>CAVYFC010000001.1:0-25463 GCA_963767665.1 Pirellulaceae bacterium
GTTCTATCTGCCCAGGGTGGCCTTGCTGTCGGGGAAGCTGCCGGCGGCCAATCGTCGCCCCGTCAATTCGGTGGCGGCCGCTTCCCACGTCTCTAGCACGCAGTTCATCGGCGCTGCCGCTGATGCTGCGTTTTGATCTCACTGGGGTGTCTCTGAGCTCTACTTCCGCTCGACTCCCAAGGGGCGGCGCGAAGTGCGGTCAAGGGATTCGGTCTTTTGCTAAAAGAAAGACCCACTGGATCACGCATCGCATGTCACGAGGGAGTCAGGCGTCTATCGATCCACCACGGGCCACGAGAGATCAAAACGCTTTCGCGGTAGCATCGCTGGTAACCTACGGCCAGAAGACCCATGAAGCTGGCGATAGCCTTGCTCGCCATCACGTCTGATTTCTGCCGCGACCTAACGGAAGAGACCAAGTGCATTTCACCACAAGATGTCCAGGTCGCCGTCGCCGGTTCGCTGGGCGTACTCCAGGTGCTCGCACAGGTCATTGACCGCCTCTACATCGCGGCCCGCTTTGCCTTTGACGCACGAGTGGCTCAGGTCGCCGATCAGCAGGTGCAGTTCCACCCGAGTCATCCCAACTCGGCGAATCACTTGATCCTTCGGCCAACGACGAAGCGACGCCTCCAAACGGCCGGACACGTAGCCGTACTTCAGGATCAAGTCGCGATGTTCACTCGTCAATTGGATTCGCTCGGTCAAGTCCGACATCACGCCACCCTGGCTTCGCGCCGACGCACGCGGCGTTGCTGAGTTGTCAATCGTCGCGACGCCTGCTCGGCATCACGATACACTCGAATGCTCTCGGGATGGCAGCCTCGCCAAACATCCGGAAGCAACGATTCGTAGTCCGTCGAGCCACCGGCAAGCTTGCGAAGACAATCGTCCACGTAAGCCCAGACATCCAGATGATGCCGCGCCGCCGATGACACCAAGCTGTACATCGCTGCGGCCACTTCGCCACCGCGACGTGGAGCCGACGAACAGTGGTGTAGGCCCGGGAGTCTCACCCGGGCCCCAACCCCAAACCGGACGTGCAGGCTTTCCCTGCATCCGGCTTTCCAGAATGCCTTGATGACTTCGCACCATGCTTTTCCTTGTGGCACCGCTGACACAGCGTCTGCAGATTAAACAAGTGATTGGCTTGGGCGAAATTGGCGAAACAGTGAACAGGTTTGATGTGGTCCGTTTCCGAGGTCTCAGTCGTGACTCTGCTCCCGCACTGACGGCATCGGTGGCCATCGCGAAAGAGCGCCAACGCCTTGAAATCCATGCGACCGGGGCGTTGCCGATTTTCGTATTGCCGAATTTCGGCTTCCCAGTCGACATCATCGAGGTAGCAACCAGTACCGGGGTTGTACGGCTTTGGCGATTCCTGCCTCCAAGACATCTGCACATCTTGGGCGCGTTTCAACATGTAGCTTCCGCCAATGTTGAGATTGTCACCACGACCGTACTTTCGAATGCATTGAGCGGCCGATATGTCGTATCGGCGACACAAGGCTTTGACACCAATCCAGTAAGCGTAAAAGTCCAACGTATTGGCGGCACGACTGAAGTCATGTCCGATCCGATAGTAATTGGCCCATCCGGTAACGACCGCTGATCCGCGGACCAAGCGAGCGGCACCACTTTGCTGGGTTGGTTGCCAACGCATTGCTTCGTTCAGTCTTCGAATACCGCTGGTCAGGGCGTTCCTTGGGATTCTGACCTTGGGAACATGTTTTCCACCGCATCCAACTCCCAACTGCAAGCAGAATCCAAGAAAGTTGAATCCTTCGCGCACGTGCGTGATGCGTGTCTTCTCCATGGAAAGTTCGACCCCACATTGCTGGGCCAACCGAATCTTGGATTTGATCACGTAACCGCTGGGCGTAATGCTTTGAGGCTCGCGTGATAAACACGCACCAGTCATCCGCATAGCGAACGAAACGAACGTTGGGACGCCCCGCCTTCCAAGCGTAGCCTGACTCAAGTCCGTGACGGCCCTGACGATGCAGGAACCAATCGAGCTTATTCAGAACGACGTTTGAAAGCAGTGGTGAAACGACACCGCCTTGCGGGACTCCTTTCTCGGTCGGATGAACGACGCCTTCCACGCTCACGCCAGACTTAAGTAGTTTAGCGATCAGAGCAAGGAACTTGTTGTCCATCACTTTCTCTCGTAGGCAGCCAAGAATGGCCTTGTGAGAAATCTCATCGAAGCACGCTTTGACATCGCCTTCGATTACCCAGGTGAAGCGTTTCTGCAACATCTGTTGGCAACGAAGAACGGCGTGATGCGTGCTCCGATTGGGACGAAACCCGTAAGAATTTTCGTGGAACTCGGCCTCGTAGATCGGTTCCAGGGCCATGCGAATGGCTTCTTGAACGATCTTGTCGCGCAGACACGGAATCCCGAGCGAACGCAGTTTGCCGTTCGCTTTGGGAATCATCACACGTCGTAAGCGGCATGGGCTGATAAGTTCCACGTTTCAATTCCAGGCGTAGTGCTTCGAGGTTCGCTCGGCGGTTTTGTTGAAATTCCGACACGGTCACCCGATCGACGCCTGCTGCTTTGCCGCGGGAACGGGCAAGCACTCGGTCGCACGCCGCCGCAATCCATTGCGGTTGATGCATCAGGTCCATAAGCCCGCGAACTCTCCCTCGTACGGATCGACGGGGAAGAGAGGCGTGGTGGATTCCCGGAGACTCCGATGTTGCTTGGACTGTTCCCACAATCTTCTTTGAACCACTTCCACGTTCATCGAGAACCCTCCCGATTTCCGCAACGCTTCCGTTGTCCAAAACGACACTTCCTGTCGCCCTTCGCCATGCGATTGGCTTTCCCAATCTCGGACTACTACGGCGACTCCGCCACTCGCTGGTCTCATCGGTGGAACCTGTCTCGGTCATGAGCCGAGATGGTCGCGTGACAACCCTACTCCAGCGAGCTTCCCTGGTTCCCTTGTTGATACTCAAGCATCCGTCGTTAGGCTTCGACGTTCTTACTCCCAACAGCGGTCCGCTGCTCCTTCGAAACACCGCTCGATAACTGATCACTCGAGCGACTTCCACGATTGTTACCAATCGCATGGACCGTTCACCACTGGCTAAGGTGTTCCAGTCGTTTCGAATCATCTCCTATTCCGGGCTTCCACCCCCGGACAGTCTCAGCGTTAGCAGAGATGAGGGCGACAATTTCCCGAAGGAGTTCGTCGATTTCTGAAAGTAACCATGCACGGACTCTATCTAGCAGGACTACCACGGCTTTGAGACTTCACCTGTGTCCCACATTCTCGGAAGAGCTATTTCGCCGACAGACCCACGCAGTCTGTCAACTTACTCCCTAGATACGATGGCTGATCAGACGGCCACGGTTTCAACAACATTACCAACAAGGCCTCCTGAGCCTACTAATCGTCCCGATGTTCGGCTCAGTACATCAGGCGCACACCAGTTCTGACGACCGATCGTCAGGCTGCGAAGCTCGCTCTCCGTTTCGTTGTTGTCAAGCGGAATCGCTCCATCGCCTAGAAACACCGTCAACTCATCCCACTGATTCAGCGAGTACCTGACGGCCTTGCCAAGCGAACTCTTGGGCAACACTCGCGGATCGCTGCTCTTCTCGATCAACCAGTCATGAAGCTGCGTTCATCAACGGGGCCGATTCACGCTGACGAAGTTCAAGACGCTCTTCGGCACTACACTGCTTCGCGCGATCCTCAACGTCATAAAGTCCTCGGTACATCGCAATCGCACGCGCAGCGGCCACCGGATCGTTCGGCTTTGCTTCGACGAACTTCCTGCGAGCGTGACAGTTACAACACGCGGCAAAGATCTGATCGTGTTTCCCCAGGTAGACTCCCTCGTGAACTCCATAAGCGTCGACCACCGCGTGGCCGTGAAAATCCTTCAAGAATCCCGCCGGACCGTCGCGCCCACGACTCTCGGTAAAGTCGAACACGTTGTACGGATGGTCTTCGCGGCCACGATACAACCAGAAGCGAGCCGTTCGCATCTTGCCGGGCAAGGCAGGATCTTGCAGCCGCACCGACGTGTCATCGACGCCCAGAACGCGGCCCGAAACGATTCGCGATTTCATCAAGGCGATCAGCGGTGCGACGAGTGCCGCGATGTTCACAAGCATCCCAAACTGCGTGTTTCTCGGGATCATCATGCCTGCGCGGGCGAAGATGTCTTCACCTCGATACAGTGGCAAATGGTCGGCAAACTTGTTGGTGATGATTTGCGTGTAAACGCCAAAGCCATAATCACTGCCGGCAACCGGCGTGGTCAGTCCACCGGGCTCGCTGCCGGCGGGAACCTGCGCGATCGACTCTCTGCACTTACCGCAAGCGCGCTTATGACGGCGGATTTCCCAAACGAAGAGCTCGGCCGGAATCAGATCGAGCCGCTCGCTGATGTCCGTGCCAATGATCGGCATCTCTTCGCCACAGCAAGAACACATTCGCTCTTTGGGCGAGACGTCCGCCTCGATGATTTTGCGTCTCAGGTGAGCCGGTAGTTTTTCGGACTTCTTCTTGCGGCGTCGCTTCTTACGAGACTTCGGCGGATCGGGCTCGTCATCATCGCCTTCACTTGGCCGTCTCGCCGAGATCGAACAGATGCAACTGCGAATCGTCTTCGGCATGCCGCTCGGAGGATTGCCCAAACAGTTTGCGACGGTACAGATTCAGTTCTTCGCGAAGTTGCGTGATCGTCTTCTGTTGCGACTGAACCGTTTCGACCAACTCATCATTGAATCGTTTCAGGCTCTGCAAGTCGTCTTGATTCTCCGGTGCAGTCATACGGATGTTTTAGCGCGATCAACAAAAAACGCAAGGCAGATGACCACCTTGCGTTTGCAATTTCTTGGAGTTCTTCTCGCTTCCCGCTACGCCGCTTTGCCCGAGTCAATGGAGTAGCGTTTGCGTCGCTGCGTTCCTTCGATCTGCACACCGCGAAGCATCATGATCAGCTCCGCCGAATCGATTGTCTAGCGACGATTGGTTTTCCCGGTCACCGACAATTAGTTTTCCCGGGTTGAGGCGATCTCGCGTTGGCATCCTTTCTGCCAGCGACAATTAGAATTCCCGGATTCTGGGATTTGGGTCATCATCGTAACTCCTTGTTTTCACGGAGATTGCGATGGTCAGGGACGGACAAGTTAAAGAGCTTCGGCGGTTGCTAGCAATAGGCAAGTCACTGGCCGCTTCGTCAAGGATGACAGAGATGGATGAGAAAACAGCAAGGCATTATCGAAACGACGACCGACTCCCTTCCGAGCGCAAGAAGCCGCGAGAGTATCGGACTCGCATCGACCCGTTCGCCGGTGTCTGGGACCAGGTGCAAACCAAACTCGAGGCCGAGCCTCGACTACAGGCGAAGACACTTTTTCAGTGGCTGCAAGATTCCTATCCCGGCCGCTATCCGGACTCGACCCGAAGGACTTTTGAGCGACGCGTAAGAAAGTGGCGCAGCATGCATGGTCCCGGCAAGCCAGTCATGTTCACCCAAGTCCACCACCCCGCTCGCGTCGCCGCAAGTGACTTCACGGTCATGAATGAACTTCATGTCACCATTGCGGGAGTGTCCTTTGAGCACATGCTGTATCACTGCGTCTTGACGTACTCCAACTTCGAGTCGGTCTCACTCTGTTTCTCCGAATCATTCGAGGCGCTTAGCGAAGGCATTCAGAATGCGTTCTGGGAATTCGGCGGCATCCCCGAGCGTCATCGCACTGACAGCCTCAGCGCTGCAGTCAACAATCATTCGTCACGGAAGGAACTCACTGCGCGGTATGCGGCATTGATGGACCACTACTCAGTGAAGCCTGAGCGGATCAACGTTCGCTGCGCCAACGAGAATGGCGATGTCGAATCGTCTCACGGTCACCTCAAGAACCGCATCGACCAAGCACTGCTGTTACGCGGCAGTCGTGACTTCGCCAGTCGAAAAGATTACATGGACTTTGTTCGTGCCCTGATCACGCGAAGCAATGTCGCTCGCAAGGCTCGTTTTGAAATCGAACAATCGCATCTGGGCCGACTCCCCGACAACAAGCTCGACACCGACGACATCCAACAGGGGCTCACCGTCGACAGTAGCAGCACCATCAAGGTGAAGAAGAATGTCTACTCAGTCCCCAGTCGTCTGATCAAGCAGAAAGTCGACGTGAGGATCAGTGCCGAGTGGATCAAAGTGACGCATCACGGGATTGAAGTTCAGAGCATGCCTCGGCTGATCGGTGTCGGCGGTTCAGCCATTAACTATCGCCATGTGATCGACTCTCTGGTTCGCAAACCGGGAGCTTTTGAAAACTACAAGTATCGGCAAGACATGTTTCCGACGAGCCACTTTCGGATCGCCTACGACATGCTGTGCGATGCTCACAGCGGGAAGGTTGCAGTACGAAACTATCTGCAAATCCTGCAAATAGCTGCTCGCGAGAGCCAAGACGCAGTGCAGGATGCGCTGCGTCACCAAATCCAATCGGGGCAATCCATTGATGTCGAGCTTGTTCGGCAGATGGTGAGCGAAGCGATCGAGATCAAGCCGGCAACCGACATCGATGTCGAGTCGCCGAACTTGAATGACTTTGATGAATTATTTCACACGTTCGACAAGGAGAGTCCAAACGATGAATCGACCAACCACCAGCAAGCCCCGAGCGAAGGCGCCCCGTTCGTCAGCGAAGCGTCCCCGAAAAACGATTCCGGCGGAGAAGACGCAAGTCGACAGCGGCCCGATCGTGGAACGTCTGACCGAACAGTTCCGCAGCTTGCGGCTCCCGATGTTTCGCGACCAGTTTCAATCGTCGGCCGACCGCGCGGCGGCGGAGGATCTCAGCCACGTTCAATACCTGGCCGAATTGACGGACCTGGAATGTCAGGCTCGTCACGAAAGTCGGATCAAGCGTCTGATGACGAACTCACGTCTTCCGTTAGGCAAGACTTGGGAGACGTTCAACTTCGATCGCCTGCCGTTGTCGGCGACTCGTCAACTGGAAAGCCTTCGGGAGGGTTCGTTCTTGGACCGCCGCGAGAACGTCCTGGTTTTTGGACGTCCGGGTGCCGGGAAAAGTCATGCACTTTGCGCACTAGCCAATCAACTCGTCCAGCAAGGTCGGAGCATGTTGCTGACGACATGCAGCTTGTTAGTGCAACAGTTACTGATCGCCAAGCGGGATCTCCGGTTGCAGAAGTTCATCAAGCAGTTGTCGCGCTACGAGGGTCTGATGATCGACGACTTGGGTTACGTGCAACAGGATCGGGAGGAGATGGAGGTGCTGTTCACGCTGCTGGCGGAACGTTACGAACGGGGCAGCGTGTTGTTAACGAGCAACCTGGCGTTCAGCAAGTGGGACCAAATCTTCAAAGATGCGATGACGACGGCAGCGGCGATCGACCGACTGGTTCACCACAGCGTGATCATCGAACTGAACGTGCCGAGCTATCGCGTGGAGACCGCCAAGCAAACCAAATCAGGTGGACAACCACCGAAGGGGCCGAAACAAAATTCGACTTCGTGATCGGGAATTCTAGTTGTCGCTAAAGCGGAGAACCAATTGTCGCCGAACAAGGCTGTCGCTTCTTGTCCGCCGCGAGACAACTCCTGCAAGACATCGTCAGTAACATCGATCATGGCAGCATGTTCCTATTATTAGTCGCAGGCTGATTTCGTCGTCCTGGCACAATCAACCCAAAGTAAATTTCATATTCAGTCAGCGAGACAGATCGGCATCCATCCACGTGATCGCGAACAACCCGTGCGAGGTCACGGTCATCGTTGGCGTCGCTGTTCCGTTTGGGACTTTTCGAGCATCGCAGTAAGCCGACGTTTTAACGTACTGGCCCCTTCCCGAATGGCTTGCTCGACGGTTGCCGCTCGAACCTCCACGCTTACCGGTTGCTGGCTTGCAGGTCGTGCCTCCATCAAGCATCGAATATCATCCGCACCTCCTTTGGCGAGGCTGTTCTCATCGGTCAAATGGACTTCGATGCGAGTAATCCTGTCGTTGAATCGCTTGAGAGACGCTGCGACCTCAGACTGATACTGCTCAATCGAATCCTGATTCATCGGCAGGTGATTGCCACTGTTGATAATGATTTGCATGTTTGTTCCTTGGTGCCGCTGATCCACGATGGTCTCAAGTAAGGAATGACGACTACGGTTCTTGCTGATCCTGGACCAATGGGTTTCCAGCAACCAGTTCCTCCATGTCAGCCCGGATCAGCGCCCTTTCCTCCTGTGACGTTCCAACGTGGACTGCTTGCACCGTACCATCCTTGCCGATCAGGACGGTCACCGGGAGCGATGTGATGCGATAGGCCGCGGTAGCTCGCTGTTCCGGGTCCAAGACTACGGGGTGGGTGTACTTTTGCTTTTCCACGAAGGCACGCACGGAATCCGCATCCTCGCCAACATCAATCGCGTAGAACACGACTCCTCGATTCTCATATTCCTCCACAAAACTTGATGATCGCTGGCATGTCGTTCGTGCTCGGTGCCGCCCAAGATGCGAAAAAGAACAGGACGACATGATGCTTACCTCGATGCTGACCGAGCCTCCATGCTTGCCCATCAAGCAGCTTCAGTTGAACCTGGGGTGCCGGCTGACCCAACAGATCTTTCGTCCGACCTTCCATCAGGAAGTGTTGCAAATCGCTCACCTCAACGGCATCGTCGGGAATGGCGATGCGTGAGAAGTCGGCAGGCAATTCAGCATTAGGCTTCCAGGTCAGAATGCAGTCCGTTTTCACTTCGTGGGGCTGGTCGTCACCCAAGTCGAGCTTCTTTCGCCGTTGCCAACGGAGCAACACGGGCTCGCGTCGCGCGGCGATCCAGAATTCAACCTGCGAGCCGTCATGCCAAGTTCCGGCGAAGTGGTATGCTTTCTCACCACTGAGTTCCTCTTCACCAAGATCTTTCACCTTCGTGAGCGAGGTCATCAGGTAAGCGTGAAGGTCGGGGCGAGCGAGCAGTTCAATTCCGCTGCCCGCGAGGCTCGACAAGGTCATCGCATCATCGAGAATCTCTTTCAGCCCTCCCTCGTGCTCGGAGAAAATGTTTAGTTCGGCGCTCTTGTAAAGTCGCGTTACCGTTTCCCCATCACTCGCACATTCCAGGGAAACGTCTTCTGCCGCTTCAGAGCCGATCCGCAGGTGGAATGAGTTTGGATGTCGAACTTGTATTTCACACTCAGAACCGCCAACTTGCCGATTCTCTCCATCGAGCGTCCAGCGGGACTCCGAACGCACCTCAAAAGTTGGCATGGCATTTAGGTAAGCTGCCATCCGCTGGGTGATTCCATCCAATTTCTGAACAGCAGGATCAACCGAGACCTGAATGCCACTCGTTTCAGTCTGCCCGCTAGCTGTGCTGAACCATGTGCAGACTAGGAAGGCGACCGGTAATGCTTGTACAAATTTCACGTCCCAAAATCTCCACCGATGTTCGAATTGATGTCGAAAGCCCATGAACCCACAATCAACGCACTCAGCCTCCGCGAATCGTCTTGTCGATCCGGTAGGCCAACTCACCGATTTGCATCCAGCTGGGCGAATTGAGTGTCGAGTCGTTTCCGACCATTATGGCAAACGTCTTGCTGGCAACATCGCTGTATTGCCTGACAACACCGCGAGAGGCGTACTGGAGTCGCGATCCGAAGGCTCCCGACGCAGCCTGTTGTCGTAAGACGAGTACCTTGTGCCGCAAATCGAGCATTGATTGATCATGGTCGCGACGTCACGACTGCGCGAGACCAGTGGTCGCAGGGAAGCGATGTAGTTGTCGATGAGCGATAGCAATCGATCCGTGTCGCCCACGATCTGCCGGTTTTGAGCCGACGCGTGGTAACCGGGACTGATCTGCCCTGGCAGCCGATTCCAGCTTGGTCGGTTGATCACGACGGGATGTGCTGACGAGACATAGAAATCTCCACCGGCGCCCGCAGTGACGGTCACTTGTTCCAGTTGGTGCTGAACATTCCACCAGCCTTGCTGCAGGCGAAAATCGGCTCGCTGCAACTGCCGGCCGATGTCGCGGCCCTGCGTATTGATGCTGTTGATAACGCGATTCAGATCGGACTGTCGGGGCGAGGTGCGCACCATTTCGGCGAGACCTTGAGTCTGCACATACAAACCGTTTACATCTCGGTTGAGACTGGCGTAGGCGGGTGATTGATATTGATAAGCCGACATCGTCGATGCAAAGTCTCTCAGCGTGGCGAGCAGTTGTTCGACCTCTCGCTGCAAGGGTGACGCGGGGGACGGGCGGCGCTGCCAAGCCATGCTGGCTGCTGCGCGCTGCGGTCACCAGTTCAGAGATTTCCCAGAGTAGATTGCGGCACTGATCAGAGGCCGAAGGTACTGCACGAAACTGAGATTCGACCTGCTGCAGTGCACGCTCCAGGTTATCCGCTGCGATCCGAATTTGCTGCTGAGTGCTGTTCCGCGAACTCACAGCATCTCGGAATTGACTCGTGGTGGCCTGCAGACTGGCGGTTGAGTTGAGCAGATTTTGACCGAACCAAGTACCTCCGAACCCTCGAGTGACGACTTGATTTAAGAGGCGGACTTTGGTCAACAGTGCGTCAGCGCACGAGACCGCATCGGTCGGCGGCCGAAAGCTCGGCCGATAAACGGAGCGTGCACCGGGCACAGCGTTGATGTTGTTCGTTTGACAAAACTGCCGCACCAGTGAGGATCGGTCCATTCGGCCAGATTGATACTGATTCACCCAAAACCTCAGCTCGTCCGGCTGTGGATCGCGGTGGAGAAAGAGTTGATAAATTCGGGTCACGTAAACCTGCGTATTTCGCTGGCACTGGTTCACAAAGTAGTCATCAGAACTGACCATGGCGATGTAACTCTCCAATGGCCCAGCATTCCTTGACAGGTTTGAGTAGTAATTGATTTCGGCCCCTGTCGGTGCGCGTTGGTGGTGATTCTCGAATACCGCACGCAAGAACTCACTCAAATCCGACCCATAGGTGGGTGCGACCGAAGCCCCATAATTCACCCACACGATCAAGAGTGCCAATAGCAATCGGTGTTTTAAATTCATTTTCCTATCGATCTGTTTGGCAAGGATGTGACTGAACTTGTTAGACCGTCATGGTCGCGTTTTGATTGCAGATGAACGTCAGCAAGTCGGTCAGAAGATCGAGCAGCAGAAAGAACATTGAGAGGTGTTTGACATGCAGCGAAACTTCAGAAAAACGGCTCGCTGAAATCTGCAAGATCTGGATTGTAACGCCATGTCAAGCGTTGCCAAGCGAAGCCAAAGCGACCTTGCTGGGGACTTCTGGATGACACGATCGATGCCCCGCTTCGACTACTCAATGGCAACTCCCTCCAACCAATGTCACCTCGCCGCGGGTAATTTTCCCAGATATTTTATACACCTTTCCCCCACCTGCCTGTTCACGGGATGGCGGAACGCAGACACTTTGCGAAAGGAGCACTCGTGCCGGAAAAATCAGGACGCACTCTTGGAAAACCAGACTACGTTGTCGAGCTCGAGCGATGCTACGGAATGCCGAGTCAAGAGGCCTTCGGAAGTTCCGTTTTCTACGATGCGGTGGACGTACCGGAAGGCTCCCTCGAGCAAGCGGCCCTGGCCAAATACAAACACTTCGCGGGTGAACTCTGGGAGCGGTACGGGGAGGACAATTGGATGGCGGAGTGGGAAACAGTGTACACACGGGACCCGAGTACAACACGTGATATCGTGGCGGAGCTTCGCTCGATCTCCGATCGTGGTGCAAGGCTTTCCGCCTCCCTGCTGGTCGAAAACAACGATCACACGACCGAAGCTCACGCGGCACTTGGCAAGGCCTTTGATGACAGCAGGGTATCGGAACTGCAAGTCTACAAGATCGGTGACGGCGATGCCATGTCGGGAATCCTGATCGCTTCGAGGCGCTGCAAATGAAGGATTCCGTCTTTCTCGTGTTGTTGATGGATTGACCGTCATCGTCGGCTCCTCGCACGCGAACGGAATCCGCAAGAAGGGGCGACCTGGAGAGGCACTTGACCCAACTTAAAACTCACCGACAGGGCCATCACTGGCCTCGATTGAACGGTTATGATGGTGCGAGACAACTCGCTATCACAGATTGCACGGGTACGACGCCCATCCGCGATACCTTGACACTCGCACATGATGCCAGAAAAGCAACCAGGGAAGATGGCTCCAGATCAGCCTCAAGGTCACGGCACCGAACAGAGCGATCCGAGCATCCGAACAGAGCACCGATCCGAGCAATCCGAGCACAGAGCACCGATCCGAGCACCGAACAGAGCATCGAACAGAGCACCGAACAGAGCGATCCGAGCATCTCGGTCGACGATTCCCGATCGTCGGCACGATCCCCGCAGCGTTTGGGCGACGTGGAAAAGTGTCCCATTTGTGGGTCACGCGTCGACAGCGAGGCTTATCACTGCCCGACCTGTCGGAATTCATTTTGCTTTCATTGTCGGGCTCACGTGTTACCCGGCGAGGTCCAATACAAGTGCACCAATCAGCAATGCGGGTATTACGGCAAGCTCTTGTGCGACGTCTGTGAAGAACAGGTGGAACGGGAGGATCCGCCCGCCGTCTACCTGGAACCGCAGGAGGGGTATTGGCCGCTGTTGTTGATCGCAACCGTATTGGCTGCCGCGTTCCTTTGGGATTGGACGACTTTCCGCTGGGCGGTGTTTTTCGTGCTGGTTGGTTTCCCCGTCATCGGGATCCTGCTTCATCGATGGGGGTTCAACATATTTGGGCGGGAACGCCGGGTTGAACATCGGCGAACATCGCGATTCCGTCACTGTCGCTGTTGCCAACAGCAGGTCAAAGAGCTCCCCGGCGTCGGCTTGAGTCCGAATCGGTCGCGGGGGGCGGGCATGACATCAGATGAAGCCTAAATGTTCAAGTTGATGAGTCTGGAAATGCAGCCATGTTAACGTCACTCCTCTATGACCTTCCACTCGAAGCGCTGTGCGCGCTGGTGGCGATCGTCTTTGTAGGCGTCTATTGGGTCGGTACGGTTGCGTTGCGACCGGTTTTTCGGTCCCTCGCTCGTTCCAATGGGCGCGACAATGAGATCGTCGGCTCCGTGCTATCGTCGTTCGGAGTCCTATACGGCTTGTTAATGAGTCTGATCACCGTAGCGGCCTATCAGAACATGAATGATGTCCGGTCGAAGGTCGAGGCAGAAGCGGATTCTATGTTGTCGCTGTACCGCTACGTTGGGGAATACCCGTCGCCGTTTCAGGAAGAACTTCGGGAGGATCTTCGCGGCTACTGCCGCCGAATCATCGACGACGAATGGCCGCTGCTGCGAAAGGGCCAGCACCCGCGTGGTGCCGTTCGCATTTGGAGCCGATCGTTTTGAAACTCATCTCTCTTCCTGATCCCTCCGAACAAGAGAAATACATCCAACAGTTGTCGGTTAAGCATTTCGAAGAGATGGCGAACCTGGGGCTACAGCGACGCAATGCAGCCGAGACGGCGATTCCCACTGTGATGTGGTACGTGGTGTTCGTGGGCACGTTGATCAATTTCGGCCTGTTGTGGTCGTTCGACATGCGGTTCCTCACGCAGCTGTTTCTTGGCGGACTGGTGGCGTTTTTTCTGGGATCTTTGATCCTTCTGATTGCCGTCCTCGAACGCCCGTATCGCAGCCGTCAATTCGGAATCTCGCCCAGCGCGTTTGAATTGACGCACAGCATCATGATGGAAGAACCGATGGAACCGGATCCAAACGCACCGACTCTCTACCCGAGGGAGCCTTGAGGATGGCTAGGTTTGAGGTCAAGGAACTGGAGGGAACGCATTATGTTGAAATTCATATCGAGGATGAAACGGTTCGTGTAGAAGCCGGCGCGCTAAGTTACATGGTGGGCGACATCCACGTTTATTCCAATGTGCTTCCTCCCATAAGCACGATCCTGAAATCGTGGCTGGCCAACGAATCGGTTTACCGCCCCGTGTATGCCGGCAGCGGCGTGATCACGCTGGAGTCTTCCCTGGGAGGCTACCACGTCTTGGAACTCGACAGTGAAACGTGGCTGCTGGATCGCGGGGCGTATTGGGCCTCCGAGGGAACGGTGGAAGTCGGCTTTCACCGGGAGCCAGTTACCCGAGCCATCCTGGCCGGCGAGGGTCCCGTCTATCTGCTCACCCGGGTGCGGGGCGTTGGTAAAGTCGTGCTGACGACCCGCGGGCCAGTTTTCGAGCACCAACTGCAGCCCGGGGAACGCGTGGTCTGCGACGGCAGCCTCGTGATTGCCCGAACCGGCGATGTCCGCTTCAACGTTCGCCGCGTCACCGAAAACCTGATGGGCTTCTTGACCGCCGGGGAAGGCTGGGTTCGTGTCTACGAAGGAACGGGAAGACTGCTGCTCAACCCGGCACCCTTCTGGCGATATCGGATCCTCAATCGAAACGATTCGAAAGGGGACCTGGCCGCCAAGAACTTCCGGCTGATCTGTTTGCCACGCGATTGATCATTTCTCTGCAAGAAATTGGTCGCCCTGGACGGTTGCCGGAGATTGATCGACGCGAGCAGTGATTCAATGGGAGTTCTGAGTACTCTATCGTGCGGAGATTGAAATGATGCATTACTTGACCACAGCTTTGGCGGCGATCGCTCTGGTAGCAATTGTCATCTTTGCGGCCCAGAATCTGCAGGTCGTCGAAGTCGACTTTCTGTTCTGGTCGTTGAAACTGTCCAAATTCCTGATCATTATCGGTGCGTACGTGATGGGGATGTTCACCGGATGGGGAATGGTGGCGCTGGTAAAACGCCGCTTGCAAGCCAAGTAGATCGCAGACCAACTGCTCCCGGAACGTGCGGGAATCCGCTGGTTTTCGCGTGGGTTTCGCCGGGCGCGTTACCCAGAAAACTCGCACCAGAGGTCCAAGCGACGGCTCAAGACATGCCGCTAGATTCATCTGGAGTTGACAGCATGCTAACGTCCTCTACACCTGCAAAGTGGCTGGCCAGCACGACCTTCCCGTCTTTCATGTTGGTGAGGTTTTCAGATGGCAACGACGCTCGACACCACATCCGTGCAACTGCTTGGCGCGGCGCCGAAGCGGCTAAAGAAGTGAGATTTCTTGGCCTCGGCGGCGGGAAGGTATCTGACGCCGAGAAGAAGCACTTTGGCTGATCTCGATCGCGTGCTAACCTGATGCTGAGAACGTCGCACACTTGGTCGGCCTTCAGCACGCTGGACGCAAATGTTTTGTCACTACCGTCCACGAGATTCTGTCTCACACCGAACAACAGGAAAGAACCATGACTCATTCCCGGATTTCTCTGACGAAGCTGGCATTTGCCACGCTCTTCGCTGCCGTGGCGTCCTTCAGCGGGTGCAGCAAGGACGAAGCAGCAACTGAATTGAAGGAAGCCGAGGCTGCAGTCGAAGGAGCCGCGAAGGAGGTCGCCGAAGATGTCGGATCCGCCGTTGAGGAGGGCGAAAAGATGGCAAGCGAACTGGGCGAGAAGGCTCAGGCTTATCTCGCACCCCTGAAGGACAAGTTCAGCAACCTCGAAGAACTGAAGGACACTCCAGAGCAGTTGAAGACGGCTGTGGTCGAAATGATCGAGTCCCTCGAGCAAAAAGCCGAGGACGTTGAGCTACCGGAAACCGTCAGCGCGACACTCGCCAAGGTCAAGGAGAAGCTCATCGCCCTGCGAGACTATCTGGAAGGCGAGTACGAGCAAGCCAAGATCGATGAACACGTCCAAGAAATCATGGAGTCGGTCAAATCTGGTCTTGGGCTCTCCCAAGAATAATCCCGAAACATTCTATCTATTACTTGAAGAGGTGAGCGATGGATCTTACTGGTTTACTCATTGCATTAGTGATTGGCGCTGTCGCAGGGTTCCTGGCAGGCCAGATCGTGAAGGGTCATGGGTTTGGCCTGCTAGGGAACATCATTGTGGGAATCGTTGGTGCACTGGTTTTCGGAGCACTCTTCGGGAACTTCAACTTGCTCAACTCGCCAATGTTGAACGAGATAGCAGGTGGAACGATTGGTGCGGTGGTTTTGCTGTTCCTGATCGGCCTGATACGAAAAGCAAGCTGACTGCCAATTGATAATGCGTCACCTAGGTGGCCTGAAAGTCCTCGGTCCTTGCCAGGTCGCGGTAAAGCGATGCCGCGGAACCTGGCAAGTCTCCTGGATTCCGGTAACGGAGTGATCGACTTCACACAAGCTGGGAGTTCAATCCATGGCCTCAACGCAAACGCAAGTAAGACATCACGTCGGAATGGGCTCGATTCTTCATGAGCACGGCGTGGCATTTCGGGTCTGGGCGCCAAATGCATCCGCAGTTTCTGTGATCGGCAACTTTAACGATTGGTCGACGGAGGCCAATCCAATGGAATCAGAAGCCGGAGGGTACTGGTATGCCGACGTGCCCAACGCCGAAGTCGGAAATGAATACCGTTACCTCATCGTCAATGGAGAGCAGCAACTCTCTCGTGTCGATCCTTACGCACGGCAGGTGACCAACTCGATTGGCAACGGCGTCATCCACGATCCAGATTTCGACTGGGACGGAGACGCGTACACGCTTCCGCCCTGGAATGAACTGGTAATCTATGAACTTCACATTGGCACGTTCAACGACGAGCCTGGAGGTAAGCCAGGTACGTTTCAAGATGCCATCGCGCGATTGCCGCATCTCAAGCGTTTGGGAGTGAATGCGGTTCAGGTGATGCCTATCGCAGAGTTCGCGGGTGACTTCTCGTGGGGATACAACCCTGCCCATTTGTTCGCCGTAGAAAGCAGCTACGGCGGACCGAACGGTTTTAAACAGTTCGTGCGAGCCGCCCATCAGCATGGAATCGGGGTCATTCTGGATGTCGTCTACAACCACTTCGGCCCGAGCGATTTGAACCTGTGGCAATTCGATGGTTGGAGCGAGAACGGTCTGGGTGGCATCTATTTCTACAACGACTGGCGTAGCGAGACTCCGTGGGGCGATACCCGCCCCGACTACGGCCGTGGAGAAGTTCGCCAGTACATCCGCGACAACGCGTTGATGTGGCTCGAAGAATACCACGTCGATGGGCTGCGTATGGACATGACCCTGTACATGCGGAATGTGTATCCCGGACTTGATCTACCCGAGGGATGGAGCCTGGCCCAATGGCTTAACTTGGAAATCAGTGCTCGTTATCCCGGCAGAATCACCATCGCCGAAGACTTGCAGCACAACGAGTGGCTCACCAAAGCGGTGGAATGGGGAGGCGCCGGATACGGAGCCCAGTGGGACTCGAATTTTGTGCATCCGATTCGCGCAGCCGTCATCGCAGCGGACGACCGGTCTCGCTCGATGTTCGCTGTGCGTGACGCCCTCTGTTATTCGTACAACGGCGACCCCTTTCAGCGAGTTGTCTACAGCGAGTCGCACGATGAGGTGGCCAATGGGAAGGCCCGCGTGCCTTCGGAAATCGACCCGACAGACCCGCACGACTATTACGCACAGAAGCGATCCTCATTGGCCGCGGGCTTAGTCTGTACTGCCCCAGGAATCCCCATGCTCTTTGAGGGTCAGGAATTCCTCGAAGGAGGCTGGTTTCGCGACGACGTTCCGATCGATTGGCATCTGAACGAGGAATTCCAGGGCATTGTTCGTCTCTATCGTGACCTGATTGGGCTGCGATTGAATCGAGGGGGCGACAGCCGTGGACTATGCGGACGAAACATCAACGTCTATCACCTTAATGATCCTCAGGATCTCCTGGCCTTCCATCGCTGGGACAAGGGCGGGCCTGGTGACGATGTGATCGTGTTGGTGAACCTCTCGGCCGAAGCGAAAGACGGGTATACCGTTGGATTTCCTCGCGAAGGACGATGGCAGTTACGCCTGAACAGCGCCTGGCGGGGGTACAGCACCGCCTTCAGCGATCATCCGAGCAGCGATGTGGAAGCCTTTCCGGGATGGTACGACGGACTTCCGTGTCACGCGTTGGTAAGCATCGCCCCTTACACGATTTTAATCTACTGTCAGGTGTAGTGTCCGCAATCAATACTGGTGATTCTCGACGGAATGGTGGGACCCATACCTTTCGTGTTGCGAGACGCGGTCGAATGGCCTGCGCAGCATCACTCGATCCGTGATCCACGGCTGACAGCAGACTGACGGTCAACAGAAACTAGATTTGGGCGATTGTCGCGGGACGAGAGTCTGCTAACGTTTGTTGAGTGACCGAGCCGACTGGGAGATTCCCCCGACTTTGATTCCTTTGGACGATTTCGATTCCACACATTTCTTTGAGAGGTAGACAGACATGGCAACCATAATCGACGCATTTGCCGACCAGATTAGTTCTGACGACGTGAACAGCATCGCCAACCAACTTGGAGTCAACGACGAAACGACCAAGAAGGCAATCGGAGCGGCGATTCCCGGCCTGATCGCTGCTCTCTCCCAGGCGGCTCAGGATCCACAGAAAAGCGAACGCCTGGCCGAAGCCGTTAACCAGCATGCAGAACATAGCGAGAGTCTCGTTGGACAGCTTGGCAACCTATTCAAGCAGTTTACTCAGTCGGGCGACCAGCAAGCGGGCGGTACGGACCTTGGCCAGCTCATTCCAGACCTGCTAGGGGGCCACGAGCAACGTGTGGAAAAGGGGGTTTCGCAGACTTCCGGTTTGAACAGCGAGATGGCGGGTAAGCTCATTAAGTTCCTGGGGCCGATGGTGATCGGGGTGATCGCCAAACAGCTCTCCGGGCAACACGTCGATGCTTCGACAGTGAACGGTCATCTCACTCAAGAGCGTCAGGAACTAGAACAAAAACACGGAGACCTGCTTGGTGGACTCTTTGACCAGGACGGTGACGGAGACTTTGATATGTCAGATATTGCCAATGTTCTTGGCCGAGAAAATGACCAGCTAAGAAATGTACGGTTCGCTTGTCCCTGTTGAGCGGCCGATTCTGGAAGCAAATGCAAGAAGTTGTTGATGGAGATTTTCAGGCGGCGGCTTCTTGGCGTTTGATTTCGTTGATGAATTGAGTCCCCTGGAGGACGTCGGCTAGCAACGTGAAGTCGTTTTGCGGTGCCACGTTCCCGAGCGGATTGTGACAGCTTGAAGATCCTCGTGAGACAGGCCTTTGCGTCGAGAATCAGGCGTGTTAGCTGCAGATTTTGGATTGAGTCAATGGCGAAGAAACGCCCGTTAGTGATGCCGAAGACGTTCTTGCTAACTTCACGCGGTTGCATCGACCGAACGCTCGAAGCCCACAGTCGAACTCGCATAGGTGTGTTGCCGACCGGGACACCGAGCGCCCAAGAGAACTCGCTTCGTGAAGTCGAGTTGTCCGGCTTCAGTCTCGGCGCAGGCCTAAACATCGAATTCAGAGTGCATCTCCTGCGCGGCCTAACGGCAGTTCGCTATACTGTCGAGGATTCAAGTTAGACGCACGTAGGCAATCGGTACTGGAGTTCAACCAACCGTTGTTTGAGTGATCGCGACCATTGCCTTGTTCGTACATAAGTCAATACTTACGGCATTGATTCCATCGGGAGGAAGTTGTCGTCCGAATTCTAGTCCTTCCGAGATGATGTTACCCCGCCTACTTATAGCGACTTTGCTGATTCTCGTTCTTGGATTAGCTAACAGTGCATCTGCTCACGAGCCACAGGTACAAGTAACTGAGCAGCTTCCTAATTCTCCCGTTGCTCTTAGCGCTGATGATCTAACCAAAGACGCAGTTGCAGCTCTCTCTTCCCATGATACCGAGCAAGCACTTGCCGATCTGAATGCGGCGATCGACCGTGATCCCAAATATGCTCCAGCCTATGCCCAGAGAGCGGTAATCTGGATGCGGCAGCAGAAGTTTAAAGAGGCGACTGATGATTGTGGTACTGCACTTCAGCTCGATCCAACAAACGTGGTCGCCCTGGAAACCCGCGCAACCGTTCAGATGCAGCAGGGCAAGTTGGATGCGGCACTCACAGACTACAGAGAGGCAATCCGGCTTGACCCGAACAGCTGGCGTGCCCTGCTTGGCCGGGCGATTGTCTGGGAGCGCAAAAGAAGTAGGGACAACGCGATACGAGACTTAAATCAGGTCATTCGCATTTTGCCCAACGCGTATGCTTACGGCATGCGGGCTTCTCTCTGGCAGAAGAACCAAGATTTCGACAAGGCAATATCTGACTATACTGAGGCAATCCGCCTTGACCCGAAGTACTCCCTAGCGTTCTACAGCCGAGGAAGCGCTTGGATGACAAAGGGAAACATCAAGAAGGCGATCCAGGACTACACCGCGACAATCCGCCTCCGTCCCGATTTTGTCAAAGCATATCTAAGTCGATCGAATTGCTACGCCGACAGCGATAACTTTGAAGCGGCAATACGAGACCTCAACGAGGCACTTCGTCGTACATCCGATGATTCAGTGGAAAAAATTATCGCAATCTATGACCGAGGTCTCGCATGGGGCAACCTCGGCGAGCACGCGAAGGCCATTGCCGACTTTGATTCCGTTATCGACCTAGCTCCAGATTTCCCGGGCGTGCATCGCAGCCTTGGTGTCGCCCTGATAAAACACAATGGTGACTACGACGGAGCGATCGCCAAATTTGACCGAGCGATTGAGATTCAAAGCAACGACGCATTGGCATACTGCCACCGCGGCGTTGCTTGGCGTTCCAAAGGCGAGTTGAAGAAAGCGATCAACGATTACAGTAAGTCCATCATTCTCGACCCGACCTACAGCATAGCTTATTACAATCGGGGGATCGCATGGGATGTCGCAGGCGAACCAGCCAAGGCAATTGCCGATTACGGAGAGGCTATTCGGCTCAGTCCCAACTACGTGGACGCATACTCGAATCGCGCGCGTGTCTGGATGAAGTTGGGTGAGTTCCGGAAGGCGCTCGCCGACGAAGACGAAGCGATTCGGCTTAATCCATCCGACGCGGGTCTTTATGTCAACCGCGGTGTCACATGGGAAAAGCTAGATCGTGACGACGAAGCTATCGAGGATTATAGCGAAGCGATTCGGCTTGATCCCGACAATGCTCTTGCCCATTTCAATCGTGGTGTTCGCTCGTATTGGGCGGCGAACTATGACACTGCAGTTGCTGATTTCAGTGAAGCGATTCGCCTAAAACCGAACGACATTCACTACTACCACCGGGCGGCATCTCTCTTTGCTAAGGGCGCGTACCGCGATGCGCTACCGGACTTCAGTGAGTCAATCCGGCTGAGTCCCGATAATGCACATTACTACGCTGCGCGCGGAGTTTGTTTGAACAAGCTTGGCAACTATGAAAGAGCGATTGAGAGTCTTGACTGGGCGATCAAGCTAAATCCAGATTCCCCGGGATTCTACAGCGACCGTGGAAGTGTGTACGGAAAGTTGATGGATTACGATAAGGCTATGGCAGATCAAAACACCGCGATTCGGTTGAATCCGAGATTTGCACCAGCCTACTACCATCGTGGTATCCTCCATGCGGGAAGTGATCTTCCGAGAGCGATCCGTGAATACTCCAAGGCGATTGAGTTGGATCCACAGAATCCTGTTCCGTACTTTGCTCGATCGATCGCCTATTCGCTCGTTGGCGAAAAAGCCAAAGCCAAAAAAGACAAAGAGAGAGCGAAAAAGTTGGGTGGTCCCAACGGCGCTCGGGCATCTCCCGCCATGACCATGGTTCGGCCCGACGCGGCACCTCCTCACGGTTCGGCGACCATTCCATAAAGTTAACACTGCTGCCGAAATAGTAACGCATTGGGATCATAGGGCCGGGCGAACGTTGGTCTTGTATTTTGCTCGGTCGGCCGCAATTGGGCTGCGCAGATCGCTCGCTTGAACTGCTTTCTGATCGTACCATCAGATGCATTGAGCAAATGGTCGATGCAATTTACGTTCGGCGCGGAGGTCTTTATGACCGAAGTTAGTTAGCCAAAATTCTTCGTGCGTTCGGTCGATGCAACCGAATAGTGTTAAGGAGCGTACAATCGACAGGTTTCAACGGCTCGCTCCGTTACCTTGAGGTACCCCCCATGAACCAGACCGCTTTTCTGCAAGCGATCATCGATTGCCCAGAAGACGACGAACCACGCTTGGCCTACGCAGACTGGCTGCAAGATCGTGGTGACTTTCGTGGTGAGTTCATCCGCGCAATGTGAGTTAGTTGAACGCCTGAAAGCGGGTCTACCACAAATGGAACATGACTATCCACGGCGTAAGGCATTGAAGTCGCGAGCCCAGGAGTTGCACGCCGCCTATGGAGACGACTGGAACGAGCCGTTCCGCCAAGCGGGATGCAGAAAGTGGACCTACTTTCGGGGCTTTGTTGATGAAGTCGTGATTTCAGGAGAGTCATTCTTAAGATCCGCAGATACCATCTTCGAGACCGGCCCAGTGCAACTGATTCACCTCGTGGAACCAATCGGAGATCTAGCGAAATTGGGCTCTATCGAACAATTGACTAGGTTGCCTGAATTATCTCTGTTCGGCTGCTGGATCGGAAATAAAGGTGCCAGAACTTTGGCAAACTTGCCGAATCTCCGGAATCTGAAGGTGCTCGTTCTTTCCTATAACAACATTGGTGATCAAGGTGCACGAGATTTGGCATCTTCTCCCAATCTAAACCAGCTAACTAAAGTCTACTTAAATCGTCCACATTTCGGCGACCCGACCGGGAAAGATGCCGTTCATGATGACGTCGCTTCCACATTGGCGTCTTCCCCACACCTTCAGCGGCTGACCTTTCTTGACTTGGATGGAAACTTAATCGGAGCAACGGGTCGGCAAGCGTTGCAAGCACGTTTCGATTCCGTCCATGAAACCGATGATTGCGAGACAAATACTGGCGGTTTTTCTGTATGGCATGAAGAGCGTAGCCCTACAGCCGTCATTAAGGTCTCGCACAATCCGTAGAGTGTGTAATCAGTCAAGCGCCTGTATTGCCCGGCAACGGGAAGTTAACGTCGCGTGGCACTTTGAATTTTGGAATTCCCGACCGCGGCTACCAGTTCCGGCGACGGGTTCTGCTAGAGTATGAGTGAGATTCCCGAGTTCGCTCGCTGAGCATGCGGCTTGCTCGTTTGCCTTAAGACTTGGAGCTAGGGGCGTTGGGGTAGTGGTTTGCTACTTGCGTCATTGATTGGACCATGGCGGAGTACTGCAGATCATGCGTCGCTACACTGTAAGAATAAGTATTGACAGGACCCGATCGCATTGAATTCAAAGTGTTCCGCTTGATGAGGTAGGTGCGCCCGTGCCAGCGATCGAATCTCAATTCGTCGGGTCTATCGTTGGGCTCGCCGTTGGGGACGCAATGGGATATCCGGCAGAGTTTCGGCGGCGCGCACAGTTTCTGCGGAGATCGGCCCGGAAGGAATCACCGATTTCATCGCACTCAAAGATCCTCGTTTTTCGCGGCCGCTATTTACTGGACCGACCATCCACCGGGAACGTTCACCGACGACACCCAGATGACAATTGCCGTTGGCGAATCGCTGTTGACGCTGGTCAATCCGACCTCGATCAACTCATGGCCGAAATGGGCCGACGATTCGTAAGTTGGTCGCGTTCGGCGAAAAACAATCGGTCGCCGGTGGAACCTGCATGGAAGGCTGCACCAATCTTGCTCGCGGAGTCCATTGGCGTAATGCAGGCGTTGCGGAATCGAAGGGGTGTGGCAGCGCCGATGAGAGTCGCGCCGATTGGTTTGTATTACAAGGATCTTGATCAAGTGGCGGACGTCCGCGCGCGTCGAGCCTTCTTACTCATGGACATCCCGCGGCTTTGGAAGCCGCGGCCGCGGCGGCGCATCATGGTCGCGATGGCGCTTACTGGCGCAGAGCCAGAGCACATTTACAGCGAGATCGATGAGCGGTGCTGCGAATCGTCGCCGGACTTCACAGCCGTTTGGCGCAAAGTCCAGAGCTTCTAACGAACTCACCCGATGAAGTGCTCGTGGAGGGAGGTTTGGGCGAAGGATGGGTCGCTGAAGAGGCGGTGGCAAGTGCCATGTATTGTTTTTGGCGTTCTCCTGATGACTTCAAGCAGGCGATTCTCACCGCCATAAACACCGATGGCGATTCCGATTCGATCGGTACGATTACAGGATCCGTGATCGGTGCTCGTTTGGGTGTCGAAGCAATTCCTGAAAAGTGGCGGCTGGCCGTCGAGGATTCCGAGTATTTGCACGACTTGGCATGAGGTTTGGTCGCAAAGTCGCTGCTGACATTTTGCGGTATACAATGCGAAAGACTAAAGTCGCGGAACGGGCGGCTTTGAAATAGAGAATCAACTTCCACGAATCGGTCATCGCGAATACCATCCGAGTCTATGAAGGACGAAGTCTACAACATCAGGTTCCATCACCCAGAACACGGCACCCATACCGTTTTGCTGAAGGTGCGGAGATTAAACCACAAATTTCTGTTGTCATGTAGATTGCCCGTATCGGATGAGTTGATATCGGCGAAAGCTTCAGACTGCTTTGCTGCCTTGCAAAGGATCGAAGAACAACTGAAACACTCGGATGGTCGATCCATTGTCTCGGTGCTCGCAGAAACGTTTGGCCGTCAGGTGTTGTGCAATATCGGTAGCGGATTAAGAAGCTTATGTGATGACAACCGGACAGCCTACATTGAAGACTGTTCATATTTTTGACATTGACGAATCGCCGGACGGATCCACTGTTTCCGAGCAAGAATCTTCGTCAAATCGTGGCTCGACTCGCGGAAACTAACGTGGAGATTTTCCATGAGAGACACATGACAGCCACAGGAAATTCAAGGGTTCGGACTTTGGCAAGCATTTTGGTAGCGACGGCTACTGTCACCATTGGAACCAGGCTAGCTCCAAAACTATATTCGGCCGGGGCCTGCGCATCATGCTACCGTCGTAGCCAACTTAGGCAGACCAACGCACCAGTGCCGCGCAGGAACGAGGCCTGAGTGGACTAAGCTAAGTCGGGAGCCACGCCTGGATCGAGCCAGCGGCCGACACACGGCAGTGATTTGAATCGGTAGTTTACAAACCTGCCAAAGGCTTAGCAGGCCCTTTTTAAGACTACGTTACACGTGATCTGCCGTGCTACAACTGCATTGAAATGCCTGCTATGTCTTGACGATCCGCTGCAGGATGATGACCCAAATCGTCGTCAGTACAAACGCTGCAAATCCCACCACGGACAAACCAATCGTCACGCGGTCCGTTCTTGAAAACGTTTTCCCGGAGTCTCGATGGCCTCTGCGTGTTCCACCATCATCACGACAAGTTCTCGCTTGGGATCGTGTTTGGTTGCAATTCGCCATGCACCTTCACCTAGAATTTCATGCTTCACGACTTTTCTGTTCGACAAGAACGGGCTGATATCTTCCACCTGAATATCCTCAATCTCTTTACCTTGGTTATGGATGAGACGTGCTCTTGTTTCCTGCCTGGCGTCAAATATCAACATCTTGTCAGTGGCGTCGGCGCCTTCCGGATCA
>CAVYFC010000002.1:0-12536 GCA_963767665.1 Pirellulaceae bacterium
AGAACTTGCGAATATCTACCTCAAGCACCCAGCCGCCTTTTGGCCGACAGCTCATCGTCTGTTCGCGAAAAAAATCGAGCGCACCGTGTGCCGATCGGCCAGGCCGGAAGCCATACGAACAGTCCAAGAAGTCCTGCTCGTAGATGGATCCCAACAACATGACCACCGCCCGCTGGAGGAGTTTGTCCTCCAGAGTGGGAATTCCTAGCGGACGGGTCTCAGTACTTGAGCCGCCTTTCGGAATATGCACACGCCGTACAGGCGGTGCCTTGTACGTGCCGGATTTCGCGCGGTCGAGCAAGCTTTGAAGGTTACCCTCCAAGTCCTGTTCGTATTCTTCCGCGGTCACTCCGTCCACGCCAACAGCACCATCTTTACGAGTGCGTCGATACGCTTCCTTTAACCAGTCGATGTCCATCAGATAGGCGAGCGAGGTGAAAGCCATCTCTGGTGACTGTTTCGCCAACGCTGCTATCCGTTCCTGTTTCGTGGACACGTTTGTCGAATTTCGATGCATTCGTCGTGTTTCTCAGTAACGGTTCCATGAAGTGACGTCTCGCTTCCCTCCACTGGCTCCAACGGGGTGAAGTTCGCCAGCTTCTTCGGTAATATCAAGACGCTATGATGCCCTGCTGCCGTCCCGCCGCACTTCGTTTCCTTCGCTTGGCGGTACCTCGGTTTCACTCGTTATGTTCGCTCCCTGGCGGACGAGTGGGCCGCCAAGGCCTGGAGTTGGTGACCCGGTATCTCCAGCCGGGATTCGCCGAGGAGCGAACAGGGTTCTCCCAAGTTCCTGGGGAACCTCAGTTATCCGTTTGCCATGTTCCATTCCGACTCCGGCGGGACTGCTTGTGTCAGACCATTGCGACACAGCAGCGTGGCCCCTGGTATGCAAAAAGCAGAGGCTCCCACGAAAGGTCTTTCGGAGCTCAATAGCATGGCTTTCGGATTCGCTGTTTACGCTTCGTGGAGTGAGTTACCTCAGTACCACGCAAAACTCGCTTCCGGTTGCTGGTCAGGCTCTACCGGACGGGATTTCCACCCGCAAGGTTCCGATGAAAGGTTTCAAAGTTGTTGATTACATCTCATTCCCCTTTCCCAAGCTTTGCTTGGCGCAATTGCATCGACCGAATGCTCGAACCGAAATGCGTTCAGCGCAGCGGTGAAATAGACCGAAGCGTCGAAAGGAGCCAGGAAGATGTTGTCATCTTCTTCGCTATTGCCTTCGGGCTGACGTTTCTTGCTAGTCAATTACCGGATTTAGCGGTTGGCACCTTCCACACCAAGCTTCTCCTCTTCGGTTTCGGCCCGTTAGTGAGTGGACTCATTTGCTATCGTTTGCTCAAGACAAAGAACGCCATCGGGATTTCGTTGTTGGGAACTCGACCCGTGTTCAGCGTCGCTGTGTGCATCGTCCTCCTCACAACGTACTGCCTGACCCACACCAAACATGATCTGACTTTGGTCCTGATTTATGCCCTGACGCAATTCGTGTACTGCTTCGGTGAGGAATTCGGTTGGAGGCACTATCTGCAAAACGCAACGAACTTCATGAACGAGTGGCTGCAGAGTTTTCTGATCGGGTCGTTGTGGTTCTTTTGGCATTACTCTTTTCTCGACGACATGTCTTCCATGATGCAAGGGGCCGATTTGCCAGCCTGGATATTCCCTCCAACAATGATCGTCTTGCTGTCACTGGTGTCGTACTTATTCGGAATGATGGTGAAGAGGTCAAAATCAATTCTCTTTCCAGCCGCAGGACATCTTCTGTTCAAGACAGGTCTCGTTACTATGCTCGTCACGGGATGTGTGATGTGTGCGATCCTTGTCTTTTGGAATAGACTTCCGTTTGGCGAAAGAGAGGATGTCGCTTGAGCTACCGTGCAAATGCTCGTGAAGGGTCCAACCAGCCGCTGCAGCGGACCGCTAACCGCGGCCGCTGAGCTCAACGTTCGCCTTCGTAGTGTTCGATTCTACAGTTCGCGAGATGTGTACGGACGTCATCGCGAGTACGCGCAACTGCTGGCGGTGAGGTACACCGACTGCACGACGAGCGATTGCTTCGAGATGGCGGTCGCATCGACCTACGCTTTTTTGGTTGTTCGCCAACCTGCGTAGAACGTGAACACCGACGCAGGATGCGACATGCGATTAGAGACAGACGTAGGGCGACCGAAACTCCGCGAGCTGACGATCTTGGGAATGTCTTCAACATTTGGTCCGCAAGAAACGCGGACGCGCTGGAAGCGGTTCTGTCCTACATCGACGACAATGGCTTGCTCGAAACGGCAAAGCCTGCATTCAAAAAACGACGGTACCCCGCAACCGTGATCTCGGCCCAGAACAGAGCAGGTCGAGAGCTCCCCAATGTCGTCACACTCTTTCCAGGTAAGTTGCCCATTGGGGAGGATGGAGTCCATTACAGCTCCGAGGGATATATCATGCTCGGGAAGGCCACGGCTTCCGCGATCGAGCGGTTTTACGAATAATAATCGGAGAACAACATTCTCGGTTCGCAGATACTCGATTACCTGTTGTTGCTCGCGACTCACCCACCCAGCGATCGCAAACAGGGCAAACTGCCACGGCTTCAAGACAAAGTTCATGCCTCACCCCTTTCACGAGAACGTGCGAACGCATGTTAGCTGCGTCGTTGCGAATGCTGGCATCGGATTGCGATTTGGCCCGTGTTACGGTGTAGATCCAGCCTTTAGTATTCTCGTCATCTTCCAAGTTTCGGCGCGTTGGTATCGGCCGAGCGAGTTGGCTCAGCTCTTTGGCCGCAGTCTTTGCGAAATCCCGGTTCAGATTGAGAGAAGACTGCGGCGAAGCGTCGAATCTGCAGCGGTGTGCACGACCGGCGGCAATTGGGGAGTTGCGTAAAACCGAAGTTGGTTCAACCTCGGCGAGTTACCGTCGAGGCTAATTACAGTCGGTGTTGCCGACCTGAGCAGTTTTGAGTTTGCCCAAATATCGGAGTGTTGGCGTGATCAACCAAATGACAAAGCCCCGATTCGCACTTCATCCGTTCGTGCACCGTGTCGATGTGACCGGTACCAGTTGGCAATCTAGGCTCGCGGGTATTCGATCCAGCGAACGGCTGTCGATCAAGGCGGGCCACAAAAAACTCGGGATCACCGACCAGACTCCTGCGCCGGCGGTGCCGAGCTCATACGCAGCAAGGCCGGACGAATCGTCATGACGGTGCCGAGCGTGATCGAGGTGCCGCTTCCGATCACGTGCCAGATCGCGTTGTCGGTGCCGTACCACAGCGAGGCCAGGTTCATGAGGCCATGCGCGACGATGACGACCCATAAGTTGCGTCCCCACTCGCGCGAGCCACGCGTACCAGATGCCGCCGACCGTCGTGAAGAGGCCTTTCGGCCAACCGTGTGCGAACCCGTCTCCTGTCCACTGCACGTGCATCAGCCCGAACAGCACGCCACTCACGATCGCCGTCGGCCAGAATGAGACACCCGCCAGCCGAACGAACGCGAGGACGAGCACGCCCCGGCAAAACCACTCCTCGGCGAACGGTCCTGTGGCGACGCCGCGCACCATCGGCCACTCGAACGCGATGGCGCCACCCGTCACCGCAGCGAGCAGCAGCATGGGCAGCGCGATGACCAGACCGACGATGCATCCACGCGCCACGCCACCGCCCAGACCGAGGTCTCCAAGCAGCCCGGCCGAATGCCCCCCGCTCCCCCTCTTCATCCAGGCCCAGAGCCCGACGCCAAACACCACCAGGAGCACTTCGCTGTCCGCGTTGCGCACCCAGTCGGCGGCGCCGGACTCCGCCATCCACTCATGGAAGCTCCGGAACAACCCAATGCGGCCGCGATAGCGAATGAGAACAAGCGCGCCGATGGACGCGAGCCAGATACTCGCCGCGAACATTCTCGTCTTTCCCGGCGGGGTTGCGTTGGCGGTCGTCATCGACAAGTGCTCGGTCGTCGCGATGCCATCCCTGGCATGGCCGCAGTCTTGTCGCAGGACGGTGCGTGTTGTGTCAGGGCCACACGTTATCCCGTGTCGCTGTCTCGACTATTTGTCGAGGCGGTGATTCGTATCAATAATCGCTTGCTTATGGTGGTTGCGAAATTGTAGCGGAAGACCATTTGAACAAGTGCGCATGAGGCGAGCAAGCATTTATGAAGACGAGCTCGAGGCGGCCAGGGGCAGGCCTTGTGTTCGGTGTTCAACGGAAACTTCCGCAGAGTTTGTGGCTAAGAATGAATCGCATTTACTGATCTAACTTCTCTTAATCGCCCCGATCTATGCACGTATTGGCGGTCGGATGGCCGAGATCGTCGAAGACGGCAACGGTGAGGAACTGGCCTCTAGCAATCTCGGTGATCGGTCACCCAACGCACCTCGGTTGCATCGCCCTCAGCGTCGAAGCGAATTCAATTCGGCGTTGAGGTATATCCGACCGAAGCGTCGAAACGGGCGAATGATGGGTGCCGAAAAAACGTTGCTCAGACGGCGTGTTTCAAAAACGACGGGAAAGCGGGACTTGAATCGGTAAACAAACGTTCTTCCAGGCTCAATCGCGGCCACGGACGCTTTGGAGCGATTTGGGGCCGCACGCCATGATGTCGAAATACGGTCGTTTTGTGCTCGGCTCCAACAACCTCGCCGTCCCACGGGTTGATGGGACTCGGCTTGGTTGGCAGGTCAGTTGTTTTGGAGGTGTTTTCGAGACTGCGTCGGATCGCTCTACAGATGGTTCAACGTGGCGCCGCCTGCGCTCAGTGATCATCCGTCGTTTGCTAGTCGATACAATGATCGTGGGAGACGCAATAACACGAGCAGTCTGTCGGGGGTGTCGGTATGAACGTCGGGCTAGCCTCAAGTGAAATCACATTCCGGGTTCTGGCTTTGGCGCTGTTGGTCGTGATGAAACTGATACGCCGACGTACAGTTCGGCGGGCGGACAACCGCGAGACACGAGCTGCGCTCAGGAAGAACTCGCTGGATACCCTTCTGCTTTTTCCGGTCACCTTCCTCCTTCAGTTGTCCGTCGTGGTTTATGCAGTGCTCCCCGATCTGATTGCAGGGGCGCAAATCTCGCTACCAGTTTGGTCACGATGGATCGGTGTCGCGTTGGGCATCGGAGCTCTCAGTCTGCTCGCCTGGGCCGATCGCGAATTGGGAAAGAACTTCAGCATGACGCTGCGGATTCGCGAGGATCACACGCTGATCACTTCGGGACCCTATCGTTGGATCCGCCACCCAATCTACAGCGTGGGACTTCTGTTTGGCTTCGCGGTTTTCCTGGTGTCGGCCAACGGGTTCGTAGGCGTATGTTGGATTGGAGGTTGTAGCTTGCTGTATGCCCATCGCATTCCGAAGGAAGAAGCGTTGATGCTGGAGGAATTCGCCGACGAGTACCGTGGGTATATGCAACGTACCGGGCGACTACTTCCGCGTTGCTTCAAGTAGAGTTTGCATGCAAGTTCAGGAAGAAGGGTCGTTTGACGTGGCGTTCAAAAACGACACTCTCTTGACCGGTAGATGGGACGGTGGCCGCTCGAGACTGCATCAGCGTGCGGGCCCGGTGTCACGCACCGAGCTGCAAATTTGCTCCGATGTCGGCCTGAGCACGCTGGCAGCATGGCTGAAACTCGCCTCGGTGTCTCGCACCTCCTGCAGTTCGGGGATCGCCTAAAATGCCATTCGCTGGTCCATCCTCCGCGAGTTGAGAGGGACGGACTTTAAATGATCGAAGGCGGTTCGAGTCCCGTTAGTTCGTTCGCCAAATTTGGCCATCCGTACCAGAACCAGCATCGACGCCGAATCGTGGTTGGCAGCTGCGCACGCTGGTAACCGCCTGCGTTCCAAGGCGATCGACTCTTACCGACATTGTCGATTTGGAGCGACCTACTGCACTATCGATTCAGCAATCACCTACAATACTCCGATGCCCTACCTGTCTTTCAGAGAGAAGAAATCGGAAGGCGCAGTGTGGGAGTTTCTCGCAGCACGCGTTCAACGCCGTCATCTCTCCCCGTGCATCCTACACCCGGATAGATCGCAACTCTATACTCGCCGGAGTCCAACATTCCCTATGCCGGTGACCCCAACCGGCGGATTGCCCTCACCCAGAACCTTCCGCTTTCGGAGATTACACCGTGCTGCGTTTTTCACTCTTGTTGTTGTACATCTGTTATTTCGCAGGGGGCGACGGTTGTTCGGCCCAATCGGTCAGCCAACCCGATCTCGGCTTGCTGACAAACCGACTCGGTACGTGGGACGAAGCGATGACAGTGGTCACCGCCACCAAACCGGGCGGCGTGCAGTTGTCGTCGGTTCAGTCGGGCATACTCCAACTGCGTGGACGCTTCATCGAAGTGACGAATCAGGGCCCCGCCTTTGACTCGAGAATGCTTGCCACCTTCGACCCTCGTTCGGGGCGTTACGAGCACTGGTTCTTTTCCTCTAATCGACAAGCCGACCACTGGATCGGCACGGCGAGCGAAGACGGAAAAGAGATTCGCTGGACGATGAAGGATGGAAATGGAGGCTCGGCGGAATCGAAGTGGGTCTTTTTGGACGCGAATTCGATCGAGTTGACTGCCAACATCGTCGACGCCGATGGAAAGCTGGTCGCGAAGGTGCGCCGCAGCTTGACCAAGAAGAACGACAAATGACGATTACTGACCCGCGGGCGAAATCACTCTCCGCGAGTTAGCTCAATTCCTTCGATGCACACTTCGTGAAATAGTGGGTCAGAATCTCGGCATTCCTCGCGGTCCGATAGTGCCCACCACGGCCGATTTCTGGCGGGGACGAAGGTCGCCGATCGCTACCGCATCATATCGCTGATCGGCAAAGGGGGCATGGGTGAGGTGTATCGCGCTGATGATTGCTCTACACGCGTTAAAGGAACATCAGTTGCATCGCGTGCTTGTCGATGCGAGGCGAATCGATTCAAAGATGTCCCCGTTTGACGATTTCGAATTCACAAAGGGACATCAATTGACTTCCCTTACGTCAGTTCGAATCGCTTTGGTTCATCGCCCTAATGAGAGCAAACGGTTTGGATTTATCGAGAATGTCTCAGTGAATCGAGGTGGTAACATGAAAATATTTACGGATCCGGAGGAAGCAATTGATTGGCTAACTGCGAAATGACGACTGTGATCGTATGTCGTGAAGACACCGGGTAGCCAATCGCTGAGCCCGGTCTCGGTAGCCTTCGAGTATTCGACGTCGCTTGCATCGTTTACGATCTGCGCATTTCCAGCGTTGTTCGGCCGGCCCAGATACCTTCAACCATCAGCGAGCGATCCAGGAGAGATCAAAACGCACGCCCACGACGAAAAGCCGCAATCGTCCGCAAAAGATCCCGCAGAGGCGTGGGTGATTGTGTTCTTCTCTGCGATCTTGAATTGACACTCAGTCAAAGTCACTGTCCGCGTAGAATGCTGGCGTCATCACCAATCGCCTGGCTACGGCAATCCACGTTCGGGACTTATGAAAGCAGCGGCTCCATGGCCTCGACTCCGAAAGTAACCAACGGTAGAACGACTGCCAGCGGGTAGCTCCACCACCGTGGCGGCTTTGCTGACCGGTCCTGCGGCACTGTACAGGCCGGGAGGTAAACCATGAGTCCGTACACAAACACCCAGAAACCGCCGATCAGGTTGGACGGTTGCCCAAGTCCTTAGATTACGAACCGACTCTGCCGCGATCACGGAAACAGGCACGATGTTTTGAGCTGACTGCGCGATTGGCCCGTCAAGCAGAGCGGCGAGCCGGCAGCATGAGCGGCACAAGAATCAGTCTGTCGATAATAGTGTACAACTCGCAATCACGTGGAGTCTTGCCGTATCAGGGCAGCCTGGCACGTTCCCGCGAGACCATACTTCGCGACAATTCAGCATGTCAAAAGCCACGCCAGAATCCACATTGTCGCAAGTTTTGTCTCGCCGTTCAGGGTGTTAGGGATCGCCAGAGAGCATGGGTGTGTGTTTCCGCTTATTCATCTTGATGGGCCGGATCCAGATCATCATGAGACGACGCATTGCCCTCCCGATCGACCTCTTCTTCGTTGAAGAGCCAGTCATGCACGGTATCGACGACGCGGCGAAGTCGCGCGTCCGTAATACGTTGTCTTTATCTTGCGGACATGTAGGTTTCGGGTGGTATGTGCACCTTGCACCAGTATCAAGATGGCTTGTGAACCGAAAGCGGGACTTTGCGTTTTTGACGTGTCTGCTTAGACTTGGTCACGGAATGAACTCGACAGCTGGGCGTGGTACGTGCCCTGGAGGTAGTCGCTCGATGCGTCTCGACCCCCGGGGAAGGGCGAAAAGGGTATAACTTGATTCCCCTCTAGTCAAAGTGAGTTTAAAAGTCGACTTTATCCTATAAGAAATAATGACTCCGGATGGGTGGCCGAGTGGTCGAAGGCACCAGTCTTGAAAACTGGCGTACGTTTACGCGTACCGTGGGTTCGAATCCCACCCCATCCGCTTGGTTGCCGTTGCATGATTCGATCGGTGTCACCGGGGAGAGGGATTACTGCTTGTGAGTCAGGTCACGCGAATTGATCACCCGCTGATCGAACATCATCTCTGCACGGTCCGCGACCAGTCGACTCGACCGGCCGAGTTTCGGGCGGCGATCCAACGACTTTCAGTGCTGATTGGGGTGTACGCCACCACCGATTTGGCAGTCAGCGCAACCGCTATCCAGACGCCGCTGGCTGAGGCTGCCTGCCAACATCTATCGGTGCGGATCGGGCTGGTTCCGATCTTGCGAGCCGGACTGGGCATGGTCGACCCGCTGCAGGATCTGCTTCCCGATGCGGCCGTTTGGCATTTGGGAATGTATCGCAACGAGGAAACAGCCGAGCCGGTCGGTTATTACGACAAACTTCCCCATTCGGGCGCACCCAATATCGCATTGGTGCTCGACCCGATGCTGGCTACCGGCGGATCGATCGACCTGGTCGTCCGCCGCTTGATGAAGTGGGGCGTGGACGAGATCCGTGTGCTCAGCATCATCGCCTCACAATTCGGTATCGATCGGGTGCGGCGAGATTATCCGGAAGTCAAACTTTACGTCGCCGCGATTGACCCGGTGCTCAACGATCAATCCTTCATCGTGCCGGGACTCGGCGACGCCGGCGATCGGATCTTCGATACACCGAGTGCCTAGAGCGGGATAAGACGCGCGGCCTAAAGAGCCATGCTAGGCACCTGCGGCCACGCCATCACGCGCCTTGACCAGCATCTCGATCCAGGGGCCGACATAGTGCCCGTTGTCGTGAAAGGTGCGTCCGCTGACGAGATTGCCATCGATCACGCACGCTTCGTTGACAAAGATGCCCCCGCAAACTTCTAGATCGAACTGGCACTTGGGTACGGTGGCCATACGCCGGCCACGAACGCAATCGGCGTAGGCGGGAATCTCCACGCCGTGGCAGACACTGGCTACCGGCTTGCCTGCCTCGAAGAAGTGTTTCGTGATTCGCACTAAATCCGGGTCATACCGGATGTACTCGGGCGCACGGCCCCCGGAAAACATAATGCCCGCGTACTCCTCTTCCTTCACCTCGCAAAAGGGAACATCGCAATCGATCGTGTAGCCTTCCCATTCCTTGGTGATCGTCCATCCCGGTTTCACTTCGTGCATCACCATCTGATAGCGACGCTTTTCGGCGCCGTGACAACCGGCTGAAAACCAGCCTCCTGCAGCCGATAGTAGGGATACATGGTGTCCAAGGTCTCGCTGGCATCGCCAACCACGATCAATACTTTTTCCATCACTGAGTCCATCAAAATGCGTAGCGTTTCGCTCTGAAAAATGGCTTGGGGGAAGATCTATTTCGCATCATGAGTGGTAATCGACTCGGCGTAAACCAGTCGGCCGGTGTAACCGTCGTGCCAGCGGACGACCACCTGCGGTTCGTCATACGCGTTGAACTGGTAACCCCCATCGGGCGAGGCGACCTTGAGCACGTTGTTCACCTGCACAATACCGTAATAAGTATTGCGAATCTTTTGGTAAGGCAAGTTGTTGGGAAAGCCGGAAAGCCAGCGAATCTCGACCTCGCGTCCCATGCTGCTCCACAAGCCGCCCGTGGGGGGATTCCCCAAAGTACCGAGCGGATGTCCCGTCGATCCGAGTGGGCCACACATCATTTCCCATACATTATCGGAAATCTTGACCGACGCCGATGCGTGAACATCTCCGGTGAAGATCAGGATCGGTTTCTCGATGCGGTCCATCACCTCTAGCAACTCGGTCCGTTGGTGGAGAAACGAGGGAAAACCGTCCCCCTTGTCATCCTTGTCATCACCGCCGACGTGCGCGGCCGTGTGATAGATCATCCAGGGATCGGGAGAAATGATGAAGATGAAATCCGCATCCGTGTTCTCAATGCCGTCAACCAACCACTCCTTTTGACTTTCACCCAGAATGAACAACTGGGGATCGCTGCGGTCATTCGGATTTCGACTGGAGCGTTCGCCGCGAGTGTCGAGCGCAAAGAAATGGCAGTTGGAAATCTTCCAGTCGTAATAGTGATGAGTGCCAATGCTGTACGAGATGGTTTCATCGGACTTGGCCTGAGGCCTAATCCGCAGCCGATGCTCATCAATCACTTCGCTCAATCCGTAGACTCCCGCGTTCCTGGGAGGGTCCTGCCGCTTGGCCAAAGTGGCTGCCCGCGTGTAGTTGCCCAAATGAATCGTGCTGACGGTGTCCGAGCGGAGCGAATTGAAGTCGGCCTGCGAATCAAACAGAATATCGCTGCCCGCTTTCACCTCCGCGGTGCCAAAGCGAATCTTCCCCGACTGCGGACCTTTGAAATTGGCCCAGGACAAATACTCCTCGTAGGCTCGCAAGCCCGTATCGCGAATCAAGTGGCGTCCTTCGCCCAGCCCGACCTGCCCGCATCCGTGAATGTCCCAACCTACGTCGTGATCGTCGAACGTAAACAGCGCCGGCACGGTTCGAAACAGCGACGAAAATGATCGCCCTCGCGAAAGGTACAGCTTGTAATTCTCTCGCACTCCCCCCAACGTTCCGTCACGACGTTCTTCATAGATGACATCACCGTTGACCAAGGCGAACATCACTTCGTCAGAATGCCGCTTGCGAATCTGGTCGTACGCCGGCGTGCTAACGTATTGCCCGCCACTGGTGTCGGGATCCTGCGACGCACAGTGCCCGACAGCGAAAGTCACATTGAACAGTCGATCCGGATTGTTTGCGGAATCGACAAAGGAAGTTCCGTCAGGAAGCGTTTTGAACGCAGGCCAATGATCCTCGATGTCGGCTCGCAAATCGGCGATCACGCCATTGATCCGGACCGCGTAGTAATAGCGAGTATTGGCACGGAGCCCACGAATCTCGACATGACCGGTCAGATCGGTTTGGGGCGTGGTCGATGCCTTGACCACCTTGGCCCAGGAAGTGAAGGGAATTTGAGTGTCGCAGAGGACTTCGAATTCGCACGCCGCCCGAGTCCGCACCCAGACACGAATCGAATTGGCGGTCACGCCCCCAATCATCGGCCCCTGAGCAACACCGCTGGTCGAATAGGGCAGTACGTCATTGGCGATCGGATCAGGCCACGACGTCGTCTGCGCGAATGCAAATCGAGGCTCCCAGCCCACTGCGACCAGCAAGCTGGCCAGCGCGGCGGCGAAACACCACAGAAAATTCGAATTGCGACGTGGCTTTGGATGCATCGCCGATTCCCTTGAGAGTAACAACATGTGAAATTTCTGTAGCCGGATTCGCCAGAATTCGGGATGCGTGCACCGCACGACCGACGTCTGGCGACGCCGGCTACCTTTAGAACACCGGAAAACATGATTCTAAATCATTTACGGCGTTCCCTCGCGGGCCGGAGTGACGTCGCGGTCATGATCAGCTGACCACCACCTGTCCAAAAGTGCCTTCATGCGACCGATTCTCGCCGTCTGCTGGCGTTGCGAGATTAAGTTGTCTTTCTCGCTCGGATCGGTCACCAAATCGAACAGTGCCTGTTCGAGCGGAGGTTTGGCGGGACCGGGAACGACGAGCTTGAAATCACCCTCACGCACCCAGCGGCCTCGCACGTGACGCGACGGGGCGCCCAAAACGCCGGCGTCGTTGGGATAGATCGCGCCAAACACCGCCCGCTCGGCCAGCGGCGATTCGTCCCGGGCCGCCGACATCAAATCCACCCCCTGCATCCGCGCGGTGATCTCGCCGCCGAGGCCGACCGCCGACAGGATCGTGGGAACGACGTCGATCGTGTGCACAAGTTGCGGATGATCAGCGGGCCGAGTCACACCGGACAGCCGGACCAGGATCGGCGTTCTCAATCCGTCCTCATATTGCGACAGCTTCGATCGCCCATTCTGTCGATCCCACGTTTTCTCGTCAGGACGAAACCCGTTGTCGGAGACAAAAACGATCAGCGTTTCGTCAAGCAATCGCTTTTCTCTCAACAACCCGATCAGCCCACCGACCGTCTCGTCGAACCTTGCGATCTCCGCGTAATAGGGCAACAGGTGTTCCGGGATTTT
>CAVYFC010000003.1:0-6992 GCA_963767665.1 Pirellulaceae bacterium
TGAACGGGTGAAACGAAACCTGCGGGTTTCAAGGCCAATACGGAGCATTCGAGCCGGTTGAGAATGCGTTCCGCCGTGTCACCAATGAATACGCCACGGTCGCTGAGTCGCCCAAGAGTGCCCATTACGACAAGATCAACGTCGTGGTCTTTGGCGAATTTTGGAATCACGAATCCCGGATCGCCATTTACAAGATGAATGCAATCCGATGAGATCGACTGTTGAAATGGGGTGAGAAACCGCCTCATGCGGTTCGACGATTCCTGACTCCAAGAGTGCAAGTATTCATCAAATTGCTTTGCCTCCAAATGTCGCTTCAATGTCGCTTCTTCATAGGCGCGCCAAGCATGAACAATCATCAGCTCGGCTCCATCCCTTTCAGCTAAGGATGTGCCGATCTTGAGTAAGTCCATTCCCAACTGGTGCTTGATTGCGTGCTCATTGTTCGCGTCAAGCGGAATGAGGATGCGACGAAACGACTCAGGCTCCCCAGGCTCGAGCAGCCATAGCGGTGCAGGACATTTGCGCAACAAATGCATGTCCGTGCTGCCAAAAAAAGTGCGTTGGAAAATTCCTTCAGAGCTTACCGTTTTGATGACCAAATCATGTTTGTTGCGCAGGGCGGTGCGAATCACCTCGACGAAAGTGCTGCCGGTCGCCACTTCCGTTTCTACGTCCAGACCAGGTTCGCGAATCGGCTGGACGAGTCTCTCCAGTTGATCGCGATGCTCTTGCTCGATCGAGTCAAGTTTCTCTTCGAGGTGCAAGGATCGCAGCACGGCGTGAGCTTGCGTCGGATGCTCATCAATGACGCTTATCACGGTCAACTTGGCATCGTTTTGCTTCGCAAGGCGTGTGGCACGACTCAACGACGGATGCTCATCGAGTTCCAGGTTGACATGGGCAAGGATATTCCTGAAACGTTGCATGATTTTCTCCTGGCTCGTCGATAACCACGGGTTCAATCCACCTGACGCGACGTCAGGGGTTGGGATTCTGTTGAAAGTTGATGAGTGCGTGGCACTCGATGCACGATCTTTCCAATCGCAGAGCCGACTCCTTGGCGGCTTCGTGATCCCTGTTTTTCGCAGCCTCGATCAGTTCAAGGGTTGATTGGCGAAAACGCTCGTCATTGCTTTCGTAGAGCTCGCTCGACGAATACCAATCGAGGTGAACGCCGATGGATTTCATGTGCTCGGCGGACTTCTCAACGCTGCGCATGTTTCCTCGAACCAAACCGTCGAGAATCTGCTCCATCGTGCGAGTCTTGCGATGCATCATTTGTTCTTTTAGCGTGCTGGTCACTGGGATATCTTCCATTTGCCATAACGCATGGACACCCCAGCCCAGCAGCGCGCCAAAGAGCACACAAACGAGTGCTCCGGCGACCACTTGGAAACGCACTGGAATCGTTTTGTGAAGACGATTTGGTGGGTCACCTGGCTTCTTCGTTTCTCTGCTCATTGCGGACTCCCCCGATCTTGGCCGTTCGGTGGTAAATGAGTTTCGTTGGCCATGGTTACATTTCGTTCTTTCCGTTTCCGTCGCAGCCACTTTTCAAAGCCCACGATCAAGTACGTTGCCACGCCGGTTAAAAGTATTCGCCACCACGCGTCCCAGCCGATTGGCTCGCTGTGGAAGACCCGGTTCATCAGTGGAACGTATGTAAAAGCAAGTTGCAGAATGACCATGCTGGCGACCCCCGCACCGATCCAGCGGTTGGAGAAAACTCCCAACTCAAACATGGATTTCGTTAGCGAACGGCAATTGAATAGATAGAACAACTCGACCATCACAAACACATTCACCGAGACGGTTCGAGCAAACGCGTCGCTGTAGCCTTGGCCGACCGCCCACTCGAAGGAGCCGAAAGCGCCGACCAACAGGACGCCAGAAACGAGCAGGATTCGCCCAATCAACTCACCACTCAGGATTGGTGTCTTCGGATCGCGCGGCGGACGACGCATGATGTCGTCTTCTTTGGGTTCAAACGCAAGCATCAGCCCCAGTAGGACGGCGGTGGTCATGTTGATCCACAAAATCTGAACGGGCAGAATCGGCAAGTGCGCTCCGACGAAGACCGCCGCCAGGATCACCAATCCCTCGCCCATGTTCGTGGGTAACGTCCAAACGATGAACTTGGTCAAGTTGTCAAAAACGCCACGGCCTTCCTCAATCGCCGCTTCGATCGAAGCGAAGTTGTCATCCGTCAGCACCATGTCGGCGGCTTCCTTGGCCACTTCGGTTCCGCCGATGCCCATCGCAACGCCAATGTCGGCCTGCTTCAACGCAGGTGCGTCGTTAACGCCATCGCCGGTCATCGCCACGATGTGCCCCTTCGTTTGCAATGCGCGCACGAGTCGCAATTTCAACTCTGGTGTGGCACGTGCAAACACGGTCACTTGGTCGGCGATCTCGATGAGTTGTTCGTCCGTTTTGTCGGCCAGGTCATGCGCCGTCTTGACGGTCGGTACGTGATGCTCGTTGCCGCTCATCCCGTCTAGGCCAAGTTGCCCTGCAATGGCTCGCGCTGTTACCGCATGATCGCCGGTAATCATTTTCACTCGTACGCCAGCAGTCTGGCACGCTTTGATTGCCGCCACAGCCTCGGCGCGGGGAGGATCAATCATGCCCTGCAGTCCATAGAAAACCAACTCGCCAACGTCTGCATGGGTAACGCCGTCGGTCTCCGCTGTGGACTGCTTGCCAGCGAATGCCAACACGCGCAACCCTTTCGCAGCCATCGCTTCTACCTGTCGATGTACTTCGTCAGCGTCAAGCGGGATCGTCTCTCCCGACGGATTCAGCGCTCCGGAACATTGCGACAGAACCACCTCGACGCTTCCCTTCACGTAGACACGTCGATCTTTGTCCGAGCTAGTTTTGTGAAGCGTCGCCATGTATTGGTGCTGCGACTCGAAGGGAATCGTGTCCAGGCGAGGTGCGTTTTCGCCAGCGATCTTTCCATCCAGCCCAGCTTTGCCGGCGACCGCCAGCAATGCGCCCTCGGTCGGATCGCCATGCACTTCCCAGCGAGATTCGGCCTGGACCAACTGCGAATCATTGCACAGCAACCCGCACAGCAGGCACTGACTTGCCGCAGCGTTTGCTGCGAGCGAGAACGCTTCGCCGCCGTCTGTCTGGATCGAACCGCTCGGTTCGTAGCCGCTGCCGGAAGTCGTCAGGTGTTGGCCAGCGGCCCAAATTTCGCGAACCGTCATTTGATTGACAGTCAACGTGCCTGTCTTGTCGGAACAAATCACCGTGGTGCTGCCGAGCGTTTCGACGGCGGGCAGCTTGCGGATGATGGCGCGGCGACGAGCCATGCGGCCAACGCCGATCGCAAGAGTGATCGTAACCGCTGCGGGCAGACCTTCGGGAATGGCACCGACCGCCAACGCCACCGCAGCCATGAACATCTCGAACTTTGACTGGCCTCGCCAAACGCCTACCGCGAATGTCACAGCGGCCAGCAACAGGATGACGACCAACAACAGACGGCTGAACTTCGCGATCTTTCGCGTCAACGGCGTCTCGAGAATATCGGCCGTCGAGATCAATTCGGAGATGCGACCGACCTCTGTCTTGGCACCAATCGCAACCACCACGCCACGCCCTTGCCCGTACGTCACCAAAGTCGATGCATACGACATGTTGCGGCGTTCGGCGAGCGGTGTTTCGAGCTGAAGCTCCACCGCTTTCTTCTCAACAGGCACCGATTCACCGGTCAACGCGGACTCGTCAATCTGCAAGTCTCGCGACCGTAGCAGTCGCAAGTCCGCTGGCACCTTGTCCCCCGATTGCAACAACACAATGTCGCCGGGGACCAATTCGGTAGAGGCAACATTGCGAGTTTTACCCGACCGAATGACTCGCGCTTCGGTCAGCGTTGTCCGCGCGAGAGCTTCCAAGGCTTTCGCGGCCCTGGACTCCTGCAAAAAGCCGATGATGGCATTCACCAACACGACACCAAAGATCACCGACGCATCGATCCACTCATCCAAGAAAGCCGTAATCGCGGCAGCAGCTAGCAGGATGTAGAGCAGGGGCTGATGAAACTGAAGTAGGAATCGGATCAGTGGGCCTGGTCCACTGCGAACAGGAATGGCGTTCGGACCAAAGTGCTGCTGCCGAGCCTCCACCTCGAACCGATCCAGCCCCTTGTCCAAATCACTGGTCAGCAAACCAACCACTTCATCGGCAGATGTATGATGCCACAATCGTTCGATCAGCGTTTCCATTAACTCGTTCCGCTATTCCTGTTGGATTCCATACACGCTAGCTGAATCAAAACCTCAGACATCTTGAACGGCGCCATTGCCGAGCACGGTTTGGTCTTCATCAGTCCTGTCTCCCCTCGAACGATGTTGTGATCGCAAATGCGTCCATGGCGGAACAGACCGGATGTGCATGCTGTTTTTCACGGCAAGGCTTTGCAAATTGATACAGCCGTAATGGAGGCACGTTCCAAAAGACGAGCGAGACACGCGGCGTATGAAAGAGTTCGGTCGCAATCTCTATAATTGTGTCGCGAACTTGGTAAGTGACGAACTGTCCGCCGGGAGCGAGTGAGCGATGAATGTCGGCGACAAGAGCCTTCGCGACACTCGGCCGCATCGTCGAAAATGGTATTCCGGAAACAACCAGGTCAACGTTTTTTGATTCGCTTTCGGAGAGGATGCGCGATAAATCTGCCGCATCGCCTTGACAAACGATCAGTCGCGGATCATTAATTTGTCGCAACTCTTCAATGAATTCAGGAACGATTTCGATGGCAAGGAGTTTTGCATCGGCACTCAACGAACGAAGTAAGGCTTTTGTCGTACCGCCTGTGCCGGGCCCAAGTTCCACGACGAGCGATGGAGCGCATTCTTTCACCAGCTTGGAAAGCCCATCCTCCAGCTCCCGTGAACTCGGAACCACGGACGCGACTTCTCGCGGCCGAGCAATCAGAGCACCAAGGAATGTTGTGACAGCACGAATCCAATCAACGACGTAATCGAGTGCATCAGCGGACCCGTTGGATTGCGTTTTCATAATGAAGCAGTTTCTTTAGATGAATGACTCCGGCCCATTTGGACATGGCTTGGCGAGCTGCTTTTTAATCAGTCGTTCATTTGGATCGGGCTAACGAAACTGGAGGGTTTGAGCGCAAGCACCGAACATTCCATGTGGTTTAGTATCGTTTCGGCCGTATTGCCCATGATCATGCCCGCTACTCCGCTGCGCCACGGTTCCCATGACGACGAGATCAACACCATTCTGCTGAATGAATGCCGAAATGCTCTCGGGAACTGCGCCCTTGATTAGGTGCACATTATCTGCGTCAACGCTGCTGTCGTGCCGAAGAAGGAACCTATCCAATCGCGTGGTGATTTCATGAAGGCGGGCTTTTACCATCGCCTCAAACTCATGCGAGTCCATCCGGTGTTTTAGAATCAATTCGTCATAGTCCCACCACGCGTGAGCGATCGAGAAAACGCCACCATGGTAATGGCTGATTGACTTAGCTAACTCGAATACTTTGTCGTTAAGTTCTGCATCGAGACTGTCATCGCTTGATGTATCGACGCAACCGAGCACATGCTGAAATTGGGGTTTGGTCGGCTCAACCAGCCAAACGGCACAGGGGCATTTGCGAAGCAATCGCATGCCAGTGTTGCCGAAGAATCCCTGCCGGCGACTCTCTTTTCCCTTGTTGACGCGAAGCACCAAATCGTGACTTTCCCGTATCACTTCTCGAATGATCTCCACCGACGTTTTTCCGTGCAGAACCTTTGCTTGAACGTCAACTCCTTTATCGCGGATCGTTGCAATCATTGCTTCGAGTTTCTCCTGCTTCTCTTGACTCATCAGCTCACGCACGTGTTCGTGATCTTTCATCGTCAGCCGAACGGTCCACGGAAACTCGGGAACAACGTCAACAATCTTCAGAGACGCGCCGTTGTGGGAGGCGATCTCCACCGCTTCGTCAACGATACGATGGCTGTCGAACCTGGTGTCAGTGGCGACCAGGATGTTTTTGAATCGTTCCATGGTGAATCGTCCTTCAGTGAGCGTCTGGGTAAAGGCTTGCGGGCAAGTTTTGTGCCAGTTATGAGTGCCTATCGAATTCGGCACGGATTTTGCGATCTTCACGGTCGCCGGGCCGCGGACGTAGCGATGGCCTCTAGAACTTGGAGACAAATGATGACCAAAGACGCACTCAACGAGCGTAGACAGGCTTTGGAGGATGAGTTTTTCCACCGAGTCGACGAGAAGCTCTTGACCGACATGAAGGCGAAGACTGCGGCGGAATCCAATCGGAAGCGGCTCGAAGCGGCAACAGGGATCACCAATTCCGACTTGTTGGACGAACTCCTTGCCGCCGGTGCGTCAGCCGAAGCGGTTTCGGCAATCTCATTAGTGCCGTTGATCCTGGTCGCGTGGGCTAGTGGAAAAGTGGAGCCGGAAGAACGCGAACAGGTTCTGCAAGCGGCAAGTGACCATGGAATCACGAGCGATACCCCGGCTGCACAACTACTTGAACACTGGTTGGAAAGAAAGCCGAACCGGGAACTCGGCGTGACCTGGAAACACTACATCGCCGCTGTCGTAGCACAGATGGGTGCCGAGTCACGCGCGGCGCTGCGAACCGACATTATCGGAAGGGCCACCGCTGTCGCTAACGCTTCTGGTGGACTGCTAGGGTTCGGCAAGATTTCAGTCGACGAGAAACGCGTGATCGCTGAACTTGAAAAGGCGTTGACGCCCTAGCTCGACAATACCGCAACGATGGCAAGTCGCCCCAGGCGGATGCTTTCCAAACGCGGCAGACGACCGAGCGATCGTCGTTGCCACTATCAAGACCGTCGCAGGAGTGATGTCCATTTCCAACTCGTGAACAATTGAGACGTCGAAAGTCTAGCTTGACATGTCGGTATTCAGCGACTCTGAGCAAAGTGAGCGGGGGTGTTGTGCGAAATCGCACATTGTGCAAGCCGGACTTTACG
>CAVYFC010000004.1:0-1089119 GCA_963767665.1 Pirellulaceae bacterium
AAAGGATATCGCGGATACCTGACAACGAATCGGTGGTACGCCGTCGAAGAACAATACTGTCGCTTGAACACCCCCGGCGAAAAGAACGGAGTTCTACGAGCCTGGGTCGATGGTCACTTGGCATTCGAGAAGACAGATGTGCCCTTTCGTCTTACTGACGAGCTCCGAATCGAACAAGTCTGGATGAACGTCTACCACGGTGGGACGATCCATCGCCCCATGACCAGCACGTGTTTATCGACAACGTGGTGATCGCGAACAAGTACATCGGTCCAATGGCCTCGCAACCGTGACGCGCCAGGCGCGTGGGAGCATCAGACCTGTATCGATTGCAGAAAACAGTGGGGTGATGTGATCATGTGTGACGGCGGCAATCGCGAAAGCGGCGAGTTCTTTCTCGGCGAGTCTTCCCTCACGCTGGTGGCCCCTGCGGAAAGTCGCGGGATTGGCCACGGCGACATCAATTTTGGCTCCGGCACTGTCTTTGTCCGATCGCTACCCGATCAAATCTTCCACCACGTGACCGTGCACGTTGGTCAGCCTTCTTTGGATGCCGTTGTGGTAGATGGTCAATCGCTCGTGGTTGATCCCCAGCAGATGCAACACGCTGGCGTGCAGGTCATGCCAGCTCAGCCGGTTCTCTGTCGCCTGCCAGCCAATCTCGTCGGTCGCGCCGTAGGCTCGTCCGCCCGGCATGCCGCGCCAGCCATCCAGATCGAAAAGCCTTTCTCGTTGTGGTCCCGCCCCGTGCCAAGCTGATCCGCCGCCGACTGTGTGAATGGCGTGCGGCCGAACTCGGAAGTGAACAGAATCAGCGTGTCTTCCAACATGCCCCGCTGGCGAAGGTCGCGAATCAGACCGGCAAGTCGGTTTGTCGATCCGATTCGCCTCGCGCCCGTGATTCCTCGCCATGTCCTCGTGTCCGTCCCAGTTGATCCGCGGTGATCCGAATGCACCGCCGGAATAGAGCTGGACAAACCGAACTCCTTTCTCGAGCAAGCGACGGGCGAGCAGGCAGCTGCGGCCAAAATCATCGGTCGCGTTCCTCGCCCATGCCGTACATCGCATGCGTTTGCTGCGACTCGCCGACTGAGATCCGTGACTTCGGGAACGGCCATCTGCATTTTCGCTGCCAGTGCGTAGCCACGAATCCGCGCGTCGAGCTGATCGTCGCCGGCACGCGATTCCAGATGTCGACGATTGATCTCGGCCAGCAGCTGGCGGCTGGCGAGTTCGCGATCGGCCGGTATCTCGCGTGCCGGAAACAGATCGTCGATCGCGACGCCTTTGCTGCGCATCACAACGCCTTGATGGCGGGCCGGAAGAAAACCGTTGCTCCAGTTGATCGATCCGCCCGCCGGCAAACCACGCGAATCGGGAATCACGATGTAGGCCGGCAGATCGTCGGTCTCGGATCCCATCCCGTAGGACATCCAGGCCCCGAAGGTCGGAAAACCGTTCAGACGGAATCCGGTGTTCTCCTGAAACGTCGCCGGCGTGTGGTTCGACGTCTCGCCGAACATCGACCGCACGACTGTCAATTCATCCGCAACGCCGCCAAGATGCGGAAACAGATCGGAAACCCAGAGCCCGCTTTCGCCCCGTTGCTTGAATTGCCACTCACTCTTCCTCAGCAAGCCGACTTGCCAAAAAACACATCCGGTTTTTCCTCACTGGAAAGCGATTTCCCATGCAGTCCTTTCCAGTTCCGGTTTGTAGTCGAACGAGTCGACCTGGCTGAGTCCGCCGAACAAGCAGACATGAATGACTCGCGTGGCGCGCGGCGCGAAATGGGGGCCGGGTCGGACGCCTCCGGGTCGACTCGTGCCGCCGCAACCTTCTGCTCACGCATCATCAGGTCGACTAGCGCGACACTGCCGACGCCGCGAGCGGCGAAGGATAGCCATGATCTGCGATTGGATATCGTATCAGTCGACATAAAGAAACTCGTTGCTATTGAACAGAACGCGACAGAGGGCGGCCAATCCATGCTGCTCGGCGAAACGGACAAACGAATCGCTTTCGCTGGCTGTGGGCATACGACACCAGGCGATTTGGACGGCCCGATCGACTTGAGCGGCGGGTTCGTCGCCAGCTTCCGGACAATTCGCTCCGCAAAGTGATCGGCCATCCGCAGCACAAACGAATGGTTCAGCAGCGACAATGATTGAATCGGCGTCGTCGTGACCGCTCGCTTGGGCGCGGTCGCCGACGGGTCGGGGCAATCGAATGCATCGAGCATGCGATTGCGTCCCGAGCGAATCACCATCCGATAGACCGTTCGTCGGTTGAACTGCTTCGCCGACTGGATCGATCATGTCGTAGAACTGACTATTGAAATTGAACGTCTTGAAATCCTGATACGAAGGTCCGCCAACGGTGTCATTCAATTGACCGGAGGCCAGCAAGATCGAATCACGCAATGTTTCGGCATCCAGACGCGTTCGATTGCCGCGCCACAGCAACCGATTTCCTGCGTCGATCGCCTCGGCCGCCGCGTTTCTCGACGTTGATTGTTGCCAGGTCGCCGAAGAGACAATCAATCGATGCATCGACTTCAAGCTCCAGTTCGATTCGATCAACCGCGAGGCCAGGTAGTCCAACAATTCGGGATGCGTCGGCTGGCCACCGCTAAAGCCAAAGTCATTCGGCGTACTGACCAGCCCTCGACCGAAATGATGATGCCACAATCGATTCACGATCACGCGGGCGAATAGTGGATTGTCACGATTGGCGATCCAGTCTGCCAATTTCCGTCGTCGCTCGGCTTCGGGCGCGTCCGCGGCAAACCAAAATCCCATCGCGCCCCCTGACGCTGGCGATTCCGCCGGCCGAAACAATCTCGCCAGGCGTTAGCGGGTTTCCTCGCAGCAGCAATCGTGTCGGCTGCTTGGGCTCCGCCGGTTTCACTGCATAGGTCAACTCACGCGCCGCCGATGTGTCGATCGCGCAGAAGTTTGAGTTCGTCTCGCAAAGAGGTCCACCTTTCGTTGCTCGGGTGTCATGAATCGGCCAAGACGTCATCGTTGATGAAAGCGGCGCCACCAGCCAGTAAACGGACTTCGTCACTTGAGCGCCCGATCGTACAGACTCGCCTGATGGATCCGACCCTCCAGCATGCGGTTACCGCCGACGGGAAAGTGACGAATGCCGAAAGCGACGACACTTTCTTTCTTCCGATACAGCGGCGGCGTTTTGGTTTTGTAGGCGGACCCGTACAGCTCTCCATCCCGGTAAACCTTGATCGTGCCATCGCGGGCATGAGTGATCGCAATGTGAACCGGTCGATCTGTTGCTTCGGTTTCTTCCCCGCCAGACGTTTGGATCGACGAAGTTCTCGCTGCCCGCCATCCATCGCTTCGGTTCACGTTCACCAAAAACGACTGAATCGAATTGCCCGACTTTGGTGCTCAGTAGCGTCATCGCACCCCCGCCGCGTTGCTCCAGATCCCCGAGCGTGACCCGCACAGCCAGCGTCTTTTCGACGATATCGACTCCGATTGGCGGTGGTCGCGAGATGAGCCTGCTTGCCGTCCAGCACAACCGCGCCATCCTCGAGCTTCGCCCCGCCTCGAAGTCCGCATCCAAGTTGCCAAATTGGTCCTTCAACCCTTTGGAAAAATCCCAGTGAGCCAACGGTCGCTTGACAAGACATCCTGCCAGGTTGTTGGTCGAATTTGATTCGGCCGACGTTTTCGCAATCACCTCAAAAATCGGCTCCTCCAACTCGGCGAGTTTTGTTTGCGACGCCTCAATCAGCGCGTTCGTTGCGGCCGTTTCTGTTGGGCAGCCTGGATGACTTCGGCGGGGGTAATGTCTCGCTCGCCGTGGTGGACACCGTCCAAGGCGGAGCAAAACGCGTAGTATTCCGACTGGCGAATCGGATCGAATTTGTGATCGTGGCAGCGAGCGCAATTCGTGGTCAGCCCCAGAAACGTTTGTCCGACCGTGCCCACGTAGTCTTCCAGCTCGTCTTGGCGGACGACCTTCTTCATTGCCGCACTCTGCTGGTTCTGGCCAACCTCGTCCCAAGCGCCTGCCACCAGGAACCCCGACGCAATCACGCCCTCACGTCCCGCATCGGGCAGGCAGTCACCCGCGATCTGCAACTTCGCAAATTGATCGTAGGGCATGTCGTCATTCAGCGCGTTGATGACCCAGTCGCGGTAACGCCACGCGTTCGGCCGGGACTTATCGCGTTCAAACCCTTGACTCTCTCCGAATCGGGCCAAGTCAAGCCAGTGCCGTGCCCAACGCTCGCCGTAACGATGCGAGTCCAACGCTTCGTCGACCAAGGCATGAAAGTTTTCTGACGTGTCGTTATTCTCCAGTCGCTCACCGTCGCGGCATCGGCATGGATCCCATGCAGCTTGACCATCAGTCGACGCACCAGCGTTCGGGCATCGGCCCGCGGCGACATCGAAGACCCTCCGGCTGAAGTCGATCGATGACAAACGCATCAATTGGGTTCTCGAGTGATTGAAACGATCGGGACTGGACGAGGGGACTGGCGGATCGACAATCGGTTGCAGCGACCACCAATCGTAGCCGGCCCTTTTGCTGGTCGACCGTTCGTACAGATCAAGCGTGCGATCGTTCCGAGGAGCACCCGCCTCGATCCATCGAAGCAGCTGCGACCTTTCGATCGCCGGGAGTTCAGATTCCGGCGGCATCTCACCGTCGGAAACTTTTCGCCATAGCAGACTATCCTTGGGGTCGTCTGCATCGACAGCAGGTCCGCTTTCCCCGCCAGCAGCCATGGATTGCCTGGAGGACAAATCAAGGCCGCCGCTGGGCTCGGGCCCGCGATGACATTCCAGGCAATTGCGAACCAGGATCGGCGCCACGTCCCGCTCGAATTCCCCCGCGGAGAATGAAGTGGCATCGTCCGCCAACCCAAACGACGTCAATGCAAAGCTGCCGACGCAGCAAAGGGCGATCGACAGAGGGACCCAAAGGGGCTGGCGCGATGAAATCTTCATCGCAACATCTTCGCAGCCAGAGAAGCTGACTGCAACTTTGAATCGACCATTCGCTCTGAATGTCAATCCAGTGGCGGCCCCAGCTGAAGTCATCATCCTAGGTTCGCCACGCTGATTCATGCGACGGCAAGTCAAAGTAAGCTGAAAGTGAATTTGTCGTTTCCTGATGGCACAATCATACATGGGCTGACATTCATGAGCCAAGAATGAACGCATTGCCTCCTGAATCATCGGAGGCACCATGAAAAGCTGCGGCGTCGAACAGCGGCGACGAAGTCGAATGCTTGATAATCAAAACGTGTTTCTCCGTTGACCGTAGCGTTCCTGCGTATCCAAATGCGACGCTGAGGAGTTAATATACGGATGCACCTAGATCTCGTGCCCTTCCCCGATTCAATTCCCAGGTTAGCAGCATGTCGGATTTGTCAAACACGAGTGGTCGGCGCCAGTTCCTGGCGATGTCAGGCGCCGCAGCTATGGCAGGCAGTTTGGCATTGCCTGACAAGGCGCACAGCGATGAAGTGAACCTTCCAGCAAATCGCCTTCCTCGCGAGGTTCGAATCGCGACGGTTTGCCAGCAGGACCTCAATGCGAGTTCTCCGAAAGCGATGGTTGCGAAGATCGTCAATCTGATGGGGCAAACGGTGACGTCCAAGCCCGATCTAATCTGCTTGCCTGAAGTGTTTCCCGTTGCCAACCTCTCGATCAAGAGACCGAGCGCCGAAACGGTTGCCACCGACCCGCTTGCGTCGTTGTGTCGTCCGATAGCCGAGTTTGCCGCACAACATCGTTGCTATGTCGTCTGCCCCACGTATGTCACCGAGGACGGACGTTACTTCAATGCGGCAATTTTGATTGATCGTGACGGCAAGGAAGTTGGAACCTACAAAAAGATTCGTCTTACGGAAGGCGAACTTGCCAAGGGCTTGGCCCCAGGGCCGATCGATCCACCGGTCTTTGAGACCGACTTTGGAAACGTCGGCATACAGATCTGTTTCGATGTCTTTTGGCCCGATGGGTGGAAGCGGTTGGCGGAAAAAAAAGCGGAGATCGTTGTTTGGCCGAGTGCCTTTGGCGGTGGACGGCAGATCAATATAGCAGCTGCGACGAATCGTCTGGTCATAGCGACGAGTACACGAAAAGACACCAGCCAGATTTGTGATGTGACCGGCGAAACAATCGCGACGACGTCACGCTGGAACCCGTGGACAGTTGCCACTGTTAATCTTGAAAAGACTGTCGTACACACTTGGCCTATCATGAAGGTGTTTCCGGAGATCTTTGCCAAGTACGGAGATAAGATTCGGATTCGAACCTTCGCGGAAGAGGAATGGTCTATCGTCGAGAGCCGTTCACCCGAGGTGCGTATCACCGATATCGCAAAGGAATTCGGACTGGTTCAGATCGACGAGATGTTGCGTGAAGTCGAAGCGAAACAAATCCTTGCGAGAAAAGCAGTCTAACTTGACAGCGCCAACTAGCACGCAACACCCACCCGCTGTGGAACCCTCCGATGAAACACTTCCCCCTCTTGCAGCATGTTTGTCGTTAGCTGCCTATTCATGGCATGGCTGGCGAGTCCCATCGGTGCCCAGGACTCCGAGAAGCTAGAGAAGAACCTGATCCTTCCTGGCGAATCGTTTCTGATCAATGATCGGCCGGCGTTCATCCTGTGGCCTGAAAAAGCGAAACGAAAAAGACCTCAGCCCTGGGTCATGTATGCTCCGACCTTGCCCGCCTATCCGGATAGCCACGAGAAGTGGATGCATCAACAGTTCCTCGACGCAGGTATCGCCGTCGCGGGAATCGACGTAGGGGAAGCCTATGGGAATCCAGCATCACAAGAAGCCTTTTCACGGAACTCCACAACGAGTTGACGCAAAAGCGTGGCTTCGCCCCCAAGCCCTGCCTATTGGGACGAAGCCGAGGCGGGTTATGGACCAGCAGTTGGGCCATTCACAATACCGATAAAGTCGCTGGCATCTCCGGCATCTATCCGGTCTTCGATCTGCGAACCTATCCCGGCCTTCAGAAAGCCGCACCTGCGTATGGCCTCTCGCCTGACGAGTTGGAACAATCACTCGGTACGCACAATCCGATCGCCCAGGCCGACAAGCTTGCCAGCGCGAAGATTCCCGTTTACATCATTCATGGCGATGTCGATCACGTCGTTCCGCTCAAAGAGAATTCGGCCACGCTGGCCAATGTCTACCAAGAGGCAGGCGCGGCGGATGTCTTGGAATTGGCCGTTCCGCATGGCCAAGGCCATAACTTTTGGCCAGGCTTCTTTCATTGTCAAAATTTGGTCGACTTCACCATCCAGAGAGCCCTGGAAGGGGCAGGCCATCACAAAGCCGGAAAGAACAACCAACCTTCGCCAGCGTCCGCAGTTGTCTACAAGGACCTGGAATATTCCCGAGCCGGAGAGAAAAGCCTGCTGCTTGACCTGTACTATCCGAAGACGGCCGACGGCCCCGTTCCCGTGGTTGTTTGGGTTCACGGCGGTGGGTGGAAGAATGGAAGCAAGGATCGTTGCCCGGCATCTTGGTTAGTTGAACATGGATACGCGGTCGCAAGCATCAACTATCGACTCATCGATGAAGCGCAATGGCCGGCACAAATCGACGATTGCCGAGCCGCGATTCGTTGGTTGCGTACGAATGCCGATGGCTTTCAACTCGATGCCGACCACATCGCGGCTTGGGGAGGTTCCGCCGGAGGTCACTTGGTGGCCTTGCTAGGAACACTTGACGCTCCCTCGAACGAGACCACTTCAAGCCGCGTTCAAGCAGTCTGCGATTGGTACGGCCCCACTGATTTGTTAACCATGCCACCGAATGTCTTGGGCAATGGTCGCACGCTGGAAGATATCGCCAATTCCAATGGCGCCAAACTGCTGGGGAAAACGGTCCGCGATGTTCCAGAACTCGCCAAGCAGGCCAGCGCCCTCTATCAGGTCTCAGCCGATGATCCGCCGTTCCTGATCATGCACGGCGAAAACGACCCCGGCGTCCCCATCGACCAAAGCCGCCGATTACAAGCAAAGCTAGAAGCCGCGAAAGTCGCTTCAACCTTTCACATCGTTCCTGACGCCGGGCATGGTGGCAAGGAATTTCAAACGCCTGAAGTCCGCGAGATCATCCTCGAGTTCTTCGACAACGCACTTCGGCCAAAGAAGTAGCCGCAACGCGCGTGGCTGGGATCAAATGTCTCAACAGAGTCTTCCATTGCCATACGTCTTGTTTGGTAATTTCCCCCAGGACACTAGTACTCCAACTCCTGGGGAGGCATTTGTCGAGCGAGTGGCTTTCTGAGCGGATGCCTTGATTTCGACAACGGCCTCCGGTGTGTGACCCCAAAACGGCTTTCGGTCGATGAAACAGGTGCGGCCTCACGTTTCAAAAGTCGCTCCTTCGTCGGCCGCCGGGCGCACCGGCGGGGCCCCAAAAGTCGCATCGGTGTCCAAGGCCGAAGCGGATTCGGGGGTTGGCTCCGCCGCCGAAGCTGGTCCAACCGAACTCACGAAGGCCGCGAGTTGGCGTGCGTCGGTATCGATCTTGGCTGCGATGGATTGAACAGGAGGCAACGGAGAAAACGGAGGTCGGAACTTGATGGCCCCGGATTTGAATCGTTACGGCTCGTTCGCCCCAGGGAGAATCAACCGTGATACTCCCTCGGTCAATTTGAGCACATTGAAGTTGATAATCAGTCCCAGTGGGATATCCATTAGCTTCATGTAACTGAGCAATTGAGCCTTGTGGATTGGATGGACTGAGTCGGAGGCCTTCACTTCGACAAACAGACACTGGTCAACAAGAAGATCAAATCGGAGTGGATATTCACGCTGAAACTGCTTGTACTGGACGGTGACCTGCTGCTGATTGGCGATGGCATGATCTCGCAATTCCAGTTCCTTGGTCAAACACCATTCATAGATGGATTCAAGCAAACCAGGCCCCTTGTCCTTGTGAACCTCGATTGCCGCGCCGATAACGTCATGAGTCATCCCCGACGCCCTTGAAAACAGCCAATGCATCTGATTGCCCCTTCAGATATTTATTGAAATGAAACCTGAACTCTGTTATCTCCGTTGCCTCCTGTTCAATCAATCCGGCACGCCAGCGCCCCAAACTCCATCGACTCACCGTTCTTAAAATCGCATCGGTTGCATCGACCAGCACGAGTCGCGGGATTTCTTCGATGCACACTTCGCAAATTCGACGACTGACTAACGCGTAAACTGCACCGAAGCTGCTGACTGACAGTGGTGATCGGACCGAAGCGGATTGCTTCAGATTCCTTGCGCAAATGGGGTCAACGGCTGATAGCCGAGAAAATTGCGGGGACAAAAATTGCGGGGACATGGCACCAAGTCTCTATCTGTTGCTTGCAATTGATTCGGGTGAATCGAGTTTGCGAATTGACTGCAAACGGTCGCCGATTCGGCGCCACCGGTACCGTGTCCCCGTACGTTTGTGTCCCGTGTTCTGTCCCCGTACGTTCTGTCCCCGTACGTTCTGTCCAAGCACATTTCCGTTCCGGGCGAGGACCAGCCAGTATAGGGGCGTCGCGACATCGCAGCCGTTTGTTGCGCCACAGCAGCTCTTTACGATTCGATTGGCATGCTATTCGCACAGTGGCATTGAATCAACACCCGATGCTGGCTGCAATCTCTAAGGAGCAATCGAAGTGACCAAAACCGAGTACACACCAACTGCGAAAGACACAGACGCGAGCCACCCCAAGGATACACCAACCGCGTCAGACATCATGAATCGTCACGTCCAGACGATTGAAGTAGACACGAGCTTGGCTGATGTTGTCGCTTTCCTGATCAAGCACGAACTATCGAACGTTCCGGTGGTAAGAAATGAGAACAGCCAACGCATACTACTCGGCTTTGTCTCCGAAGAAGACTGTTTGGAATTTTTGGCGAATGAGCTGTTCTACGGCAATCCGAGCCCACCCCAGACAGCCGAAACCATCATGACGAAACACCCCGTGTGCGTGGGACCCGATGAAGATATTTTCACGCTCACGTCGATTTTCACGAGTCACCACTATCGTCACTTGCCGGTCGTTGAAGGTCAGCACCTTCTGGGGATCGTAAGTCGGCGAGATATCATCAAGGCCCTTGATCAGTACTACCGCGACTGGACTCAGACACGCGACCTCGAGCGATTCCCTGTTGACCTTCATAAGATCATGAATCACAGATTCCTTGTCACCAAATAGCAGCGGAAATCAATGTGGGGCTGGAGTCTGCGCAAAGAAATCTAGTTGTGGTGAGGAAAGACGAGTCGCAATGCAAGTAGTAGCATGACTCCGAGCGTGAAGGCGACAAAGTGGATCGCGTTCGTTTTGATATCGTGACCCTTCTTGATTTCGGGAATCAGATCAGCAGCCCCAATGTAGAGAAAATTTCCCGCCGCGAACGGGATCAGAAAAACGACATCGATCCGTGCAGATGCGACGTAGGCGACCAATCCACCGACAAGAAAAGTCAGGGCTGAGGCGAAGTTGAACATCAAGGCCCGCGACTTCGACCAACCACCGTGGACCAGTACGCCAAAATCGCCCAACTCTTGTGGCACTTCGTGAGCGGCCGCCGCGAGCCAGGCAATCACGCCGAGTTTGAAATCGACCAGAAAGCTCGCGGCCACAAACAGTCCACCGACGAAGTTGTGCACCGCATCGGCGATCAAGATGAGATACGTTAAAGGTTCCCGTTCGCTGGGTGATTGCGAGTGGCTATGGTGCCAGTTGAGAAACTGTTCAAGTGCCAAAAAGAGAATGAACCCTGCCATGAGCCAAACGTAGAGGGCAATAGCATTGTCCATCTCCTCCACCGCCGACGGCATCATATGAAAAAAGGCGCCGCCAATCAGAGAGCCAGCGGCGAACGCAACAAGTGGGAGAAGAATTCGCTCCAAAGTCTGCTGCTTCAGTATGAGCGTCACGCTGCCAACCAGCGCAATGCAACTCATCAATAGGCCGAAAAGAACAATCCATAATAGCGTCGTCATCTTGGGGCAGTGCTCCGCTCCCCAGCCGTCGCTTCGGAACCTTCACTTGGCGAAAATTGGTGCGTGACTTTCTCAAGCTCGTCACGTTCGGCTTCTTCCACGATCAGGGAAAGGTAAGGAATGTTGATTAAAACGGCGAGAAGGAAGCCTGCGGTGGCAGCAATCCCCACCAATGCCCAGTCAAACACCGACGCGGCAATAATAAACGTCCCCAGAGCCAATAAGAAGGCAATCCCAAGCCCCGTGAAAATACCGGCGTCCTGAACATCCAGTTCGATCTCTTCCTGCGAGATCGTGGTCTGGCCCGGTTCTCGAAGCGCAGCGGCTCTCGACTGTCGTTCAAGCTGGCCAACAAGAAGGTACACAACGAATAGAATCGGAATGGGAATCGCGGCTAGATAGGCCGCCTGGACGAAAGAAAAGTAATGCGACGATCGTCCCTGCAAGAGAGAGGATCAGCAACCCTCGAAACACTGTCTTTGCATGTCGCATCATGACATGAGCATCTGGCTCGCGTAACGCGGGTTTGGTTGGCACTGACGATTTCATCGGTCCTTGTCCTTCGCTGGCTTGGCTGTGGGACGAACCATCCACCAACGATGTGAGTTGGAGACCTAGTCGCCCACAAATACGCGGAGCAACTCCGATGCCAATTCGTCACCCGCCGATACATCTTGAGTCGGCATGGTCGCGAGCTCGGCATTTCGCTTGAGGGCTCCATCACCAATGCTTGCTGACTTGGCACAGTGCGGGCACAGCACCAACTTGCCGCCAGCATTGATGAAGCTGTCGTAGTGCTCCGAGAGGGGTGGCGAATCGGTACCCCACGTCAGATTGAGTAGTTGACGAGCTCGGCCAAACGGACCCCTTCGAGATCGAGAAATATTGTTACGTTAGCACCGTGTTTTTGCATCAGGTTAGCCACCTTCAACGCCATAAAGCAGCGATGCCAGCTGCCTGAACATCGGCTTCGAGTTCTTCTTTTGTGATCTTGCTGTGCCCCTCATGACGGAGAGCAGATGCTCTCGAAAGTCGCTCAAGATCGCTCACGATGGCCGATACGATGATTAGCATCGGAATCGGGATCGCGGCAATTTAGGTCGCGGGGCGATGGAGCAGAAACAGTAATATCGTCGCGACGGTTGCCATGATGAGCAGACCGCGAATTACACTCCACAAGTGTCGCGAACGACATGCACGTCCGGCTCGCCCAGTGAGGTTTTGGTTTGTGTGTGTGTATTAGTCATTGTCCGTGGCTCCGTCACCGAGCAAGTTTGGCTGCTTTTTCTTCATTTCAAACCAACCGCAAATAGGACGCTACGCCACTCGGACTTGGCTTGGATTCCGGTGGAGTCGCGAAACTGCGCCATATCGTCACGGTCGTCATTCGCAGTGAGACAGATGCCGCACACATGACTCGATACGAGGCTTGGCGTGTGCAGCTTGCGGCTGACGAACATGCCGCTCGGCGAGCCCTGCAAAACAGGCTGAAACTACATGGCTGCATCCAATGCGGCCCGAAGGATAGCAACCTGGGCCATCGCCGTTTGGTGTTGTTTCTTGATGCGTTCATGAGCGTTTCGTTGGTTCGCGTACGATTCAGCTTGAACAGCATGAGTGTCGCCCAGCGAAGCATCGAGATCGGCACCTGGCCGCCTACTTTCTATTGACCGGCCGTACGCTCTTTCCCGATCGCAAAGCGAGAGAAGTGATTGCCGCGCACTTAGACACACCGGTGACACCGCCGTCAGAGCTATCGTCAGGCATTCCGGCCGATGTGGAAGGAGTCATCCTGAACTGCCTCCAAACGTACCCGGTCGATCGATTCCAAACCGCTGCGGAATTGAAGCAAGCCCTCAGCGAATGCCAATCCGCCGATCGCTGGACGCAGCAAGACGCACGATCATGGTGGCGTAACAACGAGCCCATCAAGTGAATTTGCGACGCAGGAACCGGGCCTCGTAAGCTGATGCGTCGATTTGCAGGCTCAAGGATTCCATCTGGCAACGCATCGCGATCTGTCAAGTAGTCTTTCTCCTCGAAGTGGCCCGTCAATACTATCAGGTGAGGTGGAAACGACAGCATCGGTATGTTCGTTGATTTCGCGTCGCTGTTCCGGGTTCAAGTCGCCCATCGCAACGCGGATGCCACTAGACTTGGCGTCTGGTGTTGACCTGCCACTTCCTCGTCCGGGTCTCGTAGGTGGGCGAATCCCGTCCGCTACTTGGTCGGCAACGGGTAGCACCTCTGAGTTACTCCATGCAATTCCCCAACTCGCAGTTCGGGTCGCACTCCATCCTATCGCAAAGAGTAATCCTCTCGTTCGGCGGTGTCGGAGGGCGCAGGGGTGTCAACCTGGCCTTTAACAGTCTCGGCAATTCGATCTCCAACTCGGCTTGGTTGCGTCGACGAATGACACTTTGTTTTTCGCAAGTCCTTTTAGGAGTTGACGTATCGCCTCCGCCCTTGGGACTGAAAGTGGAACGTAGTGTTTGTGTCGTCTCTTGATTCGCCTTGGTTCAGTTCGGTCTGGCCGATCAGCGACTCGATGTTTGACGAGAGTGTCAAGCAGCTGCACGTCGAATAACCACCTGGATGACGAAGCATGGTTGCCTTGCATCGCAATCATGGGTTGGAATGCTTCGAGCATTTGCGATGTCCCCTTGAAACTGATCGATCGTGGTAGCAACGCATGCTGCTTACGGCCTGGGCCGTGATTGTGCGAATCAGGTGATACGCCAACACGTGTGTCCAGATCTCTTTGCGAACCAGCTCAGGAGTCTCGCAACGCAGACATTCCATTTGCATCACGGACTTGATATTTCCTAAATCCAACTCGATCTCCCAGTCACGATGCACTCCTTTGCACATGGCTATCTGGTGAACAGAATGGTGAACGACCTTTTGGTTGTCTCGATGCTTTATCGGCCTCCAGAACCGGGCGTCGTCAGTCGAGATGGTGTTTTTTGTTCGCCCCAACCACGACGGTAGCTTCGTAGTTCGATCAAACGCGAAAGCTCGCTGGCGTCGGCATGAGTCGCCCAATGGCCGCCGACCGAATCGATCTTCCTCGCTTTCACCCAACCGACTTGACGCCAGCGATGCATCGTTGCGATCGGCATCTTTAGGTGGGCGGCTAAGTCTGAAAGCCACCATTCATCGTTGCGCAAAGAACTACGATCTCGTGGTTGACTTACTGGTTCGTTATTCCGATGCTTCTCTCGGCGGAGTAATCCGCTAATCATTCCACGGTTGAATTGCTTGGCACGCTTGGCTGGAACGAAACCTTCACGGTTGAGCGAAGCCGCGATTTGCTCAAGCGTGCTGCCACTGGCTTGGAGTTTATCAACGCGATTGATCAATTCTTTGTAATCGCTGCATTCGATTGACGAAGCCACCGGCGAATCGTACTTCAACGTCAACGTTTCCGCTTTCCTCTTCGATCGTAATCACGACGCGATCGAGAAGCGTCCGAGCGATGGTTTGGCGATCCTCCGGAGTCGTTGCTGCGTCCGACCATAAGGCAGTGATGTCGGTGGATAGACTTTCGATGCGTGATCGCTCTTCACCTGTCAGTTCACTGGGTTGTGACTGCTCGAAGCGTCGATGATCCAGCTGTAGCCGCTCTTGTTCAATCAGCTTCTCTTCCCAACGACGTTCCAAGTCTGCCGCAACTAATCGATTTCCTGGGTCAACGCTGGAGTATTTCCGACGAGCCAGGTCCGCTTCGTACTCTGCTCGTTGCAAGCGGTGACGCCATTGCTGATCGACTTGCTCTCGTTGCGATTGAATGTCTTTCGCCGCAAGCAAACTCAGGGCGATCGAAGCTGGACGAAGTGCTTCAATCAGCAGCCGACCGACCGCTTGGTCAGGTTCCGCTCCCGAGATACTTTGGCACTGAGGTTCACCGTAGTCGATTGCTGCGAGTTGACATGCGTAACGCAAACGATTGCAACTGTAAGCCACCGGCATGCTTCGACCACAACGTCCACACTGGATGAGACCAGCCAGTAGGCTGGTGCCTCGGCCAGGGGCCGACATGAAGCGGCTCTTCTTGCTGTTTTCACGCAGTTTCTCTTGGTCTTCCTCGAACTGTTCCCAAGTAATGTACGCGTCGAAGCGATCTCGGATCAGGACGCGGCATTCGTCGTAGGCGTTGAGCGTGCGGCCCGTTGTGGGCCGACCTGGAATCTTCTTTCTCGCATCCACGTCGCGATGTCCCCAACGATAAGCACCAGCGTAGATCGGGTGATGAAGAAGATTCAAGAGCGTGACACGGTTGGGTTGGCGCCATTGCAACTCGCCTCGATCAGGACCGTAGTGGGGACGAATGGGAATTTGTATTTCATCATGCACCAACGACTTCAGTGGCGAAACGTCTGATTCTAAAAGGACTTAGCAGAAATTATGCGACATTCGTTGCATCGACCGCCTCGAGTTGCGCTGATCGCTTCGACGCACTCTACGCGAAATTTTGGGCTGGATTGAGGGGAAACTGCGGCGAAGCTGCATCGGTCTTGCAACCGAAGCGGTGTCGCGACTGGTCCAGCGTCGTTCAGTCCGAACCGGGACAAACGTTTTCACCGCAGCGTCCAACTCACTTGGCGGGGATGACGTCGACTTCCTTGGCGTATCGATCCCACGCGGCCTTAAGCCTTGAGAGCTCTTCGGGCATCGACTTGGACGTTCACAAGAACTGGCCAAGAACGCGAATCGCTTCAAAGTCTGGCCTGTCCAGCACTGCTTGGGAAGTCAAGGAGAACTTGCCGTGCCGGACGCGCCTTGTGTCAATTTGACCTTCTGCAAGATGGTGCGATTCACTGTATGCTGGCACATATTCGTTTCATGAATCACGCGTTCGAAAGCTCGGGAGCGGCGTGATTCCCTCCCAGGCCAATCGCCATCTACGGCGCCGACGCGGCATCGTAAGGCGAGGGAGTCGGTTTCCATTAGATACCTGAATTGATGAGCATAAATGCAATGTTGGTTAGAACCGTTTCTATCATTCTGATCTGTGCTCTCGTTCTTGAGGGTATCCCAGCGGCGGCGCAAGACGATTCAGAGACACCGGCTACCGACGACAAATGGAAGCATGGTCTCTCGAATCAGGACGATTACTTTCCGATCGCCGTCTGGCTGCAGAACCCGAGAAATGCGACTCGCTATCGTGAGGCCGGGATCAACCTGTATGTCGGGCTGTGGAAGGGCCCAACGGAAGAGCAGCTGTCGGCTCTAAAGAAGGCGGGCATGCAGGTGATCTGTGCTCAGAACGAGACGGGTCTGAACTCGCCAAATGCGGATGTGATCGTGGGGTGGATGCACGGCGATGAACCGGATAACGCGCAACCGCGTCGCTCAGGCGGTTACGGTCCGCCCATCGAGCCGAAAGTGATCGTGGATAATTATCGACGCATTCGTGAACGAGATCCCACGCGACCGATCCTGCTGAATCTCGGACAGGGCGTGGCTTACGATAATTACATTGGCCGCGGCGTTCGTCGCAACCACATGGAGGACTACCCAAAATACATCGACGGATGCGATATCGTGTCTTTCGATATCTACCCCGTGGTGCACGATAAGCCTGAAGTCGCCGGCAGGTTAGAACTCGTACCCAGCGGGGTACGCAGGCTAAGGGACTGGTCTGACGACCAGAAGATCGTCTGGAACTGTATCGAATGCAGTCGCATCAGCAATACCGAAGTTAAACCGACGCCCGAACAGATTGGCGCCGAGGTATGGATGTCGATCATCGCTGGCTCACGAGGGATCATTTACTTCGTTCACCAGTTTGAACCGAGCTTCCAGGAAGCTTCTGTGTTGGCAGACCGGCAGTTGTTGCCCGCCATCACGGAACTCAATCAACAAATCGCACGCCTGGCACCGGTGCTAAATCGTCCCTCTGTCCCGGACGCCGTCGATTTGCAATGCGATGCAGCAGACACCGTTGTCCAGATGATGTGCAAGGAACACGAGGGAAGCTTGTATGTCTTTCTCGCGAACGAAAGTCCTCATGGCACTGAAGTGACGCTGAAGTTGCTGACATCAAACTCGCCCACTCAAGTCGAGTTGCTTGGTGCGGACGGGATGAAGGCGGTTCGCAATCGCGAGTTCCGCACGAACTTGGGCGGCTATGGATTTCAGTTGCTACGTTTTCCAGTTCAAGAGACAGGCTCTTAGAACACTTTTTCAATCGCGGTTCGTGATCTCGCGAGCGTACATGATGTCAATCATCGCAGTGTCCATCACGACTTCACTTGCTCATTGGCTGGGCCCCGCACGCAATCTTCTGCCGCTTTCTCACTCCCTGCTGAGTAACTGCTAGCGACAGGCCCAATATCAAGCCCTGCAGCAAGGGTGCGTTTCCGGTCCTCATGGCCTCATCAACTGGTCACCCTTCGTGCTAGCGGTTGCATCGATTGCGCCAAGCAAGCTTGGGAAAGGGGAATGAGATGTAAATTACAACTTTGAAACCTTTCATCGGAACCTTGCGGGTGAGAAGCCCGTCCAGTAGAGCTTGACCAGCAACTGGAAGCGAGTCTTGCGTGGCGTTGGGGTAACCCATCCTGCGAAGGGTAGACAGCGAGTCCGAAAGCCATGCTATTGAGCATCGAAAGACCCAATCGCGGGAGCCTCTGCCTTTCGATGACCAGGGGCCACGCTGCTGCACTTGATTGGTCTGGTGCAAGCAGTCCTGCCGGCGTCGGTTTGAAACATGTGCAAACGGATGATGAAGGTTCCCCAGGAACTTGGGAGATCCTGTTGTCTCCTCTGGCGAGATCCCGGCCGGAGATACCGGGTCAACAACTCCAGGCCCTGGCGGCTCACTCGTCTGCCAGGGAGCGAACACAACGAGTGAACGCCTGAGGTATCGCCAAGCGAAGGAAACGAAGTGCGGCGAAAGGGGCAACAGGAAGTCATAGCGTCTTGATAGTACCGTCGAAGCTGGCGAACTTCACCCCGTCGGAGCCAGTGGAGGGAAGCGAGACGTTATTTCATGGAACCGTAACTGAGAAACACGACGAATGCATCGAGATTCGACAACCGTGTCCACGAAACAGGAACGGATAGCAACGTTGGCGAAACAGTCACCCCAGATGGCTTTCACGTCGCTCGCTTATCTGATGGACATCGAATGGTTAAAGGAAGCGTACAGACACACCCGCAAAGATGGTGCTGTTGGCGTGGACGGAGTGACCGCGGAAGAATATGAACAGGACTTGGAGGGCAACCTTCAAAGCCTGCTCGACCGCGCGAAGTCCGGCACGTACCAGGCACCACCCGTGCGACGTGTGCACATTCCCAAAGGTGGCTCCACCACTGAGACCCGCCCGCTAGGAATTCCCACTCTGGAGGATAAACTCCTTCAGCGTGCGGTGGTCATGCTGTTAGAACCGATCTACGAGCAGGACTTCTTGGACTGTTCTTACGGATTCCGACCAGGCCGCTCAGCACACGATGCGTTGACTTCTTTCCGCGACCAGACGATGCGCTGTCGACCGAAGGGCGGCACAGTTTTGGAAGTCGATATCCGGAAATTCTTTGATAATCTGGAGCACTCCTTTCTGAGACAGTTTCTCCGACTGAGGGTGCGTGATGACGTGCTGCTACGCCCGATCGACAAGTGGCTCAAAGCGGGCGTGATGGAGGATGGTAGCGTCAGTTGCCCTGATTCCGGGTCGCCCCAGGGTGGCGTGATCTCACCCCTGATTTCGAATGTGTTCTTGCACTACGTGCTTGACCTCTGGTTCGAACAGGACGTGAAACCGCGACTCAAAGGAAATGCCTTCCTCATCCGCTATGCGGATGATTTCGTGATCGGCTTTCGCAATCGTGGCGATGCCGAACGCGTGATGGAAGTCATCCCGAAACGATTCGGTAAGTATGGACTGACGGTCCATCCGACCAAGACGAAACTCGTTCGGTTCCGTCCTCCCTCGTCGCGGACGAAGGGTGACGATGGCTCCGATGATCGTCCTGGAACGTTCGACCTTCTCGGCTTCACCCATTACTGGGCTGTTTCCCTGAAGGGCTCCTGGGTGGTCAAGTTGAAGACAGCTTCCGATCGTTTCACCCGCTCTGTGCGCAACATCGATGAATGGTGCCACGACAATCGTCACTTGCCGATCGTGGAACAGCAATACAAGCTCAACCAGAAGCTGCGTGGACACTACGCGTATTGCGGAGTCACGGGGAATTCGGAAGCGATGAACAGGTTCCGCCAGGAAGTCGAGAATCGATGGCGTAAGTGGCTCAATCGCCGCCACCACATCCGCTCGATGCACTGGGCGAAATTCTGCGCACTGCTTCGCCGTTACCCGCTCGCTCCTGCCCGCGCGGTTCGTTCCACGCTCCGTCAAGCAGCGAACCCGTGATTTGAGGAACCGGATGCGGTAATGTCCGCACGTCCGGGTCTGTGGGAGCCGTGGGTGAGAAATCACCCACGGCCACCTGGCCCGAGGCGGATTAGCGAAAGCGCTAGATCGCGTCGGTCTTTTCACCGACGCGCCGAATCGCCGACGCACCGATATGCTCCGGATTCATCGACCGGACGTATTGTTGGACACATCGGTCTGTTACCGCGCATGCAGGTTCCTTCTAGCGTCCGATGTTTCGGTTTGTCCGAGCGATGTCGTGGGGGTGACTGAGCCGAATTCAACCCCTTCGGCTCATTTTCGTCCCCGTTGGCGGCACGGACTTCCAATGTCTTGCACGATCGGCGTCGGAGCGTCGGGCAATCTACGGCGGGCATCCGCATGGGGCGACGCGGCCAACAAGATGAGAGCGGCGAGTGCACACAACAGGGCTGCCGGACGGTAGGTTCCAAACTGATCTTGCGCAATACTGAAGAGATACGGACCAACTGCTGTTCCGGCAACCACGATCGATGTTGAAAATCCAGAGATCGCGCCGAGATGCGTTCGGCCATAAAAGCGTGGCCAAGTCACTGCCGAAATGATGCCGAACATTCCTTGCATGAGCCCCATCCCCAACACCACAAAAATGACGGACGGCCTCGCATCCAAGAACGACAGACTCAGCGAAAGTATCATGATCCCAACGAGCTGAACCATGGCCAGATACTTCAACTTGACGAAGTCGCTAAGCCAACTGCCGATAAATTCCACGACGACGCTGACACAGGCTGCAGGCACAAAAATGGCAACTGCCTGGCGGCGCTGCATGCCGGCATCGGCAAAAATGGACACGACATGAAAAGTGAAGGCCGTCAGGACCAAGCCAGATAAGACAACGCTGAACGTGAATACCCAGAAACTGTAAGTTCGTCGAGCTTCGGAAAGGGTGAACTGCCGGCCGCTCAGGGTTTCGACATGCGTTTTCCGAGTTTTCTTTGCAAAGGGTCCGTCCGGCTGCAACCCGTGGTCTTCCGGTCTCGATCGACCAAAACAAAACGCAAGCAACGAAAAGACAGCAACGATCACGGCAATCGACTGCCAAGCCCAAGACCAACCGCCTTTTTGAATCAGCCATTCGAAAAAGGGCGGGGTCACAGAAAAACCAAAGGCGACAGATATCCCGATGAATGCCAGCGCCATTCCACGCCTCTGTTCAAACCACTCCAGTACCATGTTGCGCGACGACAAGGTCAACATCCCTTGTCCAAAGAATCGCATCGCGAAGAAGCCTAGCGTCAAGACGACGAACGATACGTCATGGCGGTAAGTGGCTGGTAAATTCGATGCGACGGACTCGGCGATAGCGGCCGAGAAGCTCATCCCCGTCAATACGAGTGCCAGCATGGCGGCAGAGGCAGCGGACACCCAGCGTCCTCCAAATCGGTCGTACCAACGACCGGCGCGGGTGATCAGAATGCGCACTGGCAATCGTTCCAGTAAGATACGCAAAGCTGATCCAACTGCGCGACAACTGGTGAGCTTGAATCAGAAAGTCCGTAAACACCGACACGCCGACGGTTTGCCCCGGGGCGCTGGCCAACACACCCAACGTGCCACATGCCAACACCACCGTGCCGTAAAAGAACGGTAGCCGAGCCGGATCGAAGGGAAAGTTGGCGAGGCGTGGGCGGTGGTGAAGCCCCTGAGTCTCGCTATCGGATTTCATGCGCAGTGCCATCGCAATCGAGGACAAAGCGATCATTGGAGGCTACTTCGCTCTCAAAGTCAGCGGGGATTGACTCGGCAAGCGATCAACGCACTCCTCCGCATTCTCGGCGATGCGCCGGTTTCATCGATCGGAAGCCGTTTCGGGTCGGCCACCGGAATACGCAGCAGGTTGCTGCGAGCTAGAGGGTGCATCGCCGAGATGGAATTGGCTCAATGGCTTCACGCAGTCTCCATCGACTTTCCGCGCGAGTTCTTGACATCTGTGCAGCCTATCGGCTGGTCACTCTTCGGGTTCGAAGATGGGGTCAATGCACGAGCTGCCCAAGAATATCAAGTACCCCTTCGACTTCCTTGTGTGGGGAAACATAGGCGGCCGCCTTTGCAATTTCCGCTTCAGCGTTGGCTGGGCAGCCAAACCACGAAACTCGCTCAGCGATGAACCTGTCACCCATCGTATCCCCGATCCCTGCTATTCGCTCCGGATTCATGCCGGTCTCGGTCGTCAGTCGATCTATCGCAGTCGCCTTGCTGACATGATCAAGATCACAATTGATGTAGAACCACGTCATCGAAACTCGAATCGGCCAATTCCGCTTCTGAAACTCTTCGGCAATTGTCGGCACGATGGACCGCAGATAAGCCGTGTCGGGATGGTACAGAGCCACCGATGCTGATTTTCCTGGCTGCTGAATGACTCCAGTCGCCTGATAGAGCGATCGCAGAAGTTTCCGAGCCTCATGGACGATCTCAAGATGCTCATCGGTAATGGCCGGATCACATTCGAATGAATTGTCTTCCGGTCGCCAAAGCCAGACGCCGTTTTCACCGATACAGGGAATCAACGTGTTGTGGATGAGCCGACAGAGACACTCGACAAAGCCAATCGGTCTGCCACTGCAAAGCGTGACGACAGGGCGGTCCCGATCCTTCATCGCAAGGACGTTGTGTTCGGCGAGCTTCGACAGTCCCGCAATGTTGATTGGGGCGTGTGACTCCGGTGACAGACAGCCGTCGATGTCACAGATGACAAGATCATAATTCCCTGTTGTTCGAAACAGCACGTTCGTGACTTTCTAGGTATTGAACCACAATCGTGATCATGGCAGAGGAAGGCTAACGGGGAGGCTTGGAATGCCCCCGTTTTAATCCAGGTGTTATGAGGGTAGGGGTTCGGCGAACCAGTTCCCCGGCGAATCGCATGGGATACCCTTCAAAGGTACGTGCCGCACCCGGCAAGATGATGGCTTCGGGGTTGCTCACACGCCACTGTGGTAGGCCCCGTTATTTCTCGTTGGCAAGCGTGGCCATCCCGATTCAGTCATTCTCTAGTGACGAAATCTTTCGAGTAGTTTCTGTAACGCTTGGTGATTTTTGCTCGTCGTTGAAACGACCAGAGACTCACCTTTGGGGTACACCGCCATCGTTGAAGGCCCACCCTCTGTCGCCCAGGTCTTCGGAGAGACCGAGACCTGAATGAAATCGATCAGCAATTGCGGGTTGTACTCGCCTTGCTTCGTCCAAACCGGAAGGTCCGACAGTCGATAGGTCATTGGATAGACATTGTTATCATCTATCTCCGTCGGTTTGGTGGCGATCGTTTTCTGTCGCTGCGTCTCCTGTGCCATCGCGATGCAACAAACCAGGCCCAACCCCAGAGCGCACAAAATTACCATGGAACGCATCGTCTACTCCTTCATGAAACAAAGTGAAGTTCGACAATATCAGTTTCACAGAGACCGTGAAACGTCGGTTCTGGCCACTGGCAAAACGCAAAGCGTAAAACACGCCGGCTCACCGCCATTCCCGTCGTTGTGCTAGGCGGCTTCTCTCAAGCCAATGATCCATGCGGTCGCAATCAAGGCGACGGTGGCAAAGCCCGAGAGCATTTGAATTTGCTTGCTGGCCAGCCACTTCTGCGGTAGCTGGCAACCGATCGAGCCGAGGAGCATGCCCGCGAGGAAACCGGTTGCATGCGCCACGACGTCAGTGCGTTCGCTGCCGATGCCGGTAAACGCGAACAGTACCAGGCCGCCGATCAGGGGACTCCATTTCTTCATCAGGGTGACTCGATCCGATCCCCCGCTGCGGAGCGCGTGAAAGACGATCATTCCGAGTGCTGCGAAGACCGCTGTCGAAGCTCCAACCGATGAATGCTCGGCTGATCGCACCATCGCATTGATGAAGTTGCCCAAGGTACCGGCGAGGACGAGTGCAAACCAGGCGACGCCCCCGCCGAGGATGCGTCCTGCAATCAGCCCGAACACGGTGCCAAACACGAGATTGGCGATCAAGTGTCCGGGATCGACATGCAGTGTGAGCGCGGTCACGCAACGCCACCATTGACCTGACATCACCTTGCCCGCTTCCATGGCCCCGACGGCATGCCAGTCGAAACCGAAGGCTCGGCGTGCAGCCAGCACGTCGACGAGCACGGCCACCGCGACGAAGCCAAGCACGGCGACCTTGGCACCGCCATATGTAGGAAACACCTTGGCAACAGGCTTCGTGGAAGAATTTTCCTGCTGGTACGCTTCCAGTTCGGCACTCGCTCTCGCAAGATCGCGTTCGTGCACGACCAGCTGCCACCAGCCATCGTGAAAGAATGCTTCCGCGGGGATCCCGGCAGCTTCCAACACGAGACGCCGTTCCATGCATTCGTTGCGCTGCTGCGTCCTGAATGCTAATTCGCGCGTTAGCGGTCGTTCATCCATGTCCATCATCCATGTCCATCAACATTCCCACTTCCTCATTCGGCAGGTGCCAGACGCATGTTCAACGTATCTCGGCGCTGGCGATCTCCTCCAAGGCGACCGAAGCGGCGGTAAGGCTCTCTCCTGCAAGGGCACGCGTCCATATTTCTGACATCGGATGCTCGGAGCCGAGGACCTTCCAGAAGGCCGTGAGTGAAGCGATCAGTCCGAACAGGCAAAGCAAGCTGGTTATTAACAGTGTGCGGGGTTCCGCGATGAAGTCAAAGCCAATCGCGATGGACAGGGGAATCCATAGCAGCCACCACGAGAATCCCAAGATCGTTCCTGAGCGAAGGTAGTGCGACTGGATCGCCTGGAGTTGTGCTCGGACCTCGTCGAGTGGTTTCGAGTAGTCGAGACGCCGTATCCGAGCACAGGTTACACCAGCACAAAGGATCAGCGCCACGCCATAGACGTGAAGCAGGATACCCGATCCCAGTCGATGTGGTACCTCCATGTTTCGCGTCCAGCAATGGACTCCGATCGCAATGAACAGGATGCCGATGAGCATTTGCAGGATCTGACCCCAAAATAAGGGCCGCAACGCCCTTTCCACCCGGCCCATTAACTCACGTCGGACCAGCAGCATGCCCCCGGCCAGCGCTTGATTCTCGAGGCTCGTCGAGGTTGAAGCGTCCCGACCACGAACGGGTGTTGAATCGAGATCTACCGTCGGGTTCAGCTGGTGTCCGTGTCCCGATGCGATGGACTCCAGGTCCGACTTGACCTGGCTTGCCCGTTGATACCGACGCTGCGGTTCCCTTTCGAGCGTGCGTAGGACCACGTCGTCGAGACGCACATCAATCTGAACTTTGTGCGACGGCACCGAAAAGCGTCCGAGAGGCAACTCGCCGGTCAACATTTCGTAGAACACGACACCGAGAGAATAGATGTCAGCCCGATGATCGACATGATGGGCGCCATCAAGTTGCTCTGGAGCCATGTAACGTAAGGTTCCCATCACTTGATGCGTGCCGGTGAGAGCCAGCTCATTGCTTTCGCTACCAATGAGTCGCGACAGTCCAAAGTCCGCGATCTTCACCTGGCCGTCTTTGCCAAGCAGGATATTTTCGGGCTTGATGTCGCGATGCACCACTCCCTGATTGTGGGCATACTGGAGCGCGTCACACAGATGAGGCACGATCGCCAACGCCTGCTCTGGTTTCAGCTCATGCGATTGGATCACGTCGCGAAGCGCTGAGCCATCCACATACTCCATCAAAAAATAGTAGGTCCCCTCCGCGTTTCCAAACTCATAGATGGAGACGATGTTGGGATGGTTCAGCCTGGCCAGTGCACGAGCTTCCCGTGTGAATCGAAGGGCGAAGCGATGGTCGCGTCCTACTTCATCGGGAAGGATCTTGATCGCAACCAAACGGTCCAAGTCGCGTTGCCTCGCCTTGTAAACTGCCCCCATGCCTCCAACCCCGATCAGTTCGATAATGTCGAGCGTGGGGAATCGTGGTGCGAGGTGGGCGATCGTGGGCGGTTCGAATTTCCCTGCTCGACGATCTTCTGTGCCCTCCTCGATCGCCATCTGGATGATGGTGTCATCTTCCGGGAATCGCTGGCAGTATTCCTGCGCCGTCGGCTGCTCGCCCCGTTTGCGGCGGTAGTCGATCTCCAGCACGAGGAGTTCCGAAAGCAACGCAGCGCGCTGGGCCGGAGATTCGACCTGAGTCAGGACCGATTCAATCTTCGGCGGCTCTCCGATTTGCCAAGCTGTTTCGAATTGGGCGCACAGGGCGTCGATCTGTTCGAGCGCAGCAACGGGCAATTTTTCATCGCGAAGGCTCATTTTGATCAAGCAACTCCTGCTGGCACTTCTCTCGAATCAGGTGCAGTCGGCGTTCGATGGTCCGTTCGGAACAGTCGAGCCGCTGGGCGAGTTCTGCGTTGGAGAACCCTTCTAACTTGCCAACCGCTATTTCTTGTAGCTGGCCGCCACCGAGATGTTTCATCAGTCGCTCAAACGATTCGGTCATCACCAGTACCATCTCCGGAGAGGGTTGGTCACCGATCACCTGGAGCAGGGCCTGCCCGTCGTCGCCGCGATCGTCCAAGGATCGTACCCCCTGGCCGGCTCCCCGCCGCTGCCGCTGGTCATGCCGCCGTTTGTCCACGATCTTGCGCCGACATCGTCAGGAGTAACCGCCACAGATCGTCGCGCCCGACAGCTCGGGGAAACGACCGTTTTCGGCAGCCCGATAGAAACTCTCGAAGACGCTCACAACAATGTCCTCTTCATCGGACATGCCGCGGTTCTGGCCACGAAGATTCTGACGCACGGTGCGAACGAGTCGGTCGAAGTAGTGATGCCAAAGTTGATGAGCGGCGACAGAGTCCCCCTCTTTCGCCTGGTCGATCCAGTGGCTGATGCGGTCGCTATCGGTCATGCGGATGCGTCTCTGCTAGGGGACGTCTGGGACGGCTGGGACGGCTGGGACGGCTGTGGCGGGCGGGCGGGCGGTCAGCTCACGCGGTGCGCACCAGATTCGGGCCGTGAAATCGTTGCTGGCGGAAACAAGTACTTGTCGGTGGCCGACCCGGCAGAACCGGACTCGCCCAACTCTGCGCTCATGCGCAAGGAATGATTTCACAAGCTTGCCCGTGTCAAGACTCCAGAGCCGAACCATTCCGTCGATACAGGCTGTCGCAACCAGCTGGTCGGCCGAGTCCACGGCGACGGAGGTGACACTGTTGGGATGCTCCAGAATTTCGGACGGCAACTCTTCGGCGATATCCCACTGCTTGACCCGCCCATCAATGCTTGCGGTGTACAGCGAGTCGCCGTTGTCCGTGTAGACCAGAGACATCACCTCTGAATAGTGACCTCGAAGGTTCGTTCGAAGTTGTCCCCACGGAACGGACCAAAGCTTGACCGTGTTGTCGGCGCCTGCGGAGGCAAGTTCAGTCGAGTCGGGTGAAAACGTCAAGGCGTTGATATTGGAATGGTGCTCGGTAAGGGTGGCGATGGGCTCGCCGTTGATGGCGTCCCACAATTTGATGTTTCCGTGAACATCGCCGCTGGCCAGGTAACGCTCATCGGCTGACCAAGCGATCGAGTCGACCAAGTGATCGTGACCCTCAAGCTCCAGGATCGCTTGGCCACTGGTAACGTCCCAAACGACCACGCGCGAGTCCCATCCGGCCGATGCAAGCTTCTTGCCATCGGGCGCGAACGTGATCGCTCCGACAAAGACGTCGTGAGCGTCGTTGATGATTCTCGGATCGGTCTGGTAGTCGGTCAGGATACCAATCGATCGGCCCTCAGTTTGAAACGCGATGGTTGCATCGTCCGGAGAGGCTGCAATGGCTCGCGCGCCGGAAAGCCGTCGAATCGGTTGACCACTGTCGACATCCCACAGTGTCACCTCATGATCGGTGCTGGCACTGACCAGTGTCTGACCGTCCGACGAAAAACAGATCGCAGGAACTCGATAAGGGTGCGCCTTCCATCGGCGGATCTCCACTCCGCTTGTTGCGTTGAGTAAAACGATAGAGCCGTCGTGGCAACCCGAGGCGAGGATGGATTCATCGGGCGAAAGGGCGATTGATTCAAGGAGCTCATCTTGGAAAACGATCGGGGTTTGATCGTTTTTCTGCCATCGGTGCCAGAGATAGTACCACTCGAACCCGCGGTGGTCCGTGCTGCCTGCGGTGGGAATGTGACGACGCAACAGTTGTCCGCAGCGTTCCACATTGGCCTCGTCCCAATCGGTGACGTCCAGATTCATGTCGGAGATATAGAGGCTCCGTTGCAGATAGGGCCGACATTCTTGGATCAGCTGCCCCAGCGCGGCGTCGGATCCGCTGCGAGCCGCTTCGATCAGGCGCAAAGCTGTTCGCGTCGCTGAATAGCCTTTCATCCGTTCCTGCCGCATCGCCCATCACATGTCTCCGTTACTCACCGGTAGGGATCTTCCCCAACGGATTTCACCAGGACCTCATTATGACCACGGCTCTGGCGCCGACAACTTTTGCCCGATCGGCCGCGAAACTTCCTCGAAAAGTCCCGTCCGGATTCCTCCATCATCGCACATCTGGGATTGGCGGGGTCTTGGCATCTGTCGACCCCGGAGGAAGAACGCCGCCAGAGCGGTGAAATCAGCCCCATTGAATCTCTGCCCATGCGACGTCCAAGACCTTCGCGAACTCGCCCTCCCCATGACAAACGCTGGGCTCGAACAACGGGCCGTCTCATTTGATCGTTCCAGAGTTGTTGATGGGCGCCCGTGTGGACAACTCCGCTGGACTGCTCCGCTATCAGGCCAACGGCGACGATGCGACCGGTCTACTCTCGGATGACGACGGCGTCGTGGATCCATGGACTTCACTGTCGCTGGTCGAAGGGACACAGCCTTCGGTGACGGTCACGGTCCTCAATGTCACCGGCCAGTCGGCGACGCTCGCCGGATGGATCGACTACAACCGCGATGGAATATTCGTCAACTAAGAAGTTCACGGGCTGCCCATCGGTGGCCGCATCGACGTGACCATGATTCTGCACAACGATCCGAGTCTGACCGACTACCACAAGTACGGAAAAACGCCGGAAAATTTGACACCTCACTTCTACCCGTTCACCAAAACCAAGGACTTTGGTATTCAGCAACTTCGGACAGGTAGTATGACCATTCGATTCACCGACGGTATGACGGGCGATGATGATTCGGATGCCAATGGAATCATCGTCGATCCAGGAGGCCCAGCTTTGCAGGTCGATGGCCCTGGCCAGAATCCCATTGATGCAACCGACGTGAACAATGACAGTCGAACCACGGCGCTCGATGCGTTAGCAGTGATCAATTTCATGAGCCGCCGGGAAATCGGTAGCCAGGATTCTCGGTTCGCGAAAACATCGTCATTCTTGGATGTCAATGATGACCACGGTGTGACAGCGCTCGATGCGCTACAGGTCGTTAACGCGATGAGCCGCGGTTCGGTTGGCGCCGAACAGGAAGGTGTGCTGGTGACTGCTGCCGCTGCCCGCTCCGTCGATGCGGTGTTCGAAGACGAATCCCGCTTGCGATTAGAGACTCAAACATCGAGCCAGCCCGCGTCGATCAAGACGGTAGGTACATTTCAATCCAATGATCCAGGAACGCCACCAAGGCTTGCAGCCGACGACGATTCGCTTGTGCCCGAATCAGGCTACGAGTCCAGGTTGGACGAACTGCTCTCCACGGAAGAAGGCTTCGAAGCGTTGTTGCTCAGACCGGCCAGTTGAGAAACAGTTCGACTCCGTCATGGAGCGCTCTAGAAGTTGAATTGAAACTCCCAGAAGCTCTCACGCGTTCAGTTTCTCTCTTGCCTGTTCCAGCTTCTCGCGAGAGGCGTTCAGCCCTTCGTAGCCTCCGAACTCGATGCCGCAGTAGCCATGATAGCCGGCGTTGACGACGATTCGCATCATGCGTTCGAAGTCGAGGGGCGACTGGTTGCCGTCGTCGTCCCAAACCCTGTCCTTGATCGAAACACCCTTGGCCCATTTCATCAACTTCTCGACGCCGCGATAAGAATCGTACGTCTCGTCATCGCTGACCTTGAAGTTGCCCGTATCCGGCAAGGTGCCGCAACTCGCATGGTCGACCTTCGTGATGACCTCGGCGAGCCAATCGGCGTTGCTGGACAGACCGCCATGATTCTCCACGATCACACTGATCCCTTGGGCTGCTCCAATCTCAGACAATCCTGCCAGTCCGTCTGCGGCAAGTTTGACCTGCTCGTCCCAAGTGCCTGCACTGCGAGCATTGACGCGAATGGCGTGGCAACCGAGAAACTTGGCTGCATCGATCCACTTGCGGTGGTTGTCGACCGTTTGTGTGCGTTTGCTTTCATCGGGGTCGCCAAGGTTGCCCTCCTGGTCACACATGATCAAGACGCTCGTGACGCCGAGATCGGCCGCTCGTTTCTTCATCTCACCGAGGTAGGCAGGATCCTTGGCCTTGTCCATGAAGAACTGATTCACGTACTCGACGGCATGGATGCCGTGATCCGATGCGACCTTGGCAAAATCGAGATTATCGATCTCGCCAGCGCGCAGCTCGCGTACCAATGTCCATTGGGCAAGGGAGATTTTGAACAACGGATCGGTTGGCTCTTGAGCCCTTGATTGTGTTGCGATCGAAACGCTCCCGACAACGGCTGCGGTGCCTGCAAGAAATTCGCGCCGGTTGAGAGTCAACGTTTGTTTTGGACGCATGTATAGTCGCTCTACAGAGTTGTTCGGGCTGGTGATGTTCGTTGCGTGATTGTACTAAAGTCTGCGGCGACGAAGGCTGGGGTGTTGGTGTGGCCGGAAGCGAGGAGTCTTATGCGACGGACGTGGACGTCCATCGTACGGGGGAAGGCGGGGGGAAGGAATTGGGGCGACGGACGTGGACGTCCATCGTACGGGGGAAGGTTGGGGAAGGAATTGGAGCGACGGACGTGGACGTCCATCGTACGGGGGAAGGTTGGGGGAAGGTTGGGGGAAGGAATTGGGGCGACGGACGTGGACGTCCATTGTACGGGGGAAGGCGGGCCACGATCGAGGTAAGAGAGTTGTCTTCCTGGCGTCAACCATCCAACTCGGCGCCAGATTGGCATTCTCTCATTGCGCACTCGGATCTGTTTGACGCTCTGGCGAAAGGACGTAGGCGAGAAGATCGAGAATTTCTTGTTCGCTGCAGCTATTCAGCATATCAGCGGGCATCATCGAAACTTTGGAGAGAGTTCGCTGGTCAACCTCGGTGGTCTCGATCGTGATGGGGGTGTCGAAGGACTCGGGCGAGCGAAGTCGAATCAGCTCGGTGTCTTCGTGCTCAATTCGACCGCTCAAGACTCTGCCGTCAGTCGTCGTGATCATCGTCAGGGCGTACTCGGGAGCGATGTTCGCGGAGGGTTCAACGATCGATTCAATGAGCTGTTCGGGCGACAGCTTTGCCGGCAGCCTGGTCAGGTCTGGGCCTGCACCGCCACCTTCATCTGCAAGGCGGTGGCACTGAATGCAGCCAAGCTCACGATAGAGTTGCTTGCCGTTCTCGAGCGATCGTTCGTCATTGGAAGTTTTCCAAAGCTCGAGTACTTGCGAGGTTGTCCAAGCGCGCACGAAGTCTCTTTCGCGCTTGGGCAGTGCGGCAATCCAGTCCTTGATCAGATTCACGCCAACTTCGTCGACAACGCGACTGCACAGCGGTGGCATCTGTCCCGCTCCGCGTCGCGAGACCCTTGCGACCAAAACAGATCGGTCTGGTTGTCCCGGTGCGACGAGCATCGCATCGCCAATTCCAAAACTGGCATGCTGCGGTCGAGCATCAATGAGTCGCATGTCGTCCAACTTGCGCGTGAATTCAAGTTCCATTCTCGCGTTGCCACCGCCTGCCTCCACATGGCAGGACGAGCAATTGACGTGCAGATAGGAGCGGGCGCGTGCTGCCAGGGGTTGTGTCGCGTCGTAGGGCGTGGCCAGCGTGGGGCCTTCTCTGGTGGGAGCCTTTTCAAAGAGCTTGATGTGATCCAGCGTGCTGAGTTGGTCTGCTGTGATGGAACCGTACGCGTGCCGCCGATTCATTTGTGGGGTACTCAAACCCAAAACAAAGTTCACGGCGCGGCTGTGGCAAGACATGCATTCGGATCGGCTGGGAATGCGCCAGCTGATTGGTTTTCCATCGACAGATCGAACTTCGATATCCTCGCCCTCCTTGGCAACCAGTGTGGCGTCCGTCTGCTCGTCGTTCCAGCGGTATGAGTAGCCCGCCCATTCATTCTGATCTCGAAGCAGCAGTCGTGTTTCGATTCGCCGGGGCACCTCATTTTGAGGAAGCGAGAGCGTTTGGATCACGACCGAGCCATCGGGGAGATTCCAGCCACGATTTCCGCTAGCATCGATTCTCGAGTCATCGGGGATCGCCAGAAAACGCTCTGCTGTGGCGTGATCATTCCAGGCGGGCGCGTTGACCGAATAAGGCAGGATGCCCGGTTTCACCACATGGTCCTTCAGCGACTCAAACAATTCGGTTTCACTGAGCCGTCTTGGGAAGTCGGTCGTCCGCGGCACGGAACGTGACTTCTTGAGGCGGTGAAGACTTCCACCGTGGTCGACCACCACCAGCATGCCGGTGGGAGTGATTGCGAAGCCGGCGATTTGGTGCGGGGTGTCGGCCAGCTCTTGATGCCACGTGACTTCGGTTCCGTTGTGACGAATCCCCCAGATCTTTCCAGTGGAGTAGTCTCCGTAGATATAAGCGCCATCAAGTTCCGGATGTTGATCGCCGCGATACACCACACCGCCGGTAAGCGAGCGCGCTTCGGTGTGATGATGTTCGATCGTCGGCGCGACAATCTCCGCGGGGCCTCGCTGGCGTTGTGGATAAAACGGGTGACTCCCTTCATAAACGCTCCAGCCATAGTTCTCGCCCCGTCGAATCAGGTGGACCGACTCCCACAAGTCCTGTCCATTGTTTCCAACCCAAATTTGGCCTGACTTTCGATCGCACCAAAGTCGCCAAGGATTTCGCAGACCAATGGCCCACAATTCACCACGCGCACCTTCAACTCCCAGAAAAGGATTGTCGTTGGGGATCTGATAAGGCGACGCTGCCCCTGCGTTTCGCACATCGATCCGTAAAACACCTCCCAGCAGGTTGCTCACATCCTGGCCGGAAAGCCAACCATCGGAGTCGCTTGTTCCATCACCGCTGGAGATGTAAAGCATGCCGTCCGCTCCGAAACCGAGTTCACCTCCGTCGTGCCCCATCGATCGCCACTGGATGATCACAAGTTCCGAGGCTGGGTCGCATTCACGCGAGGGCGTGTTGTCGACATGAAAACGAGAAATGCGGTTCTTGCGCTCGGGCTCATCAGTGGGCCCATTCAGGAAGACGTAAAGGTAGCCGTTGGTTTCATAGTCAGGATCAAAAGCCAGTCCGTATGCGATGCTGCCGTCGATCTTCAGGAGCTCGCTCGTTTCTGTGGGGCGTTGTGTATCGATCCGCAAGATGCGAGTTGGTTTGTCCTTCTCGCCGCCCTGCAGAATGATCAGCAGGTTGGTCGTGCCCGGTTCCGACTTGGCGTACATGGGGCGGTCCCAATTGATTCCTGTCAGGACCGGTTCCGTTGTGTAGGGAAGCGGCGGCTCGGGCGAACCAAGGAGCCGGGTATTGTGCCAGGGAGTTCGTTCGAGGATCCCCAGCACCTCCGCCTGGTCAATTGGCTGCTCGTCAGCCTGGCAAGACAAGAGGGGCTGGAATGCGAAGCAAATTGCCCAGCACCGGATATTTGCCCAGCACCAGACATTTGCACAGCACCAGATAAGTCGTCGCATCGATCTCTCGTCCCTTGGGTACTGAAATTGGTACGCTATTCTAGACCACTGGCACCATCATTGTCTGGGAGATTGTGCTGCTACAGGCAGAGATCGCAACGAATGGAGACAACCCATCGTTCTGGGTCCAATGCTTGACGATTGCAGTCGCTGAGCCCCTCCGAGGCTGTCAGTTTTTTGACCTGCGGCGTTACCGTAGGCGAGTCTCTCCGAGACTCGCAGCAAAACTGCTGGTGTCCGCCTTGGAAATGCGGACCTACAATGGGCGAGGCAATGAATCACGGTCTCGGAGAGACCGTCCTACGATAGAATGACGCTGTCCAGTGAGTAGGGCTGACCCACTTCAAGAACATTCATGCAAGGCTTTCATCATGATTCGTTACGGATTTGCTTTTCTAATGGGAGCACTTCTTGTGTTGCCGTTAGCTCAGGCCCAGACATCGTCGGTCGATGCCGATGCTGGCGTCGCCGAATTGACTGAGGCGATCGACCAGTACGTCGCCGCGTACAACACCGGTCAAGTCGATCAAGTCATGAGTTTTTGGTTAGAGAACGCCGACTTCGTGGACATCCGTGGCCGATTTCATGAAGGTCGTGATTTGATTGCCGCACTCTTTCGCCGAGGCTTTGCCGATCATCCGGATCGCAAACTGAAGCTCAACTCGGCGTCTCGAAAGTTTCTCTCGCCGTTGGTCGCAATGGATGACGGGATTCTTGAGCTGACCGGCCCCGAAGGTGCAACGGTCAGCGGTCGCTATACGGTAGTTTGGACCAAGGTCGACGGCAAATGGCTGATTCGTAGTGCCCGTGACATCCCAATCGAGGTGGAAGAGACAACCGACCAGGTGCAGGACCCGCCGCTGGAGAGGCTCGCCTGGTTCGTGGGCAAATGGGAAGCGAAAACGGATGACTACCGCATTGAACTCAGTTGTGATTGGACGCTCGACAAGAACTTCCTTGTACAAACTTTCAATGTCAAGGCGAGCGACGAAGACTTTCGCGTCGTGACCTACATTGCGTTCGATCCCGTCGGCGCTCAGTTTCGATCTTGGTTCTTTGATAGCCGCGGTGGTTTTGGTAGCGGTTGGTGGACGCAAGATGAAGAACTGTATCAAGTTGCCAGCGCCATGGTCCTGCCAGACGGTCGAATCGGATCGTCGGTCATGACTTGGCAAAAGGTTGATGACGATCATACCGTCTGGCAAGCGTTGGAGCGCGAGATTGGTGGCGAGGCTCTGCCCGACACGAAACAGACTTACACACGCGTAAAATGAGCCAGGAGTCAAGCATGCGAATCTCGACCTTTTCCATCTGTTGCATCGTAGGCATGTGGGCCTCTTTCGCTTGGGCGATTCCGCCACGCGAACCTGTGAAGAGCTACAAGTCCTACGGAACAAGTCGGCCCGGATTGACCGACACGACGCCATCGTTCAGTGGAGCAGCTTCCACCAAGAAGTCCAAGATGTCTGGAATGCCGATGGGCGCTTCGGCCAGTGCGGTTTCTCCTCGGCAAAGTCCCGTGTCGAGACCAAGCAGTGGTTCGAGACCAAGCAGTTATGGGAATCCCCGTTATCCCAGTTCCACTCGACCGAACTACGGATCGATGGTCCCTGGACCTACCGATTATTATCGCCCCACTCCGGCCATTCGCCCCGGTCGCGATCCTGCGGATTGGGCAGCCGCGTTGAACAACCGACCCGAATACCGACCGGGGTACTATGGATCCGGATATCCCTCGGGCAACCGACCTGATTACCGTCCCGGTTACCAATCCGGGTATCGCCCGGGCTACCAATCCGGGTATCGCCCGGGGAGCAATCGACCCGATGTGGTGGTCAATCGGCCGCAAACGAACATCAATAACACGACGAATATCAATAATACCACCGTCATCAACCAGAGCATCAACAATCGGCCGGGCTATGGTAGCGGTTATGGTCAAGTCGGCTCCACTTGGCCTTACTATTCTCAGCTGCACAATCATTGGCAACCTTCGGTTTGGTCGCGGCCCTATCGACCGGCCTATTATCAGTACGGATATTCGTCTGTCGGCGGAAGTTGGTTGAGCGTTGGTGGGAGTACCCTTGCTTATGAGAATCCGTTCTATGTGCGACCGAGTTCCTCGTTGCGAATCCATTTCGATTATTCGCAGCCGATTCAAGTCCCCGATTCATCGTACCGGGAAACCAGAGACGATCTGATCAACTCCGAGCGTGCCATTCGTCGCTTCGATGATGCCCGTGAAGTTTTTCGTCGCGGGGAGTACGGTCGGGCCAGCGATTTGATTGATGAAGCGATCGAGTTACTACCGAACGATCCGACGTTGCATCAGTTCCGTGCGCTGGCACTCTTTGCGAGAGAGCGGTATCAGGAAGCAGCATCGGTACTCTATTCCGTCCTGGCCGTGAGCCCAGGTTGGGACGCAGCAACGGTCGCCAAGCTGTATGATCCACCAAGCCGTTACCTGCTGCAGGTCAATCAACTGGCACAGTATGCCGCCTCGAACCCAGATGCGACGGACGCACAATTCCTATTGGCCTACCACTACGCATTGAAGGGCGACTTGGCCGGCGCCGATCGTCTTCTCGAACGTGTGCAAACCGTGCGACCCGACGATCGCGTGGTTGAGAGTCTGCGAACCGCTCTGCGCCGCTAGGAGCAAGACGTCGTCGAGTCTCTTGGAGACTCTCAAGAAACGCAGCAAAGCTGCGAGTGTCCGCCGTGGAAATGCGGTTCCACAGTCGGCCCACGATTTTCCTGTTCGTCGCGTCTCTGGCTCGGTTGGGAATCGGACCGTCAAGCTTGAGCTGGTAGAATCTTGAAAACTATCCACCGGAGGTTCTGATGAGATTCGCTGCGCTGTTTGTCCTTTTGTCCATTCCTCTCTTTGTCGATGCGGAAACACTTGTTTACATCGGTACTTACACCGAAGGGGATTCGTCGAGTGAGGGCGTCTACGTTTCGAAGTTGGATGAGACAAGTGGTGCGTTGTCGGAGCCCGTGCTTGCCGCTTCGGTTGTCAATCCGTCTTTCGTTGCAATCCATCCGACGCGTCCTCTGCTCTACGCGGTCTCGGAAGTCTTCTCTGGCGGTCCGGATACGGTGGGCGTGATTGCTTTTTCGATCAAAGAAGATGGGACGCTCAGCAAGCTGAATGAGCGGCCCAGCGGTGGGGCAGGTGCGTGTCACGTCTCGGTCGATCCGACAGGCCAGTGTGTCGGAGTCGCCAATTACGGTGGTGGGAGTTGTGCCTCGTTCCCAATCTTGAGTGATGGATCGCTTGGCGAATTGGGATCGTTCCACCAGCATGTTGGTGGCAGCGGCGTGAAACCAAATCGCCAAAACGAACCGCACGCCCATTCGATTAACTTCAATTCCGATGGAACCCAGGCCTTCGTGGCCGATCTCGGGAAGGATCAGATCTTGGTTTTTGACGTGGATGCGAAGGCAGGAAAGATGACTCCAGCGAAGCAGCCATTCCTCGACATGCCGCCAGGTGGCGGACCAAGGCACTTTTGCTTCCACCCCACATTCCGACATGCGTTTTCCAACTTGGAGATCACCTCCAAAGTTGCCATGCTCGAATACAACAACGCGAGCCGGACTCTCTCTTTGGGCAAGACACTCGATACAATTCCACCGCTGGCTAGAAATCGCGGTAACAGCACCGCCGAGTGCCTGGTGCATCCCAGTGGCAAGTTTGTTTATGTCTCCAACCGAGGTCACAATTCGATCGCGGGGTTCTCCTTTGATGAGGCGACAGGAGATTTTAGGACAATCGGGAATACAAACTCACTTGGCGAGGTGCCTCGCGGATTTGGAATCGATCCAACAGGTCAGTTCCTTGTCGTGGGAAACCAGAAGACCGGCAATGTTGTCAGCTTGCGCATCGATCTCGAGTCCGGCAAGCTGACGCCGACCGGGCACAGCGTGAAAGTGGATGCACCGGTCAACATTCGCTTTCTCGAACGTTGATCCTGCTGGGCGGCTGCAATGCGAGACAGTGCCAATTCAAAGCAGGCCGGTCTCGCCGAGCACGTCATGCATCGCGGCGATTCAAATCCGTTTTGCGAGCCAGGATGGCAGTGCGCGTGAGTCTTGCTGGCAGGTGACTGAGTCTCAGAGTCCTCGTCTTGACTTCACAACCGGATTGCTCGATCACACTTCGGATCCGCGCCAGACGAATGTTGTCATAGTGATAGCGACTGGAGACGAATCGCCCGACCACACCTTCATTCATTTCAAGATTGATCAGTTGGCCACCGGGAGCAAGCAGTCGTAGCAATTGGCGAACACTCTCGGCAGTGTCCTCAGCATAACCCAGCACCGCACCGACGCAGATCAAGTCGAAGGAGGCCTCCTCAAGGTCCCAAGATTCACCATTCAGGTTGGTGACGTGTTTCGGGTCGGTGATGTTTGCGATGCCGAGCGTGATTCGATCGAGGGCGATGTCCCGGCGTCTCGCATTGGCGCTCGTGGTGTGAAGGAAATTGGGTTCAAGATCGGTCGCCACCAGCGAGGATTTTGGAAACCGCTGGAGGAAATGGAGGCCGAGCAATCCGGTACCACACCCCGCATCAAGAATATGACAATCGTCACGGCAATCGACGTCGAGACTCCGAAGAAATCGTTCGATGCTGCTCTCGTAACCCAGCATTCGAATGAAAAAGTTGTAGGCGTGGCTGTTCTTGTAGCGATTAGGACTCAGCATCGATTGATCAATTCACAGCCTCGGGCCGTCAAGTGTTTCGGAAGGCCAGTTTTTAGGCCTCTAGCTTTCGCGTCGAGGATCACGGCTATTTTTTCGGCAGAGCCGCACTAAGCGAGGGTAGCGCCATCCGGATCTGAAGGAAGTCATAGGCAGCGAATGAGTCCCGAACTAGAAAGATATCTGGATGGGCGCCAGACGTGAAGCGGACCATCCGACCGCATGGTTGGCATGAACGAGAGTATCAGTGAGGTACAGGCGTGCGCTGCCAGCTACCCGAAGCGGCACTTCGGGTGCTTCGCGCTATTGGTACTTGACCCCAATTTGGGAGATGCCTACGTCAAAGATGAAAATGCTCTTCTAGCTGCTCAAACGGAGCGGTTTTGTGGTCAGCCATGCCCCTCGATCGCATTTTCACATTGTTTCCATTCACGTCGGGCCTCGTGATTCGACACCAAAGTAGCACGACTCTCCGAGTCGTAAATCACCGAGAGAATCGACTCGGAGAGTCGTGCTACTCTAAACAACCGCTCCGTTTGAGTAGCTGGACAGCGCCACTCTAACGCTGTCCAGCTGGGACCAGCTCGTCCATTTCAAATCGAGTACATGCCCGTTCGATGCGGCGCATGTCGTCGATCGAAAGGCCGTGACGGAAGTCGAGCTCATTGATCGCTTCTTGGCATCGAACTGGTCGAACTACTCTCCATCGATTCGGAAGACTGCCAGATCATTCGTATCAACTGAAGCCGTCGCTCCACCGAACGCTTCGCGCAGCCAACTCGCTGGGAGATCTCATCAACCGAGTATCCCTCGATTCGAAGCAACGCAATCGTTTGCAGCATTTCATCTTCGAGCATTTCGAACAACTTCTGGCAATCATTGGCAAATTGGGCCAACATGGCGGGGGAAGCGGATGGGTCGGCGACTTGGTCCATTCCAGATTCACCATCCGATTGTGACTTTGATTTGAATATGGATTCCCCTGCCACCGTCCCGCCACCACGTTTTGCCCGCGTTTGATGACGGATGTAGCCCTGAGCTTTTCGGGACGTGATGCAGTACAGTAGTCTCCAAAGCTCGTCACGACTCTTCACGTCACGCAGGGCCCCGTTTGCCGCTCCCAAGCAAAAACTCTTGAAAGCGCTCAAGGCGACGTCCTCTTCGTCAAGGATACGCCGGAGGTGATCGGGAAGCTTTCGCCGGGAATAGGCGAGCAACTTGGGAAAGCAGTACTGCCACAAAGCGGTCGCCGCTTGTTCGTCCCCATCCTCGATCAACCGAACCCAACGGGTGACGTCGTCATCATGCGTTGAATCTGCGGCTCGTTGCATCAAATTCCTCCAGGGGTCTTTTCAAGATAGAAAATCTGAACGCCCCGCACCTCGGATTGCCCCTCTCCTCGCCGAGGCTCGACTCTTCCCAGGGAGAGTGATTGCGGATCGCGAACCCATCCTGAGTTTGCCTCCCATGAACATCAAGTGTGATCCATCGGAAGCGAATCTTGGGAACTGCTTCGTAACCGTTTCATCGTGGTAAGCAAGCAGGTGGCAGCGATCGCCAGCCATGGAGCCAACGCGTTACGTCATTGGGATTCGGTTGTTGCTGCAGGTTCCTTCGTCGCGGACTTGCTCTCACCGGACGGTCGTTGCGGCTCACTGAATTGCAACTCACTGAATTGTGGGGCAAAGGGTGCGTCGGAGGCGTTGACTGCGGCTATCCCAAACCTCACTGCGGGAGGAAGCGGCGCCGAGTTCGGAATGAGCGCACGCCATGGGTCATCCCCTTGTTTGGCTGACCCAAGAATCTGCTGGCCCTTGCGTTCAAGACGCAGGTAGCAGGGCTGTGTCGCATCCACCTGGAAGTCCACGGGCGCCCCAAAGAACTGAATCTTGCCGTCGATTCTCTGTTCAAAGTTGACGTAGTGTCGAACCTGACCTGAGCGTTTGAGTGCCGCTCGCTCGAGTGCGTATAGTTGCGATCGTCGAGCCACAGCAACAGCCCCGCTCCGTTGTAAGCCGTCCGACCGGATATCGTTGCCTCACCGGTCACGAACTCACCGTCGATCTTGATCTCAGCCACAAAGTCGCCTCGAACGTCTTGCAGGATCCGTGGGGCGTTCATCTTGTTCAGTTCGGCGCTCAAATCATGAGCACCTGCAGGAACGTGGAGCTCGATCGAATCATTCTCAATCACGACGGAGCAATCTCCATCTGGATCAACAATGGAACCCCAGCCCTGAATCGTGAACGGCTCGCGATCCGCCCCAACGGCGGTGACTGCGATGACGACAGGAAGCAACGCGGTGAGCAGCTTGGAAAGCATGGCGATCTCCGTTGAAAGCGATGACGTTGGACGAAGCCAAGGTGGGTTCCGATCAAGAGAAGGGGCCCGCGGTCGTAGCAGGATATCGATGTGGGGATGATCCTTTTGCAGAAGACGCGCGCGTCGTTACGGTGACTCACGCGCACCCAGTGCAAGTCGTTGCGTAGGGCAATAGCTCGAGACGTTCGGCAGGGATTTCCGAGCCGCAACGTGAACAAGTTCCGTAGGTCCCGTGATCCATTTGGTGAAGTGCGTGCTTGATTTCTTCGATCTCCCGAAGTGTCACGTTTCCGACCGATAACATGACTTCGTCCCCTTCCGACTCGGTCGCTCGCTCTTCCCAATCATCGTCGCGATTCTCGCTGAGACCGGAATCGATTTCTTGAGCCCGTGCGACGAGCTGGTTCAGTTTTTCTTCGAGTTGTTTTCGGATCGTGTCGTGTTTGGTCATCGAGTGAAGGTCTCCGGAAGGATTTTTGTAATGGATTGGACGGACAACGCCGTCTTCTCCACAGGTTGTGCTTCTTTGGTAACCGAATTGTCAGCAACGAAGGTGCGGCAAGTTGTTTTTTAGCCAAACCCGTTTTCTAGTTTTGTATCGTAGGTCGGGACGTGTCCTGGACGAATGTCGCCGGAGGGCGTCCTGGCCCTCGGATGTTTCCAGGCCAATGACGAAAGTGCTCGATCTCTCCATCTGCGTGAACGGCTACCCACACTGGACTGCCGTTCTGTTCGAGCGAACATTGTACCATCCAGTCGCAGGCACTTCGCCGCCCCTGGTGGTGGGGCGGATGAATGGGCGGGTGTCTGCAACGTCGGCGCGGATCTGGCCTCTCAATGCGATGGTCGTGCTTAGTGCGTCACGGTAAGAATCGTATAGGTCGAGTTGTCAGCATGGGTGCCGCTGATCAGCGTGGGCTCTCCCAATTCCACGAGCTGCCTCGTCTCGATCTGTGTGGTTAGGATGTTGGGAGCGGAGTCCTCCGTTTCGTTGTCATCCAGTCGTGACGATTCGTACGATAGATCGAGTAGGACTTGTCCCGACTGAGGCGTTGCCGTGACACGAAGCAGCGTGCCGATCTCCATTTGTTGGGTCTGTCTCGATGTTGAGCCACGACTGGAGACGGTTCCTACGGTCAGTGTCACCCGCTTGCCAAATTGGACCATGCTCTTGCCACCACTCAGAACCGAAAGCCGGACTGTTTCCACCAGGTCAGAATTCGCTTGACCGCTCCTAGCGGTTAATCGCTTGACGATCTGGTCAGTGGTTTGCGATGGATCCCCTGCTCCCTCGATCCGATATTCCGTCAGCTGAATCATGTATGACTCAAACGATTCTGGTTGGACTTCAGGAGACGCGGTCGCTGGTTTCGAATCTTGACCGAGCGACATATCGATGATGCAAAGCGAAAAGGCAAGCAAGAGAACGAAGGTGCGCATGGGATTCTTCTTGGAGGTAGGACGTGTGGATCAAACCAGTTTGCTCGATATCGATCGGCCGATTCGAATCTTCACTCATCATACGGCATCGCCCGTTTCGATATAGCGTTCGACCCCTTTCCGACTGAGCGTCCGTATGGGGTATCCGAATCGTGAATCGTCGGTCCAGCGAGCCGTCGCCTCCGCTCTGGTATAGAATTGGAGTACATTTGATCAGCGGTGGAGGAAATGCGAATGCGACGTCTGCAGGGTGGTTGGTGGGTCTTGTGCTTGCTTGCGACAGGTCCCATTTGGGCTCAGGAGGCGGAGACGAGCGAGTCGTTATCCGTGCCGGGGCGCGGGCTGCCGAGGTGGCTTGAGACAGGTACGTTTTCGTGGACCAGCAGCGAGCCTCTCATGCAGGCGGACGCGAGTCTGCTACCCGAGTCTGTTGAGCACCCCTGGCTAGCGATCAAAGATCCTTCGATTGTTCGCCATCAGGATCGCTGGCATCTTTTCTGTTCCTTGCGGAAGCGAAAGAGCGGCGACGGGCGGATCCGAATTGGCTATACCTCCTTTGACGATTGGGAAGGGGCGAAGCGAGCAAGCTGGAGCGTCCTCGATTTGACGCCCGGGTATCACGGTGCCCCACAGGTCTTTTTCTTTGAGCCACAACAAACCTGGTACATCATCTACCAGGCGGAAGATGCATCGCGAGGCTTGGCATTTGGTCCTTGCTATTCCACCAACTCCGATCTCGCCGATCCGACATCCTGGACACTCCCCAAGCCGCTTTACAAGGTTCCCGAGGGAAAGAAGGCGGGACTGGATTTCTGGGTGATTTGTGACGACCAGCATGCCTATCTCTTCTTCACCACACTCGACGGCAGAATGTGGCAGTGCCGAACGTTGATCGAGCATTTTCCAGACCAGGGCTGGTGCGAACCGGAGGTCGCGCTTCGAGCTGACATTTTTGAGGCCAGTCATACTTACAAGCTCGCGGGCATCGATCGCTACTTGACATTGATCGAAGCACAAGACGGTAGGGCTGGGCGGTACTACAAGGCTTTTGTCGCTGATTCGCTGCCAGGTGTCTGGAAGCCACTCGCAGCGAGTCGCGAGCAACCGTTCGCTTCGCCGGCAAATGTTTCGTTACCCACTCAACCGTGGACCGATTCGTACAGCCATGGCGAATTGATTCGACGCGGGGTCAATCAGAACATGGAAGTTGATCCAGAGCGACTCAGGTTTCTATTCCAGGGGGCGAGCGCCAAGGAGTATCAGTCGAGTGACTACGGATCGATTCCGTGGAAACTTGGAATGTTGGAATTGAAAACGGATTGAATGCCCCAATTGGACCTCCTCCGATCGGACGCGACACTACGCTTTGCCACCACGTCGTCGAATGGTCCATTCGAGCGCCAGTGCGCCGATCAACGCGAACCAGATCAAGGTGTGATCCCAAATCGGTAGTTCGTGGACGAGCGTGTCACCCTTCGATGAATCAAACGAACGGAGCAACTCCAATAGCTCCGGTTCGGTCTCAAGCAAGCTTCCACCGCCAGATTCTGCGACACGGCGAAGGATCTCCGGTTGGGCCTGAGGACGCAGCCACTCCTTGGAATCTCGCAGCAGTTGCAGCTCCACGGATTCTCTGGCCACCTCTTCGCTCCCCTCCCATGCCTGGATGAGAAGCACAGCGGCTTGCATGGGGTCGGCGAGTTGGTCGTTGGCCTCTGGTAGCGTCGCAGGGATCGAGGCGGTGTATCGCTTGAGCGACGACTTGACTTCCATCGTGGTCGTTGCGGGGGCTGCCAGATCCAGCTCCGCGGACTCTTGGTCCATGAGAGTTGCCGTGACGCGATAGTCCGTCGTTGGCTGGAGGTCCTTGTCGTAGGCCTCCACCACAACCTGAATCGGTTCCTCTTGGCCGTAGATCACTTGGTCCGTTTGGACCATCAAACGCCGCTGCGACGCACGGGAGTTTTCGGAAAGCCAGCGAACCACGTTTCTCCAGAACTTGCGGAAGTAGCGATTGTCACCGTTTCCCCACTGGCTCTCAAAGGCGCGTCCCCATGACAAGGTCGTGTCGGTGGACATGGCGAAGGTCCGGCCACGTCCGTAGGTCTGGCAGGCGAACACAGGCATGATGCCGACACGTGAAAGTGGAGATCGCGTCTGCCCGAGCAACGTGGCCGCCGGTTTGACTCGGGAAATCAGGTTGGTACCACCGAACAACGGCATCGACCGGAGCGCGATGCGATTTTGCTCCGGATCGTCTACCAGATTCCAAATGGGATGGGATTCCGCCTCCTTCGGAACGTCGACCCCGAATGTTTGGTTGAGGTAGTCGCGTCGGCCCGTCATGTCAAACGAGATCAGCTTCTCCCAAGGTGTACGGTCCCAGCCACCCGATCCGAAGCTCGTATGCCCGCCGATCATCACAAAACCGCCGCCCCGATTGGACACCAGTTCAACCGTCCAGTCGATCTGCTCGGGCGTGAATGCGGCGCGTGAGATGTCACTGCAGATCACGACGTCGTATTCGAATAACTCCTCACGCGTGGATGGGAAGCCCCGATAACGATCGTCGACACGTTGCAAGCTAGGACGGCTGGCATACTGGTCATTGACGACCATCGAAACACACTCCATGTCGGGATCTTCATGCAACGCATCCTGGAGCCAGTGAAATTCCTGACCGGCGGTCCCCTCCATGTAAAGCACTTTCAGTTTCCGATCCCGATCCGAAAGCTGGAAGGGAATCCGATTGTTGGAGTCGACCGCTTCGCCTTGCAGTACCGGAATCTCCAGCGATAACTCTCCAAGTGATGGATCAGCCGTGACGACCAATTCGCATGGTGTCGGAGCCTCCGTCAGCGTGATGGGCAGGGTCGCTAGCGGGGTCGCATTGGGACGATTGGCAGGTCGGACCGAAACCATCACACGCTGTTGGTCGAACCCATGTTGTTCAATCACGGCCTGAATCGTCGCCTGGTCTCCTGTCGCGATCTGTTTGGGGATCACGAGTTTCGTGATCGCTACGTCGCCTCGAAGGTCATCTTTGCCGGGCAGCATGCCATGGATTGGGATCTCGAGTTCGCGGTAGGCGCCGGCGATCTCCGCCAATTGATCACTCTCAGGTACGGCGCCATCGGAGAACAGCACCACCGCACGCGGTGGGTCCTTCGTTATCCGCGAGGGAAGCCGTTCGAGAGCCTCCGCAAGCAGTGACGAGTCCTCGGTCGCGCTCAATTCTGCGAAACTAGGTACCTTGTTCAGCCGGCGACCAAATCGATACAGGTCGAGACGATAAGGTCGTTCCCCTTGTAATTGGCGGGTGATCGAATCAATCGTTTTCTTGACGCGATCGATTCGTGATTGATCCAGTCCCAGAGACATGCTTTGTGAGCAATCGACGAGCAAGGCGACGGCCGGCGGCCGCGGCGGTAACGCAGTTTCCCGACGATCGATCGGGTTGAGTAGCAATGCGAGTAGGCAAAACATAACCGCACCTCGAATCGCCAGCACCAGCCAATGGCGATGCTTGGCCGAGACCCCGATGCGATAAGCCATGATCACCAATGCGACGATGGCAGCGCCAGCAAGGACGTAGATCGCAGCGGGATAGAGCGGCTGCCAGTTGATCATCAAGACGAACTCATGTAGCAAGAGTGTGGCGACCGCCGATACTATTCAATGTCCTCTGACAGCGTGCGGTAGTAGTCATCGACCATGTCGGAATACTCGGGAGGCACCGCGCCGACTCCCTGCTGGATCGTTCCGTTCACAATCGCCTGTTGAATTCTCCGCTGAAGAATCACGTCCACCTCACGAAGCGAATCGACCAGGCTTGTCGGCGGCGTTGCGAACTGGCCAGAATCGGGTGTCGAGGTGGTGGCCTCGGAGCGCTCGGTATTGGAAGAGGTGCCAGGACGCGAGGCATTCAAGTTTCGCGAGGCGGCCGCCAGTTCTGCGTCATTCTTTGATAACGATCGCAACTCGTCTGCAAATTGCCGTGCTTCCGATCTTGCCATCGCTTGTGTGGCAGTACTGCCTTCACGCTGGAGGTCCTTCAGGATCGCGGCGGCCTGCTTTTCGGCCTTGGTCAACTGTTCCAATCGGTTTGGCCCTGCTGCATCACGAGCCTGTCTCAAGCCATCCGCCAACCTTGAGAGTGCCGCCGATGCGCGAGTTCCATGCGCCGAAGCTTTGCCCGCATCACCCGCTTTGAGTGTCTCGATGGCTTGCCTCATCGCCGAGCTCGCATCCTGCGGCGGTGTGGATGCAAGCTGTTGGGCCAATTCTTGCTGCATCTCCCAGCTCTGTTGGATCGAATCGGCCAATAGCTGGTCCAACAAATCGACCAGTTCCTCCGTACCGTCGGCGAGCCGCTGCTGTTCGGTGAGTGCTGTCTCATCCGAGTTTGCTGAGGAGGATGCTGGCTCGACTTGCTCGAGCCCATTGTCGGTCAACGAGCTACTCAGTTCGCTTTGCTCTTCGGAAAGTTGCCGTGCTTGTCGCTCGGCCACAGAAAGTTTGTCAGTGAAATCTGGGTCATGTCGTCGACCGAGAAGTCTGGAGAGACTCTTGAGTTGCTCGGCTGCCTCACGAGCTTGATCGATCGCAAGAGAGAACGCGTCGCTTTCGGCGAGCGCTTGACCGCTTTCTTGGATGGACTCTGCCGCCTGTTCTGCCCGCCTGGGTGCCAATTGTCCGTAGTCGCCCTCTTCCAAGGCACGCTGTATCTCGCGAGTTTCTTTTGCAGCTTGCTTTTGCTGTTCCGCCAGTTGGTCTCGTGTGGCTGGCTCGGCGCTGGCCGACGCCTTGCCAGAGGATTGCGAAGCTTGTTGGCTGGCCTGCGCTGATTGGCAAAAGCTCTCCTGCTGCTTGGCGAGTTGATCGAGCTGTTTGCGGAGTTCCGACAATTGCTGCTCTTGTTCCTGCATTTGCTTTGGATCGGGCTGCGGTTTGCGGCGTTTCTTCAACTGTTGCTGATCGACGTTGCGAGCCATTTTTCCCTGGGCGTTGCCCTGCTTCATGATCTTGCGCAGGTTCCTTCTTGCGGCAATCAAATGGGCCAGTGCATGCTCTTCGTCGACCTGTCCGTCTGCCATCGATTCGGCGCGGAGGTCCGCTTCGGCCTGGGCCATCGATTTCGTTGCCTCCGCAAGTGAAGGCATCGGGCCAACTTTCTCTTCAAGAGCGGTGGTCAGGTCTTCGGTCTGGGTTCGCAGTTCGGATTCGTCATCCGCGAGCTTTGCCGCGAGCCCATCCGGGGTCTGGCCACGTTGTACGCTCGCAAACGTTCGGCCAAGAATTTCCCGTTGTTCTGTGATCAACTTTTCCAGCGTCAGGCACTCACCTTGGCAGTTGCATTCACCTTCCTTGAACTCGTACTCGCGGGAAAAGGGGCGGATGTCGATGAATCGGAGCTCGCTGGTCGTCCGTTGTCGTTCCGGTTCCCGGTTGTCGATTGCATAGGCATAGTACGTGATCGCTTGGGGATACGAAACATTCAGATCCTCGAGGGGCAACATGACCGTGTTGGCCATCGCGTTGCCAATGTCACTCGTGTCGCTCTCCCAAAGTGTTTGTTCGGGTCCGTCGTCGATGCGATAGCGAATTCCAACGGTGCTCAAGCCGTAGTCATCGAATGCCTCTAACGTGAATCGCAATTCCGCTGTTGCGATCGCCTCGGTGTCTTCCTCCGGCGCCACAAATTTAAGTTGGGGGGTGCGGTCTCCGATCACCTGCAGATGGAGCAAGGAATCGTCTGCCATTCCGTCGGATGCGGAGGCTTTGACGTGCAGGTCCGTGGGCTCCTCCAGAGCGTCCAGGGAGAGATTCGCGACCGATTCCACAACACGGGCTTGCGAAGCGACGGAGCTGACCGGCGACAGGTCAACGTTCACTTCGGCAGGTTGGCGATTGTAGGTCGCTGCTAGCTGCAGTCGTGAACCTGCCGGAATGCGGAGTTCCTGGGCGCTCCCTCGACAGCTTGGAGGCCGGTGTAGCTCGGTGGTTGTACCGATGCTTGCCATTGCTCGAGCACCAGTGGGACCCGAACTGCGATCAGCTGGGGATCTGTATGCAGCGGTCCAGCTTCGACACGCACCTCCAGATCGCTTTGGCGGTCGGGTATCACGACTCGCAGGTCATTGACCAATCCAGCCAAGGACTTCGCCGTGGGTTCGAAACTCAATTCGTTCCAGTTCGTCTCACCAGGATCGCGGAACTGGACAATCGCTGAGGAAAGGGGGCGACCCTCGACATGAAGCTGAATCACCAGATCCTCGCCTTGTGGCAACGATTCAGGGAGCGGTTCCAATTCCACGTCCGAATAATGAACGGGAACGAACCACAATCTCGCAGTCGATAGCCGCCACTGCGGCCAGACGATCAGAGCGATCAGCCACATGGCCGCGATGGCCCCGCATAGACCAATCAAAGCGAGAATCGGCCAAGGTGAACCCAGTGGGGTCGCAGGCTGTTGCGTCACCCGTTCTTGTGTTTCGGTTTCCAAAGCGCGAAGCAATTCTGGATCGGCCGGCGAAACCTTCTCGGGCGTCGTTTGGTAGTCATGGCTCGTGCGGAGCCGCTGACCCATCTCTGGCCAAGCCTTTTCGGCCTGACAAACAGCGTCGACCGATTCAAAGTTCAACCATCGCCAGCTCGCTGCCGCCACGCCGACAGCCCCCGCAACGATCGTCGCCCAGCCCAGCAAACGCATCGATGGGGAGAGTTCGAAAACGAAGTCCAGCCAAGCGAGCATCGCTGCCATCAACATCACCAGACTGACCGCCGCAGCCACCACCAGGGCGTGTCGGCGTTGTCGTTCATGATCCCGTAGTCGGGTTAACCGCTGGTGATGCGTGCCCCGTTTGGGCATCGCGTTGCCGGCGGAAGTGTTTGTTGGCGAAGTCACAACGCTCATCGTCAAACGCTCCACGTGGAAGGTTGAACAGAATTTGGCGGCAGATTAAGAACCAATCCGAAAAGGGGTCTGACCCTCTCCGGCGAGGACAAAAACGCATTGAAACCGACTCTCCGCCAAAGGGTCAGACCCCTTTTCGGATTGGTTCTCGATCGGATGGACCGGTAGTTGGAAGGAGGAGGTGTGCACCCATCTCGCGAGGCAATCTCGGGCCGCTGCCTGCAATCGATGCCTGTCCCCTTCTTCCCGTTTCTTGCCCCACCATCGAAACGATGGTCCATTTCATCACTCATGGATACGGCTCGCAAGCAACAATTCTAATCCCAGCAGGCCCAGCAGCCCCCAAACCACGATGGGCCACTTTTCGTCGGGCCGGGCTACTCCGGCCGGCGTCAATTGTTTCATCTCTTCGCTCTCCGCGTTGATTTCTGGCTCGTCGGGCAAGCCGATTGCCTCGCGAAACTGGGAAATTCCTAGCCTGCCGGTGTCCGATTCGGCGGGCTCGACATTGCGGACCACGATTGACGATTCGACTTGCGAGATCCCGGGACTGTGATTGGCATCGGTGATCCATTCGGCGACCACCGGCTGGCGGCGTCGAGTTGGCCTGTCAGCCAGGCTGCCAACTGCCGGATCAGAGGCACGAAAAGACGATGCTGCGGCCAATCACTCCAACTCCGGTCTGCCGACGTGGCCACCAACACAAATTGTCCTTCGCCTGTTGGGTGTGCGATCGCCAACGGTCTCCGTCGACTCTGCAGCAAGACCACCGATTCGGAATCCGCTGACTCGATCGGCATCCATCTGCGGATCGTCAGACTACGAAGATCGCCGTGTTGTGGATTGGCAAAGGGTCGAAGTGCCGGATGGCGCTCATCGAACTCGGTGACCTGAGCCAGTGTGTCGGTGGCGGGGCCGATGATCGCGTTTCCTAGCAACCCAGATTCGATGACTGGTTCCAGGACGGCCTGATTGGTGCGTTCGCCCACAAACCACAGGACGTTTCCTCCTTCGCTGACAAAGCGATGGAGTCGCTCTGCATCGGCTGGTCGGAACCGGCCGAGATTGGCAATCACGATCAACCGAAATCCAGCCAGATCGGGAAAGCCCGTTCCTTGATCCCATACCAGGCGTTCCACCTCGTAGGTTCGAGGTGGCGCGTCACCCATGGGAGTCTGCAGGCGCAGGGCCGTCTCAAGGAAGTAGGTCTCGCTTTCCCAAGGCCTTCGACCAGGATCCCCATCGACAAGCAGCAGTCGGTCGGGATTGCGAACTTCAAAGGCCACGAAACGCTGATTGTCAAAGGGAAGCGGATCATCCCGGTCGATCGATACCTGGCCTTGGTAGATTCCTGTCTCGGTGATCGGTAGCTCCATTTCGTAGGTTTGTCGTTGGTCGCCGGCCAGTGACACTTTCAACGTCCGCTCGATCGGTTTGCCAGGGCCCTTGAGCTGTACCACGATCGGAATGTTCGAAACTGGGAAGTCGCCAGCATTTGCGATTCGAATTGCCATCGCAATCGGGACCGCCGGTCTCAGCTCGACTTGAATCGGCATGGCACTTTCGATTGCAAGATTCTGCGTGATCGCTGGTGCCGTGTCTTCGATTTGGACCGCGACGTCCGAGGAGAATGCAAGCCCGTCGAACGGTTGCAGTCCTCGCCGCTGCAGATCGCTGAGCAGGAAAACGCTTTGGTCACGTCGATCGGAAGCCGCGAGCACGTCGGAAGCCCAGGCAAAAGCATCGTCGAAACGAGTTCCTGTGGAGGCCGGTTTGACTTGGCCCAGCTCCGACCAGGGAACCGTCTTCACGCCCGATGCATCGAACAGGCCCACATGCACCTTTGCACGATCACCGAGAGCGGCGACGAGTTGGCGAGCTCGCTTGATTGCCGAGTCCAGCGCGGTGTTGCCGTCATCGTGTCGCGCCGACATGCTCGCCGACCGATCGATCAGGACAGCGACGTCTCGCGTGCGGCCGTCCAGAGGTGTATCGGGAAGAAAAGGTCTTGCAAATAACAATCCAAGCAGAAGCATCGCGGCGGCCCGCATCGCCAGCAACAGCCATCGCTGAATTCGCTGTCGGCTCTTCGTTCGCTTGACGATCTGCCGGACGAATCGGATGGATCCGATCTCCACTGGTCGAGCACGCTGTCGCAGTAGCAAATGGATCCAAATCGGCACCGACATGGCCGCCGCGCCTGCGATCAAAAAGCCGAAGTGAATGAAGCTCATGAGAATTACACCGCGTGCGAACCGAGCAACCTTTCAAAGCAACTGGCTACGAATCTGAAAATAGTTACGGAGCACAATGGTAGTGGCAGCTTCGTGTGGATGGGTACGTAGTCGATCTCGTGAAGGCTGCAAAGTCGTTCCAGGCCCCGTTGCCATCGACTCACCTCGGCCACGAAGTCTTCGCGAATCGATTCTGCCTTGGTGACAATCTCTTCACCCGTTTCCATGTCGCGAAAACGAATCAGCCCCGTTTCGGGCATGTTGACTTCCAGATCGGTCAGCACATGAAACAGGATCAATTCGTGTTCGTAATGGCGAAAGTGAGAGAGGACTTGCGTGAGTTGTTCTTCATCAAAATAGAAATCGCTGATCAGTACCTTCAGTCCGCGACGGGGTGAGAGCTCGGCAACCTCGTGCAAAGCGAGAGGATTGTCTGATACAGGGTGCGGTCGCTCTTGGGCCAGCGTGTGAAGCACTTCGAGTTGGTGATCGACCGTTCCTCGCGGGCGCAGGTGTGTCAACACGCTATCTGCGAAGAGTGTCAACCCGACGGCATCGCGCTGACGAAATGCAAGGTGGCTGAGCGACGCGGCCAACATGGCAGCACACGACCATTTTCCCTCCGCCATCATCGATCGGCTGGCGTCGACGATGAAGTGGACATCGACATTCGTTTCGGCGTCGTATTCTTTGACAAAGAGCCGTTCGTGGCGGCCGAAGAGTCTCCAGTTGATGTGTCGCAAGTCGTCCCCGGGCATGTACTCCCGGTGCGAGGCGAATTCGACCGAAAACCCCACGAAGGGACTTGCGTGCAAGCCATGCAAGAATCCCTCGACCACCGTTTCGGCGATTAGTTCAAGATCCTCGGTCGCTCCGAGTAATTCCGACGACGTCAATTGTGACGGCGGTACGACGTAGTTGCTCATCAGGGAATCGGCACCGTCGTGAGCAACTGGGTGATCACGTCATTGACCGTGATGTTCTCCGTTCTTGCCTGGAAATTCAAAGCCAGGCGGTGGCGCATGACCGACGGGGCGACCGCTCGAATGTCCTCGAAGTCCACGTGGTAACGGCCCAGCAACACAGCCCTCGCCTTGCCACCCAGCACCAGGCACTGCGAGGCCCTTGGACTGGCGCCATAACGAATGAAACGTTGCAGTTCTTTCGGGGCATCGCCGGAATCGCCGCGCGAGGCCGACACCAGATCGACGGCATATTGAACGACGTCGTTGGCAATGGGAACGCCTCGAACCAACGATTGGAGTTGCAGAACCTCTTGGAGCTTCAAGACTGGATCGAGTTGCGGTGTCACGTCGCCCGTGGTCGCCTTGACGATCTCCACCTCCTCTTGTTTGCTTGGGTACACGACTGGAATGTTGAACATGAAGCGATCCAATTGCGCTTCGGGAAGGGGATAGGTACCTTCCTGTTCGATCGGGTTCTGCGTGGCAACGACAAAGAACGGCGGAGGCAGTCGATACGTTTCACGCCCGACGGAGATCTCCAGTTCCTGCATCGCTTGCAACAAGGCAGCCTGCGTCTTGGGGGGAGCACGATTGATCTCGTCCGCCAGCAGGAAGTTCGTAAACAACGGCCCGCGAAAGAACTCCAACTTGCGCCGACCGGTCTCCGGATCCTCCTCGATGATGTCCGATCCTGTGATGTCCGATGGCATCAAGTCCGGCGTGAACTGAATCCGGCTGTACTCCATCTCAAGCATCCGCGCCAGCGATCTGGCGATCAACGTCTTGCCCAGCCCGGGCACACCGATCATCAGCGCGTGGCCGCGGCACAACAATGCAATCAGCAGGTGATCGATCACCTTTTCCTGTCCAATCACGGCGCGGCTGATTTCTTGTTTCAGTCGCTGACGCGCTTCCTGCAATCGTCGCACGATCTCAGGATGTTCGTTCTGTTCCGGTTGATCATTCACGTTCTGGTTCCGGAGTGGCGGGCAATGAGGTTTCGTCCGTTGAAGACTCGGGCTCGGATTCAGTCAAAGGGGGGCGCGACAGAACGATCTGTTTGGCTCGCACCCCGTCGACCAGGGGCAAAGCCGAATCCACTTGCTGGGTTGTCTCTGGATTCAAATTGCCGATCTCTGTTCCAAGACCGTCGCCATTGTCATCGAGTTGTGCATGCTCGGTTGGCAAGATCTCTCGTGATTCATACACCTGACTCACTTCACGCGACGTGGCCTGGAACAGGCCAAGGACATCGATCGAGAGCTCCGCCGGCGAATCCTGGCTGGGTTCGAGTTGTTGCTGCATCAGGTCGGCAAGCACATACGGAAACAGTGTCTCGTTGACCTCGCCCTCGGTATCTGTCGCCGTGATCACGATTCTTCCGGGTCGAGACATTGGTTTCAGGAAGGCGCCCGATGCGGCCTGTGTGAGCCAGATCACTTGCTCGTTCGCCTTGATGTTGGCAAACAGCCCCGCCCACTGAGTGGAATCAAGATCTGGGCCCGGGAGATGGAACCAGCCGTGACGCTCATCGTGGCTACCATGTCCGAGCAAGAAGACCCACAACGCGTCCCGTTGGCCAATCGATTCTTCGAGGCGTCGGACCGCTTCCATGATGTTGTCGGATGTCGGCGCAACGGTCTCTTCGTTTTCATCAACCGCGCTGAGAAAGATGATGTCCCCCTCATCGACGCTGGCCACCGTCGTCAGCCACCTGCGCCAGGTTTCAGAGGTCTTTCGAAATCGAATCCGATGGGCCTCGTCTCCCGGCAGACCAACCACGAGCAACACGTGCCGTCGAATAGGATGGGATTCGACACCATCCGCGTCGGCCCCGCCGATCACGTCGACAGGATTCGATGTGGACGCCGGGCCGGAAGACTCGCTAGCCACCTGCGCACTGGCCGGACGAGATTCCAGGACGATGGCCGAGACAATCAGCATCGCAGACAGCCCAAGCCGTCGCAAAAACCCGATTGGCACAGCCAAATCTGCCCTGTCGGTGCGCCGGATGATCATCTTGTCGCAATGCTCATGGGTTTCAGGGCTTTGCAAGTGCTTCCGCAGAAAACGTTTCTGCTTTGGGGAACCCGATCTGCCACTGCGCGTTGATGACCGCTTGGCCGACGAAGTCGGTTTCGTCGAGCAACATGGAGGGCGAGTCGTCGATCCGGTTCCTGGAGTCGACGTACGCTTTGATCAAGTACTCGCCTGCCCCGAGCGGGAAGTCATCATCCATTTGCTCGTTCGCCGGTCCCAATGAAGAGCGAATCAAAAAGAGTGGGCCGTTGACGAACCGTCGTGGCGTAATCGTGCCCTGTATGAAGGCGCTCGGCTGGGCAGACCATTGATTTGTGTCCGGATCCATCGCATGAACAAATAACTGAACCGTGGCCAGCTCCCCCCAAGCCTCCGGAACCTCGGACACCCGCAAGATTCGTTGTGTCGGTACCCAATTGTCGGCGGGCAGATCCTCGGCGGTGAGGTAACGATCGCCCACAACCGCAGCGTAGTCCTCCATCCAGCTCACGAAGGCTTTGTAGGACTGATCGTTGACGTGCATCTTCAATCCGCCCATGTGGGAAACCGGCTCGGCCGATGACGGTTTGGCAAAGCTTCCATCGGCCAGCTTGATCGGAAGCTTCGCCGTCGGTTTGAGCACCAGCAGACTCTTCTTGGGTTCGGCCGTGTTGATCAGCGGGTATTGACCCGACTTTGGCTTGCGACTGCTTCGAACGAGGTGTGTGAGTGTTTCCTCGGGTGACTTCAAAAAAAGGTTCATTCTGGCGCCATACTTCTCGACGAACTCTGCATGACGTTTGGCGGGTACTTCGTGCTGTGGATTCTCGCGATCGATCTCATTGGGTGTGTGACAGGGAAAGCACCGCATACGCTGCGACCAAACATTGCGAGTGAACGATTCCGCCAAGCGGCTCTTTCGCGCATGACGCACGACTTCGAGTGGTTTCTCGGGACCGACCTTCTTTTCGATGTTGGCTGTCGACGCAGCGATCAGCGTTTCATCGTGACAGCAGGCTTCGATCCATGCTGAGAAGGCTTGATGTTCGGCCCTTCGTGTCTTTTCATGAATCAGCCTCGCCCCCTCGTCCGCATCCTTTTCCCCCATGCCGATCAGCTTCAGGATTTTGGACTCCGATGGCACCTCCAAATTGATCAGCCCGCCATTGCGAAGTGCGAGGAAGGTGTCGGTGTGAGACGGGAGGATGTAGTCCTTGATGTCCACCGAGGCGAGGTGGCACTGCACGCAGCTAGAAGGTTTTGGTGAACGGAAGATCGGCATGATCCGCTCTTCGAACAACCGCATCGCGTCTTGGGACTCGATCGGCTTTTCGGCTACCCCTTTCTCTGTGGCCGAGCCCTCCTGAGCGATGGCAATCGACTGTAGAGCCACCCAGTAGGAAGTTGACGCGCAGCACATCAAGACGAAAAGTCGGGTGCAATGCATCGATGGATTCATCATGAACTTCCTGCGAATGGTCCGCCGCGGTGGCGTCAATCGAGATTGGATGGGACGACCGCCAGATTATACGGGCTACGATCCCCGGCGGGCGGCGAGAGAATGACCCGCTGGTTGGGCAACGCCACTTTGACGTGGGGCGGTCTCTCCGAGGCTGTGAAAAAATCGACTGGCCTTAGGGGCAGGTCCGCATTTCCAAGGCGGACCTTCGCAGCGTTGCTGCGTTTTTTCGAGTCTCGGAGAGACTCGGCTACGGTAGGCAATTCTGCGAAATTAGGAGGAAAAACTGAATTGCCATCTCGCGACGTAGCGATAGATTGAAGTGTGAAAGGAACCTGTTGTGGCGAAAAAACGAAATCCAGCGGACAAACCGTTCGGCAGCGTCCGTGCCTTTGCGGACGCAGCCGAGTGTCTTAAATCACTCGCTCACCCCGTGCGGCTGAGAATCGTTCAGTTGCTGCTGCACGGTCGCTACACCGTCGGTGAGTTGGCCGAGGATTGCCAGATCCCTGATAACGTCGCCTCGGAGCATTTGCGTTTGCTGCAGCGATGTGGCTTTCTGTGCAGTGAACGCGAGGGACGCAAGGTGTTCTACCAAGTGGCCGAGCCCCACCTCAACCAGTTGATGGCTTGCATCGAGGGGCGGTTTCTTTCTCAGGAGGCTTAGGAGAAGGCAACATCATCGGAACACCAAATCATCAGAACACCAATCGCAACCGAATGGTTTGACCTCAGCGCAGAAAAAATGTTTGATTCACTCGGCAGCTGATCGAGTGTGTCGCGATCGAAGAAAAGTTGCAATCCTGCGAGCAAACGAGACACCGTGGGTTCGCCTTTCGTTGACCAAGGAGTGACTTCCATGCAAACCATCACACCACAGCAGTTGTCCGAACGACTTGCTTCGGGACAAGTTGAATTGATCGATGTGCGGACTCCCGTCGAATATCGGGAGGTGCATGCCAGCGGAGCGCGGCAACATCCCGCTCGACTCCCTGGATCCAGATTCGATCATGGAATCTCGCAACGGTCGTCGCGAGCAACCTCTCTATGTGATGTGCAAGTCGGGAGTTCGTGGCGGCAAGGCTTGTGAAAAGTTCTCCAAGGCTGGCTACGACCAAGTCATCAATGTTGAGGGCGGGGTGCAGGCTTGGGAGGCGGCCCAGTTGCCAGTGGTTCGCGGCAAGAAGACGATGTCGTTGGAACGACAGGTGCGAATTGTTGCAGGGCTTTTCGTGCTGATTGGCGCGGTGCTCAGCCTGCTGGTGCATCCCTACTTCATTGGAATCTCGGCATTTGTCGGGGCCGGCCTGATGTTTGCCGGCATCACCGATTCTTGTGCGATGGGCATGATGTTGGCCAAGATGCCGTGGAACCAGGTCCGTGATGGCGAAGGCGTCTCCTGCTCCGCCTAAACTTGCTGGCTACATCATTAGTTTCGACGGATCGTCTGCGTCGGTCCGTTCGGGTGCGAACTAGGAATAGACAGCTGGGATCACCAGGCACGTCAAGAGCGTGCTGGTGATCAGGCCACCGATGACGACCGTCGCTAACGGACGTTGGATTTCTGCACCATCACTTGTCGATAGAGCCATCGGTAGGAACCCCAGACTGGCAACCATGGCGGTCATCAAGACAGGGCGTAGTCGATCGTTGGCGGCGGCGAGCGCCGCACTCTCTGGTGTCCTCGCCTGCCTTGCGATGATTCTCTGCCTCGCTAACCCAGACCAAGCCGTTCAGGACGGCAACACCGAACAGGGCGATGAATCCGACGCCGGCCGCAATGCTGAACGGCATGCCTCGCAGCAGTAGCGCAAAGACTCCGCCACTTGCGGCCATCGGAACGCAAAGGAAGATCAACGCGGCCAGCCGGGTGGATCCGAAGGAAGTGTGCAGCAGCAGGAAGATCACCAACAGCACGATCGGCGTGATCAGCAGCAACCGTCGACTGGCGGACTGCAAGCTCTCAAAGTCACCGCCCCAGGTCAGTTCGTAATTCGGGGGCAACTCCACTTGCTCACTGACGGTCCGCTGTGCCTCGCTGACGAAGCTGGCGATATCACGTCCTCGCACATTGGCCGATACAAAGGTTCGACGTCGCCCGTTGTCATGTTCCACCGTAGGCGGCGTCTGCTCCAACGTGATGTCGGCAAGCTCGGAAAGTGGGACGGGTTTGCCTCCCGCTTTGGCAACCGGGAAGTTGGCCGAGCCTGTCCGTATTCTCTCGCCAGGACTCTGGCAAACGTACTTGGATGGGGAATCTCGATTGTCCGTCGAGCACCTCACCGACAGGGCGTCCGCCGATCGCAGCCACGACATCCATGACTTGATTGGCGTCGATTCCATAACGTGCCAAGGCATCACGACGGGGTTCAATGGTCAGTGTTTCGAGCGACGACTGGATATCGGCTTTGACGTCCGCCGCGCCGGGGATGGCTCGCAAGACTCGTTCAATCTCCTTCGCTTTCAGAGGCCAGCGTGTCAAGCTCCTCACCGTAGAGCAGAACGGCGACATCCGCTTTCACGCCCGCGACCAATTCATCGACACGCATTTCGATCGGCTGAGTGAATCCGAAGGCGACCCCGGGCACACTGGCGGTCAAGGCGGCCTCCATTTCGCCGATCAATTCGTCTCGAGATTTTGGTTGGGGCCACTCTTCGGGCGGATGCAGCATGACCCAGACATCTGATTGATGGACCCCCATGACATCGTTTGCGATTTCGGGGCGGCCGGTTTTGGTGAAGACGGTTTTGACCTCCGGAAGTTTCAAAAGCTCCGATTCGACAAGTTGTGCCATCGACTCGGCTCCCTCCAGCGAAGCGCTTGGCAATCGTACGGCCTCGACCAACAGGTCCCCTTCATTCAATCGTGGCATGAATTCGGCGCCGAGCGACAGGGCGATCGGGATACTGATGAGGAAGATGCACGCGGCCACGATCGTGGTTGCCAGTGGTGCACTGACACATTGACGCACCAGAGGGCAGGTAGGGCTTCTTGAGCAATCGCAAGAACCAGACTTCTTTCTCCTTCGGATTGTCGAGGCAAGAAGATCGATGCCAACGCCGGCATCAGCGTCATCGACAGCACCAGCGAACCGAGCAGCGCGAACAAGACCGTCAGCGCCATGGGGCGAAACAGTTTTCCTTCGGTTCCCTCGAGCAGCAACACTGGCACATAGACCACCGCGATGATCAATTCGCCAAACATGGTCGGGCCACGAACTTCGATGGCGGCATCGCGAATCACCGAAAGGCGGCTGAGCCATGAGTGTGACTTTGTGACAAACGTCGAACGCAGTTTTCGACCATGATGACCGACGAATCGACGATCAGCCCAAAGTCAATCGCACCCAAGCTCATCAGGCTCGCCGAGATACCCAGGCCCAGCATGATGTTGCAGGCGAACAGCATCGAAAGGGGAATGGCCAAGGCGACGATCAAACCGGCTCGAACACTACCGAGCATGAACAGCAGGACCGCAGCCACCAGGATCCCACCTTCGACAAGGTTGTGGAGCACCGTATCGAGCGTGCGATTGATCAGATGTTCGCGGTCGTAGATCTCTTCGATCTCAACATCTGTCGGGAAGGGTCAAGCGAATCTCCTCGAGCCGCTCCTTGGCTCGAGAAACGACTTCACGCGAGTTCTCACCGATGCGCATCATCACCATGCCGGTGACCGCTTCTCCGCGGCCATCGCGGCTGACCGCCCCTTGGCGTGCCATTGGGGCGATAACGACTTCTGCAACATCTCGAGACCAGCAGGGGCGAGCCGGATTCGACTTCGCCGCACGACGACGTTGCGGATGTCGTCGACACTTTTCAGCAATGCCTGGCCGCGGATGAATCGTTGTTCGTCGTTGTGGAGCACGTAACCACCACCGGCGTTCTCGTTGCTGGCTTCGATCCGCTGGTAGAGTTCGTCGAGGGTGACATCCTGGCTATCGAGCAGGTCTGGATCTGGGCGGACTTCAAATGTTTTGTAGAAGCCACCCATCGTATTGATTTCGGTCACCCCGCTGACTTCACGGAGTCGTGGCGCGATCTCCCAGTCAAGCATCGTCCGCAGTTCCATCGGCGACCTGGATCTCGCTCTTGACCTCAAACTGAAGGATCTCGCCAAGCGCCGTGGTCATCGGGCCCAACTCGGGAGGTCCATAGCCTTCGGGAATCTGTGACGCCGCCTGGTTCAAACGCTGGCTGACTTGCTGATTGGCAAAGTAGACATCGGTGCCTTCATCGAAAACGATCGTGATGACCGAGAGTCCGAATTTTGAGACGCTGCGAACTTCCTGGACATTTGGCAGGCCGGCCATCGTCCGCTCGATCGGGTAAGTCACTTGTCGCTCCACCTCGACCGGCGGAAGGGATCCAGCGGTGGTGATGACGGTGACCTGCGTGTTGGTCAGGTCCGGTACGGCATCGATCGGCAACAGCAGCGCCGCGCGAACCCCAGCCCCTGCAACCAGGAGCGTTGCCACGATGACCAGAAGTCGATTGGATAGCGAGAACGAGATGAGTCGTTGCAGCATTGTTCACTCCTCGCCTTCCAGGAGCAGTTCGCTCTTGAGCATGAACGCTCCCTCGACGACGACCTGCTGCCCCTCTGTGAGCCCGGAGCGAACTTCAATCAAATCGGAAGTCGAGACGCCGGTCACGATGGGGACCGATCGAAAGCCATCGTCTTCTACAACAAACACACTGGTTTGGCCCTGCAGATCGATGACGGCCGTAGCGTGGAATCACGATCGCGTCGTCGATCGAATCGACCGGGATTTCAACTCTTGCGAATAGGCCGGGCCGAAGCAGGCCCGATTCGTTGCTGATCTCGGCGACCAAGGGGATCGCGCCGGTCATCGGGTCGACCTCTCGACCCACAAAGTAGACCGAAGCCTGCATCACGGCGTCGGGATCGGCTGGCGTCGTAACGGTCAACTGCTGACCCGGCCCGACATCGACCGCGTCCCAGTCATGGCCTCGGATATCGGCCTCGACCCAAAGCCGCGACGTATCCGCCACGATGAATAATTCGTCTGCACTGGCAACCCGCTCCGTTACCGAATAGTTCTTCCGCTCGACCGTTCCTTGGATCGGCGATTGGATCTCGAGGCGGGTCAAGGCTGTGTCGTTGGGAGAGATGGTCAAGGCGTTGGCCTGTTCGGCTTGGACCCCGAGTAGCATTGCCAACTCCTGCTGCGCAATGGAGCGATTCCTAGCGGCAGTATCGACATCGGAGGCAGCCGTTCGCAGCGCTTGCTCGGTTTCGAAGATTGCCTGTTCAACGGCACCTTCCAACTCGGCGCGAGCCTGTTGTTGCTCGCTGAGTCGCTCTTGTACGATGCGTCCACTGATGGCATCTCCGCCACGAGTGGCCGCATCGGCAAGCTGGCCGGCCAGTTGCAGTTTGCTGTAGTTCGCCAACAGTTGACCACGGTAGGTACCGAGGGTGGCACCGACCAATTGCTGCTGGATGACTTCCGGTGAGTTGCCTGCCCGAAGGGATGAGACCAGGTCGGCGACACCGTTGCGAATGTTTGCCGCCTGCGTTCGCCGTGCCTCGAGCAAGTCCAGTTCCGCCTGCCGCCGAAGCACCTCACTTCGCGCCTTGCCGATCGCGGGGCTACGCAGGATTGCCAGCGTCTGCCCGGGCTGGACTTCATCGCCCGGCTTGACCAGCACGACATCGATCACACCGTCGGCTGGCGATCGCACGGCCACATGTTGGCGATCGTCGTATGCGAATCGAGCTGGTACCGTTCTCGTCAGATCCAACCTGGATCGAGTGACGCGCTCGGTGCGGATACCGGCTACCGATGCCTTCGCTGCAGTCAGGTGAATGTGACTCGATGCTTCGGCCGACTCCGCCTCGCTCGACGAAAGGGTCGGTTCATCCGACGGCCACCAGTGTAGCAGCAGCCACCCGGTCAGAAGTACAGCCGCCAAGCCGATCAGGCCGTGCAAGATCTTGGATTGGTTCATGGTAGAAGTGTGTTTCAGCCGATTCGCGTCAGAGGAGCGCAGAAGGTACCCACTTGGCAAAACAAGGGCGGGCACGGATCCAAGCAGAAATGGTCAACCGCACAGGACGCTGATCAGATTGCTCTGCTCAAGTCCGTCCCATGGGAAGCCATCGCGCTAGCAGCGAATGACGCACAACAAAGCGCAATTGCGTTTGCTAGAAGTCAGCGCACACTTTGGAGATAACGGTCGCAAATGGGAACAGTTTGTCGCTGTCGCCCGCGCGAGCTGGTCGATCAAACGCGGGTCGATCAAACGCTGGAACAGTGGCTCCCCCAGCGAATCATTGAAGTTGGCCGTCGAGCACAGGCTACAGAGGCCAACCAGAGCCGAAGGTCTCGGGCCACGCTCTTCATCTGGGCCATGCCCGTCGCTCGATTCGCCAGGCAAGACCAAGTGCCAGTGAATCTCATCCCCGTCCACCGATGCCTGTTGGTGATGACGGTCAAGATGCGCCGACAGATCGCCCTGCGATTCAATGCCGATGTGGACATGGGCCATTGGAATCGGCGTCTGCAAAATGGACACGCTCACGAAGGCTGCAAGCAGCAAACGCGAGAAAGCGTCAATCGCAAAAGCCGAGAAAGGATGCACGATGAATTTCAACCGATGTGGAAGCAGGGCAAGAAACGAGCGGAATCAAGGGGGGCCAGTTACCAACGACCACCAGCGACTGAAGGTTGCTCCGCGTGATGCATGCCGGTTTGGTTTGCCCTTCCCTCGAGCTATTGTAGACAGTCTACCTGCCCACAAGAAGTGGAATTGGCGGCGGTTTAAAAGTCGAGAGGAACCCTTCCGAGTGTGACGCGATGGACAACGCCGTTTTCGGGTCTTCATGCTCTTGAAATGCAGCATCGCGGCGATGCATGACGGTCTCGGAGAGGCTGTGATTGATTGGGTTGCCCTGCCTTAGATCCGCATTTCCAAAGCGGACACGGGCAGCTTTGCTGCGTTGATTACGAGTCTCGGAGAGACTCGCCTACGGTAGTGCGCTGCTCGTCGTAAAACTCACAGCCTCGGAGAGACCGCGACGGTAAGGGGCGGGGGGGTTAGCCTCCGAAGGCTCGCCGGAAGGCGGCGAAATCAAGCAGGCTGATCAAGCCGTCTCCGTCCGTGTCCAGGTCGCCACGGAAGGCCTCGTCGCCATCGGCCAGCCCGAATGTGCGCCGAAGTGCTGCGAAGTCGAGCAAGCCAACGTTCTTGTCACCGTCATGGTCTCCATACTTTCGGAAGAAGCGATCGACCGTCTGGTCGCCGAAAGTCTCATCCTGTTCCATTGTGGCACCGCCAGCTTCGGCCGATACTTCGGCGCCAACGATCGTCATGAAGTAGGCGCCATCGGCAAGCGTGCTGTGGCCGACTTCACGCTCGACGATGGAAGTTCCCGATGTGAAGGTGATGGTCGCGATCGTCTTTCCTCCGCTGGGGTTCGTCGCCACGGAGATGCCGCTGACCGTCGTCAGCTCGGCGGTGTTGGTCAAAACGATGGCGGAGGAGTCGATCTGTACCTCACTGTCAAAATGCAATTCCAACGATGTGATCGCCGATCGCGTCGGATCACCTCCGTTGATCGTGATCAATTCGATCGTGGGAACGAAACCGCTCATGCCTGGAGAGGGCAACGCACTTCGCCAGCTTCCTGCATCGTTGCCGAGTGCGGAGGGACGCACGCGGTGCAAGGATGTTCCCGTTCCATCGGCTTCTTGCGGCCACGGAGAAAGATCGTCATAGAAGACCTCGTCGACCAACACACGGGGGGTGACGGTTGGTTCGTCCACAGGTGCCTCGTCAGGTCTTTGCAGCTTGACCAATCCGTAGCTGTTGTCCAGGGAAGGGCTCATCGGTCCGACCAGCGGCACCGACACATCAAGGTTGTAGTGAGCGCGGAATGCGGCCAGCCGATTCGTGTTGTCGGCGAGGGTGGGATTGAAAGGAATCACAATCAGCGTTTCCCCCGCGCCGATCGATTCTTGAAAGAAGTTGAAATCACTCGTGCCTCGAATTCGCCAGTTCGCCAGCTCGACAGCGGTGTCAGAATGGTTCGCCAGTTCGATGAATTCCAAGTCACTTGGAGTGATCGTCGGGTCCAACGCCAATGCATTTGCAGAAGGCTCCGAGGGATGGTAGTTGATCTCAGTAATCACGACGGAAGAGACTGACTGGGAACCGTTGGCCTGACCGAGACTTTGGTCTTTCAGAGGTACAAGACGACCACGGCTGTCGAAGGGCCTGCCGAGCGACACACCGTTGAAGGTGGCGCCGAAGTCAACTTGATCGACCAACGTAGAGAGCATCGTTCCCGACGCGTCGGCAATGGAAAGCCATACCGAGTCACCATGGGAGCCAGAGAGGGCGAAGTCATGGGGGCCTGGCGTCAAGGGTGTCGGATTGAAGTCACTCTCATCGAAGACGACGTAACCGCCGGCGGAAACGATGGTGCCATCGGGTATCCGGAATTTCAGCGGACTCGCCCCAGAGTCGCTCAGGTACCAACCGCTGAGATCGACCGCTTGAGCGGAGTCGTTGAAGAGCTCGATGGCATCCAGATCAGGGACATCGGTGTGAGCCAATATCTCGTTGATGCGGATTGCTGGCGGCGCGGCTCTGGCTGACCCCGGTGATCCCTCCAGACTCGCCGAACCGACCCACGAATAGGGCTTGTCCAGTCGATTGATGGGAGTTCCCACAGGATCGATCAGCTCGAGACTCGCTCCCTTTCCATCGGCCGAGATGGGCCAGGGATCGCCATCGGTGTAGGTCAGATCGACAATCGTTTCGCCGCCCGATCCGGCCACCTTGATCCGTTCGCCGCCATTTGAAAGTTTTCCCAGATATTGACCCACGATGATCGTTGGGTCGAGAGAAGGAAAGGCTTGGAGCAGCGCGGCGCTATCCAGGACGACCAGTCGCCGCTCTCCTGGCGCCAGCGTGCTGCCCGCGGGAAACACGAACGGCGTGCTGGGTCCTTCGCTGATCGTGACCCCTGCCAAATCGAGTGTCGTCGCCACACCGCCGCTGCTGATGTTCGTGAACTCGATGAACTCGGCGTCGTCGGCAATCGGGTTGTAATGAATTTCAGTGATCCGCAAGAACTTTTGCAGCGTTGAGGGTGCCGTCGCTGGTGTGGTCAACCTGTCGACCGACTGGCCCGAGCCGTTCACCAACTCGACGGTCTCCCCGGTGAAGCTCAGTTGGCCTTGGTAGTTGCCTTGAATCAATAGCTGTTGACCACGCTGCGGGCCGGAGGATCGATTCTGAAACGCCACCACATCCTTCACCACATACAGCGAGCCCCCGGCGGGCAGCACGGTTCCCCCTTTGAACGTGTGGTCGAGACCTCCCTTCAATCGCCAACCCGAGATATCCACCGCGAACGCATTGGGATTGTTGAGACGGATGTACTCTTCGAATTGCTGACCCGATCCGGGATCCGCATCGTAATCGACTTGATCAAACAGGATCGTGGGATTGATGGGCTGGCTGGACGGGACTTCCGCATGGTTGTTGAGGAAGCTGCGACGAAGCGGAATGAATTCTTCGAGCAATTGCTGCGCTGCTTGCGCCGGATTGCGAGTGAAATTGGGATGGATGCCCCAGCGGTCGGTATCGAGCACCGCTTCGTCGGAGATCCGTGACGCCAGGTTGACGATTTGCTGACCGAGGTAACTCTCCGCAGCCGGTGAACCTTCCAGGCCGTACATTTGATCGGTCAGACTCCGCACTCGCCGCAAGTACATCTGACGGAAGGTCGGGTTGGCGTAGAGGCGCACGAAGACGGCGTTGTAACCCAAGTAGATGTTCAGATCCGTGACCAGGGCATCCTTGAAGTAGGGTGGGCTGATACTGCTATCCCACTTATGGCCGAGTGACAGGTCCTGGTCCCAGGGCAGGACCGACCAGAGTCCTGTCCCAAGGGTGTCGCGGAACCAATACATGTTCTTGTGCCCAAAGTCACTGCTTTGCACCACGTTGCTAATCGCCAGGAAATTGACCATGTCGGCGATGTCGAGGTGATCGAAGTCCCAGGTGGTCGCTGCGGCGCCGGTCAACAGGGTCGCCGCGTCGACGACCTCTTGGAAGTCGGAGTGGTCCTCGTACTCGCGGCTCTTCTTCTCGACGTTGGTGTAGGCGCTATCCAGTCGATTGTTGACTTTGTAGAGCGGGTTGTCGGGGTTCAGTCCCAACCGTTCCAAGTACTCGCTGTCTCCTTCTTCGACCAGATCAAACAGTCCATAGAAGCCCCCGTTGCGGTAGACCATCACGGGTTGAGCAAGGTGATGCGCATAATCCGAGGAAGCGAACGATCCGTAAGTCAGCGTGTTCCGCAGTTTGGTTTGGTCAGCGTAATTGGTCAGCAAGTTGAAGTCGCTGACTCGCTTGGCGCCCTCCCATACCCGAAACTTGTTCGCTGAGTTGGCATCGAAGTCGAACGACTTCTTTGGAAAGGCCGAGCTTCGCGTTGATTGGCCGTGGTTGTTGACGTCGATGTTGTCGTAAAACTCTCCGTTGACGAACAAGGAAGCCCGCGTACCAGCCGTGGTCGATGCGGCGGACTCATTGGCGAGAAACCAATGAAGGACCGGCAAGTCGGTTGTGACCGTGGGGTCGTCGACGATTGTCCCGAAGTACTCGGCCGAATCGAGCTGGTCCAGAAACCTCGGCACGCGGGTTTCCACCCCAACGGTGTCCGAAGCCGTGACGTACCAGCGGACCATCTGGCCCGCTAACAGGAGCGGGCCAGGAATTTGCGCGGTGAAGACTCCGTCGCCCGCTACCAGATCCCCACCGGCGCCGTTGTCCATCATCGGTAGCGAGGACTCCCCTCCATACATGACCCGATAGTGCAACCGAGGAGAGCTCGCGTCGAGATCCGCGGTGAACCGATTGATGTTCGCCGAGATCGTCAAGGGTTGTCCCGCCACGGCTGTCGACGAGGAGGGGATGACATTCGCAATGAAAGGCCCGAGTTCCTGCGACAGGGAGTTGGAAGCCCCCGGGGTTGGCACCTGCAGATAGCCTTCGCTTCCGGTGATCGATTGGGAGGTGAGGGTTGGCACCATCAACAAGTCACTGCTATCCGGACGGTTCAGTGCATGGACCGCCAGGGTGTTCTGCCCATCGACCAAGAGGTTGACATGCGCGCTGAGATCAAAACTCTCCCCGGCCAATGCCAAAGAGTCTCCGTGATTGGCACTGGCGGGCGTGTTGTAGCCGAGCGGCTCGGGTGCATTCAAGCGGAGGACAGGAGTCCCGTTCAGGTAGACCACCGCCCCGTCGTCATATTGGAGCAAGAGACGTAGATCGTTCGCCGACGTCGCATCGTCCACCTGAAAGTGCATTCGCACGAAAAGATTGGTCGTCCCGGATGGAACCTCCGTCTGAATCGTGCTCGCATAACTCGTCGCCGATCCGGGGCTATCCTCATAACCAAATGAAGCACGACCGAGCGAAAAGCCATTGCTCGCGGCGTCGAAGTTGTTGGTAGTCCATGATTCGCCGAGTGTTCCGTCAGCCGGAATCAAGTACTCGGCGACGCTGTTGCCGCTGACCAAGACTTGCCCCGCGCTCCCATACGAAATGTCGGTCGCCTGCGGCGGATAGTTCAAACCACCCACACCATATTCACTCAGGACCGTCTGGTCGGGCGCGGTCAGCACCAGGTACTCGCCGTCGCTTGCAAGTTGAAAGTTGGTGTGATGGCTACCCAGCGGATCGATCACGCCTCGTGACGAGGCAAACACGATCAAATACTCGCCGGGAGCCAAGACGGTTGGCGACGGAAAACTCCACTTGTTCAGGTCAGTTGGGTCGTCGGTCAGGTGATGCCCGGCTAGATCAATGACCGCATCGCCGGCGTTGTGCAGTTCGATCCAGTCGGAGCTCTCGCCATACGCGTCTTCCAGCGAGGTCACGTTGCTCGCCATGAATTCCGAAATGATCGGTTGAGCGGCGAGAAGTCGGCGCGATTCAAGATGCTGATAACCGAGTCGGCGGCGTTGCTTCTTCACCCAATGACCTCACAATGCGCCGGCACTTCACTTGCTTTCGTAGAACAGAATGGTTTCGCTGATCAGATGGAGCGGGTTTCGTTCATCATTCCGCCGAAACACTTCTCCACGTTGCGCCATGGAGGTGAAACCGGTCCGCTTGATTAGCTGGGCAGAACATACCCTACCAGCCAGCTTCAGGTCCGATTGTAGCTCGCAGAATCGTCGTGTCGTCAGCGAGGATGCACTGGCATTCAAGAAAGGGGGGTGTGCCCCCTGTCTGGTACTGCTGGCGACGGGATTTTCAACGATTTTCTCAGGAAGTCGCACGGGATCCGTTGCCCGTTGTCACTACTATTTTGTCGGCACCGCGTTTGCCGGCTGACGGACCACGGTCTTGAAGAAGCTGTGGCTGCCGAAACATGAACCTCCCTGTGAATTGAATCCTGCGAATTGAATCCTGCCATGCGATTGACCCTGCGGACACTGCTTGCCTACCTGGACAACACGTTGGATCCACAGGATGCCGAGGCGTTGAAAAGCAAATTGAGCGAGAGTGGCTTTGCGAACCAGTTGGTCCAGCGGATTCGCTCGGTGATGGTCAATGGCCATTTATCAGCTCCGGCGCCCGACGCGATGGGGCCTGTGGAACAAGCCAACGTGATCGGCGAGTACTTGGACAGCACGTTGCCGGTGGAGCAGGTCGCGGAAATCGAGCGTGCCTGCCTGGAGTCGGATGCTCATCTCGCCGAGGCAGCGGCATGTCACCAAATCTTGACGATCGTCTTGAAGAAACCGGCGGCGATTCCTCAGGAGTTACGAAAGCGGATCTACGAACTTCCCGACCGCCAGTTGGAAGAAATCGCGGCATCTGGAAGCTTTTCCGGTGTCAGCATTCCGCCAGATGCGCCAGTTTGCAGCCACTGGTTTCTGAGTTGCCGACATCCGATGCGACGGTGATTCCTCATTCCAAGCCGATTGAGCCTGTGGGGCCTGACGACTCGGGAGTTTCCGATGCGCCGACGCGATTGCGAGAAGCGGAGGTTGTCTCACAAGCAGGGCCAGCCGGAGCAGCCATCGCGGGCTCGCGCTCGCGATCCATGGATCAGGACACGCGAATCTATGGCGGTTCGATTCGACCCTCTCGCATCATGCCGTGGCTGGTGTCCCTTGGCCTGGCGGCTGGCTTGTTGTTTGTGCTCGCTCAACTTTTCCAGCCCTTGTTCGATCGGCCTCGCGCCGAAGTTGACCAGCAGGTCGCGGAGGCATCCTCGGCTGACTCGTTGCAGGAAACGGCGTCAGAACCCAGCGTGCCAGGAGAACCCAGCGTGCCAGCCGCGACCGAACAGGCGAATGGGGCAAGTCTTGCTGATGCCGGTCGATCCGTGGAACCAGAGCTGCTGCCGACGCCGGCCGACATGAACAAGGTTGCAGAGTTGGAGACCGTTGAAGGGTCGTCCGTTGCCGTGATCGAGCAGACGGATGGTGGCGAGAGTACGGTAGCCAACGACGGTGCTTCCAGCGATCAAGTTGGTAGCCTACCTGGGCCCGATGACGCCGCGACGGCGGATTCGAGCAAAGGGGTGAATGACGGGCCGGCGGACAACGCTGGCCCCTCCCAGGCAGGAGCGGCCGCGGACGGAAAGGTTGTGAACGCGACGGAGCCCGCTGACGACGCGGCCGTTTCGGTACCGCCCCCTCCCGCGCCGCTGCCACCGATGGCCGGCGAGGTCGCGGCGGACGCCGACCAACCACTACCGGCCCCCAACGATGGTCAACCACACAACGAGGTTGCCAAAGTGGGCGATGGTGAGTCACTGATCGCGGCGTTGGCGGGCGACCAGTGGGTTCGCTTGATGCCTGGGGCTGCCGTTTTGGATGGGGTCAAAGTGTTTTGTGCGCCGACCTTTCGAACGCCACTCTCGGTTGAAGGGGGTGAGGTAACCCTTGTTGGTCCCAGTGAAGTGGAATGGGTGTCCGACGAGAACGATGGTTCAACCTTGTCGCTTGATTTTGGCCAATCGTTGATCGCGTCGACACAGTCTGATTTTGCAATGAAGCTTCAACTTGGTGACGAAGCGATTCAACTTCGTTTTGCAGACCCAGACTCGATCGCTGCGGTTGGTGTCACTTACTTTCGCGCACCGGGCTTTGATCCCCTTGTTTCAGAGAATCGAATTCCCGTGACTCAAGTGATACCGGTACAAGGAGCTTTGACGATTGAATCCGATGGTGAGTCTCTGGAGCTGTTGAGTGGTCAAGTGCGGCGACGCCGCGGTGTGGGTGAGCCGGAGGTCGTGGCTTTGGAGGTAATGCCCGCATGGATCGATCCAACCGAGACCCCGCTCGAGACCTCCGCGAGATCAGGCTTGCTCGAACTGTTGAACGGAAAGCAATCGTTGGAATTGCAGTTGCGTGAGGCGACGATGTTTCGCCGCGGCGAAGTCGCGGCGCTGGCAGGGCGATCGTTGGTCGGGATGGGGCGGGCCGATGTTTACTTCGGAGGTGACGGTCTGTTCAATGAGCCCAAGCAGCGGACGTATTGGCCGGAGCATTTTTCAGCGGTCCTTGCCGAGGTGGATCGCAGCGTCAAGTCGGCTGAGCAAGTGCATGACTCGATCGTGCGGATGGATTCGGCGAATGCCGGTGCCTTGCTGCGGCTACTGACCGGTTTTTCAACGAAGCAGTTGGAGGCTGGCGCGGACGCCGAACTCGTGGCGCTGCTCGATTCACCGTCGATGGCCGTGCGTGTCTTGGCGCTGGAGAATCTTCATAGAATCACCGGCACGACACTCTATTTTCGTCCAGACCAGGAGAATGCGGTCCGTCGGGCGCAGGATATCAAGAAATGGGAGACTCGCCAGCGAAAGGGAGACATTCGCTGGCAGAAGTAGCCTCTGGACGCTGGGCTGGTTTGCTTCCCCTCGCCGATTCCGACGCTCTCTCGTACAGTGTGGGCTTTGTCTGAAAGATTCACAGAAAGTCGGCAGGGGAGCGTGCGAGCCATGGCGGATACGATTGTCATCTTTGGTGCCTCAGGGGACCTCACAAGCCGCAAGCTGATTCCGGCCATTTATCGACTCTTCATCAAGGGCCGGCTGCCCGAAGGATCGCGGATCGTGGGGGTCTCGCGCAGCGATTTCGATCATCAACAGTGGCGTGACTCCTTGCGGGAGACCACGGCCAAGTATGTCGGAGACCAGTTCAGCGGAGAATCGTGGGACGCGTTCGCCGAACACATCTATTATCATCCCGGCGATATCACCGAAGCTGCCTCGTTTGAAGCCTTGTCGGAGCTTCTGGACAGCATCGAGACCGAGAAAGACGCGGGGCGTCTGTACTACTTGTCGACGATGCCACAGCTCTACGACGTCGCTATCCACAAGCTCGGCGCGGCTGGCTTGGCAGATGATCGGCATGGTTTTCGTCGGATCATCATCGAGAAGCCTTTCGGTACCAACCTGGCCAGTGCCGAACAGCTGAACCATTCGATTCATGAAGTCTTTCGCGAGGACCAGATCTATCGCATCGATCATTACCTGGGCAAGGAGACGGTCCAGAACATCTTTGCACTGCGTTTCGCCAACAGCATCTTCGAACCGATCTGGAATCGCCGTTACGTCGATCACGTTCAGATCACGGTAGCGGAAGAGGTCGTGATTGGGCGACGGGCGGGCTACTACGACGAGTCGGGTATCTTGCGCGACATGTTTCAGAACCACCTCTTGCAGTTGATGATGATCACGGCGATGGAGCCACCGGCGAGATACGATGCGTCGCTAGTCCGTGATGAGAAGGTCAAGGTTCTGCACAGCGTGCGCCGGATGACCGGCGGGGACTTCGCCTCCGATACCGTGCGGGGTCAATACAAAGGCTACTTGCAGGAAGAAGGGGTTCCCAAAGGTAGCCAAACCGAGACCTTTGCGATTCTCAAATTGTATTGTGACAATTGGCGTTGGAAGGGAGTTCCTTTCTACCTGCGCAGCGGCAAAGGCATGTCGTGTCGCACGACGCAGATCGTGATTCAGTTCAAGCAGGTGCCGCATATTCTCTTTGGAGAAAAAACACGCGAGCCCCTGGGCAATCGCCTGGTCATCCAGGTGCAGCCCGCCGAGGGGATCCAGTTGCACTTCGAAACCAAGGTTCCCGATTCTGAAATGAAGACAAGAACCAGCACGCTTGACTTCAGCTTTCAAAGAGCGGGTAAGGTCGATTCGATGCCCGATGCTTACCAGCGGCTTCTGCTGGATGCCCTCAATGGAGATGCCAGCCTGTTTGCCCGCAGCGACGAAGTCGAACTCGCCTGGGGCATCATCGATCCGATCATCGCAGCTTGGCATAGTCCGGCCGCGCCCGATTTGTTCACCTACGAGACGGGACTCTGGGGGCCGACCCAAGCCTCGCGATGGATGGAGAATCAGAATCGCGAATGGTTCGATGTTTGTCCGGTACTTCAGTGAGCGAGTAGCGAGTGACGGGTGAGGTGACACGTCCGTGCGGTCGAAGAAAAACTCGGATCCGATCGAAACTGAGGTGTCATCGCCGGGGTTAGAGGTTCGGAGGATGGCGGTTCTCAGCGGCTTGCCATCCCTGCGCGGCCGCCCCTTCGGTGGCTGGACTCGCGAACCTTGTCACGGATCACAGATCCGCCCCTCGATCAGTGGAAACTTTCTCATGAGCCGATTGATTCGTGCGTTGCAGGCGTCGTTACTCTCGAGTGTGCTCGCTGCCGGCACGATAGCGGTCGCCCAGCCACCTGGTCGTGGCTTTGGCGGGGACGGGCCACGGGGTGGCCGTGATGGCGAGCGACGTGATCAAGATGGCGACAGTGGTGATCGGCGATCACCCGGCGGAAACGAACGGGGGCCTCGCGGGCCCGGATTTGGTGGCCCTCCACCCGGTTTCGAAGGCCGACGCGGCGGGGGACCTCCACCCGATATGATGATGCGAATGCTTCCCGCGTTGAACGCGCTCGATGCCGATCACGATGGCACGATTTCGGCATCCGAGATAGAGAATGCGTCCGCTGCACTCAAGACGATCGATAAGAATCATGATGGGAAGTTAACACCGGATGAATTGCGTCCCACCTTCGCTGGATTTCCCGGTGGTCCCCGAGGTCCCGGTGGTCCCGGTGGTCCCGGTGGTCCCGGTGGTCCCGGTGGTCCCGGTGGATCGGTGGATTCGGCAGGCCTGGCGGCTTCGGCCCTCCGGCGGGACGTGGCCCCGGCGGTTTTCAAGGCGCTCGCGCCAGGCCGTCCGACGAAGACGATGAGGATGACGGCCACAAAGGGAACGATGGAGATGACCAGGACGACGACGACGATGATGAGGACGAACGAGTCTCCATCGACCGACTCAACGGGGTGCTGCGTGGTTTTGTGATGAGTTCGGACAGCAATCGCGATGGCTACCTTTCCGGCGAGGAGATCATCGTCATGTTGAGAAAGATTGGTGGTGACCAGCCGGACGGCGATCGACCCCGCGGTTCGCGACCCAGTGCCGATCGACCCAGTGCCGATCGACCCAGTGGCGATCGACCCAGTGCCGATGGACCCAGTGGCGATCGACCCAGTGCCGATGGACCCAGTGCCGATGGACCCAGTGGCGATCGACCCAGTGGCCGGCGACCCAGTGGCCGGCGACCCGAATCCGCTCAAGGGGACATGCCGCGTCGAGGTGGTTTTGGTGGGCCGCCTCGAGATGGTGATCCACGTCAATTCTTTGTTGAAATGTTTCGCATGCGTGACCAGAACCAAGACGGAGTGCTCAAAGGGGACGAGATCCCCGAGCCACTGGCTGCTCGCCTTGAACAAGTCGATCGCGATGGGGACGGTGCCGTCTCACGTCAAGAGATGGAGGGAATGGTCTCTCGTCTACGCGATGGCGGTGGTCGCCCCGGTGCTCGTGATGCAGGGGATGGCGGGCGGCGTCCAGGTGGGGATCTGCCACGCCGACCTGCTGCAGAGGAAAAGTCGGAGATTGAATCCGAGGAGTAACGCGACGTTACCCGGTTCGGTCGAGAAAGAGCCAGCGAAGAGAGGCAATCGCAGAGGCGGGGAGCCGCTGAGACGCTAAAGAAGGCTCAGGACTTCGATCGCACTTCGATGCTCGGTGGCAGTACTTCTAGCGATCCGCTGTCTAGCATCGGCGCGGGCAGTTCGCCGTTGGAAGGACCTGAATCGCTCGGAACCGATTCGATGGTGCCCGCCGACGGGATTGCCGGAGATGGGGGTGCTGGAGATGGGGGTGCCGGAGATGGGGGTGCTGGCACGGTTCGGTTGGAGCGATTTGTCGATGGCGTTAGATCGATGACGCTCTTGGGACGTGTCGATGGTTCTTGGCGATCCTTCCGATTGCCCATTTCAAACTCTGGAGCATCTGGACCTCGGTCGAGCGTGTCATTCATATCCAACGCGAGTTGGTTGTCGGCCCACTGTCGCCACTCGGGGCGCGTCTCGATGAGAATCAGATCTTGCAGTTGCGCCACCACCTCAGGACTGTTTTCCCCAAGGCGGACTCGGAGGCGAACGAGGTTGCCGAGAAAGTTAGGATTGGTCGGATCCATCTCGACCGCCTGCCAATACAAGTCCATCGCTTCATGAATGCGGCCTGCCGCTTCGAGCGCAAGCCCCAGGTTGTAAAACACGATTGGATCGCCTGGCATCAACTCCGAGGCACGCTCGAAGGAAAGGACCGCGTCGTACAACTCGCCCTGGTCGTAGTGCAGCAAGCCAAGATTGTTGTGAGCGGGGCCGTACGTTTCGTCCGCCGCGACCGCTTCCATGAACTTGTCAAACGCATAGTCGATGTGACCGGTGTTCATCGCCTTCACGCCCGCCAAGGTCAACCGCTGCGCTTTGTCCGTGCTTCGCTTGGACTCCACCCGGATCACCGCTTCCTGGTGGTCACGCAGTGAGGCGCAACCCGACCCCATCAGCGACGAGAGAATCGCAGCGCAACATCGAACCAGTGGTGTCGTGGGGCGGCGAATCATCCGTGAGTCGCAAAGGGGATGGCGAAGTAGCGTGAGTCGGTCATGCCGTGACCGAAATTCTGGGATGGAAGTTGCTGCGATCGAAATTCAGGGAAACCCGTCTTGCGGAAAACACGTATTCCGGACGGCGCGTTTCCAGGTAACGGGGGCGCCGATCCGAGTCTCGCTGAAATAGCTATCGGCTTTTCGGTGAAAAGATCATTTGGGTCAAGACCATCTGGGCTTCCCATCTTTCCTCGTTTTCGCCGCCTTCCTCATTTCTTGGGTCGGTGAGGGTAATATCCCGAACCATCGTGCCGGTTTCGGGATCGCGAAGCGCCTCGCAGAAACGAAGGATCTGCGGCAGGGTGGCCGGGGCGAGGTCGATCACAGTCGATCTCATTTGGAAATCCGTCCGCTGGACTCGCTGCGGCGTCGAGGGCTCCTCCTTCATCAGGCTGGACTCGGACAAACCGGCGGCCAGCAAGGCGCTGGCAATGCGATTGGCGATTTCAGCCGGCGATTCGAGTTGCAACGCGGCGATCTTGGGGGCGTGCTGCAGTCGCTTGATCTCACGTAGTTTCTCGGAGACCTCGTTGAGATCCTGGCTCGCTTGGCTCAACCGCTGGGCCGCCGATCGTGAACGCGTGACACTGATCACGGCGTAGATGCCAAGCATCAGCAGTGCGATCACAATCAGCCAGCGAGTGCGTGTTTTCGAGTCGGACGTCATGGCGCCGCCCCCCAGTCGATTGCATCCGAGCCAGATGCGCTCGAGCCAAGTGCGTTCGAGCCAGATGCCGCGAGTTGCAAAGGTGAGCCGTCTCCTGGAACTGTTCTCCTCGGTGGCAATCCAGCCTGTCCGCGATCGCCAGGCCGGCCGCCGATCCACTTGGCCTCCAGTACCGAATCAAAGGTTTGCGCGTCCTTCCGCGTGGTGACCGGGGGTTCAACTTCGAAGCCATGTGACTCCAGTGACGTCGCCAGAACGCCCGCGTCAACCGGCGTGCGAACCTGTACTTCCAGGTCGACCTGGCCATTCAAGATCTTCAGGCTCTTGATACGGAAGCGGACGGAGTCTGGTAATGCTGCTAACAATTGACGTAAGACGACGGTAGCCGATTGAGGTACGTCGATGTCCGACGTCGCTCCGAGAGACCCCATCACTTTCGTGTGTTCGCTGCGCACGCGTCGTAACAACGCGGCGGGTGCCTGGGAATCTGGAAATGCTGCTTCGAATGCGGTCCGTTGTTCGGCATTCAAAACGCCGATTGCATCTTCGATTCGCTTGCTTCGCCACCATCCGCCGATCGCGATCGCGAGCATGCACACGATCGCGGCCGCAGCCACCAATCGAATCTGTGGCAGGATCGGCCGCAACGGGTCGCTCGGTCCGAGCTGATCTCGGCGCAATTCAAACCAGCGAGGCGATTGTTTGGTCAAGGCTAGTTTGGCACCGTCGATCCAGAGCGATTCAATCGAACGGTCCAACGTCTGCAAGTCGACGTCGTGATAGGTATCGCGCAGCAATTCAAGTTGGGAAGCGTCCGCCCCGACGACGATCACACTGGCGATGTTGCTGGCATCTAGAATCCGATGTTGTCCAAGGGGGGGACCCTCGACGCGGAGATGCTTCCAAGCTTGGATCGAATCGGATTCGACCGTCAGTGCATCGCAATTTTGCTGGTCGACGAGCAGGAATTCCGTCCTCCCCGAAGGGCTCAGTTCCCGGCAAATGGCGCGCGTCGCAAGGACCGCCGATGGGACGATGCTGCGGACCAGGATTCCGGATTTCTCCAAAGCCTCGGCAAGTTCTCGCCATCGGCAATATTCCATGGCGATTGCCGATACCCGCTTGTCTGGTTCGTTTTGCTTTGTCGTCGACGCAGTGACCACAAAGTCAGCGACCATCTCTTCGGTATCGAGAGGAACATGCGATTCCAATTCGTACGACAAGGCACTTCGGTCACGGACGTCCAGCTCCTTGCCTCCCTGAATCGTTGCGAAGAAGCAAGAGGTGGAAGCGGGCGCGATCAGGCAATTGGGAGTCTTCAGGCCAGCGATCTTCACCATCAGCTGGACACACGTGAACAACTCTTCGATGGAAACATCCAACGCCACGCGTTCAGTTTCCGAGCCAACGACGATAAACCAACCGTCCGATCGCTCAACAATCAGGCAATCGCGGAAACTCATCGATTGTTGCGCCTCCGAACACCACCCCGATTACCGCCTGGGACGCTACCTTCGACTGCTGTGCGATCGAGCTCGATCGTGGACTCGCGTCCTTGATAGCGAAGGGTGACTCGTTCTGATTCAATCTTTTCGACAGTGATTCCCAGTGGAGAGAGTTCGAGATTCTCACCGATTCCCTTCACGTCGAACTCCCCGGAAGCGTCTGCGACGATCGCTAGTCGCTTGTCGGATTCAATCAGTGTGCCGACGAGTGTCACATCCAATTTCGGTGGTCGTGGCGGAGGGGCTTCCACGACCCGGGGAGCCGGTGTCTTTGGTGGTGCGGGCGTTGGAGCTGGAGCGGGCGGGTCGTACAGAGGTTGACGCAATCTCCTTGCAGCAAATGATTCGTCGGGTGGTGAAGAGGTGGTCGGTATCGGAACCTCGGTCGGCGGCGTCATCGACTGGCTCGGTGACGCGGCTTCCAACTCAGTCGGGATGCCCGAGACGGACCAACCGACAGCGCCGACGGATCCGGCGAGCAAGCCGGCCGCGAGCATTCCGAGGCAGCGTCGTTGTGTCGTGACATTCATGGAGGGTGATTCTGACGAGAACCGGTGTGTGTTGAACAAAAAATTTCCGAGCCTCGGCGAGGCTGTGACAAAATCGTGTGGCGTTGTCGGTCCGCATTTCCAAGGCGGAAATTCGCAGCTTGGCTGTGTTTGTTACGAGTCTCAGAGAGACTCGCCTACGGTACAGCGGACCGTATCGGTGAAGATTGAAACTGCTCTAATGAAGAAACTTGGTCTCTCTGGTCACGCCTTCGTCGTCTCGACGTGTGACGGTAAAGGATCGTAGGCTTCCGCCTCCACGTGAGGAGGCATCGATCCAGATCGAAAAATTTGTGCTCGACTCCGACATCAATTCCCTCAGCCGCTGCCGATCCGGCTCACTGGTGACCTCGGTCTGCAGCAGGACAGCCAATGTCGCGGTCGGGCTTTCGCGATATCGTTGGACGATCCTTCTGGCTGCACCATCTTGAACGACAAGCCGGGCAATTGCCAAGATCGCTTCATCGGAGGCCCGACGAAAGTTGAGTTGGCCGTTGCCCCAAAGGGTCATGCCGCCCGTCAGGTTCGGTAGGGAAGCGTCGCGCGCCAGCCCGGCATCGAGTGCGCCGAGATCGAAGACTTCACCCCAGCTCCGAAAAGCGTCGGGCAAGAGCGGTTTCTCATTCTCGTCCTCGTCGGCTTCCGCATCGCCAGCCAACAGGCGCTTGGTTTCTCGCTCGAGCCTCATGGGTGGGACAGCAGGCAACAGACGCTTTGCGAGTCCCACCGTCGGGTCCCCCATTTGCGAAATGCTTTGGTCGGTACGATTGGGGCCACCGAAATGATAAATCGCATTGAGATTCATCTTGGCGTCTTCGTCCCCCAACAGAATGTCGAAGGTCACGTCGCGCAGCCTCAAGATCGCGCGGATGGTGGTGGGCGTCGGGGACCCCGGCGCGGCTTCAGCGAGCAGATCTTCCTGTCGCTGGAAAACCTGTGGTGCTTGCCGAAGCAGCGTGCGCTCAATCGTGATCGCTCCCCATCGTTGCTGCAACGCTCGCTCCGCATCCGCCGCCTCGAGCCCTCGTCGCAGGCTCAGTCTGGCAAGTGTCCCCAGGGCGGTCACGACAAGCACAGAAACCGCGATCACGGTCAACAAGATGTAGCCTTTTGGCGTTTGACGGTGCGTTACTTCTTGGTCAATCCTCATGATGATGCACCACCTCCCGCCATAGGACTTGCCCATCCTCGTCGAACAAGATGACTCGGAACCTTGCTGGGATATCGGGAAGTCCACCCGATTCTGGTTGTGGCAAGAACTCGTCCTCCCGATCGACTTGAGCCATCGATTCGATTCTCAGCGATGAGCAACCGACCCAGACGGCTTCGCGCGAATTGGTGGTCGATCGGATCAGCACGGGATGTTCATTGATTCGAGAAACGTGATAGCGGACATTGCCGGGAGTCAGCATCGCGCGGGTCTTTGCCGGATCCGAGCCCAAGAACCCGTGTAGCGTCAGACCTTGGGGGCCGGCCAACATGCCGCGCGCGTTGGCAAAGTCCGTACGGAGTTGTTGGGCAAGCTGTGTGGTAGGAAAGTGAGAGGTCGCGTCTCGCTGGAGATGCCGTGTTTCCCGCGCCGAGGACCAGACGATGCTCGTCAGCGCCGTCATCATCAACGAGGCGAGAAGTGCCGACACAACGAGTTCAATCAACGTCATCGCACAGCGATCACCAATCGATCTCGGTACGATGGGCTTCCAAGCCGGTCGAATACGAATCGATCTCCGTACGATGGGCTTCCAAGCCCGTCGCTTCCCGAAGGTTGGGGATGGTCGACGGGCTTGGAAGCCCATCGTACAAATTGCGATCTGCGGTTTCCCGGCTTCGACTCGCATCACCCTGCCTCCCGAGGTTCGACCAGGTCGATCGTCACCAAGGCTCGAAGTGGGCTTCGTTGGGCCGGTTGCTCCATGATCTCGAAACGAATCACTCGGACCGGGATGTTTGCTGGCACAGAGCCTCCCACAACCGAGGTTCGCCAAAACCAATTCGGCCTGCCAGGAATCAGTCCGCGACCAACCGTAGGAATTCCCTCGGGGCTACCCGACATCCAGTTCAGCAAGTCGTCGGCAATGGCGACCGCGGCAATCTTGTTGTCAGCGAAGCGACGTTGTTTCTGGTGTGCCGAAAAGGCAAGCAGTGAGCTGACCAGCACGGTTGCCATCAGCGTCAGTCCCACGATCACCTCCAGGAGGGTGAAGGCTGGCTTCGCCGTTCCCGTTCGTCCATTAGATCGACAGCAAGGCATCGGCTTCCTCCTCGCTGCGAACCGGAATGACTTGGCCGCTGATACCGAGGACCACGATCCATCGCATCATCTTTCCACGACCGAGCTCGACGGCATAACTCGCTGATCTACCTTGGTCGGTGAACTGGATCGTGACATCGCGAGCCGCGACAGCTCGACGGGCCAATTTCACATCGGTGATCTCGACGCTTCGTGGTAGGCGATAGCTCGCCAGTTCTTTTCCGGATCTCTGCGGCGGTCCTTTGAGAATCAGTTCGCTGCTGCTGCGCCGGATCACTCCATCGAATGCTTCACGTGAGAGGCGCGCCGACCGCCTCGCCCCCGCGTCGAAGGCTTCGATGGTTTCGGCAGCACGACTGAGCCGGTAACGATCCATCACGCCGCCGAGCGAAAGGGACGCGAGTGCGGTGAGGGCCGCCAAGATTGCGATCACGACCACCAATTCGATCAACGTGAATGCAAAGCGATCAATGCGATTGGCCTTACGCATCGCCATCCAACGACTCGCTGGTGATGTCTCGATTCTCCCCTTCGCCCCCTTCGCGGCCGTCCGATCCCAGGCAGATCACCTCGTACGGCTGCGTGGTACCGGGGCTGACATATTCATAAGGATTCTTCCAGGGATCGATCGGGACCTTGTCGAGATAACCATCCGGCCACGATGCGGTTCCTTCGGCCAAAATTTGAATGCCTTCATCGGTCGTCGGGTAGCGTCCTTCTTGGGCATAGAAGGTTTCGATTGCTTTGACGATGGTCGAGATCTGTGTCTTGGCCGTGTATTGTTTCGACGAGATCAGGTAGCTGCGGTAGCGAACGGCGGCGAGCCCGACAAGCATTCCCATGATCACCATCACAACCATCAGCTCCACGAGCGAAAAGCCGCTGCGGGCAGGGTTGAGGTTGGGGGGCAAGGGGCGATCGTACGCCTCCACTTTCGGGCGGTTCTCTCGCATGATTTCTGAATTCTTTCTTCGACGTCGCGACACGTTCTTCGACGGTTTACATGACATTTCCGGCCTCCAGGATCGGAAGAATGGTCGCTAACAACAAAAAGCCGACAAGGGCAGCAAGCACGAGGATGAGGATCGGTTCGAGCAGAGCCGTCAAACGAGCCGATGCCGTTGCCACCTGTGCATCATAGTCATCTGCCAGCCGAAAGAGCATCTCATCGAGTTTGCCAGATTCCTGACCGACCGAGAAAACACGGACCGCCAGTGGTGGAAACGCCCCACTCTGCCGGAGTGCATCGGCTACTTCCTCTCCGGCCGCAATTCGCTGGCCACACTCGTGAAGGGCCTTCTGAAACACAACATTTCCGATCGATCGTTCTGCCAGTTCAACCGCTCGCGTCAGCTCGACCCCGCTTCGCGTCAGCGTTCCAATGATCATGGCAATTCTTGAAACCCCCTGCTTCATCGCCATGGGACCGATGATTGGCAGTTTTAAAAGCGTTCGATGCCAGAACGCCCTGCCCTGTTCGGTTCGTAGCAGGACAATGGCCAACGCAACGCTGGCGGCTGTGCCAATCGTGATCAGCCAGCCATAGGTCAAAAGACAATCGCTAATCGCTTTGGCAACTCGGGTGGGCCAAGGCAAGACGTCGACTGTCTCCTGCAGTGTCTCCAACAGTGGGGGCAACACCGAGGTCATCAAGAAGACGGCGGCGGAAGTACCAAAGCAAACCAGAAACAGCGGATAGACCAACGCCGTGGTGACCGAGTCTCGAAGTGACAATTGCTTCCGCTTGAAATCGGCGAGCTGTTCCAAGACGGAATCAAGCGTTCCCGAATTCTCACCGACTTCAACCATTTGAATCGACGCAGAATCAAACAAATCAGGACGCTCTCGCAACGACTCCGCGAGCGATGAACCCGCCGCCACGCGGTCACGAACTCCTAGGATTGCGGCGCGAAACGAGCCTTGGTTTTGTTCGGCAACCGTGTCGAGCGCTTCCAGCAGGGGGATCCCGGCATAGAGCATCATGGATAGTTCGTGAACCGCCGTTGCCCAAAGCGACTGAGACGAGCGCAGCGTCAGACGCGATCCCCAGTTCCCTGCGTTGGCGGTTTTAGCTTCCGTCAGTTGCCTGACTCGAACACCTTGGAGGCGCAGTTGATCGCGTGCCTGACGCGGCGTATCGGCCGCAACCGTGCCCCGCACGGTGGATTTGTCTCGATCGATACCGGTGTAAGAAAAGACAGCCATGGCTTTGGATCTAGAGCGTGGTCACTCGCATGACTTCGTCCAGGGTCGTGACGCCCTGATGAATCTTGAGCAGACCGTCGGTTGCAAGCAGATGCATTCCCCCGTCCATGCCGGCATCGCGAATCTGCGAAGCGTTGCCTCGCGATTGAACCAGACTGCGACAGCGATCATCGATGATCAACAATTCGAACAGACCGATCCGACCGCGGTAACCGGTTCCCCGACAGGCTGGGCAGCCGACGGGACGGTGAATGCCCGTTAGATCGGACCATTCGATCCCCTGGTCGGTCAGCAACGATTCTGGAGGTCGCGGTAAATCGGTTCGCCGTTGTGAATCGGGTTGTTTGCATTGATCGCACAAGCGACGCACCAGTCGTTGGGCCAAGGAGGCGACGAGCGAACTGCTGACCAGATAGGGTTCGATTCCCAAGTCGAGCAGTCGTGTCACGGCGCTGGCCGCATCGTTGGTGTGCAAGGTGCTGAAGACGAGATGGCCGGTCAGCGACGCCTGAATCGCCATCACTGCGGTGTCTTGGTCGCGAATCTCGCCGACCATGATGATGTCGGGATCCTGTCTCAAGACACTTCGCATGCCCGAAGCGAAGGTCATGCCCTTCTTTTCGTTGATCTGCGTCTGGCTGATTCCCTCGAGCTGATATTCGATGGGATCTTCCAGCGTCAGCACATTCAGGTCATGCGTGTTGATTTGCTGAAGCGCGCCGTAAAGGGTGGTGCTCTTGCCACTTCCCGTTGGGCCGGTGACCAGAATCATGCCGTGGTCACGAGTGATCAGCTTGCGAAATTGTTCGAGGTAATGCGGTGGCATCCCGAGTTCGCCGAGGGTATACAGCCGAGCGCTCTTGTCCAGCAAACGAATCACGATTCGCTCGTTGTGGCTGGTCGGCAGCGATGCGATACGAAGATCGACGGTGCGATCGCCAAGTTGGACGGTCGCTCGCCCATCCTGGGGCAGTCGTTTCTCCGCGATGTTCATCCTTCCCAAGACCTTGACTCGGGTCAGCACCTCCTCTTGGACCGCCTTGGGGATTTCGAAACTGTCAAACAGCACTCCGTCGATCCGTTGACGAACCATCACACGATCTTCGTAGGGTTGAATGTGAATGTCCGAGGCGCCAGCCTTGACCGCATCGAAGAGAAGATGGTTGACGAGCCGAATGATGGGGGCGCGTCCTTCGGTGTCCAGCAGATCCTCTCGCATCGCAAGTGCGTTGACTTCTCGTAGCAGCGAATCCTGGTCGATCGCGTCGATGACCTGTTGAGCCTGACTGGAGCGATCGGAATAGGCGACGTTGATCGCTTTTTGAATCGCGGCACTGGTTGCCAACAGAGGTTTCGCTTGTTGACGCAACGCGCGGCCGACGATGTCAAGGTGTTCATAACCCTCGCGGTCACAGATCGCGACGTGAAGCAGTCCCTCGTGCTCCAACCCGATGATTTGGTGCGAGCGAGCGTAGACAATGCCGAACCGCCTGAGAAACTCCGCATCAGGAAGGAATGCGGCGAGGTCTTGGTGCACGGGCAATTTCAACGCTCCTGCCAGCGATGAGAGAACGGTCGATTCCGCCACACCTGCCGACTCGATGGCGGAGCCTTCGGACGAATGAGACGGCACCGCGACTTGTTTCTTCCATCGCCCGCGTCTCCTCATTTGACAGTCTCGAAGCCACATTGTCCGAGGCAGCCGTGCTGGGTAACTCTATGGCGTTGACGCTCTCGAAGGCATCATCGCCGGCTCGAGGATCGTGTCCTCGAGGATCGACTCCTGCGGGATCGACTCCTGCGGAATCGTTGTCTCGTAGAGGGTCCCCTCCGAGATGGTCCCGTCGAAGGGAAGCCCGCCCCTCATGCCGCTGCTCGTTCGACTCATCCGATTCGATCGTGAGCGGACGCTTTGGTTCGTGGGTGGGTTCTCGCATGGGATGATCAGAGGACGGCTCTGTGGAGCGTCGCCGGGAATCTGAGCTTGCTGCAGTTCGACATCCGACAAGTATTGCAGATCACGGAACTGCGAGTCTCTGAGAACCCTAGGTCGAATGAACAGGAAAAAGGAGATACAGCGTTCTTCGTTCTTGGTCAGGCTCGTCAATTGTCGCAGAACCGGGATGTTTTCAGTCCAGGGGACGCCCGTGAACGTGTCGACCTCTCGTGTCCGTTTCAGGCCTCCGACGACGACCGTTTTTCCATCTGGAATGGTGACCACACTTCCCAGGCGATCAATTCTTCTGGCAGGCGGCAGCACACCGCCAAATTCGCTACCGGTTGGGATCGGTTCTCCCTCGAACGAACTGAACTCCACGTCAAATTCTAACTGAAGATGATTGTCCTCGTTGATATGGGGTGTCACGGTGATAATGGTGCCCGCCTGTTGATCCCCCCCGAGACTGGATGAGCCAATCGTATTGACCACATTGATACTGCTAAATGGAAAGCTGGCTACACTTTCCAGCGTGCCGGTCTGGTTGTCATTGACCAGGATTTTAGGAGATGCCAGGACTCTGGCTCGTGTGTGACCGGAAAGCGCCTGGACAATCACATCGGCCACATCTGGATCGAGCAGCACGCCGTTGAATCCAAGTGATGTTTTGGGAACCAACTGGCCAGTGAGTGGATTCACTTCGCTCAAGCCGAAGGAGGTGAACTTGTAGAGTTGGTTCTCGCCCGATCGATCGCCGATCGAGATCTCGACGCCGAGCGAGAAGTTGTTGCTGGTGTCGACCGCGACAATCTGGGCCTCGATCATCACTTGGGGTCGGCGTCGATCGAGTGATCGAATCAGCCGTTCGTACATCGGCTGAACGCTGGCGGGAGCGAGCACAATCAAACTATTGGTGGCGACATCGGCCGAAATTCTCGCACCTCCCGGAAGATAGGCCACTTGGCCACCACCGACACCAAGGCCGCCTCCGAGTCCGCCAAAACCGAATTGGTTGGGCATGTTGCCAGCGATCATCGGGCCTAGTGCTGCGTTCTGGTTTTGCATCATCGAGCCGCGGACCACGTTGTTGACACTTCCCGATTCAAACGGCATCGGAACATTCTGTCCTCCGGTGTCTCCGAGATATCCGGGGTTGTTGATCACGTTGACACCCATCGATGGCATCACGCCCATCCCACCGGGAACTCCTATGCCCGATGCTGGCATCACACCGCCCATCATCGTGGCATCCATCGTGCCGAAGGCTCCGTAGCCGGCGGTTTGCACACCACTTCCGGTCGCCTGTTGAAGGGCAAGTAGTGAGTACAGGACCTCGATCGCGTTCGCATTCTTGAGCTTGTAGAACTGAATCGGGCTTTCGTCGTTTTGTACAGGACGATCGAGTTCTTGAATGAGCGTTTCGACTTGTTGTTGAATGTCCGAGGGAGCGCGAACGATCAATAGGTTGCCATCATTGTCGATGGTCGTTTCCAGTGTCTTTTCGGCATCGTCGCTGCTCACCAGTCCACGGATCAACCTGTCGACTCGTTCCGCCGAAATGTTTTGCATCCGATAGACGCGAGTCTGAAAATCCATCCCCGTGTCGAGCTGCTTCAGCAATCGAAGGACCTGATCGACGCGGACTTGGTCACCGGCGATCACGACTCGCTGTCCCGATGCATCGTTGAACAGTTTGACGTCCCTGGTTACGGCACCCGGCTGTTCTGCTTTCGCTATCAAGGCTTCGACTTGTTCGATCAGCGAAGCGGGCGTGCGATTTCTCGCTTCATAGAATTCCAGTACCGCTTGTCCCGTGGGCTCATCGATCAGTTCCAGCAACTCCTTCATCGTCTGCACGTTCTGCGCGTAGTCGGTGACGATGATCAGCCGGTTCTCTGGAAGGGCAAGAAAGTTTGCCCCCTTGCTGAGAAAGGGACGCAGCGATTGGGCGAGCCTTGTGATGTCCGCGTTGCGAATCGGGATCACTTGCGTCACTGCCGCTGCCGGGCCATCGCGTTGGAGAATCTCACTCGCCTGGCCCGGTGTGGCGTACGGGACCATGTCAGCGATATCGACGATCCGTTTCCATCCCGCGACATCGGAATCGACGACTGCAAGATTCTCGCCCTTCAACAGACTACCCAAGAGAGCTGGCAAGGCACTCTTCGGTAATCGCGCCGGCGTGTAAACCGTGACCTGTCGATTGGCCAAATCGGCACTATAGAGAAAACGAATGTCGAGTTGCTTGGAGACCGCCTCGACGAGTCGTGGCAGGCTCACCGAACCGGCCAGATTCAACTCAACAAGAGGCTCTCCGTTGGTTCCTGATGCTTGCGTCGTTGGATCCGTTGCGCGGCGTTGCGGCTGAGCCGGGTCGCCGCTGCGTTGTTGCGCCCACAGATGGACAGGGGCGCAAGGAACGATCAACACCGTCGCGATGATGGCGCTAGCAAGATGTCTTCGAAGGTATCTTCCTGGATGAGCGTCAAACAATTGGGCGAGTCCGTTATCATGCAGTTCGCAGTGCCGGCGTTTGCCAGTGCGATGGACGCTATGAAAACTGACGGGAGGCCGTCAACGGTTGTTTCTGTTTTCACCGTCCGCTTCTCAGTGGATTGACGAGTTTCACGGTGCAATGACTCCGTTTCATCTCTACCTTTATGGCCCAAACCAAGGTCCGATCGAGACCAGCTTCGAAGAAGCCGAGTCGCGATTGACTCGTTTGCCCAAGCTGTACTTTGAACCCGACGGCTCGTTCGTGTGGACCCGCCAAGCGGGGCGAGAGCAGATCTACGGAATGCTTTATGACGCCGCCGGCCAGGTTCGATACTGCGATCTCCAGGGCAAATGCACCCAACGGACCTGGCGTGAGCTTTGTCGGGCCATCGCCGGGGGGGCTGTTGAGGGGCTTGAAGTCCTCCGCTTGCCAGACCAACGGTTGCAAGATTTGCAAACCTTTGAAGCAACCTGCCTGATCGATTCCGAATCATCGCCTGACGAGAGCTAGCCGTTTGGCCGCGTTTTCATTTTGCGCACTTGTCGACTGTCAATGATTTTCAGGGAAGTTTGTGGCTTTCGCTGTGAACTTGGCTGGGACGATCGTGTCAATCTCTTCGATTGGCACGATGGTTGCTCCTGCACTAGCCATCGAAGACTTTTCTGCCCCTAGCAAGATGCCCCTCGATCGGGCGAACACTTTTCAGGAGGAACTTTGCCATGATGACTGCGACTTGTACCCCAGCTGTCTCGGAATCGATTCGCGCGGCTCAAATTGAGACGGCTCCGTCCGATCTCGAAATTTCACGTCGAGTACTGCAAATTCGTTCGAACTGGACCGTGAGCGAGCGGATCCGACGTCGCCGAGAGGCAGAGCAACGCTTCGCCGACTTGGTCGACAGCCTGATGGGACCGGCAGCCTGATCGCTAGGAGAGGATTCGCGAGGCGCTGGAGGCCTCGCGCTGAGATCATTCGGCCCTTGAGCGGCTGATGAATGCAAGGACTCCTCATGCGTCCAAGCTTTGACCACCGCGTGCCGCGCCGCCAATCGGTTCGCCTGCGATCGTCCCTCGATAGCGACAAGCTTCGAGGAAGGATTCCAGCAAGACCAGTGCGGCCACGGCATCGATCCGTTTCTTTTCTTTTCCTCGCGTGTAGCCGCCCGCCATCATGCGCTGCTTGGCATCGGCGGTGGTGAACCGCTCGTCAAACAGCCGAATTGGCAGTTCGGTCTCATCTGCCAACCAACGCGCAAAGGCGCGACATTCGACACTCTTCTGGCTCTCGCCACCGTCGCAGTGAATGGGTAGGCCGACCACAAATCCGACGATTCGCTCCTCGCGAGCAAGTTTGCGAAAGTACTCCCCATCGTCCTCCCAGTTGGCCGCCGGATGGACCTCCAAGGGGCTCGCGAGAATCCATTCGGGATCGCAGATCGCGATGCCAATTCGAACCGAGCCAAAATCAACGCTTGCCACTCGGCCTGAGGAGGGAAAATCGTCTTGGTTCGGCGCGTCGTCAGAAGGACTCATGTTAGGCAAAGATGAGGTGTCGTTGGCAGATCCGGTATGGCCTAAGCCTAAACGGACTCAACAGATTCCGACAGCCGGAATGCAGAAGTGACGATCCGAATCTTGGTTTGCGGTCGCCGAGCCGCAAGGCTCAGCAATCGTTTGCCTGGAGGAGGAGGAGCGAATGCTGCGAACGCTTACCGGGTCGAATCGGAGCGGCTGACGGGATAGCCGCGACATTCTTCGAGCGAAGGCCATGCTCTGGATCAAGGATTGGGAACAATTCCCAGACCTTGACCTTGTTCTCTTCGCCAAATGTGGCGGCGAAGGCAGGATAATCGCGACCGGGATCGGGTTTTGAGATGGCGACGCCAACAATCGGTCCCGTGTGGGCCGGTCGCTCAGGGATCTCTCGAGGCTTTCGCTCCGAACGGGTCGTCTCTTCTGTGGCCGGGTCAATGGTGACGGAGTATCGATCACCCTCGGTCGTGTCCCAGACGTAAGCCAATCCGCTGTCGTCACCCATGATCAGCCAGCAGCCGTCATCCGAAACGGCGTACAACGGGGTGCCCTGGTGTGTCGTCAGGTAGTCGATCTTGCGTTCTTCGCGATTCGTGTTGAGGTTCACGACCATGAAGCCATCACGAACACGCACCAGCACTCGGTACTGGCTGCTCTCGCCAACCCGTGGGTATTGATCGTTTGCTCTCTCTGGCTTTCGCGTTCGAGGTGAATGAACGAACCAGATCGATTTGCTGCCCGATTCCTGGATGAGCGGGCCAGATTCGTTTTCAAGTTCTTTCGACGACTTTCGAAATCCAGCGAAGCTGCCGTCTTGATTCCAAGAGAGATTCCATTGCGAGAACTTATGGAGCATTCCCTCGTAGTTTCCATGGGCGACGAGCACGCGATCATCAGGCGAAAATGCCAGGGACGTGATGCCAGCAGCGGCTGCCGTGTTGCGGCGTGTATTCAAGGAATCGGTATCAGTCTCAATCCAGGGAGTATCGTGATCGTGTTCTTCGATCTTCTGTAGGGTCAGAGTTTCTGCATCGGCGATGAAGAGGCGATGAACGGCGCGGCTGCGAACGCAGAACGCGATGCTTGGGGAGTGATTCGCAAACGCCATGGCCGTCACCACACCCTCAAAACCGCGATACTGAGAAAGTGGCGTCACCACATCCTTGGATAGATCCCCAACATCAAATACCTTCATGATGTCGCTCTCGGTTCGATGGGCGCCCTCGGTTCCCACTGCCAGAAACTGGCGATGGGGGGATGGCAGATTGGAAGTTGCCCAGCTCGCAGCCTTGGGAAGTTCGCGCGAGCTGCCGTCCTGCATGAACAACAGCATCTGAGGCACCGTGAAGACACCGGCGGAATTGGGAAGTGGAAACAACTCTTGAACCGACATGTCCTGGATCGACCAGGCATGAGCCTGCAGACGCGAGTAGCGGTAATCCCAACTCAGGAGGGCTCCGTTATCGCCTTCATCCACGGGCGCTTCACCCGGACGAGCCCTGCGGGCCGAGAGCTTTGCCGAGGTCCTGGCCGCGTAGAGAAAGCGATCGGCAAACATCAACCTTACAGGACGAAACTCACGTTCCATCCCGAACTTGAAGTTGGTGTCGGCAAGGAAGGTCAGATTGCTGTAACCGTCGACAAAGCTTGACAGGGATCTGGCTTTGTCCGCCGGCGCTAACCGTCGCTGCGATGCAAAGAGATCACGACGCTGGCGCGACAATGCCTCCGCGTCATTGGCTGATCCGGTTTCGAGAGTGAGGATTGTCGACAAGATCTGCTTGCTGGCCTCGATCTTTTCCTTGTCACCATCAATCAGGTCGAGTACCTCGGTCGTGCTGGCGCCAGCTACCAGTGCCTGACGGGCCGCGTCAAACGGATCACGGTAGTCCTCCTCCAGCACGTCCGGCGGAGACAGTTCAACAAATGCCATGGCGTTGATCATGATTTCGCGAACCGGAGCGCCGCCGATCGACGGTAAGACCGAGGGGAATTGACTGCTCTTGATCCGCTGGTCTTCTCCCCCGCTGTAGAACATGCCCGGCTGTTCGCTCGGCTGGATGTCCAGCACGGGACCGACGTGACGAGAAAACGTCGCGACCAGTTGCTTTTCGTCGAACTTCCACGCGAAGACGTTGCCGTCGACACCGCCGACCAAAACGAACTGCGAATCTCCCGAGAAAGCGGCGCAGCGGTTTCTCGCTATGTTGTTGATGACGAAGGCTGGCTTCACAGGCTCCGCTGGCGACGATAAGTCGGCGAGCTTCCAAACACAGACTGAGTTCCTGGCATCCTCATAGACGACGCACAGATAGCGACCATCCGGAGAAAGCTCGCAGCTTAGAAGAGGACCCGCGATCCCCTCCAGCATCGCCACGGGCGCAGCTAGATTCGCCGTGTTCCAAAGACTGATCCGGCCTTCGCGTGAGCCAGCGATCAGACGTTCTGGATCACCGCCGATAAACCGCAGTGCGACAATGGCATTTTGATCCGTCTTGACGTGTCCCATTGCCAAGAGCGGCTGGACTGCGACAACACCTTCCGCGTCCGACACGATGAGTGATTTGTCATCTGCGGAAAAGACAAACGTTTGTAAGTTTTCTACGGCTGGTGTGGACTCAAGCATCATCAAGCTTTCGCCGGTAAAGACTTCGCAGTGACCATCGTGGAATGCCACCGCCAACTGACCACCTCCATTAGAAAAAACGGCCTCTCGCGGCTTGGCGGCAATCTCCGTTCGTGCAATCGACTCACCCGTGGCTGTGTCCCAAAGAACGATCTCATCGCGTTCGTCATCGTTCGTGTTCAGGGTCGCAATGCGAGTCCCGCTGGAATCAAAGCAAAGAAAATGGATCTTCGTCTGATCGTCCTTGAGTTCCGATCGCGCCTCGTCCGTTAGCGAGAAAAGATGGGCGGTGTCGCTTCCATCCGCGTACCCAACCATGCTCGCATCGGGAGCGACCACGACGGCTTCGGGAGGTCCGCCGACTCGCATACTGTTGAGGCTCTGTTGTGAGAGGGGAACCACGACCGCCTCGGGGTCTTGACCACTGACGGCGAGCACACGATCGGACTGGATCGGCACCGCATTCCCGCAGACAAGATCGCAGGAGAGAATGGATCCCGTCGATTCTGGTTGCTTTCGATTCCAGGCAACGATCTTACCCAGCGCGTTCACCGCAAACAGTTTCTCGCCGTCAGCACTTGCATGAAGGCTTCGCAGGCCAAGCGCACTGACAATCGGCAGACGCTCTGTTTGCCCATCCTCGCCGAGTAGAAAGGCGTCGGCATTGGAGGCGAGGAAGGCAAACGTTGTGGTCTTGGGGATTGCGATCAGGCTGCGGGACTCGTGCTTGCCGTTGGACACCCTCGCGGTTTCGCTCCCCGAGTCTGCCTGATAACGAGCAATGGTCCCCGATCGAGTCAGGGCGGCGATGGAGTCTCCATCGGTGGACCAGGCAACACCAACCCCCTCCGCATTCAGCGTATCTGTCCAGCCGAGCGTGGGCACCTGCATGCGCTGCAACCTAGCGCCCGAGTCGAGATACCAAAGCTGAGTGCCGGTCCAACCGACGACTCGATCGATTGGCTTTTCAATGATGACTTGCGATTCGATCGCGCCAGATTGGGCGTCGACGGTCACCAGTCGTTTCCCGTTGGACGCGATGACCCGTTGCCCGTCCTTGGACCAGGTCAAGGAGCCCACCTTGTTGATGGCGAGTTGAATCTGAAGGGCTTCCTTCCCACCTCCCCGGAGGATCACCAGCCCTCCCATATCGTCGCAGACGGCGGCCTGCTCTCCCGACGTGTCGACTGAAAATTGGGTGAGGTCGGCTTGCGATATCTCCTCAGGCTCACCCAGCAAACCTTCGACATTCCACTTGTAGATGGAACCGCCGATCAAGGCATGGACAATGCCCGAAGTGATCGAGACTGCGGTTGGCGACTTAGGCATCGAGTAAAGTGGGCCGCTTGAGGACGGAGATGTTTGCTCAGCAGTCGGATCCGCCGATACCGATGTCTGGACGACTTGGCCCGACTGATCACAGGACAGCAGAAAACCTGCGTCGGAGATCCCCAATGCGATCACTTGAGAGGCGTGAACCGATGAAGCAATTTGCGTTGGGTCTTGTTGTGGGGTCTTGAGGTTCCAGGCCCACAGCGAACCACCGGAGGTACCCACCAGAGGCGCCCCTTGTGCAAGGCGAGAGCCGTGATGGTTTCACCCTCGATGACCGTGGAGCCGACAATTCTTGAGTCCCCCAGAGCCACGAGATGAAGCTGGTTCTTCCTGGCTACCAGCATCACGGAGGCATCTTCATCGATGCAAGCCACGTCTCCCTGGATCGCCAGAGGTGCTACGGGGAGACTTGGGAAGAGACCGGTGCCGACCTTGCCCCTTGACGTGATGTAGGCATACCGATCGGAACTCTCGTTGGACCTGGCGAGCTGCACAATCGGATTGGCATCGCATTGCGAGTAAGCGATCGTTCGTCGTTGATCATCCTGGAAGAAAATTTTCCCCTCGTTGGTTGCCAACGCGACAACCGATTCGTCTGCGGAGAGCGCGGCGGCAGTTAGTTCGCCAGCTGCGATCGAATGGCGTCGGACTGCTTTGCCAGTGACTTGATCATAGAGATCAAGATTGCGCCGATGGCTTGCCAGGCCGATCAGTTGGCCATCTGGCGGCGCGATCGCCAAACTCGTCGGTTGGGCGATGCGAAATCGCGTTTGAGAAGGAATCGGCAGCTGCCACCGAGACACCTCGCCAGCTTGCGAAACGCTTACCAGCGTCGTTCCCTTTTTGTCAAAGGCTAGCTCCGTGACTTGTCCGCTGCATGCCGCAAAGGAGCGAGCTGAGAGGGGGGCGTCTTTGGAGTCCCACACGGTCACCTGACCGCTCGCATCGCCAACGGCTACCAATGCCGCCGACGGGGACGCCGACGGGGACACGGCTAGAGCAGTGATCGGTCCCGACGCGCGAAGCCCATCGAAAACTCCCAGCTCGAAACCCTCTTTGGCGGGAATCCAGTGAAACAGGCGAGCCTCGGATGCCCCGATCAATGCCTTGCCATCGTCACTGCGCACCATGAGGGTCACGGCTTCGGCGTCAGACTTGATTTCGAAAGCGGATTGGCCGGAGTCGCGCCAGAGCTTGATCTGACCCTCCTTGTCACCACTGGCTGCCAGCCCGCTTTGACTGCTGACGGCCACGGCCGTGATCATTGTCTCGTGCGCCTTGCTTGGCGGCATCGCATCGCGACGCATCAGCCGAATCTGTTGGAACTTGTCGAAGCTATTGACGGTGCCAAGTGGAAAAATCTTCAGGTGGCCGTTCTTGCCGCCGACCGCGAGTAGCGATCCATCATCATCGATCGCAATGCTTGAGGGTTCCAACTCTGAATTGAAAATTCGACGAGTCAGACGTTTTGAAGGGACGTCGTAGATTCCGATGCCACCATTCTCGCCGACAATGGCCGCTTGCTGATCCTGCTTGGAGAAAGCGAGGAGCCTGCTGGTGATCAGCGGCTCGGTGGTGCTCGGTTCAGCAACAGTCGTTGCCGAAAGTTGCTCCTCGTCCTCCTCGCTTCTCGCTTTGGACCTTGGTGGCTTGACGGCGACCGCAGCAGTTTCTGGCGTTTCATTGGCCACTGTCTCGGTCACTTTCGCCTCAGCTGGAGAGGGATCAGCCTTTTGGATTTTCGTCGGAGGCTCAACAGGCTTCGGCTTGACGTCAGCCTTCGAAGCGAGCTGCTGCGGATCGGCTTTCTGGGGCGATTGCGTCGGCGTAGGGGAATCTGCGTTGGCAGCCTTCGCGTCCGTCATTTCCTCGACACGAGACTTCTCGGCGGCGCGGATCTTTGATCGTTCCTGCGCCATCCGCATCATCTTGTCGTGCGTCGATTCGCCTCCGCAGCCAGCCATTGCAATCAGCCAGACCGAGCCGAGCAACATGGACGCGAACTTCTTCATCAATCTTCTTTCGTGACAGATTCGCATTGCGAGTTTCTGATGGCAGCTGGGTATGGGAAAGTCTGATCGACTCAATCGTCTTCACGTCGTGCATTGGACCCAAGCATGATCCGCCGCAACCACTGATGGACCTGGGAACCACCTCCCATGCACCAGCTCTCGCAGACCCGCCATTCTCGGTTGTGTCGCATGGCATCGGCAAAGATGGTTTCTAGCCGGGCACGAACCTCCGAAAGACGCTGTTCCAACAGCTGAAATTCTTTCGCGGGCGAGGCAAGCGCAGCAGGATTGCGTTTCAACTTCTCGGCTTCGTCGTGGGTCGCCTTCGTCGACCTGGCGATCATGTTCGTGAAGACCTCCCCTGCGGACTCGATCGTCCACGCCCAATGTGATTCACCGGAGACGATCACAAGGTTGGTCGCAGAAGCACCACAATCGACAAGTACCACCGCTTTGGTGAGTTGATTGGAATCCCCTGATTCCCAGTTTTGAGTTTTTTTCTGTTCATCCCCGGCAGTATTTGACCAGAGCGATCCAAACTCATGGAATGCGAAGTTTGCTAACGCGTTTGTATCCGATTGCATCCCACTGATTTTTAAACCGCATGATTCAATCAAGTCGGTCCTAGCCGTCACAAGACTTCGTCTTGCCGCGGTGACAATGGCAGGACGGCCAATCGTTTCCTCGTCCTCAAGATGGCGAATCCAGCAAGCAATCGAGAGTTCATCCAGGGGAATTGGAATCTTGTGTTCAACCTCCTGCAGCAAGAGGTTCTTCGCCTCTTTGTCCTTCACCGGAGGGAGACGTACGAACCGATTGACGGTTTGGGCGCCTGCCAGATTCACCCAGATTCTGTCCTCGCCCGGTTGTTTTATCTCAATGAATCTCTCGATTTCCGCCGAGACGATCTTCCGTTCGTCGACGGCATTCCCCCGACGGCACAGTGGGACTTCCAACTCGGCGAAGTAGCTGTCGATGATCTTCACTTCGGAATCGTCCTGCTGCATCCGCACGGCTTTGATCGATGCCGATCCAATGTCGACGCCCCAGCATGTGTTGGTCTTTCGTTTGGCAAACGACAGCAACCCCTTCTTCCGAATCAACAAGTCCTCAGAGAAACGCCCCAGGCCCAGGCCCTGCAACGCCAAGCCGATGGCGACGTTCCAACGTCCCGCGTACGTCTTGAAATCGGAAGCCTGGCGATGGTCAAGGGAGATTGGGAGTCCAAGAACTCCAACCTCGCCGCCCAGCCAACTGGAGGACGAGCCCTTCCAAGCTGGAAGGTGCATCCGTTTCGGACGCGGCGCCTGTTTCAACCTTTCCGCTAATTGTTTGACCAGTTTTTGGGTCCGCGAATCTTTTGGGGTCTCCTTCGCCAATCGAACTGCCAATCGACCGAGCGTGGGCGATGCAAACGGTTCACAATCGAACTGTTCGGACATCCAGTGGATGTTGTCTGCGGTTTCCCGAAGTTGCTTGATCTCTTCGTCGCAGGCAATGCTTGGAATCGCATCGAGCTGAGCGACAGCCGCTTCATAATTGCCCTGGTCTAGCGATTGCTTGGATGCGGCGAACAGCTTTCCTGCAACCTGACCTGCAAGCTTGCGGTAGGGCTCGTGAGTCGCATCGAGTTCAAGCAACTGTTGCACAAGATTGCCCACGAGCGTCCAGTTCTTGTCCCCGATCGCTAATCGCAATTCCTCCTCAAGCACCTTCCACTGATCCGCAAAGACTTGTGCTCTGGCAAGCAAGGCCTTGGCTTCCTCGCCCAGGAGTACAAATGGTACGCTCGACAAGTGTTTGACGATCTCATGTTGATTGCCCTCTTGGTAGGCCCGACGTGCCAAGGCGGTGGCGTTCTCAACCGCTGCCCTTGCTCGATCCTCCAATGCACCAATCTTCTCGATTGCCTTTGCTGCGTCGGTTGATTGTTCGCGGAACCGATAATCGGTCAGCTCCGCCACCTGTGCGAGCCGGCTCTTTGCTCGCTCGTATTCATGTTCCTTGACGGCTGCAACCGCTTCGGACATCAGCTCGTCATGCTGCTCACGTCGTGTACGAAGGAGCTGATCGAGGTCGGTGCCGCATTCTCCGCAATAGCTCTGTGTGAGCAGGACGGGTTTGCCACACTTACCACAGTTCTCATACAACGATTGTCCACATCCCGCACAGAACTTTGCTTCGGCTGTGTTGTTTCGTTCGCACGCGCCACAACGTGCTTGTGCGGCAGTCGATACTTGGTTTTCCACGTGATCTGCTCGTTGTCTCTAGCTGGCGGAGATTCAAAAGCCACTTGCCGATCAGCGCTGTGACGGAACCACAGCACCATGAATTGGGAACCAATTCTTGAATTGTTTGTCGTTGGGATCACCAACGGAGACATATCCATGCTGCTCCCGTGTGTTGAACACCACCATGGGGCAGTCTGCTGGGATCGTCACCGTCAGTCGGTAATTGCCGGGGATGGTTTGCGGAGTAAGCTCTGCCCGCAATTGCTCCGGCTGAACATCAAGCACTTCGATAGGACGATCGCGATCACCACGAAGGCGAACCAATAGATGGAATTGATGTTCCTTCCCCGAGAACACAGTGCCTACGTCGAGACCATCCGCCATATGGATCTCCGGACTGTGAAAAATAATTGGTGGTCGAACTCGGCCGTGGAGAGCGATGTCGCAATCTCGCGATGTTCCGTCGTCGGCACGAATCGTCAAATTCAAGTTGCCATCGAAGTGACCGAATTCCATGACGGTCGTCCAAATCATCACTCGCCAGGCAGACGTGGATGATGTGCCTTGGAGCTCTGGGTCGTCGTGTTCGATCGGCTCCGCATACCACTGGAACAACGGCAAGTCACATTCGGCATGGCTGATTTCGAACTCGTTCCAAACCTGGCTAGAAATCACGAAGCTGCCGTCGGTTTGCACCGCTGGATCGGCTGCACGAAAGGTGGCCGAATCGGGGACCACGAGCTTCTTTCGAATGCTACCAGCGATTTTGAACTGGAGATCCTCGTTCAGAGGATCGTTGGTCTTGATGGTCACCGCGTGCTCGAAGTCTTCCTCCGTATCCCCATTGATCCATGAGACGATGACGAAACCAGATTGCCCAGGAGCAATCCGCACTGTTTCGAACGAGGGTGTCTCGAATGAAACCGTGCAGGAGGCGTCAACAGATCCGAGCTGCAGTTCCAGGGACTCCAACCCTTCGTTGAGCACTTCGAAACGCTGAGATCCTTCGGAATTTGGTGGTTGCAGTCCGGCGTGGTGACTGAGCCTTGTCGGTTTTGCGACCGGTCTTGCCCGATTGCGGTAGTACTCTTGCAGAGCATCTCGCTGGTCCAGCTTAGCGACAATCGCTTCGTAGTCTTGGCGGCGTGAATCGGGGACACCCCATGGCTTGTACTCGACGACCAGGGTCAGCCCGCTCGCACAGGCGGCAACGGTGGCGAAACCTGCAAACAGAATCAAGATTCGCTTCGATACGGAAGTCATTACTTAGGAACGTCTTGGAGAGGAAGGGTTTCGATTCTGGATGTTCCGGCACGCACCGGAGAGTCCGTGCTCGGCTCAAACCTCGGCCAAGTACTTGGTTCGCGGGAATGCCATGAACTTCAAGCGTCGAGGCCTGGTCTGACCAAGCCTCGACGATTCAGTTTCAACTCGAAAGTTAGTTCTCTTCGAACTGACCCTTGAACGATGTTTCGTCCAGGAAGATGCCACTGAAGCACTCCGCTGGTTGCAACTCAACAACGTCGTCGGAGTAACCCACACCTGACGCATCGGTCAGCGTGGTAAGTACTCCAACCCGGAAACCTGGATTCAGGTAGCCATCGCCGTTGGGGCCGTCGTCAAAGCTTTTGACCGAACCATCGCCCATCAGAATGTTGCAAGCACCACTGTGAAGGGCAAACCAGTCACGCGTGTCTTGCAGGTAGGTGCCATCGTCGGTCGCCGAGCGAACGCCGGCGAATTCCGGTGGAATGCAATTCGCAGTGGTGGACTCACCACGCTCGCAATTGATTTCACCGACCAACGGACGACCACCATCCAACAGAATGAGGCGATTGTTGTCGGTATTCAGATAGGCAGGGCCGTCGTTGAAGGCTTCGGCCAACAGCATCCCACGAGGCAGCTCTTCCTTGGTGTTGGGAACGTCCGAACCAAGAATCGCTTCATCAACGTCGCCGGGGCCCGCATCACCAAGCAAAGGAATGTTGCTCGTTGCCACACGGCATCGGTCGAGCGTCGCGGCCAGGAGAGGACCGTTTGAGTCCTGTCGCTCCTTGAACCTACCAGTAGCAGCCGACAGGATTTGTCCGGTCGAACTGTCAAATTGCACGATCGGGGCTCCACGAACCAAGAAGTAGCCCGAGGCATAGTTGGTCATGTAGCCGCGATCGACAAAGTAGGCACCGATGTAGTCCGGAACGGCCGTGTAGGTGGTACCGTTGGGTGCAACGACGGGAACGGTTGGACCGGTCAGGTCTGGCACAGCGCCCGCCGCGTAAATCAAACCTGCAGCGCCTTCCAGCATTCGCGACTGCGTGTTGCCGGCCAACGCGCCGATGGTGACGTTGTTACCGCTCGTCGAAATGCCAAGCAAGTCATTCAGCTTTTCTAGAGCTTTCGACGGGTTGCTTGGGCAGAGCATGTCGCCGGGGACTGCGTAGCCGCCATTGACCAGGTCGGCGACCCAACCGTAGACGTCCATGGCACCGTCTCGCTCAAAGTCCGACGCACCGGTGCACAATCGACCGAGAGGATCCCGGTTGGAAAATTCATACATGCCAATGCCAAACTGTCGAAGGTTGCTCGTGCATTGGGTTCGACGAGCGGCTTCACGAGCCTTCGTCAGAGCTGGCAACGCCAAAGCGGCCAACAGGGCGATGATAGCGATCACCACCAATAGTTCGATCAGGGTAAAACCTGAAGATCGCGTTCGCGACATTTCTACATTCCTTGAATTTCTCTGGACGCCAGAGGGTCTCGGCGGCCAAAATGGTTGGTTACGGGTGGAGCGAAGTGGCGGTTTCCGCACTGGTAAACTCCCGCCGCCAGCGGGAGTGTTCCTGGTTGCCGTCACTCGCTCTGCTTTTCGAAGCAATTCAAAACACGATGCCTCGCATCAATGTCATAGTTTTCCTTGACGACGCACTCCAATTAGCCTTCGCAGGTCGGCGCAGTTCTCGTCGTTTTTTTCGGCTCGGTTGGCCGTTACGAAGCGCGTCACTTTCGTCACGCGGCCTAAGCTTTATCGATCGTCGAATGTGGTTAGGTCGCTTTCTCCTTGTGTTGGGGCATCGCCAGTCTGCACTGTCAGACTGGCGATAAGGACAGAAACAAAAAATGGACTGGATCACTCGCCTTTGGATGTGAGCGAGAAGAAACTGGCAAGGTTCAACTTGTCTGCTTCGACGTCAGACGACGTCCAGTAGACGGGAGTGCTAGGGACTCCTGTATCGGCTCCGTCAAAGCCGTTGTTGATGAATCCGTCGTTGTTGGTGTCGACGAATGCTCGGACCGAACCGTCCGCCATCAACGCGTTGACCGTCCCGTTGTGAAGTGGGGCCATTCCGCGATAGTCTTGCAACGTGTCGTAGCTCCAAGTCTTGAGCCATCCTGTCGCTCCTTCGCGAGGTGTCCCCACTGGGAACGACGGCACCTGCATGAAGTCAGTATTGTCGGTGTCGGCTACTCCATCGGCATCCGTATCAATGCGTTTTCGATGCCCAATCGGTCCTCCAACGATCGGAGTCCCATAGAACGACCCGTTCATCAGATCGCCCACGGAAGTCGAGAGAATTCCCGAAGCGGCGGCGTCGCAAAGCAACGGCACGGTGCTCGAGGGAGCCTGGCCGCTATCCAAGAGCCGAGTCGAAAGAGGCCCTTTGGTAACGTTCTTGCCTTTGATGGATGCATCGGCCAACGCTGAGTTCGCACGCAGCGGGTTGCCGTCTGGATCTAGCCGCACCTCGGATCGCACCAGGAACCAAGTGGCTGCGAAATTCGTGTTGAATCCCTCCTCCAGCATCTTTGTATTGACCAGGTCAATGCGTTCTGGGCTGAGTGGTGCAATGTTGTCGTCACTGATCGTGCGGCAGATGTTTTTGATTTCTCGACCGGTATCGTCGAAGTAGGGCCTGCTTCCAAGCAGATTGGCCAAGCTAGGCGCCGTCAGGTCGGCCGCCGGAATCGTCAACATTTCCTCGATTGCCTTCGACGTCAGCACGCCACTGCTGGGGCAGCGCATTTCGCTTGGGAGCATGCCCCGGATCGCGACATCGGCAACCCATCCAATTTCCGTTGGCACACCGTCTCGCTCCAGATCGAATGCCCCCGAACAAAACGTGGAGTCGGAGGAACTGATCGTGCGATCGGTCAGAGCCACGCCGAAATTCTTCAGGTTGTTCTGGCATTCCACACCGCGAGCCGCCTCGCGGGCCTTGGAAATCGCGGGCAAAAGCAACGCTGCCAGAATGCCGATGATGGAGATCACCACGAGCATTTCAACCAACGTGAATGCATGTCTTTTCATACAAGATGACTTTCGCGTGATGGCACTGTGACGTCGTGCAGATGCCGAGGGACGCGATGATTCTGGCCATGAACGACACAGTGATCGTGAGCTTGCGAGTGCGCGGGCGAGTGATGCTTTGAGCACGTTCATCCAAAAATAATGGGAGCGTTCTGAGAGTCGTGACCTGCGATGACGCGAGCATGTTTGACGGGCGTTGATAGGTTTGCAACCGTCAAATCATGTTCTCATGGAGTCTTCATCATTCCTGCGCATTTGGGTTTCCTGCCCTACCGGGTGGGCGCCATGAGTTTGTGTCAAACTGGACTCCATAATGCGAGCATTTAGGAGCCCCATGCAGCATCTGTCCTCCGACTGCTAAGCTAGGAGTTCTCGGGTATTCACCATTTCTTCACGAGACCCCGGTCTCGGTTTTCAGCATTGGATTGGGCGATTGGATGGCGATGATCGAGGTGAACAGAAGCCAGCTACAAGAACAGCAGCTAGTAAGACTGAATGAAATGTTGCTGGAGGTTCGCAAGCGGCCGTTCTACAGCGAGCGACTTCGCGGTTTATCGCTGCCCCTGGAAACGCTGGATGGTCTTGCGCGGATTCCGCTGCTCCAGAAGTCAGATCTTGTTTCAGAGTCCCGGTGTGCGCCGGGCGCATCTTTGATCTACCGCGGGATTGCTACACACGGTTGCATCAGACGAGCGGCACCAAGGGATTTCCGATGGCGGTGCTCGATACGCCGGAGGATTGGAAGTGGTGGTTGCGCTGCTGGGATCACGTGCTCGATGCAGCCGGCGTGACATCGTCTGATGTCGCCATGATGGCGTTCTCGTTTGGACCATTCATCGGTTTTTGGACCGCTAACGACGCATTGGTCCAGCGAGGCGCGATGGTGATACCGGGTGGAGGCGTCTCGAGCGAGAACCGAATTCGAATGATCCAGGACCACGCTTGCACGGTCGTCTGCTGCACGCCCACATATGCCTTGCATCTCGTTGCGGTCGCGGAAAAGTTGGGGGTCTCGCTGGCCGACAGCAGCGTGACTCGCGTGATTGTGGCGGGAGAACCTGGAGGCTCGGTTGCGTCCATCCGCACGCGAATCGAGCAGGCCTGGGGGGCGCGTGTCGTCGATCATGCGGGGGCGAGTGAGGTAGGCGCTTGGGGCTTTGGTAGTGCTGACGGCAAGGGAATCCACGTGATCGAAACGGAATTCATCGCCGAGTTACTACAGTTCGATGATGATCATCCCGAAGGCAAGGAAGCTCCTGACGGCGAGGAAGCCGAGCTAGTCCTGACCTCTCTCGGTCGATTCGGTGGGCCAGCCATTCGATATCGCACGGGGGACGTGGTGCGAGGTTACCGGAAGCATGACCAACCTTCCCCATTCCTCTGGCTCGACGGCGGGGTCTTGGGCCGGGCTGATGACATGATGGTCATTCGTGGCGTCAACGTCTTTCCAAGTAGCATCGAAGCGATTGTCCGAGAGATTGCGGCGACGACCGAGTTCCGCATGATCGCGTCCAGCGTTGCAGAGATGGACCAACTGGAAATTGAGATCGAGTCCGACCAGGAGGTGGCTCGGCGGTTGGGGTTGCTGCTGCGTGATCGGTTGGCCCTGCGAATTGGGGTGACGCCGGTCGCCGAGGGAAGTCTGCCACGCTTCGAGGCAAAGTCTCGACGCTGGATCGATCGAAGGTAAGATTCGCGACAGCCATCCTCATTTTGGAAAAACAGATGAATGCATCGAACGTTTCCGCGGAACCCGATCCGATAAGTCCCGTGCCAGTCTCAATCAGTCGAGATTCGGATGATCGAATCGTGATTCAATGGAGTGACGATACGACGACGCGACGAACGGCGATGCAGCTTCGCAAGGCATGCCCGTGCGCCACGTGTCGGGAAAGAAAAAGGGGGGAGTCTGAAAAGGAGGAGCAAGCAAAACAATCCATCAGTCTGCCTGTCTTGAGCAAGGCTGAGGCGCAACCGCTGCGAGTCGAGTCGATGAGGCCCGTCGGATCTTACGCGTACTCCATCACCTTCAGCGACGGACATTCCTCAGGAATCTTTCCGTTTGCATTGCTTCGACAAGAGTCAAATTGAGTTCTAGGAATGAGTGTCGCAGCGCAGGAGGTAGCGACGCCTGTCAGCTGGCTACGTCACGATTGAAAATGCTCTAAGATCCAGGAACTTTGTGAATGGTCCAGTAAATCTCTTCTTCGAGAGCCTTTCCGTCTTCACGCTTGACTCGCAGGATCAGGTGAAGTTGGTCGACGGGAATCAGGTCGGCAATGTGTAGCTTGACGCTGCGACTGTCGGCGCTGATCGATACAGATTCGACGCGCACTTTCTCTGTACCCACTTCGTCCGTCCTCGGAGAGTATTGGTCCGACCCGTATTCGCGTCGCCAGTGGTAGTTCCATTGCTCGACCGAGTAAGCAGATAGTTCGGTGGACGCATCGGGGTCAAGGGGCGCGTTGAAGTCGATCCGGAGCCCATCATGCTCGACTTGGCAGTCGATAACCATGAAGTCGGGCGTTCCCGTGAAACGAAGACGCTGCAAACCACTGTCGAGCAGTCCCACGCGTCCACCACCGTTCCAGCCCTGTAGTCCCGTTGCGTAGACCTGGCCGTCCTTCGGGTTGACCCTTGCACGCATGATGCCCGTTCGAAAGTCAAAAGCAAGTTTGATGATGGCGCCTTGGGTGATCCCATCGACATCCTGCATCATTAGGTACGACATCCAGCCTTTGCCAAAACTTGTATGCAGCAAATGGCCGGCAAGCGGGCCGAATCTCGCATCGTCAACCCAGAGTTGTCCTCCCGATGAGTTGTCAAAGTCCTGTGGCATCCAGACCACCGGCTGATCAAACGACGTTGGTGGTACGACTTTGTCCAAGTCGATCGTCCCGCCGCCGGGCGACCACATGCCGGGAATCGAATAGGTTGGAACCCAGCCGTAGAAGCCGCCCGGTCGGAGCAAGTTGATCTTCGATGCAGGCATCCACTGGCCCTGATTGTCGCTAGCGATTGGGCGACCGTCGGGCAACATTCCCATGCCATTGGGAGTACGGAAGCCGGTGCAGTAAACCTCACGCTTTCTACCGTCTTTGGAGACCTTGACCACGGAGCCCGGTAGGTCCGAATCGCTGCCGTGACCACTCTTCGCGTAATAGAAATTTCCTTCGCGGTCGGTTTGCAGGTCAAAGCTGAAGGCATGGAAGTTGACCGATACGTCCGTGTCAGCGCTGAAGCTTTCGTAGAAGTCAGCCTCGTCGTCTTGGTTCAGATCATGTAACCGGACGAGCCGGTCCTTGCAGGTCACGTACACCTGATCGTTGACAACCTTGACACCAAATGGTTCGTACAGGCCTCCCGCGAATCGTTTCCAGCGGAGGCTTTGCAGATCTTGGTCGATGCCCGAGACGATCCAGATATCACCTCCGTAGGTCGATAGGACCATCCGCCCATCCGCGAAGAAATCGAGCGCTGAGGTGCGAAACCAAGTGTTCCAGGGCGTGTTATCTGGCAGCGTCAAGGTGTCGAGCGCATAGCCTGTCCGCTCCAGCCCTAGGAAGCCGGTCGTCTCCAGCACGTCCGGCCACAACATTGGCCCCCCCTCGGTCATCGATCTGAGTGACCACGATTTATCTTGCCTGCTCATTCGCCGCGACTCTTCGACAAAACGTTGCAGCGCCTCGTGTCCCTCATCACTGGTCCTGAGAATTTCAATCGATCGTGTCTGTTGGGACTCCGGGATGTTCAGGACGAGTCGCTTTTGCTCGTCCAGATACCATGTGAATCCACTCGCCTCGCCGAGCACTGCCGCGGCCACAAATTCCTGCACGCCCTCTTCACTCGTGTTCAAGACAGCGGCAATCGCGTTTACTGCGGAACCGGAGTTAGAAAACGTCCCCGCCGCGCCCTCATCGCTCGCCATGATTCGGGCTTCCGTCGCAGCAAACGTATCGCCACCCGCTACTGCGAGTTTTAGTGCGGCGCCAGGACCGAACTTTATTCGCTGGACGATGATCCCGTCGCGAGCTTGAGGCGATTCCAAGATCGGTCGTCCATCGATTTGATAACTCAGCACCACCTCGTTACCGTGCCGATAGTATCCGTGGTAATCCATCCAGTTGCTTGGAAGGGGTCCGCGCGGCAACAGATCCTCCGTGGGATAGTCCAAGGTCTCATCGTGTCCCCATTGCCATCCGAGCAAAGGCAGGATTTCATTGCCGCTCGGGATCGCCGTGCCTTCGCCGCGGTCGCGAGCGTGTTGTGTGTTGCTTAGATCGAGGAAGCCGTCCCTCCAGATCGCCGCAGGATTCATGGTGTGTAAATCGTACGAGATCGTCATCTGATCGAGTTGAATCGTTAGGACGCTACTGAAGTCTCGACGCAACTGTGACGCCAATGCCGGACCGTAGTCACGGCGAACCATGGGCGTTTCCGTACCGGTCAGCGTTCCTTTGGGGAGGCCAGCCAAATAGGCATCGTCGACCCGTCGGTAGTCAGGGTTCGACGGCTTCATGAATTGTTCGCGAACGTAGTGGACGACCTGATAGCGTTCGTTCGGTGTCAGGTGACGCATGGGTGCCATCAGCCCATTGCCTCGCGACAGCGTGATGAACATGCGATAAGGGTCGGCGCCGAATTTCAGTTTCTGTGTGCCGAAGGCGCGAGCAGTTGGCAACGAGGGCGTATTGCCATCGTTGCCGTGACAATCGGAGCAGTAGCCGTGATAAATCGATTTGCCCGCTTCGAAGTCACGATTGCGAAATTGTTCAATGATGCCCGCGTGATCCAAGTTCAAGGTGTCGTCGCGTGGTTTGATCTCTTCGGGGGAGGGCTTTAGCTCGGCCGCTCGAGAAGGTCCACCGGCGGCGACCTCCATGATGTACTTGGCCAGGTCCATGAAATCGCGTTGCTCTCCGATCCAAGCGAGCAACCCATCGGGCATCATCGAATGATCAGAAACGCGAGTCGCGTCGATCTCATTCCTCGGAATCACTCTCTCGATGCTGAGATCGGAGGCCAGCCGAAGCGTGATGGAATCGTTGTCCTGTGCGGCCATCATGCCGACAATTTGTTGGCCATCCGTTGTGAGGATCGACACCGTCTCGTAGCCCTTGCGAATCGCCTTTGACGGTTCGACGAGGGCTTCGATCACATGCGTGTCTGTCAAGTTTCCGAGCTCCGCCAAGTTTGGGCCCAAGGGTGAACGGTCATCGTTGCTGAGATGACAATTCACACAGGCTGCGGGCGAGGTGTAGAAGACGATCGCGCCACGCCGCTCGTCGCCTCGCTCGCGCGATCCGAGCCAGGATGGCGGGATCGGTCTGCTTGAGTTGTTGGGCAAGCGTCACCGCCTGGCGCAGCGTTTCCTCGCCAGCACAGAAGCCGGCGAGCATTGAAAAGGCAATGGCAAGGAACCAACGGTAGGGCGTGACTCGTTTCATGGAGCGAGGTGGGAAATTCGGAGGGAGGAGCCAACATTCCGTTGGCGGATGGGCGGGCAGGCGGGGCTGGCTGCGGAGGCAACCCCGAGCCATGAGTTTACACCCATCCGTATGGCTCGATGGGCGTGAACTGCTGTTATCGGCATAACCCTCCCCCGTTCTCACTTCAGCTCCGCGTGTCGATGCCGAGACGTCCCCGAGCCGCACCGATCGGTAGGCCGTGGGCTAGATCTTTGCATAGGCGAGAACGACCCCCACGAGCCCAGCATGAAGATGATCCTCCGAACCGCTCTGGCAGCCCGTGCCGCAATCGCCTCGCCGATCCGACGGGCTAAACTGTCGAAGCTCGCCGCTGAGGGCCGAGCACCGGTTTCCGTGCTGTTTTACCACCGGGTGTCCAACGACCATCCAAATGATTGGACGATCTCTCGCGACGAGTTCCGCCGTCACGTCGATTACTGTGCACGCCATTTGGAACTCATTGACCTTGCCGAAGTCCAACGTCGCGTGGCCAGCAATGACTCGCGATCGCCTGCGGTGGCCTTTACCTTCGATGACGGGTACGCCGAGAACTGCGACTTTGCCCTTCCCCTACTGATCGAGCGGAAGGTGCCGTGTACCTACTTCGTGACGATCGATCATGTCTCGAGTCGGCAACCGTTTCTGCACGATGTTCAGGCCGGCAGGCCGTTGCCAATCAATACGAGGCAACAGCTGCGCGAGGTGGCCGACGCCGGCATCGAGATCGGTTGTCATTCGCGAACGCATATCGACTTTAGCCAAGTAAGAGAGCCGGACATTTTGCGGCGCGAGATCATCGATGCCAAAGATGAGTTGGAACAGATGATCGGCAAGCCGGTTCGCTACTTCGCATTTCCTTATGGCCTTCAGCCTCAGTTGACCCAAGAGGCGATCGAAGTGGTTCATACCGCTGGCTTCACCGGCTTTTGCAGTGCCTTTGGCGGGTACAACGTGCCAGGTCGCGACGCCTTTCACATTCGACGCTTTCATGGTGATCCCGAGTTCTCCAGGCTCATCAATTGGCTCAGTTTTGACGCTGGTAAGTTGCGCAGCGAACCAACGGTTTCCTACCGTTTGTCCTCCGAAAACATCAATCGACCCGTCGAAGAGAATCGATCTGTCGCGACTCACCTGTTCGTGCCTGATCTTCCCAACGGCAATGCCCAGGCGAACGAATCATGCCGTTGATCCCATTCAACCCATGGCGCCGAGTCTCGGTACGAAAGCCAGGTCGGCCACTGCGCTGCATGTTCGTGATCACCAGCATGCCGGTGGGTGGCGCCGAAACGCTGCTGGTGAACTTGATGCGGCGGATGGATCGCCGTGTGATTCGTGCGGAGTTGACGTGCCTGAAGGAACCCGGACCGTTGGCAGCTCAGGTTCAAGGTGAATTCTCCGTCCATGCCAACTTGCTTAGCAACAAGTGGGACGTCCGAGTCCTGCCACGACTGATTCACTTGCTGCGAAGTCGCGAGACGGACGCTGTGATCACAGTTGGTGCCGGAGACAAAATGTTTTGGGGTCGTTTGGCAGCGCAGCTTGCGGGGGTGCCTGTCATTGCTTCGGCCCTTCATTCGACTGGCTGGCCTGATGGGGTGGGGCGACTCAATCGATGCTTGACGTCGATCACCGATGCATTCATTGCCGTGGCCAATGCGCATGGGCAGTTCCTGCAAGAGTTTGAGCGATTTCCGTCAAACAAGGTCCATGTGATCCGAAATGGGATTGATTGCCAGAGATTCAAACCAGACTCCCAGGCGCGTCAGGTCGTTCGGCAGGAACTCGGCCTGACGAGCGAGACTCCTTTGGTTGGCATCGTTGCCGCGCTTCGACCGGAGAAGAATCACGCCATGCTGCTGGATGTCGCATCCAAGGTGCGCCCCGGGTTACCCGAGGCCCACTGGCTGATTGTGGGTGACGGCCCGCAGAGGGAGGATTTGGAGACCCTCGCCGTGAGTCGGGGCGTTGCCGATCGGGTTCACTTCCTCGGCACCCGCGGGGACACCGAACGGATTCTAGCAGCTCTCGATCTGTTCACACTCAGTTCCCTCAATGAAGCCTCGCCCGTTTCGATCCTGGAGGCGCTGGCCTGTGGCGTCCCGGTGGTCTCTACCGACGTCGGGTCGGTGCGGGAATCGATTCTGGAGGGAGAGACCGGTCAGTTGGTCCCCTCGGGCGATAGCGAGGCGATGAGAGGTGCCGTCGAGTCGCTCCTGAAGAGCCCCGAGAAGCGACGTCGGATGGGGGTGGCTGGACGCGAACATGTCTGTCAGACCGGGTCGCTCGATTCGATGGTCCGAGGCTACCAGGAGCTGCTGACTCACCTTTACGACGTGCAAACGCAACGTCAAATCGCGGCCTGCAATCGACCCCGAATTAGCCAATCGGAGGAGGTCATTCGGCTGCGATAGCCAAGAAAGGTTATAGACGGCTCGCATCCGAGCCGATACCTTTTCAGTCGTGTCATCCATGACTCCTGGCGACGTGCCCGAGTGGTCTAAGGGGGCTGATTGCAAATCAGCTTGTCAGCGGTTCGAATCCGCTCGTCGCCTTCCGTAAACCGTTCGTACGATGGACTTCCAAGTCCGTCGATCGGCTGGAGACGGGTGCGAATCGACGGACTTGGAAGTCCATCGTACGGCTGGAGGCGTGTGCTAGTCGACGGACTTGGAAGTCCATCGTACGGGATGGAGACGGGTGCGAATCGACGGACTTGGAAGTCCATCGTACGGCTGGAGGCGGGGCTACGTCGACGGACTTGGAAGTCCATCGTACTAATAAGTCCCGATCTGGCGTCGCTCGACCCCGGAGAGTAGTCCCATCAGGGCGGCTCGCAGTTCGCGTACCTTCAGCGGCAGGGCAAGCATTTTTCGGTTTGCTCCTCGCCTCGCCCCCTGAATGATGTGCGTCTGCGCTTGTCGCATAGAAGAATCGAGGGCACCGTGCAGGTGTGCTCGTCAGCGGCGAACCGATTGAAGGCTTCCAATGCCAAGCCACCCAGTTCTGATGCACTGAAGATGACACAGTCCGCTGGTGGTTCTTCGTCGGCGGAGAAGCGGGCAAGCGCCGATTGGGGTCGGAGATCACCAGGACCCGATAGCCGCGGGATTTCAATCGTTCTCGGACCGCGTTCTGCAGGCTGGTCTTGGATTCCACCAGCATCACGATGTACCCTTCCCCTTCGTTGGTCGGGGCCTCGTCATCATCGTGGGGCTCATTGGACGCCGTGGAATAGTCGTCCCGGCGTTTGGCCGGACCGGCTTCCAACAGCTCGATCGCCTTCTTCGCCTCAGCTTGCAATGCGGCAGCCGACTGAATTCGTTTCTCAGGATTGAAATCCATGGCCCGCTGGACGAGTTGGTTGGCCACACCAGGAACGTCGGGGACTCGTTCATGCAGAGGCACGATCTCTTGGAATCGCGACACGTTCAAGCGTTGCAGCCGATCGCGTGTTTCGGTCAGTGCAGGTGTGCCGGCAAGCATGTGGTAAAGCATGTTTCCAGCGAAGTAGACGTCACTGCGAGGGTCGTCTTTGCGAACTCCCGTACCCCGCTCCAACGCCGCGTAATCGATGGCTCGCGCGTTGGGGCAGTCAGCCATCTTCTCCGGATTGTTGCGATCGGTGAGAGCCGCCAAACCAAAGTCCACCAGCTTGGCTTTGCCCTCCGACGAGATCAGCACGTTGGATAACTTCAAGTCGCGGTGTGCGATTCCCAGCGATGCGGCGTAGGCAAGACCGGAGGCGATTTCGTACATCAGACGTAATGCAAGGTCAGCAGGCAGACGCCCGCGGACCTTCACAAGATCTCGCAGTGTCTGCCCCTCGACAAATTCCATCACCAAGAACGGATTGCGAGTGTCTGGGATGACGTCAAGAATGTTGACAATGTTGGGGTGCCGAAGTCTCAATCCCATTTGACCTTCGCGGAGGAACTGCTCCAGCTCCTTGACCTCGTCACGGAATCGTTTTCGCAGCACCTTGACCGCGAAGACCTGGCCATCTTTCTCGGCGCGATAGACGCGCGCGAAGGTACCTGCACCAATCAGGTAGAGCACCTTGTAGGCACCATAGAAGAAGCCTTGACGATCCCCCTTGAGGATCTTGTCGGTTTGCAGCGTGGTCACCAGACCCCGTCCCTGCATGACCTTGATCATCTCGTCAAGTTTGTGTTCGCCCACGCCGAGCTCGCCCATCGCCTGATCGACCTCGCGTCGTTCGGCTAGCCCGAGATCGGAAACTCGCTGCGCAAATTGCCGTGGAGTGAGGTCGCTCATGAGTGGGTGAAGAAGCGAGAAAAGCAGGGCTTGGATGGGAAAACGACGGCGATCTGGTCACGATTGGGCCGCGGGCGACCAAACCTGCTACGGCCGTGCGGAACCTCCTTGCTACGAGAGCGTGACTCGACACGTTCGTAGTTTACACACAGATCTGCGATTTGGCTTCAGATCGATCCCCAGTCCGGTGGATGATTCCGCCAGTTTGGGGATCAGGGCCGGCCAAACGTGCCGGATCCGCGACCTCGAGCTGCGGGGAGTGATCCCCGATTCCGGGCAACTTCCCCAGCCAGAGCGAAAGGCGGGCTCGCTCCTGAAGGTCCGTGACGATCTCGACAAGATGACCTGGTTTTCCTGACTGCATGCCAATGTCGAGACCGACACGTGGCTCAAGAGTCGCTCAGTAGGCGCCGCGATCCAAGTCCCCCTCTGCCACATCCTTCCTCGCTTTGAAGATACGAGGGGTGTCTTGAGGATAGGGCCGCAAGCCGGGTTGAGCAGGTGTGATCACTCGGGCCGTGGTTGGCTTGGTCGTCATTCGCACCACGCGATCGTTCCCCATCGGAAGGCCGCCCATCTGCAGTGAATCCAATCCACAGGAGGCTTCGTAGTCGATGCCACAGGTTGCCTCCTGTTGGATACAGGAGTCGCATCCGCAAGCCGGCTCACAAGCAGGCGGCGCGTCGCAGCCGCAATCGACTTCCCCGCAGGTTCCACATCCGTCATCACATCGATAGCCCCAAATCGTCTTCACCCCGGCGAATACCGAACGACACTTGCCGCAGGACTGCCCGGTGTAGTTGCCGCACGAATCACAGGGATCGCAGCAGTCTGGCGGGTGATTGATCCACGGATCGATGTAAAGTTCGCCGCAGCCATCGCACTGGCCACAACCGCCACAGGGGTCACCCACGGCAATCGGACCGCATGCTTTCGGGCCACATGCCATCGGGCTGACGCAACCGGTGACCCAGGTCAGGGCAAAACAAAGAGCGAGAGTTGAGAGTCGATTCGCTGACGACATGACCAGACAACCTCTGGGGACGTAATTCGGGTGAACAGCATCGTTATCGTCGGCACAATCGGCAAAGTTGAATCTTTCCTCCCAGTCGGTAAAACTTGACTTCCCCCCTGCACGTCATGAAACTCTCTCTGTTGGCCAGGTCACTCGAATGAAACTTCTGCGAAACATCCCGGCCAACTTCGTGACAGGAGCCGCCATGAAGTTAGCCGCCGTGAAATTAGCCGCCATGAAGTTAGCCGCCGTGAAATGCATTGCTGTCACAGTGGTTGCTTTCACTGCGGCTGCTGGCGAATTGGCTGCGCAGTCCACACCTCCCAACATCGTGATGATCTTTAGCGATGACCAGGGGTTTCACGACGTGGGCAGTTATGGCAGCGAAATCGACACTCCAGAACTTGATCGGCTCGCCAGTGAAGGGATGCGTTTCACGCAGTTCTATGCCGCCAGTAGCATCTGCACGCCATCTCGCTACGGGCTGCTAACCGGGCGCTATGCCCATCGCTCGGCCGACCATTTGACCAGCGCCCTGATGTTCCTGGCCGAGGAAGACGGTCACCGCGGAATTCGAGCGGGTGAGACCACCTATGTGCTGAAGTTGAAGCAGAAGGGCTACCGAACGGCGTTGGTTGGGAAGTGGCATCTGGGGCATGGAGATCGGCAGTTCTGGCCGACGCGACACGGCTTCGATTCGTTTTTTGGTCACACTGGGGGCTGCGTGGATTTCTTCACGTTGAACTATGGCATCCAGCCCGATTGGTACCGCGATGAGAATTTGGTCGAAACCAACGGCTATGCCACCGACGTGATCACGGACGAAGCGATCAAGGAGCTTCACCTGGCGAAACAGGATGGTCGGCCGTTCTATTTGCACGTCGCCTACAACGCGCCTCACTTTGGCAAAGGATGGGACGAAGCGAGCCAGGCAACCGAAAACGTGATGCAGCCCAAGCCAGAGGATTTGAATCGCGTGGCCCATCTCTCCGACCCGCTCCGTCGCGCATTCGCGGCCAAAGTCGTGGGGATGGATGCCGGTATCGGTCGATTGATGCGAGCGATCGACGAATTGTCACTACGAGAACAAACCTTGATCATCTTCATGAGCGATCATGGCGGCGACCCCGACTACGGAGGATCCAATCTCCCTTTTCGCGGAGGCAAGGCGACGTTGTACGAGGGGGGCATCCGCGTGCCCTGCATTGTTCGCTGGCCAGGTAAAGTGGTCGCCGGCGCGGTCTGCTCGCAGGTTGCCTGTGCGATCGATTGGTACGCGACGTTCGGACAGATTGCGGGATACGACGTCGATCAGAGCGATGGCAAATCAATCCTCGGTCTGTTGACGGGAGCGGCGCCCGGTGACAAACGTACTTTGGTATGGAAAACGGGCGCTCACCAGGAACTCGGTCGAAAGTCTTGGCAAGCGGTTCTGGATGGCAATTGGAAATGGGTTCAAGCTCCGGACCAGCAAGGGGAGCTGTTCGACCTGAGTCGCGATCCCCAGGAGTCGTCCGACGTAACGGCCAGCGAACGTGAAACCGCAGCGAGACTTGCCGCGTTAGCCGAGCAATCGTGACGCGACCGTATCGGCAAACAGGATACCGCGTTGCGTCAGTCGCAATTCATGATGGTTCTGGACCGTTAGCAGTCCTTCTTCGACGGACGACTCAATCGCATCACGGCACAGCGAAGCGACGTCGAACCCAACCACCTTGCTGAGGGCGGCCACGTCGAAGCCGGCAAGCATACGGATCCCGAAAGCGGCTCGCTCTCGCGCGTACTGCTCCAGCGAGATCGGCTCGCTTTCGGCAACCGGGCTCTGGCCCAATTCAATCCGTCGCAAATAGGTCGTTGTGCTGCGATGGTTGACCTGGCGAACCCCATCGACGAAACGGGCGGCCCCCGGACCAGCTGCGAACCAGCCTACACCTTCCCAGTAAGCCCGGTTGTGCACGCACTGGTGACCGGGCATCGCGAAGTTGGAGATTTCGTAGTGCTCCATCTTTCGCTGTTCCGCCAATCGACGTACCAATTGGTACATCTCCACTTCGTCCGTTTCATCGATCGATTGCAGTTCGCCCCGGTTGCGTCGACTCCAAAAGCTCGTCCCTTTTTCGAACGTTAGCGAATAGGTGGAGAGATGCCGAATCGGCAACTCCAGTGCCGTTTCCAAATCGCGTTCCCAGACCGTCAGTGTCTCGCCGGGTGCTGCAAAGATCAGGTCGATCGAAACATTGGGGATTCTCGACGCCGCGAGTTGTGTGGTCGCGATGGCTTCGCCGACATGATGACTCCGTTCCAATTGACGAAGCTTGCCTTCGTCGAACGACTGGATTCCAAGGCTGATTCGGTTCACACCATGATCGACCAAGAGATCAAGCTTGCTCGTGGTTACATCCTCCGGATTTGCCTCGATGCTCCATTCACCGCTGTCGGCCAGCGTGAAGCGGTTGGCAATGATCGATAAAAGACGTCGCAGTTGTGGTTCGCTCAAGTGGGTGGGAGTACCGCCTCCGAGAAAGATCGATTGCACCTCGGGGCGATCCAGAGCTGCCAACTCCATGTCAATCGCCACCAGAAAGCGTTCGATCAATTCATCGCGGTTCGCGACCACGCTGAAGTTGCAGTAACCGCAGCGGTGCCGACAGAATGGAACGTGCAGGTACGCCGCCTTGGGTTTTGTCCAACCTCCGACCGGCTCTCCGTTCATATCCACAACTTCAGACGCCCACCCAGCATGTCAGGCAACACCTGCTGAACGAATCGTTTCACTTGGGGCGGGTTGTACCGCGTGCTGAGGTGGGAAGCGATCACCAACTCATTTTGAAAACGATCAGCCCGTTTGCGAAAATCATCGACATGCATGTGGCCGTGCTTATGGATTTTGTCTTTGCGGTGCTCGGGCGCCACAAAGGTCATTTCGCTGACCAAAATCTTGGACTCAAAGAAGACTTCATTGTCATCCAAACCCTTCGGGGCGGTGTCGCCCGTGTAGGCGAACACGGGGACACGGATTTCGGTGGTGATCTCGGTCCCCGCGAGTTTCAGGTCACGAATTTGATCGCCACTCAGATCCTGTAGCTCTGGCTTGAGCTTGTGTCGTCGATGGTGGACCACGAATCCAACGGAATCGATCGTGTGTTGGGTCGGCAGCGCGGTCACGACGTACTCCCTGGAGATATGCGTTTCGTCTCCTGGCAAGAGGCCAACGAGCTCGCAAGGCATGGCACCCCGGTCGAGCTTGCGAAACATTTGCAACATTTCCCATGCAGTGTCGACGGCTGAGTCGGGAAGGTAGATCACGGGCGGATCCATCTTCATCATGCGTCGTCGAGAAACGTAGGCGGGAAAGCGCTGCAATGTGATCCAAGTGCGCATGTGTGATGAACATCGTCGCGGTTCCCATGAAGTCCCATGGTTGAACACCGACGTCAAAAAGCAACTTCAACTCGTTGACTCGCCAGCAGGTTTGCACCGCGGCACGGGAGTAACCCTCGATCGTCAGCCCATCGTGGACATGTTTCAGGACAGGGACGTTTTCGACCATCATGGCAGGTTGGACAAAGAAAGCGGGGGGGAGGCACGAGGTGCCGTGGCAGAAGCAAGGGCGATGGAGGTGGAAGCAGCCGCGACGATTAGCGTGGTTGTCCAGGCATGTTGGCTGCCTTGAACGCACTGGCGTCGTAGTTGTCCACTTCGTTGACGTTCAACTCATCGGAGTAGGTCGCGGTGCGAACCACGTAGATGTCGCCATGGTCGTCCTGCTCCACAGCCGCCCCATGATGGCGAGTCAATTCCAATGTGGCCAGGAACCATCCGATCAGAGACGACTTGTGAATCCCACCCTCCACAAGGTCCATCAAGTGGAGTCGCTCCGCATCGTGCAGACGCGTATGGATGCGCTGCATGTAAACGTGGATCGGCGTGTCGTCATAGATCACCTGTGTCGCGGGCGGTCCGCCAGCCTCTCGCATGATGCGTCCAAACGCGCTGACGAGGTCCCAGATTTCCAGATCCGCGATCGGTTGATCACCGAGATCGATTCGACGGGTCGGCAGATCATCACTCATCCGTTCGTATCGTTGTTGCCAGCGCGAGCCCATTTCATCCAGGATCGCGGCCGCGTCGCGAATCTCCTTGTATTGCAGCAGGCGTTCGACCAACTCGGTCTGCGGGTCGACAATCTCCTCCTCCTCGGATTCGTCCGCCACCCTGGGCAGCACAGCCTGACTCTTGAGCTCCACCAGAGTGCTGGCCAGATCGATGAAGTCGCCGACGTCGGTGAGGTCAAGTTCCCGTAGGACGTCGATGTACTCCAGGTATTGGTCCACCAGTTTGGCCAGCGGCATCTCCGCGAGGCTGACCTCATGGCGACGCACGAGGTAAAGCAAAAGGTCGAGGGGGCCTCGATACGCCGGCAATTCGATGCGGAAGGTCACGCGAGTTTGGTTTTCGGGGCAGAAAGGGTTTGGGGGGCGAACTCGTCAGGCTGCGAGCCGCTCTGTCTTGACGGAATCAAAGCGTAAAAGTCGAGGTCAAATTCTGATCCGGCCGTGGCTCACGCTAGTCATGTCGCTCTGGCGGCTCCTGGCAGTCGGGGGACTGGGTGGCGGCCCGTTGCCGCAAATCGCAGCCCTTGTTGGATTTAGGCACCAAAATTATGATGCTTCGCTTCCACCAGTTTACCAACCCCAAATTTCGCTGTCCTCGCTCCCCTTTCGGCTCGCAGTGATGTCCAATTCTAGCCAACGGCACGTGATTTCGGCTCTCGTCCAGAACGTGCCGGGCGTCCTTGCCCACATTTCCGGGATGCTTGCCTCGCGTGGTTTCAACATTGATTCTCTTGCGGTAGGTGAGACCGAGAACCCCAATTTGTCTCGAATGACCTTCGTGGTGGTTGGGGATAACCGTGTGCTCGAGCAGGTTGGCAAACAGCTGGAGAAAATCGTCACGGTCGTTCGCGTGCTGGACATCAGCAGCCACGACTTTGTCGAGCGTGATCTGCTTTTGATGCGAGTCAAGGCTCCCGCCGGCACCACGCGAAGCGAGATCCGTGAGCTGGTGGACATTTTCCGCGGAAAGATCGTCGATGTTGGGCCAGAAGAAATCATGGTCGAGATCAGCGGTCGAGAGAACAAGGTCCAAGCGTTCATCGAGCGGATGCGACCCTATGGCATCTCGGAATTGGTGCGAACTGGCCGCATCGCCATGATTCGCAGTGCCAATGTGGGCGACGATGCGGTCGATGCCGATTCGCGTGTCGCTTCCTGATTCGTTTCGCTCCGAATCACCCTTTGTGTTCGGCCGGAGCTTTTGCCCGCCGAAACCCCTTTGAAAGAACAATCCAACAGAAAGTAACGGATCCATGGCTGCCACGATTTACTACGAAAACGATGCCGACCTGTCCCATCTCAAGGGCAAGACGATTGCGATTCTTGGATACGGATCGCAGGGCCACGCGCAGGCCCAGAACCTGCGCGACAGCGGTTGCAACGTTGTGATCGGTCAGCGACCCGGTTCACCCAACTACGATCTGGCTGTGGCTCATGGCTTCAAGCCGATGTCAATTGCAGAGGCCACCAAAGCTGCCGACGTGGTCAACGTCTTGCTTCCTGACGAAGTTCAAGCAGACATCTTCCGCGACGAGATCAAGGACAATCTTTCGCCTGGCAACGTGCTGATGTGTTCGCATGGTTTCAACATTCACTTTGGCCAGATTGTGCCACCGCCGGGAATCGATGCTCTCCTTGTCGCGCCGAAGGGCCCCGGGCATCTCGTCCGAAGCGAGTACCTGAAAGGGGGCGGTGTTCCCTGCTTGATCGCGATGGGCGAAGGAGCAGCCGAATCAACCAAGCAGATCGGTTTGGCCTATGCCAAGGGGATTGGTGGGACACGAGGCGGTGTGATTGAAACCACCTTCGCCGAAGAAACAGAAACGGACTTGTTCGGCGAACAGGTCGTGCTTTGTGGCGGCGTTAGCGAACTGGTCAAAGCTGGTTTCGAAACGCTCGTGGAAGCAGGCTATCAACCTGAGATGGCCTACTTTGAATGCATGCACGAATTGAAGTTGATCGTTGACCTACTTTACGAGGGCGGTTTGAGCTACATGCGCTACAGCATCAGCAACACCGCGGAGTACGGCGACTACGTGACGGGACCGCGGATCATTACCGAAGAAACCAAAGCGGAAATGAAACGAGTGCTGCACGAAATTCAATGCGGCGAGTTCGCTCGAAAATGGATTTCCGAGAACCGGGCTGGCGCTCCATTCTTCAAAGCCACTCGTCGGCGCGAACGGCTACACGGTGTCGAGCAAATCGGTATCGGTCTGCGTCGGATGATGAATTGGATCGAAGAAAAGGAAGTTTAATCAGATGTCAACGGCCGATTTTCCACGTGTTGCCGAACTGACCCAGTTGCAGGTTGATACCGTTGTCCAGTGGCATCGTGATCCCATCCAGAATTCCTACGAGGGAATCAAGCAACTGGTCTGTACGCAGCACGAGCACAACTATCGGCTGTGGCATGAAGAGGACAAGGCACGGAGCCCAACGGCAAGCGACGCCGAGATCGCGACGGTCAAGCGAGCGATCGACAGGCTCAATCAAGCTCGCAATGACATGATCGAAAAGGTGGACGACGCCATCACGGAGCGTCTCTGCCAGGCTGGTGTGACGCCCGCTCCCGATGCACCGATCAATACCGAAACGGCTGGAAGTGCGATCGATCGCCTTTCCATCATGTCGCTCCGACTTTATCACTTTCGTGAACAATTGGAGCGGGACGATGTTGACGCTGAACATCGCCAAAAGGTCAAGGCTCGCATTGAGCTTTGTGAACAGCAGCACGCGGACCTCTCCCATTCGCTGCAACAACTTCTCGAAGACATCTTTGCCGGTCGCAAGCAGCACAAGACCTATCGGCAAATGAAGATGTACAACGATCCCTCGCTCAACCCTGCTATCTACGGGTCCAAGTAGGCTCAGGCTGGATGAGACGGCCCGGCTGACAGAACACCAGATCGATTCGAATCTTGGTAGCGACATCGATAGACTCCAAACAGGGTTGCGGTCTCACGCGACCCTGAGTTTGTCGACCGGTTTTGCGACGTCAGTGGAAATCGAGATGCGACCAAAAAGCGAAGTGGAAAGTGTGACCGATGCGATCAAGTGACGTTTTCTACCTGGTTTGTGGACTGATCGCGGCTGTTTTTGTTTCGCCGCTTCGTGCCGATCAGCTGCCCTCAGAACCGACGATTCGAGAGGCAGTTGCAAGGGCGATTCCTTTTCTACAACGCGAGGGTTAGAACTGGATTGCCAAGCGAGGGTGCGTCTCCTGTCACCAAGTGCCCTTCATGTTATGGAGTCTTTCTGAAGCACAGAAACGCAGTTCTGATGAGACGCAGCAAGTAACGGTCATGTGGACGCTCTTAGCACTCGCTCGTGAAGGCGTCGTTGATCATGACGTCGACCAGGCATTGAAGATGATCGTGATCAAATACCGGAGTCGACGGAGTGGTGGGTTGCCAGACTGCTTCTTGCTCAACAGCTAGGGCAAGGGATGGAGTCTTTGCGGACTTCGTTGCTGACGCGCCAGCATAGCGATGGGGGTTGGGGATGGTTGAGTGAGGAACCGAGCGACGCATTGGCGACGGGGATGGCACTCCATGGGCTGCAGCGAACGGGCGGATTCAGCGGGGACGCACTTGCGAGAACGCAGCAGTTCCTGATTTCAACGCAGCGACCGGATGGGGCGTGGTCCGTTCCTGGAACCAAACAAGCGAGCCGAGAACGATCGACCTCAACATCGGATTACTGGGGCACGGCCTGGGCCGTGATCGGCCTGCTGGAGCAAACGAATTAGCCGATCCTGTCTACCTCGGCGTCCCCCTCGAGCAACGGCGTCGAATGATCATGTCGCTCCGATATCCCCTGTTTGAAGTGCGGGCGGCAAACTGACAGGTATCGCTCGTTCCCTCCAATTTGCACTTGCCGTCCATCGGTGATCGCTCGGCCTTTGGAATCGATCCGCAGGACCATCGTCGCTTTGCTGCCGCAGTGACAGATTGTCTTGATTTCAGTCAGACTGTCGGCCCAGGCGAGTAGGTGTTGGCTGCCCTCAAACAAATTGCCCTGGAAATCGGTACGAAGCCCATATGCCAAGACGGGAATGTCCAGCAAGTCACAGATATCACTCAGTTGCCTGACCTGCCCCCTCGTCAGGAATTGAGCCTCGTCTACCAGCACGCAGTGAATGCCAGTTTGAGAGTGCAAGCGTTCGGCCAGCCGGTAGAGATTCTCGACCGTGTTGAACGTCACCGCCTCCGCCTTGAGACCGATCCTTGAGGTGACCTGCCCAGATCCAAAGCGTGTGTCCAGTTCCGGCACCAAGATCAGGGTGTTCATTCCCCGTTCACGATAGTTGTAGCTCGACTGCAGCAGGATCGTCGATTTTCCAGCATTCATCGCGGAATAGTAGAAATAGAGCTTGGCCATCGGTGGTCGCAAAAAGTGTTCGTATGGCGGCGGATTCTTCAACCGGGCAATGGTATCCTGTGGTCGCACCAAATCATGTTACCGCAGTCTTTCGAGGACCGTCGATACGGTTCGGAGGTTCCATCATGAATCGCGTCCTGCACCTTACCGCTCATGCCATGGCGATCCTGGGCATTGGGAATTTGGGAATCCGAGTGACTGCGGAAGAGTTGTGGACCAAGCATGTCGTTCACGAAGGAATGGGGACGATGACTGCGGTCGCCGGGGACTTTACTGGTGATGGGATTCCCGATGTGATCAGCGACAGCGGGAACATGACGCGGCTGTTTGTGGGACCAGACTGGAAGGAAGTGGTGTTGGACGATCATCCTGACGTCCAATCGTACATTCACAGTGAGACCTTTGATGTTGATGGCGACGGCGACCTTGATTACATCGGCGCCCGCTACAACCCAGGCTTGATCGTCTGGCTAGAGAATCCCGGTGACGCGTTGAATGATCGCTGGCATCGACGAATCGTCGACGATCAGGTGCACGGCATTCATGGTTTGATCCAAGGGGATGTCGATGGGGATGGCAAGGTCGACCTGCTTGCCACCAGTGCTCAGCCGAAGCCTCCCTTTCCGGAATCGCTGGCCTGGTTCAAGGTTCCCGCTGACCCACATTCCGCCGATCGTTGGAAACCGAATCTGTTTGCTGACAACGATGCTCCTGGTCTGACGCATTATCTCGGTGTTGGCGATGTCGATGGGGATGGTCGGCTGGATGCGGCGACCGGGGCCAAGGGGGGCCCGCAAGCCACGTCGCAAGGGGAATGGTTTGCTTGGTGGCGGGCACCGGAGTCACCGCAGGACGTCTGGACGAAGTCCATGATCAGTGACAACGAGCCGGGAGCGACGAACATTCATCCTGTCGATGTCAACGGCGATGGCAAAATGGATTTTCTCGCATCACGCGGACATGGTCGTGGCGTGATATGGTTCGAAGGGCCCGACTGGACTCGTCACGATATCGATGCCGAGATTCAAGAACCGCACTGCCTGGCGGCCGTCGACATGGATGGCGATGGCGACATCGATGCAGCGACCTGCGCGTTTGGGGACAAGGTTGCCGCCTGGTATGAGAACGATGGCCAGGGGATCTTTACGAAGCACGTCGTTGGCGAAGGCCAGGAATCATACGATATCCGCGTGATCGATATGGATGTCGACGGTGATCTCGATTTGCTGATTGCCGGACGCGCCAGTAATAACGTCGTCTGGTACGAAAACCCACGCGTCAAGAAATAGGATTTCGTTGGCGAACGGTAGGTCCGCATCTCCGAGGCGGACACTAGCAGCTTTGCTGCGTTCTTTGCGAGTCTCGGAGAGACTCGGCTACGGTAACACCAAAACGCCCGAGTCTCGGAGAGACTCCGCTACGGTTCCATCGGGAGCTTCAGTCTGACGCGAGTGAATCCAACTGTTGGCGTGTCAACTCGTGAATCCCCAGTTTTGCAAGACGCAGCAACTCGCTGAGTTGTTGGTCGTCAAAGGTGGCCTCTTCACCAGTCCCCTGAATCTCCACGAAGCGGCCGCGGCCGGTCATGACCACATTCATGTCGACGTCTGCCGCCGAGTCGAGTTCATAGTCAAGGTCAAGTTTGACGTCGCTGCCGATCAGTCCAACGCTGACTGCTGCGACCGAGTCCCTCAGCGGGCCGTTGCCGACGGTGGATCCAGGAACGGCCATGGCAACGGCATCGGCCAGTGCAATGAAGCCTCCCGTGATCGACGCGGTGCGAGTTCCGCCATCAGCTTGGAGCACATCGCAGTCGACGGTGATCATGTTCTCCCCGAGTGCCTCCAGGTCGACGATCGATCGCAGACTGCACCGATCAGCCGTTGGATCTCGGTGGTCCGGCCATCGACTTTGCCACCGCGTCTCGCGACTTTCTCGGGCTCGTGCTGCCGGGCAGCATGTTGTACTCCGCGGTGACCCAGCCTTTTCCCTTACCAGCCAACCATGGCGGGACATTCGCTTCCAGCGAGGCGGTACAAAGCACGATCGTCTTGCCACAACGGTACAGGACGCTGGCTGGATTCGATTCCAAGTAGCCGCGTTGGATTTGGATATCGCGAAGTTGATCGGGGCGGCGCATGGGCATCGGATGGCTGACGGAGGGGGCGTATCGAAAGGAAACAGTAGGAGGTGACAGAACACTAGGCGTGGTAACTACGCAGTGTCAAGCTTCACATTGGCGTCGACCCACTTCCGATTGAGCAACCAGACCAGCAGTCCTTTCTGGGCATGCATTCGGTTTCCCGCTTGTGCAATCACATCACTCTGAGCACTGTCGATCACCGCGTCGGTGATCTCCTCACCGCGGACCGCAGGCAGGCAATGCAAAACTCGCGTGTGGCCTGGGGCGGCTGCCATCAAATCCGAGTTGACCTGGTAAGGCGCGAACGCCTTGCGGCGAATCGCCGTTTCGGACTCCTGTCCCATACTGGTCCAGACATCGGTGTAGATCGCATCGGCATCGGCCACTGCCTTCTTTGCTTCGGTACACTGCTCGATGGCGGCCTTCGGATAGCATTGCAGGACGCGTTGTAACCAATCGTCACTCATTCGATAGCCCTCGGGGCATGCCAAAGTGAATCGCATGTCGAGCATGGCACAGATCAGTGCTAACGAATGCGCCACGTTGTTGCCATCGCCGACGAATACCAAGTGCTTGCCCTGCAACTTGCCCAGCGACTCACGAATCGTCATCACATCGGCCATGGCTTGGCAGGGGTGACAAAGATCGGTCAGGCCGTTGATCACAGGCAGGGCATTGAAGCTGGCAAGCTGGACGGCTCGATCGTGAGACTTGGCGCGACAGACGACGGCATCGACAAACTGTCCCAAGACCTGGGTGAAGTCGGACGCCGATTCGCGTTTGCCCCAACCGACCTCTTCACCCAAGAAGAGGCTGGCGCCCCCGAGTTGTGCGATCCCGGTTTCGAAGCTAACACGTGTACGGAGGCTGGGCTTCTCGAACAACAATGCGAGCACGAAGCGATCCAGAACTGGCGGGCGATCTCCCTGGGCGAGTCGAGCTTTCAACAAGTCGGCGGCACCGAGAATCTGCCGCAAATCGGCTTTGGAGATATCAAACAGGCTCAGTAGGTGTTGCATACGTAAGTCTCGAATTCTGTCCGACTTCGAGTCGGGGTTCATGAAAGTGCCATTTCGGCTGATGATCGCTCCAGGGATTCCATCGCGCTGCTGAGTCGAGACAGCAGTCGTTCTTCCTCATCCACTGTCATGAGCAGCGGCAGCTGAAGGCAGACGGAGGTGGGACCCGCTTGGGCAAGTCGAAGTCCGCTACGACGCGCCGCACGAACCATTTCGCTAGAGTCCAAGTCGGTTTCGATACCGATGGTCATTCCCACGGCATGAATATCGCGGACGAACTCAAAACCGCTGAGCGATTTGGCGATCGCAACCGTCAGGGGATGGACATCGTCGAGCGGCAAGGGAAGGCCCTGCTGCTGCATTGCTGCAAGCGTCTGGGCCGCCACCGCGGCCTGGACCGGAAATCGATCAACGTCTTGCACTGGCGAATGGGTGACCCGGGCAGAGCTCATCACAAGCCCACCGGGCAGTCCGCCAAATAAGCCCGCGGAGATCACGGCAATGTCAGTATGAATGTTCGCGAGCGATGCAAAGGTCAGCATCTTTCCTGAAGCGCCAAGAACCAATTGTGTCTCGTCCATCACCAGCAAGAGATTGTGCTCGTCGCAGATCTCGCGGATTGACGTCAGGTAGTCCGAGTCGCAGGCAACCGCACCGTGAGCAAGATCGACGGGCGACAAGAGTACAGAGGCAGTTTGTTCATCCACAGCGGACCGCAAGGCATCGATGTCACCCCAGGGCACGTGTGAAAAGCCTGCCATCATCGGCCCAAAGCTGTCGTGCAATTCCGGACGGCCGCTGGCACTTCGGCACATCCCCGTTCGCCCATGATCGCTTCCGACCAAGGCGATCGTGCGAAATGATTTTTCCGGTTGGTAACGTCGGGCCAGAGCGATCGCTGAATCAACGGCGGCGTCTGCGGAAGGTCTCAGCAAGATGCTTTCGGTGGCGACCGACGGATCGTCTGCGAAGATCTCTCGGATTTGTTGCATCAATGCTTGGGGTGGCAGTCCAAGATTCAGGTCATTCGCTTGGAGGTCGTTCGAAAACTCATTGTCCCCGTGATTGCCGTCCGCTGAGTCGCTGTCGATCATCGCCGCTGAGTCACCGGTGGACGATTCCAAGGCCAATCGCACCGCATCCTGCAGAGGAGCGAACCCAAATCCGAACACGCTTGTGCGTCCGGCCATGGCGTCGATGATCAGTTCACCCCTGGCATTCCAACGCCGTGCACCAGCAGGCGGCTGCACTGCCGGTGGATGACCGGTCGTTTCAGGGATTGGTTCTTCTGCGTTGCTCATCGGATCACTCGATCGAAAAAATTGGAAAGAGAGAGAGGCACGAAACGGGCCGGCCAGGTTCGCCTGTGGCCGGTCGAATTACTGATGAATTTCGGTTCCAACACCGCTCGTGGTGAAGATTTCCAACAGCAATGAGTGACGAAGTCTGCCATCAATGATGTGAATCTTTCGCACACCACGGCCAAGCGTTTCCAAGCAGGCTTCCACTTTGGGAATCATTCCCGAGTCAATCACGCCATCGGCGATCAATTGTCGTGCTTCCACAGAAGAGAGAGAATGGATGATGGTCTCCGGGTCGTTCTTATCGCGCCGCACGCCATTGACATCAGAGAGGAAGACTAACTTTTCGGCTCCCAAGGATTGCGCGACCGCCATTGCCGCCGTATCGGCGTTGACGTTGTAGTGTTGGCCGTCGTCTCCCTCGCACATCGAAGGGATCACAGGAACCTGGTCGGTGTAGGAAAGTCCTTCGATGACGCTCCGATCAACGCGAGTCACTTCACCAACAAAGCCAATGTCTTCGCCGTCCTCCGAGAGGTGCTTCTCGCCAAACAAGACGTTGGTCGATTGAAAGGAGAGGTTCATCGCCCGACCCCCGAGGCGCTCGATCTCCTCGGTCAGGAAGACGTTGAGGTCGCCTGCCAGGACCCGTTCGACCACCTCCAGCGTGGGTGGATCGGTGACGCGACGACCTCGCACAAAGTTCGGCTCGATGCCCGCCTCGGCCAGCGCCCGATTGATCGCTTTGCCACCGCCGTGAACGATGACGGGTCGCATCCCGACGGACTCCATGAAGATCACGTCCAAGAGGATGTGCATCAGCGCGTGCTCATCATCGAGCAGGCTCCCCCCCAGTTTGATCACGGTGGTCTTGCCGCGAAAACGGCGAATCCAGCCCATCGCTTCAATCAGGGTGTTCGCTTTGCTGATTGCTTCATCCACGTGGAAGTCTCCAAGTTGACCGGCAAGATCCTCTGCGGCGGTCGTGAGCATGGTCCACCTGAGGGAGTTCTGGGCTGTTCGGGAACGGAAAAACCGATCAATTTAGAGTTGCCGACGAAGAGGGTCAATTGAGATGGGGTCGCTGAGGCCGTCGAAGGGAAGGAAGATCGGGATGAAACCAAAGAAATTAGCGGTCGTTGGTGGTGGGCAGATGGGGCGCGCCCTGGTAGGTGGCCTGCTCGCTGGCAAGGTCCTCTCCGCCGACCAGGTCTGTTTGGTGGAGCCCTCCGCCGACAGCCAAGCATGGTGGAGCGACCAATACCCTGACATCGAACAAACCGATTTGGATTCCGCAGTCTCCGCCAGCCAAGCGGTGCTGCTTGCTGTGAAGCCCCACGTGTTGCCTCAGGTCACCGCCCATGCCGATGGCTTGTGGCAGGGCAGACTCTTTATCTCGATCGCTGCCGGCGTCTCTCTGGATCAGCTAAGAAGCTGGATCGGGCAGCAACGCGTGATACGGGTGATGCCCAACACACCGAGTCTGGTTGGTCAGGGAGCGAGTGCCTACTGCTGTGGCAACGATGTCACGCCGGACGACCGCATTTGGATCCAGGAGTTGCTTGAATGTGTGGGCATCGCAATCGAGGTTGACGAAGCCCAGATGGATGCGGTGACCGGCCTGAGCGGATCCGGTCCTGCCTATGTCTGCATGATGATTGAAGCGATGGCAGATGGGGGGGTGCTGGCCGGGCTCCCTCGGGCAACCGCAATGAAGTTAGCCACCCAGACCGTTCTCGGCTCGGCCATGATGATTGCGGAGACCAAGCGACATCCCGGCGAACTGAAGGATGCGGTTGCAAGTCCGGGGGGAACAACGATTGCCGCAATCGCCGTCCTAGAACAAAATGGTTTCCGTGGGGCGGTGGTCCAGGCGGTAGCCGCCGCTGCCCAACGTAGCCGTCAACTGGGCGGAAGCGAATAATTCGAGTGGGAGACTGTCGCCGAACGCTTGAAGCCTCCACTCACCGATCTACTCGAAGCCTGTCAAAACCATCATGGATTCACCGATCGTCAAAGTCGACGACAAACATGTGCCGCTATATCGCATCGTCTGGGTCAGTGATGTGCCCCACTTTTGTGGCGAAGATGATTGCATGCACGAAGGGGACTACGAAATTCGCTTGGATGTCGACGATTCGATTTGGACCAACGGAGATGAACGGGACGTTGTGATCAAGGCGTTGGCTCGCTGGTGCACCGATCCGCGGGCCGAGGGAGAGGGCCCCGATTGGATTTGATCGTCAGTAGCGTTTCCACATCGCACAGGTTCCCGCGAATACCATCGAGCGAATCCCTCGCCAAAGCGGTGCTCAGGAAATTGGGATGAGGAAAGATTGGCTCAGGAAAGATTGGCGATGTCGATCGCTTCTTCGGCCACCAAGCTGGGGATCCCTCCGCGAATGGGATAGAGCCACGTATGCCCGGGATCGACGAGCCCACCCTCGATTCCTTCGCTGACTTTCTGCTCGAGCCGATCCCTGGCCTCCCCCCGCTCGATGGCGGTTTGCAGCCGCTGGATCAGCGAGTTCTCCGCCAGTTGCAGTTCACTTCCCGCGATTGGACAGCGCAGCATCGCAAGCAATTTCGGATCAATCATTGATTTTATCTCAGCTCCCTGTGGGCTCGATTCCGAACAAAACCAGAGAGTCCTGCGTGTGATCGTGCTGTGTCGACAAGGCGAAGCCAATCTTCACCACGATCGAAACTCTCACAGCGATCGATGCACGGGGCTCCAAGTTACAACCATCCATCCGATTACAAGGCGAGGGATTGCCATGAATACTCGGATCTTATCTTGGGTTGTCAATCGTGTGGTGCTGCTCGCGATCATGGCAATCACGATCTCCGTGTTCTCTTCAAAAGCCTCCGGGCAAAGTAACTCCGGTTACTTGACCGACCCGGAAACCGGTATCGTCTACCGAAAAGTCACCAAGACCATTGAGACGCCTGTCGTCGAAACACATGTTGATTCACGAGAGCAAACGGTCTATCGGCCACAAACCGTAACCGAAACTCGACCACACGCGCGAACCATCTATTCTCCCGTGGTCGAGTACAAGTGGGAACCACGGGTTTACGGCCGCTGGAATCCATTCCGCCAACCATCCGTTGGTTATCAGCACGTGCCCCACGCTACTTGGGAAGCGCGTAACGAAATCGTTCACCGCACCAACACTCGAACCGAGTGGGTTGCCGAGCGACGCACCGTGGAAACGCCCACAAAGATCGTCCGCATGCAGCGTGAGCAGAAGGTTGAATTCGAACCGGTGGGACGTGTCAGTCAGCCTCAACTGGGACCTCCCAGTGCAACGGACGCCTTGGCCTCTCGGCTGCAACCCATGGACAATCTATCGGCAATCCAGCCCTTGGGGCAATCGTCGATCTACAACGGCCGCGGCTCGCCTCAAGCACCGTATCGAGTTCGTACACGGGATCGGGGCGATCGCCAATGCAGGAAGGAATGCGGCCCAACGATCTTGCACCGACGGCACCTCCAGGCGGAGTGATTGGGATGCCAATCAATACCACCGGGGTGGCCAACGCTCGGCCGTTGCCCGTCTATCGCTAGCGTCTGCTGAGACGGGTTCCGTTCACGAAGCGGCCGTTGGCAGGAAAAACTAGCCGACGTCGCCTTCGCAAGCTGACGCGTTTTGCCGACTGTCCTAACCGAAAAAGAGCAAGCCCCGACGCAGGCGCCGGGGCTTGCCATGAGAATCTTGGTTGGGGGAGAGCTTACTTCAGCTCGACCGATCCACCCGCTTCTTCGACTTCGGCTTTGACCTTGTCGGCTTCTTCCTTGGACAGGCCTTCCTTGAGGGTCGCTGGTACACCTTCGACCATCTTCTTGGCGTCCATCAGCGAAGCACCGGTCAGGTTCTTGACAACCTTGACCACGTTCAACTTCTTGTCGCCAAAGCCGGTCAATACCACATCAAATTCGGTCTTCTCTTCGACGGCGGGACCCGCATCCCCGGCACCCGGTGCCATCATGATCGCACCACCACCTGAAGCCGGCTCAATACCGTGGACATCCTTCAGGTAGTCGCTCAGCTCTTTGGCTTGCTTGAGTGTCAGCTCAGCAATCTTGTCGCCCATCGATTTGGTTTCGGCGCTGAACTCAGCGACTGCGGTTTCGTCAGACATTTCTAATACCTCAAAAACAGTTTGGTGACTTGGTAAGGAAGGATCGTGAAGCGAGCGACTATTCGTCACCTTCGCCTATTTTTTTGATCTGGCCGTTGAGCATCTTGCCAGGACCCAGCAGTGCGGCAGACAAGTTGGCTCCAGGACCGAGGATCTGGCCCACCAGCATGGAGATCTGTTCAGCGCGGCTAGGCCACTTGCTGACTGCTTTGATCCCATCGGCATCAAGCCGCTCGCCATCCATGACGCCGCCACTGGCGACAAACTTTTCATACTTGTCTTTATTCTTGTCGAGTTCGACAAGCTCTTTGACAAGCGAAACAAAATCGGAGGATCCCCAGCAGACCCCGATTTGACCGGAAGCTCCTTCGAACGCAGCAGAAAGCTGGGTGCCTTCGGTGGCGCGGCGGGCCAACGAATTCTTGACAACCAGCATGTGGATGTCTTTCTTGTCCAGCTCGCCGCGGAGTTCGTTGGTCGTGTTGGCGTCCATTCCCACGCAACTGACCAGCACCGCATCCTCGACTCCATCGAGTCGGCGGCGAATGTCGCGTGTTACGAGTTCTTTGACGTATTTACTCATCGGATCGGTTCACTTGTACGATGTTTTGATCTGCCCAGCTTCGATCTGCCCAGTCTGGATAAACGTTGGGCAACTCTTCAGACCGCCATCAACGAATTATGATGCAACGCGAACGCTGGGGCTCATGGTTGCACAAATCGCAATGCCTCGCACATACGTGCCCTTGACGCTTTGCGGCTTGAGTCCTTCGACGAAGTCGACGAAGGCTTTGATGTTCTCCACCAACTTGCCGGCGTCAAAGCTCATCTTGCCAACGACCGAGTGAACATTGCCACCCTTGTCATTGCGGAACTCAACTTTCCCAGCCTTGTATTCGCTGACCACCTTGCCGACATCGGGGGTGACCGTGCCAGCTCGAGGACTCGGCATCAAACCTCGCGGACCGAGCACTCGACCGAGTGGACCGACCAGGCCCATCATGTCGGGAGCTGCGATGCAAACATCGAAGTCCGTCCAGCCATCCTTGATCTTCTTTGCCAGATCTTCCTGGCCCACTTCGTCCGCTCCAGCCTCTTCGGCGGCCTTGGCAGCATCACCCTTGGCGAACACCACCACACGCTGCGTTTTGCCAATCCCGTTGGGAAGGACCAAGCTGCCACGAATGATCTGATCGGCTTGGTTGGGGTCGACCCCTAACCGCATGTGGACTTCGACCGTTTGATCAAACTTGGTCGAATCGTATTTTTTGAGAGTCTCGACCGCTTGTTCAAGCGAGAGAGCTGCTTCTGGCTGTTTTTCCAGCGCGGCGCGATAGCGCTTTGATTTCTTACCCATCGGGTCACGACTTTCGTTGGTCGGGTGGTTTGGCGAATTCACCTGACCCAATCTCGATCCGTCACCGGGCCGAGCATGGCGGCAAGTTCTCCCACTTTCACGGCAATCCCGTGAGAAGGGAGAATTTGGCGGACAAAGTCCAAATCGTCAACGCCAATCACTCGCTCTGCAGGCAGATTTTTTCCCTATTTTCGGTTACGAACCTGCGTTCATCAGTGCCCGGAGCCCTTCGAGCACGACTTGGAAGCGACGTTTGGCCCGTTCGATCTCCTGAGTCTGGGATCGTTCCCGCGCCCGCTTGGCCAGCAGATCCTTGGGGGAGATCTTGATTCGGCCCGACGCAATCTCCGCGTCCTCCCTCGCCAGGCTCTGGGTGCGTTGGCCCGCACTGGCCATGAAACGGGAGAACATGGCGTCGACCGTTTGAAATGCCAGGTCGTATTTTCCCATCCGGAATTCTCGATCTCGCACGTAACCAATCTGATCCGCTTCCGGGACCAGGCCGCTGCGTTGAGCGGAAGTCAGCAGTTGGCTGAAAGCTCCCAGGTCAAGAATGTTCTGCTCGGGCTCTTCGCCGGACTCGTCTGTTTCGTCCACCGATCTCTGGGTCGAAACGCCCTGCTCCTGGTCCACTTCGTCAGTCGCCTCCGTTTCCCGCGATGTCGAAACATCAAGTTGCTCGGCCCCTGTCTCCTGTTTTTCCCTCTCCTGCTGTTCTGTGTCGCGGTTTTCTCGCAGCGTCAACAACACCATCTTTCGCTTGGTTCCCAGCCTCAGGAAAGCGGTGCGCGAGAAGGGATTGATCGGGCGATTGTCGACCAGGCTGATCAGTTCCACCGAGTCTTTCATTTGATCAGCACTCGGTGTGCATGCCAGGATCGATGTTTGCTTGGTGTGGACGTAATACAGGGCATCACCATGGATGTCTTGATCCGACTGAACCTCGCGAAAGCCAAAGTGTTGGTTGATGATGTCCAGTTGTTGTGCCTGGGCCGCGCCGCGGAGCGCCTCGAGCAACGCTTCGCCAAGGTCGCCCGATCTCGCGATCGCTTCCCTGGGCCCGGTCTCCTGATTCTCGGCCTCCTGAGTCACCGTCTCCTGAGTCTCAATCTCCTGAGTCTCTCTGTGAGCCGCATCCGAGGCCTCCTCGCGAGTTGCCTCCAGTTCCATGTGCCGCTGCGCACGTTCGACTTGCTTCTTGAGTTGCGGCAGGATTTCGTCAAACGTCTTGATGACCTCCTGCGCCTTGTCATGTTTGCGCCTGCAACTTCTTCAGCTGTCGATCTGCATCGCGGGCTTTGGGGTCGAGTTGCTGCTCGGGTGTTTGTCTCAAGACCCGATTGTGACTTTCGGCAAACGTCTCCCGAGCCTCGCTCACCTTTTCATACGCTTGCAGCAGCTTCTTTTCCATGAATAGGGCTTTTGCATCGAGCACCGCGATGGCTTCGCGATTGCCACGTAGCAACATGTAGAGATCTTGAAACTGGTCGGCGTTCATCTGGCCCGCGTTTGGTCACGAAGAGAAGAAAAGCAGAAATCTGCTTCGGCCATATGACGCATCGTAACGTGAAAGGTTTCGCCGATGCAAAGTGTTCCTCCTTACGGTTGAGCATGGGCGCCGTTTGGTAACAAAGCTGAATGCCGATCGGCAGGATTGTTGGCCTGGCCCCGTGAGGGCGCCCCGTGAGGGCTGCCCCTTGAGGGCTTTCGCGCCTTGAGGGCTTTCGCGCCTTGAGGGCTTTCTACGCCGGTTGGCGGTCCCCCCTGAATAGGAAGAATCGCAAGGGTACTGATAGCCCTCGCTTCCACTTGGAACCCTTTGGAGTGGGGGTCCCACCCGCTCGATGGGCGCTGATCGGCTGCCGCGGTCCGATCTCGCACGCTGGGGATGCTCGGATCGTCTCGACTTCGCAGCGATCAATGTAGAACTCGCCACGGAAGTCTCTCGACGGAAGTTTCTCTTACCAGATGCCGGCTTGCTGGAGTTGCTTGGTTGCGGTGCCTGACCAGTCTCGATTGGCTGCAGGTGAGGCGGGACTGGGGTGCAAGATGCGTGTCACCTTGGCGTTCGATCCGGTTGCCTCGACCGCACGGTTCAAGCACCGCTCGGCATAGACTCCGACTCCCACAAGATGGTCTGGCTGGAGCAGTTGAACGACGGTCCGAAGATGATCGTCGCACAACTCCTCGAGTGTCGCGCGTTCGCTTGCGGGGAGTTTGTCGGGTGTTCGGTTGCGAGAGGAGGATTCCATGAACACGAGCGGACAATGATTCACCACGAAATGCTGATCGAAGAACTTGTTGGCATCGACGAATCTGTCTCGAAACAAACCCCATAGCCGTCGTCCGCTGACCTCGCTGCGCTGGCATTCGAAACCTTCGATCGGACGTTTGGGATGTTCATTCGAGGGTCGATCGACCACTTCGTTGATACCGATCCAGTCTCGGACGAATTCGATCTCACCAAAGGGAACGCCTGTTTGAGCCATGCCCCATGGTCCAGGATTCATACCAAGGAAGAGGACCTTGGCGCCGTCGGGATTGGCTTGCCGTAGGTAGGCCTGGTGTGAACGCCAGGCATAAGCGAGCGGGTTGTAGACATGGGTGACCGGCTCGGCAAACGACAAGGCATCGACCTCGTCACGCAATTGGGCTGCGGCCGTAATCAGCTCGTCATGGAGCTTCTTGGATCGTCTCGCCATCTCGTCAAACGCTCAGGTATTCTTCGATGGCGTCGTGAATGACCTCCGCCGACGGGTACTGCCCGGTCCAACGGTGAAGGCATCGCTGTAGCGTTCCGATGCGGCGTTCATTCTCGCTAAGCACTCGGTATCCCAGTTGTTTGACACGCGCGATTTCCGGATGGCCGGGGGTCAGGTCGATGACGAGCGTGGAACCGTCATTGGGAGGCCAGACCTCCGCATCCAGGTCGACCGGCTCGTCCGTGGTCGCATTGATCACGATCACGTCGGCTGTGGCGGCCAACGTAGCAATGTCGTTGGGTGTGCTGGTGTACTCCTGGAACCCTTCGCCGGTGGCTGGTGTTGCTTCGTCGCGGGTGCCGATCCAAACCAATTGTTGACCACCATGTCGGGTCAGTTGCTCGTCAACCCAACGACGTTGTTCAAATTCGCCCAACAGGGCGAAGTTCTCGTCTCGCCAAAGGCAATCGATGATTGAATCCACCGAGCCAGGCCGCTGCGAATACCACTGTTTTGCTTCGGCCGCGAGCGAGCTGTCAATGATCACACCCTTGATGCCCGTGACGTTGAACCCTTCCAACGCCGCAGCGACGTCAGCCGGTTGGACCTCAAACGAGAGGACTCGCCAATCGAGCTTCAAAGCACGAAGGGCGCGCTCAGCAGCAAACTGGGCGGGATTGCCGGCGATCGGATGTCCAATGACGACAAGGATGGGTTCGGTGGTACCGTCCATGATGACAGCGACAGGTGACAAATCGCATGTTAAGGTAGGGACATCAATCGTCTAGCAGCGATCAAATAGCGCCGGGTCTATGCAACCTTCAAGATACATAACGCCCCGCCTCGGTGGTAAGACCTTGATTGTGGTGTGCGTCTGGGCCTTGGTGTCGGCTGCTATTCCTGTTTCGGTCGACCCCGACGCCTTTTTTCCGCTTTCGTGGCAAGCACTGGCACGATTGGGTTGCCTGATGGGGATCACGTTTGGATTCGGTTCAGGCTTGACTTGGATGGCCACGGTCCTTCGCAACCCTAGCATCCGAGTGGTTCTCCGTATCTTGATCGTGGTGGTCTTTGGATACCTTTTGTCTTTCCTGGGCACCGCCGATTGGATACGCCATGCCGTGAACCTGGCAGGCTTGCTGATTGTTCAGTCTATGTTGTTCTCTTGGTGGCGGGTACCTGACTGGGCGATGCCAGCCCGCTCATCGAACGCGAGTCAATTGGCGAGGGGTCAGTTTCAAATCGCTGACCTGTTGGCGGCGACGACCGCCTTTGCCTGCCTGCTCGGTCTTGTGATTCGCTACGTGGCGCCGGTCGAGAGTGGGCTCTATTGGTCGGTCATGTTCTTGATGTGGGGCGTCACACCCATGATCGCCGCGTGTTTCTCGCTGGCCGCCCTTGCCCATTGGCCCGGTCAGGCCCGGCTGCGAGTCCTATCCGGGGTCGTGCTGTCGTGCCTGTTGGCAGCTGCGATGTCCTATGCGCAAGACTACGTTTCCCGGCCAAGCATTCTCGATGGTCTCGCGGTGCCCTGTTTCTACGGGCTCTTTTTTATTAGTTACGGCGCGACAATGTTCTTCTTTGCCTTCGCCGGTCGCGTGCAAACGCTTGCGCAGCAGTCTGAGCCCGAGGCGGGATCAGGTTTGTAATCGGTGAGTGGTGAGTGGTGAGTGGTGAGTGGTGAGTGGTGAGTGGTGAGTGGTGAGTGGCGAGTGGCGAGTGGCAAGTGGTGTGGCAACGTTTTGATCATCGCTTGGGCAGGAGACTCCCTGTCGGTTGTGCGGTGAAGCGTTTTCGGGCGCAATCGCCCTCCCTACTTTCGCAGTCCTGCAACTCGCCCGATTCGTGACATTCGGATAAATCTTTTCCTGCGTCACGCTGGTCACGGTATGTCGACGAAGAGAGAAAACGCGTGCCGGGCACATCCGCCAAGTTTCACGCAATCGCACCACGTGTTTCATTGGTTCACACATGCGTTGGTTCACACTTTCCTTGTTGATCGTTTGCCTGGCTTCTTTCGCGGGAGCCCACCATCCCGATTTTGAGAATCAACGGGTGTGGCCGCGAATTGATGTGATTCCACCCGTGGGAAACAATCTGCCGATGAGTTACCGTCGGCGATACAATCGACCCACGTGGCTCGGCGGCTGGATCGCCTATCACATCGCACCGAGCAGCCAGGAAGCGATGGCCTGGCACGATGCGGTTCATGAGCGAGCCTATGCGGATCACCGGGGGCGTCTGGAGAAGCACTACTTCTATCCCAAGCCATGGGAAGGGCTTCGGATTGGCCCACGCATCAGCACGGCCCCAGAAGATGTGACCCAACGCGAGAGGGCGGAGGCAAGTCGCGAACTGCGTGATTCGATCAAGGCAGAAGAAGAGGACGTGCTGTCTGCTTCGGATGATTTGCCCAGCTCGAGTCAATTGATTGAGCAGGAGCGACAGCTGCAGCGACCGGCCTCGCCGCTGCCTCCCGACCCGGAACCCCCCGTCGATCTGGTTCCCATTCAACCACAGCCGCTCGAATTGCAGCCTGCTGATCAGTGAGCTGGCGAGCCTGGGTTTGGGCCTGAATCGCGGCGAGTTGTAAGCCGAGCCGCCAGTTCTTGAGCCGCGGGCCTGGATGCTTCTTGCGGGAAAAAAGTCGATCCGGCATTTTTTGCAGAACCGTCAAAGTTTGCCAGTTCTGCCTCCGATAACATTCCCTGGGCGAGGTCTTCTCGATCCGATGTCGGTCTGGTTGTCGGCAGAGGGTTGTGAAGAGTTCGTGGGGGGCTTCCACACTCGGCCCGTACGGGAACACGCCATGATCGCGTTGTGCGATTTCGGTACGGCGTGTTTCACGGCGGCACGACCCCGGAAGTCCAGAGCATGAATCGCTCGCTTTTACAATTCACTGCCTATTTGCAGCTCGGCTTGACCATCCTGTTCTCAACAGGTTGCACGTCGACGCAGCCATTTTTCCTTCACGAGTCGCCCGATCTGCAGTATTACCTCAATACTGCGACAAGGATCGAGTATCCCGACGTCGAGGTGGAAAGTCTGGCTGAGACGACTCAATCCGAGCCGCCGCTGACGATGGGCAATCACGATTACCAGTTCTGGGACCTGACGGTCGAGGAATGTGTCTCGATCGCGTTGCAGAACGCCAAGGTCTTCGTGACCACCAATGGGAACGCTGAGTTCCGTCCCAACGTCGCGACCCAGTTCACCAGCGCCAGCGCTGACCAACTCGGCAGCATCTACGACGTCGCGATTCAGCAATCGGCCACCCAATCGATTCCTTTGACCGTTGACGGCACCGGAAACCGCGTGCTGCCACGAGGCGTGTTGCGAGCCAATCAGATTGGCGGCGTGGAAGATGCATTGAGCGAATTCGATGCACAGGTCACCGCCTTCATCGATACCCGATCGACCGATCGGCCACGAAACTCGGGCTTTGGCCAAGTTAACCTTCCCGTACCGATTACCGACCCCTTCAATCAGGGCCTCGACACGACACAGCAGGCCGCGATCAGCAAGAGATTCGCGACCGGTGGCGTCGCGACCTTGCGGCAACAGGTTCTGTACTCCCGAAACAACCAACCCTTGGGGCCCATCACTTCGGTGAACCGTCAGGTCTCCAGTGACTGGACGGCCATTCTGGAAGCCCAAGTGCAGCATCCGCTGATGCGAAACCGGGGCACGATGGTCAATCGGATTCCCGTCGTCCTGGCCAGCTTGAACGAAGATATCTCGATCGCCGATTTTGAGATTCAGATCCGCAATCTGGTCCGTGACGTCGAGGTCGCCTACTGGAATCTGTACGTCGCCTACCGCAACGTGTCCACCGCCGTGATCGGGCGCAACAGCGCCATCGCGACGGCCAAGTTCGCCAAGCTGAACCTGGACAACGGGACCGGCACCAAGCAAGAACTCGCACAAGCTGAAGAACAGTACTACAGCTTTCGCGCTCGACTGACCTCGGCACTGGCGGGCTCGAACCTGCTCGGCGACGATCGGTTCGGTGTGTACGGGAGCGAACGGTCCCTTCGCGAGCTGATGGGCTTGGCGGCAACCGACGGTCGACTGATACGGCCGATCCAAGAACCAACCCTCGCCCGTGTTCATTTTGATTGGGAGGAGAGTGTCGCCGAGATGCTCTACCTGAGCCCCGAGCTGCGTAAGGGTCGAACCGTCATCAAGCAGCGCGAGCTGGAAGAGGTATCCGCCAAGAATCAACTCTTGCCGGAAGTGAATCTGTCGTTGCTCTATCGTTGGGTAGGCGTTGGCGACACCCTCGGCCCACCCGACGGCGGCGTCGGCCGATTTCCCCAGCCCGGTAGCAGTGCACTCGGTAGCCTGACTAGCGGTGATTACCAAGAAGGGGCGGTGCGTTTGGAAATCACGCCACCCGCGATTGGCAGTCGTCGCGAGAAGACTCGTGTTCGCGGTGCCCAGCTTCGGCTGCATCAGTCCCGCGCTTACTTGCAGGAAGCCGAGCGGGTCATGGTTAGCCTGCTCAGTGACGCCGTGGCCAAGACGGCAACCCACTACCAACTGGTCCAGACGCATGCCATGCGATGGCAGGCAGCAGAACAAGAAGTCGAAGCCCGTTTGGCCGAGTTCAAAGGAGGTCGCAGCCCCGTCAATGTGGTCTTGCAGAGTCAACTCCGACGGGCCGACGCACAAATTTCTTACTATCGATCGTTGGGCGAATACAACAAGTCGATCAACTACGTCGATTACTTGAAGGCGACGATGCTCGCGAACAGCAACATCACGTTGGCAGAAGGGCCATGGAACCAAAAGGCATACTGGGACGCGTTGGAACGTGCACGTGAACGGAGTGCCGGCCAGCACAAGAAGTATGGCGTGACACGCCCCGGTGTCGTCCGCCAGGGCCCTCTGCTCGATCCAAGGTCACCCGATGCCGTGATCGGCAGCGGCATCGAAGGTGTCGAATCGGGTTGGTCGGAGGATGGGGTCATCCTGGAGGGTGCCGCCACCCAAGTGGAGCTCGACCTCGACCATGGAGCGATTGACGTCGAGGACATTCCGCTGGGTGCGATGGGTTCTACCGCGAACGAAATGCTTCAGTCGCGAGATCCGCGAGACACCCCGGCAATGCCGCGAGCCATGATGGACGACGTGCCACTTCCCACTCCCGAATCGCTTCGCGGTCCGACCGGCGGCCAGGGAACAAGAGCACCCGCTCAAGTGCCCGCCGCGGATCAAAGCGTGATCCCAATTGGCTACCAATCCGACATCGACGCTGGTGTCGCGCCGGAGCCCGTTCGAAGAAAGCCTCTGCCGAATCGATAAACAAGACATCCGAATTCCGTAGGGCGGAGGCTTACGAGGGTTGCCCAATCACGCGTCGGGAACCACAGCCCTCGTACACGAACAGCTCGAGGATCGCTATCAAGCGACTCGAGCTTTTCGTCGTTGAGTCGCCTCGAACCAGTCCCTGTATTTGAGTCCCTGTATTTGAGTCCCTGTGTTTGGAATCGGAACGATGGGCTTGCTAGTCCGTTGACCATCACGGAATGTCGCCTGCACAGGATGACGACGCAGATCGACGGGCTAGGAAGCCCATCGTACGGTTGGCCTCTGAGTATCGAAAGGCATTGGGACGGGTTTGCCGCGCCTCCCTTCCGTTCCGTTCAGTTCAGATCCGCCGAGGCTCCGGATTCTTGCATCGTCATGGGCATCAGCACCTCTTCCGCAGGGACGAGCCGGATATTTTTACAGCGAGAAAGTTGGAACTGTCGTGGTTGCTCTCGACACAGGCAAAGGCCCAGAAATCGGTAGCTGCCCATGAATCGAATTGGGCTGACCACTCGGTGCGTACGATTTCCCTTCGCGTCGGAATAATCCATTTCGATGACGTAATTGTCAGAGTCTTGCATCGCGCGTCGGAGAATGCGGTTCATTGATCGGGTTTCCTGAAACGAGGACATTTGCCTTACCTGATCAAGTTTTCGTCGCCACCGTGACACGTTTGGTCCGGCCCCAAACCGTTGCCGCCGAATGGGGGATACCCAGGCCGAGCGTCGGCGTTCGCAGCCCTGCCGTCTTCTGTCCGTGCGATGGGCTTCCAAGTCCGTCGCTCAGACCGGATCCCGAAGGTCGCAAATCGTACGATGGACTTCCAAGTCCGTCGCTCAGTCCGGATCCCGAAGGTCGCAAATCGTACGATGGACTTTCAAGTCCGTCGCTTTGACAAAATGCCAAGATCGACGGACTTGGAAGTCCATCGTACAGGGGCAGTCATATCAAACGTCTGAGCGAATCTTCCCTGGTCGTCGACGCAAGCACCGCTTTGGCGGAGTGGGGACCCGGACAACTCACGTGGGGAGTCTGATTCTTTGGACGCGGTGATTGTGACTGTCCAGAATGTGGACTCGGTCTCGAGAGTCGATGACCACGCCCCACGGTTGGTTGAGCCGGCCAGGCTCGAAACCGGGGCCACCCCAACTGGCGATCCATTTGCCGTCTGGCCCGAATCGCTGAATCCGGTTGTTCTTGTATTCAATCACCACAACGGTCTGGTCACTGGCGATCGCGAGATCATAGGGATAATAAAATTGACCCCGACCAGTTCCCGGCCCACCCCAAATATCGATCAGACGTGGTCGATCCTCACGGATGTCGAATCGTTGAATGCGATGATTGCAGGAGTCGGCGACCCACAGCACGCCGTCGCGAATCACGAGGCTTTGTGGGCGCACGAATTTCCCAGGCTCGTGACCATTGCCGCCCCACTGAGTGACAAATTTACCATCGGGGTCGAATTTTTGAATGCGGTCCGAGGCGTTGTATTCGCCGATGTAGAACGCTCCCGCTTCATCACAGACGGCATCGGTGACGAACGCGAATTCACCCGGCAGATGCCCTGCGGTTCCACCGATCTGTTCCCCCTCTAGCAGTTCGCCCTGAGCGGTATACGACAACATGCGATAGTAGTGCGTGTCCGCGACCAGAATGTGCGCACGATCGACCTGTGGATCCCCCGCCGATGCCTTGCTCTGGTTAGCTTCGCGGTTCGAATCTTCAAATGCCAAGCCAGTGGGCCGGCCGTTGGCGGTTTCTGGGGTTCGCCAGAATCGAAGCAGGTTGCCGTCGGCGTCAAAAACCTGGATCCGACCGGTGGTGTCCACGATATAGAGCTGGTCGAGGTCGTCGATGGTGATCGCCCGTGGTTTGAGAAATCGACCAGGACCCAGGCCCCTTCGTCCCCAAACCAGCTCCGGGAGTTCTCCTTGGTCGCGTGAGACACAACCTGGGAGGCTTAGCAGCGCAAAGGACGATGCGGCCAGACAACCCTGCAGGAAGGTTCGCCGATTGGTTGGCAGCAAACGGGGTTGGCCGACTTGTGAAGGCATTTCGTGGGCTCTTACAATGTGGTTCTCGTCAACACGGATGGAATATTTCCGCCACTTGATCGACATTGTACCTGGCGGGGTCTTCCCGGACCCGAAACGCCGGATCTGAAACTCCGGATCTGAAGCTCCAGACCCTACAGAGCTGGGGCTGACAAGTTGGGGCTGACAAGTTGGGGCTGACAAGTTGGGGCTGACAAGTTGGGGCTGACAAGTTGGGGCTGGAAAGTGTGGAGTTGGATTTCCTCGCGTGGGATCTCCGTCAAGGATCAAGATCGCTGAAGGTTGAATCGCGACTGGGCTATGCTAACAACACTTGACCTTCGCTCAACGGATGATCCTCGTGACATCGTGCATCGCACCGTCCAGGCATTGGTCGAAGGTTGCGTCGTTGCGTTGCCAACCGAAACGGTCTACGGATTGGCCGCCGACGCGTTGAATGAACAGGCGGTCGCGCGGCTCTGTGAGATCAAGGGGCGTGAAAGCCATGTCCCTTTGGCGATTTCCGTGCCGAGCCGCGACGCGGCCGAGGACTTCATCTGCGAGATGTCACCGCTGGCTCGTCGGTTGTGCAACCGTTGTTGGCCCGGGCCGCTCACACTGGTGGCCCCCTGCTCCTCACCCCACTCGGCTGTCACACGGCTTCCCGCTGCGGTCCAGGCTCGGATCATGGGTGATTTTCGAGGCGTGGGCTTCCGCGTGGTGGATCATCGAATTTTGGCAGGAATTCACCGCTATTTATCGGGACCTTTGGTTTTGACGAGCGCCAATCTCGTGGGCGAGGAGACGCCGACGACAGCCCAGGGCGTGGCCGAGCAGTTGGGGGATTCGGTGCCACTGCTGCTCGACGACGGCCCAACCCGCTATGGTGGAGCTTCAACTGTCGCCCGAGTCTTGGGCAATCGCCTGGAAATTCTGCGAAGGAGTGATCGAGCGAGCCGCTATGAATCAATTCGTCAAGCCCGTCGTCGTCTTGGTCTGTACGGGAAATACTTGTCGCAGCCCAATGGCTGAGACGCTATTGCGTGAGCAACTCCGTAAGAAGTTTGGCTGCGAGGATGCTGTTCGCGTTCTCTCGGCCGGGGTGGCTGCGGCTCAAGGATCCGGTGCCAGCCCTCAAGCGATCGAGGTGATGGGAGGCCTTGGGCTTGATTTGACCGGACACAGCAGCCGCGCCTTGGATGACGAGGTGATGAACGTGGCGGATCTGGTGCTGACCATGACACGTGGGCACCGCGCTGCGATCCTCGCAGCGTGGCCGGATATGCAGGATCGCGTGCACACGCTGCGTCGAGATGGCGGTGACATTTCCGATCCGGTCGGTATGCCGGTCGACGTCTATGAGGCGTGCGCCGAGCAGATTGATCGTGAATTGGCAGCTTGGATCGAGGCATTGGATGCCGATTTCTTTCCTGCTAATTCGAAAGATGCCTGAGGGGAAGTATGTTGAAAATTTCCATTGCCAGTGATCATCGCGGCGTCCATATCAAGGCACGTCTTGTCCAATCGCTTTCCAACAATGGTTTCGAAGTGTTTGATGAGGGGACCCATTCGGATCATGCGGTCGACTACCCCGATTTTGCCAAGGTGGTGGCGCGCAAGGTCAGCAGTGGCGAGGTCGATCGCGGAATTCTGATCTGTGGAACCGGCATTGGGATGTCCATCGCGGCCAATAAGTTTTCGGGCGTTCGCGCGGCGTCTTGCTATGACGAAGTGATGGTGGAAATGAGCCGTCGACACAATGACGTCAATGTCTTGTGCCTCCCCGGCGATTTGATCGGCGAACGTCCCATCGATGAATTGGTCCTGATGTGGCTCAGCACTGGCTTCGATGGTGGGCGACATGCGCAAAGAGTGCAGAAAATTTCTCAGCTCGAGGCGAGTGCTTGCGAGGGCGATCAGGAGGCAACGCCCCAACTCGATTCGTCTTCCGATTTGATGAGCCGCAATGACTGAGCCGGCCACGGTGAGTTGGTCGTCGCTGATCGGCCATGAGAGCATACGCGAAGGATTCGCAGCGGCGATCGCCCAGAATCGACTCGGCGGTAGTTTTTTAATGGTGGGGCCTGCTGGCACAGGAAAACACACCATCGCGCAGCTGCTAACGCAAACGCTTCTGTGCCGATCGTCGCCGCCCCGAAACATGGCGCCCTGTGGCCACTGCCCGGCCTGTCAGCAGGTGCGCACCGGTACTCACCCAGATGTTGTGCGCGTCGCGAAGCCGGCTGATCGAACCTTCATTCCCGTGTCGCTCTTGATTGGCGAACCGGATGTTCGAATGCGAGAAGGATTTTGCCACGATGTGCGCATCAAACCTTTGATGGGCAAACGCAAAGTCGCCATCATCGACGATGCCGATTTCTTGAACGAGGAAGGGGCCAATTGTTTGCTGAAGACCTTGGAAGAACCTCCCGCCGGGACGCTCGTTGTGCTGATTGGAAGCAGCGAACAGAGACAGCTTCCCACGATTCGGTCTCGATGTCAGACCATCCGTGTCGGGCCATTGTCGGTGGAGTCGGCAATTCGTCTTCTTCGGGAGGTTCACGCCGTGGACGCGGACGAACCGACCTTGCGCGACGCGATCGAAATCTCCGGCGGCGACATGCATGCGGCGCTTCGGCTGCTCAAAGGCGAGTCAAACAAGTTGCGAGACTCTTTGATCGCGAGACTTCGTGAACCCCATCCTGATCCGATCGCGATCGGAAAGGTCTTCAATCAACATCTGAGTGAATCCGGTAAGGAACCGATCAAACGCCGCGCCGCACTGCGCGATCTGTTCTCGATCTCCGTTCAGCACTTCCGGCAGCAGCTCCGTCGCGAAGCACTCGACAACCGTTGTCAGCCCGTGACGCTTGCCAGGCTCGACCGATCGGTGCGGGCACTCCGAGAAGTCGATCGCAGCGCGAATCAGGCGACACTCGTGGAGTGTTTTGCAGCCGATATCGCAAGCGGCATGACGGGTGACCGAGGAGAGATCGGTTAGTTCGACATCGCCGCCCTGAAGTATCGCCGCCCTGAAGTAGGGAGGTCGGGGAGAGGCGTTGAGAATATCGCGTTGCGAATGTAGGTCCGCCTTTCCAAGGCGGACATCCGCAGCTTTGCTGCGGCTATCACGAGTCTCGGAGAGACTCGACTACGGTAGAAGGCCGCAAGTGCGGATGGGCTTTTCCGGCCAAGTCTTACCTGGCCGACCACGCGGGATGATTCGGCTACAGCGGGAACTGATCGATCGAATCGTACAACGGCATGTAGCGATAGTAGATCTCCAAGGTCATGGCGCACATCGCAGTGGTGTAGAGCCGCCCGCCAACGTCACCCCAACGGTCGGGGAAATGCCAGCTGCCTTTGGAATGCCCCGACTTGACCTGGGTAGCGACAAGGTGGTCACGCAGTTTCTTGTTCCACTCTTCCCAGCCCCAATGGCGGCTGTGATGCAAAGCAAGCGTGGCATAATAGTCGTGATAGATGTTGGTCAGAGTCGGTCCTCGATGTGCCAATTTCGTCAGGGCGACGTAGAACGGCGTGTCATGAGGAGACGCGCCAAGATAGAGCATCAGGGTCAAGCCGATGGCCGTCGTCGTCGGTTCTCCAGGTGGCCCTTTGTAACCAAACCAATAGTCCCCGTCGGTACAGGTTGACATCACGAAGTCTTTGGCATCCGGGAGCGTATTGGTGTGAGGCGGCGCTCCCGCTTTCTTGGCCGCAAAGAGTGACATCACTTGCCAACCGGTCACGGTCGTATCGCCAGGACTGCCAGGGACATATCCCCAAGAGCCGCTGGGATGTTGTGCGATGCATGTGAAGGAGGTGCCCAGTTGTACCAATGCCATCAGGTCAGCGTCGTACTGCTCTCCTTCGCTGGTCATCGACAAGGCTTCAGCCAGTGCCATCAGGGCGATCCCATGGCCATACATGCTTCCTTGTTGCCAGTCGTAACCGGCTTGGGTTTCCGTTGCGACGGCACGCAAATAGTAAAGACCTCTCCGCACCGTTTCCTGGTAGGGCCCCTTGCGCGATGTGTGTGTCCCGCACCCAGGAAGGCAAGCAACGCCAAGCCTGTGGCACCGGTGGATGGAGTTGGGCTGTCGGAGCCTTGCTTCTTGCTGTTGCCGCAACGGCCGTTGCAGGGATCCAGATTGAGGTCGAACGACCAGCTGCCATTGTCTCGTTGGTGTGCTGCCAGGTACGCCAACGCGGCTTCGACCGCTTCCTCGCTTGCATCGGTCGCACCATAGAGCTTGCCAAACTCTCTTCGACCTTCCGGCGTTCGCCGCTCGAGGCCTCCCCTTCCTGGTAGCCGAAGCGTGGACGCACTTCCCAGCACTTCCAATTGCAAACTCGGCTGTTCGGACTCGGTCGCCTTGGGGGCTGGAGCAAGTGGCGAGATCGGTTGCGTCTGAGCTACGGCAGTCTCCACCTTGACCGGACGATCGAGCGAAGGTGTTTGTAGGAGGGCCGGTTCCTGGCGTGGTTCAACGGCCTGAAGTGAAAGGACCGTTGCAGGGTCGCCTTGCCGGGCGATCAATGCACTGGCGATTCCCGATCCCTCGCGATAGGTGAACAGAGCCAGAATCAGCAAGAGAAGGGTATGGAAGATTGTGCTAACCAAACATGCCGGCACGCGGGGGTCATCGCGAAGGCGTTTCCCGCGATCTTGCAACTGGTGACCGGAAATCTCCGCGACGCTGCCCGGCAAAGGCACGGCGCGGGGGAGCGACCGGCGATGCCGGCTGCGATGCAGCAGCGCTGGGAAGGGTCGTGCCGGTCATGGGAGTTTTACGAGCCACAGGAGAGATCTCTACTCTCGACTATAGCTCGCACGCATTGTGCCCGATTCTTTTTGCCCATGCGGCCCCGGGCTGTTGCAAGTTTCCGCCAGAGACGAACCATCACCGGTTCCCTCGGCTGGCCGAAGCCAGCGGCTACCGACTTGCTTGACCCCCGTCCCGCGTCTGGAGCTGTCCCTCAGGATTGTCGGGGTGACGACAATCCTGCCAGAGTACGTACGTTGCGCCGATTCCTGAATCCGCAAGAGGCGGACCAGTGAATTGTCACGACCAAGCTTAAGGTGTTCGCTCTCGGGCTAGTGCGAGGCAGCGACTGGCATGTCCGCGACCTGGTAGGCCCGCGAACGAAAGAGGAAGTCGATGATGTTGCCTTCATGCGGCTGCAACCAATTCAAACGATTTGTCGGAATTGGACCAACGTTCAGGCGGTCAATCTCCACAGAAGATCCTGCGGCTTGGATCAGCGACTGGTCCTGCGTCAGCAGAGTCCCAACCAAGGTGGGACCGATTCGACGCAACAACTCGTCCTGCGGGCACTGCACAACGCTGACGAAGGGGAACATGTACTCCTTGGAAGCGACCTGTCGATCGGGTGAGTCCGCATGTACCACCATGGGGCGAAGGTAAGCGCAGTGCTCACGTTCGATCAATTTTTCACCGAACTCGGACGTGAAATCCTCGACCCCCGATTCTGCCAAGTCTTGCTCGACCATGGCGTAGGTCCCTTTCGCCATCGCGGGAACGGTAAAGGCTGCGAGTTGGGCGTCGGGATCGCTGGGCGGCGACACTTCGACGGGACCGATTCGTTCGGCGATCGCACGAGCAATCTCGCGAGTGTGGCGGCTCGCCCAGATGCCGCTGCAGTTGATACAGCTACGCCCGGAGTTGCTGAGCACACTTTCGACCATCATGTCGAGGTAATCCTCCCAATCGTCGACCACGTCGTCGCCAATCAGGATCTTGGAAAAGCCAGGCCCATGTGCTTGCACCTTCGGATTGCCGGCGTGTTGAGCGACCGTCTGCGCACTACCAAAAATCATGCTTCGAGGTGTCTTGGTCATGATGGCGCCCCCCGCATCGTGACCACCGGGATACAAACCGAAAGCTTCGGCCGGAACACCGGCCTGCATGAAAGCCGAGACCATGCGATACGGGGTCCAAGGCTCCTGCGAGCCTGGTTTCAGCGCAAGACCGATTTGCAGCGGGATGGCCGGCAGCCAAAGCGTATGAACGCCCGGCGAGTTGTTGGGCAACACCGCTCCCAGGACCGGCGTCTGGGCTTGGTAGCTCACGATCACTCCCCTCCCCTCTTCACCGTAACCACGCGATAGAATCGAAAGATCCAGCCCTCGCGTCAGACAGTCCAGGATCTGATCGATGTTGCTCAGCACGAAGCTGTTCTTGCTCATGTTCGATCGGCACATGTGCTCGGGCAATCCCGTGCTGGCCGACTGCTGATGAACAAACTGATCGACCGACTGCTGCGAATCGCCCACCGTCAATTCGGACGACTCGAACAAAACAGCTGCCTGCTTGCATTTTTGGATCAACTCGTCCGTGGAGAACTGCAGCAGCGCTTCACGGGCCTTGTGAGCCAGTCGCATGTCGCGACCGACGATTCCTCCACCAACGTTGCCAATTTTGGCGATCGGTTCGCCAGTGTCGAAATGAACGACATTGGTAAAGTCGAGAGACTCGTACGGTTTTCCCCATCGGAGTGGACTGAGCGTGATCATCGGCAATCTGTCATCGATTCAAAACGGACGAAATGGGACACTGAAAGGTGCTATTCACTAATAAACACCGACCGTTGTGGCGTTGGCCAGTTCATGGAATGGGCGGACCCCGCTGACACCGTCCCAGGGATAGGTGTCGAAGGGAGCTTCTAGTTCCCCTTCGTCGCGTTCCATGAAACCGGGTACGAAGAATTCATCGGTCAGCGTGTATAGCTTTACCCGACCAGTTTCCCCGTAGCCAACAACTTGGTTGTAGTCATCGAAGCTCACCACCTCGGTGACGGCCCGAGGCTGAGGTGCGTAGTAGGCAATTTTGTATCCGTCGGCCGCGCTGATCGGTTTGCTGCAGGCCAAGCCCATCAGGGTGTTACCGTAGGTGGGAGTCATGTAGACGCCACCCTCTTCGGGAGGTCCACCCAGCAATTCCTCGACGCAAAACTTGGTCCACTGAGGCGTGAATTCTGTTCCGCCGGAGAAAATGCCCGTGATTCCCGTCTCCGGAATGCTTGTCCCCTTTTCCTCGAGTGCCTCGCCAAGCGATTCGAGCAGCTTCGGAGTCGTGAACATGCACTTGATATCATGTCCCGCGGTCAGCACGGTGACAGCCTGGTCGATGCAGTGCTTCTTGTATGCTTCCAAGTGTTCCATCCATCCCTTTTTGATCAATTTGACGACCCAGCGAGGATCCAAGTCGATGCAGAAACAGATGCCGCCGCGATGTTGAGCCAAATGCTCGACGGCCAATCTCAACCGACGAGGGCCGCTCGGACCGAGCATCAACCAGTTGGATCCCTTGGGAAAGTACTTGTCCGGCAAGGTGTCGCTGAAAAGTTCATAGTCTTTCCAATGATCTTCAATCACCACACGGCTCTTAGGAATTCCTGTGGTGCCGCCCGTTTCAAACACAAACGTCGGCTTGCCGGCATGTCCCTTTGGCACCCAGCGACGCACGGGGCCGCCCCGCAACCAGTCGTCCTCGAAGAGTGGAAACTTCTTCAAATCGTCAAAACACCGGATGTCTTTGAGCGGATCAAATTTCAGCTCAGCACGTTTTTCCAACCAGAATGGGCTCCCCGTCTCCTCGCTGAAGTGCCAGTGCACAGTCTTGACGGTGTGTTCATCCAAACGAGATCGTGCCTCGGCCGCTTTTTTGGCTACGTCCGGGGTAATCGAGCTGTCCGCCGTACTCATTCATGCCTCATCAGTTGGTGGATACGCGAAACGCCATGACATGATATCACGGGTGGCGAATACCGACGATTGGGCGGTCTTGTCGCAGCCGCTGAAATGAGACGTTTTTCAGGACAGATTGCGCGGCAGGCTTCCGCAGCGATGCGGCCGGCTTCCGCAGCGATGCGGCCGGCGTCCTTCGCATGCGAGGGTCACCCGAGGCCACGGCGAAGATGCAAGCCATGCGGACACTTCAGGTTACGAGCATCGACGGGAGGTCGAGGTCAAAGAAAAAGCCGCAGTTTTCAGCTGCGGCTTCGTGAGTCTCGGAGAGGCGATCCAGCTGACCGTGTGTTACGGAGAGGCAGGACTGGCCGGACCAGGGATGATGACGGCGTTGTCGTTGTTGGATGCAGCCGCGATCGCAGCGAGACCAACAATGGCTCCAATGCCGCCGAGGCCACCTCCGCCTCCGCCACCACCACCACCGCCACCGCCGCCGCCGGCGAAGCCGCCTCCTGCAAAGCCGCCTCCACCAATTGGAGTGCAGCATCCGTCGGCGATCTGATCAACAAAGCAGTCGTCGCAAGTCTCATCCAAAGCAAACGGGACCCCAGCCTGGCCGTCGAGGATCTCGATTTCCTCTTCCATCAGCACGTCCATCGAATTGATTGCCTCAGGAACGGGAGCGAGTTGAACCGCAAGGTCGCCAGAGGCTTCCTGCAGCTTGCTGACGAGTCGTGAGGCCTGGCCGTCATTCGGCAGGGCAGATTGCTGAGTCGAGACTTCAGAAGTCAGCTCGAAACCGATCAGTGCAACGCCTCCGGGACCGACTGCCAACAGCGAGTAGACGCCCGGTGTCAGTTGCTCGAAGACAAACTCACCCCGTCCGTTGGTCAATGCACGGTCGATTTGGTTGCCATCTTGAAGGACAAAGACGTTCGACATCCCCGCTCCCTGCAGATCCGATCCCGCAGCCCCGGCCAGGAACAGACGACCCGCAAGTCCGCCGTTGCTCTGAGCGATCCGAAGCATGTTGCCGCTTGGCCGCACCTTGGAAGCCAAGCCAGCCAAATCGATATCGGAAAGAAATTGTGGGGCGGTTCGCACGCCAGCCGGGAGATAGCGAATGATCGCTGTCTTGACAGTGGGGCGATCCACGTTGCCAATCGAAACCATCGCCGAGTCAGCGTACTGGTGATCTGGATCCTGGTTCGCATCGATCACCTGCAACGCACAAGCGGCAAGCACTTTGTTGCGCCAGACGGACATCGCGTAGACGCCCGGCTCCATGTTGCCGATCTCGAACCGACCCTGAGCGTCAGTGGGAACTCGGAAGTTCACTCCGTCGCGACGTGAAACCACGACGTCGACCTCCGAGACAGCTTCGAGAGCACCATTGAGTTTGGGAGCAACGACCGTTCCTCGAACGACGCCGTCCTCCACGCGAACCCATTGGCTCATCGACAGGGGCTTGTTTGGTGTATCAGCCTGCGTGGTTGGTGCAAAACCAAAACCAAGCGTCAGGACGAATAGCGGCGCGAAAATTCGCTTCATCATTGTTTTCCTCGAGACACCCTGTTCCGTGCGCGAAAAATGGAGTCTTGGGCAAAATGGGTAATTGGGACGTCATCTCCGATACTAGGCAGGATATCCCCAAATCGCAACGCTTTGCCGAGAAAGAATCAGTGATTCCTGTCGTTTCTGGCGGGCATCACCCTTGCAAAGGGGGGGACAGAACGATTGCAACGATCGGGAGGTGCGTTGGGCCTCACGCTTGCCCGAGTACGCGCCCGCTTCGAGCTCAGAGCGCTTGGTCACGGAAGGGCATCAACCGCGTGCCCTCTGCAAGCCAAGGGACCTGGAATGTCAGGGTCGGGAGGTTCAGGTCGGGAGGTTCAGGTCGGGAGGTTCAGGGCCACCCGATCGGCAAGAGCAGGTTGATGTGGATGACTGCACGCCTCAGAGGGGCAGCTCCAATTCGACGATGACCCCGGCTGGGCCCGCATTGAGAATCGTGGTGCTTCCGAGTTCCATTTGTTTACCCCAGTCACTGTGAATGTGCCCGCAGACAACCAGGCGAGGCTGTTTGAGCTCAACCGCCTGACGAATCGATCGACTGCCTCGAATCTTGCCTGAGGAATCGTGGTCGACCGTGTCCAGCGGTGGTGAATGCACAACCAGAACACCGCCACGGGGACAGGCCTGCAGCATCGTTTCGGCTTGGGCCTCATCGAAGTCGTAGCTCCAATCTCCAAAGGGCGTGACGGGGATGCCTCCCCCCAGACCCCAAAAATCGACTCCTTCGATCTGGCATCCTGTTCCGTGTAGGACGCGAGCAAACTTCCAGGGGGCGGCTGCCTCGCGAAGTTCCTCGACTGATTCGCCGTTGCCAGGGACCAGGATCGACGGCTTCTTGATCTGGCTCAAGATCTCCAGGGTGTCTTCCAGGCCTGCTCGTCGAGTGGCAAAGTCGCCGGCGCCGATGACGACGTCGACCTGAGCTGCCATCGCCACGAGCTTCTCAGCGGCGGCGGTGTCCCGATGAAGATCGCTAAAACAGAGAAACCTCATGGATGCATTCCTGCGGGCTGTTATCTGAAATCGTCGGCTGAACGGCCTGTCTCAGGCGCTCGTCGCAAACCCAGGCCTCGCAAACCCAGGCCTCGGAAACCCAGGCCTCGGAAACCTTTACGGCGAGACCATGGACATGGGTGGGACACCATGTCCGCTTGCCATTACGATGGGTGTTGGATTGCACGACAAGGCCCAAAGCCAAGATGTTGACTTGAACGATGAATTCTAACCAACCAGGCACCGCCGACTATCGCAGAGGCCTGTTGCTTGTGTTGTCGCTCTGCCTGCTGTCGACGTCCGCTTGGGTGCTGTGGCGATACGAAAATACCGGCACGGTCAAGATGGTCGGGTCGGCGACCGGACGAATTGGCTTGGTACTTGGCGCTCTTTGGCTGGCATGGCCAGCGCTGAATAAGCCAGCGAAGTGGCTTCCCCCCGGGTTTGCCGTGCTAGGCGTTGGCCTTCTGGCAGTCCTGGCTGCGCAGCCCAGATTGATCGTGGTGATGTTACCGGCGTTTGGCGGATTGCTCGTGTTGGCTTCGATTGTTCGGGCAATGCGTGGTTGATCGCATCAACATCCTTGGCTCAGCAACGGTGGCTTTTTCTCGACGCCTCGCCTTGCGACTCCAATGCTATTGCAACAACCGAAAGTTGAAGGGATAGCGGTAGTTGGCCCCGTCGCGAACGGCCAACGCGGCAACGATCCCAAACACGATCTGCAGCAACATCGGCGCGAATACCAAGGGAAACAGCGTCCCGCAGCTGATTGCGGTGAGAGCTCCGCAGACCAGGGCAATCAGAAAGATCGTGATCTGAAAGTTCAAAGCTTCTTTCGACTGGGCTTCGATATAGGGGGACGAATCCTTTTTCAACAGATAGATCACCAGCGGGCCGATGAAGCCGATGAATCCCGCCCCCAACACCCCAGCGCACCCGGACAAATGGGCGATCAACGCCAGATTGCGATCTTCGCTCGTGGGGAGGTAATCCAGCTGGTCGGCTGTTGGCGACCGAGGAGGAAGCTCGTAAGGATTCGGGTCATGCATCGTGGAACTCCGGTCAGAATCAAGCCGCAACGGTTCGTCGGGGAGCAAGAAATCCGAGCGATTCAGGGTTCAAATTGAGGGAACTGGTGCTTGTCTTGGCACTACCTATTCGCAAGCAGGGCGCCGAAATTGGCAAGCGGACCGTCCCGGTTTTTGCGTGCTCGTTGCAAGTCGATGGCCTGCTCGTCGATCCCGACCGATAACGACCGACATGATTCATCGCGGCTGGAAACAGAGTGAAGCTAGGAAAAGCCTGCGGGGGCCGACAGCGAAAAACGTCGCTCGTGAAACTGCACCAAACCCCGTTTTTACGTCGTACAATCGCAATCGGCCACAAAATCCGAAAAAACCTACCTTGCCTACCCTGTTATGGCCGAAACAACCAACAACACCGGTCTGGTAATTCCGTTTGAAGAATTCGGCCGCCACCCGCGGCGACCATTTCCAACTCGCACGTTGCGATCGGATGTCAAATGGTTTCCGACCCAGAGTGATTACAGGACTGCAGGGAGGCATTTCGATGCGACGCAAGTATTTCGGGTTAGCGATTGCCGCACTCGCTACCATTGGGCCAATGCAGGCCTGGGGTGGCGACCGGGAAATCGCGGAACAGATCATTCAGCGATTAAAAACCAATCGCGACTCCGGAGCCCTCAAGGACTTCACCCTCGACATGAAAGTCGACAATGGGGTGGTCTTGTTTCGGGGCAACGTGAGTCAAGAGGCACAGAAAGAAGTGGTGCTTCGCGCCGCCGACGGCATCTTGGGGATTGCCAAGATCGTGGATGAAGTCAAAGTGACTTCAGCCGCTGCCGAGACGCAAACCGCCAAGCTCGAGACGTCGACTCAAGTTGGCGACGAGACTGCCTCATCGATTCGACAGGCTGTCGGGCAGGAAGTGGGAGCCTTCTCCTTCCGCAACGCATTGGCCTCGACGCCGATCGAGGAACGGGGGCAGATCGCGCCCGTTTCCAACGTGGAGCCAGCGAACGATGCGGAAGTGGTCGCGGCGGTGGTCTCGGCCCTGAGCCAGGCCAAGGAGTCGGGCCAACTGCGAGGTTTCGGCGTCGACGTGAAGAGTCACAACGGAATCCTGGAACTCTCGGGTCGCGCAGCTCGCCTGCTCAGCGCGATGCGATCATCGACATCGCTGAAAACGTACCCGGTGTCTCGGGTGTTCGTGAGGCGATCGCCATCCCAACGGGAGCACCAAACCTGCCCCGTTTGCCTGAACCACCATCGCTGCAGGACATCGGCGGCTCACTGGAACCCGTTGCTGTGGACCCAGTTCGCAACCCAGGACGTCGTGGAACGCCTGCCACAGTGGCCTCGAGCCCAGTAGCCATGCCGGCCACGATGGCTCCTTACCGAATGCAGAACGGAGCCGTTTCGGCAGTCCCCGCAAGCACCGGGGGAATGGTCGGTGGTGCCGCACCCGTCGCAGGACAACCGGTCCCCATGGCCCCTTACTCGGCCGTTGGAGCACCTCGCTACGATACACCAAACCTGCCGAACTATGCATGGCCAGGCTACGCGGCTTACCCCAACTATGCCGCGGTAACCTACCCGCAGCAATACAGCCCCAGTGCTTGGCCTTATATCGGACCCTTCTATCCCTATCCACAAGTTCCACTGGGATGGCGACGTGTCAGCTTGGAATGGGATGACGGATGGTGGTTCCTCGACTTCACCGACAAGTAATTCGGTGATCACAGGAAACTCACTTCGATCGAAGTAATCCTCAGTCCAGCCAATCGCTTCTCTTGAAGTTTGGACCCGCGAACAGCTTGGTGCTGCTCGCGGGTCTTTTTGTTTGCAGGTCCAATCAATAACGGTCGCGATCCCCAATGGTCGGCAACAAAAGCGAGCGCCGGCAGACAGGGCCTGGAAGGAAAAGAAAACCGGAAGACAGGACTCCCAGGGATCTGTCGGACCCGCGTCGTGTGAAACAGGGCACCGGCCGGCTACGTTTGTGGGCAGCGGATTCCCGATTCTGACGTCGAAACCGCCCTTGTTTCACGATGCCCTGAGACCTGCTTTTCGACCGTTTTCGGATTCTTCGGAATTATCCGCAAGATCGGCATAAGTTCACACGATACTACAGGTACGCAAGACGCCGAATCCGGTGGCGAAGGATCGAATGCCGCCGGCCCAAGCGTGACAATAACGAACCACGGAAGGTTGCTCGGATGACCAGCTCGAATTGCCGTCGCGAAGCTCAAGTATTGACCGCGACTCCAAAGAAACCCAGCATGCGTCGGGTTGTTCGTCAGGTGACACTTGGCACTCTGGCGCTGTTGGCTGTCTCAACCACAGGGTGCTACGGCATTACCAGTGGCTACAATATCGGCTTTCTTCAGTGGCCGCTGCCGGTGAGTCCCTACTACCAGCACAAGCAAGAAGAAAAGTTCTGGTTGAAGGAGCGTTACGAACGGGTGCCGATTCTTGGCCCAACCACCTCGGGTGGTCCTGTTGTCGCTCTCGACCCCCCTTCGGATGACGAGATCATGCACGCCCTCGAGAAGGCGGATCCGGTGGAAGGTGGTGTGCCGTTGTTGTGGGAGAAGCAACGCAATAACGTCCGCATCATCAAGGAAAAGATCGCGGACTATGTGGATCCGCCACGATTCTATCCGCTGCTTGGACCAGCCCAGTTGCACCACGCCCACTACAAGTGCACGATCTACTTTGAAGAACGAACGATCGTTGGTTATCCGGTGCCCTACACCATGGACGACCAGGAATCAATCGAAGTGGTTTACATCGACCACAACCACTTCCACATGGTTGGCGACGTCGAACCTTACACGACGCCAAATCTGTAACGATCGCTTCGGCACCAAGAAAACGAAGCCGGCCCCTCGGGGTCGGCTTTTTTTGTTGATTCAGTCCAAGCCAAGGGCCGTACGATGGACTTCCAAGTCCGTCGATTCGTGGCGAGCCCTGAGCTCTCTTCAGGGCTCTTGGGATCGACGGACTTGGAAGTCCATCGTACGGCGGGTTTGGGTCGACGGACTTGGAAGTCCATCGTACGGCGGGTTTGGGATCGACGGACTTGGAAGTCCATCGTACGGCGGGTTTGGGATCGACGGACTTGGAAGTCCATCGTACGAGGGGAGGAGCGGACTTCGCATTCGTGCATCGTGCATCGTGCGGCGGGCTTGGGGCGGCTGCGTTATGATGTTTGAGCCATCATCGCGCGCAACCCTTCTTTCGTGTCCTCTCACCGATTTCCGACCACCGGCACATGCTCGTCTTCGACGCCCACCTTGATCTCAGTCTCAACGCGCTTCAGTACAACCGCGATCTTCGCTGTGCCGTTGGCGAGATCCGTCTGGAAGAAGCTGGTATGGACGACTTGGGCGGACGGGGGCGGGGCACCGTCGCCTTTCCCGAGATGCGACGCGGCGGCATCGGTCTCTGCGTTGCCACGCTATTGGCCGGATGTATGAAACCAGCGGGACCGATCGGCTCCTGGAATTCTCCTGCTCAAGCCTGGGCGATGACGCAAGGACAGTTGGCGTGGTATCGAGCGATGGAGGCCGATGGGCAGCTTCGCCAGATCGCTTCGGCGAGACAACTGGACGAGCAGATCCAGCAGTGGCGAAGCGATCCCGTGCATTGCCCGATTGGGTACATCCTCAGCCTGGAAGGGGCGGATTCGATTCGAAACCTGGACGATCTGACGATGGCCTACGATCAGGGGCTCCGCGCCCTCGGGCCAGCCCACTACGGAAGAGGACGCTACGCCTTCGGTCACGACCAGACTGGTCCACTGATGCCGCTAGGAGGGCAATTGCTCAGCGAAATGGAACGTCTGGGAATCATTCTTGATGTGACGCATTTGAGCGAACCAACCTTCTGGGATGCCCTCGACCACTTCGCTGGTCCGGTGTGGGCCAGTCATCACAACTGTCGTGCCCTTGTCGACGACCCTCGCCAACTCTCCGACGCCCAGATTCATGCCCTGGCCCAACGTGAGGCGGTGATCGGCGTGGCCTTCGATGTTTGGATGATCGTGCCGAATTGGAAGCGGGGGACCTCATGCCATGCGAATCTGCCCGGCGCGGATCTTTCGGCGCTGGCCGACCATGTCGATCACATTGCCCAGTTGCTTGGGACGACTCGCAATATCGGCATCGGAACCGATCTGGATGGGGGTTTTGGAACGGAGCAGTCGCCCAGTGACATCGACACGATCGCCGATCTGGTGCAATTCATCGCGATCTTGGAAGCTCGCGGCTACTCGATGACTGAATTGGAAGGCATCTGTCACGGGAATTTTGTTTCTCTGCTACGAAGAGTGTGGACGGAGGACCGATGAAGCTGTCTTGGCCCGAGGATCTTGACCTCAGCGAAGTTGCCTCCCCATCGTTGTTGGTCGATGCTGATCGCGTCTTGAGCAACATCCAACTCATGATTGACATGGTGGGTGGTGACCCTTGGCGTCTGCGTCCTCACGTCAAGACACACAAAATGTCTCGCGTGATTCAGCTTTACCTCGCCGCCGGCGTCGACAAGTTCAAGGCGGCGACGATCGCCGAAGCGGAAATGGTGGCCAAGGCGGGCGGCAGCGAGGTCTTGATCGCCTACCCAATGGTCGGTCCGAATGTCGGAGGTCTTGCGAATCTGATCGATCGCTATCGCGCCACGGAGTTCTCAACGGTTGTCGATCACCATGACATGCTTGCCCCGATCCGTCGCCACTTCGCGGATCGCGCGAACCCCATTTCGTTGTTGATCGATGTCGACTGCGGCATGCACCGAACGGGAATCGCCTTGGGTGCCGGCTTGGACCACTTGCGCAAGGAAATTGAATCAACGCCCGGCATGCGGTATGGGGGCCTGCATGTCTACGACGGTCACTTGCATGAGCCATCGTTGAAAACGCGACAGGCTCAGGCAGAGGCGATCATTGCGGCGGTACGAAGTTACGAACGCGATCATCCATCGCCACTCGTCGTTGGCGGCGGTTCACCGACATTTGCCTTTTGGGCGCAGCAAGCGGGTTGGCAATGCAGTCCTGGAACACCCGTCTTCTGGGACGTGGGTTATGGGACGTCCTATCCCGATCTCGACTTCTCGATTGCCATCGCCTTGGTCACACGGGTAGTCAGCAAGCCAAGTGACGATCGCATCTGCTTGGACCTTGGTTACAAATCCGTCGCATCGGAAATGCCATTGGGGAAACGAGTGCTGTTGCCTTCGCTGCCCGATGCGATGTTGTTGGGTCACAGTGAAGAGCATCTCGTGATTGGCACCAAGCAGGCCGAGTCGATACCGCTTGGTCAGGCTCTCCTGGCGTTTCCACAACATGTCTGTCCGACGATTGCCTTGCATGGGCACGCCACTGTTGTTCGAGGCGGCAAAGTAACCGACGAACAATGGGGCGTTGATGCTCGTGGCAGATAAGCGTCGGTTGGTCGAAGTGTCTCCTTTTGCCACCCCAAGTAACGAGGCGAAACATGACTGACTCCGAGCCCAATCGGGAGGATCCGTTGGTGACCCATTCGCTCCGGGAAGCGAAGTGGATCCTCTTGGTCTGGGTTGCCGCGTTCGTTTGGGTCATCGGCTACACCAGTCGCTTCGGCTACATCCGCGAAGGTGAGACGATCTCCACGGTATGGGGATTGCCAGCTTGGGTGTTTTGGGGAGTTGCCCTCCCCTGGGGCATCGCGACCGTCGTCAGTTCTTGGTTCGCACTGCGATACATTGCTGATGAACCTCTCATCGAGCCATCAGACGCTCAGTGGAGCGAAGATGAGTGAGGGATCCAACGCCGCTTTGATCACGTTCTTGGTCTACACGGTGGCTGTATTCGGCTTGGCAATCCTCTCCAATCGGGTTGCCAAAGGAAAGGAGTTCGTCGGTGAGTACTTCTTGGGAAGCCGCAGCTTTGGCGTTTGGGCATTCGCTTTGACATTCGCGGCGACGAATGCCTCGGGCGGTTCCTTCATGGGCTTTCCAGCTTTGATCTATTCGCACGGCTGGACCTTGGCGCTTTGGATTGCTGGCTTCATGGTGTTGCCTTTGGTATCCATGGCTCTGATCGGTAAACGGTTGAATCAAGTTGCGCAAGTGTGACGCGTTGACAATTCCCGAGGTGCTCCGTGGACGATTCCAGAGCCCGGCAACGGGGTTGGTCGCGACCTCGTTGTTGATCTTCTTCATGTTTTTCTATCTGGTCGCCCAATTCAAAGCAGGTGGAAAGATCCTCAGCACGCTGTTCGCGGGTGAGCCAGCATTTCGTTGGACCGTCGCGTGGGTAGGCAGATTGTCCGAAAACATGCCCTGGGTAAACCAGGCGGAACCCGACTATCTGGTCTGCCTGCTGGTGTTTTCCGCTGGCGGTGATTCGTTACGTCGTCTACGGAGGTTTTCGTGCCGTGGTCTGGACCGACGTGATGCAGGGAATCGTGATGCTTGTCGGTGTCATTCTGATGCTCGGCTTGGCGCTGTCATCAGGTTGGTGGACTCGAGCGGGCGACGCGTCAGATGGCGAAGATGACGCCTCCCGAACACGGCTTGGGAATCTTGTCTGCTTCCGCAGCAGGCAAGCGAGGACATCCTGTTCCCAAAGGGAACCTGGATTGCAGACGGGGAGCGGGTGATCCGGATCGCGGAGTCCGGCGTGATTCCAGCAGGGCTCGCGAGCGCAGCGAAGAGGTCGCGATGCTGAAGATCACAACGCCGAGCGAAAAGGATCTTCTGTCGAGGCGGAGATCGCAGCGGTGTCATTCCGTCGATGGACGCCATGCATCGAGGCCACGCGTGGGATCGTATTGAGTTCGGAGCGGGATTCCTGGAGTCTATCTGACCAATCCCGGGCCGAGTTCCGCAGCCGGTTCGGATTCCTGGCGATGGGATCGGCGATCAGCTTCTTCATCTTCTGGCCTTTCGCCGCGACGGGCCAACCGAGCAACATGATCCGATTGCTGTCGTTCAAAGACGCTCGAACACTTCGCTATTCGGTCGTGACCGTCGCGATCTACTACTCGATGATCTACTTCTCGCTGGTCGTCATCTTTTGCTGTGCCCGCGTCTTGATGCCCGGGATGGAGATTGATCCCGATCGCACGATGCCCGATTTTGCCGCGCGGTTGACCTCGGACGTTGGCATGCCGTGGCTTGCCGGCTTGCTCGTTGCCGCACCCTTTGCAGCGGTGATGTCAAGCGTCGACAGCTTTCTGTTGGTCGTTTCTTCGGCCGTCGTTCGTGATATGTACCAGGGCTTCATCGACCGCGCACGCCTCCGAGCGACGAATCAAGTAATTGAGTTACAGCGTGACGGTCATCGTCGGCGTGCTGGCTCTGCTGTTCGTGCTCAATCCGCCGAGGTACCTGCAGGACTTGATTGTTTTCGCCTCCGGAGGATTGGCCGCTTGTTTCTTGATCCCCATGGTGTTGGCGCTGTACTGGAAACGGAATGACCGCGGCCGCTACGAGTGCCGGCATGTTGGGCGGAACATTGACGCACTTGGCGCTGACCTGCTGGGGCTATCTTTCGCGCGGGGAGTTTAGCGCGTACGAGTTCCTCGGGTTGAATCCCTTTCTCTGGGATCTGGTTGGTTCAGCCCTGGCCTGCTGGTTGGCCGTGAAGCTAGGACCACCGGCAGATCAGGAAGTCATCACGAAGTTCTTCACCGTCCCCAACCGATCAAAATGAAACCACAACCGTACGATGGACTTCCAAGTCCGTCGCGGCAAGTGCCGGCCCGTATGTCGAAGCAGCAACCGTACGATGGACTTCCAAGTCCGTCGCGGGGTCGCTAGCGGAGGGCGACGGACTTGGAAGTCCATCGTACGGCGGACTTTGGATCGCCGGACTTGGAAGTCCATCGTACGGGGCATGTCTTGGTTTCGCGTTAGAGCACTCGAGGGCGTCGATGATCTGCTGGTCGTGTCCATCGACTTTGACCCTCTTGAAGACCTGAGCCACTTTTCCCTCGGCGTCGATGATGTAGGTCGACCTTTGGATTCCCATCGATTTTTTGCCGTACATGTTCTTTTCCCGCCAGGCACCATATTTTTCGCTGACGGTGTTCTTGTCGTCCACCAGCAGGGGAAATGGTAGGTCGTACTTTTTTCGGAATTTCGTATGGCTCTCGGCGGAGTCCGTGCTGACGCCAAAGAGGTGAACCTTGAGCTTCTTCAACTCGTCATATCGGTCACGCAACGAGCACGCCTCCTTGGTGCAGCCTGGCGTGTCATCACGCGGGTAGAAGTACAAAACAACCGGTTTCCCCTTCAAATCGCTCAATCTAACCTGATTTCCAGAGTCGTCTTTGAGAGTGAACGCGGGTGCCTTCTTGCCCACTTCGATCCAGTCAGCCATCGATATCTCGTCCTTTTCGGGGTGTCGGAAGACTTGGTCTAGGAGCGACCCCCAAGGAGGAGCCGTGGTCGACTGCGTGACAGCCGCAACAAAATCACTAGACTTTGCGGTTATGACCAAACACTCTACCGACTCCCCCGACCCAGACAACCGACCCGTGGAACCCATCACATCCGATCCCCCCAACGAAGCAGGCAATGCTTCGTCCAAGAGTAGCGTGAACTCGCCCCGGGCGTATCGGCCGCTAGGCATGGAGAACGCTCGGAAGCTGGCGGCGGCCGCGGCACGGGTGGCCATGGATAACAACGGCAGTGATGTGATGGTCATTGATGTCAGCGACCAGAGCGCAGAGTTTGACCTGTTTGTCTTGGCGACGGGAACCAGCCGCCGACAACTGCATGCGATCAGTGAGCAGATTGACGACGTGCTCGAAAAGGATCTCGGTGACCAGCGGCTAGGCATTGAGGGCTACGAGGAAAGCCGTTGGATCGTCCTGGATTACGGAAATGTGGTCGTTCATCTGTTCGATGAAGAGACCCGTGACTATTACGATTTGGAATCCCTCTGGGCTGATGGCAAAAGGATCCCGTTATCCGAACTAGGAATCGACGTCGTCGAGGACTAGCGGTACGAATCAAACGGGAAGCACGATGCACGTTCCAAATCTTCTGCAACAGCGTTTCCGGGACGCTCTCGAATCGATCACCGACCAGGCGGATGAGTTCGCCTCGATGATTCGTTCAACGTCCGACCCGCGGCACGGTGACTACCAGGCAAACTGCGCGATGCCGCTCAGCAAACGCCTTGGCCGCAACCCGCGGGAAGTCGCCGCCGAGTTGGTACAGCGATTGACGATTGACGATATTTGCGAGTCACCAGAGGTTGCCGGACCGGGATTCGTCAACGTCAAGCTTCGGGACCAGTTCCTTTACGATACGCTTGGCACCATGTTAGGTGATTCCCGATGTGGAGTTCCAGAGTCGGGTGACGATCGGACGATTGTGATCGATTTTTCGTCACCCAATGTCGCCAAGCCAATGCATGTGGGCCACATTCGCAGTACCGTGATTGGGGACTCGTTGGCTCGCTCGCTGCGATTCCTTGGCTATCGAGTGGTGACCGACAATCACCTTGGTGATTGGGGTACCCAGTTTGGAATCATCATTTATGGCTACAAGAACTTCGGTGATCCTGCCGTGGTCGACGCCGATCCGGTGAAAGAATTGTCCAAGCTTTATCGGGTCGTCAATCAACTGATTGAGTATCGCAAGGCGCTCCATTCGATGGACGGCTTGAAGGCAGCCTGCAGTGATGCAAAGGCGTCGTTGTCAGAAGCGATCTCTGCCGCCGAAACGGTGGAGAAGTCCGCACAGAAAGGTGCCCGGAAAGCGATCGCCGCTGCCGAACGCCGTTGTGCTACGGCCGAAGCGAATCTCGCTTCTGCACGCAGCAAAGTCGAGGCTGTCGATCAAGATCCGCAGTTGTCACAGCAGGCGAAAGCTCACCCCAACATCGACGCGGCAGTTCTTGAGGAGACGGCAAAGCTTCATCAAGGCGACCCTGAGAACCTTGCTCTTTGGGAAAAGTTTCTGCCTCATTGCAAGGACGAGATCAATCGCGTCTACGATCGCCTGGATGTCACTTTCGATCACACGCTGGGGGAGAGTTTCTATCACGACATGCTCGGTAGCGTCGTTGAAAAGCTGGAAAACGTAGGGCTGGCCAAAGAGAGCGATGGTGCGGTTTGCGTCTTCCTTCCAGAATTTGACGCCCCCATGATCGTTCGCAAACAGGATGGTGCTTTCCTTTATGCGACCACTGATTTGGCGACGCTGCAGTACCGTCTCGAGCAGTTCAGCCCTGCCGAGATTCTGTATGTCGTGGACACGCGGCAAAGCGAACACTTCGATAAGCTGTTTGCGGTCGCTCATCATTTCGGGCTCGATCGGGTCAAGCTGGTCCATGTCAACTTTGGTACCGTCCTCGGTGAAGATGGTCGCCCGATGAAAACCCGAAGCGGGACCCTGATCGGATTGGAGAGCCTGCTAGATGATGCCGTGGACCGTGCGCGGCAAGTTGTTTGCAATCCTGAACGCCTGGCGGGATTCGATCCACCGATGGACGACGCCGAGCAGGAGATGATTGCGGAAGTCGTCGGAATCGGTGCCATCAAGTTTGCCGATCTGAGTCATCATCGAACGAGCGATTACCGATTCAGCCTCGACAAAATGGTGGCGTTGGATGGGAACACCTCGGCCTACGTGCAATACTCCTACGCCCGGACGCAGAAGATCCTGGAGAATGCTCAGAAGCTTGAGTCCGATGTGATCGAAATGATCGAGCAGGAAGGATGGAGCTTCACTCATCCGGCCGAACGCGCCTTGGCACTGATGTTGATCAAGCTAGAGGAATCCTTGATCGCTTTGCACAAAGACTACGCGCCGAGTCAATTGGTGGATTACCTGCTAGAGACGGCCAAGACCTATTCCAAATTCAACGAGAATTGTCATGTGTTGCGAGCCGAGACACCGACGATTCAGGCGACACGCCTCGCATTGGTCTCGTTGACGGGACGTGTTCTGCAGCTTGGCTTGCAACTCTTGGGCGTGGGCGTTGTGCCCCGGATGTAAGAGGTCGGTTGATACCGTAGGCGAGCCTCTCCGAGACTCGTAATCAACGCAGCAAAGCTGCGAATCTCCGCCTTGGAAATGCGGACCTACCGTAGGCGAGTCTCTCCGAGGCTCGTCAGCAACGCAGCAAAGCTGCAGACTTCCGCCTTGCAACTGCGGGCAACAGCACGGGCACTGCCTCCTATCGGCCTCGGCGAGCCTGTCCTACGTCGATGTCGTGCGGAGCGTTTTCAGAAACGCGGGGACTTCGCTTGATGCTTTGCCACGAATCGATTCGTCAAAGTGATTGGAAAGGGGTGTCACATCCAGATTGATCTCCACGCAGCGACAATGAGATGGCGTGAGCTGGATGATACCGGCTGCGGGATAGACCATGCCTGAGGTTCCAATGGAGAGGAACAGGTCTGCCGAGCGAGCTGCCTGCTCGATCAGGTCCAGTCCGAAGGGAACCTCGCCGAACCAGACGATATGCGGTCGCAGCAGACCAAGTCGAGAAGGATCACGAGGATGTGGCGTGCGCTCGCTAAGGTCCTCGCGCCATTCAAACACCTCGCCGGTTTCCACGCATCGCGCCTTCAGGATTTCACCATGCATCGGCAGGATGCGTTGGCTTCCGGATCGCTGATGCAGGTCGTCTACATTTTGGGTCACCAACAGAAAGTCGTCGCCATGCTGGGCATCGAATTCTGAGATTGCAAGATGGGCAGGGTTGGGGTGGATATCGCCAGCGAGCAATCGTCGCCTCCGGGCGTTGTAGAAGCCGTGCACGACATCGGGCCGAGCGCGGAAACCCTCGGGGCTGGCAACCTCTTCGACCCGAAAACCTTCCCAGAGCCCGTCCGCTCCCCGAAACGTCGGAATCCCCGATTCCGCCGAGATTCCTGCGCCGGTCAGAACAAGTACCTTCATGCTATGGCTCCTGGTTGCTCAGCGCAGCTTTGCCAGGCCATCGGCAACGCACTGTTGGCCCGGATTGGAACGTGCAGTTGTTCAGACGGTGTGTTATCCTGAGTCAGGCCCGTTGTGATGAGAACCACCTCGTCTCGATAGGTTCTCGCCCGGTTTGACTTCTGACCTCTTGGCTATCGGTTGATCATTGAGTTGTGATACCGCTTGGTGCCAAAGAGTCCGTCCCGCAACGATTTCGAGCCAACATGATATCCAGTCTCCTGCGACGAGTCTTGCCTTCGGTTGTGTTATGCAAAGCCGTGTTGGGGGCCATTGCCGTGTTGGGGACCATTGCCGTGTTGGGGACAAGTCGTCTTCAAGCCGAGTCGCCAGATTCGATCGAGTTCTTCGAAAACCGGATTCGTCCGGTTCTGATCGAAAGATGTTACGAGTGTCACTCTGCTGACGCGGATGAAACCGGTGGCTCCCTGGTGCTCGATTCGCGTGACGGGATGATGAACGGCGGGGACAGCGGGCCGGCCATTGAGCCTGGCAACGTCGAAAGCAGCATGTTGATTTCGGCGATTCGCTATGAATCTTCAGAGATGCCGCCCGACGGTCGGTTGCCTGATCGTGTCGTCCAAGATTTTGAGCGGTGGATCGCCGCCGGTGCCGTCGATCCACGCCAGCAACCTGCCATGCAACCGTCGATCAGTGGCATCGACTTGGAAGCGGGTCGAGAGTTTTGGGCCTTCCAACCATTGGTGTCGGACCCTCCGAGAAGGTCTTCGCTTTCGCAGGAAGTCGGTCCGATCGATGCGTTCTTGAACGACCGACTCGCTGATGCCCGAATCACGCCAAATCCACTGGCGGATGCAGCTACGCAGCTTCGGCGTCTCGCATTTGATTTGACCGGCTTGCCACCTTCGTTGGAAACGCAGCAGCAGTGGATGGCCGACCCGTCCCCCAAGGCTTGGTTGCGTCTGGTTGATCAAATGTTGACGTCGCCTGAATTTGGAGAGCACTGGGCGCGACATTGGATGGACGTGGCGCGATACGCAGACAGCAATGGCAGCGACTTCAACGCGACCCATCACGAAGCCTGGCGTTATCGTGATTATTTGATGCGGTCCTTTGCGGCGGACTCTCCCGTTGACCAGATGATTCGACAGCAGATTGCAGGAGATCTGTTGCCTTACGAACATGACCAACAGCGGCACGACAACGTGGTGGCGACGACCTTTCTGATGCTGGGCACCAAGATGCTCAGCGAACGTGATAAAGAAAAACTGGTCATGGATGTGGTCGATGAACAGATCGATACGGTAGGGCGAGCATTTCTTGGGCTCACGTTGGGGTGCGCGCGATGCCACGATCACAAGTTCGATCCTGTGCCGACCGAGGACTACTATGCACTAGCCGGGATTTTCAAGAGCACCGTGACTCTGCGAGGCGAAAGCCAAAAGTACGTCAGCACGTGGAATCGCATTCCTTTGCCAACGAGTGAACAGCATCGCCACGAACTGGAGTCGCATGGCAAGGCGGTCAAATTGCTGGAGGCCGAAGTCAAAGCGGCAGAAAGAAAACTCAAATCTTTGCAGCAGCCAGAATCTGTCACCTTGAAGGGAATTGTGATCGACGACGAAGCGGCCACGAAGACCGGAAGCTGGCGATCCTCCGTTTTCTTCAAGCACTATGTCGGCCAGGGATATGTTCATGACGACAACGCTGCCAAAGGCGAAGCGTCGATTCGTTTCGCCAAGCAATTGCCCAAGCGGGGCAAGTACGAAGTCAGGATCTCCCATTCCCCTGGCTCAAGCCGAGCCTCCGCAGTTCCGATCACGATCCGTACGGCCGATGGTGAGGTCACCGTCACCGCTGATCAACGGAAAGTGGAGATCGAACCGATGTGGTCATCGCTAGGGAGCTTTGAACTCGCCGGTGATGCGGAAACCGTCGTCACGGTCAGCAATCGGGGAACCAATGGTTACGTGATCGCCGACGCGATTCAGTTTCTGCCCGCCGACCCAGCGGTGATGACCGTGGATGGGGAGCCGGATTCGAAGGCCGAGATCGATCGGCAGGCGATTGACGAGGCAGAGGGCTCGCTGGAGATACTCAGGAAACGATTGTCCGCGCTGAGAGCGGCGGCACCGGCGCCCCTTCCCGAGGCGATGGCACCCAGCGAACAAGCGTCCGATCAGATCGGCGACTGTCCAGTTCACATTCGGGGTGAAGTCAAAAATCTTGGTCCGATGGTCCCTCGCGGCTTTCTGCAAGTATGCAGTCCAAGCGACTCGTCGATTCGATCTCCGCAGGGCAGTGGCAGGGCAGAACTCGCTAATTGGCTGACCGATCCTGACAACCCATTGGTTTCACGTGTCTTCGTGAATCGCGTTTGGATGCACTTGATGGGTGAGGGGCTGGTAAGAACGGTCGACAACTTTGGAGTTCAGGGCGAACGCCCCACACACCCTGAGTTACTGGATCACTTGGCCATCGACTTTGTTCGCGGTGGCTGGCATCTCAAGTCATTGATCCGCGGGATTGTTTCCTCCGACGCGTATCGACGGAGTTCGGAATTCAATGCGGACTCGATTGCCAAGGATCCCGAGAACCGGTTGTTGTGGCGAATGCATCGCCGTCGGTTGCCTGCCGAAGCAATCCGGGATGCCATGTTGGTAGCAAGTGGCCAGTTGGACTCGAGGCCACTCATCGAGCCAATGAAGGGACGCGGTGTATTGGTCTCCAGCAACAATAGCGACAGTAGCGCCGACTTCGATGACGTCGCGTTGCCTTATCGTTCCGTGTATCTACCAATCGTGCGAGGTTACTTGCCAGATTTGATGACCTCGCTCGATATCGCCGATCCAGATCTGCTGGTTGGTCGTCGCCCCACCACAAACGTTCCATCGCAAGCACTTGTATTGATCAACAGCAAGGAAGTCAACGATTGGGCTCATGCGACGGCGGTACGAATCACATCTCAAACAGAAGACTTTGCGGAACGTCTCGAACTGGCGTACAAGGTCGTGTTGCAGCGCGACGTTCGATCGCCGGATTTGCAGTTTGCAAGTGAGTATTTTTCCGGGCAAGAGTCCTCGTTCGATGCCTGGCATCAATACATTGCCGCGATGTTCGCGGGGACCCCCTTCCGGTTATTGGATTAGCCAGCGTCAGACAATGGCTCTGCGCTCGCAGCGGGATCAAGTAGAGTCGAACTCAGTCGGAATGACGATCATGAATCATCAGCAAACAGCAAAGATTACCCGGCGCCAGTTCGGGGCGGTGAGCAGTTTCACGATGGGGTCGCTCGCGGTATCGGGATTTGTTCCTTGGCAAAGTGCGTTCGCCGGACCAGGCAACTCACCGGCGGTGTTACAACCACATGTTCCGCCGCGAATTCGTCGTGTGATCTTCCTCTTCATGCATGGCGGTCCCAGTCACGTTGATACGTTCGACTACAAACCGCTCCTGGCACGCGACGATGGCAAATCGCTGCCGTTCGCCCTGCCACCCAATCTGGACGCGGTGCCAACCTTGCTCAATGGACCGTGGAAGTTCGAGCGACGTGGTCAATCGGGGCTGTGGGTCAGCAGCTTATTGCCGAACATGGCGGAACAAGCTGATTCGTTGTGTGTCATTCGCAGCATGCACACCAAAGGCCAATCTCATGGCCAGGCGGTCGGAATGATCAATACTGGCAGCGACAACCTGGTTCGTCCGAGTGTCGGCGCCTGGGTCAGCTATGCATTGGGCAGCGGGCATCCAGATCTCCCCGCTCATGTCGCAATCGGACCGGCCACCGCGCATGGAGGGCCGCGGAATTACGGAGCCGCTTTCCTTCCCGCCATGCATCAGGCCACGGTCATCGGCAGCAATGGTAAGCCTGGAAGCGGGCAGATCTCTCACTTGCAGGGACCGCTTGCCGACGAGCAGGTGGTCGAGCGTTTTGACCTCGTTCGAAAGATGAATGAGCAGCATTTGCGCGCCGCTGGGCCTGACGCCGAAATAGAGGGCGCTATCGAAGCCGTTGATTTGGCTTCCCGGATGCGGCTGGCGGCACCGGAGGTCTTTGATCTCGATCGGGAGACCGAGGCGACTCGCCGCGCCTATGGAGTTGGCGGAAAAGCGACCGATTCATTCGGACGCAGTTGTCTGCTCGCCCGCCGACTGGCCGAAGCCGGCGTGCGGTTCATCACTGTCAGCAGCGGCCAGGTTTGGGATCAACATGGCAACCTTGAAGATGGTCACAACAAGAATGCGGCCGCTACCGATCAGCCCATCGCAGAGTTGATCCGGGATTTGAAACGCTGCGGTATGTGGGAGGACACACTGATCGTTTGGGGCGGAGAGTTTGGGCGAACTCCCGTGGTTCAGGGAAAGAATGGTCGGGACCACAACCCGCAAGGCTTCACCGTTGTGCTCTCAGGTGGTGGAGTCAAGTCGGGATTCGCCTACGGCGAAACCGATGAGTATGGCTACTACGCATCGCACAATCGCGTTCACATGCATGACCTGCATGCCACGATTCTGCATTTGCTGGGGATCGACCATGAGCGATTGACGTATCGCTACGCGGGCCGCGATTTTCGCCTGACCGACGTTCAGGGACGTGTGGTTGACGAGGTCCTTGCTTGATGCCGGACGCTCGAAATCACACTGGTGGTGCCGTTGGGTTAGAGAGAATCGATGAACCGGCCCAAGAGCCTGCTGAATTCGAGAGTATCGAAGCCTGAGATCCGTTCGAAGTCGCGAAGACGATTGCCGCGTGAATAGGGCTGGAAGGGAGGCCGTTTCGCCGTGTGATTCAGGAGCTTGGCGAAGGCGTTGGGATGTCGTTCGGCCAAGTAGAACATCATGGCCCACGAGACAGCGTAGGCATCATCGATCTGTTTTGGGTTCTCAAACATCGAGTCGTCGCTGACCAATTGCATCACCGAATCGCTGAATTTGTTATCTCGATCTTGGCGGTCAAAATTTGCCTGCAAGTAGCGAAGGCTGTCTTGGTTGACGCGATCAATCAGGCTTCGAGATCCACGGGGATCAGTCATAGCCGGCGGTTCAAACATCTGCCCGACACCCTCCGTGATCCAGCGAGGCGTATCGTTGACGCGGCTATGGATGCCTGAGTTGAACGCCGACTGGTGGGCTGCTTCATGGCGAACGGTGGCGGCGATTTGGGATGAATGCCCGCCATCGTGTGTCATCACTCGATTGCTGTCTCCCGAATACAATCCGGCAACTCGTTTGACATCGATATCCAGCTTCTCGAACTCTTGATACATCTGCGTTTCGTCTGGGAACACCACCGCGACCATTGGGAAGCGTCCTTGCCGCACATTCACGCCGCGCTTGCTCATGTAGGATGTGAAGGTGCGGTGTGATTGCTCAAACAAACGTGGCCAGCGATCGCCCCTTCCACGGGGTTGGACGATCAAAAAGTTTTGCGTTGATAGAATCTCGAAGTTCCTGCCGAATTCAGCCTGCAGGTCATTTCGAAGTTCGGGGACCGAAGCGGGCGAGTAGATCTCATCAAGCGTACGAACCTTCGATTCCGGTTCTCGTGGGTCGAGTGAATGCATCCAGCCGTCTCTTCCGATTACCACCAATTCGTGGGTCAATTCGACGAGCGGCATTCCCTTCTGCAGCTTGCCTGCGGCGAAAAACTCCACCATTCCTGGCGTCTGAGCATGCAGGTCCGTCGCTGGGTTCAGGATCAAGCATAGCAGCAGGGTCGGCAGCAGCATGCCGGTACGGCTTTCGAGCAGCATCGTCGTAGAAACCTGGATTCTGATGTTCGCTTGGACGGTTACCCGAAGGCTAGGTTAGAATCCTGATCGATGGACGCCCGATATCGAGCTCGATTCGATTCCCGCGCCCCTCGGACTCTCGGCAGCGAAAGTCATTCCGTTCATGAGGACAATGATGAAAATGCGATCTTCCATGCGAGTCCTGCTTTGGTTCGCGATCAGCACCGCGGTACCCGGCTTGAGCATCCTTTCCTGTTCACTTGACCGTTGCCATGCCCAAGATGGTTCGGCCTCAGAAGAAGACCTCAAGGCGGATGTGCTGGAGTGGGTAGACGAATTGGATGCTCCTGCCTTGACGACCCGTAAGGAGGCCGAGAAGTCGTTGATCGAGGCTGGCCCCAACGCTTTGGAGTTCCTACCCGAATCGAAGTCTGGATTTTCGATTGAGGCTGCCGAACGACTGAGTCGTGTTCGCAAGACACTGATGTCCATGCGTACCGAGAGCGAGGTCAAATCGGAATCGGCCATCGTGCGGCTTGGCAAGTCAACCACGCTCGGCGAGGCACTCGAAGCGATCAGCCGTGACAGTGGGGTGGAGTTCGAGCATCAGGCGGATGAATCGATCGCATTCACGCCGATCGATACTCCCCTGCCCTTCTGGCATGCTCTCGATTTGGTGTTGGACCAGACTGGTTTGGATATCAACTTTTATGGTGGTGGACGGGGAATGTTGCAGCTCGTGCCGCGCCGCGAGGAACGTCCCTCACGCGTTGATTCCGCCGCTTACGCTGGTGTGTATCGAATCGAGCCGACATCGGTGACCTCCCGAAGAAGTTTGAATCAACCGAGCCTCAGTGGTTTGAACGTGGGCGTTGAGATCAGTTGGGAACCTCGCGTCACACCCATCGGATTGACCATCCCTGTCAAGCAGCTTGCCGGGCGACTTGATGATGACGCGGTGCTGGCACCCCAAGAGTCAAGTGATACCATCGACGTCGCCACCAATGCCGAAATCGCATTCAGCGAGTTCTATTTTCCCATGCAGCTCCCCGCGGGTCAGCCCGACAAGATCGACTCTTTGGCCGGTGTCATCCGAGCACTGCTGCCAGGCAAGCAGCAAACGTTCGAACTGTCGCTCGCGGAACCAGGTAGTAGCAAGACAATTGACGCCATGACCGTGCAAATCGAAGCGATTCGTAAGAACGGTCCCTTGCATGAGATTCGCGTCGGCGTGGAGCTCCAGGATGCCGATCGCTCGCTTGAGAGTCATCGACACTGGGTCTTCGAAAACCAGGCTTACATTCAGCGTCAAGACGGATCACGCGCCGATCACTTGGGTTTCGAAGTCTATCGTCAGACCGAATCGAGCGTTGGCATTGGCTATCTTTTTGATCTGGGTGACTCCGTTGCCGATTCAACATTCATGTACCAATCGCCGACGGCGGTCGTGCCGAACGAAGTCTCCTTTGTGATTCAGGACATCCCCCTGCCGTGATTGCCCCCGTTCAATTTGGATGTCCTCTGCGATTGTTCTGCCCGCTTTGGATGATCCTGCTCCCTTTTGCAGGCATCGCAGCCTACGGGGAGCAGACGCTGGAACCCGGCGATCCGATTGCAGCAATCGATGGCGATCCGATCTATCTCGGTGAGTTGAATCTGATTTTGACCGAGCGTTTCAAGACTCGCGATCTCGATTCGCTGGGAAACGATATTCAGCGCGCGACTGCTGCGTTGTTGGTGCAGCGTCACCTGGCAATGAAGACGCTCGAATCTCAAGGTGGCCAAGCATTGCAGGGGATGATCCAGCGTCAGGTCGATTCATTCGCCGCGGAGGCCAATCGCCGAGGCAGCAGTTTGGAGAAGCAAGCAAAGGCTCGGCTCGCCGATGAGAAATCCCTGACCGCTGATCTCGCTTGGCGAGTTGCCTGGGGGCAATATCTGAAGAGCAAGTTGACGGAAGAGAACCTGCGGCGGTTTTTCGAATCTCGCAAGCAGATCTACGGCGGGAATCGATACGAGGTGTCTCAGATCTTTGTCAGGTTGGATGTTCAGGACGAGTTGTCGGTTCAGGCAGCGGAGGCCAATTTTGAGGAGTTGGCCGAGGAGCTTCGTGCGAGCGACGCCCCCGAGGCCGCGTTTGCGGACGCTGCCCAGCAGCACAGTGAATCACCAACCGCTGACCAGGGAGGACGGGTCGGGCTGGTAGAGAAGGATGGCGATCTTCCCAAAAGCGTGATGCAGGCGGTGCGGAATACGCCGGCCGGTCAGATCAGCCAACCGGTGCGTAGTCCTCTCGGCTTGCATATGCTTTACGTCCATCGTATCGAAGCCGGCAATCGGACGTTTGATCAGCTTGCCGACCAGGCACAGTTGAGACGTGACGCTGCGGACGCCCTCTTTGATGCATTGGTGGCGACGCAGTCCCACGCCAAGGTGGATTGGTTCGTCCCCTCGCTGCGCCCGCCGGAAGCGGTGATCCCCGCGACGCCTTAGGTAGCGCGTCCACTCGAGTCACGTCTCGTCCAGTTCATCAAACGGAGTTAGTGCGACCAGGTGTTAGGGTATCAATCGATTCAGGGATCTGACCGATTTCGTGAGGGGCGACCGATGCGCGTCGTGTTGCAGTGAGCCAACCGCCTAGCCCCTACGAAGATGAAGCGACCGAGGATGCCCGCCGCATCAAGGCGGGCGAATGGTTGGGTGTCGCTTATGCGTTTAGTTGGCTGTTCTGTATTTTGCTTGGGTATTTCATCGTGCGACCGGTTCGCGAGACGATGGGAACGCTGGTGGGCACTGGAGAACTGCAAAGGCTTTTTCTCGCCTCCTTCTTCGTCATGATTCTGGCGGTGCCCTGCTACGCAGCTTTGGTCGCGAGCCTGCCCCGACGCTGGATCGTGCGTGTGGTCTTCCATTTTTTTGCAGCCTGCCTGCTCGTGTTTTGGATGATGATGCGTATTCAAGACGACATGGTGCAAACTTGGACCGCGAGAGTTTTCTTCGTTTGGGTGAGCATTTTTGGTGTCTTTTCGACCAGCGTGTTCTGGAGCGTGCTGGCGGACCTGTTCAGTAGTCGTCAGGGACGTCGCTTGTTCGGGATCGTCGCATCGGGCGGGACCACTGGTGCGATTGTCGGCTCGCTACTGACCAGCCAGTTGGCGACGAAGCTTTCGACGGGAACCCTCCTCCTGTTGCCTGCAATCGTCATTGAACTTGGACTGTGGTGTGCGTGGCGATTGGACAAACAGGCAGATGCCATTCGGCAACTCGATGGTCAAAGTGAACCGCTTGTCGCAGCGGCTCGCGATCGAGTCGACGAAGGTGGGTTGATGGCGGGGATCACGCATGTTTTGAAATCGCCCTATCTGGCGAGCATTTGTGTCTTCCTCTTTTTGGTGCAGGGATTCGGGACGTTGCTCTACTTTGAGCAGGCGGAGATCGTCAGACAAGCGATCCCCAGCAAGGACGCGCGGACGAGTCTCTTCGCTTACCTTGATCTGGGGACACAGGTTTTGACGCTCGTCATCCAGGTCGGGCTGTCTGGTGTGATCCTGCGACGTCTGGGGGTCAGCGTCGCGTTGGTCATGCTGCCAGTTGTTTATCTGGTCGGCTTCGCTTCCCTTGCGATGTTTCCCTCCTTGGTCACCTTGATGGTGACCATGGTGGTATCGCGCGGGGTGTGGGTTACGGGATCACGGTCCCTTCACGCGAGGTGCTTTTCACCGTCATTAGCCGTGAGGATAAATACAAGTCCAAGAATTTCATCGATACGGTCGTCTTGCGAGGCGGTGACTCACTGGCCGGCCAGATCGTGGGTTCTCTGAGGGGCCTCGGAGTCACGCTGATTCAACTGAATCTCTGGGCACTGCCGCTGGTTGCCCTCTGGGCCGGACTAGCATGGCGACTCGGTCGTCGGCAGAGACGCCTGGCCATTCGCGAGCTACCGATGGCGGTTCCACGGACAGAGCGAGCGGCAAGAGAAGGATCCGGGCCAGCGGGATCGCTAGTGCCGTGAATGCAAAGCACCAGGCCAGTGTCGCAAACGGATAGGGAAGGAGCACATAGAATGCGAATGCCAAAGTCCCCGTTAATGCGGCCCAAAGCAGGGTTATCCGAATCACGTCCTTGGCCGATAGGATCCGTTCACGTAGCGAAGCGATGCCAACGGAAACGGCGGCAAACGTCTTGATGACTAGGAGTCCTCCCACTAGCCAGGGAAGCATGGAGAGGTAATGTGCGCCGAGGCCTCGGTCGATTCCCAGTCCGTCTGCTTCAAGAACCAAGCCAACAACGTCAAAAAGGGAATCAAGATCGCGACCGAACCGAGGATTGTGATCGTGACGCTTACCCAGGGGCGGCCGGTCAGGCTGACCCAAGAAAAAGCAGCAATTCGACTCAGAAAGAGCACGCCAACGCCCAGCACAATCGCGGCCGAGATTCGAATACCAATCATAACGGCATCTGCGTCACCACCAAGAGAAGACGATTGAGCTTGCGCCCATCTGCATCCATATCGCACGATTGCTCTCCCAGCATGCCCAGCCAGCGAAGAGGAAGAGGATGCAACCATAGGTGATCAAGCCCATCACAAGTGGGAAGAGCTGCCTTGTCCATGCCAGCGTTTTTGTGCTCAGAGGGCTCGCGGCGAGATAGACCGGCAATTCACTCGAAAAGTTGTTGGAAGCGAACGACCGCGATCCAGCGAAGCCCGCGTAGTACACGAATAGCGCCAATGCCATGATGACGCTTGCGGCATGGACGGGAACAAAGAGTGCGAAAATCACGATCGTCGGGAGGACCATGATCGCATACAGTCCACGAATCCAATGACGCGAACGCTGGTAGTCGTGGTGAAACAGTGCGTCGATCTTGCTCCGGAAGTGTTGGGTCGGTAGGGGCGTTTCATTCAGTCTGAGGCCAGCGTTATCAGCGTCGCGCGGTCGCGTTGAGCGTTCACCCGGAATGATTCCGCCCGGACTGATCCGGGCAAGCTGAGTCGAACGAACCAGTGTCCAGATGCCCCCGACGTAAAGGGCGATCCCTGCGACCACGCTTGCCAATGTCGCCAAGGGACGCCATTGCACCGCGTCGATCATGGGAGCTGCGATCGCCCCGACCAACGCGCAGTAGAGGACGGGGATCGCAATCACCAGGAGGGCGAATCGCCGAAAAGAACTTTGGAAGGGTCGCCATGACAAGACCATGATCCAAACGGCCACGGCGGAAAAAACAATGCAAGGCATGATCAAAGGGATCGCGGGTGAATCAAGCGACCTTGCTACCAGCACGAAGATGATCCAGATCGCACTGATCCAAAGCGATTTCAGCGCGATCGGCACCGCCGCAATCTTCCAAGCTTGGATTGGCATTCGCAGAATCCAATGGCTGCAGCTGCTGTCGGGAAGATTGAGATCTTGGTCCAGACCGTAGTCGAACAAAATGATCGACGCGATTCCCGCTGGCATCAGCGAAAAGAACAGAGGCTCACGGCGATCCGATCTCCGCGAAGCCCCGGTGACCAGATTGCCGAGAGGACTGCGACCAGCACCCCCACCACTACCGCTGCGGTCATCCCCAGGAGGATCCACCGATGGCGGGCGATAGAAACTCGAACGAGTGCGTTGATTTCAAGCATCAGTAGCCACCTCGTCTTCAGTCGGATTGTCGAGAGCAGCGGCTCTCGTGCCCACACGTGCCTCGAACCAACGCGAAAGCGAGACCTGACGATCGTCGATCACGTGACAGCTCTCTCGAAGCTGCTGCATCCCAAGCGTCTGATTCGAAGCAACCACCGACCACTCCTGCCCCGACTTTTTCCAGCCGAAGAAGCCGTCAATGCTGGGTGGCTCTCGCCAAACATGCAGCGGGCGACAAACAATCTCTCGGTAACGTACATCGAGCTGCTCCGAGGTCAGCGAATCGATGATCCGTCCTTCGTGCATCAGGGCAATCGAATCGCAAACGCGATCGACTTCGTCGAGCAAGTGACTGGAGAAGAGAACGGTGCGACCATCTTCGCTGATCGTACGAATGATCGCTTCCAAAATATCGCTTCTGGCGATCGGATCTAGCCCGCTGCTCGGTTCGTCGAGGACCAGCAATTCAGGGCGATGGGCAATTGCGACCAGCAGCCCAGCTCGTGCTCGCTGCCCCTTGGAAAGTGACTGCAATCGCGTTCTGCGGGTGAGTGAAAACGTTTCGCACAAGCTTGCGGCATAGGCATCGTCCCAAGTTGGGTAGATGGCACGTGTAAAGTCGATGAGGTCGCCAACCCGCATCCATTTCGGTAGGGAGTCTTCCTCGGTTAGGTAGCCGACCCGTTTGAGGACGCCTTCGGGATCACGAACCGGATCATCACCCAGCACTCGCACGCTACCATGCTGGGCCTTGAGAGAACCGATCAGGTGGCGGATCAACGTCGTCTTTCCTGCGCCATTGAGCCCGACGAGTCCATAAATGGAGCCGACGGGGATCTGCAAACAAACGTCATCCAAAGCACGCTTGCCGCGAAACGAGCGACTCAGGTTTACCACATCAACCGCCAACTCACTTGGAATGTTGAGACTCATCGCTACCTCTGCTCGCTTGAAATTTGAACATCCCGTTTGTGGAGCTGATCCACGACATCGTCAATCGAGAAACCGAGCTGACGAGATTGAATGATTAGTTTGTCCAGATGGGGTGCCAGCAGGCGTCGGCGCTGGGCGACCGAACGCGTCTCTGGCAGCTCCGCCACAAAGGTTCCCGTCGTGCGACGCTTCTCGACGAGCCCGTCATTCTCCAGTTCTCGATAAGCTCGGGCTACTGTGTTGGGATTGACTCGGAGTTCCTCGGCCAAACCTCGGATTGTCGGAAGCTCGTCGCCAGCTCGAAGTTGGCCCGACATGATTCGGTATTGAATCTGGTCAACGATCTGCTGGTAGATCGGGACGCCGTCGGAAGAAATATGTAACTGCATGCTTGCACCGTTGTGTTAATGTAGTAATACAACAGGCAGTCTCGCTCGTCAATGGTTTCTGGAGAGAATTTTTCAGGGCCGAGCTGTTCGGGGACCTGCGAATCGCGCTAGCCGCATCGGCTCAAGGATGTCGAGTCCTGCTGAACAGGGCCACTATCGAGGTTTCGTACCGTGAATCGTGGCGAAGTTTCGCCTGGTTCCCTTCTCGTAGCCGAGCCCCCTCCGGTGCGAGGATCGCGCGGCATGGCCGCGATGAACGACGGTCTCGGAGAGACCGCCCTACGGTCAGTTGGCGCTGTCCATCCAGTCGCGGAGCTTCAGGTAAGGCCCCTTTTCGTCGAAACGCAGCAAGTGCCTGGTGATGTGGAGCGTCTAGAAGTGCAAGGCACTCTCGGCGGTTGGGTCGGGACCATCCAAATAGAGCAACGCCAGCAGTAGAAACCCAGGTCCGTCCATGGCGTCGCAGCGGTCACTTCCGGTGCGACTGCGAAACATCCCCAATCTCGGTTCGTACAACTGCGCTCATCGCATCGTCTGCGATTTGCTCCGCAACCTTTCGCCATTGTGGTTGCTGGAACGCGTCCGATGCCCGAGCCAGAAAGTGAATCGCCCGACCGTATTCTTCAGAGCGAGAGCCATGACCTGCCTGTTCGCTCAGACTTGTTTGAATGGCTTGGGCCCATCGAGTCACGGCAAGTCGGTAGTTCTCTTGGTTCGTGACTTGCCACATACTCAGGCAGGCTTCGGCCAGAGGCAGCGACTCCAGCGTGACAGGGCTTGGCGCCTTGGTGTTAGGACTGGGTGTCGATTCAGGTTGCGAGCCGTCGTCAACGCCGATCGTTTCGAGATCGCGACGGCCCGACATTGAGTCGCGATGTTGTTCAAGCCACTCATCAAGGAGGTGAGACGCTCTTTGCTGGAACGCGGGTTCGCCTGTATAGCGTCTAGCGCGAATCAGCGTCTCTATCCAAGTCCCGATTTCTCCAGTCGACGCCCCCGCTGTCGCACCGTCGTTCGTGATCTGTCGGGCCAACTGCAGTAGTTCTGGATTCGGCTCGTTTGTTTTCGAGGTGAGCCAACAGACCGAGTCAAGGACGATGGCTTGCTGCGCGAGAGTGCCGGCAGACGCTTGCGTCTGTTTCGCACCCATCCATTCGATCGCCATCCCGCGGATCAGACGGTCGGTTGTATCGGGCGATTGCCCCCAAAGGGTCTCCCAGGCAGGCGTGTGAAACGCACGACGCAGACTCTGTCCCGGGAGCGACGAAGGTTCATCGCGAATCACGTGGTAGTGATCCCTTTGACGAATTGCAAAAGCATGCGACGAGTTGCGTTGGCTGATGTTTAGGAACGCGAGAATGTAAGCGTTCGCGGCATCGCTATAGCATTTGCATCCCGTACGACGAGCGAGTTCGTAAGCGGCAACAACGGTAGGCTGATCGAGGTAGAGACTCGACGTGGCCAAAGGATCGTGGCGACCATCACCCCTCTCGTCGACGTTTGCCTCCGGCAATCGTGACGTGTGAATGTCTATCGTTGCCAACCAAAGGGGAGTGTGAATTGGGCCATATTCGTCTAACGCATGCTCGGTGACGTAACCCATGTGGGCTTCGACGGCTTCCGCATAGGAAGCGGTTGCAGTCATCGGCACCGGAACCGGCGGGAGATCCTGGGCCGATCCGGAGCTCGTGATGAGAACGCAACACAGTGCGATCGGCAGACGCCAAATACAATCGCTGGCAACGATCGTGTTTCCTGGAGCGTGTTTCATGCACGAGCTCTGAGTTTGGTGGCATTCAGGTTGGAGGTCGCCGAAATAAAATTGAGAGAATGATGGGCAATTTGGGCGAGATACTTCGTTCCCGAGTGTCCCAGCCTGCATCATTCTGACATTTTCACTCAGCAATGGCGCCCCTGCCCCCCGATTCGGTGAAAGTGGTCTTGTCAGATCGCTTGTGAACTTGCGATAGCGTTTGGTTCGGAATGAATGATTTAGCGGCCTTCGTCGGTGACGCTCGTGCCGCTCACGAAATAGCAAGGAGAATGGATTCAATGAAAACGAGGCTCAACTCCCTCTTGGGTTTGACCGCGGCATTGCTCTTGGCTTGGACGCTCAACCAGACGCCAGCGTCTGCGGACACAGTCATTGGACCTTCCCCGATGACGCGGTTGGTCAATGGCTTGAATCCGGCGAAGAAGCGTGGAAAATGCCCGACTTCAGGTCGATCCTTCCCGGCCAGGAAGAAAAAACTCGCATCAAGAAGAAGAAGGACGGCTTGATGAGCGAGGTAACGACGACGGCTAGCAACAGCTTGGACGAAGACCAAAGAGGTTTTTGATCCACAGAAGTTGAATCCTGCCCGCATGTTTCCCGCGTCGGCTCGAACACCTTCGAAGCGTGAAGAATCAACGAAGCCAGGCTTCTTTCGTTCGCTGTTCACTCCGGATCCACCCGAGAAGGATGTTTCGACGGTCACCGATTTCCTTCGTCAGTCTCGGCCCACTCCTTGAGTTGCCGAGCATAACGATGGTGCCAACCTCGGGCTCACGCCCGAGGCTGGGTGCTTCGATACCTCCGCGTCGCCCGAGAGCGGAATCTCGGATCGCCTTCTCTAGGCTGTTTGACGGACCAACCGGATCGATAGTCCGGACGGATCCAAGATGCCAGGTCGGGACGATCCTTCACTTGCATCTTCTTGGCGTCCCAAGAATGCTTCGTGTCTGGATACCTTTGTGCCAGGACCCCAAGCAGGATCGTTTCGGTCATTGGGCCAGCAAGGCTGAAGTTGGATTCGCCTTGCTCGATCTTGCCTTCGATCGCATCGAACCACTCCTTGTAATTGTCCTGATCGGTCGCGCGGGGCAAGGTTGGTTCGGGCCAGCGAAAGCCATCGACATGGCTGGACGTCTTCAGCACCCAATTCTGCTTGCTGCGGTTGAAGAATAGTTTGCCTTCTTCTCCAACGATCACACTGCCGAAATCGGTGAAGCTCATCCCTTCCAGCACGTCTTCGTCAGGATGGTTGTAATCATCCCCACGTTTGATCAGTTGCCAGGAATCGCGATCGAAGATGGCATCGATGTAGCCGTCGTACCAGTGGAACTTGAAACCATCACGCGCAGCGTAGGGGCTTGAGTCGAACTCCCAGGTGATCACCGAGTTGATGGGAGGCGAGAGGTCGGTGGCGCCCTGTTGATGGGCAATCACCGAAGAGGGAGACAAGCGGGGACCCGATTCTGGTTGCATCGCCCAATAGCCAACATCCATGATGTGGCATGCCATGTCCCCCAGCGCACCGGTGCCGTAATTCCACCAGCCCCGCCACGAGAAGGGGGCGATGCGAGGACTGTAGTCGACCCAAGCAGGCGGGTCCGATCCACTGATCCCAATCAATGCCAGCCGGTACCGGTTCCTTGGTGGCGGCGCAGCAAAGCCTTGTGGCCAAATCGGTCGATTCGTCCAAGCATGAATTGCTTTGACCTTTCCCACAACGCCAGCGCGGATCAACTCGACGCAGCGCCGCATGTGATCGTTGGCGTGCGCTTGGTTTCCCATCTGTGTCTTGACACCGGTGCGGCTGGCAATCTCATTCAACGCCCTGGCCTCCCAGATGCTTCGAGTCAATGGCTTCTGGCAATAGACATGCTTGCCCGCGTTCATCGCCATCGAGGAAGCGTGATAATGATGATGGTCGGGCGTCGACACGGTAACGGCGTCCACACGGTCCCCCATCTCGCGAAACATCTCTCGATAGTCGGTGAAGAAGCTCGCTTGAGGGAACGCGTCTCTCATTTCACCCGTCTTCTTCAGACGACCATCGACCTTGGGAAGCTTCTTGGTGTCGACAACGTCGACCAATGCGACCACCTCAAAGCCTGCCTTCTTGGCACCGGCGATGTCGGCGGAACCCTTTCCGCCAACACCAATCGCGCCCAGAGTCGGCTTCTCCAACTTCTTCTGGGCAAGTGCCGGAAAGAAATGAAAGCCGGCCAACGCACCGATAACCGTTCCCGAAGTCTTGGTAAATTCGCGTCGAGAGACCGTCGGCTTGGACGCACGTCTCGCTGTGCTCTTCGATGACTCGGTGCTCTTCGATGACTCGGTGCTCTTCGATGACTCGGTGCGCTTCGATGAATTGCCCCTTTTGGAGGAATCTTGTTCGGTCTCGGCTCGATTCGGTTGGCTCACAGGATCTTCCTCGCGATGAAGTAATGAATGGGGACGGGTTTGACGCTCACCGTCATGGTCGGTCGGGTGATTCCTGGGGCAGGTCGCCTCAGGAGGCATCGGAATTCGCTCGATACCATGCTTCGGTCCGAGACGGTCCTTCGAATTTGCTCTCATTATGGTCGATCGGCTGGGACGTGGGTGCCATCTTGGCGGCCCCTTCTCACCGTTTTTCGAGGTGGATGAATTATGGCAAAGGTCGCCCGATTCATATATCCTGTTGGCTCGTCGGTGCCGGGTGGCCCGGTCGTTTTGTTCTCAACAACTTGCCAAGAGAATTGCTCAATGTCCAAGAAATTCATTGCTTTGATGTGCTGGCGCCATGGTCTTCGCCTGCGTCAGTTCCGTCACGGTGACCGCAGAGGAAGAGGAGAAGGAGCCCAAGTACACAACGAAGGAAGTCATGAAGACTGCGATGAAGGGCGGCCTTTTGAAGAAAGTCGCTGCCGGCGAGGCTTCGGATGAAGAGAAGAAACAGCTTCACGGGATGTTGGTGGCGCTCAGCAAGAACGAGCCCAAGAAAGGGGAAGCCGATAGCTGGAAGGAGCTGACGTCTGCTTTGGTCAAGGCTGGCAAAGCCGCGGTTGACGGGACGGACGACGCAGGTGAGATGCTGAAGAAAGCGTCCAACTGCAAGGCTTGTCACGATAAACACAAGTAACGCGAGCGACGAGGGCCAATCGCGCGCGTCAAGCGGCATTTCGACTTGGGCCGCAGGCCCACTTCGAACACGACCCTGGGAGCTGGCGCCCAACGCCGCTCCTAGGGTCTTTTCTTTTTGAGCTCGAAGTTGCGATGCCCAGGGCTCTTTCTTGGTTGAGCTTGGAAGCTGCTTCGGATTTTGACGCTCAAGAATCGGTCTCGAGAGAATCGGTGCTGAGGGGGTATCTTTGCAAGCAGTTCTTGCTCATCGTTGCGATGAGTGGCCTGCCCTGCTGATTGGAATGTTGAGATGCGAACACCCTTGGAACGGATTCGGTTAGGCGGATTCGTTCTTTGTCTGGTGCTCGTGCTGTCGGTGATTGGTTACCGCGTCATCGGTGGTTACGCGTGGCTGGACGCGATCTGGATGGTCGTGATCACGGTTTCGACCGTCGGGTATGGTGAGGCAAGGCCGTCGCTTCCCATCGACGTCCAGGTCTTGACGATGGTCGTCATTCTGACTGGTATCACAGCCGCGGTGTACACCTTTGGGGGTCTCTTTCAACTGATCATCGAAGGCGAGTTGGAGCACGTACTGGGAAAGCGACGGATGACCAAAGAAATCATGAGCTTGTCGGGCCATACGATCATTTGTGGTTATGGCCGGATGGGACGAAACCTGGCTCGTGAGTTGCGAATTCATCGCCGTGAAATCGTGATCATCGATTCAAACGCAGAGGCCTACGCAGAGGCATCTGCCGATGGCCATCTGTGCATTCTTGGCGATGCAACGGAGGAGTCGACGCTCAGGTCCGCTGGCTTGGCTCATGCCGCTGTTTTGGTCAGCACCTTTCCTAACGATGCGGAAAGCGTGTTCATTACCCTCACCGCCCGAAACATGAACCCCAAGATACGGATCATTGCAAGGGCTGAGCGGGAGAGTACCGAAAAGAAGCTTGCACAGGCGGGGGCCAACACGATCGTGATGCCAACGGTTGTCGGAGCACGTCAGATGAGTCGAATGATCACTCGACCCTCCACGGCTCAACTCATCCGCTTGGTTGACGAGGGGAGCGATATCAATATCGACCTCGATGAACTCAGCGTGAGAGAGGGTTGTCCCTTGGTGGGAATGACACTCGATCAAACCGAAGCTCATCGGCGATACAAGCTGTTGATCGTCGCCATCAAGTCACCCGATGGGAGCTTGAAATTCAGCCCCGACGCTCAGGAGGTGATTGAGGCCGATGATGAATTGATGGTCATCGGACATCGGGATCACATCCTGCAGTTTCGCGAGAAGTTTCTCAGCTAGCTCACTGACGTGATTGGCCGTCTCAAACGCGTGGCTTCCGACAGCCGCAATACTCGGCTACAGGTACTCGACGAGTGTGACCTTGGGGGTAGCGAGCTTCAGGATTCGCGCGAAATCACGTGTTCCTTCGTCAACATCCGCGAACAGGGATTGAAGGGCTGCAGCGTCGAGTCCTGAAAGGGCTGCGAATCCCGCCAGGAACTCGTCACGTTCGCCCCAGCTGTCGTCGCTGCAAGAGGGGAGTAGCGAAGCCAAGGCGACGCAAGCGGCCGCGCGATTTGGTTCCCCGCCGGACAGCAGATCGCTAAAGCGTGTGTGTTGAGCAATCAACGTGATGAAGTCATCTGGAAGATTCCATTGCTTGGCCAGCATTGCCGCCGCATCGGCATGATCCCAACCGAACATTTCTTTCTCGAGGCCGCTGAGACGTCGGCCTTCCTCGGCGCGACGCCTTACCAAACCCTCGTATTCCGACGGCAATTCCTTCAGCAGCAGTGGAATCGCCATGTCCTGTAGCAAGGCCCCTGCAAAAAGATCCTCAGCATTCTTCAGCCCCAGCGACCTTGCCCAACTGCCTTGCAAACAGAGCGCGACGAAGTGAATCCTGCCAAAGGGACTTGAGATCGAAAGGGCCAAACTTTGGATTCGGAATCACACTGAAGACTGCATTCCACAGTGCAAAGTTCGTGATGGCACGGGTCCCGACCAGCGTCAGTGCCTGCTGAACACTCATGATTTCATTTCGGAAGCCGAAATAGGACGAATTGACGAACTTGAGGACTTGACCCATCAGTCCAGGATCGCCTTCGATCGGTTTGGTGAACTCCATCGGCCCACTCTCGGGATTCTGTGACAACTGCAGCAAGGTGATCGCGCTGTGAGGCAGCGCCGGGAGTACTTCCGCGTGAAAGACATCATCCAGTGCAGTGGTCGTCGTCGCCATGGCTAATCGTGGTGTTGGGTGGTCAGAGAAAGATGCTGGCAGCCTTGATTTGGCCGAGCAGCAAGAGGAGGCGTTGAAAACTTAGCTCGCGTCCCTCTGGCTTGACCACGGATTTCTCAATTCGTGACGGGTCCGGGCTTTGGAGTCGTCCGGTTCTAACGTTGCCAAGCCAAGACATGCGATGCGTTTGGGCATCTCTTGGAAGTGGTCATCGTTGCCCTGACGCATCATCGCGTTCGCACACCGGCCTTGTTCGTCCTGCCTAAGTGCTTGTGCCAGCATGCTTTACGCGATGATTCGAGAGAGCGGGCAGCGGATGGACCGGTAACTGCAATCAGATGCCCGCATGACATACCTCAGCAGGCATTCCGAAGACGCTCGTTGGCTTGGCACTCAATTGCGAAGTCATTTGATTTGCGCCCTGGCGATCGTCGGTTTTCTCGTTCTGGTCCAGTTCCAATCGCATCCCGCCAATGAGGTTGCGGCTCAGGTCAGTGCTCCACAGCTCCTTGCTCCGGTGTCTGGTGCTCCGGTGTCTGGTGCTCCGGTGTCTGGTGCTCCGGTGTCTGGTGCTCCGGTGTCTGGTGCTCCGGTGTCTGACGTCTTGGAATCGAGGGCTGATTCTGGAGATCATCTTCCTGCGGAGACGGAGCTGGTTTACCTCCCCGTTCGGCGCCCCAACCCCGTGCCGCCACAGGGATGGCGGCGGACCCGAGACGGTTGGGAGCATGTCTCAACCTGGCGCCCGCTCGGTCGCCCCTTGGGCGAGATCGTGATGGAGCAGGAGGCTCGGGAGCCCGGTTGGATGAAGGGGGCGCTTGGAGCGCTCAGGCAATTGCCGCCGCTGGCCTTCGCGATGCTACAGATCGCGGCCATCGCAGGCATCGTCGCCGTGTCGCGGAGTGAGCGTCAGTAAGCAAAATCGACTCACTTGCGCTGTGCGGTTCGCTGGACACCGTCGATCAGCTTTTCCGTGAAGCGAGCTCGGTATTCCATCAGGCTGTTGGCACCTTGAAAGCCAACCACCGTCTCATCCCAGTCCAACTGCTTGCTGAGCATTCGGCCATTGTCGATATCGAATCGGATGGTGCCATTGCTTAGCTGTTGAACGACTTGGGCACGGACCGATTCTTCGTTGATGGGAGTCAGCGGTTCGCTCCGGACCCTCAGATAGGCGACTCCGGTTTCCACCTTTTCTAACGTGAACAATTCGCGGATCTTGATCGGCTTCACTTCACCGTCCTCGGTGCGAGTGCGGACCTCGCGCGGCACTGACCACGACGCTCCAATGGCGATTGGTTCTTCTGGAAACGCCAGCGTTAGCGAACCCATGCCAAGTGACGTCTTGGTGCCCGTATCATCTTCACGCTTCACTTCCTGTCCCCGCGGTGTCACGGTGATGGTGGAGAGAGGATGGCCGATTTGCTCGGCAATTCTTGAAAAAATTGCGGGAGCCTCTTCGCCGCTTGCACTGTTCCAACGAATTTCTTCTTCCTCACCTTGCTGCTGCGTCATCTCGACGGCATCCAGAATGTGCTGGAATGTGAATTCCGACTCGTTGGCCTCCTGCACATCCCAATGCCGCTGACTTGTGGTGTGCACCTGCGAGACCTCCTCGGCACCCCGGATCCGCGTTTTGGTCTTGGCGACATGAGTGACTTCGTAATGCAGGGCTTCGCCCGCTTGAAGCGAGTAACGCAGCAGGTAGGTTTCGCCCTCAGCACTCTGAGCTTTTGATGGGACGGCGAACCAGAGCAGTAACGAAGCAGCGGCCAAAAAACGGAACACGATTGCGGTCTCCCTACGCGACAAACAGACGAGTTTCACGATCGTGCAAGTTGGCAGATCGAGCTTTTCAGGGCAAGAGAGATTCTTCGCTTAGACCGCCGGTAGAAGAACGGCCATTTGGTACGCAGTTTTCTGCATTCTCTTGCCATGTGTCATGCCGCCAAAGGTTCCAGCCTGCCCTCGCCCGCCGGATCCTCACATGGAAGACCGCTTATCGGGAACGGAGCCACCCCAGCCCAGTTTATCTCGCAACACACGGTAGTCATCGCGGCCTCGGACCGAGAGCATCTTGAAGGTCTCCTCGTGCGCTCGATGTGCACGCGGTCCCCCGGCATGATGCGACCCAGGATTCGACCGTCGACCAAGATGCTGGTGGAATCATTGGGTTCGTTAACGGTCAGTTCGAGTCGAGTGTCGGCTGAATCGACCAGAGGCCGATAGGTCAGTGTGTGGGGGCTAATCGGCGAAATCACGATGGCCTGGAGGTGCCGTCGCAGGATGGGGCCACCGGCCGATAAATTGTGCGCGGTCGACCCAACGGGGGTCGCGACAATCAAGCCGTCACAGCGGTAACGCGTAGCAAGGTGTCCGTCGGCGTATAGGTCAATGTCGAGGATCCGATAAGGGGGGCCTCCCAGAACTGCCGCTTCGTTGAGTGCCAGCTGAACCGCCGCAACGTGGCCGTCTTGGAGCAGGCTGGTTCGCAGCATCAAGTGTTCAACGATTTCAAAGGCGCCAGAGCCGAGTTCTGGCCAGGTATTGAGGAATTCGTCGGGCGAGAGGTCGGCAAGAAATCCGAGCCGGCCACAGTTGATTCCCAGCACGGGGGTCTGGCCGCGGCCCATTTGTCGAGCCGCCTGCAGAATCGAGCCGTCTCCTCCCAGGACGATCACAAGATCTTGCTGACCATCCTTGAACTCGTAGGCGAATTCCAGGTCCTCGGCGACGATGTCGGCATGTCGCGCGATCGCTGGCCGCAAGCGTTTGAGCTCCGAGCGGACCGATTCGCGGTCCGGAACTCCAATGATGACGACTTTGGGTCGGATCGATGCGTCTTTCATCCAAGACGGCAACTCGGGTGAGGACATTGCGTTGGCCTCGACAGGAAAGAGGGAAAGTTGCCGGAGCGGAATGCAGACGGTGCTAGTTGGCGCTGGAAAGGACCGACTCGCGACAAGCTTGCGCAATGGAGTCAGGGCTCAGTCCGTGGTCGGCCAGTAATTCATTTCGATCACCGTGCTCGATGAACTCATCAGGCAAGGCGAGGACCCGGATGCTTCGGGTATCGAGTCGCTCTTCCACGGCGCATTCGATGAAGGCGGAGCCGAAGCCGGCCATTTTCGCACCCTCCTCGACCGTAACCACAAAGCGACCATTGCTCAGCGTGTTGCGAACCATTTCGACGTCAATCGGTTTGGCAAACCTGGCGTTGACCACTCCAACCTCTAAATCCCCTTCCAGCATTTCCGCCGCGGCGATCGCTTGTTCAAGCATGGCTCCGAAAGCAACGATGGTGCCATCGCTGCCCTCGCGAATCACTTCACTCTTGCCGATCTCGATCGGTTCCGGCACACGCTCGATCTCCAAGGCGGATGCCTTCGGATAGCGAATGCTACAAGGATGGTCGTGCTCCAGAGCGACCGAGAGCATCAAGTCCATTTCTGCGGCATAGCCGGGCGCCATGCAGACCATGTTGGGAAAGACCCGCATGTAGCCGATGTCGTAAAGCCCGTGGTGCGTCGGCCCGTCTGGACCGGTCAATCCGGCACGATCGAGCAGGAAGACGACAGGCAGGTCTTGAAGTGTGACTTCCTGGAAAATTTGATCGTAGCTTCGTTGCAGGAAGGTGCTGTAGATGTCGACGATCGGTCGAAGACCGGTCTTGCACTGGCCTGCCGCAAAGGCCACGGCGTGGGACTCACAGATGCCGACGTCAAAAAATCGATCGGGGAACTGTTCTCGAACCGGTTCCAACTTGTTGCCCTGGCACATCGCCGCGGTGATCACGGTGACACGAGAATCCTCAGCCATTCTTCTCCGTATCGAATCACGGGCGTGAAGCGTGTAGGGAGGATTGCCTTCACTCTTCTTGGCAAGGGCCTTCCCACCCTTGTGCTGAAAGGCCGGCGGCGTGTGGAAGTAGACGGGATCCTCGGCAGCCGGTTTGTAGCCATGGCCTTTTTCGGTGACCACATGCAGCAGCACAGGACCTCGCAACTCACGCGTCATGGCCAGGTACTTTCGGGTCAGCGCGATGTCGTGACCGTCGATCGGGCCGATGTAACGGATGTTCAATTCTTCGAACAGCATGCCTCCCAGCAGGCCTGCTTTGACCCCCTCCTTCATTTGCGCCAACAGACGCTCGGCCGGATCACCGAACATCGGCACATGATCCAGCAGTCGGACGACTTCACTCTTGAGCCCGGTGTAGAAAGGATTGCCGCGAAGCCGGTCCAGGTAGGTCGCGACCGCACCAACTCTCGGGCAGATCGACATCTTGTTGTCGTTGAGCACGATCGTGAGATCTTCGGCGAGCTCGCCGGCATTGTTCAGTGCCTCGAAGACAATCCCGCTGGGAAAGGCGCCATCACCGATGACCGCCACGGTCTTGCGATCGGACTCGCCGCGGAGCACGTCACCGCTACGCAGGCCAACCGCGGTGCTCACGCTGCAACCGGCGTGACCCGTCATGAACAGGTCGTACGGGCTTTCCTGTGGATTGGGGTAGCCCATCAGCCCGCCCCGCGTACGAATTCCGGGAAACTCGCGGTAACGGCCAGTGACCAATTTGTGCGGGTAGACTTGATGTCCCGTGTCCCAAATCAGGCGGTCGTAGCGAAAATCAAATTCGCAGTGCAAAGCGAGGCAAAGCTCGACCACTCCCAAGTTGGATGCGAAGTGTGCCGTCCTGGTCGCAAGCAGATTGCAGAGCACGTCGCGAATCTCAGCAGCAATACTCTCGAGTTCACCGGGTGAAAAAGCCTTCAATGGCTCCGCGTCTTCGAGTCTCGCTAGCAGCGGGTGCTCACCCAAGAGATGATGATCTTTGTCAGGCTTGCCAGTGGTCGATTCGGTCAATGCGAACGCTCCAGTACATAGTTAGCCAACCAGATTAACCGCCAACCGGCTGATCCGAAAACCTCGATTCGTCGCTGGGCCGATTCGACCAGTTCCTTGGCTTTGCTTCGAGCCCCCTCCATGCCGAGCAAACCTGGATACGTCAGTTTGCCCCGACTGGCGTCCTTCCCCGCCCGTTTTCCCAAAGCCGCATCGTCCGCGGTAAGGTCAAGTAAGTCGTCAACGACCTGGAAGGCAAGTCCGATTTCTCTAGCGTAATCACTGAGAAGACGGCGTGTTTCGCTTCCGGCCCCGGTGAGAATGGCACCCAGATCCAGCGAGGCGGCAATCAGGGCACCGGTCTTGCGGCGATGGATCGATTCCAAAAGAGCCAGTTCCGTTTGGTGGTCGGCGGGAGTGGTTTGGAGCGAGTTCCCCACGGAAACCACGTCCTCTCTCGATTCGGCGGCCAAGTCGTCGGATTGACCGCCCACGAGTTTGCTTGGACCGGCGGCAAGCGAGAGCACTCGAATCGCTTCCAGGGCCCGATTCGGATCGCCGACCTCGTGGCTGAGGTGGCAAAAAGCCTGAGCAAGCAAGGCGTCGCCTGCGAGGATCGCGGTCGCTTCGTCGAACTGAATGTGCACCGTCGGCCGACCTCGGCGGAGGTCATCGTCGTCCATCGCGGGCAAATCATCGTGGATCAGCGAGTAAGCATGGATCATCTCGACCGCGACGGCCCCAGGCATGGCCTCCGCGGTCGTGCCGCCACAAGCCTCGGCCGCCATCAAGACCAGCCCCGGGCGGAGTCGCTTCCCGGGGGCCAGCAGCGCGTAACGCATCGCCTCTGCTAATTTTTCCGGGCAATCCGCGTCGAAACGACAGGCGTCTTGCAACGCCAATTCGATCGGCTCAAGAAGATCTGCGATCCCCGATGTGACGCTGGGAGTGTTCAAGTCAGAGGGTTCGTGCACAGGGAGTCAGGCAAGCAGCACAAGTTCGGCAGGGCCACGTTCATCAGCTCAGATTCTAAGAGAGCGTCAATTTTTGGACAGCACCAATCAGGGCAAAGGGGCGATCCAAACCGTATTCGGCCCAGCAAGGGGGAATCAGGGGAACGGACGTACGATGGACTTCCAAGTCCGTCGCCCCGCAGCGATGTCTTCCAGTTATCGCCTCTGGTCACGCTAGCTGTGGGATTGGAGGTGTCGCCAGCGGGCACAATTCTGGCGGGTCGGAGAAGCCCATCCCAGGTCTACACTAGAACAATCCTGGGTGATCTTCGGCGGAACTCTCTTCATTCGACCTCTCTTCGTCCGACCCGGTGGTCTCCTCCAAGCCGGATGGCCTTCTCCTCTTGGATTGACCCGCCAAACCAGCCTTTCGGCTCTGCGAAGCCCCTTCCAATGGCTCCAGAACCGGATTGCCCTCGGCATCAAATCCTGCCAGCACGTTGACCCGCTGCTCTGCGGCATCGAGCAATTCATGGCAGAGCTTGAGCTGTTGGATGCCCAGTTCATACTGCTGCAGCGATTCGGAAAGACCCAGGTTTCCCCCTTCGAGACGGGCAACGATCTGCTCGACTTCCAACAGGGATTGTTCGAAATCCAGCGACTCCGCTGAGCCTCTTCGCTCGCTTTTGGATAGAGCTTTCTTTTTCGCCATCGTTCTTTTGACAGGGATGCGGACACAACCTAGGTATACGTAGTCGTTGAGTCCAATGCGTTGCCATTGGCGCAACGCGATACATTGATCTGATCGATTCGATTCTAGCGTCTCATGAACGTGACAGGTTGTCAGTTGACCGACACACTCGAACAGCGGGATAGCGAATCGCAGGTCGGTCAGTCCGTGTTGGCGACCGTTCAAGACAACCAAGAACTGTTGCAACGGCTACTGGATCAGGTCTCCGATCTGAGCCAACTGCTTTCCACTGGACACTCTTTTCCAGTTGCCAGCGACCGAGAGAATGGTCAGGACGATGAGGCGGCAGTCGACCGGCTGCATCTGGAAGAGCAGATTGCCCAACTCGAGTCACAGGTCGAAGATCTTCGGCAACAGAACCGTGAGCTGGCTTCGAAGGTGGCCGGCAACAGCGTCCGAGAGACAATCTCCAACACCGAAGCGGTGGAAGCCTTGTCCTGGAACCAACGCAAGGAGTTGATTCTCCAGCAATTGGAGGAAGAGTGCTTCGACGCCGAGTCTTTCGTATCCAACATGGCGTATCAGCGCGAAGGCGATCAGGAGACTCCCGAACTTTATCTCGAGCGACTCGTCAGGGAGCTGGAGTCTCGCAATCAAGAGATTCAAGAGCTCCGACATCTTCTTGATTCTCAATCGAAGACTCACGATGGACAGTTCGCCGTTGGTGCGGCGGCGATCGCTGGGATGATTGACAGTGATGAACTGGTCCAACAGGAACGAGAGCGACTGCAGCGACTTCAAGTCGAATGGGAAGAGAAATTTCGCGAAGGCGAAATTGAAGCCTCGTTGGAACGGGCAAAACTTTCACGGGAACGCCAGCAACTGGCCAGAAAACAGGCGGAGCTGGCCGAAGAGCTCGAACACATGAAACGCGAGGCGCGGCATCAGGAGGCATCGCCGTCGCCATCTTCCCGTCGCTGGCTCGCCAAGCTCGGACTCAGCGATCAATCCTGATCGTTGGTGCTTGATCGTTGGTGTGGGTCATGGCAGACGCGCTGCCGGCGGTGGTCGATGCTGATCGGCTAACGCGGCGTGGAGCGAACGGGTCCTGCCGTCCGCCGGCTTGCCACGTTTCTTGCTTGGCAGCCCCAGCTGGGTTCTTCTTGCCTGCGCCCGGCTCTGTGTTTGCACCAGAAGGCTGTGGATTCCAGCTACAATGCAAGCGGTTTCGTTTTGGCGCCGTTCTGCGATCTGCCGTTCACCAGGGCGCCGCGAGGAACTCCCTGCCCTTCCGCTTCGACATCGCCAGCCCAACGATTGCACCATGAATTCAGCATCGAAAAAAGTTGCTTCCCGTCGCCAGTTTCTGCAAACGACCTCTGCCTTGGGTGGGTCGCTGCTGATCACGGGGACTCGTGCTTCCGGGCAAATCAATGGCGCCAGCGAGCGAGTTCGGATTGCCGTTGCTGGTTTGAATGGTCGCGGGCAAAGTCATCTCAGTGGCTGGCTGGGGCAACGGAATGTTGAGGTTGCCTACGTGATTGACCCTGATGATCGGGTTCGCGCCAACGCGATGAGCGGATTGGAAAAGCGAACCGAAGGAGCCTTCACGACCAAAGACGTGCGTGACGTTCGCGAAGCACTGGACGATCCCACCCTCGACGCCATTTCGATTGCCACGCCCAATCACTGGCACTCCCTGATGACGATCTGGGCCGCTCAGGCTGGCAAGCACGTCTACGTGGAGAAACCGATGAGCCATGATGTTCGTGAAGGTCGCATCGCCGTCGAAGCACAAAAGAAATACGGCGTTGTGATTCAGCACGGGACGCAGCGTCGAAGCAACGACGGTATCGCGGGTCTACACGAAGCGTTTCATCGTGGCGATCTACCCAAGCCGAAGATCGCTTACGGTTATTGCTGCAAGCCTCGTGGCAGCATCGGATTCGAGCCAATCGGACCGCCCCCGGCCAATCTCGATTGGGAATTGTGGAAGGGCCCTGCGGTGATCAGCGACTACCACGCCAATTACCATCCTTACGACTGGCATTGGTTCTGGAAAACGGGCAATGGAGACTTGAACAATCAGGGGACGCATCAGTTGGATGTGGCGCGATGGGCCTTGGACAAGGACCAAACGCATCCGATCCGTGCCATGGCGATCGGCGGGCGCTTCCTATGGGACGATCAAGGAGAAACCCCAAACACGATGTTCGGCTTGGCCGAATATCCCAACGGGCAATACGTCCTGTTCAACGTTCGCAACGTGAATTACGACGGGTACAAGAAGCAGGTCTTCAACGAGTATTACTTGGAAGATGGCAGCAAGATCACCGGTGAGGGTAAGTACGAGATCCTTCGCCCTGGAGAATCCAAGCCCGAGCCACTCACGCTTCCAAAAGGAAAGGTCACGCCAGGCGGAAATTGGGGGGCGTTCATTGCGGCGGTGCGAGCTGGCGATCCAGGCATGGCCAATGGCAATGTTGAGGATGCCCACTACGGTTGCGTGATGGGGCACTTGATGAACAACTCCTATCGGCTTGGTAAGAAGGTGCCCTTCAATGCGCGGGCCGCCTCATTCGGGGACAACCAAGATGCCGCCGAGCATTTCCTGAAGCTGCACGAGATCATGCGCGACGGCGTCGGAATTCTCGAGGACAATGCGGACTACGTGGTGGGGCCTTGGTTGACCTTCGATCCGGCCACCGAGCGTCACATCGGAGACCATTCGGAGGAAGCAAACGCTCTGTTGAAGGACGCCAATAATCCCGGCTTCCGTGTGCCAGAGATCTCGGAGGTCTGATCTCAAGTCGCTGTCAAGGCAGTCCTCATCCACGCGTTGTCCGTATCCATGCTTTGTCCGTGGATGACTCGGCGGGGCTCGCTGGCGATTTTCGAAACCCCGTGTGATGCCCGCCGGTTGACAAATTCGAATTGGAAAAATTCGAATTGGACCAGGCACTCGCTTTGGCGCTCAGTACGGCCCCATGCGGTTGCACGGGGGTGGTCAGTTCGTCGCGATCAAGCCGTAAATACCGTTTGGGGGCCGCACCAGGGGATGAATGATCGCCTTCAATGCGATATTCTTCTCGCATTCGGGCCGGGAATCGTCACATAACGGGGCACTGCGATCTCAAACCGCAGGTCACAAAGCTGCGGCGAGCGAATCCGGACATCGAGACTCACTCGCCTTCGCCTCGCGTCATCGCGTTTTTGCCACGTTCGCGTTGCTCCAAGTGAATCCGAACGAGGCACGACAAACCTGCCAAATGGCAACCAGAACACCAGGTCCCACCCCCCCCAGCCTCGTACTGCTCGCCAGCCTCGTACTGCTCCCCAGCCTCGTACTGCTCCCCAACGTCGTACTGCCTTCACTATCGCTGCCTTACTCCCTCACTGTCCCGACATGCTTCCGCTGCCGCACTTGATTGTCGCACAGGCTACTGCGCCAAATTCGCAGGACGGCGACATGCTGCGCAGTGATCATTGCTGCCGTCGGACTATTGATCGTTTTTGTCGCGCTGGTTTTGATCAGCCTCTTCATCGCGACCTTGCCTCGCTTGTTGACGATCGTTGGCCACCTTTGGCCTGAGGTCGATGATCACCATGGCTTGGAGCATAGCGAGAGTGAACCGGAGGACGATCTTGAAGTGATTGCGGCCATCGGTTTCGTTCTGCATAGCGAGTTTCAGCGTCAGCTCGGTGGCAAACCCGCGTCCAAGACCTCGTCGTGATTTGACAAGCTTGAAAGTTTAGGCGAAGGCATTCGATGGATATCCTTTACGATTTCTTGAAGACGACCGGTTTCGCGTCGATGACGCTCGGAAATCTGATCATGATCGTGATCGGAATCGCCTTCATCGCGCTGGCAATCATGAAGGATTACGAGCCGCTGCTGTTGGTCCCGATTGGCATGGGGGCCGTCGTTGGAAACATCCCCGTCTCCGCTGAAATGTCGCTCAGCGTTTACGACGTTCAGTCTTGGACGATGCAAGATGGGCAGATCAAGTACATCGCTGGGAGTGTGCTGAGCTATCTCTATTTTGGCGTCAGCTACGGGATCTATCCGCCTTTGATCTTTCTCGGCATTGGGGCGATGACTGATTTTTCCACGATGTTGTCCAATCCCAAGCTGGTCTTGTTGGGTGCGGCGGCTCAGGTCGGTGTGTTCTTGACCTTTCTGGGAGCGATCTGGCTCGGTTTCACCTTCAAAGAGGCTGGCGCGATTGGGATCATCGGCGGCGCCGATGGACCGACAGCCATCTTTCTTGCCGCCAAGCTGGCGCCCAATTTGTTGGGGGCGATTGCGATTGCCGCCTACTCGTACATGGCTTTGGTGCCTGTGATCCAGCCGCCGATCATGCGATTGTTGACCACCCGCGAAGAGCGGTTGATTCGAATGGCTCCGCCACGCAAGGTTTCTCGGCGTGAAAAGATGATCTTTCCCGTTGCGGCGTTTCTGATCTCGACGCTGATTGCACCCGGAGCGATCGTGTTGCTGGGCATGCTATTTTTCGGCAACCTGTTGAAGGAAAGCATGGTGACCGAGCGACTCGCCCGAACGGCCCGCTCAGCGATGATCGACATTGTCACCATCTTGCTTGGCTTCGCCGTGGGTGCCAGCACGCAGGCGAGCACCTTCTTGACACGGGATTCACTATTGATCTTTGGACTCGGCGCGCTCTCTTTTGCGATCGCAACCGCTGGTGGTGTGTTGTTCGCGAAATTCATGAACCTGTTTCTCACCGAGAAGATCAATCCCCTGGTCGGGGCAGCAGGTGTTTCAGCGGTCCCCGATTCGGCGCGGGTCGTCCAAATGGTGGGTCAGAAAGAGGATCCGCACAACTTCTTGTTGATGCATGCGATGGCGCCCAATGTGGCGGGCGTCGTGGGCTCGGCAATTGCCGCCGGTGTCCTCTGGGCGGTGCTGACGAAGTAGGCCAGCGACCAGTTAGCAGTCTTCCAATCACTCGCTAGTAAAGAACTCGAAACGTGACGAAGAAAAAAGTCCAGTTCATGTGCACGGCGTTTCGCGACGGCTTTCAGTCCGTTTACGGTGCTCGTGTCTTCACCAAGGATTTCCTCCCCGCGGTGGAAGCGGCACGCGACGCCGGAATCCGCTGGTTCGAAGCGGGCGGCGGCGCCAGGTTTCAGTCGCTGTACTTCTACTGCAACGAAGACGCTTTCGACATGATGGACGCGTTCCGACAGACCGCCGGGCCCGATGCCAATTTGCAGACACTCGCCCGAGGTGTGAACGTCGTCGGTCTTGATTCTCAGTCAAGCGACATCATCAAGTTGCATGCCGATCTATTCAAGAAGCATGGCATGACGACGATTCGGAATTTTGACGCGCTGAATGACGTGGACAACTTGATTTACAGTGGCCAGTGCATTGTTGACGCGGGGCTCAAGCATCAAGTCTGCGTCACGCTCATGGAACTGCCTCCGGGATGTTCCGGTGCCCATGATGCTGCGTTCTACACGGCGACGTTGCAAAAGATTCTGGATGCCGAAATTCCTTTCGACGCGGTTTGCTTCAAAGACGCCTCAGGCACGGCCGTCCCCAGCAAGGTTTACGAAACGATTCGTGAAGCCCGCCGGATCTTGCCATCGGACAGCTTCATTCATTTCCACACGCATGAGACCGCCGGCGTCAGCGTGTTGGCCAACAAGGCGGCCCTTGATGCTGGCGCCGATGCGATCGACTTGTCGATGGCGCCATGCAGTGGCGGCACCTGCCAGCCGGACATCCTGGTCATGTGGCATGCGCTACGCGGCAGCGAATACGAGCTGGACATCGATGTGGAAAAGGTTCGCGAGGCCGAAGAGGTCTTCAAGGATTGCATGAGCGATTACTTCCTGCCGCCCGAAGCGACCGCCGTTGAGCCATTGATTCCCTGGAGTCCCATGCCGGGTGGCGCCCTGACCGCTAACACTCAGATGCTCCGTGACAATGGGATCATGGACAAGTATCCCGAGATCATCATGGCGATGGGGGACGTGGTGCGCAAAGGCGGATTCGGAACTTCCGTGACGCCGGTATCGCAGTTCTACTTCCAGCAGGCCTTCAACAATGTCATGTTCGGTCCTTGGAAGAAGATCGCTGAACCCTATGGCAAAATGGTGCTCGGCTACTTCGGCAAGACACCGGTGCCTCCCGACGAAGAAGTCGTGAAGTTGGCCCAGGAGCAACTCAAACTCGACCCGACCAGCGAGAAGGTATTGACTCTCAACGACGCCGACCCGAGCAAAGGGATTCCGGCGGCGAAGAAAGCTCTGGAGGCGGCCGGCCTGCCGATCAGTGACGAGAACATTTTCATCGCGGCGGCCTGCAAAGACAAAGGCATTCGATTCTTGAAGGGCGAGGCCGAAGTGGGTGTCCGCAAGGTGGACAAGAACACCGCGTCGGCAGCAGCAGAAACCGCAGCCCCCCGCCAGGCATCAGGCCCAGCAGAGTATGTCGTTTCGGTCGACGGCAAGGATGTCTTCATGGCTTTCGAGGGCAACATGGTCACAGTTGATGGTCGCGTCTTCCGGGTCGCGATCAAGCCTCAGTCGACCGAGGGGGCGGCCCCTGCTCCTGTCTCGACGGGCGGTCAGGTGACCGAGGTCAAGTCTCAAATGCCCGGTGCCGTCTACAAGGTATTGGTCAAGGTTGGCGAAGAGGTCAAGGCGGGCGAGGCAATCCTGATTTTGGAAGCGATGAAGATGGAAATGGAGGTGGCCTCGCCCGTCAATGGAACCATCCAAAGCCTCAATTTATCGGTGGGAGATCAGGTGGCGACCGGACAGGTCCTGGCGACCATTCGAGCATGAGTGGCCCACCCGCTGACTCCGGGCACCTGACGTCCTGCTAAACTGAAACGAGCAGGGGTTGCCAAGCGATTGCTGCGAGGCCGCCCAACGGTGACTGAAATTCCTCTGAACGGATTGCCCAAATCGGATGAACCAGCTGCAACGCCCCAACTTGCTGCGTCCTCGGAGATCGCTGTACCCGTCCTTGGTTTTGCAGCAACGCTCAATCTCGGCTGCGGTCGTGTGCTGGTTGGGTGCGAGCCTCCTGGTGATGCCCGCTTGGTCGCAGGTTGTCCCAGCCGCACTGGCATCCAACGGCAACGAGGTTCATCCTGCACGTGATCAATCGATCGAGGATTGGGTCGAGCAGCTTGGGCACGAGCATTATCTCCGTCGTGAAATTGCCAGCAAGAAGCTGGTGGCAGCCGGTCCGGCCGCAGTCGACCCACTTGTTCAGGCGATGCGCAGTGGCGACCTGGAAGTGGTGGAGCGGGCGTCTGCAGCTCTCGTAGAAATCGCTGTCGCAAGTCCGCCCCGAAACGACGGTGGTGTCTTCGACCGCTTGAGCACGCTTGCCGTTCAGTCGGTGGGCCGCGCCGCTTCGACCGCGAGAGATGCCATCCAAGAGCTCAGGACGCAGCGTTATGCACAAGCCCGTCAGGCTCTGGCGGTCGCAGGGATCTCGGTCGGGTTCAAGGATTTCGCGATCGGTGCCATCAGCCAGAGACGGATGCTGGTTCAGATCGATGAGAATTGGAACGGCGACCCCGAACCACTGCAGTGGCTGGCATGGTTGGAGGGTGTCTCGACCGCTCGCGTCAGCGGTCTGACCGTGACTCCGGAGGTCATTGAAAACGTCACTCAGATCCCAGGACTGCGTTCGCTGGCAATTGTCGATTCCGAGATCGATGACGCCTCGTTCGCTCCCCTGACCAAGATGGACCGGATCGATACCCTGGATATTCGCTACGTCCGACTTTCGGAGGCTCAGGGAGATCTGATCGCTGAGATTCCACTTCGCGTCTCGCTCAATCTGATGGGCACGGGGATCTCACCCGATCAGGTTGAAGCGATGCGTTCGGCCTTGCCCGGATTGCAGATCGAGTATCGCCGCGGTGGTTTCATGGGCGTGATGTGCTATGACAACTTCAACGTTTGCGAGATCAGCGGTGTCCAGCCCAATAGCGCGGCCGAAGAAGCGGGACTGATTCGAGGCGACGTCATCGTTCAGATCGACGACACGCAAGTCAAGCAATTTCGTGATCTGCAAGAGACGATCAATCGTCACATTCCAGGGGATGAGGTCGAGGTCCAATATCGCCGCGGCGATAAGATTCAGACCACGAAGATTCGGCTGCGAAAATACCAAGAGCAGTGAACCCAGCAGAGTGAACCCAGCAGAGTGAACCCAGCAGAGTGAACACGTCAGAGTGAACCCGGAATACGACAACGCGGAAAAGTGAGTCGAGTCATCTCAAGCACGGAAGCAAAGCGTTGCGGTGCTCGTCCGCGAAAGCAGGTGTCGCCGCCCGAGCATGATGATCGCTGGCGTCAGCCGCGTTGGCGAAGCAATGTACGCCGACGTCTGTTGGAATGGTTCGGCCAGCATGCGCGACCTGCCCTGGCGGCAACAGCCGACACCGTATCGTGTTTGGGTCAGCGAGATCATGCTGCAACAAACGCAAGTTGCCACGGTCCTGGACTATTACCGGCGATTTCTTAAGTCGTTTCCGACGGTCGAAGCACTTGCCGAGGCTGACCCTCAAGACCTGCTTACACACTGGGAAGGGCTTGGCTATTACCGGCGGGCTCGCTCGCTACATGCGGCAGCCAAGCAGATCGTCTCGCAGCACGGCGGCGAGTTCCCGGCCACCTTTGAGGAGGTCGTCGCTTTGCCGGGCATCGGACGATACACCGCCGGTGCGATACTCTCCATTTCAAAGGACATGCGACTCCCGATCCTGGAGGGAAACACGCAACGTGTGTTCAGTCGTTGGATCGCCTTGCGAGGGCCTGCGACCGACCGGGCTGCGACAAACTTGTTGTGGCAGTTTGCTGAGGAAATGCTCCCACGCGAGCACGTGGGAGCATTCAATCAGGCGTCGATGGAACTTGGGGCGCTAGTCTGTAGTCCCCTCGCTCCGGACTGCGGTCGGTGTCCCGTGTCTCGGTATTGCAGTGCACACAAAGCGGGGCTCCAGGAATCGATTCCAGGAAAGGTCTCTCGCATCAAGTACGAGGACCGAACGGAATACGCGATGGTGGTGTCGCAGGGCGGGGCGCCCAGGCGAACTGCGCGTTACTTGCTGCGGATGATTCCCGAGGGAGGTCGCTGGGCGGGGCTCTGGGATTTTCCTCGCACAAATGGGGTCGAATATTTATCGGCCGCGGTGGCTGCGAGTGGTTTGTCGGACCAAATGGGCACGGCAATCTTGGCCGGCAAGAGGCTTGCGACGATTCGTCACGCAGTCACCCGTTTTCGAATCAAACTGCATGTTCACGTCGCGGATCTGGCCGATCCCGATAAGATTCCCCCACGGCCCTGGCGTTTCGCATCCCTCAAACAGATGGAGAAGTTGCCGATGAGTGTGACGGGTCGTCACATTGTCAAGCTGCTGCGTGACGAATCGAAATCATTGTAACTTTGGTTTGCTGGACCTCGTTGTATAATGGTCGCCAAACGCGATATGCAAATCGTCCCTGCCATTTCTTTCCTCAAGAGTTGACGAATGCGACCCATTTTTTCCAGATTTGTTTTGATGGCTGCCACGCTATGTTGTGGACATGCTCTTGCTCAAGATTCCGTGTCCTCGGTGACGCTAGGTGATCCCTCACTGACTGCTGGGATTCCCGGAGTTGGATTGCTCACCGACGACGAACTGACGCTGTGGTTGGACAATCCCGCCAATCACGCCGTCTTGAATGTGTCCCTCCCTGAAGGGCTGAGTGCGGCCAGCGCCAATCTTTACATCCCTGACGACAATCCAATGACGCGAGCCAAGATCGAGTTGGGGCGTCAGCTCTATTTCGACAAGCGATTGTCGAGTGACAAAACGGTGTCTTGCGCATCCTGCCACGATCCGATGCTTGGTTATGGAGCCGAGACAGCCTTTGGTGTGGGCGTTCGCGGCCAGGAAGGTGGTCGCAACTCACCGGTCAGCTACAACCGAATTCTCAGCAAGGATCAGTTCTGGGATGGTCGCGCTGGCTCGCTGGAGGAACAGGCTGTTGGCCCCATCGCCAATCCGATCGAAATGGGAAACACGCACGACGCCAGTGTGAAGACCATTGCTTCGGTGCCCGGTTATCAAAAGCAATTCGAGAAGGTTTTTGACGATGGCATCACCATCGAAAACGTGGGCAAAGCGATCGCTGCTTTCGAACGCGCATTGGTGACCGGTCCGATGCCCTATGATGCTTATGATGCACTTGCGAAATTCGAGAAGGCGTTCGCGGACGACTTGGAGTTTCTGGATGAAGAGCCAGAGCTGAAGGCGAAGTACGAGTCACTCCAGGCAGCCGCCGCCAAGTACCCAATGAGTGAATCAGCACAACGTGGGATGGTGCTCTTCGCTGGCAAAGCGAACTGTGCGGCTTGTCATGCCGGTGCGAACTTTACCGATGAGCAGTACCATAACCTGGGAGTTGGCATGGAAGCGAAGGAGCCCGATCTCGGTCGATTCGACGTTACCAAGCAAGAGAAAGACCGAGGTGCATTCAAGACGCCAACCCTTCGGAATATCGCTCTGTCACCACCATACATGCACGATGGAAGCCAGGAAACTCTGGAGGAAGTCATTGATTGGTACAACAAGGGAGGACACAAGAATCCCTGGTTGAGTGACAAAATGAAACCTCTGAACTTGACCGAGCAGGAGAAGGCAGATCTGCTCGCGTTCATGGTAGAAGGTCTGACCGGAGAGTTTCCCTATGTACGCGCAGTCTCGCTTGCCACGCTAGGCGAGCTCGCTCACCAGGTCAGGATCTCCTGCAGCAAACATAGTGGGGCTCCAATCTCGATTTCCGTGACAACGCCGACGTACGCGTCGGCGTTGTTCATGGTGAATCCAACTTTCCGTGACACGAAGGTGATCGTGTGAGCGGCGACAAAGGTTGGATCGTGGGCAACGCCTGAATCACAATCGAGACCAGTCGGTAGATCGATCGCGACTCGTAGTCCATTCTGGTCGTTGGCCGCGCGAACCGCATCTGCGAAAAGGCCGCGTGGCGGGCCTTTGGCTCCCGTACCCAAAAGCGCATCGACCACGGTCGTGGAGTCCGCAAGTCCGTTCTGGATCTGCTCGGCAGTCTCTGCATGCAAAATCTCAATCCGCGATCTTCTCGCAATCGTTGCATTGATGCCCGCGTCGCCCGAGAGCGAATTCGGATCGACGACTGAGAGAACTCGCACGGGGTGGCCCAACAGCTGCAGGTGTCGAGCGATCACGTAGCCGTCTCCCGCATTGTTACCGGAGCCGCAAAGAATGCTGACCAGTCCCTCCTGGGCAATGCGATCAATGGCCTCCGCGGCGCCCCGGCCGGCGTTCTCCATCAGAACGATCCCAGGGATTTCGTACTCGCCAATCGCAATTTGGTCGACACGTCGAACTTGTTCACGCGTCAGGGACGGCAGTTGCATGGTAACAAGACTCCAAGTTCACAAGAATGTTGAAAACGCACTCGTCGAAAGCATGCCGTAGGCGAGTCTCTCCGAGACTCGCAATGAACGCAGCAAAGCTGCGGATGTCCGCCTGGGAAATGCGGAACTACAGCAGGGCATCCGATTCTTCACCAGCTCGGTGAGCCTGCCCAGAGTCTATCCATTCAGACCGATCCAAGTTGCGATCGTCTTGACGCTGTTCAGGCTACACATTTCTACGTAGGATATTTCTGGTCCCGTTCGTCGGATCGGGAAGCAGAAGTAACAGCTTGGTAGTCGTCGCGTCGAGGTTTCCCAGCATGCCCCTTTACGAATACGAATGTAAGTCGTGCGGCAAGACAGTTGAGGCTCTGGTAAGAGCATCCGATGAGCCCGTGGCCTGTCCTGAATGCGGTGCCAAAGGGATCGAACGTGTCTTCAGTGTGCCAGCGGCCCCCGCGGTCCGAGCCAAGTCCGCCTTGCCGATGGCCGGTGAGGGCCCCGGTTGTGACGCCCCTCGCTGCTGTGGTGGTGGTTGCCAGATGTAGTATCATTCCCGGGCGACACTAGCTGGGAGTCGTTCCTCTTAGCCGTGCCAACGCCTTGGAAAGGCGAGCTTGAGAAAGCTCTGGCGGATTAGCGTCGCTCTCCCGTCGAGCGGTCTCTCAGAGACCATCATTCAGCGCGGCGACGCTGCGAAATCCGTGCGAATGCACGCCTCCGGTTGCCGCGCCTTGTCGCGGGTCGGTCTATAATCCAGCTTTGGCCACTTCAAGAATTGAATCATGAACTCGGGTTGGTACATGCGTTTGCCACTACTGCTTGCCGCCTGTCTGTTGGGAGGATCGATCGGTTCGGAGGTGTGGTCGCAGTCGCCCGATGGCGTCGGTGCGGCCGGGTTGCGTTCTTCAATCCAAGCGACTGGAATCGGAACCGTCTCGTTGAAGCCGACAATTCTACGGTTGAGCATTCCCGTCAAAGTTGTCTCCGAAACCGCTTGGGACGCCACCGAAAGCCTCCGAAACGTTCGCCGTGCAGTTGTTGAACGGGCGACCGAGATGGGCGCGATTGATGGTTCCTTGCAGGTCTTTGGCTTCCATTGCGGCCAGGACCAGGCAATGAACTTGAGCCCCATTCGAGGCGGCGACCAGAAGCCAAAGTTCGCGGCGCAGTGCTACGTGGTCGCCGACTTTCCGCTTCGGGAAGGCGAGGATCATGAAGAAACAGTGGGACTAAGCCAGTCGCAATTGGAGCAACTTGCTTCGCTCCTGCCGGCTGCCGATCCGGGACGTCGCTCTTATTCCGTATCGACACTTGCGAGTGGCTTGAATTCTCAGCAGTTGGAGAGTCCCCTTGCGTTGTTCGTCGCGAAGGTGTCCCAAGAGGATCAAGCCAAGGCCTTCAAGCAGCGCTTGAATCAGCGCAATCGCAAGTTCAATCGACTTTGGAAGCGTTGGGCATTGAGGCAACGGGAATGAGTATTTCCCAAAGCCCCAACTACTCGAGCATTCGACCGAGACATCCACTGGAAGCGGTTCTTGACGGCGAGAAGTCGGACGAGGTGATGGGAATCTATGGAGATGCTGTCCCCTACACCGTGCGCCTGATGGTGGTGGGTCAATTCAACGACGGGAATTGATCGGGGATACCAACAAGCCGATGTCAAATCCATCACCAAGCGGGCCGGGCGAACCGAATCCTCGCCCGCACCCTTGCCTGAAGGACTGCCTCGGGTGGCTCCCACGCTGCGGTTGTCGCGGCGTGGCCTGATCCTTAGCCTGTTTGCCATGGCGGCGACCGGGCTAGCCGTTTACTCAGTCTTTCCCGATAGCGTTGGCGGACCACCGTTGCCCGTCGAGGTAAAGCTTGATCGTCGATTGGTCGAGACGGTGGGAGGCCGAGGTTCGATCGTTGCCGACGTCGTCGTCGTGAAGAACCTGGCAGATCATCCGATCCCTCGGCTCAGTCTCGATATCAATGGTCAGTACCTCCTCTTTCGAGATACGCCCTTGGCCGTGGACGAGGAGTTCATCGTTCCGCAACAGATCTTCACCGACAAGCGAAGCAGCCAGCGATTCGATCCCTCTCGTTACGAGGTCGAAGATGTCGTGGCCACCGGACAACTCCCCAGCGGCGCCCGAGGGGTTTCGACTTTCGAATTCGAAGAGGGACAACCGAAGCTTGAATCCAATGAGCGATGATGCGAGTCAAGTGATCCCCACAGAATTTCCCCTCGAATCGACCAGTGCACAGCCTACCGTAGCCGAGTCTCTCCGAGACTTGGTCGCTCAGCCACGAAGAGGCTGGCCTACCGTAGCCGAGTCTCTCCGAGACTCTGTCGCTCAGCCACGAAGAGGCTGGCCTGCCGCTGACTCACGATCGCGGCGATGCCCACGCGGTGTCCGTGCCGCGGCGTGCTTGATCCTGCTCGTGCAGTCAGTCGTTGTCGCGCCGGCTCAAGAAACGGATGCAAGCCACCAGCGTGCCGCCTCCTACAAGTCGCGAACCTCCGATCTTGTGTTCGGCGATTCTGTCGTTCCCCACTGGTTCGGAGAAAATGACTCGCGTTTCTGGTACCGAGTCTCAACGGGGCCAGGAGTCTCAACGGGGCCAGGAGTCTCAACGGGGCCAGGCACCCATCGGTTTGTGCTCGTCGATGCCAAGGCGGGCCGGCGAGACGTAGCCTTTGATCATGGGCGTCTGGCCGAGTTGCTTGCTGAGTGTATTGAGGACGAGGTAGACGAAGATCGTTTGGAGCTACAGTCGCTGCGATTCTCGGATGACTCGGCCCAGTGTTCTTTTCTTTACGCCGGCAAGTCTTGGACCTACGAGCTGCCGGCAGGGCCCTTGAACCAAGACGTACCTGGGCTCGCAGACGCAACCATGGTCGGATTGCCACCCGAGCCGCGGATTGCTCGAAGCCGAGGAGGCCGAGAGCGGACGCCGATTCGCTTCGAAAACCGCTTGGATCGAGACCTTGAGTACTTCTGGGTCATGGAGGATGGCGGGCTACGAAGTTACGGTCGCGTTGGAGCGGGCAATTCGGCGCAAGTTCAAACCTTCGATGGACACGCTTGGCTCTTGAAGGATGATTCCGGTCAGCCGATCGCCTCATTTGTCGCCTCGGTCTCGGACAGTCGAGCGGTCATCGATTCGACGACGATCGCACCGCGTCCCTATCGTGGGTCGGCGCGGCGGCGCCGTGATTCCCCATCGACGAGATCGCCGGACGGAAGGTGGCGCATCGTTGTGGAACCAGATCGCCTTTCAATCTTCGATGCCGAGTCCAATTCGACCAGCGATCTGGCCACTCCGGAGATCAAGGGCATCGAAACTGCGTCAATGCATTATGAGGATCGTGTTTGGTGGTCACCCGACTCGTCCCATTTTGTGGTCATGCGAGTTGAACCGGGAGAGAACCGTACGATCCATCTAATTGAGTCCTCACCGGAGGATTCCATTCATGCACGTTTGTTGACCGTTCCCTACACAAAGCCTGGTGATAAGCTCGATCACCCACGACCTGTCTTGTTCTCGCACGCGAAAGATTGGCAGCCGATGGTCATTGATGATGCCGAGTTCGCCAATCCATTTGATCTTCGAGATCTGGCTTGGGATTCGGACGGCAAGTCGTTCTCGTTCCTCTACAACGAGCGGGGACACCAACGATTGCGTTTGATCACAGTCGACGCCGAATCAGCCATACCCCGAGTGATCATCGATGAACAGAGTGACACGTTCATTTGTTATTCGCAGAAGAGCTTTCTGCATCGCCTGGACTCGACCGATGAATTGATCTGGATGAGCGAGCGGAGTGGATGGAATCACCTCTACTTGATTGATGGCGTGACCGGCCAGGTCAAGAATGCAATCACGGCTGGCGACTGGGTCGTGCGCGATGTGGAACGCGTCGACGAGGAGCGACGTCAGCTTTACCTCCAGGTTTCTGGCATCGATCCGGACCAAGATCCTTATCACCTGCATCTCGTACGAGTTGATTTCGATGGAAGCAACCTGACACGAGTGACTCAAGGGGATGGCAATCATCGTTGGAGATTTTCACCGGGTGATGTTTATCTGATCGATACCTATTCACGTGTCGACTTGCCACCGGTTTCGGAACTACGAGAAGTTGCGACAGGCCGTAAGGTTTGCGATTTGGAGCAGGCTGACATCTCTCGGTTGCTCGAGACCGGATGGCGACCGCCGGAGCGATTTGTCGCCAAGGGCCGCGACGGGGAAACGGACATTCATGGTATCATCGTCCGACCCACCAACTATCAATCCGATCAACGCTATCCGGTGCTGGAGAGTATCTACGCGGGACCTCACTCATCGTTTGTCCCCAAGAGTTTTGGGCTCCACCCGAATCTGTATGAGATGGCAGAATTGGGCTTCATCGTGGTCAAGATCGACGGGATGGGAACGAGCAATCGCAGCAAGGCCTTCCACGATGTCTGCTGGAAGAACTTGGGCGACAGCGGCTTCCCCGATCGTATCGCCTGGATGAAGGCGGCGGCTAAGGAGCACGCGGAAATGGATCTCAGTCGCGTAGGCATTTGGGGTGGATCAGCAGGAGGGCAAAGTGCCCTCCGTGCCCTGATTGCGCACGGCGATTTCTATCACGCTGCTGTCGCCGATTGTGGCTGCCACGACAATCGCGTCGACAAGATTTGGTGGAACGAGCAATGGATGGGATGGCCGATCGGCCCGCATTACGTCGAACAATCGAACGTGAGCCAGGCTCACCAGATCCAGGGCGACCTGATGCTGATCTGGGGAGAACTCGATCGAAACGTTGATCCCGCGAGCACCATGCAAGTGATCGATGCCCTGATCCGCGCGGACAAGAACTTCGAACAACTGGTCATCCCCGGAAGTGGCCACGGAGCCGCCGGCCACCCGTACGCTAAGCGCCGCCAGGCCGATTTCTTCATCCGCAAGCTCAAGTAGCGGGCACTCTCTTCTTCTCTTTTCTAGCTGGACAGCTCCACTTTACTGTAGGGCGGTCTCTCCGAGACCGTCATTCCACGCGGCTTCGCCGCGAAAATCCGAGCCTCGGAGAGGCTCGGCTACAGGTAGCCGTTCCAGCTGCGAAGTGGCGATGCAGCACCTAGATGGTTTCACCCATCAATTCGCAAGGAGTCCTGACCGTGTTTCACGTGTAGGTGTTTCCTTGTTCAACGACCCGGCAACGGACGCTCCATGCGGAGATTGTTGCCGGAAAAGAGAGCAACAGGGATGGTGTGCCCGCAGCCCGAAGCTCGAAGCTCGAAGCTCGAAGCCCGAAGCTCGAAGCCCGAAGTCCGAAGCTCGAAGCTCGAAGCCCGAAGTCAGTGGTTCATCAGATCGCTCCGAAGAAACTTTCAAAAACTCGACAAGCTTTCGTCAAACCTACCGAATGGTTCCGAGGGCGGTGAAACGAGGGGTTGTCAAGTTTCCGTCGGAAGACTCGCAGAGCGCCGATGGGAACACAGACCAATCTGCAGGCGAAGCATTCGACGGAAACACGCTCATTCTTCATGAAGCGAAGCATCGCGGGCAGGCGGACACTCAAACAACGTGGAGGCGCCATGTGCGCAAGAATTCATCAGCGTGATGTGCACGCTGGTCCTACCTGTGTCGCTGTAGGTTGCCTAGATCGTGGAGAATCACCGCACGGATGTTCTCCCGAGTTTGCTATCGAACCTGATTTGAATTGTCATCAGAAGCGTGCGAAGTCGCTTCGCCATCGCTGGCGGCGAGCCCTCCTCCTCTTTTTCAGCCTATTGCTGCTTGCACCCGAGCTCGGTTGCCAACGCCGACAACACTTTCTAACCGGTGACGGGCACATCGTGATATTTGGATTGAACGGCAACCGATGGATCCATCATCAGGATTGTCCGAGATGCCATCAGCTTCGGGGATCCTCGGAACGCCAGGATGTTGCAGGGACTGGTGAGTCCGGGGAGCGGGGCAGAGCGTTGCCCGCAATCGCCGCGCGGAGCATGAACCTATCTACATCAAGCGAGTATGCCTCAGGTACTCGGCGGCAAGTGGCTCAATGGATTCGGTCGGATTTCGCTCCGCCAGAGCAGCGTACTTTCGCGGAGCGACAGTCGATCAATTCATCAAAGCCCAGTAGCAGCACCACTAGGGGCGCGCTTCCAAGATCAAGTTGAAGGGTGTCTCGGTGGCCCGGCGGAATCGTTTGAAACCACCTTGCATCACAACATCACGCAATCGCTTTTCTCCGGCTTGAGCACCAAGCGCTAGTCCGACCTCTTGGCTTACAGAGGCTGGCGTGCAGATCATCGTCGAGAACGAGTAGTACATTCGTCCGACTGGATTCAGGTTGTCGTTCAACTCATCGTGGGCGAATGGCTCAACCAGCATCAACGTACCATCGGGCTTGAGCGCCTGAAGAGAGTGGGCTGTTGCACCGACGGGATCGCCCATGTCATGGAGGCAATCAAAGAAAGCGATCAAATCATAGTCATTTCCTGGAAAATGCTTCGCCGCAGCAACTTCGAATCGAACGTTGTTGAGGTCTAGCGACTTCGCGTGATCGTTGGCGTGTTCGATGGAAGCTTCATGAAAATCGAACCCGACGAAGCTCGAGCGCGGAAAAGCTTCGGCCATGACTAGCGTGGAGGCTCCATGGCCACAGCCGACGTCTGCCACCTTGGCACCTTGCTGAAGTTTCTCGACGACACCATCGAGTGCTGGCAACCACTGCGATGTCAGGTTCGAAATGTAGCCGGGGCGGAAGAACTTTTCGGTACCGCAGAACAGGCATTCGTTGTGGTCGCCCCAACTGACACCTTCACCCGTCTTGAAGGCATGCGTGATTTTTGGCTCGTCCGCGAACAGGGAGCTCAGGGCGTAGTAGCCGCCGGTCATGCAGGCTGGACTGTTCTCGTCCGCAAAGACGGCTTGCTGTTCAGGGCTCATACTGAAGGTGCCCGATTCGGAGTGGTAATCGATGTATCCCGAACCTGCCTGGGCGGAGCACCATTCGCGAACGTATCGCTCGGTCGTGCCGGTACGGTCTGCGAGTTCCTCTGTGGTGAGTGGTCCACCGGCTGCCAAAGCCTTGTACAGCCCTAGCTTGTCACCAAGGATCACGAGAGGGGCGACTGCTGCAGCCCCCATGTCATTGACCATCTGCCCCAGCAACTCATGCAGTTTCGTTTCGTCCATCGCGAATGGAAGTCCTTGGTTGATGGCATGCGGTCGTCAGGATCAAGAATGCTCCAGCGTCGTCTGAATGAGCGGAGACGATGATTCGAGTCCATAGAAAGCCGCAAGCTTACAACATTCATCGCCGCGAATCACCCGCCGCGTGATGATTTTCAGCGATCGACACGCGGCAACTCTGCTTTCGCTCTCGACCAAAGAGAGTCATCTCACGGTTCGATCACTTCCCCACCGGCGATCGTCAGCATGGCCTTCAACTTCTCGTTGGTCATTCCCTCACGCTCGAGCACGATGATGGCTCCGTCCAGCATGCCCACCCTCACCGAATCACGGTCACCGAATACGTCGGACATCGGGTCGTCCTTTGACAGAATCCAGGGCTCGGGGTTGGCCCAATCGATCGCCGCACTGGGAGGGGCGTCAATGATGGCGATGGTGTTGGACAGACCGTCCTGGACGTCGCGGAACGTCTTGGGAGGACCGTCGCCATCCCATAGGGAACCTGGGAAAACGGGCGTTCGAATGGTCGTCTTGACGCTCGGCTCGAGATCATCGCAGTAGGTCATGATCAACATCGAGGTAAGCTGTCGATTGTCCTCGCTGTCCCAAGCCTGATCGAGTCTCAGCTCTCGATACAACGCCTGCTGATCGATGTAAGGAAGAATCGCGATTCGCCAGCTCATCAGGGGCCGGCCCTCCGAATCGGTGAAGACTCGAGGTGGCAACTCCTTCTCATTCGAAGCGTAATTGTGAAAGGCGAGCATGATCTGCTTCATCGAGTTCGATTTTCGCATCTGCATCGCCTTCTCGCGGGCAGGCGCACCGACAGCCGAAACGATCTGGAAGAAGGCATCGGGCGTCGCCACAAGATTCACATTCGCCACGTCGACGTTTACCTCAATCAGCGACTTCAGTTCACCAGTCATTGTCAGTGCGTTGTCAATCAGTCCCTTGACACGATCCGCAGCGCTTGCATTGGCCGTTTCGATGCGGACCATCATTTCCGGTTCCGGCGGCAAGCGGAAAGTGACGGCGATGCGCAGGATATCGCTCGCGATTTGCCTTGGAAAAATCGGTTCAGGAAGTGGTGCAAGCGAGAGCTCGACCGGCCACAACGCCGAGAGCTCTTTCCTCGCTTCAGTAGGTAATGAAATCACGATCGTGTGATCGAGAAGGTCGTTCGCCTTGGTCGGGAGGATCAAGTCGGGCCGTTCGGCCCCTTGCCTCGCGACCACTCGATCTACCGCAGCGGCTGGGCCAACCACCACGACCTTGTCGCCGACATGTACCTTTTGTGGCGGGCCCTCTGGTGCTTGCTGCGTCAGAGCGGTCGCTAAGCCGGAGACGACCGGCGGATTCTGGCAGGGAATGATCACGATCGGGCCGCCGTCAATCGGAGACCTCGTGGCAGCAGTCACGTAAACATGAGAAACGCCGGCGCCCCGGAGTGAAGCAAGGAAACCGTTCATGGTTTCGACGTCCCCAATCGAATCTGGCGTGCCCGCCACCTCATTGAGCCAACTCGCGATCGCCGCGAAGTCAACCTTTTCGAGATCGATGTCCGCCAGCATCATCGAGGAGGATTCAAGAAATGGAGTCGCTGCGTGCAACGCCACCCGGGACTGATCGACATCGTTGATCACACCACCGCTTCTGCCCTCAACCGGGAGTTGAACCTTTTGAGCTTGAAGGTGCGGCGCGGTCATGAACGAGAACACGCACGCCACCAGAATCTGTTTCGTCATTTCGTGCCTTTCAATTGGATGCGGTAGGTGGTGTCGGGGTCATCGGGGTACCGCGGTGCGCGAGTGATGGTGGCTTGTGTGGTGCTGGATCGCTGATAGCCGAACGGCGCATTGGCGATTGTATCGGGCCAGACCGGAACGGGACGAAGTTGATCGAGCGAAGCGGGAAGCTCCCCTGTCTCGGCCGCATGCATCCGGATGGCTTCGATCGTCATCAGCCAGTTTCTCTGTTGCTCGGTACGACGCCCTGCGTTGCGCGCCGCATCCACTGCAGGCATTAGCATGTTGACCATGCCAGCCAAGACGTCCGCTGGATCCGTTTCGACGGCAAAAGCCTCCTTCCACTCTGCTTCATATTCCTTCCAGGTTTCCGGTGGCAGCATCGACCAGGCCACCCATCGATCGCGTGCTCGGTTGAACTTCAAGACGGTTGCCCGCAAGACGGCTTCGGAAGCGGACAACTCGTAAGCACGATCCTTCCACTGGGGCGTGGCCGCTAACAGATCACGAGATGGATCGGCCATCATCACCACGTAAGCCCCTCCCAGTAGTTCGGCGGTTTCGGGCGAACTGCCATCGCCGATGCCACCTAGAAGTGTCTGGTTCATCTGGTCGACGACCGAGCGAAACTTTTCTCGAGCTGCGAGAGAGCCGATCGGTTGATCCGGCAATTTGCCAACACCATGGAACACTCTTGAGGTCAAGACTGACTCAAACTCGAGCGAGTCGCGTGTCTCAAACAGTCGTTCTGCTGGCAACGAAGCCAGTGCCCAGTAGAGATTTGGGCATCCCGGTTGTTGGATCGCCGTTTCAATCACATCCATCATCGTGCTTGAGATTGCGAATCCGACCAAGCGACCGATCAGAAAATCGGTGCTGTGGCCAGCCACTTCGGCAAGGCGAAAACCCAGTCGGCAATCATCGACCATGTCGCCCCAACGCTCTTCACTGGCCGCAAGTCGGGCACGAAGGCAGAGCAGCCGTGCCAGTGTTCTCATCTCCTGGAACTCGGGCAACAGGGTCTGCACCAACTCAGCCGTGGAAAGCTCGTCAAGCTGCAAGCCGTAGTCGATCTGCATCAGCAACTCGGATCTTTCTAGCTCTCTCAATGCAGGCTCATACTTCGCAAGCACGCTCCGAACTTCGTCACTGGGAAGCTCATGGATCGGCATCTGGATCCACTCCTCAAACCGCTCCGCGAATCGGTTTTGGTCTTCCGATGGAACTTGAATCGCGAGGATCACGGCACGGCTGACAAGTGGTGTCGCGCTCTCACTCTTTCGCAATGCGGCATCCGGCCAGAACCGATATCGCAGCAACGGATCTGGCTGGCCGGCAGCGTGGATCACGATGTCTTTCGGGGGAGTCACCTCCGTCTTCGGCTTCTCCTGAAGTCCAGGCGACACGAGCGTTTGGGCGGCGCAGATCGTGTGCATGAGCAACGCACCTACCGCAGCCAATGGTTGAGCATGGATTCGATTCATCGCTTGACCTCCAAGCCGAATGTGGTTGCACTGAAATCGCCGACCGCCAGCGTTCGTCGAGGGGACCCCGTATCGGAATCAGCCGACTCGGTTTTGAGCGACGACGAGAACTGGCTTGGCGCCGACACGGAAATAGGAAACTCGCTGAGGTTTCGAATCGAGCTTTCGAGTGCAAACAGAGAAGCATGCGATGTCATCACCATCGATTCCGATTGCCTGTCAAGTTTCGTCGATCGAGCGACGTTTGACAAAGCGTTCATCCAGGTTGCGAACTGATTCTTCGTTCGAGGTTTCGTGGCCAGCTCGATTGCTGAAGTTGGCTTGGGATCCGCACCCGCGTCGTCTGCCAGATCACGTTCAGCAGTTGGTTGGACAGGCGACGTCGCGCCGTCCGTCGGCGACATTTCTTCCTGATGTTCTTTCCTCTCACCACGATTGTCACGACCATTTGTCGGCGTTGCACTTGGATCGAGCTTGACAACAGATCGCGGGGCAATCGACTGCGAACCTGTCGCCGCCGCGGTGGTCCTGCCCGCCTGATAACTGACGGGGACCGAAACGATCAGGGCCAGCAGCGTCGCGGCGATTCCGATGAAAAAATTGCGATGGTTGCGGGCCTGCATTTGTGTCCGACAGGCTTCGTAGCCGGCTTGATAGAACGTGTCGCGCAGGTCCACGTGGGCTTTGACAGGCCGCAACAACTGCAGCTTCTCGACCAGAGCATCCTTTGATGGGTTCGCTTCATTCATGGCAAATTCTCATGACACTAAAATTCGGCTCATCGCAGAACTGTTGCTTGAGTGTGGCGAGGCCCTGATGGAACGATCGATGGGCCGAGGCACGCGACATTTCTAGGAGCTGACTGATGGTTTCAAACGTAAGGCCGCCCCAGAGATGCATCACGATTACCTCGCGTTGGGGTGAAGGCATCGAGGCCAAAGCGGCCGTGACCGCTCGAGCATCGATGCGCGTGTCGATCTGCAGTATTTCACTGTCGAACCAGTTTTGCTGGCAGGCGAAGGTCTCTCGTCGACGCCTGCGATCGCGGCTCCGATGCCATTGCAGCAGCTGGTTTCGGGTCACACGTACGAGCCAGGACATGGGGTCATCCGGGAGTCGTGGTTGCGTGGCCAGTGCGATGAAGGCCTCCTGCACCGCATCCTCGGCTGGTCCGCCGATCGAACGAGCGATCAAAAGCAATCGATCGGCGCAAGCGTCCCAAGTCTCGGCAAGCGTGGTCGCATCAATCACAGATCGGATCGTTCTTGAGGACGGACAAGAGGGTTGGCTACCAGAGGGCAATCAACCACAAGGATGCCACGGCGACCGGGCTGTCTCAATCCTCAGAGTGAAATTCTCGAAAAAGGGACGAGAATTCGTCGGGCAAAGGCCGCAGACACGTACGATGGACTTCCAAGTCCGTCGATCTTTCGTCATCCCCTGGCTTGCGACGGACTTGGAAGTCCATCGTACGGCTCGCGACGGACTTGGAAGTCCATCGTACGGCTTGCGACGGACTTGGAAGTCCATCGTACGGCTTGCGACGGACTTGGAAGTCCATCGTACGGCTCGCGACGGACTTGGAAGTCCATCGTACGGCTTGCGACGGACTTGGAAGTCCATCGTACGGCTTGCGACGGACTTGGAAGTCCATCGTACGGCTTGCGACGGACTTGGAAGTCCATCGTACGGCTTGCGACGGACCTGGAAGTCCATCGTACGGCATGCGACGGACTTGGAAGTCCATCGTACGGTTGCCTACTTGAGCTTGCCTCGGATGGCTCCACGGAGACGCCCGAGATAGACGTCGGCATCGCTGACCTCGTTGAGAACCTTTTCGGTCATCTCCTCGATCGACTTGTCGGCGCTGGCGAGCAGGTCGCGGGCCTCGCTTTGTTGCGTTTGCATCCATTGCTGCAAGACCAGCGACTGCTCTCGATGGGCCTCGTCGACCTTGCTGGCGAGCTGTTGCTTGGTTTCACGGACCTGCCCTGCGATGGCATCCTGTCCGGCCCGGCGAAGGATTCCCCCGAGATTGGTACTCACCTTCATATCGATATCGCGCCAAGTTCCATTGAATCGTGCGTCGACTTCGATTCGATCGACGGCGGCAAGACTCTCTCGCAGAGACGTGACACCCGCCGCGCCGGCGTACTTGGAATCGATATTCAGATCCAGGTTCACACCGGTCTGCTTGCTGACCAGCCGTCCTTCAATTTGATCGTTCTCGGTGCGAATCTGCACCCACAGTTCGCGTTGGCCACCCACGATCGTGATCCCCGCGTCCTCCCGGTCCCCAAGACGGATCGGTTTGGCGTCCATTTGAGGCCAGTGCAGTGTCAATAGATCCACATCTTGCTGGTCTCGACGATCTCGCACATATTCCACGCGGATCACTTCAGGGCCCTCGAGTCGCAGTCTGGCTCGAGTAGGTTCGGCGAGAAGCTCCGGCGTAGGAGTCAGGTTCTCCAGGATTCCGCTCAAAGCGTAAGCCTTGCCATCGGCCCGCATCAGGCCACCGATCTCGCAGCGACGGACCATCACGGCGGGTCGCTCCAGGGCGTTCAGGTTGTGATCGACGCCACGAATCCGCTCCCCTTTGGGTGCGACCACGGTGTAGTTGGCAATGGTGCGACCGCCATCGAGGTAGCTGCGGACACGTTGGATCTGGTCACGAACGGTCGCGGACATGATGTCGACACCATATTCGCCACCCCCACTGAGGTCGCCCGGAACGTACTGATCGACTTTGGCCAGATCAATTTGTCGCGCCGCATCGAGTTGCACGAGATCGGCCTTCATTCGGTTCGGAAGCGAATCGATGGCTTCGCGAACGCTCAGCAGTTCTCCACGCAGATCATTTGCCTTGGCGAGCGTTCGTTCGAATTGGGGCAAGTCCCGCAGTGGATTGTCGATACCTGCGCCTCGTCACGGATGCTGCGGACCTGTTTCTCCAGGCTGCGTGCGCGAGTCACGAGTTGTTCGTATTCCGATTCCCAATGCTCGCGGATCTGTTTGCTACGGCGTACGGTTTCTAGATTCGCGGCGTACGACTTCGCATCCGCGTTGATCTTGGCAGCACCCAGGCCCACAAACTGACTGAGAATCGAGGGGCCTCCATCGCGAGCTGGTTCTGGCTCGACCGCTTCGAAGTGGCCAGACTGGTCACGCTGCGCACCGATCTGTAGCCCGGTGACTTTTCCGTCTCGGGCGACCCAGCGGCGATGCAGAAGAGCTTCGCCATCGATGACCAGGTCAATCGAGTCGGCGCTCACCATGTTGCGCAGTTCCTTCCCTCCGCGAGGATCAGCGATTTGAAGTCCCACGTATTGAATGCGTGGCGGGAACAATCCAACTCGCGTCTGGGCGACCTCGACTTTCGATCCGGTCACGCTCTGTAGTCCTCGAACGGTCAAGAAATTCGCGACCGGACCGAGTCCCCAACGGAGCAGCATCAGGACGGCAATGACGACAATCAGCCGCGTGAGTACAAATTGCCAGCGAATCATGCTGCTTTCCTTTGCTGAGAGTCTCGCAACTGGCGAAGCAAGTAGTTGAGCGCTTCGTCCATGGGTTGCCCGTCGGTCGATAGCTCGTCCGTCACATCTTTCGTTTTGGAGTCATCTGACGTCCCAACGTTGCGATGGTCTTTCATTCGAATCACATCGATTCGGGTTTCCACTGCCATCCGTGGCTCGCCGGAGGCTGCTGGCGGATCGAGTTCGATGAATTCGACATCTTCTGTCCGCTGCTCTGCCTGGACTGGCAATGACTGGACTGGCAATGACTGGACTGGCAATGACTGGACCGGCAATGACTGGACTGGCAATGTCTCGTCGCTACGATGTGGCGGTGCCACGGTCGCATGTCCCTGATCAACGAGTACCAATTGGTGTGGGATCGCTTTGGACTGTGCCGCCGCTTTGGCTCGCTCTTTCTCACGGCGCTTGGCTTGAGCGACATGACTGGGCCCGGGGTCGGCGCTGGTTTTGGGGGCAAACAATCGAAAGATTGGGTAGGTCACGGCGAAGACGGGCAACAACGCGCCGGCCCCGATCAAGAAGCTTCCCATCACGACTGTATTGTTCAGGTCGGTCCATGGAACCAAAGGCAACTGCCAGGCCGCGACGGCCGTCTCCCGCACGCTGGGGTGCGTCAAGACAAAGTCGCCCACCTGGTGCGAATAGGGATCCATGTAGGCAGCCACGAACGTTGTGCCCACGGCGGTTAGCCCCGCCATCGCATGATTGATCTTCAGCGAAAGCACGACGAGCAACACCATCAACGCCAACAAGTTGCCGTGAGGAATCGCTCCTAGCATCAGCCCAAAAGCGACCGCCCACGCCAGTTGATGCGGGTACTTTCGTCCCGCAATCGCTCGGCGAGCAGTGCTGATCAGCTTGTAAATCCAGAGAATCATATCAATGCGCCTCCATGCGCACGGTTTGGTCCGTGGGCACCCACACCTGGGATATCGGCGCAATGAACCCGGAATATTCAATACAACCGTCAAATTCTTCCAGAGCGGGCCTGGTGTGGGCTGGAATGATCGTGGTGGTGGGGAAATCCCTCGGTGAAAACCTCGGTGATTGGCGAGCGGTGACTTTCTGCGAGAATCGTTGCTGAGAGTCTCGTCTCTGAGTCATCCCACGCCTTGTGACCAGACATCCCACGCCTTGTGACCAGACATCCCACGCCTTGTGACCAGACATCCCACGCCTTGTGACCAGACATCCCTGCATTCGTGACCAGACGTGTCAAACCGGGGTGCGATCATGAAAGGAATCGTCCCACTCGATCGCTCCTGGCCGATTTCCCCGCCGGCCCGGGACGCCCCTGGCTTAACTTGGCGAGCTGAGCGACACTCCATTTCCCACCGAATTTGCTTCCAAGAAAATCATTGTGAAACTCTTTTCCACCTCCTTCGAGACCCTTTTTCTGGGCTGGGACCGACCGCTGTTGACTGCGGTGGTGGAGGCGTTGTGTGATCGATTCACCGTCGATGGGTGCTGGAAATTGGGGGCCGTCGATTGTGTTCTTCCCTCGGGGCATGGCGTTCGACGACTCCATGAACGCTTGCAGGACGAGTCGGAGGCTCGAGGCCTTCAACTGGAGCGGCCGAGGATCATGACCGTTGGTCAGCTCGCCGAACGCCTCTACCAGCCGCCCACAAAGGTGGCATTGGAATTTGAGCAGACGCTGGCTTGGGCGCACGTCCTTCGTGCCATGGATCCGCAGCAGCTCGCGCCATTGATCCCGGTGGTTCCGCCTGCGGAGCCGATCGGCCCCTGGTTGGAACTCGCGGGCACCCTGCGCGGTTTGCATGAGGAGCTGGCCTCCAGTCGCCTCACCTTTGCAGAGGTATGGGAGGTTGCCGAGACCGAGGCGGAGCGGCGCCGCTGGGCACTCTTGCGGGCGATCCAAACGGAATACCTGCGTGAATTGGCGAAGGCAGGACTCTGCGATCCCGTCACGGCCAGACGGCAGGCGGTTCTTGACGAGACCTGCCACAGCGATCGCACCGTGGTCCTGATTGGAACCAGCGATTTGAGTGATGCGATGGTGGAGATGTTGCGAGCCCTGGACAGTCCTCTGATTGCCATGGTCGCAGCACCACCAAACGCGTCTGGCCGCTTCGACGAATTTGGTTGTGTTGACACCGCCAGCTGGCTCCAGCATCGATTGCCTTTGGAAGATCGGATGCTCCTACGAGCGGGCGACATGTTGGACCAAAGCATGGCGGTCGCGGAGGTGGTCGCCGAGTTTGCGACGAACCATTCCGCCGACCAAGTCACGGTTGGTGTGACCGATGAATCACAGGTAGGACCCATCGAGGTGGAGCTGCGCGGATGCGGCGTCCCCACCTACCGTCATCTTGGTTGGACTCTCTCTCAGACCGCAATCGGTCGCTTGTTTGATCTCACCGCGACTCCATCTGCAGCGCAAGTCATGGCAATCGCTCGCGGCCCTTGTGCGACATGCGGACGTCCACAATTTGGTCTCGAGGCACTTTGCTGAGCGCAAGGGTGATTGGCTGACGCAGCTCGATCAACTCCTGGCCGACCACTTTCCACTTCGTGTCAGTGACCCGCTGCCCACCGAGGCGGTCAACCGATTGCCATTGGCCAACGAGCTTGGTGAATTTGTGACGCAGTGGCTCGCCTGCCTCGAGACTCGCGAGCAGTCCATTTCGCAGTGGAGCATGGTCGTCGGGCAATGGCTGGCGACATTGTATGGGGTGGGATGGCAGACGGATGTGGGACAAAATGGGAGTGGGAGGCAACGTACCGGGTTGGCGCTGGAGGCGGCGGGACGTGTGCTGGGCCGCTTCGGCGAACTGAATGAACAGCTGGATGTGTCGATCGGCGGTGCGGTGGCGATCGAGATGTTGTCGGCTCGCCTGGCCGAAGTGCGCGTGCTGGAGCCTCCGAACGCGGAATCGGTGGACATCTTGGGTTGGCTTGATCTCGCCCTCGAAGATGCACCGGCTTTGGTCGTCAACGGATTGAACCATCCCTTCGTCCCGAGAGCGGTCACCAGCGATCCATTCTTGCCGGGCACGCTCCGCACAAGTTACCGATTGCCGACAACGATCGCCGATACGCTCGAGATGTGTATGCGATGCACCTGATGTTGTCGACTCGTTCATCGATTCGATTCATTGTGGGCGCATCGGCGGCAAATCAGTCACCCACCCCGCCGAGCCGTCTGTTGGCGGCAGCCGAGCCATGCGACATCGCCAGACGTGTGCGTTTGCTGTTGGGCGATCAACGTGAGCCCAATCCTGTTGAGCATCGATGGGACGAGGGACCCGAGCGGCATCAACTTTCCATTCCGTCACTGAATGCGAAGCCAGGTGCGGTGACGACGCTCAGTGTGACCGCTTTCCGTGACTATTTGATTTGCCCCTATCGGTTCTACCTGCGCCATGTCCTCAAGCTCAGGCCGCTCGATGATTCGGCGAGCGAGTTAGCAGCGAACCAATTCGGTGACCTGATTCACGGCGCACTCGAACTGTTTGGGAAATCGAAGTACAAAGACGAATCCGATCCATCCAGAATTGAAAAGAGGCTGCTCGAGTTCCTGCATCAGTACGCTTCGGACCACTATTCTCAATCGGCATCGACGGCCGTTCAAATTCAGATCGCGCAGGCCGAGCGACGGTTGCGGGCTGTTGCCCCCATTCAGGCCAAACGGGTTGCCGAGGGCTGGCGAATCGATCGGGTCGAAGCATCGGTTGGCCCGCAGCAGAAGGCGCAAGATTGTCGTCGATAATGAACCGATCATGATCAAGGGGCGTTTTGACCGTATCGACGTCTGCACACGAGGGGAACAAAAACTTTGGTCGATTCTGGACTACAAGACGCACGGTCATCCACCAGAGAAGAAACACCTAAGAAAGACCGAGGATGGCTATGAGTGGATCGACTTGCAGTTGCCCCTGTACCGGATGATGGTTCCCTTTTTAGGTATTGATGAGGATCCTTCTTCGGTCGCGCTCGGGTACTTCAATATCAGTGGCAAGGATGACGAGACCCGTATCAATGAAGCCTCCTTTGGTGAGGAGCTGATGCAGCAAGCGGACGAACTGATTCGAGATTGCGTACGAGGGATTCGCGCCGGTGATTTCGCGCCGACTCAGGATCGCGTGGAGTACGACGATTACGGAATGATCCTGCAAACGGGAGTGGCTGGCAGCATGCTCGATCAACTGGAATCCGCCTGGAGCGAGGAGGGCGAGACATGAGCGAGGTTCAAAGCCAGGACGCGGTCGCCGCGTTGGTCGATGACGTCGCGGCCTTCGATGGATTCCTTCCACCGACACTCGTAAGAGCTTCGGCTGGGACCGGCAAGACGTATCAGCTAACCGCGCGACTGCTGCGTCTCCTGGTACAGCGAGCGGCCCCCGAGACGATTCTGGCGACCACATTCACCCGCAAGGCTGCTGGCGAAATTCTCCAACGAGTGTTGCTAACGCTCGCTCGTGCTGCCGACGAGCACGATGCGGCGTCACTGGATGGCCTGCGTCAACAGGTCGGAATTCAGACGTTGCCTCGCAGTATGTGCGTGCAGTTAACGGAGACGCTACTGAGCAACATTCACCGATTGAGGATTTGTACGCTCGATAGCCTGTTCGCACAGCTTGCGCGCGCTCCTTTCCCTTCGAACTCGGTTTGCCGCCAGCCTGGCGATTGACCGATGAGATCGAGGAGTCTTGGCTCCGGGAGCGATCGATCGATTCGATGATCGCAACCTTGGATCGCGCCGAAATGACGTCGTTGATGTCAATGCTAGGCAAGGGCGAAACGCGGCGATCGGTAGCCCGTGAATTGCTTCAGGTCGTCAATGAGGCGTACTCCAGCCAACGCCAATGCGGTCCCGACGTGTGGAACAAACTGAAAGTCCCCAAGGTTCCCGACGAAAGGCAGCTGCAAGACGCGGTGGCCGCACTGCGTGCCGCGAATCCGAAGCAGAAACGACATCGCGACAAATTGCAGGCGCTCGCAGCATTGCTCGAAAGCCGTGACTTTGCACCCTTGGTCGACGACACGTTGGTTGCCAATATCGCAACTGCCCGGCGGACAAAGACCGAAGTCAAGTATTACCGCGACCCGTTTCCCGAAGGGATCGATGAGGCCTTCGATACGGTCTATCAGGCGGCCCAGTCCACGGTGCTGTCGCTGCTCCGCGCCCAGAATCAAGCGACCGGTGCTGCCTTGCAAGCCTATGACCACCATGTCATGCAACTCAAGATGACGACGCGGGTCTTGAGTTTTGAGGATGTCGGTGTTCGTCTGGCTTCTCAATTCGGCAAGTTGGAGGATCAGGATTTGAACAACCGCATGGATGGAGCCATTGACCATGTGTTGTTGGACGAGTTTCAGGACACGTCGCCCGTTCAGTGGCAGGTGCTGCATCCTTTGGCCTCGCAGCCGCGGAGTACAAGCCCGATGCGGCGGCCGCGCCGGATGAAGTCGAAATCAAGCGATCGTTCTTTTGTGTGGGAGATACCAAGCAAGCGATCTACGGGTGGCGCGGCGGGGTCGCCGAGATCTTCGATGCGGTGGTCGATCAACTTCCCGATGTGGTCGAGTTGAAGCAGAACAAGAGCTTTCGGAGCAGTCCCCTGATCATGGATGTCGTGAACCAGGTCTTTCAGCATCTTCCCAATCATCCTCTTGCGGATGCCGCGGAGTCCTCCGACACCAGCGACAAGGCGATGCATGAGGCGAGAGCACTCGTCGAGTTTTCTCGTCGTTTTCCCAATCATGAATCTGCCAAACCCAAGCTGCCTGGTTATGTCTGTCTGAGGACATCGCGGATTGCGAAGGACGCCGACAGCCAGACACGCCGGATGATTTGCTTGGAAGACGCCGCCCAACAGGTTGCTGAGCTTTATCAGCGGGGCCCCGATGTCTCGATCGGTGTGCTGACCCGCACCAACCTTGGCGTGGCTCAGATGATCTTTCTCTTGGAGCGATTGGGGATCGAGGTCAGTCAGGAGGGTGGCAATCCATTGACCGATTCGGCCGCAGTTGAGATGGTACTTTCTGCCTTGATGATGTCGGAACATCCCGGTGACGGACGCTGGGCTTTCCATCTTTCCGCCAGCCCATTGAGCCGAGTTGCAGAGTTTGGGCCTGACCTGGTGCGCGCAGATGTTGAACGATCGAGGACTCGCCGAAACCATCGAGTTCTTGGCCACCAAGCTCGCCCCGGTTTGCGATTCCCGAGAGACGTTGCGACTGAAACAGCTATGCCATTTGGCTCTCGGATACGAATCGCAAACGGCACCGCGCGTTCGAGACTTTGTGCGAATGGTCCGTGAGAAGCGTGTCGATCGGCCACAGGCGGCACGCGTCCGCGTGATGACCATTCATCAAGCGAAAGGCCTTGAGTTTGACGCGGTGGTGTTGGCGGAACTGGATGGTAGCTTGACGCGTCAAGGTGGCAACTGTGTCGCCGACGTGCGAGCGTTGGGGGAGCCGCCTGAGGCAATGAGCCGGTACCTCAACCAGCGGTCCTGGCACTTTCTAAGCCGCGACTGGCAAAAGGCCTTCGGGCGGCAAGCTGCTGCCAACATGACGGAGTCTTTGTGTCTGCTCTACGTTGCGATGACCAGGGCAAAGCAATCGCTCCACATGATCATGGCTCCCGCGAACAAGCGAGAGTTCAATACAAGAACGCCCGCCTCGCTGATCTATCACGCATTGGCGCCAGAGACGGATCCGACCTCCGGGGCGGCTATCTTGTACGAATCTGGCGACATCGACTGGTGTCAAGGTGTGGACGTCGCGAGCGAAACGGAGCTGCTCGGCTCACCCACCAAGCGGCGAATCGAGTTCCTGCCTTTGCCGTCGGTTCCTAGCCGCCATCGGCAGAAAGCCGACGATACGTTTGCAATCCTATCATCGAGCCTTTGACCATCCTATCTGGAAGTGGACACGTTGACTCGCAAGATACTACACGCCGCTGACATTCATCTCGATAGTCCCTTGCAAAAGCTGGGTCACTATGAAGGTGCTCCGACTGATCGAATTCGTGGGGCCTCACGTCGAGCTCTTGAGAACATGGTTGCTTTGGCGATCAAGGAAGCGGTCGACCTGGTCGTCATCGCCGGAGACTTGTATGACGGCGATTGGCCGGATCAGAACACGGGATTGTTCTTTGTGGCACAGGCCAGCAAATTGGTCGATGCGGGTATCCCGATGGCAGTGATTCGGGGAAACCACGACGCCGCCAACCGCATGACTTCGTCCTTGCCCCTGCCTAGGAATCCTGATGGCAGCGAGATCATGTTGCGGGCAGATCAGGTGGACTTGCGTCAGTTCGATTCGATCGGAGTTGCCGTGCATGGTCGTTCCTTTCAGAATCGTGCTGAGTTAGAAAATCTCGCTGCGGGATATCCTTCACCCATCAATGGGATGTTCAACGTCGGATTGCTTCATACCAGTTTGACTGGAGCTGAGGGGCATGACCCCTATGCTCCCTGTACGCCGGCCCAGTTGGCGGACAAACGATACGACTACTGGGCACTTGGGCACATTCATGCGAGGGCGAATCATGCCATGGAAGGCTCGGCACCCATCATGTTCAGCGGCAACCTGCAAGGACGCCACATTCGAGAGTCAGGTCCGAAGGGATGTGTGATTGTCGATGTGGATGCTCGTGATCGGTGTACGACACGCTTTGTCGAATTGGATGTCGTGCGATGGCAGCTCTGCCAGATTGATGTGTCGAAGCTTCGGCATATGGACGAGATCGTTGACGAGTTCGAACGTTGGCTAGCCAAGGCGTTGGGCGATGTTGATCAGCGGCTGTTGGTCGTCCGAGTCGAACTGGTAGGCCGAACCGAGTTGCATCATCTCTTTCGCCGAAATCAGATCCAGTTGAAGTCTTCCCTGCAAGCGACGGCGGTAACCTACGGGCACGAGCAAGTCTGGCTTGAGGCCTTGAAGATCCGCTGTACCGAACCGGCGGATCACCCTACGTTGGTGGATCTGGACGGACCACTTGAAAGCCTGGCCTCGGTCATTGCCGAGCTCAAGCAGGATGATCAACTGGGAAGCGTGATCGAAGGCGAACTGCAAAGCATTGCGAAGAAGCTTCCTCGAGAGTTCACCGGGGACGACCCTGTGCTATCGATGGATGATCCCGATTGGATCGGCGAGTTACTGGAATCGGCGGCTTCCGAGGTGCTGGGAAGGCTACAGCAAAAGGAGGCTGGTCAATGATACTCTCAAGACTCGACCTGAAGGCATTTGGTCGATTCACCAACGTTTCCATCGATCTCTCGGCAGGACCAAGACGATTCCATTTGATCTACGGCCCCAACGAGTCGGGCAAGTCGACATCGCTTCGCGCGATCACCTCGCTTCTGTTCGGCATGCCGCAGGCTGCCGAGGATTGTTTCGTGCATCGCACGGATCGAGTGCGCGTTGGCGGGTTGTTCGTTGATCCCTTGCAGGGCATTTCACTCGAATGCGTTCGACGACGTGGACGCAAGGCGACGCTACGCGACGCAAATGACAAGGATCCTATCGACGAAACGATGCTTGAAACGATGCTCGGTGGGATCAATCGCGAGACGTTTCTGTCAAGATTCGGCTTGTCTTATGAATCGCTTGTCGAGGGTGGCGCTGCGATCCTCAATGGTAATGGTGATTTGGGGCAGATCTTGTTTGCCGCGGGTGCCGGTGTGGGAAGGTTGCGGGAGATCCAAGCGGAGTTCGATCAAGCCACGTCACTCCTTTTTTCACCTCGGGCTTCGAAGGCATCGATCACTGTCGCATTGAAGAAACTGGAAGAGGATCGCAAGACGCTTCGCGACCTGCAGGTGCCGGCCGCAGATTTCACGATGCTCCAAGAGAAGCTTCTTTCGAAACAGAACGAAGCGGCAACGCTCGATCACGAACTTCGAGCATGCCTGGTTTCGTTGTCAAGAATGCAGGATTTCCAGCAGGCTTTGCCATTGCTGCCAAGGTGGCGGTCAACCAACGAGACCTTCTCGAAGGTCGCAGACACACCCATGCTGGATGAGGCTTTCACAGAACGCCGTCGTCAGGCGGCCGCAGATCAAGAGATTGCCGCGACCCGCCAAAAGGAATTGGAGGCCAGAATCGAGGAATTGACCACTCGGCTGAAATCACTTGGTTCCGATCCCGTTGTGATGAGCCACGAACTGGAGATCCAGTCAGTCTTTCAGCAGATCTCGGCGCGAGAAAAGGCCGAACAAGATCGTCTCGATTGGGCTCGAGACCAACGGAAGCTCGATCGCGATATCAATGATCTGCTGAGTCAGCTGGCAATTGAGACGGACGAGGGAGGGCCACTTGATTCCTCGCAGGCGATCGAGAAATCCATCGGCGGATTGCAGGTGAGTGACGCACTGCGCGCACGGATTCATGAGCTTGCCGCCGCCCATGCGGGTTTGGTCAGCAGGCGGAATGACGCAAGCGATTTTGTCGAAACCACCAAACGCCGGCTCGCCGATGCGACGCAAGAACTCGAAGCACTCGGTACGGTTGGTGATCCCGCTGTGCTGGCGAGCGTGATTGAATCAACTGGCAACCCCGAATCCGAGATGGAGACGTTACTCAGCACGCGACAGAATTGCCAGTCGCTGCGCCAACGGTGTGAATCAATGTTACCACGGCTTGAAGGATTCGAAGGTGATCTCGAGCAAGCCGTCAGTCTCGCACTTCCCAGCGATTCTTCCGTACGAAGTCTGACCGAAAAACTTCGAAGCTCGCTTCACGGCGTGACCCAACAAGAGGCTTTGCTGAAGCAATTGGAACAGGATCGCAATGCGATTCATCTACAGCTTGTCGAGGCGCAGCGAGCACGACAACTGCCCACTCTCTCGGAGCTGCAATCGGTACGAGATCAACGAGACCAGATCACCGATCGACTGGCCGAGGCGATCCGTAGCGAACAGGTCTTGATTTCCGATCTCGAGCTGCTCCGAGAGCCGATTCGCGAGGCCGATCGGCTGGCCGATACGATGCGTGAGCATTCCGAACAGGTTCACCGCCGCGAAACGCTGGCGTCTCAGATCCAGGTTTTGGATGCAAAGATCGAGGCTGGCCAGCAGGCGTTGGCGTCCGCGCATGCTGAGTTCGAGTCCGCCAAATCAGATTGGGTTTCGGCTTGGCGATCCTGCCAAATCGCGGCCGGGCAGCCGGAGCAGATGCAGCAATGGCTGGTCAATCACGGGAAACTCTGCGATTTGATGAGTCAGCTGGAAGTCGAAGAGAAACGATTGGAGTTGGTCCAGAGTCGAATCCATCGAGCGACCGTGCGCCTCGGACATGTGTTGGAGTCGGTGCATGCCAAGCGTGCGGTGAACGCAACCGCGTCGTTTCAAGCGGGATTGTTTGATGACGTTTGCGAGGAAGACCTGCTGTCACGTTACGACGAAGCCGTTGCCCTTCGCAGTCAATGGACTCGAGAACGTCAGCAGTATGAATTGGTGCGTCGTAGGCGAGATGATTTGACAGAGGAGATGCCTCAGGCGGAGACGCGATTTGAAGCCGCGCAAAAAGCCTTGGAGGATTGGCACAAAGACTGGCGACATTTGACCGACGCTTTTGTCAAATCGGACCGAGTGGGAACGGCCGAAGTGCTCCAAATGCTCGACCAAATTCGTCAGCTCAATAGCCTCAAACGTGAACGCGATGGGATTGTGGCGAAGTTGAAGGAGCTCGACGAGGAAGATCGCGTTTACGCCGCCGAAGTCGAGCGGCTGGCCCAAGTCATTGATCACGATCCATGCGATCGACACACACCCATTGCGATCGCGCATGCGATGTACCAACGACTGCAAGCGGAACGAGTTGCGAAACGCGAGCGAGAAGCACTTCAAGAACAGGTCGAATCGTCTCAGCAGCGATGCTTGACCGTCGCGGCGCAGAGGTCTGAAAGTGAAGTGTTGCTGCGGCAGTTTTGTGCCGAGGCAGGCTGCCAGTCCCCCAGCGACCTACCGGGCATCGAGCGACGTTCAAGGGAACGTGCGCAGTTGCAAGTCACACTACAAAACTTGACGAGTGAGTTGATGCGTCTTGCTGGCGACCAACCACTGGAAGAATTCGTCGCCGCGGTAGCCGAGCAGCAGCCCGCGGAGCTGGCCATCGACATCGAACGCGAAGAAGCAAGGCAGGGCGAATTGAGGCGACAGATCGAGAGCGTGAATCGAGAGATCGGGGCGGTTCAGAATGATTTGAACCGAATCGATGGTAGTAGTCGCGCCTCCGATCTGGCCCAGTCGATGCAAATGATGGTGGGTGGCATCCGCTCCGATGTTGAGAACTATGCAAGACTCAAGGTTGGCGCCATGATTCTTCAACGGGCAATCGAGCATTACCGGAGCGAGAATCAAAGTCCGGTCTTGATCTTGGCCAATCAGTACTTTCGACAGCTTACCTGCGGCGAGTACGTTGAACTTACCCCCGACTTCGATGCCTCGGGTAGCTCCACTCTCTTTGGAATCAACGGTTCGGGGGAACGAGTTCCGGTTTCGGGAATGAGTACCGGTACCGCGGATGCGCTTTACCTTGCTCTCCGCCTGGCGAGCCTGCAACATCAGATGAAAGACGGGAAAGCGATACCCGTCGTCATCGATGATTGTCTGATTCAATTGGACGATTCACGGGCCGCCGCCGCTTTGAAGGCGTTCAGTGAGCTCTCGGAAAAGACACAGGTGATCCTCTTTACCCATCATCAGCATTTGTGCCAGCTTGCTGAGCAGAATCTTTCGAGCAATGAATATCACTTCCATCAGATTGGGATGTGACGGTTGTCAGAATGATGATTGGCGAAATGATGGAGCCTCTCAATGGACTTTGACCGGAGGGAGATGATCTTATCTTTCTGCAAATCATCATTCTGACGATTTCCCAAGGAAACGGGACGACGGAGGGAAGCTCTCAGGTTAACCCAGTGACCACTCACAATGTAGCCTGGACGCGGCTTCGGAAGCTGGATGTTCGGTGCATCCTTTTCGACACACCGTTATTTTCAACACACAGAGCGGCTGCGATTAAAAGGCTTCTTTCGATTTGATGCCACTTCGCCCGTTGTTCATCAAGTCATCGTAGTTTCCTTTTTGAACCTCCTGGAACAATTGGTTTTGTCGAAAGAGGTTGTCCCGCAGAGAACTCTTTGCTTCTGCTTTCTGCTCGGGTTCGGCTTGTTGGTTCGGTGATCCGAATGGTCCCATGACAGAGTCACTTGGTGCTGCGAATCCTTGCAGCGGATTGTCGCCACGAAAGAATGCGTAACGTCCTTTGCCGGCGGCCGCTATCACCGTGCTGGTGCCCCGCACATCGTCCGCGATGAAGAGTCCTCTCAGGTCCGTGTCGCCTGATATGAAATCATCATTCGCCGAACCGATCACCTTGACATGCACGTCGTTAACGAACGTGTCATCGATCGAATTCTTGACGGTCACTCGCACCCGTCCTGAATGGGAATCCTCTTGGACCTGCAGCGTGAGCGGACTGACCAGGATCAAACCGGAAGCGTAAAGGTTCTCCCCTCGGCAGACGATCAAATAGGCTCCCTCTTCATCGAGCGGCAGAGAAACCTGTTTCGAGCGATCGCGGTAGTCCTTTCCGTCACCCAGATCGACGGCTTCTTCGTGATAGGGACGGATGCCAGCAAGATTGATCGCGGTAATGCGATCAAGATTGCGCTGCATCAAGCCGAATTTCAGTAGGTCGATACGATAGACTTTGATCGCGACCTCCTCGACGTTGCGAAACTTCAACTCGACTTCCTTTTTCGCATCCGGGCGAAGCGTGGTGACCTCGTCCAGCTCAATTGATTTGCGACTAAAGAAGTTAATCGCCTCGGCAGCATCGGCAAATCGCTCTTTGACCTTTGTGTACTCCGCGATCGCACCGGCTGCCTGTCCAAGGCTGTGGTAGATCTGCCCCATGATGTAGATCGCTTCCCAGCGATTGTCGGCGGGCCGCGTACCTCCCGTTTGGGGTATCGGGAAGGTTGCATCCGCTACCTTGCGGCACATCTCCAGTGCTTGCTGGGGATGTTCCAGTTCAAAGTGGCTGTATCCAATCATGTACCAGTAAGAGTCAAGCAGTCGACTGCGGGGATACCGTGAGGCAAACTTCTCGCTTCGGTTGATCGCCGCATCGTAGTCTTCTAGGTCGATCAGGGCCGTCGCCAACGCGAAACTCGCTTCGTCGTTCGCTGGGTCACCGGGCCATGTCGTGATGAAATGGTCGAGCATCGTGATTGCCGCGTTGATTAAGTGCACACGAGTCACTCCCTGTGATCGCAACTTGGCGTCTTCGTTGACCGTTTCGGCCCGGCGATACGTTTCCTGAGCGAGTGCGTAGGCGGCCGTCGCAAGATAGGCCTCGGCCGGATAGTCGCGATGCAACTGTTCCATCGATTGAACACTGCGAACGAACTCCCCGCGAGCGTTCAAGAATCCGGCGACTTGTGATTCACGTTCGAAGCTGCCTTGGATGGTTGCCCGATAGACGAGGTAGCCTCGTTCGTATTCGCCAATCTCCCGATAGGACTTGGCAACTTGCAGGATGTCGTGAAAGCTGATTTCGACATCAGGGAACTTCTCTTTGAGGGTCTCAAAGTATCTGACCGTATCGCCGTGATCCCCCTTGGCGAGCGATGATGCGAATAGCCACTGAACCACCTGCTGCTGTTTGTCTGCGTCGAGATTCCAGTTCGAATACAGATCAGTGAGGTACTCGTGAGCGGACTCATGCTCTCCTTGTGCAAAGGCTTGGCCACCCAAGTAGTACAGTTCATCCGGCGTCCATTTGTATTCGTCAACGGGATCGCTTCCTGATTGCAGAACCTGCAACGTCTTGGATTGCGAAATCGTGAACTCTCCAGGCTTGAAATAGTTCTGGAGCATCGACGGAGCAGCTCGATAACGACCAGGCAGGTAACCGACGAGGGTGTAGGAAATATCGTTGGGATATCGTTGATTACCAATGAAGAAGGTGATTTGGCCTGGCTCAATTTCATACCGCTCGAAGGAGCCGCGAATCGATCCATCTAGAATGCTGCATCCCGCGGGAATCGGTTCCGTGAGGACCAGGTAGTCATACGGTTTTGCTCCCGACCCAGACGTGAGATGTCGGCGTGGCGAGAGCGTGACTTCCCCTCGATTGCCTACCGCCAAATGTGTCAGCGGATTGGTAAAGGAGCGATAGCTTCCGTCGACGACATCGAATCCTCGGGGTACGGTGCGGCCAGCGAGTATCTTCTGGGAAGGTTCGTACCGTCGTGCAACCGCCCATGTCTTGGTTGTCGCCTTGATCTGATCGGCAGACACGAAGCCAGATAGAACCGCGGAATAGCTAAATGTCGCGCGCCCCTCTAGCTGAAACTCGATGCGTTGTGGCTTGTCGTTTCGAAGAACTTCAGCTGGAACCTCGATTTGACGACTGGCGTCGACTTTCGGATCAATTGACAACACGGCTACTTCCTGATCGTTCACCGCTACGGTCAGGCGATACTTTTCAGACGAAGGTCGCGCTTGGCCCTGCCATGTGGCCAGGGCCACGATTGCTGGTCCGTTCGCCTTCTCGATCGGCCATCGGACACCGGTGCGGCTAGCCAGCAAGGAGCGGGCGAGAACTGGAATGGTGGCATCATTCGGGCGAGTCGCTTGCAAGGCCAGCAAGTACATCGCCTTGATTTCAATTGGATCTTGCATCGATGGGGACGATTCGTCGATTCCCGAGCGCGTGCGGACCAGACCATCCTCTGTCATTTCGATGAGGTCCAGCAATTCGTTTGCCATCTCGGGATGTCTCAGTGCGCCCATGGTCAGAATCAAATGAATCAGACCGGATGGACTCAGTCGATTGCGTTCCCGGTAAAGACGGTTCGCCAATGCAAAGTCGCCACAGTCCGAAACAGCCATGGCGTGCAACAAGATCGCCTGGCGTTCCAGATCCGCTTGGGCCGAAGCTGCGAAAGCGGACTGAAGGTACGCCTTTCCCTGATCAAAGGAGACTTGCGGAACGGAGAACCCCGCCTCGCGAGCGACGCTCCATGCCCACATCACACGTGCAGAAAGGTAGGGGTCGGATCCGGAGGGGGATCCATTCCAAGACCAGCCGCCCTGTTCATTTTGCGAGGCAACCAATTGAGTGATCGCAGAAGCGATGCGGTTGTTGAGTGATTGGAAATCGGGGGGACCCTTGTCTCTCGAACCTCCTATCATTCGTGCAACCGCAACTCCACCAAGGATGTCGGAAGTGCTGCGCTCATTTGGCGTCGAGGTGGGGCCGAAGCAGCGATCGAAGATAGCCACATTGCTTCCCAGAACGGATTCCAAGAGCCAGCGGTTCAGACTCGGGCCAATCAGGATCTGAAGCGAAACATCTTCGGGGCGAGTCGGAGGACTCGAAGTCAATCAGTGAGAGTGTGCTCTGCGAAGAGGTTCCGCCGGTCGTTTGGAAAACGGGGAATCCATAGGGTCGAATCGTGACCGTCTGCGACGTTTGATCCAGAACCTCCGCATCGTCTGAGAGAGTCAGTTCGAACTCAACCTCACCTTCGGCGTCGAGATCGACCTCGAAGGTGGTTTCAATGACGCCTGAGCCATCGAGTTCAACCTGCCGAGTCTGCTCTACCGACTTGTCGCCGATTGTGGCCTTGAGTTTGACGTCGATTCGCCGGATCGCGTCTTGGGAGTGATGAATCTCGACGGGGACCTTCGCTTGATCACCGGCAGTGAATGCCAGCGGCAATTTGAGTTCAGCGAACAGTTCCTTCTTGGTGATCACATCGGCTGTTGCCTCTCCCGCGAGTGTTTGCCCGTTGATTCCCTTGAAGCGAAGTCGCCAGGCTGTCGATCGCTGGGGCATCGTCACGATGACAGTCGCTTTCCCGTCAGCATCGGTGACAATGGACGGATCCCAAAACGCCGTTTCGGAGAGATTGGTGGTCGGGAGCAGTCGTAAATTCTGCTCGCGAGCCACTCGATTCAAGGCATCTTGATCCTTGGCATTGATCGTGACCAGTTTTCCGGTGGTCGTCATCCCGTTGATCGATTGATTCTGCCCGGCCCATGTCGAATCAGGAGAGGAGAGTTGCGTGACGGCTGGTTGGGACCGATTCGACGCAGAGAGTGAATCGAAGTAGTAGTGGGCCGCGGAACGGTTAGCGGCCGGTTGCCCCGAATCGCGAGATTGGAGGTGGGGAAGGGAATGCGAGTTCAAATAGGGGACCTGGATCTGGCGACCATCGCGGATCTCCGTTCGAAAGCGAACACTCCCACCCGGTACGCCCCACACCTGTTGCCCCAATTGCAGATCCGTTCCTCTTTGGGGCTGAACACTTGAGGAGATCGCTCCGCCCACCCGCAATTGACTGAACTCATCCATCCCCATGCCCATTGCCGATCCATCGACATTCATCTCATAGTCGACAACCGATTGATCTTGCACTCCATCGCCGAAGGGGTCGGTCATTGCTCCGCCGCCGAAGAGATCGTCCATCCTCGCACTTGCTTCGCTTTCTCGCAGAGCTGATGCGCGACGTTCCGCTTCCGCCAGGAGGAACTGGCTGACAGCATGGGTTTCCGGTCGATAGGCAAAGGTGCAACTGCTGGATTGTCGCACCGCCCTCTGTCGATTGCCCGCTGCAAAAAACGAATCGATCGATCCTTGTGAATCTTGGAAGGCATTCAGAAGACTGGCCTTGACCACGGCGAGCGAGAGTTCGGCTCGCTGTGGATCTCCGCTTGGATCGGTAACAGTGATTTCGACTGTCAAGTCTTCGCCCGGCGGCAATTCCTCCTGAAGCCCCTCGACCGAAATTCGCAACTGTTGGGAAACTCGAAACTCAGTCTGCGCGGAATAGAAATGGTTCTGATGCATCACCGCTACATTCAAAAAGATGTTTGGTGCCAAGTCAGAGGTCATAGGGATCTTCAGCTGGTTATCCCCTGTCTCAAGCATGACCAGGCGGTGGCTGAGAACACGCGCGCCCTCCATCGTGATCAGGGCCAACGCCGGCTCTTCGCGCCAGTGCAGGTTGACGGGGGCCATGTCGCCCGAGGTGAAGGAAAGTTGATCCGTCAGGATTGCGCAGACGGGTCGCGTCCTCTTCTCCTGATACCTGAACTCGTGTTTGTCCGCTGACTTGATTCCCAAATTGATCGACGCCCGTCGCCCGGACGATGAATTGTCCGCCGTCATTGAGTGAGATGGTTTGTCGCCCCTCACCTGAATTGGCTTCCGATTTCAAGTTCTTGGTTTCGACCAGTCTTTCGGTCGTGCCGCCAAAGCTAGGTGTCACCTCGAAAACCTCAACCTTCAGTTCGGTTGCTACCGGTTTTCCTGCTGGGTCCGTTACCTTGAACAGTGTTTCAAAGGGTTCGGCACTGATGAAGACTTCTCGCACGGTCGAGGCGATGATCTCGAAACCTCGGGTTGCCAAAAAGATGGTCTCGGCGTTCTGAATGCTTCGCTGGGGATATTCGACGACGAGTTCGAGCGGCTGCGATTCATTGAACCTTTGCGTTTCCAATTCAACCGAGACCTTTCCCTCGCGGTCGGTCTTGGCAGTCACCAATTCCCCATCGGGACCAAACCGATATTGAATCGATTCGTCGGCCAACGGCATGCCGTAGTAATACTGGAGCTGAATCGTGCCACGAACAGTTTCTCCGCGAAAGAAGACAGACTTCTCGAGATCGATGGAGATCTGAACCGGTTCCAACTGGTACTCAGTGACCGTGAATCTTGTATCAAATGAGAGATCACCGATCGCATCATCCTCCCCGGTCTTCGCACGATGCAAGTGGACTCGGTATTCGCCTTGAGCCGCCGACGGTGGCAGGACGAGATGACTGAACACCGTTCCGAAATCGTTCAAGGCGACTTCTTGGCTCAGCAGTTGTCGCCCCCTAGGATCCAGGACATCCAAACGAAGCGTTTCCTCGGCGCGGAACAGATGGCGGTCTTGCTCGACCCAGCGGACGATGCCTTTGATATTGACAGCCTGACCAGCACGATAGGCGGGCCGGTCGGTGAAGAGGTAGCCGCGAGGTGATAAACCCTTTGCGAAGGGGAGTCCCTGGAGTCCCGTGACCGTCGCCGCCATGTTGCCGTCCTGAATCGCAAACACTCGCAAATCGTTCGCAGTCTTGAGCTGATCGAAGTTCTGTTGCAGGATCCCCTGATCATCAGTGATCGTTTCGGCGAAGACCGTCTCGCCATCGCTGATCAACAGACTCACGCCCGGGGCGGGAGATTGGGTGCGCATGTTCTCGACAAACAGGAACAGCTCATTGCGTGATGCTTTGACGATCATGTCCAAGTCGCTGACAACCACCATCGTTGTCGATTCCAACTTCTCACTGGACACGGTGACGGCCGTCACCCCTGGGCCACCGATTGGCAAATCGACGTCCTGGTTGATCTGCTTGAAGGATGCAAAGTCGTCGACCATGTGCTCGAATTGCTCATCGGGATCGATCAGAGCAATGTCCAATGTCTCGAGTCCACTGGCCAAATGCATTTTTCGAAAGTAGTCGACCATGTCCACTCGATAGATCTTGACGTCAACTTTCTCGAGATTTCGCGTGGTCAGACGAATTCTCGGTTTTTCGTCGCTGCGGAATTTACGTTCGGTCGCGACGCTTAGCTGTGAGGTCGTCAGATTTGAGATTCGATCTTGAGCCTGTGACTGACGACTTCCTTTGACCAACCGATAAGAGTCAAGAGCTTCTGCGAGGCGACCAAGTTTGTCCTCAAGCGTGGTACCGATGAGAAACGATGCCTTTGAGGCGTCATCACTTTTCGGATACTTAGTAACGACTCGTCGCCAATCGTCAATGGCTTCCTCGTAGAGCTCGATCGAAGATTCTTCGAGTTCCACGTCTTGGGCGGAACCAGCGTGGCGAAACGCCTCGGCAAGCTGGTCTTGATGGGCCTGTTCCGCGGCATCGAATTTCATCTGCCCAAATTGCAAAAGGATCGACGAAGCTCGCGGATCGAGCGGATACTTATTGAGAAAGGTTAGCCATAGCGTCCGAGCTTCGTTGTAGCGTTGGTGATCTCGAGCATCCTTGGCTTTGGCAAACTCACTGTTCACGACCTGAGCTTGCACCGTGGGCCATTTGGGATTGGTTGGATACGCTTCAAGGAACTCTTTCCAAGATTCAATCGCTCGATCGTACAGGCCTTGTGCCAGGTACTCGCGTCCCAGCATTTCTTGAGCAATCGGTAGCTGCGGTGAATCCCGGTAGCGGTCATTCTGGAGTAGAGCGAGTAATCGTTCGACGGCTTGTGTATGTCGTTGGTGACTTGCGTACCCTTGCGCAATCTCGAGTTCTGCGAGTGGAGCCCGCGGATCGTTTGGGTACCGTTTGAGAAAGCGTTCCGCCGCTGTGACGGCTAGCTCGAGGTCACCGATGGATTGCGGTGCGGGCAATCCATAGGTGTGAGCCAAGCGATACTGGGCACGCGACAAAAAATTCTGCACGGCTTGGCCTATCTGCTCTTGATCGTGCCACTGCGATAACAGGTTCTGCCAGATTCGACGGGCCTGCATCGGGTGACCAGCTCTTAAGTGCACATCGCCAAGTCGAAATCGAGCCTCCGCGAGTTGCTCGGGCGATGCCGATAGATCCTGCGACACCGCGTCAGTCCCCTTGGTGCTGCCAGCGTATTGATCCAAAAATCGCTGAAACGACGCGATCGCTTCGTCATTTTGAGCGAGTTCTTCCTGACAGCGAGCGATCCGGAATGCAATCTGCTGCGTTAGTTGTTGAGTCGTGTCAAGCTTCGCCGCCTCTGAGTAATAGGTCAGCGCTTGTTGATAGTCGGGCTTTCTCGTTTTGGAGGGGTCATCTGCCGGTACCCCTTCGTAGTAACGGTCGGCAAACTCCAAATAGATCTGAGCGAGCTTGTCTTTGCGGTCTTGTGAAAGAAGACGCTCGGCTTCCTGTTGGTAGATTCGCCCTGCGTCAATGTACTGCCGACGTAGGACGTAGACGTTTGCACGGCCGAATCTTGAGCGGCTGATCCAATCGCTCTCCGGAAATTCTTGCTCCAGACGCTCGAACGTTTCGATCGCCTGATCAAGTTTTTCGTCCTCCGTTCGTGCGATTCCCTGCAGGTAGCGTAGATAGTCGGCGTGTTCAGAATTTCCTGAGCCGATCGCGGTTTCGATCAGCTTGACAGCTTCTCCGTATGATTTCGACTGCATCGCGTCGAGAATCTTTCGGTCGACGTTGGGAAGGGAGGTGATCGAGGATGCGAGCGACTCTTTCGGCTTTGCTCGTTCGTCGTTGGTTTGTGAGAGTGCCGGGATTGACCACCCCAGGGATAGAAGCAGGGCCATCGCGATGGACGCCTGTTTCATCATGGACATGCTTGGCAACATCATTGATCTCCCTAGCGACGAGAAGTCGCATGAAGCGAACGATTAGCGAGTAGCGAGAGGAGTGGTTTGACCATCATTTTACGTGTCGCTGTCGGATCCGCACAAACTTTCCCGTAGACGAGTCTCTCCGAGACTCGTTCGGCAGCACAGCCAAACTGCATGTATTCGCCTTGGAAATGCGGACCTACGGCACCCCAATACGACGATCCTCGGCGGCGGTTTTAGAAAAAATCGAATCTCTTTGGGGCGTTTCTGCTTCCTCGATTACCAAAAATCCGATTCAGCGAAGAGATTGTCTCGACTCGAGATTGTGCGCCAGTTGAAAATCCCAAGCACCAGGAGGTAGCCCCAGCCTGTGATGTAGGCGGCCGCTAGCCAAATCCAATGCCATCGATCCCAGTCAAAGCTGAAACGAGGATCCATTCGAGACCACAGGGGCAACAACCAGATGGTCGCGATCGTGACTGCTGAGAGTGTCGTGATCGTGAGTAACAGGCAAGCGATCAAATACTTTCTGCGTAGCATGAGGACCACGAGCTCAACGGGAAGCAGAAGGATGGTCCAACTCATCAGCGGGATCAGGAGCGTGGTCAGTGGCTTCGGTAGCCCACTGAGGCTGGCAATTTGTTTTGTCTGATCGTTATCGGCAAGCAAGGAGTAGGAGACAATTGCAATTCCAACCACCACTGGCAGCAGGAGCCATCGACCAAGGCTCCATCGGCGATCGACGAATGAGCGACAGAGGATCCAGCCGGGTGCAAAAAAGATCCCTAGGAATGTAACCTGCGCAATGCCAAGGTATTGCAGCCGTGAGGCGATGGGGTTGGGAATGCCTTTGAAAGTGTCACGACTGAGTTTGTCAAACATCGTTGACCAAGGAAGGGGTTCTAGCCATCTGGGGTCGGTTGCTGCAGACAGCGTTCGGGTTTCGATCACGGCCAAGTAAGATGATGCTTGATCAAGGGGGTCATAGGAGTCTGGCCAACCTGCTTCCTGGTTGTGAAAGCTCACAAAGCTCAACGTTGGCTTGAAGACTCCACGACGTGAAACACAGAGACGGACCAGTCCGGTGCCATCCAAGTCGCATGCTTGATATTGGTCGACATCTCGTACTGCGGCGACCAACCTTCGACGTGGCAGGGACCAGACATCAATCTGCTTCCCGTTCTCAATTGCGATCTGTCCTTTGCTCGTCACCTTCGATGTCACGACCGCCAAGAGCGGAAACCGATCGGGTTGAGGAATCCATTGGGCGCTCACAAGCGTTCGTCGGGTTTCTCCGGGAAGTTCGCGACAGAATGATGCGATCGAGGTGCCATCACGCCCTGACAGCAAATCGACATAGACTGCCCTGCGAGATTGTCCTCGTTTGGCTTGATCCAAAGAGACGACTACCAGGTCGCGAATCCCGTCCCCGTTCAGATCGGGGGATTCCAGGACCTGACCAATCGATGCGTCGGGGTTTCTCGAAAGTCGATGCGCCTCCGGCCAAAGTGAGTTGCCCGTCATGGCGTCCACCATGTTGATCGAGAGGATGGATCGCACGTAATTGGCAACGGCTAGCTCGACGCGTTGATCCTGATTCAAATCGACGGCTGGAATCAGACGCGAGTTATGCGGGTGTCCTGCCAAGGCGCAGCTGAATGGTCTGTCCCAAAGTCTGTGCCCCTTGATCGACTGCCAAGCCGAGATCGAAAAGGGTGGGTAACCAGCAATCAGCTCTCGCGTGCCATGCCTGCGAAATAGAATCGCTTCGCTTTCTCCATCCCCATCAAAGTCGGCGAAACAAGTCGATTGCGATCGATGACCTGGCGGCGAAAACGCTGTGAGCGTGGGCAATCCGCTATCCAAGTCGTAATAACAAATCTGAGATTCGTCTTCGACCACGATCAAGTCCTGGCCTTGATGGGTGATCAAATCGACCAGTCTCCGATGCTCGTTTCGTGTAGGTTTCGCGTCTTCGCTATCCGACGAATCGGAAGCCCCTCCAAGGTGGTGCCGCCAGTGCCGAGCTCCGGTGGGGCCGGCAATCGCTTCCAACCACGTGGAACCGTTTGAGCTCTCCATGCATACGATGACATCGCTTTGTCCATCGTGGTTGACGTCCGCCACCAGTGGTTGCGACTGGATACGTGTCCCCTGGGCTGCCTTCCCCTGAGTCCGTGTCCACTGGGTTGCCTTCCCCTGGGTTGCCTTCCCCTGGGTTGCCTTCCCCTGGGTTGCCGCGTCGGTGACAAGCCAGAGTAGCTTGCCGGATGCACCCGATATGGCAAGCACGTAGGCACGTTGACGTTCATTGGAGTACCAGACCAAGTCACCAGTGCCATCGCCGTCCAAGTCAGGGGCAGGACGAATCAGATGAGGACGAAGCTTCCTGCGCGGACTGAAGTGGATTGGAGACTGGATATTCCAGATCGGAGTCCCGGCCATGTCATCGTCGATGCGGCTGGGTAGCCGTCTTGTCCAGATCGCCTCACCTGTGGACGCACGCGTGCGACGAATCGTTGTCCATTCGGATCCATGGCTGATTTGAATCAGTTCGCTTCGCCGATCCTCTAGTTCCAGCCACTCATAGTCTTCGTGATCTTTGATTTCCACAAAGGGACGCACCCGTGCTTGGAGACGTCCGTGCGTAAGCAACGGTGACCGATGGAGGCCGATCGTGTCCGCCTGATCAACAACACCACCAACCCAAGGCGACCAGAAGCGATCGCTTCGAGCGGAAGATGCTGGCGTCATGAAGGTCGCCAGCACAATCGCGTGAAGCGACAACGCGATAGCGGTGGACAGCCCAAGGAATCGAACGCTATCCAATCCTAGCGGATGGGTTACCGAACGAAACCATGAAGAGCGATTGCTCCAATGGCGGTGGATGGTGTGTCTGTGGCGAGACATCGGTGCCCCGAAAAGGTTGCTCCCAACGGCCGCTGCCATAGCGGCCTACCCATTCGCAAAGATCAAAAGAGAAAAGCATTATCACCGATTTCGCAATCGCTGTGGGGATGCCGAAAGCTTTTCGGATGCCGACCCATTTCCACGCTGGTTTTGTATTTCGGCACCTTCTTCATCTGGGCAGCGCCCATTGAAATCGAACGGATCGGATATGCCGCTTTCCAGTTACTCAAACTGAGTGGCTAATTCAGGATGACGAAGATCGACGGGCTAGGAAGCCCATCGTACGGGCTGTCGTTGAAGGACCGCGATCAAGTCTCGGCGGGATCACGATGGACGAGCGAATAAACGCATGGAACCAGCAACAGCGTAAGGATTGTGGAGACGATCATGCCTCCGAGAAGAGCTCTGGCCAGGGGAATCATCGCTTCGTTCCCGGTGAGAATTGAAATGAGAGTGGCAGCATGGATGCGACCAGCGTCAACGAAGTCATCAGGATCGGTCGGAGGCGAACTTGTGCGGCCGCGTAGGCCGCATCATGCGCTGACGCTCCTTCTTGCCGTCGACGATTGGCAAATTCAACCAGCAAAATCGAATTGTTGACCACCACGCCGATCATCATCAAGGTTCCCATCAGCGATTGAATGTTGATGTGGGTATTGGTCAGGAACAGACTCAAGAATCACCCCTCCAAGCCCCAGCGGCACTGCCAACATGATGATCAATGGGTCGGTGAAAGAACGGAATTGCGCCATCAGCACCAGATAGACGAGGATGCGTTGCGACGGCCAATCCAACGCCCAACATGCTCATCCCAGACTGCATCGTTTCGACAGGCCCGCGAAGGGTGGCCGTCACTCCGCTTTCAAAATCGATCTGGTCGATCGCATCGCGAACGTCTCGTGCGACCGAGCCAATGTCGCGTCCCGACACATTGATGTGGACATCGTTCACGCGCGAGATGTTGTAGTGGGCGATTTCGCCAGGGATATTGACCCGATTGACCGTGGCAATGTTGGACAGCGGCACAGTGATGAGGACCGCCGCTGTGTATCGAGTGAGATCGGAATGTTGCGAATGTCGTCCAGCGATTCGATACGGTTGTTCTTGTACTGAACGCCCATGAAGAAGTCGGTTCCCGATTTCGGATCAATCCAGATCGTCGGAGAATAGCCAACGCTCGACCCCAACGCTGTCAAAACCGTTTGAGCCACCTCTTCCTGGTCGACGCCTAGGTACTTCGCTCGCGTCCGGTCGACCTGCACATCGAATTGTGGATAGTCAAGCGACTGTGCGATCTGTACGTCTGCCGTTCCCGGAATCTGGCTGGTCACCTCGACAATCCTCTCGGCGTAATCGCGGCACTTTCCAAGCGTTCCCGGCAGAAACTTGAACACTGATCGGAACTGGGACGCCCTCGTTGAGTGCCAGATTCACGATTCCACCGGACACAAACAGGAACTGTTCCAGTGGATAGTCCTGCGCCAATTTCTCCCGCAATCGCTCGATATAGGTTTGAGTGCTGGTCCGACGGCCATTCTGTTTCAGATTGACAATCAGGTAGGCCGTGTCGGGACCCGAGTTGGAGCTGAGTACCGTCGAGAAGCCAGCTCCCTTGCCCACTGGCATGCCGATGTTGGCGATCAAGGCGTCGATCTCTTCTTCGGGAATGACCTGCTTGACCGTTTCTTCGATATTGGCGACGAGTTGTTCGGTGGCTTCCAACTCGGTTCCGGGAACGGTCTTGATCCGCAGTTCAAAGGTGCCGGCATCGACCTCCGGAAAGAGTTCGCTTCCGATCATCGGAAGCAACAGGAAAGTGGCTCCGACCGTCACCACAATCACCAGCCGACGCTGAGTCCCGGTGCCTTCATCAGGCGGGCCCAGCAAGCGACCGTACCAGCCCTCGGCTCTGCCAGTCGTGTCCGGATTCGATCTCGTCATTGGAATCGACTCGCAAAGAACATCGCGCAGTAAGCTGGGACGACCGTGATTGCCAGAAAGTACGATGCACCAATGGTGAAGCGTGGCGGCCAATGAAAGGGGCGTGAACAGATAGTGGATCATTCCCGTCAGGAACACCGCGGGCAGGAACACGGCGAGCGTCGTCGCGGTTCCTGCAAAGATCGCGCCGGAGACCTCCGCCGTTCCATCCCGCGCCGCATCCAGGGGTGATTTGCCCATCGCCTGGTGCCGAATGATGTTCTCGACGACCACGATGCCGGCGTCCACCACGGTGCCGATGGCGAGGGCGATGCCGCCGAGCGTCATCACATTGATCGTCTGACCGGTGAACGCAAAGCCCAGGCCACCGATCAAAATCGCCAAGCCGATGATGGCGACAATGATCAGTGTCGGCAGGAATCGCCGCAAGAAGACGTACACCACGATCGCAACAAGAATGGCTCCGAGTCCAACCTGTCGATAGAGGTTCGACATTGCGGTGCGAATGTAATGGGACTGATCGGAAACCAGCGCGACTTCAGTGGTTTCGGGAATATCACCCCGTTCCTTCATCTTGGGAATCTCGGTCTGGATTCCCTCGTAGATACGATCGACTACGGCGATCGTGTTTTCACCAGGCTCACGAAGCAGTGGGCAGTAGACGCTTCGCTTGCCGTTGACCCGAACGATGTTGTATTGCAGCGCCGCGTCATCCAACGACTTCGCCGACGTCCCGAATGAAGATGGGCTCGGTTGTCTCGAACCGCGATCGGAATCGCTTCGATCTCTTCAGGCGTCGGAAGCGTATTGCGTGGATGAATTTGATAATCGGTTCCGCCCATGATGGCCGTGCCCGCAGCCAGAACCAGATTCGACTTTCCCAATGCCTCGACCACATCGGTCGGGCTGATGTGGTACGCCTGCAGTTTGACGGGATCCACATAGACCATCATTTGGCGGAATTTCCCACCGAACGGGTGTGGGATCTGAACACCCTTGAGACCGCCCATTTTGTTGCGGACGGCGTAGTAGCCAATCGAGTACAGCTCGGATTCGCTGAGTCCCTCACCCGAGATCGCGGCCAAGACGACTGGCAAGTTGGCGGGTTCGCTCCGCAGTGTGAACGGCCATTCGATTCCTGGGGGCAGGTGAAACATGTCACTTGCTTCGAGGTTGACGATGTCGTTCATCGCAGCACTCGGGTCGGCACCCGGCTGAAAGAATATCTTGATCACGGTGGCACCCGGCACGGTGCGCGATTCTTGATGCTCAATCTTCCCTGCTAACGTCAGCGCCCGCTCGACTCGCGACGTGACGGATTTCTCCATGTCCATGGTCGGCAAACCTGGATAGGAGAAGAAACTGACAACGACTGGCTTTTTGAAGTCGGGCAGAATGTCGATCGAGATCCCCGGAACCACGGCGGCCCCCAGCAAGCAAAGCGCCAAAGCGCCGGCCAGCACTGCGAATCGATTGTTCAGAGCGAAGTTGATGATGCCCATCGAGGAGTCTGCTTGCTGAGAAAACTTGTTTTCGTGACGGTGCGGTTCGGGACCGAGATGCTTCCTACTGGGTTAGGAGCGTGACCCTTTGACCGGTGGTGAATCGCTTGAGGTGGGCATCAACGACTCGCTGTCCCGGTTGGATTCCCGAGGTGATCTCAATGGTTTGGCCATTGTCGATGCCGGTGGTCACTGGAATCACCTCGATCGTTTCCTCGTTACTGATTGCATAAACGAATGCATTTCCCGTTTCATCAAAACGCACCGCTCGGGCTGGCAGCACGCTACTTGCCACTTTCGCCTCGATCGTGATCGAAGCTTGACCGAACATGCCTGGAATCAGTTTCATGTTGGGATTGTCCACCTCGGCTTCGACCAACATCGTTCGTGTGCTGGGATCCAGACTGCCGCTCACTCGCGTCACCTTTGTCTGAATCGCTTCTTCCTCCGCAAAGGAAGGGATGCTCACGATCATCGAGTCGCCCGGATTGATCATCACCGCCTCGGCCTCGGGCACCGGCGTTTGGATTCGGACCTTGTTCGTTTGGCTCAACGAAAAGAGGGAAGGGCCCTTGGAGCCCTGGCCTTCAGCGAGAACGAGATCACCGATATCGACGCTGCGGCTGTTGATCACCCCGGCGAACGGCGCTCTGATCGTGGCGTAGTCGACAAGCACATTCAACTCTTCCAGCTGACTATGTGAGATCGCAGTGTTACTTTTTGCGACATCCAGATCTGCCTGCGCCGACGCAAGCTTCGCCTGAGACACCGTCACGTCAGCCTCGGCCGATACGATTGCCGAGGCGACTGCTTGTTTCGCCGCGAGTTCCGAATCTCTCTTCTTACGAACTTCGTCGAGCATTCGTGTGGCCAGGGATTGACGCTCCACCAGATCGTTCGTCCTTGCAAACTCCGCTTCGACAGCGGCAAGGGAGGCGTCGGTGCGATTCATTTCCGAGTTGGCTTGGGCGAGCCTTGCCGTTGCTGATTGCACGTTGGCGGTCGCCAACTGAATCTCGGCTTTGGCTCGCTCCTCTTCCGCTTCAGCAACGCGAACACGGGCTTCCATGGTCTGCCTCTGTTTCATCAACTCGGGAACGTCGATCAACAAGAGGGGATCTCCGACGGCAACGTGGTCCCCGATATCGACCTTCAATTCCTTGACATACCCGGTGACCTTCGTGCGGATCTCGGTCCGGTGGTAGGCGTGGACCGTTGCTGGCTGGAGCGTCGTGCGCTGGATCTCTTCCTGCATCACGGAAACGGTGCGGACGGCCGTCGGCGTCGTCGACGCGGCGGACTGGGCGACAGAGCGATCGTCCGAAACACATCCCCCTCAGCGCCAACGTTACCACTCCGGCGAACCCGAGCCTCACGCGTTGCATCGAATTCCAGGGCATCGAGACATTTCCTTCCAAGGCAATGGGAACGCTACAAACCGCAAACTTTGGCCCACGTGAGCGACCGGGGCGTTTGTCAGATCATGAGAAACAGTTTCAGGACCTTCCGTCACGGCGATTCATCATAGTTGTCGAAGCTCAAAAGAGTAGACGCGGCGTCGATCCGCGGACCTTTGGCTTGCACAAGGATGTGCGTGATGCCAATTGCGCCATGCCCTCGACGAATGTCCGGGCAGCTGACCAAATTCAGGGAACGCCTGAATTGCCTGGCGGGTTGCCCAGCGAACCAACATCGTGAGCACAAGGCAACAGGAATCTGCCCCAAGGAGGTGGGCGATATGCCGCATCGTATCATCTTTCTGTGTCTGCTGGGATCGGTCGGTTTGACAGGTTGCGTGGGCTTCGGGCGAAGCTCCGGTACGGCGACTGCCCCGACGATGATCGGTGAGGAGCGGGGCGCACGCGTGTTGCCCAGTTGATGTCGGTGGCGAAGCCAGGCCAGGCGGTGGAGGCGGAGCCGGAAGTGGAAGTCCGACTCCCGTCCAGGAGCAACCCCCTTGCCGGAAATCGCGGCGGGCCCCACACGGTGGTCGCCAGTTTTCGTAGCCGTACCCCTGTTGGTCCAAATTCATTACCGGTTCGCCCGGTCAGCGGTCAGCCGCTCGAATCGGGATTGGTGGAGTCAGTCGTCAGTTTGGCCTCCGAAGTCGATCCCACTCAGGAGATGGCGGCTGTGCCGACATCACCAGCACTGGACGACGCAGGCTTCGCAAATATCAACTTGCCAACGGCCTTGTCGATGGTGGGACCACAACATCCCGCGGTCGGGTTCGCGCAGTGGCGAGTCCAACAGGCCTATGCCCAGCTCGATCAGGCGAAGGTTTTGTGGCTTCCGAGCCTGCGTGCGGGCTTTGGCTTCAATCGACATGATGGAAACCTGCAGGCCAGTGATGGATCGATCCTCGATGTCAACCGCAACTCCTTTCAGTACGGGCTTGGCGTTGGAGCTGTGGGTGCTGGAACGACGACGCGTCCCGGCGTGATCGCAGAGTTTCATTTGGCCGACGCAATCTTCCAGCCGAAGATCGCGGGGCGGACTGCGGCAGCCCGTTCGTTCGGTTCACGAGCCGTTTTGAATCAGCAATTGATGACCGCCGCCGTCGCCTACTTGGAACTACTTCGGGCTCACCAGGAAGTACGCATCCTCGAAGAGATCCGGGGGCGAACCACCGAGCTCTCCAAATTGACCAGCGACTTTGCTGCAACCGGTGCGGGACTGCAGGCGGATGCAGATCGCATGGATACGGAACTTGCATTGGTAAGCAATCGTTTGCTCGGTGCTCGTGAAGGTGTGGCAGTCGCTGGGGCAAGGCTCGCCGAGGCGATCAGCGCTGATGCGCAATGCCAGTGGATGCCAACGGACATTGCCGTGTTGCCCCTTGATGTTGTTTCGTTGCAGGCGGATCGTCCATCGATGATCCAGACAGGCTTGGCGAACCGGCCAGAGCTGCGCGAGTCGCAATCGTTGGTGGCAGCGGCTTGTGAACGCTATCAACGAGAGAAGTACTCACCCTTCGTTCCCAGCGTCTTGCTTGGATTCAGCAATGGAGGATTCGGTGGTGGCGTGGGAAGCACATTGAACAACGTCGATGACCGATACGATTTTGATGCTCTGGTATCTTGGCAGGTTCGCAACTTAGGATTCGGAGAACATGCAGCTCGCCGCAATGCGTCGGCTCAAGTCCAACAGGCCAAGTTCGAGAAAATTCGCATGATGGATCAAGTGGCTCGCGAAGTCTCCGAGGCCTATTCCCAAGTCAGCTTTCGCTCACAACAGGTCACCGTCGCCCAGCAAGCGATTCAGAACGCGATCGATTCCTACGATCGAAACGCGAGTCGGATTCGCGATGGTCAAGGATTGCCGTTGGAGTCTCTGCAGTCACTGCTAGCCCTGGAAGCGGCGCAGCAAGCCTACGTCCGGGCGGTGGTCGAATACAATCAGGCGCAGTTCCGTCTGCAATGGGCCCTTGGTTGGCCGGTCACGGCGCCGGTAGAGGTACCGGTGGTGATTGCCGACGACAGCGTCTGAGACGGGAAAGGTTGGCGTTATCGAAGCGGGTTGTCTACGCGAAGACTTCTTCGACCACGCGTCCGTGGACATCGGTCAGCCGGAAGTCGCGTCCGGCGTAGCGATAGGTCAGCCGCTTGTGGTCGTAGCCGAGCAGCCGCAGAATGGTGGCGTGCAGATCATGGACGTGGACGCGATTTTCGACCGCTTGGAATCCGAGCTCGTCGGTGGCCCCGACTGCTTGGCCCCCTTTGACGCCGCCGCCGGCCATCCAGCAGGTAAAGCCATAGTGGTTGTGATCGCGACCGTTCATTTTGCCTTGGTTGGATCCCTTCTTGGGCATCTCGACCACCGGCGTGCGTCCGAATTCGCCACCCCACAGCACCAGCGTTTCATCGAGCAAGCCCATCCGTTTCAGATCGGTCAGCAAGGCACCGATCGGCTGGTCGACACCCTCGGCGACTTCGCGATGCTGCAGCGCCAGGTCGTCGTGGTTGTCCCAGGGCTGTCCGGCGCCGGTGTACAGCTGGACAAAACGAACGCCCCGTTCGACCAGCCGACGTCGCGATCAGCGCCTGCCGTGCGAAAGCTCCCTTGCCGTACATCTCGCGTGCCGATTCGGGTTCACGCGAAATATCAAACGCTTCGGCCGCTTCGCTCTGCATGCGATACGCCAGTTCAAAAGACTCGATTCGCGATTCCAGCCGCGCGGTCGCTGCCGCGGTTGGGCATGGTGCTGCGATTGAGTTGCTGCAGCAGATCGAGCTGCTGTCGCTGGTCGAGTCGGCGACACCGAGTGCGTTGTGAATGTTGTCGATCAATTGATCGATCCGCTCGCCGCTGCGAGTCGATATACGTTGCCTGGTACTTGCCCGGCAGAAACGCATTCTGCCAATTCTGCGATTCCTTGATCGGATAGCCGCCGGGGCACATCGTGACGAAGGCGGGAAGATTGTCGTTCTCGCTTCCCAGTCCGTAGGTCATCCACGATCCCATGCTGGGGCGAACCAGCCGCGATTCCCCGGTGTTCATCAGCATCAGTGACGGTTCGTGATTGGGGACATCGGCGTGCATGCGAGCGGATCACGCAAATGTCGTCCATGTGCTGGGCGGTGTGAGCGAACAACTCGCTGACTGGCAAGTCCGCTCTCGCCATAGTTCTTGAAAACTTGTAGGGTGACTTCATCACGCTGCCGGTCGGGCGTTCGGTGCGCAGGTTCTTGGTCGGCGCCGACTTGCCGTGCAGCCGTTCGAGGGCTTCCTTGGGATCGAACGTATCGACGTGGCTCGGCCCGCCATTCATGAACAAGATGAATGACGTGCTTGGCCTTTGCCGGGTAGTGCAGCGGCACTTCGCCGCCGTCGACTCACGTCGCGAGCAAATCGTTGAGGGCTAACGAGCCGAAACCGGCACCGCAATACTGCAGGAGCTGGCGTCGCGAAAAGTTCGGTCGGCTTTGCATGGATCAACGGTTCTCTTGTTCTCACGAAAGCGGTTTGACGCAATCTGGCTGCACCGACCCGTCGCTTTAGTCCACAAAGGCGAATTCGTTGCTCATCATCAAGGTATGCGCGAGCTGGGCAAGACGATCGAGTGGTTGGTTGGTGTCTGGATCGCGTGGTCCGGCGAAGTGCCTTGTTGATTCTGTTTCCAGCACTCGACCGTCGTCTCCGCTAAGTTGAATGCTCACCCGCCAGAAAAAGCTATCGAACGAATCGGATTCGCCCGCGCTTGCAACCAGGTCAATGGTCTGCCCCTTGTTGAATCTCGGCATTGAGCGGTCCGTAAGGTCGATTGTTCTTTTTCTGAATGCCGTGAAAGGAACGCTCGCCGCCAACCCAAATGCTGGCCACGAATCCGTCGCCTTGGTCGTTGCGGTGTCCCAGTTGCCCGCGAAGGCTCACTCGGCCCAGGAAATGGAGCGGTGAATCTTCGCACGACGTGCGGCCTCTGTCGCCCGGTGTGTGTCCATTTTCCTTGTCGAGAAACGCGTAACCAAATGGCGAGTCCGCCGGGAAGGTTTCGGTCGTCTGCCATTGTCCATTCTTGAAAACGGCGAAGGGCTCGAAATCGTTGGGGCGATTCTTTTGGTCGACCGTTGCTGTCCCGTACGACCAGAGCGAGCGGGGATCCAGATTCTGTTCCGGATCATGAATCGGCTGTTGCAAAAATCTCGCGGCCCCTTCGATCTCTCGCTCGGACGGGCGCCGAGACAGGACGTGAGCGAACATCGCCGTTGCCAACGCCTCGGGGGTGTCGCCCTGACATTCGGATCGCACCCGATCGCCGTACGACGAGCCAATTCAAACATCTGGCCGTTGTTCAGCAGGAACAATGCCTGCTGAGGCACGGTCGTCAGATAGCGTTTTGGCGAGTGCGCGTCGGGACTCGCAAAATCGAACGTGCGATAGAGCGAGGGGAGGTTTTGGCGGTCGATCATGGCGTAGATCGTTCGCCGCGGTGTCAGGCTTGCAAGGGTGATCTCGACCGGCGCGCCGCCATGTTTCGCATCGATCATTCCGGCTGTGTACAGCATCGAATCTCGTAGCGATTCGAAGTCCCGACGCTTGCGATTGGCTCTGGCCAGCAAACGGTTGTCGGGATCCTTGGTGATCGAATCAGAGGTTCCGTCGCGGTTTGGCGATAGACCCGTGTGAGCACAATGCGACGGACCATGCGTTTGATGCTCCAGTGCTCGGAAAATTCAGACGGCCAGGTCATCGAGGACTTCTTGGACGGCAGGGGGTTCGGTACGGAAACCAAAATCGCTCGGCGTATCGACCAGCGGTTTGCCAATCAAATGACCCCACAGACTCGATTGACCATGACGCGTGCAGTGAGCGGATTGTCTGGCGCGGTGATCCGCTGTGCCAATTCCCGGCGGCCGCTTCCGTCGGAAAAGCGCGGTTCCCCATCTTTGCGAAGCGCCGTCAAAAACTGTCGTGGCGCAATCGGTCCATGATTGCCAAGTTGGCCGCGAATCAATACGGGACTATCGACCGGCTTCTTTTTGTCCACCAGCATCAGCGGGCTGGGGCCATCCTCGGGTTGGCGCTGCTGAAGATGATTCCGGCCAATGGAGTAGTAGTCACTGCTTGGAATCGGATCGAACTTGTGATCGTGGCAACGCGCGCAGGTGACGGTCATCCCCATCAGTCCTCGTGTGATCACATCGATTCGGTCATCGATCATGTCAAGCGGGATTGAAAAACTTTCGACCGAGCGTTAGGAAACCCATCGCGTCCAGATTGCCTGCTTCGTTATTGGGATCGGTTCGATCCCCCGCCAACTGGTGTCGCAACATCTCGTCGTATGGCATGTCGGTCTGCAAACGCACGAATCGTCCAGTCGCGATAACGCTCGCTTCCCTTGTACCTCGTTCCTTGCCTGCCAATGCATAACCGACCGTGTCGGCATATCTGGCCACATCCAGCCAGTGTCGCGCAAATCGTTCTGAGAATTCGGGCGAGGCGAGGAGGGTGTCGACGAGGCGGACGTAGTCGCCGGGACGATCGGAGGTCACGAAGTCCTGGATCTTGTCGCGAGTCGGTGGCAATCCCGTCAGGTCGTGATAGAGACGTCGAATCAAGACCTCCTTGTCCGCGACGGGATTGGGCAGAAGACCGACCGACACAGATTTCTGCTCAGCGTGCGCATCGATGGGATCGCGCGATCGAGTTGATTTTAGCCTGGTCGGAATGGTTCGCTCCGGCGGATTGAAGGCCCAGTGCGACGAGGGGTCACGCTCGAGTGGTGACGCCGACTTCTTCGTCGGTTCGCCCGCTCGTGGATCAGCGGCTCCCTCGGCAATCCATCTGGACAGGATCCGTATCGCTTCGTCATCCAACTTTCCCGCTGGCGGCATCCGCAATTCCGCATCGGTATATCGAATCGCTCGAACAAGCAGGCTCTCCTCCGGCTTTCCAGGAACCAGGGCGGGACCGTGTGTTCCTCCAGCACGGATGCCCGCGGCGGAATCCATCAGCAGTTCACCTCCCGATTCGCCACTCGCGTCCGAATGACACTCGTAACAATGATCGATCAAGAGCGGGCGCACTTTGGCCTCAAAAAAGTCCAGCTGCTGCGAGTTGGTGGCCGCGGATGCAGGCTCTTGTCCCGTGCCCATGGGCATGGAGACGATGGAGAACAGCATGTTGGTTGCCAGCCAAGTGAAAATGCCGGCAGGACTTAAGAACCGAATGGTCACAGGGGCTCGGTGCCTCCGATGGGGAACCTGTCCCGTGGGGGTAGGATCACAGCAACACTGCGACAGTGGGGACTAAGGTGGGATATCCTTAGCATAGCCAGCGGTGTGCCATTCGGCAAAGCGGAGAGCTCTTGTTCGAGCGGTCGTGACCCCCCAGGAATGGCCCTTTGAAGTTGCGATTTTTTCATAACCCGACGCATGAGCGAGGAAATATCGTTATTGACATCGACCCGCTTACGCGCTTTGAAGTTGCACTTTTTCATAACCCGACGCGTCAGCGAGGAAATATCGATATTGACATCGGCTCGCTTACGCGTCGGGTTATGAAAATCCTCGTGCGGCAGCCAAAATCGCAACTTCAAAAGGAATGGCCCTGTCCTGAAATGGCCCTGACCTGGGGGCGGAATTCATGTTCCAGACTTGCTTTTCACTTGTTGCTGAGTGCTTCGCCATTGCTGACGGAGTACGTTTCCGGTCTGGCTTTCGGCGACCTGAGCCACGGCCGATGGGGGACCGGTCGCGACCACCTGTCCGCCATGCTCGGCGGCGCCGGGTCCGAGGTCGATCAGGTAATCAGCGGCCTGCATGAGCATGGTGTTGTGCTCCACCACCACCAAACCGTGTCCGTCGGCAAGGAGGGCGTCGAAGCAGTCGACCAGTCGGACGATGTCGGCAAAATGCAAGCCAGTTGTCGGTTCGTCAAGGATGAATAGCGTGCGACGTCGCGAGGCACCGGCTAGGAATGCGGCCAGCTTCAATCGCTGGCCCTCGCCACTTGATAACGTCGTCGCCGGTTGGCCAAGCTGGATGTATTCCAATCCCACATCGATCATCCGCTGTAAACGCTCTTGAACCTTTTCGCATCCTCGGAAGAAGCTCTGTGCTTCCCGTACCGACATCGCAAGCACATCGGCAATGCTGCGGTCTCGATAACGAACGCAAAGGATCTCATCGCGATAACGTGTGCCGCGGCAGACGGGACACTGCATGGAGATGTCAGCAAGAAATTGCATGTCAATTTGAAGAGAGCCAGCCCCCTCACAGTGTTTGCACTGGCCCTTCTCGCTGTTGAAGCTGAAGTGTCCTGGCCCAAAGTTACGAGTGCGAGCCTCGACGGTGTCGGCAAAGACCTTACGGATCGGATCAAATGCTTTGACGAAGGTGACCGGTGCGCTCCGTGGACTTCGGCTGATGGGAGATTGATCGATGAGCATGCAGTCATCGATCTGACTTAGACCCGTGATTGTTTGAAACGGAAGCGGTTTTGCAGCTTCGCCACTCTTTCGTTGACGGATCGCGCCGTAAAGCGTGTCTTGAACCAGCGAACTCTTGCCGCTACCCGAAACACCGGTCACCAGGCAAAGCACGCCCAGAGGAAAATCAACGTCGATGCTTTTCAAGTTGTGGCCACTGGCACCTTTCAAAGAAATGTAGCCGCGGGGATCACGCGGATGTCGATCGCGAAGCGTCCAGCCTCGCTCGCCAGTCAAGAATTGTCCCGTCAAGCTTGTGGCGTCGGCCAGCATCTCATCCGGGCGACCTTCGAACATCACCCTCCCACCCGATCTTCCCGCGGCCGGTCCGATTTCGATCACATGGTCGGCCAGTCGAATCATGGTCTCGTCATGCTCAACCACGATCACCGTGTTCCCGCGATCACGAAGGGAGACGATCGCATGAGAAAGCTGTTCGACATCACTTGGGTGCAGTCCAGCTGTGGGTTCATCCAGGACGTACAGCATGTTGACGAGACTGCTGCCAAGAGCCGAAGTCAATGCCACTCGCTGCGTTTCGCCACCGGAGAGGGTCCGCAGGGTTCGATCGAGTTGCAGATAGCCAAGACCGACGGTTTGCAGGTATCCGACCCGGTTTCGGATCTGCTCCAACGGTTCCGCTGCGATGGCGGATTCTCGTTGACCGAGATTGAGATCGCGACAAAAGTCTGCTGCTTCGTCGGCCTGCATCGCCAGGATCTCAGCGATGTTCTTGTCGCCGATACGGTAGGCGAGCGCCTCTGGCTTGAAGCGACGTCCGTGACAGGTGGTGCAGGGACGGTAGCTGCGATAGCGGGCTGCAAAAATGCGGACGTGCATCTTGTACTTCTTTCGATCGAGCCAGGCGAAGAAACCGTCCAGCCCGCCAAACTCACGCTCTGGGATCCCCTTCTGGATCAGCCGCAAGTGTTTCTTCTTCAGTTTCCGGTAAGGCACGTCGACTGGAATCTCGTAGTCGTCCGCAAGGGCCAGCAGTTCTTCCAGTTCATGCTTGTAGGAAGGGGTGGTCCATGGTGCGATCGCTCCTTCTGCAAGGGTGAGTGATCGATCGGGCACAACCAGATCCATGTCCACGTCAATGATGTCGCCAAACCCTTCACAGGTCGGGCAGGCACCAAGCGGATTGTTGAAATTGAACAATCGTGGAACCGGCTCGTGGTAATCAATGTCGCAACGATCACAGCGTCGATCACGGCTGATGACCCGTTGGATCCAGGCTTGTCCATCGACCTGAATCGTTTTCTCGTCGCTCGATTGACTTTCGTCATGGATCAGTAGGACCGCTCGACCGTGTCCTTCTGACATCGCGTTCTCGAGCGAATCGGTCCAGCGTGTTAGTTCGGCAGCTCCCGACAAGCGATCGACAATCACGATGCATTCGATGCCGTTGCGCCCGACCTTCTTTGCGAGTTTGGAGCGATCGCTATCGGAGAGGTGAAACGTCTGCTCGCCGGCAATCAGTCTCAGGTAGCCCTCCTGTTGCAAGCCCAACAGAACCTCGCTAGCTGACTTGCGATTGGGCAGCCAAACTTGGAATCCAACCATGACTCGGCTGTCGTTCGCCAGTTGCGTCATCTCGTCAGCGATCACCGCGGGATCGTCCCGAAGGACAGGCTCACCACAGGAGTAGCAGGAAAGTGATGATGCTCTTGCGAATAGCAGACGCAGGTGATCTGCAATTTCGGTTGAAGTGGCAACCGTACTTCGATTGCTACGAGCGCCGCCCGCGCGAGTCACAGCGATCGCTGGCGGGATCCCACGGATCTGGTCGCAATCAGGCTTGTCCAACCGCTCGAGGAATTGCCTCGTGTAGGCCGAAAAACTCTCGATGTAGCATCGTTGGCCTTCTGCATAGAGCGTATCGAGCGCCAGGGAGGTCTTTCCGCTTCCCGAGAGCCCGCAGATTGCGATCAGCTTATGACGGGGAATGTCGATGTCGATATTCTGCAAGTTGTGAACGCGACAACCACGAATCGAGATGACATCACTGCCCAATGGAGGTTCCTTCATTCGATACGCTAAACGCCACACAACCTAAAGAGACGTCCTGGGAGTCTGACGATTCCCAAACAGAAGATTATCCGCGCCCAGCAAGGGGCGGTCAGGCGATGGCAGGTAGCCCGTGACGCCGGTTTGAAACGCGGGAGTAAAAGCACGTGAATTCTATCAATCGCACCCGTTTTCGACCATCGGGTCGATCGGTTCCCTTGTCCTCACGCCATCGCTTGTCAGGTCTCGTCGCTTGTCAAGTCACGGCGCACTCGCGACGATGGACGTCCACTTCATCCTTGGTCTCGCGTACTTTGGGTCCGCTCATGAGTTCGACAGAACCACAGTCCTCGATCGCTCAGCGCATTGAAGCGCTTCGCGACGAAATTCGTCAGCATGATCACCGCTATTACGTGGAGGCAACGCCGGTCATCAGCGACCTGCAATACGATCGGTTGCTGAGTGAGCTGAAGAAACTCGAGGACGAACATCCCGACTTGCGCTCGCCCGATTCTCCCACGCAGCGGGTCGGCGACGCTCCAGTCGATCATCTGGTTCAGGTACGCCATCGCGTCCCGATGCTCTCGATCGATAACACCTATAGCCCTGAAGAATTGAAGGCCTATCTCGATCGTACCGAGAAACTGCTCGAGGGGGAGGCCATCGAATGGGTGATGGAATACAAGATCGATGGAGTGGCAGCATCGATTCGATACGAAGCTGGGCGAATGGTTCTGGCGCTGACCCGAGGCAACGGCGAGGTCGGCGACGACATCACCCACAACGTGCGAACGATTCGCGACCTACCGCTGCGGATGACGAAGGAGGATCCGCCGCCGGTATTGGAAGTTCGCGGTGAGGTCTACATGACCAACGCTGACCTGGCCGACTTGAACGTTCGCCAGCGCGAGAGTGGTACGGAGCCATTCAAGAACACTCGCAATGTCACCGCGGGAACGATTCGTTTACTCGATCCAGCGATTGCGGCTAGCCGAAACTTGCGATTCTTTTGTCACGGTGTTGGCCAAACCGAAGGCCTTCAGTCAAAAAATCACATCGAATTTCTTGCAGAGATTGGTCGTTGCGGCATTCCCCCAACACCCAATGTTCGACTCCTGCCGGGCACCAAGGCAGTCATGGAGGCCGTCGCCAGGATCGAAGAGGATATGCCCGATTTACCATTCGAAATCGATGGAATCGTTTTCAAGGTCAACGACTTTGCTCAGCGGGAACGTCTGGGAATCAGGAGCAAGAGTCCGCGTTGGCTCATTGCCTACAAGTTCGAGAAGTACGAAGCGGTCACGCGTCTTGATTCGATCACGGTACAGGTCGGAAAGACTGGCACCATCACACCGGTCGCCAACTTGGAGCCCGTGGAGATCGCCGCGACGACGGTCTCGCGTGCATCGCTGCATAACGCGGATGAGATCGAGAGACTGGACGTGCGCGAAGGGGACATGGTCGTTGTGGAAAAGGCGGGAAAGATCATTCCCAAGGTCGTGAGGGTCGAAAAGCACCGCCGCGAAACGGACCTGCCCAAGTGGGTGTTTCCGACTCACTGTCCGGAGTGCAGCACGGAGTTGGTTCGAGACGATGGAGGTGTCTACATTCGTTGCCCCAATCCCGGATGTCCTGCACAGTTACGGCAACGCTTGATTTACTTTGGAAGTCGTCCGGGGATGGACATTGATGGCTTGGGCGAGGAAGTCGTGGATCTGTTGGTGAGCCAAGGATTGGTTGGTAGTTTCGCCGATCTGTATCGACTGACCGAAGCACAGCTGGCTGAATTGCGATGGCGAAAGCAGCGCAAGGGGAAGAAAGATGGCCAATTGATCGATGTCCAGTTCGGGGCAGGTAACGCTTCGGCCCTGATCAAAGGGATCAACGACAGTCGCGAGCGAGGACTGGCGCGCGTCCTGGCTTCGATCTCCATACGCCACGTTGGCCCTCGCGTTGCCCAGTTGATCACCCGTCAGTACCCAACGATCGCCAAACTGATGAAGGCCTCGGAGGAGGACTTGGCGGGAATCCATGAGATTGGGGGGGCGATTGCCAATAGCATTCATCGGTTCTGTCACAGCGAATACGGATCGCGAACCTTTCAAGAACTCGAGAATGTCGGCGTGATCTTGGCGGAACCGCAAAGGGAAGGCACCGATCGGTCGGCAAGCCCGATCGCTGGAAAAACCATCGTCGTCACCGGATCGCTCGAGTATTTCAAACGGGACGAAATCAAAGCCCTGATCACGCGTTTGGGAGGACGGCCCGCTAGCAGTGTCAGTAGCAAGACTGATTTCCTCGTCGCTGGCGAGAAGGCGGGGAGCAAGTTGGACAAGGCCAAGAGCCTTGGCGTGCCGGTCATGAGCGAAGAGGAGTTTCGCGAACTAATCGAACCTCCGAGTTGAAGCAAAGATCGCGTGCTTGGCCAGTCGTTACTCAGCCAAGCTTGCCTTACGTGCGCGAGCATCCAAATTGCTAGAGCGAATGTTTGGCTTCCTCAAATGCATTGATGAGGGCAGCGACGACATCCATGTTGCTCAGGATGCCGACGGGTTTGTGATCTTTGATCACCGGCAATACGTGCAGACGAGCGCCCGTCATGATCTTGGCTGCATGAATGAGCGAGGCCGACGGGTCCACCGTTTGAACGCATTGTGTCATGCAGTCGGTCACGTACTCGAAGGAACGAGGTTCAAGCAGAATTCCCTCCTCTTCATGGACGAGTTCGTGTGGCTGTTGGTCAGATTCAGCGTAGATCTCGGCCCGCTTCACGAAATCACTGGCCGTGACGATCCCGATGCAATGCCCTGCGGCATCGACGACCGGCGCGGAATGGAGTCGATGCTTATAAAAAAGGCGTGACACATCCGTCATGCTTGCCGAAGAGTCAACGGTGACAGGGTCAGCGGTCATGACTTCGCCCACTCGAAGGGCAACGATACGATCGAACATCTCATGCATGATTTAGGTCGCTCTCGCCAAATTGTCGGCTTGGTCGGATGTCTTGCCACTTGAGTCGATGCGTGCTCGATTGCGCGTGACCCACACACCGCACTTCGCGTGACGCAGGACGAATCGTGAAACGCTCCCCAGCAGTGTGCGCGCGAGCGTTGAACGTCCGGTATCTCCAATCACAATGAAATCAACCTGCTCGTCTTCGGTGAATCGAACCAGTCCTTCGGCAATGTGATCGTATTCAATCAGACGAGAATCGACATGATGGGCTTTCGACTGTAGTCGCTGGGAAGCCTCGCGCAATGCCTCCTGGGCTTCGTTGCGAATCGACTTGGGGTTGAAGCCATATTCCGGATCAAAGATTGGACTGTATCCGGCCACGCCAACGACCGAGATCTGTGTATTGGCACCCCATTCAAATCTGAGCAACTCATCGACGGAATATAGGCTTGCTGCCGAGGCATCATACGCAATGGCAACGCGAAGCTCTTTGTCTTCGTCTTCCGAAGCCTCGCCAGGACGAACCACCAACACACTGCAGTGCGCATGCGTCGCAACGTAATCACTCGTGCTGCCGAGTAGGATGCGGTCCACTTGCGAGTGACCTTTCGCCCCCATCACAATCAGCTCGATGTCATGAACCTGCGCATAATCGACGATCGCCTCCTGTGGGATTCCTTCCAGGACGACGGTCTCGACGGAGGCATTGGCTCCCGAGAAGATCTCTTGGATTTTCAACTGGTTGGTCTCTGCGAGCTTGCGATCCTCCTGCGCCAGTTGTTCCATGAATTGCTTCGTGGGCGAGAAGAATGCAACCGCTGGAGGGGCAACCGCAGTCACGATGGTCAACTGCAGCTTCTCTTGGTGGGGCAGCCTCGCGAGGATCCCCACGGCTTCTTGCGAACTCTGCGAGCCATCGATAGCCAGTAAAACTTTCATCGTCTCCCTCCCCAAGCCGAGAACCTGAGATATTCGTGCCCATGCGGTCAAGAGCTGCCCGCCACTTGCTGACTCAACTTGTCAAGCAACGCGGGTGCCAATTCCGTTTGAGCGGAGGACTGCACCACACGGATCAATTGGCCGTGCGAAACCGCACAGTACGGGCCGCCGACGCACATTCATTCTCGCCAATTTTGTGGGCGGGGCCGAACTAGCATTGAGGTTGGCAAACCGATAGGAATTTAGTTTGCCATGGCGAGATTCCCGTTGATCGGGAACTCTTCGCCAAGAAGCCTGCGAACGCGCCGTGACACCGTCAGGAGCTAACTTCGACACGATTGACCATCTGCCATCCACCGGCAACCGTGCGAACGGTCTCTTGGGCGAGTTGCTTGTGGTAGAAGCTGCGAACCTGACCGCTGAGCTCCAATGTTTCATCGCTTTCATCGACCTGAAGTTGGCGGAGCTCACGAACGGAGCTCTTGGCCAACACGGCCCTAGCAAGTCGGGCGACATCTTGTGTTTTTGTTTGCATCATGACCTGAATTCCATGGCTGGCCGATGGCTTGAAAGAGTTGGGGGTAAAAAGATGGGTTGTCGAGCCTGGTCCATGACCAGCCATCCTGATCCCTCTCTGATCACTGATTGAAATCCCTCGTTACTCGGTGCCGACAAGTTGTTGCCGTCCGTTCAATCAGCTCCCAATCAGCTCCGTCGACTGCACATTCCAAAAAGTAGCAACCACTAAGAACGGAGTATCTCAGATTCAAAAAAAACTGCCTATCCGAATCTCAATGATTTCACCGTAAGTTCAAGAATCTGAGAAAAACGAAGCCTCGAAGTTTCTTTGTCTTTCTGAAACGGCATCTCAGAGGGTGCAAGATCCGCACCAAAACGTCCAGACCGGGCGGTTGTTGCTAGCGAAACCTGATGAAGAGGCGATGGATGGATAAATGGATGGAGGAGATGGATGCAGGGATGGCCTCGAGGTAGACGGGGCAACCGATGGGGGGCCTGTCCTTCCGTTAATTGTTCATCCTGAATTCACACTGGTCGGAGTCCTGTGATTTGTGAAATTGCCGGACACGAGCGTTTGACCGGCCCTTGGGGGCGACGTATATGACCGCAAGGGGCGTTTCAACAGGCAATCGATTGCTGGTGCAACGTTGGGAATGGTGAAAGATGTGGCTTGATTTGGCAATCGCGATGAGTTGTGGCGGTGCCGGACTCGTTTGCGGTTGGATCATGCACGCCATCGGTGGGCTGGGGAGTCCACAGGCTGGTGGCCAAGAAGGTCCCTCGGCGCCGAGAGCTCGGCGCTCGGCCGATCGGAATCGTGAGCAGATTTCGGAGGTGGCTCATCGACTGCAGAATTATGCCTTCTCCATGGCGGCTGATGTTGATGCGCACCAAAGCAAAATGCAAGCGGTCAACAATACGCTGGCACAGGGCCGCGAGTCGACTCATGAGGACGTGATTCAGGCGGTCAGTGACCTGATCGGGGCCAATGAGGAGATGCAAACGCAACTCAAGCAGGCTCAGGATCGGATTCACGAACAAACGATGCAGATTGAGTCAGCCGAACGTCTCGCTCAGACCGACGCATTGACTCGGGTCCCCAATCGCCGAGCGTTCAACGACCATATCGAGGCACGCGTCGCGTTGGGCGCGGCCCAAGCGGGCACCCTGGCGCTATTGGATGTGGACCACTTCAAAAACTTCAACGACGTCCATGGCCACCAGGCTGGTGACGAGGTCCTCCGGATCGTCGCAAACATTCTGCACTCGCGGCTTCAGTCTTATGGGCTGGTAGCCAGATTCGGGGGGGAGGAGTTCGCGATCATTCTCAATGGCATCCCGGTTGAAAAGGCGAAGAGCCTTGTCGAGCGAGCAAGGATCGCGATTGGCGAGCGCGACATGATCTTTGAGAACAAGCGATTGCGTGTGTCCGCATCCATCGGCTTGGCTCAATATGGGGAGGGGCAATCGATCGCCCAGTGGATTCAGCAGGCCGATGAAGCGCTTTATTTCTCCAAGGATTTGGGAAGAGATTGTGGCCACTGGATGGATGGCGCGAAGCCGGTAAGGATTGACATCGGCCGCCGAACTGCAAATCGAGCGTTGCAAAGATTCGAACACGAGCCTGACCATGGCGACGAGGGGGTCGCCTGGTCGAGTCAGGATCGGTCGAGTCGGGACAATGGCACACAGGAAAATCGGGATGCCAACTCGCTCTCGGCGTTACCAGACGCCGGAGTGTTGGGAACCATGTATGACAACATTCGCCAGCGCACCCAAGCCGGCGTGTCGATCGTTGTGATGGCCATTCGATGCGATAGGGAGGTCGATGAGTCCACGAGAGGTTCCTTGCTGCGGGTCGCACGTTCCACGATGCGCAGCGTGGATCGCATTGGCAGCTCGGACGATTCGACCCTGTTGATCTGCATGCCGAGTGTGGACGATCACATGGCCGTGCAGCGAGCAAGGCAAATCTGTCGATCGGCCGAGGCGGTCGGTCTGAATTGGAAGGGATTCGGTCCCCGCCCGGTCGGAATCGGGATTGTCCAGGTCGACCCATGCGAAACTTTCTTGGCCATTGTTTCACGGGCGACGGACGTGGCGGAGCAAGCGATGGGCTCCGTCGCGGACCCGATTTGCGTGGCCTAGAACGCGCCGTGGAATCGTGATTTCTATCTACTCGGTCCTGTTCGCGGCGGCTCGATGCGACACTCGCGTGACGCGGATTGACGCAACGAGGTGAAGCGGCCCGAAACGCATGAAACATCAAGTTTCGGATTTTCCAGAATCAGGACTGAATTCGCCTTGACCAGAGGAAAAGCTTGCCCCTATTCTCCGCGACATGTTGATGACTTGGCGACAAGACATCAGCAGTTGGCATTCAAGAGAGACGCGTCCTGCACTGGCAATTTTTTTATCGTTGCTGCGGACAAGACGCCTGTTTTGGTGACACGGATGTGATCAAAACACGTTTCTGTCAATCTTGAATGTTGTGTTCGGCGAAACGCCAGCAAGGATGCTGTTGCTTCCGTCGGACTACAATCCACCGGCTCCCGGAACTGAAGCGCGTCGTCCTCCGCCCCCCTAGGACAACGTTCTTTCCGGGAGCTTTTTTTATGCGCCGACAGAACTTGCCTGTCGTGGTCACTTTCAGGCGGGACGAAAATTGGGACTCACGAATCGTTCGCGTTGTTCTCGGCAACGGAATCGGAATCGGAATCGGCTGGCACTTCATCACGCTCGGTTGGAGGATGGAGCACGAATCGGTAACCGGCGTCGCGAATGGTTAACAGGTGGACCGGATTGGCGGTGTCGGGCTCAATGATCTTGCGCAGTCTGGCAATGAATTGATCGACGGCGCGGGTTTGAAGGTTCCCCGACAGCTCCCAGACCTCGCTCAGCAGCTCGTTGCGGCTGATCACCCGGCCGTGGTTCTCGACGAAGTAGCGCAACAATCGCAGTTCTTTCGAGGTCATCCGAACCGGCGTTCCTCGAACGCTCACTTCGTGGGTGTCGAAGTCGGCAACGATTCCCGCGAACTCGATTTGCTGGACACGCGTTCGCGTACCCTTGTCGGCGGCGCGGGAGCGCTCTGTCGTCCGTTGGCCTGGAGGAGATTCTTGATGCGGCTGAGCAACTCATCCAAGTCGAATGGCTTGCTCATGTATTGATTGGCGCCGACGTCGAAACCACGCGTGCGGTCCTCTGCCAAGCGTGCGGGCGGAGAGCATCAGGATCGGGAATCGTCAGGCCAGCATCACGAATCGATTCGCAGACGGTGTAGCCACTCATTCCCGGAAGCATCAGATCGAGCACGATCAACTCAATCGAGCTCGCATGGTCGTCTCGACCAAGTGCAGCGCCGTCGGGCCATCCTCGACGAGCGTGACGCGGTAGTTCTCCGCCTCGAGGTTGTATTTGATACCGACGCCGAGGTGCTTTTCGTCTTCGACGACAAGAATATGAGGACGCATGGTCAGTCAGGGCATGGACGATGATCGGGGGGCAGCACGCGATGCGGCTGGTTTCACGAGCGGGGTTAACGTGGTTCAGGGTTAGTTGCGAGTCGCGTCGACAGAGCCGGCTGGGAAACCACCCCCGAGAGTGTGACTTCGAATACGGTTCCACTGCCGTCAGCGCGGTCGCTGACGCGAATCGACCCGCCAATCGACTTGACCACGTTTCGAACCAGGTAAAGTCCCAGACCGGTTCCCGGCGTGCTTCGTTCCAGCTCGTTTCCAAGGCGAATGAATCGTCCAAACACCTTGCGCCGCTGATTGGGCGGGATTCCTGGCGCCGTTGTCAATGATCCAGACGGTGACCTTGCCGTCTCCGATTCGCTTTCGCCGCCACTTCGACACTGGGAGGCGAACCGCCATACTTGACCGCATTGTCGATCAGGTTGCGGAACAGAATCTCTAGCTGGACGAGCTTGCTACGAATCACGATCTCGGGGCAATCGATCGTAATCGTCTCCGGCGGCAAGCGGTAGCGAAGGCAGGTGTCCGAGCCGCACTGGGTGAGCAATTGGTCGCAGGCGACCAGCTCGTCGCTTGCGGCGGTCGACACCCCGGTCGATGCGGGCCACATCCAGCAGGTGGTTGATCAACGAGGTCCAGACGTTCCACGTCTTCCAGCATGAAACGGTGGAAATCCTGCTGTCTGTTGTTCGTCAACACTCCGCCTTGCCATCGTCTGAAGGTACAGCTTGAGCGAAGCGATCGGGCTCTTTAGCTCGTGGGTGACCGCGTCAATGAAGTTCGACTGGCGTCGGTTCAGGTTGAAAGCTTTGACCGTAAGCGTCAGGTAGGCGATCACGCCCGCCAAGAACACCGGCCAACAGCACCGCGCCGGTGGCCAGCATGACCCAGAAAACTGCGGAGGAGCCAAGATTGCCGGTCGCGCCCAAGACATTCCCGAAGATCCACACGGCGGCCAGGATGATCACCAGCACGATCATCACGACGCCAAGGGCGATCGGTGCTTTTAGCGAGCGACGTTCAAGCATGCCTCATGAACCCTTGGATGGACGGCAGACGGTTTAGCTGATAGAGGGGGTGTGAGTTCAGCGGGAATGGAGGAGTTCGAAGTGGCTGGGCTCGCCAATGGCTCCGTTGGTCTGTGGCTCGGTTGGTATGTGGCCGGAGAGCTCAATGACGGAGGCCAGGCAGCCAGCTACTCCATTATTGCAGGCAAGTTGTACCCGCATCTGAATCGCCCTACCTCCCACCCGTGTGAACCGACGTCCATCCGCGCTTTGGGAGCTTGAAGATGGGCAATCCTCGAGAGCACGGAATTTCCCTACGGTAGCCCGAAAAATTAAAGTTCTGGGCGTGACGAGCACTGCCCAACCCGCAATAATAGTTTTGAGGCGGTCATGGTACCCTAACGGCCGTAATCTGGAGTTCATTGATGAGCGCCGAAACAAGGACACAACGCTTTCCTGAACGGACGATTCGTCAGGTAAGACTCGATTGCAATCGAGCGATGGTTCGGGCAAAGTTTTGTCCGGACAGTAGTGAAGTTATGCAGCTGCGCCTGTATCGACGATCGCCCCGAAACCGAGCAGAGCTTTGGCAGCCAGCTTTGGTACTTTGAAGGGCACGGGGTGGACGGCCGAGTTCAGCGTCACCGTGTTTTCGGTGTCGTAGAGTATTCGCTTCAGTTCGGGCTGCATGAGCTGGTCGAAGATCGAGTTTTCAATTCGGACTTCCAACGCGAGCAATATCGGCATTTCTATGAGCGAGGTTCGCACGCGCCGGCCTGGCGTCATCCAGCAAATGGCTGGTTGTTGGCAGGCGTGATTGCGGTTGCCGCGGTCTGGGTCGGATTTCTGTTCCTACGATCGCTGATGGCGTGAGTGCCACCGCAGCGAGCTCATGCGATGAGATCCAGTCGGGACCGGTCTCCAATCCGCCAGCCTGCGGGTCGGCTGATGCGATTGTCGATGTCCGCGATATTCGCAAACGGTATGCAGGTTGGACTCTCTTGGGGCGGCGCCTGTCGATGCACTGCGAGGCGTTTCCTTGTCCGCCAAAGCGGGTGAAGTCTTTGGCTTGCTAGGACCCAATGGTGCGGGCAAGACGACGCTGATCAAGATTCTGCTAGGTGTCGTCAAACCAAGTGGCGGCACGGCAGCTTTATTCGGCCAGCCAGTTGGGAGTTCAGCCGCCCGACAGCGTGTGGGCTATTTGCCGGAATCGCTTCGTGTCGATCGGCATCACACGGCACGATCGGCGCTGCATTACTACGGCCGTCTCAGTCGCATGGACTCCCGAGAGATCCACGTGCGTAGCGATGAGCTGCTCGAGCTGGTGGGACTTCGAGGACGCGACCAGGAATCGGTGCGACGGTTCAGCAAAGGGATGTACCAGCGCCTTGGGTTGGCCCAGGCATTGATGCATGATCCGGACCTGCTGGTCTTGGATGAGCCGACCGATGGTTTGGATCCGGTTGGCCGCAACGAGGTGCGCAAAGTGATCGAGCGTCTTCGGGATGCGGGAAAGACCATCTTCCTCAATAGCCACATTCTTCAAGAGGTGGAGATGGTTTGCACACGCGTAGCGATCCTAGCCCGAGGCCAGATCTGTGGTTCGGGCACGGTGGAAGAACTGGCGCAAGGCATGCATTCGGGGATCGTCACCTTCGATTTGTCGATCTCAACGCAGGCACAAGCCGAAGAGCCGCTCAGGCAGATTTTTGCTGGCCATGAGGCGTCGGAGTTGCTGGTGAGTCCGATCACAACAGGGATCGGGACGCATCGTGTGACGGCCCGCCTTCCCAAGCAAGAGCAGGTTGACGAGGTTGTCGATCGGCTGCGGGCAATTGGGGCCTCGATCATTCGTTTGGAGGTGAAGCGTCCGACGTTGGAGGACATGTTCATGAAGCTTGTGTCGACGACGGAAGAGCCCGCTTGATGTCACCCTACCTCGCTGTCATCTGCGACTCGTTTCGCGCCGCGTTGACGTCGCGTGTGCTGTGGATTGCTTTCGTAGCCATCTGGTTGTTGCTGATAGCTTTGGCACCGTTCGGTTATCGCGAGGATTTCACAACGGCGTTTCGCAGTCAAGACTTTCACAATGGTACTCGGCTCAAGGCGATGCTCGCCCAAGGGCTTGTGGATGAAAACGCCAAAGAGACGCCTGCGGGTCGGCTCGCTGCCGCAATGCCGGAGGACCTCGCGCGTCAGTTGCGGCGCGTTGGTGATGGGGACGAAGTGCGGATTCGCCTCAGTGTCCTTGCCGACGCTCTCAATGAGTCTCTCGATGAAGAAGGCTGGTACGACGAGGCGGCCTGGAAGTCGACGCTACGATTTCGTGAGCTTCGCGAGCTGGAAACGAAGGGGGATGACCTTGAGGATTCCCTACGTCGACGTCGAGCGCGATTGCGGATCGAGGCCGCCTTTCCCGGTGTGTTTGAAACGCGTGCCTCGCGATCCATCATGCTCACCTATGCGGGATTTGACTTTCCCGCCAACTTCGCCATCGACAAGACTCAATTTCTGGTGTTGATCAACCAGTATGTGCTTCCCATCATCATCGAGTGGCTGATGGGATTCGTGTTGGTCTTTCTTGGCATTCTGGTCACGGCATCGATCATTCCGGACATGTTGCAACCCGGTTCGCTCCACTTGCTGCTGAGCAAACCCATTTCCCGCACGATGCTGTTGCTCAGCAAGTTTCTGGGTGGCTGTGCATTCGTTTTTTTGTGTGTGTTGCAATTGGTGGTAGGACTCTACTTGATCGCTGGGCTGAGATTGGATTTGTGGAACATCCGACTGCTCTGGTGCATTCCCGTTTCTGTCTTTCTTTTCTCGGTGTTCTACAGCGTGTCGACGCTTGCGGGTCTGATCTGGCGATCGCCGATTCTGGCGATTGGGGTGACCACCATTTTTGGGACCGTTTGCTTGGTGGTCGGTATCATCGGTGGAGTCTTCGACGGTCTGGTGACCCAGCCCGAGAGCATTCAAAGCATGGCAATTGTGGGGGAGACGATGATCGGCTCGACGCGCGGCGGCGGGCTTGTGCGTTTCGACTCCGACAGCAATCGCTGGGATGAAATCTTGGAAAGCAATGCGATGAGTGGGGACCGTGTGATTGCCCCGATCGCCTTGAACGAGGACACAATCGCGACCGCTCAGGTGCGCGGTGGACGCTTCAATCCGTTTGGATCGGGATCGCTGGATCTGCTCGTGATCAGTCGCAATGATGACTGGTCGCCGGAGCCAAGCTTGCGTTTGCCAACGGCGACTTCGGCGCTGTACTCCGCAGGCGACGCGGTGCTGGCCTTGAGTACCGGCGAGTTGGCTGTGACATCGCTAAGTGGCGTCTTGGCCGCTGCAGGCGCTGAAACCGACTCGTCAGCAGACGAATCCCCCGCCAACGACGCAAAGGGAGGCTGGCTTGCCAAGTTGACCAACATGATGGGTGGCGCGACCGATGGTTTCACTTCCATCCTGCCCGGACTTGTTTCCATGACGCCGCCAAGGGGCATTGTGGTTGATCCCGAGGGACGTTGGCTGATCGCCATGACACGCGGTCGACTTGTCCGCCTGCAACGCCCTGAGGATCGGTCCACACCTTGGACGCTGGTTGCCGATCGAACACTCGAAGGGGAACCCTCACGGCGAGGAACGATTGCGGTCAGCGGAAACGCCCTGCTGGTGGCGCGGAACGAGGAGGCGGTTCAGATTATCGATGCGGTGACCTTCGAGCCCGTCTCGACGCTTGAGCTGCCCTCGTCGCTGGCGCCAGTTTCTGCCGCTGGTCTTGGAAGGGATGGCCGCTTCTCTGATGATGACCAGCGATGGCCGCTGTCGCGAACTGCATCCGCAAGGCGAGGATCGAACACGATACGAGATCTCGGCCCCGCTTCCTTATCGTGAAGTCGAGTCAATTGCAGTCGACCCGCGAAGCGGCGCGATCGTATATCGTTCACCACATCGACCGCGTCGAAGTCCTCGATCCGACCGATTTTACGTCCGCCGAGCGGATCAGGCCGTCGCTGGCCAGGTTGGCGATTGGTCGATCGTTACGTGATGTCGCCGCTTCGCATGCTGGTTCCTCAAACCGGGGAACTTGGTGAAACCATCGAGGCCATGGTCAGCGGCAAGTCGGCGGTGACGTTCGACGACGGATCGGAGCAGGGACAGATGATTCGCTACGATATCCTTCGCCCCGTGGTCAGCTGTGCCGTGTTCATCGCCGTCATGCTGACCCTCAGTTGCGTCTTCTTTGTGACACGAGACTTCTAGAGCATTTTCAACAATCAGTTAGCCAACTGGGAAAGGGGTCAGGTACCAATAGCCGCTCGTGCCACGAATTCACTCGCCAGCGATCCGATAGAGGTTGTGGCGGCTTCGCAGCAGCAACGAACCGTCGGCCGGGACGGGACTTGCAACGGTGAACTCCGCGTCGTCATCGATCGGATTCTCGGAGATCAGCTGAGGCTCCGATGCGCTCAATGGGCCGATCACGTAAGTGGTTCCATTTTCGCTTGTCACATAGAGATGGTCGTCGGCGACCAATGGCGAACTACTGAACCCGATCCTTGACTTCGGCAGTTGTACCGACCAAACGTTCTCCCCGGATTTCAAATCAAGGCAGGAGATCAGGCCCCGCGATGTCTTTCCATCACCTACCACGTAGACGCGTCCCCCGAGGGCAGCGGGTGTTGGGACGTCACTCCCGAGGTCGTCGCGAAACCAAACGATCGAATCCTGGCCTTCGCCATTGGCCAAGTCGTCCATGTTGACGGTGGTGAGTGTCGCGCCCCGCGAGTAGGGGCAGACGATCAGGTTTCCATCGGCTACAGGGGATGAAATCGATCGAAAGAATTTCTCCTCCTTTGGATTGAATCCGCCGAGCACGCCAAGTTGCTTTCCATCAGCGGCCCGATGAAGCGTCAAATGGTCGGCTCCCATGACGGCGATCGCTTCCTCATCGTTGACCGAGACAAGCAGCGGGGTGGAGTAACTCTGAGCCGCCTCCTGGGGAGCATCGAGCATTCGGTCGGTCTTCCAAAGTTGCTTCCCCGTCTGCTTATCCAATGCGACGAGATAGCTTGGGCCGGTCTGCATCACTGCAACGACGACGGCATCCTTGGTGAGCGTGGGGGACGAGCCGAGGTCCCACCAGAGCGAGTCCTCTCCGAATTTTTCTTGCAGGTTGACCTGCCATTGAATCTTGCCGTCGCTGTTCACACAGGCCAGATCGCCGCTGCGGAAGTAGGCGAAGATCAGGTCGCCGTCAATCAATGCCGAGGGGTTGCTACCACTTCCCTTCTTGTGCTTGTTGCCGCGATCGGTTCCGAGAGCCGTTTGCCATTTCAGCGAACCGTCGGTGATATCGAATGCGAGCAGCATGTTTTTGCCATCCACACCGGCGGTTAGGTAGGCCGTCTCGTCGCTAACCACTGGCGTGCTCCCCCCGCTTCCTGGGAGCTCCGTTTTCCAAGTGATTCCCGTGTTTTCGGACCAGCGACTGGGGAAGCTCTCCCCCACCGCCACGCCATTCTGATCCGAACCACGCCATTGCGGCCACGAATCGGCAGCGTGCGATGTCAGGGCGAGGATCAGCGGAGACGTGAGAAACAGACAGGTGGCGACGACACAAGATCTCACAGAGAGGTATTGCATGGGTGGCGTTAGCTCCAAAAAACATGAACAAGGCGGGCAAAGCCTGAAGCTCTGCGTGTTTGATTACTGAGCCGCTCTGCTAAAATCTATCAAGAAAGGTCATGTCGATGGGGTGTGATCGGTGACGATTGCGGGAGCTCCCGTCGGGGCGCCGCGGTCACGGGTCAACTCGGTTGAGAAAGTAGTGAAGGAAATGCGGCACGAGAAGTTGGTGGATTCGCGGGTGGGGCGTCGCCTTGCGGCCACGGTCTGTGCTGCGACTGTCATTGCCTTGATTTGGTTGGGTGTGCCTGGTTCGACCGGCGGCCCTGGGGGAAGGCCTGGGGACAAACTGCTGGCGATCAAGCGTCTCGCCGCGAAGATCCTACCAAGACGCCATCTACCAAGACGCCCGCCACCAAGACGCCCGCCACCAAGACACCCGCCACCAAGACACCCGCCACCAAGACACCTGCCAGCAAGTCGCCCAACCACGCAGAATTACCCGGCAGACCTGGGCTCGTGGGGCCACGCCAATGGGAGCCTGCGGTACCCGAAGAGGAAACGCTTGATTGGTTGTCAGTGGATCGTTACTCGCGTAGGCAGTCGGCGACGCTGCAGATGTGGCGCGATCGTGAGGTCTGCGCGAGCAGGTCCAGGAGGCCGCTCGAAATCCCGATCCCGAGGTATCGGACCGAGCGAAGTGGATTCTTCGACAGTGGCGGCGAGGGGCGCTGCCCGATACCCCTCCGGAAATAGCCAGGCTGTTGCAGAAATCGGACGGGCCAGCCGCGATCGAGCGTTTGCTGGAAGGGGGACAATTCACGGCAGCCGTGGTGGCCGTCGAAGAGTCCGCAGGGACGGTCGATCGTGAGGCGATCCAGACTCGCATCTCTTCCGCACTGCTGCGCCGATTTCCCATTTACATTCATCAAGCCGTGAGTGGTGAGTCGCTCCCTGATCTCTTGAAACTGGTCGACCTGGTCGCTGATTCAAAAGAGCTGGCGCTTTGTCGCGTGGAACTGATGCAACACCTGGGAATCGAGGTCACGAACGACAACCTGCTGCCAAGTTCAGCAACCTTGTGGTCTCCCATCGAACGCGAGCGAGCCGAGACGCTGCTGTGGATCATTCTTGGGGAGATGGACCAGGCGATTGAAGTTGCCTCGGCAAGTACGGACGATGACTTGTTGCGTCAATGTCGAATGATCGCGGGGCGTTGGGCAGATCTTGCCGCCGATAGTGTGCAAGCGGCCAAGGAGACCAAGAACGGAAACTTTGATCAGGTGCGGCTGTGGTGCTTGACCTTGATTGCCGCAGATCGATCTGGCGACGAGGCGTTGCGTGCGGAAGCCATCAACGCGTTGACGAACTTCAGGATTGGACAATCGGACGAAGACCAATTAGCGGCGGATTTGTGTTGGAAGTGTTTGGCCAGTCATGGTGAGGTGGACGCCGCGCTGGACATTGTCACACAGATCAACCCCGATGCGGCTGCCTCCGTTTGCAGGGACGCCTCCAGGATGACGCGGGCTTTCGAGGCGTTGAATTTTCCACTGGACCGAATTGACCTGGATATCGATTCATGGATCGACGGTGCCATCAGGGCTCAGCGCAAGTTCGAAGAAAATGATCTGACGCCAGAGGTTCGCAGCGTTCTCGCCCTCATGCAGTGCCTGATTTCGATTGGCCGTGACGATGCCGCATGGTGGATTGCCAAGCGACTCTCCGAGAGCGATGTCAAGATTGAAAATCTCCGCTTGCGTGAGTTCGTCTTGTCGACGTTGACGATGACCCGTCGAACGGATTGGGTGGTTCCTTTGGCCTTGACCGAAGAATGACAAGTCCTTGTCGCCGCAAAGCCACAACACGATCGCCAGGACGCTGCCCGATTGCGATCTGATCAGCTTTCGAAATCGTGGTTCAGGCATTGTCGACGATGATGGGCGACGCCACACTCCAACAGCGTGTTCAGATGGCGGCAGATCTGTTCGAGGGCAAGGTACCTGAAGCGGTTTGATCCCTCAACAGGCTTTCGCGACTCTATGATTTTATTGCCTCGCCGCGTCCGACACAAAGCCTTCGCGGGCCGTCACTGAGCCAACAGGGCATTCTGGCAAATCTGAATCTGGTCTCGTTCTTTGCCCGACTTGGTGAATCGTCGCTGGCCACGCAGTGTTTGCAAAAGCTCGTGCAGACTCGTGATGCCAAGGCTCTGTTCTTCATGGCGGAACAAGAGTTGGACGGAGGTCGGGCCGATGTGGCGGAGGCCTTATTCGAAGCCGTTTTTCAGACGGTCAAGGAGCAGACTCGTGTGTCCGGTCGGTTCGGTGGCGCGGATGACGTGGCACTGGCTGTCCAGGCGAAGATCGGCCTGTGGACGATCGCTCGACGAAATGGCGATGACGTCGCGAGCCGCGAATTGGAACGCGAGATACGGCTCGCCCTCTGTTCCCCGTCCGCGCGGCTGCGCGGTTCGATTGCGGAGTACCTCGGTGAACGGGATGAGACACCGTTCGCCTTGGAAGTCTTTGAGCGTGTGTTGCCAATGACCGTGCTCGGAAATGCCGATCAGACCGGCCTCTATGAAGTCGCACGCAGTTACGCCCCGCTAGCACGCAAGACTCAACCAGAGGAAGCAGCACGCTGGTTCGATTTGGCGGTGGGCGCGACCATGGACTCGATTGAATTTCGCCCTGGTGCCTACATCACCTTGCCGTTGTATGTGCACCGCTGGGCGATGGAAGCGGCAATCGATAAGCATGACGAAGCCGAGGTTCAGCGACACCTGGAAAGGATTCTACAACTTGACCCACTGGACATCGATTTCGCAGAGCGACTCCTGCCAAAGATGCGTTTGCAGGGGATGACCGATCTCGCCGATCGAGCTCTGGATCGGATCATGGATCGTGGCACCCCGTACGCACGTCAGTTTCCCTTCGATGCGATGTCGTGCAACAATCTTGCCTGGGTTGCTGCGATGAACAATCGTCGACTGGACGAAGCTCTGGAACTGGCGGAGTTGGCGATTGCTGCTGAACCCGACAGCGCAATCTATCGAGACACTCTAGCCGAAGTTCTCTTTCTGCTCGATCGCAAGCGTGAAGCCCTGCAAGTCGAAGAGGGATGCCTGTTGGATGATCCCGGTCAGTGGCACCTTCACCAGCAGATCGAAAAGTACTCGAAATCGTTGGCCGAGGGTGAAGGGGAATAGCAATTTCAGCAGTGGGTGGTCGCGAGTCTGCGCGTGGGACGGCGTTTTAGAAACCGAAGTGAAGTCCGTGGTGGTGGTGGTGGATAGCGGGACGCCGATGGTAGTACGCTCTCGGCGGCGCGTAGTGAGGTAACATGTAATGCTCCTCGACGATGACCGTTCGAGGGACCACTTGCCTTGTCATCACCGGGACCGGCTGCACGATGTTGTAGCTGTTGTCGATGCGAGCGACCTGGGTGGGTCCGGTTGGAGCCTGTTGCATGACCGAAATGACGTTCTCGCTAACACCTTGTTGATGCAGGGAAATGATGTCGGCGACCTGTAGTTTGGCTTGCACGCCCCGTTGGTTGATCTGATTGATGATCAGCCCATCACTGAGGCCTGAGCGGGTCATGGCAACCACGTCACTGGTCGAAACGGCTGCCTGACGAAAAGCCTGTTGTTGCTGAAATTGCTGATTCGCGGCCTGTTGACGATAGTACGTTTGTTCTTTGTCGGAAGCATTGCCAATCAGTCCTCCGGTGACCGCTCCGATCACCCCGCCGATTGCGGCGCCGGCGCCAGCTTCTCCGTTGTGATCACCGATCAGGCTGCCGGCAATCGCTCCGGTCAATCCACCCACGGCGGCTCCCCGTTGCGTATTGCCTTGGCCGAGCACCGCCATGCTGGGTAAGCAGCAAGGGTCAGGATCAGGAAACGAGCGTGGGCGTGAAACATGAGTTGGGCACTCCAGCCGTGGATGCAGGAAGTTGGATGCCGGGCTCCAGTGGCAGCTCTTTCCATGCCAGCCCGATCCACCTTTACTGTTAGTGAGATTTGCCATCGGGAGGCAAGCCCACGTTGGGACGGGAGCGTCCATGGGGTTGCCGCAGATTCCTACCCCTGGCGGAATCAAGGCCCGCAGAATTTCAGCCGCTTGACGAGACTTTCGGACCCATGATCGCGGAGATCGCACGGACGAAGTCTTGGGCATCGTCGAATTCACGATAGACACTAGCAAATCGGATGTAGGCCACCTCGTCCAATTTGGCGAGGTGCTGCATGACGATGTCACCCACTTGGGAAGAGGTCACTTCCGAATCGTAATTCGCGTAGATATCGGTTTCAATGTCCTGAACAACCCGCTCGATGGTTTCACTGGGGATCGATCGTTTCGAACAAGCCCGCTCGATTCCTCGACGGATCTTCTCGCGATCGAGTGGTTCGCGCGTTTGGTCGCTCTTGACCACACGAACACTCAGTTTCTCGATTTTTTCCGCGGTCGCAAATTTTCGCTGGCAGGAATTGCAGATCCGTTTGCGGCGAACCATGTACCCGCCCTCGGCCGCACGCGTGTCGAGAACGCGGTCATTGTCGACGTGGCAATAGGGGCAACGCATGAAACACCCTGCAAATGACGGATCATCGGCAAAGCGAACCAGTATCAACATTGTGAGTCGGCACCGCAACCGATCCCCCTCTCACCTCTCGCAATCCCCGTACCGAGGCTTTGAAGTTGCGCTCCTTTGATAACCCGACGCGTCAGCGAGGAAATGTCGATATTGACATCGACTCGCTGACGCGTCGGATGATGAAAATCCTCGTGCGGCAGCCCAAAAGCGGACAACTTCAAAATGCCCAGGATGGGTTTCCCGGGCGGTCGCGGTGTCTGCTCTGACCAGTGGCCAACCTAGCGAATCCCCCGGGCCGACTCGATTGTGTTGACCCGTACTGACCTCTGGCATCCGGTATTGTCTATGATTGGGATTGCGGGTGTAAACGAAGTTGCCGGTGTGAAGCGAAGACTTTCGAACATAGAAGTTCCAGTGTCGAAGGCTTCACCTCGAACGCTTCGCATTGAGGCAACTCAGTTGGGCAGCCGCCTTGGAGTGTGACGACGCCAGACTGCGAGGGGAACTGTGACCAAGTGGTTCATTCAACGCGACAATTCTTCCGAGGACCTTGGACCTTATCGGCCAAGTGAGCTGCTGGAGTTAGTACGTAGTGGCGAGGTGACGCCCGAAACCATGGTTCGCAAGGACAACTCTCCTTGGTTTGTGGCGGCACAGGTTGGTGGTTTGTTCGAAGCCGCGATGCGGCCCACGATCCGGTACTTCTGCCCCCAGTGCGAAACGGAAGTCAGTGAGCCCCCGGTTACTTGTCCGCGGTGCGATCGTGACATCAACAAGGCTCGAACTCAAATCACCGAGAACACGATTGTCAATCGTTCCGACCAGAGCCTCACGGAGCAGGCCGGCAATTCGGTCAAGAATTGGTTGAACCGAAAGAAGCTCTCGCGAGATGACAAGGATGCTCACTAGCGAGTTCTCCCCGCCCAGCGTTCGCTACCCAGCAATCACTGCCCAGCGTTCGCTACCCAGCAATCGCTACCCAGCAATCGCAGTCCAGCAATCGCAGCCCAGCAATCGCAGCCCAGCAATCGCAGCCCAGCATTCGCAGCCCAGCATTCGCAGCCCAGCATTCGCTCCGCCGCTGAGCTTGGGTGAGCAACCCAAGGCGATCGAGCATCTCGCCTGCGGAGAAGGCTTCGCCGAGACTAGTAGCGGTACTCGGCACCAAAGCTCAGACCGGCGACGAAGAAGTCATCGCTTGCCCGAACCGTTTGGCTTGCAACGATTCCATTGCTGAACTGATTCTTGGCCGTGGCGAGGCCGGTCAGGTACCAAAGTTCGAACCCAGTGCGAAATGACAAGCCGTCGTTGCACTGATATCGGATCCCGCTACCGAATTCGAACTGCCCTGCGATATCGATCGCGTCGTCAAGCATCAGCACGGTGGTCGAGCCAGCATTGAGGACCTGGAAATTCAGATCGATAAAGTTCGCATAGAAACCGGCACGGGCCCGAAAGTCCGTGTAGGTGTTGTGGCAGACCGGATAGAGCAGATCGAGACCGAGTTGGTAGCCCAGCATCTGATTCTTGATATCGCTTCGCAGCAAACCGACTTCGTTGGCGACGTTCTGACTGATCACCGTGAAGTTCTCGTCATAGTTGATGTAGCGAAAGCCACAAACAAGCTTCATGATGTCCCAGCCAACGTTCGTGTTGCTCATCTCAATACTCCAGTACTGAGTCTTGTAGTACTGAGCCTTTGCTGTGGCGTTGCTGAAGGCCGACAGGCCAGCTGGATCAACCGGTGGGACGGCAAAGAGCAGTGTTCCGATACCGCCGGCTGGATCCACCTGGACGCCCTCGCGATCCCACTCAAAGGCGCCCGTGAAGCTGAATTCGTAACCGTGAACGCAATCGGGGACATGACCAATGGTCAAACGTGGCGCACCACTCATATTGCAAAGCCGAGATGAAAAAATCAGGACTGACCGAAAAGCGTCGGCTGCCATCTTTTCGCATGTACAACGCCTCGAGCGAACCATACCAGGAGGCGCTGCAGGTCGGGCAACTTGAGCCCCCGAAGTAGCCACCTCCCGCTGATCCATAGCCTCCGCACGAGCTGCAAGAGCTAAAGGACTCGCCATAGGAACCACCTCCGAAATCCATGGAGCCACCGAAGCCATCACACGACGTGCATGCGGCGTCGCAGTCCGATCCGCATTGGCCACCGCTCAAGAAACAGCCTGCCTGGGCCACCGTGTCGGCTGCGACTTGGCTAACATCGGTATTGCTGGCGTAGTCGGCGACACTTACCACGCGATATGCCTGGTCGCCATGAGCGAACGTACTGCCGATTTTGCTTGCTGCCGGAACGGTCCGGCCGGCTGCCCATGCCGATTGCCCCTGGAGTTGACCGCTGAGCGAGACGCAGAGGGCGAAGGCGATGCACGCCTTGGCCAGACCGGTCGCACGAAGCGCAACCGAACCCCATCCGCGGATGCTTTGCTGATTCGTATGGATGTTCATGCTCGAACCTCGTTACTCTCGAAGCGGTTTATTCGCCGCAGTGGAAAAACCGTAGGTGGAAGGTTGTTTGTATTTGCTCGACGTTGGTTCGCAGGGCCAATGGGCTCACTAGCGAACGGTGAGTCGATCCTGAACTGGAACCAGACATGTCTTACGGATCATGCGAATGATCTTCTCCGCCGATTCTTCGCTATCACATCGTCCACTAACAATGAGCTCGCCGCCCTCTTGGCTGAGCGCAACTCGGCATTGTGGGAACGCATCGCGAATGGATTGATCCAGTAACTTGGCAATGCTCCCGCCCTGTTGGACAGCGGGGCCGACCCGGTCGACATGCACTTCAAAGGCACGCATGCGAAGCGGTTGGTGGGGGTCATCCGTTTGAGCCCAGACAACCAATTGGGTCACCCCATCGCCTGTCCCAATCAGTTTCAATTGGTTGGCGCCCGATGCGACTGCTTGGCAAACACTGGTGTCGCCGACCTGCACATCACGAAGTTTGCCGGCGACGGTCAGTGAACGGACCTGGGCGCTCTTCATGTAAAGAGGTGTCAACTTGGTGCTCGATGCAACCAGGCGTTTTGAGCTGGAGCCGGCAAGATTCATGGCGCCGACGGAATGCACCGTAGTTGACTCGTCAGTTTGAGCTCCCTCGCTGTCGATCTCGCTGCGCTGGTAGGTGATCGGAACCGGTGTGACGGCGACCGGTGGACGATAACGCTGAGTATGCAGTGACGCTTCGGCCGGTTTGTCCGCCACGATCAGGTTTGGTTCCCTTTGATGAATCGTCACCGCGGGCGAAGAGACGTAGGGTGACGTCCGCACGGGTGAAGGCTCGTCCTCCGGCTGCCCGATGGTGATCGGTTTGACCACTGACAATTCTATTTTTCCTTCAGCGTCGCCGGAGGAAATCGCTTCACGTTCTTGAGGACGCTCGGAAGGCTGTGGAACCCTGGCAAACGAATCGAGTTGGTTCCGTTCTTCCTCCTCGCTCTCCGAGACAGCGAGTTCAGTCAGAGCCGGCATCTCACTCTCGAGAGCAAGCGGCTGTAGCGCAGGAGCGACTAGTTCGTCGCTGAATTGAACGATCGTTGGATCCGTTGACAATGATGCTTCGTCGACAGGCTCCGGCAGCTTGAGGTTATCAGCAACCGGGGCACCAACTTCGTGACCGTCTGACAGCGTGACGTCCGTCAGGTAGCTTTCCGTAACGGTTGGGTCTGTCTCCAGGCGGTCCGATAGCGAGAAGACGATCGGATCGACCGGTTGCGCGACTGAGTCTTGGGTTTCTGCCCCACTGACGCGAGCTCGTGCTGTTTCTGGTTGTTGTTCGGCAGCGTCGAGATGGTTGGACTCGTTGTCGGCCGGGCGGATTTTCGCTGCCGGCGACAAGATCCTAAGTTCTTGCCGACTGTTCACCTCGTCCGCCTGCTGGTTTGTCGCAGTCGGCGGGATCAAAACGATCGAGCTCGACTGTGGATCCGCTTGACTGTCATGGACCTTGCAGGAGGGAGCGCGAAAGATGACGGCTGGTTCTCTCGCCGGCTTCGCTTTGGGGCCGACCACTGCGGAATCGATAACAGCCATCTCCACCAAGTCGGCATTGAAATGGTGGGTGGATTTCACCAATGGGTTTTGATGGACCGATGGCGCCGCGACCGGATCAACTGGCGTGGATGGCGCAGGCGGTTGGTCGGTTCCGTCTTGAATGGTATGGAGTCCGACTTCGCCGACGACCGGTTTGAGTCGAATGCTACCGCTGCCGGAAGCCAATTGAATGGCATCGCCACCGGTCAGATTCTCTGGATCGCAGAATGGATTGCTGCGCACCGTTGTGCTCGAGATGGATTGCAGCGGCAGGGGTGGCATCATGCGGAGCAAGTGTCCCTGAGGCTGCTCCGCCATCGCCGGACAAGCGGAGATGATGAGTAGAGCAAGGGCAACGCGCCGAGCTTGCCTTGATCGAGTCAGCCTTGTTCGTAGGTCTCGCATGCCGCATCCTTGCGTCCGAACGATCGATTCGATGGCCCCCCTGGCACACCGTCCGACGGACAAGGCATTGCTGCTAGACCATCGGATGCTTGAAGTATCGGATAGCGATTGTTACGACATTAACGATTCTCACGATTCGTATGGTTGTAGGGATGTTAACTGGGCATCACCAACGCCCTGCCGACTCCGCGGAAAATCGGTGCATTTCTAGGCTTTTCAGGGTCGCGGCGGGTGCCAACTGGCCTTCCGCCAAGAGGGTCACCCGCATGCGTGTGACTTTGGGTGAAAGCGAAATCTCCACGCCAAGAAGGCTCCAGCGGACGTGTCATTCACTGGGATTGGCTCGGTCCAAGGAGAGGTGCAGTTCTCGTTGCCGGCGAGCCTCCATCGCAATCACGGCCGCGGAGACCGAGACGTTCAGGCTGTCAATTCTCCCTAGCATTGGGATGCGGACCCCTTCGATTGGGCGCCCAGCGAGACTTTGCCATCTCTCTCCGAGACCGTTGGCCTCGCTTCCCAGGATGATCGCCAGTGGGCCATTCAGTCTGCATTGCCACAACTCCGTGGCCGATTCGACCCTGGCCGCGAGGGGGCGAATCCCCTGTTCGCGGAGGAATTGTCCTATCTGTTGCTCGTCACCGGCGGCCGATGGGATGTGAAACACGCTTCCCAGGCTGCTGCGAATCGCGTTCGGATTAAACAGGTCGTGAGTATCGCAGAGCAGGATGGCATCGATTCCGGCGGCGTCGGCACTACGGAAAATTGCTCCCAGATTCCCGGGTTTCTCGATCTGGTCCAGAATCAGGATGAGGGGAGAGGGGGGCAGCGCCAGGGAAGCGAAAGAGAGTGTGGGTTGAACAAATTCCGCAACAACGCCCCGGTGCGACTGCCCGTAAGCAATCCTTTCCATGACGGCGTCGGAGACCAAGTACAGCGATCGACTCGATTGCGCGTGCGTCAAGACTTGGCGAATCGTGGAATCAGCGTGGTCTTCAGGCTGGATCGAGATCGATTCGGGCAGGTAGACTCCGCACAATTGTAACTTCGCTTGGATCGCTTGCGACGTTTCACGCCAACCATCGACGATCACACGTTGGGCCCGTCGTCTGGCGCGGTTGTCACGGAGCCGAACGAGATGACGGATCGTTGGGTTGGCGGGGCTGCGCAGTACGACAGGCTTCGATTCGGTCATGAAACCACCGCAGAAATGGAAACGCATCGCCGCGACGCCCAACCGATGAACTGGCCCGAGTTGGGCTGATTCGGATAGGCCCCGCCCGCCATCAAGCCGGGCTCGTCGATCCCGCAGGCCTCGGATTCGAACGCTTTGGACTCGAATGCTTTGGCCTCGGGGATGCCAACAGATGAAACATCAGCAACACCACGCCGAGAAACCCAATTCATGAGCGAAACGATTCGATGCGAACCGGTGACAACGCGGCGAGATCGCAAGGCGTTCTTGCAGCTTGAAAAAGAGTTGTACAAGAATGATCCCTGTTGGGTACCACCGATCTGGCAGGTCCGCAAGGAGATGGTTGGTTTCAAGCGGCATCCCTTTTACGACGATGCCGATGGCCAAGCATTCTTGGTGCGTCGCGGCCAGCGGGTCGTGGGACGCGTGCTGGCGATCGTCAATCATGGTCACAATCGGCGATACGACGAGAAGCGGGGCTTTTTTGGGTTTTACGAATGCGAGAACGATCTCGATGCAAGCAATGCCCTGCTGGCAACCGCTGCCAATTGGCTGCGAGAGCATGGGATGACCGATGTCCGCGGTCCGGTCCATCCGAGTCTCAATTATGAAGTCGGACTGCTGGTTCACGGATTCGATTCGCCTCCGACCTTCTTGATTCCTTACAACCACTGCCTATTACGAAGAACTGATCGAGGCGTTCGGATTCACCAAGGTCCAGGATTTGTTCAGCTACGAAGCACACGTTGAAATCCTCAATGAACTCGATCCGAAGTTGATGTTTGTGATCGAGGAGGCGACTCGGCGCTTCAACGTCCAGTGTCGCCCGATTGACCGCGCGCGATTCAACCAGGATGTCAAGTCATTCCTCGAAATCTACAATCTCTCGCTTCAGCAGACTTGGGGCTACGTGCCCATGAGCGAGGCGGAGATCGAGCACCAGAGCAAGGGCTGCGGCACCTGATCGTTCCCGAGTTGACCAGCATCGCCGAGATTGATGGTCAACCGGTCGGTGCCGGATTCGCCTTGCTCGACTACAACCAGATCATCAAGAAGATTGGTGGGCGACTGTTTCCCTTTGGCTGGTACAAATTCTTGACCGGGAAGCGGGAGATCGACCGAGTGCGGGTGATCAGCACCAATGTGCTTGCCGGAGTACCAGAAATGGGGCCTGGGGATCGTGGCCCTTGCCAGAATTCTCCCCGATGCCATCGACTATGGGGTTCAGATATGGCGAGTTCTCATGGGTCCTGGAGAGCAATTCGCTTTCACGAGGTACCATTGAACGCGGGGGGGCCAAGCGGACCAAAGTCCACCGCCTCTACGATCGTTCGCTACAAGATCATTAGTCGATTCGACGCCAGGGTGTTCATTCCTTGTCCCGCGAATCATACTCAACGCTGTTTACTGCCGTTCGTCGTCAGCCTAAGTTCCATGCCCCGAAGCAACGTCGTTATTACCGGAATGGGCGTGGTCTCGTCGATTGGCATCGGTTGCGATGCGTACTTTCAGTCCCTGGTGGACAAAAGTCGGGGATCACTTCCCTGGCCAACCGCACCGATGATGGTGCCCGACCTGGCGACGTCGACCGATCCACCCGGCGTTTGGATGGGAGGTCCGATCGTGGATTTCGATCGCCAAGCAGTATGTCCGGCCGCGCAAGGCCCTGAAGGTCATGTGCCGTGAGATCCAATCGGCGTTCGCCGCCTCCCAGATTGCGGTGGAAAGTGCGGGATTGGCCGATCAGCTACCTGCCGAACCGGGTGGGCGCTGGAATCCGAGCGAGCTGGGGACGGTTTTCGGCAGCGAGATGTTCTACGGTCCGCCAAAGGAAATGGAGGACACGATTCGAGCATGCCTCAGCGATGAGGGACGTTTCGATGCAGCAAGTTTGGCGCTGCGGCGATGAAGCAGATCATGCCACTGTGGATGCTCAAGTACCTGCCCAACATGCCGGCCTGTCACGTCGGCATCGCGTTCAATGCTCATGGACCGAATAACTCGGTGGTGCTGGGGGACGTCTCCGGACCGGCCGCTGTGATCGAAGCGGTATCTTGCATTGAACGGGGAATCGCCAAGCTGATGATCGCTGGGGCAACCGGCACGCGCATCAGCACCACACGGCTGAACTATCGCGGTGACCTGCCGATTCCCGAGCTCTTCGATCCGATTGAGTTCTCCTCGCGTCCTCATGATCCCACCTCCAAGGGAGTTGTGGGCGGCGAAGGGGCCGCCTCCTTGGTGTTGGAAACCAGCGCAGCACGCCGCTCAGCGCGACATCAAGCCAATCGCTCGGATCGTCTCCTACGCCTCGCGATTTGTTCCCTCACAGGGAATGCATCGATGCACTCCGGTCCAACGATTCGAATGATCTCGGAGCTCGCGGATCTTCCAAGGCGATTCGCCTGGCGATTGAGGCGGCGCTGGACGATGCCGGGATTTCTGCCCAGCAGATCGGTTTGGTGGTCAGCCATGCGATGGGCGATCCCGTCTTGCGACGCAGCCGAGCGGGAGGCAATCGAGGCGACGCTTGCCGAGCGCCGATGGTCGCGACGATTGCTGCGCTCGGCCACACCGGGCCGGCTAGCGGCATGATCGACTTGTTGACCGGTGCTCTGGCACTTGCCAAAGGAGTCGTACCGCCGACCCTTTCGTACCGACTACAGTTCGCCCGCAGGCAAATTTTCTCCGCGCCGGCAACCTGCAAGGGGACTACGTGCTTTGTCTGTCTCACACAGTCCGAAGGCAACGCTATCGCGATCGTTTTGGCAGCGGTGTAGAGATTTTTTCCTCTTCTGCTAGGAGGCGGTGTGAACGTGCCTCGCGCTCAAGATGATTCACTCGATGGTGACAACGATCTTGCCAGGCAGATCTGGCAGTTCCCTCAAGCGTCGCTGCTTCCTGAAGCCGATGAGCGTCGGCTGCCTGGTCGAGCGGAAAGGGGGCCGCGATGTTGGCGCGAAGCTTTCCTTGGGCCAGCCAGTGGTTGATCTCGTCAGCGGCCGCCCGCATCTCGACCGGCGTTGCCTTGAACATCACAAAGCCGTGCAGCGAACATTCCTTGACGTAAAACGGACCAACCGGAAACACCGGCCGGGCGTCTCGGCCGGCCATCAACACCATCCGCCCCCGCGGTGCCATCAGGTCAACGGCCAGGTCAAAGTCGGGCTCGCGGCGAGTCTCCCAAAACACGTTCACCCCCTTGGGCGCCTCACGCTTGACGACCTCGGAGATGGACTCCCGTTGGTAGTTGATCACGACGTCGGCACCCAGCGACGCGGACTCGCTCACACTTCTCATCACTTCCAGCCGTGGCGATGACTCGAGCTCCGGTCGCCTTGGCCATCTGCACGACCATCGATCCGACGCCACCGCTGCCGCCAATGACCAGGAGCGTTTCGCCCGCTTCCAGCATCGCCTCGCGATACAAACCCAAGTGGGCGGTGACCGAAACCAGCGCGCAGGCCGCAGCGTCTTCGAAGGAGACTTCGTCTGGAAGAGGGAAGCACCAATCTTCCGAAACCGCAATCTTCTCTGCAAACGTTCCCTGTCTTCCCAGCAGCCCCTGGTTGGTGCACCACACACGATCTCCAGGCTTGAAATGATGCGTGCAAGCATCGCCGACTTTTTCCACGACTCCTGCCGCATCACATCCGAGGCATGTAGGGCATTGGGAGCTCGAAAGCTACCGCGCCGCTTCGCACGTACGTATCAATCGGATTGACCGACGCGGCATGCACACGAATCAGCAGATCGTCGCGAGCCAATTGTCGGCTCTGGTAAGTCTCCGACACGAATCACATCGGGAGGGCCGGTTTGTTCGATGTAGGCAGCTTTCATTGCGGATCACGACCTTGAATGATGGCTGAGACGAGGGACGAGGGACGAGGGAGGAGTCACCGTCGTTGCATGTTATAGCCATTTCAAGACCAGCACGGCACTGGGATCATGCACTGGGATCATGCACTGGGATCACGCACTGGGATTACGCACTGGGATCCTCCGATCCGCCAGACAGATCGCGGGATCAGGGGAAAGGTGAGTCGCGTGAGAGCTCGCCAAGAATATCTTTGGGAGGGAGCAGGTCGATGAAGTCTCGTTCGCGAGGCGGTAGATCGTTGTACCGTTCCAGCCATGTGGAATCATCTCGACGATTGAATGGGGAATGGCGACGGACGGCCTCTTCGGTCCATGCTCGCAGAGTCATCGCTTCCAAAAGTGGATCGCCGCCGGCGACGAGATCGAGGACCGAGATCGCGCGATCGGGCAAGATCAGCCGAATGGTGCTCAGTTCATGGGGGGTCAGCGGCTGCGGGCGTTCGTTTCCCGGCGACCCACCGAACCAAAACGGGCGACGTCGTCCGCCTGGACCGCCCCCGGGACCACCCCCAGCCACGGAGCGAACCGCTGAAGACGATCGTGAAGATTGTAGGGAACTTCGCATCCTGTCCCTCGCCCATCCGTTCCCGTGTTCGTTCCAGGAAAGCAATCGTTGCCGGGTCGTTGTCTTCCTCGCGTTGGCGGAGGATCTGTTGCAACGCAAAATAGATCCAATCAATCGTTTCATCGTCCAGCTTCATGGTCGATCGCTGGGAGATGGAGATCTGAGTCAGCTCAATTCCTTTGGCGATCCCAGCCCGTCGTGTTGCCGGGTCGGATGATTCGATTTCGTCACGCAGTTCCGCGGGCAGGTTCTGAATCCAAACGGCATACGTCTGCATCGTCTGTAGCAAGTATTCCGCGTCGGGTTGCTGGGCGACCGCGTCGGCTGTTCGCCGAACCTGTTCCCGGTCGACATCGTTCAATGCGGTGAAGCGATCCCAACGCAATTTCAGTTGGCGAAGTTTTTCGATCGGCAGTTCTTGGACAAACGGCTCACGTTCTGTCAAACTTGTCGCCGCAACCTTGGTGGTCTCGCTGATCTCCAAATCACCCATCTCACGCGCCGCGGCCACCATGTTGGTCCACTCGGGGACGCTGGGCAGGAGACGCATCAACTCCTGGTCCTTGCCCCGTATGTAAGCATCGAGGTTCTCTGCAATCGCGAGGTCGCGGAGTTGTTGTTGGTACCGGTTCGCCTTGACCGCCGAGGAGACTCCATAGGCGCCTGCCACACCCAACAGGCTGGCGATCGCGATTGCCAGGGGCCAACGGAAACGGCTGATCAGGCTGGGCTTGGCCGGTTTGCTCTTGACGATGTCGGCAACCACCAGCTCCAGCGTCGATTCGACCAACTTCAGACTCGGAGTTGGATCGGGGAATTCGTCAAGCAGATCCCAGCCGGTCTGCAGTTGTTGTAGCCGCCGTCGTAGTTTTTCGTCCTCCAACAAGCGATCTTGAAGACGCGATTCGTCTTCGCGGGAAAGTTCGCCATCGAGATAGGAGACGAGCAGCTCGTCCTCGGGGTCCAAAGGGGTCTCGTCTGACAGCATCGCCGTGCTCATTTGTACGACTCACTTTCCACATCGTCGTCCAGTTCGGGTTCCCCTTTGTCAATCTCATTGGGGATCAATCCAGCATCGATGTACGGTTGCAGGAGGTCTCGAAGATTGACTCGGGCACGACTCAGCAAAGATTTCACTGCCTTGGTGGACAGTCCCATCGTCTCGCCGATCTCGACATAGCTCATGTTCTCAAATCTCGAGAGCATCAATGCCATCCGTTGCCGTTCACTCAAGGCGCTCGACGGCGGCGCGAACGACCTCGGCACGTTCGGCACCCTCGGCGATCCGCGTCGGCATCATTCCGCTGGCGTCCAGAGCAGTCGCCGCCAACAATTGGGGGCCACTGGGAGCGTCTTGACCACGCGGTGCATCGACTTCGCTGACCTCGTGCCGCCGCCCGAGGGATCTGGAGGCGTTACGGGCAACATTTCCAGCGATGGTGAATAACCAAGTCGAAAATTTGGCTCCCGCTTCGTAGCTCTTTCGAGCCCGAAAGACCCTCATGAAGGTCTCTTGCGCCAAATCCTCGGCCAAGTCGTGTCGTGGACCAATCGCGTGCATCAAACGAACAAGCCTTGCTTCGTACCGCTTCATCAGTTCGGCAAAAGCACCGGCGTCGTCATCTCGCACGCGCAGCATCAACCGTACGTCCGGATCGGACTGCTGGTAACGCAACGCGGTCGATTCACTGACGGCCAATCGTACCTTCGATGTCGAGTGATGGGGCGGAACCCTCCTGCCATTATTCTACTCCTATAGAACCACGAACGTGACCACAGGTTTCGCATGGAATCGCGGGTCTCGCCACGACCGTAGCCGAGTCTCTCCAAGACTGTGATTTTCTCGACGTGCGGCGATCCTACCATAGGCGAGTCTCTCCAAGACTCGCACAAAACGCAGCAAAGCTGCATTGTCCGACCTGGAAATGCGGACAGCCCTCGGGCCGCCGATCGGCTCGCCTTTTCGTCGAGCTGGAACCAGTTGCCGCGTCAAAGAATCTCGTGGATCACCTGGCCATAGTCTCGCTCGAGCCGCTGGTGTCCCGGAACATGGAGCCGGTGAGCGTGCAAGCCCAACTGATGGAGCAGCGTGGCGTGAATGTCGGTCACGTAGTGGGGATCTTCGCTCGCATGAAAGCCGATCTCATCGGTCGCTCCGTGGGCAATGCCACCACGAATTCCACCCCCTGCTAACCAAACGCTGAAACCATGTGGATGATGGTCCCGTCCATCGGACCCTTGCGATCCCGGAGTCCGTCCAAACTCGGTCGCGAACACAATCAAGGTTTCGTCAAGCAAACCACGTTGTTTCAAGTCTTGGAGCAGTCCTGCGACCGGTCGGTCGACCTGCATGGCCAATTCAGCGTGCTTGGCCTTGAGGTTCGAGTGCTGGTCCCAAGCACCCGCTGCCCCCGCACCATGCATGATCTGAATGAATCGCACCCCTTGCTCGACGAAGCGCCGAGCGGCGAGTAGCTGTTCACCGAAAGGTTTGGTTTCGGCCTGGTCCAAACCATAGAGTCGCCTCGTGGCCTCCGTTTCCCGATCAAAGCGAATGATCTCAGGAACAGCGGTCTGCATTCGAAACGCCAATTCGTACGATTTGATTCGGGCGTCGAGGGCCTGATCGCCAGGATAGGCTTTCCGAGTGAGCTGATTGAGTCGATGTACCAGCGAGAACTCGGCGCGTTGCTCCGCCGCGGTGATGTCGCCCTGAGGCTTGGCAAAATCGAGCGGGTGATTCGCATCGACCTTGAGTGTGACCGAATCATAAGCGGGCCCCAAGTAATGACCGTCACGTTTGTCAAAGAATCGTGGGCCCATGTTGATGAATTGCGGAAGGTTGTCATTGAGAGAACCGAGACCGTAATTCACCCAAGCGCCGACGGTGGGCACGCGCGGATCCAGCATGTGCCGCCCTGAGTGAAACTGAACCTGTGCGCCATGATTGTCATCCGTGGTCCACATCGATCGAATGACTGCGATGTCGTCAATGCGAGATCCAATGTGGGGAAACCAATCGCTCACCTCGATACCGCTTTGTCCGTATGGCTTGTAACCCACCTGCAGCGGATAGAGTTTGTTGCGTTGCTGTCCATTGGCGTCATTGACGACCACCACACGAACCTTCTTGAGCTTCTCGGCAGATTGCACGTCGGCGAAGGGTGTTTCGGCAATCGTTTGACCGGCGTATTGATTCAAGGCCGGTTTGGGATCAAAGCTCTCCATGTGGCTGACCCCACCCCGCATGAAAAGCCAAATCACGCTCTTGGCTTTGGGGGCAAAATGTGGACGGCCATCGGGCGGCGTCCACGTTGGCTCGCCGGACAGTCCTTCCCCTGCGAGCATCGCTTGCAACGCCACCCCGCCCAAGCCCGTCAACGAGCTCAAAAAGGTACGGCGACGCATCAAGTCCAAGTCGCAAGGAGCTTGCATTGGGCGATCGGGCATGTTGAAGCCAGCTATCGAATGGTGATGAAGTCGTTGTGATTCAAGATCGCGTGAACCAGTCTGCCCCGATTCCGTGCGGGGTCACGATTGGTTGATTCCGTCTCTCGGTCGAGCTGTTCCAAGAATCGAACACACTCTTCCAACTCTTCTTCCGTCGCGCGTCGTGCGAGCACGGTCTGAAATGCCTTTTTGACGAACGTCCGATCGTCCTGTTGGACAATGGCTGAAAAGATCGTATCGGCGATTCGCTGCGCCATCGAAATGGAAAGTTGACTGTTGGCCAATGCGAGGGCCTGCTGCGGAACGATGCTTTCACTTCGCCGGTAGCAGGACAGGACATCCGCATCGTCAAACATCTCCAAGAACTTGTCTTGTTGATCCGGAGAATGTCTCAAGTACAGGCTGCGGCGGTAGGGTGAGTGATCGTGCGCAAGCGAGGGACCGCCGATCGTGCGGTCGAGTTGGCCTGCCAATGCCAGCAGAGCGTCCCGTACGACTTGAGACTCCATTCGGCGTGGGTTCATACGCCAATACGACGCATTGCCCCCGTCCAATTCCATGCACCGAGGATCCGCATCGAGTTCGGATGAATCACGTCGATAGGCTTCCGACGTGACGATCAGCCGATGCAGATGCTTCAAGCTCCACCCCGATTCCATCAATTCAGCGGCCAGTAAATCGAGCAGCTCCGCGTGTTCGGGACGCGGCGAACGCAAGCCGAAATCAAATACCGATTCAACCAACGGCGATCCAAAGTGGCGCAACCAGACGTGATTGACTGCGACACGCGCCGTCAGCGGTTGCTCAGGCGAGGTCATCCATCGCGCCAAAGCCAATCGTCGTCCGGTGCTCTGACGCGGATACATTGCTGGATAATCCGGCTCCTTGTCGGCGGGTGATTCCAAAGCTTTCCGTGAGCCGCGCAGCGACTCGTACGTGATGTCCTCCGTCTGATTTTCAAGCGAGGCGAGTGCCTTCTGTGCCGACTTGATCTGCCCTTTAGCGGCCTTGACTTTCGCGTCATCGGCCGCGTCGACTAGCAGTCGGTACTGCCCTCTTGCGACCTGAGCTTCGGCTTGGCGACGAGCAGCTTGAAGGGTGGCTTCCCGACGAAGCGCCGAATCCAAAGGGTGGGCAACCATCGATTCATCGGCCTCCATGGTTGCCTGCAGCGCAACGAGATCTGCCCGGGCCGCACACAACTTCGCCTCGGCAGCGGCGAGATCCTGTGCAGCAACGATCTCGGAAGACTTCGCCGGCGATTCGCTGGACTGGCTCCCGTTTTGACTGGACTGGCTCCCGTCTTGAACCGACGAGATGCTTTGCGTTGCGTTCTGGAGATCGCTTTCGGCGCTGCGGACCGCTTTTTCCGCCGCTGCGAGGTGATCCCGTCGAACGTGGTCTCGTGTCCCTGGTGCGTAGGCAAACGACGGCAGCTCAATTGCCTCGATCTGCGGCGCAAACTCAGCGAGAATTCCAGGCACACCCGGAGCAATCACGTTGTCAGTGTCAGGCTGGTTGGGGTCGCCTCGAACGTGGAGATAAGTCTTGATCGTCGGCTTGTCATCAAAGACTCTCGGTAAGCCGTCGGACTCCAGTTCCGTGACTCCGGGGACGGGGTCGAGACGAACTTGATGCGGTTCGAAGATGGCCCGAAAGCGATAGTAATCCAATTGGGTGATCGGATCGTATTTGTGGTCATGGCACTTGGCGCAGTTGATCGTCAACCCGAGAAAGGCTTTCGATGTGTGCTCGATCGTGTTGTCGAGCCAGGTCGTGCGGTTGAACAGGTAGTAGTTTCGGGCGAGGAACCCCGTTGCTGCAAGAACGTCCGGATCCTCGGGAGCCAGTTCGTCGCCCGCAATCATCTCAAGGATCATGCGGTCGTATCCCATGTCGCGATTGATCCCGGCGATGATCCAGTCACGCCAATGCCAAAGGTGTTTCTGGCTATTGCGGAGTTGATCCCCAAGACCGTACCAATCGGAGTATCTCCATATGTCCATCCAATGCCTGCCCCATCGCTCGCCGTGATGCGGATTGCTCAACAGTTCGTCCACGATCTCGGACCATGGTCGTGAGTCAATCAGCTGGTCCGTCGTGGGTGGTAGGCCAATCAGGTCGAAATAGAGTCGACGGAGTTGCAGCGAACGTTCTGCTCGACCCTGCGGGCGAATTGATCGGCTCGGCATGCTTCGCCGCCAAGATCGCATCAATTGGATTCGAGGCATCCGAATCGCGCGGCAACTCAGGACGAACGATCGGCTGAAATGCCCAGTGTTGTTCAGGAGCCGAAGGGGGGAGTTCTGCTGGCGCTTTCGCTCCTTGGCGAATCCAGGTCTCGATCAACGAGATTTGGTCGGCGGTCAGCGGAGAGCCCTGTTCGTGAGGTGGCATCCGATCGGAGTCCGTCGATCGAATTCTTTCCACGAGCAAGCTCTCGTCGGGATTACCGGGAAGGAGCACACCCCCGCTATCGCCCCCTTGAATCATCAGCGCCCGCGTTTCCAAGCGGAGGCTCGACTCTTGTTTCAGAACACCATGACACGAGTAGCACTTCTCGGTCAGCAGGGGTTTGACTTGCGACAGATAGTCCACATCCGACGCAGACACCGCCGACACGGCGCACAGCGCAATCAATACGAGGGTGGGCAAGCGGGACACGGCAGGGGATCCGATTCGCGTAAGGATGGGATCTCGATTGTAACCGATCGCAGGCCCCGCCGTCCAAACTGTCTGTCCGTGCGAGGGACTTCCAAGTCCGTCGGTCCGGTGATTTCCAGGGCTTGGGTAGCAACGGTGTCTGCTGATAGGCGACGGACTTGGAAGTCCATCGTACAGCAACGGTGTCTGCTGATTGGCGACGGACTTGGAAGTCCATCGTACAGCAACGGTGTCTGCTGATAGGCGACGGACTTGGAAGTCCATCGTACAGCAACGGTGTCTGCTGATTGGCGACGGACTTGGAAGTCCATCGTACAGCAACGGTGTCTGCTGATTGGCGACGGACTTGGAAGTCCATCGTACAGCAACGGTGTCTGCTGATTGGCGACGGACTTGGAAGTCCATCGTACGGTGGACTTAGTTGTCGATCACTCCATCGGGGATGTAGTCGTTCATCAACTTTGCGTAATCCTCGCGGATCGGACTGAAGACATCGAGCACAACCGCCGGACCGTCGACGGCTACCGCTCGATGGGGCACGTTTGGCGGGATCAGGAACATCGATCCAGGCTCGACCCTGCGGGTCTCGTCGCCAATGGTCAACTCAAGTTTTCCTTTTAGCAAAATCCCTCCCTGCTCGTGTGGGTGATCATGCAGGGGGATCTCGGCCCCGGCGTCCATTTCCAGATAGGAGAGCATCAGGTGTTTGCCGTAGGGCGTTCGCAGTCGGCATCCGGGAACAACCTCATTGGGGCGGATCGATTCAATGTCGATGAATGGCATGGCGATTGGGGGGCAGTGAGTAGAAAACCTGAAACGGCTCGCGAGTACGGGCGGCCGCGAGATTTCAGTTTAGCTGATTGGGCGACGCATCCGTCCGAGGAGTTTCGGTTCAGCGCGTGCGGATACCTTGTTTCGCGGCGCGTCGCTTGGTCGCGTCATTTTGAATAAGATGCAACGCTTCCCTGACTCCCGAACGAAGAAGTGATGAATCGGATGTTGAAACGATTGCTCGGTACATTGTCCTTACTTGGTCTCCTGCTCGCGGCTCACGCCAGGGCCGAGGAATCGGCATCGGACCGATTGAATGTCGTGTTTGTCTTGTGCGACGATCACCGCTTTGATTGCCTTGGCGCCGTGGGGCACCCTTTCCTGGAAACGCCACACCTCGATCAACTGGCGAGCGATGGCGCGTTGTTGACTCGAGCCTATGTGACGACCTCGCTCTGCTCACCCAGTCGGGCATCGATCTTGACCGGCCAATACGCTCACAACCATCGCGTGGTCGACAATTATCATGCCGTCGATCCGCAACTGGTGTTCTTTCCTCAGCAGATGCAGCGAGCCGGGTACCAGACAGCCTTCATTGGCAAGTGGCACATGGGAGGCGACATCGATGATCCCCAGCGAGGCTTTGACACTGGATTTCTTTCAAAGGGCAAGGGACCTATTGGCCCGATGGCCACGGGACGACGCGTGAGGTACCTCAGACCACGTACGACGGATTGAACATCAATGGCGTTCGCGTGCCACAAAAGGGTTACTTGACCGATGAGCTGACCGATTACGCGATCGATTGGCTGGACTCACGTGATGATGAGAAACCTTTCTTCCTTTATGTCAGCCACAAAGCCGTCCATGCGGACTTCGTGCCCGCCGACCGCCACCGCTCTCGCTACGAAAACCAGCCGCTGCCGATTCGCATTCCCTCGGTGGAGGAAATGGATTCCGGCAAGCTGCCGATGTGGGTTCGCAATCAACGCAACAGTCGTCATGGTGCCGAATTTGGCTACAACATCGCAGGCTTTTCTCCGGAAGTCTATTACCGCCGCTACTGTGAATCGCTGTTGGCGGTTGACGATAGTGTCGGGCGACTCCGCGACTACCTTGCCGAACACGGACTCGCCGACAACACACTGTTCATCTACATGGGGGACAACGGTTTCCAGTTTGGTGATCATGGATTGATCGACAAACGCACTGCGTACGAGGCCAGCGCGCGCGTACCGCTGATCATGGCGGCGAAGGGAAGGATACCAGCCAGACAAAGTTTGAGGGACTGGTGGCCAACATCGACATTGCGCCGACCATTCTCGATGCCACGTCATCGCCTCCGCTTGCCAATCAGGATGGTGTGAGTTTCTGGCCCCAGCTGTGTGGTGACGACGCGGGCGGTCTGGACCGTCAAGAGCTGCTCTACGAGTACTACTGGGAACGCAACTATCCTCACACACCAACGCTGCACGCGTTGATCGGCGGAAGATGGAAATACATTCGCTGCCACGGCTTGTGGGACCGAGACGAGCTTTATGATCTGGAGAAAGATCCTGAGGAATTGCACAACTTGATCGACGCTCCCGATCAAGCAGAGCGAGTCGATGCGATGAATCGAAAGCTGTGGGCCATGCTGTTTGAGAGTGAGGGTCACGAGGTTCCCTTGCTCGAAGATCGCGGACCCCGTTTCCCCTGGCGCAATCCCGATGCCGCACCCCAAGCACCCTTTCCCCAAGAGTATTTTCGTCGCAGCGAAAGTGGCGACTGATCGGTCGCCTCACTCTCCCATTTTCAGGACGGGCAGCACTTCGGGAGAACAACGCGGGAATGTTGATGCAGCGGCCGGGAGAAGAGCTGCAGGCGCAGTGCGAAGATCGGAAATGAGCGGCTGCGACCATCGACGTCGCGAGCAAGGTTGAGCTTGGTTCAAAGCGACCGGACGCCTCCCCGCACCATTGCTCGTGGAGCGAAGTCAGGCGAGATCACTCGGGGATGACTTCGCCACGGATCAGATCGTCGAAGGTCTCTCGGCGCGGATCAGCTTGGCTTGGCCATCTTCGATCAGGACCTCGGCGGCCCGAAGCTTGCTGTTGTAGTTGCTGGACATCACAAAGCCGTAGGCCCCGGCGTTCTCGAGCACGATGAAGTCGCCGACCTGGGGGACTGGCAATCGCCGGCTATCGACATAGCCCCCTTCGCGCTGGGTGAAGATATCGCCCGATTCACAGAGGGGCCCGCCGACGACGATGTCGGCTTGCTGGCGGTCGGCGGCGTCTCCCGACTTGGCGGCGACCGAGATCGGATGGTAGGCACCATACATCACCGGTCGGGCCAGATCATTGAAGCCGGCATCCGAGCAGGGCGAAGAGGTTGTTCGCCCACTTGCTTGACGCTTCGCACCTCGGCGACCAGGAATCCGCTTTCGGCGACCAGGTATCGTCCCGGTTCGATTTCAAGCGAGACCCGATGTCCGAATGAGTCGCTCAGTCGGTTGCGGACGGCATCCCAGAGCTCAAAGTACTTTGCCAGGTCGACATAAGTCTCGTTGTCGCGATAGGGAACCGGCAGTCCACCCCCGGCGCTGATGACCTTGATCGTCCGGCCCACCTCCAGTGCGGCCCGCTCCATCGCATCGCAGACCTGACTGAGGTGTTCCAGGTCGGTTCCCGAGCCGATGTGCATGTGGAGCCCCGTGACCGTCACCCCGGTTTGGTCGGCACGTCGAAGGCAGTCATTGATCTGGGTGTGCCAAATGCCGTGCTTGCTCTGTTCCCCGCCCGTATTGGTTTTTTGGCTGTGCCCGTGTCCGAAGCCTGGATTGATCCGCAGGGTCACTTCGGCGCCCGGGACGCCGCTCGCCCAGTTGGCTGATCATATCGGGCGAACCGCAATTGACCGGCAGTGAATGCTTCACAACCAAGTCCAGCGAATCTCGGTCAAAGATGTCGGCGGTGTAGACGATCTCGCCCTTTGCGTGGGTCGGTCGAGTAACCGGCGGCGATGGCCCGGTGGATCTCGCCGGCGCTGACCGCGTCGACCACGACACCGCGTCGCCGCATCCGATCCAGGATGGCGAGGTTGCTGCAGGCCTTCTGGGCGAAGCGAATCACATCGAACTGGGCCAGGTCGCTGATCCGCTGGTCAATCATCGACTGGTCGTAGACGTAAAGGGGGGTTCCGAATTTCCCCGTCAAGTCGCCAATCGTGAGGCCGGCGATGTCGGTTCGCGAATTGGAGAAAGTGGGGGCAGGCGTCATGGGGCTCGCGGGGATCAGGCGGCTGGCGGGAATTGGGGGGCTCACGTGTCACACGCTCAAAATTTTGGGGCGGAGCAAATCGGAATCGTCGACCGACACCCATTTTGAAGTCGGCCCGGCCGATCGGCAAGGACGCGAGCTGGCCGCGACGCCATCAGTGACACCCAGTGGCCGTCGAGGAAACCCATCTATTCGAGGAAACGAGAATGACCCCGGCGTGACGCGTCGGCCGAGATGGGGCAGATTCCGATCGAGGACCCGTCGATTCTCCCCCGTGTTGTTTCTTTCCGTTTCTTGTTCCCGCCTCTTCTCTCCAGGCCGCCTATCCCGGTTCTCTTCGCTCTGCTTCTCTTCGCTTCGATTCTCTTCGATTCTCTTCTTCTCCCTGCGACCCAGCGTCTCCCCGTCTCTGCGATGCATTGTCTCTGCGATTCACTCTTTTCAAACTGCAGAGGCCCCAATCGCAGCAGCCGGCAGACTCCCTCAGCTGACCTGTCCGTTGCCACCAAGCTGGCCATTTCCGCTCGCTTGGGAGACATTTTTGCGGGGCCCTTGAGGGCCAGGTCTACGGCCTCTTCGACGCCCTTGCTGGATCGGGATGAAACGGCTTTCAATCCGTTGCAGCAGCTTGCTGATGCAGAGCTTGTTGATGCTCAGGTTCATCTCGTCTGCTTCCTCCTTGAGTGCGTCGTGGAGGCTCTTGGGAAGTCGGATCGTGATCATCCGCTCCGGCTCGGTGGCGTCCCCTTTGGAGGGGTCTTGGCTACGCAGCGCCGCGACCATTTCTTGGAGCTCCGCAAATTCGCGGCTCTCTTCGAAGGTCCTGATCTGTTCGGGGTTGGGGAACAGTTGCCGAACGAGCCCGTCGGGGCCCAGGATCTCGCGATAGAAGACGACCCAATTGCCCGTTTTTGCAAACGCTTCCTGAGCCAGTCTCAGCGCCTCGCGTCCCCTTTGCTCCACCGGCAGCTCCCGATTGGGGTGGGGCAGGTTCAGGCGTGTGGGGGAAGGCTCCGCCTGATCCGGATCGGGGTCACTGGCATAACGAAGCTGGGTTGTCGGTTCGGTCTGAGCCATCGCGAAAGATTCCTTCCTTTTTGTGTCGGATCACGCGTTGAGATTTGTCGGCGCCATCCTCACAACCGGTCAAATCGTCAAACCCAAGCATTGCTTTCAAAAGGACTTACGTCGATTGCCTGCTTTTCAGGCATGCATGCCCTGGGCCCGGCACCGAGCCGCTGCCTTGTTTTTGTGCAGGCATGGCTGTGCAAAAACAAAGTGTCCACTTCATTTCGCTGGTGGGTTTTTCGGCGGCCTGTCCAACCGTTTTTCTCGTGATTTGCCATGTTTCTTGAGTCGGTGCACGATGATCCTCGGCATTTTTCGATGCAAGCAAATCTAGATGGGCCCTGTTTTGCCGCGCCGGCCAAGCCTGGGGCAGAGTCGGATCGCCAAGAATGGCGACCCGTTCAACCACATGGGGGGCGTGCTGGGGTCGTCAGAAAGCGACCTCCGGAGTGGCAGAAGTCAAGGGTTCTGCCGCGGTGGTTCCTCGGTTCGCCACCCGCCTCAGGTCAGCATGCATTTGTCGCACGCATCGGCCAGCAACTCGACCGCTCGATCGATCTGGTCGCGGGTCGTGGTCCAGCCGACCGACAGCCTCATCGTTCGGCCGATTTGCGAATCGTTGCATCCCACACCTTTCAAGGCCTGGGTGAACTCATCAGGGGGGGTGCTCGATTGGGAGCTCGCGACCGCCAGTTGACGAGCGAATCGCTGGACCTGGCGGGCGCTCGCCGGCAGCTCAACGGCGACCGTATTGGGGAGTCGCGGGGGGCTGGAGCAGAGGATTTTCGGCGTGGGACTGAATGGTAGATAAAATGCCGTTAACGAGACGCTCGCGCAGCTCCAAAAGATTGGCTTCGGCGTCGCTGGCACCTCGGGCGGCCATCGCCGAGGCGGCCCCCAGTCCGATGCAGGCGGGGATGTTTTCGGCGCCGGGCCGAGTCCCATCTCGCGTGGTTCACCGAAGGCGATCGGGCCAGAGCGAGGCCGCGCCGGATGTAACAGGGCCCCGCTTCCCTTGGGGCCATAGAACTTGTGGCCGCTGATTGCGATCGTGTCGGCCTGCAGCTGGTCAGCATCGACGGCGATCTTGCCAAAAGCCTGGGTCGCATCGCAGTGAACGAGCACCCCCCGGTTGTGGCAAAGGCCTCGGCGATTTCGCGGACCGGCTGGATGGTTCCCAGGACGGGATTGGCGAGCTGGACGCAAGCCAGACGAGTATCCTTGCGGATCATCGAGGCCAGTTGCTCGGGATCGATTCGCCCATCGGTCCGGCAGGGAACGGTCTCGACACTCCAACCCGTCTCCGCCAGGTTGTTGCTCGCACCGATGACACGATTCGTGCTCCAGGGCGCTGACCAGGGCGTGGGCCGGTGGCATGCGGCCCAGTGTCCCCATGATCGCCAGGTTGTTCGCTTCGGTACCCCCGCTGGTGAAGACGATCTCAAATGGCTCGCAGCCGACCAGGTAGCGAGACATTTTCGCGGGCACATTCCAGCGACTCACCGATCGCCTGAGCATAGGGGTGCTCTTGGCCCAGGCAGCATGAAATGGGTGGACCAGAAAGGCTGCATCGCCTCGAGCACCGAGGGGGCCAGTGGCGTGGTGCGGTTGTAGTCAAGGTAGATCAGGGACACAGCGAATCGATTCAGGGAGCTGAAGCCTGGCGGGGGTGGCAGACGCCGGAGCGTCAGGGCTCGCAACTTGGCGTAGCAAAGCAGCCATTTCCGCCGGGCGGCCGAATTATGGCGACGCTGACGATGAAGCTGCGCGAGGGGCAGGTGCCAGATTGCGAGGGGCGGGATCCAGATTAGTTGGACGACAGCTGGCCATGTGTGCGGACCAAGCGAGAAAAGGTCCGTTCTCAATCTGGAATCGTTGGCAGGTGTTGCGGTGCCCCGAATCGTCATCGGATCGGCGACGGAAATCGAGCCCGTTGTCGTTCGCAGCCTGCCCGAGTGGGGCACGTGCCAGTCCGCCTGGACAGCCTGGCCGAGCCTGGATGGTAAAAAGAAGCCAAGAAATTTGAGATCAGGAGGCGGTACGGCGACTCGATTACGCGTTCTAATGGCGAGGACATTTGCACATTGCCCCTGTTTTTGCGATAATCGAGGGTGACACTAGCCCTTTCAGCGTCGAGTGTCGCTCCATCATCGCACTGACGACCACAACTTTTCTCTCTCCTTCCGGAGCCCCGTATGAAGCGCACAAGATCACGGTTTTACACTCGTCGAGCTGCTGGTGGTGATCACCATCATTGGCATTTTGATGGGGCTTTTGATTCCCGCAGTGAACTCTGCTCGAGAGATCGGCCCGTCGGAACCAGTGCGGCGTGAACATGAAGAACTTGGGATTGGCGGCCATGCAGCATGAAAACACCAAGGGTGCGCTGCCGGGATACATGGATAAGTTCGGAAACTTCATTGGCGATGGCATGGGCGGACCTGGGGACGACCCCTCCGAACCGGGTAATGTGGCCGACATGTTCCAGCGCACGTCAAAATTGGTACCTGGGCGGTTGCAATCCTGCCTTGGCTGGACGCCCAGCCGACCTACGAACATTGGACTCAAGATCGTTACCCGTTGATTGATGTCACGGCGGCGGTGAATACGAGCCGACCAGCGACCCAGCTATTTGACGGGATCGGCTTCCATCCGCTGGCGGCGCCGAACTCTGGCGATTTTCCAGTGTCCCAGCAATCCGATCACGCGACGCCCAGAACGGCCGCAACAGCTACGTCTCCAACAATGGCGATGCATACTTCGTGACCAATGCCGCGGTCAACATGGTGACTCTCCGACGCCTCCCGGCGGGGATCGTGCGGCCGTCCGTCATGGTCAATGCCCGGTCCGGCATTGGGTGAAGTCGATGAACAGGAATCAAGGTGCCTTCAATAACAAGTACCAAGGATCATTCGACAACCGCCGCGTCCGTTGGTGACAAGGTTCGCCTGGATGACTTCAAGGACGGACAGGGCTACACATTGCTTTTCTCGGAAAACGTCCAGGCACTCCCGTGGCACCGGGCTGGTTATCTCAATGCGCACTGGTGGTTCCGGTCCTGACATGACGACCGGCATCGACTACTCGGCTGCACCACCGGTTACCGACAGTCGTGTTCAATCCCGATGTCTCCGCTGCGGTGATACTCGCGGCAGCTCGGTATACCAACGGAATGGTCTGGCATTATGAGGATGCAAACAATTCCTCGATGCCCAATCATCCCGTGACCAACATTCCTTGTTTGCCTGTTTACGTCAAGCATCGGATCAACGGTCGTGGGCAGGCGGTTGGTCAGGATATCTTCACATTGACAGATGAAGAGAACACCGGGAACTACGTCGACTTGGCTCGTCCCTCCTCGGCACACGTCAGCGGTGTCAATGTGGCCACCGCCGATGGTGGAACTCGTTATATCAACGAAAATATCGACTACCGCGTCTTGCAGGCGCTGATGACTCCGCGTGGCAAGAGCAGCAGCGTGCCATTCCCGGAGTACGTCTTGTCGGACGAGTCGCTCTAAGACGCGGTTCTGACTCAAACGACTGGTTATTTGCAAACCGAGGCTCTTCCCCGAGCCTCGGTTTTTTGTGAGTAAGTGAGTAAGCGAGTGGGTGAGTGGGTGAGTGGGTGAGTGGGTGAGTGGGTGAGTAAGTGAGTGGGCGAAGTGGATACAGTGCTGGTAAATAGGTATGGGTGATTGGCTGACGAAATGGTGGGGGTTGTGATGATTTTGGGTGTCATGCATGCGCCTCGGTAATCTTCGTTGACTTTGACGGTCAATCCGCTCAGCGAAGCCGTAGGCCGAGACGATCAATTTCTTGCAACACGGATGCATGAACTGAATCGAAGTCTCTGCCTCGGGAGGTCCGCATGGCAGGAATCGCGGGCTCTCAGGCTTTATCTGCATACAGGCGACAACGTGACCAAAACCATTCCCAACTACCTGCGCATTCATCGCGGTAACAAACCAACGACAACCAAAGTCATCCCTCCTCATGACTCCATGCGTTGTTTTTGGGATGCCTATTCCGACGTGACAGGCTGGCGAATCGATCAGCGTGCGAGTCGAAGCGACGCATGTCGAGTTGCTTCCGGCCGATCAATACCGAAACGACGGAAATGGGGGTTGGCGGCACCGTCAGCAAGCGGCCGCAGCCCGCTTAGCCGAATCGGCAGCGCGGCTTGCCGAGGAACTGCAGCGTAATCGTGAGGCGATGCGACGACAGGAAATGGAACTCGCTTCCCGCGCTCCGATCATGGCAGCCGATGGTGACCGTGCTCGAGATGGCCGATCGAATCGAAAAAACATTGGCTGATGCGGCGGCGGCCTGTCGATGTGACGCTGCCGCGATCTATCTGCTGGACGAAGAAACCAGTTCTTGAAGGCTCGCGCCGTCTTCGGACTGCCAACACAGCGACTCGAGGAGCAGGCGCGTCCGTTGCGGGGCAGCCGAGCGGACTTGGAAGCCATGGTGGAGGATGTTGTCATGATCGAGGATTTGAATGCCAACTCGACTTGATGACTTGGAACAGTCCCGAGCCGTTCTCTGCGGGGATCTGTGCCGCGATCTCCAGCGACGGAATCCCAATCGGCACGCTCTGGCTGTTCAGCGACGAAAAGACGGCAGTTCAGCAGTGCGGAGATCGGCGACCGCCCGGTTTGCCGCATCGCAGATCGGCATGGAACTGGCTGCATGCGCGATCGGTCTCCAAGACGAGCTGAAGAAGCCTTCGTGAGCCCGTTCGCGATCTGGCGCAGTGGCAGTACGAATCGTTGCCGGTCGGAGCGACCGTCGCCGAAGGATGGCGCGTCGATGGGTTGATCGAGTCACCCAACGACTGGGCAACCGGATGGCACGTCTGGGACGTGCTTCCCGATGGGACGGTGATGATCGCGATTGCCGAGTCGGTCGATCGAGTCGGTCAAAGGAGCGATGAGTGCCGCGATCGCCCGTGCCGCATTGGCCGCACATACCGGCTACCGCCACACCTCCGCACAGCTGATCCAATGCATCAGCGATACACTTTGGCAAACAAGCACCGCCGAACAGTTGATGTCATTGCTCTATGCCCGCGTCGATCCCGAGAGTGGCGAAGGTGAAATCGTCTCAGCCGGATCGATCAACGCGATGATCGCAAGTCGCTACGGGTTCCGGCCCATGCTGGACGGCTCAAGTGATCCATTGAATACCCACATCGATGCTCGCGCGGCCGTCAAATCGTTTCGCCTGCTCAAAGGGGAAACATTGATGGCTTACACGGCCGGGTTTGGCGCAGCGGCGAAACCCAGCGGATGCTCGGCGATTCACTTCGCAACGCCATGCAAGCCGGTGACGTGAATCCGCTGGCCCGAGTTCGCAGGGCCATCGCCGACTTGCCACTCAACGAAGAGCGCGGAGCCGTGACGCTGCTTCGCGAGTGAAGCACGTCGCTTCGGTGCATCTCAATGGTTCGTCCAAAACACGTACGATGGGCTTCCAAGCCCGTCGATATTGCGTAGCCTCTTCGGAGAGATCGACGGTGCTTGGAAACCCATCGTACGGCAGATGACTTGGAAGCCCATCGTACGGCAGATGACTTGGAAGCCCATCGTACGGCAGATGACTTGGAAGCCCATCGTATGGCAGATGGCTTGGAAGCCCATCGTACGGCAGATGGACAGGGAATTGAGAAAGCTCTGATTCCCCAGCCTCACGAATCCTCGGCGAGCAGTTGCTCGATGGTCTCTCGCATCTGTTGTTCGCCTAGTGTCCCCTGCCAATTCATCTCGCCTTGCCACCAACGACGAATGAATCCCTGCTTGTCGATCAGGTAAACGGTCGGCCACATGGTGTTGTTCCAAGCCGCCCAATTGGTTGAATCAGAATCCAGGATCAGCGGATATTCGATCCCTTCCAATTTGGCCGCTGCGGCAACACGGTCGAGCTGCGCTCCGTCGATGTTTCTGGTGTTTGGATTCCCAGGATGACGAGATCTTTGTCGACATAGTCGTCATGCCAGGCTTTGTAATGCGGCAGATTCCGCTGGCAATTGATGCACTCAAAGGCATAGAAGTGAACGGCAACGACCTTGCCGCGAAGTTGCTCCAAAGTCAGCGGACCGCCTTGAATCCAGGTCACTCCCGAAGTTGTCAATTCCGGCGCCAGCGGATAGGTGCGTTTTACTTGACCGAAGTCAAATGTTTCACCGGTTAGCTTGCCAATCTTCGACCTCTGTTCTTCGCTCAACATTTTAACGAGACTTTGTCGCTCTTTGGATTTCAGGCGATTGACCTCTTGATTGGCGAGTTGCGAGCTCAGTTCACCCGCTTCCGCTTTTTCTCGGCTTGTTGAACGGACTTGTCGGTATCGAAGAATGCTTCGGCGAAAGGCATTTACCTGGGACGCCGAGAGGCCAAGTTCGGAGATCACGTCCTCGCGAAGCACCATGCGTGTACCGAGGGCTTGTCGAACCAACTGGTTCAAGCGATCTCGCTGATTCGGATCCAGGATTTCGCGCAGCTTCGATTCGCGCACGTGGCGGTCAGTTGCATGACCTCGCCATGCTGTTGGTCAGCCGGAGAGTTTCGCGAACGAAACCAAGGCCCATCGACCTCCCGAAGTAGGCTCAAGACCTGATCTCGCTGCTGTTCCGATAGGCCGAGATCGCGATGGACCGAATCGTCCCGAATCATCTGCAGCAGCACCGGTGGAGTCTGCGGCAGCGTTTCGTCTGCCCGAGCAGGGATCGACGCAAGAATCAGGCCGAAATGCTGAATAGAAGTGACGGTCGATTCAATGCACGTTCCATGAGAACCTGTCCAAGTCGCGACGAAAGATGAGATGGGGTCCGTGGAATCAAAAAATGGGCAACGATGGATCAGGTCCGCCACGCCGGTAGCTCGACCTTGACGCTTGTTGCATTCTATCGGATGACGTTGAGCGACGGACTTGGAAGTCCATCGTACGTGAAGGGTTGTTGGGCGACGGACTTGGAAGTCCATCGTACGTGAGGAGTTGTTGAGCGACGGACTTGGAAGTCCATCGTACGTGAAGGAGTTGTTGGGCGACGGACTTGGAAGTCCATCGTACGTGAGGAGTTGTTGAGCGACGGACTTGGAAGTCCATCGTACGTGAGGAGTTTTGAGCGACGGACTTGGAAGTCCATGTCGTGAGGAGTTGTTGGGCGACGGACTTGGAAGTCCATCGTACGTGAGGGGTTGTTGGGCGACGGACTTGGAAGTCCATCGTACGTGAAGGGTTGTTGGGCGACGGACTTGGAAGTCCATCGTACGTGAGGTGAGGGCCGCGGTTAGGCGAAGATCTCAGAGATCACTTCACCATGAACGTCGGTCAAACGAAACGGCCTGCCGTCATGCAGGAATGTCAGCCTTTCGTGATCGAGTCCCAAGCAGGTGCAGCATCGTGGCGTGCCAATCATGCATGTGAACCTTCCCCTGGATGGCGTGGTGTCCAAATTCGTCGGTCTCTCCATAGCTGAACCCCGGCTTGACGCCGCCACCCGCCAAGAACAGTGTGAATCCGTAGGGATTGTGGTCCCGCCCGGTGCCGTTGGCCTGTGCGTAGGGTGTCCTTCCGAATTCTCCACCCCACCAGACCAGCGTGTCCTCCAGCAGGCCGCGCTGCTTCAGGTCCTGCATCAGTCCCGCCACCGGTTGATCCGTATTCAAGGCGTGCTCGGCGTGCTTCTCCAAGTTGGAGTGTTGATCCCAGCGAGGGTTGTTGGTGTTGTCGCCATAGTTGACTTGAACGAACCGAACTCCGGCTTCACAAAGACGTCGTGCCATCAAGCACTGCCGTCCAAAATCGTCGGTCGGTTTTGATCCCGATTCCGTAAAGCTTGTGGACGTGCTGGGGTTCTTGGGAGAGATCCAAAATGTCTGGCACCGACTGCTGCATCCGCCAAGCCAACTCATAGGAATTGATGACGGCTTCCAATTCGGTGTCGCCGGGTCGCTTGATGCATTTGCGCGAGCATTGAGCTTTCGCAGCGATTCCAACTGTCGCCGCTGTTGGACTGGCGTCCAAGGTCAGTTGTTGAGGTTGCGAATCTTGGCCTCGCTCGCCGCCGTGCCAGCTCGGCCAATCGCGGTGCCTTGGTAGACCGCCGGCAGAAAAGCATTGTTGATAGTTTCGCGGGCCACCATTGCCCATCGAGGGCTGGATGGTGACAAAGCCAGGGAGATTGTCGTTCTCGCTTCCCAGTCCATAGAGAACCCAGGAACCAACCGAAGGGCGGACTAGATTGATCGAACCGGTATGGAGAAAAAGAGTGGCCGGGCCATGGGCCACTCCGTCGGTGTGCATCCCCTTTAAGAAAACAGAGGTCATCGACGTGCCGGGCAATGTGCGGAAACAGTTCGGAGACATGTTGCCCACATTGGCCATATCGCTGAAACTTCCATGGCGACTGGAAGACTCGATGCTGAACGATCTCTTTGGTCTTTGCGAAGACTCGAGCATCATCGAAAGTCTCGAGTTCTGCCATCACGCTGTTGCAATAGCGGCTTGTAGTCGAACGTATCAACTTGGCTGGGACCTCCCTGCATGAACAGAAAGATGACACGTTTTGCACGAGGGAAAAAATGAGCGGGCTTCGCAGCAAGAGGTCCGGCTCGCTGAACCGGAAGATGTTGACCCGATAGCCTCTCGGTGGGCCAACGATGCGGCGGCGATGTAGCCGAAACCACAGCCAAGCGATTTCAGCAATTCACGTCGGCTGGAGCACATGATCATCTCGATTGGCTCAATTGAGGTAGCGGAAATCGATGCATTGAAACAGGACTTGATAGAGCATCGCCCAACAGTTTTCGGTGATGGTTCCCATGGTTTGGCCATCTTCCTGGACCAAGTTCAATGCGATGGCTCGTTCTGTTGCGGTGGGAAGCCGGTTGATAACCTGCAAGTAAGCATGATCGATACGCTGCCCGATCGCGTCAGGTGCGGCATGGCCAGCAGGCGGCTCGCGGCCCGGTTGCGACTGCTGCACCATCATCGGGTGATTCATCATCCACAGTGCCTGCGAGGCGATCGTGCTGGAAGTGCGTTGTCCAAGCTGGATATTTGGATCGGCAAAGTCGAACACCTCAAAGATCTGAGGGAGCGTATTTCGAAAGACCGGCAGATAGACGCTGCGACGAAGCGAATCGAATTCATATCCGTACTCGATCGTCGTTCCGGGCTTGATGCCAGGGCCGCCGAAGTCATCGTCAAGAGACCCGGCAACCATCAAAATCGAATCGCGAATGTCTTCTGCCCTCAGTCGTTTTCGATTCGCTCGCCAGTACATCCGATTCGCTTGGTCGATGTTCGCTGCCGATCCCGGCTCGGAGCTGAGCTGGTAGACATGCGACATCGCAATTCGCCTCACAAGTCTCTTGACCGACCAGCCATCTGTCGATGAACATGCTGGCAAGATAGTCGAGCAATGCAGGATCGGTTGGCAGGTCTCCCGTGCTGCCAAAGTTGTCGACGGTGCGAACAATGCCCCGTCCCATCATCCAGTACCAGATGCGATTGGCCATCACTCGAGCGGTCAGCGGATGCCGCGCGTCACTGATCCACTTGGCGAATTCGTGTCGACCGCTACAGCGGGGAGCGAGTTTGCGAATGGCTTCCATGAAGCGGCCTGGATGACGCCGCGCGGTGTCAGAGCTCCGTTCTGGCCGACCACTCCACGAATGGCCACGTGCATGTCGCCCACGGCTACATGATCCTGTACGGCAATTGCGACGGGGCGAGCTAGAATGGATTTCTCGAGGCGTTTCACCTCCTTTTGCAATGCCTCCACACGAGCTTTGAGGACGGATGCTTGCTCTTGGTCTGGTGAGTCATCAAGAGTCGTCGCTCTTGAGATCGCTACCGGATCGCCGGATGTCTTCCCAGACTCAGATTCAGACTCGGATCCAGACTCAGACGCAACACGCTTGCTCGCCCTCTTCCATCGATCGGTTGCTTCCTGCAGATCTGCTTGGGCCGCATTCAGAGCGAGCTGTTGCTCGGCCAATCGCGACTCATCGTCTGGCGGAAGGGGAAGTGCCACCGTGTTCCAGCTGGAAACATTCGAATGAATCAAAGACTGCGTGCTCTTGAAGATGCCAGCCATGGCGTAATAGTCCGACGCTGGAATTGGGTCAAACTTGTGGTCGTGGCATCGGGCGCAGCCGATCGTCATGCCAAGAAAGGCCTTGCCAATCGTATCGAGCTGTTCATCAATGACATCCATTTCCAGGATGTCCTTGTCTTGCATCTCGTAGTTGGTCGGCCCCAGCAATAAGAACCCGGTTGCGATCAGATTGCGCTGTCGTTCCTGCCAGTCGCTCGAGTGCAGCAAGTCTCCCGCGATTTGCTCCGTTACGAATTGGTCATAGGGGACGTCGTGATTGAAGCTGTCGATCACGTAATCACGAAACCGCCAGGCATCTCGAAGGAGGAGCGTTCGGCCGCCTCCGCTCGACTCAGCGAATCGAACGACGTCCAGCCAATGCCTGCCCCATCGCTGACCAAACTGAGGTGAATCGAGAAGCTGATCGACAACCTTTTCAAACGCGACTTCGGAAGGGTCGTTCAAGAAGTCGTTGATCTGCTGCGGGGTGGGTGGGAGCCCGATCAGGTCGTAGTGAATCCGTCTCAGCAAGGTTGTTCGCTCAGCCGGTGGGTTCGGGGACAATCCCTCGCGTTCCAGGCCGGCAAGGATGAATCGATCGATCTCGGACGCGGGCCACTCCGCTTGTCTGACCTGCGGGGGAACAGGCGTGACAAGTGGTTGAAGGGACCATAGCGAACGAGAGTCTTGATGGACCGTGGGACTTTCTGGTTGACTGGTCCCGAGAGCCTCCTCGAAGCGAGGATCGACGGCGCCCAAAGCGATCCACTGCTCCAAGGCTGCGACCGTCCTGGGCGGCAGTTTTCCCTTGGGCGGCATCTCCAACGCCGGGTCTTCATAGCGGATCGCACGCAGGAGAAGACTTTGGTCATCATGCGGAATCACTGCCGGACCAGAGTCGCCTCCCCGTTCCCATCCATTGGCTGAATCGAGTCGCAGTCCGCCCTTTTGCTTTTTCTCGCCATGGCAGCGAAGGCAGTGCTCATGAAGGACGGGGCGAACATGCTTCTCGAAGTATTCGATGGCATCTTGCTCGTCGTCTTGATTCGCTTGAGCCAAGATTGCTGGTCCGGCGGCGCACAGCAAGAACAGGATGAGGATTTGGTGCAATGGTTGTCGGTCACGAAGCATCGGGCCTGCCGTTACTGCAAGTAATAGAACGCTTTCATGTTGAGCAGAGCATGCGCCAGGTCCGCCCAGGCTCGTTCATCCAGTTCGCCATGAATCTCAGCCTGCTGGATCAGAAACGTCTCGAGGGTTGTCAGTTGTTCTGGAGTGGCTTCGCTGCCGTGCGCCTTGGCGATCATCTTTCGAATTGTCTCGATTCTATCTGTCTCGGATTCAGCCGTGATTTGCTTTGCCCAGCGTTGTGCCTGTTCGATCACCATTGGGTCATTCATCAGCGTCAGTGCCTGTGCTGGTACGTTCGACTGGCTTCGCCGGCCTTGCGGCCCGAAAGGGCTGGGCGCATCAAAAGCCAACATGAATGGACTGAGGAAGTTGCGATACACTGCCAGGTAAATGCTGCGTCGTCCATTTCCATCCAAGGGACCGCTCGGTCGTGCGCCGCGTCCCGACATGAAAGGGGTGCGATGCGTCGGGACACTTTCGCCAAACGACGTCAGGTCGAGCTGCCCGGAGACAGCCAGGATCGAATCTCGAATCGATTCTGCCGGAAGTCGCCTGACCGGCATGCGATGCAGCAATCGATTGCTTGGATCGACTTGAAGGACAACGCGCACGATCCATTTTGGCGGGTGTGATACTGTCTTGGCGATAGGTTTGTGACAGAACAATCTCACTGATCGTGTGTTTCAAAGACCATTTCGAGTCAATCAAGTCTTGCGCCAGCCAATCGAGAAGATCCGGATGCGAGGGCAACTGCCCCTGTGGCCCGAAATCATCGACCGTTGGGACAATTCCGCGACCGAACAAGTGATGCCACAGTCGATTGACGATCACACGGGCGGTTAGCGGGTTCTGTGGACTGGCTACGCGGCTGGCCAGCTCAAGTCGCGATAGCTCTTCGCCGCCCAACGCCTCGAGAATTCTCGCTGGGACCGCTTCGCCCAAGTTCGTGTGGCTACCCCGTATGTAGACGTGGGCGTCTTCCGGTGTTCCCTGTGCCATCGCCACCGCGAATCGGGGCGCCGGTAAGCTCTCGGCAATCCGGCTGGCTGCCTCGATCCGATTGGCTGCTTGCGGAGCCAGTTCTCGAAGTGACAAAGATCCTTGGTTCAGTTGGGAAGCGAGCCACTGATTGGCTCGTCCCTGTCGAACGTCTTCCAGTGCCTGCCCCGCGAACTCGTGCCCCGCGAACTCGTGCCCCGCGAACTCGTGCGCAGCGCGAACTCGTGAAGTTCGTCGACACCGCGGGGCTTCCTCGTTGGTGCTGACTTCAAATCAGGTGGTTCGGGGTCGTCCGAAAACAGAACGGTATCGATCGCTACGGATCCATCGCCTGCATCGATGAATTCAAGATAAGCACGATGTCCCACATACTTGTTCAGATCACCACCGAGGCTTTTCCAGGCCCACTCGCCTCCGGTATCGGTGTTGTCGCCATGGAGCAACGTTCCTTTGAAAAGCAACGCACTGAACGGCGCCATCTGGTAGTTGTCGATCACGACATGAACCGTGACGCCAGCGGTTGCCATGAGCCGCAGATGAATGTTTTTCGTCGTGATTTCAAAGGTGGGTGAGCGAAGGATTCCAATCTGTTTTCGCCCTGCCACGGAGCTGTCGACCGTTGCTGGCCTCGGCATCGTTCCGTCTGTGCGAAGGGCGAGCTCAGGTCCGATGAACTGAAAGGCCTCGCCGGTCGTCGACCAACCTGGTGGGAGCTGGCCTGTTTCGAAATCGGCAAACACAATTTCGGACGGGTTCCGCTGGATGGTTGTGGTATTTGGATCCTGCGATGGTGATTCCGAAGACAGCGAATCGGCAGACTCGGCTTCCAGCCTCTCGAGCGGACTTGGTTGCCGCTGTATCAAGTGATGTACGGCACTGGCGAGTTCTTCTGCGGCAAGTTTCCGTTCGTGCTCGATTTGTTGGAATGCCTTTTCACGTTGGCGATCGACATCGAGGGCGATTACCTGGCGACAACTGCTTTGGATGTAGGAACTCAACGCATAGTAATCAGCCGTGGAGATGGCATCGAATTTGTGATCGTGGCATCTGGCGCAGGCAATCGTGAGCCCGAGGAAGGCCTTTCCGAATACATCCAGCTGATTGTCGATGATGCCGGCTTCGTTACCCAGCACATCGGTCGGTGCGTGCGTGGCCTCGTGCAGGTACCAGAAGCCGGTGCCCAGAATGGACTCGTTGAACCCCTGCTCAGGATGTCGGCGGGGCTCACTAATCAGGTCTCCTGCAATCTGCTCGCGAACGAACATGTCGTAGGGCACGTCGGCATTGAAGGCACGAATCACGTAGTCGCGATACTCTGTGGCACCGGGTATCGCATAGTCAAATTCGTGGCCATAGGTTTCCGCATATCGAACCAAATCGAGCCAATGTCGTGCCCATTTTTCGCCGAACTGAGGCGAGCTGAGTAGTCTCGCAACCACTCGCTCGTGTGCATCGGGCGAATCATCTTCAAGGAAGTGGGCGATCTGCTCTGGAGACGGCGGCAAGCCGATCAAGTCAAAGTGAACGCGGCGCAGCCATCGGCGTCGGTCGGCCGGTGCGGATGGCCGAAGTCCGGCATCCTCCAGTTTCGAAAGCACGAAGCGGTCGATGTGGTTCAATGGCCACGATTGGTCTTCGACGGCAGGTGGAGATGGGTGCTGGATAGATTTCCAACTCCAATGCTGATCGTGTCGCTCCTGAAGATCGAATCGCTTGCTCGGGGAGTCTTCGTCCTGTGCGATGGCTCTTGGACGGGGATCGGGTGCACCCATCTCAACCCACCGCTCGAGGATCTTGATTTGTTCCAGCGGAAGTTTGGATCGAGGCGGCATACCGCTGACGACATCCTCTTCGTAGCGTACCGCGTGAATCAACAAGCTCTCGTCAAGGTTTCCAGGCACGATGGCTGCGCCCGAGTCGCCACCGGTTTCCCAGCCCCACTTGGAATCCAAAACCAAGCCCGCTTCGATCTCATCAGATTGTACTGAATGGCAGGAATAGCACTGCTCGACAAGAATCGGTCGGACTCTTGACTCGAAGTATGCCAATTGATCGGCGCTTGGCGTGTCTGCCTCGGCAGGTTGCAAGCCCGTGATCAGAATGGCGATACCAATCATGACAAGTTTCGCTGCAGCATTCGTTCGCGAACACAGTGTCGCGCGGATCTCTGGTCATGCGATCACCTCGTCGATCACATTGCCATGTACATCGGTCAGTCGCATGTCGCGCCCGCTGAAGCGAAACGTGCTTCGCGTATGATCAATTCCCAGCAAGTGCAGCATTGTTGCGTGCAGGTCGTGAATCTCAAAGCGATTCTCGATCGCCTTGTAACCCCATTCGTCCGTCATGCCGACGCTGGCGCCTCCCTTTGTGCCACCTCCCGCCATCCAGATCGTGAACGCAAACGGATTGTGGTCGCGACCGTCGGTGCCCTGAGCAAAGGGAGTCCGACCAAATTCGCCGGCCCAGACAACAAGGGTTGATTCCAACAAGCCCGTTCGCTTCAGATCTTTGATCAGTCCGGCGATGGGTTGATCGACGGTCCGGCAATTTTTGTTATGGCCATCCACCAGGCGGCTGTGCTGGTCCCAGCGATCCCCATTGCCACCAGGACACGTCAATTCGATGAAACGCACGCCTCGTTCTACCAGTCTTCTGGCAAGCAGGCACTGCATCGCGAACGTTCGCGTATTTCCGAACTCAGCTTCAAGTCCGTACAGACGCTTTGTCTCCTCTGTCTCGTCCCGAAGGTCCATCAACTCGGGTACCGAGCTTTGCATACGATACGCCGTCTCATAATTTTCAATCGCTGCTTCGATTTCAGGTTCACTTCCAAGCGACGCATCCAACTCAAGATCGAATTGACGAATCAAATCCAGCTTGTTCTTCTGCAGTCGTGAATCAGGTTCCGTCGGTTGAATGTTGGCAAGGGGTTGGTTCTGCGGTAGGAACACGGAACCTTGATAGGCGGAGGGCAAGAAGCCTGCTCCAAAGCAATCGAGACCGCCAGGTGGAATCAAGCCTCCGTTGAGCACCACGAAACCGGGGAGATCCTGATTCTCACTCCCGAGTCCGTAGCCGAGCCATGCACCCATGCTGGGACGACCCTGTAGCCCGCTGCCCGTATGCAAGAAGTAGTTGGCGGAAGTGTGTTCGGAAAACTTCGATGTCATCGACTTAACGATTGCCAGCTCGTCGGCGACTTCGGCTAGGTAAGGAAACAGCGAACTGATCCAGTGGCCGCACTGTCCATGTTGCGCAAAGGCCCACTGGCTCTTAAGAACCTTGCCAACGTTATCAAACTGAGTCGGCGCGAGTTTACCAATCACTTCAGCCGGGTCGCGCCCGTCAAACTTCTCGAGCAGCGGCTTGTAGTCAAAGGTATCGACCTGGGATGGACCGCCATCCATGTAGAGGAAGATCACGTTCCGCGCGGTGGGTCGAAAATGAGGCTTCCTGGCAGCCCATGCACCCGAGGCGTCCGCGGCGGATTGTGGTTCCGTGAGAGCTTGCAGGGCGAGGGCACCAAAGCCGTGGGCGCACCAGCGGAGCATCTCTCGCCGTGTTCGAGGCCGGTTGGAGAAACGTCGACAGTGGGTGCTGGCGGATCGGTTCATAAAATCGGCAGGGCAAGGAAGGCGGGGGGCAGCCCTGGAGGCGAGATGCGGCGAACCGGTTGCTCAATCGCAAGCGGTCCCTCGCATGGGGCCACTCGCCAAGTGGCTCGCAGGCTGGGCAGTCGCCTCATTGTAGCAGCCAACGTACCAATCGCGCAAATTTGAGCTGTCTTGCAGCGGAAGCGAGCCAGATTTACGTGGTTATCAATCGGTCGCGGCGTTCTCGATTCACATTTGCAGGTGTTTTTGATTCGCCAACGGCGGGACCGCAACGAGAGGGGGCCTGAAGGTGACCTCCCGTATCAGTGGCTCGATTGGATGCTTGACCGCGGCACTGTTCGTGCTTCATCAACACGCACACGAACGCTCTCGCACGCGAACCGAAGTGTTGTTGTGAACCGGAAATTGGACCTGAAGGAGCAATCGGATTGGAATCGCTCCTTGCCAGGAGTGAGATCGAGATCTCGTGGCTTGAGTTCAAGCGGATACGACGCGAATAGCAGTTGCCGGATTGTCCATCTCGCATGATCGATGTTCCAAGCATGGTGTGCACGAAGAAATCGTATCCGTGTTGATTCGCAGAGATACTCGACACTGTCTTGAATGCGAAAATTGAAGCGAAACGTCCCATTCAACATCCGTGTTGTTCCGCGCAGCTCACGATGCGATCTGTCATCGCGTCAGAAACACCGCAACCTTTTTGGAGATCGCGCATTCAGTTGTAGGCGGCGGAGTATTGCAGAGGCAGTCCGAAAAATGCTCGGCCTACGGTAGTTCCTCAATGCCAATGCGGACATCGGCAGCTTTACTGCATTTTTTTAAAGGGTCCCGAGAGAGACTCACCTACGGTAGCACGCCGCAAGACTCAGGCACTCGGAGTTCCCCAGCGGTGTCGATCCTTTCGCATGAAGCAGGAAAACACATTGCGAATCGTCTTATGTCTTGTGGCTATTCTTGCCATCTTGTTTGGAGTCTACAGCTCGCTGAAAAACGCTAGCGCGCTCGCTAGTGCTGAACGAGAACTGATCGAATTGAGCTCTGATTTGGAACGAGCGAACTTGATCATTGCTGAGCAAGAGTCGGAAGAAGAGCAATATTTTGTCAACTTGATCCCCCATGCGATCGAGGGGTTTACTCGCACTTTGACGACGATGGCTCGTGAGTATCGCCCAGGCGCCGAATGGTCGTCGACGGCTGTCAATGCAAGCACTCTTCAGTCGGCGTATGAAAAAACCTTCACAGACTTTCTCCGCGAGCCGAAGCGTCGCGATGCACTCCCGCAACTTGCCGCGAGTGTCTCGTACCGGCTCGGACAACTGAATTTCATGTTGGGCAACCATCTGGTCGCCCGCAGGATGCTTCGTGAGTCCATTTCTCAGGCCAAGTCAATCGATGATCGCGAAACCGCGGGACTTGCTCTCAATACACAAGGATGTTTGCACACAGCGTTGGGGGAATACGAAAAGGCGCTCGATTCTTTTCAAGAAAGCCTGCGTCTTTTAGGCGATGGCCGCAATCATGCCGTACCATCAGCCCTTGTTTTTCGGAACATTGGTCTGGTCCAGAGATCGACGAATGCGGACGGTGTGCCATCGCTGCTCCGCGCCGTCAAAATTCTCTCCGAGGTCGCCTCGGATTCCAGGTTCAGTTACACCAACGAATTGCTGATCGATGTGCGGATGGCGCTCTGCGAGATGTACTGGCGCGTGGAGAAATCGATCTGGCTCGGGAGCAATGTCAAAGATCGCGTCAAGAGCTGTTGACGCAACTTGAGTTAACACTCGACTTTGGAAAGCCAAGTACTGTCCGCAATCGCTACACCGAAGCCATCGAACTCGTCGACCGTAATCTGGGACAACTCGTTTCGATGAATCACGACGACCAGTCAGCAACTGCCAAACTGGCTCCATCGCATCAGTTTGTAGCTGCTTGGGTCTGGTCGCCTCTGTTTGACCTCAAGACCGAGTTGGTATCGACTGATTTGACGGTGACCGCGACGATGGCGGCAGAATTCGATCATCAGAACGGCCTGCTGCTGGCCTGGGGTATGTATGACTGGACGGAACAAGTGGTCGTCGACATCGCCAGGGAAGGGGCGGGGCGTTGCCGGCTGGTTGTCTTGGCGGACAACTACGAATCACTCAAGGAGGCGAGGAGTTCTCTTCGTGAAGCCGGTATTTCACGCTCGGACGTTGCGTTTGACCATTGCGCCCACGTGACGTCTTGGTTCCGCGATGGCGGACCCATTGTCGGTACTGCACCGAGCGGTGGTACGGTTTGGTTTGATGCGGCTCTGACGCGTCAAGATTTGCCGAGTCGTCAAGTCACCGACGCGCTACCAAGTTTAGTTTCTCGCGATTGGCAAACACGAGTCGCACGATCTCCGCTTCACATCGAGGGCGGCATGCTGCTTTCCAACGGGATCGGGCTCTCCTTCTATTCTCGACCGCTTCTCGAAATCAACCGGAGATACGGATTCTCGGATGACTTTATTCTGCGGGAACTCAAACGGATAACCGGTGCCAAAAAACTCGTCATGTTGGATGCGATGATCGATGAGCCGACGGGACATTTGGACATGTTCATGACGCTGGTCGATCGTCAGACGGTGGTTGTCGGAGAATTCCTCGACCCCAACGAACCCAATGCGCAGGTACTGGATGGCATCGCTGATTTGCTAGGCAACACGATGTTCGAAGACGAGCCCTTGAGAGTGGTTCGACTTCCCATGCCTCCGAGACGAGAGGGGCGGTTCGCCGGAAGGAACACCGGCGTCTTTCGAAGTTTCACGAACGTCGTTTACTTGAATGGTGTATTGCTTGTTCCTTCGTACGAAGGCCTATCGGAAGACTACGAACAATCCGCTCGCGATACCTATGCTGGCTTGCTTCCCCATTGGAAAATCGAATTCATCGATTGTTCTCGCCCCAGTCTGTTTAGCGGGGCGTTGCACTGCCTGGTCTCCAATCTGGGTGAGACACCTTTCATCGGCGAAACCCAGGACGAACTGATCAAAGCCTCTGATCCGTAGGGCGGTCTCTCCGAGGCCGTCATTGATCGTGGCCATGCCGCTGTGTTCCCGTTCGGTTTCGTCTTCGCAGGCGTACGATGGGCTTCCAAGCCCGTCGATCTTCGTCATCCTTCTGGATTCGACGGGCTTGGAAGCCCATCGTACGGCTCATTGCTTGGAAGCCCATCGTACGGCTCAATGCTTGGAAGCCGCTGGGTTCGGTTTGCCCGAAAGTTGCTTTTCGAGGAACTGCACGTAGACTCGCGCGATGTCCCCCATGTAGTGGTGGGGTGCATCGGCGGCAGACAGTTTGAGCAGTCGCAGCGCTTCGGCTTGATCACCGCCGGCGTCCGCGTACAAGCCAAGGTAGAAATTGCCGTAGAACTCCGCTTGATCACGCGCCAGCGAACCGGAGGGGACCGCGTCCATCGTCTGATGCACTGATTGTGTGTCGCCGCTTTCAAGCATGGCGAGCACTTCTTTCATGGGGATTCGTGGATCATTTGGGGCGGGTAGCACCAGTTGGCGTGCTGTTTCGATCGAGTCCGACTTGGCGACACAGAGAAAATGCCAGGCGGCGTTTTCAACATCGTGAGGATTGACCTTGCGGTGCTCCTCGAACTGAGCTGCTCCGAGTTTGTAATCACCGGCAAAGTAGAGTGCGATCCCTCGCTGCCACAAATCGGGCATGGCTTCGGGCGAAACCTTCAGAAAGCGATCGTACCACTTGACTGCCGCATCCGCTTTTCCGCAACGCAGCGACACGTCAGCGATCATCAGCATCGAATCCGGGGTCGTCGGCATGTTGCTCGATCAGTGCGTCGGCGATCTGCAACGCCGTGTCGCTGTCACCACGTCGCATGGCCAACGTGGCTTTCGTTCGCAGTGCCGCCGCGGAATCGCTTGAGAGGGCATTTTCTGTTGCGCAAGGCAGAGCGAGACGTTTGGAATCCCGATCAGAAGGAGGGTGTAAGCGGCAGTTGCAGCCACCCCTTTGACCCGTTTTGCAGCTGGTAACCGATGGTTATCCCACATCGTCCTGGTCCAAAACGTGATTCGCTGGAGCGACGATTTCCAGCAGTTCGATCGCGGGGGCACCGTCGCAATAGATCAGTGCCGGTTCGTCCATAGAGGACGTCGCCAACGCGCAGATGCATCATGCCGGCAAGGCTAGGTCCGGCCTTGACTCGCCATAGACCGCAGAGCTGGACTTCGCGCAGCACATTGTGTTCGATCAGAGACTCGTCCGAGCGGCGTCGATTGGATCTCGATCTCGCTCCCAAACCTTTGGCTCCAGCGCCGCCGTGTTGAGGCGGACGATTCCGTACTGAACGATCCGGCGGGACTCAGCGGTGACCAGCGTGATCTCGCGAGCGTACCAGTCGCCGCGGCTGTGGTGTCGATGAACGTGAACATCGACCTTCTCGCCATAATGTGATTCGACCGTCACGGTCATGTGCTCATGATGGTCGAGCAACCGATCGTAGGGAGGTGGGACCGATGCAATCGACTCGAATTCGCCGAGTTGGGAATGCCCAACTGGCTGATCATAAAACTCATCCAGCAATTCGTTGATGTTGACACTTGAATCGTCGGACGATGTTACGCCTCTCATGAGATCCACTCGCTGATAGCCTCGTTATCCGATTGGGGGCGGTCACGCCGATCGAGACCACCGTCGGCGATGGCATCTCGGGGCGTTCCAGCACCGTATCGACTAGGAAGTAGAATAGCCGACGAAGGGAGTCCACTTCGATCTCGTCAGCGACTTGCTCCGCTCGCACCTGATGCTTGTCCACCAACTTCAGAGCGGTTTCAAATACATCGGCTCGCTCGTAAAGTTGTCGCACCCGAGTCGTTCGTTGTTCGTTAGAAAGCTCACAATCTGGTTCCGCTAGCGACAGCAATTCGCTCGGCATCCTCGGTGCGAGAGTGATTGCAGGGCGAGAGCCCAGAGCAGCGTCGGCCTGCCACCGATCACATCGCCGCCCGCCAGCAACTTGTTCGAATCGTCACCTACCCAATCTCCGAGATCATTCAGAATCTGAAAGGCGACCCCGAGGTTGCGGCTGAAGACTCGAATCGAATCGCGATAGGGCTCCGCATCGCCCGCCATGCGAATGCCGCTGAACAGGGCGGCTTCGAAAGCGGGCGATGTCTTGAGAGCGTACACCTTCAAAGCATCGAGCGGCGACAGCCGACGGTCCTTGGTGTCTCGCCAAAGTAATTCCGCCCCTTGCCCTTCCGCCAATCGCATGTGCGCGGTGGCGAGTGCATCAAGGACATCGGCGCGAGCTTCGGCGGGCACGTCGTCCCCTCCGTCGCTGCGACTCAGCAAGCCGATAGCCAAGGCCGATCAGATAGTCGCCCACATTGATCGCTGTCGGCAAACCGAAGCGTCTGATGAACCGCGAGCTGTCCATATCGATAGGCATCGTCATCCTCGATGTCATCGTGAACCAGACTGGCTTTGTGGAACGTTTCGATGCACATGGCCGCGCGACGAACCGAGATCGGAATCTGTTCGACCGCTTGCGCGGCTGAAGCTTCCGTGCAGGCTCCTCCGGTCATCGCATCGTAGGCGGCAAGCGTGATGAACGGACGAGAATGTTTACCCCCGCGACTCAAGAAGTCGTACGCAATGTGTTCGGTCGCAGCGACGGCATCCATCCCTTGGATTTGTTCCAGCGTGACCGCTTCTTCAGCCCAGCGGCGCATGGCTGCGGATTCGTGGTGCCAGCCGATCCAAGTTCTCAGGCAAAAACAGGTCGCTCGCGGCTCGCATCAGATGGACGTAGCTGCGAGTGGCTTGTGCGGCTGGAACGTAAGGGGTCCGAATCATCTCATCGACCCAGGACTCGTCGACCTTGGTATTGCGACAATCACTACTCAGCAAGGGTACGGCCATGCAGGGAATGCCGGCCAACAGCACCTTGTCGATCGCCTTTTCCAGAACGTTCAAGCAGGCGACGCCTACGACTGCATCGACGTAGCCACCGACGATGATCTTCATCACCACCGGCGAACCTTCGGCGACAAGCACGCGATAGCCCATCTGTTCCGCCAAGCCACGAAAGTCGGCGATGCTGCAGGCGCCACATTCCTTGCAGTTCATCCCGAACTGGTCGTACTCAGCCGGGCATCCCTCGGCGTGCTTGAGACAGTGAGGCAGTAGGAACAATCGCCTTTCGGGCGGGACCGACGAGAGCTGGCCCTTTCCAGAACGCACTGCTGATCATCACCATCATCCAGCCGAGGTAACCCTCCGGGCAGATCGGCCTCCTCCAAGGCGCGCTCGGGCAATCTGCTCCATCTCGTCCTTGGTCATCGGGACCGTTCGATCCAGCTTGTCTGCGATCTGTTCGCACCGAGCCCGCAGACTCTCACGCAGTTCCAGGGTCTCGGGTACATCCTTCAGGTGACTCGTTTTTCGCCGCGGCGAACGGTCAGCGGCGACCTCGGGTCCAGTTGACGTCTCGTTGATGCTCAGTCCAGTCGACAATCCGAGTACCTCTGTGGTCGCTCGTGATGGTGTCGTATCGGATGTTAGCCAGCGTCATCGCGGCCAATCGGGATCCACCTCCTCCCGCCGTCGCCCGCAGGAACTTTCCCAAGGCAGTGGTGGTGAAGATCAGTGGATAAAGTTTTTCGTAGTACCAGAGTTTTGCAAAGTAAAACCCAATTGGCCATGCGACTTGGTGGCGATCCTGCATCGACGCTATCGAGTAAAAACTCGACGCCTCGGATTATAGCCACAGCCGAGTCCCACCTTCCCACCGCTGGAGCTGCCAATCGTGGCAAGGAAAGTGGCTTCTGTTCCCTTCCAACGTCGTTCTCGACGCCATTGCCGTCCATTTCTCGACGACACTCTCGCGCAATCGGCGGCAAAAATCTCTTCGGCGCAGTCCGATTGAACACCGTTCCCGGCAATTTGGTTCCGCTCGGACCAGTAGAACCGTAGACCAGTGCATCGACTGCCAGAGCGGTTTCCTCCACGCTGCTGATGATCGAAGCTTCTCTTTTTTGGAAGCACGCCCCACGTTGGTCGTTGGCCACCCCCATCCGGAAAACCACGACGTGACGGAGGGGCCGCCCCCCCATCCTCCATCACCATTCTGCACGGAGATCAAGTAGTCGCAGCCCCGTCGAACCGATTCTTCACCCAGGAAGGCGGCGGAGGCAACCAAAACGCGTGAGGTCCCATAGACAGGATTCGATTCGTCGGCACGATCCTGATTGCCAAACCAGAGGGGAAGCCAGGATCCGTCTGCTTGCTGGTTGGCCAACAGAAAGGCCCTGGCGCGATCGAAGGAGGATTTCGTCGAGGCTCGGTCCTCTGTTCCCAGCTGTTCTGCAACTTGCAACGCTCGAATGGCGTGGGCGGTCAAGTCATTGCTGCTGCGATCAAAGGGGAGTTTGCCCCAGCCTCGACAAAACGTGGGCCATCCGCCGTCTCGGTTCTGCAGTCGTCTTAACCAGTCAGACACCGGCCAACATGGCGACCCGCAACGCCTGGGCATCCTGCTGGTGCCACCGCAACACGCGAGCCAAGGCTAGGATCGCGGCGGGCGTGTCATCGCTATCCGGAACGGCGCCACTGAGATCACTCCAGCCCCATCCACCAGGTTCGGCGCCCGTGAAGGGATGCCGTTGGCGATGCTGGCAACCGAGATGCCATCGAACCAAATCCTCGCGTGCACCAGTCCCCGTCGTCGCTGGGATCGCATGCCAGCGCGTGGATGGAAAGTGAGGTCACCCACGTTGCCAGATTCGTATCGATCGGCCAGCTTCCATCCTCATTCATCGACTCAATCAAGAATCGCAGGCCATTGCGGCTGACCTCGTGGTCACTTCGTTCGGTGGCCGCCAGGCTCATGACGACGAACGAAGTCAGTGGCGTCGCTTCCAAGTAGCCTCCGCTCTGCGGCTGCATTCGCTGCAATACTTTCATCGTTCGATCGATCGATGCGGATCGAATCCAGCGCAGTGGCATCACCGCGCGACGGCCGTGAAAGTGTCGCGCTTGACCGATCGCGACCAGCGCTGGAATCGCATAGCTGACGACCGGCATTTGAAGCAGTCGGTACATCGATTGTGGGAAAACCGCCGCTTCAAACGGGAGGGCTGGGACTTGATCCCAATCGGCCAATCCCGCGATCGCAAGATTGGTCAGGATCGGAACGACAAACGTCTTGTCCTCGCCGTAACGTGCTCGCAACGCAGTCAAACTCTCCCACATCGCGAATGTAATCGCGTAGAGCTTCCGACTGTTCGAGCGCAAGCGATCTTCCCACGCCCTGCTCAGCGAGGCTCGAAGCGGCCAGTACCAGGTAGCTCGTGGCGATGTTCGAGTGGCTGCGGTCGGTATCGCCAAAGCCGCCGTCTGGATTCTGTTGTTTGGCGAGCGATTCGATTCCACGGGTGACGCAGTCCACCAGAGTTTCCGCGTCAGGGTTAGGATCTGACGAGTAAAGCAGAACCGCCGACATCGCACTGATCGCCGTGGCAGTGCTCAACGCAGAGGCGGACAATTCGCCGACCCAATGTCCTGATAGGGTCCGCTGATCGAGGAGTTCCCATCGGAGTCGATTCAGGGTTGCCCTGGCACGCTCTCGCAGAGGACCGATCATGCCTCGGTCGTTCGATTGTGGGAACATCGTCAATTTTGCTTCGGGCCTGCAGGGATTGTATCGCCGGCTATCGACATCGACTATCTTTCGACATGACGCCATTGGATGAAATTACTCGGAGGTGATGAATGAAACGCCGCAATTTTATGCAGCTTGTCACGGCAGGTGCTGTGTCGACCAGTCTACCGTCGACCAGTCTACCGACGTTCGCTCGCGATCCCATCGGCCGAAGCGGACCTCCCCGTTTCCAAGTTGGGCTCGCCGCGTATTCACTTCGTAAATACTTTCCCTACTCTCGAGGGAAACGCCAAGAGGTTGCCGGCGATGGTACGGCCATCGATATGGTTGGGTTTCTGGATTACTGCGTCTCACAGAAATTGGATGCGGCGGAACTGACTAGCTACTTCTTCACGCCCGACGCCCCCGATAGCTACTTCGTTGATCTCAAGCATCAGGCATTCTTGCGAGGCGTCACCATTTCAGGAACCGCGATTGGGAACAACTTCACCGTGGGTGCGGGGCCAAGACTGGAACAAGAAATCGAAACTGCCATCGCCTGGATTGATCGGGCGAGTCTGTTGGGTGCGCCGCACATTCGCTTTTTCGCCGGAACCGGTAGGGAATTGGCCGAGGCTCCCGATCGGATGGAGGAAGCGTGCGAGGCGATTGGACAATGTGCCAAGCGGGCGGCGGAAAAAGGAATCTTCATCGGTATCGAAAACCATGGCAACCTGACGAGTGATCAGATGTTGCAGATCATGGCACGCGTTGAAAGCCCGTGGGTTGGAATCAACCTAGATACCGGCAACTTCCTTTCCGAGGATCCGTATGCGGATCTCGAAAAGTGCGTTCCCTATGCGGTGAATGTGCAGGTCAAGGTCAGCATGAAAACGCCGGAGGGTAAGTCCTATCCCGCAGACATGGGTCGCATTGCCGACATCTTGAAACGGGCGAACTATCAGGGCTTTGTGATTCTCGAGTATGAGGACGAGGCACCCTACGAGCACATTCCACAGGCGATCGCGACGCTCCTGGAGGCGCTTGCCGAAGCCAAGGCGTGAAACATCTCGTTTCGGTTGGAAGGGACTTCCGCTTCTGGACCCAATTGAAGAAGTCGACGGGATTAGTGGTGACTTGGGGTGAAGGATTTTGTTATTTGCAAAATCCGAAGAGCTTTTCCCCCAGGACGAAGAATTGTGCGTAGCGAAAACGGATCAAATCGAAAGCAAACTCATGTCACTCGTTGGGCGGTTGCGGCATTGATCGTCGGAATGGGAACCCAGACAACATGGGTTTCCGGTCAGGACAATCCCGTCCCTGCCTGGCGTCAGGGAGTTTCACGTTGGACCGGGAGCGGCTACGAGATGCCGGTCGATGCCGTCCCTCCCGCACCCTTGGCGACTCCGGCTGTGAACCCGGATACCGTCATTTCGGATGCCGCCATTTCGGAAACCGTCATTTCGGAAGCTCCTTATACGATCCCCGTCGATCCGAGGCAGCTACCGAGTGCCAGCTCGGGAATGACTGTGTCGGGACCATCCACACAAGCGAACCCCTATTTCGCATTGCCACCGGTCGATGAGGCGACGTCCCTTGAGTTGGCCTCGCCGCGCGCCGTGCTGAACCAGAACAGCCAGCCTCACTACATCTTGCCGCCACAGCCGATTGAGCCCTCCGTCCGCAATCCAGCTCCACTGGCCGAACAGGATCCGATCGATCGGCTGGAGACGGAAGTAGAAATTCTTCCGGCACCTTCCGCCGCGTTGCCCTCATCGAATGAAAGCGCAACGGTCGAAATCATGGGGCCTGACGGGTCACCGGATCCTGCACCGGTCGATGGTGATTTGCCATCGCTCGAGTCGCCCTCCGGGGAGTCGATGGTCGAGAAGATTGACGTCGAACCCACAATCGAGTCGGGACCGTTGGAGTCGGAAGTGGTTCGCTGGTATCAGTATCCTGTGCGTTGGATGCGAGGTTGGGACTCCCACGCTGAGTTGGGGATCGATGGAAGTGCGGGGAACGCGAATACACTTGCCATCCAAACGGGACTGGAAACAAAACGAAAGACTGAATGGGACACATGGGCTTTGGACGTTGATTATCGCCAGGCGAGCAATGGGACAACGACGATCGAAGACAATGGGCGGTTCAACCTCGATTACGACCGGCTATTGCATGATTCGCCTTGGGCCGGATTCGGAAAATTCGGAATGGAATGGGACAAGTTCAAGCCCTTTGATTTGCGAATTTGGGGCAATGGTGGTGTCGGCTATCACTGGATAAGACGCGACGATGCCTCCCTGGTCACTCGCTTCGGTGCTGGTGCTTCCAAAGAGATCGGTTCCCCAGACGACGCTTGGATTCCGGAAGCGATCTTCGGTGGCGAAGCCGAACGTCAGCTGACTTCTCGGCAAAAGGTCATCGCGAAGGTTGAATACTTTCCAGCATGGGATGATTTTGGCAACTTTCGTCTCGTCAACGATCTTGCCTGGGAGATTCTGCTCGACGGGAGCGAGAACCTCAGTTTGAAAGTCGCCGCCACCGACCGCTACGACAGCACGCCTCAGGGCGCAAAGAAAAACGACATCTATTACTCGTTGCTGCTGCTCTACAAGTTCTGATACGATTCGTTGCGATCGAAGCTTATCGCGCAATCGGTACGACCAGCACATGGTCCGATGGGACGCATTCTACGAAACGCCGACGTTCGACAAAGCGCAACCTAGGATTGGAGGTACGACCCCCTTCCCTCGGTGATGCGCCACTCGAAATGTCTTCAGCACCCATTCCGTGGAAACACGTTCGCAACATTTTGGTCCTGTTCGCACCCCTTTGGGCCGGTGCAGCACTACTCTTCGGACTAATGGGGGCTGGTTTTGCCCTCTTCAGTAGCGATGTCTACTCTGCGCGACAGCCTCTGGTGATTCGTGATGAGGCCAACAACTCCGTCGATCGGTTGGGGCGATTCGCGAGTCAAACCGATCTGAAGGCGGCCCAGGAAACGACCCTTGAAATGGCACAAAATCCCGAGGTGGTCGGGGCGGCGCTGCGTCAAATCGGACCACCCGAAGGTTATCGTGATCCCGTTTGGCCAACTTCAGAAGTGATTGACCAGATTGCCACCGAATGCGTCAATCTGCTGGCCCCCAAGGGTTCTGAGTTCGGCAACACCGAGGTGGTCTACCTGCAGGTCAAGGCAAAGACTCAGGCACGCGCCACGGCGTTCTGCAAGGCGATGTACGACAACCTCACAGAACAATTGCGCAAGGTGCGTCGCGTCCGCGCCGACAGTGTGATCGCTGAATTGAGTCATACGCGAGACCTGGCGAAGCAGAACCTCGACGAAGCTTCGTCCCGTTTGCATGAGATTGAAGTTGCGTTTGGAACGGATCTCGGTGAACTGAGAAACCTGAACGACACGATTTCGGGGGATGGTACCAACCGCCGCACGCTCGAAGAGACGACGCGTGAACTGCAAACGGTGGAGCTGGAACTGGAGAAGCTCGAATCCTTTTACGATTTGCTGGTTGCCGGATCGCAAGATCCTCAGCAATTGTTGATCAGCGGTAGTGATCTGCTGGCAAGTCAGCCATCATTGCAGCGATTGAAGGAAGGTCTCATCGATGCTCAGTTGACATCCAGCCGGCTCGCTGGGATCTACACCCTGGACAATCCCAAGTTGAAAGCGGCGGTTGCGACCGAGCGAGAAATTCAGACTCGTATGCAAGAGGAAACCTCCGCTGTGATCAAGGCGATGGATCCGCTGATTCGTTTGGAACGCGAACGCGTGCTCAGGCTGTCGAGCCGTGAAGAGCAACTTCGCGAGCGTTTGGCCCACCTGGCAACGGCTCGTACCGAATACGCCAAGATCGATGCCGAGGTCGACCACCGTACATCGCTGCTGGCCGAATCCGAACGTGCCCTTGCGGAGGCGATCGCTAGTCGCTCCGCCGCTCTCTCCACCAATTTGATTGCTGAGCTCGGTCCGACACAGGTCAGTGACAAACCTGTCGGCCCGTCGGGATTCGTCGTCACATGTGGTTCGGCGATGGCAGGAATCATTTTCGGTTTGGGCGCGGTCTTCCTGATTGCACCAGGACCAGACGATCACCGGGGCGGGCGACGATGGACCGACTATCTGGCCGGGGGACGACGCAGCACGGACAAACCTGATGGGTCCCGGATGGTGCCCGAGTCTGCTACACCCGCACTCGGCATGCGCGACAGCGACCGACGTCGCCCCAACCACTAGCGATCGGCTGCACAAAGGACGATTCAAGTGCAGCATGTCGAGCCACACCGAACTCGAATCGAAGCATTCATGGTGTGCCAACGTGAGTCACGGTGATTCTTCGGCAGAGCCGTTTCCTGCGGTCCGGCCTCTCCGAAGCTGTGAGTTTTTCGAGGCGGGAGGCGTTACCGTCGGCGAGTCTCTCCGAGACTCGCAAGCAACTCAGCAAAGCTGAGAAGGTCCACCTCGGAAACGCGGGCCTGCGTCAGGGCAAGCCAATTCATCACAGTCTCTTCGAGGCTAGGATCTCGATGCATCGCTGCGATGATTGACGGTCTCCGAGAAAGCGCCCCGTTGGTACCTTTGAAAATCGGTACCTTTGACAACATTCTAGCCCGGCGAGACTCGTCATCCCGCGTCAAGCGGCGGCCTGAGAAGCCAAGGGTATGCGATTCAGGGCAAACTCGAGTTCATCGCTAACTTGTTAGCGAATGAACAGCTCCAGGGTTTGGCCGTTGACGGGACGGTCAATCAAGGTCTGCTTGAAAGCGGGTGGTCCTGCCAAGCCTCGTGCATTGCCAGAGAACCCATAACGCTCGCTAGGAATGCCAAACCGATTCAGGGTGAGCTGCTCATCCTGGTTCTCGTCGTGGTAAACAGCAATCGACATCATCTCTGGTAGTCGATTCACGGGGACCGCCCAAATCGCTTCGCCATCATTCAGCGGCAGCGAATTGGTCGCGAAAGCTAAATCGGGATTGTTGAAGGTTTCCTCATTCTCATAGATCGCAATCTTGATCGTTCCAAAATCGTTGGCAGCGCCGGTCACGCGAATCAAGGCGACCTCCTGGTTTGACAAGTCGCTGTCCGATTCCGAAGATTCTTCAGCAGGGGGGGCGATCATGTTGGATTGTGGGAAGCGTGGCGGCACGAATCGGTTTTGGCGATAAATCAGCACGCCTGAACCAACCAGCATGATCAGGCCCACGAAAGCCATGAGCAGGCTGCCATGGTTTTCCTGCCAACGCGACTTACGCGGGGCGTAGTCCCCGGGCTCATCAAATTCGGTGTGTTCGTTGTCGATCATGGCTTCATGCGTCAATGAAAAGACCTCCCCACAGGGTGGCTGAATGCGTCAATCGATGTGTTCCGACGAGTCGCCGCAATGCCACCAACACCGCGTTTTCCCTTCCCTCTCTGATCCTGCGAATTTTTTTACTTGTCGTCCCCTACCGTGGTTGAGTCTTTCCAGGACTCAAGCTCAAACGCAGCACAGCGGCAGGTGTCTGCCTTCGATTTGCGGGCCTGAAGCAGGGGAAGTCGATTTCTCTACAGCCTCTCGGATACTTGGATTTCACGGTGTTGCCGCTGAGAAAGGGGGTCTGCGAGAGGCCGTCCGACCTTTGGGTGACGCGCTGAACGTGACGCGGCCGGGATTGTCCAGACAACTGATTATCTATAACAGTATCCGGGCATTTCAACCACGGTGAGAGAATCACTGCCGCTCTTCCTCGATTGGCCCGCCAGCGGCACGGCTTTGGATCGCTAGAAGGTCGGCCTCCAGTAGGCGAAGCAGATCAGCGACGTGGCGGAACCACTCGTCGCCCCATTCCTCGTTGTCCGACCAACGCTCCCGAATTTCTGAGTCAGGGCCAAGCAACCGCCGCATGCCTGAAATTGCGCTTGGCAGTAACCTCGAGGCATCCAGATCGATGTGATCCTCGAGCCAGTCGTGGACCGCGTGAGGCAACCCGTCTCGCAGTTGATCGCAGAGCCCATGCACGATCTCCGAAGTGCAGAGGACCCCGATCCCAGCCAGGTACTCCAGATAATCGAGCCCATCGAGATCGAGGCACTTTTCAAAGAATGCGATGGGATCAGAATCAAAAAGATCCTCAAGCCAATCGCAGGCGAGTTCATCTTGAAACGTACCGAATCCCCAAGGACTCATCATCGTCGGTCCATCAACCACGAGGTCAAGGATTGGCAGCGAATGGCAACTCGATGTCGGGACTACTTATTCCACCACCAGCGGTCGCTGGAAGCCGATGCCAGAGCGGCGGTCCGAGAATCAGCGATCCCAGAGACAACCTCTTGCTTCTGAACAACCTGGAAACCATTGATGTCCACCCCGCCGGAGGCCGTGACCACCCAACCGTTGCGCCCGCGAATGAAGCTGCACTGTGGGTCCACAGCCTTCGGTGCGTCGTAAGTGGCCAAGGGAAGTGCTTCGTGATTGCTGGCCAAAACGGTCAGATCAAGACCAGCTCGATCGGCCAATCGTTCCTGCACGATCAACGTGGCAACCACCGTCATGTCCATCACATTCTGCAGATCGGCAAACACTGGCATTTCCTTTGACAGTTCGCCGTAGGAGGCGGTCATCTTGTTGGCCCACATCTCGGCCAACTTGTCGACGGTCCCTGCGCCGCGAACCCCACCGTCTTGGTCGACAATGTCTTGCTCGGTCAACGTCTTGACGCCCTGCCCGGAGAGCTTCCAAGCCAGACCATCTTCGCTTTTGGCCAAGGCATCGTAATCACATGCCATCCACCAGCGAGGGTTCTGGTTGTTCGCCTGAGCACTGTTACGTGTCATTTGCAGATAGCTCGGCAGACCGGCCACAGGAGACGGGGTCAGTCCCATCGCCACTCGCTTCATCTCAAAGTCAGCCGCAACCAAAGTTCGTGCGAACCTTGAGTCGACAGGAATGCCATTGAGGTGAATCATCTGAGGTCCAAAGGCTTCCCGCATCGCCGCCTCGTAGGCGACGGGGCTTTGGCCCGGTCGCAACTTGATGCGACGCAGGAACTGTTGAAGACGCAGACGGCCTTCGTCGGTGGGCTCAATCGAGCAGCTGATGCCGGCTTGGCGAGCGGTTTCCACGCTTCGCAACGCGACCGCAAGGTCAGCCAATCGCATCGTTGCACCACCCGTGACAGTACCGACCACAAATCCATCATCGCGAAGTTCCCAGGGTTCAGCTGGGCCGGCGATGATGATGTCCTGCTTGTCAGGATCGACAAACACATACTCGATTCGTTGCAGACCAGCCAGGAATTCCACCTCATCGGGAACGCTCACACCACTCTGATGGCTCGCTTCAATTGCCTTCTGCAAACCCTTCAGCGAAAGCATCCGCATGTCGGTCGCCTCGCGAAGGTCACCGTCGAGCGGTTCCAGCCCTTGTCGGACGAGATTCGCCAGCTCTTGACGCTCTTCGAGCGTTGCCGTGCGGACGATTCCCGAGCCGTCGATGACGACACCCCCAACCGATTGACGGTTGCCAAAGCCGAGACCAGCATGCAGCGCGGTGGCAAGGCTCAGCACCCCAAGCGAGAGGGTCATGACTACAATGACAAGGCGTTTTGGGTCCGAATGGATCACAATGGATCTCCGAAGCATCTCACCCACGGCGAATCGCAGGTGATGAGTAGAATGGGTCGACAAGTGAGCTCTATTGTGACCAGTACTCTGCGCGATTTCGAGCAAAAAACTGATCAGTCCTCAGGATAGTTGTCCTCGCGACCTACAGCAACAGATGCTTGGTGGCCGGCCTCGTGACCCGTGATGACCCGTTGCCACTGCCACCGCCTTCAAGCCCGAGTGCTTCCCCCCCCGCTCTGGATCTTCCCCTGGTCAGATTCTTTTGGCTCCAATTTGCGGCCTCGTGCGATGAACCACGAAGCCTGGCGAAGGTCAAAAGCTGCCGATCATTCCGATCCGGAGGCGATGCTGGACGGGCCGCGCGACAAGACTTAGGATCGAAAAGTTCACCAGAGTCGGTTCGTGAGGAGGTAGGATACGATCCGAGGCGGCCCACGATCGAAACGTCTCTCTTTTCCTCGGTGAAAGCCCGGCAGCCGGTCCTGCGGCTGCGAATCCTTCCTCGTCTTGATGCGCCGCCCCTGCGCCTTGGATTTCCCTTGAAACGACCTGCAGCTGATCGACTCGACGCGACAATGGACCAGTCTTCCGCTGACCGCGGCGCCTACTTGGTGCTTCGCAGCGCTGGCCGTTGGAGCGACGTTTTTCGCCTGGTACCTCCTGTCGAGGCCGTGATTGGTCGGGCGTCGACCAACCAGATCGTGATCCGAACCCATCAGGCAAGTCGCCAGCACGCCCGCACTTGGTGGGAGGGGGGCGGTTGGAAGATCGAAGACCTGGGTAGCCGCAATGGAACCTTTCTCAATGGCCAACGACTGGAAAAAGCCGAGTCACTTGATGATGGGGACCTGATCGAGGTGGGTGGTTTCGCGATCACCTTCACGCGGCAAATCGAAGGTGGAGTGGCCGACACCAGCGGACCTCACTCCTCGTCGAACCAGGCAACCGATGACCAGGTCACGATCGAGGTCGATCCTGGTTCGATTACCGATCGAAAGCGCTACAGTTCCTACCTGCATGGGCGCCCCAAGGCGAATGTCGCCGGCGGAGTGGGGGGCACTGCCATTGCCAGCCATCAGTTGTTGCAGTTGGCGTTCACGGCAGCTCGCTGTGAAGACTCCAATCCGGCCATCGATGCGGTTCTTGATTGTCTCGCGGCGAACGTCTCCTTCGAAACGGCAGGCATCTACCTTTGCAGCGTTTCCAAGACCGCGTCGTCCATTTCAGAAATGACGTTGGGAGGAACCCGACAAACGGGATCCAAAAGTTATCGAAGGCCACCTGATTCACTGATCGAATCGGTGACCAGTCAAGAAGGTCAGGCGATCTTGGCGCGCAACGTGATGGGGGACCAAAGCGTTGCCACCGAAAACAGTCGTGGTGAAATCGACGTCGAGAGTTTGATCCTTGCCCCGATGCGTGACCATGAGTCACGCCTTTGCGGCATGATCCACCTGACGACCAGTACGGGAGGCGATCCTCTTTCGGCGGAAGATCTCGAGTTTGTCGTTGCCTGTAGCGAGATCTTGGCTGCCTCGCTGACGAACCTTGCCGATCGTCGCCGGCTCAGCCGTTCGCTGCGCCAAAGCCGTCAACAGGTCAGGGAACTCCAGCAGCGGCTTGGCGAAAAGGTTCGGATCGTCGGAAAAAGTGACGCCATCGAGGAGGTGGTCCGCCAGGTTGGCTTAGCTGCTCCGACCAACGCCACGGTCTTGATTCGAGGCGAATCGGGTGTCGGGAAAGAACTGGTCGCCGCAGCGCTTCCATCACGCGAGTAAGCGAAGCGATGGTCCGCTTGTCTGTTTGAACTGCGCTGCCCTGTCACCGACGCTCTTGGAGAGCGAGCTCTTCGGACACGAGAAGGGCGCCTTTACGGGGGCCACGGAACGCAAACGGGGCAAGTTTGAAGTCGCCGACGGTGGCACGTTGATGCTGGACGAAATCGGTGAAATGGATGCCGAGATTCAAGCAAAGTTTCTGCGCGTGCTGGAAGGTCATCCTTTCGAGCGCGTGGGCGGACATGAACCGATTCGTGTGGATGTCCGAGTCGTCGCGGCGACCAATCGAGACCTCCAGCAGATGGTTCGTGAAGGGATGTTTCGACAGGACTTGTACTATCGACTTCACGTGATCGAGATCGTCGTCCCGCCGCTACGGCGAAGAGGTAACGACTGCTTGGTCCTCGCCGATTTCTTTCTTGACCAATTCAATCTGGAAATGGGGCGCAAGGTGGAAGGGTTCAGCGAGTCTGCCAAGAAGAAACTGCTCAGCTACTCCTGGCCGGGGAACATCCGCGAACTGAGGAATGTGATCGAACGCGCCGTGGTGCTCAACACCAAGAGTTGGATCGAAGAGTCCGATCTTTCGCTTTCGCCTGCCTTGGAAGGGGCAGGCGGGCTGGCCGAGGGTTCCGCTGACGCGTCAGTGGAAATGACCCTTGCCGAGCTGGAACAACTCCATATCGAGCGAGTCCTGCGACATACCGAGGGGAACAAGAGTCGTGCCGCCAGCATCCTCGGAATCGAACGGAGCACGCTGGATCGCAAGCTGAAACGGTACTAAGCGATCGACGACTGCGAAAACTGGATCCAGCGTCTCTGGATTTTTAGTGCGACAGTGGCAGCGTTCGGCCGCTTCAGACTTGAAGGTCAAGGTGCGAGCCCTGTTCGTCGTCCGGCTCGTTCGAGTTTTCGGGAGAGACGTCGTCGCTTTGGGACGATTCTTGCTCTTGCTCCTTGCCTGATCGCTCAAACACGTCGAGCACTTGTTGGCCGTGGCCGTCTCGATCGCCGGTTTGGTCACCCGCGTCGACGGCAGATGTGTCGGCGCTCTTTCCGCCCGGTGCCTCCGCGGTGGATTGCTGCCGCGTTGATTCAGCGACCTGAGCATCGGCATCGCCCCCTCGGGCCGCTGCCCGGGAAGTACCGGCAACCGAAGCTGCGGCGTTGACATGGATGTTCATGGCGTCTTACTCCGATTCGTGCCCGCAGTGTTCAAGCCTGTGAGCCTGATCCACCGCCTTTCCGCTAATTGAACCAGCCTCGGATTCCCTTGGCTGGTTGCGTGGCTTGACTGGATGATTCTTCGTCCCTGCCGGGAATCAACCACTCCAACGTTTCACTCACTCGATCGAGGGCTTTCCGCTCGATTGCCAGTGAGTTCAGTGGGCCTCGCACTTCAATGGTCCAGAGCGTGTAGCGCTGGCCCAGAGGAATCAATTGTGTGAACGAATTCTGGGGACTGACCCGAGTGTTGAACGTGAGGTCAAGTTCGTGTCGGCGATTGAGGGTCCCGCCGCCCTGCAACGCGACCAGATCGCCCCAGATTTGCAAGTCGCTGAAGGTGACCGTATCGCCATACAACGTGAATTCGACCTCCCCGTCGGTGAATGCGACATCCTCGGTCGCCTTGATTCGTAACAAGTTCAAGACTTGAACAATCAGAGGCAATTTGTAGAGGTTGGCGCCGGTGATTTTTGCGGCGCCGCTACCCTTCAATAGATCGGTCGTGCCAAGATTTCCTTGCAGTTGCGTCTGTCCACTGAGCGTGCCGGTCAGTTCCTTGTCGCTGTTGCCAAAGTCCGCCAGGAGCGTGGGAAGCTGTGCTTGCTGGATTGTCAAACCGACATCGAAATTGCCCGACGAAACACGACCTTTCCATCAAGGTCGATCACCCCGTCAAACAGAGTTCCGCGAATGGAGGGGCTTTGATTTGCCGTTCGTTTGGCGGCCGGACCGCTTGGTGGCGTGCGCATAGCCACCAAGGTAGAGCATGTCATTCTCGATCGAGAACGGTCCACGGATCCCTGTGATCTGGATTCCATAAACATGCATCGAGTCGATCCGAACATCACCCAACGCTTTGAATACCTGTTTCATTGCGAAGCCCTTGGATGGACAACTCACCACGTAGGGAGTGGACAGGCCCAACGTCGGCAATCCGGTTGCCTTCCAGCTGCAAGACCAGATCCCACTGGATCACGGGTTCGGGGTGCATGGCGTCGGGCATCGCAAAACGCGTCTGGCCTCGAACACTCACCGGACCTCGCAGTTGCAGGGCCCGCATCGCGACTCGCATCTGGCTTGGCAGTGCAGCGATCAGCTCGGCATCGGGATGCAACCGGCTTCCACTGTGCAGGTTGAGCAGCAACTCCCATCGACCATTGGCGTCCTGGACACACAGACCATCGGCCGACAACGTCGATGCGTCATGCCGTCCCCTGATCGATTCGATGGTGCACCGTCTTGCCATCGAATCGTCACCGTGCCACCGGTCACGTCAAGTCGATAGGGTAGCGAGGTGGGTCGCAAGCTCAGCGTGCGGCTGGTCACCTGTGGACTGTCGATTTGCGTGGCGGTTAGTCCAGGGTCAAGGGACTGCTCGATCCGGTTTGTTCCAGCGAGACCTTCAATTCGTCCAAGACACCACTCGGTGCGATCGCATCCCAAACGTGCTTGGCTACTGGTCGGTAGCGAACTGCGTAGCGACTCGTCCATCGGGATGTCGCTCGCCTGAAACCGCAAAGCGAGTTGCGACTCATCACGTTGCAGGCGTAGGGGTTGAGATGCGTCTTACTAAACGTGGTCCCGTTTGGACTGGGGATTCGATAGGTCCCATCGCAGCGAATCGTTCCCGCGTTGGCGTTGTTCGCACGCATTCCAGCGATCGTGACCAGATCGTTGTCGACCAGAATATTCCCGGACACGTTGTAGAGCGGATAGGCAAATTTCTCGTAGCGAAGGTGCCCATCGATCACGCGAAGATCGAGTCGTCCGAGACGTTGCCCTGCAGGTCGGTTCGGAACACGGCCGAGGCCAGTTGCATCGATCCTCTAGGACGCAGTGATCGAACGAACGATTCCAAATTCGTGGTTTCGGCGCCGCGAGGTGATAAAGAACTGAGCAGATGTCTTGTCGATCGGGATCGGACCGTCGGTGGCAATCACAAAGGATTTTTCGGCCGTCATGCCAGGCTGGACTGGCAAATGGAACGCACACTGCATCCGATTGCCGCCCACGCGCGCGGTCAACGTTTCCGCCTTGGCAATCCCGTCGGCGATTTCGATTCGACCCACGACACTTTCCACCGGATAGGGAAATCGTTCGAAACGAACATCCACCCCTTTGCAAATCACAGTCGCTTTGGATTGCCAACCCGTCGCCGAGTGCGATAACTGGGCATCAGCATCGATCCGACCGAGCGGCTGCAGACGGTCCCATTGCGCTTGCATCGGGGCCGGCAGCGAATGGGCCAATCGATCATCCAGCAAAACCCCCGGGCCGAGACGGTCAGGGTAGTGTCACAGGGCCATGCGTATCCATTGATCTTTCCAGTCACTCGGAAAATCGCGTCACCGAAATCCCCCTGTGAAGCTTCAATCGTGATGCCTTGCGGATTGCACGCCAGCACGCCACGTAGCTCCGCGATTGGCTTGGGAAGCATCGGGTGATCGAATCGCCCGTCGTGAACCGTGGTGCGGAGCTGATAATTGAGGTGCGCCATCGCTCGATCGACGGACCGCCAACGTTGCCTCGCACTCGCACTGGAGATCCTGGACATGGCGAATCCGCGCAAACCACTGCGACGGCAATCGATCAAAAAGATCGCGACTGAGATGGGCCCCCTTGATCGAGCAGCGCAGATCGAGCTCTTTGCCGACCATGTCGGCACGCGACACCAGCACTTCGTCAGCAAAGTCGGCTGAACCACGAAGCACGATCATCTGCTTGGCCGAGCCGTCTGCTTGCTGGTGTTTGGTCACCAGCACTTCGTCGAGTTGGGCTGTGACCGGTCGACGACTGGCAACGCCGCTCCATAGATTCAAGCGGACGTTTCGGATCACGATCCGTGGGGCACCCGGGCCAAGGGTTGGCAGGGGCAAGAGTCCCATCAATGAAATCTGCTGGTTCTCCGTCAACCAAGCCGATGCGTGCACCCCGTCGATCACAACCCCACGCGTGCTCAGGGGGATGTTTCGCTCCAGGATTTTTTCTGGGTGCATGTCGGTCAACACCGTCAACCGATCGACTCGCGCAACATCTCATTCGAGGCGCGTCCGAAGGCGCCCCCGACGCGTCCGAGATGCGAATGTCCTCGAACGTCAAACCAACCTTCGGATCAAAGTGCCCGCGTCGGATCGAAACGGTTTGCCCACTGTAGTGCGTTTGCAGCTCGGCCAGCAACTTGCGTCGTGCTGCCTCGCCGATCGTCTGTGGCGCCAAGGACTGGACCACGAAGAAGATCGCCCCCAGCAACAGCGCAAGCGCCACCACCCGAGACCAACGCCTCGGTCCACGCGCGACCGGCGCATGCTTGGAGCCGTTCAAACCGATAGCCTTCCCATGGCAGGATTCCGCGCCCTCCTTGACGCTTTGCTCAGCGTCCAGCGCGAGTCTAGCTGCGCTTCCTAAACCCTCAGCCAGCCCAAAAACTGCCAAAACTGGTAGAGCCATGGGGATTGCCAGGGACTTCCGAGCGAGGCGGCGACGGAAAAGATGCTCAATGCCAGCAAAACCAACACGCCCCCCCTCAACCATGGCCTGTCCCCTGCTTTCTCGATCACCGGTGAAATGGTGACCAGCCAAAGGGGCGTGAACCACAGCAACCAGCGGAAACAGACGCTGACGCCTCCGTAATTGCGGTCGATCAGCGGACGGCTGACGTAGAACAAAACGCAAACCAGCGTGGCAATCAGGACTGCGGCGAAGTAACGCCTCATCCCCCCCGATTTCGATAGCAATCCGGCAACCAACCCGATCGGCATCAGCAGCCAAATCGGTGTGAGGGAAAACAGCCCATGATGGCCGATGGTTAGGTGGGCGAAATAGATGAGACGGGATGGTTCCCCCAAGTCGACACCGCGACGATTTCCTTCCTTCCAATAGCTGCCGGGATACTCGTACCAGTCATCCCAATGGGCCAGTCGCCATTCACTCGATTCTTGCAAGAGCGAGAATTGTCGCTCGCCACAACGGACCACCCAGCGACCCGCTTCGTCGGAGGGATCGATCTGAAGGGGGAGCTCAGAATCCGAGAGCCCGTTTTGCACCAAGGTTGCACGGATTTCCTCCGACAGCGCATCGCTCGGGGGCCTCGGCGGCTGTTGTGAGTGCTGCGATCAGCGCGCCGTTTCCGCGGTGGGCGTAAGGAGGGCGAAGGCTTTCGTGGGCGATCCAGTTGGTCCCGAACGAAGCCATCGCCACCAGCAGGGCTCCGATCGCAAACGGGAGAATCGTCGAGCGATTCATCCACGCGAAGAGCAGAAACCAGAAGACCGTCATCGAGAGTGCAGGAAGCTCGTTGGCGGCGGCCAACGCGGCACTCAGTCCAGCGAGCAAAGCCCCTTGAAAGGACATCCGAGAGCTTTCCAGATTCTCGAGATCCTCATTCGCACCCACGGCGTGGCGGATGTAGAGCCACATCACCACCGCGGTCGCCGAGCAGGCAGGCAGGTGATTGTTCAACGTGACGGCAAACGGCAGGATCATCGTGCCAAAGCAACAGGCTGCAGCTGCCACGCTGCCGGCCCACTGGCTTCGAATCAAACGGTCGATCGAAGCGATCGTGGCGTAGTAGAAGACCGCCAGCAGTGGCAAGTTGAAAAGTGCCAGGATGATCCTCGCCATGTAGATCGGTTGCTCGGTAAGCGTCATGCCCGTACCAAGCATCAACAACTTGTAGAGACCCGCGACGGCCGTGGCCAACAGAGGTGGCTTGCTGCTGTAGTGGTGCTGCTTGCCGTCGCGACCGAGGTGGCGCACCTTGTCAATCGAGTCCCATGGCCTTCGGTTTCGTTTGATCGGATGGGTGATGGCGATCTGTTCATCGATCGCATAGGTGCCGCGTTCGACCAAGGCCGCGACGGTGCACCAACGACTGCGATCATTGGCACTCAGAAACGCGGTGTCTCCCTCAGGGCTCTTGACCACCGCGATTCTTCCTGCGGCGATGGCCAAGGCGACCAAGATCAACAAGTGATAGATCGGCCATCGGGCTGATGCAACAGGGTCGGTGTCATCCATCGTGACGACTCGATTCGAGAAAGCGATCAGCGGGAATCCGTTCGGCCACGCTGTAGGAGGGGTTGCCGGAAACGGTGCGAGAAACGATCAGCTCGGCGAGCAGGCCGGAGAGCAGGAACTGTGCCCCGAGTAGCAGCGCCAAAATGCAATAGTAGAAGATGGCCGTTTCATGCAGGTGAAGATCTTCCATCCGCTCACTCAGACGCGAGATCACCCACATGCCCGAGAGGTACGTGATACCGACAGCACCGGTCCCAAAGAACAACATGCCGGCTGTCCCGATCAAGTGAAGCGGTCGGCTGGAAAACGCGGTTAACAGGTAGATGGTCAGCAGGTCGAGAAAGCCTTTGACCAATCGTGAGACGCCATACTTCGAGCGGCCATGTTCGCGGGCATGATGCTCCACCTCGATTTCGCCAACCTTCCATCCCTTGGCGGCGGCAAGCACCGGCACGAAACGGTGACGCTCGCCGTAGAGCTCGACTTCGTCCAAGATTGGCCGTCGATAAGCTTTGTAGCCGCAGTTGTGATCATGCAGCTTGACGCCGGTCAACTTGCTGACCAGCCAGTTGAATACGCGGCTGGGCAACACTTTGTGCCAGGGGTCGTGACGAACGCGTTTCCAACCACTGACGACGTCGAATCCCTCGTCCAGCTTAGCCAGAAATCGGGGTATTTCTTTGGGGTCATCCTGAAGGTCGGCATCCATCGTCAACACGATGTCACCGCGGCATGCTGCGAATCCTGCGGAAAGAGCAGATGCCTTTCCAAAGTTGCGACGAAAGCGAATCGCCTCGGTGTCCGGATGACCGGCCACGAGCCGCTCGATTTCCTGCCAAGACCCATCGGTCGATCCATCATCCACAAAGAGGATCTGCGGATCCAGCGATTGCGCGGTGCACAACCTGCTCGATCCCGGAATGCAATTTCGCCAAAGAGGGCGCTTCATCCATCGTCGGAATCACGAACGAGATCGTTCGTCGGCGGGAACCTGGGGTCGGCTGGGAAGAAGCGGCTTCGGTCAAAGGATTTCGGCGCGATTGCGATGCAGGGAGGATCGGTGAGCCGCCCATTATGCCGATTCGCGACCAGGACACCACTGCGATCATGGCCCTGGAAGGAAGCGAGGGTTTATAATCAGGTGATCATGACGAACCGCGCCTTCATGCTGGCTTTCATTCTGGCATTTGGTTTCTGTTCGGTGTCGCGGTCCGAAGAGGTCGGCGACGCTGGGGAGGACTCAGTGGAGGATGTTTCATTCTTTGAGCGGAAGATCCGACCGGTTCTGGTGGAGCGTTGTTACGAATGCCACGCCGGATCGAAGGCCTCGGCCGAGAGCGGGCTGCAGCTCGATACACGCGAGGGAATCCGCGCCGGGGGAGACCGTGGGCCCGCAGTGATTCCAGGTGATCCTGAATCGAGTTGGCTGATTCAGGCGATCTCACCTCAGCATGACGAGCTGCGAATGCCGCCCCAAGGTGATCCACTTCCGGAAGAGGTTCGCCGCGATTTCATTGCTTGGATTGCAAGTGGGGCCACCGATCCTCGCGACACGGCGGCGTTGGAAAGCCGCCCTCGGGACGATGCCTTCTGGGCCTACCAGCCACTTGATTCACGGGCCCCTGCGCAAAACGCGGCCCCTGCGCGAAACGCGGCCCCTGCGCCGCTCGATCATACGTGGCCTCAAACCAGGATCGACACGTTCATCCTGGACAAACTTCTGCAGCACGGACTGACACCTTCTCCGGATGCCAACCTGTCGACGTTGTTGAGGCGACTGCACTTTGATTTGATTGGGCTGCCGCCATCACCTCGAAACCTGGATGACTTCTCCGCCGAAGTCAACGCGCATGGAATCGAAGCGGCACTGCGCTGCGAGGTGGACCGGCTCTTGCTGCGTCCCGAGTTTGGTGAACGCTGGGGACGCCACTGGTTGGACGTGGCCCGATTCGCGGAGTCCAGTGGCAAAGAAGCCAACATCACCTTTCCTTATGCATGGCGATATCGCGACTATGTGATCGATGCGGTCAATGAAGACCTTCCCCTGGACCGTTTTGTGATCGAGCAGATCGCGGGAGACCTGTTGCCGGCGGAGAATGAGACGGCTCGCACGAGATGCTTGGTGGCAACAGGATTCCTAGCGGTGGGGCCAAAAAATCTCGACGCGACCGACCCGCTTCAGTTCGACGCCGACCTGGTGGACGAACAGGTCGACGCGGTGAGCCGTGTGTTTCTAGCGAGTTCGATTGCCTGCGCAAGATGTCATGATCACAAGTTCGATCCCTTTTCCATGGAAGACTACTATGCCCTGGCAGGCATCTTCGTCAGCACCAAGACCTACTTTGGGACAGCGGTCTCGCCAGCCAACCGTGTCGGTGGTGATCCGCTTCGCCTGCCGAACGGAATCGGGACACCGATTCTGCACAGGTCACTCAAGGCAACGAGGGTGGGAGAACTCGAAGAGGAGCTTGCTTCGCTGCAGCGTGAGCGCGAGGAGAATCATTCGTCACTGACCCTTCGCGATGCCCTCCGGATCTTTTGGCGTTCGGGAGCGATCGAAGGGGAATTGGAAAAGGTTGACCACCAGGGCCGAGCGCTGCCACTTGCGATGGGTGTGATGGATGCCATTCCCGTTCGCGACGCGCCGCTGCTGCAGCGGGGCGATGTGCATCGTGTCGATCGAATCGTGCCGCGCGCCATGCCTCGATCGATTGGCGGTGATCGAGCTGAGGCAATTCCCGAGGACCAGAGTGGACGACTCGAGTTGGCCCGCTGGATTGCCTCTGCTGAGCACCCGCTGACGTGGCGCGTGATGGCCAACCGAGTATGGCTGCATCTTTTCGGCGACGGATTGGTGGAAACCGTCGATGACTTCGGCAGCACCGGTCAACCTCCCAGCCATCCGGAGCTGCTCGATTACCTTGCATCGCGACTGGTCGAACGAGGCTTCTCGCTCAAGCAACTGGTTCGCGAAATCGTTTTGTCGCGCACGTATCGGCAGGCTTCCCGTTTTGATTCGGACGCGTTTGTGGTGGATCCTGAAAACCGTTTGCTTTGGCGAATGTCGAAACGTCGGATCGAAGTGGAGGCGATGCGGGATGCGATGCTGCAGGTCTCGGGCGAGCTCGATCATCGTCGTCCTGTCGGATCATTGGTGGGACGGGTGATTGGGGATCGACCTGTCTCCCTCGTCGGGTTGGATGCTCGTTTGCCACCCGACTTGGATGGTGCGGTTCATCGCAGTGTCTACTTGCCCGTGATGCGTGATCGATTGCCAGATGTATTCGAGGTATTCGATTTTGCGCAGCCGAGTCTCGTGACGGGCCAACGCGAATCGACCAACGTTGCAACCCAATCGCTCTACTTGATGAACAGTGACTTCGTCTATCGATGTGCTGAACATTTGGCGAATCATTTGCGATCAAGGGATGGGGATGATCCTCGGGACTTCATTCACGATGCGTTCCGTCTCTGCTTTGCTCGCGAACCAACGGATGGCGAAACCGATCGGCTGTTGACGTTTCTTGAGACCGACACCGAGAACGCGCCACGTCGGGAAGTGATGCTATGCCAGGCATTGTTGTCGACCGCCGAGTTCCGCATGCTTGATTGACGACTGATCGATTGAATCCTGCAAAAACAGAAGCCAGCACCGATTGAACGCAAGACCGAATTTACCGATGAGTCCGTATGACGATTCCGATGACATGAATGAGATCCGACCTGCTGTCGCTTCGCGTCGAACATTGTTGCAATCGCTCGCCTCCGGCTTTGGCTACCTTGCTTTTTGCCAACTGGCCCAAGAGCAATCGGCGCGTGCGGCCGATCGACCCCTGTCGACCCATCATCGCGCGCGGGCGAAGCGAGTGATTTTTCTTTGCATGAATGGTGGTCCGTCGCACGTTGATCTATTCGATTACAAACCTGAGTTGAATCGGCTTCACGGCCAATCCATGGCTGCGGGTGGAGCAAGGCTGATGGGATCGCCGTTCGCGTTTTCCCAGCATGGTGAATCGGGGCAATGGATCTCCGAAGCGTTGCCTCACCTGGCTCGCCATGCGGATGACCTCTGCATGATTCACAGCATGCAGACTGATTTGCCAAATCACTCGCAAGCATTTTTGCAGATGCACACGGGCAGTTTCCAGTTCGTCCGTCCCTCCCTCGGTGCATGGACGCTCTACGGTCTGGGCAGCGAGAACGAGAATCTGCCAGGATTCATCACGCTCAGCCCACCTTCGGACAATGGCGGAGCCAAGAATTACGGAAGTAGCTTCCTGCCCACCCAGTTCCAGGGAACGAGAATCGGTACCAACCAGATCCCCCGTTTCTACGCAGCCATGATGGGCATTGATCAGGAACCGGGCCCGCCCCTGGCCAATCTTGGAAATGATCACTGGAGCCGACAAGAACAGCGATCGCAAATTGATTTGATCTCTGACTTGAACCAAATGAAGTTGCGCCGCGAAATTGAGAATCCGGAAATCGAGGGGGCGATCGAGTCGTTGGAACTCGCCTTTCGTATGCAGGATGAAGTGCCCAAGGTGATGGACCTTTCGCACGAGTCCGAATCGATGTTGGAGACATACGGGATTGGTGCCGGCAAGCCGACCGATCGTTTTGGACGACAGTGTTTGATGGCGAGGCGGATGGCAGAAGCGGGAGTCCGATTCATCGAACTGACCTCGCCCGTTGGCTGGGATCATCACTTCCTGTTGGAGAAGACATTGAAGGAATCGTGCGAGGCGACGGACCAGCCGATCGCGGCGCTGCTCGATGATCTCAAGCAGCGAGGCATGCTTGCTGATACGTTGGTTGTTTGGGCCGGTGAGTTTGGAAGGACTCCTTACGCACAGAGCGGGACCGGGCGGGATCACAACCACCGCGGCTACACGATCTGGATGGCTGGGGGTGGTGTCCGGCCTGGGATCCGTCATGGCTCGACCGATTCGATCGGGCAAAAGGCGGTCGAAGACCCGGTGCACCTGCACGACTGGCACGCGACGGTGCTGCACCTGCTCGGTCTCGATCACCGACGTCTCACCTACAATCATGCCGGCCGCGATTACCGGTTGACCGATGTGTATGGCACGGTGGTCCATGAAATCGTCGGCTGACGAGCTACCGTAGGCGGGTCTTTCCAAGACTTGCACACAACGCAGCAACGCTGCGAGTGCCCGGCTTGGAAATGCGGACCTGCAGGGCGCTTTCTCATCGCACACCATCCCCCCACGGCCTCTTGGGGGCTGACTCGGGAAGCATCCATTCGTGACGATTCGAGTCTGCGGAGAGACCCGGCTACCTTAAAAAGCGATCAGTCCGACTCCAACGCTCGCGCCAAAATCGTCTATAAACTTGCCTCCTCTCGGTTGTTCCTTCCCAGGCGGTCTCGATTGCGCATGAAAACCACCGACTCTGTCTCTTCGGAGCGACAGTTCAATACCCGACTCGGTTTGATTCTGTTTGCCGTTTATCTGGTCCTTTACTTGGGCTTTGTGCTGATCAACGCCTTCGCCACCGACATGATGGACACGATCGTTCTGGCAGGATTGAATTTGGCGATCGTTTACGGTTTCGCCCTGATCTTCGTCGCCATCCTGTTGGCCCTCATCTATGGCCTGATGTGCCGCACCGAGCCGCTCCCGGACAAGACAAAGGTTGCCGGATTCGCTAATCAGCAGGGAGATCAGGAATGATCTACGATCCCGCTCCGATGGCGATTGTCATCTTCTTGTTGTTTGTCGTCGGCACCGTCGCATTGAGCTTTTATTTAGGGCGTCGGGCCAAGTCGTCGGAGGGTTACTTCGCGGCGCACGGACAGATTCCCTGGGCGGTCAACGGTGTCGCCTTCGCTGGTGATTATCTGTCGGCAGCATCCTTTCTGGGGATCTGCGGCATGATCGCCGCGTACGGTTACGACGGCTTTCTCTACTCGATTGGATTTCTTGCGGGCTGGATCGTCGCCCTGTTCGTGATCGCCGAGCCAATGAAGCGGCTGGGGCGATTTACCTTCGCCGATGCGCTTGATGCTAACTTCGATTCACGTGGCATCAAAGCGGCCGCTGGCGTGAGTACCCTGGTCGTTAGTCTGTTCTATCTGATTCCGCAGATGGTCGGTGCCGGTTCGCTAATCCAGCCACTTCTGGGATACCCACATTGGGTTGGCGTGGTGCTGGTCGGTGCGGTGGTGATCACGATCGTGGTCACCGCCGGAATGGTCTCCACGACCTGGGTCCAGTTCCTCAAGGGATCGTTACTGGTCATCTTCACCACGGTATTGGTGGTGATGGTGTTGAAGAATGGCTTCAGGGTTGAGAATGGTTCCTTTCAGATTATTGGTCCCATCGCTGCGGATGAGCTGAATGCATCTCAGATTGACGGTCGACCCGTGATCCCTGCAACCGACGGCTGGGAGGATCAGCCGTTTGTCCGTCTCAAGAGTGCGACCGAGGCCGGCTATGATGTCTTTCACGTGGAGCGGACCGAGGGTTCCGATCAAGTCCTGCTGAGACAGGGCCAGTCGGTCACCGGATCAGGCGATGACAAATACGTCGACGGCGCACCGAGCGGCGTGGGGGAGGGGGAGCGGCAGTTGAAACCGGTGGGAGACCTTTCCCGGTTGCCAAACGGCCAATCAGAATCAGGCCCACTCGGTCCCATCTCCTTCTTCACGACCCTCGCCGAAAGCGAAGTGATGCTGTGGGGAAGCACGGCGATCCGTCACGCAGACGACACCAAGACCACGGTCTATTTCCAGAAGCCAACCGAGGGCACTCGTGTGTTGCGTCCGGGAGAGCATCCGAAGTTTGCCGGAATTCGAAGTGGCAAGATACGCGATCGGTTGAATTTTCTCTCCTTGATGTTGGCGCTCTTTTGCGGAACCGCCTCCTTGCCGCACATCTTGATCCGCTATTACACCGTCAAGGACGGCGCGGCGGCTCGCAAGAGCACGATTGTTGGGATTGCCACGATCGGTTTTTTCTATGTTCTGACGCTCTATGTGGGGCTAGGAGCGATGACCAGTGGCGCGCTCGATTTGACCGACTCCAACATGTCGGCGCCCCTGCTCGCTCGAAGCATCAGCCCCTTGCTATTCGCCCTGATCTCAGCGATCGCCTTCACCACGGTACTCGGTACGGTCAGCGGGCTGATCCTTGCCAGCAGTGGTGCCGTGGCCCACGATCTTCTTGATGGTGTCTTCGGCGTGAAACTCTCCGGGCCAAAACAAGTTCGCGTTGCCAAACTGGCTGCCGTGGTCGTCGGCGCGATCGCCATCGTGCTGGGCATTCTGTTCAAGGAGCTAAACGTCGGTTACCTGGTGGGGTGGGCATTCAGCATTGCAGCCAGCGCCAACTTGCCAGCCTTGGTGATGCTCCTGTTTTGGAAGCGGACAACCCGCGAAGGGATCATTGCCAGCGTTCTGGTCGGCATGATCAGTTCGCTCGGTTGGATTCTTCTTTCCGCCGATACCTACACCGCGGTCTATGGTCTCGACGCTGCGGATGCGATTGCCCCCTTCAGCCAACCAGGCATCGTCACCATCCCGCTCGCCTTTGTGACTCTGATCGTCGTTTCGATGATGACCGAAAAATCGAGTAGTTGATCCGTACGATGGAACGCTCAAGTCCGTCGCCGCCTCTCGCCGCCTTCGTTCCTCCCTGGTACGATGGACTTCCAAGTCCGTCGATACTTTTGGCCTGTTTCACGTCTCTTTCACGTACGATGGACTTCCAAGTCCGTCGCTGCGCGATCACGGACTGAAGTTTTCGTACGGAATCCGGACTTGGAAGTCTCATCGATATCGACGGACTTGGAAGGTCCATCGTACGGAAAAGGTTGCGCTTGAGGAGGTCCCCTGTGCTGGTTTCAATTGCTAGCAAAGAGAAATTGAAATCTGACTTGGCCTCGATTCGCAATTCTCATTAAACTTCCCACCCTACGTAGCCGGGGTGCCAGGGAATCGCGACGGGTTCACACGATGTGATCGGCGTCGACGGAATGATCCTTGGAGACTCGACTTCGTGGCCCGCGTCAGTGATGGCGGCGTGGAAAACTAGGTTTCGGCCGCAGGACCGCAGGGAGGGAACCAATGCCGGGCGAGTCGTTCCGATTCATACATGCCAGCGACTTTCATTTGGAAACGCCGCTAGGTGATCTTGATGTGCTGCCGCCGCACTTGCGGGAGGCGATGGCCGATGCGCCGCGAAAAGCGGCTCAAGCCGTGCTGGATGCCGCCTTGGCCGAGAACATTGACTTTCTTGTGCTCAGCGGCGACCTGCTCAATCCGCAAGCGGCTGGTCCTCATGGCATGTCGCTGTTGCTCGATTACTTTGATCGGCTTCATGCCAAGAAGAAGCCGGTGTTCTGGACGGCTGGGATTGCCGACGATCCGCAGAAGTGGCCCGAGGCGGTACCGCTTCCCCCCAACGTCACCTTGTTTCCCAAGAACCGTGCGATCGCGGTGCCGGTGGAGCGAGGAGGTCGCACGATTTGCATGGTCATCGGACGTAGCAGCGACGGGCGAAGCGTGTTGCATGTTCCCAGCTATCGCACGGATCCGACCGATGAGTTCACCGTCGCGGTTGGCTATGGGGCCTCCAGTGCCGATGCGTTGGCGGAAGGAAGATTCGATTACTGGGCCTTGGGTGGTCAGCATGATCGCGAGGTCATCGATGGCGGCGCCGAGGGAGGTGCTGTTTATTGTGGGTCACCTCAGGGCCGAACCCGTGAAGAGACGGGGGCCCATGGTTACAGCGTGATCGATGTCGATGCGGATCAGGCGGTTCGCATCCACGCGATGGAAACTGATTCCTTCCGCTACTGCAGCGTTCAAGTTGACGGTGCGGAGATTGCTGCGGTGGGGGGCATTCGCAATCTGATGGGCGAGCGAATTGATTCGTCTTCAGCACGAGAGTGGCGGACGGCATCTGTTGGTTAGCTGGGACATTTCGCTGAGCGACGGCGACACGCTGCATTCCGTTGGCGACGTCGACGAGCTGACTCAGTGGGTTCGTCGCGAGTACGGTCACGGTGCACCGTCGGCTTGGACCGTGAGTGTGAGACTGCGTCCACCGCGGAGCTATCCCAAGTCTTGGAATGACGAAGACACGATCCTTGGCGACTTTCTCCGTGCCGCGGAAAAGAACCGCAAGCTGGAAGGACGCGACTTGAATCTCTTCCCGATGACCGAAGAACACTCCGACATCGCGGCGACGACCGCGACGCTGCTGGCCGAGGTGTCCTCGTCGAGCCGAACTGAATTGCTCGATCAGGCAACGCTGCTTGGTGTGGAATTGCTCCGTGGCGGGAAGCCAAATTGGGTGCAAACATCATGAAAGTCAAAGACATTCAAATCGATGGATTCGGCGTCTGGACCGGCTTGTCCGTCGACTCCATGCAAGAAGGGATGACGTTGTTTTATGGTCCCAACGAGGCCGGCAAGACAACCTTGATGCAATTTCTCCGAGCGATGCTGTACGGGTTCACGCGCGATCGCCGCGAGAAATACCTGCCGCCGGTTTTCGGTGGAACGCCCGGTGGAGCGATTCGCGTGACCGGACCGGGTGGCGGCTACCAGATCCGACGCCACAGCCAGTTGACCGACTCGGGCATCACCGGCCAGCTGAGCGTGTCGGGACAGGATGGGCTGAGCCAAGGGCAGCATCGATTGACGATGTTGCTCGGCCAGATCGACGAGCCGATCTTCACCAACGTGTTTGCCATCGGCATACGCGAACTGCAAGAGCTCAGCACGCTCGACGATACCGCGGCTGCGGACGAACTCTACAAGCTTTCCAGCGGACTCGATCGCGTGTCGCTGGTCGACGTGCTCCGCTCGCTTCGTGATGGCCGTCGTTCTTTGATCGGCGGCGCTGGCGACGAGGAGAACGCCGAGGCGGCCAAAGCTGCTCGGCCTGATTCGCAAGCGGGAAAAACTTCGTGACGAGGTCCAACAGCTCACCCGTGGTGGACGTCGATGGAGCGAGTTGGCTTCTGCAGCGACGCAGCCAGAGCCAGGAAATCGAACAGCTGACCGAGCGAATGAGGCATGGGAGCATGAGTCACGCTGTGTCGAAATCGCGACTGGCGTCTTCGAGACTTGGTGCCAACGTAGCGAACTCAATCGACAGATCGAGCAGTTGGATGCCGAAACAGTCCTGCCCGATGAGGCGCCTGGCCAATTGGTCCAGATCGACGCGATGATGGACGAACGTCGCAACGCGACTGGAAGAGATCAAGACCAAGCGGCGGGCGATCCGTGACAAAGCCGAGCAGCTTCCGGTAAGTCGTCGCATGCTCGATCTGCAGGGCCGTATCGAGGCTGCTTCGGAGCAAGCGACATGGGTCGAGGCGCTCGAGGAGCAGATCGAGCGACTCAATGTTCAGATCGACAAGGCTAGGAAACAACTGGAAGCCGATGCCGAACGCATGGGCATCGACGACGATGATCGCCTGGCGATTGTCGAGGGCGATACGCAATCGCTTCCCGATCTGTCGCGTCAATCACTCGAGTGTGCTCGCGGGACCCGCCAAGCGAGTCAAAGAGCAAATGTTCCTCGATGCGGCAGGCTCGAAACGAAGCCAACGAACACAAGTCGCGTGCTGACAAGCTCTCCGCAATCGCTAAGCAAACACTTGAAAAGGCCAATGCGACGAATCTTCAGCAGGCGATTCGTCAGCAGAACGAAGCGATTTCGATGCTCCGCCATCGCGTACAACTCGGTGAACACCTCGACAAACTGAAACGGCATTATCGCGAACTCGAAAAGGAAACGGTCGAATTGACGACCGCCGAAGCGCTGCCGGTCGATCGATTGATTTTGTTGGCGGTTCCCTTCATCTTCGGCGGCATGTCGCTGATCTACGGCGTCGCCCACGTGTTCGGATTTAACGTGGCTGGTCTCGCAGCCCGATCCGACTTGGGGCATGCTGTGCATCCTGATGGGATCGATGGGGTTGCTGCTGTATTACTTCGGACGTGAAAACGGTCAGCGTGCCACACAGCAACGATCGCGAAGACTGTGAACGCCAAATCGACACGCTGCGTCGCCAGATTCGCGAAGTGGAATCTGAGCGAAACAACATCGACTCGACGCTTGCCGGGCGGTAACGAATCGCTCGAACTGCGCGTACGTTCGAAAGAACAGCTGCTTGGCCGAACTCGAGGCCTCGCTGCCGACCTACCACAACCACGAAGCGGCCCTGCATGCCTACAAGGCGGCGCGGGATCGAGCCGGCGCGGCGGCCGACTGCGCTAAAGAACGCGCGGCGCGAATGGTCGGCCACGCTGGAGCAGCTCGGCCTCAGCGATTCCATGTCGCCGTCGAGCATCCGCAATCTGAGCGAGGGTTACGAAACCCTGCAAGCCAGCCGACGACGCTTGGACGAATTGCAGACGGAAAAAGAACAGCGCAAACGCGAACGACAAACGATCGCCAAGCGGATCGAAGCTCTCTATTTGGAATCCTTGGAAGTCAACCATGAAGCTGCGAAGTCGGACGGCGATGACATCGAAGCAGTAATGCCCGCCAAACGGATCAAGCCGCACAGCGGGCCGCTCGACCAGCTCAATCATCTGCATGAAGAATTGTCACGCCAGCAGCACTGGATCAAACGGCGTCGTGAGCTGAAGGAACAAGACCTGCAACTCAAGCGGCAACAGGTCTCCCACCATCGTGCGCTCGAGCGTGGCGAGCAGCAGCGACGCGCCCTGTGGGCCAAGTGTGGCGTGGCAACCGCCCAGCAGTTCTACGACCTGGTCGATAACAAAGCCCGCCTGGCCGAGCTGCGCAAACGCTACGAGGAATTGGACAAGCAGGTCATCTCGATGATCGGCACCCACCTCCCCTACGAGGATGTGGCGCATGAAATCGAAGGAGCGACCGCCGCCGATTTGGAGAAACGCTGGGAGTCGTTGACCACGCGGATGACCGAGACCGAAGCTCGGATCGCCCAGCTGCGAACTCAGCAAGGCGAACTCGCCCAAGAGATGAAGCATCTCGGCGACGATCGTCGTCTGAGCGTGGCCCAGTTGGAACTGGGCTGCGTCGAACGGCGAATCGAAGGGCTGAGCCAGACGATGGCAGACCCTTGGCAATGGCCAGTTGTCTGCTGGAGGATGTCTGCGGAACGTTCGAACGGGAGCGACAACCGGAAACACTTCGCGAGGCATCCACCTTCCTTAACCAGTTGACCAACGGGAAGTACACGCGAATCTGGACGCCGCTGGGAACCAACCAGTTCAAGATCGATGATGCCGATCGGAAAGTCGTTGCGTTTGGACGTTCTCAGTCGCGGAACACGCGAGGCGGTCTTCATCGCCTTCGCTTATCGCTGGCCGCTGCTTACGCCGTCGCGGAGTGATGTTGCCCCTGATCCTGGATGATGTGCTGGTCAACTTTGATCATGATCGCGCCATCTACGCCGCGAGAACACTCAAGACGTTTGCGGAACTTGGCCATCAAGTCATGATGTTCACATGCCACCAACACATCGTGGACATCTTCCATGGCATCGACGTCGAAGTTCGCATGATGCCACCTCAAGGAGTTCCCGGCCGGGCCACGGTGCTGCTGCCCGAGCTTCACCAAGAAGAACTCCACCAAGAAGAACTCCACCAAGACGAACTCTACGAGGAAGAAGAAGAGTACGAAGAGGAAGTCCTCGAAGACTTGACCGAAGAACCGGAAAACGAGCCCGAGGTTGAAGTCGCCGAGGAAGAAGAGATCGAAGTCGAGCAAGAGCACCCGGTCGTATTGGAGCAGCCCGTGAAAAAGGAGCCGGAGCCAGTCCGGCCTCGCGTGGTAAAGCGAGTTGAGATCAAGCCCAAGAAGAAGATCAAGCCGCGCATCGAGTACGTGGCACCTTTGGTGAGCGAAGTGATCGAAGAGACCGAGTATGTGGATGACGAGCCGGTTCCAGGAATCGGTTGGGCTTGGTTTGAGCGGGAACCGATCGATCGACTCGAAGATGTCGAGGATGCTCTGGCGTCCATTGCCAATCATGCCCTGCTCGACGATCCAGGACATGACCAAGATCAGGTGCCTGCTGAAGTCTTGGACCGAAGCGCTCTTGGTGGCGCGCAGCTAGTGACAAATCGTACGATGGGCTTCCAAGCCCGTCGATCTTTATCCTGTGCCGTCGATCTTCTCCTGTGATGCCCCCTTCAGCGACGGGCTGGGAAGCCGATCGTTCCTGTGCGGAGCGACCACCCAACGTTTGCCAATCCCACCGGTTGTATCTCGCTGGCGGCTCTCCCACCTCGCATCAGCCGACTCCTGGCTCGAGCATATTCAACAATCATGTGTCCTCCCAAAAAGGGGGCAGGTACCAATTGCCGCAAGCGGCCCTTCGGGTGTTTCGCGAAGTGAAGCCAACTTTCAGAAATTCGCCCTGGCGTTGCAGGACGCTGGTTGATTACAGGTTCCATCTGTTGAGTGTCTTTTCTTTCTTCCACTCTGCAGGTGTTATTGATGCTGCTTCGCCTTTTCAATCTCTTCTTGCGATCACCTCAGGCTCCCTCACTGCTTGATCCCGGTCCCAATCAAGTCGTCCTCTACGCTCGTGTCGGGAGTTCGGCCAGGAAGCGAGTCAAACACTCGCCCCGGCCGACCGTTCCCATTCGTTCAGCCTCGCCCGTTCGGTCATGTCATCGAGAGCGTCTGCTGAGCATGAAGCTAGAACACACCAAGCTCTGCAGTCCTCATCGCTGTCAGCGCCTTCGTGAGCTGGGGATCGTGACCGCTGGGGATCTCGCTTCGGTCAACCCCGATCAACTCGCCAGGCAGTTCACGGCTCGCCGCAAGGCAGTGAGTGTGATCAAGCGTTATCGCCGAGCGATCCGTTTGGCTGCTTCGGTGCCCGGTATGATGCCGCGTGACGCGATGCTACTGGTCAGCATTCATCGACGCAGTGTCCGCGGATTGGCGTCGGAGTCTCCCTCGGCTCTCCATCGGGACCTGGAGCGATACGCTGAGAGTACCAAAGGACGGCTTCAACTTCGAGGCCGACGGATCCCCAGCGCCCGCAGACTGAAGCGTTGGATCGCCGAGTGCGAAACGATTGCCATTCGTACTCCGCTGCAGGTGCGTGCGGCCTGAGTTGTCCTGCCTCGCTTCTTTAGCCATGATGAGTGAATCGTCCTGCTGCTCAGCCGCGGAGTCCGAGGTCGGCGAGCTGGGACGATGGTTCCTCCAAGGCGAAAAGAATGTTCGAGCCCGACACAGAGATTGATCGCAACGCCGAAACCTCCACCAGGCGGATCCACTTTCGGCCTGCGGTTATCGTCTCGGTCCTCTTTCATCTTGCGGTGATCGCCCTGCTCTGGATCTGGCTGGTACCGACGCCGAAGCGATCGGGTGAAAGCGGCGACTTGGCATCGAGCGACGGCGGTCGCGACGCCGTCAACGCCCAGCGCGAGTCGCCATCGCAACCAAATGCGAACGCCCCTGCACCCGCCAGGCAAGTTCCGCCAGAGCAGATCGAAGCGTCGATTGAGTCGCAGATCACAGCGGCACAGTCCCTTTCAGTCGAGCGGAAGCTGAGCGAATTGGAGAAGAACCTCTCGCGTCTGCAGTCTGTTTCCAGCGAACAATCAGTACGCGAAGTGACTGAGACCATCGCCGGTGCGCTCGATCTGACGCCCGGGCCCGCACCAGCCGACCAGCCGGTCGATGGAGAACTCGATCCTGAGACCGCCCAGCTTCACGATGTGAGCCGGGTCCAAGGAAAGAATGGTCGTTGGGAGTACACTTCGATTCTTGTGGACGCGCACGGCCGAACCCAATCGGTGCCACTGAGCCAGGCCGAAGGAGAAACCGCCTACCGTACCTTTGAGCAGTTGAAACGTTATCCCATGGCCGAGGGCATCTACCGACAGTTGGTGATGCCTACGATTCAAAAGATGATTCAAGCGGGCGAGTTGACGGAACAAGTGGCCGAAGAAGCCAGGCGAATGCAACTTGAGTCGGGCAATTCGCCGCCCTGACCGAACCGCGGCGCTGCGAATCTCCGCCTCGGAAATGCAGACTTACCGTAGGCGAGTCTCTCCGAGACTCGATTTTGCGGCATCGCCGCGATGAATGACGGTCTCGCAGAGACCGCCCTCAGCTAAAGTAGCGTTGTGCAGCTGACCGAAGCGACAAGTTGCTGATTGACCATGGGCTCCAACTAGGAAGCGCAAAGAAATGACGGATGTTGAAGCCGCTTGGTACCTGCGACATCGTGACGGAGTCGAGCATGGTCCGTTCCAGTTCGCTGATATCGTGGCAGCCGCCAAGTTGGGCAACATTGCTGATGACACCTGCGTCCGGCATGAGGTGAAGACGTTGGGCCAATGGGTGTTCGCGCCGAGGGTCCAGCCGATCGCCGACGTGATGACCAAGGCCATACCGCGACCCGGCCCCGCTCGTCCGACGATCGTACCGGCGAAGGTCGCCGCGGCGAAGACGCCGGCCCAGGCTGCTGCGATCACCAAGCATGCCACTGCGTCGGCCGCTTCGGTGACGGCGCCCGTTTCGCTCAATGTGGGGGATTCGAATGCCGAAGCCATCCCGATTGTCCGCCCGTCGCGGGAGCAAGGATATCCCGTCCCCAGAACATTTGTGGATGCCTGCATCGCCCTCCTCGATTTTCGCTTTCGCTCCTTTGTCACGCCCTGGATTGTCAAGATTCTCTGGGGGTTTTGCGTCGCTGGGATGATCCTCTGGAGCGCCAAGCTGGCCTACGTCAGTTTTCTGGAAGCGGAGGTGCCAGAAACGGCGACGGTGGCGACGGCGAGCGAAGTGACGGTCGAGTGGCAGTTTGAACCACTTGCCGGCCAACCCTTCTTGGAGTCTCCCTTCTTTCGATTCCTCGTCAGCGTTGGAGCGATGTTCTGCGGATTGCTTTGCTTTCGGGTGATGTGTGAAGGAGCCATCGTGTTGTTCCGAGCCGCCAACGATCTTCACGATCTGAAGCAACAGAGCACGCGTTAGCTACATCACGTCAGCTTGATTCAAGACCGTTGGGTTGAATGGCACTCGGACTCCAGGTTTGTACGATGGGCTTCCAAGCCCGTCGATCCGCACTCCGAGACAGGCGACGGGCTTGGAAGCCGATCGTACGGCTGCCCCGAGACAGGCGACGGGCTTGGAAGTCCATCGTACGGCTGCTGTGAGATAGGCGACGGACTTGGAAGTCCATCGTACGGCTGCTGTGAGACAGGCGACGGACTTGGAAGTCCATCGTACGGCTGCTGTGAGATAGGCGACGGGCTTGGAAGCCCATCGTACGGCTGCCCCGAGATAGGCGACGGGCTTGGAAGCCCATCGTACGGCTGCCCCGAGATAAGCGACGGGCTTGGAAGCCCATCGTACGGCTGCTGTGAGACAGGCGACGGGCTTGGAAGCCCATCGTACGGCTGCTGTGAGATAGGCGACGGGCTTGGAAGTCCATCGTACGGCTGCTGTGAGATAGGCGACGGGCTTGAAAGCCCATCGTACGGGCTGCCTTCGCATCCAAAGAAGCGTTGGCCTGCGGCATGAAATTGCTCTAGGCAGCGAACGATTTCTGCATCGATTCGAGGGACCGATGACCGGCAGCTCGCCCTTCGACGATCAAGCGTTCAGGCTCACTGAAGTCGAACCATGCGACGTTGCCCACGTCGGGTCGAATGACCAGGTCGGCCGCTTCCATTGTCCTCCGTCGTATCAATTGTTCACAGATGTCGTCGACTCGCATCATCACTTCGATGGCTGTTTTGCATCGCTCGATCTTGGTGTGGTCCTGTCCGACGTCCACAGCAATGGTCAGATCGCTTGCGTACGATTTCGCAATCAACGCTGGGACGGATTCGATCACGCCGATATCCGACAGCAACATGTCCTCCCAGGGCACCGGCGGAAAGACTCCGGGAATCGCAGAGGATGCCAGAACGGCTTGGCGCAGCGACCCCTTTTCCAAAACGACACGTTGCCCGCTCAGCAAGTCGACCGCGACGATGCTAAGGGGGGTGGGTAGGTCTTGGAGATCGATATCGGGCAGGAGGAACTCGATTGATTCGCGAAGCGGATCGGCAGGAATCAGTGACGGGCTCGTCACCGCGCGATTGAGTTTTCGATGGGCTTCCAGGTAGCGACGAATGCGGCCATACCAAGGAAAAATCCCACCCGATGACTCCTCGTCCGCCGGGGGCGCGGCTCCGAAGAGCAACTGCTGCTTCTTGTGAAAGATCGGCGAGCGCAGGAGTTCGATCGCTTTGGCCTGCACACGAAGAATATCCTGGTCAGCGGCGCACAGGGCGCCGACCAGACTTCCCATGCTGACACCCACGATCCGCTCGGTTTGAACTCCTGACTCACCGATCGATTGCATGACCCCGAGGTGTGCGAGACCTCGCGCACCGCCGCCCCCCAAGGCGACGACCGCCCGACGCTGCGGAGATGGCTTGGTCGTCGCCTCTGCTCTTGTCGGCAGGAACATGTTCAATAGTTTCATCACCGGGCTCCCCATCTCGGTCGATCGTCATTCATTCTTGTAGGGCATCAGGATGTCGCCGGCACCAACGTCCCGCAGTTCTTCCCAGCCCTGTGTCGCGATCTGATCTCCGAGTCGAGTGACCTGACGGAAATCATCATCGCTCGGTAAACCGCCGTTGATCTTGCGATCCAGTTCGCGGCAGATTGTGTCGGCGGCCGCCATCGTGATCGGGTCTTTGGACTCAGCCGCATACAGACTGGTGACGAGCATCACGATCGCATTCTGGAGCGCTAGCGAGAGCGATGACATTTGGCATTGGCGATCGGCAAGTTTCAATTGATGGCGTCGCATGGTGCCACTGATCAGGAACTCGCTGCTCGACAGAATCTGTTGCGCTCGCTTGGCGTGACGCCTCAGATTCTTTGGCATATTGGGAAGCGAAGACCACTGGGAACCGGACACTCGCCGCGTTGCATACCACTTGGCGTAGGCAGTCATGGGACCGCGAAGGGCCCATAGATGCGCGGGATTGTAGAGCTCGGGTTTTCGGATCCCTCTGGCGTGGAGGGTCCGACCGATGGGCTCAAAGAAGAGCTTGCCATGTTGCTTGACCAGCGATTTGAAGAACGCCATGCCGAGCATCTCCCCTTCCCCTTCGTAGATGCACGGGGCAAGGAACTCGTGAACGTTGTCCCCAAACAAATGACCGGCCAGGAACGAACGACCACCGTGTGTCTTCATGAACAACTCGATAGCGGCTTCCTTCTGAGCTTCACTACCAAAAATCTTGGCGACGATGCATTCCATTTCACCGCGGTAGCCTTGATCGATCAGACCCGCCGTCCATTGGGTCAGCGCATCGGCTGCCACGATCAAACCGGCCAGTCGACCGATACGGCGTTGCACCAGTTCGCGTCGTTCAATCGCCTGACCATAGGTCTGTCGATAGGCAGCCCAGGGCAACATTTCAGCCAACATCCAACGCATCGTGCCGGCCGCGTTGGCGCACAGCGAGACGCGACCGAGGTTCAAGCCGTGGTAGGCGATCGTCAGGCCGTCACCACGCGTAGGTGTCAGCAGGTTCTCTGCCGGAACACGGAAGTTACGGAAGATGAGCCCGTTGTTGTGGGCTCGACGCAACGCGTAGATCCCGTATCGATTGAGCCAGAAAGTCTCGTCTTCTTTCTCGGGAAGATCGACCACCAGCACGCTGGGGACGTCATCGATCTTGCAGACCAACCCGATGGTTCGGCCTGGGATCGCATTGGTGATGAAGAGCTTTTCACCGTTGACCACGTAGTGATCGCCCTGCAGCACTGCCGTTGTCTTGAGAGCTGTCAGGTCGCTGCCGGCACCCGGTTCGGTCAGCGCGAACGCCGACAAACGGGTCCCATCAGCCAGCTTCGGCAGGAATCGCATCCGTTGCTCGGCGGATCCGAAGGAGCGAACGGGGTCGACCGCGCCGATGCACCCGTGAACCGACGCCAAACCGGCGACGGTTGGATCGATGGTCGCCATCCGCGTGATCATATGGGCAAACTGACGCATCGAGGCGCCGCTGCCACCGTACTTGGGGTCGACCAGCATTCCCCAGTAACCGGCGGAACCCAACTCGGCGAGCACTTGATCACTGATCTTGTTCGCTTCGTTCAGGAGCGTTCCCTGGTCGCGATGCCGCCGCACGATGTCCAGGGAACGCTGGGTCACATGAGCGACATCTTCCGAAGGAATTTCTTCCTGGCATCGAAACAACTCGGTTGAAACATGGCGGTCCCAAACGGCGCGGTGAGCTGGACTGCTCGCTGTCTGGTACTGCGGTGCAAACAGATCTTCGACCTGGTCATCAGCCGTATCGACTGCGCCCGTACGCCGAGCTTCATCGTCCGATGCGCCGCCGAGACGAAGGGCGACCTCGGCGAACGATTCCTTGCGATCTTCCCCCTGCGCGTCGTCGTGGCGATTGCTCGCCGCAGGAGGTGTCGCAGTGATCGGCGCCTCTCATCGGTCCCGTGATGGGAGTCGAAGGTTTGGTCGTCGATTCGTCTCGTAACGGCGCGTTTGTGTTGAAGTCGGTACTCATCAGATTGCTCCTGGATGTTCGTTGGTTGATGGAAGTTGTCTCTTTCTCATCAAGGCGATTCGTCTGCCGTAGCGGTCACCTGCTCATCGTTCTCTGCCTTCTCGAAGAAGCGCTCGCCGTAGCGGCACATCTCCATCAACTGGGCTGGCGGAGTGAAGCGATTGCCAAGCTCACGGCTAAGTTGCTGCAGGTTCGAAGTCACTCGATCAATGCCGATGGCATCAATCACGTGCAGCGGTCCACCACGATGGGCGCAAACCCCGTTCCCAACACCATGGCCAAGTCGATGGCCCATGCGGCGCTGACGACTCCCTCCTGATGACAGCGAACCGCTTCGGCGAGCATCGGGTAAACGAGCCGACGCTGGATGGAGCTCAGTGAGTCGTCTGCATAGTCTTTGTCCTGTAGCACCGGCACACTGCGGACCCAGATCATCGACAGCGGTGCAGGCCCGTGCAGCTTTCCTTTGCGATACTCGTAGAATCCACGAGACGACTTCTTGCCCAGGTGCCCCTGTTCCACCAGGAGAGCCAACTTGCTGACCACGGGGGCCACGCCGGGCAGCACACCATCCAGCGAACCCGCCACATGCAACGCTACGTCCAAGCCCACCTGATCGAGAAGTTCCAAGGGACCCATGGGCATGCCGAATCGGCGAACCTGGCGATCGATTTCCGGCACGCTATAGCCCTCGCTGACCATCAAGATCGCTTCGCCCAAATATGGGAAAAGAACACGATTGACCAAGAAGCCAGGGGAATCGGCGGTGACGACCGGCGTCTTGCCAAGGGCTCGCACGAAACCAACCAAACTGGCGATGGTTGCCTCGTCGGTTTCGGCCGCACGCACGACTTCGACCAGTTCCATACGGTGGACTGGGTTGAAGAAGTGCAGGCCGGCGACGAGCGATCCACGCTCGGTGGCCTCTGCCATCTGCGAGACGGAGAGCGAGGAAGTGTTGCTTGCCAGAATTGCTGTTGGCTTGACGACGCGATCAAGGGTTTGAAACACCTTTGCCTTGACCTCCTCCAGTTCCACGACGGCTTCGACCACGAGATCGCAATCGGCCAACGCCGCATCGTCGCAACTCATTGTGATCTTGCCTTGGATTTGATCGCTGGCGTCGCGATTCAAGTCCTTTCTTCTCGCGTAGTCCGCAATCAACTTATCGATTCGATGCCGACCCGCTGCCGCGGCATTCTGGTCGACTTCCTTCATGACCACGTCGTAGCCCCGTACGGCGGCGAGTTGGCCAATGCCAGCACCCATCGCGCCAGCGCCGACCACACCCACCGTGCGAATTGGGGCCTGCCGGGCAATCCTCTGCACTGCACCAGGTCGTCTGGTTGCGAGCCCGCTCGCGAGCAAAGAACAGCGAAAGCAAATTCCGACAGGTGGGAGTCGCCAGCAGTTCGACAAACTCATTGCGTTCACACAAATAGCCCTCTGGAGTCGCTTCGTATCGACTACGAACCGCTCGCAACGCAGAGGCAAGTGCCGGATAGTGTTCGGACTTGGAGGCGATGCTCTTTTGTGTCATGCGAAAGATCATCGCGCGGCCGATTCCTGTTGCTTCGATCAGCTCGTTGCCATCTCGGGCGACGACGGTGGCTCTCCGAAACATGCCCCGATAACACTTCATCAATGAACTGATCGAGAGACTCCTGCCAATGCTCCGGATCGATGGCGCGGTCGATCAGCCCAATGCGATAGGCGTCCGCAGCACTCAGATGCTTGCCGGTCAAGATCATCGATAGCGCGTTGCTCAATCCCGCCACCTTCGGCAAACGCTGGGTTCCGCCCCAGCCCGGAATCAACCCAAGCTTGATCTCCGGCAGTCCAATTTGCGTCGAGCTGTTGTCGCGAGCGACGCGAAACTTGCAAGCCAGCGACAACTTCCGAGCCGCCTCCCAAGCAGGGGCCATGGATCACGGCCATGGTGGGAATCGGCAAGCCATTCGATTCGTTGGAAGAGCGTCTGGCCTCGTTCGATCAGCTGCAGTGCATGACGTGCTGAATCGATATTCGCGATCACACTGACGTCGGCACCGGCCAGGAAACCACTCTCTTTGTCGCTTCGGAAGATCGCCAGCTTGCAAGACGTTTCTTGCTCCAGACCATGAACGATCTCCTCCAACTCCTCCATCACTTCGTGAGTCAGCACGTTGAGTGGTCGCCCGGGAACATCCAAGGCGATGGTCATGACACCTCGGTCGTCGGTCGTCACACGAAAGTTGTTATAAGATTGCGTTTTCATCACATTTTCTCCAGTTCGGTTTCCACCACCATCGCGACTCCCTGTCCTCCTCCAACACAAAGCGTAGCCAGTCCTCGGCGCTTGCCGGAGGCTCGGAGGCTTCGCAGCAGCGTGATGACCAGCCTGGCCCCCGTCGTGCCGACCGGATGACCGAGTGCGATCGCGCCACCGTGTGGATTGAGCCGGTCGTGAGGGATCTCGCCAACGGCGCTCGATCGTCCCAGTTCGGTCTGGGCAAAGCTTGTCCGATGCCATCGCTTTTTGGCAGGCGATCACCTGCGCCGCAAAGGCTTCGTTGATCTCGAAAAGATCAAAGTCCTGGAGGGAAAGACCCGTTTGCTCGAGCAACTTTGCGGTCGCATAAACGGGTCCCAGTCCCATCCGACGAGGATCGCAACCCGCGATGGCATAAGCCGTGATGTAGCCAAGCGGTGGTACGTCAAAGCGATCGACTTGCTCCGGCGAACAGAGCACCATCGCGGCTGCGCCGTCGGTTAGCGGACAACTGTTGCCTGCCGTGACGGTTCCATCGGAATCAAAGATCGGACGCAGCTTGGCAAGCTGTTCCATCGATTGACCGTAGCGAATGCCGTTGTCTTTTTCGAACCATTGGTCGGCACCTGTTGCGACTCGAACGATCTCGCCGGAGAGAAAGCACTTGACCTGGGCGGCTCTCGGCTTTCTGATGGCTTTCCATCGCAAAGCGATCTTGGTCCTCACGAGAGATGCCAAACTCCTTGGCCAATACCTCGGCGGTTTGTCCCATGTTCAGGCCTGAGACGGCATCGGTCAGACCCAACTCAATACCGACGACCGGCTTGAAGTGACGGGGGCGGAAGGAGGCCAGCACGCGAAGTCGCTGACCCAAGCGTCTTGGCTCGCCCCAGCCTCAGCCAGTGCCCGGCCGCTTCCGGATTCCATAGCAGGGGGACGTTGGACATCGATTCGGTTCCACCAGCTACGACCAATTGGGCCCGACCCTCTCGAATTATCTGCCATCCGGACAGGATCGACTCCATCCCCGAAGCGCAGTTGCGATTCACGGTGTGTGCGACCCGATCGATGGGAATGCCTGCGCTGCAGGGCGATCACTCGGGCGATGTTGGCGGCGTCCGCTGGGCCCGGAGACATTGCCCATGACCACTTCATCGATGTCGTCGACCCCAAGCGCGGCGCGACGCAACGCGTCACCCAAGGCGACACAGCCCAAGGTCGACGGCCGTGACACTTGCAGATCGGTAAACGCTTTGGCAAAGGGGGTTCTCGCGCCCGAGACCACCGCGATAGAATCATTGCGATTCATGATGAAACCTCCGTTGGCAATTGGTTGATTCTCGAAGCTTGCGGCGAATGACTTTGCCCAAGAAGTTTCTTGGCAAGTCGCCCTCGCATCGCACGTATTGGCGTGGACGCTTGTGCTTGGACAGGTGGGCCTCGCAGTGCTCTCGCAAGCGATTGTTCGTTCCAGTTGGCTCCCGGTTTGAGAACCACGTGAGCCGTCACGATCTCGCCCCGTTCTGCGTCGGGACACCCGATCACCGCCGCATCCAGAACACCTTCTGCCTCCCGCAGCACCTCCTCGACCTCACTCGGATAGACATTGAATCCCGAAGTGATGATCAGGTCCTTCTTGCGACCCACAATTTGGAACGTTCCATCGGATCGATTTGACAGCGAGGTCTCCAGTGTGCAGCCAGCCCCCACGGATCGCCGCTTTGGTGGCACGCGGGTCCTTCCAATAGCCCAGCATGACCTGCGGGTCCGCGAACCAGCATCTCACCCACTTCGCCATCGGGGAGAACCACTTCGTCGCGATCGTCCTCGTGGTCGGTGGAATGGACGATGCGGCAGTTGGTTTCGGGAAGAGGAAAACCAATCGTGCCGTAGCGTGGCTCATCAAACAGGTGTCCCACATGGGTCACCGGCGATGCTTCGCTCAGTCCATAACCCTCGACGACAAGTGCTCCGGTAAATCCGCAAACTCTCGGCCCACCGATTCCTCGAGCGGCGCCCCACCGGAGATCACCCAGCGCAGACCTTCAATCATGGGGTTGCCGTTGACGGAATCGTTCATTCATCGCCACGAGCATCGCAGGGACCGCATGGAAGACACGTTGGCTTGTGGTCTCCAGAAGGTCGAATCACCTGGCGAGTGTTGAAGCGATGATGCAGCACCAAGGTCGCCCCCATCGCAGCGCCTCCCATGACCGTTGCCGACATCCCATAACTGTGGAAGAACGGCAGGACGGCCAGCATCTTTTCCTGACGCGAAGGAGCTTCCGCGTCCACTGATACTGTTGCCACGCATTGGCCACCATGTTCGTGTGGCTCAGCGTGACCGCCTTCGCAATTCCGGTCGTCCCGCCCGTTGGCAAGATGTAAGCGGGATCGGTCGCCGGGGCAATCGAAATCGGTTGCCAACTTCGTTTGGTTTGCTCGATCTCTTCCCAGAACCAACGACAGGAATCGGTCGGTGGGAAGTGTCCACCACCCCGTTCGCGTGCGACGAGCCCAGAGATAACCAAGCTGGTAAAGCGATGGCAGGTGTTGTCGAATCGAGACCAAGAGCGATTGCACCGGATGGTCTTCCACGCCCGTCAGCAAATGCGAAAGCATGTCCAGGCAGATCACGCGGCGACAATTCGTTTGCCGTCAGCAGCGCCGTCACCTCTTCGGCCACCATCAAAGGACTGATGGCGATGGCAATCGCACCACAACGCCAGATGGCGTTGGCAGCGATGATGTATTCAGGAACGTTCGGCAGGAGAATGCCGACGCGGTCTCCCGGGCGAACACCAAGCCGTTGCAACATCGCGGCGGCGCGCAGCACATCGCGATTCAAAGCTGCGTAACTCCAAGATTGATCCCCATAGAGGATGGCTTCACGCTCTGGGATCTGTTCCGCCGCATGTTGCAACAGCCCGAATGCAGGAATGTCGCGATAGCTGGACAAGCCCTGCGGGGTTGGGTTGTCGATTCGCACCACACGATCAATCGTGACCGAGTGGTTGGGCACCAAGGAGTCAGCCGCACTTGTTGCCGAGAGTCGATCGGTTCGCCCGTCTAATAGAAATCCCATCTTCAAGCTCCAGCACCACGGTGATCCCTCCTGGAAATTCGCGGACCGCTCCGAATGCGGTGGCCGCTTCCTGCCTGATCTGCAATCCGGCCGGCGGCTACCCCAAGCAGGTAGGTACCGGGAATTGCCGACCGTTGGGCTGTCGGCTCGAGTCAGCCAGATGATGTGGACACGAAAAGAATGAAATGGGACCCGGGGCGATCGCCCAGCGAGTGCAGGCAGAGAAGAGAGCGGAGAACCGAGCCGAACCTTGCTCCCTTACCGCATGCAATGGATTCTACGCCGCATACCCACAAAGGGTCAATGAAATTCCCTTGCGAATCTGTAAAGTAAAAAAAATGCTCCTTGTGATTGTTTTCACAACTGGAAATGTGAAAAAGAAGGAATCGGTTTCACCCGTCGGGAGGGTGTCTCCTTGGGGCTGCTCAGGCCGCCTGTTGAGGCAAGTGCCCCAACAGGTTTCATTTTGCGGTGATCCTCCACCTTCAAATCCCTTGGGTCGGCTGCGAAGCGCGGTCTTGTCGAAAGCGGATCGCGGGGGGGCAGCCATTCCGCGATCTGTCGCCACCTTGTGGGCTAGAATCGAGCGCTCCCCGACCACGTCTTTGACACTGCATTTCTCGGCACCTTCATCACTGCTGCGAACCGAGATGCCCTGTGATGTCCCTTTCGCAGCCACCAACGCAACCATGAAACTCCATCGAAGACAGGCGATTGCTGCAGGCCTGGGAACGCTCTTGGTTTCGTCCCTGCAGGCGAACGAGGTGGTGGCTTCGCCCCTGACGTCTGTTGGACTCTGTCAGTACTGCGGTCGATTCGCGGGCGAATTCGCCAAGCGGCAATCTCCGCCGGTCAACCTGTTTGAACCGGAGCACTTTTTCGAGCATTGCCGCGTGTTGGGTGCGGGTGGGTATCAGGTTGCATTGGGGATCTTGGAGCCAGCTCGTGCAGCCGCGCTGCGCGAACGGGCCGCGGCTGCGGGAATGTACATCGAGGGCATTGTCAGCGCACCGAAGCGGCCCAGTGATTTGGACCGGTTTGAGGCGGAGATGAGGTCCGCCGCTGCGGTAGGAGCCAAAGCGGTACGATCCACCATCTTCACCGGACGCCGGTACGAGTACTTCGATTCGCTGGCAGAGTACAAGGACCACGACGCGCAAGCGCGACGGTCGTTGGAGTTGGCGGCCCCGATCGCTGAGAAGTATCGCGTGGCGTTTGCGCCGGAAAACCACAAGGACCATCGAATCGCGGAACGAGTCGCGGCGTTGTGCGCGATTGACAGCGAGTATGTCGGCGTCTGCGTTGATACGGGCAACAACTTTGCTCTGTTGGAGGATCCGGTGGAAACGGTCAAAGCGTTGGCACCTTGGACGCACGCGGTTCACATCAAGGACCAGGCGGTGCGACTGGTGCCGGAGGGGTTTCTATTTGGCGACATTCCCCTTGGGCAGGGCTTCATCGACTTGAAGCAGATCGTCTCAATTCTTCGTCAAGCGCAACCCGAGGTGCATTTCACGCTCGAGTTGTTGACGCGTGATCCGCTGTTGGTGCCCTGTCTGGAGCCATCCTACTGGTCTACCTTTCCGGATCTTCCAGCGGAGGATCTAGCGCGCACGCTGCGAACGGTGCGCGATCACCAGGCCGAAGCGTTGCAGTATCCCTCGAAGTTGACATTGAACGAGCAGGTCGCGCTCGAGCGACAGAATGTGGTGGAAAGCATCTTATTCGCCCGCGATCAGCTGGGTCTGTTGCCAACGTGAACAGCGAGGCAGGCCGCAGACAATTCACGTGTGACCAAGAACCTTTCCGGATAGCTTCTAACTGGACAGCGCCACTTTACGGCCAAACGTAACCCGAAGCGTAAGCGAGGAAATGAGTTACGCAACGAGCCTCGCTCACGCTCTTTGAAGTTGCGCTTTTTTCATAACCCGACGCGTAAGCGAGGAAATATCGATATTGACATCAACTCGCTTACGCGTCGGGTTATGAAAATCCCCATGCGACAGCAAAAAACGCAACTTCAAAACTCACGCTTCGGGTGATGATCGAAATCTCCACATCCTGGGTCGGCGATACGAGTTAAGACTGCTATCACATTCAAGAATGGCGCTGTCCAGCTAAAGTCTCGCAACCCGCTGACCACTCAGGCGACGTACGAGTCGCCGCATCTCGAGGACGCTGATGGCGGCGATCACGCGCTGTGCCGGCAAGCCACTGTGTTGAATCACCTGATCAATCAGCGAGCCGCCTGGTGCAACGGCGTCGAGTACTTGACGCTCCATTTCGTTGAGCGTGAGTTCACCACCGCAGCGGACTTGTTGATCAGTTCCGAATTCGACCGGAGCGTGCAGGGGACCGAGTTCCTCCAGGATATCATCGACCGTTTGAACCAACTTCGCGCCATCTCGAATCAATTGGTTGCAGCCCCGCGAAGCGCGGCTGGTCACGGGGCCAGGTATGCGCGAGCACCTCGCGATTTTGCTCCATCGCCAAACGAGTCGTGATCAGTGCGCCACTTCGCTCTGGCGCCTCCACCACGAAGGTCGCCAAGGATAGGCCACTGATCAATCGATTTCGTTGGGGAAACATTCCGCTGCGAGGTCTGGCTTTGGGGGAATACTCACTGATGACAGCTCCCTGGGCCGCGATCTCCTGGGCAAGAGATTGATGTTCCGGCGGATAGAGTTCGGCCATCCCACTGCCCAGCACGGCGATGGTTCGGCCGCCCCCGTCGAGGGCCCCGCGGTGTGCGGCGGCATCGATGCCGCGCGCGAGACCACTGATCACGGTCACGCCAGCTTTTCCGAGTGCGTAGCCAAATCGATGAGCCTGTTTCCGGCCATAGACCGTGGCGTGCCGCGTGCCGACGATCGCTACCGAAATTTGATCGATGGGGATCATCGTTCCCTGGGCGAACAGGATCGGTGGCGCATCGCTCAACTCGTCCAACAGGCTCGGGTAGTCGTCATCGCCACGGCAGAGGATGCCTATCTTTCTTTGTTGGCACCAAGCGATGATGGATTCGACGTCAACATAGTGGGTTGCGTTGCGAATCGAGTGAATCAGCTTGGGGCCCACGCCGTAGACGGCAGAGAGCTCGGATTCGCTGGCAGCGAGCACCGTCGCCGGCGATCCGAATCGCTCCAAGAGTGAGCTCAGCGTGCGTGGTCCCAGCCCGGGAAGCATCGCCAGCAACAACGTGGACGGCAACCCACCACGGCTCATCGCCGAAGTGATCGGCGCAGCAACCTCGCGACGATTCATCATTCTGCCCCAAGAAAGTTGATCGTTGATCGAAGCAGCATTATGCGAGTCGTCGTCACGGGCCGTCAAATGGGACAACGCGCACCGTCGGTCGGGGCCGCAGGTTGAGAAGATGGGCAGGTCGAACGGTTTTCAGTCCGAGAGCGTAACGACAGCATTGCCGACGGAGTCTCCGGAGGTGGTCGAGTCTTCGGAGGTGGTCGTGCACCCGTTCCAAAAGGAGTCCATCCAAAAGGGAACGGATTCCACAAGGGGCCAGGCCATGATCGGCGGTTTTTCCGCGATTTCGCCTCTTTTCACAGGAATTCCCGACCATCGGGTACCGGTCAATGACCGGAATCGAAGTATCGCAAACCACGCAAAATAGCTAGGATGCAGCAGTCACCAGGGCGGGGAGTTCTGACCCAGTCGGTGAATTTCAGGCGGTCCCCTTTCCACTTCCTTTTTGAAGCCACCTCCAGGCAGCTGATGGGCAATCGACCAAGTAAGTCATCGAGCAAGAAATCGAAACAGGATTCGGAGAAATCGGCCCAGAAGGGAATCGATCGCCGGGATCCTGCAGAGGTTCGGGCCGAGTCTTTTCGGGTGGCGGCAGGACGGGAGACGGTGGAGGCATTTGTGGTCGCCTTCATCCTTGCCTTGCTGTTTCGTGCCTTTCTAGCCGAAGCGTTTGTGATTCCCACCGGATCGATGGCACCCACCTTGATGGGAGCGCACAAGGATCTGGTTTGCGACCAATGTGGCAAGTCGTTTCAGGTCGGTGCCAGTCGCGAGCGAAGTGGCGTCGAATCAAACCTGGTGGTCGTCGCGGGTGTCTGCCCAAATTGCCGCTACGTCAATCCGATGGACCTTGCCAACGAAAGCAACGATGCCACCTTCAACGGTGATCGGATTCTTGTCAGCAAGTTCACTTACACGCTCAGCGAGCCCGAGCGTTGGGACGTCATCGTATTCAAGTATCCGGGCAATCCGAAACAGAATTACATCAAGCGTTTGGTTGGATTGCCAGATGAAACGCTGACACTGCGTCACGGGGACGTTTTCATGCGTCCCACCGGTAGCGATCAGGAAAACGTGATCCTCCGCAAGCCACCGGAAACTTTGTTGGCGATGAGCCACCCTGTTTATGATACCGATCATCAAGCGCAGACTCTTGATCGATGCCGGCTATCCGAGTCGTTGGCAACCGTGGATCGATGGAGCCAGGACCCCTCCGGACGATTCTTGGAAAATTGAACGCACGTCCGATGGCCTGACGGCAACGCTTCCAGAGGGTGACGCTGATCAATTCAAGTGGATGCGTTACTACCATCGGTGGCCTACCGATGAGCAATGGAAACAGGCCAAGCAAGGAGAGTCGCTTGCTGGGGTCGATCCTTATTCAAGTCGCGCCATCACCGACTTCTATGCTTACGACTCCTATGTCCATGTGCGATCTGGATACGTTTACGAATCACGGCCGTCGATGCGTGAGGGAACTCGTTTGGAACGTTTACTCAACGGCGGATATTCGAAAGGTAGCTTTGCGTCGGACTATCAATCAGGCGTGGGGCCAGAACAATTCGGACGAGTGAGCGAGTGGGGCGGACAAGACTCGGGTCATCAACAACTCGGTCGGGACGGTTTGCATTGGGTTGGTGATTTGATCTTCGAGGCAGATCTGGAAACTTCCGCTGATAGTTCCGAAGCGATGCTTGAACTTGTGAAAGCTGGAGTGAAGTTTCACTGCCGGATCGATCTGAAGACCGGTGAGGCACGACTCTCGATCGATGACATCGAGCCGCGGAGCTTCGATTCTGCGGATGGTGAACCCAACGAGCAGCCCTCAGCAATGACCTCGATTCGTGCCGGCAGTCGTCACAATGTCCGTTTCAGTAACTGTGACGACCAGTTGCTATTGTGGGTCGATGGAGACCTCGTGGAATTTGGCTCGCCCACGACTTACAACGCGATGAGCATGCGAACCGACGCGGAAAACTATCCGCAGTATCTCGAGACCCATCCGCTTGACGCAGCACCCGTTGGGATTGCCGTGCGAGGTGGCGAGGCCACGATTCGCCAAATGCGAATCGACCGCGACAAGTACTACATTGCGACCAACGACAGCGATTCGGCGATGACCGATTACGACATGAACGAGCTCTGGAAGTTGGCGGGCAATCGTGGCGTGACGCTCCGCGAAATCCAAATGGTGCTTGAAATGCCAGAGATGTGGTCGGAATTCATCGGTTGGTCCGCCCGCCGCCGAGTTTCGTTTGAGCTGGGCGAGGATCAGTTTTTTCCAATGGGTGACAATAGTCCCGAGAGTTTGGATGCTCGTTGCTGGGCGGGATGGAAAGCGCAAATCCCGTTGCCCCGCGGCGTGAACAAAGATGCATGGATCTGGTCTGACAAATCGTATGTGCCCAGGGACTTGTTGGTTGGCAAGGCGCTCGTTGTCTTTTGGCCGCACTCTTGGAATTCGCCCGTACCTTTCATACCGAACTTCAAGCGAATGAAGTTGATTCGCTAGCGAATGAGGAGCTGTTGGAATGGAGTCCCAGTTATTCAATGTAGAATCGCCGCAGGCGGATCGTGCCCCCGATCCGGTTCTCCAGGCAGTCGATCTGCAAAAAACATATGGCCGTCGGCGCGTCGTCGATGGAGTCAACCTGCATGTCGGGCCAGGCGAAATCGTCGGCTTGCTGGGCCCCAATGGTGCCGGAAAATCGACTAGCTTTCGAATGATCTGCGGTATGATCGAACCGGATCGCGGTCGCGTCTACTTGGACGGTCGGGATGTGACCGACTGGCCCATGTTTCGACGTGCTCGCGATGGGCACATGGGGTACCTGCCGCAGGAACCGAGTGTCTTCAAAAAGTTGACCGTCGAGCAGAACATCTCATCGCTGCTCGAATTGTTGGGCATGGATCGAGCCTCGCGCAAGACGCGAACTCAGGAGCTGCTCGAAGAGTTCAACATCACGCACATCCGCAAGAGTCGTGCTGGCGGGCTCAGCGGCGGGCGAACGCCGTCGACTGGAAATCGCCCGCTGCCTGGTTTCTGATCCCAAGATCGTGATGTTGGATGAGCCATTCGCTGGGATCGACCCCGTCACGGTACAGTCGATTCAGGGGGTGATTCGTCAGCTGAAGGACAATGGCATCAGCGTCTTGATCACCGACCATGCCGCCCGAGAAATTTTGGGAACGGTGGAGCGTTGTTACGTGATCTACCAAGGCCAGGTCTTGATCGATGGCAGCCCCGAGGAAGTCAAGCAGCACCCCAAGGTCCGCGAAGAGTACCTCGGGGACTTGGATGGAGTCGTCGGCACGCCAAGTGGTGCAAGCGTGCCTCCACCCCACTTTCGCGTCGACGCGCCTGTCCGCGGGCGAAACCGAGAACGGACCGATCTTTGAGCGACCCTCCGGGCTTATTGTAGCCGACCCTCTCCGAGGCTCGGATTCCCCGATTCCCTCCAACTCCGAGAGGCTCCCACCAATTGGCTTGCCCTCTGCCTTCAGACGGCATGTCCAAAAGGGGACAGTCGCAGCTTTGCTGCGTTTGTTACGAGTCTCGGAGAGACTCGCCTACGGTAACGCCTCCCAATTCGAAAAATTCACAGCCTCGGAGTGACAGAGAGAAAGTAGAGAGAAAGTAGAGAGAGACAGTATCTCGAGGCTCGGTTTCGGATCAGGCCGAGCTTTGGTAGATTCCTCTGCAAGAAGACTGCGAGGGATCATCAACACTTGAACCGTTTCGCAGCCAACCAAATTCAACGGATGGGTGGCCGAGTGGACGAAGGCACCAGTCTTGAAAACTGGCGTACGTTTGCGCGTACCGTGGGTTCGAATCCCACCCCATCCGCTTGGAGCGGCTGCTGAGGCAATCTTTGCCACGGCTCGCTTTCACTGGCGTCACTCCTCGTCGCTTCGATGGTTCTCCACCGCTGCCTCATAGACGGTCACCGCCGCTTTGGCCATCAGGTGCATGGTCTGCTGCGAGGGAAGCCACGGTAAGTCTCTCGGCCCCATTTGACGCATGGCCTCCACGACTGCCTCTTCAAGTTCCCGCTCAAGTTTGCGGACGGTCCTTTGGTCCATCGTTCACTCCAGTTCAATGTTGGTCCCATTGAGGCAGCCATTCTGTCTCAACCACCAGAGAATACCTCCGGCACCTCTTGGTAACCATGTTCGCGCAGCGGCGGTATGATGGTGCGTCGGCAGGCTGAGCCGGGTTGGCGTCGGAGAATCCCCTCTTTGCCTCGTCGTGTTCGCTTCTCTTCGTTGCGTTCATGAGTCGGATGGCCGTCCTTATCCAGAAACAGAACGCAATGGAGATGAGTCGATGATCAAAAAGCGACACCACATCCTCTCTGGATTCGTCCTTACTTTTCTACTGGCCGATTGGTTCACACCTGCTCGGGGGCAGTTGGCGACGTCGGAAGACTTGTCTTCGCTGGTCTTGATACCGTCTGATCTCGAAGATGCTCAGAAGACCCTGGCCATGCGCGATCTGAATGATGATGGTTTGCTTGATGCCAAAGAACAGGAAGGTTTGAAGTGGGCGAAGACATCGAGCAAAGTCGATCTTAACCGTGATGGAAAGCTGACGCATTTGGAGATCTCGCTTCATTTCGCTTCGGAGCGGGATGAATACGATGTGGAACAGATCGACCGAACCGTCGCGACCAAGGCGATGCGAAAGCATGATACCAACGGGAATGGACAGATCGATCGTGACGAAATTACCCCTGCATGGCCTGAAGAGCCCGAGGAGATCGACGTCAATGCTGATGGCGTCCTTACCCTTTCGGAGTTGACCCAGGCGTTTGCATTTCGCCGCGTCGTTCGTGGCGAGATCGGTATCATCGGCGTGGATCAGGGTTGGGCCATTAAGATCCGCAACCGTTTTGACCGTGACCAAGACGGCGGATTGAATCCAGACGAGTGGGAGGGTACGCCCATGCCGGGCAAGCCCGAAGACTTTGATGAGGATGATGACAAGCGATTGTCATTGATGGAAATTGCAACGATGTTGGCAAAGCACCGTCAGAAACTTGGACTCACCGCCAAGGACCAACTCGCCGCGCGAGCGATGATCGCACGATTTGATGGCAACTTCGATGGCATCGTATCCGAGGCGGAACGAAAGCCATACGAAGAACTCCTAGCCGATGCCATCGCTCAGCTCATGGAACTCGACAAAGATAAGGATGGCAATGTCACGCTGATGGAAATCGAAAAGGAGCTGAGCGAGCGACGTGATGAACTCGGCTACACGGATCGAGACGCGGCTGAGGCGAATCGCCTGATCATGCGTCACGATGAGAATCGCGACCGACTGTTGCGGAAGGAGGAGCTCAAGGAAACCGGTGGTGGCGGATACTTAGGACGCGAGGAGATGCCGCAAATCGATCGCAACGGCGATGGGGCCATCAACCAGGACGAGCTCGCACGGTACCTGGCACGCGAAAGATCCTGAGGGCCAACAGCCGAGGTTTCTCGTCGGGTGAAAGAAAGAGGGAACGGTCACGCTGAGCCGGAGAGGCTGGGAAAGCATCGACCGGTTTGCTGTAGGTCCGCTTCTCCGAGGCGGACACCCGCAGCTTTGCTGCGTTTCGTGCGAGTCTGCGGAGAGACTCGCCTACGGTAGACCACGGAGCGAGAGACGACTCAGGTGAAATCACAGTCTCGGCGACTCTCTAACACTGCGCAACGTCCTTCTCGATCGCTCTGCTCTCAGCTGAGGACGTCTGCGCCGCGTCAATGCGAGCTGATTTGACGACGCCGTCGCAAACCCGCGTGACGGACAACCCTGTGACGGTGCTCGCCGAAACGTTGGCGTGATTTGATCTCGGTTCGCAATGGTAGTGTCGTTCCCACCCTCGCCCGTTGCATGGAACAGCGAAAAACTGATTAGGAAAGTGAATTCCGCATCGAACAAGGCGAGTCAACTGCCGCATGATGGACAGGCCCAGGTTGAGGTCCGATAATGATTCGCCATCCAACTTCAACGCAACGAGGCCTGGTTGTGAGATTTCAGGCAGGGCGTTTTATCAGGCTAATCGAAGGCAAGAATGCGTGAGCCAGATCACCAAGATCGAACATCCTTTAGTGGAACATCATCTCTGTCGAGTGAGAGCTGAGTCGACCCGTTCGTGTGAGTTTCGAGATGCTGTGCAGCGGTTGAGTGTACTGATCGGCGTCTATGCCACCAAGGACTTACCGATTCAGCCGGTCAAGGTTCAAACACCACTCGCCATTGCGGATTGCCACGAACTTTCCGTGCCCATCGCCCTGGTCCCCATTCTCCGTGCTGGGTTAGGAATGGTCGATCCGTTGCAGGACTTGCTGCCGGATGCCTCCGTTTGGCACCTCGGTTTGTATCGCAATGAGGAAACTGCCGAACCGATCGGGTATTACGACAAGCTTCCCAAGGCGGGGGCGCCGAACGTGGCGCTCGTGCTCGATCCGATGTTGGCCACTGGTGGCTCGGTGGAGCTGGTCATTCGCCGGTTGATCCGTTGGGGCGTCGACGAGATTCGAGTGCTCAGCATCATCGCCTCGCGCGAGGGAATTGATCGCGTCCAACATGACTTTCCAGACGTTCGCATCTTTGTCGCGGCAATCGATCCGATTCTGAATGATGACTCGTTTATCGTGCCGGGTCTGGGAGACGCGGGCGATCGGATCTTCGACACGCCCCAGCAAGGCTAGAGCGTTTTGGGAAAAGATGTAGGCCCAGGACCTGTCCTGGCAACTCGTACCAAGTGGGGTTTGCCAGGACAAGTCCTTGACGACGACCAACTCAGATGCAATGTCCCGAGGTTTCACTCCGGCCCTGACACTCTAAGGTCGCTTTTCGATCGGGACGAAGTCTCGTTCGTTGAAGCCTGTGTAGACCTGTCGAGGACGGTTGATTCGGGTGGCCGGATTGGCATGCATTTCACGCCAATGGGCGATCCAGCCGGGAAGCTGCCGATCGCAAACAGCACCGTGAACATCTGCACGGGAATTCCCAGAGCCCGGTAGATCACTCCCGAATAGAAGTCGACATTCGGATAGAGTTTGCGCTCGATGAAGTACTCGTCCTTGAGGGCGACTTCTTCCAGCTTTCTGAGCGACGTCAAACAACGGGATCATCCAGATCGAGCTTGGCCAGCAGCTTGTCACAACTTGATCGAATGATGGTCGCCCGAGGGTCACGATTCTTGTAGACGCGGTGACCGAATCCCATCAAGCGGAAGTTGTTGTCCTTGTCCTTGGCCATGTCGACGTACTTCTTGACGTTACCGCCATCGGCGGCAATCGTTTCGAGCATGTTGACGCAGGCCTCATTCGCTCCGCCGTGCAGCGGGCCCCAGAGTGCGCCGATGCCGGCGGAGATCGACGCGAACAAGGTTGGCGTTGCTACTGCCGACCATGCGCACCGTCGAAGTACTGCAGTTCTGCTCGTGGTCGGCGTGGACAATCAGCAGCAAGTTGAGCGCCTCGGCAAAATCGGGATCGACCAGGTAGTCGTGTGCCGGGGTCGCGAACATCATGTGCAAGAAGTTCTCGCAATAACTCAGTTCGTTGTTGGGATAGATGAACGGTTGGCCCATCGACTTCTTGTAACTGTAAGCCGCGATCGTGGGCAGTTTGGCGAGCAGTCGATCAATCGAGATCTCGACTTGTCGCTGATCATTCAGATCCATCGAGTCTTGATAGAAGGTCGAGAGCGCACCGACGACGCTGCTGAGGATCGCCATCGGATGGGCATCTCGAGGAAAACCGTTGATAGAAGATCCTCATGTCCTCGTGGATCATGGTGTGCTCGCGAATTCCCGCAACGGAATTCCTCTGCTGTCTTCGCGTTGGGCAGTTCGCCGTAGATCAGCAGGTAGGCAGTCTCGATGAAATCGGATTGGGCCGCGAGCTGTTCAATCGGATAGCCGCGGTAGCGAAGGATTCCCTCTTCGCCATCGAGGTACGTGATCGCACTGCGTGTGCTACCCGTGTTCACGAAGCCTTCATCGAGCGTGATCAGTCCGGTTGAAGATCGCAGACGGCTGATGTCAATCGCACGTTCTCCTTCGGTTCCCTCAACCACCGGAAGAAGAATTTCCTGATCCCCATAGATCAGTTTTGCGGTTTCAGTTTGTTGCACTTCCAAGCTCGATTGATTGGTCATCGGCGATTCCAAAAACGGATGCGTGGGCTCTTTGGCGAGTCGTTATCAGGATGCAGGTCGGAGGGGAACAGGTCCAAACGGAGCGGTTGTCTCGGAAAAAAGGGGCAGATGGCAATCGCCGCAGGAAACTTCACGGTGTTGCGACTCAAAGACGCGGCGCGATGGATGCCTCTCCTCTGTTCTCGATGACTCCCGCAGTTTAGCGGCGTGCTATGCACGGGACAATCAGCCGTCTCGGCCAACCTTCTTGTCGGGGAATCCGACCACGGAGATCGCTTTCGCTGTCACCGCATCAAGCGGCGCCTTTGGAGGGCCCTAGTGGTGCAAGTTCGGACGATCTCGGTGGCGTGACAAACTGTCAGCCTGCTTTTTGATCTTGCAGCTGAGTTTGGTGAATTTTCATCGATTCAATTTTTCGATTCGTCGCCTGCAAGATCTCTATTTCACTGTCACCGATTGTCAAGCGTTGACCAGACTCCGGTATCGCGCCGGTGTGATAAAGGACGTAACCGGCCACGGTTTCGTAATCGTCACGCTCAGGCAGATTCCAGCCGGTCGACTCGTTCAGATCGTCCATCATCACGCGGCCGTCGACACGAACGGTCGACTCGTCCAGGATTTCAATACCGAACTCTTCGTCCTCGTCCGATTCATCCACAATTTCGCCGACGATCTCCTCCAGCGCATCCTCGATCGTCACCACACCGGCGGTCTGCTGAAACTCATCGAGCACAATGGCCATGTGGCTGCGGTTGTGTAGGAATTCTCGCAGGATGACTTCGACGCTGCGGTCGACGGGAACGGTCCATGTGTTCCGGATGATTTCGGTGAGGGGCTCTTCGGGAACTTTGGTACTTGAGAGATAGGGCATCAAGTCCTTGACGTACAGGATTCCCACGACGTGATCGAGCGTTCCTTCGTAGACGGGAAAACGGGTGCGTCCGGCGTCCGCAATGGTGTGCAGAATGCGATCCCAGTCCCAGGCGACATCAATCGCATCGACATCACTTCGCGGCGTCATGATGTGGCCCACGGTGTCTTCGTGGAGAGTCATCACGCCTTGGATCATTTCACGGACACCTGGCCCGAAGTAACCCTCGCGCGTTCCTGCGGTCACGATCGTGCGAATTTCATCTTCCAGTTGTTCTTCCTCCTCGTCTTCGTGTTCTTTGGTTCCGGTCAATCGTCGCGTGATCAGCTCGACGAACACGCCCGGTGCGGCGAGCGGGCTCATGAAGATGGAAAGCGTGTGCCAAAACGGCCAGGTGTGATAAAGGACACGTTTGGAGGCGAAGCGAGTCACAGCTGCTGGCAGCCACACGTGAATCATCATCATCAGGCCGCCTGCACAAAGTCCCCAAGTCGCCAGACGCAACGGAATCAGCTGCCCGTCACGCTCAAAAAGAGCGGCGGTTCCCGAGACCAAGAAGAGGACGGTGCCGATCATGCGGAGGTACTCGCTACCGCGAATCGCTGCGTCCTGATGATCGAGTACGGCGCCGAATCGCTCTCGATTTCGCTTCATTCGGCAATAGGCTTCGAAGGGACGGCCCGCAAATCGATCCAGTAGTTCGCCGCCGAGCCCACCGATACTGCTCAACGCGAAGCCGACCAGTGAGAGCGTCCACCATCCAAGCGAATCGTTCACGCCTGTTCCTCCTGCTGATGAAGCCTGGACAGCGGTTTCGGTTCCCGCTCAACGATCGTTGAGGGACCACAGCGTGTGATTGCGTCGAATCCGAGAGCCAGCATCACTCGCGTCTCGGCCGCCCGCATGAGTTTCTGCTCCGCCTCACTGAGGTCATCGAGCCCGGCGATGTGGAGTGTCCCATGCACGATGTAGAGGGCCAGTTCCTCACTGGCGGGCCAGTCAAAATCGGCCGCGCGAGCGACTGCGGTCTCGACGCTGACCACCATTTCACCTTCGATCGTTTCCTCGGCACTGCCATAATCAAAGCTGATCACGTCGGTCGGGTAATCATGCCCAAGATGATCGAGGTTGATTTGATGGATCGTGGCATCATCGGTGATTCGCACGCCGATCGTCCCACGGCAGAAGCCCTGGTCGTGGGCCGCGGCTACCACCGCCGCGCGAACGAGATGGGAACGAAGGGGAGGGACGACGTGAGGGTCCGTCACGATTTCGACACGGATGTCAGATTCCATCGCGATCGACGGTTGCTCCTGTCAGGCTGACTGTTGTCCGGGATACTTCACACGCGCGTGGTAAATCGCCGTAAGGGATTTCACAAGGCTTCGTCGAATACGATCCAACTGTCGAAAGGTCAGTCCGCATTCATCGAATTGCCCATCACTCATTTTCTTCTGCGCGATCGACGTCACCAGACCTTGAATTCGCGAAGGCGTCGGATCGACCAGACGTGCGGCTGGCGCTTTCGACAGCGTCAGCCAGCATCATCACAGCCGCCTCCAAGGTCTGCGGCTTGGGCCCCGGGTAGCGAAAGTCCTTGTCGCTGACCGTTTCCGCGTTGGGATTCTCCTCGCTTCGTCGTGCCGCTTCGCGATAGAAGTACTCCACCAAGGTGGTGCCGTGATGTTGCAGGATGAAATCGATGATTGGTTCGGGCAGGTGGTGGCTGCGAGCCAAGTCGGCCCCATCTTTCACGTGGGCGATGATGACAAGCGTACTCATCGCCGGCTGCAGGGAATCGTGTTGATTGATTCCCGCGCTTTGATTCTCGATGAAATATTCGGGCTTGAACATTTTGCCAATGTCATGGAAATAGGCGCCGACACGAACGAGCAAGCCATTGGCGCCGATTTCATCGGCAGCTGCCTCGGCGATGGAGGCGACATTGATCGAATGGTTGTAGGTCCCGGGGGCTCGTTGGGCGAGCCGCCGAAGCAGCGGGTGGCTGGCGTCGCCCAATTCCAGCAGGCTCAAGTCGGTTTGTACCCCAAAGGCCTTTTCGACCAGCGGCAACATGCCGGTCATCGCCGTGGCCGAAACCAAAATGCAGAAGCCTGCCCAGAATGCATCCTTGAACAGCCCAAATCACAACGGTAGTCGAATCGTGGGCCCTTGATACTGCGAGGCACTGCTTCAACCGCCTCGTCACCGGAGAGGTGTCAGCTGGTGACAATCCCGACTCCCACCACGGTCATGATCGTGATCACAGCGGAAATGGCCGCCGACATAAAGCAAGTGAGTCCGGGTGCGAATTCGTCCCAGCAGCAGCGTGCAACTGGTGAACGCCGCCGCCATCATCACCAGCTCAGGCAAGCCCGGCACCGAGAAACAGCGTCAGGCTCAGGCTCGCCGCGGCCATCAACAACAGCGCCAGCTCTCGTCCGTAAACAACCGCCGTCAAGATCGACGCCAGTACCAGCGGAACCAGCTCGCCGCGCCACTGGTCGGCCGAAGCGTAGTAGCCCAGCACAACGGTGGTCACCATGATCACCAACAATTTGGCGAGCTTCCATGCGATCCTGTAGCAATCGCCGGTCGTCGACAAAAAAGATGTAGGAGCCACACAACAGATACAGGGCGCAGATCATGCCCGCGTAGGCGAGGACTCTGGCAAGTTTGTCGGTCCATCGCATTCGATCAACGAGGGTGGACCACTCTCGCTTCAGCAAGGTCAGTTGCTCGTCACCGAGCGGCTCGCCCGCCTTCGGCCAACTTGTCGATGCCGGTTCGGTAGGCGGTCATCACCGGCTCGACACCTTCAGCAGCCTTGATGCGAGCCTCTTCGCTTCGATTCTCATCGTAGGAGAGCGTTTGGTACTCAGGCAAGCGTTGGATCAGCCAATCACTGATCATCTTGGCGGCTTGCTGGCTGTCGTCGGCCGGGAACTTGGTGCGGAACTCTTCCTTCAAACGTTTCTCGATCCCGGGCGCAGCCTCGGCGATCCGGGCATTCTTCATTTCCACGAAATCGATGTCGTCGGGCGTGCCGTCCTGGTAGACCTTGATCATCACCGGCGCGCCAACTTCGGGCGAATGTTCCAAGCCTTGGATCAACCCGTACCGGTAGTTCTCCTGGAAGGCGATGTCCATGGCGATCTTGAGCGTTTCCAACTTGGCGTCGTCCGCAAATACGGCCTTGAGCATTGCGAACCGCTTGGCTGCCGTGTCCTCCGGCGTGGTCTCATCGCCCTGAAAGAATTGGTTGAACGCGTTCTGTTCTTCCGGCTTCATTTGATCGAAGGCGGGGGCGCCAAGCACCAAGAACAACTGGTCGCGAAGTGCCGCCTGCAAGTTCAAGCAGCGGCTTCTTACGATTGCTGTAGAACGCCAGTTCCTCGCGTCGCTTGCGGTCCCGCAAGAGTCTTGGTTTGCGAATCGTTCTCGACTTCGAACGTCACCCGCGTGACCAGGTCGTACGTCGGGAATCTGGTCCTTGCGATAGGCGAAGGGGGGACGCCAGGTGCGGCACAGGATCAGCAGGGCGATGGCCGCCACCACCGCCATCGAAATCCGGATGGCGAAGTCCGCTTTGTCACTGTCCTGCCACCACTGAATCAGACGTGGCTTTTGGATCCCCAGCGAGTCAATCCGCTCTTGCCGGGTCCTTTGTTTGCTTGCACCGCTCATCGCAACGGATGGTACCGTGGTTCAGTTGCCAGCGATCGAGTTGTGTCGAACACCCGATCGCCTTGGCGTGAGGTCACGCCAAGGGAAGCGAACTGCCGTTAGTGCCGATCCTTGTGGTCCCCGTGAATGTGCGTGGTGGTCTTCGATGGTCGTTGTCATCTTCATACGCTTCGACAATCCGCTGCACCAGCCGGTGTCGGACAATGTCGGAAGCCTGGAGTCGCACGATTCCAATGCCCTCTATCTTTCCCAACCGACGCAGCGCGTCACGCAAGCCGCTCGTGACGCCACGCGGCAAGTCCTGTTGCGTTTCGTCGCCGCTGACCACCATCTTGCTGCGTTCGCCCATGCGAGTCAGGAACATCTTCATTTGAGCGATGGTTGTGTTCTGGGCTTCATCCAGAATGATGAATGCGTCATTCAACGTTCGCCCCCGCATGTAGGCCAGCGGAATGACTTCGATCGCGTCTTGCTCCATCAGGTTGCGAGCCTGATCGTAATCGATCATCTCGCCAAGGGCGTCCATCAGTGGCCGCAAGTAGGGATTTAGTTTGGCCCGCAAGTCGCCCGGCAGGAAGCCCAAACTTTCGCCCGCCTCGACCGCCGGTCGGACCAGGACGATTTTCCGCACCTGTCCAGCCCTGAGCGCCTCGACCGCCGTGGCGACCGCCAAATAGGTCTTGCCGCAGCCGGCCGGACCGGTCGCGAACGTCAAATCGTGAGCCCGAATGGCTTGGACGTAGATGCGCTTGCCCTGGCGTCCGGGGCTTGATTCGTCGCCCGGCATGCTGAATGTCGATGTCTTCCCCGCCGCGAACCAGGGATTGGGACCCGCGCCGGCTACGACAACACCTTCCTCGGAAGCCGCCAGATCGACGTCCCCGGCGCTCAATTCGCCCTTCTTTCTAGACAGTTGGCGAAGCTTCTCAAGCGTTCGGGTCGCCCGTCTGGACGTCCGTCTCCCTCCCCTGAGATTCGAATTCGCCCATCACGCTGGGTGATGCTCACATCAAACAATCGTCGCAGCTTTCCGGAGGTGTTGATCACGAGGCCCAAAGAGAGCCAGGATTTCATCCGGATTGGTGATCGATAGCGTTGCCTCGGTCATTCAGTTCCTTGTCAGGGTCACTCGGTGAGAAGGCGGTATTCTATACAGTCCATCCGCATCATACCTCTCGGGGCTGAGAAAGCGATCTAGGATTCCCATTCGATCGACTCATCCGGCCACACCGGCTGCGAAGCAGAGGAAAGCTGGTAAAACTGCTGCAATGAGTGAATCTGTGACGTCCCAAACGCCTCCCAGTCCGGGCAGCAGGCTGCCGCTATCTTTGGCATGACAGTCCCGTTTGACGAGAGATTCCGCCAGATCGCCGACCATTCCGCTCAGCGCCAGCAGCGGACCGAGAACAGCCGCCCCCCAAAAAGGTTGGCTGAGAGCCTGGATGCTTGGTGGGGACATCGGTGGGCTCGCCCCGCCGCTGATCGCAGGAAAAAGCCAGCGAAGGCAGACGAATGCAACGATCGTCGCGGTTACGATTCCTCCCACGGCCCCCTCCCAGGTCTTGCCCGGGCTGAGGCGGGGAATCAGCTTGTGCCTCCCGATTGTTTTTCCCGTGAAATAGGCTCCCGCGTCGGTCGACTTGGTGACCGCAATCGTGGTCAAAAGGGCGGCCAGGCCCCAGTTCCCGCTGCCCAAATCTCGAAGGGCGACCAGCAAAGCCATCGGCAAACCGACGTAGAGTGCGACGAAAACTCCGTTGCAGGTCCGTTCCACTGCCCCCTCGGGGCCCTTGCCGTACTGACACATTTCTGTCCCCAGGATCAGGAAGATCCCCGTGAATACTGCCAACGGCGATCCAGCCCAGTCGTCCAACGGGACAGTTGGGCGGATAGACCGTGCCGAAACCATGGCCATGACAACGGTACGCACGCCGACAGGGTCACGATGGCGGTCGCGAGCAAGGCCGCCTGGTGTGAAATCAAACGATTGCTTCCCAGCAGCAATGTTGCCATGTCAGAGCCGTTCCCATCGCAAAGAACATCAGCATGGGTAGCAGCCACAATCCCTCGGAGCCGATCTTCGAATGATTTCCATCCAAATAGAGCAGCCCCGCGATGACCATGATCAGGATCGCCGAAGTACGGAGTCGGTCTTTCAACACGCGGCAACGCCTTGCTCAGGAATGGAACGAATGGAAGGAATGAAAATGGTCATCAAAGCCTTGGACTTGGACGTCGCGCCGCCTTCGACCGAGTTGTTAGCGGCTCGCCGCCACATCCTCGACCTGCTCGAGGGTTGGACGTCGCGGCGACCGGGGAGTGTCTGCTCGCCACGCTCAAACGGAATGCCTCCCGCAAACCGTACCTCCCTGCTCCTCCAGGAGGCTCGACTCTTTCAAGTGAGAGTGATTCAGGCTCTTGGTTTGAACGAGATTGATAATCGCTATGTCTCCGCTCATTCATTGACATTCAATCCACCAAATCTTCGCTGCCGAGAACTGAATCGACGAATCGCTCCGAGGAAGTCATCGCTGCGTGAATTCTGGCCAACACTTCTCGGTGATCCATAACTCTGCGTAGCTCAGTTGCCAGAGCAAGAAAGTTGCTCACCCGCATGTCACCGCCGGTCCGAATCATCAGGTCGACTTCGGGCAGTCCAGCCGTATACAGTCGCTCGTTGACCGTCTGTTCGTTGATGTCGTCGAGTCGCCAGGGTTCCGTCGCGAACCTCGGCTCGCCACTTCGCGCACCACCTTGGTGATCTCGTCGCGACCGCCATAGTCGATCGCCAAGCACCAGGCGCGTGCCCTGATTGTCGGCGGACATCTCGATCGTCCGTTCCATTTCCGCGAGGACACTCTCTGGCAAGCGATCGCGTCGCCCGATGACCTGCAGGCGAAGTCCCTGCTCCATGATCATGCGGCGTTCTTCGATCAGGTATTGCTCGAGCAGGTGCATCAGGAAATCGAGTTCCTGCTGGGGACGCTTCCAATTCTCGCTGGAAAGGCAGTAGAGCGTGACCGTATCGATTCCGATTTCGGTCGCCGTTTCGCTGATCATGCGAACGGTGTTGACGCCGCTGCCGATGCCCCTCGATGCGCGGCAGTCCACGGCGTCTGAGCCCAGCGTCCGTTGCCATCCATGATGATGGCGATGTGGCGAGGACGATCGGCTGCCGGGACATCGGGCAGCGGTATCCTGGCTTTGACAGCGTTCTGGCCCGGATCGGTCATCGTCAAGCGAGCGGCTGGAGAGCGAGTTCGGCGGCAGCGTCGGTGAAAATCGTTTGCGCACGATCGGGGCCGACCGAGAGAACGCCAACGGGAATCCCGACCAACTCCTCGATTCGACGCACGTAGGCGAGGGCGCCGGCGGGGAATTGCTCGGCGGTGCGCACATCATCCACCGGCTCGTTCCAGCCTGCGATCGTTTCGTAAATCGGTTTGCATCGCCGCAGCTCTTCCGCGTGGCAGGGAAAGCGCTCCAGCCGTTGGCCATCCAGTTCATAGGCCACGCAAACCTTGAGCTCGTCAAAGTGACTCAGCACGTCCATCATCATCAACGCCAAGCGAGTCACGCCGCTGAGCCGGGCGGTGTAACGCAACGGCGACCGCATCAAACCAACCGCAACGGCGAGGTCGTCCGGTGGTGGTGCCGAACTCATTTCCCAGTTTGCGGATCCGATCACCGGTTGCATCCTCGCAGTTCCGTCGGGAACGGTCCGCCGCCGACTCGCGTGCTGTACGCCTTGCAGACGCCGAGCACCTGGTGGATCCATCGCGGAGGAACGCCCGCGCCGGCGCAGACCCCAACGCCACTGCTGTTGCTGCTGGTGACGAAGGGAAACGTGCCATGATCAATATCGAGCAGAGCGCCTTGCGCCCCTTCGAAGAGAATCCTGCTTGTCGGCTTCACAGGCGTCGAGCAGACAATTCCGTCGTGTCGCCGATCATCCCATCAAGACGCTCGGCCCAGTAGGTCGCCATGGCGACGACCCGCTCGGGCGCGATCGCTTCCAGGTCTTCGTTGGGACGCACCCATGTTGCGCAGCAGTTCGATCTTCTGCTCCGCGACCGTGGCGATCCGCTCATCACGCGTGGACTGAATCAGATCGGCCATGCGAATCGCGTGGGTGCGTCCAACCTTGTCACGGTAGCAGGGTCCAATGCCGCGGTTGGTGGTGCCGATCGACTCGCCCTCGAGCGACCGTCGCATTGATGATCTTGTCCTCGGCCATGTGCCAGGGCATCACCAGGTGGGCCCGCTCGCTGATCCGCAAATTGTCCTGGCAGCGAATGCCCCGCTTGGCCAGCGCGTCGATCTCGTCGAGCATCGTCGACGGGTTGATGACGACGCCCGGCGTGATCAGGTTCTGCACTTGCGGATGCAGAATGCCGCTGGGGATGTGGTGCAGCTTGTAGGTCTCGTCGCCGGCGACCACGGTATGCCCCGCATTGGCGCCGCCCTGATAGCGGACGACGAGGTCAAATTGTGGTGCCAGCAAGTCGACGAGTTTCCCTTTGGCCTCATCGCCCCACTGCAGACCGATCACACAGGTTCCAGCCACCACAAACTCCAGAAATTCCGAACAGGTTGCCGTCGAGACCGCTCGCAGCGCAAACGGAAAAGCGTAAGCCGAGCCGATTGAACTGACAAGCCACAATTGCCGCGACCGAATTTATGCAGGTCAGCCTTGCCGATTCAGTCTGCTTCGGCCTCCCCGAGGATGACCTTTCGGGGGCTCGCAGAGACGGGGAAAAAATGGAGGCCCGCATTTCCAAGGCAGACATTCGCAGCTCTGCTGGGTTTTTTGCGAGTCTCGGAGAGACTCGCCTACGCTAGGCAACGGCACTTCGACAGATCCACCGTCTCGCAGAAGCCCTGCTACCTTGCCGCCTCCCAAATCGCTCGGTCGGCGGCGTCAATCAGTGGATCAAACTGCCCGATTTCCACCGCGTTGTTGCCCTGTTCGTGTTTGCGAAACAGGAACAGGTAGGTTTCGTTTTGAGGCCGGTAACGATGAAAAAGAGTTGGTTCTTGTCGACGATCCGCTTTCGCAACGCCTCGTCCCGTTTGCCCGACGCCTCGCCCCGATTGCCGACGCTTCGCCCGATTGCCTGACGCTTCGCCCCGATGCCTGACGGGTGCCTCCGACCAAGGAGTCGGCCATCATCGATGCCAGAGCTTTCGTAGCCCCTGACCGCTGGGATGGAGCTCGATCCTCGGTCAGTTCGTCGTCTTGCGGGACCCAGTCATAGGCCAAGATCTGCGCCGGTGTCCTGAGCGACCCGGCGCAACGATCTGGCGGCACTGGCTGATCCATTGGTCGTAACCTTCCACGCGGAATCCGGGCATCGCCATCGGAGCCAACAGGATCACGCGACGATTGCTCTTGATCAGTTCGCCCACCAGCCGCCGCAGGCCTGGCTCAAATCGCTCGACCGCTTTCCTCGCCATCACTGGCTTCGGCGAACCCATAGGCAACCAGGACAACGGTCGGGTCGGCGGTGTCGACATCGCGGAGCAGACGTTGGAATCCATCTTCCGGTTGATCGAAACACCTTGCGGGCGATGCCATGCATGTCGTCGCCGGACCAGCCGAGATTTCGAATCCGCAACTTCCAATCGGGTCGCCGTGTTTGCAGCTCGGCCTCGAGAGCCCCCGACGATTGCAGACGTTCGACGAACGTGCCACCAAGAATCGCGACCCGGTCATTGGGTTGCAGCAACGGTGACTGGGCCTCGGCGGTCGCCCCGAGAGGGCAACACCAAACAACGATGATCAGCAGCAGGATCCGAAAGGGGCGGGATTGCATGTCGGCTCAGCAAGGAGGGAGATGGGCGGACAGCGACGGGATCGAGCCGTTGCTGGACCTATCAGTTTAACCACAGATCCCAGCTTGCGTTTGCCCATTGAAGTAGCGAGCTGGCAGCGCGAAATGCATTCGAGTCACTCAAGCCCGCTGGAGGCACGGTCATCTAGTTCGAACCGAATTGCCCCTCTCCTCGCTTCGGCTCGACTCTCCCCGAGGGAGAGTAACTCAGACGCTGTTTGAACACGAATTTCATTGCCCTCCCCGGCCGCTACCGCGGCCGGCCCTCCCGCAAGTGGGAGGGTGAAGGCGAAATCCGGACTTCTTCAGATTGCCTCAGCGATGCGACCGCCTCCTCGCTGATCTGCGGCCCAGCTCTACTTCTCGGCTAGTTGGCTTTCGACGGACTTGACCAACTCGGGATCGGATGGCTTGGTGCGGGGAGCAAAACGGCCGATCAAGTTGCCCTCACGGTCGATCAAAAACTTTTCGAAATTCCAGCTGATTTCGCCCTGCGCCGGCGGGCTTGGCGTCCTTGGCCGTCAAGTACTTGTAGAGGGGATCGGCGTCATCACCGTTGACCTCGATCTTGCTGAACATCGGGAAGGAGACGTTGAATTTCGTGCTGCAAAACTGCTTGATCTCTGCCTCGCTTCCAGGTTCCTGGCTGCCGAACTGGTTGCAGGGGAATCCGAGGACCACGAAACCCTGATCCTTGTACTTCTCGTACATCTCCTGAAGCCCGGCGTACTGAGGGGTCAGTCCGCATTGGCTGGCTGTGTTGACCACCAGGACCACGTTGCCTTCGTAATCCTCCAGGTCGACAGTCTCGCCGTCGATGTTCTTGGCCTTGAAGTTCAAGGCGCACTCATGGTCGTCTGCCATTGCCATGGTCGAGAGAGCTCCCAGCAGTAACGAGAGGGAAAGGACGAAACGCATGTTTCTCACTCCGGGGGGAAGATGGTGAAAGTGAATCGCCTGGAAAGCGACAAATTCTTAGTTCTGCGACAAGTATAGCGGGGGTAACAGTGGCAACAGGGCGTCGGGGCGAGTACGTTTTTGATCTGCCGATATTTGCTCGCATTTACTTGACGCGAAGATCGCCTCTTGGCAGCATTTCCGGCCCCTGTCCCCTCCGCAGTCCTTGGTCCCCTCCGCAGACCTTTTCCCCTCTTAATTACCTGTAAGGCACTTGCTGATGAGTAGCATTGACGATTCGGGGATAGCCCCCAACGCAAAACGCCTCCTTTGGGCCGGCTTCATGGCGATTCTGGCCGCCGGCGTCGGCTTCTCAATTCGTGGCGGCATCCTCGGCGACTGGGGTGAGCAATTCGGCTTTACTCAGGGTGACCTGGGGAAGATCACTGGCGGTGGTCTGACCGGCTTCGGCATCATCATTCTGATTGGTGCGTTGTTAGCCGATAAGCTGGGATATGGCACCCTGATGTGTTTAGCTTTCGTGGCCCACTTGTCGTCGGCCGTGCTCACCTTGGCAGCGACACCGATCTTTAATTCGATGGGCGGATTGGAATCCGAAGCGGCAAGGGGCGCCGCCTACAGTTGCCTGTTCTGGGGAATGTTTCTGTTCGCGATCGGAAACGGAATCGCCGAGGCGGTGGTCAACCCGCTTGTGGCGACTCTCTTTCCCAACAACAAGACGCACTTCTTGAATATCCTCCACGCAGGATGGCCGGCTGGATTGATTGTCGGTGGTCTGCTGTCGTACTTCCTGGTCGGCAAGGTTCGCTGGGAAGTCCAGATGGGAATGTTCTTGATTCCGACAGTTCTCTATGGATTGATGCTAATCGGTCAGCATTTTCCAAAGTCCGAGGCGAGTCAGCGCGGTGTCGCCTATGTCGACATGCTCAAGCAAGTGGGTCTGCTCGGTGCTGGGATCATCTGCTTGTTGCTGGGTCGCTTCTTCATCCAGGACTTGGGATTGAGTCAGATGTTTGGATGGGTCTTGGCTGTCGCCTTTCTGCTTGTATTTGGTTATGTGACGAACTGGACGTTGGGCCCGATACTCCTCGCGTTTCTGCTCATCATCCATGCCATGGTTGGGTACGTCGAACTGGGCACCGACTCATGGATCGCAAACATTACCGGCAACATCATGGCGAGCCCGCAAAAGGGTCTTCTGCTGTTCGTCTACACGTCTGGTTTGATGTTCATCCTGCGATTCTTTGCTGGTCCGATCGTTCATCGCATCTCACCACTGGGACTGCTTTTCGCTAGTGCCATCATGGGGGCAACGGGTTTGTACATGCTGGGTGGAGCGACGACAGCCATTGCCTGCGTCGTTGCCGCAACTGTCTATGGTTTTGGCAAGACTTACTTGTGGCCAACGATGCTTGGTGTGGTTTCGGAGCAATTTCCCAAGGGTGGGGCCATCACGATTGGCACGATTGGCGGTGTCGGTATGCTTTCGGCCGGTCTGCTTGGTGGGCCTGGCATCGGCTACAAACAGGATTACTTTGCGTCCACCGAACTGAGAAGGACCGATCCCGCCCTGTATGACGAATTCAAATCGCCGTCAGAAAACGGATTCTTGCTCTTTCCAAGGATTCAGGGACTCGACGGCACGAAGGTCGGCGAGATTCGTGACATCCCGGATGCGGATCGGACCGAGGCACAACGGGTGGTCGGTGCCGCGGACCTTTACGGTGGAAAGATGGCGCTTCGTTACACGGCGCTGGTTCCCGCGACGATGGCAGTCTGTTACCTGATCCTGATTCTCTACTTCAGGTCGATTGGCGGTTACAAGGCAGTCCACCTTGATGCTGACCAGGATTCGTCGCACCCATCACACGGCGATCCACCTGGCACAGACCACCATGTGACGGCTGACGAGGCAATCGCCGATGGTTCACGCGGGCCGGGCTCTGGGTTGTAGCCAGGCCGTCCCTGTACCAAATGACTTCGGAATCCATGATGCCGCTCGGAACGACTGACGCTCCGGGCGGCGTCTCGTTGGAATTGGTCTCCGAGCGGCCTGGTATCCGCAACCTGTCCCCTCAGCAAATGGGGTGTTTGTGTCTAGAATCCCCATTTCCTGAACCGGTTTCTCTCTCTAGCCCCTGATTGATTCGTGCTACGCACTCACACCTGTGGACAACTCCGCAAGCAAGACGTTGGAACCGAGGTCACCCTTTGTGGTTGGGTCGAGAGCAAACGCGATCACGGGGGAGCCGTGTTCATTGACCTGCGGGACCGCTATGGGCTCACTCAGGTCGTGATCGGCCCACCCGAGGCAGCCGAGAAGATGATCGATGAGGCGGGACGTGTTCCCGCCGAAAGCGTGATTCTGGTCCGCGGTAAAGTCGCCGATCGGCTGGAGGGCAAGACCAACGACAAACTGGTGACCGGGGCCATCGAGGTTCGCACCGAACACTTCCAGATTCTCAACGTTTGCCAAACACCGCCGTTCACTCCCAGCCAGAGCGATTTGCCCGGTGAGGAAATGCGGCTCAAGTATCGCTTCCTGGACCTCCGTCGCCCCGAGATGCAGCGAGCCATGGTGCTTCGCAGTAAGATCGTCAAGGTGATGCGGGATTACTTTGACGAGCATGCCTTCATTGATGTTGAAACGCCGATTCTAGGACGCAGCACTCCCGAAGGTGCTCGCGACTACCTCGTCCCCAGCCGTGTTCATGCCGGCAGTTTTTACGCGCTGCCTCAGTCGCCTCAGCTCTACAAGCAGATCTTGATGGTTGCCGGCTTTGACCGTTACGTACAGGTCGCCAAGTGTTTCCGCGACGAAGACTTGCGTGCCGATCGCCAGCCCGAATTCACTCAGCTCGACCTCGAGATGTCGTTTGTCGATGCCGACGACATCATGAGTCTGATCGATGGACTGGTGGCCCGCGTCGCCAAGGAAGTGATGGGCAAGGAGGTCAAGACGCCACTTCCCCGCATGACTTTTGGCGAAGCGGTGCGACGGTTTGGAAGTGATGCGCCCGATCTTCGTTTCGGCATGGAGATCGTTGACATCACGCCGGTCGCCAGGAAGACCGACTTTCGCGTCTTTCGGGGGACCGCTGACTCCGGCGGTTTCGTGCGCGGCATTCCGGTCAAGCAAGCCGCTACCAAGTATTCACGCCGACAAATCGACGAGCTCACCGAATACGTCAAGAGCGACTTCGGCGCAAAAGGGCTTGCCTGGTTCCGTGTCGAGGATGATGGAACCCTATGGAGCCCGATCAGCAAGAACCTTGAGCCGGAGCACCTTGCCGAGATTTGTGAATTGATGTCCGGAGAACCGGGCGACCTGTTGATGTTCCTGGCCGATTCCTGGGAGGTGACTTGCAAGGGGTTGTCGGGGCTGCGTCGACGCTTGGCCGCGGAGTTGAAGTTGATCGATCCCAATGAGCTCAATTGCAGTTGGATCACCGAGTTTCCGATGTTCGAGCGAGACGAAGAGAACAATCGCTGGAACGCCATGCACCATCCGTTCACCGCGCCGTTGGCCAGCGATCTGCCCCTGCTCGCAGATGATCCCGCAGGATTGCCGTGCCCAAGCCTACGACCTGGTGATCAATGGTAGTGAGGCCGGTGGCGGGACGATCCGAATTCACGATCCGAAGTCGCAATCGCAAGTCTTTGAGTTGCTCGGCATTGACGCGGAAACGGCGGAGGATCGGTTCGGCTTCCTGCTCAACGCTCTCAAGTTTGGAGCTCCGCCCCACGGCGGAATCGCACTCGGCATTGATCGCTGGGTGATGTTGCTGGCTGGCCTGGACAACATTCGCGAAGTCATCGCTTTCCCCAAGACGCAAAAGGCGACCGACTTGATGACCGAGGCACCGGGCCAAGTCGACAAAGAACAGCTGGCCGAACTGCATCTGCGGACCGCCAAGGTTGCCAAGGTTTAAAATACGTCGTCGCCCGGCCTTTTCGGCGACGGAAGGTAAACGGGCGTCCGACCTTCGGTCTGCATTTCCAAGGGGACACCAGCAGATTCGCTCCGTTTTTTTGCAAGTCTCTGCAGAGAGTCGTCGACAGACAAGGTTCCGGTAGCGACAATCTGCGGCGCTGGCCGACCCGTTGCCTGTTACCATGGGATGGACGCTCGCAATTGGAAACCGGCAGGTAAACCGCGAGTGCGACGTTTCGGGAGACGCTGCGATGCGATGTGGGTTTTCGATTGGTTGCGGCTCGTTGTGGTCGCTTGTCTTGGCCATCAGTAGCGCGGTGACGACCGCTGCAGCAGATTGGCCGCAGTTGTTGGGTGACTCGCTTCGATCTGGCAATGCCGCCGATGACCACTGCGCTGCCGGCCACGCTCACGTTGACCGCCGCGATTCCGCTTACTGACGCGGCCCGAAGCTCGCCTGTTATCCGCGAGGGAAAGGTTATCGTGGTGGATGGTTCCGGTGTCGTTCATGCCGTGGATGCCCAATCAAAACGCATCCTCTGGAAGTTCGAGACCGAAGGGGGATCCGGAAACTGCAACAACGTCGCCTCGCCTGCTGTGATCGACCAATTCGTTCACGTCGGCACCATGGCAGGTTTCTATTACGTGATCGATCTCGCCAGTGGCGAATTGGTAAGCAAGATCGATTGTGGCGAGCCGATTTTCGCCTCGCCGGTGGTGGGTGATGGCCGAGTGTACTTTGCTACGCTCGGCGCCCGAGTGAACGCCGTGACACCCCGCGGTGAGCTCATCTGGAGGTGGGACTTCGTCAAGGAAGTGATCGGATTCGAGGGGAACCGCTGGAGCGGTGAAGACTGGCTTGCGTTTCGTGGTGACCGCGTGACTTGGCGCGATCACTTTGTCTGCTCCCGAGAGATCTGTCTGGTCGGGAAGACACTGGTGATGCCGGCCGGGGGAAGGACGGTCTTCCTGGATGATGCAGGTGACGCACCACGGCTACGCGAAGTTGGCATCATCCCTGAGTACGTTGGCTCGGAGTATCCCGCGACCTTCGGGCAGAGTGCGGACGCCGATCGGCAACGTGTACGTGCAGTGGCATCGTCGAGACAACGCCGGGCGAGTCGAAATCTTTCGGCTCGGAGAAAGCCTTGCCTCATCGCAGGAGGCCGCATCGATCGTAACAAGCGTCGTTCCCGGCACCGAAACGTCGATCGACCAACTTGGTCTGCTCGGTTTCACCTCGGTCAGCGTGCGTGGTGCCAACGTTTATCGCGTCAAGCCTGAGCAGGGAGCGGGGCTTTGTCGTCACAACTTGGAGAGTGGCGAAGTCGACGTGCTGTGCGATGCAGCCTCGATCTGCCCGCCCGTTCTGACCACCAGTCAGGCGATCTATGGTGGCCTCGACGGGAGTCTTCATGTGGTGCCCCTTGATGGAGGCGAAGCTTCATCGATCTCAACCCCCTTCGGATGCGCCGATCACCGCGTCCGTCGCGATTGCCGATGGAAGGATCTATGTGCCTTGCGAAGACGGTTACCTCTACGTCGTCGAGGACCTGGGTGATCGGCAAAGAGAACCACTTGCCGAACCCAAGGACTTGGGAGTTTGGAAGATACGAAGCCCGCTGACCGGTCCGCTCTCCGATGCGAAGTACGACTGGTACACGAACTATGGCGACTTCAGCGGGACCAACGCCAACGACCAGGGACTCGCCGCTCCGCTGCGGATGCGATGGGCCCAGCGTTTGGACGGCACGGTCAAGCACCTTCCGGTTTGTGGCGGCGGCAGGCTCTATATCCATACTTCGGAAGGACAGATCCTGGCGGTCGAGCAAGATACGGGACGCTTGCTTTGGCGGCGATACTGGCCCGACGTCTATCTCTCGTTCACCTCACCCCTTTACATCGATGGCAAGTTGATCGTGCCTCAGGCCGGAATCAAACGATCGGTGATGAGATGTCTCGACGCCGAAACCGGTCAATTGCTCTGGGAGGCTCCTTTCACCGGTTCACCAAGTTGGAGCCGGCAGTTTCCACCAGTCGTCCACGGGAATCTGGCGATCTATGCGTCGGGATCGGGAGAGTATGCGGCGCAAGGGATCCGAACCGCCGTTCACGTTTCGTGGCGAGCCGGTGGAACGCGATGGCGAGGAGGTCATGAGTTGGATTTATTCCAACGACAATCCCTATTACCCAAAGAACCACCGGCCGCGATTGTGGGCCTGGGACATCGATTCCGGCAAATTGGTTTGGGAGAAGGACTTTTCGGATCAGGGCCGCGGCGGGAATGACTGCGGCATTTGCATTCTAGATGGCAAGCTTTATTACTCCGTGTTCTTCGGTTACTCCGAAAGTGCGCGCCGCCGCCGCGGATTGCCCCCGGAAAACAATGGAATGACAGTTTGTCTGCAGCCTGAAATCGGGAAAAGAACTCTGGCAAACGAACAATTACTACGTGACGTCGAAATGCACGTTGAGCGCTCGAGACGGGCGAGTCTATATCGGTGGGTTCAATCGCGCCCAGGAAGGCACGGACGATCGTTTTGTTTGGTGCCTCGATGCGAACGACGGATCCTTGGTGTGGCGCAGCGATCCGGTGACGTCAGCGTTGAATGTCGTGACCGTTGGCCCGAAGTTCGTTTTCTCCAACGCGCTTCGAGGCAAGGGAAACGTCTTTGATCGTGACAGCGGCGCGGTGGTCGACAGTATCGGCCACAACTATGCCTGCTGCCGCTTCACACTGTCCGAGCCGTTCGTGCTGGGGGCCAACATGGACATGATCGATCTGTCGCAAAATGGAGAACTGGTTTCAACCGGACCGGCGATCGATTCCCGCGAATGTCTCGGCGCGGTCGTTTCCAACGGTCGGGTGTTTTACTTTTCGCAGGCCAGCGGATTCGTGGTTTCGCAAACCTACGGCGAGCAGGCCGCCGGGCTGCCGCCCGTTTGGGAACAACGATAGGCCAGGCACGATGGGCTTCACGCCGATCGAGTGATGAGAAGCAGTCCGATCGACGGGCCGCCCACCGTACGGGTAAGAGATGGGCGACGGGCTTGGAAGCCCATCTTACGGGTAAGAGATGGGCGACGGGCTTGGAAGCCCATCGTACGGGTAAGAGATGGGCGACGGGCTTGGAAGCCCATCGTACGGGTAAGAGATGGGCGACGGGCTTGGAAGCCCATCGTACGGGTGAAAAATCGGATGCCTCAACCAAGCCGAAATAGTTTTGCCGCATTCTTGCCGAGAATCTTTGCCCGGTCTTCTTCCGAAAGATGAGCCAAGAGGTCTTCCACCTGTTGTCGATAGGCTCGATAGGACTCACCGGTCGCGCCGGCCCCAAAGCCTCCTCCGTAAATCATCCGGTCGGCGCCGAAGGCATCGGTTAATTTGCGGATCACCGGCCCCACTTCGCGGTGAGGATACTTGCCCTGGTCGGGCAGCGCCGAGACCTTCATCAAGGTGTTGGGAAAACGAGACCAGCCAACCACGACATCGTGCTCTTCAACGGTTCCTTGCATCGGCCGTCCAAGATGGTCAATGATCACCGTCGTTCGAGCGAACTCTCGGATCAATGGTTCAAAACCGGGTGCGTAGCGTGGCTCGAAATGCAGCTGCATGGCGAGCCCAAGATCGGACGCCGTTTTCCAAAGTTGACGCAACTCATCACTTCCGAACGGTGGCAATCGATCGGGTGCGTAGGCATGAACCCGTGCGGCCACGATGCGTCCGGAATTCCGTTTCAGCAGGCTCCGCATGCCGGCGGAAAACCCAGGGCGATCTGCAAAGAACAAGCAGGTGCCCTTGAGTCGTCCATCGCCGACATCGAGACAATGCTCCAGGTAACGATGATCATCCTGGTAGGGCTCGGGATGAACGACAATCGCATGGTCAACGCCGGCCCCGTCCATGCACTCGAGCAATTGCTCCGGCGATGCCTCCTCGGTGGGCCGATAGGGTGCCAACGCGTGATAAGGAAAACGCGGATCATTCCCGGCGAAGCAATGGAGATGCGTGTCGACCACCACAGGCGAAGGGACTGACTGGCCGATCCCATGTTTCACGCCATAGATTGTTGGCAGTGCACCGGCAGCCACACCAAGCAAAGATCTTCGGTTGATTCTCGTCACGGGCAAGCTCGCGGTGGGGGGAGAAGGACGCGTTTTGGGTACGGGCGTTTTGGGACAGGCACGGCGTTTTGGGATAGGCACGAACTCATCTTAACCGGCTCGCCCACTCAAGGGTTGGTCGGCTTGGCATCGGCGATCTTCCACATGTAGAGCGCCAGGTAGGTGCGACGGGGGGCAAACCGAGTTGCGGTCCGATTGGTTTTTCTGCGTCGGCTGGTGAGTCGCTCGAGCGTTTTCCACACCGTGACATCGGTTTCCGGCCAGATGTCGGGGTCGGCAAAGTAGGAAATGCCAATCATGTCGGCGGTCCACTGCCCCACGCCCCAGATTTCGGTCAGGCGACGTGACCTCGCTTGGTGGTCCAAGGCTTCGAGTTCGCTCACGTCGAGACGTCCCGCGCGGTGGGCTTCCACGATGGACTTCATCGCCTTGGCCTTGCTCTGCGACATCCCACAGCTCCTCAGTTCGGTGACCTCAGCGTCCGCCACAAAGTCAGTCAGCTCGACTTGATCCGCACGCTCGATGACTCGTCCCCAGATCGTTCGCGCAGCTTTGACCGACAACTGTTGGCCCGCGATCGCACGACACAAGAGCACCGGCAAGTCCAACTCACGACGGCGGCGGAGTTGAACGGGACCAGCCTCACCAATCGCCTGTTGAAGCATCGGACTGATCTCGCCCGCAATCTCATGGAACTGTTCATGAATGGCCCGTGTCATCGCGACGGTACTTCCAGGAGCTCAGGTGTCCACAGGTTCCACGTTGGCGGCGAGCTTTGCCGCAGCGAGGCGAATCCGGGAGGCAGCATACGCGACCCCTACGCTGAGACACAACAAACCGATGGTGGCAAATAAAGCGGCATAGCCATAACGCTCACCGATCAGACCGAGCACCGGCGCCCCCGCGATCGTGCCGAGATCCAACATCATCAGAGCCAGAGCTGATCCGGTGCCGCGAACCTCACTCGGGAAGTTCTCGAGTGTCAACGAAGTCATCGTATGAAACATCAGGCTGTGGCCGATCCCTGCGAGAAATGCGGGGACCATGATCAGCCAGACTCGGTCGGCGGTGACCCAGCCGAAACTGAGCATTCCCAAGGACATGAAGCACATGCCGACCAGCAAAACCCTCCTGGCGCCGATCCGATCGGGAAGCCGACGTGACCACAATCGGACGACGATCCCCAGGCCCGCGTAGCAGAAGAAGAATAAACCGATCACCGAAACGTGCTTGAGATGCAGCGACGCGTGATCGATGAAACTAGCCACGAAAATGAAGGGAGCCGTCATGCAGACTCCAAAGGCGAAGTCGACCAACAGAATCAACCCGGGCCAATGCCGCCGGACCACGCGAACGAACTCCTTCAATCGGACGGAAGATCCGCGTCCTTGACGGTCGCTGTCGCGGAGCAGGAACACTCCCATCGCTGGCAAGACGTTGGCCGCCGCCGCGACCAGGAATAACGCAACGAAATTTGCCCGCTCACGATCGGCAAGGAACAGGTCGCCCATCAAGGGGCCAAGCAGCATTCCCAAAAATCCCCCGATCCCAAACACACCAATCGCTTCGGTACGCCGATGGTCGGGCGAGGTCTGCGACACATAGGTCAATCCACTGGCAAACACGATCGCGGCGCCGAGGAGAAGGCCCGATCGGGCCACGTAGATCATCACTCCCACGTCGCTCAAGAAGAGGTTGGCTACCGACGCTGCAGCAAACACCGTGTAGCCCAGCAGCCACATGACGCGGGCCCCCATCCGGTTGATCCACTGCGCCATCCAGGGCCGAAGTAGTAGTCCAAGCGTCGCGCTTCCACCCATCACCAAACCGACCTGACGCAAGTCGCCACCCAGGAACTCAATCCAACGCGCGTAATGCGCCATCAAGGTGTTGGCACACACGAAACAGGTCTGACTGAGAAACGCAATCAGAAAGTTGCGGTCGTAGAGGCGATCCGTCTGGTGCACGTGGTGCTTCAGGACTTAGCAGAAGGTTGGTTGGCAGAATGATGAACGGCAGAATGATCGATGCTTGAGGTCGGTTGGCGGTGATGGCGATATCGCATTGCGACTGGTCCTCCTCACGCGGCCAACCATCATTTTGCCAACCCTCGCAGCGTCCGCAGATTGATCACGTCCCAGTCCTCACCACTCGCCTCGTCGGTCCCCTTTTCCGTCTCCAGATAACCGGGAAGTTTGCCGAGGACCGGATCATGGAGCAGATAGCGAAAGGCGTCGAGCCCAATCTCACCCCTGCCAATGTGTTCGTGTCGGTCGACACGACTACCGAGCGGCTTCTTGCTGTCGTTCAGGTGCAGTGCCCGAATCGAATGTTTGGGAAGCAGATCATCCATCTCCTTTCGCATCTCCTTGAAGCCACGTTTGGAGCTGATCTCGTAACCGGCAGCGAAGGCGTGACAGGTATCCAAGCAAACACCGACGCGGTCACCCCCATCGATTCCATCGAGCATCTGTGCGAGTTGCTCAAAGGTGTATCCAAGGCAGGAGCCCTGACCCGCCGTGTTTTCCAGCAACAACCGGCACGTGCCCGGCTCGACACGTCCGAGTGCCTCGCATACCGCGTCAACAATGCGGTTCAGGCCCTCCTCTTCGCTGCTCTCGGTGAACGCCCCGGGGTGCACCACCAAACCCTCCAATTGCAGCTGATTCCCACGCTCCAGTTCCACAACGAGTCCATCGATCGATTTTTGAAACAGTTCATCCTTGGGAGAAGCCAGATTGATCAGGTACGAGGCGTGCGCAATCGGATGGGTCAGTTTCGATTCGCCGAGTGCGTCAAGCCAGGCCGAAATGTCCTTGTCAGTCAGCGGCTTGGCACGCCACTGGTTGTTATTCTTGGTGAAGATTTGGAGACAGTCACAACCGACCTCGACCGCTCGCGCGACGGCTTTGTGGAGTCCGCCAGCTGCGGAAACGTGGGAGCCGAGAATCAAAACTGGTATCTCCGAGAAAGAGTCATCGAGCGGGGGTCACTATAGCGTTTTCCGATCTACGAGGCCGTGGTTGATGGGGGGTGCCCCTACTGTAGGTCCGCATTTCCAAGGCGGGTATTCGCAGCCTTGCTGCGTTCTTTACGAGCCTCGGAGAGAATCGCCTACGGTAGAAAGACTCACCGTCTCGCCGGAACTCGAACCGCTCGGGACACTTTTGGTCGGTAACGGGTGGCGTGGCTGGTGGGATTGTTCGAGACGCCCCGCGAGCTTTTCTCGAGCGATTGCCGGCCAGAGCAAAGCGACTCGCCTTTCCCTGCTCGATTCAATTAGATTGAGAACCTATCCGAAAAGGGCTCTGACCCTCTCCAGCGAGGACAAATACGCATCGAAATCGACTCGCCTCCAAAGGGTCAGAGCCCTTTTCGGATAGGTTCTTAGTGAGCGCCTTGGATCCGAGGCGAAACTCTTGAATGTTCGGCGGGTTTTACTTGGAATGAGCACTACACGAATCCTTTCTGTCTTTGCGTTGGCACTCCTCACCTGCGTGACCCTGTCGGCCCAGCCCCCGGGGCGTGGCGAAGGTGATGGGGGAGGCCGCGGCGGTCGCGGTGGCCCCCCCGGTGGCGATTCTGGGCGTGGCGGTTTCCGCGGTGGACCTCCTGGAGGTGGATTCCCCGGCGGTGGTGGCCCTCCCGGTGGCGGTTTCCGTGGTGGACCTCCTGGCGGTGGTGGCCCTCCTGGTGGCGGGTTCTCATTCGCGGCGGTCCTGGTGGCAGCCGAGGTGGCTTCGACCCCAGCTCCTTCATCAGTCGCCTCGATGCCAACGGCAACGGGATGATCGACCCTGACGAGCAACAGGGACCGGCCCAATTCATCATTCAGCGGCTTCAACAGAGCGACCCCAGCATCAAGCCGGGGCAGGCCATTCCGCTCAAGAAGATCACCGATGGATTTCAGGCGATGCGAGAAGGTCGCGACAGTGGCGGCGGAAGTGATTCCGATCGTGGCCGTGGCGGTGGGAGAGATGATGACGATGCCCTCATGCCGGAATTGCTGGTTCCCGGCTTCGGCGTCGATGTGGACCCCACACCGCTGATGGGATTTGGTGCGGCCGCCGAAATGCTGTCCGTGCCGGTCACCGAAGAGGATGAACGCGAAGCCAATGAACTGATTCAACGGATGGACCGCAATCGGGATGGCGTTCTCTCCGGAAGCGAAATCTCCAGTCGCTTCTCGGGCAACCCTTTGGATTTCGACCGCAACCGAGATGGAAAGCTAACGGCCAGTGAATTGGCCGTGCGCTCGGCACGGCGGCGGGAAAGCCGAGACGAATCCAAGCGTGATGATCGACGTCGCGAACGTACGACGGAGGATTCCGTTGAAATTCCAGACGTGTTCAACGGTCGAAAATCGTATCGTCCCACTGCCTCGCGAAAGCTGCCCGATGGTCTGCCAGGATTCTTCAGCGACAAAGATGCAAATGGAGATGGCCAGGTCACGATGGCAGAGTTCTCCCAGGAATGGGGCGACGACGTCGTCAACGAATTCTTCACCTCCGATCTCAATCGTGACGGGGTGATCACGGCCGACGAGGCGTTGCGGGCAGTCGAAAATCCGGGCAACTCGCAAATGGCTTCGATGTCCGCATCCTCGACCTCGTCAAGCGCGGGCGGCGCTTCCACGATCGGTACACCATCGGGGCCGATCGATGATAAGTACACAAAGATCGCTCAGAAGATTGTCGGTCGCTACGATGCGAACAAGGATTCGATGCTGACCGTCTCGGAGTGGAGCAAGATGTTGATGAGCCCCGCCGATGCCGATGGGAATCGCGATGGTCGGATCACCATCGAAGAGTACGCCTTCTGGATGCAGTCACGCGAAGCCAAGTAACAGTTCCCCGTACGATGGACTTCCAAGTCCGTCGAGGATCGAGCGACTGACTTTCCAGGCGACGGACTTGGAAGTCCCCAGGCGACGGGCTTGGAAGTCCCCAGGCGACGGACTTGGAAGTCCCTAGGCGACGGACTTGGAAGTCCATCGTACGGTTGGAAAGCAGGCTAGCGCTGGTAGATCGGCAGGTAGTGATAGCGGACACTCAGGCTCAAGATCGACAGTGCGGTCGCATAGACAGCACCCACGTTCCGCTCTTCGCCACCTCGGGCAAGCCAGGCTCCATCGGTGCGTTGCATCGGAAGGAGCAATTCTGGAACGAGTTTATCGGCTCGTTCCGCGTACTTGCCGCCCGCTTGATGCATCCCTTGGGCGTAGTAATAGACGCCATAGAAAAAGAATCGCTCGTTCGGTTTCGGCGGATGCTGCAGCAGCCACTCTGAGGCCCCTTTGACCAATGGGGAATCGTATTGCCCGCAAACCTGCATCGCCAGCAAGCCCGCAGCCGACATCGTGAAGGACGGGTGAAAGGTACCAGGTGTGTAGCTGAAACCGCTGATCTTGTCTCGCGGCAGCCCATCGCGATCGATCGGGGATGCATACGAATGGCGCAGGTACTGCAGCGCCTTGTCGATGGCCTCGCCGGGAACATCCAGTCCGTCATTCTTGGCTGAACGAAGTGCCATCAATTGCCAGACGCTCACAGATAAATCGGAGTCGCGACTGTTTGGGGTGTAACGCCAGCCGCCTTGTAGTTTCTCCGACTTGGAGACACTCTGGGCCGCCAGGATCAACTTGATCGCGTCTCCGAGCGCGCTGTGGATCTTCTCGTTCTGTTCGGGCGAGGCACCCATGCCGAGGATCTCGGTCAGCATCAACGTGGTGATGCCGTGTCCATACATTCGCGAACCGTCCCGTGCGCCGAAGTACCCTTCCATGTCCTGGTTGCGCCGGTCGAGCACAAAGTTGATTCGCCCGCTGCATCGCGCGGCCGGCGTCGGAGACGCCAATCGGCTCGATGCCGATCGAGGCCATGGCCATGATGGCCAACGCGGTCATCGCGACCTCGTGTCCACGGTCGGCGATCGCGCCGTCCTCACGCTGCGCGGTCACGAGAAAATCGATCCCCGACCTTACCGCCCGATCGACGTCATCGGCCAGATAGAGCGACGCCGGATTCTCCTGGGCATGTGCCGAGCGGAAGCTCGCGGCGCTGACGCTCATGGCGCCGGCGCCCAGTGCCAGCATCCAGCGGCGTCGATCGATGGAGTGGCTCGAATCGATTGCGAACGCTGGCGGGCTGGCCTTTGGTTGCTGCTGTTTCGACATCATCCTCACTCCTGGCTCTCGGCGGCACGACGGGCGATTGCGCGGAAATAGGCCTCGATTTCGCGTCGATATTGCGGCGCGATCGTTGCTGCTCGCCCTTCACTGACATCCTCCGTTCTTCGCTCGCGCAGTTGTCCCCAGTCGCTTCCTGCACGATCGATCCCCGAGATATCGACTTGTCCGTCGCCAGGCATCATTCCGGAACCCGGCAGCGTCGCGGAGCTGTTGGAGGCTGATTGGTCGGTCGGTTCGCCCTGATCGCCACTTTGGCCCTGGGAGGGATCCAGTTGCTGTTGACGCTGACGCGCCGCCTGTTGCGATTGGGCATCCACAGCATTGGCCAATGTAGGTGAGGCGTCTTGCGCGGTGGGGGACTGGTTCGAAGGCGTCTGTCCCGAAGTTTGGCCGTCCTCCTGCTGGCCTTGCGGCTGCGAGGCTTGCTGGGAGGCTTGCTGGGATGACTGTTGTGACCCCTGCTGCGAGGCTTGCTGGGAGCTTGCGATTTGACGATCGAGTTCGTCCAGAGTTTGCGCGAGTTGCTCGCCACGCTGTTGGCTAGCGTTTTGCGATGACGCTTGAGCATTCGCTGTGTCGGCTTCCTGCGCCATCGAAGAGGAGAGCATCCGGGCGAGTTCGTCAGCGGCCTTCTGAATCTCATCGGCTGCTTGAGCGACTCGCTGGTTGGCCTCCGGAGAGGCCTCGGCCTGGCTCGCGGCCTGGTCGAATGATTCAGACGCCCGCTGTGCGGCAGCAGCTGCATTTTCTGAGACGGCCTCAGCAGCCGCATCGAGTTGTTGCGAAAGTTCTTGTTGACCGAGTCGCTGTTCGTGTCGGGCAGCACGACGGAGTTGCTCGGCTGCTTCGTTGACATCTTGCTCGATTCGCTGTTGTTGATCAGCAAGTTGTTCGGACTGCGACGCTGGCGTACGAAGTTGGTCGTCAAAGTCCATTTCTTGAGCAAGTTGATTCAGCGACTCGCGGATCTGCGAGAGCTCTTGATGCGCTTCTTCGCTCATCCGAACCGCCATCTGTGCCGCCGGATTCGCCTTGTCGAACGGTTCAATCTTCTTGTTCTTGATTTCGCTTTCTCGCACCTTGGCATCTGCAGCCTGACGATCGGCGAAGTCCTTGGAATCCTTGGCGGCCTGTTCGGCTTTGGATGCCTGATCGATTCGAATCTGTGCCTGGTCGATCGAAGCTTGCAGAGATTCGGCATTCTTGGGTTCGCGTCCGAGTCGCTGCTCGAGTTGTCGCTGCTGGTTTTCGGCATCCCGTTTTTGCCGTTGTGCGTCCTGGATACGACGACTCGCCTGTTGTTTTGCAGCAGACCACTGTTGATTCTCGCTGTTCGCGGCGCGAAGCTGCTGCGACCTGGCATCTCGCGCGAATCGATCCAGTTGATCGGTGGTCCGCTTTCGGCTCGATTCATCCTTGTGGATGTCCTGGTCTTGGGCCGCCGTGGACTGAACTGTCAGTTTATCGAGGGTCTTGGTTGCCTCGTCGATCGCCCCGGCCATCTCGCCCGCCGACTGTTTCATTGCCGACAGCAGGGCCTGTTCGCCGCCAAACTGATTGGCCCGGTTGACGGCTTCTCGCAGGGTCTCGCGAGTGGCGTCCAGATTCGGTTTGGCTTCGGGTGAGTTCGCCCAACCGATCGCCCGCTCGGTCGCCTGCAACAAGGCTTGATCGACTGCGGTGGCGCGTCGGGCAAGGCTGGAGATTTCGCGAGCGGCGCGCTGCTTGCGTTCCTGGAATTCCGGATCGGATCGTTCCAAGGATTGACTCAGTGATTGCTCGTCACGCGCAGCCTGTTCGAGTGATCGTTGTGCTGCTTCGGCGGCACGACGGGCGATGTCCGAGAGTTCCTGCTGCATCGGTTCGTTTTCCTGCAGCTCGTTTTCCAGTCGCTGCATCATTTCCTCTGGGCTGCTCTGTGCCGCATCGGCCATCGCTTCGGCGCGATCGTAGCGGTCCTGCAAAAGGCCTTGCTCCTGGAGCGCGGCCTCCGCTTCACGAAGCTGCTCTCGGGACGACGTCAGGTCTTCTCCGTTTTCTGCTTTCTCAAAGTGTTCCGCGGTCCGTTCAAGCGTTTCGCTCAACTCGCCCAGGGCCTGCGCGGTTTGATCGAGGGCTTCGCGCCGTTGCTGCTCACTTTCCGCCTGTGTCGCCTGCTTCATCGCGGCTTCGGCTTGGCTGGCCGCTTCCTGAATTTGAGCTGCCGAACTGTCTGCGTCTCGCGCCAATTCCCGCTGTTCCGGATCGGTCAACGATGCCGTGTTGGCCAGGTCGACAAGCGACTCGAGCGTTTGCTGTGTCGCTTCCTCCGCCTCCCGCTGTTCCTCGGCCAGTTGCGATGCAGTCAACGCTTCGGAGTCGGTTCGTGTTTCGGTGCGGCTCTGGGCTTGCCGTGCCTCTTCCGCGGCCTCGCGTGCCTGCTCCGAAAGGGATAGCACGTATCGAGCGATCGTGGCGCGTGCCTCGAGCACCCTCGGTTCCAAGGTGCTCAGTTGCATCGGCAAGGTCTTGCTGCAGTGAGTCGAGCGATGATTCAGCCGAGAGCATCGGATCACCACTCCATCGCCGCATCGTGATTCGATTGCGAGCCTGGTTGAAGTCATCGTTGTAACGTGCGCGATCGATCTCTTGCAGTTCGTCCCAAGGGATCCCCGCGTTTTGTAGCGTGCGAGCGGGCCATTCCAAACCCGAGGAGAACCGTTCCAACCAACTCGGATGTTTGACTTTCGAAATCGCCGATTCTTCCAATCGTCGCTCGGCGAGCATCAGTTGACGAATTTCTGCGAGCCAACCATCGGCTTCATGCTTTGCCTCCAGTACCTGATAGGCCATGGCGAGATTCTGATAGACCGAGGCGGCTGGTTCTTCTCGATAGGGGGCGTAACCATCTTGGGCCACATTCTCCATGGCTCGGTGCATCAGCTTCATGTCAGCGGCGAACTGCAAGTCCACCGTCGGACGGCTGCGGTGAAGCGATTCTTCCCGTTCCAAACGCGTGAGCAAGTGGTGTCGAGAACGAGCGAAACTCGCGGCGGCGAATTGCTCGTCACGATGTTGACGCGGCCGAGGTCTCGGAGTCGGCTTGCCCCTTCTGATCGCGAGTTGCTTTCTCCGATTCCTCGCCATGCTTGGCCATCAGCCGAACCAGGTCGCTACCGGGGCCGATCTGAAGTCGGATCTCGCGAAGCAAGGAATTGATGGTGGACGCCAATCGTCCATCGATCATTGCATGGTTGATCTGGTTGCGAAGTTCACTGTCGAATTGCATCACCAAGGCGCGGAACGCATCTTCGCGTGGCGGTTCTTCCGCGGCCGCCTGGAGCCTGGCTTGCCACGCATCGCACCATTTTTGCCAGCTTTCGAAGTGACGACGTGTGGACTCGGGGATGGCATTGGCGTTGTCATCAATCATCTGGCCGATCTCTTGCAATCGCCCGATGGTCACGACGAGGTAGCGTGGAAAACGCTCCAGCGGCAATCTCGAATCGTCGTCCAACAGCGGTCGAAGGCTCTGCTGAAGGGACATGGCGTCGCTCAGCAATCCCGTCGTCAATTCTTCACCAAATAGATGCTGCGCGTATTGGTCAAGACGCGACGCATCGTTCGACAGCTCTCGGGCACGCTGGGCATGCTCTCGCACGATTTTCTCACGTGACTTGCGCCATGAGTCGTGCTGCTCATCCATTGCCTGCTGCAGTCCGTCGATCCAATGCGTCTGTTCTTGGGCGAGATCCGCGAGTGCACGTCCCATCAACTCGAGCGATCCCGCCTCCGCAACACTGGGGGCGTCTGGCAAACCTTCGCGATCTGTTGCAAGATCGCCTCACCATTCTCTTGCAGGCTCGCCGTCTCTTCCGCCTGCTCCGCGATGCGGTCGGGTTGATCTGCTTCAGCGGCTTCCCGCATCGATTCCATCCAACGCTTCATGCGCAGCGACCAACCGGATACCTCGGTCGTGACCTGTTTCAACTGCGTCATGCGGGCATGTCGTTCGGTATCGAATCCTTCATCGGCAATCAAGAACTCGATCAGTGGAGATTCGCCCCGTTGACTTTTGCGATCGATGGCGACGACACGGGTTCGAATGATGTCGCCGCTGGCCAATTTGATCGACGGTTCTTCATCCTTGATGCGCCGCAGTAAATCCCAGTCCCAATTCAGATTCAGTTCGCGATCGGAGTCGCCGAGTGAGAACATTCCTAGCCAGAGCTGGTTCACCATTGATCTGGAACTCCTGAATGACACGATCGATCGGCAGGTCGTCGAACGCGCTGGCGGCAAGCGGAACGACATCCAGTGGCGAAACAATGATCATTCTTGGCGTCGTTTCCGACCAACTTGGCCACCGGAGGCGAATCGACCACGGGTGTGATCGAGTACTGGGGACTGAAGGGATTGTTCAAGCCGGAGCGTCTGCTGATCGCATCAACTTGGTAGGTGCCAGGCGTGCGGATCGGGATGGTTGCGACGTATTCGGTTTCGGATCCTTCAACCGCATCGAGTTGAATGGAGGTTCCCCGGTTGCCGAATCGAATGGTCGCTTCGTCGACCGGTTCGTCAAATCGGATGGTGACCAAAGCTTTGGTCCCGACCAACGCCTTCAAGTCGCCATGCTCGGCTTCCTCGACCCGGTCGGAGAGCTTCGCATAACTGGGAAACTGCAAGTTGCTTACGAAACGATTCGACACGAGGACGTGGCAGGGGCGTCAACTCGTGCCAAAGCGTGATCGCATCGCCGGCAACGACTCGATATTCGACCGCCGTGGTGCCGACCGAAAGGTTTGGCGGCGAAAACATCTCGGTGCAGCTAGCGTGCCACCGCTGTTCGCGGCTGTGGGCGACGCGACGCGGGCGTCATGATCGTTTCCCCTTCGACACCGTCGGCGTTGCGCCATTGCATGACCACGTCGTCCGCCGCCGCGACCGCCGATTTGCACCAGCACCGCGACGGCGTCACCTTCGGCAACATAACCCGACGGGGGCGATGGCTTGAGAATCGTGATATCGGTCAGGGAGGCCCGCTCAATCGGAATGCCAGGCAACATCGCTCGGGCGATTCGTCGACCAAACTGCATCTGCGGCACCATCAACAACGCGGCGAAGACCAAGGCGACGATCAGTCCGGCCAGCAACCAACGCTGGATCAGTCCAATCGGCAGCAAGTCGACTGACCTCGATTCCCGCGGCGCGACTGGCCACACTCTCTTGAAGCCAACGCCGCAAACTGACGAACCATTGGCCGTTTGCGGATCGGACAATTCGACTGCCGACAGCAAGTCTTCTCGCAATCGCGGGTCGGTCGATTCGATCTGTCGTGCGACTTGACGAGGCATTCCCGTCGCCGATGGGGCGAAGACCGAACCACCACAATGACCAAGCGGTCAACGCGTAGCCGATGCCACTCAACAGCCAGCGCAGCGCGATCGCTGAGCAACCAGAGGTAATCACAGATCGCGATCAGCCCCATGGTCGTGACAAAGAAGACAATCGCAGCCGCGATGCCCGCGAAGCGCCAGCAGCACGCGGCGGCGACGATCGAAGCGATCCAATCACCTTCGCCGTCTTGGGATCAAGACGCATGCCGTAGGAATGATCGGAACTGATCGAAGACATGAGCTTACACCAATCCGGCTCGTTTTCGCATCCACCACTCGATCGCCAGCAGCAGAATGATGGCCCAAAACCAGTAGAACGATTGCCACACCAGAATATCGGACTCCACGACCGATGCCATTGGATAGCGGGCGAAGACGGTCAAGGATCTGATCGGACGACGATTCGTGCAGATAGATGCCGCCCCCCTTCTTGGCCATTTGCTTCAGTGCGTCCTGGTCCAAGCTGACACGGGCCAATTCGACGGCATCACGCGTGCCCACCCAAATCGGCGTGCTCGCTTGCAAGGCCTGGGCATCGAACCCGCTGGCTCGAATGCGGATGCTGTAGCTGCCCGCTTCCAGTGGCGAAGTCTGGCCCCGGTAGGTTCCTCGGGCCGGGTCGTCGACCGACAGGGGCACGGTGGCAATCACCCGATCGTCGGCGATCAACAACGCGTCGACCGTGGCGTCACCGACTGGCTGGCCACTCGGGATCTTGCAGCCTTGCTCGGATCGTTGACGATTGCCCCTCTTCGTATTCAATCTTATCCGTACCCAAGGCAACGTAGTCGTCGCTGGCCGAATAAGGTGGCTGCATGACCGCGTTGAGCAACTGGTTCCAGAACCTGGCGTGGAATCGGTCGGCGACCTTGTATCGCCAACGCCAGGTTTGGTCCGTTGAGAGGTAGAAGACGCGCCCGGCGCCGTAGAGTCGCGTGACCAGCCAAGGGGCCCGGCGTTGGTCACCGGCGACCACCTCCGCCCAGACCTCGGCCCCTTCCTGAGGTTCGATCATTGGAGCCAACGGTGGCGTGGGAAGGTTCTCCCAAAATTCGATTCGTTGTTGTTTATCGCCCCACAGGTTCAGAACCGGATGATCCTCGCCTAGGCTGTTTGGTCGAATCGCCTTCACTGCCAGCGGTCGCATGGCCGGAGTAACGGACAGGGATCAGCGCGGGCAAGCAGATCCTTTGCGATGGTTGGCATGCGATCGTAACGACCATCGATCACGATCAACCCACCGCCACGCGTGACAAAATTGCGAATTCGATCGGCGTCCGTCTTGTCGAACTGCTCAGCGGGAATCTCACCCAAGATGATCGCATCGTACGATCCGCAATGCCTCATCGCGTGTCAGGAAAATCACCCGGTTTGTCTCCCCGCTGGAGGATTGGCATGTCGGTCCCCGGGCCGAACAAAACCGTGTCGACCGTCCAGGCGGGATCCCGTGAAAACAGGTTGCGAATGTAGCGGGTTTCCCAGCGGCTGGAACCATCGAGAATCAGTAGACGTCGATCGCGAGTGGACGCCGCTACCCGAAAGGCATGGCGTTGTTCTGCGGGTGATTGTCACCATCGATACTCGCTACCGAGGCTCGCAGATCCATCACCTCGGTACTGCGTCTTACGCCGCGAGGTGCGTCGACTTGCTTCGCTTTGAGAATCGACTCGACATCCAGTTCGAACGGAATGGATTGTTGATCGGAGGATGCGGTCACCGTTTCTTGCCAGACCACTTGACCGCCCGACTCGATCTGCAAGGTCACGTTGCCTGGATCCGCGCCCGCACCGCCGACACCCAACGACTTCAGCACGACCTCGCCGGCAAGTTGGCCATCCGACGCCACGCTCTCGGGACGGATCACATCGACGATCCCAACATCCACCGGTTCATCCCGAGAGCCGATACCGATGGCATGAACTTCGATTCCCGACGCATTCAATCGCTCTGCCGCATCCATTGGTGAGCGGCCGATGTTGTCCCGACCATCGCTCATGAAGACGACGGCCGCCGTCTGTGGGGCAGCTCGCGGCGCATCGGCGTGGGTACCTTCGAACCCGCTTTGCGCGAGCAGCATGCCACTGGCTAAGATCGGTCCGCAATCCCTCGGCTGCCAGATCAATCAGGCTGGGCGACCCCTCTGCGTCACGACTCGACCAAACCATCGATGGTTCACCCGAGGAAAATGCGATCACGTCCACCAGATGAGTCTTGGAAAGCGACTCGAGCCAGCCTGGCTTTTGCGAGTCGCCTGTCAGCAGATTGAGAGCCCGGTCGAGTCGCGACGGATTCGAGTCAGGTTCGGCACTGTCATTCATCGACATGCTCTGAGACGTGTCGACGGCAAAGATGACTTGGCCCGAGCGTTCCCACGGTGACGCGGCGATGCCAAACGGGTGCGGCCAAAATCAGAATCGCCAAGCGCCACGGCGGAAGCTCGCAAGCGCGGGCAGCACGAAACTGTAAGGCGAGGCAACGGTGCGGGTCTCGCGCAAATACAACCAGGCGACCGCTGACGGCCGTGACGAGCGCGAAGCCGATCACCCATGCTGGATGCAGATCCCCAGCAAAACGAATCGAGCCTGTGATCGGAGGCCAACCAATCATGTCGTCCCCAGTCGGGTTGACTTGACCGTGCGTTGCTGCAACCAAAGCTCGGCGACCATGACGACCAACAGGGCCACCAGCAACCAACGCCAGATCTCGCGTCCAAATCGCCTCGTGCGATCGTCGGACTGCAGGGATTCCAGATCGGTGTAAACGTTCGCATCGACCAACTTGGCAGCGGCCGTCAAACGCGAGGGATCCGCATCACGCAATTGAGATTCGATCGGCGGCACCTCAGCGATCCGCATGGTGCTGGTTACGACCGGCTCGTCATCCTTCCGTGGTTTCGATTTTCGCAGGCGATAGACGCCCGGCTTGTCGGTGCGCGGAACCGTCAAATAGGCAGACAACTCGCCAGTTGGCCGAATCGCGATTTCAGATTCACCGGGTGCTTCCAAGCGATAGCTCACTGGCTGGCTCGGATCGACTTTCGATTCGGCGGAAAGTGATGGTTCGAGTTCGGATATGGGGACTGAAAACCCATTGCCCACGTCGATCGTGATCTCGTTCCGATTGCCAGCCAGATCCAACACCAGCTGCTGCATCATCGGCAGGTAGACCATGCGCAGCGGAAGCGAGCTCCAAGCAATGTCCGCGGCGAATGCAAACTGGACCACGCGCCCACGACCTCGCTTGGCTGAGATCACCAGTGGGTCACCATTTGCCATGCTCCACAGGACGAGCGGCACGTCCGCTTGGGCAGGCTTGGCAATTCCATCGGGCAACTGGCGATTAGAAACCGGTTCATCAGGCACCTGGTTGGCGCTTGCAACAGGGAGGCTGTCGGCGCCGGCATCGATCAACAATTGCCGATAGCCGTAGATATCAACATCCGCGAATGGCTGTTGGTCACTCTCACCGAGAACGTTCCAAGGAGAGTAAAGCGGGTTTCGACCAGAGATTGGAAGAGGCAAGCTGTCCTTGGAGGCTGCTTCGCCAACGAAGGGCCCCAGTCGTGCCGGCAAGTTCCACGCCGCTTCGTCACTGGACCAGGGCTCGTTGTAGGAGTCGACAAGGATTTGATCGCCGTCAAAGAGGATCAATGAGCCACCAGAAGTCACGAACCGCGCGATCGCCTCCCGAGCACTCTGTTGAATCTTGTTGACGTTGGCCAGCACCAGAATATCGGGAGTCCCTTCACGCAACTCCTTTTCGATCTTGTCGGGTCGGATGATGCTGGTACGAACGGCATCAGGCTGATCGTCGCCGCCGAACGCGAACGGGCTCAGGGCGACCGCCAGAAAATCGGTTTCGCCTTCCAGTGGCTCGCGGCTCGGTTGGCCGTCGACGAGCAAGACGCGGATTTCACGAATCACATCGACCGCCACCGACCTGCGATTGTCATCGATCAATGCATCGGCATGCTCGATGGAGACGGTCAATTGATGAACGCCGACCTCTTCGATGGGTTGGCGCAGTCGAGCGGTCACGGTTGATCGCGGAGCAATCGTCACGGTCGCCGGACTCAGTTCCAGGCCATCCAAGGACCAGAGGAGGCGTAGGTCGCGGATTGGTTTGTCGCTGGCATTTCTCACCCGAGCCGAAAAGCTGGCCACCCGGCCAGCAACCACCGCTGGTGAATCGATGGTGACCGACTCGACCGAAACATTCTCAAGTTGATTCGAATCACTTCCTAGATTCCAAAAGCTGATGACAGGTTGGATCGATTTCTCGGTGAGTGTGTTGGCGACGCTGGCGAGGGATGCCATCGAAGCATCTTCGACGAACGGACTTGGGAAGTCACCGACGACCAGAATGCGACGTTCTGGATGCGAGGCTTCGTCGGCCGCCTCCATCGCGCCCCGCATCAACGCACCCAGGTCGACGGGGCCATGATCGGCGGTCAATTCTCGAAGCTCGCGCAACGCTTCCTGGGCGCCCTGCGCCGATGGAGGGGATCCGACTCGACTACTGGCCACCAGAATCACTTCGTCGCGCCGAGACAAATTCTCCAGTAGCTGTGTCAGGCCTTGTTTGGCGCGATCCATCCGCGTGACGCCGCTCTCGTCTCGCGCCGACATGCTGCGACTGTCGTCGATCGCAATCACCAGCGACTGCGGCGCGTCTCCCGGCAGCGAATGAAAACCGGTCAGCACCGGACGGGCCAAACAGAACGCTAACAAGATCGGCAGGGAGCATCGCAGCAACAACAGCAGCAGGTGCAGCAATTGAATCCGCCGTCGATTGATGCGCACCACCGTATCGAGCAAGTGCATCGCACCCCACTCGAGCGTTCGAAAGCGGCTACGAAACAGCAAGTGAATCGCGAGCGGCACCGTGAATGCCAGAGCTCCCAAGGCCAGAATCCCGTTGAGAAGTGTCAACGTATTCGCCTCCGCAAAGCCAGGTACTCGTGCAAGCGCATCTGCGAAGGGGCGGTCCGTCGTCAGTGGCACCAGGTCGACGCGATGCTTCAGGCAGACGCTACGCAGCAGCGCCTCGTGTTGCCGCAATCGCTCGAGATAGGCTTCGCGAAGCGAGCGTGCGTCGACCGTATGCTCGTTGCTCGCGTTCTCCAGGTCGCGGAATTGAATCCGGCCGGAAAACGGGAAGTCCATTTCGTCTGGGTCCAAGATCTGAAAGAACAGCACCTCATGTCGCGATGAACGGAACTGTGCCAGCGCGCGAGCGATCGAGTCGATGTCACCCATCGCGTCGGAGATGATGATGACCAAACCACGACGACCCAACTTGGAGGCAATCTTGTGAAACACGCCACCCAGGTCGGTCTCCCGCTTGGAACCGTCGGATGCCAAGGCGGTGAGCACCGCGCGAAGATGTGAGGGACGACTGCGGGTGGGCAGCATCTCGCGCGGCTGGTCGTCAAAGGTGACCAGTCCGACGGCATCCTGTTGACCCAACATCAAGTAGGTCAGGCAGGCCGCTAGTTGTTGAGCATAAACGTACTTCGTGCGACCTTCACTCCGGTCGCCCCCGTACTGCATCGAACCACTTCGATCGACCAACAGCGTGCACCGCAGGTTCGTCTCTTCCTCGAACTCACGGATGTAGAGACGATCGCTTTTGCCGAAGACTTTCCAATCGATGCTGCGAAGTTCATCACCACGAACGTACGGACGATGCTCTTTGAACTCGACGCTGAATCCCTTGTGCGGCGAGCGATGGCGACCCGAGCAGAACCCCTCGACCACCTGGCGAGCCAGCATCTGCAGCTTGGCGACCCGCGAGAGGTCCTTGGCGGAGACGAGATCCAGAATACGCATAACGCGGGATTGCGGGTCGGAGGCGGGATGGGGAGTAGCCGTGTCGGCAAAGCGTTGCCAGCACGTCACTCCTCCCATTATATCCGCTGCTTTTCCTTTTGCGGCCCCGGCAGACCTGGCCAAAAGGGGAGACGTCATGTGCCTTCGCCAGTTCGCGGCTGGATCCTTTTTGTCCTTGATGTGGGATCACCCGTGGCCCAGGACGTGTTCTGGCGACGTGCTGCCAGGACAAGACCTGGTCGACGATCAATCTGAAAGTGCTAACGCGAGAGGCGAGGGATCGAGGCGAGGGATATCGAGGCGAGGGATATCTTGGCGAGGGATCGATCTTGGCGAGGGATCGAGGTGAGGGATGTGGACAAGCCCCTGCAGGCTCCCACGCTCGTTCACTCGTAGCGAAGCGCATCGATGGGATCGAGGCGGCTCGCTTTCCGCGCCGGGTAGAAGCCGAAAAAGATGCCCACCGCTGCCGAGAACAGGATGGCGACGATGGCGGCTGCCGGAATCGAAACGACCACCGGCCAATCGGTTCCCGGCGACCAGGCATTGATCAGCTTGATCACGGCGATCGACCCACCGACACCCAACAGCAGCCCGATCATGCCCCCCAGCACGGACAGCACCACCGCCTCGATCAAGAACTGCCGAAGAATGTCGCCGCCGCGCGCACCGACCGCCATGCGAACTCCAATTTCACGCGTCCGTTCGGTGACCGAGACCAGCATGATGTTCATGATGCCCACTCCCCCGACTGCCAGACTGAGGGCGGCGATCGAGGCAAGCATGGCGGTCATCGAACCGGTGATCACTCCCAATACATTGGCGATTTCGGTCGTGCTTTGCACTTCGAAGTCGGCAGGACGACCCGGCGCGATGTCGTGACGCTCTCGCAGCAATTGTCGGATCTCGCTGGTCGCATCGGCGGTCACCTCAGGCGACCGAGCCGAAGCCATGATCGCATGCACGTTCTTGAATTGGTTGCCGTGAATTCGTTTCTGCACGGCCGTGTAGGGGACCAGCATCAAATCGTCCTGGTCCTCGCCCACCATGTTCGCCCCCTTCGACTCCAAGCACACCGATGACTCGAAAGGGAATGTTGCCGATGCGAATCTTCTCGCCGATTGGATCGATCGTTTGAAACAGTTTGGCCACCAGCGTCTGGCCGATCACGCAGACCTTCTCAGCCGAACGGATTTCTCGCTCTCCAAAGAATCCGCCGCGGCGAATCTGCCAGCTGCGCACCGTCAGGTAAGCCGGGCCGACGCCCAGGGATTCCTTCGGTTGCCAATTCACGCCGCCATAGACGACTTGATTGGCGAATCCGACCAATCCGCTGCAGGCCGCCACCGAGGGGCACTCGCTTTCGATCGCCTCGGCATCTGCCGGCGTGAGCGAAACCGACCGCCAATCCTGGACACCGCCTCGCTGCATCATCTTGGGAAGGACGATGATCACGTTGGTTCCAAGCCCTTCGAGTTCGCCGCGGACCAATCCCGACGGCGCTTTGGCCGATCGAAACCATGGCGGTCACGGCGGCGATCCCAATCACGACCCCCAGCGTGGTCAGCACGGCCCGCATCCGGTTCTTGCCGAGCGAGCGAAGAGCGATTCGAACGGTGTTCCAAAATCCCATTTTGATCTACTTTTCCTTGGCAACCACCAAAGCATCGCCTTGCTTCAGATCCCCCTCGACCAACTCCGTCCACTTGCTGTCGCGAATGCCGATCGTCACGGGAATCGCTTTCAGGGATGGCTCCTCCCAGACCCAGACGTATCGCTCGGATCGCTTGGCTGCCGCCGCCGTCTTTTCTTTCGACGATTCGTCATCGGGTTGGTCGGCCTCTTCCTGTTCCTTCACGCCAGTGATCAGGTGTTTGTCCTCGTCACGCACATGTTCGACATCGGGAAAGAAACGAAGGGCCGCATTGGGAATCCGCAGACACTTCTCCCGGTGGTCGGTTTGAAACGACAGGCTCGCCGTCATTCCCGGCATCAGTTTCAAGTCGGGATTGGGCGCGGAAACCACCACCGGGTAGGTGACCACGTTCTGCATGACACTGGGGCTCAGACGAATCTGCTTCGATCGAGCCCTTCGAACAACATATCGGGATAGGCGTCGACACTGAAATCGACCGGTTGTTTGGTTTCGCGGGCGGCTCGAATCAAACCAATATCGGCTTCGTCGACCGAGGCAAAGATGTGCATTTCCCGACGAATGTCGGGGGCGACGACAAACAGCTCGGGCGTTTGGAATTGGGCGGCCAGCGTTTGTCCTGGCTCGATCTTGCGGTCGATGACGATCCCGTCGACAGGAGAATCGATTCGCGTGTAGGCGAGGTTGGCTTCGGAGTTCTCCAGCGCCGCTTCGGCTTGCATCACGCCCGCTTCGGCGACGTTGAGCTGGGCCTCGAGAGATTCGCACGGTGAATCGATACTGATCGACTTCCACCTGGGAAACGTATCCGTCTCCCTTTTCCTTCAAGCGGTCGGCCCGCTCCAGGTCGAGCTTCGCGCGAGCCAGATCGGCTTCGACTCGCTTGACCTCGCCGCGGCGAATCGCCAGCACCGCCCGATCCCCGGCCACCGCGGCCTGCGAACAACCGCGGATCGATTTCAGCCATCAATGGCCTTTGGTGACTGTCTCGTTGAAGTCGACGTGCAGGGCCTGAATCGGACCCGAGACGAACGAGCCGACCGAGATGGAGAGGACCGGTTTGACTTCTCCGGTCGAATTGACCACGGCCGTGATCGAGCCCTCGGTGACCTCGGCGGTGCGGAACTTCGGACGATTGCGCTCTTCCCAGTACGATGCGACCACGATGGGCAGCGGAAGCCAACCCGGCAATCACGCAGGCAAGCAGAACGAGTCGGATAAGGATGCGCATACCGGGAGGGTCTACCAACAAGATTCAAGAGTCTCAGTCCAACGATCGGAGCCCCCAGTATAGAAGGGCTGGAGATGATGCAGACAGTTCGATACAGGCGATATTTCCGTGTACGATGGACATCCAAGTCCGTCGGCAGATCGCGACTTCCTGATCTCGATGGACTTGGAGTCCATCGACGGGGTCCGACGGACTGGACGTTCATCGGACGGGGTTCGATGACTTGGCAGTCATCGTACGTTCGACGGACTTGGAAGTCCATCGTACGCGGTCTTGGCCGTGACTTGCGATGATTCCATCGATGACGACGGTTGAGTCCATCTCGTCCGGCAGTCTAGCGATGCGCCGGGCGTCGTTTGGTTGGGGGCTTTGCGGTACTTGTTCGGATTGTCCGCCTTGCCGGTGATCTCGTAGAGAAATCGGCTTGGGCGTGGTCGGCCGCGGCTTTCCCCATTTTCGTCGCGTCAGAGCCAGCGAGAGGGTCAGCAATTCCTGGGCACGCGTGATGCCGACATAGCAGAGTCGCCGTTCTTCGGCGATGTCGTCTTCTTCGCCACTCTTGACGCTGCGGCTGTGCGGCAGGATGCCCGTCTTCCATCCCGACCATGAACACGAAGGGAAACTCCAGTCCTTTGGCGGCGTGCATGGTCAGCAGCCAGACGGCGTTCTGTTTGGCGAGTTTGTCTTTCTCGTTGCCCAGCTCGCGACCCGACAGGGCGATGTCCGAAAGGAAGCCGGTCAGGTCGGGTTGCTTGGCGTCGTCTTCGTAGGCTCCGATCGCGTTGGTCATTTCCTCCAGCGAGCTCAGGCGGCCTTCGCGTTCTTCGGGTTGGTCGTACATTCGAGCGATTTCGTCGGCGTAGGCGGTGCGCTCGAGCAGCGTCCGCATGGCGTCGGTCAACGATTCGCCGGTGGCCCGTTGTCGCACGTCGTTCGCGATCGCATGCGAGATCGCGCGATCCCTTTCTGCGCGGCTGGTGGGAAGATCGGCCGATTGCCGCGCGATCCTGCATCACGTCCCAGACCGGGACACCACGTTCGACCGCTCGCTCGATCAACAGTCTGACCGTCTTGTTGCCCAGGCCACGCGCCGGCGTGTTGATCACGCGCAGCAGCGAAACTTCGTCGGCCGGTTGTTCGATCCATTTCAGATAGGCGATCAGATCACGGACCTCTTTGCGATCGAAGAACGATTGGCTGCCCAGCATCACGTAGGGAACCTTGGCTTTGCGCAGTTCCGTTTCGAACAGTCGCGGTTGTTCGTTGGTGCGAAACAGGATGGCGATGTCGCGCGGTTGAACGTGATCGCGTTCGATCAGCTTGGAGATTTCGCCGACGACCGATTTCGATTCGGCGGTCTCGTCCTTGTACTGCTCGATCCGCGGACGCGGACCCTTGGGACGGCTCGCGAATCAGCGTCTTGTCGTGACGCATCGTGTTGTAGCTGATCAGCCGATTGGCCATCGCAAGGATCTCGGCGGTGCTGCGATAGTTGTCTTGCAGGTAGACGACTTTGGCGTCCGGCCAATCGTCCTTGAAGTTCAAGATGTGCGTCACATCGGCGCCGCGCCAAGCGTAAATCGATTGATCGTCATCCCCCACGACACAGAGATTTCGGTGTCGCAGCGTCAGGTGTTTGGTGATCCGATACTGGCTGCCGTTGGTGTCTTGGTATTCGTCGACGAGCACATGATCGTAGTTGGCCGCTTCTTCGTCGCGGATCGCGGGGTGCTCGTCGAACAGCGTTTCGGTCTGCAGCAACAAATCGTCGAAGTCCATCGCCCCGCGAGCTCTCAAGGCATTCTGGTAGCGACGATAGGCGGCGGCGGCAAAGTGTTCGCGGTCGGTCGCCGCGATGTAGGCCGCCTGCTCCGGTTGAATCGACGCGTTCTTCCAGCCGCCGATGATCGACAGCATGTCGCCCGGTCGCAGCGCCGTGCCGGGCAACCGCAGTTCGCGCAGGACGCCGCGGGCCAGCGATTCTTGGTCGCTGCGATCGTAGATCGAGAACTTGGCCGGAAAGCCGAGTGCTTTGGCATGACGGCGGAGAATCCGCACGCACTGCGAGTGAAACGTGCTGATCGTCGGGCTTCGGTGTGTCGTCCTGCCCTTCGCCCGGCCTCGAGGCTTCTTCACGCACACGGCCTGCAGGCGGACGCACTGCTTCGGGCGTGATCAATTCGCCGACCCGCTCCTGCATCTCGCCGGCCGCCTTGTTGGTGAAGGTCACCGCCAAGATTCGATCGGGGGCGACGCCGTGACGAATCAGGTTGGCGATCCGAAAGGTGACGACGCGAGTCTTTCCCGTTCCCGCCCCGGCCAGCACCAGCAGCGGTCCGGCGAGTGTCGACACCGCTTCGGCTTGCGGTCCGTTGAGTCCAGTGTGTCGCGTTCAATCCGTTTGCGCCGTAGGTAATGCGAGTTCCGCGATCCTATCGCAAATTGTCGCGATCGATCACCGGGTTGGCCGAGCCGGTAGCGATCAACACCAGCAGCCCCTGTTGCGGTTGATTCCGGGCAACCGCGGTGTGGTCGAAGGGAATGCCGTAGCAGGCGTAATTGCCCGTGGCGCTGTCCATCACGTAGACCACGGTCGATGCGGCTGGGCGATTGCTGGCTCGCGGGAATTGTACCCGTCCGGTCAGCATCATGTACTGGCCCCCCTTTCGCACCGGTACCCAGGGCCTCGGCGACGTTCACCGAGAATCTCGCCCGGAACTGTCCGACGCGAGGATAGATCACGCTGCACTGCAGCAGTCCCGAGTTGTGGTCGAGCACAAACAGGCCTTCGGCGTCGTCGCTGACGTCACCCGTGGCGATGCGAGAATTTTTCGCTGGAGACGGCGGCGGTCGCGTTGATCAGGGGAAGCGATTCGGCCCAGTCTGCTGCGACGCCGGGGGCTGTGATTGCTCCATAACGCCTTGGCTATCGACCAGCGAAATAGGCCGCCGTACCCAAGCCGAGCATCGACACGACGGTCAGACACGCCATCCACAGCGACGAAAACTCGCAGCATCGAGGCCGAGAATCGAGCACTGGCAGATCGGTGGTTTCGGATGGGACGAGACATCAGTGGGCGACTCCGTGCAGGGAAAAGGGATGCGTCAGTCGGCTTTGATTGATCGCGGATGCCTTAGTTTTTACCGTTGCCTCGACTCGGTCCGCCGACGAGTGCTTGCCGTGAAATTGTCGCGATTCTTCACTCGCCTTGACGAATCGGCTCGACCTGCCGGGAATTGTACGCGGTTGGATTGAGCTTTACGATTGCGATCTTGGAAAGATCCAACGACAACTTCCCGATTCCTGAAAACTGCCGATCGAGGTGAAGAAAAATCATGGGCATCAACGCACCGCTGAACCGAAAACTCCGCATGGCACTTGTCGGTGGGGGGGCCGGATCCTTCATCGGCCGCGTCCATTCGATCGCCGCTTGCTTGGACAATCGCGCCGTGGTGACCGCCGGCGCACTGTCGAGCGACCCGCAGCGGGCCAAGGCTTCGGCGCCCGATTACGACATTGCCGACTCACGTGCCTACGGAAGCTACGAAGCGATGCTGGATGCCGAGAGCAAGTTGCCCGAGGGCGAGCGGATTGACTTCGTCAGCGTCGCGACGCCGAATCACATGCACTTCGACGTCGCTCGCGCCGCCGTCGAAGCCGGATTCAACGTCGTCTGCGACAAGCCGATGACCTTTGACCTGGCCCAGGCCGAGTCGCTGTTGAAGACAGTCGAAGGACAGCGACGTCGTGTTTGCGGTGACCCACAACTACACCGGCTATCCGCTGGTGCGGCAGGCCCGCGAGATGATTCTGGGTGGCGAGCTGGGCGAAATCAACGCGATTCGCTCGCAATACATCCAGGGCTGGCTGCGAACTGCGCTGGAAGAGCGACAACCAAAAACAGGCCTCTTGGCGGACCGACCCGGCCAAGAGCGGCGCCGCCGGCGCCTTCGGTGACATCGCCACGCATGCCTACAACCTCGGCCGCTACATGACCGGTGTGTTGCCTGCAGAAGTCAGTTGCAGTTTGAAGACGTTTGTCGAAGGTCGCCGGCTGGATGACTACGGTACCGCCGTCATCCGTTACGAGAATGGTGGACTCGGAACCGTGACCGCTTCGCAGATCAGCCACGGCCGCGAGAACGATTTGGAGATCGAGATCGATGGCACCAAGGGGTCGCTTCGCTGGCGACAAGAGAACCCCAACGAGTTGATCTTCCGTCAAAACGGAAAGCCCCATCAGATCTACACCCGCGATCCGAACGGCTCCTTCATGAATGCGTCGGGGCCGGCGGCTTGTCGATTGCCCTCGGGCCACCCCGAGGCCTTCTTCGAAGCGTTCGCCAACGTTTACGCCGCCGCTTATGACGACATGGCACGCCGAGCCGCCGGAGAATCGGTCGAGCGTCGCAATACGGTCTATCCGAACGTTTACGACGGCGTCGAAGGGATGTATTTCATTCAGCAATGCGTCGACAGCAGCCAACGAGGGTGCCGCCTGGTTGCCGCTCAAGCACGACGCAGCCAGGGTGTAACGCTTCCGGTTCGAAACGGGTGCGATTGCCCCGGTCGGGCTGCCTGGGACTGTCAACGGAGTTGTGCCGCGTCGGTCCAATGATAGCCAATTCGGCAAGAATATCGGCTTCGGTGTTCATCGACGCGGAGGACCGTTTATGATTGAGGTCGTCGCGGGAGGACTTCCCTCCTTGCGAATGTCCAAGCCGGTACGGTGGTGCGATGCCCAGCGCAGAGACCGATCGAGACACGGGGATGGTGGGACAAGATCTGCCTGAATCATTGTTAGCGATGATTTCGGAGATTCCCTGGTCCGCCTCGTTGGATGGAAACCTTTCTTGGATCCATCCTGCGGCCAAGAATCTGTACGGCTATTCGGCGGCCGAACTCCTGAGCAGTCCACAGCTTCGTTGGGACGCGATTCATGTCGATGATCGCCAGCGAGTTCTCGAGCAGTGGGACACGCTCGCCGGACAAGCGAGTCCGTGGAGTACTGAGTATCGGATCATCGATCCAATCAGAACATGCATCGTGTCCATGAGCTGGTGCAGTTTGATTCTCGAGATGGATGAGGGGCCTCAGGTTCACGGACTGACTCGAATCATCACCGATCGCCGGAATCTTGAAACGGCACTGCGCGATGCCGAGGCCGTCTATCTTTCGCTGGTCGAAAGCTTGCCGCTGAGCGTGCTTGAGAAAGGATGCGCGAGGGCGCATTCAATATGCCAATGCCCAGGCCTGCGAACAGATTGGCAAACCGGTCGAGGAGCTGATCGGCAAGACTGATTTCGATTTGTATCCAGCTGACCTGGCCAAGAAGTACATGAAGGATGATCGCGATGTGATGCAGTCGGGCAAACTGCATCACGACGTTGAACGGCATCAGGGAGCCGAGCGGTAAACAGAGTCACGTCGAAGTCTGGAAGGCCCCGGTTCACAGCGCCCGCGGCGAAGTGGTTGGCATCCAGGTGATGTTCTGGGACGTCACCGACCAGAAGGATGCCGAACATCAGGTCGAGTTCGAAAAGTTTCTGCTGGCGACATTGCTCGACACCGTTCCCGATTCGGTCTACTTCAAAGATGCCGACAGCCGTTTCATTCGCTTGAGCCGAAGCTGTGCCCGAAAGTTTGGGCTCGACGATCCTCGCCTGGCACTGGGCAAATCCGATGCCGATTTCTTTTCCAAAGAGCATGCTCGCAAGGCGCTGGCCGACGAACGGCAGGATCATGGAGACGGGCGAACCGGTCCTCGCTGAGATCGAGCACGAGACCTACGACGGAGGAAGAGAAACCTGGTGCAGCACGACCAAGGTTCCGCTCAAGGATAAGTCGGGCAAGGTCATCGGCACGTTCGGGATCTCGCGTGATGTCACCGAACAGAAGCGGGCCGAACAGGAATTGGCCCGAGAACGAGACCTGCTCAAGACGATCATCGACAACGTTCCCGATTTGATCTACGTCAAGGATCGCGCCGGTCGATTCGTGACCGCCAACGCTGCCCTGCTGAAACTGCTCAAGCTGGATTCCGTGGACCAGATTGGTCGGACAAGACCGATTACGATTTTTCGCCGCCCGAGCTGGCCTGCAATTACGTCGCCGACGACCAAAACGTGATGCGGAGCGGCGAGCCGCTGCTGGACCGCGAAGAATCGCATCAGCGCCGAGGATGGCACGCCGATGTGTTTGTTGACCACCAAAGTTCCGCTCAAGAACAAGCGATGGCGAGGTCACCGGCGTGGTCGGCATTGGCCACGACATCACCGCCCGCAAAGAAGGCGGATGAAGAAATCTTGGCGGCCAAAGAAATGGCCGACAAGGCGAACCGTGCCAAGAGCGATTTCCTGGCCAACATGAGCCACGAGATTCGCACGCCGCATGAACGCGATCATCGGCATGACCGATCTCGTGCTCGATACGAAGCTCGATCCGACGCAGCGAAATTTCCTGTCGATGGTTCAGGAGTCGGGCGAATCGCTGCTGAACGTGATCAACGACATTCTCGACTTTTCCAAGATCGAAGCCGGCAAGCTGGATCATCGAGCATCGCGTGTTCGATATCCGCGAGTGCCTCGGCGACACGATGAAGACGCTCGGTTTGAAAGCGCACAGCAAAGGGACTGGAACTGGCCTTTCGCGTCGATCCCGACGATCGCCCGTTACGTCGTTGGCGATGTCGGGCGGCTGCGCCAGGTCCTGGTCAACCTGGTCGGCAACGCCATCAAGTTCACCGAGGAGGGCGAAGTGGTGGTGGAAGTCTGCCAGCTGCCGTGCCGCCGAGGATGATGTGCTGCTGGAGTTCACCGTGCGCGACACCGGGATCGGCATCCCGGAGGAGAAGTGCGAGCGGATCTTTCACGAGTTCGAGCAGGCCGACACCTCGACAACGCGGCGGTTCGGCGGCACCGGCTTGGGCTTGGCGATTTCCTCGCGACTGGTCCGGTTGATGGGGGGAGACATCTCCGTCTTCAGCGTCGTCGATCGGGGCAGTGAATTCAGATTCCAGGTCGTGTTGGGGTCGGCACCGCCCTGAGGCTCGAAGAGGTTCAGCATCGAGGCGTCGTCGTCGTCGGCGGCACTCGCGTGCTGGTCGTCGATGACAACCAAACCAACTTGATGATCCTCAACGAAATGCTTTCCAATTGGGGAATGCTGCCGACGCTTGGCCGAATCGGGCGACCTGGCGCTGAGCGAGATTGCAGCGCGGCAGGGAGCAGCGGCGAGCCGTTCCTGCTGGTGATCACCGATGTCAACATGCCGGAGATGAGCGGTTTCGATTTCGTGGAGAGGCTGCGGGCCGACCAGGACTTGGCCGAGACGCAGGTGATCGTCCTGACCAGCGGTGGGCGTGATGGGGACGACCTGACTCATGGATCGATTGCAACATCGACGAACGGTTGATGAAGCCGGTCAAGCAGTCCGAGTTGTTCGACGCCATCGTCCGCGCGCTCGGAGTGACCGCCCCGGAAGATGCGGCCAGACTTGTCCAGAACGAGGAGGAGCGGGCCGATTCTTAGGACGTCTTCGTGTGCTGCTGGCGGAGGATAACGTGATCAACCAGAAGCTCGCCGTCGGCGTGCTCTCGAAATACGGCCATCGACGTGACGGTCGTCAACGATGGGCAAGAAGCGGTCGAGGCTCTCGCAGAAGGTCGAATTTGATCGTGGTTCTGATGGATGTCCAGATGCCTGTCATGGATGGCTTCGAGGCGACCAGATCGATCCGGGAACTCGAACGGGAATCGGGCCGACACATCCCGATCATCGCCATGACGGCTCACGCCATGAAAGGGGACCGAGAAAAGTGCATCGCCGCGGGCATGGACGAATACATCCCCAAGCCTATTCGAATCACCACGTTGCGAGAGAAGTTGGATCTGGTCTACGAAGGCGATCCGTCCATGGCCGGGGCCAAAGCAAACTCGACCAGCCCTGAGCTGGCGGAAGCGAACGGCGATCAAGCAACTGCCTGCGAGGAAGAAGCTGCCTGCAAGGAAGAAGCTGAAGCAGCGGACAATTTGGATGCGATCGATTGGGTCCGTGCTCGCAGCACGGTGGGCGGAGATGAAAAGCTGCTGCGAGAACTTCTTGATGTTTATCAAGGCGAAACCAAAGGCCTGATGCATGACATTGATCGGGCACTCCGAGAGGAAGATCATCGCACGCTCAAGCGGGCGGCCCATACCCTCAAAGGGGCCTCGCTCTCGGTCGGCGCCGTTGAAACCGCACAGGCTGCCCAGCATTTGGAAGATGTCGAGCAACGAGAGGGTCTCGACGAAGTCCGCGAGGCGTTTCGAGAACTCCAACAGGTTGTCGAAAAGGTGTGGTCGTGCGCCCGGAACTACCTCGCTTCGTAAGGCAGACATTCGCAGCTTGGCTGCGTATCGTAGGTCCGCATTTCCAAGGCGGATATCAGCAGCTTGGCTGCGATCGTATCCGCATTCAGCGAGTCTCGCGATGCAGATTGGCTGCATTTCACTGGATCGACTACGGTAGGCCAGCCTCTGATCGATGACCCCCTGCTGCTATGGAGCCGCGTCGGCAAATTCGGCCAAGATATCCATCGTGGAGACGATGCCCAGGATTCGCTCGTGGCTGTCGACCACTGGCAGGTGGTGGACACGGTTTCTTAACATCTCGCGGGCCGCTTTGCCGATCGTTGATTCCAAGTCGATCGTCGCGACCCCTTCGCTCATGAACGACTGCACCGTCTCACTTCCCATGCTGTGAGCAAGCTTGTCCAAGAGAAACCGGCGACTGGTCGGATCGACCATGTCCAAGTGGTAGAGGTCGTCATCCACGTCCCGTGTCATGTCCACCAAGTCCGATGTGGACAGGATCCCCACGCAAACGTTGTGACTGTTGACGACGGGAAGGGCCGACACCCGATTCTCCCCCATCAGCGACAATGCCTCATGGACCGTGTCAGCCGCACTCAGCGTGACAACGTCTCGGCTCATGATGTCCTTCACGCGGCGCTCAAAGATGTTCTTGCCGTTCATGAGAAGCCTTCTCCCTGGTCTTTATGTGACAACTGGGCACACTCGATCGTCGTGTGTGCTCAGTGGATAGACCGTACAATATCCGGACCAAACCGAAAAGATTCTCCCTTCATCCGCCAGACAACAGGTTCCCAGCGTTTGATCGTCCGTCGACTTATCGGGAAGTGGGCCATTTTGGCACACTCTTCCTCGAGATCGATGACCGTGTCCCCAGCGAATGACCTGTCCCCAGCGAATGACCGTGTCCCCAGCGAATGACCGCAGCGAACCGTTTATGATTCTTGTGGTTGTCCATGCACCATGACCTTTTTTCTTCGCGATCATTTTGAGCTCAGGAGTCCACCCGATGCAAAGATTCGTTCTCAGTCTTTTCTTGGTCAGTTGTCTAAGTTGGACGGCGGCCGCTCAAGAGGAGCAGCCCAAGACGTGGGAGCAGTGCAAAGCCGAGCGATTCAAACCGATCACAGAAAAGGAAAAGCAAGCGATCGCGGCGGCCGTTCCGGCGCGGGCCACGGTGGAGCCAAAGTCCGAACGACGGATTCTGTTGTTCTGGCGGTGTGAGGGATTCATTCACACGTCGATACCGCAGGGCAATCTCGCCGTTCAGGAAATGGCTCGCAAGACAGGGGCTTTCAAGGTTGACCTGGCCGACACCTACGACGTCTTCGAGGACGAGAACCTGGCCAAGTACGACTGCATTCTCCTGAACAACACTTCACACATGACGTTTCCCGAGCCGTCACAGCTCAATGCTTTTCTCGACTTCGTCGCCGGTGGCAAAGGGTTGGTAGGTTTTCACGCCGCAAGTGACAACTTCGGTCGGCATCCCGAGGCTCGAGCGATCGTGGGAGGTCAATTCAAGGGGCATCCTTGGGGGGCAGGAGGTACGTGGGCGTTCAAACTGGATGACCCCGATCACGTGCTGAATCGTGTGTTCGAGGGAAGCGGTTTCTGGCACACCGACGAAATTTACCAATACGATCCCAAGACTTACGTGGGGCCGGAGGTGCTCCGGTTGCTGGTCAGTCTGGACATGAATCAGCCAGCGGTGTCCGAGCGCATCGATGATGGTCCTCGAGAGGTTCCGGTTTCCTGGATTCGCAAGGCGGGCGATGGACGCGTCTTTTATACGAACTTTGGGCACCGTGAAGAGACGTTCCAGCATCCCGTGATCCTTCAACACATGTTGGATGGAATCCAGTATGCCTTGGGCGACCTTGAGGCTGACGCGACGCCGACCGCCAAGGCTCCGCAGCAAACGGCGGCTTTGGCTCCCGATCAGCCCAAATCCGATTAGCCTTCTCCAGGACCGGATGTTTTGGCAACCGCAACAACGTCACGACGTGGAGCAAAGCCATGCCCGCTTTTCAAGTTTCCCAGAGCATTCTCATTGATCGAACGTGCGACGAAGTCTTCGACAAGGTTGTCGACTACAAGACTTGGACCACCTGGTCGCCCTGGCTGGGAATCGACCCAGAGGCCAAGGTCTCGGTGCATGGGGATGGCACGTCAATCGGATCGATCTATCAATGGGAGGGAGACGTGGTCGGCGCGGGCGAAATGGAGCACGTCGATCAGCATCGTCCCGCCGAGATCCACGACGAACTTCGTTTCACCAAGCCGTACAAATCCAAGTCAAGAGTTACCTTCCAACTCGATTCGGTTGGCGACGGCACGCAGCTGGACTGGCAAATGCTAGGGAGTTTGCCCTGGTTCATGTTCTGGTTTCGGCCGACGATGCAGGCCCTCATCGGGATGGATTTTCAGCGAGGTCTGGCCATGCTTCGGGACCTGATCGAAAAAGGTGAGGTGCTCTCGCGCACCGAGGTGATCGGGATTGAGGAAGTACCCGCGATGACCGTCTGTGGTGTCCGAGAGTCTTGTCGCACCGAGGAGATCGGTGCGGCCATGGATCGAGTCTTCGCCAAAGCCAAGTCCAGCTTGCAAGGGCATGGTGTGGCGAGCGACGGGGAGATGATCAGCGTCTATCACCCGGTCGACATCAAGCAGGGCCGATTTGATTTCACCGGTGGATATTCCTTGAACGCGGCGGATGCCGCGAGCTTGGCGGATCTGGCACGCTGTGAGTTGCCAGCGACCCGTGCTTTGCATGTACGGCATACGGGGAGCTACCATCACCTGGGCAACGCCTGGAGTGGGGCTCATCAGTATGCTCGCTACAAGAAAATCAAACTCGCCAAAGGCGAGAGTTACGAGATCTATCGAAACGATCCGACTTCGACTCCGGAGTCAGATTGGATCACGGATCTCTACCTGCCGATTCGCTGAGACAGGTGGCATTGTGGCCAGGGCGATACCTCTTTCGAGTGCTGGGATCCTTGGTTTTCATCTTTTGAAGTTGTGGTTTTGGCTGCCGCACGAGGATCTTCATAACCCGACGCGTCAGCGAGTCGATGTCAATATCGATATTTCCTCGCTGACGCGTCGGGTTATGAAAAAAGCGCAACTTCAAAGGTTTCATCCCGGGACATGCCGCTCTTGATGACGAAGCTCGCCTGGCGGCGGTCAGAGAGGCTAGAATCCATACTGCGACCCGCTCATACTAAGGCGGGTCATGCCCATCATGTGGGCATTGAACTCCCCTACCCCGATTCCCTTCGTGAGCCCACCCAACAATGACCAGACTGAATCGTCGACAATTCTCCGCCGTCGCCGCAACCTCCTTCCTGGCTGGTTGCGCTCCACCGAACTCGCGCGAGCCCAGAGCCCGAATGAACAGTTGGGCGTCTGCATTGCGGGGCTCAATTCGCGCGGTGGCGAGCACATTCGCGGTTTCGACAAAGACCCACGCACGGTGATTCGCGCCATCGTTGACATTGACGAGGAAGTCGCACGAAGGCGGGCCGACCAGATCGCGGGTCTGCAGGGAACGAAGCCGGAAGTTTTCAAGGACGTGCCGCGAGGCGCTGGATCATGATGGCGTCGACATCCTCACCTGTGCCACACCCAACCATTGGCATGCGCTGATGGGCGTGTGGGCGATGCAGGCAGGGAAAGACGTTTACATTGAGAAGCCGATCAGCCACAACATCCATGAAGGTCGAGCCCTGGTTGCGGCCGCAGCTCGCTACGGGCGGATGTTTCAAACGGGCACCCAGTGTCGTAGCAGTCGTGCCTGCCAGGATGCGATGCAGTTCATTGCCGACGGTGGCATCGGAGAAGTCAACTTCGCACGAGGCCTCTGCTACAAACGACGCAAGTCGATTGGGCCCAAGGGCAATTATCCGATTCCAGAAAAGGTTGATTTCAATCTCTGGAGCGGGCCAGCAACGTTCACCGATCCCAAATTGACGCGTGAGAAGTTCCATTACGACTGGCACTGGCAGCGGCATTATGGCAACGGTGACCTGGGGAATCAGGGACCTCATCAAACGGACATTGCACGCTGGGGATTGGGTGTCAATCGCCATCCCAATTCGATCATCAGCTACGGTGGACGGCTCGGTTATCAGGCAGAAAGAAAAGATGACAACTACGTCGACGCTGGGGATACCGCCAATACCGAAGTGTCGATTTACGATTACGGCGACAAGTGCATCGTGTTCGAGACGCGTGGATTGGATGTTTCCACCTCCTGTGGCAAAGAGATCGAAGCCATGTTCGGCGCCGAGCCAGGCAACAAGATCGGCGTGATCTTTTACGGCACCGATGGCTATCTCGCGCAGATCCGCTACGACTACTGCCGCGCGTTTCGACAAGGATCTCAATCCGATCAAGGATTTCAAGACCGGAGATGTCGGCGACGCTCATTTCAGCAACTTCATCGATGCTTGCGTTTCGCGAGACTACGACTCGCTCAATGCCAACGCGATGACGGGCCACCTATCGGCGGGCGTCAGCCACTTCGGCAATATTTCCTATTATCTCGGTGAATCGAATCAGGTTTCGCCGGCTGAAATCGAAGCGGTGATCTCGAAGGTCAAGAGCCTGGATGACAACGTCGTGACGTTGCAGCGGACGATCGAACACTTGAAAGCGAACGACGTCAATCTCGACAAGACGCCCCTGTCGCTGGGGCCGATGCTGCAATTCGACGCGAGACGGAGCGTTTCACTGAACAATGAAAAGGCCAATGCCTTGCTGACTCGAGAGTACCGCAGCGGCTTTGAAGTCCCCTCCGGCGACAAGGTTTGATTGAACAAGCCCTACCGTAGCCGAGTCTCTCCGAGACTCGTAAGCAACGGAGCAAAGCTGCGAGTGTCCGCCTTGGAGAAGGCGCCGCTACAGGTAGACAGCTGGTTTTTGCGGCCTCTGGAAGGCGCAGTGCGTTCAGCCTCGGTAAGGCTGAACGCACTTCGCTTGGAAAACCAAGTCTCGGAGAGACTCGGCTACCGTCGCTTGCGTCGGATCAAACCGTTCGCGATTTACGGCTCAGCAGCGAGTCCGCTTGCGGGTCGTCGACAAAGCGTTCTGCCTTGGGATCCCAACGGAGCTCGCGGCCGAGCATCATCGCGATGTTGCACAGGTGACATGAGGTCATCGTGCGATGGTGCGACCAGACATCGGAAATCGGCTTGCCACGATCTTCGATGCACTCGAAGAAGTTCTTCATGTGATTGCCCGGCTGCTTGCCTTTGCAGAGCTTGACGATCGCCTCTTTGATTTCAGCGCGGTCATCGTCGGTCAGGTTGTCCACGGGCGAGCCCTGCAGCTTACCGCGATTGACGAAGATCCGGCCCTTTTCACCCTCGAACAGAATCCCGTTGCCGAAGTCAACGCCCTCGCTTTCCCGTTTGTAGTGATCGTTGACGCTCATCACTGACCCGTTGGCAAAGGTCAGGTCGATGTGGAACTTCGGTCGCGGTGTTGAAGCCGTTGGGGAGCGATGAATCGCCGTTTAGGAACGAGGTCCAGTTGAAATCGCTGGGCACGTTGTCGGGGAATTCGCCCGTGCCCATGATCTTCACGGGGCCATCTTCACCCGGAGCCAACGCCCACTGCGCAATGTCGATGTGATGGGCGCCCCAGTCGGTCATCTTGCCGCCCGAGTACTCGAAGAACCAACGGAAGTCTTTGCGGCGCTGATCGCAGTAGTCCACCTCGGGTGCCGGGCCGACCCACATGTTCCAGTCGATATCGGCGGGCGCTTCGGTCGACTCAAAAGGGCCGCCGTCTGGAGCGCCACCGATGGCGATGTAGGCGTTGACGTTGTTGCCCAGACGCCCGCTTTGAACCATGGCAATCGCTGTCAAGAAAAGATCTGCGGTGCTGCGCTGTTGGGTTCCGACCTGAAATACGCGTCCCGTTTCCTCCACGACCTTGCGGATCTCTTTGCCTTCATCAATGGTCAGCGTGAGCGGTTTTTCGCAGTAGACGTCGGCACCGCTGCGAAGGGCTGCGATGGCAATCGGGACGTGCCAATGATCGGGAGTACCGATGGTGACGACGTCTGGCTTTTCTTGTTCAAGCAGGTCGCGGTAGTCACGATACTTATTCAGCTTTCCGCCAAAGGCTTGGTTGAACTCTTCGGCGTGAAGATCGTCCACATCGCAGACGGCAATCATGTTGGCGTGCTTTGCCGCATCGCGGGCGATGCTGCCGCCACGGCTGTAGGCACCTCGGCTGCCTCCAACGCCAATCGCGGCAAGACGAAGTTGATCGGAATCGTCCTGCTGCGCGAGTGCGGTTTGAGAGACGGCGAGAGCCGATCCGGCCGCAGCCGTGGTTTTCAAGAAGCCGCGACGTGTCGATTGCATGGAGATGCTCCAGTAAGGAGGGAGAAAAGGAGGGAAGTCCACATGATAACCTACCCCTTTGTCCGTGGGGCGGGCTCTTCGAGGCTGTGAGTTTTTCAAAGTGGGAGGCGTACCCCCGTAGGCGAGTCTCTCCGAGACTCGCAATAAACGCAGCAAAGCTGCGGATGTCCGCCTTGGAAATGCCGACCTACGGCGGGGCATTCATCGCGGTGATGCCGCGAGATCCGAGCCTTGGAGAGTCTCGGCTGCAATCGACACACCAGCAACAAATCGCCGCCCTTCACGATCCGAATGGCCGAGAGCGGCGCCGTCCAACTGGCTACTACGATGACAGTGGCACCGGACTCTTGCAGAGCCGATCGTGCCACGGTTGCAAACGTCCCGCCTCAACGGGCTCACCCGAGCGGTTCACCACGAACCAGGGGCGAGCCGTTCGAATCACACCCTTTTCAAGAAAGTCACCGAAGAGCCGCAGGCAAAGTCGATGCTCGTTCGAGCGATCACTGGTGAAAGGACCGTCATGGGGTCCCAAGAGAACAGCTGTCGAAGCCGAGTCACCCCTGACCAAGGTAATCGAGGGGGCTCCCGTCGACTTCGAATGTGCGGTCGAAGACCAGCTGGCTACATCCCCCTCGATCGCTTGATCGTAAGATTCGACCTGGTTTCCCTCTGCGACCAAATCAAGCATCGGATGAGAATCGAGCAGGTTCGTCTGAATCGATATGGTGGCCTCCAGCACGATGAACCGTTCATCGGATTCGATGGGCTCCAGCGCCAAACGAATCGCGTACCTTCCATCGCCCTGGGGATAGTTGATGAAGTAACGGCCACCCCGTACATACTGCTCGCTTGCCTCCGGCAACGGATTGCCGTCGACGGGCACGAGTGCAATGTATCGTTCGTCCACGCGAGGGGAGTCCGGCGCCACGGGCTCGGCACCAAGCATGGCGATCCCATGTTCGCCGCCGCGAAGATCGAAATGCCACGACGATCGGTCATCACGCCATGTCGGCCAAGCCCAGGTGATCGGTGATCCACACGGCAGTCAATCCCGTATCCAGTTGGCGTCGAATCTTAAGTTGGGAATTCCAGCCCGACACCGAGGCCGGGGCATTCAAAAATGGCCCGCTGACAGGCACGTCAACCTTGAAAGGCCGACGTACCTCGCGATTCACGCCCGGTCTAACCGGCGTATTCGGCGTTGAAGAACTCCTTGCTCTTCTCGACGTCGGGGTTGATGGTGCGGCTACCTTCTTGCCAGTTGGCCGGGCAGACCTCGCCATGCTTGACGAAGAACTGCAACGCCTTGACCATTCGCAGTGCCTCATCGACGCTGCGACCCAGCGGCAGGTCATTGACGACTTGGTGACGCACCACTCCTTCGCGGTCGATCAGGAACAGTCCGCGTAGGGCGACGCCACCATCGAGCAGCACGTCGTAGTCCCGCGAGATTTGCTTGTTCAGATCGGCGATCAAAGGGAAGTCGGTCGGGCCGATCCCCCCTTTGTTACGAGGCGTTTGCGTCCAGGCCAAGTGCGTGAAATGGCTGTCGATCGAGACACCCAGAATTTGGACGTCTAGCTCGGCGAACTCTTTCGCGCGATCGCTGAAGGCAATGATTTCGGTCGGACAAACGAAGGTGAAGTCGAGCGGCCAAAAGAACAGCAGCACATACTTGCCTTCGTAATCGCTTAACGAGACCTGCTTGAATTGCCCGTCCGGCATGACAGCTTGCGCCGAGAAATCCAGGAGCTTGTTGGGTGACCAAAACACTCATTGGGAACTCTTGCTTTCGATGAAGGGAGGAAGGAATCGGAGCATCGACGGAGACGATCACGCGTCCGCGTTTCGATTGCGGTAGAGACAACGACAACCACTATTGGACGAATTCTGCCGATTCGACAACCCGGCAGGCGCGGCGGATGGGGTCTGAATCGGGCTCAACTCATTCGATTCTGGCTGCCGGATCGATCCGCCTTTCCTTCCCAGTAGAAACCATCCTCACGCCGCTCGAGAATGCGGGCAGCACTCCCCGGCGCGAGCGGTTTTTCGGACTTGGGCAGCCAGGCCGCCAGGCGATCGGCGACCGCTCGATGGCTTAGGCTGATCGAGTCGCCAAACAAGAGATTTCGAGTTTCCTCCGGGTCCTCCTGGCGGTCGTACAACTCCTCGCTCCCGTCGGCGTAGCGAATGTATCGCCAACGCTGATCACAGGCCGAGTGGTTGCCCGCGTTGTGCGTGCAGATCGCCGGTCGCTCGCGGGCGGCCTGAGGGTCGATGATTTGTGGGCCAAGGCTGATACCCTCCAATCCCTCGGGCTGGGGATGCCGACCATCTCCGAGAGGGTCGGGTACAGGTCAAGCAATTCGGCGGGTTGATTACAGGTTTGGGCAATCGGGACACCGGGACCGGCGATGATCAGCGGAACTCGGGTCGAACGCGTCCAAAGCGAATTCTTGCCCGAAATAGCCTTCTCACCGAGGTGATAGCCGTGGTCGCTCCAAAGCACGACGATGGTGTTGTCGGCAAAGGGGGATTTCTCAACCGCGTCGAGTACACGCCCCACTTGGCTATCGACGAAGCTGACGCATGCCAGATAGGCTCGAACGAGGGGACGCAGCTGGTCGTTGGCCTTGAGCCAACTGGTGCGTGGTTCCGGCAGATCCCAGTGGATGTACCAGGAGGCGTCCGGTGTGTCGTCACGGTCGCCATCGAGAATCGGCGGCATCGTCAGCTGATTCTTCCGGGTAGAGATCGAACCATTTCTGTGTGGCGTAGCATGGAACGTGCGGGCAGGAAGAAACCGACCGACAGGAAGAACGGCTTGTCCTGCGGCATCTTCTCGATCTCGTCAACGGCCCACGAAGCGACCGCCCAATCACCCTTGTCTTCGTCGCGATGCGGAAAGGTCCCCCAATCCATCAGCGGATGGTTCCCACCCGGTGTCGGAGGAATCAGTTTTTGCGGTGGCTTCACGCCGACGCTGGCATTCGGACCCCATGCATCACACTCGTCCGACTGGTTGCGTCCCCGACCGTTGCCCCCGTGATAGATTTTGCCACCGATCAGCGTGCGATAGCCGTGCTGGTGAAAGTGTTGTGGCATCGTCACGAGCGGTGCGAGTTCGGGAACGTTTCGAATCCAAGGCGACAAGCCGTAGACGCCCGTCGACGTCGGACGTTTCCCAGTCATCAGTGACGTGCGGCTTGGATTGCAAAGTGGCGCCTGGCAGTGGGCATTGGTGAACGTCAGGCCGCTGTTCCGCCAGTCGGTGCATCGCCGGTGTCTTCACATCGGGGTGACCGCTCAAGCGGCTCGATCCAATCGTTCAGGTCGTCGATAGCGATCATCACGATGTTGGGTCGCGTCGGATTTTGGGCGAAGGCGACTGGGGCAGGTCCAGGACAAAGCGATCGCGGCTGCGATCCACATCGGGGAAAATTGTCTCATGGGACTCGGCGGGATGGGTGCAGAATGGGGGAGGAGCTAGCGGACGGGCACACAACGGCCCAACTGACCCACATTCTACAGCATGCGATCGCTACCCGGGCATCCACCGATTCGATCCTTCGCCTTGGCCCCGTCAATCCACGGGCCTGCTCAGATAGCCCGCTACCGTAGGCGAGTCTCTCCGAGACTCGTAAGAAACGCAGCAAAGCTACGGATGTCCACCTTGGAAATGCAGACCCAGGGCAGGGCAAGCCGCAGCGAGGATTACTCGCTCTCGTCGTTCGTCACTTCCGCGGCAGCTTCCGATTTTTCGACGAACTTGAGCGAGGCGCTGTTCATGCAATATCGCAAGCCCGTGGGTTGCGGCCCATCATCGAAGACATGCCCTAGGTGGGCGTTGCAGCGGGAGCAATGCACTTCCTTGCGAGCGTAAAATAACCGGTAGTCAGTCCGAGTCCCGACGTTCTTTTCGTCGATCGGCGCGTAGAAGCTCGGCCAACCTGTTCCCGACTCGTACTTGGTCTTGCTGGCGAACAATTCTCGATCACAGACAATGCACTTGTAGACGCCTTCCTTCTTGTTGTTCCAGTACAGGTTGCGAAAGGCTGGCTCGGTCGCTTCGTTTTGCGTCACGTCATATTGCAATCGAGTCAGCGTGCGCTGCAACTCGCGTTTGGTCTTGGGCGTGTAGGGGGCCTCCTTTGACTCGGCCTCCCGTTCTGATTTGTCGGTTTTTACCGATGTCACGGCCGCCTTCTCCTCGTCGGCAAGTGCGGTCCAGGATCCCAGAGCGATCAAGCCGGCAAAGGCCAAAAGCACGAAACGTGCGGGAATGTTCATGACTTAACTCCTACGAGCAAAACGAGTTATCAAGTATGGTTGGAGAGCGGTGCGAAGGACAGTTTTTTCCCGTTCGTCGGCCGCCATTCCCTGTCGGGGACATGAACCTTCCGTCTCTTTCCCCCTTGAATTCTACGATGCAGGTCCAGCTCCTTCAGATTGCCCTCAATTTGGCGGGGCATCAGGTACTTTCGGGAGTCGATCTCCGTACCGATCGGAACGAATACGTCGTGATCCTCGGGCCGAGCGGATGTGGCAAGACGACGACCCTGAGGATCATCGCCGGGTTGCAGCGGCCAGACCGCGGAGAAGTCCTGTTGGATGGAACACCGGTCAACCACGTTTCGCCTCGCCAAAGAGGGGTTTCGATGGTTTTTCAACACCACGGACTGTATCCGCACGTCACGGTCGAGAAGTCGATTCGGCTCGGAGTTTCCGGCAAGCTCGGGGAGGGCAAGCTCAGGGAGGGGGAACTCCAGTCCAGGATCGACCGAGCGGCCGAGTTGACTCGGATTCAGGGGTTGCTCGATCGCTACCCCGATCAGCTCAGTGGCGGCGAACTTCGACGGGCGGCCGTCGCCAAAGCGATCGTACGCCAGAGTCCCGTCCGTCTTCTGGATGAACCGCTCTCCGCTCTTGATGCCGATTCGCGCCACTCGCTGCAGGACGATCTCCTCCGCTGGCATCACACGGTGCCAGGGACCACGATCCATGTCACGCACGATGGATATGAAGCGATGCGGATGGCCGATCGGATCGCCATCCTCGATGGCGGACGGATCACACAATTCGATTCGCCCTCGACGATCTATCGCCGGCCGCACGACCTTGCCGTCGCCAAAGCGATCGGTTCGCCTTCGATCAACCTAATCCCCGCCGGCATCGAGAACGGGCGATTGATTTCGCGCGACCCCAGCGTGAAAGTGACGTTCCAGGCCCCCGATCATGGACCGGATCGAAACGTCCTGATCGGGATCAGGCCGGAGTCGCTACGGGCAGTGGCCGAGGAACCACCTTGCGAGGTCGCGTCGTTTCAGGGAATCGAGATCGGAGCCAAATTGGTCGAGCTGCGGGAAGGGATCCGCGAACACAGCGTTCGCGCCGAGCTCGACTCAAAGCCCATCCATGGCATCGTCGAAGACCCCACGAATCTGGCAGCACAAATCGGCAAGATCGTCAGGCTACGCGCTCCCGCGGCAAAGCTTCATCTGTTCGACGCATCCAGTGGGAAGCGTCTCAGACATGAACAAGAGTGAAGAAGAGATACGCAGAGGCGCGAGAGACGCAGGGACGCAGGGAACAAGCAGAAGGAAGCAGTAGCATCGCCAGCCTCTCCTGCGACTCTGCGTCTCTCGCGTCTCTGCGATCCCTTTCCTTCTCTCGCTTTACCGTCTGCTCGATCAAGGCCAAGCGTCGGCGGGCTGACCGAATGACGGTCGCTCCGCTAGGATTCCAGCATGGATGCTTTTTTCGATTCCCTGCCGCTGGTCGCGATTCTTTGTGCGGGGATCTTTGTGCAATCTGCGGCTGGATTTGCCGCAGGCCTGTTGATTGTGCCGGCGCTGCTGTGGTGCGGCTATTCCATCCCGGCGGCTCAGTGTTCACTGTTGGTTGCCACGATCCCGCAGAACGTTTGGGGCGTCTGGAGTCTGCGTGACAGCCTGAAGGTCCGAGAAGTGGTTTGGCCGGGGTTTGGGCGGATGGTCTTTTTTCCGTTCGGGGTCTGGGCGCTCCTGCACCTGGAGGCGCTTGAGACTCAGACATTGCGGCAGATTGTGGGTGCCACATTGGTGGTGTTGGTCGTGGCGACGATCATGATCCGACCTCGGCCGCGCCAATCACTGCACCCGATTTGGGCTTGGATCGCTTTTCCCATTTCGGGGTTTCTTCAGGGGCTGGTCGGCATGGGCGGCCCCGCGATGGTGTTCTGGGTTCAGGCGCACGACTGGGGGACTCGGCGGTCGCGCGTCTTTCTTTTTTCGATGTACCTGATCAGCATCGTTCCCGCGCTATCGGTACTCGCACTGGTCTTCGGAAAGCGAGTCCTCGCCGCTGGTCTCGTTTCGGCGTTGATCATTCCCCTGCTACTGGTGGTAACCCATTTCGGTTTGCGATTTGGAACGCAATTGGGCCGACAGCGATTGAGACGCGTCACGCTCGGTTTGCTCTTGGTGATGGGGATCGCGAGTCTGCTGTCCCCGTTGTTGAGCAATCGTTGAGGCGAGTCACAATCTCAACCGCTGAATTCTGAATGGCCGGCTCTCGCGTCAGGCTACTACTGCTCGTCCGCCGCCGCCGGTTCAGCTTCTGGCTCAGATTCAGCTTCCGCCGCTGGCTCAGCTTCCGCCGCTGGTTCAGCTTCCGCCTTTGGGCGACGATCTGCACCACCTTCGTCACCGCCATCACGCGCAGTGGCACCGCCAGAGGCACTCGTGGCAGTTCCCTCCTCTCCATATCCACCGTCGTTTGCGTCCGACGATCCGGCGATGATCAGCGCGTCCTTGCCATCAAATTGGGAGACTTCGGTTGAGCCTTCATGTTTGAACTTCGCGTGCCGGTGGAACAACCAGTTTTCGCCGTTCTTCTTGTAGACCGCGAACAAGTCGTGGGTGCGAATCGGCAGTCCACTTCGCCAGCTGTAGACCTCGACGAAGTCCCCATTGGACTCGTTGAACGATCGAGAGGGGGCCTTGTTCAGCAACGCTTGAACATCGGCGTTGGTGAACACCTTGGTGCTGTTCATGTTCACCAACATGCTCTGTTCGGTGATCTTGTCGTAAGCCTGGTTGACGCCCGGTCGGGCCACCTGGTAGTCATAAATCAACCCGATCACCAGTAGAAACAGAATGGCGAACAGGGCGATTTTGCGTAGCGATCCTCCGCCGGATTGCGGAGCCTGCTTGGAAGGGTCATTCATCTGAGGTCTCTTGAATAAACGAGCAAAAAAGGAGTGAGGGTGGAAGCGAGGTGTTCTTCACACGAGAAACGCGATCCGTGACGCAGTTTCAAGCGGATCAGCAGCCGATGGGAGGCGTGCCGACCAAGCACAAGGATACCCGCTCTCCGATCAAAATGTGCGCCTTTCGGGGACCGGTTCAGGTCGGTGTGTCGACCAGGTCCCAGTTCTGCGGTTCCTGGAAGTCGACGAGCCAATTCAGGGCGTGATGCCGTTCTTCAACAACACCCGCCCCTGGGCAGAGCCCCATGGGTATCCACGGGGCATCGCTCGCCCAATCAAGATTCTGCGGAACTTTGGGAATCGCGTGCAAACTGGCATCGCGGATCGCCCAGTGAATGCGCATCGTGAGGTCTTGCGCATCGAGTATTTCGGAAACACTTCGCAGCTTGGCGCCGGTTAGGAAATCTGGGTTGGCTTCAGCCGCCCGCATGATCTCGACTAGCTTTGGCACGTTGCACATCTCTTGTGGCCATTCCAGTGGGTCGACATAGCCGAGTGCCCAGAGCATGACCCACAGGCTCTCCAGTCGCCAAACCATTGCCTGAGAAAGTTCGGGGCTCGGTTTGGGGTCTTCCAGGAATCTCCGCTCCAACGGACTGACGCTGTCCCAAGCATCGGCGCACCGGATCAAATCGATCGCTTCCTTTTGCGGCGTTGACTCGGCCTTCAACGCCACCGCCCATAAAATGACCGCTCGCCGGGCGACTTCTTGAGGGTCTTGCAATCGCACTTCCAGGTCATCTTCGACGAACAGCGGACCGCCATACGCTGGCACCTTGCGTTGTTGCAGTTCCGCGAACGATCGCTCCGCGCGAGCCCTCTGTCGCGGACCCGCTTCTTCCCACTGCTCCGTGGACGGATAAACAGCCGCGTCCGGACGAGCAGGAGGCAAGATTTCCTCTGCAGGAAGCGGCAAATCGATCGGATCGGCGATGGAAGCCGATTCAGCCACCGGTTGCGGTTCCAAATCGGTTTGAGAGCAGCCCTGGAAAACGATCAATAACATTGCCAAGGAACACGTCCGGAGGCCAGCAAGTTGAGAAAGGTACAGGTTGTTCCGTGACATCGCTCTTTACGCTGTGACTTCCAGACTGACTTGTTCAATATGGGCTCGACCCGACTTGCGAAACGGCCGGGGGAGCGGTTGCCCATTGCCATTCTCGTCGATGGTTCGACATCGAAACAGATAGCGTCCGGGGGTCAAACCGGGAAGCAGGGCGGCCCAGTGCGCTTTGCTGAATCGTATCGGCCACTCATTCGGATGCCCGGTTTCAGCATCAAAGCCCATGGTCCGTTTTAGCAGGCCCGGATCGAGAAGTCCGTCGCCCCAATCGTCTGGTGGCGGCAGGATGTTGGCGTCGATCCAATTCAGTGTCTGAAGGTACTCATCATCCTTTGGCACCTTGTCATCCTCGCTCTGCACGGATACCTGAACTTTCTTCAGACCCGAGATTCCAACCTGAGCATAACCGGTGACCGCGATCGGTTCGCTGGACTTGACCTGTTTCGCAATGGAAAGCGTTTCGCAAAAAGTCTTGAGCGGACTGTCGACGTCGTTGTTCTTTTCTGCATACGTGTCGTTGGCCGCAGGGCGATTTGACAGGTAGAGGTGGGTCAACCACTTGATGCTTTTGAATCCGTATGCTTCGGGCACGACCACACGAACGGGACCTCCACGTTTCGGTGAAAGATACTCTCCGTTGAGCTTGTAACAGAGGATGACCGGGGGAAGGCCGAACGGATCTTCCAGCACGCGTCCAACCGGAAGGGAGCTACGAAACATCTGGTCGGGTTGATCATTGTGGTAACCAAAGTAAATCACGCGGCGAAGATCCTTCTGTGGTTGCGTCTTCCACAGCACGTCTCGCATCGGCACTCCTTCCCAGATTCCGTTGCCCAACGGACAACCAATGTTCAGACAGGTCATCACTTTCGCGAATCGTACCGAACGGGTCTCGGCCATCTCCATCAGTTGGGCAAAGTCAAAGGCATTGCCCAGGCTGGCAGAGAGTGGGGTACGCAAATCGGCGGGGCTATCGGGGTCAGCGATTACCTCAAGCTTCCAAGTCTCGCGCGTCAATCCGACGGCGGCTCGTTGCTCGTCGTTCAAAGTGTGTGGCTTGGGATTGCCGCGAGAAACATCTTGAAAATCGTCTTGCCTCGTGACCCAAGGCTCAAGCTGCTTGATCGCATCCTGGTCGGTATCGGAATCAGCCGCATCGTTTGCGAACAGAGGGGAGGACTGCCAGGCCGCGACCCCTGCGGCCCCCAAGCCTAAGAAGTAGCGTCGAGTCAGCGTGCGATGCCGACGCAGAAAAGATTGGTTCGAGAATTCCATGGGCTGCCACTCGCTTGCTTGTAGAATTTGAAACGCATGGGCGTCGCGTCCGACCATTCTACCCAGACCCAACGGCAAGTAAGCAGGTCGGCTACCGTAGGCGAGTCTCTCCGAGACTCGTAAGGAACGCAGCAAAGCTGCTAATGTCCGCCTTGGAAATGCGGACCTGCGGTAAGTCAACCAACCGAAACATCGCCGCGATTCGCGATGTGATAGCTCACAAGTGGCGTTTCCAGCTGTGGACTTGCGGCCCCTGTCCCGACAGATAGATCGTCCACGCAGCCGTTTTCAAACCGCTATAATCCAGACCGATTACTTGTCTTGACTCATTCTCTTTCGATCTTCTCGGTTGGTTTCGTGAAAACACCGTCTATCGAGCCTGTCCTGCGAAGTCGTCTGTTGCCTCGAATCTCATTTCGGTGGGTATTCTCTTTGATGACCCTTTCGGCGGTGATTGCCGCGTTAGCGCGTGCGGCCGGTGGTGGGGCTGCGACGGCTTGGGCGGCCATGGTGGCCCTTGGTTTCCTGGCAGGCAGTTTCGTGCTGTTCGTCGCTTTGTTTCTATTCTGCTGGGCGATTTCGTCGCTGTGGTATGAAGGTGAGTCCGACACCGGTCATGGAAGCCCCTTCGCCGACGGACAACTGCCGCCTCAGATTCTTCCTCCCCGGGAACAGCAATCGTGAGTTGGCACCAACCATGGGAAGACTGTCTCGGACGGAAAGCATCTCTCTGGGTTGTGTGTCGGGTCAGTTCACGCTCAAAGCCCCAATCGATCCCCATTGCACGTTGGCGTTCGGGAAACGGTGCCAGGACGTCCGCGATGCGATGCCGGCCCGCGATGCGATGCCGGCCCGCGATGCGATGCCGGCCCGCGATCCGATACGGGCCCGCGATGCCATGCAGGCCTAGGGCATGGATGTGGTTGCTCATTGCGTTCTTGGGATTGAGCCCAAGAGGCGCGGCCCAGGCCGATAATATTCTGGGGCCTCTGCGAACGCAGATTCGATTGCCTGAGGCGGGCATGCCGCTGGAGGGTTTCACGGTCCAGCTGGATGTTGGAAAGGAAAACGCAGCCGGCTACGTCCCAGTCAAGATCGTCATGAAGGCGGCCGGGCGGTTTCCGGCAGACCGTCGGTTTCTGTTTCGATTCATCAGTGAGCCGGAGCTCGAGTCACCGACGCAGAACGGTCTCGTTGTCAACGTGCCGATCATGGTCGATCAAAATGCAACGTCGCAGACGTTCATTCGTTACTTACCGAAATGGTCCGCAGGTCAGGCGGTCAGCGTGGTGATCAGCGAAGAGGGGCGGGACCTGGACGGCTACGACACCTTTTTTGGTGGCGAGAGGCTGGCACCCTCATCCGGAGGTCGCGTTCGCGTCGACAATGCCTCACGGGTCGCGCGGCGTCTGTTGGATGATGAGTACAAACTCAACTGGATTTTCGTGACTGAGGCCGATCATGCCGAACCGGAGCCACCGCCCGCTTTGAGCGAAGGCGTTGCTTTGGCCGGGCGTCAGGCCATGTCTGCAGCGGATCGTGAATATCTCCGGCTTCAGGTTGGCGCGTGGCCTCAGAACCTGCTGGGTCTTAGCCTTCAAACTGTCGGGCAATTGGATTTGCCTGCGGACTGGCGGGCTTATCAGCGTTTCGACGTGATCCTGATCAAACCGGAGGGTTTGCAGCGTCTACGATCGCAAGCTGCCGCTTTTCAAGCAGTCCGAGATTGGGTTCTCAATGGTGGAACGGTCGTCGTCTACAACGCCGCTTCGGCCCGCGACGTCGTCGAAGATTTTGGATTCGCATGGTCGCCCGATCCCAAGGCCGGCGAGAGAATCGAATCGATCGCCTACCAGTTGAGTACAACTTGGCAGCAGCAGCAGTCACAAATCTTGATGAGTGTCGAAAGCTACAAGGCGCAAGTCCAAATTCTAAGAACGCGAATCGCAGAAGTCACTGCCGAACTGGAAGCAGCTGAATCGATGTCGGATCCAGCGGCCGTCGGAGCCGATGATGGGGCGGAAGACGCAGCCGCTGAGTCGACGGAGACATCGGGTGGGGTTGAGACCGTGGATGAGCTGGTCGCGGACGAAGCGTTCGAAATCTATTCCCCCTTCCCCAACATTGAAGCGTCACAGGATTTGACTTTCCTGAAGAGCTCGCTTCAGGCTGCCGAACAAGCGATTGCCGCGAGCGAGAAGCGACTCGAGCAAATTGGATCGGGGTACAATCTCAGCCTCGATCAGTGGAGTGATCAGATCAAGGTGCATGGGGCGGGAGCTGGGGGGCTGATCGCGATCGCGCCGCTGGCAGGACGCGACACGCCGACGACCGCTCACTGGGGCGTCGTACGGCGATTCTTGGATCATCGCGCCTCGGCGACGCTTCGTCGAGGCGTTGATCCGTTGATTGGTGATCGACGATTTGCGCGTTGGATGATTCCCGGGGTGGCACAACCGCCTGTTTACACCTTCATGGGCTTGCTGACCGTTTTTGTGATTCTGGTTGGACCGATTGCCTATCGTCGGACCAGCAAGATGGGACGCAGCTATCTGATGTTCGCGATCGCGCCCGTGTTGGCTCTTTTGACAACGGTCGCCATGTTTGGATACGGGATCATCGCCGATGGTTTTGGGACGAGAGTTCGCGTGCGACAGTTGACCTGGGTGGATGGAAAGTCGGGTGATGCCGGCGAAAGGGTGCGCAGTACGTACTTCGCCGGCGTTCGGCCGGCTGCAGGCCTCCGTTTCGCAGGCGATGCCGAACTGATGCTTTATCGCGAAGGAACAGGGCAATCCTGGGAGGATCTCAACGCGATGCCACCCGCCATGCTTGGTCGAGTGACGGTGGACGAAGAGTCACAGCGGTTGGATGCATCGTTTCTTCCCTCGCGCCAGCAACGGCAGTTCGTCGTGCATGCACCGCGGCGCGACGTCGGCTCATTGCAACTGACCGCCGATCCTCAGGGCACTGATCCGCCGGATGTTTCCAGCTCGTTTACCTTCACGGTTCGCCAAGGCGTGTTGCGAGACGAGCAAGCGAACTATTGGTTGGTAGAGAACCTTGGTCCGGGTGAGGCACAAAGCACCAAGCCGTTGACGACTCGCGATGCATCCAAACTGATGGGACAACTCTACAACGATCACCGACCTATCGCAGATGTCAGCGAAACTCGTTCGAAGCGGAGTCGATACAACAATCAGATCTACGATTTGATCCTCGATATCAATCGAACGCTGGAAACCACAGCAGCGATCACTGAGGGACTGTTCGAGCTTTGGTTGCAGCAACACTTGCAAACCAATGGTGAGATACCACGAGCAATCACTTCGTGGCGATTGCCGACGTGAGTCCGGACGTGATTGCTGTGGACGAGGTCGAGGTGACGTCGAGTATCCGCTACGTATTTGGGACGCTGCGATGAAAGATGGTGCATACCAGCGGTAACGAGTGCATCGAGTTGCGGCGGCTGCATCGATTCTTTGGCAAGACCAAAGCGGTGGATGATATCTCGTTCACGGTCGACAAAGGCCACGTCTTTGGCTACATCGGTCCCAACGGCGCCGGCAAAACGACGTCGATGCGGATCCTCGCCACGCTTGACCTGCCCAGCTACGGGGATGCTTTGGTCGATGGGTTCTCGGTCGTCAATGATCCCGGAATTGGTCCGTCGTCGGCTCGGCTTCATGCCCGATTCGTTTGGAACCTATCGTGACGTCAACTGTCAGGAGTACCTTGATTTTTTTGCACGGGCCTACGGGCTGATCGGACGCGAGCGGATCGATCGTCTTGCAGTGGGTGATGGGGTTCACCGGCACCGAGGGATGGCGGACAAGCCGATTCGTGGCTTGAGCAAAGGGATGAAGCAACGCCTCTGTTTGGGGCGTGCCCTGATTCATGATCCCGCCGTGATGATTCTCGACGAGCCCGCCGCCGGGCTCGATCCTCGCGCTCGCATTCATTTGCGTCGCATGATTCGTGAACTCGCTGATCACGGCAAGACGGTTTTGATCAGCAGCCACATTCTGACGGAACTGGCCGAGATGTGCGATTCGGTGGGGATCATCGAGCAGGGCAAGATTGCTGGCCACCGGATCGGTCGAACAGATACAGCATCAACAGGCTCAGCATCGTGAGTTGACCATTCGTTTGCTGGACCGGGCGGAGCAGGCGGCGGAGCAAATTGACTCGGCAAGGAAGGTGTCGGAAAACCACTGGTTGATGGCCATCTGTTGCGATTCGAGTTTGCCGGCGACTTGAAGGACCAGGCCGCCTTGATCAGCTGGTTGGTTTCGGATGGATTTGAGATCGTGGAAGTGGTCGCTCACAAGAAATCGCTGGAGGATGTCTTCCTGCAAGTCACCGAGGGATTGGTGCAATGAGGGGCATTCGCTTGAAATTGGTGGACCTGAGAGTTGGGGAGACACGTGATGGCGCAGCGGTCGATGTAGAAACGAATCGAGCACCGGTCGGAACCTAACGCCTCCACTGGATCGATCGTATCGATGAGTGGAGCGTTCGCGTTGGCGACGCGTTGAATCCGATCCTGGTCAAGGAGACTCGCCAGGCCCTCAAGAGCCGACAATTCGTGATCACATTCTCCGTGCTGTTGTTTGCAGCCTTGGCCTGGACGATCGTTGGCAGTCTCTCGATGATGCCGCAGATCTACACGACGCCGTCGGCGCCGAGAATGCTGATCGGTTATTACCTGGTCCTGGCCTTGCCGATGCTGTTGGTGGTGCCGCTGGCGGCCTACCGATCGCTCGAGGGCGAGATTGATGATGGGACGTTGGAGTTGTTGTCGATCACCACGCTGACGCCATGGCAGATCGTCCTTGGGAAGCTGGCCAGTGCGATGCTGCAAATGGTGCTCTACTTCGTCGCGTTGTTTCCCTGCGTTGCCTATGCCTACACGCTTCGCGGCGTCGATTTGCCCACGACGATGCTGATGATGGCCGCGCTCGTGGTTGCCGGTGTCTTGCTGACGATCGTTGCCTTGTTCTTCGCCCCGCTGACTCGCAGCCGAACGGGGCGTGATCACGACCTTGTTCGCGACGATGGCGATCTTGCTGGCCTCGGAGTGGGCCTTGGCGTTTTTGATGATCGGGATGATCGTTGTACGGCAATCCGCTTACGACCGCGCAGTTGTTCTTTTCGCCGTGACAGCAACCTGTTGATCTCGATGTCGCTTGGTCACTGCTGCTGACCGCCACAGCTGCCCAGCTCACGCCCGAGAGTGAGAATCGTTCGACACACATTCGCTTGTCGCTGATGATGTTGACCGCTGTGTTTTTGGGTGTCGGGACGTTGGCTGCACGTTCATGCTCGATCGTGAGGCGATCCCGCGTGATTCTGCTGATGTCGTTCATCTTGGCAATGATTTGGACCGTCTGCGGCAGCATGATGTCGGCGGAGTCTCCAGCGATGACGCCGCGTATCCGCCGTGAATTGCCGAACAGCTTTCTCGCACGCTGCACGTTGACCTGGTTGACGCCGGGTCCGCGACCGGATTAGCTTTCACGACGATCAACATCGTGATCATCGCATTGTTTCTGGCCTTCGGAGTTGAATACCTGATCCGCATGCCGAATTTCTGGGGGCTCAGGGTTTGCTTTTGTGAGTCGCCTGGTGCTTGCCTATGCGGCCTACTTGATTGGAATGTTGGTTGCGGTCCGTTGGATCATCGCGGTGATTCGATCAACAACAATCCGCGCGTGGAACTGGGGGTGGCTGCGTTGATCGTGGTTGCGGTCATCGGTGCCCTGGTGCCCTATTCGGTTGGTTTGCATCTGAACGACTATCGTCCCTACACGTATTCGTATTGGCAGGCGACCAATTGGGCATGGACGATCATGATGATCTCCCGTGGCGCAGGATCTCCGTTCGATGATCGGATTGATCGGAATCTGCTCGATCGCCGTTTTCCTCCTGACCCTGCTGGCATCGCCACAGACTATTCATGCCGCGTCGCATCGCCACGCCAGAGCGAGTGCGACGCGAGCTCGAAGCCATCAAACACGCTGCGGCAACCGAGGTCGCTGCGGCCGATTCAACGACGACATGAGACGGGATCGGCGGAGTTGACACCAGAGCCTCAATGCTGTGTTGCCCCGTGATCGATGCGGAGCCAACTTGTTTGCGCCCCGGGTGTGTACAAGGTTCGAGAGACTCTAGAATGAGGCGGCCGGGTTGGACATCGTTCACTTGCACCCTTCCGTTAAGATAGAGCGTTTTCAGTATTGTCCTGCCCACGGGTAATCCCACATCAAAACGGGTAATCCCACATCAATGTTGAAGATGCTCTCGTTTCCAGATACTCAGGTCACTGATTCGCATGTCATCGGATTCCCAGCCTTCGCCTGCCGACCGCCCCGATCCCAACGAAGGCAATCCGGCGCTTCGTGCGCGGGTTCCCGATCACGTGGCCGACGGTTGTTTCAGTACGGGGGCAATCGTGATGACGGGGCCGAGTGAGTTCATCGTCGATTTCCTGCAAACGATTGGCCGGCCTCATCGAAGTCGCGCGACGGGTTGTGATCCCGCATCCCGTGATGCCGCAGTTCATCGAGGCGCTCAATACCAACCTGCAACTCTACAAGAGTCGTTTTGGCGAACCTCCCGCGCCACCGGTGCAGAATCCTCCCCCTGCTCGACGACCCTCGCCGCAGGAAATCTATGACGATTTGAAACTCCCGGACGATGTGCTTAGCGGCGTCTATGCCAATGGTGTCATGATCGGACACGGCGCCAGCGAGTTTGGCCTCGATTTCTTGACCAGTTTCTTTCCTCAGTCAGCCGTCAGTGCCCGCGTGTTTCTGGCGGCCGGCCAAGTGCCAAGGCTGCTCGAGTCCCTTCGCAGCGCCGTGCGACAGTTGGAACAGCGTCAACAGGGGATGCAGTCGGGTCATGCTGAACCGGAGCCGACCGATGGGAGTGGGCCCGCGGAGAACACGCCTCCCGATGAATCGGCGTCAAGCGATGAGCCTACCGATCCCCCGTCCGTCTGAATCCCCTCCCACTGAAAACCCGTCCCGCTGAAACCCGTCCCGCTGAAACCCGTCTCGCTGAAAACCCGTCTCGCTGAAAACCCGTCGGTCTGAATTCTGCCCCGTTCGTCTCCTATCGCAGCCATGAGTCAGTTTTCGGAATTGCCGCTATTTCACGGTTTGCCAAAAGCGGACCTCCCTACTGACGAGCCGCTGATCTTGGCGAGCGGATCCCCGCGCCGGGCCCAGCTGTTGCAGGCTGCGGGCTATGATTTCACCGTCCAGGTTGCCGGGGAAGAGGCCGAGTGTGGCGTCTGCAGTCGTGAAACGGCTCCTGAGATGGTCGCCCGTTACGCCTATCGCAAGGCCGCCGACATCGTTTCACGAAATCGCTCGAGGCTTGGTGCTCGCGGCCGACACGGTTGCCTCGTGTCTGGGCCAAATCCTCGGCAAACCCCGTGATCATGACCACGCGGAGGCCATCCTGCGTACGCTTCAGCGGCCGCCGGCACGACGTCTACACCGGCGTCTGCCTGTGGTCGATCCGGGACCAAAAATGCGTGGTGGACGTGGTTCGCACGGAATTGCAGATGTTGCCTCTCAGCGAGTCCATGCTGGCTGAGTATCTCGATTCGATGCTTTGGGAGGGCAAAGCGGGGGCGTTTGGCTACCAGGACGGCAACGATTGGCTGACCGTGCTGGAGGATGGCAGCGAGAGCAACGTGGTCGGCCTTCCCATGGAGAGACTCGCGGAATTACTGGAAAATTTTGAACAGACGGCCGAAACCGTAACTGTTGGATCGGTTCGTCCACCTATTGAGAATTAGGCAGGTTTGCTACCTTACCCCGCTGCGTTTTCCTTCCTCTTGCACCGGTATGGAATGATGGTTAGTGCCGATCGCTGGGGCGTCTCTCGGATTTTGCTTGCATTGGGAGTCTGCTCTCGGTGTACTCGTCCCGACTGCCTCCGCCCAGAATTGGGCCGAGAAGATGTTCAAGGAGACGTCGCACGACTTCCGCATCGTCGGTCGCGGTGCCAAGAGCGAGTTCCACTTCGAATTCACCAATGTCTATGAGCAAGACGTGCACGTCGCGGCGGTGCGAAGCAGTTGCGGATGCACGACCCCTTCGATCACCAAGGACACGCTGAAGACGCACGAGACCGCTTCGGTGTTGGCGACCTTCAATACCAGTTCCTTCATCGGCCAAAAGTCGGCGACGATCACCGTTGTGTTCGATCGACCGACCTAGCCGAGGTCCAGCTGAAGGTCAGCGGATTCATTCGTACCGACATCACCTTCGACCCTTCCGAAGTGAATTTCGGCGAGTTTGCCTCGGGACAAGCCTCGCGAGCGCGAGGTGACGATTACCCATAGTGGCAACAACGCTTGGGAAATCACAGACGTGCGAAGTCATTGCAAGCATTTGCAAGTTCGACTGAATCCACCCGAGCGGCTGCCCAACATGGTCCGCTATCGGATGATCGGTCCGCCTGGATGATTCCATGCCCGAAGGGGACATCCGCGAGCGATTGACGCTGATCAGCAACGATCGTGAATTTCCAACCACAGAGATGTTGATCTCGGGTCGGGTCCGGCCCTCTGTCTCGGTTTCGCCCGCGTCGGTAAGCCTGGGTGACACGCGCACGACCGACACGAAGGAACAGAGGCTGGTGGTTCGCGGCGAAGAGCCATTCGAGATTCTCGACGTGCAATGTGGAGATCGTCGCTTCGAGTTCGAAGTGCCCCCGGGTGAGAAGAAGCTTCATTTCGTCAAGCTTCGATTTCGAGGGGATGGGTCCGAGGATTCCATTTCTCAGGAGATTCGAATCGTCACCGATCTTGCCCGGCAATAAGTCGGCATCCTGCGTCGTCACCGGCAGGATCAATTCCTCGCTCTAACGCGCCGCGTCGAAGTCGCCTCGCTTGTGTTGGCCCCGATCGCAACCTTCCCGATCGTCGCGATTTCCCTGCCGGAGATCGCGTGAGCCAATGGTTGGCTCCCGTTCAGCGTTCGCCGCTCCCATTTGCCGACTCCGGGATGCGAAGGGTTCGCTGGCGAGTCACCTCGATGGTGAAAACCTGGCGCTCTTCCAAGTCGACTTTGGTCGCCGCTTCCAGCAAGGAGATCGAACCCTTGGCGTGAAAGACCTCCCGAACGAAAGTCACAAATTTGTCCTTGGTGTCGTACAGGATTTCACCGGATGCTTCGTACGTCCGGAAGTTGGCTTGATTGATGGTGAAGGGCAATGGGTTTGGTTGCGCGTCCGCTTTTACATCGGGCGGTCGGTACTCGAGATCATGTTTGTAGCTAAACCGTCGACGGTTTCGTCCCCCAGCCTTGCTGATGAAGTCGGTCTTGCCATACCAGCTTCCCAACGCACCCCAGTCATGAGTGGTCTTCCGTGCAAACGTGCGATTTGATCGACCGGTTGGTGGTTGAAACAGCGTGAGTTCCGCAAGTTCCCGCCAGCCATCCTTGTCGATGACATTCGTAATCAGCATTCCTTTCGAATTTGGCGAATCGACCTCGATCGTCTTGGTGTTGTCCGGTTGATCGTCCATCGAGACGACGCGCGAAAACTTGTCCAGCTCATAAGTGATTGTGAGTCCGCGCATGGCAATCAGCGATTGTTCGAACGTGGCCTTGGAAAGTGGGTCCGCTTCGATCAGGGCTGTGTCGGATATGGTCTGCTTCGCGATTCGGTGACCCTTGCTATCGGGTGCATGGAGTTCAAAGGTGGAGAGAATGCGATAGCGAATCTGCTGTTGGATGAACATCCCTTGCAGCGAAAACCGGGGTAGACGTTGGATCTCGACCTGTTGGTAAAACGTTTCAGATCGTTCCTCGGTTTCATTGCTCGATCGATCCGACTCTTGAGAGAATCCGAGAGCGGCCGTCAAGGCAACGAGGATCAAACAGTTGGCGAAGCGATTCATCTGGCAACTTCGTTCGAGAAACAGCGTTGGAGAAACAGATTGCATCCTACCGTCGCGGCTGCATGATTGGACGAACAATCGTAGAATGAGGCCGACCAAAATCAGATGCACGGCACCCCCAAGAGCGAGTCGTCTAGGCAGGTGAGGTTATCAAGCTCGCATTTGCCTCGACCAAATGCCGTTGGGCAACGCCTGCTCGATAGAGTTCCGCGCGAGATTCCAAACCGGCTCACTGACAGCGTTTCGCAGACGCTCCTCGCTCCTTCCCACTCCCCCACATCCCAAGACATGTCATGTCGAGTCACGAAATCGAAGACGCCCTGAAGACGACGTTTCTCGACTACTCCTTGTCGCGTGGCGAGAAACAGGGATTGACGCGAATCGTCAAGCAACTCGCTGGCGACCCGCACCAGTTGTCGGTTGCACGCAGCTACGCTTTCAAGCTGGCGCGAGAACAACTTGGCGAGCTGAAGGAGACGCAGGCAGTCGTCGAATGGCTTGAGGATGTGATGAAGGTGCTGGCACCCATGCTCTCGACGGACCGAGGCGATGATCGCTCGGAAGCCTTCTTCAGCCCAAATGATGCATGCGTCAACAAGATCGCGCGCCTTTTCGAAGAATCCCGAGAACAGGTCGACGTTTGCGTGTTCACGATCACAGATGATCGAATTCGACGTGCGATTGAAGGGGCGCATCAACGTCGAGTACGTATTCGAATCCTCTCCGACGACGATAAATCGGGTGATCTTGGTTCGGATATCGACTATCTCAAACGGTTAGGTATCTCCGTTCGCGTCGACCGTTCGGAATTTCACATGCACCACAAGTTTGCTCTTTTCGATCAACGGCGTCTGGTAACGGGAAGTTACAACTGGACGCGAAGCGCTGCGGAGAACAACCAGGAGAACTTCGTCGTCACGGGCGATGCGTCGCTGCTTCGCTCCTTTCAGAACGCGTTCGATCAAATGTGGAGCGACTTTGCCTGAGCCATCGCTTCGACATGAACTCGCGTGCGGCAAGATTTCAGATGCGATTCACGCTCTCAGACAGAGCGTGATCCAAGTCGAATCAAGACAACACTCCACAGCAACCCATCGCCAATCAAGCTGACACGATGGACACTGTTAACATGGACGGCCTGAATCAGAGCTGTTCCTTCGATGCCTGTCTGTCGTGGTAAACGCCGTCATGTTGGGTCCCCAGATACCCGCCCCAGGCAATGAATTCGGGCGCGGCCACCTGCAGGTCGACCTTGACAAGTCGTCCGCTTCGATCGTCCATCTTCAAGGGGATGATCCACTCCAATTGCCCGTCTTCGTCCGCATCGCCGATCCACCCGCTGCCCGCATTGAAACCGTCAACCGCGCCGAGCTCTTCGATGCGTCCTTCTTCGACATGCACCATTTGCAACTGCGAGACGCTCTTGCCGGAGTCCGCAGCGCGGAAGAGTGCTGGGTTGGCATGGATGAAGAACAATTCGTCCCGCTGGTCTCCATCGATATCCAAAGCGAAGGGCGAGGCGGCAGAAAGATTGCCATCGATTCGATGTTCCCACATCAAGTCTCCCGTGTTGCCATCGAAGACGCGAACGTCGGACGCCGTCCATCGCGGAAAGACCCCATGTTGTGTGACGTAGGCCACATCCAGATCACCATCCCCGTCAAAGTCAGCGATGGTGGGACTGCATTGTGTCTCATGCACGCCCGTCGGAGTGAACTGCCAAAGTGTGGCGAGGGTTCGACCCGACACCACCACCAGGCGTCCGTCGAAGGGGGTCGCAATCAAGTCGAGCACGCCATCTTGGTCCAAGTCCGCAAACGATGGAGGTGGAATCGCCCCTTTGGACTCGGTGTTGGGGACGACCACTCGGACGCCCTCGAGTGAACCCGAGCGTACACTTGCCAGCGGTACCGTCCAAAGTGATCCCGGAAAGGTTTCACCCCCACTTCCGAAGACGACCAAGGTTTCGTTTCCGCGTTGCCAGAGAAGTGGCGACAAGTAGGTCTCGTGCTGATCAGGGATTGGCAAGCGATGAATCTCCGCGCCGGTCGCACCGCTGACAACCAGCAAGTGACCCGGGGGCCGTGCTTGAAAACGGTTGCGGCGACTATCGCCTCCATTGGGGATCAGGTAGTCATCCACCCCGTCGCCGTCGACATCCTCCAAGACTCGTCCTGTGAAGAAGTTATAGATTCCTTCACTGCGTCCCTCTTCACCGGAAGGCTCGAACTTCCACAACTGCTCACCGCTTCGTGCGTCGACTGCGTAGAGCTGGCCGTTTCGCCCAGCCACAATCCAGGGAGCCTCACCCCCTTCACGAATCGGCAGCGGCATCGGCAACGTGAACATTTCGTCTTGGCTGGTGATCTCCCAGCGTGATTGACCCGTGGCGGCATCGATCGCCATCGCGCCACCGACTCTCTTTCGTTCGTCACCGTATGCAATGATCATCTCTGCATGTTCGTCGTCACGAAACAGACTCGGAGAACCATGCGTTCCGTACGGCAGTTCGGCGACCCAATCGACCTTCGCTGGCGGTAACGCTATCGATTCGTCGGGGACGTCCGTCGAGAGACGTTCGTTGTTTGTGGCAGAATCTCCAGTCCCGTTCGCCATCGCGGCCTCCGCCCCAGCTGCCTGAAGCCGCTGTCGGTTGACGTCCGAGGTCGTTGGCATTCGGACAAACAGGATCGAGACGATTGCAGCTGCTACAAGAACACCCGCAATCATCAAGATCGCACCAAGAAACGAAGAGCGGGATGGCTCGCTTGGCGATTCCTCGCTGGGCTGCAAGCGTCGACGATGATTGGAGGCAGTCATTCCATTCAGTTTCGACAGTGGCAAGCGTTTTGAAAAGGTCGGTTGTACGCAATCAGCCTGCGGCGATTTGGCGCCGAGAACTGGTCATCATAACATCGCAACCCGAAGCGTGAGTTTTGAAGTTGCGCTTTTGGCTGCCGCATGAGTATTTTCATAACCCGACGCGTAAGCGAGTCGATGTCAATATCGATATTTCCTCGCTGACGCGTCGGGTTATGAAAAAGCGCAACTTCAAAGAGCGCGAGCGAGGCTTTTTACGTAACTCATTTCCTAGCTCACGCTTCGGGTTGCGATTGGCCGCCAAAGTGGCGCAGTCCATTTAGTCTTCATCACCCGGCGACTGGGCCAGCTTCGGAATCTGATTGAGCGTGTAGTACGCCTCGGGGTGCAGCAGCCTTTGGCCTTTCTCGTCGCGAACGCCTGTGGCAACGATCTGATGAACAAAAAGTTCTCGAAGGCCATCGACTTTCAACTTCACACCCATGCCATCGCGAGCAACCTCCACTGAGCGAACCTCGAGATCCCGAGTCTGAATCTCATCGCTGCCGTAGGTCGAATGATAGTTGTAAGTGAAACTGCTCAGCTCGTATGAACTGGGATCGCCAGCCGAGATCGGGTCGACCGGAAGGGTGAAGACAAGTTCGAAACCATCGGGCTGGGCATGGATCTCCTGGATTTCGAACGGAGTCTTGCCGGTCCAGACCAAACGCTGCAGTCCGTAGCTTTCTGATCCGAGGCTACTCCAGCCACGATTGGTCAGGCCCGCGAACATGCTGCCGTCGGATCCCTGAGCCAAGCGGAGGACCGCAGAGGCAAATCCAAGTCGAAAGGGAAAGCAGGCGCCCTGATACTCGCCGTTGACCTTTTCAAGGAAGACACGGTTGACGCCAGCCTGTGTGAACTCGCCGACAAAGAGCTGACCTGCGAACGGCCCAAACTTGCCATTGCTCTTGTCCAGCATGATGTCGGTGGCTGATTGCCCGACCTTCTTGTAGGGAAACCAGACGGCTGGTGGACGCAAGACGGGAAACCGTTTGATCGCAGCCGGAAGCGGCAGTCCATTGGGGACAGGGCCAATGTCTTGAAATGGCGAGCCCGGTTGGTGGGCCGAAGCCAACGCTTCGGCGTGGTGAAAGAAGGCTCCCTCTCGCATCTGGTGCAGCGAGTTCGTTGCGACCCAGTTTCCCTGTTGATCGGTATAAAACATATCGCCTTGCATATTCGCACCCAAACCTGATGGCGATCGCATGCCTGCGCAAACGGGAATCAACTCGCCACTTGGCGTTATTTTTATCCCCCAGCCGCGCCAGCGGCCCTGGCGGTAACCAAATGCCCCATCGGGCAACACATGATCGAGTTGATCACCACTCAACCCCATGCCGATGTTCAGCGTGATCCATAGATTGCCTTCGCCGTCAACTTTCGGCCCGTAGGCGTACTCGTGGTAGTGTCCCGTCACTCCCCAACCCTTGGCTTCCGTCAAATACTCATCGGCCACGTCGTCGCCATCGGTGTCGCGCAGTCGCGTCAGTTCACTTCGCTGCGCGGTATAGAGATCGCCCTGGTGAAACAGCAGCCCCAGCGGTTCATGCAGTGCGGACGCATACCGGTGATAGCGGATATTTTCTGGTGGATCATCGTAGACCCCATCGAGAATCCAGACTTCTCCCTTGCGGATGGCCACGGCGAGTCGCGAATCATCCAGGAACGTCATCCCACTGATCTCCAGCGGCAAACCCTCGGGCGACGGTTTCCAGTTCTTGGAACGGGAATCCGCCGTTGCCCGGGCGGCGGAGATCGTGATCAAACGATAGTAGTCCTCTTCCCCTGCGCGGCTGTTTGTGACCGGGAGTGAAAGCCAAACCAGACAGGTCGCGAGCGTGAGATTTCGTCGTCCTACCATCGGTATTCCATCTTGATCACGTGCTCGTTTTTGTCTTCCAGGCGGAACAACCATTGTTGCAGCGGGCCGGTATCCATCACTTCTCCCTCCTGTTGCATGTCGTACTGAACGGAGACGGACAGTCCGCTATCGTCCCTCACCGAAGTCGGCCCCCCGCGCTGAAGTTGCTTGGCAACATGAGCACGAAACGAGATCGCACCATCGCAATCATCCTCCGAGGGACGATCCGATCGACGGATCGTGAAAGTCCGCAACAAAACCTCGCGATCCACTGATTGAATCCGATCCTCGATATCCCAAGGACCAAATCGGTAGAGAAACGTTGGATAGCCCGATGGATCAAGGCGATAGCCGCCGAAATCAAAATGCGATCCCGATTCGTCGGACTTGTCGTTCAACGCTATGCTGGATTCCTGGCTGCAGAAAAGTGGGGGTACCGAGGGAAACTTGACCACACTTTCGCCAAGTGGATCCGCTGGCGGAGCAAAGCGTTCAAACCAAGTGCTGTGCGCGTCAAGAAACCGTCCCTTCCAAGCGATGGCAAGCCGCGAGTGTTCTCCATCGAACGCAAAGTTCAGCCCACCGGGCAGGCCAACCGCGATCGCATGGTTACCAGCTCCAGGCATGAAGGTACGAAGCAGGATCGGACGATCGGCCGGCACCAGCTCAAAGTCTTTCGACCTCGCCTCGATGAGCTTCTGTGGAAGTGGTTCGCTCTTCTTGAGGTAGTGCCAGATGGCCGCGATCTGACGCGATACATCTCCGTCAAGCAGGTCCTTGCGGTTGCTTTGACCCTCAGGGAAGAACGTCGGCATTCGCGTACGCTTCTTCACCTCGCCGGGATGACGAATGAAATCTTCAAACCATTGAGGCCAGAGGCGACTGGACACGTCATGCAAATCAACTCCGATCGCCCCCGGCAGATTCTCTCCTCGAAAGGCGTGGCATTCGACGCAACCGGTGTTCACCAGCTCGCGGCCAATCTCCGCGGTATCGTCGGCGTCACCAAATACTTCTTGCTGCGTCGCGAAATCCACCTGATCCGCCGCCGGCAAGCGTTGGATCAAATCGGCAACCGCATCGTTGTGATAGGTGGGCATTCGGATCTTCATGAACGGTCGTCGTGGCGCCGCTTTGACGGAAAAGACCGTCTCCAACGCTGCGGGCAGCAGCTTGCGGCCAACGCCCGTCAAAGGGGGCGGTAGTCTGCCCTCGTCACCAAGATCGATGTGACCTTCGGTTTCAAAGTAAGGTCGCCGAAACCTCCCCACCCCACCCAGGACGTTACCATCCTCTGTGCGGGTTCGCTCGTGACAGGCATAGCAGTTCAATTGCCTCATGCGATGCTGCACGAATGCATCATCGCTTGGTGGAACGGTCTCGTCATGGTCGCGAAGCCTTGCGGTGACTGCCTGAAGCTGCTCCTCATCCAATCGGTAGGCGGGCATTTGGGGCAGAGGCCGATGGAGGCAGCTGGCGCTCGCGTTGAGATTCAAACTTGCAAGCGGCCTCGCCATCGTTGTCGCGATGTTCGCCTCTGTGTCATGGCAGTTTGCACAACGCAGCTCGCGGAACAGTTGGCGACCCGCTTCAATCTCGTTCGAACCGGTCGTTTCGTTTTCGATATCGGGTTCAATTGTCTGGTCACGCATCAGGTAAGCAGCGATATCGGCAGCATCGAGCGGTTGCAGCCTCAGGGAGGGCATTCGCGCATCGGGACGTACGGAGGCCGGATCCCAAAGCATCATGGTCAGCGCTCGAGCCGAATACTTGGCGCCGAGTTGGCCATGTGGAATCGATTCGACTCGACGTGCCGCGCTGGCCAGACCCATGTCTTCAAGCTCTTCCGGTTCCAATTGTTCGATCAAGGCATCGATGGGTGAGGGAACCGGCGTGGGGGTTTCGAACTTGGGGTCGGCTTCATGGCAGGCGACACAGCCCACTTCATGGTAGAGCTTGCGGCCTCGCTCCACGTCGCCCTGTGCCAGAACTCATGAATGATCGGGAGCGCGCCGCCCGCTTTGAGTGTGGCAAAAGGCTCGGTTTGGGACGACAGAAACGCAGCGATGGCCTTGACGGCATTCGATCTCTTTTCACCCTCCATGCCATGCAACACATCTGGCATCGTGGTGCCTGGATGCGTCCCGTTGGGGCTGGCGATGTGCGCTTTCACCCAGTCGCTACGCAACCGATTGCCGGCACCACCAAGCCTCGGTCCTCGCTTGGGCAACAGCCAAGGATCTTCCGTTGGATGACAGGCGGCGCAGCTCAGTTCGCTAATCAGCAGCGCACCTGCTTCTTCATCGGAGATCTCGTCATGCCGAGCGAATCGCTCAAATCCGATCACAAACGGGCTCGCTTCATCACCTTTGACATTGCCGCCGAACGAAGCAAGCAAGGGGATCGCCAACAGGCAGATCAGGTGTTGTCGACGAAGCATGGCGGGCATCAAAGAGGGTGGTATAGGCGGGGCTTCATTGTAACCCAAGCTCGCGGTCCCATCACCACCGAAATACCGTAGGCGAGTCTCTCCGAGACTCGTAAACGACGCAGCAAAGCTGCCAATGACCGCCTTGGAAATGCGGACCTACCGTAAGGCCACTCATGGCTCCACTGGAAGGAACTGCACGGCATCGATCACGACGTATCCATCAGTCGATTCGGTGAGAACCCGAACCGATCCATTCCCGGCAAATTCGAACGTTCCCAGCGATTCAAACAGACCCTCGATTGCCGGTGTTCTTTGTTGGTTGACGATCACGCGACTCTTGCCATCCGAATGGACGATCTCCACGGGCACATTGCTCGCGCGGTTCCGGTTCGGTGGGTAGGAAATGCGGACCTCGTAGCTTCCTGGCTCGAGGTCGGTCTCAAAGGTCGCGATCTTACTGCCAGCTGGATCGTTGTCGTTGTGTTGATAGCCGCTATCCACAAACTTTCGATTGGCATTCGACGTTTTCCAACCACCGGTAAGTACTGCCGCATGATCATCGATCACAACACCAGGCAGCTTCTTCGATGCGACTTCGAACACGTCTTCGAGCTCCAAGACCTGGCCATCTTCAAGCAACTTGGCTCGCAATGCCGCGTAATCGAGATCCTGGACCGCAATCTCTTGGTCGATTGCCAGGCAGGCCGCGGTGGTCGCGGATTGACCCAGAATCATGAACACGGGTTCCATCCGGATCGAACCAAAGGCGATATGACTGGAGGAGACGCAAACCGGCACGAGCAGGTTCTCACACTGCGATTTCTTAGGAACCAGTGACCCGTAGGCAATCTCGTAAGGGCGTGGAGTCTTGACGCCGATGTCCCCTTCGTTCTGCACAAAACCATCCGGCTTCACGTACCTCTGAACGTTATGGGAATCGAGCGTGTAGGAGCCCATGCCCACCGAGTCAGGCGTCGTTTTGGCGTCCAGGCAATCGTGTTCCGTCATCACGTACTCGCCGATCATGCGCCGCGCCTCCCTCACATAGATCTGATGAGGCCAACCGCCATTGTCGGTGAACTCGTCCTTGGCCAGTCCCCACTTTGACATTGCCTGGCGGACCTCTTCCGGGACGTTCGGATCATTCGCCATGAAGTACATCAGCCCTTTCTGGTACTCCTCGTGTTCCCGAATGATCTCGGCGCGACGCTCATGGCTGGCATGGGGATAGTCGTAATTCATGCCGATGAAGTCGGTGCTGAAAGGGCCGTGGTTGTTGGTGTCCGTCTTGTGGTTGGGCAACGGATCAAACTTGTTGAACATCTGCCGCCATCCGGCTTCGAAGACGCGTCGTAGCAATTCGTATCGATTGGCGTCGTAACCCTCGGGCTTGGGAAACGGAATGCGGTTCTCGTCGACATTCGTCAAGCACATGCGGAAACAGTAAGCTTGGACCCGCTGGTCGCCATTGCCGAGTTCACCTGGTGGTTCGGGGCTGATGAAGGGCAGCAGACCACTGCTAGGATCTCCGGGCACGACGTAGGGGTCGATCGGCTCGGGAAACCAATGGCTGTGATGCAGCACGCCGACTTGAATGCCATTCCATTTTTCCTGATAGAGGGAATTCGCTTCGCGCCCGACGTGAAAGTCGACACCGGCGGCCGCCATCAAGTCCCCTTCGTAAGTCGCATCGATGAACATTTTTCCCTCAAAACGTTCACCACTCGTCATCTCAATGGCCGAGATCCGCCCATCATTCAAGACCACTCCCACGCCTGGTCTGCGATCAATCCAACGATCTCGAAGCACCGGTATCTGGTGTTCGGCAATCATCGCCTCAAAAATCGCTTCTGCCACATGAGGCTCAAACACCCACATGGTGCTTCCGTCGCCTCGCTTGCCCGGCGGGCTTTGGTTGCGATTGCCAAAGCTGGTTTGATCTTGCCATCGCCACGACCCTGGTTGCTGATAGTGTTTCCATACACGGTGATAGAATTCACGGCTGATTCCGCCGATCGCATCCTTGTTGCCCGAGTCGGTCCAACCGAGGCCACCGGAGGTCAACCCACCGAGATGCTGGTCAGGACAAACGATGATCGCAGTCTTTCCCATTCGCTTGGCTTGGACGGCTGCGACAACCCCCGCACTCGTTCCACCGTAGACCACAACGTCGTGAGCCGGTTCGGCACTCCACAGCGATGACGGAAGGAGCAAGCCGAGCAAAACGGAGGCGTTCAGGGCGAGGGGTTTCATGGTGGAAGACTTGCGAGTGGCGAGTGGCGAGTGGCGCGGTATCATGGCTGCGTCAAACAAAAATGGATCTCTCGATTCTAACCCGGTCGGTGACATGAAAGGTTGAGGCGACGGCATGAATTCCCACCAAGGATTGGCGATCCGTGACGAAGTCGAATCGTTCATGCACGGGCTTGAGAAGCGGAACCCAGGCGAATTGGAGTTTCATCAAGCGGTTCGCGAAGTGGTTGAGTCGCTGATGCCCTATGTGCTGGCCCATCAAAAGTACAAGGACGCTCAGATCCTGGAGCGTTTGACGGAGCCGGATCGAATCATCATTTTTCGCGTCACCTGGGAAGATGACCAGGGCGCCTTTTGCGCGAACCGAGCCTGGCGCGTTCAGTTCAACAATTCGATCGGACCCTACAAAGGTGGGCTTCGCTTTCATCCATCCGTCACGCAAGGTGTGCTGAAGTTTCTTGGCTTCGAACAGATTTTCAAGAACAGCCTGACAGGACTCCCGATGGGTGGGGCCAAAGGGGGATCGAACTTCAATCCAAAGGGCAAGAGTGATCACGAGGTGATGCGATTTTGCCAATCCATGATGATTGAATTGCATCGTCATATCGGTGAGGACACCGACATACCAGCCGGTGACATTGGGGTGGGGGCTCGCGAGATCAGTTATCTATTCGGTCAGTACAAGCGGCTCGCGAATCGTTTTGTTGGCACTCTGACCGGCAAAGGACTTTCATTCGGCGGTAGCCTCGTGCGGACCGAAGCGACCGGATACGGCTGTGTTTACTTCTGCGAGAACATGCTCAATCGTGTTGGTGAAGGGATCAAGGGAAAGACGATTAGCGTCTCGGGCTCTGGGAACGTGGCGATCTATGCAAGCGAAAAGGCGACCGAGTTGGGTGGCAAGGTGGTGACCCTTTCCGATTCCGGCGGGTTCATTCACGATCCAGATGGGATCGATGCGGAGAAACTCGCGTTCGTCAAAGAACTCAAGGAAGTCCGTCGCGAACGGATTTCGGAGTACGTCGAGAAGTTTCCCAACGCCACCTTTCATCCCGAACAACGTCCTTGGGGCGTACCGGTCCAGATCGTGTTCCCATGTGCAACGCAGAATGAGTTGAACCTCAAGGAGGCTCAAGCCCTGATCGATGCTGGCGTGATCGCGGTCGCTGAAGGAGCCAACATGCCGACGGAGTTGGATGCGAGCTACGCGTTTCGCGATGCGGGCGTCTTGTTCGCACCGGCAAAGGCGGCCAATGCGGGTGGTGTCGCCGTCTCGGGGCTCGAGCAGAGTCAGAACGCGTTGCGTCTGTCCTGGAGCCATGCCGAGGTCGACGAAAAACTGAAAACGATCATGAGGGACATTCACCGCAAGTGTGTCGAGTATGGGAGCCGAGGCGATCACGTCGATTACATTGACGGCGCTAACCTCGGCGGATTCGTAAAGATCGCCGAAGCCATGTTGGCCTACGGTGCGGTCTGATCCCCGAAAAATCGCAGCGTTAATTGTGAATCCAGGCTCGATAAAACCCCCGTACGATGGGCTTCCAAGCCCGTCGATCCAAACACCATCGATCCAAACACCATCGATCCAAACACCATCGATCCAAACACCGTCGATCCAAACACCGTCGATCCAAACACCGTCGATGCTCGCCTCCTCGTTGCCCGTTCCCGCGCACCTTCACTTCTTCGTGATCCCGCGAGCGAGATGCGACATGCGTCCGGCGACGGGCTTGGAAGCCCATCGTACAAATCTGAAATCGGAAAGTATCTGTCGCGATTGCTGATCGTTCGCGCCCCCAACCTTAGGCTCAACATGCGACTCGCCCCTCTGTCGATCCCATTCATTGCCTGCTCTTGGTTGGCACTGTTCCCCGCCGATACCTCGGGGCAGGCCCGCACCTATCCGCCCGAGTTGCCTGGTTCTCACCAGGAGGTTTACAAACGGGTCGGCGATGTGGAGTTGAAACTTTGGATTTTTGATCCACCTTCTCACACGTCCCAGGATGCAAGTCCGGCGATCGTCTTTTTCTTTGGCGGTGGCTGGAAATCGGGTTCGCCTGCACAGTTCGAGCAGCACTGCCGCTATCTGTCGGGGCAAGGGATGGTTGCCATCGTCGCCGACTATCGTGTTCGTGGGCGCCATGAGACCTTGGCCGATCGAAGCGTCGCCGATGCCAAGTCCGCGATCCGCTGGGTTCGTCAACACGCGCACCGCCTCGGCGTGGACCCAAGCAAGATCGTTGCTGCAGGTGGTTCAGCGGGCGGGCATCTGGCAGCTTGCACCGCGGTCATCCAAGAGCTGGATGAGCCCAGCGAGTCATCTGAGATCAGCAGTGTTCCCGATGCGATAGCGCTCTTCAATCCGGCCGTCTTACTGGCCTCGTTTGAGGAGATTGAGATTGATGAAGCGAAACGACTTGAGCTCGAGTCGCGGACAGGAGTCGCACCGCAAGAGATTTCTCCGATTCATCACCTCCGCGCCGGTTTGCCCCCTGCCATCATCTTTCATGGGGAGGCTGATACGACGGTTGGGTTCGATACCGTGCAACGTTATACGGAAGCCTGCGAAGCACTGGGCAATCGTTGTGAGCTCGTCGGGTACCCAGGCGCTGCGCATGGATTCTTCAACTACGGTCGTGGTGGTGAGCCGGGCGAGTACTATCTCGACACCTTGTCGCGACTGCACGAATTCTTGTACAGCCTCGATTACCTCGCAACGCCGCCGCAAGGTTTGGTGCCGAGTTCGGCCAACGTGCATCTGCGAGGTCGTTTCGCCAACTCCTACTCTGCCATCACAGAGCGTAAGACCGCGACGGTGGCCTTCCTTGGCGGCTCGATCACGGAGATGAAGGGCTATCGCGTGATGCTGGAACGCTGGCTGGAGCAATCTTTTCCCGAAACCAGCTTTCGTTTTGTGAATGCCGGAATCAGCTCCACGTGTTCCACGACCGGTGCGTTCCGTTTGTCGCGAGATGTGCTGGCCCATCAGCCCGATCTCTTGTTCGTCGAGTTCGCCGTCAACGATGATCAAGACGCGGCCCACTCGTCGGCGGCATGCGTTCGTGGCATGGAGGGGATCGTGCGGCAAACGCTTCTCCAGCATCCTCCCATCGATCTTGTGATCACTCACTTCGTCAATCCACCGATGCTGGAATCCTTGCAACAGGTCGAGACACCGATCAGCATCGCGGCTCACGAATCGGTGGCATCGCACCATGGTGTTTCGACCGTGAACCTCGCCAACGAGGTCGCTGATCGGATTGCCGCTGGCCGATTGACTTGGGAGCAGTACGGCGGGACACATCCGGCAGAGGCAGGCAATGCGATTGCGGCAGAGATGGTCGAAGACTTGCTAACCACGGCCTGGAAACAGGTCGCTGCAGAGCGGAAGACATCCAAGGCATCGTCTGAGTCAGATTCCAGTTTGCGCCGGCTTCCCAAAAAAATGGATGCGCAGAGCTATGAGTCCGGTCGGTTGATCGACATTGCCGCAGCTCAGTGCGATGATGACTGGCATCTCGGGCGTCCCGATTGGTCACAGGTTCCCGGATCGTTGCGGGATCGTTTTGCGGAGGACGAATTGCTAGCGGCTTCCAAAGTAGGAGCGGAGTTGAAACTGAAGTTTGAGGGCAAGGCGATCGGCCTGTATGTGTTGGCGGGCCCGGATGCGGGCACGGTCGAGTACGTGATCGACAACGAGCCAGCTGGCGTGATTGACCTCTACCACCGCTTCAGCAAGGGGCTGCACTACCCGCGAACGGTGATGCTCAGCGGGGACCTTGGCGGGGGGCCCCATGAGTTGCTGCTGAGGGTCGGTCCAAAGGGAGAGCGAGCGGACGGGGGCAGTGCGGTCCGGATTCTGGCGTTCACCGCCAACTAAGCCAGGCGGATTGGGTGGGAATCAGGCAAAAGCGGGGGAAAATGGGGTCAAAAAAGGTCCCAAGTGAACCTTTCGCAAAATGCCCGCGTCGGCTACTCTACGCGAACGAAACGCCAACGGGGCGTAGCTCAGCCTGGCTAGAGCGCCTGCTTTGGGAGCAGGAGGTCGCACGTTCGAATCGTGTCGCCCCGACTGAAAAAGCCGTCTTTTACGGGCTTTTTCAATCTCTCTCTGAAACAAAAAGTAAACTTTCGGGTATTTTTGTGTCAGGAATTGTGTCAGACGCAAGAGAGAGATCAGATGGCGACCCAGTACAAACTGACTTGGCGACCGAAAGAGAACCGCTGGCAAAAGTTCTACAAGGGCAGGCGGTATTACTTCCCAGGGCTTGAAGGCAAGGTCGCAAGCTACAGGCGATGCTACTTCGAGTGGCTGGCGCTCAAGGCAAAGATCGACGGCGATACCGTAAGAGACAACAGGGCAGCAATAGCGGAGAGCTGGAAGCCCTTTCTGAACAGGCTTCGGGAAGCCCAGCAGCAGATCATCGACGAATATGGCGATACGGAGAAGACCCGACTGATCTGGCAGGAACTTGATAGCTTCTTTGCCGATCAAATCGCGGGTAATGCGATCCGCAATGGCGAGTCGATTCGAGATGATGTTTGGATTGACGAAGCCGGCACGGAGATCGCCCACCAGAACGAAGACGCTGAGGCCCAACTTGAGGAGCTTCTGAACGACCGTCTTCGACGCTTGAAAGAGATGAACCCGCAACCAGCGAAATCGTTCTTTGAGAACGCTGGCCGCGAAGCCCCCCAGGCCTCAGGCGTTGCTCCTTGGAATGACACCGACTCAATTGACACCGACGATCTCCAGAGCCTTTTGGAAGCGTTTGTCGAGTCCTTAAAGGCTGGTGCAAGCGATCGACGTGGAGAGAATGTCCGCAAGGACGTGCAGCGGTATGTCGACTAGTTGCCGCGTGCCGACATTGAAACAGCCATGGATGACCGGCAACTTGGGGCGTACTTTGATAGCGTGAAGGCCAGCAATTTGGCCGCGACAACGAAACGTGATCGAATCCGCAACGTCACTCAACTTTGGCGTTGGTCGCATAGCCGCAACTATATCGAAGACCTGCCTAGGCTGTGTGGGCCCAAAGCGTACAAAGTCGAAGTGCCTTCAACGGAGATTGACGTTTACAGCGACAGGCAGGTCGCCCAGATCCTCAACGCATCGCAAGGCAAGGCCCGGCTGTATGTCCTGCTGGCGCTGAACTGCGGCTTTACTCAGAAAGATATTTCCGACCTGACGCACTCCGAGGTTGACCTTGAGGCTGGCACGATCACGCGGCGGCGGTCAAAGACTAGGCATCACGAGAATGCGCCCACGGTGACTTACAGGCTTTGGCCCGAGACGCTGGAATCGCTAAACCGGTTTGTTGTCCAAGGCGGCGAGCGAGTTCTGCTCAATAGCGTTGGCAATCCTCTGGTCAGCGAAGGCCGGAAAGCAGACGCGATTGCGAAAGCGATGCAGACGCTACGGGCGAACATGGCTCGCGAAGATCCGATCACTTTCAAGCGTTTTCGATCAACAGCCTCGACGAAGCTGGGCGAGCGTTACCCCGAGTTCACTGAATTGTACTTAGGCCACTCGCCGCGCACAGTCGGAGATCGTCACTACGTCAGGCCGAGCCAGGAACGGTTCGATGAAGCCATTGCTTGGCTTGGTGAACAGTTTTGCCGGCCATCGACGTCTCTACATCAAGGGCAATGACAAGCTGTCGCAAACCTGGCTCTGATCGCCTAGAGAGATTACGAACGACGCCGCCTTCGCAAACCCACGCCACCAAGACCAAGTGCCCAAACCGCTAGACTTGTAGGCTCTGGCACGGCTCCGACACGAACGGCGCGTGCCCAGCGTTTGAGTAGACCAAATCAGGTAGAAACACATTTTCAGCACTTACTGAAGTCCCGAACTCATTATCCTGAATCCCGGCGGCGTACGGGCCCATGATGGACCCGCGCTGGTGGTCTTTCGCCAATGTCCCCGGTCATCCCTATCGTGGCCCCATGCGGGGGGTCGAATAAAATCGTCGTTCCTATATACGCCCTGGCTCTCACTCCCGAAACGCCATTGTCTAAGACGACCGTTCTCGTAGGGAAATCATTAAGCGGAAGGGCTATTTCCATATTTGTTAGTAAAGTGAGTAACTGCGCGGGTCGCGTGCCTCCAGCCCTCAAAATCCCCACCAGCACCGAATTGACCGCTTACATCATTGTATGACCTGTTGGTTGATTCAGTCCAATCAAGCCACTCAAGTCCGGTATCTGTGTCTATGGTGATGGAACCAGCACCAAATACTGCATCGTCTCCAATCATCACGCCCGCCTCCGCAGCAGAGCCAAGGCACAGAAACAACGAGTAATAATTGAAAGCTTTTTTATCATTTCGATTTGTCGAGTTGCTAACGGGTCCGGGCTTCATGTGGAACGCTTGGGTGAATTAAGTTAGTCAACCTAGGGGGTGAGTTCAACAGCAGAAATTGTGTTGCTTAATCTCTTTATTCTAAAAATATGACAAAAAGAAATCGCGGGAGCGGAGCATGTGAGCCCGGCTTCGATGCGAACTTTGGCATCACCGCAACTTGTCCCGTTCCTCTTTCGACAACTTCCGCCAATCCCACGGGCGCGACGTGACGCGGATCGGACCAGAGGCCTCGCACAGCCTATCGCGCGTCACGGTCCGCATCGGCAAGCGTTTCATCGTCGGGTGCGTCCTGCACGTAATGCCAAGCGAGCCCAGCGGCGACCAGAGCGACACCAAGCCGTTCACCGCCCGCGTGACCTTGGCCAATCGTCCGCCCGTAGCGATCCTGGCCAAGGTCTACAACACGAACATCAGGCGACGCATGGAACGCATCTGATACGAACTGTTTCGCATCGTTCCCAAACGGTTGCCCACGCTCCGGTGCGTCGATGCCGTTGAAACGGACACGAACCGTTGACTTGTCATCGAGCAACACATCGATGGTATCGCCGTCAGTTACGGACACGACTTGTCCAGTAAACTCATTCGCAGCGTCTGGGACCGCTTCCGGTGGTTCAATCGACTGGACATCAATGACTCTGCCCAATTCATCCTTTATAATCAACTGCCCATCGCTTGTTTCCTCAAGCGAAATCGAGAACGGTGCGTTCGCAACCGACCAACACTATTAGCAGCAAGACGACGGCGATGGGATTGGGACGCATGAAGATTCTCACTGTGACGATTCAAGGATTCGATGAATAAGTGAAGTCAACAGTTTCTCGGTCGTCGCCTGGCCGATCCGCAATCGCGCAGACAAGAGCAAGTCAAAGCGGTCAGGCCTCTTTGATGAAGACCACCACGAGCTGGCGAGGCGGGCTTTTCCATGCCCCGAACCGCGCGAAGATGCGGGCTGAAATCCTTAAGAAGAGGGGGGCTACCAGGCTTTCGAACGAATCCTTCACGAAGGACTTGAAAATCACCAGGTTGAACTGGTCAGTTTTTCAATGGATGCCCAATTACTATCACCTCGTCTTGAGACCACTGGTCGACGGAGAGATGAGTCGCTTGATGGGCAGGGCCGGTGGCACTCATACCATGCGGTATCACGTTCACCACCACACCAGCGGCATGGGGCAATTTTACGGGGATGTCCCGTTTCTTGTTGAAACTGTTGATGGTCTCACTGTTGAAAACGTAGGGGATTGGATTTGGGTTTGCAACAAGCTCGCCCGCTGCTGACTTCGCCTGGGCGAAGTCTGGAGCGGGCGAAGCCGACTAGGTCGTGGTAGCCAGTGGTCGTTTGAGTGCCTCGAGATCGAAAAGAGTCTTGAGTAAGATGAGGCTCAAAACGATCACAGCAAGGCAGCCAAGGAAGGGCGATAGTACGGTGAAGACGTGTGATCCCTCGAGTTCGTGCCGCCGGCAGGAGGGCAAAATCGCCCTGCATTGCACGGCCCAGACAGGCACGTATCGCGGCAAGAACATTACCAAACGTGCCGTCCATACCGCCGAATACTTCATCTGCCCCGTCTTCCCGGCCGTCCATTCAGCTCCGCGGCTGTGAAGTCGTCGCACCCAACGCGGCCGCCTCGGGCGCCGCCTCGCCTGAGCATCTCCTCAGCGTCGTCCAATTGATGGCTGGCGATCGGAACGGCCACGAATTCCACGAAAGGGTACGAAATGAATCATCGATCCTATCTAGCGTTTGCTAGGATACGTCATTGTCTCTTCGAAACCCCTGCACTGAACATTCGAATACCAATGATTGAGACAAGAGTGAAAGCCTGCACGCATGATTCGTTACCGATCGCGGGCTGGAGAACTCACAAATTCGCATGGCAGACCGAAAGGCACTTGGAAAAAGGGATCCTTCATAATGGAAGACGCGAGGGGCCATGTGAGCCGTTCCGGTTATGGTGTCTGACACTTTCTCGATACGCGTCAATTGCGGAAATCCTCGAAGGCCGCGATTACACGACTTTCGTAGTTCTAGTTAGGTTGATCGTTTTCCATTGCAAAGGAGTTCTCTCATGCGTAGCCCCCTCCACATCGCACCTATCCGGCATCGGATCCATGTTGCTCTGGGGCTATTTGTGCTCAGCGCCCGTATCCGGGTGCTTTATGACCACGCTGTTTGCTTTTTGCGAAGGATCGTCAATGTACCAGACGGGAAAAACGCGACCTCGCTTTCCATCTTTACCGATCAGTAGTCCAAGAGGCGTTGAGTACAGCAATGGTTGACACGAAGGAAGACGAGCGAATTGCGGATATCGAAAGACGCTTGTCAGCAATCGAAAAGGCCCTCCATCTGACGCCGCCGTCTTCCGAAACGCCAGCGGCATCTTCTGTTCCTTCGCAGCATCAGGTTGAGCCCAATCGCCTGACCGGCGGAGTGGTCGCAACGGCCATCGAACCAAGAACGGCGAGTCTTGACTCTCGCGTCACAACGGTGGATGCCGGGAATCAAACCGCGGCAAGGCTCAGCAACAGCGTTGTGAAATCGCAATCGCAAACGTTTGCGTCAAGTGTTTCCCGGCAACGGTCATGGCTGGCGGAGCCGCCGTATCATTCGTCTTGGCCGCGGCCTATTTTCTCGGCTTGCTGATTAATTCGGGCTGGCTCACGCCACTGATGCAATTGCTGATTGCGGCGGGAGTTGGCGTGGGATTGATCATCGGTGGCTTGGGATTGGCCCGATACGATCGACGCTACGCCTCGTATTTGCCAGCCGTGGGAATCATCACTCTGTACCTGACTGTTTATGCGGGTCAACTTTATCACCGTCTGTTGACGCCCGCGCTATCCACACTGTTCATTTGCGTCATCACGGTAGCCGCGATCGCATTGGGGCGTCAGTTTCGTCGGGACGCATATGGGATGTGCATGTCATCGGTGTCTATGCCTCACCGCTGCTGCTTCATGTAGGCGGTACGTCGTCGACGGTGGTCTTCTTCTATGCGATCTGGTGCCTCGTCTTCTGCGTGTTGGCAGTTCAATCTGGAAACCGAAAGGTGTATTTAATTGCAGTGTATCTTGCGATGTTTTCGTTTGATGCCTCCTATCGCCTGCATGGCGGCACGAACTGGATGGGGCATGCAGCTTTTCAACTGTTTCAGTTCCTCGCCTTTGCATCAACCGCCGCAGTCATCTCCATTCGCTATCGAGAACCGATGAGCAAGCCCGAGGCTCTTGCGCATGCCCCCCGCTTCTCTATTTCTACTTGCTGGAGTTCGCTGTCTTCAAGGCTCACGCGCCGCATCTATTTCCGTGGGTCGCTTTAGCGAGCGTTGCCGCAGTCGTGTCCGGTTACCTGATCGCGCGGCGATTCTTGGACTCGCCGGCTACGGCCGGTGCAACGCTGGTCAGTTCGTATGCATCGATCGTTGTCGCACATGTTGTTTTTTTTCGAGCTATTGCCTCTGCACTGGCTGCCTTGGGGTGCGCTGGCTGTGGGGATCATCGCGCTGTCCGCCTTTCGCCTAACGGGATTATCTCGCGTCGAACTCATACCTGTCTGGATCGTCGCGGGGTTGATTTGCATGGTTGGATGTGGATTCGCTTTGTTTGACGCTCTGCAAGGCACAAAGGCAAGGACTTCGCCCTGGATCCTCCCGGTCTACGCGACCGTTCTTTACGCTGCATTTTGGCGATTGCAAAGGTTGAACGTCTCTGAATCGGCAAGGATTTTGTGTCTGTATTCGGGGCACTTTTCCCTGATGGTCGCTGCGATCCACGTTCTCAATAGCCAACTGCTCATCTCGGTCGTTTGGGGTCTGATGGCTGTTTCGTTGTTGTTTGTTGCGTTGAAGTTCCGCATTCGAGTCCTCGGGCAGTCGTCTCTCTTCGTGTTCGCAGTCTCCGCAATCAAGGTAGTCCTCTATGACCTGTCGGGATCCACACCGATGATCCGAATCGGTGTGCTCTTGATCCTGGCGGTCAGCTTGTATGTGGGTGGTTGGCTCTACCAGCACTTGATACGTGCGACGGTGCGGTACCACGACAATGAAGAGTGCAATGAGCATATCCGAAAGGTTCTGGAAATGGCTCAGAATGGCATCTCCAACGCAGACATAGCAGAACGCCTGAGCGAGCACGGGGATCCCTGCTTGGCGGCGTCTGGATGGACCGAACGCGTTGTCAAAGAGATCGTGGACTCCTATGGTCCGACGTCGCCACCCAAAGCGATGCCGTCTCCGAAGACTTCGATCGCGTAGATTACTCGCGGTGACACCTGGTTAGTGATTCATCGCAACGAGGAGATTGACGCATCGTTGATGCATGGTTGCTGACTCAAAATGTTGAAACATCAGTTAGGCTTAAGGCTGCCTGTTCCATTTTGCTGGATTGTAAAGACAACCGAAAATGAATGATGTTTTCGATTACGGTCTTTCCTGCTTCCTGACAAAGAATGTTCTCTGCTCCATTGCATTGTCATTCTCGGTGTCCCGCTGTCAGGACGCAATTGCGGACGTCAAGGGATGCCTACGACCGGAAAAGTGCCGCGCAGGTTTCCGATCCTGCATTCATTGTTTCCGTCCCCAAAATAAATCCCTCGCCGAATCTAAGAGAGCTGGATTCCAGCACATCTCCTGAGTGTCTTCAAGATCACCGTTGGTCATTTCATTCACCTCGCGTATGCACAGCCTACATGGGTTTGAATGTCTTCAGAAACGGAGCCGAGGCCGCAATGAATACGAAACAGATTCACGTCAACCAGCATCAATCAATCGCCAAATGGTCTGGATGCTGCTCATGAAACTCACGAAATCGATTGAGCCATTCCTCCGTGCTGAGCTGGACCAATCCACCTCTTTCGACGCGTTGGCCTGCCGCCATCTCCGATTGCAGCACGTAATCCTCAGTCGCGAACGAGCCCGGTTCAACGAGTCGGCGAAGCGACAGCGTATGGATGCTTGAGGAGTGCCCACCTGCATACGCTCGCATACCGGTAGGTGTAATTGCCAAGTGTTGCCCAGTGATTGCCCAGTCATCCGTATCTGACGCGAGGGAGTACTTGGGAGTAACCGGGTGACCTGTTGCAAACTCCCAAACGCGAACCGCTTGATGTGTTCCACAGGCAAGAATCCATCTTCCATCCGGAGTGAAAGCCGCGTCAACACAAAGCTCATCCGCGAATCCAAAGGGTGGACAAACCAATGCGTTCGACCTCCAATCCCAAACGCGAATCATGCCGTCTTTGCAGGTCGTGACAAGCAATCGATCGTCTGGACTGATGCTGATCGTGATGATCATGTCTGGATGTTGCATTTCCCTACTCAAGGCCCGGCCATTGGCAACTTCAAAAACCTGTGCAACGCCAGTCACGGTGCCAGTTGCGATAAGCTCTTCCTTTCGAGAAAGCGCCACGTCGATCACGTTGGCGTCGTGCGACACGGGGCGATATCGTGATTTACCGGTCTCCGCATCCCAGAAGTGGACCTGTTCGTTATGAGTGCGCCATGAAAGCAGCCACCGATCCTTCCTGGAGAAACGAAGATAGGCCGAGATGGTTGCAATAAACCGACCTTGAGTGTCTTGGTAGCGGTGCATGGCGGGGTCGCGAAGATAGTCGCGACGGTGGCGCGGGCCATGCTGCATTGCCACCCGTAACTCACCGGAGGACGAATCGAAAACTTGGATGGCGCCCGCGTCGGAGATGACGGCGATGGCATCATTGGTTGGGCTGAATTCAACGGCACGAGGTTCGTCCGCAAGAGGAATCGGCCCAAGAATCCTCTCAGCAGTCCGCCAATCCCAGACTTGAAGTTCACTCGTAAATTGTGACACGGGAACGTACTGCCCTGCTTTCTCGTCTTGACCACGTACGCTGACCGTCGCAACACGGGATTCATCGTGTGAAATTGCGGCGTCCAGCAACAGTCCGTTCGTATCGATTTCCGGGCCGAGAGGACGACCTTCTTTTGCATCGAAGACTCTCGTTCGTCGCAGGTTGCCCCACCAGTTACTCGCCCCGCACGGAAGCAGCAAACTGCCGGTCTCGCTGAGCTTCAAGTAGGTCAGCTTTCCAGGCATATCGATCTTGCTTCGATTCGTCCGGTCGCCGCCATCAAGGCCCCATACACGAATCAGCCCGTCAGCCTGCCCAGTTACGAAGTAGGAGCGATCGGCAAGGAATGCAACTTGTCGGACCAAGCCCCTGTGCAAGATTGGGGGGCCCCTGGGTAAGGCATCATCTGTTGACCATAGTTGAGCCTGTCCGCCATTGTTGCCAGTGATCAACAGAGTTCCATCGAGACTGAATGCGGCAGTCGTGAACCAGACTGCGCCTAACTCAACGGGAGAGTCCGAATTTGCATCTTTCACGAGATCATTGTCAACGAAGATACCTGTCTTGTCGTGCCCGCCAAGAAAGAACTGATGTGGTTTGGGCCCAGATGCGATCGCAGTGAAATCTGGGAAACGCAGCGGAGGGAAGCTTTCACGGTTCCCCGTCGTAAGATTGGTATAGGTCAATCCATGGCGCGAGGTGAGCAATCGATTTTCAGTAACGATTGGCGGGATCGGAGGCAACCAGCTTTCGAAATGCAGCAGGTGGTTAAGCGGCGCGAACTGCGGCTGAAAACGACTTCCTTCGCTGTTGAGACGGAACAGTCGTGCCTTGTCGTCTTCGCAACCTGAAACAAGGCTCTTGTCGTCCGGAGAAAAGGCAAGCGTGCGGACTTCCTGGGGATGCTCGTATTCTGAGGTCACAAAACTTTTATCGACAAGATTCCAAACACGCAGCACTTTACTTGCCATTGCAAGTAGATTGCCGTCATGGCTGAACGCGAGCGCGGTAACGGGTTCGTCAAGCTTGGCCTCCAGTCGGGATGCTCGCGTTGGCACATCAATCGTCTTGACCATTCCGTCTTGAGTTCCGAATGCCAACCGGGGCTCGACGGTGCTCCACGCGATACTTGTCACGTCGCTGGCGACAGGGAAGGATTCCCCGGACTCAATCTTCCAGATCACGCAGGATCCATTTGCCGACAACGCAGCGAGCGATTCGCCCAAATGATCAACACAAAACGTGTCAAGATTGTCGCCATTGAGCCATAAGGCACGAACAGGAACGGGGAATCCTTCCTGCCACATCCTCGCTCTTGCAAAGGTTGGTTCCGCGACGAGGTGTCGTAGCGAGCCATTTGCGCCGCATTGGCGAACCAAAGGGCCGCCTCCGCTTCACTTCCCTGCTTGCTTGCAGTTAGACCAGTCGAGGTGTACATGTCGATCAGCGTCCGCTGCGCGTCGTTCCTGGCCTTTGTTGCTACTCGCCACTGGATGGTAACGAGTGTGAAGCCGATTACTGAAATGAGCGCGGTCGTGACAGCCATCGCAGCCAGCGTTGGATTTCGCTTGCACCACCGCCAGGTACGTTCCATCGCTCCGACAGGTCGAGCGAGAATCGGCTTTCCCTTGGCAAAACGCTCCAATTCCGCGGCCAAATCAACGGCCCCTGCATAGCGTTTCCCCGGTTCCTTGCGTAAGCATTTCAGGCAGATTGTCTCGAGGTCCTTGGGGATGTTCGGATTGATTTGGCGAGGCGGCGCCGGATCTGCGCCGATAACCTGAAGCAATGTGTCCATCGGCGTCGCGGCTTGAAATGGAGGCCGGCCGGTGAGCAGGCAATAGAGAATTGCTCCCAACGCGTACACGTCCGCTAGCGGACCAACCTCGCCGACATTGCCAGTCGCTTGTTCCGGCGGCATGTACGCTGGTGTACCGAGAATCTGACCGGTGCCCGTTAGATTGCTGTCGGCTTCGGTCTTCTTGGCAAGCCCGAAGTCAGTCACTTTCGGTTGACCGTTTTGATCGATCAGGATATTCGCTGGTTTCAAATCGCGATGAATCACGCCCTGTGCGTGTGCGTAAGCCATCGCATCGCTAATCTTCCTGACAAGCTCGGCCGCGTCTCGAGGTGGTAGTGGGCCATCGGCGACCTTGTGCGCGAGGCTTTCACCCTCAATATAGCCCATCGAGAAGTAGTGCTGATCCTGGTGATCCCCGATTTCAAAAATCGGCACGATCCCTGGATGATCAAGTCGTGCCGCTGCTTCCGCTTCTGTATGGAAACGCTGCACATCCTCTTGGCCGGCGAACTGACCGGCCAAGATCATCTTCAACGCCACAATCCGATTCAAATTGATCTGTCTTGCTTTGAAGACAATGCCCATCCCGCCGCGGGCGATTTCCTCCAACAATTCATAATCGCCGAAGTAGCGGAGCTGATCACCAGTCCTGGGAACGCTCGCCGTTGGTCCCGTTTCAGTTGACCGGAGCGTGGAATGATCCGCTGACAAATGCAGTGGAATGGTCTCCTCCTTGGGATCCCCCCGCGCGGTGGCATCGACACGCGATCGCTCGGATCGTAAGTAGGTGGCGATGTCGGCGGATGGATTTCAGCCGCCGACTTCAGCCGATCATGAACGGCAAAGAAATCGCGAAGCGAATCAGCATGTTCGGGATGCTGGTCAATCAGAGCTTCCCGATCAACCGTCTCACCGCCAGCCTCGGCTTCCATGATCTCCGCGATCAAGGATTCCAGCGGATCGGTGTCATCACGGTCTTCAGCGGACATGCAGCGACCTGAAACGGATACGGACTTCACTCATTCAGGGAGCCCCTTTTGTAAGGGATGTTCAGGTGGGGTTCCAGGTTTTCGCGGGTGTTGGCGGCATTCACTCCGTGGCTTGGTGCCTATGTGTGATCCCTCGAATCCGTTTTGCTTCCAACAAGTGAAAATTCGCCCCGAGTCGCATGGCCAGAACAGACAAAGATTGACGCGAGACAGTGACCGAACATGATATCCAAACCGTCCACCTCCTCTCCTACCCCCTCTTCCCAGCGACTCTTTTCCAGCCTCAGATTTCCTCAGCGTCCGCTTGCTGATTGACCTTCTGCGCGAGAGCCTCATTCGCGTTCTGCAAGTCGATCACGCGCTCGTGCAAGCCCGCCATTCGGCTGAGTTGGTCCGACATCGTCAGCGCAAAAAGGGCTGGCACCATCACAGCCCCAATTCCAACGTCACCAACGTGCACAACGAACAGCAACAGCAGCCAAACAGCAAGCCATGCTAGGGTCGCGACAAGAAAGACTCTCGACCCCTTTCGACATCGCTTTATAATTTCCGGCGTCGTCACAGGTGGCTCTTGTTTCGGAAAAAGCTTCATGGATTCTCTGCTAGGTCGCGAACTTAGACGAGCGTGATTTAGGTGAGAGCTTTCATTTTCGTGTTTTTACCTGGGGACGATCTTCGGGACACATCTTTCATACCGGTAGGTAGGGCATGCTCCACATGCCGCGAAGCGATCCGAAATACGTCACGCGGAGCGTAACCTACGCGACTGGCAACGCACCCTTGCCCGTACCCTACGGGCCTTGCAGCGTGCTCACGAGTTGATTTGCGATTTCTCTCTCCTCCACCGAGAAGGTCAACTTCATTCGGCGTTCGGAACGACCCTCGGCGCGATCACCGACGTCGCGGGTTGTCGCAAGCGATGTGGCAAACCTTGACAGGCTATGCATCATTGTGCGTAGCGACATCTTTTGCGGCCCCTGCATCAACGAGGCAATCACGCGCAATCCCCGCTCTTCTTCCCCGGCGTCAGCGTAAGCGTCGGCGACACCTAACATCACAATTGAACGCATCAACGTGTCGTCAATTTCTGCGGCCGCCGCCTCCCCCAGTTGCAGAACGGAGGCGGCTTGGCCGGCCTCTCCGGATTCCGAGTAAGCATGTGCGATCTCTTGAAGCGAGAACGCCCTTTTCTGGGGATCGCTAATTCTATTCGCCGCTTCCAAAGCCTTTCCACGTATCATCTTCGCCTGCTCAGCGTCCCCCAACCTTTCCATTATCGTTGCGATCTTGTTCAATGCCGTTGCCCGTTTGTCCGGCGTCAAAATCTGACCCGCTTCGTCTTTCGCGTGAACCAATGTCCTAAGTGCCTCCGTCTCATCTCCGCTGTTTGCATGGGCTTCAGCAATGCTCGTCAGAGCGTTTGACTTCTCATCTTTGTCCTGCATCGACTCGGCAACCGCGGCGGCTTGACGCATGAGTTCCGTGGCCTCTGATTCTTTCCCGGCGCGTCGTAAAACGGATGCGGCGTTTGCGATCAGATCCACGTTTCGCCCAATACCATTGGCCACTTGCAATGCAATCTCGATACCTTTGATCGCCGCTTCCTTATCGCCCATTTCGAGCAGCTTCGTGGCGATAGCAACCATGCCAAATTGCCTGAACCGAATTTGGTCAGTTTTCCGCTCAGAATCTAGCGATCGCGTCATGAAATGCAGGGCTTGCTCCGCAGTCGATCGAGCCTGTTCGGTATCGCCCGCCTTCAACAGAACGTCAGCAATCTGCAGTAGCTTGTTGGACCTGTCGTATGGGTCGACGGTGATCGCCGCCTCCGATTGAAGTTGTTTGAGAATGGCAAGCGCGCGTTCCGGCTCTCCCAATCGGAGAAACGCCTCAGCTACTTTCGCACGAGTCATCACATTTACGTACTCGAACGTAATCTGATCGACGACTCTCAGTTCCTCCGCCAGGACTGACTTCGCCAGCTCCTGATCACCTGCACTCATCAGCGCCAATGCAATTTCCTGCAGCGCGACACACCTCGATGCGGGAAGCTCGAGACGTCTGGCGAACAAAAGCGCCAGTTCAGCCGGCGTTTCCCAGGTCTCCAGTACCTTTGTCTCTGCTTGCTGCTTGGAGCGATGCACGCCCGCATCGGCAGCGGGTTGCGCTCGCTTGTCGGTCAAGTCTCGCACCAAAGCATCTTCGGGAACCGAATCGCCGGCTGGCTTGAATACAAAGTGTCTCGACAGACTTAACGGAGCCGATAGATCGATCACTGTTGAGTCCGCAGCCAGGTCGGCTACAAACTGCAAATTCGCGTCCTTTGAGTTGTCGAGGACGCTGGTCTGCGAGCCAGTTTGCACCCAACCGCTTCCGTCCATGTACTTGTAGTAGTACGAGAAATGCCTGCGGCCCTCGTCAGGAACCTTGTGGGATTCACCAATCGGAACGAATTTGCCTGCTCCATGCTTGTAGTGAGCCTGCACGGCGACGAAGGCTGTAAACGGATAAAACTTGAATCCCGTGGAATACTTGTCACGGTCGGCTTCGAAATTCATGACCGCATAATCGACGCTCTGAAGCTCGAAGTCGCTGGAAACCTCGGGATCAATCTTTGCACTCGCCGCCGCGGCATGCACGAAGCTGGCGAATTCCGATTCGGGGTCACTCCGCTTCCCGCAGCCAATCAGGCAAAGAAGCATCAACGCGGATCCAACGGTTGGAAACAGTCTCTCAATCATCGCCCAGACTCGTGTAAGTGCTTGATACTACCAAAGAGCCTCTGTGCTCCAGTTTGAACACACGCGCAGGGGATTCATTCTGCGTTCCAGACAGCTGGCCTCTGTGTGTGAAAGCATCTTCATGTTTGCCGTAGCGTGTACTTAGAACGGAGATTCGGAAACGAATCCATCGGAGATCGTGCAGCTATCAAGTTGTTCGGCTAACACGAGTTGCATCACGGTTTCTCCGGGAAGGTCGGACGTTTGAACGGCCGGGGAGAGCCGATTGCCCTGCTGAACCACTTACCACAGCAAACCGGATCACCCTCTGAGCGGTTAGGCTCGACTCTCTCGGAGGGAGAGCGATCCATGATAACCAATGCAAGTAGCATGCAAAAACCGTTACGTTTGAGCAGCTAGTCACGAAACCCAAATTCAAATGCGTATCCCCGCAAGCAAAGGCCTGACAGCAATTGCCGCAATTTCCGAACTTGCGTTCCATACCATTAGCCTATCGATGTCTTGACAACGCGACGAACGATCGACTGAACAACTGAGCACCGATCCGACGAGGAGATCGACGCCATTCTGTCAGGTTCATTCAATCAAAAGGACGCATTTTCGAAGATGGCGTGTTAACATCCGCCGTTGCAGAGGCTCTCTAAGTCGTGTGATTGCCTCGTGAATCGCTACGTCAACAGCTACCCCGATCCGATGACGGTGAACCCCTGTCCCCAGTGCCGACAGTCGCGTTCCTCGATTGAGGCGGATTGCAGCCATTGTGGTTGGTCCCCTGAGCCAGCCCGCGGTCCACCTCCACCAAAACAGCGAAAATCTAGGAAGCGTCGCACGGTAGGGAACGTCCTCATCTCCCTGATGGCGATCATCTTGTGGGCGATGATCGCCATCTACATGTACTTCGTGATTCGTGTGGCGATTACCCATGGGAGATTCGCGATTCTCGCTGCGTTCATGGGGGGAATCACCTGGGGCATCGTCTTGGCGATTGGCGCAGCGGCACTCTTCGCGTTGAGTAATTGGAGAAAGAAACGCGATTCTCTGAACACAAGATTCCTATACTCGACTGCGGCCATCGCACTCGTCCCTTTCGCGTTTGCACTGGGTTTCTTGCTGACGGCAAAGTTCCGTGCTCCAGATGGTTCGACTCGTTCCAGCACTGATGAACGGAATACGGGCCAGTTGACCAGGCTTTCTGCCGCACCCATTGCGGTGGCCCCTGTCTCCAAGAATGACCGGGTTGCCAGCGTCATACTACGAGTTGAACCGCAGTATCTAACGCGAGAGGAGAGCTACCACGTTGACGCAGAGCTTGCGAATCCTGACCTTGCAACGGCGACGTCGAGCCCTGTAAGGGCGCAGACCTTCTTCGATTTCCAAAGTTCATCGGGAATCGTCGTCTCCAAAGGAACGCTCAGTATCACGTCCCCGCGGCACGTCGATATTCAGATGAGCATTAAGAATCAGGTCCCCTTGAAGCTTGATGTGGGGAACCTGCTGGAGGTAAGCATTCGCGAAGGCGATCAAATGCATTCTCGCCCGGCGTTGCTACAACCTGGCAACCATGCGCTAACAGTCATCGGAACGGTCAAAGAAAAATCGTGGAGCGACGGTTCGACTCCAGCGGACTACGCGAGCATTCCGGCCGCCAGCGATGGGACCTATCGCGGTCGCCCGGTCGAGGACTGGATCGAAGGATTGCAGAAAGGATTGACCGCGGAGCTATCCGTGGCGGGGCCAGATTGCTTGCCAGTCTTCGAGAAGGCGGCGCAAGACCGTGAAGCGGCAGTGTGGGTCCGACACATCCTGAGTGTTCGTGACGAACCTTGGGAGTGGCGGGTTTACCTGGCAATGTTGCAGGGGGATTCTCCAATGAATCGAACTTTCGCCATGAATGAACTCTCACAATTGGACCCAGAGTCACGCCGGCAGGCTGCTCCCAGGCTGGTTCAGTTGGCCCTTCGATGGGCGGTTAGCAAGCAGGACGAGGAGCAACGACTTGCCACCGCGGCGATCAACGTGCTGCTGAAGCAGAAGCCGCTGCCAGATCGCTTTGGAGAACTGGTTCTTCGCGCGTGGCCTATCACCTCCAACTTCGATCGCCAAGAGCTGATTGAGGAAGCAGAGTTTCTTGGTCAATCGGGGGTCACTCTGTTGATCGACTTGGCGGCCGCAGGTGAGGCTTCTCTAGGAAACCTGTCTGACTTTCTCGAGCATGCCAACAAAGAAATCATCACAGCCGTCATCAACGAGAGTCGCAGTGAACAGGCTGATCGACGACGGATCGCAAAGAGTATGATCATGATGGCAGCCTCCAAGAAGAGCCTGCATGCTCTGTATCCGTTACTGCATTCGGAAACCACTAGGCTATTGAGCGATTCGGATGCCAGCGTTCAATACCAGGCACTTCGAATGATTGACGAGGATCTTCCAGACGACATCAAGGCAGAAGCCATGCCTATCGTCGCGAGCATGCTAGGCGGCGACGACGTCACGCTACGATCCACCGCGGCTGCGACCCTGGCAAGCTGCCGAGAAATTGCCTTGCCCACGATCGAACAGGCCCTGCACAGCCAGCAACCGGAGGTGCGAACCGCCGCGTGTTGGGCTCTGAGAAGCATGGAGCCGTTCCCCGAATCCCATCTCAGCGTACTACTAAGATTGCGGAGCGACGACCAGCCAGAGGTTCGTAGGGCCGCCCTTGCATTACTTGCCGACTGCATCGCCGGAAACGCAGATGCCCTCGCCGCTATGGTCGATGCCTTGCAGGACGAAGAAGTCCGCATGATCGCTGGGTTCGCAATTGGAAAGTTGGGTCCGCAAGCTCAAGCGGTCCTCGATGATTTGTATCGATTGCTCGAGAGCGATGACCCGGCACAGCGACTGCTCGCTGCGAAAGCGGTTTGGGACATTAGCCAAGACGCGGACCGTGTGCTGCCGGTCGCCCGTTCCGCGGTGCGCGAGCGTCAGGAAGTCGTGCTCGCCGGATACAACTATTCGTACCAGCGGATTAACAAAAAGAGGCTACGAAAGGAAGTTGCATTCTCGATCTCGCAGACACGATTTGCCGCCACCTTGTTGGGAGAAATGGGATCGGCAGCGGCCCCTGCCGTCAGTGACTTGGTCTCTCTGCTCGGACTTCAAGACCAGCGTACACGCCTGCAGGCGCTCACATCGCTTGGTCGCATCGGTCCGGATGCGGCCGAAGCCGTTCCGGCGATCCTTGAACACGCCGTTGCCGAGCCGAAGGACGCAGAGAACGCCATCAAGGCGCTGCAGCAGATCGATCCAGCAGTCAGTGCAACGCTGGCGAAGCGACTGAGCGACTGAATCTGAATGAATGTCAATCCAACTCGGACCCCTGTGGTTCCGGTGGCCGGTGCGGATTCACAATCTCGCCAACAACGGCCATCAAGATTGCTCCCGCAAACAGCCCCACGATGCAGCCGACCAAGATCGCGTTGTTATTGAAAGGCAGCTTTGCTTCATCGCATGGTAGTACCACCTTTTGACAATGGATGCAGAAAGTCAGCATGGAATCGCAACAGGATTCGTTTGCCTGTGTGTTCAAGTACGGCGTTGCTTGGCTGGGTAACTGAACCGCCAACGAATCACGCTGAACACACAATGTAAATCACGAATGCCGACGCCGGGAACTGAAACAGCAGGAGTGGGACCAAAGCCCACCGGCTTCGGATTACAGCGCACATGGAAATGATTGTCGACGCCAAAATACCTATTCCAGTCAGCAGAAAGATTGGAAAAAGTAAAAGCGCGTCAAACTCGGAGGTCGCTGTCCACATCACGTACAAGTTGCCGACAAGCAACGCTAGAACTGATGCGATGAAGAGCAGCAACGAGAAGTATGCCATGGTCGATGATTCCGAGGTCGTCGTCAGTTGCAATTAGGTGCTTCATTGTGCGCAATCGAGTGGTCGACTCTTAGCGATGCGGGCTGGATTGGGGGAATGACAAAGATCCCTTGTTATTCGATGCCCAGCAACTCTGCGGTTTCTTCTTGGAACACTCGAATGGGCTCAATATCGTTGGAGTCGAGCTGTCTAACCAGTTGGTCATAGTATTGCTTGGCGGTATCGGTTTCTCCGAGCTGATGCAGCGTCATCGTCAATAACCACCAACGCGCGTCGTCATGAATTGAGGGTACTGTTTCGTTTCGCAGCGTGATTCCCTTTTCCAGTGCCGCTCGCGATTCCTGCCACTGACCGACGCGGAAGTACGATTCCCCCAAATACCGCCAATAATATGAATTCTCTGGGTGAGCATTCGCCTTGAGTAATGCACCGAATGCCTTCCAGACCGATTGCTCCGATTCACGATTGCCGGTCTTTCGCTCGACTTCGATCAGTTCAAAGTACAGGTCTTTCAGTGAGAAGCGGGGCCATTCGTCGGACGAGATCGGTTGCAAAAAGTCGTTGTCAAAAGATGTTCCGAGTTGCCCGAGCAAGCGTTGATACTCCACTCGTGCCTCGTCCAGGTTGCCGGCTGCTTTCAGCGCTTGGGCGAGCCTATAATGGACGGTATGATTCGGCTGGTCGTTCAAGACATCTCGATAGATTTTGATTGCGTCGTCGAACTTGCCCGTTGAGTAGTGAGATTGCGCTTCGTTTAGTCTTTTTTGAACCTCCTCTTCTTTCAGCACGTCGACCATCCGGGGGACCGTAGTCTTGGTTTCCGGTGCGATCGCGTCGATGGCAACCGCAGCCCTACGCCGAACATAGGCTATTTCATCGTCCAGGGTTTCGATCAGCGCGGGGATCGCTGAAACGGCCTTCTCGCCTAACCCGCCGAGTGTTCCCGCGGCGTTGGCACGTATGCCAGCATCTTCATCGGACAGTGCATCGGTAATCGCAGGCACGACAACCTCCGGGAAACGCCAGAATCGGGACAACGTGAATATGACGGACGAGCGGACGGCAGGATCTTCGTGCTTGAGCGCTTCGGTCAGCGGAGGTAGCGAATCGGCGCCGATCTGGATCAGAGCCGCCGCGGAACTGCCACGGACCCGACCGGACTCGTGGTTCAGTGCCGAGATCAGAGCTGGAATGGCAGGAGAACCAATTCGGATCACAGCCTCCTGAGCGCCCGACTGAGTGTCCGGTTCGCTTAATGCTTCGACCAGGGACGGGACGGCATCGGTACCAATTTGAACCAGCGCCCGTGTCGCCTCAAAGCGAACCTGATTCTCCTGCTCCTTGCTTAGCAGATCGATCAAAGCCGGAACCGATGATGTCAAGTCTTGATCAATCTGCCACAGCGCTCGGGCTGCGCTGCTTCGGACCGCTAACGATTCATCCTGTAAGGCGATCTTCAAATGTGGCACACTGGCAACCGCGCCGGGACCGATCCTTCCCAACGCGTCGGCGGCAGTCCTGCGAACTTGCGGCATCTCATCGTGCAACGATTCAAAGAGCGTTGGTACGGCCACTTCAGCCGCCACACCCATCAGCCCCAGCGCCCTGGCTGACCCGATACGAACATCGGCATCGGGATCGTCCAACGCATTGTCCAACGCATTAACCAGCGTCGTCACCGCATCAGTCGCTTTCGGACCAATTCTGATCACTTCGGTGACTGCGCGGCGGCGCACGTCGAGGTCGTCATCGCTTAACAACTCAATCAGCTGGGGAATACGTGCTTGAATACGTGCATCGTGGGCAACGCGAAGCCGAGCTTCTTCCGACTCCAGCGCAGCCACTAGATCCGGAACCGACTCGCTATCCACTGGACCGATCTGTTGCAACGCCCAATCAATACTCCGTCGAGCCGACTCCTGTTCACCCTCGATTGCCCCGCGCAGGACGGGGACAGCCGCTTTTGCGTCTGCTCCCATTCTGCCAAGGGCCGAGGCAGCCTGGTTACGAACCATCGCATCTTTGTCCTTCAGCGCTTCGATGAGTGTGGGAACCGCCGCTTTCGCTTGTGGTCCGATATCGCTCAAGCGACATGCGGCATTCCAGCGAACCAGCATCCCTTCGTCCTTCAATGCATCGACCAGAGCGGGGACAGCCGAGTGCCCCTCGCCCATTCTTTGAAGTTCATCGGCAGCATCACGCGCGATGTCTAAATGTGGATCTGAAAGTGCTTCAATCAGCGCGTAGACGGGGTCCGACTTCTCAGAACGTGATTTCGCGAAGACACGTTCGATGGTGGCACGTTTGCCATCGATTTCCTCGACCGTGATCCGAACGCCATTTCGTCCCGCCAAGTCCCAACTCTCCTTTTCTTCGCCAAGCACAATCTCCACATCGGTCGTGGATTCGTTCGGCCAGTAGACTCGGAAGCTGACAAGGTCTTCTACAACACTTTGAGCCGTCCAATGAACATCGCCATCCATCGGAGGCACCGCGTCGTCAATGCCCTCACGCAGGCTTCTGCCTCCCGAGCCCCCGCTAATACGTGTCACCGATCCATCTTCCTCCTTCCGCAGCACTTCGTAACGGTAAGCGACCCGATGAATCTCGGCCGATTGGTATGCCCAAACTGAGTAGGCCGCGTTCGCAAGCACGCCCATAGGAACGAGCGAAAGGAAACCGGCGACCCAGTTCCATCTGTTCCTGCCGAAGCAGACGCCTGCGAGTCCGAAGCCCAATGCGGGAAACGCCAGTAAGATCGTCGCGATCGATCCGAAGAATCCCACCAGGTAACTCAAGACCGCATCTTCCTCACTTTGAGGCGAGCCGAGAATCAGCAGCCAGACAGAGGCGACCATCACGGGCACCGAACAAAACAGGCTCAAGACCGAGAACAAGTTTCCCACGACGCTACCCTTTGAATTTTTCTGATTCATGTGTAGCCACCTGTGTGTGAATTCATGGAACAGCCCCTTGATAACCTTTTTGAGCCTCATTCATGCGGCTTGTACACCCGAGACCCCATGAATCGGCGCCGATTCACCGTTCAGCTCGATCAATGACAGGGATGGGCAGATCGTACGCCGTCGATATCAACATGACTGTCAACAAGAAGGGAAGTGCGAAAAGAGAGAACAGACTGACCTCGCTACCGGGATCGAGCGTAAACGACGAGTGCTGAAGCCCGTACCAGCCAAGTGCCATTGATATCATCCAAATCACGAAAGCCCAAAGTGCCAACACGACCAGATTTCTCCGGACCGGTCGTCGAGCGAATACAAACAGCAACACGGAGGCGTGGATCGGCGCCGACCGTGCGGGGCGATCAGCCACAGCTCGGACGTAAGATGCATCATTCGTGGACGTCTGGATTCGCTCTGTCGCAGTTGCCGAGCATTCGCCAATCCAAGACGTTTCGATGAAGTTGGTCAGAAGCAGCGCAAACGCGGTCCCGTGATACAAGACGGCACGAACGCCAGGAGTCGTCAAGCAGGGCCGTCGGCGCGAGGTTCGATCGGACAACGGATGGTTCAACAAAACTTTGGGGTCAGGATCTCAGACGCAATTGGTCACCGTTAATCTCGAAGAGGCCTCACGCCAAGGTACGAAGCCACAAAGCCCGCATCTCTGGAGATTATTCCACGTCCGTGAAATCCACTCCGTCGCTTCGCGCCCTCGTGTGATCGTTCGAATCCGTTTTACCGTCAGGCGGGTAAACGCGCCGGCGCGAGCCGCATCGTCAGGCCAAGCCTGGGTTCCGGCAACCCATTTTTCGAACGCTTTACCCAAACCTCCAAAACTTCTCTTGCCCCCTTTTCCCTGGCTTAGCTCTATGATGTTGATGCCGTTGGCGTCTGTCAGGCCATGACCCCTGGTTGTTCCCCGAACGTCTCTTCAAATGACAAGTTACAAAGCCGCCCGTCCATGCCGCCCTGCTGCGGCGTTGGTATCCGTCGTTTTTCACTGCGTCTTCATTATCGATGGCTTGGCTCAGACGCCGGAGATCAAACCACAGTCGCTGGAGTTTTCTCGGCAAGCCACGCGAAGAATGATATTTGATAGGTCCCAGCAGATTCCTCTTGCTGCTTTGGATCCGACCACGATCGTTGGTTTTGACCTGATGCATCCGGCTGTGGGAGATCAAACAGGCGAGACGCTCTTTTCGATCGGCGAAGGCAGGTTGAAACTCTCGACCACGAAAGATGCGTCTGCGGCGCGTTGGATCGGGGGCTTCAATCCTTTTGCGACTTACGAACTCAGCCTGCACCGATTCGTTGGTAGCGGGCGAATCGGATTGCTGTTTCGCGACAGGCACCAGGCGGGTCACCTTTCCGCGGCCATCGTTGCCAGCAACGGAAAATACGAGGCGATCGAGTGGGTGGTGGTGAAAGATGGGAAAGAGGTTGACCGGCAGAAATTTGCATGGCCAAGTGGCGTGAAAGCAACTGGGGCGTTTCGGCTGCGCGTGCAGATGTTAGCCGTTGGCGCGAACCTCTACATCGAGTCGCAAGGTAAATCGCACTTGGTCGGGTATCCCGATTTCAACCAACATCTCGAACTACGCAATAAGGATCTGATTCGTCGTTTTGAGTTTTGTTTGTCCAGCGATCTTGAGGCAGGGTCTTCGGTCGAAATTGAAAACGTGATTTCGGCTTTGACGCCGGGCTGCGGCCAAGCCGACATTCGTGCCATCACCACACGCAGCGGAACGCCGCTACTCGATCAGGGCCGGGTGTGGCTAACCATGACCGTGCGGGGACGGGCGTTGCCACATCCGCTGCAGGGCGTGTTCTCGCTGAACCCGTCGGTGTTTGATCTCCGCTTTGAGGGAATCATTGTTTTTGACATGGGCGACGGACTGTGGCGCAATGAACTGGCCTCGCACTTGTTTTACGACGAGCCGTCGGGGCAATGGCGAGGCTGGACCACTGGATTCAGCGCTCTTGGTACGAAGTCGCAAAAAGAAGAGAAAGCAATTCTTGCGGTCTGGAGTGATCGAGATCCGCGTCAGGGGTTTTCCATCATGCATGCTCGACCGATCGGCCTGCAGGGACAACACGAAGACCCGCACGGCGTCTACGATGCCGAGGCCGAAAAGTGGCGGTTGCTGCTGTCCGAACAAGCAGGGAAATATCGTGCGGGAATGTGGGAATCGGATGACTGGGATCGCGGATATCAGCGTTTGGCGGGTCCAGTGGAAATGGACAGCACGGGTACGTTGATCCAAAAGATTGGCAAGGAACGCTACGTTTTCTTCGGGAGTGCCGATCGCAAAGTCTACATTCGATCCTATCCCGATCTGAAACCGGTTGGCGAATTGAACATGCACCTGCCTCCGTGGAACGAGAGCACAGGCACGCGCATTTGGCCAAACATCATACCACTGCCCGATGGATACCCTGCCCCGTACCTCGCGTTGATGATGGATCGCCAAAACTATCCGGATATGCCGGCTCGCAACTGGACGTATGGTGCCATGTATCTCTTCTATGGCCATCATTGATAGTGTGTCAGCTGAGCACTTCGACCGATATCGGAATTCGGCCAAGGGCATGAACTGTGCCGTTAATGGTCTTAACGAGTTGACACGCTCGTGCGAGAGGGCGCAACGACCTCGCGGAGTTAGCTTCGAGCACAACCAGCATTGGTGAGAGAAGCCCCGGGACACAGCACCGAGAAGCCCCGGGACACAGCACCGAGAAGCCCCGGGAGAAGCCCCGGGGAGGAGAAGCCCCGGGGTCAGAGCACCACATAGGATGCTTGCAAATGCCACCGAAAAGTGCCGTGTCCCTGTGAATGCGCCTTGTCCCTGTGAATGCGCCTTGTCCCTGTGAATGCGCCTGTCCCTGTGAATGCGCCGGCACGACGACTCGATTCAGATTGATCTGCCGCGCCTTGAAAACGACCCCCATCCCACCTCGGGCAATCTCGTCGAGCAGTTCGTTGTCACCGAAGTAGCGAACCTGATCACCGACTGCGGGTGTGTTCGCCGTGGATGCCGGTTCGGTTGGCGGCAACGTCGGTTGCTCGTACACCGCGCGAGGCGGAATGGTCGCCTCCTCAACGTCTGGTGCGTGCGGGAGCAAAGCCGGCGGATCGATCTCCGCCGCCGACTTCATTCGATCATGCGTGGCGAAGAAGTCACGCAGGGAGTCGGTGTGCTGGGGATACTGGGCGAATAGTGCTTCTCGATCGACCGTCTCACCGCCAGCCTCGGCTTCCATGATCTCCGCGATCAGGGATTCCAGCAGGTCGGTATCATCGCGGTCTTCATCGGACATGCTGGTACCCGGAACAGATGAGTGCGGCTCTCATGCAAAGAGCCCCTTTTGTAAAGGATGTTCAGGTGTCTTTCCACGATTGCTCCCATTCGTGGCTCTCCACTATGAGACTTCCGGCAATCGCTCGTGCGTCAGGAAGTGAGAACGCCACGAATCGCACGAATGGACACGAAGCGAATCATCGAACACATATAGAACTTCGTGTTCATTGGTGTGCTTCGTGGCAAGCTCGCCTGATCGCCGAGTGTCCACGGGTTAGAGCTTGATCCCCTGATTCAGGCAGCTATCGGTCGGATCTGATCTTCAAACCTCCACGACTTCACCTGACCCCAATTTGGCGGTCCGCGCCGGCTTCTCGCGATGGAGACGATATGCCTACTGGAAAGCGCCACTTTGTGTGAGCCGCAAGGCGCTAGCCGCGGATTTTTCCGCATCAAACGGCGGCTAGCGCCTTGCCACTCACATCGATAGCAACCTCCATAATTCACGGTCCAAACGCTTCAAGCTAGAGCGCTGTCCAGCTAAGCAGGTACAGCCTATTCTCGCGTTAGCCGTTCCGCCTGCATGGCGCGCCAAAGTCGTACATTGCCTCCGTCTCCCGTGCACATCGTGCTTCCATCGTAACTGAATACAATTTCTCTGATTGGGGCTGCGTGCGCTTGGATGGACAAAAGTTCGACGCCGACGCTGGGATCCGAAATTTTAATGATTCCGCTCGCATCTCCGGATGCGATCCGTGACCCGTCGTGATTAAATGAGACACACGTGACTGGCGACTCATGCTGAGCCACCGTTCGGTTGAGTTCCGGATCGTCCAATGAACGCATAGAAACCAAGCCGGTTTGTTGATCGCCAGTTACAAAGTGATTACTGCGAGGAGCGAAATTCCCGCCGATAGCACCGACATGCTTGCTGTCAAAGGAGACCTTCTGAAATCCAGTGAGTGAGGACCCGTGGCTCTTCTTTTTACATTTCTCGCCATCAGGCAAACTATAGTGACTCAATTTCTCACCGGACTTAACGACCACTTGATCACCGTTGACCAGGAATCCCACTTCGTCATATCACACATGTTCAAGATTGATCTCCGTAACCTTCTTCCACCCAGCAGTGTCGAGCACGACGATCAATTCCGGGACTCTAATTTCAAGCCGACCGCCTTTGCTCTCGCCGACTAATTCCGTCCTAACCGCTAGCCAACGACCCGAACTGTCAAAGTCAGCTTCCAGCACTCGACTGGCCATACTAAATGTCGCGATCAACTCCAGGCCAGGCTGGCGCTCGCGATAAACGAAGACTTTCTCATTCTTCGTGACGGCAAGCAGATCGCCTGTCGGACCAACGGCAAATTCTTGACCACTCACCTCGAGTGGACCTCGCACGCCTCCTATGCTCCATATACGTACCGTCTGATCTGGATCAAACCCGCCCGTGATTAGCAGATTGCCGTCGTCAGAAAATTCCGCACGTGGCGGTCCATCACGGTGCTGGTCAAGAACTCCGGCAACTTTTCCCGTCGATGTTTCAAGCAGGATCACGGCGCCGGACGAGCAAGTGATAGCAGCTAAGGTTCCATCATGATTGCTGGTTTGGACATTGAAATCGGTCTTCCACGGTGCGTTGTTGCGAAACAATCGCGTGCCTCTCGACACCATGAGCCGCTGGCGTAGCTGGATCGGGACGGCGTGCACCAGCGTGTCGGCGGACGTGTCCCAGATCTCCACGACATCATCTTGTTTGGTGACACGAAAAGGTAAGCTCTCGTTTTGTTCTGTCGCAGGTGAATCCTCATCGGAATCGACAAGTTGCTGTGTGAGCAGATGAAAGCTCATCTGCCTTTCTCCGCTTCGAACGATGACAGTATTGGGATTCTTTGACGAAAAAGACTCGAATTCGAGGTCAATCGGAAGGCTCACCGACGTTATTCCCTTATCTTCCACGAACCAGTAAGACTCTGGCTGCCCCTCGCCGAAAAGCCGAAACCACTTCCCATCGGGACTCGCGCTGACCTGGTAGGAGCTCGCATACTCGGTCACCGCCCCGAGCAAACGACCGGTGCGAGTGTCGATCGTGTTCAGTGTCGCTTCGACTTGACTGAAATCCTCCCGGCGAGTCGTGACGGCGATGGCGTTTGCCGTATCAGAGACGAAACCGACCTGACTGATAGTTCCACCCACATTACAGGCGACCGACGGATAACTCACGAGTGACCGCAGATAGCTGTACTCCCAGCCTCGCAGTTGCGGATCGACGTCGATAAGCACGTCAGCCGCGGCTTGAATATTCCGATCACCAATGTGTCTTTGCGCTTCGGCGAGATCATCCGCATAGAGCATCGACTCGGCCCGCCGCAAGTTCGTCTCGGCTCGCCGTCGCTGAGTCACGGATGCGACCCCAAATAGGATGGATGTCACCGATCCCGCCGCTATGGCGAAGAACAACGACGCAGCAAGAATGGACACAACCGTGTGCCGGCGAATCCACTTCACGCCACGCTCTAAGTGGCTGACAGGTCGTGCATGGATCGGTTCGCCTGACAGGAATCTTTGCAAATCTGCTGCAAGTTCGACAGCATGCGGATAACGCCTGTCGGGTTCTTTTCGTAAGCACTTAAGACAAATCGTCTCCAGGTCTTTCGGCACATCTACGTTCAGGGCTCTTGGTGCCACGGGCTCCTGATCCAAGACCTGCAACAGCGTGTCCATCGGACGTGCTGCCTGAAATGGCGGTCGTCCCGTCAGCAAGCAGTAGAGAACCGCGCCGAGCGAATAAACGTCAGCCAGCGGACCAACATCGGTCTTGCCGGAAGCCTGCTCCGGCGGCATGTAGGCGGGCGTCCCCAGAATCTGCCCGGTGCCAGTCAAGCCACTGTCAGCTTCCGTTTTCTTCGCCAGACCGAAATCCGTGACCTTCGGCTGACCGTTTCGATCATTCAAGATATTGGCCGGCTTCAGATCCCGGTGAATCACGCCGTGCTCGTGCGCGTATGCTATCGCCTCGCAGACCTTCTTCACTAGCTCCGCCGCTTCTCGCGGTGGCAGGGGACCGTCAGCAACCTTGTGCGCAAGGCTTTCGCCTTCGATGTAACCCATTGAGAAGTAATGCTGGCCCTGATGCTCACCGATCTCAAAAATCGGCACGATACCGGGATGATCGAGTTGCGCTGCGGCTTCGGCTTCCGTGTAGAACCGCTGGACATCTTCGTCACCGGCAAACTGACCAGCCAAGATCATCTTCAAGGCGACCATCCGATTGAGGTTGATCTGCCTAGCCTTGAAGACCACGCCCATTCCGCCTCGGGCGATCTCTTCCAGCAGCTCGTAATCGCCGAAGTAGCGAACCTGATCACCGACTGTGGGGGCGCTCAACGTGGACGTTGGCTCGGTCGGCAGCAACGTAGGATCATCGCCTGCTGAACGTGGCGGAATGGCCGCCTCCTCAACGTCTGGTTCATGCGGGGGCAAGGTTGGCGGATCGATCTCAGCCGCCAACTTCATCCGATCATGCGTCGCGAAGAAGTCACGCAGGGAATCGGCGTGCTGGGGATACTGAGTCAACAGGGCACCGCGATCGACCCTCTCGCCGCCAGCCTCGGCTTCCATGATCTCCGCAATGAGGGATTCCAGCGGATCGGCGTCATCACGGTCTTCAATTGACATGCGGCTCCCCGGAACAGATGAGTGCGGCTCTCATACAAAGAGCCCCTTTGTAAAGCATGTTCAGGTCCGGTTCCAGAATTTCTTCGGCGCCGTGGAAGTTGTATCGTGGCTTGGCGCCTTCGCGTGATCCCTGCGAGTCGGTTCTATCGTCAGCAAGTGAGAACCGCCACGAATTCCACCAATGCACACGAAGCCGATCGACTACTTCTTCGTGTCCTTTCGTGCCATTCGTGGCAAGCTCGCCTACTTCAACGAATTCAGCGGCTGCGACGCAAAACGGAGTGAATCCTCGCGAGGCCACACTCGTCACTTCTGATCTCCCGGGTTCGAGGTCCGGTCATGCCTGACGACGAACGCCTCCAGCAAACCAATCGGGCCAAGTATTGCGCTGACGGGCAAGCCAATTCGGCCTCCATAGATACCACCCATGTTGTCTTGGCATACCTAGTGCATCGTCAAACCTAAAAATGGGGTGACGTCGGTCGGCATCAATGGTTGTATCGCATGTCCGCGTCGACGTTACGATTCTTGCCGATCTCATTTAGGCAGTCGAGCAATTCACTGGGGTAGGTAATCACCCGATTGTTCACAACATCGGTTCCACGAAAGACCATTCCCGAATGCCCCATCGTGATGATTTCATCGAGTCGGTAGTCGGCAAACTGTTGGCCGACGAGATCCTTCAATGGGGGAATCGAGCCCGACTTTGGTGGTGGCGGATTCTGTAGTCCTCGGGCTAGAGTCGTCTCATCATCGGCGGCTTCCATCAAGAAACGAAGCTTCGAATCACCGACGCTGATGACGTCACCGGGCTGAAGCCGCTTCGACGTGATTCGTTCCTCGCCGATGAACGTGCCACCAGTGCTGCCATCGTCAAAAAGTTGAGGTCCCCGCGCGTCAACTTCGACTCGGCAATGAACGCGACTGAGACGTGGATCGTTGATCTACGTGTTGCTGGCCTGCCCCCGACCGATCAGCAGTGTTTGTCCACTTTCCAGGCCAAAGGAGCGACCCGCATCGGGGCCTGCGATGACGACGAGTTTCTGAGCCATGGAAGTCGCGCTCGGCGTAAAGAGATACTGAAAATGAACTGGCAAGTCGCGTGAACGACTAGAATCTGCCTCACCCGCACGATATAGATACCAAACCTGACACGCGGTGTTGTGCGGAACGACCGAGTTTGCCAAGAAAAAAATCAGCATGGACCATGCCGAGGCCAACGGAGAGCTGGAAGACCGACTGGGCGAGTTTCGCTCGTATCTAAGGGTGCTGGCGGGCATGCAGCTCAATCCGATGCTCAAGAAACGGGTCGATCCATCGGATATCGTGCAGCAAACACTGCTGCAGGCCCACCGGGCAGCCGCCCAGTACCGCGGGAAGTCCGATGCCGAGTTGGCCGGTTGGTTGCGTCAAATCTTGGCGAACGAACTGGCGCATCAGCTTCGTGACAACCGCCGCGCCAAACGGGATGTGACGCGAGAGCAATCGGTCCAGCAGTCGGTGGAGGCCTCGTCGTTGAGGCTCGAGCGATTATTGGAAGCCGATGGGCCGGCACCGGACGACGCGGCCGCGCGGAATGAGCGGGCTGTGCAACTGGCCGCCGTGATCACCGAACTCCCCGAAGCACAACGCGAGGCGATCGAGCTACATTACTGGCACCACTGGACACTCGAACAGATCGGCGACAAACAGGGCCGAAGCAAGTCCGCCGTCGCTGGCATGATCCGCCGCGGACTGAAGTTGCTCAAGGATCAGTTAGCGGATCAGTAGTGAGTCCCCACTTGTCACGGCCCCCGATCGCGCATAACGCAAACGCGAGAAACCAGTCGCTGACCCCTTTGGTGCGTGCATGTGTTGGTGAGCAGCCTTCTGGTCGCAGCGGCGCATCCGGCGGCGGAGTTGATCGAGCTGCAACATGCCCGCTGGGAAGAAGAAATCGCTTTCTCCGAATGGAAGGTGGCAATGTGTCAAAGCATGATGCTGCGAAGCCAGAGCCCTGGGATGGTTCGCCAAGAAAACAGAACTCTACGGCTTGGTGGACGCTCCGTCGGCACGTCGTAGGTTGCCCCAGTTCATATCGAATGGCGGATCGTCTTCGATCGGGAATTTCGCTGCCACCTTTTCGTCCAAATCAATTCCCAGTCCAGGCCGATCGCTCAGCCAGTAGTATCCGTTCCGCAACTCGGGACATCCCGGAAACACGTCTTGCTCCTCTTGGCTGAACTGTCGGGCTTCCTGGATGCCAAAGTTCGGGGTGGCAATGTCGAGATGGATGTTCGCGGCATGACCAACGGGCGAGACATCACCCGGCCCGTGCCAGGCCGTACGGACGGCAAAGAAATCACAGAACGCCGCTAGCTTCCTCGCCGGTGTCAGCCCACCAATCTGAGAGATGTGCACGCGAATGAAGTCGATCAAACGCTCCTGGATCAACCCCGTGAACTCATTGGGATTGTTGAACAATTCGCCCATCGCAAGCGGTGTGCTGGTCTGAGCGCGGAGGTGCTTGAAGTATCCGACATCTTCGGGGCTAAATGGGTCCTCCAGAAAGAACAACCGATACGGTTCGAGATCTTTGGCAAGCTGGATCGCCAACACGGGCGGGACGCGTTCGTGAACGTCGTGCAACAGTTCAACTTCTGGCCCGACTTCTTGGCGCAGATAGTCAAAGAGCTTCGGGATCGTCCGGACATACGGTTTCGGCTCCCAAACGTTCGTTCGCTGATTCTCGGGAACGCTACTGTCTTCCTTATCCGATGTTCGCGCTCCGTAGGTCGACACACCTGGTACCGCGACTTGCACGCGCACATGGCGATAGCCCTGTTCCATGTAACGCCGCACGGCATCCACCACGTCTTCAAAGGACTCGCCGCTGGCATGCCGATACGTATCGACCGCATCGCGGCACTTGCCTCCGAACAATTCGTACACCGGCAGCCCGGCGCGCTTTCCCAGCAAGTCCCACAGCGCCATGTCGACACCGCTGATGGCATTGTTCAGCACGGGGCCATTTCGCCAGTACGAGCTCACGAACGAAGACTGCCAGATGTCTTCGATTCTTGTCGGATCCTTGCCGATCAAGAATGGTTTCAGGAATTGGTCGACAGCGGTTTGCACCACGCGAGCCCGCTGCGTGAACGTTGCGCAGCCTAAACCGTACAGCCCCGCCTGGTTGGTCAGCACCTTGACGACGACGAGCCTGATGCCGGCAGGCGCGGTCAGAATGGTTTGGACGTCGGTGATCTTCAGCCGATCGCCTGTGTCCTGTGGCGCTCAGCGCCCCAACCGACCGACGAACGTGAGGCTGTCCATCCCGCCGCCGCGGCCAATGCGGACGCTGACAACCAGCCTCGTCGATTCATGTGGTTCACCATCGCTCGCCGAGCCTCACTCTCTCTTGTGCTAAGTATTCCACATCCCATTCTACGTACGTGGCGTGCTGAAATGTTGACGCGTCGCATTGATCGCTACGAAGCTCCAGAGCAAAGTACACGTGACGCCCAACACCGGACAACTCAACCCCATCAAGTACAACCAGAAATATTCAGTCAGCTGAGCAGCACACCAATCCCAATCGCCACCCGTAAACGCACCCGAAAACAAGCCAAGAAGCCGCCGACCATGATCGCCGCGGTGAGGACCAACCCGAGTAACTCTGCGGACACGAGATAGAACAACGCGGCTGCCATCACCAGTAGCGCCGGCCGCAGCCTGGACGACCCCGCGGAGTGCGCTGCCTCCTCACCTGCATCAGCCAGGCGAGTCAATGCAATGCCACGCCAGCCCGCGATTGACCAGTCGTGCCCTTGTTCTTTGAACGTCGGTACCTCTTCGAAGCCTGGAACGCGGGCGTCGGCCATCACGGCGAGACAGCGGACCTACTTCCCTGCGAGCATCGCGTCGGCCTCTGGCAATGAACAACAAACGAGATCGACACCATTCGCATTGAGTTCCTGCAGCGACCTACTTGCCGAAGCGATCCAACGATCGGCCCATACGTGGCTACCAATCGATCACGGATCCATCGTCCTGGTCGTATGCGGTTCGATACTCCTTGGGCTCGCCAACTTCGGACCTCAGCTTTTCTTCGTCGATGGTGATGCCCAGACCGGGACCGATTGGGATCGGTCGATATCCGTCTTCGACCTTGGGCAGCGGCTCGGCGAGCAGATCATGTTCGCGATCACCACGTTCCTGGACCATGAAATTCGGGATCGACGCAGCGATCTGCAGGCTGGCTGCGAGCGAACAGGGGCCATTCGGATTGTGAGGAGCCAAGGGAGCGTAGTAGGCCTCGGCCATTCCCGCGATGATCCTCAACTCGGTAATCCCACCGGCATAACAAATATCGGGCTGCAGAATCATCGCCGCTCGTTTCTCGAGCACTTCTCGAAAGCCCCATTTCGTGAAGATGCGTTCGCCTGTGGCCAGCGGGATGTGCGTCTTCTTGGCGAGCTCCGCCATCACGTCCACATTCAACGCCTGAACCACTTCCTCGTAGAACCAGGGATGATGAGGTTCCAGAGCTTTGATCAGCAGGGCGGCCGTGGTGGGCTGGACCGCGCCGTGGAAATCAAGACCAACGTCGACGCCCGGATGCTCTGCCTTCAACGCGGCAAATCGTTCGACAACCTCATCGACGAACATTTGTCCCTCGGTGTACTTGAACGCTTTGCGAGACGCCCACGGTCCCACCTTCATCGCATTGACGCCTGTCTCCTTGTCCGGCGTTCCATAAACCCTTGCACGAAAGCGAGTCGGACCTCCGAGCAACTTGTGAACCGGAACGCCATAGCATTTGCCGGTGATGTCCCAGAGTGCCTGATCAATGCCGGAAAGGATCGCCGTCTTGATCGGGCCGCCTCGATAAAAGGAGCCCCGGTGAATGGCTTGCCAGTGATTGACCACGGGACGCGGATCCTTGCCGACCAGGTAATCGGCCACTTCAAGTGCTCCGGCAGCGCATGCCTTGGCATCGTCTTTCAGCATTTCACCCCAGCCGGTGATTCCCGCATCGGTCGAGATCTTGACGAACACCCACGAGTTCTTGAGCACAAAGGTTTCGATTTTCGTCACCTTGATCGCGTCCTGGGGCGAAATCGGACCCTGATCCCCAACCTGTGCGAGAGCTTGCTGGCTGATTTGATTCAACCATGCCAGCCCCGACGCGAGTGCCGCGCGGCTAAGAAACGCGCGACGTGAAATGCCTGAACGTGATCGTGAGTCTTGCTGCGACAGAACAGAAAACATGGAGCCAGGATTTCTCATGTCGTTGACCTTTGGGATGAAGAGGCACATCGCCACGGTTGCCGCTACACGCAGAGAATGCAGTCAGGCCGCGGACTCTCTATCTTATATCCGACGCAAGGCAGCCGCACCAATCGCGAGAAGAAAAGGGGTCAGGCCTCTTTGTTCTGTCGTTTGAGTGTGGAAACCTGTTGGCATGCCAAGACCTCCACGAGCTGACGAGGCGGTCGGGCTTTGCCATGCCCTGAACCGCGCAAACATGCGGGCTGAAATCTTCAAGAAAGAGGGGGGCACCTTTACCAGCAACGGTACAAGAGCTTCCCAATCCAATTCGACGATCAGTTCTTCATCGTTTACCGGTACGTGGAACGAAACGCATTTCGCGCAGGACTTGTTCGCCACGCCGAGGCTTGGCGATGGGGGGCACTTTGGCGGTGGCTTCAAAAGCCCGAGTCCGACCCTCAGCTACTATCCGCATAGCCGCTGGCGAAGTTGCCCGGTTGGGTCAAGCGAGTCAACCAGCCGTGGTCCGAAGTAGAATTCACCGCCGTCCAGCACCGCGTACAACGTGGACAACCGTTGGGGGATCAAAGATGGGTCGAGTCGATTGCTCGGCGGTTGAACTTGGAATCAACGATGCGTCCAGGAGGCCGTCCGCCAGTCCGTTTTCCGGCCCCAGATGAAAACAAAGAGGCCTGACCCCTTTGATGCTTGGGCGGACACCGACGCGGGTCTCTGGGAGCACGATCTGCACCTGGCTGACACCGATTTGTATCCGTCTCATTCACATTGCGTTCTCGAATCGTCGTGGTCCGTTTCACCGAGCTAACTGGTTAGGAAGGTCTCCGCCTAGGGAGACCCAAAATTCAGTCACAATGTTGGCAACGACGAGCCAACGTGGCTACAAGTCGGATTGACCATTTCAGCCCGTCAACGCTCGAGCAATAAACGACTTGCAACGAGAATCCAACCGACTCACACCAGCCATTCAACGAGCGAAAAACAGCTTCGAGTCCTGCCGGGGGAGGGCGCGATTGCGCCACTACCGCCCATTTTGGACTTTTTTGGAAAGTGCTTCGTCATCTCGCGGCGTGGGGATTTACGGGTAAATTGGGAAATCGCTGTTAACCAAAAATCAGCGTCAACCATTTCGCCGTGCGAGGTCGCTTCGTCTCGATCGGGGTGCCTTTCGAGATTGGTCTGTTTCGATCGGCCTGCCGCTCGAGACTCTGTACAGGATTGACGGGAGTCGTCCTGCGACTTCACTTTATAGATTCCGATTTTGCTCTAAAATCGTTGGGGCTCGTGATCTGCAGGTGCAGAGCGCAATCGCTCTTTATCGCATAGTGTGCCGTGGAGAAACGGAACGATGGCAAACACAAGTACTATTCACGACATCGACCAACTCCAGTTGGAAGCTTACCGCCGGATGACGGGCGAGGAACGGCTGCGCATTGGGCTCGGCTTGCACGAGATTTCGCTTGGGATCGCCCGCGAAGCGATTCGGAATCAATTCCCTGATGCGGATGAAGCGACGGTTGAAGGAAAAATTCGTCAGCGGATCCGAATAGGCTACGAGATTGAAGCCAAAAGTCGCCCGACAGCCCCAACCCCTCTTTCCGCAAGCGGGGCGTGGGGAGCCAGGGAAACGTTGTGACCGAAGAGGAACTGCTTGTTGATTGCCTGAAGCGACTTGAGAGAGCTGGAATCAACTACATGTTGGTTGGCTCCATGGCAGGCAGCTATTGGGGCGTGCCTCGTTCAACTCACGACATCGACTTTGTCATCGAGTACAACGAGACCCAGATATCCAAAATCCTGGAAGCTTTTCAGGGCGACTTCTTTATTCAGAAGATTAGTGTTGAATCGGGGCTCCGTCCGCCGCACCAATTCAATGCACTCGATAATCGGTCGGCATTGAAAGTGGACTTCTTTCGTGTTGCCGGCGATGAATACGAGTTTCAACGATTCCGTCGTCGAAGGCGTTTGGCCCTGTTCGATCAACCCGCGTGGATTGCCGCGCCCGAAGATGTCTTGCTGCACAAGTTGCGTTGGCACAAGATCAGCCCTACGGATCGCCAACTGACAGATGCTCGCGGCATTTACCTCGTATCGGGGGACGAGCTGGATCGAGATTACATGGATCATTGGGCAGAGCAAATTGGCGTTTCCGATTTGCTTCGATCCGTGCTTGAGGGCTAATCAGGTCGCGTTGCTGGCAGCAGGTTTCCAGTTCGTATTTACCAACTCGATTACTCGGCGCATTTCCATCGAGCTTCTGCTCGAGATCGGAAACCGCCGACGTGGGCTGGTCAGCATTGATTGGAAAACTACGCCCGCGCACGTTGCGTATCTGCAATGGGAACTGCCCACTTGACCAGCCATCTTTTCTTGAAGATCAAGCAATATGATCGTGAAGGTAATCGACCGCGTGCTGTTCGGTTTCCTCGTGATTACTCACCTTCCCATTGCGGTCAGTAAGTAGCCATTCAATGAAGACCTCCGTGCATCTGGCAACGACATCGGGATATTTCAGAAACGCAGCACTTCGTCCGTCACGGCTGTCGTCCAGACCGAATTCTCCGGCGATCAGCGAGTGCAGGAACAAGCTCACCGCCCGTGAGACACCACGACTAACTGATTCTGCATCGACTGCGTGATTCTTCAACCATTGCTGGTTCAATCATTCCGCCTCCCGCAACGCGGACGCATCATCTCGAGCGAGCGACAGAGCAACATCCAGCTCTCGCGCCGAACCATCACCACCCAGACTATGAAGATATTGCTTCTGGTCGCGGCGCGACTGTGTTTTCGATTTGTAAAGGAGTACTGCTCGCTGCTCTGCTGTTAATTCCAGATCTGACATTTCGGCAAATGATGGATCCAAAGTTCAGGCTATCGCAAAGTGCTGAGCAACTTCAAATCGTTGTGGAAACGCTGGACATCGGCTTTGTATGAGGCAGTTGTCTTCGTCAGCCCCAGCGAGTACGGCCGTCCTGACTTGATCGTCTTGGTCGTGACGTCGAGTTTACGGGTATAGATATCGAATGCACACGCACTTTGAAGTTTTGCGTGGCGTACCGGAGCGCATCGACGCCACGCCGGCGAAACCGGGTGGAAAAGATGACGAGCGGGCGGTTCTGGCTTCCGTACTCAAGCCCGATCGCTGCTACATCGTGGACCGCGGCTACGCCAAGTTCGAGTTGTTCAACGAGATCGACACAATTGGCAGTAGTTACATCTGCCGTGCTCGCGACAACAGTACACCGAAAATCCTTCGCGATCGAGAGTTAACCGAGGATGACCGCACCGCGGGAGTCCGAGTCGATCGTGAGGTTGTCCTGGGGGCGCATACGAGCAACGCGAAAACGGTTTCGACGAACCATCCGGTGCGCTATCTCGAAATTGAGGTGCCGCGCCATGTTCGCACCGGCAAGGGAGGTCCTGGCAGTGACGGCCGGTTGCGTCTTGTCACCAACTTGATGGATATACCGGCCGAGCTGATCGCGGAAGCGTATCGCTTGAGGTGGCTCATTGAGTTGTTCTTCCGAATGATCAAACAGCTTCTGGGTTGTCGTCATCTTCTGAGCACCAAGCCGGGTGGTGTCGAGATTCAGATGTACCTGGCGATATTGCCTGCTTGTTGATTTTGATCTACATCGGCGGCCAACCGACGAAGCGGACCTACGAGATGATCTGCTTCTACCTACTGGGCTGGGCTAGCCTGGAAGAACTTGACGCTCACATCCAAAGGCTGAAGGCGAAAGAAGCCTAGGAGTACTGCGCGACGACTGAAGCGACGCTTCGAGTTGTATTCACTGCTGCGCTGATCCCTCCCGCAGCCAACTGTCGAAAGGTAAGAAACGGTCGCACTCGTCGGCAGACCCGCCCGACGCATCCGAATTCAGCTGAAATCAAACGCGTCTCAATTGCTGGGCCGAACAGTATTGGGCCTGGCCCCTTTGGTTCCTCCAAGGTAATCGAGCACGGTCTTGATGAGCCCTGTTTTGTCGTCTCGGCGAGTCGCAGTCACCGAAACGTGTCGCGAACAAACTGAATCAAATCGGCGAGGTCCTGGGGGGCGAGTCCCTGTTCCAATCCCTCAGGCATTACCGATTTTCCGGTTGCCTGAACTCGTTCAATGTCACGACGCAGGATCGTTTCTCGGTTGCCCGCGGCGGATAACAGCGTGATGCTGCTGCCCGTCTCGGTTTCGAGTTTCCCCGTGAGAATCCGGCCGTCTTCGGTAAGGATCGAGTAGTTGACATAATTCGCGTCGACTGCCGCGTTGGGGTCAAGAATCGATGCGAACAGGGTTTCTTTCGTCTTGTTTGTGATCGACGCAAGCTGGGGCCCCAGCTCAAATCCTTCATCCTTGAGCTTGTGACAAGTGATGCAGAGTTTGCGAAACAGAACGTCCCCTCGGCTGGGGTCGCCAACGAGATTCAATGCAGGCTGGAACTGACTCAGTACTTCATCGCGACTGCTTGACACTCTCGCTGTCAGCGCTTGTTGCCACCGCGGATCGTCTTTGCCTTGTTCCAGCAGCCGTTGTCGAACAGGAGTACTCAGTTCGGTGGCGTGGATCGTCCCCGATTCCAAATGTCGCAGTAGCGAATCGGACCAGAAGCTGCGGCTCGCAAGGACATCAGCGATTTGGCGACGAAGCTCCGGGCTGTGTGAACGCCAGCCGGAAAGGAGGACGTCCCCGGCGGATCGCTCGCCCTGCCGCGCGAGGTGCGATACCACAGCCTGCTGAACAACAGCGGGCGATCGAGGAACGAGAAGTCGCTCCAGCAGCTTCAAGTCGTCGGCTTCAAGAGCATCTTCGCGTCCCAACAATGGAATCGACGCAGCACGAATGTTCTCCGCGGACAGTTCGTCGGCGGCAGTGGATCGAGCTTGCCGAATCGTCCTCGCGATCCGATCGGCAGTGGCTTCCGGCAACGCGGCATACGAAAACTCGCGTGATTGAAGACCGTCGAGGACGAGTGCCAGTGATTCAAACTTGCTTGTCGACGGACCCCCGCTCTGCCGCGAGCAGACAAGTTCAACGACATGTCCGATGGTCTTTTCGTCACCCATCGCAACGGCCTGTCCGATCAGTTCCAAAGTCCCGGGCGTGCCGATGCTCTCGGGCGATTGGAGAACCTCTGTCAAAACGGGAGAAACGTTTCGCGGATTTAGCGAACTCAAGACGGCGGCCATCATGTAAAGATCGTCGCCGCCGTCGATCAGCAATCGGGCCAACGCAGCGTGGGCGATTGGTGTGCGGTAGGCTCCCAGCGTGGAGGCAAGTTCCAAGCGAACCTTTGCATCAGGATCATTGGCGAGCGATGCCAGCACGTTGGGTTCAACGTCGATTCGTGCCGCAATGCGCACGGCGTTTCGCCGTACGCCGGCATGGCGATCGGTCAGCGCGACTTCGAGTGTCTCGGCCGACAACGCATCGAGTCCGTCGAGCGTGCAAAGCGCGTGAAGTCGAGCAAGTGGTTGCTTGCTGCCAGTGACCAACTCCCGCAATGAAGCGTTGGCTGATCCCTGATCCTGTCGAACGAGCAGACGCTGCGCCGTATCCCTTTGCCAGCCGTTCGGGCTCTCCAAAGCCGCGGCAAGCTGCTGCGGGGCGAGGTCCGCTAGCTGAGGAATCTTGCGAGGTGGTCGATCGCTGCGCACCACTCGGTAGATTCGTCCGCGGTCCTCACCGGTTCGATACCATGGTCGCAACTCATCTTTTCCGTGTTGTGGCAGCCACTCGGGATGTTCGATCATGTAGCGGTACATGTCGACGATCCAGAGAGCCCCGTCCGGGCCAGTCCTTGCCATCACAGGGCGACACCAGCGGTCTTCGCTGGCAAAGAAATCGGTTTCGTGTTCCGCCGGATCGCGGCGGAATCGAAAGCTAACGCCGTCGTCGGCGATCAGATTGTGCTGCACCAGATTGTGAAAGGGTTCGCAGGTAAAAGCGTGTTGCTCCGATCCACGATCAAACAGGGCGTCGTCTCGATAAATCATTGGAGAGCAGGCCGACGTGAACCGGCCTGACTGACTAAAACTGTGGTACCGCTTCTGCAAGGTGCTGGCGGGATAGACCTTTGGGTTCGCAGGTGTGACCACCTGATGCTTCGGATCGGGTGGAGCAAAGTGAGAGTTGCGGCGAATGTTTTGGTCGGCCAGGACGTAGTGCCACAGCGGGTGGCTATTCTGTACACCGAACCAATTCCCCCAGTCGTCTCGGGTTCGACCGTATTGAGACGGCCCACTTTGCGGATCGATCGCGCCAGTGTCTGGTCGAATTCGAAAGTCGCGGCTGCCGATCTGGTGCCTGCTGTCGGTCAGATGGGAAGTGATCTCGTTGTCTTTGCCGTAGCCGGCGTGATGGCTTCCGCTGGCACAATGGACCCAATTGTCGAGTCCCCAACGCAAACCATTGACTCGCAACTGCTGGTTGCCTTTCAGAAAGCCCGAGTACATCACGCGACGAACATCGGCCTTGCCATCACCGCTGCTGTCTTCGAGATAGAGAATCTCTGGTGCGGCCGTGACCAAGATTCCCTCGCCCCAAGCCAAGACTCCGGTGGGGAAGCTCAGCCCATCGGCGAACAGCGTGGACTTGTCGTACTGACCATCGTCATCGGTGTCTTCCAGGAATCGAACTCGCCCGCCCGGTTTGCCTTCGCCATCGATGCCTAACGGGTAATCGGCCATTTCGACGACCCACAGCTTTCGGTCTGGCCCCCAGTCAATGGCGACTGGGTCCATCACGAGTGGTTCGGCGGCGACCAGTTGCACTTGGAAGCCATCTCGGACATGGATCGTGTTGAGGGCCTGGTCAACGCCCATTGGCACAGGCTCGGCGGCCGCCTCATTGGGTGGATCTTCCGCGTCCTTGAACACGCGTGTCACCTGGCTGACTCCCGCGGCGTCGAAGTGGGCTTTGGCTTCTTGCGGCGTTAACGCCCGATCGTAGAGGGCAACCTCTTCGAGCATGCCTTGAAGGTTCGCGAAGTTGTCACTTCGGCCTCCCAGCAGAATATCCTCGCAGTTGTCGGGATAAGCGATTGGCAATTGGGCCTCGATCTCTGGGGTCGGGTCACCGTTTAGGTACAGCGTGATCTTCTGGTCTTGCCGGACCATGACGACGTGCGACCAGCTTCCGGGTTGGAGGCGGGTCCGGCCGGCGACGAGCTCATCTCTGGCGTTGCCGTTGAACACAATCAGTCGCCCACCATTGGAATGTGTTCCTCCGATTCCCAGGTGATCCCCGGAAGCGCCGTGAACTCCCTCCATCGCACGAGAGAAGATGTAGGCGGTTACCGGCCGCGAGTCGACTGGCAATTCATTTCGAAACCAGAGTTCGACGCTGTACGTGTTGCCGAGTCCTGGAACCTGCGTCTTCACTCGGCCCCCCGAGATATTCGGAGTGTCAGCACCTGGTCGAAGTGGGGATGCTCCCTGTTCGTAGGTCGCAGGATAGCGGCCCACCGAGTCCTTCGCGGATCGCTTCGATTCATCGTGCAGCCGCCAGTACCCCACGGGCTTTGATGCGAGCACCGCGTCCGCATACTTCTTCCGTGATTGATCATCCGCCGGCTTGGGGCCAAGTACCATCCTTGGTTTGGGACGTGGAGGAGGCGTCATGCCTGACGCTTGATAAAGATCAATGATATCGCTCACCTCCATCGCCCGATCGAAGACTGCGACCTCATCGACCTTGCCATCGAACGTTGCAGTGGAACGTTCGTCGCTTCCAATCAGCAATCGCTTAACAGGTGATGGACGATTCGATCGCTGCTTCGATTTCCGGCTCCGCTTTGCCGTCTAGATAAACGCGAACATGTTGGTTGTCCCTGGTGATCGCAGCGTGATGCCAGTGCCCCGTGGCCAGCGGTGTCGTGCCGGTAAAGGACTCCTGTCCAACTTGGAGGATGAGTTTTCCCGCCGAATCACCTGCAGATTTACCTCCAATCAGCAAGGTTCCAGCCTCTGTGGAAAGCAGGACGCCTGTGACATCTCGGGCATCCGGTGGTAGCGAGTTCGAAAAGCAGACGATCGCGCTGAAATCGTCAAGGGCGTGATCGAGACTCGCTGCAACCCATCCGCCGGCAAGGTAAATCGATCGGTTCCCGTAGCTGGGAGTAATCCCAAAGTTGGCCTCGGCGAAGCCAGAACCATTGGGTCCCGGCAGAAACAAGGCGACACCGCCCTCATGGTGTGCATGATTCTCTCCGGCGGCGTCTTCGACGCGAGTTGAGTTCATGTCGTCGAGTCGCCAATAGGCGACTGGCTGTCGGCTGACGACGGCCTCTGAGTAGACCGAGTCCAGTGGCACAATCTTGCGACGCGTCTTGTGGGAAACCGTTTCCAACAAACCCAGTAGCGTTTCGACGATGAGTGGTTCGGCTTGTTCATCCAACCCCGCCGTTCGCGCGGGCCAAGTCGTGTAGCCACCCAGCCGATGCTGTTCCGGCGGCGGAATGTAGCCCGTCGCCCCATTGGCAAGTTCAAGATTGAATGTTGCCGCGAGTGGACTCTGTCGTTTCAACTTGAGCCCGGTAATCCCGTAAACCTCGTTGGGAATCGCGGTGATTCCAAGTTCTCCGATGCGAACGGCTTGCAAGACCACTTCGGCTTTCGGATTCTCGTGAATCCATTCTGCTTGTTGCGCGTAAACTTCGACCCGATTTCGAGGCGGCTGGTCAAGACGATCGGCATTGATAGGACGAGCCCACTCTCGACGCCCCTTCGATGGCACGCGGCGGTCAATCGTGATCCTCTGCTCGGCCATCGCGAGCGTCAGATCGGCGCGATGTTCGATTGTCTGCCACGCCTGCAGGGCAAGGTCCGCTACCGCTTGGGAGTATTCCTGTCGACGGATGCTTTGGCGAGGTTGGCTGTAATCCATCCAGTGCAGGTCTCCGCTGGTCCCCTGCGACATGATGCCTACAAAACGCGTCGTCTTTCCACTCTTGCCTTCCAGCCGAGCCTCCAGCAAGCGGGCGACGTCGCCAAAGTAATCGGCCGAGAACGCATCGCCGCCGAAGTAATGCATGGACAGGTTCACCATCACACAGATTGGTGAATCGTCTTTGGCTGACACAACGCTCAGCACGGAAAGCCAGGGATCAATCGGCCCGGCAGGACTGGTGTAGTCGGGGTTCTGATATCCGGGATGCATCATGGCCCGTACGGTCTGTCCACCAAAGGGATCGGTTCCCATGCGATCACTTCGTGTGATCCAGCGTCGACAATTTGTCAGGTCGGTACCGTCCGCGACTGCCCAGCCCACCTTCGCTGGTTGGAGATTCTGTTGGGCGTCTGCAATTGCCTGGGCAACCTGAGCTGGCACGAATTTCACATAGGCCTCATCGACCTCGCACCCCAGGCACATCGACATGGCCGACGGTGCGGAGTGCGTATGCGTGGCGCTAATCAGGATGCGATTGGCAGGAATCCCCGTCTGCTGCGTCGTGAGTTCCTTGATCTGATCGCAGAGCGTTGTGGGAAACATGCATGAATCGACAATCACAATCGCGATGGTTTCAGTTCTGTCGCTAAGGACGAGTGCTCGCGCATGAAGAGGGTCAATCACACGATCGGCACTCCGCTGCAGGAATCCACCGTTATGCAATGCGGGAAACGTCTGTGGTGAGATACTCGCCACGGCTGCTCCCGCTTGCAATCCTTGCACGCCATCCGCCCGCGATCGACTCGACGCGGCGAAAAATAGAATCGGGACGACTGCCCAAATGGAGTGCTTTCGAAAGAGTGAGCGTATCATGATGCACTGTGCTGTTTCGGATGGGATTGTACGCAGCTCAAGTATGACAACCTTTCAATTGTGAGGACAGTTTTTTGGTGGGTACTTCTTGAGTCGACGTGCACGACGAGCGAGGCGACAGGGCCCCCCCGTCGCAAATCTGGCTCAAGCAGATATTTCTGAGAATTTGCTCGCCGCCGCGCATTCGGTCGGGTACATTAACCGCTCTTCTCTTACACGTCGTCGGCACGTCCGGACGTGTCATGATGACACTAATCGAAAGTGCGTGAATGATCGTCGACGTCATTCGGTGGTCCGCGAATTGTATGATTCGCTTCGGACCGATGTCCTTTTCGTTCGCATGGATGTTGTGTTTGCTGTGCGGTGTGCTGTGCCTCGGGGATGCGAGCCACGTTACGGCGCAACACGGCAACCAGGCAGGCCTGCTCAAGGGCGTCGACCTGGACGGTCATCTCTATCGTCTTGGTGAATCGAGCGAAACCAACGGGATTGTGGTCGTTTTTCTATCGACACAATGTCCGATCAGTAACGGCTATCTGCCCTTGCTTAACGAACTCGACTCGCGTTTTCGGCCGATGGGAGTCGAGTTGTACGGTGTGATCTCGGATCCGTCGGTGACCCGCGTCAAGGCTCTGGAGCATAGCCGGGAATACAATGTGCAATTTCCAGTGCTGTTTGATGGCTCGGGGGAGTTGCGTTTAGCACTGGCGCCCACGCACACCCCACAAGCGATCGTGCTCAGTCCGTCTGGTACCAAGCTCTATAGTGGTGCCATCGACGATCGGCACGTTCGACTCGGCATCAAGAAGGACCAGGCCACGCACTCTTACTTGCAAGACGCCCTACAGTCGGTGGTCATGGGCCGTCGGATCGCCGTCCCCCAAACGAAACCGATCGGCTGTTTGCTGGAAGATCCGCCTGACAAGACATCGACCGGAGAGGTGAGCTTCACACGAGACATCTCTCCGATCATCCGAGCCAACTGTGCGTCGTGTCACTGTCCCGACGGATCAGGTCCGTTTCCGCTATTGACCTACGACGATGTCAGCAGTCACGCCAAGCAGATTCTCGAGGTCACGCAATCTCGGTTCATGCCGCCCTGGAAACCGGCGCGAGGTTTCACTCGTTTCCTGGGAGAAATGCGACTGACCAGGCACGAGCTATCACTTCTGGATACGTGGGTCCGGGGAGGCAAGCCCGCCGGTGACGCGGCCGACCGTCCCGCAGCCATGCGTCGTGCCGCGGGGTGGCCACTGGGCGAGCCGGATCTTGTCTTGGAGATGCCCGAAGCGTTTTCCGTTCCGATCAGCGGTCCTGACATTCGCCGGTACTTCGTGATCCCTACCCAGCTGAGCGAAGATCGCTTGATCACGGCCATCTCTTTTCAACCTGGGACGCCACAAGCGATTCATCACGCCAGCTTTTTTCTCGATACCAAACGGATCGGTCGGCGGATGGATCAGGCGGATTCGGGACCGGGCTACGGGGGTTTTGGTGGACCGCGATTTGAACCCGAAGGGACGCTCAGCAGTTGGTTTCCCGGCATGAACGCCCGGCGACTTCCCGATGGCATGGGCAGGTTGGTCCCGGGCGGCAGTGACATTGTCGCCGAGATCCATTACGTCACGACCGGTAAGCCGCATCGTGATCGATCGAGGATCGGGCTCTACTTTGCGCCGCGAACTGCCCGGCGACAAGTCGTTGAAGTTCAAGTCGGCACGACAAAAATTCGCATTCCTCCCGGCGCAACGCGGCACCTACAGTGCGCGACCTACACCCTTCCAGTCGACACGACGCTGTTTGACATTGTGCCTCACATGCACGTGTTGGGACGCGAGATGAAAGTCTGGTCCAAGGAGCCCGATGAGACCACCAAACCGCTGTTGTGGATCAAAGATTGGGACTTCAATTGGCAGGGGCAGTATTCTTTTGCCCAGCCGGTTCACTTGCCAGCAGGGACCAAGATCTACGTCGACGCCTGGTACGATAATTCGTCTGAGAATCCATTGAATCCGAACTCGCCACCCAAGACGGTCCACTGGGGAAGTGATGCGACCGACGAGATGCTGATCTGCCATTTCCAATGCACCTGCGAAACGACAGAGCAAATCAACGAGCTGGTCAAAGACCAAAAGCAATACATCGCGGCCGCCAGCCGTTAGCATCGTTTGGTCGGCCGCTGTGAGTGGCGATCGCCGGGGGCCGAGCATGTTTGTGCTGTCCCCATGGTCCTCTTGATACGCAGGCACCGATCTCGGGCCTCCGAATTTCCTAGGCCACGGGGAAGAAAAGGTAAGCGCAGAGTCGCAGAGTCGCGGAGGAAGAGCCATCAATTCTTACCTCCGCGTCTCAGCGTCTCCCCGCCTCTGCGTCACCCTTTCTTGGCGAGAATCAGTCACCAGGAAATGACGAAATGAAGATTGGAGAGACAGGCCTTACCGGTTTAGCATGCAGAATGATTCAATCATCGAGTGTTATGAACAGCCGGATCGCAGCTTGAGCTCGCGTTTGCACTGAAATTGGCGGGTGGATTAGAATTAGGGAAGTCGCAATGCGGTCTCCCAGCCCCCCCGGTGAACTCTTCACCATCCAACCAGCCATTTGCCGATGCAAATACTCTCCAGTCGTTTCGTTGTTCGCCTGGGGAAATTGGCCGGCCTCTTCGTTGGCCTGTTGTGCGGCATGATCATTCCTTCTGCGACAGCGTCCCGTACGCTTTACGCGCAAGGCTCAGCCGCCGAGCTTCGCTTTTTTGAGCAGAAGATTCGTCCTCTGCTCGTGCAGCATTGCTACGAATGTCACAGTGAGCAGGCGGGTGAGCAGCAGGGCGGATTGCTACTGGACCGACGATCGGGATGGATCGAAGGGGGCGACACAAACAAGGCAGTCATTCCAGGTGAACCCGACGCTTCACTGCTCGTGACCGCCATTCGTTACGACAACGAATCGCTGCAAATGCCGCCCGATGGACGCCTGAGTCAGGAAGCCATTGAGCTAATCGAACAGTGGGTGAAACGGGGTGCACATGGGCCCGCCGACGACATGGGTGAGACGGAGTTCTCTCGTTTAGGGGACCAAGCCTACCTGTTTGATCAGGCGGCAGATCACTGGGCATTTCAGCCATTGAAATCAGTCGCCGTGCCGACTGCCGCGTCGACTGCCGCGTCGACTGCCGCGTCGACTGCCCGGCGCCCGACGGCAACTCCGCAAACTGGAGCGAGCATGCGATTGATCGATTCGTTTTCAAATCATTGCTGGGTGCGGGGCTTGGCACCTCGCCACGCACCAACCCGGCGACGTTGGTACGACGCTTGTATCACGACCTGATCGGATTGCCCCCTTCCTTCGATGAAGTCCGAGAGTTCCAAGCTGCCGCCGGGATCGACGTTGAAAAAGCGACATCACAACTGATTGATGAGCTCATCGGGTCACCCGAGTATGGACAGCATTTCGGCCGTTTGTGGTTGGACGTGGTTCGCTATGCAGATACCGACAATGACTATCGCCCCGATACCCGCACCCCGCACTACTTTCCTTTCGCGTTCACCTACCGTGACTACGTGGTGGAGTCGCTGAATGCGGACAAGCCGTTTGATCAATTCCTGAAGGAGCAAATGGCGGCAGACCTGATGGGGTTCGCGTCCGGATTCATCGGAGATGGCGGCTCTCGGGTTTTATGCGGCAGGCCCCTACGCGAACCGTGCGCAAGCCGAGGCTCTGGATGACTGGATCGACGTCACGACGCGCGGGCTGATGGGCGTCACCGTTGCCTGTGCGCGTTGTCATGATCACAAGTTCGAGCCCGTCCCCACTGCAGATTACTATTCGTTGCGTGGAGTGTTTGCCGCGGTCACTCGCATGAATCCGCTGGACGAAGAGAAGCAACCACTATTGAAAAATTACTCGCCGACGGATTCGGAAATCAAAGACTACGAAGCGCAGGCGAGCCGAGATCGATGCAAAGATCCTGGCGGCGGCCGGCAAAAAGGCGAAGAATAACAATCGTGTCGATCTCCGCAGAAGATCCGCGAGACAGAATTGGCGGAGCTGTTAACCTTTCACCCAGGGGCGCCGGCTCGAGCGATGGTGGTGGCCGAACGCGGCAAACCACCCCAATCCTTATGTTTTCGTCCGTGGCGATGCGGCCTCTCGGGGCGACGCCGTGCCGCGGCGGTTCCTGAAGATACTGGATCCGGATCAGGTCGAATTTCCGAAGGATGTCAGCGGTCGTTTGGAACTGGCCATGCAAGATCGCATCACCGCAGAATCCGCTTACGGCCCGCGTTTTCGTCAATCGGGTTTGGGGGCACCTGATCGGATCCCATCTGGTGGCCACCCCCTCCGATTTTGGCTTGCAGGGAAGTCCGCCGACACACCCGCAGTTACTCGACTGGCTGGCCGATCGATTTCATTCAGCACGATTGGTCGGTGAAGCATTTGGTTCGTCGAATCGTCTCGTCGCAGACTTATCAACAGTCGAGTCGATCCCGCGCTGCCGCAGTCGAGCTTGACCCCGAGAACCAATGGTTGTGGCGAGCCAATCGAAAGCATCTTTCCATCGAAGCGATTCGGGACAGCATCTTGCTCGTGTCTGGCCAATTGGACCGACGCGTCGGTGGTCACGCCGAGCAACTTTGGGGTGAGGATTACACACGTCGTCGTGCAATCTATGGATTTATCAATCGATTCAATCTCGATCCAACTTTGCGGGCCTTCGATTTCCCCGCGCCGGTGCAGACGCAGCCAGCCCGCGGCGAAAGCATCGTCGCCCCACAGGCCCTGTTCACATGAATTCCCCGTTCGTGATCGATCAAGCTGCCGTGATTGCGTCGGGCGAGGCGTTTTCCCGGTGTCGAGACCGATCAGGCGAAAGTCGAATATCTGTTCCGTACCGTCCTTGGACGCGACCCGGTTTCCGCAGAAGTGTCGCGATGCATTGAAACTGGTCGAGTTCCAGCAGCGATTTCAAAAACCAGATCGCCAGTCGACACGTTTCATCGAATCGCCTTGGCCGCTGATGGCTCATGCTTTGTTGATGAGCAATGAGTTTCAGTACGTGGACTAGCAACATGAGCCAATTTTTGTCGCGCCGCCAACTGCTGCAGTCGACCAGCCTCGGATCGGTCGCACTGGCCAGCATGCTGCAGGACCGTGCGTTTGCAGCCGCCGTGGAAAGGGCACCCGACGAGTCTCCCTTGAGTCGAGCGAGCGCCGCACTTTCCAGCGCGAGTGAAACGGGTGATTCATTTGTTCATGAACGGTGGTCCATCCCAAATGGACACGTTCGACCGCAAACCAGAGTTGAATCGGCTTGACGGAAAGCCACTCCCCGAGTCGATCAAGAAGCAACTGCAACCCACACAGCTCAATCGTGCGGGAGATCTTTTTGGATCGCCTTTCAAGTTCAAAAAATACGGTGAGTGTGGATTAGAAGTCAGCGAACTCTTTTCAAACGTGGGCCAGCATGCCGACGAGTTGTGCGTCATTCGCAGCATGCAGGGCGAGGTCGCCAATCACACGCCCGGATTGTTGCTGACGAATTGTGGACACTCCACGCTTCCACGTCCTAGTCTCGGTTCATGGCTGCTCTATGGCCTGGGCAACGAAAGCGACGAATTGCCAGGCTTTGTCGTGCTTGTGCCCACGCGGTTTGCCCACGGCGCAGTCACGAACTGGACCAGCGCGTTCATGCCGGGGGTTTACCAGGGAACGCACATCGACACCGAAAGCTCTGGTGAACAAATCGTACCCAACCTGACTCGAGGCGATGTTCGTCCGGGTTCGCAGCGCGGCGCAGATTGCCCTGACACAGTTTTTGAATCGGCGACACGCAGAGATGCGGCCGGATGATCGACGACTTGAGAGCCGAATTCACACGATGGAACTCGCGTTTCGCATGCAGAGTGCCGGCACCGACGCTTTTGACCTTTCACAAGAGCCTGCCCACATTCGCGAGATATACGGCGATACGACGCAAGGCCGCAACATGCTGTACGCGAGACGCTTGGCGGAGCGGGGTGTTCGTTATATCCAGTGTTATCACGGTGGTGGGCAGCCCTGGGACAACCATGGTTCGATCGTCAGCAACATCACTCGTCTGGCGGGTGAATCGGACCAGCCAATCGCCGCGTTGCTGACCGATTTGAAGCAACGGGGAATGCTGGACGAAACGCTCGTCATCTGGGGTGGCGAGATGGGCCGCACTCCCACCGTGCAGACAGGTCAAGGATCCGACCAAGGTAGGACGCGATCATCACATTGACGGCTATACCATTTGGATGGCCGGGGGTGGAGTTCGTGGGGGCATGACCTACGGAGCGACCGACGAACTGGCGATGGCGGTGACGGAAAACAAAGTCACGATGCACGATTTCCACGCCACCGTGTTGCATCAATTGGGATTCGATCACAAACGTTTGACCTATCGATATTCGGGCCGCGATTTCGGCTTGACGGACGTACACGGACGAGTGATCGGGGAGATTCTCCAGGGCTGCCCCCTTTGATTCCTGCACTTGTCCTTCGCTCAACCGCCCCAAGGTGTGTTGACGAGGATTCCAAAGTACAGCCCGATGTCGGTCGAATCTCGCAACGCTTCGCGAGTCGAAATCCCCCCTTGAAGCCCAAATTCCATCCCAACTCTCGTCCGTTGGTCCAGCCGACTGTCACGAGTCTCCAACAGTTCATGGGATGGGGGGCCGAGCGGAAACTCATAGCGGATGCCGGTTGACAGCATCGTTACCGCCGAGCTGCCATTTTCGGAACCGCCATTGTTCAACGCCGTGGCGATCCCGATCCCGAGCGTGCCGCCGACACGCCAACCAAGCGTCGCCAGGGGGGCGGGGCGGCTAAACATCTCGGAAAATCGCTCACTGATCAACGGCATTGGAAAATAGAGCTCGATGACGTCCAACGACGCCAAGATCGCACCATTATCAAACAGATCAAACTCGCCGTCATTGCTTTGCTTGAGATCCATGAAGATGCGAGCCTTGGGCTGAAAGAATCGGACCTCGGGCATGCGCAGCATTCCCGGCTCGAGGATTCTGCCGTCTAGCTCCGCAAGCTGAAGATGAAAAGGAATGTCGTCGGCTGGCACCTCGTAACGCACAACGCGGAGTTTTTTCGAGTTTTCACGGCTTGCGGTGGGACTGACGAACGTGAGGAGCCGGCTTGAGAAGGAGTCGTTATCCCGTGCGGACTCGTCAACGACTTCCATCAAGTGCCCCTGAATTCCGCGTTCCAAGAACGCCTGATTCAATGTTTCATCGTCCAGCGGCACCTCGTAGCGGACAATCCGATGTGGCGTCGCGGATGGGGCCACATACGAAGGTATTCTGCGGACCGCGTTCAATCTCTCCGCCGCCGTCGAAACCGCAAACGCATTGCTGACAGTTTCACTGTCGATTTCGTGAAACAGTTGATTCGGCATTGCGGCGACGTCTGCAATCGGAGTCAGGGCGGTCAAGCCTGTCGCGGCGTCAGGGAGCTCAAGCGTATTTGACAGCCCGTGCACCGAATCCTGTCCCCGGTCATCGTTGATCCTCAACGTGCCAGGGGATGTCTTGGTCGAAGGCAAACGGATAGGTGATTTGCGGGCTTCGAGCAACACGGAGGCTGAATCAGGTACCGCTGAACCAGCTTGAGCCGGCGGCGCGGGCAAGGGCATTTGCGACCAACCATGCACGCTCATCACGAGTGTTACCGTGCCAAGCACGAGCAAGATTCTTGGTATGGCCATTTCCCGAGTCCATTCGTTTCGACACGTCTACGACCCCGATGCTAAGAAATCACTCACGATTGCCGCAAGACTGTCGACTTAGGCGAGGTGGAGAAAAGGGGTCAGGCCTCTTTTGTGCCTCACTGGGGCTAGGTGCCAAGGATCCGCCGGTAGAGGGCCAGATAGGCGTCGGCCATTCGATCGATGGTAAATCGATCGGCTACGGCGCGGCGGACGGTAGGGCGATCGATCTCGTTGATGCGCTCGATTGCCTGCTTGACTTCGTCAAGGCTGTCGACCAGAAAACCAGTGACGCCATCATCAATCAGCTCGGGCATCGAGCCCCGCCGTGTTGCGATGACTGGCGTGCCACAAGCCATTGCCTCGATAACCGAAAGCCCGAACGGCTCATCGAAATTGATGAGGTGCAAAAGCGCGCGGGCGTCGCCGAGGGCTCTTAGCCGTTGCGTTCCGCCGACTGCACCGTGATAGGTCACCGACATACCGTCAACAGCTGGGAGGACTTCCTGTTCATAATATTCCGCATCCTGCACGATGCCGTACATGTGGAGATGGCGCCCGCTTGCGCGAGTGGCGGCGATCGCCTCAGCAGCGCCCTTGTCGGGATGGATACGTCCGAAGAAGAGCAGATTGTCACTGCCGGCCGGATTGAACGGGAAATCGTCGAGAGGAATGCCGTGATGAATCGTCGCAGCGTAACGCAACTGGGGACAACGATCCGCGTCGCTGATGGCGACGTAATGGACGACGTCCTGGTATTCCACATACATCGGCAGGATGCGTTCTGACGAGAAGCCGTGGATCGTCGTCACGATTGGCGTATCGGTCAGGCGTGAGAAGGCGTGGGCAGGGAAATCGGCCTGGTTGTGAATCAGATCAAACCGGTCGGCTTGTTCGAAGAGATGGGCCAGGTGGCGGAATTCCCAGACCTTCGCGTCGATCGATGCATCGTCCCCATAAGGAGCTGGCACGACGCCATCGAGCGCTGCGGCAGTGATGCTGTCGAGCGTGGCAAAGAGCGTAACGTCGATCCCACGCTCGACGAGCGCCTCGGTCAGCATGCTGGTGACGAGCTCCCAAGGGCCGTAGGTTCGCGGCGGCGTGCGCCAGGCGATCGGAGCCAGCATTGCTAGGCGCATCTCAGCGTTTCTCCTTCAATCGCAGCACGAGACCTTCGTCCGGGGCCAGCGTGCGGTCCATCGGGCGAAGCGGCCGCAACGATGGTTGCCGCAACGATGGTTGCAGGGTCGAAGCAAGAACATCTTCGACAGATGCATTGGTCGGCAGCGTCAGGGCCCGCGTCTCGTGGCTGAGGTTCAGCGCGATCAGCAGGCACTCGCCGGCATGCTCCCGCTGGTAGGCGAGCACGTCCTCCGCCGCGTCGACGAGCGTGATGTCGCCGATTGCGAGCGCGTCGTGTGATCGCCGCAGCGCGAGCAGAGTTCGGTAGAGAGACAGAAGTGAGCTGCTGTCCCGATCCTGCGCCGCAAAGTTGCGCACACGCCAGTCTTCGTTGAGCGGAAGCCAGGGATCGACAGTGCTGAACCCCGCAAAGGCCGCAGCATCCCAGGGCATCGGTGTGCGCGAACGATCGCGACCGATCCCCAGGCCGGGCTGACGCAGGTCCTGTGGATCGCGCACTTGATCGGGCGCAATCGGCACCTCCCCGATGCCGATTTCGTCGCCCTGGTACAGTGTCGGCGTGCCGCGTAAGGTCAGCAGAAGCATGGCTGCAATTCGTGCCTGCGCCTCGCCGACCCGCGCGGCGATCCGCGGCGCATCGTGGCTGCCGATCACCCAGTTGGGCCAGCCGAAGCGGGGCAGAGACGCCTCATACGCGGCAATCGTCCGCCGCAGTGCGGTTGCCTCCCACGCGCTTTCAATGAGCTGGAAATTGAACGGCAGATGCACCTGAGGACGATCCGGCGAGCCGTACCATCGGGCGAGGCGGTCGCTGGGCAAACAGATCTCGCCGATCAGGACGCGGTCGCCATAACTATCGGCCAGCGCGCGGAACTCGGCAGAGATTGCGTGCGCTTCCGGCTGGTCGGTCGAATGGAGCTGGATCAGCCGGTCGCGCTCTGTGCGGTCGGGCGTCCAATGCGCATTGATTGGATTGTCGGGCAGCCCTTCGGCCTTGATGATGTGCCAGAGCACGTCGACCCGGAATCCATCGACGCCGCGGTCTAACCAGAAGCGGAGCACCGACATCATCGCTTCGCGTACCTCCGGGTTACGCCAGTTGAGGTCGGGTTGCGACTTGAGGAAAGCGTGAAGGTAATATTGGCCGGTCGCCTCGTCCCATTGCCAGGAGGAGCCACCAAAGTCGCTGATCCAATTGTTCGGTGGTCCGTCGTCCGGCGCTGGATCTCGCCAGATATACCAATCACGCTTCGGGTTCTCACGCGACGCCCGACTTTCGATGAACCATGGATGTTGGTCTGACGAATGATTTGGAACGAAATCGAGCAGAAGCCTGAGGCCGCGCGCGTGGATCGCCGAAAGCAGCCGGTCAAATCCGGCGAGATCGCCGAACATGGGATCGATGTCGCAATAGTCGGCGATGTCGTATCCGAAATCGGCCATTGGGGAAGGAAAAATTGGTGACAGCCAGATCGCATCGATCCCAAGCCCAGCGAGATAGTCCAGCCGCGACTCGATGCCGGCAAGGTCACCCACGCCGTCGGCATCGCTATCCTGAAACGATCGGGGGTAGATCTGATAGATCACCCCGCGCTCCCACCATGGAGTCTGTCTTTGACCTTCGCACACCAAATTCACCTATCTCAGTTCGTTGGAGATACGAAGGGGAATCCAGCGTGAAGTCCCTCTGCACAGATCCGAATTGCCCATACGAGGTGACAAGCGGTCACCACGCACATTAGGCACTTCTCCCGCAATCGGATTCTCATTCTAGCATCATGACTCCCGATTGCGTGGGAGGCCAGTCGCGGCGATCTCACACTTGCCGCCCCCTGGACGTTCCACATCGGAGTGGCGGCATGCTTCGCGGCGCGAGCCACGTCAAGGCAGTTTGATCTACGCCGGTACCAGGGGCGAAACCAAGAGCCGGTCCTGGCACATAGCACCAGGGCGGTCTGGGAATGTGCGGTTTACCGATCAGCGCAGAAGAATCTTCCGCCGCCCCCATTCTAATGGAGTTTCGCATCGGTTCCGCGTCTAGTCGTCGATTTACATTCCTCGGATAGGTTCTCAATCAAAATTGCCTCGGCTCAACGGACTCTTGGGGATGTCCGATTCTTTGTTGAAACTCTTGATGATCTCGCTTGTCAAAACTTAGGATTACACGGTTCGGATTTCAATGGCTCGCCGCGCTCTTTCATCGCCTAGGCGATGAAAGGGCGCGGCGAAGCCGATCACTCGGTGGCGCCTCCGGGGCGTTGCAGGGCCGCGATCAGATGCTTCATGGAGTGGTGACCGGAGATCCGTCGAAACCCTTTCTCTGCCTCCAGCAGCGCGTACGAGAGCCAGCGGCTTGCCTGGTCGGTGTCCGCCCGAAAGCGTGTTACGCGACCCAGCTTGCGTCTCGTATTCAAGAATGAATTCTCAATCGCGTTGGTGCTCAGCAGTGAACGATGAAGCGTGTTGGGAACATTCAGTCGATGCAGTGCCAGCAGGTCGTCACCGGCTTCATGCAAACTTCGATAGGCCTCTGCGTTGATCGGCTTAAGGAACGCCTTTAGCGAGGCGAACACCTCTTCGGCCGCTTCGATCCCCTGGACGCTGCGAAGGCGTGCAAACAGACGCGACAACTCACCCCAATGACGTTTCGAGAGCTTGCCCTTGATGTTCCGTTCCTTGTGCACCAAGCAACGTTGCACGACTGCATCGGGAAAGAATTCCATCACGGCGCCGCGTAACGCATCACTGCCATCAAGCACGACAAACAATCGATGCTCACAACCGAATCCACGAGTCACGATGCGGCCTAGCAATTCTCGTGAAACTTCCAGGTTTTCGCTGCTTCCAAGAGCGAAGTCGAGCACGTGCTTGTGGCCTTCACTATCGATTCCCAATGCCACCACGGCAGTCTGTTCGCGACTGAGCCGAATGCCGTCGAGCATCAGCGCACACCAAGTCGTCGAGGCCAGATCCTTGCCACGCAGTTGTTCGACGAACTTGCTACCGGCTTCTTGCCACAATCGCGACACATTGGATCGACTGACACCTGGCGAATTCGGCTTGATCTCTTCAACCCCACGAGTACTCACACCTGCAACGATCGCTTGAACGATTTGCGATTGGAGCTGCTCGGGATCCTTGGCGATTCGATAGCTGGCCAATTCAACTTCTTGACTGGTACCATCGTCGGACTTGCACCGAACACGCGGCCGTACGACCGCCTCACGCTCACCTTCATAGAGAACCCGGCCAGGACTCGTACCTGCTCGGAAGTGTGTACTGCCCGAGGGAGCATGTTTGGGGCCGCAAAGCTCGGTTACTTCCGCGGCCATGACTTCACAGATCATTTCGCGGAAGTGATCCGCGAAGAAAATCTCGAAACACTTGGCCAGCTTCGCATGCGGAAACTTGCCCTAGCGATCGCAAAAGACTAAGTTCGTTCATGATGGTCTCCCCGTCGGTGGCTGCCGACGAAAATTGAAAGATTGCGAAGGGCAGATTCTGCCCTCCGGGAGACCATCTTTCAACTTTCAACAATTATTGGGACGCTTCCGATGGATCGTCCACCAGACTTGGATGCTGAGATCGAAACGACGGAGCGACTTGGTGGTTTGCTTCGATCGTATCGACGCGCGGCTTAGCTCATCCGGCCATCACTCGCTTCTCGCCACTCCAGTCTCAATAGATCGATGTGATGTCTGCTGGACAGTGCCGCCGTTTTGACACGGTTTTCAGCCAACGCCGCTCTGTCTTGACTCAATTTCGACTGAAAATTGGGATCCATCCGCTCATACAACTTCGGATTTCGCCGGCCGAAATGCTCGTTTCAATATTTTGACCCCACGGGCTTGGCGGATCCGCTACCTCCGCGAAGATGGTCCAACCGCCTGCAGGAAGAAGATGCAGCAATCCGCGTCGGTGTGCGACACCTGCGCGACTTACCCAGCCTAGATGGAGCAGCAAATCCGCCAAACTGCGGGATGCGTGCGCAGCGTTCAGGGCGCCATGATCATCGCAAAGTCGAGACGTGCTGGTAGACAATCTGGTTGAGCACTCTGACCGCACTCGGATGAAACGCGTCCCGGCAAGGCCTCGGTGATATCCTCCATGCGACGCTCGGAAGCGTCTGCCGGGCACACCGCAACAAATGCCTCTTCCACACTCGATTCAGACGCGGCTTACGCTCGATGACCTGGGCGTCAAACGGCAAGCTGCGGAGACGGCCACCATGCGAAGGATGCCCGGCGATGTTGATCGCCGCGGCCTATTAGGGCACTACCACGAGATCGCCCTCACCGGAATCGACATCCGATAATTCATCATCGATTTCGTCCCAGAACAAGTCTGCGCCCGCGGCGCCGTGCAACTCATCCTCCTCTTCGTCATCAGACACAACGAGAGTGGAAAAGATGCTGGGAAGATCTCGATCGTTCCAATCAGAGAGGAGTGTGTCGAGCGCAGCGAGGCTTTCATCGGCATTGGTCGAGCCACCGATCAGCAGGTCGTCACCGTCCTTTCCATTCATTTCGTCCTCACCCCAACCTCCAATGATGATGTCCAAGGTATGGTTGCCGATGATCTCGTCGTCTCCATTCCCGCCAACGAGCACGTTCCTGCCTTGCCCTCCCGATAGCTGATCATCACCGTCGCCGCCGAGTACGAAGGCATCAAGCGATATCGTCTTGTGGATATTCACCTCATCGTCGCCAGCCAGCGCAAAGACAAATACGCGTCCCACATCAGCGGCAGGAAACGCATGCTTTGCATCGAAGTCGTCGCTTTCAATCTTGACCTCCACGCTGCCATTTTTCTCTTTGACAAGGATCTCGTCATCGTCGTTGGTGCCGACAACAAACAGCTCTCCGCTTTCCAATAGGGTTGGTTCCGATAAGGAAGCGGCGATCAATTCCGAGGTGATTTCAGAGAACTCGGACGTACCGTCGACTTGGTAAAAAGGGTTGGTATTGAACGTGTCGTACGTCGCTGTTGACGTAATCAACTCTCCAACATCCGTTGGAACGGGTAGAGTCACGTCAAATGATGCCTTCCCGAAACCATCAGTCATCAAGTCGAAAGAACCGAGGTAGCGTTCACCTTCGCCAAAAAAAGTTGGGTCGATTGATTTGTTTCCATAAAAGTCAATCGTAACCAGCTCTGCCGAAGGCCTGCCAGTATCTATTGCTCCCACGACTCGTGTTGACGCGCCATTCTCAAATTTGCTCAGCACAGGGATCGGCTTCCGAGATAAAGGTGTCGGACCTTCTGAGTAGATGTCGATGCCCAGGCCTCCATTCTTCCCGATGTGATTCCCTCGTATCGAGACATGAGTGTAAGATTGGCCAAAGGGAGTGGGGGGTGGAGAGTACACGGCCACTCCCGCTCCGCCGTTAAAAAATATCTCATTAGGCGATTCCGGATCGCCAATGAAACCTCCACCGGGGACCAGATTTCCACCGGTGACCAGAATTCCATTGCCAGCATTGCCGGCCGCTTCACCAGATTGATTAATTCCAATGCGATTCGATAGCACCTCAACATACCCTAATACCTGAATACCATTACTCCCGTTGGACCATATGGAATTGGCCTCCACTTTGCCGCCGCCACTAATGTAAATGCCATCACCGCCGTTGGACGAAACCAAGTTGGCCTCCACTTTGCCGCCGCGACTATTAATGCCATCACCGCCATTGGACGAAACCAAGTTGGCCTCCACTGTGCCGCTGACACTAACAATGCCATCACCGCCATTGGACGAAACCCAATTGGCCTCCACCGTGCTTCCAAAACTATTAATGCCATCACCGCCATTGGACGAAACCAAGTTGGCCTCCACTGTGCCGCCGGAATTGTTAATGCCATCACCGCCATTGAACGAAACCAAATTGGCCTCAACTGTGTTGCCGCCGAAGTCCGTCGTTAACGAAATGCCATCCCCACCATTACCGATGCCGGCAAGACCGGTGGCATCAAGCCCAACAATATTGTCTCGCACTACGTTGAGAATACCCCGCTCACCATAGATGCCCGTTGAGCCGTTTCCCGACACGACGTTGCCCGTGATGATGTTTTCGTCAGGTACTCTTAATCGAGTTCTAAAATCGATCCTGCCGCCCACCATAAAGATTCCAGCACTATTGTTGTCGAATTGTCCGCCTAAGGCTGCCGTTCCGTCTTTGTTGGTTCCAATGAAATTGTTCTCAATCTTGTTTTGAATTCCTGTGTCGATAAAAACTTCAGCAAAGTCGTTACCTGAAACAACATTGTTACTAATCGTGTTTCCGTCTTGTTGAACTTTGATTCCTGGGCCGCCGTTGCCTAAATTCAGCTCACCGGTAATGTCAGTGCCGACATAGTTTCCCTCTATTACCTTGGGCGAAGGCGGGATCCTAATGCCCTCAAGGTAGATCCCGCCTGCGGAATTGCCTGAGATGAGGTTATCAACGAGAGTTGTTAGCTGCGCGGAAGCCCAGACGTTGACACCCCAAGAGTGGTTGCCGAGGTCAACAGTGCCTGTAACGTCAAGCCCTATGATATTATCACGCACGATTGTTTGGAGCCCGCCATAATCCCGGATGCCGTGACTTGAGTTTCCCGACACAACGTTGGCGGTGACGACAGTTCCGGAGACATTTGAGTCAATCCAGATTCCGTTGCGGTTATTGTGCTCGGGCAAAACGCCAATGATCGCAGTGCCATCTTTGTTGGTTCCGATGAAGTTGTTTTCGATTCGGTTCTCATCTCCGCCCACAAAGACACCGTCACCCGAGTTTCCTGAGATCACATTTCCCCGAACGACATTCCCGGACGCGAAGACATCAACTCCATTTCCTGCGTTACCTAAATCCAGTTCACCGGTAATATCGGTGCCAATGTAGTTGCCCTCGACCAGTGTGTTCGTAGAACCATTGAACAGGCCGATTCCATAATCACTGTTGCCTGAAATGAGATTCCGCGCGGAGGCGCTGTCGCCACCAATCACCGTGCCTTCAGGGTCCTGTTGGACAGCAATGCCTTTCCCGTTTCCAATCGCGAATGCTCCGTTCACATCGGTGCCGATTAGGTTGCCGCGGATTTGAGTATCGCGACTTTGAAAGATGTTGATGCCTGCGAAGTCGTTGCCGGAAATGAGGTTGTCGTCCACGACAGTGTTGCCAGAGGAACTCTGTACGATTACGCCGTTCATCCTATTGCCTAAATCGATGCGTCCCTCGATATCCGTGCCTATCCGGTTGTCCTTCAAAGTCGTATCGTGGCTTGCACGGACGTTGACCCCGGACAAGTTGGACGATATCAGATTCGACTCCAGACTGGTCTGCTCAGCGTTTAAGATCAGAACGCCATCATTCCAGTTGCCCAAGTCATTCGTACCCGTGACGTCAAGACCGATGACGTTGTCGCGCACAACGGTGTTACTGGCATTGACTTCAATTCCCACGTTGGTGTTCCCTGAGAGAACGTTGCCGATGACGATGTTGCCCGAACCGAAATCAAGTTCGATTCCTTCGAAGTTGTTGTTGCCGACCCGACCACCAAGAATCGCTGTCCCGCCTTGATTGGTCCCGATAAAGTTGCCCTCGATTTGGTTCGCATCCCCGCTCACCAAGACGCCCTCGCTCGAGTTTCCGGAGATTACGTTTCCACGAACGACATTCCCCGCCGCAAAGATACTTACACCATCTCCCCCGTTGCCCAAATCCAGCTCTCCGGTGACGTCCGTGCCGATATAGTTGCCCTCGATCAGCGTGTCCGTTGAGTCATTAAACAGGCCAATTCCGTAAGAACTATTGCCTGAAATCACGTTCCGCGCGGAAGGAGTATCGCCTCCAATCACCGTGCCTTGAGAACTCTGTTGGACAGCGATCCCTCTCCCGTTTCCAATCGCGAATGCTCCGTTCACATCGGTGCCGATTAGGTTGCCGCGGATTTGAGTGTTACTGCTCTGAAAGAGGTTAACCCCTGCAAAGCCGTTTCCCGATATCAGGTTGTCTTCGATGTGAGTGTCGATTGAGTTCGACTGGACAGCGATCCCGTTGACTTGATTCGGGATCATTGACGTACCGCTGACATCCGTGCCAATCAGGTTGCCAAATATCTGGGCATTGCTGCTTCGAAAGAGGTTTACGCCTGCAAAGTCGTTGCCAGACAGAAGATTGTTCGAGATGACACTTGAGGCCGCAACGTTTAGAATGATTCCATTGCTGCCATTGCCGCGATCTAATGTGCCGTTGACATCCGTGCCAATCTTGTTTCCGTCGATGGTCGAGTCATCACTGCGAATAACGTTGATACCAGAAAACCCATTCCCAGAGATAGTATTGTCGCTAACCGACGTTCCAAAGGAGTCGATCACTATCAACCCGTTGTTCCGGTGATTGGGAAAGACCGACGCCGATCCGGCAGCGTCCAAGCCGAGAATGTTATTCGACACCTCGTTCCCGGTTGAGCCGTCGATTATAACCACCCCATTAAAAACGTTTCCGGTCGCGGTGTTGCCCTCAATCACATTATCGTGGCTGCCAATTAGCAACACACCATTCCTGTTTGCCTCGGGCGTCGTGCCGTTCGGCTTCAGGCCCAGCAAATTCCCACGAATCGTATGACCGCCGGAGTCGGTGGCGACGACTCCCTGAAGGGCGAAACCGGTTATGGACAGCCCTTCGACGCTACTTCCGCTAGAGCCCGCCCGCAAAGCAAGCCCGTCCGCGTTGCCGGCAAGCGCACCGTTGAGCTCGATAACTGGTGTTCCTGCATAATCAGGCTCGGTAGTTCCATCGATGCTCAAGGTGTCGACGATCGCGGGCAAGGGTGATGCTGGCGCGATCACGTGAGGACCGCTCCCGGCAATGTCGAACGAGATCGTATCGTTCCCGGGATCTCCCGCTGGAGCATCGCCGACCGGGGCGTTTGTGTTCGCGGCGGTAATCGCCTCACGCAGCGTGACGACTCCATCGACAGCAATCGAATCGCCGACACTCGTTACCAAAATCGCGGCAAGCGGCAAGCGAGGTTCTAGTGCTTCGAAGCGTGCTCGCCGCGAGGGCCTAATCCTCGCTCGTGCCTTTTTGGAAGCGTAACGGGGCAGGCGTTGTCTGCGTGTTCGATCCACAGGTGGGTATCCTTAGGGTGGTTGCTCTTGAATGAATCCAAGCGTTTGGACAGAGAATGCGTCATGACCTCAATACTTTAGGCCCCGCCATGTTATCCAGGGTGAGGGGGGGGGGGATCAAGCAAGCATGGCAACACCGAAGTGACAACGGTGGACGAATTGGCCGCAATTGGAGGTAAGAGAACGCTACTGTCGCAATTTCGGACTGTAGAGAGTTGAAGGGCGCGGCGGTGAGGAACACCTCCGGCTGGACAACGATTTCCTTCGAGAGAAAAATCCTCCAGGGACACGGCACCGCCTGTCAACAAATCCTCCGGGGACACGGCACCGCCTGTCATGTTTGGCGATTGCCCCTGTCGAACCACAAATCCTCCGGGGACACGGCACCGCCTGTCATGTTTGGCGATTGCCCCTGTCGAACCAAGGACCGCGTATAATCGATGACCGTAGCAAAGAGTCGAAAGTAGCGATCGTTTTCAATCCAGGAGAAACAGAAATGGGTGATAAGGGAAGTAAAGATAAGGGCAAAAAGGAAGCACAGAAAAAGGCAGAGCGTAGTCCCAAGGAAAAACGAAAACTGCAAAAGGAGAAGAAGAATAAGAATTCGTAAAATACGATCTGGGCAAGCATTCCTCCAGAGATCGTGCCTCCAGGGACAGGGACCGTTCCTCCAGGGCACACTCTCCAGGGACAATTCACCAGGGACAATTCTCCAGGGAAATTCTCCAGGGACATTCTCCAGGGACACGGCACCACCCGTCATGCTTGCAATTGATCGCCGTGCATTGGGGTTGCGAGTTGATTGCAATCGTCCAGCGTTCCGATGTAATGTTCAGCGCAATTCGGCGGACCGGTGCCCCGAATCTTGACCTGACGAACCATACGGGGTGTAATGGAGTCTACTGTGCCGGGCTTTAGGCAAAGGCCTTGCTGCTGCGACTGCGGGGAATGAGACTTCGAACGTAGCGTGCTTCCATGGACTTGTTTCAGGAGACGTTACCGTGTCAAGAAAGTCTCGTGGTGAGATCGTTGATCCCACCGAGGTTCAGGTGTTCCACGTTCTCAACCGTACCGTCCGCCGCTGTTGGCTCTTCGGTGACGATCCGCTGACTGGCATCAATTACGACCATCGCAAAGGATGGATTGAAGAACGACTCCGGCACTTCGCGGCCCAGTTTGGGATCGACCTGCTTTCTTTTGCGGTCCTTTCCAATCACTATCACCTGATGCTGCGATCGCGTCCCGATGTCGTTGCGACGTGGGACGATACCGAGGTGGCACGGCGTTGGTTGATGATCTGTCCCCATCGAAAACAGAAGGACGGCACCCCTTGCGAGCCGAGCAGGAAAGAGCTTGATTCCATTCGCAACTGCAATCAGAAGTTGGCTGAAATCCGTCTGCGATTGAGCGATATTTCCTGGTGGATGCGTTTGCTTGACCAGCGAATCGCCCGGCGCTGCAACGACGAGGATGAGGCCAAGGGCCGTTTCTTCGAAGATCGCTTCAAAGCCATTCCGTTGATCGATGAGCAAGCCATCACGGCTTGCGCAGTCTACATCGACTTGAACCTGATTCGGGCTTGCCTTGCCGAAACGGTGGAAATGAGTGACCACACGTCCGGCCAACTTCGTGTCCGGGCGTTTAAAACCAAGGCCGGGAGTCAGCATGCGAAGCGTGTGTGGATTCCGACGACGGTCGCCCTGCCAGCAAGCAGAGTTTGGTGGATTCGGTCGACTCGTTCCTGCGCCGGTTTCGGTTTCATTCGGCACCCAGACGGCAGGTGCCATCGCAAGCCAAACCGGAAAGCGTTGCAGCGACAAAGGATTCCTGCAGATAAGCGAGCAAGCCTACCTGGAACTAATTGATTGGACAGCGCGGCAGACTGCGGCGGGCAAGCCAGGGTGTACCCGCGACGATCAACCGCCGATCCTCGCACGTCTGGGTTTGCCCGCCCCGGTATGGCTGAAAATGGTCGCCGACTTTGGCAGACTGTTTCCGGCGATGGCCGGATTGCCGCGGCACGTGGCACGTGTGCGAAGTCGCAAGCGGGGGCGTCGATATCACATTCCAGCCGCCGCGAAGGAACTCTTCCGCCCGAGCGCGTAAAACGCTCACTTTCCTTCTGCTGACCTCTTGCGACGTCGATCCACACCCGACGTTCTTTCCGTAACGGAACTACGATCGGTACGCGCCGATGAGGTGACGAATCGGATCGCACATTCCCAAAATCCACAAGTTTCAGCGGCCATCGCTCCCAACAAGCAAATCGGAGTGTACTGACTTCTGCACGAATTTGCTCGATAGAGTCAATGCGACATACGCACCGCTGCAACAAGTGCCATGTCCCCACGTCGCTTGTCCCCACGTCGCTTTTCGTCGTGTCCCCACGTCGTTCTGCAACAAGTGCCATGTCCCCACGTCGTCCCACCGCTGCAACAAGTGCCATGTCCCCACGTCGCCCCACGTCGTGTCCCCACGTCGCTAGTGCCATGTCCCCACGTCGTCCTGCTCGCTCTTAGTGCCGTGTCCCCACGTCGTGTCGTGTCCCCACGTCGTCCCCACGTCGCTGGGGTTATCCGTCGTGTTGCGAGCGGCGGGCTCAGGCTGAATCGCCGCCGTAGGCACCTGCCGAATACGTCAGTTCGTAGCTGTGAGAGTAGATCTCGATCAAATTTCCGAAAGGATCTTCGCAGTAAACCATCCGGTACGGCTTCTCACCAGGATAGTACTCGCGGACGGGCATTCGCTGCTTGCCGCCGTTCTCAACGATCCGTTTCGCGAGACCTTCGACGTCCGGATCCTGGACGCAAAAGTGAAACACTCCTGTCTTCCAATACTCAAAATTGTTCGCGCGCCTCTCAGCATTCGCAAACTCGAAGATCTCGACACCGACTCTGTCGCCCGTGGCGAGGTGGGCAATGCGGAACCGTCCCCAGTGCTCGCCAAACACATCGTTGCACATCACGCCGATGGCCGAATCATCGGAGACAACTTCCGTGGCAGGCATGATGACGTACCACCCCAGCGTCTTCGTGTAGAAGTCGACGGCTTGGTCCAAGTCCGTCACAGAAATGCCGATGTGGGAAAAAGTACGGGGGTATGTCATGCGGGACTTTCGGTACGTGGATTGATTGTTTGGAAGATCGTTGGTTCAGAAACGACGTGAGTGTAGCCGTACTTTCAGTCGGATCGTCGACAGCCGCCACCAGGTACGGCAAGTTGATTTTCCACTTGCAAACGCGCCATGCCGTGCTCCGGTACCCCACATGGTTCGCCAGCATGTCGGCACCGCACTCGTGCCCCATTTAAAAGGTGCCTGGATTGCAGATCTCAATGATACCGCCGGATCAGTCAAACCACCATTCAACAACACGCCACGGATCGGCGCGAAGTATCAATAACGCAGTTGTGCAGAGTCCAAGGTACAAGCCCAGTATCGCAACATCTAAAGCAAAACGCCGGGAATGAGCAGTCCGAAACGGATTGAAAAATGACGCTCCCAGGCCGAGTGGTGCCAGAACGGGCATGGCCATCAAGAGTAATCCCGGGACGAAATTCGCGATGTCCATCAAACCTCCGATGAACTTTGGATCATCGAGCAGCGGACGGGGACGATGGTTGAGTTGTACCCAGGCGATCAGCCATGTCACGTAGAAGGAACTGGTAAGCCATACAGGATACAGGTAAGCGAGCAACCAAATCGAAATCTTGAGGCGAGATGCCGGTTCGGTATCCTCACCTATGAATCCTGCTGCGGGTTGAGGCGTTCGATACGGGTTGGTGAAGGTTGTCATGTCTTAGACTGTCGAACGTCATTAATCACCCGGCGCCGACGAGAGCCTGTCCATCTATAAATGCCCGACTTCGCCTTCGCCGCTCGCGTGCATTGGGTTGTTCGTCGACCCTTTCAGCTTTCTGCTTCAACTCCGATCCGCAGTTTAGCAGCGCCCTCGACGTCTGACATCTGATCGTCGGGCAGAGCACCTCGTCGTCGGATCAGCTTCCCAGTTGGAATCGTGAGGATATTCCTCGCGCCGAAGATACCGGTCTCAAGAAACCGCACGTTTGATGTATCTCGAACCGTGAATCGTGAGTGCTCGTCGGAGAAGACAAGACGCCAGGACTCATTTGCAGCATCGATTCTGTTGTCTCATCGAAATGCCTCGTCCTCGACGGGCTGAAGACCCGTGGGGGATCTACCTCGTACTGAAACTTGGTCCTCCCCGGCCGCTCCCGCGTCCGACCCGGAGGGAGGGTGTTTCTGGTCGCCTCCAAACAACGGCGCTAAAGGAAATCGGGGAACAGCCAATGACGGCAGGGACGCCCTTCTTGCCTGTCCCCGCTTTTTCTACATCGACCACTCCGGCGCATCTCGGCGTAGAAAGTGCCGATGAGGTCCGGCACGGAATGCGCCCGATGGGCGTACTGGGGCTGTAATTGAAAGGGGCCGGTGTTGCCCCTCAACTCGACTGCACTCGCACCGACCCGCTCAAGTCGACGGGTCTGGTGTGGGCGCGGGTACTGATTCCGCGGGCAGCGTCGAGGTAGAGCCAGGAATGGTGATCGGAGCAGTTGAGCCTTCGATCATGGGGTACTCGATGACCGGTGCCGGATTCAAGCTTACCGGCCCGGTGGCGCTCAGTGGCATCGCATCACAGGTCGAGCCGTCGCAAACGGTTGTCCTGGAGCGGGGAAAGCCCAACCAACTCGTGGATCCACAGCCGGTTACAGTCAGGGTAAGGATCAATAGCAAGTGACGCACGGATTCGTCTCCAGAGATGGATTCGCATCCGTGCGGTCGCAATGAAATCCAACCATGTGCTGATTGGTTTCGGCATGCTTGAATGGGATGCTGCAAAGAAAAACGAACAATCCCGGTCTGCTGATCTGTAACGGTTACGCCAGCCCGCGAGGACGACCTCGCTGGCGCGGCAGGCAAGCGAGGTTCGGATCAGGGCTCGGCGGATTCCGGCAATCATCGGTGGAAGCTGTTCCATGGCTCTTGCATGTGGCCCTTGCATGCCAAATTTTGGTCAATACTCCGTTGCCAGCGGCCTCTGGCACTCTTGTGATATTCAATCGTTTGAAGGTCGAGATAAAACTTGCAAAGCCATCAGCAAAAGCTGACAATCAAGGCTTGCACGGCGTTATTGTAGAATGACGAGAGAATGGTCCTTCAACACCAACCCACCTATTCGTACTCCCTGGACGAGACGGATGTCATCGTTTGCGTCGACCGCTGGTGGATGGCTTTCGCCAAAGAGAACGGGCTAACCGACATCGCGGTGGTTGGACGGAAGATCTGGGATTTTATCGCGGATCAACCGACACGAGACTTGTACAGGGAAATCCACGATCATGTGCGTTCGTCCGGAAATCCAATCTCGGTACCATTTCGCTGCGATTCACCGACGCTGCAGCGCTATATGCAATTGACGGTCAGCAAACATGACGGTGGCCAATTGCTGTACCGAAGCACCGTGGTTCGTACTCTGCTTCAGCGTCGCGTTACCGTGCTGGACTCCAAGCAGAAACGATCCCAAGCTTTTCTTACCATGTGCAGCTTTTGCAAGCGATCGCTGATCGAACCATCAGGCTGGTTGGAGATGGCCGATATTTCGCTCAATCTTCGAATGTACGAGCGACAAACCGTTCCCCAATTGCGATACACCGTATGTCCTGCGTGCGTCAGTCGGATGCAGCGTGAGCGAGAACAGCCGCATCCCGCATCGGATGATTTGAAGTCGCTCTCCTAGATGGCCGCAACGCGAGAGATGGTCCCACCGCTCACGGGTCGAGAGGTTGATGGCGTCGGGTTAGGAAAATCCTCATGCGGCAACCGAAATCGCATCTTCAAAACTCACGCTTCGGGTTACTCTTGAGATCCAGAGCGACATGTTCAGCTACTCAAACTGAGCGGTTGTTGAAAGTAGCACGACTCTCCGAGTCGATTCTCTCGGCGGTTTACGACTCGGAGAGTCGTGCTACTTTGGTGTCGAATCACGAGGCCCGACGTGAATAGGAACAATGCGAAAACGCGTTCGAAAAGCATGGCTGACCGCAAAACCGCTCAGTTTGAGCAGCTAGTCAAAGGCCCGCATCGACGCTGCCGCGGACCAGGCGTTGGAAAGGCCCTGCCCGACGGCGTGTCATGAAATGGTGACCCGACTGGCTCTGCGTCTGACTCCGTCATGAGCCCGACCAGGACGAAACGCTACTTGACCTGAACGTCGGTCGGCTGCTTGGCTAACCGTGCATCGATCGACTGAAGACGTGCCTCCAGATCGGCGATCCGCTCGAGGAGCCTGGCATTGTTGGCTTTCGATGCGGCTAGAGACTCCGCTTGATGGGATTCACGCTGTGCGATCTCGAGTTGTTCATTGCGATCTTGGGCTAGTTCCAGCGATGCCTTGATTCGCTCGTAAGCGACCACGGCTTCGCCAAGCTCGCGGCCGATCTTTGTTCGCTCATTGGAAATTTGTAGCTCAGCGTGAAGATGCGCGACTTCCACTTCCTTTTCCAAGACTCGACTGGTGAATTCTTCTCGCGATTGAGCCAGCTCTTGCTGGAATTCCAGCTTGGCGACCAGTACTGCGTTCTTGGTTCTCTCTGCGATGAGCTGCGAATGAAGCACGGCAATGCTGTGGCGACACGATTGATCGGTTTCAGCACAATAAGAGCAAGCAGTTTCGCTCTGGCAGTCGGTCGTCGTCTTGATCGCCGTCGATGCTGATGAAGTGCAAGTCGTCGGACAGTCCGAGCAGGACTTGCATGGATCATTGGCAGTGACCAAGTTGTCCGCAGTGCAAGCATCGCATTGCGTGCTGGATGCTGGTTCGGAATCAGGGGAGACGCTGAGGTGGATCAGACGAGCTGCGGCCGATTCACAGGATTTGGCCGTACAGGTGTTGCCTTCACACCCTTTGCTTTCGCATGCGTCACCAACGCACGACTTGCCAGTGCAGACGTCGCCAGTGCAGGCGTCGCTCGTGCAGGTGTCGCCCGTGCAGGCGTCGCTCGTGCTAGTAAGGACTTGGCACGGGGTTGCCTTGCAGGCATCTTCCGTGCATGCACCCTTCTCACACTGCCCTGCTTTGGTGCAGGTTTCATTGACCGTTTCGGATGAGACTGCTGCGGAAGCGAGGACAAGGACAGCGGAGAGGAAGGTGATTGACTGGATCGTTCGATTCATAGTGACTCCATTCGTACTGACGAGAGGTTCTAGAGACCCCGATCATTGAGGATCTTTGAGCTAGGCAGCAGTACCGAAAACGGGCGTGTTATGCAATCCCGATCACGGCATCGAGTCATTGCATCAACCGGAAGCTGCTAACGCCTATCTTCAGAGAAGCCCCTCTTTGTCTTTAAGACGACTTACGGGGCAGGTGGTGACCACCATGATGATTTTAGTTTCACGACATGTTCCGTCGGTCTGTTTTGGAGAACCTTCGTCGACGGCCGTGAAGTGCTACCGAACCATCTGGCCGAGTGCGGGGAGTAGATCGCGGTACAGATCGTCTTCGGGATGGTGGCCACTGGAGTCGTGTGTGAGCACGAACTCCCTATCAATCAGATGGAAGCCTGGAATCTTTTGATACGTCGCCGATCGGCCCGTCGGATGCGAATGAAATCGCTCCGATACTGCCGCCATCAATTTCCTCGCCTGTAGCTCTCTGCGTCAATCGGCTAGGTCGAACACGGAACCAGCATTCGGCGGGCCGTTTCCGCGAGAATTGCTTGACCACCGTGACAGCACCGTTACCTTGGAGTCGTGGGGCACCTTGGAGTCCAGGGGCATTGTCTACGGCTCGTTCGGCAAATGCGAAGAGGAGTTTTTCATGAATCACACTTCATGGCGCGTCAGAGGTGTTGTCGTTGCGCTCTTGGTATCGGCACAAGCGATAGGTCAGGATTCCAATAGCTCGAATCGTACAGAGCCGGATCAAGTGCCGGTGCCCGCAGCGGCGAGCGACACTTCTGCCGAGACGGGAGGTCAGCTTGCGGAGCAGAGGAAGACGCCTGAACGACCAGCACTGCGGTTTCCAGCCGGCGGGTTCACCGGGAAAGACGCTTTCGGATTGCCGCCGCTTGAGGCACCAGCCTTGAAGATGCAGCCTCAAGGGGAGCCTCGACAAGAGCAAGTTGGGAATCGTGCGGCGCAGCGCCGAGTTGGCAACCGCAACTTCAATCGCACCCAACGGTATCCTTGGAGGGTTCAGCCACCCGTCTATCTTCCCAACTACAACCCCAATCGCCCCTATGGTTATCCTTGGGGTGGTTATCCCTGGGGTGGTTATCCTGGCTACGGTTACGGATATGGATACGGCTACGGATCAGGTGTTCTACTTCCCGGCGCAGGTGGTGGTATACCCGGCGGCAGCAACTACTTTGGCAATCCGCATGCGAGCCAGTACCTTGGAAACCCGCATGCGAGCCAGTACTTCGGGAACCCACATGCAAGCCAGGGCCAATGAATTGGGATGTGCGAACGCTTGTCGTTCGTTAGCTGAAACTGGATCGCCACGTCCGAACCGCGACACGTCCAGCAGGTTGTCGGTGATCCTGATCAAATGCGTCGTTTGCCGATGTACGACATCACGGGTCCGCCGCACCAGTTCAGGTGAAATCTCTTAGCGATCCAACAAGGCAAGGCTCGCGCGGATTGGTGCAAGAGGATTGCGCCGCTAAACCATCCAGCGAGCTTCGCTTGAGAAAGATTCAGATCGGCCGAGCCAGAGTGGGCGTCGTGATACCCACAATGGCGGACGAACGAAAAAGGTTGTCAATGTCAAGATGAACACGATGCCTGCTACTGCAAACGGTTTTCGAAGAGGCCGCTGATGATAGGCCTTGCCCTCGCCGAGGGCGGGGCGAATCGTTGGAGCAATCGGCAATCCATGCTCCTTCGCCATGGCCACGACGTCGGTCATGTTGATCACTGGGACGCCACTACCAAGAAAGCGAGCGGCGACGGAATCGATGGGATCGCGAATCCGGCGGAATTGTGCTGGGCGGATGTAGCCATGTCCCAATTGTGAGTTTCCTTTGGTGCCACCCACCGAGGCCATGCCCCCACCAATGTTCACATAGGCGACGTAGCTCCCAAGGTCACCTTCCGAGCTAGCGTAGATTTGCAAGCGACGATCGATGAAGCTCTCGTCAGCAGCGGTTTCGAGCATCGCGACTCCGTTGCGCTCGATTGCCTCCTCCAGCAATTTGCGGGAGTCATCGGTCATGCCAACCGCCATGTCTCGGAATCCGCCTCGCGATGTCGCGAGTGATTGGGTTGCAATGATGCCCTCCCGCACAAGGATTCGTTCCATGTCGGGCCACATCAGCTGCGGATGGTTCGCGCCGAACTGACTTGATGCAACACTGCTTACCAGCGAAGGCTTCAGGCCCATGCTTTCTGCGGCCGTCAGGACAGCGATGTTGAGTGCTGGGAACGACCCGGTGCATCCAATCGCGATTTTGTCTCCTGGCCGAGCTCCAGCGGCGAGCAAGTATTCGACGACGACGGCGGCGAAGTTTGGATTGACCGAGGTCTGTTTGGCATCCAAGTGCCCCGGCAAGCTAGTCACCTGTGACATGGAGGGACCCAGCATTCCTGTTCCCGCAGGATCGTGGATGCTCAGCATGGGAATTCCCAGTTCCGAACGACGCGCCTTGATGGCTTGGAAGCCAGCATCTGCCGTCGTCGCGGCCTTCGTCATCGTTGCGTGTAACGGCGCTGAGTTGGGCTGCGGCCCCCATTCTACGACGGCGATGATCATGACGGAGGTGATCGCCAGAATGCTCAAGGAGCATGCCGAGACTTTCTGTGGATGATAGTACATCGCTTTCATATCACTGCCTCGATGGAGAGAAGAACCAGAGCGAGGCGCACCAAGCTGGTCGCGACGATCATGGGGGAGAGAGCGGGAACGAATCCGATGCGATCGAGCCACAATGCGATCAAACCGGGAATCACGAAACCGATCACCGTTGCGTCAGCGCCCTGTGCAGACGTCGTGTCGCCGGTGAAGGAGGCCGCCGCCGCGCGGATCATGGAGGCGATGGCGAATCCAACGACCATCGTGATCACAACGCGGCGCCGGCCAAATAGAATTGCCCAGCGATTGAGAGAAACGACGCATCCCCAAGTGATGAACGCCGCGACGAACGTGAGGACCACCGTCGCCGGATGCCCGAGATACAGAGCCAAATACCCAGGCACGATCATTCCGCCCACCGTCAGTCCAAACACTTCGGTAAACAGCAAGCTGACAATCAAGCCAACTCCGATTGAAACTGCAATCCATTCCATCTCATGCTGCCTTGAGCGAGGGTTGAGAAGTTGTCAGGGTGCGCGACGAGGATTCCGATTCTTCGCTCGCTGGTGTATTGGATCGTGCCCGTCGAGCGGTATCTTCGAAGTGATCGATCAATGACATGCCGGGGCCTGCGATGTTTCCCATCCCCATGATCATCGTCGCTTCGATACTCTGCAGTGACATTGAGGCAACAATCTCCGCGCCGCTGACCTCACCAAGCGACTGGATCTGATGGGAGGCAATGCCTGCCGCGATTAGTGTTCGCGTAAACCGCTCCGTTCCGGTTCCCGTCACGATGTATTGATCGGCTGTTCGCCATTGAGCGCAAGCCTTCGCCATCATCACGGATCGATCTGGTCGATCCGATCGGCAATTCATCAAAGCGATCCGCCGCTGGACCTCCGGAAACCGATCGTATGCCGAATCCCAAATCGATCCAGTCGACTCAGGATCGTTGGCAGCGAACGCATTCAGGAAGTACCAGTCTCGAGTCTCGACCGGGAAGCGATAGACACGCATGGCACCGGGATCAGGTGTCGCCGCCCACATTCCCTTGAGGGCTGAGTCACGGTCCACATGGAACAGTTCGCAAACACGTAGGGCCAAGGCCACGTTGTCAGGATGTTCAAGGTAACTGAATCCCGATAGCATCTTCGGCGTGACTCGATGCTTTTCGAATTGGCTGATGGGCTCGAAACTTGTGCCACGATCCTTCGCGGCAGCCTGCAGTACTTGGAGACTGTCCTCACATGCTTCCGCCGTGAATAGCGTTCCCGCCACTGGCGTCGTTCCCGACAAAGCACTGGCAACGTCCAGTCGCGATGGCCCCATCACGTCGAGATGGTCGGCTCGGGCATTGGTGATCACTCCGACGGTTGATTGCACGAGCTTCAGTTCGCAGACAGATTGCAACAACGGTTGGAGAGCCATGCATTCGATCACCAGTGCCTCGGCAGCGTCTGCGACCGCAGCACGAACCACGCGTTTTTGCTCGATCACATTGGCGCGACACGGGCGAAAAATCGGCACTTCGCTGCCGTCCGAGAAAATCATTCTGGCGAGCGTGCCGGTCGTCTTGCCGCAAGTGCGAATGCCGCCGGCATTTAGCCCTGCGCAGATCAGTCGCGTGACCGACGACTTGCCACGCGTTCCGTTGACGTGAATGCGGATCGGAATTCGATGGAGTCGCCTTCGATAATGCCATGCTTCCACCAAAAAGGCGATGCATGTCAGCACTGCGAAAAGGACGAGGATCAGCGGCGCAGGCATGGAAGCCTCCTGCTTACGCATGCGAGAGCCAGGCTGGCTCGTCATTTTGCGGTGCAAACAAATTGGATTGACCGCTGCGACGAACGCAGATCACTGAACAACGGGCTTGCGAATTTGGATAAGTGTTTTTTCGCGATCAGGAGCAGATCAGCGGAATCGTCTATCGACGCTTACTGATGTAGCTCGCTCCGGAACGGACTTCTGGATAAGACTCGATTGCCTTCGGACTAGTTCGAACGCGATGACCTCACCCGGCAAAGTTGCCGAGTGATGCTGAGTTCGAATGAGGCAATCAGCTCCCCTGGCGGTTGGACGGTGCGCGAGTGCCCGAGTGGAAAAGGACGTCCAGGGGCAAGCCGCGTCCCATCGTGCCTGGTCATGATCTGACCTGACCCGACCGAAGGAGCCTTGAAAGGATTTCGGGTTCTGCCATGCAATCGATCGAACGAAAGTTTGGCGAAAACACGCGGTGAGACGAACTGGGTCGGATTGTTCCGGCTAGCGAGAATCGAACCACGCAACGCGAAGGCGACCGCGGGAAACTCGCCTGAATCGCTTGTACGCTCGCAATCCAGACATGTTGTGCCGAGCCCCGTGAACAAGTTTCCCTGTCGGGACAGGTTAACAGGAGGTTGTGCCGTGTGTGCCCATCGAGTCAGTTACAATCGTAGCTTCGGTGCACGCTTGGCTGACGAGCGAAACCAGGAGGAATACGCACGCACCAAGCTGACGAGTTCACCATACGAGTGGCTTCAACACCGCTTGCATGACACATCGCTGGTTTTGCACGTCTGCCTCGTCAGCATTCGGTGTCCCATCACCTTCACCCCTCTCTTTCAGCAGGATCGCTCCCCATGGATATTCGCTTGGTCGGTTGTTTCGGTGCAATGTTGCTGTCCTTCATCACTTCGATACATGCCGAGGAGCCGCATTGGCCTGAGCAAGAGGAGATGCTTGAGCAACGTTTGCAACGCATGCAGGGAAGTGTTGAGCTCCTGCGGCAAGCGGATCAACCCGATTTGGCCAGCGAGGTAGCGAAGCACGCCGAGGCCGTCGCGAGACAACTACGCGAGGTGCATGAACGACGCTTCGAGTCATCTCGACTTCGAGAACGACCCGAGCCGCGACAGCCTGACCTTGAACGGATGCACATGGAGCTGATCGAACGTTTGGACGGCATGCGCGAGCAAGTGATGATGTTGCGCCGGGAGGTTGCGGAGCTTCGAGGTGAGCTGGAGGAGCAACGTCGTCGCGACTCGGAAGCAAAATTTGGCCGTCTCGATCTAAGTGGTCGTTGGATGATGACGCTACCGGCAGGATTTGAGCACGAGACTCAGATTTCGTCGCGTGGAGACGGGCTCTATTCGGTCGAGGTGCGCGGGAACCTTCGTGGGCTCTATCGACATCGTGGGAATCGTTTGACAATGGAAATACCAGGTGAGAGAAGGCTTACCGAGTTCGCATGGGAGATTCGAAGCGAGGACATGTTGCTTCTCACCGAATCGCCGCCAAGCGGCAAGGTGGGCGCGGACTATCGCGGGGCAACCCTGCGACGAATTCCTGGTGAGGTTTTGAAACCCGAATTGCAGAAGCCTGTCGGGTACGAACCGCCAGCCTATGAAACGGAACAGCTCGATGTGGCCCAAGAAGCTTTCGCTGAGTAGCGGACCATTGCCTTGTTGGCTGCTGGCCCATGTCGTGTTCGACGCTCGGTCACTCGGTGATGCAGATCGGTGACCGCAAGGTGATCGATTGAACACGCCTTAGGTGGATCGCATTCTGATTGGCCATTTGGTTTTGGAGGGAGATTGATGGATACGATCGAGCAGCGTCTGAGCCGACTTGAAGTCAGCTTGCAACGGTCCCGGCGAATGAATCGGATGCTGGTCTTTGCCGTCGTCGCTTTGGCTGGCGTCGCAAGTTCCCAGGTGACGACGTCACAAACCTCCGATGCCAAGCAAGGCAGGACAGCACTGGACAAGGTTGGGCGACAAGGTGACGTCGCCTCGCTGCAGAAGGGTGATGCACGGACGATCGAGGCTGATCAACTTGTGCTTCTTGATTCAGCTGGTCGATCAAGAGTCAGGATCGGGGTGGCGGACGACGGCCCTGCGATCAGCATGTTCGACGAAACGGGGCAGAAGTGTCTTGAACTGGGATGCACGACTGTTGCAACGGGACTTCGTCTCTCCAATCCCCAACAGTCGTCGATCGCATCCTTGCAGCTTCCCAGTGGTGGTGGTGCCCAACTTCAGATTCAGGAATCGAAGGGAAGTTCGTTGGTGAACGCAGATGGTTTCCGTGTTCGAGATTCCTCCAAGCAGTCTCGTCTGCAGTTGGCGTTGCTCAACGGTAACTTCCCGATGCTTGGGATCAGCCAAAGCGGCCAGGACGGACCCCCATCGATCGAAGTGAATGCTGGTGAGGGAACCCGAAGCATGAAGATCCACGACGAACGTGGTCAGCCACTCTTTTCGGTCATTGCGGACAATGAGAGAGGGACATCGCTCACGTTGCGACATCCCAATGAGGAGAAGTCACTTGAACTATCGATGGGGTCAAAGCAGGCAGGTGGTCCGCGGATCAATCTCTTTGCCCCAGCGAAACAAGACGGCAGCGGCGGAGTGGTGCCCCTGCTCCAATTCGGTCTTCGTGACGACAACCAGGGCTACCTTCGCATCATCGATGGTGACGGTCGCCCTCGCTTCGCGGTTCCCTGAGAACGAAGTGACGGATCGTTAGCCGTACGATGGGCTTCCAAGCCCGTCGCTCCCTACTCGCGCACTATCGTTCTCGTGTTAGCGACGGGCTTGGAAGCCCATGGTACATGGTTGATGCAACGACATCGTACATGGTTGAAGCAGCGACGCCGCACATGGTTGAAGCAACGACCGAAGGCTTGATTGGCCACGACGGCCATCATTGCTGCGCGTCTTGATCGCACTGCTGTCGAAGTTCTGCAAGCAGATCAGCATGTTCGGCTAGCGAGACCAGGTTCGACCTTTCCAAGGGGTCGTTCTGAAGATCGAACAGTTGCTCAAAAACGGGAACGGTTTCTGGGTAGCGAATGTACTTCCATCGCTCGGTGCGGATTCCTTCGGTGACTGCGATCGGCGAACGGGGTGGGTCGGTGTTGTAGGTGTGTTGGTAATAGAACCGTGAACGCCAATTGACAGGCTGTTGCCTGACCAGCGGCATCAAGTCTTTGCCCTGCATCTCCGAGGGGACCTCCACGCCGGCCAGGGCGAGCATCGTGGGGGCCAGATCGATGCTGAGTGCTATCTCCTCACGTCGTCCCGATGCTTTTTCCTTTGGGACTCGAGGATCGTAAATGATCAGTGGCACGCGAATGGAGTTCTCGTACATCAACCATTTCCCAAACAGCCCATGGTCCCCGAGAAGGCTTCCATGATCGGACGAGAAGATCACGACAGTATTGTCATCGAGCCCAAGTTTACGAAGTGCGTCGAGCATGGCACCGACGGCGGCGTCGGCTCGAGTCACCGTGCGGTAGAACGTTCTGATCGCTTCCTGGTACGATTCGCTATCGCGAAGTCGGGCGAGGCTACCGTCCCCATTGAGTGATTGACGAATGAACTCAGGCTGGGAATTCCAGTCTTGCAACGTGAACGTAGGAGATGGAGGTATCTCGACGTTCTCATAGACATTGGGTGTGTTGGGATCAAAGTAGTTGAAGGGTCCGTGCGGTTCTTTGAATGCGACCGTCAAGCAAAAGGGCTGATCGCGAGTGGTTGCCTGCATGAACTCGATCGCCTTCTCCGTCATCACTTCCGTTAGGTACCGCGTCTCTCCATCCACTTCCTGACGAAAACTGATGCTCTGCGGAAAGCCATACCAAAAATCGAACTCGTTGGCTGGGAGACTCAGTTCACGGTCGTTGATGCTTGGGTTGCCAACCGCATACTTTCCCAAGTAGCCGGTGCGATAGCCGGACTCTCGCAATAACGCCGGATACGTTTGAGCAAATGCCTCGGCGCTGAGCGGTTTCTTGAAATCTTTGATCCCATGCCGATACATGTGCTGACCGGTCAAGATGCAGGCGCGATTGCTGCAGCAGATTGCGGTGGTGACAAAGGCGTTGTTGAATAGCGTTCCCCGCCGTGCGAGCTGGTCGAGATGTGGCGTCTGAATGTTTGGATTCCCCATGATGCCCAGGCAATTTTGTGGCTGGTCATCAGTGAACATGAAGAGAATGTTGGGACGCGGATCCTCAGCCTGGAGTATCGGTAAAGACGACAGGCACGCAATGACGAAGATGGCGAAACGCGTCATCCGAATAGCCGATGGCGCCATGAGACGGTATTGATCCTGGATGACGGAAGCCATGAACTTTCTCTGTGAAACGAAGTGGAGCGAATGAGACATTACGGCTGTGAAGAAGATCTTAACGGGGCATGAATGCAGCCGGGGACTTGCGGCGGCACACACGGTCACGGCAATCAGTGAAAAGCGGGAAGCTCGATTACCAAGCGACAGCAGCTGGGAGGCTAGCTTTAGCGATTGAGTTTGAATTGTATTCGATTCATGCGACTGCGTTCGGCCGGGCTTTGCGAGATCGGAATGCGAACGTGAACTGGTGCTGCGGTTTGTGATAATGATGGTCGCAGCTTCTTGCCGCCAGGCCTTGAGGTCTCGGACGGAGTGCCCACTTTTTCGGGGAAAAAGACGTACTGTAAGGGGGGCGGCTGCCTAGGAAGGCCGTCCCTCCCCCTCCCCCTCGGTCCTGACCTTTCAGTCGCGTAGGGAAGGAAGCTCGTGGTGCGGCACAGCTTCAGGCGGCTCCGAAGACTCCAGCTAGATTTAGCTGCAAGGAACGATCGGATTTTGAGCCGCGGCTCTGAGTACGCTTCCGTGATGCGCGCTGGCTACTGCTGGAGGTGCAAACGTCATGAACTGTCACACCGTTTGAGTTGCCTCCGCTGCAGTCGTACGATGGACTTCCAAGTCCGTCGATTCCGAGAGCATCGGATGGGCGACGGACTTGGAAGTCCATCGTACGGGCAGAAATGAAGGGGACCACCGACAAGCGATCGTCCGTGCAGGCGTTTGGGGACAGGCGATGAGTTGCCTCCGCTGCAGTCGTACGATGGACTTCCAAGTCCGTCGATTCCGAGAACGTCGGATGGGCGACGGACTTGGAAGTCCATCGTACGTGCAGAAATGAAGTGGACCGCCAACAAGCGATCGTCTGCGAATGAACGAATGTCATGTGCTGTCCACCGTTCGCCCATTTTCTCTGCATGGAAACTGGGTGCAGGCGTTTGGGGACAGGCCATGAGTTGCCTCCGCTGCAGTCGTACGATGGACTTCCAAGTCCGTCGATTCCGAAAACATCGGATGGGCGACGGACTTGGAAGTCCATCGTACGGGCAGAAATGAAGGGGACCACCGACAAGCGATCGTCCGCGAATGAACTGAGGTCATGAACTGTCCACCGTTCGCCCATTTTCTCTGCATGGAAACTGGGTGCAGGCGTTTGGGGACAGGCGATGAGTTGCCTCCGCTGCAGTCGTACGATGGACTTCCAAGTCCGTCGATTCCGAGAACGTCGGATGGGCGACGGACTTGGAAGTCCATCGTACGGGCAGAAATGAAGGGGACCACCAACAAGCGATCGTCCGCGAATGAACTGAGGTCATGAACGTCACAGGTCGCCCATTTTCTTGCATGGAAACTGGGTGCAGGCGTTTGGGGACAGGCGATGAGTTGCCTCCGCTGCAGTCGTACGATGGACTTCCAAGTCCGTCGATTCCGAGAGCGTCGGATGGGCGACGGACTTGGAAGTCCATCGTACGGGCAGAAATGAAGGGGACCGCCAACAAGCGATCGTCCGCGAATGAACTGAGGTCATGAACTGTCACACCGGTCGCCCATTTTCTCTGCAGGGCCAGCCAGCTGTTGAGGTGATGAACTTCCAGGTTGCGACAGAAACCGCCTTGGATTTTCATGTGACGCTCAGGTTTTTTTCGTGACAGCTCGTTTTGAATCGCTATGATGATGCGGCATCAACCGATCAGGAGTGTTCGGTTTCGTGAAACGACGATCGTACACTCAACTGGTCAACTCAAGGGGCAATGGGATGGGTAACACCAAGGTTGTGTTGATGTTTTCTTTTGTGATCGCGTTCTCTTCCGCTGGCGGTTGCCAGAGCGATCACGCCTCAGTCGTTCAGCCCGGCGGTTCGCAGCCAACGCTCGAAGAAACCGCCCAGTATGAACGGGAAAAGCAGGAGATGATCTCCGCACGTGATTGATCCGCGAGCTTGTCTCGAGAAGTGTCTCGAGCGGGTTTGCACGACGCCGCCTCCTCGGCGGTTGATTCCATCTTGAGCGGTTGTTTCAGTTTCCTTTTCCACGTTTACAAGGACGTCTCATGATTCGCACTGGATCGCGAGGGCGATCTGCCTTCACCCTCGTCGAGTTGTTGGTCGTGATCGGCATCATTGGTGTTCTGGTTGGACTTCTTATGCCGGCGGTTCAGGCGGCGCGCGAGGCAGCCAGACGGATGAGCTGCACCAACAACTTCAAGCAGATCGGACTCGCGCTGCACAACTACCATGCCGCCTACCGTCAGCTTCCCACACAGCTTGCTGGAACGGGTAGTGACTTGCGGGGAAACGATCGGTACTACCTGGCCTCGGACCGGACCGCCAATCAAAGCCTGAGTTTTCTTGTCGGTCTTCTGCCCTTTCTTGAACAACAGGCGCTGTGGGAACAGATTCGCAATCCCAATACACTCGACCTGGCCAACCCGGCGACGCCGCGCGACCCGCCTTGGCCGGCGATGGGACCAACCGCAACGATGTCAAACCAGCAAAACGAGTTGCCCCGCACAAGTACATACAATGACGGATACGCACCTTGGATGACGGAGATTCCCACGCTTCGTTGTCCGAGTGATCCAGGAGTTGGCTTGCCCGCGATGGGACGAGCCAACTATGCCGCCTGTTTAGGCGATGCGAATCGTTTTCACGACGCGGGACCTTACAGTAGTTTCCTGCGACTGGATCGAACGCGGGCCCAAGAGATTCGCGCATCGGGACGCGGTGTATTTGTAGCACGCACCGAGGTTAAGTTTCGTGACGTCTTGGATGGACTCGCCAACACGATCATGGCCGGGGAGATCGCCACCGATCTGGGTGACCGAAACGTTCGCACACGCGCGAACGAGAACGTAGGGATCGCCGAAGTCCAAGACAATCCAACGGCGTGTCGAGACGACATCGATCCGCAACGCCCCCGATTCTGGCTCGCCTCGGCCGCTGGTCTCTCCCAAGAAAGCGAGGGGCGAGGGTTCCGCTGGTCCAACGGGAATGGGATCTTCACCGGGATGAATACGATCCTTCCCCCGAATTCAGAACTCTGCGTTCGCTTTGGGCCAACCGGTCTCGGCGTTCTTCCACCGAGCAGCCAACATCACGGCGGCACACATTGTCTGATCGCCGACGGTGCCGTTGCCTTCGTTAGCGATTCGATCGACTCCGGTGATACGGGCAACGGAACGGTTCGCCTGGGCGGTGATGGCAACCGTGCGCCAGGATCGGCGAGTCCCTATGGCTTATGGGGCGCTCTCGGGTCGAAGGCCAGCAGGGAAACGGTTCAAGAGCATCTGAACCGATAGGGAAGTTCCCTCGAAGGGTAGCGCCACGCCGTTGTGGGACGGTCACTTCGAGACCGTCATTTCACGCCGCTTTGCCGCAACGATCCGAGCCTCGGAGAGATCGTGATTCATTGGGTCGACCTACTGTGGGTCCGCTTTTCCAAGGCGGACATTCGCAGTGTTGCAGCGTTGCTGTGTTTTCTGCGAGTCTCGGAGAGACTCGCCTACGGGGGTACGCCGCTTCGGACCGAATCAGATCGTTTCGGGGATGCGCTTGGGCGGTGACTGAAGCATATCCACGACTTGCAGGGCGCCAGGCGTGGCTCCCATTGCCTTCATGATCGTCCTGCGCTGGCTTTCGAATCTCAATTGTCCCGAAAGTGTCACCGTGCCTCGGCTTACCCCGGCCATCACCTTAGGCGGGGCGCCAATGCGTACCAAACGCTTGTTCACGTTTTTAGACAGTTCTTTGTCCGTCGCCTGATTGTGGAGCATGATCGATTCCCAATGTAAGAGTCCATGACGTCGAACAGATTCGATCGACGTTTGGAGGGGGAATCGACCAGAACGGCCGTGTCGGGGAAGTGGAGGAGGATCACCCAGCCATATTGTCAATGTATCCCATCGCACACTTCATTCGCGACTAAAAGTCCTAAAGTCGTTAAGATCGTAAGAAGTAAAAACGCTTGTCTCGCCGAGATCACGGTCCTGAAGCCAGTCGGTGGTCGCGAGCAGAGTTTGAGAATCGACTGCGATCAACTGACGCTAGCCGTGACCAAGAGAATCGATTTTGGAGCAGACCATTCGATTCAATCGGAGCAACCCACAACCGGGCAGAAAACGCTTGGATACGGGGATTTTCAACTATAATCGCATCCGAGGGGGACAGCGGTCCACCCCTGTATGATTCCACCGTGAGCGTTCCCCAGGGAGCGTTACCGAGGCTTTCTCTTTCGTTACCTACACTTCGTCGGATGCCTGGGCGTAGCAAGCAGCATGGCAAACAACCAGACAGCTTTTCCCGGAGTTTCTCGGAGCGAGCCCGATCAAATTGCGGCTGGAGGTTGGGATTCCTGGCAGAATCGAAGCAAGTCCTGGGAGTGGAATTGGCTTCTCCTGATCATCACATCGATCGTAGGACTCCTCGTCGTCGCGGGGTGTTTCTATTCGTACCGACGAACGGTGCAACAGATCGCGCCAGAGTTGATGGTGCTCGCGGACCAGGCTGAGCAGAGCGGAGACTGGCGTTTGACCGCCGATCGCTTGACCCGGTACCTGAAGTTTCGTGGAGATGATCTTGAGGCGACCAAGCGGTTGGCAGAGCTCTATTACCTGAACGCAAGCTCGCTGGAAGACACCAAGGCTGGCCTGAGGATGTACTCGCGATGTGTCGCCAAGTCTTCACCGACGGACGATGACTACCTCACGCTTCAACTGAGATACGTGGCGATGCTGTCCGTGGTCAATCCTGCTTCTGGGCTCAATGTGCTGGGAAAAATGGTGCCACCTGTCGATGAGTTCCGACAAGCACTGGAGCTTCAACCGGAATTGGTCGAGGCGCTCAACCTAAGAATTGTGCTGCTTGAAGATCAGCTCGCAGCGAGTTCGGCGGCAACGGAGCGAGAGTATCAGGAAACGTTGATCGAGGATTACGAGCGGCTGTCCGCCATTGATTTGGCCGAGGCTCGTCACCTCCAGCGTTTGGCTAGTCTCTATCGCATCAAGGCTGATAGCGTTGAGATTGCTGACAAGCGGTTCGCACAGCAGCTGAGAAACAAGGCCGATCAAATCATGGATGATGTCGTGGAGTCCCATCCTGATGATATTGATGTGCTGCTGCGACGCTTTGAGTATCGACTTCGCAACGCCAAGTCGCGACACCCCGATACATCCGATTTACGTCGCGCTCTGGAGTTAGACCGATCGAATCCTCGTGCCTTGCTCAATCTTGCCAATTTCATGGCTGATCCCCGTACAGAGGCCAATGAGGTCTCCAGGGCGAGCCTGTACGCGGCTCGAGATTTCTTGAGCGAATCGATGGAAAGCATGCCTGACCAAGCATTCGTGCCGGTCGCGCTTTCCAGGATCTTCGTTCGCCTGAAGGATCCAGTATCGGCAAAGCGAGTTCTCGATGAAGCGGCTGAGAAGTTTCCCAGCGACTACGGCGTCCATGTGGCGCAGACGAGTCTTGCTATTTCACAGAGGCGTTTTGAGGAAGCGAACGCCGGAATCGAGCGAATCCGTGGTTTGGCTAATAAGACTCTGTCATACGCCAGGTCCGATGGGGACAAGCAGGTTTCGGCAATCGTTCAAAAGATTGTTGCAGATGTTCTCGAGGCAACGCTCTTGCTTGACTCGGGGGCGGACGAAGCCCAACGCGAATCGGCACTTGCTCTCCTCAAAGATGTCGATCAGGCGCGTTTGCAAAGCCGCGACCGATATGATGTGTTGGAGCAGGTTGCGATGCTCTTCAATCGATTGGAGGAACGCGAGGAGGCGATTGAAGCGCTGGAGCGTGGCCGAATCGCGGGAGTCGTGTCGCTCAATTCGGAGCTCCTGTTGGCCGACTGCTACGAACGTACAGGCGAGAACGATCGGGCGATTGCCGTTTACCGCGAGATCACAGCTCGGCCGCTAACGATCGAGCAGGCCGAGGATGTCTGGTTTCGACTCGGCATGCTTGCCCTGCGTACGCAATCCGCTCGGTTGCAGACTCGCCGTGACTGGCGCGATGTTGAAGTTGCCGTCAAGGAATTGGAGAGGATTGCCCCGGCATCGGAAAATACGTTCTTGTTGAAAATGTATCTGCAGCTTTCCGAGGGAATCAAGGATCGTTCCGCTGTGATCACGGAACTTCAAAGGGCGGAGCCGAAATTTGGAAAGAGTGTTCAGTATTGGCTGCTTTGCTCGGATGTCTATCGAGAACTTGAAGACTACAAGTTGCTGCAGCAAGCGATGGATCGAATCAGCGAAGTCACGGATGTCGTTCCGGGTTCGATGTTGGAGGCCTCGCAACGATCCGCGGTGCTGACGACGCGACTCTCGGACGACGACAGGCTGTATTTTCAACGTATCTCGGATCCAAACACCCGACGAAGCGATGCGGACACGGTACTGCTCGTTCGCAACTGGTGTGAGGAGTTGCCAGAGTCGATTCCGGCTCGTTTCGCGCTGGTGGAGCTGGGAAAAAAACTGCGTCAACCTGCTTTGATCGACGAGGCGATGCAGTCGATGCGAGAGATCGAGGCTGGCGACGGTTATTTTTGGAGAATCGCGGAAGTTGAAAAGCACCTGTTGCTGATGCGAGAAGGGAATCAGCGCGACGGAAACGAGGCTCGGCGCAAGATTGAAACACTTGTTCGGCGATACCCCGGACAGCGGCAAGTCCACGAGCTGGCAGGCCTATGCCAGGAGGTTTGCGGTGATAATCGGGCGGCGTCTCAGGCCTATCTGACCGCATTAAAAATTCAACCCAGTGAGGAATCTGTCGACGGTCGCTTGCGAACGCTTATAAATCTGCGTGACTGGGACGAAGCATTGAAATTGATCGAGGCTTTGCAACCGGAACAGAAGCTTGCCCCCTCGCGGCTTGAATTGGCGGTTCATACGTTGTGCGAACATCGCAAGTTCAGTGACGCCTCGCAAACGATCGAGCAGGCGATCGAGAGTGGTCGCATCGATGAGGCTCATGCGAACTACCTATTGGGGGTGGTTGCCTTCCGAGAGCGTAGTCGTAGGAACGCGATCGAAGCTCACGAGAGAATGGTACGCGCCACGGAATTGGCGCCGAGTCACCTCAACTACTGGATCGCCCTGCTCCACTTGGAGATCAGCTACTATCCCGAGCTCTGGACGAGGGAAGCGACGCGCACCGCGAATCGACTTCGCTGGCTGCTCCATGCACATCGTGATTCCGATGGGGAATTCGCATCAAGTTGGTCGTCGCTGATCCTGGCACAGACGCTGCAGATGCAAGGCCGCCTGGCCGACGCGGACGAGTTTTTCCGCAAGACCGTCGTGCTGGAGCCCTCCACCCGCGAGTTGGGTTGGATACCGAGCCAGATTCTGTCGAAGGATGCAACGGCATCGAAGTCGGGTGTGACCCCCGCCGTTGCCTGGTTAGCAGGTGAAGAGAACGCCCGAACGCTCTCTGCGATTCAGGCGTTGTGGTTCGGTCAAACGCAACCGGGACTCGAGATCCCCGATGATGAGACAAGGTTGCACGCGTTGATCGCTCTCCGAAATGGGGATGATGCGTCGGCGTTGGAGTTGCTCGAGTTGATCAATCCTCGGCGACGTGGCAGTGGCGATTATCTCTTGCTTGCCACGCTTTACGATCGCCTCGGCGACGCGACAGCGGCGCGGCTGCAGAGAGTCGCCTGCTTGAAGGAACCAAATGTCACGTCGGTCGCGTGTCAGGAGGTGCTCAATCATGCGATGGCAACTGACGATGACGACCTCGCACGTCAGTGTCTCAATGCAAGTGACGGGCAGTTCCTAGGCGAAATCGAACGTCAACTTCTTGACGCCCGCATGGAGCTTGCATCCATCGAATCAGAAGAGAATCTGCAGGAGTGGGCCGCGAAGCAGTTGAGTGATCTGCCGAGCGATACGGATGAAGGAGATTTTCGGCTGCGTCTTGCCAACATGTTGGCGGACGAAGGACAGGTCGATGCCGCCTTGAGCTTGATCAGCCAACACGACGGAGACAATACCGACAGGCAGGCGTTCCGGGTTTGGCTGGCTTCACAGCCGTGGCTGTTGGAACAGGCCGTCGTCGTGCTCCAAAAAGCCCAATTGGAGGAGCCACCCTCCGTCATCATTGAGATGTTGTATCGACTCTCCCTGCACCTGCCGGAGCAATCCGATTACCGCCAATCCCTGATCGAACTGTCCAAATCGATCTTCAACGCGTCGCTCGACATCTCGCCAACCGATTGGACGAAGCTTGCCTCCACGTTCGAACACCTGATGTTGCCTGAGCTAGCGGTGAAAGCGTGCGAAAGAGCATTGGAACAGGTTGGGTCGCCAAGCCTTGCGGAACACTACTTGATTTGGCTACGCGGTGGCTACCTGAACGACCTGCCCACGGCGCAACAGGACCTGGATCGACTGATACGACTCTACGGTCCTCGAGATGACCTGATGGATACGCGTGCGGTGCTCTTGATCTGCGGCGATGATTCCGCTGCGGCGAGAGTTGTTACTCGCGAGTTGACACTCCACGATCCCCTCCATGGCTCTTACCGGTTCAATGACCGTCTGGCAGTGGCGAGCCTGTTGCCGGAACCACAACGCCGCGAAGCGTTGAGGGCGATCGATGCGGAAAGCCGCGAGGACGCTTCTGTGCTCGCGCGTCGCAAGTTGGACGAGTGGTTGAATGGAGGTGCGATCAATGCGAATCCGTGAACCTTTTCTGCGCGGGGCAAAACGAGGATCGCTATGCGAATTCCAAATGTGATCAGAATGGCCGTGTGCATTCGTTCAAGTTGAAGTTTTTGTTCAAGCCTTCTGCGTACTTTACGAGCGCTTTCGGGCGACCCCTTCTCTCCTCGCATTCATTGCAACGAGTCCATCTCTATGTTTCGATGCATCGTCACCTTGCTGCTCCTAACGCAGCTGTCGACGCAAGCCTTCGCTGAGTACACGATCGAGCCGCTCGTTAAGAAGGCTGATGGAAGCAGCCTCAAGTTGCAGCTCGTTGGGGCACTTCGACGGGCCGGAAAGACGGGAGAAGCTCTGAAGGAACTCCGTGAATTGTTGCGGACAGAGCTTGATGAACGCTCTCGGCTCCTGATCCGTTACGAGTACGCACGCATGCTCATGGACCAAGAGCTTTTGAAGGAGGAGGGTGATCGCAACTGGAAGGAATTTGACGAGGCGATCGCACTGCTTCGAGAGTCGGCAAGCGAGAGCCCACTCATTTCGATCTTGGAAATGGAATCGCAATTGGCTCGTTCGGATCTGTCTCGAGCCGACAGACTGCGAGATGTGGAGTTGAAACTCCAGGCGGCTGGAAAGACTTTTGAACAGTCGGCCGTCTTTTGGCAGGGCGCCAGTCGACTCTATCTGAAGCTTGGCAAGGCCCGCGAGGCCGATGTGGCGATGGCGAGGTTCGAAGCCATCAATCAGCGATTGACCGAGTCGGCTCGGCGACAGCCAGACGACGGGCAGCCGTCCGACAATCCGACGGCGGAAGACGATGCGAGGGTTCGTGAAATCCTTGGATATCTGGACCTGTCGCGACAACAGCTTGCCGTCGGTAACGTGAATGATTCGTTGCAGACCCTGCGACAATGGGCCGATCGATTTCCCAGCTCAACTCAGCCGCGATCGATGATGATTCGAATTGCCTCGGGCTTTCGACGGATCGATGAACTTGCGAGATTGGAGCGGGAACTGAAGGATCTGGAAGATGAGTCTGGACCTTGGTGGCGGCAGGCACGTACGCAGCGTCTGTTGCTTGAGGCCGAGCGGGGCGATGAAGAGGCGCTTGCCGAAGCTGCTAAGCTCACCGCCGACTGGACTGACAGTCAACCGGATCAGCCGCTTGCTTGGACCATGGCTGGACTGGTTGCCGAGGCGCAAGGTGAATTTGACAACGCCATCGCCGCGTATCGTACTGCCTTTCGTTTGGGCGAACGTGCCCCCGACTTGATTCATTCGCTGCTCGGGCTCCTGCTGCTCACCGAGGACCACTCAGCAGCACTGCGGCTGGCTGACCAACTTGATTCACATCAGCTGCTGACTCCAGGGGTTCTGCCGCTGGTTGTTCAGACGCACATCAAGCTGGGCAACCCGATGGATGCCGCGCAGCTAGCCGAGCGAGCGATTAGCGTCTCGCCGTTGGCCAGTGAGTTCCACGCTGCCCTCGGAAATGCGCATCGAGCCTTGGACGCCAATGGATCCGAGCGGGCTCATGAGGCTTACAATGAGGCACTCGAGTTGGATCAATCCAGTCTCGCGAATTGGGTCGCCTTGCTGTTCTGTGACCTCGAACAACCTCGGATTCCGACCGTTGAAGTGGCCAGGCTGACGAATCGTGCAGCCGCGTTGTTGGATGCCTACGGTGAAGAGATGCCTTCCTCCTGGCAGAGGATCGTGGTCGGCCGCTGCCTGGAATTGAGCGGTGACCTTCAGCTCGCCGAGTCGTATTACCGTTCGGCACTCCAGTTGGATCCCAGTGGCACGGCCCGGCAGTGGATTCCGAGCGGTTCGATTGTCACTCGGCAAGTTTCGTTGGATCAGAAGAAGCTGCAAGACGGCAATGCGACGAGCAGACCTGTACGCCAAGTGCTCGGATTGATTCGAGGAGCATTGGGCGGAGGCAGTATGGCAGACGCTGCTGCGGCAGTGAAGTTGCTCGACGGCGACCCTCGATTGGAGGCCATCTCGCTTCTGAATCGCTCTGACGCTGCCTCGCGACGAGCGGCTCCGACGCGGCTCCAGCAAATCCCAGAAGCAGACCAAACTGCCGCCGATCACATCCTCTTAGCCAGGCTCCTCAGTCTGCCGCGCACCTGACAGTGAGGTCATGTCGCATTATCAACAGGCGATGCGGCAAGATCCTAACTTGTCGGAGCTGTCTGAGATCGTCGACTATGCACTCGCGATGAAACACGGGCCACTCGCCGAGGAAGCCTTGGAGTTGATTCGCCCACGGGACGAAGCCGTCTACTCCGATGGACAGCTCAGCCTGCTCCTGTTGTTAGGCCAGGGCGCAGATGCGATCGAGTTTGCTGACGAGGTCATTGCTCGGTTGCCCGCGAATCAACGTGCCAGCCGAGCGAGGCTCTATGCGGGGCAATTGGCCGAAGCGAGTCAGTCCGATGCCGCTGTCGAGCTCCTTGAAAAGTATTTGAAGGACAATCCGGCTTTCGAGCTCGTGTTGACCCAGCTCTTGGGAAAGATCCCAGAACGTCGCAAGGAGGCCATGCAGCGATGCCAGAAGCTCGCAGCAACTGGGAGACGTCAGCTGGCCGCATCGCTGGCCATCGAGATCGCGCAGAATGACCTACCGAAAACCGAGCTCGCGAAGCAAGCGGACGAGCTGATCGAGCAACTCACGGAGACCGAGCGAGACTCCGTTGCGTTTCTCGCGATGTTGTTTCGGTTTCGGGAGTTCCAGGGACGAATCGACGAGGCGGTCGCGATCACTGATCAAGGTCTGGCATTGGAGCCTGGGAATTTCCCTCACCTGAACAACCAGGCCTGGGCGTTGGCGGCTTACCAAGATCGCGGCTCCGAAGGATTGGAGCAAGTCGAACGGGCGATTCGTTCCGCAGGCCCTCGGCGTGAACTGCTCGACACCAAAGCAGTCGCATTGCTTGCTCAGGATCGACCCAACGCGGGACTGGCGATTTTGGAACCGCTCAGCGTAACACTTCAGGAAACCCCGCCTTCGGCCAGTTCCTTGCTTCACCTCCTGCTGGCCTATGAGTCATCCGAACTGGACGCAGAATTGGTCGATCTGCGACTGCTCATCCAGCAAGTGAGTTCCGCGAGAGCACTCACCCCCTATGACCAAGACATCTTCGACGAGCTATGAAATCAGCCAAAAATCTTGTCGATCGGAAAAAATGACGCCACTCTAGAGAACTAGCCAGTAATCGCTTGACCAAGGGTATAATTGAGACTAAATTGTGCCTGAATTGCCGAAATGTCCTATTTTGTCTGTTCTGACGTGGGTGGCTCCTGATTATGGATCCGCTACTGTTGGTTTGAGTCTGAGGAATGATCCATGCGTTTGCTTTCCGCCGTCGTCGCTTTGATCTTTGCGGTTTGTGCTGCCACCCCCTCGTTCGCTGATCCAACACCCGTGAGCGTGGATCTTGAGCTGTCGCTGGTTGTCGATGTGTCCGGTAGCGTGGACAACAACGAGTACGAACTTCAAGTTCAAGGTTACGTGAATGCGTTCAACAATTCCACGATCCAGGCTCTTTTCGAGGGGCCGAACGCGGTTGCGGTTGCCGTCAACATGATCATGTTTGCGCAAGATGCAATCGAGATCGTTCCTTGGACGCTAATTGATAGTTCCACCGCCGCTGCGGACTTCGCAACTGCAATTAGCCTTTTTGCGGACAGTGACGATCGCCCCGACAGACATTGGCACTTCCACCGATATCGAAGATGGGGTCACTTTGGCTGTTTTTGGTACCAATTATGATTCAAGCACTCCGATGACACCGCCCGCTGAGGGACCCATAGGAATTCTTGCCAACGGATTTGAAGGCCTTAGAAAGGTCATTGATGTCTCGGGTGATGGTGGTCAGAACACCTGGGCTTCTCAGATATATAGATAACCCAACCATTGAACAGGAAAGAGCTGGTGATTCAGGGGGGAGCGCGTTTCTTGATGCACGTGGTGAACCGATTATCGAAGCTGCACGCAATGATGCGTTTTCAAGTGAAATCGTCATCAATGGATTGGCGATCACTGATGGATTGTCGGACGCTGACGCCGCCAATCTCGTTGGATACTACAATGACCACATCGTGACCGCGGCGGACGACGATCGTCCAGCGGGTTTTGTCGTCCAAGCCAAGTCATTCGCAGACTTCAACGACGCCGTGTATTTGAAAGTGTTTAGCGAGATCACTGGGGAAACTCCGGGCGTTGTTCCAGAGCCGGGCTCGTTAGCGATTTTCGGGTTCTCGGCGCTCTGCCTCGGTGCGATGGGTAGCCGTCAACGTCGTAAGAAAACGAAGTCGGCCAGCAACGTGAACGAGTGATTCGCGGATCACTGGGTTTCTAGTTCCCAAGCGATTCAACTTTTACCGGTTGTTCTTGCCAGAGCTAATCCCATGCTCGTCAGCGATCACTCGCTGTAGGCTGGAAAGTCGGTGTAGCCTTTGGCGCCGGTTGGCATGTACCAGTCGGACATCTCCGCTTCTTCTGCGAGCGGCCAGTTGTTCTTGAACCGTTGCACCAGATCCGGGTTGCTGATGAAGGGTCGACCGAACGCGATCAGGTCGGCGTCTCCCGCCAGAATCGCCTTCTCGGCTGTTTCCTGCGTGTAGCCACAGTTGCCGATCAAGGGTCCGTGAAAGACCTTTCGGAACTCGCCCAGCGTCATCGGCTCGCCCAGCTCATGAAAGCCGAAAGCGAGTCCGTCCATGACGTGCAGGTAGGCCAGATCAAAGGCATCCAGCTGGCTGGCGACGTAGGTGAATTGTTCCCGATAGTCGGGGGAACCCATGTCGTTGAAGGCACCATTGGGCGAAAGACGCACGCCGACTCGATTGGCGGGCCAGACTGTCGAGACTGCCTCCACCACTTCCTTCAACAAGCGGAATCGATTCTCCACACTGCCGCCGTACGGATCGGTTCGATGATTGGTTTTTGATTGAAGAAACGTATCGAGCAGGTATCCGTTGGCGCTGTGCACCTCGATGCCGTCGAATCCGGCCGCGCTAGCTTTCTCCGCTGCCTGCCGATACTCCGAAACGACCTGTGGAATCTCCGCCGTCTCCAGAGCTCTCGGTACTTCGTGTGGCTGCTTGCCAGTGGGGGTGTGGATGTAGGGCTCGTTGATCTTGATGGCCGAGGGAGCAACGGCAAGCTTGCCTGGGTGAAAACTGCTATGGGAAGCTCGCCCACAATGCCATAGCTGCAGAAAGATCACCCCGCCCTTCTCGTGGATCACGTCGACCGTCTGCTTCCAGCCCTCCGCCATCTCGTCGGTATAGATCCCGGGTGACTCGTTCCAGCCATTGGCCTGCTCGGAGATCGTGGTTGCTTCCGTGATCACCAGCCCCGCGTCGCAGCGCTGTTCGTAGTACTGGGCCATCAATTCGTTGGCGACGCGGTCCGTACCGGCTCGAGACCGTGTCATCGGAGCGAGCGTGATGCGATTGCGGAGCGTCAAGTCATGGAGGCTGAACGGCTGAAACAGCGGGCTGTTGGTCATGATCAATCCAAACAGATAGGTGTGGGAAAAAAAACGACATCCTCTTCGAGGGTCGTTCTCAAGGATCGTTCTCGGGGATCGTCACGAGGATAGAGGAGAGTGACGAACTGGAAAAGCACGCACCGGATCGCCAGCAACTTCGCCGAATCCGACATCTCCTAGATGGACATGGGCGCGGTGAAGGCGCATGATGACTGGTCGCGGCACATATGAATTCCTCGCTTGTTTTCTGTTAGGAGTGCATCATGAAATGTTTCCCATTCGGATTGCGATTGTGCTCGGTTTTGGTCCTGGCCATGACATCGCTTGCCACTGCCGACGAAGCCGCGGACGAAGCCATCAAGAGGGACCGCAAGCAGATCGCGGGAACGTGGCGCGTGGTCGGCCTCGAAATCAACGGAAACAAGGCGAATGAGGACGATACCCAGAAGTTGACCGTCATCAATCGCTTGGACGGAACTTGGAGTCTCCACTCAGAGGGCAAGGAGGTTAGCGCAGGCACGAGCGAACTCGATCCTTCCAAGACACCAAAAACCATCGACTTCAAGACGACCGAGGGTGGTGGCAAGGGGAATCAATACCACGGCATTTATCAGCTTGATGATCGTACGCGGAAAATGTGTTTCGCCCCTGCCGGCAAAGAGCGTCCCGGTGAGTTCGCATCGACGACCGGCAGCGACATCATCCTCGTGGTGTTCGAGCGAGTCCCTCGCAAGTAGGAAGCGATCCAATTTTAAGGAAGGCCATGAACGATGAATTCCTTCGCGAAGCGATTCGACTTTCCGTTGATACGGTCCATGGGATGCGAGGCGGGCCTTTCGGCGCCGTGATCACACGCGATGGCGAAATTCTCGGCCGCGGTTGGAATCAAGTCACGTCCAACAACGATCCCACGGCTCACGCCGAGATCGTCGCCATTCGTGATGCCTGTTCTCGCTTGAAAACCTTCTCCTTGAAAGGCTGTGAGATCCATTGCAGTTGCGAGCCCTGTCCCATGTGCTTGGGAGGTATCTATTGGTCGCGACTCGATCGCATCTACTTCGCAGCGACGTCGGAGGATGCAGCCGCGGCGGGTTTTGATGACCGGCGTTTCTATCAGGAACTGACGAAGCCCATGGACGAACGTTGGGTTCCGATGGAACAGGCCCTGCGCGACGAGGCCTGCGCGGCGTTCCAGGCTTGGGCTCAGCAGGAGGGTCGTGTTGAGTACTGAGCCATTGTGGAGTGGGCGGCAAGCATGGCCCTGCTAGAACTCAGATGGTACCTGCGGCGGTTCGCCGAGGTTTTTGGGTGTGAATCACATGAATGAGACAGTCGATGAGTCGGTGCCGGATCGTTGGTGGACGGTCCCGAATGCGCTCTGCCTGATCCGTTTGATTGGTTCCTTGACCTTGGTTCCTGCCGCAATCGCTGGTCGACCGGACGTTGTCCTTGCTCTGTTTCTGCTGCTCGCACTTACCGATGGAATGGACGGCTTGATCGCTCGATGGTTCCACCAGCGGTCCCGCATCGGCCCCAAGCTTGACAGCCTTGCTGACGTCACGATGTATTCGATGCTGCTTTTTGCGGTTGTTTGGATGCGGAGCGACCTCCTGGCCAGTGAGCTGCCGTGGTTGGCGGTTGCGGCTGGAATGTTCTTGTTTGCATGCTTGGCTTCATTGTGGAAGTTCGGGGCGCTGCCCAGCTATCACACGTACAGTGCGAAAGCGTCGTGGATCCTGACCGTGTTGGCTGCGATCGCGATCTTTATGAACTGGTCGGTTTGGCCCCTGCGAATCGCAACGACGGCCGTATTCCTTGCTAATCTGGAGAGCACCGCAATCACAGCCGCGCTCAGCGAACCGGCAACCGACGTGAATTCGTTGGCGGCCGCCCGCCGAATGCGAAGCAAGGCAGACTAAAACTCGACGAATTGGCACCTGTCATCCTAGGAGTGCACCCTTCGATGGAGCGATCTCCCTCATTTCTGGAATTGGCTCTCAAGACAATCGTCGTTCATTCTGTCACCTACTTTGTCTGCGGCCTCCTCGCCTTTGTGCTGCTTGACTATGAGCAAGTCTTCGCCGAGCCGGCGGTGCGCGTGCTGATGCGACAGACCGATGAGGCGATCGTGATGGCTGGACCACTGTTTCAACCGATTCGCGGGTTGCTGTTTGCCATCGCCTTCTTTCCGCTGAGATCGGTGCTTTTTCATCGAAGGGATGGCTGGCTGATCATGTGGTCCTTGCTGGTCATTGTCGGCATCCTCTCCACCTTCGGCCCTTCACCCGGTTCCATCGAGGGGATGATCTACACGACGTTTCCGATTCAAGTCCAGCTGATGGGAATGATCGAAGTCCTGGCACAGTCTTTGTTGCTCTCGGTCATTCTATGCTACTGGGTTGATCATCCCGACAATCGTTGGCTGAAGTGGTTGCTAGTCATCGCCTTCGTCATCGTGATGCTACTACCCGTGCTAGGGCTGGCTTTTGGTCCTCAATCGCAAGCCGAATTGCCTGAGGGTGTGTCTTCCATTATTTCCTCGACGATCCGCGAGATCCTCTAGGTACCGACATGATCGAATTGAATCAAAACGCTGCGACCGTAAGTGACCTGGCCGAGCACATGGATCGTCTGCGCGAGCAAACCATCGAGTTGCACAATCATCTGGAGACTCGATCACGCGGATATTTCACTCCCACTGAGGACGACATGGTGCTCGGTCTGTGGGTTTCCTATCACAAGTCCCGTACCGCGCTCCTGGAGCTGATCGATTCAATCCGTAGCTCGGTTGGTTCGCCGGCACCTCACGTGATCTCGGAGTTCACGGTTGCCTTTGCCGCAGCGATGGTACTTGTTCATGCCGCCCGCTTCCTTCGCGAACTGTTTGGCGAAGACGAGATTGTTCGGCGGAAACTGAATGAATCACACGTCAGCTATGGCATCCGAGCCGGCAGCTATGACGAAATTCAGCTGGCGCTAACCGATCCGGTCAATGCAGTGAGACTTCGCGAGGCGACTCAGTTTTATGATCGGTATCGAGAGCAGATCCAGCAAGCGGCGCAGGCGACACCGGAGCTGAGGCGGCTGATCCCCGTGATCGAAGCACGGATCGATGCTGTCCGCGTGGCCCCCGCACACTACATGAAGGTGCGTATCGAAGAACGTCGGTACCAGCTCAACGATGCTGTTTTGCAAGGTGGTTTGATGCGGGCCCTCTACGCGTTTCAGCAATGGGGTTCGCTTGCCGTCAGTTCGCTCTCGACGAAGCCCGGTCACATCCCACAAATCCCCAGCGAGATTGCTTCGCGGTTGCGAGACGTCATTCGCCCTGGTGATGTTTTCGTAACACGAAAAGAGGGGGCGGTCACCAACTACTTTTTGCCGGGCTATTGGCCTCATGCGGCTCTCTATGCAGGCAACGATCGTGTGATTGAATCGCTCAAGGATGGTGTTCGAGACCGGGGACTCGAGTCACCATTTGGAAACGATGCCGTCGCGCTGATCCGACCTCGGCTCAAAGAAGACCTGATCGTGGAAGGTTTGCGTCGTGCCCGGTCACACGTCGGCAAGCCCTATGACTTTGATTTCGATTTCACGCGGAGCGACCGGCTGGTGTGTACCGAGGTGGTCTACCGGAGCTTTTCAGGGATCGGCGGTATCGAGTTTCCGCTCACGCGGCGAGCAGGCCGGCAAACACTCTCGGCAGAGGACCTGTTGGACATCGCCCTGCTGGGCAGGCAGTACCAGCTGGTGGCCGTCTACTGCCGCCGCTGCGGTGACGGGCTGCTGACCGACCGTCGCGCCGCAGAAGCACTGTTGCAGACGATGCACTCCCCGACGGGCGAAGGTCTCTGACCAGGCGGCCCGCTCACGTACCCTGCCCTCAGCAAGCAGCTTGTCCCCCAATGTTAGACGAGGAAACGCTGAGTCGGTGAGGCGGCAGGGGGGGCAAAGGGGAGTTTGAAAGGGGAGCCCTGCGACTTGGCGACTCCCCATCTCTGCGCAACCTTCCCCGACCCCAAGCTCCGGATAGAGGTCAGTGGGAACCTCCAAGAAAAAACCGGCCCACTTTCTCTGTCTGACCAAGGCAGTGCAAACACAGGACCGAACACCTTTGGGCCTGTCCCCTGGTATTTCTCGTATTTCTCCCCTTTCATTTCTCCCCTTTCATTTCTCTCGGGAGGGCAAAAATGGGCTGTCCCCCTTTCACTTCCCCTTTCACTTTCATTTCCAGGCTATCAACGGCCATTGCTCCGCAGTGGTTCCACGTGTTGGTCACATTCGCAAGCGTGATCTTTGTGCAGATACCCATGCACGCGACGTGACTCCCAAGGTGATTCTCGGGCGTCTGACGGCCAAATCGGTGTTGTGCCTTGCGTGCGCCTTGCGTACGCAAAGCGTGTCTGCTAGAATGACTCGTGGAGCACTTGGCTCCGCTTTCTATGACTTGAGGATTTGAGATGCCTTTCTTGCTAGTGAATTTGGATGATGTTGGTGACATGCAGCGATCGATGCGACAGCTTCGGCGTCGCTTGCGACGGCAAGGCCACGAAGGTGGAAAACGTGGTTGTGGTGGGCCGATGGCCCAAGAAGCTGGCGCCGCGGACAAGACTCCGTTGAAACAGAAGTTGATGCGCGTCAAGCAGCGGGGAGTCTGGCGATTTCTCGTCGGGATCGCGCGTCTGGATGACAAGCCCCGATCCCTGCAAGAGATCGACGAAGCATTGGGCTTGCCTCGCAACAAGATGCGTTCGACCAAAGCGATCTTCGCGAAGCTCGAGAATCGGCTCGATTTGCGTTTCTTGAAGGTGGCAGAAGATGCTGGCGTGGACGAGGCGGGGAATCCTCGCTACATCATGCCCCCACGTATCCGTCGCAAGGTCCTTGAGCTCGCCGACGCCTAGGTCGCTTTTCCCCGCGCCACTCTTGAGCGTCATTGACTAGTCGAATGAAGAAGCGCCGCTCGCGTCAACGACGCTAAGCAAGCCTTCCTGCCACTGTCGTCTCTGCACTCGCCCACGCGACGGTGCAGAGGCGCCGGCAGTTTGCCGAAGCTATGATGGCCCGGGTCTCGTTCCAGCCTCTCTCGGGCGAACGCTCCGAGTCCCGCTTGCTGAGCTGAAAAGGGGCGACAGTGGGATCGCTCTCCTGAAATGCCTGTGATGGGGAACAGCGAAATCGGGTGCTGAGTCATTTGGGCGGCGCCAGGATCTCTTTCCGTGATGAAGCTCGCAGTTCACGGCAAGGTTCGTGTTTCGACCTTCAGTTTGTGAATCATGACCTCACCGTACGAATCGGCTGAGTCCCCTTTGTCGGGATTTGACTGAGTGTAGCATCCTGCTTTGAAGTAGCATCCTTGTCGGGTTACGCTCCAGTCCATCTTCGGTTCGCCATTGTGCCATACTTTCACCTTGCCCTTTCCGGCCTGAATCACGAGGTCAATCGGTTGGCCCAGCTCGTATTTGCGGTCCAGCATGACGACATCGAATTCGTTTCGTTCAATGAAGAGCTTGGAGCCCTCCAGGCGTATCATCATCAGGTCATCATTTGCGTCATGAATCTGAGCGCATACCACGTGCGGCTTGTTGGGAGGTGTGTTGGTGATCGTTGCACTCATCGTCATCGAGTGGATTTCTTTTCCGCCGGTATCCCATCCCGCACGAAACCTCCCGCCGTCCTCCATCTCGCGTAGCTCACAACGAGGAAACCTGGATCCCTTTGTCGGAACGCCGCCGCAGTGCGCTCGGAAAACGACTCCATCACGATTGGAGTTAAGAAAGAAGTGGTCAGGATGCGTAAATTCGGCGAGACCTGGTTGGCGGATCTCATCTGGGTTGCCCGGATGATTGGTGTCGATCGGTAAGGTCAACCGCCAGTGCGATAAGTCGAGCAAGCTAGCCGGCGAATCATCGTTCCCTCGCGTGTGGGGAAGACAGCTCACTTGAATGGCTGCCAAGAGAAACATACGCACAGAGATAGATGGTCGCCGCACGGTCATTGTCCCTCGTTCGCTGTAGCCTTCTGATTGGCGCCTGCGATGAGGTTCTTTTTCGCAGGACTCGGGTCCAATTGGGCTTCAGCGTTCGCTCCGTCTTGCCCGGCAAGTTGCCGCGCCATTGGCGTGACACCCCACGCTGACCAAAGGAAGGCCGCGAAGCCCATGCTAAGCAGTACGACGTGCGAATAAGAGGATGTCCAGCGACTGCTTGAACGCGCAAGGCGGAAGATGATCAACAGGTCAATTGCAAGCAGGAGCAACACGACTGGCGTGTAGGCTGCGATGAGATTGGAAATATGATTGATCTTCCTGAATTCAGGTGTCGGTCTTGTTGCGGAAAGAGAATAGAAGTCATCGATCGCAAAGTGGATCTGAACAAGCATCAAGTAGAGCATCCCGAACGCTAGCAGATGGACCAAGGCAAGGATCGTTGCGATAACCAAACTGCCGCTTCGAGAGTTCATGGCCGCGGACGAATCGTTCATGGTGTTTCTTCGCTATAAGGTTCATGGTGTTTGCCTGTCGCGAGGCGATGTGCGTGGCATTCACACATGCTGATCCACCAGAATCGGATTACCGTCTGGATCGAGAAGGGTGAAGCTGGCGGGGCCGCTGGACGTTTCGTCGGCTTCTGATTGCAACGTCAGGCCCAGAGCCTTGAGTTGCTGTTGTAGTTCCCGAACGTCTGTGAAGCGATCGAGTGTCTGAGCGTTGCGATCCCAGCCGGGATTGAAAGTTAGAATGTTCTTCTCAAACATCCCTTGAAACAGGCCAATCACGCTGTCGCCATTCCTCATGATCAGCCAGTTCTGAGTCGCGTCACCTGCGAAGATCGTGAAGCCGAGCTTCTCATAGAAAATGCGAGATGCCTCCAGGTCCTTCACCGAAAGGCTAACCGAGAACGCGCCGAGATCCATTTTGCTTTCCTGTGCTACGAGTTGGCCGAATGATGGCTATATGATGAGTTTGTTCTATCTTGAATTTGGTAAGTCTCTTGCGCCGGTAAGCTTGTCATTTAGCTTCGCGACTGTGTTCAGATTACGCATCGTCGAGGCGACATGGATGATCTTGGCTAGCTCGGACCAGGCTATCAGGCTGTCGGTGGTTTTACCTCGACACAACCAATACAGCTCACGCCCAAAAACCTTCAGCTCATCTCTTGGGGTGGTCAGCGTCTCCAATTGGTGATTGGTACGGATTGGAAACGACTTGCCAAGGAAGCTGACGTTGATCGTATGCTGTGGATCCACGTCCTTTCGGTCTCGAAACGGATTTCTGGCGAGGACTTTCGCAATGTCGTTTGGCGTACGAATGAAGGTGCTGACTCGATAACCAAGTCCATTCTCTAGAACCGCTTCGATTTCTTGTTCTAGTTTTCTTGAGGGAGTTCTCTCAGCGTCAAAGACCACATTGCCACTCGCGATCAGACTCTCGACATTTTGCCAGCCAGCCAGTTCGAAATGTGAACGGAGTTGATCCATCTTGACACGTCGTTTACCGACATTGATCCCGGCTAAGAAGGCGATGTATCGCAATGGCAAGCTCCTCTGGTCGCTTGATGATGAACAACGTCGTCACACCTATTCATGAACATGATGACGCGTCTGACGGGATTTGTTACCGATTTACGTCAGGCTACAAGCATCTCCTAGTTTTGAGCAGCAAGACGGAGCACATCGTTCTTGTCATTCCAAAGCCCTCGCATTCCTAACGTGACTGCCGGTGCCTTGACTCCTCGGCAAGAGCGACCGTGGCAGCGCTGTTGAATCGCCGTCGCTGCAGCAGGATGGAAACACCACCGGTGACGATTCCAATCAGACCACCAAGATAGCTGAAGTTATGCATGGTGCCAGCACGCGCGAACGCGACGTCATCGATCACTTGATTTCCGTAGGGGGCGATTTCACCAACGGATTCGATATCCACAATGGCATAGGCTATCGCTAACGCGGTAAGACCGACAATCAGCGTCGTGATTGCCACAACACCGAAGAGACGGATCATGGACCAGAAATAGTTGGCATTGCCCCGGATCACAAGTCCCATCGGAATCAGGACGATGCCGATCACGATTCCCATCCACCATGCTGCGTTCCAACCAACAATCGCTGCACCAATGCGATCGGGAATGGTTTCGCTGATGCGAAATTGATGAAATTTGAACTGGGTGAAGTATTCTGCGCGCGACCGTGTAGGAAATTTGGTTGTGCACCGCGCCATAGATTCCTGCAAAAAGGCAGGCGACTGCAAGCAGCAGGGGAGTCATTGCAAGTCTTAGCAAGGGGGCGTCCTCCCTACAGCGGCGAGTCACGCCAAGAGTGATCCGCTGCGGCTTCAGCTACTCTGGCACGCTCGTCATTGAATCTTTTCAACTCGAGTCGGCTCAACCAAAAAAAAGACAGACGCGTTCTTAACACGTCTGTCGCTCGGATTTGGCGTTCAGTCCGGAACCATGAACTGCATCACTGTTTTCCAGCGTTGCTTGTCACGGCTTCCATCACACGATCCAGATTGAAGCTGCCTGGCTTTTGCCTTGGAGGAAAGTCCTTGAAGCTTTGCAGCCACTTTGCGACATAGGCGGAAGCGGGGGCGAACACGAACATGTGCTCGACATAGAAACGCTGATAGCCCATGGCATTTTCTTCTTTGGCCCGCTCAAACGGATCCATGCGAAGGTTCGTAAGGAGAGGGGCTCGTAACGCATCGAAGGGCTCAATCCAGACATCCAGGCCGTGAGCCTTTTGCTCCAGGAATGTGATCTTCCAATTTTCGTAGCGAAGCGCAGCGATACTACCGTCGTCGGTCCAGTAGATGAAGTCTTTTCGCGGCCATTTCGCTTCACCTCGGAAGGCAGGGCCGAGGTCATAACCGTCGATGTGAACCTTGTACGAACGACCGCCGATACTGCGGCCCTTGAGCAGGTCCTTGGTGGCCGTGGCGTCGCCGGCGGCCGAAACCAGTGTCGGGAGCATGTCCTCGTGCGCGCCGATGTCGTTGATGATGGTTCCCGGCTTGATCGTGCCAGGCCACTTGATGGCACAAGGGACGCGATAGCCACCTTCCCACTGCGTATTCTTTTCACCCCGGAACATGGTGGTTCCACCATCGGGCCATGTGAAGGTTTCTGCGCCATTGTCCGTGGAGTACATGACAATCGTGTTTTCATCGAGGCCCAGTTCTTTGAGTTTGGCAAGCAACAGGCCGACATGGCCGTCGTGCTCGGTCATGCCATCGGCGTAGATGCCCAAGCCCGTCTTCCCTTCCGATTCTTCCTTGAGGTGGGTGAAGATGTGCATGCGGGTGGAGTTCCACCAAATGAAGAAGGGCTTGTCCGCCTTGGCTGCACGCTCCATGAAGTCGATCGCCTTGGCGTTCACTTCCTCGTCAATCGTTTCCATACGTTTCTTGGTGAGCGGTCCAGTGTCTTCGATCTTGCCATCGGCAAAGCTATGGATCACACCGCGAGGTCCGAACTTCTTTTTGAATTCTTGGTCTTGGGGATAGTCGGGAAGCTCCGGCTCTTCTTCTGCGTTGAGATGATAGAGATTTCCGAAGAACTCGTCGAAACCATGTTCTGTAGGGAGCATCTCATCGCGGTCACCAAGGTGGTTCTTGCCGAATTGACCGGTCATGTAGCCCTGCGCCTTGAGCAGCGTAGCAATCGTTGGGTCCTCCTTCTTCATGCCCTCGGGGGCACCTGGCAGACCAACTTTCGTAAGGCCTGTTCGAATTGGCGACTGGCCGGTGATGAAGGCGGCCCGACCGGCGGTGCAGCTTTGTTGGCCGTACCAATCGGTGAACAACGCGCCTTGCTTCGCGATGCTGTCGATGTGAGGCGTCTTGAAGCCCATCATGCCCAAATTGTAGGCGCTGACGTTGAATTGGCCGATGTCGTCACCCCAGATGACAAGGATGTTCGGCTTCTTCTTTCCCTCCGATTGAGCTTGGGCTGCGGTTGAAGCAACCAGCAGCGCAAGTAATGCCAGCGAGTACGGTAACACTCTCGCCAAGCCTGTAAGTCGAGATTTCACAGAAAATTTCCTCTTGAATTGTAGGTTCATTGATGCACGACAAAAAACATTCGGTTCGTCGGCGACGTCGTAGTCAAACGCGTCCCAGGGGATTAAACAGCGCGAAACGCAACTCTTCAAGGTTCACGAAAAGGGCATTGGTCGGCAAAGCACTTCAAGCCCAGCATCGTGAAAGTGAATGCAACAAGATCAGGGAAGCTTCAAGAGTGGGGCGCGTGTTGACTCGTTTCCTCAAGCATCCAGCTCGAATCGACGGCGAACCACCATTTGCCCTTTGCCTATGGGAAGGACGCAGGCGGCAAGTTCCCCGTCGTCCTGAATATAGCGGCTGAAGCCGGTCAGTTCGGCGCCGTGTGAGACCGCATTATCAATCACAAGCGTACCGAAGTTTGTCACGCGAATCAGATCTTTCCCCCACGAGAGGTAGCGGGTGCGGGCAGAATCCAAAAACACGAAGTCATAGTGGTTCGATGGACTGTCGGCGAGAAAATCCCCAGCATCGCAGGTGTGCAGCGTCACGTCCGAATCCAACCCACACTGACGAAGGTTCTCCGCGGCCTCTCTCGTCTTGGACAGCGAGATATCGACGGAGTCGACAGTTGTATTGAGACCCTTTGCCGCGCGAGCTATCCAAATGGTGGAGTAGCCGTTCGATGTTCCAAGTTCCAGGATCCTTGAGGGGCGCGAGTCGGTGATCAAGATATCGAGGAATCGCCCGGTATTTGGTGTGATGTTGAGCCGCATTTGTTCACGATCGGTGGCCACCTGGTCGTTCGTGACGCCCTCGGCATAGAGATTGGCGAGAAAGGAATCGGTCATGAGGCAATCCTATCGCATGCCGTCTCGACAAACGGCGTCAGGTTCTGTCATCAGGCGTGTACGATGGGCTTCCAAGCCCGTCGAGTATTCTCGACTTGGTTTCCCTCCTGTTGATCTTCGCCATCACGATGGATGCGACGGGCTTGGAAGCCCATCGTACAGGTCAGTTCGTCGTTGACGGCGCGATTTAGACGCCATCCATGATCCAGTTCTTCGCCACTTCGATCTCTCCGGCGGGAAAGTGCTTGATCTGAGCCGACAAAAAGTGGGATGCCAAATGCTCCACGACATTTCCCATGGCGGATTCGGTGACGAGCGCAATCTTCGCGATCTGCTTTTGATGGTCATGTACGAAGCGGAAGTGAGCCGTCATCGCAACAGGATTCTCCCAGCCAGGAAACGCAGGGGCGCCAATCACGACGCCTTGTAGACCGCGGGTTTTTTCAATGCAGGGGTCGACTGATTCCAATCCCACCGATCGGTCTCGTCACGTGACGGTCTCCAAAACCAGCGATCAACGGTTTTCCTTTGGCGATCGCGTCTTGGACGGACGGAAGTTGCAAAGACGCCTGATGGGACGCTTCCGATTCCCAAACCTCCGTGATCCAGATTCCGTTGTCATCCATCATGTCCGCGGCAATCGCGTAGAGCTTGCAACCGGGCATGTTCTTGGTCCCCTCGAGCAGGATCTCGATGAGTCTGTCACGATTTCCGGCGGTGGCTTGCATCTTGGCAATGATTCCAAACATCTTACTGGGTCCCTTCGATAGTCCCGGGTTATCTGGTGCTTGAACCTGTGGCATCGCCCCTTCATCTTCGTCCGCAGTCCGATTGAAGTTAGCCATGTTACGATCGCTGTGCTGCAACTCGCTGTGCTGCAACTGGCGAACTGTGCCGGAACTCTACCTGAGGCATGGAGACGACTACTCTTCCCTCGCCTGCTTGTGTTCCATGACGCGCTGGTTATAAGCGGCGATCGTCTCCTTGCGTCGCAGCATCCCCAATAGTTTGCCGGAATCTTCAGCGTGAACGACTGGCAGTTCGTCCAGATTCAACGACGTGAACGCCTTCATTGCAGTATTGAGATCGTCCTCTGGGCTCACACTGACGAAGTTGGAGATCATGATGTCTCTGGCAACCACCAAATTCCATAACACGTCGTCGTAAAGATAGGAACGTACATCATCGTCGGTGAAGATGCCGACAATTTGCTCATCCGAATCGATCACAGGAAAATAGTGTTGGTGATTGTGAGCCAAACGATGAACGATCTCATCAAGCGTCATCGACTCTGGGATCAGAACGATTTGTGGATCATGCCGGTAGACATCCTCCACCTGCAATCCCTCGAGCACATCGACGATGAAATCACCTCGGTGCGCCTTGGAATCCATGCGTGTTGGCACCTGTTGTCGATACAGTCCCCATTTGTGACTGGCCACAAATGTCAGTGTGGTGACCAGCATCGTTGGGACCAGCAGACCAAAGTCTCCCGTCAGTGCTCGAACCATGATGATGGTTGAAACCGGAGCGCGCGCGACACCGGCGAAGAACCCCGCCATTCCGACCACTGCGAAGGCCTCGGGCTGGCTGCACCCCTGCGGCCAAACCGATTGAATGGTCAAGCCAACCGCCCCACCCAAGCATCCGCCGATCACCATCGATGGACCAAACACGCCGCCCGATCCGCCCGAGCCAATGGAGGCCGCGGTGGTAGCTATTTTGGCAAATGCGATCGTTAGCAGCAGGGGGACACCAAAGTCGGCCGCATTGGCAAGTGCCATCTGCAACGATCCATAACCTGTTCCCAGGACCGCCAAGACTCGTTTGTCCGACCCAAACGCGTACAGCAAGGTGATGCCGATCACACCGGCGATCGCAGCGCCGATGGCGGGAGAAAACATCGGCTTGACGCCCAAGCGTTGAAACAGCTTCTGCGAACCGTGAAACATTCGTACGTAAAGAATGCCGACGAGCGTCAAGATCAACGCCAGCAGTGTGTACGAGATCAGCTCCAGAGGTGACGTGGAAAGGTGGTTCAACTCGCTGCCGAAAAGCGGCAGGAACCGTGTTTCGAACGGAAGGATCTGTGAGAAGATGACATACGCGACAATCGACGCGGTCGCAGCCGGTACGATTACGTCCGCTTCCAAGTCGGCGTCGCTGTAGAGAATCTCGGCCGCGAACACTGCACCGGCGAGCGGGGCGCGGAAGATCGCACCGACCCCCGCCCCCATGCCAGTCGCAAGCATGATCCGCCGATCGCGGTGAGTTAGTTTCAACCTGGTGGCAATCCAAGATCCAACCCCCGCTCCAATGTGGGCGATCGGTCCTTCACGACCTCCCGACCCGCCGGTCCCCAACGTGATCGCCGAAGCAATCGTTTTGACAATCACCAGTCGACCGCGAATCAGGCCTCGTTGGTTATGGAAGGCCTCGATCGCCGCGTCGGTTCCAGCACCAGCCGCTTCCGGTGCGAACGTTTGCACGAGCCAACCGGAGACCAAGCCACCGCCGATCATCACCACGACAATCATCCAGGGCGAAAAGGGGGCGGTCGACGGCGTGAAGATCGAATACTCGCCTGTCGCCGAGTGAGGCGTGTAGCCGGCGAATTCGCCCAGCGTGTAGCGAACGACAAGCTGGCCAAGGACCTCAAACACGATCGCGACTCCCCCCGCCACACCACCTACAAGAGTTGCCAGGAAGATCCATTTGCCTGAAGAATGGAACTCGAAAGACTCGAAGAAGCGGCGGAAGGTGCTCAAGATTCCAATGGACGGTTCACACTCGGTCCGTCGTGTTTGTGGTGAAGAAATTCGAGGTAGAAGCGGCCTTGGAGCGGCATGCAGTCCGGTTCCAATTGGCAAACTGTCGACGATTGTGGCGGCAGGACTACGGGGTATCGTAGCGGCAACGCCGCAGAATCGGGATGCCACAGCCGGGATGCCACAGCCGGGATGCCACAGCCGGGATGCCACAGCCGGGATGCCAGCATCGGAATCTCAGCACCATCCTTGGATCACCTCTCGTACGATGGGCTTCCAAGCCCGTCGCTTCAAAACTTGATCGCGAGGATCGACGGGCTTGGAAGCCCATCGTACATTTTTTGGGGCGGAAGCCGGCCGGCCGCGTGCATTTTCTTGCGTTCTGTCTGCAAGGCTTTGCATGCTGGTTTCGCTAGTAGGCTGAAATTCAACGCCTTGCCTGGTACCAGAGAGCTCGGCTCAGTGCAGTCCATACCGGCTCATTTTGTAATGCAGCGTCCGCACGCTGATCGCCAATGCTTTGGCGGTATTTTCACGATGGAAGTCGGAAGCGGCCAAGGCGGTCTGGATTGCTTTGCGTTCGGCAGCTTCCGTGACGTCGGCAAGGGGTCGCACTTCGTCGGAATTTGAATCGCCTATCGGTAGCAGATCCGTTGGCAGACGATCGGAGGAGATCCAGTCCTCGGTGGTCGTGACGACCAGACGCTCGATCACATTTCGCAACTGTCGCACGTTGCCGGGCCAGCTTGCGGAGCAGAGGATCCGCATGGCATCGTCGGAGATCTGCTTGCCAATGCGATTGTGACGATGGCAGAAATGGTGCAGGAAATGTTCAATCAACAGAGGAATGTCGTCTCGCCTTTGACGTAGTGGGGGGACATGAATCGGGATGATGTTGAGGCGATAGTAGAGATCTTCTCGAAAGGTTCCGTCGGCAACCAGTTGTGTCACTTCCTTATTGGTCGCCGAAACGATCCGCGCGTCGGACGACAACAGATCCTCGCCACCAACGCGATTGAACTGTCCCGATTCCAACACACGCAGCAAGTCCACTTGGCTCTTCGCGGGGATCTCCGTGATTTCGTCGAGAAACAGCGTGCCGCCACGAGCCCTTTCAAAGCAACCCGGTTTTTGCCGCACTGCGCCCGTGAAGGAGCCCTTTTCGTGGCCAAAAAGCTCGCTTTCCAACAGAGATTCGGGCAGGGCCCCGACATTGACGGCCACGAACGAACCACTACTTCGGTTGCTCAATTCATGCAGCGCCCGGGCGATCAATTCCTTGCCGGTGCCGCTTTCGCCCTGAATCCAAACGGTTGCGTCGGTATCGGCCACTTGCCGAATCTGGCGAAACACATCTCGCATTGCGGAGCAGGTCCCGATGATGCCAGAGATCTCTCCCGCGTCGGCGAGGCGGTCTCGGAGTTCGCGATTCTCCGCCTGCAAGCGGTGGTGATCAAGCGCTTTTTGAACCTGTTGACGGATCAAATTCAAATCAACCGGCTTGGTGATGAAGTCAAAGGCGCCGCGTCGCATCGCGTCGACCGCGGTTTCCACCGTGCCATGTGCTGTGATCACAATCACCGTCGTGCTCGGCTTGCGTTCGATCAGGAGGCTGACCAGATCAAGTCCGCTGCGGTCACCCGGCAGCCGCACGTCCGCGATCACGATTGCGAAATCACCAGCGTCGAATTTCTGCAACGCTTCGTCAATGTCAGCAGCGGTCTCGACTTGATCGACCAGTTTCGACAAGCCCTTGGCCAGTCCCGAGCGTATGTTGGGTTCGTCGTCGACAACGAGGATTTGGAATCCGATGCTCATGAAGTTTTCCGGCAAACGTCGGGGGCGGTCACTCAACAGGTAACTTGAACTCAAAGGTGGTGCGGCCCGCGACACGTTGATATCTCCAGTTTCCCATTGTGCTGGTTGATGATCTTGTCGCAGAGGGCAAGTCCCATGCCAGTTCCATCACGCTTGGTTGTGAAGTTAGGGATCGAACATCCATTCGCGGAGTGATTCAGGGATTCCAAGCCCCGAGTCTTCGACCGCTACACTGATCACCCCAGGGGCGGTCGGTTGGTTTCGTGATCAGAAATGGGGAGCATTGCGATTCACTTGGGTTTTCATGGCACGCCATCGATGATCGCGATCGAGTTTCAATGCGCACCTGGCTGGCCCGTTATCCCACACGCTCGAGGCAATCGCGGCAAGACCTGATGAGTGGCGAGTCTCTCCGCGACACGCGGGAAACGCAGCAAAGCTGCCAATGTCCACCCACTGACTGCGACTGCGGCCTCTTGCATTTCACTGAGATCTCAGATAGATCTATAGTGTGGCGTCGGACCCTTATCGGCTGGGAACGACGCATTTTCTCACCTTTTGGTTCGAACGATTCCGATGCAGCCACGTCATAATGTGGAATCGCCTGCTGCCTAGAGGAACCCTCCAAGCATGACTGTCTGCTTCCGAACCTCGCCAGCTGCGGTCTTGATCGCATTCGCACCGCTGGCTTTGTGTCTCATGGCCACCGCTGATTCGCTCGGCGCCGATGCCACGTTTTTTCGCGGCTTGAATCTGAACGGGCCCGCCGTGACCATTGACGGTCACCGGTGGGAAGGGATGGACAGCAAGCTCTATCGATGTGACGACAAAGCTTTCGACGCACAACAGATCAGCCTGTTGCCGTCGACCGACGGTGAGCGGGCCAAGATGATCCGCTCGAGTCGTTGGGGCGGAAACCGTGTCGAGCTGCTCGACGTGCCGGCCGGGCGATACAGCCTGTTCCTTTACGTTTGGGAGGACAACAATCCAGAGACCTACGATATCGCTGTCAACGAAAAGACGGTGCTGCGAGGATTCCGAAGTGGGCGCACGGGTCAATGGGAACGTCTTGGTCCCTGGCATGTTGATGCCGCGCAGGAAAGGATTGTGATCACCAGCAAGGGGGGAGCCGCCAACTTTTCCGGGGTCGAATTATGGCAAGGGGAACATGATGGGTCGGCCGCACCGGAGATCAGCGAAGAACAGCTGGCATTCTTTGAAAACCGGATTCGCCCGCTGCTGATCGAACATTGCTACGAGTGCCACAGCGAGCAGAGTGAAACGGCCGAGGGGGAACTGCTGGTCGATTCGTCGCCCACGTTGCGTCGAGGTGGATCTCGGGGCCCGGGGGTGGTGCCGGGCGACCTCGAGCAAAGCCTTTTGATTGAGGCGATTCGTCACACGAACGATCAATTGCAGATGCCTCCTGATGAAAAGATGTCGGGGGATGACATTGCTGCCTTTGAACAGTGGGTCCAAGACGGTGCCCCCGATCCGCGGCGCAGCCCAACTCGCGTTGCCTCCAAGTCAATCGACCTGGAGAAGGCTCGAGCGTTCTGGTCGTTTCGTGCGGTGGAGGATGCCGAGGTTCCCGCGGTGGCCGATGCGGCTTGGCCGACCTCCGACATCGATCGCTTCGTGCTTGCGCAGCTGGAATCGCGTCAGCTGCAGCCACTTGGGCAGGCAGACAAGCGAACGTTGATTCGGCGTGCCACGTTCGACCTGACAGGGCTGCCACCCACGCCGGAGGAAATTGACGAGTTTCTGAGGGATGGGTCGCCCGATGCCGTGGCCAGCCTGATCGAGCGGTTGTTGGCCTCACCGCAGTACGGAGAACGATGGGGTCGACACTGGATGGATCTGGTGCGTTACGCCGACACCGCCGGAGAGAACTCCGACTATCCGATTCCTCAGGCCTATCGGTACCGCAACTACATCATCGATTCGTTCAACCACGACAAGCCGTACGATCAGTTCGTGCGCGAGCAGATTGCCGGCGACTTGATGCCAGCGGAGAGTGATCGACAGCGCAACGAACAGATCATTGCGACTGGCTACGTCGCCATTTCCCGGCGGTTCGGATCGGTGATCGAGAATTACCCTCAGCATCTGACGATCGAGGACACGATTGACAACATGGGTCGCGTCGTGCTCGGCTTGACCCTCTCGTGTTCACGCTGCCACGATCACAAATTTGATCCGGTGCTTCAGACCGACTACTACGGTCTCTACGGAATTTTCGAGAGCACGCGCTATGCTTTTCCCGGCATTGAGCTCGACAAGAAGCCGCGAGATTTTGTTGCACTCTATCAAGATGGAAAACCGGGTGACGAGCTGGCCTATGCGATTGGCGACGACATGGCGATCGATGCCAACGTTCATTTGCGAGGCGAACCGGATCAGCCGGGTGAGTTGGTGCCGCGCAAATTTCTCGATCTGCTTGGCGGGCAACGATTGAATGACGAGGAGTCCAAGCAGAGCGGACGATTGCAGTTGGCTCACTGGCTGACCGATCCCAGCAATCCGCTGACGGCCCGCGTGATGGTCAATCGTATTTGGCAGCATCACTTCGGCGCGGGCTTGGTGCCGACTCCGAGCGATTTTGGTCTGCGTGGACAGCCTCCGACGCACCCGAAACTGCTGGATTGGTTGGCGACGCGATTCATCGAGAGCGGTTGGTCAATCAAGCAAATGCATCGTTTGATGATGAATTCCCGGGTTTATCAATTGGCGAGTATCGAAGGTTCGATTGATGATGTGGAGCCCGAACAACCAGTCGCCGACGCCTACCGTGTCGATCCCAACAATGAATTGCTGTGGCGGTACCAGCGACGTCGCCTGGACGCCGAATCACTGCGAGATTCATTGCTCGCACTCAGTGGTGAACTGGACTTATCGCCGATGATCGAACCCCATCCCTTTCCGCCGGTCGAAAAGTGGCAGTTCACGCAGCATCATCCGTTCCGCGATAGTTACGACAGCAACCGCCGGAGCGTCTACTTGATGACCGCACGGCTCAATGCGCGACCCTACTTCAATTCATTTGATGGGGCCGATCGTAACGCTTCGACGGCAGTTCGAGACAGCTCGGTGACGACCGTCCAAACGCTGTATTTGCTCAACAACGATTTCGTCCATCAAATGGCTACCGGATTTGCGGATCGCTTGATCCGCGAATCCTCCATCGACGAGGCACGCTTGCAGCGCGCTTTTGAGCTTGCCACCGGGCGGCCTCCGACCTCCGAGGAGATCGCGGCGGCCAGTGACTTTCTGATCCAGTTGCGTGCCCGGCTCGAGCCGTCCGGTGCTTCCGAAGCAGAGCTGGATCGCGAAGTTTGGACGGGGCTGGCACGTGCTTTGTTCCGTACCAATGCATTCCTTTACATTGACTAGACGTTGAGAGTTTCCATGGTTCCGATGTCTCCCCGTGGTTCATTTGCTGGTCGTTCATTTGCCTCTCGTTCATCGCGTCGAACCATGATTCGGTCGATGGTGGGTGGGTCACTGCTGATGCCCGGTATTCTTTCGGAGTTGCTGGCTGATCAGTCGGCGTCCGGTTCGATGAGTGCGACTGATCCACTCTCACCCAAGCCGCCCCACTTTCCAGCCAAGGCCAAGCGAGTCATTTTCCTGTTCGCCACGGGTGGCGTGTCACACATCGATACCTTCGATCCCAAGTCGCCGGCCAATGGTCGGGACGGAAGTGGCAAGGACAAGTTGATGGGCTGCAAGTTTCCATACAGCCCGAATAAGGCATGCGGCACAGTGGTCAGCGACCTGTTCCCGATGCTTCGCGATTCGATGGAGGACATCTGTGTCATTCGCTCGATGAAGTCGGCCCACTTCGATCACACCGAAGCAGCGGTCGGCATGCATACCGGATCGCCGACGTTTGCCAGGCCAAGCATGGGGTCGTGGGTCAGTTACGGCCTGGGGACCTTCAATCAGAACCTACCGTCGTTCATCGTGATCGCACCTCACCTGCCGTACGGAGGAACTCAGGTGTACGCAAGCGATTTCTTGCCGGCTTATCACCAGGGCACGCGGGTGATCCCCGGCCAACACCCCATCGCCGACTTGAGTCCGCGTACGAAACGACAAGAGATTCAAGAACTGGAGATTGGATTGACCGATGCCTTGAACCGAGGCCACCTGAAGCTGCGGCAGCACGATATCGAGCTTGCCGCAAGAATCAAATCGCTCGAAACCGCTTTTCAGATGCAGACCGCCGGTCCGGAAGCCTTTGACATCGCAACCGAGGATGATGCGACGTTGAATGCGTATGCGATCAAGCGAGGCGAGAACACTGGTTTTGGATGGCAGTGTCTGGTCGCGCGGCGATTGGCCGAACGGGGCGTTCGATTCATCGAGTTGATTGACACCGGCTCACGTCCAAATTGGGATTCTCATGGCGACATGAACGAACACGTTTCCCTTGCCAAAGCGGTGGATCAACCGATCGTGGCCTTGCTAGCGGACTTGAAGCAACGCGGCATGCTGGATGAAACCTTGGTGGTCTGGGCCACCGAGTTTGGTCGGACGCCAACCAAGGAGGGTAAGAATGGCCGTGGACACCACGGCGATTGTTTCTCCGTTTGGCTGGCTGGGGGAGGGATCAAGGGGGGCATCGTTCACGGTGAAACCGACGACATCGGCCGCTCGATCGTTCGTGATAAAGTTGATGTGCATGATTTGCACGCAACGATCCTGCATTTGCTTGGAATGGATCACACCAAGTTGACGTATCGGCACGCCGGTCGAGATTTTCGCTTGACCGACGTTCATGGGACCATCGTGAGAAACATTTTGGCGTAGGGCCTACGTCTGCTCGGACTTGCTTGCCCTTAGCCGGTCAAGGCACCGAGTGATCCCATCGGTTGCACGACTCGGGAATCTCGGCGGACACACAGGTCGCGGCAAAAAGACGCGGTTTTTGAACCGACCCCGATCCTCAATCGCTGGGAAATGCCGCTTGGTCGCTTTTTTTTGGCATAGGCGGAGAGCCTCCGTTTTCGGAGAATGCTGGGGTCTGGGACACGAGCCAAGGGAACCGGCCAGCCCAATGTCCCTGGCCAGCCTGCGACGACGGAAGCGATGAGTCACAGGATTGAGCGGCATTTTACAAGGATTGGAATCATGCAGACTCTGCCAATGCGGTTGCTTCTATTCACATCGGTGGCGACGTGCCTGATTGGCCATGCGTCAGGCCAACAGGCCAACACGTCCAACGCGGGGGCGACTTCCGCCGTCGTTGAGCCTGGAGATGTGAATCTTGTGGTGAGCCGCGTTTATACGTTCGTCGAGAAGACCGGACTCGGGCATCAGCATGCGGTCGAGGGGAGGCTTGCTTCCGGTCGGCTGCGGGTTGGTGCCACGGAGTCGGCTGGAACCCTTGTCTTTGACATGAAGTCATTTGATGCGGATACCGATGCAGCACGAAAGTTCATCGGGCTGAGCGGTTCCACCGATGCATCGACGCGAAGCAAGGTAACCAAGAATATGAAGGGCGCCGATGTTTTGAACGTGGGGAGATACCCGACAGCGACCTTCACGGTGGAGTCAGCTGTTTCAACGGGTGAGGCTTCCCCCACGGGACGCCCGATGTATGAGCTGCGTGGTAACTTCGATCTGCATGGGACGACCCGACCGATTCGTGTATCCGTTGAAGTGGAGCAGGCACGCGGCTGGTTGCATGTCACCGGCCGCTTCGCCATCGTGCAATCGCAGTTCGGTATCGAGCCTTACACGACCGCATTTGGTGCGGTCGGCGTGGCGGACAAACTCGTGATTCACGGTGATCTTTGGATCGCGCCCACCGAACTGGTGGCCTTGGAAGGCATTCCAGAACGCAAGTGATCTGGCGACGCCGGGCAAGTGATCTGGCGACGCCGAGCACTTCCTTGAGAGATCGGTACCTTCCGGAAAAAGAAGTCCGCGATGATTGCAGTTGACGGCGTCAAGAAATCGACCATCCGTAGTCACTACCAACTTGGCACGTTGTTCTATCGATTGCTTTGGGGACCCCACATTCACCACGGTCTGTGGACTGGAGATGAATCGGCATCCGTTGCCCAGCGTCAGCTCACCGATACGTTGGCAGAGATGGGCGAAATCACCTCGGGTGACCGAATACTCGATGTGGGTTGTGGGATGGGAGGATCTTCGATTCGTCTGGCCAAGGAACGCAACGGAGAGGTCACTGGAATCACGTTGAGTCCTCTTCAGCGACATTGGGCCACCGTTTCAGCCGCGTTTCGAGGGGCGAGTTCGCGCACGAAGTTTCTCGCAGCGGATGCCGAAACCGTTCAGTTCGATCCCAGCACGTTCGACGTGGTCTGGAGCGTGGAGTGTACGGAACATCTGTTTGACAAGCCTGAGTTCTTTCGCCGCGCAGCCCAGTGGATTCGTCCTGGCGGGAGGCTCGTCATCGCTGTCTGGTTCGAGGGCGATGAAGCGTCCACGGCGGAGCAACGTGCAATGGTCGAGGAGGTCTGCACTCGGTTTGTTTGCCCATCCTTGGCGACTCGACATGATTACGCGGGGTGGATCGAATCCGCTGGATTGCGAGTCACTCACGATGTGGATTGGACCCAACGTGTGATGAAGACCTGGGAGATCTGCAAGAACCGCGTTGGACGAAGTGGTGTTCGCCAACTAGCAAGGTTCATCGATCAAGAACAGGTTGCGTTTCTCGATGGTTTCGACGTGCTGCTTGAGGCCTATCGTACTGGCGCGATGCAGTACGGCGCGATCGTTGCCAAAAAAGAGTGAAAATAGAAAGTCAAATTGCATGGATGCGTCACGACCTATACTTGCATTCCCTCCAGTCGCCAGGCGCGTCTTGGGGATCTGCTATGGATTTGGAAACCAAGTCCTGTTTTTGATCACGGTTTGGTATCTGTTTTGGTTCTTGCGCGATGGAGCGGTCGTCTATCCATCGCAATCCAGCGGATGGAGCGGTTGGTTGCTCCGCGACTGTGGTCTTGCCTTGTTGTTCGCGCTGTCGCATAGCGTGATGCTGGTTCCCAAGACACGTCGCATTCTGACTCGTGCGATTCCAGGTCCCTTTTATGACAGCACGTTTTGCGTCGTGACGTGCGTCAGTCTGTTGACATTGTTCTTCTGTTGGAAGCAGAGCCAAACATCGATTTGGGAAGTAGGTGGTTGGCTGGAGTCTTGCATCCGAGCCTGCTTCTACGTCAGTTGGGCATCGCTGCTCTACTCGCTTGCCCTGACTGGACTGGGCTATCAGAACGGTTGGACCCCCTTCTATCATTGGCTCCGGCGCAAAAAGCACCGCGTCGAGAGTTCCAGCCGAAGGGCGCCTACAAGCTGATCCGTCATCCGGTCTACATGAGCTTTCTGGGATTGATTTGGTTCACGCCGCGCATGACCCTGGATCATGCAGCGTTGACCTTTGTTTGGACGGCCTACATTTTCTATGGCAGTGTGCTGAAGGATCGCCGCCTCGAGTTTTTTTTGGGGAAAACCTACGTGGACTACCAGCAACGGGTACCCGGGTATCCACTGGTGATGTCGGGACCGCTGGGGCGGCGGGTCCCAGAACGTGTACCCTTTGACGTCGAGCAAGGTCCTACCGATTGCCGACCGGAATCGACTCTATCACGGACCTTGGCGTGAGCGGTTCCACCGCCGAGGCTCCTGATGCGAGGTCCGTTGAGACCGGCTTTCGGCGACAGAGTCAACGCTTTCGGCTGCTCCTGTTGTACGGTCTCTTCGTTGCTCCCTGGGTCTTGATGGGGGTCGTGGGTGCGTTGCAACCAACCGTCAATTCCCCGCTGGATTGGGTCGATTCAAGTTTCGAGCCTCGGAACGCCTACGATCATTTCTGTTCCCGATTTGGCGCCGGGGATACCGTTGTGATCAGTTGGCCTGGATGCACAGTCGACGAGGTGGCGATCGACGCCTTTGTCAGTTCGCTCCGCCAGTCCCCCGGTTTCTATCAGGATGGAGAGTGGCTCTTCCGTCGAGTCTTGTCCGGACGCGAAGCCTACCTTTCGCTCATTAGCCCGCCCATTGGATTGGCGCCACAGGAAGCGAGGCGGCGGCTTGCAGGCACCTTGATTGGTCCGGATGGGCAAACCACTTGTGTCGTCGTTTTCTTCAACTCAAAGGGACTGCAGCAGCGTTCGCGGCTCGTCCCTTTGATCCGTGCGGCCTCCTCGCGATTTGGCAAAGCTGAGTTCACTTCTCAGCACCTGGCTGGCCCCATCATGGACGGCTACGCGGTTGATCGGTCCAGTCAATCCTCGATGCAACGATTCGCACCTCTGTCCTCCATCATTGCCTTCTGCGCTTGCATCATTTGCTTGGACGGACTCTACGCCGCCATCCTGGTTTTCGGATTGTCATGCGTCGGTCAGGCGGTTGCGCTGGCGGTGATCTACCATTGCGGCGGATCGTTGACAGCGTTGTTGATCGTGATTCCCCCGCTGGTTCAAGTCCTCGCCATTTCGAGCGGTGTCCACTTTGTCAACTACTATCGCACGGCGGCGAAGCAGCATGGTGAGATGGGGGGCATTGCTGAAGCCCTAAGACTTGGAGCCGTTCCGTGTGCCCTCTCGGCGGCAACCACCGCGATCGGACTTGCATCACTCTCTGTCAGTGGGTTATCGGCGGTCCGAGAGTTTGGTGTTTACGCGGCGATTGGTGTGCTTGCCAACGTCGTGTTGTTGTTGGCGTTTCTGCCTGGTTTGCTCGCACTGCCGTTTCAATGGGCGTCGCGGGATCCATTGCCGAAACGCGGGTCCGAACGCGACCACTCGAGCGCGAGTCGGCAACGCTTCGTCTGGTTGAATTGGCTCCGTTGGGATCGACTCACAAGGTTTCAACAGCGGTTCGGGTTGTTGGTGGCGTTTGTCGCACTCGTGATCATGATCGGGCTTGTGCAGGGACGATGCGGCTGCAGGCTTCGGTTCGAATCGAAACGTTGTTTGCCGAAGAGAATCCATTGATCGAAGACTATCGTTGGATCGAAGAGCACGTCGGTGCGTTGGTCCCAATCGAAGCGGTCGTGCAATTTCAACCCGACAGTCAACTTCGTGCGGCCGATCGAGTGAGGCTCCTGCGAAACCTTGAGCGACGCTTGGAGAAGACGTCGTCGGTGCGCGCCGTCACCTCTTGTCTCGGTTTTGTGCCTCTCGATGTGGATAGGCTGGATGAAGCGAGCGCCGGCATCATTCTCGATCAGATCAAGCCCTGGCTGGAGAGCGTCGACTACTTCGCACAAGATGAAACCGGAGAGCACTGGCGATTGACAGCCCACCTCAGTGCCGTGGAGGCAATCCAATACGGTGAAGTGCTTGAAGAGCTGAAGAAGTCTCTTGCCGAAGAGCCGGGCTTTCATCAGGAAGACTCGGGAGCGAGTTTAGAGGTTTCGGGTTTGATGCCACTTGTCCATGGGATTCAATCGCAACTGCTGCATGATCTCTTCGCGAGTTTCCTGACCGCTTTTCTGTTGATCGCCTTGGTGATGACGATCGCAGAGGCAGGGATCCTGGCGGGGCTGATTTCGATGATCCCGAATGTGTTTCCGACCGTGACGTTGTTTGGGTTGCTTGGATGGATTGGGGCTTCCGTTGATATTGGCTCGATCATGACAGCCAGTGTCGCGATGGGGATTGCGGTGGATGATACCTTGCATTTCCTCTCGGTTTTTCGTCGCCAATTGGATCGTGGTGCAAGCCGCGATGCCGCCGTTCGCAGTGCCTATGCAGAGTGTGGCAGGGCGATGATTCAGACAACCTTGATCTGCGGTTCGGGACTTGCCATCTTTGCGCTGAGTGACTTTGTGCCAACGGCGCGGTTCGCTTGGATGATGGTGGCGTTGCTGGGGGCCGCGCTCATCGGGGACCTGATCGTCCTGCCAGCGTTTCTGCTGAGTCCATTTGGTAAGGCGTTCGAGATGTCGCGTCCATCATTTGGTTCAGCAAAGGAATGGATGCGTTTTGACGGTCATGAACCGCTCCGACCGCCACTGGCAAAGTCCCTGACAACTCTATCGCTGCATGAATGAGTCTCGCGGACTTCATGGGGCCAGGTCGCTCGGGTGTTGTAGACGGCGCAGGCGAAATCGGCAATCTTGTGGGGAGGACCCCGCAGTCATTCGCTAGCCTCCTTTGTCAGGCATCCAGATCATGAGTCAGAAAAGCCCCGGTTACACCATCACGGTTCGCCTTCGCTACGCCGATATCCCTGGTTCCTTGGGAAGGCTCACCTCGGCAATCGGTGATGCTGATGGGCATATCGGTGCGGTCGACGTGGTCGATACGCGGGACAATTGGATCACTCGTGATATCACGATCAACGCTAACAACGTCGAGCACGGTGAACGGATCGTGGCGGCCCTACGTGCAATTCATGAAGTCGACGTGATCAACGCTTCGGACCGTGTGTTCCTGATGCATTTGGGCGGCAAGCTGCAGGTCAACTCGAAAGTCCCAATCAAGACGCGTGACGATCTTTCGATGGCCTACACGCCTGGTGTGGCTCGCGTCTGCAAAGCGATCTTCGATGATCCCGAGGCCGCGTTTGCCCTGACCATTCGGCGGAATACGGTGGCCGTCGTTAGTGACGGATCGGCAGTGCTGGGAATGGGAAACCTTGGCGCCCGAGCTGCTCTTCCCGTGATGGAGGGCAAGGCGGTGTTGTTCAAAGAATTTGCGGGGGTCGACGCGTTTCCAATCTGTCTCGATACACAAGATCCAGCCGAGATCGTGGCCATCGTTAAGGCGATTGCGCCGAACTTTGGCGGTATCAACTTGGAAGATATCTCCGCCCCACGCTGCGTCGAGATCGAACAGCGGCTCGCGGAGGAATTGGACATTCCCGTCTTTCATGATGACCAACATGGTACCGCGATTGTGGTGCTTGCCGCGCTGATCAATGCGTTGAAAGTGGTCGGCAAGTCGGCCGATGACGTGAGGATTGTGATCAACGGCGCCGGGGCTGCCGGGGCTGCGATCGCACGTCTATTGCCGGCGATCGGCGTCAACGATTTGATCGTCTGTGATCGTGGTGGTGCGATTCATCGTGATCGTACCAATCTGAATCCTCTCAAGCGGGCGATCGCCAATCACACCAATCCGGAGCGAGTCATTGGCAGCCTCTCGGAAGTGCTGCCCGGCGCCGACGTGTTCATTGGCGTTTCCTCGCGCGATGCCTTGACCCTGAGCGATGTCAAACGCATGGCACCCGATCCCGTTGTCTTTGCTTTGGCCAATCCAGACCCGGAAATCACTCCCGAACAAGCTGGCAATCACGTGCGGGTGATGGCAACGGGACGGAGCGATTATCCGAACCAGATCAACAATGTGCTCTGCTTCCCAGGCTTATTCCGTGGCTTGTTGGATGTTCGGGCTCGAGGAGTCAACGAAGAGATGAAGGTCGCTGCCGCCATGGCGATCGCCGGGATCATTGGTGACGCCGATCTGCACGCCGAATACATCGTTCCCAGCCTATTTGATCGCCGAGTCAGCAGTGCCGTTGCCCACGCCGTCGCCGCCGTTGCGATTCGCACCGGACTGGCTCGTCGCGGCCAAGGGTTGAACGCAGACGCCACAGCGTAGTCCAATCCTTCGCGAGGGTTGGGCTTCCCTGCGGGAGACGTCCGGTCCCTGCAGAAGCTTGCATGTCTGCTGCAACATGCTGCAACAAGCCGCATTGATGGCAATCACCGGGGCTCACTCTCGGAGATTCCCCATTCTCTCTGCAAATCGATGCATGGGTGGTGCAAGCAATTGCATCCAACCAGCAAGTCTTGCCAGCGGTTGCCTGAATCGCCGCGATTTCTTTATTGCACGGCGTGTTGCTTTCGAAGTTGATTCGGGACTTGAATGCAGAATAAGGAGCCGTCTGGCAACTTTGCTCAAACTTGGTACGAGGCTTGCTAACAGAGAAGCCGTCGATCTCTATCGCATTGGTGTCTTCACTTTCGGATCAGGATTCGGTTCATGCAAGAGGCCTCTTCGGGCGTCGCTATCTCTGAGGACGAAAGGGCCCGTCCATCGGACGTGTCCCAGTCGGGCTCCGCCTACGAGGTGCGGACCGCGATTTCGCATGCCTTGCACTATCTGCCAACGCAGGGCCCCATTTCGATCTTCGTCCATCACAACACGCTTCATCAATTTGAAGAGTTGCCCTTTTCGGAGGCGGTGATCCGAGGGGGCCGGCGCTATAACTGTGAGCCCTATCTTTCGGAGGATCGCTACCGTCGAGAGCTGCAGAAGGGCAGAATCACGGTTGATGATTTGCGGCAGGCACTGATGGACGACCTCGGCGAGGGGGCGGACAGCCTCATCGCTTCGTTTGGAACGCGGTACACGCTCCGCCTTGCGATGCTGCAAATGACCTTGGAACACGCATCGGATGCCGAACTGGAATGGCTGACGGCTGAGACGGATCTACTGAGACGTTTCCGTACTGAATTCTCACAGCAGCGTCGTGAGCAAACGATCCAGCAGACACGCAGTTGGGTGATGCGGTATCGGCGGGGTTCGACGCAATCCGATCCTGTCGCGCAGCCAGAGTCCAGGTTCCTTCTCGTCGTCAATGAGATGATCGACGAGTCGCCCGACCCTCAAGTCGAGCACTGGAGCGATGGCCAATGGGAGGCGTTTGTCTTGCGTTTGTTGTGGCGCGTGTGTCATGACGGCGTGAATGCTGCCAAGTTGTCGGCCAGGCAAGAAACGGCGCCGACAAGACTCCGCGATCTCTTGGTTGAGATAACGGGCGAGGATGTTGACAGAACGGTGGATGAGGTCCTGATTCGATTCTGCGGTGTGTTTCTCGATCAGGGCTTTGCTGACTGGAAGCTGCCCAACCGTGATCAGGGCTTTGCCCGAGCCTTCGCAAGTTTGTACGTCCGACCGATGGCGCTTGTCCCCACCTGGATGCGAGGCGTCCTGAGCGAATTGCGTTCGGTATTGGACGGCAATTTCGATCCGCTCGCCTCCATCTCCCGTTCACTTTCCTTGATGGGCGTACGAGAGGAGGAGATAGACGAGACCATTTCTGCCACGTTGATCGCTTTGCGGGGTTGGGCCGGCATGATCTGGCAGATGGAATCGAGCACCCCATTTCTCGCCTTTCCAGTTCCGGAAGGGTCGATCGACGAGTACCTGGCAATTCGCTTGATGCTGGAGCGTGGTGCGATCGCCGATGTCGGGCGGCGCCACTTTGGTAGCAGCGAGTGCCAACGCATTCGTACGCTAGCGGAACAATCATTACCGCAACCGCACTCTCCATCGACGAACCAACGTACCTTCACGATTTTTCAATTGGCTCAGGCTTGCGGTTGGACGCCCGAGCAATTGGTCAACATGGCCGACCCACAATGGACTTGTCTGGTCAAGGAGATCGAATCGTTTTCTTCAATGGAACGTCGAGCCGTTCTTCACGTCGCCTATGAGCGTCATTACGCGGCATCAGCCCTGGATGCGGTTGCGATCCATTGTGAGCGTCGCCGCCGCTTGGCTGAGCAAGTTCGCACGAAGCCCGCCTACATGGCGATCTTTTGCATCGACGACCGTGAAGAATCGTTTCGCCGGCATTTGGAAGAAGTCGATCCCGAGTGTGAAACAGCTTCTGCAGCCGGTTTCTTTGCGGTGGCAATGTATTACCAAGGGGCCGATCACGCGGACTTTCGACCGCTCTGTCCGAACATCATCACACCCAAACATTACGTTCGCGAGGAGCCGTTGTTTTCCACCGTGGACGCCAGCGAACGAAGGGCGGAACGACGACGTCGCATCGGGATGTTCACCCATTCGGTCCATTCGGGATCACGGACCATGCTCGGTGGATGGATCACGGGAGTCTTCGGTGCGCTTGCTACGTTCCCGCTGGTGGCCCGCATTCTGGCACCTCGCTTGACCTCGCAGATTCGCGAATCGATGGGGACGTTCGTACGTCCACCTGCGACCGAGCTGCATATCGAGCGGGAGCAAGTCGAACCCGGACCGGAGCCGGAGTCGTTGGGTTACAGTTTGGACGAGATGGCCAAGATTGTGATTCGGATCTTGCAGGACATTGGCCTGGTGAAAGACTTTCCACCAATCGTGCTCTTCTTCGGGCACGGTTCGAGCAGTCTCAACAATCCGCATGAGTCTGCTTACAACTGTGGTGCTTGCAGCGGTGGTCGCGGTGGACCCAATGCCCGCGCCTTCGCCATGATGGCCAACGATCCGCGCGTCCGTAGGCTGGTCGCCGAGATGGGTGTGGAGCTCCCGGAAGACGTGCGTTTCGTCGGCGGCTATCACAACACCTGCAGCGACTTTGTTGAATATTACGACTTGGACCTGCTGCCTCGTTCTCACCGGGCCCTGTTTCGAAGAATCGAACAGAGCATCAACGAGACGCGAGCCCGAAACGCGCACGAGCGGGCCAGGCGTTTTGAGTCGGCGCCGCTGACTTTGACGCCGCAAGCCGCTCTGGAACATGTCGAACAGCGCGCCGAGGACTTGTCCCAGGCTCGTCCCGAGTTCAACCACGCGACCAACGCGATGGTGATGGTGGGACGACGTGATTGGACACGTGGATTGTTCTTGGACCGCCGAGCCTTTGTGACCTCCTACGATCCAAGTATCGATGACGAGAACGTGACGATCCTGACTCGCATCTTGCAAGCTGCGATTCCGGTTTGTGCCGGCATCAGCCTCGAGTACTACTTTTCGACGGTTGACATCGAAGGCTACGGCTGCGGTTCCAAGTTGCCTCACAACATCGCATCGATGATCGGCGTGATGACCGGGGCTGCGAGTGATCTGAGGCCAGGATTGTCGCAGCAAATGGTCGAGATTCATGAGCCGATGCGAATCCTCTTCGTCATCGAAACGACGCCAGAAAAGATGCTCTCGATCATCACGTCGAACCCGGGGATTGCCAGACTTGTGGAGGGGAACTGGGTCCAGTTGGCGGTGGTTGACGCGGAGACCTCCGAGATCCACTGCTACGTCAACGGTGAGTTCGAATCCTATACACCCCAAACCAATGAATTGCCTGTGGTCGCATCTTCGATGGAGTGGTATCGCGGTCAACGCGATCATCTTGCCTTCGCATCCATTTCCGAATCAGCAGGCAGCATCACGGCCCCTGCGGGATCGGAACACGTTGAAAGTGGTGGAGGGAAGTCATGAGTTTCGTGGACACCGTTTTCAATGTACTGGGGACGACTGTGGTGATCAGCCCAGTTGTCTTGCTGGGGATCCTCGGTTTTTCCGCCCTGTTCGGACGCCCGCTGAGTGAATCGGCGATTTCGCGATGGACGCAGTTGGGTGTGCTGACAACACTCATCCCTGCTGTGGGGATTCTCGTGCTGATGTTGGCGATCGGCTCCCATTACGTGCCGATCGAGCTCGGCGATTGGGTGAAGATTCCCGAGCAGGATTTCCACTTTCACTTGAAGTTCGTCTTTGACCGATTGAGCATTCCGTTCCTGATCCTGTCGTGCGTCCTGTGTGGTGTCGTGGGAGCCTTCACGCGGCGCTACCTTCACCGCGACGAGGGTTATGGACGCTTCTTCTTGTACTACGCCGTCTTCTTCTGCGGGATGGTGCTTTCATCACTTGCCGGTACCATCGAGACGTTGTTTGTAGGCTGGGAAATGGTTGGCCTTTCCTCAGCATTGCTGGTGGCCTACTTCCATGAACGTGAGAACCCCGTTCGCAATGGCCTTCGTGTTTGGTCGATCTATCGCCTTTCGGATGCCGCGTTCTTGATCGCGGCGATCACGATGCATCACCTAACGGGCGAAGGGGATTTCGGCGGTCTGATGACGTCGGAAATCTGGCCCGAGGGTATTGCGGCAGTCACGTCGAGCCAGGCATTCTTCGTCGGTTCGCTGCTGCTGATAGCGGCGGCGGGAAAGTCGGCTTTGTTTCCATTCTCGGGCTGGTTGCCACGAGCCATGGAAGGGCCCGACGCCATCAAGTGCGATTTTTTATGGTGCGCTGTCGGTTCACTTAGGAGCGTACCTCTTATTGCGTGTCAGTCCGCTCTTGGATGCTTCTCGAACGCTGCAGGTCATCGTGCTCACGCTGGGGGTCGTATCGGCTGCGGGCGGTTCGATCATGTCACGTGTGCAAAGCGACATCAAGGTTTCACTGGCCTACGCATCGCTGACGCAGGTCGGCATCATCGTGGTGGAAATCGCGATTGGGCCTGCGTTATTTGGCGTTGATCCACATCATTGGGCACGCCTGTCTCCGAACCATGCAATTGTTGCGGGCCCCACCTTGCTGCGAGACTACAGCGAAATGGAAAACAAGATGGGTGCACCACTGCCTCAGGATCAGTGGCTGGGTGAACGGTACCTTCCCGCCGGAGTCCAAGAATGGTGCTATCGATTTGGGTTCGATCGCGCGTTCACGGATGTTGCCTTGGACCAGTGGATCGCAACACCATTTCTGTCACTCTTTCGCTGGTTTGACCGCCTCGAGCACACTGCGACCGACCGGATGTCCAACGAGCCGTCGCGTGAATCGGACCAGGTCGAGTTGCATCCGGAAGCACCTGGGAGGGCTGCGTGATGCCAGAACTAAGATTTCCCTGGATGGAAACCTGCGTCCTGCTGCCCTTGGTGGGCGTGATTTGGGTTCAGCTGACAAAGGATAGCGACAAATCGCTTCGCTACGCGGTGATCATCTGCGCGCTGACCCTGGCACTGGCATGCGGAGAGCTGTTTGGACTTTCTCATGCTCGGTGAGTTTGAGGCACACGAACATTGGCCATTCTTTCGAGCATTCTTTGATCAAGAGATCTTTGTGGTCGACGAATTCAGCGCCTTTTTGTTGCCGTTGGCCGCCTTGATCTTTTTGGTCACGGTGATGTCCACCCTGCGCACCAAGGCTCCACGATTTTCACTTGAATTGACGCTCGCTTCGGAGGCGATCATGCTGGCAACGTTTAGTTGTCGGGCTTCTTGGACGTTGGTTGTGTTGCTGGCCGTCGCCGTCATTTTTCCCTATCTGGAACTGAGAAAACGAGGCCGCTGCACACGGATTTATACGGTGCACATGTCCGTGTTCGTCGGGCTCCTGCTGGCCGGTTACGCATGGCTGACGATGACGGATCTGAATTCAACAGCCGTTTTGATTCCCGGGTGCGCTCTTGACGGGTGCTGCGTTGCTTCGCAGCGGGATCGTTCCGTTTCATCTTTGGATGGCCGACCTCTTCGAAAAGGGAACGTTTGGTACCGCCATACTTGTTCACGACACCGCTGGTCGGTGCTTACGCCGTCATGCGTCTGGTCTTACCGATCGCGCCTTCCTGGGCAATGCAGAGCATCGCCGTCCTTTCTCTGGTGACAGCCGTCTATGCCGGAGGAATGGCGTTGGTTCAACGGGAGGCTCGCAGGATGTTCTGCTACTTGCTTTTGAGCCAGTCTTCGTTGGTGCTGGTCGGACTTGAATTGGTGACTCCGATCGGATTGACCGGGGCACTTTGCCTCTGGTTGAGTGTGGGCATGTCACTCACGGGCTTCGGGATCACGCTTCGCTGCATCGAAGCCAGAATTTCGCGAGTGTCCTTGGCTGACTTTCATGGACTGTATGGACAGATGCCGATGCTCGCAGGATTTTTTCTGCTGACGGGACTGGCCTCGATCGGCTTTCCCGCCACCGTTGGGTTCGTTGGCATGGAATTGCTCATTGAGGGCGCCGTCGATGTTTATCCGCTGGTCGGTACGATGGTGGTGATCGCTTCGGCACTGTGCGGCATTGCCGTCCTGATGGCGTACTTCAGCGTTTTCACGGGACGTCGAAACAGCCCGATCATTCCCATGCGGGCACGGGCCTCCGAGAAAGTTGCAGTTCTGATCTTGAGCGTCTTGATCTTGGGTGGTGGCTTGTATCCGCAGCCGGGGATTGCCTCGCGATATCACGCGGCGATGGAACTCTCACGTCAGCGGCAACGCAACGCCATTACCGACGACCAGTTAGAAGTCGAATCCAAACATGTCATGCCATCAGTAGAAATAGCGGACTCAATCGAGATCGTACCAGCGAATTAGCGGTTTCGTTCACACACCTTTCAACCAATCTCACTCAGAGAACATGAACACTTCCACACCGGCTGAGAATGAAGTTCCGCAGGGGAACCTTGAGGGATTCACCAAGTACTTCAGATTCGATTTCGTGTCGGGATTACTGGTCTTCTTGATTGCCTTGCCACTTTGCTTGGGAATCTCGATTGCCAGCGGCTATCCTCCGATCGCCGGCATCTTCACCGCGATCATCGGGTCGGTCGTGGCGACGATGATCAGTAACTCCGAGCTGACGATCAAGGGACCGGCTGCCGGTCTGATCGTGATTGCCATTCGGCTGCATCGAAGCCTTTGGCGGTGACGGCATGAACGGCGGATGGACTGAAATTGATGCTTCGGCCTACCGTGCCGCTCTGGCGGTTGGCGTCGTCGCGGCAGTCTTGCAGGTCTTCTTCGGGATCTTTCGGGCTGGCATTCTGGGGGAGTTCTTTCCGATTTCCGCCGTCCACGGAATGCTGGCGGCCATCGGTGTGATCATCATTTCCAAACAGATTCCCGTTGCGCTGGGTGTGAGTGCCAAGGGGGAACCACTGGAAATGCTTCGTGAGATTCCCAGCTTCATCGCGGAGGCCAATCCAGCGATTGCGGCGATCGGCGTGACCAGCATCTTGATCATGTTTCTCTGGCCGATGGTTCGAAGCCGCTTCTCGTGGGCCAAGATTCTTCCCGCGCCCGATGATCGTGCTATTGGTCGCGATTCCGATGGGCATGTTCTTCGACTTGATGCACGAGCATTCGTACAAACTACAGAATCATCAGTACCAGCTTGGCGAGCAGTATTTGGTAGAGATGCCAGATCGTGTCTTCGGCATGTTTGATCAGATCACCACACCTGACTTCACCGCACTTTCTCAGCCCAAAGCCTGGGTTTGGGTCTTCATGTTCTTTGCAATCGGGAGCCTCGAGTCCCTGCTCAGCGCCAAGGCTGTCGACTTGATTGATCCTTGGAAGCGAAAGACCAACATGGATCGTGACATCGTCGCTGTGGGGGTGGGGAACCTATGCTGTGCCATGGTCGGTGGTTTGCCGATGATCTCCGAGATCGTTCGTAGTAAAGCAAACATCGACAATGGAGCTAGAACGAGATTCGCGGATTTTTGGCATGGAATGTTTCTGCTGGTCTGCGTTGCCATGATTCCAATGGTGCTGCACCGTATCCCGATGGCGGCACTGGCGGCCATGCTGATCTACACCGGTTTTCGCCTGGCGCATCCAAGCGAGTTCATGAACGTGCTACGGATTGGCCGTGAGCAATTGGTGATCTTTGCCGTGACACTTGTTGCCGTGCTTTCGACGGACCTGTTGATCGGTATCGCGATTGGTATTGCCACCAAGGTTCTCATTCACTTGTCCAACGGTGTGCCGCTGAGATCACTGTTCAAGCCTGATGTGCAAATCACGGACGATGATGGAACCACCGTCAAGATGATTGCCTACAAGTCGGCAGTGTTCAGCAATTGGATTCCGATCCGACGTCAAATTGAGCGTGCGGGTTTGCTGGAGCGAAAGAATGTCGAATTGGACTTGTCCGAAACCGACCTGGTGGACCACAGTGTGATGGACAAGCTTCACGAAATGGAAAGTGACTTTGAGCAGCAGGGACTTTCCTTCCGCGTCGTTGGTCTCGACTCTCATCAGCCATTCGCCAATCATGCCCACGCTGCACGCCGGCGGGGGATGTGCAGCGTTCAGCGGTTGACGGTCGTGGCCGACCCCAAGATCGAGCGGATGCTGCAACGCCACTTCCTGCGACTTGGCGCAAGCGGATTCACAGCCATTCCCTGCACCGGTGTCGGACGTCACAACGCCGTGTTTGACTCGGGCGAACCGCAGCCGCAAGTGCGAATCGAAGTAATTGCTCCCAGAGACGTTTGCGAACTACTGGCTGACTACTTGAGGCGCGAAGTGCAACCGGACCACCGATTGACCTTCGCATTGGAAACGGTCCTGGTACCACGTCTGGACGCATTCCGAGGAGGAGCAGATCCGACGTCTTTTGAAACGTCGTCCGAGGATGCCATGGCGGAAGCCACGCATTAGCTGGACAACGCCACTTTACTGTAGGGCGGTCTCTCCGAGACCGTTTGAAAGGGCGGGCGCGAGGTGGCTACCGAAGACGGTTCGGTGACATCGAGCTATGGCGTCGCGTTGTCGCTGATGCCATCATGGTTCTCGTCTTCAATGCCCGAGAGTGGGTTGTTCAATACTGCTTGCCAAGCGATCTTGCGAAACACTCTGTCCAATTCAGGGACTAGGATAATCGCTCGATTCAAAAGGGACCTGCTCGTCGATCAACTCCGGCGAGCGTCCGTAGATCGTGGCGTAAAAAACGTAGCCCTCCAGATTCCCGAATCCTGGGCCGAGATGCCCGAGGCGGTCACGCCAAAGTGATCTTTCCCGCTTTCCTATGGCCGAGTGGATTCCTTCCACACCAGGAAGTTCTCCGCGATGGTAATGTTGGACCGCGAGCACCATCGCTTCGCAGGTTGGCAGCACGTAGACCTTGCTAGGATGCTTTTTGTTCAGGTCCTCGATCAGCCCAGCGGTCACCTCATGACGCTGACGGCCGAGTTCGATGAACTTTTCCGGCGGTCAGTTCGGATTCGTCCGAGGGGACGCTTGGCAGCTGTTCCAGTTGAGGCCACGCATCGGATAGGTAGAAGTTCATCTGCGGGTTGTACTTCAAGCAGAAGTCCATCCAGCAAAGGTAGTATTCGGGTCGATCGTTGTAGTAGGGACCCCAAACCATCGCATCCCACCGTGCGTTGGCGATTGAGGAGAGCAACTTTGGGACCGGTCGGCCATCGAATTGAAAGATCCCGTTTTCCTGCTCCCATTTGTATCGTGCACTTCCTGTGATGCCGCCACCGACGTGTGTCAGCAGGTCGGGTTGCTGAAGTCCTGCCGCACGAGCGATCAACGGAAAGGCCTGGTAACCGGGGGCCATGAAGCTGTGCCCGGTGCCGACGATGCGCAGCGAGCGATCCGAGGGAACCGGATAAGAGACCACCGGTGCCTGCTTCCCCTCCTTGGTCTTTGCAAAAATCTCAGCGATCTCTTCAGGTGACTTGTAGGCGACCGCATGCGGTGGGAATCGATCAGCCTCCCAGCCTGGATCGACTGGAAATTCTCGGGGGACTCCACCGGCGTCGTTACCGTCACCTCGGCTGCCCCCTTGCATCTGTTTTCGAAAGTCATTGGCCTCCTTGTTTGTCAACCTGCCATCGTGATCGGTATCCGCTTGAGGGAATCTTTGCAGCCAGCGTTCGAGCTGCTGAGACGAGTACTGAGCGGACGCTCGTTCGCACTGCAAGACCAACGCAATGCACGCCAAGATGATTCGAAGCTTCATGACAACTCTTGTTCCAATGGTGAGTCTGGGCGGAATCTCGATTCAGTCCTTCGGCCATGGGGTGAATCCCGGATCGTTCACCGGCACACTCCAAAGTGTATGCCCCGCGGTAATGTAGAGCGTCTTGCGATCCGATCCGCCAAAAGCACAATTCGTCACCATATCGGTAGGGACCGCAATGGTATCAAGGAGTCCTCCCTCCGGCGAAATCACGTACACCCCCGCCTTGTACTTCCCGGCAGTTTCATGCGGCGGAGCGGCGTAGTTGAGTCCGGCGGTCACGTAAAGACGTCCGGCCTGGTCGATCGCCATACCGTCGGGACCACGATCGGTGCCCCAATCAAAAAGGATCTTGCCAGTTCCCGACTTGACCGAACCATCCTCAGCCAGATCGAACCTCCAAAGCTTGCGTGAGTTGGCCTCGTCGTCGTTGGCGTTCTCCGCGACGAAGAGGAATCGATTGTCCGGCGAGATGGCAATTCCGTTGGGCCGCGTCGATCTCTTGGCCCAGGACGCGGCTCACGTTGCCGTCGACAGAAATGCGATAGACCCCTTCGATGAACTTGCCGTTGGCATCGTACATTTCAACCCCCTCGCGATTGCCGTAGCGAGGATCGGTGAAATAAAGGTTGCCCTCGGAGTCCATCGTGATGTCGTTGGGCGAGTTGAAACGTTTTCCTTCGAACTTGTCCGCCAGTACCTTGATCGTTCCATCCAGTTCCGTACGAGTGATTCGGCGATTCGCCTCCCTCGCAGGCGATCAGGCGTCCTTGGTGATCGAACAACAGCCCATTGGCTTTTCCCGATGGCGTGCGGAAGACACTGAGCGATCCTTGTGGATCAGCACGCATGATTCGATTGTTCTCGATATCGCTGAAGTAGACGCTGCCGTCGGGGTGCCAAACGGGACCTTCGGTGAATGCGACGCGTCCCACCGCTTCGACCCGAGCCCCGCTAGGTAACACGCTTTGCCCCAAAGCAGCTTGTGTACCGATCGCAAGTAGAGCGAATGATCCAGTGAGGTGACGCAAGGAACCAAGGCATCTCATGGCAAGTCCGATGGAAAGGGGGCGATTGGGGTGAGGACGACACTCCTTTGGCGAAGGCGTGCGTGTTCACTTGAGACACCGAGGATGGTCATGCTTGATTCCGCCAAGTTACACCAGCGACAGACGATTCGACGGAGCGGAAACCGACAGGAACAAATTCATAGCCTCGACTTACCACACCAAGTCCTCGCGCTGCGATCACCTTGATGTTGGCTTCCTGGATGATCACCCCCGGAAGGTGTGGTGGGTGGATCGCAACCATCAACCCGCGTGGTAGCACTTTTTTCGAGCGAGCGAGCTCAATTTGCCGGCTCCAAGCCTGCGTCGCGAGGAACGAAGTGGAAATGCTGGCTTTGAGAAAAGAACTCGATCGGATTGTCATAGACGACGCGACGAATCAGCGACTCGCTATGTCCGCGACGGCGAAGTTCGAAGATCAAGTCGGGAACGGCGGTCGGCTTGCTGGGCCCCCAATCGCCGGCCGAATTGACGAGCAATCGCTCGCCGCCAAATCGCTCGATCATGTCGGCGGCTCGCTGGGGCGTGCACTTCGTGACCGGATAGAGCGTCATTCCCGCCCAGAAGCCACGGTCCAGGACCTCCGCGATGGTGTGCTCTTCGACGTGATCGACCAGGACACGCGACGGATCGATGTCGGAGTCATCGCACAGCATGTCCAGAATCATGCGAGTTCCCTGGTACTTGTCTTCCAGGTGTGGCGTGTGAATCAAGAATTTGCTGATCATGCTTGACGGCCAACTCAAGATGCTCGAGAAAAACGGTGGCTTCGTTCTTGGTGTTCTTGTTGAGACCGATCTCGCCGATCCCCAGCACGTTGGGTCGATCGAGGAACTCCGGAATCATCGCGATCACTTCACGTGAAAGCGAAACGTTCTCGGCTTCCTTGGCGTTGATGCACAGCCACGTGAAATGCTGGATTCCGTACTGAGCTGCCCGTTTCGGTTCGACCTCGGTCAGCTGTCGAAAGTAATCTCGGAAACCATCCACGCTGCCGCGATCAAATCCGGCCCAAAACGCCGGTTCGCTCATCGCGACACAGCCCATCCGGGCAAGCGTCGCGTAGTCGTCGGTCGTCCGAGAGACCATATGGATGTGTGGGTCGATGTAATCCATGATTCGCTTCGTCAGTCAACTAAAAAGAATGAAAACCAGTGATTGCGAACGGTCCTCGAATCAGACTTGCATCTGAGCTCGCCAATCCGCTTCGTACTCGCGTGAGAAGAGCCGCTGCAGACGCTCGGCCCGATCGGGACCTTCGCTCAGCAGGATGCGAATCGCCTCGTCCAGCTTGGCACGTCGAGGTAAGGCTTCTGGAGAGAGGGGCGAATGATCATCGGCAGAGCGATCCACCCGATCAAGCGTTGCCGCGACCTCCAATAATTTGGCACGGACCTCAAGGAAAGAATCGTCCAAGATTTGGTTAGCGCTTTGCATCTGAGCAGACCCGTCTTGCTGGTGAATCGAACACGAAGCCCATTATAGAACGATCCGGACCAGAAGGCTCGGGGCGGCTGGCGGATTACCCGTTCCAGTTCTCGTCCCCCGCTGGTTCGGGGCAAGACTCGGCCTTCTGGGGAGACTCTAGCGGATTTGCCGATTGGGGTCGGCGGCAGGGGTTGATAAAAGGGTGATCGTTGCCGCCGACATCCCTTCCAAAGCTACGTTTTTAGCGGAGGTTTCGCTATCTCGGAGGTGCCGAGCCACCAGCCGTTTCGCTCCGCGCCTCGAACCGCTGCTGCAATCGATCATGCAAGGCTTGGACCTTACTTTTGAAACCTTGGCCAAGTCACGCAATGAGGCGGCCATCGATGTGCTAATCGCCGGGTTGGACGCTCCGGACGCAGCTCGTCGTCAACAGGCGTTGACCGCCCTCGTCAGTCGCAGCGAGCCGCGAGCTCCCGAGTTGCTGCTGGCCAATTGGTCCAAGCTGGAGGATCAAGATGTCACCATCCTGCTGGGGCGAAAGAGCTGGCTGAAGCCTGCGATCGAGGAGGCTCTCGGTAAAGGATTCAACGAGGCCGCTGTCGCGATCGCGGCTGCCGAGGCGCTCGGCATGACGGCGGTCTTGCCAAATCTGATTCTGCTGGCCGAGTCGGCGTCGACCCGTGGGTTCCGCCAACGAGCGAGTCAGGCGGTGCTGAGAATCGTGGAGCCGTTGGGTGTGGAAGCGCGAAGCGATCGTGATCAAAGCACGGTCCGCGGTCCTGTCATGTCTCGATTGGCCGATGCGTTGCGCCGCTACTCCATGCATCGCAACGATCAACTCGTCGAGGCATTTCTTGTCGGTTCAACCTGGAGCGATGGCGAGCTTCGTCACTTCCTAGCTGACGGCGGATCCGAGGCCGACTTGATTTGCCGGCAACTTTCTGAGTCGACTCATCCGAACATCTTGGAATTACTCGCTGGATTTGCTCGGCGGCGAAGCGTTCCGGATCGAGTCTTGCAAATCATGAGACGTCGATCGGACGATGCGTTCCTCGCCGTTCTTCTGCGGGCCGTCGCGTCGGAACCCACTCAGGTTGTATTGAAGAACCTGCGAGTGATGGGGATGCCAAGGAGTTGCCAAGGGGGAGAAGCAATTCTAGGAAAATTGCCAGTTGATTGCCGTGCTTCGCTGGTCCACGTCCATGTCGCATGCAACCCCGACTACATCGAGACGCTGCACTTGATCGCAGCGACGGCTGAGTACGGAACACGTGATTGCCTGAATGCAGCAACGATCGCTTTCACGCGATGTGAGATTCCGAATGCTCACGCCTGGATGCGGGCGGCCCTTCATCTTGCCGAGGACGATACGGTCACGATCCACCGCGACGAAACTGCTCGTTTGCTAAGACGATTGATCCGCTTGTTGAGTCATCCCGACGCCGCGCTTCCATCGCAGCCTTCGCCGTGTCCTTTCCGTGCTACATGCCGCCGAGATGTTGCCACATTTTCAATCGCTCCGGGCTCGCAGTCGTCGCCGCTTGGGACAAGTTGTTCTGGAGATTGATCCTGATGCGATTGATCGCGTTCGCGACGCGCTGCGCCATCCGGTGCTGACGAAGCGTCTGGATGCGATCGCGATGGCGGATGCCTTGGGAGTGGTGGACCTGCTCTACGATTCGTTTGCCCACATCACTCGGGAAGACCATCAGGAAGCCCGCATGCGCGCCGCGGAGGCGATGGCTGAGGCACACAGCGATGAAACGCTGAGTCTGCTTCTGGAAATGATCGATTTGCCCGAGTGTCCCGTTCGAGATACTGCAATTCTGGCGATCGAGCGTCGCCAGGATGCCGCCGGTTCGAGCGACTCGCAAGCTTTGGGGGTGAGCTGATGATCGGCCTTGCCTTCACTTGCCTGATCGCTGAAACCCGCATGGCGGAAGTCAGTCTTCAGTATCGAGAAGAGGTTGCTTCGAGTGGAACATCGGGATGGTGGTACATCTTGATTCCGTTCGCGGCAACAGGAATCGCCTGTCTGATTCACTCCATCGGCAACCGACCGCCGGCGATCGTCAATACGCCCAATGGTATGCTGCATGAGCTTTGCAAGGCCCATCGTTTGAACAACCGTGGGCGCGTGCTGTTGGAAATGATTGCGGAGGAAGCGGAGCTTGCGCACCCTGCGACCCTGTTCGTCGGTGCGGCGCAATTCGACGAGGCGGTGAGCAAAGCGGCGAAGCAACTCAAGTTCGATCCCCGCAAGCAAGCGACCCTGGCCCAGCTACGTCGACGCTTGTTTTCCTAGCATGCCTTCTTGATTTGACGAGAGGGGGATTCCGGCGCTATCGCTTGGAAGGAGGGCATCGTTTCGCTCCCCGCATGGCCATCCACGCAGAGAATCCGTGGAATCGGTGGTGAGGCAGATTGGTGGGCACAAGAGAAATAGAACTTTCTTCAAAGTGGCTGCCAGCCAAGAGAAGGCCGCGATCTTTCACCTAGGGGCCGTTAGGGGTGACGATCTCCCCGTAGGGAAAAAGACGTGGCCGAGAGGCGATTGTTGAGCCGATGAAACCTCCCGTTCAGCGACAATTGACGATTGAGTATGCTCGTCGGGACTAGGGGAGAGGGCCTTCGGTCGTGCTCCTTCTCCATCCCGCAATGTTTCGCTCACCCTATCGGGAGGTTTCTCCGCTACGGAATCGCCAACCGTCGTCTGAGTCGTCGTATGCATCGATTTTGCTTGCAGCCGATGGCGAACGTCGGGCTTCCAGCAAGGCTCGTGGTAGTGTTCTTTCAGCAGCGATCGCCAACGTTAGTGCCGCTCGGCAATCTTGGTCTTCGCGCTGCGATGACACCGCAATGAACCGTCACCTCGGTGACGATTAGCTGCTTGCGACGTCGATTGGCCAAACAAGAGGAGAAGCCTACAACATGCTAATGCGCCAGCCGTGCACCACTTTGCAGTTTGCTTACCAGCCGCCTTTTGGCGCGACTCTGCAGGACTCGGGAGTGCAATTTTCGGTCTTCAGCCGCTCGGCGACCGCGATGCGTCTACTCCTGTACAACAAGGTTACCGATCGCGAACCGGCTGAGGTCATCGAGTTCGATCGGGATACCGATCGCTGGGGCGATGTCTGGAGTTTGAATGTACCGGGAATCGACTCTGGCCAGCTCTATCACTTCCAGGCATGCGGTCCTTGGGATCCCGATCGCGGCCACCGGTTTGATTCGGCTGCACGGCTGATTGATCCCTACTCTCAAGCGTTGGCGGGCGAGTTTCAAAAAAGCAAGGACGGGCTGGTTCGTCCTCCGAAGTGTGTGGTCGTCGATGATGAATTTGATTGGGAAGGGGACCGTCACGTTCGACACGATATCAGCGAGTCAGTGATCTATGAGATGCATGTCCGTGGCTTTACGAAAAGCCGGACTGCGAAGGTCAAAGCGCCGGGGACCTATTTGGGTGTGATCGAGAAGATCCCCTATCTGAAGTCACTCGGCATCACCGCCGTGGAATTGATGCCGGTCAATGAGTTCCCGATCAAAGACATCTACGGCAACAAGATGGATCGCCCCAACTACTGGGGCTACGATCCGATGGCCTTCTTTTCGCCACACCGTGGTTATGCCCATGACAAAACTCCTGGTGCTCAAGTTCGTGAGTTCAAGGAAATGGTCAAGGCGCTTCACAAGGCTGGCATTGAGGTGATTCTGGATGTTGTCTTCAACCACACCTGTGAAGGCAACGAGCGAGGTCCAACGCTCTCCTTCAAGGGGCTGGAGAACCAAGTCTATTACATCCTCAGCGAAGGCAAGCACTACAGTAACTACAGCGGTTGCGGCAACACTCTCAATGGCAACCATCCTGTGGTCCGCGAGATGATCTTTCATTGCTTGCGTCACTGGGTTCACAACTATCACATCGACGGTTTCCGCTTTGACTTGGCAAGCATCCTCAGTCGTGACCGCCACGGAAATCTCGTTCCCAACCCACCCATGGTCGAGCTGATCGCTGAAGACCCGCTATTGGCGGACACCAAGATCATCGCCGAAGCCTGGGACGCTGCGGGCGCTTACCAGGTGGGCTCGTTCGGTAACTACCGTTGGGCCGAATGGAATGGTCGTTATCGCGACGACGTTCGCGGGTTCTGGCGTGGTGACGGTGGCACGTTGGGTGCGTTGGCGACTCGCTTGGCCGGTAGCAGCGACCTCTACGAACATGATGGGCGTCCCCCGTTCTGCAGTATCAATTTCATCACGAGTCACGACGGCTTCACGATGAACGATTTGGTCTCGTACAAGGAGAAGCACAACGACGCCAACGGCGAAAATAACTGCGACGGCGATAACCACAACATCAGCGACAACTATGGGGCCGAGGGTTCGACGCGCAAGAAAGCGATCAACATGATCCGGACGCGCCAGATCAAAAACATGCTTTCAACGCTCCTTCTCAGTCAGGGCGTTCCGATGATGGTCAGCGGTGATGAGGTCCGGAGGACGCAGAAAGGAAATAACAACGCCTATTGTCAAGACAACGAGACGAGCTGGTTTGACTGGCGTCTGGTCGACAAGAACCCGGACATGCTCCGCTTTGTGCAGGGCTTGACCAAATTCCGACGTGCTCAGCCCACGGTACGTCGAAAGACGTTTCTCACGGGCTTGCCGGTGGACGGTCGGATGATTCCAGACGTGGCCTGGTTCGCTCCCGATGGATCGCATTTGGAGTGGAGCCAGCACGACTTGGCGATGGTCGCCTACATCGCGGCCCCAAGCCGCAACGATGATCCGCAAGGCCTCGGGCGTGACATCATTCTCATGTTCAATAGCACGGGGCAGATTCGCGATTTCAAAATGCCCGAGTTTGGTCGTGGCATGCGTTGGAACCTCTTCATTGACACCGCCGCGGAGAGTCCCGAAGACATCTACCCAGATGCGGACGGACCGATGCCCAAGAGCAGTCGAGTGATCAAAATGCCCCACCATTCGCTCAAGGTCTTCGTGAGCCAACAGACGTAAGCTAGCTGTCCTGCCCGGCCAATGACTTTGTCAAAGTCCTTGCCTCAAGACCGGGTATCCCATCAATCGGAATGTGGACCCCGTGCCCCGGGTCCCGCCGACTCGAGATGCCCGAAGCCTTCCAGTTTCGGGCATCTTTGATTTTGGTCAGCCACGACAATTCCCGATGGGCTGCCGATTTCATAAGCCGAATCCGTTGGAGAATGTTTGGCCGGGGCGATGGCGATTGGGCTCGTCGGTGGCGATTTTTCTGTTCCCGAAACGCAATTCGCGTTCCGTGAAGCGACCGGGTCGGCCCCCATCCGTCACGTCGAAGCCCTCCCGGCAAGCGATCCGGCGGGACGCAATGGGGGTGTCCAGCGGCCAGTCCCAACTGCCAGTCCCAACTGCCAGCCTCAAGTGCCAGCCTCAAGTGCCAGCCTCAAGTGCCAGCCTCAAGTGCCAGTCCCAACTGCCGGGCCTGATGAAAAACGGTTTCCTCGACCCTAAGTTTGGCCCCGAGCGAGGCCGCCGCGTTCCGGCCTTGTCATTTCTTTGCGAATCGCGAACACTAAAGCCTTAGCGAAGACCTATCGCATGGACGAAATTTGCGTCGCGAGCGGAAGAATGGGTCGGTCACCCAACGCCACCATGGCCTTTGGGAGTCTCGAACTCTTGGTGCCCCACCTCGTTTCTGAAACCGCCACTCAAAGCAGGCATGCCTTCGTCATCGCTGGTGACCCTCCACCCGTTCGAAAGATCCCGCATGAATTTCCCATTGGCTCGTGACCTCGTGGCGAACGAGATTTCCAACAGTCATTCGTACCAGAGTTATCAACGTCAGCGTCAATTGACTCTCGGCGACCTGTTGCTCGAGAATCGCATTGTGTTTCTCCAGGGTGAGATCCACTATGCCAACGCCAACGATGTCGTGATGAAGCTGCTGTACCTGCAGAGCGAAAACCGACGAAAAGACATTCATTTCTACCTGAACTCCCCCGGTGGGAGCGTCACGGCGACTTTAGCCATCTATGACACGATGCAGATCCTGTCCTGTCCGGTGGCGACCTACTGCGTGGGAGAGGCTTGCAGCGGTGCCGCTGTGTTGCTCGTTGGCGGCAGCAAGGGCAAGCGGTATTGCCTGCCTAATAGCCGTGTGATGCTGCATCAACCGATGGGTGGCGTCGGTGGGCAGGTCAGCGATATCGAAATCCAGGCGGCCGAAATGTTCCGCTATCGCGATGTCCTTAACGACATCATAAGCCGCCACTCTGGGCAATCGGTGGACAAGATTGCGACCGATACCGATCGCGACTTTTTCCTCAGCGCCAAGGAGGCCATGGAATATGGTCTGGTCGATGACATCCTGACCAAACAATCATCCGAGGGCGAAGACGAAGAGAAATAGTGTCGTTTCCCTTCTCTCGCTTTCCACCAAGCCATTGCAACCAATCCAAGAGAGCTTTAACTCGCCATGCCCCTGATTCCTTACGTTGTTGAGAAAAGCGGACGCGAAGAGCGTGTCTACGATATTTACAGCCGACTGCTGAAGGACCGAATCATCTTTTTGGGTCAGCAGGTCGACGACCACATCTCGAATGCCCTTGTGGCCCAGATGCTATTTCTGCAATCGGATGATCCCAAAGCCGACATCCATTTGTACATCAACAGCCCGGGCGGAAGCATCACCGCCGGGATGGCGATCTACGATACGATGCAGTTTGTCTCCTGTGATGTCGCGACCTATTGCATCGGCCAAGCCGCTTCGATGGGAGCCGTGTTGCTAACCGCCGGCGCCAAAGGCAAGCGTTTCGCCCTGCCCAATGCCCGTATCATGATTCATCAGCCATTGGCCGGCATGCAAGGCACGGCGCGAGAAGTTGAGATTCACGTCGAAGAGTTGCGGCGCATCAAGAAACGCATGAACGAGATCATGATTGAGCACACGGGTCACTCGCTCGAGAAGATTGAAAAGGATACCGATCGCGATCGTTTCATGTCAGCCGAAGAGGCCAGCAAGTACGGTCTGATTGATAAGGTTGTCAGCAAGTCGGGCGAGAAATAGTTCGCACTCCAGCGAGGTCAGGTGGCTTGGATGTCGAGGCACCTCTCCGCGGCTGAGATCTTGAGCATTGGTTTCATCAAGTTTGTCACGCCAATGCAGACCAACTTCACCCTCCCGTCGCGCATTTAGATTTACCGATTTTTGGGCTTGATCACTCTAGCCGGAAATCACCCTCCCTCTGGGAGGGTCGGACGCGGTAGCGGCCGGGGAGGGGAGTCACTGAGCGGAGCGAACTCGATAAGGTCGGGGATCGCCCAAAAAGGGGTCAGGCATCAATAGTGCGAAGCACCCGAAGGGCCGCTTGCGGCTATCGGTGCCTGACCCCTTTTGGGGCTCCACCAATTTCGGTGTTTGGTGGCGGCCTCTGCGAAACGGTCCTCGAGCTACCTTCAGTCAAGCTGAAACGGGTTGTCTGCTTCCTGAAGCGTGTTGATGTGTGCCTGGTCTTGGCGGCTTAGCTTTTCTAACGGGATGCTCATCGATCGACCGTCGCTCCGCTTGAGCCGAACCGTCGTGCCCTCCATCTCGAGAAAGAAAGCTTCGACTTTGAAACGTCCTGTGGCATCACTCCAAGTGCGAAGATCCTTGCTCGCGGTCGCCGGTCCCAATTCTTGCTTCGGTAGAACAGGCTCATTCGATTCCGGCTGGTCCAATTCGGGTGGCGCCAAGCTGGATGTTTCGCCGACTGACCACGGCGACGTCCCGCTCCTTTCCCCAGGCCAAGAAGACCAGCTCGACCTGACCATCGGGTAACAAACGCTTGACCTTTGCAGCCCGCCAGAAGGAGCCACGTCGCGGCTGCTGGGCCTGAACAATCTGCCCGACGAATAGCGGCGTCGTCGATTCGACGTAGAGATCGGTCGACTTGATCGCGCCAGGTCCCTGGTATTCCTTCTCCAGTTTCTTCTTGGTCGCATAGTCGGGTGACCACTTCGCCATCGCTTTGCTCGCAGCGGAACGAACCGACCCATCACGACTATCAAGATGAAAGGCGATCGCTTCCGCCACGTCTGGGTCAGGATCCTTCAACGATTTTTCGGCGAGTCGATTGAGCGCTGCGGCAACCGATGGCATGTTGTTGGAGCCGAGGGTTGTGATCACTTCGGAGGTTTCCTGGTCAGTCAAGGGCGTTTCTGCCATCGCCTTCTTGTCTGCCGCAGCCTTGGCCATCGCCTCTGCTCGCTCCTTTGCCGCCGCATCCATTGCAGCGAGCTTCTCTGCTGAGATTCGTTCGTACTGGATCGTGATGGGAATCGTAGTCACCGTCTGATCAGCATTCACTTTCAGACTGATTCGCATGTCGTACGCATGGGGTAGGTGCTCGACAGAATCGAACTTCCACGTTCCATCGCCCACCATGTCAAAGCCTTCGCTCTCGGCGGTCTCCGGTGAGATCAGGCGATACGCCTTCTTGATGGTGACCATGTCTCCAGCCGTCTGTTGAATCTCGTACGAAGAAACCTCGCTCCCGGCTTGCACACTCTTCGGAACAGGATTGTCGAATGGACTCATGGGTCCGAAGCGGCCGAATGGCCCGCGGCGGTCATCACCCTCCTCCGTGATGGACACACCGTCGTCCGATTTCCATTGCCTCTGATCGCCATCGGGAAGAATCTCAAAAGGCAGGATGGAAACATTGCCCAGTAAATAGGGCAGCTGTGAATCACCTTCCATCGCCAACACATGCCCGCGTCGATCGAGAACCAACTTGTTCGAGGTTTGGGTCTTGCCGGCGAAGGCGGGGCGAGAAAAGGGGCTTGGGATAGGTGGCGGTCCAAAGCTACGCGGGCCAAACATCGGGCCACTTCGTCGCTTGGCCGTCTTCGTCTCGGCCAGTCCCCCACGATACGCCACCGTTGCCTGATGATGGTTGACGCTGGTGACTTCGTAACGAGTGACACCTTGGTACTTGATCGTTTCATCCCCCGCTTTGACGACGATTTCGACGTCGTAGGCGAACTTCTGACCTGCCTGCCAGGCATACGAAAGGTCCTGGGCCTGTAGCGAATTTGTCAAGCAATACCAACATCCCAGCAAGATCATCGTTCTCGCCGCGTAGCTCCCTGGTCGCATCATCGTCGTTCGATTTCCCATTCAAAAAAGGCACGTTCACTTGTTCGGTCGCTCGTCAATCTGGGCGGATGTCGCATCCGCGATCGATCGCCCGTCCCAGGCCACGCGTCCCAGGCCTCGCGTCTCAGGCCACGCGACTCAGGGGTTGCTGCCCTCGAACTGCGGAAAGGCTTCGCTGGGGGCGCCGTTCGGACCTCCGGGGAGCCCTGGACCTCCGGGGAGCCCTGGACCTCCGGGGAACCCTGGGCCTCCGGGTCCACCTTGTCCCATGCCTGAGAACATGTTTGCCATCGCCGCGAGTTGCGACAGCGCCTGGTCGAATTCTTGCTGTGTCCCAGCCTGTTTCATCGGTTCGAGCAATCCGGCGAACATCGTCGTAGCGGTTACCATCATCGCGTCGGCCTGCTTCGTGGCTTCGAGGTTGGCCTCTTGCATTGCCTTGGCCTTCTCCAGCTCACCCTTCATCACTTCCGCGAATTGGTCTCGATTCTCTTGCCATTTCAAGGCAAGGACTTCTGGGAGCCAACGCCCATCCACATTCATCATGCGAACCGTCTCGACGCCACCGTCAGGCTTGGGGTAGCTGATCGTTCCATTGGTTGGATCCGCCTGGTCTACCTTCAACTGCGAGACATATTGATCCAGCATCCCTGGCGGCAGCACCTTGAGGAACGCTTGGAGGTGTCCCCCAAACCGTGAGCCCCGTTCGTTAAGAAACTCGGTGACGGTCATCGATTTCATGTCATCCATCGCTAGTGTCAACAGAGCGAACTCATACATCATGCCGACTGCCGGATCGTAGGCCTGCTGGATCATCGGCTGCATCCCGGGCGGAAGCTGGCCCATGAGCTGTGAGTTGATCATGAACTCCTTCTTGTTCACGAGCACCTCGACCACATTCATCAGCATCGTCATCACGGCATCGTTCGTTTTGGACTGCAGTTGCAGCTCAAACATGCCCGTCCGATAGTCCGAACTGTCGAGGACCCTGCGCATGCCATCGGGAAGGGCGTACCAAATGACTTCCGGATGACCCGCAAGCACCTGCCCTTTGACAAAGTCAACGGTTTCTTGGAGCGAGACATTCTCGGGAAACGGCGGCATCGGAGGCACGGGCAGTGAGACAGGCGGCGTGAAAGCCACTTCAGGCTTCGCTGCGTTGAGTGCAGCGGCAGATCTCAGCTCGCTGGTTGACGCCGGCCCACCGGCATCTTTGTTTTGTGCAGCCCGATAGAGCGTTTTGGCGCGGTCGCGGCTGCTATCGCTCAAGCGATCGATTGGGACCTTCACCGTCGTCCCATCCGCCTTGCGCAGTACGAGGTTTGTCCCCTCGACGCCAGCGAATTCGGCTTCGATCTTGTACTGACCGGATCGGTCGGTCCAAGTTTCGGCGGTGCCTACCGTCGAAGACGTCACACAAAGAAGTGCATAGCCCGCTAAGGCTAGAACTGGCAAGCAAGAGTTTCTCATGTTAAGTGTCTCCGGGGTGCGGCGTGCAAGCACGTTAGACTACGCCAACACCTCGGGCAGATCTACAATTGCGGCCGCGCAGGGCTCACAATTTTCCGGATCCAGCGGACGCCATTGCTGGCCCGCAGTGACACGAGGCACGAATATGATCGCTAATGAGCCACTTCGACCTGTTTCGGTTCGATGGTCACCGCGGCCACGATTGGCGCAGTGGGGTCATCTCCCTTGATCAGTTCGATCGACTCGATCTGTTGATCGGTTTTGGGCTTCAGCACGATATGCCGCAACTGCTGTCCACCGCTCATCATCGCAAACTCCGAACCCGGAACATCCACGCGGGTAATGTAGTCTGCGAAGTGAACCCCGTTGACCAGCGCGTGGTCTTCCGTTGAGCCATCGGCCAAGTGCAGTCGTACCGTCATCGATACCGACTTGTCGCGGTGCGCAGGATAGCCCCAACCGCTGACTCCGCTGAGCAGATGAATCGCATCGGCCGGTGTGTTGCATGGGATGCTGACTGATTTTGGCATGCTCGGCGGCAAGGTTCCGCGTGGCCCGTTGAGGAGCACAATGTTGGGGACTCGTTTCCCCTGCGGGTCGATCAACTGAAAAGGAACTGCACCGACCATTTTGGGAGCCCAGTCATCGAAGACGAGCCGATCGGGACCGTTGTCGCCGTCATGGAACAATCCTTTCGTGCTGACTGCGGAGGCCACCTTGTCCAGCGGTAGCGGCAAGTACTTGCCCTTCGCCGTCAAGAACTCCAGCAAGTCGGTAAAGCCCTGAGGATCGATCTGCTTCTCAAAACCTTCGGGCATCACCGACTTTTTCGAACCTGCCAGTTGCTCAATGTCTTCACGCAGCACGACCTGCTTCTTCCCTTGAGAGTCAAAGATCTCGATTGCGGTTTGTGTTTCCGATGCCAGCATGCCGTTGATTACGATCCCATCGAGCGTGAGCACGGCATAGGTTCGGTAGTTCCCTTCAACGCTGCGACTTGGGTCGAGAATGTGCGTCAATAACTCGGCTTTCGGATGGACTGCCATGCCGGTCAAGTCAGGTCCGACCTTGTTGCCTTCTCCACGATGAGTATGGCAATTGCCACAATTCTTGACGAAGACGGCTTTGCCCCGAGTCACATCGCCCTGTTGATTCGTGACACTCATCAACGTTTCCAGGACCGCTGTCCGATCGGCGTTGGGAAGTCCACCGACACCCGAAAGAACCTTTTCGGCCTGTCGACGAATCTCGCGACTTGGATGTGCCAAGAGGGACTGCTCTTGGTCCAAGGCGAGATCGCCTCGATCAAGTTGGCGACTGGACAACGCATCGAGAAGGTTCACGGTCGTTTCTGGCCGCGCGAGCATCACGCGGATTGCGGCCGAGCGCGTGGTCGGCGTCATGTTTGCCATCTGTTCGACCAACAATTCGCCCACGCCCTCAGCGCGACTGCGTTGCAGAGCATTGACCATTCCAATTGCCGTGGTCTGATCGGTGCGAGGTGTGATGCTCTCCAGCAAATCTGCGGCGACGTCTTCATCTTCCGACATCAGTCCGATCAATTCGGAAGCCGCTTCGACACGATCCTTCCCCGAAGCCTCCTCGTCGGAGGCAATCTTGAGGAGCGAATCGGCAATCATTCGTGCGTTCTTCGCCAGCTGCTGGCTTCCCCAGGCGCTGGCAAGCCGAATGAACTGACCCTTGGAACCAGCATCGAGCTGCTCAAAGATCGTAAGTATCTGTTCGTTGGCGCTCGCGGGCAGTTCGATTTGCGTTGCCTTGGGCCAGCCCTTGGCCCAGCCTTCCACAACGGACGCACGGATACCCGCGGGCGCTTCGGCAAGAACCTCTAACACCTCAACGATCGCCGGCGTGTCTGCCGATCGGGCGACGTGTTCGGCCACGATCGCAACCACATCAGCAAGCTGTGGTGACGTTTCGCCTTGACGGCAAGCGAGGGCCAGAAAATCGCCGCCAGCATTGGCCGCGGCACTGGTGGCGGCATCACGCATCCAGCGATCGTCCTGATCATTCGCGCCGATCAACGACTGCAGGGCAGCCGCAGCCGATTGTTCGGTAGGTGGCATCTCGGCCAAGGCGAGCAGTGTCGACAATCGAACTTGCGGTGCCTCCGATGACAACAGGTTAGCTTCGAGCAGCATCTCCCGGCCAGCTTCATCGCGTGGCAAGACCTCAACCGCCGTGCGCACGACACCAGCAGACGGATGGTGCAGGGCCTGAGCAAGAAGTTTGCGTCCCTCGGAATTGTCGAGCTGTCCCAAGCCGTCGAGCGTCCTCAATGCATGGATCGCGCCAACGTCCAAGCCGATCTCATCCAGATTCTTGGCCGCGACCAGATCGCCAAGGGCGGTGGTCACCGAGGTGTCGCCACGCTCGATCAACAATCGTTGTGCGTGTCGGCGCCAAAACATGTTGGGATGCGAAAGTGCCGATACGAGTTGCTCGGAGGTTGCATCACCCAGCGACATTGGCTGTGAATCTGCCCCGTAGGACACGCGATAGATACGCCCATGTTTCTTGTCACGCAGGTCGGTCATGTAGGCGTTCCCTGGACCGTTCTCAAATCCGATCGGCGTGGGATTGTGCTGCACGATGTAGTTGTACCAGTCGATCACCCAAACATTTCCGTCTGGCCCGACCTCTGCCATGATCGGGGCAGCCCATTCGTCGTCACTGGCAACCAAGTTCATCGGGCTGGTTGATCGGAATCCAGCACCATCCGGGGAAAGCGCGAACACGCCGACCAGATGACCGGTGGGGCCAGCCACGAAGGCAGCTCGATTCCAAAAAGCTTGCGGGTACCGACGGGCCGTGTAGAGTGCGTGTCCTGCTCCCGCGGTGTAGCCACCATGATGATCGACCTGGCGAACCTTGTCGGTGATTGGCTTGAACTTGTAGGTATCGGCGATCCCTTGTAACGCCGATGATGTCCAGCCTCGCACACGCTCGTAGAAACGGTTGGCCATGGGCATGAATTCGCTTGGATTGCGATTCGCTGTCGAACCGAACAACAAGCCTTCTTCGCTCAGGCCAACGCCCCATGAGTTGTTGTTGGTGTTTCTCAGGAACTCGAAATCGGTGACCTGTACCTTGCCATCGATCTGTTCCACGCGGAATCGGTAGAATCCGGTTCGGAAAGAACGAGACTCACCGGCGATTTGACCCTCGAAACCTGCGTAGCCGACGATTCCATAGAACCAGTTGTCGTGCCCATAGTTCAGGTTACTCGGCCCAGCGTGTGTGTCATTGGTTTTCCAACCGGTGAATAGCACTTGCCTCAGGTCCGCCACATCATCTCCATCGGTGTCCTTCAAGAACAACGTATCGGGCGCCTGATGGACGATCACGCCACCATGTGAAAATGCCATGCTGGTGGGAATGCTCAAGTTGTCTGCGAACACAACAAACTTATCGGCTTTCCCGTCTCCGTCGGTGTCTTCGCAGATTCGAATGCGGTCGCGTCCCTTCCCTTCCGGCTGCTTTTCATTGGGATAGTCAATACGTCTCTGCGACCCACAGTCGCCCACGTTCATCCCAATTCATGCAGATCGGCTTGCCACCGATTTCGGGATCGGCGGCAAAGAGCTTGAGATCAAATCCTTCTGGAACGACATAGTGTTTCATCGACTCCGCGGGATCGAGAGGCAACGGCATCATGTTGCGAGGTGATTCCTGCTCACCCCATTTCTGGCTTTGGACATAGTTGGGAATCTTCGGCCCCACGTCGATGTACTCAATCGGTCGAACATCGTTGGGCAGCTCGGTCATCTTCATCGCGGTGAGCGGTTCTCGTTGAACGCCGGCGAACTCGGGGACCACGGAAGGGTCCTGGCCACATGCCCAACGAATTCCCCGTTCCACCAAATTCTGAAATCCTGGGTTCCCGAACGTTCGTGAGTCGTGGCCCCAAGCGGTGTAGAACACTCGCCCATCGCCCTTGCCTGCGGATCCAAGTCCATGGCTCACGTTGATTCCCTTCCTGTCGATACTCCAGCACTGTGCGGTCACGCTCGTTGTGGAGCGTGTGCACATAGGTCTCATCCCAGCTCTCAAAACTCTGGTAGCCTTGCATCAATGGATGCGAGGCAGCCGCTTCGGTGGGCATGACCGTGAAGACACCGGTGCCATGACGTTGGAACTGGGCGCCGATCAAGGCCACGACATCGGCATTGTTGCGGAAGCAGTACGAAGCGCAGTGCAGAGGGATGAATCCCCCACCTGATTGCACAAAGTTCAAGAGAGCTTGGGCTTGCGAATCGCTGATCTCATCGATATTCGCATAGACGATCAATCCATCGAGCTGTTTCAGATTCTCGGGTGACAACACATCATCAAGATTGTCGCTGTAGCGGACGTCGATTCCTCGTTCCGCTAGCACCGGAAGCAACTCCGCCGCACGACGGGCTGGTTCGTGGTGGCCGTTGTCTCCCAGAAAATCGAGCCGCAATCTTGGTTCGGATGTCTCGTCGGCCGCGAAGCCGGACACACCCATGACAATTAGCCAAAGGAACGCGAACAGACTGGTCGCCAAGTGCGTGGCATGTCGAGGCCCGCAAGCGTTTGTTGACATGTTTCCATCCAAAGATGACGTAGGTGAGAGGGGGCACGATTGGCCGGCTGAGCCAGTGGCTGTCGCCGTGAAAGTGATTGATTCAGGATACTCGATTTGATCTGACTTGAGCCGAGATTTTCGAGTCCTTCGAGCGGTTTTCGTGTCCGTTCTCGGACGCGAAATTTGCGATTTTTGGACGCGGCACTCCGCCCTGCATCCGCATGCTTGGAGCTGTTCGTGCTTCGGCCTAAGCGAGGGTGAAGTCAGGTAGGTCGATCCGCTCACCACCCTTGAGTGCTGATTCGTGGGCGCAAATGCCCACGCAAGTCCAGTTCGCGCTGGTCACGGCGTTGGGCCAGGGATCCCGATCCTCGATCAGGGCAGTGGCGAATTCATTGACCAGGTGGGGATGGGATCCGCCATGCCCGCCTCCTTGAATGAAGGACAAGTGCTCCGTGTCGTGGATCTCTTGCGGAAGGGTGAACTTCCGGATCTCAGGTGGAAGCAGATGAGCGAAATCAGGCACCTCTACCTTTTCCGGAATCTCAGGTTCAGGCTTCTTGGCGGTGTGAATCACGTGGGGCTCGTGCTCGATCAAGGTCCACTCGAAACTCTTCTTGGTGCCGTACACGTCAAAGCTCTCGCGGTATTGTCTGGCGACGTCATAGAGGAATCGCCAGATATGGGCGGTCAGATCGCTGTCCTTGATCTTGATGTGGCAGGATTCGACGGCGAACTTGTTTCCCGATTTCTTGGCGATGTCGTCACGGACCGTTCCGCTACCAAAGCAACTCACATACTCCGCCAATCCATCGACAAGCCCAAGGCAAGGACTGACTACATGAGTCGCGTAATGCATCGGTATCATCCGTTCCCAGTACTCGGGCCAGCCGTCCATGTCCTGAGGATGCGAAGCGGCTAGATGCTGGATCTTGCCGAGTTCCCCCTTCTCGTACATGTCCTTGATGAACAAGAATTCACGGCTGTACACAACGGTTTCGGCCATCATGTACTTCAGGCCAGTCTCTTTGACCTTTTCGACAATCTGCCGGCACTCGTCGATCGTCGTTGCCATCGGTACGGTGCACATCACATGTTTGCCAGCGTCGAGACGCCTTGAGTGACATCCATGCATGATCTGGGATCGGGCTGTTGATGTGTACGAAGTCAACGTCCGGATCGGCCAGTACCTGATCGAACTGCGTGTAGCGGCGGTCGATGGAGAACTGATCGCCGACGCGATTCATCTCCGCTTCATTGCGGCGGCAGATCGCCAACACGTTCGTATTGGGATGCGCGTTGTAGATCGGAATGAACTCGGCACCAAAGCCAAGTCCCACCATTGCCACATTGACGGTCTTTGTCATCGAGATGTTCCAGGAGATGAAGCGTTTGGGGGAGGGGCAGCGAACGACTTGGACAATAGAATCAGCGTCAGGATTCATCGCCCGACTTGGTCGCCGAGCGCCGCGTGTCGATTCGCTGTAAAGGTTCACAGCCTGAGCATTCGGTTTTGGGAAGTTCAAAATTCCAGGACACTGCTGTTCCAGGACATTGCTATTCCAGGAAACTGCTATTTCAGGAAACTGCTCAGTCACTCAGTGTCTCCTGGTACCCGCTACGGCGTTGCTCCAGAGGCGAGCCTTGAGGTTGTCACATTGTGACCGTTCCCACGCTGGCGTCCATGAGATTGTGCGCAAAGCATTTGAGATATTTCACCATTCGTTTCTTGCGGTTTTGTTGCTTTTTATTGAGAATAGCGTCATGTTTGGGGATCGAGTCCTGAAATATTTGTCTTCGCATGAAACGACGCCGCTCCGTTGCCCTGTTGATCGAAACCTCCAACGCCTACGCCCGTGGGATTCTTCAGGGGGTGATTCGCTACGTGCGTCAGTCACGATTCCTGGTCCATCTATTTGCCGGAGCAGCAGCGGACCGCTCGCCCACCGGCTTGGCTCGGACGATGGCGTGGTGATGGCATCATCGCGAGAATCGAAACCGAAGAAGCCGCCAAGCTGGTCTCTCGCAAGAAGCTGCCGACCGTGGATGTCAGCGCGGCAAGACATGTGCCGAACATTCCCTGGGTCGAAACCGACGATGCCGAAATTTCCAGATTGGCCGCCGGCCACTTGATCGAGCGGGGGTTTCGCAATCTCGCTTTCGTCGGTGACCCTGGCTTCAACTGGTCATTGTGGCGCGAACAGCACTTTGCCAAGTTCGTGCGCGAGCAGGGCTGTCGCTACGACTCCCATCAGTCGGTGTCGAGACTGGATGCTCGCTATTCATGGACGACCGAACATCGACAACTGGCCAAGTGGCTTCGCTCTGCTTCCGCGTCCGGTTGGCATCATGGCCTGCTACGACATCAAGGCGCAACAGGTCCTCGATGTTTGTCGCGAATTGGATCTGGCCGTGCCCGAGCAAGTGGCAGTCATCGGTGCCGACAACGACGAACTTCTCTGCAATTTGTCCGACCCTCCTCTGTCGAGTGTCGTGCCCAATAGCCAGCGAGCCGGATACGAAGCAGCGGGATTCTTGGATCGCATGATGTCAGGGCAGAAGGTCAAGAGCGATGCGGTGCTTGTTCGTCCTCTGGGAATCGAAACCCGGCAATCGACCGATACGCTGGCGATCGAAGATGCTGAGATCGCCGCAGCGGTTCGTTTCATCAGGCGGCATGCCGATACCGGGATCAACGTCGGCGACGTCCTCAAGGAGGTGCCCCTTTCAAGGCGGGTGTTGGAAAGCAGGTTCCGGAAGATCCTCGGACGCACGCCACACGAGGAGATCGTCAGGCAACGCATCGGCCGCATTCAACAATTGTTGAGCGAAACGGAGCTATCGCTGCGCGAGATCGCCGACCGAACCGGCTTCGAGCACGCCGAGTACTTGAGCGTTGCATTCAAGCAAGCGACCGGCCAAACGCCAAGTGAATTTCGTGGTCGCACCAACTCAGGGACGGGCCCCTAACCCGTACGATGGGCTTCCAAGCCCGTCGCCTAGTGGGAGTCGGCGGATGTGCGACGGGCTTGGAAGCCCATCGTACGAGAAGCGACGGACTTGGAAGCCCATCGTACGAGAAGCGACGGACTTGGAAGCCCATCGTACGGGAAGAGGTGGCTTGAAGCCCATCGTACGGGAAGCGACGGGCTTGGAAGCCCATCGTACGAGAAGAGGTGGCGGTCAATTGGCTGCTTTTCGCTTCTTGTTGCCACCTTTCGATTTGTTAGCCTTCTTGTGGTCATTGGCTGCCAACTCGGTTTCGATTCCTTTGTCGCCTTGGGATTCCATCCAAGCCTCCAATTGCCCGCGAAGACTAGCGATCGTTTCGGCCTGCTGAGGATCATCGGCGAGATTGTTCATTTCAAGCGGATCGTTGATCACGTCGTATAGCTCGACAGCCGGTCGGCGTTGGTAACGATCCACGGCGAGCGCGAGCTTCCTTGTCGCCCCCTTCGGCTGCTGCCACCATCGAGAGGAACTCAGGGCTCTTGGTGCAGGCATTGGTGAAGACCTGGTCATGCTTGAGATTCAGAATCAGCTTGTGCGTGGCCGAACGAACCGAGCGGATGGGATAGCAGTCATTGCCGTTGATAATGCCATGCGTGGTCATTTCACCGTAAACGAACTGTTTGTGTTCCGTCGCGTTGCCCAGTAGCACCTCGGTCATGCTGCGGCCGTCCAGGTCTTTGTCCGCGGTACCCCCGGCTAAATCCACGAATGTCGGGGTCACGTCAACGTACTCAACCATCGCCTCGCAGATGCGACCCGCGGCAACCTTGCCCGGCCAGCGAACGATCATCGCCGACTGCAGCCCGTTGTCATAACAGGTCCACTTGGCGAACGGCATCGAATTGCCCTGTTCGGAAACGACCATCACGAGCGTGTTCTCGGCCAGCCCATTGGCTTGCAACGAGTCGAGTAGTTGGCCGACTTGTGCGTCGAAATAGGTGATCTCAGCGAGATAGCGGCTGAAGCCATCACGCATCGCCGGAGTATCGGGCAGGTACGGGCGGCAACTTGACTGCCGATGGTGGGTACTGCGAGGCGTCCCCCTTGTTCCAGGGCGTGTGTGGTTCGTTACTGCATGCGAACAGACAGAATGGCGTCTCTGACTTCGCGCACTGGGCAAACAGTTCGTCGACCGCCTCGATGTCCGGATTGTTCGATTGACCGCTGTATTCAAAGGTGAACAGATTGCGAGGTCCGATGTGCGTCTTGCCGGAAAGGGCAACCCGGTAACCAAGCGGCTTCAGGAAATGCGTGATGTTTTTGATGTGCGAGTAAGTCTCGGTGTGATTCGGATAGGCACCCGTCTTGATCGGGTATTGGCCCGTATAAATGTTGTGACGCGTGGGAGAACACATCGGGGCCGTCTGGAAACAGTGCGTGAATCGCATCCCCTCACCCGCCAAGCGATCAATGTTCGGCGTTAGCGCTTGCCCACCGTAACATCCAATGTCGCGAAACGTACAATCGTCGGCGATGATGAACAAGAAGTTGGGCTGGTCGGTTGATTCGGCGGCGTCAGCGGCCACCGGGTTGGCGATGAGAGCAACTGCAAGGACCAAGACCGAGAAGCCTATGCGTTTCCAACGGACGACCTGGGTCCAGGATCGATGTTTCCGCCCTGCCGTCTTTGGTCCAGCTTCGGCGAGGGGCCTCAAGCTACAGGCTTCCATTTTGATTCTCTTGATAAGTTGAAAGTGTCAGTTGGTCTTACGCTGGCGCGGAAACACTCCCACATGCCTAGATGGAGCGCGAAGCCTCTCGGTGTAGACTGGAAAGCTTATGTTAACCGCCCTGGGGCCCACGCATCGCGTTGAGGCTCTATAAGGGTGAGTTCATCGCCCTCCATGGAGGTTCCGTGGCTGTCCCCCATTCCTCCATCAATCAGTTCGATCGCATGCCAAGCGAGGATCAACTGAATCAACGTTCTTCCGTGTTCCGGAAGGCTATTCAACGGGAAAAAAACTGTTTGTGCAAAAGCTTGCACCTGAAATTGCGTATGGTTAGGATACCCCCTCCGAAGGAGTGAGGGTGTCTGTGGGGTCCAAGGTGGGGGCCTCGCGGAAGGGATTGCGACCAGACCCATCCATCCAGTTCTGCAACAGCGATTTTCCACGAGGTGCATTCATGATTTCACGCGTAGCGCTACCGGTATTGATTCTCTTAACGCTCGCAATTTTACGCCCGGCGAATGCGGGCATTGTTGTGAACCAGTACGTCGACTACGGAACGTACCAAGCCGATCGGCAAAGTGAACAGGACAGCAACAACGTTGAGAGGTTTTACATTCCCGTAGCTCCCATCAACACGAATCAGAGCTTTGACGTGACTGCCATGTACGAGGCTACGCTCGACTATGGCGATCAGGATGGTGAATTCAATTTCCCAAACAGCCTTAGTACGCCATTCCAGCTTTCCGGTGCTCGATACCGTCAGAATTCCGATGGGCGAACCATCGATTTAAAGATTACCAACATCAGTTTGGGAAGTTTCCGTATCGAAAGTCTCAGTGTTACTCCCAATCCGAACGACTTGTACGATTACTTCAACCTCGAACAAGATTCAGGTATCCGGCTAGTCGAGTCGAAAAGCTTCTCGGATCACGAGGATTACTTAAATGATATTGGAGTCACGCCAGGTCCAAATGATTCTCCAGGCTTTTTCTCAAATATCAGTTTCCAGTTAATGGTGGTCGATGGCCAAGATTTGACGGGCTTCACTCCGGATCAGCTCGAACTCTTCATCGATTGGACTTTGGATTCGGGTGGAAACAATCAGGATGCAGCACAGTTCATCATTTCGTCGGCAGACAATCCCAACGTGGTGCCGGAACCCGCTTCGCTTGCTTGGGCGGGCTGCATGGGTCTGATTGCAGGAGCGGGCTTCTTGCGACGACGACGAGGTAGGTCCAAGTAGTCGCGTTTTGATCTCAGATAACCATCCCAATGTGATTTGCGGACAAGTGCCCACGAGTGAGATCAATGCGTCAAGGTGTTCAGAACGGGAACCAAGTGCATCCAATGCATTTGCGGCCACTTTCGTGGATCTTGATTTCGCTCGTGGTTGGTTCATCGTCGATTCTGCAAGTTTGGGGTCAAACTGCTGACACCCATCGTCTGGGTCTTGTTCCTAGCGGTGGAGCGACGCGGCAAGGTCTGAATCGAACGAAGCGAGTCCAGAATCACAAGCTCGTGACCAGGCCTCGTCCCTCACCGCATCTATCGATGGATTAACGACTCGGGCCGCACTGCTGAGTGGCAAAGGAAAGTTGAAGGACGCCGCTGAAGTCTTTGGCGAGCTTGCAGTCGAAGACGCGATCTCAAGCATCAGGTCTCGAGAGGATGCAGCGGCGGTTGAGCAATTGGCTGCCGCGCAATTTGATTTAGGCGCTCGGGGGAAAGGTCAGGGGATTTTGCCCTTGCCGCGGCGCAGTTTGCTGCGGCCGTTCGGCTGAGGGAAGCCGCCCTGCCGCCTGGGCATCCGTACCACACGATTGCCCTCGCCAAGCTCGGCGGCGCCAAACGAATGCTCGGCGACTTCGCGGGATCGAGTGAATCACTAAATTCTGCGCTTGCTCAAGCTCGTGCGGCTTTTCCTCCGCAGGATTATCCAAATGGTCATCAACTCATCGCTTTGGTGTTGAACGATCTTGGGGCACTGCAACGTTCGCGCGGGGATTACCACGCAGCTGCAGCGCATTACGTCGATGCTCTGGCGATGTTTCGACGTCTGCTTCCGGCGGACAGTCCTGCGATAGCAAACGCTGAGAACAACTTGGCATTTGCCTTACAGTGGGACGGGCAGTTCGCAGAATCGCGGCGCCATTTCGAGAAGGCGATCGAGATTTACGATCGAGACTCCAATCGTTCCAAGCCTGGACTGCCTGCCAACGCTGCACTGATTCGACACAGCCTCGGCGGGCTGATGCAGACACAGGGCGAATATGGCCTCGCCGAAATGTACTACCGAGATGCACTGGATCGCTTGGAGCTGGAGTACCCGGCAGTCGACTTTCCCAATGGCCATCCGCGACTGGCGACTGTCTGCAGTAGCCTTGGCATGCTCTACTTTGACGTGAAAGATGCCGAGAAGTCGATGGAGTTTCATCGACGCGCACTGAATTATCGCCGGGCATTGGCCGAGAATAAGGCCGATAATCCTGACGTTGCCATGTCACTCCGCAATCTCGCCAACGCGCTGCAACTTTCGGGTGCGCTCGAGGAAGCTTTGCCGCTTCACGAGGAAGCTTTGAAGATGCGGCGAATTATCTATTCAGGGCCCAATGGATTCGCGGCCGGTCATCCGCATTTGGCGGAGAGTCTTCGTGACACAGCATTAGCAAACGAAAAAGCCGGAGCGTTGGCGAGGGCCGAGCAATTGATGTCGGAAGCGGCTGCGATGTATCAGCAACTGTATCCGACAGATTCCTACCCGAACGGACATTTTGAGCTCGCCGCTTGCCTCGACGATGCGGCGCGGCTTTACCAACGCAAAGGTGAATTCGAGCTGGCATTCGGGAAGCTCAAGGAAGCAACTGCGATGCGTGACGTTCTCGCGGAGGATTTCCTCTCGTTTGCAGCTGAGGCGGAGGCAAGGAATTATGTCCAGGCGCATTTGCAGACTCCGGGGCGGTTGTTGGATCTGTGCGAGCGTCTGGAGGTCAGCCCTCGAGAACAGTACGAATTACTTTGGCGAGGCAGGCGGATTCTTCCTCGCATTCTCGCCGCCCGTCAGAGTATGCAGGCGATTGGCGACCAGGAACCCGAGACGCGCAAGCTGATCGATCGGTATCTGGCCCTTCGCCATCGGCTTGCCTCAATGAGTTTGGCACCCGCTGATGACCAAGGCAGTGCTGAAACGCGACTTGGTGAGATCCGAAAGCTCACCGCAGAAAAAGAATCAATCGAACGCAAACTGTCTTCGAAGTCTGCGTCATGGAAGTTAGCGGATTCCATGGAAGCAGCAGATGGATCCCAATCAGGTCCGGGGGAGCTGTTGAGGCGATTGCCTCGCGATGCAGCCTGGGTCGATTTGATCGCTTACGATTCGTGGGACGAGCAGGACCAAGTGATTCGGTGCATGGTGGCATTCGTCGCTTGCGCGGGAAGATGGTCGCGGGTTGATCTTGGAGACGAGCAGTCGATCACCGACTTGTGTGGACGTTTTCACTTGTCGATCCGTGAATTCGCCAACGCGCCGGAGACGGCATCCGAGTTGAGAGAGCGGATCTGGATGCCAATCCACTCCCGGCTTTCGAATGATGTCCATCACATCTATCTCTGTCCCGATGGATCACTCGCTCAATGCGCCTGGCCCGCGCTTCGAGATGCCAACGGACGCTATCTCATCGAACAATACAATTTCGAATTGGTTCCCTACGGGCACTTTCTACTCAAGGCACTCGCCAGGCCGATGCCCGAAGAAGACAGTGCACAAGATCAAGAGACCGCGTTGCTAGTAGGTGGCGTGGATTTTGGTATTTCGGCCGAGGACCGAGGCGAGCAGCAAGACGCGAACATCGTGATGCAGTTGAGGCAGTCGTCCGACACACAGTGGGGAGAGCTTCCCGGTACAGAGCTAGAAGTCGAGCAAATCACCCAACTGCTCGAAGCCGATCCACAAGACTGGAAGGTCGAAGTTCTGACGAAGGAGCGGGCTTCACTCGAGAACGTTCTGCAGGGACTCGAGTCTGCTCATGTTGCTCATTTCGCAACGCATGGGCTCTTCGCAATCGACAATGATCTGGCAGCAGGCGGTGCCTCTCGCTCACCTTCCAAGTACATGCAACAGGCTCTGGAAAGAAATCCGTTGCTTGCCTCGGGACTCGTTTTGGCGGGAGCGAACGAGGACGCGGAGCGTGGTTTGTTGCTCGCCGAGACAATCGCGGCGCGACCGATGCCTCGGCTTGAACTGGTGGTTCTCTCTGCCTGCGATTCTGGGCAAGGGCGGTTGTTGCGAGGCGAAGGCGTTTACGGATTGCAGCAGGCCTTCCACTTGGCAGGGGCCAGCCATGTCGTGGCGAGTCGTTGGAAAGTCGATGATGATGCGACTCGAGCGTTGATGGCAGAGTTTTACCGCAACCTACTGTCGAAAAAATATTCGATTTCCGAGTCCCTTCGTCAGGCCCAGCTCAACATGATCGACTCCTACGATGCATCCGCTGGAGTGCTTCGCGGCACGATCCGACCGGTGCAGAGAGTGTCAGAGGAGGCCCCGAAAAACCGGCAGAATGCAGCTCCATTTTTCTGGGCTGCGTTTTCCGTTTCCGGTGGTGGCAATCTCATTCATTCTGATGCTCTAACTGATTGAATTTGCCATCGTCCTGTTCCTCGATGCTGCAGAGATCGCCTCCCTATCACAAATTTCCCTTTCATTGCCTCCATCGATTTCCGGTAGGTGCTGGATGAAGCAAATCAATCGCGCTTGATTGTGTCCAAAATATGGTCCCTTTTTCCCAGTTGCCCTAGAATGGAATGGTAGGCAAGGCAGGGCTCTGTTTCGTTTCCTCTGCTTCCTAACTTGTTAGTAACGATCCCATGTCTGGAAAATCTCCCAGGAGTGAATCGAATTCGGTGGCAGTGACCAAGTCGCTTTCATACCGATTTCGCGAACGACTCGAAGCGGATGATCGAGTATCGATCGAGGATTATTTGTCATCGGACGGTATCAGTCTGACGGATGATCTGCTTTCAGAGCTGATTCAATTGGAGGTGGTCCATCGCAGCGCTGCTAGTTCGGCATCACTTCATACATTGATCCCTGGCTACGTGGCCCGCTTTCCGGATAGGGAGCAGGCCATTGATCATGCGTTCAAGAGCGTGGTTTCCGAGCACGGTCTTGATCACGACGGCAGTACGGCCCGCTCCAATTGTTCCAACTCGTCTGGACAGGCTCAGGATCTCGACAAGACGCTCTCGAAGTACATCCAGACTGGGCCATCAACTGAATTCAGAAAGATCGCTGAAGAGCTGTCTCATCAGCCAAAGCACGTGGGCAGGTACACGATTGTCCAAAAGATTGGTTCAGGTGGTCAGGGAGTCGTGTATCGCGCGATTCATCCAACGCTACCGATTGAACTCGCCATCAAGGTCAGCGCACAGCCACTCGACGAGAGGTACCACCAATCCTTGAAAGAGGAGGCACTAGTCCTGAGTGAACTCGATCACCCAGGAATTGCACATGTACGAGATTTCGACATCGTGGATGGCCATCCCTTTCTCGTGATGGATTTCGTTCGCGGGCGATCTCTCGGCGCAATTCTGGTGACGGGTGAAGTCCCCATCAACATGGTGGTGATGTGGCTTGCGGATGTAGCAGACGCAGTCGACTATGCGCACCGGCGAGGAATTCTGCACCTGGATCTGAAGCCCGAGAATATTGTCATCGATGAGCATGATCAGCCGAAGGTAATCGATTTCGGATTAGCGAGAGTCCGTGGTGCATGGGACGCTCAGATATTCGAGCCCGACTCGGTCAGCGGAACGCTAGGTTACATGTCGCCCGAACAGGCCCAGGGAGTCGCACAAAGAATCGATGCGAGATCGGACGTATTTGCTCTCGGTAGTATCTTGTACCGAACCATTACTGGGAAACCACCATTTCAAGGTGAACTTGCAGTCAAGGTTCTCCAAGCAGCGCGTGCATGCGATTTTGATCGACAGGCACTGATTGAGTCCTCTGCGCCGAAAGAATGGGTGGATATCTGTCTCAAGGCCATGGAGTGCGATCCGAACCAAAGGTTCGAAAACGCTCGGCAATTTGCAGCGGCGATCAGGTCAGCCATGGACCGGTCCGCCAAGGCGAACTGGCACTTTGAAAGGAAGAGGGGGGCATGGGCGCTGGCAACGATGGGCTTGATTGGAGTTGCCGGAGTTTGGTCGAGTGCATCGTTTTTTCCCAGTCGAGATGTGCCGATACGGACGGGCCAAGAGGATGCGATTCCCGGCACGAGTCGGTCGAAGGCATTGAAGATCGATGGATTTCACGTTGCTCATCGCGGGAGGCTTTCCGGGGAGACCGTCTTTCTCAGCGAACTTTTTGAGGAGCGATCGGCTCAAGTCGATGACGATCTGCGAATCGAGGTGGACGTTTCGGAGCCCGCTTATTGCTTTCTTTTTGCCTTGAACCCCGATGGCAACATTCAGCTTTGCTATCCCGAAATGGAACAGATGCCTCCAGAACGCATTGACCGCTTGGCCTTTCCTCAGCAAAAGGATTTGGCATTCGGTCTGACTGACGGTGCCGGCTATCAGGTTTTTGTTTTGGTGGCCTCGAAGAAGCCCCTTTCGTCATTCGACCAGTGGAGTCAAAAACTTCCGGGCGAGGCCAGCATCTGGACCGAGGGTCTTTCCGGAAATTGGGTCTACTTGCAAGGACAAATGGAACCGAGGAGCTTTCGTAACGGACAGGACGTTCGCACGCGTGGCGACATCCGCAAGATTGCGCATCCAAAGAAGCTCGTGGATTTCCTCGATACACTTCGTGCTGAGGATGGCGTTGACGCCGCGGCAATCGTGTTTGAAGTGAAGACAGAACTGAATTGAACTGCCTCCGCGTGTCGGAGATTGGTTGTTAGCCCGATACGCCACGCCCGAGACGCACCTCGAGCATTTTCAACAATAACGTTGCCAGCTGGAAAAGGGGTCAGGCCCCAATAGCCGCAAGCGGCCCGACGGGTGCTTCGCACTATTGGGGCCTGACCCCTTTTCCAGCAACGCACATGAAAAATGAAAACGCTCTAGTCGATGGTGCTGCCCCACCAGTTGGGATTGGGTTGCCAGTCTGGTGTGAGCATTTCGGCGTGGCTTTCTTCGAGCTGCTGCAGGAGTTTGGTTTGAATTCGATCGAATTTGGCCTCGGTCTGGGCCGGATCGTAGCGGGGATCGGGGGCTGGAAACTTGGCGCCAACCGACAGCAGCCAGTCCTCCAACTGCTTCGCCATTGCTGCAGTGCGGACGGGATAGGAACGAGCCAGGTCACTCTCCTCCGCGGGATCCACGGCCAAGTTGTAAAGTTCGTTTCGGCCATCCTCGTAGTAGTGAATCAGTTTCCACTCGCCATCACGCAGCAGCGAACTGGGCTCTCCGCCTTGATTGTCGTAATGGGGATAGTGCCAGTAGAGCGGGCGTGGTGGGATCGATTCCCCCTTCAAAAGTGGCACCAGGGACACGCCGTCGACATGCTGCTGCAGTCTTGGCGGCAGACCACAGAGTTCCAGTACGGTGGGATAGAAATCGGCGCCAGTGACCGGGACGTCGCAAGTCGATCCTGGTTGCGTCACCGCCGGATAACGAATGTAGAAGGGCTCTCGAATCCCGCCTTCCCACTGGCGACCCTTGCCACCACGTAGTGGCAGGTTGCTCGTCGAGTAGGCATCACCCGAGGACACACCGCCATTGTCGCTCGTGAAGATCACGATTGTCGAATCCCGAAGCCCCAATTCGTCGAGCGTGTTGAGGACGCTGCCAACCGCGGTGTCCGTCGTCTCAACCATGCCCGCGTAAACCGGGTGGTCTTGCACCTGACGGACCGGCAACGTGCGATCCACTTTGAAGCGTGAATGACCTGGTTCGAGAGGCGGGGCGGCCTTTCGATACTTGTCCCACAGTGCTCGAGTTGTTTGAACCGGGCCATGGACGGAATAAAAAGACAGCATCGCAAAGAAGGGCTCGTCCCGATGTTCTCGGATGAAGCTTGCCGTCTCGTTTCCAAGTCGCAAGGTCAGCGATTCGCCGGGTGGGCCATCTTGCATCCATGGGTTGTTGTAAGGAGTGAAGTAGCCGCCGGGCGGACTCCCTCGATCATGTCCTCCCACGTTGAACTCATAGCCATGATCGGTCGGAAGCGAACCTTCGCCTCCCAAATGCCACTTTCCAGCGAAGAACGTTCGATAGCCTGCATCCCGAAGCGCCTCAGCCAAAGAGACGTCATCATGGGGCAACGCATGCAAGTATTCGGCGGGTAACAACGGGTCGTCTCGCTTCCATTCCATACCCGACTTCGCACCGATCCAATTGGTGATACCGTGTCGAGCGGTGAACTTGCCAAGTTGAATGCTTGCCCGCGACGGACTGCAGACTCGGCAGTTGGCATAGCCTTGGGTGAAACGCATCCCATCATGGGCAAGCTGGTCGATGTTGGGGCTGCGATAAAAATCACTCCCTTCCACCGAGAGGTCGTGCAAACCCATGTCATCAATCAGGAATAGCACGACGTTGGGTCGGCGTTCCTGTGCCGACAGCGAGAGCATGACGCTCAACGTTAGCATCCAGGCAGCAAAGCACCGCATCATCTCGCTCTCACTTTCGGTAGGGAATCTCAGTTGGGTTGGACCCATTGTTCAGATGGGCTTTGGCAATCGCGTCGATATGCTCCGCCGCAATCGCCGCCCCGCTCGTTCCGTTTAGCCGATTCGCCACGTCCGCCAAGGCACTGCGATCGACCGAACCGTCGTCAGCCAAAACATTCGCAAGGGTTTCGGCCAGCCGAGCGGGTTTGCGCAGCCAGCGACCACATCGTAATCGTTCCACGCGCGTCGCGTTATCAAATTGGTCGAAAGCCAGGGGCCGGATTACCTGGGGAGTCCCCGCTGCCAAGGCTTGCGAGGTTGTTCCCACGCCGCCATGGTGAACAATCGCAGAGCAACCGGGTAGCAATCGGTGCAGAGAAGCATAGCCAAGCGTCCTAACGTGTTCGGGCAGGGACTCGGGAAAGTTCTCGGGGAAGGAAGAGAGCAGCAGCCCGGGGCGGTCGAGTTGTCGGCACGCATCCGCCGCTTGCTCAAAAAAGTGGCGACAATGGCGATGGGCCGTTCCGGAGGTGAAGACAATTGGGGCATCATCGGGTAGCTCGAACTCGCCTCCGTCGACGTCATCGAGGGGAAACCCGCAGTGGACAAGTCGATCATGAAAGCCAACGGTGGCGGGCGCAAACCAATCGGGATAAAGCGCCATCGTTCCATCTGGCGACATCCACCATTGATCCATGACGCGACGAATCGGTGGTAGTCCGTACTCTCGCCGCATGCGGTTGAGGGGGCCACGAATCACCGGGTCGATAATGATGTGATCGACGGTTGCGTAGGCAGCGCGAAGGACCCAGGCTGGCCGGGAGATTTCGAACCACCATGGCGATAAACGTGGTGGATCGCTCACCGTGCGAAGGAGCACAGGTTGCAAGTGAACGCCAACCAAGGGAGTGGAGTGATCCGCATCGCGGATGACCCTCGAAGCAAGGTCGAGCGGATGAGCGACCAGCACCGAGTGGCCGGGAACGTGGTAGCGACGAATGACCTCTTCATGACGCTGCAAGAAGTCGCGAACCATCACATGAAAGACTTGAAGCGGACCTCGGATCGGGTTCCATACCGCGGCATTCCCGATCGCTTCGGCAAATTTCTCATGGCTGATCACCGCTTCTGCCTGAAGTCCAGCTGCCTCGGCAAGCTTTGCATAGGGTTCGGCAAGGGAGATCACCACGTCATAGCCGAGCCGCCGAAGATGCTTGCCAACCGCAATCATCGGATTGACGTCGCCGCGTGAGCCGGGGGCGGAGAGGATCGCGCAAGGTTATCGCTCGATCTCGTATTCGGTGATTTTTCGATAGGCCGTAGCACGACTGATGCCGAGAAGACTTGCGGCATCGGGAACGCTGCCACCAGTTCGCTTCAATGCTTTGCGAATCAGACGCTGTTCCCACTCGTCGATGCGCAGCGTTTCCAGTCGACTCAATCCAGCGTCACGAAGACCGAGGTCATCGGTCTCGATCCGCGGATCATCGGCCATGACCACGGCGCTGTCGATCACGTTGCGCAATTGGCGAACATTACCCGGCCAAGGGTATTGTTCGAGCTTGGCCAGGGCCGCGTCGGAGATGCCAAGCTCGCCGCGGCCATGCTGACGGCGAAAGTGCTGCAAGAAAGTGATCAATCAAACGGGCAATGTCGCCCTCGCGTTCGCGCAGCGGTGGCACAAACAACTCAAAGACACTGAGCCGATAGAAGAGGTCTTCACGGAACTTGCGTTCTCGGACGAATTCCGCGAGATCGCGATTGGTGGCTGCAATCACACGAACATCCACCAGCACTTCCTCGGTCGCACCCACAGGCAGGAAAGGATGACCTTCAAGGATTCGCAGCAGCTTGGCTTGTCCATCAAGGGTTAGCTCGCCAATTTCATCGAGGAACAGCGTTCCCGTGTGAGATTGTTGAAACCAACCGATGTGATCGTTGTCCGCACCGGTGAAGGATCCTTTCTTGTGACCGAACAATTGGCTTTCGATCAGGTCGCGTGGAATCGCCGCACAGTTGACGGTCAGCATCGGCCGCCGGGCACGGGGGCTCGCACGATGGACAGCCCGGGCGACGAGTTCTTTTCCTGTGCCACTTTCGCCTCGAATCAAAACCGAACCGTTGGCTTTGCCAACCCTCGCGATTTTGGCCTTGAGCCGTGCGATCACTGGCACTGTCTCCAATCAACTCATCCGAATCGGCGTTGCGATCGGCGATCCGCTGGTCGCTCGGCACGTAGCGAGTCGTTCTGCAAAGCCCGGGTGAGGCCGACAGCCAGCAACCGTCCGGCTGCGACAGCCAACTCAAAATGTGTGTCGATGAAGCTGGGGCGATTTCCGATAGAGATGCAGAACACCAAGATTGTTCTTACCGCATCGAGCGGAACGTAGATCACGTCCGACCACTGCTTATCACGATCGACCGAGCTTGCCGTGGGTCGGGGCGTCGTCATTGAGCCAGACCGCTTCGCCTTCGCGGACCACGCGTCGAATCAGTCCTTTGCTGATCGAGATTGCATCGGCTTGATCCTCCGGCAAGACCCGCTGTGGCTTGAGGCGTCCGTCGCCGCTGTCATAGGAAAAGCCCACAACATCGGCCCCGGTACGATCCTTCAACAACTCCATCACGGTGTCGATGCACATGGTCGGCATTGTCGCACTTCAGCAGTTGCAGGCTGAGCGCGTAGAGATCGATCAAGTGACCCGACTTTGGCGACACTGGCGATCGGATCTTCGAAATCGCTCCGCCACAAGCTCCGTTCCGTGGTCAGCTCTTTGACCACGGTTGCCGAGACGGCTGAGTCGCCAAGCTCATCGGCGGCCGCTTCGATCAATTGCATGTCGGTACTTCCCACCGAGACAATCGACTTGATGCAACAACCTGGCATGATCGGTTTTCTGGCCGTTGACATGTGTGCCGTTGCGGCTGCTGGTATCACGAAGATGCCAATTCCCGTCTTCGAAATAGACCACGGCATGGAATCGCGAACTGACGGGATCGGTCAGCATGATCTCACAACTCGCTCCGCGACCGATGTGCGACGGACGAGCGGGGTCGAGCGGGAACTGCTTTCCCTTCTCCGGACCGGTGCGGACCGACAAATATGCAACCATGAGTCATTCAGGTACGTAACGATGGAATGTTTGTCTCATTTTAAGGCGCGGCCCTGTCGCGTGACAGATGCTCGGCCACGAAACCCCTTGATAAAGGGGACTTATCGCGATCTTGCTTTACCCAAATCAACATCTCAAAAAGAGAGTGGGAATTGCTATTGCTTGCGCAATGGATGGCGCAGTTGTGAGCGTGATGTCCCGGTCCACTCGCCCACGCCTCATCACGGATTTCGCTTTTGGTGCCCTTTTTTATTTGGGCAGCATCTTCGGTGAAGGCGTTGAATTCAGGGCGATGGCGACCCCTGGCGCCAGTGATGGGGCGTTCACAGAGAGTCGGTCGAAAGAGAAGAACTCAAGGTTACAAGCAACGAATGGACGCGGCCGGCACCTGCAGATTCGGGGTGTGACGTCGAGACCAACGGAGTGCAAGAGACTTGAAACTCGCGACGATTTCCGTTCCCTTTTTCACCTTGGTCCGGTCTCTGGCATCTGCTAACCTCCGCATCCGCTCGCCAAAAAATCTCGCTGGCAGCATGGAAGGCCCCAGTGCCTTCGACGAGTGGTGTTTCGCTGGAAAGGAGTCCAACGTGGAAACCAAGCCAACTTCTGTGTGCGTTCATATTCGCTGGATGATCCGACGTGATATGCCTGCGGTGCTCGGCATTGAAAACGCATGTTTCGAATTCGCCTGGAATGAGGAGGACTTCATTCGCTGCCTTCGCCAACGCAATTGCATTGGGATGGTCGCTGAGGAAGACGACCAGGTGGTCGGGTTCATGATTTATGAACTCCACAAGAACCGCTTGCACATTCTCAATTTTGCTGTTCATCCTTCGCACCGCCGCAGCGGCATCGGCCGGGCGATGATCAACAAGCTGCTAGGCAAGCTGTCGCATGAGCGACGCAATCGCATCATGCTGGAAGTCCGCGAGACCAACCTGGTAGCCCAGTTGTTCTTCAAGTGCGATCGGTTTCCGTGCGATTTCGGTGCTTCGCGATTTCTACGACGATACGGTCGAAGACGCCTACTTGATGCAGTATCGCTATCAGCCCAGCGCCGAAGAATTGGCTCATCCCCACAATCGGATCTCGAAGCTCGCTGGTTAGTGCGCCGCAAGCGTAATTTGCTGTAGGCCAGTTCTCTCCGAGACTGCGCGAATCGCAGCAGAGCTGCTGCTAACCGTTTCCAAGTCTTGGAAAGACGCGGCTACAGTCGGGCTTGCCTAAGCAGTTGCGGTGAATACCCGTCGAAGCGATTGAGCTAGTTGCGGGTAACGCTGCGACGGCAGGATCAATGCGCGATGATCCAGGACGAACAGTCGATCGCCGAGAAGATCCGACCTCGGGGTCGGGAAACGGTTTGCCACAACGCCGGTCGCTGCATCGTGATAGCGAGCGGAATCCCGCTCCCATTGGCAGGTTCTCGCGTTCGGCTTCCGCTAGAATTCGATTGCGCTGCTCCTGGCGACTGGGCGAGCCAAGCCACCTTGTAATACGTGGGAACGTGCATTGGCTTGGATCCCACTTTGCCAGTCCCAGGATTCAAGCTGATCGGAGACTTCGTCCTGTAGAAATTGGACGGTGGCCAGTCGAATGCGGCCGAGTTCCGCCAAGCCGATCGAGCTGCGGACCGATGACCGCGGCTTGCAGCGGAGAGAGGGGAAAAACTTCTCCGGGGCGGTCGATGAGGGCACCAAGTCTTGCGGCTAGCCGCGAAGTATTGACGAGGACAGCGCCGCCGCCGCCAGCCGAAACAGGCTTGCTGCCCCCAAAGCTCAGGGTGGCGACGTGACCGAGACTTCCGGCCGGCCTTCCGCCGATTCGCATCCCCATCGCCTGGCAGGCGTCTTCGATCAGGACCCAACCGTGGCGATCGCAGATCTGCCTCAGTCGAATCACATCCGCCGCCGCCCGTAAAGATGCGAGGCGATCACAGCGCGGATGCGTCCTGACGCTGGCCACTGGCGACCAGCGAATCCAGCTGTTCCGGGTCGATCGCGAGCGAATCGGCGAGCGACATCCAGCAGAAGGGCCTGGCCCCGAGCAGCTCGACAGTGCGGAAATTCCCTGGAAAATCGTAGGCAGCCAGCGCGACCTCGTCTCCGGGGCCGACTTGGGCCGCCCGCAACGCGATCTCCAGTGCCGCGGTTCCGCTGCAGCAGAGCCGAGCGTCCAGGACACCGCTAATCTCGGCGATTCGTTCCTGCAGGTCCCGGCAGGTCTGCGGAATGGTACCTGCCCCAGTCGCCCGATGCGGACCACCTGCTCGAACCGCCGCATCGATCTCGGGCCAATCCGGAGGCCAGCTGGGGCATTCAAAGGTCATGATCCGGTCGTGCTGGACGAAGGGCGAAAGGAAGTGATCGGTCGGTCTTTCCGAGGCGATGGGGCGGTGCAAAACGTGTGGGAAGGCGGACAAATCATCCAGCATGTAGGTGGTAGGGCGGCAAGTCCAAGATGCTGCTGGGCTTGTGACGTTTTTTTCCCTTCCATATCATGCTCCACTTGCAAATTGGACCCCAGGGTGGGCGCGTCAGATCCAGGATCGGCCTGTTCGACAGACCTTGCGAACTCTGTCAAGGTTGAGCCGTTGGGTTGGGAGCTCTTCGTGTTACCGGTCGATCGGGACGCGGAGAGTCTGCACCAATCGAGCGAACCAGCGAGCCGAGCGACTGCCAGACCAGCCCGCCTGATAAGCGGAAGGCCTTCGGTTGTTGACTCTTGATTTACTTACCATACGCGGCGTCGCGATTGGCCCTTTTGGCCCAGGATGCGCCTGCTGCGCCGAGCCGACGCCGGTCCAGAGATTCCTCGGCAATCCCTTGCTGCCGATCGTCGGCCTCTTTTTCCTCTACTACTTCATTGTTCTTGCCCCGGAGCGCCGGCGAAAGCGCGAGGAGAGCAGATGAAGTCGACGTTGAAGAAGAACGATCGGATCATCACCATCGGCGGCATCCATGGAACGGTGGTGGCGGCTCCTGCCGACAGCAATGTCGTCACGATTCGAATTGACGAGAATGGACCACGCGGATGAAGATCAACCGTTCGGCGATCGCCACGATCGTTTCGGACAAGGAAAGCCCGGAGGGCAAGAACAAGGAAACCGTTTCCGATACGAAAGAACTTTGATCCAGGAATGTGATCCCAACGATTGCTGGGAACCCAGCGACTACTGGAACCCAGCGAATCACCAGCCGCCGAGGCTGAGGGCCGAATTTTCAGTCGCCGACAACCGCGTCGGCTCACGTAACCAAGTGACTGCTACGGCAGTCGACGACCTGACCGAAATCGACACGAATCCACGATTCAGAAGACAACGATGGACTGCTCTTTTTTGACCAACATGACGACCCGAACTCCTGGCACAGGCACAAACCGGTGCGGGAACGGTGGGCCGCGGCATCTCCTGGGAACAGTACTTGGCGGTGGCGATCGCCTTGGCGGTGCTGATCCTGCCCTTCGTCGCCGGCAATTTCCTGGCGCGAATCGTTGAAGATGCCCAACTATGGCACGCGCTTCGGTTGGATCCTGTTGGCGATCGCCGCCAGCGTTGTCGTCCTGACCAATCGATTGCCCGGGCTGGGCGTCGACCTGCGCGGCGGAACGATCCTGGTTTACGAGATCGATCCCGAGAAAGTTGGCAAGGCGGAAGACGAGGGGGCATCCGACATCACGTCCGAGGATCTGATCGAGCCGCTTGACGCGCCGCATCAACCCCAGCGGTACGCAAGAGATCGAGATTCGCCCCTACGGCGAATCGCAGATCGAAATCATCGTTCCGGAAGTTCAGCAACAGGAAGTGGATCGGATCAAGGGGTTGGTCGAGGAGGCCGGGATTCTTCGCTTTGCCATCCTTGCCAATCAGTCCGACCATCAACCGTACATCAATTTTGCGATCGAACAGGCCGAGTCGGACAACAGCGGCGTGCGAACCAGTGAGACGGTCCGCGACAGCGACGGACAGATCGTTGGCTTTCTGGGCCAACGTGGACCGCGAAGTGATCGACGGCCCGGATGGCAAGAAGTTCCGGGCCCGTTCGCGTCAATGTCGTCGATGCGATGGTCCGCAACCCCGAAACGGGCGAGATCATCTCGGAGCTGTCCAGCGCTCAGGTTCCGCTGGTGAAAACGGCGAGAATCGAGTGATCGCCCAGTGGATCGACCAGCCAAGGGATGAAGGGAATCGAGACGTTGATGATGGTCGATCCGTACACGCTCGAAGTTCGCGGCGAAGACCTCGCGTTTGCGGCCAGCACGTTCGACCAAAACGGCGCTCCGGCCGTCGCCTTCACCCTGACCGACAAGGGTTCCGGGCAAGTTCTTTGCCTTGACCACCAACAACGCTCCGGTCGGGCTCGCATCAACGACAACTCGGCATCGTGCTGGACGACAACCTGCTCTCGGCGCCGAATATTCTGCAGCCGATTCGCAAGGAAGGCCGGATCACCGGTCGCTTCACACGCGAGGAAGTGGACGGTTGGTGCAGATCTTGAAGGCGGGCCAATTGCCCGCCGCGTTGACCAAACAACCGATCGCCGAAAACCAGATCGACGCGACGCTGGGCAAGGACACGATTCGCAAAGGGGTCTGGCGCGATCGGCGTTTCGTCTGATCCTGGTGCTTATTTCATCCTGGTCTACTACCGCTTCGCCGGTATCATCGCCTGCATCGCGTTGATGCTGAACCTGGCCATGATTTTGGCGACGATGGTGCTGATCAATCAGCCGTTGACGTTGCCCGGGTTGGCCGGTTTGGTGTTGACCGTCGGTATGTCGGTCGACGCCAACGTGTTGATCTTCGAGCGGATTCGAGAGGAGCTAAAGAAAGGGGCGGCCGCCCGGATGGCGATCCGCAATGGATTCGCCAAAGCGACCGTCACGATCATTGATGCGAACTTGACGACGTTGATCACGGCGATCGTGCTTGTACGCGATCGGCACCGACCAGATTCGCGGTTTCGCCGTCACGTTGATCCTGGGCATCCTGTTCTCGATGTTCACCGCGATTTACGTCTCGCGAACCCTGTTTGACTTGGCCGAACGTCGCGGGTTCCTGTCGCTCAGCATGTCCGACGGTGTCAACGCCCTGCGGAGCATGGTCTCGGGCGACGAGCGGATGGACTTCATCGGCATGGGAAGGTTCACGCTGGCGATTTCCGGCGATTCTGATGCTGATTGGCATCGCCTCGCTGTATCGCCCGCGGCGAAGCAATCTTTGACATCGATTTGCCGGTGGATCGTCGGTCCAGTTCCGCCTCGACTCGGCCCACCGCGACCGACGAGATTCGACAGATCGTCGAAGCCGAAGATGGTCAAGCCCTTAGCGAAGATCCTTGCTCGAAGCAAAACAAGCTCACCGGTTCGACAGCTGACCGAGGCAACCAACGCTGCCAGAGCATGGAAGGCGATGTCCCTTGGGCGAGATGCTGGTCAAGCTGGGTACTGTCACGGCCGAGGATGTCGCCGAAGCGCAATCAGGCGGTCAGTCGAAGAACTGCCCTACACCGTCAACGGCGTCAGCATGGAAGGGTCGGAGCCGGGCACGGTCTACAAGGTCGACTCCTCGTTCGATCGAGTCGATGACTTGAAGTCGGCAATCGTGCAAGGCGTTCGCCGACGACAACTCGGTTGGCCTGGTGACCTACGACATCACGATCTCGTCCCGCCAGCGAAAGGACAACCAGTCGCGATTCGCTCCCGACTCCAATGGCGTGATGCTGGCGGCCGCCTATCCGCAACAGGACACTGCGACTGCCGAGGGGGATGCCCCCGCTGCTGCGGATGCAAGCGATGCGGACGATTCGCCAGTCACCACCCGCGGACACGATGCCGGTGTGCCAGTCGCTCCCGAGGATGCACCGAGTGTTCCCTCGAACATGGGCCCCGTCGTCAGCAGTGCCGTCATCCAACTTGGGATCGAGGGCAGGATATCAGTTACGATGAAGCGGTCGAAGGCCGGGAGCGGCGATCAGCGAGGCCACGCTCAAAGAAACGCTGGTCGCCGTTGCCAACGAAGTGGACGTGCCGCTGACCGAGCGAGTCATCAACGCGACGCCGATTCGGTGACAGGACAGCCGAGCGAATGGAGTACCGGGTCCAGTTGCCATTCATCAAGATGGCAGGTCGATTTGCCATTGCCCGCCACCCAGGCCGACCTGATCATGGCACGGATCAAGAGAAGATGAACCAGGATCCCGGTTTGGGTCAGCAGCAGCAGCGTCGGTTCGCGAGTTGCCGGCGACATGATCGGGCGTGCTTTCGGTGCATTGTTCGCCAGTCTGATTTGCATCATCGGTTACATTTGGTTCCGCTTCCAACGTGTGCTCTACGGATTCGCCGCCGTGGCCGCGTTGGTGCACGACGTGCTGATCACGCTCGGCGCGATCGCGGTCAGCTATTGGCTGGCCGATGCCCTTGGTTTCCTGTTGATCGATCCGTTCAAGATCAGCCTGACGGTGGTCGCCGCGATTCTGACGATCATCGGTTACTCGTTGAACGACACGATCGTGGTCTTCGACCGAATTCGAGAGACCAAGGGCAAAGCGCCGACGATTGACCGGTGAGATGATCAACTCGAGCATCAATCAAACGCTGAGCCGAACGTTGTTGACTTCGTTGACGACGTTGATCGTGGTGTTGCTGCTGTACTTGTTTGGCGGCGAAGGAATCCATGCATTCGCGTTCGCTCTGGTGATCGGCGTGATCTGTCGGTACTTACAGTTCGATCTTCATTGCCAGCCCGATCCTGCTGTGGTTGATCCAGCGAGGCGATCGTCCCAAAACGGCCTAGTGGTTTCTCGGTACGATTGGCTGCCAAGCCCGTCGACCAGGACAGAGCGACGGACTCGGAAATCCATCGTGCTAGGAGAGGCAGCCCTGAGTGCAACTCGTGACGTTTGCCTGTTGCGGGCTGGTGTCATGAATCCGCTTTCATCCTTCCCCCCAAACCCTTCTCCAGCAGGCTCGGTGGTACTTGATGAAACGCCTTGTGACACTCTGCGTTCTCTGCGGAATCGTGCTCGCTTCGGCTGATCTTCCGCTCGGATCGGCTCAAGAGCTCCTGAGCCGATCTGGTGCTACCGGCGATTCCCAAGCAGTGGCCCCCAATTTCGCGAACCGAAAGCATCGCGAATCAAACCGAGTCGACTCCAACCGAGCAGCTGCGGGCAGACATTGGATACCTGGCGAGCGAAGAACTTCGTGGCCGAGGCGTGGGAGACGAATCGATCGACCAGGCGGCTCGTTACATTGCCCGCCGCATGTCTGAGATTGGCCTCGAAACCGATGCGATCGCAGGATCGCCACTCCAGCCCTTCGACGTGGTTCTTGGAGCTCGGCCTGCAGGCTGCAGACGCAATCGGTTGACAGTGCTCGCAGGCTGGCGAACCATCGGCCGTGACTTCGATCTCGCTCGGTGACAGGTTTCAGTCCGATGGCGGTCGGCAGCTCCAGCGGCGAGGTGAGCGGACCGCTGGTGTTTGCGGGTTACGGAATCACCGCGCCAAAATTGAACTACGACGATTATGTCGAGATCGATGCGAATGGCGCGATCGTGATCGTGCTGCGAAAAGAACCCCAGCGCAATGATCCCAACAGCCGTTTTCAAGGGACCCGCAACACGCAGCACGCTTTCTTTTCCACGAAGATCGAGAACGCGATCAAACATGGTGCCAGCGCCGTCATCCTGGTCAACGATCCCGATAGCGTTGTGCAGGCGATTCAAAACGTTCGCAGCAAGATCTCTCGCGAGAAACAACGGCGGCGAAGGTCAAGCGAGCAACTCGCGACGCTGCCCGGAAGCGGTGAGAACAGCCGCACGTAAGCTGCTCGAATCGTGTCGAGCGGATTGACGAATTCCGATGGCATCGATTGGGCAAGAACTCGAGCAGGCCGAGCGCGGCTTGCTGGGAGTTTCGAGGAAGCCGGTCGACGAGGCGACGGATCGCTCGTCGATTCCCGTTGTCTCGGTTGCCCGTGACATCGTCGACTCAGTGGTTGCAGCGGTTTGCCGGCTCAAGCGCTGGAAGGGGTGGAGACAAGAGATCGACGAGAATGGATCGCCGCGCAGCTCTCGCTCTGGGGGACGCGACCGCCTCGCTTGTGATGGAATTTGAACCGCTCAAGACCGAAACGAGCAACGTGATCGGTGTCTTGCCTGGCAAGGGGGAGCTGGCCGACCAGACGGTGGTGATTGGCGCTCACTACGACCACGTGGGAATGGGAGGCTATGGATCGCTGGCCCCGGGGACGATCGCCGTCCACAATGGTGCCGACGACAATGCCAGCGGAACTGCGACCGTGTTATCCTCGGCCGCCCAAGTCAAGACTCGGCTTGATAGCAAAGAATCGCACCGTCGTGTGGTGTTCATCGCATTCACGGGGGAGGAACGAGGACTGTTGGGTAGCAAGCATTATGTTCGCAATCCCCGCTTTCCGCTCGAGTCGACCGTCGCCATGGTGAATTTGGACATGGTGGGAAGGCTGCGGGACAACGAGTTGACGGTCTACGGAACCGGTTCGTCGCCGATCGTTTGACGAACCTGGTCGAACGGCTCAACAGCGACCAGCCGGAGCCGTTTCGATCTTTTCAAGGTCGCCACGGGCTATGGGCCGAGCGATCATCAGTCGTTTTACGAGGCGGGAGTGCCGGTTTTGTTCTTCTTTACTGGGCTTCACAACGATTATCATCGACCAAGTGATGATTTCGACAAAATCGATTTCGGTGGTCTTGACTCGCATAACCGATATAGTTTCCGATGTCGCCTTCGAGTTGGCGATCCGCAAGCGAACGACCCGAGTATGCCGAGACAGACAATCGCGTTCAAATTCGCCGTCAATTGACGGCATTTTTGGGCGTGAGTTTGCTCGGACCGGCAGCGATCATGTCACGATCAGCAGCGTCGTGGAGGGTGGGCCGGCCGAGCAGGGCGGCATTCGACCGGGAGATCGGTTGAAGAAACTGGGAGATCAGACCAGTTCGCACCGCATCGGAGGTGATTGAATGGGTGCGAGCTCGCTCCCGGGTGATCGTGCCAAGGCGATTCTGACTCGACGCGGGGCGAGCGAATCGAGTTGATCGTCGAGCTGTCCAAGCGGCCGGAGTGACCTGGATCAGAAGCGTCTGGAAACCTGCCGCGAGCCTCGATTGACCGCGGCGTGACTGGCGAAGAATATTTTTTGTTCGGGGGGCCAGAACGTGCAATATTCATCTTTACGCCTACGAACAGTGGTGACACAATCCCGAACGAATCGAAGCTGCTGAATTGATCGGCGGATCGACGCGAGAGTCTCGGTAAAGGCGATGGACGCCTTCGAAAACCGACCAGATGCATCGGCATCGGGATTCAACGCGCACCCACAACGCAAGGAGAGCGGACGTGCGATTTATTGGTAAGACGGCCATCTCATTGGCCATGGTTTCTCTGTGCCCCCTGGCGCCTGGTTTCGCTTCGGCCGAAGACACGGGACATCGCATTGCGGTGGTCGACGTGGCCTACATCTTCAAGAACCACCCGGGCATCAAGGCTCAGGTGGAGAAGGTCGAAGACGAACTGAAAGCCTACGACGCGCGAGCTGCAAGCCAAGCGTGAAGAGCTGAAGCAGGCAGCCGAGCAGCTCAAGACATTCAAGGTCGGTTCCGCCGAGTATGCTGCTCAGGAAGAGCGCGTTGCTTCGATGGAATCGAAGCTGCGTCTCGACATGGCACGCAAGCGCAAAGAGCTGGCGGACGCTGAGGCTCGTATCTACTTCGAGAACTACCAGCTGATCGCCAACGGCGTGAAGTTCCTGGCCAAGCACTACAAGATCAATCTGGTCCTTCGCTACAACAGCGAAGACATGAGCATGGAAAACAGCGATTCGGTGATTCGCGGTGTCATGAAGAACATCGTGTATCACGACGAGGCACTCGACATGACCAAGGGTGTGATGCAGTACCTGGATCAGACCATGAAGACTGCGAACAGCGGCGCCGCGCAACGCCAAGTCATCAAACGGCGTCGATAGTCATCGTCGCTTTGCAGGGAATGGTCGGCACCGGAGAGCCGGATGACCGAGGTCATGTGTGTCACCGGCGCGAGATCCGTTCTGAACCGATCGTTGCCTGGGCAAGCCAGGCAGCCGTTCAATCGAGTTGAGCCGATCGGACCTGCTGCGAGCGTCGATCGCAATTCAGATAGAAATCGGCTTGTACAAGGAAGTGTGAGCCATCGGGCAGGGAGGCCAGAGCGTGAATCCTTCACGCAATCAACACACGATCGCCGCATCTTGCGAAGTCAGTGGCCGAGGCTACTGGAGTGGGCAAGCCGTTTGCGTCGACGATCCACCCGGCGGCCCTTGGGCACCGGCAGTCCGGCTGGTTCGTGTCGACCTCGACCATCCCGAACACTTGCCCGGCGTCGGTTCGGTATCGCGAGGAAGCGAGCCTGCGGACGAATCTGGCTCACGGCGATGCCAGATTCCAAATGGTCGAGCATCTGATGGCGGCGTTGGCCGCTTTGGAGATCGACAATTGCATCGTCGAAATCGACGCGGAGGAGCTGCCCGCGCTCGACGGCAGCAGTCTCGGATACGTCGAGCAACTCTCCCGAGCCGGGCTTGATCGTGCAGGCCGCGCTCGCGCGAATCGACTGGTGATTCGAGATCGATATCGCATCGGCAACCTCGATGGCTGGGTCGAGCTGAGCACCGTCGCCAGCATGGCGAAACCTACTACGAGTACCAACTCAGCTTCGACGACGACACGCCGATCGCCCCTCAGGCCTTCGGCATCGAGTTGACGCCCGATCGATTCATTCGCGAAGTCGCCTCCGCGCGAACCTTCGTGACGGCATCCCAGGCGGACCACGATCCGCGCGTCCGGTGTCGCCTCGCATGTGACCAACCAGGATCTGTTGGTGATCGGTGAGACGGGACCGATCGACAACGCATTCCGCTTCCAGAACGAATGCGCTCGTCACAAGACACTGGACTTGATCGGCGACCTGGCGCTCTCCGGCGTCGAATTCGTCGGACGGGTCATTTCCTTTCGAGGCGGGCACAGCCTGAACGGCAAAGTCGCAGAGCGGCTTGCCGAGATGGCTGCCCAACAATCCACACGCGGGATTCCCGTCGACCGACTTTCGTCTCGCCTGCAGCCGAAAGGCGGGATAGCACGCGATGATTTCCAAGCCAGTCACAAATCCAATGTCACCCGCATGACACGGAGAAACCATGAGCACCACGATCGCTCAGACCGCCGTTGTTGATCCGCGGGCCAAGCTCGGCAAGAACGTTCGCATCGGACACTTTTGTGTCATCGGACCGGAAGTCACCATCGGCGATAACACGATCATCGAAGACCACGTGGTCGTTTCCGGAATCACCTCGATCGGCGAAGACAACCACATCTTTCCCGGTTGCGTGATCGGCTCGGCCCCGCAGGACACCAGTTACAGCGACTCACCGACACGCGTCGAAATCGGGCACGGTAATACCTTTCGCGAACACTGCACCGTCAACCGCGGGACCGAAAAGGAAGATGGGACTCACGCAGAATCGGCGACAACAACTTCTTCATGATCGGCACTCACATCGCGCACGATTGCGTCTTGGGCGATCGGATCGTGATCGCCAACAACTGCCATGCTTGGCGGCCACGTTCACATCGGAAACGACGTGACGATCTCCGGCGGCGTCGCCGTGCATCATTTCGCCTCGATTGGACAATTGAGCTTTGTCGGCGGCATGAGTCGCGTGTCTGCAGGACATTCCCCCGTTCATGATCTGCCGACGGCAATCCAGCTCGACCGCGATGCCGCAAACGTCGTCGGCCTGAAGCGACACGATTATCCGCAAGAAGATATCCAAGTGCTGTCGCAGGCCTACAAACTGCTGTATCGATCGCGAGTCGGAGATCGAAACGGCTCGCGACGAACTGATTGAGCGGCGGGCCGATTCGGCCCGTTCTCAAGCATCTGTTCGATTTCATTGACCACACCATCGGCGGACGAAATGGTCGCGGCCGCGACCGAAGAAGGAGATGCAGCATGAGCCAATTACGAATCGCCGTTATCGGAGCGGGACATCTCGGACGAATTCACGCCAAGTTGCTGGGCTCGGTCGATGGCGCTAAGCTGGTTGGGGTCAGCGACCCGATCGAGTCAGCTCGCAGACCATGCAGCGAAGCTCTCTATCCCGTTCCGGTCGTCGCCGACTACCGCGATCTGATTCCCAAGATCGACGCTGCCGTGATCGCCTCGCCCACCGATTCGCATGCGAAGATCGCTCGCGACTTGCTCAAGGCGGGCAAGCATGTATTCGTCGAAAAGCCTTTGACGATCGATCGGGGCGATGCAAGCCAACTCGCGTCGCTCGCCGCCGCCAAGACGCTGACGCTGCAGGTCGGTCACGTGGAACGATTCAATCCCGCCTTCACCTCGCTGGAAGAATCTCGCCGTCGACGTCAAGTACGTCGAAGCCGTCCGAGCATCGAGCTTTCCTGGTCGCTGCCTGGATGTCGGCGTCGTGATGGACTTGATGATCCACGACCTGGATCTGGTGCTGTCGATGACCGACGCCGCCGATCAAGTCGGTTTCCGCCAGCGGTGTTGTCGGTGATCACCAACCACGAGGATCTCGCCGAGACACGGATCGAATTCGAATGTGGCTTGGTCGCCAACTTGAAGGCCTCCCGAATCAGCCCCACGCCCGCACGGCAGATGCAGGTGTTCGGCTCCAATGGATTCGCCGACATCGATTTCGGCGCCCCTGCGCTGTCGGTCGTGCGTCCTTGCGAGTCGGTCGTCAACGCGATCGTTTGATCTCTACGAGCGAAACCGAGAATCCCACTCGGCTACTCCGCGACGCTGTTCAGTGAGCGGTTGCGCTGCGAAACATTGGAACTTGAACCACGCAACGCGATTCTGGACGAACTGCACGATTTCGTGATCAGCATTCAGACCGGAATCGCTCCAACCGTCGATGGCGTCTCCGGTGCGCGGGCGGTCGACATCGCCCAACGCGTGCTCGAAGCGATCGACGAGCGGGTCTGGTATGCCAACGCCGAAGACCTCCGAGATCGGACCGCACGCACTGGTTCGCGAGCGAATCGAGCAGACGAGCCGCCGGATTCACCGCGATCGTCGTGCCGCATGATCCGTACGATGGACTTCCGAGTCCGTCGTATCGTCCCATCGAGTGCCTCGCTTACCCAGTTCCAAGCGGATTCAACAAGCACTGCCTTTTCAATGCTTCGAATCGTTCGCCGGTAAGGAGTCTTCTCATGCGTTTAGCAGGCGTCCAGCGGCATGCACGAAAGTTGCTCGCCGCAGCCTGGTTGCAGCGGGCAGGTTGAGACCTCCTAGCTCCTGCAATAGAACGCAGTTCTTCATGCAAAGAGCATCCTCTTTGATGGTGAGCCGACGGACGCACGGCAGACAAATTCTATTGAATTCAAAGTGCGTTCGGTGGGTTGTCTTTTTGGGAGCGCCAAGGAGATGGAATGGGATTGCGTTGACGGTAGTCTCTTGGCGATGAGCCGGTCAGCGATCGGAATTGGCGACTGAAATAGTTGCTGTCGCTGAAGCCAACTGCCATCGCAATCTCGGTGATGCTTTTGTCGCTCTGCTGAAGCAACTTGCAGGCTTGCCGGACTCCTCAGTCGGATCAAGTACGTGATCGGCGGACAACCCATCGTCGACTCGAACGTCCGCATGAAATTCCGGCGCGACATGCCGGAAATTTCGATCAAGTCATCCAGCGTGATCGGATCGGCGTAGTGGCGTTCGATCAGCGAGATCGCTTCCGCGATCCGCAGCAACGACTTGCTTTGCGGATTCCGCGATTGACTGTAACAGCGAGATAGAAAAGTCGCCAACTGCAAGAGCGTTGTCGTTGCCATCACGCCAAACCCGGGACCGCGATCGGACAGCTCTTGCTCAAGTTGGTCGACCAAACTGATTGCCTGAACCAACTCGGCGGCGACAACTGCAGTCGGCTGTTGAACCCGTGTCGCTTTCGCCACGCCGGCTCGAGCGTGAACAGCGCGTGGTAGCCCGGCAGCGACTGCAGATCACTGAGCGACATCGGCAATTCGGTGGCGTCGAACAGCACATTGATCAGACGCAACTGGTCCATGTTCAAATAGTCGTGGGGACGCGTGCCGCCGATCACGAACGTGTCGCCCGTTGCCAGTTCGTACGAATCTTCGCCGGTGATGTGGACTCCTTTGCCACCGGTGATGATCACGATCTCGGAGAACTCGTGAGAGTGAAGCCCAAACGGTTCCTGTGGATCACGTCGCTCGACGACGATGGGGAAACCGTCCTCGTGAAACCAGTCCTGTTTCTTCAGCACCTGCATCGACGGAGCATGGCCGTTAAGCGTAAGTCGACGATGCCGGTCAAACGGCGGGAACGTTGCGGGATACGCAATCAGGGCGGCGAATATCGATTGGCACTATTGTGCTAGTGCCTGACACGATCGTCAAGGTTTTCGATTCTCGAATTGGCTTACATTGACCTACTTGGCGGCTTGCGGCTGCCTTGAAGAGAACTGGTCTCGATCCTCTGGCAACGGACAAGCTGCATGACGAACTCGGCAAACCTTCAAAAAGCTTTCGAACTTGCGGTTGAGCAATATGAAACACTCGGCGTGAACGTGGATCGTGCATTGGAACGGTTGCGTGATGTCGCTATTTCGGTGCACTGCTGGCAGGGCGATGACGTGGTCGGCTTTGAAGGCAACGACGGCGACACTTGGCAGCGGACTTGCGGTGACGGGCAACTATCCGGGACGGGCACGCACGCCCGGCGAACTGCGCAGTGATTTGGAACTGGCCTATTCACTGATTCCCGGGAAGCACCGACTGAATTTGCATGCTCTGTATGGTGAGTTCCATGGGCCGGTCGATCGTGACGCGATCGGTGTCGAACACTTTCAAGGCTGGATCGACTGGGGACGCAGCCAGGGCGTGGGTCTGGATTTCAACCCAAGCTATTTCTCCCATGAAAAGGCGAGCCGACGGATTCACGCTGGCTCACGCCGATCCGGGCATCCGCCAGTTCTGGATCGATCACGGCATCGCCTGCCGCAAAATCGCCGCTGCGATGGGCGCAGGCTCAAGGCAATCCTTGCGTCGACAATTTCTGGGTGCCGGACGGCTTCAAAGACACGCCCGCAAGTCGCAAGGATCCTCGCGAACGACTTGCCGCATCGCTGGACGCGATTTTTGCCGAACAGCTCGTCACCGGATCACACGCTCGATGCCGTCGAATGCAAGCTGTTCGGGATCGGCAGCGAAAGCTACGTCGTTGGTTCGCACGAGTTCTACATGGGCTATGCGATTTCGCGAAACAAAGTCCTGTGCCTTGACGCCGGGCACTTTCATCCCACCGAAGTGATTTCGGACAAGATTTCTTCGGTGCTGATGTACGTGCCCGAGCTACTTGCTGCACGTCAGCCGCGGCGTGCGTTGGGACAGCGATCATGTCGTGACGTACACCGATGAATTGCAGGCGATCATGCAGGAGATTGTTCGCGGCGATTACCTGGACCGCGTTCACATCGGGCTCGATTTCTTTGACGCCAGCATCAATCGCGTGGCAGCCTGGGCGATCGGAACTCGAAACGCATTCAAGGCAGTGCTGGCGGCGCTGCTGGAGCCGACCGAGAAGCTGCAGCAACTCGAACGCGATGGCGACTTCACGGCTCGGCTGGCGCTGATGGAAGAACAGAAGACGATGCCGCTGGGCGCCGTTTGGGATCACTACTGCCAAACGGCGGGCGTGCCCGTTGGGGCCGAGTGGCTGGAGAAGGTTCGCGCCTACGAAGCCAGCGTGCTGTCGCAGCGCAGAGATCGAGTCCGCAGCGATCTAGTCGCAATGCATCGCAGTTCACGGGCGTTCTTGCGCCGACATCCTGACTCTGCAGGCGAGTGTGACTTGAATAAGACAGGACACATTCAATGAGCGAAGACAATTCAAGATTCGGGCGGAGAGTTTGAACGCGAACCGGTTCCCGATTCGGCGTTGCTGGGTCCGGCAAGTTCTGGGGGATGTACGCCGGCGAGCATGCGGCGGGCACCGAGTTCATGATCGGGCCGTTGTTCCTGGCCGCCGGTGCGAGCTTGCAGGATTTGATTCTTGGGCTTGCTGCTGGGCAATTTCTTGGCGGTGCTGACCTGGCGATTCCTGGTCACGCCGATCGCGATGGCCAAGCGGATGACGCTGTATTACCAACTGGAACGGATCGCCGGCGGTTCGCTGGTCAAGTTCTACAACCTCGTCAACGGTCTGCTGTTCTGCTTTCTTGGCCGGAGCGATGGTGACGGTATCGGCGTCGGCCGTGGGCGTTCCGTTCGGCATCACCTTCGATGTGCCCGAGGCGATGTTTGGCTTGAGCAATCCATCGTTCACCGCCTTGGTCGCGATCGTCGGCGTCGTGATCGCCGTGGTTGCGGCCGGCGGTTACGAGCGTGTTGCCCGCGTCGCCAACATCGCGGCACCTTGGATGATCGCTGTCTTTGCCGCTTGCGGAATCGTGTCGCTGGCGCAGATGGATGCGACCAGCATCGCGGCACTCTCGGAAGGCAAGTTCTGGACCGACGCGATTGCTTTCGTGCAAGAAAAGAATGGGCCACAGACGTTCGGGTTCTGGCAGATCGTGGTCTTCGCTTGGCTGTGCAACGGAGCGATGCACTTTGGCATGGCGGACCTTTCGATCTTCCGCTTCGCTCGCAGCAAGGCGTCCGGCTGGGCACCGGCGATCGGAATGTTCCTGGGCCACTACATGGCCTGGATCGCGGCGGCCTTGCTGCTGGCCGCACTGATCAAAGTGCAACCTCGCTCTCGCGTTGGGTGCCGACGGCAAGGTCGACCGCCAATCCCGGGTCTGCTCGCTTTCCAGTCACTCGGCTGGACAGGAATCATCTGCGTGGTGATCGCCGGCTGGACGACGGCCAACCCGACGATCTATCGAGCCGGCTTGGCGTTCCAAGGCGTGCTGCCAAAGAGTTCGCGGACGGCGATGACGCTGGTGGCCGGTGCCGTGGCGACGATCGCCGGAGCGTTCCCGAATCTGTCGGCTCAGTTGCTCGGCTTTGTCGGAACCTACGGAACCGTGCTCGGGCCGATGGGAGCCGTGATCTTTGTCGACTTTTACTTGATGAAGAAGTTTGGCTTGCGAGACGAGTACGCACTCCACAGCGGAGCGCGAGTCAACGTCGCCGTGCTGGTCGCCTGGCTTGCTGCCGGTCGCTGTCGGTCTCTACCTGATTTTCTGCAGCAAGGATTGTTCGCCGCTTACGCCGTGATTCCCTGCTGGATTGCTTGCGGCGTGCTCTACCTCGTGCTCAGCAAGTTCACCCAACAGTCCGTCACCGTCAACGATCAGAAGGAATAGGTCCAATGAATACGCCTGCGAAGATCGTTTCCCTGATCGCACTCGGCTGCGTCGATCGTTCCCTGCCTGCTGTTCTTCACCGGCGCGATCGGCCTGGACGCCGTGAAGTGGACAGCGCTGGCCGGCACCATCGGCTGGTTCATCGCCACGCCGATGTGGATGAGCCGCAAATTGCCGGTGGATGCGACCGAAGTCGAGATCTAGTATCTCGCGTTGCAACCAGCCCGGACGTCATGCCATCGACGAGCCAGGAAGTCTGATCCCATGTTCTGTTCTTACCCACTCGAAGTATCAGCCACGTGAAATCGCTCTGTTTTCTCATTCGTCTGCTTGCTCGTCGCGTCGGCGTGCTGCAGCCGATCTCGACGCCACGCTCATCTGCGTTGCGAGTATCTGGAAAATCCGATCGGATCGATATCACCAAGCCGCGATTGAGTTGGCGGGTGGAGTCGGATGCGCGCGGTCAAATGCAAACCGCTTATCGCGTGTCTGGTTGCCTCGTCGTCGGAAAAGCTTGCCAGCGATCAAGGCGACCTGTGGGATTCCGGCAAGGTTGAGCTTCGGCCAAACGCTGTTCGTTCGCTATACGAAGGCGCACCGCTTGCAGTCGCGGCGACAGTGTTTTTGGAAGGTCCAAGCGTTTGGTCCGATGGCAGTCGCAATGGAGCGAGCCAGCATCGTGGTCGATGGGCTTGCTGGACGATTCGGATTGGCCGGCCGACTACATCAGCTATCGCGACGATGCCGCCGATTCACACCGACACGAAGCGTCTGTTTCTGCCTGCCGCACGTCAATACCGCAAGGAGTTCGCGGCCAAAAAGCAAATCAAGCAAGCAACGCTTTACGCGACGGCATTGGGCATCTACGAACTGCACCTCAACGGCAAGCGTGTCGGTGACGCCATGTTCGCTCCCGGTTGGACCGACTATCGCCAGCGTGCTTACTACAACACCTACGACGTGACCGACATGGTTCGTCCAGGCGACAACGCGGTTGGTGCTTGGGTCGCGGATGGCTGGTACAGCGGCTACGTCGGCTTCGGTTTGTTGACCGGCATGGGAACGGAAAAGAACGGGCGCTACACCTACGGAAAGACGCCATCGGTGATGGCGCAGTTGGAGATCGAATACACCGACGGCACGCGAGAAACGATCGGCACCGATCGCACGCTGGAAGGTCACCGGCGACGGGCCGATCCAAGAGGCCGACATGTTGATGGGCGAAGCCTATGACGCACGGAAAGAAATGCCGGGTTGGTCGACTGCCGGATTTGACGACAGCGGCTGGCAAGCGGCGATCTTGGCCGGCGACAATGGCCACCCGACCGCGATGTTCTACGAAGGCCGCAATCCTAGCAGAACGGGCGGCGGACCGAAAATCTCAGGTGCCGAGCGTGATCTTGGTTTCAAGCGACCAACGCTGCAGGCGTTTCCCGGCGTGCCGGTTCGAGTCACCGAAGAGATTCCCGCCAAGACAGTGACCAAGCGAGCGGCGGGAACTTATCACCTTCGATCTCGGCCAGAACTTTGCCGGCACGATTCGCCTGAAGGTCAAAGGTCCCGCCGGGCACAAAGTCACGATCCGATACGGCGAAATGCTGCATCCCGACGGCCGACTGATGACCGAGAATCTGCGCAAGGCACGGGCAACGGATTTCTACATCTGCAAGGGCGATCCAGACGGCGAAGTTTTCGAGCCACGGTTCACCTTCCACGGATTCCAGTTCGTCGAAGTTGAGAACTTTCCCGGCGAGGCCACGACTGACGCGGTCACCGGCTTGGTGGTGCACAGCGATACGCCGATGACCAGCACGTTCGAGTGCAGCGACCCGATGGTCAATCAACTGTTCAAGAACGTCGTCTGGACTCAGCGGGCGAACTTTCTGGACCTGCCAACCGATTGCCCGCAGCGTGACGAGCGAATGGGATGGACCGGCGACGCGCAAGCCTACGTGGGCACCGCGGCCTACAACGCCGACATCGGTGCGTTCTACACCAAGTGGCTGCGTGAATTGATGGAGTCGCAGCGACCCAGCGGTGCGTTTCCCGGATACGCTCCGTTTCCGTTTCAACATGGCTGGGATTTCGGTTCGGCGTGGGCGGACGCCGGCGTGATTTGTCCTTGGACGATCTGGCAAGCCTACGGTGACACGCGAGTCATCGAAGATTGCTGGGAACCGATGACGCGGTTCATGCAATGGCGTGACAGCACCGCAGTGCGATGATCTCGGGATCGCGCACGGCAATGCTTGGGGCGACTGGTTGGCCCAGGGTGCCGCGACGCCACTGGAGTACGTCGACACGGTTTACTACGCGATCTCGGCGCGGATGATGGCCGAAATGGCCGAGGCGATCGGATCGTGAAGATGAAGCCGACGCGTATCGTGCTCAGTTCGAGAGGACGAAGAGCCGCTTTCCAGGCGAAGTACTTGCGCGAAGACGGCAGCGTGAATGTCAACACGCAAACGGCGCAAGCGTTGGCGTTGTTCGCCGATCTGGTTCCCGAAGCGAAACGCGAAGCGCACCGGGCGGTACTTGGCAGAAGATGATCGCCGAGAACGGCAACCACATGTCGACCGGGTTTCTCGGCACGCGACCGCTATTGCCGGTGCTGTCGGCATCTGGCCAGCACGACTTGGCAACGTTTCTTGTTGCAGTCACGCGAGTTTCCGTCTTGGGGCTACGAGATCGCCAATGGCGCGACGACGATTTGGGAACGCTGGGACAGCTACACCAAAGAAGACGCGTTTGGTCGGCACAACGCGGCGATGAATTCGTTCTCGCACTACGCCTTCGGCGCGGTCTGTGAGTGGATGTTCCACACGCTGGCGGGGATTCAGTCGGACGGGCCCGGCTACAAGAAGATCATCATCCGATCCGCAACCCGCCGGCTGCGGCAGCAACGCGATGCACGAGCCGATCGACTGGGTGCGGGCATCCTACGATTCGATTCGCGGCACGATCCGTAGCGACTGGAAGATTGACGGCGACAACGTTTCACTTGAGCGTGACCGTTCCCGCCAACACGACGGCGACCGTGTTTCTGCCGACCACTGACGCGTCCAGCATCACCGAGAGCGGCAAATCACTGTCGAACCATCCGCACGTCAAGTTGCTTCGCAGCGATGAGTGGCAATGCCGTGCTGTCGGTCGGATCTGGCAGCTATGAGTTCGCGCTCGTCAGCAGCATTGCCGATTGCAGCGGTGGCGATTGAAAACATCCAAGCCCAAGGACATGTCGATCAATCCTGATGGCATCGATTTGAGCGGCGCGACCAAGCTGGCGAGTTGGGAGTTCACGAATCCGCAGACGTGGCCAAGTGGACCGATCGCAAGAGCGTCGACATCGTCCAGCGTGACGGCAAAGCGTTCTTGGTCGCGACGGGCGACGGATTCGCAGATGGCGACGACGCTGCCAGTCGGAATTCACCGGTCGACTGGTGATCGCGACTGCGAGCGATGCCTGCGAAGGGAGCGACAAGTCAGTTCTTCTGGGCGAATCCGGCACGCGGATTCAACGGGATCATGCAGTCCAAGCGCACACTGACGGCGACGGAGCAGGTCAATACGTACCTGTTCACCGTCAGCGGCGACGGCCCCGTGAAAAAGTTTCGGTTCGATCCGTTCTGCCACGTACGACAAGTACGCGAACAAAGGCGAGATGATGATCGAGTCAATCACGATTTACCGACTCGGCGAATGAGTGAAAAGAAAAGATTGAACGACCGAGGGCACACAGGGGACAGAGTTAAGAGCATGGAATCATCCGCCCTGAATTCTCTGTGATTCTGTGGGAATCGTGGCGTCTTCCTCGGAGGCTGGATGTTGACGATTTGCTTCGCAGGAACGCTTGTGTCAGCTGCCCAGTGTCCCAAGGTACCCGTCCCAAGGTACCCGTCCCAAGGTGCCCGTCCCAAGGTGCCCGTCCCAAAGTGCGCCCGTCCGAAAGTGCCCGTCCTCGAGAGTGCCGACCGCAATCCACAACGATATCCCGGGCCTGATCCATGAACCGACTGACCTGTTTCGTTTTGCTTTGGGGTAGTCTGTTCGTTGACGGTCGGCTATGCCCAGGAACGACCGAATATCTTGTTGGTGATGGCGGATGATTTGGGCTATGCCGACATCGGATGCTTTGGAAGCGAAATCCAGACGCCCAGCATCGACCGGCTTGCCAGCGAGGGCTTGCAGTTCAGTCGTTTTCGCGCAACGCCGATGTGCGTGACGTCACGAATTGCGTTAATGTCTGGGATGCCGATGCATCGTGCCGGACGCCACAGCTACACGCATTCGATACCGTTGGCACAGCTTCTCAAGACAGCCGGCTACCGAACGATGATGACAGGTAAATGGCATGGCGGATCGCCCGATCCTCGATCCCGTGAGTTATTTGACCGTTCCTTCGGTTTCCTGGGTGGAGCGACGGATAGTTTCACCGGCGGGAAAGATTGGTTCCTGGATGACAAACCGTTTGATGGCTTCACAGATGATTTTTACTCAACGCGGGCCTTCGCCGATCGAAGCATCGAATTCATGAAGCAGGCGGTGTCGAAACAGCAGCCATTTTTCATGTACGTCGCCTTCAATGCTCCGCATCATCCATGCCAGGCACCGAAGCGGACGGTCGACAAATATTCGCAGACGTACCGCCGTGGATATGAGGTGCTGCGAAAAAAACGTCGTCAGAAGCAAGTCGCACTCGGGTTGGTCGACCCTGATTGGCGGATTGCACCGCTCGGAAACGAGGTTCGTCGGTGGAACGAGTTGACCGAGCACCGTAGAAAAGTCGAGGCGGGTCGGATGGCTGCCTATGCCGCAGCGGTCGATGAAGTCGATCAAAGCGTTGGGCGGATGCTCGACTACCTGAAGGAGGCGGGGATTGAGCATAATACGCTCGTGATTTTCTTGTCCGACAACGGCGGCGACTACAGCAACGGTTCGATGACGACAGACGAAAAACAGATTCCTTGGGAGCCAGGCACCAATCCATCATCAAGCAACGGCTGGGCATCAGTAAAGTGCACGCCGTTTCGATACTACAAACACTCTTGTCACGAAGGTGGCATCGCGACGCCAATGGTGATTCGTTGGCCGGCAGGCGTAACAGAACCGCTCAGGCAAGGTCATCGATGCACCGACCAGCATCACGGACATCTACCCCACGCTGATCGAGCTGGCAGGGATCCGTTATCCGACCAAGTTCAAGGGACGGAAAAATCGCCAGCTAACCGGGACATCCTTACTGCCACTCTTTCGCTGTGAAAGTCGCAAGGCAGTTCCTCTCTTCCAGTGGTACAATTTTTCGCAAGCCTGGATTGAAGACGAATGGAAAGCGGTCAGTTTGTACGACGGCCCGTGGCAGCTATTCAATCTGCGCGAAGACCGCTGTGAAGCCAATGACCTCTCCGCAGAGCATCCCGAGCGTTTATCGGAGCTGGTAGGAAAGTGGCAGGACTTCGCCACAATCCGGAGTTCCCGATGCAACTCGGACGGCTTCCGACGTGCAACATGGATGGGGATGGCATCGACTCAAAATGGCTTACCCGTCACTCGAATCTCTGATTCCGGACAACGGTTCGATCACTGAATCAACGAAGATCGAACTGAGCATGTCGTTTCGCTCAAGAATCGACTTTGCAAACACCGCCGGTAAAGAGAATCTATCTCTATGATGTCTCGGATGAATCGGACCGATCTGGCAGTCCGACCCGGCCAGACACACGCAGCCCAGGGTCAATTGACCATGAAATTCCGTAACATCCCACCTTTGTTACCAAACAAACACTATGCGATCCGCTGCGACGCTGGCTGGGTCAAGATCGGTGGAAGTCCAGTCGGGGCGCTCAACGACGGCGCCTTCTGGTGGAGGTTCCGGACTCCCTCCATGTGAATTGATTGTACTCGCGTGAACCGCTCTGCAAGGCAAGCCACTGGTATTCTGATACCGTTTTCGATTGGAACGAGATACGGGCAATCCAAACAGACCGAATTGATACAACGACTGGAAAACAAATGAATCGAATCTGCTGGGCCGGATTCGTTTTGCAATTTGCCGTTGTTCATGTTGCCTGTAAAGGAGGTGCCATGCCGGAACAGCTTGTCGTTGGCGAAGGATTTGTGGAGCCGTTGGGATTCCATGATCGCCACGCCGACCTTTTCGTGGAAGTTGCCCACTGGAACAAAGAGCCAGACGAGCTATCAGATTGAAGTCCGCGATCGTCTGAAGAAAAGACGATTTGGGACAGCGGATGGGTCGAGTCGGATCAGTCGATTTTGTTCCCTATGGCGGCCCGCCGCTGACGTCACGACAAAAATTGAGTTGGCGCGTTCGCTTCCGCGATGAATCCGGCAAGGAATCCGACTGGAGTTCCTCTGCCCGCTTTGAACTTGGATTGCTCTCCTCTGATGACTGGAAAGCGCAGTGGATCCGACCGCAAGGTGAAGCCGATCCTGAAGAGAGAATCCGTGGCCTGTTTGCGTCGCGAATTTACTGTCTCGGGAAAAGTCTCGCACGCCCGCCTGTATGTGACAGCGAAGGACTCTATGAGGTGTACCTCAATGGCAGAAGGTCGGAGAAGGACGCTTTTACGCCGGGTTGGACATCGTATGCAAAGCGGATCGATACGCAAACGTATGATGTGACCGAGAGCGTACACGATGGTGGCAACGCACTGGGCGCAATGCTGGGTTACGGTTGGTATGCGGGACATCTCGGATGGAAGGGCGACAGGAGCATTTATGGTGAGGCTGCCCGAACTACTGCTGCAGTTGGAAATCACTTTTCAGGATGGCAGGACGGAAACGATCGTTTCGGATGGTTCATGGCAGGCGACACTCGACGGGCCGATCCGTGTGTCGAGCATTTACGATGGCGAAACCTACGATGCCCGCAACGAGATGCCAGGCTGGAACAAGTTCGGATTCGATGCCAGTCCGACCATGCCCAGTCCGACCATGCCCAGTCCGACCATGCCCAGTCCGACCATGACCAGTCCGACCATGACCAGTCCGACCATGACCAGTCCGACCATGCAATTTCTAATGCGAAGTGGAGTCCGGTCGCCGCACGCCGAACTCGGTTCCGCCAGGCTGACGCCCAAGCCTTACACGCCTGTCCGAAAGACTGAAACGCTGACGGCTCAAGCGATCACCGAACCGGAGCCGGGACGCTTTGTTTTTGATCTGGGGCAGAACATGGTGGGATGGCCGTTGACTCAACATCCCGTGTCGAAAAGGACCAAACCGTCACCCTCCGTTTTGCTGAAATGCTGAACCACGGACGGCACGATGTACACGGCGAACTACCGCTCCGCCAAATCGACCGACTTCTACACGGCCGCAAAGACCGGCACAAGTCTCCTGGCAGCCGACCTTCACCTTCCACGGTTTCCGATATGTGGAACTCTCCGGGTTTCCCGAAGGCACGAAGCCGGAAACGGACTGGGTGAAGGGCGTGGTGCTGCACTCGGAACTCAAACGGATCGGAACCTTCGAATCGTCGCACGCAAAACTGAACCAGCTGCAAAGCAACATCATCTGGGGACAGCGCGGCAACTTCCTCGACATTCCGACCGACTGCCCGCAGCGCGACGAGCGTCTGTGGCTGGACCGGTGATGCGCAGGCGTTCTGCCCGACCGCCATGTTCAACTATGACTGCCACGCCTTCTGGAAAAGCTGGCTGGGGTCCATGCGTGACGATCAATTCGACGATGGCCGGATTCCCCACGTTATTCCCGATATGTTGGACAATCGCGGCGGAAGTCCCGGCTGGATGGATGCCGCCACGATCATTCCCTGGGAAGTCTATGTTCGGACCGGCGACGCCGAGGTGCTGGCCGAGAACTATGAGATGATGGAAGCGGATCGTCGGCTGGTACCGGAGCAATCCAAAGACGGGCTGATCCCGAAGATCGACGGCTTCGGCGACTGGCTCCAGCCTTACGCCGCGGACAACAAAGGGGACACGCCCAAAGCAGCTGCTCGGCACGGCCTTCTATGCGCACAGCGCGCAGATTCTGGCCGATCCGCCCGCGTGCTGGGCAAAGACTCCGGATGCCGACGAAGTATGGCGACGAAGCTGCTGCGGTCAGAAAGGCCTTCGCGAAACACTATTTCGATGCGCGACGGAAGACTGCAGAACGCGCCCGAAACACAGACGGCCTACATGCTGGCGATTGCGTTCGATCTGATTCCTGCCGAACTGCAGGAACAAGGCCGCGGCGCATTTGGTTCGGTTGATCGCCGAGGCGGACGGCCATTTGCGCACCGGCTTTCTGGGAACGCCATACATCGCCCAGGTGCTTGATCGATACGGGACACGCGCGATCTGGCGTTTTCTGTCCTGTTCAAGGAAACCTATCCCTCCTGGTTCTACTCGATCAATCAGGGCGCCACCACGATGTGGGAGCGTTGGAACAGCTACAGCCACGAAGACGGCTTCGGCGACGTGGGCATGAATTCCTTCAACCACTATGCCTACGGCGCCATCGGCCAGTGGATGTACGAACGCGATCGCCGGGCTGGCTCCGGATCCGGCCCATCCCGGCTACAAGCACTTCTTCGTTCGGCCGGTCGTCGGCGGCCCGCTGACTTCGGCCAAGGCCGAACTGGAAACCGCCTATGGCAAGGCTTCCAGCAGTTGGAAGAAGCTGGGCGACAATTTGCAATTGGCCGTCACGGTTCCCCCGAACACCACTGCAACCATCGTATTTCCTGATGGGCGTCCTGCAGAAACCGTTGCTGCGGGAAATCACCGATTCGAATGCAAGATCAAATCCGCAGAGTGAGCGGCCAACGAAACTGCTGATCCACGTCGCCCATTCACTTCACCTCAATCGTGGTCGACGCGTTGATTGCCTCGGCAAGCATCCATCGATTGCCGACTCGCTCGGCTGCGACTTGCTTGCCATCAACAAAGACGCTATTGCTTTCCGGTGCCGCTGGCAATTCGACTTTGGCAGTCATGCCTTCTGGCAGACCCACCGAAATTCGAAACGTCGGTCCGCTTTTCCAATCGATCGTGATTGGACCACGTGGGGTTGGCACTTTGCCGTTCGCACTTTTCAGACCGCTGGGAAACGGACTGATCAACGCTCGCTTCCATCCCGCTTCCAATGGTTGCGCGCCTAGCACAAATCGCGGAAGCAAGTTTGCCGGCGCGGCTCCCCAGGCGTGATTCCAATCCTGATTTGGCTTGTATTTCATGTCCCACGCTTCCCAGGTGATCGTCGTGCCGCTTTCGACCATGTGCCGCCAACTGCGATCGTTGGCAGCGGTGATCAATTGGAGTGCCTTCACGTCGCCACCATTTTGGAACAGTCCCTCCAGCAGATATTGTGCAGCATAGACTGAGCAATCCATGTCGCGAGTTCTCAGCCAGTCGACGATTCCCTTTCGGTTTTCATCCGGTACCAAACCCAATGCGAGCGGAAAAAAGTTCGCATGATGCGATGAATGGTCGGTACCGACACCGTCGCGATAGAGTCCCGTTTTCGGATTGAACAGCTGACGTTGGAATTCCATCTGGGCTTGCTTCGCCCGTTCTTCGAATTCTATTGATTCATCTTCTTTTCCAATCGCTCGGGCCATTTCCGACATGCGTTGCATCGCAGCCAAATGAAACGAATTGACGACTGTGTTGATTTCAGAGAAGACATACTCGTCTCGCTCACCCTTGGGCCAGTCGACAATGTCCGTTCTCTTTCGCTGTTGGGCGTCGCTGCGAACGAGGCCATCTGGACCGGTGCGGTCCAGCAGCGTCTTGGCTTTCAACGATTCGTACCGTGGGGCCAGCCACTGCGCATCGCCAGTTTGCATCCAATGCGAATGAGCCATGAAAATCATGTGCGGCGCCCACTCCGATGGCCATGTGCCGTACTCCATCAACCAGTCAAACGTCCTCTTCGCCATCTCCACGTCGTTGTCAGTCGTGTAATGACTCAACTGATTCAAGTACGCGTCCGCTTCGTACGGAATTCTCTCCCGGTCGCCATCGACGTAAACGCCTGCAAAGGTGGTCGCTTTGATCGAATAGCGACAAAGGTCCCAGATTTGATTCAGCATTGGATCCGATGACTCAAAGCTTGCGGCGTCGTCGTCCCAGCTTTTGGAGAACGCCGCGCGGCGGATGATCTGTTCGGGTTTCAGTTGGCCGGGCCAGCCTTGGATTTCCACCCAACGAAACGGGAGCACGACGCCCCAGTCTCTTGGCGTTAGCACGGCGGGCGGATGATTGTCGTGAACTTGTTCGATGTTCCTCGCTTCTGCCGGCGGCGCGACCACAACCTCTTCGCTTCCATCCAGCTTTACCTTGACATTGTTGTAGCGCACGGTGCCGGGCGGTTTGCGGTCGATGCGCTTGCCGTTGAGCTTCTCACCAAAATGAACGGTGATCACTCCCGCCGCTCCCTCGGGCGGCAATAATCGAAGATTGCCAAACGCGACGCGTCCAAAATCAACGACCGCGACGTCAGAATTCGGCCAAGAAATGTCTTTTGGTGCCTGTTCTACTAATCCAACTGAAGACTCTGCGGGCACGTGGGGCAGCTTCTTGATGAACAAGTTGCGGAACTTGTAGGTCTGGCCTTGCTCTCCGTGATGCTGGATCCCGATGTAGCCTTCAGCATCGGTCTCATCACGAAGTTCTGTGACTTTGACACCGTTCAACTCAATCGTGATGCGGTCGCCTCGACACTCGATCACGAAACGGTTCCAGCCGTCGCGATTGAGTGCATTGTGGATTTCAGGTCGGGCAAAATGAGCTTTGGATTCGGCTTCGTATTCTAAGAATTCCGGTTCCGAACGTCCTTTGGTGCTGGGCCACACCCAACCGCGTCGACCTTCATCGTACAAACCGGCTGACCAGCGGCGATCCGATCCGTCGCATTCCGCCTGATAGCCGTAGACCTTGTTCGGTTCAACGTGACAGCGAAACATCAAGCCCGAGTTCGCTGGTCCGGTAGGTAGTTGGATCTCCGCACTGACTCGAAAATCCGAATAAGTCTTGTCGGTCACCAGGAAGAACTTCTTGTCCCCGATCAGGTGGATTTCACCATCGACGACCTTCGCTTTGCCATGGTCATACGGGTTTCGCCAGCCACCAAGATCCGTTCCGTTAAAAAGCGGCACGTAGCCCTGCTCGATCATTTGTTGGGCCGTCGCCGCCTGAGAGGGTGACGGCTGCGCGTGCACGCCAGTGCAGTCGAACAAGACCGCAAGAGCTGAAGCAAAACAGACCAGGACGAATTCTGAAACAAAGCCATGTCGGGAATGCATGTTGTGTCGATCGATGATTGATGAAAGTTGTCGGTGGAAAATTCTAGCGTTAATGAAGAGCCCCGATTTATGGAGCGTCGGCCTCGTCGAATCGATTGAGCGACAAAGGTGGAAGCAGGAAGGTCGCGTCTTTTGATTCGCCACTCATATCGACCTTGGCAAGTACACTTGAGTCGAAGCCGAACGATCTGAGCTCATTCAAGTCAGTGAAAGACAGCGCGTGATGAGTTGCAGACCATGAGGAAGAGACACCGTCGACAGTGATCTGTAGAGGTACACTCTTTGTGGTTTTGTTGATTGCAAAAACAATCATCTTGCCATCTTTGATAACAGCCTCCGCGGCCACGGCTTCGAGATCATCATCAAGCTTGGCGGTGACCATTTCGCTCGCGTAGATTTCGCTGTTCTCGAAAATGCTGCGGATGATGTCGTAGGCGGCACCATAACTCGTTCGTGTGTGTGTCTGCGTTGACTTGTCGTAATGAATCAGAGCGTGACTGGCGTTGATTTGAAAATAGTCAGCGATCGTGAACAGCTCAGGGTGTTCAAAGAGACCGAGCCAAGTGTCTGCCATCGCGAGGATGCTGATCGGGCTTTCGCCGCAGCTGACCGACCACTCCGACAGCCAGATTGGTTTGCCAGGAAAGACCGTTTGCAGATCCTCCGCCATTTTCAACATGTCGACTCTTGCATGCAGGATTTGTCTGGCACCCTCGGCATCCGGTTCCGCTCCAATGTGTTTATGCACTGTGATTGCGTCAAAGTAGTCTTGCTGCGACTTCAATGCCATGTTCCAAGCGTCCTTGCGCGAGTTTCGCCAATGCGCCGGGACAGAGATTTTTATACTCGGGTCGACTTCTCTCAATGCCTTTGCATGAGCCTTGGAGACCTCGATGTATTTCTCAACGTCGATGACCGCCTTGCTGCGCTGCGTCTTCCAAAAAATCTCGTTACCAAGTTCTACCCATTTGACGTCAAATCCCTTGTCGCGTCGGTCGATCAGTCGGCGCGCTGCCTTTTCGGGGCTGTCATAGTTCACGTTGAATGTCAGCAGGACATCGAACTCAAGTTCCTGATGAAGCCTGTGAAATCCATCAAATCCATACTTCAGATCGGGGTGACCTTTGACAGCGGAATCGTAGGGGGTTTTGTAGTCGTCAGTCATCCGTCGACCATCAGATTCCCAGTCATAGAAATTGGACCAGACGCCATGTGGAAATCTTAACGAACCCGGTTTCATCTTCTTGATCAGATTTTGTGCTTTCGGATGGTTGTATCCAACTTTGCCGTAAAGACCTTCGGGCCAATTGCAGTTGAGGCCCAGCAACATGTGATCGACCGGCGACTTTCGTGTCGTGTCAACATTCAACGTGGCCGTGATTTCGCCGGAAACGTCAAATGGATAGATGACCTGTGCGTTTGTAGCCGGCGCGATGCAGCTCACGAACACCAGTGCGGTGGTCGTGAGCATCCCAATCGGAAATGGAAGTCTCGATTTCATAGAGAAGGCCCAATCCTTTCAACTGCCCAAGGCAAAGTCTGTCCGGGCGGGAATTGTATCATTTCGATCTCTCGCATCGCCTGGTCGAGATGCTAACCGGGTGTGGAATCAGGACACAGCATCTCGCTTTGTTTGGACCGGTTCATGCAAGCACCTCAATCGCGACAGGAATCCAGTGTTTTGAAACGCTACGGTGTTCGTGAAGAAATGTCGACAACTTTCCCGATGCGGATCACGACTGGGCCGATCAAACCGGCTTCCTTCGGTTCTGCATTTCCGCTGGGCGCCTTGAACGTCCATGTCTTTCGATCGGCCTCTGGCAAAGAGCTATCGAAGGCGAGTCGGTTGTGCCAAGTGCTGGTGACGGTCACTTCGACGCGGTTGGAGCCGTGGATGACGTACGGTGTGATATCGGCGCGGAACGGCGGTGCCCATATCGAGGCGACATGTTTCTCATTGACCGATACTTCGGCGATCACCGCCGCACGCCCCAGATCCAAAAGCACGCGTGAGTCCGATTCGCGGGCATCAAGTTTGACGTCGCAGCTGTAAGTCGCCGATCCGGAGAAAGCTCGTGCCGCTGGGTCTTCCAGCGCCGACCAGGGCTCGAGCCTCGGCAAATCAACCACCTCTGGCGCGTCCCATCCCGACGGAAACGACAACTGCCAGGGACCGGTGATCGGAATATTCTGCGTTCCCCTGATGGTGGTGGAAATGGTTGATTTGTCGGCTCGTGTGACATCGTAGTTGCCGTCTTCCCACGCAAGCAGTCGCTGGCCGTTGTCCACAAGACGGAACGTTGCAAACGGGTTGTCGACCCAAGGCTGAAGAACGTCGGTCTGTGACAAACCGAATGTCGATTGGGGGATTCCATCGTCGACGTGGTCGGCGTCCATCGCGTCTACCAACGAGACTCCATCGTGATCGATGCGAGTGACGGAGGTCAGGGGATCACCGCTGCCAAAAACAACAAACGTGCTGCCAGCGGCGGGAAGATCGAGCGGAACGGTGGTGTGATGATGGTCCCGATGAAAGATGGCGATCGGTCGGGTGGTGCCTGTAAGCGGATCCCAGAATTCGGGCCGTCCGCGTGCACGAAAGCGAAGGTTGGCACGCAGTGGCCTTGCGCGGTCCGCTGCAACAAAATAGATATCCTTTTCATCGCTTCGGCGGTGACACCAAAGCGCAGCACTGGCACCCGCGATGTCTTGCTTGATATCCAATTGAGATAGCGAATGTTCAAGGCTATTTCCCCACAGTAACCGACCTCGGCCAATTCGGCGATCACCCTTCGCTCCAGCATTCTTGCCCCATAGCTCTCGGACGAGGCTGTCGAATCTCTCTTGGCTGTCTGTTCCTCCGCTCAAAGACGGATATGTTTTGGGTGGGCCACCGATAATGATCGCCCCTTCCTGGACTAGCTGTTGCAAACGCTCAAGCGTCGCTGGTGTTAATCGCTCGCAATCGTTAGCTGGCAGCCACAAAACTTTCCATGCCGCGCCTTCGGGAGAGGTGAGCGAGCCATCGACGACGTCCAGGCGATTGATCAACGCATCCGAATTCAAATAGTCGAAACGATAGCCGCGTGGGAACGGCGTGTCTTGCCGTGGTTTATGATCCAGGTCATCACCTAGATACCAAAGTACGTCCGCAACGGGTCGCCCTTGCTGGAGCATGAACTGGCATCGCGCCAGATAGCTGGTGAACAACGGCATGTGCTTCCACCAGGTTTGGCCGCGAATGAAGGGTGTCCCAATGCCACCTCCGAATGAGGTGCCCGGGACCAGGTCCAAATGAGGGTTGTGCGTATACGTGTGAAAGACGAGGTGATTCACTCCCATGGCGAAATGACGGTCGGCAAGATGTTTGAGCTGCGCGGGATGCTCATCCCATCGCAGGCCGACATTCGTGAACGCTTCGGCTGCGATACGGGATTTGCCGTAGATGTGGGCTGCGGAGACGGTTGGCATGATTGGCTTCGCTTCCAGGCCACCCCAATGTGGATCGTTGGGTTGCCAGAATTCGCACATCGGAACGTCCGCTTTGCCGAAATACTGAAGAATGTCGCCGGGCGAGACATCGCCAATGGCGGTTTCGAAGGAGAGTTTCATCCCGCGCTCCGCGCTAGTTCGGCAAGTCGGCCGTAGTAATGCTGCACGAGCATGTCGCTGATCGTCTTGCGCCAGTCACGCAAGAAACGCTCGCTGGTAATGTGGTCTTCAACGACATAGCCAGCCAGTGCGGGGAGCCAACGGCGAAGTTCGTAGCCGCGGCGAGTGGCGAATTCCTGTTCCATCGCGGGCGTCCAGGTCTGCGTGAAGCACTCCCAACTATCGATCAACATGCCGTGCAAACGCCCCTCGTCGGCTGGACCGCCAGGCGCGCTGAGCCGACCGATGTAACCTGCGAAGTGTTGTTCGGCGCCGGCGGGGGAGAGTTTGTCGCACTCAAAACCGGTAGCTTCGGGAGGAGCAGGCTTGTTCTTCGCGCCAGTATTGACGTGTCCGAAACGCAGAATGGTCCAATCGCCCGCGGGTGCGCTCCACCCGAGCTTGCCGTCCCGGGTGACTTGATCGGTGAGATCGACGATCGAATCGGACTTCAGCCACGTCGCCGGGTCTTGAAAGGGGGGCGGACTGCGCTCCAGACTGCGCAGCGCGTAACCCGCTTGGCCGCGCCAATCGTTGACCCGTGCGGCGGATGACAAGCGGAGGTAGGAAAGCTCCATCGCGTGCCGAGAGTCGAAGATGATTCGGAACTGCCGTGACGGGACATCTGCAAGTGCAAGGACCAGCGGAAATTCTGGGAGTTTATCCTGCCAGTTGCTACGGGGAACGTCGCGCGAGGAGGTTTCCTTCCAGCTGCCATCTACCATGGCCTCGACCCGGATCCGCGCGGCGGGATCAAAGTTGCGTCGCTTCATCAGCCACTCAACAGGGGGTAGCTCGATGGATCGCAAATTCGTCGTCTCGGCGAACGTAAGTTCGAGCCAAGTGGGTTCATCGTGTTTAGCGATCTCGACCTTGGCGTCCTGCTTTCCATCCAAGAGATCCGACCAGGCCAGCATTTCACGATTGCTCTTTACGGCGACCGGTTTCAGGTCGCGTCCTGTGTCGTCCTTCGGTGTGGGAAAGGCCAAGACCGTGATGTCACGATAGTCTCGCCATGCTTCGTCGCTCGGTTGAGGCTGCGGCAGATCGATCGAGATCGCGGCACCGCCCTGAACATCACGCCGGCTCCACACCAAGTGCCGCATCGCCTTGTCGACTGTGATCCAAGGTCCACCGGACATGGCCCAGCCGGGGCAGTTCTGCATGGTGAAACCAAGCCCAAGCCGCTGAGTCTCGTCGGCCACATGAGAGATCATGTCGTCCCAGGCCGGACTAAGAGTCGTGATTTGCGGCGTGACTCCGGGCCATGGTCGACCGTTCCCGTGAAAGAGATGGATCCCTTGAATTCCGGCGTCCGCCACAGCCTGGAGGTCGACGGTCAAGGCAGGCTTGCTGACGTTGCCGCTAATGAGATGAAACCACGTTTCAGGATGCGACGTCCGCGGTGGCTGCGCGAACTCAGACTCCACGGTTTCAAATTGCTTGGCCGAAGCGTCCCGAAACTCGAAAGTAATCGCTACAAGCACGGCAAAGATCAGTGTAAAGCGATTCAACATCAAACTCTTCTCGTCATAAAATGGGTCCTAGCATTTGGTTAGCGAAGACGTGATGGGTGTTGGCGATCTCGCAAGAGTTCGCGCGGTTTGGCCGAAGTATTACGACGTCTTCAGACCACTCGATAATCGGTAAGAACGTTCAATCAGCGTGTTCGGTAAACAACTCGACAAATTCACGATGGACCTCGGGCATGGACTTTGAAAGCTCTTGCGTTTCACCTGGATCTTCAACGATGTTGTAAATTTCAACGGGAGCTTCCATCCCGTATCGCACGGCTTTCCAGTTACCACGTCGAGCGGCCTGGAACACTTCGCCAACGATTCCCGAATTCGGATCTCCCGCCTGCTTGCCAAATTCCCAGTACAGCGTTCGTTCCGGTAGGGTCCCCGGTGTGTCATTTCAGCAGCGTGCGAATGGATACGCCGTTGGTTTTCACTCGAGGAACTGAGTTGAGTGAAACACCGGCGATGTCGGCGAGCGTGGGAAGAACATCTGCGAATGCCCACGGAGTATCATCGACTCTCGCTTTCGTGATGGCCGCGGGCCAATGCACGATCATCGGGACGTGGATTCCTCCATCATAGACGTCACGCTTCATTCCCTTGAACGGTGCCGACGCCTTGAAGAATATCGGATCTCCACCGCCTTCGTCATGTGGCCCATTGTCGGAGCTGAAGACGATCAGCGTATTGTCTAACTTGCCCTGTGCCTTCGAGCGTGGCAACGATTCGACCAACATAGTCGTCCAGCGCGGTGACCATCGCGGCTAGCGTTGCATGAGGTTCCTCGACGGGCTCGGGGTAATACCATGCGTACTTGTCACTGGGCGATCCCGTCGACATGCCAGAGTAGGATGTCTCGGCGAATTGCCCTTCATATTGCTTGATGTATTCCGCCGGAGCGCCCAGCTCAGCATGCGGTGATGAGAACGCGAGAAACACAAAGAAAGGATTCTCGTGTGGTTCGCTGATATAATTGATTGCTTCCCGAGCGAACAGCTCTTGTGCATAGGCACCTTTCTTGCCGCCTTCATTTGCTTCGATGCGCAGCTTCTTTCCGTCTCGCCACAAGATTTGTGGGTACTGGCGGTGGCCTTCAAGAATCGAGTACATGCCGTACCAGTGATCGAACCCCATGGCCAGCGGATCGGTCACGCCCATCTGGGAACCGATGGAGTACTTTGCCAAATAACGCGGTGTCATAGCCGGCGTGTTTCAGTACGTGGGCAATCGTCACATCGATGTCGCGAAGCTGGACCGTATTCGAATTGTTCTCCATCAGCCGTCCATCACGCCCGGTGAACAACGACACTCGTGAAGGTGAGCAGACCGTATTGCCGGCGTACGCTTGAGTGAATCGAATTCCACGTCCGGCGATCCGGTCGAGATTCGGTGTCTTGATCGGGGTGTCGCCGTAGCAACCAAGTTGATTGAAGCCCAGATCGTCGGCGAGGATGAAGATGATGTTCGGCTTGTCGCCACCGGTCTCAGCCAAAGCTTGGTTCTCGGCTTGGACGCAGAGCATGCACACCACGCATATCCAAAACGATCGTGATCGATTGGGCTGACTCGACCTGCCTGTGACGCGGTTGCCGAAGGGGTTTTGGAAATGCATCGTTTGACTTTGCCTTTGATGGATTCTTTGATTTGCCGGTTTCCTAGAATCGAATCGCCTTGCGACACTTTTGGAATGGGCTGGAATGCGAGTGTTGCGATCAGACACTTCATCGTAACTTTGTGGCCTGATGGGGAATGAAGACTCCTCGCTGACTGGCTCGAAAGTTGATTGCATCTCCGATACCGAGTTTTCCATCGTCGCCGCGATATCCGTTGTGGCCGTCATGCAAGGCATCGCCCTGGCATACGAATTGATTTGTTGGAACGGAAAGCCGCAAGCCACACCAACAGCTCTGCCCTTTGTCGGGATGTGCAAACGGAAGAAAAGGCGTACAAACGAGTTACAGCAAATTTCCGACCAGATACCGGAAGAAACGATTGTATCGATTGTGCCGATCCTGAGCGGAAATGACGATGAAGAAATCGGTTGTGAGCGTTTTGAGTCCGACCTTCTTTGGGGAATCGGCATAGGATTTCGATAACGAGACTGCCCTAGAACTGGTCATCTTTCGCACAAGTGGGGCCATGCGATGCTGTCCGCGGCTAGCCAATCTCGATCACCTGCGCTAGATCGTCCCGCAAACTTCCAAACGTTCCATGTGCGATACCCCAGAACTCATCGAACGCGTTCAGCAATCTCTCAACCGGCTTGGCTACACACAACTTGACGCACAAGACCTAGGTGGGGGTCGGGTGCTTTTGTGTGGAAGAGTCCGCTCCTTCGACGAACGGGCAATCGTGGTGGCCACGGTACGCACCGTGTCGGGTGTCACCTCGGTGAGCCTCAAGGTCAAGACCTAGCTGCTCAAACCGAGCGGTTTTGCGGTCAGATATGCTTTTCGATCGCGTTTTCACATTGTTTCTATTCACGTCGGGCCTCGTGATTCGACACCAAAGTAGCACGACTCTCCGAGTCGATTCTCTCGGCAATTTACGACTCGGAGAGTCGTGCTACTCTAAACAACCGCTCAGTTTGAGTAGCTGAACCGTGATGGATGCTTACCGATCCTAACCTGAAGCGTCAGCGAGGAAACACTTACGACGACTGTCTCGCTGACGCTTCGGGTTAGTGGAAGCCGCTACGTGCCGAACAAACAGGGGACGCGGTTCTGGTCATCAGCCACCTCTTCCTTGCTGCTTGCTCACCATCCCCTCGGTTCAGGCTGCTGAGTCGACCTCGAAACCCAGGATGGAAACATCATCTTTCGGTCCATGCTTGGCCGACCAGCGTTGGACGGATTGGAGTAGCAGGCGAATGCTCTCATTCATGGTTTGTGATTGCCCCAACTCAATGATTTCCATCATCTGACGCATTGTGAACTGGTTCAAGTCGGCGTCCATCGCCTCCGGGACGCCGTCGGAATAGACATAGAGTCGGTCACCTGGCCTCAGATCGATCTTGCCTTCGTCATACTCCATCTCCTCGACCCAGCCGATGGCCATGTTGTTGACCTCGACCAATTTGGGAACGCCATCGCCCGATACGTGCACGACCGGATCGTGGCCTGCCGAGACGAAACGAAACTCGAGTGTGCTTTTCTGCAGGACACCGTAGAGCATCGTGAAGAAGAGTTCGTTCTGCTCTTCCATCTGAAATCGCCGGTTGAGTTCGTACGCGACTTGCGCGGGGGAGATGATTTTTTTACCGCCCTGGCCGTCGTCTTGTACCAAGAGCGAGGATGAGGAAACGAGTGGAGTCATCAGTCGGCCGATCGTCACAGAAAGTAAAGAAGAGGCGACGCCATGGCCGCTAACATCGACCACGTAGAGTGCAATGTGATCGTCGTCCAGCGGAAAAAAGTTCAGGAAGTCACCAGCCAGTTCGTCACAGGGCAAGTACTCCCATGCGAACTGGAAACCGGGCAGTTCTCTGCCGGCCGAGGGCAATAGCGATTGCTGAACCTTGGCGGCAGCATCCAGATCTCGCGTCATACGATGGTTGGCCTGTTCTAACTGGTCATTGAGCGATTCCAGTTGATGATTCCAACGAGTCAATTGTTCTTTTGCGACGGTCAATTCTTCATTTGTACGGGCCAGTTCCTGGTTCTTTGCGACCGCATTCTCGAAAGTTGAAACCAGCAGGTTCAACACCTGTTGCCGTCCGGCTCTAACGGTGTATTCCGTTCCGCCCAGCGTTACCGACAACTGTTGTTCATCCGCCCCGTCGTCGACTGGCGTCGCTAACAGAGAAGCCACTCGTGAAATCAAGAATGGTGGATCGTAGGGCTTGGTGACATAGTTGTCCGCACCGCAGTGAAGGCCTTTGATGATGTCTTGCGCATCGGCTAGTGTGGAAAGGAGGATGAAGGGGATGGAACGCAGCTCTGGATCATTCTTGACCTCGCGGCACAACTCATAGCCGGTCATCTCCGGCATCTCGATGTCAGAAATGACCAACGTCGGTCGTCGCTCGTGAATCTTTTCGAGGCCAAGACGACCGTTCTCAGCAGTTTCAACCTCGTACCCTGCTTGCAGCAACTTGTTAGCAAGAATCTTTGATTGAATTCGACTGTCTTCGACCACGAGGATCATCGCGGTGTCGCTCGCTTGGGAACTCATCAGGTACTCTTATTGGAATCTCAGCGGACAGGAAACACGGAAGCGGGCAGCGCGTCACATCACACGTCGGCTGCGTTTGACGTGTCGAAGCACAGCCGGCGCCACCTTACCAAGCGTGAGCGTACGGTCGGCCAGTCGATCCTCGATGATCGCCTTTGGCATACCATAGACCACGCAATCGGATTGGTCTTGGGCGAAGACAAAGCCTCCTGCCCGCTTGAGCTCACGACAGCCCTCCAGTCCATCGCGTCCCATACCGGTCAGAATCACGGCCAACGCGTTGCCGCCGACAGCTTCTACCGTTGATCGCAGCAGGTAATCGACCGAAGGACGTAACCCGCATTGCGGTGGATCGTCGGTCAGTCGTATGACAAGGTCTCCGCGATGAGAGACCATCTTCATGTGCTTCCCACCTGCAGCGATCAAAATTTGACCAGCTCGAGCGATCATTCCATCCGACGCCTCTGCCACGTCGCACTCGCAGATCTCGTTCAAGCGATTCGATAACGACTGCGTATACTTTGCCGGCATGTGCTGGACGACCAGAATAGGCACCGGCGTGCTTGCAGGAAATCTTGGTAACACGGCCTTCAAGGCAACGGGGCCACCGGTTGATGTTCCCAGGACGACCACGCGACATGCTTCTTGCGGCGCTGGAATGCTCTCCGTCACTGTGTGCGGCCGATCTCGCGCGACCGTTGGCTGCTGGTTGCGAATGCGACACTGGCCCTGCGATTGCTGAAAGGCGACGATCTTGTCGCTGAGTGAATCCCGCAGGAGCCGTCGATTCGCTTCAGAATCACTGCTGGAGGGCTTGAGGATGAAATCGAATGCGCCCTCCATCAACGCATCGGTCGTCACTTGAGCCCCTGCGGTGGTGTACCCGCTCACCATGATCGCTTTGGAACGCAAGCCTCGCGCCTTGATTTCGCGTAGGACTCCAATCCCATCCATGTCGGGCATTTGAACGTCAAGCGTCAGCAGGTCAGGATCGAGCTCTTCCAATTTGGCAATCGCTTCAATCCCGTTCTTTGCAACTCCGACCACGGACACATCTGCAACTTCGCGCATTACATTCTGGATCGACTGGCGATACAGCGCCGAGTCGTCGACCACCAGTACGGTTGTTGCATGACGAGTCAATGAAGATTCCTGTTTTCTAAGCATGTTCTTCAAGTGTCAAAGCCTTCTCGAAGAATCGAAGAAGACTCGCCTTCGCAAAGGGCTTGACGATGAAGTCGATCGCGCCCGCTTGAATGCATTCGGCCAGCTTCTCTTTCTGGTTGACCGCAGTGACCATCACGACACGTGCCCTAGGATCCTCGCTGCGAATTTTCTTGAGCGCTTCGACGCCATCCATCTTAGGCATCACGATATCTAGCGTCACAAGGTCGGGGCGTTCACTTTGATACAAAGCGATCGCCTCTTCGCCGTCAGCAGCCTCGCCTGCAATTTGCCAGCCGGCTTGCTGAGCAATCTCAGTGATTCGTTGCCGCATGATCAAGGCGTCATCGACAACAAGGACCCGTTTCGTAATCATCTTTGGTCTCTCGATCTTGGTCCAATCACAACTCGACCCGGCCCTGGCCTACGATCTCTATCCAGACAAGCCCGCTGGACGTGTCAAACTGCATTCGGCGCCCTTGCTCGCCACCACAATGTCGTGCGAGGACTGGGATGCGATACTTCCGAAGCAGATCCTCGCAGGATTCAATGTTCTGTAAACCGATGTTGGCGGAAACGGAAGTTGAAAACATACTTGCTCCCCCCGCAAGCTTGGCGCGTCAGTTTCATTGGTTGGTCGACGAGTTGCTCCATCCGTTTCATCAGCTCGGGAATCGCTGTGTCGGCGAATTTTCCAGGTTGATCGACTTGACCGCGGGAGCGCGGAAGGACGACGTGGGCAAGCCCTCCGATTCGCAAGCGGCGATCGAACAGGGCGACGCCAACGCAAGAACCTAAAAGCGTACGCAAGACACCTCCCTCTGCGTGAACTGCCAACTCGCCCATTCGGATCGACCTCTCCGCTCCGTCCGCCAGCTCGTCCACAGATCGGCTACTCCATGTCCTCAGTGTTTGGATCGTTCGGTAAGGATGAATCGCGAAGGGATGCGATGTCGAGTAGTCTGGGCAATCGACCCATCGAATCTGCATCGGGAATGAATAGCAAATTCCATCTCAGTGGTGCGTCTTCCACTCGGAATCGCGTTTGCGCCACAATCACGTGGTCGAATTCGATTGCCTGGGCCATGAGTGCAAATTCCAGCAGGCATTGTGGAAAATCACGACGGAAACTCGGTGGCGAGGGGACCAGAGAAACGCTCCTCTGCTCATTGGAAAACCTATCTGAGAGGCAATTCAAATAGGCGCAGCCAACGATATTGGTCGTTTCCAATACTGCCGATTTCGCTAACTCCGTCCATTCCTTTGTGCGTCCGACGGGAGTGCCAACGACCATGTCGGCCAGGGCGAAGCCGCTCGCATCATCCACCACCAAAATGATTTCGCCGGCGATCTCGCCCTGCATTTCCATCGCGCAGAAGCAAACCGGATCATCTCCCGATGAAAGTAGCTCCGTCGCATCCGAGAGTGGCATCGGGCGAATCGATTCAATCTCGACGAAGGATGGCTTCTCGATCCATTTCGTCAATTGTTCGGAGGCGTGTACCGACCCGCGCTTGAGTGTCCTATCCAAAGCTGCCAAATGTTTCGCGTCAAGCGTTCGACTGTCTGGCTCGTTCAAATGGATTCCTCCTTGGTTTCGACCGCTGATCGATGGCTGGCTGATTGAAAGAGGCTTCCCACATCAAGCATCAGGCAAACACTACCATCCCCTAGGATGCTCGCGCCGGAAAGACCTCGAATGTCAATGAAGTTGTCCGACAAGGACTTGATGACCATGTCTTGGCTTCCAATCAGCTCGTCCACCTTCAAACCCATCGTTCGTCCCAGAGCCTGCAACACGATAACGTCGACGGCAGCTTCCTGATTCGAGTCGTGGTTCTGACAGTCTGATGTTGGAGTCTTCCTCGAATCGTTCCAATGAAACACTTCATCAATACTGACCAGTGGAATGAACTCATTGCGGACATCAAAGGTCTGCTTGCCCTGGATATGAATGATATTGCTGGGTTGAATCGAAACGATCTCACGGACGGCTTCGATAGGCATGGAGAAGACGACATCCCGCAGACGCACCAGCAGGCAGTTGATGATCGCCAGAGTCAGGGGAAGGCGAAGGGTGAAGTGAGTCCCCTGCTCCCACTGGGACGCCACCTCAATGCTGCCGCTGAGATGGCGAATTCGGTTCTGTACGACATCCATCCCCACACCGCGACCTGAAACATCCGTGATTTCCTTCGCGGTGCTGAATCCAGGGTGCCAGATGTAGTCCAACGCTGCCTCGTCCGACAATTGACTTACGGCCGCTTCCGAGAGAAGTCCCCTCTTGACAATGGTTGCCTTGATTTTGACCACATCAATACCGCCACCGTCATCGCGTACGTGAATCGATACATTGTTGCCACTGTGTGTCGCCTCCAGGACAATCGTCCCCGACTCTGGTTTGCCCCGCTGGACACGAAGTTCCGGAGGTTCCAGGCCATGATCAATGGAATTGCGGATCAAATGAATCAGTGGGTCGCCCAATTCATCGATCATTCTCTTGTCCAACTCCGTCTTCTCGCCGTGAATCTCGAAACGAACTTGCTTGCCGCGTTCTAACGAGAGATCCCGTACGACCCGTTTGAAACGATTGAATAGCGGAGCGACCGGTACCATTCGCGTGTCGAGCACGCCCTTCTGCAGTCGATGCGAGACCAAAGTCAGTTGATCGATTGCCTCGCTCATCTTCTCCGCATAGCGACGATCCTGTTCCCAGACGTCGACATGCTTGTCCATCAATTCCAGTCCATCACGCAACTGTTTGGCCAGGTTTGACTCCTTTGAATAGCCCGATGTGCCCTGTTCAAATCTGTCAAGCGTGTCCCTTAACGCATCGCAGAATTCGCGAATCTTATTGGAGTCCGTCGCCTGACCGAACGTCGGTCGGATTTGAGCGGCAATCTGAACAAGCCGAGCACGATTGACGACCAACTCGCCAGTCAAATTCATCAGATTGTCGAGCCGATCGATGTCGACACGCATCGTTTCGGAAACGACGTTGGTCGTTCGCTCTGCCGTCGCGGGCGGAGGAAGAGCGTCGGCGGCTTGAGGAGGAGCGACGGCGGCTTGGGGCGGCTCGGCAGATTCCGGTATCTCGGCGGCGTCGGTGGCTAGGTCAGGTTCTTTCGACTCGCCGGGTTCCGGAGCCTCCATCGCCTCGAGGGACGGTGGTTCTGCGGAAACCACCTCATCCGATGACTCGACTCCATCCGTTCTCGCGGCGTCATGGAACTCCTCCGCAGGCTCTCCCTCGGTTGCGTCCGCGCTGACGTTCGGAACTTCGGCGTCGCCCTCCCATTGCGCCGGCAAAGCCGAGAACTCGATAGAATCCACACCATCCACATCAGCCGCGGCGCGAAGTTCATCCGTCCCGCGAGTGGACTGAAGGAGTACCTCAAAAGCCTCAACCGATTCCAACTCGGAAAGGGACGCCAACTCGGGATCACTCGAGAGCAGCTCGCCGATTGCACTCAGCCGTGTCGCGATGAGACGAGCTTTGAGATCAGCGAGCTGCAAGCCCGGTTGAAAGCGAATTCGCATGCGTATCGCATCAACGCCCGGCAGGCCTTCTTCCGTCAGAGCTTCGCTCGACGCCACGCTCACGGGCGCCTCGTCCGCATCATCTTGCACGGCGGATGGGGATGGATCGGGGGGCGATGTCGCAGCCTGCTTCAAATCGGATGGTCGCTGGCCAGTCGATGATGGCTGGATCCGCTCCTTTGTGTCGCTGATCCGTTCCAGCCGTCCCAGTTCCTCCAAAAGATCGCTCGCGTTTCCGAGTCGGTCGCCGTCACGCAGTCGCTGATTGCATTGCCGGAGGAAGTCGATGCAGCGGAGCACCAAGTTCATCGTAGGCTGATCGATCTGTTCTGTCCCAGACCGAAAACGCTCAAACCGATCTTCGAGATGATGCGTCAGGACGGTGATGCTATCCAACCCCATCATTCCGGCTGAGCCTTTGATCGAGTGGATCAGACGAAACGCTTCATTCAGGTCTTCGGGGTTGTCTGACGACTTTTCGATCGACAGCATCGTTTCGACAAGATCGTCGAGTTGCTCGTCCGTCTCATCCAGAAACGTCTGCAGGTACTCGGCCATCTCTTGATCAAAATCGCTCGGTTCGCTCATGATCCACTCTCTCCCGAGATGGGGATGGAAGCGGCTGGTCCAGTCTTTCGCTTCTGGTAGATCAGAGGTGACACTCGGTGCAGGGGACGAAGGAGTTCGAAGATACCTTCGGAAGGTCCAACCACGAGATATCCATTGTCCTTCAATGCGTGAAGCAAGTGTTGGACGACGGTACGCTTGGAATCGACATCAAAATAGATCAGGACATTCCGGATGAAGATGCAATCGAATGGTCCCTCTCGCATTGGTTCCATTAAGTTGTGTCGCTTGAATTCCACCAGATCGCGGATTGGCTTCTGAACTTCCCAGACATCGAGCTCTGCCTTATGGCGGAAGAACCGACGGCGCTGCGATTCGGTCACCCCCTCAACGGCTCTCGATTTAAAGCAGCCCGACTTGGCCACCTCCAACATCTCCTGGCTAATGTCAGTTCCCAGAACCTTGATCTTCCACCCGTTCAGGCGATACATGTTTTCAGCCAGGCAGATCGCAATCGTGTAGGGCTCGGCCCCACTTGCGCATCCCGCTGACCAGATCTTCAGCACGGGCTCTCGCTCTCCGTCACGATGCTGTCGGACCATTTCGCCAAGCCATTCACTGGACAACCAATCAAAGTGCTTGGACGTTCGAAAGAAGAAGGTTTCGTTGGTAGTGATTGCATCCAGAAAGGCGGCAAGCTCATCGCTGCCTTGTGGCGAAGTCAGAAACTGATAGTACTCGTCAAAGTCATGAAATCCGCCTGCACGAAGACGACGACGAACACGGTTGCTGAGAAGCGTTACTTTCTTGCTGTCAATCCGAATGCCGCAGCGATCGTAAATGAACCTTTCGAACCGTTCGAACTGCTGCGGGTTGAGGCGTTCGAGTCCCACGGTTTCCTGATCCTTCACCTGCCTGATTGCTCTGTGTGCTGCCCGAAAGGTATTCGAGTCAGTGACCTTCGCCGATGCCGCCACTAAACTTCAAACTTGTCGACAAGGTCCTGCAGCGATTGCGATTGGGCGCCCAATTGCTCGGCACTGGCGGCAAGCTCTTCGGCGCTAGCGGCGTTGGACTCCGTCGTCTCCGAGACCGTTCGAATCGCGGCGCGGACCTGCTCTGCACTAACAGATTGTGTTTCGGTTTGCTCAGCGATTTCATTAATGCCATCGGCGGTCTTATTGACAGCGACCACGATTGCCGCCAAGGAGTCGCCCACTTTCTCTGATAATTCTGCGCCCTCTTTGACGCGACGTGAAGACTCTTTGATCAACTGAGTGATCTCCTTGGCCGCCTGACTGGACCGCTCTGCCAGTTTACGGACTTCATCGGCAACCACCGCAAATCCAAGCCCATGCTCGCCAGCCCTGGCTGCTTCAATCGCCGCATTGAGTGCTAGCAGATTCGTTTGGCTGGCAATGTCGCTGATCACTTGGATAATGTCGGTGATCTGCTCACTTGATTTCTCGATCAACCGCATGGCATCGACCGATGAGTGTCGCAGTGTGCCAGCGTCTCCAGCCAGCGTTGCCATTCGGTTGGCCTCCGTCCTGGATTTGCCGGAACTAGCCGTGATCACTTGAATCGCGTTGGTTAGTTCTTCGACCGCTGCATTCATTTCCTCGACCGACGCAGCCTGGCTCTGAGCCCCGTCGCTCAAGTTCGCGCTACTTTCGGCGATGACACGAGCTCCTTCTGCAAACTGATTTGCACTCTCGACAACCTCCTGGGTCAATACCCTCGTGATCGCTCGTCGGGCCTCTACCTGACGCTGCAAGACGACTCGCTGTGTCACATCCGTTGCAAACTTTACCACCTTGTAAGGTCGGCCGCTGAGATCTGCAATGGGATTGTACGAGCCATGAATCCAAACCTCGTTACCAGCTTTGCCGATCCGCTTGTATTCCGACTGGATGTACTCACCTCGATTGAGTCTCGCCCAAAACTCCTTGTACTCGTTGGTGTCGCGCTGGCTCGGCTCCACAAACAATTGATGGTGTTGACCTTGGACCTCCTGCAGGCTGTAGCCCATCAAATCGAGAAAGACATCATTTGCATCGATAATCGTTCCATCCATCTCAAACTCGATCACTGCATGTGACTTGCGGATCGCCTTGATTTGCCGCTCGAAGTTTGCCTGGTTGAGTCTCGACTCCGTGACATCAAAAGCGAATTTGATCACTTTGAACGGCTTGCCGTCGAGACCAAGAATCGGATTGTATGAACCCCGAATCCAAACCTCTTTGCCCCCTTTTCCGATCCTCTTGAATTCGCCTTTGGCATACTCGCCCCGCGCTAGCTGTTTCCAGAATTCCTGGTAGTCGGGGCTGTCCCGGTAGTCTTGCGTGACAAAGATGCTATGTGGTTTTCCCTGCACTTCCTCGAGCGTATAGCCGAGCGCGCTCAAGAAGTTCTCATTCGCTGAAATGATGGTGCCGTCAAGTTCAAACTCGATCAACGCGAGCGACCGATTAGCCGCCTCTAACTGACCGGCTACCTCGGTTTCGAGGAAACGCTTCTCTTCCTTCAACTTTTCTATCTCAGCACGAAGGCGTTGTGTTGAGTTCGAGGTCCCAGTTCGGGATGCCACTTTGGCCATGGAGCGATTCTCAGGTGTGTTGACAGACAATGGACAAAATTCTGGCGGCGAGTCGAATGACTCATCCAGACCGCGCCAATCAGCTTGGAGGCATCGGCTTCCATCTCAAACGCTCGGGACGCAACATTTCGTCGGCGTTCAAGATGATGATCAGGGAGTCTTCCAGCTTGGCGAATCCAGCGATCCCTTGATCCCCGTCGCTGGTCAAACCTTCGGCGCCGGCTGGATGTTTTCATTCGAGATCCGAATCACTTGTGACACAGAATCGACGGTGCAGCCCATCGTGCGGTCGCCGACGTTGACGACAATGGTCCGCGTTTCCCCGTCCTTCGGCTTTGACGGCAGCCCCAAGAGTTTGCGCAAATTGACGATCGGGATGATTTCACCCCTGAGGTTGCTGACCCCCTCCACATGGGTTGCCACCTGCGGAGTCGGCGTCACCTGGTCCAAGATCACGATCTCCTGAATCTGCTCGATCCGAAACGCATACTGCTGCCCATCAATCTCGAATCCAACGAATTGGGACGTGTTCTTAGCCTTGGAACGCTCGTCGGAGGAAGCATTCGGCGCCAATGGGCGGACCATGAGACCATCACCAAACGAGTAAGCGGAACGGGCCTCGAGGCCAAAGCGAATCGGAGCCGGTCTCCAGTCTATTTGGGCCTGCTCAACGATACAAACGCTTTTTCAGACGACTCCTCCGCCGGCCACCGCGCAGCACCAGATCCGAGCCGGTCGGGAGCTGGAGGTTGGCAGAATGATTTTCGGCAGAACGATCAAAACTTGGACGAAGTGCAATCAATTTGGGCCCTTGCGACGAACGTTGATGCCGCGACCGGAGTACAAAGATCATGCTGTCGGTAACCGTATCGCAGGCACCAATCGATTGAGTCGCAGCGCAGGGAATTTTGGATGTTTCGAATCGCATTGCTAGTCATGTTTGCCACTCAGGCGTTCTCGCTCTTCGCTCAGGAACGACCCAACGTCGTGACGGTCTTCATTGACGACATGGGTTGGTCGGACCTTTCTTGCTTCCATGGTGATCGCGTTGAGACCGAGCACATTGATTCGCTGGCTTTGGAAGGCATCCGTTTCACCAACTTCTATGTCAACTCGCCGATTTGTTCGCCATCACGAGTCGCCCTGTCGACGGGACAGTACCCGCATCGCTGGCGGATTACCTCTTACCTTGCCTCCCGAGATCTGAACCATTCGCGCGGTGTGGCCCAGTGGCTTGATCCGAATGCGCCAATCCTTGCTCGCCAATTGAAGGCGGCGGGGTATGCGACGGGTCACTTTGGGAAATGGCATATGGGTGGCCAACGCGATGTGGGGGATGCACCGCTGATTTCCGAGTATGGTTTCGATGAAAGCCTGACCAATTTTGAAGGTCTGGGGCCGCGTGTGTTGCCGCTGAAGGATGCTTTCGACGGGAAACCACCACAAAGGCACGACCTTGGTTCTGCAAAGCTTGGTCACGGTCCGATTCGCTGGGAGGATCGCTCAATTATCACCGCCGCGTTTGTGACCGATGCGGTGGCTTTCATTGACAAGCGCAATCCGAAGGAAAGCCTTTCTTCGTCAACCTTTGGCCCGATGACGTGCACTCACCGTTCTTCCCGCCCAAAGCATTTCGTGAGGCTACCGACCAGACCAAGGCAGCTCTCTATGATGCCGTGCTCGAGGCGATGGATGAGCAACTGGCAGTCCTTTTCAAACGTATCCAAACGGATGCAACGCTTCGAAACAACACGCTAATCCTTGTCATGTCAGACAACGGTCACGAAGAGGGGGCTGGATCATCTGATCCGCTTCGAGGCGCGAAGACTTGGCTGTACGAAGGGGGAATCCGCTCGCCGTTGATCGTTTGGGGGCCTGGATTGCTTGCGGAAGAGGCGAAGGGGACCACGAACGAAACATCATTGCTCTGTGCATTGGACGTGAATCGTTCTTTGTACTCCATGACCGGTGCGAGCCTGCCGAATGACGTTGAGCTTGATGGTGAGGACCTTGCTTCGACACTGCTCGGCAAGGACCAACGCTCACGCGAGGCACCGATCTTCTGGAGACGTCCTCCCGATCGACCCGGTACCAAACGAGAAGACAATCCAGACCTGGCGGTTCGTGATGGCAATTGGAAGTATCTTGTCAATTACGACGGAAGCGATGCACAGCTCTTCGATCTGGATGCGGACGTGTCCGAATCGCAGAATCTTGTCGCCGATCAACCTCAAATCGTCGAACGCTTGCATGCGGCCCTGACGAGATGGAACGCGCTGATGCCTGTGGATGCGGGAGATCCGGCGTTCGACCCATCCCCGGCGCCAGTTTCCGGCCAAGCATTGGACTCGCCAACCAAGTGAGTTGCGTCTTGCGAGAGTCCGTCTTCTTGCTAATTGCCGTCGCTTTGCATGTCTTTGCCTTATCCAACAGAGTTGACGACCGAGGCTCAAGCGATTCCTGCGGCCGACCCAGGTGCCAAATCGAATCAGGCGGCCCCGCAGCTTGAATGGCCCAAGTTGGGGGTTTTGAGGTTTCGTTCTTTTCATCATCCGACGCATGAGCTTTGAAGTTGCGCTCCTTACTTAACCCGACGCGTCAGCGAGGAAATATTGAAATCGACAAGCGTACACGTCGGGTTATGAAAAACCTCGAGCGGCAGCCAAAAGCGCAACTTCAAAGGTTGGGGTGGGGCTGCCGGAGATTGGATCTTGAATGCTGGTAGAATTGCAGGAAGTGCTTGTTAACCTTTTTCAAGGTTGCGGCATTCATTAAGTATGGACCCCGCCCTTCACGAGCATGACGACTCTGCCATCGTGGCTCAGCTGACCGAATGTCAGGTGCCACTGAGTTTGTACGTGGCGCAGCTTGATGCCGGGTGACAGAGCGGCCAGCGACGTGGTTCAGCAGGCAAATGCCAAAATATGGGAGAAGCGTAGCGATTTTCAGCTCGGTACGAACTTCAAGGCCTGGGCGATGTCAATCGCTAGGTACGAGGTGCTGAATTATCGAAAGCAGCAAGCTCGTGACGCTCGACTTACTTTCTCGGACGAACTCGAGGCGACCATTGCTTGTGAAATGGCTGCCTTGGACGACGATTTTGCAGCGCGACACGAAGCCTTGAAAGCGTGCCTAAAAGGTCTCAAGCCTGAGAGTCGGGATTTGCTGATGTGGCGTTATGGTTCTCAAGAGACTCTTGGTGATTTTGCCGATCGAGTTGGGCGAAGCGTGGGAGCTCTGAAGGTCACGCTGCATCGACTGCGGAACTCGCTGGCGACTTGTATCGAACGGCGTCTCGTGCTTGGAGAGATTCCCAATGACTCCTGATGAACGCCTGCAGTTGCTGGACGCCGCGCTCGATGGGGACATCAGCGAAGCAGATTTCCTGCGTATGGAAGCGGAGCTCACGGTCGATCCGGGATTCCGACTCCAGTACTACCAGCGCATTGGACTCGATTGTTTGCTTGAACGCGAAGCGGCCAGCATGAGTCCATCGTCGGATGCTTCAACCCATCTCAATTCAACCCAGCTCAATTCAACCCATCTCAATTCAATTCGCTGGTTCATTTCCAAACCTCTGATGGCTGGGCTGCTATTGGGTGTCGCTGCAAGCTTGCTGTGCGTCCTTGCAATTTATCCATGGGCAGGCAGGACACCCGAGATTGTTCAGCTCCGTGTCGATGGTGAGGGTGTTGAACCTTCCGCCACCGGATTCGCGGTCCTAAGCGGACAATCGGATGCTGTTTGGGCAGAGGATTCACCTTCCATGCAGTCGCTTGTCACCGGCAGCCTGTTGCCTCAGGGTGAATTGCATCTTGAGTCTGGATTGATCCACTTGGAGCTGTTCAGTGGCGTTCAGATGGTGGTTCAAGGAGAAGCGGTCTTTACGATCGACTCTCCCATGCAAGTCAGCGTGCAAAGTGGTCGCGTTCGGGCTCTCGTTCCAGAGCCGGCGCAAGGTTTCCGTATCCAAACGGACTCCGGAGAGGTCGTCGATTTGGGGACGGAGTTCACCCTTGCTGTCGAGGAGTCGGGATCAAGCATTCAGGTGGTCGATGGAGAAGTGGAGTTGTATCCGCAAGGTGCAGCCATGCGACGAATTGACAATCAGAAGGCATGGCAATGGTCGGCCGACGGCAAAATCGATGAAGCGAACGAATCTATCGATTTGATTGGTCCTGGAGCGTTTCAGCAAGTGCTGGCCGATCGGCAAGCCGATCGCATTGAACATTGGCAGGAATCTCGCCAGTGGCTCAGCACCGATCCGCGACTCATCGCACTCTACCGGATGGATCCTGAGAATGGCTGGTCACGCGGGTTGGAGAATCAGGCACGTCGCAACGGCGAGACCTCCACTGTTGAGAAGGCGAGCGATGGTGCAGTGGTGGCCGCCAGCCGTTCGGAGGATCGATGGGGTCGAGAACATGGTGCATTGGACTTCAGCCAAATGGGTAGCCGCGTCCGCGTCACCGTCCCGGGCGAACACCGAGGATTGACGCTGCTCTGCTGGGTCAGAATCAACAGTCTCGACCGATGGTACAATTCGCTATTCCTGACCGATGGGCATCAAGAACGTGAGCCGCATTGGCAGATCATGGAGGACGGCCGACTGTTCTTCTCTGTTAAATTGCCGATTGGGAAACACGACGAGGCGGAGGCACGACAACATGTGTACTACTCGCCGCCGTTTTGGAATACGTCACTCAGTGGCAAGTGGATGATGCTCTGTACCACGTACGACGTCGATGCGGCTGAGGTCACGCACTATGTGAATGGCGTGCCCATCAGTACTGAACCGATATTGCCGGAGTGGCTCGTCGACTCGATCACGATCGGTGCGGCTTCGATTTGCAATTGGAGCGAGCCCATGTACCGCACCGACCCAAACTTTGTGGTTCGCAATCTTAACGGCAGCCTCGATGAATTTGTATTGTTCAGTGGAGCGCTGTCGGCCGATGAAATCCTTGATCTGTTCGAAACTGGAAACCCGAATGAGTCCTAACACGATGTCGCGTGTCCTACTTGCGACACTGATGCTTTCGCTTTGCATCACTCAGGTGAAAGGGGAGCAAACGGCCGAGCCGAACAGTCCAGTTCAAGAGGGTGAGCGTGCCGCAGCTCGTGAATTCACAATCAAGGTGTTGCCCCTCCTGAAAGACAAGTGCCTCGGATGCCACGGCGGAGACAAAGCCGACATCAAGGGGGAGTTCAGCGTGATGACGCTGGAAGACTTGTTGCACGGAGGCGAATCGGGAGAGCCAGCCGTCGTCCCCGGCGAGCCCGATGAAGGAACGCTGGTCAATGCCATCAGCTGGATCGGAATGGAGATGCCGCCGAAGGAAAATGATCGTCTGACGGAGGAGCAGGTTCTTTTGTTTCGCCGGTGGATCGAACGAGGAGCTCCTTGGCCCGACGAGCAAACTCAAAAGCGTTTCCTTGAGGAGGAGTCGCAGCGACTGGTGACCGACGAAGGGATCATCGTTTCAACGAGTGGTGGAACCTCCGAGCAATGGACAGGTCGACGTTATCAGCCAGATGACTTGTGGGCGATCGCGAAAGTCAGATCCAAGAGCGAGCTTCTGCCAAGCCAAATCTCGGGCGACAAAGCGATCGATTACTTCATCGGTTCGAAATTGAAAGACGCCGAGCTGACGCCCGCACCCAAGGCTTCCCCGCGGAACTTGCTCCGGCGTGCGACATTTGACTTGACGGGTCTGCCACCTACACCTGAGGAAATTGACTCGTTCGAAATCGCTTACCAAGAGGCCCCAGAGCAAGCATGGTCCGATTTGATTGACCGCCTGCTGGAGAGCCCGCGATACGGCGAACATTGGGCACGCCATTGGCTCGACGTGACCCGCTATGCAGATACGGGTGGGATGTCGAATGACTACGAACGATCGAACATGTGGCGATACCGGGATTATGTGATCCGCGCCTTCAATGATGATAAACCTTACAACGAATTCGTGATCGAGCAACTGGCCGGTGACGAGCTCGCCGACGAGTCGGTTCGTCGCCGCAAGGGAGCCGACTTGGGACTCGTTCACCAGACTCAGCTGGATGGGGATTACACCGACGAGGAGGCTGAATGGATTGTGGCGACGGGGTTCCTACGTTTGGGGCCTTGGGACAATGCGATGGTCGAACAGGACGAAGCGCGCCAGATGTATTTGGATGACCTCGTCAATGTGACCGGTCAAACGTTTTTGTCGACGACCCTGCGCTGCTGCAAGTGTCACGACCACAAGTTCGACCCCATTCCGACACGCGATTACTACAGTGTCTACGCTGCTTTTGCGACGACGCAGATGGCGGAGCGCCCAGTGCCATTTCTGCCAAGTGAGAGTCGTGAAGGATTCGATGAGGGCAAGAAGCACGTCCAGCGAATGCTGGATTTTGCCGTCGCCGAAAAGAACAGGCTTGTCGAGAAACGTGAAGCCGCAGCCAGGGCTTGGTTCGAGGAGCATGGCCTCCCGTACAAGGATGAGAATGGACGCAAGGACCTTCCCGACGAAGAGAAGCCAGAACGACATGTCGGGCTCAGTCATGTGGAGCAAGGACAGCTCAAGGTCCGAGAGCAAGATGAGTGGATCTGGACGCGTCGCCTCGAACGGTACGAGCCGATGGCCCAGAGTGTCTACAACTCCGCTTCGATCAGTCTCGCTTGGAACGGGGCACGCAAGTTGCGCATTGATCGGAAAGCGAAATCGTCTCAACCACTGGAGTCATATATCCTGGCCGGCGGAGCCTTGTCGGCGCTGGGTGACCGAGTCTTTCCGGGCGTACTGAGCGCTGTCTCGCTTGCTGTGAATCCATCAAGTAGCGAGCCCTATCGGCTTCCCGATACGGTCGAAGGTCGTCGACTCGAGCTCGCCCGTTGGATCGCCCATCCCGAGAACTCGCTGGCCAATCGGTCAATCGTCAATCGCATCTGGCAGTACCACTTTGGTGTCGGATTAGCGGCGAACGCGAACAATTTTGGTGCCAAGGGAGCGAAACCCACGCATCCAGAGCTGCTTGACTATCTCGCGGCCGACTTTGTCGAGAATGGATGGCAATTCAAACGCATGCACCGCATGATCATGATGTCCGATGCCTACCAGCAGGGAACGATTCCGGTCGAACTGGAACGCGTTGCGGAAGTGGATCCCAACAATTCGCTACTGTCGCATTTTCCTCGACGCCGGCTGACTGCTGAAGAACTTCGTGACACCATGCTTTGTGTTACGGCGGAAATGAATGATTCCGCCGGCGGACTGCCGATCATGCCAGAGATCAACATGGAGGTGGCACTCCAGCCGCGGATGATCCAGTTCTCACTCGCTCCTGCCTATCAACCATCGGCTTCTCCACAGGAGCGAAATCGTCGGACGATCTATGCGTATAACGTCCGGGGACAGGCTGATCCGTTTACCGAGCTGTTCAATCAACCGAATCCAAATGAATCGTGCGAGCTTCGTGAAGTAGCCGCCGTCACGCCGCAGGTCTTCACGCTCCTCAACAGTGACATGGTCACCGACCGATCAATAGCACTGGCAAAGCGGCTCGAGAATCAAGCAAGTGATCTTGAAGGTCAGATTGATCTGGCGTTTCGTCTGACACTGGGGAGGTCCCCGAGTGAAAAGGAAGCACGGCAGCTGCAGCGGTATGTCAAGGACATGTCGAGCTATCACGCATCGGTCCAACCGCCGCCAATGAGCTATCCGGCGACGATCACTCGATCGCTGGTGGAGGAATTCAGCGGACAGCCCTTCGAGTATGAAGAAATCCTACCCGTGTTTGAGAGTTATCAGCCCGATCCCAAGCCTATTGACGTGGCGACCCGCACCAGAGCTTTGGCCGATATGTGCTTGCTGCTATTCAATGCCAACGAATTCATGTACGTCGAGTAGACGCTACCCTCCATTTTGTCAGTAGTAATCGAATGCTTTCTTCCAATCGACGATCCTTCTTGTATGGACTGGGCGCATCCCTGGGCTCAGTCGCATTGACCGACCTACTCGCCAGCGAAGCGAAGACGACGTCCGGTCCCTTGGCTCCCAAGAAGCCAATGCATCCTGCCAAGGCAAAGAACGTGATCATGCTGTTCATGGAGGGTGGTCCAGGTCAGATGGACACGTTTGACCCGAAACCGGAACTCACGCGTTTACACAAGCAGGAGTCGAAGCTCACTGCCGGCCAGGAAAAGGGGTTCAAGTTTTTTGTGGGCAGTCCTTTCGGCTTCAACAAGGTTGGCGACGCTGGGATCGAGATGTGCGACCAGTGGAAGCATCTTGCCGATCCCTACGTGGCCAGCGAGCTTTGTAATTTCCGCGGTTGCCAGGCCGAATCGTTGAATCATCCCGAGGCGCTCTTCCACATGAATACAGGGAGCCGACTTGGCGGCGATCCGGCGGTAGGGGCCTGGGCGACGTATGGTTTGGGGACTGAGAATCAGAATCTGCCGGGCTACGTTGTGATGACGGAGCTTGCGTTGCCACAGGGCGGAGCGACCAACTGGAGCAATGGATTTCTGCCTCCGTATTACCAGGGCACACGGCTGCGTCCAACGGGTTCACCGATCCTCGATCTGGTGCCACAACAATTCAAGTCGCGCGAGCACCAGCGTCGCGTGCTCGATGAACTCGCGCGACTGAATACCGGCCACCTCGAATCGCTTGGTGTCGCCGATCAGAAATTGCAGGCACGGATCGAAAGCTATGAGTTGGCCTTTCGTATGCAAGCCGAAGTGCCTGGGGTGATTGATCTCGCCAAAGAGACACAATCGACCCTTGACATGTATGGGCTTGACGAACCGGAAACCGAGATGTTTGGACGTCAGTGTTTGATGGCCCGTCGGCTGGTCGAGAGCGGCGTACGATTCGTGCAGATTTTCAGTGGCGGTTGGGATAGCCACGATTATCTGGAGCGAGGGCACACGGCGCGAATCAAAAGTGTCGATAAACCGATCGCTGCGTTGATTCGAGACCTCAAGCAACGGAATCTACTGGAGGAGACTCTCGTTATATGGACCGGTGAATTTGGCCGAACCCCCGACAACAATAAGCGAGGTGGCGTCTATTCGTTGGGTCGTGGCCACAACAATCAGGCGATGACGATGCTGATGGCGGGTGGTGGCGTGAAACCAGGAATCGTTGGGGCTACCGATGAACTGGGGTCGACCGCCGTCGAGTGCGTCCATCCCATCCGAGACCTTCATGTCACCTTGCTGCATTTACTTGGACTCGACGACAACAAACTCACCTACTTCCACGGTGGCCGCTACAAGCAGCTGAGTCAATTCGGCGGCGAAGTGATCCCGGAATTGATCGCCTGAGTACGAGACTTCGTTAGGAAGGTATGGATAGGTGGTCAACGAGTCCGTCGGCCTTATCAAGCCATCATCCTGCCGAGCTGCCTTGATAAGGCGGGCGGACGAAGTCGTGTCGTTCCTTTCACAGGATGATCATCATTGATGCGAGATCATTCGTAGGTCAGGACGTGTCGTCGGCGACATTCTGCCAGGACAAGTCCTAGCGATGAATCGTCGAAAGCTACAGTCGAGTGATGTGGTTGAACATTCGTTAAAAGGGATAGCGTTTACGTTTCGAGAACCGTCGCGCCGCAGTTTTTGAGGGTGCTGATTCCAGGGTCATCGGTTGGGCTCGCACTGCGTAGGGCTCCCAGGCCCGACGTTTCAGAGCGTATTGCGCTTGATCGTCGGTGAATCCAATCGCAACGGGCCACTTCAGTGGTTGGTCGTCTACTGAAATCACGAAGTAGCGGCCGTCTTGGTGGGCTTCGATCTTGCGAATTCCGCAATGGCAACCGATCTTCAGGGCATAGTCCTCAAGCCGATGCGTTGACGCGTCAGAATAGATTCGCATGGCTCAACCTCACCGAATGAGATTCAAGGGTCTTCCAGTTCTTGCTTGAAGACCCTTCCATTCTATCCTGTTGTCGACATCGCCTAGTGCCATTTCTGTCGTTTGGTAGATCAAGGCACTGAATTCTCGCCAAGCAGTGTTCCAGGTGGGTTTGTCCACGTATTGTTAGGATCGTGGCTCGTCTCGGTTAACTGCCCTGCGATCGCCAGAAGTATGTGGTGAACCCCAAGAGACGCGCTGGCCCTTATCTGGTAAAAGCAACGTCGCCGTCGAAACCACGACCGCGTCAGGCAGCCCGATGGGCGACGAGCAATCAGTCGTGCGTATGGGGGAATGGTTCCAGGTGTACCAAAACATCGCGAAGGCTTGTGAAGCGATCGAGCAGGTGATCTTTGACCTGATGCCCGATGCGGTGTCCATCGGCCACTGAGAGAAGTTGATCGACTTCGATGTGTATATCGGCGAAGTATTCCAGCCCTGACTTTCTTACCCAGAGGGTCTCAACATCTTCGACTCCATGAACCGACAGGGCGACCTCGCGAATTTGGTCGACAAAGTTAGAGTCGGCTTGGACATCCATCAACTCACTCGCGCTGGCCCGAAACAGCTTGATTCCCGACCAGACGATCGCAATCACGATGACCAGCGAGGCCGCTTCGTCGGCCCAAGCGAACCTCGCACCGCCAAGACGAACGATCGCGAGCCCGATCAAGACGGCTAGGGCGCACAGAGCATCGCTGCGGTGATCCCAAGCATTGGCAATGATCGAAGCGGAACCTGTCCGTTTTCCCACTCGCACTTTGTAGTGATAGAGCCCTTCTTTGATGAAGATATTTGCTCCGGCAATCCAAAGGGTCCAAGCGGGAGGGACCTGATGGCCTACGTGGAAGCGTTGAATAGCTTCCCAGCCGACAAGCAGGGCGGAGATGATCACGAGTAAGGCAACGTTGGTGGCGGCAATGCCTTCAGCCCGAGTGTGACCGTAGGGATGTTCCTCGTCAGCAGGACGCTGGGCCACGCGCAGCGCGAAGAGAACCACGATCGTTGTAACCACATCGCCGATCGAATTGACGGCGTCCGCAATCAGGGCGAAGGAATGCCCCAATACTCCACCGATCAGCTTCACCATTCCCAGCAGCAGATTAACGACAAGTCCCAGCAAAGCCGCCTGAGTGACTTCGCGATACAGCGATGAAATGGACTTGTGGTCAGACAAGGTGCCGCTGCTTCATGACTCTCAGTGACTGAATGGACATGTGACTGAGAGGCATGCCCTAGAATCGGTATTATCAAGAGACTGCTGTCGAGTCGCAACGGAAATCGAAGGCAGGAGCCATCGATAGAACCAGCGAAAGGGGATCCTCCAACGGGACAACCCTGAGAAGCAAAAGAGAGCCGCTCTCGCAAGACGAACAAGGCAGGGTGGCTGACGGGTCTCGAACCCGCAACCTTCGGAACCACAATCCGATGCTCTAACCAATTGAGCTACAGCCACCGTGTCAATTCGTCGTGTTTTAGCCGCTTCTTGAGACCGTTGCAATCCGTCCAACTCAAGCGATAGCTCGGAGGGGAAGCAAGTGTACCTTCGGACGTGCTTTCCCAAGTGACAACCGTTTCAGTCGCTTTCCTGGGGACCCCATTCTTCTCAGGGGTGAGTGTAGGCAAATTGCCTCCCAGCCGAAAGAGAACGAGTGTTTTCTCGTCTTTCTCGAGGTCTCTAAGTCCCCAACCGGTTCCCCCCGAAGTCAGCAAAATCGGAGCCGTTGAGGAAGATCGTTGCCCTCTCGGTGGTCGCCTGGTCACCCGGCACGACGCCGGCTATTGAACCCATGAACCTGGCAGTCGCACCGGAGCGTCGATTGCGACGACCCGGTCCGATTACCCAACGCCCCAACCGTTGCCATGCGGTGATAGAGCAAACGTATCTCGGATCCCCAGCTGTGGTATTCCCCAGTAAATGCTTGAGATCGTCCTCGCTTCGCTGTTATCGGAGTCGCACCATACCGATAGAATCACGGCTCGCGACGAGTGACACACCAAGCCGACGACGGGTTCATGGGCGACTTTCATCTCCACATTGCCAGCACGCTTGGCCTCTTGCTCGGTGTGTGCCTGGCGGCCGGCGTCTTCGCAGATCTCTTGCATTTGCCGAAGGTCACGGCCTATTTATTGGTCGGGTTGCTCGTGGGGCCGAGCGTCTTGGATTGGATTCCAGAGGGTCACGTCGAGCTCTTCGAGCCACTGCTGAAATTGGCGATGGCGGTCGTGCTATTCAATCTGGGCTGCGAGTTTACCTTCAGCAAGGTTCGTCGGATCGCCGGGCATTGCCTGGCACTATCTCTCGCCGAAGTGTTCTGTAGTTTCGGGCTCGTGGCGGCCGGGCTCTGGATTTTCGGATGCCCAGGAGACATGGCATTGTTGTTGGGTTGCCTGGCGGTTGCCACGGCACCGGCGACGACCATTTTGGTGTTATCGGAGTATCGCTCCGAAGGACCTGTGACCGAGAGCACCGGTTTTCTTGTCGCGATGAACAACTTTGCGTGCATCGTGATGTTCGAAATTGCCTTTCTTGCCATCTACCTATTTCAAGGCGAAGGCGACTTGACGCTGGTCGATCAGGGCTGGGATCTGATTTTGAACATTGCTGGGTCGATTGCCTTGGGGATCGCAGGGGGCCTGGCTGTCAGCTACGGATGTGGTTTTCTTCACATGAAGCGATGGCTCGTCTTGCTCGTGGCCACAGCAACGTTCTTGCTCGGAGTCAGCGTGTCGCTGAACATCCCCTACATGTTGACCTTTCTGGCGATGGGGATCACGGTTGCCAATACGTCGGATTACAAGACGAAGATTGTCGAGGAATTGAATCACCTTTCGGGACTACTTGCCGTATTGTTCTTTGCCGCTCACGGTACGGAGTTGGACGTACACGCATTTCTGGCGGCCGGGATGCTCGGCGCGATCTACATCGTTTGCCGAATGGCGGGGAAATGGATTGGCGTCTATGCCGCGGCCCGAGTCACGCGACAGCCGCTGGAGGTTCGAAACTGGGTCGGTAGCTGTCTGTTCGCACAAGCCGGCGCAGCCATTGCATTGTCAAACATTGCCGTCAACCGCGATCCAGAACTTGGGAAACCAATTCAAGACATCATCCTTGGATCGGTCGTGTTGTTTGAGATCATCGGACCCTTGTTCATCCGTCACTCTCTGTTGCAGGCTGGTGAAGTGCCATTGGCTCAGGCGATTCATCACACGACCCGAACGCCTTTGGAACAACTTCGTTCACTTGCCGATCGCTTCCGTGACGCTCTTCGCGGAACAGCGACCACCAGCGAAACTCGCAGCAAGGTTAGTGTTCGCGACTTGGTTCGCAAGACCAAGGGAATTCATCAGTCCGCCGACTTCGATGCTGTGATCGCTCATATCGAAAATAGCCATGACAACACCTATCCCGTCGTTGATGATCGAATGTCGGTGGTCGGTGTGATTCGTTATCCGCTGCTCAGCGATGTCATGTTTGACCAAAGTGCGTCGCAACTAGTGCGTGCGGAGGACCTGGTGACTCGGGCCGACGAACTGTTGCATCCCGGGGATCCGGCTTCCCGAGCATTCGAGTTGTTTCAAGCAGTGACGGATGACTGCATCCCCGTGGTCACCCAGGATGAGCCCAAGGAGTTGATGGGTGTCGTACGCCGTAGCGATGTCATGCACGCGCTGATCACTCAGCGACGCAAGAATAAGTGATTGGCTTTTCCTGATTTCGTGGCGTTTTTCTCCCTTCGCAGATGTCGCGTCGGCTTTGGACTGCGCTGACGGGTAACTTCCCTGCGAGATTCCAGTTGGTGGCATGCCCAATGGGCTGCTGCCTGATTATCCTGCTGGTTTCCGAATTCAAGAGACCAAATGAACCAAAAGAAATCGAAGCGGGTTTCGGGTGGGTCCTCAAAATCCCAGCAGGGGCGAAGTGCGTCCAACGAGCAGGGATCGGCGGCTCCTGCGAGCCCCGCTAGCTCACCGCTACCTTCAACCAATCCCGTTCCTTCCAATGTGGTCAGAACCTGGCTTTCGATTTGGGTCTGCTTTCATCTGGTCGCCTTGTTCCTTTCGTTCAGTAGCGTGGTTGAGCCCTCATCGCTTCACGTCAGGCTTCTTGGGTTGGTGCAACCCTATCTGAAGCTGGCACATTTCGCGGCCGACGATCGACCGGTTTACCTTGCCCACGGTTCGGAATCGGAACAGCCGCACCGGCTGGAAGTCACGAGCGATCGTGTGACAGAATTGGATCAAGTGGCAGAATGCCAGTGGATGTCGGTCGGATCGGGGAACTACGAGGCCACCGATGCACCGCCCGGGCTTGCCGTATCGGATCGAGTGGCAAGATGGTTGAGCACGGCGGCAACATTGGCAGAGAATGGCCAGTCGGGCGTTGTTGCAGAACTCCTCCTACCAATCGCGAAACACTTTCCAGGGGCGAAAGCGATTCGCGTCGTCCGGTTTCCGACTGACTTGAACGATGTCAACGCCACGATTACGTCCCCCTACGTGGCTCGAATTGTGCGGGCGGATGATCGTGTCACCTTGATCCAGCTGACGGAAAGGCGTTTGAGCTCCCTAGCGGTTTCGAGAGACAAGGAGGGGACGCAATGAGCCGTGTTCTGGAGAATCAGCGCGCTGAGACTGAATGGATGGGATCGGTTTTGGTTCTCGCCTGCTTCGATCGCTTGGAGCGCGACGGTTCGAGGCGTGCTCAGTCTGATCACCGCGATCTATTTCGCCAGCTCATGGAGTGATGTGGCGTTTTGGTATTCTGGCGAGGGACCGTTTTCCCCCGCACGGGTTGCAACGTTTCTCAGAACATCTGGTCTCGAGGACGCTGCGACCTGGATTGTTTCGCCACTGTTTCTCGCCAAGTCGGCGTGGCTCTACCATCTGTACTTGGTCATCGGGATCGTTTTCGCGTTCCTGGTGACCGCCGGTCGTGGAGGTCGGCTTGCCGTTTGGGCCCTCTGGTTGTTGCTGGTCGGCTGGGCAAACCGAGCAATGATCCTCGCCGGATTGACCGAGACCCTCTTGAGTCTTGGACTGTTCGCGTCGGCAATCGCACCTCCGGGTGCTATTTGGGCGATCTTTTCGAATCGATCTCAGCTTGGGACGCATTGGCTCGCTGGATTTTCACAGCGGTTGATTGCGACCCAAGTTTCGATCGTGCTGATCGCGACATTCATGACCATGCTTGCCGGACGCGTTTGGTTCAATGGGCTTGGTTCGTACGCCTTAGCGGCACCGGCGCGGGATCGGACGATCGATTGGACCAACTCATCACTCGTGTTTGGAAACGTTCATGAAGCCTTGACGCACCTGATTGTCTTGGCGATACCCGTTGGATTGCTCCTGGCGTGGATCGGAAAGACGCAACGCATCGGTCAGTTGATTCTCGTGACCTGGTGCTTGATCGTTGCAATGCTCGGTTCGCTCTGGCTCTATGGGCTCACGATGGCAGCGATGGTCATGGCCATTGGTCCAATCTCGAGAACGCGGACGACGCCGTAGTACGAATCGGGTGTCATGGCGACCAAACGAATCTCCGCGAGCAAGGCTCTCCCAGCCGCCATCTCCGGTGCGATGTAGCGAGCACATTGTTCTTCGTCAGTCATTTGGGATCTTTTTTTCGTCAGTCATTTGGGATCTTTTTTGGGCCGGGACTTGTCCCGGCAGAATGTCGCCAGGATACGTCCTGGCCCACGATGAAACCCAAACACGCTAGGTTCGCCTACTGGGAGTTGCCCGGCATGTGCCATTGGGACGGAGGTGGGACTTCGCTGAGCCAGCCTCCGCCTTGTGGTGCCTGCGGTTGCAAGAACGAGGCGGCTTCTCCCTGGCGACCATCCATGATACCCGTCTCCAGTTCATGATTCTGCAGAAACTCCTTTCCACGATCGATCGCTTTGCGTGCATCCTGACGGATTTCACCGCGGTTGATTTCGATGGTGGTGTGGTCTCCGTCGCGATTGACCTTGAACCAGCCTGCCATGAAGGCGCCCAGAACGATAATGCCGAGAATGAACAAGTTACGCATAGGAATAGGTCCGTCTTGATAGCCGTGGGTTCAGGAAAGGCTCGCTAGATACCCAGCGATTCCCGTGCGAGTCGTCTTTTAGTGCATGTGTCATTTCTTGGCGAGACGAAATCTGCGTTCGTGTACTCGATTGATCGGTCTTGGTTGCTTGCAAAATGCCCCCTGGAATCGGGGGGGCTGGACGGCGTCAACGATTCCGCTCGATTGTGTCGCGAAATCGGGGAAACTATCCTGAGGGTTCAAGAATGCCAGCAAACTTGCTCGAACCCGAATTTTCATTGCGTGACCCGTTGGTTTTGGATTGCCGTGCTACTGATTTCGTCGCCGATTCATTCGTCGCCGATTCCCTCGTTGATGGCGGAGGACTTTGCCGGCATGGCGGAGGCTACGGCGCGAATCAGGAGCCAGTTCCGGCGTTTGGATGCCAATGGAGACATGCAAGTCGACCTGGATGAATTCCAGTCGTTGGTCGGTGACACGGTTGCTGGGCAGCGGGATTTTCGTCTCTTCGACTTCGATTCCAATGGTCGCCTTTCTCGCGCTGAATTCGCTTGCTGGCCCGAAGTCGCAGAGGCTCATTTACGAGGCACGATGCCCGATCCGCTAGAGGATCTGATCGATGATGCGGTGACGGCGCTCGATGAGTCGTACGATCAATGGGATTGGCGTCCCGATGAGCTTGTCAGCGCCCATGCGTTCGTCAGCAATTTCCTAGCGTCCATCTCGCCAGAAAAAAAAAGATTTGTGACCGGTCGGATCGTCAACCAGGCAGACAGCAATGCGGATGGCAGAATCAGTCGATTCGAAGCGAAGCATTTTCTAGAGCAGCAGTTGGGGTTGCGATTGCATCACGGATCGCCTCTGCGCGAGCCCACCGGCCGTCTTGTTCGCTACGATCTCTATCTTGCAATGGATGAGGATCACGACGGCGCGATCGACCAAGCGGAGTTCCTAGAAGGCTGGTGGAAGCCGTTGCTTGCCCAAGAGACATTCAATGCGATCGACCGAGATCGCAACGGAAGAGTCACGTATGACGAGTACGTCCTGCCTCTCGCACCAACCTACTTTGATCCCATCGAGTGGTTCCGCGATTCGGATACGGATCTGAACGCAAGACTCAGCCGGGATGAGCTCGAACTTGCCGTGGAATCATCCCGTCGACACCTCGCCGAGTCCGCGGTTCGCGCGTTTGACGATGACCAGGATGGCGAGCTGTCACTTCGGGAATACCGCTGCTCAATGATTGGTAGTTTCAACTATCCATGGGATCGTCGACCGCTGGACCAGGATCGCGATGGCATGCTCTCTTATGATGAGTTTGTGTTCGACGACGTCGACCTCTTTCAGCTGCAACGATGGTACTTCTTTCATCGGCTTGACTTGGACAAAGACGGTCGGCTCTCGCTTGGCGAGTTCGAATTTCGTCCGCTTGCACCTCTGTCAATTCGTGCCTACTCAACCAAGCAAGATCAGTCCAGACTTGTCTACCAGAATCGTGAGTTTCCTGATTGTGGGTGGCCGAGCGTTTCACCCGATGGAACACAGATTCTCCTTCACGAGTGTCCAACCAGCACGCCAACCAAAGGTAGAATCGTTTCCATTACTCTTGATCGAATGTACGCCCGAGTCATTTGTGATGGGATTCAGCCTTCTTGGTCGGCCGACGGCGAGCAATTCGTCTGTGCGCGAAGATCGAGAACGGAGTCGGAAATTTGGATTCTCGACGCAGGGGGTAGACGGGGGCGTCGCGTGGCGGCCGGCAAAAGTCCTAAATGGTCGCCAGACGGAAGATTCATCGCCTTTCTGCATGACAACGGGTTATCCATTCTCGACATCGAGGCGGGCGAGATTCGCCAGATTTTGCTGCGAGAGGATCACCCGTACCAGGATTTGGGCAGCGACATCGCCTGGTCCCCCGACAGTCAACGATTGGCGGCCTTGGGAAATTTTGCCGCGACTAGCCAATTACTGATCCTGCCTGTGGATTTGGCAAAACGAGGGCAAGTCCGTATCCGTTATTCCTTCGACGTGCGCTGTCAAAGCAACTTGAATTGGACCGATCGTGACGGCGTCCTCTTGGGCGTCCGAGACCTGAAATCCCACGAAACTCGATTGATATCCGTGTCGCCCGATTCTGACGAGGAACCGAATCGAGTGGATCGACTCGGCGACAAGGTCGGGTGCCGATCGGCTTGCCTTACCCCGGACGGAAAATGGTATATCACCGTCGTGGAGGAGTAAGCTGTGATGGATGAGCCGAGTTTTGATGCAGTGAGCGACGCCGATGCGCGCCAGCCCGATCCGGGTCAACAGCCCCCCTCGCGTCCGTTTTTGGGGATTCATTTCCAATGCTGTCGAACCTACGGCCGGATCTATCGGAACGATCAGCAAACGGAATACAGTGGACGCTGTCCAAGATGCCACGGTCTCGTCACGGTGCCAATTGGCAGCGGTGGTTCGTCGTCCAGGTTTTTTAGCGCTGGATAGTGCTGGCAGGGACATCGTACTGCCAGGGACATGGAGAATGTGATCGGTCACTGCTCCCCGTCATCCAAGATGCCGGCGGGTAGCGAGTGCCAGTTTGTGTCTTTCATCGAACTTGTTTCATATGTTACGACTGACTGACATTGCACCCTTGAAGGCAAGAGTCGCCTGTTCCTTCCGCGTTTCACAGCAACTGTTTCATGCTGGGCGAATACAAAGTCGGCCGATGTACGCGTCAATGCCATGCGCAGCAGAGACCGCTGCGCGAGGGAGAATGGTATTACTCGGTCGTCACCGAATCGGGGGAAGAGTACATTCGGCGTGACTATTCGGCGGAGAGTTGGCAGGGACCACCACCCGATGCAATGGGCTGGTGGAAGAATCGAATGCCCAAAGCGGAGGAAAGGAAGACCGTTTTGGCACCACCCGAAGTGCTGGTTGATCTGCTGCGTCAGATGGAGCATCTGCCATCCAAAATCAAGAGTCGCTACCTCCTGGCGTTGATGCTTTTAAGGAAGAAGATACTTCGGACGGCGTCACCTTCGAACGAGATGCGTGACGGTCTGGATTACCTTCGGGTCGAGGTGGTAGCGACGGGCGACTTGATCGAGGTACCTGTAGGTTCGATCAGCCGAAGCGAGTCGGATTCATTACGTGATGAGTTGAACGAATTGCTTTACTGCGAAGCGGAAGAGAATCGAATCGGAAACAGAGCTCAGCGAGTAAGGATTGACGCAAGGATGCGAGTACTGGGTTGGCTGGGGGTCTTGTCGATGCTATTTGTCTCGGGTGGGGCGACCTGCGCGAGGCGTCAAGCACCAATGCCATATCCACCTCCGCCGGTGGTCTTCAATGCCCAGCCTTCATTGGAAGAGCTGGCTGCCGTCGTCAATCGGACTCAGAACATTCGCCAGCTCAGCAGTAATTCAGCTTCCGTTGAGATGTTGAGCATGCCGAACCTGCCAAGGCTGGGTGCGACCTTGAACCTGGAACGCGAGCGAAACTTTCGTCTGCGTGCCAGCTTGCCGATTGTCTTCGCAGGATTGGACATGGGAAGCAACGACGAAATGTTCTGGTTTGAAGTACCGGAGGGAATGTCGAAGACGCTCTACTATGCTCGTCATGATCAGTATCGTCAGCAACTCAATCGGGCAATATTGCCAGTGGATCCGACTTGGATCATGGACGCTCTGGGACTCGTCCAATTGGATCCGAGCACTGTGGTGGCAGGGCCCATCACTCGAACTGATGGCAAGATAGAAATCCGCAATACGATGCCAATGCCCGACGGCATCTATCAACGGGTCTGCTACATTGATCCCGCAGCCGGCTATGTCACCGATCAGTTCCTATATGCACCCAATGGAAATCGGGTTGCGAGGAGTACGGCTTCACAGCACGTTTACTATCCTGAGCAACAGTGCGCGATTCCGCACCGTGTGGAAATCCACCTGGCTCCAGCAGTGGGACCGCCGCTCGCCATGCAAATCGAGATCGCTTCCTACACGATCAATCAATTGTTGAGCGGCGATCCGCAATTGTTCACCATGCCGACCTCGGCACCGCAGGCGGTGGACCTGACAGCGCTAGGAAGCGGAGGCCCGACGGTCGTGCCCGCACCGGCGGTTTCCACTCCGATCAATTACAGCGCAAGTGTCGAGACTTCGGCGCCGCTGCGTGGAATGACTCGCTAAGTCATTCGGGGAGGGAAGAGGCATCAGCCTCTGCTCGATGCAGTCGGCTCAATTCAAGTTCACCGACGTTTTCATAGCAGACCGCCAGCGATTGGTGTACGGTCGGAGCAAGCGACTTCACAGGCAATGCTCGCTCAAGATCTGGGATCGCATCGAGGTATCGGCCAAGTCGAAAGAGGATTTGTCCTCGCGTCTCGAAATAGTACGGCGTGGGGTTCGAGGACTGCTTGATCGCCGAGTCCGCTATCTTGAGGGCCTGTTCTAGGTTGGCGTCATTGCGGGCGGCAAGCGCCACGGCGAGATTGTTGAGGATCGCACCACTTTGGGGCATGTGTTCAGCAGCGAGTCTCAGAGACGTCGTTGCCGAATCGACTTCGTCACGCAGTAACGCTGCGGTTCCACGTATGAAGTGGGCGATACCTGCTGACGATCCATTGATCAAGGCCTCACGGACCGCCGCGACCTCCTCGTCGTTCTCATCCATTGCAGCCAGGACTTGATCAGCGACCAAGGTCAAGACCCGCGGATTATTAGGAGCGTACTGCAAAGCCGACTGAAGCATCCGCAAGATGCGCAGACGCTCATGGATACCTTCCGGTGCAGGCTCTGACAGCTCATTGACCCATGCGACGATTGAGTCTCCAAGGGCCTGGTTCAACTGTTCCCGCGTTTCATCTGAGCTCGCGCGATGGAGAGCTCGCTCCAAAGTCTCGACTCCCTCTGCGTATCGCTTCAAGAACAGCTGGTTTTGCGCGACTGCTAGCGCAAGGTTAGAATTGGTCGGATCCTCTTTCGACATCCGAGCGACCTTTTCGAGTGTCTTTTCAGCCAATCGGTTGGCTTGGTCTTGTTCACCAAGATTCCTGGAAATAGCTGCTGCTTGAAGACCTCTCATCGGTTGCATGGGAATCAGCTTCTCAAGAACGGGAATTGCTTCAGCAAGTCGTTCTGAGGCCATCAGGTACTCGGCATAGAGCTGTTGTACGGGTACGTCGTCCGGCTCATCCTTGTGGAGTACCTCTAGCAGTCTTCCGAATTCATTTCGCTCTGTCTCTGTCAGTTCCACCCAGTTCTTACCCAGGAACTGTTTCTCCAGGAGCCAGCGTGAGGCGGGGGCATCCGACCGGACCATGGAAAGCTGTCGCATCAACTCAGCCGCTTGATCCGCCTCGCCTTGGGCATCCAGAACCAAAGCAAGCCGATGGAGAACTTGTGTGTCATCCGGACGCCGTCTCAATTGCCGCCGAAGCACAAGTTCTGCGGATTCGTAGTTCTCCTGATCGAGGGCGACTTGCAGCTGACTATTCAGTAGCTCCGAACGCCAATTGGAGGTATCGCTCCATGCAATGACACTGGTCACGACCAGTACGATCATCAAGATGATAGCGGGAATGGCTTTGGGAGCATCTCGCCAAGGAATCGCAAGACACCATGCGTAGAAGAACTGACTAAGCCAGCGAAACCAGACAAGTGGATTGAAGTACTTCAGCATGCCTAGTTCTCAAGTCTGTTCGAGTTTTGCGAGAGCTCCAATGCCTTTTTTGAACTGACTGGGGCCTCGCCACCGTCACTTTCTTTGACGTCTCGTTGGATGATTGATCGCATTTCTACGAAATCGGATGCGAGCTCTCGAAGTGAGTCAGGCGAGATCTTCTCATTCGCAGCGATGAACATCTGCATCATCATGACATTTGAGTTGGTCGCCTGCTGCGTATCGCCAAAGTATTCTGTGAAGCGGTTGCCAAGGCGTCCTGGACGGGGCGGCGGCTCAATGATGTTCCCCTCTGCGTCGATCGCAGAGTAGATCAAGTAGGCGAAGCGTCCATCGGCATTCTTGAAGCGTGCAAACGCGTAGGGAATGGTGCCTGTGCCATCCTCCTGCGACTCCTGATCGCTGGAGCCTCGGATTTCACGATTCAGTAGGATCCAAGCATTGATTTCGTAGCAAATGCAGAGTTCATGCCATCCTGCGTAAGGTTGACTGAGCACAACTTGAATCTCGCCCTCGGTCTGAGTCGGCAAACAATTCCAGATGTCTGCGTTTTCGCCGAGACGTGGATTCGCTCCTCCCCTTGCCTGCTCATGCGAGTGAACCTGCAGAGCAGAAAAGGGGCGTTCGAAAACATCTGCTTGAGGTTGAAAGACAACTTCGGTCGGGCTAACGAAGATCGGTACCGGCCGCTGCAGATTGATTGCTTGCGCAATTCCCGCCAGGCCAAGAACCAATAGGAAACCGACCACAATACGTCGTGGCCAAAGCGCGTCCCAGAGGCTCACGCCGCGACCAACAGCCTCATCGGAGGCAAGGGCGGCTTGTCGATCATACGAAGGTCTGTTGTGCTGCTCAAACCCAACCACGAAGTTCCACAAGGTGATCAAGACGTTGTTTTCGCCGTCTACGATTGGATCGACCGGATGCAGAAGCGTTGTCACCAAATGATCAAAGGAGAGAAGGAATAGGGTTGCGATGCACAACGCTGTGTACCCTACTAACTCATGTTGCCAACCCTCGGCCAAGTCGATCGAAAACCAGACATCTCCAATCGCTACGACGGTGACTCGCATGACGTTGGCAGCCACTGCAAGAAGTGCGGCAATCGCTAGATAGATTGGGGCCAGCCAAACTGGCCGCCGATAGATCGCGATCAGGAGCGTAGCTAGAAACATCAGCGTGAAAACCGATTGGATGCCACTGCATGCTTCGGCGACAAACAATTCACGAGTTGTTAGTTGGATGACGTTGTTCGTGACCGCATGAGGAATAACGAGGACATCGAGCATCACACTGGCTAAACCAGTGGTGACCTGTTGTAAGCGAATGGTCAGCAGCTGGTCATAACCAAGCGGCAGATTGAGCAACATCACCAATGGCAAGGCCAAGCCAAGCAGCGATCTTCCCTCGTCATCCTTCGCAGAGAAAAAGAAGCTTGTAGCGAACATGATCAGCGCCACCGTACAAATCCAAGGTGACGCGATCATGATTCCGAATGCGGTCAACATGACTCCCGAGCTAATCAAGGACCAGCTGATTATCCCTCGCGGCGCGGGGAACTGACGGTCCCAGCGAGCGTATGTCAGCCATCCCACTGCGAGCAAGCAAAAGGGAAAGTACCGATAGGGTTCCCGTGACCAAAGGTTCGTGAAATAGGGAAGCATCATGGGCGCTACCGTCAACAACAGCAGCAACCAGAAATACTGCCAGTGGCCGGTAGTCGGATCTCGAGCGTCTCTGAGCTGAGGGTTCGTTGAGATTGTGGCAGTAGACATTGAATAGGATTTGGTCGATGCGATATCGTGCTAGTAGTCCAACAGCAGCTTTCTATTCACGTTCCCGAACAGACTGTTGGAGTGATTTCGAGGCGTCGGCGTCCTCGATGAGTTTTGGAGTGGAGTTCCTCCGAGCCGTACTTGCTTTGGCCTTTCGGATTGGCGCGACGCCACGACCGGAAACCATCACAGGTGAATGTTCCCCACTTCCCTTCTTTTGCGCATTCTCATTGGGACGCGTTCCACGCCCGTAGTATCGGTTCGTGTATCGCCCGTATCGGTAGTAGCCGTATCCTCGATATCCGTCGCTGCTTGAGGCTTCATCGGAATTGTTGATGACAACGCCAAGAATCCGTGCACCGACAGCCCCGAGGATATTGATCGACTCCTTCGCATTCGGCTTGCTCTTGCGACGAACACGAAGGGCAAGGACGACACCATCAACCATGCTTGCGGTGATGCTCGGATCAGTCACAACAAGCAGTGGCGGTGTGTCGATAATGATGTAGTCGTAATCTTCCCGAAGCAGCTTAAGAAGTTCGTTCATTTCGGGCAGCGTCAATGCTTCGGCCGGATTTGCTGGGATCGGACCGCTGGGCATCACGAACAGATTTGGAACCGGTGTCGCATTGCATGCCTCGTGCGGTTCGCAATCACCATTGAGAACATTTGTCAGCCCGAGTTCATTCGCCATGGCGAAGTTGTCGGTCAGTTGTGGGCGACGGAGGTCGCAGTCGATCGCCAGAATCTTCTTGCCGCTTTGAGCAATAGAACAAGCAAGGTTTCCCGCGATCGTGCTCTTCCCATCGCCTGGAAGCGGACTGGTGACCTGGATGATTTTCCCACCCGGGCCAGCGGTCTCAAAGAAAATCGACGTTCGACAGGACCGAATCGCTTCGGCTGCGACCGACGCAGGCGTGTGTATCACCGCCAGGTACGGATCCAGCTGGTCAAGCGGCCCGCCGTCCCCCTTCTTCAGTGACTTGTTGGACCGGCCCTTGAAATAGGGGACATGTGTCAAGACTGGGACTCCAAGGATCTCGGAGATCTCATCAGGGTCGCGGAAAGTGTTTGCATTCTTTTCCAGCAGCAGGGCTAGGCCGGCTCCCAGCGCCAATCCGAGGACGGTCCCAAGTCCCATGCAGCGAAGCAGGCTGGGAGCGACTTTGTAAGCCAGGCTTGGAGCCGTCAGTTCAACGACCGATGTTCCGCCGTCGTCCTCGGTGAGCTTGACACGAGCCATCTGCTCTCGCAGCTGCTCTAGCAAGCCACGAGTTCGCTCGATTTCGCGTAGTTGGGCTGCGTTTTCTTGTTCCGCATCAGCTAGCTCAGCGGCCTTTGCTTTTTCATCGTTGATTTGACTGTCAACGTCTAGGATTTGCTGGCCCAGCAAACCGACTTGAGTCTCTGCCGCGAGAATGACGGCCTTGACTGCCTCCGCTGCGCGTTGCTTTGGATCGATCGCTTCCTGGTGAGTGGAAGACATCAATTCCAAGATTCGGCTCGTTTCACGCTCGACCAGAGATTTGAGCTCGTTCTTCATCGTTTCCAATTCGGCGTCGAGCGCCTTGACGGTCGGATGATTCGGTCCGAATTCTGCTTCGTACTTGTTTCGCTCAATCATGAGCGGCACAAGTTTTTGGTCGAGCGCGATTTGCTGCAGCTGATTATCACCTTGGCGAAGATCCTCCTGAATCTCTCGAGTCGATGGCAGCACAAAGGTCTTATTGATCAACTGGCCGATGATGTTGAGAGCCAGCAGTGGGTCGTGGCTGGCATCCTTCGAGAGCGTACGAATGTAGGCGAGTTCACTCTCCGCCTGACGCTTCCGTTCAATGAGTTCGCTACGCTGTTCCACCAAGAAGAGCTGACGCTCACGGTGCGGATTGATCGCATGTCCGTTCGAGTCCCAAGCCAGAAGAGCGGTCCTGCGAAAGTTTCGATATCGCTTTTCGAGCTCTTCGAGTTTTGGCATGACCTGGCTCGTCGCGGTTTCAATGAGCTCAGCGAGTTCTTGTTGGCTCGACTTTTGACGTTCCCTGTAATAGGCCTTGAGGGCCTCGCTATAGGACTTGACTGCCGCTTCACAGAGTTCCTTGTTGTGGTCCTGAAAGTGCATCAGTGCAACCAGCGACTGGGCTGATCTCACGTCTGTGATTTCGGACTCCAGCTGTAACGCCTCCAACGCGACGGCAGCGAACTCCTTCGGGTCATCTCCATATTCTTGTTGAAACGGTTGCATCAATGGGTTGCTAAATGCCGTCTCACTGACTTGATCGCTGAAAAGTTGCGATTCGACGATCTCGATCGCAGGGACGCCTCCCCAGACATCACCGGTCATGGAGTCGAACATTGCTGTTCGATCGGATTCGATCATAAGACGAGTTGTGCTGCGATAGGTTTCCGGCGTCTGCAAGTAAACCAAGAATCCGAGTACCGCACCGGTGATCGCCGGTAGAATGACTGCCCACCGATACCGCCACATCGCTACCAAGATGTCCGGCGAAGACTGATGCGACGAAGGCTGTCGAGAGACGATGGGTCGGCGACTGGCCGTCGAGGTGAGGTCCCCGTTGGATGAGATGTTCATGAATGTCTTAGCAGTCAAGCGAAATGGGAGCGAAGGAATTCAAACGTGGGAACCAGTCTGTTTTACTGCCAGGCGAGCCGACGAAAGGATCTTTGCGGATGTGCGCAAGAAGACACAAAAAGTCCGCTCGGAGAGTGAGAAGCAATCCGCCCGTCGCTGTCCAGGTGAAGCAGGAGCAAGATCGCAACTCCCGATACCTCTTAGGACTCCCTCTAGTCTAGCGCTCCCTTAAGAGTTGGCCAGGACGAAACGACCTACATAACACCTTACCGATACCAAGAATCCGAAATAATCGGGATCGTCCGCACCATCTGATGTGGTGGTCTCAGGGTGGTTCCGTGGGCCGGGTGGCGTTAGCGGTTGAAGGGGGACCTGATCGCCGCGCCGAATCTGCGCAGGCTTGTTGGCTGCGGACGACCCTCGGGCTGGTTTCGATAGACAGGGCCGAAGATATGGCGTCGTGCCCTGCCCCCTGCCCCCTGCCCCCTGCCCTAGAACTGAAAATAGATGAACTGTTCGATGGGTCGTAGAAAGATGAACACCAGTGTGATCGAGGCGAAATAGACCGTCACTTCTGGGATCGCGAACATCGCTGGGTGCCTGTTGCGAACTGGCAGGGCTGACTGATACAGCTTGTGCGCCATTGCCGTCCCGAGCGCCAAGCACGCGGCCACCAGGTAGGTATTTTCTCGCATTCCAAGAGAAAGGTAGCTTTCTGGTCGGCAGACGATTGAGAGCATCGACGCGGTTGTGGCGAGATCGGGAGCACGAAAGGGAATCCAACTGAGCATGACGAAGCCCAGCGTAAGGACCCGACCACCCCAGTATCGCACTGGCATCGGAAGAGGTTGCCGCAGTCGATCGCTCTTTCGATATGCCATCACAAGGACGGCGTGCCATAGTCCCCACAACAGGAACCTCCAGGCAGCGCCGTGCCAGAGCCCCATGATCGCCCAAGTCAGGAACAATGCTTTTGTCCAACGAGGAGATGGTTCGGCCTCTCCCATTGCCGTCGCAAGTCCGCCGGTTGACCGATCGTGGACTTTTGCCCCCGCCAGCGGCAAGTAAAGGTAGTCCCGAATCCAACTTGATAAGGAAATATGCCAGCGTTTCCAGAAGTCTCGCGGCGAGGAAGCGCTGTACGGGAAGTTGAAGTTCTCGGGAAATTGGATACCCATCATGCGGGCAGAACCAATGGCGATATGCGAGTAGGCGCTGAAATCAAAGTAGATTTGAAAACCAAATAGGAACGCAAGCGTCCAGACATCGAGCGCCGAAAGTGATTGCGAAGGAAGATCAAATCCGTCATCCACCAGTGGTGCAATGTTGTCCGCGACGACAACCTTTAGGAACAATCCGAAGAGTATTCTTCGAGCACCTGTCAGAATGTCATTCCAGTCAAATCTCGGGCGAACGCTTAGCTGAGGAAGTACCTCGCAAGCGCGAAGAATCGGCCCCGCGACCAATTGAGGAAAGTACATCACATAGACGGAGAACAGCAAATAGTCTCGTTCCGGTTTGATGATCCTACGATACACGTCGACCGTGTAGCTGATCGTCTGGAAAGTGTAGAAGCTAATTCCCAGCGGCAAGATAATGTCGAGTACGGGTACAGGGCGATCTAGACCAAACCATTGTAGACACACCCAGACATTGTCGAGGGTGAACTGCAAGTACTTGAATATGAACAGCAGTCCTAAGTTGATGATCAGGCTGACCATCAGCAAGACGCGACGTTTCTTGTTGTCACTGGATTTGTCGATCGCAATGCTGACAAGGTAGTCCGTCGTCGTGGACACAAGCATCAAGAGCGCGAAATCGAACCGCCAGAAACCGTAAAAGGTGATGCTGGCAGCATAGAGCATCCAGATCCGCGGTCTCCGTGGCAACAGCCAATAGAGTGCGACGGTCAGCGCCAGAAATATCAGGAAGGTAAAAGAGTTGAAAATCAAGGCAGTGCTTCCCTTGATGGCAGCGAGCTGATCAATAGGTTTCCGATTTCCTTTGCTAGTAAGGCATGCCCTTCCTCTTGAAAATGCATGAAATCGAATCCTTCGCCGTTACCTTGAATGTCGGACATCTTTCCCCAGAGCTCTCCCGCTACCAAGGAGTCGAGGTCGTTGAACTGAGCACAGTGATTGCTTGTGACTAGCTTCATGTCATCCTTGAACGCTGTGTACTCATTGCGATCATAGGGGGATGCAACGTCTTGACGTAAAGGGACGATGTAAGTGATGACCTTCATGTTCAACTGCCTGGCTGACTCCAGGATGGCGACAAGTGCAGCACGGTTTAGCGCGTAGCGACCCGGGATTTTCCGGCGAACGGATTGTGACGTGATTCCAAAAATGCGATTTCGGAGCAAGTAGAGCTCTGTGACGATTGCACCTCGCATCTGCCCCCTTGCTGCATAGATTCTTGAATGTTCTGCCAGCCAAAAATCGATCGCTTCTTCCGATCGGTCTTGGAGGGTAACGAATCCATTCTGGGGCAAATGATCGGAAGAACTCTGTATAGGTGCGCACTCTGTAATGAGTCGGCGTCCAGTTTCTGAGTCCTGCAGTGCAAACTGCGTGGCGGCATCGTCTAACGCAGGGGCTAGCGAATCGCGAATACCCGACTCTCGAAAATCATCGAAGACAATTGGAAGAATGATCGTTTTGATTGGGAGCTGCTGTCTAAGGTTTTCCAACAAGACATAGTGTTCTTGAAAGTTTGCATTGGGAACACTGAAAGTCAGTACGTCGACAGCAAGTGGCTGGAAGCGTTCAAAACATCGGATCGAGACCGGTCTGGCGCCATGCTCGGCCTGGTTGATCGCGTGAAGTTGGGAATTGCCGAGCCACAGGACAACGGGATGTTGTCCTCTAGCCTTCCAACCGCTAACCAGTGACGGAACATTAGCAAGCTCCGAGGTGTGAACTGGGAAGCCATCAACCTCTGGGAAGATGCTCGTGGTCAGTTCACCCAACGCAAAGTCTTCGTAGTTCTGGCTTGGCTTCTTGCTTGCTTGCGATAACGCAAGAAATGCCAGAGCTGCTGCGACCAGCATAGCCCAAGCGGAACTTCGATCGGTCTTTTCTAACACGACAGGGCTCAAGCTTCGCTATCCAATTTGTGTGTCAATTCTAAACACATGATTGAGCGCTTCCTTGCTTGAATTCGATTTCAGTACGAAGTGCAGATACGGTCATGGCTCTAAACCGCAACCAAACGACTCCGAAGATGACTGGGGAAATCTTCGCAGTTGCGGTCGATAACACAGTTGCCCAGAACCAGAGCGTCCATGTCCGTACGTAAGAAACAGGAAATCGCTTCAGCAGGAGTTCGGACGACGGGTTCGTTTTCATTCAACGAAGTATTCAGGACGATTGGGACCCCTGTCTTTTCGTAGAATCGAGAGATCAGCGCGTGATAGAGTGGGTTGGTCCGCTTCGAGACAGTTTGCAGTCGACCGCTGCCATCGACGTGCGTGACAGCTGGGATCTCGTGGCGTTTCTCGGGTCGGATCGGAAACACCTTTTCCATGTAGGGTGTGGGTTCGTCGATCTCGAACCACTCGGCAACATGCTCCTCCAGAATGCTAGGAGCGAAAGGTCGAAATTTCTCTCGGAATTTGATTCGTAGATTGATGATGTCGCGCATGTCGGTCCGTCTGGGATCTGCGATCAATGACCGGTTTCCTAAGGCTCTGGCGCCGAATTCCATTCGTCCCTGGAACCAACCCACGACTTTGCCATTGATCAGCAGAGATGTTGTTTCCTCAAGCAATTCTTCGGAGCTGCACTGGTTGAATGGCAGTTTTGCATCGTGAATCGCTTTTAAGCATTCCTCGTCATCGCTCTCACACCCCAGGTAGGCATGGTCTTGGACGAAATTCCTTGGCTTGCCTAGTAGTTGATTCCAAACGTAGAAGGCTGCGCCGAAGGAGGTTCCGTTGTCAGCAGCGCCAGCCGGAATGTAGACTTCTTTGAATGGCGTCTGCGTTGTGATCTTGCCATTGGCAACCGAGTTCATAGCGACTCCACCCGTCAAGCAGACCTTGTCGCTCTTTGTCTTCGCATGCAACCGCCGAAGCAAATGCAGGATGATTTCCTCAGCAACCACTTGCAGGCTCTTGGCGATGTTATCCTCTCGCGAGGTCATTTCATCGTTCTTGCTCCGCATCGGACCGAGATCGTCAATCAGTTTTTGGCTATGGAATGGCTCAACGATGGGTGCTCCGTCATTCCACTGCATCTTCACACCCCTTTTGTGGTGAGTGAAGTAATCGAGATTCAACTCAAAGGTGTCACCCACCGGACGAATCATTCTTCGGATTACATCGGCGAACTCGGGCTCGCCATAAGGGGCAAGGCCCATTACTTTGTACTCGTCTCCGTAGTAAGGAAAGCCGAGATACATTGTAATCGTGCTATAGAGAAACCCGATCGAGTGAGGAAAGAAGACTCGGTCAAATACATTCCATTGGTTGCCTCGGCCATGGGCCGTTAGCGTGCTTGTGAAATCGCCCATCCCGTCGATTGACAAGACGGCTGCTTCCTCGAAGGGTGAGATAAGGAAGCCAGCAGCAACGTGACTGCTATGATGCTCAACTCGATGAAACTTCGCGCGAATCCGGGTTCGATCGACACCAAGTCCTTCTGCGAGTTGATCCTCCAAGCCGAGGGTTTTGCCTTGTCGCCTGAGTCGATCCAGAATCGCCTTCGTACTCGGTCGATGTGCAGCTACAAAGGCTAAACGACGACCAAAGTTGGCCCGTGGATCAAACGAGATCGCGACATGGTCAACATCCTCAATTGAAATACCGGCATGGTCCAAGCAATAGCTGATCGACTTGGAAGGGAAGCCCGCCCAGTGTTTGATGCGATTGAATCGCTCCTCTTCCACCGCCGCGACCAATTGACCGTCCACAATCAGTGCAGCCGAGGCGTCGCCGTGGTAGGCATTGATTCCAATGATCTTCATGGTGCGGCCGAGTTGTCTGGTATATTCGAGATTTCGGACTGTGCGTTCGCCGATCGTGAGTGAAGTCTACGATCAAGAATTACAAGGGAGAGCAACAGTTCTGCATATACTCTTTGTAGGGTGTAGAACATGCCCGGCCAGCCATCCAGCAGCAGTCCCTTGGCAATCAGGCAATATGGAATCGTTAATGCTGGTACGATTACGATTTTGCGGCGAAGCCGATCTTTCCAATTCAACTTATTCTTCGGACTTGAAAACAGTTTGTCCGCCTCTAGCGATGCATATCGGCTCTGAGACCGTAGCCAGGATGTGAGAGGCTTCCGGTCGTCGTGTAGGATCGCACTGTTAAGCTCTCCGATGGAACCCTTGATCGTGACGCGATGGGCATGCCCATCGCGTTCGTAGCGAGCCTGTTTGCAACGGTAGAGCACTGTCCGAGGAGGATAAAGGGTCGCCCTCAATGGATAGCCATAAATGCCATATCGAAAACGAGCTTGATAGGCATCGTGCGAGCAAACCAAGCTTTTCAGCTCATCTGTGAACGCCTCGTTGCATTTGTAGTCTGCGTCAATCGATAGCACCCATGGGGTCGCGATATGATCGAGCCCGTAATTGCACTGCTCCGAAAAGTGATCGAACTTGCGTTGGATCACTTGCACCTGAGGAAATTCGGCGGTGATCTCAAGCGTCGCGTCAGAACTGAAGCTGTCAATGATTAAGATCTGCGATGCCCATGAGAGTAACTTGAGCGTTTCAAAGAGGTTGGCCTCCTCGTTGTGTGTCAAGATCATCGGTGTGACGTCTGATAAGTTCATGTTCTAGGTCTAGCTGTTGTCACACTACAAATTCAGGCTTCAAGCCCTCATGGTTGAGCCATTGGTAGAACTCGTTCATACGTTTCGCAACCATATCCCAGCGAAATTCAGATCGGACCCACTGGCTGCCTCTACGTCCCATCTCATGGCGTGCTTCCTGCGATAGACTGATGGCCTGGGTCATCGCACCGGCGACCGCGTCGACCGTGGGCTCGACCCACCAGCCTGCGTTTCTCTCAACCAGGCCTGACCATGGTGTAGCTGTCGTGGTGATCACAGGAACGCCGGAAGCGAGTGCTTCTGCGATGACGATTCCAAAATTTTCCGAGAATGAGGGCAGGACGAACAGGTCTGCCGCCGAGTAGAGCCTCCATTTTTCACGATCACTCGCCGAGTCAAGGATGGAAACACGACTCGCAAGTCCGAGTCGATGCACGAGGGTCCGCACCTCCTCTCGGTACCCGTTCTCACCGGGCCCAACCAGCATCAGTTCCCAATCGTTAGACGAGCATACGTGGTGAAATGCGTTCACCAGATTCAGGACTCCCTTCACGGGGTGGATCCTTGATAGGAATAGCATGCGTCGTGACCCGCAGTCTGCCTGACGTTGGGGTGGTTCTGGAAACGCGATCCCGTTCGGAATGATCGCAATCGGCTGCGTCAAGCCAGCGGACCTGATGTCGGTGGCCTCGGTTTCGCTTGTCGCATGGAACGCGGAAGCCTTCAAAAGATCAGCACGTTGTCTGATCCACCAGCAGACCTGCTTTTTCAGTCGTCCGTTACGCATCGCCCAGGCTGAGAGCATGCCTCGCGGTGAGACGACACGGGGAGCATGATTGGCAGCCGCAAAACGTGCTACGCCATGGTTGGAAGAGAGCCAGAGTCCATGGTCATGAATGATCACGTCTCCAGTGGCTTCACCAACTAACGCGTTCAGTTTCATCTGGAATGAGCCAGCTGTAAGCCAGCGTCCCGTCGTTGCAGATTCGTCAATCCAATGCATGTGAACCGAACCGTCAACTTCAGTCGACGAGATCGATTTGTCCGCTGGACGGCCGGCGATGAGGTGCACGTCTCGCCCCATACTTGCCAGCGACTCACAGAGCGATGGCACGCTCCTTGATGTACCGCCGTGCGCAACTGAATCCCAGCGATCGTGTGAACGATACGCATGATGCTACGGGAGTCTCCCGGCGACTTCAATTTGATTCTCGCGCAGAAAGTGGTTCAGCGTGAGGAGAGCCCAGCGGTGATACCATTGTGCTAGTGGGACCGGACTCCATTCGTCAATCGATCTGAACATGTGGCCCCATTGCGAAGAAATCCATTGGTCAAAGGGGAAGCGGAAGCCCTGCTTTGGCTGCGTTGCGATCCAATCTGGTATCTCAGGTACTGCGTCGAGTAGCAGTCGTTTACCTGGGGCGTGTCGAAATTGTGATGGAACACGGCGAAGTGAATCCACTAGTTTTCGGTCGACCAATGGGACTCGAAGCTCAAGACTGTGAGCCATGCTCATGACGTCGCTATCACGAAGCAGCTGATTCCGCATGTAGCGAGTCAATTCCAGGTAGCTTACAATATCCTTTTCACTCGGCATTTGTGGAATCGGATCATCGATCAGGGACAAGATCGATCCAGATAGTTCCGAATCGGTGTATGCATGAGTCAGTCTTGCAACATCACGTGCGGTAAAGAAACCTCGCGTTGTCCAGTAGGCCCCAGAGTGGCCCATGCTGGTACCGGCGAAACAAGCGAGTCTGCGAATCTTGGGTGGCAGGAGCGAGGCCTGTCCGAACGCTGACACATATTTTCGAAACGGACCTATCCAGCCGACAAAGCGACCCCAACGAACGAGTTCGGGTACTCGTTCAAAGGATGGATAGCCTCCGAATAGCTCGTCTCCGCCAAGGCCGGATAGGACAACCTTTAGGCCCTGCTCGCGTGCGAACTTTGAAACACAGTAGGTGTTGAAACCATCATTGCTAGGTTGGTCAATTTGGTCTAAGAATTCTTCGACCAGCTTGACACCCTCGCTAGGTGTCATGGTCCAACGATGATGATCCGTCGAAAAATGTTCTGCGGTTCTCGCAGCCAACTCTCCTTCATCGAACTCGGTTTCCTCAAAGCCAATACAAAAGGTCTTTATATTGGCTTGAGTATTTGCGCGAGTTAGTGCGACCAATGCTGTTGAGTCGATCCCGCCGCTGAGGAACATGCCAACGGGAACGTCACTCACAAGATGGCGCCGAACCGATTCGTTGAGAGCCTCGCGTGTCAGTTCGGCGGCCTCTTCTTGTGATGTCACGCTGTCAGAGCTGTCTCCCCAGGGGATGCTCCAGTATCGCTTTACGACCGGCTGGCCAAGTCCAGCCTTGCCGTCCCATACTGCGCAATGTCCAGCCGGAAGCATCTCGATCCCGTCAACTAGCGTTCCGGGCTCCTGGACCGATCCGTAGAGGAGGTACTCGGTCAGCCCTGCTGTGGAAAGGCGTCGTGGCCCCAGGTTTGCTTGCAGTAGCGAGCGAATTTCAGAGGCAAATCCAAGGCGATTGCCTAAGTGCCAGAAGTAGAGCGGCTTGATTCCGAGCGGATCCCTAGCAAGGAAGCAGGTTTGCTCGCTTGAGTCCCAGATCGCAAATGCGAACATTCCTTCAAGGTAAGTAAGGCAATCGGCACCATACTGCTGATACAAGTGGAGCAAGACTTCGGTGTCACTATTGCTACGGCACTCTTTCCCGCCATCCCTTAGCTTGCTGCGTAGACTTTGGAAGTTGTAGATTTCGCCGTTGAAAACGATGGTAAGACGACCGTCCACGCTAATCATCGGCTGGTGCCCCGCGGGGCTGAGATCGAGAATGGCGAGTCGCGTGTGGACCATCGCACAGTGCCCTCGTGGATCGATATAGAGGCCCTCGTCATCCGGGCCCCGATGGCGCAGTCGCGATCGCATCGCAATCGCACGATCTTTCAAACTGCCGTCAGACGGATCTGCTTGGATCAATCCCGCTAAGCCACACACGGCGTGAGAGCTCCTTGAGGATCTTGCATCGAATCAGATGCGAGTTTCACGATGACTTCAATTCCACGGACGCGGTAAACACAGACTGATAAAGACGGTAGTATTGCTGGGCCACCGCATCGGCCCCGAATCGCCTAGCATTCTCAAAACCTCTCTCTATCAATGCTTCGCGATAGGATTGATCTTGTATCACCCTTTGGAATCCCCCATGAATGCTTGCTACATCCAAGGGATCGACAAAGCAGGCCGCTTCGCCAGCTACTTCTGGCATCGAACTACAGTTGCTGGTGACGACCACGCGGCCCACCCTCTGCGCTTCGACAATCGGCATTCCGAATCCTTCAAACGTCGAGGCAAAAGCAACGATATCGCACAGTCGGTAATGATCGATGAGATCCTTCTCCGGTAGATTCACGTAGTTTTCACATGGAATACTGGAATCGTCGATCGCTGTTCGTTGCGATGCGCTCAATTCTCCAATCACGACCAATTGGCAAGGAATGTTGGCCAGTGCTTGAGCCAGTCGCTCAATGTTCTTATTGACTGACGTACCGACCTGCAGAATTCGGGGCCGATGTGAATTGAAAGGTTTGTCACAATGCACCATTCTCTCGGAGACAGCATTGCGAATGACTGTGATCTTCGAAGACGAGCATCCAGTAATCGCAATGATATCGCGTTTTGAGGCCTCTGATACGGTGGTCACGTGGCTAACACGATTGACGGGTAACTTGTACCAAAGAAGTTTCATCAGGGCAGCACGATATCCCTGCTTGTTGACCAGCCCTCCGCAATCATGGATCGTGAGAATCGAGCCCTTCCTGCGTGCCACAATCGCAGCGAAGTGAATATCTCCGGTGAAGTGCAGCAATTCGCGACGATGCAGCCAGGCATCCAGCAGGATTCTCAGGCGTGGCAGCAGACCGTTGCTGTAGGCTGGGGCCACTCTCGCGGTAATGTCAGCCTGTTGTTCCAATCGCTGGCGGACGTCTTGGAAGATTGCTTCCAAGCTATAGTTGCCCGCGGATCGGGGCCGGCGTTCGTAGTGCGTGAGTGAGATGCGATTCACAAAACCGATGAAGCGTTGGCGCCCAAGATCGTTGTCAGCCTGCCCGAAGTCATCGACTCAGGACTTTATGAAGAAACTTTTCGCGAGCGAAGATTTGAAGAAACGCAAAGGCGATCACCGAAGTTGTGACTCCACCCACGATTTTGATGTTTGAAGACTCGATCAAGATCGCTGAGAAGAGGAGAATAGAGGTTGCAACGGCGAAACCGAGTAGATGGTTTGGGTCTTGATAAACAAAGTATCTATAAATCCATGCGTACAGGCATCCCAATACAAAGATGGGCGCAAACATCAGCCACTTGCCAAAGTCGATGTAGCTCTCGCCAATGTAACCAATGCTGATGGAGGTTCCTTGTTTTACTCCTGCAACGCGGAGGCCCGTGAACAGGTTTGTTCGCTCCGAGTCATTCAGGCTAGGTTTGTCCGGGAACAAGATGCGCGGCATGAAAACATGCTTCAGCGCACGAAGCCAGAGTTCGCCTTTCTGGTGCGGTATACTCTTCGGAACATTGCGAATTGAGTGAGCGAAATAGTAGATGTATCCGAGTCGCTTCACTCCATCTATCACTCCGTCAACCATCTTTTCCGGTGTGACATTCTTGGCTGATCGAGCCAGAAATCGCATGCGCTGATCGAACGAGACCAGTACGACTTGCTGGCCCGTTCCCTGGTTCAGATAGTTTCGATAGTCGATCTTCACGGCTTGCCAGAATGTGACAAGCAGCAGCGTCAGCAGTGCTACGATCGCAAGTTCCATTTTCGGTAGTCGTGGCCGATCGGAGGCGGTTCCGCCCGCGACAATTAGCAGCAAGAACAGCACGCTCTTGAACGAGCTGAAGAAGCCGGAGAATCCGATGACGACTTCAATTCCGACCGCAAAGATCATCAGTCGTTTGGGCTTCTGGCATTGAAGCGTCGACCAGCACAGCAGAAAGAGCGGGACCCACTTGATCGACGCGAGAGCCGCGATCGGCTGTCGAAGGCCGCCTGCATGAAGGGAGAGCCATACAAGCCCTACACTAAGTACCAGCGAGATCAGGTAAGCGACAAAGAGACGGCCAGAGGAGAGTTGCTGTGAAAGTGCTCTTACCACGTCGCGATCAACAGGTGGCATTCGACGCAAAACGGTGGTCATGCCAAGCGCGAGTGCGACCACAGCGAATAACGACAGCCATGCCGCCTGTTCTTGGAATTCACCAAATGATTGATCGGTAATGTGCCTCCATTCGATATCGGCAGCCAAGACTGGGCTAGCCGCTTGAAGCCACTGAAAAGCAGCCGCAAATGCCAGGATCGGAGGCTCCCCAACTCGCCAAAGCATTTTGAACAGCAAAGGCGGCACGAGCATTGCGCATGCCGTTAGCCAAGGATTCGGTGTAACCAAACCAAGTATCGCCAAGACGCCAAAGACGCCCCACATTCCAGAGGCCAGTCGCGATGAATCTGCATCGGTGGCAATGCTCCTTTCGGATGTGTAGCTAGCGAGCTCACTGCGATACAAGAGACTTCTCCACACTTGTTGTGCCTAAGTAGACATCACGCCATTGGCGACAGAAGCGGTCGTGGCCAAATCTCGCTTCGTTGTCTGCAAGAGCAGCAAGCTGGTGTTGCACAAGCAGACTGGGGGCTCGCAAATACCATTGGATCGCTTCGGCGAGCGCAGCAACGGATTTGTCGCGACAGACGATTCCATTCTCGCCATGGGTGATGAGCTCCGGCAAACCACCGGACGGATAGACGATGCTAGGTACTCCTGAGCGTTTCGCCTCCAGCACGACATTCGCTGCAGGCTCTTCGAAACGCGAAGGAACAACGAGCAAATCGGCATCCTCGTAGAAAGGAGTTGGATCTTTCTGATAGCCGTGAAACAAGATTCTCTCAGCAAATGGCGATTTTCTCACTCGCTCTTCTAAGCTTGATTGGTAGTCCGAGTTGTAGGGGGACTTCCCCAGGATGTCCAGCTGAAGATCTGAATGAATTTTCATGAGGTCGAAGGAGGCACTGAGGATGTCCTCAATGCCCTTGTGTTGAGACAATTGTCCAACATAGAGAAGGTGTGTTCCAGTCGAGGACTTCATTCCCCGTTTGATTCTAGGTCCAGAATCGGAACTTGTAGAGTCAGAGCCAAGAGACGCTCGGTTGTAGATCAACCTAAGCTTTTCTTGGCCCTGAGGTCGAGCGCGAAGAATGCTTTGACGAACAAAATTTGAATTGGCTACCACGACATTCGCTCGCTTATAGCAAGATTTCCATATCAGGAGATTTGGACGCGATTCGTGGGGAGGTTCGTCTCCCATCCGATAGACGAGTTGTATTCGCTTGTCGATTGCCAAATATGGCGCGATAAAGGAATAAGCCGATTGACTGCCGATATGAAGATGTGTTGCTCCAAGTTTTCGCACTTGGGCCCGCACGAGTTCGCTGCAGTTCCAGACGCTGGCAAGATTCGTAGCGATCAAAGTCGGGTTCTCTCTAAAAAGCCGTTTTGACCACTGACCTCCGAACGGAAATGAGATTGTTTCAAAACCAGACTGTTCGATGTAGTCCTTCACGTCCTCGCCATCACCTAGCGGTGAAACGCCGACAAGAATCTTCGCGCCAAGCTCGCGAAGTGTTCTCAAGACCTGAATGTTTCCCTTCTCTTGGCCGAATAGCTGTGTTCCATTTAGCAACGCGAGCACACGGCAGGATGCTAAAGCCAAGCGGTCGTGTTCAAGTCGCTGCTTCATTCCGCGAACATCTCTGCAGTTTGAGTAATTGCCGCGGCCTGCGACTTGACAGACCATGACTGAATGAGCCCCTGGGATTTGAGTCCCATCTTTTGCAGACCGACGCGATCGTTCGATACCAAGTCTTGAACACAGCGATTGAGCGATTGTTGATCGCCTGCCTGTGATATCCATCCGTTGCAACCAGGACGAATCAAATCGATCGCAGCTCCAACATGGTCGCTTGCTAAGACGGCACACCCAGCCGCCATTGACTCGTTGAGAACCAGCCCCCAAGATTCGCTGCGGGACGGTAAGGCGAGGGCGTCCGCAGCGCCATAAATGGTGGGCATTTTCGATTGATTCTGAAAACCTAGGAAGTGAACCCTCGCATTTCGCGAACTTCTCAATTCACATTCCATCTCACCACTACCGACAAATACTAGGTGGCTTGCACGAATCCGCATTGCGAAATGCTTCTAGCAATTGATTGGGTGCCTTGATTGGCTCCAGCTTTCCAGCAAAAAGTACGAAAAGATCGTCTGGGCCGATACCAAGACTCTTCCGCAGTTGCCCGGCTTCCTCTTCGTCGAAAGATTCAAATCGTTTATTGTCCACTGCATGTGGAGCAAAAACTAATTGGTCATCTCGAAGGCCATGCTTTAGAAAGTATGCCCGATTGTTTGTTCCTGCGTACAGCGCGATATCGACCTTGCGATATATCCAACGCAGGATCTGGCGGCGTAACGCACGTCGCATGCCGGTCCGTTCTTCCAACAGCGTGGAATCACCACGGAAAAGAATAGGGATTTTCCCATGAAGGCTACGCATGAGCTGCAGGTGTGACTTGTAGCACCATCCGTAAACCAGGATCGACGATGGATCCCAGGCCATTACGCGGTCGTTCAGGCTAGGTGAGTCAATGCCTCGAAAATGGTGAGAGCCTGGGGCTTTGGATGTATTTTCAACGAACTCGAATTCATAGCCATCAAGCAATGGAATATCCCAGGTGATATTCTGTCCGAAACCATGGTCGAGGGATTCACTGGTGGCTCCACGCCATCCATAGAAGACTCGGATATCGACGCCGTTGATTCCTGCAAGCTCACGGAAAACAGGCACGTTGTATTGAATGGGGTGTGTGCAGACGATCGCCAATCTTACGGACATGGGCGGGCGGTCCTTTGCCGGTCGCAGACGCTGTCAAAAAACTGACAAAGCAGCTGTGCCTGACCCCGATCGAGGTATGGCTTGACCCCTGCCTCGTTGAGCGGAATCGTTGTTTGGTGCGAATCGCTTCGAAGCCATTGTCGTCGTATTCGCTCTGCGATTTCTAACGATGTCTGCTCACTATCAAACGTCACGAGATTGGCCCCGCCTAACTGCTGAAGCAGCGAAACCGCTGGAGATCGCTCGTGAAAGACGGCGAGCAATGGTTTTCGAGCCAACAGGTATGGCATCAATTTGGAAGGGTTGTAAGCGGCATCGTTCGAACCAACTGCGATCAAAGCATCAGCATCGTTTAGGCAGGCGAAAGCTTCCGAGTAGGGGATGCGGTCGGTTCGTTCATGGACCAGATCGCCAAGTCCAAAGCGTTCTGCAATGGGCTTGACAAACGGAACCGCTTTGCCAGCCGGCGCGTACGAGGTTCCAATGAAGTGTAATCGCAGTCTATTGACTCGCTTTGGAATCGACTCTCGCTCTATTGCGATGGCTTTGAGTAGGGCTTCAAGGGTCAGCACCATCGTCGGACCCGTTACTCCAACGTAGACCCAATGAGTTAGTCCGTCATTCTTATCAAAGCAGCACTGTGTGAACTGTTCTGCACGAATGAGCTCCAGATCGCCTTCAGATGCTGGAAACGGAATGGTCAGAGAATCGAGTTTTGCTGCAAAGGGGTATCGCGCCTTGAGTTGCTCGGAGTAGGCGTCGGATACCGTTGTGATGCCAGCACAATCTCGGATCACAGAAGGTTCATTTCGACGTGCCAGAAATTCGCTGATGGAATACTTGAGCCTACCGCCCGGCGGAATGATTTCGGGTCGTTCACGGTAGAAGTCGGTGACCCATGGGTCCTGGTAATCGACCACGAAAGGAACCCCAAACCGATGCCGCCAATCAGGTCCCAGCGAACAAAGGGAGAACACGGTTGTAGAAAAGTAAACAAGATCGTATTTCCACTGCTGCATCAGCTTCGTGCCAAGCTTCCTGATCGGACGGCGAACACGAAAATCGAGACCGCCGAAGCCAGGTATTGACGACCACCTCAGGGAAAGAGCTCCGCACCGATGGATGGGGACAGACTCGGGAAATCTTGCTAGCAGCCAAGGATCCTGGGGGACCGCCAATTGCAGGGGGTCGACGGCCAGTACCTCAGCTTTCCACCCGAACTCCCTGAAGAAGGGCACCGTCATTCTAACGCGGTGGGAGTCGGCTCCATTGGCTGGCGGCATGTGCGGAGAGACGATGAGGATCCTACGTAAGCTCACAAGTTAATGATCTCATCGAAGCTTTCGCTGGGAGCGGCAAATACGTTTTGATTGGTGGAGGCATCCGGAATCAAGTTGCCCTTATCGTCAAGCTGAAACAGTCGGTAATCTGAAGTTGATAATTCGGCACCGACCTGCGAGCTGATGGAGCCATCCAGCGACTCGAACATGATCAAGCGAGGTCGGTCTTCGGCTAAGGTCTTTCGAGCTCCGCGAAAGACGGGTCCCTCATGTCCCTCGACATCGATTTTTAGAAATCCAATCGACTTCGAAGTCCAGAGTCCCCGATAGTGATCAAGTGGGAATATTGGGACTTCAACGGTGGCAGCATCGAGTCCTGCCTCTTCAGAAACCTGGGCATTCATCGTTCCAGGGTGTTGGAGATTCGGGAACCGAGCGATTCCTGTTTCCTCACCAATGGCAACTTGATGCAGTCCGTTCGTGGCGAACTGATTGACAGTCCAGTTCTCTCGCAAGCGTGTGAACGTGAATGGCGTTGGCTCAAACGCTAGGATGTTCTCGGGAGGTACGAGATCGCTCAATAACAATCCGACGTGTCCTACGTTTGCACCAATATCGATCAAGATATCCGCAGGCTGCAGCGACTTGCGGACCAAATTCAGCTCGTAATACTCGGGAAACTGCGAGTAAATCAGTGAAGATGAAACCACGCAGTCAGGATGGGCCACAAATTTTCGGCCATTTGGAAGGGTCAGGTCGAGTGGCGTCCGAATTAACCTCTTCCATAGCTGCCATCCAAACGCATAAGCCGTGCGACTTAGCTTCTGTCCTTGATTGCCAGGATTATTCCAAATCGATCGTTTGATGATACTTACGCTCATATTGCGTTATTGCCACATGGGATTGAGGATAGAGTCATTCTTGCGCATGAACCGGTTCGGCAACCAAGTGACAGACTTCTGGTTCCGAGACACCATCTGGCAGACGCCCGGTTTCTAGCGTTCTGATTTCGTACTTTAGGAGTTCAAGGTAGTTGACCACTTGGCGAGTAAGTTCTCGCGAGTGAGCTTCGATGAACAGAGTGGGCGAGCTCTCAGCCAGGATCGCCTTTGAACCGTGCAAGACCATCATTTCGGCACCCTCGACATCGATCTTCACCACATCCAGATTCGTAAGCCTGTTGTTTGTGCACCAATTGTCCAACGTCACAACCTTTACGGGGATGGATTCTTGGGAAGCAACATTCAACTGAAATGGGCTGTTGGATAGTTTGCCCATGCTTGATGCGTCCATCACGGTGAACGCTGAATCGCCATCCGCCTCGCCTGCGGCAGCTTGAACAAGACGAATGGGTAGTGACGGGTTCAGTTCGATCAGTTTTTGAATGCGAGCACAATTGCTTGGAAGCGGCTCAAAGATCACGACTGTGGCAGCTCCCTGCTTTGCCATCACGCCACCGCAATATCCCCGCCATCCTCCCACGTCCAGACATACGTTTCCTGCTTTGACGGAGGCAGCCAGAGCATTGACAAATTCCAGCTCATAGGTTCCTGTCCAGACTCCTTTGTCTTCGGGAAGCATCACCGGATAGACCAATCCCTGGGCGGGACCAGCATCGACCTCATGGATAAACTCATAATGCTCCAGGAACCAAGTAAGGAGCCGTCGCTGAAGCGGAGCTACGAGAGGAATCCTCTTGATCGCTGTTCGCACGCGCCAGGGAATGATTCGTACGCTCTGCTGAATCAATTGCCGAATCATCGAGGAAATGCTAACCGGATCGTTCGCTTGGTTGGCTAGAAGGGTGGTACTCATTTCAGGAAGATCAGGCGGTCGGTCGATCGTTTCCTGGACAGCCGTGTCGCTCGGCAGGCGGGATCGTTTGTAGTTCTCGGCTTCAGGAGCGTTCGATGTCGAATCGAAATGCTCCGTCCCCTGTTCGGAATCCACCGTTCACGCAGGTAGAGTAGCCAAGCTGGTCCGTCTGTCTCGGGTTCTGTTCGCAGTTAGTTGCGACAATGCTCAGGAGTTGCACACAAGGATCGAATCGAGATGCTCTCTGAGTCGAATGGCGTTGCTAACTATAGAAGGGGAGCTATTTGCAATTTCCAGGACCTGCTGTCTTACTTCACGCATGTAGATGTCATCGAACGCTAACTTCTGTGTCTCATGTACGAATGCTTCAGGCGAATCCGCAGCCAGCAGTCGTCCCGACGTCCACTCGTATCCTCTTCGGCCGGACGTCGAAGCAACCACAGGAATTCCCCACCCGATGCCGGTTGCCAGCTTTGTGCTTGCCCCACGAGCAAAGCAAAAGATCGGGTGAAGGAACGCTCTCCAGCTCTTGGCCTCGCTAGTTAGTTCGGAATCTGCAAGCGGACCCAGATACTGCACGCAGTGGAAACGTGACTGAAATGCGGCACCCAAACCTTGCGGACTGCCGACGACGCGAATCTGAATGTCAAGCTTTCGGTCGTTAATGATTCGAGCCACACGATGGAATCCCTCGTAGTTGGGTGGATGGTCAAGCCTCCCAACAAATCCTACCCGACCTCTCACTGGATCCCACTCAATGGGACTGGGGGTCACTGCTCGTGGTAGCCAAAACGAATGCCGCGCTCCAAGCCACTGGTGAATTTCGGCGTCCGTGTTCGAGAGTCCGAGCGTAGCATCGAATACAGGAAGTGCTTTTCTTTCCGTGGTCAGCTGCCGACCTAGCCTTTGATTCTCACGGTTCGATATTTTGGATGACCCACCATCACAGCCTTTTGCACTTAGTGCATGGACGTAGTCGGTGCTATCCAGTCCGTGGGAGAGCATCACGAGCTTTCTGTCCGGCATTGCCTCTCGCAGTGCTTTCGCGATTCCAAAGAAAGTCGTTCCGTTGAATAACACACAGCTGGAATTGGACTTGGTTGCAGCCTCAGAGATGACCGGGACGACTTCCTGAGAAAAGCCATACCGGTAAGGACGGTCTCGGAGCTTTCGAAGAATGCGTGTCCTCCAGTTGCGGTCGAAGGGGAGTGGAATCGCGCAGCGTGCGAACATGTCCGGTGCGTAAGGTTGCCAGTAACTCACGAGTGTATTGCTGCTGGCCGCCTGGTGCCTCGGAAATGCAGTGTTGCGGCGTCGCAAAGACTGCCTCGATTTCCGTAAAATCACTCAGTTGCCGTCTTGAAATCGAATCGAGCGGCGATGCAGACACTTTCTCAGCCCTGTTCCCGTGTCGCCCAGAGATTGCTCTCAATGATCTCCTGTCCGGGGTTCCATTTGGTCCCAGCGACATCACGCAACTGATAGCCCGCGGTTGTTAACCATTCACAAGCTTGATTCCTCTGCTGCTGCTCGATCTCATTGCCGCTCAACGCTTCGAAAATAATGTGATCGACACGCTCGATACAGGATCGCAATCCCTTGAGGACCTCGCATTCAAAGCCCTCGACGTCGATCTTCATCAGTCTGATGGTTTTGACGCGTGCGTCCTGAATGATCGATTCCGCAGTGCGAATTGGCACTTGGAAGGTGAGAGCAATCGCATCATGCATCGGTAATGCGAGACTTAGCCGTGACTTGTCAGTCGCTGACTGCTGAGGAAGCGAAATGAAGCCTGGCTCGTTTCCAGCCACGGCCACGAAGAGGTCGAGATTTGTGTATTCGTTGATCTCCCAATTGCGTAGCAGGAGCTGACAGTTGTACGGTTGAGGTTCCACTGCTATGACTCGCCCCGTCGTTCCAATTGCTTGACGAGCTACCAGGCTGACAAATCCAACATGAGCGCCAACGTCGAGATAGTTGTCGCCTGGTCTCAAAATTTCTTGGATCAGCTTCATCGTCCTCGGCTCTGAATTGCCGTGCTCAGCCAGGTAGAGCTGAGACCATTCGAAACAATCCAGTTCCATCTCGAAACCGAAATCCGTTACGCTGCGATAGGGTGACATCCCAGATCTCAGCGCATTGACGATTCGCCACTTGCCCCTGAAAGCAGGAAGGCGAACCACCTTCCGAAACAGCCATTTTCTCACGGAAAACTACCCGTGCTCGCACTCTCGCTTTCAAGTGCAATGGGGCAGAGCCTTGAGTTGTTGATCATCACTATAAAGGAAGGGACTGCGTCGGAGGCCTAAGCATTCCGCCAGTGCTGCAGAAGCGTGAGGATTCGAAAAAGTCGGGGTGCGTCGGCCGCCCAGCTGTCCAGCGGTTTCGACCAAGGGTCTTCTCCGGCTAAGCGGGTCATGAGTTCCCTGTGATCTGTCGGAGTCTGATGCCAAAGTGACTTTAGGGTCTCGCTGTGTTGAGCGTACCAGCCAAAATCTGGCCAAGACGCGTTGGAAGGGGGGTGGTCAGCCGACGAAACATCTGCGGGTCTGCGACGACCCAGCCTTCGCCGTAACCATCCCTTCGTGAACCCATAGAGCTTTGCAGTGTTCCCGGCATTGACCGCCCAGCCGTGGTTTGCATCAACGATGTCGCCAGCGTTTTGGCATACCTTTCCAGCGGCGAGTCCCCAGACTTCCCCATTGAGTTTCCACTCGGCACGTATCCGACCATAACACTCGGCGACTCGTGAATCAGCTAGAAATGTGTCATAGGGATAGATCCGGTACATGATCGGGCCAGAGACGGATACGGTGTAACAGGCTGGCCGAATCCTTCGATCCTCAACTTGGAGAAAGTCGCGATCATGGCGGAGCTCGCGGGGGCAACCTGCAAACCAGGAGTCCAGTCGGGAGTTGACCTCTTCAGCGAATTCTGTTGGCGAATTACTAGGACGATTGGGGAGAAAACCGTCAACGCGGTCGTGTGTGAATTCTTTGATCGGGAGATTCTTCCCGAACAGTTTCTTGTAACCACGCTCGAGTCCATAGCCTTTGAACAGCCAATCGGTTGTACAAGCGGTCATGACCAGGTCAGCCCCAAACTCCGTAAGCAGGTCATGGACACCCAGGTAGTGATTGTCCTCCGTGCACCACATTCCGCCCGACCATCTTACGTTGGCTTTTTGCAAGCGAGGGTAGTAGTCGTTGTCCCGTTGAAACGGCACGTACGTTGCGCAACTCGCTCACATAGTTTCTGTGCTACACGAGACTCTTCGGTTGGTCGTTCGAAAAGATTGACACCGTGAACATTCGAAGGGTGATCGGCAGCGAATAGCATCACGCGGGAATCGGCGCCGCCGCTCACGAAGAAAGCTGGATGTTCGGCGACTTGCGTTCGCTCCTTCACTGCGATTCTCAATGCAGTAGCAAGCTGATCAGCAGCATCGTGGATTGTTGGAAAGAAAGGAGACTCAAATGGTTGCCAATACACTTCCCGTGTCGGTGACGAATTGACAGGAATAGACCAATGAGCGGCTGCACCAGCATGTTTGACGTTCGAATAGTAGGTATGGGGAGGGGTGATCCGCCAGGCACGCAAGAACTCCACCATCGAGACGTAGTCAGGTCTCAATTTGATCGCTGGATCCACGTTGATTGCATCAGGAAAGGTTGTGACCACACTTGGTTCGTCAACCTTGTCTCCGGCCAAGAATAGAGGATGGTATCCAAACTGATCGGTCCATGCGTGGACCTTCTTGCCTCGCGGATCCCAGATGCAGATCGCTGCGGCACCGTTGAATGGAGTAATGGATGCCGGACCTTCCGACAAGTATTTATGGAGTATGACGCGGCCGGCTAGCCCGCCCTTGTAAGGCAGTGATTCAGCCATTTGCCAATCGCCAGATCCGAGGCAGAGCCGGCCTGCGATGACGCAATGGACGTCGCTTTCGGGATCCCATGCTGGTGCAAATCGGCCTGCGTCGTCATGCCCCAGCCATACGTAGCCAAAATCGGTGCCCACGAATGAAACTTCATGCTCATCTGAGAATCGGATGTAGCGCCGCAACCTTTTTGAGACGCTCTTGATCCGATTGCCCAACCGTGATGTAGATGCCTGCCATCTAGCATGCACCAGAATTGCTAGGAGTTGCGCTGATGCGTCGTAAAATGCTCAAGGAGTCGACCTGTTTGACAATTGCGAACCGGGGATCATGTTGAATGTGCTCCACGAAATACTTGTGTGATCCGAGATTCGCAACACTAGGATCGTGTGGCGGAACTAGCGTGTCATGCAAGGCGATGATTCCATTCTCACCAATCCGAGGTGACCAGTCGGACCAATCCTGTGAGATTCCGTCCCACGAGTGATCGCCATCGATGAATACGAAGTCAAACATCCCGTCTAGCTTCTGTACCGCCTGGTGACTGAATGCTTCAATAAACTCGATACTGCATTGCGGTTGACTTCGCCTTGCTTCACGTTTCGCGATTGCCCTTCCCCAGCAGATCCCGGCACGGCCAGCCAGAAACGGATCTACTGCATAGAGCACGCTGTCTTTTGGGAGCGCGGCCGCTATGGTCCCAGTGGTGACTCCCTCGTAAACACCGATTTCAACGGCACGGCGGCTAGTCCTTGCAAACTCTGCAATTGAGTCGCTCTGCAGCAGTGGTTTGTGTATTGGCCCGATTTAGGCCAACGTGATAGAAAAGGAAATGGGTCAGTGTTCGCATTCTAAACTACCAAAACATAAATCGGAGGACGCTAGAAAGAGCGTTGTATGCCGGAAGACTACCATCGAGTTAGGCAAGCATGAACGCAAAGAGAAGTTCTCAAGCAGATGGCAGGTGGCCAGAGCAAAGCCCCCAAAGCAAAGTTGCCATCGAGGGAGAATGACGGATCCCACTTGCCCAAACGACTGCAGTGGAAACTCGAACTCCAACGGTGATCCGAGAGCTGCGTGCGGGGACGTCGTCGTAGGTCCGTTGCGTGTTAACGCTCTTTCTCGAGAAGTTAATTGGATGGGCTGAGAGCTTCTGCATCAGCGGCTTGGTCCGCATTCAAAGCATCCGCCGAGGACATTGCCTTGATTTCCTCGTGAAATCGCCCGTCTTGAGGAAATAGATGTCGACCAGTCTGCGCTTCGCTGATGGATTCTCGATTTCGCCCTTGATCGCGAAGGCGCCGAATCAGCTTCAATCGCAAGTCGGTGTCAGCAGGTGTTCGCTTGATCGCCGAGCGGTAGCTTGCAAAAGCATCATCGAATCGACCTAGCTTGAATTGGATGTCACCAGCTAACTGCTCGCAGTTGGCACGTTCCGAGAGCAGAATGCATGACTGGCAATCAATTCCTTCCAATGCATCGGCAAGGAATTCTGGAGCCTCGATTTCTTTGGCAAGAATGTACATAGCCGCGGCACGCAGATTCCTGGATTGCTGCGGAACGACCTCTGCAAAGGAGAAGGTGCCTCTTGTTTCAGCCTGTTCAATGGCTTGCGCCGTGTAGGCAGGTTCCTGTCGGAGTGCAGAACTCCACATTTCAACCGCTACCGCAGTCTCCCCGCTGTCTGCTGCGAAGACACCCAATCGCATCAGCATTGCTGGATTATTACGGTAGAATTGTCGAAGCTGAAGGAGCCCAGGCTTGTTAGCTTTGCATCTTGATGAATGAAATCGAGATACACGTACTTTGTGCGAGCGGTGCTGTCCAAGGGCAAGGTCAGAAGTGCTTGGCCAGCTCTCTCCAAGGAATGACGATAGAGTTGCGTTGATTCCGTTTCGGTCGCCGACGTTGAGGCAAGACGCACAACGTTTTCGGACGAATCCTGTCGCCACCGAAGGCGTCTAGGAACAACGCCCGTCTGCAAATAGATTTCTTCCAGTTGCTCACCGCTCGTTGGTTGAGCTTCCATCACTTCTGTCACACGTGCGAGCCGATAGTCGATCTCCGATAGTAAGGTCAAGACCTCAGGAGGCATTTCTGTTCCAACTGTCTCGCGAAGAGATTCGGATGCCTCTTGCAACTTGATCGGATCGACCTTGATTCCGTCAAAGCGGGCTTGGACGCTGCGTACCGCCGACTCAATTTCGGCACCCTGCCGCAATATGGGAATGGCAATCAGTAAGGCCGCTACAGATACTGCCGCTCCCACGTATGCGGCAATCTCGAATCGCTGTGACTTGAACACGATCCCACTTGACTCACCCGCCAGGAGGAATCGACACGTCGCATCTCGCGATACGATCGCTGACATCAAAATGACTGTGACGATTAGGTTCGCAGGAATGATCAAACCAAAGTCAAAAGCCTGCGAAACCAATATTGCGCCCAAGGCGTACCATCCCGTCGTTCTCAATCCCTGATCCAATGGGTCATGCGACAGGCTGAGATGATGAAGGGACTGCACGATGATTGTGGCGGCTAAAAGGAATAACGCGATGCCCACCACGCCTTGCTCAACGAACAATTCCAACCATAAGTTGTCAGCGTGATGGTACCATGCATGAGGTCCTGTCTTCTTGAAGGGCAAATGAGCGTACGCATAGGTCGACAAGCCAGACCCGGCTGGGAGGTGTGCAACACCCGCTTCGAAGCCATCACGCCAATGTTGCAGCCGACCATCCCGAAGAATCGTGGACGTATCGGATTCAGCTGATAGTTCGAATCGATGAAGGCTTTTTAAGTCGAGATTGAACGGAATGATCAAGCAAGCCGCTGCGATTGCGATCACAGCCCCAACCACTGGCAAGCTGATAAAGCCTCGCCGCTGTCGAACCCACCCGAAGGCAAGCAAACCACCAAAGAGGGCGGAAACAAGTCCGCCACGAGAACCGCAAATCATCAGACCTGTCAAGCAGGCAGCGGCACCAACGACTCCCACGACAGATTCGCGATCGTTGATCAGCGAAAAAAGATCGTTGAACTCGAATGACGGGTCATCGACTTCAAGCCCCGTCATCGCTGTCAGTCTCCAGGAAAGCAAGCCTAGGCTGGCAGCCAAACCAAGATTGAGGAATAGCGCGGCGTTGTTGCGGTTGACGAACGCTCCAAATGTTTGTCCGTCGGGGTTGGCGATTGCGGACCATGCAATCGAGTCCGGAACCAGAATTCGCCAGACCCCAATCAGAACATTAATGATCGCTGCAATCGAGATCAGGCAAAGCAGCCAGCCAACTCGCTCACGTGTGTGAAACAGTTGGGCTGCGGACCAAGCGATTCCCACAAGCACTAGTAACATCCCGAAGACATGCCACGAATCGTATGGGGCGACAGAGATCGGAAATGAATCTGGCAGTGAGTCTTGATTGACGTAGGGAGTAATCCAGTCTGTATAAGCTTGCGCTGAGGCTGGACTCAAACGCTCCACGACTGACTGCGGAAGCGGGACCGTCTGAAACCAAGCGTAAGCAGCCCACAAGATAATTGGTACCAGCAGGCGATGCCGCCGCCAACCATCAGAGCTTTCTGACTGGGTAAGCGATGGCAGCGCCGCGATGGTGGCGGCCAATGTGGCCAACGCGATCAGGTAATGGGTCCAACGCAAAACACCGCCGTAGTCCATTGCGACGGCAACCGGTAGCACTGCCAAGATGAAGACCGAACACCAAGTGAGTGTCGAGCGAAATAGTTTTATGATGGGAAACAAGCTAGGCAATCGATTCAGTTTGTGATTCGTCTGCGGTGGAGAAAGTCTCGCTGTTCCATAGCAGGTTAATGTCTCAGGCGTCAGTCTTGATGGCGGAGCGAAAGAGCAGAGAAACGAATCCTGCAAACCGTTACTGCTGACGACCAAGCAAATCGAATTTGGACGCTCATCACTGTGTGCCGTCAGGGTTCTCAGTCTTTGACGCCTCAAGGTCGCCGCAAACCATCAGCCTTGCCAACTCTGTGAGTTGCACCTTCGCCCGCCAACCCAGTTTTTCAAACGCTCTGTTTGGATTGCCGACGAGGCGAGTCACTTCGGACGGTCGCCGATAACGGTCATCCTGTTTGACGTAGCGTCGCCAATCGAGTCCCACCGCAGAGAAGGCTGCCTCCAGGAATTCTTCGATGCTATGAGACTGTCCGGTCGCAATGATGTAGTCGTCCGCTTCCGGCTGTTGGAGCATCCGCCACATGGCATCGACATATTCCGGTGCATAGCCCCAGTCTCGCCTGCTGTCCAAAGCTCCCAATCTCAGCTCGTCTTGAAGACCCATCGAAATGGCAGCTGCTGCTCGGGAAATCTTACGGGTCACGAAAGACTCGCCGCGCCGAGGGGATTCGTGGTTGTAACAGATTGCATTGCAGGCGAATAAACCGAACGACTCTCGATAGAGCGAAACCATCTGCGTTGCAAACGTCTTCGCGATTCCATAGGGAGTGACCGGCCGCATTGGTGTCAATTCTGTTTGCGGGCTTTCGCTCGGACGACCGAATACCTCGCTGCTACTGATGTGGACAAGTCGTGGCGGCACAGGTAGGTCACGAACGATCTCAAGCAGTTTCAACGTGCCCATGGCCGTAAATTGGCAAGTCGTTTCTGGGATTTCGAAGCTTGCACCGACATGGCTTTGCCCAGCCAAATGATAAAGTTCTTCCGGGACGCAACGCAGTAGAATCCGACGGATCGTGGTTGCATCATCCAGATCCGCGTAGTGTAGGAATAGCCGCCGATCATAAACATCCTTGTTGCGAAAGAGTCCGTCCAGTCGGGAGCGGACGGTCGAGCTGCTTCGGCGAACGATGCCATGAACTTCGTAGCCCTTGCTCAGTAATAGCTCCGCAAGATAGGAGCCGTCTTGACCAGAAATTCCGGTGATCAGCGCTGTAGGCAATTGACTTTCGGGGGAAGACGAGAAGTTTGAGAGACATCGTCACAAAGTTCATACCCGCTGCAGGCATGCATGAATGCAGTTGCCGCGGACATGGACCAGGATCATCAGTTGACGCGTGAACCATCAAGAATGGACGCGAGCGTTCGTCCCTTGAAACGTATCCAAAGCAACAACGTTATCAGATTTCTGGCTAGAACGTGCAGCCACAGTCTCCTTTAGTGTACTGATCAGCATCTCCTTGAACTGCCCGATCACCACGATGCGATCGAATTGGCGACTTGCGAGTGAACGAGCTTTTTGTCCTGCGGATAGAAGTTGCTCGCGGTTCTCGGCAGCCATGGCTACGCACTTGGCGATCGCTTCGGCGTCGCCTGGCATGCAGCACCAGCCCAGATCGTGCTGTGCTACCGTCCTGCACAGGTCTGTTTCCGCCGCGGCAATTGCCAGGACTGGTCGGCCGGCAGCGAGGATCCCATAGAGTTTGCTAGGGCATAGACAGCCGCTGATGCGTTCATGCATGGAAACGACGTGTAAATCAGCGGCCGACAAACTTGTTGAGAGTTCGCTTCGCGGTTGGTAGGGAAGGATCCGAACTCGGCCAGATCGATCTTCAGCAATCTGAGACTGCAAATCGGCTCGAGCCGCTCCGTCCCCGACTAGTAGCAGCACGGCATTGCCCGGCCAGTGAGATGACTTTGTCGCAGAAACGAGAACGTCGAGTCTCTGCGTCAAACCCATGTTACCACTGTGCATCACGACGAATCGGTCTGTCAGTCTCTCGCGCATCAGCAGTGCATTGCTTGGAGAATCCTCGGGGCGAATTTTCGAACAATCAGCCCAGTTCGGAACAACAGTCACTTTATCCGGATCCAAACACCAAGGCGAGGCTTGCAGGCGGTCTTGCATGCAGCTACCAAGAACCACGATACGATCCGCGACTCGGTATGCACTTTGGAGCTGCCTCCGGATCATTTCCGTCAGCCACCCGGAGCGAACTTTTCCAATCGCTTCAGCAACGTCGGGATAGATATCCTGAAGGTAGCAAACGAGTTTCGATCCGACTCGACGGGAATGCCGAGCTGCAACGATCGGGAGGAGAAAAGGATCGGTCTCGCAAATCAAGATGTCAGCAGGAAGTCTTGAGCGGCGTAGGTAGTTGTTGCAGGAGTTGGAAAACGATATCAAATTCATGGACCGCCCTGCCGGAATTCTCTTGGCAAAGCGGGTGTGGGCGAGCCGATGAATTGTGACACCATTCTTCAGCTCGACTCCACGTTCGATGTAACGATCGGTGGTCGGCGAGTTCGGCTGACCGCAAACCACATGGACATCGAAGTCCGTTGCCAAGCTCTCGCACAGATCTGTCAATAACTGACCAGTGGCCTCCGAATCTGGCCAGTAGCAGCGATTGAGAAAGACCAGTTTTGGTTTTTGATGTGACAACAGACGAACGGGGCTGGAGTGTAGTCTGCAGAGATAAGGTAAGCGAAGAAGGTCTTTTGGCTTCCTTCTCCGAGGACAACTCGGGGGATTTGCGGGCTGATTGAGGTCAGCTAGTTCGCGCGTTCTAGCCGATCGGCTCGAGCTGGCAATCTTCTAGCTTGACACTAACGCCCTGTTCCATGAACTGGACGGAGACTAGCAGGCGAGTTTCCTGTTCGCGGCGAAGAACCACTCCCTCGTATCCCATGAACGCGCCGCTCCGCACCCGCACGTGTTGGCCAGCTTCAAGCCTGCTTTCCAGCGTTAGTGGGACGCCCATGTTAATCAGATCGCGAATCTGACGGAGATCCGTGACAAACTTTTCGACGTCCGTGATGGTAGTAGCCTTCTGAACGCAACCTGTGCAGACTGCCTGATACCGCGACTCGTCATCACCACAGAGAAAGACGTAGTTGTTAAACAGTGGGGCGTAAGTGGTTCGAACACGTCCCGCTGGCGAGCGGCGACGGTGTGCGATCTGCGGAGCGTAGTGCATGACATCTAGCTGGCGCAAATGTCGCATCAGTTGCTTTTCTTGGCGGCTCTTGGTGTAGAGAAGCCACCATGACAGTTCCATGCAGTTGTCACTATCGAGCAGATCGAGGGGATGGCAATCGGGCTCGGGAGGGAGGATCGGCATTGGAATCGGCTCTGCAGTCGGTATGTAATCGATGCGCGGACTTCGTCCACGTGGGTGACAAGACCCATTGTCGCGAATGCTTGTCGACAGAATCAAAGGGGGCGATTGCGCCGCAAAAGAGGGGCAAGACCCCCCCTTGGTCTTGCCTGGTGGCAAACTGTCCCCGCACCTTGCAATCACTACTTTCAAAATGCCTTGCCCAATGCGTTCCGACAAGCAATGGCAGTCGGATTTGAAGGCGGAAATCACGCTCCCCATCGTTCAGAAGCGCAGACCCACAGGATCCGAGATTTTGAAGAATCATTGGAGTTGGAAGGCAACTTCCACGACTGACAAGGGCGAAACAGGAAGGATTGTCGGTTCTGCCTGCGAATCTAGGTGGCTTCACGCTAATGGACGCGCTGCACCCGAAGTGAAGGACCATCGAAGAGAGCAGGCCGAGCTAAAAGCGGGCGCCGAGGCCTAGAGATTGGAATAGGCCGTAGAAGTGGTCGAAACATGAGATTCAGAATCAACCGGCAGCTTGGTGCCTTCGCGATCGAGGGGATTGTCAGCAGGTACCGACTCGGCGTGGGGATCCTCGCTGCGTTTCCGAATTTTGGACAGTTCCAATCGCTCGACGATACGATCAAGTTCCACGGCAAGGTCGCTGAGGAGGTTACTTAGGTCGGCGATTCGCTCGTAGGCGTGAAGATCACTTGCCGAGGCAACAACCTCGAGTCGTCCGATGGATACTCGAGCGTGGTCCGATGAGCGATGCGCGTGTAGAGGGATGCCTAGTTGCAGCTGCATTGGTTTTTCAGGCATGCGGACACTTTGCCAATTTGCATGATAGCCCTCCTGCAGCCACGGCAAATTCAGATCGATCTTTACTTGGGCGAGCTGGTGGCCCCTGGCGAACTCCACGAGCGGCTCCCAGATCGTATCCCACTTTTCGACGCCTTGAAGAGCCACGCGACGATGACGCTCCTCCGATTCAATTGTCGTCGGAGGCATCGCGAAGGATTGAACGAAATGGATGGCTCGACCGATCAGCAGTCTTGCTTCCGCATGACCAAAGGATCGAGTAAGTATCAACAGTCCCAGCACGATGGCGACACCTAAGACCGCCAGCCACGGCTGGTTCCATGCCACAGACAGCACTGCCAAGGACGTGGTCGTGATGCAAAGTCCGGCAACCACGAGTAGCATGCGAACGGGACCAAGCTTCTCCTGTAGAAGATGGTGTAAGTGAGCGCGGTCTGTCGTGTAGATGCTGCGACCAGTCAGCCATCGTCTCACGATGGCTGCGGTTGAATCAAATAATGGAATTGCTAGGATCGCAACCGGCGCGGAAGCCAATATTGTCGACTCCTTGACGCTGCTCCAAACGGCTAGCACACCGACGAACAAGCCGATGGTCATGCTGCCAGCATCTCCGAGGTAAATCGAGGCGGGAGGGCGATTGAATAGCAGAAAGGCTGACAACGAGGCCGAGAGCGCGAGAGCGATCACAGCGGAGAAGGTGGAGCCGTTGTAAAGGCTAAGAATTCCGAGGCCCGCGCTGATGACGCAACCAGCGGTTGTTGCCATTCCATCGGCACCGTCGATCAGATTCAGACCATTGACCGCAAGTAGCAACCAGGCCACGGTAATCGGAAAGGCAAAAATGCCCAGGCTGATGTCAAAACCGAAAATGCTGACCTGCTCGATCAGCGTTCCTCCACCAACCAATGCGCAAAGGATCAAACACTGAAGCAAAAGCTTCTGCCTGCCCCGCAGAGCCCAAGCGTCGTCAATGAGCCCCACGATCAGCAGCAATCCGGCAGCTCCAAACAATGTGTAGTATTTGCCTGATACGTACCCAAGCTCAAACCCAAGCATTGTTCGATCGATCCCGATCGTCGCGACAAATGCGATGACCAATGCAAGATAGACGGCGAGGCCCCCGCCAAGTGCCACCGGTTCGGAGTGAAGCTTGCGATCACTGTCGGGTCGATCAACAAGCCCAAGGCGACGCGCACACGATCGGACTAGTGGCACCAAAGCCAGGGAAGCCACGATCGAGATCGCGATGCAGATCGCGATTTGCCACGCCATGAGTTACGCCTACGAGAAGGAATGGAAGAAAATGGATCGAGCAACATTCCAGCGAGGTTTCCCAGGTGCCCCCTCTGAGGTGACTCAGAATCGACAAGCCGTGCAGTTTGGGCAAAGGAGTGGGAAACGCTTTCTAGACTAGTTAGTGAAAGGTAGTTCATTACTACGGAAATGCGGCCAGGAGAAAAAACAGTCGGCCAGATAATGGACGTTGTCTTCTGCTCCCGGCGGTCCCGTCGGCAGTGCTATGAGGAGTCGATTACCCGGCATCTGAGCCTCAGGGAAGCACTAACCGGCAGACTCAACGGAGGTGGATTGATCGCTACAGATGTCGTTTCCGTCATTTTTGCTTAACTCCCGCGGGTGAATGCGGCGATAAGTAAGCCAGGGTGGACTGCATTACCGGCACGATCCGCCCATTCTCTGTGACTGAACTACCGAATGCCGTTGCTGCCAAGGGGGGCCAAATGGCGATTCGTCCTATAAACGAACAACAGATCACCAGTGCCGACGTGGTTGAGAAAGACGAGCCCTCTGGGCTTTCGTCGCGTCGTCGACGACGGGCTTGGATCACCGGCTGTCTGGGGGTCCTCGTCCTCGGCTCCACCGGGTGCGGATCTGTGACAACCGGCGTCGATCGTATGCTCAATGACGCCCAGGAGTGTCTCGACGAGTCGATGGTGGACTATCGAAATCGCGCCCTCGCCGAGAAAGCTTGGATTCGGGTACGGCATCGCTACATCCACCAGCAATACCATCGGGACTTCAAAGACGGCTTCATCTCTGGCTACATGGGCGTTGCCGCCGGCGGCGACGGATGCACGCCGGCCATCGCGCCTTCGCAGTATTGGGGCTGGAAGTATCAGTCGCCATATGGGCAAGCTGCCGTGAACGCCTGGTTCGAAGGCTATCCCTTCGGTGCCAAGGCGGCTGAACAGGATGGCGTTGGGAATTGGCAAAGCATACGGATGCATCTGCGTAAGCCGGCCGAAATCAACATGACCGAATCGGATTTGGGCATGGCTCCCGGGAATGCCGTACCATTCTTGGATCAGCCGGAGAACTTGCCGGCTCCCCGCGAGGAATCCCAGCTGTTCGAACCACAGCTCGACGTTTCGCCCGCTGAGAGGCCATGGGATGAGGATATCGATTTCAACGAGGTTGAGATCGTCGATCCTGAGTCAGTCTATCAACAGCCCTCGAGCAACGGTCGCCAGAACGCGGTGAGCGATGTTTCAGCTTCCATTGCAGACTTGGAAGTCGCCACAAGCAGAAACGCCGCTCCGACGTCCGACCTGCTTGTTCCGGACAATGGGACACACGAGTTTTCTGACGCGTTCGTCAATGATCTATTCGCACCTCCGGCCAGCAGTGACGCTAGTTTGGAAGCTGACGAATTGCCGTTTAACTTCGAATAACACGCTGTCGGCGTTGCCACCGACTTCGCAATTCACATTGGGCATTAGGAAGAGAGTTCAGGGATGAGAACGAAGCTTTCCGCCAACCGATTGGTGCCGCGATCATTGCGTGCTGCAACCGGCGCATTGACCGCCTGCGTGTTGGTGTCGACCTTCAGCGGTTGCACCGCTTTGACACAACCTATCGACGGCATTCCCGCCAGTCGACTGCCGGCGGATTTCTTTCCGGAGCCAAAAAGTGACTTGATTCCGGTAGACATTTCGATTCTCTCAATCGAGCCGCCGCGTGATTACCAGATTGCCGCAGGGGACATCCTGGGCGTCTACATCGAAGGTGTCTTGCCATTCAATCCGCCCAACCAGCCGCCTGCTCCTCCGCCGGTTAATTTTCCGGAAGCGGAAAGTACGCTGCCACCATCGATTGGATTCCCAATCGCAGTGCAGGACGACGGAACGTTGTCACTGCCGCTGATCGAGCCGCTACCGGTGGATGGGTTGACCCTTGATCAAGTGCGCGACGCGATTCGCGACGCCTACATCGAGGAAGACATCCTTCGTGCCGACAAAGCGCGTCCCATTGTGACGCTGATCCGTGAGCGAACCTATGACGTGATCGTTGTTCGTGAGGATGCCTCGCAAATTGGTGGCGGGGGTGGTGGTAATATCCGTGGTGGGAGCGACTTCAGCGCCAGTGGTGGCTTGGTTAAGCTTCCCGCCTACCAGAATGATATTTTGCATGCTTTGGTTCAAACGGGTGGATTGCCTGGGCTGAATGCCAAAAACGAAGTCAAGGTGCTCCGCGCCAGCCAAGCTGACCAGCGAAAGCGAGCCCAGTTCCTTCGCGCCTTTTACGCGCAGCAGCAAGCTGCGATGCAGGATCCCTGTGCCTGCCCGCCGAAACTTCCTGAAGATCCATCGATCTTGAGGATTCCGTTGCGGGTCAAACCAGGCGTGATCCCCGACGTCACGGAGGACGACGTTCGTCTACAGGATGGCGACATTGTCTACATTGAGTCGCGTGAGACCGAAGTCTTCTATACCGGCGGATTGCTCAATGGTGGTGAATTCCCACTGCCGCGAGACTACGACCTCGATGTGCTCGGTGCGATTTCGATCGCCGGAAGTGCCGTTGGGGGAAGTGCCCGTCAGTTCGGCGGCGGCGGAGCAGGAGGAGGCCAAATAGGCCTCGAAGGTGTTCCTCCGGGCATGCTCTACGTGCTGCGAAAGACCGAGTGCAACGGCCAGATTGCGATTGAAGTTGATTTGGCAGATGCAATCAACAACCCACGCTCCCGGCCTCTGGTTCAACCGGGTGACACTTTGATCCTTCAGTACAAGTGTGAGGAGCAGTTGATCAACTTCGGTTTGAGCACATTCTTCACCTTCGGGATTGCCCGGCTCTTGAACGGTAACTAGGCTTTCTCCAAGACTATTCACGACCGTTCTTTTAACGGTCGTGGTATGAACCGCAACCACGCTTCGATATCATCGAGGCGTGGTTTTTTTGTTTCGGCGAACACAGGTGGGTATTGGATGGAACGACCAGGAGCGTCGTCGCTTTCTCGCGAGCCATCCTTTTTTCATTCCGATCGCAGGTGCAGAAATTCGTCGGGATGAGCGCATAAAAAAACGAGAGATCCCGGCCACGTCGATCCGCAAACAGGTTCACGAATCAAACACGAATCTCTCGTTCATCCAAGTTGTAAAGAGTCTTGTGATTCCGTCAAGCCCGAGATTGAAAAACGTTCGTGCACATTGAACAACAAGTATGTTCCATTGTGGACTTCGATGTGACGCGTTTCCATCATGGGATCAATCACTTCCTGTCCAGTGCCGTCGACTGTGAGCAAGATGTGGGTCAGCGATCATGACAACACTCCAACCACAACCGAATCACCACTACCACTTCGTGACTGGTAGGCTGGCCGAAGCTGCGGTGCGAGAGACAGTACAGTCATTGGCCTCCAAGTATTCGTTCGCCTACTCCATCGGCGTGATGCCAATAACGGTTGCGGCGTTGATGACGCCGAGATGGCTTCGTCGACACTTGGAGATTCCAGCCGAGGCTACGCATCTGGTGCTTCCCGGATACTGTGAAACGGGCTTGTCGGAGCTGACCGAATCCTTAAATATTCCCGTGATTCTCGGTCCCAAAGACTGCCGCGCGATGTCGGAGTTGTTTGGCCAGGACGTCATCGCAGAGCAACTTGATGCCTACGACATCGAAATTATCGCTGAGATCAATCATGCTCCGCGAAGATCCATCGATGAGGTGATTCAGTTGGCCCATCAATGGATCGGTCAGGGGGCCAATCGAATCGACATCGGCTGTGATCCCGCTCAACGATGCTTGCAGATTGGGGATTATGTTGCTGCCCTCGTTGATCTTGGGATCAGTGTTTCCATTGATACGTTCGATGCCTGGGAAGCACAGGAGGCATGTCGGCGAGGCGCGTACCCTCGTGCTTTCCGTTCAATCCCAGAACGCTTCGTCAGCCATTGATTGTGGCTGCGAGGTCGTCGTCATTCCCGATGCGTGCGGCGACCAAAAAAGTTTTGAAAAGACGATTGAGCTCTTGACACTTCAGGGCGTTCCCATGCGGCTTGATCCAATCCTGGAACCGATCGGTGCAGGTCTAGATGGAAAGTCTGGTGCGTTACGCAAAGGTGAGGCAGCAGTATCCCGACCATGCGATGATGATGGGAATCGGTAATCTGACCGAATTGAGCGATGTCGATTCAGCCGGAATCAACCTGATGCTTTTGGGAATTTGCCAAGAGCTGCGAATCGAGAGTGTCCTCACAACGGAGGTCATCAATTGGGCTAGATCGTCAGTTCGAGAATGCGATATCGCTCGACGTCTGGTCCATTACAGCATCAAGCATGGTATCCCCCCGAAACGGTTGTCGGCGGACCTGCTGTTGCTTCGAGACCCAAAGCTGCTGGTGCACAGCGAAGAAACCATTCAGCAATTGGCCGAGTCGATCAAGGACAACAACTATCGACTGTTCGCACAGGACGACCTGATTCATCTGCTGTCCGCGGGAGTGCAGATTGTCGGATCGGGACCCGTTTCGCTTGTTCGAACGATTGATGGAATTGGATGTCTCGGAGAACGTTGATCCTGGCCACGCGTTTTATCTCGGGTTCGAAATGGCCAAGGCCTCGTTGGCACTGTTGCTGGGCAAGCAGTACGAACAGGATCAACCGCTGCAGCTGGGGATTCTTGACGCCGGAGGAGAACCACCACCGACTCAAGAGAGCTCGCAGACGCGAACGTGGAAGTCGCTAGAGTATGCTCCGGCAGTTTGCTCGTCGTGGCGAATGCGCCGCACCATGGTCTGAGCAAGAGGAAATGGGCGAGAGTGGGGGCCACCGGCTCGACGCAAGAGGCTGACTCATGATGGCTTGCGACGGCTATGCTTAAGTCTTGCGGCAGGCACTCGATATGCCTTGGAAGACTACATGCGCTTTGGTCCACTCCTGATCGTGATGATACTCTTGGCTCCTCACACAGGTAGCTGTGTGCAGGATGACGGTCGTGGGTGCAATGGAACCACCGCTCCCCGTCAGGGCGGCGAATCGATTGCAGTCTGCGGGGGATTCAACCGGTTTTCAGAATCGGCTTGCGAAGGAATCGAGTCCCTACCTACTTGCAGCATGCCCACAATCCCGTTGACTGGTACCCTTGGGGCGACGAGGCGTTTGCCAAAGCCAAGCGGGAAGACAAGATGATCTTCTTGAGCGTTGGCTATGCCGCCTGTCATTGGTGTCACGTGATGGAACGCGAGTCGTTCACCGATCCTGAAATTGCGGCAAAGCTGAACGAGCAGTTCGTCTGCATCAAAGTTGATCGGGAAGAGCGTCCGGACGTGGATCAGATCTACATGACGGCAGTCCAAATGATCAGCGGTAATGGCGGCTGGCCGATGTCGGTGTTCTTGCTGCCCGATGCGACGGCCGTTTTGGGGTGGAACCTACTTTCCGGCACGCGATGGTGACGAGGGGCGGCGACCGGATTTCTGACGATCCTCGATCAGATCGATTCTGCCTGGACTGCCCAGCGCGAACAAGTCACCGAGCAGGCCGACGCGCTGACTCGGGCGGTGCGATGCGAATCAGAGCCGCCGATCCGCTTGAAGTCAATGAACGACCGTTAGATTCGACGTTGGTCGAGGAGGTCGTCGATTCGTTGCTTGGAGCAGTATGATCCAGTGCATGGTGGTTTCGGCTCCCAGACAGCCGGCCCAAAGTTTCCCGAACCTTCCAATCTGGTTTTCCTGCTGGATCGTTGGCAGCGTGCATCGGTCAATGAGGCCCAGCGAGAATCAGCCAAGCGAATGCTTCTCAAGTCACTCGACGGAATGATCAGCGGTGGGATGTATGACCATCTTGGCGGAGGATTTCATCGCTACAGCGTCGATGAGCGATGGCAGATTCCTCACTTTGAGAAGATGCTCTACGACAATGGGCAACTGGTCTCGATCTACGCCGAGGCCTATGAGCGGACCGGCAACGAGGAGTATCGCTACATCGTTGAAGCGACGTGCGATTTTGTGCTTCGAGAACTCAAAGCATCGGCAGGCGGCGCTTTTACAGTTCGCTGGATGCTGACAGCGAGGGTGAAGAGGGAAGCATTCTATCGTTGGACCGAAGGAGGAGCTGGCTGCAGTTTCAGGCCACTCGAGGATTTGCTGAATTCGCCTCGGCCTATCGACTGCGAGGAGAGCCGAATTTTGAAGGCGAGTTCTTCGTTCCTGATCCTGGCACGACATTGACGGCGATTGCGGAGCAAGAGTCAGAGAGCCTTGCCACGCTACTCGAAAGAGTTCGGCACGGCGCGGCAAGTCCATGTTGGCGACGCGTGGACAGCGTCCGCGGCCGATAACCGATACCAAGATTCTGACCGGGTGGAACGGCTTGATGATCAAGGGCTTGGCCGACGCTGGCAGGATCCTCAAGCGAAAGGACTACACCTCCGCAGCGGTCAAAGCGACAAGTTTCTTGATGAAGAATTCTCGCGACCAGGATGGTCGGCGTGCATGCGCAGCCATGCGCAAGGGCGAGGCGAAATTCAATGCCTACCTTGGACGACTATGCATTCTCTGGCTGGCGGGCTGATCGCATTGCACCGTTCGCTCGGTGATGCGCGACTGCTGGAGCTGGCGGCACAGATCACCGACAAGCAGATTCGAATTGTTCTGGGACGATCAGGCAGGCGGATTCTTCTTCACTTCGAAAGATCATCCGGAGTTGATCGTCCGATTGAAGGATCCGGTGGACAGCGCGGTTCCTTCCGGGATTTCGGTGACGGCAGAGAACATGCTGTATCTCTCTGAGCACGGTGCGGACGAGGGTATCGAGACCTCGACTCGCGAGCCACGCTGCAGTCGCTAGCTCACCTCTGATGCGGCGCGTGCCCGCTGCGGCACCGAGGGCGGCAGCGGTGATGGCGGAGTTTTTGGATCGCCTTCTGAGTCCGTGAGCGGTGCCGATGGAGCCTGCCCGCGCAGCTCGTCAGAACTGATGTGCCCTTGACGAGGACCATGCTGGGTCAAGGTCAGGATTTCGGGGCCACTTTCCGTCATCAGGATGGAGTGCTCGAACTGAGCCGAAGGTGATCCATCTTTGGTTCGGACCGTCCAGCCGTCACTCTTGTCGCTGCGGGTGTAGCGTGCTCCACCGTTGATCATCGGTTCGACGGTGAAGCACATGCCTGGATAGAGACGATCGATCCGGCTCTGACGATTCGGGAAATGGGGAATCGACGGATCAAGGTGGAACTGCCGTCCCAGGCCATGCCCAACGTATTCGCGCACCACAGTGAAGCCACGACGATGCGCTTCCGGGACGACCGTCTCCCCGATCGTGCTCACCCGACATCCCGGCGTGAGGGCATCGATGGCGAGGTAGAGACAATCAAACGCACATTGAGTGACCGCACGTTTCTGCTCGGAAACCTCCCCGATCAGGAACGTCTCGCTTTGATCGCCATGCCAGCCATCCACGATCGTGGTGATGTCGACATTGACGATGTCACCTTCCTTCAACTCGTAGTCATCCGGAATGCCGTGGCAGATCACGTCATTGATACTCGTGCAGCAGCTCTTTCGGGTAATTTTGGTAGCCAAGCGTCGCGGGTTTGTGTCCATGATCCATGGTCCACTGGTAAACCATGGCGTCGATCGCCCCGGTCGTGATCCCTGCCCTGAACATGCGGCCGCAGATAATCCATCAATTGGCCATTGACTCGCCCTGCTCGCCGCATCGCATCTTGCTGCTCTTCGGTCAGAATCAGTTTCTTCTGCTTTTTCAGCATGCATCTCAAGCTTCCAATCGGTCGTTCGCTGGAAGGAATTCGGTGATAGTCCAAGGGTGCTTGAGCTTTCTCGCAGGGTCAGCCCAACTTCGGATAGGTCGACCCCGCCACCTGTCAGCGCAAGACGATTGCGATTCAGCGGGCTGCCCAGCATGGCCAAGACGTCTCCGCGCTGCTCACACGGCCTGGAAATTCTAGCAGAACGGTCAGGCGTCGGCCGACGGGCAAAATGGCTGAGGATGGGTCGAATCTCGGACCGGTCGTGATCCAGGGCCGGGATTCGGTTGCATGGTCCCTGGCCGCAGGGAGACCCGGACCGCTTTCCAGCCAATTGCTGGCGGGCTTGGATCGGCCGATCGGCTGCCCGTCCTGAAAAGTCAGCAAACGGGGCAGAACTCAAGCCGCGAAAAGGGGTTAGAAGCAGTGTACGGGCTTGGTTTGCGGAATCGGGTTCCTGATCCAGCTTTCTCAAGGTCAGAATCGGGATTCGCAACTACCATAGATTCCGAGTACGTATTTCTTTTCCGTCCCGGTTATTCAGACATGAATTCAAATCGATCACGCTCTTCTGTACTCTTGGGCTTCGTCTTGTGCTTCGTGACCGGTCTTGGCATCGGCCCAAGACGGAACGGATCCGCTCCAGCTGATCCGCTCGCGTCTGATCCGCTCACTGGGGATCAACGTTCCGCCGATCGGGGACCTGCCGCGGATGCTCCGCCAATCGACGTGACCACCACCAATCGATCCGATTCGCCAGCCAATTCTCTTGGGGACGAGCGGCGAGCTTCGTTTCAATTTTTCCGGAACCAGCTGGCAGGCGGTGCTGGAGTGGTTTGCCGAGCAGGCCGACTTGGCCTGCAGGTCGACCAGCCTCCCCTGGGCACCTTTACCTTTGCTGATCCGACTCGCTCGTACACCGTTTCGGAGGCGCTTCGATGTGATCAATCTGGCTCTGATGAAACGGGGTTACTCGCTGGTGCGGCGTGGGCGAATGCTTCAGGTGATCGATTTGGAGCTGGAGAATGCCGACAAGTTGATCAGCGAGATCGCCGAGTTGGTGCGCCCAGAACAACTGGAAGAACGTGGCAAGAGCGATATCGTCAGCTGCGTCTTTCCTCTGGGCAGCATGACACCCGACGCGGCCAAGGAGGAATTGGCCTTGATGATCGGTCCCTGGGGGCGAGTTGTCGTGCTCGACAGTGCCCGTCAGGTCAAGGTCACCGAGACCGCCAGCAAGTTGATTGCGATTCGCGACTTGCTGCGATCGGCTGCCATGGCGGATACCAATGTCGTCGAAATCGTCTTGAAGAATCGCGGCGCCGAGGAATTGCTCGAATTGGCCCGCCCACTGCTGGGATTGGAGCCGGGCGAAAATGCCAACGATGAGATTCGCATTTCGGTCGGACTGTTCGGTGACCGTATCTATGCGGCCGGTCTGCCCGGAAAGACCGGACTGTTGACGTCGATCATCGAAAAAGCGGACCAGCCACTTGGCGACACCGGATACCGGCGAGGGAGTGGAAATGGCCACGCCCGTGTTCCGCACCCACGTGGTCAGCAGTGCCGACAGCGCCACGGTCTTCGACGTCTTGCAGACGTTGTTGGCGGGCACGCCCGACGCTCGGATTGCGATCGACCCCAAGACCAATGCCATCGTCGCCTGGGCCCGTCCTGAAACACACGAAACCATTGCCAAGACGATCGGCGAGATGGAAGGCTCGGGGACCACCTTCAAGGTCGTCGATTTGCGACGCTCGATCCGGCTCAAGCCCTGGTGACGATCAATAAGTTCTTTGGGGTGACCGAAGAAGGTGGCGAAGGACCCGGTCGTCGACGGTGATCCCAGCCACAGGGAAGCTCTGGGTTCGCGGCACGCCCGAGCAAATAGAGCTCGTCGAGAAGTCTGCTCAGTGAACTGGAAGGGAGTGATGCGTTGGGGCTCTCTGGGCGACAAGGTTCGCATACTGCCCTACACGGGTCGCGCTGCGGAACAGGCCTTGCAGCAGGTGGAAGGACTTTGGCCGGTCACCGGACGGAGCAATCGCATCCGGACGCTTGACTCCTGCTCGCGGTACAAGCGATGGTGGAGGGGGGATTCCCGAACGACGCTTGAATCGGGACCCTCAACCTGGCACGCAACAACCCGTCAGGTCGTCCTCGCCGAACAACGATTCCAGCGAGGCTAGCCTCCAGCGTCCGGCCAATACCGATTCGTCAGCGAGCCGGCGGATGAACCGACATCGGCCCCAAATTCGACCCCAAATTCATCGAGTGATTCTCTGCAGGGAGTTGAATTGACCGATGCCAGTGATTCGGTGCCACAGACGACCGTGAGCGTTGGAGGGGCTGATATCGTGGTTCAGTTTACCCCGGCTGGCATGATCATCGCCTCGGAGGATCTGGAAGCCCTCGACGCTTTTCAGTCGTTGATGGAGTCCCTCGCCGCCCCGTCATCACTGCAGTCGGATCTGCCCACCATCGTTTGGTTGAAGTACATCGAAGCGGATGTCGCCGCCGAATTGATCTCAAGCGTACTGGGCGGCAGTGAGGGAACCATTTCATCGGCGGTCGACTCGGTGACCGGCGGACTTGGCGGTGGCATGCTTGGACTTCTTGGAATGGGTGGCGGAGGTGGCGGCGACGCGCCGACCTCCAAGTCGGTGTTGACAGTTCGAGCGGTTCGGTGAGCATCGTGCCCGACGCTCGGCTGAACGCTTTGATCATTCATGCCAATCCGATCGACATGCAGATGATCGAGTTGATCCTCGAGAAGATTGACCGACAAGAAAGCCCGGAAGATATCGAGACGGTAGCTAAGCCGATGCTGATCCCGGTGATCTATCAAAGCGCCAAGGACGTTGCCGAAGTCGTCAAATCGGTGTTTGGTGACCGGATCGCTGGAGCTCAGAGTAGTAGCGGTGGCCGTGGAGGCGGCGGAGGCGGCGGAGGTCAACCCTCTCCGCAAGACTTCATCAATGCACTGCGTGGTGGTGGCGGACGCGGTGGTCGGGAAAGCGAGGCCAAGAGCGAACGCTCCAAGATCAGCATCGCTGTGGACGCCAAGAGCAACTCGCTCGTGGTGATCGCGACGCCTCAGGACTTCATGGAAGTTCAGATTGTTGGTCGAAGCTTTGGATCAAAGTAGCATGATCACCGAGGAAACGATCGTGACTTACGCACCCAACGGAAACGTCAACCCAGATGTGATCAAGACCGCCCTGGAATCGATCCTGGGAACCCAAGCCAAGTCGACCAGCGATTCGAATAATTCCTCCAATTCGTCCAGCGGATCGAGCTCGCCGGCGTCGAGCAGCGATGCCCCGAGCCCTGCCGACATTCAGCAGCGAATTGAGGCCTTTCGCTCACGATTTGGTGGCGGCGGTGGCCCCGGCGCGCTCCTGGCGGTTTTCGCGGATTCGGGGGTGGTTTCCCAGGCGGTGGTGGTCCGGGCAGCAGCGGACGAGGGGGGGGTGGACGGCCAAGTGGTGGACGGCCAGGCGGTGGCGGACGCTAATGGTTTAGCCGACGCAAGTTACTTGGCGGACACGAATTCGCCGTACCAGACCGATCGACCCCCAGTGGTACAATCATGATCATGCATGCCGGAGAAATTCTCAAACGCCGAGGTTTGCTCAGTGAAGAGCAACTTAAGCAGAGCCGTATCAGTGACGCAACCAGCGTCGTGCAGGCGGCCATCTCCCTCGGTTACGTGGAAGAACGCGACGCACTCCAGGCCCTCGCTGAAGAGGTGGGGCTCGATTACATCGACCTGCGCGAGACCGATATCGATCTGGCGGCGCTGGAGGGGTTCCCGCAAAAACTGATTTATCGCCAGTCGCTGTTCCCGATTGGATTCGAAGGGGATTCGATCGTGGTGGCGACTTCCGACCCGCTCGATTTGTATCCGCTCGATGAGGCCAGCGCGGCGACCGGTAAGAACATCATCCCCGTCGTTGCAGAACGTGCCGAAATCGCCCGTCTGATGAACCGACACCTTGGTGTGGGTAGCGAAACCGTCGAAGGCTTGATGGCGGCAAAGGGAGAAGAGGAAGTCGAGCTGCTAGAGGGAATCGAGACCGATGGCAGCGAACTGAGCGAGATGGCTCAAGAAGCTTCCGTCGTTCGCCTCGTCAACGAAATCTTGCTGGAGGCGATTCAGTCGCGCGCCAGCGACGTTCACCTCGAGTCCCAGTCCAACGGTTTGGTGATTCGCTATCGCATCGACGGCATCCTGCATCCGCAGCCCACGCCACCCGAGATCAATCGCTTTCAGGCTGCGATCACCAGCCGCTTGAAGATCATGGCTCGCCTCAACATCGCGGAGAAGCGACTGCCACAAGACGGTCGAATCAAGCTCCGTGTCCACGGCCGCGAGGTCGATATCCGGCTCAGCGTGATCCCGATGATCCATGGCGAAGGCATGGTCATGCGTGTGCTCGATAAGTCGTCAATGGTATTCGACTTGAAGGGGCTAGGGATGTCCCAAGCGATCTACGACACGTTCAGCGAAATCATCGAGTATCCACACGGGATCATCTTGGTGACGGGGCCAACGGGTTCGGGCAAGACGACCACGCTGTACAGCAGCCTGCTGCAGATTCGTAGCCCCGAAACAAAGATCATCACGACAGAGGATCCTGTTGAGTACCAGCTCGATGGGATCAATCAAATTCAGGTCCATGCGAAGATCGGTTTGACGTTCGCACACACGCTGCGAAGCATTCTCCGTCATGACCCCGACATTGTACTGGTCGGCGAAATTCGTGACCTGGAGACAGCCGAGAATGCGATTCAAGCTTCGCTTGACCGGTCACCTTGTGTTCAGCACGCTGCACACGAACGATGCTGCCGGCGCGTTCACGCGAATGAGTGATATGGGAGTCGAGCCATTTCTCGTGGCAGGAACGGTCGAGGCCGTGATGGCGCAGCGACTTCTGCGGCGACTTTGCAAGCACTGCAAGCAGTCTTACCAGCCAGCCAAGACCGACGTGCCCCCCGATTTTCCCTGGGATAAACTGGTCGACGGCAAGATCTATCGCAACGTCGGCTGCCGCGAATGCCGCAACGTCGGATACTCCGGTCGAATGGGTATCTACGAGCTACTCGTTGCCAATGACGAGATTCGCCAGCAGGCACTTGAACGGACGAGTAGTTGGGAGATTCGCAAGACCGCCGTCAAGCATGGCATGCGCACCCTGCGGATGGACGCCTGGGACAAGGTGATTGCGGGCAACTCCACCGTGGACGAAGTGCTTCGTGTTACCAAGGGCGAGGCGATTTAAGAATGCCCACCTTTGCCTACACCGCTCGCGACATGACGGGCAAGCAAGTCAACGGCACGTTGGAAGCAGCTGGCGAACGCGAGGTCGCGACGATTCTTTCCGAGCGGTCGTTGTTCCCGGTCAATGTCAAGGACATGGGTAGCCCCACGCAGAGTGTCTTCGGCCATCGTAAGAAGGTCAAAGGCCAAACGATGGCGGTCTTCTACTCGCAGCTCGCCTCGCTGCTTCGCGCCGGCGTCCCCATGATCCGCTCTCTCAATGTCTTGGCAGAGCAGTCGTCGGATCCGGTCTTGCAAGAGGTCATCACCGATATTCGAAACCGTGTCGAGGAGGGAGAGCCGATCGGAGACTCGATGGCGCGGTTTCCACGTGTCTTCAGTGAGATGGCGTGCAACATGGTCCGAGCCGGTACAGAGGGCGGTTTCCTGGAAGACGCCCTCGATCGCGTCGGTGCATTCACGGAACTGCAGGAAGATTTGAAAGGCCGCACGATGAGTGCCTTGGCCTATCCGATCTTTCTCTTCTCGGTAGGCACCGTTGTCCTCTCAGCACTTCTGGTTTTCTTCGTGCCAAAGTTCGACATGCTGTTCGAACGACTGCGGAAGACGGGGCAAATGCCTTACGCGACGGAACTGCTTTTGGCCTTCAGTAACTTCTTGCAGAACTATGGCTGGATCCTGCTCGTCGCCATTGCCGTGGCATTGATCGTGATTCGCATGAAGCTTCAAGGCGACGCTGGTAAAGCACTGGCGGATCGCGTGAAGCTGAAGATCCCCGTCCTGGGCGGAATCTTGATGAATCTCGCTGTCGCCAGGTTCTGTCGTGTGTTGGGGACGTTGCTCAGTAACGGCGTGCCCATCCTCAAGAGTCTCGAGATAAGTGGTTCCGCCGCTGGGAATCGGCTGCTCCGTGATTCCGTGACCGACGCGACTGAAAACATTCGGTCGGGCGAAAGCCTGGCGGCACCGCTACGATCATCCGGTCACTTTCCACCATCGGTCGTCGAAATGATCAGCGTCGGCGAAGAGAGCAACTCACTCGATACGGTCTTGCCCGACATCGCCGACTCGCTCGAGAAGACGACCTTTCGCCGACTTGATCTGTTCGTCAGGTTGCTCGAGCCGATCATGTTGTTGGTGATGGCAATTCTAGTACTCGGTGTTGTCCTCGCGCTGCTCGTTCCCGTGCTCAAGAGTAGCACGACGCTGTAAACCGAGAGCCGCTCGATTTCTCCGGCCTCGGCAGAGGCCGTGAAAAATGGTCGGCCGTTGTCTGTAGCTCCGCGGTTCCTAGGCGGACGACAGCGGCAATGGTAGCGCACTCGATTGACGACGCGTTAATCCTCTTCGCGGAGTTTCGCCAGGACCGAGTAGTCTTCGAGCGTCGACGTGTCACCAACAACCTCGTGGCCCGCTGCAATGTCGCGTAGGAGGCGTCGCATGATTTTGCCGCTGCGGGTTTTCGGAAGCGATGCCGCGAAGTGGAGATCGTCGGGCTGCGCTAAAGCGCCAATCTGCTTCCGCACATGCTGCCGCAGTTCCTGCCGCAGGGCTTCATTGGGTTCACCCCCAATGATCGTCACGAACGCAGAGATCGCTTGACCCTTCAGGTCATCGGGGCGGCCGACCACTGCTGCTTCGCAAACGAGATCATGGCTGACCAAGGCGCTCTCGACCTCAATCGTGCTCAAGCGATGGCCGGAAACATTGATCACGTCGTCAATCCGACCCATGATCCAGTAATAACCATCCTCGTCCTGCCGCGCGTTGTCGCCCGTCAGGTACATCCCAGGGAATTTTGACCAGTACTGTTCCACGTATCGTTCCTCATCTCCCCAGATTCCTCGCAGCATGCCGGGCCAAGGTTGCGCGATGCAGAGCATCCCGCCGTGTCCCGGTTCGACGGGCTGGCCGGTTTCGTCAACGATCTCGGGCACCACGCCTGGCAGGGGACGCGTGCAGGAGCCCGGTTTGGTCGCCGTGATTCCAGGCAACGGACTCATCATGATGCCACCCGTTTCGGTTTGCCACCAAGTATCGACGATCGGACAACGTTCGTTTCCGATCTTACGGTGGTACCACATCCAAGCCTCTGGATTGATCCCTTCGCCGACACTGCCAAGAAGTCGAAGGCTCGACAAATCATGCTTGTCCACATGCTCGTCGCCCCACTTGATGAAGGCGCGGATCGCGGTAGGAGCTGTGTAAAGAATGGTGACCTTGTACTTCTCGACCAACTCCCAGAAGCGATCTTCGGCTGGATGGTTGGGCGCCCCTTCGTACATCAAGCAGGTCGCCCCGGCCGACAGCGGCCCATACACGATGTAGCTGTGTCCCGTGATCCAACCGCAGTCGGCGGTGCACCAGTAGACGTCATCGTCGCGGTGGTCAAAGACCCACTGGAACGTGCGTTTGGCCCAGAGGTTGTAGCCGGCGGTTGTGTGTCGGATCCCTTTCGGTTTGCCGGTACTGCCAGATGTATAAAGAATGAAGAGAGAAGCTTCACTATCGAGTGGGACTGCGGGCAGGTCGCCGCTCTGCTTATCGACGATATCATGCCACCAAACGTCTCGCCCCTCTTGCATGCGCACGCCCTCCTGGCCAACTCGCCGCAGGACCAGACATTTCTCGACTGTGGGCGACTTTGCCATTGCTTCATCGACCGTTTCCTTCAGTGCGAGCACCTTTCCTCGTCGATAGAGCCCATCCGCAGTCACCATGACCTTTGCGCCTGCATCGTGATTTCGATCCGCGATCGATTCGGCGCTGAATCCGGCGAACACAACGGAGTGGACCGCGCCGATCCTCGCACATGCCAGCATGGAGATCACCAACTCCGGCGTCATCGGCATGTACATGCTCACGACATCGCCCACACCTACGCCTAGCTCCACCAGAGCCGCGGCACACTTCGCTACTTCTGTTCGCAGTTCGCTGTAAGTCAGCGTGCGGGTGTCACCTGGCTCACCCTCCCAAAGGATCGCAGTCCGATCTCCGCGTCCTGCTGCAATGTGTCGATCTAGGCAGTTGTAACTTGCATTGGTCTTGCCGCCAACGAACCACTGCGCATCAGGAGCTTGCCAGCGACACACCTCATCGAACGGTTCAAACCAGTGCAAGTGCTCGAGCGCCTCTTCACGCCAGTAGCCGTCACGATCTTCGATGGCGCGCCGATAGGCGTCTTCGTATTGGTCCATCGTCGAGAATACCGCCTTCGCGGTAAATTCTGCGGGTGGCGGAAATGAACGGTCTTCGTAGAGAACGTGGTCGATTTGCCCGGAAGGTTCGGTCATGTTTGCGAATCCGTTTTCGCGAGGAAGCACGAGGGGAAAAAAATGAAGCTCAATATCAAGCTCATAGCTTAATGAGTTTTGCGGGCAGCGGGTCACTCGGTGAGAGTTTGGTCATTGCCGTCGATACCAGAAGCATGGACGCTTTGCTCCGTCAAGCCACATCAGGGATACGTTGATTCGCGGCTGGAATTTGACTCTCATTCATTGATCTTTTCGATCCGAGCTTGGCGCGACGATGGCGGTGGGTTTTCAATCTCTCCAGGCGATGCCTGTCGCGATCGCCTTGAGCTGAAATGGTTTCAGGACGCCAGACATGGTCGCGTTCAATACGGCACGGCTTGGTTGCAGTCACCCTCCTTCAACTGATTGAAAAACACTGTCGCAGGCGACTCAGGATTGGCTCGCCTCTCGGTGCCCTTGGAGTCCTCCAAGGCGAATGCGACCGTCGTGCATATCAATGCCGGAAAGCATCCGGTCGCAACAAAGAGTTTCGCGCGGAGATGACAAAATCCGCAGGCCTGGCAACAAAGACTTCGGGGAATCCGCTCGCGCTGAGTATCGTGATCGATTCAGGCCCCGACTTCATTCTTTGAAGTTGCACTCCTTTCATCGCCCGATGCGTCAGCGAGGAAATATCGATATTGACATCGACTCGCCTAAGCGTCGGGTTATGAAAATCCTGACGCGGCAGGCAAGACCGCAACTTCAAAAACCTCATCTCTGGTCGCCAGTCGTACGACGAGCTTTTCTGACCCGGCGATTCTCTTCATCTGCGACAGGAAGCGGGCTAGGCGACCCGTCGTACACGTTTTGAGGCGGAGTCCGTTTTCTGTTTGGATTTCATGGATGCGTAAAGGCTACAATGTCAGAACCAGAAATTGGAGCCAGGCACTGTTGACCGCGATGGCGGGTCGCTTGATTCACATTGGTTTTGTCTGGCATCGCTTTCTGGTTCGATAGCTTCTTGAGGCACTGGCCTCTTTCCCTTTTTGTGCAACCAAAATGATCCTGACTCGATACTTTCTCGTCCCCTTGATGTTGTTGCTGGCGATGGTTCCCTCGTTGGCGGTCGACCGTCCTAATGTTGTCCTGATCATGGCGGACGATCTCGGTTTCTCAGATCTGGGTTGCTATGGATCGGAGATCGAAACCCCCAATCTTGATCGGCTCGCGCGGAGCGGACTCCGTTTCAATCAGTTCTACAATACGGCGAAATGCCATTCGTCACGCATCTGTTTGTTGACGGGACTCTATATGTTCCAGGCAGGCAATGAAAAAATGGATCGTGGTGTCACGATCGCGGAGGCTTTAGCGCCGGCAGGCTACCATACGATGATGGTCGGCAAGTGGCATCTGAACGGAGAGCCAACCGACCGCGGATTTGAACGCTATTTCGGACACCTCAGTGGTGCCACGAACTTTTTTCTTGGGGACGATAGCTTTCGTTTGAATGGCGAAAGGTTTGATGTCCCGCAGGAAGGGTTCTACACGACCGACGCGAATACCGATTACGCGATCAAGTTCCTTGATGAGGCGAAAGAGATTGACAAGCCATTTCTGCTTTACATGGCTTACAACGCTCCCCATTACCCCTTGCACGTCAAGAAGCAGGACTTTGAAAAGTATCTCGGGCGATACGACGCGGGCTGGGACCAAATTCGTCAACGCCGTTTCGAAAAACAGCGGCAACTTGGGATTCTTCCACCCGATGTGCAGCTTTCACCGCGGCCTGAGGAAGTCGCCGCATGGGATTCGCTGAGCGAAGAGGAGAAGGGATGGGAATCAGAAAGAATGTCCGCATTCGCGGGAATGGTCGACTGTCTGGACCAAAACGTGGGTCGTCTCCTTGAATACCTGGAACAACATGACCTGATTGATAACACGATCATTTTGTTTTGCAGCGACAATGGTGCCTGCCCCTTCGAACGGACCAGAGGAAGAGAGTTTCGACCATGGGATCCAAAATCGTATTGGACGTACGACGAGGGATGGGCTCACGTCGGGAACACGCCGTTTCGAATGTACAAGCAGAACCAGCATGAGGGTGGAATCGCTTCGCCCATGATCGTCTCCTGGTCGGGTCTGGAAACTGCTCCAGGGTCTGTGACCGACCAACCAGCTCACCTGATCGACTTGATGGCAACGCTCGTGGACCTTGCCGGGGCCGACTATCCGTCTGTTCGCGACGGCAGCCCCGTCACTCCCGTCCAAGGAAGATCGCTCTTGCCGATCTTTGCGGGGCAGCAGAGGGAGCCGCACCCTTGGCTCTATTTTCAGTTTGCAAACAACCGTGCAATCCGCGTGGGAGATCGGAAGTTGGTTTCCGCAAAAGGTGCACCTTGGGAGCTTTACGATGTCTCCAAGGATCGAAGTGAGCTCGATGATCTCGCCCAAGAGAATCAAGACGAGGTGAGTCAGCTTGAGTCGCTATGGCATCACGTGGCCGAAACCGTCGAGTCAGCGCCCCCGAATCTACGCCAACCGGTGGGTACGAAGAAGAAGCGGAATCCGAAGGACCAATAGTCTTCTTCGGGACTGTCGTTTGTCACGTTTTTTAGATGATTTCTCAGGACGCTACCCTATGTTCAATTCTTCCATTGCCTCGCTGACTCGATGCCTGGTTTTTGCGTTCGTTTGGTCGCCGCTTGCAGCCATGGCGGCCACTCCCGATGGAGAGCGTTACACCTACAAAAAGGTGGGGGATCGCGAGTTGGCAATTTTCGTCACCAAACCGGCGGATTGGAGCGAAGGAGACGCACGTCCTGCGATCGTGTTCTTTCATGGTGGTGGATGGGTCGGAGGCGCACCGGGCCAGTTCACCGAGCACAGCAAGTACTTTGCGAGTCGCGGCATTGTTTGTTTTCAGGTGGAGTATCGATTGCTCGATCGCAAATCGAATGAACCGCCGATCGACTGTGTGCAAGACGCTACGTCGGCCATGCGCTGGGTGCGTTCCAGAGCGAAAGAGTTCGGAATTGATCCGAATCGAATCGCTTCGGGCGGTGGCTCAGCCGGTGGGCATCTTGCTGCCTTTGTGGGAGTTGTTGTCGACGGTGAGTCCGAAACGGAAGACGGCGGCGTATCGGCCAAGAGCAACGCCATGCTGCTGTTCAACCCGGTTTACGACAATGGCCCCGAAGGCTGGGGTACGGCGCGAGTCGGTGACCGATATCCCGAATTCTCGCCGGCTCACAATCTGAGCAAAGATGATCCGCCGTCCATCGTGTTTTTGGGAAGCGACGACAAGTTGATCCCGGTCCAAACCGCCGAGAAATTCCGAGACAACTCAGTTGGAATGGGAGTCGATAGCGAACTGCATGTGTACGAGGGCCAAGGCCACGGGTTTTTCAATCATGGTCGCGACGAGAATAGGTGGTACACCAAGACGGTTCGCGCAGCCGATCAGTTTCTTGCCAAGCTTGGCTGGATTCAAGGCGAGCCCACGATGCAGCCCGTCAATTCGGGGACTCCCTGAGCGATACCTGCCAGTCGTTGTCGAAACAGCATCAATGCGATGCCGTGATGCCGAATCGCTGGTCAATCGACCGGATGCGCCGTTCGCTACCTGCCTCGGCGCAGCATTCCGTCTCGATAAGAAAGGTGTTCGAGATCCGAGTAGAACATCGCGCTGGGGTCGATTCCAGCTGCTTGTTGAGAATCGATCATCGTACGGATCGATTGGATTCTCGAAATCCGAGGCAACACGACTAACCAAATGATCGCCATCAGCGCGCTCATGGCAAGCAGCTTCCATCGATTGTGTCCGGCTGTCATTTCGCGAACCTCTCCTGAATGAAGTCGGCAAAGACACGCCGAACATCCAATAGGCCATCAACAAGGTGAGAATCAGGTTCAGGCTTTGGCCGCATACGTAGAGCAGCAGCGGTTTGCCACCGTGCATTTGCGCTCGTAGGTCTTGAAATCGCGATTCCAGACCGATGCTGACAAAGGCGAGACAGAAGAACCATCCCCTCAGATTCTTGGTCGCGTCCTTCACGGTCAGGCTGACCAACTCTTCGCCATCCTCGATTCCAACGCTAATGAGTGTGAAGAGAATCGATGCGAACAGAAATCCCAGGACAAACTTGGGAAACCGACGCCAAATTTCTCCAGCGTCTGGCTTCACGCCGGAGGTCCGATCGCGATCGACCGACATGACCCAGTAGACGGCGACACCGAAACGCCGTCACCCCGATCAGAATATTTTGAATCATCTTCACGGTGGCCGCGGTTTGTTCGGCAATCGGGCCCAGCGAGGAGCCGGCCGCGACGACCGCACCTGTCGAATCAATCGTCCCGCCTAACCAAGCTCCCCCAACAATCTCGCTCAAGCCGAGCATGCGGATGGCGATGGGCATCAACACCATCATGATGACGGTGAATGTCAGCGACATAGCGATCGCGAAGGACAACTCCTCTTTCTTGGCTCGGCAACTGGCGGCCGTCGCGATCGCCGCGGAAACACCACACACCGACATGTCGGCGCTGATGACCATGTTGAGGGAGCGACTAGGGATCTTCAGGATCTTCGTTCCGAACCAATAGGTCGTGATCAGAACGATGGGGGTGACGATCCAGGCGACGAACATGCCCGGCAGTCCCAAGGCCAAGAGGCGATTCCAAAGTACCTCGCCCCCCAAGAGAACGAGCCCCGTTTTGATGTAGAGCTCCGTCAGCATTGCGGGGCGAAGCCAGTCTGGCACACCAACGGTGTTGCTGATCAGCAATCCGACGGCCAATGCCCACAACGCGTACTCGAGGTTGAAGTGTTTGACCGTGACTTGTCCGGCGAGCACATACGCCAAGATTCCCAAAGAGAGACAGGACAGGGAACGCGACTAGAAATTGGACAAAGGACTTTCGCTGAATCCTGACCGCCAAACCGAACCCGCACAGAGCGACAAGGAAAGGCCCGAGGAGCGATTGCAACTTGTCGAATAGCATTCCTTCGGACGAAAGGGAGCGAAGCGGATTGGATTCCCACGATCCCGGCTTTCCAACCCAAGGCTTCCAAGGATGCGTTCCGGACCCTTCTACCGTAGACCAGGCACATAAAAATGCGGAAAGCAACAGCGTGAGTCCGAGGAAGACGGCCAGCCAGTCTTCGCTCCTCCAACCGAGTGGCGCAGGGTTCTCGCTGGTGTCATCCGTCACAATGTCAGTATCATCGTGCTCACGTTGAGTACTCGAGAGTCAGATTTCAGATTGCCAGTTGAAACGGGCACATCTTAGCAGTCCGACCGCGGGCGTGTGGCGAACAGAAAGTCGCAGCGAGGGCAAGTCGCAGCGAGGGCCAAGCCAACCGCGATGCGAAACACCAAGCCGGTTCAACGCATCAAACGCGACCGCGAGGGCCCAGGCGGCCAAACATCCGATCGAGTTCATCGCGACTGAAGAAGAGTGCCGTGGGACGACCATGCGGACAATGGTGCGTATCTTGATAAAGGTCTTTCTGCTCCAGCAGACTCGTGATTTCCTGCGGCGTCAGCCGGTCTCCCGCCTTGACCGCTGCCTTGCATGCGATCGTTGAGAGCAGGTGATTGAGCAGATCCATTGGATCGGGCGTCTTTCCGGCCGACATGACTGATTCTAGGCAGCGTGCGCAGCATGTCTCCTGGACGCGTTCTGCCCAGGATGGCTGGGTAAGATTGAATCAGGATGGTTTCCCCACCGAAGTCATCAATCTCGATACCGATCTTGGCCAGCGTTTCCTTGGCATCGAGTGCTGCGGTGCGTTCGGCGGCCGTCAGCGAAACAGGCTCCGGAACCAGCAGTCGCTGCGATTCGAGCGAACTCCCCTCCTCGAGCACCTTCGCAGTGACACGCTCGTACAAGACACGCTCATGCAACGCGTGTTGGTCGATGACCACCATTCCTGATTCGTCTTGTGTGACGAGATATCGGTTGTGCACTTGGAATCCAAGGTAGCAAACGCTCGGCGAGGGTGGAGGTTCGGTCGCTGCCGTGGCGTCCACTTCCCAGGGCGCGACGTCCTCCTGGTCGCGGCGAACATGACCTGTGTCGCCGGTGTTGAGGTTGTCGGTCGCATTGGGAAAGTTTGGCCCCCGCTCAATCGGTTCCCGGGTGTCGGGTTCCCGGGTATTGGGGCCTCGACTATCGGGCTCCCGACTATCGGGTGCCTGGGTTCCCGTACCATGCATACCCGGTCCCCACACGCCTGCAGGCACGCCGCCACTGGGAAAGGGCTGAAACGGCGGCGTCACGCCATTGATATCGCTGCTCAAGGTCTTGCTCGCCTGGCCGGTGCGGGCCCAATCAATCACGGCCTGACGTTGTTGTTGTTGTACATTCTCGGGCAAGCCGACTTCGGAATCGGGCGGGGTTCTTAGCTCGCTGGGATCATCGGTCGGGGCGGGTGGACCGACCCGTTGCGTCAAGATTCGTGGTGAGGAATTGGTGCCGAAGCGATTGCAACAGACGACTGTAGGCTCGACCGCTATCGGTAAAGCGAACTTCCAACTTGGTCGGGATGGACGTTCACATCGATCATGTCGGCGGGCATTTCCATCCGCAAGAAGCAGACTGGATGCCGCCCCACCATTAGCAACCCGCGGTAAGCTTCGGTCAAAGCATGCTGAAGGGCGCGATCGCGAATGTGGCGACCGTTGAGAAACAGATACTGCATGCGATTGTTGCCGCGACTGACCGATGGATCGCAAACGTGACCACTGATCCGAATTTGGCCATCATCGCTGTTGATCGGAATCAAAGCCTCGGAAATCTCCGCTCCAAAAAACTCATGAATCCGTTGTGTCCAACGTGTGGTGGCAGGCAGGTCATGCAATCACTTTGTCGTTGTGCGTCAGCACAAAATGCACGCTCGGGATTGGCAAGCGCGAGCCGAGTGAACGCTTCGATGATGTGCCCTTTTTCCGTTTGAGCCGTTTTCAGGAAGCGATGTCGTACCGGTGTATTGAAGAACAGGTTGCGAACCTCGATCACGGTACCGACCGGGCAGCCACAAGGAGCATGGTGGTTCGATGACTCCTCCGCGAACCTGATTTCTGAGCCAGCAATCGTCCCCCTCGGTGCGGCTGCGAATCGTTAGATGGGAAACACTGCCGATCGACGCCATAGCTTCACCGCGAAAACCAAGCGTGCTGACGTGAAACAGCGAGTCGTCATCAGGAAGCTTGCTGGTCGCATGACTTGCCACCGCCAAAGGCAGTTGTTCCGCGGTCATGCCGCAACCGTTGTCACTGATCCGAATCAATTCGCTTCCGCCTCCCGCAATCGGTGACTTCGATTCGGGTGGCTCCGGCATCGATGCTGTTCTCAAGCAGTTCCTTGACCACCGACGCAGGCCGCTCGATGACCTCACCGGCCGCGATCTGGTTGATCAGATTGGGCGGAAGCTGACGGATCTTGGGAAGTTTTTTTGCGGTCGCTGTCATGACTCGTCGAATGTACCGGTCTGAGCTCTGGCGACAACCCGGAGCGATCATGACAACGACCAAATTCCTCCTATGAACACCATTGGCGAGCAGGTGACGCTCAGAAAAGTGGAGGCCCACGATTGGCCCCCGGCTACCGCATAGCAGCAGCAGCATACTGCGGTGTTCCTCGTCGGACCACGATCCGAATCGGCTGGCCAATCCGTTGTGGCTTCGGAAACGATTTCGCTTCAGCTGATCGACTGATTCGATCGGAGGCCCGCGGCCGACTCGATCACGTCACCAACCTGCAATTCCGCTTCGCTGCGATGCTGCCGTCTTGCACTGCCGTGACGATCAATCCACTGCGCAGACCAGCGTAGCCATAGCGCTGGGCGGTCTCCGGTGTGACGGGAACCATTTCCGCGCCAAACAGATCGCCCGACTTTGAACAGTGCCATCGCTGCGTCGGTCCGCTCCTGCAGGTCGACGCGGACTTGCAGGGACTTGCCCGCTCGATTCACCTCCAACTCGATCGAGGTTCCCGGACGACGGCTCGCGATGTAGTTGACCAACTGCGTCCCGCCGGTGCAGGGCCGCCCGTCCAACTTCGGTCACGACATCACCAGGCTGCAGGCCCGCTTTCTCGGCCGGTTGATCTTCCAGACACGCCGCCGATCAGCGCACCGACGGTGACCTTTAGATCAAAGTTCTCGACTGCTGTTGGGTGTCACATCGACCACTTGAGCGCCGAGGAATGCCGCGACGCACCTCACCCGTTTCAATGATTGATTCCAGCACCGGCTCGGCCAGGCCCACGGGAATGGCGAAACCGATTCCTGCACTGGCCCCACTTCGCGATAGGATAGCGGTGTTGATCCCAATCAATTCACCACGAAAGTTTACCAGCGGCCCACCGGAGTTTCCGGGATTGATGGCCGCGTCGGTTTGAAGAAAATCCTCCAAGCCGTTGCCATCGGCGATGATCTTCTGTTGGCGGTGTTTGCCACTGATGATTCCGGCCGTCACGGTTTGGTCCAGACCCAAAAGGACTGCCGATCGCAAGCACCCAGTCGCCAACGCGGATTTCATCAGAATTGCCAAGTGGCGCGGCACGCAAGTCCGGGCAGGTCGATTTTGACAGACGGCCAAGATCGGTTTGCGGATCGGTCCCCACGATCACTCCGTCGACGATGCGACCATCGGACAGCTCGACTTGAGTTCATCGGCACCTTCGACGACGTGATTGTTGGTCAGGATGTAGCCATCGGGGCGAACGATGACGCCGCTGCCCATGCCCGTTTCTTCGTCTTGGCCGCCTGGACCACCGAACCAGGTCGTGGGGAAACCCGGCGGAAGCGCGACGGCGCATTTGCATTTGTGCTCGTGCTGATGCTGACGACACTTGGTCGAATGGCTCTCGGCTACGTTGCGAAACGCGTTCGAAAGCACTTCCGGCTTCCGAGAGGTTTCGTTGGTTCACCGTCGGTGTGCGCCCGGGAACGCGTGCGTCTTGGGCCAGAGCGTCGTTTTGTGCCGGCTCTGCGGAAGGCTCATCACCAAGCCGGTGACCAGCGCTCCTGACAATCATTGCGCTCAGCGCGAAACTCACCTTCTTCCATCGATTTTGCATGTTGAAATCTCCCGTCGGGAAAAACCGTGGCCAGCTGAATTGTGTTGTGTCTATGATTCGGATGAGAGCGGATTTTCCGCCCTCCCGCATGAGTGCAGGATGGAAACATGTGGGGGGCTTCGGCTCCTCCGATGCCACTGCTCTCACGAGCATTTCCAATCGCCGAATGAGAACCTATCCGAAAAGGGGTCTGCACACGCCGTGAATTAGGCGACAGATCCCTTTTCGGACACGGTTCTGCAAGTTGGGGATGCTCTGCATTATTGAAAACGCGGACGCATCTGCCGATCTTTGGTGCCCCCCAACACCTTTCAGCGAGAGTCTGGTAACTTAACTCGGCTACTGACGTCGCACGGAGCAAGGATCGAATGCGAGATACGTTAACTGTGATTTTGGCAGGTGGCCGCGGGTCTCGCTTGGAGCCGCTGACCCGGGATCGGGCCAAGCCTGCGGTTCCCTTCGGCGGTCTCTATCGGATCGTCGATTTCGTGCTCAGCAACTGCCTCAACAGCGGGATGCGGCGGCTGTTGCTGCTGACGCAGTACAAGGCCCAGTCGCTGGACCGGCACATCAATGTGGCCTGGCGCAGCTATTTTTGTCGCGAGCTGGGGGAATTCATCGACGTCGTCCCCCCACAGCAGCGATTTGCTGACAACTGGTATCAGGGCACCGCCGACGCGGTCTACCAGAATATCTATGCAATCGAGCGGGAGCAGCCCCGGTACGTAGTCATTCTGGCTGGTGACCACATTTACAAGATGAACTATCAGCCGATGGTCGATTTTCATCGCGAGATGGAGGCGGACATTACCATCGGCGCCTTGCGGGTAAGCCGCGAGCAGGCTCGACAATTTGGTGTCATGCAAACCGATTGGAACCACCGGGTGACCGGTTTTCAGGAGAAGCCGAGCCGATCCAATTGGGATTCCGGAGGACCCCGAAGTCTGCCTGGCGTCGATGGGGATCTACGTCTTCAACGCACGATTCTTGTACGAGCAACTGTGCGACGACGCCACGTCTGACGAGAGCGAACATGATTTTGGGAAGAACATCATTCCCAAGGCGATCGAGAACTACAAAGTCTGTGCGTTTCCGTTTCTGGATGAGAATCGCAAGCAGGACGCTTACTGGCGGGACGTCGGGACGATCGATGCCTACTACGAAGCCTCGATGGATCTGATTGGAGTCGATCCGCTGTTGAATCTTTACGATCGAATTGGCCGATCCGGGCTTACCAGCCGATGTTGCCCGCCGCCCAAGTTTGTGTTCGGCAGTGAAGGAGGATCCACGCGCCGTGGTGTGGCCCTCGACTCCATCGTGTGCCAGGGAGCCATCGTCAGTGGTGGGTCGGTGGCACGCAGCATCCTCGGGGCCCAACGTTCGGATCAACAGCTACTCCCATGTCGAGGACAGCATCCTGTTTGACGGGGTGGAGGTGGGGCGTCGTTGCCGACTGCGACGGGTGATCGTCGACAAGGGAGTTCGTATCCCACCAGAAACAGAAATCGGCTATGATCCCGCGGCCGATGCGGCTCGCGGCTTGACCGTCACCAGCAGCGGGTTGGTGGTGATTGCCACGAGGGGAAGAGCTCTTGGAAGTTCGCCCGGCATCGATTTCTCGCAGTCCGGAATCGGCGACGACAATCTCGACGCCGTTTTCCCGATGATCAGAGATCTGTGGCGCGGAAAACGCAGCGACCAAAGACAGTTTTATGTGTACGGCAATAGCGGCGTGATGGCGATCGGCATCATCATGGCGGTGCTGCTGTTGCTGGCTCGGCATGGGTTTGGGCGTGCGATGCTGCGCGCCGCCGCGGCGGGAGTCACGACGAATCGATGAGCCAGCAATGATCGCGAACGAGTCCTGAAGCTTCTGCAAGAACTCGGTGCCTGGACGACGCGAGTATTCAGGCAACGTTTCGGATTATCAAAACATGCTGGGCAATTGAGCGATGAGGTGCATGCGAGCGCAAAATCAGCACCGGGTGAGCATCGCGTGCTGACGTTGCTTCAGCAGATCATGCAGAGCAATGCACAGCTCCAGACATCGACTGGATGCGGCCGAACGCCAGCTGGAAAAACAGACGCAGCAGATTCAGTGCTATCTGACCGAGGCACGCACCGACGGCTTGACCGGATTGTTCAATCGGCGCGCTTTCGATCAGAAGCTCGAAGAGATGCTCTTGGCGTACCGAGGTGGTGGCAGATCGTTCGTGGTCGTCTTGATCGATATCGATCGCTTCAAGTCCATCAACGACACATTCGGGCATCAGACGGGGGATCACGTGCTGCAGCAGGTCGCGTCGTCGCTTCGCATGCAGCTCGAGCGAGCGATCATGGTGGCCAGATTCGGCGGCGAGGAGTTTGCCGTGATCATGGATGGTCCCCTCCGATTCGCCGCTGAAAAACTCAATGAGGTCCGCAAGGCGATTGAGAAGCAGCGGATGGAGGCCGGTTCGACACCACTGGGGCTGACCATCAGCGTCGGGCTCAGCGAACCGAGAGACGACTTGGTGGTCGGTCCGGTCTTGAGACGGGCCGATGAGGCGCTGTATGCCGCCAAGAACATCGGACGCAATCGTGTCTACTATCACGACGGACGTGGTCCAACGCTGGTCGGGGCGCCGGAGGTGGCACGCAGCTAGCTCGTATCCAGCTAAGGTCGTATCGCAGAGCAAGGTGGTACCCGCAGACGAAGGTGGTTGCGTCGCGAGATTCGACACTTGGCTGAGTCGGCAGCCGATCTCAGCTGACACCTTCTCTCCCTTGGGCCACTTCCTGTGAACGAAATCGAAGTACCGCGATCGGCTGCTTGTCCCTAGAATCTGCGTCCGCATCACAAACTGTTCCCGCCCCCTGAGACGATCCCAGCAGCCGGAGCCTAAGAAAACATGAGCGGTGAACCCCAGCGGCGGAAACGGCACGCATCCGGAATCGAATCCGATGCACTTGTCGGATGTCGAATTCGATCGGGAACCGGGTGGGGGCGTACCTCCGAGCGAGATCGAAACCCGACAGCCGCCGGGATTGTGGGTGCTGTTCATCACGGAGATGTGGGAGCGGTTCAGTTACTACGGGATGCGAGCACTGTTCGTGCTGTTCCTGATCGCGAGCGTCGATCAATTCCTGCCAGCGGAGCTCGGTTCCTCTGGCGACCAGACGAACCAACTCCGCCGTCCTCGAGGTGGTCGCTCAGCAGCTCAAGACAACTCCCGATCAGTTGGATTTGACCACGTCGCTTGACGGGTTTTCCTTTGACAAGGATGCTGCCACCGCATTCGCCTCGGCGCTCACCGAGAGGTTCAACGTGCCGTTCTCCGACGCAGGCGGGGCCTTATCGGAGGCAACGACGGTAGGCGAGTTGGTCGAGTACGCGATGACGCAAGGCGAGGGTGTCGAAAACCTCAATCCAGGATTCGGTTGGCAGAAGGACCAAGCCTACACGCTGTATGGTGTCTACACGTTCATGGTCTACCTGACCTCAATCTTCGGAGGCATGGTCGCCGACCGATTCCTGGGCACTCACCGCTCGATGATCTTCGGCGGTTGGATCATTGCGCTGGGGCACATCGTGTTGGCGATGATGGCCCTGTTTCCCTACGCGCTGGGAACCGTGTCAGCGAAACGCACGGTTACGGGGCGCTGATGTGCTTCTTGATCGGCTGCACCTTGATCATCATCGGCACAGGCTTTTTCAAGCCCTGCGTCAGCGTGATGGTGGGCCAGCTTTATGGCAAGAACGACCCGCGCCGCGATTCCGGGTTCACCCTCTTCTACATGGGCATCAATCTGGGAGCTTTCTTTGCGCCGCTGGTCGCCGGATACCTGGGAGAAAAAATCGGTTGGCACTGGGGCTTTGGTAGCGCCGCGATCGGGATGTTGATCGGTCTGTTCTTTTATCAGACTCTCGCGCGGCAAGTACCTGGGAACCATCGGTGACGCTCCCTCGGGACCGTTGTCCTGCGGCGACAAGAAACTGGTCACGATCGCGCTTGTTGGTGTTGGTCGGGATTCCCGTCTTGCCGCTGCTGATCTTTGCGGCGGCGTGGCTTGGCATGGGTCACCCAACAGTGGGGTTCGTTCACCGGGATGCTGTGGGGCTGACCGGGATGACGCACTTGATCATCGGCGTGGTCTTGTTTGGCGCAATCGCGTTCCTGTTCGGCCAACCGTCCGAGGATCGCGGGCCGTTGGCGGTGATTCTGATTCTGGCCTTCATCGGGAACATCTTCTTCTGGACAGCGTTCGAGCAGGCCGGCTCGTCGCTGAACGTGTTTGCCAAGGAGCAGACCGATTTGACGCTGTGGGGGTTGATCAAAGGGGGCATCCCCGCCTCGTTCTTCCAGTCGGTCAATCCGCTGACGATTCTGCTTTTCGGGCCGGTCTTCAGTTGGCTCTGGCTCTATTTGGAGCGAAAGAAGAAGGACCCGTCGACGCCGATGAAGTTTGCAATCGGACTGTGGCTGCTGGGGCTTGGCTTCGTGGCCATGGTTTTTGGTGCCATCGATGCCCGCGATGGGCTGGCAGGGGCTCATTGGTTGCTGATCACCTACATGATCTACACCTGGGGTGAGCTTTGCCTCAGCCCGGTTGGACTTGTCGATGGTGACGAAGTTGGCGCCAGCCCGACTGCAGAGCCTGATGATGGGACTTTGGTTCTTTACATTCGCTCTTTCCAATCTGCTTGGCGGGACTCGTGGCCCGATTCTCGGAAAAGTTCGTCCCTGAGACGCCGGGGGGCGAAGCCGAACTCTCGTTCTTGATTCCAGGGCTGCCCGGTTTCTACTTGATGCTGGTGGTCTTTCCCATTGCGGCGGGTGTGTTGATCGCTGTCATGACCCCGGTTCTCAAACGCATGATGCAGGGCGTGCGATAGTTGACGCCCCCCCCCGACTTCGAACAGTCTTTCCGAGACCGGTATTCGCCCATAATTGAGCTCAAAATTCACGCCGCGGAGTGACTCTGAGTTTCTGCTTTCGATGCTGAGAAAAGTCGCATTTCGGTCCGCGAAGTCGCGGTTGCGGAGCACGATCCAGGCATCTTTTGCGGTACCCCGTAGATTTTTCTGCGGAGATCCGCCGTGATTCTCGTGTAACTGAGTGAGGCAACTTCGCCTTTCACTCCTCCTGATTTTGACAGGCACGAGATGTCGATTCTAACCTGCGAGCCGTCCGTACCCTTGGTGTGCGTCTTCGACCGCGACCATGATTCCCTCCCGATGTACCGCAGCGTCGCGGACGGGCTGGGATTTCGGATTCGTTTGTTTTCGTCGACCAATGAGCTACGTGAAGAGGTGCCCTTGAACCGAATCATGGCCCTCATTCTTGATGTCGAGGCAGACGCCGGAGGGGCGATCTCGTTGCAGCGAGACTTGTTGCAGAGCGAGGTTCCACCCTCCGTCATTCTGACAATGACAGACCGGTATAGCGAGGAAGTGATTGAGAGCCTTGGGCTTGGAGCGATCGCCCTCCTGCATCGGCCATGGATTCCCGAGTTGATGTCGCAGTACTTGAAGTTTGCGAATCTCCAAGACCAGGAGCTTCGAAAGCTTCACGGCAGGCTTGTCGGTTTTCGAAAAATCGTCGATGGCCTGACCGAGCGTCAGCGAGCGGTGTTGGAACTGGCAGCCACAGGATTGCCCAACAAGCTGATTGCCGCGCGTATCGAGGTATCGCAGCGCACCGTCGAAACGGAGCGTTCGAAGCTACTCGAGGCTTTTGGCGCCGAGTCCTGTGCCGTTGCGATGATCAGGTATGGCGAGTACGGCGTCTTGGAGCAGATGGAGCGGATTCGCAAAAGAAGCGCGCTGCAGCGACTTGGTATGCACGCCGCGACCACCATGCAAGAGCCTTTCGGTGCCCAGTGCCATTGAAGCGAGCCATTGAAGCGAGCCATTGAAGCGAGCCATTGAAGCGTGCCATTGAAGCGTGCCGTTGAAAACGCACCGATGACCCAAGGGCGTCCATCGCCGGGCCGTCGTTCAGGATAGGAATCGGTTCGGTGGGTTCTCATGTATCCACTTTCATGCACGTCGGCGGAAGTCGATTGGCGGCCACCCCGCGGAAAACTTCGCGGATTGGCTCCATGAATCTCGGTGAAATTTCACAGATCTTCGCTTGTTCATGACTTTGGCGAGACGGCGCCCTGGCGGCTTGCACCCCACCGATGTTGTGGATTCTTGACGTTCAGGTGAGATTTGTAGGCGCCTCGCCCGCGCGGATCGTGAGCCGTTAAACTGGCGACAGTTCAATCACGGCCCCGCTCTCTTGTTCCTCGACTGCATGAACGACCCGGACGATGCTCGCTTGATCGGCATGTTGCGCCGCGTCCTGCGGGATTGTGGCAAGCTCTACCGTCAATGCGGGACCTGGATGGTTCGCAGATATCCGACGTTGTTGGAGGGTCGGGCCGACGACTTTGTTCAGCTGATGGACGACCTGCATCGAGGTCTCTTGATCAAGGTTTACGTGACCATTGTGCGGGCCGATGATCGCTGGACGGCCCAAGAGAAACGAGTCGCAGCGGCGATGATTGAGCATCTCTGGGGGCAGCAGTTGCATGGCGCGGACTTGCGTGAGGCGGCGACTGGATTGTTCCAGCAGGCTGACATGCTCAGCTGGGAGTCGCTCGTTGCGCCGTTCGTCCGCTATACGCCGCTGGCTGATAGCAAGTCGCAAGTGGAAACGATCGTCATGAGATTGGCGAATCTTGTCGCTAAATGTGATGGCCAAACGATGCCGGAAGAGGCGGTTGCACTGCATACGCTGCAACGTAACATCGACATGGCCCTGCACCCCGCCGATCCACAGGCGACTTTGGCACAATTGTCTCCGGGCGTCTCAGGATCGTCAGCCCAGGCACGGAAGTACCAGCAGCAGGGGGCGACCGCGGATCAGTCCGTGGAGCCAATCAGTGAAGCCGATCGAGAACAACGACTGAAGTCGGCACTCAAGGAACTGGAGAGTTTGATTGGACTCGACATCGTCAAGGAACGAGTGAAGAGCTACACCAACTTTCTTCGGCTCCAAGAGCAGCGTCGAAAGGCGGGCTTGAGCACGATGCCAATCAGTCTCCACATGTCGTTCGTAGGCAACCCGGGAACTGGAAAAACCACCGTTGCCCGAATCATTGGGCAGATTCTTGGTGCATTGGGTACGCTTAGCAGTGGCCACGTCGTCGAAACGGATCGAAGTGGGTTGGTGGCGGAGTATGCTGGCCAAACTGCGCCGAAAACCAACAAGCTATGCGATTCTGCGATCGGTGGTGTGCTCTTCATTGACGAAGCCTACAGCTTGATCGATGCATCGGGCGACGATGCCTATGGTCGCGAAGCAATCCAAACGCTACTCAAACGCATGGAAGATGATCGTGGATCGATGGCTGTGATCCTCGCTGGCTACTGCAACGAGATGGACCAGTTGATTCGCTCCAACCCCGGGCTTTCCTCAAGAATCAACACCCGGATCGAGTTCGAAGATTACCCGCCGAGCGAGCTCGCCATGATCTTTCAAAGTCTTTGCGAGCAGAACCAGTACCAGTTGCCGGGCGCTGCCCGACATCGCGTGCTGGTCGGTTTTCAGTACCTCTACGACAACCGAGATCGACATTTTGGAAATGGTCGTCTGGCACGAAATGCATTCGAGGACAGCGTTCGTCGACTGGCGGATCGAATCGCCGAAGTCACTCAGCTATCGGAGTCGTTGCTGACAAGTTTGACCGCCGAAGATATCAGTTTTCCTGGCATTTCGCCATCCAAATTCGCTGAACTGCTCTCTCAACCACAAACGTTTCGGGTCATTTGCGAAGGCTGTGGGCGGCGAATTCGAATCCCACCCACGTCACTGGGGATGCCCATCAAATGCACCAAGTGCGACCACATTCAATCACATGATTGGGCGGTCGTCGGCGACTGACCCGGAGCGGCTTTCGACCAGGATGACAAAAGCGGGCAGCAGGGTCAGGTTGACCAGTGTGCCTAGCGCGAGTGTGACAGCGACGAGTAGTCCAAATGTGGCCGTCGGTACGAACTCGCTCGTCGCCAACACTCCGAATCCAAGAATCAACGCGGTGGTGGCTAACAGTACCGGCACGCCGATACTTCCCGCGGCCATCGCCGTCGCGCGATTCACGGAATGACCGTGATCTCGATTTCTGAGGTATCCCAGCAGCAGGTGAACCGAGCCGTCGATTGAGATTCCGATCGACACCGCGGCAATCATTGCCGCTCCCATGTTGATACGACCGCCCAGCAGGCCCAAGACGGCCAGCACGACGAAGATTGGCAACAGATTTGGAATCAAGGCCGCGACCGCGAGGCGAATGGACCGGGTTGCGAGGGCAAGCAAAATCAAAACGAGCAATGACGAAGCTGCGAAGCAACGCCACTGGTCGCCAACCAATTGCCCAACCAGTCTCGCCATCAGCACATGGTAGCCCGTCACGCGTCCCTGACGAGTTGCTCCGACGGCGTCGACCCAACGTTCGTCCGATGTATGCTCGCGAACAATCCGTTCGACCTCCGCAATCAATCGGTCTTTCTGATCGGATTCCAATTGTTCGCGGCTCCGCAACATAATCCGTAGCTTGCGGAATTCGCCACGAGGACTGCTCAACAGGGCGTCGAAGAATCCGGGCAGCGCTGCGTACATCGCCGATAGTCGAGAGGAAGGGGGCAACAGTGATGCAAACCGTGATCTCGCCACGACGGCTTCCGCATCCGCGAGACTGAGGACCTTTGTCAGCCCGGCGCCGTCGATGTCGATCTCGCGGAGGCGATCCTCCAGGACGCGAACTTGATCCAAAAACACGGGAGTCAACTCTTGTGGGGCGTCCAGCACGATGTCCCAAACGCCTGCCCCGCCAAAATTGGTTTCCACCTCGCGATAAGCCAGGGCGATCGGGCTGCGGCTGCGGAAATTGTTCAGGAAGCTCGTGTCGGTTTCGATACGACCCAACCCCAGGCATGCCAAACCACCCGCCACGACCGCAGCCACCAATGACCAGTTCGGATTGGCGATGGACCGGCTTGCAACTGCCAGGCAAAGACGTCGAATTCCACGCGTGAAACGGTGTTGCCGTGATGCACTCGCCAGACCGCTTCCGATACCAGGCAACATCATCGCGGTACCGGAAAAGAGAACGATTGCAATGAAGACAGCTGCGGCTGCAACGGCGATCATCAGTCCAAACTGTCGAATCGGCGCGATCCGAGAAACATAGAGCGCAAGAAAACCGGCTGCATCCGTGGCGCATGTCCAGAAGATCGGCTTCAAGAGCCGCTGTAGTGAATCGATCGTTGCCCGCTCTTGCGGTTTACCTCGCCACCTGGCGGAACGAAAGCGAATGCCCAGGTGAAGCACGGCAGTCACCGCAACGACGGTCACGATCGCGGTAAGAACCGAGGAGACGAGCGACAGTTGTACGTCGATCGCAACCATCACGGCTCGCGTCACGATCACACTCCAAACGATCGTCAGGGCAGTTAGGATCACGAAGCGAAAATCAGCGAGCGAGATCACCACGACGATCGAAAGCAACGCGATGGTCACCGTGGCAAGTCGGGCACCATCTCGTTCGATCAGTGCCAGACCATCGTGGACCAAGACCGGTTCGCCCACAATCACAGCGTTTCCGATCACAGCGTCGGAGGTTAGCGTCGAGGCAAATCTGGATGGCAGGTCGGCCGCAATTAGCTTGAGTCGTTCGATCGTTTCGGCTGGGTGATCGGGCGCCAGCAACGCTACCACTGCCGCCCGATTGTGGTCACGCGAATGGGTATAGCCCGCGAAGATTTCGTCGAATCCTTTCGCAACCGGATCGTCCGGCCGAAACAGATTGGGCGTCGTGGAGCTGTCTGCCGAGTTAACGGGGGTCAACGAGAGAGAAAGCCCGGGGCGAAAACGTTGGATCGCGTCATTCAGACGAGATGTCGACAGGACGTCGGTAACTCCCTCGAGGCCCTTGATCTCCGTCGTGATGTCGCGATTTCGACCAATGCCTGACTGACTCGTCAGATCGTGGTCTTGGTAGACAAGCAATACCACCGCGTTGCCGCCGAATGCCTCCTTGAGCTCCGCGTAGGCCAGCAGGTCGGGATCATCCGTCGCGAAAAGCGATTCAATCCTGCGATCGAATTCCAATCGTTGCGAAATCGGAAAGCTGATTCCAAGAATGATCAAACCCAACAGGGCGAACAGAAACCGCCAACGGACGATTTGTATCGCCGCTCGACTCGTCCAGTCACTTCGCACATTATCATCTATCATTTGACTCGCAAGCCCGATCCTTGATTCCAGTTCTACTCGCAACGCCACAGGGTGACTTTGACTCCGCGTTTCCCCGTTCCTGCTGCCGTTTTGACCCGCTCCGCCACGGCGTTCCTCAGTCGCATGAAGCCTTTCAATGGCTCACCGGTCGTCTGGATCATCGGTTTGGCCATTTTCTTTCGCGGTGCAGTGGGCTTCGCCAATCTGGATCACTTCGCGACTGACCCTGACGCCTACCGGGCGATTGCGGAAACCTTGGGTCAGCGTGGAGTTTATGGATTGACGACACCATCGGGCGATGTCGTGGCAACCGCTTTTCGTCCGCCCCTCTATCCTTATCTGCTTTCTTGGATCGCCGGGAATGGAAGTCTCAATCTGATCGGAGTCGCAGTTCTGCATGCCATTCTCGGTGGTCTCACCGCCGGCTTCACGTACCTCAGCTGCGTCGAATGGCTAGGGTCTGAGCGAGGTCGATTGCCGGGCATTCTTGCAGCCTCACTCGTAATCGTCGATCCGGTCCTGATTCAACAGTCGACATTGGTGATGACCGAGACGTTGGCGACCGCGATTGCCAGCCTGGTGATCTGGTGGTGGGTGTGTCACCTTTCCAAGCGTTTCACGCTGGTTTCGGCAGGTGTACTGGGGGGATGGCTCGCGTTGGCTTACCTCTGTCGCCCCACGTTCGTGGTCTGGGGAGTCATGCTGATCGTTTGCCTTGCCTTTTCGAACGCGCCGGATGGTGTGCGTCGCGGACGGCGAATTCTGGCGGCGGCTATCACCGGGATGGTGGTGGTGGTCGCCATCGCGATCTGGACCTATCGAAATGCGAGCATGCTGGGGCATCCGATTTGGGCGACCAGTCATGGTGGTTACACGTTGCTTCTGGGCAACAATCCGTTGATCTATCGGCATTTTCGCGAGGAGAGTCTGATTGGCCGGTGGGATGCGAACCCATTTTTGGTTGCCTACGCCCATCGCTATGAAGGGGACTCCACGAGCGAGGAATTCTGGTTTCGAAACTGGGAAAGCGAAGTCCGCATGCAGCCCGAGTTGTCCGCGACATTGACAGAGCACGACGATGATCAGTTGACGTATCGAGCAGCTAAAGCAACCATCCTTCGAGATCGTGGCCTGTTTTTATTGTCGTGCATGGCGCGTGCCTACAAGCTCTGGACACCTTTTCCCCACGCGATCGAAGGACGCTCGATCTGGAAGGTGTTGGGCATCGGAGCGTACTACTCACTTTTGTATCTCTCCGCGTTGATTGGGCTGAGCCGTTTGGGGAGGCATCGGCGATCGTCCGTGTGGTGGCCCATCCCCACGTTGGTGTTGACGCTGACGCTGGTTCACGCCGTTTATTGGAGCAACATGCGCGATGCGCGCACCGGCGATTCCAGCCATTGCGATGCTCGCCGCGGCCGCTTTCACCAAGTCAGAGCCGTCGAGGAAGTGATGTGGGCGACTGTCGATGGCCTCAGGGTACTACGAGGTCAAGAGAGAGAATTGGTTCGCCGTGCCGTCGATGAGATGTTGCTCGGCTTGATTGACGAATGGGATCACGTGACGACGGGGCGACGCTATGGAGTCAACTGGTTCGATCAATGGGATGCCGAACAGCGGATCTGGTTGCTTGAACAGGTGACGTCTGCCCTCTTTCTAGAAAATCAGCCGCCACCGACTGCTGCGGCAATTTTTGAGGCGACTGTCGACGCCATCTTTTGTCACATCATCGAAGCGATTGAACACGAACTCGCATCAGGCACTCAGTTTGGTATCGGCCGATCGTGGCAGCGAGATTTGCTGGCGGCCTTCGAGTGTCAGCATGGGCGGACTTCGCACATCGATTCCACTGAAACCGAAATGCGAGGCTGGTTCGTAATCGTGAATCAGGTTGCCGACACGATCCTTGGTCACCCCTCGTATCAGCGCGCAGAGAGCTTCCGCGATGGCGACGCGAAAGCGACAAAACGTTTTCTTCGACAGCGTGCCTTGCCAGACGATTTCTTAGAGCGAATTCCACCGCTGCGAAATGATGCCGAGACACGTGCCTCAACGGACGTGCTTCACCAGCTCCTCAAGGACTGATCGCTGCCCGTTTCTGAATCCAGTAAAGCAGCAAGCCTCCAGCCAAAGTGGAGAGTGATTCGCCCCAGGTCCACCAAGTGGGCAGTCCGGATTGCGTATCGACGATCAATTGAAGCACGCTGAACAGGATCGTTCCGAGGGCTGCGTATCGAACGAGCGGAAAGTACCGCGGCAGATCAACCGAAACCACAAGCAACGCAGCACCCACGAATCCGTAGAGGAGCGACAGGTTTCGTGCGAGATAGAACGTCAATGGTGAATGCGGAAAAGGATCGAAGCCAAGTGCTTCGGCAATTTCAACGATCCACTTTTGGGGCATGACGGCAGCCGCAAACGCCAGCAGGCTGACCCCTCCTACGAGCCGAAGAAAGACGATCAAGGCGATGGTCTTGGATGATCCAGATGGTTGACCCGGCTCACTGGACATGTGGGCTCTCCCAAGGAAGGCAAGGGGCGGGATCGCAAACCGCGAGTTGCGAAAGAATGGACTCTGGGATGGCGACCACACGATGGTGGGAGAGGTCGACGTAAACCCAGCGGGTCTCGACACGCGCGAGAATTGCCTGGTCCAGCGGTCGACAGATCGCATACTTTCGACGCGAGGCAAATCTGGCAATGTCGCTGACCCAGGTTCGGATCAGGATTTCATCACCAGCCATCGCTGCGGCTCGGTAGGTCACCTCATGGCTGCGCACCACCCAGCCGAATCCATCCTGAAGCGCGGTTGCCGCGTCCCACCCGGCTGCCTTGCTATGCTCGCCAGCTGCCCAAAGCGTCCACTGCAGATATCGCAGATTGTGAACGTGCCCTTGGGCGTCGATTTCATCCGGGTTGACCGTGTGGAGCAGGTCGAAAAAGGGCTTCATGCGAGAATTTTCGTTCCTGTTAAAAATGGGAAGGCATCCCGATTCGGGGGGCTTTGACTGCGATGATCTTAACGCCGCGATTGATTGTCGCGTAGAATGGTCTGAAAGACGTTCGTGTCAGCCTGCCGCGTCAAAACGGAAGGCCAGGCTAAGATGGTCAAGCTTTCGGGTTTCTCCTAAAAAAAGCCTTCTGCAACCTGACAGGCTCCGGAGCGAACGGTCAAACGTCTCAGACTTGGCTTTGCGGCGAGCGATTTTCGCTTCTTCCTGCCAATAAAGATTTTGAACCATTTAACCCGTCGCCAGGATTGATTGATTCCCATGCACGCCTCCGACCTCCCTGCAGTTTCGATGGACCTGTCCAAATTGATACGATCAAGCGTGGTGGCGATGATGCTTGCTACCAGTGCTGTTGCCGCGAATCCAGGAGAAGAAATCGTGTCGGACGCGAATCCAACGAATGGTGGGAACGCCAAAGAAGCGGTCGCGACCCTTGCGGGAGGTTGCTTCTGGTGCACCGAAGCGGTCTACGAACGAATGACAGGCGTCAAGGACGTCGTTTCGGGGTATATCGGTGGCTCAGTTCCGAATCCGACCTACGAACAGGTTTGCGGAAAGAAAACCGGCCACGCAGAAGCCGTCCAGATCGTGTACGACCCGAGCAAGACGTCTTACGATGAGCTTCTCCAAGTCTTCTTCAAGACCCACGACCCCACCACATTGAATAAGCAAGGCGCTGACGAGGGGCCGCAGTATCGCAGTGCAATTTTCTTTCACGATGATGAGCAGAAAGCGGCGGCGGAAAAGTACATCAAGAAGTTGAACGAGTCGGGGGAATTCGACTCACCGATCGTAACAACCTTGGAAGCCGCTACCACTTTTTATCCGGCTGAGGAGTACCACCAAGATTTCTTCCGGCGCAACCCGAACTACGGCTACTGCCAAGCGGTCGTGCGAAACAAAGTCCGCAAATTCAATCGTGAGTTTGGTGACAAGATCAAGAAGCCGGGAGAGTAGCCATGAGGTCTTGCAGCTCGCTAGTCGTTTTGATGCTCTTGGTGGCTCTCACGGGTCTCCATGAAGTGGCTGGGCAGGTGCCATCGGTGGTCCAGCTCCCATCCTTCCAAACGTTTTCGTATTCGGGGTCGGTGCTTGTGCCAGACCGCGGAACAACTTCTTTAGGTGGCGTGAGTCGGTCGGCGATGAGCTCCCAGCGCAGACCGCTGTCGCGGTCCTTTGGTTGGAGCCAGTCCAATGCACAGGCGGCGGTTTCAGCCACAATCATCGACCTGAACGAAATGGATCGCCAGATTCTCGGCTCCTCTCCGAAGGAGTTCGTCCGTCGAGGCCAGTTGGCTCAAACAGGCAAGGCTGATCCGGTGGAGGAAGGAAAATCGCTGGTCCGTTACGCTAGGAAGCAGTACCTCCAAGGGAAGCAATCGGAGTCCTTTGTGACCTATCAAATGGCGATCGGCGTTCTCGACGGCCGACTTCGTGAGCTTGCCTTGGCCGAGTTTCGGCGGGTGTTTGGAGCAGCAGCCGAGCAGACGCTTCATCTAGCCCAGCGGCCGTAGCCGCCATCTGCGGCATCGCCAGATCAAGGATTCTTGGTCGCGACCGGAAGAAAGAAGGGGGGAAGTCGTGTCTGATCCGACGAGACCCAGCTCGGCAGGACCAAGCTCCACCTCGTGGGTCGTCATGGTTCGAGACAGGATCGACGACATCCAGAACTTGTCAGCCTGAGGTGCCGACGATTCGCGGCCGCTTTCGTTATCATGTGGGCTGTTGCTTCCTCAGTTCTTCATGTGGAAAGATTCAGCGTTCAATGATTCAACGTCGTGACCTACTTCTTGCAGCCACTGCCATGACCGCCGCCGCCTCGCTTCCGGGTTCTCAAACGCAAGCAGCCGAAACAACAGGCGATCGTTTGCCTGTTCGATTCGCCTTGAATATGAGCACGATTCGAGGCCAGAAACTCCCCATCGATCAACAGGTTGATGTTGCTGCCAAGGCTGGTTACGACGGCATCGAACCGTGGATTCGAGATCTACAGGTGTACTCCGAACAAGGAGGATCCCTCGAGGACTTGGCAAAGCGTATTCAGGATGCAGGACTGACCGTTGAGAGTGCCATCGGTTTCGCGAATTGGATCGTCGACGATGACGCCGAGAGGGCTGCCGGACTGGAGGCCGCCCGCCAGGAAATGTCTTTGGTGAAGGCAATCGGAGGGTCTCGCGTGGCGGCTCCGCCGGTTGGCGCACATCGAGCTGACAGCGTGCCACCCCCACTTGATGTGATTGCTCAGCGATATCGGGACTTGTTGGTCGTCGGTGCGGAGCTGGGCGTCGTGCCGCAACTTGAGCTCTGGGGTTTTTCGCCGACGCTTAGCAAGTTAAGCGAACTCGCCTATGTGGCGACGGGCGCCGCTCATCCGGATGCTTGCGTGCTGCCCGACTTCTATCACATTTACAAAGGGGGCAACGACTTTGAATCCTTGAGAATGATTGAAGCGTCGCGAATGCACTGCTTCCATATCAATGACTACCCTGCCGATCCTCCTCGGGAAACGATCGCCGATAAGGATCGCGTATTTCCCGGAGATGGCGTCTGTCCACTGCCCAAGATCATTCGTCAGCTTATCGACAATGGCTTCCAAGGAACCTTTTCACTGGAACTTTTCAATCCCAGCTACTGGGAACGCGACCCAGTCGAAGTGGCATCGGAAGGCCTGAGAAAGTCGCGACAGGTTGTTGTGGCCGCGCTCAGCTGATCCGTTTGCGGCTCAACGCGCGAAGAGCAGAATGGTCAAATCGTCGGGCTTGCCGGGAACATTCGATTGCTGAACGGACATCCTTGATGTCGCTGCGTCCGCAAGCTTTCTCACACGCTCGATCACCTTACCGCTCTTGCCATGCTTGATGACTTCATCGAGATGTAGATTATCGAACAAACCGTCACTGCCGACGATTACTGAGTCGCGAGCCGCAAGAGGGCGACTGGGACCGATCTCGATGTGCATGTTGCGCGTGCCAACCAGATTCGAGACGATATGACGCTCGTCGTGATGCATGGCGTCAACTTCGTCCAGCATCCCTGATTCGACTGCGTATCCCACAGGAGAATGTGGGGTCGATTTCCACTTCAGTGCACCGCGCTGACCGACGAAGAGCGTCATCGAGTCCCCAACCTGATACGCTCGAGCTTTCGAGTCCTGGATTTCTACGACAGCCAAAGTCGTCGCCGCCCCGACCCCTAAATCCAGAATCTCCCGGTTGGCATGTTCTATTCCGTCCAAAATCGCAGGCCGCAAGTCGCCGGTCGGCGCCGCCGACAGGACACTCTCGGAAACCGAATGGACGGCGATCGCTGAGGCTTTGTGACCGAGCGGGCATCCACCCACCCCGTCGGCGACTACCAACACGATGGCGCCCGACGACGTTTCCACCACGGCAGCGCTATCGTCGTTGGGCTCGATCTTGTCCGGGCATCGGCGGCAAAGAGCGGCAACGTTTCCGCCGCCCAACGACAGCAACTGAGGTGACTCCATGTCACTCTCGATGTAGAGCTCGCGCTTCGCTTGCGACGTGAACGTTAACATTTCAAACACCCGTGCTGGGATCCCCCCGGAACCATTGAACAATCCATTCTAGCTTTCCGCACGATGCCGCCTGGCAAACCTAATTGCTTTCAAATGGGATTTCTTCCAATGTTGAAGCATCTGAGTCGCATCACGAAATCTGTGCTGGGGTGCGATGGAGAGCGACTTGCGGATTATGGCGATTAAATCGGGATGAGCGCGACGACGCAACTGGGCTGCAGCGGGGTAAGGCCAGCGAAAGGGATACTCTGGCCACTTTCCAGAAAGGATTCGATATGACAGCAAACCGATCGAAAACACATCGGATTTTGCTGAAGGCTTGCCCATCGCTTGCTCGGGCGCCATGTAACCAACTGTCCCCGTCCCCGAGCCGCTGATCGTCGCTTGGGCAGCCTTGGCGATACCAAAGTCGGCCAGCCGAATATGATTGCCATTGAACATCAGGATATTCTCGGGCTTGATGTCGCAGTGGATGACGCCACGGTCGTGGGCGTGCGAGACACCTTCGAGCAGTTGTTCGATGATGGAGAAGGCGGTCTCAAATGCGATCCGCTTTTTCAGCCGATCGTAAAGTGTCTTCTCCGCCAGTGGCGAGACGATCACAAAGTAGTCATCAATGAATGTGGCGTCTCGAATCGGAAGAATGTTCGGATGATCCAGCTTCATCGTCAATCGTACTTCGCGTCGAAACTCATCGAGGAGTTCTGTTGAGACGAACGAAGGCAAGGGAACCTTGAGGGCGACCTTGATTCCCAGCAGCGTGTCGGTGGCTGCGTAGACAGTAGCGAAACCGCCACTACCGATGCGGCGTTCAATTCGATACTTGCCCAGTCTTGAGCCAACTCGAAGGGTGGACCTGGAGGCCGTCATGAATCTCTTGAGAGGCTCCGCATGCTGCTGATGGTCCCTTGTTCGTTGGAGCACGGCCCATGCGAGAACCGTCTCCTGGCGAACCGTCTGCTGGAGAACCAGCCCGGACCGAATGATCTGTATTCTGTTGAGAGCATTTTCGCAGACGACGTCGCAAGTTGGTACATGAAAATGCTCTCAAAAGATCCTACTTTCCGATTAGCGAGATGCGTAGGGGTTTTCTTGGGCTGTGGACCTTGAACTTTGCTAAACGAGTTGGAAAAGGTGTGATCGCACGACTTCGGTGATCATTCCTCTTGGCGTCGACTAAATCGCGCTACATAGATGGGCGGCAGGTGATTGGAGATGGTGTGCCAATGATCGCCACCATCTTCGCTGATCCACAAGCCTCCCGTAGAAGAACCCATTGCCTCCGTCGCGGGTCTGCCAGACGCCTCCGCGTGAGATTGCGATCGTGAGGATGTCGCTAACACGGGGGTCGACGCATCAGGAACTAACCGCCCGAAAGGGCTTGCATGACGAAGACTTCGCTGCGGCTGTTCAACGGAACATCAAGCACGTCGCGCTGTCGCAACATCTCACCGTCGATGAAGATAGCGATGTGTTGGCGGACGACCCCTTGATCATCCAGCACGTACCCTCGCAGTCGAGGATGCTCGACAAACATCATCTCCAAGACTTCGTTCAAAGTTTCCGCTTCGACGTTTTGTCCCGGTGGGCATTCCACGTGTTGCGCGAGTTGGGAAGTGAACTCGATACGAGGCATGGCCAATCCATTCCGGCTGAGTGGTTGAAAAACAGCATGATAACCTCGCCTGGGCAGCCACGGCGAGTGCGAGCCTCATCGGTCATAGCGATCCGGCGAGAGTTGTTCTAGTCCGTCTAGTTCGTTGGGGACGCCGTCGACCGTATTGGCCATGATACGTCCGCTGATCATCGATAGGCTGATTCCCATCATGCCGTGGCCGGTTCCAATCAATAGGTTGGACCATTTCGACGTCCGCCCTAAATATGGCAAACCGTCTGGTGAGCAGGGCCGCAGCCCAACCCAGGGCCGGCAGTCCTCAAAGTCTTCACAACGAAAACGGGGGAAATACTCGGGGATCGAGCGAACGATCCCTCGCACACGCGAGTGGCTGATCGATTCATCCGTGCCAGCGATTTCCATGGTGCCGCCAAACCGAAGCGAAGTGCCCATCGGGGTCACGGCAATCCTTGCCTCGGTCAGAATCGAACAGATACTCGGTAATTGACGGGGATGATCGAGCGTCAGGCTGTATCCTTTGCCCGCTTGCAGGGGAAGCCTGATCCCTAGATGCCGCGCAACCTGGCTCGACCAGGCCCCCCCACAAATCATGTACTCTTCACCCTCGACCTCGCCGCGACTCGTCCTCATGGCGTGAATCTGTTTTCGCCCGGTTTCCAAGCTCATGCATTCCGTGTCCCAGAGAAAGCGGCAATCGCGAGCTTCCAGAGCCGATTCGAGGGACGCCATCAATCGGTTCGGCGAAAGATGGCAGTCGAGTGGAAAATGAACCGCACCTCGGATATCCATCTCAATCGCTGGCTCGAGATTGGCTGCCTCGGTCGAATTCAGAACGCGAGCTTCGACGCCAAGTTGCTCGGCTCGTTCGGCCACCTCGATCTCTTCGCGGAAGGCTGTGTCGCTTTTGCAGAGCATCATCAAGCCATTGCGGATCAAGCCAGTTCCATCGGGAAGCTGTGTCTCAAGATCAATGAAACCGCGGCGGCTGGCGAGGCTCAAGTCGCGTAGCAATGGGGCCGCTCGATTGACGTGCTGAGGGGTGCAGGATCTCTTGAACTCCCAAAGCCATCGCAAAAGATCCCAAGAGATTCTGGGCCGAATGTAGAACGGAGATTCCGGGTTCCACATCCATTTCAAACCCAGCCGAATCATCCCAGGGGAAGCCAGCGGAATGAAGTGACTGGGCACCACCATCCCGGCGTTACCGAAGGAGCAACCATCGCGGATGCGGTTGCGGCGGTCGACGATCGTCACATGATGGCCGCGGTTGACACAGTGCCACGCCGATGCAAGACCGATGACACCACCTCCGAGGATCACAATTCGCTTGGACAAGGTTACAACCTGGTGAATGATGAAGTCTCAACGGATCCCAAGCATCAAGACCGCGGACCGGGAATGCCCCAGCGAAACGGATCGTTACGCTTTAGCAGCAGTCGTCCCTCAGCGGTGATGTGAGCTTGTCCAGTGATCACAGGGCGGATCTTTTGCCGATTTGAATCCGCCCACTCGTAGTGGCCGACGAAGGTTGTGCCCAGAATGCCTTCTTGCGTCCAAAGCTCGCCCGGCTTCAGTTTGCCGTCGGCAGCCAGGCAGGCAAGCTTGGCGCTGGTTCCGGTACCGCACGGCGATCGGTCGTATTGGCGACCCGGGCAGAGCACAAAATTCTTCGAGTCCGAGTCGCGGTGATGCGTCTCCCCAAAAAGCTCGACGTGATCCACCTCTGGAAAGCCCTGTGCATTGACTGCCGATCGAATCGAGGACGCCATATCCGTCAGTGCGGCGAGTCGATCGAGCCCCAGTTCTGGCAGCGGATCGCGCACGAGGAAGAACCAGTTGCCACCCCAGGCCACGTCTCCGATCACAGTACCAATGCCGTCGACATCGATTTCGATTTCTTTGGCAAGGCGATAGCTCTCAACGTTCCCAATCGAGACACGCTCCTCCTGGATGTCTGCAGTGACGATTCCAACCGGTGTTTCGATCTGGCATGGTCCCGATTGGCTTTGTCCCGATTGAATTCGTCCACAGTGCTTCAATGTCTCCACCACGCCGATCAAACCGTGGCCGCACATGCCCAGGTAGCCCACGTTGTTAAAAAAAATCACGCCGGCCAGGCATGTCGGGTCGGTCGGTTCACAAAGCAGCGCTCCCACGAGCACGTCGGAACCTCTCGGTTCGGTCACCGTCGCGGCGCGGAAGCAATCGAAGTCGGTGCGAAAACGCTGCAAACGCTCCGCAAGTGGTCCGTTGCCCAAGTTGGGTCCGCCCGATATCACGACTCTCGTCGGTTCGCCTGCTGTGTGAGAGTCGATGACGTGGATCTCATCAATCATGTCAGTCGCCAACCCGGTTGCCATGCGCTCGTCCCGACCAGTTCTGCCACCATCCCAAAAACAGTTTCAGCTGTTCCTCGGCAAACCGTCGTTGACTTGAGCTCAAACGGTCCGTTTCATTGAAGTGCCATTGATATTCAGAATCACCAAGCAACACCAGTAGATACTTGTAATAGAGAACGAGGTCGGGGCCTTCGTCGTAGCGTGACAGAACGAAGAGTGCTTCATCCAACTCGCTTGCAAAGCAACGCGCCTCCACGTCGCCTGCGACAGCAAGTTGGCACAACGATACGAGCTTGAGCACCTGACTGGGAAGGCAATTACCAATGCCTGTGATCGCGCCCTGAGCGCCGCAGTGCAAGAACCCGTGATAGACTTGCGTATCGACGCCAACCATCAGCACGACCTCATCATCTGTGTTGGTAATGTGCTCACAGGCATAGCTCAGGGCATCGGCGCCGCCAAACTCTTTGAACCCAACCAGATTCGGAAACTCCGCTCGCAGCTGAAAGAACAAGTCGGCTTTGGTTTCAAACCCATAGTAAGGACTGTTGTAGATCACCGCCGGCAATTCTGGTGCAGCGGACAGTATGGAACCAAAGTGATGCCGCTGAGCGGTGGGTGAAGTACCACGAGATAGTAGCCTTGGAATGACCATCAATCCATGAGCACCGACCTTCTGAGCATGGGCGGCATGTTCGCGAGCGAGTTCCGAATTCTGCGCCCCCGTTCCCACAATCACGCGGACTCCCGCCTCAACGAGTTGCTCAACGCCCTGTTGACGTTGGCGGTCGGTTAGCAGCGGCCAATCACCCATCGATCCGCAGTAAACGACCGCGCTCATGCCTTCTTCGGTTAGCTGTTTGCCTTTTTTAACCAATGCCTTGAAGTTGGGAATCCGGTCCGCCCCGCATGGAGTCATCAAGGCTGGAATGCAGCCGCGGAATATTTCGTGATTCATGTTGATTCAATGAAGGGAGGAGTGTCTGCCGTTTTGACGACCCAGTAGCGCCCAGTGGTTGAGTCTGCGGATGTTGCGGCGGAGGACTGGGGAAGTCCAAATCGTACACCTTCTGGGTCGCGATCGCAGTGCCCTGCTGACGAGTGCCCGAGGCCTCTCCGCTGTGGGCATTCCGGGTGGACGTGGAGGCGGTAGACTGGGGCGTCGCGTTTGACCCAACACCTGGCTGCTTCTAAACGATCTCTTGGCGAACCGCCCAGTTCACCCTCCCGCTTGAACCACTTACTTGGATCGCTAAGAATCGGTTTCCACGCTCTCGCAGGTCCGGCAATCCGGGCTGGCGATCCCCAGCTCGCGGATGGAATGGATGTTCTGGTTCCGAAAACCTCGCCCGCCATTGACGACCTTCCAACGGGTCGACATCGAGTTGTTGATGCGGCGATCGATCGAAGTGATCGGCAGCGAGAGGGTTCGAAGTTCCTTGCTGGTGCTGGATTTGGAACAGCTGTCGCTCGATCGATCGAGTCCCACGCGACTGTTGCAGTCCGCCTCTCGAGAACTGTTGGATCGCTTGCCCCCGATGGACCGAGAGGTCGCTCTGATGACTCGGGATGGCGAGGATCTCGGTTATCCGGCTGTTTACAAGCCAGCCCAGCAGGAGCAGCTGGCCCAGATCGTGATCGCGACCGAGTTGCTGGGTGATCCGCTTCGCACCGTCATGGAGCTCGCCTATCAATACTCCGAGCATTATTGGCACCTCGTCGAAGCACCGAGACCCCTCGATACCGATCCGCGGACGACGAACTTATTGCCAATCTGCTGTGGGCTCGGAGTCCTGGCAAGCGACTCGAGTCTCTACGATCATCAGTGGTCCCAAGCGGGTTATGCCGGCTGGTCGATTTCCCGCTCGGGCTACTACACGGCAGCCGAGATCGGTTATGCGATGGCATTGCTCGGTCGATTTCGACGAGAGGACGAACCTCCGTGGAATGACAGGTTGCGACCCGATTCGAAAGCGATCGTGATCAGTGCCAGGCGGTATTTTGCTGAGCAGGAGCGAGTGGGGCGTTCCCTGCTGTTTGATGCGGAGCGGATACCGAGCACCTTGAGCGACACCCATCAGCTTGCCCGTTGGCTCGCAGGCGACGACCCTGTTTTTGCACTCGCAGCAGCCTATGCGCTATGCAAACACCAAGAGCTCAGCGGACAGGTCATTGAGTCCGCGATCCGCGCGAGCCGTTGCGATGACAAGCATCTCGTTCCGATTGCAGCCAAGCTGTTGGGGCGAGCCCGTGTTGTCACGCCCGCAGTCAGGCAGCGGATTACCGAGTTGATCTTGGAGAAGGATCCATCCATCGTCCATGCTGCCATACTTTCAGCTCATGCACTGGCAATTCCGCTCTCAGGATATCGGGTCAAGATCGCCAGGCTACTTGATCAGTCTTCTGCGGATCCTCATGCACTTCTTGACGTCGTCGGGCAACAAGGTCGCGATTTTTCGTCTTTCGAAGCCCAGATCTGCGAACATCTTGGGCGTGCCATGAAGGCGTCCGATGATGGACTGGCGTCAGCACTGTTGAACTGTTTGGGTTGCATCTCTGAGAAGCCGCGAATGGCCATTGAAAGGCAGATTCGTTCCCCGGAGATTCGCCGAGACGCACTCAAACGCTTCGACGCGGCGGTATCAACGGTTGGCTGATTTCGAACGTACTGCTGGCCTCGGTGATGGGAAAGAGGTCAAGGGATCCCTTGGCGATATCGATTCGGCGACGAAACGCAAGCTCTCCAACTGGAGCCTGATCCGATGAACAGCGAGTTGAAGTCGGCAGAGATTGTTCCGACTGATGATCAAAAAGCGGTCAACGAATATTTCGCATCAGGTGCCTACGAGAAAGCCAATCGACGACGGAATTCGAATCCCGGCCCGCGGCGTTGGTCCAACCAATGGAGCAGTGACTGGCTCGATCTGGATCTTTCGCCCGCCCTCAGCTTTGTATTGGGCTTGGCGGGCCTAAATCTCATCCTCTTGGTCTTCGCTTGCATGGCTCCCCTGGCGATTTACTCTCTTGAGAATGCGATTTCGCCTAGTGACGGGTTCTTCGTCATGATGGCATTCATCCAGACGATCATGTTTCCTCCTATCATCAGCTTCTCGTTCGCCACGGTGACGCCGATGTTTTGGTACGGCTCGGTGGCGATTCGTTTCGCCGTCGGATTTCTGCTTGTGGTGCCCGGTTGCCTGGCCTTTTGTGCATTGGTGAGACTGCTCGACGGAGGTCCTCCGGATGATTTCTGGTTTCAATTTTCAGGCGTCATGTTCACGCAGTTTCTAGTCGCTGGAACGATCGCTTTGCTGATTCAGATGTGGAGCCCCTGGACATTGACGCATGAACGGGGAGATCAGAGTCCCTTACCGCCGTTGGGCACGATGGCGATCCTGGAATTGACTGGGGTTGCAGCGATTGGTTGTGCTGTGTTCATGTTCGATGGCTTTGGAGAGATCCTGGAGGGAGTCTTGTTCTTTGCCGGCATCGGAGGACTCTCCTCACTTGCGGTGATCGCAGTATTGATCGCATTCCTGCGCGAGCATCGTCGCAACTTTCTTTCCGGCTGCGTCGGCTTCGCAGCTGCTTTGGCGATGGCTGCTCTGATGTGCAGCTTTTTTGCGATCCAGGAATTTGGCTGGAACAGCGTGACAGACAACCTTCTTTTTGTCACGGCAACTTCTATTTATGGCGCTGTGGTGATCTCCGCAGTGATGTGGATATGCGTCGGTTGGCTTCGCGTTTGCGGCTGGAGGTGCGTCAACCGTAATCTGGAAAAGAATTCGCTGATCTCGATGCAGAAGCCTTGATCAAGATCTTGCCTTTTCGGACGTCAGCTCTGGTTCGCACCGGATTTCCAGAATCTGCGTGCGTTCCCTTGGCGTCGTTTTCGCACACCTGTGCCGCAGGGGGCCACCACTTCGCTCCTATCGAAAAAAAGGGGGGTGACCCTCTCCGGCGTGGACAAAAACGCATTGAAATCGACTCGCCCCCAAAGGGTCAGACCCTTTTTCGGATGGGCGCTTGGCCCGCGTTTAGACAGGCAATCTAATTCGAATCGAGGTTCCCTGGTGGGGGACGCTGAAAGCCTTGATGGTTCCATCGTGGGCGTCAATGATCCGCTTGCAGATCGCCATGCCCAAACCAGTGCCGGATTGCTTGGTTGTGTAGAACGGCTCGAAAACGCGTGTCAGCGTTTCCTGACTCATGCCTTCTCCATGATCGGAAATGACGCATTCCAGCATTGGTACTCCATCAACAACGCATGTTTGTAGCTTCACTTCGATTTGGGTTGGTTCGCTTGAAGCAGCGATTGCGTTTTCCAGAATGTTACGAAACAGCTGTCCCATGCGGTGGGTGTCGACGCGAACAAAACGGTACCCTTCTCGGCGAATCGATAGGGTCGTGCGATTGGATTCAAATTCGGCGCAAAGGTCATCGTAGGTTGACTGAATGATGTCTGCCAGGTCGACGTTGTTTCGTTCCAGTGTGATTGGCGCGGCATACTGTCTGACCTCTTCGTAGTTGCGTTGGAGATCGCCCAAAGCTCGACGAATTCGAGAGATCAAATTCAGTTGATCAGGGTGCCCTTCCAGATCGAGTTCGAGAAGGTCCAAGCACCCACGTGCCCGCTGCAATGCGTTTCGACTCTCATGGGCGAGTCCTGTTACCATCTGCCCGATCGCCGCCAGACGCTCAGATTGGACGAGTCTACGTTCGGCGTCCTGCAATTCGGTCACGTCAGTGACCAGCCAGACTTCGTGATGATCGTAACGATGTGCAGCGATATTCAATTCCCGTCTCACGCCATCTTTACGAACGACCGGAAGAAGACAGGCGTCCTTGAAGTCAGCGGCTTGCATGCATCGATACTTCTGCAGGCATTCCCTAAATCGATCTGCACAGAGAACACGAAACCAGTCATTCACGGTACTGATTTCTTTGGCGTCGTAACCCGTTAGTTGCTCGACTGCCCGGTTGATGAACAGGTCGTCGCGATCAACGAAAATCGCTCCAGCGGGAAGATTCTCGACCAAGAACCGCATCCGGCTTTCGCTTTCACGGAGTTCTTGGCGGACGCGAAATAATTCGGCGAGCGACGAGAGTCTCGATCGCAGCGTCTCCGGCTCAACCGGCTTGATCAAGTAATCATCGACCCCCTGACGAATTGCCGCCAATGTGCTGTCCATGTCAGCGTGACCGGTGACGATCAAAATCGCGGAATGCGGCGTTCGTTGGCGAACCTGCGCGATGATCTTGCCAGCGTCGCCGTCGGGAAGTTTGCGATCAAGCAAAATGGCAAAAAAATGACTCAGGTCCTCACGCCCGAGCATCTCTCGACCGCTACCTGCGAGCTCGACGTTGTAGCCGTCAAGCATCAGGACGCGTCTCACGCTACGACGCATCGCTTCATCATCGTCCACGATCAGAACGGACAGCTTTTGCTTGTCGGACGGGGGGAATCGCTCATCTATCGATTCACCTGTTCGATGAGTTCTTCGATGTTGATCGGCTTGGGTAGGCAGATCACCCTACCACGAAAACGGCGAGCGACGTCGCTTGTCAGCCAATCGGCCCGCCCCGTGATCAAGATGAAAGGAGGCCGCTCTGGGTCGTCTTGGGTTTCGTTTAGCAATTCGTATCCAAAACCGTCGGCAAGGAAAACGTCGGCAACGACCACGCGATTGGGTCGCCTGCGCAGGGCACGCGTCGCCTGGCTCAACGAGGAAACCGTCTCCACCTCGATTCCATTGGCCTTGATTGCTCTGGCAACGGATTTCAGTAGGGCCGGGTCGTCGTCGGCGATCAAGACGGGAGCTGTGCTCAAGGTGGCCTCAACGAGTTTCAGCAGGCTGCATGGATCGAGAGGTTTGGCCAGCACTTGGATCGCGCCGCATTCCTCCGCCTCCTCGCTCTTCCCGGAGCTCGCGTGGGCCGTCATGAAAATCGCAGTCAGTGATGGGCATTCCTTGCGGAGTCGCTGAAAGGTTTCGACGCCATCCATGCCCGGCATGCAGATGTCGATCAAGAGCAGCTCTGGTTGAAACTCTTTTGCCACATCAATTGCATCAAAGCCGTCTCTTGCCAAACGTATGTCGTGTCCCGCTGAACGAAGGATCCGTGAAAGCGATGTTCGGATTCCTTCGTCATCATCGACGATCAGGATTCGTTTCTCACTTTCATTCGGTCCAAGCATCGCTCGCCTCTACTGTGTTGGATTCGTAACTGCTAATGGCAGTGTCAGACGAAAGCAAGCACCGGATCCCTTGGTGTCGTGGGCGGTCAAGGTTCCGCCATTTCGTTCGGTATATTGACGTGACACGGCTAGTCCAAGGCCAATCCCCTTCGGTTTCGTCGTAAATAGCGGTTCAAAGACGCGTTCCAGGCTCTCGGCGTCGATACCAACTCCGTTGTCGGCAACCTCGATCGTCACCGTCTCAGCATCGGTCGATGTTCGGATTTCGATCCGTCCCTTTTCGCCAATCGCCTGGGCAGCATTCCGAATGAGATTGACGAGAACACGCTCGATTTGATCTGGATCTACACGAATGCTCGAACTTTCGTCTTGGACGTCTTGAATCAGCATGACGCTCGCAGGGATGCCCGCGGATCGAATGGCCGAATCAATCAGGCGGTCAATTCGGGTGGGTTCCGGCTGGGCCTGCGGGTCACGAGTGAAGTCGAGTAGTTCACTCACGATACGCTCTGCCTTCGCAACCGCTTCATTGATTTCTGCGATGCATTCCAGACCTTCGCTGCCAAGTTTTTCGGACATCATCCTGAGGAAGTAGGCATCGTTACGGATCACGCAAAGTGGCGTTCGGATTTCATGAGCCACCCCACCCGCCAGCTGGCCGAGCAACGCGAGCCGCTCGATCGCCTGGCGATGCTCCCGCTCCTGTTCGGCACGCCGTCGGTCGGTCGCATCCAAAACATTAGCCAAAACCATTTGCCGTTGTTGCACCTTGATCGGATGCAGGCTGATGTCGACGGGAAACTCATTCCCATCTTTCCGACGCGCGAACAAATTGCGGCCAGCCGCCATGGGGCGATCGCTCAGCTGAGCCATATAGCGCGCACGATGCGCCACGTGACCATGACGATACGCCTCAGGAATCAGCGCTTCAATGGTCAGCTCGACAAGTTCTGCAGGCGAAAAGCCAAATTGTTCGCCAGCTGCCCGATTTGCGAGAACGATCCTTCCATCCTCGTCGACGATCAGCATGCCTGCTGGAGACGCCTCGATGATCGAATGGAATAGTTTTTCGTCAGAATAGGGTGACAGGGAGCCGTTCATTGGACTTTGATCTTCCATCTCAAGAGCATTTTAGGCGAGAAGTGGCCACCGCAACAATCCGCCGACAGCATCACCTCTGTGGCCGTATCAGCCCCAGCAACTGCCGCACCATCCCGCGCTGATCGGCATCGCCTTCTTCGCTAGACGTCGACATTGACAGATGCCGACATCGACAAGCGGCAAATTCGTTAGGCTGGAAGGTCCTCCGTTTCGGAGCGGCCGACGTCAGCAGGCATGTCTGGCGGATTGCGTCTGATCGAGTTCACCGGAGTGGTGACCTCCCGTTCAGGCGGGCAAGCGTTTGTCTGCCCGCGTTGAGACTGCAAAGATGACGGGGTGCGCCTCTGACTGTTCCTCGTGGTCCTTGGAGTTTCGGAATGACGAACATCGACAACTCAGCGGGTTCGTCCGGATCGGAAGCTGCCAACAAGCAGATCGAGTCTGCTATCTATGCAGGGCTGGGGCGGTCAGGTCATTCGGGGCTCCGTGGGGTGTCCGTTCACGTGGAAGCCGATCGAATCGTGCTCTCAGGAACAGTGCCCTCCTACTTCATGAAGCAGGCAGCGCAGGAGGCCGCCCGCCACGCTTGCCCTCATCGCCGTGTTTACAATGAGCTTGATGTCGTTCAACCAGCTTAACGCGAGGTGCTTCGCGTTCCCAAGGAGTACTGTCTGTCCGAGCCCGTTTTTGACGTCCGCGCAATCACAAAGGTCTACCCAATGGGTGAGGTCGAAGTGCATGCGCTGCGCGGAGTGGATTTGCAATTGTTTGGGGGTGAGTTCACCGTCTTGCTTGGCCCGAGTGGAAGTGGCAAATCGACCCTGCTCAATATCCTCGGCGGCTTGGACGTTCCCACCACGGGCGAAGTCATTTACCGGGGAATGGATTTGACACGAGCAAGTCAAAGGCAGCTGACCTACTTCCGTCGCGAGCGTGTAGGTTTTGTCTTTCAGTTTTACAATTTGATTCCAAGCTTGACTGCTTTGGAGAACGTCAGCCTGGTTACCGACGTCGCAGTCGATCCAATGAGCCCAATCGAGCGCTTGACCTCGTCGATTTGGCGGATCGGAAGGATCACTTCCCTTCTCAGTTGTCGGGGGGCCAACAGCAACGGGTTGCAATTGCGCGGGCAATCGCGAAACGTCCTGATGTGCTCCTTTGTGACGAGCCCACTGGGGCGCTCGATGCTGCTACGGGCATCACCGTGCTGGATGCGATCAGCCGGATCAATTGCGAACTCGGTACCACGACGGCTGTGATCACTCATAACGCGACCATCGGTCAGATCGCAGATCGGGTGGTGACGATGCGTGACGGTCGCATCGCAGAAGACTTACGCAACGAGGTCAGGGCTTCGCTACACGATCTGAATTGGTAGCGATGCGAGCCCTGGATCGAAAGCTATTGCGTGAACTCCGGCAGTCCAAGGCGCAGTCGCTAGCCATTGCTATGGTGATTGCTTCGGGGGTAGCGGTGTTCGTAATGTCGATCAACACGCTCGGCTTTCTCCGCGAGACGCGTGACGCCTATTACGACCGTTATCGTTTCGGACATGTCTTTGCCTCCGTGCGTCGTGCCCCACTCAGTGTCGCAGAGCGACTGACAGGAATCTCGGGCGTGGCCGCGGTGGATTGCCGCATCGTCTCCGATGTGACGATGGACGTTCCCGGCCTCGAGGAGCCCGCCGTGGGAAGGCTGATCTCCCTGCCGCGAGACAATCGGCTGGGACTCAATCGAGTTCACTTGCGACGCGGCCGGATGCCGGAACCAGATCGAGCCGGCGAAGTACTTGTCAGTGACGCTTTTTTCCAAGCAAACTCCCTGTCACTGGGCGATCACGTGGAGGCTACCTTGAACGGCCGGCTTCAAACATTGAGACTCGTCGGCGTGGCGTTGTCGCCCGAATACGTGATCCAGATTCGTGGCGGTGAACTTCCTGCCCGATGAGAAACGCTTTGGTGTCTTCTGGATGCCTCGTCGGCAAATGGAGGCGGCATTCAATATGGAGGGTGCCTTCAATGACGTTTCGCTGAGGCTGTTGCGGGGTACCGACGAGGAGGAGGTGATCGATCGTCTGGATGCGATTTTGAAGCCCTACGGATCGATCGGGGCAATTGGTCGGGACCATCACATTTCCGCGCGGTTTCTCGCCGACGAGATCAAGCAACTGCGTGCGACGGGGCTCGTGGCACCCGCGGTGTTCCTCGCGGTCGCGGCTTTCCTGTTAAACATCGTGCTTTCGCGTCGAATCCGTACCCATCGTTCGATCATCGCCACGTTGAAAGCGTTCGGATACACCAATGGGGAGATCGGTTGGCACTACATGCTCTCGACGCTTCTGGTGGCAGGAGCGGGCGCCTTGTCGGGAGTGATCGGCGGCCTCTGGATGGGAATCGGATTTGGCGCGACTCTACAGTGAGTTCTATCGGTTCCCCACTTTCGTCTATCGGCCCGATTTGCGAGTCATTCTTGCAGCAATCCTGATCACGTTGACCGCAGCGGCGTTGGGTTCGGCCCTGCGCCGTGCGGGCTGCGGCAAAACTGCCCCCCGCGGAAGCGATGCAGCCAGTGACCCCGCCGATCTATCGTCGTTCATGGCTGGAGCGATGGGGGCTAATCCAGTTGTTGCCGGTCACGACTCGAATGGTGATTCGAGGACTGCGACGACGGCCAGTTAGCGCTGCGTTTTCTTCAATTGGCATCGCTTTCTCCGTGGCAGTCATGGTGATGAGAGGTTTCTTCTCGGACGCCATCGATTATTTGATCGAGTTTCAGTTCTCGGTCGCCCAGCGGCATGACATCCAGGTCGTCTTCCGAGAGGCCTCCTCCCCGAGCATTCGACACGATCTGCGAAATCTGCCGGGCGTCTACCAAGTGGAGCCGTTTCGCTCCGTGGCGGTGAACCTGCGCAACGGCCACCGGAACTATCGAACGAGTCTTCTAGGTTTGGACGAACATCGGCAGCTCTATCGCCTGCTCAACGTCAATGCCAAGCCCGTTCGCTTGCCGGCAACTGGAATTGTTTTGGGAGATAAGCTCGCAGAACTCCTCCGGGTCGTTCCTGGCAGCGAGATGACGGTCGAGGTCCTGGAAGCAGATGCATCTGTGTGGAAGCTTGAAGTAGCCGGAGTGACGAGAGAGTACTCCGGTATGAACGCCTACATGGACCGTCACCAATTGAATCGACTGATGAAAGAAACAGACGTCCTGTCGGGAGCGTTTCTGGCAGTGGATCCTTTGTATCGACCGGAGCTCTACTCGCAACTCAAGCAGACCCCACAGGTCGCGTCGGTCTCGATCAAGGAGGCTATGATTCAGTCAGTTTCGCGATACGATCGCGGCGAATCAATTGACGATGCAATCCTTTACTGTGTTCTTTGCGGCGGTCATCGCCGTGGGCGTCGTGTACAATACGGCCCGCATCTCGCTAGACGAACGCAGTCGAGAATTGGCGACGCTACGAGTGATCGGGTTCACACGCGGGGAAGTGTCTGCGATTCTATTGGGCGAGTTGGCAGTGGTGACGCTTGTTGCAATTCCACTCGGTTGTTTCATCGGTTTCGGTTTCTGTGCTGCGATGGTGATGGGCTTTGAATCGGAACTGTATCGCATTCCGCTCGTCATTCATCCGGCCAGTTATGCACGTGCGGCGATCGTTACGATGGTGGCCTCCCTGGCAAGCGGGCTTCTGGTGCGAAATCGTTTGGATCGACTCGATCTGGTCGATGTGCTCAAGAGTCGCGATTGACTTGCTTCTTCCTAAAGTCCGGGTAAACAGGAGAGAGTCCGATTCGATCGAAGGTTATTCGCCTGCTCGCCTGGATCGTCGTGATCAGCGTGATTGGTTTGGTTTTCTGGTTGGCGCTTCGTCCACGACCCATCCTTGTGGATGTTGCGGAGGTCCATCGAGGGCTGTTGCAGGTCGGCGTCGAAGAAGATGGCAAGACGCGAATTCGCGAGCGATATGTCGTGTCCACGCCTCTGACCGGTCGGCTCCGGCGTGTCACCTTTGACGTGGGAGACAAGGTCGTCGCAGACAAGACCGTCTTGGCGACGATGGAGGCAACGGACCCGACGCTGTTGGATCCCCGTGCGGTTGCTCAGGCGAAGAATCGCGTGGGGGCCGCCGAACGCAAGTTGCAAGCCGCGAAATCAGAGTTGGCTCGCGCGGAATCAGCCCTGCAGTTCGCTGAGAAAGAGATGGGCCGCGTTCGACAGTTGATCGCGCAGGATGCAGCTTCCGATCTTGAGTTCTCGCAAAGAGAGCTTGACTTCCGCCAGCGTACGGAAGAGACGCGATCAGCGGGATTTGCCGTCGATATTGCTGAATATGAACTCGAGCTGGAGCGAGCCGCCTTGCTGATTACCGATCCTGCTCAGCGAGACTCCGGCGACATGGTGTTGTCGATTCGAGCGCCGATCGACGGACGAATCCTGAGGATCTACCAAGAGAGTACCGCGGTGGTAGAAGTGGGGTCGCCGTTGATGGAAGTTGGCGATCCGACGGACTTGGAGGTCATCGCCGACGTGCTTTCGCGCGACGCCGTGCAAATCGCGCCAGGCAATCCCGTTCGCCTGAATCGTTGGGGTGGCGATGCGCCTTTGGCAGGGCAAGTTCGTCTTGTGGAACCTTCCGGTTTTACAAAGCTTTCCGCATTGGGCGTCGAAGAGCAGCGAGTGAACGTCGTCATCGACCTCCTTGATCCGCCGGAAAAGCGTCGGCAGCTCGGAGATGGATTTCGCGTCGATTGCGAAGTCGTCATTGGGGAGGCAGACGACGTGTTGCAGGTTCCCACGAGTGCATTGTTTCGCGTCGATGGAGCTTGGCGAGTCTTTTTGGTGAAGGACTCGATCGCTCGGCTGACGAAGGTCGAGATCGGTAAGAATAGTGGCCGCTTCGCTGAGGTGACTGCCGGGCTCTTGGAAGGTGACCAGGTCGTCGTCCATCCCGGCGATTCGGTGGAAGATGGTGCGAGAGTAGCAAAGCGTTAGCAACGAACAGACCGAGCCGGACAACGGGCCGGAACCCACGAATCCAACGTGTGGCGGTCTTGCCGTGGTGGGTTTTTTCGAGCCTTCTGTATTTCACTCTGCGACCCAGCTTGGGAATCAGGTGGGTCCCGGTTTACCACGATTGCCGCCGTTCCACGATTGCCGCCGTTCCACGATTGCCGCCGTTCCACGATTGCCGCCGTTCCACGATTGCCGCCGTTCCACGATTGCCGCCGTTCCACGATAGCTGCCGTTCCACGATAGCAACCGGGCCGGTAAACTGCAGACGATTTACTTACGACTCCTTTTTCGAATCGGTGTGCCACGTGAAAGCTCCTTGGACTGTCGCTCTTGTGTTTGGAATCGTTGGTTTGGCCGCACCGATGGCGTCTGCACATCCGGGGCATGGTGAGGTTGGGGCCTCACACTTCGTCACAGCGCCGGAACACATGGGCGTGGTGTTGGTGGCCAGCGCGGGCGGCATTCTGGCCGCATGGCTCGCTTCGCGTTTGATGCGTCGCGAAGCCAAAGCATGACATACGATTGGGGGCTGTCGAAGATCACGCCCGTTCAATCAGTTATCCGAACTGGCGATGCTTGATTTGGTTCCATTCCAAGGTGTTGGCGACGTCTTGCGAGGTGAGTCCGCCACGGCGAGCTTGAATGATTCCGTAACGCATCACGTCGAGTCCATCGATTGAGTGGGCGTCGGTATTGATCACAATCGGAATGGCAAGGCGCTTGGCCGCCGCCAAATGCACATCATTTAAGTCGAGTCGAGCTGGGTTGGCATTGAGTTCAAGGAAGGTGCCTTGCTCTTTCGCCGCTTGCATGATCGCCTCCATGTCGACGTCATAAGCTGGCCGACGGTTGATCAAGCGACCGGTCGGGTGGGCAATGCAGTCGACATGTTCGTTGTGAATCGCTCCGAGTATCCGATCGGTGATTTGCTCGCGTGATTGTTTTTGACCGTAGTGAACACTGGCCAGCACCCAATCAGCCTCGGCCAGGCAATCGTCAGGCAGGTCCATGCCGCCCTTCTCCAGGATGTCGCATTCAATGCCTTTCAGGATTTCCAGTCGTCCTTCGTATTCCTCGCGAACTTCATCGATCATGGACCACTGTTGGCGAAGTCGAGTCGCATCGAGGCCCATCGCCATGGCAACACGTTTGCTGTGGTCGGTGATGGCAATGTAGGACAGGCCTCGCTCGATCGCAGCATCAGCCATCTCGCGGACTGTCGCCTCGCCGTCTGTTTCCCGCGTATGCATGTGCAGGTCTCCCCGAATGTGCGAAAGCTCAATCAGTCGGGGAAGCTGATTGGCATGAGCCCACTCGAACTCTTGGCGATCTTCACGTAGCTCTGGCGGGATCCAGGGAAGTCCAATCGAGGCGTAGACTTCCTGCTCGGTGCTTCCTGCGACGCGGACGCCATCGCCAACGCGGAAGACGCCGTACTCATTGATCTTCAATCCACGTTCTTTGGCGAGCCGCCGCGCGTGGATGTTGTGCGCTTGCGAGCCCGTGAAGTATTGGAGTGCCGCACCGAACTCGTCTGGCTCGACAATCCGCATGTCGACCTGAAACGCTTTGTCAACGCGAATCGAAACCTTGGTCTCTCCGCGAGCAATTGTCTGGGTGCGACCTGGAAACGTTTCGAAGTGATCCATGGCGGCTTCGCGGTCCGATGCCAAGACGACCAGGTCCAAGTCTCCGATGGTCTCACGTCCGCGGCGGTAGCTACCGGCCCACTCCAATTTCTCGACTGCTTTGCACTGCTTCATGTGGGAATCAATGGTGCTCGCTAGCTCGTCGCCGTTGGCCCAATAGATTCGCTCGGCAGCCGCTTCCGCGATCGCCAGTCCGTCAAGAATCGCTTGTTGGGTCTTTTCCCCGAATCCCTTTAGCTTGCCGACACGATTTGCTTCGCACGCGGCCCGAAGATCATTCAGTGATGTGAGCTGTAGTTCCTGTTGAAGCTTCGCTGCTTTCTTTGCGCCGAGGCCGGGTATCCGGGCCATCGCGATCAGGACTTCTGGCGTGTCGCTCCGCAACTTGGTCAGCTGAGGAAGCTCGCCTGTTGAAACGAGGGTTCGCGTCTTGTCGTGCAGCGTTTTACCGATCCCGGGAATCTCAGCGAGGTCGCGGGCTGGATCCTTGAGAATCGCCTCGACCGGCTCATCCAGTTCGCGGATCGCCCGCGCGCCGTTTCGATAGGCCCGGACACGGAACGGATTCTCGCCGTGAAATTCCAGCAGTTCCGCCATCTCATCGAAGACGTCAGCGATCTCCGCGTTGTCCACCGTTTCAATCCCAGCATGAGTATCAAGATTCAATGTGAATCGATCTTCTCAGATTGCCGGAGCATTGCGAAGAGAGGGACAAACTGCCCTCACGGACGGACGGACGTCCAGGTGGTGTCGCGAGGTTTCTGCGTGGCTCTCGGCCATGGCAGGGGTTGTGTCACCACTCCCCCCCTCGAAGTCGAGATGGGCAATCGAGCAGACACGCTGGTTAGATTCGAGGAATCGTATGTCTGCTCCACCGCAGGTTGCCCGGGAACTCCAAGCGGCTGGCGGGTCACGGGCGTGGTGCGAGGGGATTGAAATGCATTCGGGCCATACGGAGCAACGTAGTCGGTTGGCGCCTCGATCGGTTCCGCGCGAGTGAAGTTCTCGTTGTCGATGATTCGTTGTGCCGCAGGCTGTGACGAGTTGGTTTCAACGCTAGGGGTGCCGAGAAGTCGTTGGGCTCAGCGTTTCTGGGACGGATCAATGCCGTCGAATCTTGGGGGCTTTGTAGCTGCCATTGAGGCGGTGTCGATTGGACTGAAGGAGGATCGGATTCGGCTTGCGGAATGGAGGGAACCGCACCACTCTCGAGCCTCGGCTGCCCGACAGGAGCGAGGTCGTTGGTCCCAGATGGAGGAGCGATCGTCGGGGAGCCGGTCAGAGGAGCCATGTTAGGCATCCCGGCCGGAGGTGCTATTGTCGGCGACGTGGATGGAATTTGTGTCACTCCACCCGTGCCACCCATGGCGCCCACTTGGCCTACCGAGCCGAATTGGCCGGTACCGTTTGGAGTTCCCGTATTTGCTGCGCCATAGCCATAGGGCGTGGGACTGCAACCAGGTTGACCGGTTGGGCAGCCTGTTGGGCATGAGGTGGGAGGGGGGGATGGAGAGCCAAATTGCAGCGAATTGTAAGGCGTTCGCTGGACCTGTTGCTCGAAGGACGTGCAAGGCTGTTGGACAATGACGGGGGTTCCGCTGACAGGATTGGTCACCGTGACAGGGCGATAGAAAGTGACTGGGGCGCGGTAGTAGCTGGTGGAATAGTTGGTTCCAAACAGCTTGCTGCAAAACCGGCTCAGGCAGCATCCGCCCGTCTGAGGAGCGGGAGCGTAGATTGGGGCCACTGGGGTCACGGGAATCGCCGTGAGGGGCGTACCGGTCTGGGTGGCCAGCGGGATTGGCTGTCCGGGACTCGAACCGTCATAGAAGCTCGAGTAGCTTTCTGCGTAGCCTACCGGAGCGGCATTTCCCCGGTATCGGTCTGCCATGGAGGCATTGAACGACTGATAGGAAGGTTGGTACCCAGACGCAGCAACGCCGGAATAAGTGGGAGTGCCCGTGTACACGGACGGGTTGTCGAAATAGCCGGGGCGCTGGGCTTGGTAGGCTCCGTTGCTGCTCAACGAAGTTGTCGCATTGGGCCCGAATGTGGTCGGTGTCGCCGGGGCATAGCCAGAAACGTAGGTAGCGCCAGGGTTGTAATTCGACGCCGGCACTGGAGCGTAGCCCTCTGGCGCGTATCCGGCACCATAGGTAGGAGCCTGGCCAAAGTAGTCACTTCCGTTCACCGAGTGGAAGGTCGCAGTGACAGCCAAGAGGCCGGCAAGTAGTGAGAGCGAAGAGCGCATCCGCATTTTCCGTGCTTTTGAGGAAGTCAGCCGCAGCTGAATTGAGGCGACGCGGCGGAGACCGCGCAGCATCCGAGTCAAGTGGACGACTCTGCAGCGGTTTGGTCAAACTTCCGTGAATCAAGTTCGTGAGATTGTGAATCTTTTACGCTTCCCATCGGCGGGAATTGAGGGTTGCAGTGGATTTGAGCAAGCGCTGAACCGGGCTCGTTCGCCGAGTTCCAGCTTCGGGTTCGAAGCAGATCCAGGGGAATCGGGCGGCCCTCACCGCGCCGTGCGTTGGGGCACCAGGGGGTTGGTCTCCTCTTGAGTAGCCCTTTGTCGGAGCCGGGCCCAGCCAGCTGCCAACGTGGCACGAGGGATCCCAGCCCTCGCTTCTTTGCGCTGCGCATTTCGGTTTTAAGTCTTTTGCTGGTAATGCCTTGTGATTCGATTTTTTGGTCTCGGCACACGGCTTGCTGGGAGGAAGAGCCCATCGCTGGTTCCTGCCACCGGTACATCCTCAACGTCTATTCGGAACGTCTCCATTGCGATGCCGTTCCGTTGTTTTCGAATAATGCCCTTCCCTTATCCCCCCAGATCTCCAGGCTTGATTGCCGGTGTGAGGGGATTCATTGATGAAACTACAGGAGATTCACGTCGTGGCAAAGCAAATCGTTTTCGACGACGACGCACGCGGCCCGCTATTGGCCGGCGTAAGCAAGTTGGCGCGAGCCGTCCGCAGTACCCTTGGTCCGCGCGGTCGAAACGCCGTCTTGGATAAGGGCTGGGGTTCGCCCAAGGTGACCAAGGACGGCGTGACGGTCGCCGAGGACATCGAGCTGGACGATCCTTTCGAGAACCTCGGGGCCCAGTTGGTCAAGGAAGCCGCCAGCAAGACCAACGATGTGGCGGGAGACGGCACGACCACCGCAACCATTCTCAGCGAGGCAATCTTCCGTGAGGGGTTGAAGATGGTCGCGACCGGCGCCGACCCAATGGCGCTGTCTCGAGGGATCAGCAAGGCGGTTGAAGCCGCCAGTCGCTCAGATCAAGAAGATCGCCACGCCGATTCACGAGAAGAACAAGTCGGAGATCCGCCAGGTTGCCACGATCGCGGGCAACAACGATCCGGAGATTGGCGATGTTTTGGCGGACGCCTTCACGAAGGTCGGAAAGAATGGTGTGATCACCGTTGAGGAAGGCCGCTCCAACGAGACAACCGTTGATATCGTCGAGGGAATGCAGTTTGATCGCGGCTTCCTTTCGCCCCACTTTGTCACCAACCAGGACGATGTCAGCGTCGAGTTGGAAGACTGTCACCTGTTGCTCTTCGAAGAAAAGATCAGCAACAACAAGAAGTTGATTCCGTTGCTTGGAAGCGATCAGCAAGGCGAAGAAGCCCCTGCTTATCATCGCCGAGGATGTCGAGGGTGAGGCATTGGCCACGCTTGTGGTCAACAAGATGCGCGGCATCATCTCGGCCTGTGCCGTCAAGGCGCCCGGGTACGGTGATCGCCGCAAAGCGATCTTGGGTGACATCGCCGTTTTGACTGGTGGAAAGGCGATTTTCAAGGACCTGGGCATCGATCTGGAAAGCGTCAAGCTCGCTGACCTTGGTCGTGCCAAGAAGGTTCGGATCACCAGCGAGGCGACGACGATTGTCGGAGGGGCTGGTAAGAAGGCAGACATCGATGGTCGCGTTGAGCAGATTCGCCGCGAGATTGATCAGACCGACAGCGACTACGATCGCGAAAAACTGCAAGAGCGGCTTGCGAAGCTTGCCGGTGGTGTGGCCCAGATCAACGTTGGTGCGGCAACCGAAACGGAAATGAAGGAGCGGAAGGCTCTGATCGATGATGCTCGTGCGGCGACGCAAGCGGCACTGGAAGAAGGGATCGTTCCCGGTGGTGGAACAACTCTGCTCCGTTGCCGTGACGCCGTGCTCAAGCTGGAAAAGAGCATGGAAGGGGACGAGAAGCTCGGCGTTCGCATCATTCGCAACGTGCTGGATCATCCTCTGAAGGCGATTGCCAACAATGCTGGACTGGACGGTGCGGTTGTCGTCAATCGCGTCCTTCAGATGAAGGGCAAGACCGAGGGTTACGACGCGAACGCGGAAAAGTACTGCGATCTCGTGGCCGCTGGTATCGTCGATCCGGCCAAAGTGGTGCGCACCTCGCTGACCAACGCCGCTAGCGTTGCCTCGCTGCTGCTGACCACCGAGTCCCTGGTCACCGAGATTCCGGCGGAAGAAGAGCCGGATGGCGGCGACCATCACCACGACCACGGCATGGGCGGCGGGATGGACATGGGCGGCATGGGCGGCATGGGTGGCATGGGCGGCATGGGCGGCATGATGTAATGCCGCCTGCATCCCCGCAGGTCTCGTTCCCTCAACATTCAACATTCAAATCCAAATCAAATAGAGAAGTAACCAATCATGGCAAAATTGAATTTGCGTCCCCTTGATGATCGTGTGGTTGTCCAACCGAGCGCAGCCGAAGAGACCACCGCAGGCGGGATCGTGCTTCCGGACTCCGCCAAGGAGAAGCCACAGCGTGGAACGATCTTGGCGGTCGGTCCAGGCAAGCTGCTTGGACAGCGGCAGTCGTGGCGAAATGAGCGTGGCGATCGGCGATACCGTGATCTACGGCAAGTACGGCGGCAGCGACATCGAAGTGAATGGCCAGGAAATGAAGATCCTTCGCGAGAGCGACATTCTCGCGAAGGTTCTCTAAGGCTAGAGCAAGATTCATTCGGCACATTCCACAGCAAATCAAACTCTTAGAGGAAAACTCTCGTGGCAAAACAACTTCTTTTTGACGATCACGCCCGATCGCGCATGATGGCTGGCGTCAACAAACTGGCGGATGCAGTCGCGGTCACGATGGGGCCAACCGGTCGCAACGTCATCATCGACAAATCGTTCGGCGGTCCCACCGTTACCAAGGACGGGGTCACGGTTGCCAAAGAAATCGAACTGGAGGATCGGTTCGAGAACATGGGTGCCAAACTCGTCATCGAAGTGGCTCAGAAGACGAGCGACCTGGCTGGGGACGGCACGACAACGGCGACGGTGTTGGCGCGAGCCATCTTCAGAGAAGGACTTCGAAACATCGTGGCCGGCAGTAATCCCACGGCGATTCGTCGTGGCATCGACAAGGCTGTCGCAGCGGCTAGCGAATGTCTGGTGTCGATGGGACGACCCGTCAAGGACAAGCAAGAAGTTGCCCACGTCGGGGCGATCTCGGCCAACAATGACAATGCCATCGGCAAGTTACTCGCCGACGCATTGGAGCGAGTCGGTAAAGATGGCGTGATCACGGTCGAAGAGGGCAAGAGCCGGGGTACCGAAGTCGATTATGTCGATGGGATGCAGTTCGATAAGGGATACATTTCTCCCTACTTCATCACTGATCCGAGCACAATGGAAGCCTCTCTCGAGAACGCGCTCATCTTGTTGTATGAAAAGAAGATCAGCAACATTCGAGATCTCGTTCCGCTCTTGGAAAAGACGGCCCAAACAAGTCAGCCACTGTTGATCATCTCCGAGGACGTTGATGCTGAAGCATTGACGCTCTTGGTCGTCAACAAGTTACGTGGCACCCTGAATGTCTGTGCGGTCAAGGCTCCTGGGTTTGGCGATCGTCGAAAGGCGATGCTCGGCGACATTGCGACGCTGACCGGAGGGACGCTGATCAGCGAGGACCTGGGGATTCAGCTTGAGAATGTGACGCTGGAGCAGCTCGGTCGTGCCAAGAAGGTGACGGTTGATAAGAGCAACACGACCATCGTAGAGGGGGGCGGCAAACGCTCTGACATCGATAAGCGTGTGGCCCAGATTCGTGCCCAGATCGAGCAAACCGATAGTGAGTACGACAAAGAGAAATTCCAGGAACGCCTCGCCAAACTGGCTGGTGGTGTCGCCGTGATTAGCGTTGGCGCTGAAACCGAAGCAGAAATGAAGCAGACCAAGGCTCGCCTTGAGGATGCGCTTGCACGCCACCCGTGCAGCTGTTGAGGAAGGCATCCTTCCCGGCGGTGGGGTCGCTTTGGTTCGTTGTCGCGAAGCTTTGGAATCGATCAAGACGACACCTCTGAAAGGCAGTGACGGCAAGACGATCGTGGCCGCCGCAAAGGGCGACGAGCGTATCGGAGTCGACATCGTGCTTGGGGCTTTGGATTCTCCGATGCGTCAGATCGCCGACAACGGTGGAATCGATGGCAGTGTTGTGGTGGACGAGGTTCGACAAAAGAACGTCAATATCGGCTACGACGCCAACAGTGGCGAATATGTCGACATGTTCAAAGCTGGAGTCATCGATCCAGTGAAGGTTGTGCGTACCGCCCTGGCCAACGCCGGCAGCATCGCCGGACTCTTGTTGACAACCGAAGCCCTGGTGACCAACTTCGATGCGGAAGACAAAGAGCGTCGCCAGGTTGAAGGCGTGGTGTCTTAAGCCGCATCCGATAGGAATTCGACTTCTCGGGCCCCTGTGAAGTTGGGCCCCGAGCCGGTAGTGATTTCACGATCACAGCGGGTCGCGTGTCGACGTGTTCGGGCACGCGGCCCGTTTTACTTAATGTTCGCGACCGATTGCCGTTCCTCAATTTGGCGGCGAGGACAAGGTCTGTCGCCGAGGACAAAACAAGCAAATGGCCGAAAAAACCTGCTATTACGAGGTGCTCCAGGTCCAGAAGACCGCTTCGAAAATAGAGATCGATCGCGCCTATCGGAAGCTTGCCATCAAGTACCATCCCGATAGCAATCGAGACGATGAATCCGCAGTCGAGAAATTCAAGGAAGCCACGGAAGCTTACGAAGTTCTCAGCGACGCCGAGAAACGTCAGCGTTATGACCAGTACGGTCATTCCGGAGTCAATGGTGTCCACCAGTTCAACGATGTGGAGGACATCTTTGAGGCTTTCGGGGATCTCTTCGGCGGCGGCATGTTTGGTGATTTGTTTGGCGGTCGTGGTGGCAGCGGAGGGCGCCGGCGTCGCGTTCGCCGCGGTGCCGACATCCGATGCAACGTGACGCTCACTTTGGAAGAGGCGGCTCGCGGCGTTGACAAGGATATTTCCTTTCGCCGGCGTGTTCGTTGTGACACCTGTTCGGGAAGTGGTGCCGCCCCTGGTAGCCAACCAGTCACCTGCAATACCTGCGGTGGTCGGGGTCAAGTGATACAGTCTGCTGGGATTTTAAGGGTTCAAACCGCTTGTCCAAATTGCTCGGGAACAGGTCAGCAGATCAGCAGTCCTTGTGGCGATTGTCGTGGATCGGGCTTGCGTAATCAAAAAGCCGAACTGACCGTCACGATTCCAGCCGGAGTGGACGATGGAATGCGAGTCCGCGTCCAAGGCGAAGGGGAGGCAAGTCCCGATGGTGGTCCGGTCGGTGACTGTTATGTCTTCATCACGGTGCTGCCGCATGAGTTGTTCAAGCGTGACGGCTCGCATCTGATTCTCCAGCTTCCAATCTCGTACAGCCAGGCTGCGTTGGGTGCGGAGATTGAGGTGCCGACCCTGGATGGGCCGCAGAATCGCTGAGGGTCGATCCTGGGACACAAAATGGAGATGTTTTCACTTTGAGAGGACAGGGGGTAGTGGATCCGCGGGCCGGCCGCACTGGAGATCTTCTCGTTCAAGTCTTCATCGAAGTGCCCAAGAAGGTAAGCCCTGCGCAAGAACGGTTGCTGCGGGAGCTGGCCGACGTGGAACATGAATCCGTCTTGCCCCATCGCAAGACGTTCTTGGAAAAATTGCGTACCTTTTTTGATCCCGATACACAGCCGCAAGAATCTTAAGTGGTTTGATGAGCAAAGAAACGAACGATGGCTACGTGCCTGATGAATCAATGGAAAGCCAAGAGTCCGCCCACGATGATCACTTGCGTGAGCCAGAGACGCGTGACGAAGAAATGGAGCGGCTGCGCGCCATCGCTGACCAAGCGGAAAAACGAGTCTTGATGGCGCAGGCCGAAGCGGAGAATTTCCGCAAGCGAATGCGACGCGATGTCGAGGATCAGTTGCGATTCGCCTCGCTACCGTTGGTCGTCGATATTCTTGGGGTCCGAGACAACCTGTTCGAGAGCCTTGGCGGCCGCGGACAGTGCACCGGATTCCACAGGCCTCAAGGAAGGGGTCGCGATGGTCGCCAAGCAGATGGAAGATACCTTGGCAAAGTACTCGATTCAGGAGATTCCGGCTTCCGGCGAGGTCTTCGATCCCAATGCTCACGAAGCAATTTCTCAAATGCCAAGCGAGGAATATCCCGCGGGGACGATCATGCATGTCGCCCAAAGCGGATTCCGCATGCACGACCGCGTCGTACGCCCCAGCCAGGTCGTCGTCAGCAGTGGTCCGGCGGCGTCCTGAGATGGCGACCCGAGACTTCCGTCTGAAGAGATGGGAGGACCGATGCCAATCTTGACTCGCGATCATTTCAAGAGATCTGGCGAGTCATCAAATCGGCACTTCACTCGACGACATACCGTAAGATCGCGTAGTAGTGACAGGCTGCTGCGGTCATCACGCTGAGATGCCAGGCGGCATGCAGGTAACGAAGTTTTCGGTCGTTCATCAGGAACAGTACCCCAATCGTATAGAGCACGCCGCCAATTAGCATCCACCAAACGAGCTCCGCAGGAACTTGTGATGCAAGCGGTATGGAAGGCAACCAACCTAACAACAGATAGGTGTAGGTGCCGATCGAGTTGATTCGATAGCGAAACCAACCTTCTTCAGGAAGCCTAGCCAGGCCGCGATCCAAATCGCCCACAACAACGGGTCGCGATTGGAGTCGCTCGCAAACCGAAAGATGATCGGCGTGTAAGTCCCGGAAATCATCATATAGATCATCGCCTGGTCATACGCTCGCATGGTATTGAGCAGCGGTGACGCTTCGCACCATGTGCGACATCGTCGAGAAAAAGAACGTTCCGAAAACGGATGCCGAATAGATCGCACATGCTATCGCCAAGCCGGGCTCTTTCGGCAACGCCGCAATCACCAAGTGAACGCCAAGAATGACCGCGCCGATCGCAGCGATCCCATGTGTGAGCGCATTGGCCCATTCCTGGTCTGGCTGAAGCGGTGGTTCGTAAACGGAATGATGCTTCACCGAGCTTCCAAGTTTGACGGTGCCGGCAATCTCTTCGTGCTCGTCTTGAGCCGATCGCTCCATCATCTTCATTCCAGCAAGCCTTGTTGCTTCAGCCACGACTCACACAAGCTCGGCCAAGAATCGGTGGGCTTGTCCGCAGGTCTCGCCCCAAATCCATGTCCACCCGATGCATAGACGTGGAGCGACGACGCAACGCCGTGCCGCTTCAATTCACTAAAAAGAGTGACGCTGCTCATGCACGTAACTCGGTCGTCAACAGCATGTGCAAAAAACATCGGCGGAGTTTCCTCGGTAACCGTCAAAGCATCGATCAACTCTCCTTCGATGTCCTTTTCGACGAGCCAAGCTGGGTAAACCAAAACGGCAAAGTCAGGCGTGCAGTTAAGCAGATCCGACTTGTCGATTGGATCGTAGTATCGCTTGGTTGCAGTGGCAACGCGCGCGGCGGCATTCCCACCGGCAGAAAAGCCAAGCACGCCGACCTTCTTTGGAAGGACTCCGCCCAGTGCACCGCTCCGCACAAGGCTTACGCTGCGCTGGATGTCCTGAACAGGCGGCAGCCATTTGTCGTCCTGGCCCCCCGTTGGAACTCGATACTTCACCACCACCGCAGTGATGCCGAGTCCCTGCAACCACTCGGCGATTTCTGTTCCCTCCAAGTCCCATGCAAGAATGCTGTATCCCCCGCCGGGGCAGATCAGGATGGCGGTATCGCCTAGGGGGGCCTTGGCTTGATAGACGTGAAGTTCAGGGTTGGACACAAATCCGAGACGGATCACGCGTTGACCAGCCACTTTGCGACCATCTTCGCCGGTGGTGTCGTGCTCTTCCTGTGCGGGCACTTTCCACGCGGGCGGCGACTCGGGCCAGATCGGGAGGACCAGATCCGCCTTCCCTTGGCCAAAAGCGGACGTGACAAGCGAAGCGATCAGGGAAAGGCTGATAACTAGTCGGTTCATAGCAGGCTTTGCCGCCCCGTAAAGAAAGGATCGATGGAAGCGTCCATTCAGGTACTCATTGTCTTCCGCGGCGCCTTGGTATGGCAACCCGGCCATCGCCCATGTCCTATCATGGTGGGATCTCCGTTCATCCGAGAATGATCGGTTGCGATGATCTCCTCGTGTCTTGGGGCAGGCAATGAGAGAACGCAGGGACGTCTGGGGTCGACGATTGGCGCGACTCGAGGCGGTTTGTGGAGCAGCGAATGTAGTCGGTCCAGGCACGAACTCGTCGGTTCCGCTGCTTGCGGTCGCCAGCAGTCGATTGGGACGTGACCCCCGGCTTCATTGGCAGGTCTGTCAATTTCTTCGCCGATCGATGATCGACTGCAAACGCCTGGGCTACGAGGTGCTCGTTGCTTCAGGTTCGGCGATCGAGCCCTGGGCCGAAAGAGCTGCAGAGTTGTTCGGTATTTCGTGCCGAAAGCTTGTCGTTTCTTCGACTCTCGAGCCATCCTGTCTGTTGGTGACAAGCGAAAGGCAACCGCCTCTTCAGCGCGGACGCAGCGGTGGTTGCACTTGCTGACCGCGTCGACGCCGTTCATGTTCGCCGAGGCGGACGAATTTCTGATTGTCTGCGGCGACGCCTGAAGAGCCAACCAGATGCCTCCGTACGGGTTGCAATCACCAACTCCGATAAATGCGCGGCCCAAGATCTGATATTGAAAGGTGCGGTAGGTTGGCTCTGCTTGGGAAGCGATCTCGGCAATCGATACCCAACTGATTCGCTTCCAGCCAACCAGCGAATACTGATCAGCGATCAATCTGAGAACCATTGGGGGCGATCGGAGGGGCAATGGCTGATTCATTGCACGCGTGGCAGATCCGGGCCATGGCCTGGTGAAACGGAGCGACAATACCGTGACTCGATGTTGCTAGGAGGCCCATCAAGTGCGCATCGCGGGGCTCTCGATGCCCTGCTACGAATCATTCGTAGCGGGCGAATTCTGGTAAATGCTCGGGTCTCGAGCCACGAGCATCCGGTCGTTTGCTTTTCGTCGCTTTCGCTGCAACGCCTCTTGGCGGGGCGATGTTACCGATCGCATCTCGGCCGTTGGGACTATGAGCCATTTGGCGTCGCAATCCGCCTTTCGACCGCTCGGAGTCTAGGTGTCCAACCCGTGATTTATGGCAGCCAAAGGGATCGAGACGCCCTTCCCAAAGCTGAGCGTTTTCGTTTTCATCCACGGGGAAAGAAGGTTGATTGGACCTTGGAGCGGGAGTGGAGGAGTTGCCGGAGCATTGATCTGCGATCGCTTGATCCACGTGACGTCCGTGTCTTTGCCCTCGACACCAACCCCGTACGAACCTCGCTTTTCGACTGCATTTGGCAGCTCTCGTTGCTTGAGGTCGACCCGTCGGGAGGATCGATCGGTCTGGCGGAATCTGAAAAAGGGCTATAATCGAAGTGGATTCGCTTCGCTATACGACACGCTGAGGAAGGTTTTTCTCTTGAGTACGGATAATCTGGTCACGCTTGCGGCCGAACCTGCAGAGATTCACCCGCTGGCGCCCTACAAGTCGCTCGACCGAGCCGAATTGAGTGCGCGAATTGAAGAGGTCCGCACCCAGTTGAAAGACTCGCTCTTGATCCTTGGACATCACTATCAACAGGATGAGGTGATTGAGCACTCCGACTTGCGGGGTGACAGTTATCAATTGAGTCAAATGGCCGCCGACAGCGCCTCCTGCGAGACCATCGTCTTTTGCGGTGTCCATTTCATGGCGGAGACAGCAGACATTCTGGCCAATCGTCCCGAGAAGCTGCGTCAGCGAGATGGGCGCCGGGTAAAGGTAATTCTTCCTGACATGGCGGCTGGTTGCTCGATGGCTGACATGGCCGCAATCGCTCAGGTCGAAGCGGCATGGCAGGATATGTCCGAAGTGATCGATACCGCAAAAGTCATTCCCGTGACTTACATCAACAGTGCCGCAAGCCTGAAAGCTTTCTGCGGAAAGCATGGCGGCATCGTTTGCACCAGTAGCAATGCGAGAGCCGTCATCGAGTGGGCGTTTGAACGTGGAGAGCGTGTCTTTTTCTTCCCTGATCAGCACCTCGGCAGAAACACTTCGCTCAAGATGGGGATCGAGGAATCTGAGATGCCCGTGTGGGATCCCTACGCGATGGAGCTTGGCGGTAACTCGGAACAGGCAATCGAAAAGAGCCGTGTGATCCTTTGGAAGGGACACTGCAGCGTCCACCAGATGTTTCGTGCTGAGCACGTCGAGGCCTTTAGGAAACGCGATCCCGAATTCAAGATTTTGGTGCATCCCGAGTGTCCGCGTGAAGTCAACGACTTGGCTGATGTCTCAGGTAGCACGGGAAAAATCATCAAGACGGTGCAGGCAAGTGAACCTGGGACGAAGTGGGCGATCGGGACAGAGCTTCATTTGGTCAACCGACTCAAAGCAGAGCACCCCGATCAGGAGATTCATTTCCTCAGTCCGGTCATCTGCATGTGCGCGACCATGTATCGCATCGACTTGCCTCATCTTTGTTGGACTCTGGAAAACCTTCGAGATGGAGCCGTCGTCAACCGAATTGACGTGGATGAAGAAACCAGCAGGTGGAGTCTGATTGCTTTGGAACGCATGCTGGCTGTATCGTAGCCCCGCGACGAACCACCTGTCTGAAGGTCTCCGTCGAAAGCCGTCCTGGCATATTTTCCGATGAAGGATTTCCAAGAGAGCGCAGCACCGTGACTGCTATGCCCTCGGTAGGTGTAATCGCTTGACTCTCCGAGTGAGTAAAAACCGATCCGGAAAGGGGGCTGACCCTTTCCGGCGAGGACAAGAACGTATTGAAATCGACTCGCCTTCCAAGGGCCATGCCCCTTTTTGGATCGGGTCGAAGTTCGCCTGCTTGTTGGTCGCGTCATGGTTGGTGATGACATGGGCTCACGAGATTGGGCATCTGCTGGGAGGCTGGATCGGTGGGGCGACGCTGATTGACTTTGAGCTTGCTCCTTGGCGGCTCCCGTACAGTCTGCATCAGCCAGATCCCAATCCGCTGATGACGCTTTGGGCGGGACCCCTGCTCGGTGTCGCTATTCCGGGCGCGCTGGCTGTGGTGATTCGGCGGCAGTGGGCGACCTTCATTGCAGATTTCTGTCTGTTGGCGAATGGCAGTTACCTGGCCTTGGCTTGGGTCTCCGGTGATCCCCATCTGGACACGCCACGGCTCTTGGCCGCCGGATCGCATCTGGCGACGATCTCTGTTTTCTGCGGCATCACCATCTGCCTCGGCTACTTTCGATTTCGCAGGGACTGCCGTGCTGTCTTACGACCTGTGCATCGGAAGCACGACAAGCACAGCAAAGACGAAAAGGTTGACGGTTCGCCTCGTGAGGACTCGCCTAACTGAGTGTGCAGCCCCTCATCTTGCTGGACTTGATTCAATCGTCAGCGAGCCAGGCAAGTGCGGGTTCTTGCAGTGCCCAAACCGGATCGTCAGAAAATTCAAAGAATCGGCAATCCGACTGGTGCCACTTCCAGTCTGTATTTGTAATTCCAGTGCACTCGCACCGGATTCCGGGACTCGCAGCGAATGCGGTGGGCTCAACGACAGGCACAGTATGGCAAGCAACCGGTATGAGAATTTGTTCTTTGTAAAAAGGACGAGCGGCGCTGCGATCATGGTTGGCGCCGGCTTCTGCCCTGATCAGAAATTGAGACAGCGTGATGGCGTTTTTATCTCGTTCGGACCTCCAGCAGTACAGCAAAGCAGGAGGGTCGCGATCTGCTCAGGTTGGCATCATCGTCTTCACCGCCTTGTTGATCCCTCTGTCATTCATTCGGGCTCCCTATCCGGAAGAACTCGTTTTGCAACATGTCCTAACCGTGATCGCCGTGTTGGGCATGTTGACCGTCTCACTTTGCGGATCAATCTCGCGAGTGTCCTTCACTTGCCTAGTTGTTTTTCTATGGATTCACGTTTTGGGAGCACGATGGATCTACTCGTTCGTGCCATACGATGATTGGACCTACAGGCTGACAGGATTCACACTCTCGGAGCAATTTGGATGGCATCGTAACCATTATGATCGCTTCGTTCATTTTGCTTCTGGGATTCTTGGCGTGCCGATCGCATCGGAGCTCCTTCAGCGAGCTGCTGGAGTGCAACCGAAAGCTGCGGCGATTTTAGCCATTTCTTTGGTGATGACCGTAGGTGCGGCCTACGAAATCCTTGAGTGGCTGATCGCTGTCTCACTGTCACCAGCCCATGCGGAGGCGTATAACGGTCAGCAAGGCGATGCATGGGATCCCCAAAAGGATCTGGCGATTGCAGGACTCGGAGCTATTTTGTCTGCATTCGTTGTCTGCCGTTGGTCTGTCTCGACGGTGAAACAAATGAATTGAGAAATTGTCCTGAGCACTGCTTTGATCGTCATTCGTGCCGCTCGAATTCGATTCCATGAAAGTGTGGCAACGATCCGTCCCACTCTGAGCACAGACGAATGTCATGACTTCCTGAAGCTTGAACGATGTTATGGATTCAATATGAGACCGATTCATTTCCCCCATGACACAAACGTCTTGTTGGTGTTTGGAGCCCTCCTGTGGGCTTCGGCGGCGAGAGCCGACTGGCCGGACCTTCGCTCCATTGCACCGGATTTGACGCCTCCGGCCATGCAAGAAGGGCCTGCTGTCGCCGGCAGGCGAGTGCGGGTGAGACTTTCGGACGATCGTGACAGCGGGGTCTACCACTCCCTGTACTTGCCGAGCGACTGGAGGCCTGGCAAGAAGTATCCGGTGATCGTCGAGTATGCAGGAAACGGTCCCTTCCGAAATGAGATCGGCGACACGTGCAGCGGCAAAGTGGAGGACTGCAATCTTGGCTATGGAATCAGCGGCGGCCACGGTTACATTTGGTTATGCCTGCCATGCATCAGTGAAGATGGGACACGAAATGAGTTGCAGTGGTGGGGCAATGTGGAGGCCACCGTCGATTACTGTAAGCGGGCTGTCTCCCAGGTCTGTCAACAATACGGAGGTGATTCCTCCGAGCTCATTCTCGCGGGATTCTCACGCGGTTCCATTGGATGCAATTTCATTGGCCTTCATGACGAAGAGATCGCCAACCTGTGGTTAGGATTTATCTGTCATAGCCATTACGATGGAGTTCGCCGCTGGAATTATCCTGGCAGTGACAGAGTTTCCGCTGCGATTCGACTGAGGCGACTTCGAGGTCGACCCCAGTTCATTTGCCAAGAACGTTCTGTCGAGGAAACGGAGGCCTATCTCTCTGAAGCCTCTCCAAACGGGGATTTCTTTTTTCAGCCCATCGGATTTCGAAATCACTCAGATCAGTGGGTCTTGCGTGATGTACCCGCTCGAAAGGCGACTTCGTGATTGGCTCGAACGCATTCGTCATGAACGAGTAGCTGGAGCAATGGATGGCGACGCGGAAGGTCATTGATCTTCGTTGGGTTCACGTTTCTGTGTTAGGAGCCATTCGTACAGTTCGGGATTCTCATAGGTTTCGCTCCACGCATCGTGCTCTGCGTTGGGGTAGACGGTGAAGCGAACTTTTCCGCCGGCATTTCGAAGGGCACTGACCATTCTCTCGGACTCACCGACAGGGATCACTGGGTCTTTCTGGCCATGGAATACCCACGTGGGCACATCTTTCAACTTTTTCGCATAGGGTGCCGCTCCGCCGCCACTGATTGGGACGAGGGCTGCAAATCTCTCGGGATCTTGAATCGCCAGTCGCCAGGCGCCGAAGCCACCGCGGCTGAGTCCGGTGAGGTAAATCCGCGCTGGATCGACCGGAAGCAGGACCAGCGATTGCTGACGAAAATCGATGCTCTGGAACTCGAGTTACTGGTGAGTCATTCGCTACGGTAGCTTGTCAAGATCCAGCCGATAAAGAACTTGATTGTAGTCAGCCCGAGGTGTCGGCGATGGAGTTGCCGAAAACGAACGTGTGTAGGTTGCTTCGAACAAAAGTATCGGCGAGCCCTGTTCGGTGAATTCTGGATGGAGTTGTGGGTTGTAAAAACTGTACTGCTCGTGCGTGACTACCTGGACTGCGTCCGACCAGGGACCGACGGGGTCATCCGCTTCGGCGTACCAGAGCTCGCCGAGAGCTGATCTCTCGCCGATTTGCTCGGTGAAAACGCAGACCCACTTGTTTCGAAACGCATTCCATGCGATCGCGCCGCGATGCGGTTCGATTGATCGATTCGCGTTGGCCACTGGCACAGAGTCTTGCGGCTGGAGGACTTCCCAAAGATCTGGTTTGGACCAAGCTTCGAATGTCGCGCGGCAACGGAGCGACGGGAAGGGGTCACCAAACCAGACCCATCGATCCCCGTCGGCACCAATACCAAAGACAGCATGGCCAGTCGGGGCGGGAGTTGGTTCCCGGCCTCCGTCGGATCGTGTCCAGAGTACTCGGTGTTGCTCGAATCGTGATTCATTCTCGTTCCACACGCAGAGACCCCGTTCATACACTTCGAGTGGCGGATTGATCTTGACATAGGTTGCCACAAGATGACTTCGCCCATCTTCACTTGGAAGGCTTGCTAGCCCCGATAACCAAGTCGGCCCTTTGCCAGGCATCACCGCAAGGTCACGAGGTACGCTGCGGTCATCAACGAAGTACTCGTAGCGCAAACGAACAGGTGGTTGAAACGAGTCAATGGGTTGGAGAGTCGTCGTCGCCCCGATCATATGAAAGCGTCCGAGCGGGTAGCTTGGGAGCACCGTGTCACCCCACGCCCAAAATAGCCTCCCGTTATGCAGTGCATTTTGGACGCTATCGCAGCCAAGGATTCCCTGCTCTGTCCACTGCAACTCGGTGCCTAGCTTCTGGCTTTCGCCAAACAGTCCCCCTCCAGTGATGCGGCCGAGACGCTTCGCCGGGAGTTTTCGATCGAGTTCGATTGTGATCGATTCTCCGGGTCGGGGAATCACGCGGACTCCGGAGTATCCAAAGCCGTCCGTTGCGACCGAATAGCCGTGACCTTGCACGTGCAAGTAGGTTGTTACGTTCATCAATTCAGGCAAATCGAATGCGATCAGGCCCGAATTGTCGGAAACGAATCGCACATGATGTGTCGTCTTGAGCTCAACCAACGGCACTGGCCATTGATTCTCCCGATCAACGACCTTGATTTGAAAGGGTTCGATCGCCCAACAGCAGCTGGAAAGTACGACCGATCCGATCCATATACTGAACAGGCATTCGTAGCATCTTCGCGACGGAGTCGTTTGGGTCTCTCTCATCGATCTTCCAGTCCAAATCATTGAGTTGAGATGGTATATACTTGCGATCAGCTCTGCGGATGACACGCCACAGCTCAGGATGTCTGACGTTCGTTCGCCTCAGAGTCTGTTGCTCGATGTTGGAGTTGGCGAGTGCGCCAGTAATCCAACGATGCGGAAATTCTATTCTAGAGAGGTTGCCTTCCATGTTCTCCCGTCCGAGCCAAGCGTGTCTGATCGCCTTCTTCGTTTTCGTGTCGTTGGCGAATGCTCAGGGGAATGCGGGGGGCGATGACTTCGGTGTCTTTACCAGCCATGGTGATATTGGAAACGTCAAACGTGATGGTTCAGTACAGTATGATCCCATTGGGCAGCGGTACCTGCTCACCGGATCCGGTACGAACATGTGGTTTGCCGAAGATGAATGTCATTTTGTCTGGAAGAAGCTAACAGGGGATTTCTTAGTCCGTTGTCGTGCCCGATTGTTGGGTGCGGGTGTTGATCCGCATCGCAAGCTTGGTTGGATGATCCGTACGAGTTTGGAGACCGATTCACCTTATGTTGATATCGCTGTCCATGGAGACGGATTGACGTCGATGCAATTCAGGCGAGCGAAAGGATCTGAGACGGAACAAGTGGAATCGAAAATCGAAATGCCAGATGTTCTCCAGTTGGAGCGTAAAGGAAACCGATACACGATGTCGGTTGCGAAAGCAGGTGAGGTATTCGAATCCGAGCAATTGGACGACGTGGAACTTGGTGACGACGTCTACGTAGGCCTGTTTGTTTGTTCACACAAGGCAGACGTTCTGGAGAGTGGTGAGTTCCAGAATGTTCGCATGGTCGTTCCAGCTGCCGATGACTTTCAACCTTACCGAGACTATATCGGAAGTCATCTGGAGATCATGGACATGGACTCCGGGCTTCGAAGGATACTCTACTCAGTGGAGGATTCACTCCAGGCGCCGAATTGGACGAGAGATGGCCAGTCCCTGATCTTCAACCGAAATGGTTTACTCTACCGCTTCCATTTGCCTTCCATGTCGTCGTCGCAAATTGCCTCAGGATTTGCAACTCGTAACAACAACGACCACGTACCAAGCTTCGATGGAACGATGCTCGGGATCAGCGATCAAAGTCAAGATCCGAATGGCAGGTCATTGGTCTACACGATGCCAATCGAAGGAGGGACGCCGCAGCAAGTGACGCAATTGGGGCCAAGCTACTTGCACGGTTGGTCACCCGACGGCAAATTCCTCATCTACACCGCCCAACGCAACGGTGGTGACTACGATATCTACAGGATTCCTGTTTCGGGTGGCGATGAGATCAACCTCACGAATTCGAAAGGGCTGGATGATGGTTCCGAGTACTCGCCGGACGGAAGCAAGATCTATTTCAACTCGGTACGAAGTGGCTTGATGCAAATCTGGAGGATGAACCCTGACGGATCTCAACCAGAGCAACTGACCGACGACGAATTCAACAACTGGTTTCCACACGTGTCACCCGATGGCGACACAATCGTGATGCTTTCCTTCAGTAAGTCTGTCGATCCGAGCGATCATCCCTTCTACAAGCATGTCTACCTTCGAACGATGCCGATTGATGGAGGCTCGCCAAAGGTGGTTGCCTACCTCTATGGTGGCCAGGGAACGATCAATGTCCCTTCTTGGTCGCCCGACAGCAAGCAAATCGCATTCGTCAGTAACAGTGCCGACCTGGAAGTAACGGCTGAATGAGGGATTCTGTAACTTAGGCCATCGCAGAAGAACGTCTAAAGCCCAAAAGGGTTTTCCGTTTCGATCGACTGAATTTCCGGTTCCTTGACGTTTCCTGGAGTGGACATGGTCTCACCTAAAGCGGGTGGAGTCGGCGCTTCAAGCCTTGGTGCTGCTCCCTGTTTGACTGCCAACTCCCGACTTCTGAGCTCAAGGTAGGATCCGTTCAAGAGACGATCTTCTCTTCCCTCACCGGCTTCGATGATGATGGCAGACTCTTTGAGAACGCCACGATCCTTCACATTGATTGCGTAGCAACGAGTTTGGCAAAGACCGCAGCCAACACATTTATCGTCGAGTACGACCGGGGCAAGTCTGCCTGTTCCCTCGACCGGAATTCCCTTTTCATCGGTCTCGGTTCCAACTTGGATGTACTCGATGGCCTCGTAGCCAGCCGCGATGCATTCTCTGGACGCATAAGTCGCAGTCCTCCTGGCCGGCCATGGGCAGGCATGTCGCTTCGATTGACAATGGCCAGACCCATACGGGCAACACGCTTTTCATCCATTGGCAGTGCACGGATGGCACCTGTGGGACAAACCTGGCCACACGCGTTGCAGCTCGATTCACATCCGGCCCAGTTGGCTTCCACTCTTGGTGTCCAGAGACCCTCCAGGCCTTGCTCAAAACCCTCAGGCTGCAACACATTGTTGGGACAAACCTTGAAGCACTCTCCGCAGCGAATGCACATCTGCAAGAAAGTCCTCTTCGGGAACGCTGCCGGGAGGGCGAACCGGCAACGAAATGGCGAATGATCCAGAGAGATTGGCTCCGAATGTCTTGACCGCCGCCGCCCCTGCTACACCGCCGACCACGGCGGCAGCGCTTCCACCGGCCAAGGAAAGGAAGCCGCGTCTTCCGATGGCCGTCTCGTGCGTGGGCGGGTCGTTTTCGACCTTCAGCTCGACCACATTCCAGCGTTCCACGAACTTGATCGCGTGCGTTGGGCAAACACCGCCACACGTTTGACACATGCGTGCAGTCGGTGCCTCGAGTCGTGAAGTCAGGCTTGATCGCATCGAAAGGGCAGATCTCCACACACTTGTTGCAGTGAATGCACGAGGATTCCACTTTCCGCTCCGTTACCCGAAACAGGTTCCCGAGCGAAAACAAGGCACCGCTCGGACAGACGTACTTGCACCAGAACCTCGGTCTAAGAAAGCCAAGGCACAGCACGGCGAAGAACAAAGCGATGGAGACCAAATGCCCTAGGTTTTGCGAGGGTACAAGGTGCCAGCCACGCATCGCATCCACTCTGGATCGGCTCACCAATGAACAGTAGCGCACGCGTAATGACAGGAATGGCCGAGACGAAGTCCTGACAAGTAGCACTCCCATTCCAGCAGCGATCGAGCGTCGCGGCAAGCAGATAGTACTTGATATGCACCCACCAGCCTTCGCCTTCGACACGAAAACGCTTCGAACGAGAACCGATTGCCCAGTCAAAGAGATCGATCGTCGTTCCTAGGGGGCAAACATAACCACAGAAACCCCTTGGAATGATCAGAGCAAACCAACAAGATGATTGCCGCGCAAACCAGGGACCAGACCCAGCTACGCGATGCGATGGCCGTGGAGAGGCTGACCAAAGGGTCGATGACCAGGAAGAAATCGACCGGTAGCCATTCCTTGCTTCGCCAAATCGTCAGCGTAATGTGTGCGGCCAGGCATTCGGCTCTCGCTCGTACATCGACCAGGGCCGGTTCTCCAACAAGCAACGCGTCGAAGAATTCGTTCGGGCAGGTCGGATGGAGGTTTCAGTTCGAGGGATTCGAAGTGTCACGGGCGGCTACCTGATCATCGCGACGGGCGGCTGACGATTCGCCGAGTTGCAAATAAACTTGTTTGGCTGATGGTGATCCAGTCATCGCGATGCGTATTCCGTGGAAGCGAAAATGACCGGTTTGCTGATCGATGCCGATGCATTGCCATCCACTGGAGACCCGGCCCGGTTCGGCAGGACGTGCGCGGTACGGCCAGCAGACATAAAAGAAACTCGCCAGAAACAGCATCAGGCAAACCGATCTGGCTCACTCGACGCAACGGCGAGGCGAGCCAACTGTTTCCAAGCCTCCGAAGTAGTCGACGAATCCTTTCCGCCGTTGCTTCGTATGATGCTTGGACAGCCAAGAAGCGGGCAGCCAGGATCTGCCCAGCGTCCAGGCAAACGATGGTTGACTTCCTCGTCCGGCCGGACTCGACGAAGCTCGGGAAGGAACCAATCGAGTCGTAGAATCGCCTTGGACCGTTGGTCAAATCGACTCAAGCAGCGAGATCATACCGAGCGAACAGCAGAAGCAATGCCCTCGACCAGGCCAATGAGCCCACGATTTGGGCTGCATCAATCGAGGCTGCCATCTCTGCCAAAAGGCCAAGGCCGAGCAGCACAAGCCCGATGAGTGCGATCGAGAACGTATGTCTTCACTATGGCGTACCGGCCAAGAGCCTTCGCGGTGGCATTGACGATTGCTCGAGACGTGATCGTTGCTCCGCTGGTGCCATCCACACCTCGCACCGTTTGCAGTCGTAGAATGGAGTCTTCGGTGTCGGTGAGCGCCGAGTAGAACTGCTTCTCCTTGTGTTCCACGACCTTTACCGACTCGATTCTTCCCGACGCCACCTTCACTTCCACGACAAGTCGGCCGTTGTAGCCAGTGCTCTCACCGCGGTAGGTGCCGTCCGCGAGGCGCTGACGTCCGCTTTCTCAAAGATCTCGATCGCCTCAATGCTCTCGCGGCGCGGGCTTTGAATCTCGCTTCATATTCTTGATTTCGGAAATTGGTGTCAGCTCAATACCCGATTGTAGAACTCGATTGCCTGATCAAATCGGCCGGCCTGTCGCATAGCGTCTCCTGCAGCAATGAAGCCTTCATAGGAGGCGGCGGAATCGGCGATGCGTTGCGTCATCTTCATCGCTTCGGTCAACATGCCCATGTTGCCATAGAGTTTGATCGCACTTGCAGCAGCACCGGCGTTGTAGGTTCGAGATACCAGGTAGGGGGTCGCCATTTGACGATTACCCAGTCGCCAATAGCACTCGGCTAGCATCACTGCCGTCCCTTGGCCTTTCTCCACACCCCCTTGTCGCAGCCAATAGGCGGCACGCGGGATAGTCCTGGAGCAGATCGAAAGTACATGCGTCCCAGCGTCTGTTGGTCCCGCTTGAGAAGAGCAGCTTGGCCCTCGTGCAGCGTCATGCAGTGATGTACCAGTTTGATTCCGCTTCGCCACCGCGAAGGGATTGGGGTTGATGACATCCCAAATGAACTGACCCATGTTCTTCCTGTTGTTCCACGAACCTTCGGGTTTGATGGGCCAGGCAAGATCAAGGGTAGGCGGGTAATCCAGCTGGGTCGACTCGAACCAGTCGGGCATCGTCGAACCAACTTCCTCAATGATTTGGTTGATTTCGCTTGTAGAGCGTTTGATAGTACCCGATGGGTCAACCGTGGTTTCGACGTCACTTGTTTTTGGCGTCAAGACAAACCGACTGCCTTGATAGGTGACTGCGTGTACTTTGGCGAAGGGATACGTGCTTGCGACCGTTCGTGCTCCGATTGTCGCCTCGAAGTCAAACTCTTTGGCATCTTTCCGGATTTCCGTCACGGTACCGGTCATCTTGGCGCCGCTCAAGAACTCGACAACGTCCTCTGCAGAAAGACTCGGTGCGGAGAAAAGACAGGTGACGCAAGCCATCAAGCAAATGCGCGATGGAATCATGTTCATCAGATCAAAAAGGAAGAGAGAGACTGGGCGTACACCGGCTCGGTCGGGATAGGATTTCTGTTAAGAATCCAACGCTTTTCTGATAGCAACGGAACCGTCGGCCGCTTCCCAAGATACCAAGATCTTGAGCCGAGTATGACTGCGAGCTTGAGAAATCCGAAGACGAAGTTCGTCGCGCACGGATGCAGTACGAGCCGCTCCAGTCGTGTGCTCGCCGTTCCGGGGAATCCGCCGAGAGAGATCAACGGACCAAGGCTATTCAAAAGGCTGATTCGACGCTCGAGCAGGCCAGTCTCGGTTTCGAATCTCGCCTCTTCCAGTTTGCGTCGGTGCGTGAGTCAATGCGGTTCGCGGCGGATCAAGAAAACCGATGCTCGCGAGCTCGCCTCACAGACCCAGCATGGACGTGGCACTAGCGCGCTGCTTGTCCCTCACCGGCGAGGATCAGCTGCTAAAGTCTCATCACCACGCCAAAACTCACAAAGTCCGCGCTCATGGTATTGGTGATGGAGGACCCTGGTACGGGACCCACACCGGGGAGAACGATTGGACCCGTGCGTGAATTCTCGAAGTAATGAGAGTAGGCAACACTGACCGCGACTTTCTCTTGCAGCTGGTAGGAAAGTCCACAGCTGAGCATGTGCTCATAAAATAGCACGGATGCTGTGTTGAAAAACGACTCGCTGTTGCGTATCGGACTCTGGTTGTAAGTATACCCAGCTCGCAGATAGAGCTTATCGCCGAATTTCCGTTGGACGCCCAGTGCGACAGCCATCACGCTGCTCCAATCCAGGCCGCCCAGCGCGCCTGTGGCATCAAACGTGGCGGCGTCGCCGAAGCCGTCTGCATTGGCGTAGTCGATGTAGCGGGCATCCAAGGCGATGAGCCAGTTTTCCCAGCCGTTGAAAGCAGCCCCGAGTGAAACGATCATGGGCAGGTCGATGTCTGCATGCAGTTCTCGTGGAAGACCATTTTGATCGGTACCGTAGAATTCGAACTGCTCCATCCATGATGGACTCTTGAATGACGCCCCGAAGTGCCAATTGCAATCGTGGATGTAGTACGCGCCAGCCTGAAAGCCGCCACCCCAGTGATAGCGAGTCGCAAGGCCCGATGAGTAAGTGCCATTGGCGTTGGCAGCGTCAAAGATGAATGGTTGAAAGCCAACTTGGCCCGTGGAGATCACCGGGCCTGCCGCAACAGACAGGCGTTCCCCCAACGCATAGGAGAGGACAGGGGTGATGTTGAAGAACGTGCCTTCTGATGAAACCAGCCCAAGGCCAACAGGGGGTGGGGCTAGAACAGGATTCGTTGGGTCGGCGGGCAAGTTTGTCTTGAACCCCGCAACGGAGTTCATTCCGAGTCCAAAGGTCAATGCAGGGTGCTTCTGCATCTGATACGTCCATCCGATATTGGGTACGGGAAACGTCCCCGGTTCGGCTTCTGTACGTCCGCTGAATGGCCCGACAGAGGATGCGACGTCATGGTCGGTAAACAGCACGTCGAGTCCGAATTCCAGTTCGGAGTGCTTCAGACCGCTGATGGTCGCCGGATTCCAATACAGGGCGCTCATGGCGCTCGTGGGCGCGGCGGTCGAGCGCCACCCATTCCGCGGTGAACCGGTCCCGCGGCCGAAATGATCGCCCCTTGTCCGTGGCATGCGCGAGGTGCGACGACGCTGCCCATCAAGATTGCGAGCGAAGCTAGCCAGAAAAGCTGCAACTTGCGCATTGGTATCCCCCTTCGATACGACTGTTTCATCCGTCTTTATCGTCGACCGATCGCTGCAAAATTAGCCTAAATGGCGTTTTCGCATCAACATATCGAGGAGGCTAACCGTGGTTTTGCGGGCGGAGTGATGAATTCGTGTGGCTTGCCAATGGAGCAGCCGCGTCAGAATCGAGGGTCCAAAGCGACGTCTTCGCTCAAAGTGTCGAAATCTCACTAAACTTTTGAGACGACAAACTGATAGGTCGAGAAGCTCGGGTCAGCCGAGCCAAGGTAGTCTTGAGCCGTGGTGACTCGTGTGTTGGAGTAACCGCAGTCGGCAAGGAACGTTGCGGGAGAATCACAGCCGAATACGAAGCTCTCTCCCAGTTGGTCCATGCCGGCTACAAACTTCGCGATTTCCTCAATGTTGGTCGTTCCATTGACAACGCTCGTCTTCACGATGTCACACCAAAGCCGACTATCTGGATGCTCAAGCACTTGCGAAACGGCTCTCAATACTTCCTGGTTTTCCTCTTCTGGAAAGTACATGGAGCAACCTTCGTAGATCACTGCGGTTGGGACTCGTGGATCGAAATCGGGGTGCTTGAGAAGAAGTTCTCCTACGTGGTCGCGTTTGAAGTCGATGGCGACCATGCGTCGACGGGCAATTGGCCTGCCTTTCATCTGAGCGATTACTCTCGAGCGTTCTTCGAGCATCTCGGGAAGGTCGAGTTCAAAAAACATCGGCCGATTGAGCGGATGCGAAAGTCGGAAGGGGCGCATGTCCAAACCGATGCCCAACAGAACGACCTGCATCAATCCGGGAATGTTGCTGAGGATCTCATCGATGTGCCGCGTTCGGGCGATGACCACGTCTTGAAGCTGGGGCAGGATTCCGTGTAGCCGACGCGCCAGTAGCTCGCCATGCGGTCCAGCTGCGTGTCGTTCGTGAGCATTGTCGAGACGTACAAATTCGCTGTCAGAGGTTGCCCGAACCCCGGCGATCATTCGGGCCGAAGCTTTCAGTTTGTGCTTGAAGATTGGCGAGATCGTTGGGTTTTCCTTCGTCGGCTTGAGTTGGCTCGAAGGCTGAACAAAGTACTTCATCTGGGCTTCCGCAACGATTTCATTGCTAGGCGTCGTAAACGTAACGGGCAGCGTGACGAGTACCCGCTTACCTGCGAAATAGCGATGGCGGACCATGTTGAACATCTCTTCCGGGACTCGACAGGTTGCCGTGAGGTGTTCGGTGCTTGGATTACGATAGCGCACATCCATGGCAGCAAGCCAAAGGGATGCAGACGTCTCATCATTGCCTGGATGAACTCCAGCGAAGGGGACCCCCCGAAGCAGCGTTGCTAGAGCGATCCCACCGGTGTAATCCGCAGAAAGTGAAATCAAAGCGGCCTGATGCGTGCCATGTTGATTTGTGGATGCATAGCACAGCGGCAACTCGGAGATGCAAACGCCTTCTTCGATCTCAATCACACGCCAATCGACCGATTTCAGGACGGGAATGGCATCGTGTAACAGACGAGTCATCAAACTCGGATTGATACGGTTGTGGTAATCCTCCAGCCAAGAGATCGATTGCCCGTTCCGTTGCGAGACGATCATGGTTTCCCCCAAATGCGATTGGTTGCCCCTTAGAAAAATGCCCGTACAGCGGGTTGTACCAATGGAAGTTTGAACGCGAAGAGCCAATTCGCCGAGTGTCAAGCAAATACCAGTGGTTGAATGAAGATAATTCCGGTCGGGCAAGAATTGGCGACGTAGGCTTCCCAAAGACCAGATCTCGACTTGAGGAAAGCAATCAAGCAGGTTTCATTGCGACCGCAAAACGAATCGCGGCCGATCTTGGTCACGCGCCGTCGACAGGCAATTCGGACAACCAGTCACCGAGAGCACGTCTTGACCCCAGAGCCATCCGCGAAGAACGAACGCGACCGCGCCGGTCGATATCGGATCCTGCAGGAACTGTCGGATGCATCGATTGTTTTCTGCTACCTCGCCTTGGATCAAACCACTGGTGATCAGGTGATCGTTCGTGAGGTTCCCAAAGGCTTCTTTCACGGCAGCGGCTTTGCCAGGTTCGAGAACGAGGCCCGATTGACGTCGGGAATTCGTTGTGAAACGTATTCCAACCCTCTCGAGTTCGAAGTCCGCGATCAATACCTTCGCGTGGTCTATGAATACGTCGAGGGCGAGTCCCTGGCCTCCCGCTTTCGTCGTCAGCCCTTGTCCGCTCGCGAAACGATGCTCGTCGCTCGCGATCTTCTCTCCGCGCTCAAGTGCGTTCACGAGATCGGATGCGTTCATCGCGACATTCGGCCATCGAACATCATTCTCCGAGAAGACGGTCGGGCGATCCTTTGCGGTTACGTTCCCCTGTGGCGGCCGGATATGTTTGGCCACGACAATCGTCTTGGACGAGAGTGTGCCTCCTACACATCCCCTGAGTTATCCGGGGTGATTGATCATGATATTGGAGAGTCATCCGATCTTTACTCCCTCGGCTATGTCTCTGAATGCGGCGCTGACTGGGGCTCCGGCATTCGACGGTGAAGTCAGTGAGATTCTTTACAAGCACATGACGGCGGATGCCGATTCGGGTCGCTATGCTGATGACACGCCGAACATTGTTATCCAATTCATCGAGAAGCTGACTCAGAAGGAGCCTCGCGAGCGATACCAAACCGCCGCTGCAGCCTTGTTCGATGTTCGACAGATCTTGGAATTCCTCGACCGTGGATCATCGGTTCCCGAATTCGTGATTGGTAGCGCCGATAAGCGAACGGAGTTGATCGATCCTGCCTTCGTTGGTCGTGACGACCAGATGGAGATGTTCGAGCAGGGTCTTGACCATGCCCTGGCCGGCGGGCAACAGCACATCATGATGTTCAGCCAGTCCGGCATGGGAAAGACACGACTGCTGACCGAGATTTCTCGCGTGGCGGTGCGCAAAGGATTCTTGATCCTGCATGGGCGTTCTTCGCAGCATGCGGCTCAAGAGCCCAATGCGCCTTGGCTGCAGATGATCGATCAGTTGGCAAAATTGCTTTCGAACGATGACCAGTTTCGACTCGAGACCGCCGCGCGAATGGAGGACTATCGCGAGGAAGTCACAACAGCGATGCCAAACCTTGCCAAGGTGTTTGGATGGAAAGGCCGGAAATTGGCGGGTCCTGACGAGCTAGGACAAGGGCGTGTGATCTCGGCCTTCCGTACACTGCTGACCGGGATCGGTTCCCAGCAGCGCAACGTCATGCTGACACTCGACGATTGCCAGTGGATGGACGATCAGTCGTTGCGAGTCCTCGTCGGTAGTCTGTGAGAGCGATGCTAGCCACCTCTTTCTGTTTGGTGTGACGCGTCCGAACGAAGGGCGTCAGCAACAAGCTGAAGAAGGAACTGAAGACCGCGACCAAGATGTCGCTTGGACCGATCAGCAGCGATGCCGTCCGGCAACTGTGCCGAGTCGATGGCGGGACAGTTGCCCGCGACGGCCATTCGCGTGGTCCAGGAGTACGCCGACGGCAGCCCATTCATGGCAGCCGCAGTCCTGCGAGGCATGGTCGAGTCGGGCGTGTTGACGGTCGAAGGAAAAGCAATGGCGGGTTGACGATGAAAAATTGTCAACGTTTCAGGCGGCTGAGGACGCTGGCGAGATTCTTGTCGGGCGTCTGTCACAACTTCCCGACGAGGCCAGACAAGCTGCTCTCTTCGGCGGCTGTGATTGGCAAGGACTTCAGTGTTGACATGGCAGCCGATCTGGCCGGCATGTCGACGGCGGATGCCGCTGCAGCGATCAAGTTGGTGCGTCGGCAAAGACTTGTCTGGAGCCGCCCGACAGCATCGTCTCGTTCGTGCACGATAAGATCCGTGAAACCGTCTTGATGGGACTGTCGGATGAAGTGATCCGCTCCATGCACGGCCAGATCGGTCAACGCTTGGAGGCGACCGAGCCGAATCGTGTCTTTGACCTGGCTTACCATTTCGATGCTGCCGAAATGCACAGCCATGCCCTGCCGTATGCACTCAAGGCAGCGGAAGTCGCTAGGAATAGTTTTTCGCTTGCCAGTGCGGAATCGCAACTGCTGATCGCGACGCGAGCATTCCAACATGCACCCAAAGGAATTAGGCATCACGTCGAGATGATGATGAGTGACGTGCTGATACTTCAAGGAGAGTACGAGAACTGCCGAGAATGGCTGGATTGTGCTGAAAAGAGCGCGGTGACGGATACCGACGAGGCGAAGGTCTCACTGAAGACGAGGTGAGCTGTTCTTCAAGCGGGGCAACAAAGACAAGGCCGTGGAGTATTTCGAGGCCTCGCTAAAGCGTTTGGGACAGCCCGTCTATTACCAGTTCCGCTCCGTTTGTGGTGGGATCTTTCCGTTGAGCTGCTCCGACAGACACGAAACTCACTCTTTCCGTCGACTTGTGGACGAAGTGGAAGTAGCCCTAGCGATGCGGACAGAATGATTCTGTCACTGTACAGTCGGATCTCGCAAGCCTATTGGTACACTCGCGACAAGTACTGCACGCTTTGGGCGCATCTGCGAGGCATGAATCTGGCAGAACGCTATCAGCCGACTTCCTTCTTGGCACAATCCTACTCGGAACATGCCCCTGGAATGACTTTGCTTCGATGGGAGTCACGCGGCGTCAAGTATGCGAAACGCTCGTTGGAGATTCGCAAAGCCCTCGACGACGTGTGGGGGCAGGGGCAATCTCGGAACTTCCTGAGCATCCTCTTCTATTCGTTCTCAAGATTCGAGGACTGCGTCTCTCAGGCACGTCAGGCGGTCGCCATTCTGGAGCGAACGGGTGACTATTGGGAGGTGCACATTGCACGTTATCAGCTTGCCGCGGCTCTTTATCGCCTTGGCGACTTGGAAGAAGCTGTGCAGTTGGCACGCGTGAATTATCAATCAGCGATTGACCGCGGCGATTACCAGGCCACTGGCAACATACTTGACGTCTGGGCTCGCGCATCGATGGGCGAGATGCCAATGGAGATGGTACAGAACGAACTGGAACGAGATGTCTTCGATCCGCAGCGTATCTGCCAAGTGAACCTTGCCAAGGCTGTCGTGGAGTTCTATCGCGGCAACTATGTCGGATGCCGCGCAAATTCTTCAGGAGGCAATCAAGCTGACCGAAGCAGCCGGGTGTGAGCAATGCCTACGTCAGTCCCTGCTATGCCTGGTATTGCTCAGCGAGCCGCAAGAAATTTGAAGTTGGCACCGACGCGAACGCGTGGGGCGCGTCGAAAGGCCGAGCGTGAGCTGATGCGAGCGGCCAAACGCGCGGTCGCAATTGCCTCTCGATTCACCAACGAACTTCCCCATGCTCTGCGAGAATATGCCGCCGCTTGTGCCATTACCGGTCGTAATTCCAAGGCGAAGAAGAGCTTTCAATCCAGCATCGCAGAGGCAAGACGACAGAAAGCATCGCTAGAACTTGCCAAGAACGATTGTTCTGCAGGGCGAGTTTGCGAGAGAGCTTGGTTGGAAGATTGATCAAGAGGAGCTGAGCCGTGCCAATGATCTCCTTTCACGAGTCCGTCTGGCAGTAGGCAGCGTCAATGAAAGCAGCTCCATCTCGTTACTTGATCGATTCGACTCGTTGCTGGAAGCTGGTCGAAGGATCTCAACGAGCGTGCTTCCGCAGGAAATCTACCAGGAGGTCTGTGCGGCCGCCCAACGAATCCTTCGCGGAGAGCAGGTCTTCTTGGTTGCTGCCGAGGGAGATCAGGGACGGTTCTCGACATATCCCGAAGGCCAGGTGTTTGATCGTCGAATTGTAGAAGAATCACGTTTGCGGCGTTCAACCGTCGTTAGCGAGAAGGAATGCTCAACAGACCGTGGCGTGAAGACCGAACGGGAGGGAACGTTCCTATGCAGCCCGATCGAAGTAGGAGGGCAGGCGGTCGCCTTTCTGTACCTGGCCAACACACGATTCTCCGGCTTGTTCGGCGATGATGAAGTGCGTATCGCCGACTACATCACATCGGCTGCAGGTGCCGCACTGGAGAAGGCCGATGGATTCCAGAAGCTGCAGGACTTGAATCTGAACCTGGAGAAGACGGTTGAGGATCGAACGGCGGCCGTGGTTGAACGCTCAAGAGAGCTTGAGCAAACAGCGAATGAGTTGCGTGCAGCGCAAGAGAAATTGCAGCTTGCCAAGGAGGCAGCGGAAGCAGCGAACGATGCAAAAAGTGAATTCCTGGCGAGAATGAGCCACGAAATCCGTACACCCATCACGGCGGTCCTTGGCTTCACCGAACTGCTACTTCGTGGTGTGATCACTGGTAACGAAGATCGTGCACGCTATCTTCAAACGATTCACTCCAACGGCACTCACTTGCTCAACCTTCTAAACGATATCCTCGATCTGTCCAAGATTGAAGCAGATCGGATTGAAGTCGAGAGTGTGCCCTGCATGCCGGTTCGATTGCTTAGTGAAATCGTGGCATCGCTTCAATCCAAGGCGATCCAGAAGGACATCCAACTTGAACTGGAGGTCGCCAGTGCGATCCCTGAGACGATTATCAGCGACCCGACCCGACTTCGCCAGGTCATCACGAATCTCGTCGGCAACGCAATCAAGTTCACCGATCGAGGAGGCGTAAGAGTCATCCTTGGATCGATTAGGGATTCTAGTAGTCCCAGACGAACTCGAGATCACGATCGAGGATAGCGGAATCGGAATGACGGCAGAGCAGATGACACACATCTTCGAACCATTCGCCCAAGCCGATACGTCAACGACACGAAAGTATGGGGGAACAGGTCTGGGGTTGTCGATCAGCAAACGGCTCGCCGAAGCTCTGGGAGGTTCTTTGAGCGTGTCGAGTCAGATCGACCAGGGCACTCGTGTCATGTTGAGGTTCGCAGTGCAACGCCCCCAGACGTCGCGGATCTTGTCGCCGCATGAAGCGATGGTCCAGGTTGCACACTCGCGACCCGACGAGTTCAACGTCGTGGACCTGCAAGGCATCCGTGTCCTTGTTGTTGACGACGGTGACACCAATCGCGACCTGCTGACGCTGCTGCTGACCGATTCACGAGCAGAGGTGATTGCCGCCCATAATGGGTTGGAAGCCGTTGAACTGCTGACTGAGAAGAACCTGAGTGTCGACGTGGTATTGATGGACATGCAAATGCCTGTCATGGACGGCTACACGGCCGTGCGAGAGCTCCGATCCAAGGGTTTTGCTCGCCCCGTGATAGCGATGACTGCGAACGCCATGGTAGGAGATGACGCTAGATGCAGGGAGGCAGGATGTTCGGACTACCTCTCCAAGCCGATCAACCTGGACCGCCTGCTCGAGACAGTCCGGGATTGGGCAGCCGATTCTATCCGTGAGGATGCTTCGCCGATTGAGAAGGAAGCAAGTGACGCCTCCTCGACGTTCACTTGCGAAACTCAGTCGGACAGTGCCGCGCCGTCCGACCAGAGTTTCTCCGACGCAAATGCCCGCACCACTGAGCCAATCCTTCCTGGCAACTGGCTCCGAACCTTCGCATGTGAGCTAATCGATCGCGTGACCGAAGAGATACCGGAGATGCTGGCTGCTTGCGAAAACGCCGACTTCAAGGAACTTGCGCGGCAGGCACACTGGATCAAGGGTACAGGAGGAACCGTCGGATTGCCCAAGTTGTCGAGAATCGCACTCGATTGTGAGACCGCTGTCCACGATGCACAGATCGAAAGGATTCGAGAAACGATTCAGGAAATGACCGCGTTCCTTGCCCTGGCGAATCAAGAACGCAATGACGCGGATGAGTTGCCGTGCACCTCCTCCGAAGATCAGGGCTGAGCACATTGCGGTTCTAACTCGCATCGTTTCAGGGCCGCAGACACGGCTTGGTACAGTTGCACGGCACTGATTCAAGGTGCTGTTTCAACTGGAGAACGCTGCGTTAGGGTTCGACTCGCCGCCGCTCACGACGAGCGATGCAGTCACTTCTTAGGGTTCGCGTTCAAGTCGGACACGTACCGGCGTCTTGGGATCAGGCCAGGATGTCGTGGACCACTTCGCTCGGCTTGACTCCGGTCAGTCGTTGATTGAGTCCTTTGAATGAGTAGGCAAGTTGCTGGTGGTCAAACCCGAGCAAGTGCAGGAGCGTTGCGTGCAAGTCACGGAGTTGCACGGGATGCACCGCAGGCGTGTAGCCGACCGGATCGGTTTCTCCATAGGTCAGTCCTCCCTTCACGCCGGCGCCAGCCATCCAAATCGTAAAAGCATCTGGACTATGGTCACGTCCCATGTATGCCATCGTCGCCCCCATGCGATTCTCTCGCATCGGTGTGCGTCCAAATTCGCCTCCCCAAATCACGAGTGTGTCTTCCAGCAAGCCGCGTTGTCGAAGATCCTTCAGCAGAGCGGCGATTGGCTTGTCGGTTTGTCTGCACTTATCACGAAATCCATGGTTCAGTGATTCACTCTTGCTTGATCCATGCGTATCCCAGCCCCAATCGAATAGTTGCACGTAGCGGACCCCCTGCTCGACGAGTCGGCGGGCCAGCAGGCAGTTGTTCGCGAATGATTCTTTTCCCGGTTCAGCACCGTAGGCCTCCAAGGTCCGCGTCGATTCCTGGCTCAGGTCCATGGCCTCAGGAGCGGCAGTCTGCATTCGAAACGCCATCTCATACTGAGCGATTCGAGTTAGCGTCTCGGAATCTCCAAATTGCTGATACGATTCGCGGTTGAGCTTTTCGAGCGTGTCAAGAATGGCCCGCCGCCGCTCTCGGGAAACCCCCTCCGGATTGGAAACATTCAGTACTGGGTCACCTTGTGACCGGCACTGTACGCCCTGGTACACCGAGGGCAGGAATCCGGCGCTCCACAACGCTTTGCCAACTCGAGGCAACCTGCCACCGGAGAGAAGCACAATGAAACCTGGCAAATCGGAGTTCTCGGTTCCCAGCCCCCAGGTCACCCAGGACCCGATCGAAGGCGAGCCCATTTGCGTGGCACCTGTGTGGACAAGCAGTTGAGCCGGACCGTGATTGAACTGATCGGTCTGCATCGTTTTGATGAAGCAGAGCTCATCCACCTCCTGAGCAATGTGAGGAAGTTGTTCGGAAACCCAGGCTCCGCAATTTCCGTGCTGCGCGAAGGAGTACTGATGCCCTAGCATCTTGGGAGTGCCGTTGATGAAGGCGAACCGCTTGCCCTCCAGGAAGGATGCGGGGCACTCCTGACCATCCAACGCATTCAAGTCTGGTTTGTAGTCAAATAGTTCCAATTGGCTCGGGGCGCCGACCATGTGCAGATAGATCACCCGTTTGACCTTGGCTGGACGTGGTGCCGTCAGAGGACTGAGTGGATCGGTTGCCGAGTGCTTTGGCGAAAAGTCAGCGAGAGCCGGATTCGATTGAGTCGCCAACCAAATTGCACCCAGCCCCAAGCCACTGTTTTGCAGAAACTGACGGCGAGTTGCGTTCTGGATGTACTCTTGGGCCAAACGTTGTTTGAGTATGTCTTGGGTCATGTTATTTGCTAGTGATCTCATCCAGGTTAAGCAGCACACTCGCGATGGCGGTCATCGCTTCAAGCGGAGAGGCGCCATCTTGCAAACAGCTTTGATGAAGTTCCGTCAACGCACGAGCCTCTTCGGCATTGGGTTCACGGGAGGTGACTGCAATGAAACCGTATCGGATCTGAGCCGTGACGTCTTCATCGGATCTCGCCATTCGATCGGCAAGAGCAACGCTGCACTCAACAAACGTCGTATCGTTGAGCGTCATCAATGCCTGCAGCGGCGTGTTGGACCGTAAACGTCGCGGCGTACAAAACTCGCGCGAGGGCGCGTCGAATGCGGCGAACATCGGATAGGGAATGCTGCGTTTGATGTAGGTGTAAATCGACCGTCGGTAACGATCACCATGATCGCGATTGGGTGTTTCCCACTTGTCACCTCCCTGAAATGGGTTCCAGATCCCATCTGGGATTGGGGGGTGGACCGGTTTGCCATGCATTGCCGGTGACAATAATCCGGATACGGCAAAGAGCGTTGTCTCGCACCATTTCCGCAGGCATCCGAAATCGTGGCCCTCGAGCCATGAGTTGATTCTGGGGATCGAGGTCTTGGAGTTCGGGACGCACGGCTGCATCCTGTCGATATGTCCTGGAGAGTACGATGGAACGCAGAAGACGCTTCAGACTCCAATTCTGCTGGAGCTGAAAGGAGGTGGCCAAGTGATCGAGCAAGTCTGGATGCGAGGGGGGATCACCGCTGGTTCCGAAGTCCTCCTCGGTGGCGACAATCCCAAGTCCAAACAGCCTTGCCCAGACTCGATTGACCATCACGCGTGCCGTCAAAGGATTTTCTTCGTCGACCAGCCAACGGGCTAAGGCGAGTCGATCGGCAGGAACATCTTTGGGTAAGGGCTTGAACGCCTCGGGCACCGAGGGTGTGACCTCCTTATCCTTGGTCAAGAACAGTCCACGAACGAAGACATGGGTGGGGCGAGCCAGATGGCTTGGACGTTCTCGAGTGATTGGCGTCGGGCTCGACGGGATCGCCCTTCGCCGGGCACGCAACGATTCAAGCCGCATGCGATCTTGCTGAAGCTGTTCGCTGGAAAGCAAGTCCGCGATCGTCTCTTGATCCGAGACGGCAACGCTCCCACGTCGAGCCACCAATGGAAATGCGCCGAGCGATGTGACTCGGTTTTCCAAGCGAATGACCAGCTTGGATTCGGGTGGAACCTCGATAGGTGAGGAAAGTGCAAAGACAGCTTGGCGAGGGAAGTGAATACGACTGTAGGCGGCGAAGCCGTTGTTGGTCTTGGGATTGAGGCTGTCTTCGGGATTCTTGAAGGGATGGGGCTCATCACCAATCACTCGCGTCAATTGGAGCGTACGCGGTTCGTCGCCTGATACGACAAGCGTCGCTTCGACATGCGACAAGACGAATCCCCACTCGGAATCGCTTCGCGCGGTCTCGACGTTGCGGGGCGCGATCGTCAATCGAATCGCGGCAAGCGAGCGCATGTCGGCGGGTAGTTCGGCGGTGAGCGTGATCTGCGTGCCGGAGGAGAGCGTGTCCATCGTGAAGAACTCGGTTCTTCCGTCGCGCTGCTCGACATCGATTCTCGTCTCTTTGTCAGCTTTTGCGCTCAGTTCGCGAACCGGAAGCCAATTCGCGAAGTCGTCATCCAAGCATCGGGACTCTCGACGCCAAATGGATTCCTCAAGTGAGCGAATCTCTCGATCGAGGGCTGTTGCCAGTGGTTCGTCGCTGGCATCGAGAGGTACCTCCAACAAAGGCAATTCTTCACTCAGATCGCAGTCCGCCATGTTGTTGAAAAACGCGGCGAACTCATAAAACTCATCATGTTGAATTGGATCGTATGGATGGGAGTGGCACTGGACGCATCCAAATGTAATGCCCTGCCAGGTCTGCCAGACGGTGCTAACGCGATCGAGCACGGCGCCGATACGAAACTCTTCGTCGTCCGTGCCCCCCTCTTCATTGGTTTGCGTCAGCCGATTCGCGGCGGTTGCTACCAGGTCGGCCGATGGAAGGGTTCGGTAGCAGATCTCCCGCAATTTGTTTGATTGTGAATTCGTCGAAGGGCAGGTCTTGGTTGATCGCATCAATGACCCAGTCACGATACTTCCAAATCTCGCGACGGCCATCAAGTCCCAAGCCTCGCGAATCGGCGTAGCGAATTTGATCAAGCCAAACCGAAGCCCATCGCTCGCCGAATCCAGGTGAGGCGAGTAGCCGATCGACCGCACGCCGATAGGCGAGGTTACCGACGATTTGAACCTCTTTCAGGAACGCTTCACGGTCTTCGGGACTGGGGGGCAGGCCGACCAGGTCGAACCAAACTCGACGAAGCCATTGTTCCGGTGAGGCCTCCTCGGCTGGTGCAATCTTTTCATCTTCAAGGCGTGCCAGTACGAAGTGATCGATCGGGCCCAGAACCCATTGCCCATTCCTGACAACTGGGATCGTGGGGGCGATTGGCTTCTCATATGCCCATGGTTGCATCCAGGTCGCCCCTTGCTTGATCCATTTTTCCAACACGGCGATTTGATCGCCGCTGAGTGGGGGCCCATGCTCGGGTGGAGGCATCACTTCGAACTCGTCCTCTGCGCGGACTCGCTCGATCAAGACAGAGTCTTCAGGATGTCCTGGTTCGATCACCGACAGAGCAGCATCGCGGTGAATGAACGAAACATCGGCAGCCTGCTTCACGCCACCATGGCAGGCGAGGCAGTGCTCGTTCAGGATTGGTCGAACATCACGACCAAAGTCAATCAATCCTCCGTCGCCCAATCCTTCGCCGCGGGCGGCGCCACCACGATCGCTGCCCGAGAGAATTGAAAAGATCAAGAGGAGTATCAGGAGAGAACGCATCATTCCTGTGTAAGTCCGGGAGTTTCGGGGAATCTTGCCTGCATCGAATATCATAGCCGGTTCAGCCAGTTCCCGGCCATTTGCCGAGAAAAAACCGCTTGTGCTTGTCCGATTCAGCGGTGATGATCGAGGAGGTCAACACGCGTGTGGGTTGACGTGGTTTCGGCAGTGGTCACAGAAAAAGAGCGGGCTTGACGGATGGCAATTCCTCCTTGGACGATCGAACTCTTGCGCCGCGGGCTCAGTGACGTAGCGAGAAAGGCAAGCGAACCGGCAACGCTCGAAAAGATCAAGACCCAAGCGACCGAGATGTTGCAGGACCTGCCGCAAACGGCTGCCCGTGGAATCGATGCGGTGATGCGAAGCGCCGAGGTTGGTAAGAAAACCGTTGAGCGATGGTCGCGAAAGCATGTGACCTTAGCCGTCCCTCTCTTGAATGCCAGCGGTGTGCTGTTGGGTGAATCGGGGACGGGAGTTCCGGTAGCCGATCAAGTACTGGAAGTGGGTCGGGAGTTCATGGTGGGCGATACGTTCGGCGCCGAGATGGTGAATGATCGGTTCGAACGAAGACTTCAAAAACTCTTGCCGGCAGGGGGTGGACATGCGATCGCGATCACGTCCAATTTCTCGGCGGCGATGACTGCCTTCTCTTTGCTGGTCCGTGAAAAGCAGTTGGTCGTTCATCGCGCCCACGCGGTTCGTCTTCCCAACGGGCGTCCCCTACCCGAAGCCTTTGGAACGCTTCTTCCCGTCATTCAGGAAGTCGGAGGGATCGACGGAGTGCATGCGAGCGACTTCGATGGGTTGGAAAGTTTTTGTGTCATCCTCGCGGATGATGGACGTCATCGCGTTGAGCCATTGGACCTCGGTTCTCGCGACGCTTACCAAACGGTCGTATTGCCGGTCGCAACCTTGGCCGCCACGTCGTTCGGAGCCAATGTGGAATGCGATATCCCGTCGGCCGAAGCGATGCTGACAGCAGGTGCCGACTTCGTGATCATGCGAGGTGACGGAGTCTGTGGCGGTCCGGCATGTGGAATCATCATCGGCCCAGAAGCAGAACTGCGGCGAATTCAAGACTCCAACGCCTGGGATTCGCTGAAAGCAAGTGACGCGATGCAAGCGATGATGCTGGTCACGTTGGAGCTTGCTGTGTCTAGTCCGGACTCGATTCCTGTACATGCTCTGCTCAGTACGGGTGAGGAGAACTTGAGGGCCAGAGCGGAGCGATTGGCAACGAGGCTCAGTGGAAGTGATCGGATCAAGAGCTGCCAAATCACGGCAGAAGATGCAAGGCTGTCCGCCGAAGGAAGGTGGCGCCTTCCCTCTCGGCAAGTGCGATTGCGGCATGCATCACTCACAAGTCAGGACTGGTGTCGCGAGCTGGTTGAAGATTTGCCGGCCGTTGTTGCTACCGTTGAAGGCGAGGATCTTTGCGTCGATCTGCGTTGGATTGCCGCTGCGGATGACGCCAAGCTTGGTGAGAGCCTTGGTGGCAAGATCGTTTGACCTGGCTGCTCGAAGGGACCACTTTCGGGATTTCGACTTGCGGATCGTAACGATTTGTCAGCCGCGTCGCTTGTGGTAGCCGAGCCCTTTCAAGGCTCTGATTTCGCAGCTTGGCTGAGGTCAATCACGGTCATTCAAAGCAATCTGTTTGGATCGCCGTCGAATTCTGACCAATGCCTACTCCGGTTTCATCCAGGTCAGATCGTCCCACCAAGGTTGATCGTTCGGCTGAACTGCACCACCGCTGCTTCGTCCACGACAGACGATTTCGGTGATTTGATCAGTCAGACGAGCGGCCACGTCGGGGTGCTTGTCCAGAACATTTTGAGTCTCGCTCGGGTCGGACACGACGTCGTAGAGCTCGCGAGATTGCTTTCGATGGGGCATGATGAGTTTCCAGCGGCCGTCACGAATCGCAAAGCCTCCTGCCGCGCTGTGGTGGATGATTGGTGGGCGGTCGTGTTGCATTTTCGAATTGAGTAGTGCGGCGTAAAAGCTAATGCTGTCTTCGCCGGCGTCGTCGGGTAGCGATTGACCCAATAGTTCCGCCAAGGTTGCGAGCAGGTCTGTCTGACAAATGGGGTCATCGCAAGTGGTTCCCGCCGGAACCTTCATGGGCCAGCGGATGAAGAAGGGGACGCGATGTCCCCCTTCGTAGATCGATCGCTTGCCCTCACGGAAGAGGCCATTGCTTTGATGCTCAAAGCGATCGGAGCGTTCTCGCCACGTGTTCTCGGGGCCGTTGTCGCTTGAAAACATCACAAGTGTGTCACGTGTCAGTTCCAAACGATCAAGCAGTTCGAGGATTCTGCCGACGTGCCAATCGGTTTCGATCATGAAATCCCCATACGCTCCGGCATCGCTCTTGCCCCGAAAGGCACCGATCGGGATCACGGGCTTGTGTGGCGACGTCAGCGGAAGGTAGAGAAAAAACGGATGGCCAGTCTTGGCCTCCTCCGCCTTGGACTCGATCCATTTGATCGCCTGGTCGGTGAATTTAGTCAGACAGGCTGAGTCCACAAAGTCCGGCGCCACCTCGAGCTGACCCCTGACATTTCCCCATTGATCGGGCGCACCGAGTCGCCCTGGCTTGCTCTCGTAGGGCGGCATGATTCGGTAATCATCGATGGCGATCTCGTTCGGCTTCTTTTGCGTGTAAAGGGTCGGGGGAATCACGGCGTGACGCCCCTCAAACCAAGCCAGGACGCCATAGTTCAGCGATGCGGGAATGCCCCAGAAATATTCAAATCCTTTGTCGAGAGGCATATCGAGAACCGGTTGCGACCAATCGCGATCGCCGCGCCGTCCAGGAAAGTCCATGCCAAGGTGCCACTTGCCGATCATCCCTGTGGTGTAGCCTTGATCGCGAAGTAATGAAGCGAGTGTCATCCTCTTGTCTTCAATCAGGCAGGGCCGCTCTGCTCCAAATACACCTCGCTTCAACTCGGTTCGCCAGCTGTATCGGCCCGTCAACAATCCATACCTGCTCGGCGTACAGACTGTGTCGCTGCAATGGGCATCGGTAAACGTCATTCCCTCGCGGGCGAGACGATCAAGGTTCGGAGTCTCGAACTTGGAATTTGGATTGAGGCAACTCGCGTCGCCATACCCTTGGTCATCGGTGTAGATCAAGATCACGTTGGGCGTCGCAGCAAGGCAATCACGCCAAGGACCGCAAGCCCATAGCAGCGCAAGAAGGAGACCGCAAAAACGCCACGCCATCCCCTTGGAGAGGTCACAATGAGAAAACATGAAGCAAGTCCTATTGACGCGTGAAGACGTCACCATGTTGTTGGTAGTCGTGGTAGGGAACGGATTGAGCTTTCCACTGCATCACCGCTTGGTCGTAAAGGGATCGCATGCGAATCAGATCGCCAGCGGCCGAGTTCACGGTCGACAGGTTGGTCAATTCAAGGGGATCCTTTTCCGTGTCATAGAGCTCTTCACAGGGCTTCATGGTGTCGTCTTCATAGGGCCAATGGATGTACTTCCAGTTTTTGGTGACCACACCAAGACTGTGTGCGCTAGCAGGCCCCCAGACATTGATCAAAGGCAGCGACTCGTGAATCGTCCCATCCGCCGATTCATAGAGGGTCATCAGGTCACGGCCGTCCATGTTTTCGGGTGCCGCGATTCCCGCCAACTTCAGAATCGTCGGGGCGATATCCACGTTTCCCGTCAACGCATCACATCGCCTTGGGGTGGCCCGGTCGTTGGACGCAACATCCTTCGGCTGAGAAACTTTGGGCTGGAGAACTTTGGGCTGGAGAACTTTGGGCTGGAGAACTTTGTGCCTTGGATCGAACACGATCAACGGCACACGCGACGCCTCTTCGTAAGGGAGCACTTTTGATCCATAGCCATGTGATCCACACAAGAAGCCATTGTCGGAGGTGTAGATGATGACCGTGTTGTCCTCGACCCCTGCTTCTTCGATGGCATCGCGAATCATCCCAACGGCCACATCGATGGCATGGATCTGTTGGTAGTAGGTTGCCATCACGCGGTCGTAATCGTTGTCGTAATGCCAGCTGTGAAACCGCTCGTATTGGCGGCCTGTGCGGCTTTGCAGCGAGAAGTGTTCGCCATATTCTCGACCGAAGTTCGCAGGCTTGGTGAAGTGCTTGCCGCGATACACTTCGTCAAATGCTGGGTCTGGCGTGGTTGGATGGTGCGGAGCCTTGAAGCTGATGGAGAGACAAAACGGCTGCTTCGATTTCGCGGCATCCAAAACGAAGTCGCGGCCGAACGCACCATAGGAGAGTGTGGAATGTGGATAGTCCTCGGCGTACTTGGCCATCGAAGGATTCTTCTTGGTCTGGTACGAGGTTTGACCAGGCCCGCCGCCCCAACGATCAAAGTCATGTTCGGGCAGCACACCCTTGCCGGCGGGCCTTTGGGCGACTTCAAAGCCGAATTTTCCAGCGAACGCCGTTTGATAACCCGCGTCTCGTAGCAGGACGGGATAGGATCGCTGCCAATGATCGATCAGCAGCGGACCGTGTTCGAAATTGCAGCCGGTTTTGTACTCGTACATGCCAGTCATGATGCTCGCACGACTGGCCATGCAGATGGCTGTGGTGTCGTAGTGGTTGTCAAAGACGAGACCATCCGAAGCCAGGCGATCGAGCTGAGGCGTTTGAACGCCCGGAGTCCCGTAGCATCCCATCGAGTACATGCATTGATCATCAGCCAGCAGGAAAACGATGTTGGGACGTTCCTGCGCCCTCGCGCTGAGTGAGCTGAGTGAAAGGAGAATGAGGGGCAAGAAAAGCTGGAGGCGAAGCATCGTGACGCACCTTGGTGAGAGCTGACCAGAGCCCGTCAGTATAGGCAGGCCCAGCCCACGCTGGTGGTGACCGATCCGATCTCGGTCCGCATTTCCAAGGCGGACATCTGCAGCTTTGCTGCGTTCTTTTCGAGTCTCGGAGAGACTCGCCTACGGTAGAAGGCTCAAGTTCCCTAGTCGTCGAGGGAATGTCGAGTCGATTTGGTGGGCTCGTCTCGCTTCTTGAGTCCAGCCCGATCCATGAGCGAGTGACGCATCAATTCATCCATGTAATCATCATCGGCTGGAGGCGGCCCGTAAGCGCCGAGGGCCTGCGGTTCATACTCGATGATGTATTCATGACGGGCGATCGAGAGCTTGCATCCTGGGTCCAGACGTTTTCGCATCACCGTCCGACTGTCGACCTTCGTACCGTTGCGACTGTTGAGGTCCCGAACAAACCAATAGCCGTTCTCGATCGTCAAGCGACAATGCTGCGTCGAAACGTTGCTGAACTTGAGTTGGATATCGGCTTCACCCCGTCGGCCGACCAAGAGTCCTTCTTGGTCAACGGGATCGGATCGCCACCACCGCAGGGTGTCAGTTGTCCGTAGGGGCCCGCATATTCTGGATGTTCGTCGCTCACGTTGAAATCTCGATCTTCGAGTTGAGAGGGGGGCGTCAACCGTCCTCCCCGGCAGATAGACTGATGGACAGTTCGTGACTGCATTCTAACATTCTTGCTTCCGATCCCCCATTTGGCAACCGTTCACTTGCGATCCGACCCAGATTTTGACGAACGACTCGCCTGGCAAAGGGACGGAATGTGCATGAATTCTTTCGGCGCGTTCCTGAAACGCCGCTTTGGGGGGCGGATTCAGCGTGTCAGCCTGGATGCTGGATTCACTTGTCCCAATGTTGACGGGGCCGTCGCCCGAGGTGGATGCAATTTTTGCGACAACCGGTCATTCAGCCCCTCCCGGCGGGTTCGCCTGCAAAAAGTGGCCGAGCAACTTCGCGCGGGAATCGAATCGGTGCGAGTTCGCTACGACAAGGTCGCCGGATTCATTGCCTATTTTCAGCCCGCCACCAACACCTATGCGCCGGTCGACCAACTGGACGAGGTTTTCGAGCTGGCTCTGTCGATTCATCAAGAAGTGGTTGGTTTGGCCATCGGAACCCGTCCCGATTGCGTTCCCGAGTCGGTGTTGGAACTGATCGAGCGTTTGGCCGGTCCGCACCTACGTGTCGCTCGAGTACGGGATGCAATCGATACATGATGCCTCGCTTGAGTGGATGAATCGGGCCCACCGGCACGCCGACATGGTCAATGCGATCGACCGTAGCTCGAGGTCGTGGGTTTGAGATCTGCGCACCATGTGATCCTGGGGATCCCGGGGGAAACCCATGCAATGATGATGCAGACTGCCGACGAGATCGGCCGACTTGGGTTTGACGCGATCAAGCTGCACAACCTGTATGCGGTCCGCGGAACCCCCTTGGGCGATCAAGTGCTCGATGGGAAAGGTATCGATGATGGAATACGAGGACTACGTCCAAACGGTCGTCGATTTTTTGGAGCGGGTCCCGCCGAAGTGGTGGTCGAGCGGGTCAGCGGGGACGCGCCGCCGAACTACCTGATCGAACCCAAGTGGTGTCTCGAAAAGTCGGCACTGCGGCGGGCGATCGAAATGGAGTTTGCCAGGCGGGGGACGCGCCAGGGCAGCCAGTACACGCCCCCCGAGCTGCTGCCGGCCGATCGCCCGGTACCCGACGATCTGACCCCCGAGGCGATTCGAGCTGGAAATCGAGAATCGGGGGAGGTTGCCAGTTTTGAAACTGCAGCGATGATGAGATTGTTACGCCCGCGTGAGAAGATTTCCCCCTCGCGGCCTGACGACTTGGCGTCGTTAACTCTCTCACTCCCGCATTCCCGGTTGGGGAATCCTACCTGTTTGAGCGCCGTTGAATGGCAAGAGCTGGAATCGTCTTTGGTTTGATTCTTTGTGGAATCACGTTCGCCGGATTGGTTGGCACACCGGCGAAAACGCCGACGCAGTTTTATCCGATGATGCTGGGCATCCCGATCTTGTTTTGCGGCGTCGTTGCCCTGAATCCTCATCGACGTCGCCTGTCGATGCTGGTCGCTTCAACCGATTGCCGTCACTGGTGCCGTGTTGGGTGCGATCTGGTCCCTGTTCGAACTGGTTGTACGGACCGAGGGTGGCAGCGAAATTGATCGGTATTCGCTCCGCTTGATGGCGGCGATGACCCTGGTTTGCATGGTCTGCGTTGTCTTTTTTGCACTCGGCTTCGCGAGGTTGAAGCGAAAGATCGCACGTCCAGGAACAAGCGGCGGCACCCAGCGGTTCGCTTGCCTTCCTCCGCAGACGCTTTCCCGCAAGACCCCGACGCGCCGACCTCGCGTGAGATCGCATGAGCAGCGAATGGAAAACCTTCGCGTCGTTGCTGGAAGCGTTCGCTGAACACGAGCCGCTCGGTCACCGCGTGGCGAAGGTGCTCGCAGCACTGCCGCAGGAAGTGCAGCATGATTTTGTCAGCGATCCCCGATTTCGGATCAGCAAGCTTGGACATACGCCCTCATCGAGCATGGGACGCTGCTGGCGTTGCCAGCCGCTGATGGACGTGGCAGTCGCTGTGTCGTTCTGAAGCAGCGTCTGGCGATTGTTCCGAACCTTTGGGCTGTACGTGATCGCCCACGAATTGGCCCACGCCTACCTGCGAAATGGTGTCTGGGGCGAGTTTAACGATCCGGAAGAGGCCGCCGATGCATTGGCCGAGAGCTGGGGGTTTCCCCGGCCGGGATGGTTTTCCTGAGTCGATCCCAGGATCATGACGACCCACGCACGATGACACGATCGCGGCCAGTCATGATGCGGCCTGTCGCGATTACGCCTGGTCGACCACGGCCAGAAGTCTGGGAATCAATTGCCGAAGGGCTCGCGAGCGATGGCTGATCGCGCGTTTGACGGTCAGGTCCAAGTTCGCCGAACGTGCGATGGTATTCGCGAATGATGAACAGCGGATCGTAACCGAATCCGCCCTTGCCACTGCGAGCGTGCCGCGATCCGGCCCGCAACAGACGCCGTGCTCTTCCAACACGACGTTGCCGCCGGGATCGGACAAGGCAGAGATAACAGTTGAACTGGGCACCCCGTTTTTCGTCGGGAATGCCTTCCAGTTCACTTAAGCAGCTTGTCGTTGTTGGCTTCGTCGTCGCCGTGACTGCCGGCAAAGCGTGCGGACAGAACGCCAGGCCGACCGCCCAGTGCATCGACCGTCAATCCACTGTCCTCGGCCAACACCCAGCGTCCCAGATGCTTGGCTTGCTCGGTCGCTTTCAAGGCCGCATTGGCGCGAAACGTGTCGCCCGTTTCCTCGACATCGATGGAGTCGGGAATCTCGGCCAGCGACGTCAGCCTGATTCGGTCCTCGGGCAGCAACAATCGCAGTTCAATCAGTTTCTTCGCGTTGTTCGTACCGAGGACGAGATCAAACATGGGTTAACGCATTCCTAGGGCAGCGCCATAGAGACTTCGTTTGGATACTTTGGGAACCGCGATCGGCGTCGGCTGAACATCAAACGGGAATCAGCGCGACACCGTTGCCGGCGATGCCCGTGTCCCGGCGGGAACCTGGCGGGCGAGTTCCGGATCAACATTGAAGGCACTGTACTGCTTCATCACGGCGCGAATTTCCGGGGCGTACTCGAACCGGCCGTCGGGCAGTTCACGTCCAAGTTCGTCAAAACTACCAATCGTGACCAGTGATCGGAAGCGGTCATGGAATTGATAGGCTTCGACACCCTTGGCTCGCAATTCGTTCGTCATTTTCTCGGCGTCCACGGCATACTTGTTCAATCGCGATCTGGCTGGGTTGAAAATCCTTGTCTCGCTTGCCGTCCACGATGGTTCCCAAGCCCTCAAAGGTCTTGACCACAACGGTGTACTTGCCTTTGCATTCGAGCAGACTGTGGTGCAGCCCGTCGTTCATCTGGTGAACGAATGAATCGACTTGCGGAGCGGTAAAGTACTCCTCGGGGAGCATTGGATTTCGGGTCACAAACGCCTGGCTCATCGGGCCGGGCTTGCCCCTTGCCCACCTTGGCCAAAGATCTTGGTGGTGATCGACTTTGACCGTCGTCACGGGTGTGCTGCGATCGGTTTCCGCTGCCAATTCATTGGGATCCTGGAAAACCGCAGGATTGGCGGTGCGGATCCGCTTGAGATCTCGCTCGATACTCGGGTGTTCGACTGTGTCGTATTCGCCGACCAAAACGGCGTAGGCTTCGTATTGGTAGCGATTGGCGTAGCGAAGTCGTCTTGGAAGTGGTGGCATCGCGATTGATCGTTCCGGTGAAGTCAAACTTCTCGCGGTAAATGTAGGCGGGCAAGTTTCAATTCCTGGCGAATCTCGTTGGCCAAGTCGCTCGGCCCGTTTCTGCGAGCCCTCGACCGACGAAGGTGGAGGCCAAGAATCATCCACGGGCCTTCCTCCTCGCTCAATTCGACGGTCGCCTTGGAATTGACTTCTGGGGACGGCATCACGCCCGAACATCCTCAGCAGGCTGGGCTTTTCCGCCGAGGCGACTCCGCTGAGCAGGGCGAATGCGATCAATGCGAGCAGGGAGCGTTTTTGAAAAACGGCAATCATCATGACTTCCGCAGGTTGCTTGTCGGTATCAAGTTAGGTGGCCTACAAGCGTTTTCACTAACAGATTCACGACGCCCGAGAAAAGGGAGGTTGCAGCGCGATCGGATCAAAAAGAAGAATTTCTCGTCGTGAAACTCGCCGAACTGGTGAGTTTGTGAAGGGGGATGACGTATGCCGTCGGTTCGCGTTTGCGTGGGGGGGCATTCGCAGCTTTGCTGCTAACGCTCGAGTCTCGGAGAGACTCGCCTACGTGATTCAGGGCTTTCAGCAAGTCGGGCGTTTCGTGGCGGTGTAGGCGTAGCGATTGCCGCAAGCTGGGTTCATCAATCCCGCCGTGTTCCACGGCTCGATCTCCGCGCGAATCGTCTCGAAAGGGTCCTGATCGGAACTCAGCAATCGCTCGCACGATCGATCGACGACGGCAACGAACTCGGCATCATCAGCATTCCATAGATGGGAAGGCGTTTCCCCCCGTTGATAACGTTCTTCACAGCGAATCGCCCCAGCGAAGTACAGCATGCAGGCGGTGCTGAATCGCTCAAAATCGTGGAGTTTTGCGTAGGCCGTGCTGAGGAGGCGATCGAGAATCCTCGTCTCATTCATCAGAGCCCGGCGGTACTGCTCCGTCCTGTCTCGCTGCCTATCGCGATCGTTGCACAGGATGATCGAGCACAACCGCTCGACGCCGGCAAGCGCGTGCGCGATGCCAGTGCTATGCAGAGGATCAAGCGTGACGGCCGCCGTTGGTAGCATGAGTCGACGCTCGTCCACCACAGGATCAAACCATCGCTGCAGGCGTCCGCTGCGGCCCGGTCCACCTGGCGGCCCCACGGGCGTTGCATCCTTCATCAACTTGCGAAGCGACGGGTAGTTCGCGATCACTTGTTCGAGCGATGGAAGCGGCTGGTCCAACTTGCTCGTGTAGCCAACGCTGGTGATTCCGTTATTGAAGCGTAGCATCCAGATCCATCCGTGATCCAGCAGATGATGCTGGGCCGCGTCATCGGGATCAAACGGATCATGTCTTGAGGCGCTGTCTGGTCGCGAATCGATGTCACTCCATTTTGCTACACCGGAGTAGTGCGCGAACGTGGAGGCAGTGCATGTCCGAAGCTGATTGACCAAGTTGTGACTCGCTGCATTCTTGGCGAGTACACCCGATTGGCCGGAGGCATCGATGATCCAATCGCATCGGATCTGCTTGATCATTTCGCCATGTTCTCCCTGGCAATGCACTGCAAAGCGTCCTCTCCGCAAGCGTTTCCATCGCGATCACGTGATGACCGGTCAGGTCAATGGCTCCCGCCGAGACCGCTTGCTGCCAGAAGAACGCGTCGACTTCGGGGCGGTACCAATGCGTGTCGGCGAGCGAATCACTTGGGCTCGCTGCGACCAACAGGCTGCTCTCGCCCAACACGGATTCGTGGTGCGGCTGCCCTTCCTTGTGAAGGAAGTAGCTAAAGCCTCGCTTGCGACCGCAGCTGATCTCAGGGCGAGCTACCTGCCAGTCTCCCCACGTGGAAAGCGATGACAGTTCGGGTATGTCGAAGGAGGTGCCCAAGCGTCGCAGAATCGTGTCAGCGATGGGGGTGGAGGATTCACCGATGGCAAAGCGAGGATGGGTCGCACCATCGATCAGGGCGACGCGCCGTCCTTGTCGAGCAAGGATCCAGGCAAGAATTGATCCCGCAAACCCGGAACCGATGATGGCGATGTCGACGCGATGAGACATGGGCAGCGGATTCAGTCAGGCTGTTGCGTCAGGTTTCTGCGCTGGAGGTCTTCGAAGTGCGGATCGTTCTGATCGATGTTCCAGAGATCAATGGTCACTGCGGCGCGACCGTCAACATCGCGCAGGGTTGCCTGCTGAATCTCGACCAGTCGCTCGGTTGATAGCGTGGGAAGTTGATCTCCCGATCCACTCCAGCCCTGGCCGAATCGTGCTGGGATCAGGCTGATGTGACGCGCTGAGGCAGCTAACGCGTGCCGAACCGAAAGTCGAGTCCAGCGCACCGCCTCCTTCGGCGTCACGCCCGGAACACCAATGATCAGGAACACACGCAGATCGACTCCCTCCATTGAGAGCCAACGAGCGTAGCGATCAAAATCATCGCGGCTCATCTGCTTGCCAAGGCGGTCGAGCCAACGGGGTTGCACCGTTTCAAGCCCGACGGCCACCTCAAGTTTCGCGGCCAGCAAGTCACGAAACTTTCTCAGCCGTCCAGCACCGAACCGTGGATGATTCTCAACGACCAGTCGAGAAAATCCCTCACATCTCTCGGCAATGGCCTGGTAGTCCCCGATGGGAATGCTTTGAGGATCGAAAAAGTTGCCGCTGTTGTAAAGCTTCAGCCAGCCCTGCCGACGTCGGCCCTCCATTGCCAACTCGATCTGCTTGGGAATGGCTCCCAAGGGAGTTGGGCCCGGGAGGGTGCTGCGGTGCAAATCACACATCCGGCACGCGATCGGACAAGGCGATGCGGTGAGAAAGATCGTGGTCGTCGGAAAGAGACCTCCGCCGATCGACACCCCTCTGACTGCTCCTTCTGTGCTGTGCGCGGGCCACCGGGCTCCACCTCTTCAAGCACGCAGTACGGAGCCTCGTGGGAAAGGCCAGATGGAGCATCTTTGCACGTGTTGGCAGGTGATTGGCCGTTGGCAGGGGCCTGGCTTGAGGTTCGATTCATCTGCATCGCCGTCCTTTGTCGTGGGCAGGAATCGGAACTCGGCAGATCGGGGCCTCGAACCTCAGCGATTCCTTTACGAGACGCTTGCGACGATGGTTCACTCTGCTCCGATGAATGTGCATCGCGAATCAGATCGGTGCTCGGCTTGCCGCGAGCCAGTCACGAACGGCCTCTCGAAGGAATTGGCTTCGTCGTGGGTCGTCTTCGTCGCTGCCTGCCAGCTGCTACTGGGGTGCCCACGCCAGACCACTGGACGAATCAGGGGCCTCGGACAAAGATGTCGGAAAATCGTTTTCATTGCACACCCTCCCAAACCTTTGGCCCCTTCGATCGTACAACCGTTGCGGTAGTATGGGACGATATCGTGCCAGTAATCGAATTCAGTGTCAGTCTCTGCCCCGCCCTGCCGCCAAGTCGATCCCCCGGCTCGCCGCCCCATCGGGTTGCGTTGGCAAACGAAATTTGGGGCGGGCGAGGCGCGGGCGGAAGCGTCGGGGCAGATCCCATTTCCAAGGAGAAAGCTAGATGAGTGATGGCTCTGTTGGGCATAAATCGGCCATGGTTGAGTCCGACGGCCTCAGCAAGTTCTATGGTGACTTCGCTGCGGTTCAAAACATCACCTTCTCGGTTCCCGCGGGCCAGGTCTGTGCGTTCTTGGGGCCCAATGGGGCGGGTAAATCGACAACGATGAAGATGTTGACGGGCTACCTCTCCCCATCTTCTGGGGTCGCACGGATTGGCGGGTTTGATACGCAAACGGAGCGGTTGCAAGCAGTAGAAATGCTCGGCTACCTTCCAGAAAACGGACCGCTGTATGCCGAAATGACCCCCCAGACATTCTTGCGCTACGTGGGTCAGACCCGCATGATGCCCAAGAACAAGATGGCAGAGCGGATGGAGTATGTCTGCGATCACTGTTCCCTGGGTGACGTCTGGGGCAAAGCGATCGGAAAGCTCTCGCGGGGGTATCGTCAGCGGGTTGGAATGGCGCAGGCTCTTCTGCACGATCCCCAGGTGTTGATTCTGGATGAGCCCACCAGTGGACTCGATCCGAACCAAGTGCAGGGCTTGCGCGAATTGATCATAAGTCTCGGCAAGACCAAGACGGTGTTGCTGTCGACTCATATCCTTCAAGAAGTCTACGCGGTATGTAGCCGAGTGATCTTGGTTCATGAAGGACGCCTGGTGTTTGACGGCCCTACGAGTGAGTTGGGTACCGAGAGCACGGCGATGGAAGCAAATTTCCGCAAGCTGACCATGGCAGCATCGAACTGACTTTGGGGCGGGAACCCATCCGATTGGTTGGTCCGTTCGTTCGTTTCACTTGTTCCGTTTCCCTGATTTCCTCTGATCATGACAGCCAATTCAACAATGAAGCTACGACGACAGGTTATCGGTGCGATTTTCCGACGCAATTTCTCGGCCTATTTCTCCGGGATGTTGGGTTATCTGTTCATCATCGTTTTCGTGGTTGCCTGCGGTTGGTATGCATTTGACCCGAAGTTCTTCACGGCGAATGAGCCCAATCTGGATCAGTTGTCGCTCTATTACCCGATGCTGATGTTGTTCTTCATTCCGGCGATCACGATGAGCGTTTGGGCTGATGAACGAAAAACGGGAACCGATGAGTTGCTCTTCACCCTCCCGGCGACGGACGTGGAGATCTCTGATTGGCAAGTATCTGGCGGTGCTTGGCGGTCTACTCCGTTGCACTTGCTTTCTCGATGGCACACGTGTTGGTGCTGACATTTCTCGGCAATCCCGACTGGGGCCTGTTGGCGGCCACCTATTTCGGTTATTGGATTGCCGGTGCGGCCCTGCTCAGCGCCGGGATGCTCGCCTCGCAATTGACCAACAACATGACGGTCGCGTTCGTGCTTGGGCATGGTGATCTGTGCGATCCCGGTGTTCATTGGCCAGATCGGGCGCTTTCTTGGTCTTGGCGACTCGCTTGGAGCAGTTTGGCTTGCAGGAGCAGTTCCGCGACTTGGGCATGGGCGTCGTGCCGCTGGCGGGTCTGGTTTATTTCGTCGGCTTTACGTTGTTGATGCTCTATTTGAATCTGGTGCTGATGTCACGGCGTCACTGGAAAAGCGAGACTCGCGACAGAGTGTGGCGAGCCAGTACGCGGTCCGCGCCGTCTGCTTGGGTGTGATCGCAACGTGCGCAACGGCTTGGGCGGGCTACACCGGTCGCCGCTTTGACATGACCAGCGAGAATCTGTTCACCCTCTCCGGCTCGACGCAAGAGATTCTTGGTGGGCTCGGATTCCGAGCGGCCGATAGAGATCCAGGCATTTCTTGTCGCCAGCAAAATTCGATTCCAGCGGAATACGCGGAGACCCGTAAACGCTTGGTCGGGCTTGCTGCGGCAGTTCGATGAACTTGGTGGGAAAAACCTCGAGGTTCGCTACGTCGATGTCGAGCAGTTCAGCCCCGAAGCAGAAGAGGCAGAGCGATTCGGAATCTTGCCCGTGCGTGTGGCCACCGAGCGTGACGGCCGACGCGGGGAAGATGAGGTTTACCTCGGTGCGGTGATCATCAGCAGTTTCGACAAGGTGGTCGTTCCTTTCTTCGGGAAGGGGCTTGCCCATCGAATACGAGTTGACTCGTTCGGTTCAAACGGTCGCCGATGACCTGCGATACACGGTCGGTGTGCTGCAGACCGACGCTGACTTGATGGGGCACGCGGGAATGGCGAATCGTGACGGAGCTGAAGAAGCAATACAACGTCGAAAGCATCTCGCCAGCCAACTCCAATCGACGCCGAAAAGTTCGACGTGTTGCTGGCGGCCATGCCCTCTTCGCTGACCGATCCTGAGATGGCGAACTTGGTTGCCTACGCTCAAACCGGGCAGTCCGCTGCTGGTCTTCGATGATCCCTTCCCGCTCTCGTTCAATACCGGGTTCGGTGTGACCGGTGCACCCAGGCAGCCCAAGCCTTCGGCCGGCGGTGGGATGTTCGGCGGTGGCAGCCCGCCACCGGAGCAGAAAGCCGACGGCGGACGTGCGACTGCATTGCTCAATGCCCTGGGTATTCGAATGGGTCTTTGATCAGGTGGTCTTCGACATCAGCAATCCCCATCCGGAATTTGCACTGTTGCCTGCCGAGTACGTCTTCATCACGCGTGGCGGCAGCAACGCGCATGCTTTCAACTCGATCAAGCGAGATCACCGCAGGGCTCCAAGAGATGATCATGCTTTACTCCGGGAGCGTTGAAAAGGATCGATCCAGTAACTGCGACTTCACTCCGTTGCTGCAAACCGGCCTCGAATCGGGTTTGCTTGCCGTGGCAGGACTTCGTCGACGAAGGTGGATTGAACTTCTTCTCGATGCAGTCGACTGCCAACCCGCGGCGAGATCCCGTTCCGCCGGATCGATCCCGATGTCCACACACTGGCTGCTCAAATCAAGAATGATGCGGGCGGTAGCAAGATCAACGCGATCTTCGTCGCCGACATCGACATGATTTCTGACTTCTTCTTTGAAGAACGGAATCTTGGCAATCTCAACATTTCCTTTGATAACGTCACCTTCGTGTTCAATGCGGTTGACGCCTTGGCTGGCGATGAATCGTTCATCGAACTTCGAAGTCGGCGACCCAAGCATCGCACCTTGGTGCGGGTTGAAAACCAGAAACGAGAGTTCTTGGAAGCCGCCAACAAGGCGGAGCTGGAAGCTGACAAGGCAGCCGACGAAGAACTCGAGATCCGCCGTGAGCAACTCAGCAAGCGTGTCAAGGAGATCGAAGAGAACGAGGCCTCGATCCGATCGCCAAGAATCAGATGCTGCGGCAGGCTCAAGAGGCCGAGCAGCAGCGATTGAATCTGGCGGAGGCAAGCATCGAGCAGACGAAGAACGATGACATTCGCAAGATCCGAGCCAATACGAACAACCAGATTCGCTCGCTCGAGTCGTTCATCCGGCTTGTGGGCGGTTTGGTTGCCGGCCCTGCCCGCACTGGTGGTCGGTCTTGTGGTCTTCGCACGACGATGGGCTGACGAGAAATCCAGCGTGAGTAGCAAACGCCGCCGCGATTGAGCGTCGTCTACGGTGCCTTGGCACCGACTGTTTCTTCACTGACCAATCAAGTTCGCACAAATCGTTTTCCAGGAAGATCGAGATGTCAACGAAACCTCAGACTGCGGCTTCATCCAACGTTGGGAATCGTTCCGAGCAATCCGAATCCGCCAAAGCAGCCAAACGAACTTGGGCCTTTGTGATTGCCGCCATCGGATGCTTGCTGATCACTGGGCTCTTCGAATGGTACAGCCGACCGGCAGCCATCGAGGAATATGGCAAGGTCGGCCAGGAGTTCTATCCTGAGTTTTCCGACCCGACCACGGCGACGTCGTTAACCGTTTCGGTGATCGATCCCGAAGAAGTCAAGCCGCTTGAATTTAGTGTGAAGCAGGCCGAGAACGGACAGTGGGTGATCCCGTCTCACCACGACTATCCCGCGGACGCGGCCGACCAGCTTGCGAAGACCGCAAGCAGCGTGATTGGCATCAAACGCGGAGCGATGGTCACTCGCTGGCCCTCCGACCATGCCCGTTACGGTGTCGTCGATCCGCAGACCGATTCAGTTGGTATCGATGAGCTCGAAGGTATCGGTAAAAGAATTACACTGGGGGGCCAGGATGGCACGGTCCTGGCAAGCTATATCGTTGGTAAGAAAGCCGAAGGAGCCGGCAATCAATACTACGTGCGCCATCCTGGCGAGGATGAAACGTACATCGCCGATTTGGATATCAATCTGAGTACCCGGTTTAGTGACTGGGTGAACACCGACTTGCTCGATATCACCGGCACGGATGTCCGTCGCATTCAAATCAACGACTACTCCTTCGATGAACTTCGCGGGACGATGACAGGAAACGTCGAGTCGGTGTTGACTCGCGAGTCTTCCGATACGCCGTGGACACTTGCGGGACTCGATACCGCTGCGCAGGAAGTCAATGAAGAGGCGGTCCAGGAGACGGTCGATGCCCTGACCAACGTCGAGATCGTAGGTGTCCGTCCCAAGCAGCCCGGTTTGACGGCTGACCTGCGAATCGATTTGACGACCCAGCGTGATTTCGATCGACTCAACCGTGATCTGCTTGCACGTGGATTCCTGCTTCAGCCCAACCCTGTCAATAAGGATCTGTTGGAATTGCTCGCTCGCGAAGGTGAGATGTCAGTCGGCATCGATGACGGATTGATTTACCAGCTCTACTTCGGACGGGTCTTCACCGGGTCTGACCAAGAACTGGAGATTGGGTTGAATGCTGACAAGGAAGAAAGCGGCGAAGAGTCGGGCTCGAGCGAGGGCGATGAAAGGTCCGATGGCGGTGATGCAGCGGACGCCGATCAAGAGAAAGAGGATACCAAGCCAAACGGCAAGCCAGGTCGATACGTGTTCGTGAGAGTCAAGTTCGATCCCGCTCTGTTGGATGGACCCATCAGCGAACCGATTGAGCCGGAGGAGCCGGAAGAGATGAAGGCACTCGCCGAGAAGGTCAAGCAAGACGCCTCCGAAAAGGGGGAAGAGGATGCTGTCGAGGGAGACCAGGCCGAGAAGGATGAGGCTTCCGACGCAGAAGAAACCGATGCTCAGAAACTTCAGCGGCTGCGTGAGGATTTTTCCCGAGCGAAGGTCGAGTACCGTACCCAACTTGACGCCTATCAATCGAATCAGCAGAAAATCAAAGAGGGCGAAAAGAAGTCCGAGGAGTTGAATCGACGCTTTGCCCTGTGGTACTACGTGATTCCCGGCGAGAGCTACGACAAGCTATCGCTCAGTCGCGATGACCTCGTCGAGGCGAAAGCAGTCGAGGAAGGTGCCACCACCACCGATGCTCAAGCCAACGACAATGCCCTTCCCGCGATCGGCGAATTGAGCGATGCCGTGATGAATGAACCTGCGTCGCTCGACGCCCCAGTCAATGAGGCGCCGGTCAAAGACGCCCCTGCCAAGGATGCCCCCGAGGTAGAACCATCGACCGTCAAGCCAGAAGAGAAGGCGAGTAGCGAGAAGGCGAGTGACGAGAAGGCTGCTGACGAGAAGGCTGCTGACGAGAAAGCTGCTGATGAGAAGGCTGCTGACGAGAAGACAGCTGACGAGAAGGCAGCTGATGAGAAGGCAGGTGATGAGAAGTCAGCTGAAGAGAAGTCAGCTGATGAGTCGCCATCTTCGGACGCTAGCGAGGCTGATTCGACCGAAGACGAGGCCCCTTAGACCCCTATGGTTTCTTGATCTGGGATCATCCGTCGGCCAGGACTTGTCCTGGGACATTCTGCCATGACAAGTTCTAGCCTAGCTGCTCAAACTGAGCGGTTTTGCGGTCAGCCATGCTTTTCGATCGCGTTTTCATCTTGCTGCTACTCACGTCGGGCCTCGTGATTCGAAACCAAAGTAGCACGACTCTCCGAGTCGATTCTCTTGACGATTTACGACTCAGAGAGTCGCGCTACTCTCAACAACCGCTCAGTTTGAGTAGCTGGACTGCGGGCTTTGGCCGTCAATCATATCCCGATGCGTAAGCGAGGAAATATCGATATTGACATCGACTCGCTTACGCGTCGGGTTACGAAAATCCTCGTGCGGCAGCAAAAATCGCAACTTCAAAACTCACGCTTCGGGTTGCGATGCAAAACACCCCATCCCATTTCAACATGAAGACTTCAGAATACCGGTTGCTCAGCTGGTGGTTGGTTGGAGGGATCCATGTTCTCCGTCGATTCTGTGAGCTAGCGTTCACGCGGTCACCACCACCTCCGCTGCGCTACGAGGGAGAAAACCCAGGTGCCAAGCCCATGCGGCCGCTCCAGCGGGGCTTCTCCATCATCAACCATTTGCTCGGCCGAGCCGAAACTGCGGTGGACCTCTGACGCTGACAGGCGGGGCGGTCTTGCAAGCCGTTCGATCCAGAGAGCAGCGATGCAAGTTGCGAGCGACTGCCTTGGAAGACCGTTATTCGGACAAGCCTCGTCGCGATCGAAGTCTGGCAAACATCGCGACACTTGAGCCGGCGATCAACAGCATGCTGAACAGGAAGTAGCCGACCACGACGGGAATGTTTCCCACGTTGGCCGGTTCGTTCAGTGAGCGATTGAGACTGGCATCGAGAGGAATCGAGAAGAGTGCGGAAAATGGACTCGTGATCCCGATCCATTCTGCTGACGCAATCTTTTCCGGTGAGAATCCAAGGGTCTGCATCAAAGCAACGATCGCCGGGGGAACGACGTAAAGAATCAGCAGCGTCGTGTAGGTGCTGAGCAAGGCGATCGACGTCTTTCTGGTGAACAGCGAACAAACCAGCGCGATCGACGGCGTTGACCAGGCAAACCATGAGCACGATCAAGAACATGAGCACGACGGCCAGCCAATTGCTCCAAAAACTCATGTTCAAGGCGGTGCCAAGCAACAGCGGCCAGAGCAGAAATGAGGTCAGCACGGCTGAGATCCGGAACCCGACCACGAACTTTCCGGACAGAATCTGCCAGGGCGTCAGCGTCGTGGTTAACAGCAAATCGAGCGTCTCACGCTCACGCTCGCTGGTCATGCTGCCCGCCAGGAAGACTGGTCCCACCAGCATGTTGAACACGATCACGTAGACCGAGAACCACGCACAACGATCGATCTGCCAAAACAAGAAACACGCCCATCAGCGGGATCGCCAGCAGCATGCTGATTTGAATGACCAGCCGCAGCATCAGCGTCCCTTGGCTGAAGATCTCGCTGTGCAGTTCCTTGTCGTAAACAGGATTTCGTCCATCGGGCATCAGCTCCTGTTTCTTCGGCGGTGCAAAAAGTCGATCAGGAAACTGATCGGGTTGGATCACCAGTCCCACTGCCTCTTCTGCCTCCCGTTCCAGGTCGATGACTTCCTTTCCTTCGCTGCCAACGTCCGGCGGATAGAGCATCCTGCCCGCCGCCGCTGCGCACATCAGGATCACCGCCGACAAGCACGAACGCCGGAACAACCAACGACGCGACCTTCAGTCGAAGTTCGCCCCTGACCCTCCAATGGCACGCCAGAACATCACCGCGAGGATCACCAGCGGCAGGATCACCAAGTAGCTGACCACCAGGGAGCTGCTGGTCCGAGAAAAATAGCTGCTGCAAAAGACACCGATCGCTCCAAACAGAATCACCGAAACGATCAGCCCCAAGTAGGCGGCCAAGCACTTCATAGAGACTGATGCCCCCCAACGGCAAGCAGAGCACGATGATCGGCAGCGAGGCAACGATCAGCATGCCGAGATGCGTCAGCGAGGCAACCATCTTGCCGAGCACGATCGCACCGGGACGAAGCGGACTGGCCAACAACATTTCGTAGGTGTGGCGCTCCTTTTCGCCGGTGATGGCACCCGCCGCAAAGCTTGGTGCCATCAGGGACGCGATCACGTACTGCCCGAGAAAGAAGAGATTGACCAGGTTTTGGGCCGAACGCGGATTGCTGGTCAGATCCAGACGCTGGTCGGTTGGCCAGGCGACCAGGACGACCGCCGCCAAGTAAAACCTGATAGACCGCCAGCAGTAGAAAAGCGCGATTGGTTCTCAGGTTGACCAGCAGCTCTCGCTGCAGCACAGGATTCTCAAAAACGTACATCTAGACCTGATTCGTTCTTGTTGCGGGCAGGACTAGGACAGCGGCGTCTTGGACGGGGCTCCCGGCTGTTCGCTCACGTAGGTGGGCACCGCGTAGCCAGGAAGCATGCACGCAATTGCTCGACGAGCCGCTTTCCCTCGTCGATTGGTACTTCGAAGTGGGCCGCTCCGCGGACGCGATCGAGCTGGTGCAGGTAGTAGGGCTGGATCCGATGATCGACCAGCTTGAGACAAAGCTCTTTCAAGACCTCCGGATCGATCGTTGACCCCCCGCAGCAATACCGCCTGATTCAACACGGGGATGCCGGCGTCGATCAACATGCCGAGCCGTTTCAAAACCCCTTCATCGAGCTCGTTGGGGTGGTTGGCGTGGACCACCAACCAAACCGCTAGTCGGCTGGATGGCCAGATCGGTCGACGAGGTCGCGAGTGACACGCTGGGGAATCACAATTGGCATCCGCGAGTGGATCCGGAGACGCTTGACGTGGTCGGATGGTTTCAATCTGCGTTGATCAGCTCCGCCAGCTTGCTGTCGGTCAAGCGTCAGCGGGTCGCCACCACTGAGCAGGACTTCATGGATGTCGGCGTGCGCTCGCGAAGATAATCCAGTGAGGGATTCCAAGACTGCGTCAACGCATTGGACTGATGAAGAGTAAGGGAACTCGCGACGAAAACAGTAGCGACAGTGGACACCACACGCACCGCTGGTGATCAGCAAGGCTCGTCCCTCGTACTTATGCAGCAGGCCTGCGGCGGCGAGGGAGTTGCGATCGCCGACGGGGTCGGCGGAGAAGCCTGCGGCATCGACGTCCTCGTCTGGCGATCGGAAGCACCTGTCGCAACAGTGGGTCATCGGGATCGCCCGGGCGGATCCTGGCAAGGAACTCAAGCGGAACGAAGGTCGGAAAGGACTTCGCCTGATCGCGTTCGCTTCCCAGATCGTCCGAGCCTGCCGGTCGGCCCCGTCGGCTCTCTGGATCTTGTCGAACTTGTCTCCAGCAGATCGAGCTCGCGACGAAGCTGGACACTGCAGCGGATCGCCCGTTTCATTGCGGTCTGCCAGTCAACCTCGGGGGCAGCTTTCCGGCTCCACCTGGTCGAAAGCGGTCGGGACAAAGTCCGAACTTGTCGCTAGAATCTCGTCCGATTGGTTGGTCGTCTCGCAGCGCGTCATTCGAATCGACGGTCATCCCAGACAGATTTCATCAACTGACTCTTACGACGGAGCCATCCCCTACATGGCTACTTATAACACAAGCGACTTCCGAAAAGGGCTGAAGGTTCAGATTGACGGCGAACCTTACCTGATGACGGACATGCAGTTCGTCAAGCCGGGCAAAGGCAACGCGCTTTACAAATGCAAGATGAAGAACCTGATTCGCGGCACCACGCTGGACCGGACCTACAAGGGGGGGGATTCGCTCGAGTCGGCTGACGTCGAAACGACCGACGTCGCGTTCCTCTATCGCCAAGGCGAGGACTACGTCTTCATGCATCAGCAGACGTTTGAACAGTACGAGGTCAGCAGCGACGTCGCCGGGGATATCTGGAAGTACCTCAAGGATGGCATGGTTTGCACGCATGACCCTCTACAACGGCAACGCCATCATCGTCGAGCCGCCGAACCAGGTTGAGCTGGAAGTGGTTGAATGCGTCCCGGGCGCCAAGGGGGATACGGCCACCAACGTCACCAAGCCGGCCAAGGTCGAGACGGGGGCCGAATTCACCGTTCCTGGCTTCATCAAGATTGGCAATCGGATCAAGATCGACACGCGAACTGGCGAATACGTGGAACGCGTCAGCAACTAAAGATTCGTGAAGACTGAGAATCTGGGGTTGGCTCCGGCGTTGAAGTTGCCAGACTTCAGTGGAGGCTCGGTTCGACGGGCGTTGTCGCGTTTCCGTCTATCGTAGAAGGAGGCTCGCTCGGGCAACCGGCCGTGCCTTCGGGCTCACGGCCAATTCGTGTGCTCGATCCTTGTCGCGTCCTTGGCGAGCGTGATCGGGGCGTGGGTAGCCGAGGACCGATCAGAGAGAATCGTCAAGCGAAGTCGGACTTGGCGAATAGAACTCGAGAACCGACGTTCGCCTCCGATCATCTTGCGAGATGACACCCGCGCTGGATCGACTGACGGAGACGGTTGCCCAAGCCGGCTGGATTTGATGTGGGATCGCGGCGCCCACTCCCGACAAGGTAAGGTCATTCGATGGTCAACACGCTCTTTCTTCCTGAACTCCGAGAGATGCTGGCCAGTGAGAATCAGGCCGAACTGGAGGAGTTCTGCGTCGCGCTCAACGCTGGCCGCACCGCTGAGTTCATGGAGGGCTTAGGGATGACGAAGCATGGAAGGTGCTTCAGTATGCTCCGCCCGAGCGACGCGCCGAGATCTTCGGCTACTTCCCCGAAGGCACGTCAGCTGGCGATGCTCCATGAGCGAAGAGCCGGCTCAAGTGGCCGAGCTCGTCGAAGAAATCCCGGCGGACGACCGTGTCGACTTGATTCAAGGGCTCCCGGACCATCGGGTCGACGAGATCCTTCCGCTGTTGCCGATCGAGGCTCGCCGCGACATCCAGCGACTGCAGTCCTACCCGGATGGGACCGCTGGTGCATTGATGACCACCGAGGTCGCGATGCTCACGCCCGAATCTGACGGCTCGGCAGGCACTGGAGGAACTCGGTCGACAATCCAGTGAGCTGGAGACGATCTACTACCTGTACGTTGTCGACGAAAACAGGCTGCTGCTGGGGATCGTGTCGGCTCGCCAACTCGTTTCGTCACTGGGCAAACCGACCAGAGACGCTCGGGCGAAATGATGGAATCCGATGTGGTCGTCGCCCAGGTCAGCGAGCATCAGGAAGATGTCGCGCAGAAGGTTGAAAAGTACAACCTGCTGGCGATCCCGGTCGTCGACAGCGGCCGTCAACTGCTGGGTATCATCACGCACGATGACGTGATCGATGTGGTCCGCGAAGAACTTGCCGAAGATGCACAGCGGATCGCAGCGGTCGCTCCCGCTGGAGGAAGCCTACCTGCAGCATTGGTCTGCTGACGCTCTCCTGGAAGCGAGGCCTGTGGCTGACCATTCTGTTCTTCGCGGCCTTGCTGACCGCGTTTGCCCTCTGTTCCATTACGACCAGGAACTGGCCGATTACGAATGGTTGGTTTGGTTCATCCCACTGATCATCAGTGCCGGCGGCAACTCGGGAAGCCAGTCGGCCACGCTTGGTGATCACCGCGATGACCAGTGGTGAAGTGCAATTCCGCGATTGGCCACGCGTGATGAAGCGGGAAGTGATCGTGTCGCTGATGCTGGGCGGATTTCTGGCACTGATCGGTTATGGCGTCGCCTTCTTCCTGGCGCCCTCGCCCTTCGATGCGCTGGTGATTCCGCTGACACTTGTGCTGGTGATCTTTGCGGTTGTTTCTGTGGCGGAGCGCTGCCAATGATTTTCAAGCGACTCGGGCTCGATCCGGCCATGATGAGCAATCCGTTTGTGGCGGGAATCGTCGATATTCTTGGCATCGTGATTTACATCAACATCGCCCGCATGATTCTCGGCAGGTAATCACGAGCATGATTGGAAGCGAGTTAGGTTGATCGCACCTCGTGCTAACGAAAAAAACGGCCGACACGAGTCGTCGGCCGTTTGCGTTGTAAGACATTCCAGCGTCTGGCCAAAACATCGGATGGCTTAGGATCCGAGTGTTGAGACTAGAGGCCAGATGGAGCCTCTTAGTACATGTCGTGATCGCCGCCGGTGCCCTTCTTCTTGCCTTCCTTCGGCTTCTCAGCAACCAATGCGTCGCTGGTCAGCAACAAAGTGGCAACGCTGGCTGCGTTGCTCAGGGCGGTGCGAGTCACCTTGGTGGGGTCGATGACGCCCGACTTGACCAGGTCTTCGTAGATGTCGGTCAACGCGTTGTAGCCTTCGTTGCCCTTCATGGCCGGCGACCTTTTCGCAGACGATACCGCCGTCTTGTCCGGCGTTCTCGGCGATCATGGTCAACGGAGCACGGCAAGCACGCAGCACAATGTTGTAGCCGACAACTTGATCATCGGTCAGCGCATCACTGGGCTTGACGGAGGTGGCGGCTCGCAGCAGGGCGACACCACCACCGGGCAGGATCCCTTCTTCGACTGCGGCGCGGGTCGCGTGCAGCGCGTCTTCAACGCGAGCCTTCTTTTCTTTCATTTCGCTTTCGGTCGCGGCACCAACGTTGACCTTGGCAACACCGCCGGCAAGCTTGGCAAGACGCTCTTCCAGCTTCTCGCGATCGTAGTCGCTGGTGCTGTTCTCGATTTCGCGACGGATCTGGTCGATACGAGCCTTGATGTCGCTCGTCTTGCCAGCACCTTCGATGATCGTCGTGTTGTCCTTGTCGATGATGATCTTCTTGGCGCGACCCAGTTGCGGCAGATCAACGCTTTCCAGCTTGATGCCGAGTGCCTCGAAGATCGCGTGGCCACCGGTCAGGATCGCGATGTCTTCCATCATCGCTTTGCGGCGGTCGCCATAGCCCGGAGCCTTGACGGCGGCAACGGCGAACGTGCCCCGGAGTCGGTTGATGACCAGGGTCGCCAGGGCTTCGCCGTCGACGTCTTCGGCGATGATCAACAGCGGCTTGCCTTGCTGGACCACTTTTTCCAGCAGCGGCACCATGTCCTTGATGCTGCTGATCTTCTTTTCGAAGACCAGGATGTAGGCGTCTTCGAGAACCGCTTCCATCGAAGCAGGGTCGGTGACGAAGTACGGCGAGAGGTAGCCGCGATCGAACTGCATCCCCTCGACCCACTCTTGTTCGGTCTGAAGGCTCTTGCCTTCGTCGACGGTGATCACGCCATCCTTGCCGACCTTGCTCATCGCGTCGGCAAGCAGGTCGCCGATTTCGCGATCGTTGTTGCTGGCGATCGTGGCGACGTTGGCCATCGCTTCCTTGTCCTTCACCTTGGTTGCCATCTTGTGCAACTTTTCGGTGATGTCGGCCACGGCGGTCTCAATCCCGCTCTTCATTTGGATCGGATTGACACCGGCGACAACGGCCTTGAGGCCTTCGTTGAAGATCGCTTCGGCCATCACGGTTGCGGTCGTGGTGCCGTCACCGGCGACGTCGCTCGTCTTGCTGGCCACTTCGCGGACCATGCGAGCGCCCATGTTTTCGAAGACGTCCTCCAGTTCGATTTCCTTGGCGACCGTGACACCGTCTTTGGTGACCGTGGGGCTGCCAAAGCTCTTCTGCAGAATGACGTTGCGGCCCTTGGGACCGAGGGTGACCTTGACCGTCCGAGCCAGTTTGGAAACGCCGCGGCGAATCGCCTCGCGGGCCTCTTGGTCGAATGCGATGATTTTTGCCATGAGAGTTCTAAGTGTGATTGCTTGGGTTTCAGAGAGAATTGAGTTTGGAAGCTGGAAACGTCCGATCGCTTACTCGATCACCGCCAGGACGTCGTCCTCGCGCATCAGCAGGTACTCGACCTCATCGATCTCGACCGTCTCGCCGGCATAGCTGCTGAAGAGGACGACATCGCCTGCCTTCAGCTGACTGGGGATCTGGACCCGTCATCGAGCAGCCTGCCCGCTGCCAATCGCAACCACCGTTCCGCGGGCTGGCTTTTCGCGAGCCGAATCGGGAAGGACGATGCCGCCGGCGGTGGTTTCTTCGCTCTCGACTCGCTTCACGACGATTCGCTCGCCCATCGGTTGCAGACGAATCTTGCTGTTCTTCTTGGTGGCTGTTGCCATCTCCGTGTTACCTTTCTCTCTATACGGGAAGGATGTTTGAATTTCAACTTATCGAAAACGCCTCGGTTGGCAGCCCGAATGAGACACACTCGGGCGAACCCTCTGCGCATTTGGCAGGATCTGCGATGGCTCGCCACTCACGAGCAACCGCTGTGCCATTTATGCCTCCTGGAACGAAAGTCGCGTTTTGGCGGACTGTTCCGAAAGCGTTGACGCACGCTTGCCGCTGCAGCAAAAGGGGTCAGGGACCAATAGTGCGAAGCACCTCCGGGCCGCTTGCGGCTATTGGTCCCTGACCCTTGCTGCAGCTTGGCCAGCTAGGCCAAAATGGCAGTCCCAATTATTCGCCTTTCGGCCCGCTTGTCACATTTCCTAGACTCCCCCACGGTCGCCTTGGGTCGGCTTTCGACGCGGACAACGGATGTCGGTCGAGCCCCTCGACGGCGTTGACTCCGGATTCAGCGAAGGATCGCTGGTTTCGGGCCCTCAGTAGCTAATCTATGGAGTGAAGCGGCATGGAAGCCGAGTCCCGACTGCCCTCTTGGTGCAGACTGGCGATCGCTGGAATGTTCTTTCTGCCTCTGGTCGCCGCAGCGTTTGCGGCAAGCCAAAGAACCCAGAATTTTCTGATCACCGCCCCGAGCCCCCAGCTTGCCCAGGCAGTAGCCGACGCGGCAGAGACGGTATCGACGCGATCTGGCGACTCATTGGCTGGGAGGCCCGCTGCGCTCCTTGGCCAACGCCCTGTCCCATCCGTGTCGTGGCTGGCGACAACCTGGCAGCTCAAGGGGTCACGACTTACAACCCGGCCCCGGTTCGCGACTTCCAAATGGAGGTGATCGGCACGCCGGAGCGAATTCTCGACAGCGTGCTGCCCCACGAGGTCACCCATACCGATCCTGGCCACCTATTTTGGACCGTCCGCTGCCACGCTGGGCCGACGAGGGGATCTGTACGACCGTCGAGCACGCGTCGGAGCGAAGCAAGCACGAAGCGAAGCTCCGCGAATTTCTCCGTTCGCGCCGCGGCATCGCCATGAACCAGTTGTTCTTGATGAAGGAGTATCCGGCCGACGTGTTGCCGATGTACGCCCAGGGCTACTCGGTCTGCCGATTTCTGATCGACCAAAAGGGGCCACGCACCTTCATCGAATTTTTGGGCGACTACATGAAGCACCAGTCGTGGACTGCCAATGTCAAGCGTCACTATGGATACGATTCACTTAAGGAACTTCAGGACTATTGGCTGGCCTGGGTCGCGCAGGGGGGCGGTCCAGTTGAAAAATTCGCCAAAACGGCTCCCACCGCGGCGGGTGCCCCTGGCAGCGAAATCGCGGCTGCTGGGCCGGCGAATCAAATCGCTCAAGCTTCGGCGACCTCCCCTCCGCTGCCAAACCAGCCGGCCTCGCCAAGCCGGCCCGCAGCAACCGATTTGTCCCTGACTGCGCCGGCTTCCAAGGCATTGGCCTCGGCTCGCGCCCCTCCCTGCTCGACCCAATGCCGCCTTGGCTAGGCCGTTCGGATCGGAGGCATCCCCAACACAACTCGCCAGCACATCCTCCGATGGGTGCTACGTGCGAAAGCGATTGGAAGCGGAGTCGCAGCCTAGTTCGGCTCAATCGCTCGAGGCGGTCAAACCGATGGTTCCACCGTCCGTTCGAAATAGTGGACCCTATCAATCGGCTCATCCTCAGCCGGAACAATCGATGTCACGATCTGGAACCCCCATTCAATGGGCTGGTGGCCCTGTCGAATTCCAGCGGGCAATTCATGAGGTAAGGCTACCACCGGGAAAGAAAACCTGCTATTTTCCCGTTCCCTGCTCTACGGCCCACCGCGGGCGTCCCTCCAAGGACGTTCGCAGCAGAGGCCAGATCGCATTCTTCCGTCGATCTGCTGCCTTTCCTATTTTGTCAGGCTCCTAAGCGATCCTTGGAACCACTCCCTTATTTGACAGAATCCATGGCCAAGCCACATCGCGAACTGAAAAAAGCCAATCACGGACAACGACCCGCCAACGCCAAGGCGCGGAAGGCGAAACGCAGGAAGGTGAAGACCTAGTACAGGGGCCAATCCTCCGTGAACAGTGAAACCATCATCGATCTGTCGCTGATTGATCCAGACAAACCGATCGCCGATATCGAGGATATCCGTCGGCTGAATCCCCAGCGATTCGAAATGGAACAGTTGACCTCGATCCTCTACGAGGATCGCGAAAACTTCTGCTGCGCGGCATTGAAGGTCGTCAGCGAGGACGAGTTCTGGGTTCGTGGTCACATGCCGGGGATGCCATTGATGCCTGGCGTCGTCATGCTAGAAGCGGTGGCACAGCTTTCGAGTTACTTCACTCAGAAGCATGATCTGCTCGGTGCCGCGATGGTCGGCTTTGGGGGGTTGGATGACGTTCGCTTTCGTGGCGTCGTTTCGCCGGGCGACCGTTTGATCCTTTTGGTCAAGATGGTGAAGGCCCGTCGGGGCAGAATGATTGTGGCAGCGTTTCAGGGCGTGGTCGGGAGAACGGTCGTCCTTGAGGGTACCCTTCGCGGAATTCCTATTCCTGTGGAAGCTCTCGAGAAGAACATGGCGAAGTCAACAACATCCCCCAGGCAATGAACGTCGTGGTGCGGCGTTCTCCGCCCAACGTTCCTTGTGCAGCGTTCTTTTTGCGGCGTTTTTGGTGCGGCCTCGTCATTCAGAGCCAGCCAGGGCTGACGACCTGTAACGAGACAAGCCCGGCAACCGGCTCTTGATGGATTCGCTACTCCGATGCTTCCTATTCACACCGAATCGCCCGATCGAATTCCTGAGTGTGAGCCACTTGATTTCTTGGTCGTCGCCCCTCATCCCGATGATGCGGAGTTGGGAATGGGTGGAACGATTGCCAAGATGGTGGATGCCGGATGGCGCGATCGGTATTTTGGACCTGACCAGCAGGGGAGCCAACTCCTCACGGCAGCGAGTCGTTACGCCGTAGCGAAACGGAAGCGGCAACCGAAGTGCTGGGCGTGGCGTGGCGCGGCAATGCAGGGCTTGCCAATCGATCGTTGCAGCACACCCTCGAGGCTCGAAAGTTGATTGCGAGTTACTTTCGAGTCCTTCGGCCTCGTTGGATCTTCGCACCTTACTGGCAGGATGCTCACCCGGATCACGTGGAGGCGACCGGATTGATCGAGGCGGCTCGCTTCTGGTCCAAATTGAGCAAAACCGATATGCCTGGGGACCGTCATCATCCTCAACGAATCTATTACTACTTTTGTATTCATCTGCGGTTGGCGGTTCAGCCCAGCTGGATCGTCGACATCAGCGAACACTGGGACCGCAAAATTGAATCGATTCGCGCCTACCATAGTCAGTTCATCGCCGGGCGTTCGGAGCAGCCACCGACGGCGATCGATCGCATACGAGACGACGCAGCCTACTGGGGTCGGTTGATCGATCGAGACTACGGAGAACCCTTTGCGACCAAGGAGCCGCTAGCGGTCACGTCGATGAGGGATTTTTTCTAGCGGATGTTCGTGATGGCTGAGGGATCCTCCTTCGGCTAGCTGGACAGCCCCAATCTTGAACGCGTCACCAATCCTAAGTCTTGTCGCTGAGTAAGGATTGGGCAATTTTCATCGTAACCCGAAAGCGTGAGCGAGGCTTTGTGTAACTCCATTCCTCGCTTACGCGTCGGGTTACCTTTGGCCGCCAAGGTGGCGCTGTCCAGCTTGGACATGTCGCCTGGACAGGTCCTGTCCGTCGCTCAGCCCAACCGGAAAACCCTTGCGCCTTGCCTTCGGGTCTGTTCTCACTCGGAATTGACGCGAAGCATTTTGAGTGTTCGCTCGGCGGGGTTGAGTTCGAATTTGAAGTTGTCAAGAAAGCTCATCCCCAATAGTGGTTCCGCGTCGGTGGCAGACGCGTCGAGCACGCAGGCGTCCACATTCTCCGCTTCGAATTCACCGACCCGAACTCTGGGTAGAGTCACGGCACGCGCCGGGATCGAATCTCCATTGGCGAGCACCAACTTCACCTCGCGAGCATCGAGGGGAACGACCACGCCTAGTTCCACCGCGGATTTCTGCGGCAGGCAGATCATTGTCGCTCCACTGTCAACCACCATTCTCGTCGCCTTTCTGCCGACAACGACGTCCACGTAAAGAGAACGTCGCTCGACGATCAGCGGAATGGTCTCACTGAAGACTTCCTGCTCGATCCGCTCAATTCGTTTGTCGAGCGTAGCAAGCAGATCGTCGGTGGAAACCTCTTTCGGCGTTTCGAAGTTGGTGCTCATGACCTTCAACGCAATCTTCACGTCATCGCTGTCGAGGGCGGTAGCAATCGCGTCACGCGTTGCGGTGAACTCCTTGCGGATCGCCAGCACGGTCTCGGCGTAAGCGGCTTCGGCTTCATTGAGTTTCGCTCGACGCGAAGCCATTTCTTCTTTCACTCGTTCTCGTTCAGCGGTCAGCGTCTTGGTTTGAGCTTGTGTGGCATTCAGAAGACCAACGATTCGATTGTTGGCGGCAACGTCGACGCCGGCGACACGCGCGAGTTGTAGGCTCAGTTCGCCCGATTGAACATTCAGCCTTTGCAGCTCATTACGAATCTTGCTGACTTGGTCCGCAGCATCTTGCCAATCTTTTTGCAGCAGCCGAAGCTCGCGCTTTTCACGTGCCAGACCCGAAATCGCGCGACCGATATCTGATATCCCCGTAGCCTGGATACTCTTGCCCGCTTGGCGCAAGCCCGCCTTGTCGAGAATCCCTTCCGCCTTGGCGACGACATCGGGGCTAAATTTCGCGGTGGCGGTGGCAGTGTCCTGGGCAACGATCGCCGGCGTCAAGCAGGCGGAACTCCATGCTGCGACAACGAGGGTTGCCGCAAGCCAGTGCCTTGGGTGACAATGTGCTCGTCGCTCACGTCGGCTTTCCATGCCTGGTTGAGTGCCGCTTGGTTTAGCAGGACGGGAGGAGTTCATGTTCGGTTACCTTGGCAGTGAGTTCAGCTTGATTCCTAGTCTAACACGCATGGCTGGATTTTCCCTGCTTGCCTGTCTTGCGGTCGGGATTGCTCCCCCCGCGCTGGCAGAAACGTCGTTGACAACGTTGCGTCACGAAACGCGTGAGCTGCTGAAGGAAGAGGCGTCGTTGCGAGACGAATCGCCAGGGAGCGATGCTGCGATCTCCTCGCTCTGTGATCTTTATGTGATTCTTCGTAGTGATCCTCGCTACCCAACCAGTGACATGCTTCGCGGAGATGCCGCGAAGATTCGACGGCGCTTGATCAGCATTTCCAAACGGCGTGAGAACCAGCTGAGGCGGCAGGGCGTCGAGAGGCCGCCGGAGTTGTCCTCGATGGTCGATCAAGTGATTGAGGATTGGCGCGCTGAGCAGGGGGATGTTTCCATCAAGACTCCCGGCGATCGCAGTGACCGCGAAGTACCGAGTGGGTTGGCCGGCGCGCCGCTTGGCGGCAATTCTTGGGAGCTGGTCGAGTTGATCCAGCGGGTGATCGCTCCCGACCTGTGGGATGTCCGTGGTGGCCCCGCATCGGCGCAGTACTTTGCCATGCGACGCGTCCTGGTGATTCGAGCCACCACCGACGTCCACGAGCAGATCCGTGATCTCCTGATGGCGCTACGTTAAGCCAGTCGCTCAGGCCCGCATTTCCAAGGCGGGTATTCGCAGCTTTGCTGTGTTGCTGTGTTGCTTGCGAGTCTCGGAGAGACTCGCCTACGGTAGGCGCCTCGGCTTGCTTGAGCTTCTAGACTTCAAGCGAGCGTACACAATCGGTCACGCTGGTGACACCGATTTCCGCCAATGCATCGGGAAGCTGGTCGACAAGTCTGGTTGAAACGTGAGGGTCATAATAATTCGCCGTTCCAATCTGAACCGCACTGGCGCCGGTGACCAAGAACTGCATCACATCATCGATCGTGGCGATCCCACCGATCCCGATGATCGGAATCTCGACGGCACGGGCCACTTGGTGGACGCAGCGAAGTGCGATCGGTTTGATGGCCGGTCCGCTTAGGCCACCCATGCCATTGCCAAGCATCGGTTTCTTGCGACGCCAATCGACCACGATTCCTAGCACGGTGTTGATCAAGCAGACCGCGTCGGCGCCTCCGTCGGCGGCACCTTTCGCAATCTCGTCGATTCGCGTCACGTTCGGTGTGAGTTTCGCGAGCACTGGCACTTGAGTGCGTCGTCGCGTCGCGTCGACCACCTTGCGGCAAGACTCTGCGTTGGTTCCGAAGTCGATTCCACCGCTGACGTTCGGGCAGGACAGATTCAGTTCGATCGCAGAAACGCCTGCCTGGGATCCCACCCGTTCAGCGAGTGAGACAAACTCGTCTTCCGTTCGACCGGCCACGCTGACGATCACGGAGGTGCCAAGTTGCTGCAAGTAGGGCAAGTGATGCTCAAGGAACGCATCGACTCCATCATTGTCCAAACCGATCGCGTTCAGCAATCCGGCTGCTGTTTCGACCGTCCGCCAGGGCTGGTTACCGATCCGCGGTTCCGCTGTGATTGTCTTCGGCAAGACGCCCCCGAGCTTGCCGACGTCGACAATCCCTTGCATCTCCCTGGCATAACCAAACGTTCCCGACGCCACCATGATCGGGTTCTTGAGGTTCAGCCTGCCAAGTGAAACGGAAAGATCCATGAGGCTTTTCGACGGGGGTGATTGGTTGGATGGAAGGACCAGCGAAAGCTAGGCTCCGTGATGAATCAATCGCTGATCAATCTCGCGGAGCAGCTGTTGTGCGACCATCGCCTTGCTGCCTTGGATACTTGCCAGCACCTTTCCATTGGGATCGAGTAGTTCGACGTCGTTGCTGTCGGCATCGATCGCGCTGGGGCCATTGCTGACCATCAGATCACAGTGCTTGCGTTCCAGCTTGACGATCGCTCGAAATCGCTGGTCCTCGGTTTCCAAGGCGAAGCCGACGACCCACTGATCGTCGCGTTTCTTTTGTCCAAGGGTCGCGACGACGTCCGCGGTTTCAATCAGCTCGATCGTCAGAGGTTGCCCTGTCTTGGAGATTTTTTGAGTGTGGACGACCCTGGGCATGTAATCGCAAGGTGCCGCAGCGCCGATCGCTCCGTCGCAGGACTCGAACACCTCGGTCGCCGCTTGAAGCATCTCGTCGGTGCTGACGACATGATGAACCTGAGCCGCCTTCGGGTAATCGGTCGGAACCGGACCGCTGACAATCACCACTTCATGTCCCAAGTCCAAGGCGGCAGCGGCCAGCGCTGCACCCATGCGTCCACTCGATGCATTGGTGAGGTAACGCACGGGATCAAGGTATTGCCGAGTGGGTCCGGAAGTGATCAAGATACGAGCCACAATCGAATCACCGATTCGTGGTTTCGTCGATCAGCCGCTCGACTTCGGAAGCGGAGATGGACATCCTGGCGGCCGCCATCGCGAACAAACGCTTCTCGGTCTCATCGAGATGGCCGTCGGCGGCCATCATTCGGATCAGGTCGCGAAGCAGTTCCTCTCGCTCGGATTGAGATTCGGGAATCTCCAAGGCTGAACCGTCAGCAAGGCCGTACTCGATCGCTTTTTGCAAGTCGTACTCGTCGAGCCCCAGTTGGGCGCAACGATCGGCCACCAAGTTGACCTCGCGCTCGCCCAAAGAACCATCGGCGAACGCCATCACGACGAGGCTTCGAAGACGTTTGCGGCGGCTTGCTAGTTCATCACTGCTCATGCCGTGATGTTAACGCCCCCGTACCGTCGGTTCCATGCCCCAAGGGCCGCTTTGCCCGAGCAAATGTGCGCTGAGCTTTTTTGCAGGCAGTTCGACAGGGATATCCAAAAAACATGCCCCGGCAACATGCCACCGATGGATTCTACAAATGCGTGCCCTGGCACCGCCATCAGCACGTCGTCGTCACTCAGGCGTACGGACTGCCTGGGTGACCATGATGTGCGGAGTGTTCAAGCCCGTCAGGTAACCTCGGCTTCCCACCACACTGATCTGGCTATTGAGGTGAGTGCGAAGGTTCACGCCCGGGGCGGGGGTCACATAGGCGACCGTGCGACCCGCGTGATCGGTCAAGGCGAACGGTGGACTGTTGGACCGAGCCGAGTAGACCTGCACCAAATACCCGTTCTGCTCCATCACGCCACTGCCGTGATCGATCCCGCCTTGCGGCATGGCGGTTGATGGGGAGCCAGCGGCCGGGAATGCAGGTTGCGGCAAGGCCGGCTGAGCGGGCGCTGATTGGGGGACTGCCGATGGCGGAATCACGACTGCAACGGGTGTCGCCCCCAGCGTGCCGCGGCTCAGGGAGTCTGTACTTGCTGGACCGGTTGGGATCGCGGCACTGGTTTGGATCACCGATTGCCCGTCTCGATAGTTGGCAATGTGTCGATATCGTTCTGCGGTTTCGGCCAGCATGCGGGCGCGTCCTGCGGCGACGGCATCGGTCGATGTGCTGGCGAACTGTTTGGCAGCCCGTTCGACCGGTTCGGCTTCCGCGGCGCTGGCCTGTGCTGCCATCAGACGAGAGAGGATCAGATTCAATCGATCCAAGTCGGCACCGTTGACTTCCGCTTCGATCTGCGAAATGCGTTCTGCGGAGACGATATGGAAGGAATGCATCGCTGGTGAGACCGACTGCCCCATCCCTTGAGGTGTTCCTATCGATTGACCGGAGACCTGTCGGATCTGGTTCGGATCATTCGTGAGGGACGTCGGCGTTGTGATCGGCGTGCCAAGCCCGGCGCTCGCGACGCCTCGCTGGATGTCCTGGCTTCTGGTGGCGCCGGCAACCCAAGCCGAGTCGGTCTGCGATTGATTTGCGCCCAGTTGATTGGCGCCCGGCGCTGATTCATGCTGCGGCGCTGTTTCAGGCTGGCCACCAATATCCTGAATGCGCGGACGGGTCAGGAACTCAAGCGATGCAAGGAGTCCCCCCTGTTTGAACGCATCGACTGCCGAGGAAGGTTCCTCAAATGCGGAGGTCTGAATGACGGAAGGGCTCCTGCGGTTGTCAGACGTACTTGGGTTGGTGCGCCAAGCATCATTGAGCCCGCTGCCAATCGCCCGGTCGCGATTCAAGATTGACGTGCCGCTTGATGCCACCGCAGGCTCGTCGTTCGAATCCTCAACCGGCGAGGCCGATGGAGACAAGGTTTCCGATGGGGCAAATGATGCGGGCGAGGAGGTCGCGCGGTCTGCCATTGGCTGACCGGTTGGGGGCGTTTCTTGACGTCGGACCGATTCGACCAGCTCCTCGCTGCTCATTACCACCGAATTCCGATGGATCCAGCGGTACTCTCCCGAGGGAGGCACGATTCGATACCAGAGCTGCGGCCCGTCGGGACCTTCTCGTTCACTCCTGCCGATCACCGTGACCGGCTCCCCTTTGGCGAGCTGCACCTGCCAACGATATTTTCGGGCACGACCAAGATGGGTGCCGATCCAGGCGACGGTCCGATCCTCGATCACCGTCCCTTGCTCCTCCGATGGATCGAGTTCCACGGTGTCAGCCGGAACCCAGCAAAAACTATCTTGTGGCGGACGGATACCTAGCCATCCATCCTCGGTTTCCGCATACACCTCAAGGGATTGGCCGTACCGCAAAGGGTCCGTCCGATAGTACTCCTCAGCAGGACCACAATAGGCGTACGACTCTTCCTCGGCCACGAAGACCGAGTAGGGTTCGAACGTCAAGTCATCCTGAGAGTGAGCGATCGATGGCTGCACGCAAGGAAGCGTGATGACCAAGGCTACGATGAAGAATGATTCGACACTTTGCAAGGATCGCATCGCGACTGCATCCTTTTGGGCTGGAACGATACTGCAACAGGTTTTCCAACTGCTCGATAGTCCAGCGAGGCTAAGAAGCACAAGAGGAATCAGGGGGAAGCGAGTTTCACAAAGCGTTTCCCAGCAGACCGGGCTCCCTGCGGAGATCGATGAATTTCTCTCGGTTCCACATTTACGGTCGCGAGCCCCGCCCCCTAGAATCGATGGTTAGAGAGGATGAGGCGGCATCTTTGGAAGAAAACATGAGTCTGTTGATTACCTGCGAGCTGGGCGGCAAGGAGATTCCACCTTGGCTCTCTTTCGAAGATCAGCGCGGGCTGTCCGATGCCCAATCGGATGAACCGGGCCGCTATGTGGCCAGCCAGATGGCCTCCCAGCTCCGTGCACCGTTGATCCTGAACGAGTACTCACCCGAGCTGATCGACGTGACTCGTTCGCTGCGGCACCAACAACTCTTTTCCAAGTTCACACGTGGATACTCAAACGAGTATCGCCAGCGGTTGGTCGATCAGGTCTATCGCCCCTATCGAAGTAGGCTTGAGTCAGCGGTCGGCGACCTCCTGGCGAGCGGCGACTCGGTGATCCACCTTTCGGTCCGAAGCTTCAAATTGCGAAACCAGGGGAAGATTCGGCGCACCGACGTTGGGTTGTTGTACGATCCCTCTCGCGGCGATGAAGTTGATCTTTGTCTCGATTGGATTGACGAAATGTGGGAGCGTGCTCCGATGTTGCGTGTACGTCGAAACTATCCCCACCGCGGCACCAGCAACGGTCTGACTCGGATGCTCCGAACGGCCTTTGCTGGCCAGGACTATTTGGGAATCGAAGTCTGGCTCAATCGAGCCTGGGCCAAGCGAGAGGTCGCGATTCGAGACACAGCGATTTCGGGCATTTGCGGTTCGCTGCAAGCCATTCTGGAGCAAGATACCGACAGCCAGGCCCGAGCAGCCTAAGCATGCAGGATTCAGAACGGGGGTTTCGATCGGTTTTTGCGAAGGAATGCGCAGACCGAAGCAACGTCACTTGGCAACCGGCCTCAAGGCACGTAAAATTCCGGGCGTTCCCAGAGGCGACCCGTGCCTCAGGGAGCCCAAACAGCCCCCCGTGCTGTCCCAACGCACCCTTAGCTCAACTGGATAGAGCATCGGTCTACGGAACCGAAGGTTAGAGGTTCGAATCCTCTAGGGTGTACTCTTCTTGGCCAATCTGGTTGTCATATTCCGTGTTTTACGGGATTCGCGCTTTTCTAGCTCCGCCAAAAACCAGCCAAAACCGCTCCTGGCCTTCTCTGTTCGCCAATCTGTGGCCAATGACAGAGGGACGTCAGATCTTTTTGGGCAAGACAATTGCTTTGGTGCGGTTGCCGCGCAGCCGAACAGTAACGCTCGATCACCAACTTGCAGACGGGCAGACATGCTGACGGGCCCTCACAACTGAATCACGCGATCAGTATAGACAACCCTCGTAATGGTTCCATTCTCCACCGTGACGTGATGGATGGTCCCTTCGCTGTCGGTATAACTCGTTACATACTCGGTCAAGCAGTTCTTACGTTTAGGGCTGTTTCTTGACTTCGCCAACCTTCTCTTCGCCTTCCTTCGGTTCGGGAGTCTCGCACGTGATTCGCTGCACGACCGCGATGTAGTCGTAGTTGAGGACCGCCAATGGTCGTTCATGATGATGAGGATGCTGGGACGATCATCGGCATCGGCAGTCGGCGCGAGCAACGCTGTGACTAACAGGATAATGCAGTATTTCAGAGGTGTTCGATTACTTATTCTTTGGGCATTTGCGTCTGGCTACGCGTGAATCGTCAGCGCATTCAACAATGTTCATTCGCCATTGTACGCGGCGATATCTCATTACAGGTTGCCTGCCACTACCAGAGGCTCGGCTATCAGTGTTTTCAATGGGAGTTCTTCGTTTTCGATCGACTACGACGTGCGTTGAACAAATCGGTAGCCACTCCAGCAGCCCGTTCTTCTGACTGTTGACGCGGCAAAACTCCCTTGTGAGGGCGTGTAAACTAGGATCAACTGTCCCCAGTTATCCACGCCAGTAGCCTGACGCTTTGCTATACCAATTTGCCGAGGCGTCGCAATAGCCGATTATCTTTCCGACCTACCATGAATTCCCAACCAAAATCATCGACTGCAACGATCGTCGCTATTTTTTCCGTCGCTGTTCTGTTCACAACGTATGAGGTAGTTGCTCAATCGCCTCGGTCCAAGACAACCACTACATGGCAGGACCTAGGATACAACCAACTACCCAAGGGGTTCTCCACCGACGAGATCTCCCTGTTTGAAGGGCTCAATGAAGCCCGTGGAACTTGGTCGTTCGAGGGTGAAATAACCGATGGCGAAGCCACGACACCCCTGCGAGGTAGTCTGCAAATTGTGGGCAACTCCAAAGCGGGCATGGTTCCGTTTTGGAAAATGACGTGGCGCTGGCCCGCTGATGATCCAGGACTCATGATCAATTACAACGTCATGGCATCGCCAGACAAAACCGGATTTGATCTGATGCTGGTTCGAGTCGGACCAGTGAAAGTTCCCACATCAGCTACAACCAAACCCGCGCCCACCATTTTCAAGGGAACCTGGAGTTTGGAAAACAGAACGATTGCCTGGACGGAATCAGACTTGCCCACCAGACGGGGTGGGCAGGCTGCGAAGGAGGATTCTTCACGACCAAGACGATCATTCGAAATGGTCGTTGGTGCCGACGGAAAGGTCTCGATTGGCAACAGTCAACACGCATCGCAAGGCCAAATGCTCCGCGGCAAGGTACTCCTCCGGACGGCCGAAGCGCCGGCAGAACCGGTCACGCTCACCGGCAAGCACAGCTTCAAGACCGTGGCTGAAATCTTTGATCAACGGATCAGACCCTGCCTGCCACCTCAAGCGAAAGAAATCTCTGTGCTGAGTGAACGCAGTGGTCACCTCGCACGATACAAGGTGAAAGAAACGGATTTCATGAGATTTCTGGATGAGCTTTGGGAAGCCAAGAAAGATAGCTCCGCCCACAAACGCGACGAGATGTCAGGCGAAGGAGAGCCGGCCAACCGGGAAACAATGGCCATCTATTTGAAGGCTACCGGTTGGAAGCCTCTCGACAACGCCATTACGTACTTCAGCCCATCAAAGCGAAGTGGTGCCATGACCACCTACTACTACGACCGAGAAGCTGGAATTGCATATCACGACGCGGGCTACTGGTAGTGCCTGGTTGCACAACTGCGCCGAAGCAGAGGCACCGCATGGTGTGCAAGCCTAAGCAAGCCAGCAACTGCACTTTCTTCGGAGCAGCGTTACATCGGCCTGCACGCGTTGGCTCGACCTCTTTAGCGCAGTCTTCCTGAAATCTCGGACCAGATTCAGGGGAACGCTCGGCGAAGCGGCTCGGCTGCGGCTTTTGGGTGAAAAAGGCCCTAATATTTTGATGTGATCGGCGTAATACAGTTGAGTCATCGGTTCGTGGCGCAACACATGGAGCCCAAGGTACATGCCCGCTTTTCGAAATATCCTTGCTGTCATCATTCTCTTGACCGCGATTTCCTCCAACGGGTTCAAGCGAGCGGAGGCCGAGGCTCCCGACGCTGCCACGGCCGAGACTCCGAGTGGGATTGTCGCTCGCTGGCTCCAGCTACATCGAGTGGGCGATCGCCAGAAAGCGTCAGCTCTGACCAGTGGGTCCCGCGACCATCGCGCGGACGCCTTGCTCCCCTCGAAACGTGACACCGGCGTCCGCGTTGCGCGGTCTCTCGGCAACGAGCGGGTGGCGGCTGTCGTCACCACCAAGCTGGACGGTGTTGGTGACGACGAGCGAGTGCTGTTGACACCTTGAAGGACGACGATCCTGAGGTGGTCGTGCAAGCCTGCGAGTCACTTCGCCAATTGGGTCCGGCCGCACAAGTTGCCCTGCCGCAACTGATCACCACGGCGAATCACTACGAACGTCTGTATCGTGCCGGCAAGCTCCCCAAAGGTGACGAGCGTTACATGGCCAGCCAGCTGTCATACGTGACCGCTTAGTGCACGCCAATGATCTGGTCGCGGGAAGTTCGTGGGAGGAGGTGTTGCAAGTGACGCTTGAACTCGCGGAGTTCCTCGAACGCACGGGAACCGTTCAAACGGCAGACGGTTCGAAGCCGGGACAAGAAGAGTAGCACGCTCAGCCAACCTACTGTGAACAATGTCGAGGGCGTGAATCCGGGCTTGCACTCGCTCGCTCTCCACCGCCATTCGTGCTGGCGGTTGCATCGGCCTGCGCGAGTTAAAAAAGAACTTCGCTGCAGTTAGCGCGATATCTCGAACCAGAATTTTGGGAACGTGCGCCGAAGCCATCTAAGCTGCTTCGGTGCATTGACCGAAGCGTCGGTGCCGATCCGCTTCGTGCATGGTGTTGGTCCAACTTCGGCGTTGAACGAGAACTCGGATGTCCCGTACCGTGAAAGCCATTGGTTACGGTTTCCAAAATGTCACGACCCCGATCTTCAATGCCGGCGTACCGCTTCCACGTTTCCGGACAAGCGGTCGTCACGCTCGCCGACAAGGACTTCTGTCTTGGTCCGTATATGAATCACGAGCCGACCGGCATCCAAGGCGAGATCCCCGACGAGATCGAATTCCTCGACAAGATGATCAGGTAAGGCGGGTTCCTCCAGGAGATGATGGACTGGATGGAGCTGAACAGTGAGCTGCCGCTTAAGGAGACGATCTTCGCGCACAGCCTGCACTTGCTCTCGCTTAGTGTTGGTCGACGATACTGCGATGACAGCGCAGACCGATGAGAGCGGGCTAGAATGATGAGCTTGCCGACCAATCATTCGCCCCATGACCGACTGGCTCTCCCATGAGGTGATACTCCTGGAGGCTCCACGACTCCTGACCGAACCATGAACCAAGCCAAGACTGTTTCAACCGGCGATGGACGTCTCGCCCACGTCATTGACGAGATTCTCTCGAAGATTGCGAATGGCGAGAGTGTCGATGTCGCTGAATATGCTCAAGCAAATCCCGAGTTCGTCGACATCCTGAAACATGCGTTGCCGGCGGCGCGCTCCCTGGCAGCCTCGAGTGATCGACGCGACGGGGTGTCCGCGCCGACCGATGACAGCCAGTCGCAATCGATGGATAGGGTACTCGGCGATTTCCGTATCATCCGTGAGCTTGGCCACGGGGGGATGGGGATCGTTTATGAAGCTGAACAACTTTCATTGAGACGGCGAGTCGCTCTCAAAATTCTGCCGATGGCCGGCGCACTTCAAAAACGATCGTTACAGCGATTTCACAATGAAGTGCGAGCGGCGGCAATGTTGGCCCATCCGCACATCGTTTCCGTCTACTCCGTCGGTGAAGATCGTGGAATTCACCATTACTCCATGCAATTGATCCGGGGACAGAGTCTGGCAGAGGTCATTCAAGAGCTGGCGAAACTCGAAAGCGAGGAGCGGGCTCTCAACGGGGATTCCATTTCGCAGATCGTTTCCGTGGGAAATCGCTCCACATCAAGCGATGTCGAACACGACTCGAAACTCTCCGCGTCAACTGACGAAGCATTCGAGGACGCCCCGGAGGCGACCGAACCAGAACTGCAGCGCGGTACCAGTACGACTCCTCCGCATGGGATGAGTACGGAGTTCTTTCGTTCCGTGGCACGGTTGGGAACGGACGCAGCACATGCGTTACAGCATGCACATGAACAAGGCGTCCTACACCGCGACATCAAGCCTAACAACTTGATGCTCGACGGCGACGCCAAGCTGTACATCACGGATTTTGGACTGGCCCGGATCGAAAGCGAAACCGGAATGACGATGACCGGCGGACTTGTGGGAACGCTTCGTTACATGAGTCCCGAGCAAGTGCTGGGGAAGCACCAGGTGACGGATCATCGCAGTGACATTTACTCACTGGGCTTAACGCTTTACGAGCTTCTGACACTTCGGCCCGCTTTCGAGTCGGAGAATCGACAGGAATTGCTTCGACTCATCGCTTCGCAGGAACCGGAAAAGCCGCGATCGCTGCGTCGGTCGATTCCACGTGAATTGGAGACGATCGTACTCAAGGCGATCGAAAAGGATCCAGCGGATCGTTATCCGAGTGCTCAATCGCTCGCCGATGATCTACAACGATTTCTTAACCACGAACCGATCCTGGCGAAGCCACCCACGGTTCTCGACCGCTCCTACAAGTGGTGTGTCCGACATCCCGTCGTGATTTGGTCCTCCCTGTTGACGCTTTTGCTGCTGTTGGCGGTCTCCGTGGCAAGCTCCCTTTTGATCTTGCAAGAGAAAAATCGCACGTTGGATGCACTGAACGACGTCAAGCAGGCCGAGCACGAGGAGAAGCTGGCCCGCTTGCTTGCCGACGCGCATGCCCGAGACGCTCGCGCGGAGACCGATCGCGCGGACTCGAATCTGAAACTCGCGATGCAGGCGGTCGACGAGATGTATTCCGAAATGGCGACAAGTGATCTCAGCTCGACTCCCAAGATGCAGCAGCTTCGCAAGAAAGTACTCGAACAGGCTTTGGAGTTTTACCTCGAGTTCGCCGAGAGCAACGCTTCACCGGAGCTCGAGTTTGAAACGGCAGTGGCGTGGCGGCGCAGTCGGTGAGATTCGCCACCGGTATGAGGAGAATGTCGCAGCCCTGCAAGCGATGGACAACTCCATCGCGATCCTAGAGACGCTGGTGCGTCGTTTTTCGGATGACAACGCCCTGTACCGTTACCAACTCGCATCGACGTTGAGCTACTCTTCCAAGCCTCTCGAAGTGATGCGGGAGTTGGAACAAGGTGAGCGGCGTTGCAGGCGGGCGATCGAGATTCAGCGCGAGCTCGTGGCATTGGACGGCAGCCGTTTGAATCGCGAGTCACTCGCGTTTTCATTGCACCAGATGGGACATCTCAATTTCGATCCGCGTGAAGCGATGGGGTGGCTTGAAGAGTCATGTGAACTCTATCAGAGTCTGATCGACGACGATTCTCAGAACACTAGCTACATTCGTCAGCTTGCACACAACTTCGACCATCTGGCGAGAGTTTTTGAGTCGCTTGGTGAATCTGCCAAAGCAGAGCAACGCTATCAGGCGGCGATTGAATTGATTGAATCGGCCAGGTCACAAACCAACGCAGATGTGATCGATTCGTATCACATGATCCTCGCGGGTGCCTATCGCAACTGGGGCAAGCTCCAGCTCGAATCCAGGCGATTCGGTGAGGCCGCGGAATCGCAGAGATTGTCAGTCGACCTCGTCTCTACCCTCGCGAACGATTTTCCTGACGTGGTTTACTATCAGTACCAACTGGGACTCTCGAAGACCGAGCTTGGGAAATCGTTGGCAGCCACACAACAGACGACCGAAGCGAGGGACTGTTACGAAGCGGCATTAGAAACCTTTGTCAAGCTCGCGCAGACGCATCCCGAGAATCCGAGCTACGAAGCGGCCTCGCAAAGAGCACGCGACCTGCTCCAAGCCCTCTCCGTCGGTGATGACGTGGGGCCGACCAGGTAGGGCAAACTCGGCGTGCCGAAATGCCCCAAGGCATGCTCCTCATGGCCAATCATGTGCTGGGCTATGAATTACCTTGATGATGGGCATGGAGATTCTCGTATGAGAAAGAAACGTAACCCCATGTTTCCAGCTCCTATCCATTTGGTTCATGGTGGCGGGAAATCTGATGGGCCTTGCGAAACTCCCACATGGTTGGCAATCCAGACCGCTCGGTTAATGCTAGCAGCCATGCTGGCTGATGTGAGCCGCGATTCTGCCGCCCCAAGTCTGCTTGCTTTTCCGCAGAACCTTGTTCCGCAGGACCTTGCCTGTCCCCCTTTGCTCCCCTTTGCTTGCGGCGAGAAGACTTGCCGATCAAATGGCTAGTCCTTGTCGCGAAGGGCGATTTACTCAGCAGCTAGCGGCAAGCGATAGCAAGCCGCTTCCTGTGCGTTACGAATGTAGAGCCGATCGCCGACGACGACGGGGTGGTTCCACGTCTTGCCTTCCAGGGCTTGGAACTTCGCCAACTCCAGATGCTCTGTCGGGTCGGCTTTCACCAGCACGACGTCACCACGTTCACTCGCCACCAACAGCAGTCCGGAATCTTCCAGAAGCAACACCTGTCCCTTGCCATAGCGGCCCCCCTTCCAGGTGCGTTCGCCCGAGGCGAGGTCGATGCATGTGAAGATTGCACTGTCAAATCCGTAGCAATGGTCCTGATAGATCACTTGGTCGTTGAAGTCTGGTTTGAGTTGGCTGGAGTTCCATAAGTCTTCCGCGCTCAGACCGCTGTCGCCCATGGAGACTCGAATGCAACGAGTGCCCACTCCCATACCGGTCGAAAGAATTACCGAATCTCCGTTGATCACCTGTGGCTGCAGAACTCGATAGCCTTGGTATTCCCACGGGTAGACCAGAAGCTGATCCCCGGTTTGCGGATCAAGAAAGTCAAGTCCGTCATTGGTCAGCATGAGTACAAGCTCGTTATCAGCGATCGTGCAGAGTTGTGGGGAAGAATAGGAATGATCGCCAGCAGGCGCTGACCAGTTGAGTTCTCCGGTTTCCACATCGAACGCCAGCGTTCCTTTGTCGCCTTTGCCGCCAGCGTGAACAATGACGTTCGATCCAACGACTAATGGCGACGAACTGAATCCCCACTCTGGCGGACGGCGTTCTGCCACTTCCTGGAGATTGACCTGCCAAACGATTTCGCCGGTCACAGGGTCGAGTCGCATCAAGTCTCCGTTCGCTCCCATCACGAACAGCTTTCCGTCGGCCAACGTCGGAGTCGCCCTTGGACCTGGCCCTCCCATCGACTCATCGAATCGCGTTTCGATTTGTTGCGTCCAGATTTCGTCTCCCGAGCCAGCCGCGTAACAAACGATCGCTTCCTGCGGACCACGTTGCTCCTGAGTGAACAGCAGATTGCCGGCCACCGCAAACGACGACCAGCCCGGACCGACCTGAATTTTCCAGATTTGCTCCGGTGGCGAGCTTGACCAGTCGGCCGAAATCGGTGGGCCATGCTGGCGACTCGTGCGGTCAAGGCCGCGAAACCCCGGCCATTCTGGATTCGCTAGCCATTGCTCTGCGTCCTGGCTCGTCAACTCCGCTCGTTCGCCCTGAGGTTGGTCCTGCCGCCGCGCCAACATCTGTTCTTCGTGCGATGGGTTCCATCGCCAATGCAGATCGAGTGCACCGAATTCGCCCCACATACCGCCACTACGCAGTAGCGCCGAGAAACCGAAACCGCAAACGGCAAGCAGAATGGCTACGACCGTGCGTTTGAAAGAGAGCACGTTTGAGAACAGGATGGCTCCGATCGCAAACCCCGCCGTTCCCAAGGGGATCGTGAGGATGAGCACTCCCGCCGGGCTCATCGATTTGTCGAGCAATTGCAAAGTGAGTGCAAAGGCAACGCCCACACCAAGCAAGCCAACAATGCGTTCCTGCCATGTCGCCCTGCTTAGCAGCAACCACCAGAGCATGATCAGGATTCCACACGCCGCCGGACTCACGACCGATACGATTTGCCAGCCAACGCCAGCATCTGCGATCAGCCGTGGAATCAGCCACAAGACGGCGGTCACGGCAACGAGCAGCAACGGAACCCAAATCCGCAATGGCTTGAATTTTCCGGCGAGCGTCAGCGCGGGCGAGTCGGTGGCCTGGTCAATCGGAACGTCGCTCATGAGGTCTTATCCTGCACTACTTAGGTCGCCTTCAAGAATTGCACCGATATTCCAGATGCCTCATTGGATGAGTCGAATCATTATACGCGCCGATCGACAGCGCAGTCACAGCAGCGCAATGCGATGAGGTTTCTTCCGGTCGTGTGGCAAGGGCTGCAGACGCGGGCATGGCACCTCACTTCTCGGATCAGGTTCGAACAGTCACGCCAACGAAGAGACGTTCCCTGGAGAAACTAACGAACCAAAACGTCACGATCCTGTAAATTGCGATCCATACACAACCGATCGAAGCCATCCCCTTCGCAATTGGGGGCTCACGTACGGCGTTAGCGAGAATTTCGTGGCGAGGTCCAGTTGCCGATCAGGTGCGCGGTCGACACGGCACGGCGATAGTTGCCCAAGTGTTCGGCATTCGCAGTTGCTCGTTGCACTCGATTGGAATGACGCCGTATCGAGTTGCATTCGTTGATGCCTACGTTTTTTTGGGCCCGACCCGCCTGGGTAGAACCTAACGATAGAAATCGATCCAGCTGACCTCGATGGAATCTGGGTTCTCTTTGAATAGCTCTGCGGGTAGGCGCAATTCAAAGTATCCATCATCGGTCGGAATGGTTTGCCTTGACTTTCCATCCTTGCCCAGGATGCGCAGGTCAATCCAGTACGGATTCTCTCTGTCCAGCAGCGAGTCGCTTTTCTCGTTCTGCCACTGACTTACCTGCGGCGGAATACCGTGACTCGAAACGGCGACTTCGAGCTTCACCTTTCCATTTCTGATTTTGAAGCTTTCGAGACCCTTCAGGTGCATTTGAAGCGTTACTTTTTGTGGCCAGCGGCTAGCGCTCCGCTCGATCTTTGCCTGGCCGATGCCCTGCGGACTACGAATGGAGAGGACAGCCAGGTTCTTGTCGATCTGGACCTCTACTTTGTCGTTTGTTCGCTTGGTCGTGATCCGGAAATACGCATCGTTCGGGCCAGTGCGTGTCATCTGCAAGATCACGGTCAAGATCAGGAAACAGCAAACGTGAACGGACATGGATGGGGTTTCCTTGGCAATCCTCGATGTGGACAGACCGATTGGTACGAGGAGGCCGCGTCGAACGCAAGTGTACGATGGACTTCCAAGTCCGTCGATTCAGCGAGAGTTCGAGACTTGGAAGTCCAGTATGGGGAGTTTGGGATTGTCGACGGACTTGGAAGTCCATCGTACGGGGAGTTTGGGAGTGTCGACGGACTTGGAAGTCCATCGTACGCTTGGCGGTGGCTCGCGTTGGATCAGAAGCTGAATTGGATTTGCGTTCGGTACAGCCAGCCGTGATCACCCGGCGTGACGTCCAGCGTGCTGGAGTTGATGGGAGCTCCATTCAGATAGGTCAGATCGGCGACAAACTTGGCCTGGTTCTCGCGAAAGTACCATGCCACACCGGTTGCCACCTCTTCGGTGCTCTGATCGGTGTCACCAAGGGTGCCCGAATTGCCTTCTACACGCGACCATCGTGTCATCAACTCCAACTTGCGGGGAATGACAAAACAACCGAGTTGAAACCAGAAGCCGTGATCGAAGAGGTTGGGAAGTTCCGCCCCCTGGAAATCACTGATGTTGCGAAAGTAGTATTCGAATGTCGAGGACCATCCCCGAAGTTTGAATGACGCGTCGACCGCGAACTGACTGACTCGGTAGCTATCGACCGAGCCGGGAAGGATGGATGAAAGCTGCTGGCCTGAATCGACGACTCTTAGCGTGTTGAATTCCGTTGACCCCGCTCGATTGATCATTGTGCCGGCGAAAGCGCCTCCAAGACGCACCGCGAGCCGATGATGATGCTCGAAGTCGGCGAGCTCGCTCGTTCCCCACTGCCCGATCGGATATCCGAACACGCGTATCGCATAGGCAAAGTTATCGTCGAGGTCACCGCTACTGCCCGTCTCGGCACCGCCGGTGACAAATCCGTTGAAGATGGTCGTTTCCCATGCGATGGGGACTCGCAAGCGGTCCGTTTGGCCGTACAGTCCCCATGCCAGGCTACGGTTGACGTCAAAGAACGTACTGGCGACCGAACGGTCGGTGAACTCAAATTGCTTTCCGGAAGTCCAACGCGCAAGCGAAAAAGGCATTTTGAACTTACCCGTTCGAAACCCGAGGGTTCCTGCTTTCAAGCCGAGTTGATCGTGGCCGATGTCGTAGCTGAGATAGTAATCCAGCAGTCGTACGTTGTCGCCGCTACTGCTACGCCCGTCCAGTTGCGCGAAGTAGAAGATGTCGGAATCGAACGCATTGCCGGAGAAGATGAGCCGCGCAGCTTGAGCTGGAATTGATTGAGATCCGTGTTGGGTGATTCGATATCGGTGACCGTGTAGCGCAATTGTGCCCAGCCGTTGATTTGCATCCGAAACGGATAGTTCGATGCATTCAAATTCAGATCACGTTGGCTAGCGATCACAAAGCCCCCGTCGTACCCGACGCGGACGCTATCGAGCCAGTCGAGATTGTCCTCCGTGTACGCGTTGCCGACCCCGACCCTCTCAAACACGGGGTTCTGTGACGGCACGAACTCTCCGCCAGGACTGGCAAGTGAATCGTCCTGCTGCCAGCTAAGTTCACGGTGCCACGTGACGTCCTCGCCGCCGACCGGAACTTCCAGGTCGACGTCGATCAGACCTTCCTGCGCAGCGGCACGGTACTGGCCCACCAACAGGCTCATTCCAATGCCGATTACGATAGCGGTGATAAAGCGCAAGGATGGGTCCGCCGACAGAGTTGGAAATAGCCCGACTCTTCGTTTATCGGCAAAAACCGTTACAACCCGTAGAACAGGAAGCCAAGTGCGAAATGTTCCGACTGGGTAAACCGTGCAGTTTGCGTCGACCCGGACAGGTTGCGTCACCTCAAAGAAACGGGGTCGGCGGATCGAGCGCTAGGCCAATGGCCTTCACGGTTTGGCGGTTGGCAAGCGACATCGCCGAGAAAGAAAATGGGTTACTGCCATTCGCATTCTGGCGATTGCCCCCCGGAATCGTTCAGCAGCCAGCCAAGAAACTTCGGGGTCGTCTCGGTAGCCGAGAGAACCAGCACGGCGCGATATCCGTCGGTGATGTAAGGATCGCCCGTGAGGTTGCGGCGTGGAGCCTCGGGTGTCGAAACATTGACCCCTTCCACGTACCCCATCTGGGCGAGGTGTCCAGCCCCCATGATGTCTTCGACTACATAATCCCGGGCATCGTCGACATGAGGATCAATCCGATGTGTGGTCAAATTCCACGTTTTCCAGGTGAATCGAACACCGATGTCGCGACTGATTTGACCGACCCATACGGATTGATTCTGGAAACGCATCGGCGTGAGCCACAATCGTAGATGCAACCTTTCATTGATCGTATGGCGTGTACGCTGCAGCGCGAAATCTTGGCTTCGTCCATACATGTACAACGGGCTGACCGGTGAGTAGCGGTATCGGGAGCCAAACAAGAATGCCTTCGCCGTCTTCCAACTTGTACCAAGCGTGAGCGTTTCGGTTTCATCCCACCTCGTTCCGAAAGACGTCAGGATCGTGCTGAAGTCTGCTATGACGACCAAATTGGCCGGATCGCCGTTGCGGGTGCCGAGGCGATTGCAGGTGGTGTGCGGCTGCTGGGATAACTGGTTTCGCAACGTCTGTTCGTCGACCGTAACCAGTGACTGGGCATCGTAAAGTTCGTCGAAGGGATTCTTGTCATAGTCGACGACGATGCCCGGGATTGGCACCGTTAAGACAAATTCATGCGACTTCTTTGGTGTAAGTAGTCGCAGCGGCACGATCTTCTTTCCATCATCGAGCATCGTGAAGACGAAGCCTGATGAGGTCTTGCCTGGCGGGATGGAACCGATGGGAAGCGAGTGCTCGCGAAAGTATTCGTCCATTCGCCGATTCGCTCGACGGGCACTGATGAATTTGATGGGAAGGAAAATCGCCAACGGTAGGAAGAACCAGGCCAGCAAACCGAAACCGGCTAGCCGCCGACCGATCGAAAAGTGGCTGACCAACGCGGCTTCAATGGGTGGATAGTAGTTAGGATCGAGGTGCACTCGGTCAAAGAAGATCGATTGTTCGCCGTGATTGGTGATCTCCAGCCAAACTGGTTGGATTCCACGACGGGCCAGCGGTACCCCAAAGAACCGATCGCTCTCTCGACTGCTCAGAGCAGACACTTTGACTTCGACGTCATCGTCGCGGACGACCTGCGTTCTTTCAAGGAACGGTCGTTCGTTGGGATGCGGAGTGTAGGGGACTCCCAGTCGACGAAGAAACGGTATTTGGCTCGCTGCCATCGAACGCTCAATTCATGAAGGATTTGAATCCGGTGAGCCCAAACTGAACTCCCATGGCGATGACAATCAATCCCATGAACCGGGTCAGGGTATCGCGTAAGAAACCACCTTGTTGCTTTCCGCCAACGAATGACGCGAACATCGCTTTGAAGACATCTCGGACCTTGTCGTGGGAATCGCGACCCGCTTCGAGTTTGGTGAAAATCGTCGCACAGATTGCAGGGTTTATCAGCGAGAGGACCGTCGCGATGGCTTGAAGCTGGTCATTCATGGTGCGCCGCAAGGTTCGTCGTGCCACTTGTCCCGACAGGCGTGTAGATCCCTGGGATTGGCGAATTGAGGATGACGACCCGAATGATATAGATCGCCACCGGAACGCCAAGTACGAGTCCCCACATCCCAAAAAACTTCTCAGCGACCAACAGGATCACGATTACCAACACTGGATGCAGATCGCCAATCTTGCCAAGGATTCTTGGCGACAAAAACATGCTTTCGATGAGATGGATGATTCCAATCGCGATCACGACCTGAAGCACCATCATCAGCGAGCCGCCCGGCTGCAGGATAGCGATGGTGCAAATCGGTATGCCGGAGAGCAGCACGCCCACCACGGGAATGAAACTGAACAGAAATACCATCAACGCAAGGACGAATTTGTACTCAACACCAATCAGCCACATCGCGAAGAGCGTCAAGGACGCATTGATTGCGGAAATGATCATTTGACCCTGGAATGATTTTCCAATCAGCTTGCCCAGCGCGATCACGCCGGGAGCAATCTCGTCATAGATTGGTTGCAGTCGCGTGTTGCGCAGACCCGCGGTACCACTCTTCACACCTTGCCACTCAATCAAGATGAAAAAAGCGAGTAGCATGGCGGTGCCGATCTGAATCGGGACTCGGAACAGATCGCCAAGTCGCTTGTCAAACCATCCCACGATCGCTTCCATGGCCTTGGGGCCCTCGTTTGCCGCGTGATCGCGAACCCAATCGGCGACCTGGCTGCTGGCCCACCATTTTTGGCCGAATTCCAGCTTCTTGGCCGCTTCAAAATCAAACTGCTGATGGGCTTCGGATTGCTGTTCTTGATCGTAATGCTGACGAACGGCCTGCATGAAGGCTTGCTTTCCTTTGGGATAGGCGGTGGCGAGCGTTTGATAGAAAGCGTAATCCACCGGTACCGATTGCGGCGCGACCAGTTCCTGTCCTTCGTAAAACGTTTTGAACTCCGACTGGTAGGCCGACGATTTTCGGAAGGCGTCCCAGGTTCGCATGGCCACGGTCTTGGACCATTCCATTTTCAGCTGTGCCAGCAATACCGCATCGGATTGGATATCGGTCCACATCCTGCGGCGAATTTCCTCGTCACGTTGAGATTCAAAATTGGGTTGTTGTCGCATCTTTGCCAAGAGATCGGCCTTCTCCGGCGAAGCATATTCCGCTTCCCATTGAGCGAGATAGTAAGCACCTTTGTCGCTGTACAACTCGGGCGCTTTGACCTGCATGAACCATTGCTCCAGCGGCATCGCCCCTGGGATTCCCTTGGTGCCCTCTGAATTCAAATGAAGCACTTGAGCTTTTTCGTAGTTGGCTTCGAATTCAGATTGCAGGCGTGAATGAAGCTGTGGAAATGCCTGATACAAGCCCTCGCCTGAGCGACCGTTCGCTTCGAATTCCTTGAGCGCCTTGAGGTAGCGCGGATCGCTCGAGGTTCCAAACTCGTGGTTGAATTCCCAAGCGCCCACTGTCTTGGCCAAGATGGCATTCTGCACCTGAGTAGCGCTCAGCGTTTTCATATGAGTCACCAGGCTCTTTCCTTGGCGCACAACTTGAGGCACAAAAAGCCGACCGAGCCAATACAACGCCAGAGCCATGACGATGAAAATGCAAAGGGTCAGAAACAGTTCGTTCCCGTGGCTTTCGCGCCAGGCGACAAGCGACGTATGAGCACCCCAACCAGGCTTCGAACGATGAAGCAGAACAGGAACGTCAGGAATCCAATCAGAAAGAATTCTCGCAGCACGTAGATCAGGCACAAGAAACTGGCCCAAATCAACGGTTTCTCCCACCAATTGCGTCTACCCACCGTCACGGGTGATTCGATTTGGAGGCTTGGCGAATCGGGAGTCATGACGAGTCTGTAGAGTGAAAGGTGATTCGATCATGTGAAGACAACACGTTACTGCTAAGCGTCGTTCTTGGATGCCAGATTGCCTCGCTTCGACTGGACGTAGAAGAACGCTGCTGCCAGGCAGGCAACGAGCACCATGAAGATCCACAGCACCGCAGTGAACTGCTCGAGCGTAGCCAGGGCCACCAACATGATGGTCAGAACGATGCCCACCACCATCAGCAGCCAATCGATGTGGACACCCGCCATGCAACAACTCAACGCCAACAACATCAATGCGAAATACGAGGCTGACTCGCGATTGATGATCTCATTGCGTTCAAGCAGCAACAGCACAGCCAAAAAGCAAAGCAGCATTCCCCAGTGAGACACCTCTCGGATCAAGCTTCTTCCAACCGATTTTCCAGCCAGTTTGGCGCTGCGAGCACCTCTCCAGATTCCAAGTCCCGCGTAAACGAAAACGACGAACAACCAATACTCCCAGGCTCCCGTCTCGGACGCCTGTGTCATGCCCATGCCGACCAGTGCAAGTGCCAGCATGATCACGAGAACGCCCGACCGAATCTTCCAACTGGGAACCGAGCCGGTCGGCGGGGGAGCCTCTGTATTCGTCGCTTGCTTCGCTTCGTCGGTTACCGTTTCTTCCCGCGTTTCTTCTGTCGATTCGTTCATGGATTCGCCTTGGTGACTTCAATCAGTCTTCGTAGCGTACCAAGCCATTCTTGTCTTCGAAAGTAGATCGACGCCCTCCATCGGTCGACACCATGGACGGACACCATGGACGGGCACACGAAGGGCAATGCCAGGCAGCCCTTCACCGAAAAGCATCCGGCAGATTCTGCGATACTGGTTTCCAGCGATGGGCGCAACGCCCTTTAATCAGCCACTACGAGGGATGAACGAAGCTCAAATGCAGTTCCGCGTGTCGGCACTGAAGCTGCACGTGCTGAGGTCGCGTCATGTTTCCGAGCAAAATGTGTTTGGGAAGGGGCTCGGTTCGATTGAAGCGTTCGATCGCCTCGCGGTAGTGTTGCAGTCCAGCTTCCGTCTCCACGTCTTGGCTTGGCCAGAATACCGATTGAGATTTCGCCGGTAACTTGTATCCCGACGGCATCGGCTTGTTCAGGAATCGGGATCGCAGCAGCCTTGCGACGGTCCGAATTGGCAAGGAAATCGCCGGAGCCTCTCGGTATCCGCTCGCGATATCGATGGTTCGAGCGAGATGCTCGAGGATCTGGCCAAGCGAGTAAGCGCCAGCCGCAATCACCTCGACACTGGCGAGCCGTTCGGCTTCGGCAAGGGCCTCGGTGAGTGAATCGAAATGGAGCTTTCGTCGTTCAATCACAGAATTCATGGTTTGGAACCTTGCTCGATAGCGGAACTCGTTCAAGTAGCCCAGTCTCTCCGAGACTGAGAGTTTTTCAAAGTGGGAGGCATACCGTAGGCGAGTCTCTCCGAGACTCGTAACGAACGCAGCAAAGCTGCGAGTGTCCGCCTTGGAAATGCGGACCTATGGCAGGCCAGCCAATGAATCACTTTCTCTGTCGAGACTCGGCGACGGAATGGAACGTCACTTCAAGGCTGCCATGACGGATCGCCTTGTCACTCCGCCTGGCACGTGTTGGTCAGTTTTCCAATTCCTTCGATCTCGACGGTGCATTGATCACCCGGCTTCAAGAAGAGCGGCGGCGTTCTGGCGGCACCCACGCCCGGTGGCGTTCCGGTGAAGATCAGGTCGCCCGGCTTCAGGGTAACAATCTTCGACAAATGGGCGATCAGCGACGGAATGTCAAAGATGAGCTGCGCGGTCGTGCTGTCCTGAACGACCTCGCCGTTGAGGTGCATTCGAACTCGCAGATTCGACGGGTCGGGGAGCTCTTGGGTGGTAACGACGCAAGGTCCAACGGGGGCGAAGGTGTCAAACGTCTTGCCGAGGAGCCATTGCCCACCGGGCCTTCCCTTTTGCCAGTCTCGTGCCGAGACATCATGGCCGCAACTGTAGCCAAACACATGCTCCATGGCGTCTGCTTCGCTGACATGCTTGGCGGTTCGGCCGATCACGACGACAAGCTCAGCCTCGTAGTCAACTTCCTGCGAGACCTTCGGCAGGCGTATCGTGTCACCATGACCAATCAGCGTGGAGTTGAACTTACTAAAGACGACCGGTTCGGTCGGTATCTCAGCGCCGGTTTCAATCGCGTGATCGCGATAGTTCAGTCCGATGCAGATCAACTTTTCCGGTGGTGGTACAGGCGTGAGCAAGTTTGGCGGCGCCGCTTCCCACTGCGATTCCGTCGGGACGCTTCGCGAGGCGAACCAAGCGGGTCCTTCACGAAAGAGCTGCTCTGGGGACGGAGTTTCACTGGTGAGTCGGTCGATCGGGCAGATCTGACCGGGGCGGTAAAGTGCATACTTGGCTTCGCCAGAATCGTTCGCATAGCGACACAGTGCCATCAGTGACTGCCTTTCAAATTAGACGTGAGAGCTTTCGCTGGTGAGTTGTTGGTCGACTTCGTTGCTGACAATGACGCCGTAATTGATCGCGCCGAGCCAGCCGCTCATGATGATGCCGACACTGCCGGCATGGTACATCCCACCGATCTGCTGTGGTAACTCGCGACTGACCGCAAGGCCCTCGAACTTGGTGCCAAAGCTGGCGCCGAGTTCGTGTCGGGTGTAGTGATTGAAGGTGCGCGGTGTTGCCGCATCGACTCGATCGATCTTCTCACGAACGCCAGGAATGTAGCGTTCCAAGGCATCGATGGTGGTGTCGATCAAGTCTTGCTTGCTGGCCTGGTAATCGTGCTCATTGAGATCAGCCCAGTCCGACCAGTTGGCATTGGTGCTACTGACGATGGCGTATCGCTTTTTCTCTTTCTGCGGCCGCGTTCTTGGGTAATAGAAACTAAACGTCCGGCTCGTGATGTCGCGACTGAGCAACAGGTCGGTCCGGAACTCCTTGGCAGTGCTGGTGAAGAAAAGATCTCCGCTCGACTCGTCGATCTCCTCCCCTTCCTTGAGCGCCATGTAGACCTGCGTGCTGCTGTTGTTCAACCTCACCGCCTCGGTCCGCTCGACATAGTCTTGATCGAGTGCGGCTGGACCGATCATTTTCAAGATGGTGGTTCGCAGATTCGCGTTGCTGACAATCGCTCGGCAGCGGATACGGCGACCCATCGAATGGACGGCGGCAACTCGCCCTTGCTCGACATCAATCTTATCAACGCCACAATTGATGCGAATGTCGACGCCATTGGATTCAAGCTCCTTCTTCATCCGTTTGACGAGGTCTTCGGTGCCTCCTTCGTAAATGAAGACACCCTTGCTCATGAAGTTGCTGAAGACGATACCGTAGGTGATCGCCGGATCCTCCAGGGTCGATCCGTTGGCATAGGTGATCGGCTCCATCAGCAAGCGGACGACATCATCGCGCCCGGGAAAAAATCGATCGAACAGCTGACGCGTTGTCGTCGTTTGATCGTCATAGAAATTCATGCCCCGGGCGGTATCAAAAAAATCGCTGACCGTTTCGGGACGCAAACCAAAGTCGCTGGTTAACAGCCTGGTGAAGTCCTCGCGATTGAACGTCGTGGTGAGCGAAAACTGCGGATTGTCGAACCGAATGTTCTTGAGCTGAACGATGCGATCCGCAATGTCCTTGCTCCAGTAGCGGCGACACGACTTGATCATCCCATGCGGAAATCCGTGCAGGGAGATGTCGAAGATGTGCCCACCAGGACGCAAGAACCATGTGGCCAATCCCCCAAGCTTGTAGTGTTGCTCGAGTAACAAGACGCGATGGCCGGCGCGACCCAGAATGTTCGCGGAGGTCATCCCGGCAAGACCGCTGCCGATCACGACGACATCGTATTCGTCGGCGGCTCCTTTGAGAAAATCGCGGGGCATGGTGTTGGAGGTGCGAGGGGGAAGAGAGTCGAGGGGAGCTGAGTCAAAGGGACTCGGGTCGATGGGAGTCGGGTCGATGGGAGTCGGGACAACCCATGGCAAACGTGGTCGTTCATTTCTACAGCGGGCCGATGTCGGGTTGCAGCTCCGCGTAAACGCCGATCTGGTCCTCATCGGGCGCCCTATCACCGTACAACAGAAGAGCGGTTTCGCCGACCAGCCATCGCTCGTCCAGCAGTCGAATCGATTGATCGGCGCCGACCGCGAGCGTTTGTCGCCCAATTCCCGTGCTGAGGACTTCGTGAGCACCTCGAAAGATCTCGACTTGTTCCTGGGGAAGCACCGTGGCCATCCGCCGGGTCCCATTCGCGGCTGCCACCGATGTCGCAATCTTCCAGCGATGGTCCCGTGGATCTTCCATGATTCGAACGGTAATGATCGATTCACCCGCTGGAACCTCAACGGCACCGAACCATTGCGGTCCCGAGGAATTCTGAGGCCAATGGGAGCTGTAGGCCACTCGATAGCCCTGTAACGTTTCGGGGGCCCGAACACGAAGCCGGTAGGTGAGCGGTTGGTCGCTTGGGGCACGAGCTGCGGCGATTTGTCCCGGGAGAGTGTTCGACAAATAGCCAAATTCTTGCCGCATCCTCGACAATTCATCTTCGCTACGACGCAGTCGCAGCGTCGTAGCGACCAGTCCTACCACCAACATGGCGATCGTGACCGCCCCGATGTATTCCCGCAGGCTCAACCTTGCCCAACGAGATCGTCGAACAGCAGGCCGGCCACTCTCCGTGATTTCGTCGTTCCCCAGCTGACTCATGGCTAGATTGTAGCGTCCAGGTCAGGCCGCAGAACGCATCCTTGCTGATACGATTTGCATGCGATCGCATGCCGGGGCCGGTGAGCAAATGGGCGTCCTGAATGGGGTTGCCAGTTTGGTCCGCATTTCCAAGGCGGACACTCGTGGCTTTGCTGCGCTGATTACGAGTCTCGGAGAGACTCGGCTACGGTAGGGCCCGATTGTTCGAAGAATCGCAGTCTCAGTTAATCCTGAAGCAAGGAGATCAACTCATTTTCGATCCGATTGAGGTTCTGTGGGATGGCGAGGTCGCGGTGGTTGTGGACAAGCCCGCCGGTTTGTCGACTCAGGCCCCTCCGCTCGCCGATAGCCTGGAGCAGCGACTGCGTGCCCAATTGCAAGGTCGCGCCAAGTACCTGGCCTTTCCCCATCGCCTCGATCGGCCCGTGGGAGGCGTGATTTTGGTCGCGCTTCGAAAACGGGCTGCCCGCCTGCTGAGTGAGCAATTCATGGCTCGGAAGATCGAAAAGCGATACCTCGCCCAGCTTGCCGGTCGGCTTCTCCAAAAAGAAGCCATTTGGATCGATCATCTCCGCAAGATCCCCGATCAGGCCAAGGTCGAAATCGTCGGCGAACCGGACGAGCAGGCCAGGCTCGCCGAGACCTACGTTGAAGTGATGAGCTACGACGAGATCGAGGATCGAACCTGGGTCAAGCTCTCGCCCGTAACCGGTCGGATGCACCAGCTCCGGATTCAGTCGGCAAGCCGCGGGTTCCCGATTGTGGGAGACCTGCTGTATGGCGGTCCACCGCTGCCCTCGGCGACCGATCAAATCCGTCTACGAGCCCACTCGATCCGATTCTTTGATCCCCAAGACTCTCGGGCGATCACCGTGACCGCTTCCGACCCGTGGCCGAAAAGTGTGTAATGTCGGCAATCTGTCGAGCGTTAATCGCGACCACGAATCACGGTTCAAGACGTAGTTGATGGGTAGGGGCTGCGGACGAGAGTCGGGAAGTCCTGATCAGGTTTGCATTAGGGCGGACATCCGCAGCTTTGCTGGGTCTTATGCGAGTCTCGGAGAGACTCGCCTACGAAGACTCGCCTACGGTAGGTACTCGCGTTTCGAAGAACTCTCAGCCTCGGAGCGATTTACGACTTTCTAGCCTCTTCAGGTCGCATTCATGTTGCGTATTGGTGCCGTCTCCTATCTGAACACGAAACCGTTGATCTACAACCTTCAGCAACGACTGGGGGATCGCGGGGAGTTGAGCCTTGCGCTGCCGAGTGTCTTGGCAGATGACCTCAACGCCGGCCGTCTTGATGTGGCTTTGATTCCTTCGGTGGAATTCTTTCGCGGTCAGGGCTATCGCGTCGTTTCGGATGCGGCGATTGCTTGTCGAGGACCGGTGTGGAGCGTGCGTCTTCTCAGCCGAGTTCCAGTCGCCAAGATCAAGCGACTCGCCCTGGACGAGGGGAGTCGAACGAGTGCCGCAATGGTCGCTGTCCTCTTGGCCGAAATGTATGGATTGTCGCCCGAGACCGTGCCGCTCACGATGGAACAATCTCCCGAGTCGGTCGACGCTGACGCGATTTTGATGATCGGGGACCGAGCGATGCATCCTGCCCGCGGGGTGTATCAGGAGATTTGGGACTTGGGAGACCGCTGGTGTCGCTGGACGGAATTGCCGTTCGTGTTCGCGATGTGGGTGGCCCGAACGTCCCCAAACGGATTTGGAGATTCCGTCAGCCCCGATTTGCTCGACGAATTGGGAGAGATTCTCCAGGCGAGCCGCGATGACGGGCTGGCCCATCTGGAAGAGATTTCCCAAAGCGAATCTGCCGCCCATGGGCTGACGAAGGAAGACTTGCATCGTTACTTTGCTGAGAATCTGCATTTCCGTTTGGGGCCCGGCGAGCGCACGGGCCTCCATGCATTCCGCAGCAAAGCCTTGGCGCTGGGGCTCGTGCCCGAGCACGCACCGACCGTTGTTGGATGACCTGAAATGATTGCAGCAGCCGAAAAAAGCGTACGAGAAATCTTGGACAAAGCCATCTCCGGAGAGCGATTGTCAGAGGCGGAGGGTCTTCGGCTATTGGAGAGTCACGATCTGGCTGCCATCGGATCGGCCGCCGATCAGGTTTCACGTCGCCTGCATCCCGAACCGTTTCGAACGTACAACATCGATCGGAACATCAACTACACCAACGTCTGTACGGCGGTGTGTCACTTCTGTGCCTTCTATCGAGGCCCGAAGAGTGACGAGGGTTATGTCCTTTCGCGTGAAGAGATCTTGGAGAAGATTGCGGAAACGATTGCGTTGGGCGGCAACCAGATCCTGATGCAGGGCGGGCTACACCCCAAGTTCAAGCTCGATTGGTATGAAGAGTTGCTTCGCGACATCAAGCGTGAGTTTCCATCGTTGAACATTCATGGATTCAGTCCGCCAGAATTCCATCACTTCACCAAGATTAACAACATTTCGATTCGAGAAGTGCTGGAACGACTCAAGGAGGCAGGCCTGGGAAGCATTCCCGGCGGGGGCGCCGAGATCCTGGTTGACCGCGTGCGAAGCGAGCTGACCCGCGGAAAAGTGATGTCCGACGATTGGTTGGAAGTGATGCGAGTCTGGCATCAGCTCGGCGGAAACTCCACGGCAACGATGATGTTCGGTCACGTCGAGACGCTGGCCGAACGAATCGAGCACCTGCATCGGCTGCGGTCGTTGCAGGACGAAACCAATGGATTCACAGCGTTCATCTGTTGGACATTCCAGCCTGACAACACCGATTTGTCTCACCTGCCGCACGTCGGCGCCTTCGAATACCTCAAGACACAAGCGGTGGCCCGACTCTACCTCGATAACTTTCCCAATATCCAAAGCAGCTGGGTCACTCAGGGCTTGAAGATTGGTCAACTCGCGATGCTATTCGGCGCCAACGACATGGGGAGCCTGATGATCGAGGAAAATGTCGTCGCCGAAGCGGGAACGGTCCACTACCTGACCCTCGATCAGATCCGTGCGGCCATCGAGGAGCTCGGATTCCAGCCCCGACAGCGGGACGTCTTCTACAACCTGGTTTCCGAAGAGGCCGAACGCAGGGCGATTGACGCCAACAAGAATCTCCCTCCCCGTGATCTCGTGCAATTGGCGAATTAGGGAAGAGGCGAGAGGCGGCAGTACCGTTGATCAATGGTCGATTGTTTAGGACAGTATCCATCCTGTGATTGAATGACCTTTGATCTTCCCACCTTCCGAGAGACGAATCTGATGGCCCAGTTGGCACACCACGTTTTCTTCAAGCTTCATGATCGTAGCGACGCAGCGATCGCCACGATGCTGGCCGCCTGCAAGAAGTATCTGGACCAACACGATGGTTTGGTGGGCTTTTCAGTGGGGACGCGCGATCGCGAACTCGATCGGCCCGTGAACCAGGATTTCGACGTTTCGCTGCACTGTGTCTTCGCAGACCGCCCTGCTCATGACGCCTATCAAACGGCCGAGCGACACCTCACCTTCATCGAGGAAAACAAGGGGAATTGGGCAGAAGTCCGAGTCTTCGACAGCACCTTGGAATAGAGCATTTTCAACAATAACGTAGCCAGCTGGGAAAGGGGTCAGGCCCCAATAGCCGCAAGCGGCCCGAAGGGTGCTTCGCACTATTGGGGCCTGACCCCTTTTCCAGCACCGCGACTCCCCCTTCGCCACTCGCCCGCTATTTATTCATTTCTTGTCTTGTTTGTCCATCAGCTCGTCCACGGCCTGCTTGACATCCTGCCACACCGCTTCGGGTGATCGGTTGGCATTGATCACGGCGGTCGAGGGGCCGCTGTGGGGCAGTTCACGAAGAAAGGCTTGGCGAACCGATTCCAGATAGTCGGGACCCGCCGTTCCATCCGATCGGCGGGCCCCTCGATGCGGGCGATCGCCGAGTCAGCAGGCATGTCGAGCAAGAGTCGTCAGATCGGGCTGCAATCCGTTATTGGCCCACCTTCCCATCTGCCAGAGTTGTTCGGCCGAAACCTCGCCACCGATGCTCTGGTAGACCACGTTTGCCAGCAGGAATCGATCGGAGATCACGCTGGTGCCCGAGCGAAGTGCTGGACGGATCGTCGTTTCGATCATTTCGCAGCGACTGGCCATGAACAACATTGCTTCGGTTCGGCGATGAAGATCGAGATCACTCTCCAGCAACAACGCTCGCAGTTTGCTGCCGACTTTTGTGCTGCCAGGATCCTGCACCTGCAACACCTCATGTTTTTGGCCACGTCAGATATTTCGAGAGTCGGTCGATTTGGGTGGACTTGCCAACGCCGTCGATGCCGTCAAGCGTGACGAAGAGAGGCTGGACGCGGGATCGACTCATGGGATTGACGATTGGTTGGGCAGGGGACTGTATTGATCGGGCTGGCCGGTAATCGGCGTGTGGCGATATTCCGTGACGACCCACGAATCATCTGATTTCTCAAGTCGCAGCAACAGACGTCGCAACACCCGGACATTGCGCAGATTGCCGCTGCTGTGACTGACATCGACCTTCACACTCATGTCGACGTCGGCTTCCAGTGGGAACGTTCCCTCGATCACATCGATGCTGCGGATCTTGTTGACCGCGGCCATGTCAAAGGTGAAATTGCTGAGTTCCGACGCGCGCCGTCGCCTTGGTCGCTGGGATCGCCGATGATCTGCACCGCCGTTTCCACGTCATTTCGTTCGACCGCATCAGCGATCGTCGCGAATCAACGACTCGATCTGTTCGCGATCGGTTTCCCATCGCGAGGCCACGATCCAGGCGACTGGAATCAGAAGTGCCATGATCAGGCCGGCGACCGCAGCCTGCCTTCTTGCCCGTTTGCAGCCAGCCAAACAACAGCCCTGCGGACAACGCGCCCAACATCACAGAGACGATCAGCGGTTGTTCGGCGAAGCAGTGTTTCCACCATGGACCCTTTGTTGCTGGCCGCTGGATGACGGCCGCTGGATGATCGGCCATGGATCGTCTTGGCCGGGCGAATCGTCAGCCCTGTGCGGGCTTCGTCGTTACGACTTCTGGCGAAACAGGGGGCCGCCGTAGAGAGCCGTGTCGCCGAGCATCTCTTCGATTCGCAGCAATTGATTGTACTTCGCCATGCGATCGCTGCGGCTCGCCGAGCCCGTCTTGATCTGGCCGGTCGAAAGGGCGACGGCCAAGTCGGCGATCGTCGAGTCTTCGGTTTCACCACTGCGGTGGCTGGAGATCGAGGTGTAGTTGTTGCGAGCGGCCAATTGGATCGCATCGATCGTCTCGGTCAGCGTACCGATTTGGTTGACCTTGATCAGAATGCTGTTGGCGATTCCCTCGTCGATGCCTCGTTGCAGTCGTTCGACATTGGTCACGAACAAGTCGTCGCCGACAAGTTGGACCTTGTCGCCAAGCTTGGTCGGTCAGCTTCTTCCAGGTTTCCCAGTCGTCTTCGGCACAGCCGTCTTCGATGCTGCAGATCGGGTACTTGCTGCACCCAGTCGGCCAGGAAGTCGACCATTTCGTCGCCCGAAAGTTGCTTGCCGTCGATCGAGTACTTCCTGGTCGAGCTGTCGTAGAACTCGGTGGAGGCAGCGTCGAGTGCGATCCAGATCTGTTCGCCCGCTTTGTAACCGGCCTGATCGATTGCCTGGAGGATGACATCGAGTGCTTCCTGGTTGCTCTTCAGGTCGGGTGCGAATCCCCCTTCGTCGCCGACCGAGGTGTTGTAGCCTTTGCCGGAAAGGACTTTCTTGAGGTTGTGAAAGATTTCGGTTCCGGCACGCAAGCGCGTCGCTGAATCGCTCGAAGCCGAGCGGCATGACCATGAATTCTTGGACGTCGACCGAATTGTCAGCGTGCTCGCCACCATTGATGATGTTCATCATCGGTGCGGGCAGCAGTCGAGCGCCGGCACCACCGAGGTATCGATAGAGCGGCTGGCCGGTCGCCTGAGCCGCGGCGTGAGCGACCGCCAGCGAAACGCTCAGGATGGCGTTGGCACCGAGATTCTTCTTGTTCGGCGTTCCATCCAGTTCGATCATCGCCGCGTCGATGCCGGCCTGATCGGTCGCATCCATCCCCTGCAGAGCGTCGGCGATCTTATCGTTGACGTTGTCGACGGCGGTCTGGACACCCTTGCCCATGAAGTACCGACTTGTCGCCATCACGGAGTTCCCAGGCCTCATGGGCCCCCGTGCTGGCACCGCTGGGCACCGCGGCTCGGCCATGGCTGCCATCGCTGAGCAGCACTTCGGCTTCGACCGTCGGATTGCCCCGGCTGTCAAGGATTTGTCGGGCGTGAATGGCTTCGATCAGCGTCATGGGAACCTCGCAAAGAAAACGTTTTGATGATTGGTTACGTTGTGTTGTCGGGCGGCATTTTGTTCAATGCAGGATGGAATGCCTACCCGGCACTGATTTCATTGGCAAAGATCGAAAATGCTCTAAAACCCAAGAGGTCGGGCTCTCGCTCGTGCCGCAACCGCGCAGCGGGCCCATTGCTGCGATACCGAGGGCCGAATTTTCCGGTCCGACCAACCCAACGAAAGTCGCTCTGATCATCGATGTTTACCGGATTGGTTGAAACAAAAGGAACGATCGTCGCCGTTTCGATCAGCCCCCGGGGCGTCGATTGACGATCCAGGCCGGCATCGTCGCCGAGGATGCCTCGATCGGCGACAGCATCTGCATCAACGGCTGCTGTCTGACAGTGGTCGCGATCGACGGGGAGAAGCTCGATTTCGAGGCTGGGGAAGAAACGTTGTCTCGCACCAACCTGGGAAGCTAAGGGGTCGGTTCCAGTGTCAATCTGGAGCGATCGCTCGCAGTGGGTGATCGATTGGGGGGACATTATGTGACAGGGCACATCGATGCGTTGGGCACGTTGCTCGAGCGGCGTGACGACCCCCCATGGGCTCATCTGCGTTTTGGACTGCCGCGATCACTGGCGTCCCAGGTGGCCGCCAAGGGCAGCATTGCCATTGACGGTGTGAGCCTAACGGTCGTGGATGTTGACGACGATTCCTTTTCGGTCGCTCTGATCCCGCACACGCTCGAGGTCACGACGCTGGGCGATCGCGCCGTGGGGGACAGCGTGAATCTGGAAACCGATGTGCTCGCGAAGTACGTGCAGAGAAGCCTTCAATCGACATCGGAACCAAACTCTTGAACGAGCCACGGCAAACTGCGTCCTACCTGTCAAAACGTCTTGCGGCCGCTGGGCTGCGGCCGGTTTCGAGGTACGGCCAGAACTTTCTGATCGACCTGAACCTTGTCGATTTGATCGCTCGCTCGGCCGAACTTCGCAAGACCGACGTGGTGTTGGAAATCGGCACCGGTGTCGGTTCACTGACCACACGTCTGTCGGATCAGGCCGGCGCGGTGCTTAGCGTCGAAATCGATGCCAATCTGCATCAGCTCGCCGGTGAGGAACTCGAGGGCCGCGCCAACGTTCGATTGATTCACGGCGACGCGCTGCGAAACAAGAACACGCTGCGACCCGAATTGATGGAGCAGGTTCGTGAGGCGATCGGCCGCATCGGCCAGGAGGCGAGATTCCTGCTCGTTGCGAACCTTCCGTACAACATTGCGACCCCGATCATCAGCAATTTGCTGCATGAATCACGCCACCACCCGATGCGATGGTGGTCACCATCCAGAAGGAATTGGCCGATCGGATCGTCGCCGAACCGGGAACCAAGGATTATGGAGCGTTGAGCGTCTGGGTTCAGTCACTTTGTCGCGTCGAGATCGTGCGGATCCTTCCGCCGACCGTCTTCTGGCCACGACCGAACGTTCACTCGGCAATCTTGCGGCTGGATGCCGTCCCCGAGTGGCGAGAGAAATTCGCCGACTTGAAGCACTTTCATCAAACCGTCCGCTCGTTGTTCTTTCACCGCCGCAAGTTCCTGCGCAGCGTCGTGGCCAGCGCCATGAAAGGACGACTGAGCAAGCCGGAGGTTGATGAAATCTTGGCAAAGCTTGGCTACGACGAGACCTCGCGGCCGAACAGTTGACGGTTAGCCAGATTCAAGATCTCGCCGAAGCTTTGCGTCTAGCGGAGATCGGTAAGGCTTGATGGCCAAGGTCACGACTTGCGATCGTCACCGTTTTTCGAACTGCCCGGCCTACTTACCCTCCGCTGCGGGGAGCTCATGAATTCGCTGGAGCTCGGCGGAGATTTTTACTTTGGCAGCAGCGTGCTCGGCCGCCTTGGCGTCCTGGTTGTTCGCTTTGTAGATCGCTTCGAGCGCATGGTGGGGGCCCACTTGCAGAGGATTGAGCTCAAGGGAACGATTCAAGGCTTCGATGGCGGCCTCCACGTTGCCCACGTTGCTCTCGCACAATCCGAGGTAAAACATGTCGGTTCCATCCAAATGGAGCTTGTTGACTGCCCGATAGTGTTCGACCGCTTCGGCGTGTCGCCCCGACTGAAAAGCGATGCGTCCCAACAACGCGCGAGCCTCAATGTGTGCCAGTGTCGGCCGTGGATCTTTCGTGATCGCTTCTTTGGCAAGTTCCTCCGCGATCTCCGGTTGCTGCTGGGCAATGGCCAGTAGAGCGAGTTGGCTGTCGCAGTCCGCATCGACGGCGCCGGACGACTTCAGTTGAATCAGCTCCTCGGTTGCCTCAAAGCCGAAGTGGTTGTAGTCCGGATTTTCTGGATCGCCACGCAGATGAATCGCCTTGACCAAGGCGCCGCAGCGAATACGCTCTCGCTCCGAAAGCCCGCTCAGATCGAGCACTGGGAGCAAATCGACCTTTCGCTTGACTCGCGACGGTGGCGGAGGTGGCTGTTTGGAATGAATGCCGATTCGATGGTGATGAAACGCGGCATGCGCAACATTGGTATCCGCCTTGGGCATGTGACAATCAAAGCAACTGTTGTCAGCCTCACGAATCCGCTCATCATGGGAAACGCCGCAGGACTCGTCTTGATGGCAGTTCAGGCAAACCGATCGGTGATAGTCGACGCGCTCCGCTTGAGGGACTGGATGATGTGGATCATGGCAGGTCACACAGGAGAGCACCGGTGATTGTTTGTAGCACTCGCTGGCGTGCAGCTGTTCCACGTGTCCGACGATCCGCATGTCGCCGCTTCCTTCGGTCAATTGATAGTCGACACGGTAATCGGTGATCGGCAGACCTGGTCGATAATTCCAGTAGTCTCGTCCGCTCGTCACGACCCAGTTCGCCCCTTGCAAATGACACTGTTGGCAGATCGCTTCTGCCAGGTCACGTGGCAAGTTGGCTGGATTGACGATCGTTCGGTCGTCCACCGTGACCGCTGGACTGTTGCGATGCTTGGCCACATGCAGCTCACCAGGTCCGTGGCAGCGCTCGCATCCGATCGCCAGTTCGACCACTTCGAATTGATAAGGATTCGATTCCTTCTCGTCGATGCTGCCGACGTGGCAAAAGACACACTCGCTTCGGATCCGGCGACGGAACGAGGGTTGATAGGCACCTTCGTAACCCGGCGACATTCTCCAGGCATCGGGTGCTTCGTACCAAGTCAACGGGGACTGCCCGAGGTAGGGACCTTCACGAAACAGATAGCTCTTGGCATGTTGGCCCGAGCCAATCGTTAACTCAATGTCTCGCTCGGTCGTGATCAAGGGCTCGCCATCGGCTGCCGGTATCGTCTCTCGATGAACCAGCGAGCCATCTTTTCGCTCGACCTCGTACTGATAGCCCAACACGGGATGGGTGTAGAGGGTTGACGCTGCTTCCTGATCCGGGTCGGTCCGCATCGTTGCAATGCTATGCGTTGTATGGAGGTAGCTTGCGTGCTGCTCCTTGTGGCATTCCACGCATGACTCGCTCCCGACGTACTTGACGCCCGGTCGCGCATTTTCCCAGACACTATCGGCATCCTGCGCACCAAGCACAGATGAACCGGCAACGGCAATGCATGCGACGGCGAGCAGGAGAAAGCCAGGATTCGCACGGAGAAAAGATGGCACAGCCGTTCCCTTGTCGAGGTGAGTGGATCCATCAATGATACCGTCCCAGGCTTTGACGGGACAACTTTCTGATTGGTTCCGACCGAGCAAATCAACGCCAGACGTTAGGTTCCGGGTGGCTTGGCGAGAAGCGCCTGCAATTTCTCCAGCTGTGCGGTCAATCGCTCAGGATCGAACGCGGCGCGACGCTCCAGATCTCCCTGGAGGGATGTGGGATAGATGAACTGTTTTCGCCCCGAAGGCATTCGGGAAAGGACGCCCGTCGTCTGCGGGTCGCCCAGTGTCTCGACGATTTCCGAAAACCCCTCGGGCAGCGGTTCGCCTTTGTCCTGTAGTTCGCCGGTGACCACTTGAATGCTCCAGACAACCTGACGGGCCGCGTCATAAGTCAACAGGTCGTCAGCGGATGCCTGCGTCAGCAACTTCAGAACGCCTCTTGCAGCTGGGGCTCCAAATGGTAACCGCGCGACGCCATCGGCCGCCTTGCTGACTTCGTCCCGCAACGCCTGGGCAGCCGATCGGACTTGATCGGGATCTCCGAAGGGCTGCTCCGCAAAACGGTCGGTCAAATTGGCTTCCAGTTGCAGCAGTTGCTGCCAAGTCCCTTGTCCCTGTGGGCCACGTCCTCCGTAAAAACGGTACGCGATGTTCCGCAGGGAGTCGGGCCACTCCGGCTGGCGAGGTCGACCCGGTGCCGCGGGAAATCCCCGTTGCTGCCGCCGGCTGTCTGATTGCAATTCATGATGGCACGAAGCGCAATCGTAGAGCGAATAGTCCGCCCACTGGTGCGCCGTGGCCGAGTCGATCACCAGGTCCAGCGATTGCTGCCTGGCGGCCAACGCCCCCAGCAGCAGCTTGCGAGTGTTCCAGTAGGTGTCGCCCGCGGTGGTGGCGGGGGTGACGACGCCGGGATAGTTGGTCTGAAAGTAGATGTCACGTCCTGGGAACGAAGCGAGCGACTGATACAGTTGCGAGGGGGTCTGCCAATGCTGTGGCATTTCTTTGCAGAACGTCTGAAGTTCCACGGCGGGAAGGGGTGGGTGGCCCGCTGCGTACATCTCATGCGTCACGAACATGTTTCGATCGCGGTTTCCGACGTGGCAGTCGAGGCAAACGGCCGCCTGCACCGACGTGTTGACCAGGTCTCGCATGCCCGCGGCCGTCTTGACCTCCGGCGGCAGCAGTCGCCACTTGTCGGCATCCAGGTGGCTCAAGACCCAGGCCGAGTTTTCACCTTGCTGGTGACAGTACAGACAGTCGATGCCGATCTGTTCCTGCCCTTTGTCCGCGAAGGTGAAGCCGCTCTCGCCATCTTGATAGCCACCGTGGCAGGTCAGGCAATTATCGCGAAACCGCTCGTAGCCGGAGGCCTTCGACACATCGTAGCCAAGCTTGTCGCAGATCCGTCGACTGAGGATGTTGCTGTCTCCCATCCAGTCTTCAGGTACGTCACGGGGGAGCAACTTCGAGGCATCGAGCTCCATGCCCTTGGCTTTCAGGGCGGCGATCGTCCCGGATTGCTGTTCAAGCAACCGGTCGATCATCGCGTTGAGCTCCGCCTCCTCTTGATCGGCCCGATAGGGTTCGACTCGGCGGCGGGCAATGGTGTGTTTGTCGAGCGTGACCCAGCGTTCCATTTCCTCGCGGCGGCTGAACGCCGACATCTTGGCGCTCTGGCCTCCTGCGATTGCCGCGAGGTTGGGCCCCTCGGTATGACAGTCGACGCAGGCACTGACTTTCGCTTGCGCGACCCACGACATGTAGACCGGATCACTGATTCGCTCCACGATCGTTGGCGCACGAAACTCGTTTTGCGCAGCGACATCACTTGTCAATGTCACGAGCCCGGCAAGCGTCGCGCCGGCAAGGAGAAGGTTCCATCGCATGAATTGTACTTTCACGATGACTACGGCTCGCTGGCGGGATTGTTTTGTTCGCGGGCTTCACGACGCTCGCGCAGTTGCTCGAGCAATTGTTCGCGAGTCATGGGCGCTGGGGCTGGATTGAGTTGCCCAGGCTCGACTGCCCTTGGAGAGGATGGGTCACGATCCGTCGAAGGTGGGACCGTCTGACGTCGTTCTCGCTTGATTCGCTCCAGCATCTCGCGGAGGCTATCGCGCATCGATTCGGTGATTCGTTCGTCGTCGTCGGACAGCAATCCTGGCTCCACCGGTCCCAGCCAGCCGGCGAGCTCCATACCAAGCTGCATCGTTTCCATGCGAGTAGCGGTCGGTCCGCCCTGCCGACGTTCGTATCGGCTGACGTCAATCATCTCTGGATAACGCAGCCCATGTTGCATACGACGTGCGACATCTCTCACTGGGCCGTTCCATCCACCTGGCCAGCTTTCTCGGGCTCCCACTGCCGCCAGATAGAACTGGGTCGCCGATTCCCAGCTACGATAGGTGCTCGGGTTGCCGGCCGCTGAGGCGACGAGGCGGCCCAGGCGATCGCTGCGGAACTGCAATCGCTCCTCGGATCCCGGCGCTCCCTGAAGCCAGCGTGCCAACGCCACGCGAGCCCGCTCTGCAGCCTTGGCCACTCGGTCGGCGCTCGGGCGTGGTCTGGACTCCATTGCCTCCTTCACCACATCCAGCGCCGCGAGCAATTCAATGTCTTCTTCAGTGGACTGTCCTGACTCGATGCGGAACTGAATCAGCCAGCGGAGCCCAGCATCGTTCCACTGCGAGTACAGCGCTAACGCCTTGCGGTCGCGATCAAGCGGATTGCGTTGGTTGTCGAGGCCAAGTTGGTGATGGCAGGAGGAGCAATTGTAGGCGGCGAACTCAGGCCAAGTACTAACAGGCAACGCCCGTTGGGCTCTTGATTGCAACAGCGCGAGGGATGCATCGGTCGAAGCAACTTGTCCAGCGAGCCAGAGTTGGGCCTCGTAGTAGGTTGGATCGTTCGCCTCGAAGTCCCGCCAGTGTTTGGGTTGCCACGAGTGATAGGTTGCAAATTCGTAGCGAAGGGTGGGGTGTCCCGCAGCAATCATGTCGTGATTCATGTCGCGGTCCTTGTCCCCGACATGACAAGCGGCGCACATTCTGGCGCGCACGAAGAGGTCGCTGGCCTGGACGAATCCCTGTTCGCTTGCCGCATGAGTCGACCAGTGGTTCTGAAAGTGAGTGGAAATCCATTGTTCACTCGCACCGTGGCAAGCGGAGCAGCCGACTCCTTCGCGGAGGAAGGTGTTGACGTCTTGGGAGGCAACCGGGGCGTTGGGATGATCACGCCGCGGCTCGTTAAACCGCTTGACCGAGTTGTGGCAAGCGAGGCAGTTATCGAAGCCGGCCCGGTCCACGATGCGGCCAGCCTTCATGATGTTCAGTCTTTCCATCATCGCGACACTTTCATCGCTGCAGATCGTTCGCCAACTTTGCGCGTGAGGATCGTTCTCCAACCAGATCTGAAATTCCCCGCCGCGCCGGACCCAGGGCTGTGAAACTCCCACTCTCGGGCCGCCGTGGCAGTTCGAGTTCGCGCACGACCTCGCTCCATGGACCCGCAGGTCTTGGCGAAGCAGCGGCCAGTGAAGGGAATCGAGGGTGGCCGGATCGAGCTGCGGCGCCGCCAGTGCCGAGCAAACAGCCTCGGGACGGGCAAACGCCGGCGAGGCCAATCTGGCTGGGGCCGGCAAGATCCCCGGCATAATCTCCGGCACAATCTCTGGCACAACTCCCTGGGCGAACGCTGCACTCTCAGCCAGTAGCACCGTCGCGACGAATGCGACCGCGTATGCTGAACAACGATACAGATCTGACCACATCACCAGAACCAAACTCAGTTGGGCTTTCAACCGCTGGGACGAATCAACTGAAACGTATCCCTACGATACTCGCTATCGTCATTGCTGCGAAAGCTGTCGCGGTCTTTTCATGTGGCAAAGCCGATTCGCCAACCTTCCAGCCTGTCACGCTTCGCCCGACCAGCAAACTTTGACAGAGAAAAGGCTGATCACGATCCGAAATGTTTTGGGAAATCGTCAACAAAGATCAAAGTTGGCGTACAACATCCCCTACGAGACGGTAGGATCATTCGGCGATACTCAAGAGATCGACAGATCGGGAAAGGACAAGACCCCGGTTGGTGCGTGGACAAGTCGATGCGAGGGTATTGAGCTGCGAAGGAATGCCGTTTTGGGAGGCGATCCTCGACGCGTCATGACCGATTTTTCTTCTGAAGTGATACAACGGTGCTGCTGAATCGGAGTCAGGCGAAGATTCACCTTGGGATGGCTATTCCCACAGCCATTGTCACCCTCGTATGTCTCGCTTTGTATGTGCGGGAGTCTTTGGAAGCGGGCTACCTGGTTGGTGGTGGTAGCGCGTCGGGTTTGCTTTGTGGTGTGGCTGCCGGGCTCGTGATTGTGTTTGAGATGGCGTTGTGGCCACGCAAGGCCCTGCGCCGTCTGCGGTTGATCCCCGCCAAGTACTGGCTGGCCGCCCACATCTGGCTGGGGATTGCCTCCTTGCCGCTCGCGATTGCCCACTGCGGCTTGCACCTGGGCGGTTGGTTGCCGGCGACGTTCATGGTGCTGTTTGTGCTCTGCATTTTGAGTGGCCTGTACGGTCTTGCCGTTCAGAACATCTTGCCCCGCTACCTACTTCGTAACCTCCCCTCGGAAACGATTTACAGCCAGATCGATTACGTCTCGGAACAGACCGTCAACGATGCAAGACAGTTATTGGTGACGGCTTGTGGGCGTCGGCGTTCCAGCGAACAGGTGCTTCAGGATGAACCGGAGCTCGATGGTGTCAATACACACACGATCGTGGTCGGGCGCCGTTCGCCAGGCGGGCAAGACACGCGGTCGCACGCTGGAAACACAGCGTGTTGCCGAGGCTCGTGAGGATCGCGAGGCGTTGTGGACGGCGCTGAATGAAATCGAGCCGTTCTTGCTCAAGGGCTCACCCGCAACCACTCCGGTGACCGATCGACAACAAGCGAGTCAGTGGTTTTCACGTCTTCGCAACGTCTGCACCGAGGAAGCCGAGCCGATTATCGATGTGCTCGAAGGGATGTGTGATCAGCGGCGCCAGTTTGATGTACAAGCACGCCTGCATCGCTGGTTGCATGCATGGTTGGCAATTCACGTCGGTTTGTCAGTTGCGGTGGCGGTACTCTTGGCTGCTCACGTATGGACAGCCCTCAAATATTGGTAATGATCGGCAGAAGATGATTCGCGATGGCGACTGAGACCGGCAAACAACGATCGCAACGCATTCAGATCGACTACTATCGCCAGCGCACAGGGCTGCAGCGGTTTCGGAGTCTCTGTGTGATCATTGGGCTGCTCGGCGCAGTCGCTTACGCTGCTTACGTCGCCTTCGCCGGCAGCGGCGCCCACTTGAGCACTGGCCCGCTGGCCGCGGTGCATGCTTCGTTCGAGAACGATTGCCAGCAGTGTCACCGGGATTTGACACCGATGGATCCGCGCGGCTCCAAGCTGAGCGTTGGAATCCTGGGATGTGGAGCCAAACACCACCGCGGCGCACATGGAGGCTGCCTGCCAACAATGTCACGAAGTGGGAGATCATCACCGCAACGCAATGAATGCGGATTGGAAACTGGAGGATCAAAACTGTGCCAGTTGCCATGCAGATCATCAGGGACGTGATCATGATCTGACTCGGGTCGCATCAAAACGATGTGTTGCCTGCCATGCCGATCTGACGGCTGGTTGCAGCGGCGTGCCTTCCGTTTCTCCCAACGTGACGGCCTTCACAAGAGACTCACACGGTGACTTCGCTTCGCTCGCGGTTGACGATCCGGGGACCATCAAATTTGATCATGCCCAACACATGTTGCCCGGCCAAGTGGATACAGGTCAGCGAGGCGGTTTCACAATCGGTCAGCTTCCACCTCAAGATCGAAATCGCTATCGCGAAACTGGCCAGGACGGATTCCGACCTGGTCACGCTCGAGTGCTCTAGCTGTCACGAGATTGGCAGGGAATTCCCGACGATGGCAAATCGCTGTTCGCCGACAATGAGCTCGGCCGCTACATCGCAGCCGATCGCGCTTCGATCGACACTGCGCCGCCTGCCATTCACTCAGTCCAGGGATTGGCCACCGAGGATAGCACTCCGCTCCCACATGCGGTGCCCTGGCGGCAGGTCGACCTGCTGCTGGCAGCCAACGCGCGCGGTGCGGAAGCGATAGGTTTGGTTCGAAGGCCCCGTGACGATTCTCAAGCCGTTCCGGTTCCAGGCGAAGGACTTGGCGAACGTCAGCCGCCACAAGCGTGACCACGACGTTTGACGTGGCGGCGGCTCGTGCACTGGTCCAAGAGAAGTGCTTGCAGTGTCATGACGAATCGGCCATCACCGACGCAGTCCATCCTGTCTTCGCGTGATGCTGGTAGCGAAATGATTCCATCCCGTTGGCTTCAGCGTGGACTCTTCGATCATGCCGCTCACCGAAACGTTGACTTGCCAGATATTGCCACGAGCCGCTTACCCCAACGATCGAGCCCTCGGGAACTGCCAGAGGATCAGCAGAAAGTGATGATCGCGGGGATAGACAGTTGCACCGCTTGCCACCGCAGCGAGGAGCTGGCAGAGACCAGCGGAGCTCGAGGTCGCCGAGACGGTGGCGATGATCGAGCGGGCAGCCGACTTGGGCATCCGATCGTTGCACACTTTGTCATCGCTATCACACGTCGCATGCGGAAGGCTTCGGCTTGTCCAACAGCGGCGATCCTTCGGTATCGGGGGAGGGGGCGAGATGAATTCCGGTCGATTGTCATTGGTGACGCGTCGCTGCTTCGTAATCATTTGCTTGCTGTTGGCGCCCAACTCAAGCGAGGGTCAAGGCGAAACGCTTTCGTCGGCAAACGCCAGATTTCGCGCCGACAGCGGAGTCGCCTTGGCGAGCGTCCTGTGCCACGGCGACCTGTCACGGCGGTATCGAAGGCCGAGGCCCCGCTTGGAATCATGCGTTGTCCACTTGGATGGCCCGTGACCCACATGCCGGAGCCGGACGTTTGCTGCGGGACGCGGACTCTCGCAAAATCGTCGAGCGATTGGAGGCCAGGGCTGCGGGTGATCGGACGGCCTATGACAACGTGCTGCGAACTCGCTGCATCAGTTGCCACACCAGTGCCACGCCGGAGGATTGCCAGGCGACCAGGTACGCAGGCGACCGGTACGCAGGCGACCGGTACGCTGGACGAACGTTTGTTGACCCAAGGCGTCCATTGCGAATCGTGTCATGGTTCGGCCGAGAAATGGCTGGAGCCACACTTGCGATCGATTGGAGCGGCCCAAAGGTTCGATCCTGCGACCGGCATGCGAGACACCGAATCGATCGTGGGTCGCGCTGCAACCTGCGTGCGATGCCACGTCGGATCACGCAGCGAGGACGGAATGATTCGCGATATGAACCACGATTTGATCGCCGCTGGGCATCCGGCATTGCGATTCGACTTGCTGATTTACAACGACAATCTGCCGAAACACTGGGACGGCCGAAAGCGAAGTGGAGCAGCGAGTTCACGGATCGGCGGTTCGTGTTCGTCAAGTCGGCCGCGCGATGAACCTGTGGCGGCCGGCATCGTTGGCCTCGGAGCGTGCCGCGATCACCTGCAGGATCGTTCGGCCGCGCCGTGGCCCGAACTATCGGATTACGATTGCTTTGCCTGTCACCAATCGTTGTCGATGCAAGAGTACCTGTTGCCTCCACGCGGCAACGGCCAGATGAAGTCGCCGCTTCATGTGAGCGACGGTCTTCCCGTTTGGAATTCGTGGCATACCGTGGGCAACGAACTCGAAATTCGCGGCAATCGTCGGGCGTTGGAGATCCTTTCACCGCATCGAAGCGACCCGGCTCAAATCGCACCGCTGGCTAAGCAGATCGCTGAACGGTTTCGTGAAAAAGCAAGTCGAGCGATCGGCCTTCTGCTGACGAAATCGACAGCGATCTGAATTGGCGATCCAGTCGGTCGAGCGCGTGCGAGGTCAGTTGCAGCAGTCCGCTCCGGTCGATTGGCATCAGGCGGCGATTCAGTACTTGGAGCTGGATGCGGCAGCTCGTGACCTGTCGAGCTCCTCGCAGCAAGGGGCCAAGGGACTGGCCAGCTCTTGGCAAGCCCTGGCGACGATCGAGATGCTGTTGCGATTCGATCTCGCCCGTTCCCAGAAAGAGAGCGGACGACTCCATTCGCCGGCTCAGTTTGGACCCGACGCGTTTCGGAGCAGGCTGTTGAAAACTGCTGAACGATGGAGAGCCAGCGAGTCGAGAGTCCATCGCCACAGCTCGACCAGGAAGTGATGATCGAGCACCCAACCGACCAACCCGAATGTGGCCCAGAAGTCATGATCATTCCGGCACTTTACGAACGTCAAAAGCAACGAGGCGGCTACCTGACCCACGCCGACATGAAAGCGGTTGCGGAAGAAGTTGGACGTTCCCCTGCACCGAATCAACGCCTTGGTAACATTTCTTTCCCCACTTCAAAACGGAGCCACCGCCGAAGGTCGAAGTGCACATTTGTCGCGACATGAGTTGCCATCTCAATGGTTCGGAGTCGCTGATTCGCAGAATGGAAGCAATGGGCCGAGGCAACCATGGAAAGGAGGTCGAGGTTTGTGGCGTCTCCTGCCTGGGACGTTGTGACCGACCACCGGCCGCGATGGTCAACGAGCAACTGGTCGCTTCGGGCACCGAAGGAGACCTGCGATCGGCAGTCAACGCGATAATCAAAGGGGACACGCCAACAGCTCAACACCGATTGGGAACTGGCCAAAGAGAAAGTTGGCAAATGGGACATGGACATCTATCGGGGCAAGCCGCCGCTACGAGATGGTCCGCAATTACGTCACCGGCGGCGGGGATCCGGACAGAGTAATCGCCGCACTGGAACAAGCGGGCTTGCTGGGGATGGGCGGCGCCGGCGGTCGAGCCTACTTGAAGTGGGGCGACGTGATGCGGGCCAAAGGCACCACGGGCGAGAAAGTTCATCGTCTGCAACGCCGACGAAAGCGAACCAGGCACGTTCAAGGATCGCGAGATCTTGCTGGCAGCACCCCACCTGACGATCGAAGGGATGATCGTCGCCGCGCTGGTCGTCGGCGCGACGCGAGGCTGGATCTACATTCGCCACGAGTATCCCGAACAGATCGCCAAGTGCCGCGAGGAGATCGAACGCGCGAGTCCGGATCGGCGCCTGCGGGACGAACATCTTCGGCAGCAGTCGTTCGTTCGAGCTGGAGGTGTTTCCCAAGCCCGGGCGGATACATCTGCGGCGAACAGACGGCGTTGATCGAGGCGATGGAAGACAAGCGTGCCGAACCGCGGAACCGTCCGCCGGAATTGATGACCAACGGCCTGTACGACCAGCCCACGCTGTTGTCCAACGTGGAAACGTTTGCCTGGGCACCAGCGATTCTGCAGGATGGCGGCGAGTGGTTTGCCAGCCAGGGCGTCAAGGCGGGACCGCTGACCGCCGGGTCGAGCGAAACGATGAAGGGCAAGCGATTGTTCTCGATCAGCGGCGACCTGAACCGACCCGGCGTGTACGAAGTCCCAACCGGAATCACGCTTGGCGAATTGATCGACAAGCACTGCGGCGGCATGAAGGACGGCAAGGCGATTGCGGCGGTCGCGTTGAGCGGTCCTTCGGGCGGTCTGCTGCCGGCCAAGATTCCCGTCTCGGCCTGAATCGTCGGTTCGTGGAAGCGAACGTTCCCAAAGGAGTTACCGGAGATCGACATCCGCGACTTGCCGCTGGACATCAACGTCTCGCGTGCCGTCGGATACATGCTCGGTGCGGGCATCGTCGTCTACGGCGAAGGATGCAACGTGCTTGTCGGAGGCGGTCGCCAACAGTCGCTTCTATCGCAACGAATCGTGCGGCAAGTGCGTGCCCTGTCGAATCGGATCGCAAAAGATCACCGAAATGGGCGAACGATTGCTGGCCGGCGAGGTCGATCGCGAGTGAGTTGGCAACGCTCGAGCCGGTCGTCTTGCAATTCAGCGGCGTGATGCAGGCGACGAGCATCTGCGGGCTCGGGCAGGTCGCCAGCAATCCGCTTCAAACCTTCCTGAAATACTTTCCCGAACTGGCTCGCGACGCATGCCGCAAGAAGCCGTCTCGAGCATGATCCATGAGCAACGGACCTGATCCCAATCCAGCTGAAATCCAAGGTCGTCAGTTTCGACGTCGTGGGTCTCGCCGGCGAGGTCCGTCCCGACGATGAAGGGCTCGTTCGCCCGCGACGTCGACGGCCAACTGATCCGCGTCGAGAAGGCGACCGCTGCGGAACTGGACGAGGACGTGACGCTGACGATCGACGGCCGACGACGTGACGGTCAAGAAAGCCGTTCCGACTCGTGACAGTCAAGGGAACATCCTTCGCGATCGCGACGGCGTGCCCGTTCCCCGCCCGACCACGATCTATGACGCGACCAGCGAGGCGTTCGTTCGAAACCCGGGCGATCCCCATCCCATTCCCGCGCTCTGTCACAAGGAACATCTGCCGCCCGTCGGCGTTTGTCGAGTTTGCGTCGTCGAGGCGGCCGAGATGACGCGGCGGGGGCCGCGTCGCAAAGCTGGTCCCTTCCTGTGTGCAACGCGTTACCGACGGCATGATCGTCAACACGATCAATAGCAAGGCGGATCCCGAAGCGGCCGAGCGGGTCAAAGCAGCCAGCCAGACCGTCGTCGAATTGCTGATGGCCGATCACCTGCCCGCGTCCCAGCAGCGAGGCTCCCGGAAACGAACTGGCCGCGATCGCCAAGCGGATGGGGATCGACCAGTCGCGTTTTCAACCACGAACGATCGATCGAGGCCAGGACTCCTCCAGCCGAATGATCAGCGTCGACCATGACCAGTGCATCCTCTGTGGTCGTTGCCAGCGCGGCTGCAATTGGGTCAAACACAACAATGTGATCGGACGTGGTGAAAAGGGATACGAATCGCGGATCGCATTCGATTTGGATGATCCGATGGCCGAGAGCAGCTGCGTCTCCTGCGGCGAGTGTGCGGTCAGTTGTCCGACCGGGGCCTTGGAGTTCCAGCCGTCTTTCATCGAGACGCAAATCGAGCGTGTCAAACGTGAGATGGCGAGGAAAAGAAGGACGGCGACATCGTCACCGCCGACGAGTTGATCAAGTATCCGCTGTTCTCTGGGATCCCCTACAAGTTTCTTGCAGTTCAATGGCGCAGCAGTCGTGCGTCGAATCCTCAAGCCCGGTGAGGTGCTGTGCCGCGAAGGTGAGTACGGATCGACCGCCTTCATTATTCTTGAGTGGTGAGTTCGAGATCTTTCTCAAGACGACGCGCGGCGCCGTGCGCAATCGTTCAGCCGGTGGCATTCGCGGCCTGTTCGGCGGCTTGAAGACGGTGCTGGAGAAAGCGGGCGGCTGCGCAAAACTTGCCGACGTCGGGGCAGCCCAGCTGAGGGAGAACGAACGGATCCTTCGCAACGCCGACGATGTGATTCTCGGCGAGATGACTTGCATGAATCGTTATCCGCGATCGGCGACCGTGATCGCACCGAAGCCAGCCGGAGGTCCTGGAGATTCGGCGCAACGTGCTCTACATGTTGCAACGAAACGCGGTCAGCCGCGAGATCCTGGATCGGGTTTACCGCGAACGTTCGTTGCGCGGACAACTGGCGTCGCTGCCCATCTTTGACTCCCTGGACGAGGCGTCGCGAAATCGAGGCAGCGGAGTACTTGAGAGACAAAGCCGACCTCGTCTCGGTCGATCCTGGTCAAGCGATCTTTCGTCAAGGCGACCATTCCGACAATTACTACATCAGCCGACTCGGCTTCGTGAAAGTCACGCAGCAATACGGTCGCAACGAGCGCGTGCTGAATTACTTGGGGCCAGGCAACGGATTCGGCGAGATCGGGTTGCTCAGCGGGCTCGAGAGCCTCGCTTTCCGAGTCGCTCGGTGAGTCGGTTCGACCCGGGTCTCGGACGGCGACCTGTTCGGCGCTGGATCATGTTGAGTTGATCCGAATCAAGGGCGAGGATTTTCGCGGACTGCTTGAAGCAGTTTCCCGATCTGAAAGAAGCGTTGCTAGCGAAGGCGGAACAGATTCTCCGGCGAGATGAAGAGGCGCGCGGGCGACTGCAGGCGATCGAGGCCGACGAGTATCTGGATCAAGGTCTGTTCCTGGCGCAGAGTCTGCTCGTGCTCGACCTGGAACGATGCACACGATGTGACGAATGCACCAAGGCTTGCGCCGACACGCATGATGGCGTGACGCGGTTGGTTCGCGACGGACTGCGGTTCGACAAGTTCCTCGTCGCAAGCAGTTGCCGATCCTGCATGGACCCCTACTGCCTGGTCGGATGCCCCGTCGACGCCATTCATCGCAATGGCGAGTCGCTCGAAATCGAAATCGAGGACTACTGCATCGGTTGCGGGTTGTGTGCCGAGAATTGTCCCTACGGCAACATCAACATGCATGGTTTCCCCAAGCAGGAAGTGGATGCCAAAGGAAGGCTGCAAGATGTCTTCGAGGTCCGAGAAGGGTGTCCGTCTTCCGGTGATTCAGCAGCGGGCGACCACTTGCGACCTCTGCCGCAGCATCGATGGGCGCCCCGAGCTGCGTCTACGCCTGCCCCCACGAGGCCGCCTTCCGCATGTCCGGGCAAGAGTTGATGCAGATCGTCAGCCGATAGACCTCAAACGAAGTCCAAGGCAACCTCACGGTACCAAGCCTCGCCACCCATCTGGTGCACTACGCACTGCCCGTTCTAGCGTTATCCGACCGCGCGTTATCCGGCTCTCGCGTTATCCGGCCTCGCAAGCCCAAACTGGGCCTGTCCCCATCCCGATTGCTACAGCCGACGCATTTGTCATGACCCAGACCTCCTAGCCTTCCTAGGTGTCTACGGCGGTGGTTCTGGCTGGAAATGCCCCCCGTTCGGCTATAATGGGGAACACATGACGACGTCGATGCGTCAGAGAGATGACTTTCCCTGTCGACACCGATTTTCTTGTCCTGAACGACCTTTGACCGACCCAACCTTTCTGTCTTGTTAAAGCCTGCGGGTCGTATCGGATTTGCTCGTTCGCCCCGCTTTTGGCTGCCGACCACAAAGCGATGATGGACCACCCGATCTTGGCCGTCCACTCTCGAAAACGCCACGAATCAACTGAATTCCAAAAGATCAAGATGTCCTTGAACCGTCATCCCAAGACTCGACGCCGAAGAGTCCGGCAATTCGTGAAGAATCTGCTTCTGGGCGACAGGTGCCAGACCGACCCCAAACGCGGCCGGTTGCTGCTGGAGTCGCTCGAGAATCGGCAATTGCTTGCCGGCGACATGGAACTCTTGTTCACCGAGGGGGTTGCGGCGGACCAAGCGACGGGTCAACCATCCGTCGTTTCGGCCTCCACGACCTCAGACTCCACCACGAGCGGCCTGCAGGTGGCCGGACAGGCCGAGGGAGAATCGGCTCCGGACCTGGTTCAGTTCGCCAAGGATTTAACGGCCGCGGGCGCGAAATTCTACGGAGCCGCCTGGTGCCCGTTCTGTTCCGACCAGAAACAGCTGTTTGACGACGGAGGGAACGAGCTTCCGTTCGTTGAGGTCACCAACTCCGACCGCACCCTGAACTCGATCGGCCAGGCCGAGCAGATCACGGCATTTCCGACCTGGAAGTTTCCTGGCAAAACGCCAGTCGAAGGGGTGCTGACGCTCAGGAATTGAGTGACTACAGCGGCGTCCCGATCCCGCAAAGTGAAGATCCCACGTTCGAGACCGATCGGCAATCTCACCGTGCAGATTGGATCGCCATTGCATATTCCCGATTGACGCTTACGATCCCAATGGTGGTCCCCTGACCGTCACGGTTGAGGTGGGAAACCCCAATTTGCTTGAGGCCGTCGTGCTCAGCGGGAACGTCCATTCGCATTGACATGAATGGATACGGCGACATGGTGTTCGAGCTCTTTGAACAGCGTGCTCCGACCGCGGCGGGCCGTGTCATCGATTTGGCCAATTCCAATTTCTATGACGGGATCATTTTTCATCGGGTCGCCGATGACTTCGTGATCCAGGGTGGTGACCCCACCGGAACCGGTACCAGCGGATCGACCCTCGGCAACTTTGACGATGATTTTCATCCCGACTTGCAACACAATCGCGAGGGCGTGTTGTCGTTTGCCAAGTCGAGCGACGATACGAACAACTCGCAGTTTTTCATCACCGAGGTCCCAACTCGCTTCCTCGACTTCAATCATTCCGTATTCGGACAGCTGGTCGAAGGCTTCGACGTTCGAGAAGAAATCAGCGGAACCAGTACGCCCGAGTCGCGCGGGGCCGGGGACTCTCAGAAGCCTGACAACGACATCACGATCAACAGCATCGATGTCTTCGACGACACCGAGAATTCGGTCGTCATGCTCAAGGCAAAAGGGAATCAGAGCGGGACCACGACCGTCAAGTTCACCGTGACCGATCAGGACGGCAACAGCTATTCCGAAACCGTTCAAGTCGCCGTGGTTGCCGATACGGCCAATAGCCAACCCTTCTTGAACGACATCGCTCCCCCGCCCTCCAGCGACGATCAACACGCCGGCCCAACTGCAACTCAGTAGCGTTGATATCGAAGGAGACGCCGTCACTTACTTTGCTCAATCGCTCTCCAGCGCTTCGAGCGGAACGGTTTCCGTGGATGCCAACAACGGGACTCGTAACCGTTACGCCCGCCACTGATTTGCGGGAACGATCAGCGTGCGAGTTGGCGTTCGCCCCGGACCTGGCGTGACCGGGAACGGATTGAGCGATTCGGATTCGCAAACGGTTCAGTTCGCATTCTCCGGCGATCCTGACTTGGCAACTCCCACCAGCATCGATCTGCAGGCGACCAGCGACAGTGGATCGAGCAACACAGACAACGTTACCAATGCTCGGCACGTTGTCGTTCCTCGTCAGTGGTGTCACCAGTGACGCCACCGTGCAGTTGATTGATACCGCCACCAATGCGGTCGTGGGAACGGGGCTGGCGACTGGAACCACGATCGTGATCACCACCAGCAACATCGCCGCTCTGGGTGACGGGACTTACCAGCTTGCGGCCCGACAACTGAGCGGCAGTGAAACGAGTGACGCTTTCGGCGAACCTTGAAGCTGGTCTATGACACGACCGCACCGGACTCGGTGGTGGGCAGCGCCGCGACGCAGGCCAACGTCGGTCGCGCTTTCCAAACCGACCTGATCAGCAGTGAAGAGGGCAGCGGTTTGGTCTACGCGTTGACCGAGGCGCCGACGGGTGCCACAATCAACGCGACCACCGGTGTGATCAACTGGACGCCAACGGCCAGCCAGACGGGAGACGCTACCTTCACGGTTCAGTTGACCGACTTGGCTGGAAACAAACGATCCGAAGACTTCTCCATCAACGTTGCCGATGCGCCGACCGCTGAGGTTCGCTTGGAGATTACCGATCTGCAGGGCAACCCGCTGACTTCGCTCGCCGTCGGCCAAGAGTTCTTGCTCCGGATGATCGCGGGGGACTCACGCGGCATCAAGCGATGCGCGGCGTGTATGGAGCGTTCGCCGACATCTTGTTCGACAGCTCCATCGTGCGGCCGGTGACCGGGTTCTTCGATCGAATACAACAGCGGATTCGGGCTGTTACGAAAAGGGACCTTCTCGGATGGACTGATCGACGAGCTTGGTGCGGTAAGCAGTGCGACGGCAGCGTCGAATGATTCAGAGAATCTGATCGCCACCGTCCGCATGGAAGCGATCTGCAAGTGGCACGGTGAACATTCGCAGCGAACCGGCCGACGAGACCACCAGTGAGTTCCTGCTGTTTGGGATTGACGACAAGCTTCCCGCCTCGGCGGTCGCGTACGGCAGTGTGACACTCGCCGATCGGACAGAGCTTTACCGTTCAAGACGACACGGTGACGGTGGCAGAAGACTCCGCCAAAACGGTCGTCAATGTCTTGCAAAATGATCAGGTGATTTCGGCAACGGGTCGCTGACCGTCGTCTCGGTGACGCAGCCTTCCAGCGGTGGTTTGGTATCGCTTGAATCGGGCGTGGTCAGCTTCACGCCGGCCGCGAACTTCTTTGGCGATGCGGTCTTCACTTACCGCGTCAGCGATTCGATGGGCATCCAGGAAACGGCCTCCGTGACGGTTACGGTCACGGCGGTAAACGATCCTCCGGTTGGGTTGGATGACACTTTCAACGTCGATCAGGATTCGGACGTCAATTTCCTGGACGTGCTCAACAACGATTCTTCGGCCCCCGACACGGGTGAAACGCTCAAGGTCACCGCCGTAGGAACGAGCACGACCAGCAACGGCGGGGCGGTCAGCATTGCGACTGACGGATCGGGCGTGAATTACAGACCAGCCGCCGGCTTCACAGGTACCGATACCTTCACCTACACGTTCAGTGACGGATCGCTTACCGACGTGGTGACGGTCAACGTGACGGTGGCCACTCCCGACAGTCCTCCCAACGCCGTCGACGATCCCTTCGCTGTGGTCGAGGACGACGCGGAAGCCAGCTTTGATATCCTGGCGAACGATACACGTGATGTGGACAACCAGCCCTTTGTGATCGATTCGCTGGGGACCCCCAGCGCCGGCGGAGCGGTTCGCTTCAGCAGCGATGGACTGCTGTTCTTCTACGAACCGGCTGAAAACTTTAGCGGGTACCGAAACGGTTACTTACACGATCCGTGATACCGGTGGCGGGCTTTCGGTTGGCACCGTGACCTTCACCGTTTCTCCGGTGAACGACGCCCCGCCCATCGCCAATCCCACCATTCAGCTAAACCGTGGTGCGAGTGGTAGCCAGGTCTTCTCGCTGAGTGATCTACCCGCCAACGTCGACAGCAACGAAACGTTGACGCTGTCTGTCACGGCGGCAACCTCTGCGGGTGGAACCGCCGAGGTCGATACGGCAACCAAGAGCCTGATCACCTACACACCCCCGGCGGATTTCGTTGGCACCGATACCATTTCGTACACGGTGAGTGACGGTTCCACTGTGACTAGCAGCGGAACGATTACGATTCAGGTAACGGACTACGCCAAACGTAAGATCGACGTGCTCTTGCCCTCGCTGGCAACCGATAGTCGGATCCCTGGCATCATGTTGACTGGGACGGATTTGCTAGGCAACTCGGTGGAAATGCCCATCGAATACTCCGGAGGGGCGGCTTTCTTCGGCGATCTGTTGCCCGGTGACTACTCGGTTCAGATCCCTGCGATTCCGTTCCTCCAAAATGCATCCGAGGCGAAAGTCATTCCGTTCTCCAGCGCGGCGGATGCTGGCGACGGAGTTGTCGACTCTGGGCTCGGTCGCTTGAGACCCGAATACATCTCAATTCACGACTGGCTGGGATCGACGCCGCGACGATCGATTCTTACGGTCGTGGCCCCCGGCGACACCAGCACACTGATCGCCAAGTCTTCTTCGGAGAGTTCCGCCTCCACCGATGTTGTGACGGTGTCATTGGACGGCAGCGCCAGCCTGTTGAAGGTCAACGCCATTCGACCAGAGTCGACCTCAACAGATGGAACCACAACGCCCGAAGCGATGGTCGAGGCCACGGTCTCGGCGCGGAACGATGTTCGGGCCCAGTTGCGAGGTGAGGCCGATGGTCTGTTCCTGTATCACATCAGACCCGGTCAACTGACCTTCACGGAGGTAAGCAACCAATCCAGCGCTGCCGAAGGTGAATCGGTCGCTGCGGACGCCCTGACTCTGATCAACACTTCATCAACGGCCGAAGGTGAACAAGTCTTAGCGGCCACGGAGCTGACCGTGGGAGAGGTTCAGGCGGAAGGTGAATCGGTTGCCTCCGCAGCGGTCACTCAAGCCGATCTGTTTGTGCCGGCCACGAGGAACGCTTCCACTCGGACCGATGCAACGGTGTTGTCGCTCGAAGAGGGTGAGTTGTGGATTGGAGATGGGCAGAATGTCGAGCCACCTTCTGTGGACACGCTCGGATCGAATTCGATTGATTCGGCGATGCAAAACGTCGCCTTGGACATGACATTGATTTCCAAAGCCGGTGATGAAATCGCCGAGAAGTCTTTGGAGGATGGCGAATTTCAAGCCAGCGCCATTGATCAAGCCATGACGTCGGAACTCTAGCGATCCGAGCACATCGGCGGTGCACCGCGTGAACAACGGCGACTGCTCGGCGAGGGCATTGAGAGTCGCCAAGACGGGGGTCAATCGGGCGGGTCTCGCAACCGAAACTCGTCTTTTCGTGCAAAAACCCCCGAAAAACGTGGGCTTTTTTGGCCAAAGCCGGGTTGCACGGATGGCGATACGGACATAACACTTTGCCCTACGCAATCACGGGCTTGCACACATCTCGCCCAAACCGACCCAAATCACATTCACAAAAGGTTCTCACCCATGGCAAAAGCTGCTCCGAAGGCGCCTACGAAGACCCAGATCCTGGCCAACATCGCGGAAGAGACGGAACTGTCCAAGAAGGACGTGGCGGCTGTTTTCGACGCACTGGCAGGCGAAATCGAGAAGGCACTCTCGAAGGGCGGCCCCGGTCAATTTGCGATCCCCGGCCTCTGCAAGATCGTCCTGAAGGACGTCCCCGCCAAGCCGAAGCGAAAAGGTCGCAATCCTGCTGACGGCACCGAAATCTGGCTCAAGCCAAAGCCAGCCAGCAAGAAGCTGACCATTCGCCCACTCAAGGGCCTCAAGGAAATGATCTAATTAGCTCCCGTCGAGATGACGGTGGAACGATTGTGCCGATCCGGTTTTCGGCAACTGCGTGCACACGTTCCACCGATCGGAAAAACGAGGAACGAGAGGCCAGGTACGAGACGGCGAGCAAAGAGACTTGAACAACCCTCTCGCTTCTAGCCACTCGTCGCTGTCTCGTTCTCTTCTAGGGCGTTTCCGAATGTCGCGGTTTCTCGATCACCGATTCGATCTGAACCGCCTTCTTGCCCTTGAAGGCTCCTGCACGAGCGAGGTACTTCGGCACTTCCTGGACGGACAGCTCGAGCGGATCGTTCACTTCTTTCTCGGTCGTGATGATGTCGCCGACCGACAGATCCAGCAGATCGCCGGTCTTGATTTTGGATCGTGCCAAGCGTGACGACGATGTTCACCGGTGCCCCGTCCACGCTGCTGGTGATCTTGCCGCGAGTTTCCTGGGTCGGCGTTCCCTTGCCATAACCGACCCAACCATTGCGAGAAAGTTTCGAGTTGAAGTTCTCGATCGTGTTGAAGGGGATGCAGAGATTCAACATGCCGCGATTCTTGCCCAGCAACACTTCGAATCCGACCAGGATGACGACTTCGTTGGGCGGCACGATTTGAACCAATTGTGGATTGCTCTCGACGCTCTCGACACTCGGTTCCAGTTCGACGATGTTCTCCCAGGCATTCTTCAGTTGCGTCAGAAAGATCTGCACGACGCGTCCGATCAGACGATTCTCGATCTCGGTCAGCGGACGGCGAATCAATTCGTTGGGATTGGGATCGCCTCCCAGCATGCGGTCGATGATCGCGTAGGAAAGCGAAGGGGCAATGTCCAGAATCCAGTTGCCATCGAGCGGATCGGGATTGAGCACGTTGAAGCAACTGGGGTTGTCGAGACTGAAGACGAACTCGCTGTAGGTCAGTTGGTCGACGCTCAGCAGCTTGACTTCGATCATCGTCCGCAGCATGCCGGACATCGAAGCGCCAAAATTTCGGGCCAGCGCTTCATGCAGCGAATGCATCGCCCGCATCTGGTCTTTGCCGACTCGCTCGGGACGCTTGAAATCGTACGCGGTGACACGCGAGCTCAGCGCCATGATTGGCGATGGACCGCTTGGCACCCGCCGTCGGACTTCGCTCGCTCGAGAATTTGGGTGGCTGCCGGTTTGGGCGGCCCCCCGTCGACCGATCTCCATTGCCTTGAGCAGACTCTCGACCTGGTTTTGGCTGAGTGATTCGTCGGACATATCCTTCGTCCCTTTGCTTTCTCTTGGTGCTACCTGCGAGGCTCGGCTCCGGTTCAGGTCCGTCTAGGTCGGTCATTCTCGCAATCTGGCCGTCACCATGAACGATGTACTTGTACGTGGTCAGTTCACGCAGCCCACAGGGGCCGCGGGCATGAAATTTGTCGGTCGAAATACCAATCTCGGCTCCCAAACCAAACACGCCGCCGTCATTGAATCGTGTGCTCGCGTTGACCATCACCGCCGAACTATCGACCAGCGTGGTGAACGTGTTGGCGGCTCGCAGGTTGTCGGTGACGATCGCGTCGGTGTGATGCGATCCGTAACGATTGATGTGCTCGGCCGCCTGCTCGACCGAATCGACCACCGCGATGCTGATGATCGGGCCAAGGTACTCGGTCGACCAATCGTCTTCGGTCGCCGGCAACGCGTCATCGATCCACTGCGACGCCCGATCATCGGCTCGCATCTCGATCCCATGCTTGCGCAAGTCGCTCGGCAATCACCGGCAGCGCCCGCTCGGCGATCGCTTCGTGAACCAACAGCGATTCGCAGGCATTGCAGACGCCCATCCGCTGGCATTTGGCGTTCTCGATGATCTTGGCCGCCATTTCGACATCGGCCGACTGCGTCGACGTAGACGTGGCAGTTTCCATCGAAATGTTTGATCACCGGCATCGTCGCTTCCTTGGCGACGCGACGAATCAAGCCTTCGCCGCCGCGAGGGATCGTCACATCGATGAACTCGTCCATCGCCAGGAAATGTCCGACCGCCGCGCGATCGGTCGTTTGCCACCAATTGCACGGCGCCTCGCGGCACACCGACCTGCTCGGCACAGCGAGCCAAGCACGTCGACGATCGCCTGGCTGCTGTGGATCGCCTCCTTGCCGCCGCGCAAGATCACCGCATTGCCACTCTTGACGCAGATCGCCGCGGCATCGGCGGTCACGTTGGGACGACTCTCGTAGATGAAGAAGACAACGCCAAGCGGGACTCGCGTCTTTTGGATCTTCAAGCCCGCCGGGACGCGTGAATCCCTCGATCACCTCTCCGACCGGATCGGGCAAGCATGGCGATCTCGCGAAGTCCGGTTGGCGATCGCTTCGATTCTGGTCGGATCCAGACGCAATCGGTCGATCGCGGCGTCGCTCAGACCGTATCCCGGTGCGGCCTCAATGTCCTTGGCATTGGCCGCGACGATCGACTCGGTTGCCTCCACCAGCGCCTCGGCCGAGGACTTCCAGCCAGCGGTTCTTCACGGCGGTATCGAGCGAGGCCAAGTGATACGAAGCGCGGCGAGCGGTCTCGGCTACCTTTCGGCAGTAGAGTGCGAGGTCTGAATCGGCGACGGTAGTCGACATGCGTCTGGCGAGAAATAAGGCAATTCCGGTAAGTTAAACAATCCATCGGATTGTCCGCAAACAGTCGGCCTGGGTCAACGTCGATCGCTCCAAATAGCGGGGGGCAGCGGCAGTAGGGGAGTAGTCAGCGGTCAAATTGGTTTGTGTCGCGAATCGAAGTGGCTGGGGCAGTCCATGTGGAACGGTTCCACTGGCGTCTGGCGGTCACCTGGAGGTGCCTTGAAAGGACGAAAGGCAACGGCTTGCTGCGACCAAGCCTCAATCAAGCTTGTTTCCTCGCGCACTGCCCCACTGCCCCACTGCCCTCCCTCTCCCTCTTTCCCTCTTTCCCTCTTTCCCTCCTCGCCCCGCTTCCCTGCGGCAGTCCCGTTGACGGCAGGCAGGATTTTGCGACACTTTCGCCTTCTGCAACCACAGCAAGCGGCCGTGGCGGAACTGGCAGACGCGCTAGGTTGAGGGCCTAGTGGGAGTTAATCCCGTGGAGGTTCGAGTCCTCTCGGCCGCACTTCTACGGTTTTTGCCGGCAAGATCAAATCGGTCGATCTCGATGTGGGAGCGACATGAGCCAACTTGAGCTCTTTAGGTTCGTGGCCGGTTTGCTCGGAAGGCTCGACGTGCCCGGGATGCTTGTCGGGTCTCACGCGTCCAGTTTCTATGGCGAAGCGAGGTCGATGCCTGACATTGACTTGGTCGTGGACCTACCATCCGAGAAGATCCCTGACTTGATCGCGGCGGTCCCTCGGACCGCTACTACTTGAGCGAGCGGGCTCTTCGCGAAGGTCGGATGGCCTATTTGATCGACACGATGAGCGGCGATAAGGTCGACCTTTTTCTGGTTGCGGGTAACGAGGGTATCCGGGCGGAGCTTTCCCGGCGGCGACCGGCAAGCGTTCTCGGTATCGATGCGTACATCGCCTCGGCGGAGGATACGGTGATCGTCAAGTTGCGCTGGCATCGTCAAACCGGAGGATCCGAAAGACAGGTTCAGGACATTCGTGGGATCCTGGCAAAAGATTTGGGACAAAGATTTGGGCAAAGAATTGGGCAAAGAATTGGGGACAGGCCTCGAATGAAGGATTGTGCAATCCACCAAAGATTTGGGCAAAGATTTGGGGACAGGCCTCGAATGAAGGATTGTGCAATCCACGAGACATCATTCAGCAGCTTGATGGAGAAAAGGACCGCATTGCGATTTTCCCATTGATTGACTCAAGCCCTGAGTGGGGCCCAACTCTTGGTGAGACAAGCACGGGGTAATGACGTTGCTTCGAGTTGGGTGGAAGTCTTTGATTGCCAGCAACTCTGTGTTGGGGTTGCGTTACTTTGCGGCTGGGGCCGCTGACGGGCAGGTTGTTCGAGCATCGCCGCCAGTGGATTCGTGATCGGCTGGAGTTTCTTGCGTCGGTGTTCGCGATCGATTGTCTGACCGCAGCGGTGATCGAGAATCATCTTCACCTGGTTCTCCGCACGCGGCCGGATGTTGTCGAGAGCTGGAGGGATGCCGAAGTGGCCGGTGTTGGTTCCGATTGTTCCCCGAATGACACCATCGGAGCGGAAAGGAGGTTGAAGCGAGCCAAGTCGAGCTCGAATCGATTTTTGGCAACCCGTGTTTCTGGCCGAACACCGTCAGCGGCTGATCCTTCCCTGATCGTAGATAGCGTGCCCGACCGGCGTGATTCTCTAGGCGTTTTCTGTGCGTGTGCGTTCTACCTTTGTTCAAGTCGCGTTTTCTGGAGTCCCATTCCGTTTCGTCGCTTGAAGATCGCGTCAAACACGCGTGGTCGTCTTCTGCGATCACGTCCTTGGGTGGAGACTTGAATCAGAATCAATCCGTCGTTGAGTCAAACTCAGCCTGTCCCCAATCTCGCCCATGTCCCCAATCTCGCCCACCCAATTTCGTGACTTGCAACTACAAAAAGACTCCTTGAGATTGGATTCTCGCTTCTGGTTCAGGTACCGTAACACCCTCACTCGGTATTTATATTGGGTTTCGCTCACCGATGGATCGAATGATCGACAAGAGCACAGGATCGCTCGGTGCGTTGGAATGCTTGTGAGCTGGAACTCTCTCGACCCGCCCTTTCTATTGATTGCGATTTCCATTCATGAGCACGTCCACCATCAGATGGAGTCAACTTCTTCGAGGCTTGATTCTTGGCATCGCAATCGTAGTGCCTCTGTTGATTCTGGTTGGAGACACGGCCGTCCTCGCGGAAGAGCCTGCAGTTCTCAAATCGCTGGCGTCGCCGCAGCTCATTCAAGTTCACCGTATTTGGGATCGTGCTGCACACAATGCGTTTACCGATTTGCTGCATCACGAGGGGCAATGGTACTGTGTCTTCCGTGAGGGAAGTGGACACGTCTCGCCGGATGGCTCGCTACGAGTGATCACTTCAAAGGATGGAAATCAATGGCAATCACTGTCACTCATCACGCATCCGACCGATGACCTTCGCGATGCCAAACTTACCGTAACTCCTGACGGACGCTTCATGCTAAACGGGGCAGGCATGCAGGCGGAGAAGGAGACCCGGTATCACTCGATGGTCTGGTTTTCGGATGATAAGGGAGAGACTTGGGGCGAAGGCCTGAGAATCGGAGACCCCGGTTTTTGGTTGTGGCGAGCGCAATGGCATGAAGGATCGGTTTACTCCATGGGTTACGACACGAACCGAGATCGAACGAAAAGAAAGCTTCGATTCTATAAGAGTGAAGACGGTGCTGACTACAAAACGCTCGTCGAGACAGTCAATGTCCCCAACGGCGCCGGAGAAGACCGAATTCTTTTCATGAGAGATGGGAACGCTCTCTGTCTGTTGCGTTGTGAGACTGGAACAAAAAATGGACTTCTCGGACATGCCGCACCTCCCTTTACCGACTGGACTTGGCGAGAACTTGGTCTTCGTATCGGTGGCCCCAACATGATCGAATTGCCTGACGGAAGAATCATCGCCGCGACACGGCTCTATTCGCCTACAACTCGCACGTCATTGTCATGGATCGATCCTCTGGCAGGCACGATCACCGAGTGTCTCGAGCTGCCATCAGGAGGCGATACGAGTTACGCTGGGATGGTTTTGCAGGGCGGCATGCTGTGGGTTAGCTACTACTCCTCCCATCAGGAGAAGACCTGTATCTATTTGGCCAAGGTGAGGCTGTAACTTTGAAGTTGTCGCTTTTTCATAACCCTACGCGTAATGGCGTGTTGATTTATTGGCCTCGCGGGGCAGTTGATGATAATTCCCCCCCCTTCCCCCGTTAGCCCCCGCGCAGCGTGGGCCAACTGAGGTGAGGACGAGGTTGGAAGGTTGGGCGGGCGGGAAGGGCTACGGTGCCGAGTCGCTCCGCAGCGGTGGGTCCGAGTTGCTGGCGATCAAACGCAACAGACGATGCAGGTTGAACGCGCTGCACAGACATGTCCATTCGTCGTTCACACCGGCAAGTCCTCGCGTTAAAAAGCGACGGGCCCCGAAGTGTCCCTTGATCATCGCGAATGGACGCTCGCCGGCATGACGGCGACGTGAGTAGTTCTGCTTCGCCTCTTCGTTGGACATCTTTTCGGCGTGGGCGATTCGCCTTGCTTCGTGCTGTTCGTGGCTGATCTGACGCGACTGCGCTTGGCCGCTGAGGCAAACGCCCCGCCAGGGGACAAGCCGAACAGTCTTCCACCGATGCTTTGTAACGAAACTTGATTCGATCGCGGCCGTTTTCGACTTGGCTTGTCTTGTTTTGACAAGAGGATTGGGCAAGAGGATTGGGGACAGGCTAGGAAGCCGGAATCATTCTGACAGAAAATGAAACGGGTGACGGCAGTTTTTTTTGTTGACGTCTTAGGAGATGTCGGTAAGATCTCCCCGTTGATTGACTCAAACCTTGAGGGGGGCAAACTCATGGCGAGACAAGCACGGGGTGAAGTCGTTGATCCGACTCGGGTGCAAATCTTTCACTGCATGCAACGCTGTGTTCGGCGTGCGTTTCTTTGTGGCTCCGATCCGCTGACCGGCAGGTCCTTCGATCATCGCCGCCAGTGGATTCGTGATCGGCTGGAGTTTCTTGCGTCGGTGTTCGCGATCGATTGTCTGACCTACACGGTGATGGACAATCATCTTCACCTGGTTCTCCGCACGCGGCCGGATGTTGTCGAGAGCTGGAGCGATGCCGAAGTGGCCAGGCGTTGGCTGCGGTTGTTCCCCGTTCGACGCAATCGAGATGGATCGGAGGTCGAACCGAGCCAGTCGGAGATCGATACGATTGTCGAGTCAACCCGAGGTGCTCGCGGAACGGCGTCGACGGCTGAGCGACTTGAGCTGGTGGATGAAGTGCCTGTCGGAGACCATCGCGCAGAAGGGCCAACCGCGAAGACGAAGTCACAGGCCACTTCTGGGAAGCTAGATTTCGTGCCCAGGCCTTACTCGATGAGGCAGCCATCTTGGCATGCTCCGCCTATGTTGATCTGAATCCGATTCGTGCGGCGATGGCGGTGAGCCCAGAGAAGAGCCGTTTCACCGGGGCCAAGGATCGCATCGACGACCTTCGCGATCGCAGTGACCGCTCGCGTGTGAGCGACCATCAGTGGGAGCGAAGTCGACGTCGTCAGCACAGTGGCTGGATGAGTCCGATTGAGATCAATGAACAGGATGACCCACTTGGCTGTGACACGAGCCGGGGCGAGCGACGAGCGAGCGAGAAGGGCTTTCTATCGGTATCGCTGTGCGCCTACCTGGAGCTGTTGGACTGGACGGGCCGTCAGATTCGAACCGACAAGCGAGGTTCGATCCCCAACCATCTCAAGCCGATCCTGTCTCGGATTGGCATCGACACGGCGGCTTGGTGTGATGCGGTGAGCAATTTCGGCCGGCGTTTCAAGCGAGCTGCGGGCACCATCGAACACTTGCAGCAAGAAGCGGCCCGTCGCGGCCAGAGCTGGTTGCAATCTGCCGGCTCGCTCGGCTAAACATTCGGTGATAGACGAAGGCAAGCTTGACCGGCGCAATGCTTGACGCACGGCATGTAGATGCGCGCTAGCTACTTCTTGTACCCGCATTCTTCGTAGAGAGGTTGTGCTGCCCTGCATGATTCGAGCGTCAAGCAGCTCAGCTTGGATGCTTCGGCCAACTGCCCGAGCGGAAACTCGATCCCGATTCGATCCTTGCGTCGATACAAATGGCTTGTCCCCAATCTCCAAATGGCTTGTCCCCAATCTCCACCCAATCTCCAATCTCCCGGCTTGTCCCCAATCTCGCCCAATCTCCTTGCCCATTCCGCCCGAAAACATGGCCTGTCCCGATCCTGTTCGGCACGGGATTTGCGCGAGGCAACCAGGCAATTTACGGGAAATGCATAAACTTGCGCTCTGGTCGGTCGCGGCGCATAATGCGGTGCATGGCCAAGAAACGGAAGCTCAAAGACTCCGATGTCACGGGCTTGAAGTACTTCGACAAGCTGGAGCCCCTGCTAAGGCGATTGCACGATGATGGTTGCCAGCGTGATCGAGCTGGAAACCGACAGCTGCATTACGACCAGTACTGCATGCTGATTCTGCTCTATCTGTTCAACCCAATTGTCACGTCATTGCGTGGGATCCAGCAGGCCAGTGAACTAAAGAAAGTCCAACGCAAGCTTGGCTGCCCAAGGACTTCTCTTGGGTCGCTCTCGGAAGCGTCGACGGTGTTTGATCCAGAGCGGCTCAAGGAGATTATCTGCGAACTTGGGGATCAACTTCAAGAGATCAGTCACGACTCTCGGCTGCAAGATATTCAGCAGACGATCACGCTTGTCGATGGCACGCTGATCGCGGCCTGCCTCGAATCATGGAAGCCTCGTGGCGGAAAGCGAACACAGGTAGTGGTATGGTCAAATGGCGACTGCATACTCATTTCGAGGTGGCTCGCGAGGTTCCCACACGCATGGACGTGACTCCTAACGGTGGTGGAGAGCACGATGAGCGGGCCATGCTGGCTGGCGAATCGAAACCGATCGGCTGTACGTGCTCGATCGAGGCTATGCCAAGTTCAGGTTGTTCAATCAAATCGTCGCCGCCGACAGCAGCTACGTTTGCCGATTGCGAGACAACAGCTGTTGGGAAACCGTTGAAGAACGATTCCGTAACGACCAGGCAGAGCTTGGAGAAGTCATCAGCGACGAGATCGTGTGGTTCCCCAGTGGCAAAGCCGATCACCGTCCTGACCATTCGCTACGGGTGATCTGTGTTCGAATCAATCCCCATACTTCTCGCGGAAAATACCGTGGTGGGTCGAGCGGCGCCGATAGCGATGGCATGCTGCGCATCGCGACCAATCTGATCGATGTGCCAGCCGACGTGATCACCTTGCTCTATTCGAAGCGTTGGGCGATCGAGATATTCTTCCGCTTCTTCAAGCATATCCTGGGCTGTCGACATCTCCTGAGCCACGATGCCAACGGGATCGAGATTCAAACGTACTGTGCAATCATCGCTTGCATGCTGATCAGCCTGTGGACGGGTCGCAAGCCGACGCTCCGTACCTACGAAATGATCTGCTTCTATTTCTGCGGCTTGGCCGACGAAGACGAACTGCTGGCCCACATCGAAAAATTGAAACCTCACGCCGCGTAGGGCTTCTTGCCAAACGAAGCCGCTTTGAGGCTCACTGCTGCGCGGTCAGTTCAGGCCACCGAGCCACCGCCAGTTCGATCAACTAGGCCAGCATCGGCTCATCCCCCCAAACCATCGCTTCCACCGACGCACCCAAATTCCGCCCGAACAAGATTGGGCCTGTCCCCGATCTTCCCCCCGATCTTCCCCGATCTTCGGTCTTCCCGATCTTCCCCGATCTTCGCTTTTGCTACCCGATCTTCGCTATATTCAGCACTTGGCTTTTTCACACGAAACGAGAGAGTGCTGATGTGTCGTTTGACGTTCTTGTTGCTGTTTTGGGTTCTGGGTTCGGTTGCCCATTCACAAACAGAAATTGAGATCGATTCTTCTCTTGCCAATGAGGTCATTGAATCGGAAATCTATGGTCAGTTTGCCGAGCACCTGGGCGGATGCGTCTATGGTGGCTTGTGGGTCGGCCCCGATTCCGACATTCCCAATCTCCGTGGGTACAGAAAAGACGTGCTTGAGGCCTTGAAGAATCTCAAGGTCCCAGTGCTGCGCTGGCCAGGTGGCTGCTTTGCGGACGATTACCATTGGCGCGACGGGATTGGACCGCGGGAGGGGCGACCCAAAACTCTGAACATTCACTGGGGCAATGTCGTGGACGACAACTCGTTTGGTACACACGAGTTTCTCGACCTTTGTGAGTTGCTCGGCTCCGAAGCCTATGTGGCTGGCAATGTTGGTTCCGGCACCGTGGAAGAGATGCGCGAGTGGGTTGAGTACATGACAAGCGACTCCAACAGCACGCTTGCGCACCTGCGGCAGAAGAATGGTCGCGAGATGCCTTGGCGAGTCAAGTTCTTTGGCGTTGGGAATGAAAACTGGGGCTGCGGTGGAAATATGACGGCCCAGTACTACTCCGATCTGTACCGTCGGTACGCTACCTACGTTCGTGATTTCAGCGGCAACCGCATCACCAAAGTCGCCAATGGCCCTAGTGGTCGCGACATCCCCTTCATGGATACGCTGGTTCGCAACGCGCATGAACATGCCGATGCATTCAGCATGCACTACTACGTGTTGCCGACGTATGATTGGAGCAATAAGGGGCCTGCCTTGGAGTTCCCTGAGGCCGAGTGGTTTTCCGTCATCCAGCAAAGCTATCAGGTGGAGGGGCTGATCGATGATTACATCGCGATTCTAGACGAAGTGGATCCCGACAATGAACTTGCCTTGTACGTTGATGAGTGGGGTACCTGGTACGACCGAATGCAGGACGCCGACTCAGCACTGTATCAGCAAAATACCATTCGCGATGCAGTCTCTGCGGCTCTCTTTCTTCATGCTTTCCACCGTCATGCCGAACGTATCAAGATGGGAAACATTGCCCAAGTCGTGAATGTTCTGCAAGCAATGATCTTGACGAACGACGATCGCATGCTGCTGACGCCGACATACCACTTGTTTGAGATGTACAATGTTCACCAAGGTGGCCGAAGGATCCCGTTGGACTTTCAAAGCCCGCTCTACACTTGTTCCGCCGCCGTGTCGCCACCTCCTGAACCCGCCAATGATTTCCCGGACAATGCGCGCCCCAAGGTGGCATGGACGAACCAAGTGAACGCCGTATCCGCCACGGCCTCACTGGCAAAGGACGGCATGCTTCATGTCTCGCTTGTGAATGTTGATCCAACGCATTCGCAGAAAGTCGTTCTCGCCTTTCGCGGCAAAGACATCCAAACGGCCAAAGGTCGAGTCCTAACGAGTGCCCAGATGGACGGTCACAACACGTTTGATCAACCCGACGTCGTCAGACCGCAGCCAATTTCGCAACTGCGAGTCACGAATGACAAGGTAGAAGTCGCTCTACCAGCGAGGAGCGTTTCAGTTCTTTCTCTACGCTGAATGGCGAGCGGTTTCGGTTAGGTTCTCAACCGTTAGCCGATCCCAAGCACGAGGTCCTATCGTCCCGAATCCATCTACTCGCTTAGCGACAACTCTGTCGCCATGAGTTCCGCGAGTGGTTTCTTGACCGCTTCCGCCCAAATCTCATCTCCTTTGGCGGACGCATGCGATCGATCGCCCATGACTTCGGTGGAAATGTCACCATTGGTGTCGAGTCACCCTTTTCCAATGTCGAGAAAAATGACTCGCTCGCTGTCGTGAAGCCCAGAGATGCGTTGATTGATCTCTGCAATCGATCTCCTGCCGGATCATTTGCGGTACCTCGCGGGAACACTGTGAGCAGCGGGATTCTCGCATCGGGGAAACGTTCTCGCAGTTCCGTTGCAATCGTTCCGATGCCATCGGCGATCACAACTTCGTGACGGTAGGTCGCTTGATGCGGACCACCTCAGGAACTCCGCACCGCCGATTGTGGCGAAATTTTCCAGGCTCTCAGCAATGCTTCGCCGATCGTGCGCCGTGCCACCGGCACCGGATGACGCGATCAGCCCGATTGCGAATCCTTGGTCGAACGCCATTGGCACCAAGGCCGCTTGGCCGTATCGCTAGATACCGGCGATTTCAACACGTCGCGAGTCCACTTCATTCTGTAGAATCTTTTTCGCCGTCGAAATGGTAGGGGATCTGTGACCTGCCTCGCCACCCGCCCATCAAAGACGTTCTTCGATCGACCATCTTCTCCTTCCCCCCCCCACTCAAACTCCTAATTCCAAAGAACCAATCCATGAAACTGATCGGGATCAGACGCGACCGAACGTACCGCATCGCTGGCTACCTTACCCTCGTTCTACTGCTCAATGTAGAACTGACTGCGGCCGAGGTTGACACTGCAGCACCGCAACTCGTTGTCTCGCATTGCGACGATTTTCAAGTGACGGGTAAAGGTGATGCGAGCGCATGGGAGAAGGCAGCCTGGGTGGACATGAATCAACGCCCGAAAGCGCAGCACGATTACTCGGCTCGGTTCAAGATCCTCTATTCGGACAGTGGTGTTTATGTGCTCTTCGATGGCAGTGATAAAACGCTGACCGCAACCATGAAGAAAGATTTTCTCGACCTGTGGAACGAAGACGTTTTCGAGTGCTTTTTCTGGACCGACGAAGCACATCCGATTTACTTCGAGTACGAGATTTCGCCATTGGGTTACGAGCTTCCAATTCTGGTCCCAAACATGAACGGAAAATTCCTCGGTTGGCGACCTTGGCACTACGAAGGCGACCGCAAGACACAGAAACAAGTCTCCGCGACGGGAGGGGCGAACGTCTCGATGTCCGACGTCACCAATTGGCGTGCGGAGGTCTTCATTCCGTATGGGCTGCTCGAGCCGCTGCAAAATGTTCCTCCGAAACCGGGGACCAAGTGGCGAGCCAATTTCTACCGCGTGGACTACGACAATGAAAAGATGACCCAGTGGGACTGGGGGCGTGTCGGACCTAGCTTTCACGAAATTGAAAATTTTGGCACGCTGGTTTTTGAGTGAGCCCGTTCGCAGATTGATGATCATTGCGCCGGGAAGGTGGATTTCTTCATGGATCTTCGGTTTGGCGTCGAACAGGACTCCGGGCTGTCGCTCGGCCGCTTCCGGAATGTGTCGATGTTGCAAGCCGATACGAGTGAATTCCGCTACGATAATGCCATCTTCTGCCGCATTCCAATTCGAGCCGTCCTTGCAATTGCTCCATGTCCATCGACACAAATTCGCAGTCTGCCGCTTCCAACGCACCGCTAGAGCTGGCGCTCAACCACCGTCGCATCGCGATTCTCACCGACGGCTATTCGACTCCTTTTCTTGCTAAGACGGCGATTAGTCTGCTTCGCTATCGGACAGACGATGTTGTCGCTGTTATCGATCGCTCGGCACCAGGATCGACATCGCAGGAGTTGCTTGCGCAGGTGGGAAGATTGCGGTTGTGCAGGGCTTGTCCGACGTTGCCGACGTGGATGCGATTTACATTGGCATTGCTCCGCCAGGAGGGAAATTGCCAGAGGAGTGGCGGCCGGTCATCCTTGAGGCGCTGCGACGCGGTATCGATGTTGTGTCAGGGCTGCATGACTTCCTCACAGAGGATAAGGAATATGTGGCGACAGCGACTCAGACGGGAAGTCGGTTAGTCGATGTTCGTCGGAATCGATGTCGATCGACCGCGGTCAGTCATCGCTTCCGTCCCGGATGCACCCGAATCCATACGGTGGGTCACGACTGCAGCATCGGAAAAATGGTAGCCGCCCTGGAGATTCACCGGGGCTTGGTTCAGCGTGATCAGAGCTCGGTGTTTCTTGCGACTGGGCAGACCGGAATCATGATCTCAAGAGACGGCGTTCCCATCGATTGCGTCGTCGCTGATTTCGTCAATGGCGCTGCCGAGCAACTAGCGAAGCGGAACGAGCATCACGATTTCTTGCTGATTGAAGGCCAGGGAAGCATCTCACACCCGGCGTTTTCTGCGGTCACGTTGGGGTTGCTACACGGCAGTGCGCCCGATGGACTTGTCTTCTGCTACGAAGCTGGGCGAACCCAGGTCAAGGGTCTTGATAACGTCGACATTCCTCCCATGAAGGAACAGATGGCGGCTTACTTCGTCAATGCGAACCTGCGTCATCCCTGCAGGTTTGTGGGGATCGCAATCAACACGCGCGGTCTGAGTTCGGAGGAAGCGATCGCGGAAATTGCTTCCGCCGAAGCCGAGTTTGGGCTGCCCGCTTGCGACGTCTATCGGACCGGCGCGGACAAACTCGTCGAAGCATGCATGGGTCTGCGAACCGAGGTGTTGGCAAAATGAAGTTAACCGTGATCCGAGTGAACCTGCCGCTGAAGCATGCGTTTACCATTTCTCGCGAATCGATTTCGACTCAATCGAGTATGATTGTTGCGCTGGAACATGACGGTATTTGCGGCTATGGCGAAGTGACTGAGAACTCGTTCTATGGTCACACCTACGAATCGATGACCGCCTCCCTGATGCGACTCCGCTTGTCGTCGATCGATCGCTACCTTGTCGAGTCCCCTTTGGATCTGTGGTCCAAGATGCATGCCGAAGTGGCCGGCGACATGTTCGCTCTGTCCGCGCTGGACATGGCGGCGCACGATCAGCGTGGAAAGCGTCTCGGGATTCCGACCTGGCAAGACTGGGGACTTGATTGGAACGATGTGCCGGATTCAAGCTTTACGATCGGGATCGATACAATCGAGAAAATGGTCGCGAAGCTTCAGGAAGAGTCAGGTTGGAGTACCTACAAGATCAAGTTAGGTACGAAGCGAGACATCGAGATTGTCACGGAACTGCGGCGCCACACCGACGCCGTCTTGCGAGTCGATGCGAACTGCGGATGGACGGCTGACCAGACGATTGCGAATTCCGGAAAGTTGGCAGATCTAGCCGTCGAGTTCATCGAGCAACCGCTGCCCATTGAGGCGTCGCGCGAGGACAAACTGCGGGTTTTTCGCGAGTCGGCGCTGCCAGTGATTGCCGATGAAGACTGCCAAGTGATCACAGACATTGAGAAATGCTGCGGCTTGTATCATGGAGTCAATGTCAAGCTCTGCAAGTGTGGTGGTCTCTCGCCGGCGTTGGAGATGCTGGTCAATGCCAAGAAGCTAGGCTTGAAGGCAATGGTGGGTTGCATGGTCGAAAGCTCTGTGGGTATCAGCGGAGCGGCTCAACTTCTGCCCCTGCTGGACTATGCCGATCTCGACGGGGCAGTGTTGCTGCGAGACGAACCGTGCAGCGGAGTGTCGGTTTCGAAAGGAAACGTCCTGCTTTCCCAATTGTCAGGCTGTGGTGCCGAACTGGATCGAAGGCGTTTGCCAGAGTTCTTGACGATGGAGCAAGAGCTAGACTTGAGTCAATGATGGCGAGATAGGGGAGTCGACGAAGGGGTCGCCGCGACGGGCATGCTTTGTTGATTCGACCAAGAATGGTTGTGATTGCGGCGATGATGGGTAAGTCGTGATCCGCTAGGTTCATCCAGCATTAGGTCCGACCTGTTTTCAGCGAGAAGTGATCCAAGCCGGCTAGTTTGTCAGTGAGTAGGAAGCCGATTCATTGGGCGATTGAAATGAAACGAATGTCGCGTTGGCCCGTCCTCCTCGTATTCATGCTTCCTGCATTTGCGATCCATGCAAATGCGGTGGAACCGACTGCGAGTCGTCACCAGAATTTGGTGCAGCGAATCGCCGCATTGATCGAGCCTTTAAGTTTGTTTGGATACTCGTTTGGCGTGGTGATGGACACTCCGTTCACGTCTCCGGCCATGTTTGCTTTGGGATCTGTGGTTGAGGATGTCTCCCAACCGTCGAGACCGCCGGCCGCTTATGCCGCGGCCATCGAAAAACTGCAGGCTGCGATTCAACACGAAGTCGCGCAGAAGGGGTTGCCTGCATTCTCGATTTCGTTGGTCGATGATGATTCTGTCATCTGGCAGAGTGGGTTCGGGTTTCAAGACTCCGACCAGAAAGTGCCGGCAACGGCAGACACCGTCTATCGCGTTGGTTCCATCTCCAAACTCTTCACGGATATGGCTCTGTTGCAACTGGTTGCCGAAGGGAAGCTCGACCTCGATGCACCGGTGGAAAGCTACTTGCCGGAATTTCGACCTAACAACCAATATGGAATTCCCGTCACGCTAAGGCAACTCATGTCGCATCGATCGGGATTGGTTCGCGAGTCACCGGTCGGCAATTACTTTGATCCCGACGAGCCGACGCTGGCGGAGACGGTCGCGAGTCTCAATCGGACTTCCCTCGTCTACAAACCGGAAACAAGGACGAAGTATTCCAACGCAGCGATAGCGGTGGTCGGTGCCGTTCTTGAGAAGCGGCTTGAGCGATCCCATCCGGAGCAAATCCGCACGATGATTCTCGATCCCCTCGCAATGAGCGCAAGCAGCTTTGTCGTGACGCCGGCTATCGAACCAACATTGGCGACCGGATGGATGCGCACTTATGACGGACGACGATTCGAAGCGCCCACGTTCTTGCTCGGTACCGGACCTGCCGGCAACCTCTATTCCAGCACATCGGACTTATCGAAGTTTCTGATCTGCCTGTTCAACGATGGGAAAACAGAAAGCAAAGAAGTCATCCGTCCGGAGATGTTGAGACTGATGACCACACCGATCGAGGATTCCGAGGGCAAGCCTCAAGGATTTGGGCTCGGCTTTGCGATTCAGGAGTTTGACGGGACAACGAAGATCGGACACGGTGGCGCCGTGTACGGATTCTCGACGCAACTGGAGGCACTACCGGAGCGAAAACTTGGCGTCGTGGCGGCAGCTTCTCTCGACGGCAGCAATGGCGTGGTCGGGCGGCTGTCGGAGTATGCTTTGCGATTGATGATGGCGGCCAAGGATGGAGATGTGCTGCCGTCGTATCCGATGACCGTGGAAGTTCCTGCAGCGAGGGCTGCAGAATTGGTCGGTGAATACCATGAGCTGGACGGTGAACGCCTGACGCAAATTTCTGAGTTCGATGGCGAGGTGTTCATGCAACGAGGCACTTTTCGTCATCAGTTACGCGCCTCGGTAGAGGATGGATCAATCGTAACCGATGATGCAATTGGATTTGGCACGAAGGTCCACCTGGACAACGGCGATCGCTTGATCGTCGATGACGTCATCTACCTACGTGCCGAAGATGTGTCGCCTCCGGACATACCTGAGAGATGGAAGGGCTTGATCGGCGAGTACGGCTGGGACCACAACACGCTGTACATCTTGGAGGACCAAAAGAAGCTCTACGCCTTGATCGAGTGGTTCTATTACTACCCGCTGAAAGAAGTAAGCGAAAACGTTTTTGAGTTTCCCGACCATGGGTTGTATCACGGCGAACGACTTCGATTCTCGAGAGATGCGGATGGCAACGCGACAGCCGTGGAGGCAGCGGAAGTAAACTTCTTGCGTCGAGAGGTCGGTACCAAGAATGGCGAGACATTCAAAATCACGCCCGTGAAGCCCATTGACGAACTCCGCGCCGAAGCACTTGCAAGCTCTCCGCCAGCGGAGCCAGGCAAGTATCGAGATCCCGATTTGGTCGAACTCGTTGATCTTGATCCGATGATCAAGCTAGACATCCGCTATGCAACCGAGAACAACTTCACGGGAGCCGTGTTTTACCAGCAACCGCGTGCGTTCATGCAGCGACCGGCGGCTGAAGCCGTGATGCGAGCCAACGCCCGATTGGGAAGACTGGGGCTTGGCCTTCTGATTCATGACGCCTACCGCCCATGGCACGTTACCAAGATGTTCTGGGAGGCAACGCCTGGCAATTTGAAGGACTTTGTCGCCAATCCCGCCAACGGTTCACGACACAATCGCGGCTGTGCGGTTGACCTGACCCTCTATGATCTTGCCACGGGATCGCCCGTTCAGATGGTCGCCGGCTACGATGAGTTTTCGCCGAGATCCTTTCCGAATTATCCGGGCGGAACTGCCAAGCAGCGTTGGTATCGTCAGTTACTTCGCCGCGCCATGGAAGCCGAGGGTTTTACGGTCTACGAGTACGAATGGTGGCACTTCGATTTTAAGGATTGGAAGCAGTACCGAATCGGCAACATGACTTTTGAGGAAATCGCGACGCCATGACGACGAGAGCGGCCCTGAATCAGCCGTTGCGGGATTGGCTCGGACGCTTGATGCAAGCACTGCCCCCGAGCAATGTCGATGAGGTACTAGCAGCAGCCTGATTCGCCACCACAGCAACCTGCGTCGGACGCCATCGGCAGCGTTGCTTTCCTGTTGAGTGTTGTACTGGTCCACATTGCCAGATTTTCTCGTGATGGATAGTCGCTGCGACTGACAACGCGATCATCCACCATGACCAATGGCAAGCACTCCACGCCTTCATCGGCAAGCATCTTTTGCACGGTCGCGTTCTTGGCGAACTCCGCAGGGTCTTGAGCCAGGTTGAACCTAGCGACGTCGTGCCCTTGATCCTTCAACCAATCGAGATCGGCGGAGAACTTCGGCAACGCGGGATCAACTTGGGGCCCACAAACACCGGTCGAGCAACACATCGCTCGGTCATAGATTCGTACTTTCATGATCAAACCATCCATATCTTGGGAGAAAGATCTCATTTTCGAAGATCGTTGGAAGCAGCAAACACTCGGTCACAATTCCGCCACGAACGCCTTGAGCTGAGCAAGGCGTTTGCGGTTGATGCAATAACACACCTTGGGCCCGTCGACTTCGCCTTGGATCAGGCCCGACTCTTTGAGAATCTTTAGGTGCTGGGAGACGGTCGATTGAGCCAACGGCAATTGGTCGACGATCTCACCGCAAACACAAGCTTCGCGACCGATCAGCAACCGCACGATCTGAACCCGAGCCGGATGGGCCATCGCCCAGGCAAGCCTCGAAAAGTCGTCCGCGGTCGGGTCAGGCTTCAGCTTCACCGGCGTCGAGTCACAGGATTTCTGGGGCGAACGCTTTACCATCAACTTCCTTTTATCGTCTATCTACGATAAACGATATGCAAAGGACCGGCGGTCGTCAAGGCCGGCAGCCAGAGCAACGGGCAATGTCGGCTTCGCCCAAACCGATCCAGAGAGTCGCGACGATCCCTTCCGGCAGGCTAATCCGCGATGTCTCTGTGTGGCGCGTGCCGGCATGGCGCATGGCGTGAGAGTCTCCGGCACGTGGTATCCGCAGGGCAGCGTCGCATTGGTCTCGACAGATCTTTGGTTCGATCTCTCCAGTCGGAAATCACCCTCCCCTCGCCCCGTAGCGTTCGATCGATCGCTTCCATCAGCGTGCCTACCGTCGCCTGAGAGATGATGCCATCGCCCTGCCAATCATGCAGCCAACCCGGAGGTTTCGGAATCAAGTCATGCTGTTCAGGAAAGACAGACCATTCATCATGCATCCGCATGAATCAAACGATCCCCGATGGGAGATCACGCCCCTCAATACTCGAAGTCTCAAGGATCAACGCAACATGCCGCTTCATGGCGAACATTCGAACCGCTACGCTAATAGCGGATTCGTTTTAGACCGGCGCACTCCTGCCAAAAGTTACGAGGAGCCAAGTTGCGATGCACCAACACGAGAAGATCGACTACGTCGAGTTTCCATCCAGCAATCTTTCGGCGACCAAGGCGTTTTTCGAGTCTGCCTTCGGTTGGTCCTTCACTGACTTTGGGCCCGACTACACCGCCTTCGCGGATCAGGGGATCGAAGGTGGATTCTTCCAGTCGGAACTTGCGTCCAGAACCGAGAACGGGGCAGCCTTGATTATCTTCTATAGCGAGTTTCTCGAACAGACGCTGGTGAAAGTCGAGCGTTGTGGCGGTATGATTCTGAAGCCAATCACTCACTTCCCTGGCGGGCGACGTTTTCAATTCGCCGAGCCCAGTGGAGGCGAATTTGCCGTTTGGTCTGATCGAGAGGCGTCTGGTGAGTTGATCCGCCTGGAACATGCTCCGAAGGGTAACCATGCTCCGAAGGGTAGTTGAAGCCTCGGCAGCTGGGTCGCCAAGGATGGCTCTGCAATTCCAGGCTTGTCAGCACCATAATATCCCTCGAGGTTCGAAATCACTCGGCTAGCTGAACATGCGCCACTTTGGCGGCTACTTTTAACCCGAAGCGTCAGCGAGAAAATGAGTTGCGTTAAAAGCCTCGCTCACGCTTCGGATTGCGATAGAAATCACCCTACCCTATTTCAACGCGAAGACTTAAGAATTCTACCGCGTTGATAGCGCTCCAAGCGTCGCAGCACGCTACCGCGTTTCAGCCCTCCACCCGTGCTCTCCCCTGCTCAAAATCGTATGCGAATCGCTGTCGTCGGCTCTGGAATCAGTGGAAATCTGGCCGCTCGCATCCTTTCTGTCGAGCACGAAGTTGACGTGTTTGAGCGTTCGGCCCAGATCGGTGGGCATGCTCACACCGTGGAGGTTCAGGCATACGGGCGCGACGTGGCTGCGGATGTAGCGTTCATGGTTTTGAATCGGCGGACCTACCCCAACTTTTGTCGAATGCTGGAGTTGCTTGGCATTGAGACTCAAATCAGCGACATGAGCTTGAGTGTTCGCTGTTGGAAGACGGGTCTGGAATATCAGGGGAGTTCGTTGAACGGTTTGTTCGCTCAGCGTCGTAACCTTGTCCGCGGTTCGTTCTATAGGATGTTGTTGGATATCAAGCGATTCAATGCGCGAGCCATCGAGTTCTGTGAATTCGGCGACGAGCGGGCAATGTTGGGTGACTTTCTGGATCAGATCGGCGTCGGACAAGTGTTTCGAGAGCAGTATTTGATACCGATGTCCGCCGCGATCTGGTCGGCTGACCCAGCTTGCCTAAACGGATTTCCGGCAAAGTTCATTCTTGGATTCTTTCGCAATCATGGTTTGCTGCAGTTGAAGGATCGTCCTCAGTGGTTAACGATTTCTCAACGCTCGCGTGGCTATGTGGACGAACTGATGCGGCCGCTTCACGATCACATCTTTGTGAACGCACCGGTTCGTGAAGTCCGGCGTATCGACGGGGCCGTGCGACTGTATTTCGATGAAATCAAGCCAGCGGACTATGACCACGTCGTTCTCGCCTCGCATGCCGATCAATCGCTGAGCATGCTGGCGGATGCAAGCCAAGCTGAGCGGGAGGTCTTGAGCGGCTTCCCTTATCAGCCCAACACCGCCATTTTACACACGGATTGTTCTGTCTTGCCGCAGCGGCGACGTGCGTGGGCGAGCTGGAATTATCATATTCCGTGCGAATCCACCAATCGGGCCAGCGTCACCTATGATCTCAATCGCCTGCAGAGTTTAGGATTGCCGGGGCCGCTCTGTTTGACCCTCAATCCGAATTGCGAAATCGATGAGAGGCAAGTCTTGCAGAGATTCGAATTCCAGCATCCGACGTTCTCGTTAGAGGCCATTGATTTGCAGCGACGGTTTGACGAGATCAACGGCGTCGACGGGGTGAGTTTCTGTGGCGCCTACTGGGGCTACGGATTCCACGAAGATGGTGTCAACAGTGCGCTGTCGGTCACCCGTCCATTTGGATTGGACTTGGAATCACTCGCTACTTCGGCGACGGATCAAGAGCAGTTTCTTCCACAGCTTGTCCGGGGCTGATCCGTATCATGCAGAGTTGCCTCTACCGCGGTCAGATCCGGCATCGACGTTCGTCACCCGAGCACCGGTTTCAGTATTCCAGCTCCTGGGCTTACCTTGATCTGGCCGAAGTCGACGAGGTCTTGGAATCGAACAGGCTTCTCAGCGACAAGCGGTTTGCTCCTGCCAGCTTTCGTCGCGCTGATCATTTCGGCGATCCGAGCGTGTCCATGGTGGATTCCGTGAATCGGTATGTCGCCGAGAAGACGGGCCTGCTGTTGACAGGTCCTGTGCGGGTGCTAACGCAGTTGAGGCACTTTGGTCTGTATTTCAGCCCGATCAATGTCTTTTATTGCTTTGACGATCGAGAAACCTTGGTCGCGCTGGTCGCCGAGGTGAGTAACACGCCTTGGAATGAGCGTCATTGCTACGTGTTGTGGGAAGGGAACCGGCTTGCCAGTTCTTCAAGCCGCTATTCGCATCCCAAAGAATTTCATGTATCGCCATTCATGGGCATGGATACGCAATATGAATGGCGGATACGTGCGCCCGACGAGAAATTGCATCTTTCACTTGGTTGCCGTCGAGCGGACGAAGCCATCTTCCATGCGGATATGAATTTGAATCGGTCGCCGATGACTGATGGACAGCTTTTTCGCAGTCTGTTACGTCGCCCGGTTGCGGCGGCCCATGTGATTGGTGCCATCTACTATCAAGCTCTTCGACTTTGGATAAAGAAATGTCAGTTCTTTCCCCACCCGAGGTTCGTTCACGAGAACAAATCGGCTCAATTGACTCCGAACAGCTCACAACGGGCCGAGAAGAAACTACTGGAAGAAAGCTAGCGACGGCGGCCATGCGTAAGGCCGTGCTTGCGAAACTGCGAGGACTCGTTGGTGGAAGCATCACCGTCATCGATGGTGCGATGCAAACGCGTCTTGGCGACCCATCAACGGATCTGCATGCCGTCATCACGGTCCACCATCCAAGTTTCTACCGTGCGCTGGCGCTTCGAGGAAGCATGGGCGCCGGTGAGTCATATCGCGATGGGTACTGGACATGCGATGATTTGGTTGCCCTGATTCAGATATTTGCACAAAACATGCAAGCTTCTTCGGACCTTGGGGGAGCGTGGAACGCACTTTTCGATCTCGGCCATCAGGTCGTTCATCGATTCAAACGCAATACTCGTGCAGGAAGTCGCCGCAACATCGCGGCACATTATGACCTCAGTAACGAGTTCTATTCGTTGTTTCTCGACGAAACGATGACCTATTCCAGTGGTGTATTCCCCGATGAAGGCAGTTCGATGAAGGACGCATCGATCGAAAAGTACGATCGGATCTGCCGCAAGCTTCGGCTCGTACCGAGCGACCACGTGATCGAGATCGGAACGGGATGGGGAGGCTTTGCCGAGCACGCCGTGAGACACTACGGTTGCCGCGTGACCACCACGACGATCTCAAAGCAGCAGCACGACTACGCCCAGCAACGATTCGCGGCGGCGGGAGTTGAGGGGCATGTATCGCTGCTGCTTTCTGACTACCGCGATCTTTCGGGTCAGTACGACAAGCTGGTATCGATCGAGATGATTGAGGCCGTGGGGCACGAATACCTGGACACATTCTTCGCAAAGTGCTCCCGATTGCTCAAACCGGATGGATTGGCGGCGATTCAAGCGATCACGATTCCAGATCAGCGCTACGAACAATATCGACGTTCGGTCGACTTCATTCAAAAGTACATCTTCCCAGGTGGTTGCTTGCCATCCCTGGCGCGCCATGACGACGTCGGTCGGTCGAGTCACCGACCTGCAGTTCGCTCATCTCGAAGATTTCGCGGAGCACTACGCGCGAACGCTGCGATGCTGGCGGGAATCTTTTCACGCGAATTCAGATGCGATTCGTACTCTTGGCATGACAGAACGCTTCCAGCGATTGTGGGATTACTACTTCTGCTATTGCGAAGGAGCATTCCGCGAGAAGCAAATTGGTGTGTGTCAAATGTTGCTGCAGAAGCCCGGCAATCGACTAAACGCTCAGTTTCCTTCCTTAGGATGATCCCATGAAGTGGTTGCTCGTTTCGTTGTGTCTGGTCGTCATCGCCTGCATGACGTGCATCACGATTGCGGCGTCGCTCGATCGAAACGTCTTGGAAGCGGGGCAAGGGTTATGGCCGGACCCTTGGTTCGTCGCGACGCTCATGGATGCCTACTTCGGATTTCTAACCTTCTATGTTTGGGTTGCCTACAAGGAGCAGAGCTGGCTAGCTCGTGGCTGTTGGTTCCTTGCCATCATGTTACTTGGCAATTTTGCCATGTCTGGTTACCTGCTCTGGCAGTTGACAAAGATGAAAGATTTCTCGTGGGAAGCTTTGTTGCTTCGCCGCCCGCCTGCTGTTTGATTCGATCCAAGGATATGCAATGTCACTGATTCAGCTTGCCGAAAAGCGTTGGCTGCCCGATCCGCTCATTCGATACGGCATGCGACGATTGCTGCGAGAAAGACTGGAACAGGAGAATCGTCTCGCTGGCGGCGACTACAGCATGGCGCTCGATCGATTTGCCGACCGTCAACGTCAAAGCCGGGTCACCATTGAAACGCATCGTGCCAATGAGCAGCATTACGAAGTCCCAGCAGCATTCTTCGAATTGGTATTGGGTACGCGGTTGAAGTACAGCTGTGGATGGTGGGAGGATGCTACCACCTCGCTGGACGAATCCGAGGAGGCGATGCTGCGTCTGACGTGCGAGCGAGCAGGAATCGAGAATGGCATGCGAGTGCTCGATCTCGGCTGCGGCTGGGGATCGCTGTCGCTTTGGATCGCCGAGCGTTATCCCGATTGCCAGATCACGTCGCTCTCGAATTCCGCGAGTCAAAGGGAATTCATCGAATCCAAGTGCAAGGAGCGGGGGCTGGAGAAGGTTTCGGTGCTCACTGACGACGTTGGCACGTTCGACACCCAGGAACGATTTGATCGAGTGGTTTCGGTAGAGATGTTTGAGCACGTTCGTAACCACGAGAACCTGTTGGCGCGAATCGGGAGCTGGCTTGTCCCGGAGGGGCATTTGTTCGTGCATATCTTTTGCCATCGAAACCTGGCTTACACGTTCGAGACCGAAGGGGAGCAGAATTGGATGGGCCGACACTTCTTTTCCGGTGGGATCATGCCTGCCGAAGATCTGTTTCGCCGTTATCAGCGTGACATGACCGTCTGTAAACAGTGGTGGATCAACGGCACTCATTACGCGCGGACTTGCGAAGCGTGGTTGGATCGGCTGGATGAACGTGAGCCGGCGGCGGCGCGGGCCTTGTCCGCTTCCGGGAACGGTGTGTCGCCAAATCTCTTGGTTCAGCGCTGGCGAATGTTCTTCATGGCGTGCGCCGAGCTGTTCAGCTATGGCGGCGGTGAGGAATGGGGAGTCGGCCACTATCTCTTCGACGTCAATCAATTGGCTGAATCGTCTCGATGAGTACACCGCAGATCTTGATGGTCAACGCAGCCCTCGTCGTGGCCGCCATGATCCTGCTATGGCTGTTCAGTTTGTGGTCGAAGGATGCGAGCATCGTCGACATTTTCTGGGGTTTGGGGTTCGTTGCGATCGCCTGGGCGACGTTTGCTCTGGTCTCTGGCGGGATTCGCGCCACCGTGCTGGCAACGTTGACCACGGTTTGGGGCCTCCGGCTGGCGGCGTATCTGGCGTGGCGAAATCATGGCAAGGGGGAAGATCCCCGATATCAAGCCATGCGAGACTACCGAGGCGAATCGTTCTGGTGGGTCAGCCTGTTCACCGTCTTCGGGTTACAGGGTGCCGTAATGTGGTTGATCTCCTTGCCTGTCCAAATCGGGCAAACCGTCGAATCGCCGATGAACGTGCTGAACTTCTTGGGCATCGCGATTTGGGCAATTGGGTTTCTATTCGAGGCGATCGGCGACTTTCAGCTGGCGAGGTTCAAGTCGACGCGTCGGTCGAGTCAGCAAGTCATGGATCAGGGGCTTTGGAGGTACACACGACACCCCAATTACTTTGGGAATGCCTTGATCTGGTGGGGCCTCTTTCTTGTGGCTGTCACAGGATCGACGGTCTGGTTGGTCGTCAGTCCGGTTGTGATGAATTTTCTGTTGCTGAAAGTCTCCGGCGTCGCTCTGCTTGAACGCAGTTTGGCAAGTCGATCCGAGGAGTATCGCAAGTACGTTTTGAGAACCAGCCCGTTCATTCCTTGGCCGCCAAAGGGCGACGAGGTCGGGCAAGCCAAGTGAAGCCCCGGTGGTCACGACTGCCAGTGACGGGGTATGCCAGAGTCGGGGTATGCCAGAGTCGGGGTATGCCAGAGTCGGGGTATGCCAGAGTCGGGGTATGCCAGAGTCGGGGTATGCGAGGCCGCGGGTAATGTGTGATTTGGATCTTTCCCACTTGGAGTCCATGACGACTTCCGAGGCCGATTCGGGGAAACTCGGTCCGCTCAGAACTTGTCGGCTCACTATCATTTTTGTGCACGGATCTCAATCCCTGAGGAAAGAATGCAAAGCAGCCCCGTAACACGAAAAAAGTGCCTCGAAGTCTCTGGCGGGCGTTTGAGCTACCAAGCCAAGCGTGAAATGCCCGGGTTGGAGATGCAGATCCATAGTCGACACTGCAGTCGTTGTATGGAGGGGGGGGGCGAGGTTCACTACGTCTCGTCTTGTGCGTCGGGACGAATCACACGTGTGTTGCTAGCGGACATCTGTGGATCTGAAGAGACGTTCAAGCGACTTTCCTGTGAGATGAAGAACGGACTGATCCGTAATATCAACTCGATTTGGCAGAACCGAGTCGTTTCGGACGTCAGCAAGAAGTTCCGCGAGTTTGCTCTGCAAGGTGGCTTTGGCACAGCATCGGTCGCCACGTATTTCGCACCGACGCGAAGCTTCGTGATGTGCAATATCGGGAATCCGCCTCCCCTTGTGTACCGCGCCCGTGAGCGATCTTGGGAGGTGCTGCATGGCGAGATCGAGGATTCGGTTGCTGGCGGTGAACCGATTGAGGGAGTCTACGGCGAAAACGAGTACCGACACATCAAGACCAAGCTGGACGTGAATGACTTGGTGGTCTTGTACGGCAATGGGGTCGCCCGATCGGCCTTCCCCGGTGGTGGTGTCGTTGGGCACAACCGGTTGATCGACGCTCTCCAGGATGCACCCCATGCGGAACCAGACGCTCGTCTTGCCCATTTGATTCGGCTCATTCAAGAGTCGAATGAGCCCGAGGATGATTTCACGATCATCGTTTGTCGAGTGACCGCTACAGGCGTTCGTTGGCGAGACAATCTGCTGGCGCCGCTGAGGCTGTTTCGCAAACCCTCCGACGACACTGCATTGGCATAGTCGCAACAACGCACGATGGGCTTCCAAGCCCGTCGCTTGTCATGCTTCTAGCTCTCGCGTGAGCCGGGGAAAAACGACGCTCTCAGATCGGTGTCTGGCACGTCTTCGCCGGTTTTTAGTTCGGGGGCATTGTTCCGGGGCATGGGCGACACCCTGCCTGGGGAAGCCTTCCCATTTTCGAGCATTCAAATGGCGAATCGCTTCGATTCTTCTACCGTAGCCGAGTCTCTCCGAGACTCTTAAAATACGCAGTCAAGCTGCGAATGTCCGCCTTGGGTATGCGGACCTTCGGCGGGGCGAGCCAATGAGTCACAGCCTCGCGGCGGCTCGGATTGCGCGGCATCGCCGCCGCCATGAATGACGGTTTCCCGTCGGCGGTCAAAAGTCGCGTGGTCGATCGTAGGGCCCCGCAAGTCGAATGGCTCATTGTCTCGGGTACCAATTTGGGTAATCTGCCCGATTTGTGAGATTGGCAAGTCACCTGTCTGGCCTTTCCTGCCACACGCGCCGATAATAGCCGTACCGAGTACCTTCAGGATGCAATGTGACTTCCCTTTGTCGTCTCGCCACCGTAGCCGCGATGTTGTTGCACTCTCTTTTGGGTTGCAGCCTTCATCATGCGTGCGCGTGCGATTCGTACATGCAAGGGGAACACCAGCGAGTTGAGGATGCCGGCACTTGCGATGACCACGGACATTCGTGCCACCACGACGGTGGCTGCGATCGTGACCACCGAGAAGCGGGTGCAGGGAGCTGGGTAATCATCGGTTGTGAATGCTGCGAGAACACACCATGCGGACACGACGATTCGCCCTGTTGCTCCGAAGTTCATTGCAGCTTCATTGCATCGAGCAGCGTCCAGTTTTCGCTGGACATCGGACCGGAACTGCTTGCGTTGAGCGAATTCAAGCAGTCTTTAGCAGCCTTACCGCGAGGCGAGCGTTTTGTTTATGACGTTCGACATTGCTTCGGTTTCGACGACTCACTCTCTCGGTGTGCGCTGCACTGTTCTTGGCAGATCTGATCAGGCGCTAGCGTCATGGATTTTCAGATCATTCTTGCCGTGGCCGACGATCGCGGAAACGCAGCTTTCGTTGGCGCTCGTGGCATCGGCTGACCAAGTCAATGCGTTGCTATTAGGGAGTTCATCTCATGTCTGCGCCGAAAGAGTGGCTCGCGCGACTCCGCGCTGCCTCGATCACCGCGATTGCGGTTCTGTTGACGATCATGGCTGGCGCCTTCGCCATCACCGACGTGCCCGCCCTGATTGGTCTGGCCGATCCGCCAGCAGTCGATGACGAGAATGATCATGAGACGCACGATGATTGCAGTCTAGCAGGCCATGATCATGCAGGCCACGATCATGCAGCTCATGATCATGCAGCTCATGATCATGCTGGGCATTCCGACGCCGAATCGGTCGAGCTGAGCAAGCAGGCGCGGACGAACATGGGACTTCGTACTCAGCCAGTTGCTGTGGGAGTCTATACCCAGTACGTCGAAGTCCCGGGCGTTATCACCGAATGGCCTGGGCGAACACACGTTGCTGTGACCTCGCCGCTAACGGGGGTGCTCAACGCGATTTTGGTATCGCGAGGCGAGCTCGTGAAGAGTGGCACACCGTTGTTCATGTTACGGCTGACGCACCAAGACCTGGTCAATACGCAAGAGACGTTCTTGACCAAGCTTGGCGAGTTGGATGTCGAGCAGCGAGAGATTGATCGCCTTTCGTCAATCGCGAATTCGGGTGCAATCGCCGGCAAGACGCTACTGGCCCGCACGTACGAGCGAGACAAACTCATGGCTGGCGTTCGAGCGGCCCGTCAAGCGATGTTGCTTCACGGATTGACCGAGGAGCAGATCTCGCAGATCGAACGTTCCCGAGTTTTGGTTCGCGAGGTGACCGTCTACGCGCCCACCCTTCATGAAGACCATTCGCTCCATCACGAATCGCTCGGGCAAGCCAACGACAGGCTCTCGGAGTCTTCGATCGAGCGATACGCGTCCACGCTTCAGTCGCCGGTAGCACCCGCACACCCTCCTCACATCGATGCGGAGTTCCTGGTCACCGAATTGAATGCGCGCCGCGGCGAGTCGGTGTCTGCCGGCGACGAATTGGCTCAACTTTCCGACTTCAGTCAGATTTTGATCGAGGGTCACGCGTTTCAGAGAGACGGTGATGCCCTACGAAGGGTGGCCGAGACGGGGGCCGACGTGCAAGCGGTCATGGAATCCACCGGCGAAGGTCCGAGATTGGTTGACGGTCTCAAGGTGGTCTACATCGGTAGCGAAGTCGATCGCAAGTCGCGAGCACTGCGTTTTTATGTTTCATTGACCAACCAAGTCGAACGGGTGGAACAGAATGGCGAGAAGCGTTACATCAGTTGGCAATACAAGCCAGGGCAGCGGCTAACCGTGCGTCTGCCCGTTTCCCAATTCGAGAACGCGATCGTGGTCCCGAAGGACGCGGTCGCTGAGGAGGGTTTCGAACGCTATCTGTTCGTTGAAAATGGTGACCATTTTGATCGGGTGCCAGTTGCCGTGATGGCCCGCGATGCCGTCAGTGTGGCGATCGCCAATGACGGGCAGGTCTGGCCTGGCCAATCGATCGCAGTCAGCGGCGCGCATCAATTGCAGATGGCACTCAAGAACAAATCAGGCGGTGGAATTGACCCGCATGCCGGACACAACCATTGATCGTAGGATTTCGCTCCTAGCGTTCCTCGAACGAGTTCCCTCATTTGGCAACGGAATCCTTTCCGTTCTACGACAATGCTTGACCGAATCATCTCCTTCTCGCTGAACAATCGGCTGATCGTCCTGGCTGCGGCGGTCATCATGCTATGTGTTGGCGGATGGCAGACGACACGCCTGCCTATCGATGTGTTTCCCAACCTGAATCGTCCCCGTGTTGTCGTCATCACGGAAGCTCCGGGCATGGCCCCGGAGGAGGTCGAAGCACTCATTACGTTTCCTCTGGAGACCGCCTTCAACGGGGCCAGTGGTGTTGAAGCGGTGCGAAGCAGTAGCGGCATCGGTCTCTCCGTCATCTATGTTGAGTTCGAGTGGGACACCGATATCTACAATGACCGGCAGGTCGTCAACGAACGACTGCAACTCGCTGCTGAACAGTTGCCCAACGGCGTGAAGCCGACGCTCGCCCCGATCTCCTCGATCATGGGGCAAATTCTCATGTATGGGATGTGGAGCGAGGGTGGAAAGACGGACCCGATGGAGGTCAGGACGCTTGCGGATTGGGTCGTGCGCCAGCGTCTGCTGACGATCCCAGGCGTTTCCCAAGTCTTCACGATGGGCGGCGGGCGCATGCAGTACCAAGTGCTGGTCGATCCCGACGCATTGCGCTCGTTCGACTTGACAATGGAAGATGTCCACACGGCGGTGACGGAGTCGAATCTGAACGCCACTGGCGGCTACCTGGATGAACGAGGCGCCAACGAGTTGCTCGTGCGCGGTCTGGGGCGAATCACCAGTCTTGATGATTTGCAGAACATCGCCATCACGATGCGGGAAGGTCGACCGATCACACTTGGCGACATCGCGCGCGTGGTCCAGGGCCCCCAGGTGATGCGTGGCGATTCATCTGCCTTCGTACGAGACGAGCACGGAACCGTCGAGGGTGGACCGGCGGTGGTGCTCACGATCAACAAGCAACCCGGGAGCGATACACGCGCGGTCGATCACGCCATTGCCGAAGCCTTGAAGGAATTGAAGGTCTCGTTGCCGAAGGATATCCGGATTGCCAACGTCTATTCACAACGTTCGTTCATTGACCGAGCGATCGAGAACGTGATCGAGGCTCTTGCCGACGGCGGGGTCCTCGTGCTGGTCATCCTGTTCTTATTTCTGCTCAACTTCCGCACAACTTTCATCACGCTGACGGCGATTCCGCTGTCCATCATTGCGACCTCGTGCGTGTTTGCCGCGTTTGGGCTCTCGATCAACACCATGACATTAGGTGGTTTGGCGGTCGCCATCGGAGAATTGGTCGATGACGCGATCGTCGATGTCGAGAACATTTTCCGCAGGCTGAAGGAGAATCGCAATTTGGCATCTCCTCGACACACATTGAACGTGGTTTACGATGCCAGCATCGAGGTGCGCAGCAGTGTTGTTTTCGGAACAGCGATCGTGGTGCTGGTCTTCATTCCACTGTTTGCCCTGGAGGGAATGGAGGGGAAGTTGTTTGTCCCGCTGGCCACGGGCTACGTTGTGTCACTCATTGCTTCGTTGGCGGTTTCGTTAACGGTGACACCTGTCCTGGCCTCGTTGTTGTTGGTGGGCCGTCGAGCCTGGCAGTTCGTCTTGCCGATCCTGGCATTTGGCGTTTCCGCGTTGATCGTTCACTGGGTCGTACCCCGCACGAGTCACATTTTGCATCTTCCCTTTGGGCTGCCTGGCAATCCGCTTTGGTGGGCCATTGGCTTGACTCCCTTGTTCTGGATTGGGATTCAGGGCTTGGAACTCTGGTTTGGAGGTGAAGACGCCGAGGAGGGCCGTTTGCTTGAAGGTCTCAAAGGCATCGCTGGATTGGCAATCAGTATCAGCACTCGAATGCCTGGCCCGGTACTGGGTGTCGCCGCCGTGATGGTCCTGTTTGCGCTCATCGCCGTATCTCAATTGGAACGCGACTTCCTGCCTCCGTTTAACGAAGGAGCCGTCCAGGTCAACGCACTGCTCGCGCCGGGGACATCTTTGGCAACGAGCAACATGATTGGACAGTCCGTACAGCGACGACTCATGGAAATCGAGAACGTCCGATCAATCGCTCGCCGAACTGGCCGAGCAGAACTAGATGAACATGCCGAGGGTGTCAATGTCACGGAGTTGTTTCTCGAGATTGACGATGATGCTGATCGCGAAGAAACGATCGAGGAAATTCGACATGCGATGGAGGAGATTCCCGGTGTCGTTTCGAGCACCGAGCAACCGCTCGCTCACTTGATCAGTCACATGATTTCCGGCGTCAAAGCACAGATTGGGATCAAGCTGTATGGCGACGACCTGGATGTCCTTCGCAACAAGGCGGAGGAGATGAAGCAGCGAATCGCGAACGTCGATGGTCTTGCGGATGTGATGATTGAGCAGCAGACGAACATTCCCCAGTTGCGGATTGAGCTCAATCGCCGCGCTTTGACACAGAACGGACTGCGGCCGGCACAGGTCATGGAGTTGGTTGAGACGGCGATGAATGGACAGGTCGTAAGCCAAGTCCTTCTCGGCCAACGGACGTTCGACTTGATGGTTCGACTCGACGAGCCCTTTCGCGAAGACGTCTCGAAACTGAAACGTCTTGTGGTTCCGTTGCCCGACGGGGGAATGGTGCCCCTTGAATCGGTCGCTCGTATCTACGAGAGCGGCGGACCGAACATGATCAAGCGAGAGCAGGTGCGTCGCCGAATCGTGCTACAGGCAAACGTCTCCGGACGCGGTGTCGTAGATGTCGTCAACGATATCAAGTCGGAACTGGCCGATCTGGAACTCGAGCCGGGCTACTTCCTTGAATACGGCGGACAGTTTCAGAGTCAACAATCGGCATCGCGACGACTGGCCGTTCTTTCCTTGGTGGCGATCGTTGGCATGTTTCTGGTTTTGTACACCCTCTTCGGTAACGTCAACTTTTCCTTGCAAGTATTGGTTGCCTTGCCGACTGCGTTCATTGGGGCCGTTGCCGCGTTGATCATCACCGAACAAAACTTGACCGTCGCAGCAATGGTTGGCTTCATCTCGCTATGTGGAATCGCTAGCCGTAACGGAATTCTATTGCTGAATCATTACCTCCATCTGGTCGAGCACGAGGGAGAGTCTTGGACACGCGCGATGGTCAAGCGGGCGGGGCAAGAGCGGATGGCGCCGGTCTTGATGACTGCTCTGACGAGCGGTATTGGGCTGCTGCCATTGGCGTTGGCCGCAGGTGAACCGGGGAAAGAGATTCTCTATCCGATCGCGACCGTCATCGTCGGCGGCCTTTTGACAAGCACGCTCGCTGAGTTTTTTGTACGTCCCGCGCTGTTCTGGACGGTTGGCCGGGGCGCCGGTGAAAAGATCTTGCATGAGCGGTCGACGCCGGCGCCGACGACCCTGGCTGACTCAGACTCGGTGCCTGTGTCAGTCCAATCACCTAGGTTTGTTGAAACATGAAAATGTGTTTGGCTTCCGATCCGACAACGAGGTTGGATCGTTCATTTCCAAGGAGGAAACGTTGATGATGAAATCAAGAACAATCGTTGCCGCGTTGATGATCGCCGGTATCTCGGTGTGCACGCTGCTGGCGCAGGCCGCCGACCCTTCCACGGCGGCTTCCGAAATCGTCGAGTACCGACTCACGAAATGGAAGACGACTCACGCCGAAGGCTCGCAAACGGAGAAGCTAGTCGGAACCCTGAAAAAGCTTCGTTGTGAGGTCAAGGTTGGGTCGCACGGCGGCCACACGGACGTGCAGTACCGCTGCGAAAAGTGGCAGTCGCTCTCGTTGAAGAATCACAACACGGCACACCAGTGGGAAGCCTGGCTCAAGAGGTACGGCTTCGAGACCAAGCACACCCATTGAGTGGTGGACGAAATCGTTTGTTCTCACGGCGATTCCTCCAAAACTTCACTCAACCACCCCCTGTCGATGAGGACATCTTTATGAGGACATCGCCATGAGAACCACATTCACTTACCCTTTACTCATCGCTGTGGGCATCGCATTGGCCGGTTGCAGGCCGGCCGCCGATCAATCCGCTTCCCCTGCCGGGGCGAGCGTTGAGGTGGGTTCTGACGCGCCGATCATCATGGATGAAATGCCTCCGATGATGGGTGAGGTTGATGCGCATCCCGATCACGGACCCCATGGTGGCGATCTCATTGAACTGGGAAAGGAATCGTTCCATGCCGAGCTGGTGCACGGTGATGGCGGCATCATGATTTATGTGCTCGATGGAGCGGCCGCCGAGCAGGTACCAATCCAGGCCGAAAGTCTGGTCATCAGCCTGAAGCAAGAGGGGCAAGTGGCCTCTTTCGAGCTTTCTGCCAGCCCCGACGCGAGTGATCCGCCTGGCAAGACTTCTCGATACACCTCTGGCGATGCGAAGCTCCACGAGTGGCTCGACGCGGGTGCCGAGGGAGCGGTCGTCATTCAGATCGAAGGTAAGTCCTACACCGGCAAGGTCGGCCATGATCACGACCATTAGGCCATCTCCTTCATCCCCACGCCCTCTGCCAACGTAGGCGAGTCTCTCCGAGACTCGTTTTTCGATCTGCGGCGTACGACGTCGTCGAGTCTCTCCGAGACTCGTAACCATCGCAGCAAAGCTGCGGATGTCCGCTGTGGAAATGCGGACCTACGGCAGGCAAGCCAATGAATCACCGTCTCGGGGAGACCGCCCCACGATCACGCGAGGCTGCTTCTTATGACTTCAGCGAAAATTGTTCGACCAACCAGGAGGCGTTAGACTATCGATTCGACGCTGGACAATCCTTTCGCGGACTGATTGATGATGACACGATTCGTTAGGCTCACCCTGGCCACCTGCCTGCTCGTGATCGGTTCGATACTGCCGGGGGTTGGCGCATTGGGGCAGGACCATCATTCGGCCTTTTCGCTGCATCCGCAGAATCACCGCTATTTTCTGTTTCGGGGCAAGCCAACCGTTCTCGTGACGTCCGGGGAGCATTACGGTCTGTTGTTGAATCGCGGCTTCGATTTCGAAGCCTACTTCGATGAATTGGCATCACACGGATTGAACCACACTCGTGTGTTCAGTGGCGTCTATCGCGAAGTTGCCGATTCATTTGGCATCACGCAGAACACGCTGGCACCGACTGACGAAGACTTCATCTGTCCATGGCAGCGGAGCGGTAAAACACATCGTGACGGTTCACCGATCTATGATCTCGAAAAGTGGGATGAGGCTTACTTCGAGCGACTTGCTGCGATGTTGAAGGCTGCGTCCGAGCGAGGCATCGTCGTGGAAATGTGCTTGTTCTGCCCAATGTACAAGCCCGTACTCTGGGACGTGAATCCAATGAACATTCGCAACAACGTCAATGAAGTCGGCGACTGCGGTTCGAAGGAGGTCTACACCACCCAGCATGACGATTTGCTACGAGTGCAAGTAGCGGTCGCGGAGAAGATGGTGGAAGCGCTTTCGCCCTTTGACAACGTCTACATCGAAATCTGCAACGAGCCATACTTCGGTGGTGTCACCGAGGCATGGCAGCGAAAAATGATCGATGTGGTGGTCGCCAAGCAGCAGGACGTGGGAAGCCAGCAGTTGATATCGGTCAACGTCGCGAACAAGACGAAGAAGATCGAAGATCCGCATGCAGGCGTCTCCATCTTCAACTTTCACTATTGTCATCCACCGATCGTGGTAGCCGAAAATTCTCACGTTGATGGTGCGATCGGTGAGAATGAGACAGGGTTTCGAGGTCAAGAGGACTTTCTGTATCGGACGGAGGGATGGGACTTCTTGGTTGCAGGCGGCGCGACCTACAACAATCTGGACTATTCCTTCAGCGTCAAGCATCCCGCTGGCACCTTGACCGAGTATGCGTCTCCCGGTGGAGGCAGCCGAGCACTTCGCGCTCAGTTGTCGATCTTGAAATCGACGTTTGATCAGTTGCCAATTCCGGAACTGCGACCCCAACCTGACAGGTTCGTGCAGGCTCCCGAAGGCTTCGTTGCCTCGGCGATCGGCAAGCCAGGCTTGTCGTACCTCGTCTACTTGCACGTTGCGATGCCCGGACGATTGCAAGATCAGCCGGCGGAAAGGTTCACACGAGTGAACAAGGACCTGCGCGTTCTTATCAACTTGCCTAGGGGAACCTATCGCATCAAGCAGATTGATACGAAGTCAGGAGACGTCTCGAGTCTGATCGCCATCGAAGTCAATGCCGATGAATTATCCGAGATTGCCGTTTCAGCATTTGAGACGGACGCTGGATTGTTAATTGAAAGTCAGCAGTGAGTCCAATCGTTGGGCGGGGCGGGCGTTGACCAGACTGTCTGGCTGGCGTGATCGGAGCGAGTTCGCTGGTGGGTTTCATCTGGCGTGCTGCGTCATCATTGAAACGACCCAGCCATCGCGCTCGATCATGCATGCAACGAACATAGTGAAGTGGGGCCACGCGAGATCGAGAGTCAGCCCGTCATGAAGCCAATTCTTTCCGGCTGATTTTTCCTCGACTGTGCTGAGATCATGGGCTCTTGTCGTTATGCTCTTGGTTAGCCGAAGCGACGGCGGCGGCTAATTTGTTTCACTCATTCGACTGGATCGGTATATGTGGATCGCTGGGAATCATTTCGTATCGATGCGTTTCCCTGGGGCGGGCTGGGCGTCGTGTGGAGCCGGGTTCGCTCTCGTGGGCTTGGCCTTGCTACCTTCGATTTGTTTTGCGGAAGCGACAAAGCCGAACGTCGTATTCATTTTGGCTGACGATTTGGGCTGGAGTGATACCACGCTGTTTGGAACGACCAGGTTCTACAAGACGCCGAACTTGGAGCGTTTGGCAGCTCGCGGAATGACATTCGATCATGCGTACTCCGCGAGTCCACTCTGTTCGCCCACGCGTGCGAGTATTCTCACGGGACTCAATCCAGCACGGGTTGGGATCACGTCGCCGAACTGCCATCTACCGGTCGTCACGCTCAAGGCAACCTCCACCGCTAGCGGTTCGCCAAATCAGAAAGCAACGATACCCACTTCCGTCTCCCGTCTCTCTACCGACTACTACACGCTCGGCGAGATGTTCAAGGACCACGGTTATGCGACCGGTCACTTTGGGAAATGGCACCTTGGGGCCGAGCCCTATTCGCCGCTGGAGCACGGTTTTGATGTGGATGTGCCCCATCACCCTGGTCCTGGACCGGCCGGTAGTTACGTGGCGCCGTGGAAGTTCAAAGATTTTGATCACGATCCCGACGTTCCAGACCAGCACATCGAAGATCGGATGGCCCAGGAAGCGGTTGCGTTCATGGAAAAGAATCAACGCGAGCCGTTCTTGCTGAACTACTGGATGTTCAGTGTTCATGCCCCTTTCGATGCCAAGCAGGATTTGATTGCCAAATACAAAAAGATCGTTGATCCGAGTGATCCGCAACGCAGCCCCACCTACGCAGCGATGGTGGAAAGCATGGATGATGCAGTCGGCACACTGCTCGACACTCTCGATCGATTGGGAATCGCTGAGAACACGATCATCGTGTTCGCGTCGGACAACGGTGGCAATATGTACAATGAAGTCGATGGTACCTCGGCGACAAGCAATGCGCCGCTTCGCGGTGGCAAGGCTACGATGTACGAAGGGGGAGTCCGCGAACCTGCGATTGTGGTCTATCCCGGCAAGGTTCGACCCGGCTCACATAGTCATGAAGTCATTCAGAGCTGCGACTACTATCCGACCCTGTTGGAATTGTTGGACATCGAGGCGCGGCCCGGCCAAGTCTTTGACGGAATCAGCATCGTGCGGGCCTTGCATGGCGACTCGCTCGAACGAGATGCGATTTTCACGTACTTTCCGCACGCTCCTGGGGTTCCCGATTGGTTGCCTCCGTCGGTCAGTGTCCATTCAGGCGACTGGAAATTGATTCGCATCTTTCATGGTGGCGACAATGGTCAACACCGCTACAAACTCTTCAACGTTACGGAAGACATCGGAGAGCAAAATGATCTCGCAACCTCGATGCCGGAGAAGGTGAAATCGCTCGACGCGAAGATTGAACAGTTTCTCATCGATACGAACGCCGTGCTTCCTTTGGCCAACCCCAACTTTGATCCCGCCAAGTATCGTCCCGAACTGGAGGGACGCGGGACGCTCAAAGGGAGTCGCAATGCACCCAAGCCGCAGGCGACTCGTGCGGGCCCTCCGGTCGCCGGTTGGCAGGCAGGAGGCACTTGCGAGCTCTCGCTCCATGCTGACCAATTGGTGATTTCAAGTCAGGGGGGTGATCCCCATCTGAGTTACGTCTTGCCGGAGGCTGTGCCTGGTGATTCGCTCGTCTTGACCTTCACGATGGCGTCAAGCTCGAAGGGAACCGGGCAGCTATTCTGGCAGGAGAAGGGCGTTCGCCCAGCATTTCATCGTGATCGAAGCATGCCGTTTGAAGTGGTGCACGATGGAAAGAAACATCAGTACATGCTCGATTGGTCGGTCGATCAGCCGGTCACCGCGATTCGCATTGATCCGTCAACCGCCGCGGGGCAGATGGAAATCAGTGATGCGAAGCTGACGACCGGCGATGGCAAGTTATTGCACCAGTGGGCGTTCTGAATCACTTACACAGCAGTTCTCAAGACGACGAACGGATCCCTCCGCGAATGAGACAGGTGCATCGGATGATTGATCGTGTGAATACGGATGACAAGAGGTTTGCGTTTGAGCCAACTCGGTTGACTTCGGCCAGCATTTGCCAGCGACCAGGTCTTGGCCTGTCGAGTTGGCCGATTGCGTTGGTGATGTTCGCCTTGTTGCTGTGCTGCGGAGGTGAAGCGTTCGCGCAGGACACCAAGCCAAACATCGTTCTGATCTTCATTGATGACATGGGTTATGCCGACATCGAACCCTTTGGCAATACTCTGGTTCGCACGCCCAACCTGACACGCCTTGCAGAAGAGGGGCGTCGCTTTACCAATTTTTACGCGGCACCAGTCTGTACGATGTCGCGCACCAATCTGATGACGGGCTGTTACAACCCGCGCGTTTCCATGCCCGGCGTCTACTTTCCCGGAAGCCAATACGGATTGAATCCTGATGAAACGACCCTTGCAGAGATTGTCAAACCACAGGGCTATGCGACGGCTTGTGTAGGCAAGTGGCACCTGGGTGATGCCCCCGAATTCCTGCCCACGCGTCAGGGCTTTGATCGGTACTTTGGCTTGCCGTACAGCAACGACATGGTTGCCGGTCGCAAAGGTAAGTCCGGAGTCATGCCGCCGCTGCCGGTGATTCGAGGAGAAACGACGATCGAGACGGAACCCGACCAATCTCAGCTCACGCGACGCTACACCGAGGAAGCCATCAAGTTCATCCGCGAGAAAAAGGACCAGCCGTTCTTCGTCTATTTGCCACACACGATGGTTCACTTCCCGCTGGCTGCATCTGCCGACTTCAAAGACAAGAGTCAGATGGGATTGATCGGGGATACCATCGAGGAGATCGATTGGTCCGTCGGCCAGATCCTTGACACACTCGACGATCTGAAGCTTTCTGATCAGACGATCGTGATCTTCACGTCCGACAACGGTCCGGCCCGACGTGAGGCACCTCCGTTTCGCGGGAACAAAGGGACCTGTTTGGAAGGGGGTGTGCGTGAGCCCACGATCGTGCGCTGGCCCGGTCATGTCCCCGCGGGGACGACGTGTGATCAGATCTGCGGAACCATCGACATGTTACCAACCTTCGCCACGCTGGTCGGTACAACGTTGGACCCGAGTCGCCCGATCGACGGAAAGGACATGTTGCCTTTGATGACCGACGAAGGCGCGACGACAAAACGCGACACGCATGTCTATTACAACGGAGCCGGCAAAGCGGTCGCGATTCGCCAAGGAAACTGGAAGCTGATCGTGCAACATCCGGGCGGACCAAAGTCGAGCTTCAAGGGGCCCGGACCCTGGCTCTACGATCTCGAAAGCGATGTGGGGGAGAGCGCGGATGTCGCATCAGAGAATCCACAAGTGGTCAAGCGATTGCAGTCTCGACTGGTCGATTTGGACCGCGAAATCCATGAGAACCAGCGTCCGGCCGGCAGTCTTGCCTCGCGCTGAGTGCGTCCTGGAGTCCTTTGCGAATCGAAGGTCCGGGCTGATTCAAGATTCGTACGATGGGCTTCCAAGCCCGTCAGATCCCACCTCAGGGAGTGGACTTGTCGGCGCGGCTTGGCGACGGACTTGGAAGTCCATCGTACGGGGGTGGGCTTGGCGACGGACTTGGAAGTCCATCGTACGGGGATGGGCTTGGCGACGGACTTGGAAGTCCATCGTACGGGGGTGGGCTTGGCGACGGACTTGGAAGTCCATCGTACGGGGGTGAGTTGGCAGGCCAGTGTCCGATTCAATTAGTAGGTCCAGCCTGCCAGGAACCAATTGAAGGACGAGTTGCTGTTGTACTGGCCTTCGTATGCGAACGTGACGTAGCCGCCGGCATACTCTCCGATGTCCAGCTGAACACGAGCGAAGCCCCAGTCTCGTCCAGCTGATACGCCTTGGTCGACGATTGGACCGGTGGGCGTGCTGCCGACTGGCGTCAGAGACACAAAGGTTTCCGATTCATTCAGGTACTCATGCAACCAACCGAATCGCAGTCGCGTCGTGGCAATGCCCAAGCCAGTGCATGCCGTCTTGAAGCATCCGACGCCGAGCAGGCCGCGAAGCGAATCGCCCGCACCACCCCCGTTGGATAGAGCAAACTCGGCGTCACCTGTCTCGGTGATGGGATCCAATTCAGCTCGTGTGTAGTGCATCCCCATGTAGGGCGAGAACGGTTCGGCGTAGCCAATTTCCAGGTACCCGAATCGGGTGGAGCCATCAAAGGAGCTTTGTGCAAAGCTCGAACCCTCGAAGGCAGACAGCGAGCGCTGGACGTCATAGTTCTGGATTCCGGCGCCACCGGAGGCGAGCACATAGAGGTCGTCAAATGCATAGGCGAGCGAGCCGCCAAGTTGATAGGAATCGATGTCTGCGTTCTGATCGACGCCTCGAGTATCCAAATTCCCGAACGACAGGTGTGAGAATACCTGCGCATTGAAGCCGTAGGCGCTGGCAAGTCCGCAGCCCAGTTCGATGCCGCCAAGTTGATGTCGGTATCCCAAGGTTTGGCAATCGTCCGCGCCGACTTCCCCGCTGATCCCGTATCCGCGTATCCAGGGAATCAGACCGACTCGGCAGCAGACCATCTGCCGTACGAGCATGTCGCGAGCGGATTCGACTCCCATTTGCGTTTGAGTGATCTGAGCACCGATCAGTGACGGGTAAATCGAACCAGAGAGTTGATTGACGGCTAGCAGGACGTCATCAGTCGAGCCATTGCGCAGGGCGACGACGGACGCCGGTGTCGAGCCACTTGTTCGCAGCTCGTCGAGCAATCCGGCAGCGGAGGTTTGGTTGCAACCCGATACGACCGAGCTGAATGAGTTGTCATTGTCGATGATCACAAACCCGAAGTCATCCAGTCCCAGAGACGTGTCTTGAACGGCTTCGAGAAAGGGGTTGTTGGGAAGTTGGAACGCGTCGGCCTGGTTGATGAAGGCGCCGCCAATTGGGTTGGCAGAGTCGAGGACAAGAAACTGCTGGCCGATTTCAAATTGATTCCCGATGAAGTTGGGTGCGAGCGTTGCGTCGGTGACCGTGGCAGTCCCACTGACGATCACCAGGTCAGACGAGGGTGCGCTGCCGCCGGATAAGTCGACCTGAAGTTCGGCCGAAGTGATGTCGAGGTCACCCGTGATGTCGAGGGTCCCCACGCTTCCGGCGGTGGCGCCCGGAGCCAGAACGCCCTCGACTTGTAAGTTGCCCGTAACGGCACCTGCGCCAAAGACGGTGGTCGCCGCTGATGCGGTGATGTCCACGTCGGTTGGCAGGCCGACCGAGTCAGTGACGACCAGAACGATCGGACTCGCTTGGGTGCCAGTGAAACTCAAGGGGGCGAACCCATTTCGATCGATCGTGACGGTGGCATTCTGGTTGGCAAATGTGATGTCGGTGGTGACCGTGGGCAGGTCACTCAGCAAGACAATTGTTGACGCACTTGGAATGTTGAAGACAACCCGATCGCCAGATACCGCCGTGGTCAGCGCCTGGCGTAACGATCCCGCGCCGGAGTCGGCAGTCGTTGTCACGGGTATGTCAGCGGCACTCGCATCCAAGGCCAGGAAGATGGCCGCCAACAACGCCAGGGCTGCGGGCAGTCGATAACCGCTAACGAGCAGAATGGTGTTGAAACGGATCATGAGCGCTGCCTGAAGGAGTTGGACTTTACGAGCATCGGCCAGTCGCCGTTACGATCCGTGCACGAAATGCACGCACTACAACACTCAGTTCGCTCAGGACGGTTGCATTCAGCAGCATCCGCAAAGATTACCACCGCTTGGAGCATCCTTTTCACCATGGAATCCAGTTTCACGCCGGCCGGCTGAGTCATGTCAACAGGCCGCAAAGTCCAGTTTTCACCATGTGAGGCTGAGAGGTTGTGGGGTTTCAACGTCGCCGTTTGGCAAATTGGCGAAGGGGTGAAGACAATGACTTCAATCCGTCATTGGGAGAGTCGGACTCGGCGAGGAAACGGCCAATCGGGTTCACTGAGGTTGCAGCTCAACCGCTGGCAAGAAACCCTCTCCGGCCGCGACCGCCTCCGACTTTCGCGGAGAGAGCGTGAAGTAACTTGTTGCGCACCAACGACTAAGAACTTGGCGATGCCCTCGATCGGCGCGAGGAAATTCGTGGGCAAATCTCTTCGATTCCCAGTTATGGGATGGCAATCTTTGGTGATATGCCCTAGCCTCTAACGGTAGCGGTGTTGCTCAGATACGCCGCACTCGTTTGGCTGGAAAGAAACGAGCGACGCGACTTGAAGGCGTTGTCCAGCTGAAGGGATGGGGATTGTCTCGACGATTTTCTCCCGTTCCGACCTATCTGAGGAGGCATCTTCGCCTCAGTTTGCTGCTACCCATCGATCACGTTGATCGCTCTGGAACGCCGCACTGCGTTTTAGCAAGACGCATTGAATTCTGCGGTTTCTTGTTCGTCCAGAGTTCTACCCGTCATGGTTTGCGCTGCACCGGTTGTTAGCCTGCGCCGACCTTGAGTCCAGGGCGCGGACACATGTCCGCTTCACCTGTTGCCACGTCGGTAGATCGTCCGTAATTTTCGAAGGAATCATCATCGCAAAGAATCAAAACACCATTGCCAAGCGTCGTCGCGAAATGGAAAAACGCGAAAAAGCCGTGATGAAGCGAGAGCGCCGCGATCAACGCAAACTGACGGCCGAGGCTGGCCCTGCGGAGTCTGCCGAGGTCGCACCCGATGAGAATGATTCCGACAACAATACCGACACCGCACTGCAATCCGACACCGCACTGCAATCCGATACATCCGCCGATCGCGAAACAACCTGACGTTGGTTGGCACGGCTACGATTGAAGACAACTGTTCCTACACGCAAGCCGGGAATCGCGCGAACGTTTCACGCGGCCTCGACTGCAAGTTTTGCTATTTGAAGTTTTTGGAGAGAAAGAATGGAAGGTACTATCAAACGAATCACCGACAAGGGGTTTGGTTTCATCAGCGATGGATCGAGCAAGGACATGTTTTTTCATAGCTCCGCTGTCGAAGGTGTGAGCTTTGAACAACTCCGCGAAGGTCAGCGGGTCAGCTACAACGTTGGCAAGGGACCCAAGGGGCCTCGAGCTGAAAATGTTCAGGTCATCGACTGATCGTCATCGCTGACGCCAAGTCCATCGGAGTCTGCTTTGCCAACTTGACGCGGCATCGCAGGGGTCCGCGGGGACGTCGATAGAATCAAGTTGCTCAACAGGAGCGACTGCGGGTGGGAAAAGCCTCGCGACAACTTTGAAAGCCTGTGAATCAAAGTTGGTCCCGCCCCGTTTACACAGGTCGCTTCTCGAGTTCGTCCAAAGGCTGCTGTGGGCCAGACGCCGATTCCGGCAGTGAGTGATTGAAAGGACGTCCGGTCTTTTCATCTGACGAGGAAAGGCCGATCGATATGAATCTCTACCACTGGGTCGTTGGGCGCTTCTCCACTCGCAAGATGCCTCTGGCTGTCTACAAACGTGGTGTCGCCAAGGCGAAGCGACATCAACATCAGGCTGCGATCGTCGATTACACATCGGCGATCGGAATGTCCCAGGTGCCTGCGGATGTGAAGGCCATGGCTCTGTACAACCGCACTCTGGCCTATGTCTCGATCGAGGAATTTTCCAAAGGGGCCAAGGATCTGAAAGAGGTGCTTGCGATGCCCAACGCGCCCACCTCCATCAAGACCGAGGCCACTCGGAAGCTTGTTCGAATGCAACAGCGAGTCGATCGAAACGAACCGAAGGCACCTAACCATGATTGATCAAGAGCGAGCTGACAGAAATTTGTTGAATGCTTGTCAGTGCCTCGAGTCGGAGCTGCTGGACGACCTTCAGTGTTTGCTCGGCCAGCCTTCCACGGCGAGCACGCGTCAGTCGCTGCTGACGATCCTGGATCGACTGCTAATCAATTTACCTCGCCATCTCGAACTGGCGTCTCAAGGTGGCTACCTGACGGAGGTGCAGCGGCTTCGTCCTGGCTGGCACCGGCAGATCGAAGCTCTGGAAGGGGCGAACATCTGGTGCTTCTCGGCGCTACAGGAGTTGCACGATCACATTGCTCACGAACCCCCTTCGGCAACGATCGAAACGAAGGACAGTGGCGATATCGATATTTGGGTGAGATCCCTGCTGGCAATTCGTGGCCACGAGACACGATTGCTTCAGCGAGCTTTCACCCTCGACATCGGTGGTGAATCGTGAATCCGCCTCGGGCTGGGAACGCCTGGTGGAAGGGCCTGTCTGGGTCCCCAGCATCTGAGTCTCCAGCTTCTGGGTCTCCGCCGTCTGGGTCCCCCCAAATGGCTAGCAGCAATGTGCATCTCAAATTGACGAAGATTCGGATCGAACCAACTCTCTTATCGGAGCTCCCATGAGCGATAAAAAGCCAGCACCCATTCTCAGTGAGAGCAAGGGCAAAACCTGCCCCGTCTGCAAAAAGCAGTCTTACTCCCGCGAGGGAATTCATCCACAATGTGCGACGGTTCAAGCCGATGCCGCGCGGATCGAAGAAATGGGTGCCGCGCGAAAGGGCGAGCTCAGTGAGCCGGGGCCCTCGTCTTGGAACAAGAAGCAGTGCCCCAAGTGCAAAGCCACTTTGCATGTACGGCAAAAAGCTTGTGAGTGTGGCCACTCCTTTTTTTAGTCCACCCAGTGTCCTGGCTCCGCATCGAGCCAAGTACTCATTCGTGCGAACGCGGAAACGAACATGCGGCTGACTCTCCTGGTGCAATCTTGGTTGCTAGGGCTGGCAATGTTGTTGCTACGCATCACCTGCCGCGTTACGGTCCACAACGATCCACGTCAACGGTTGAAAGCGAATTCGGAGCTGTATGCTTTCTCGATTCTGCACGCGCACCAGTTGTCGGCGGCCATCAAGCGAGAATCGGGTACGGCGGCCATGGTGTCTCAGTCAGGTGACGGCCAATTGTTGATGCCAGGATTCTGGTTGCTGCGCATCAAGGCGGTCCGAGGCTCCAATCGTAGGCAAGACAATGACAAAGGTGGGCGAACGGCGCTCAATGGATTGATCGCACATGTGAAGACTGGTTCACCCGCTATCTTGGCGGTGGATGGCCCGCGAGGACCCCGAGGCCAGGTTCGCAAGGGAATCGCCGTGCTGTCGAAGGAATCGGGAGCCGCCGTGCTCAATGTGGTCGCCATACCGACACGTCGCTGGATTCTTCGAGGCACCTGGGATCGGCTCCAGATTCCGCAGCCGTTTTGCCGCATCCACGCCTATTTTGCTGAGCCACTTCGACAGCAGGAAAACGAGTCGGTGGAAGCCTTTCGACGCCGTATCGAGTCGTCCTTGAGACTGCTCGAAGAGACCCACGATCCAGAAGAGGCGGCTCGGGTCTCTGGTGCGGCCTCAGCCAAGTCCAAACGACGCGAAAGGGGAAGCAGGCCCCCCACGACAGCCCGCCACGAGCGTGACACGAGTACCAACTCAGTCAGCTGACCTCATTTCTTCCAGGGTCACCACACCGTTTCCATCGGCATCGAATCGTTCAAAGATCCTTCGATGTGGAAACTCCAATCGCGTGACTTGGCCATCGCCATTGGTGTCGGCGCGACGGAAGGCTTGTTCCTTGGCGTCTCGATTTTCGCCCTCGCCTTGGGCTGACGCTTCATCCGTCGTATTCAGATTCTCATTGCGGAGCACGTATTCAACGTAGCCGAGCATCATTTCGTCTTCCGTTTGTGGACCCCAGCGAACGGTGACGCTCGGATCAGGATTGGCTGGATTCTGATCGCTGTTGTCGTACCAGCCAGCGACTTCGATGCGGCTTCCCTGCGGGATGTCCAGTGGCTCGGACAGTCGGTACTCAAGTTGCCAGTTGAAATCGTAACGCGGCACATCCAATAATTGTTCGCGTCGGCCGTCGGGTAGGATGACCTCGTAGCGGAAGGCTTTGCCGCGCAAATGCATGTGGGGCATGAACGACAGCAGTCGAACATCTTCGGGGACGACCAATGAAGCGGTTTCGCGATGATTGCTGGCCCCCGGTGGGATCGCGATCCGATGATTGGCAACACCCGCGTTACGAATGCTGTGTTTTGGAGCCTTCTCCGAAAACAGGATGCCAATCTGCGTCTGATCGCTGGTTGCCGATCCGTTGGGTGTGTAGTGCAATTGAAAAACCAGCCGTGATCCAGCAGGCAGCTTCTTTGCGAATCCTTCGGGGTAGATTTGGAACGTATTACCCGGAACGTAGGCGGCAAAAAATCCAGCCTCCTCGTCGATGTCGCGATCATTCCCGCCCGCGTTTCGATCCTGGATGAAGACCAAGACATGATGCACGACCGATGGAGCGGATGGTCGAATCTCGACCGCCTGGACCCAGCGGTCCTCACTCAATCGCGTTTCAACCCGGGCGTGCTGGTACGGCATGCGACCATTTGCTTGGACGGCCAGCGGTTTGGGAATCTGCAACACAAGGTCGGGTTGGCCGATCTCCCATTGCTCAGGGAAACGTCGCGGCAGGGGCGCATCGGTAGGATTCCCCTCCGGCACGCCGTTTTCGATCCATGCCAACAGGTCCTTGCGATCGGCTTCCGCGAGCGATCGGTCATTGGCCCAGTGAATCGCTAGCGATGTGGAAGGCTGCATCTCGTTCTCCTTGGCTATGGGAGGCGCGGCAAACCAAGGTGGCATGATGCCGCGACGAACCACACTGCCAATCATCTCTGCGTAATCTCGAACGCTGTCGTAGCTTTGCAGTGCGAAGGGAGCTGATCCACCCTCGCGATGGCAGCCCACGCAATTGTCCAGCAGTATCCGCGAAACTCGATTGTGATACGTCAGCGAGACGTCCTGATCTGGTTGCGATTTCTCATGGCTGTAGAACATCTCGCATCCAGGTGACGTTGTGGCTGCGATCGCCGGTCGTCCACCAGCGATCACCCGATCCAAGGCATCGATCAAATGGTTCTGGCGGGGAGTCTCCAACGAGTACCCGAAACCATACTGATCGTCGACCGCACCGCGGTAGCACAAGGTTCTCGCGGAATCGAGTACGAAGACTTCGGTCGTGGTCTGCACATCGAGTGAGCGCGTGAGGGACTCGTCGATGTCGCGCACGTACGGACCGTCGAAGCCCTGAGTCTTGATGGTTTCTCGCAGCCGCTCCAAGCTTTCGGATTCATTGGGATTGAGGAAAAGGAAGGTCACGCCTTGATCCCGATAGCGATCTTCGATGGCCGCTAAGGTCGGCGCAGTATTTCTGGCACAAGGGACACCCGATTCCCGTCATGGCGATCACCAGCACTTTGCAATCGTTGAACTCACTCAGCGTGTGACGACCGCCATCGATATCGGTGAAGTGAAGATCTGCGATCCGTCGGCCCACCCCATGTTGGCTGGCCTTGATTGGTTTGGGCCCTTGTCGAATCGCTTCCATGGCGTCGCTTTCCTGGGGTGTAGATTTTCCAGTGGCTGCAACAGGCTCATACGCGGACTGTTTCGCTGGGGGAACCGGATCCGGTAGGCGCACGCCACGCAGCCGTCCTGCCTCGACCGCATGGCTCACTTCGTCCAGCGTGATCGCGCCGTTGCCGTCGCGATCCAGCAACGCAAAGACTTTTGGGTCGGTCAGTTCCGTCGCCGTCACCTCTCCACTGCCATCGGAGTCGTAGCGGCGAAACTGCTCTCGAAGATCACTCCTCTCCGCTGCCTCCAAAAGATACGCTCCAAGTCCAAAGGCAAGAACGGACGCGGAAATCGCAGCGTTCAACATGTTGATTCGATTCACTGTCACTCTCCAAAAGATCGGATCGACCCGGCGGCGGCGATCCCTTTCATAGCAGTGGGCTGACCAGGCGTAATGTATTCTCTAGCAATCGATTCTTGAATGATCGTTGACTCCAAATTCTGGATCGACGAGATCGGATTGATCGATGTAGGATTGTTGGAGACGTCGAAGCTCGGCGGCGAAGAGCGGATCGTATACGAAGAGGGCGACTTCGTAGTTCAACCAAAAACTTCGCATGTCCAAATTGACCGTTCCGAACATCGAAATTTCTCCGTCGGCCATGATCGACTTGGTGTGCAACAGCCCAGCCCGATACATGTAGATCTCCACTCCTGCGTCGATCAGTTCATCATAATAGGAACGGCTTGCATAGCGGGTCATGAACGAATCAACTTTTTCGGGGACGATGAGTTCACGCTCCACTCCGCGAGCGGCGGCGCCTCGGATCGCTCGGAGCAATGAATCGTCTGGTACAAGATAGGGGGTGGTCATCACCAACTCGCGGTGTGCGGAGTTGATCAGGGCCAGGATCATCAGCAGCAAACAGTCGCCCGATTCTCCCGGTCCCGATGGAATCACCTGCACCTCCGCCGACCCGTGTGAGTTCAACGAGTTCCAGCTGGGCGTCGGAGATCAGTTGCCCGAGCGGCTGCGGCGTTTCGAGAATCCAATCTCCGATCAAGGTGGCGGCCAGCGGTAGCACGACGTTGCCGCGTGCTCGGACCATCGCGTCGACCCATTGGCCAACGCCCGATTCTTGCTTGAAGAATCGTGGGTCGACCATGTTCATGCTGCCAGTCCAGGCAATCTCGCCATCGACCACGACGATCTTTCGATGCAGTCGCAGGTCGGCGCGGCCAAACAAGGATCGAAAAAGCCCTACCGGCAAGGCTTCACGAAGCTCGACACCTGCCTCGCGAAGCCGCGTCGGTTGATTGACCTTTCCACCATGGCCGGGCTCCCAGCGCATCGATCAGCAGGCAACACTTGACGCCTCGCTTGGCGGCTCGAATGACCGCTTCCAAAACGTCATCGGCAGATCCCCCATCATGCCAGATATAGAATTCCATCAAGACACTCTTGGTCGCCGAGTCCACATCTCGGGCAATCGCCGCCAGCACTTGCCTGTGTGTCGGAAAACATTTGCAGGTCGCTGCCGCAGACGGTCGGGCTGTGCAGGATCCTTCGCCCCAGTTCGTTCATACCGATCACCGATGGCGAGTGCTTTGACCAATCGACAGCAGTGAATCCCTCGTTGATGACCTCATCGGAAATCTCTCGAAAGTCAGCCCGCAGACGCCGCAGACCTTCCGTTCGATTGCGGCCAATGCGACGCTCACCAATCATCAAATAAAGAATCGCACCCCCCAGAGGAACCGCCGCGATCAACAGCAGCCAAGCGAGCGCCACCCCTGTCGCCGGACGGTTCATGATCACACGCAAACCCAGCGTAGAGCACGATTGCCCAGTGGATCAAAACCAAGAGGCCAGAGAGCTCGGTCAGCAGTTGGGGGTCCATGAAGGTGTCCGAAAAGCGTCATTCGATCGGCGAGAGAGGCCAATTTAGAAGGCGAGGCCGCAATGCTCCACAGCAATCCGTGTGGCCGTGAGTGCGTGAGTGGCCGCTGAGTGGGTGAGTGGGTCGAGTGGGTGAGTGGGTCGCCACTGCCGTCGCAGTGGGTCACTGCGCTGCACTGCCAGTCGCGTGCCTGCGCTGCCGGTGAGTGGCTGAGTGGCTCAGTGCGGTGAGTGCGTGACTGCCCATTGCTCGCAAATCTTGGCGGATGGCCCGTGTGGGGGGTCTTTTGTGGCCGCAGCATGCCCAATGCTCCAGGTTTGCGGTAATCCGCATTTCTTGCTCAACTGCTCCACGCCGCCTAGGCCACTTGTTTTGACGCTCCAACTGTGTCACACAACTTGCTTCTGAGAACACTGATTCGACCCGTGACGAGCAGGATGGGCCATGCTTAGGAAGCAGAATGTGGTGAGTCGACGGGGACACGACGGCGGCTTTTGATGGAGGCACTCGAGGGCCGGCGACTGCTGGTGGCCACCGACTTGGCTTCGATCTCTGGTCTTGTTTTCAACGATTTCGCCGGCAACGGTTACGATCCTGGCGAAGAGGTAGCGGGCACGACGCTGGCGCTCTATCTCGACAACGGCAATGGTAGCATTCATCGCAGTCGTCCGACTCGCTCGTGCAAAGACACCACGACTGGCTCCGACGGAAGTTACGCCTTTTCGCGACTGACCGCCGGCAACTACTTTGTCGTTGCAGGATGCTCAGACCGTAGATGGCAGTCACCCTCCAGCGAATCGGTCTCGCCGCTGATCACATCGATACGACGGCGGTCGAAGGCCAGATCGTGTTGGTCATCGATGACTTCGACACGACGCAACAAGTCGGTCAGTGACAGCACCAACGACGGCGTGCCTGTCACTTCGTCGGTTCCGGCCCCGAGGCGATTGGTGGAGAACGCGACCTGTACGTCAACAAGACGAGCGTCAACGGCGCGGTCAATTTGAGCGTTGATGATCCCTGCTACCCAACTTGTTGATTTTTGATTCGGTCGCCACTGGCAATGGTGACCGGCGTGTGACCTGGGATGGTCCCGACGGTGATGCCACGACGGTTGACGATAGCGGTCTGGGCAACGTCGACTTGACCAGCGATGGTGCGGCGCTGGGCTCTGCAATTGCAAATTGGTGCCGACTTGCCTGGTGGCAACGCCGTGGTTCGCCTTTACAGCGACGATGGCAACGCCGGACACTGCCAATCGGTACAGCACGGCGACGTTCCGATTCCCCAGACGGGAGGAACGGTTCCGTTCTTTGCCGAGTTTCTTCCATTCGCCGATTTCACACCCACGTCCGGGGGCGGCGCGGATCTGAACAACATTGGGGCAATCGAACTAGAGATCACCGGTTCGGCAAATGTCAATGGATCGGCGGAGCTTGTGGGGACCGTCGGTGAGACCGATCTTCATCTCAAGACTTCGTCAATTTTGCATCGGCCGATTTGCGGCTCACCAAGGGGATCAACAACGCAACGCCGAACATCGGCGAAAACGTGACCTTCACGATCACGCTCAACAACGATGGTCCCGATACAGCCACCAACGTTGCGGTTCTCGATCAATTGCCCGCAGGGAGTTACGTTCGTTTCCGTCGACGCCGTCGCAAGGCACCTATAGCAACACGACCGGAATCTGGACGGTCGGTTCCGTTGCCAGTGGATCAAGCTGCCACGCTGTCGTTAGTTGGACGCATTGATTCGGCCGGCACCCGCACGAACTCGGCACAGGTCAGCGCTTCGGACCAATTCGATCCTGACAGCACGCCGGGCAACAACAACCCCGAGGAAGACGATCAGGCGCGGTCGAATTTGTCACCGAGTCGATCGACTGTCGTTGACCAAGACGGCCGTTCCCTCCACCGTGGTCGTCGGCAGCAACGTGACGTTCACGCTGACGCTTGTCCAACGCGGGCCCAAGCACCGCGACCGGGCGTGGTGGTCCAGGACCAACTGCCCGCCGGAATTTCATTCGTCAATTCGTCGGCCAGCCAGGGAAACTACAACTCGCAGACTTCGCTTTGGAACGTTGGGCTCGGTGGCCTCGGGAGCCTCGTCCAACGTTGACGTTGGTCGGACGTGTCGATGTGGCAGGTCCGAAAACGAACACCGCACAGGTTTCGGCGGCCGACCAGCCGGATGTCGATAGCACGCCCGGCAACAACGTTCCGACCGAAGACGATCAAGATTCGGTCACGATCGAGGCACCACAGATCGACCTGTCGCTCACCAAGGCGGCCTCTCCGACAACGGTGGTCGTCGGACAGAACGTGACCTTCACCATCAATTTGGCGAACGCGGGACCGAGCACGGCGACCGGAGTCACGGTTCGAGATCAGATTCCTGCTGGCATCAGCTTCGTCAGCTCGACGGCCACTCAAGGCAACTACGACGCTGGAACGGGCATCTGGACGGTGGGGAGCGTCGCCACGGGAGTCTCGCCACGTTTGACTCTGGTAGGCCGAGTCGACGTTGCGGGCAGACAAGACGAACATGGCGGAAGTTGCCACCGCCGACCAGCCCGACGTGGATAGCACGCCAGGCAACAACAATCCCGAAGAGGATGATCAGGTCTCGGTCACCATCGCGGCGCCGCAGATTGATCTGTCGCTCACCAAGGGGGCCGTTCCCACGACCGTCGTGGTTGGACAGAACGTGACCTTCACGTTGAACCTTGCCAATGCAGGACCAAGCGATGCGACGGGCGTGGTCGTCCAGGACCTGCTTCCCTCCGGCATCAGTTTCGTCAGTTCGATCAGCGAGCCAAGGTAGTTACAGCGCGCAGAACGGGCTTTGGACCGTCGGTACCGTCACGGCCGGCGCGGAGCCCGACCCTTTCGATCGTCGGTCGCGTGGACGTCGCCGGCAACAAGACCAACATCGCTCAGGTCAGTGCCGCCGACCAACCTGACATCGACAGCACGCCAGGCAACAACAACCCCGACGAAGATGATCAGGATTCGGTCACGATCGAAGCTCCGCAGATCGATCTCTCGCTGACCAAGACCGTCGACAACGCCACGCCCGATGTGGGCGAGGACATCACCTTCACGATCACCGTCTCGAATGCGGGGCCGAATGATGCGACCGGCGTGCGTGTCCGTGATTTGATCCCGAGTGGCCTGCCGTTCGTTTGCTCATCGACGGTCAGTGGCACGTACAACGCAGGCGATTGGTATCTGGAACGTCGGCTCGATTCCGGCTGCCGGCAACGCGATCCTGACGATCACCGTCACCCCGACGTCGACGCAGATGATCACCAACACGGCCGAGGTGATCGCAGCCGATCAACCCGATGCCGATTCGACACCGGACAACAATGATCCAAACGAAGACGACCAAGATTCGGTCATGATCGGTCCACAGCAGATTGATCTGTCGCTTGATCAAGACCGTCGACGATACTCGCCCGAATGTCGGAGACACGATTGAGTTCGTGATCACGGTTTCCAACGCGGGTCCCAGCACGGCGATGGGCGTCGTCGTCGAGGATGTGTTGCCCACCGGTTTGACCTTTGTCTCCTCGAGCGCATCGGTCGGGAGGATACAACTCGGCCACTGGCCAATGGACGATTGGCACGATCGAAGCGGCCAGTCGATCAGAAGCTGGCGATTCGGCACGAGTCGATAGCTGCGACGCGGTCATCAACACGGCCGAGGTGATCGCCGCGATGCCGGTCGACGTCGACAGCACGCCTGGTAACAACATCCCGAAGAGGATGACCAGGACAGCATCTCATGACGCCGCAGGTCGCCGACCTGTCACTCACCAAGACGTCGACAACGCTTCCGCCAACGTGGGTGAGAACGTCACCTTCAACCTGACGCTGCAAAACGCCGGTCCCGATTCGGCCACGGGCGTTGCCGTGCGCGACATGCTGCCCAGCGGCATCGACTTTGTCTCGTTCCGCCCCGTCACAGGGAACTTACGATCGCAACAGCGGGATTTGGACTGTTGGGACGGTGTCCAGTTTCGGCCAGGCGACGTTGCAGATTGTCGGCACGATCGAAAACTCCGGTGCGAAAACCAACACGGCCGAGGTCAGCGCTTCGGATCAATTCGATCCCGACAGCACTCCAGGCAACAACGTGGAAGCCGAGGACGATCAAGACTCGGTCGTGGTCACGCCTCCGGTGGCATGACCTGTCGCTCGACAAGCAGATCGACATGGAACGACCGATCGTGGGACAAGACGATTCGCTATACCATCACGGTCGAACAACGACGGACCCAAACAGTGCGACCGGCGTCGTCGTCGCCGACGAACTTCCCGACGGCGTGACCTTCGTTTCCTCGTCGACCAGCAACGGCAATTACAATCCGCTCGACGGGGCTTTGGACCATCGGCGGCGATTCCGGCCAACTCGACCGTCACGCTCTTCATCGATGCCACCGTCACCGCCACGGTAGCGACCACGAACTCTGCCGAAGTTTTCGCAGCGGACCAATTCGACTCCGACAGCACTCCCGGCAACGGCTCGACGAATGAAGACGATGATGATTCGGTCACCTTCGTCCCGCCGTCGCCGACTTATCTCTTACCAAAACGGTCGACGATGCCACGCCCAACGTCGGCGAGAATGTCACCTTCACGATCGTGGTCTCCAACGCCGGCCCCGACCCCGCCACCAACGTGACCGTGCTGGACCGTCTGCCTCAGGGACTCGCGTTCGTTTCGGCCGCGCCCGAATTCGGAACTTACAGATCAGCAACAATGGCATTTGGGACATCGGGAGCTTGGCCGTCAACGACACCGCGACCTTGACGTTGGTAGCGACCTCGACCACCGCCGAAGCTGGTCACCAACACGGCGCAGGTTCAGCACTTCGGATCAGATTGATCCCGATTCGACTCCCGGCAACGACAATCCCGACGAAGACGATCAGGACGAGCGTCAATGTCGAAGGCCAGCAGATCGACTCGAGCTAACCAAGACCGTCGACAATGATCGTCCCAATGTGGGTGACGAAATTCAGTTCACGATCCGAGTCGACAATCTGGGGTCTGTCGAATGCCACCGGCGTGTCCGTTCGTGACCTGCTCCCCGACGGATTGAGTTTTCAATCCAGCAGTGCGACCAGGGCGGCTACAACGCGACCGACGGGATTTGGAACATCGGTTCGATCTCCGCCGATGGATTCGCTTCGTTGGATCTGCAGGTGATCGTCGACGAAATTCTTTCCGTCGAGAACATCGCAGAAGTGATCACCGCGGATCAGCCAGATGTCGATTCGACACCTGATAACGGCATTCCCTCCGAGGACGATCAGGACTCGGCGTCGGTCGTCACGCTCGTTTCCGACCTGTCGCTGACAAAGACAGCCAGCAATGATCGCCCGAATGTCGGCCAACAAGTGACGTTCGACGATTGAACTGCGCAACGACGGACCCGACGGGGCGACGAACATTCGTGTTCGCGATCAATTGCCCGCCGGCGTTTCCTTCGTCTCGGCCATCCCGAGCACCGGTAGCTACGATCCACAAACCGGCATCTGGTCGATCAGCGAGCTTGCCAACCGGGCGGGTGCCAATCTGCAGATCGTTGCCTTGGTCGATTCGATCGGGCAGGACCACCAATACCGCAGAGGTGGTCGCGGTCGACCAGGCCGATCCCGATTCGACGCCGGGCAACAACGTTCCCGCCGAGGATGACCAGGATTCCGCGATCGATCGATCCACCGGTGATCGACCTGTCGATTGCCAAGGCGGCCGATCCGCTTCGTCCGAGTGTCAGCGGGGAACTGAACTACGGGATCCAAATTCGCAACGACGGGCCGGATCGAGCCACAGGGATCGTGGTCCAAGATCAATTGCCTGCCGGAGTCACCTTCGTCAGTGCATCGCCCTCGGTAGGTCAATTCGATCCATCCACGGGCAACTGGTCCATCTCTTCGTTGGCAGCGGATAGCTCGGCAACACTCGTCCTGCGAACCACCGTCAATGAACCTGGCGAGATCGAGAACCGTGTCCAGGTTTTGGAAGCCGATCAATTCGATTCGGACAGCACGCCCGGCAACGATGACGGCATCGATGGAAATGGCAATGACGAGGATGATCAGGCATCGGTAACGGTGATGACCGCAAGCTCGGATCTGTCGCTCTCCAAGTCGATTGATGACGATCGTCCGGGGGTTGGATCCAACGTCGTCTTCACGGTTCAGGTCGCTAACTCCGGACCCGATGATGCGCAGAATGTCGTCGTTAGGGACCAGCTTCCTCCAGGCATGTCGTTCGTCTCATCGACTGCCACCGTCGGGAGTTACAACTCCACGACCAGTCTCTGGACCATTCCCACGATGGTGGTGGGCAAGATTGAGCGGCTGGAGATCGTCGCTCGTGTGAACATCGTTGGCGAACGCACCAATACTGCCGAGATCGTTGAGTCAAGCCAATTCGATCCTGACAGTACACCCGGCAACAACAATCCCGAGGAAGACGATCAAGACAGCGTCACTTTGATTCCTGAATTGGTTGATCTGGCCTTGGCCAAACTTGTCGACAACCCCAACCCGGACGTCGGCGAGACCGTTCGCTTCTCAATCTTGATGGACAATGCCGGCCCCTCGGATGCGACCGAAGTCGAGGTGACAGATCTGCTGCCACCTGGATTGACCATCACGGGAATCACTGCAAACCAAGGTGTTTACGACCCCGCCTCAGGGATCTGGAATGTCGGCACGGTTGTGGTCGGTTCGCGACCACTCTTGGAGATCGACGTCAGGGTGGACACGGCTCAGCCCTTGACAAACGTCGCTGAGGTCACCGCCGTTCGACAACCCGATGCCGACTCGACCCCAGGAAACGGAGTGCCCGACGAAGACGATTTCGGTCAAGCGTCCATCACGCCGACCAATGCTGATTTGGAATTGAGTAAGTCGGTCAACAACATGTCGCCGAATGTTGACGAAGAAATGTTGTTCACGGTGGTCGTGTCGAACAAAGGTCCCAACAATGCAACCAACGTGGTCGTTCGAGATATCCTGCCCGATGGTGTTGAGTTCGTGCAATCCACCGTCACAAGTGGTAGCTATGACCCAACGAGCGGAGTCTGGACCATTCCCACGGTCGTCAATGGTTCCGCCCAGTCCTTGCAAATCAAAGCAGTTGTGACGTCGAAGGGGCCGGTTACCAACGTGGCTGAAATCATTGCCTCCGACCAGTTTGACCCCGACAGCTCGCCCAACAATCAGGTCCCAACCGAGGACGACATTGCCACGGTGACGGTCACACCGAGGTTGATTGACATTTCGGTATCCGCCTCGGCTGATAATTTGGAGCCAAACCTTGGGAGCACATTCCAGATGAAGTTCCTGGTCACCAATAGCGGTCCCGAAAACGCCTCGGGAGTTCGCGCCAACGTGCTCATTCCCAGCGGCTTGGAAGTCATTTCATCGAGGCCGGGGCGGGGCACTTATGTTGCCGGACTGTGGAACATCGGAAACGTGGCCATTGACGAAACGGTCGAGCTGACCATCACCGTTCGCGCTCTGACTCGAGGCACCAAGCCAGTCACGATCGAGGTCATCTCCCACCAACAGGCCGACCGCGACAGCGATCCCGGAAATCACATCCCGACCGAGGACGATCAAACCACGTTGTTGATTCGGGTGCCTCTCTTTTCCAAGAGAATGTTCCTGGCGAGTTAGTCGCGACCATTCCGTAGGTCCGCATTTCTAGAGCGTTTTCATTTTTCATGTGCGTTGCTGGAAAAGGGGTCATGGAAAAGGGGTCAGGCCCCAATAGTGCGAAGCACCCTTCGGGCCGCTTGCGGCTATTGGGGCCTGACCCCTTTTCCAGCTGGCTACGTTATTGTTGAAAATGCTCTATGGCGGAACAACGCAGCTTTGCTGCGTTGATTACGAGTCTCGGAGAGACTCGCCTACGGTGGTGCGGCGAAGATCGTGCCTGGTTGTGCAACGATTCCTGCCCAGCTCAAAGATCGTCGACAGAACTCACCCCCTGCCTTGGTTGCAGCGGTGTGCAAAACCCGCCATCATCCTCTTGGTCAAGCAAGCTCAAGCAAGCTCTAGAAAGCGGGTGCCATGGCGAATCTTCAACAATCAAACTCCCTTCGATTTTCTTGGCTTGTTCCGGTCCTGATGGCATCGTTGCCGGTGCCCTGCTCGCTCAATGGGGCGGAGGCCGTGAAGGATTCGCGGCCGAACATCATCGTGATCTTGACTGATGATCAAGGTTATGCCGACCTTGGTGTGCAGGGGTCGGTGACCGACATTCGGACTCCGCATATCGATCAGCTCTCTGCTTCCGGCGTCCGCTGCACATCGGGTTACATCACGGCTCCACAATGCTCGCCCTCCCGTGCTGGCTTGATCACCGGACGCCATCAAGCGCGGTTTGGTGTCGAGGAGATTGCTCTCTGTCCGCTACCGCTCGAGGAAGTGACAATCGCCGAGCGACTGCGAGAGGCAGGTTACCGAACGGGCTTTGTCGGTAAGTGGCATCTCGATGTGAATCCGCTTTGCGCGGCCTGGTTGAAGGACAATCTCCCCAACGTTCGACCAGCAAAGGTCGGCAGAGGATTCTTGGTGCCTCCGGGCGTGGCGAAACGGTTCAGTCCCCAAGCCCAGGGCTTTGACGATTTCTACAGTGGTGAGCTCAAGCGATATGACGTCAACTACTCACTCGATGGCGTTGCGGTTTCTCCTGCTCAAACGGTCGAGGACCCACGATTTCGCGTCGACGTGCAAAGTGATGCGGCGGTTGCCTTCATTGAAAAGAACAAGGACTCTGACTTCTATCTGCACCTCTGTTACTACGCGCCGCACGTTCCCCTTGAAGCGACGGAAGACTACCTCGCTCGGTTTCCGGGACCGATGCCCGAGCGACGCCGTTACGGTCTAGCGATGATCAGTGCGATCGACGACGGCGTCGGCCGAATCATTGACAAGCTCAAAGAACACTCGCTCGATCAAGACACGTTGATCTTCTTCACGAGCGACAATGGCGCGCCGTTGAAAGGGAAACGCGATTTGCCAATCTCGCGTCCGGGAGGCGCCTGGGACGGCTCGTTGAACGATCCACTCAACGGAGAGAAAGGGACTCTCTTGGAGGGCGGTATTCGCGTTCCCTTCCTTGTGAGTTGGCCTGGCAAGCTTCCTGCTGATCGCGTCTACGAGCGTCCGGTCAGTTCACTCGATTTCGCCGCCACAGCTTTGGCCGTCGCCGGCCGGCCTCACGATGACGTCCTCGACGGAGTCAACTTGATCCCCTACTTGTGCGGCGAGGGAGAGTCGGATCCGCATGATGAACTCCATTGGCGATTTTGGGGACAGACTGCCGTTCGCGCCGGAGACTGGAAGCTTGTGCGACTCGGTGGCGGGCAAACCGAGATGCTGTACGATCTTTCCAGCGACATCGGAGAGACGAAGAATTTGATCGACGAGCATCCCGAGATTGCCCAGCGTCTGCGAGAGTCGATCGCCCGATGGGAATCGCAAATGGTGCCCGCCAAGCCAAGGGGTGGCCTCAACGTACAAGAACAAGAATGGTTTCGCGAACATACCGGGACGTAAGTCTGGCCTGTTCTCAGTCTTGTTGTGAGTGCAATCTGAGAGCGAAGCATTCGAGTCTCCATCGCCCTCACTTCGCGATGATCGGATGAGCGTGTGGGTCGTGATCAGATTTTGGACACGGACCTGACCTCCCGTCTGTCGCTAGCACGTGTCGATCATTTATGATTTGGGACAATGTCTTTACGGAAGTCCAGTTCCGGCGATTCAAACACAGCATCAAATGCCACGCATGACTGCACACCGACAGATTGTTGAACTTCAGGAGCGGATGAGACGATCGATCATCGGCCAAGAGGACGTCGTTGAGCGACTCGTCCTTGCGCTGCTCGCCAATGGCAACCTGTTGATGGAAGGTCTTCCTGGGCTAGCGAAAACACGCGCGATCAAGACGATGGCGAAGAACCTTGAGTCCGACTTCAGCCGGATCCAGTTCACGCCGGATCTGTTGCCATCGGATATCACCGGTACCGAGGTCTATTTCAGTGAGGGGGGATCGGGCTCATTCAACTTTCAGCCCGGTCCGATCTTCGGAAATCTTGTCCTCGCCGACGAGATCAATCGTGCACCGGCCAAGGTGCAGGCGGCGCTGCTCGAAGCGATGGAGGAACGCCAGATCACGGTTGCCGGTACCACTCACAAAATGCCTGAGTTGTTTCTCGTGATGGCAACGCAAAATCCGATCGAGCAGGAAGGAACCTATCCACTTCCCGAAGCTCAAATGGACCGATTTCTGATGCATGTGATGGTCGGATACTCCTCTCCAGAAGACGAAGCGAGAATCATCCGTCTGGTGCGCAGCGAGACCGAGGACAAAGAGGCCGTGGACGATTCAGATTCGGCTGAGCGGATTCCGCAGGCGGCGGTTTTCGCTGCCAGAAAGGAGATCGACCAGGTCGAAAACGCTGAGTCGATTGACAACTACATTGTCGCACTCGTTACCGCGACACGGGATCCCGGTCGTTTTGGTGACGATCTCAAGCGATGGATCCACGTTGGAGTTAGTCCACGAGGGGGTATCGCAATTGACAAGGTGTCCCGCGCCCATGCTTGGCTTCGACAGCGTGACTACGTGACCCCTGATGATGTGCGGGCGATCGTTCATGACTGCTTTCGACACCGTATCAAGCTCAGCTACGAAGCGAATGCGGATGGAGTCACCGCGGATGATGTGATCAAAGAAATTGTCAGCAAGGTTGCAGTTGCCTGAATCGAGTAGATCCTGAAATCGGTAGAACCTAAAATCAGTCGACATGGAGCATCCACGCGTCAAACCGCGAAGCGAACCGGCCAATTCGGACGGCGCTTACGCCAGCCTCGATGAGCTGGTGCGACTGCAGTACAAGGCTCGTGGCTTTAGCTTCCTGCCGCGACAACCGGTGCACAGCATTCTGGCCGGTCGGCATGCGTCACGGCTTCGCGGGCGCGGTTTGAATTTTGAGGAGATTCGAAGGTATCTCCCTGGTGATGACATCCGCAACATGGACTGGAAAATCACCGCGCGTTTGCAGAAGCCTCATGTTCGCGTTTACACCGAGGAACGAGATCGCCCGGTGCTGCTGTTGGTTGACCAACGGATGTCGATGTTCTTCGGAAGCCGGCGCGCAATGAAGTCGGTCGTTGCTGCGGAGGCCGCCGCGCTGGCCGCCTGGCGCGTGTTGCATGCCGGCGATCGTGTCGGTGCCATCGTTTTTGGCGACCACGAGATCACCGAGGTACGCCCTCATCGAAGTGAACAGAATGTGATGCAGATCCTCCGGCGCATTGTAGATCAGAATCGATCGCTCGGCGTCGTGACGGCCGGTCACTCTAGCCCGCGAGAGGCTGCCAACGCCGGGCAGTTCAATGAAGCCCTGCAGAGGGCGAATCGATTGGCGACCCACGATTTTCTCGTTTGTCTGATTACCGACGGTTTCGGTGCGGACGACACTTCCATTCGTCTTGTCAGTTCAATGTGCGCTCACAATGACGTGATGACGTTGTTCGTCTACGATCCCATGGAGGCGAATCTTCCCGACGCGGGGCGCCTCGTGATGTCAGAGGCTGACATGCAAATTGAGATCAATACTTCCGATCGGCAGGTTCGTGATTCGTTTCAACAGGATTTCGTGGAGAGATTGACGAATCTACAAGAGATCTCACGAGTGCGGAGCGTTCCGTTTCTTCCCATCGAAACCAGTCAAGAGGTGGCTGAGCAGGTGCGAAGTTTGCTCGGGCATGCCATCGAATCGGGAGGGCCTCCGAGGTGATAGCGGATGGATCGGTCTCCAACGCCAGCGACCCAGCGAGCCTTGAGAATCTGAATGATGTGATCGTACCGGACGCGGTCTCATGGTGGCCTCCTGCCAATGGCTGGTATCTATTGGGAGCACTGAGCGTGCTGCTCGCGTTTTTGCTTCTTGGCCTGGCCATTCATCGATGGTGGTCTCGCCGTTACCGTCGTCAGGCTATCGCCGAATTGCATCAGATCCAAGCGTTGAGCGGATCCGTTCCGCGTACGGTAACGATCGCGGCGCTTGACCGACTCTTGAAACGTGTTGCCCTAGCGGCCTGGCCCCGCGAGTTGGTGGCCAATCTGAGTGGTCATGCGTGGTTGCAGTTCCTGCGAAATGCGTTGCCCTCGAGTACGAGTCCAGGGCGGAACCGCTTCGGTGATGCGAGTGAACCCAAATCGGCATGGACGGCAGAGTTGAAGGATCTCGCCTACTCAGCAAAGAGGTGCGAGGGGCTGACGGCCGAGCAGCTCGAGACACTCTTCTTCGAAGCAGAACGCTGGATTCGTCAACATCGCGTGGACGAGTCATCCCTCGATCTTGCGGCGGGGAATCACGAATGATCTTTGCCTATGGGTGGATCTTGCTGCTGGCGCCGCTACCCTTGCTCACAAGCCGGTTTGCGGTGCATCGCGAGTCACAGGCTTCGCTTCGCTTTCCCTCGCTCGATCGGCTATCACGAATCACCGGCAACAAGCCTTCGACTGGCGCGGTGATCCTGCAGCGCTCCAGGATGCAGTGGTTGTTGCTCTCGATGGCCTGGCTTCTTTCCCTGCTGGCGGTCGCCCGCCCGCAACTTGTCGGTGATCCAATTACCAAGACGGTCGCTTCTCGGGACTTGCTGTTGGCGGTCGATCTATCGGGATCGATGGACACGGAAGACTTCACGGATCGAAATGGCAACCGGGTCGATCGTCTGACTGCGGTCAAGGAAGTGTTGGATGATTTTCTAAGTCGGCGACAGGGGGATCGCGTCGGTCTGATCTTCTTTGGTTCGGCGGCGTTCGTGCAGGCTCCCTTCACGGAAGATCTCGAGCTTTGTCGGACGCTTCTCGATGAGGCACAGGTGCGGATGGCCGGTCCGCAGACGGTGATTGGTGACGCCGTTGGGCTTGCGCTCACGGTATTCGAACGGAGTGAGATGAAGGATCGTGTGCTGATTGTCTTGACGGATGGAAACGATACCAACAGCAAGGTACCTCCCGATCGTGCGGCGGAAATCGCCCGTGATGCGGGGGTCATGATTCATACGATTGCGGTGGGTGATCCAGGGGCGGTCGGTGAGGAGAAGATCGATGAAGCGACACTGCAGGCCATGGCCAAAACGACGGGGGGCTCTTTCTTTCGAGCCGAAGATCGCGACGAACTTGAGAAGATCTACGAGCAACTGGATCAGCTGGACACTCGCGAACTCGAGCAGCAGTCCTATCGGCCCAAGACCGAGTTGTTTCTCTATCCGCTGGCCGCGATGCTACTGATAGGATTGGCCTATCATGGCACGTGTGCCTGGAAAGTACAGCGGCGCTCGAACCATTCTTCGTCATTGGCACGGGCAGCCGCGATGGGGCTTGTCTGCTTGTCACTTGGTGCCGTGGAATCAACGAGCGTCGCAAGCTCGATCGCGAAGTTCCATTTTCTGCGTCCCGCGTGGCTACTTGCTCTGATCCCCATCGCCTTGATCGTTTGGCAGATTCGTCGTCGTCAAAGCGGACAGGCAGCATGGCAAGATGTGATCGATCCACATCTGCTTGAACATCTACTGGTTCGTCCCGATTCTCAGCGGCGTTTTCGGCCGGTTCATCTGCTCACAATCACGTGGTTGCTCAGCACCCTCGCTCTGGCCGGACCGACTTGGCGTCGTGAACCTTCACCTTTCACCGACGATGAAGCTGCGCTGGTAATTACGATGGCGGTCACGCCAACGATGGAGGCACAGGACATTCAGCCGTCACGGTTGGAGAGATCGGTTCAAAAGATTCGCGACTTGCTCACTCTGCGCGAGGGGATGAACACGGCGCTGGTGGCCTATGCAGGTAGCGCTCACCTGGTGATGCCAATCACGCAGGATGCGGAGATCATTGAAACCTTCGCGGGCGAACTCAAACCCGACATCATGCCGAAGCAGGGGGACGCCGTGGCCGAGGCAATCGTACTCGCAGAGCAGATCTTGGAAGGTGCCGGGCGTCCCGGTTCGATCCTACTGATCACCGATCATCTGGATTTGTCAGCTGTCGATTCCAGTTCCTTGTCTCACGGCTCACCGGTGCACATTCTGGCGGTAGCGGGCGACCAGTCGAAGCCATTGCCACTTGGCAGTCCCCCCGCGCCCGCTCTCGATCGTGAAGCATTCCGCAAGAGTGCCTCAGGTTTGAACGCATCGTTGACGTTTGTGACGCCGGATGACACGGACGTCCGCGCTCTGTCGCGATACATCACGACAAGCTTCGTCGCCGCCCAACAGGAAGATGGTCGATCTCGCTGGATGGACATGGGCTACTGGATCACGCCCTGGATTGCACTGGCCGCATTGATTTCCTTTCGACCAGGATGGGTGGTGAAATGGAATTGAAGACCGCGACAATCCTGCGGGGAGCCAAGACCCTGACTCGATTCCTGCTTGGTAGTGTGATCGTGCTCGCGCTGATGGCTGCTGCGAAAATGCCTGCAAGCATTTGGCTCACCAAAGACCAACAGGGAGATCGGCTGATGCAACAAGAGCAGTTCGCTGAGGCAGCAGAAACTTATGAGGATCCCTTTCGGCGTGGCATTGCACTTTATCGTGATGGTCAATTCAAGGAAGCCGCTGCCGCGTTTGCTCGGCGCGATGACGCGGACTCGGCTTTCAATCGAGGCGATGCGCTCATGCTGCTGGGTGAGTATGACGAAGCGATTGCCAGCTTCGAGCGAGCGATTCAATTTCGACCGGAGTGGACCGAGGCGAAACAGAATCGGGATATCGCGCTTGCCCGACGCGACTTGATCAAGCCGGCCGATGACGATGCGGGTGGGACTGGCGGACAATTGGAGGCAGATGAGATCGTCTTCGATAACCTGGCGAAGAATTCGTCCAATACCCAGGAAGTGGAAGGACCGTCGGGTCAATCGTTGTCGGACGAAGAGCTTCGCCAGCTCTGGCTTCAGCGCGTCCAAACCAATCCCGGCGATTTTCTGAAGTCAAAGTTCGCCTATCAGTTGGCTCGGCAGTCGTCGGTGGAAGTATCGAGTGCGGGCAAAGTATCGAGTGCGGGCCAAGCTGTGAGTCCAGGTCGAGCAGCGGCGGAGGGTCGACCATGAGGCGTCTCTCGCTAGCGGTGCTTTTCGCGGTCGTTCTTGCGACGTGGACAATCGGACAGGAGGACGACGATCCCGAGAAGGACATCGCTCGGATCAGAACGGGATTGATCACTCCTTCGCCCGCCTGGGTTGCCCAAGAGGTGTCGTTCTATGTCGAGCTGATGTCGGCGACCCTCTTTTCGGGCACGCCGCGATTCGATTTGCCGGAGATTGCGGGTGTGATTGTGATGAAGGTCGAAGGCAGTCCCGTGCTCAACACTGAAAGAATCAACGGTGAAACCTGGAGCATCCAGCGTCATGAGTTTCGCGTCTATGCACATCGCCAAGGTCGCATCACCATTCCCCCGTTCCAGGTTCGCTTCTCGGTCGCCCCCGCGTTTGGAACGCCTCCCGAGCAGCAGCAAATGATGACCGATGAGATCTCGTTCGAGGCCCGCATGCCTCCCGGAGCCGCCGGGGTGCCGCTGCTGGTCTCGACTTCCGATTTAGAGGTGGTGGAGAAGTGGGATCCATCGCTCGATCAAGACCGTGCGTTGAGGTTGCAAGTCGGTGACGCGATCCGTCGAGAGATTTCGATGCGGGCCGCGGATGTACCCGGTATGGCACTGCCACCGATCATCATGCCAGCACCCGACGGGATGGCGGTCTATCCAAGCAACCCCGAAGTCACCGACTCGGCAGACCGTGGCGACTTGATCGGTCGACGAACCGATTCGGTAACCTATGTGTGCGAACGTCCCGGCACGGTCATCATCCCCGAATACGTGATCACCTGGTGGGATGTCGAAGCGAAAGAACTCCATCAGGTGAATCTGCCGCCCGCAACGCTTACCATTGCTCCTGACGAGTCGACCACAGATCCGGGTGGCGAGTCGACGCAAGCTGCAACGGAGCCTCCCTCGGGTCACCATCCATTGCTTTGGATCATCGGTGGAGTCATGGTGGCGGGGCTCGCGACCTGGCTGTTGCGAGAACCGCTGTTGGAGTGGAACGTGAAACGTCAGCAGCGACGGAGCGCAGGGGAGGCTGCCCTGTATGCGAGAGTCCGCCAGGCATGCGACGCCAACGATGCTTGGGCGACTCTCAACGCGTTGATGACATGGCTCGATCGGACCACCGAATCGACGCAAGCTGCCACCTTGGAATCCTTTTCGCAAAGAATGAACGACGAGCAGCTGACGGTTGAAATCGACCGACTTCAGCGTGCTGCGGTTCGTAACGACGCGAGTTGGAAGGGTCAACCACTTGGCAGCGAATTGAATCGAGTTCGCCAACAGCATTTGCGTCTTCGCGAATTGAATCAGAGAAAGAGCCTGGCACTTCCACACTTGAATCCGTAACCCCTACCGTAGCCGAGTCTCTCCGAGACTCGTAATGCACGCAGCAAAGCTGCCGATGTCCGCCTTGAAAATGCGGACCTACGTAGTTACGCGGATGTCCGCTGTGGAAAATCTGACCGATGGTTGCCGTTCATCGCTTCAGGGCTTCGGAGCGAGACGCACCGTGAGTGAATTAGCATCGGCGATTCGTAGCGGATACCGCTGATTCAGGTCCGTGGGAAGCGGTGGCTCCGTGGAATCAACGACGAAGCCGCGAACTTTCGCGCTGATTTCAACCATCTCGTCTCCCACTGCTGGCAAGCTCCGCTTGCATGACGAGTTTCCGTCTCCACCAAAGGGGAATTGAGACGTCTGCCAGGCAAGATTGCGGCCGACAGAAAGAATGCTCCCTGCTGGCAATGGGCTCCCATCGGTCGTTTCCAGAGTGACCGTTAGCGTTTGGGCTGGTTCGGTTTCAATCGATCCCAGATCAACCAGCTGTCCGTGCGCGGGGGCTGCAATCAACGAGACAGGCAGCACTCCCTTAATCGGCTGATCCATCAGCGTGTAAATCGTGTAGTCGCGATTAGGCGGTAGGGAATCGAATTGAAAGAACCCGTCTTCGTCCGTGCTGACCTCTTGCGGCGTCACGATGTTGCCCATCATCCGATTCTCTTGTACGGTCCCGAGCGGAGCTCCCGAAATCGGTTTGCCATCGAACAACAATTGACCGCGAATGCTGGCTCCTCGCCCCAGTTCTATCGAGAGTGGTTCGTTGTTTCCGACCGACCACTCGGTCTCGTGCGAAGCGTAGCCAGCAGCATTGATTCGCCAGTTGACACGTGTCACCTTGACGTCAATCGTTGTCACAAAACGTCCCCCTTCATCCGACACCGTCAACGGCGTGACGGCAGGATCGCTGGCCGACGAGAAGCTGGAACCACGGAGGACAAGGTGGCTTCGGATTTCCGCGCCAGCGATTGGTTTCCCAGACAGGTCGACGATCCGACCCTCAACGCGACGTACTTGATCGTCATCGGGAAGTTGCCGAAGGGTGATCTTAGCGAGAGGCGATTGCTGAGGGTCCGCGTGCATCGGGTCATGGTGATCGGTGACCGTTCCTTGATGTTCTTTGCTGCCGACGGCCAAACGAAAGAGTAGTTTTGACGAGAGCCCAGTCAGCTTGAAGAAGCCGTCGGCGTCGGTGCGGACCTTCTTGCGCAGTCTGGGTAGCAAGACGGGCACATCGTGGCGGGGCCCGTTCGCGGTCGGCAGGAGCTAACAACCACCAAGGCCCCTTCGATCGGGTGACCATTTTCGTCCACCACACGTCCGGCCAGCTCCGCAGCGAAGAGGCTGGATGCCAATAGACAAAACGTAGCGGCTGTAAAGATTCGCAACATGATCGTCGTTCGGTCTAAGGGTTCGGAATCTCGGTCACACGTTTTGGTTGAAGCCGTGGCGGGGCGGGACGGGGTCGCGAGTCGATGACGATGACGCGGTCTGTTTCACCAGTGTTGGCTTCCACCATCGAGGACGACGGACGCTGTCCATCAATTCGAGGACCACTGATGTGAAGCCGATAGCGACCCGCTGGCATCCGTTTGAGTTGGAAGCGTCCCGAGGCGTCCGTCTCCATTTGACTCTCCGATTGATGTCCCAGCCAAAAATCGGGTCGAGCCTCTGAGGTTCGAGCGACGTAGACGCGGGCGCCGGGAATCGGTTTGCCCTCGCCATCGACCACCACGCCGGCAATCGCATGCGACCCGTTCGAAAACGCAAAGTCCTTGACCTTCAGCACACCGTTGGAAGTCATCTCAGGGCGGGATCCCAGTCCAGGCCCCATTCGTCCATCCGGCATGGCCGTGATCATGACGCTGTATTCCTCATCCGGCTCGACGGCGACACGATAGATACCATTGGCGTCGGTAACGGTTGACTGAAAGTTGCTGACGGTCGAACCACCGGGCATTCTCCCTCCGAAGGGTGACGCCGGTGCAATGGGTCTCGACTGTCCGATGGAGACTCGAACACCTGGCAGAGGCGATTCATCGATCAAGACTCGTCCGGTGACGATCCAGGAGGAGTCCAATGTAATCTCCACAATACCATCGACAGCATCGGACACCTTGGCCTTGCCATGGTAACTGCGATCGGAGGTGGATAGTTTGCACTCAACGTACCCCTCGTCCGTTATCGCCCCCTGTGGAATCAGACTCGCGATCCCCTTTTGATCAGCTTCCGCAAAATCGGATCGATCCCGAAAGCGTGGCGGTCTGGTAAAAGATGGATTTGGGTTGCGGTCCGGTTCACGATCTTTCAAGACCAGCGTCGCGCCAGCCGCCGGCGTCCCGTCTTGAAACTGAACTCGGACTTGGATCGCTTCAATGCGTTGCACGATGATCGGTTCAAGGCTTTGAGGTTTTCCGTCGGACAAGTCGATCTTGCGGCTCGGCACGTTCTTGGCTTGGTCGGTGGTGATGGAATAAAGCTCTCGCCCCGTTGGAAGGGAAAGGCCGGGCTCATCGGTTCCAAACAGCAACGTTTGGGGACCGCGAGGTAGATGCAGCGAGTACTTTCCTGCCTCGTCAGTGACGGTCGAGAGCAGGCCGTAGCGGTCCTGCGTGACTTGACGGACGACGACATTCGCGACCGGGCTACCATCCTCCAGCATGACCTTTCCCGTCACCTGGACTCCCTTCTCAAGCTCAATCGTCATCGGCTTGCTCGATTCGATGTCCGTCCGTTCCACGTTGATGAACCTTGGTAGGTAACTCGAATCCTCTGCGGCGCGGACGATGAAGGAGATCGTCGTCGATTGATCGTTGGAGCGGCGGTCCAAAGTTCGACGACTCAGCTTCATTTCGAAGTCTCCTGCGGCATCGGTTGGGAACCGATTGGTGCTGTTAGAAAGCGAGATGGAGGCGTTTGCGATCGGGCCGCCCCCGTCATCGGCAACCTTTCCCCGAATGATCAGCCCCGGATCGGCTTCCATGCGAAAGGGACTCGATAAGACGGTCGGTTCTTCACCGTATTGACTGCGCCAGGGAGACGTCGGTTGTGTCGAGGTCGCCACCGCTGCGAATGACATCATCCAATCGTTGGTCGTTTGACTGATGAGCATCGCCACCATCTCTTCGGGAACCCCCGAGAAGCCAAAGCTGCCAGAGGAGTCGGTTGTGGCAAGCAGTGTCAATTGACTGGCCTGCAGATCGAACATGGTTCGCGAGAGGGGGGAGCGTTCAAGGCCGACAAGCGAATCCAATCGATAAAGGCGAATCGGTATACCGCCTAGCGGTTTGCCGCTTGGATCGACGAACGTTCCCTTGATGGACGTTCCTTTGCGCATTTTGATGTCAAGTCCCGTTTCCACTCGAGATCGCTCTTGCTTGTCCCCGAGTGGCAACCAGCCAACGCCAAAGCTCTCGTGCGCCGCGACCACGTCCCCCTTCCAAGTGTTGTTCCAGTTTCCGGGAAGGATCGGTGCCTTGGCATTCTCAAAACGGTAGGTCCCATCTTGATCGGTCACCGTTCTCGCAAAGACATCCGAGAGCCGGAGCGTTTCGCGGGCCAGCGGGTCGTCTTTGTACTTCGCATGCTCAGCACTGACCCTCTGTGTGCTCGATTCACGAAGGAGGACCACCGCGCCGGCAACCGGTTCGCCGTCTGGCGAGATCACCCGTCCCGACACGTCAAAGCTGGCGTGGTACTCATCCCCCGTGACCGTCAAAACCTCACAATTGCGAATCCGGTCGAATAGATCGTTTTCGCCTGTAAAGACTATCGGAGCAACATTCTGACGGACATCGACTGTTGGAGCAGTGTCCGCTTGACTCGCCTGCTCTGTGATATCGGTAACGGTAACGGCGATATCGGTAACGGCGTATCGACACTGGGCGTATCGACACTGGGCGTATCGACACTGGGCGTATCGACACTGGGCGTATCGACACTGGGAGTATCGACACTGGGCGATTTGACTTGAGCGTTGACAATTTCGAGTCGAACAGTCGTTAACAGGGCCGCGGCAATCAAAAGGGAGGCCAGCAAGGGGCCGGGGAGCCGACGACGAGTCGTCTTGGATGCCAAGAGATGCTTCAAGCGAGACTCCAGATCGGAGGATGCCGACATGGCGACGACCGGCTGCAAGAGCGATGCGGACGGATCGCTACCTTGGCGAAGTCTTGCGATCACATCCACCAGGCTGCTGGCGTAGCGGCTCGGGTCTTCTCCCGCTTCGATTACGTGCTGGTCAGTGAGTAGCTCGCGAGCCTGCGTGAGCTTGCGGTACAGCACGAAGGTGGCAGGATGGAACCAGTAGACGGCCCGCATCAGCCGCGCGACGAACTCACCCATCACGTCGCCACGGCGAATGTGCGAGAGTTCGTGCATCAGCACCGCTCGTCGGTCACCAGCGGACCATTCGTCGAAGTCTTGAGGCAACAGCACTTCGCCTCGAAGAATTCCAAAACACAGCGGCATGATCATGCGGTCCGCTATCTGGACTTTGGGGCAGTCTCGAAATTCAAGCAACTCCACCGCCTCATCAAGAATCATCTGTGAATTGGCACCGAGGGGCCGACCCCGTCCGGCGAGGGTTCGCAATGCGATCGCGCCGCGCAAGAAGCGAGTGAGCATCCACAGCAGGCCGACGGTGTAACTGATCAGCAAGATTCGTGGAAGACTCAGTCGCCGCGGTGTCCCGGCAACACCAGGGTCTTGCGACGGGACCATCAAAGCTTGCAATCGATCCTCCGAACTGGTTCTATCTTTCGGGGTGGTCTTGGGGTTCGCGGTATCTAGAGTCGAAGCATTGATCGAGTCCTCGGGGGCGTTGGCAGCGATGGCACGTCGGTCCACGACGCTTGAGGCGAGCAATGAGTCGGAATGGGGTATCTCGGGAATCGCCGAGTCGTCATCGCCTGGCCGAGAGGAGACAATGCCTGCGCGTGAGGTTTCCATTCTCTCGGACGTACCCAGCTGGCTTGATCGGGCTTCCGATTCGACGCCCGTGTTCGCCACTTGGAGCCCAACAGGTAAGCCGATCGAAAAGGCATGAAGTGGCAAGATCACGAGGGCTAGTACGGTGGCAGTGAACCAGATCAGGTGCTGCCTACCTGGGTCACGGCGACAACACGCAGCTACGAAGGCGGCCGCCAGCATGATCGCCACGAGCTGCAGTGACACCAACGCGGCGACCGTAAGCCAGCCTTCTTGGGCGATCGCTAGGAGAAGTTCATTCCACGACATCGAAGCTTCGAGAATCATCTCATTTGCCTTTGGAATCGTATTGGTCAATCAACGTGCGCAATCGCTGAATCTGCTCTGCATCCAGCTTCCGCTTTGGATCGTCCAGGTGGGTCGCCAAGGCGTCCTCGACCGAACCACCAAAGAAAACGTCGAGCACCGAGCGCAGTGCTGACTTGGCCGCGGAACGGTGCGGCACGGCGGGCCGGTAGAGAAACCGCCGCCCGTCACGGCGATGCTTCACAACCCCCTTGTCTTCCATGACTCGGAGCTGCGTTCGAACGGTGGCATTGGCCAGCGGATCGGGAAGCGATTCCACGATCTCATTGGCGCTCGCCTCGCCAAGCCGATAAATGGCCTCGAGAATCTGGCGTTCCCGACGAGTCAAATCCGATCTCACGCGACATCCCTCCCGTTTGAAGTGTTATGAGGATAACACTTGCAGCTGGGCACGCAAGATGAAAATGTTATTTTTTTAACACTCAGGATTGGGCGTCAAGTTTCGGCCCCCGACGAGGCGGACTCGAGGTGGGGGCCGGTGTCAGGAAATCCAAAGGCAACACGAAAAACTTCTGGGCGTCTCAGCCCCAAAGCGATCCAGAGGACCACCCCGATGATGATCGGCGCGAAGAACGGATCGCCGACACGAACATGGGTTGCTGTGGCGCCGCCCAGATAGGCGGTCAACAACACCGCACCGAAGAAGCTCGTCCTGGGAACCAAAAATAGAAGCGTGATCGCAATCTCCACGATCCCAATCCTTTCGATCACCTCTGCACTGTAGCCAAGGTGGTCGAACATCTCGGCCTTTCCCTCCCACTCGCGAAACTTGCCCAGCCCACTGCCGAGAATCAAGAAGGCCGCCAACAACGCGCTGAGTACCCAACCAACGATTCGTGTCTTTGTCATGACTGTGTTGCTCTCAATGAACGGTCCCTACTCATTCCGCTGCCAAGACTACTTCTGCGTCGTCTTGTCTCGCTGTTCGCGGCTCTCTGGAGGTTTCACTTCGGAGGCGGCGACGGTTGGGATAAATTTCGCCAGCTGAGTCTTGATCGCCGCGAATTTTGGAATCGACGCGAGATTGGTCGTTTCTTCTTGGTCAATACGATGATCGTACAGTTCTTCGGCACCATCGACGTAGCGAATGTAGCGCCAATCTCGCGACCGAATGGCATGGTTTCCTTCGTAGCTTGACGTGACGACCGGTTGCTCACGCTTCGCTTTGGGATTAGCAAGTTGTGGGGCCAGGCTCATGCCATCGAGTTCTGGATTCTCTGGCAATCCGCAGACATCGACGAGTGTTGGATAAATATCAAGAAGGCTCACGGCTTCGACGCACGCCTCGCCTGGAACGATATCCGGTCCGGTGAAGATCAAGGGGACTCGTGTCGATTCCTCCCAGAGTGTCCGTTTGGCCCAATGCTGTTTCTCGCCCAGATGAAAACCGTGGTCGCTCCATAAAATCACGATCGTGTTATCGCGATGGGGACTTCGGTCCAAGCCCGCGATCACCGTTCCGACGCAATGATCGACAAAGCTTGTTGATGCCAAGTAGGCCTGGACGAAGCCAACCCATTTCCCGGCAGAGGTGACCTGCTCGTGGGTGGGAGCTGCCTGAATGAGCCCAATGAAATTGCCAGGGATGTCATCAAGATCTTCGAGAGGAGCCTTGGGAAGAATGATGGAGTTGGTGTCGAACATCTCAAACCACTTCGGCGGCGCGTACAGCGGGACATGTGGACGATAGAAGCCGACCGACATGAAGAATGGCTGATCAAATTTCTCTTGCAAGGTTTGCGCGGCGACCTCTGCCAGTTGAAAATCGGATGTCTGTGAATCGCTTTCTGGAAACGGACCAAAGTCCCAGATCGGCTTGGGCCAGTTCATCGGACGCTTGGGCCTGGGACCGTTCTGTCGTTTGACCAGCAAGCGATCAATGTCGTTGGACAGGCGACCGACGAAGCCATGGTGAAGCACCTTGCCGCCGGTCAGTGTTGTGTAGCCATGTTCTTTGAAATAGGCATGCATCGTGGGGACATGCCTCAAACGCTCGATGGTCGTGTACTCAGGCCCCAGTTCGTAACTCCCATGCGTCGTCGCATGGAGCCCCGAGATGACGCTGACTCGAGAAGGCGAGCAGACAGGCACGACACAGTGAGCGTTGGTGAAAACACGGCCGTGCGCCGCGAGCGCGTCGATGTTTGGCGTCACCGCCTGAGGATGCCCGCCAAGATGCCCCACCCAATCGTTGAGATCATCGATGCAGATCATCAACACGTTGGGTCGGCCTTCGTGAGTCGCGTCCGCCGCGCGTGCTGAAGAGGGAGTCAGCAGAGCGATCGGGGTGATGAGCGTTGCGAGGAGCGGTAAAGCTTTGAATATTTGCATTTGCGATTATTTTTTGAGATGGCACCGTGACGAAGCAACGAAAACGAATTGAATGTACTCCCCATGCCTGTGCCACATCGGGTCATCCCGTCGCATTTTGCTTCCAGCTCGACCCTAATGCGTCAGGCTCTTGATGTATCGCACTTCTTCTTCGCGATAAGGAGTCCCGTCGATTCTTAAGATCTCGTGGAACCAAACGGGCGGTTCGTCGGTGTAGGTCTTCTGCCAGCTGTCCCAGGGATAGTTCGTTTGCGTCTTGCCCGCGACAAAGCCCCAGTTGAACGCGGAAACGTTCTGCTCCTTGAAGAAGCCGAGGATGGGATCAAACGTACTGCCATTGGGTCGCGCCATGTACTCGGTGCAGATCATGGGGCGGTTGAAACGCGAAAGTTGCGAGATCCTGTCTCTGGCAGCGTCCAGGCCGTCGTAGGTATGAAAGCTGATCACATCGGATTCGTCGAGCAACATCTTGTTGAAGGGGTCAATCTTGCTCTCGCTCCAGTCGAAACGCCATGGCGCAGCCGTCAACGGCTGGCTAGGATTTGCATCGCGTGCCCATTGAAACACCTTCCTCGCCAGCATCATCGCCATCTTTGCTTTGCGCTGTGGCGACAGTTCTTCGTTCGATCCATTTTCGCCGTAGGAGTTCGCGTTGGGATTGTCGGGCTCATTGAAGACATCCCAAGCGTTCACTCGATGGTCATCCTTGAATCGCCCAATCACGCCTTGAACATAAGGCTTTAGCTCGTCGTGTCGCTGCGGATCATCCAGGATCGCTCGGCCCGGCGCCTGAACCCAGCCCGAATTGTGGACATGGGGACGGGGCGCTGGCTGTACTCCCGGTTTCGGCGAGGGATGCCAGACTCCGTCGAGCAGGACAAAGACCGTACCGATGCCATGCTTTTCGGAAATCGTTAGGTACTGGTCGATCCGTTCAAGAAAGCCGTCTCGGTCCTGTTCCCACGGCAGGTTGTGCAGGTAGACCCGCATTGAATTCAAACCGAGTTCCTCTGCCCAACCGAGTTCTCGATCAATCGTCTCTGGATCAAAAGTGTCTGCTTGCCACATCTCCAATTGATTGATTGCGGTACTCGGATTGAAGTTACAGCCGACGAGCCACCCTGTCTTCTGGTACCAAGTGTTTGCCTGCTCTTCGGTCCACCGCTCGCGAGCGTCGGTGGTCACTCCAAAAGAAATGATCAGCATGAAAGCGACAAGAATTCGGTGAGTCATGTTAGAAACCGAGTCATGAAGGCGAGGGAGTGGGTGAGCTCGAGACTTGAGGCAGGGGCCGCCTACGAAGTGGAACCTGCTGCCAGCATGTTGTTAGCATAACGGAAGCTGTGGCCTACTGCAGTTTCGCATTTCCAAGGCGGATATTCGCAGCTTTGCTGTGTTGATGACGAGTCTCGGAGAGACTCGGCTACGGTAGAATGATCGGGGCTACGAAGCCGTGATTGAACATGCACGGTTGTTGTGAAGAATTGGGTTCGCTTGGACGAGGTCGTCTGTCAGATGTTTTTTCGCTTCCAGTTGTTGATTGCGTGCGTTGTACTGGTGCGGATTGCCAGTGCCGATGAGCCGTCCGTCGAGACGCTTCTGAAACCCGAGGTGGTCGCGAAAGAGCTCTCGGGTGTGTTGCGGGAGGGGCTTCACGGCCGAAGTCTCGACTTCGTTTGCGAGTTGGCCCCGCATGCGTTTTGGAACGACTCGGATGCATCCTCCACGTCCGTGATCCTCGTGCCTGGGTTGTTTGGTAACGATGACTCCATGTCGCAAATTCAGTCCGCACTCAAGCGAAGCCGGATCCCGTCCGCTACGTTCCGCTACGCTGACCAACGTCCGATCGAGCAAGTTGCGGCGGGGTTCGCAAAGGTACTCCGTCGATTGGAAAAGGAGCAGCCGCAGCGATCGGTTTGCCTTGTCACGCATTCGCTGGGAGGGATCGTAGCGAGAGTTGCCATCGAACCTGAAGGTTGCTCTTCCTGCGGTGTCAAACGCGTGATCATGATTGCACCACCCAACCACGGATCGGCCCTGGCGACGTTGGATGCATCGGAGATTTCCGACTACGTTGAATCGCTTGGCGGCGAACGTGTCGACTTGAGCCTCATCAACGATTCGGTCGACGGTTTTGTGGGGGATGCAAGGGCATCGTTACAACCCGGCTCTCAGCTATTGGCCGAGCTGAATTCCAGGCCTCGTGCTAGTGGTGTTGCCTACACGATCATCGCTGGTACCGGGGCTCCTCTTCAGCGAGAATGGATTGAGCTTCCTTTGCTGGTCACGGACCTATTGGCGAGTGATCCGGGACAACGGAAAGCAATGGCTCCCTTGCGAAAGTTGCTGGCCATGGACGAGCTCATGCGTGGGTTTGGCGATGGCGTGGTGTCACTCAAGTCGGCCAGACTTGCAGGCGTCGATGACTTCGCGACCTTTGCCTTTGCTCACAATGATTTTGGAGCACACGTGCAAAGCCATCAGCGTCGCCAGGTTGTGGACCAGGTGATTCGCTTGGTCTTGAAGCAAGCCGAGCCTTTGAGCAAGTGATCTGAAATCTTCGGCATCATGTCTTTCGGCGGGGCGCTGCCAGTAGGATTCGCAACACGGTTGATCATCAAGAAAGTGAATTGGCTCGATATGAAACTAACCATCTTGTTTTGTTTCTTTGTTTCCACCACGACAGCGTTGGCCCAAACGCAATTGAAGTACGTTCCTGCGCCTCCGGACAATCCGTTGAAGGGACTTGTCCCCTACTCGAGGTCTCATCCGGATCGTTTTCCGCACAGCATGGAGTTCAACTACTTGCCCCTTGGTGATTTGATGATCGGGGCAGACGAGTTCGATTGGCAACCACTCGAAGATTTGCTCAATGACATCGCCTCGCGACGCCACCAAACCATTTTTCGTATTTGGTTGGAGTACCCCGGGCGCAGCGATGGTCTCCCGAAGTATCTCGAACAGGAAGGTGTGAAGGTCACGGAGTGGTTGAATACGAACACGGCTCCATTTCCACCCAAAAAGGTTCGCTCACCGGACTACGAAGACCCGCGGTTGCGAGCTGCACTGAAGTCGTTCATCGCGGCGCTTGGAAAGAAGTACGACGGAGATCCTCGTATCGGCTACATCACTGCTGGCCTGCTCGGGACATGGGGCGAATGGCACACCTTTCCAAGAACGGAGTTGATGGCCAGCAAAGTCGTTCAGGCCGAAGTCATGGATGCCTACGAAGCCGCCTTTGAGAAGACGCCGGTGCTGCTGCGGTATCCGGCTGGCGAAAATGCTTGGGCGCATGCCGCGAACCATCAACGGCGGTTGGGATACCATGACGATTCCTTTGCCTGGGCCACGCTCGAGACGGGTCGCGAGGAGGATAGCTGGTACTTCATGCCTGCCATGAAAGCAGCCGGTCCCCAAGCGATCAACAAGTGGAGAACCAGTCCTATCGGCGGCGAGATTCGCCCTGAACTCTGGGGGCAGATCTTCGATGAGAAGCCGTCGCATGCCATGGCCCAAGATTTTGACGAGTGCGTCCGAGAAACTCATGTCACATGGCTGATGGACACCGGCATGTTCCAGGAAAAGCAGTCTCAGCAACGAATGGATCGCGCCATCCAAGCGGTTCAGAAGATGGGTTACGAATTCCATCTGGTATCCAGTCAAACGAAGACCTCCGCTGCGGGTGACGTGACGATCACGGTGCAGGTTCGCAATGCAGGTGTCGCTCCGCTATATCACGACTGGGACGTCGAGCTTGCCGCGATCGAAGGGAACCGCGTGCTTCATACAATTCCCGTCGACTGGACGGTGGAGGGGCTGCTACCAGGAAAGGATCCTCGCACTTGGAGCGTTGGCATCGCCAAGGATCAAGTTCCTGAGGCTGTGACCGGCTTTGCTCTTCGCATAGCCAACCCGATGCCGAATGGCCTTCCCCTACGATTTGCCAATGAAGGCAACGACCGGCTTCCCGACGGTTGGCAGCCGTTGCCTTAGATGGAATGCGTCAAGGGATTTGTGCTCTTTGTCGCGTTCAACCAGATTGTGCCACGCTTGTTCGCAGCAGCCGTACGATGGACTTCCAAGTCCGTCGACTTTGTCGCTACGTGATGAGCGACGGACTTGGAAGTCCATCGTACGTGAGCGACGGACTTGGAAGTCCATCGTACGTGAGCGACGGACTTGGAAGTCCATCGTACGTGAGCGACGGACTTGGAAGTCCATCGTACATGGGCGACGGAGTTGGAAGTCCATCGTGACCGTTCTTGCTAGAACCAAATGTGTTGCGGTGGTTTTATTCCGAACGGCGTTCTTGAACTAGAACGTCCACTGAAACTGCGTGTGGAATCCCAGTCCCTGGTTATCGAGCGGGAGAGGAGACTGGTATTCGGTGTCACGATAGGCAACTTCGAAACCGATTCGAAACGTCTGATTCACATCCCACAGAAGGTTGCCGTAGTACGTGTCGTTTCGCGACCTTGCGGCTGTGTTGGGGTCGTTGGGAAGGTCCGCGTTGCGAGGATCGTCGATCCCGTATCCGAGATGCGTGTGCAGTCGCGGGGTCAGGTAGGCGTAGGTCTCGATGAATCCGCCGGTCGAGCGGATGCCCTCGAGGGTGACCGTATTGACATTCTGCAAGATGCCACCGTTGTAGGTACCAAGTGTTTGTCCCGTGAAGACTTCTCCCAACACGCCAAAGCCTGGTGACACCGCCCAGCGGAAGTCGACCGCAGCGCCCCACACGTCGGCGACGACGACCGAATCAGGGGGCGGCGGCGTGTTGCGGATCTGACCCACAACCCCGGAGACTCCCAGCTCAAAGGGACGCAATCCAAGTGGCCCGCCCTTTTCACCGAGTCCGAGCGCGATGCGACCTTCCACGTTAGGCCATCCGTTGTCTTCCAATAGTCGGAATGCTGGATCGATGGTCGAGGTGATCGGGTCACTCAGTGCCATCTGCAGCGTCCACTGCGCGTCATTGGACATCACCACGTAACGCTCGAGCCGCAACTGACCTCGGAAACTGTTTCCCACGTTGCCCGATGCACCGAGCGACGAAAAGGGGAGCACGGTTGGAATTCCGGGGGCGAAGACATCAAACTGCAATCCGGCGGCAAGTCGCCATCGATCGTTCTTCAGCTCGCCGTAGGCTTGCAAGGGCAACAGTCCATATTGGTCTTGCACCACGCTGTCGTTGAAGAACATGGTCACAACCTGCCCACCCGACTGAAAGCCGCCAAACTGTGGGCCGGTGAACGCAGCGCCGAGCGTACTCTGCCGTGCGTGCATGCTGACCGTGTCCTCATTGAAGCCTCGGAGGGATGCCGGTGCGAGGAAAAAGGGGACGCCGGGCGCAAAGGGACGAGGGCTACTGAAAATCATGTCCAGCTTCAAGGCGCCGTAAAGCGAAACATTGAAATAGGGACTGAGCGTCGTCACGTGCGGACAATCGACGCACGGGGCTGGGCAGATTGGATCGGGACAGAGATGGCACAGGCAGCCACACCTGCAGCCCATCGAGTCGCAGCCCGACATGCGGCAGCCGTCGCAGGTATCGCACGCGTTGTCGGAAACGCCCAGATCGCAGCCGAGATCGCACTGCGAATCCCGAAACGAAGCCAATTGTGCAAGGGTGTTCTCCCGCGAGCTACGCTGGGCTTCCCGGTGACGCAGGTACTGAAGTTCCGATTGGATCTGTTCTAGTTCGGCGGCCGGGATCTCCAGCACGCGTTCCGTCTCCTCACCAGCCACATGCGTGACATCGCCGGCGAACAGGAAGATAACAACGGTGCCTGCTAACCATCTCCAAAGGTGGCTTGAATCGGATGTGCGGAACACGATGCTTATCCTTCTCGTTTCGTGGAAGCTGAACGAATCGCTTCTCCCGGAAGCGCTGTCGTCGAAATCATGAGGATGCCTAATCGCGAAAGATCCGGCACATTGCATCCAATCGATCCGTCAGTACCCCCATTATGAGCATCCGACCAAAACGTCCGGTTATTCCGGCGTCGCGACCGTCACAACCGTCAGCGATTGACTCATCGCTACTCAGTCGATCCACCGCCGCAGCAAACCTTGGTAGGCGTCGATGCGTCGGTCTCGTAGAAAGGGCCAGTGTGTTCGGACGACATCGATCTCATCCAGCGCGCAATCAGCTGTGACGAGGCATTCGGTGCTGTGGTCCCCTTGAGCGACCAACTCGCCTCGCGGCGAAGCCACGAACGAAGCGCCCCAGAACTCGAGTCGACCTTCCAAGCCAACACGGTTTGCTGCGCCCAACCACAAGCCATTGGCGATCGCGTGAGCACGCATGGAGGTCTGCCACGCCTCGTGTTGAGCCTTGCCGAACTCTTCTTTCTCTTCGTCAATCCATCCGATTGCGGTAGGGTACAGCAGGATTTCAGCCCCCGCCAAGGCGAACAACCTTGCGGCTTCGGGAAACCATTGGTCCCAGCAGATGCCGATCCCCAGGTTGGCGTATCGGGTGCGAATGGGGGTGAAACCGAGGTCGCCCGGTGTGAAATAGAACTTCTCGTAAAACAACGGGTCATCCGGGATGTGCATTTTGCGATAGATCCCGGCCAAGCTTCCATCCGCATCAATGACTGCGACCGTGTTGTGATAGACGCCGGGGGCACGTCGCTCAAACAGGGGCACCACAACCACCACTTCACGCTTCTTGGCGATTTTGGAGATGGCCTCGACAGAAGGGCCGGGAATCGGCTCCGCATAGTCGAAATTGCGATGATCCTCGCTTTGGCACGGATAGGGGCCGGCAACCAATTCTTGTAAACAGATGACCTGGGCGCCATCGTCGGCAGCCTTTTCAATCCACGAGGACGCAGCTTCAATACAGCCGGCGGGAGTACCGGCGTCTCGCATTTGGACCATCGATAAGCGAACATGACGTGCCACGAGAAGGATCCTCTTTCAAATAACTGCGATTGGGAAAGAATTGGCGTGACACATCCTAAACTGAGAAAGCTGTTCGTTGCAGGGACCGACACAGACGTTGGGAAAACCTACGCGGCGTCTCTGGTCGCCCGTTACTTGCGGCAATCGGGACGAAGGGTGGGCGTCTACAAACCGGTCGCCAGTGGGTGTATCGAGCGGGATGGAAAGCTGATAGCCGAAGACGCGATCGCGCTCTGGGAGGCGGCTGGCAAACCAAGGACCCTGGAGGAAGTTTGTCCGCAACGATTTCGTCAGCCACTCGCTCCGCCGGAAGCGGCCGCCGCTGAGGGCAAGTCGGTTGACGCCACGCTATTGAGAGCCGGTGCCGCTTCTTGGGAGCAGGACTGCGACGTGTTGATCATCGAAGGTGCCGGGGGACTGTTCAGCCCGCTGGCCGACGGCGTGCTCAACATCGATTTGGCCAGGCAACTGGAGGCGGTCATCATCCTGGTGACCGCCAACCGTCTTGGGATGATTCATCAAGTCCTCGCCACCTGTGGGGCTGCTCAGAATTCCGGATTGTTACCTCAGGGGATCTTCCTCAGCAGCCCGAGTGAACGGGGCGACGGATCGCAATCGGGCAATCCGAAGCAAGTCGCTCGCTATTGCGACGTACCGATCCTGGGGGTGATCCCGTACGGAGGTGGGACGGACTGCGTCCATGGCATTGACGCGATCGCGTCCTGATCGTGGCGAGGCCCGCTAGCTGCTCAAACTGAGCGGTTGTTGAGAGTAGCACGACTCTCCGAGTCGTAAATCGCCGAGAGAATCGACTCGGAGAGTCGTGCTACTTTGGTGTCGAATCACCAAGCCCGGCGTGAATAGATAACGATGTAAAAACGGGATCGAAAAGGATGGCTGGCCGCTCAACCGCTCAGTTTGAGTAGCTGGACATCGCCATTCTTAAACGTGATAGCAATCTTAAGTCGTTTCGCCGACACAGGATGTGGAGATTTCGATCGTAACCCGAGTCGTGAGCGAGGCTCGTTGCGCAACTCAATTCCTCGCTGACGCTTCGGGTTACCTTTGGCCGCAAAGTGGTGCTGTCCAGCAACGCACATGAAAAATGAAAACGCTCTAGTCGGCGACGGTCGCTGTCGCCACGGTACCGGTCTCCCCTTCGCCCAAGCTGGGGCGGACTCGTTTTAGCTTCATACGCAAGTTCAGGAACTCGACCAGAAGTGAAAACATCATGGCGAAATAGACGTAGCCCTTGCTGATTGGCTTTCCCACCGCATCGCTGACGAGCACCATTGCAATCAGCATCAGGAAGGAGAGAGCCAGCATCTTGACCGTGGGATGTGCTTGGACGAAGTCGCTGATCTGGTTCGCAAAGGCGATCATCACGCCAACTGAAATGACCACGGCAAGGATCATGATTTGAATGTGGTCGGCCATGCCAACGGCCGTGATGACCGAATCGAGCGAGAAGATCACATCCATCAAGGCGATCCGAATCAAGACGCCCGTGAGGCTGACTGATGCACCCGATGCCGGCACGGGGGTGATGCCATCGGCCGCCCCACCTGAATCTCCCGGCAGGTTGCCCAATTCCGACTCCTGCTCGTCTCCTTCGATCTTGTGATGGATCTCACGGACAGCCGTGTAGAGCAGAAACAGACCACCGAAAAGCAAGATCAGGTCGCGTCCAGTGATGTCGTTGATCTCAGGATCCTCAGCCAAACGCTCGCTTAGGGCGGCTGTGGGGGCGAAGTCGGAAAGTTCCAGCAGCGGCGTCTCGAGTCCCATCAGCCAGCCGATGCAGAGAAGCAGAATGATTCGCATTCCCATCGCAAGCATCAAACCAACACGACGCGGCGAACGAACGCATCGCTTCGGGGAGCCGACCCGTGATGATCGCGATGAACACAATGTTGTCGATGCCGAGCACGATCTCCATCGCCGTCAGGGCAAGCAGTGCCGTGAACGAATCGAAAGAAAAAAGCGAAGTGTCGAGCGAGAAGTCCAGACCGGAAGCGAGCAGCATCATAGGAGTCAGCGGCATGAGATCGAGTACGGAAGCCTAGCGAACCACGATTTCGCTTGGCATCAGCGCACGTGCTTCGAATTCCCAGCAAGTATAGCGATCTTGCCTCGATGGCAATCAGCCGCCAAATGAATCCAACGCATGTCGCGGGTCGGTCTCTCGAATGATCTCGCTGATTCCCGTCTGGTTGAATCCCTTGTATCCATCATCACGCTGCAGGATTTCAAGATGCGACCCAATCGTCCCTTGCTCGCGAAATCGGTTTGCCTGCGACTCGTTCAGTGCTCCCCGGGCCAACGCAGCTTCGATACGAGCTTCCGAGATCTGCCAAATCTCACCAGCAGTGAAGGCTTGCTTCAGGAAGTCAAAGTCTGTGAACTTGGGCATCGTGACGATTCCCTCGTCAGCTAGCTGAGCGCGCGCCGCTTCGAAGTCGAACTGGCACTCCAAATGATGCAAGCCCGCCTCCAGCATCGCTTCACCGTGCAGGGCGCACCACAAGCCAACCGTGCCCAATTCGTCGCGGGGCGGCAACCCTTGATGCGCAAAATCTCCGGTGACTTCTTGCGGCGTTAGATCCACGTCCGCGAAGACAACGACACCCGCGTTGGGTTGTTCCATCACCTGGGCGCCCCAGCCAGCTTCGGCACCGCCGTAGAAACGCTCGCGAGCTTGAAAACCCATTTGTTCCAGCAACGCGATCAGGCTGGCAAAGTGTTCCCGGCTGCTTCGGTAAGTATGGTGATCATGGTTGGCCCAACCAAGTCCAAGCCGGTCCTGGCGTGCTCGTTGGACGCGGGCGGCCCGGTTGCGACTCTGCCAGTACTCTCGCTCAGCTGAGAAGAAGAGATCGCAGGCCCAGTCTTTGCCAAGCTGCTGGGAAGCTTCCTCAAACAGCCCGCTTGCATGTTCGAACCCGCTGCGGGCATGGCCAAAATGACGCGGTCGTTGCCGAAATCGTTCGTGATGGACCAGGGAGGCGACAATCAACTCGGGCGAAGTCCCCTCAGGAACAAACCGGCGACTGCCGTGGCGTTCGACGATTCCAAAACGCCCGGATTTGGTGGTGGCCACCGTCGCCAGGCGAAGCGGGCTCCTCGGCAGTCCCATGACCTCCGCTTGGATCTGTTGGGCAGAAAGAAAGTCGGCAACCGATTCGACGGCAATGAACAGCGCCGGTGATTCGTGGTCACCGATCAGGATCGCTGGAAACATCCCAGCCGCATGCTGCCAAAGACTCGCTTCGTTGCCCCGATCATCGAGGACGCCTCCGGCAGCCAATTCAAACCCCGCCTCTCGTAGGGTCTGCTCGTCAACAAACGAGCGAGGTAGCACCAGATGGTCGACCCAATCGACCAATCGTGTCCCCGTTTCCTCTCGCATTCTCGTGCGGAGAGTACCCGCAAAGAGAATGTCGTCCACCAACCTCTCCAGCCAACGTGCGACCAATTTGCCAGCAGCAGGATGACAGTGCCATAGAAACTCAGTATCAACGCCCATGTTCGCCACTCCCCAAGAAGCCGAAACCCCAAGACTCGTCGCCACAAGTTCATTGTACGGTGGTATGCCGCTGAGTGAATGATGGTTGGCAGAATGATGGTTGGCAGCTTCGCTGCTTGCTCTTGATCATTTTGCCAGGCATCAATCGGCCTATTTCATTCACTCGCTGGAAGTCGCGATTCGATTGACCGGTTCGTTCCCCAATTCGATGGGTTGGAATCCGAATCCTTGGAGATGATGATTGGCCAATTGCAGTTGGTCACCTTGGAGTCCTGTGGCGATTCTCGCCCAATAGGAACGATCATTGATGAACAGTTTGGCAAGCGTTGCCGGCGTGTCATCGGTCAACGGCCGTAATCGCTTCATGATCACACGCATTCGTTCGCGCTGTTCCGCATCGACGTCGCCGTCCATCATATGGTGAAGCGTCGGAATGATGGGGGTACCCCATGCAAGTAGTTGGCGTTCGGCTTCGATTCGCTTGGCTCGGCGTCCTGAGCGAAGTTGGTCGACGCAGCGTTGGATCCTTTCTGAATCCAAAGTCGAAGCGGATTCGATCTTCTTCAACATTTCAAGTTCGGTGGCCCGACTTAGCGATCGCAAGGACTTGCCTCGCAACAGTCGCTCAATCAGAAAACCAAAATGCTGGTCGAAGGTCACGCAGTCAGCGTGGCGGAGGTGCAGCAGATTCGTCCCCTCGTACTCATCTTTCAGTTCACCACGTGTGTGGACCCAGGTCACCTTGCCGAACTCAGGTTGATCCAGCACCGATCGCTCACCGGTGAGAGGAAACCAAGATTCGATCCGCATCGCGTTGGCTCGCTGGACACTCAGCGTGAGATGATGTTCGGCGCTTTGGCAAACGTAGTGCAGCGACGGAATGCCACGCTCGGCAGTCACCGTGATGCTCTCGTAGATGCCCTCTTCTTCGCAGTTCTGGGATCCCTTGCGATGCCTGGGGCAATCGAGACAGAGGCGTCCCTGGACCAACTGAAACCGGACAACGCCGGTGGAAGCGAAGAACCCAGCGTCATCTGAGGCCGATCGGGCCGTGGAAAGACGCTCACCATCGCGCGGTCCCTGTGCAAGGGACGCTACGTCCGTTATGGACAAGCCGAATACGGCTACCAGCAAGCTCCACCTCATCCTTGAACCCTCTCCTTTCCCGATTCTTTCGGGATCCATTGCCAGGCAATGGTTGGGGTGATCTTGGTAATGGTGGACGCCTCGACCGTCCCTCATCGGGCAGGCCGACGAGTCCAATTTGGACTATCGTCGAAAAGTGAGGCCCGTGTGAAGAGAAGATTCGAAATCCATGCTGCCTCGTCTGGGATCGCGACCCCTATTCACCGGTCAAGGCGCCGATAGACGACTTTGAGATCGGAATCATACTGCTCGATTCCCGTCACTTCGAAACGCGGCGCATCGCTGAGCTGAGAAATTCCCGATCCGCCGATCGGCCCCGGCGCCCCCCGGCCGCCGAAGGCTCGAGGCCCCAATGTAGACGTGACACTCGTCGAGCTGATCGACGGCGAAGAAACTTGCTAGCAATTCGCTTCCTCCCTCGACCATCAGGTTGGTCATCTCTCGCCGACCCAGCTGATCGAGGGCCTCGTTGATCATCTCAGAGGGGACGTCGGTGTCAATCACAATCGGCTCCGCGCCAAGTGCTTGCAGTTGCTCGAGGTGTCCCCGGTCGACGCCCTGGCCTGCCTCCATGCTTCGACCCACAACCAACAGCAGCGGAATCTGTCGAGCGGTGGTCACCAGGCGACTCTCGAGAGCGGGAAGGCGATTGCGGCAGAACACCACGCGGCTTGCGATCCGTTGTGGGGCCCGATCGGTTTCAGCATTCCGTGCGTTGAGCATGGGGTTGTCGGCCACCACGGTTCCCATCCCGACTGCGATCGCATCGACACGGCTACGCAAGCGGTGTACGTCAGCGCGCGATGCTTTGCCAGTGATCCATTGACTCTCGCCGGACGCGGTCGCGATGCGCCCATCGATGGTCATGGCCCATTTCGCAATCACCCAGGGCTTTCCTGTGTGCAATCTTTGAGGTAGGGGCGGCACAAGGCCTTGGCTTCCCGTTCAAGGACGCTGGTGGTGACCTCGATACCGGCATCGCGAAGCTGTTTCAGGCCACCGCCGGCAACTTTGGGAAATGGATCACTCATTGCGACCACGACCCGCGCAACGCTTCGCTTGGAGGAGCGCTTCGGTACAGGGCGGTGTCTTGCCGTGATGGCAACAGGGCTCCAGCGACACGTAGGCGGTTGCCCCTTTTGCGTCGCTGCGCACCCAAGCGAGGCAAGCGCTTCGATTTCTGCGTGAGGACCACCGAATCCTCGGTGATACCCTTGACCGATGATCTGACCATCGCGAACCAACACGCAGCCGACCATAGGATTCGGTTCCACCGCACCTTGGCCCAGTCGAGCCAACTCGATCGCGCGAAGCATGAATCGATCGTCGGCGGAAGAATCGTATGGGGACGTTGACGTTGACATGTTACCGACCACCGGCGCGACGCTGGATCAGTCCATGCCCGGGATCCACAGCTTGCTGCCGCCGGCCGGTGCAGCAGGTTGACTCGCCTGGTCGGGTGTCCAAAGCTCACCTGCCGGCGCGGCTGCTGGGGCAGGGCTACTGGCTCGCGGTGAACCGTCGGGTCCGATCAAGCCGTAGGCCATCAGCATCTGTTGCAGCCGAGCCATCACTTCGGGCTCTCGGCCATAGCGAGTGGAAATCGCCTCGATCGCATTCTGGAAACCAGCGGCATCGCCGACGGACAGCCGAAGACTGACTTCCGTTAGTAACAAATTCGCGGTTGGCAGGTTGTTGGTCTCTGCAAACGCTTTGGCCTTCTCGAGCTGTTCGAGGGCTTCGTCATTCCGTTCGGTGGCATTGATCAAGGTCATGTAGGCCAGCATCTTTGCTGGAAGTTGTTCTTCGGTCAGATCCATCTCGATCAGCTGAGCGGCAAAGCGACGCATCGCGGGAGTGGCCGAGACCTGCTGAGATCGCTGCAACAAATAGATCAACGACTCCGCATCAAGTTTGGACCCATCCACGCGGTTGAGATCCTCGTTGGCAATCAATTCCACTTCGCCATTCTCAGGTTGGATGACTGGCCGAGGTTCCACTTTGGCCAGCGCGTAAAGGTCTTGAAGAATCGTATCTCCCTTGGAGGCGATCGCGTCATACTGCTCCAAGAGCCGGACGGCCACCAGGCGTTCGAACTTGAGGGAGTCATCGTCGGCCGCCTGCTTCAGCGACTTACCACCGAGCAAGGGGATCTCAGTCGAAGCGATCGCCTCCGCCATGCGTACGTTCATCAAATCGGCCTGCAGCTTTTCTGCATCTGCCGGCTTTGCCTTGTAGTGAATCATCGCGATCTGCGGCTGACAAGCGGCAAGCAGCGGCAGCGAATCGCCAGGCTTTTCTTGGAGTTGCAGGCTGGGGATCAGCCTCTCGAGTCTTGCGCGAACCTCGGCCACGTTTCCACTCTTCACGTCGTGCACTTCGAGCCGTGCCGCGCGGTCGGTTTGCTTGCCGTACAGGAAGGCAAGCGCGATCGCCTCGGGGACTTGATCAATGGGCGGCAGTTCGTCAACGGATTCTGGCTTGTCGCGATCGATGATTTGAAAGCCACTGCGTGGTGGCACATCATCGTCGGTCATCCGCATCGAGCCGAGCAGGTTCGACGGCAGTGCGACGCAGCGGGCATCGGCCATCAGGCTCAATTCGGCTTCGTCGGTGTTTTCCAGTTCTGATTCCATCGTGACGACCGGGACTGAGATCTCCGGCGAGTCTGGATCCACCAAGGCCGATAACGCGCGAAAACGCACGCGACTTTCTTCGTCGAGTGATTCGCAAGTCGAGAGTTTCTTCAGCAGTTCCGACTGACGATTCGTGTCGCCTCGCCATATCGCGCAGGTCAATAGCCCTGACAACACGGCAGGTTCCGAGGAGAGTGTTCGTTGCAGCGACTGGAACTTCGATTCTGCCAAGTCGATCTTGTTGTTGTGCAGCAAGGTAGCGGCTTCGTCGTAACGCTCGCCCCACTCTGCATCAATCGGTCTTTCAATCGGCGCTGGCATCGCCTTGATCAATTGGTTGATCGTGGGGGATGTGTTGAGCTGACGAAGAACCGAAACGGCTGCCTGGCCACCTTCGTACCCAGAAGCCATCATGGCAAGTGACGCATACACCCGCGCCGTCAAGAACACGCCTCGCTGGGCCAGCGAGTATGCCAAGACGGAAGAGACGTCCAGCACGAACGCATCGACATCACGCCCACATTCGGTCAAGGCAGCCAGCATCGACTCGGTTGCCTGTTCCACCTCACCATGGAACAGCTTGGCGGCGGCCCGTTGCGTCAGCGCCAAGGGATTGCTCGGCTGCAATCGAATGAACCGATCCGCGTTCTCGCTCAACGAATCATATTCTGTCAAATCCAGCAACAGGCGACCGCGGATCGCGAGTGCCCAAGCCGCGTCGGGGTGTTCCTGGAGAATGGTCGCCAAACGATCCAGAGCGGGAACGACCTGCCCCCCCTCCACCATCTTCAGCACGCGATCCAGCTCAGCGACCGATTCCTTGCACTTGCAGAACTTGATCTTTTTGCCACTTCCGCAAGGGCAAACCGCGTATTTATCGACTGACATCAGGTCGTATCGCCAAAAGGAGTGAGTGATCCACAGGGCCGGCATTGGAACCGGCCTTTCAGAGCAAGTAAAACTTTACCACGACAGGCCGTTCCCCCCATACCCCTCGTGCGTCGCCGAACTCGGACTGGCCGCCGCTGAGGAGACAGAATCCTCCACTCATTTCCTAGCGGCAGCCGAGGGAAATTCCCGCAGCAGCTTGTTCAGAGGAGAGTCATCGCTCAAAGGCGTCCTCCCGTTTGTCGTTTCTCTGTCGAGCTCCCGGTAACGGATTTGGATCAGTTCAAGAGAATCTTGAAACCGATTCTGCACGAACTCGTCGGCCAGCCGGTCAACGAGCTTCCGGTTGGCAGCCTCGCCGGCCGAAAGCTGATGGCGAATCTCCACCGATTCTCGCATCAGCTCATCGAGACTCGCTTTCATACGCGGGTCGGTGGAGAGACGAACATGATCGAATTCGTGCAAGACCAGTGGATTGGACCAGATGCTTTCTGCACGCGGTCGTTCTCGAAACCAGATGGTGTGCGATGGCTGCCAGCGGAATCGACGTAGCTTGAGGCGGATACGAATCTCTCTCTGCGCGCGCGAACTGCCAACTCATTTTCCTTTCAAAATCGAAGGCAATCCGAAAGCGAGTCGCTGCGTCCAAGTTCTTGGTTACCTCGGAGCTTGAAGTGCCGTCGCCAGTTGCTTCCGGAACTGTCACCACCGGATTGCGACCCTCCTCGTTGTTGCCCCACTCGAAGGTCACCTCCCCAAGCTCGATCAAGCGTTGCAGGTTTGTGGGGGCCGGCGGAAGGGTCTCGAGGGGGATCGTCGACTGCCCAAATGCGGGTGCCTGGCAACTCAGCGTGCGCACCCAAAATGAGGACAAGGTAGAAGATGGCGTGAGGCATTGAGCACCGACAGGGGAGCACCGACAGGGCACAGACGAATGGTTCTAACCGGTTTGACCTACCGGCTCATTCTAGTCAAAGAAAAAAAAATCGCTCTTGGCCTGACTCGGGGCGATCTGTTACTTCTCGTTTGCTCGATAGGCTTCGTCGCCGGGCGAGACTGGGATCGGGCCAAGTGATTCCTCGCAACCTGGAAGGAACCGCGCCATGGCGTCTTGGTTGGCAGTCCTGCTGGTCGCAGCCACTCCTGGGTCGAGCCGCAACCCCGCGGCGACCATCAAACAGCGAGTCGACCTGATCGAATTGAATCACTTCGTCGACGAAGATGGTCGCGAGGTGTTTCAGCAAGTGATCTTCTATGACTGGTCGCGAATGAATCGGCGATATCATGTCCGTGCTTGGCGGTTGGTCAAGCAAGAGAACCAGCTTCCCACACGTCACTGGAATCCCTCTCGCTACGAGTGCACGTGGCATGACGAGGGACTGCTTCGCCAAGTCTCGGCACCCCAGCTACGAGAAACGTGGAGCCAAACCGATCCCGAGCGAGTCAATCGAGCGCTCCTTCCCGAGGATCAGCGGATTCCCTTGGCCGCTCCCAAGACGCGCGAACCGGAGGAATCGCCTTAGCAGGCGGCTGTTCATCGTTTTCCAACCGGGCCCATGGTTCGGTCGATGAAGTCACGTGTGTGATCGAGCAATTGATCGTAGGAGACGGTTTCCACATCTTCGCCAATCAGTTCGACTTCAAGTGGTCCCTGATAGTCATGCTCGCGAAGCGTCCCAAGAATCGTATGGAGTGGCACGGAACCATCGCCAAGCAGGCAACGATTCATTTCACCCAACGGTGAGTGGCGAGCGTCGCCAAGCTGGACCAGATGCAAGTGGGGAATGATTTCGGGAAGCCAGCGGACGACTTCTTCGTCCATGCCCAAGTGGTAGGTATCGAGCACGATCCCTAACTGCGGACTGGAAACCGCTTCGATGATATCGAGGGTCGAACGAAGGTCGTTGACGAACGACCATTCATCGCCGCATCCTGGATGAATCGGCTCGATCGACAGGCGAACCCCATAGTCTTCGGCGACCGCTGCGATTTCGATCAGTGCATCGCAGAGCGTTCGGCGAGCATGATTGCGGATGTGATTGTTGCGGCCTCCCGCAAGGACGACCAGCGTGTCGGCTCGCAGGTTTGCTGCATCGCGGACGGCATGCATCGCGTCGTGAACGGCCTCTTCAAAGGGGCGGCCGTCGCTCCCAGTGAATCCGCCCGCCCAGGACAGGGAGGTGACTGACAGCTCGCACTCGGCCAACAGTTCAATGGCTCGATCGATCCCGAAATCCTCGAGCTTCGGACGGTAGATCCCGATGCCATTGAAACCGCGCGCCCGATAGCCCTGTGCGTCCTCCTCGAAGCTCCATCGAAGTGTCGAAAGTTGATTGATGGAAACCGTGCTCATCCGTGTTTCGGCTCGTCAAAGTGAACGTCGTGGTGCGAAGAGGCGGCAGTATGTTTGCCGCTGGGCGAATTGTAAACAATTCCGCCACAAAAATATCTGCTCTGCCAATGAAGTCAAAGATCACTTCATGTGCGGCAGTCGCCTTCCCTGCCTGCGTGCTTTGGCAAGTTGTTCGCTCAAATCGTCAACCGCCAAGGGCACAATCGAGATCGTCATCAACGATCTGCGGATCGATTTCACTGCTGCTTCGTCGCTTTGCTAGCTCTTCGACTTCTTCTTCGAGGGCGTCGAGCCAGGCGGGGACATCGAGCCCGACCCCGGTCGGGTGTCTCGTCAACAATTCCGCTTCTTGTTCCAACAATTCAAACGAGTGGCTCTCGCGATTGGCTTCCGCATCCCGCATCGCCGGTCCCGACCAAAGCTCGCATGCGGTCAATGGTCATCGGTTGCACAAACCGCTCCAGGATCCGATCGGCGACCGTGGGCATTCGCATCGCGTAGTTGGTTTGCAGTTCTCGCAATCGTTTGACGTAGATCTCTGCTTCGGTCCCGATGCGTTCGCTCAGGCTGCGCCGCCACATCATCGCCGCCTTTTCCAATCCGCTGCGTACCAGGACCTCATGTGCCCACATCACCGGCTTGAGGTTCCAAGCGATTCGCTCATAACGGACGCGAAGTCGAAGGAAATCGAGGAACATGTAGACCAGATCGCCACGATCACTTTGCGTGGTGGTGCTGTTGTAATCAAGGTACTCGGCGTGGTGGTCGATCAGCGATTCGTAGACGAGCGTCATCCAACGCTCTGCTTCGGCGACTTGCAGCTCGCCACTTTCGAGATCTTCAAACAGTCGCGTATCGCGAAGGTGGTCGTCGCCATCCTCCATCGCCCGTTGCAGCCACGGAGCGACACCTTGGTGCAGGATCGCTCGCACGTTGCCGAGTTGCAGAAACATTTGCGTGAAGATCGGGATCGCCGTACTTTTGAATGAATTGAACAAGCTGTTCCCATTTTTTCGGATCGGTCACCATTTCCAGCGGAGACAACCGCAAGCGTCTGGCTGTGCGCCAAGCCAGCTGCCAAGCATGGTCTCGGTCAGTCGCTCCAGCAGCGGGATCAGCGTTTCAGCGATCACTCGTTCGTCCAGCGGTTCTTCGACGCACACGAGGAGTGACGGGTCGATTCCACCAGCGAGGCCACCAGCGAGCGAAAGCCGGCGCGGAACAAGCGCATCGAATTCGGTGACCGCGCCGATGCCGATCTGATTGCTCTGTTCCATCTCGCGAGCCGTTTCGATCAGCCGGCATGTTTCGGAGATCAGTCCGCGGCGAGGCAGCCAGTGCATCAAGTGACGAAGCACCCGCTGTCGTAATCGGGCCAGGTAGATCTTGACCGGATCACCACCGCGCGAAAGGGGAATGTACAGCAGGTTCTTGTCGCGCAGGACTTCCAGAAACTGTGGAAACAACTCGCGAACTCGATCGACGTCACTCGCGATCAATGCACCGAACATGAGCACCGCCTGAGAGTCATCCTCGGCGAGTTCTTCGTCGCTCAGTGCATCGTTCGCGTCGTCCGAGAGGGCCAGCAGTGCGCCATTGATCAGCCGTCGAGAGTCGGACATCTCGACAGCCGTGCCGATGATGCGTTCCATCAAGGAATCTCGCAGGACTCGTCGGCGATCGTAGCTGCGCATCGAGTCCTTGTCACTTCCGGCCGGCGCGATCGCATACTCACGGACTGAGTCGAGCAACTCCAACAGGCCGATTCGATTCTCTTTGGCCCGCCGGGCCCAGGACTCGAGTGACTCACGTCGATCCGACAGATCCTCGGCGTTTCGATCGGCCACGGCGATGTCGGCGGCGACCGCCCACATGCGTGCGAGCGACTGCATGAAGTTGAGATGTTCAATCAGTCGCTTGGATTCTGTCTCCAACTCATCCTGACTTGCGTCGTCGCCGAACTCAAAGACATTTCCCTCATTGCCATCATCGGTCGTGTCGCGATAGGTGACACCCTCGTAGGCGGCCTCGTAGAGGTCATCGGGGCCGTCCGCTTCGCTGAGTTCGCGGTCCCAGTCGCGCGTCTTTCGCTTGGATTTTCCCAAGACGAATTGTGGGGCCGACCAAAACTCTTCCGCGTTTGCTTCGAAGTAATCGAACAGACGCCGCACCAACGGCCAGACGTCTCGCGTGTCGTGGCGGGCCGACTTGATCGATCGACGGTTCGCCGTAGTGTTGTTCGTCCGTTTCTTCGGAGTCACGCAAACGCAGCAGCCAGCGTTCGGAGAGTCTCGGAAGGGAGTTGCCACCAAGTCGAAGTCCGACCCGATCGGCATTGCTGAGCCAATGGACCAGCAACGCCATGGCCGGGACAAAGTCCTCTCGTTCCAGCAAGGCTGAAATGACCAGCGAGTAGGCGCGGGGCGAGTCGAACAGGTCGGCGTGGGGCGCCCAAAAAGCAACGTCTGCCTGCCTCGGCCCCGCCGCGGTGCCAAAGTCGCAACGCACGGGCGACGAGCTTGGCCGAGTCGTACGACTCCAGAGGGTCGGCCGCTTCGATCGATTCGACGGTGTGTGCAGCGTAGCCTCGCCACCACTCAGCCATCTCGCGATAGCGGGCTTCCATTTCGTCATAGGTAGGCTGGTCGTTTTGGGCGGCCGCCTCGCTCCAGACTCGCGCCGTGTATCCGAATAGCTGCTCGATCAGATACAGGATGTCGTCGACACGGGAGTCGTGCACTCCACTTTCCGGACCTGGGTAGAGACTGAAGTTTCCACCAAACCCAAGAATGTCCCAGGGATCGATCAGGGCACCGCACTCGATTCCTCGTTGCAGTAAATCGAAAGCGATCGCCGGCACATCGACCGCTCCCTTGAGGTTACCCGCGCGAATCGCACGCAGACCAAGTGTCATCAGGCAATCGATTCGGCACATCATCCGCGCGGAGGCTGCCGAGACCGTATCGGTTTGCCGTTTGGCCGCATCGGGGTAGCCCATTCGCGCATAGAGTCGCGCGAGCTGAACATGTTGAAGCTGCGCCGCCCTGCGTTCTGCCAACGCCGCATTGAGATGCTGACGCGCGGCTCCGAAGGGCTGACGACGGAGTTCCTGCTCCTTGCTCAGACGCTCGCCGTGCTCGTCCATCGATCTTGCGCCAGGCGATCTTCGTAATAGTCATCGCGATAGGATGCGATCGGCTTCATCAAGCGAACCGAGCGTGATGTCGCTCGCGTGCCAGCCCGGTCCCCAACCGCTGATTCCCGAGGCCATCAGGATCGTGCCAGCCAAGACCGACGCCGCTTCGACCAAGTGTTCTCTTGGATCCAAATCGGGTTCGTCACGTGCAGCGACTCAGCAATGCATCCATCGTGACTTGGCGAACGATGAATCGATCGTAGTAACCGTCGGAAGTGATCGACCGTTCGTCCCAGCCGCCAAAGTGGTAGTTCGGCCGCCGATTGACCGGATGGTCGAAGTCGTAGGCGCGTGGATCCATCGCCAGTTCGGCGACCCGGTTGGGATCAAACGATGCGGCACGAAGGATCGAATCGTCGGTTTGTCGTAAGGCGTCGATCGCAAGTGTGATCAACTCTTGATAGGGCCCGGCAGAGACTCCCGCGCCGCGAACGTAACAGGGGAACCGGACGCACGAATTCGTGGCGATAGGGCTGGCACTGGCGATTCTCAAGCATCGCTACCGGACGATAGCCGACAAAGTCATCCAGCCGATCGATGGTGGCTTGGACGACCGCCTCGTCATCACCCTCCATGCCACCGGCGAGCAAGGCATCGGCCGCGCGGGCAATGAAGAAACCATTGAAGATCAATTCCGGAGCCTGATGAAACAACAGGTCGCGATGGAAGTCGAGATAGGCCGGAAGCAGTTCGCTCCAGAGCAACCGGATGGCACGCGTTGCCTGCTGGCAATCGCTGAAACGCCGCTTGTTCTTGCTGCAGAGCTTGCAGGGCCTCGCACAACCAATCCTTGACAACCAACCAGGCCGGCGGGCCTGTCATCGGGTCGCCCTCGACCGCTGCGCCGTAGACGTCATTCCAAGCCGCAAGCGTCGTGGGATCGCTGCTGCCGGAAGAAAAATTCAGATAGCCGGCCAGCCGACGGAGCGTTTCGCTCAGAGATTCGGGAGGCGGGATATTGGACATCAGGCGGGACGTTGACCGTTGGGGAGGGAAAGAGCAGGGGAACGCCAGCTTTGCCGATCGCGGCGAGCCGCAAAGCGTGGAAGCTGCAGACGCATCACTTCTTGCCCTTGGCTGACTTCTTCGCAGATTTCTTTGCCGTCTTCTTCGCAGCCTTCTTCTTCACGGCGGGCTTCGCGACGGACTTCTTCTTGGACTTGGGCTTGGAAATGGGCTTGGCCACGGCCTTCGCCTTCTTGGCAGACTTTGGTTTGGCGGCGGACGTTGATTTCTTGCTCGACTTCTTCTTGGCTGATTTCTTCTTGGACGCCTTCACGCCACTGTTGGTCTTCTTTTTCTTCGCCGATTTGCCGAAAGCCTTCGCCCAGCCGTCGGCGTACTTTTCGCTGGTTCCTACGCGTAAAATCGTCATGATCTACTCCTGAATCAGAATCGGGGATGTCTACAAGTTGAGTGAAAATGCCGCGTTATCCAATCGCGGCGGGATGCTGCCAGCACGCTTGGTGCCAGCACGCTTGGTGCTGGCACCATGCGTGCTGGGCTATCCGGCATGGATGCTCTTGTATCGAGAACGCCGGAGGCTGCTTTCGTCGTCGGGATCCTCGCCAAGACGCTCACGCAGGTTGCGTTCGTAGGTGTCGAAGTTTCCTTCACACCAGGTCAGCTTGCCGTCGCCTTCAAAGGCCAGGATATGCGTGGCGAGTCGATCGAGGAACCAGCGGTCATGGCTGGTGACGACGACGCAGCCGGCAAAATTAGCGATTGCTTCTTCCAAAGCGCGCAGGGTATCAACGTCCAAGTCGTTGGTCGGTTCGTCCAGCAGCAGCACGTTGCAGCCGCGACGCAGCAACTTGGCCAGGTGCACGCGGTTGCGTTCCCCGCCCGACAAGTTTCCGACTTTCTTTTCCTGGTCGGGCCCGCGGAAATTGAATCGCGACACGTAGGCCCGTGCGGCGATGCTTCGTCCCCCCATCATGATCGTCTCGGTGCCGCCACTGATTTCTTCGAAACACCGTTTTGTCGCCGTCGAGTGAATCACGACTCTGATCGACGTAGCCGAGGTCGACCGTGTCACCGACGCGAATCGTGCCACTGATCGGGTTTTTCTTGGCCGGTCAGCATGCGGAAGAGAGTGGTCTTGCCGGCGCCGTTGGGGCCGATCACACCGACGATTCCACCGGCCGGCAATCGGAACGAAAGGTCATCGATCAGAACCTTCTCGCCATAAGCCTTTGTGAAGGTTCTTGCGCTTCGATGACGAGATCGCCCGAGATGCCGGCCCGAGGGGATCTGAATTTCCAACTCATCGGGACGGTCCTCGAACTTCTCCGAGGACATTTGTTCGTAGGATTTGATGCGGGCCTTGCTCTTGGCTTGACGAGCCTTGGGGCTCATGCGAATCCACTCCAGTTCGCGAGCCAGCGTTCGTTCGCGCGCCTTCTGCTGACGCTGCTCGAGTTGCCATCCGTTTCTGTCGTCGCTTCAAGCCAGGCGGTGTAGTTTCCTTCGAAGGGGATCCCCTTGCCGCGGTCGATCTCCAGAATCCACTTCGCGACGTTGTCCAGGAAGTAACGATCGTGGGTCACCGCGACGACCGTGCCGGGATAGCGATCGAGATGCTGTTCCAGCCAGGAAACGCTTTCCGCATCGAGATGGTTGGTTGGTTCATCGAGCAGCAGCAAGTCGGGTTGGCGAATCAACAATTGGCAGAGTGCGACGCGACGTTTCTCGCCCCCGGAGAGCTTGGAAACCTCGGCGTCGCCGGGCGGCAGGTTCATCACGCTCATCGACATCTCGACTTGGCGATCGAGTTCCCAAAGATTGGCCGCATCGATCGTGTCCTGCAGCTTCGCCATCTCATCGCAAAGCTTTTGCATCTCATCGTCGTCGGTGACTTCGCCCAGCAGCACGCTGATTTCGTTGTAACGATCCAGGATCGCTTGGCGCTCGGCCACCGCGATCTGCACGTTCTCGAAAACCGTTTTGGTTTCGTCCAGCGGCGGTTCTTGCGGCAGGTAGCCGACGGTGAAACCATTGGCCAGACGGGCGACTGCCATCGAAGTCCTTGTCTTGTCCCGCCATGATCCGCAGCAGCGTCGATTTTCCTGCGCCGTTGGGGCCGAGCACGCCAATCTTGGCGCCCGGATAGAAAGCGAGCCAGATGTCGTCGAGGACCGTCTTCTGGCCATGCTTCTTGGTCAGGTTTTCAACTTGGTAAATGTATTGACGTGACATGCAATGGTTTTGGTGAGGTGATCAGTTGAGTCGTAAGGCTGGTCAGGCATTCCGGAGCCAGCGTTTTTGATGCGATTCAACCACGGTCGGATCGTTGGTGAGTGGAGGTCGAAATCGAAGGCTACTCCCATTCGATCGTTGCGGGAGGCTTGCTACTGATGTCGTAGCAGACGCGGTTGACGCCTTTGACCTCGTTGATGATTCGAGAGCTCATCCTGGCGAGCAAGTCGTAAGGCAGGCGGCTCCAGTCGGCCGTCATGAAGTCGTTCGTGTTGACGCTGCGAATCGCGATCGCGTTGTCATACGTTCGTGCGTCTCCCATCACGCCGACACTTTGCACGGGCAACAGCACGGCAAATGCCTGGCTGGTTTCGCGGTACAGTCCAGCTTTCTGAATTTCTTCGACGACAATGGCGTCGGCTTCGCGAAGCACCACGCAGTCGTTCGCGTGTGACTTCGCCCAGGCAACGCACCGCCAGTCCCGGCCCCGGGAAAGGATGCCGCCAAACCAGAGATTCGGGCAATCCGAGTTCCAACCCGAGTCGTCGGACTTCGTCCTTGAACAGATCACGCAGCGGTTCAATCAATTCAAAGCCGAGTTCCTCGGGCAAGCCGCCGACGTTGTGATGCAATTTGATCGTCGCGGCCGGCCCGTCAGGATCGGCACCACTTTCGATCACATCCGGATAGAGCGTGCCCTGGGCCAAGAAATGGGCATCGCGAATCTTCAACGCCTCCTCTTTGAAGCAATCAATGAAGGCGTGGCCGATGCGTCGGCGTTTCTCTTGAGGTTCGCTTATTCCCTGCAGGGTTTCCAGGAATCGGTCTTCAGCCTGCACGACATGCAAGTCGGTTTTGAAGTGTTCGGCGAACTCGCGAATCACCATCGCCTGCTCGTCCTTTGCGAAGCAGCCCGTTGTCGATCAGGATGCAGGAGAGCTGCGGGCCGATCGCCTTGTATAGCAGTGCCGCGACGACGCTCGAGTCGACGCCACCGCTGAGTCCGCAAATCACGCGTCGGTCGCCGACCTGGCTTCGTACCGCATGCGATCGTGGCCTCGGCAAAGTCTTCCAGATGCCAGGTTGCTTCGCAGCCGCAGACGCCGATGACAAAGTTCTTGAGCAGTTGGCCACCCATCGGGGTGTGGGTCACCTCGGGGTGGAACTGAATCCCAAAGACAGGCAGTCGGCGGTGGCGAATCGCGGCAAACGGGCAGCTTCCCGTTCTCGCCAACGGTTCGAACTCGTCGCTGACCGAGGAGATCTGGTCGCCGTGGCTCATCCAGACGTCGATCTCTTCGGGCAGGCCTTCAAACAGCGAATCGGCTTTGCTGATCTGGCAGGTGGCCGGTCCATATTCGCGGCTTGGGCGTGTTGTCGACCTTCCCGCCCAGCGCCTCGCAGCTCAATTGCATGCCGTAGCAGATTCCCAGCACGGGGATGCCCAGTTGGAAGATCTCGTGGTCGCAGCGAGGAGCGCCCGCTTCATAGACACTCGCCGGGCCCCCGGACAGGATGATCCCCTTGGGGGCGAGTTCGGCCAGTCGCTCGGCGGTGATGTCGTGCCGCAAGATCTGGCAGTAGACGTTCTGCTCTCGCACGCGCCGAGCGATCAGCTGGGCGTACTGAGAACCGAAGTCCAGCACGACGATTCGTTGCTGAGTCAGCTCGTGCGCAAGGACTTTCTCTGGTGTGGAAGCCAGTGCGACTTGAGGATGGTTTGGATCGTTCATGCAATCGGCACCGCATCAGAGGTGTCGCGGGATGGAATCACGAAGTGTAGAAAATGACAGTTCAATTCCCAAGGGGCCGATTCAATCGTCGCGTCCCTGGCGGGCTCTCCCTACATCCGACGGCGGATGCTACCTCGAGCAAAAGGCAGGTTCGTGCGAATCCTCTTGACCAACGATGACGGCGTTTACGCCCCCGGTTTGGCGGCGATGGAGCAACAGTTCGGCATCTGGGCGAGGTGGTGGTCGTGGCGCCCTCGACCGAACAGAGCGGCGTGGGGCACTCCATCACTTTTTTGACCCCCTTGATCTGCAAGTCAATTCATCGTGACGGTCGTCACTGGGCCTGGGCCGTCGATGGTTCGCCGGCCGATTGCGTGAAGTTGGCGATCGGTGAGCTGTATCGCGACCAGCCGATCGATTTGGTCGTCAGCGGGATCAATAGCGGACTCAACGCGGGCATCAGCGTCCTGTACAGCGGAACCGTGGCGGCCGCGATCGAGGGCGCCTTCTTTGGCGTCACGAGCGTGGCGGTGTCGCTCGAGTACGACGAGGACGCCGATTTTCAGTCCGCCGCGGTGATCGCGCGAAACGTGATCGGGGGGATTGCCCGACAAAAAGAAGCCCATGGCCGATTGTTCAACTTGAACATTCCCACCGCGGCCACCGAGGCTCCCAAAGAGGTGCTGGTTGTGCCGATGGGGCTCGATCAGTACGGCAGACGCTACGAAAAGCGAAAGGATCCGGGGGGCCGTGACTATTACTGGGCGATCTGGACCGAGCCTGACATGCCGCCCCCCGAATCGGCTGATGTGACCCAATTGCAGCGTGGAAATGTGACCCTGACCCCTCTGCACTTCGATCTGACCCAACGAGAGCTGATCGAATCGATGGGGGATTGGAAACTCAAGGCTTAGGCGTGCATCACAACTTCACATCGGCAGCAGCCGCACGCTGGAGATCCTCAGGCTCCACGGATTCCCGTGAATCCCCCGCTGAAACCATGCCTGTCCCCGGTCCGCCTCCTCCCCGGTCCGCCTGTTCTCGCCGTTCGCCTGATCTCGCCGTTCGCCTGATCTCGCCGTTCGCCTGATCTCCCTTACGCGTGTTTCGTCGGTAAACACTTGGCCTGGCCCCGTTGCTCCGCCCCGTTGCTCCCCCGTTTCTCCGTTGTTTCTCCGTTTTCCCTCTGGGAATCTAGCTCCCTCCCCTGGCAGCTTCTCGAATTCGCCTCCGATGCACCTTGGGCTTCCTTGGCAACCCACTCGCGTCCTGCCCCCCCCGCACCGGCTTCCCGCACCGGCTTCCTGCACCGTCTTCCCGCACTGGCTTCCTGCACCGGCTTCCTGCACCGGCTTCCTGCACTGGCTTCCTGCACTGGCTTCCTGCACCGGCTTCCTGCACCACGGTCTCGTTGCCTGTCCCTTTCCCCCCTCCCTAATCGGAGCGATCGGCATTACGATTTTGCGAAAACAAACGGACCATTTTCGTTCCCTTCGCAATGAGTAATGACGCTGATGAGTGTTGCATCGACCGACATCGAAAACCTTGCCGTCGACACCATTCGCACCCTCAGCATGGATGCCGTCCAGACCGCAAACAGTGGTCATCCCGGTACGCCGATGGCTTTAGCGCCGATCGCCTATCAACTGTTCAATCACACGATGAACTACGATCCGGCGCAGCCGCATTGGCCCTCCCGCGATCGTTTCGTGTTGTCCTGCGGGCACGCATCGATGTTGCTCTACAGCGTGCTTCACCTGGCGGGGGTCCAAGGGGTCGACGAGCAGGGGAACCCTACCGGTGCCCCCTCGATCACCCTCGACAACCTGAAGCATTTTCGTCAGATCGGCAGCCCCTGTGCCGGTCATCCCGAGTTCGGTGAGGCCGCGGGGATCGAAACGACGACCGGGCCCCTCGGTGCAGGCCTCAGCAACTCGGTCGGCATGGCGATGGCCCAGAAGTGGCTCGCCACCAATTACAACACCGCCAAGCACAACCTGTTCGATTACAACGTCTACGCGCTCTGCAGCGATGGCGACTTGATGGAAGGGGTTGCTTGTGAGGCCGCAAGCATCGCCGGCCACCTGAAGCTCGACAATCTTTGCTGGATCTACGATGACAACCACATCACGATTGAAGGGAATACCGACCTCGCCTTCAGCGAAGACGTTGGCGAGCGATTCAAGGGGCTCGGCTGGAATGTTGCCCATGTCGCAGACGCAAATGACCTGACGGCGTTGCGAGCCGCGATTGATTCTTTCCATGCCTGCAACGACAAGCCGACGATTATCATTGTCCGCAGCATCATTGGTTGGGGCGCCCCCAACAAGCAAAACACCCATGGTGCGCACGGCGCTCCGCTGGGTTGGGACGAGGTCGCCCTGGCCAAAGAGAACTACGGCTTCCCCGCCGACGAAAAGTTTTACGTCCCCGATGGTGTTCGAGAGCACTTCCAGAGCAACCTTGGCCAGCGGGGTGCCGAAGCCTATCAAGCCTGGGCCGATACCTGGGCCGATTATCAGAAGACCAACGCCGACAAAGCGGCCGAGTTGAGCGACCTGTTTGCCGGCCGGCTTCCAAAAGGTTGGGATCGCGACATTCCCAGCTTTGAAGCGAGCGTCAAGGGTGATGCGACTCGAAACAGCAGTGGCAAGGTCCTCAACGCGATCGCTAAGAATATCCCGTTCATGATTGGAGGCTCGGCCGACTTGGCTCCCAGCAACAAGTCCGATCTGACCTTCGAAGGTGCGGGTGACTTCTTGCCGGGCCATTACAAGGGCCGCAACCTCCACTTCGGGATTCGCGAGCATGCGATGGCCGGAATCGTTAACGGGCTTTCACTCTCCGGGCTGAGAGCCTACGGCGCGACCTTCTTTGTGTTCACCGATTACATGCGCGGGGGAATGCGTCTGGCGGCGATCATGCATCAGCCGGTGCTCTATATCCTGACTCACGATTCGATCGGAGTTGGCGAGGATGGACCGACGCATCAACCTGTGGAACATCTGACCGCTTGCCGCGCGATTCCCGGACTGTACGTCTTCCGACCTGGCGATGCCAACGAAGTCGCCGAGTGCTATCGAACGGCGATGCAAATCAAAGATCATCCATCGGCCTTCGTGTTGTCACGACAAAACATGGAAACGCAAGATCGAACCGTTTGCGCGCCAGCAAGCTTCTGTTCCAAAGGTGGTTACGTCCTGACCGACTGCGAGGGAACGCCCGATGTGATTCTGATGGGCAGCGGAAGCGAACTTGGGCTTTGCACCGAAGCCGCAAAGTCGCTCACCGCCAAGGGCAAGAAAGTTCGCGTCGTGAGCATGCCTTGTATGAAGTTGTTTGCCGAACAAAGCCAAGCCTATCGCGATGAAGTCTTGCCACCCTCGGTCACCAATCGAGTCGCAGTCGAGGCCGGTATTCGAATGAGCTGGGATCGTTGGATCGGATTCCAAGGGAAGTTTGTCGGCATGACGGGCTATGGGGCCAGCGGCCCCTACGACCAAGTCTACAAGCTCTTCGGAATTACCGCGGACGCGGTGGAGAAGGCGGCCGGTGAGTAGGTGAGTAGGTGAGTAGGTGAGTAGGTGAGTAGGTGAGTAGGTGAGTAGGTGAGTAGGTGAGTTGGTGAGTTGGTGAGTTGGTGAGTTGGTGAGTTGGTGAGTTGGTGAGTTGGTGAGTTGGTGAGTTGGTGAGTGCTTCGTCGCACGTTTGCTTGTGGTCACAAACACTGCCCTACTCTCCCACCTTCTTCCCCAATTCCTCGACGTCGATCTCCTTTGACGATTCGGGAAAGGGCTGTGGGAGCAGCCACCATTCTTCCGAGAAACTGGCTCGCTCGCCGGGGGCGAGGTTCTCGGCCGGGCCGATTGGCTCCAATTCCACCATCTCTCGCTGTGGGTACCAAACGGAGATGGTCAGCGCGGCAAACTCGTTGTAGGCACGATCCGGGAAGGTGCGAAACCGTTTGACGAAGAGTTGATCGGTCGGCGCCAGATACGCGAGCCATCCCGCGTTGGAATCAAAGCCAAGCTTCGGAAACTGGGGCGCGGCCGATACCACGACCGCATCGTCTGTCACTTGGATGTTGGGGTCCTCGGGCTGCAGAAAAATCTCACCTTTGGATCCATACATGGTGTAGCCATTGGGAAAGCGGCCGCGCGGGGTTCGCGGAACCACGGCGATTCCACCGCCGACGGCAAACGTGCGACTCCAATGACAAAGGCTCACTGGCGCGTCAGACTCGTTGACGATCGTTTGCGTGCAAATCAAACGCGATCCCGAAGGGGCCAGCGCGAAGTCGCGTATCAGCCGCACGCCTGAGGTCGAATCGAACTCGCTCGTCATGCGGGCGGAACGATCGCCAGTGATCTCGCCAGTCCAAGCACCCATCCATAGCACCTGTCCGCGTCGAACCATCTTTTCGGGGCCGATGTCGAAGCGACCCGCATTCATGGGGCCTTGGCGAGACGTACCGTCCCATTTCCAACCTTCATCACCCTCTGGCAAGTACAAGACGTTCACCCCATCAAGCGAGTACTCCAAGACCCGTCCGCCCGCCGCGGGGCAAAGCACCACGGTCACTTGATCGTTGTTCAAGCGAATGCAGTCGTCGTAACCATAGTAAGAAACGACTTCGGCACCTTCGGTCGCCTGGCAGTTGCCGGTACCAAATTCCGACAAGACGGCTGCCAACCCGAAGAGGATCGCGAGGAACAAACCGGGACGATTCAAGAGACGCCGAGACATAGTGCCACTCCAAATGTTCGTACTCAACGATGCTCCCACCGTAAGATGGACTTCCAAGTCCGTCGAGGCTGCCAGGCGACGCGTGGCGTTTGCAGGCGTCTCCAGGCGACGGACTTGGAAGTCCATCGTACGGGGTTTGGGAACGGGGATGTGGCGGATTCTCGATTGCCGGACCTAGAAGCGCCGATCGACGCTGAAGCCGGCGATGGCTGCGAGCGAAGCTTTCGCGGGGCTCTCTTCGAGGAGCTCGAGCGCATCGAGGGCTTGGCGTTGAAAACCTTCGGCAATGCCCATCGTGTAGACTGCCGCGTCGCTCTGATCGAGCATTGGACGGATTGCCGGCAGACGCTCTTCCGATCGCCCTTTCAAAATCCGAACGATTTCTCGGCGTTGAGTGCTGTCGGCGCTCTGCAACAAGCGGATCACAGGCAGCGTGATCTTTCCCTGACTGATGTCGGTGCCAAGCGTCTTACCGACCGTTTGATCATCCCCCCAGAAATCGAGGAAGTCATCTGCGATTTGAAAGGCGATTCCGACCGAGTCGCCGTAAACGCCCATGGCTTCAAAAACAGCTTCATCACAACCTGCGAATCGTGCACCCAACTGGCAGGCCACGCGGCACAATTCACCTGTTTTGCCACCAATCATGCTCAGGTAGGTTTCCTCGTCCAAGTCGAGCACGTCGCGCTGCAAGACTTGCCGCAACTCACCTTCACAAACCATTCGAGCTGACTCGCCGATCATCCGGCAGGCTTCGGTGGATGGCAGCGTGGCGGCCAAACGAAAGCTTTGAGCAAACAGGTAGTCTCCCAGCAAGATACTGGTGTGCTCGTTCCAGCGGGCGTTGATGGTGGCCACGTGGCGTCTGGTCTCGGCGTCGTCAAGCACATCGTCGTGAACGAGCGTGGCGGTATGAACCATTTCAATCACGGTGCCAAGGACCACGTGATCGTTGGAAACGTTTCCAACGGCCGCCCCCGCCAAAAGGAGCATGGCGGGGCGCAGTCGTTTGCCCCCCAGTTGAGTACCGTGGCTAAGAACAGGTGCCAGCGATTCGAAGGGACTCTGCAGTTCAAGGTTCAGCTGCCGCTCGACCTCGCCGAGCGGCCCGAGAATCGGCCCATAAAGTTGATGGAGGAGGCTGGTGGCATGCTTCCTGGTGCTCGAGTCGCTTGTGGACGTCTGCGATCCTTGGTCGGTTTGCGAACTTCCCAAAGGATCCTTTGATCGTGAGCAAACCGTTGAGGTCGAATCCATCTCGAGAGGCTCGTGCGAAGGGCGAAATCGTTGAAATGTCTCGGTGCCCACCGCTGACGACGCAGGCATCGGACGCCAAGACAGCCGAATTACACCGGATTAACCGCCGATCGCTAGCCCCCAATAACCCGTTCACCGCTCGCTGCGTTGAAAAACACCCGATTTGCCTCCCGATTTTGCCACCAACTCCAACGGTCCGATCGAGATTTCACGATCGACCGATTTCACCATGTCGTAAATGGTCAGGCAGGCAACGCTTGCGGCAGTCATCGCCTCCATCTCGACCCCTGTCTTTGCGGACGTACGCACCGTGACCAGACAGCGGAGGATTGCCGAGCCGGCGTCCGCGTCCGCGTCATCGGTCGGCCACTGAAAGTCGACTTGGACCGCTTCGATTGGAATGGCATGGCAGAGGGGGATCAGCTGCGGAGTCAGCTTGCTCGCCTGGATGGCGGCTAATCGCGCGATTCCAAGCACGTCCCCTTTCTTGGCATCTCCACTGCGGATCATTTCGGCCGTGGCAGGCAGCATGCGGACATCGCCCCTGGCCGTGGCCTCGCGGATCGTGATCGCCTTACCGGAAACGTCCACCATGTGCGCGTTGCCGCTGGCGTCAAAGTGATTGGATGAAGAGGACACGAGGGATGGCTCCAAAGCAAAGGGGGAAGCGAGAGGCTGTCGTGGAAGTGATCCTTCTGATTGGGGAACTCACACCTCCGCCACGTGATCGTACCGCCCGGTTATCGTAACGACGCGTGATCGTAACGCCACATTGTCTGGCGAATGCTCTTGAGTTCCCCGCTGGCATCGTTGCCCGCACAGGGGTGTTCCGGCGGGGAGCCTGTTGCGATTGGCTTCTGTCCGAGGAGTGGCGTGGGACGCGAAATGGCGAGTGGATACGAAAAAAGGCGTCTTCCATCTGCGGGGATGGAAGACGCCTATCGACGAGGCATTCAGGATCGTTGTTCGTACTTTGGCTGATTCGATTCAGCCGGGTCCGAACCTAGACCAATTCTTTTTTGGTACCGACCAAAGTTCGGAGTCGTTCTGCCAGCAGGTGGGCGTCGAACGGCTTCTTGAACGTTTCGTTGATACTGCTTCGGTCGAAACTCATCGGTTGACCATCATCGGGCAACAATGCAATCAGGATGATATCCGTGAAGTCGATGTTCTTACGCAAGTTCTGGCAGATTTGCACTGCCTCGATCTTACCAATCGAAAAGTCGACGATGATACAATCCGGATTGAAGCTTTCGGCTTGAATGCCGGCCTCGAAACCGCTGGCGGCCACGGCCACTTTGAACGATTTCTCGGGAGGAAGTTCTCGCTTCAAGTTTTCAATCAGCACCTGGTCTTGGGCGACGATCAGGCATTTAGCCATTGCCTCGTCCTCCAAGTCGCCCAGGGGCATGCCGTGCTCCTTGAGAAACTTGATCAAGTATTCTCGCGGAATGCGGCGGTCCTGTGATCCAGGAATGCGATAGCCTTTCAAACGCCCCGAATCGAACCATTTTGACACGGTTCGGGGAGCTACTTTACAGATCTTGGCGACCTGTCCAGTTGTGAAGACCTTCATACTAGGTTCTCCATAACGCCTCGTTTAATATTCCCTCGAACAATGGTGCGTCGGTAACCATTGTTCTCGCAGCCCTTCGTGGTCGATTCTCAAAGCAAACGTCCGGTCCTGATCGGTCGTCTCCGTTCGGCCGCGGTGGGTCGCGTCAAACAGACAAGTGCTCAGAGTTTCTACGCTGGGTCGGGGCCACCCGGTTTGCATCTTGCGACGCTCGCCCTGCGGGATCCTCGCGGTTTTGGTTTTCAAAACGAAACATGATCACGGCTGATCCGTGATCACCCACATGGCTGTGGTTTGGGGGTAGAAGCTGCGAACCTGCGGCGATCAATGCCCAGCGCTCCCACATCCGCTGTGGATCACTCCGCGCGGCTAGGAACGTTCGGCTATGGTCGCCGAGTCGCGTCCGAGCACCCATGGCAACCACCGCGAAGGTGGTCAGCGCCACTGGCCGACAGTTGCATTTCCCAGATTCCCCCCTGGGTGGACTTCGGAACTCTTGAACCGCCACTGATCGTTTCTGCGGCACGCCCTAGGGCGGCCTGTCGAACCGATCCAGTTCACAAGTGCTTCATCCGAGACTTAGTTTCGAGAAAAACCGGGCTAACTCTTTAGCGCGTTTGAATGCGAACAAGCACTATCAACGGTTTCGTTGCGATTGCCCAGTCGGCACCCGGCTCCCCCAGCTTGGAGAGCATCCTCGAAAAATCTTCGTGAATCCCACATATTTACGCTGCGTTGGCCAGTAGAGACGCGAGAAATTCGCGGGTCCTCCGGACACGAAAACTTTTTCTCAAAAGTTATGCTCGCAGCTTCGCTTGCCAAGCGGTACCCGGCTCTGCGTCGGATTGATCGTCAAAGGCGGTGCGATTTGGTAGAACCGTCACGGTCGCAACCAACGGGTTCCAACGGCTCGCCGATCATGCGAGGCACTCGGACGATCAGCACATCAGCCATCGCTCTTCCGGAATCATCGCATGGACGACGCGCCGCTTTGATTTCTTTCGCGCCGCAATCGAGACACCCAGCCCGTCCGGATTCGAAGCGCCGATCCAGGCACTGGTTCGCGACTACATCGAGCCGTTTGCCGACAACGTGCGCATCGACGTCCATGGCAACCTGATCGGGTCGGCTGGCGATCCGTCTGGTCCACGCCTGATGTACGCCGGTCACTGCGACCAAATCGGAATGCTGGTCTCGTTCATCGATGACTCTGGGGTTTCTCTACGCGCAGACCATCGGCGGATGGGATCCGCAGCAGCTGATCGGCCAGGCGATGACGGTTTGGACCGAGTCAGGTCCCGTCGCCGCGGTGATCAGTCGCAAGCCGATTCATCTGTTGACCACCGAGGAGCGACAGAAAGTTGTCGACTTGGACGAACTCTGGTTGGACATCGGTGCCAAGAACAAGGAGGAAGCTGCGGCAGTTGGTCGAGCATCGGTGATCCGATCACCCTCGATTTGCGTTTTCGTCGGCTGCTGGGAAACTTGGTCAGCGGCCCCGGTATGGACAACAAGTCGGGGATGTGGAGCGTGATCGAGGCGTTGCGGCGAGCGGCTTCCGAGCCGTTGACGTTGCCACCTTCATAGCGTGGCGACCGTCCAGGAGGAGATCGGGTTGCGTGGCGCCAAGACGGCAGCGGGCAGCATCGACCCGGCCGTGGCGATCGCCGTGGACGTCACCCACGCCTCGGATTGCCCGACGATCAACAAGCAGAAGCAGGGGGACATCGCGGTCGGAGCGCGGACCGGTTATTTTTCGTGGTCCGAACATCAACGCCGAAGGTCGCCGAGCGTCTGGTGGAACTGAGTCAATCGCACAAGCTTCCCTATCAACTTGCCGCGATCGGTCGCGCCACCCCGAACGACGCCAATGTGTTGCAGATTCATGGCGGCGGGGTTGCGACAGGGTTGGTCGCGATCCCCAATCGATACATGCATTCAGCGGTGGAGGTGATTTCGCTTGACGATATCGACGTGGCCGCTCAGCTGCTTGCGCTGTTTGCCCAGTCGCTCTGTGGCGACGATGACTTCACCCCGTCGGTTCGGGGTTGAGCCAAGCAATCGGGATGCCGCAGCCGGCTCCCCGCAGGCCGGTTCCGGAACGAATGCCTGCGAAGCGGCTGACGCGATCTTCTCTCTGGCGATTGGGGCGTCGACGTCGGACAGGCGAGGGCTTTCGGACCGCAAACGTGGTACCATGACAGGTGCGCCGGTCTGGAGAGCGTTGGCCGGGTCGAGATTGGCGGACGCAAACTGAGCAAAGGCCCGAGCCCCGGCTCGGCCCGAAGCTCGCGGAGGCCCGACGTTCGGGCTCCGGACCCCCACCGACGATGAGTGGTCTCGACCCGCTTGGTCCAAGCCTCCTTGAATGAAAGTCACACGTCATGGCGAAAGTATTGCTCGTTGAAGATAGTCCGACCCAGGCTGTGGAAATCCGCATGCTGTTGGAAGAGGGTGCCCACCAGGTGATGCACGTCGCCAATGGTCGGTTGGCCCTCGACGTCTTGGAGCGAGAGCCGATCGAGTTGGTCGTGACCGACCTGGAAATGCCGGAAATGAACGGTCTGGAGTTGGTCGAGGCGATGAGGCTTGACTTCGAGCACATCCCGGCCGTGCTGGTCACCGCGCGCGGTTCCGAAGAAGTTGCGTCCAAAGCGCTGCAGCGCGGGGCTGCCGGGTACGTTCCCAAAAACCATCTGCAAGCACTCTTGAACGACACGATCGTCGACGTCCTCGGCGTGATTCGCAGCGACGCCAGCTTTGCCAAGTTGATCAAGACGCTGCAGAAGAACGTGTTCGTTTTTGATCTTCCCAATGACTCCACCCTGATCTCGCCACTGATCGGCTTGCTGATGCAGGTGATCGCCGGGATGGACTTGATCAGCGGCATCGAATTGACTCGGATGGGTGTCGCAATGGAACACGCCCTGGTCAACGCGATGTACCGAGGGAATCTTGCGCTGGGGCCGTCCGTCACGCCCGCCCACCGGGCGATCGTGTATGACGACGCGACGACCAACTTGATCGAAAATCGCAAGAACAGCGAACCTTACAAAGATCGAGTCGTCCATGTGGAAGCGACGGCCGGCAAGGAGGAGATTCGCGATTCTGATTCGCGACCAGGGCAAAGGATTCAATACATCGGATATCCCCGCAGCAGGGGATCCGAAGATGCTCGACAGCGAATCGGGACGAGGCTTGGTGCTGATGGCGAGTTTTACTGACGAGTTGATCTTCAATGAAACGGGAAACGAGGTCACCCTGGTCAAGAAGTGCCGTCAATGCTAAGTCGCAGCGGTCGGCCCTGCATTGACGTCCGAAACACTGCAGAGACGGGTATGACCAAAAGATGTCCTGATGTCCGAACCGCTGACGATTCGAGGAAACCGCAGAAGTCTGTCGCAAGCGGAAGCTCGAGCTTGGAGTTCGCGCAGTCGCGAGCTGCCTACGAATCGCTGGTCAACAGCCTGCCTTTGAGCGTACTGATCAAGGATACCGATGGCAGACGACTGTTTGCCAATCACGCCTACCTGGAAACTCGCGGGCTTGGCACTCGATGACCTGATCGGCAAACGGGATGAGGATTTGTTTCCCCCGGCGATTGCTCGAGCAAGTACTCCGAGGATGATCGGAAGGTGATCGAAAGCGGTACGTCGCTGCACAGCATCGAGCGGACTGTCAATCGTCAAGGCGAGCCAAGTTGGATCGAGCGAATCAAGAGCCCGATTTTCGATCCCGAAGGTGATGGTGATCGGGGTTCAATTGATGTTTTGGGATGTCACCGACAGGGTTCTGGCGGAGGAGCAGCTCAAGCATGAACGCGATCTGTTGAACCATCTGCTGCGGCACATCCCCGACAGCATCTACTTCAAGGACCGCGACAGCCGATTCTTGCGAATCAGCGAGGCGATGGCGAAGAAATTCGGCCTGGCCGATGCCGCCGCCGCGCAAGGCAAGACGCGATGCCGACATATTCAGCGAGGAACATGCCAAGGCGGCGCGGTCCGATGAAGTTCAAGGTCATGGAGACGCGCCAGCCGTTGGTCGACCGAATCGAAAAAGAGACTTGGCGCGATCGCGAGGATACCTGGTGCCTGTCGACCAAGATGCCATTCATCGACGACGACGGCGAGGTCGTCGGTACTTTCGGGATCTCGCGCGATATCACCGAACTGAAGAAGTACCAGGATGACCTTCGCAAGGCTCGCGATGCGGCCGATCGGGCCAACCGGGCCAAGAGCGACTTTCTGGCCAACATGAGCCACGAAATCCGCACGCCGATGAACGCCATCATCGGCATGTCCGAGCTTCTTTCCCAAACACGTCTCACCGACGAGCAGCGAGACTACGTTCAATTGGTTCGAGACTCGGCCGATTCGTTGCTTCGGTTGCTCAACGACATTCTTGACTTCTCCAAGATCGAAGCACGAAAACTCGAACTCGAGTCGATCCCCTTCTCCGATCCGTGATCTCGTTGAGAAGACGGGGCGAACCCTTGTCGCTTCGTGCTGCCGAAAAGGGGCTCGAAGTTGCCTGTCGCGTGGCGCCGGACGTCCCCGACCGACTCTTGGCGATCCCGGCCGACTTCGCCAAGTGATGATCAACCTGATCGGAAACGCGCATCAAGTTCACCGACGAGGGGGAGGTCGTCGTCGATGTTTCCATGGGAGAGCGGCAGGACGAGATTGCCGCCAGATGCCTTGCCGATTCGATCAGCGTTCGCGACACCGGGATCGGCGTTCCCGAAGACAAGCAGACGGCGATTCTCGAGCCGTTCACTCAGGCGGACCCGTCCACCACGCGGCGCTTTGGCGGCACGGGCTGGGGTTGGCGATCTCTCGTCAGCTCGTCGAACTGATGCACGGCAAGTTGGAGGTGGAGAGCCGAGTCGGACATGGAACCACGTTCTATTTCACCGCCGCGTTTGCGCCGGCACCTTCGGTTGCCGAGGATCCGACCGAGACGTCTGTCCGAGTTCGGGCCATCTGCCGGTCCTGGTGGTCGACGACAATCCGACCAATCGGCGGATTCTCAAGGAGATACTTGACCACTTGGCAATTTGATCCGGAAGTGGCCGACAGCGGTCAGTCGGCGCTTGGCGAGTGATTGACGCGCGCCGAGCGGAACGGAAAGACCTTTTCGCTGGCGATTCTCGATTGCATGATGCCCGAGATGGATGGCTTTGAACTGGCGAGACGGATTCGCGATCGATTCACCGACCAGCAGACCAAGCTGATCATCCTCTCCTCGGCCAATCACGGCGACGACTTCCAACGCTGCAAAGAAATCGGCATCTCGCGTTATCTGACCAAGCCGGTGGTCCAATCGGAGTTGCTCGAGACCGTGCTGCAAGTGATGGGAATTGAGCATGAGGTCAAGCGAGTCGCGACCGGGACACGTTGCCCGAGTGTCCGCCCCTTCGCGTGCTGGTGGCCGAGGATGGAATCGCCAATCAGCACGTCGCCCTTGGCATTCTTCGGGCCGCAGGGCACCAGGCGGTGATGGCCGGCGACGGTCGTGAAACGATCTCCTGCTGGCAACGGGAGCCCTTCGATGTGATTCTGATGGACATGCACATGCCAGTGATGGATGGGATCGAAGCTACCGAACACATTCGGGCGGCCGAGGCGGCGACGGGAGATCATATTCCAATCATCGCGCTGACCGCGGCTGCCCTGAAAGAAGATGCGGACGCTTGCGAGCGGGCTGGGATGGACGCTTATCTTGCCAAGCCGATCCACCCACGCAAGTTGCAGGAATTGCTGGCTCGATTTGCCAACCAAGCAGGATCACCGACCTGAGTTCGGCACCGCGAGCGAGGTCAGCTCAGGCGTGACGACCGGAGCAATGCGGCGGAGGCCGACCTCACGGCAAACTCCGGCGGACCGATTTGTCGGAGCTGTTGGAGCGAAGCGATTCCCCAGAGGCAAACGATGTCGTCGATTTTCGAGCCGCTGCCAGCCGAGTGCCCGGCGGATTCAAGGGGGTCAGGCGGCTTGCCGAGGTCTTCGTGATGGAATGTGAGTCACTGATGAAGACACATGCGCGCGGAGATACCCGGTGGCGATCGCACGGTCGTGCAGCGAAGCGCCCATACCTTGAAGGGTTCCGCGAATCTGTTCTTTGCCAAGCGTGTCCACGACGCTGCGCTCAAGCTCGAATCCAGGCTCGCGAAAAGGGCTGGAGGAATCGAGTCGGACTTTCAACGCTTGGAATTGGAAGTGGAGGCTCTGCACGTCATTCGCAATTTCTTGGAAGTGACTGCCGAGGATTGATGGAGCGGGGCTCGAACCGAGGTTCCGTGACGGGGTCAGTTGCTGACACGATTCAGGCCAGCACGATTCAGGACCAGCACGATTGCTTTGGCCTGGTAATGCCTGGAAAGTGCCTGACGCTCGGCGATCGATCGCTTGCCCAACAACGGCGGTATTCACAGAATCGCGTCTCCGCGTTCGGATGATCGCTCGCTTACCCTATAATGAAGCAGTCGTGCGACGATCGAGTTACGGCTTCGTGGAGGTATGAGAATGGGAAGGAAGTGCAGCCATGAATCAGAACGCCCTTGCGCAAGATCCTTCATCGCGACGGAAAACGGCGAATCAGTCGATCGGCGGCTACTTGATCCAGCGACTGCGCGATTATGGGATCAACGATCTGTTCGGGATTCCCGGTGATTACGTGCTGTCGTTCTACAGCGAGCTGGAGAAGAGTCCGATCAATGTCGTGGGATGCACGCGCGAGGACTGTGCCGGCTTCGCCGCCGATGCCTACTCGCGGCTCAATGGCATGGGGGCTCTCTGCGTGACCTATTGCGTCGGCGGGCTGAGCGTCTGCAACTCGATCGCCGGAGCCTACGCGGAAAAGTCTCCGGTCGTTGTGATTTCGGGCGCTCCTGGGCTTGAAGGAGCGAAAGGGTGGGGCCCTGCTGCATCACATGGTTCGAGATTTCGGAACTCAGATCGAAGTCTTTGAGAAGTTCACGATCGCCGGCGCCGAGCTGAGCGATCCGTTGACCGCCTTTTCCGAGATCGATCGGGTTCTCGACGCCTGCGATCGTTTCAAGCGACCCGTCTACCTTGAGTTGCCACGGGACATGGTGCACGTGGTACCGCCGGTCGCCCACGGCTACGCCGGCGCCGACGCACCAGAACGATCCGGAAGCGACCGCCGAGGCGATCCGCGAAACGCGGGAGCGTCTGGCGGCGGCAAAGCACCCCGTCATCGTCGCGGGGGTCGAGATCCATCGGTTCGGGCTGCAGGACGAAATGTTGCGATTGGCCGAGCGGCCCAAATCCCGATCGCCGCCACGATGCTTGGAAAAAGCGTGGTCAGCGAGCGTCATCCCTTGTTTGTTGGCTTGTACGAAGGGGCAATCGGCGATCAAGAAGTCACCGAGTTCGTCGAGACAGAGCGATCTGGTGCTGTTGCTCGGTGCCTTTCTGAGCGACATCAACCTCGGGATCTACACCGCCAAGCTCGACCCCAATCGTTGCGTTTACGCGACCAGCGAGCAATTGCGGATCTCGCATCACCATTATCACAACGTCGATTTGCGAGAGTTTCTGGCGGGCCTGAATCAGGCTGGGCGTTGTCACGGCCCAGCGGGAGATTCCGGAAGGACTCAAACAATCCGACGCCAAGCGAACAGGATGGACCGAGCTGGAAGGTGAGCAGCCGCTACGAACCAGTCGGATGGTGCGGTTCTTGAACCAACTGATCGATGCCGACACGATCGTGATTGCGGACGTGGGTGATTCATTGTTCGCGGCGACGGAATTGACGATTCATGATCGCGGCGAGTTTCTCAGCCCCGCCTACTACACGTCGATGGGATTCAGCATTCCCGCGGCGTTGGGTGCGGCGACCGCGCGGCCCGACCACCGGATCGTGGTGCTCGGTTGGCGACGGCGCCTTTCAAATGACTGGCCAGGAACTCAGCACGCTATTGGCTCGAGGTCACAATCCGATCGTGATCGTCTTGGACAACCACGGCTACGGGACCGAACGATACCTGCACCAAGGCGACTGGAAGTACAACGAGATTCCACCCTGGGATTACGGCCAGCTGATGAAGGTATACGGCCGAGGCGAAAGCCACTTCGTCGAGACCGAAGTCGGCATATCGACAAGCCCTCTGCACGGCCTGGAAGGACCGCAGCCAGGCGCACTTGATTCACGCCAAGTTGATGGAAAACGATGCCAGCGACACGCTCAAGAAGATCGCCGCCCGCATGAGCGAGAGAGTGGGGTGAGGAAGTGCGAGTGGGAGTGGCGAGTGCGAGTGCGAGTGGTGAGTGGTGAGTGCGAGAGTGGTGAGTGGTGAGTGGTGAGTGCGTGAGTGGTGAGTGCGAGAGTGGTGAGTGCGAGTGCGAGAGAGATGCTGAGTTCTTGCGGCTCGGTACTCGTCTCTCTCTACTCAAGTCTTTCGAATCTTCTCGCGGTTGTCTTTGACGTTGGCCGTTGCGTTGCGGGTGTCGATCACCAACGGTGCATGCTTGACGATCATGTCGTAGTCGAAAGCTGAGTGGTCCGTCGCGATCAGGACGGCGTCGAGCGACTGCAGGAAAGCTGGCGTCAGTTCCTGGCTCGTCATCGTTGGGAAGGTCGAAATGCCGCATTTTCGGAAGCCGGGGGACGTGCGGGTCGCTGTAGGTCAGTTCGGCTCCGCGACGCAGCAACAGTTCCATCAATTCAAAGGATGGGACTCTCTCGCGGATCGTCAACGTCTTTCTTATAGGCCACTCCCGCCAAGCAGATCTTGCTTCCTTTGACGGGCTTGCAGAAGTCGTTGAGAAACTCGGAGGTCCGCGATACGACGTAATCCGGCATCGAGCGATTGACCTCTCCGGCCAACTCGATGAAGCGGGCATTGAGCCCCTGTTTGCGGGCCAGCCAGGAGAGATAGAACGGATCGATGGGGATGCAGTGGCCGCCCAGGCCGGGACCTGGATAGAAGGCCTGAAAGCCAAACGGTTTGGTCTTCGCTGCGTTGATCACTTCCCAGACATCAATGCTCCATCGAATCAAAGAGCGTCTTCAGTTCATTGACCAGGGCGATGTTGACGGCGCGATAAATGTTCTCCAGCACCTTCGCCGCTTCGGCCACTTCACAATTGCTGACCGGTACGATGCCGGCTACTGCCGACTTGTACAACTCGCTGGCCACACTGCAGGCTGTCGTCATTGATCGCGCCGACGACTTTGGGGATGCCTGCCGCAGAGAAATCCGGGTTGCCAGGATCTTCCCGTTCCGGACTGTAGGCCACAAAGAAGTCCTCGCCTGCTTTCAATCCGCCTCGCTCGAGGATCGGGATCATCACGTCTCGGGTTGTCGTCGGATAGGTCGTGCTCTCGAGACAACCAACTGGCCCTGACGCAGTACTTTGGCGATCTCGTCGCAGGTGCCCGACGACGTACTTCAGGTCGGGATCGCGAGCGTCATCCAGCGGCGTGGGCACGCAAATCAACAGCGCGTCAGGCTCGCCCAGTCGCGTCATGTCGGCGGTCGCATCAAACAGATCTCGTTCCAGCCAGCCGGCGATTTTCTTGTTGGCGATGTGCTTGATGTAGCTGCGGCCCTGTTTGAGCGCGTCGACCTTTTCTGGGTCAACATCAAAGCCGAGGCAACGGAAACCAGCGTTGGTGAAGGCGTCAATCAATGGCAGGCCGACATAGCCCAATCCAATCACTCCGACCAGGCACTTGCGATTCTGAATTGATTCAATCAGCGACTGACAGCGGCTCGATACCATGGGATTCTGTCGGCCCAGCCGGAAAGCTGGGAAAGCGAGGATAGAGCAAAGGGTGCCTGAGTCCTTCCAGCAAGACCGAATCGCGACTCGGCGCGAGATGGGTCACCAGCTGGAAGGTTCCGGCGCATGAAGTGCCGGCAAGCGTCGAATCCATCGGATGTGGCAACTGCTATCGGCCGGGGACCCAACTTCCAGCCTCAGTCTAGCCAGCAACTGAAGAATGCAAAGTCGCGACGGAGCCCTTTTTCTGCCGTGGACCACCACGCTGGTGAGACGCTACGAATCGTCCGATTGCAGCGATTGCGGCTGGGAAATCGATTGCCCGCGATGGTCAAGCAGCGCCGAACTTGCGGCCACGATCCTAATCGTCTGGCCTTGTCCACGCTTCCTCCGCGGACCCCGTGTTCACAGCCCCATTTTCGTCTCGTTGCGAAGGAGGGTACCGCCTCAAGCCTCCGATTTACAATCCGTACGATGGGCTTCCAAGCCCGTCGACCAGCACAGGAAACAAAGGCGACTCAGGGACGACAAAGGCGACTCGGGGACGACAAAGGCGACGGGCCTGGAAGCCCATCGTACATGTGTTCGGGCAGGAGCTGATTCGATCCTGTGGTTTCCATGCAAGGTGTCGCCGTTGCGATTGGCATCGCCTCCCATCTCAGTATCTTCGCACCCTCAGGATCAGCATCGATCCGATCAACGCGAGAATGACGTTGCCCAGCCAAACTCCGTAGGGAGGGACGTTGCCATCCTTTGCTTGCTCCAAACCAAAGATGAAAAGAGGGTAATAGACGATCAGAGTAGGAAGAAAACAGATTCCGAATGTCGACCAGTAGTCGCTCGTCTTGGCAATCATCGCAAGCGGGGCACCGACGAGCACAAAGAAGAAGCAGCTGAAACCCCAAGCCCATCGCCGATAGGGTTCGGTCTGCAGTCGGATCAGTCGGCGTCGCCCGTGATGCAGAAACGCTTCGTAAGAGGTCCCTGCCGCTCCGGAAATGTTCTCGTTGCGGGAGGTCAGGATGGAGAAACCAGTATTGGCTGCCATTTGGCCCACGACGGCATGCGTTCGACTGTCCTGGCGAAGCCTCTCGCTACTGATCAATCGCAGCGGCAATTCGCTCGGGCTCCGCGTACTGATGTCTTCTTCCTTCGCCATCGCATTGGACAGCGGGATGCGAAATTCGGTTTCTCCCGGGACGTTGCTCTGAAAGACGTGGCCTCCTTCGACTTGGCTGTCGACCACTCGCAATAACAGCATCTGGGTTTCGGGATCGAGTCTCAGCTCCCCCTCTTTGGCAGAGAGCTTCATCGGCCCGTTTTTGCCGCCGTTATGAACCGTGACTGTGGGGCGAACCAATGTCCGTCCATCGACCTCTCGAACATGGATGGAAAACCCTTGATCCGAGGTGTACGTCTGTTCGGAGCGCAGAACACGGTAGGCGATGTCCTCGATCGACATCAGGACCACGCGATTGACCCCCGGCCGACCCCAGGAGACCGCCAAATCCGAAATGTAGACCGCCGCGGGACTGAGCAAGGCGGCAAAGACGATGGCTGGTTGCAGCAATTTCAGTGGCGAAATCCCCGACGCCTTGACCGTCGCCACCTCACCGTCGGCCGCCATTCGCCCATAAACGCAACATACCGAAAACAAGGCAGTCGCTGGAAAGGCAAACTGAAGGGAGATCGGCAGCACGAATGGCAGCAACTGGATCACAGCGACCAGCCCGAGGCCCCGACGCAGCAATTCCCGCCCAACCCCAATCAAAAGGATCAACAGCGTCAGCGCAATCAGCGAGACGATGAAGATCTTCAGGATCTCGAACAGGACATAACGCGTCAGACGACTTGGCATGAACCTGGCGGCGGGCGATGCGGGTTGCGAAGGGGGACAGACCGAATGGTTGTCTCTAGCAAACCGGGGATTGCGGGGGGTAGAGGAAAACGGTCCTTTTGACCGCCGACGCACACTGGTAAACTTCGCCTGGATACTTCGCCATTTCCCACAGAGAGTTGTCATGACCCAACGCAAGGGTTCCGATTTCGCCGGATTGTCGGTTGCTATCATCACGCCATTTCAGGATGGCGAGGTCGATTATGGCCGTTTGCGTGAGCAGATCGAGTTTCAGATTGCCGCCGGGACGACCTGCCTGGTTCCCGTCGGGACCACGGGCGAGTCGCCGACACTTTCGCACGACGAGCACGACCGGGTGATCACCGAGGTGATCCAATGTGTCGGCCGGCCGCGCCAAGGTGATGGCGGGAACAGGTAGCAACAGCACGGCGGAGGCCTTGCGGTTGACCCGCCGTGCCGCCCGGGAGGGTGCCGACGCCACGCTGCAGGTCGCGCCGTACTACAACAAGCCGACCCAGGAAGGTTTTTACCAGCACTTCAAGGCGATCGCCGAAGATGTCGACATTCCGGTCTGCGTCTACAACATTCCCGGACGGACGGGCAAGGAGATCGACGTCAGCACGATTCAGCGACTTGCCGGAGGTCCCAGGGATCACGATGGTCAAGGAGGCGACCGGCAAGTTGGACCAGTGTTCGGCGATCGTCGGGACGACCGACCTGACCGTGCTCAGTGGTGACGACTCGTTGACGCTACCCATGATGAGCGTGGGGGCCGAAGGGGTCGTCTCGGTGGTTGGAAATCTGCGTCCCGGGCCGATGATCGAATTGGTACAAGCGGCCGCCGCGGGTGACTTCGAGACGGCTCGCAAGCTGCATCATCGCTGTTCGCGCCTCTGCTCCAATATGCTCGGAATCGCCACCAATCCGATTCCGATCAAAGCCGCGATGCAGATGGTTGGTCGAGACAGTGGCGAATTGCGGCTGCCGATGACGCCGCTGGATGAGTCGCAAGCAAGGCAGCTGCGCGAGACACTGTTCGCTTTCGGGATCGAAGCGGCCAGCCTGGTTTGAGTCGCTTCGGCAAGACGCAGCCGTCGAGGCTTAGGCGACCACTGCGCGAAGATTTCAAGTGCCTTCTGGATGCTCCGCTGCGCTTCGATGGGAATGTTTTGCGCGGCGATCCCCCTTGCTTGATCGCCATCGCTTACACTTAAGCTTCTGCAGCCTTGCCCGCTGGCTGCCCCTCCTTGGTATCGCCGCCCGGCGATGACGGATTTTGCGCACACCGTGTATCCCCCAATCAACGGAAGCGTTGCATGAAGAGCTTGCCCATTTTATTTTGCATTGGATTGATCGCCGGTCTGGTTTCGATTCCTGTTGAGTCGGACGCGGATTGGTCGACCTACCTAGGCGGCAACGAACGGGCAGGATACGCGTCGCAGTCGACTCGAATTGCCGCTTGAATTGGCATGGACTTACAAGACACCAGCGAAGCCACAGCAGGCATGGGAGGGTCCGCGGATGGCACCCATCGAAGGTCACGAGATGCGGCATCGTGTTGACTTCGACGATGCCATGCAGGTCGCGATGGGTTCGGGCAAGCGCCTACTTTGGCAGCACCGTCGATCACACGTTGTACTGCGTCGATGCGGCGAGCGGCAGAAGCTTGTGGAGTTTCTACACCGACGGTCCGATTCGACTGGCACCGACACTGGCGCACGGGAACGTTTACTTTGGATCGGACGATGGGCTTGTTTATTGTCTGCGGGCTGACGACGGATCGCTGGTTTGGAAAATGCGGGTCGGGCCCGAAGGATGATCGGTTGCTCTCGCGAGGCGAAATGATTTCCCGTTGGCCGGTGCGGACGGGAGTGCTTGGTGGATGGCGACGTTGCCTACTTCGGTGCCGGTGTCTTTCCGCATGAAATGGTCTACCTGTGCGCGGCCAATGCCAAGAGATGGAACGGTGCATGTGGCGAAATGACACGATCAGCGAAGAGGATGCCGGCCGGAACGATCTGTCGCCGCAAGGGTATCTGCTTGCCAATGAGACGACTCTGTTTGTTCCCTCCGGTCGATCGCTGCCGGTCGCGGTTTCCAAAGAGTGACGGCGACATCCTCTTTCAGAAGAAATACTCATGGCGAACCGATGCTGGCGGAGTGGTAGGCGGCACCAAGGCGGTGCTCGGTGACGGTCAGATTTTCGCCGGCGGCCCCCATCACTTTCTCGCCATGGATCAGCCAGCGGCAAAGTGGGTGAGGCTTACATCACGGGGCGGCAGATGGTGTCTGGCCGATGAGGTCGCCTACATCTTGACGGGCGAGAACTTGATATGCGTCAACCGCGCTGAACACACCAAAGCGAGCCAGGAGAAACAAAAGTGGTTCTTGCGTGCTCGCGAGGTGGGCGGTGATCGCGAGAAGCTTGAAGAAGCCAAACGAATGATGAAGGAGTTTTCCGAGAAAGGAATCATCTGGCAGTACCCCACTGATTTCGACGACGTGCTGGTGGCGACCGGCGAAATGGTCGTCGCGGGAGGTGACGATCGGCTTGATCGCCGTGGATCGGGCAACAGGGAAGAGATCTGGAAGCAGGAGGTGAATGGAAATGTGCGCGGCGTCGCGATTGATGATGGAATGATGATCGTCAGCACCGATGAGGGAAACCTGTATGCGTTTGGCCCCGTCGCGGATCCGCCGCGAGTCGTCAAGCACTGGCCTGCTCCCTATTCGCAGCCATTCCCCAAGATGAACTGAGAAGTTCTATCAAACGGCTGCAGCCGAAATTTTGGAGGAGAGTGGTCAGCGTACTGGATACTGTTTGGTGCTTGGCAGCGAACAGGGCCGTCTGGCCTATGAACTGGCAAAGCAGAGCAGTCTGAACGTGATCGGCGTGGAGCCCGATCCGGCCAAGGCGGAGGCCTCACGGGAGGCACTGCAACGCGCTGGGTTGCATGGGATTCGCGTCACGATTCTGAATCTGCCGCTCGATGCGATGCCCCTTTCCAACTACTTTGCCAACCTGATCGTTTCCGATTCACACATGCTCACCGGCGAATTGCCCTGCCCGGCCGAGTCGGTTGCCCGCTACCTCAAGCCCTGTGGTGGCGTGCTGATGATGGGTAGCCCAGCGTCGGTAACCCGTCCTGAGGCGACGATTCGATGAGTCGGCGATCGTCAGGTGGTTGACCGATTTGTATCACCGGGACGAGGGCGATTTGGTCGCCGGAGGCGCCATGGTATCGTTGAAGCGGGGCAAGCTTCCCAGGGGCCGGACAGTGGACTCATCAGTACGGCAACGTTGCCAACACCTCCTTCACCAACGATCAACGGATTCGCGAAGGATTGGGCGTCTTGTGGTACGGCGATCCGGGACCGAGTTCGATGATCAATCGGCACGAGGCGGCTGGGGCTCCCCTGTCGACCAACGGACGGATGTTCATTCAGGGAACCGACTCGATCATGGCCTACGATGCTTACAATGGAACGTTTCTTTGGGAGCATCAGAATCCAGGAGCGATCCGCACGGGCGTCTTCAATAATCGCGAAACCCACAATCTCGCTGCGAGTGATGATCGTCGTCTATGCGGCCGTGGGAAACAAGTGCACCGTTCTGGATGCGGCGGATGGACGTGTGATTGCCGAGTACACGACGCCTGACCCCAGTGACGGGGTTCCACGCGCCTGGGCCTACTTGGCTCATGACAAGGTCAGTTGTTTGGCACCAGCACGATTCGAGAGGAGCTCGAAGCGAAACTGCGTCGCCGCGGTTTGACGGTGAAGAGCCAGACCGATGCTGTGTTTGCAGTGGATGCGGAGAGCGGCGAGACGATGTGGGTCTATCGGGGCTCGAATATCCTGCATACCACGATCGCGATCGGACCGGAGCGTGTCTATTTCATCGACAGCTCGATCAGTCCCGCAGAACGTCAGGAGTTGTACCTTCGCGACAAGGGTGACTTGAAAGAGCTGACGGGCGATGCGGCGCTGCAGGCGGAGGCCGAGATGAAGAAGCTCGATCTGCGACTGGCCGTTGCCCTGGATCGCAAGACGGGTGAGAAGATTTGGGAGAAGCCCGTTGATGTCACCGATACCACGAATGTTAGCGCAGGAGGTGGTAGCTTGACGCTGATGGTATGCCGACGGGCATGTGGTGCTTTGTGGGGCCAACGCCAATGGGCATTACTGGAAGCAATTCCTGGCCGGCGAATTTGAGAAGCGCAAGCTGATCGTGCTCGATGCGGATAACGGTATGGAGCTATGGTCCAAGAATGCCAACTACATGAATCGGCCCGCCGTGATCGGCAGTGAGATCTTTGCGGAGCCTTGGGCCTTCGATCTGCACAGTGGCGAGGCCAAGAAGCGACCGCATCCTTTGACCGGTCGAAGATTCCGAATGGCGGTTCAGCCGTCCCGGGCACCACTGCGGCGTGATCACGGCAACACCCAACATGATGTTCTTTCGATCCGGTTTCATCGGCTACTACGATCTGTACAACGACAGCGGGACTCGGCATTTCGCCGGTCAGCGGCTCGGCTGTTGGATCAATGCCATTCCCGGCAATGGTCTGGTGATGATTCCCGAAGCGAGCGCCGGTTGCGTTTGCCAATTCTCCATTGCCTCCACCGTGGTCATGGAACCGAAATCTGAGAACAAGTCATGGGGAATCTTCAGCGCTGTGGGCGCCGACACGCCTGTCAAGCGGATGGGGATTAATTTTGGGGCCCCCGGTGATCGCAAGGACGCTCGTGGACTCGAGTGGTTTGGCTATCCACGTCCCCACACGGTTGGACGACTGGAGTTCGTGTTCGATCTCAAGCACCAACTCGCTTCCGGCGGTGGCTGGTACAGTCGTAACGCCGAGTCGACGATCGTGACCGATACCGATACGCCTTGGCTATTCACAAGTGGTGCTCGCGGATTATCCAAGTTCGCTTTGCCCCTACTTGGTGAATCGGATGCGCCGGCCAAGTACCTGGTCCGGTTATCCTTTGCCGAACTGGAATCCGATCCGTGCGGACCATTTGAGATTCAACTGCAGGGGACCACCGTCAACAAGTTGGTCGATACGCAAGCCAAGGCGGGGCCACAAGCCAAGGCGGGGCCAGGCCACGCCTTGACGCTTGAATTCCCTGGGATTCCAGTCGAGCGGGATCTCGAGGTGCAGCTCGTGCCGATCGACGCTACGCGTCCCGCGACGCTCGCTGCCATCGAGGTCATTCGCGAAGACGATTGATGTGCCTCAGCAAACTTGACGGAATTCAACCTGCCGGGGTGAGTGACTCGTGTTGTCCGAGCCCTACCTAGGAAGGAAGTTTCTAAGGAAGTCATGGCTCTGAACGAGGGCCAGTCGGCGGTCCTCCGCGGAACCCTCGTAAGCGCGGTCTTCGACCTCGACGCAGACCGGGCCTCGATAGCCGGTATCGGTCAGGGTCGAAAAGAACTTGCCCCAATCGACTTCACCCATACCGGGAAGCTTGGGGAAGTGCTAATCGTTGGGGTGGGCAAGGATGCCAAGATCATCCAGCAGGTGTTGGTCAACGCGGACATCCTTGGCATGCACGTGAAACAGCTTGTCGGAGAATTCTCGCATCGGTTTCAGGTAATCCATGTGCTGGAAGACCAGGTGCGACGGATCGTAATTCAAGCCGAAGTGATCGCTGGGAATGTCGTTGAACATCCGCCGCCAGATCGCGGGACTGCCTGCCAGGTTCTTTCCGCCCGGCCATTCGTCGGCGGTGAATAACATGGGACAGTTCTCGATGCCAACCTTGACCCCCTGCTCTTCGGCATGACGGATGATCGGACGCCACGTCGTCCAAAAACCGTGGCCAATTGTCGTCCACACTCTTCGTCCAGTCGCGGCCGATGAAGGTATTCATGCGGGTCAGACCCAACTTGGCCGTCGCCGTGATCACATCCTTGATGTGCGCGGCGGCCTGTTCGGCCTCGGTCTGTGTCCGGCGACAGGGCGTTGGGATAATAACCCAGGCCACTGATGCCGACACCATACTTGGCGGATAGATCGGCGATTTGGCCCAGCCCGGCATCATCCAATTCCGCCACATCGATGTGGGTGATCCCCGCATAGCGACGTGTGGCCTTGCCCTTGGGCCAGCACATCACTTCGACGCACTGGTAGCCGATATCGGAAGCGGTTTGGAGGACTTCTTCGAAGCGAAAAATCGGGAAAGATCGCGCTGACGTAGCCGAGTTGCATCATGTTTGATTGTCTCCAATTTTCACCCAGCTTTGCTGCTGGTGACTGTTAAGAATCGCTTCGCAAACGAGAATTTCGTGATGACCGTCGGCAAAAGTTGGATAGCTCGGTTGCTCTCTGATAGTCACCCGATTCGATGGCCCCATAAAAGTCAATGAAAAGCTGCTTGAACGTGTCGCCGAAACCCTCATTGTGGCCTCCAGGATAGCTTGTTGCGGCTGCGGCGACGGGGATCGAGCAAGGCGGGGTCTCGAAGCAGCATTTCATTGGCCGTGTCGCGGTGTCCGATTTCCATTTCGTTGGGCGACTCGCTGTTCCAGGCGATCGATTGCTTGGAGCCCGCGATTTCAAATCGCAAGCAGTTCTTGCGGCCCGGCGGTCACTTGCGAGACCCACATCACCCCTTTCGCTCCGCCGGTCGAAGCGTAGCATCACACACCCATAGTCATCCGTGGTCACGTCAATCGATTCGGTCGCCGCTTGCGATGCGACTTTGCCGCTGAACGTTTCGACGCCCCCGAGCGGTCGTGATCGCTGCGGATAGACGGTTGATAGGTCAGCGCAAACCTCGCTGACACGTTGGTTGACGATGAACTGAATCAGATCCAGCCAGTGGGTGCCGATATCGGCTACGGCACGAAGTTGGCCGCCGTCTTCGGCAACCACGCGCCAGTTGAAATCAGTGGGATGAAACAACCAATCCTGGACGTAGCATCCGGCGACGTGAAACAGATTTCCCAGAGCTTGCCTGCTCGTACTCGCTGCGACGCTTCGATGCAAAGTGGATAGTAGCGGATGTTGTAGTTCACGCCGGCGGCAACACCGGCCTGCTCCGCTAATGCCACCAACTTGCCGATTCCTGGGAATCCATCGCAAGCGGCTTTTCGCACAAGACATGCTTGCCGGCTGCGATGACGCGGCTGGCCTGATCGAAATGAAACCGATTGGGTGACGTGATGTGAACCACATCCACATCGGCGTCCGCTAAGAGTTCGTCCAAGCGTGGCATAGGCTTTGGCAAGACCCAAGCGTGAGGCTGCGGCCTGTGATTTCTCAGTCGTCGAACCAAGAATACCAGTGACCGCGATTCCGGCATCGACGCAGGCCTTCGACATGGACCGGACCGATGAATCCGGTCCCAACAACAGCGGCGGATAGATTTTTCATGCCCCGGTTTTAAGCGAGCCGACACGCCCTCGCAAGTGACGTGCAGAAGTCGCATCGCGGCGATTGTTCGCAGGCGGTAAGCGCATTTAGCTTCGGCTAGTACTTCGTCCGCAATCGCTGGATGTCTCCCTCGACAGACACGTTGCTTCTTCAAGTCGCCCAGACTCTCTCGTTCGCGTTGCACCACCTCTTCGGGAGCTCGCGAAACAAAGTTCTCATTGTTGAGTTTTTGCTCTTTTCCGGTGATTTGCTTGACCAACTGAGCCAGAAGCTTTTCCAGTCGAGATAACTCCGCATCGACGTCGATGAACTTCTCCAGGTCGACATGCACTTCGATATCGAGCGCAGGAATGGCCAGCGGCGCATCGGTTTCGAAGGCGAGTCGCGTTGGGGCCCATCGCAGTGATTTCGGCTTGAGCCAGTCCTCGGAAGTAATCGGCCATCGGTTCGAGCAGTTGCTTCGAGGACTCGCTGCAGCGAATCGAAACCGGAACGGTTTCCCGAGGCGCGATATTCTGGCTGGCCCGGATGCGACGAATCGCCCCGATCACCTCTTGGAATTCAGCAAACTGCCGTTCGATCGATTCGTCGTGATGATCGGTTTGGGATTGCGGCCAGGGCGCGAGCATCGTGAATTGGGAGGCTTCCGTGCGGAGCGGGAAGTCCGCGCTGCGGGGCGACATCGATTCAAGCATTCCCAGATTGCTTCGGTCACAAACGGCATGGTCGGATGCAACAAGTCGAAGCAGCTTGTCCAGTCCGTGTGCCATCACCGATTGGGTGATCGCCCGCTTGTCTCGGATCCGCCAGTCGCGGTTTGGCGATCTCGACATAGAAGCTACAGAATTCATCCCAGGCAAAGTCGTAGAGGATGCGCGACGCCTCGGCAAAGCGATAATGCTTCGAGTCCCTCGGTCACCTGCTCGGTGACGGTTGACAATCGGCTGAGCAACCAGCGATCCTCCAGCGGCAGATCTTCGATCGCGATGACTTGCGGCTTGTACCCCTCCATGTTCATCAGCACAAACCTTGCCGCGTTCCACAGCTTGTTGACGAAATTGCGTGCGGTCTCGAAACGCTCGCTGACAACGGCACCTTTGGGCAACGCCTTGTCGAGCTCGGACTCTGCCCATTGGGTTGAAAACGGCTTCTTGCAGGCTGGGCATTCGAATGGTCGCGAGCGATCGATTCTTTTTGGTTTGGTCGATCAGCTTGTCACAGTGCGGGCACTCGTACTGAACGGGCATCCGCACGTCTTGCGTGTCGGTCGCCAGCCGGGCCAGGCCGAACCGCAAGCGCATCGGGTCCAAACTTGTCGATCACGTCAATCGGGTCGACACCGTTGCCCTTGCTCTTGCTCATCGTTTCGCCCTGTCCATCCAGAATCTTGGGATGGATGAAGACTTCGCGAAACGGAACTTCTCCGACGTTGTTCAATCCCATCAGCACCATTCGGGCGACCCACAGCGTGATGATGTCACGCGAGGTGATCAGGGTGCTGGTCGGATAGAAGTACTCCAGTTCTTCGCGTCTTGGCGGGCCAGCCAAGCGTGCTGTGCGGCCACAGGGCGGAGGAGAACCAGGTGTCGAGCACATCGGGATCTCGGCTCAGACCGAGCGCTTCGAGTCTGGCTTCTCGCGGAGTCGCCCTCGTTGCGCAAACAGACGAAGAGGCCCTGGCGTGCCGTCGTCGGCGGGATCGACGCGGTAGCTCAAGTCGGTGTCGGCAGCCTTGCGCGATCGCATCGATCTTCTGCACAAGCTGGTTCGGCTTCTTCGGCGGACAAACCGGTCTTGGACCAGACTCGGAATGCGATGTCCCCACCACAGTTGGCGGCTGACGGGCCAGTCGCGCTTTTCACTGAGCCAATCGAGGTAGCCCTTGCGATAGCGTTCGGGAAAGATCTTGACTCGTTCGTCGGTGACCGCATCCATGGCTGACTGCGCCAGTTCGTCCATCGCCACGAACCACTGGTCGGCCAGGTAGGGTTCGATCGGCGTCTTGCTGCGGTCGCTCAGTGGCAACTCGATGTCGCGATCTTCCACGTCGCCGAGCAGTCCCAGGCTCTCAAGGTCGGCGACCACTCGCTTGCGCGCCTCGGGAATGGTGCAGCCTTCGTACGGACCACCCTCCGAATTGATGGTGCCATCGGGGTTGAGAATGTTGATCATCGGCAAGCCGAGCACGCTGGCCCACTTCATAGTCATTCGGGTCGTGGGCCGGGGTGATCTTCACGCAGCCGCTTCCAAGTTCGGGCTTGGCCCAGACATCGACGACCAACGGGATCTCGCGATCGACCAGAGGCAGCATCAGTTGACGACCATCGAGGGCCATGTCGCGCAGTTGGATCAGCTTGGGCAGCATCTCCTTGCGGCGTTTGTCCAGGTGCGAGAACTGCTGGTCGATCTCACGCTTCTCGCTCTCACCGGCTTCGCTTCGTTTCTCTCGAAGGCTCGCTTCGATCGCTGTCGAGCGCCGCGGCCGGGTCGGGATGGACGGCGACGGCCGTGTCGCCCAGCATCGTTTCGGGCGCGTGGTGGCAATCTCAACGCGATCGTCGGCTCGCCCGGTTTGGGATCGATGACCGGATAGTGAATGTGCCAGAAGTGCCCTTTCTTGGTGACGTTCTTGACTTCGTCGTTGCTGACGGCGGTCTGCAGAAAGGTGTCCCAATTGACCAGCCGCTTGCCACGATAGATCTGTTTCTTGGCAAACAGGTCAAAGAAGGTGGCCCGCACCGCGGCGGCGCATTGTTCATCGAGCGTGAAGCGAGTGCGGTCCCAATCGCAGCTGCATCCCATCCGTTTGAGCTGACCGAGGATCCGCTTCTCGTACTGGTCCTTCCACTGCCAGATCCGCTCGACCAAGCCTTCGCGACCGATGTCATGTCGCGAAAGATTCTCCTGTTCCTTGAGCCGACGTTCCACCACCGCTTGCGTCGCGATCCCGGCGTGGTCGGTTCCCGGCATCCAAAGGGTTTCAAACCCCATCATTCGATGCATTCGGATGACGATGTCTTGCAGCGTGTTGTTCAAGCCGTGGCCGAGATGCAGTGCACCGGTGACGTTGGGCGGCGGGATCACGATGGAGAAGGGTTTGCGATCCGGGTTGACCTCGGCGTGGCCGCACTTGGCCTCCTCCCAAGCTTGTGAGATACGCTGCGATTCGGCAGCATGATCGAATCGATCCGGCAGTTCGTTCATCGGTCGTGAGCAATTCAAAACAGGGAATGGAAGGACGGAAAGCGAATCGCCACTACTTTCCGCCGAGTGGCAGCTCTTCTTTGTGCAGTTTGTATTCGACCGCGTCGACCAAGGCACTCCAGCTGGCTTCGATGATGTTCTCGCTGACGCCGATCGTGCCCCAGGTCTCCTTGGCGTCGCCGCTTTCGATGTTGACTCGGATCGATGCGGCGGTGCCCGCTCCGGAGTCGACGACGCGGACCTTGTAATCGAGCAACGCATTTCACCGAGGCAGGGATAGGTACCGAGCAGCGCTTTGCGCAGCGCCGCGTCGAGCGCGTTGACCGGGCCGTGTCCCTCGGCGGCGTCGAACCAGAGCGTCTCACCGACCTTGAGTTTGATGATCGCTTCGGCAAATCTCGATGGTGACTGGGACTGTCACGATCGCCGGCAACGATCCGATACTTGATGGTTTGAAAGTGTGGTTCGAAGGTACCGGCGACTCGCTTGACCAGCAGATCAAACGAAGCCCCGGCACTCTCGAACTGGTAGCCTTGGTTTTCCAGTCGCACGACTTCCGCCAGGATTTCGTCCATCAATTCGCGGTCGTCTTCGATGTTGTGCTTGGTCGCGACCGCCACGATGTTGCTGCGTCCCGACAACTCGCTGACCAGAATCCGTCGTTCGTTGCCAACCAGCGTCGGGTCGATGTGCTCGTAGGTCTTGGCCGCTTTGTTGATTGCGTGAACATGCATGCCGCCTTTGTGTGCGAAAGCGCTCTGGCCCACGAACGGCTGGCCGTTTCGCCACTGCAGGTTCGCCGTTTCATAGACGTAGCGACTCAGTTCGGTCAGGTGCGTCAGCGGCCGGCCCCCGAGCACTTGGTAGTCCTTTTTCTTGAGCGCCAGGTTCGCCATCACTGAGATCAGGTCCGCGTTGCCACAACGTTCGCCGATGCCGTTGATCGTGCCTTGCACTTGCGCTGGCGCCGGCGTCGACGGCGGCCAGCGAGTTGGCGACCGCGAGTTCTCCGTCGTTGTGAGTATGGATCCCAATCTGCACGTCGTGGTCCTGCAGCGCGTCGATGGCGGTCGGCGGTCACCTCGGCGACCCGTTCGGAAGCGTGCCGCCGTTGGTATCGCACAGCACCAGCCAGCGGGCGCCACCGGCGGCCGCCGACCGCAAGCGTCTTCAGCGCGTACTCGGGGTTGGCGGTGTAGCCATCAAAGAAGTGCTCGGCGTCGTAGATCACCTCGGCGTGTCCGCTGAGAAACGCCGCGCTCTCGCCGATCATGTCAAGATTTTCCTCGAGGCGAAACGCGCAGCACCTCGGTGGCATGGTAGTCCCAGGTCTTGCCAACCAGGGTGATGCAGGGCGTTTGCGCCTGCACCAACGCCTTCATTCCAGGATCGTCTTCGGCCTTCATCGATTTCCGGCGAGTCATCCCGAAGGCACAAACTTGCGTCGAGCCGAGGTCGCGCTTGCGGATCTCGCGAAAGAAGGCGACGTCCTTCTCGTTGGACAGCGGGTAGCCGCCCTCGATGAAATCGATCCCGATCTCGGCCAGCCGTGCGGCGATGTTCAGCTTGTCTTGCAGCGAAAAGCTGACCCCTTCGCCCTGCGAGCCGTCACGGAGGGTGGTGTCATAGATCAGGATCGGTTTGAAATTCATGTTGGATCTTGGTCGGTCGAGGCTCGCCAGCGGACGCGGGGTCGCTCAGATGGTCGTAAGGATACGAAAAAACCCCCGAACCAAAGGAGGCCTCGGGGGTGAAATGTCAGTCAGAAATCACTGATTCGACCCGTCCGAAGCCCTCGGCTCCGGCGGACAAACATTCACCCGCGTCAGGCCCGGCTCACAATGCCGATGACGCGGGCAATAATCGAAATCAGAGTCGGATGGTTCACGAATGGATCATTTTTAAGGGCGGAGCTGCGGAAAAAGGGGGGCAGTCACATAAGTCTCCAGCAGCCTGATGATCGCTACGCACGACTGGTTCCTGTGCCCTTTTGCCGGACTAGGATGACCTTCGGGCTGCCCCCTGTCAATTGCGGCCCAGGCCACCTCCCTTCGAGGAGGCGGTCGTCGCTGAAAAGGTTCGCAATGAAGCTTCGCAGGGAAGGTCCACTGCGGATCTACTTTTGGCTCAGGAGGAAGACGCCGGCGAGGATCGCGGCGATGCAAGACGCTTTCGCTTTCCAGTTCTGTTCCTTCAGGTTGATGATGCCGAACAGAAACGCGATCACGACCGATGCACGGCGAACCGGCGAGATCACCGAGATCAAGGCATTGGGATCCGAGAGTGCCGTGAAATAGGAAAAATCGGCAACCAGCAGCAGCAGCGCGATCAATGGGATCGACCATCGCCACTGAAACGGTTTTTCCATGCGCTCCACCCACCACCAGCGGATCGCCAGCGGCAACATGACAGGCACCAGGTAGATCGAAAACCAGGCCTGGACCACGACGGGGCTGAGCTTGGCGATTTGCAGCAGGTACTTGTCGTACAGCGCACTGGCCGCACCAAGCAAGGTCGCGACGATCATCAGCGTCACGGCTCGGTCCCTGTGAAAGTGGATCCCCTCTTTCGCACCCACTCGCGAAAAGACAAGGAAGGCGATCATGACGACCGAGATGCCCGCCCACTGAGTCGACCCCGGCCGCTCACCCATCGCCAACACGGCAAAGAGGATCGTCCAAAGCGGGCTGGTGGCGCGGATGGGAGTGGCAATGGATAGCGGCAATTGCTTCAAGGCGAAGAAAGCGCAGGTCCAAGAGGCTCCCACCAATGCTGACTTGAACATCAGCAGAGCGTGCGCCGACCAGCGGATCTGGTTCAACTCGCCTCTCCAACCGGGTTGGGATGCGGAGGTTAGCGATGCGAAGGTGATCGGGACCGCCCAGATTGCCGCAGCGGTCAGCACGTTGAGCAGCAGCACCGGTGGCACCGCGTTGTCTTTGACGGCTGCTTTCTTCGCGATGTCATAGAGCCCAAGAAACAGCGCCGACAACAGACTGAGCGAAATCCAGGCGACCAACGGGGGCGTGTCTTGGGGCTTGAGTGTGAGCGGCAGCAACGCTTGGGAAGAATAGCGAAACCATGGATGACACACTACCGTAGCCGGGTCTCGACGCTGTCTCTGGTTTCACTTCACCGACCGTACGATGGGCTTCCTAGCCCGTCGATCTTCTTCCGTCGATCTTCTTCCGTCGATCTTCGTCGTCCCGCATTGCGCGATGGGCTACGAAGTCCATCGTGCAGGTCTCAACACAGCACCTGCAGGCGAGGCATCTCGGGACAAAAAACCAGCTTGAGTCAAGATTCGGAAGGTATCACGTGCTCCCTGGATCAAACACACCGATCAATCCGCGCATGACGGTTCTTCGGGACTTCGATCCGCATGGGCAATCGTCGCATTCGTCAAGCTCGTCATTGTCCCCTCTTGAGTGTTGCGTTTCGGCAACGAAACACGTTGCCTTTTCGCATCATCGTCAACACTCGCGTGGTAGGGTTCGGTGGACAAATTCTATTTAAATCGAATTCCTTCCCAAATCGATCAAGCTTCACCAGCGAGATTGATTGCCACGAAGATCTCATGTTTCAACCGGTAACCAAAAGCGTTCCATCGCAATCCGCGATGCAATCGCCAACGCGACTGCTTCGGTCGTTGTGGTTGTCGCCCTTTTTATTACCGGTGGATGTAGTCAACTGCGATTGCCCGCCATCGATTCGACCGGCACTTGCCTGTGTGCCCCCAAGCCATATTCCACAACCTTGGCGCTGCCGTGTCTGGACAAAGACTTTTGCGGTATCAAGAGTCATGCCCAAGGTGTTGGTAACGCATGCATAGCAAGATTCACGCGATGCATGGCCATCTACATGGTCTGGGGCTTGATAAACCGAAATGCAAGTTTCCGGAGCCCGCGTTTGTCGAACCGGCGACACCCCCTCCCTGTCCCCCGGCGAAATCGCCGGGGTGCTCCTCGACTAGCAATGAACCTTGCGTGCCCAGTGCTCCGTGCAACGGATCCTGCCAAGATGGTCCGCCGGCGGTGCTATTTGGATCGGAGTGCTCCGCCAAGAAATGGCAGTTGCCCGATCGAGGCAAGCGTGGATGCATCCTCCTGTCACCTACGAAAGTGGTGGCGCCCGTTGGGGGCGAGGTCGTATTGCTCTCGGGAATTTGTGGGACAGACGGTTATCTGCAAATGAATGAGAAGCTCGAGTGGATGTTGACCCCGGACAGTGTGGGAACGTTCATTCAGGTCGGTGATGACGATCCAGGTCTGTTGACGCGCATGGTTGGATCCAAGACGAGGCCTACCAAGCACGATCCTTCCTATGCACTTGGCATCACCAGCACCAAACGAACACTGATCACACGCGGCAACAATGACACGCGAGACGATGTGCAGTTGGAAAAGGGGCAGACTTGGATCACGATCAGCAGCCCGAGTGAAGGGACAAGTCGCGTGACCGTCCTGGCGCCGGAGAGCGACTGTTGGGATCAACGCAAAGCGACGACCACGATCTATTGGGTTGACGCGCGTTGGCAATTCCCCGGTCCACAAATCGTACCCGCCGGTCAGCCCGTTGAATTGACCACTCGCGTGACACGTTCCGAAGGGATGCTGCCCGCCCGCGGTTGGAGAGTTCGATACGAGATCCTGCAACCAGAACTGGCGACATTCGCCGGAACATCCGGAGCTTCTGTGATGGAAGCCAACGTGGACGATTCCGGCAATGCTTCGGTACAACTGGTTCCCAACTCGGGCACCAGCGGAATCACAGCCATCGATATTCGCGTGATCCGACCGGGCGGGGAGTCGGATAACATTCCAACGTTAACGCTGGGCCGGGGGCAAACCTTTGTCACTTGGAGCGCACCGAAGACTTGGTCTGCGAGTGGGCGGTCCACAGATTGCCACCTTTGACGCGCCGTTTCAGGTCGTTGCCAACGTTTCCAATCCTGGCGACCAGGCAGCCACCAACGCTCGCGTCGATATTCAGTTGCCGCCGGGGGTCAGAGTCATCAGTGCCGATTCCTTTGCGCGGGTGCTGCCCAACGCGGTGAGCTGGGAGATCGGCACGATCCCGCCTCAGCAACAAATCGATCTGTTCTTGGACCTTGCCGCACAGTCACCGGTCGACCTGGTGTTTCAGGCTCGGGCCGATGGCTTGATTGCTGAAGATCAGGTGCGGATCGATATTTTCCGTCCCTCGCTCTCGGTTAGCATTCAACCGTCCGAACCAAGGGTTGAGACGGGGCAGAGTGTCACCTTCGACATTGACGTCACCAACACCGGGACTCGCCCGCTACAAAATGTTTCGGTGGCAGCGACGGGTGACCAGGGCATGATGCATCAAGGGGGAACCCCCACCGTTACCAACACCAAAGAGGACGGGCCACTTCAGCCAGGAGAAACCTGGGGCGCTCAGATCGTCTTCGTGCCAACTCAGTCCGGGCAGCGTTGTGTCTCCGTCCAAGCGGTTGCCGACGGTGGTCAACGGGCTGCCCAACAGGGATGCGTCACCGTGATCAATCCGGTGCCGCGAAATCCCTCGCTGACCGCTACCTTGGAAGGCAAGAACCAGATCGCGACCACTCAGAGCACGCTGGTCCGCGCCCGCATCGCCAATCAGGGCTTGGGGCCTGCCCGAAATGTTCGGGTCACCCTTTCCTACCCACAGCAATTGCTCTTAACTCAGGCGACCGAAGGGGCCGATCAGTCTCGCATCGCCCAAAGCAGGGTCTCCTGGATCATCCCCTCCATTCAGCCCGGTCAGGAAACGATCTTGGAGGGGCAATTCGAGGCGAAGGCTGCGGTTCCTCGCGCTCAGATCTCCCGTCACGGTTAGGAGCGATGAAGGGGCAACGGCAGACAACAGTTACGGGCTCGCGATCGTCCCTGGTAACGCGCCCCCTGTTGAGACACCGCGCCACTTGCTCCCACGCTGCCCCCGGTGTTGGCACCGCCGGTGGTTCCCGCGCCGCTGCAAGGTGCTCCGCCGGCCGCTTCGACGCCGCCCGTGCAATCGGCGCCGGCCGCCCCCATCGGACCGACCGCGCCCGCACGTTCCGGCCAGCTTCAGCTACAGTTGTTGGGGAGAGATAACCCAGCAAGGGTCGGCGCACCGATCCGATACTCGATGAGCGTCGTGAATGACTCCAACGAACGCGACGGCCAAGTCGAAATACAATTTCAGCTTCCCAATGGAGTCGAGCTTGTTCGTGTCAGCCCCTTTACGAATCCCGAATTGAGTCAGTATCGAATCGATGCCGGTGTCGTATCGCTCGCCTACATTCGATCGATGGAGCCGGGTGAACGCGTCGATTACCAGCTGGAATTCCGTAGCAATCAGCCGCAAGCCTTTGACCTAAGGGTGCAGGCACGAAGCCTACGCATGGCCAACGGGACCGTGGCAACCGCGAGCACAACCGTGGTCCCCTGATTGTGGTCCCCTGCTCGTGGTCCCCTGCTCGGCGCTTGCTCAAGCAACGTCGACTACTTGAGCATTTCCACGATCGCGGTGTGACCACTGTTTTTCGCATGATCGGCCGCCGATTCCTTGTCATCGTCAAGAAGTGATTTGTCGGCTTTGTGCGCTAACAACACCTCGACCACCTCCGGCTGTCCCAATCCGGCCGCCATCATTAGCGGCGTGAATCCCTCGGTGGCATCGCGAGCGTTCACGTCGGCTCCGGCCTCGATCAGCACCTTGACCGATTCGGCGAAAGGTCCGGTGCAAGCATGAATCAGCGGTGTCTTGCCTTCGGCATCACGGCAGTCGACCTTCGCGCCCTGTTCGATCAGATATTGGACCGTCTCGGTGTGGCCGTTGTAGGCAGCCATGTGGAGCGCGGTCAGCGTCTTTGATGGGTCGACACCGTTGACATCGATTCCCGACTCGACCGCTGCGCGAACGGAATCGAGTCGACCTTCATAAGCCGCCATCCGAAACGCGTCGGCACTGATTTTGGGCGACGGAGATTTGGGAGCCGGAGATTTCGCCGTTTGCCTCTCAGATTCGGCAGAGGTCGAGGCACGTTCCAGCGGAGCGATGTCTTGTGCCGGTGCGCTGGCGTCCACTCGATCTGTGGAGTCGTTCGTCGGTGCACTCGCACTAGCCTGTTTGGATTCCTGCGACCCGGGTGTCGATGTTTTTGCCACGGGCTTGGAGTCGGAGCATCCGCAGGAGAATAACAGCATCGCTGCTGTGAGCAGGGAGCCAATTGGAGAGGTTACCGAATGCGACATGGAAAGCCTTGAGGGAGGGAGTTGGCCTGGGTATTTTCGCGTTTCAGGTCTTCGCGTACTGAGAACCCATTCGAAAAGGGGCCTGACCCTCTCCGGCGAGTGACCCTCTCAAAGGGTCAGACCCCTTTTCGGATAGGTGCTAAGGGGCCAGTGAAACTTCGATCGTGTCGTCCTGCCATTTCACAAGAACACCCGCTTGCTTGGCAACCATGTCGATCAGTTGACGCAAGGTCACGTCGGTTCCTTCCACCGAGATGATGGCCCTGCATGCGTCGACCGCATCAGGCTTGATGATACAAGTTTTTCCTGCTGTCCGAGTTAGTTGCCGCAGCGCATTTTCCGCCGAAGTCGTCATCTTTTTCAATGTGAAAGTATCGGCATCGGGATCAGGGCCGGGCAAATCGCGAACCTCCGCGAACATTGCAATCGTGGCGGCATGGTGGGCCTTGATCGTTCCCTTCGCGATCATCCAGCCTCCGGAAACACGGACCTGAGCCGACGCATCGGTTTTTCGCATCGCGTCGCGGATCTCGGCTAGCGGTGCGATTCCCACGGAATAGCGACGTGTGAATGCTCTCGGTTGTTGTGGCGGGGAAATCGCATCGTTCCCTCGGACATCCAGCTGAGCAGCGATCAGAGCCGCTGCGACTTGACGTTTGATGGCTTTCCACTCGACAGCTGGCCACAGATCGTGAGGCAGGCTCGCATTCTCGCCGGCTGCATCCCCTGCGACCCTCCGCCATGCCTCATTCGGCGTGGTCAGATCATCCCAACGGACGTCGATCGAATCGCCAAGATTCCGCGGGGGAAGGGAGAGAATGATGGCTGCCGTTCGTAGCAGCCAGGCTTCACGTCCAACCAAGACGACGTTGGCAATCGGCATCACGGCGCAGCCTTGTGAGGCCGACAGTTTTTCGATGGCCGCAAAGACGGTCGGTCCCAAAGGTCCAACTTCGACCAACACGCTCGGATCGACTTCTCGGTCGAGCCAAAGATTCAGATTGGCTGCCGCCGCGATGCTTTGCAGGCTGTCACGGAAAGGCTTGCCATCGAGGATCGAAGTCATTGGCGCGGCGAGCTGCCGAAAAAAGCGACTCTCCTGCGAAAAATCATCGCCTCGAGCCTGTGCCACGCTTGAGATCAACCAAAGGATGGCCAGGTAGGCCGCCGGCCAATTCGCTGCTCGGGTCCAAATTGCGGCCTTCATCGGGGGCACGGACCGATCGGACCTGATGCCGCTTGGGACAGGCACCGAGACCCGGTTCTGTGAGCTGTCTCTGTCGCTAAGTCGTTTTGGCAAAGCGTGTTGCGACGCTAGCTGGATCGCGGGCCCGTTTCCGTCCGTGGAGAGGCGAGCGGGATCTTGGGAAGCGAAAGTCTTCCTCGAGCCGAATTGTCCGCCGCCTCGCGGGAGCCCAAATCCTCCTTTGGCCCCCAAGGCATTCTTGTGCCGACAGGCGGCTGGCGCCAGACCCGCTCGCAGCTTCGAAGAATGACGGTCGCTGGGTGTCATGGGCCGGTTCTCAAGACGCCGAACCCGTCCGATCCTGGCCCCATGGGCGGCTCGTCGGTTGCGGATCAGATCGAGGTGTCCGTTTGGGAGTGGGGCCGACATTCAGGTTCCCGGGGAAGCCATCGCTTGTCGAGCCAATTCGCCGTGACTAGACTCGCCCAGTATATCAGGGCCCGCGAAAAGACAAGTTCGCGAATCGTGTCAGGATTCACCGGCGGATGGCTTACGACACATCCAACCCTGGGATCCTGAGTCGCGGGTACTTGTCCCGTCCGACCAGGTGAATAGGATGCTCGCGCGGGAAATCAGTACGGCACGAGTTGATCTCAACGCGTTGGAGAGCATGTGACTTCACCATTGGTCCGGACGACACGCTTGGCGGCAGCCTATCGCCGTTACCTTTCGTCGGCAGATTCTCCGCGATACGCCGCCGACGTGAACGAGTTCTACAGCGTCTCGACCTTGACGATGCTGTTGATTCGGGGCGATGTCGAGCTTCGCCGGGCCGCGGCACTGGCGATGGGAATGCTTGGTGATCATGCATCGATCGAGCCCCTCGGGCGTGCTCTGGCGGATCCTGATCGAGGCGTTCGCCTCGCTGCGGACGATTCGTTTCGAGCCCTGTTGATTCGAGATGCCGCCCCCTTGCATCACCAACAATTGTTGAAGGTGATGCATCTCAATGACGGTGGGGAGTATGCCGGTGCCCTCGCCCCGAGCATGATTCTTGTCGATCACGCACCACTCTACGCCGAGGCCCATCATCAGCTCGCCATTTGTTGGCACGGGTTGGACAATTTCAGTCAGGCCGAAGCCGCCTACATCGCCTGTCTGTGGCACTGCCGCTATCACTATCCCGCATGGCAGGGGCTGGCCCGATGTCGCCTGATGTTGGGAGAGAGCGAAGGGGCGATCGAGGCACTCAAACGGTGCTGTCAGATCTGCCCCGACATGGAGAGTGCTCGCTTGCAGATCCGGGCGATCCAGCGAAGGTTGCGACGAGCTAGCGACTCGTAACTGGTTGGCAACGGATCGCCCCCAAGGACCAGAGGAATTGGCCCCTTGAAATACGATGAACCCCTGGTGGGATCCCTGGCGATTGTCGTTGCGATGGTCGCGGCCGCGATCGCGGTGGGGCCTTGGACACAGCCCTACCGCTTGAGAACATTCTCAGCGATTTGTCGTCGCTTCGGTAAGCCGGTGGCGCGAGGCGTTTGGGTGGCAATTGCCGTCGCCCTGCTGACCGCCGGATTCGCGATACTCAGCGGGCTCAGACCGAGCTACGCCGATCCCACGCATCGCGCGGACCTGGATCAGTCTTGAGCGGTGGAAGCTGAGGCTTGCAGCCTTTCCGCTCGAGGACCGGTTCCAACAGGTCCGTTTTCCAAGCCACCCGTTCGCAACGTTGCCGCCTTTTTTGCGAGCCTCCGGGAGGCTCGCCTGCCGTCAACGGAGAGTCTGGATCAGGTACCGGGGTTGGCGTCCTTGACCGCTTTGTCCATGACCTCGATTGCTGCCTTGGTGTACCGCTCGTACTGATTGTAGAAGTGGTTCATCGAGGCTTCGTCGGCGAAGAAGAACATGCGATTGTAGATCGGATCCTTCAGTCCCCATTCGCGTTTGCCAGGCACGATTCGGCGCTCTTCAAAGAACACGACCGCATCGATTTCGTTCAACACAGGGGTGAAGGGAACCGGATCGTTCAGGAAGGTTTGCATGTTTTCTTCGTTGGTCGAAGAGATAGAGCTTGCCGAGGTGGATGACGCCAAATTCCGGTTTTCCTTCGACCCATTTGTCGTCTCGAATCACGGTCACGGGGCAGAATCCCTGCATGGCGAGTTCGGGTTGTTTCTGCTGGACAGGGCGACTGATCGCCTGGGTGACCGGCGCCGGAGTGTCGCTGACGCTCGCTGTGATTGCAGCAGCCGAGGCATCAACTGAGTCTGTGCTCGGTTTGCCCGCTTCGGCAGGTGCAGGATCCTGGCCTGGCATCTCCAATGTCAGTCCGCGTGAACCGGTCAGCTGAGCAGCGAGTGCCTCCGCTCAAGGTAGCTTCCGGCAACGTGAATCCCGAATCCGCTTGGCCTCCCGAGGTCGCTGCCAGCGAGGATGCCGAGGGCGCGGCGGTGGGCGTCTGTGGTGCTGCGGAGGTCGCGTAGCCGGGCGAATGGCAGCGAAGCTTCTGGGGCGGCCGATGGCGACGTCAATTGAGCAGCGGCGGGCTTCGATTCAGGCGATGCTGGAGCAGTCGCCACAGCGGTCACCGGTGGAGCGGCCGCTCCGGCGACGGTTGCCTTCGATGTGCTTTAGCATCGAAACGTAGCGATCCGGGCTCTGCGGGCTGACCGTGTGCGAGAGCGTCTTGCCGTCGGTGGTCACGATCACGTCGGTGGGAAACTTCGTGACTTTGAACATTTCGGCAAGCTTCTTGCTGGCGTTGGCGTGGATCTTGACCGGCACAAAGCTCTCGCTGATCGCTTGTCCGACCTGAGGCTCCTGAAATGCCCCCTGTTCGAGTTTTTCGCACCACTGCAGTTATCACTGTAAAAGTGAAGCAGCAGCAGTTTGCCCTCGCTTTGGGCCTGGGCATGGGCGACTCGCAGGTTGGATTGCCAGGCGATTTCGGCATGGGCGTCCGAGGCGGCGATCATGCGTGATCGCGAGAGTCATCATCAGGGAGGGGGCTGCCTTGCGCATCAAACCTGTGTTCCTGTCGTCGGATAGCGTAAGAGTTGGACTGGGTCGAACGAGACCGGCTCGATTCACCAGCGTGTCGATCGAAAAACGCTCCTGCGCTGAATCCTTTTCGGCCATGCCGGACATGCGTCTTGAAGCGAACCTACAAATTAGGAGGACTTTGACGCTAGCGAGATCTTTGCCGGCTAGCTCCTGCGGGTGGGTGGGTTCGCAAGATCGCCCTTGACAAGGGCGCGCAGGCATTTATATTTTCAGGCGAAGCATGAAGGTGACCGTTGGAGATTTGGCTTCCTCTCCTTGGACGGCTTGATCGCGTCCCTCTTGTCCGATGATCACGCAGAATCGCGACCATCGGGTTCCTCCAAGGATTCTTCCAGTAGGAATTCTTCGGCAGGAATGAAGTATTGAGACGGCGATCGAGCCCCGATGGCGCTGGGTCGTCTCGGTAATTCACCGGACCGCGTCGCCAGCCACCATTCGCATCACCCACTGATTTGGCGGCGAAAGCCGAGAAAGGGATTTTCGAGCCTGTTGATCGACTCCGCAGGCTCGCACCACACAAATTTCGCAGAGCGATTTTGAGCAGATCGCACCTTCCGCCCGCCTGAAGAACTGGAAGTTCGGGGCACATCTTTCAACAATCAGAGTTCACTTTTCCTAACCTTGAGAGAGCTCTTACCGCGGCTCTTTGGACCAGGGTTTCCTTTCCTTCGACATGGCGCGGTATTTCTTCAATCTCGCTGACAACAGGCTGGAATGACCCGGTGATGACGCCGGACGAGAGGAGAGCGGAGTCCACGCTCCAGAATCCCGTTCTACGGGTTCCTCTCAGCTGCAATCCGCCAGCCTGCTCAGCCTTCTGGATGACAAATGGCGAAAAAGAAACGGACGAATCGAGGTCGGAGTTCCTCTGGCTCCAATGGAGCGGTATCGGCTCACGGTGGTGGAAACGGTAAGCCGAGAGCGCGCCGACGCCGCCGCGGCGGTGGCGGTGGCGGTGGAGGCGGGCAACTCATTCGGCTGCCTCGAATCTCGGATCGCGAGCCTGCCGATATCCCCAGCGATGCACCGCTCGAGGAAGGTTTTGGCATCCTCGAACTCCATCCCAACGGCTACGGATTTCTCCGCGGCACCGAAAACAATTACTCACGCGAACGAAGCGACCCGTTTGTGCCCGGCACGATGATCGAGCGATTCGGTCTTCGTCAGGGCGTCTACATCAAAGCGATGGTGCAGGAGGCCCGACGCCAACAGGGCCCGCGGGTTCGCGAAATCCTGGATGTCGACGGCATCAAGCCAGAGGACTATCCCGAGGTCAAGAGCTTTGACACGCTGACCCCGATCAACCCCGAGGAATGGCTGCGGTTGGAATGTGGCCGAAAGCCGCTTGACCAATCGCGTGATCGATCTGCTCGCGCCGATGGGTAAGGGACAGCGTGCTCTGATCGTCGCCCCACCGCGAAGCGGCAAGACGATCATGCTGCAGGACATGGCACACGGCATTTCGACCAACCATCCCGACGTCAAGCTGATCGTGTTGTTGATCGATGAGCGGCCCGAGGAAGTCACCGACATGCGGCGCAATGTCCACGGTGGGCGAAGTCGTCGCCAGCAGTCTCGACATGGATGTGGAAAGCCACGTGCGGTTGAGCCAATTGGTGATCGATCGCGCTCGACGGCTGGCCGAAATGGGCCAGGACGTGTTCCTGATGCTCGACTCGATCACCCGGCTGGCCCGCGCGTTCAACAAATGGGTCGGCCGTTCCGGTCGCGGCGGTGCCACGATGACCGGCGGACTCGACATCAAAGCGATGGATATCCCCAAGAAGTTGTTTGCCACCGCTCGAGCTTTCGCCGAAGGGGGATCGCTGACGGTTGTGGGCACGGCACTGGTCGATACCAACAGCCGCATGGACGAAGCGATTTTTCAAGAGTTCAAGGGAACCGGGAACATGGAATTGGTGCTCGATCGACGCCTGGCCGATCGACGCGTTTGGCCTTCCATCGACATCTCCCAAAGCGGTACTCGACGCGAGGAATTGCTGCACGATGAGGAGACCTACGAAGCGGTGACAATGTTGCGACGTACCCTCAGCAGCATGCATCCCTGTGATGCGATGGAGCAGTTGACCAAGCAATTGGGCCGCTTTGAAACCAACGACGAGTTCATCAAATTGATCAGCGGTGCAAAGACTTCGCTTTAATCGGATCAATGATGGTGAGTTTGCTGCGGGCGAAGTGCAGGCAGCATCCAGATGGTCCGTATTATCGAGCTGGACGACGCATTGCATCGAATCGAATCGCTGACAAGAATAGTCGTCCGCTTCGGAGGGTAAGCGAATTGGTGAGCGGCTTCACTGGAACTGAGGTACCCCGAAAGGGGCTGCGGGTTCGAGTCCCGTGCCCTCCGCTCCATCGTAAGGCCGTCGGCTCAATAGCCCGACGGCCTTATCTTTTGCGCTCACCGGAATCTTGTGCTGGAAAAGGGGCCAGGTGTTGGAAAAGGGGTCAGGTACCAATAGCCGCAAGCGGCCCGGAGGGTGCCCCGCACCATTGGTACCTGACCCCTTTTCCAGCTTTCGCTTACGCTTTGCGTTACTATTGGCCGCCATTTTGTCGCTGTCCAGCTCGTCACCGACTGGGCCTGTCCCCTTATTTCTAGGGTGCTCTTATTTCTAGGGTGCTCTGGGCGCAAAAAAACCGGCTAACAATCTCCGAAGAGCTTGCCAGCCGGTTATATCAAATGCTTTGGTCTGTCGGCGGCAAAATGGAGCCGCTGGGAGAAACGCGAAAGTCTCAGCGTGCTACTGCACAAGCCTTTGAATGACTTTGGCGAACCCGATAAATGATCCCTCTGCCGAAAATAAGAAGACCAAAGCAAAGTGCGGGCATATTCAATCCCACACCTTGATTTTAGACTCGCCTGGGCGGTCAGCAAGGTGGATCGGCAGCAGATCCGATTGATGTGCAGTTCTTTTTCCAAACTTATCCGCAAACGGATACCCCCCCGCCCCGGCTTCCCACCGTTTCCCGGGCGCACCGCTCGCGATCCAGCACGCTCATACCGAGAGAATGCCGCCAAAAAGGGCCTTTGGCTTGCTAGGCTCTCAGGTAACACGCCTCCTTGGGCGAGGTCGCGATTGGAAGGTGTTGGCCGGGGATTCCTGTCCGAAATTTTCGCCTGAATCGAAGACAGTGCTGCAAGAATCGAGTCGGCTGCAACCTTGCGATCAGCGCCAACAAGAAACCACAAGCGAAGCATGGCAGGAGGTTTCGCTTTTTCTTTGAGTTGAGTGCTTGCCTGGTCTTGATCAGTGAGGCAATTCTCGGATGTAGAGATTCTTGAAGAACAGCTCGCTGCCATGATGCTGCAATTCGATCTGATCAGACCGGGCCAGCGGTTCTCGACCCGTTTTGTCCCAGTAGTTTTCTAATGCGACGCGGTCCACCACCAAAACCCCATTGAGCCAAATCGTTACCTTGTCGCCAACCATTCGAATCAGAAAGGTGTTCCATTGACCTGGCTCTCGGTCAGCCAGTTTGAGTGGGCTGTTGCGCCATCGCTTGTTGTTCCACAGTCCGCCCGACCCGAGGTTCCTGCCGTTGGTATAGGCGGCTACCCACTGCTGGGAGGTCTCTGGCGAAGCTTCGTTGGCACGGATCCTCTGGTCCCAGGGATCCCAAATCTGCACCTGTGGGGTGCCGCGGAGATAGATGCCCGAATCGGCCCCGGGAGGAATCTTCCAGTCCACGTAGAACTCAAAATCACCATAATTCTTCGCGGTGCATAGACTCTGGCCCTTTCCGTCGTAGCTCAGCACGCCATCGACGACATGCCAATGATCACGCATCAATTCATCGGCCGTCTCTTGTGCTTGCGCCAGTGCATCGCCCGAGAGTGATCGACGCTGGTTGGCATTCTTGTGGGCCAGCCCCTTCCAGCCTGTCAGGTCGTCGCCGTTGAACAACGCTTGGAAGCCTTTGGGTGGGGTGTTGTCCGTTTCCGATTTCAAGGTCGATGGTGGCGCGGAATAATCTGCAATTCGAAGCTTTCGAAACTCGACACGGTCGTTGTGGCCTGCCAGTACCAAATGTCCGCTGGCGTTCTTCATGCCGGGTCGTGGTGTGTCGTCCAGCGGACTGACGTTGTCGAGAAACGCATCCACGATCACGGCGCCGTTGAGGATCACCATCACATGATCCTCGATGGCAAGGATCGTCTGCTGATTCCATTGACCAACGGGTTTGAGGTAACCCGGCCGTGCCGGGACGATGCCGTAGATCGATCCATGGTATTGCCAAGGCTTCAACCAAGACATCGTCCGTGTCGAGCCGCTTTCAAGGCTGGCTGTTCCCACATAGCGGCTGCCATGGTCATCAAGAATTTGAATCTCCATGCCATCCGTAGCGGGGTGTGCTCCGGTGGGAACACGAATTCCGATCCCGTTGTTTCCACTTTCCTCCAACTTGAACTCAAATTGAAACGCAAAGTCCGAGAACGTTTTCTCCGTGAAGAGATTCTTCCCTCCTTTTTGACATACGAGTACACCATCCTCTGCAACATAGCCATCCACGTCCCCAGTCCATCCCTCAAGATCCTGACCGTTGAACAGAGACGTCCAATTGGCGTGGTCTTCCAAAATCGACAAGGGACGTGAAGCTGCGTCTCTGTTTGGATCGGGGCGTTCCTTGCTCTGGCCCACGGGTTCCTGGCCCACGAGGATGGGGGAAGGAATCATCATCGAATTCAAACAAGCAGTGACGACACAAAGCCAGCGTAGTTTCATGGTGGGTGCCGAGGGTGGGGCGAAGAGGAGGGTTGGGTCAGGTCAAATGACTTTCCCACATCCTAGCAAAAGCCTCGGACTGAAGATGAAAACTGGACCCGAGTGAGGCCACAATTAGAGGGAGGGCCTGATAGGAGTCCGCCTTTTCCAAGGCGGGCATTCGCAGCTTTGCTGCGTTGAGTACGAGTCTCGGAGAGACTCGCCTACGTAAGGCCTACCACTTCGAAAAAATCACAGCCTCAGGGAGACTTTCTTGCGAGCAGCGTCGCTTTGCAGGGGAGCCAAGAACCGTCGCCCAATCGCCGTACAAGCAGTCGCTGATCGTGGCCCTGGCGGCCTGCTAAGCGGCTCTTCGTGTCGAGTCCTGCGAATCCGATGAGGTCTTCCCCGTTTGAATGGGGAGCTTGAGGATATTCGGCGACGATCGGAACGGTTGCTCGTCAAACTCTTCGTCGAACTCGTGGCTCGCGAGCACACAGACAAGCTTTCCATGGTTGCAAAAGATCTTGAGCTCGTCTTCTTCGATGAACCACGTCGCATGATGATCGGCGGTGTAGAAGTGACGTCCACAAAAGTGCTCGTCACGAATTAGAATGGTCTCCCTAAGGATCGAGGCCCCGGTTGAGCCCTCCTTGGATTCCAGGGAGGCTTGTTCGCCCCCTTCGGCGGTGCCCGGTGCCTGGTCGGCAATCCATCGGAGGAGCCGGGCTCGAACCTTCGCCAATCGCTGGGAATTCGTCATACGATGGGTCAACGCGAAATGCGATATGATGGTGCGGGTCGGAACTGTCCATGCCTCGCAAGCCGTTGCTGGGTGGCGAGTTGCGACGCAAGAATTGGCAGTTTCGCTCAAGACGACGGGTGGTAGACCGTACGCTGAGAAGGGTCTTGCCCCCGCAGTGTATTTCGGTTCATTTCGGGTCGCGCTTTCGGCGTACCTGATAGGGTTGGTACGTAGTTCCTAGTTACCCCAATTTGACGGACCGGCGGACTCCACTGTTTCGGCTGCTATTCTGCCGAGGCGGGGCGAATCTTTACTTGGAAAGAGCATGCGGGTACTTCTCAGCGAGCCGGAGTTGATCGAGGGCGTCGAGCGTTTGGCGGGCGAGATCGATGCACATTACGAGTCGCGGTCATTGACGGTGATCGCGATCATGACCGGAAGCTTGGTATTGTTCGCCGACTTGATCCGCCGGCTTTCCATGCCACAACGGGTCGGGGTGATCCGCGCCTCGAGTTATCGCGGCGGGACAAGCTCAGGTGAATTGAAGGTCGATTCTGAGATGATGATCGATGTGGCAAATCGAGACGTGCTGCTGGTCGACGACATTTTCGATACGGGAAAGACGCTCGATCGAATCAGCGAATTGATGCACGAATTAGGTGCTTCCACCGTGCGCACGGCGGTCTTGTTGCACAAGCTTCGCGACCACGCGGTCGAGCTCAGGCCCGACTTTGTCGCGTTCGAAATTCCGGATGAGTTCGTGGTCGGCTACGGGCTGGACTACTTGGACATGTACCGCAACCTTCCCTACCTAGCCGTGCTGGAGCCTGCAGAGATCGAGGCGACGGCGGCCCAAGCTAAGACGTGAATCGCTCCCCCCGCGTATTATTGATCGGACGGCACTATTGGCCGCACGGCTCGATCGATTCGGCCGGCGTGCTGCATCCAAACAGCCTGCGCCTGCATCGAAGGGGGGTGCATGTTGAAGTCTTGACGCCTCGATTTGCCTCGTCGTGGCCGGAGACAATCGTCGTTCGAGAAGTTCCGGTGCACCGCGTCGTCACCGCTCCGCGAAGTGACTGGTCCATGGGCAAGTACTTGCGTGGTCTCAGTGCATGGCTGCATCAGCACGCCGAGTCCTTCGATTTGTGGCTTGTCGATTCGGTCCGGGAAGAGGCATTGGCCGCCGTGGACGTGGCGAAGCAGCTGGGCGTGAAAGTCGCCTTGCGCTGTCACGGTTGGGGCAAGTTCAGTGATGTGGCTTGGTGGGAAACGAGCCGTGCGGCCCGACGCTGTGTCGTCGCGGCGCGGTCGGCCCATGCGGTGATCGCCAATGGTGCTCCATGCGAGCGCGCCCTCCTGATCAACGGATTGGAGCCGGCGAGGATCGAGCGGATCCTGCAGGGATTTCCAGTTCTGCCGGGACGATCCCCCGAGCGGCGACAGGAGGCGAGACGGGCACTTGCCACCGCCAACAGCGACCTCTTTGCGGAACCAGATGCCCCAGTTGTGCTTTGCAACGCAAGGATGACTCGCCATGAGGGAATTGAGTTGCTGGTGCGTGCCGCTCATCCGTTGGTCACGCGTTATCCAAATTTGCGATTATGGTTCGTGGGTGATGGTCCCTACCGTGATGCGATGTATCAGCAGCTGCGATCCGACGGAGTACGATCCTCGATCGCGATGCCAGGTTCGTTCGCCGATTCGGAGGACCTGTTTGCGGCGGCGGACGTCTTCTTGCAGAGCGACGAGGAGGGGCTGGAGTATTTTCTACCTCTGGCCGTTGCGTCGGAACTTCCGATCGTAGCGGTGGACAATCCCTCCATTCGCTCGTTAATCGATGCCGCAACCAACGTCGGCTTTGCTTCATCAGGGGGACGAAGCTTGGGAAGGCCAGCAGGCGGCGGCGTCCACACAACGGCCGAGCGAATGGATTGAGTGGTGTGAGGGTGCCACACCGAAAGGCGTTCGTATCAGCGTTTCCAATGTGCTCGATAGCTTGGAGCCCTGTCGTACGCGCGCTGGCCATCTGCGGCGAACACTTGTGCGATCCAGGCCTCTGACCGAGACGACCGACGCCTATCTGGGACTGATCGCTCGACTTTCTCACCGGACGCCACCACAGCATTGGAATCATGAGACCGAGGCTGTTTCATGACCAAGCGTATCGTGCTGCTGATCCCCACGATGGTGTTGGGAGGAGCAGAGAAGCAGCTCTGTCTGTTGGCAGAGAATCTTCCGCGTGACCAGTTCGATGTGCACGTGATGTTGCTGACCCATGATGGGCCGCGAAGTGATCGTCTGCGCCAGGCCGGCATTCCCGTGACGTTGATTGGCAAACGTTTCAAGGCCGACCCCTCTGCTCTCTTTCGTTTGCGAGCGGAGCTACGTCGATTGAAGCCCGACATCGTCCACACCTGGCTGTTCGCTGCCAACAGTTTTGGTCGCGTGGCGGCTCGGATGGCGGGTGTGCCGCACATTTTCGCCAGTGAGCGTTGTGTCGATCTTTGGAAAACGGAATCCCAGTTCTGGATTGACCGTCGGCTAGCCCGTTTCACCGAGGCGATCACCACCAACAGTTCTGGCGTCAAAGACTTTTACGTTCATCATGGGATCGACCCCGACCTGTTTCGCGTCATTCCCAATGGCATCGAGCCACGCAGTGCTACGCCCATCGATCGTGAAGAGGTTTATCGGCGTCTGGGGGTTCCCAGCGACCACAAATTGATCTTGGCGGTGGGAAGGCTATGGCCGCAAAAACGTTATCGAGATCTTATCTGGGCTGCCGAATTGCTGGCGACGCTGCGTGAGGACATCACCCTTGTGATCATCGGCGACGGACCTCAGCGAGGTGAATTGTTGCGCTTTCGCGACGCAGTGACCAAGCCGGATCGTGTTCGGTTTGCTGGGAATCGTGCTGATGTGGAACAGCTCCTGCCCCACGCTGATCTGTTCTGGATCGGGAGTGAATTCGAGGGGCAAAGCAACTCCTTGATTGAGGCGATGCAGGCAGGACTGGCGGTCGTTGCGAGTGACATCCCTGGCAACCGTGACCTTGTGTTGCCCGGAGAAACGGGCCGCTTGGTCGAACTGGGGGACGCGGCCGACTTTGCCAGGCAATCGGGATTTCTACTCGAGCATCGTGAACAAGCCGCTCGCCTTGGCGAAGCCGCACGCGAGCGAATCGCCCGCGAATTCACCGTCGAAGCGATGGTGGAACAGCACATCGCGATGTACCTCGGAAGCTGAGCCGCACCTCCAGTGGCGATCCGGGGAGATGCGTTTGTCCCGCGGTGAATGAGGCTGTTTCTTGGCTGATTCTCGCGTCCGATCTGACGCTTCCCATGAGCCCAAAGCACGCGAATCACCGCGAATCCTGATAAGACGTTCCGCTCGTAACGATCAGGGTATGGACCGGCGTTTCTGAATTTCTTCAGCAATCGCTCGTTTTCGCTCAAAACCAAGTTGAGTGAGCCGCCAGGACGGATACGATCGGAATCGTGAAGGCACTGAGGTGGCCCATTGGTTTCAGCCGCCCTTTCGACCCTGATAGATCCTCCGCACCTGCCAGAGGCCAGCGAACATGGACACGAGCGAAACCAGCCGACGAGCTGTCGATGAAGTCGACCTGCTGTTGGCCAACGCGCGTTTGAGAGACGAACTGGAGCCCTACCGAGACGAATCGATCGACGATCCGTCCGTATCTCGCATGCCGCTTCGTACTGAGAACGAGTACCTCGCGTCGATGCTCGCTTGGGAGCGAGCTCCTGCTCTCCCGATCGCCAGCTGGTTCACTCCGGTTCTGGAAATCCCATCACCTGATTCGCTAAGCGATGAAACACTGGTCGTGGTTTTGAACGAAACGATTCAGCGTCTCTACTCGCAGAACGTCGTTCTGCGGTTTACCGATCATCTCTCGGATCGGGAGCTCTACAAGATCATCTATCGCGACATCTTGCCTTGCTGCGAAAAGAAGGTGGAGATTCAAGGCAAGAACCTCGAATGGCGTTGTATTGAAGACAACGATACCTGGCTTCGTTATCTACGCCGACGCGATCGAGCGACGACGTTTTCAAGAAGAGCACGACGTCGACATCCCGCCGAGCGAGACGCCAGGGTTCAAACGCGACCTGCCCGGTTAGTGCTTCGAGTCGCCCAGGCAAGCGTTGGTTTGTGGATTGAATCCAAACCAAATGTCTACGCCGCAGCGCGGCGACCGTGACGACCTGCTGTCACCGCCTCGCGGTTCGCGAGAACAAAGGGCAAAACGAACGGTCTCGCACTACCAGCGAAGACCGAATCGTTCTCCGCCTGCATCGCGATTGTTGCCACCTTTGAGTGGGCCGGAATGGCTTGCCTTGACCGCAACCTCGCGAGGTGGTTCGGGCGTTTCATCCTCTTCATTTGCCGAGGCGTTGGTCTCGGCGGCTGACTGTTGAGCTGCCTTGATCGACAACCCGATCTTCTGCGCATCTCGATCGAAGCTTAGCACCTTGACGTCGACTTCGCTTCCTTCCTTGACGAAGGCATCGACTTTCGAAACACGATGATGGGCCAGTTCGCTGACATGGACCAGTCCTTCAACACCTGCGGCAAGCCTGACAAAGCAACCGAAATTGGCCACCCGCGTTACCATCCCTCGATGGACGCTGCCCACTGCAAATTCATGCACCGCTGTGTCCCATGGATTTTCCAGGAGGTCTCGATAGGAAAGCGAAATCTTCGCGGTGTCCTTGTCGACCTTTTCGACCACCACGTTCACTTTTTGACCCACTTCCAACACCTCGCTGGGATGCTTGACGCGATCCCAACTGAGCTTGCTGATGTGAATCAAGCCATCGAGTCCACCGAGATCGACAAACGCGCCGAAGTCCTTCACCGATCGAACCGTTCCCTCTAACTGGTCGCCTACCTCGATCTTTTCAAGCTGCTCTTTGCGTTTCTCTTCACGCTCACGCTCCAGGATGGCGCGGTGGCTTAGCACCAGGTTTCCACGGCGCTCATTGGATTCGGTGACCACACAAAGAAGTCGCTGGTTGACAAATTCGCTTGTGTCTTCGACTCGGAACTCGCTGATCTGGCTGATCGGAATGAAGCCTTTCGCACCGCCAACTTTGCATTCCAAGCCGCCACTGTTACTGCCTGTGACCGTGACTTCCACGACCGTCCCCTCATCCAGGTCTTCCCAGTCACTGACTTCGATCGCACCGCCCGGCAAACTCAGTGCAAACAAGCCGTCTTCGCGGCTCATGCCACGCACGATGACTTCCACCGAATCGCCGATCGAAGGTTCTTGTTTGAATTGTTCAAAGGCGACCACACCTTCGTCGGGGCCTCCCAGCGCGATGAACACGTTGTCTTCATGAATTTTCAGCACTTGGCCGTGGACCCTTGCGCCTTCGGCGAGCGGCTCTTTCTTGACGGAGTCTCCCGCCGAACCGGCGAGCATCGCATCGACATCGGCGCTGGCAAGAGCAGCATCGAGTTCCGCTTGAATATCATCGGGAAGGGATTGCCGGACATTCGGAACCGCAATCTTGCCAGCTCGTGGCGAGGGAGATTCTTTGACGGCAGCGCCACCAGAGGTCTCGGCCGTCTCCTCTTTGGATTCGCCGTGTCGTTCTCCGCCAAGCCGAGGTCGTGGAGCTTTCTTCTTCTTTTTTGGTTGAGAGCGGTCTTCGGTTGAAGCGCCCGCGCTGAGCCGGCTCGGGTCGACCGTGGGCGAAGCAGGTTTGGCCACTCCCAGTCCACGCGCTGCTGCCAGCGGTCCCGGGCCACCACGAGCAAGCTTCGCAAGCGGACCGGGTGATGCTTGTCGCTCGCGAGTCACTTCCACCGCAGCTTCGGGTTGTGTCTCGCTCGACCCGGTGGCTTCCTGGTCGTTGGAGGCCAGTGTCTCGTTTGGTGCCGTGCCCGCCGGGGTTGCGGCTGCCGGGGTGGTCGCCGCCTGGGGCAAGGCCGCCGGGGCGGAAGTCCCATCGGAGCTGGGTGGCAGGGAATGGGTGCTCTCTTCTGCCGGCTTGGCCGAATCGTCGCCAGTAGTCATCACGGTTCGTCGAATTTTGCGGGGCGCGGAACTCTGTCAGCGTTCATGATCGCCAAGCAAAACGGCTTAACGATCCGGGCCATGTAGTCTAGCAATCAGCACTGGCGATCGGTAGCCTTCGATAGCGATAGACTTTCGACCCGGAGTTCAGGAAATGCCTCAGTTCGATTTGTTCGCCGCTGATTCGCTCGCAGTTCTTCCCCCCCCGATCCTTGACGCCGCCTTGGCAGCCGAACTCCCAGGCTTGGCTGATGCGCCACACGATGGGGCACTGGCGAGCTTGCTTGCCGAGCAAGGCCGGCTCGAATGGTCCGGGTTCGACGGGCCACGTCGCTCGTTGGCACTATGCGGCTTGTGGCTGCTCGCGGGGGAACTCGACCGAAGTCATTCCATCAGCCAGGACATCCGTTCCTCCGATGGTAGCTTCTGGCACGGCATCATGCATCGACGCGAAGGTGACTTTGGAAATTCGAAGTACTGGTTCCGTCGAGTCGGATCGCACCCGGTTCTGGAGCAGTTGCCACGTCTTAGCGAGGGCGATTACGCCGATCCCTTTGACTTCGTCGACGAGTGCAGCCGAGCCCTCGGCAAGGGAGGCGAGAGTTACCAGCGATGCCAACGAGCCCAATGGATCGAATGGCAGGCTCTGATGATGCACGGCCTTGGCACGCAAGACGGCAAGTAGCGACTGAGCTCGGCACCACCTGCTCATTGATCACCCACAAGTACGATGGACTTCCAAGTCCGTCGCTTTACGTGCTTTCTCAGCAGTCGACGTTGCAGCGGTCGACGTTGCAGCGGTCGACGGACTTGGAAGTCCATCGTACGGGGCTCTCGCCAAAACGGGGCTCTCGCCAAAACGGGGCTCTCGCCAAAACGGGGCTCTAGCCAAAGATCGACAAGTGAGTTGGCGCGGGACTTTGCGTGGGCTTGTTTCGGCTTTCACGCATCTCCTCGAGAGACTTCGTGATCTGCTCGATGTCACAGCGCTGCTGTTGGGCGGTTTGGTTGCGCTCGTTGAGAAACAGCACCACGGTATCTTGCGGACCAGCTTCCGAGACGGCCCATTCAAGGGCTCGACGACGGTCGGCGACGAGTCGGAAGGACGCGCAACGTTCGACACCATCGAGGACATGATGCGATGCCGAAAGGAAAGTCCGCTTACCCGCTAACGTTGACGTCACGATTGCAGAATCGGCAAATCGTTCCATCGATGATCCGAGCTGAGCCAGATGTTCGCCAGGGATCTCGCTGTCGATCGCTAGCAGGCACCAAAGCCTGCCACCCGATTTCATCGATCGATGGGTCCGCAGTGCGGTAGCGATTCGATCTGGTGAACCACCCGATTCCAGGACGACGGTTGCATGCCCGTACGATTCAAGGCGTTGTCCACGTCCTGGGATGACACGCAATTGGCCCAGCTTTTCCACCACGTCTTGCAGCGGTTGGGCGATCAGCAGTCCGACCAGCGTCGCCGCCGCATGATTGGCTGCCATCGCGGCGCCACAAAGTGGCGTCTCCATCACAGCGGTCGTGTCGCGGTGGGTCACCAACAACGTCGTCATGCCGCCCGATTGATCGATGATCTTTGCCGATACGTCAGCTGCCTTGCGGACGCCGTAGGTGACCGTTCGGACTCCGCTCTCACGAATCACTTGCATCGCTCGATGGTCGTCCACCGGCGCGATGACGACACCGTCTCCGGTGAGTCGGTCCAGGACGCATTGCAGCCCCGAGGGGCCAAAGTCGCCGCAGCAGGAAGCGGAACCAGTCACGACGACGATGTCGAACTCAATGGCGTCGTAGTGGCCGTGTCGCGCCTTTTCTTCCGAGATCTCGATGATACTCGCGTTGCACTGACTGTCGACCGCCTCGCCAAGCCAATGAACGAGATCGGAACCGCTTGGCAATGGCTCAGACGATGTCGTTTGTACCACGCCGTCCGACTCGCCCAGGTCGCTCTGATACGCCGTGCGAATGCCCGAGGCGCGCAGCAGGGAGGCGATCAACAAGGTCGTCGATGTTTTTCCCGCCGAGCCGACGACGGCAACGTTCAGCAGACTGCGGTCTGGCCGCTTTCGCTCGTGTGCCGTGATGCGAGCCATCGCGAGTTCGATGTCACCCACGATGCACTGTGGCAAGGGGCAAGGAAGCACCTGCTCGGTCAGGATACCGGCAGCTCCACGGGCCATCGCATCGGCAACCAACTGGGAAGGACAATCATGCCCTATCCGGTATACCACCAGCTGACCCGGTTCGCGCTGTCTTCGCAGACTCAGCAACTGCGTCAAAGACGAGATCATCCGTCGTAAGAAACCGGCAAGCCGAAAGAATGTCTCGCAGCGAATAGCCGCCAGCACCCCCGCCGACTTGAGCTGCGGATCGCGATTCCCCGTCTCGAGCTGATAAGAGATCGGCTCTTGTGACAACCGCATCGGTCGGGTTGGTCCCTTCACGCATGATGGCCTCCATGCACATCGCAAGTGGGATTGTTTCACGGCAGTTCCACCGCCGCTTCGAAAGCACTCATTGCTTCCAGTGACGTCCGATTGTTCCTATCGATGGAAAACGGTCAAGAGGAAAATTTTCGATCGAAGACGCCGGTGCATCCAATTTGCCGCGATCTAGCACGCCAAAAAGTCGGATATCCCCTCTCGATCACGAGGGAATTGAGCGACCAAGCCCATCTCCCGATTTGCGATCCCAGGGTGACTCGCTGGACACTTTGGGCCACCAACTTTTTCCTTAATATTTGATGTTTGCGTCGTGAAGCATGATCTGCAGGTCTTCCCAAGCTGCCTTCTTGGCCGAAGGGTTGCGAAGCAAGTAAGCAGGATGGTAGGTCACGATCACTTTGCTTTCAAAGTAGCGATGCAGGGTTCCCCGTAGTCGACCCACCGACAGTTTGCTCTGAAGCAATTCCTGGGCACTGACCGCTCCCAGGCAGACGATGTACTCCGGTCGCAAGATGGCGAGCTGCTGCTGATAGTATTCGCGGCAGTGGTTGATCTCATCTGGTTCCGGATTGCGGTTTCCAGGTGGGCGGCATTTGACGGTATTGAAGATGTAGACGTCCGAGCGTTGGAACTGGCACGCTTCGATCATTTTCGTTAACAGCTGTCCTGCCTTCCCCACAAAGGGTCGGCCGCTGCGATCTTCGTCCGCACCGGGGGCTTCGCCAAAGAAGGCAACTCGCGGCGTGGGGCTTCCCTCACCGAAGACGGTTTGTTTTCGACAGCTCGCCAGCACCGCGCATCGACTGCAAACCGAAACCACGTTGTGAAGGCGATCAAGTTGAATCTGTCGTTCGTCGGGAGCTAGCACTTCGCCCGGGTACGCTTGCTCGGCCGAAGTGATCGGGGCAACGGGCTGCAGCCGTGGACGCGATGAAAGGGCTTCCTGCAGCGGAGAGTTGGCCGCACCCGAGGTCGCTTGGCCAGGTGGGGCGGAACCGATGCCTCCCTGATCTCTCGATTCCGCTGAAACGGGGATGGGAGCCGCGGATTCTTGCGAAGCAGGGGGCACCACGGACCCTTGGTTTTCAGGCCCTTGATTTTCGGACCCTTGGTTTTCACTCGCGGACATCCATTGCGTCAGCGCTTCGACCTGTTCGGGGCAAGCCTTGGGCAGCCATTGGACTCCAGAGCGTTGCAGGTGTTCGGCCAGCGCGGCCGCCTGCTCCAAGACGAGCTCACGGTTGATTGCCAGGTCGTGGTCGATCGGATCGCCTTGATCAGCGGGGGTGGTCATGGTCGGTGTCAGGGGGGCCTGTCTTCAGAAGCTCGACGGAGGAAGTATCGGATTCGAGAGGCATCGATTGTACCGTGTCGCGTCCGACGACCGCGAATCGAGGCGAGCGGATCGAAAATCGAAGCGGAGCAGATTGGGAAGTGGGGAGCTGGCCCGCCAATGGGCCTATCCCATCAAGCCATGTCCGCATAGGATCAATGCCTGAATCGTCCCCCATTTCTCCGACGTGATCCCCGTTTCTCCGACGTGATCCCTGTCGCTTGAGGTGAATCCCCATCGCTTGAGGTGAATCACCGTCGCTTGAGTTGAATCACGGTTGTCACGGGTAAGTCCCAATGGCCCCGGTGAGGCTCTACGGCTTGTGGTGAATCACCGGCTTGTTGAGATAGTTTGAGCCTTTGAAATGCCCGTTCCTCAAGTCGCCATCGTCGGCCGTCCCAATGTCGGCAAGAGTAGTCTGTTCAATTGGCTCGCCAAGAAACGCTTGGCGATCGTGGATGATTACTCGGGTGTTACCCGCGACAGGATGATCACCCTGATCGAGTCGAATGACCGATTCTTTGAGCTGATTGATACCGGTGGGATTGGGATCGTTGACGAGGACAATTTGACCGAAGATGTCCGGCGCCAGATTGAGATGGCGATCAATTCCGCGGATGTGATTCTTCTGGTGGTCGATGTCCAAACCGGATTGATGCCCTTGGATGAAGAGGTCGCCGAACGTCTGCGAGGACTTGAACGGCCAGTGATTCTGGTGGCGAACAAGGCTGACCAGAAGCACCAGGATATGCTGGCCGAGGAATTTCATCGCCTCGGTCGCGGTCACCTGATCTGTGTGAGCACGACGCAGAACCGCAATCGAGAAGAGCTGTTGGAACTGATTGAAGACCGGTTGCCCGAAGCCTCGGACGAGTCGGTCGAAGCACCCCGAATGAAGCTTGCGATCGTAGGCCGACGTAACGTGGGCAAGAGCACGTTCGTCAACACCTTGGCCGAGACCGACCGAATGATCGTCAGCGAAGTCCCTGGGACCACCCGCGACAGCGTTGACGTCATGTTTCAGCTTGACGGGCAAACGTTCATTGCGATCGACACGCCAGGGCTGCGCAAGCGAAAGAGTCAACGAACGGATCTGGAATTCTATGGGATGCATCGCGCCCAACGCAGTGTCCGTCGTGCCGATGTCGTGCTGATGTTCTTTGATGCCACCGAGACGATCAGCAAGGTTGATAAGCAACTGATGGGCTATGTGATGGAGAATCACAAGCCCTGTATCTTCGTGGTCAACAAGTGGGACCAGTTGCATGGAAAGGTAACGACGGATCGCTGGGTGCATTACCTTCGAAGCCAATTTCCCTCGCTCAGCTACGCGCCGATCGCCTTCGTCACAGGCCAATCAGGAAAGAACGTCAAGACCCTTCTGAACCACGCGACCATGTTGTTCAAGCAGGCGCGCGAACGGGTTTCCACCGGAGTTTTGAATCGACTGATCCAAGCCGCCATCGAGGCCCATCAACCACCTCTGTACCAAAACCGGCGCCCCAAGATTTACTACGCAACCCAAGTCGCGGCAGAGCCACCGACGATCGTGCTGATGTGCAGCGATCCCAAGGGCTTCGGAAACGATTATCACCGCTATCTGCAGGGAGTGCTGCGAGATCATCTTCCCTTCGGCGAAGTGCCCATCAAGCTATACTTGCAGAAACGCACTCGGGCCGACGAAGCGCAAATGAGCCGCCCTAACGGATCTTCCTGAGCCCATGTGCAATCAATCAGATCGGCAATCAATCAGAGCTGATCCACACTGGTGACAGGGCGAAAGCTCACCTCGCCAAACTTCTCTAGCGGTGCACAAGCCTTGGCCATCTCGTCGGGATCGTTCGACGCCACGACCGCGTAAGCGACGTGGTCCTGCGTCGCCACCCAGGCACCGGTCAACGTCACCTTGCCGTCGTATCCGATCGTGCCATGCTGGAGAAAGTAGCGAAGCGCCTGATCCCGTTGCTCAACCGGATACCGAAGTTCAATCATGTAAAGCATGCCTGCATTCTCCGTTCATCGGTAGTGAGCCCGCTGGCCAGAAAATCAGGCCGAATTCAACGAAACCCAAAGACGACAAGCAAGCCTTGGCCCGCCCGTGAGTACCATTAAACCAGCCTGGGTTGCAAGGTCAATCACCACGGCAGTTTCCTGTCGTACGGATCCCCCTAGATTTTCGACACCGGCGGCAATCGCATCCTTAGAACGTTTTCATTTTTCATGTGTGTTGCTGGAAAAGGGGTCAGCTGGAAAAGGGGTCAGGTACCAATAGTGCGAAGCACCCGAAGGGCCGCTTGCGGCTATTGGTACCTGACCCCTTTTCCAGCTGCATCCTCTACCGTAGGCGAGTCTCTCCGAGACTCGTAAGAAACGCAGCAAAGCTGCGAATGTCTGCCTTGGAAACGCGGACCCGCGAGAGGCTTGGCCTGCACCCCGGCTGCTGGGAATGGCTCACGGCGAGGACAACCTCAGGCCTTGATCGTTGATCTCAAAAGGAACGATCGATTCATCGCAGGCGCTGCCGCGATGTTTGGCCACATGGAGGGCTCGACCCATTTGTTACCGTTCCTTGTCTTGCCCATCAGGATGATCGTGTTGGCATTGGACAGCAGGTCGCCACTTTCGATCGGGCGCGTGATCAGGTCGTCCAGCATCACTTCATGACTGGTGTACAGCAGCAGGCAACCGATATCGTTGTGGTCATAGGGATGTTGCTAGAACCTTCTCGCGTTGTTGCGAAAGCCAACGCGAAATAAGTCGCGGGCGACCCAGTCGTGTTCCTTGCGCAGGATCTGGTGGTAGACGTATTCGAACATCTCGAGCTGGATCGAATCGGAGGCCCGGTCGGTCGGTTCGATTCCGTCGATCACGCAGCGTCGCACGCCGTGGACGAAATTGCCATAGAAGAACGCGATCGTCTGGTCCAGTTTCTTGGCCTGCTCGTACTTCCATTCACGCCACTGGTCCGAATCCATGTCGCTGGCGGTGACGCGACGGCCTCGGTGCTGAAAGATGTGCAAGGAGTCTCTTCGCGATTGCCTCCCGATCCCAGACACGTTCCGGGATGAACCTGCAAGCCGGCGGCTGCTCGATGAGTTGCCAATCGAAAAGCTTGGATGCGTAATCCCGATGGTTCTGTGAGTCGCCGCGAGCGGTCAGGTCAAACAGAATGCCCGGCTCCCCTTCTTGATGCGTCCTTGATTGGCGAAGCTCAAGCCCAAGTTGGGTTTTTCCAATGCCGGTTGCCCCCATCACGACCGTCAAGGTGCCTGGCAACAGGCCGCCGCCAAGCAATTGATCGAGACGCGGCGATGCCGGTTTCAAGTCGAGTCATCGATCAGATGGACCTGTTACAGAGCAGCTTCGGTGTTCAGGCAGTGTCGATTGGCCATGCTGATCCCGCTGACGATCGCGCCGACAATTCCAACGAATCCCTGGTCCGTTCCGCAGAGAAAGAGGTTGGGCAGATGGGTGGTTCCGTCCAGCTGCTTGTCGGGTGCACCGTAGACGGCCCCGTTGTCATGCCAGGTGAAGCGTCGAATCGTCTTGGGGGTGAACACGTCGGTGTCGATCACGTAGCGCCGGAAATCGGGCATGAATCGAACAGCGGACGCCACCGCGTCGTCGTACTCGCCGACCTTCGCCGCCTTGTACTTCTCTTCCGGCAGTCCGCACCAGCGATCGTGATTGGCGAGCGTCGTGATGCGGATCACCCATCGGGCAAGCTCGCCATCCTCCGGATCGTAAATGTAGTTGTTCGGTGAGCAGATCACGCCGGTTCGGGCATCGCACAAGACTTCCTCCGGTCGCTGCCAATGAAATGTCTCGCTGTCGTTGTAGAACACGATCGTTCGGTCAAATCCAAAGTCGATCGGCTTGCGGTCGAGAATCGAAATCGACTCGATGAACGAAAGCTTGCCTGCCTTGGCGACTTCGACATTGGTGATGTCGTCGCAAAGTCGCAGCGTTTCGATATTGCCCGCCGACGAGAGGATTCGCTTGCCCTCGATCTCGGTCCCATCATCCAGCACGACGCCGGTCGCGCTTGCCCATTCTCGACATGGATCTGCGAGACACCGCTACGCAGTCTCAGTTCCCCACCGAGTCCGCGGAACCGTCGCACCAAATTCTTCAGGATGACCCGCACCCCTTTGAACGGGCGTCCAAAGCCCTCCAGGTAGCAGGCGCGAAACATGATGCAGAACTGACCGAAATCCATGTCGTTCTCGCGAGCGTTGCCGTACCACATCAGTGGGCAGATCAACATCTCGATCAAGCAGCGGGTCGCTGATGTGCTCCGCGATCACTTCGCGGGCGGAGCACATGAACTTGGGATCGCCACCATCCATGTCGCTGTAGTCCAGCAGCGAGCCGCACAGCGAGCGGAAACCGTCGATCTGCGACGGAAAGTGACTTGGCGATGTCCGATTCGAGCAACTGGATGTCGTTGTTGAAATCGAGCGACACGTCGGGAAAGCGAATCGACGAACCGATCTGCTCGGCCAGCTTGAAGTCTTCCCAGCTGAATCGAAGCTGGCGAATCAACTTGGCCAACGGCCCCTTCTTGGTCCCTTTCTGAGCGAAATTCGTCATCGCGTGGAGCCCAACGTCGTAATCGCGACCCCCCATCCGATAGAACGAATTCAAGCCACCGATGGTGTAGTGGCGCTCGAGAATGCAGACGCGCTGGTCAAAGTGTGCCAAGCCGGATCCCGGCCGCCAATCCGCTCATTCCCGCGCCGATGATGATGGTGTCGTACTGCGAACTCATACAAATGGCACGGGTGCGGCGGCGCAAGGAGGGGGGGAATCAAATGCTAGGTTGTGGCTCAAAACTCGTACGATGGGCTTCCAAGCCCGTCGATTTTCGTCACTCGTACGATGGGCTTCCAAGCCCGTCGATTTTCATCACTCGTACGATGGGCTTCCAAGCCCGTCGATTTTCATCACTCGTACGATGGGCTTCCAAGCCCGTCGATTTTCATCACTCGTACGATGGGCTTCCAAGCCCGTCGATTTTCATCAGCTCGTACGATGGGCTTCCAAGCCCGTCGATTTTCAAAACTCGTACGATGGGCCTCCAAACCCGTCGATGCTCATCTGCTCGCATTCTACGACGGGACAGGAAGCCCATCGTACGGCTTGGTCTGCCAGTAGCGAGAAAGACGTTGCGACTCTCTTCGCCCAGAATACGTGGACTCCGGCAGATCGACAACGCGCCGCACCGAATTCGGGCTGTTCCACCGCGGGCAGGCGGCTCTTCTGGCCCCTATTCTCCGTTGTTTGAGCCGCGGTTGCCGTCTTGAGACTGACCCCGCGCCTAATCGATACGATAGACCGCTTTGTCCGTTCGCAGGATCAAGGCGTTCTCGACCACCGCCGGAGATGCCATGATTTTTCCATCAAGCTGATTCTCGGCCACGATTTCACCTTCGCTTCCCGGTTTGATGACCGTGATCAATCCGTCGTGGGATCCGAAGTAGATCAAGTCGCCAACCAAGATCGGGGAGGCGGAATAGTCACTACCGATACGTTTCTTCCAGATCTGTGAGCCATCGCGTCGATCGAAGGCACTGGCCACCCCGTTGTCAGCAACCACGTACAACAGGTCCTCGTGCAGCAGTGGCGATGACTTGGCGGGGATCCCTTGCAGCGATGTCCACTCGACGTGGGTCTCCGACACATCTCCGGTTCCATCGACACGAACGGCCCATAGCTGGGGCTTGCCGAAGCCAGTGCAAAAGTAGACGACGCCATCGGTATAGACCGGACGCGGGACCACGGAAAAGCCCTTGCCGTGGTGAACACGCCAGATCTCGTCACCCGACTTGGGATCGTGGGCAACCATCCACTGTGAACTCATGCAGATCAACTGCTCGCGTCCTTTCGGGTCGCGAATGGCGATCGGCGTGCAGAACGATTTCTTTTGGTCGCCTGTAGGGGCTTCCATTGCTGGGCGGTCGCGTTCCCAAATGGTCGTGCCGGTTGTTTTGTCCAGCGCGGTCACGTATTGGCGTTCCATGCCATCCTGGATGAGCACAAGCATGTCGCCATAGACAAAGGGAGAACTTCCTGGGCCGACCGAATGATCGCAAGAGGTAAACGCCGTTCCCACACCCTTGTCGCCTTGCGCACGATCAATGCAGAAGGTTCCGTAAGTACCAAAATGGCAGTAGATGTCGTCGCCGTCGATTACCGGCGTCGGTGAGGCATAGCTGTTAACGCTATGAATCGCATCAGGCTTCTCAATCGTTGCTAAATCGATACTGCGAAGCATCGAGCCGGACTGAAGATCGAGTGCGATCAGTTTCAAGTCGATCGATTTCGCTATCGCAAGTTCCTTGAACTTCTTCTCTGGAATGCCTCCGTCACGAAGCATGGCCAGGCGATCCTCTTCGCTCGGTATTCGTTCGATTGCGGTGGTCACCCAAATCACACCGTCCGCTACCACCGGTGAAGACCAACCACGACCAGGAAGTTCCGTTTTCCAAGTGACATGCTCCGTTTCTCCAAACGTGACCGGAACCGATTGGTCCAAGACAATCCCGTCTCCGCGAGGACCACGAAACTGCGGCCACTGGTCCCCCGCGTCAACCGGCAAGTGCAGCAGTCCGAATAGCAGTAAGAAGATCTTGCGATAGGTCATGATCGGTTGTGAACTTGAGAAAGGGATAACACCGAGAATTCGACGGACTTGGAAGTCCATCGTACGGTTTGATGGACGATGGGCTTCCGAGTCCGTCGAATGTCTTGCGTCCGTCTTTGAGTACGATGGACTTCCAAGTCCGTCGCCCAACATGCGTCGCCCAACATGCATCGGACGATTCTACTCGCCAGTGGTCCCCATGGGATTCCCACGCGATCCGTTATTCCTGATCGCCGAATCGGACGATTCCGGTGCCGGGGACAATTTTCCCAACCGGCATGCAAGGCACGCCAAGGTCGCTGATCTGGGAACAGATGCTCGATGCATAGAACTCGCTGACGACCATTGCCATCCCAATCCCCATGTTGAAGACACGGCGCATCTCTGAGGTTTCCACTCCGCCGGTCTGTTGAAGCCATTGGAAAATGGGTGGGGCCCGCCATGCTTCTGAATCGATGATGGCATCCACATTCTTGGGAAGGATTCGATCAAGGTTCTCCTCGAAACCTCCCCCGGTGATGTGGGCCAGGCCATGGACCACTTGTTTGACATGGTAGTGGGATTGAACCGCACGAATCACTTTCGTGTAGATCCGAGTCGGTTCCAGGCAGGCATCGGCGAGCGACATGCCGTCGAGTCCGTCGGGGGTGTCCTCCCACTGAAGGCCTGCATCACGAATGATCTTGCGAACCAGTGAGAACCCGTTGCTGTGTAGTCCACTCGAGGCAATCCCCAGCACCACATCACCATGGCTGATCTGTTTGCCATTGATCAGTTTCTTCTTTTCTACCACTCCCACGGCAAAGCCAGCCAGATCGTAGTCATCGGTGGCGTACATGTCGGGCATGATTGCGGTTTCACCCCCCAGCAACGACATGTCGCCGAGGACGCATCCGTCACTGATCCCCTGCACAATCTTTTCCAATCGGGCCGGATCGTCGCGCCCCATGGCGACATAGTCGAGAAAGAAAAGAGGTTCGGCGCCGGTGCACAGCAGGTCGTTGACACACATCGCAACGAGGTCAATGCCCACGGTTTCATGGCGACCGGTCTGCTGGGCAATCTTCAACTTGGTCCCCACGCCATCGGTTCCGCTGACCAGGACGGGTTCAACGTAATTGCGGGCGAAGAGTTTGCCGTCGAAGTCGAGACGAAACAGACCCGCGAACCCGCCATCACTGGGGATCACGCGGGGGCTGAACGTCCGATGCATCAACCGGGGCAAGCGGCTCATCGATTCGGCGTAGACGTCCAAATCGACGCCCGCATCTTTGTAGGTTGCAGCCATCTGCAGCGTTGTCAGATCATGCGAGTGGTGGGGGGCTTCCGGCGGACGATTTCAAGGCGAGACCACCGGCGGGTCGTGAGCCACGTTGCTGGGGGGCAGACGACACGGTCAATCGATCCCCATCATGACGTGACTCGGCCCGGTGGCATAGACGACCAACGGTGGATCTCGCCGATCGTTCCCCCCAAATCCGCTAAACTCCTAGCGGTCTCATGTCTCGAAAACCTCCGCCAGCGGCTCGTCAATCGGATGCTTCCACGATCAACCCTCGGCAAAACAGGCTTGCAGGTCACTCAGCTGGGTTACGGCAGCATGGGGCTGCGTGGTCCAAGAACCTGGGGCGTGCGCGTCGTCGATGAGGCTGCTGCGGAGCGGTTTCTTCACCGTGTTCTCGATGTGGGCATCAACTTCATCGACACCTCGCCCGATTACGGGATCAGCGAGGAGCGGATCGGACGCTACCTGAGTTCGCGCCGCGACGAGTTCTATCTTGCTACCAAGTGTGGTTGTGTCTACACCCAGCACGAGGATCATCTTGAGATCGACCATCATTGGGACCCAGCCGTGATTCGCAGGTAATCTCGAAACGAGTCTGCGAGCGGCTTCGCACCGATCACATCGACTCTGTTGCAGTTTCATGGAGGCGATGCGGAGACACTGCAACGAGGCCGGCCTGATCGAGTTGTTGGAAGACTTTCGAGTCACAGGGCCTGATTCGCTTCCTCGGCGTTTCGAGCAAGTCACCCAACCTTGCCGGGCTGATCGAGCTTGGTGTCTTCGACACGTTCCAGATTCCCTATTCATGCCTGGCACCCGAGCATCACGACTTGATCAGCCGCGCTGCGCATGCTGGTGCCGGCATCATCATTCGCGGCGGGATCGCCCAAGGAGGTCCCGAGGCTGAAATACAGCGACCGGCACTCAATGACGTCTGGAACCGCGCCGGTCTCGACGACATCTTGCCGCCGGGCCTGTCCAAGGCACAACTGATCCTGCGTTACACGCTGAGCCATCCTCATTGTCACACCACGATTGTGGGTACCTGCAATGCGAAACACCTGCAGGAGAATGTGGAAGCTGTCGAAGCGGGGCCACTGCCTGAAAGTCTCTATCAGGAAATCACGACCAGAATCATTGACGCCTAGTCCGCTGTCGAAGATCCCTTTCGCATCGCTCGAACCTGTTTCAGCTATAAGACGTGGACTTTCGACGTGATTGCTTCATCAAGGCCAAGCCCGCCTCTGCAACGAATCCAAGGACGCTCTCAGTTCTTGAGCTTTTATACCCCCGCCACGAGTACCCCCGCCAACAGAGCGGCCCTCGCGGGTGCCGTGTGCCCACCAGTCCAAAAAAGGGTAGGCAAGGATAGGAAATCTAGTAAAACAATGACGATTAAGGCGGCGTCTCGAATTGTCCGAGATTTCTCGGCGTCGAGTTTACGGATCTCATCGCTTCTCATTCTCCTCTCTTGCCTTCCTTGTCGGTGGTTGCCCATCGCACAGACGGATGGCCCGGCTCGTCTGTTCCAACTTCGCCAATCTGCTCCGAGTACTCAAATGCCAATCTCTAACCGATATGAAGATTCTGCGCAAGTTGCGTGGTCGATCTCGCCCGCGCCTTGACGCTCGTTCGCGGAAGCGTCGGAGTCTGTTTGAATCGCTGGAGCGACGTCTTCTGTTGGCCGCTGTGAGCTTCATCGCTGAGAACAGTTCTAGCCTAGACGCTGCGGTCCCTGCGGTTTTCATCACAGGAGCGGCTGCACCCATCGCCAACGATGACACGTTCTCCATCGACGAGGATGGGACTCGCGACCTGATCGATTTCGCCGCATTCCGAGCAGCATTTGGACGTTCGTCGAGCGACCCGGATTTCGATCCGGAGTTTGACATTGATGGGAATGGGAAAATCAACCTGGGTGACTTTGCCGCGTTCAGAAAGACCCTTAGCGATTTCGAGCTGGATGTTCTTGCCAATGATGTCGCGAACTCGGATCACCCGTTAACCATCGTCTCAGTCGCGCAGGGCGATCGGGGGGGAGTCGTCACCATCGTCGATGGTGCAACGATTCGTTATCGGCCGGCAGCAGATTACTTCGGCGAGGAGAGGTTCTCTTACACGGTCGCGGACGGGGCCGACGGCACCGAGGCCGTGGCTTGGGTGACCGTGCAGGTGTCCGGCACGGCAGACATTGTGGCCGACTCCGCACGTACGTCCCGACGTTTACCCGTCGACGTCAACGTTCTGGAGAATGACGACTTCGAAGCGACGCCGCGTGTCACCAGAGTCACTCAAGGTGCCGGCGGATCGGTAACCATCAATCCAGATGGAACCGTGCGCTACACTCCAGCCAACAATTACACCGGCACCGATACTTTCGAATACACCGTGACATCAGGTGGGGTCAACGAGACCGCGGCGGTGACGATCACGGTCGACCAAGCAGCGATGGCTCACTTTTCCTTCGACGAGGGCTCGGGAACCACAGTCAGTGGTGGCGCCGTCAGCGGGACGGTGCACGATGCCAATTGGGTGACCGGCTACGATGGCCAGTCGCTGCAATTCGATGGGGATCAGTCCTACGTCGACCTCGATGCCATCGATTTGCCGAGCAATGCCTCCGGCTTGACCCTTGCCGCCTGGATCAAGATTGATGACACCGGCTCAATCGACGATCGCAGGATCATCTCCAAGGCGACCGGTACCGCTGAGAACGATCACTATTGGATGCTCAGTACGATTGACGTTGGCCGCAATAGCCGGCTCCGCTTTCGACTGAAGACCGGCAGCAATCCGGCCAAAGGAACAACCACTTTGATTGCCAATGCTGGAGACTTGCAGAGCGGTACTTGGTATCACGCAGCGGCCACCTACGACGGCTCCGAGATGAAGCTTTACTTGGATGGCCGGTTGGTGGGTCGTACGGCCAAATCAGGTGCCGTTGCAACCAGCGGTGGCGTCGAGGCCTACATCGGCGCCAATCCATCGGGCGGAAAGCATTGGCAAGGCCTGATTGATGAGGTACGGATCGACGACCGTGCCCTGTCTGCCGGCGAGATTGGTGAGTTGGCGGCGGAGATCGTGGATACGGTCCCCTCGAAGATCGGAGACATTCGATTGTCGGATGTGACAAGCACTCAGGCAACACTGACATGGACTTCCGATGAACCTGTGACGGCCCGCGTCGAATACGGAACCTCACCCACACTCGGCCAATCATCACCAAGTCGACCCTGCACTCGCCATCGACCACCGGGTGACGCTTACCAACCTAACACCCAGCACGACCTACTATTACCAGATCAACGTCATCGATGAAGCGGGAAACGCAACTAGTAGCGATATCCTGACGTTCGCGACGGCACAACCAACGCTCGACGTCGCGCAGTTCACGTTCGACGAGGGCTCGGGTGATCGTGTCGACGGTGGTGCCATCAGTGGAACCACGCGAGGCACCGCTTGGGTCGACGGCAGATCAGGAAGTGCGCTTCGTTTTGATGGCAATCAAGATCATGTCGATCTGGGGACCGTCGATGTCGATGAAGAGCATCGAGGGACTGACGCTCGCCGCGTGGATCAAGATCGACGACACCGGGAACATCGCCGACCGGCGAATCGTTTCCAAAGCGACCGGCACTGCGAGCGAGGACCACTACTGGATGCTCAGCACGATCGACAGTGGCCAGGCAAGCCGTCTGCGCTTCCGGCTCAAGACCGGTAGCAATCCGAACGGAGGAACGACCACTCTCATTGCTGACGCAGGAAATCTACAAAGTGGTGTTTGGCATCACGCCGCAGCGACTTACGACGGCGCTTCCATGAAGCTCTACCTGGATGGCGTCCTGGTCGGTGAGACCGCAAAGAGTGGTGCGGTCGCTACCAATTCGGCGGTCTCGGCATGGATCGGCGGCAACCCGGCGGCCGATTCACAGGGCCAAAGATCCTGGATGGGCGTGATCGACGAAGTCCAAATCCATGCTCGAGGATTGACCCCCGAGGAAGTTGCGGATTTGGCAGGTGTGGAATTGGTTGTGGACACCGAGCCACCTGTGATCAGCAACGTGCGGGTTGATACAACGACTGCGACCGAAGTCACGATCAGGTGGACAACCGACGAACCGGCGACGTCGCGTGTCGAGTATGGAGAATCGATCAACTTGGGAATATCCACCGAGACGGACAACGAGCTCAAGACGGACCACGTTGTCAATTTGACCGGGCTCGCAGCGGCCACGCTTCATCACTACCGTATTCGTTCCAGCGACGCTTCGGGCAACGAGTCCGTCAGCCAGCTGGCGACCTTCACTCCGGTACCGGACACGGTCTCACCGACAGTTTCACTGAATTTCCCGTCGGACGATTCGGTTGTTACCGAACAGGTCACTCTGACCGCGACCGCAGATGACGACGTTGCCGTGTCGCAGGTGGAATTCAAGGTCAACGGCACCTCGATTGGCGTCGACGGCGCCGCGCCGTTTAGCATCAACTGGAATTCGCGATCGGTCCCCAACGGCAGCTACACGCTAACTGCGGTGGCCACCGACGGTGCGGGCAATGAGACGGTTTCCACAGGCGTGAACGTCACCGTTGACAATCCGGAAAGGGTCACGATCAACGTTTCAGACGCCGCCGGACTTCGAGCGGCGTTGGACAGTGCTGTCGGCGGCGAGACCATCCTGCTGGCCAACGGCAATTATGGGAACTTCACGATTGCGGGAAAGAGCTTCGCTAGCGACGTGACCATCCTATCCGCCAATGGCCGTGGGGCCATCTTTGATCGTCTGACGATCACCGACTCTCGGCACATCGTGGTGGACAGCGTCCATGTATTCCAGCCGACGAACCCGGCGTTCAATTCAACGCTTGGATTCGTCAACATCAATGGGACGAGCAGTCACATCACGTTTGCAAACTCCGAAGTGAACGGACCGGTCGACGACAACTATACCGGCGGCGTTGGAATCCGCGTGGAGGGTTCGACCACGTATGTAAGGATCGAGAACAATAGCGTCCACGACGCTCAACACGGAATGACATTCTTCGGTGCACGGGAGCTCCAAGTGCACGGAAACGTGATCGAAGATGTGAGCGAGGACGCGATGAAGTTTGCGGGAGTGAACGACGTTCTTATTGAGAACAATACGGGGCCGCGATTCCGGCATCCGCAGCCGGGAGATCACAAAGACTTCATCCAATTTCAGGGCTCGATTCCAGCAACGTAACCATCCGTGGGAACGTCAGCTTGCCAGGGAGACGAGACGTTAATCAAGGAATCTTGCTCAATAATGGACACTACACGAACTTCCCATTGAGAACAACATCATCTACGTTGGGAATCTAAAGGGAATTGTGCAAGGAAAGAAAGCGACAGGTAGGTGGGCACGTCGTCAGGTACAACACGGTTTTGACGCCTCCTGACTGGGGCGAAAAACAGGCGATGATCAATATGCCCGGGACCATCGAATTCAATGTCTCGCGGGCACAGAGAATCATTTGATGGCGTCGAAGGCACGAATCACACGATTCAGTACGAAAATCCATCCGGTCCTCGCTTACTACAACAAGTACTATCAGAATGCGATGGCCGGCGCTGGCATCACTATTGAGGACTTGCGGCCGGTACCTGGATCGCCTGGTGAAACCGTCGGCGCATTTCGCCGGATCTTCGAGTTGCTCGGCAGCCCATCTTTGGGTTCTCAGACCCAGGCGAATGATGACAGCTTTGTCGTCGAGACCAATAGTAATCGGAACCACCTGGACGTACTAAGAAATGACGCGAGCCGCACCGGAGGTTCGCTGACGATCCTTTCGGTCGAAGCCGAATCTGCGGGAGGCACCATCAGCATTGGAGATGGACGACACGTCGAATACATCCCTGCGGTCGGGTTTAGAGGTGAATCAACTTTTTCGTACGTCGTCCGTGATTCTAGTTCCGGGGAGGAGGATACCGCATTGGCCTCGGTAACCGTGCCGCGACCTGCCAGCAGCCCTCCGTTTCCAGGAGCAGGAGCTTAGGGCGTATGGAACCACGGATTCTGGAACGGCCAAGGTTGAGGACGATGGCGGCACGATACGTCTGACAGGAAACACATGGAAGCAGATTGACCTCGACTCCACGATAACGGCCAACACAGTTCTCGACTTTGAGTTCTTCAGCCCGATCCAAGGTGAGATCCACGGAATTGGTTTTGACAGCGATAACGTGATCTCGCCGGAGTCCGGATTCCAGATTTATGGAACTCAGGTCCCATCGTCGCTAATACAGGATTTCAACGAGTACGCCCAATCGGCCGGATCTTGGCGACGATTCAGCATTCCCGTTGGTCAATTCCTACGCGGATCCTTTGATCGACTGTACTTTGCCAATGACAACGATACCGATACCGGCGAGGTCGTAAGTCTGTTCCGAAATATTCGAATATACGAAGCTGAGATATCAACGCCCTGATGTCTCTTTGTCACCGGGCAGGGATGACTTAGGAATTATAACGACATGCGACTTTGTACCGATCGAAACAATCGGGAAACGTCCGCACGTTCCGATTCGCGAAGGCAGACCGCGTAGATGGTGAGCACGTAGACTGCCTGTCCAGCGAGAGAGCATCCAATAAGAGCCAGCCATGAGTTCGGAGACATTCCATACTTAAGTGCAATCCAGAAAGGAAAGGCAGCAACCGAAGGCAACAGACCGGGCAGGAACGCCTCATTCAAGAAACGCGAGAGCGAAACCTCTGCAAGTCGAAATCCAAGCGGCCAGAAGAATAACAATCTTGACAATACGCATCCGGCGAAAACGGAACTGGCAATTCCTAGGGAACCGGCGTGCATGATACCGGTACTCATGACCATCGCGGCGACAATACAAAGCGATGTAATCAGCGCACCTATGGCGTAAGGCCTGTTGCGAGCCTTGGCCAGAGCAAGCTTGGGAAGAAGCGTCTGGGAATAGAGGAAAGGATAGGATGCTAATAAAAGAATGATGACCAAGGCGGCGTCGTCATACTTTTCACCTACGTATAGCTGAACGAACTCCCGCGAATAGACTCCTAAGGGACATGCGACGAAGAGCACGGCCCAAAGCGCGTAGCGTCCACCTCTTAGATATGCGTTTCCAAGCCGCGTGGTATCGCCCGTAGAATTCATCGCCGTGAGAGCAGGCTGGATAGGTGCAGAAGCCATTGTCGAGAAGCTCATAACCTGTCGATCGATGGTGGCACCAAGATGGTAGTTTGTAACGTCGAGCGGCGTCCCGAGTGCATTGAGAACGATCGCGCCACCGCTCCGGTATATCATCAGGCTGAGTTGCCCGACGGTCGTCCAGAAGCCGAACGAAATGAGCATCAGCGATGTTGAGCGGCGTACATGCCCAAATGCGAATCTCAGCTCTGGAACAAGCTTCCGCGAAACGTACACGATAACCACGAGGGCGGAGAGATTCGAAACCACCGTCGCGACAACGATCCAAAGAACGTTCGGGCTTACCCCGACCAACAGGACAAGCAGGATTGCCATTCGAATCAGCTCACGGACAACGCCAATGGCCTCGCGCTGCGCGAATTTCTGATGTACATCAAACCCAACCGTGTATGGCATTACTGCGGTCTGCACGAAGAAGTTGACGATCAATAGAAACATCATCCTCCGGGCCACAACATATTGCGACTCAGGGACCCTGACTATGTGCTCGATATTCAGTGCGAAGAGTGTGCCAAATGCAAAACCGCCCAAACACAATGCCCAAAGAGGAAACACACAAGAGGAGTGAATCTCACGCATTTCCTCGTTTTCACCACGTGCATAGGCATCAACGATGTATCTCGAGATCCCACCCGTTAGAACGGACGACAGCAGTGGCGCAAAGGTCATGATTGCTGCCGCAACGGGATAAATTGCGAACTCTTCGGGTGGAATCCTATCAAGAAGATACCTGTACATCCAAAATAGCACCGAGACATTCAACAGCCGCGACAGAACTGAACTTGCCGAATTAAATAGGATTAGCCTTTTGCTAATTTGGACGCGAGACTCATTCATTCGGATCAGATTCGCGGAGTCAAACCGTTCCTGGTGTCAAGGCAGCCATGTTGGCTATCGGGTAGCAACCGAAATCGAGTGTGCTACGAGCTTAATTTCGAGCCCAAGCGAATGCGACGCAACGGACTTGACGTCGGACCCAAGGTGCCGCCAATGCCGACCACCCCAGGTGAATATCGTCCGGTAGCAGTTCAGTTTTTCTTCCCACGGAATGGCGGCTCGGCTAATGGTACCGACGTATTCACCATGTGGCACCAATAGGGGAAACCAATCGTTCTGCGCTGTCCCCACCATTCCCGAAGTTGTTTTGGAACGGAGATGTGCACGGAGCGTCAACTGTGGTCACGGGAGTAGAAGAATGCCTCGGGAACGATATGGATTCGTCCCATCAGTGCGAGCTCTGCAAGCAGGTTACGATCCGCTGACATGTAGCTTCCAATTCTTGGGTGTCATAGAAAGTGCCTCGCTTCGCACAACCCCAAAAACATCAAAACACGCGTGTTTGGCCAGTACGAAGTCGGAAAATCGATCGGAGGGTCTCGACGCATCATGGCGAGTCAATGGGCTCACATAATCCTTGAGCGGGTTTCCCTTCCTGTCGATCACACTTACTTGCGAGTGGCAAAGCACGACTTCCGGGTCACGATCCATGAGTTCAATGCAGCGAGCCAAGTATTCCGGCGCTAGCACGTCATCAGCTGCAGCCCACTTAAAGAGTTCCGAGTTGGAGAGTTCAAATGCGCGGTTGAAATTCCCCGGTGCACCCATGTTTTTGCTGTTGCAATGGTACTCCACTCGCGTGTCCTTTTCCGCGAAAGCCTCGCAAATCTCTTGCGTTCGATCGGTCGAGGCATTGTCGACGATGATGAGCCGAAACTCGCGAAATGTCTGGTTGAGAATAGATTCAATTGCCGCACCGACAAATGTCTCGCCATTGTAGACCGGTAGCCCGATACAGATGCGAGTCATGCGTTGACCTCTGTTGATCCATGAACGATAGGAGACCGGCTAAACCAAAATGCCGAGAGAATCAGACCGCTGGGCTTTCGAGCACTCACAAGGATCGAAAATAGTCAACATTTGTCGTAAATGCGGTGCCGAAGACCGCCGGCATTGCCAGCATAAAGACCGATTGCTATTCACTTGCAGTCCGGCGACAAAGTTCGCTCCCGACAGCCCAAGAGACACCTTCGGTCGAGTACGGCTGGGTCCAAGAGTCGCCAACGCGTGTGACTCGCATGTAGAGTGAGCTGCCGGACACCGGGATGGTCTCGTTATAAAAGACTGTTGGCGGAACCATTGTTGATCAACGCAGCAAACAGATGAAGTTCGGAACCGTCACTGTAGAATTCAAATCGCAGATATTTGTTTTCCGGCCTCGCACCAAGATTCCCGTCATCGCAAAAGTCCCTGCCGGCACATTGTCGAACTTAGCCTCGACAGCAAAGTCGACATTGTTGGCGTCCTGCATCAGGCGTGGGGCATTGATTCCGCTCGTCCAAATATCATGACTGCTGCCACCGGCGACAGAAATATTTGCCGTCCCAACTACCGCTTCCGCTGTTCCATCGCCGGTTGGGTCGACAAAAGTCCAGACCGCTTCATCCAGTACCTCTGAGTCGAATTCGTCCGACACGAAGGCCTGTTCGTTGCTGACCACCTCCAGATAAACGGTCGCCAGATTGGAATCGAGATTCGAGTCACTGGCTCGGTAAGTGAACGAGTCGTTGCCGACGAAACCCGGGTCGGGCGTGTACTCGAAGGAGCCATCCGGATTAAGCGTCAGTGAGCCGCCCGTGACGTCATCGACCAGGATTGCCTGGAGCGAATCGAGATCGACATCGGAGTCGTTGGCCAGCACACCGCCGGGAGCCGCTACGCAACAGCGTTGTCTCGGCGGCCGTGGTGTAACTATCGTCTCCCGCCAACGGGGCGTCGTTGATTGCATTGACCGTTAAAGTAACAGTCGCTTCGGCCGTGGCTCCGGTGACTGCGTCTGCGGCCTCATAGAGAAAACTGTCCACGCCACTGAAGTCGGCGTCGGGGACGTAAGTGAAACCGCCGTCGCTCGAGAAACTCAACAGTGTTCCGTTGCTCGGGCCAGTGATCAGCAAGGCGGTCAGATCGGTCGGAGGCTCATTGTCGACATCGTTGCTCAACACGCCTGATGCAGCCACCACCAAGGCGGTGTCTTCATCGGTCTCGTAGACATCGTCGACCGCGGTCGGTGGGGACTGGACCAAAATGGTGACAGTGGCGAGATTCGAATCGAGCAGCGAGTCGCTGGCCCGGTAGGTGAAGTTGTCGGTGCCAGTGAAGCCAGGATCAGGTGTGTAGTCAAACGACCCGTCGAGGTTAAGCGTCAGCGAGCCGCTCATGACATCATCGACCAGGACCGCATCGAGAGGATCGAGATCGGCATCGGAGTCGTTAGCCAGCACTCCAGCGATACCGATACTCAGCGGCATGTCGGGCGGCGTCGCATAGGCGTCGTCCAAAGCGAGCGGAGCATCGTTGACAGGATTGACTGTTAGGAACACGGTCGCCTCGGCACTGGCACCGTTCTGCCCGTCGATCGCCCGATAGACAAAGCTGTCAGTCCCGAAGAAGTCTGGATTCGGCTCGTAGTTGAACGAGCCGGCTTCCGTTAAGTTCGCCAGCGTGCCGAAGGAAGGGGCTGACACTAGTGCAGCCGTCAGATTATCGGGCGACAGTTCATCAATATCGTTCGACAGCACTCCAGAAGCCGAGGACACGATCAGTATGCTGTCTTCCGCAACGCTATAAGCGTCATCAAACGCAAGTGGCTCCGCCGATAGGTCTGCAAGGTTATTAATCGTTACATTGCCGAATTCAACAGCGGATTCATGTGCAACGAGAAGTAGCGACCCCGAATCAGGTTCCAAACTATCATCGGGCGAGTTGTATGTTAGCCAAGCTTCTGGTTCCACTGTATCATCCGACCACATTTTGAAGCGGTAAGCGGTTCCGGTGAGCTGTTTCTCAACCTGCAGCTTGAGCTGAAATGTCTGGCCGGGTGTTACTGGCAATGGAGACCCGGCGGCGACCTTCCTGGCGTTCTTGTCAAAAATTTGTGGTCTGTCGCTGAGCCACCATGCAATCGCCCCAAAGGGTGTTGGCGTCTGGCCAGTCGAGTCCGGCCTAAAGCCCTGCAGAGGTTGGCTGCCCTGGTAACGGTATCATTGTGACCATTCCAGCCGGCGATCAGACCAAAAGCAGGATCACCACTCACTGGGCCCGATGGGACAAACTGGTTGAACGTTACCGGAACCGTGACTTGGTAGTTGGTCCAATTCGTCTCCCCGATGGCAAGCAGGCGATCGTATCCTGCAAATTCTGGTTCGACTTTCACGACGCCGTTGTTGGCATCGAGAGACCACAATCCATCGACCGGCTGGGCCTCGTCCTAAACATCTACGGCGTTCGACCAGTCAATGAACTCAGGCAGAGCCCACGATGCCGGAACGTGCCGCGTAATCGTTACTGTCGGCCGATTCCGAATTCCCGACACCGTCAATCGCCGTGAACATCAAGTTCGTTGGTACCGATGACTAGGTCATCGATCAGGATATCGGCATTGAAGTCGCCATCGTCGACGAGACGACGATCATTCGGCCCGATTCCCATCGCTACGGTTGAGCCGCCATTGAGTGAGTACGTCAGCGATTGGATGCCGTCCGGGTCTGAAGCGTTTCCAAGAATATTGACCCAACGCTGAGGCGTCCCCAAGAGACCAACGTCCATGCTCGTGCCGTACCAAAAATTAAAAACCCCGGTTACCGAGATGATTACCGTCGCCAGATTAGATTCGAGACTCGAATCGCTGGCTCGGTAAGTGAATGTATCGTTACCGAAGAAGCCCGGATCGGGGGTGTACTCGAAGGACCCATCCGAGTTGAGTGTCAGTGAGCCGCCGGTGACGTCATCGACCAGGATTGCCTGCAGTGAATCGAGATCGACATCGGAGTCGTTGGCCAGCACACCGCTGGCAGCCGCTACCACCAGCGGTGTGGCGGGGGCCGTGTTGTAACTGTCGTCGCCGGCCACCGGGGCATCATTGATGGCGTTGACCGTCAGCGTGACCGTCGCTTCGGCCCAGGCTCCGGTGACTCCGTCCTCAGCCGCATAGATGAAGCTGTCGACACCATTGAATTCGGCATCGGGCACGTAAGTGAAACTGCCGTCGCTCGAAAAACTCGTCAGCGTCCCGTTGCTCGGGCCGCTGATCAGCAGCGCGCTCAGATCGGCCGGTAGCTCGGTGTCGATGTCGTTACTCAGCACGCCCGTCGCGGCTACCACTAAGGTGGTGTCTTCGTCGGTCTGGTAGGTGTCGTCGACCGCGGTGGGCGGGGTCTGTACCACAATCGTGACGGTGGCGAGGTTGGAATCGAGCAGCGAATCGCTGGCCCGGTAGGTGAAGCTGTCGGTGCCGGTGAATCCAGGATCTGGGCGTGTAGTCAAACGAACCGTCGAGGTTGAGCGTCAAAGTAGCCACTCACGACATCATCGACCAGGACCGCGTCGAGCGGGTTAAGATCAACATCGGAGTCGTTGGCCAGCACGCCGGCGGCATCGACACTCAGCGGCGTGTCGGGCGGTGTCAGGTAGTTGTCGTACGACGCGACCGGTGTATCGTTGACCGGGGTGACCGTCAGCATCACCGTCGCTAGATTCGAATCGATCGAGCCGTCGCTGGCGGTGTAGGTAAAGCTGTCGGTGCCGTTGAAGTCTGGATCGGGCGTGTAGGCAAAGGACCCATCGGGGTTGAGCGTCAACGTTCCGTGAACCACATCGTCCACCAAGATTGCTTGTAGCGGATCAAAGTCAGCATCGACGTCGTTGGCAAGCACTCCTCCAGCCGCATCGATCAGCAAGCTCGAATCTTCGGTAGTCGAGTAAGCATCATTGGACGCAATGGCCGGGCTGTTGCCGCTGATCAACTCGGCGATCTCGCTGACGCTCAGGTGCGCTGCAGGATGTGGACATCGTCGATTAGCCCATCAAAGTGCCGACCTCCCGCTCCGGCGGGTTGACTGCCGACCGCGACAGAGACGGTCGGGTCGATGTCGACCGAACCGGATAAAGCCGCACTGCCGACCTCGGTTCCGTCCAAATACAACCGCAGCATGGTTCCGTCATGGGTGACCGCCGCGTGATACCACTGGCCGGTGGAGATGGCCCCGGTGCTGGCGATCAAGGTCGTCGTCGTTCCGCCCACTCGAACACGTGCCCGTAGCCGAACCTCGTTGCCCGCTTTGATCGTACCGAGCATGAAAACATGATCATTGGCCGCGACTCCCGTCGCCTTGGAGACCAATCGAGGATCATTCGACGGACCGGGGAAGCTATCGCCGTTGAACCAAGTGGCCAGCGTCAGCCCGGAACCGTTGACGTCTAGGAATCCAAGATCAATTGAATCATCGGCACCGTCCAGTCTTACGGCCGAGGCACTGCCATTTCCCGAGCTGGCTTCAAAGGAGGCACCGCCCACCAAGGTGCCGTCGTTGCCATTGCCGCTGACATCCCCGGCTAGGCTGCCGCTCCCTTCGTCGAGTGGAAGCGCGACCAACAAATCGGGATCGCTACTGAGCACCTCCAGATACACGGTGGCGAGATTGGAATTGAGCAGCGAGTCGTTGGCTCGGTAAGTGAAACTATCGCTACCCACGAAGCCCGGATCGGGGATGTACTCGAAGGACCCATCCGGATTGAGCGTCAGTGAGCCACCTGTGACGTCATCGACCAGGATGGCCTCGAGCGAATCGAGATCGACGTCGGAATCGTTGGCCAGCACGCCGGCGGCCGCAATCACCAACGGTGTGTCGGTGGCTGTTGTGTAACTGTCGTCGCTGGCCAGCGGAGCATCATTGACGCCGTTGACCGTCAATGTGACGGTCGCTTCCGACCAGGCTCCGCTGACTCCGTCAACGGCCGCATAGGTGAAGCTGTCGACGCCATTGAATTCGGCATCGGGCACGTAGGTGAAACCGCCGTCGCTGGAGAAACTCGTGAGTGTCCCGTTGCTCGGACCACTGATCAGCAGAGCGCTCAGATCGGCCGGTGGTTCGGTATCGAGGTCGTTGCTCAGCACACCTGCCGCGGCAACCACCAAGGGCGTGTCTTCGTCGGTCTCGTAGGTGTCGTCGAGAGCGGTCGGTGGGGTCTGGACCAGAATCGGTGACGGTGGCGAGATTGGAATCGAGCAACGAGTCGCTAGCCCGATAGGTGAAGCTGTCGCTGCCGGTAAACCCAGGATCCGGGACGTAGTCAAACGAACCATCGAGGTTGAGCGTCAAAGTACCGCTCAAGACATCATCGACCAGGACCGCATCGAGCGCGTCAAGATCGACATCGGAGTCGTTGGCCAACACACCCACAGCGGAATCGACACTCAGTGGTGTGTCGGGCTCTGTCAGATAGTTGTCATCCAGAGGCGACCGGAGCATCGTTGACCGGATCGACCGTCAGTACCACCGTGGCAAGATCCGAATCGAGCGAACCATCACTGGCCATGTAGGTGAAGCTGTCGGTGCCGCTGAAGTCCGGATCGGGCGTGTAGTCGAATGACCCATCGAGATTCAGCGTCAATACTCCGTGAACCACATCGTCCACCAACGTCGCTTGTAGCGGATCAAGGTCAGCATCGACGTCGTTGGCAAGCACTCCCCCTGCGACATCGACCAGCAGACTCGAGTCTTCGTTCATCGAGTAAGCATCATTGGTCGCAACGGGTGGGCTATTCCCGGTGATCAACTCGGCCAGTTCGCTTTCACTCAGGGCGCGCTGCAGAATGTGGACATCGTCGATCAGTCCGTCAAAGTGCCGACCTCCCGCCCCGGCTGGTTGACTGCCGACCGCGACGGCCACGCTCGGGGCAATGTCGACCGATCCGGATAATGCCGTGCTGCCGACCTCGTTACCGTCGAGGTACAAACGCAACGTACTCCCATCATGAGTGACCGCCGCGTGATACCACTGGCCGGTGGAGATGGCGCCGGTGCCGGCGATCAAGGTCGTCGTCGTTCCGCCCACTCGGACACGTGCCCGCAGCCGAACCTCGTTGCCCGCTTTGATGGTACCGAGCATGAAAACATGATCATTGGCCGCGACTCCAGTCGCCTTGGAGACCAATCGAGGATCATTCGACGGACCGGGGAAGCTGTCGCCGTTGAACCAAGTCGCCAGCGTCAAACCGGAACCGTTAACGTCCAGGAACCCAAGGTCAATCGAATCATCGACACCGTCGAATCGCACGGCAGAGGCACTGCCATTTCCCGAGCTGGCTTCAAAGAGGCACCGCCAACCAGGATGCCGTCGTTGCCATTGCCGCTGACATCCCCGGCTAGGCTGCCGCTGCCCTCGTCCAGTGGAAGAGCGACCAACAAATCGGGATCGCTACTGACCACGTTGAGATACACGGTCGCCAGACTCGATTCGAGACTCGAATCATTGGCTCGGTAAGTGAAACTGTCGCTGCCGACAAAGCCCGGATCGGGGGTGTACTCGAAGGACCCATCGGGGTTGAGCGTCAAAGTACCACCGGTGACATCATCGACCAGGATCGCCTCGAGTGCATCGAAATCGACATCGAAGTCGTTGGCCAGCACGCCGCTGGCGGCGTCCACCGACAATGGGGTATCCGGTGAAGTCGCATAGCTGTCGTTGGCACCGACCGGTGCGTCATTGACCCCGTTGACCGTCAGTGTGACCGTCGCTTCGTCCGTGCTACCAGTGACTCCGTCTTCGGCTGCATAGATGAAACTGTCCACGCCGTTGAAGTCGGCATCGGGCACGTAGGTGAAACTGCCGTCGCTCGAGAAAGCAGTCAGCGTCCCGTTGCTCGGGCCGCTGATCAGACGGGCTAACAGATCAGCCGGAAGCTCGTTGTCGACGTCGTTGCTCAGTACGCCTGCAGCCGCGACCACCAAGGGGGTGTCTTCGTCAATCTCGTAGGTGTCGTCGGCTGCCGTCGGTGGGGTCCGGACCAGAATCGTGACGGTGGCAAGATCGGAAACGAGCAGCGAGTCGCTGGCTCGATAGGTGAAGCTGTCGCTGCCGATGAATCCAGGATCTGGGATGTAGTCAAATGACCCGTCGACGTTCAGTGTCAATGAACCGTTCAAAACATCATCGACCAGAAATGATTCAAGTACGTCGCCATTGAGGTCCGAGTCATTTGCCAAAACGCCAAACATCGCATCAACACTGAGTGGCGTGTCGAGATCCGTAACGTAATTGTCGTCGGCCGCAACCGGAGCCTCCGGGACCAACTGCTCGGCGCTACCCACTGTGAGTACCAGATCTCGGTAAGCTGAATTGATGATCGGAGATGCCTGGCCATGGGCCGTTTCATCGAACAAGCCAATGGTGAACTTGGCCGGGACCGAGCCCATCAGTGTGTTAAGACCTGATCGACCGAATCCAAAAACGGTCATCTCACCATTCATGGGCCGGTAAGAATCGACCGCGGTGTCGTCTTGGTGGTTCGCCGCGAAAAGCGAACGGCCGAGCAAAGGATCGGCGAAGTAGACCCACTCATCGCCCGGCAGATCACCTGTCCAACTGCTTTGAGCAAGCGTCGTCGTCCCGTCTGCACGAACCACCGTGTCGCTGCCCGTATCGAGGCTCCCGCCCGGCGTGCCTTCGTAGAGAAACCAATAATCATGATCCGTCTTCAAGACGGTCATCGTCGCAAAGTTCGGATAGATCTCCCAGGTGGCCTCCCACTTGCCATCGTTCGTTTCGGAATGAATCGTGGTCTTCAACGGACCATCATGGAGGATCGTGCTCACACCCGTCGTAGCCCCTGGATGGAAACCACTTTCGGGATAGACAAGATTCGGAATCCCACGAAACGCTCCATCCGAACCACCCGTTGGACGATAACCGACCCAGTCGTTGCCAGCCAACGTCGACGATACTTGAGTACCCAGCTCCCTGCTTCTGATAAAAGTAGTCGGCAGTGGGAGTGGTTATTTGAAAGCTGTCTTGGCCTTCGTCCGCGACATTGTCCGTGACCGCTACGAGATCGGGAAAGGAAGCGGGGGTGAACGTTCCGCCAACCACATCAAAATAGGTTTGGAAAATTCGATCCTCGCTGGCGGCGGTTTGTCCTTCGACCATGACCACCAGAGTTCCCGTTGCCATCGTGGAGGCATCGAATCCGGGATCGGGATCGAATTGAAACGGCACGTTTGTATTCACCGGCTGACCGTCGGTATCCACCTCAACGACTCGTAGAGAATCAATGTCAACTGCCGTATTCTCGCCTAATTCGCCCAGTAGGCTCGTGAAGTTTAGAGCGATGTCCGCCGGCTTATCGGTTCGCTCGAATCCATTGCTGTTGACTGTCAGTTCAACCCGATAATCCCGAGTCGAATCAAGCCATTCCGCGGCCAGCAGTAAACGGGATTCGAGCTGTTCATGTCGAAGGCGATTCGATTTGCGTCGTCGATTCTTGGCACGCATATTGGCTAGCAGCGGTGATTATGGTTGGAAGGTGGCACGGATCGTTGGTGAACTAAACAGACCTGCACGATCATGACCTAGCGTTGGTTTGCTCCGAAGTAGCATTCTGCCTTCGGAAGGGTTGGACGGGGAGCGGTCGGGGATTCCATCGCTTTACGGCAACGGAACTTTGCCGAGAAACACAACATGTCCCTCTCCGGGCCTGAACATAAGAACATATTTTAAGAAGTGTTTCGAGCTTTGTCTTATAACCCGAAGGAGTCAGCGAGGAAGTTTCCTGCAGAGATTACTACTCCTCACCGACGCTCTTTGAAGTTCACTTTTTCATAACCCGACGCGTCAGCGAGGAAATATCGATTTTGACATCGACTCGCTGACGCGTCGGGTTATGAAAATCCTCCTGCGGCAGCCAAAATCGACAACTTCAAAACTGACGATTTGGGTTGCGAAAGACGCGTCGAAACGCCTTCTTGATCCGCTACGGCGTTGCCCTAAAGGCTCAACAAACTCGGCTCCAATCCGAGACTTGAAAGGTGCCTTGAAATCTCATCCCGATAGGCGGGATTGGTTAGGACGACAACGTCGGGAGGACTCGTCTTGAGCGACTCCGGTGAAATGACGGGGACACTCGTCCCCGCAATGAAAGTACCATGTTTGCCGGGATTCAGATCGACGACTCCCGAAACCACATCGCCACAACCAACGATGTTGAGGAACATGACACCTTTGGTTCCCGCTCCCCATAGAACGGCTCGTTTCCCGTCGCGATCAAATGCTTTGAATTGATCCTGCCAGTCGGCCACTGACTGGCGAAACTGATCCGAAAAGGCCTTCACACTCGTTGCCGTATCATCCCCCGGCAAGGCTGCGGCCGAACCGACGATGCTCGACGGCAACCGCTTCGAGTTGCAGAAACTGACCGTGATAGCTCGAGCCGACGCGATCGACCCGAAAACCGTGTTGCTCGAACAATCGGCGGATGGAGTCAGGCGTGTAATACGAACAATGCTCGTAAAGGATGTCCCACAACCCGCCGTGCTCGAGTGTGAACCTGGCATCGGGTACTTCGAAATAAACAACGGTCCGCATCGGTTCGCAGGCCTGTCGTATCTCGCTCAGTAACGCCTGCGGTTGTGGCAGATGCTCCAGAACGTGACGACAACAAATCAGGCCCGGCTTGGCCGGCAACTGTTCGGCGTCGAAGTACCCACGAATCAGGCGAACGTCGGAGGACGTTTCCAATGATTGATAGGCTGTGGGATCGAATCCCCAACCTCGGTTGGTCCCGGCTTCGCACAGCAGATTCAAGAAGTAACCATCACCGCAGCCGATATCGACAACGATTTCGTTTTGCAAGTTGTGCCGCTCGCACAGATCGGATGCTAGATGGCTAGCGTAACCTCGGAAATGAGCGGAATGGTGCAGCGCATTGTCGTAGGAAACTTCGTAGCTCATCTTCGCGGGCTCGAAGTCACGGTTGTAAACCAGGCCGCAAGTTTCGCAGCATCTGGCCAAGCTGATACGGCCGGTCGGCGCCGCCCGCGCCTCATCCGGATCCGTGTAACGGAGGTGGCACAGGACGGGAGCCCGACTGGTCGAGCAGAAAACTTCCCCGCCATCGGCGCCGCACCCCGGGCACGACAGTGCCTGGCAAGTGGTTGAATCCTCGCTCATTCCCGAATTACCCATCATTGGTCGACCGGCAAGACTTGTGGCGACAGCCCCAGGCTCTGAAGTGATTCCCGGATCTCGGGTACGTAGATCGGATTCATCACGATGACCACATCGGGTATTGCCTCTTTCGTATGCTCAGGGCCAACAATGCGATGGCCGGTGCAGGGCATGTACTTGTCGTGCTTGTACGGATTGATATCGACAACGTAGTCAATCTCTGAATCGAGTCCGAGCGTTGTCAGGAATGCAACGCCCTTGGAACCGCCTCCCCAGATGATGACACGCTTGTTGTCGGCTCGATAGCTTTGGATCTCGCGTTGCCAACGGGTAAGTTGGCTGGGCAGTTCCTTTGCGAAGCGGTCGACCAGACTCTGAAGTTCTTCGAAATCCTGCTCCTCCGGCAACAACCGCGTCTCCTCGCCTTCCTCTGCGGGACGACAGTCGATCATCAGATACTGGTCGTCGTAGTCGCACTCAATATTCTCGACCGCGAAACCAGCTCGGCGAAACAATCGGGCCAGCGAACCAGCGCTGAAAGTAGTTGCAGTGCTCGTAGTAAATGTCGACAAACACTTGCTCCTTGAGAATCCGGAGTACGTCGGGGACTTGAAAGAAGATGGTGGTGCCAACGTCGTCACCGACAGCACGACGCACGGTCGCAACAAAATCCGCGGTCGGCGCGATGTGCTCCAGGGTCATCTTGCAGCACACGAAATCACTCTTCTGATCCGCATATTTCTCCGAATAGAAGTCCTGGACAAATCGCGTTTCACCTGCCGTCGGGATTCGCGTGCGCTCGAAGTTCACGGCCGGGTCGAAGCCGACGCCTGAGTTCGAGCCCAACTCGCAGAGCATCGTGAGGAACTCACCTTTTCCGCACCCGATTTCAATGATTCGCTTGCCGCGCAAGTCGTATCGGTCCACCAGGTTTTCGGCGAGTTGCTGATGCCAGCGATTGAACGTGCCAGAGTACGCCTGGGTCGGGTCATATCTTTCCGAGTATTCGATCAGCGACTCGTCAAAGGCAGAGTTGAAGATGAATCCACAGTCTTCACAAAATGACAAGTCGATATTACCTGTCGGAAACGCCAGGGCCTCTTCCCGGGTATCCAACGACAGGCAACTGTTGACCGGAACACCTCGGGCGCGATGAAACACTCGCTGGCGATCAGAGTGGCAGGCCGGACACATGACAGCTTGACTCATGAAACCACCTTCACCTCGGGAACAGGGATGATGAAGCTTCCCCCGCGTGCCCGGTAGTCGCTCTGCTGCTTCATGATTTCCGACGCGAAATTCCAGGCGATGATCAATACGGAATCCGGCTGATCTTCCAGCAGCTTCGTCGGCGGTTCGATCTTGAGTTGGTTGCCGCTGAAGTATCGTCCCTGCTTGACAGCGTTCAAATCAACGATGTAGTCGAGATACTGTGAACCGATTCCGCAGTACGACAGAAGCGTGCAACCTTTTGCGGCAGCCCCGTACCCAACGATACGTTTTCCTTCCGCCTTCTGCCGCTCAAGCTCTGCAATCAGATCTGCTTTTAGCTTCTGCACCCGTGCGGCGAACGTTTCGTAATACGCCAACGTGTCGACACCCAGCTCCCGTTCTGTATCAAGCAAGGAAGTCACCGACGAATCGGTGTTCTCTTTCTTCTCGATGAACAGGCGAAGTGAGCCACCATGAATCGGCGTGCGAACGACCTTGTTCAAGGACAGCCCGTGACGCCGAAATAATTCGACGAGCGCCGTGACGGAGAAATAGCAAAGGTGCTGGTGGTAGATCGTATCGAACTCGCAGTGCTCGATCAGATCCAGAAGGTAGGGGCATTCGATAACGGCAACGCCATCTTCTTTGAGGACGCTCGCAATCCCCGCGGTGAACCCGTTGAGATCAGCCACATGGGCCAGCACGTTGTTCGCCAAGAACACATCCGCCCGATTCCCTTCCTCACGAAGCTCCTCCGCCAACTCCTTCGTAAAGAAAGTATTGAGCGTTTTCACTCCCCGTTCTTCCGCCCTCTTGGCCGGTCCATCAGCAGGATCGATCCCGAGAACGGGCACCCCTGCCTCGACAAAGTGCTTCAGCATGTAGCCGTCGTTACTGGCCGCCTCCATCACGAGGCTCTCGGAATTAAGGCTACGCTGCTGAAGGATTTGTTGAGCACTCTCCCCAAAATGCTCCATCAGCGACTTTGACACCGACGAAAAGTACGGATAGTTCTGGCAGAACAAAACTTCCGGCGCAACCGTCTCGGTGATCTGGACGAGGCAGCATTCTTCGCAGAAGACGACGTCCAGCGGCGCGACCAGTTCGGGCTGATTGAGATCTTCCTCCATCAACAATCGGTCCGCCAGCGGCGTCGTACCGAGGTCAAGAAAGGAGGGGAGCTTCGATGAGCCGCACGATCGACAACCTTCGATCTTGGTGCTTGGCGCGAGCACGCAATTATCAGTTTGAAGCGACATTCAATTCCTCGATTCGGCGTAGTGAATTGTCGATGACACCGTCCGCGATCAGCATGCGAACATGATCGATGCGTTTGTAACGTTGCCCCTCGAACTCCTCGAGCGTAACTCCATGGGCCTTGTAGGCTTCATAAAGCTCTTGGGCACCTTTACGCACATTCCATTGCGGCTTGAATTCCGGCACCATCTCCTGAATCAGTGAGCAGTCGACACGGTAGTTACGTGTATCGGGTGACGCGTCCGGGGCGAAACTGACCTCGCTGCCGGGCACGGTGTCTCGAACAATCTCGGCGATCTCGCGAATGCGAAAGTTTTCACCGGGCACACCGACGTTGAACGCGCGATTATGGATCTTGTCGGTAGGAGCCTGAAGCATCGCGACGAATGCCCGTGAGATATCCTCAATGTGCACGATCGGACGCCAGGGCGTCCCGTCGCTCTTGAGCCGAACCGCACCCGTCGTGTAGGCCCAGGCAACCAGATTATTGAGCACCAGGTCGAAACGGATCCGAGGTGATACTCCGTAGGCCGTGGCGTTGCGGAGATAGACCGGGCAGAAATTATCATCCGCCAACTTGGAAACATCCTGCTCCACCAACACCTTGGACTTGCCATAGGGAGTGACCGGATTGAGCTCACCCTCTTCGGTTAACAGGTCATCGCCCGCCGGCGCCATAGTTGCTGCAGGACGACGAGAAGATAAATCGTTCGACACCTGCCTGTTTGGCTAGTTCCGCCAATCGCACCGAAGCGAGGTGATTGATGTCATACGTCAGGTTCGCATTCAGATCGCCCAATGGGTCATTCGACAGACCTGCCAGATGTAGCACCGCGTCAAATCCTTGCACATCTTCGATCGTGACATCACGAATGTCCTTGATCGTTTCGCTGACAGGCTTTGGTTCGTCACCAAACGTGCAGCGTGAAAAGATGTCGCTATCCAAACCATGAACATCATGGCCAGCCTCGACCAACATCGGTGCCAAAACGACGCCGATATAGCCTTTGTGTCCCGTTAGTAAAACTCGCATTCTCGATAGTTCCCTGTTACTTACTCTCAGTTAGTACACATTTCGGTTCCCAGACTCGCCAGGGAGGCGATCCCGAGGCCCAGAGCTCTTCCAAACGCTTCTTGTCGCGCAACGTGTCCATGCATTGCCAAAACGAGTCGTGACGATAGGCCATCAGCTGACCGTCGCGAGCAAGGCCCGACATCGGTTCGAGTTCCCACTGCGTTGCATCGCCATCGATGTAGTCAAAGATCTCTGGCTCCAAAACAAAGAAGGCGCCGTTGATCCAACCCTCACTCGTTTGGGGCTTCTCGGAGAACTCCACGACTCGGTCCCCATCGAACTCCAGGTGACCGAAGCGAGCCGCTGGCCGTACAGCCGTCACGGTGGCCAGTTTGCCGTGCGAGCGGTGGAATTCGATCAGTTCGGGGATATTGATGTCGGCCACGCCATCACCCCAAGTCAGCAAGAAGGTCTCATCGCCCATATAGGGCTGCAGCCGCTTGATTCGGCCGCCCGTTGCGGTATCGGCGCCGGTATCGATGAGCTGCACCTTCCAGTCTGGAAGTTCGGTCCCATGTCGCTCGATCTGCGACGCACCGATGTCGATTGTCAGGTTACTCTGCAGCGACGCGTAATCAACGAAGAACTTCTTGATGTACTCACCCTTGTAGCCAAGTGCGACTGCGAACTCATCGAACCCGTAATGGCTGTAAATCATCATGATGTGCCAAAGCACGGGCATGCCACCGATCTCCACCATCGGTTTCGGTTTCACAACGGTCTCTTCCGAAAGACGCGTGCCCACGCCTCCCGCCAAAATTGCAACTTTCATGAACGTGATCTCTCCGGAGTAGTAGCAAAATAGGAATGATTTCTTGCAAACGATCTATCAGTGATCTGAAACAAGATGCATGAGTCTGGCCATGGTGAT
>CAVYFC010000005.1:0-484056 GCA_963767665.1 Pirellulaceae bacterium
TGGCAATGTTGGGATGCTCCATCATCGCCAGGGCTTGCCGTTCGGCTTCAAATCGGGCGATGACCTGGCGGCTGTCCATGCCGGGCTTGATGATTTTCAGTGCGACCTTGCGGCGGACCGGCTGGGACTGCCGCGCCAAATACACACTGCCCATGCCGCCTTCGCCGATCAGCTCTAAGAGCTTGTAGCCACCGATCACTGGGTGCTGGGTCACATCGATCGGCACCGTGTCGGGATCACGGCCGGTGTGCGGCGTTGCATGGGTGGTGTTTGGGCTGGCGGCGTCAATGTCTTGTTCGCTCGATCCGACGGCTTGCTGTAACAGGTAGCCCGCCGGAATTTCTCGCCGCGATCAGTCGACTCACGCGTTCCTTCAGGTCTGCTTGCCCCTTACACGCCGATTAGAGAAAGGCTTCGCGCCGGTCCGCATCGACGATCCTGATTGCGGCCAGGAAGATGTCTCGCTCACTGTCAGGTTTGGCGGAATCGACGGAAGTGGCAGGTTGATCCATGTCGCTGTCGGAGTGCTTGCAGTGAATCGATTTTCCCGCTTGCCACGAACGAAGGCGAAACGGATAGGTCTACTGAGAAATGCGCCGACGGGGAGATTGTCGTCCGGGGCTTTCCGAAAAAAATCTTGCGATTCTTCGAGCGAGGTGGAAGTGGCACGCACCCCGCCGCTGGTCCGTGGATCACCAATCGCCTCATCCGGTGTTCGATTCAGTCTGTGAATCACCCAGTTCGACGGCAAACCAACACAGCGCAAATCCCATCGCTCGTAGGCCACGGTCCGCGAGATCCCCATCAGCTTGGCCGCCTCGGTCACCGAAACGCCCGTGTAAAGGCGTAAGCGAACCAGCTGGGCGACCTGCTGGTCGGACTGCTCCAATTTTTCGAGGGCGTCGTCGAGTTCCAGCAGCTGCTCGGGAGTGATCTGTTGCCGTTGCTGTCCATCGGCGAAATCCGTGAGTTCGACCTGCACTCGATTCCCGCCCCTTTTCAGCCGAGCCTTGGATCGGGCGTGGTCGACCAGGATCCGCCGCATCGCATTGGCCGCGGTTGCGAAGAAGTGACCCCGCGACGCCCAGTCGGTCGGCGAGTCCTGCCCCAGCAGCCGCAAATAGGCGTCGTGCACCAGCGCGGTCGCCTGCAACGTGTGATCGAATCGCTCGCGGGCCATTTGCGATTCGGCCTGCCGCCGCAATTCTTCGTAGACCAGCGGCAGTAACTCATCCAAGGCCCGCTCTTCGCCGTCGGTCACTTTTCGGAGGATGGACGTGATTTCAGCGGCGTGATCCATAAAGTGGGTGATTTCTTTTCGCAGAAGAGCTGGATTTACCCGGGCAGTATACCTAATAACTAGCAGGAGAAGACGGCGAGATCGCCGGTAGTCGGGTTCTACAAACTCAAGGCGCGAGCGAGTGAATTGCATCAACCAGGAGTGGACTCACTCGCTGGCAGCGTCGTGCTTTTCTAAGAAATCCCGGACGAGTCGCCAACTGACGACGCATATGAGGGTGGCTGGCAGCTTTTTCTGCCAACCTCCGGCCAAATTCGGGCCACTTGTGGCCTTCGAGACGTCACCAAGACCCGGAATTCGGCCTGAATTAACCCTCATTCGCAATCCGACGGACCAGCACGATGACCCGACTGTTCAGCAAGATCCGAGGAAACTCACGACGAAATCTCCAGGGCAGACGTCCAAGTCGGCGCTTCCGGATGGAATCCCTCGAACGCCGTCAGCTCCTGGCCGCGGATCTGCTATTCGAGGACAGTTTTGAAAGTGGGAGCACTTCCAACGACTGGGGCGGCAACTGGGTCGAAGACAGCCAAGACGATTGGTTCCGATCGACACAACGGGCCACCGACGGAGCCGTCGGCTGAAGTCGAGGGCGGGCCACAAACGCGACGCTGACGCTCGGCAATCCGATCGATTTGACCGGTTACGTTTCGGCGGAGCTGACTTTCGACTGGCTGATCGAAAGCGGCTTTGACCGTGGCGAGTATTTATCGCTGGACATTTCCAGTGACGGTGGTGGAAGTTGGACGTCCGGTGTGCTGCAACTGGATGGTAATAGCGATCCGGAAAACCAGTGGTTCAGCGAATCAGTCGATCTGACTCCGTTTGCTTCCCGACAGTACTCGTGGTTCGATTCCGCAGCTACGTCAGCCGCAGCAACGAAGATGCGAATGTGGACAATGTTCGGATTACGGGAACATCCCAGCAATCAACCTCCCGTAGCCGATGCAGGCGTGGATCAGACACTCAATGATGCGGGAGGGAACGGCGACGAGTTTGTCATGCTGGCCGGGGTCGGAAGCGACCCCGATGGAGAGATCGTGGCCTATGAATGGAAGTTCGATGACACCGTCATCGGCACGACTGCCAGCATTGCCCCCACACTTCCGCTCGGAACGAACACGCTGACTTTCACCGTCACCGACAACGAGGGAGCTTCCACCAGTGATACGGTCGAGGTGACGATTAATGAAGTCGCCGTCAAACCGGTCAAGGTCTTCATCATGGCCGGACAGTCAAACCTGACGGGAACGGCCGACGCGAATAACCTCGATCCGTCGTGGAATGTTCCCCAAGACGACGTGTGGATCTGGCTCGACCATGACATGAATGGCGGTCAGTGGACGACCGTCGCCCCGGGGCATGGCTGGTCGACTCATGCGCCACGCCCTGATGAAGCCGGAAGGTCTTGATCCTCGCAACGGACTAGGGCCGGAACTCAGTCTGGCCCGAACACTTGCCGATACGTATCCAGATCATCAAATTGCGTTAATCAAGCATGGTGACGGCGGCCGCGATCTTGCCGAACACTTCAATCCCAACAACCCCGGAGATCCTGGCTCGTCCGATCACATGTGGAGCGGTCTGTTGAAGAAGACGGACGACGCGTTTGCAGTACTCGATGCAACAGGTCGCCCTTACGAAGTCGAGGGATTCTTTTGGGACCTGGGCGGCGGCGATGCTCGAAACAGGAACAGCGGCTCAAGTGATCCAGCCGAAGTCGCCGCCGGGGAGCAAGAGGCTCTGGAACGCTCGGCGCAGTACGGCGAACTTGACGAACTTCATCGCAGAGGTGCGCGATCGCTATGCCGAGGATCTGCCGTTCGTGATGACGAGGATCAAGGACAATGTTTCCGAACAGCTCTTGGAAACCTATCCGGGAGGTTTGCTGGTACGGCAGGGGCAATTGGATGTCGCCGCGACCGTTCCCGGAGTCGCCGCATTCACGGGTGAGGGCCTGACCCGGCGGGATGCAGTCCACTTCGACGCCATGGGACAAATCGGGTACGGAACGCGGTTCGCCAACGCCTATCTGGATTTGGTCTCGCCGCCCACCATCGACTACACCGACTTCAGCGACCCCAGTCAGTTGAACCTGGTCGTCGACGCCGCAGCGCCGGTAGGTGCAGAAAACGCCTTGCACGTGACGCCATTGGTCACCAACCAAAGAGGCGCGGCCTGGCATACGTCCAAGCAACTCGTGTCGCTCGGTTTCACGACAACCTTTGATTTTCAAACCACTGGCAATGGTTCCGATGGATTCGCGTTCGTGATTCAAAACGATGCAGTCGATGCGATGGGCGGCGGTGGCGGAGGCCTGGGCTACAAGAATATTCCCAACAGTCTGGCGTTGGAATTTGACACGTTTCAAAACAGTTTCGATCCCAACAACAACCATGTCAGCGTGCAGACCCTCGGTACCGCTGCGAATAGCAACGACACCGCGAATTCACTTGGTCAGGTGACGCCTTCTTTCGACATCAACGATGGCAACGTGCACCAGGTAAAGGTGGTGTATCAGCCCGGTACGCTGGATGTTTTCCTGGACGACTTGAGCGATCCGGCCTTCAGCGTACCGGTCGATCTCGCCACGACGCTGAGTCTGGATAGCGGCACGGCTTGGCTCGGGTTCACGGGCGCGTCGGGCGGAACGGCCCAACAACAAGCCATTCTGAATTGGACGTATCGTCCGCTAGCCAATCCGCAATCAACGATCGACATCGACGATGCACAAGTGGTTGAGGGTGACAGCGGAACCACTGAGTTGGTGTTCACGCTCACACGATCCGGCGACACGACCGGTTCAGCGACGGTCAGTTGGACGACGAGCGACGGTTCGGCGACAACGGCGGACTATGTGGCCACTTCGGGACAAATTGTGTTCTCGCCGGGTGAGACAGAACAAACGATTGGCGTGACGGTCAATGGCGACACGGTTGAGGAGTCGACTGAGGATTTTCTGGTTCAACTTTCTTCGGCTTCTGGAGCCGAGTTGACCGATGATCTGGCTGTCGGCACGATTCTGAATGACGACACGAGCATTTCGATCAGCGACGACGTCGTCACCGAAGCAGACACCAGCGTTCGCTTTCTTGGAGAATTCGCTTCCGCGACCGCCGCGGAGCTGTTTCAATCACGCGGCCTGCACTTTGGACCGGACGGAAATGTCTACGTGAGCCGATTCGACGAGCCGGGTGTGCTGCGGTTCGATGGCCAGTCGGGCGCACCGCCAGGTGTATTTGCATCCGACCCGCAGCTGACCGCCGCCAAGAATCTGCAGTTCGGTCCGGATGGCAACTTGTACGTCGCTGACAACCTCAGTGACACCATTGTTCGATTCAACGGGTCAACGGGCGCCTTCATGGACGTTTTCGTTCCGGCTGGTGCGGGCGGGCTGGCAACGCCCCGCGGACTGGCGTTCGATGGCGCCGGAGACCTGTACGTTAGCAGCGGTGGGACCCATCAGGTTCTGCGATTCGACGGCGCAACAGGGGTGTTCGTAGAAGACTTTGTGGCGGCCGGCTCGGGAGGCCTCGTCTCACCTACCGAACTGACGTTTGGCGATGACGGAAACTTGTATGTTGCCAGTGGAGCCCATCAGGGAAACAACAGCATCCTGAGGTATGACGGCGAGACGGGCGACTTTCTCAATGCATTCGTTGCTTCGGGTAGCGCCGGATTGTCGGTCGCGCCGACCGGCGGAGTCATCTTCGGCGAAGACATCAATGACGACGGTACGAGGGATTTGTGGGTCAGCAACCGAGATGGGGACGAGGTCCTGGTATTCGATGGCACCAACGGCGCGTATCTTGCAACGCCGGTAACCACTGGACTGGGCGGATTGGATGACCCGAAGGGACTCGCCTTCGATCCAAACGGAAACCTGCTAGTCGTCGACAACGGCAACGATCGCATCTTGCGTTTCGGCGCGGCCTCGCAGGCCGCCTTCACCCTCAACCTGTCATCGCCCAGGCGCGGTTGAAGTGGTCGCCGATTTCAGCACCGTCGACGAAACGGCGGACGGTGGAGCCGACTTCATTTCGTCCTCAGGCACGATCACGTTCGCGCCCGGCGTGACAACGAGGACAATCGTCGTGCCAACGATCGACGACGCGATTCCGGAGCTTGACGAAACGTTTCACGTGTCGCTTTCCAATCCAGTTGGCGCGACAATTGTCGATTCAGAGGCCGTTGGCACGATTCTTGACGACGGTGATGTTGGCAACCAAGCACCGTCCGCCGACGCCGGTGCAGATCAGACACTGAGCGACAACGATGGCACTGGCAGTGAACTCGTGACACTCAGCGGTAGCGGCACTGATCCCGATGGATCAATTGTGGCGTACGAGTGGACCGAGGGTGCGACGGTGTTGGGCAACTCGGCCAGCATTTCGCCGACGCTGGGTGTGGGGACTCATATATTGACGCTGACAGTCACGGACAACGAGGGTGCGACGGGAAGTGATACGGTCGTGGTGACGATCGACGCGAACCAGGGACCTTCGGCCAATGCCGGCGCCGATCAATCGGACTCTGACGCCGATGGCAGCGGCGACCAGATCGTCACGCTGACCGGCAGCGGCAGCGATGCCGACGGATCGGTTGTCTCTTACCAGTGGACCGAAGGTGGAACGGTGCTCGGCAACACGGCGGCGATTTCACCTTCGCTGAGTGTAGGGACGCACACGCTGACGCTCACCGTGACCGACAATGGTGGTGCCACGGCCAGCGACACCGTGCTGGTTACCGTTGCTGCCAACCAGGCTCCGACAGCGGCGCCGGTGCCGATCAGACGGTCACCGACAACGATGACAGCGGCAGCGAAACGGTTACGCTCAACGGCAGCGGATCGGACGCAGACGGTTCGGTCGCCTCGTATCAGTGGACCGAGGGTGCGACCGTGCTGGGCAACACTGCCAGCATCTCGCCGACATTTTCGGTTGGAACGCACATACTCACTCTCACGGTCACTGACAACGGTGGCGCCAGCAGCAGTGACGATGTGGTGATCACGGTCATCGAGCCCGTCAATCAAGATCCCAACGCCAATGCCGGTGCCGACCAGACTGTCAGTGACAACGACGGCACTGGAAGCGAAACGGTGACTCTAATTGGAAGCGGATCCGACCCCGACGGGACGATCACGGCCTATCAGTGGACCGAAGGAGCGACCGTGCTGGGCAACACGGCTTCGATTTCACCCTCGCTGTCGGTCGGGACACATACGTTGACACTGACGGTGACCGATAACGACGGAGCAACCGCCAGCGATAGCGTGGTTGTGACCGTTGCCGCCAATCAAGGACCAACCGCCGGCGCCGGTTCCGACCAGACTGTCACAGACTCTGACGACAACGGCAGCGAGACCGTCACGCTCAATGGCAGTGGATCGGACGCGGACGGTTCGATCGTTTCCTATGAGTGGACCGAGGGTCCGACCGTGCTGGGCAACTCGGCCAGCATCTCGCCTTCGCTGGGTGTGGGGACTCACACTTTGACGCTGACCGTCACGGACAATGGCGGCGCCACTGCGACGGATATCGTTGATGTGACGATCGAAGCCGCTGCGTCGGGACCAAACCTCTCGCACGGGGAATTGGCCAGTGTCGGCAGCAGCTGGCAGACCGTCACGCTGAGCAAGTCGTACACTTCGATGGTCGTCGTCGCGACGCCGCGCTACAACAGCGGTTCAGGACCCGGCGTGGTCCGCATCGACAACGTCACGTCTGGCAGCTTTGACGTTCGCGTCGACAACGTTGGCTCGACTGCCTTCAGTGGCGGTGTGCACTATATCGCTGTCGAAGAAGGCGTCTACGACGAACCCGGCCAATACAAGCTGGAAGCCGTAAAATACTCCGAGTCCCAGACCAGCCGCAAGAATGGCTGGGTGATCGACACGGCATCGCAGGACTACCAGCAGTCGTATTCCAGCCCGGTCGTCGTCGGGCAGGTGATGTCGGCAAACGATCCCGACTGGTCGGTTTTTTGGGCCAGCAGCGGCAGCCGGACCTCTCCACCCTCTTCCAACGCACTGAACGTCGGCAAGCATGTCGCCGAAGACCCGGACGCGACACGGGCTGACGAAACGATCGGCTATCTCGTCATCGAAGCGACCCAAAATGGCACCATCGAAGGGCTGCCCTTCGTCGCGGGTATCGGCAATGATACCGTTCGTGGGGTCGGCAACGGCACCTACCAATACAGCTACGATGCGATGCCGAACGCCAAGACTGCTGTGCTCAGCAGTGCCGGGATGGACGGCGGTGACGGAGGTTGGGCGGTACTTCGCGGTAACAACCCACTGCCACCGGCCGGCGGCACGATCTCCCTGGCGATCGACGAAGACCAACTCAGCGATTCGGAACGAAACCACACCACCGAGCAAGTCGCCTACTTCGTCATCGATCCGCCCTTGGATTCGGACGCGATGGCCCTCGACCCGATGGATGTCAACGGCGACTCGCTCGTCACGCCGGTGGACGCTTTGCAGGTCATCAATCGTCTTGTGAGCTTCGATGCTTCCGGGACTCAATCAGCAGACGACGAATTGAAATGGGATCTGAATCAAGACGGCAAGCTGTCTCCACTCGACGCATTGGTCGTGATCAACCGCTTGAGCCGAGCAGAACCGGTGGCGACGAACGAGACGGTCGATGCATTCTTCAATGACCTCAGCAGTGACGACGAAGACGAGGAGACTGCGATGCTGAGCCTGCTTGAAATCCAGTTGGCCTAGGGTCAACCAACGAGAAGTCTGCCTTCTAACTTGGACGTATTCCCTATCCAATGCCCATCGACCGCAGTGCGGTCGCAGAAAGTCCTGTGCCTACTCGTTTTCTGATTCTTCTCGATTTCTGGAGAGATCCGTGCGCTTTGCAGCCCTCCTGGCATTTCTGATCGGTGGTTCGTTGTGTTACAGCCAAGAGGCTTCAACTTCGCAAGCGGCCGGCCAGGAGCAGTCGACCGTCGTGGAGCAGACATCCGACGCAGACGAACCAGCGAATAGCGACAATTCAATTGCCGCGGAGGACGAATCAGATAGAGAAACGATGGAACTTGCTGAATCCGTGAAGCTCCTCTCCGGCGGCCTGAAGTTAACCTTCATCTTGCTGATGTTCACCAACGCCGTGATCTGCGGCCGCTGGGCCGTGGAGACGGGACGCAACTTTTGGGCTTGGTATCTATTCGCCCTCTTTACCGGACCGCTGGCGGGAGGCTGCATGCTCCACGGCGTGGCGACTGATAAAGCGGGTGGCCAAGCTCCTGGCGGTTGTCTGGCCGCACTCTTGGGGATCGGCATTCCACTGGCCGGATGGATCGTTTGGCTGGCAATTCTGGGGTAATCGCAAGGAAAATGAAAAACACGATTTCTCGCGGACGAATGCCGCTGACAAGACTGCAGTTGTTGTCGTCAACTATTCGCACCTGATCTGTCACTCCTTTTCCAGGCTAACGGCAAGGAAACTACCCACAAACAAATCCACGCGGTCGCTCGCAACTGCCGGAGGTTGGACCAGCCGAACGCAGGAAACCTGGCTGCCGGGACGCATCGGTCGCGACACCGACGCAGATTAGCGACTTGCTTGCAGTTTCGCCACGATTTGATCCGGGATTTCAAGAAGACTGCGGCGAACGGACTTCGCTTCGAGCTGGCGGACGATGCAACCGATGCGATTTTAAGAACGGTGAGTCGATGGAGTTTGGGGCGCTGGCGTGCCGGATTGATTGAACAGGAGGCAACGGAGATAACAGAGTTCAGGTTTCATTTCAATAAATATCTGAAGGGGCAATCAGATGCATTGGCTGTTTTCAAGGGCGTCGGGGATGACTCATGACGTTATCGGCGCGGCAATCGAGGTTCACAAGGACAAGGGGCCTGGTTTGCTTGAATCCATCTATGAATGGTGTTTGACCAAGGAACTGGAATTGCGAGATCATGCCATCGCCAATCAGCAGCAGGTCACCGTCCAGTACAAGCAGTTTCAGCGTGAATATCCACTCCGATTTGATCTTCTTGTTGACCAGTGTCTGTTTGTCGAAGTGAAGGCCTCCGACTCAGTCCATCCAATCCACAAGGCTCAATTGCTCAGTTACATGAAGCTAATGGATATCCCACTGGGACTGATTATCAACTTCAATGTGCTCAAATTGACCGAGGGAGTATCACGGTTGATTCTCCCTGGGGCGAACGAGCCGTAACGATTCAAATCCGGGGCCATCAAGTTCCGACCTCCGTTTTCTCCGTTGCCTCCTGTTCAATCCATCGCAGCCAAGATCGATACCGACGCACGCCAACTCGCGGCCTTCGTGAGTTCGGGTGGACCACCCGAATGGAGTTGCGCGAAGGGGGAATTGCAGTCGGTCATACGCACCGCTAGCAGTTGCTAAGCACCCTTTGAAAGGGCCCTAATCTGAGTTGCTACGGACGAGGCGATCAAAAAGCCGCCGCTGCCTCGTCCAATCGGGCTTTCCGACGATGCTGCGTAGTTCACGCTCAGTAATCGGATCACGGCCAGACGTGATAGACGGATGAGCAAGAATTTCGGCCTGGATAGTCGGGCAGAGATGGAGGAGGTTCATGATCTGGGTCAGGCGGGGACGAGTGACTCGGCCGAGGCGGGCGAGTTCGTGGAGTGCCCCCGTTTTTGATCCAGGTGTTATGGGAGTGCGGGTTGGGTAATAGGTTTGGTTTCGCTGTGCTGATGGAGCGGAGTTTGCGCAGCAAACGGAGCGAAATCAGCACAGCGACGCGCGAACTCATCCGGGGGTAGGCCACCGAGTGAACTGTGCGGCCGATAGCCGTTGTAGTCCTCTCGCCAGGCCGAAGCGTGAGCACGGGCGTGTCGCACGCTGTCAAACTCTTCCATGTTCAGTAGCTCGTCTCGTAGCCGACTGTGAAAGCTTTCGGCGTATCCGTTTTGCCATGGACTGCCTGGCTCGATGTACAACGTGTCGACCTCCAAGGGGGCCAGCCAGTCTTGGATTGCCTTGGCCACGAACTCGGGCCCGTTGTCACTGCGAATGGCTTCCGGAACGCCGTACATTACAAACAGCTCTGCCAAGCGGTTGATCACATCCTCACTGGTCATCGTGCGCGAGACATCCAGAGTGATGCAGCGACGCGTGTACTCGTCCACGATCGAAAGCCACTTCAGGGATTGCCCGTTGGTCGTCCGATCAAAAATGAAGTCCCAACACCAAACATGATTGTGCGCTGAGCTCGACGATTGGAACAGGCGTTCTTGGACTTTCCCTTGGCTCGCCTTTTCTTCGGTTTTCGCCGCACTTTCAGACCCTCCGCTCGCCAAATTCGTTGAATGCGTTTGAAACTCACTCGGAACCCTTCCAGTCGCAACAAGCGAGTCATCTGACGATAGCCGAACCGGGGACGTTCCCGAGCAAGTTCATGCAATCGCTTCCGGATCGCCTCTTCATCGGTCTTGATTCGACGTTCATAGCGAATGCTGCTTCGCGTGAATCCAACACCACGGCAAGCCCGACGCTCAGAAACAGAGAACTTCCGTCGCAAACGACCAATGGTTTGCCGTCTCTGGGTCGGGCTCAGTCGTTTCCCCGAAGTGCCTCTTTGAGCATCGCCTTGTCGAGCTCGGCTTCGGCGAGAAGTCGTTTCAATCGAGCATTCTCGCCTTCGAGTTCCTTGAGCCGTTTGGCCTCTTCACTCTTCATCCCGCCGAATCGGTTCTGCCAGCGATCGAACGTGGTCTCGCTCACTTCGAGCATCTTCAAGACTTCTTCCATGCTCTTGCCAGCGTTGAGCATCACCTCCGCGTCGCGAAGCTTCTTGACAATCTGTTCCGGCGTGTGGCGTCTACGTTTCTTGGTCATTCGAGAATCTCCTTGCCCATCATCGGGCTCTAGACTCTCATAGCATCTGGATCAGTTTTTGGGGAGCACTCCATTCGGCTTGGGACTGGACCGCGCCGGTGCGTAGGAGCTCGTCGAAGTGGATGGCGAGGGCCAGCAGTTTGGTGACTCGCGGCAGTCGGCCGACTGGGGTCGTTGGTGGCGGACTGCCGGGACGGACGCGGCGGCGGCCGTGGCTACTGCGGGTGACCGTGAACGATTTGGTGACGGTGGCGATTGGGGGCTCGGAATTATTTTTGGGCATTGGTGGTCTCCGACTGACCAAGCGTGCTGATGCCGGTTGCATGGAAGTGAATGTCGACGGTTCCAGCGACGCCGTCGTATTCGATGCTCTGAATCAATAACTCGACCAGTTCATTCCGTTCTCGCGGTCGCATTGATTCCCAGAGGTCGTCAAATCGCTGTAACGAGTCTTTGATGTTCGCCCTCTCGGGAAATTTGCGTTTGAGCGCAACCAGTTGGCGTCGCTCGTTTTCTTGTATAGCTCCAGATCCTGAAAGTGCGGCCGAATGCTGCTGCCCTGGATGCCGCCGGGGAAGTCGATGTACTTGAAGGCCGTTCCACCAACGAAAGGAGCGACCGCCTTGAGCCGCCAGTCAATCGCCGTCAGGGCAGTAATCATCCCGCCCATAGAGAAGCCGGCGAACCCGATGCGATTCGGGTCGACTTCCGGCTGCTGCTCGAGAAACGTGATTGCCCGCCGGGCGGCGACGGCCAACAAGAACCAGTTGGAATTGCGCGGGCTGGGCACGGGATCGATGGAGTAATCATCCGGTTGTAGGTTCCTCTTCCAGCCCTTCCTCAATGCTTTGGAATAGAACCGCGGGCCTTGAGTCGGATCGACGTTGCCCCAGTCCGTGTTGACATCAATCCCCGGCTCCATCGGTCGACCGAGCCAGTTGATGTCGATTGTCGCGAAGCCCTGCTTCGCAAAATACACGCCGCGACCGCGCTCGGCTCGCTGTCCGCCGCCGTGGCTCCAGACAAAGGCTGCGTTTTTCTGTGTTTCGTTGTCCGGAAAAGAGTAGTAGGCAGCGATCCGAGCGTCAGCCCCTTTGAATGTGCCGACCTTGAATGTCACATACCGGGTGACAACTCCATCCTCTTTCCATTCTTTCACGACCTCGATTTCGAGCGGCTCCTTCCGAGCGTCGTAGTCCGTCCAGAGGTCTGTCACGTTCTGAGGAACTTCATCAGCCTTGTATGCAGTAAATGTTTCCTCAGACAGTGCTGTGGAAACCAGCACTGTCAGCCCAATGCACAAGGCAAAGCCGTGGAGTCGTTTCGTCATTCGCGGGAACTTTCAGAGTTTCGTTTTGGTAGAGCTAGTTTCCAAACCGATGGTAACCCGACGCGTACGCGAGATGAAAGCCTTCATGAACCGTTCATTTCCAATCTAACGCGAATCGACCTTCTTCTGCCCTTCACCGATCGAACCCTCGATCGCCTTCGTGCGAGCGTTTGCATCGATCTGCGCCAAGAAAGCTTGGGAAAGGGGAATTCCATTCTTCGGGCCGCTCGGTGGCTCGGAACGGATGGACTTGTCGCGAGATGCGCGAGCAGAGTCTATGGTAAAAGGAAAGTCAGAGACATCGATTTACACATTGGAGAATGCGTTCATTGCAACCGACTCTAACTCTTCGTTTGACGGTAAGGCCAGCTCCTTTCATTGGCCGACAGCTCTTAAGAGACCTGCATGTCCTTTGCGTATCTCGGCAGCTAGGTCGATTGGTTCCCGTACGAGATGAAACTCAACTTCAAGTCGCACTACTTCCGGAACAACAACACGGGCCGCGTGTTGACGCAAGTAGAAGCGAACTACACTACCGATGTTGTGGCGAAGCACTTGCTCCTTTAGCCAGATATTCGAATCCAAAACGATAGTTTGGGACATTCACCCCGTGAAAAGCATCGAAGGCGACTTAATAAAACTTGCCAGCCAAGGCCACTTCGACGTGATTATTCATGGCTGCAATTGTTTCTGCACCATGGGAGCAGGAATCGCGAAGGCAATCCGAGACCAATGCCCCGCCGCCTATGAAGCAGATCTGGCCACCGAGCAAGGTAGTCGCGAGAAACTGGGCTCCTATTCGTCAGCCGAGGTAACGATTGGCGGACTCCGACTCATCGTCGTGAACGCCTACACGCAATTCAACTACCGCGGCGCCGAAGTCAAAGCCGACTACGACGCCATCCGGAAGGTGTTTCGCAAAATCAAAGCCGATTTTGGGGAGAAGCGAATCGGCTATCCCATGCTTGGTGCCGGATTGGCGGGCGGTGATTGGGATACAATCAGTTCGATCATTGACGAAGAGCTTGATGGAGAAGACCATACGCTCGTTGTATTCAAGTCTTCGTAATTGCCTCGTCGATGATCGGCTCGGCAGCGGCGCGGACCAGCTCGACCAAATCTGGATCCATGAATTGGTAGTCATCCGGGATGTGCAAGACTTCGATAGGCAAGAATCTGGTCTCGCCGGGATAGTTCGCGAGCAACCGGCTGCGATGTTTGTCCTCCATCACGAGCACCAGATCAGCCCAAGCTAGATCCGTAGCTCGAATGGTCTGCTTCGCGGCACCCGCGGTTCCCCGAGATCGAACCGACATCCGCGGATCATCCCGATAGATCGCTTCAGCCGTTGGGCTTCGCCACTGATTCCGGCTACAAACAAACAGCACGTTGATTCGATTGGCCATCGTCTCAGGCTTGCCACGCACCGAACGCGGCGAAGCAACTGTTCTTGTGCAGCAGTTCCACGTGCGCGAAGCCGACGCGCCGCAGTAGGTCGAGCTGATACGTCACCGGCCGTGGCGAGTCTTCGCGCTCGATATAATCAAAGACCTTCTGTCGATACTCTGCACCACCAAGTCCCTCGAGATAATCACCATACCGCGACCACATCAGCTCATGAATCGGCACCGTTTCCTGAACCACCAAATCGGTGATCCAGAGGGATCCACCAGGACGCAGTAGCGAATAGAGCTTCTCAAAGGCCGCTTGCCAGTCCGCGTCATCTCGCAAATGATGCAACACCGCAGCCGCCAGGACCACGTCGTAACTCTTCCTCGGCAACTCAGCATCGCGAAAGTCCGCCTGCCAAACCGTCACCGAGTCGATGCCGGCCGCTCTCACCCGCTGTTCTGCCCGCTCCAGCATTGGACCACTCAGGTCGAGCAGATCGCTGGCAAACGGCTTGCCATAAACTTCGCGCAACTTCAGCGAATTGTTCCCGGCCCCACAGCCGATATCCAACACTCGCTCGATGTTCGGAGTCAACCGCACCGCCGCCTCAGTAATCAACTGCATCGAAAGCGGAGCATCGATCGTCGCCGACTGCCCCGTTTCCAAATTGCTAAACCGTTCGACATCCCCGTCGAATCGCTCAGCGATATCACCAGTCGTCGACTTGGCCGAAAAGTCTTTGAGCCGGTACTTCAATTCGGCAGCGCGTTCCCGGCGCAAGAGACGGTCGTCATCCCCCAGGCGGCCAAGCTGCCTGAGCTGTTCCATCTCTTCGGGCGTGCATGGTCGATCGACGTCTTCCTCTGGCTCGAATTCACCACGCTCCAACCTCGCAAGCTCCTCGGGATCGGTGACTTCAGTGTCTTCGTAATGGTTGAGGTAGTGGTACCGCCTCATTCCCAGCGGCGTTCGATACTCCGCGTTCCCGGGAGGAGTCGTTCCGCAACCAAAATACTCGCGTTTTGGGTCAGACTCGTGCGGTTTGAAATGGTAGGCACCGTCTGGGCGAAAACACCAATGGTCACCTTCGTGCCCCACCACGCCTTGGCATCGTTCGTTGATAAGAATCACATCCGGACATTGACAGGCCCAAACCCTTTTCAGCCACTGACCCTTGCAATCGGTGTAAAGCGTGACCTTCGGGCGAGACTCTTCATCGATTGCGTTATCCACAGGCGCGTTCCTTCTTGTTTGTCGTACGTATGAGATTCTACGACATCGCGCTATCGAGCTCGAGCGATCAACCACTGACCGAGCAGACTCTCTTCACGCGGTATGGACAGATCATCGGCACTCCTCAATACATGAGCCCCGAACAAGCGGAGATGAGTGGGCTGGATGTCGACATCCGCAGCGACATCTACTCCCTGGGCGTGATCCAATCCAGTTGCTGGCTCTGATCGCCCCACCCCCAGTCGTCTGCAAAGATGTACAGAATGTTTGGCCGGGCCGCTCATCGGGCTGTTCGCCTGCGAGCGCGGTACAACTTGCCAGAAGAAAGATACCGAGTGTTTGAATGAGTGTTTTCATGGGTTGTCTATTTACAATTGGGGAGGCGTTCTCTGGCCGCAGATGCAAAACCGATTTGCATAGATGGTGACTGTCTGCGTTGCTACTCGACATGTCCCAATCTGGGTTTGATCTGTGGCCAAGTATCTTCCTACAGGCATTCAACAAAGAACTGCACGGTGCGTTCGATAATCTCGTCCCGCGATGGGTCGATGTCGGCGTCGACTCTTCGCCAGTTGTGGCCGGCATTCTTGACAACGATGACCTCCACCGGTGCTCCAATCGTGTCAGCTTTCCGCTTCATGTAGTGTGCGTGCTTCACCGGAATGGTCGTGTCCTCGTCGCCCTGAATCATCAGCAACGGTGGGCTGTTTTTGCTCAGGTAGTTGATCGGGCTGACTTCGCGATAGCGTTCTAGTTTGTCTGAAGGTCCGCTGTTGGATCCCAGAATGCGAGGACCAAAACGGTCTCGAAAGTTGGGGCGATCGTCGTGGTTGAACAGGTCCGTTTTCTCGAAGTCACAGGGACCATACCACGAAACACCTGCCATCATCTTGTAAGAAGTCGCCGCTAGCTTCTCGTCTCCCGGCAGTTGCTCAGGCCTTGCAAGAAGCAGCATCTGCGCGATGTGGCCGCCCGCTGAATCCCCCATCACACAAATCCGCTGAGGATCGATGCCGAGGGAGTCGCTGTTCTTGGCGAGATAGCGAATGGCGTCCTTGCAATCGATGACGCAATCTCGCATCGCCACGCCGCTGTCCATTTTGGCCAGGCGATAACTTACCGGTGCGACTGCGAAGCCTTCTTTGATCAATCGGTTGAACACCACCGCAAAGGAACCACTTGCCGCTTTGTAGCGGTTGCCTGCAGCCCAGCCTCCTCCGTGTGTGAAAAGAATCACCGGGCATTTCTCGGTGCGTTTCGCAGTTGGGTAGTACAAATCAAGCTTCAGTTCCTTTGGCCCAACCTTTTTGTAGATGATCTCAAGCTTGCGGTCCCCGCCCGTTTCGAGGTACTTGGATCGTTCGGTCGCGGGCAACACCTTGCCTTGACCACTCGGTTGCTGAGCGGATGCTCCATTTGCAATTGCCGCAGCCATCACCATGGCAGCGATCATGTAACGTCTCATTCTTCGGTCTCCAAATCCTGCCACTGAATACTCGCAGTCCGTTTCTGGATGTCGAGTTGAACGGTTGCGTGTTGAAACTTTCGAGAGTAACGATAGCCGTCCTTCGTTGCTGGACCGCTGGGCGAGCCAAGAGGGCGGTCATATTCCGGTAACCAGCGCATCCAACGGTCGTCTTCGTCGGCCGAGTATCCTTCGTGGATGCGAAAGTAACTGTGCTCTTCGGCGCAGATCAGAAAGATGGCCAAAGGAAAGATGAGTGCTTTTCTCGCAGCCTCGTCCGAGCTCGTCTTTCGCATGGCTTTCGTCAATGCCGAGGGCGCTCGTGTTCTGTGGTGTGTTGAAGCCGGCAGTGAACGCGATGATCTTATCCTGGCGTGCCACTTTTTGCATCGCGTCGATCCCTTTGGCCACATATTCCTCATAGCTGACCCCACCCACATTGTGGAAGAAGCCTTCGAGGTAAGAACCGTCGAAGTATTCCAGATACTCTAGCCCCGCATCGTTGAAACGTGCCCGCAGAATATTTCCGATCATCAGCTTGTTCGGGCCGATGGCTTCACGAGTTTGTTTCATCAACAAGTGGTAGCCATCCATCGTGTGCTCCTTTTTCTCCGCCCCGATCTGTTGGCGTAGGTATCCCGGTTCCAGCGCCTTGATGTTGCCGTCAATGAAGATGCCGTCGATCGATGCGTCGACCGTCATGAACTTGCAGGAATCTACCCACCAGTTGCGAAGCTGCGAGTTAGACAAGTCGTAAGCCGAGACGCGATTGCGAACCAGCTTCGTATTGCCGCGATCGTCACGCAGCATTGCTCCGGGGATATTCTCAAGTCCCTTGTCCGCCTCATAGCCGCCGTAGTGAACGATCACGTTGCGGTAGTAAAGAATCTTCGCATCTGGATTGAGCTTCTTGACCGCCCGAGCTGCGACCAATGTTCCCTCCTCGACTGAGCCGTAGTCCTGATGGCCGTTGGCCTTCTCAAACGTGATCAACGGGAATTTGGCCAGGAATGCAATTTCTTTGTCGGTATATCCCTTGGCTTTCCGAATGTGCATGTACAAAGGGATGCGATCCCAGGTGAATGCGGGATACTCAGGCCGCGACGCACCAACGCCTGTCGGCGCCTGGCTTGCTTCCTGGGCAATCGAGTTTGGGCAGCACAAAACCAGAAGGCTGCTCAACGTCACGATGCCTCGTAAGATATGAATTCTGATCACGCAGTTGCTCCTAGTTCTCGCGGGCGAGTCCAATCTTGGACAAAGCAGTGGGCACGAATCCGAGCTTCTGAGCAGGTGAATCGGGCTCCAGGCGAAAGTCCCCATCCGCTGCATCGACGAACATCGGATCCACGGCCAGGCTGTGAGTGTCGACGCCGTCGTGCTGCTGCTTCTTCAACATCATCTCACCCAGCTCAGGATTGGTGGCGTGGAAATCGATGTTCTCGTTGGTCGCGGCATCCTTCGCGCGGGCCAAGACACGCCCGCGGCGATCTTCGGACTGCCTGCGATTGCTGGGCGGCAACTCATCAATGAACGTCGTATCCTTACCCGCGGAATAGAAAATGTTGCGTTTGATCACCGCATTGTCCATTGGGCTTTCGCGCAGAGAGAGATAATAGCCGCGAGGCGGTGCGATGACATCTGCGACGATGTTGTTTTCGCAGCGATTGTTCAGCTTCAAAATGATCCCCTGCGAAGTGCATTGATAGATCAGGTTCTCTGCAATCGTCCTATCCATCTGCCCGCCGTCTGTGCGAATGGCCGCCTGCATCTGCATCGGAGCCACGAGGTGATGGATCTCGTTGCGGCGAATCACGTTGCCCGCACCCGCACCGCGGATGTAGATGCCGTGACCGTCACCAAGCATTTCCATCACGTGGTGGATTTCGTTGCATTCGATTCTGTTGTCATGCGTGTGAAGATAATGACGAACATCTTCCAGTTGCAGCTGTTTGGGCAAGCGAGCGATCTCATGCCGTCTGATCGTCCTGCTGAGTTCGCGCCCGAGCGTCGGAAGAAATCCGTCATGCAGCCGGAAATGATGATCCCGGTGTAAGGCGTGTGGTGCACAAGGTTGTTCACAACGCGATTCCCGCCACTTTGTCAGACCATGATGCCGGGCGAGTGCCAATAGATATGACCTGTATGGTGGATATGATTGTTGGTGACGAGATTCTTTCCGCTGACGTCCTTGGTCCCAGGGCCATAGCTTCGTCAGATTTCGGGTTCAGTGACGACGACGCGAAGCCTTGAGCCCTTTGCCTATTTGCTGATTGTTTCCAGACCGCGCCGCAACACACCGAACTCAAGGACTAGCGAAGCTGTCCCTAAGCAAATACTACCCCCGTCCCTTTTTCCTTCTCCGTCCCTTTTTCCTTCTCCCGTTTAACACGGTTGCCGCTAGTAAGACACATCCGCCAAGGACCACGAGCGTGATCCACAACACGCCGCAGACGCTTAGAAGACCCGTCAGAACGATGGTGACGGCTAGGCTCAGTTCGCCTGCTTCGAGAATGGCTGGCCCAAATCTCGTAAACAACGTCAGCGAGCCAAGGGTGTACAACGCAGCGGCTACGACACTGACGCCGAGGCAGGCAAGTGCGATCAACCCTTCATGGACTTCCTTGTCTCCATGAGTCAATGTCAACAGTGTCACGACACTTGTCAGCAGTCCGATGGTCAGAGAGCATTGCCTGTTTGCGAAGGTCGGCGCGGCCCATGCTGAAGGAATAGGTAAACGCCAGCACCAGGCCAAGAAGAGCCAGCATCGCGGTGTGCGTTACATCGCTTCGGGCTTCCCCGTCGGGATTCCGATGAAGACGGCGCCGCCGAGCTCCCAGGCGCAAACCGGGTTCCATTGGGAGCAGTAGCACGAGCAGAAACAGGATGCCGATCAGCCACAGCGAGATTTGATACTAAAAGAATGCGCTCAACACTGGTCTATGCTCGTTCATGGCTCGTGCGTACAAGGCCCTGCAATACGCACTTTAAGATTCAGTCGATTTGGCTTCCCGAACCGGTTTTGCATACAACCATTCTAACATCGGGACTCCACTTGATGCAGCATGATGCTTGCGACGGATCTTTTGGGGTACTGAGGTGTGATTGCGAGCGAAGTTTTTTTGGACGCGAGTTAAGCTGGAACGCGTCTTGTAATTCCGGAGCAAACCATCACGCCTAAGCTGGAATTCGCATTGTCCGGCGGGGGATTTCGCGTGACTCTGTACCACCTGGGCGTGGTCAGGCTCCTAAGAGATGCAGGTACGCTACAAATTGCCACAGGTATCGCTTGCGACTTTGGAGTGCGTGATGGTCAGTTCCCGACCGAGTTTTTCACCAACGGAGTTGCTCCACAATACGAGTGCGGCGAAACCCAACCGCCGCAGGTTATAGGCGATGGCGTAGACGCAGATTCGGAAAGCGGATTCTCCATGATGCTGCATCGCAACATACTGTCGTTTGCTGCGATGTGACTGCTCCAAGCATGGAGGCTAGTAATCTAGCGCTGGCCCGTCCGCGAAGCGACAGCAGGTTTGTCGCTTTGCAAGTTGCGAATGCAGTGCAGCTTGTCGCTGCTGCGTATCAGCAACGCCGTCGCTGTGGCGGACGGCGTCGACCAAAAGAGACCTTCCATCGAATTGGATCCAACAAGGTCGAATTTGCCGCCCGATTTGATGACCGACGTTTCACCTGATTCGTTCAGCGTGAACACCTTATCGCCGGATGCCCACAAGGATGCTGTTACGTTGGAAGCATTCTCGAGACGTTCTCGGTAAAGTCTCGCACCGGTCTTGGCGTCGTGGCAACTGAGAATGCCGCGGCTGAGAACATAGACTCGGCCATCAAGAACAACGGGAGAGCACATGCCGGGTGCTGCTGATTCTTCGATCCAAGCTAGCCCGTTTTCGCTGACGCTGTCAAAGGTCAACTCACCTGTCGCTCCAGCGTTGACCGCGACCAGCGGCCCGCGGCTGTTACGGCCGCTCTGTCCCAGATAGATGCGTTCTCGGTCGAATGTCGGTGAGGCACTGAAAGCACCGCCGGCGCCAGTCATTCTCCATAGCACTTTCCCGGACGATGGTTCGTAACTAATTACCGTGCCACTGCCGCAGGTGATGAGTTCCGTTCGTACCTTGTTCTTCCAAACGACGGGAGAACTCCAACTGGTTTTGCTATCCCGATCATCTCGCCAAACGACTTCGCCTGTTTTTGTATCCAAGGCACAGACAAACGAATCTTCCTCATTGTCGCACTGCACGAAGACGATTCCGGCATGCAACGCTAGAGAGCTTCCCGTGCCGAAGTCATTGCCCGTCCTGAAGGCACCAAGTTCACGCGTCCAAATCGGTTGGCCATCCATGTCCAAACAAGCAACAACACCAACGGCTGCGAAGTAGGCGTAAACGCTCACGCCATCGGTGACTGGTGTTTCCGTGGCATACGAATTGGAAGGGTGGATCTTGAATGGTGGCTTTCGCGAAATGATTTCCTTCTTCCATGCGAGGCTGCCGTCGGACAGATTTAAGCAGTGCACCCCGAAGCTGTAGGGCCTGTCGGGAGCCTTGGACCGGAAGAACGAGCCCATCGACTCAACGCCCTCGCCGAATCCCTTGGGCCCTATTTCGCCATCGGCAACCGCAGTCGTGACGAAGACGAAGTCTCCCGCGGTCACTGGTGACGACCACCCTCCTCCCGGGATGTCGACCGACCAAACGACATTTTCGCCGTCGTTCCAGTCTTTCGGCAGTGACGCGGAAAGGACTCCATTTCCGTTCGGACCCCGGAACTGGGAAACGTCATCCGCGGCTGCGTCGCCAATGCAGCAAAAGACAATTGTGCCCACGACTGCAGCCGCCAAAGGTGATTGAGAAATGATTCGACTCCGGAATTTGCTGCCGTGTGAGTTGTGAATTGGACTTCGCCCTGCCACAGTAGCAATCCGTCAAGTGAGTCGACGAGGGGCTGAATACGGAAAGCGTCTTTGATAACCTGGGCCCGCCTCTGCTTGCTCAAAGACTATCCTTGACTTGTTCACACTCTTGATCCCATCGAGCCGCGATGCTGTCTTCCCTGCCGACACGATCAGGCCTGGCCGCTCTTGTTGCACTTGCATTTCCAGCGATCCTTGCTGCCGCCGAAATTCGAATCATTGAGCCAGGCCATGAACCGATCATCTCCGGGAAGGAACTGGATTGGATCTACGGCGACTATCTAATGACAAACGATCACCTTTCGGTGGTCATCGCAGCGCCACTTCCCACACGCGATGCCAACATGACGATCCGGAACATTGGAGCATCCGTCCTGGATCTGACCCTGAATCATCCATCCAACGATCAGTTGAGCGCGTACATACCGACGGCAGGAAGATACCTCTTTCAAGATCCGTCCAAGGTAGAGACCGGACGTGACGGAGATGCGGTCTATTGGCAGTGCCGATCATCACGGTCGCTTGCCAAGGACGGAACGACTGCGACGGTGCGCTATCGGCTGAGCGATGAAAATGCGTTTATTGAATCAGCCGTCTGGATCGATGGCGATGGGGCAGGAAAAGTCCTCGCGTTCGACGGTGTCCGTGCCGACGGATGGTTCTCGTTTGAACAATCCGATCGCACCGCCTGCTGCGCCGACTCGTTCTCTCGGCAAACGATCGGTTTTCAAGTTCCAGGTACGGACATGAAGCCCAAATGGAAGCAGGGCCGGCCCTATCAATTGCGCTATCTCGATGGTCATGTGGAACGCACCGATAGCAGGGCGAAGTGGACCGTGCATCTGTATCCCGCAACGAGTCTGATCGATCTAATCTCGGCCGCTGAGAAATCGAGTTTGTCTCCTGCCATGTACACTTTCAAAGTATCACCGGAGACACGACCTGCTAAAGAAGTTGACTCGGTCAATCGGGCTACGGTCAGCTTGCGGTCAGCGGGCAAACAAGGCGAGGCACAGCGAGCCTACACCTTACAGACAGACGACCAGGGCGTTGCCCACGCCCGCCTGGTACCTGGCAAGTACGTCGCCGTTGCATCCGCGATTGGATACCCAGACGTGGAAGTCGTCTTCGACTCGAGTCAAGAAGGTGGTGAGGTGACTTTGCCGCTGTCGGCTGCCAGCGGCTTCCAGGCGGAAGTCACGGATGATCAAGGCAAACTCATTCCGGTGAAGGCAACTGTCTACGCGGCCGACGAGAATCATCCAGCTTTTGGTCCCAGCAGCACACGCACGTTTGTCGAAAATTGTGTTTACTCGGTGCACGGCCGGTTCCGTTGCCCACTCGATCCTGGAAAGTATGAGATCTTTTTCAGTCGTGGCCCGGAATACAAATCGGTCAGCCAACAACTTGAGGTTGTCCCAAATAAGATGTCGATGATCAAGGTGCAGCTTGATCGTGTCGTGGACACAACCGGCTGGGTCAGTGCCGACTTGCACAGTCACAGTAGTCCTTCGGGCGACAATACGTCCGACCAATACGGTCGCGTGGAGAATCTGCTGTGCGAACACGTTGAGTTCGCGCCCTGCACCGAGCACAATCGGATTAGCAGTTACGCTCCGCACCTTGAGAAGATGAATCTGTCCGGCTTGATGGCGAGCTGCACAGGAATCGAGCTGACAGGATCACCGACGCCGGTGAACCATCAGAATTCATTCCCGCTTCACCGACATCCGCACACGCAAAATGGCGGTGGCCCAAGAGCTGCTTCCAACCCGGTCGTTCAAATTGAACGACTAGCAATGTGGGACGGCGCATCGGACAAACTCGTGCAAATGAATCACCCGAACCTGCATCAGATCTATGGTGATTTGGATCTTGATGGAATGCCCGACAAAGGTTTTCGGGGAATGCTCAGGTGGACCGATGTGGTTGAAGTGCATCCGCTGGAGACGATTTTTCAAGACATTGTCAATAACCCGCCGAGTGGTCGCGGAAAACGCATCGCGTTGTTCCAGTGGATGCAGTTGCTAAACCAGGGACACCGTATTCCTGGGGTCATCAACACCGACTCGCACTACAACCATCACGGCAGCGGTTGGCGGAGGAATTGGTTTGCCTGTAGCACCGATGACCCCGCAGAGATTTCGACCGAAGAAATGGTCCACCAGGCAGAAGCTGGACACATTGTGATGTCGACGGGACCTTTCCTGTCGGTCTGGGCAACTTCCGAGCCAAGTTCAAGTCCGGCCATCCCCGGTGACGACCTTCGAGCCGAAAACGGAAACGTCACGCTGAAGATACGTGTTCAGTGCCCAAATTGGTTGGACGTCAATCGTGTCCAGGTGTTCATCAATGGTCGACCGAATGAGAAGCATAACTACACGCGAAGGATTTCGCCCGATCTGTTTGGCGGTTTGGACGATGTCCGCAAATTCGACTCGACATTGAATCTAACACTCGGGCAGGACGCGCATGTGATCGTTGCCACGATTGGCGAGGGAATGACGATGGAACGAGTGATGGGGCGGCGATTTGGCAACCGTCCGCCAATCGCCGTCAGCAATCCCATCTATGTCGATGTTGACGGAAACGGTTTCCAGCCCAACGGCGATAATCTTGGTTTGCCCTTACCTGGCACCATGGAGCAAAGATGAAACCAAGTACTCGGCTTGCGGGATTGGTTCTGATGAGTTTGATGTTCGTTCAGGTCGCTTTGTCTCAGCAGCATCAAGAACCAGAGCATCAAGAACCAGAGCATCAAGAACCGAAACAGCAAGAGTCCTTGCCGAAGGGATATCACGAGGTCGGGCCCGATCGAGCGGCAGCCCTCGGCAAGCTGTGCGGTGCCACGGCCGAAACGGGTTTGTTTTCCGGCGCTGTGCTTGTGGCGGATCACGGCCAGATCATTTACCAGCAAGCTTTTGGGAAAGCGAACCGAGAATGGGATATCTCCAATACGACCAAGACGAAGTTTCGTTTGGCTTCGGTGAGCAAGCAATTCTGTAGCATGCTCGTCATGCAGTTGGTTCAAGAAGGCAAAGTCAAGCTCGATGACACGATCACAGACTATCTGCCGTATTATCGCAAAGACACCGGCGATCGAATCACGATCCACCATTTGCTGTCGCATCAATCAGGCATCAAGGACTTTACCACAAGCTTTGATTACCGAGGAACGATTTCTCGTTCGTCCTTTGGCAAAGACGAATTCATCAAGCAACACTGCAGTGGTGATATGTTGAGTGAGCCAGGTACGATTTACAGCTACTGCAACGCAGGATATTGCATCCTCGGAAGGATCATTGAAAAGGCTACCGGCAAAAGTTATGAGCAAAATCTCCATGACCGGATCTTTGAACCGCTGGGCATGAACAGCAGCGGCTACGACCGTAACCGGTACGTGATCAAGAATCGGGCAAGCGGATACACCTACGGTCCGTTTGGGCTTGAGAATGCCGATTACATCGAGATGGATTCTACGCCCGGAGCAGCGGGAGCCGCTCTACTCCACGGTCGAAGATATGTTCTTGTGGGATCGAGCCCTGTACACCGACCAACTCTTGGGAAAGAAGTATCGGGAGTTGATGTTCAGCCCAAATCGAGATGTTCCCGAGGTGAAGGCCGCCGGCGGAAGACCGCACAGCATTTATGGCTATGGGTGGCAAATCTATACTCGCACCCACCCCGTCACGAAGCGGCGCACCAAGGTGATCAATCATGGCGGCGCTATCGTCGGATTCCGGGTGATGGAGAATCGCCTGATTGATGACGACGCGTTCGTCATCGTGCTTTGCAATCAGGGCGATCCCTATGGAGGAACGGAGGTTTGGGATGCCGTTGTCGCCTTGAGCACTGAGTTGATCCACATCGTGACTGGTCAGCCTTTTCGAATGCCCGGCAAAGCCCGGATCACCCAAGATCGACGTATGTACCAGATCGTCAATACTGAAGGTGTTGAAGCTGCCATCGCCTGGTTCAAGGTTGAAGGTAAAAAGGCAGCCTGGGGAGGTTCCGTTTCAGCACTTGCAGAGCAACTCATCAAGGACGGTCGCGTCGACGATGGCCTAAGGCTGATGGAATTTGATGTCGAAATGACCCCTGAAAAAGTATGGCTGCTAAGAAAGACGTCTCAAGCCTTCTTGGACAACGGCCGACCGGAGAGAGCCTTGCTCTATGCGAAGCGGGGATTGGGGGTAAGACCGGATGATGAAGATTTCAAAATTATCGCGGCCGAAGCCGAGCAGACCGTCATTGCCCAGGACTAGTGGACTTCTGTTGAATCGATACGGATCCACTTCGGCGAGTGTTGTGTGACCGAAGCCTGATCGCGGGCGACGGTGGATTTTCGCGCGTTCAAGACAGGACATGCCGACGTGGTCGTCTCTCTGGGATCTTCGTTTGGGGCGGAGGCCGTAACGGATCGGGTTGATGCCGGCCTTTGAATGAAGCGCATGACGTCTGCTTCTCGTCGGTTCCGGTGAAGAAAGCCGCCGGACAAGTGGAAGCAGTCGACGGTTTCCCGTTCTCTTGGCCCTTAACCGGGGATTCGAATCACGATCAGTCGGCCGCACCGCTGCTGGCCTCGGTGGCGACAAACTCCAATTGGCAACTGATCTTTCCGCCAACCTTGAGTGTGCCCTGCATGTGCAGTAGACGTCGAGCCCGTTGGGTCAATTCAACGTGAATGTCCAACGTGTCGCCCGGCCGGACCATGCGGCGAAACTTGACGTTGTTCATCCGTGCGATCACGGGCACGCCTCCCTCAGCGGCCATTTCGGTTTGGATTAGTAGCACGGCAGCGGCTTGAAAGGCACACTCGCATTGCAGTGCGCCGGGGAACACGGGAAAGTTGGTGTAGTGTCCGCGAAACACATCCAAATCGGGATGCAGGTGCTTTTGCGCGTGAATCCGATCGGTGGACATCTCCACGACTTCGTCGATCCACAAATAGGGATCCCCAATTGGAAGCAGCGCCTCGATCTCTTGCCTTTGCATGGGGGACGTCTCTCGAATTCGCCTCAAAGGGTTCGCGCGTTGGTTCGCGGCGAGTGAACATCTGTGTTGACCGCGTTCAAGAATTGGACAATCCGCTGTGCGGCCAGTTGGCCGGATTGATGAACAGCCTGGAAGTCAGAAGCGTCGGTCAACTTAACTATCTGCGGCGGTGAAATCAGAAACACATTACGGTCCGCCTGGCAGGCGTCCCTGCAGGCAGTGCGGCGATGTGCGCGGCTGCGCAGGTAGAGACCTGCAATGCGACGATCGCCCGAGAGCGCCGCGCAAGCAAGGTCGCTAAGCGTGCTTGAACGACGAGAGGTCGGTTTGGCGTTAAGAACCACAACGAGGGGCCCTTGGCCGCGACGCAGCAGTTCACTGAACCCGTAGCCCTTGATGACCGAGTCCAACCGATCCGAGTCATGCTCGCCCGTGAAGGGCACAAAATTCAGCGCATGACGGATCTCTTGAAGCGGCTCTGCCGAGGACCGTAGTTCCGTGTGTTGGAATCTTCCGTCACGATCGACCGACTCGGCAAAAACTGGGATTGGTGACTCACGCAGCTGATTCACGATGTCAGGAGTCCGACTCGCCATCACGTCAAAGATGTGTTCCAGATTCAGCACACTCGGAACTCGGACCGATGACGCCGTTGGCCTGGATACGCGAGTAAGCCGATTGATGATACGTGCGCCGGTCGCAGGAACGAGATTGGATGCGGTGACCAGCTTCTGCGTTTCTTCCTGAAAGATTCTCAGTCCGCAGCTGGCATTTCCGGTGGCCAGAAAGACGGCGTTCAGGCAGCCAATCGATGAACCGTACAAACGGAATTGCGAGGAATCGATCTGTCCCCTAGCCATGGACTCTTGCAGGCCCAATGCGACACCCGCGCCGAAAACACCCTTCTCCGCGCCGGGGCCAAACCAGATGTCCGTTGTTCTAACGTCCATGGTTCAGACTCCCGGTACGCACCAGCACGCAACCTGTGCTGAGCACATGGGGGCGATACCCAGGTCCACCGGCCCCTACCGAAGGCATTGCCAGCAGGACTCCGGGTGGTAGTTGATCCTGCACTTCGGTCATGGCCAAGGGAATCGAAGCGGACACCGTGTTCCCCGAATCCTTGATGCAATCCCAAACGTGCGTCGAGTGACCGCTTTCGGCAAGCTTTGACTGCAGTCGGTTGATGATCAGACCATTGGCTTGATGGGGAACGACGTGCGCAATCGACTCTCCGGCCTGAATCAACGCGCTCGCTCGTTGCAGACTCTTACCAACCGAATTGGCCATGATTTCAGGGGCCCGTTTGACAAGGTAAAAGCCTCGCCGACCCGGCATGCTGATGCAGCCGGTTATCCCCGGTCGGCAGTTTCCCCAAGGATCATGCGAGTCTTCGATCTCAGCTTTCTGGATCAGTTGCTTGTCATCGGCAACGTCATCGATCCAAGCGTCAAGGATCTCGTGGACGCTTCCCACGCTTCCCGGTCGAATCAGCACAGCGGCTGCGCCGTCGCCGAATAACTTTGACGCCTGTCCCCGCGCCCGTTGATGGTCCTGGGCGCCGTCATCGGGCGGTTCCCAATTGATGTTACCACTGATGACTTCCGCAGCAACAATAGCCACGGGACGGTGGATTTCGCGGCAAAGCCGCAGGCCCATTTCGGTGGCCGCCGGAAAGCCACTGCAGGCGCGTTCCACGCCGTAGGCGGGGCACTCGATGCCGAGCCGGTTGACGGTTGCGGACGCCGCTGCTTGCACATCGACCATTCGACTGGATAGCACCAGGGCACCAATTTGACGGGCTGTGTCCGATCCGGCACGCAGTAGTTTTTGCACGACAGCGGTTGCCAAATCGACAACGCTCGTCTCGCGATGGGCAATCAACCGCGTGACAATGCCGTAGCGTTGTCCGTCGATGCCTAGATCCTGCGTGGACATTCGCGCCAGCAGCCGCGGAGCATCCTCCACCTCGAGTCCAACGAATCGATCGAAACCATGGATCGTTGTCATAAAACCAATACGGCTTGGCCAGCAAAGAGATGCAAAAATCGCGGCAACACTGCAGCCATGACTCGGCACGCTGTCGCCGACGCCAGAATGGAGAATAAAGGCCAGCCCGTCAAGCGAGCCGGAAATTCACGGTGCCAGGGAAGCTTGGAGGGAAGTTTGGAGGGAGGTTTGGGGACAGGCCATGTTTTCGGTGCGCCCCTCAAGATTGAATTAGGCTTGTGCCTGTCCCCATTTCCGCTACCCATCTCCGCCAAGATGCTTAAGCCCGCACACCAGTGAAATGATGAGCACCTTGAGCATCTTGATCATGTTGACAGCCGATTCGTTCGAGCCTCGCTCGGATTCAGTGATAGCTTGTTCATCAGCCAGGCATGGTTGCGGAACTGCAAGCGGTGTCCACGACCGACGGCACTTGCGGGACCGCGTGAAATGCTGAGGTTGGTCCAGCGAATGTCGCTTACGTGTTCCTAAGTTGCTTCAGCATATTGAGTTGGCTTCCTTTCGCGGCAACACTGCGATAGCTCCGTGCAGCGTTGAACGGCTGAAAGGCTTACAGCGTTTGCTGAACCGTTTCACGCGACAAGACATCAGTGGATGGCAACTCAGCAGCGTGAAGAAACTGGCGCCGGAGAAAATAGAACTGTCTTGGAAACGAGCCCTCGTTAGAATACCGCATCTTTGGCCCTCCTTACCGTTGATGAATCTTTTGCAAATCCATCGACGCAAGTGAGGCCCTCTTTGTGTATGTCATACCTGACAAACAACTTGGGAAAATCTACGTGCCATTGGTTGGCAAAAACCGAAATGCCGAATGAAGGTTCGAAACTGCCTTCTATGTTTGACGGAGTGCGAGGAAACAGCGGCAAGTTTACGAATGCGTGTCGGCGACGCATCTCGATCTTTCGCTTTTCGGCATGGGAACACCAAGTGTTGCCGCCAAGGCTGCCCCTCATCATAATGTTCGTATGAGCAATGAGATCCCCAGTATTGTCGACGCGGCCTTGAATCTGTCCGATCCTGAGCGAGCTAGCTTGGCTTATCGCCTACTTCAAAGTCTGAAGCCCCCAAAAGTCCTCAGCGACGGGGATAGCCAATTCGAATCCGAACTCGATCGGCGTGTTGAGAACTACGAAGCCAGACGCACCACCGCTTCGGACTGGGATGAAGTCGCGTCTCGGCTTCAGGCGAAGCTGAAGGAACGAGAGTCTTCGTGAGGCCGCGTATCCTTGAGGAAGCTGAGGCCGAATACTTTCCGCGATGCTCTTTTATGAAGACCGGCAGAAAGGACTTGGCCAAGACTATTTCGAGCGGGTCTCCGAAACCATCGAATCAATCGCCCGTGACCCGCGGCGGTATCCGGTTTACGAGGGCAAACGCTTATCTCGCGTCTTTCGTCGTGCCGCGTTGGATCGATTCCCGTACATCGTTGTTTTTCAAATCCGGACTGACGAGACGCTTGTCGTTGCCGTTGCTCATTCGAGTCAACAGCCAGGTTACTGGGAAGGTCGCGAAACTCCATAGTAAGCGTGCGTCGACGATTCGTTGGAACTTTGTCCTCGCGCGAACGCGGCTGGCGTTCTTAGATCAGTCAGCAGCACCAAGGGAACGATCCTTGCCGCTAACGTGCCACGCAATCCGGGGGCGGAAGGCGCCTCGGTTGCATCGTTCTGCGCGACTTAGCCGAATCGACTCGACGCAGTTTCCCCGAAATTTCGGACTATTTTTAGTCAAAAGTGCAGCGAATCGGCTGCGGTAACTATTTCCCGAGCATGACCGGACGTCCAGCAGGAAGCACTACACCGGCTATCGGCTGGCGAAGGAGCGGGACATTGATGTGACAGGTCGACGGCCTTGGAGTCGTCACCATGTCCAACAGCGTTGAAGCGATCTCAGTATAATACCTTACTACCAAGAAACTCTCCGGCGGAACCCGCAAGGAATACAAGTCCACCGTCACCAAATGGACTGCCTGGGGCAATGGCGTCGATGTCGACCAAATTAACCGGTCCCACATTCGCGATTTTCTCGATTGGGTGCATGACAAGGCTGCCGAAGATGGCGGTTCCAATCCTGGTCGCACTGCGAATATGGCTCGAGAAAACCTCCGAGCGATCATGTCGTGGGCCTGGGAGCAAGATTACGTCGCGAAGCTACCGCGATTCCCCAGCCCGAAACCGCAACGTGATGTCGCTGGTCGGCACTATCTGACAAAAAAAGATCTCAACGCTCTGTATTTTGCCACCTACCAACTGCCGCAATTGCGAGGCTGGAAGCAAGCTTTCTCGGTCGGCCACGATTGGCGAGCGGCGCTGGTCGTGTTCTTCAACGATGGAGTCGATACTGGGACGGTGTTCGGGTCTGCTGGATTTCACGAGCCGATATTCTGGCGACATGTGTCATGGCGTCCGGAGCCACCAAACGGTCAGGGCAAAGAGTGTCGGTACGGTTGGCTGTACTACCGCCGTGTGAAAACCAACAAGCAGTTTCACCGTCCCATGAACCGCGTCGTTCACGCGCACCTGAAGAGCATCCGGCCGGAATCGCCCCAGCCCGACGAGCCGGTTTTCGCGGGAGGCACCTCCCGGCCCAACAAGCAGTTTCAGCTGTTGTGCGCCTTGGCGGGGATCAAGCCAAAGCAGGATGTGGAAACCGGCGAAGAGAAACTCTGGGTTCTGAAAGATCTTCGGAATACTGCGGCGACTTACTACGACGAGCACATGCCGGAATCGTCGATTGAGATTCTGGGACATTCGGTCGGCGGCGTCACGTATCGGCACTACGCTCACCGAGACCCGCTCGCGTTCAAAGCGATCATGACCCTGCCGCAGCCAACCGCATTCACGGCGTTGCATCATGGATTCGACGGCGAGTGTCCGTGCTGCCGCCGGAAATTCGAACATCAACTGGGCTTGCTTCATGCCGTCGATAAGTACAACACGTGGATCGATGGTTTTCACGTATTCAATGGCCTCAGCCGAAAAATTGCTCGTCGTTAGAAAAACGCCTTTCTTTGCCCGTTTTCCGTGGAGCGAGCCAACGAACTTCTGAATCTCCGGGCGTCCAACCGTGTTCTCCCATCGCTTGGCCTGTAAGTAAACCACGTCCAGGCCAAGGTAGTCTTCATTGATGACACCATCGATACCGGCATCTCCTCCGTCAGTTTGTGACTCGTTCGAGGGACTCTTCTTTCGGAACTCGGCGAACCCGGGAAACTGGTCGAGAAACGCAATGTCAATTCGCTCGGGGGGATTTGCGAGGACCTCGGCCCCTGCTGGGCTGATCTTAAAGCAGCCTCTTCTTACCATTTCGATCAATTCCATCCCGCTCGCATTCCATCTCGTACAAGGCAGGAAAGTCCCCGGCGAGATACGCGTCCAGCAGTGTCTCGTATTCAATCGAGTCTTGACAATGAAGCTGATCATCGCACTCGCCGCGAAGTTGCTTACGAGCGATGATTCCCTGTCGCTCGGACCGTTCGCGGGCTTCCAAGTAATCTGCATCAATGATGACACCCAACTGCTGAAGTTCTACGGCGGCGCAGCGCCCGTCGACGCCAAAACGCTTGCAGTAACTACGAAGAACGTGCCTGCCGTCAAATGCCTTCAACCAAGCTACGGCGGATTGGAGTCGGGCAGCACGTTTCATTCGCTTTGCTCGAGGTACGCCGTGACCTTTGTTGCGTTTGCGCCCCATGATGACTAGTCCAAGAGCCCCCGTTTCCGAAGCGACGACTTGAGGTGCGTAAGAGTTGGGTGTCTCCTGGCAAGGTGAGCAGCATGCGTGCGAGTCATTTGCTCGCCCTCGTCACCACCGACAGCTTGGCGAAGATCAGCGAGGATCTCGGCAGCCGCTTTGTAGTTTTGGGTGCCCCTCGCCTCAACGAGCTTCTCGGCCTCGCCGAGCCATTTCTTCGGAGCCTTGACCATTTCCTTCATTCGTGTCTTTCGTTCTTGTTCCCGTTTGGCCGCTTCCCGCTTCGCTGCCGCTTCCTGTTTCTTTCGCTGTTTCGTTTCCTGTTCGGCGCGTAGGACGTCCGCCCGTTCGAGTAGCTCATTGAACGAGCGACCCAGGGAAACAGTTGGCCAGTCAGTTCGATCCGCTGAATCCCGGCTGGCGGCGATCAGTTCTGCTTTCACGCTCCTGGCATCTTCGACAAGGAACCTTCGCAAATGCTGCTTCGCCTCATTGTCGCTGAGTGCATCGACCCAAGCTCCAATTCGCTTTCTTTGGTCAAGCTCCGGCGGGCCCGGTGCGCCCTCGGAGGCAGCAACCAGTAGCAAGGGATCGAGTCCAAAGAAGTCCAGCAATGCCTCGAAAGATCGACCGCCCTCGGCAAGACCAGCCGGCACGGGAGGCTCTACGATATCGGGCGATACGGATTGGTCATCGAAGGCCCCACAAAGCCAGAGCAGATACAGAACGCGCAGGTCACCAGCGGCCAATTGCTCGCGGATCTGGATCACGTCCTCCATGTAAGCAGCTGGCTCCCAAATCTCGTCCAATTCGCCAGCCTCGTGAAAAGGATCGAGCGAAACGATCCCGCCTTTGCCTTTTGGGTCCTTGATCCATTTCAACTCGCCAACGCCGATGTACTGGGACCAAACTCGCTTGGGACAAGGAAAACCGCCAGGCAGCCTGAAGGCGATCCTCCGAACCCCGAAGTTCGCGCAATGCAGGTGTGCGTCAAAGCCGCGACGCAGCAAGCCCTCCGCGTTTCCGTGAAAGTCACCGAAGTGATATTCGTTCTCAAATGACCAAGGCGTGATCTCCGCCCTGGTTGACTGTTTCCTGGCAAATGCAAGTTCGCGCTCCGTCAGACGTCGATCCACGGCCCGAAACGCGAGGTACTGATACTCGCTCACGATGAAACCTCCTGTCCGTGGCAATATGAGAGCAGATTTCAAGCAGGGGCGGGATGCTCGCAGCAGGAATTCGCGTGCCCGTGCGGAGCATCGGCAGAATTTCGGCCCTGGGGCGGCGAGCGTTCGTGCTCGTGGAAGATCCGTTGCTGGCAGCTCCGTTGTCGCGTCGGTCATTTCACCTCCGCGCCCAACCAAATTCCCTTCGGCGCGGCGGACGATGCAACCGATGCGATTTTAAGAACGGTGAGTCGATGGAGTTTGGGGCGCTGGCGTGCCGGATTGATTGAACAGGAGGCAACGGAGATAACAGAGTTCAGGTTTCATTTCAATAAATATCTGAAGGGGCAATCAGATGCATTGGCTGTTTTCAAGGGCGTCGGGGATGACTCATGACGTTATCGGCGCGGCAATCGAGGTTCACAAGGACAAGGGGCCTGGTTTGCTTGAATCCATCTATGAATGGTGTTTGACCAAGGAACTGGAATTGCGAGATCATGCCATCGCCAATCAGCAGCAGGTCACCGTCCAGTACAAGCAGTTTCAGCGTGAATATCCACTCCGATTTGATCTTCTTGTTGACCAGTGTCTGTTTGTCGAAGTGAAGGCCTCCGACTCAGTCCATCCAATCCACAAGGCTCAATTGCTCAGTTACATGAAGCTAATGGATATCCCACTGGGACTGATTATCAACTTCAATGTGCTCAAATTGACCGAGGGAGTATCACGGTTGATTCTCCCTGGGGCGAACGAGCCGTAACGATTCAAATCCGGGGCCATCAAGTTCCGACCTCCGTTTTCTCCGTTGCCTCCTGTTCAATCCATCGCAGCCAAGATCGATACCGACGCACGCCAACTCGCGGCCTTCGTGAGTTCGGGTGGACCAGCCGCCCGCGCGGAGCCGATCCGCTCCGGCGCGTCGGTGCCCAGACCGATGCAGATTCGCGAGTTCGGCGCAGTTTTCTCAGATTCTGATCGCGGATTTCGAGAAGACTGCAGCGAAGGAATTTCGCTACGACGCTGAGGACGATGCAACCGATTGCACGAAGACAACTAGGCGCAGATTCTGCGAAGGGGCGATCCTCGGCCGCTGGCCGCCTCCCATGACTGACGTTTTTTGTCGGCCTGCAAAGCTGTCGTTGCCAGCTCGGCAATAGCATCCTGCCATTCATTTACCCATACACATCCCGGCTGAATCTTCTGCCCCGTGCTTGAGAAGCGGGAGATCCGGTAGGTCGTCACTTAGTCCGGGCAGTAGATCAGTTTTGGTGTGACCAATCCAAGCCAACTTGGCGGAGCTGTTTTCGGGCTTCAGCGAGGTGCCAAAGCTGGACGTTTCCGTTGGATGTTACGACTGCGAGCCAGCGGGCATGGGGACTGATAGCCACACGCGTAAGATCCGCGTGCTGCGTCGGGAACGTGGCTAGTTTGACGGATGTGTTCGTGTCCCATAGCGTGACTCTGCCATGGTCGGCTGAGAGAGCACATAGGATATCTCCCGATTGATCGAACGCCACATCAGAGAAAGCAGATTGTCGACCACCGATCGTGGTAAGCTGTTTACCCGTTTGATGATTTAACACGACGATCCCATCCTGCTCGGCAATGGCGAGTCGAACGCCGTCTCCAGCAAAGGCAAATGAGCGGAAGTCGGTCGCTCGATGTGTCAGTGTTACTCGTCCCGTCGCGACGCTTAAGACCTCGACCTGGAAGTTGTCCGCGTCCGCCCGATCATCTGGTGCGGCTATCGCCCGCGCAAGCTTTCTTCCGTCGGGACTGAAGCCAACATACCGGTAGGGGTAAGTCAGCGTCCGCGGAACTTGCCCCAGGTCAACGATCTCGGCCGAGTTTTCGAAATCCCAGACCTTTTGAACGTGAAAGCCTTCCAGGGCGACAATCAGTTTTCCGTCCGGGCTGGCGGTGTAGGCTCGCCCCGAGCGATCTGCACGGAAATCGATGGAGAGCTTCGAGATTTGCCTTCCCGATCGTGTTTCCCAAACGTAGAGCTCCGAATCCTCTTGCGTGGTCAGGTAGACAATTCGCTCCCCGTCTGCGCTGAAAACGGGGTGCCTCGTTGAACTGAAGACAATGTCTCTTGTGTCTTCAAGCTGATGGATCCTGCTCGGGTCGGTATCGTCAATGTTCCACTGAAAGACATTACGGTCGCTGCCAACAAGCATTAGTTTTTCGCTACCACTTTCGTCATCGAGAAACCCGATCGCCACGGGACTATCAACGTACGTGGCGACGGGCTCACCATCGTCGACGTCCCAAACCTTGATATAAGGGCCATCAAAGGCGGCGAGACGCGAACCGCCGCGATTAAAAGCCAGGACGTCACGGCGTGGAGGGTTCGGCCTTTCAACACGATCGACGGTGACTTGATCGGCTTGTTTATTGGGGCGCGCGATCAGGATTTGATCGTTTGCACGCCAAGCAATGCGCTGTCCGTCAACGGAGATGGACAGGGGGGTGAGCTCGCGGATGCCTGTCAAGAATTCACCAATTTGGCGGTCATCCTGCAGGTCGGTAACCGTCTTCCCGTCAATTGCCAGGAGACGATCGTCCTGGAACAGAAGATGATCAGCATCTGGCAATCGGTACTGATTCACCAGCCGACCTGTGGTACTCTCCCAATGTTTAACGACGCCTTCGGAGTCGTAACGATAGGCCACTTGCGATCCGTCGGCACTGAATACGGGACCGGGCCGGTTCAGAGACGTGAATCGAGAGTTTTGTTCGTCTCTCCAGAGTTCCTCGCCCGTCTCCACGTCAAAGACTCGCAAGCGAACGCGATTCTCCGTCCCGGAGATCAGCACTTCGCCCGATGGCGTCACCTTTAAGCTCGTGTAGCTCCGGGAACCGTTGTCTTTTGCGTCATCCTGTGTAACTTCGATTTGGTCCTCCTCGCCTTTGGGTCCAGCAAGTTGTTGCGTCCAAACAAATGACTGATCGCAGCCCCAGAGTTGACCTCCGTCGGGTGAGAAAGCAAGCGGTATGCCCTGCCTTGCCAGGGACGTCGACTCCTGAGGCGATGTGGGGTCGATCAGATGCACGCTCGGACCGCGCGCGAGCGCTAGGGAATCCCCTTGCGGACTGAACTGCAACGACGTGTAGCGATCATCATAATGGGCCCAGGAGCCGAGATGATGGGACTCCGATAGCGGGGCGACGAACTGCCACTGCTGTAGCGACTTCCGGGAACGGCTTAGCAGGAATTCCCCCGAGCTTGACCAGTCAAGGCTGGTGGCCGCCACGTCCGGGGTCTCCGTTGCGAGCCGTCCTGTTGTTAGGTCCCAGATGCGAAGCGCCTGATCCAATCCCGTGGTCGCCAACCAACGCCCGTTGGGTGCCAACTGTGTGATACCAACCGATCCGGCGTAGAGGGAGTTGTGAAACACTTCCTTCACCCGCGATGGATCACTCGAAGATTCCGGCGTAGCTAGCTCGCTCACATCCCATCCCTTGACCGCCCCGGCTTGTCCGCCGGCAACTAGCGTTCGCCCATCGCGACTGAAGTCAATTCTCTGTGGACGGCGGACGGCAGCGTACGCGCCGAAGAAGCGGTCCACGGGCAGCCTCGCCAGAAGCGTTCCATCATCGACGTTCCATAACCGGACCTGGTGAGTCCTGTTCTCGATCACGCTCGCCGCCAGAATACTCCCGCCCGGCTGAAAGGCGAGGCAGTCAACGAAGGGCCGCAGATTGGACTTGGGGATATCGATCGTCTTGGTCAGATGCAGCGAATCAAGTTCGTAGATCAGGATCCGCGACTGACCACCGACGTTCTTTTCGCTGAGCACAGCGAGTCGGCGTGATTCCGAATCGAGTGCAAGCACTTCCGAAATGACTGGCTTGCTCTCAGAGTCCACCAGCTCGCCGACAGCTCTGCCGGTGCTGACGTTCCAGACTGACGTACCGGCATCATTAAGCGTGCGCGATGCCAGGTATTGGCCGTCGTCGCTGATGGCAGCAGGCTGCTTGATCTCGGGCAGGTCCACATACAGTCGGACCACTTCTCCCTCCTGGGAATCGATTTCGACGGGTCTGCCCTGGCCGGGTATCAATACAATGTGATCGTTGGAGCCAAGTAGCGACGCAGTACTGGCGGACCAAAGAAAGCGGCGGTAGTCTTCACGGTCGGTGTCGTCAGTCATCGATGTCAGACGGTCGCGACTCTCTCTGGAGAACACCTCGTCCTTGATTGGGTAGGCAAGGTCGCGGACCATCGTCAGGTCGGGTAGGTCCAAGGCAATCAAGTACTCGTCACGCAAATCCAGTGCAGGCTGGATGCTTGCAGCCTTGGCGACAGCGGCAAGCGACTTGGAACGCCGCCCCGCCTCGACACTCGCACGCAGTGCGCGTGACTGCTGGAGCAGGGATTCGCGCAGGGCTTGACTCGTTGCGTCTTGCTCCTTCACGACCTCAAGACGCGCCTGGGCTTCGGCGTCGCGCGCCTCGACGGCGGCTTGACGCTCGGCGACCGCCAAGCGTTTGGCTCGTTCCAAACGAATCGCCTGCCAAGTGCTGATCGCCGTCGCGACTAGCAGGAGCGCCGCGAAGGCTGCAGCCGCAACCATTTGCTTTCGATATTTCCGAGCGAATTTTCTTAGCCGGTAGCCGCCCGAGGGAGGGCCGGCTTCGACTGGTTCTTCGATCAGATAGCGCTGAAGGTCGACGGCAAAAGCGTTGGCCGTCTCGTAGCGGCGACCGCGATCCTTTTCCAACGCCTTCATCACAATCCAATCCAGCTCACCGCGTACCAGCGAGGCCAGCCTTTTCGGTTCGACCCGGCGATTCGCCGCGATGGAAGGCAGGGCGGCACTGCTGCTGACACGCGTGCTGGGTTTCGCAGGTTCTTCCTCGCGGATGATCCGCATGATTTCTTCGTAGCCTGCCGTCCGCAGACGCTGGCGATCCAAGGGCAACTCGCCCGTCAGTAGCTCGTAAAGGACGACACCAAGCGAGTAGATGTCGGTCCGAGTATCGATATCCAGTTGGTTGCGCTGCGACTGCTCCGGACTCATGTACTCGAGCGTACCGATCACCTGTCCAAGCTGGGTGAACATGGTCTTTTCGGTCAGCGACTGGCTCGTTGCCTTGGCGACGCCAAAGTCAATGATCTTGGGAATCGGTTTGGAATCGTACAACGCGACGAGGATGTTGCCGGGCTTCAGGTCCCGGTGAATCACCCCTTTTTGATGTGCGTGTTGGACGCCCTGACAGACTGGGACGAACAGTTCCATCCGTTCCTTCGGCGTCAGGTGCTGCTCGTCGCAGAATTTGGTGATTGGAACTCCATTGACGAGTTCCATGACAAAATACGGCTGTCCGGAGTCAGTTTGACCCGCATCAAGGACCTTTGCGATATTGGGATGATCCATCATCGCCAGAGCCTGTCGCTCTGCCTCGAAGCGTGCAATCACCTGCCGCGAGTCCATGCCCGGCTTGATGACCTTCAAGGCGACGCGACGCACCAACGGCGTCTTTTGCTCGGCCATGTAGACGATCCCCATACCGCCTTCTCCAAGCTTCTGCAACAGCTTGTAAGGACCGATCGATGTGGGGAAAGCACCAGACGAATCAGCTACGCGTAGACTGGTTTCGTCCGGCTCCTGAATGCTGTCGACTCTCAACAGCGTGCGCAGCCGCGCCTTTAGATCGTCGTCGTCCCCGCAGGCCTGCTCAAGATATGCCTGTCGTGCTTCGTGCGATGAAATCTCAACCGCTATCTCGAAAATCTCTTCTTCACTCAGTTGACGGTCGGCCATCTACTCTTTCACATTTGGGGTGTGGCAGATCCCTGGCCGGGTACTACCTGTTAGAGTTTCTGCCTATGCTAATACTCTGGATTGTTACGTGCTCGTGGCACCTGGATTTACCAGCGATTTCCTAACGGTTGATTCGCACTATTTGCCCGCCAGGCTCGGGCCGGTTGGCTTGGCTCCATTGTTCGAATTGTTGGATTCTCGAATTCATGGACAAAACCGACTGGCGGAAAACCCATGCTAGGATGACGATCGAAACGGATGTGATGAGAACCGCGGCGACAAAACCAACCGCGTTTGCCAAGGTCTGCCAGCCACTCCAATGTTTGGCCAAGTCGCTTCTTGCTGCGCTCCGTGGCTTCCGAGCTTCAGTGAGTAAAGGAAGATCGACGCTCATACAACGGTTGCGGGGTAGGCAATGGCGAGCCGATTAGGCCTCATAAACAAATCCGGAATCCGACCTCATAACCCTTCAAGAAATCTTGAAAAATCTTTTCCCTATCCATTTCCAACCAACACGACTTGCTTGTCACAAACGGAATGCGCCTTCGTCTCGGGCCGGCGATGACTGACCACGAAAACCTTACCAGGACTCTCGATGCAGCCAGAACGGGGGACCGTCGGGCTGCAGCCGACTTGATGCCCCTGCTGTACAACGAACTGAGAAACCTGGGTCGATCACTGCTCAGTCGTCAACCGCCAGGACAGACGCTTCAGGCCACAGCTTTGGTGCATGAGGCCTACGCCAAGCTGGTTGGGAGTCGGGATCCGGGTTGGGACGGAAGCCGACACTTCTTTGGAGCCGCTGCACAGGCGATGCGAGAGATCCTGGTTGATCAAGCCCGGCGACGTGCCGCGGCAAAACGAGGCGGGGATCGGGACCGCAGGGAGTTGGAAGCCAACGATATACCAATCCAGGCCCCAGTCGAAAACTTGCTCGCCTTGGACGAAGCCCTCAAGAAGCTGGAGTCGATCGATCCAGACAAAGCACGAATTGTGCTACTGCGTTTCTTTGCCGGAATGACGATGGATGAGATCGCAGAGGAACTAGGAATTTCAAAGTCGTCCGTAGAACGACGGTGGAGATATATTCGGGCCTGGCTTTACAAAGAGCTCGAGGATTCTGAAATAGACGAAATCTGACGGCGTGCTGACCGGATTCATAGAAGTAGTCAGCCAAATTAATGGCGAAATCACATCCGTAGAGCATTCGGATTTTGTTTCTATTCGGCGCGGAGGTTGGACCAGCGAATGTCGCAAGCTTAAGGATCTTTCGTTCGATCACGCGGTTTCTTAAAGGCAAGTGACCATACGTGTCAATGTCCGCGCAAGTATTGCAATCACTGTTGGTCGCCACGAAGCATCGGCTTCGAGGCATGCAAATACACCCGGGCGTTTCCGCCTAAGAACGGGACCCGTCTGTATCGCATTCTACCCAGGCGGCTGGAATCGCTGCCTATCTGAAGGCGATTCCGATGACAGGATTGGATGCGGTGCGCGCCGCTTTGCGCCAATCAGGGACTTCCATTTGCAGACATGTTAACCGAAGCAAACATTCTGGACGTCCTCAACGAGCATGGCGTCAAGTATCGGGACCGAGTGTTCAACCCAGTTACAACCATTTGGGGTTTTCTCAGTCAGGTACTCAGCGAAGACCACAGCTGCCGCGATGCCGTGTCGCGAATCATCGCACATCGTGCTGCCAATGGCGATCCAGTCTGCTCGCCGAATACTACCAGCTATTGCAACGCGCGAAGTCGGATCCTCACAAATGTTCTGTCCACGTTGGCAACGCGAACTGCCCAAGAGTTACAAGCGTGCATTGCCGAGCAATGGAAGTGGAATGGCCGGTCCGTGTTTATCTTCGATGGCTCCACGGTTTCGATGCCGGACACGCCACTGAATCAATCGATGTACCCACAGCCACCAAAACAAAAGCCGGGGCTGGGCTTTCCACTGGCCCGGATTGGTGTGCTGCTGTCGCTCGCTACCGGCGCTTGTCACAATTTGGCCATCGCCTCATACAGTGGCAAAGGTACGGGCGAAACAACTCTCTTCCGACAAATGTACGATACCCTCAAAGCTGGCGATGTGGTTATTGCCGATGCCTTATTCGACAATTACTTCATCGCTTGCGAACTGCGCCAGCTTGGGATCGATATCGTTGCTCGCGTTCAGCACGAGCGCGCGGATAGCTGGACAAAGGAAATCACGCCCGAAGGCGACATCCTCGTTTGGCAGCGTTCCCGCAAGCCGCTCAGAATGACCAAGGCGAAGTATCGGAGCTACCCAAAACAGTTAACGATGCGGCGCGTGGCCGTTGATGCGCGCGACAAGAACAATCGCGCGAAGCAGTTCGATGTTGTTACCACGATTCTCGATGTGTCGATCGATGGCGAGCAGATTGGCGATTTGTATGAGCGGCGGTGGAGTGGAGAAACCGATATACGTTCGATCAAGTCTGTCATGCAAATGGACATCCTCCGTTGCAAGACGCCGGAGATGGTTCACAAAGAAATCTGGACTCACCTGCTGGCTTACAACTTACTTCGCACGGTGATGGCCGTTGCTGCCCACGAGAACGACATTGAGCCGCGCAAGATAAGTTTCAAAGGAGCCAAGCAAGCTTTGACTGCCTTCGCTCCGAAGATTGAAGCTGCCCGACCAGAGAATCGCGCGAGGCTGATTGATGCGATGCTCAGGACCATTGCTTATCACCGCGTCGGCGATCGTCCTGGACGCTGGGAGCCGCGGGCGCGCAAACGACGGCCAAAGTGGTCTACGCCGCTCAAGCAACCTCGACACATTGCCAAGCTGCCACACAACCGTTCAAAGTGGTTCTAGCTCGCAAGTCGAAAAGTCATCAACATCATCGGCGGCTTGCCCTGTTTCTGCAAAGTGGGCTGCGTTGCAATAGCCAACCTCATGATTTACCCTCGGCTTTGCGGTCGAAACGAGAGGCTTTGTAGCTTGCCGCGCGATCGGAACCGCAATGAGATACCGTGCCAGCACCGTCGTCGCACAGTGACCAGTGGCGATACGGATCGTAGAGTTCCTTAAGCTTGCAACATTCGTTGGACCAACCGCTAGCTCGGAGAAATTGCCGTTCGGCGCGGAGGTTTCGCACACCGAAGTCAAAAAGCAACGCCTGACCGCCGACCTGTGTTCTGTCCACGTGTACAGGTACGGAGTCGATTCCAAGGAGGCAATGACCGAGCTCTTTGGGGTTGGCGTAGAGGTCTTACGATATCGAAAGAACTCGGCGCATGGGTTGTCCACCCTCACACGATCGCGAACGATGGTGCGGAGTGGTTCTAATTCGACATACGCTTTGTTTCTATTGCCAGCAGGCAAGCGCCCCGGAGCAACCAATCGTCCGAACTCCTTTTCTAATTCCGGGCTGGTGAAGCGGGCAAGTTTGTCGCGATGTAATCGACTCGCCCCTGACATCCAACAGGCAATTCTAGATCTCGAGCCGACGGCCGATCCCAACCCTAGTTTGAGGGAAGGGCTGGTCCGACAAACTGCCACACAACCGAACTGGACCCAGCGGCACACGGCGTGGAAGCGAATCTCGCGGTGATGATCGTCCGAGGTCTCTACCACTCTCTTGCTCGAAACTCGCCCGAACTCGCTCGTTCATCTTGACCATGATCATCGTGATCGGTTGATCGAATTGGTTCGCGAAGCAAGCGAGGAGACGATCCGATGAGATCACCACTTCAGTCAAGAGATACCGACAACCCATTCAGTTGCTTGCTCAGTTGAGCGAGGGCCTCTCGTACTTCCGCGGAGGCATCGGACTCCATCCACTCGCCGAGTTGCTCCGCAATTGAATCGAGAAGCGGGTCTGCAGCGTCAAACTCTTCTGGGGTCATTTGTTTTGAACTCAGTTTTCGGCTGTCGCATTTACTCGCTCAAAATGACGCCCGAGGGATTATGCTTCGTCAGAACCAAGAAACCCAGTCGGCGGTTAGGCTTTAGTCTTTCGGCTAGAGACGCGATCATTCGATGTCTAGCCATCGATACTTGGATCCTGAACCAGGGTCAAATGCCGACAGATCTGTCCGAGCGACCAGTTCCCTTGACGGACGTAGCCAGAAGCCAATAACTCGCGAGCATCGTCGACTGCCGCACCAAGAGTCTCGAATTGCAAGCTTCGTAGGTCACCCATGAGTTCTGGTCAAACGCGTAGAATTTGAACCTCCCGTGCCATTGGAATATAGCGTGGCTAACTTGTTTCTGAGCATAAGTCATGAATTCGAATGCCGTTCACATACGAGTCTCAAGAGATCATGATCGCGACGCGATCCTCACCGTCCATCGCAGTGCGTTTGGCGACGACGAGGGACCAGTGATCGCACGCCTTGTCGAGGAGATGCTTGTTGATCCTACCGGCAAACCGATCTTCTCGCTTGTCGCGGAATTGGAAGACGATCTCGTCGGCCACGTGCTCTTCACGTCTGTATCGCTGGAACCAAACGGCAAAGTCCCTGCTCAGATCCTTGCCCCATTAGCGGTCACTCTTGATCAGCACGGTAAAGGCATCGGCAGTCGACTGGTCAAAGATGGCTTCGCATACCTTCAAAAAGCTGGAGTGGAACTGGTCTTCGTCCTTGGCTACCCGGACTACTACTCAAGATTCGGATTTGTCCCAGCTGGTGTTCGTGGCTTCCAGGCTCCCTACCCAATTCTCCCCAAGAACGCCGACGCCTGGATGGTGCATAAGTTGGCGCCTGGGGCAATCGAGCAATACGAAGGAAAAATTCGGTGCTCGAAGGCTTTGGACCATCCGCATTATTGGCAAGAGTAAGCGCGGACGCCTTCGCGACGCACGCCGGACTCAATCGGTCGGCAACATCACCCACAACTCGGGTCGGCCGACATTGCAGTGAACCGCTCGGACAAGCATGCCCATGCAAGCCCAGGAAACGAACAATGTGATCCGCGCGGCATGCCACGCGATTGGGGCCAACACCGAACATGCCAAGCAGCAGACGAGCACGGGCGTATGTCATCGTTGAATCCCAATCGTGAATGGCAGCTTACCGCTTTTGCCTCGCTGTGCACCTAAGCTTGCTTTTCCAACTCATCGAGTTGTCGACCAATCTCTTCGGCCTCGGCTCGCTTTTGGTCGCTCTTCTTTCGATTCACGATCGAAAGGTCGTACGATTCCTGCATGAGCTTGTTGTACTTGGCTTGCAGTTTGTCTTTGCTCTTTCCAAACATCGCTGGTGGTCTCCATCGAGGGTTGATGAAAACGTGGTAGGTCATGCTGTGCAAGACATCGAATGGTTGGAAGTTGTGTGTCATGCACAGCATGACCTACCCTTTGTCAGGAGGAACCGTGAAAAGTCAGTTGACTTTGCAGACTCCCGCGTTGCATCGCCCTGTGAAGCGGAGTCGGTTCTTCGCGAAAACTCGATAGCCAAGGTCCAGCACGTGTGAAACGCCCGGCAGTCGAGTGAGTGCTACGAGCGGACCAAGTCCGACTGCCCCATACAAACGGCGAAAAACTTCGACGCCAATGATCCAAGATCCATCCGACAGTCTTCCTTGTATCTCATCCATAAACTCCTGCATCGTCTTGCCATAGTCCGATGGACGAAAGGCAGAATCGGCGATGTCCGTGAACCGGATGTTTTTCCTACGATCCATCCAGCGAAGCATCTTGATTTCTCGCAGGCAAAGCGGACATTCGCCGTCATAGAAGACTTCGACTTGCCAATTTGTGCCAGTCGATTCGCTCATGATTCAGCTTCCGTGTTTGCATTGTCGCTCAGCCGAATCAAAACTTCGTTACGGCGCAGTGGCCCCGGAGTGAAAGGCGGATCGTAGCCGGCCGATTCCGCTTTCGAGCCACCTTCGAGTCCGCGCGACTTCATCCACTCGCGAAGTTTCGCTTCTTGCTCTTTGGCTACTCGCGAGTCGAGTTGGCCAGAGAAACGAATCACGGCGAAACGACCACCTTCGCGTTTGCGGATCTTCACACCGTCACCCTTCGGTTCGGGCACGCCTTTCGCGGCAACTTCCTTGGGCATCACAAACCCCATCGAGACGTCCGATTTTCCGACGTCACCTTCCATGAACACCGGCGTCGTCATGGCGATCTTTTGCTCGCCTTCATTGGCTCCGCTGATGTAACGAAACAAACGCATGAAGCTGCCGTCACGTCCCTGGGAGTCCATCTTCGAATCCGTCGCCACGAGCATCAGATCCGGATACTCGCGAATCTCGATGTTTCCGTCAGGTTCGATCACCTTGTATTCCGCCGATTCGTATCCGGCTCGGGCTGTCATCATCCATGCCGCCATCCCGAGTCCGACGAGGCCCACCATCGCAGCCAAATGAATCATCCGCCGTTTCATCCCACTTACCTCCAGGTTTGTGTCCAGAGGAGTGTAGAGGGCTGGCTAGCAAGTCTCGTTCCGGGGAATTGACGGTCACCAATCCTATGGCATGTCCGTCGAAGAAGAGTTGGCTGAATTACACCGTTACGAACTGCAGGATCGCTATCTCGAACTGACCCGCGTCGAGCTTCCCGCAGAGGCCCGCCGGCGCGGTTGGGTCGTGATCGAGGACCACTGCTTCATGCGGATCATCCTGGATCGTCTATTCGGCGACTGCTGGTACAACCATCTGGACCGGCGACTGACCGCCTACAAACAACTGGGCGATAAGCAGTTGCGGGAGTGCATTGCCATGGCCGAACAACTACTCGCTGGCGACACCGATGCATTGGTCGGGTGGAACCGAGACAGCTTGCGATGGCGAGGAAGATTGAAGTGACTGACCGAAAACAGGAATTGAGTCGAGGAGACATCGACCGCATCATCATGATGGCTTGGGAGGATCGAACCAGCTTTGACGCGATCCGCCAGCAGTTTGGACTACCCCCTGGGGAAGTCATCAAGCTGATGCGTCGAGAGATGAAGGCGAGTTCGTTCAAAATGTGGCGACGGCGGCACTCAGGGCCGAGTGACCAAACACGAGGCCAAATTCTCGCAAACCGAAACCGGCACTCAAACTCGCCGCTTCCGAGCCAAATCACAGCGAGGCTAGCGCAAACCGATGGTCAAGATCAAGCGTGTTCGCACGAAACCGTGTAGTCGCTGCGAGCAGACGAACGACGTTCTCTATCGCGTTCGCACAGAGAAGGACGGAACCTGGGTCTTTGTCTGTCCAAGGTGCCTTGAAGTGGTCAAGCCAGGAAACGCCTCCCTGTACAAAACCAATTCGGAGAGAGTCAGCGGATTTTGCGGGCTTTCTCTGCCTGGAATGGATGTTCTGATGCGTTTCCCGTCTTTTTCGATGGGTGCCGCAGCGAATCAAATGCGAAAGCCTTCGTTGCATTGCTGTTAACCAACGCTGCTGTTTCTCGCAATTCTGCGAGTGGTTAACAGGTGGAGAGAATGTCTCGAAAAGCGGTCGAGACGCTGGCAATTTGTACCGGTTACTTTGATCGACGCAACGACAATCGGACTAGCCCGGCACCGTTCAAGCCCACGGCCATTGCGGTGGGCGAATCGGTCCGTACGCTCGTCGTTTCAGCGGGGTAAAAAATGATGCCACCCCGATTATCACGGGAATTGCAAGGAATCAGCAGCACAGATGGCCGCGATCGTTCACCCGCTTTTGACACTGCTCGCGTCGCTCACCCGGCAGGAATTGGCTCAGCAAATAACGTACTTGAAAGCGGAGAATGCAATCCTGCGGAGTAAGTTACCTGATCGGATCACGCTGAACAATCAGGAACGGCGCCGGCTGGTCCGCCACGGCAAGAAGCTTGGCCCACGGATCAAAGAATTAATCTCGATCGTTGGCTACTCGACCTTCCGTCGCTGGATCCGAACGATGGAGGACGGGCCAACAAAAAGGCCGAAGTCCGAGACAGAGAAGAAGACCGGCCGGCCGCGGACCGATGAGAGCATCGCCGATACGACCATTCGTATTCGGAAAGAGACCGGCTGGGGATACACGAAGATTGTCCAAGCCATGCGGCGACTTGGCCATCGTATCTCTCGGCAAACCGTCAAGAACATCCTTGTCGAGGCCGGCCTTGGTCCGGATCCCAGCGACCATCCCGACACGTGGTCGGACTTTCTGAAACGCCACGCGGCCACGATGTGGCAGTGCGACTTCGCCTCGAAGCGGAAGTGGACGATCAAAGGTATGGTCGAACTCTACTTCCTGGTCTTTAGCCGGCGGGGTGGCCCACTGAGAGAACTCGAATTTTGATCCAGGTTTGAAAAACAGCGCATATTGCCCACCCTCGGGTCCGAGCCAGAATCTTTCTTCACCGCCGAAGATATCGATGTGTTCTTCAAGCTTGCCGTTCTCCTCTTTGTCCGAAAGCAACCCCCTCTCGATGGCCGGGCGATTGATCCATCCGAAGCTGGGGCCGGACTTGACGTCAAATGTGCTGGTCATCACGCGTCCTTGGTACGCGGGAGCCACCGCCACCGCTGCATCACCGTCCTTCAGGAGCACGATCTGCGTGTGCTTCTTCATAAAACCCAAATCGTCGGCGAACCCGTCGCCTGCCGCAGCCGACCCAGCAACAAACGACGCGGTCACGAAATACAAAGCTGCTACGATCAGTCCGGCGACTGCTTCGGATCGCATCGGGTTCATCTCAGTTCTCCACCGCTGTGTCAAATCGCTGAATGAATGGCAATCGATCTCCGTTGCCTTTCGCTCTTCCAATTTCAACTCCCCATTCAGGAAGCCGGCCATCGCCGCTTTGAGTGAAAGCTTCCGGGCGATACGCACCGCCTGCCCACGGTCCATCGACCACTCGGTGAGTCTTGGAAAAGTGGACTCCATCGTCGGCATCGAGTATCGAATTGATAATCTGCTTTGGTCCCGTCGTGCCGATCATTGCCGCGACACCGTTTCCCTGCGGCCAAACCAAGACTTCGTGGTTTCCAGGAATGACCGGATTGGCTTCATGTCTTACATAAGGTCCTTCCGGACGATCGGCGATTGCCAGACCCATTTGCGTTTGGCCTGGGCTCTTGCCCAACTGCCGACCCTTGTAGTAAAGCCAGAATTTTCCTTCCCGCGTTATCAGACAAGCATCATCGACCAAATGACTATCAAAATCATTTGGATCGTCGCTGTTCTTGAGCACGGGATTTGTGGGGAGTCTCTCCCAGGGGCCGTCGGGCGAATCAGAAACTGCAATCCCAATTTTTGAGTCGGGGTTGAAACCCTTGCCATATTCTCGCGATGTCCCCGTGTAGAACAGCAGGTAGCGTCCTTTGGCAACGAGAATATTGGGCGTAAAGACGCTCGCGCCGTCCCAACTACCCGGCTCACCTTTCGAGAGCGCCATGCCTTTCTCGGTCCAGGTGTACCCGTCTTTGGAGGTCGCATACCAGATGGTCGCATCGTATCCCGGAGATATCATCCCTTTGGAGTACCACACGTAATAGAGGTCGTCCACTTTGATGATGTCGCTCGGATCTCGGCGCATGACGCCAGCTTCCGCTCCGATGCCTTCGACCGGCCGGTGCGTTACATTTACGGTTGGCAGCACGGTTTCGTCCGCCAGCGCGGATACCGCCATCAAGAGCGTTGCAACGAAAGTGATAGGGCTTTTCATGATGGATGCGCTGCGGTGCGTCGCGTCACTCGATGACGGGAACTGAGAATTCGGTCGAGGTGTCCTTGGCGTAGAAGCCAACGTACTCGATCGATTTCAACTCGGGCGGTAGCGAGAAGCTCAAGGTCGTCCCATTGATCTCCGCAGAGCCTGTTCCCTTTGAAAGATCCAGCGAAACAGCTATCTCAAAAGTGTCGTCCGGCGCGAAGGTCGCTCTTTGGGAGCCAGCATTGCCGACGTTGCCCCAACCGCCCGCGAATGCGACATGCTGGTTCATGCCGATGGCGGTACCGATCTTGAAGCTCGCTCCATTGGTTGGTGTCGACGCAAGGACCAGGAAGCCGTTGCGCGTCACTCCATTCGTCTGAACACTTCGGTACTTCAATCGAATGGTCGCGAGATCCGTGATCGGACGTTCCAGCTTCTGAAACGCGAGTCCTTCACTTTCCGGAGACAGGAGGTAGCCAAAGTCCGTCGTAGTCATGCTTGTTCCAAGAACAACATCGAAATCGCCTGTCGAATCTTCGCCAAGAGGAGGCTCGGCCGACTTTCGCTGAGCACGTCTACTTTGAGCATCGAGCTTCCACCAGTCAGGCCCTTCAGCCAGCACAGCCGCGTCATGCTTGATCAGAGTTTCTCGCATTTCGGCGAACTTGTCAGGAAACTCGTCCGCAACGTCGGTCGTTTCCTGCCAGTCCTCTTTCATGTTATAGAGCTCGAACGATGTGAGGTTGTCGGATCCAACAATCTTCCAGTCACCAATGCGCATGCCGACTCGGTACTCGGTCGGCGCCAGATGATTCCGCCAGTACAAAGGTTGTTCACGGTGAATTGCGTTTCCACTGAACAACGGAAGGAGACTGGTACCGTCAATCATGCGGTCATCCGGAAGTGGAATGTCAAGCACATCGCAGATCGTCGGAAAGATGTCTGATCCGATGACAGGCGTTTCGCTAACGCTGCCGGCTTTGATCTTTCCGGGCCAACGGACGATGCCTGGGACTCGAATACCGCCTTCGTGAGTCGCCCGCTTTCGGCCGCGTAATCCGCCCGTCGATCCACGAGTTCGGCCTTTCGTTCCATTCCCTTCGGGACCATTATCCGAGGTGAAGAAGACAAACGTGTTGTCACGATATCCCATCTCGTCAACTGCGGCCATCAGCTTACCGAAGGCGTCATCAAGCTGCGTGATGTTGCCATGGTGTTGACGAATTCCCTCGTCCACAATACCCGCGTAGTGCTTCATGTATTGGGGAGCGGATTCGATGGGCATGTGTGGTTCATGAGTCCAGACGGTGATGAAGAATGGCGTCTCCGAATCTTTCCGACCCTTCAGCCAATTAATCGCCTCGCTGGCCGCGATCACCGCGCTGGGGCCTTCCATCCGGCCAACTTCTTCACGATTTCGTACGTAGTTGGTCGGGTTCATGTGGTTGGGCGCAGCGTTGTTCTGCGTGGCCAGCCAGTGGTCGTAGCCGTGATCATCCGGCTGCGGCTGATCGTCAGAATTGAACTTCCCATTGAGGTGCCACTTTCCGGCATGGCAGGTTTCGTAGCCTCTCTTCTTCAACAGCGACGCGATCGTGATCTCGCTGTCGCGCAGGTGGTAAATGCTGCCGCCCGGAATCCACCGCCAGACACCGTTGCGATAGGGAGTTCGCCCAGTCAGGATTGCCGACCGTGATGGCGAACACACCGAACATGCCGCATAGCACTGGGTGAGTCGCAACCCTTCGCTGGCAAACTTATCCAGGTTCGGCGACTTGATGATCGGGTGGCCGTAACAGCCAAGATCGCCCCAGCCCTGATCGTCCGTCAGGAACACGATGAAATTGGAAGACTCTTCCGCACCTTCAGCAATGTTGAACGGGCAGAAGGCTGCTAGAGCCAAGGTGATGGCGAGAATGGTTTTGGACATGGGCAGACCTAATGATTCTATTTCTTTGATGAGGACCAAGACGTGAAGCACTGGTAGTTCATTTCCGATTCTTCCGTCGGGGCTGTGCTTTCTTTGCCCCATGGTTTGGATGTCGCTTCTGCCGTTCCATCGCAATTGCTTCGACTGTGGCTGGATCCTAACCCAATTACTCTTCCTGGGTCATGGATTGAATTCATGATGTCCTGCTCTCGTTGACAGCGGTTGCGGATTCTCGACGAATGCCGCCGGTCGGCTGTTGTTAGCGATGTCCTTTGCAAACGCGTGCAGGCGTTTGTTGAGCTGTTTCACAACTTCAGGGTGCGATTCGATGACATTGTTCATTTCGCCAATGTCGTCGTTGAGATTGTAGAGTTGCGCCGGTCGTTCTTTGTTGGTGTGGAGCTTCCACTTGCCCGATCGGACGGCCGTGAGCGTGTTGCCTTGATGATAAAAGAATGCTTCGTGCGGTGTTGTGGACTGGCCGACAAGTGTCGGCCAGATGTCTTTCCCGTCGATAACGCGATCCGTAGGAAGGTCGGCTCCGGCCAGTTTGGCGAACGTCGGAAGCAGGTCCATGGCCGTCATCAATTCATTGTTGTCGTAGCCCGCGGGAATCATTCCGGGCCAGCGGATAACGGTTGGTTCCCGCATTCCGCCTTCGAATGTCGTTCCCTTGTGACCTCGTAGCGGGCCGGGGCTGGCGTGAAGGCTGTTCTTCGGAGGACCATTGTCCGATGTGAAAATGACGAGAGTCTTTTCGTCCAATCCATTTGCTTTGAGTGTGTCGAGAATGGTTCCGACCGACCAGTCGATCTCGGCAATCGCCTGTCGGAACAGTTCGTCACGCGTGCGATAGTCGATCTTGCCATCTTCGTTTTTTAGTTTCGAAACAACTTCATCGGCGACGCCTTCCATGAACGGCGGAGACACGTGTAGCGGAGCATGAGGAATTGGATGCGGTACATACAAGAAGAAAGGAACGTCTTTGTTCTGCTCAATGAACGATACAGCTCGTTCGGTGATGCGTTTGGTGAGATAGTCTGCATCCGGGTCCATCTCAATCACAGTTTCGCCGTCGAGCAGCGGCAATGGTGGGAAGTTGAATTTGTCCTGCCGTGGATGGAACGAGTGAATGTCGTGACTGAACGGCAGTCCGAGGAACTCGTCGAAGCCCTGCCGCGTTGGGAGAAACTCGGGCTGATCTCCGAGGTGCCACTTGCCAAACATTCCCGTTTTGTAGCCAGCCGACTTGAGAAGCTCAGCAATCGTAATTTCCTCGGGATTCAATCCCTTCGCATCACCGGCCAGCAGCACTCCAAAGTTCGATCCTGTCGCCATACCGACTCGCTTCGGATAGCAGCCTGTCATCAGGCCTGCTCGAGAAGGAGTACAAACCGGAGCCGCGACGTAAAAGCTGGTGAGCCGCGAACCTTCTTTGGCCATCTGATCGATATGCGGTGTGCTGACGTGATCTGCTCCGTAGCAACTTAGATCACCGTAGCCCTGGTCGTCGGTGAAGATGATGACGAAGTTTGGTTTGGGGAATTGCGAGTTATCAGTATTCGAGGAGCGGACTTCGCCAGAAGGCTCAGCCGGCTTTGTGGTTTTGGGTTGGGAATCCTGCCGAACCCCATTACCGGTTTCCAGAGTCGGGTACTCGTCGAGCAACTTTGCATCGAACTGAAAATCGTCGGCTGTGATGTGACCCCAACCGTCGGTCGCGTTGTCGACAATTTTGATAAACATCTTTTTGCCGGCATACGGTGAAAGGTCCCATTCGCACTGCTGCATCACCTGGTCACGGATGCCTCGAGCGAACTGAACTTCTTTTCCGTCCGCAGTACAAAGAGCCACATACGTGTTCGGACCGTCGCCGCCGCCGACACGGAACGTCATCTTGCCAGGTTCGGGAATGAATAGCGGTGAGACAACGATGCCCGTTTGAGGGTCACTTCCTTTTTCGGCGCCTGCGGATGCTTCCAATGTCGTCAGGTAGTGTTCACCCTGCTTGTTGTATTCACCTTGGTTGTGAAAGAAACGATCTCGGCTGCCGATAATGTGCCCGAATTCCCCTTCGATGATTCTCCACGGAGCCAGCGTTCCGGACTCAAAATCAAACGACGCACCGCTGTTGCTGGGAGTCGCCGGTGTCTTCTTTGCCGGATTGCCCTTCGTCTTCGCAACTGGCTTCTTCGGACCAGGTTTCGGCCTATAGCCTACGAGCAGTGAACTCAGTTCCTTTACAACTTCAGGATGTTCATCATGAACATTCTTTGTCTCGGTCACGTCCGCTTCCAAATCGTAGAGCTGAGCGGGCGGCGCATCCTTCTTGATCTTCCCGTCTTCGATATCGCTGTTGACGGAGCCTACGAAAGTGGCCGCTGCTGGTCCGGCGAATGTGTGATCGCCTGGCTTGCTTCCTCCGAAGCCGCCGCTCCCCTGGGCCGGAATATACATCCACTTTCCTTTGCGAACCGATAGATGAGTGCCCTTGTGCGGAGCAAGAACCAGATGGTCGCGAATCTGCTGTTCCGGTTCGCCCACGAGGGCCGGAAGCATGTTGACGCTGTCCACCTGCTGAGCCTTCCCGAGTTTCTGCCTGGTTAACGCAGCAAATGTCGCCAGCATGTCGACGTTACCAATCAACTGGTTTGAAGTCGTGCCCGCCTTCACCTTGCCCGGCCAACGGACAATCATCGGCACGCGGTGACCGCCTTCCCAGACCCCGAACTTAAACCCAAGCAGGTCACCGTTCTGCCGATGTCCCGCCTTGAATGCAGCCTGACCACCGAAATTGAACATGCCACCGTTGTCACTCGTGAAGATCACCAATGTGTTGTCAGCAACTCCGTTCTCTTCAAGACAAGTCATCACCTCGCCGACGATCCAGTCGAGTTCATGGATGAAATCACCGTAAAGACCACACCCGCTAGTCCCCTGAAATCGCTTTGCCGGCGTGAACGGGTGATGAATGTTCGTCGTCGCCAAATACAGAAAGAACGGTTTGTCTTTGTGCTCACTTATCCACTCGACGGACTTCTTCGCGAACGTTGTTCCGACCTGATAATCGTTGAACAGCTTGTGAGCTTCCTTTGCTCCGCCAAACTGATTCGGACTGCGCTGCGCGGCTTCTGGGGGAATAGGAGTAATCGGCGTGGTGCCCTTCGCATTTCTTCCTAGATGAACGAGCGGGTCATCAGGATCGCTACCGACGACGCGATCGTTTTCGACATAAACATACGGCGGAGCACTGTTGACGACTGGCATACCAAAGTAGTAATCAAACCCAAGATCCTGTGGCCCGGGACGCAATGGTTCCTGCCACTTGTTCGTTCCCTCCCCGAATCCCAGGTGCCATTTTCCAATCACGCCCGTGTCGTAGCCCGCGCTCTTGAACACATCTGCGATGGTAGTCTTGTCGGTATCGACGATAAGCTCCGAAGTAATCGGAGCAGGTCCCCAAACGCCTCGGCCATCGTTTGCGCGGACCGGATATTGGCCGGTCAGCAACGCAAAACGCGACGGCGTACAAACCGCTGATACGGAATGGGCATCCGTGAACCGCCGTCCTGCCGCAGCCAGAGCGTCAATATTTGGGGTCTGCACTTTCGTGGCGCCGTAACATCCAAGATCGCCGTAACCGAGATCGTCGGCAAAGATCAGAACGACATTGGGCGGCCCGTCCGCTGCAAACGAGGTCATCGTCGACAGAAGGAACAGCACCAAAACTGGAACGGATAAAAACAGTCTCATGGCAGTCGTTTACAGGCGAATTGGGATCTCGAAGAGAGCGATGTTATCGAGACGGATCAAACTGAAAGAGCGGCTTGGCCTCTGGAGGCAGTGGGCCAGCATTTTTCGCACGGTATTTCGAAAAGCACTCAGGGTTGGGCTTCTCCGGGAGTGTCGCATGCCAGGCCTGAAGCTTCTCCAACAGCTCGCCAGCGATCTCGATTATTCGGAACTGGATCAGAATTGGATCAGTCATTTGGCGATTCCATCAAGATCGACTTTGCGAGTTTCTTTCAACGCCTGATCGGAATCCGAAACGATGGCGTGCGGCTGGTACTGGTCGGAGTTGGTGACGATTTCAAATGTCCATGCGAACTGACTGATGCCCGCATCACTCGGCGGTGTAATGCGGAGTCCGTCCGGTTCGATCGACCAGTCGACCGGCGACTCGCTTCCGAGCAATCGGACGGATTTCACGTCCTCTGGATGCCAGCCTGCTGTTGCCTCGACAGCAAATGGAGCCGATGGTTCTGCGAGCTTGATGGCGTAAAGCGTTTTTCCCTTCGTGGTGAAGGCGAGGTGCTCATCTTCCTGTCCACTGACCTTCCAGTAACGCGTGTCATAAATGGCGTCGCCGTTGATCTTTAGCCAGTCTCCCATCGCGCGAAGACGCTCGACCTGTTCAGGAACGAGTGTGCCGTCCGCTTTCGGGCCAATATTGATTAGAAAGTTGCCGTTGCGGCTCACTACCTCGATCATTTCATGGATGACGCTTTCAACGGTTTTGTACTTATCGCCTTCCAGATAACCGAAGGAAGTACCAAACGTCGTGCAGCTCTGCCACTTTGGGCCGATCACATTAAGCCTGAGATTGTCCTTCTCCAGGCAGCCAACACCGTCGGGCCAATTGCGATTGGCGCCTTTGTTGTTGCAGTACACCTCTTGGCCCCGGGCCGCTGCGTCGTTCATAAAGTCGGTGATCATCAGGCGAACCTGATCGTCAAAGTATTTGATCTCCGGTCTCATCTTTCCGCTACGCAGCTGATTGCCGTCACGGGTATAGATGGGGAAGTCATCTACCCACAGGAAGTCCGGTCTGTACTTTGCTTGAATCTCCTTCCATCTTGCGACGTAGTCATCGACGAAGGCCTTGTCGTAGCTGAACGGCCCGTAAAGCGAAGCCGCTTCAGGGACTCGCCGAATCTCTTCCGCGATGTCGGGCCGGGGCTCGCTATGGACGGCATACTTTTCCTTCGCGAAAAAGCCGGTGTGCCGTTCGCGATGGTACGACGGCGCGAACTTGAGGCCTCTCTTTCGGACCGCTTCTCCAAGCTCGCCGACGAGATCCCGCTTCGGTCCCATGTCGACGGCATTCCACGGCGTCAGTTCAGAATCCCAGTTGGCCCAGCCGTCGTGATGTTCTGCCGTCAGCACGACGTATCGGGCACCGACTTCCTTGAAGAGTTCAGCCCACTCGTTCGGGTTCCACTGCTCCGCTTTGAACTCGTGAATAATATCCTTGTATCCAAACTCCGGCGGTGCCTTCCCCCATCGCCCTTTCATCCAGCGATAATAGTGTTCAGAGTCTTCATAAAGTATCTTCGGCACATGCTCAGCGTAGCCCCTATCACCCTTGCGATAGCCGATCGCACTGTATGGTCCCCAGTGAATAAAGATGCCGATCTTGCCGTCATCAAACCACGCCGGCACGGGCATCTTCTGCAGTGATTCCCAACTCCCGTCATAGCGCGGTGTCGCTGTCGTCTTAGCTGCAGCGTTGGGATGCGCCAGAATTCCATTCTTTTGGCGGGAACTCTGCCGAGTTCCACTACCATCCAGAGCTTCCACCTCTGTGAAATAGGCTCCACCGGCCTTGCCGTTCTTGTCGTAGAGATATGTCATCAGTTCCGTGGGACCGGATGGCAATTCGATTTCAAAGACAACGCCCTTGCTACCTGCTTCCACGGGTTGCTCCATCGTCAGACCGGCGATCTCGATTTTCGCGCGAGGCAACGACGGGTTTATCTGCCACTCTTGGAAACTGGCGAAGCGTGATTCGGTATCTGCCGGCCTGCTGAAGTCGCACCATCCACGGCCCGGTGACCTTGGGCAACTTCTTGATTGAACCAAAATTCCATGGTGGATTTCCGGTAGGCATGTACCAATCCTGAGAACACAACTCGGTCGGATTCTGATCCGGATTGCCCAGATCGATGCGAATCGGTGTCATGCGAGGTGAAACGTGTTGCCAGAATGGCTCGTACATCGCCCGCAACTGCTTCACCACTTCAGGGTGTTGAGCTGCCACGTCGTTTCGCTGTGCCGGATCGGCTTGAATGTCGAAGAGATACAGCTGATGGGAATTGACCAGCCGCCAGCGCTCCGTCAACACAACCGTTTGCTCGAAGGGCTTTGAAGGCAGTGCCGTCCCGCCTGCGCCGCCGTGAAACTGAATCACGTGATGATTTCGACGCCCACGGTGATCGCGACTCATCAAGCAACGGTTTCAACGAAACGCCGTCCGGCTGGTAATCCTCCGGCACCCTGATGTCGCACACATCTGCCAGCGTCGGCAGGACATCGATGTGGGCCGCGAGCGTGTCGACATCCCTGCCGCCGGTCAGCCCACCCTGCGGCCAGTGGATGAAAAATGGAACTCGATGTCCGCCGTCGTAGATCGACGACTTTTTCCCGCGCATGCCTGCATTGAATCCCACGACGGGTTCGGAATCCAGTCCCTGGAACTTCGCACCGGCCGCCGTCCCATTGTCGGTCATGAAGATCAGGATGGTCTTCTCCGACAGCCCGAGTTCTGCCAAATGTGCCCGCAGCAGCCCCATGTTGTGATCGATATTGGCGATCATCCCATAGAAGTTGGCATTGGCCACGTCCTTGTTGCCGACGTATGGCTTCGCCCACTCCTCCGGCACACGGTACGGGCCGTGTGGGGCGTTGGGCGCGAGGTAGAGAAAGAACGGTTTGTCCTGGTTCTCTTCAACGAAACGCATTCCTTCCCGAAACCAAACGTCCGTGCAGTAGCCTTCAAACTTCTCAAAAGTCCCCTGCTTGTTGTCGGCTGACGCGCGCTCGTAGGTATCGTCGAAGTAATCGTTGCCCCAGTAGTCCGATGCCTGCCCAATCCCGCCACAGCGATGCCAGACCACATCCTGAAATCCCCGATCCTGGGGCCGGTGCGGAGCGTTGTCGCCGAGATGCCACTTTCCCACCATCCCGGTGGCGTAGCCCGCATCGGCGAAGAGATTCGCAATGGTCTTCTCGTCCCGGTGCATCATCGTGCGTCCCGAACTGGTTCGGTACGCTCCCGTATAGCCCGGATAGTTTCCCGTCATCAGTGCTGCACGCGTGGGCGTGCAGAATGGGCTCACATGGAAATCCGTAAAGCGAACCGATTCGCGATACAGCGCATCGAGATTGGGTGTTTTGAGAATTGGATTCCCGTGACATCCAAGGTCGCCATAACCTTGATCGTCTGTCATGACGATGATGACATTGGGTTGGTCAGCGGCCGCCGCGCATCTCATCTGAAAACAGAAAAGTGCCAGAATAACTAAGAATGCTCTTCTCAATGTTTGTCTCGCCTGCTGAATGGAGTCTACACCCGTTCGGTGATCGTTGTGAATTGTTATCTGTGGAATCGGTCAAGCGTTTCTCAAAGTTGGTCTACAAAACACTGCACTGTGCGTTCGATGATCGTTTCGCGGGACGGATCGATGTCCGCCTCGACCCTGCGCAAGTTATGGCCCGAGTTATTTATGATCATGATTTCGACCGGCGCGCCGACGGCATTAGCCTTTTTCTTCATGTAGTACGCGTGCTTCACCGGAATGGTTGTGTCTTTGTCGCCCTGGATCATTAGCAAAGGCGGACTGTCCTTCGTCAGATAATTGACAGGGCTCACTTGTTGGTATCGAGCCAGTTTGTCCTTCGGGCCGGCATCCGAACCGAGTATGCGATCGGCAAATCGATCTCGAAAGTCGGCTCGGTCGTCGTGGTTGAACAGGTCTATTTCCTCAAAGTCACATGGCCCATACCACGAAACGCCTGCCATCATCTTGTAAGAAGTCGACGCTAGCTTCTCGTCTCCCGGCAGTTGCTCAGGCTTTGCAAGAAGCAGCATCTGCGCGAGGTGGCCACCTGCGGAATCCCCCATCACACAAATCAAACGCTGGGTTCTTAATCATTGATGTTACATTCGGGCTGAAACCAACCCGTCCACTGGCCTGAGGGGACAGCGCTAGTCGGGCGGACAACGTGGTTCATAGGTCTTTGGGGAAGGCACTCGCTGTAACGGTGGGAAGCAGCCATTGGGGATGGGAATCGAGTTCGGTTTCATTCGTTGTTCGATAGCAGGCTCGTGTTGGCTCGGTAGAACATGAGCGTGTCGAGTGCGGCGGAACTTCGTTGCGTCGATCGTTGACCACGTGATCGAAGAGTGTCCGCCCCCTCGCGCAGTCTCTCCGCTGCTTGCCGAGTAAACTCTGCCTCAAGCCGCTCGCGGTTCACGTAGTGGTTGAGCACCTTTTCATACATGGGACGCAAACGACCACGGCTCTTATCGGAAATGGACTTATAGTGATAGCGGCCATCAACGCTTCGGTAGGCCTGGTACGGGACGTCACAGCCAAGGTTGTATTTCGCGGTGTACTCGAATCCTTTTAGCAATCGATTGCCGTAGGCGCCGTAGAGATCGACCCCCTGATTCCACGCGATCTCACAGGCACAGGCGAGAAAGTCGAGTCCCATCTGCGTATGCCCCTGATCACGCCCGCTCTCCTGACACTGCCCCGAGGGCTTGAAGTAATTGCGCACCGCACCGTTGCCTTCGCCGTTGAGATAGTAGTCCACACCACGATCGAACATGGCTTGATCGTCGAGATAGACTCCCATGGCCAGCATGGTCTGTATCATTGACGCATCCCAGTTGCCGTTTGCAGAAGGGTAATAGTCTTTGATGATCGGGTAAAAGGTCTCACGCAGCATATTCTCGAACTGCGTCTGTTTGGATGGTGGCCACCCATCCCACGTGTGCTTCAGCAATTCCGATGCGTTACAGAATTCGTAGCCCTCCATCCCAACCAACAGCCGCGCATCGTGGTTGGAAATCGATTGCAATGTGCTCGACCACGCATCAAGTATCTCTGAGGATTTTCTGGCATGGGCCGTATTCCCGGTCAACGTCCAACATAAAGCATGGATGTAGGCTGCCCGGGCGTCGTCGCTAAATTCAGATGAACCGATATCCGGATTGTTGTAGGCACCACGCTCGACCTGGGCAAAGGGAGTCGGTTGCCAGTCGAGGGCGGCGTGGCGAGAGTTTCTGACAGCCTCCCAAGCTTTCGACCAAGGCTGTTCGCCGCTCTCGATTTTCGACTTGATAAAATCGATATCAACCAGACTGTGGGAAATACCCGGATGGAGGAATTCTCCTTTCGTCGCCTGCGGAAAAATCAAACAGACAAGCAGGGAAAGCAGGGCTCGAACCGCCGTGTAAGAGGTGTTCACTATATCTACTCCTTGGGAGTTCATTCATCGAATGTTGAAAACGACCGTTTTCCGTCGTCCTTTTCAGTTGCGGGTGCGCCCAAGTGCTTCAGCCTGGTTGAGGGCAGTCGCCAATTCACGGGTTACATCCGTCTGTTGCTTGGACAAATTGTTGAGTTCACCAGGATCTTTATCCAGGTCGTAAAGTTCGTAGGATTCATTTCTCTCAGCGTCATACCTAACGATTAACTTCCAGCGTCCAGCACACACCGCGATCGAGCTGTCCTGTCCGTCACCCAGAATGAACACCGGTCCACGGCGAGCATCTTGGGGTTCCTGGCCAAGCAAAACGGGGTAGAGGCTGATCGAGTCCTCAGCCGCATCTCGCGGCAGTTCGTGGCCCACAAGGTCGGCAAGCGTGGCGAACAGGTCCGTCATGTTAACCGTGTAGTCGGATGTGGTTCCCGGATCGATTTTTCCTGGCAATCGGGCGATAAAAGGAACTCGATGCCCACCCTCGTAGGGATGTCCCTTGCCGTCTCGCCACGGTCCGTTCGTGACATGGCCCAGCTTTTTCGCATCTTCCTTGGCCGTCTTGAATCTCTCACGAATCTCCCCCGAGTCGTCGGCCAGGTTCAATTGGACGTTCTGCGTACCCTTGAAGTCTTTGGGAGTGGAACCATTGTCGCTCGTAAAGACGACAAGCGTGCTATCCGTCAGATCGAGTTCGTCTAGCGTCTTGAGCAGGACGCCGACGTGAGAATCCAGCTCTTGGATATGATCACCGAAGAGCCCCGCGTCACTGGCGCCACGGAATTCGGCCTTCGGGGTCACGTGAGTGTGTGGCGCGCACGGAGTGAAGTAGAGAAAGAAGGGCTTGGCTGCATTCTGGCGAATAAAATCCACCGCCTTATTGGTCAGCATGGTGTCCACCTGGTCCTCAACACGTGGCTCCGCAAGGCCTTCTGGGAAGTCACGTCCTGGGACAATGCGAAATTCCTCGCCAGGCGAGCGGCCTACCAAATCGTGATTCTCGATGAAAGCTCGCGTCGAATCGTTGTGATTGGAAGGCACGCCGAAATGGTAGTCAAAGCCCAGTTCCAGCGGCCCGGTGATCGGTAGCTTGTTCCAATCCTTGCTGTATCCAAGGTGCCATTTGCCAATCGCGGCGGTCGTGTAGCCATGCCTCTGAAGAAAGCCCGCGATCGTCAACCGGTCTTGCCCGAGCCGCGATCAATGTTCCCTCTTCGACCGAGCCGTGATCCTGATGGCCGTTGGATTTCTCGAAAGTGATCAACGGGAATTTGGCCAAAAATGCAATTTCTTCCTCTGTATACGCTTTGGCTTTTCGAATGTGCATGTACAAAGGGATGCGATCCCACGTGAACGCGGGATACTCACGTTGCGACACACCGACACCTGTCGACGCCTGCACTGCTTCCTGAGCAATTGACATTGAGGAGCACCAAATAAGAAGGCTGCTCAACGCCACGAGGGCTCGAAAGGTAGGGATTCTGATCACGCAGTCGCTCCTAGTTCTCACGGACGAGTCCAATCGCGGATAAATCGATGGGCACGAATCCGAGTTTCAGTGCCGGAGAATCGGGCTCCAAGCGAAAGTCCCCATTTGCGGGAGCAATGAACTTCGGGTCCACGGCCAAGCTGTGCATGTCGACGCCGTCGCGCTGCTGCTTCTTCAACATCATCTCACCCAGCTCAGGATTGGTGGCGTTGTAATAGATGTTCTCGTCCGTCGCGGCATCCTTCGCGCGGGCCAATACACGCCCGCGGCGATCTTCGGACTGCCTGCGATTGCCGGGCGGCAACTCATCAATGAACGTCGCATCTTTGCCCGCGGAGTAAAAAATGTTGCGTTTGATCACCGCTTCGTTCATTGGCCCTTCGCGTAGCGAGAGGTAATACCCGCGAGGTGGTGCGATAATGTCTGCGACGATGTTGTTCTCGCAGCGATTGTTCAGCTTCAAAATGATCCCCTGCGACGTGCACTTGTAGATCACGTTCTCGGCGATGGTTGTATCCATCTGGCCGCCGTCAGTACGAATTGCCGCCTGCATGATCATGGGCGCGATGAGGTGATGAATGTAGTTGCGGCGGATAATGTTGCCCGCCCCCGCCCCGCGGATGTAGATGCCGTTACCGTCACCAAGCATTTCCATCGCATGATGGATCTCGTTGGATTCGATGACGTTATCGTGCGTGTGAAGATAGGGTCGCACATCTTCCAGTTGCGGTTGTTTGGGCAAGCGAGCAACCTCATGCCGTCTGATCGTCCTGCTGAGTTCGCGCCCTGGCGTCGGAAGAAATCGGTCATGCAACCAGAAATAATGATTCCCGTGTAAGGCGTATGGTGCACGAGATTGTTCGCGATGCGATTTTCGCCACTTTGCCAGATCATGATGCCAGGCGAGTGCGAATAGATCTGTCCGACATGATGAATGTGATTGTTGCTGACGAGATTCTTCCCATTGACGTCCTTCGTCCCTGGGCCATAGCCGCAAAGCAGAATGCCTGTTCCCCCGATGTTCTCGATCAGGTTGCCCGCGACAATATTCTCCTTACCATGCAAATCAATGCGAATCGCTCCGCCACCGCTGTGAGCGAAACGACAATTTTCGATTCGACAATTCTCAGTTCCCCGCAGCCGAAGAAGTGCACCCGCTTTGTCATGCATTTCCCAGTCGTGTTGCAGGCCGGCATCTTCGTCAGCGACCGTGTACCGCTCGCCGTGCATGAACGTCAGACCTCGAAAGCATAAATTTCGAACCGGTATGTCTTCCGGGCCTTCCTTGTCAATGACTCCTTCAATGCGGATGAGCTCCGTAAGCGTGGGCACCAATACTGGAGAGTCATTTCGCGGCCAGAGGTACAGTCTCCCCTCTTTCGAATCCAGGACCCATTCGCCCGGTTCGTCGAGTTCCTCTAAGACATTTTCGACCCGGCAGGATGGCGTGTCCTTCAGGAAATGGAGTCGGTTCATCGCGTAGGTTGCGTCGATCGACGTGCGAGCGATCTGCCTTTGCTCATCGACAGATGCCAGCGGCAGGATGTTCACAATCCAAGCATGGTGCGGCCGAACAACGATTTCGACATCATCGAGATTCGGCCAGTTCTTCATGCGGCCCGCTGGATAGTGAAGCTCGTTTCGACTTCCGCCGGCCAGTGGAATGAAGCCCTTCGATCCGGCCCTCGGCAGTATTCCGTCGGCATCGAAGATTGCATGAAACCGACCGGTCACATCCGTTACCTGCACCTTGCCGGCGGCTTCCTTCGGCAGGCCGGGCGGCAAATCAGACAATGTCTTCCACTCGGAAACTTCTTGAGCGGAACTAAATACGGGGGTCTCACCGGGATAGGCAGCGTAGGTGATGGTCGAATCACTTCTCGGAGCATCCTGTTCCCCAAACACGACGGTCTTGTTCAGGCGGTATATTCCCCCGTGGATTAAAACGACGACATCGCCAGTGCGATTCTCAACTGTTTCACGTACGGCATCACGCGCACGCTGGAGTGTCGTAAATGGTCCATCCGTTTGCGCATCATTTGGTTCCGATAGCGTCCCCGACCACGTGTCAGAACCTCTGGGCGACACATAAAATTCGGCGGTTGGCTCCACCGCTGGGCACAACCCCGTCGCCAGCATTGCGATGGCGAATAGGAGCTTGAAGACTAGTGGCTGGAGGAAACGTTTCGTCATCAGTCTGCCTTTGGCAAAGTTACTCGGTCGTCCGTGGCGTGCTGAGCCATTCGGTCAGTTCAGCACTCAAGGAAGCAACCAAATCAGGATGGTCAGTCATGATGTTTCGCTTCTCATACGGGTCGGCTTCCACATCAAACAGTTCCACGGGCTTTCCGCCGAGAGCAAGCAACTTCCACTTCCCTCGCATGGCGACTTCAGTCGCGTAAGGTTGGGGTTTCGGATAGTGGCGTTGCAAATTCCTGTACAGGTCGAGTTGCCAGAATACGGTACCCCTCGCTTCGTCGCTCGGTGGGGCTTCAGGAGCGGGCTCATAGGGTTTGTGAGGAACGAGCCACCACACATTGATAAAGAAAGGCTTTTCTTCGGCGGAAAACCGTTCGATCATCTCAACCGCAAAGTCGCCATTTGCATCAGTGAAGTGCTTGGGATAGCGCGAATCATCGTCGCCGACCCGCTTGTCATTTCGAAGAAGGACTGTTCCACCCTGTCGGAAGAGCGTTCGCTCTCGGCCCATTCGGCCGCGAAGAGGCTGCTGCTCAATCTGCGTTTGATAAAAGTCAAACCCGTGCTGGCGAGGGCCCGGCTGATCCGTGAGCCGCTTTCCGTTTTCGTCGACATGCAGTCCACCCAAATGCCACTTGCCAACATGCGCGGTGTTGTAACCAGCATTCTTCAAAAGCTCGGCAACGGTCGTCGCCGATTCCGGTAGCCATCGATTGACGTCATTGAAGTGTTTCGTGATGCCGAATCTCAGGGGATACCGACCAGTCAGCACCGATGCTCGCGTCGGTGAGCACACAGCCGAACCGGCGTAGAACCGCTTGAACTTCATCCCCTCACTGGCAAGACGATCAAGATAAGGCGTCTCGACCGCGGGGCTTCCAAAGCAGGACAGGTCACCGTATCCGAGATCGTCGGCAAGCAGCGGAATGATGTTGGGACGCTCGTCTGCAAAGGCATCGCTCGCGTTTCCCATCAGGGCAAGAGGGATGCTGGCAATGGCCAGAGAATAGATGACGTTTTTCATATGCGGTACGTTCGGTGAGTGATTTCTCAAAACGTAGCGGAATTCGTCAAGAATTTCGGCTCACAGCAGATCCATTCCATCGAAAGTCTTGACGACTTCCGCTACGGTTACTTTCTTGTTGTTGGCTTTCGAGGTGCTGGGACGGGTGGCTTCGTGGGGCGGACATCTAACGGATCGAAGAATCGCATGTTGTTATCAATTGCATTAATGCCGAGCTCAATCGCGCGGCGCATGATTCGCTGCGTTTCGGCGACGCCACCTGCAAGCGATGACGTGTAAAGACCGCCTATTGAAAGGACACTGATTTCGAGATCTGTACGACCAAGTCTTCTTGTTTCCATGAATCACTCGATTCGCGTTCGTTTAACGTCGCCCGACCTTTGCATCACTTCCGATTCCGGTCGCTATCATTCGGTCGACGATTGTGCGGCGCCTGCCGCCTGTCCTTTTGAATCACGGCAGCGTCGTACACTTTTCCCGGTCGCCCTGGCTCATGAGCTTCCCGCGCGTAGACAACGAGTTGCTGCAGTATTCCCGGATGCTCGGCGGCGACATTGTGCTTCTCTTCGATGTCTTTGGACAAATCATAGAGTTCCCAGTCGCCGTTTCCGCTACGGTAAGCCTTCCACTGCTTCATCCGTACCGCTCTTTGCTTGCCGTATTCCCAGTAGAGATGCTGATGCGTTTCCTGCCCGGTTGTTCCGAGGAGCGTCGGTAGAAATGAGACTCCGTCAGTTCTCGGACAGGCCGCGTTCGTAAGTTCTGCCAACGTGGGCATGACGTCTTGGAAGCACAGCAGATGATCGGACACCTCGCCAGCTTTGACTCGTCCTGGCCATCGAACCAAATACGGCACCTTCAAGCCGCCCTCATAGAGCGACCCTTTGCCAGCTCGGAATCGCTCGCCAGTTTGGGGATTCAGGTTGGGACCGAAGAAACCGTGGGGTCGCTCTTTGGTTTTGAAGTAGTCTTGTCCGCCATTGTCACCGCAAAGAAAGACGATCGTATTCTTATCGATGTCTAGTTCGCGCAAGAGATCAAGTATTCCACCGAGTTGCCGATCCACCATGTGTAGAAACGCCGCATACACTCGCGCGTCGCGATCGGTTCGCTGGCCCGCCGTCCATGGCTTGTCTTTGAAGAGCAGCCAAGACGGATCGTCTTCATCGATACCCCACAGACCGTGCGGCGGAGTCCACGGCAGGTAGCAGAAAAATGGTTTGTCTTTGTTCTGCCGAATAAAGCTCTTTGATTCCTTGAAGATTGCCAGCTGAGCGTGGGTTTCGCCTTCGTAGAAACTTTCGCCTGTGTTGCCGGGAAGCGGAACTTCCTCGCTGTTGCGGATCAAATACCGTGGATAGAACGTGTGCGCGTGAACCTGGTCGTAGTAGCCGAAGAAATCATCGAAGCCATGCTTTTCGGGTATCCCCGATGTGCCTCGACCACCGATGCCCCACTTGCCGAACCCGCCGGTGACGTACCCGGACGATTTGAGCATCGACGCGAGCGTGGGTTCGTCCGCTCGGATGGGCGAGAAGCCGTCGTTGACTCGCATGGACGTGTGGCCGGTGTGCAGACCCGTCATCAGCACACAACGGGTTGGTCCACAGACCGGGGCTCCGGCATAAGCGTTTGTCAGTCGCATGCCTTCACGAGCGAATTGATCAATGCTCGGCGTCAGCAGTTCCGGATGCCCCATGTGCCCGGACTCGAAGTAGCCCCATTCATCCAGCATCAAGTAGATGATGTTCGGCTTCTCAGTCGCTTGCGAGTCTGTTGGGCCGAGTGCCAGCACAACACTGGCGACACACAGCAGGCGGAGAATCAGGATTGGTCGGATAACAGTCATTTCGGTCCCGACTGAATGAACTGCGACATGGGGTGGGCTGCCCCCAAAACGCCGCGATTTCAATATTCTCGCTTCCGTACCCAGCTTGTCGAGAATAAAATACGACACGCCGCTAATGATTTGCGACATGCAAAATCAGCTTTGACACGACGATCGTGCCACGAAAAGTCGAATCTCCCCAGAAAGTCGCCTTGCTCGTCGAGACGTCTCGCTCGTACGGGCGAGACCTTTTACGTGGGATCGCTATCTTTGCCAGGACGCGGAGCAATTGGTCATTGCTCCATCAGGAAATGACAATTGATGTCTTGTTGCCTGATTGGATGAAGGAGTCAGCGATCGACGGCGTCATCGCACGGATTGATTCTCGTATCATTCAGCCACTCCGGCAGCTGGGGGTTCCTTGTGTCGATGTACGATGTAGCGGCAAATTCGACGGCATTCCCCAGGTGGAAACAGACGACCGCAAAGTGGCTGAGCTGGAATTTGAACACCTTTGATGAATGGCCGGCGGATCTGGATGTTCCGCGGCGAACATCGGCGCATTGGCTCGCTGGCCTAGTGCGACATGTCTAGCAACGCATTCCTCGCCCGTCGAGACGCGATCGCCAAGCTGCGATGGGATCCCGAAATCAAGACGTACGAACACTGGGAGTTTTTCTATCGGGCCAGCCACATTGAAAAACTGAAAGTCGCCGTCGCGGAGGACTGCGCGGTCGTTCATACCCACGTTGGAGCGAAACCCTACGGCGATCTGCGCTGTCGGCCAAAGTTCAGGAAACTCGGCCTTCGCAAACATGGATTCCATTCAATGCGATATCCCGGAGGCGGCATCGTCCATGCGTGATCAAGTCACCTTCTGTATCAAGACCATTCATCGACCCCAGTGCTGTGCCGCGCTCGTGCGGAGCATCCACGGGCGGTAGCCTTGGGCCGGGCGGGTCTTGGTTTGGATTGTGATCGCTTCGATGTAGTCTTGCTGCAGCAGCGTGAGAACGAGCTGGTCGAATTCCTGGGACTTCAGTCGCATCGCTTGCATCAGTTCCCGCCGTGCCAGCTGATTCTCAGGCCGTTCAAATAGCAGCTTCGTGAACTTCAGGAACTCTTTGTGGAACGGATTCTCCGCGACGTGAACGGAGGCGAAGAAGAGCTGCCTGCGGATTTGATGCAGGGCAAATTCGCTTGCCCAATGGACTGCGTCGAGTGTGATCGTTGTTCCCAGGTGGTTTTCGCTGCAGGCATCGATCAACTACCACAGTTGCAGAATGAATTGCATTGGCGTCTCGGTGGTCCGGCAAATTCGAGACGATCATTGGTGTGAAGTGAAATGTAAAGCTGCGTGGCTAATCCTGTGAGCGATCCAGGCTTGTCGCCGTTCCGGTGGGAACGATCGCCGGAACATTGAGGACGTCGCAATCGGCTTCAGATCGGCCGAGATAGCTGGCATGAGATCACTTGCAACCTTGTCCAATGCTCGGCTGCGTAAACTAACCACACGGCATGCCCAGCCAACCCGCCGATCAGATTGAACTGCCTGCTTCTACTAAGTAGATCCAAAAAAGCCTTGGCGTCCACGACTTCGACTTTTCCATCTTCGACCGTTCAGCCGGCTATCGTCAAATCTTCAAAGTCAGGGTTGTTGAACCCATGCGCTGCCAAGGCAGACACACTTCCAAGTGCCGCCATTTGACTGCACAACAATCCAATTATTCTTTTTATTGTTCGATTCATCTCTCTATTGCTTCGTCCATTCAGGATGTTGCCTTAAAACGTCCGCATCGAATTGGAAGTTGTCGGCCGTGACATGGCCCCAGCCGTTCGTGGATGCATCGACGATCTTGATGAACATTGTTTGGCCTGCATAGGGAGCAAGATCCCAGCTTGCTTCCTGCATCATCTGGTTGTTGACACCGCGTGCGTGTAGTAATTCTTTTCCGTCTGCGTTGCACAGCGCCACATAGGTATTTGGGCCATTTCCTCCACCGACTCGGAATGTCATTTTGCCGCTCTTGGCGATAAACAGTGGTGACACAATTACGCCCTGTTGCTGATCTTCACCTTTGACTGCATCTGCGGAGGGTTCAAGCGTGGTCAGGTAGTACTCGCCCTGCTTGTTGTATTCGCCGTTGTTCCTGAAGAACTTGGCGCGATTGCCAACAAGGTGTCCGAATTCCCCCTCGACCACCTTCCAGGGCTCCAGCTTGCCAGACTCGAAATCAAAAGAGGCGCTTCGTGTACTCGGCGTTGCCGCTGTCTTGTTGGCAGCCCCGGCGGTGACATTCGATTTTCCGGTTGTTACAGCAGGCTTCTGCCTTAGCTGCTGATAGCTTTCCAGAAGCGCCTTCATTTCCATCACCACTTCGGGATATTCGTTGTATAGGTTTTCCGTTTGCTTCAAGTCAGTTTCAAGATCGTACAGCTGCGCGGGTGGTGCGTCGGCCTTGAGTTTTCCGTTCTCTATATCGCTGTTTTCGTACCCGGCATACGTGATCGCAGCCGGTCCGCCGAAAGCATGTTCGCCGCGTTTGGTGGCACTGAAACCGCCGCTGCCCCGGGCTCCGATATACATCCATTTGCCATTGCGAACGGCCAAATGCGACAGCTTGCTGGGCGCAAGGATAATGTGATCGCGGATGGGTTTCTTCGGACTGCCGGTTAACGCGGGCAAAATGTCAACGCTGTCGCGGCCTTGTCCGTCTCTGACCTGGCCGCCCGTCAATGCAGCCAATGTTGCGATCATGTCGATGTTGGAGATCAATTGATCGGAGACCGAGTTCGCTTCAATTTTGCCTGGCCAGCGAGCAATAAACGGAACGCGATGACCGCCCTCCCACGCACCGAACTTGAAGCCCAGCAATTCGCCATTCAGTCGGTGTCCTGCGTCCCAGGCATCCTGCCCGCTGACGTTAAACATGCCTCCGTTGTCGCTGGTGAAGATCACCAGCGTGTTGTCAGCGATGCCCTGCTGGTCAAGCGTGTTCATTAGTTCGCCGACAATCCAGTCCAACTCGTGAATGAAGTCACCATACGGACCACATCCGCTGGTGCCTTGAAAGCGAGTCGCTGGCGTGAAGGGGTGATGGATGTTTGTTGTCGCTAAATAAAGGAAGAAAGGATTCTTTCCGCGAGCCTTGATCCAATCGACAGCCTTGCTGGTCAATGTCGTACCCACGGCTTCATCGTCGTACAACGCGTGTGCAGCAGCAGCTCCGCCAATTTGCTCGATCCCCATCTTTTCAGGGAAAACTCTGGTCTGCGATTTCTTTCCGAACACAAATGGGTCTTCAGCAACAAGTCCCACCACGTTATGATTTTCGACATAAACAAACGGCGGATGACTGTTGACCACCGGCACACCAAAGTAGTAGTCGAAGCCCAATTCCAGAGGACCTGGCTTCAGTTCGCCGTTCCAATCCGGTGCACCCTTACCGAATCCAAGGTGCCACTTTCCGATACAAGCCGTCTCATAGCCAGCGTCCTTCATCACACTAGCGACGGTTTGCTGCTGAGTGTCGATCACAAGACCAGACTTCAGAAACACAGGACTGCTGAGGTTCTTGCGATGAGGATATTCGCCAGTCAGCAGCGCATAACGCGACGGCGTGCAAACCGCAGAAGCAGAATGAGCGTCCGTGAACCGCCTTCCTTCCGCAGCAAGCTGATCGATGTTCGGCGTTCTTACCTTGCTCGCGCCATAGCAACTGAGGTCACCATAGCCCAAGTCGTCCGCAAAGATCACGACCACGTTCGGGGGAAGATCGTTGGCCTGAGCGATTGAGCCAAGCAAAACCATACAGAAAACGCATGCGTAGAAGAACTTGTTTGCCATTTGGGTTTCGTTGTCTGGGCGTGCTAAAGTAAGAGGACGGCGGGGTAAAGCGGCTCTATAAAGTTGTTCGAAGATGGCTACTTGAGGTCGGGCCTGCGCGGTTGCGGATCGAAGAATCGAGCGTTTGCACCGATACGGTCCTGGTCACCGATGTCGACACGTGCTTTCTCGATCAGTTGCATCAGTTCCGCAACGACTTCAGGGTGTTCTGCGGCGACGTTTTTTGATTCAGCGATGTCCGCATCCAAGTCAAACAACAGGGGCTCCGTGATCTCAACCGCATCTTCCGCTTTGCTGTAGTTCGCCCACAGCTTGTCGGCGGGCTGAGCGCGATGAAGCTTCCATTTACCTGACCGTACAGCATCCAGCCGAGTTCGACGGTAGTAGAAAAACGCCTTGGTGGGACTTTTCGCTCCGGCTACTCCATGAATCAGGTCGCGAATGTCTTTCCCGTCTATGACTCGGTCTGTGGGAGCCGCGGTTCCGGCCAGCTTCGCGAATGTTGGCATGATGTCCATCGTTGACATGACGGCATTCGACTGCGATCCCGCCGGGATCTTGCCCGGCGCACGGATAATGCAGGGGACTCGCAGGCCGCCTTCCCAGGTCGACGTCTTTGCTCCGCGAAGTGGAGCCGCTGATCCACCGTATGCAACGGCGTTCTTGCCAAACCTCTTTAGGTGGCCTTTGCTGCGCCCGAAGTACCAAGGACCGTTGTCGCTGGTGAAAACGACATAGGTATTTCCATCGAGGCCCTCTCGTTTCAACGTCTCCAGAATCCGCCCGACGTTTGCATCGATCTCTTCCACGACATCGCCATAAAGACCACCCTCGGATTTTCCTTTGAATTCATCCGAAACCGCCAATCTCACGTGCGGCATGTTGTGGGCCAGATAGACGAGGAATGGTTGCTTTTTGTTGCGCTGGATGAAATCGATCGCTGCATCCGTGAAGCGCCGGGTCAAGTGCCGCATCTCAGATTGTTTCTCGATCACTTCGTCACCACGAATCAGGTCGACATAGGAATCATTGCTGGCTGACGTCCCGAAGAATTCGTCGAACCCCTGATGAAGGGGCAGCAGCGACGGAACATATTTACCGGGCTTGTGACCGGCCAAATCCCATTTCCCAAACGCTGCCGACACATAACCCGCGGGCTTCAGCACCTCGGCAATGGTCAGCTCGTCGCGATGAAGTTCCGGATGGACCTCGACTTTGTTTTCGTTGATCGCCACCCTCAGCGGATAACATCCCGTCATCAACGCCGCTCGGGATGGTCCACAAACGGTTTGAGCATAAAAGCTTGTCAGCCGCATTCCTTCGGTCGCCATCGTGTCGATGTTCGGAGTCTTGATGGTGGTTGATCCGTAGCAACCAAGATCTCCGTACCCCAGATCATCGGCAAAAATGATGACAAAGTTGGGTGGTCGTTCCAGATCACTCGCGCAGGCTTGTTGGCGGTTACTCAAGCATCCGAGGAAAACCACGATTGCGAGAGCGAAACTTCTGATCATGCAAGATCTCCAGAAACGGGACGGTTCAACAATTTTGTTTGCTTGACACACGAGATCATTTCAATGCTGGCGTGTCGAGCTTTTCGCCATTGGTGTCCAGGATCTGGAAGTGATGGATGCCCACTTTCTGTCCGTCGGTATATTTCCACACGACCTTTTTGTCGCGGTTGACTTCGAATAGTTTCGGCGCGTTAACGTCTTTCCTGCCGCCCGCGTAGCATGCGATGACAACGTTGCCATTGGGAAGCACCTGGCCGCCGCAGGGATCCTGCAGCCAAGGTCCGGGAAGATCTTCGTTAGTCAACTGCCAGACAATCTTGCCCTCCCTATCAAAATCCACGACTCGATTGCCGTTGGTGCAACAGACCATCGTGTGATCTTCTCCATGCCGAATCGCGGTAAAGGGCCACGTATGAACCGCGCAGTTCGGAATCCCCCGGGACGGAAGTGTCGATCTTGCGCAGTACTTTGCCGCTCACGTCGTAATGGATGACTGCAAAATCCAGCAGATGCGGAACAAGGTAAGTCCCATCCGCCAACTTGCGAGCCATCCGAGTTTGCAAGTGATGGTTCTGTTTCTGGCATTGCAAGGTGAATTCAACAAAGACTGTTCCCGAACGGTCCACTTCCAACAACCGAGGATTCGCGCCGGCCTCCGTGATGACGAATGTTCCGTTGGTGGTCGGTTGCGCACTGTTCACTTCCGACTGTGTGCCTTTCCAGATCAGGGATTCCTTTCCGTCAGGATCGATCTGAATGACCGCACCCCCGGGATAGCGTTTCCCCTTGCTTAATGTGAGCACGATGTTGCCGTTGTCGAGCACGTATCCATCGCGCGTGGCGTGCGGGTAAGTCCAAGTCGGCTTTCCATCGGCGCCAATCATGTACGTTTTCTGACCGAAAGCAATGAAGCGATGCGTTGTTTCCTGAGCAGCCAGCGACGTGCAAGCGATACCGGACGCGAACATGATCAGTGTTAGTATGGTTTTCATGGTTTGCTGTTTTCGTAATCGTTGGGCGAGTGTCTAGTCCATCACAATTGGCCGTCAAGACAACGGCTGAATGCCAGTTCTACAGATCAAGTTTCCCTACCTGCACCGCTGCACCCATGTTGGCGATGCCAGGACCGAAGTAGTTCTTTCCAAACGGCAGAATCATGGGTTCTTCGTACGGACGATTCGGGACCATCGCTGCGATCTCATCCAACCGGCTCAGAATATCCTGAGGCAACGGCCCTTTTTCGACAGCAGCTACGCTTGCTTCGAGATGTTCGACGGTTTTGCATCCGACTGGGATCGTTGAAACATCCGGATCTGAAACCGCAAATCGCAAGCAAAGCTCGACCGCCGACATACCAGACTCGTCCAGCAGTTTGTAGTACGCGATCAGTTGCTGTTGTCTTGCGGCCGCTAGCCAGATGGGTTTCGCGGCCACTTCGTCATCGGCTCGGCGAGTGAGGAAGCCTTGCCCAAGCGACGAGCCAAGCACGATTCCCATGTCGAGTGCTTTGGCCGCGGCAATCACGGTTTGTTTGGCTTCGCGGAATAGGATATTGTAATTGAACGCGGTTAGCACTACGTCGAATCGATCGCTTCGCACAAGGGATGTCATTTCAGTTACGGTCGTACCGGCAAGCCCCGTGTAACGAATCTTGCCTGCCGTTTTCAGTTCGTCCATTAGCTGCAAGGCCGGACCGTCGAGCGGATCGTAGCTGGACCACCACGGGTATTGTTGCGGGCGATCGGGTTCGTGAACCATCAGAATATCGATGTGGTCGCGACCGAGCAGCCGCAGACTTTCATCGACCGATTCACGCAGTGCCTTGATGTTCTGCGGGTCGAATGGCTGCGGTCGACCGCCCAGTTTCGTCGTGATAATGAGCGGCGAGTCAAGCTCGGGAATCGCTTGACCGACTGTCTTTTCACTGTCGGCGTAGGCGGGTGCCGTATCGATCGCGTTGACGCCGAGATCAATAGCCCGCTGCATGATTCGGCGTGTTTCGGATTCACCGCCGGCGAGCGACGAAGTGTAAAGTCCGCCAATGGAGAGAATGCTGATGTCGAGTTCGGTGCGACCAAGTCGTCTTGTTTGCATGATCTTGGTAGCTCGATAAGGAAGCAGCAATCAACGAGAACATCGCCTTTACTATCGCCTTTCGCTCCGCAAAAGCAGCGTTACCCGACGCGACTTTCGCGGGGCGAAAGGCGACCAAAATTAGGCATGCAAGGCAACACTGAGAACCCGACCACTCAACCGATTACCCCGTCGATGACATGGCCTTTTACATCCGTCAGTCGCATATCGCGACCGCCAAAGCGAAACGTGGATCGCGTGTGATCGACACCCATCAGATGCAGCATCGTGGCGTGAAGGTCGTGAACTTCAGATCGGTTTTCGATCGCCTTGTAGCCCCATTCGTCAGTGGCTCCATAGATCGTTCCAGGTTGAACGCCACCGCCGGCCATCCAAACTGTAAAACCATATTGATTGTGGTCGCGGCCGTTTTTGCCCTGCGCGAACGGTGTTCGACCAAATTCCCCAGCCCACACGACGAGCGTTTCATCCAGCAAGCCCCGCGCTCGCAGGTCTTTCAGCAACGCGGCAATTGGCTGGTCAACTGCGCGAGCGTTGTTTTCGTGGCCCTGCTTCAGATTGCTGTGTTGATCCCAACGGTCACCGCCGACCTGGGGACATGTTAGTTCGATGAAACGAACTCCCTTTTCGATCATGCGGCGAGCAATCAAGCACTGTGCGCCGTAGATGCGTGTTGGCTCATACTTCGATTCCAGTCCATACAGCTTTTGAAGGTGAGCGGGCTCGTCCGAAAGCGACATCACCTCAGGCACCGCCATCTGCATCGCATACGCCAATTCATAATTGCGAATCGCAGATTCAATGCTGTCGTGCTGGCCGAATTGATCAACGGTCAGGCTGTCCAATTGATTGACCAGCTCCAGCTTCGCTCGCTGTTGCAGTGCCGTTGTTTCCGTGCGATTGATGTTCGCAACACCGCTGCCCGATGGCTTGAACACAGACCCCTGATAACTGGCGGGAAGAAAACCACTGCCGAAACAATCGAGGCCACCAGGTGGAACCAATCCTCCATTGAGCACAACGAAGCCCGGGAGATTCTTGCATTCGCTGCCCAGCCCGTAATTCACCCACGCTCCCATGCTGGGACGCCCCTGCAAACCGCTGCCCGTATGCAGGAAGTAGTTTGCAAATGTGTGCTCGGGAAATTCAGACACCATCGAACGAATCACTGCCAACTCATCGACACGCTCTGCCACGTGAGGAAACAATTCACTGACCGGGATGCCAGACTGACCGTATTGCTTGAACTTCCAGGGGCTCGCCAACACGTTTCCGTTGTTGTTGAACTGAGTCGGTTCGACGTTAAAAAGCTCCCCGGGATCCTTGCCGTCGTATTTATGCAACAGTGGTTTGGGGTCGAAGGTGTCGACCTGTGACGGGCCGCCATCCATGTAAAGAAAGATGATGTTCTTTGCTCGCACTTTGTGGTGTGGGCCGTGCCCAGCCACACCGAGATCCATGTGTTTCGAATTGTCGGCGCCATACGCGGGATCGCGTGCGAGTGCGGCAAGAGCAATTGCACCGAAACCGCCGGCACAATGCTTCAACATCTCGCGACGTGACGTTGGTCGCGATTGAAGTCGTTGACAGGGATAGGGCATACGTTGAGTCATGGAATGGCCAATCGGATTGGGAAGTACGACGGAGCTGGCGTCACCGCAGGAAAATGAATTCCTTGGTGTTGATCAACGCGTGAGCGAAATCAGCCCAGAGCTGTTGATTGTTTTTATCAACGCCGCTTGCTGCTAACTGGTTCTTCACGTATGCCGTTGCGAAGGCACGTTCTTTTGTCGTCGGTTGCCTTGCGAAAGCCGCTTGATACATCCCGTCAATACGGGACTCGGTATCCGGGTGCATCTCCACTGCCCGTTTTGCCCAGCTACTTGCCAATTCAACCACGACTGGATCGTTCATCAAGATCAATGCTTGCGCCGGCACGTTCGACACATTACGGCGTCCCATCGTGCTGAAAGGCGTTGGCGAATCGAACGTCAACATAAACGGTGAGAGAAAGTTCCGCCTCACTGAAATGTAAATCGATCGGCGACCATCTCCGTCAAGTGGCCCGCTCTTGCCGGGTCGGCCGCGACCATCCATGAAATCGGTGAGATGGATGGGAACAGGCGCGCCGAATTGCGTCTCGTTCAACCGCCCGGCGAGCGACAGCAATGCATCGCGAATCGCTTCCCCTTCGAGTCGTTTGGGCGAGCGATGATGCCAGAGCAGGTTGTTCGGATCAGACTCCACGGCAACGGAGTCCGTCTGGCTGGACATCCGATAGGTTCGAGAAAGCACAATTGCTCGAATCATCCCCTTGATACTGCGACCATCCTGAACAAACCTTGTCGCCAAATGATCCAGCAACTCCGGATGCGTGGGACGCTGACCGAGCACTCCAAAGTCATCGGTCGTTGGAACAATGCCGCGGCCCATCAAATGGTGCCAAATGCGATTCACGATCACTCGAGACGTCAACGGATTCGCTGGATCGTTGATCTGCGCCGCCAGTTCTAGCCTGCCGCTTCCGCGGGCAATCGGTATCGGCTGGTCGCCGGCGATAGCCGTCAAAAAATGGCGTGGTTCCAATTCACCCGGCTTCGACGAATTGCCACGAATCAAAATGTGATCGTCTTCACTGGTGCCATCCATCATCGCGAGGCCAAGACGCGATTTGCGAACAACCTGAGAACTCAACTGTGTTCGTGCCCGCTGCCACGATTCCACAATTCTTTGAGCAGCCGCATTTCCGCCGGTCGCACCGTTTCGCTTCAGAAACACAATGTGATCGATGCCGATATTTCCCCAGCCGGCCTTATGATCATCGACAACCTGGATCGTAGCTTCTTTGCCAGCGAACTGCCGCACGTCCCACGTGTTGAGCGACATCTGATTGTTTCTGCGTCCCGTTGCTGTTAACACTGGCTCGCCGTCAATGACCAGGTTGACGCACGTCTTGCCCTGATGAGCTCCGCCGCCGACGAGAAATTCAATCGCGTCGAAGTCGATCTTGAAGGCACGCGACGTGAGTGTTCCAGTAAGACTGTCACCGCGTCCCACATCACCGCCGGGTCGAATGTTATGCGAGTTGACGAAGAACTTGCCGACACCGTTGATCCTCCCCTGGTAGCTCCCGATGGTCTCCAGCGTTTGCGGAATCTTTCCAAAGGCATCTCCAGTTACTGTCCAACCTTCGTAACTGCCGGACTCGAAATCGGCGAAGATTGTCTGTTCGAACTTTGTGGTGGTATTGAAGCTTGCTTCCGCTGCCTGAGCATAACTTTCGAACTGTTTGTTGGTTGCCGACAGTCGACGGTCGAGCTCCGCAAGTCCGCCAGCGTCTAGCCCTTGCACCGCCAATCGCACGGCAAGACGAGCATCCTTCGCCGGAATGAATTCCAGATGCAGGCGATGCCCAATGTAACGCGCCAGATTCAGAGTCACCCAACTTTGTTCAGTCGCCGCGACTTGCTTGATCGTTTCTTTGTGAAGCGGCCCGGCAACAAGCCGGTGTGAATCGACGCAGGCAACGATGTGTCCGGTTCCCTGAACGAGGCAACTCACGCTTCCGTTTTTCAATTCGAACTCCGGACTCCGCAACGTCCGGCCGCTCTTCGGCAGCTTGGCGATCGCACTTCTGTTTTGGACCTGGCCTTCGGTTACAGACTCCAGCCCATTCCAAAATGCATCGCTAACGGCGCCACCGTGATGTGCAATTCGCACAGAGGATGGATCATCAAAGTCGAGATATGCGACACCTTCACGCTGCGGGCTCATACCGAATACGAATCCGTCCTGCCTGTAGTCCTTCGCAGGAATGTTGCCGTAATCAACAATGATCGATTCGTCGTCCAGATAACTCATTTGCCGCGGAAACGAAATTCCCTCGGCCTCTAGCAGGTCGCGTATCTGTTGCTGGAACTTCGCGTCGACTTGAGCAAGCTCCGTGGCTATGCGGCGATTCTGTTCGATCGATTCAAATCTTACCTGACGATAGTCGCTGCTTTGAAGAAACCCAGTCAATGAGTAGTAATCAGCGGTCGAAATTGCATCGAACTTATGATCGTGGCAGCGGGCACAGGAAACGGTCACGCCCAGGAACGTCTTCGACATGACATCGATCATGTTATCGAAACGGTCGGCTTCGTCTTTGCGAATGTCGACTGGAGAATGCACCCATTCGCCGAGGAACCAGAAACCGGTGCCGAGGATCGATTCGTTGATTCCGGTTTCTGGATGCAAACGTGGCGCGGGAAGCAGATCGCCCGCAATGTGTTCGCGGACCACTTGGTCGTAGGGAACGTTCATGTTCAGCGCACGGATGATGTAGTCGCGATATTGAAAGGCATTCGGCGTATCGTTATCGAATTCGTGCCCGCGAGATTCGGCATAGCGAACCAGATCCAACCAGTGCCGCCCCCAGCGTTCGCCAAAGTGCTTCGATGCGAGCAGTTCATCAACCAACCGCTCCAATGCGTTATCTGAGGTATCGCTTAGGAAATTCGCCGCCTGCTCTGGAGTTGGTGGCAATCCAATTAGATCGAAATACAACCGCCGCATCAGAGCCGTTCGGTCGGCATCGCCTGCGGGATTCAGTTTCGCGTCCTCAAGTTTCGCGAGCACGAAATGATCCAATTCGTCATGCGGCCACCTTACGTCGACCACTTCCGGGATCGCTGGTGATTGAATGGGTTGCCATACCCAATGGTCAGCCTTGCGTTGCTGAAGATCGAATACAGCCACCGCCTCACCAGTCGGTGCCGCTTCGTCTGGCCATGGTGCCCCCATCTCGACCCAACGCTCGAGAGTTTCAATATCGTCATCTGAGAGCTTTGCTTTGGGAGGCATCTCGTAGGATTCGTACCGGATCGCTTCGATTAACAGACTTCCATCGACATCACCCGGGACGATCGCCTCACCCGAATCGCCACCTCGCAGCAAGCCTGCACGGCTATCCATCAGCAACCCAGCCTGCAGCTTTTCGGCTTTGACGCTGTGGCACGAATAGCAATGCGTCGCAACGAGTGGACGGACTTGCTTCTCGAAGAACTCAAGCTGCTCGCCAGTCGGCTGGTCATTGTCAGCCCTGACATGACGGCATGCCGCGAACATCAAGAGCCATGGAACGAACCAGATGAGGAATGGACGCATGGAGCAAACTCATTTCTCGATTCTGAATGGACTACGCCATGTGAAACCGGCGGAACTGCCTGGGAATTACGTTAGTATGTTGCATTTCCCCCCTTTGTCGAGGACAATCTGCGACACTCGCTTTAATGATTTGCGTCACCCAGTTGGTTTACCCCATGAAGCCGGAAACTCGTCACAGGATCGCATTGCTGGTGGAAACGTCGCGTTCCTACGGTCGCGAACTGCTGCGTGGGGTAGCGCGGTTCGCCAGCACGCGGACAAACTGGACGCTTTTGCACCAGGAAATGACGATTGATGCGTCGCTTCCGGATTGGATGACCGAATCGGAGGTCAGCGGCTCGATCGCTCGCGTCGATTCGCACATCATCGATTCGCTCCTGCAATTGCAAGTGCCGATCGTCGATGTGCGATGTCGGCGACAGTTTCCAGGTATCCCTCAGGTAGAAACGGACGACCGCGAAGTTGCTCGCATTGCGTTCGCACACCTCTGGGATCGGGGCTTCCGACGATTCGCCTTCTGCGGATTTCAATTCGCTCACTACTCAGAAGCTCGGTTGCGGCAGTTTCGCGAATCGGTCGCCGCGACCGGGTGCCCACTCTCGATTTACGAATCGCCAGGCAAACGCGACGTGTCCCTAGGCAGCATCGAGCAGCCGGACCGCGCCGATGTCCAGTCCATGTCAAAGTGGCTGGATGCTTTGCCGCGACCCACTGGCTTGTTTGTCTGCAACGATATCCGAGGCCAGCAGGTTCTTAATGCGTGCCAGTCGCTTTCCATCGCAGTCCCCGATGACATTGCGGTCATCGGCGTTGACGACGACGACGCGGTTTGCCCACTGAGTAATCCGCCCCTGTCCAGTGTGCGCCCGAATGCGGAACAGATCGGATACCGAGCCGCCGAAATTCTACTCGATATGCTGAACGGCATACGAGCGCCAACACTCACCGAGTTTGTTCCGCCCGTGGGAGTCTCGCAACGACTGTCCACTCAGGTCAGCGCAGTCGAAGACCGAGAAATCGCGCGAGTGTGTCGATTCATTCGCGAGCACGCCTGCGACGGCATCAACGTCAATGATATCGTCGAGTTCACGTCGCTCTCGCGCCGACAACTCGAACGCCGTTTCCGGCAAGAGCTGAATCGTACTCCTCACGAAGAAATCACAGCCGCCCAGGTCGGCCGAGTGAAACAACTCCTCCACGAAACCACAATGACGCTCGAGCAAATCACACCGCTGGCTGGCTACAGTCACAAAGAACGCCTAGCCGCCGTCTTCAAACGTGAAACGAACGAAACACCAGGCGCCTACCGACGGCGGCTGTCGAGCATCGCACCACGATCCAACCGTATTGGCGACCGTGCTCGCACCGGCGAACCGGCGTCTGGATGATATGAATCAAGAGTTCTAACGTGCATCCATTCTCTGCTTGAAGGTAGGTGGCTTGCAGTACATGGAAGTTCCTGTCGAGTGAGCGACGCCAGCAGAGTTAAAAGCGGATGGATGATCGATCCTAAAGGAGCAGCGAAATCCTTTCGTTCCGTTAGGCAATCGAAGTGGCGTGGCTTTGTACCCCGTTGGGTCAAAACACTCGAACGAGCACCCCGCCCGATGAATTCCGAGGTTGCGTCATCAACTGCGGCCCAATTCTCAGTCGAGATTGAGTTCAGGCAGCGTGGCGCTGGCCAAAAAGTGATCGGAAATGCCGTGGGCTTTGAGAATGTTGCCAATGGTGAAGTCGCAGATGTGTTAGCCGACGTTTGATAACGCACCGCTGATATGGTCGTAGCCCCAGGTCGGGTTCACTTTCGCGAACTTGATGGCTAGATCAACGATCACGTGGCGGATCCTTGGCCGGCCTGTTCTCTTCTCTTGTCGGTCGGAGCAGTCCCACTTATTGGCGACCAGTCGACGATGCCAGCGCAGGATCGTATCGGAAGTCAACAGGGCGCCAACTTGTGCGAGCTGCTTGCGTCCCAGCAGCTTGCGATTGAACGCCAGGCGACGACGCTGGTCATCCGTTAACAAGATTCGCTTCTTCCCGAGTTTCTCTTTGAGCACTGCATCTCGGTGCGAAGGTACTCAGTGACTTCTTGTTGTTGTCGAACGATCCAACTGGCAAGAATGATCAGCATCAACCTTCACGATTGCAGAATGAATTTCATCGGCGTCTCAGAATTGCAGGCGAATCAGAGACGATCATTGGTGTGAAGCAAAATGTAAAGCAGCGTGGCCAATCCTTTGAGCGATCGAGGCTTGTCGCCGTTCGGTTGAGAACAATCGCGGGAACATTGCCGATGCCGATGGCACCTCCCCTCGACCGAGATGCATTCCTGTCAAATGATTGAAAGTCCCCTTTTTGCAGCGTCCAATATTCGGCTGACTTTTTTGACCCCATGGTGTGCGTGTCTCGATCAGGCCTAGTCGACATTCACGAGTTCGACGATGAAGTGAAGGTTCGAGTGAGCAGGAATGGAGCCTGGGGAACCGCGTTCGCCATAGCCGAGCTTTGAAGGCACAGCCAGTTCGATCATTCCGCCCTCACCAACGAGTTGCATTCCTTCCGTCCAACCGTCAATAACATTTTGCAAGGGAAAGGTTGTCGGCTCACCTCGCTCATAGGAGCTGTCGAACACTTTTCCATGACTGAGCCAGCCGCGATAGTTGACGGTCACCGTGCTGTCGGCCGTGGGTTTCTTGCCGTCGGAATTTCGCAGAATCCGATACTTCAGTCCGGAATCGGTCGCCGAGAACTCCAACGCGGCATCCGCATCCATTGCCCCCGTTCCGGCCTGAAGTTCAGGCTTGTCGACAAACGTGATTGGTTTCCATTGCGCTGTTGCGGCATCCGAAGTTACCAGCGCTGAAGAAATGTCCGGGCTGGGTTTCGCAGTGGAGCGACACCCCGGAACGATGAATACGAAGCACAATAGACACAACGGCAACCAAATCTTCATTGCTGTTCCAACGCTCCAGTCTCGTATCCCGCTTCCATCCAATACGCCCATCGAAAGCGAAACTTGCCTCCATTCTTCGCAGGGGAGCCTAGCGAATACAGGCATTTGTTGAAAGTCCATCGTTCGTGTGGGGTCAAAATATTCGAACGACGGTTTCGACAGGCAATTCTTTGGTAGAGCTCGCTTGAGATGATCGAAGTTTCGATCGAGAAAGACGTCAACGCGCGCTGTCGGCTGTGGAAATCGCTCGATTTTCACAGATAGTCGCAGCATTAACCGGCCGAGTTGAAGTCCTCGATTCGGGATGGTGTCGTAGCAGAGCAAGAATATCAGGCTGCGTGGGCGATACGCTCGAAGCTGGCCACCGAGGCGCTCGGTTGTTTCGATGTCCGCGTCCGAATCTGGTGGATCCTCCATTGGGAGGATCAAATCGTTGCCTAACCGTTCTAGGTTGGAAAGCGTGCGGGGGAACGGGAGGAAGTCCACAGCCTTCCCTGGCCGGCTAAGGAGAGCCAAGAAAAAGCTTCGTCACCATCACATCGAGACGAGCGTTCAACACAACTTTCGGCTCCCCATAGCTCCATGAAGCTTGGTCCGTCGATCTTCAGTGCCCGCGGATCGACTGGGATCAATACGACGAAGCAAGGCCGCCAAACCCAAATGCCTGCCATCGGTGGTAGTTCATGGACCTATTCTTTAGGAGTTTCAGCGACGGCGGGACGGACGACCGTTCATTTCTCTCAACTGGTAGCCTTTCAGCGTGCGGCGAACTCCATCCGGCATGCGCGCATTGTTCACGTCCATGGAAATTGGCTTGGTGAGAGATCCCCCATTGACCGTATCGACGATTAGGAAGTCTTGACTGCTCTTCGCAGCATGCCCGGACCTACCTTCGATCTTCAAATAGGTCCTCGGTGGAAAGCCCATCCGAACTGATCTTTTTCAATCCGGTTGACTTCGAATCAATTGTGGTGCGGGTTACTCCGCGTGGCGGTAGGACTTCAGCAATTCGCCGAGTCGTTTGAGCAGTGGCTGTACTTCTTCCGCCGTTCCGGAGACTGCACGCCAGAGGAATTGGCCGACCACCTCCCCGACCCGTGTTCGACGAAGCCGCAGGAGCCTTGCAAATGATCGATCGAAACCCCGAAGAACGAAAACTCTACGACGATCGGCTCAAAGCTGAATGCGACGAGTGGGCGCGAATTGAGCAGGCGACGTTGGAGGGCAAGCTGGAAGAACGGCTTCGCATGGTCAAAATGTTGCGCGACATCGTCGGAGATCCCCAGCCGTCAAATACGGCTTTGGCGGAACTTGCACTCGATGAGTTGGGACGTCTTGAAACAACTTTCCAGCGGCGACTCCGCGACCGAACCTGACGCGAATTGAGGCCCGGCTGTTGACCGGAAGCGGATCTGTCGTTCACCAAGAACAAAACGACCGCTGGTTAACAGACGGGCGTGAACCAGCCTAACGGAATTTCGCGAGGGTCGGGGTCGCAAAAGACACTGTCCGAACCGGACGGATATGCTGCAATCCGTAGGTAATTCAAATGTCACATAGCTCCCTAAACCGAGACTCTTTCCGGAGAGCGTTAGGTTCGGGGAGGCAATTCCTTCTCAGTATTGGCTTCATCGGAACTTTACTTATCGTTCACGCTCATTTCGCTCGTCCTCGTTGTCGCCTAGAATTGATGTTTTACCGGTTCGCCGAAGCCAGCAGTGCTAACAACATCCGTCCAATCGTCTGTACGAGATCTACTACGCGGTGTGCCCCCATGCACACCGAAGTGTGTTTTCGTCAGCTCCATCAACGAATCACTTGCGTCACTGGATTTGTGTGCAGCAGACGGAGCCGATCAGCATCGGCTTGTCATGCTGCGTTGGGCGACTCCACCCCGGATAGACAACGTGATTCAGCAGGTTCTCGATGAGTTTGCAGCAATTGCGAAATCGGCATGGCCCTCGTGGTTTGGGCTGCCAGTCTCTTCAGCGCATCCAGATCATGAATCGTTACTGCACATCGCGGCGAATGCTGGTGCGTTACCGAGTTGGACTAGTCAAGCTTGGGACGATTGCGAGCGGAATTGTCTGCCGCTACCAGATGGCTTTGCTCAATCAGCCAGCATAAAACACCTCGCCCTCGCGATTGATCCCGATGACTTGACAGTCGTGTTCGCTGTCGATGAGGCGGACTCTGAAGATCTTCGACTTGACGGTATCTGCCGTGTTGCACAATGGCTTGCAGCGCATACGCATGCGAGAATCTGCGTCCTCTTGGATCGCTCACTGCGCAACTCACAAGAACTTGCGAGCATCGACTACGAACCACTTGTATGGATGACCGGAAACATCGAGGACTCCGATGTGTCCGGAGTCACTGGGCACGAGAACAAGCTACGAGTCTGGCCTGTTGCCGGCAAGCCGCATCCATTGAGCCCAGGAGAGCAACGTCTCTCTCGGGCACTTGAGGAAGACCCACTGCTAGCACATGTGTTTCGTTTCAATTGCCCGGTCACGACATCACTTGGCCAAGTCTATTTTGTCGACTTGTTGGCGGAGGCGGAAAAAGCAATTGTCGAAATTGACGGGTACACACATCACTCAAATCGGGTCGCATTCAGCGTTGATCGGCAGCGAGACTACGAGCTGCAAACGAGCGGCTTCCTCGTTCTTCGCATCCCTCATGACGAACTCATGCGCGACTTGAACTGGTGTATGGAGAAGGTGCGACGCTTTATTCTCTTTCGGCGGGAACACCCGCATTTTGGTGTATGAATTATGGAATACCATCCTGAGCCAGTCCAAGTACTACTGCTGTGGAAACTGGCAACAAGCAACGGCGCGGCTTGGAAAGCCGACATCAAGCCCGCCCACATTACGGACAAGGGCAAGCGTGATTCTTTGGTTCGCTACGGACTGATTTCGGAGCAACAGCAAAAGCGTGAGATCCCAGGAAAACGAGCAACACGCGGCCTCTTCTTTACTTTGGAAGAGAAGGGGTGGGCATGGTTAGCGGACCATCTTGACGCGCCGCTTTCGCGAAGCGCGGCTGCGGCCGATGTGCTTCAGTCGGTCTTGAAGATGCTGCAGAGTCATCTCAGCAAGCATCGAATGGTATTGGCCGACTTCATCGACAGTGAAGAGGAAAATGCTAGCGAAGCCGTTGCTGATGTTCCTGCTACAGATGTGATCGCAGACGGGATCGTCACGGCTTACAGATCTCTTTCGGACGATCGCTCCAATGGACGCGTAAGGTTGAAGGACCTCCGGCGAAAATTGAGCGATGTACCTCGAGAGCAGCTAGATCTCGTACTCAACAAAATGACCCGCGAGGGAGTCATCGTACTGAATCGCCTCGACAATCCTCGCGAAATAACGCCCGAGGACGACGCAGCAAAACTTGTTTCGCCTCTCGGCGATCCTCGTCACATCATGCATATGGAGATCCCCGCCCATGTCTAAAGCCGCCCAATTGAAAGCGATGAAGCTGGCGAGCTTCGACTGGACGCTTCACTTACAGAGTGTTTGGGAAGACTTGCCGTATCACATCGAGGACATGCAGCCCGCCATCGAAAACAACTTTCGTTCAAAGCTTGGCGAGTTGAATCGTGCAAAATCGGCCAGCCCTTCACCGCTTGGCTGGGTGTTGGCCGGCGCTGGTGGTGTTGGCAAGACACACTTACTGGGTGCGCTTCGAGCGGAAGCGGCCAGGCAGGGCAGCGCGTTCATCATGGTCGACATGACGGACGTCAATGACTTTTGGGAAACCGTTGTCGTCGGCTACACCGGTTCGTTGCAAGAACCCTATATCAATGGACGGTCCCAGCATCATTTCATTCTCGAGAATCTTGTGCGTCAGTTCTCGAAGCGTGATGCCCTTGCTAAGAACCTGAAGCTTATCGTTGACGCCAGCAAGCCGAAGCTGAAGGAGTATGTCAACAAGATTCTTTCGGTATTGGCTAATCGGTACCGCAGGGAAACCGGTGAGTACAAAGACGTCATTCGCGCGCTAGTTGCGACCAATTCAGATGACTTTGAGATTTCCAATCTCGGCCAAATGTGGCTTCAGGGACTGTCGATCGACAACGACGAGGCAAAGGCGCTCGGGTTCTACCAACCTCAGCAACGTCCCAAGCAGATCGTGAAAGCCCTTTCGTGGTTAATCAGTCTCGGTTCTCCGGCAGTTGTCGCATTCGACCAGATGGATCCGATTGTGCGTCAACTGGAATTCGAGGTTCAGGTCAGTGAGTCGAGCGGTGACCAAACGGAGCAAGCGAAAGCAAAGTCGATCATCTCCGGAATCGGCGACGGTCTGAGCGCCATGTTTGATGTGACTCGTCGCACGCTCACGGTCCTTTCCTGTCTAGAATCGTCGTGGAACATTCTTGAAAACCGAGTTCTCTCCACCGCCACGGCACGTTATGAGCGGCCGAAAGTGCTCAAGCACGTGGACGATAACCAGAAGGTCAAGTCAATCATCGAAATGCGGATGGAACCGGCCTGTCAGGCGGCATCGTACGACCCTCCCTATCCTACATGGCCTTTCCCTGAGTCCGCTCTGAATTCGCTCGTCGGAGTGACACCGCGTGAATTACTAAAACGCTGTTCCCTGCACCGACAACGTTGCCTCGATCATGGAAGCGTTAATGAGGTTGATTCGCTTGGCCAAGAAACGAGGTCGCAACCTGAACCCGCGAAAGACAATCAACTCAAACATCTGGACGAAGCCTTTCAAATATATTCTCGCGAAATGAACCTCTCGAAAATTCTTGACGAGAAACGCGAGGATCAGGAGCTTGCTGCGAGCATTCGAGCTGCCTGTCAATGTCTCTTGAAGGAATGTCCCCTGCCGTCCAGTGTGCATGCAGTCGTCGACACCGAGTTCACCGGTGGCAAGACGATCAAGCCTCTTCACGCTCGCATTCGGTTGATCTTTCATGAGGAGGAGGAGCGTGAGGAACATTACTGCGTGCGTGCGTTGGAACGAACCAATGCGACGGCGTATCAGAACCGCCTTAAGCTTGCGATGACACAATCCGGAATCGACAAGGCTTTGAAGTTCCGTCAATTGACGCTTTTGCGAACCAGTCCTCAGCCCGGTGGGAAGGTGACGGCGTCGCTTGCTGAACGTTTTGCCTCGGCAGGTGGAGCGTTTCACAATCCGTCGGAACAGGAACTTCGCATTCTCCAGGCACTTCGCCGCATGGCGGAAGAAAACGATCCGAAGTTCGAAGCGTGGCTTCAAGCACGCAGGCCAGCATCGCAATTGGAATTCTGCAAAGTCGCTTTTGTCGGCCTTTTGGAGCGATTCCAACGCGGATCGGCCTCACCGGAAACAGGTGAGACGAAGTCCGGTCAGAAAAAGAAGCCCGAGAAAGGACGATTGGTTTCGCAAGTCAACGACCCGGTCCAGCCAGACTCGCCGGGTGAAGAAACCACCGAGCTCCGACCTGACGATTCGGTCACATCCTCTGACACCGATTTCCCGCTTGGACGACGTCTTGTGGCAGGCAAAGCCGGGGATCCAATCACCATTCCGATCGACCTGCTGGAAAAACATGTCGTGGTTCTCGCGGGTGCGGGATCCGGCAAGACTGTCTTGCTGAAACGGATGATCGAGGAGGCGGCATGTCGTGGCGTCCCATCCATCGTGATTGATGGCGCGAATGACTTGTCTGCGATTGGAGATCGATGGCCCGCTTCTCCGGGCGAATGGACAGACGACGATGCCACTCTAGCCGAGCGGTACCATCAATCGGTCGACAAAATCATTTGGACGCCAGGAAAGCGGAGCGGAAACCAGCTCAGACTTGAGTTGCTCCCGGACCTGACGGCATCCGTGGACGATCCTGATGAGCTTGATTCGGCCGTGGCGATGGTAAGTGGCGCACTTGCCGATATCCTGAAACTTGGATCCAACAAGAGTGATCAAAACAAACGCGGAATCCTTTCGAAGTCGCTGCGCTTCTACATCGAACAAAGTGGCTGCGGGTTGCTCGCGTACATTGAGCTTCTCGCCGATTTACCGGCAGACGCAATGCTGGGAATTAACAACGAAGCCAAACTTGCCCGAGAGCTTTCCGATGGACTCCGCGTGCTCGAAGAGACCGACCCCATGATCACGGAAACTGGTGATGCTTTGGATCCGGCTGTTTTGTTCGGTGATGACCGGCGCGACCGGAACACGCGAATTTCGGTGATCAATCTCGGGTTCTTATCCACGTCCGATGCCCAGCAGCGATTCGTGAATCAATTGGCGACGACCCTATTCGCTTGGATCAAAAGGAACCCGAATCCGCCTGGACGTTCGCTCCGCGGACTGTTGATCATCGATGAGGCAAAAGACTTGGTGCCAGCTAGGAAAGCGACGCCCTGCAAGGAAAGTTTGATTCGATTGGCCGCTCAGGCTCGCAAATATCACCTGGCCGTCGTTTTCGCAACGCAGAATCCACGCGAGATCGACAACGCGATCATCGGAAACTGTTCCACGCAGTACTACGGCAAGGCAAGTTCGCCGGCGGCAATCAATACGATTCGCGAGCAACTGTCCAGTCGCGGTGGAAGCGGCGATGACATAGGTCGTTTGGAGAAGGGCACGTTCTACGTCTTCAACGCCGACGCCGACATGCGAGCCCCAACCAAGGTCCGCATCCCGCTCTGTCTCTCGCACCATCAAACGCTAGACGGCGACGAAGTCCTAGAACGCGCCATACGCTCGGAGAAAATACTTTCGAATCTCTCATCGCAGAACGTTTTCAATTGATTTTGCGTTGGAGTGCTCGCTGACAAATCCGTTACGAACTTCCTGCGGGATCGATCGGATTCTCGGCCCTGGTCAGCGTTATGGCGGAGGAACTTTGAGGATGGCTCATGTGCGGCGGAGCGTACGGATGAGGCATATTCGAGTATTCGACCTGGGGTGTTTTCTCTTGCGTTCCAAACCATTGTCAGTCGAAAAGAGATGGGTCATTTTCTTTGATTGACCTTTTGGTCGCTTTCATTGTTTTGCCGATTGGGAGTCCCGCAAACGGAAATAGCAAGTCGACGTCCGTCTCTTGAAACGCCTCCTCAATTGCCGTTCGATATTCCTTGCCACCTAGTCCAATGACAGTCTGAAAGCGACCGAGCAATTGCCGCAGGATCTGTACGCGAAAAGTGTCGGTGGTCACCGGCCCCGATGACTTTCGTTTGAAGGTAACTTCGTGTGGGCCGGGATTCTGGAAATTCGGCGAGATGAATCCCCACAGAGCACTTAGGATCACCCATGCTTCACCGAAAAGTTCCGCCTGGGCTCGATTCAATGTGAAGTATCCACTTCTGTAAACATCTTTGGCAGCAGTTGGGCCCGCGTCTGGGGTCTTGCCCCACACCTTGCTTCGACCGCACGGCACGACGACGAGGAGCCTTGGTTGGTTTGACCGCCATCTCACAGCTCCCGCCGCTTGAGTTCATGAAAACCAATACAACGGTCATCTCGGCCACTGGCCCGCAACAGAAAACCATTTGAACCATCGTACTCGAAGCAGCGATTCGTCAGCGAGTTGGAACAAAGCTCGCCCCTTCGGAGTCTCTGGGGCTGGCAAGCGGGCCTCTCGAGTCTTGATCGTGAACTCAGTGTCATTTGCTTGAAGCCATTCGAGCAACTTCCATTCGGGTTCCGTTTCGAGAGCAATCTCGCTCAGCGTCCGTGCACGCTGAATTGCAAAACGTGTCGTCCAACGTGACCGGCGGATGGTTGTGTTATCACCTCTCTTGAATGTGATCGGCTTTTCGAGCTGGCGAAAGTTTTGCAAGTGGTAGAGGATCGTCAACGCGTCGCGGTCTCGGGGAGGCGTCCATGATGTCGGGGTTTTTCTTCGCTCTCGACCTTCAATGTACGAGCCTTTGAATTAAGTTGTTGCCGGAAAGCATGTTGCGATTGGCGGTCTCTTGAGGGCCTTGGCGGCGAGGGTCTCGGAAGGGGAGGCCTTGTGCGGTAATTCCGCTCGCAGGGATCTGTGCGGGGGGCGCCGGGTAACCGGCGTCCCTACCGCGACGGTCTGGGAGTGTTGGGACCTCATGGACGTCTGTTATCTAATGTGTCTTTGAGTCGAAGCTTTCCAATCTGTCAAGCTGATCAAATGAGTCACCCAGTCCGACAAGCGCCTCGGCAATCGTCGAAATCACTGCCTCGATCTCGTCGTCAACCACGATCGAACTCATCAATTCGGGCACGGCTTTGGCAACCAGTGAAGTGTTGCTCGCGATACCGCGTCCCGCAGACCTGTCCGACATTTCGGGTCGCACGAACTCATTCGCCGGGTCCATGCTCGTTGTAGGTGGCAACAGTGAAGGCGTCTGTTTGACGACATGGAAATCTTCAATTTCGGCGAACAAAAGCTCACTTTCGAAAGGCCGACGACGAGCCAATTCATTGATCACGCGTAAGGCGTCCAGTGCCGTGGCTCTGCCATCCATCGTGACGTCGTAGTACGGCGGGGCAAACCCATCTGGCGGAACTACCATTAAGACGCCAGTTTCCGGGTCGCTGACGCTCCGCCTAGCCAACTCGTTGATGACGATCAAGGCATCGAGCGCAGAGATGCCGTCGACTCCATTTACGTCATAGGCGTCGATGGGGTTAGTCCACGCGTTCATTACCACCATCGTTGCGGTATCAGTCATCGCTTTCGCGGATTCGACATTACCAACCTGATCAGTTGCGACACTAACAAATGCGTAGGACGAATTGACTGTTCCCGTGAAGACGGCTGACAACTCGGTGGTGTCGTCGAGCCAAATCTCCAAAGGACCGTCATTTTCCGAAACCAGAATGTCAAACGTGGCGACCCCCGCACCGCCGCTGTCATCGCCAGCCCATTCGACCAAGAAACTGGGCGGCGAGTTGGCAGGCAAGGATTCGACGAAACTTGTTGGTGCTCCGACATCGATCGTATTCAAGGTTGAGTTTGTCACGAGGGGATCATTGACATCGAAGACAATCTCGGCCGGGCCGCTGATTTCGGTTCCCGTTGGCAAGTCAGACTTGGGGCGAACTGAGTAGTTCACATGTCCTTCACCGCGACCGCTGGCGTCATTGACCGGCAAAAATCCTGCTTCGAATGTTTCGGTTAGCAGTCCGGTCACCGGATCGATCGATTCAAACTTCCAGGTCACGGTCCGCGTGATGAAGTTCAGTTCGGCGTCGATCGCCAGGTCGAGATCAATGCCGTCCACTTCGATTGGCAAGACGGTATTCCAGGCGGAGCGTCCGCTCGGTACGTCGATCAGTCGTCCGCTGACCACCATGTCACCCAGCTCGAAAGTTGTTAAGTCCAAGTCTTCGTCCAGCACCTCGGTAATCAAAACTTCTTGCGCCGGGAGGGTCGCTTTGGTGGGATCGTTCTCGAAGTAGATGGCAAAAGGCAGAAACATCCCGTTTTGCAGGAACCCTTGTTCGCCAAATCCCGCGGGTCCGATCTTTTCGTTGGGGTCGAATGATCTTCCACGCTCACCGCGAGCAACATCGTCTGCTTCCTCTTCCTGCTGTTTCTCTTTCACCGTGTCCGATGTTCCTCCTGGCTTTTTGACATCGACAGGATCAACCATCAAGTCGCCACCGCGTGCATCGAGAACGGGGAATACGCTGCGCCCGTACTCTTTTCCTGCGTTCTGCTTTTGCAAATATTGTAGATAGCCTTCGTACTGTGCTTGCTGGGATGCGGTCAGTTCTTCGACCTTAATCTCGCCACTTGAAAGCAGCCTTCCCGGTCGTTCTTTACCGTAGTTCTCAGGACGAAAATCGTTTTCGTTAAGCCTGCCATTGCCGCTGTAGTCCGGGATCACAACTCCGGGTTCCATTCCGTCAAGACTCGGCAGTTGAAATGCATCGATGCTTCCGTCTCCATCGGTGTCCAGCTCTGTAATCGGTCCGACGCGAAGATTGGCAAAAAACGCTTGCGATTCTTCAACTGTCTTTGTCCGATCAATCGTTGAACCACGGAGATCCTGAATCACTGTGTTGACGTTTTTCTTAAATGTCTCCTTCCCTCCACTTAACATTTCCGTGGTCTTTTGAGATTGCGCTTGGCCGGCGAGTCTTATGGCAGCATGGATCTCACGATTCGGATCTTTTTGTATCAGAGGGATGAGATTTTGGGACAAGGATACGCCGTCTTGAACTGACTGGTTGTAGTCCGCACCCGCAACAGCAGTGACGTTGCCGGCCCTGATATCGGAAGTAAGGATGCCGCTATGGCATGAGTCAAACACAGCGACAGTTCTGGTGTTTCCCCCCAAAGCGCTGTTTAGTTCCGCTCCGCTAACGGGTCGATCTTGAAACCGCAGTGTTCCACCGGTCAAGGAGCCCTCCGCGTCGAACGCGCAATCTCCATGGCCGGCGTACGCGACAAAGATCAGGTCGTCATCATCCGCAGCAGATTTAACCGTTGCGAGGTCGTCTAGAAACTGAGTCGAATCGACACCGTTGGAGCTGGTGAATACACGTGGATTTTCACCATCGCGGCCTTCAAGATTGTAGGTCTTGGTAAATAGATTGTTCCACGATGAAGCATCGCGCCTCGATCCCGGTAAATCTTGAGTTGGGTTGCCCACGACCACAGCGTAGACATCTTGCCGACCATCACCCGTTGATTCTCCTTCCACCTGGAATGAATCGAATCGAACCTGGAAGGGCCCGATTCGTTCGATTTGAGTTTGGTTCGTTGCCAAAACGATGGAATCGAGTGGCGTACCAGAATCACCGGGGAAGCTGCGAACCGCGTCAGACCGGACCTCCGGAAGCTCAAACAACCATTGCCCGTTAACGAACAGAATCTCATCGAATCCATCTTCACCAAATTCAACGATTTGATTTTCGAGAAATTGGAATAGATCGCCGAACGTCTCGCCGTACCTGGTACGCTCATCTGCCAGGAATTGCGTCCAAGAGTTCTCTTCAGATCCATCAGGGCGCAGGCTGACCGCATAACCGTCCCAATTCAGAGTCGTGTCGCGAAACTCGGAATCGTCGATCGTATCGCCCCACGCCTCCACTTCAAAGTCACCCTCGTCCAACGGCACTTCATAAAAGAAAGAGAGTTGTCCATGGCTATCGGGCGGCATCAGCGAGGAGCCCGAAATGACAGGAGGCGCTAGCATGACCAATTCGTCGCTGCGAATTTCGCTGTTGTAGCGAGGAATCAGCGTGCCCCCGCCAGTTACCCGAGCGGTGATGAATGGTAGATGGGCGTTAACGTTCGATGTGTTGTGATAGTTGACGGTGTAGCGAACTGTTCTGCCACTGCGCACGCGAGAACTTCCCAAGACTTCAATTTCTACCGGTCCATTGCGCGTAGGTTCGACCGTGATCGCATCGGACAACGTACTCAAGGTCTGGTTTTGGCTCGATACTTCGATGTCGTACACTCCCTGGGGAACTTGATCAAAATCAAATTCGACAACGGCACGCGTTCCGTCAATCAATCGTGTCGTCGTAGGTGATAGACGTGCTCCATCCTCCGCAATCAATTCAAATTGAACGCCCTCTGACAGTCGCTCGCCAAACAATTCAATCGAAACCAATCCGTTATTCCCCACGGTCGTCGGCGATGCCGTGCTGATTGATGCCGGAAGAACGCTTGCCGCGATTTCAAAGTCGGCATTGTTTCTGTCAAAGGATGCCGGCAAGGCCATGATGTAGACGATCGATGATGTCGCGTCGCGGGGAATTGCTACCGAAACATCCGCCTCGCCTGCTTCGGTTTGCGATGCCTGAAAATCGACTCGGTTGGGAATGAAATCTCTGGCAACGTAAAGCTCGTTGACCGAATCTCCCTCTCCAAGCATCTGGAGCGCCACGCCGACTTCAGCGTCTGCGGGTATCTCCGCCTTGAAGAATTCTGGTTCGAGCCGTTCGTTGAATCGACTCTGCAAAATCGAGCCATCCACAATCAACTCTCGAAAATCAAGCGCAACTGACTCGAGACCGAACGCATCGTTGTTCAATCGACCTTCTGTTTCCAAGACATCGGCTCGGCGATTGGTCTCCACCACCCAACGATAATTGTCAATCAATCCCGGGGCGATACGAACGTCGGTCGAGAAGGTGGTTGATTGGCCCGGCTGAAGCGTTAGTCCGTCGCCAACGATCGCACCGCCGACAACGATGTCAGCTCGAAAGGAATTCGTCTGAAGATTCGTGTCGTCGGTCAGAGTGCCATCCGGCACAAAGCTCTCCGGCCGGAGCCGGATTTCGTCGTACCACGGGCCCACCGCGGGATCGCTTCCAAGATTGGCAACGGTCCACTGAACGGTAACCTGATCGCCGACCAGCACGTCCGTTGGTGCAATGACCTCTCGAGCAACCAGATCAATTGTGGGTGCTCGATCGGCGAAAGCAAAGAACGCATCATCCTCCGCAAGCGTTTCAAAATCTGGAGCGATAATCGTATCGAACTGACCGCTGAGCATGTCAGCACGAATCAGTCGATATGCATCCCCCGATTCCGTCGCGGTGAGACTTGATAAGTGGACTTGAAGTGATCCACCGATCGTTCCTGCACCGGTCGCGTCGACACTAGCGAATGGCCCTGCTCCGGGAGGACCTGCAATGGAAAACTGCAGGTCACCGAGCGAACGAAACTCCCCATCAATGTCGACATTGACACCGGAATCCAATCGCAGGCTTCCGAATACGCCACTGACAATGTGTGAGAGTCCAAAGATTCCGCCACTCTCGTTGCTGATCCAAATCTGCCCACTTTCATTGTCGATCGCAATGTCAGACAGTGACGAAGTTTGTACGCCCGTGCTGGCAAGCGAGATGTCTTGAACAAAGTCACCGGTTGCTGTCAACACTCGCAAAAACGATTGTCCACTTCCAACGATCACGAGCTCACCACTTGGTTCCAGCACATCGATCCCACCCCAATCGACACCGAAGAAAGATTGTCCGTCGGGGCGAGTCGAAAAACTGTTGACGGTGAGTCCGTTGGTCGGGTCGACTTCTCGAATGGTTTCATCTTTGCCGATAACGAAAACCGTCCCGCGGGCTGGATGGTGAGCAATACCTGACTGGTCAACGGTTACGTCCGTCAGGTGCGACGGAGGCCAGCGTGAGTCCCGAAGCGACATCGATCGCGTATAACGTTGCTGGTGTCTCGTTGGCGTGAATGAATATCAACGAACCCGCCGGGACCGTCGTGTCACCGATCGTCATTTCCGTTGTGATTAAGTCAATGCCTGAAACATTGACGGGGCCTCCCGGTTGATGGATAACTTCGCCCACAGCAACGCTGTTCTGATCAATCCGATCAAAATATGGCTCATTGTTATCGTCTCGTTGATTTCTTGAGTGGGCAATCACATCGCCAGTTGCCGGATCCACGGCCAAGCCGACGAGTCGCCCGCTGAACGCCGAGCGAACACTCTGCAGTGTTAAACGTGACTGATCGATTCCGTTTACGAAGTCTCCAGCAATAGACAACTGCCGGTCACCACGAAGATCAAGAACACCGCCGTTGCTTGAAAGCGAATCAATCGAAGCGAATGTCGAATCACCAGCCTCGAGGGTGATGTTCCCGAAGTTGCTTGCGATCGGCTGATCGAGTTCTTCGGAGTCAAAGAACTTGAGTGTTGCCGTCTCTCCAACCGTCCAACGTCCTCCACTTAGCGTTTGATTCGACTGATCGAGTTGGGCGATCGATCGGGCATCGATCTCGAAAGTGCCTTCGCGCACGGCAACTTGACCCGAGTTGCTGAGCGTCGGCGCTGATCCATTGGCAAAGATTCGCGTTGTTCCGGATCCCAGTTTTTCGATCAACCCGAAGTTGTACCATTTGGCTTCAAGACCACTGAATTGAACCAATTCAATCGTCGAGTCGCCGTGGGTCCTCCAATCTCCATGATTGACCGTGGTCGAAAAATTTCGTAGCTGTACATTCTGTCCAGCGACCTGATCAATGGTGCCGTGATTGACCAGTCGCGCAATGAAACGCAGTTCCTCGTCGCCATCGAACGTGATAAAGCCTTCATTGGTGATCCGGCCACTGTTTTGTGCGAGGCCTGGTGTGGCCAAGTCAAACATCCCTTCCGGGAAGTCGAGTATGATCCCGCTATCTTCTCCAGCGATTCTGGCGGTCGCTTGGACCTTTCCACCGCCTCCGCCCGTGTAGCGACCAGCCGATGCAAATGTCCCGGTGATCTCGAACATTGACCCAGCGGCTATCGCAAAATGTCCGCCAGTACCCGGCGCGCTACCTGAATGGTTCGCAACCAAATCGCCTTCGATGATTTCGATCGTTCCTCCCGCATGTGAAAGTGCAACTCCACCATCAAAGATCTCCGCCTGTCCTGCCCCCGTCTTGCGGAGTGTTCCGGCGTTAATGAACTTGCCAGTGACGAATGATGTGCCACCGAATTTGGCGTCGTCCTGCATTTCCCAGACGGCACCTTCGGCATTTGTGAATCCGGCGGAACTTGCGTTCACCAGGGTCCCCGACTCCTGGATGACCGTGCCAGTGTTTTCAAAGGCATTGTTGATTCGCTTCGCCTCGGCACCCGTGATCGTCATGTGACCGGCGTTGGTGATGTCGCGGAGAAAGATTCCGCCAATCCAATGAAACATGCCTTCGGCAAAATTCAGCGTGGCGTTCGAATTGACAGAATCAATGGTACCGTTAGAGAATTCAACGCGGCCGCCGCCCGTTCCGTTGAGGGTTGCACCGTCAAGCAATTTGTAGGCGCGGGTGGATCCTGCATCGAATTCTAGAATTGCGTCTTCGGAAACCGAAATTTGGCTGGTCTCGAAGTCTCCGCCGTTGACGAACCGTGCCCGACCATCGGCAATATCAAGCAGACTGCCTGCGGCGGCATAGAAAACACTATCGAATTCAGAGTCACCCGTGGCATTTCGGAAGATCCCCGCATTGAAGACGCTGCCGCCAACGATCCCCCCGATCCCGCGGTTCTCATAGATTGCCGAGTCCTCGTTGTGGAAAAATGTACCTTGTCCGATCGAATTGAAAAGGCTATTCCCATCGTCGGTCTGGATGATCGTTCCACGATTACGAAACTCCTGTCCCTGCAATGATCGCTCGCCGGACCCAGACCAAGTCATGTGCCCCGCGTTAATAAACGAGTCGCCGGTGACGCCGTCGGTGCGGATGGTTCCGCCTGTCCAGTGCAGCAGTCCTTCTTCGAAATCGAAGACCACTCCGGTGCCACCTGCGAAGTCGCGAGCCTCAATGGTCCCTTGCGATAGCTCTACCCGCCCATCACCTGTGCCGGTGTAGGTGCCGATAAAGTGCGAAGTTCCGCGAAAAAGATCCAGGATCGCATTCGCCGCGACGTTGAATGTCGCGCCGCTGGACGGACTGGACTGGGTTCCAGATTCGGGCAGCGACAACTTGCCTTCTAAGACTTCGATAACGCTACCTTCCCGGTGGTCCAGTCGGTCAATGCCATGGAAGACCGTCTCACTTGGACTCAATTTTCTGAGCGTGCCTTCATTTGTGAAGACGATACTGAACCCCGAGTCCACGTCAAAATCACGATGCAGATTCCAGATGCCGCTCGCAACATTCCGAAACGTCGTGCCTCTACTGGGAGATTCGAAGGGCTGCTCTTGACCAACGACACCTGCGTTGGTCCAGCTACCCGAAAATCGTTTTGCTGCTTCAGATGTTACCAGCAACCTAGCATTACGATCGGTCATCAGCGAACCGGTGGCGCAACCATCCCGCCTGCCAGTCAAACTCTCCATCGGTTAACAGCATGTCATTGTCAACTCGAAGATCAGCCCGCATGACGATGGATTCCGACGATGTCAGCGCGCTGACGTGGACGTTGGAGTCAATGGTGACGACGGGATTTGCGTCACCGCGGTCAATGGTCACCGTATCGCTCGTGCCTGGGACACCGCCAATGTCACTCGACCAGTTGGCTGCGTCATTCCAGTTCCCATCGGCATCCGAATTCCATATGAACGCTGCTAACAGCGTCCGTCTTTCCAGATTCTCAAAGGCTAACCGTTTGGTACTTCGAGTGGAAGAATGATGTGACTTGGACTTAAACCTACGACGTCGTGTCTTGACCAAGTCATTTTGTGAGACAATCACTGAGCTCGACTCCACTATCTAGACACTGCACGTCGGGGCGAGAGTATCCATTCGAATTTCTATAATTTGCCACTGCTTGTGCCTACTCGGGCTGCAATCACCAATTCCAAGTGTAATTGCAGTGGGTCGCTGACTAAACCCATTCTCGGGAACATGGGAATGAGGGCTGTGAAACCGATTGTTGGACGCGCTGCCCGCGAACCGAATGTTTTGCATTTCGATGGGTTTCGGCAACGGCGTCAGTGCGGCACTTCGGAGCACTATCGAAGCAGAACTGCAAAACGACTTGATCAGAATCGCGTAGGGTCAAAGAAGTTTGACCGGTTCGTCCGAGATCGCTGTGGGGAATGCAAGAGAAATTCGGATGGGTCAAGCGGGGCGTCGATCCGACCGAAGCAAGACTCGGGTCATTCATTAACAAGATTCGCTTCTTGCCGAACTTCTTTTTGAGCACGGCATCTTCGGTGCGAAGGCACTCAATGACTTCTTGTTGTTGTCGATTGACCCCACGGGGTGAAGTGTGCTGATCGGAGTACCCGAGTTCCCTCGCGAATTGGTTCAAGCTATCGCCATTGGCGATGAGCCACATGGCCGGCGTCAGCCTGGCGGTCTGTAAAATCCTAGTACACGTTTCATCGATGTCTGATAAACCATCGATGTCTGATAAACATCGGGGCGAGAGATCCGTCGAAACTTCTAGTCGGTTGTCGACGCCCTTGTTAGAATCGAAGCCGAGAACTGATACTCCAACCTCTCGGTTGTCCGCTTTGAGAACCTGCAATACTGCTGGTCATTGGTAAGCTTTCCTCGAAATCACAATGGCGACACGAATGTATGACTGAAATAGAACTGCGAGGTTTGGCAGGCCCGTCTCGGTTTTTCGCTGCCGCATTCGCGTCGCTCGCTTTATGTCTTTCTCTTCCTTCGCTCGGCGTCGCGCAGTCGGTCGGGGCGGTGAACGTCAAGAATGTCGTTGTCGTCTATTCTCACGAAAGCGTACTGCCGGCTAACGTGATCGTTGACCGGATGCTGCGGGAGAACATGAGAGTTGCTGGCGAGTGTCAGATCGAAATCTATAGCGAGTATCTTGATACGGCCCGATTCTCCAGCGAGGAACATCTCGACAGGTCGATGACCTATTTGAAGGAAAAGTATTCCGACCAATCGGTCGATCTTGTGATCGCTGGTGGCCTTGCCTCGCTCAAGTTTCTCCTCTCCCACCGCGATTCGCTGTTTCCCGATTGCCCGCTCATGTATTCCTGCATCCAGAGTGAAAGGGTCGAAGCGGACGAATCTTTGGCGAATCTGCCCGGAGTTCAAATGCGAGTTGACCCGGTGTCCACACTAGAACTCGCGAAAGCCTTGCAGCCCGATGCCAAGCAGCTGTTCGTCATCACCGGCGCTTCGAATTTTGATAACGGCTGGAAGATGAACGCACAAGATCGACTGTCGGAGTATCAGGGCGAGTTCCAGATTGAGTATCTCAGCGGTCTCCCCTTAGAAGAACTACTGCAGCGTGTCCGACAAATTCCAGCCGAAGCCATTGTGCTGTTCTTGCTATACATGCAGGATGGCAACGGCCAACACTTGTTTTCACCTGAAGTCGTGAAACAAGTCGCGGAGCGGTCCGCGGCGCCGGTCTATGGGATTTACAATACATATCATGGCAATGGCATCGTGGGCGGTAACTTTGCTACGTTCGAGGACTTGGGCAAAGAGACCGCCGAGCTGGGCCTGCAGATTCTAAACGGGGCCGACCCCATCGAGGCCTCTGCTTTCACGCATGCACCGGTCCACAATCATCTCGATTGGCGCCAACTGCAACGGCGGGGACTGGATCAATCTCGTCTCCCTAGCGGAAGCGTGCTTGATTTCCGCGAGCTCTCGGCGTGGGAAAGATATCCTGGACGCATCGTAGCCGCCATCACGATCATTGTTTTTCAAACAGCGATGATCGTCGTGCTCGTTGTACAATTCCGACAACGGCGAATCGCCGAACAATTGCGATTGGCCAGTCAGCAGATTGCCCAACGGCAGCGGGACGAGCTGCGTGCGTCCACCGTATAACGACCGTTGGCGAATTGTCCACGTCGATCGCTCATGAAGTGAATCAACCGCTGTCCGCTATCGTTAGTAACGCACAAGCCGCCATGCGGTTACTTCGGCAATCGCCAACCGATACCGAAGAGGTCGCTGCCGCCCTGCACGACATCGCCAACGACGGAAATCGCGCTGCCGGTATCCTCAACCGGGTGCGTTCTCTGGCCAGGAAAGAGCGGCCGATTTCGGAGCCTTTGGAACTCAACGAAGAGGTCCGCGACGTCCTCCGACTCGCCGCGCCGGATGCAGAGAATCGTGGCGTCGTCATCATTCAAGAGTTTGACGACGCACTGCCGCTAATCATTGGAGATAAAATCGAAATCCAGCAGGTGATTCTGAATCTCTTGATGAACGCCGCGCTGGCAATGCAAGACGTCAACCCAGAGTCGCGACAAATCACCGTGCGAACGACTCACGACGCGAGGTTCGTGCAATTGACTGTTGAAGACGGCGGTATTGGATTGGCCGATGAGCAGCTTCGCCGCATTTTTGACCCGTTCTTCACCACGCGGCCGGGCGGCATCGGTTTAGGCTTGTCGATCAGTCAATCGATCATCGAATCGCATGAGGGGGAGATCTGGGCCACACAGAATGCCGACCGTGGCGCAACGTTTCATGTCCGCTTCCCTATCCCATTGTCTGATGCACTCGACTTAAGAAATGGTATCCGAAAAGGGGCCTGACCCTCGCCGGCGAGGACAAAATCACATTAGAATCGGCTCGGCTCCAAAGGATCAGATCCCTTTTTGGATAGGCTCTAGCTGGACAACGCCACCCTTGTCGACTTCTCGGAGCATCCTAACCCGAAGCGTGAGCGAGGCGAATTCGGCGCAACCTGTTTCCTCGCTTACGGGTTTACCAATGGCCGCCAAAGTGGCGATTTCCAGCTAGAAGAGGACCATGCCCTCCAGTATCGCCACCGTCTATGTCGTCGATGACGATGACTCGGTTCGAAACGCAAAGGCCCGCTTGTTGAAGTCGGTCGGCCTGCGGGTCGAGGTGTTCGGCTCCGCTCGCGGGTTCTTGGATCATGATCGTGCCGACGTCCCCGGCTGTTTGCTTCTTGACGTTCGCATGCCGGGGTTGAGTGGTCTGGACTTGCAGCAGGAATTGGCTGATTCCGAAGACGATTTGCCGATTGTCTTCATGAGCGCACACGGCGACATTCCCATGTCAGTCCGCGCGATCAAAGCAGGTGCCGTGGACTTTTTGCCAAAACCCGTCAATGATCAAGAGTTGCTCAACGCGGTGGGGCAGGCAATCGATCGGCATATTCTATTGCGACGAAACCACAGCGAGTTGAGCGACATTCGCGCCCGGCTCGAGTCCTTAACGCCACGCGAGTGTGAAGTTTTGATGCTGGTTGTTGAAGGTTTGATAAATAAACAGATCGCTAGTCGCCTGAGCATTGCTCAACCGACTGTCAAGGTCCATCGACGCCATGTGATGGAGAAGATGGGGGCAGATTCCATTGCCGACCTGGTTCGCATGGTGGAAAAATCTGGCGGCTCTACGCCTAAAGGATAAGGCGCATCATCCCAAAGGATTATTTTCTACTGCGTAGTCGGGAGCTAGCCTTACCGCTCCACGGCACGGCCACTCGCACTGCTTGTCTTCTTGGACAGCTAGTCGAGCGACTCGGTTGCAGACCAGTGTCAGTCTACTGTTTTCGGAGGACGGATTTCGATGGGAATCCCTCTCGCGATTGCGTTGATCGACAATGAAGAATCCATTCGTAGAGCGCTGCAACGGTTGCTGCAAAGCAGCGGTTATCTGCCGGGAGCTAGCGGTTCATTGGAAGTGGTTAAGTTGGGGTTGGCATTTTGTCGCACCGCCAGGGGAACAGTTGGACAGCAGGGAAGACCAACCTTAGCCTAGTTCCCAAATCAGTTGGTATACTTATCCGCAAGTCGCACTGCCTTTCTAGATCGATGTCGTTCGCCTCGGCGCGGTGACCATTGACGCTTGCAAAAGATTTTTGGGCCAATCAGGCACTTTCTATTTCACACGGAGAAACAATATGAAATCAATCTCGCGAATTTTCGCGGTCTTTGCGGTCATCGCCATAGCCGGCATGGCACAAGGGCAAGACAAGAAACCCAACATTCTGTTCATCATGGGTGATGACATTGGCATCATGAATGTGGGTGCCTACCACCAGGGCTTGATGGTGGGTGAAACGCCCAACATCGACCGCCTAGCCCGCGAAGGGGGACGCTTCATGGACTACTACGCCATGCAAAGCTGCACTTCCGGGCGCTGCGCCTTCTTCACGGGCATGTATCCGGTCCGTGTCGGCCTCACGGTGCCTCAGCTTCCGGGCAGCCCCGCCTGGCTGCGTCCTGGCACGCCGACGATCGCAAAAGTTTTGCTTAATCTCGGTTACACAACGGGCCAGTTCGGAAAGAACCACCTCGGCGACCACGCTGAGTCACTACCAACGGCGCAGGGCTTCCAGGAATACTGGGGTTACCTGTATCACCTCGATGCGATGCAGCAGGTCAGCTTCCCTGATATCAACAGCTCGCCAGAAACGCAGGGCATTGCGCCTCCGGCCAAGAACACACCGATCCCGGGGCTGACGGACCCCCCAGGCTCAGTGGACATGAAGACCACGATCAGCATGATCCCGCCGCGACCGATTCTCTCATGCGCTTCCACCGACGGCACGCAGGCGAATCAAAAAGTCGTTACGCGCCGGTCCGTTGACGCTGGAACGGTCCAAGACAATCGATGAAGAAATCTCGTCCAAAGTGATCGACTGGCTCGACCGCAACGATCCCGACAAGACCAACAAGCCGTTCTTTTGCTGGTACAACCCGGCGCGGATGCACGTCACAACGGTGCTCTCGCCAAAGTATGAAGCAATGCTGGGCACGACGGGTGGAAAGGACTGGGGCGTCAACGAAGCCGGCATGAAGCAAATGGACGACAACATCGGCTACGTCTTCAAGAAGCTCGAAGAAATGGGCGAGATGGACAACACGATCATCGTCTTCACCACCGACAACGGTGCCGAAGCGATTACCTTCCCTGACGGTGGCGTTACTCCGTTCAAGGGCCAGAAAGGTCAAGCCTGGGAAGGCGGCTACCGCGCCCCTTGCGTCATCCGCTGGCCCGGACACATCAAGCCCGGCACCCTCTACAAGGAGATGTTCGCGTCCTACGACTGGATGCCGACCTTGACCGAGATCGCCGGTGGACCCAAGGGCGACGAGCTCAACGAGCAGATTATGGCCGGGAAATACCCGAAATTCGTCAAGACCAAGCTGGCCGGCGTCAACCAGATCGATTATCTCACGAACAAGACCGACAAGTCCGCCCGCGAGACCTTCATCTACTACTCGGGTGCCACGCTCTCCGCGGTGCGCTACAAGAACTGGAAGATGTATTATTCGATGGCGGGCCCCGGCGCGGAGGGCTGGCTCTATCCGCTGATCAATTACGCCTGGACTCAGGTGCAGAACATCAAGCGTGATCCGTTCGAGCAGGCGGTCGGCTCCGATGTGAAGAGCGCATTGAACATGGGTGGTTCGATTGCCGCGCCGATGACTGCGTACCAGTACGACTGGAACATGCTCCCGATCGGCCAGCTGATTGCGCTGAAACACCTGGAGACCTTTGAGGAGTTTCCGCCCATGCAGGCACCTCCTTCCTATAACCTGAGCCAAGTCATGGAACAGATCGAAGCCCAGAAGCGGGGGATTTCCACCTCGGGTCATCCGAGCGATTGATCCGAGCGGTTGACACGATGTTCCTATTCGTAATCCATCGGTCGCTTCGGCGATCGATGGATTTTTGTATGCATTGAAATTCGATCCGACCAACGGAATCACGGCCTGAGATCGACAAGCACGAGGACGGTTCATTGACCCCGTGGGGTCAAAATATTGAAACGAACATTTCGGCCGGCGAAATCCAAAGTTGCGCGGGGCGATGGAGCCCGATTCTCGGTCGAGATCGAGTCCAGACAGAGCGGCGCTGGCTAAAAGGTGATCGAATACGGCGGCACCGCGCAGCAGACATCACATTCGTATTGGTGGCTGAGAGGCAGCTTCGCGTCCTTGCCGCCTCGCCTCTCGACGCCATCCCGTTCAGCGCGGGGTGAGAAAGTACGGTCAGTCCCTGTAGACGGGGAATCCCTGGGCGAACCACGTAAGAAAAGAACCTTGACTTGCGCCGCTCATGCATGTACTTTGTATTGCAAAGTGAAGGATTTGACGCCTCGTATTCGGGAGCAAGCGATGGAGCTTCGCGAAGCACTTCAACAGATCTCCGACATTCGGCAGCAGATGGCACGTAGCGAAGTGTTTCGTGGCTATCGCTCGTTGACGGTCGGCTTTTCAGGAGTGCTGGGATTGATGGCAGCCGCTTTTCAATCGCAGTGGGTGGCTTCGCCCGCGACTGATTTGAGTCGTTATCTGGTGCTCTGGGTGGGCGTCGCACTGCTCAGCGTTACGATTGCTGGAGCCGAATTGTTTCTGAGAGCCAAGGGCGCAGGTTCGGGACTTGCTCGAGATAGGACGCGGTTGGCGGTGGAACAGTTCTTGCCTTGCCTGGTGGTTGGAGCGTTGTTGACTGTTTGCATTTATCGCAGTGCGCCGAACGTGGCGTGGATGTTGCCCGGGCTTTGGTCGCTAATGTTCGGCTTGGGAATATTCGCCTCCTGGCGGTTGTTACCTTCGCCGGTTGTTTGGGCGGGCTTGTACTACGTCGTTTGCGGTTGCTGTTGTCTGCGATGGGGACAAGGAGACTACGCTTTTTCCTCGTGGCAGATGGCGTTTGCCTTTGGTGGTGGGCAGTTGCTGTGCGCGGCGATCCTGTATTGGACCTTGGAGCGAAAGCATGTCTGGTAATGCGAAACCACGTAAAACCAAAGACGCATCATCGTCATCACAGCACGCTGGTCGGTTCTCCTATCACGGCCTGGATCGCGTGATGCACGAGAAAGCGCGTTTGGGCATCCTGGCTTCCTTAGCCGCAAACGCGGACGGAGTACTGTTCAACGATTTGAAGCAACTTTGTTCACTCACCGACGGAAACCTGAGCCGGCACTTGGGCGTACTCAGCGAGGCTGGCCTGGTGGAAATTTGGAAGAGCAGTACTGGCTCGCGCCCACAAACCATGTATCGACTGACGAACGCAGGACGCGAACGATTTGCGGACTACATCAGTGTCTTGGAGAAAGTCGTGGCTGACGCACAGCCCCAGTCCCAAGCCAATCCCGAAATCGATCAGCCAGGGTTCTCGGGCGGTTGGTCGCCCGCCTGACGACGCTCTCTTTTTTGATTATTCACTTTGCATTGCAAAGCTATCGGATCTACTCAAGCCGAGACACAGCATGAAAATCGTACGAGCCGCCGAGATGGGGATGTGCTTTGGTGTTCGCGACGCGTTGCAGATCACCAAGGAGGTCACCGATCCAGCGCGGGTCACCATTCACGGCGAACTGGTCCACAACCCACACGTGATTCAGCAATTGAGCGCGGCGGGTTTCGGCCAGTCACCCGAAGACAATCGAGAATCGATTGCGTCGACGCCGCTGGTGCTGATCACGGCGCACGGTGTTAGTAACACAGAACGAAAACGTCTTCAAGAAAACGGTAAACAATTAATCGATACGACATGCCCGCTGGTGCGGCGAGTCCACGACGCGGCCATGCAATTGGCTGCCCAAGGACGGCATGTGTTGTTGATTGGTAAACCCGGGCACGTCGAAGTGCTCGGGATCGTCGAAGACTTGGAAAGCTGCGACGTAATCGCCAGTACACAGGACGTACGGACGTTCGAAAGTGAGTGGCTGGGGATCGTATGTCAAACCACCATGCCGTCGCAGTGCGTCGAGGAAATCAAAGCGTGCATTGCACTGCAAAATCCGGCCGCCGATATTCGTTTCGTTGACACGGTGTGCCATCCAACCAAGCGTCGGCAGCAAGCGATGTTGGAACTGATCAGCGGCGTTGATGCGGTCGTGGTCGTGGGCGGTCGCAATTCAAACAATACTCGACGATTGGCAGAACTCTGCAAGCAGCACAACGTGCCAGCCCTGCACGTGACTTGTGCAGATGAGATTGACCCGAATTGGTTCGGCGACGCACAAACCATCGGCCTCACCGCCGGCACATCGACTTTGGATGATACCATCAACGAAGTCCACAAGCGGCTGGAACAAATCGCAGCCAGCAAGGGAGCGAAAGAACGATAGGGAGCACCTACGCACAGATCGGGCAAGTCAGCCTCGCGATACATGTCAACGACCTTCTAAACGGATCATCGAGAATATCATGGGCAAATATTGGATTCCGCGTGATATGCGAGTCGCGCCCACACTGGACTCGGCTAGGCACGTTGGTCCTGTTTGCGAACAACATGCACTACTGATCAATCCGTTCTATCCCAAGGACCCGCATGCGAGTTTCGGCAAGCACGTGCTGACTCCCACGTTGGCCCTGACCAGTATCGCCGCCAGCACCCCGAATCACTGGCACGTCGAATACTGGGACGAGAATCTGCTACAGGGCCCGCCGCCTTGCGACCCTGTTCCCGCTGTGGTCGGGATCACCGTGCATTTGACGTTTGCCAATCGTGCCTATGAGTTAGCCCGTTGGTATCGTGATCGCGGATCAATTGTCGTGTTGGGCGGTTTGCATGCGATCACATGCCCTGATGAAGTTGCACCGCATGCCGATGTGCTGGCGATTGGAGATGGCGTTCAGCTATGGGGCCAGATCTTGCGTGACATCGATGCGGGCGATATGAAAAACGCCTACCGCGCAGACTTCAAGCGACCGTACCGCGAAGATCCTCCGCCGCGACGCGACTTGCTGAAGCGGAACGGTTTCCTAACCACGACCAGTCTGATCGCCACCCGTGGTTGCCACAATCGATGTGGCTTTTGTTATCTGTCCACCAAAGGACTGCACATGCCGTACTTGATGCGCGACGTGCAGCAGATCGCGGACGAGTTTCAGCAGGACGATCAGCCGTATGCGGTTTTCACCGATAACAACTTGGGTTCCAAGCCCGAATACCTGCGTCAATTGTGTCGCGCGCTGCGACCACTTGAGAAGATTTGGAGTGCAGCGGTCAGCATCGACATCACGGATGACCCGTCGCTGGTTCGCGAAATGGCCTTGGCTGGCTGCACGGGCGTGTTCATTGGGTTCGAGTCGCTACAAAACGACAACATCACGGATGCCAATAAAAAGAGCCCGCGTACCGAGGACTATGCGAGGCGCGTCGAATTGCTTCATCGCAACGGGATCCAAGTCAACGGAAGTTTCGTATTGGGATTCGATCATGACCGCGAAGATGTTTTTGAAACGACCGTGCAATGGGTGGAAGAGAACCGCTTGGAGTGCGCGACGTTTCACATCATGACGCCGTATCCCGGAACACCATTGTTTCGAAAAATGGAGTCCGAAGGACGATTGTTGCACACCGATTGGAGCAAGTACGACACTGCGAACGTCGTGTTCCGTCCCAAACACTTGACTCCAGAACAATTGGCCGAGGGCTACCAATGGTGTTATCGACGTCTGTTTTCTGATGCATCCATTTGGCGTCGTCGGCCGCGGGACTGGCGGGCCGTACCGGCCTACTTAGCAATGTCGTATTTGTACAAACGATCCAATCGGTTCTGGCATCTGTTGATCAAGTACCAAATGACCGCCCGAGCCTGGCGACCGCTGGTCGAACTGACAAGACGCCGACACCTACGATTTCGCCGTCGATTGGCCAGGCAAAGTGTGGCAGATGTGGGGCGTAGTAGCAGTGTCGTTTCCGCTGGCGTGTAACCGAGAGTCGATCGCCGACCGAGCCATATGGCTATGTTCATGAGACAAACGAAGATGAAACGCATTCTTGTTCTGCTGGGCATCTACGCGGTCGCGATGGCGCTACTGGAAGCGGCGGTTGTGGTTTACATGCGTCGTCTTTACTATCCCGATAATCCGCTAGAGCTGTTCCCCCTACATTTCCTGAACGATTTCGATCCACTTCTGGAACTCAGCCGCGAAGTTGCGACGATGGTGATGATCTTGACTGTCGCGCTGCTGGCCGAGCGAAGATCACTGACGCGTAGTTTCGCCGCTTTTGTGTTCGTGTTCGGAGTTTGGGATCTGTTTTATTACGTCTGGCTAAAGATTCTGATCGGTTGGCCGCAACGTTGGTTGGAATGGGATATCCTATTCTTGCTCCCTCGTGTTTGGTTGGGGCCTTGGATCTGCCCCGCTGTGATTGCGCTGTTGTTCATCATCTGGGGATCGTGGACACTCTTGGCCCAGCGTGAAACCATGTTCACCATCACAAGCTCGACCCTATTCGTGGCCGGTGCCGGGTTGGGGCTGGCAACGTTCATGCAACCCGCGATTGCAAATGGCACCGAGACGCTAAGCAGCTATTTACCCGGGGCGTTTTGGTGGTGGCTGTTCTTGCCGAGCTACTTGCTGATGGCCGTGGCGTTCCTGTTGACGGCATGGCCTTCCAGAAGTCAAACGATTGTTCCTCCTTGAGCGCGCGATCTGCAGCAGCCGCCAACGCATCTTCTTCTTGCGGTGTTGCATTGGAAAGATAGGCCATGACATTGAGCTATCGCAGTGCCATCGTCATCGTCTTCGACCAGGTCTTCATCGTCGTCTCGGCAGAGAAGGTACGCCAAGGCGTACACCATCGCATCGGCGATAGAGTCCATTTCAGTTGCCTCACATCGATTTCACGTGACAGGGGATATCTTAGCGAGTGGATTGTACAAACTTCGGACGCCTGTGTTGACTATCGAGCGGCAGACGCTTTTTGCATGCGACTAGCTGTAGAACGCGGCGGGTCGACGACTTGCTTGGGAGGAACAATCGCGACGACAATGCCGTCCCGCTCCGGCGGACCGCTGCCGAAACCTGAACAGACTCGGTGCCTCGCTGCACGTTGACCAGAAAATGGTCCGTGAATCGGAGGAAACTGCGGCGAAGCGATTGGGTGAAACTCGCCTCGGGCGATGCAACCGATGCGATTTTAAGAACGGTGAGTCGATGGAGTTTGGGGCGCTGGCGTGCCGGATTGATTGAACAGGAGGCAACGGAGATAACAGAGTTCAGGTTTCATTTCAATAAATATCTGAAGGGGCAATCAGATGCATTGGCTGTTTTCAAGGGCGTCGGGGATGACTCATGACGTTATCGGCGCGGCAATCGAGGTTCACAAGGACAAGGGGCCTGGTTTGCTTGAATCCATCTATGAATGGTGTTTGACCAAGGAACTGGAATTGCGAGATCATGCCATCGCCAATCAGCAGCAGGTCACCGTCCAGTACAAGCAGTTTCAGCGTGAATATCCACTCCGATTTGATCTTCTTGTTGACCAGTGTCTGTTTGTCGAAGTGAAGGCCTCCGACTCAGTCCATCCAATCCACAAGGCTCAATTGCTCAGTTACATGAAGCTAATGGATATCCCACTGGGACTGATTATCAACTTCAATGTGCTCAAATTGACCGAGGGAGTATCACGGTTGATTCTCCCTGGGGCGAACGAGCCGTAACGATTCAAATCCGGGGCCATCAAGTTCCGACCTCCGTTTTCTCCGTTGCCTCCTGTTCAATCCATCGCAGCCAAGATCGATACCGACGCACGCCAAATCGCGGCCTTCGTGAGTTCGGGTGGACCAGCCGCCCGCTCGGAGCGGTTACCGTTCGGCGCGGCGGTGGCGGACACCGACGTGGGTTTCTGGGGAGCGCGATCTGCACCTGGCTGACACCGATTTGTATCCGTCTCGGTCACATTGCGTTCTCGAATCGTCATGGTCCGTTTCACCGAGCTACCTGGTCAGGATGGTCTCCTGTCGAGGAACTGCGGCAAATTCAGTGACAACGTTGGCAACGGAGAGCCAACACGGTTACGATTCCGTTTCACCCTCTCAGCCCGGTAACGTGCGAGCCAAAAACGACTTACAACGAGAATTCAACAAACTTAGTACCTGACGAGCTTCTCCAAAATCTGAAGGAATCGCTCTGGAGCTTCGACGGGCGGCTCGTGCCCACAGTCTTTGATAATTTCGAGGGTAGCACCAGAAATGAGCTTTTCGATCACGCGACCGCAGTTGTCAAGAGGAAACAGTTTTTCTTGGTCGCCCCAGATAAGATGGGTCTGTGCAGTCAATTCACTGAAGCGATGTGTAAAAGCCTTGACTGCTTTGGGCGATATCATTCGCATCATCGCCGCATACGCAGCCTCTTTTCCCTCTGGAGAGTTGATGATGCGATGCATATTGTTGAGCACGTCATCCTCGACGACCGACTTTGAGTACCAGACGTCATTGACTAGGAAGTCTCGCAAGCTCTTACGGGTACCTGCAAGTAATTGAAATAAGAGGGAACCGACGACTGGCAATTGCAAGATTCGACCGAGCAATGGCGGTTGTTGCGAGATGCCTACGCTGTCAATCAAGATCAATCTGTCGACGAATTGCGGATGGGTTACTGCGAACTCCGTAGCGGCAACGCTTCCCATCGAATGAGCGATTAGGATGAACTTGTTCCAGCCGATAGCATCGACAAAAGCCTTTACTTGTTCGGCATACCAACGTGGATCGTAGGGAACGTTTTTGGGTGATGGTTTATCCGAGTCCCCGAATCCGACGAGGTCCACGGCGCAATAATGGGTCATTTCGCCGAGACCTGCCCAGCATCTTCGGTAGAGTTGGTGGCTTGAAATCCAACCATGCAGCAGAAGGACGCGAGGTTTTGTGCCCAGCTTGCTGTTAGATGAATTGTTGCCGCCCATGGCATAACAAACTCGATGCTCGCCTGCTTGCACGAATTGGATGACTGGAGAATTCGATACGATCGATGAAGGATCCATTGTCCTGCCGATCAACTCGTGATCACCATGGTCACACTTAGGTTCCAAGCATTGAAATAGCGTGTGGTAGCAATATCATTCCAGGATGCTCGTCACCTTTCCTTCAAAGTCTGCTTTGGTTTTCTCGTTTCTTAAATTGTGCATGCCACACATTATTGAGTGCCCCTTGATATTGATGTCATTAGAATCGCGGAGGTCGAGTAGCCGCTCACTAGAATTGGACGGAATCTTTTCATCCAGAGTGCCGTGGATCACATGAATCGGACAATTTGCTGACATCAAAAACTCGTGTATCGGAAGTTCATACCGGAATAATACTGACGGTATGATTGGACACTTCTGCTGGACCAAATCGACAAGCGACCAGTACGGCGTTTCAAGTACAAGCATTTCGGGTTTGTCCTCGGCTGCGGCGGCGACGGATGCAGCAACTCCACTTCCAAAGGATCGCCCCCAGATAACAAGCGATTTCGCATCAACCTCGGCAGCGATTTTGTCGTAGACAGCCATCGCATCCGTTTTCAAGGCCTCCTCGCTGATCTTGCCAACGCTATCTCCATATCCTCGATAGTCCATCGTCCAAACGTCGTGGCCAAGCTTGAGCAGGAATTCAATCTCCCACTCGCATTTATTCATGTTTCCTTTGTTGCCATGTAGATAGAAGATTGAACCCTTCGCGGGCATGGAGGTCGTGACATACTTGCGATAGTGAATTGCCGTCGCACTGCCGTCTTGGCTTTGAGCAGATGGAAGTTCAAACTCTTCTTCTATGAGTTCAGAGGGTTTTCCACCGGTCGGATCCGTATTGGGTTCGAGAAGATACCACTCTTGACGAATATAAAAGTCGGCGCAAAAAATGAGGTAAGTCGCGACAACCCCATACAAGCTCACGCGAAAGATTTTGCGTCTTGTGCGAGGAGTCTTCAGGGATTTCAGGAATGACATGGTCACCTCTGATTCATCTCAATTTGAAAATGGGGAACTAGCCGCAGCTTTCGCAACGACGCGTCGTGGTGCTGACTTCCTCGAACTAACTCGACAATTCTATCGATTCGACTGGAAAAATGCCGCTGAGTGTCTGCTCCGCCGTTCGACTTGGTCAAGTAGCTTTCAAAATTTTCGCATTCGCGGCGAATGCTCATTCAAACATTGACCTTTTCCCGCGATCACTTCGTCATCTGGCGCCCTTTGCGTGTAACCCTACAGATAGAGACCTGTTTCTTTCGGTATCGCTCGAAACCCGGTTGTTAATCAAATCGATGACTGAGCCCTCGATGCCGATGTTGATGGGTTGTTCTTTGAACCAATTGGGAGATTGCTATGCCGAAGGTCCGCGCTGTGGACGAGACGAGCGAAAGGTAACTGCGGGCTGACCTCGTGGCGACGCTTACCGACGGCTTCCTGCGTTATGCACAGAGCGAACAGAACGCGTCGGATCGCGCCAATCGTGAAAACGAACCAGACTTCGAGACAGCCTGCCTTGAGGTTCGTCCGAAACCAGTACTCTCTGTGACCAGTCGAGTTAACAATCGATAAGACTTGTTCAAACAGAAGAGCTTTTGGCAATCAACCTCGCTAAAGAGGTAGCGACACTCCGGCACATGACTGTGTCGGATTTGCGTGACCGCTACCAAGCGGTGTTCGGCGAGGACACCAACGCCCGAAACATACAGTGGCCAATTAAACGTATCTCTTGGAAACTACAGGCCAATGCTGAGGGTGATATCTCTAAACGGAAGCGACGATTGGACCACCAGATCGGCATGGAAGCGGACAGCCGAACCTCGCTGCCACGAGTGACTAGGCCGGCCACCACAGAAACGCTGGAGACGGCGTCGACGGCGTGGGGTCAAGAGATTGGAACGAACATTTCGGCCGGTGAAATCCGCAGTTGCGGCAGTGGATGGAGCTCGATTCTCGGTCGAGATTGAATCCAACCAGAGCACCGCTGGCTGTCAAGTGAGCGACCGTAAGAAAAGGGGACGGGGGTCTTTTTTGGGCATTGGACGGAGCAACTGGCCGACCGACACGGTCTGTGGTCCACCCTTCGCCCTCGAGGCTGGCCACCAAAATCTCGGCAAAAGCCCTGAATTGACCCCCGTCCCCTTTTCTTCACCCCTCCGCATGCAATGAACGCAATCTTGCTGACTTTGGGCGTGCTGTCGAGCATTGCCAGCGACGCGGGCTATCTGGTCTTGATTCCTTTGGGCGCCGTCGCACTTCACAGTATCGGCAGGCATCCGTTGGCCGGACTCTCAGCGGCATTCATCTGGGCTGAAGCTGCGTTTGGCGCCAATTTATTGGTCAAGCCGATCGATCGAATCCTGGCCGAGATGACCAACGATGCCATTCACATCGTTGATCCTGCCCAATCGATCAAGTTGACGGCCAACTTCTATTTCGGCATCGCTTCCAGTTTGGTGTTGATCATTGTCTGTACCCTAGTCAACGATTGGTTGGTCGAATCACGTTTGGGCACCGATGACGGTGAAGCGCCGATACCGGAGAACAAGAGACTTTCGCCGGAGGAGGCCCGAGGGCTGCTATTCGCGTGGTATCTGCTTGGCTGACACCGATCCCACGCGAGTGTCCGCAACTGCCAATCGATGGTCGGTGGCGTTGTCATAGGGATACCAAAAAACGGGGGAGTTCGAACTTGCCGCTGGCAGTCTGGTAGCATCGGTTGGATTCGTCCGTCGGTCGTGGCATGACAACGCGGTGATTTGCAGCCATTGTCCTTGCCGCAGCGAGGCCGAGAACTTGGCCTTCAACGCCCATTGTTCAGCGTGGAGACCATGCCGGATTTTGTGGGAAGAAACATTTCTCCATTTAGGTGTCGGGCAGCTCAGAGATTGGGCGGTTGTCAAGATAGAGGAGCAGATGCGGCAAACATCGTGGCTAAACCGCCCTCTAGGTTTGGAGATCTCTTTCGATCAAAAGCCAGTTCAATCCACTGACTGTCAGTCTCATCGAGGAATACCATGCAAGACACACAGGCACCCGCAGAACGTACACCTCAGCCATCCGCAGGAATGGTTCTATGGTTGTGGCGATGGTTCTGGCGGATCACGCTCGTTGTTTCCCTTGGCTATGCATGGTACTGCTTCTACGTTCCGAAAAACGACATCGCTTGGGCCGACGAATATCCGGCGGCCAAGCAACTCGCTGTGCAATCCGGCAAACCCATGCTTCTTTTCTTTACTGGCAAGTGGTGTGTTCCCTGTCGAATCATGAAACGCACGGTCTGGGCCGATGATGAGGTCGAGTCGGTGGTCAATGCAGGATTCACACCGTTACTAATTGACGTAGGTGAAACCGGTGTATCTGCGGAGGCTCTGGAGCGTTACAAAGTTTACGTGACTCCAACCACGATCATTGCAGATGCCGAGGGAAACGTTCTCGAGCAAGTTCAGGGAGCGATGAGCAAAACCGAGCTCCTCGCACTGCTTGAGAAACCACACGTTTCCGTAAGAAAAGGGGACGGGGGTCTTTTTTGGGCATTGGACGGAGCAACTGGCCGACCGACACGGTCTGTGGTCCACCCTTCGCCCTCGAGGCTGGCCACCAAAATCTCGGCAAAAGCCCTGAATTGACCCCCGTCCCCTTTTCTTCACCGGTGCGGTAGCTTTTTCGCCAAAGGAGAATTGGAATGCGGATACTTTTCACTGGTGGCTCCGGCAAGGCCGGCCGTCACGTCGTCACCCATTTGGTCGCTTGTGGGCACCGGGTGCTAAACCTTGATCTAATCCCGGCTAGAATTCCCGGTGCGTTTGACTTGACCACTGATCTGACGGACGCAGGCCAAGTTTTTTCCGCCCTGTCGGGTATCACGTGGCTCGACGATCTGGACACTGGGCAGGGCGTTCCGAGCTTCGACGCGGTGATCCATTTTGCCGCCATCGCCCGCATCCTGTTGCGACCCGACCCAGAGTGTTTTCGCATCAATACGCTGTCGACTTACAACGTGCTGGAAGCGGCACTGAAGCTCGGTGTGCCCAAAATTATGTTCGCCTCTTCGGAAACGACCTACGGCATTTGTTTTGCCGATGGCGAAGTGCGCCCCACAATACATACCAGTGGATGAGGACCACCCCACCGTCCCGCATGACGCCTATGCCATGTCCAAGGTCTGTAACGAGGCGTGCGGTCGGTCCTTTCACGCCCGATCGGGTACCGAAATCTATGCGCTGCGACTGAATCAAGTGATCGAGCCTCATGAATACGCAGAGCTCGCGCCGCAGTGGCGGTCAAATCCGGCCTGTCGTCGCCGTAACCTTTTTGCCTACATCGACACGCGTGATCTCAGCCATTTCATCGACTGTGCGCTCGCGGCAACTGGTCTCGGCTATCAGGTATTCAACGTTGCCAATGCAGATTCCTCTGTCGGAACGCCTCAGCGCCGAACTGGTGGCCAACTTTTACGAGGAGGTCCCACTCAAACGCGAGCTAGGAGAGTTCGAGACTTTCTATGCCATTGACAAAGCGCACGAAATGCTGGGATTTACTCCCCAGTCGCGCTGGAGGTAGAGCAAAAAAGGGGACGGGGGTCAATTCAGGCTTTTTGCTGAGGTTTTGGTGGCTGGCCTCGAGGGCGACAGGTAGACCATAGACTGTGTCAGTCGGCCAGTTGCCCCGTCAAGGTTTGATCGCCGTAAGGCCGCCCGCGCTGAGCCTTGGCGCGAATCGCGGCTAGATCCGTTGCCGCCAACGGATCGTTGACGCGATCGATCCGGGCGGGTGTTCGCCGAATGCTCCAAGGGGAAAGCAACGACAGGCCTTGTCCGAGTTGGCAAACCATCGATAAAGCGATCCGAATCACCACTGCTCAGCAAGCTTGACCAGTTTCACTCGCAGCGGATTTCGCTCGACGTATCTAACATACCTACAAGAAGTGCTCGTCACTCTGGATCGGAAAGCCCTTGAAACGAGACGGGACAAGTGACCTTCACCCGCAGTGTGGTAGTACGCGTGATAACGTTGCGAGTGCGTGGCTGTGATCCAACGCAGCATCCGTCCCATCATGCCATCTTCGACGGGCGAGAGTACCAAATGCTAGTGATTGGGCATCAAGGTGAATGAGAAGAACCGAACCGCGGACCGCTGGAAACCTTCGCCAAGTCCCCGCTCAAAAGCCTCGTCGTCTTCGTCCTTGTGAAGGATCTCTTGCCAGGCGTTACCACGATTCAACGCATGGTAAATCTCAGCGGCAACATCCAAACGTTTCTGCGGAGGCATCCCAATGACCTCCACCTGCCCATGAAACTCAATCCACTGCAAGCTGGTAGGCCAGCGACGCCCAAAAAAGACCCCCGTCCCCTTTTCTTCGCTAACGATCGTCGTCTGACGCATGATGGCCAACCAATTCGTCAGGATGCTCTGGTTCTAGCTTCCACAGCGGCGGAGGAACGAAGCCAGACTTGTTGACTTGGTAGGGCAGTATAGCGTCTTTCGGCTGAAGTGCCCGGTGCTCGATCAATTGTTGGGCAAGCTTGTTGACTCGCTCTGGATACTTATCGGCTTGATCATTGACTTCGTTCAGATCGTCTGACAGGTGAAAGAGATGAACTTCGTGCGCTTCATCCCGAAGTTGTTCGAGGTCCTTCAGCTGAGGGCCGTTGACCACTAACTTCCATCCCCCATCGTTGACTGCCAAGCACTCCGAAGATGGGCCGGGTTGCCCGTGGTAGGAATACCACGGCCGGCTCTTGATGCTCTCATTTTTGCCCAGCAATACCGATGACAGGTCCACGCCATCGATTGGCTTGTCCGCGAGATCCGACACTTGTCCACCTGCAAGAGAAACCAACGTGGGCAGTAGATCGATGTAGCCACACACCACGTCCGTTGATCGACCCGCAGGAATCTTGCCCGGCCAACGAACACAGGCGGGCACACGGATACCGCCCTCGAACACGGTCAGTTTTGAGCCGCGGAGTGGATCATTGATTCCTCGCAGCCCTCCCACACCACCGTTGTCGCTGAGGAACCAGACGATCGTGTTGTCAGATTCACCGGAGGCATCCACGGCACTCAAAATTCTGCCGATGCCTTCATCCATGCGACCAATCATCGCCCGATAAATTTCTCGGTTCTTTGCCTCGCGTTTCTTTCCGGCGATCTCCCCGTACCGCTTGATCGCATCATCGGGAGCTTGAAATGGCGAATGCGGGGCGTTGAACGGTATATAACAAAAGTAGGGAGAATCGGATGGCGAGGATTCCTTGATCCAGTTCGCCGCCGCATCGGCGATCAGATCCGTTGCATAGCCTTGCTCGTCTGACGTGTCGTAATCGTCTTGCCAATCTCGGACGTTTTCTCGCGTCAAATCGAAGTAGTCGATTGCTCCGTTGTAGTGTCCGTGAAAATGTGAGAAGCCCTGAGCCAGCGGATGCCACTTTGCACGTCGATGTCCCAAATGCCATTTGCCGAAGATGCCGCGATGCTTGTAGCCGATTTCGCTGAGCATTTCGGGGAGCGTTGTTTCGGAAGTCGGCAGACCGTAGTCCCGGTACGGTGGAATGACGGCGCGGGCAAGACCGAAGCGGATTGGGTAACGCCCGGTCATCAATCCGGCGCGGGTTGGTGAACACATCGGAGCGACATAAAACCGATTCAATTCGATACCATCGGCCGCAAGGGAGTCGATGTGAGGCGTTTTGAATTCGTCGTCGTGATACCCGACCGAGTTCCAGCCGAGATCGTCTGCCAAGATCACAACAACATTAGGCGATGTTGACTGCTTCGACGAACGCTCAACTTGCGCGGTGGGCATTTCGTTGCTTTGACTTTCAATGGTCAGATCGCTGAAGTGAGCTTCGGTCCGAACAACTCGCAGCCCCACGGTACCGGTCGAGTAGTCTTGGTCGTTGACTTGAATGACTTCACGCCCATCAACCGACACTGTCAATTTGGAATCGACGGCACTGACGCCCAAGCGGACCGGCAATTGACCGTCCATCGCGATGTCAACTCGCTGAAGCAATTCAAACCGCTCGCCATCCATTTTGCCCAGCATGACGTAGCCGCCGCGGATGTTCACTCCGGCAAAGTAGCCGCGATGTGCGTCGTATCCGAGCACCGGACCACTGACTCGAAACAGGATGCCAGCGCCACCGCGCTGGACATCGGCCAATTGATCGATCGTCACGCTGGCCCGCACGTTATCGATCACGCCTTCGGAGAGAACGATCTTCTCGCCGGACTCGAAATCGTTGATATGAGCTTTGCCCTGAATCCCCAAACGCACACCGCGTTCGTCGAATGCGTATCGCTGGTGGTGCCCAAAATACTGCCATCGCGTCGGATCGTTTAGTAGTCCACTCGAGTTATCCAGCGAAACGTTTTTGGGGGGTACATCGCGCGGCTGGGGGATACCCGGTGAGATGGGTCGACCGAAATCGGGGGCTCCGGTGCTTTCGTCGAATGACATCGGTTGCACATGGATGCCTCGACGCCAGCCCGGATTGCGGTCTTGTTTGGCGTGATAGACATGCCACAGCGTTTGACCGTCAGCCGAGCGAACGAAGCACGAATGCCCGACGCCATAGGTCTGTGCGGTGCCAGTGAAGACGGGCTGCGGATGCTTGACCCATGAATTCGGATCGAGAGGATCGTTTCCAGTCAATTCCAACATCCCCAACTTGTACGTCGGCAACCACGAGCCCCCGCACGAATACGTGACGAATGTGCGCCCGTTGTTCGTGAGTACCTGGGGCCCCTCGTTGAGTCCACGGCCTTTGCCGTCTCCTTCAGTGAACTCCCAGGGAAAATCATCGTTTGCGCAAATTCGTACACGAGGGCCGGCCAGCTCAACGGGCGATTTCATCGGAGCAATGTACAGGTATTGCTGATCCGATCCCGCTTTGTCCCAACCCGACCAGAGCGCGTAACGCTGACCGCCATGCTGGAGCACGGTCATGTCGATCGCCCAGAGGTTGGGCGACTGCTTATCGGCCTTGTTTTCTTCGCTTGCTTCGCCAGTAAAGAACGGACCTTGCAGTTCGTACTCACCCAATGCGTCGGCCGTTTTGGATACCAGCACATATGCTAAATGATTGGCGTTGTCACCGTCGGAGGCAGCAAAATAAACATGCCAACGACCATCAAGAAAATGAAGCTCCGGTGCCCAAACTTGTTTCGATACCATTCCCGAATCAGGAGCTCGCCAGACGATGTGTTTTGTTCCAAGCGAGATGGGCGTTGGGGTCGTATGAATCGCAATCGCTTTGTTCCCCTCACTCATGCACCACAGGTAACGATTTTCTTTCGGATCCCGGATGACCCATGGGTCCGCTCCCTCGCCGATCGGATTGACAAACTGGTGACGTGATACAGCTTGGGAATCATCAAAGGCCGGGTCGCCAGCGTCTTTGGGCAGAGTGGAATTCCAGTCTGACAGGGCCAGCTCAAGTCGCTTGGCAACGTCGGGATGCTGATCGACCAGGTTTTTCGATTCGGCAGCGTCCTTGCTCAGATCATAAAGCTGAGGTTTGGACTTGTTCAGGTTCATCAAGAACTTCCAATTCCCGTCACGGACAGCTAGATCGGGAGCATCGCCAACAGGCGGATCGATTGTTGTCCGCTTGCGATTACGAACGGATTTCGGTGCATCGTGAGTGATAGGACGGTCAGGCGGGCGACGAAAGAAGATGGGCGATTGTCGGCCCGCTTGCGACTTGCCAAGCATCGTTTCCAGGACATCTTCGCCGTCGAGCGTCACGCCGGATGGGACCGGAACGTGCGTCAGTTCATAGAGCGAACGATTGATGTCGATCGCGGAGAAGACCGATTTTTCGTTGGTGGTTCCGGCGGCAGATGGCTGAACCAATCCTGGCCCCCAAACGATCAAGGGACTGCGGATGCCACCCTCATACAAGAATCCCTTGCTGCCCCGAAGTGGATCCGAATTGCCGGCACCGGGCTCGTGACCATTGTCGCTGCAAACGACGATGAGTGTACTTTCACGCAACGTCGAGTCACCGCGAATTCGGTCGAACAACTCACCCAGTTGATCGTCCATGGCCTTCAAGACAGCTAGGTAGAGTTGCCGCTTGCTGTCATCGGTCTCATCCCGCAGTACTTCGGGTGGAAAGAATGGAGAGTGCACGTCATCTGGCCAAACGTTGACGAAAAACGGTTGCCCTTTCGCGACGGCTTGGTCGATGTGCTGGATCGCTCGCTCAACGAATCGCCCCGTGATTCGGCTGCGATCCATCGTTTCAATCGGGCCGCGTCCTAACTGCTTGCTACCCAAGTCATGTAGTTCGGGCTTGCTGCCATCGTAGGCGTCCTTGAATCCAAGCACGCGTGGACCGAGGCCTTCGAAGTTGGTCAGGCTGTGATCAAATCCATACTCGGTCACCAGAGGAGCGTCGCCAACATCACGTTGACCGCCCATGTGCCACTTGCCAAAGTGACCAGTGAAGTAACCAGCGTCTTGAAGCTGCCGCGCCAGCACCGGAGCCGCAGGGTCAAGCCACTGTGCCATGCCGCGCATCCGGTTGCTGTTTCGATTGTTCAAGAACGACGTGATTCGCCACCGTTGGGGATACTGGCCGGTAGTCAACGCGGTCCGAGAAGGTGAGCAGATCGGTGAGTTGACGTAAAAATTCGTGAAGCGAATCCCTTCGTCGGCCAAGCGATCAACGTGGGTTGTTTCCACTTCACCGCCAAAGCTTGACAGATCGCTGTATCCCATGTCATCGATCAGGACCGTCACGATGTTGGGACGTGAATCGGCTGCTGAGGCGGTGTATGCGAAACAGCAAATCATCAACCAGGAAGTGATGAGGGTACGCAGCGGCATGAGGTCACTAGGTTTGGAATGGAGCAAGTGTTGTCCTGGTTCAGTTTGATGCATTGGAAAGTGAATGAATTGCGATTGGAGCGAAGACGTAAAGGATTGCAGTCGGAGTCATCGTCCCGAGGGCAGCGACAAACAGAAGGGGCTTCGTCAAAATCCCATCTTCCGGTGGATCGCCTTCAATTCCTTTGGCGGCAATTTGATGACCCTTCGATCATAGGTGATCAGCCCCTTGATTTCCCCTTCCACGTCCGTGGTTTGGCTATAGGCGCCCGCTGCCACGCGGTTCGGTTGGAGTTCGCTCAAAATTCCGAGGAAATTGACATCTCGGTCTATCTGCTCTTGGGCATTTCTAGGCAGCTCCCCACAACCCCAGCTCTTCTTGTCGCTTCTCCATAAGTGGCCTTCAGCGGAGCTGGCCAACCTGAGCATGGATGAAACGCCGCAGGACGTTCCGCCCTCCTAGCAGCGGGACCTTCAAAACCAGCTCTTGATTGGGCGAATGAGTTTGGTGGAGACACGTCGCAACAGGGGCCATTGATTGACCTCTTTCGCTGTCACAAGGTCATTGTCGGGATCAGAAGCAAGCCCCTGGAAGATAGCTCGTATCACATCCAGAATCTCCGGATTCTTCGTGACCAGCATCGCTTCTGCCCATCGACTGTCGGCTGCATCTTCAAAGTTGTAACTTCCAAACGCCGTCCATTCGTTGTCGATCAAGATGATTTTTGAGTGTTCGCCGTGTCGATTCTCGTAGATGTTTGCGCCCTGTCGCACCAGAGATGGATAGCCGGTCGCAGCAGCCAACCATGGCAGTCGCGTATTGAGGGAAGAAGCATTGGAGTGAAAAATGTCTACCGTCACACCACGCGAGGTGGCCTCTTTGAACGCTTCGGCGACCAAACGAGCCGGCTTGTAGTAAAAACTGGTAAGCTGAATCGTGTGTTGAGCGTGGCGGATCTTGTCGGCCAACATCGCAGTCAGTGGATTGGTCTGGCGGCGACGGAAAGCACCCCAGCGGCCCGAGTCTTCAGTGGGGTTATAGGACCAATAGTCCATCGGGATATTTTGCGAGGGCAAGGATTGCTTGCTTGGCGAAAGAGAGTTCGCCGGAATCGATGAGCCAAGCAACTCATTGAAGTTTCGCGCCAACACGTCCACGATGGGGCCACGCAGCGCGACGGAGAATTCATTCCATGCTGCGAACGAGCTTCGCGTGAGGTTGCTGCTTCCGAAGATCGCTTCACCTCCATCGGAAAGCTGAATCTTGATGTGATGTCCGCACCCCACATACCGATCGATCACATTCTTGGGCGAATACATCACAACTTGGCCGCCGGCTTTCCTCAGTTCCTTCAGCCTGTCGCGTAGCCGGGCTCGATCAGGCCTGGACATCATCGTGCCGCCAAGTCGCTGGCCGAAGCGATCGATCAAAAGGGTGGTCGCGACGCCGCGTTGCTGCGCCTTCAGCAACTCGGACAAGATCTCACGCCCATATTCATCCCATTCCACGTAGAGCGTCGACAGGTGCAAGAAGGAACGGGAGTTGGCGATCATCTCCATCCGCCGATCCCACTCCGCGCGACGATCCCACAGCGCCGTGAAATCCGTCGCCGAGGAAGCTTGAATGATCGTACCCACGGACCGAGCAGGTCTGAGCAAAGATCGTCTCCATTTGTGAGTTTGCTAGCGTTTTGAAGTATGCGTCCTCGTGGTGGAACCACGCGGCACGATGCTCTGGCCTCGCCTGAGTTGGTTCGCCAAAAGCTTTGGCGTGGTCCACTCCAAAAAAGAAGCAACATTACTATAGCAAAATGATCCTCGTGGTGATGCAATCACAACTGCAACCATCGGCAAACAGATAAGCGTTGCACTTGCTTGGTTGTTGACGGACGTTTTGGTTTTTTGACTCGATCTCCGTCACTGCGTGCTTTCAAAGTTTCGTGCCAGGAATCAGCATCTTGCTTACCTTGCTGAGCATTAACGAAGGAAACTTGATCTCAAGGGCTTTGAACCAACGCCGCGATATTTCAGCGCATTGAGATATTTGTTGGCCAAAAAGACGCTGGTTCCCCGTCAATGCAAGAACCAAGGAATGGGAGTCAAAACACCCGATCGGATCTGTTCCGAGGAGGCCAAAGGCAGAGCATCTCTCCATCGAAGTCTCACGAAGCACTGTCCATCTCGCGCTTTAAACAAGCTTGCGCACTTTGGAGTCGCGTTCGTTTCATAACCCGATGCGTAAGCGAGGAAATATCGATATTGACATCGACTCGCTTACGCGTCGGGTTATGAAAAGAGCGCAACTTCAAAGCCATTCGCCTCGGGTCAATCCCACACGTATCGCTCGTCGATCTCGATGTTGTGTGTCTCACAGATGCATTGACACTCGCCCTGGAACGACATCTTGATCGTCTATGCGACGGCAGAGGTCGGAGATGTACCGCCGGAAGAGCAGGCGAAAGCAAAATCCAAGTAGGACGGAACGCTAACGTAGACAGACCACGCGAGCTTCTTCCTCTGCGGAACGTCCTTTCGTTGAACAGTGTCATTTTCAAATGAGTAGCAGGCTTCGTGTGCCGAAACAAAATGGAATCATACATACTTCGGCGATTGCCTTATCGAACTCAGCGTCGTTCATGGGACCCGTCACTTATTCTCTTGCCATCGGGGGTTCGACCCTCCATTCTGTGCTATCATCAACCGTTCGAGATGTTTCTTGCACGATGGATCTCCCATGTCACAGAACGCTTTACTACTGGTCACAGTCCTGGCGATCTCTCTCAGCCAGCAGACCCGCTCGCTCGCTCAATCGGTTAGCGCCCCTCCTGAATCTCAAGTCGATGCGGCATTGTTGCTCGCTGCTCCCCAGCCCGTCCCAGAGCATTTGCAAGAGATGTTCGACCGTATGGAAGTGGCCAATCGTCGATCGCAGGATGTCTTTCGACAGTTGTCGGTAGAGCAAATGAATTTCAAGCCTTCCAACGGATCCCACACTCCACGCTGGAACGCGGAGCACATGAGCGGACGGCAGTTACTGTTTTTCTCACAGATCTACAACGCGCTCGACCCTAGAATCCCCATATTTGACTGGAACCCACAACAAATGCCGATGGACTACAAAGCTCGGCATCCCAGATGGAGCGGCGCGGAGGAAGCACGTGCCATGCAACGAGTCGACGACTTCTGCCGTCGTTTCGCTTACTTGCTAACAGACATTCAGCTAAATGACAAACCGCCAGCCACCTCCTGGCCATCACTCAAAGCTCTGCTGCTACAAATGGAAAAGCACTACGATGAGCATACAGCGAATGTCAAGAAAAAGTTTGAGCTACCTGACTGGCCCAAGGAATAGATGTCAAGCCAATGACGATCCGAGAAATCTCACTTTTTGGCAACGAATTGGCGATGCCATCGCAAAATGGTATCCGGCGTGAGCAGGGTTTCAACCTGGCCTGAGTTGTTTGCGGCCGAAGAGTTTGGCTTTGACCGCCAATCGACGTCGCTGGTCACCGGTTAGCAAGATTCGCTTCTTGCCAAACTTCTCTTTGAGTACGACATTCTCGGTGCGAAGGTGCTCCATGACTTCTTGTTGCTCGCGATTGACCCAACTGGCAAGGATCATCTGCATCAACTGCCACGGCTGCAGAATGAATTGCGTTTGCGTCCCAGGTTGGACAAATCCAAGTCAATCGTAGACGTTAGGGAGAGGATAAAGAGGTGTAGGCCAGGTAGCGAGCGTTCTGGAACCGGTCGGGAATCGTTTCTGATCAGAAGGCCGAGAGAGCAGGTCAGACATCCGATCCATCGATGAATACAGATTGGTTACGTCCGTCCCGTTTTCTTGATTGCATCTTGTCCGGCATGATTGGTTCCATCATCTGCCTTTTGTTCGGGCATCGGGCCCAGCAGCGTCGCAGTTTGTAGCGGTCGGTCGATGCCTTTGACTTGCACGGGTTCGTTGGCACGCCATTGAAACGCGTCGCCGACGGCATCGGCGACTTCTTGAGAAACGACCACCTCGCCTCCACCGGCATGGTCGCACAGACGTGAAGCTGTGTTGACCGTACTGCCGATCGCCGTGTACTCCATACGCTGCGTCGTTCCGACGTTGCCCACGATTGCTTCGCCAGTATGGATGCCGATCCCGATGCGAAGACCGCCATCACCTTGCGTTTCGATCATGGCCGAAAGCCTGTGTTGAATCTGCCAAGCGGCGCGGACGGCGCGAACAGCGTGATCGGGCTGGTCGGTTGGCGCGTTGAACAAAACCAGGATCGCATCGCCGATGAACTTGTCCACCGTTCCTTCTTGCTCAAATGTGCATTGGACCATGACATCCAAGAATTCATTGAGCCGATCGATCACGGTTTCGGGTTCGTTCCCCTCGGTGAATCGTGTGAAGCCCCGAATATCCGCGAACATCACGGTGATTTGGCGCCGCGATCCGCCGACCGTGATGGATTCCAACGCTCGCTTGGAGATCAGATCGGCCACGACGGCCCGAGGAACATAGCGTCCAAACAGGTCGGTGATTCGGTTTCGCCATCGAATCTCATACCCGTATCGGATTGCGCCCGTAAGGATCGCAGCGAGTCCGATCGTGGACGGTGTGATCGCCATGTCGGTAAACCATCCATTGCAGAATCCGATGATCGCGATAACAAAATACCCCAGCAGCATTGCCAGTCCGCTAGCGGCGGCAAACATCACAGTTCCTCGTCCCACGAGAAGACAGGTGATCACCGCCAGCAGAAGAATCGGAAGGAGGTAGCCCCATTTCGGTAGAGCTTTCAGGAATCGTTGGTCAATGATCGTTTGCGCCGCCAGGGCGATCAGGACGGAGTTACCAACTTGTTCACGCTGGCTTGGCAAACGAAACCGTTGCTCCGATTGAACAAAGTCGAGGTCCAGTCCGATGACAACCAATTTGTCTTTGACGAGCTCCGGATCAAAGTCTGATTCGGCAACATCACCATACGAAAGAACCGGAATCGAATTGACCCTTTGCGTGTGATCGATCCAAAAGGCTGCCGGCGAAATTTGCGGCCATTCGCTCTCGTACGGTATCCAAGGAACGGCAATGTCGCCGACTTGATAAGGAGCAGGTGAGGGGGCTGCGTCACAGCCTTCAAGAAGTGTCTCCATCACCGGGAAAAGGGATAGCCATGTCCCGGCGATGCCCGACTGACTGATGCTGTTCTTCAGTTCCGTGTCAAGTGGTGATGAGTTTCCCTGGCTGGCCTGAGCAAGCCAAAGAGTCATGGATTCACGAAGGACGAACAAATCATGATCAGCAATCGGACTGAGGCGACTATGGTTGCTCGAGTCGATTGGCGAACGCATACCCATCGAGTCATGGCGAATGAAATCGTCGTATTGGCGGATCGTTTCATAGTCGACCATATTGCCCAGCATCACATCGCGCACGATGCGTCCTTCGCCACTGGGAAGCTGTGCCATCATCTCAAGGGTTGGTCGACCAACGGGCTCAAAGTCCTCAGGTAACAACGCGGTGATCACTCGAGCGTCCGCAATTCCCTTTACATCTGCGGCCAGGAGTGCTTCATAGACGGCTTGGTCGGTGTCAACCGTTGGCTTCGTTCCCAAGCGTTCGGCGCTTGTACGCCCATAATGCACCAAGACGATATCACCCTCATCGTCACGCATCCCAAATTGAGGTCCCGTATTCGAAACCATCAGGAAGTCAGACGCGGATAGGGTGATGTCACCCACCCATTGCCCACCAAACGCAAGCAAGGCTGCCCCAATCCCGCCAACGATTAAACCGACCACAGTCAAAGCAGTGTTTGAGGGGAGGCGACGAGTCGAGGTGGCGGAGGAGAAACCCATGAATTCGGTTCTGATGACGACAAGATCCAGCGGCAAATCTGCAGGCTCGAACGATGCAGTGTAGTTGAGACGAGCAAGAAGGGGCTCAATCGACGATGAGATAATCGCTTCGTGTTTAGACCATTTTCATCATTGATGGGGGATCATCCGTAGGCCAGGACTTGTCCTGGGAGATTCTGCCAGGACAAGTTCTAGCCGACGAAAAACCTGAAAACGCTATAGCCAATCTGGCTTCAAACGCGCTGGATGGGTGCAGGAGAGTTGGAGCAAGCATTCGGCGGCCCCAATCAGGCCGCTGTTGGTCCCGCGATCTTTTCTTGAGATGCTCTCTGATCCTATGGCTGAACCCGATCGCGTAGCCCTTGAGCAGCGAGCCCTGGCCCGGCATCATGAGCAGCGAGCCCTGGCCCGGCATCAATTTCGCCCGGCATCAGTTTCTCTGCACCAGTTCAAGCTGCCAAGCAAACGGTCAGCGTTGTTGAAGGTGTCAAGAATTTCGAATTCCAGCAAACGAAGCTCTTGATTGCCAAGGCAATCTGGATGCGGCAACCGAGCACGCGACAGCTGAGATCAACAAGAGCAGCAGCGAGAGTCGTTTTTGGCATGTGCAGGCGGGGCCGTTTGAGGTCGCATACCAAGCGCTCCAACGAGCGAACCCCGAGCGGCGACAAGACTGTATCCTCGTCTCCCACTCAGAGCTCAACGAACGCTCCAGTAAATGGGAAGCAGCACGAGAGGCCTCCCCTGACCCACTACCTCGAAGTGGGTCGATGGCCTTTTGATTCCCGCTCAATGAACCGATGCACCGGCTTGCTTGGCGGAAGCCGACCGCTGCGGCAATCCGCATGGGATCTGGGCGAGGTAGTCGATCGTCGGCGGCGTGGCGTGAATGTGGGCGGATCAGCCGGCGTCGGGACCACCCCGGTATGCTATCGGGCGGTCGAGGGCGAGATAGATGGCCATGTGGGCGTCGCCCCACACCTGGCGTTTCATCCTTGGTATCACCTCGTCGCCGCCGAGCTCTCACTCTGCTGACGTTGACAGACAGAATGCAATCTTCTAGAAGCCATTTTATCCACACCTTAAGCCGAACGGGGGCTCGATTTTCCGCTCGTATTCGAATGTCGTGTTTAGAAGTAATATGCTCTTGCCTCGAGCACTGTCACCGGCCCTGTGTTTGATCTTGGTCGCCAGTTGGTGCCACGCGCAAGATAGCTTCTTGACGGAAACATGGTTGTCGCAATCGGGTGAGGCCAACGATGGGGACCTGGAACCACCTTTAGGCAACGCACTCGAGCGACTGGGTCCCCTGTCACTCGCGGCCAGCGGTTCGGAAGAGGCAACGCTAGGGCCAACCTTGGCGGCTTATAATCAAGCGTTGATTCAGCCGCCGTCCACAATGGAAGTGCCTGATGCTGACTTTGCGCCGTCTGGATTCCAGGCGGCCGCCGATGCGAGCAGATTCCAGGGGCAATTTGCCAGCAATTCACGTCGCTATTCCATCGGCACCGATCTCTATTCCGCGCCCGAATTTGAGGGTGGCTTGATTGTGTTCGGTGAGGATGTGGCAATGAAGATCGGTGGATATGTGAAGGCTGACTTCATCTATGATTTTAACCCGATTGATACCAAGGATTTTTTCGACACAACATCCATACCAGTCGGCGCGCCCGCTCGGACCAACACTCGCTTTCATGCGCGGCAGACGAGAATGAGCTTCGACACCCGTTGGGCGCCTGACGGGTATCCCGTTCGCATATTCGTTGAAGGAGACTTTTTTGGGAACAACAGCAACTTTCGCCTACGACAAGCCTATGGCGAGGTCGGTTCCCTGCTGGTCGGGCAGACGTGGACCACGTTCACCGACGTAGCTGCGGCTCCCGCAACTCTTGATTTCGAAGGATCGGTCTCGAACGTGAATCGACGTCAGGCGATGGTCCGTTGGACACAACCTGTGCTTCATGAGGACTTGAAGCTTGCGCTCGCTGCAGAGAATCCGCAATTCGACATAGTGCCTCCTTCGGATCTCACGGGCGATTCTCGTACTCCCTCGCCCGATTTGGTTGCGAGGCTGCGTTGGAGCAAAGATTGGGGGCAGTTCCAAGTAGCGTATCTCTATCGTCTTGGCGGCTTTCAACCAACCGGCGAACGTGTGATCACGGGCTCAGCTTGGGGCGTCAATTTTACGGGAACTGTCCTATTGACGGATACCAGCAAGTTTTATCACCAGATCGTCTTTGGGGATGGAATCGGCAGCTACCACAGCCTGCCGGACGCGGCGCCCGAAACTGCAACCTCAGATAAAGTCTTGAGGTTTACGGGGTGGATGGTCGGCTACACGCTGGACTGGACAGACCAATTGAATTCTAACTTCACCTACGCTGAGAACGCCCTCGATAACGCATTGCTTCAATCGCCAGACGACGTGCGGGGAAACACCTATCTAGCCGCCAACTTGATCTGGGAACCGATCGATCGCGTGAATGTTGGTGTCGAGTACTTGTACGGTACGCGAGAAAACGTTGATCGCGAAAAGGGCGACGCACATCGATTGCAGTCTGCGTTCATCTTTTATCTACCGTGATTGAAGATGCAAGCCGATCGACGATTTCTGCCTAGCACTCTGGCATTCGTATAGCCGCGAATGCTTCGGCCAATGTTGCACCGGGGGGTGCTACGGCTCTTCTTCAGGATCGGATGGCGGCTTTGCCATGCTTAGGCCAGATGCCGTCTTGCCTGGCACGCTGATCAGACGGAGATCGCGCTGTGGGAAGGGGACGCCGATGCCCGCGTCTTCGAGCGCCTGCTGGACAGCGACCGCTAGATCGCTGTGGATTGTGTAGTTGTTGGTCGAAGAGTCAGCATCGAACCACGCGCGAAGATTGAAATCGAGAGAGCTGTCGCCAAAGTTCTCGAAAAAGGCGACCGGTTCGGGATCGCGTATCACCTTGGGATTGGCCTTCGCCACATCGACCAGCAAGTCGATCACTCGCTTGGCGGGGGTCCCGTACTCGACTCCTACGTTCAGATCGACCCGCCGACGCCTGTCTGAAAGGGTCCAGTTGATGACCTTGTCGGAGATGAGCATCCCGTTTGGCACAATCACTTCTGCTCCTTCGAACGTGCGAATCACGCTCGCGCGGATGCCAATCCGCTTCATCGTCCCGTAGGTATCGGCCAATTCGATCGTGTCTCCCACATCAATCGGATGTTCGAACAGCAGTATCAAACCGGACACGAAATTATTGACGACGTTTTGTAGGCCGAATCCGATCCCCACGCCTAGCCCTCCGGCGACAACGGCAAGCTTCGTGACCTCGACGCCTGCTGCCGATAGACCCGCCAGAAAGCCGAGGCAGATCACGCCGTATCGCGCCAGGTTCGAGACAGCGTACGGGACGCCTCGGCTCGTATGCACCCGCGAGAACACGTCTTCCCGAAGGATCACCTGCACCCAACGCACAGAACGAAGGAGAACCAAACGGTGATTGCAAACACCAGCACATCACCAACCGAGACGGAGAGAGCGCCAACGTTGACACCGGCGCTGAGGACCTGCTCAACAAATGCCGTTGCCGGAGTGAGCAGGCCGAGTTGCCCGCAGACGAGTGCCGCCCAGAAGACCACAGCAAGGACACTCGATCCCCGCTCAAGCCAGTGATGAACGAGATGTTGATGATTTGAGACTGCCCGAACGAGTCCGAGAGGTCGGAGGACGAGAGCAAACATGATCAGGCCCTGTGCCACTTTCAGCAGCACGAAGACCACCAGACCCACATAGCCGCTCCTCAAGACGCCGTCCCCCAGCAACGCGGCGAGGTCGCTCCAGCCAGCCAGATCGGACAAGATTGCTAACGTCAGAACGCCGGCACCCACGCTCATCGCCACGTAGAGCACCCGGAAGAAGGGATGACGCCGCCGCTCCTCGGGGAGTTTGGCGATTCGGCTTGGACGCAGCATCCATATCAACAAGCCGAGTCCGCCGATCATCTCTGCCAGGAAGACGAAGCGATCGAGTGTAGGCGTCGTGTCCAGCAGATCGCGAGACCGATCGAGAATGAACAGAACCGCCAGTCCCCAAGAAAACAGGATCATTGGGGGAGGCAAATAACGCTGAATAATTCGCAAGGTCGCGACTGCCATGAACACGGCGGCGAAAAATCCTATGCTACGGGGTGCTAGCGGGTCTAGCGGTGTCGTGAGGACAGCTGTGGTTAGCACGGCCATTGCCCACGGGTGCTCGAAGACCAGCTGGGCCTGCCGCAAGCGATTGTCAACGTCCGCCCTCGCTCGGGTCCGTGCGCACAGCCAACGGAGACTCAGACCAAGGGCCAGGAACAGCAAGAGCTGGAAGCCGATCGTCTGCGTGGGCTTCCTCAAGGCCTGTCCGCTTTCCTCAAACCGCTTCATGACGAACTGCGGTCCGATGGCTTGTAATTCCTCCTGGAGCGAGTCTCGGATTCGCGGGTCCCATAGCGGTGGCTGCTCGGCCCGAAAAATTCCGGCAAGCCGCGCCTCCACGGTACCTTGCAACTGTTCGATGTATTCACCGAGTGCGATGCTAGGATTCACCAGTTTGTCGCGCAGGGTCAACAGCTCATTTCGACGATCGAGAACAGCCGAACGCGTCTCATCGATTTCACCGACCACAGCATCAATGCGTGCCAAAATCGTCTCGTCGGCGCCCTCCTGGGCCTTCGCCAGTTCGTCCGTCGCCACCCAAACGGCTTCAATCTTGTCGATTCGCCCGAGTGATGTGCCGAAGCCGTCCAATTGGTCATCCAGTTCCTCTTCGAGTGACTGCAAGTGATCGAGCATCTCGCTGAGTTCGGCCGAGGACCTTTGCAGAGTGCGCACGTTGGGACGGCCGGTCAGCATTTGCCGGGTCTTCGCCAAATGCGACTCGACCTCTTTGAGTGCGAGATCCGTTTCGCCGCCAACCCGCTCAAGGATCCGACGGGAACTGTCGCGGGGCAGCAGCGTAGCCAACTCGGCACTTGTCACTTCCGCGCGATTCGGCACTTCCTCCAAAGTGATCGACTGGTCGAGCTGAGTTGCGTTCTCAACGTCAGCCGTCTCCTTCTCAGCATTCTGCGCATTCTCCGGCGTTTCGGCGCCGGCCCCTGCGCCCTCGCGATCGCATTCGGAAAACAGAGGACGGAACCCGTGACGAGGAATGCCACGAGCGCGAACAGGCCTTGGCATTGGAAGCGAGAGTCGAGCGCCTCGCGTGGCGTTTTTGTGCATCTAGACATTCACTTGCAATTCGTTAACAAGGAGCGTGGGCTAAGTATGCGTCGAGTGACGGTTCGACATCCAGTTGGATACGGCAATTCGGTAACCACCACTCCGCTCCATTTGAGCCCATCCAAAGTCGCGATTTTTTGAACGGATGATGCGATACTCTTAGATGTGTTGCCGCCACCAGTATCATTTCACCGTCTTGGTCTTACTGATCGCTTCGTCGTAGTCGGGAACCCGCCATTGTTTCGCGTTGGGGCCTCTTTGACAATTAGCATGAAAATGCCTTCGTCGAGCGGCTTCGCGAGATTGCGAAAACCACCAGGCTATCCGTGTCGGTGTACCACCGCTTTCGGGGTGCGGACATCGAAAGTTCGAATTCTATCTTGACCTTGACGGGATGTAAGTTGGCTTGCTGGCCTCTGGTTTCTCGACTGATCTCGTCGTAGCCCATCGAAGTACCAAGATTTGCGCTCGGACCCACCACGTGATCTCGATTCCCAATGACCAGACGGCGGATTCGGTAGTCGAAAATAATGGGAAGCGTGAATACATTCGCCGCAGCACTGAATTACACAATTCACTCGACACACCGCGAAAAACGTCGAACAGGCGGTAGCGTGCATTCGCGTTTCACTGGATCAGCACGAGGGAATGGACCGACAATCCCCCGCCTCGCGTGTACTTGCGGAATACGCTACCGATGCATTCAGGATCCGTGTGACTTACTGGTACACACCACCTGAATATTGGGTATTCTGCACATTTGGTGGGAAAGTGAATTTTGAAACCTTCGATGCCTTTGGGCAGCACGGCATCCAATTCTCGCTTTCATTTCGCCAATTGCAGTCGCTTGACCACACCCAAAGGGCAGCGACACGGATTTTGTCAGCATGAGAAGCCGTGCCGGCCGAGCAGAAGCTTGTCGTCAATGGCTGAACAACGATCGGTTGGTCGATGCTGATTCAAGGCCCTTTTTGCAGGTCGAACTGGGCCAATGTCAGGGCACTTGTTTGTACGCGCGATGCTACTTCAAAAGGATTTTTTTCGCGGATGGCATCCAATGTCGACGCTGCTTGTAGAATCACAGTTGAAAGGACTGAACCTACAGGACAGCCTCAAGCCGGCACACGAACTCAGTGCCGCTCTCTTGTGACATCGTTCTGAGAAGAAGCCGAGGGATTCGGGAACAAGATCATGAAAGACAATCTCGCCGAGCAGTATTTGATTCCACTCAAGCAAGGGCTGGAGTCACTGGAATTCCGAACCCAGTTGGCGTTTGCCGTAAACTCGAGGCGGCTACACAAAGGGTCCCCACATCACGAGGAACTGCTTTCAACCGATCAGCCTGGGGCCATTCGTAAGATCGCGTGGTGGATGAGGGAACGCCAGGAAATTGCATCCATGCAGTTCTGCTACGTGAATACCCTGGTGGATCCAGGCAGGTCCGACCCCGCGTTCGCAGTCTTTTCCAGCCTCCGAACGATACTGGATTCGGCGGCGATCCTCTGTTGGCTCACGCAACTTTCGATCGACTCTGAGGAACGTGTGCGAAGATCGATCATCGTTCGAATCTCAGATTCGGTCGAAGAACTCGAACTTTTCGAGGTCCAGGGAGCCAGCGAGCAAATTCTTTCCGAGCGTGTGGAGCTGCTCAATGAAATCGCTTCGGTATCGCACCATTTTGGATTACAAATTCAGCGACGACAGGACGGACAAGTCGTCAGTACGACGCCGGGCAAACCGCCCACGAGAGAGATCGTCGAAAGCTGTCTCAAAATGCAGAGCGAATACGACCAGTGTTCGATGATCGTGCGTGAAACGCTTGGCCATTTCCGAGATCAACAATTTCGAAAGACGGATCGCTTGAACGCCGCTGCTTCGACCACCGGTTGGGGTGCACCGATCAGTCCCGAGCAGCTGATCTTTGTAGGGCAAACGAATGCACGCGCCATCACAAGAATCCTATGGAGCTTTGGTAGTTACTTCGACTGGGAATGCGATTTAATCGCCCAATGGCTCGAACCGCTCTATGACACAATGAACATCTCTGCCGACCACCGTTTTTGGCGATCTCCCTGAGCCTGAGTTTGCAGTGCGCAGAATCGTCCCGGCTGCCATCAAGTAACCCTGACCGGCAACCAAACCTTTCATAAGCACTGACGCAGAAAACCGGTGCATTCCGGCTATAATCTGCAAATTGGTAACAGGAGCATATTCACATCAGCCATTCACGTCCTCTTTCCAAGTCCCCTCAGGATCTTTGCTTTCTTCAACTTGTTAGGCGAAGTAAGCGGCCGCCATAGCAATTGCGGCTCTTTGGGCGACCTCCACCGCAGCTAATTGGCTGAGTTCCCAAGAAGTGGGTTATTATCCTGCGGATAGTAGCTGCCAATAGTCACTGCGCACCGTTAAAGTACCAGGCACAACTTCCCACACATAATTACACAAGAGGAGCAACAATGGCTCGTGGTGATAAAAAGGCAAAAGTTATCGCATATATCAGAGAGAACCCAAGTGCGAAAAACGCCGAAATTGCCAAGGCGTGCGGCTGTAGCGTCCCGATGATCTCGGTGGTCAAGCGGGAATTGCGAAACTCGGGTACTCGTGGTAGCAAGAATACCAGCAAGAAGGTTGCAAAGAAGACGGCGATTGCAGTAGACGCCAATTCAATTGAGCATGTTGCGGCGGCTTTGGAGTACGTCGATTCAGCCGATGCTTTGCTAGAGCTGCTGTCGCATGTCGAGGCGGCGGGCGGCGTGGTCGCGGTAGAGTCGGCCCTGGAATTTCACCATCGGTTGTCCGAGCTGATCGGATAGAAGCCGACTGCATCACTCGCTTCCGTATCGCCTTCCACCTCGGGTAGCAATCAACATCGCATCGCCGCGACAGCTCGATGGCAGGCCAGGCCAGTAATCGTTTGTCGAGACGGCTGTTGCTTCGGATGTCCGCCAGAAAGGTGATCGACAAGCGGCGGCATAATCGAAGGCAACGGCGCGGTGGAGATGCGGAAGTTCGTTCGCTCGGCGACGGCTTTGACAACGAAACCGTTATCGAAGCCCTCGGCGACGAACCGTCACGCGAAATGGTCCTGATGATGCAGGAATCCGTCGAGCGATTTTTTTTCGCATTTGGGTGTCGGGCAACTGCGGGATTTGGCGGGTGCTAAGTTAGAGGGATATGCAAACGCGGAACTTGCCCAGCGTTTTGCGTACTCTGAGCCGACGATTGAACGTCGCCTGCACCTGATTCGATAAAAATGCCAGCAGGAATTGTTCGCAGACGATGAGTATCCGAAAGAATAGACTTCCGATCGAGGCTCTGGAACGCATCGATGATCTGTGTGCCGAGTTTGAACACAGATGGCAGACCGACGAGCCACCGACCATCGAATCTTTGCTGGCTAGGGACGTTTCCGATGGTGAACGAGATGTCCTCTTGGCAGAACTTGTCGTTTTGGAGATCGACTACCGACGGCGACGCGGCGAGACGCCGACGAAGCAGGAGTATCTCGATCGGTTTCCCGAAAATTCCAAGGCAATCAACGACGCCCTGTCCGAAGGTAACAAACAAACCGGCGCGTTCGTACCGCCGACGCTCGAATGCCTGTCTGAACTCTTTCCATCTCTGGAGATCATCGAACTTCTTGGTGCGGGAGGAATGGGCGCCGTCTACAAGGCGCGCCAGGAAGGGCTCGATCGTATCGTCGCCCTGAAAATCCTTCCGGAGGAATTCGGACACGATGTGAAATTCGCGTTGCGGTTTACTCGGGAAGCACGCACGCTGGCAAAACTCAACCATCCCAACATCGTTTCCGTCTATGAATTCGGGAACGTCCAGGACACGTACTACTTCCTGATGGAATTTGTGGACGGTCCAACTCTCCGCGACGTTGTTCGGGCAGGACAACTTGCTCCCGAGCACGCGTTGGCGATTGTGCCGCATCTTTGCGATGCACTGCAGTTTGCTCACGACAAGGGCGTCATTCACCGTGACATCAAGCCGGAGAACATTCTGATGGCGACCGACGGTTCGGTTAAGATCGCCGACTTCGGTCTATCGCGGATCATCGGGAATGAAAACCAGGCGACGGCGCTGACTCGCACGCACCAGGTCATGGGGACGCCGCGGTACATGGCACCGGAACAGCTGGAGGGCTCTCGCGGCGTTGATCATCGAGCTGATATTTATTCCCTCGGCGTTGTCTTCTATGAAATGCTAACGGGCGAGCTTCCGATCGGACGATTCGCAGTGCCATCGCAAAAAGTCGAAATTGATGTGCGGCTTGATGAAGTTGTTCTACGAACACTTGAGAAGGACCCGCGACGCCGATATCAGCAGGCCAGCCAAATCAAGTCCGACGTGCAGACCATCACGTCGACGGACAATCCTGCATTGGCTCGCACCGAAATCGGCGAGGCAGATCGATCGGTCCCGGAATCGGGGGCAACCGCAAATCTGGAACAGCAGGAACTGGCCGGCAGACTGCTGCTGACGCGACGCCAACTGATGGAACGTGTCGAAAACTCACTGCGGCCTTTGTTTCGTGGGCAGATTTTGCTGATTCTGTTTGGTGTGGCCCTCATTGTTGTGGGCGCTCAATGCTGGGCGCGAAATACGGACGTTCTCCATCGCGTTGTCTGCGGAGTGATTGTGCATGTTTATGGCATCTTCGTCGTTGCCTGCGCCGCAAGTGTCTGCACGCGGATCAAGCGAATCGATTACTCACAACCCGTCGATCAGGTCCGAATGAGGCTCAACAACGTAAAAGACACGTACCTGAGAGTCAGCCCGGCGATCGGTCTGCCCTGGTGGCTGATGTGGATACCTTTGGCTGTGGCCATGGGCTTCGACATCGTCCTGCACCCGAACTCCCTGATTCCATCACTCATCATCGGCGTCATCGGGCTGGTTGTGTCGCTCTGGCTTTACCTGCGAGTCCAGCGGCCCGACAACGCGTCCGCGGAGAAATGGAGAACGAGTTTTGCCGGTGGCAGCATCGCCGCAGCAAATCAGGCCCTCCAGGAAATCGAGCAGGCTCAGATTCGGTGAGAGACCAGAAGAACATCAAAGAGGCCTGACCCCTTTGATGTTCTGCGCACAAGCATCAGTCGCCTGTCGGCTGCGGCGTTGCAGTCTCTTGCGTGTTCGCGTACCACGCTGTGAGCTGAGCCAGCATTCCTGACGCTTTCTCGGGATTCGCTTGCGAGAGATCGTTCTGTTCCTGTGGGTCCTTTTCCAGATGAAACAATTCGACGTGCGGATTCTCAAATGTTCTGGCTGCCGCTTCCGGGTGATGGACGGTCAGCTTCCAGACGCCATCACGCATCGCTTCGGATCGGTTGCCGTTGTTGCTCAGCGATGCCCAGTACAGCGGACGCGGCGGCAGCGACTGCTTCCCAAACAAGATCGGTGAGAAATCGATACCGTCGAGTTCAAAGTCGTCGGAATCTGCACCGGCCAGAGCCAGTAGCGTCGGCATCACATCGAGACTGATGAGGGGTTCGTTCGATTCCGTGCCTGCTTTGATCTTTTGCGGCCACCAGGCAATCGCAGGAACTTTGTGGCCGCCTTCGTAGACGGATCCCTTGCCGCCTCGCAGCAGTGGGCTGCCACTGGGGAAGTCGCTCGAGGGTCCATTGTCGGAGAAAAACAGCACGAACGTGTTGTCGGCGATTTTGAGTTCCATCAGAGTGCGACGTAACTCGCCGATGCCCTCATCGATCGGCATCGTCATACCGCGATACTTCTCGATGCGTTCTTCCTTGGAGACTTCCTTCCACTTCCAACGATCCCATGCCTGCTCGGTTCGGCGGATCGCATCGCCAGGCACCTGGACCGGGTTATGAATCGCCTCATGAGCAACGTACAGGCAAAACGGCCGGTCTGACTTTGCGTGGCGACGGACAAAGTCAATCGTATATCGATTGATCAGATGCGTGCTATATCCCGACTCTTGCGTTTCCGTTCGGCCGTGCCACCAGTCATGTTTGTTGTGGTCGCCGACATGGCTGACAAAGTCGATGTTCCCGCTGTGGTAGCCGACGAATTCGTCGAAGCCGTGATTTTGCGGATGGTAGTCCGCCGAATTTTGCGGGTATCCCTGATGCCACTTCCCGATCAGTCCAGTCGCATAGCCGGCAGCTCGGAGAACTTCCGCGAAGGTTGTCTCGGTTGGCTTGAGCCCTTTGCGGTGCTCGGGGTGCGTGGCATGTGGATGAATCACAGCCTCGATCCCCGCGCGTTGTTGATACCGTCCGGTAAGCAATCCGGTGCGCGTCGGCGAGCAAACGGTCCCTGACGAATGGAAGTCGGTCAGCCGCATGCCTTCCATCGCCAGTCGATCAATTTCCGGTGTTTGGAAGTACGGGTTGCCAAAACAGCTGACTCCCTCGTACCCCATGTCGTCCACCATGACGACGATGAAGTTCGGCCGCTCCGCCGCCGTCAGACTTTGAAGCTCCGCAACCGAAGCGAGTAACGCCAGTACGAGCAGTGCATGGAATCGTGTCATTGGAACTCAAAGTAAAGCTGGAACAAAATGAAGAGCAAGTCACTTCCTCTTTTACCAGATTGCACTCGCCATTCGGCACCCGGGCTACTGAATATTCCATGCAATTGCGATGACGATCGAAGGAAACAGGTAGACGGAAATAGGGGGACAGGGTCAAAACAGGGGGACATGACACGGAAACACGAGGACATGGCATGTCTTGGTGGTGCCGTGGTTCGTTCGACACTTACCTGCGCCGCGAATCACGCCACCAACACGTCGACATCCCACCGATCTTGACGAACATCGAGAGTGCGCTGCCGAGAGATATTGCCTGGCCCCTTCTCTTCCTGCTTCCGATAAGGTGGGCACCAGCGTAATTCGCTGCCGGGTCGATGACGCCAATGGCAGCCTGTCAAGGAAGTTTCTTATGAGTCATCGTTTTCAGAGCTGCTTGCGGATAGCTTCTAGTTCATTGCGACGCTTTGCGGTGGTCCTGGGATAGGCCATTTGGAATCGCCTGTTGCAGGCTGGGTTGCTTTGATGCAACGCCAGCAGGCCCTTGTCGCCAGCGACCAGCGTACTCGCCATGTCCACAAGCGGTTGCGTGTTCATCTCAGATACCGCAGCAATTTTGTCCAATCATTGGTCGCCCCCAGCGGAAGCGGGGCCGTGCTGCGACTCCCTAAGATCGCGCACCCGCCCGAGGGTACTCTCGATCAATCTGTTCAACTTGCCTGCAGCGCCGTCGCCGGTTTGGTCCAGTGTCGCTGCCCGACTTGTGAGCACGACAGGCTGGCGGCCTTTCGAGACAGGCTTCCATCACACAGCGCACGTCGTCATTGCCACCCTTCTTGTCGCTTTCTCATCGTTCAGGTGGACCTCCACTGGAGTGATGTGATCGCTGACTCGGTTCAGGGTACTCTCCACTACGCTACTTACCTCAGTGGCCAGCGTTGCGTGACCATCGAGAATGTCACGCCCACCATGGTCATCGTGGAACCGGCAATGGTAGTCATCATTCCTCGGGCCTCCTCGGCACCGGCCCCAAACAGTCGCAGCCATTACGCCAGCAATCGATCGCTCACGGCCGAGCCTGCCTCCATCCAAACTGCCGCGAGCTTGAACTCACGGCTAAATGTTCGACGTGTCTCCATGAATCGACTCTCCTGTCAGAGCAGTCTGACATCTGCCGATCAACTGTCAACTTTTCGTGGGCAATTCCAAACCATTCATCCATCCATCCATTCTTCTGTCTGTCTGTCTGTCTGGTTCCTTACCAATACCCTTGTGTAATAGGCAGGTACGTACTCAGTCCTTGACGGAGAAACCGACTTTGATGGTCACCTGCCAGTGATTCACCTCCCCTTTATCGATACTGCCGCGTGTTTCAACGACCTCGAACCAGCTGAGATCCGTGAGCGTCTTGGAAGCTTTCCGGATGGCGTTTTGAATTGCATCCTCAATGGAAGTAGTGGATGTCCCAGTGAGTTCAACGAGCTTGTAAACTTGATCTGTCATGTTCGGTGCCTTTCATTTTCACAGTACATGGAAAGCCGCGGTGTCAAATCACCGCAACAGGGAGCGCTCTGTAGAATTTTCGTTCTCAATGCTATTCGTGTCCGACTGGCGAACCAAATCCGAGGAGGCGGCGTGCCAATCTTGCGATCATCAACTCCTCGTCTGTGCGAATAACGCACACACTGACTCCTCTCGTGACTGCGGAAACCACTCACGTGTGCTTCATATCGCGTGACTCATCGAGTTCAATGCCGAGGAAGCTCAGCCCGTCACAGATCCCAGTGAGGACGAGCGTCGGGTTCTCGCCAATGCCTTCGGCAAGGAAAAGTGTGTCCAATCCACGCTGCGCGGCGGCGAAGGAATCGACCCACTTCCTCATTTGATAACAGAACAGCGCCGGCGCCGCATACCGCTAATGCATTTCGCGTGCCAGCAAATCCTGCAAATCGGAACTTGTTTCAGATACGCCGAGTCGTCCTGACTCGTGGTTCACCATTTCGTGAAATGCAATCGCCGTCATGTGCTCGGTACGCGAGAAGTCTCTGACTCGCTTGACAGCCACTGTTTCGATTCAAGGAGCTTCGCTGGAGTCCGACGCCTTGTGCAAACGGATCTCCCGTTTCGCCAGCCGGTAACCACCTTCGATCGTCAACGCCAGGGCGACCATCGCGGCCAGCACCCACAGCTTTGCGGGCGCGGTCATCGTTGTGTGCCAAACCAACGCGCCCAATGCAGCCAGACATGCGACAGCCCCCGTTACCGAAATCCAGGCGTGGCTGCTTGTTTGTTGTGCGTGCCGCCCATTGGCGGCGTTCACTGCCGCGAAGATCAACAGAAACCCTGCGCTGCCCAGTGTCGAGATGCTCGTCAGGTCAAATACGTTGGCCACCAACAGTGTTAGCACGGAGGTGATCAAGAGTCCTTCCAACGGTTCACCCCAGGCTTTTCGCTCCAGCATGGCCGGCAATTCACCATCGCGGGCAATGCAGTAACTCAACCGCGCCGCGCCGTAGAGCGTGGCATTGATCGCGGAGGCTGTGGACAACATCGCCGCCACCGCAATCAGCGTAAAGCCGGGCTTCCCGAGAAAGGGTCGCGCCGTAACCACCAAATGCCAGTGCATACAGCGATAGCATCACCACGTAACTCAGCCACAACAACACGTTCAAGCTGCCGGTGATCATGCCGGCACCGAACGCGCGGTCAAGGAAGGTTACCGTTCCACCGCGACTCGGATAAGCAACAGATAGTTTCGCGTAAGAATAGGCCGTCAGCAACGCCACCGCTCCCGCCACTGCAAAGGCCACTGGCGTGCCGCCGTGAGCCAACTGCACCGCCAATCCGAGCACCGCGAAAATCCCTCCGCCGACCATCCCGCCGACGCCGATGGCAACCACTTCCCAGAACCCAATTTTGCCATCGCCTGTTTTGCTCATGTGCTGGCCGCGAACTCTTTGCCGAGACGCTGATCCTACCCGCAAGTCACCATACAAATTTGACCTATCCACGGGAACCAACGCGTCGTCAAAGTTGTAAACGATGGACACGACGGCTGGGAAGCTTACAGCGGGGATTCTCTCATCTGCGATTTCGACGAAGTACTTGACCATCGCTCGCAAGGCATTGCCGTGGGCCACGATCGAGACGGTCTTGCCTGTACGTCGTGCCATTGGTCCAAGACTTGATTCCCATGCGACCAATTTCGCAATCACAAAAAGGCAGAACAAACACCACGACACCGAGATCAAAGTCCGGCAGCCGGTTCATGAAGCCTTCGGACAGCCTATCCACGGTACCCCAAAACCGATTCCACGCTCCTATCGACTTCGCCTGGCTGGTTTTCGACCGCCGTGGCACCTTTTGATGCAGCACCAATGGCTTGGGAAAGAAGTATGCACTTCAACAAATGATTCGGCATGCCGCTCTCTCAATCAGTGTCGCGGATCAGATTCATTTCCGCTATCGCATATCCCATGCCGTCGTCGTATCAACACGGGTAGTGGCTCAAGAATTGCGGCATATGGAAGCAGCGGAAGCCGCAAAGACTCTCGCTCATCTGGGAACGGGTCCAAACGCTTGACATGTTCTTGTCGTCCGCCATGTCCTCCGAAGCCGTCGCGAAAGCTGGCGATCAAGGCTATTGCGACAACGAAGACATCGTCATTCCCGGTTGGAAGAACCGTCTCATGGTGACCTCGACCGGATTCCTTCCGCGGTTCGCGATGCGAAAACTGGTCGGCAAAATGCAAGGCGTTTGATTGCAAGCCTGCCCAACTCTCCATTCCCATTCAAGGAACATTCCAATGACTCAGACCTCCCAAGCCACCAAGTCGCAGCAGATCGTACTGGCTTCCCGTCCCCAAGGGGTCCCGACGCAATCGAATTTCAAAATGGCTTCGGCGGAGGTCCCACCAATCGAAGACGGTGAGTTCTTGGTCAAGAACGATTGGATGTCGGTCGATCCGTACATGCGCGGTCGAATGAAGGACGGTGACAGCTACGTTCCTCCGTTTCAAATCGACCAACCACTCGAAGGCGGATGCATTGGCAAAGTCGTTGAGTCGCGAAATGAGAAGTTTACTGAGGGCGAGTATGTGCTCGGCAATCTTGGCTGGCGTGAGTACTGGAAATCATCCGGCGAAGGGGTCACGGTCATCGACCCCGATCTTGCCCCTGTGCAATCCTACCTGGGAGCTCTCGGCATGACGGGGATGACCGCGTGGGTTGGACTGAACAAGATCGCAAAGCTAAAACCGGGCAGCACCGTGTTCGTTTCCGCCGCCTCGGGAGCGGTCGGCTCAATCGTCTGTCAACTTGCCAAAGCCAAAGACTGCAAGGTAATCGGCAGTGCCGGCAAACAATCGAAGATCGACTGGCTAATGGACAAAGCCAGAATTGACGCTTGCATCCACTACAAAGAAACAAAGGACCTCGCCGGCGATCTTGCCAAGCACGCACCAGACGGCGTTGACGTCTACTTCGACAACGTGGGCGGCGAACACTTGGAAGCCGCTCTCGACGTCATGAAAGATTTCGGATGCTGCGTCGAATGTGGAATGATCTCGACCTACAACGCAACCGAGCCACCCGCCGCCCCGCGCAACCTTTTCAAAGTGATCGGCAAACGGATCCGCATGCAAGGCTTCATCGTCCGCGATCACATGGATGCTCGGGCAGAATTCATCGCCGACATGGCTCCGTTGATCAAAGCCGACAAGATCGTCTGGGAAGAAACCGTCGCCGACGGCCTGGAAAACTCACCGTCCGCCTTCATCGGTTTGTTCGACGGAGACAACCTCGGCAAGCAACTGGTTCGTATCGGCTAAACTCTACGAGTTTCTAGATGCAGGAAGACAAGTAGAAAGACGTCATGCGGACCGGTCTTCAAGATGTCTTCTTGGAGACGAAGCGGCACTGAGATTGGGTGAACTGGGGTGTGAACTGGGGGACAGGCTAGCTCTCCGGTAGGCTTGGATTTGCGGGCACTGGTGCGACCGACGATTGTCACTCGCTCGGCTTGATCGCACGCCCAGGACTGATACCATGCGTACTGTTCGTTTTACCCAAACCTTGAGAAGGGGCATCTCATGGCTAGGCATGCTCGTGGTGAGGTCATCGACCCATCGCTCATTCAATTGGTGCACGGCGTTCATCGTTGTGTGCGGCGCCGCGTTTCTCTGCGGTCAAGATCCGCTGACCGGGAGATCCTTCGATCACCGGCGAAGCTGGATTCGTCATCGACTCGAGTTCCTCGCCTCGGTCTTTGCCATCGATTGTCTGACCTTTTCGGTGATGAGCAATCATGTGCACCAGATCCTCCGCACTCGTCCTGACGTCGCGGCCTCCTGGAGCGATCGCCAGGTGGCCACGCGATGGCTCACGTTGCACCCCGTTCGACGCAACAAGAACGGCTCGCCAATCACTCCGACTCCGGAAGAGATCGATGCGATCGAGAACGACCCCCAGGTACTGGCCGAGCGACGTCGGCGATTGAGCGATGTGAGCTGGTGGATGCGGTCGTTCTCGCACGGCATCGCCTGCCAAGCCAATCGGGAAGACGGAGTGAAGGGCCATTTTTGGGAGAGCCGTTACAAGGCCAAACTGCTGCTCGATGAAGCGGCGGTGCTAGCGTGCGCAGCCCACGTCGACCTCAATCCCGTCCTTGCAGCGATTTCCGAGACACACGAGGAGAGTCGCTTCACGGGGATCAAGGATCGTATCGATGATTTGGCCCACCGGCCCAAACGCTGGCAGGCGAGTGTTCACCGCTGGGAGCAAAGCGTCAAGCGACGGCATGAGCGGATAGATGAGTCCCATCGAATTCGATGAATGCCGCGATCCGTATGCTGCGCAAGCTCGGCTCCATCAGCACAGCGAAACCAAACCTGTTACCCAACCCTTGCCCATAAAACACATGGATCAAAAACGTGGGCATTCCTGGCTCATCAAACGTCCAGATCAGATTTCTGAACCGACGATCGGCAACGTCATCAGAATTCGCGGCAAGCAGGCCACACTCGAGGACGTGTCTTGTTTGCGTCTTGAAAAACCCGAATCAAATCGCAGTCGCATCGGATCGGCCGAGGCTCGGCGAGCTTTTGGTCGCGATTGTCGCTGCTCGCCCTCTGCGTTGCAGACAGCGCCTGATCCAAACTTCACAAAGCTGAATGCAAATTGAGCCCGAAAGAGCCACGCATTCGGAGACGGAGGCGCCATGAGCGTATAATGGGTGTGGCTTCACCCATCGTGAGTGTCGCCCCAATGCGGAGGAAAGAGAAATGTTCTTTGATACGATGACCGTCTTGTTGTTGCTTGCCGCCTTCGGCATGCTCGTTGGAATCTTGTATTGGACGCTCCGGTCAGTTGGTCTTCAGGAAGCAGGGGATCCGCAGGAGTCGGATCCAGAAGAGTTAACGGAATTTGAGAAACGTCATACACATCGTTCGGATGTTCACGCCTGACACATAGCCAATTTACGAAGGTGACGAGTGAAGGTGGTCGTGAGGACATCATCTCCATCCATTGCAGGTCGGAGTTTGACCTGATTTCTATCTTTTCAATGAATCAGCTAATTTGGCGAAGATCACATCAAGCGTGAGACATGACGGGTCTGCTTGCGACCGCATAGAAGAAGCGGGGATACGGCACTGCTAGAAGAGCATTTTCAACAATCATGTGTCCTCCCAAAAAGGGGTCAGGTACCAATAGCCGCAAGCGGCCCTTCGGGTGCTTCGCACGATTGGTACCTGACCCCTTCTTGGGAGATGGCTATGTCAAAGATGAAAATGCTCTTCTAGCCACGGGTGTTGCATAAGCCGAAGCTCGCGAGAGCGGCTCAACCCGAAGAAATTCAGTGAAACCAATCGCTACGCCACCCCTTGGTGAAAGACTTCACGGACAGAGTCGAGCAAGGCTTGCTCGCCGGAACAAATCACGCCAAACCCTAGAAAGCCGCCCGAAGCAAGAGCCACTTGGTTCGCCAGTCGGAGCGTTCGATCCGCGTGTGCATCCTGTGTACCCGGTCGCAACGTTCGCATTCGATCGGTGGTGACGTTGGCCCACAAGTAGAAGAGATTTGGATCAGGGCGCGTATCCAACCACGATTGAAACTTAGCGATCGCGGGCCCGTTGCCGGAGATATCCGAATCGTAGATTGCTTGCATTGCAATCGCACGTTCCTCGGCTGTGACATGCCCACTGCCCCAGGCGACTAATGCGATCGGAGCCAGCGAAAGCGCGGGCAACGTGCTAGCCGTGAAGCCAGCCTCGAACAACCCATCAATTAGTTTCTTGTCGTCGGTGCGCGCCGCATACGCTAGCTCCTGTCTCGTCTTCTCCATTGCCAATTCTCGCTTCAACTCCTGTCTCAACTCCATTTCGGATCTTAAATGGTGGAGGTCTTCGAGGCGATGAATCCTTCTTACCAATGAGTTGATCGCAGACATTATTCATTCTCCCAAGGGCATTGAAGCCAATGAAGCGGTTGACTGATCAAGCGGTATGAACACGACGGATTCCCAGCCGTGGTCTTGGCGGGCGAGAGACGACTCCATTTGGGCAGGTAGCATTAACATCGCTAGACTCCAGAGATCGGTGGAACAAGTATGCTTGCCAGCTTTCGATCGGGATCGGGCGTGCGACTCTCGTTGCTAATCAATTCTACGCCGATGAGCTGACCTTGATCCATTGAATAAACAGATGTGCTGGTGACGAAAAAGCAAAGGGTCGCGATGGCCTGTGATGCCGTACAGTGAAGGTACGAGACGACGAGTTCTTAGCGTCAAACAGGCCGGAGGCCGATACATCATTACCGGTGGCGATAGGCTGGCCATCGTCCAGAGAACTGTCGGCGGAACTAGACCTGTGTAATCCGAAACCCCGGAAGTCTTCGTTGCCCTGGCTCAAGCTAAAACTGCTGATCCAATCGAAGAACTCATCGACCGGTACTTTGATCGTTACGAATTCCACCCATGCAGCGGAGCGGGAAAAATGATGATTAAGAAACTCATTCTTGGTATGAATGCGATACTCATTGGTGCAGTTTTGGTCCTCGTTTTTGTCGAGCGTGTGCCAACGACGGCTGACGCGATGACCGTCCACGGGACTGACAAGAAGACGATGCTCACCGTTCCATTGGACGCGGGCATGGAGGCTGTTGTCACGTTGGATCACGTTACCGGAGACATGACCGGTTACGTACTCAATCGAGTCAACGGCCAGTTCTTTATCCGCTACCGATACAATGTGACGCAGGATTTTCCGCAGCATCGGGGCGCGTATTTGATGGCAGCAGGTCTCGCCGATTTCCGCGGGTTCAACAGCAACGATCGAATCGCGAGCGGTGTGATCTACGTTTCCGAAGAAACGTCCAATCGTGTTTGTGCTTATGCGATTCCGTGGAATCCGCAGTTCGCTACCAGTGGCGCGGCCAATCAGGATCTAACATTGATTCCGCTGGATCATGCACAAACACGGTTTACCGAACTCCGATAAAGATGCCCTCGACGACCTCACGTCCAAGATGATCCCACGCGACATGACCGCTCCGTTCTGGCAGGTCAACGTCCTTGGGATTCGATGCTGTCCTCCATCGGCTAGATGCTCCGCGTCAAAGTACGAAGGGAATGAGGCATTTGCTTCGTCCCGAATACTGTTCGTAGTCCGAAAACCACCGATGCAGGTGCCGCTCTTCGATCCTTGACTTCGCGAGAAGCACGCCACCTGGAACGCACCAGACAAGGCACTTCCAAACGGCGAGCGGACTGAAGGCGAGAATGGTTTGGCATCGACTTTCTTCGTACTTGGTCTTCGACTCTCGAATCAGGTACTCGCCCATGGCGTTGAACCCAGTTCGCCAGCGGTCTTCGCTGTTTCAACGCCAACGTACCGATTCGCTCGGAATCGCAAACTCAGCTTTTTTTCTGAATTTGCGCGTTATCTGGGTCCTTCACCGGACAATATCTTATTGGATATGAACGATTTGACGCGAGGCATCATCGAGAAAGTGCTGGCCGGGGATCTGGAGCAGTACCGTGAAATCGTCCGCGCTTTCGAAGCGGACGTTTTCCGAACCGCTGCGCCGGTACTGGGCAGCCGGAGTGCGGCGGAGGATCTCACTCAGGAAGTGTTTGTCGCCGCTTACGAGCGTTTGGATTCCTTTGACCTACGCCAACCGTTTCGGCCTTGGCTTTTGGGGATTGCTCGCAATCTTGTGCGCAACGAGCTGCGGCGCCGAACGCGTGAGGCTGCAAGATTGGAGTTGTACTCGCGCTATCTGGACGCGATGACGAGCGACGCCGAGTCGTCTGATGCAGACGAAAATATTTCCGCAGCGCTTGCCAAGTGTCGCCAGCAGCTGGGAAATGTGGCGGATGTTGCGATTCGTGGTCGGTACGATGAGGGTTTGAGCTTGGAAGCACTTGCCGATCGATTGCGGCGGTCGGTGACGGCAACGCGACAGCTGCTCTATCGAACCAGACTCACACTGCGAGACTGCATCGAATTTCAATTGGCGGAAGAAGGAGGCGATTCATGAAGCGTCTCGATGAACTGACTTTCAAGTTCCTTGATGGAGCGATCGGCGAGGCTGAAGTCCAAGAGCTTGAGGAACTAACCGGAACGGATGCCGGTAGGAGTGAGTTCCTCAAGTTGATCAAGCTTGAATCGCACTTGCAGTCCTTCGGTCGTGAGTCAGTCGCCAGCGACGTCGTACAAAGACTCCAGGAGCAACGTTGTCAACGTGTAGAAGACGGTGTGATACGGGCGGTAGGCGAGCTTTCCGCCCAAGTCCGCCCAAACGCCAATCAGCTTGGACTTGGAAACGCCTCTCGAATTGCCACAGTGATGATTGGAATCGCTGCGCTAGCTGCATGTCTCGTCTTTGTCATGTTGCAATTCGCTGGAGGCGATGGTGCGGATGGTGCGATTGCTCAGCTCAATGCACATGGATCGAGCATCAAGATCTTCGGGGCTGATGGAGTCGCGAAGCCCCACTCGGGTTTGAGCGAGCCGCTTCGCCTGAGCCAAGGTGAGACCGTCGAGACAACGCAATCGATCGAGTCCGCTGAGATTGTGTACGCCGACGGCACGACGATCGAGGTTCTTGGACAAACAAAGGTAAGACTCTCCGAATCCTCAAATGGTTCGAAGCAAGTGACCGTTCTGTCAGGATTGATTCAAGCTGATGTCGCACCACAGCCCGAGGATCACCCCCTGAAGATCGTCACGTCCACGGCGATGCTGGAAGTACTAGGGACGACACTGGGTGTCGAGGTTCGGGATTCCTTGACTCAACTTGAAGTCGCCACCGGACTTGTCGCGATGACCCGAACGGTCGACGGCAAACGGGTTGAGGTCGAGGCAGGACAGTTTGCCACTGCGACCAATTCAGCAGAATTGCCGCTACGCAATCGACCATTTCCAGAGCTTCCGAGTGTGTGGTCAGAAGACTTTGAAGCTGGCGTGCCGAAAGGTTGGTGGGCTGGTGAACTGGCCGAGACCGACGAGGGGCTTGGAGTGCAGGCGGCAGTAGCTAACCAAGGCCAACCAAGCAACTTCGCGATCACAACGCAGAATGCATGGCAACAAGGAGAGCATGCTCTCTTTCAGGTTCATGACGATACAGTTCTGCACATTCGGTTGCAGCAATCCGAGTTCGCTCGGATCACCGTGATGGTTGCAGCACGCGCCTTCCCGCCACAGAGTGGCCGGTTCGGGGCCAACCTGTTCTATACCAAGAAGGCATGGAACGAGAACCTCCCAGAGGGCCACTGGACTACGATCTCGATTCCACTTGCCGATGTGGGCTGGCACACTCGGAGAAGGACCAAGCAGAGCGGCGCTCCCGACCTGAATGAACTGGCTGCCTATCTGATCCATGTCACGACGATGGACCGTGACGCGGGATTGATCATTGACCGTATGTGGGTGACTCGTGGACCGAAGGAGCTTGCGCAGTGAATTCATGTAGATCGACAGACATGAAAGCAGTCCTTGCATGCATCGTTTTGACAGTTTGTGGCAATGTTCGGGCAGGCGAACCGTTGGAGCTCATCCGGACATACTGCATCGATTGCCATGGAGCACCGGATGAGTCACCCGAGGGCGACTTCAGTTTGAGTGCTGACTTCGCACTGGCATCCTTACTGGAAACCGGGCCGACGCTGAAGAAGGCACTCGATGCAGTGGAGGGCTTTGAAATGCCGCCCGCGGATGGAGAACAACCCACCGCAGACGAACGGGGGGAACTTGCGGCCGGCATTCGTCGCTGGTTATCGAAACCGACAATCGGCGACCGCCGTGATCCCGGACATCCTGTTCTGCGCCGACTGACACGGTTGGAATACAACAACACGATTCGCGATCTTCTCGGGCTTGAGACCGATGTCTTTCTGTTCTCTGAGAGATTGCCCTTCAATCGCGATCATTATCGACCTCAATCGGGAAAGATGCCTGATCGTTTGTCGATGTCGGCGCGAGAGTATGGAGCGAAGTATCCTGTGTTGCTTCCGGATGCGAGCCTGCCCGGTGACAGTCGTGCGGAGTACGGCTTTGCAAATCGCGGAGACGCTCAGAATCTGTCAGCGGTTCTTCTCGAACATTACGTTCGCCTGGCAGGTGAGATTGCATTTCATCCGGAATTGCTAAGTCGTGCGGAGCGAATGCAGGAGCTATTTCCAAACGCCAGATTCCGTCAGCTTGCTGGGCCTACCTCGCAAAAATCGAAACCGTTGGCAACCAGCACCACGCTGCTCGCGACCAACGATAACGTCCGTCGCACCGCCGAAGGGAGCGCGTTTGACCTTGAACAGTTCCGGCGGCGCGTCGATGTAGCGTATGCGGAAGATCGTGGTGGAGTCCTCGGAGGAGAGGAATTGCGCAATACGAAGATCGCCGGAAAGGGGGGCCTGGTGCGAGTCGCGTACGGGAAGACCGCACAGCGAGTTTTTGCGATCAATCCAAATGAAGACTGGTGGTTCGCTCCGTTCGCGACGGCAATCGAAAGCAGCGGAGATACCCTGTTTGCGAATCACAAGAAACGGCAACGCAGCTATGAGTTGACTTTCCAGGCGGCCGGCGAGGGCCGATTTGCAGGAATCGTTGAACTTGGCGTCGTGGTATTGAGTCGTCGGGGTGAGCAGGGAGTTGTGCGTCTGAGGGCGAAGCTTGATGACGGTTCGATGCAACAGCTGGAAGTCGCGCTCAAGCCAGGAGCCGGTGCAGACAACACCTTCGTATCGTTCGAGGCGAAAGAAGGCAGCTCCATTGAACGGCTTGCGATCGATGGCTCTGACTTCTCGGGCGACTACGTGCTGCTCGACGACCTGGCATTTGTCACGCGTGATGTCCCAAACCTACAACACCTCGTTCAGGCCGAAGAGCCGTACGTCATCGAGCCTCCGCCAGAGCGGCTGACCCAAAGCAGGCTGAACCACGACTTGGCGAAGCGATCACCGGAAGCAAGGATCGCCCACTTCATGCAACTCGCGTTCCGACGCCAGGTTGAGTCATCGGAAGTCGATACTTACTTCGGGCTCTACAACGCAGAGATCCAACGCGGCGGAAACGATGAGTCCGCGATCCGATTCGCCATTCAGGGGATACTGGCGTCTCCGAGTTTCCTCTTTCTGAGTGACCACGGCGATTCCCAGCCCAGCGATTCCCAGCCCAGCGATTCCCAGCCCAGCGATTCCCAGCCCAGCGATTCCCAGCCCAGCGATGTCACGAATCAAGCGTCGGCGCCAAGCCAGCCTGTCGTCGTTCCACTTTCGGATCACGCATTGGCATCGCGGCTGAGTTATTTCTTGTGGAGCAGCATGCCAGATCAGGAACTATTTGATTTGGCGGAACTGGGAGAGCTGCAGGATGAAGCGATCCTGGAGGCTCAGGTTCAACGAATGCTCGACGATCCCAATTCGATCGAGCTATCCGAAAACTTCTTCGTTCAGTGGTTGCGTTTGCAAGAGCTATGGTCTGCACAACCAGATCGAAAGCTGTTCCAAGAATTCTATACGGGCCCGATGGGAAAGCGGACGCTGGCTCAGGACATGTTCGGCGAACCATTGCTTCTCTTTCAAACGATCCTCGTAGAAGACCGCCCGGTAACCGAACTGCTCGATTCGCAATATACCTTCATCAACGGCAAACTTGCCGAACTGTATCAATTGAACACAAGCTTGGAATCGTTCGCCGACGGACAGGGCGTGCATCTGGAAGATCTCAAGGACGATCGGCTTTGGCATCGCGTTCGTCAGTTTGATCAACAGCGTGGCGGTGTCGTCACCAGTCACGCTGTGCTAACGCTGACGTCCTTTCCTCACCGTACGAGTTCGATTCGGCGCGGCGTCTGGATTCTCGACACTCTTTTCAATCGTCATCCGCCCGCGCCGAAGGTCGCAGTTGCCGACATCGACGAGCAGCAGAACACCGAAAAACTCACGCTTCGCGAAAGGGTCGAGTTGCACCGTGAGAACACAGCCTGTGCCGTTTGCCACGACCGCATCGATCCACCCGGCTTCGCACTCGAGAACTTCGATGCCATTGGTCGCTGGAGAACGAAAGATGGTGATGAATTGATCGATGCGTCAGGTGAGATGAATGGCGTTGGCAGGTTTCGCGATCCGGCTGAATTCAGAACAGCTCTGCTGTCCCACAAGCGTCGGTTCGTGCAGGGCCTGGCCGAACACATGCTCAGCTATGCGTTGGGGCGAAATTTGGAGTACTTCGACACGCCGACGGTTGAAGAGATCGTGGACCGCACCATCGATGACGATTACCGCCTATCTCGCATGATCGTAGAGATCGCCAAGAGCGAGCCATTTCGAAACAGGAGATCGCAGCATGAATAGCACGACACGCCTTTTCACAAACCGATCGCTTTCGCGTCGCACGTTGTTACGTGGTGCGGGAGTCGCGTTGGCCCTCCCCTGGTTGGAAGCGATGCGGCCAGCGATTGCCAACAACCCGCGTGCCAGGGCTCCAAAGCGATTCGCTTGGGTCTACATACCCAACGGTGTTGTGCAAGACGCATGGCATCCAAAACAAGCTGGCAGCGATTGGGAGATTCCACCTTCGCTTGAACCACTCTCGCCGTACCGCAGGGACATCAACATCTTCACGGGACTCGATCGCGAGTTTCGTGGTGGAACCGGAGTTCATGCCCAGGCCGGTTGCTGCTGGCTAACCAGTTCGCCGCCTACCGAAGCCCTCGATGGCGGCTTTCCGACCAACACTTCGCTTGATCAACTGATCGCGCGCCGAATTGGTCAGGACACGCTACTGCCCTCGATTGAACTGAGTTGCAACGACCACACCAACCAGAAGGAGACGAAGTATTTTGAGACGATATCATGGTACGGTCCCGGTTATGCAGTGAATGTGCAGAAGGATCCACGCGACGTATTTGATCGGCTCTTCGGAAAGCCCGACCCGAGACTCAGCAGTGTGCTTGATGCAGTCCAAGTCGATGCGAGGCGTTTAAATGGAAAGCTCGGGCAAACCGATCGTGCAAAATTGGGCGAGTTCCTTGATTCTGTTCGCGATGTCGAAGCCCGAATCCAGAAATCGGAGAGGCACGCGTCGCGCCTTGGGCTGCCCGCAATCAAACGGCCACAAGGTATCCCTGAAGATCGAGGCGAGTACATCCGTCTGATGGCTGACCTGATCGCGATCGCCTTTCAGCAGGACCTGACACGAGTCGCAACCCTCGTGATTGATCCAGAACGCTGGGACACGCCCCGCATGTACGACGGCGTGTTTGACAGCCCGCAGAATCACCACGTCCTGACCCACACAAAGGGTGAGGAAGCAAAGGAGAAACTGAAGAAGATCGATCGCTTCCACGTCGAGCAGTTTGCATACCTTGTACGTCGGCTTCGTGAGACGACTGACGAAGGTGGAACTCTGCTGGACAACTGCCTGTTGACCTGCGGAAGTGGTATGGGCAACGGAACGGTGCATGACTACAACGATTTGCCGATCGTAACCGCGGGTGGTCTTGGCGGAAGCATCTCGACCGGTCAGCACCATGTGTTTGAGAAGAAGGCTCCCGTCGCCAACCTTTGGCTTTCCATCGCTCAGCAAGCAGGTATCGAGATCGAGACGTTTGCTGACAGCACGGGGACAATCAGCGAGGTGGTCAAATGATTCCTGTCGTTTACTTGGTCATCGCCCTGCTGCCGTCCGTTGCTCTGCTGGCTTCCGTTGCCCATGCTGAACTGTCCCCTCAGGAGCAGCAGGCGGTTGCCAGACGACTGGGCGACAAGGTGCAGCGTTTTGAGATGTGGACCGACAATGACGGCAACGTCACGGGATTGATCTTCATCAATCACCAGTCACTGACAAAATCCGCAGGTGACAAGCCTGGCATCAATGACTCGGACCTGACGCAACTCGGTCGGTTCCCGGAACTAGCTGCGGTCAATTTCGAGGCCCAGCCAATTGGAGATGGTGGGCTTGCTGTGCTCAAGCAGTTTCCGCGTCTGAAACAGGTCGGGTTTCACTACATGGCGAAGGCAAAGGGTGCTCAAGCATCGCCAGACTTCATCGCCGTGATCGACAGGATGCGTCAACTTGAAATCCTTGAAATCAAACACAATTTCAGAATGGATGCGATCAACGTCGACAAACTGGAAGGTCCGTTTCCAAAGGTTTGGCGACTTGTTCTCGATACGCCTCTGACCGCTGAACAAACGATGCACATGATGCGATTATGCCCAAACGTAACGGATCTTCAGCTCCATCGAACCCCGATCACACCAGAACAACTTGCCGAGATCGGCAAGCTGTTACCGAAGCTTGAAGTTCTTTGGTTGAAGCCGAAAGGTGACTTGAAAGCAGAGCATCTGGCTGCTCTCGAGCAGTTTCCCAAGCTACGCATTCTTAGCCTGCAACAATTCAAGAATACAGTTCCATACGAAGGCGGCTGGGCGTTGCTCACTCGATTGGGAGACTTGCAACGACTCGAACTTTCCGATCAAGAAGTTTTCGCCAATGCAGAGGCAATACAGCGTTTGCGTCAATCTCATCCCAAGCTGGTTATCGACGGGAAACTCACTCGCTCCAGGAACTACAACGGTCTTTAACTTCCAGGTGACCCGTCGCCGCATTCATTTACGAACGAGCGGCCCACGAACGAGGGGCCGATACTGAACTCCATGGCTGATATGAACCAATCGCAAGCGGAGCACTCTGGCAAGTCGGCGGGATCCAGAATTTCACGGCGAGTATTCGTGAAGTCGACCGCACTCGGCACATTGGCACCGCGTGCTGCCTTCGCACGACCCAACGCAGCAACGGGGCCGCTGGTCGGCATCCAGGTCGCACCCGTCTCGATCTTGGACGAGGGAATTGAACGGTGCTTGGACACGCTTCGCGACAAGGCGGCAGTCAACGCCTTGTTCATCTATTCACAGACCTATCACGCCGGAATCACACCGACGAATGTGCTTGCCACGGACCATGGCGTTCCGGTTCGGGACTTCGCCAAAAGCAAGTTGCCTCGGCTATGGGTTCGACAGAACGCAAAGGCATTCGCTGGCAAAGTCGTTCAGCATCGGCCGGTCAATTCCGACTGCGAATTCTCCGAACGTGATCTGTTTCACGAGATTCAAAAGCCCGCACGCCAACGCGGCATGAAAGTCTATGCACGTATCCTTGAAGCGGACGCTAGACGCAAGGAACACATACTCGGTTACGACAAGGTTCTAACGATCGATCACGAGGGAAAGCCCGGACACGGACCCTGTTGGAACAATCCGCACTATCGCGACTGGATCTATACAACGATTCGCGAGTTGGTGACGAATTACGATCTCGATGGACTGCAGTACGGTGCCGAGCGAACCGGGCCGCTCTCGCATGTGCTATTCCGCGGAGTGACGCCCACCTGTTTCTGCGAACACTGCGTCGTTCGCAACAAGGAACACGGAATCGACGCGGAACGGGCTCGTTCAGGCTTTACCGAACTCTTGGCGCTGATCCGTTCGGCAGAAGCAGGAAAGCCAAATGCAATGGACGGTACGCTAACGTCCGTATTGAGGGTGTTCCATCGTTATCCAGAAGTTTTTAGCTGGGACTATCGGTGGTTTCAAGCGGATGAAGAAATCTGCACGGAGATACACAAAATCGCCAAGCGGGTGCGGCCCGAGATCGATTCCGGCCGCCATGTCGATCATCAGCGATCCAGCTGGGACATCTTTTATCGTTCCGCAATAACCTACAACGAGATGGCAGAGAACGCCGACTTCATCAAGCCGATTCTGTATCACGACGCGATGGGACCACGACTGCGCTGGTGGGTACTTGAACGCCTCAAAGATCGTATTCTCAATGAATTGACGCTGGAGCAATCGCTCGCGTTGTTCTACGGCGCGTTCGGCCACGACGCGACCCAGCTCCCCCGACTCAATGAACTCGATTCCGCAGGACTTGGCGCGGAGTATGTCTATCGCGAAACGCTGCGTTGCAAGCAGTCCGTTGGCGACCAGGCCAAAGTTTACGCCGGCATTGGGATTGATATCCCGTGGTACGTGCCGAATGGAATGGAACCAAGGCCCAGCGATCCAGACAAGCTAGTCGGCGCCGTGCAGCGAGCCTTCGATGCGGGAGCCGACGGCGTTCTTGCCTCACGCGAGTACAACGAAATGCGAATGCAAAGCCTGGAAGCCTTCGGCAGAGGCGTTGGGCAACGCACCACCGAGTAACTGTGTCAAATACCGTCGGGAATGCTTCGTCGCTTTGGATCGGAAAGAGATCCGCTGATGGAATCGTGGCGACAGAGCATTTGCAGATGGACATTGCACCTGGATGCTTATCGCGGCCATGCTGCTTGACGGACACTTCCTTTTGAACGCATGGCGTGCTAGACGTTCTCGACGATGCCGGTGCTATCGGCGAATGAGTCGGTGGCGACGCCGAGTCGCTGTAGCATGGTGACGTAAAGGTTAGACAGCGGCAAATCTTCTCCTTTCGCTTGATCTTGCCATGGCTCTCGCTTTCCCAGCCACGGACCGCCTTGGAAATTCATGCCGGCGTGATTGATGTACTGCCCATGCTTGAATCCCATGTGCCTTCCACCCGCAAGGATCAACGGATAGTTGCGAGAAAGGTGAAACGCGCTCGAAGCAGATCCGAAGAGCAGCAGCGTGTTGTCCAACATACTCCCGTTCCCTGCGGGTTCGGGCGTTTCTTTCAGCTTGCCGACAAAACGTCCGTATTCCTCGTTGAGAAACCGGCAATAGATGCCGAAATTCTTCCAGCCGCCTGGGTTCTTCGTCTCATGCGACAATTGGTGCGCCAGATTGAAACCCACCGCACGAGCGAGATGATCGCTGCGGCCGACACCGTTTTCACGACCGATCTGATAGGTCGCCACTCGCGTTGAATCTGTTTTGAAAGCGAGATAGATCAGATCGAACATCGTCTGCAAATACTCGCGCGGCTCGTCGGTGGTCAACTCAAGATTCAGTGGATCGCCATCAACTTGCGGGAGAGGCGCATTGAGCCATCGTTTGGCCTTTTCGACTTTGATTTCGGCCTGCCGAACCGAATCAAGGTATTCGTCCAAGCTCTTTCGATCGTCGGCCGACAAGGATTGACGTAAAGAACGTGCATCGGAGAGCATGTCATCGAGTGCGCTGCGGCTGAGCGCCAGACGCCGAGCCGAATCGCCATCGCTTTTGACAAACAGCTGATCGAAAATCTGCTTGGGCCGATGCTCCGCAGGGATCGGGCGACCGTTGCGATCAAACGAGAGGGTGTGCGTGCCTCGAGCCGTTCCGGTTCCGCCGTCCGTCGACATGACCAACGAAGCAAAACGCGTCTGATCACCGACATGCTTGGCGTATTCTTGATCCAGCGAAATCGTATTTTGGTACTCGTGATCTCCGCCGCCCGTTGCCGCCGCGGTAAGAAATTGGTCGGCGTTGTTGTGCCCATGCACGTCTCGCGACTTTGGGATGCGAAAAACCTGACAACACCGTCAGTTCACCCTTGAGCGGTTCGAGCGGCTCCATGCACTTGGTGAACGTAAACTCGCTACCGTTTCCATGGGGAAACCACGCCCAGTCTTGATAGGCAGGGTCTTCCGGCAGTGGCATTGGAACGCCATCTGGGAAATAGAAGCAGCCAAGCCGCTTTGGGTTCGCCACAGCTTCTTGGCCGCGAGCCGACGAGATTGACAACGATCCAAACATCGGCAGCGCCAACGCGACGCCGCTACCCCGCAGGAATCTCCGGCGATCGATATGATTCATATTCCATCCCATGAAACTATCCTCGCTGTAGGTTCTCGCACGGAGCGGTAACGCAGCCTCTGCAACTATCTTGATTGAAACAGATCACTTGTCACGATCTCTCGAATCACGGTCTTGAGTCCATCGCCCTGGCCACGAACGTCTGCGGTGATCGCATCGATGTCCGCTTGGTCAGCAAAAGCCAAGGGACGCCCCAGGGCGTACGTCGTTAGCTTGTGCACCATCGCCCGCACAAACTGATCCTGGCGATTCTCCAACAAGAACCGCTTCAGCCCATCCATTCCATCGAGCGTCTGATGGTTAAATAACTCGCTGGACGCATCGACCGGTTTGCCTTGAATTTCATCGCGCCAACGTCCCAAGGCATCGTAGTTTTCGAAGGCGATTCCCCACGGATCAATTTTCACGTGGCATGACATGCAAGCAGCCTGATTGCGATGGTCCTCGATTCGCTCCTTCAGCGTCATCTTCGCAATCTCCGGATCCGCCAGATCGATCTGCGGCACGGCTGGCGGTGGCGGCGGGGGCGGATCACCCAGCAGGCTTTCCAGCAACCAAATCGCGCGCTTCAACGGGTGAGAATCTGGCCAATCGGAATTCATCGCCAGCAGACCGGCCTGAGTCAACAAGCCGCCACGCTGAAAATTGCCATCCAGTTCGACGCGTCGAAAATGATTACCAAAGACATCCTTCAGTCCATAGTGCCCGGCGAGGCGCTCGTTGACCATCGTGTAGTCGGAGTGGATGAAATCCAAGACGCTCTCGTCTTGACGCAGCATCTCGTCAAACAAGGCGATTGGCTCTTGCTGCATCGCTTCTTTCAAAAGCGGATCAAAGTGTCTGATGTGCTGGTTGAAGTTCATGAAATCCAGCAAACGCATATCGAGCCATTGATGCACAAAGTGTTCTGCGAATCGCTTGCTGCGAGGGTCCGTCAACATCCGTTCGACTTGCGATGCAAGCACATCTGGGTCGGCGAGCTGCCCGCCTTCAGCCAACGCCAACAGCTCATCATCTGGGACACTGCACCAAAGAAACATCGACAAGCGATTCGCCAATGCGTAGGCGGTCAATGCTGATCGCTCCGTGGCTTCCGCCGTCGGGTGCGGAGTTGCATCGTTGGCGACATACAAAAACTGTGGCGATGACAGCACCGTCGCTAAGACTTCCACCATGGCTTCTTCAAAGCTCTCGCACTGCGATCTGATCTCGGAAAAGAGATTCAGCTTGCGATCAATTTCCTCCTCGGCTAACGGGCGGCGCCAGGCTCGCGACATAAACGCTGTCACGATCTCCTCTGCATAAGCCAGTTCGTCATCGGCATGTTCGCTTTCAAAGAAGATCCGTCGATGCGATTTGGGAGGCCACTGATCGTAGACAGGAGCAGCGACTTGCACAAAGTCAATCTGAATCTCGTCAGCCGACGCGGAACTGTTGGCAAGGCGAATGTATTCCGACGGACTGGGCATCGCTCCCATCGGGGATGTTTTTCTGACGGAATTGCGTGGATAGATTTCTCCCAAAGGCACGTCCCACTGGATCGATTTGTGGTTGACCGGGGCCCGCCGTTACCGGCGTGTCTGATTGACTGACTCGAATCAAAGCACGTCCTTCGTTGCTGGCTTGCCATCCAAACAGAAGCTGCATGCTTGGAAAGTGATCGCCATTTGTGTTCACACGCGAAGCTCGCACCGTCACGCGCATCGTGCCTTCATCGGGCAATTGGTTTCCCAGTTCGACAGTGAGCTCCTGCTGGCGACCGGCCGGAAGGATGGCGACACAATCGTAAGTGTCGGGAAAAACGGGCCGCTCATCTGTCGGCGCAAATGCATATCTAGCACCGTGGTACTGCCACCTCGCTACCGCCGTCCGGCCGCTCGAAAGCTCTTTAAAATACGCGGTGCGGTGCGGTTGCCGAAAGCTTTCCTCCAAGCGATCCAATTCAGCTCTCAGCTTCTCTGGATCGTCCTTGAACTCTTGCTTCGCTTTGTCAAGCTGTTCGACTTGTTTGGGCCACTCACGATCGGCGGCATCTTTCATCGCGATACCCCAGTAGCGTGTCGGCGGCCGCTCACCCATGACTGTCGCTCGTTCCAAAGCACTCCGAGCAATCCGATGGTATGTCTCGAACTGCGATACCGACAGATGCAACAGTTCCGAACTGTTTTGAAAACCATCCTCTGAATGTGCTTCCGGCGGCAGGTCTTTGGCAAAGTCCCATGGCAATCCGAGCAGATCCTGCAACGCGTAGTTGTACTCGTAGCGAGTCATCCGACGAAACGCAGAGTGAGCACCCGAGTTGCGACGCATCCCGGAAGCGGTCTGCAATTCGCTGGCCAGCCAGTCGACCATTTGCAGTCGATCCTCTTCATCCAGTTCGCCGTCGTCTGGCGGCGGCATCTCACCCTTGGTCAACACCGCGAAAACTTCGGCCCACCAGTCCGTGTCACTACCCGACAAGAGATCTGGATCCAACGTATCGATTCTGACATTCCCTTCGGCCGCATCTGGGCCGTGACAGTCGATACAGTTCTGCTCCAGGATCGGCCTAATCGTTGATTCAAACTCGGCCAAATTCGCTTGCGGTGACAGTGCGTTCCCGGCGCCGCGCTCCTGATGATGTTTGCTTGCAGCGAAGTTTTTGAACCGTGATCGCTCATAACCAGCCACTTTCAAATCCGCGAGACTCGGACGCTTGTCAGCCGTTCCGGACTTGGAAGGAAGATTCGGTGCCTGCGATTGCGTTGGACGATCTGGTTCGCTGGCGTTCAGTACCGTTGCCACGAAGGCAACTGCGCACAACACGAACGAAGCACAATTCATTTTCTGGAAGGATGGCGGCATATGGCGGGCAGACCCATTCGCTCAGGTCGATTTATGCAGGTGGGATCCAGACAGGGCATTGGCAAGGTGGGGATGCCAACCGGAAAGCAAGAAGCCGTTCGGAACCAGCACGTCTGGACTCCCCCATCATACCAGCTCGGCTGGGCGATCGAATGTCGCAAATTCCGTGGGGGGCGAAGACGCTCCCCGCCTGTTCGTTTGTCGTGGATTTGCTTCCCTCACACCATCGTGAAGGTGCGTTCTACCTCGCAGCATTCTCGCCGAGACTTCACATCCCCGCATGGTTTCCAGCATGTGATGCAAGTGAAGTCGAATCCCGTTGACGTCGTCGAGATGCACATCAACTCAGCGGGACAGGCTTGCTGAACAATTCTTGCAGCCTGGTTTTTCGCCGTGTTTCATGTTCGGCTGATTTTTTTGACCAGACCGCATGACGGCTGGCCGACGTCTTGGGGCAATTTCGTCGTGGCCTCAACCAGCAGCGTGATGATGAGCGTCGCGGATTAGGTTCGCCGGCTCTCGATCTCCCAGTGCCGAATCTCCCAGTGCCGAATCTCCCAGTGCCGAATCTCCCAGTGCCGAATCTTACCGAATCTCCCAATACCGAATCTCCCAATACCGAATCTCCCAATACCGAATCTCCCAATACCGAATCTCGCAGCACCGAATCTCGCGGAGCGCATCGGCCAAAGGAAGGCCTGCTCTCGCAAGAGTCGTATCGGCAATCTTCTGAAATTCAGTGCTGCTTGGCCTGCCAGAACTTGATATCGCTTTCATGCGAAAGCCCTTGCTTGGTTCGCTCACGACCAGTGACACCAAGGAGGTCTTCCAATTCAAGAACCGAGGTGGGCAAATCAAGACAGGATCGCCTGGCCGGCGCGATTTCTGAACAATATCGTGCCGTCCCCATCTTGCCAGTCTAGAAATTTGCCACTTGGGGCGGCAGGAGAGCTATCATGGAGCCCCTCCAGCTATCTCGCTCGCCCATGTCCAAGAGTTTCTTGAACCTTGAAACGACCGCGCTCCCATGATCGACGCTCACGGCGTGCCCGGCTGGAGGGGCTTGAGGCCCGTCGTTTGCTTGCAGCCGATGGCATCCTGCTGCGTCCCGATGCCGCCGAGGTTGCCCAAAACTCGGAACCTATCTTCCTGTGGGTTCTCGCCAACGATTCGTTCGACGAGGATTATGTTGGCAACGGTGAGATCACAGCGGTGAGCACCGGAAGCCTGGGAGGCCAAATCGAGCGAATGGGGGATGTGCTTCGCTACAGTCCTCCCGCGGGAACGACGGGCACGGAAGTCTTTCGGTACACCGTCGACGACAGGGCCTCTGCTGAGGTGACCGTACGCATTGCCGCTCCCCTTCAGAACCTTGAGCTCGCGACCGATCGCCTGGAGCAGGAACTGCGACTTGATCTGATTGAGATGGCGCGCTTCCCAGACGGCTATGCCGGCGCCAGAAGGATCACTTTGGTCAGCGAATCCTCGCTATCGGCCGATGTTCAGATCACAGAGGATGGTCGCTCCATTGTCTACAGGTCCCCGCCCCATCGTTCGGGAAAGGACTCCTTCTCTTACATCGTCGACGAAACCTACGTCGCCACTGTGTTCATCGACGTGAAGGACCCACTGGCTGCGGATCGTTTCGAAGTGCTGCAGAATAGTGACGCGACGACTTTGGATGTACTCGCAAACGATTTCAGATCAGGCACAAACGCGAATTCGTACTCTGGCGTCATTTCGGAGGCAGCTTGGGAGTCGATTCGCGAAGATGCGCGAATCACGCATGTGCTCGATGCGAACCCGCAGGAGTTCTCGATCGCAGCAGATGGAAAGTCGTTGCAATTCAAACCGACCCTAAACGAGACCGGTTACCGGTCCATTCGTTACGTCGTTGATGGACGATTCGAGAGTTCGGTGATCGTGTGGGTTCAGCGTCCGACGGTGGATGATCATTTCCAAGCGGACATCGAAGGGGGCGCCCACGCATTGGACGTGCTCGCAAATGATCACTATCGAAGCGTCCTCAAGAATCAACAGATCCGTGTGGTCGAGCGGGTCACTTCGGTGACTCAGGGAGATCATGGTGGCGTCGTCGAAGTCCTCGATTCGGGCGCTCGTGTTTCCTACACGCCTGCTGAAGGATTCAGCGGACTGGAAACGTTCGAATATGTCGCCGACGGAAAGTATCCTGCGAAGGTCTCCGTCACCGTGACGAGCCCGGTACGCAATGATGTCGCGAGCGTCATTCTTGGCGGGACGATCTCGATCCTCGTGCTGGAGAACGACTTTCTGGGAACCGATCGCCCAGACGCGGTGATCACATCCGTGGGTCAGTCATCACATGGCTCCACGATCCTGATCGGCCCGGAAGGCGTCATCCATTACACACCGGCGGAGACCCAGGACAGATACTTCGACGATACGTTTGAGTACACGGTGAATGATCGTTACACGGCAACGGTCACTGTTTACGTTAGCTCTCCAGTCATCGGTGACTCCTATTTGTTTGACCGACGGGCTGAACGAGTCCTGACTGTTCTCGAAAACGACAGATTCGACTGGTCCTATTCGGGAAACCAACGGATCACAGGAGTCTCCCAACCCTCCGCCGGTGGAAGTGTCACCATCAGCAGCGACGGTCGATCGCTGATTTACCTTGCTTCCGATCCGACCGAGCACTTCACCTACACCGTGGATGATCGATTCACAGCGACGGTTTCGATCAACCCAATCCGACGACTTCAACGCGATGTCGCGGTCGCCGAGCAGAACGGCGATCCGATCATCGTGAATGTGCTGGAGAATGATTTTCGCGACTACTACAACAGCCAATACGGCCCCTACACGGGTCAACGCCTGGTTTCGGTCGAGGATCACTCGGAGCAAGGGGGTGTCCTGCAGGTCACGCCGCAACGCGGGGTCGAGTACACGCCACCACCTGATTTCACAGGAATCGACTCATTCACATACACGGTTGACAACTTCCTGACGGAGACCGTCACGGTCAGAGTGATTCGCCGATCACAAGACGACCTGATCAGTGTCTCGCCAGACTCGTCAGAGAACGTCTTGAATGTGCTGGCCAACGATGTGCGCGGAGCCGACTACACTGGCAATGGTTTGCTGACGGATGTCAGCAGCTCAGATGCCGGTTCAATCCTCCGTATCTCAGAAGATCGACGGTTCGTCCACTACACACCTCCTCAGGGCTTCCGGGGGCAAGATCATTTCACTTACACGATAGATGGTCGCTACAAGGCAACCGTCACCGTCTCGGTCCAGGATGAATCGCGAGATCGCCTGCGTCGATTCGAGTCCCAAGAAGAGCTTCGCGAGGAACTGCTCGAATCGCGCGATCAAACAGCAACAACATCTCTTTGGTACGGAACTGTCGTCAGGGACCTGGTATTCCACAGATACCGTGGCTTTCGCAACCGCAGCTGATGTCGATTCACGTGATGGGAGCGAAACCATCCAGCACTCGGAAACCAATGTTCAGGTTGCCGGCGTGGACGAAGATGACATTGTGGAGACCGATGGCCACTTCATTTACTCACTGCGCGGCAGCGAACTGACGATCGTCCAAAGCCTTCCGGTTGGTGAGATGGAGGTGGTCTCACGCACGCAAGTGGAGGGCACGCCGATCGGCATGTATCTGAACGGGGACCGGATTGCCGTGATCTCGGAGGAGGCCCCCATTCGATTCCTCCCGTATCTCTCGGACGCACTCGCGGAGACCGGGGAATGGATCGCAGGCAGATCGTCCTCGCCGTCAAGTAGATCCGGCTCACGCACGTTCCTGACGGTGCTTGATGTGGCGGACCGCAGCGCCCGCAAATCGTTCAGCGCCACCGAGTTCGAGTCGCGATTTGTGGATTCGCGACGGATTGGTGGCCAGGTCTATCTGATCTTCGAGAACGCTTTGCCACTGCCGAGGATTGAGCCCTCCTGTGACGATTCAGGTCAGTGCGCGTACGAGACGGAGGCGGAGTTCACGCGGCGGGTAAGGAGCGGTTTCGCGGACTGGCTCGAAATGTACCTGCCAGAGTATTCGAGCTATGACGGTGATGGGAACTTCGTCCGCGGCGGTCCGCTTCTGCTGCCCGAAGAATTCGTCATGTCGGGGGAAACACTCTCGAGCATCAAGATTGTCGCCGCGATTGACATGGATGCGAATGAGCCGGGTTTGACCGCTGTATCGGGAGTCACCACAGGGAGTGGGAGCATCCTTTATGCAAGCGAGCAAAGCCTTTACGTTCTCGAGAACGGCCTTTCCACAGAAGGATTGCAGCAGACCACAAAGATCCTGAAATTCAACTGGTCCGCGGGTGATAAGGGAGTCGAGTTTGCCGCGACTGGTGAGATCCCAGGACGTGTCTTGAACCAGTTTTCGATCGACGAGTACCAAGGTCGGCTGCGAGTGACCTCCGAAATTCGGAATGCAGGCTCCGGCAATTTCAGTGGAAGGGCAGAAACCGGTGTTTACGTTTTGGAAGAGGACACGGGCGTCCTTGAGTTCGTCGGCAGTCTGCAGAATCTGGCAGTTGGCAATCAAGTCAAGAGTGTGCGTTACTTTGGCGATCGTGTCTTCATCACCACCTTTGACGCGATTGATCCACTTTATGCAATTGACCTGAGCGATCCGTCGAATCCGCGAGCTGTTGGCCATGTCCCCATTGTTGGATATAGCCGATACATGCAGTTTATCGGTCCGGACCGACTGTTAACGATCGGAGTCAACTCGACAAACGGTTCGGGTGGCCGGGCAATGGTCGCACTCTTCGATGTGGCCGATTTGACATCACCAAGACTGATCGATTTTTACAATCTGCCACGTTACTCATCGAGCGAGGCTTCATCAGATCATCATGCGTTCGGTTGGTTTGCCAATCATGAACTGCTTTCTGTGCCATCGACTCGCAGCTTCCTTGTGCGGGTTGACGAGGATGGTGACGGCTACGCCGAAAAGGATCGATCCATTCGCGAAGATGATCTGTTCGTCCTGCACGTTGGCACCGATGCCTCGGGCAACGATACCTTGGGCAACGAGGGCATCTCACTTCGAGGCACAATACGGCACGAGGCGTCGGTGCGCCGCAGCGTATCGGTCAACGACTTCATCTTCTCCATTGGCGAGGACGGAGTTCGCGCCGTCCATGTCGCGGAGGCTGGCACTGTCGTTAGCGAGGCGTTGTTTGATTGGGAGGTCGTCACAAGTGAACCAATGCCACTGCCCTTCGATCGGGCGGCGATGGTCATGGCGGCGAGAGAACTGTTGACTTTGCGCGGCAACGTTGACCCTGAAAGCCTGCTCTTTGTCACAACCGAGCAGCGTGATTCCAGCCATGAGTTCGTATTCCGAGCAGGCGAGGAGTATTACCGTCTTCGCGGCGAGAGCCCCGAGGAACTCGCCCTCGTGGATGACGCGTTTTCGATTTTGGATCGCCCACGTCACAACGTCGTTCGCCCCTTGGACGTCAACGCCGATGGAATCGTAACGGCGGGCGACGCACTGGTCGTGATCAACGAGCTAGCGAGGGAGACGCATCGCCTCCTCAACGGCATCGTTCTTCGACAGCTCGATACTTCGCAGCAGGCTTTTTCCGACACCAATGGTGACGGAAGTGTCACGGCGACTTGACGCCTTGTGGATCATCAACCGCATGAATCGAGAACAAGCCTCCACCCCCTCCTACGAGCAACTGGTTGATCGCAAAGAGGATCGCGCCGCGGCAGTCGATGACTTCTTTAGCTGGACAGCGCCACTCTGCGGCCAAACGTAACCCGAAGCGTCAGCGAGGAAATGAGTGACGCAACGAGCCTCGCTGACGCTTCGGGTTATGATCGAAATCTACACATCCTGTTTCAGCGAAACGACTTAAGATTGCTATCACGTTCAAGAATGGCGCTTTCCAGTTAGAGCATTTTCAACAATAACTTAGCCAGCTGAAAACTTCGCATGTAAGTCTGCAACTTGGTCGGTATTGAGAAACCGTGTCGGCATCTCGCGCAGCAACAAGAACAGCTTGGCAGTTTCTTCAAGCTCTTCGATGGCGTTGACGGCGCCGTCCAAATCACGCCCGCCAATCACTGGGCCATGATTGGCCAACAAGGCTCCGCGAGACGCCTTCACCGCCTGCTCGACGGCATCTGCCAACTCCATGTCACCCGGAGCGAAGTAAGGTACCAAGGGTAACCTTCCTACTCTCATGACAAAGTAAGCGGTGATCGGCGGCAACACATTCTCTCGATCAAGACCCTCCAGGCAACTGACGGCAACCGACCAGGTTGAATGCAGGTGCACGATTGCGTGTTCATCTGTTCGCGATCGGTAGTAGGCAGCATGCAGAAACGCCTCTTTCGATGGCGGTTTGCCGCTCAACAGGTTGCCGGCGGAATCGAGTCGCGAGATCTGATCGGCCTCCAAGCGTCCCAAGCACGAATTGGTCGGAGTGATCAACACTCCATCTGGCAATCGGACGCTGAGATTCCCAGAGCTACCCGATGTGAGCCCGCGCTCAAAGAGTGACCGCCCATGATCCACCATGCGTTCTCGCAGTTCTCGTTCACTCACGGTTCACACTCCAGTGCCTCAAAAAAGAAACGAGGTCCGCCAAAATTCCCGGACTTCAATGCCATCAGCAAGTTTGGCGATCCCAGCGACTCCACCAAAGGAACTCCCGGAGCAATCTCACGGCCGATGCGAATTGCTTTGATCTGAAGCGCATTGATGACCGCGCCGGACGTTTCTCCACCCGCAACGATCAATCTGCCAATTCCCCGCTCGACCAAGCCGCTGGCAATCGCCCCAAACATCCGCTCCACGAGCTCGGCAGCTCGCTGCTCGCCCCATCGCTGGCGAGCGGCCTCGACCAAACTGACGTCGGCACTCGAACTGATCAAGAGTGGGGCTTTCGCGTGGCGAGTGCTAGCCCATTGTTCATCGCACCAAGCAAGCGCCGTGTCGGCTACTTCCTTGACATGATCGCCCTGCACATTGAGATACAGAACAGGAAAGCGACTTGCAAACTCAGCGATCTGTGTGCGAGTCGCATCGGAGCAGCTTCCAGCGAGGACGACGCTTCGAGCCGGCGCGGCCTTGGTAGCATTCGATGTCTCCGCACGCTCCCCACGACTTGCCGCACGGCCTCTGCCTGCATGATCTTCTGCCAATGCTTCGGCCCAGTAACGTGCAATGGCGGAGCCTCCCGTGAGCAGTCGGTGATCCCTGGCCAGTGTTGCGACGCGGCGCAAATGCTCGTTATCGATTGCATCCACGATGAAGTGTTGACCACTTGTGCCGGTGCGATCTTCGCCGAGACGATCTTGCGAGCCCTTCAGCTCCTGACCCAGGCCAAGGAACGCCACATGGCGAGACGACTGAGCCTGAAGGACGCGCACGAGATTGCTGTCGGTCATCGGATTCAGCGGATGGTCTCGCATTCCGCTCTCGGCAAGCGGCACACCGGCGACAAACAGATTCGCGCAGTAGACCGTTCTCCCATTTTCTGGAAAGGCGGGACAAAACAGGACATTGTCGGCATCCAGTTCATTGGCCAAGGCATCGGCAACCGGACCGATGTTTCCTCGAGCTGTTGAATCAAAGGTCGAGCAATACTTGAAGAAGAACCGCTCGGTCCCCAACCTTTGCAGAAACTGAAGCGCGCCGAGAGACAACTCGACCGCTTCGTCAGCCGGGATCGAGCGGGACTTCAAGGAGACAACGATCGCGTCGGCATCGTCGAGATCTTCCTGCCGATCGGGTGTCCCAAAGCATTGAACCACTCGCAACCCAGCTCGAACCAACATCGACGATAGATCGGTCGCCCCGGTGTAGTCATCAGCAATGCATCCAAGCCATGGGGTCTTCATGAAGCCTCTTTCAACTCCTCATTGGGACCGACTCGATTCAAACCAACGTGCCCAGCGTGCCTGCTCACTCGCAAGGCAAATCGGGCAGATCGGAAGGGAGCCGTTTCGTCAATGTGCTGTGAAGCTGTCACGATCACAAATCCCCTCTCGGTTCGGCAACTGCTTCCCTGCCGCCTAAGCATGCGAATCGGCGGGACTACCATCGAGCGACTCGGTTGGATCGGCAAGCATCCACAACCCGATCGCCAACACATTCAATCCCGCGGCGACGAAAAAGTAGGGCAGCGGGGAACCTGTCCACACCAGCAGATAAGGAAAGGCGAGGCTGGTGATGAAGGAACCGAAGTTCCCAGCCATATTCATTGTGCCCGAGATCACCCCTGCTCTGGTACGACCCACATCCACACACGTGCTCCACGATGGTGGCAGCGTCATGTCCGCTCCGAAAATGCTAAGGCTAAACCAAATCGATGACGACAAAGGCGTTTCCGCGAAAGCGCTGCCGATGATGCCAACGGCGGCCAACAGAAACCCGGTCATCGCGGGAAGTCTTCGAGACAAGACCCATCGATTGGACGAATACAATCGGTCGACCCACCATCCGGAGGTCCAACAGCCAAACGCCCCGCAAATTAGCGGAGCCGCGGCGAACAGACTCGCCTCCAGTCCAGTCAATCCGTACCGAGCCTTCAACTGCGGAAAGAACCAGCTGAGCGCGAAGAAAAAGATAAAGTTCGAAGCAAAGTACTGGCCGCACAAGGCCCACATTGTGCGCGACTTGAAAAGCGATTGAGTGGGCACAGCTTGAGGCGACCCCGCGGAATCGGTTTGAAGACTTGCTGAGGATTGCTGACGGGTTGAGATGATGTAGTCGCGTTCTTCCTCGCTCAGCCAACCTGCCTGACTGGGGTCGTCGCGGAAAAAGAGAAACCAGACGATCGACCAAACAAAACCGACTGCCATCAAGACGACGAACGTGGAACGCCAACCAAACGACACGAGGAGCCAGGTGATCAAGGGAAGGGTGACGGCTGCGCCAATTCTTGACCCCGAAAAGTTAATCGCTTGGACCCGCCCTCGCTCCTTCATCGGAATCCATGAGTAAACCGCTCGCGACATTCCAGGAAAGGCACCCGCTTCACCAGCGCCAAAAGAAATCGCACCGTCAACATCGACAGGTACGAGTTCGCTGCCGCGGTCAGTCCCGTGAACAACGACCAGACCATGACGATCAGCGTCAGGACTCGTCGTGGCCCCAATCGATCGGCCAACCATCCGCCCGGCGTCTGCATCAGTGCGTAACCCAAGGCAAACGCACTGAAAACCCAGCCCATCTGCGTATCCGACAGCGAGAGATCGCTCGCTACCGAGTCCTTGGCAACAGAGATACAAACACGATCCACGTAGAGCAAGACGGACAACAAGAACGTCGTCAGCACAATCAACCATCGCATGTTGTGTTTCTCGCCTTGTGGATGCGGTGGGGACTCGTGCTTCGCGGATCGCCTGGTTGCTAGGCGATCAGAGCGGGTTGATTCAAGTGAACCAATGTAGCCGAATAGCGCGGCTGGCTCATGCCGGCACACATCTTATCCATAACTCTTCGAGACACAATCATACAGGGATCGAACGATGCGAGACCAAGATCAGAGTCGACCCCAGCGAAATCGCATACATTGAGTCATCCATCTGATCGAGGTGCCTTGTCGAGTTTCCCGCCCATGAAAAGGATCGCCACCTCAGCCTGTGGGCGTTGAACGACCAGCTCACAACTCTGTGGTCGATCGAATGCGCAACGGGCCACTTCCCATTTCCCGTGGACATCGACGGTGAGGGCCTTGAAGAAGTCGCTGTCGGCTTTCCTTGCCCGACGATCTTGGGAGCGTCATTCGCGATCGACGGGCTTGGAAGCCCATCGTACAAGCGTGCCGTCGGAACCTAGAATTCGATCTGATACTTCTCGGTCAACTTCTTACGGACGTTGCCCATCGATACCTCGATGGCGTCCATGGTCTTGTTGGCGGAACTGTATCCTTTGATTCTCGCATTCATTTGAATCTGAGCGACTTGCTGACCGTCGTCTCTCAACGAGGCCCAAGGGTTGTAGGCGTAACGATAGGCGTAGCCCGAGACAGCGGCCGCTCCACCGTACGGGCCCACCGCAACACCAGTTCCCGAAGCCTCTTGGTAGTCGTAGACCTGAGCGCCCTGCATGTTTGCAATCCCCGACGCTTCCTGCACGCCAGCACCTTGCATCGCTCCCTGGGCTTGCCGCAAAGCCCCCGAAACCTGGGCTCCAAATTGAACCAATTCAGGGTCGACATGCAGCACCGGCAAGGCATCGATTTTGTTCGCGTACTGCTTGTACCACATGGCAACCAAACCTGGCGTTTCCGTTTGCGCGGTCTGCTCTTGATTACGGAGATCGCCAAGGAATTGAGCGAGCATTTTGTAGTATTGCAGCGTCGTTTGAGCGACCAGGTCCTTGCTGGGCTTCCCATCCGGACCTTGGCTCGGCTCGGACGCGCGAAGATCGGCGGGAGTATCGAGGATGCTACAAACGCGTTGAATACCACTGGCTGTGAACGATCCACGCAAAAGGATCTCCTTGCCGCCAACCGCGACATCCCAGTCATTGAACTCTTGAATCATGGCACCGTGCTTGGCCAGCACTTCCAAGAGCAATGGCTTGGCGAAATCCTTCATGATGCTGACGTCTTCGGTGAAATCGACCTTGAGTCCACCGAAGAAGTGGTCCGTGACGTTGACACCCAAGGTAGCCCCTCGGATACTCGCAAGCACGTTGGCTAGCTGATCCAGATCGACTTCCTTCCCCTTCAACGACTCCGCCGAACCAAGTCGGCTGCGAATGAGCTTTGGCGACAGAACGTGTTGAAGATCAATGGCTAGGATAATGGGCGTCTTCTTCTGAACCGAATACCCCTCGGCTTCGGTCAAGTACTCTCCCAGTGGCTTGGTGTTTGAGCTCGAGAAGGCGTGCTCGACCCAACGCGTCGCCTTCTGTCGGTCAGCCGGCGACATCGACCCCGCGATGAACTTGCCAAACTTCACGACATAGGTATCGTTGGGTAGCACGGCAGCTTCTTGACCATCGATCTCATCGACATTGCCACCATAACGCTGGGTGATTTCTATCATCGAGGGTTCGTAGCTAAGATTCATCACCGAAGCGTGCCAGTGGGGCTCCATCAGTTCCAGGTCCATCTGCGACGCAACCACGAACATGCTTGCTTGCGGCGGCACCATGATGAGACCGGACTTGTACATCTCGCCGATCTTCTCGCGCAACCCTCCTTTTGCCCCAACGGACTGGAGAGCAGCTCTTCGACGTTGAAGAGCGCCAGCGTATTGGCATCTTCAGGGAGATGCCGGACCAGTGTTTGGAACTGCCCCCGCGTCGAAGAGGTATCGATCAAGAGCAAGATCGCAACGATCGGGCCCATCAACAACAGACGGTTCATAGCGGACTCCAATTTGGACGTTCGACATTTAGATTTGATGTAATTCTGAGACGCAACTCATGAAGGAGCGTTGTTCGGGCGCCGACGATTTCGAGCCGACGATTTCGAGCGCCGACGATTTCGAGCGCTGGCAAGTTCGGGCCCAGCAAGAAGTGTCCCATCGGAGAGCCACCATGTGCAGGGCCGCGCGCTGGGAGACGGCATGTCCATCCAGCCCCACGACAGGCGTCTCGATCCAAGGGGCAACTGACCGCCATAGCTTGCCCCGCGAAAACCGGTGATCTTGTCCGCCAAGGAGCTCGACAACTTCAACAGGAGTGTGGCTTTGATTGTAACCACCGGCGCGATCAAGGCGAGGACCGTTGGAAAAGATTGTCGTCCCCCTCGCCGGTTGCTACTCACGACAGCCCGCGAGGAATTTCTTCATCGCGGCCGGCAGCGGCGACTCGAACTCAACCGGCTCCCCAGAGACCGGATGCACAAAGCCAAGCGTGCTGGCGTGCAGGGCAATTCGCCGTCGGATCCATCGGGGGTGTGCAGAGAGCTTCTTCTTGTAGCGGGGATCCCCGAGAACAGGATGCCCTACGTCTGCGAAATGGAGCCGTATCTGATGTCGCTTTCCCGTTTCTAGCTTGACCTCAACGAGGCTGCTGTCGCCCATTCGACGAATCACGCGATAGTGAGTGATCGCAAGCTCGGTCTCATCCGTCGGCCGAGAGCTGTATCGATCCAGATTCTTGCCGGTCGCAAGATGCGATCGAAAGGTCCCCTCGTCCTGCGTCAGCACTCCGGCGACGATCCCCATGTAAACGCGAGTCGGTTTTCGCTGCTTGAATTGCTCGATCAACAGTTTGCCGACGGCTTCGTGTTTGGCGAAAACCAGTAGCCCGCTGACCTCTCGATCCAAGCGGTGCACCACGAAGGCCTCTCGCTTGGTTCGCGAATGGCTGATGTAAACAGAAACACGGTCAATCAACGTGTTCAGTTCCTGGTTGTCCGTGGGAACGGTGAGGGTTCCCGCGGCTTTGTCAACGACGATCAGGTCATTGTCTTCAAAGACAACGCGAAAGGTCCGATCGTCCCAGCTCCTTGGCTTCTCCTTGTAACGTTGCGAGGAATCGAAGCTGATCGACACGACGTCGCCCGGCGAAACCTCGTGGGCGATCGATTCACAGGTCTCGGCGTTGACCATGACGCATCCCTGGCCAATGATCCCTCGTGACTGGCTCCACGAGGAGTTCGTAAGGGATCGAACCAACTGGTCGAGGCGTCCAGCGTGACTCTCGTCGGCGGTCAGGTTATATGTGGTCTTCGCCATCATGCATTGGTAATTGGAGGAACAACACCAATCAGCCGAGTCACGGCGGAGCGGAAATCCCTGGCTGGGTCACTTCCTGTCGCCGAGCCTTTCCGAGGCTCGCTTTTCGCGGCATCACCGCGATCAATGACGGTCTCGGAGAGACCGCCCTACGGTAGAGTGACGCCGTCCAGCTTGGATCGTCTTCCCGCCCATTTTGTATGGACTGGTACGCCGGAAGCCTATCCGACAACTCGTATCTAGGCCAGCGTCGGGCCGAGCCTTCCCAACGATCCGGCCTCGGCTCTTCGAAAATTTTGCCTCCTTTTTCTTGTTTGCTTGGTAAATCGATCGCGATCGCTTGGTCAGATCGATGGACCAACGGTCGCCCGACAGCGAGCCTCTGTTTGTGGAGCTCGACGCTCATGATGTCGACCCCCAAAGAAACCCGCAGCATTGCCCGCGTTAGCAGACGAGAAAACGCCGTACGATGGGCTTCCAAGCCCGTCGCCGAGGGAAATCGCCGAGAGAGTTCGACGGGCTTGGAAGCCCATCGTACGGCATGCAAGGCCGTATCGAGTGATTCAACGGTGGTATACTGCCAAGGGTACGAACGCGGCCACTCATCCCCATCACGTTTCCTTGGCAATCATGATGCGTAACCTCCTGCTCGCTTGTTACCTTTTGTTCCCGGCGATGCTGCTTGCTGATGAGCGACCGAACATTGTCTGGATCATTCCTGACGATATGTCGGCAAACTTTTCATGCTATGGCGAAACCGCCATTGCGACTCCGAATGTCGACCAGCTTGCCGCCGACGGAGTGAAATTTACGAACGCCTACGTGACCGCGCCCGTCTGTTCGACCTGTCGCTCCGCCTTCATCACGGGGATGTACCAGACAAGCATCGGGCGCACCACCATCGAAGCGGGCGTGGCGAGCGAAAAATCCATTTGGCCGAGGGTATCGAACTGGTTCCAAAGTTATTCCAAGATGCGGGCTACTACACTTCCATCTCGGGCTGGCCGATCCAGGACAAGAAGCTCGGCAAGACCGACTACAACTTCGAATGGGATCAGTCGGTCTACGACGGAAGCGATTGGTCGAAGCGTCGTGAGGGACAGCCCTTCTTTGCACAGATCCAAACGCAGGGCGGAAAACTTCGCGGCAAGGATTCGCAGGGGTGGGATAAGATCGGCAGTGCTACCGAACGTCAATTCGGAAACCACACCTCGACCGAGGTGGTCAAGTTGCCACCCTACTATCCGAACCACCCTGACGTTCTGCAAGACTGGGCCGCCTATCTGGATTCCGTTCGGATGACCGATGTGATGGTCGGTGAAGTCATAGCCCGGCTGGAAAGCGAAGGGATCCGAGACAACACCATCATTCTGTTCATGACAGACCACGGGATCAGTCATGCGCGTGGTAAGCAGTTTCTCTACGACGAAGGATTGCACGTACCGCTCGTGATCGCAGGTCCTGGCATCAAGGCGGGTAGCATCCGAAATGATCTCGTCGAGCACATTGACATCGCTGCCCTTTCTCTCGCTGCCGCTGGCATCCCGATACCGACTTCGATGCAGGCGAGAGATGTCCTGGCGGTTGATTACACGCCTCGCGATGCCGTGTTTGCTGCCCGAGATCGTTGTGATGAAACGGTCGATCACATACGGTCGGTACGCACCCCAGACTTCAAGTACATTCGCAACTTCTTACCGGGCCGACCTTATCTGCAGCCCTGTGCTTACAAAGATGCAAAGCAAATCCTCATCGCCATGCGTCAGGCTCATCAGGCAGGTGAACTGAACGCAACTCAGGAACTGCTGTTTCGCGAGGTTCGACCATCGGAAGAGCTTTATGACTTGCATGCAGATCCCTATGAGATCAACAACCTTGCCGATGATCCGAAGTTCGCCCGGACTCTCCAGGAGCTGCGTGCAAAACTGGAAGACTGGATGATTACCACGAATGACCAAGGACGCCAACCGGAGTCCGAGGAGATGTTTGATAGCGACATGGCGGTCTACACCGGGGGGCTCAAATCTCGTAAGAAGGACCCAGCACACCTTCAGGAAATCGAAGACAACATCGCCTTGATGAAGAAGTGGGCTGCGGAGGGGAAATGATGCCAGCGGCTGGTTCACCATTCTGGAATCAGTTTGGGCGAGCGGTTCGGACAATGAAACTCGATAGCCTTGGAGGAACAACATGTTGGCTTTGCGGAAACATCGAATCTTGCCTCCGACCCATGTTTTGAGCGTGCTAGCGTTTGCCTGTGTGACAATGGGTGCTGGCGCAACCTGGGGGCAGGAAGCAGCCGTCGCGGAATCGAGTCAAACAACGGGTGTTCCGATTTGGCCGGACTTCGCTCCGGGAGAATCCACTCGCGAACCAGGCAACGAGTTGCCACCGCGTGATGCGGATCGTCCTACGATCACGCGAGTGCAAGACATCACACAACCCACCCTGGACATTTATCCGGCAGAGAATCCTTCTGGCACGGCCGTGCTGATCTTGCCGGGCGGTGGTTTCCGTTATGTCGTGCCAGACCTTGAGGGATCAGAGGCGGCGAAGTTTCTCAACGACTTGGGGATCTCAGCATTTGTGCTGAGGTACCGCACCAGTGAAGAGGCCGATCAAGCCTGGCAGCGTCCGCTTCAGGACAGCCAGCGCGCGTTGCGATGGATTCGTTCCAACGCAAACAAGTGGGGCATCGATCCGGCGAAGGTTGGATTGCTGGGGTTCTCAGCCGGTGGACAGGTTGCCTGCATACACCTGACCGCCAGCAAACCATCGTATTCCCCCAAGGACGAGATCGATGAGCAGAGCTATCGTCCTGATTTCAGCATGCTGGTCTATCCATGGCGAATCTACGACGATCGCAAACAGTCGCTCCTATCACCCATTGAGGTGACGGAGGATACGCCGCCCGCATTCATCGTGCACACGCACGATGATGGCTCAACCTCTCTTGGGGCCGTGTACTACTACGCTCAACTCAAGCAACACCAAGTGCCCGCCGAACTGCATGTGTACCAGAATGGTGGACACGGTTACGGCACCCGGCCGCGCCCCAATTCGATGATTGGCACATGGCCCGAGCGTGCCAAGGAATGGTTACAGCTCAACGGCCTGTAAGTCATTTCGCGATCGTTGAAAACCGCCTACGTAGGTCCTGCTTTCCAAGACGAACGTTTACAGATTCGCTGCGTTCGTTGCTACGTAGGTCCGCCTTTCCAAGGGGGACATTTCCAGCTTGGCTGCGTTTCTTGCCAGGTAGGTCCGCATTTCCAAGGCGGACATTTGCAGCTTCGCTGCGTTTCTTACGAGTCTCGGAGAGACTCGCCTACGGGGGGCTCAATCGACACGAACGAGCTTCATGATGCGACCGGCGACGTTCCAGTCTTGGACATAGAGGTTGCCCTCTTCGTCCCAGTAAGACCCATGCGTTCCACTGAAGACCCCTTCGACCCATTGATCTTGGGGAATGTTGTAGTTCTTTCCTTTCGCCGGATCGGGATTGTTTCCGAGTACGGCGATGATGGTGTTGGTCTTGTCGAGAATCACCAATCGCCCGTGAAGATCCGGAACCGATACGAAATCACCCTGAATGGCGACCGAAGTCGGCATTCCCAAGCCGGTCACGACCTCTTCAATGAATTCGCCATCAAGGTCGTAGTGCAACAGCCTGCCTTTGGGCTGGTGGTTGCGATCGCAAATCAATAGCCGCGGCGGTTCGTAGCGAGTATCCAGTGTCATGCCGTGCGCGGTGTTGAATTGCTTCAGTCCATTTCCCTTGGATCCAAAGTGCATCAAGTACTTGCCCGTTTTGTCGTACTTGAAAATGTGGTTGCTCGCATATCCGTTGGATAGAAAGATGTCGCCATTGGGTGCAACCGTGATGGCGGTCGGATTGAACTGAATCGCTCCGAGGGCGGCTTCCTCAGGTAGTTTCAGTTTCAAGACGATCTCGCCGCTGTGCGCGTTGAACTTGATTCCTTCGGCATCCTTATTTCTGGCGGCATAGATAAATTCCTGGTCCCCTTCCTGGCGAATCTCCATGTCATGAAGATTGGAATACTCGGGACCAAGGTAGCTTTGCACCACCATGCCATCAGGAGAAAAAACAAACACACCGGCTTGAGCACTGGTGAAGATGTTGCCCGCATTGTCGATCACAACGGAGCCATGACATGGTCCGATCGCAGAGCTGCCATCGGGTCGCAATCCCCAGCCAGGAACCGTATCAAACGTCATGGCACCGCCACCCATACGAACGGGTGAGGTGATCGGTTTCTCATCTGCCAACAACGTGGCGGAAAGGCCCATCGCAAACGCGACAGGAAGGAAGAGCAAACGGAACTTCATCGGTGGGACTCGTGCAAAATAGCGGGGGGAGCAGCTGCAGCATTCGGGGATTTGGATCCCGCGCAAGGCAGAGCACCAGTATCCGCGGTCCCACTTGCCATTTCAACTACTCGCGATGCCGGCCATCCCCTGGGAGCTCCATTCGCTCACGATTGAGGTCCATCGATCCTTTTCAGGAACTTGAAGATATCACTGTCGGTCGTCATGATGATGGTGCTGTCGCCGTCGAGCATTTCCTCGTACGTTTCCATCGTCTTGATGAATTCATAGAAGGAGCTCGAGTCCTCGCTTTGGTTGTACGCTCCGGCATAGATCTCCGTGGCCTCCGCATCGGCGGCCCCATGAATTTCCTGAACCTTCTTGTACGCTTCGGACTCGATCTGGAGCAAATCCTTCTCTTTGCGGCCAATGATCTTGGCTGCCTCGCCCGCACCCTCACTACGGAAGCGTTCTGCAATCTGCTGACGCTCGCTGATCATTCTGTCGTAGATGCGCTGCTGAACACTCTCGTTGTAGTTGATCCGCTTGAAGCGAACATCCAACAGTTCGATGCCGAAGTCAGTGAGTTTTGCAGCTGCCTTCTCAAAGATATCCTGCTCAATCTTGGCTCGGCCCTTGGTGATGGGATAGAGGATGCCGATGTTACCAGGTGTGTCGACAATGGTCGCATCGTGAGCCGGTTGACGGTCCTTGGTGGTGCGGACCAGCTCGATCAATTCGTTCTTAGCGATCGCATTGCGCGTCTCACTGCCCAAGATGTCATCCAAGCGTGACTGGGCACTTCGCTCATCCCTCAAACGCAGGAAGTACTGCTTGGCGTCATCGATTCTCCAGCGACCAAAGGTATCGACCACGATGTAGGTCTTGTCCTTGGTGGGCATTTCATTGGGACGGCCATCCCATTCCAGAATTCGCTTCTCGACGCGATTGACTTCCTGAATGAATGGAAGCTTGAAATGCAAACCTGCCTCGTCGATGGGTTCACCAACCGGTTTACCGAACTGCGTGATGATGACCTGTTCGGTTTCAGAGACGGTGTACGCCGCGCTGAATAGGTAGAACGCTACCAAACCTAAGACAATGACGATGGCGGAAACGGAAACTCCCTTCATTTCGAGCCCCTTTGTGATTCGGTTGACAATTGCAACAGCGGCAAGATTTGACTTGCCTGTTCGTCGATGATGATCTTTCGGCCTAGTGATGGCACGACATTCTTCATCGTTTCAATGTAGATTCGTTGTTTGGTCACCTGAGGTGCCTTGGAGTATTCCTTGAACACCGCGTTGAATCGGGATACGTCACCTTGAGCCTCGTTGACGCGTTTCAACGCGTAGCCCTCAGCGGCCTGAATCTTCTGTTCCGCTTCGCCACGCGCCCTCGGGACCTCTTTGTTGTATTCGCCATTGGCGACGTTCACCATTTGTTCACGTTCCTGCTGAGCTTGATTGACTTCGTTGAACGAGGGTTGCACGGGCATAGGAGGGTTGACGTTCTTGAGTTGAACCTGGTCGATGCTAAGTCCCAGTTCGTACTTGTTGACCAGATCCTGCAATTGTGCGAGGGCATCGACCTCGATCTCCTGGCGGCCGATCGTGATCACTTCGTCGACCGTACGGTCGCCGACGACGGTCCGCATCACAGATTCGGAAAGGTCTCGCAGCGTCAGCCCCGGCTCCCGAACCTGGAACAGATAGAGATTCGGTTCGCGAATCCGATACTGGATGACCCATTCGACGGTGGCCGAATTGAGGTCACCGGTGACGATGCTCCGCTCTTCTTTTTGTTGTGAGGAGAACTGCGTGGGGTTGGACCCGCCCTCGGTGCCAAAACCAAACTCCTGCTTGAGCTGACGACGTACTGGAACGATCTGCACCTGATCGATCCCAAATGGCAGTTTGAATCGAAGGCCTGGGTCGACGGTCTTGATGAACTTTCCGAACCGCAGCACGACTCCCTGAGATTCGGCCTGGACCGTGTAGATGCTCGTATAGAGGAGAACAATCACGAGGAAGGCGGGAACCAGCCAAATCAAGTAGGGTTGGAAATTCTCCAAATCCGACCACTCAATTCTTTGCCGATTTGAGTTGCTCATGAGATGTAACGCTCGTACGCGGTGAGGAGGTGGACGCTTGAAATGCGCCTCGGAGCCCCGCCCGATCACAACAACCTGGGCGGAACGTCTTCTTTAAGATGGGCCTTGAATGGACAGTTCCAAGGCTCGCTTTCCGGAAAATGCCCGAGTAATTCTAGTTTGCCCCTAGCTCGTAGGGGCTCGGAGCCGCCGTATCGGTAGGGAGGCGGGGCCCCACGAAGAATCGTGCCAGCAGAAACAGTGCCGTTGCAGCGGGAATCGGCTCGGTGAAGGGGATGGTCATGTAAGCGGCGCAGGAGAGAGCGAAGGCAATTCGCAGGTTTTGGTCGAATCCTTCGTGTTTCCCTAGAATCCAGCCCGCTGCACCGCCAACCACCGCGCCCAGACACAGGCCGAAGGGTCCAAATGTCGCCAAGTCAAGCAGATCCAACAGAATCCCCGCCCCCAGAGGTCCCAGCGAAAAAAGGATTCGCTGCAACAATCCGGTCACTTCATCGGTTTGAGCAGAAGGTGCGGGCTGTGGCCTCATGTTTCGACTCTCCTGGATGAGTCTCACGACTCGGACTACTAGGCCGTCGCCTGGAATTATAACGACCGGATGATTCTCTGCTTGCTTCTTGAGTGAGCGGCACAAGAAAGTGTCAACCAGGGCGCGCGAACTTCAAGGACAACTCCAAGCAACTCCAAGGGGACAGGCAACTCCAAGGGGACAGGCACCCTTTCCGGCTCCGACCCATTTTTCGATGGATGCTCGCCGTGAAGGAGTTAGCGCAGAGGCGGGGAGACGCAGAGGCGGGGAGACGCAGAGGCGGGGAGAAGAACCACGTGTCGGCGTCTGCGGCTCAGCGTCACCCCGCCTCTGCGCTAACTTCTTTTCTTCCTGGTGGCTTTCCCTTTCACTGGGAGGGGCCCTACCCCGCATCGCCATCATGCCCCGAATCGCCATGCCCCGAACAACTGTGGGCCGCCGCCGCAACTCGATGAACAGTGCCAAGTTGCGAGCCGACCGGTGCGGAGTCCATCACGCGGACGGTAAGACTACAATGAGGTGATTCCCTCGGAGAGGATTGGATGACGGGCCGAGGCTTTATTCGTCAAAGGGTGACGATGCCATTTGAGATAGCAAAGGTCGATTTGGTGGAACGTAGATACTTCTGGCTCCTGCTCGTGTTCGCGGTCACGCCGATCGCATCGGGGGAAGACATTTCGTTCAATCGGGATATCCGTCCCATCCTTTCGGATTTCTGTTTTGCCTGTCACGGCCCCGACGAGCACAGCCGCGAGGCCGATCTGCGGCTCGATGACCGCGACGCCGCAGTGGAATATGGTGCGATTGAGCCCGAGGACGCCGACGCCAGCCTGATCATCGAGCGAATCGAAAGCACCGATGAATCACTCGTGATGCCTCCGGCGAAAAGTGGAAAGACACTCTCGACGGAGCAGCGCGAACTGCTGAGGCGTTGGATCGAGGCTGGCGCCGTCTACCAATCTCACTGGTCGTTCAGTCCTGTCCCGAAGCAGGTTGTCATTCCGCAGGTCGCGGAGTTTTCACAATGGGCAACGACCGATCTCGATCACTTCGTCGCGGCGAAGTTCGAATCACGCGGCCTTCGTCCGGCCGCGGAGGCGGAGAGAGCCCAGTGGTTGCGGCGCGTGACGCTGGATCTGAATGGATTGCCTCCAACGATCCGTGAGCTCGATGCGTTTCTCACGGACGATTCGCCGGATGCCTACCAACGCGTTGTGGATCGGCTACTTGAAAATGATGCGTACGGGGAGCGAATGGCAAGCATGTGGCTTGATGTTGCCCGCTATGCCGACACGTTCGGATATCAAAATGACGTCGCCATGGAGGTTTGGCCTTGGCGTGATTGGGTGATTCGGGCCTTCAACGACAACCTGCCCTATGATGACTTCTTGACCTGGCAAATCGCTGGCGACTTGCTTCCCGAGGCCACAACTGACCAGAAGTTGGCGACAACCTTTAACCGTCTTCATCGCCAAACGAACGAAGGGGGAAGCATCCCCGAGGAATTTCGCATTGCCAACATTGCGGACCGGACCACCACAACCGGGACGGCGTTCCTTGGAATGACGCTGGAGTGCTCTCGTTGTCACGACCACAAGTACGACCCGATTCAGCAACGCGACTTTTATCGACTGTCGGCCTACTTTGCAGACATCGACGAGTTCGGGCTCTATGCACACTTCACGCATGGCGTCCCGACGCCCGCCTTGTTGCTGTACGCCGGCGATCAACAGGCCCAGCACGAGAACGCAATTGCGAAGGTAGTCGAGTGCGAGCAACGCCTTTCCAAAGCGATTGAATCAGCGCGCCAACAATGCGAGCAGAAGCTCGATGGGTTGCCAAACACCTTCCCTGTCGCTCCCGAGGCAGAATTCCACCATCCACTGGATGGGGAGGAACCGGGGGTTATCGGAAATGCCACCCGCTGCAACGGCGACGATCAGATCGAGTGCAAGGACTTTCCGGAGTTCGGCAGGCACGATCCCTTCACGATCTCCCTCTGGGTAAAGCCGGCATTGCAGCAACCACGCATGCTCGTTCTTCATCAGTCGGTTGCAGCAGAAGATTCCGCGTTTCGTGGTCTGCAGTTGACGATCGATGACGGGCATCCTGAGTTTTCGCTGATTCATTTTTGGCCGGGAAACGCCCTTCGTGTGGCAACGATCGAGACGATTCCCGTCGATCATTGGAGCCATTTGACCGTCACTCACGATGGCAGCGGCAAGGCGTCGGGCATCAAGATCTTCATTGATGGCCGTGAAGCGAAGCTTGAGATCGAACGAGATCAATTGACTCGTGACATCAAACACGTTGCAGCTTGGAAGGACATGAAGGTCGGCGACGTTCCCTTCGCGCTGGGCGCTCGTTTTCGAGACGTTGGATTTCGTGACGGACGACTCGATGACTTGCAAGTCTCCACGCGGCGGCTCTCGGATGCCGAAGTTGCCTCGATCTACCTGGCTGCGAAAAAAACAGACGAGTCGCTGAAACTATCGGACCCAATGCGCATCCAGCATCATCTGGTTCACTCGGATGACAATGTTCGATCGGCGGAAGAAGCCCTGCTAGCGGCACGCCGGCGGGAGAACGAGATCGTCACCGGAGTCCGCGAAATCATGACCATGAGAACGGCGGTGATTCCTCGTGAGACCTTCCTTCTCAATCGAGGTGAGTACACGAACCGAGGCGAACAACTTCGACCGGGAACGCCCGGGTTTCTCGTCGACGCATCCAGCGACAAGCCCGATCGGCTGGCCCTTGCCCGCTGGTTGACCGACGACGCCAATCCATTGGCAAGTCGCGTGATCGCCAATCGTCTTTGGCACCTTTTCTTCGGTCGCGGGATCGTGGTCAGCTTGGAAGACTTCGGCAGCCAAGGTGTGCCTCCATCACATCCTGAACTGCTGGACTGGCTGGCCAGGTCGCTGATGGACGATGGCTGGGATCTGAAGCGGCTCTGCCGCAGGATTGTCCTTTCGACGACCTATCGTCAATCCTCGTTGCCTGCCGATCCCGAATTTTTCGAATCGGACCCGAGCAACCACTGGCTCGCTCGTGGCCCTCGGCACCGACTGTCAGCCGAACAAGTGCGTGACGCCGTCCTCTTCGCAAGCGGATTGCTCGTTCAAGAAATTGGCGGGCCGAGCGTGATGCCGTATCAGCCCGCCGGACTCTGGAAAGAAGCGGGAACCGGCAAGACTTATCAACAATCCAGTGGTGAGGGCCTGTATCGAAGGAGCCTTTACACGTTTTGGAAACGAACCTCGCCGCCACCCTCGATGTTGACTTTCGACGCGACCAGCCGAGAGACGTGCACTGCAAAACGTGAGTTAACGACGACACCCTTGCAGGCGTTGGTCGTCTTGAATGACCCACAGTTTGTAGAGGCGGCAAGGGTCTTGTCAGAACAGTTGCTGAGCGATCATCCGCACGACAAGGACGCCCGCTGGGTTCAAGCTTGTCGATCTCTGATCAGCCGACCACCCACGGATGCCGAGTTGAGGATTCTTGGCGACCTCTACGAGGAACAAGCGACACAGTTCGAAACACATCCGGAACTTGCGAGCGAGTTTCTGGAAGTCGGCGAACGAGAAGCGAAAGCAGAATTACCACCCGTCGACCTTGCGGCGACGACCGTTGTCGTGGCAACACTATTCGGATATGACGAAACGATGATGAAACGATAGGCCGAGCTTGACCCTCATCGTGACCATCAGCACAGGCAACCAAGCAAGAGAATCATGACACCATCGACCGATCGACGCCATTGGCTTTTCCGCGTTGGCATGGGGCTTGGTGGAATCGCAGCCGCAGATCTGCTGGCGCGGGGAAACGAGGCCTCGAGCGCGGGACGGGGCGTTGTTTCGCACGGCGCGCTCAATCCGACGCATCATGCTCCGACTGCGAAACGTGTGATCTATCTGTTTCAAGCTGGCGGTCCTTCTCAGTTGGAAACCTGGGACTACAAGCCGCTTCTGAACGAGCAACAGGGCCAGCCCTTGCCCGAAACCGTGCGTCAGGGCCAGCGGCTCACGGGGATGTCGGGAAACCAAGCCACTCTGCCCCTGGCCGGTTCGATCTTTGAGTTTGCCCAGCATGGCGAATCGGGCACGTGGGTGAGTGAGGTGATGCCTCACATGGCCAAACAAGTCGACAAGATCGCCATCATCAAATCGATGTACACCGAAGCGATCAATCACGACCCCGCCATCACTTTCTTTCAAACCGGCAACCAGGTTGCCGGACGGCCGAGCATTGGTTCATGGTTGAACTATGGACTTGGAAGCGACAACGAAGACCTTCCCTCTTTCGTCGTGCTGATCACCAAAGGAAAGTCGGGTCAGCCGCTTTACGCACGTTTGTGGGGCCGGCTTTTTGCCGGCTCGCTATCAAGGTGTTCAGTTTCGCTCCGGCCGCGAACCGGTCCTGTACCTGGACAATCCGCCTGGTATCACGAGTGACAGTCGCCGCAGCATGCTGAACAGCCTGAAACAACTCCATGAACTGCAACAGGAAGCAACGCACGACCCGGAGTTAACGACTCGCATTTCGCAGTTCGAGATGGCGTATCGGATGCAGTCGAGCGTTCCAGAAGTGACGGATCTCTCCTCCGAACCCGAACACATTTTTGAGCTTTACGGACCCGACGCAAAGAAGCCTGGATCGTTCGCCGCCAACTGCTTGCTCGCTCGTCGACTTGCCGAAAAGGGAGTCAAGTTCATCCAACTCTATCATCAAGGCTGGGATCACCATGGCAACATTCCGGGCGGCATGAAGACGCAGTGTGGTGAAACCGATCAACCGGCCGCCGCACTCCTGCAGGATCTGGAGCAGCGCGGCATGCTCAAGGACACGCTGGTGATCTGGGGTGGCGAATTTGGCCGCACGAATTACTCGCAGGGCAAGCTGACAGCAACCAATTACGGCCGTGACCATCATCCCAGATGCTTCAGCATGTGGATGGCGGGAGGCGGCGTGAAACCAGGCGTCTCTTTCGGAGAAACCTGCCCCTGGGGGTACAACGTCGTTTCCGATGGAGTGCACGTTCGCGATTTCCATGCGACCCTTCTCCATCTCTTGGGAATCGATCACGAACGCTTCACCGCAAAGTTTCAAGGACTGGATGCACGCCTGACCGGAGTCGATCCCGCGAGAGTCGTGCATGAGATCCTCGGTGACGCAGCACAACCAGGTGCGCCGCCTGCTTGAATGGTCGGCACCGGTTTGGGGGAACAGGAATCCGAGGTGCCGGGTTGAGACTTAGAACCTATCCGAAAAGGGGCCTGACCCTCTGCGGATAGGTTCTTACGGCATCGAATTTGCCCCTCCTGAGGTTTCGCCTCGAATTTGCCAGCGTAGCTCTATCGCTTTTTGGCTCCCTCGGATAGTTTATCGGCTCACCGGAGCCTTCCCAAAATCAAGCGACCGTTGCGGCAAACCGTGGCGAACGCTGGTGAAGACCGCGATTTCTTATCGCGACACACCTCATTGGCTCTTTAGCGACAAGTCTTCCAATCACGTGAATGAGCGTGATGCCGCTGCGCCAAATGGCTCAGCGAACAGGTTGTGTGAATGAAGCGGCGTCGCTGTCGGTGTTTGTATCCACCTTTACGCACGCCCCACCCGAACGGCTTCGCGGATTACCGCGAATGCACTGATGTGCTTTCGTTTTTATCCGCAGGCCTTCCACATCCGGAAGAGTCTTCGATCGATGTCCGAACATGAATCACAAGTACTGAAGCTGGTCGCATCGGCGCCAGTTCCCGTGGCAGACCAGTCAGCGACAGAGCAGAGCGTCGCAGTCGAGATCGCCCAACCAGAAGCGGTGACAGAAGCAGAAACGGTGACGGAAGTCTCTGCGACAGCCCCTGAAACCGAAAGCACTGCAATCGTCGTCGAGGTGGCAGCCAAGAACGTTCCCGCAGAGAATGGACGGGAGAATGCTGCACCTCAAGCCGCCACCCCACTGAAAAAGCAACACGCGGAAGCGCCAGCACCAGCACAGACGCCGCAAAAAACATCGAGTGAGCTGAGCTTTCGTGATTTGGATCTGAGCCAAGACGTGCAGCAGGCGATCGAGAAGTCAGGCTACGAAATCCCGACTCCGGTGCAGGCGACGATCATCCCGCACATGCTGCAGGGACGCGATGTCCTGGCGCAATCCCAAACCGGTACCGGCAAGACCGCCGCCTTCGCGCTGCCGATCCTATCCCGCTTGAACGTGCACGAACGTTACCCTCAAGTTCTTGTCCTTGCACCCACTCGTGAGCTGGCGATTCAGGTCTCCACATCATTCTCGACTTACGGTGCTTGTCTCAATGGGCTCAACGTAGCGACGATCTATGGTGGCCAATCCTATGATCCTCAATTGCGACAGCTTCAGCGAGGTGTGCAAATCGTTGTCGGAACTCCGGGGCGAGTGATCGACCATATCAATCGCGGAACGCTGGACATCAGCCGCATCAGCTGCTTGGTGTTGGATGAAGCGGATGAGATGCTGAACATGGGTTTCTTGGAAGATGTCCAGTTCGTCTTGAATCAGATACCTGCGAATCGCCAAATAGCGCTTTTCTCAGCAACGCTGCCAGGACCAATCCAGTCCATTGCAGAACAGTACCTGAGCGATCCTGCGAAGATCACGATCAAGAAGAAGACGATCACCGCTGACAACATTCGGCAGCGTGCCCTGTTCGTGGCGCCTCGAGACAAGATACACGCGTTGTGTCGCATTTTGGATGCAGAGCCAACCGACGGCGTGATCGTCTTCACGAAGACGAAGGCCGCGACCCTGCAGGTTGCCGAGAGCCTTGGCCGCAGAGGCTTGTCCGCAGTCGCGCTCAATGGGGACATGCCGCAAGCCGCGCGTGAACGCACGGTTGATCAGTTCAAATCAGGTCAGCTGGATGTCTTGGTCGCGACCGATGTCGCTGCTCGTGGACTGGATGTCAGTCGTGTGAGCCACGTTATTAACTTTGATCCGCCGCACGATACGGAATCGTACATTCACCGGGTCGGTCGAACAGGTCGCGCCGGACGAAATGGCGAAGCCTTCATCTTCCTGAGCAATTCCCAGCGAGGCAAGCTTCGCCTAATCGAAAGGGCGACCAAGCAACAAATCGAGGTCGTGCAGCTTCCCACGTCCCAACAGATCAACGAACTAAGAATCAATCGGTTCAAAGAACAGATCACCGAAGTCACGGCCGCCCAAGATTTGACGATGTTCAAGGACTTGATCGCTGCTTACGCTGCAGAAACTGGCAAGCCGATTGAACTGATTGCAGCAGCGCTGGCCCATATCAGCCAGCAGGGACAGCCCTTCCTGGAAACCGATCGCCCCAAACGTGAACGACGCGAACGGAGTGACGATCCCCGAAATGATGACTCTCGGCGAAACCGATTCGAGCGAGATGGGGATGGCGAGCCTGGCGGTCGACGCCAAAACGAGGGCAATCGCCGGCCTCGCAAAATCGGTCCGCCTGAGCCCGGAATGGAACGATACCGCATCGAAGTGGGTCGCCGGGATGGCGTCAAGCCAGGGAACATCGTTGGGGCGGTTGCCAATGAGGCTGGTATCGACGGTCAGTTCATCGGCCCGATTCTGATCCACGATTTCTACAGCACCGTGGACTTGCCCGAAGGCATGCCGCGCGACATCTATCAATCGCTCCGGCGAACATGGGTGCTGGGCAAGCAATTGAATTTGGCGAGGGCAAACGGTTCTGGCGAAGAAGCGGGTGATGGTGAGCCGTCGTCCAGCCCAAATCGTTCAAACAATCAACGCCATGCGAAACCTCGCGGTAAACACAGTGGCGCCAGCGGCTTCTCACGCACCAAGGCGGGAAAGACCAAGAAGGTGATTCCAAGCCAGAAACGCAAGAAACGCAAAGCCCCCGCGGTCTAGCGCGAACGCGGCGCTACCGTAGGCGAGTCTCTCCGAGACTCGTAAGAAACGCAGCAAAGCTGCGGATGTCCGCCTTGGAAATACGGCCCTACGTAGCCAGTCGTATTTAGCCAGTCGTATTTGGCAAAGCCTCTCCAAGACAGTCATTCATGGCGGCGATGCCGTGGAATCCGACCTTCGGAAGGGCTCGGCGCAATCCGTGACCAAGCCGAAGTATCGTGGCGGCGCCCGAAGTCAGAGCTTGAAAGTACGCTGCCCACTTTCTTACGCGGAGCGGTTGGTGCAGTCATCAGGCATTCGCCATTTCCCTTACTCTCCGGTGGCAGGATGAAGGATGTGGATGGCCAAGAAAACGGCTCCGCCTGAGCTGGTAGAATGACGCGAATTCGTCGTCGTCTCTCACCTTCATCGCCATTCACCAAGAGGTTCCTGTGAAACGTCTCGCCCCTTGCTTGTTTGCCTCTTTGCGGATCGCAATCTTGCCAGTCCTCCTGCTCGCCGGTACGGCTCCAGTCCGCGGCGCGGCGCCTGAAGCCATCCCACTTTGGCCTGAGGGGGCGGCCGGCTCGGAAGATCGAATGGGTGAGCCGGAGAAGGTCGTCCTGGGCGAGGGCAAATGCAACGTCTCCAACGTGCATCACCCGTCGATTACCCCTTACTTGCCAGCGAAAGAGGCCGCAACGGGCTCAGCGATTGTGATCGCCCCCGGCGGCGGACATCGGGTTCTCTGCCTTGGTCATGAGGGAGATGCCTTGGCACAGTGGTTTGCGGATCACGGCATTGCGGCCTTCGTATTGCGATATCGCTTGGCGCGTGAGGAAGGATCTACGTACACGGTTGACGATCACGCGATGGCTGACACAAGACGGGCCATTCGGATGGTTCGCGCCCGGGCCGACGAGTGGAACATCAAGCAGGATCGGATTGGGATCCTGGGTTTCTCGGCAGGCGGCGAACTGGCGGCGTTGGCAGCGATGAATTCCGACTCAGGAAGCTCGGACGCCAAGGACCCGCTCGATCGAGTGAGTTGCCGTCCCGATTTTCAAGTGCTGATCTATCCAGGTAGTTCCGATCGCTTTGAGGTGCGAGAAGGGATGCCACCTGCTTTCATCGCTTTGGGTGCAAACGATCGCCCCGACATCTCCTTGGGCATGGCGAAGCTCTATCTTCAGTACAAGGAGGCGGGTGTTCCCTGCGAGCTGCACATCTATTCCAATGCTGGACATGGATTTGGCTACCGCCCCAACACCACGACCGCCGCCGGCGATTGGCCGATCCGTTTGCGTGAATGGTTGGTGGACAGCGAAATCATTCGCGAGTGAACTGTACGTCGACCTGATACGGGACTGCGTTGGCGACCTGCAGCCCACCTACCGTAGCCGAGTCTCTCCGAGACTCGTAGGAAACTCAGCAAAGCTCGGATATCCGCCTTGAAAATGCGGACCTACTGAAGAGCCGCTGATCTACTGACAACCCTTCCGGGATCGCGATCGGATGAGAAGTCGTAGTTCGCCTCAAGAAATGGCCTGCGGACAGCGTGATCTCGCTGAGCAAACCACGAGCTGAATGTCGAGAGCAAGACTCCCCTCAAACCACAAGCATAGGAGTGTGAATCATGAAGGTAATCATTGTTGGTGGCGTCGCAGGGGGTGCATCATGCGCGGCGCGGCTGCGCAGACTCGACGAGCAGGCAGACATCCTGATGGTCGAGCGGGGACCTTATGTGTCCTTTGCGAACTGTGGACTTCCCTACCACGTCGGGGGTGCGATCGAGAAGGAATCCAGTTTGCTGGTCGCTACGGAGGCAACGTTTCATCAGCAGTTCGCAATCGACTGTCGCACTCGCTGCGAAGTGATCGGCGTTTCGGTGGAAGAGAAGAGGGTGGAGCTTAAGAATCATGCGACAGGTGAGGTCACAACCGAAGCCTATGACAAATTGGTGCTGTCGCCTGGAGCAGCGCCCATCCGCCCGCCGCTTCCCGGCATTGATCTGCCGGGCATCTTTTCGGTGCGTACGATTCCCGACGCTCGGCACATGCGTGAGTGGCTGGATCGCGCTGCGACGGCGCCGTCGGGAATGGATAAGTACACCGGTTATCAGACCGTGACGAAGCCAAGGCGTGCGGTCGTGGTCGGCGGCGGGTTCATTGGACTGGAGATGGTGGAGAATCTGGTTCACCGTGGACTCGAAGTCACCTTGATCGAACGGCTCAATCAAGTCATGCCTCCGCTCGATCATGAGATGGCGATTCTGGTCGAGCGCTACATGAGCAAGCACGGCGTTTGCATGGAGTTGAATGATGGTGTGGCTGAGTTCAGACAAACGGACGACGGCGGCCTCGAAGTCCTGACCGCATCCGGGAAAGCCCATCCAGCTGACATCGTGATCCTTTCAATTGGCGTGCGCCCGGAAACTTCGCTGGCCAAAATGGCCGGTATTGAGATTGGTGAGCGTGGGGGAATTCGCGTTGATGAGCAGATGCGGACATCCAACCCAGATATCTTTGCCGTTGGCGACGCGATCGAAGTCAAGGATTTTGTGACTGGCGAGTGGTCTCTCGTGGCGTTAGCCGGACCGGCCAACCGTCAGGGCCGCATCGCAGCCGATGTGATTGCGGGACGCGACTCTCGGTACCGAGGTACACAGGGCACCTCCATCTGCCAAATCTTCGATGCTGCAATTGCCCAGACCGGAGTCAGCGAGAAGACTCTCAATCGACTCGGCGACGATGATTTCGAAAAGATCTACCTCTACCCCAACTCGCACGCTGGCTACTATCCGGGTGCGAAGATGCTGCACATCAAGGTTCTGTTTCGAAAGTCAGATGGTCGGCTCCTTGGCGCCCAGCTGTTTGGCGAGGACGGCGTGCCGAAGCGGATCGACTCCTTGGCGATGGCGATCCAGGCAGGCTTCACCATTTACGACTTGGAAGAGTCCGAGCTCTGCTACGCGCCTCCCTTCGGCAGCGCCAAGGACCCAGTCAATTTTGCGGGGATGGTCGCCGCCGATATCCTGCGCGGTGACATGCCGCAGTGCCACTGGGAATCGGCGGGAAACGGATTCCTGCTAGACGTTCGAAATCCTCCCGAGCTCGTTGTGGAATCGGTCCCTGGTGCGATCAACATTCCCCTCCCCGAACTGCGCGGTCGGCTAAGCGAACTACCTCGCGATCGTGAAATTCTGGTCACTTGTCGCTCGGGACAGCGTGGCTACTACGCAACCCGGATCCTCTTGCAGAACGGTTTCAACGTGAGAAACATTGCTGGGGGCACTCTGTCGCGATCGCACGCGACATCGTCGAGCTAATACGGTGGAGCACCATCGGCGTGAGCCGACACTGATTCCATTGCGCGTTGAACGATGGCGACTGAACCATCTGATCGCATCAAGACCCCCTTGAATGAAGTAACCCGGCCATGAGTCGAGCTTGTCAATCGTGCGACGAGCCGTTTCCGAATGAGAGTGCGCAAACCCGCCTACCGATCCCAGGCGGAAGGAACCTGTTGCATTCGGCGGGGCCTGCCGAGGATTTTGCGTAAGGCATCCGCCGCGAGGACGATCGAAGACTGCGACAATGACCCTGTCTTGTCTGAGACCGATTCGCGGAGACTGATGAAACTCGAGTTGCCGTGATTCGACGACTGCTTCACGTCTGGATAGGGCTAGATGAAAGGCCCACAGAAAGAGGAACCGAGTTGACACCAAACGCGGAAGCAGCTGGTGCCAGCGAGCCCGGCGTCGACCGAGCAAACTCGAATCGAAAGATGGACCCACCACTGGACGAAGACTCGACCCAGATACGACCACCCAATCGATCCACGATGCGTTTGCAGATGGCCAAGCCGATTCCGGTCCCTAGATACTCATTTTGGTTGTGCAAACGCTTGAAGATGCCAAAAATCTGCTCGCGATGACCAGGCGCGATGCCAATCCCGTTGTCCTCAATCGAAAATCTCCAGTGGGACCCACGTACTTGACTGCTGATGTGGACTCGCGGAGCTTCCGTACCTCGATACTTGATGGCGTTGCCAATCAGGTTCTGAAAGAGCTGCATGATCTGCCTCGGATCTGCTTCGACCCTAGGCAAGGGGTCATACGTGACAACTGCCCCGGCATCACGAATTGCCTCGGACAGGTTATCTATCGCCAGACGTACCAATTCGTTCGTATCGACTTCGATCGTCTTACGACTTTCAGAATCGATTCGTGAGTAGGAGAGCAGGTCTTGAATGAGCGCTCGCATCCGTTGAGCACCATCAATGATGTATCCAACATATTGCTCGCCGATCGGGCTAAGCTGCTCACCGCAATCTTCCTGTAGGAGCTCACAGAAAGACGATACCTTCCGGAGTGGTTCCTGCAGATCGTGCGAAGCGACGTAAGCGAACTGGGCCAGATCCTCGTTGCTTCTAGCGAGACTTGCGTTGGCATTTTCGATCTTTTGTAACGCGAGTTTGCGTTCGGAAATATCTGCAGCGACCCCAAGATACCCCGACAGATTGTTGTCCTGATCGCGTAGCGCGGTGACTGTCAGCAAGACGGGAAGCGTACTTCCGTCCTTACGAATGTAGGTCCATTCCCTTTGCTCCAGTCCGCCGCTGGCAGCTTTCAATACGAATACGTCGAAACCAGGTGCTACCTCGCGCTGCAGTTCTTTGCTGAGCTGTTTTGCTCTCTGAGCGATTTCTTCCGTGTCGTGAAGGATTGCTGGCGTCTGCTTCAACAGCATCTCGTCTTTGCTATATCCGAGCATCTCCTCGGCAGTCGCATTGAAAGTTACGATCACGCCATCCGGGTCGGTCGCAATGATCGCGACCCCCGCGGCATCTTGAATGGCGGCCTGCAGACTTCGCGTCGTTTCGAGCTCATGGGCGGCTATCTTTTGATTGGTCACGTCCGTATTGGCGCCGAGTACTCGAATGGGATTTCCAGCGGCATCGCGGAACACAACTGCCTTGGCATTGATATGGCGGACGATTCCGTCTGGACGAAGCATACGAAAATCGAACTCAAGCGACCTTGCTTCAGCAAGAGCCTTGTTGAGCATCGCTTCGGAAGTGGAACGATCGTCGGGATGCACACAGGAGATCCAGGCTTCATAAGCCCCGGAAAAGTCCTCCCGGCGATGCCCATACATCTCGAACATCGCGTCGTCCCAATCAAGAGCGCCGGTGACTGGGTCGAAATCCCAGATCCCGATTTGGTTGACTCGCGCAGCAAGTTCAAGCTTCTCCAGATCTGCCGTCATCGTGTCGGCAAAGCCGAGTGCCTTGCGAGATGCGCACGAGAGCATCAGAAACAGCCCTATCAACATTCCGTCAATGGTAAGGCCTGCAATCAGAATTGTTGACGGCTGCGTCGTGTCTACGTTCTCTCGAAACGACTTGGCACTCCAAACATCAAAGGTCCAAGTTCTTCCGTACAGCGGAAAAGACACTTCCTTCTTCATCAGGGGATTTGGATCGAAGTCTGCTTCCGACTCGACGTGCTCGTCAAACAAGACCTGTGAAGCATCTGTAATGCGAATTCCAACCTGACGCTTCTTCTTTTGCAGCGCACCTTCCATCAGTTTGCGGAATACGAAGGGTGCATAAACGATCCCGGCAAACCTTTTCTGCAGATCCTGGTCGCTGCTGCTGGCAACGCTCCGATAGAACGGTGCAAAGAAGAGAAAGCCCGGTGTCTTGAGCGAATCTTGGACAAGGACGATCGGACCCGTGATTTGGGCGAGACCGGTGTCGCGAGCCTTTCGCGCTGCAGCAATCCGGTTGGCCTCGTGAGCCATATCCAAGCCCAAAGCCTCTTCATTCCCCTTCAATGGAATGATGGAAATGATCGGCCAGTATTCGTCAGCGACGCGGTGCGGGTGGATGGTGAATTCCGGTAGATCGATGCGTTGTCTTTCCAGAAAGGAGGAAACCTGTTCGCGGTTCAAGCAAGTAATGATGCCGATGCCATTGATACCGGGATACTTCTGCTCGACTTGAATCGACGTCGCATAACGATTCCATGACTGGCGATCCCATTCCCCGTCATTCGCTCCGACAAATGCCACACCTGCCCACAGTGCGTCCTCGTACTTGGTCATTCGCTCAATCACTAGCTCGACCACCTGATCCGCTTCGCGATCGAACTGCAAGGCAACCCTTGCGTTCAGTTGGCTCTTGGCGAAGTACCAGGCGAATAGCGTCAAGCAAAAAGACAGAGCGACAACGCCCCAGTGGAACCAGCGCAACCTGCCAGCCAATTCGAGCGACTCTCTTACCTTACTGACGGGAGCTTGAACCGACTTGCTCATCGACTTTCGACACAAACGCGATTTCTACCGGCGTACTTGGCTTCGTAAAGCGCCTGGTCGGTGCGGCGAAGAAAGTCCTCGAGCGACTCTTGCGGATTCATGCTTGAGATACCGGCACTTGCCGTCACCCGAAGCAGGGCCCCGTTGATCTCCAGTGGTGAATTGGCGATTTCAAACAGCAGCCCACTGACAATCTCCTTGGCTGCCTCGAGATTCTTTTCGGGCAGCAAGAAGGCAAACTCTTCGCCGCCGAATCTCGCGGGTCGAATCTGATCGTCCATCCAATGACGAATGACCTCAGCCAGGTGACGCAGAACCTGATCGCCGACAAGATGGCCGTGCGTATCGTTGAACTGCTTGAAGTGGTCAATATCCAGCAAGGCAAGGCAAAGCTCGTCGCAAGTCGCACTCAAGTCCCGATAGTTCTCGTTGAGTTGGCGACGATTTGGCAGGCCAGTTAGAACGTCAGTGTTGGCGTCAGCGGCATGGCCAAGCATTTTTTGCTGCCTCGCAATCGAGAACCTTAGTGAACGCACCAAGAGTTGGCCGCTAATCGCATCTTTGGCAACAAAATCTTGTGCGCCAGTTTCGATCGCAGTCAACCCAAGTTCTTCATCGTCATTTCCAGTGAGGACCACGATCGGCAATCTAGCATCGAGCGCACTGATCTGATGAAGCGAATCGATGCCCTTGCCGTCGGGCAGGCCAAGATCCAGCAGACAAACATCAAAATCATGCGATCCGAACAATTTGATCGCGTTCTCGATCGAGTTCGCGTGGGCAACTTTGATTGCTTGATGACTTGCATGAGCGAGTAAACGAATGACCAGCGTGGCCTCGCTATCTTGGTCTTCAACCAGCAAGACACGAATGGGATCAAAATGCGTCCTCATCATCGACATGATTCCGGTTGCGGGGGTGAATGAAAGTACTCGGCCACCAACGATTCGAGTGTGGTCAAACTGAGGGGCTTGTTCTCCGTTCGAACGATGGCTGAGTACTTGAGAGCCTGACGTTCAACCTCCGGACTGATCGAAGTCGAGAGAATGACGACCAAGGCTCTTCTCTTCTTGCCAGCGACTTCAATTTCCCCGAAAGCCTCCAGGAACTCGAATCCGTTCATCCGAGGCATGTTGACGTCAAGGCAAACAACGTCGACGCCGTGCTCGGTGTTGCTGAGGAATTCAAGTGCGTCCTCGGCGTGTTCGAATGTAACGACATGCTCGACAAGACCGGACCGTTTTAGAACCCGAGCGTGCAAGAAATTGTCGGTACTATCGTCGTCAATCAACACAACTCGTTGAATTGGCTTGATCTTCTGTGTTCGCGAATGCTTCATAATCCAATGACGTCTCGTGTGCCCCAACGACGTTACCAGGCAAAGATGGCACGCGATTCATCAGATTGACTGATCACAACAGCTTGGAGCCCAAGCCAATCTAGGCAACCAAGCGGGCATCAAGTTGCCTTTGACGACAATGCCGGTTGTACACACGATCTACAAGATTGCCGTAGCCAAACCGATCGCAGTCGACCGGCTGATATTTCGATCTCACTTCTCCCTCAGCGACCTGCGAATCGATTCGACACGATCGACCCGATCCACGACCCACAGTTCGTCCAACAAGCGTTGGAAGGAAAGTCAGGTCAAAATGGTCGAAACCGCGAATCGACGTAGAGCCAGTAAAGCAGTTCGTGGATTAAATCCATGGCGGTTTGAATCCGATGATTGGGATCCTTTTGAATGCACCGCATGCAGATGGTCTCCAGCGCTCTTGGGATCTCGCGATCCGGGGCGATGACGCTGGGTAATGGCGGCTGTGTATGCTGGGTGTTGTGCAAGATTTCGTGCATCGACTCGCCCCAGGCAAGGGTTTGCAGAGTCAAAATCTCGAAGAGAATCGCCCCCAAGCTATAGATGTCGGTCCGCTGGTCGATCTCCTTGTTGACGATTTGCTCGGGTGACATGTAGAGCGGCGATGCTTGGAGCGGCTTGCTTGATGATCCAAAATGTGAATCGTCTTGTTCCTGCTCTGGCTCCTCCGTTGCCTCTTCGTTGAGTAACACCGCCAGACCCCAGTCCAGCAGCATCACCTCCCCAAAATCACCGAGCACAATGTTCTCCGGCTTGATGTCGCAATGGGCGACCCCATGAACGTGCGCGTAGTTAAGAACTTGCGCGATCTCAATGACCACGTCGATCAGTTTCTGAAGATCCCATCGCAGTTCCCCATCGACGATTTTGTCGAGCACTTCTCGGAGCGTCGTTCCAGAAACCAATTTCATGGTGAAATAGTAATGGTCTCTCGAGTCGTACCCGACTTCATACACAGGGGCCGTGTTGGGATGCTGGAGCGTCGCAGTGATTCTCGCTTCGTGCAAAAAGAGCTCTCTTTCATGGGGATCGTTGGCAAACTCAGGACGAAGTGTCTTGTAGCAAACGATGCGTCCGAGATGCAGATCCTTGCACGACTGAATCACACATTTGCCACCGAGAGCAATCTCTTTGAAGTAGATGTAGCGAGTATTGTTCTTGATCTTTGCATCTGATGACAAAGGGGAATTCAGATCGGACGCGCGAATCAGCTGCGGACCAGCGGAAGATTTTGGATATTGTGGTTTCATGAAAAGAGAACAACTCGACAAGCGAAGCGAGTTGCGATGCGTGACGGAGCATCGCAAGATTGCGTAGGAAGACGATGGAGAGCAAGCATCTAGGACGCCCGCCAAAATAGAGGCTATCCGTGGTTGGTCGCAAGCTGCCAGGATCTCGCACGCGTTGCGACGCAGGCAAGAGCGAAGATTTCGATGGCTGTGATGGTGTCGGCGGGAGTCAAAAAGCATTAGAATCCTCGTTTGAGGAGCTTCTCGCCCCTTCCATCCGCTTTTGCCGTTCGTGTTTCAACAGGGCATCGTGCTTACGCTCCATCGTGCCGTCAACAACCTGGGATCGACCTGATGAAGACTGTCGCAGCCGCGATCAGCGATACAGGCCTGATACGCGACGGCAACGAAGATCAGTACTTGATTGATGAGAGCCTCGGATTGTATGTGGTCTGCGATGGGATGGGGGGACATGCCGCCGGTGAAGTCGCCGCCGAGCGGGCGATCGAGTTCGCCTCCGATTACCTTGCTGAACGCCGCGCGGTCATTGAATCTGCCAGCAAGTCTCCGGATGGCTTCTACCGTGTCCTGAAGATCGCTGAAGAAGCGGTCCAGAGTGCGAGCCAGGAGCTCTATCAATTGGCGACGTCAACAAGCCAGTACGCCGGCATGGGAACCACCATGACGATGCTGGTCGTCATCGAAGACAAGGCAATCATGGCTCACGTGGGCGATTCCCGCTTGTACTTGATGCGTCAATCGGAAGTCCATCAGCTCAGTTCCGATCACACGCTCGCGAACGAGTTGTTCCTTTTGGGAGAATTGACCAAGGAGCAGGCTTCCACCAGTCGCTACCAACATGTGCTGACCCGTAGCATTGGGCCTCACGAGTTTGTACATGTCGACACGCTGCTATTCGACCTGATTCCCGGCGACCGAGTATTGCTCTGTTCCGATGGACTAAGCAATTACTTTGCCGATAACGGCCAAGTCGCGGCGATCATGTCTCAACCTGAAATCATCCAACACCCTGAAACACTCGTCGAATTTGCAAGGCAATCTGGTGGCGCCGACAACATCACGGCGATCGTCCTTGATATGTGTGGGGAGACAACGGAGCACCCAGGTAGCGACGTGGATCAAAAGATTCACCGCTTGCGAAACATGTTTCTATGCGAGAAGGTCTCGGTTCGGCGACTGATGCATGTCATTTCTGCGATGGACACCATCCATTGCGGGATGGGTCAAGAGCTACTTTCCCTTGGTGACGATCTCCATGGGATGTACCTCGTATTAGAAGGCGGCTTCCGCGTCATTGACGAAGACGTTGTGGAAGGGGAACTCATCCCTGGTGATTATCTCGGCGAGGCCGCCCTGCTTACCGCTGCTACCGCCCAGGTGTCCCTTGTCGCGACCGCACCATCGCGACTGCTTTTTCTTGATCGCGTGGCGTTTGGAAAACTGACAAGACGACTCCCAAAGCTTGGCAACCTATTGCTCCGGAATCTCGGCAGGCATTTGGCGCGACAAGTGGTTGCGTTGCAGCAATCAAGATCAATCAATTTGGACGATACCAGCCCGTTAAAGTGAATCCCAGGCTTTTCAATTATGAAACTCGGCATCCTTTCGCGCAGCATGCGCTGCTACAGCACCCGGCGACTTCGTGAGGCGGCGATCCAGCGTGGACACGCCGTCAAAGTTCTCGACACCCTCAAGTTTGCCATTGATCTCAAACAGGCAGATCCAGATCTTTTTTTTCGCGGCAAACACCTCTCGAACTACGACGCGATCCTGCCCCGCATTGCGCCTCGATCACGCAGTTCGGTACCGCCGTGGTTCGACAATTCGAACAGATGGATATCTTTACGACCAATTCGTCGGCCGGAATTTCCAACTCACGAGACAAGCTTCGCAGTCTACAGATTCTCAGCCGCCATCAGGTTGGAATCCCTGAAACCACCTTTGTTCGTGACAAGCAGGACGTGCTGCCTGCCATTGAACGCGTGGGAGGTGCCCCCGTCATCATCAAATTGCTCGAGGGGACCCAGGGCATCGGCGTGCTCTTGGCCGAGTCCGTTAAGTCGGCGGAGGCCATGGTGGAGCTGCTTCAGAGCCAGAAACAGAACGTTTTGATTCAGAAATTCGTTGCCGAGAGCAAAGGCCGCGACATTCGCGCGTTCGTAGTTGGCGACCAGGTGGTTGGTGCGATGCGACGCGTTGCCCAAGGACAAGAGTTTCGCAGCAATGTCCATCGTGGTGGCGTGACGGAAAGGGTTGAATTGACAGACGAGTATCGCGATGCGGCGATTCGTACGACGCAAATCATGGGACTTCGTGTCGCCGGCGTGGACATGCTCGAAGGCAAGAACGGCCCTCAGATCATGGAGGTCAACTCGTCTCCGGGTCTGGAAGGGATCGAGCATTGCACGCAACTTGACATTGCCGGATCGATCATCGATTACATCGCTGCACAGGTTGACTTTCCCGAAATCGATTTGCGCCAACGACTCACTGTCAGCCGTGGATACGGCGTTTCGGAAATTCATATTCCTGAAGGCTCCGAGTTCGTTGGCCGAACGATTCAGTCCTCCGGTCTCCGCGAGCGCGACATCAATGCACTGACGTTGTATCGAAACACCACGGTGATCCCCAACCCGCGTTCGGATCGAGTCCTGGAATCAGGCGACCGACTCTTGTGCTTCGGAAAACTCGAGCTGATGCGAGACCTGATTCCAAAGAAGACGCGACGCCAAAGACGACCCAAAGTCAAAGACCTGCCTGATCTTCCCGTTGCCGGCGAAGCCAGCGACGAAACCAATCAGTGATCGCAAGTCACTTTCTGGGGGACATTGAGATTACCGGGCGGACTTCTCACGGCGAAGTCAGGCTGGATGGCAGGCTCCCCTCGTGGCTGCCGGATCATTGTTCGATGGTGGCTCCACGATAGGTCATCTTGGCCCGCTTGGCGGAGAAACGACTGGCAAGTTCGGGTATGTCGTCCTTGTGTCCCAGCACAACGACGACGTCGCCGGCGACGAGCTTTGTTCTTGGGTCGGGATGGATTTCGTTCGCCCCATCGACGTGTCGAATTCCGACAATCAAGAAGCCATGATTGCTGCGAATCTCGATTTCGCTGATGGCCTGGTCGACCAAGATCGAACCTGCCTGCACCTTCAGCTCGTCAAACTCAAGCCCGATCTGTCGCAGATCGTCGATCATGCTGCTCTGATCCTGGATCTGCTCCAGCATGTTCTCGGCCGTTGGCCGGGTGATCAGTTGTGCGAGCTTCTTGGCGCCGATGGCCGTGGGGAGCACCACGCGATTGGCTCCGCAACCGAGCAGCTTCTTCTCCGTCTTTGGATTTTCACCGCGGGCGATGATCATCACACTCGGATTCATTTCGCGGGCCGTGACGGTAACAAACACGTTGGTGGCGTCTTGGGAAAGGACCGTTGCAACGGTAGCCGCGTATCGAATGCCGGCTTGCTGAAGGATATGTTCGTCGGTTGCATCCCCGTGCAGGACCAGATAGCCCCGTTCCTCGGCATCCTGCAATCGATCCCTGTCTGAATCGATGGCGACGAACGGTTTTCCTGCTTCATGGAGCTCACGGGCAAGAATCGATCCCAATCGGCCGATGCCGCAGACGATGGTGTGGTCACGCAGCTGCTCGATGCCCTTTGTCATTCGTCTCACTCCCAAAGCTCGGTTGAGTTCGCCATCAATCAACATCTGAACACACCCACCCACGGTGTAAATCACGGCACCATAGCCGGCGATGATGACCATGATCGTCAGCATCCTTAGCGACGGAGACTGGATCGGATGCACCTCGCCATAGCCAACGCCAAAGATGGTGATGATCACCATGTAGATCGCATCGTCAACCGTCCAGCCAGCCGAAACGTAGCCGATCACGGCGGCTACGCAAACGATCAGGAAGAGCGTGATCCCCGTGACGATCTTGCGCAGTGGCGTGGAAACCACTTTCGGGGACGGTGCAGAATCGTGCTGCATGTTCCTCTCGCAGACCGTCAAAACGAATGGTTAACAATTCTCAAAATGGAAACGCGGCTGCTCAATCCACCTGACGAAGCTGCATCGAGTCGATGATCTGTTGACCGGCAAGCACATTGGTGATGACGATCAACCAATCGCTCGATTCGCACCAACCTTTCTCTTTCAAACGCGCCATCGCCTGGCGAATCGTTTGCTCGGGGTCGTCCGAGAACTCCATCAGGAACGGTTCCACACCCCAAGGCAACAACAATTGTCGAAAAGTCGACTCGACATCGGTGAACGCATAGATCGGAACGCCTTGCGCTCGCAAGGCCCCCAGTACGTACGCCAAAAAGCCGCTGCGAGTGAAAACGATAATGCCCGAATCGCTCAACTCTTGAGCCAAGACCGCGGCAGAACGAAGCATTTTGGCCTTGGGCTCGCACAGCTTCATGATTGAATTCAACGAACCATCCACCGTCGGCTCGATACTCTCGATGATGTGCTTGAGAACCTCCACCGATTCCAGCGGATACTCTCCCGTCGTTGTCTCGCCGGAGAGCATCACCGCATCCGCCCTTTCACGAACCGCATTGGAAACGTCCGAAATCTCGGCTCGTGTCGGCATGGGGGAATGAATCATTGATTCCAGCAGGTGCGTCGCGATGATCACTGGCTTGCCTTCCGCTTGACATGCCTTGACCAGCTGGGTCTGCACCAGTGGCAATTTGTGGTAGTCGATTTCGATCCCCAAGTCGCCGCGTGCCACCATCACCGCATCCGCCGCATGAATGATTTCTTCCATGTTGCGGACACCCGAGTGCTCCTCGATCTTGGCCACGATCCGCGCGTTGGACCGAAGCGACTTCAAGTAGTCACGCAAGGTATCAACGTCCTTGGCTCGACGGACAAACGAGAGCGCAACAAAGTCCATCCCGGCTTCCACGCCCGCCTGCAAATCAAGCTTGTCCTTTTCAGTCAGCGAGGGGAGATTGACCTCGATCCCCGGCAAGTTGATGTGACGGCGCGATCCTAGGTTGCCTTGAGTCAGCACTTCACAGCGAACGCAGCCCGGATCCTTGTCGACCACACGCATCCGCAACAAGCCGCTGTCAACAAGCACCGTGGCGCCAACCTCGACGTCACTGGCGAAGTCGGGATAGTTCACCGAAACGCTCGCCAAGTTGCCCTTGATTTGACCGTCGGAGCCAAAGGCGGAGGAGGATTCGGTGTGGAATTCCAACAGGCTCCCCACCTTGAGCAGCAGCGGTGTTGAGACAGGTCCCGTGCGAATCTCAGGACCCTTGACGTCCATCATCACGGCAACGTGACGCTCCATCTCTGCCGAGATCCGGCGAATTCGTCCGACCACTTCGCCAACCCATTGAACCGTGGCGTGGGCCATGTTCAAGCGGATGACGTCCACACCAGCCCCGATCAACCGGGCAAGCTGCTCGTCCGATTCGGTCGCGGGACCGAGCGTGACGATGATCTTGGTGTGCCGATAGTACGGAGAGTCGTTCTCCATGATGGTCGTTCCGCCTTGGGCAAACGGTAGTTTCAGGTGGACAGTGCCTAATCTGAAACTCAGGCGGCACGTCTTGTGCCGCGAAATCCTCACTCAGGCCGACTCCGACGTCAATCGCGGCGAATGTATCGATATCCACCCGTAACAAAGAAAAACCGCCAACCCGACCTCGGAATGCCTGACGCACCTGCCCTCAAATCCAGCAGTCGGGTCGTGGATTGCTGACCTGTCACGCACTGGCATAGAACTGGCACGCACTGGCAAAGCATTGGCAATCCTCGAATCCGACGGGCTCCCCCAATCGCGACAACGGGAACTCGGTTCGTGGCGACTCGAGCGGAAACCGGCCATACTGGGGAACCCCCTCCAACCCACCGCCGCCCATTCCCAGATCCCTCCCATGCATCGCTTGACGCCAACACACTTCCTGTCGCTGTTGATCGCCATCTCCGTCTGTCCCACTGCCACGGCGCTCGGAGCAGACCAAGATCGCCCCAACGTGGTGCTGATCATGGTCGATGATTTCGGCTACGAGTGCATCACTGCCAATGGCGGACAATCGTACCAGACCCCGAACGTCGACCAGTTGGCGGCCACGGGCGTCCGTTTCGAGAACTGTCACGTCCAACCCTTGTGCACGCCGACTCGGGTGCAGTTGATGACCGGGCAATACAACGTCCGCAACTATCTGAGGTTTGGCACGCTACCTCGCAGCGAAGCGACCTTCGGCCAACTGTTTCGCGAGGCGGGCTACCGCACCGGGATTTGTGGCAAGTGGCAACTTGGTCACGAGCTTGATGCACCGCAACACTTCGGCTTCGAGGAATCGTGTCTTTGGCAGCAAACGCGGCGACCGCCCCGCTATGCAAATCCAGGACTGGAGTACCACGGTGTGGAAAAGGATTTTGATTCGGGGCAGTACGGGCCCACCCTTGTCAATGACTTTGCTCTCGATTTCATTGCTCAACACCATGCCGAGCCGTTCCTTCTTTACTATCCGATGATCCTGACGCATGATCCCTTTCAGCCGACGCCAGGGAGTCCGGACTGGGATCCGACCATACGAACGGAAGCAGAGCTGCGCGACGTTCGACACTTCGGAGAAATGACCGCATGGATGGACCAAATGGTTGGCCGAGTGGTTCGAAAACTCGAAGAAGTCAACGTGCGTGACAACACACTGATTGTCTTCCTTGGCGACAACGGAACACACAGCACCGTGACCAGCCGATTCCAAGGGTCCGACTTTCAAGGGGGCAAGGGACGCATGAATCATCGTGGCACTCATGTTCCCTGCATTGTCAACTGGCCGGCGCAGATCAAGTCCGGATCGGTCAGCGAGGACTTGATCAGTAGCGTTGATTTTCTGCCCACGATCTGTCAGGCAGCCGGGATCGAGGTACCGGCGAACGTTGATGGCGTCAGTTTCCTGCCGCAACTCAAGGGAGAGGCGGGAAACCCACGGCAGTGGCTCTACACGTGGTATTCGCCGCGCCAGCGAGTCGACCTGACGGTCAAGGAATGCGCGTTTGATCAAAAGTCCAAGCTGTACCGCACAGGTGAATTTTTTGATCTGACGGTCGATCCAGATGAAAAGAGCCCACTTCGCGTCGATCAACTTACGGGCGACGCAGTCGGCGCTGCGGAGCGATTACAGTCGGTCCTCGATCGCTTTACTGATGCACGCCCCATCGAGCTCGATCAACAGTTTCAAAGAAGCGGAGGCTCGACCAAACAACCCACGAAGAAAAAGGCGAAACGCAACCAAGCGAACAAGTCGGAATGACATTCCAGTTGACGACAATCAAGAAACTTACCCTCCTTTTCGGGAATCCAACATGCTCAAGAAGACCTGTCTCGTTTTGCTATTTTCCACTGGCTTGTCTACGACGGTGTGGGCAGAGAAGAACGCGACGCTGGAACCCAAACTGGTTGCAGCTGGCTCGGCGACCATCACAGAAAACTTTGACGAGCCACTCGGCAAGACCGCCGTTCCGGTCAAGGGCGAGTGGGAAGTCGTCGACGGGGTCTTGATTGGCAAGGAACTGGCCACCGATAAGCATGCCGCCGTGTTGAACTACCAGAAGAAGAACCGCAACTCGGCCGTTCAGTTCTCGTTCAAATTGGATGGCTCAACCAACGGCCTGAGCTTCAGCCTGAACCATTCCAAGGGCCATCTATTTCGTGTCGTCGTGAACCCCAACGGTATGACGGTGAACCTCGACAAGGACAAGAAGGACCCAGCATCCAAAGCCAAAGTATTGGGCGGCGCCAAAGGAAAAGTCGAATCTGGAAAATGGCACACGCTGTTGATCGAAATCGTTGACGACAAAGTCGCGGCCCAAACCGACAATGGCCTTTCCGTCGAGGCTTCGCACCCTTCTCTAGCGACCGAGAAACCAAATTACCGATTCGTCATGAGGGGCGATTCCCTCTCGATTGACGATCTCAAGATCTGGGAAGCACACTGATTAACCAGAAATTGGGGCGCAGCGTCGGCTTGACGGAGCGATGCGGAGGAAGAGCTGGGTGAATTCGCTTCGCCTCTCTTCCCCATGTCCTGGCAACTCGATGCCCACGCGGCAGTTCCTCTGAGAGAACCCGCCCCTCTTGCTGCGTTGCTAGCAAGAGTATCACCTGAAGACGGCAAACAGCTTGCGACACTTTGCCCGTCACCCGTTGCGAGGATACTGCCGCCCCCTAGTTGGAGGACACCGCGTCATCCTGTACGATTCCGGCCGTCTCGACGCGTGGAAGGAAGCCTGAGGCCCCTGGCGTGTCCTGCATGGCAACCTCGAAGAACTGCAACGAATGAAGGAAATCGACATGATGCGAACCACCCACTTCGTCCTCGCCGCTTTGCTCACGGCCACCATTTCAACGGCCGCAATGGCCGAAGATTTTGAGATCAGCGCCGGTCAAATCACTTTCGTGCACGATCCAGTTCCACCGCCTCCATTGCCACCACCACCAGTTCAGTGCTTCGCCATTGTCGGCACCTCTTCGGCGACGTTGGCCGGTAACGACCAGACCCTTGCGTTTGGTTCTGGTAGCGGCTTCGCCGTCGGTTGCGCATTTGACGCACCTCTGGAGAATGGTGCCGTTGCCATCTTCGCTGGCGGAATTGTCTGGAAGAGTCCCGAGGGCAACCTGCGTGGAACCTTTGAGCTGACAGACTTCCCGGTCTTCGACGAGAATGGCTTGGTTCAAGGTGTCTTTCAAGCGATCATCAAGATCAAGTTTCGCGGTGGCACGGGGAAGTACAAGAAGGCGAAGGGGGAAGCCGTGGCAACTGGATTCGACTTTCCCTTCGGCGGTCCATTTGGAGCGGGCGTGTTTGCTGACTCGGTTGAGGGCACCCTCACGCTTCAATAGCTCTGAGGTTTGAGACAAAGGATACGCAGTGTCGGGGAGTCGGAGAGACCCGGAGGAAGAGTTGGGCGCAATCGAGTTGCCTTCTGTTCCCTGCGTCCTGGCGACTCACCGCCTCTGCGTAACGATCTTTTCGCCCCCGCAATCAGTGACTCAAGCGGAGCGGTTCACGGTCAGTTTCAAATCTTCTGACGTTCGACGAGACTTGGTGCGATTGGTTGCCAAGTTGTCCGCTCGTTGTATCGGCATCGAATCTCCGCCAAGACTTCTTGGTCCGTTGCTAAAGTACTCGAGCGAAGTGCTCGCAGCGACATTGGCACGTTGTCCATACGGTAGATCGTGCCGCCGGCATGGATTCCATGAACGGCCGTGGTGATCTGCACCGATGGCGTCAGGGGCGCCGTCGCGTTGGGATAGTCGATTAAAACAGAGGGGATCGCATTCAGTCGTTCCAACGCTGACTCACTGAAGTAGCCAATGGTCTCCGCTCCCATCAACAAGCATGCGTCCACATCGCCGCGCTCCAACAACTCATTGGCGGTGTATTCCCCAGGGTTGTAACGCGGATACCCCCGTGAAAAATCGACCCCGAACGGATAACCGGTCTGCCAGCAGAGTACGTTGTCGGCCCCCGAAACGTCGCCTTGCAAGCGCATGCGACGGGCAGTGAATCGTGTGTGGGCATTCAACTCGGCAACCAGTTTCAACAGTGCCGCGACATCATGCTGTCCGGTCTTCGAATTCTCACCGCTGCTCCACATGCTGGTTTTGGCAAGTCCAAGTCCGAAGAAGACCACACCATATCGACAACCTTTCATCAGATTCAGCAGTTGCTCAAGTTCAGGTTGAACGGGGCCCCGCCAGGTCCCGTTGAGCATTGCAAGCAGGCAGTTCAAGGTTTCGAAATCCTCACCCGGCGTCAGCGAAATCACGATATCCGGTTGATTGCCGTCCGGATCCAGACGCCAATCTCCCACGTGATTGGCATCACCCACCATCACCACCGTGCGATCCTGCCGCCCACGCGGCGTGAATCGACCTGCCGAGAAGACGGAGTAGCGTTCAGCATGCCGAGGATGGGAAGTGGCGGGATCGCAACCCCAAAAGATCACCAAGTCAGCTCGGTTGCGGATCTCACCCAACGTGCACGTGACCTCGCCCACCTCTTGGATCGCCATGATCGATGGCCCGTGACAGAGCGAAGCGGTGGTATCCAGTACGCCGCCTACGCGCTTCGGCCAAGGCAACCGCCGCACGTTGTCCACAAGTGGCGCCGCGAGAGAGTCCGTAGACCAAGGGGTATTGCGACTCATCAAGAATCTGGACTGCTCGATCGACCGCGTCATCGAGGGCTACCGGTTTGCCGTCGACCTTTGCCTGCGAATCGCGATCATCCCAATGCCTACGAAACCATGCTTCTGCCAACCCACACATGGGACCGATGGAACAAAGTTCACCCATGTCGGTTTCGACCGCGAGGTCGTCGCAGACGCATCCGCAGCCAGGACACGCGACATGTTGGGTTGATTGAGTCAAATGCGCATTCCGAAAAAGCGACAGTGTACACCAAACAACATCGCCGAATGCGGCTCATGAGATCAGCTGACACTCTCTGAGGCTGTGCGTTTCTGTTACCGCAGGCGAGTCTCTCCGAGAATCAAAAGTCTCGGAGCGAGCGCGGTGGTACCGCAACTCGAGAGCGCGTTGGCCACGGCGAATACGTCGATCACTTCTTGAGTGATGGCGCCGGCGACAGGGGGCAGGTATCCCAATGCAGCGACAATCATGGCGATGACGCTGAGCACCATTCCCCCAACCGCGCTCTGCAATGCGATCCTGCGCATGCGTCGGCTAATGTGCATCAACTCGTCGACCTTTTCGAGCGACGAGTCCATCACGACGGCGCCCGCGGCTTCGGTCGTCACATCGCTGTTCTGTCCGAAAGCGATACCGACGGTTGCCGCCATCAGGGCTGGCGCATCGTTGATCCCGTCACCGACGAAAATCGTCTCCGCGGCTTTGGTTTCCTCACGTACGATCTCCAGCTTTTCTTCCGGACTTCTCTCCGCCAGAATCTCTTCGACGCCTACCTGGTCTGCGAGATAACGCACTTCTGACTCACGGTCGCCCGAGAGTAGCATCACCCGATTGATACCGTGGCGTGGTCGCAAATGGCGAATGAAGCTGGCTCCCTCGTGTCGCGGCGTATCACGAAAGCGGTAGGTTGCCGCATACCGATCGTCGATCAAGATGATGCATTCCAGTCCTCCCACCTGCGGCGGCAAACTGGAAGCGGCTTCGGGTTTTTCTGCGGCGAGCACCTTGCGACTGGTGACTCGAATCGTCCTCCCAGCGGCCTCGCCGCGAAGCCCCTGCCCAGGCTGTTCGCTGATTTCGCTCGCCTGGTGAATCGCCACGCCTTGCGTCTTGCCTGCGGCCATGACCGCCTCGGCAAGCGGATGTTTTGAATAGCGCTCGATGCTGGCGACGAGCGAGAGCACCTCGGCGGGCTCAAACCCTTCGGCACAAAGCTGCTCCGTCAACTCGGGCTCGCCATAGGTCAGTGTTCCTGTCTTGTCGAAGATGATCGTGCGACAGGTATCAATTTTCTCCAACACGGTGGGGTCGCGGATCACGATCGCGCGACGTGCGGCAAGAGAAATCGCACCGATGATGGCGACCGGGATGCCGATTAACAGCGGGCAGGGGGTGGCCACAACCAAAACCGCCAGAAATCGAATGGCCTCTCCGCTGAAAATCCACGCGATCAAGGCAAGCGTGACGGCGATCGGCGTGTAGATCGCTCCGAGTTTGTCACCCAAACGTCGAATCCGCGGTCGATGCTGTTGCGAGCCCTGCATCACACGCATGATCTGGGCGTACCGCGAATCAACCGCCCGTTTGTCGGCTCGGATCGTCAAAGCTGACTCGCCATTGATCGCCCCCGAGAGCACCGTGACACCCGGTGTCTTGGACATCATGTAAGGCTCGCCCGTCAAGTACGACTCGTCCATCACGCCATGCCCCTCCACGACCGTACCGTCGATGGGGCAAACTTCGTGCGGGAAGACAATCACGAGATCACCCACTTCCAGTTGGTCCAGTGCCACATCTTCCATTTGGGAATCGATCTTGCGATGGGCAACCGCTGGCATCCGTTTGGCAAGGGCTTCGAGCACCGAGGAGGCGCTGCGGACCGCGTAGGCCTCGAGCGCTTCGCCTCCCGAAAGCATCAGTACAACGAGGGTGCCAGCCAAGTACTCTCCGAGAATGACCGCCGTGACGATCGAGATTCCGGCCAACAGATCCGAGCCGAACTCCCAGCGAAATGCCTTGAGCAACAACTCCCAGACCAACGGGACACCGCCCAGAGCCAGGGCCAAATAGAGCGGCGAGTTGAGGACATGCAGCGAAGCATCCGTCAGTCCCCACAAGAGCAAGTGAACGGCGATCGCAACGACGGCCAAGACCGCAATGATCAGCTGCTTCCGCTCACCGATCGAATTTTTCCACATGAGTTCCAGACGCCTTCAATCGCTTGCTACTGTCCCGCAGTTTTCCCCCTCGGCCCTCGCGTGGGTGACGAGGCATTGAGAATACCATCGAGCGGTTGTGGCGTAGAGGTACCGAGCGTGCGACGAAAAAAAACCGTCGCAAGTGAATTCACTTGCGACGGTCGGCACTTGATTTCGCGTGGTCGTCGAGCTGCGTGCTCGACTTGCCGTAAGAACGTGCCCTACTTGCTGTAGAACGTGTTCGAAGGGAAGCCAGGCGTGGTATAGACCGGCTGGGGCTGGTAGACGGGCTGTTGAATCCAACGGTTGTCGACGGCTCGTGCTCGGGAGTTGCTGTACTGGCCATATCCAGCCATGGAAACACCGGTTGATCGAGCGTTCGACCAGCGTCCTTTGGCGATCGCCGTGCTACTACTGCGGGAGAACCCGCCCATGCTGAGGGCGGCCGAATCAGCGTGAGATCGAGCCCCCCATCCGTTGGCGTAGGAGCGACCATTGCTGATCGCGACGCCGCCAGCGGCGATCGCGGTGCTGCTACCGGAGGCGAAGCCACCGTTGCGTCCGCTCCCTCGCATGTCGGCTCGAGCGTATCCGCCCCCGGTTGCGATTGCGGTTGCGTTCAATCGGGTGTTGCCACGTCCGCTGGCGGTCGAAATGGCCGTCCCTCCGGTCGAGTAGCTGCTGGCGGTAACTTGGGCTTCGGCTTCGCTGCTGGCCAGAGTAAGAGCGGCGATAGCGACAGCAGCGGTCAGGATGCGAGTGATCATGATTGGGTTCCTTTGCGGGATCAGAGAGTCGTGTTTTTTGTCAAGGCGTTGTTGCCTTCACGAGTACCTGCGAAAGAACTGGCGAAACCCCTTAAACGATTTTCGAATTTTTCTCCCGCCTCCCGATTCCGAAAGAAACGGCCCATCTTTTCATTCAAAAAGCTGAAAGGGAACAGAACGGGAAAGCAGTAAGCGGGCAGAACGGGGTCAGGCCCAATTCGCGTTCTGCGAGAAGAATGGGGGCAGGAAGAAATCTTTGAAGTGGCGCTCTTTTCATAACCCGACGCGTCAGCGAGGAAATATCGAGATTGCCATCGACTCGCTGACGCGTCGGGTTATGAAAATCCTCCTGCGGTAGCCAAAGCGCGAACTTCAAGAGAAGAAATCGGGGACCGACCGTTTTCCCCTTCGGCTGCGTTTTCCTGCAAAACGTGTACGATGGTCTGCTGATGGCGTCGCATGAAATGATTCCTGTTTCCCCACCGCTGAGGAGCGTGTTTTGTCAGACGACACGCAGGAAAGGGCAGAGCAAATCTTCCTGGAGGCACTCGAATTGCCCCCTCCGCAGCGTGCCCCGTTCGTTGATCGGCAGTGCGGCGGTGACACGAATCTGAGAGCCCTGGTGGACTCGTTCCTGGCTGCCGACCAGGCTGCCGACAGCGCGAACTTTCTCGAATCGCATTTCCTGGCGGGTGCCACCTTGGCGTCAAATTCTCCGCCGGCCCATCTCCAAGCGTCCGGCGAACCAGAGCTGAACCGCGAGCCATCGCGCGAGGATCGCGCTTTCGGATTCTCTCTCGATACGAGCAGGGGGGACTTGGCGAGGTCATGATCGCCCACGATCGTCAGCTGGATCGAGAGGTCGCGGTGAAGCAGATCCGGCCCAAGTGGGTCGGGAACCACGAAGCTCGAGAACGCTTCATTCAGGAAGCCGAGGTCACCGGTCGCCTGGAGCATCCCGGGATTGTCCCCGTCTATGCGATGGGAACCTGGGACGATGGGCGGCCCTTTTATGCCATGCGATTCATTCAAGGCTCGACGCTCAAGAGGGTGATCGCGGAATCTCGAGAGACCAGTGCCAACAGCGACTCGCAGACGAAACGGATGGAGCTGCGCGGCCTGTTGAACCGATTCGTCGATGTCTGCAACACGATTGAGTATGCCCACAGTCGACAAATCCTTCATCGAGACATCAAGCCATCCAACATCATGGTTGGCCCCTATGGCGAGACCCTGGTCGTCGACTGGGGACTCGCCAAGCTTCTGGATGCTCCCTATCAGGAATCGATGACAGCGGGATTCGTGGCACAGAACTCCAAAGATAGCGGTTCGAGCCGAACACAAATCGGTGGCACCGTTGGTACGCCGCAGTACATGAGTCCGGAACAGGCCGCCGGGCAACTCGAATCGATCGGGATTCGAACCGACGTCTACCTGTTAGGATCGACCCTGTATCAGATTCTGACGGGCGTCCCACCGCATAGTGAGGAATCGGTTTCCAAGTTGATCGACCGAGTGAAACGGGGCATTCTGACACGTCCACGCGACATCGACCCGGATGTTCCCCGGCGTTGGAGGCCATCTGCCTCAAGGCCATGTCGACGCGTGCTTCTGATCGCTACCCTCGCCGCAAAATTGTCGGCCGATATTGAACGTTGGCTCGCTGACCAACCGGTCTCGGTGTTCAGTGATCCCCTTTCCGTACGGATGGGACGCTGGATTCGACGACATCGGACGCTGGCGATGAGCGGCATGGTGGCCGCCGTGTTGCTGACTGCCGGTTCGGTGGCGGGATCGATGCTTTGGAGTTACCAGCGAGCACGTGCAGTTCAAGGTGGAGCGAGAACGCAATCATGAAGGAGTGTGCAACTGATCGCCAGCCGACAGCAGCGGATCAACGAGAAACGTGATGCGGCCTTGAACGCTCTGGATTTGTCGCCAGCGAGAGATCCGGGCAGAACGGTTCGCCGCCGCGCTGAACATCCTTCGCAACTCATCCGCAACCATCGCAGACGAGTCGAGTCTGAAAACGCAGCAGGAAGAGATCAACGCAGAGGGCAAGACGTCTGGAGCAATCGTCGAGTTCTATCACCAGGCAGAATTGAGTGAACAGTACAACGTCGAGCAGTCGCGACACCCAGGGAATCCTGGCATCGACAGCCAGCTTGCAAGCGATCGGAGTCTGGAACGCGACCGATTGGTGGGCAAGGCTACCTGCGGAGACTTGACGCCTCAGCAAATCGATCGCTTGCGGTGGGACGTTTACCAACAATGGTTGATGCTCGATGGCATGTTGATCAAGACGATCGGGACTCGGCTGTTTGGCAGCACCAGTGCAGGCTCCACCGCACGACTGCTCACCGCCCTTCGGCGTCTGGGATCGGGTGCCGGCAAACGAGAGGCCGAAGCGGCTATGGTGGTTACCGATCGCATCGATCAGTTTCGCCAATCCGAGGCCGCTCGATGGTATCGAGGCATCGGGCACTATCGACTTGGGCAGCGGACGTCGGATCAAAGGGGAGGAGATTGGCACGCCTCGCAATGCAGCCGATGCCCAGAAGCTGGGGGTGCTCTGCATGATCTCGGCGATGGATCCGTCGTTTCGAGTCGTCTTCCGCGACTACGAGGGAAAGGATGCGACGATCGCTGGCCGTGACCTGTTTCAACGATCGGCCTCGCTGCGCCCCGACCACTATTGGACGCAGATCGCGCTCGGCCAGATGCAGTACTTCATCGCCGAGCAAAATCGCAGCGGACGTGGGAAACTTATCAGCCGGCCGTGCAGACGATGGGACGGTGCATCGCCATCGACCCCGAATCTTGCTTTGCTTTTGCCGATCGCTCGTCCCTGTTTCGATTCCAATGGGAACAAATGAAGTCGGACACCCGTCATTCCGAGGAGGTCAGAAATCAGCGAGCATCGGAGTTTCTGAAGTGGAGCCTCCAGGATGCTCAAGCCGCCTACCGCCTTGGCCGCGATCAACCGTGGGTTGGCTGGACTTATGGGATGGCTTTGAGTGCTGCGGGACAGACCGACGACGCGATCGACGTTTTCCTGGAGGCCTCGCGTCGCACTTTCCCGCTGATGGAGATCGGCGATGCCACGTTGATACGAGCCGACGACATTCGAGGTCGCAGTGCGGCAGCCCAGTACGCCAGCGAGTTGATCGAACAGCGTCCGAATGATCCCCGTTATCCGAATCCTGTTGGCATCGATCCGTTTGAATCAAGAAGAGTACGCCGAGTCGCTCGAGCAGATCGAGATCGCCATCGATCAACTTGATTCAACGGGAGCGACGATCGCGACGGTTTCCAAGGAAGAAAAGGGGCATGCCTTCGCCATTCGTGGAATGCTCAGGCTTCACAACGGAGAGCTGGATGGCGCCGCGGATGATTTCCTGAGGGCCAAGGAGTCGGACCCCACGCACTCATGGGCGCACTATGGGGCCGCCGTGGGTGATGAGGCAAGGCAACAACACGAAGCAGCATCGACCGGTTACGAACGGGCGTTGGAGCTGGCGACTACCGATGAGCACCGCGCCGCCTGCTTGTTCAGGGATCGGTCGCGCCGCAGCCTTCCTTGACGACTACGAACGGGCAACGCAAGCGGTGGTTGAGGCGCAGCAACTGCAGCCCGCATGCGATCTCGAATCGGTAGCCCGACCTCTCGTGGAGCGATTCAAAGAACTTCGCGGAATCGGCAGACGAAAAGCAGCTCGTATCGCTACGTGACTTCCTGCAATCGCTCAGCAATCTCTTTCTTGCAACGAAAGTCGAATTCGATCCACCCCCGGCGACGGAGTCCTTCGAAGCACCACTGCTCAATGGAGACTTTGAGCTCAACGCATTCAACTACTGGAGTGATGAACTGGGAGTGTCTTGGCGAAATGAGCCGGGATACCAGTCGTCGGCCGAGATTTCTGAGACAGAATCTCACGGTGGTGTCCGCTCGCTCCACGTGATTGGCGATCCCAACGGCCAGCAGGGGGCAACTGCCGAACAGCAAGGGAGCACGACTCAGGAATTCCCCGTTCCCGCCAACTGCAGATGCCGGCTTTCGGTCTGGGCCAAATCGCGTGAGCTCGCACCTGGGGCGATGCGTCTGGTCATCGAAGATCTCGCCACGCTGGAATTGCCCGAGGGATCGAGCGACTGGCGAGAACTCGGGGTTGAGTTCGAGGTTGGTGATGCGCCCGATCCAACTCAAACGATCGTCCCCCTCAAACTGAGCATCATTTCTGCTGGCGGCGGTGAGTCCTATCTGGACGACCTTCGCGTCACCGTGACACGGTCGGCCCCCGAATAGGTACCGTAGCCGAGTCTCTCCGAGACTCGCACGAAACGCAGCAAAGCTGCGAACGTCCGCCTCGGAAATGCGGACCCACGGTAGGCCTGCCGATTGGTCGACTGCCACTGCGAGATTCGATTTTCGCGGCAAAACACGCCTGGAATCAGGGCCTCGCAGGGACCTTGCTCCGGTAGCCTCCTCGGTGAAAACAGAGCCGCGGAAGAAATCCCAAGAATTCGTTAAGGAGATTTCAGGTCTTTCCCGCAGGTGTTGGTGAGGCGGATGAGACAAGCCGCTCACCACCACAAAATCCCACACTCGGAGCTAGACCCATGACCCAGCCAATCACCAACAAGACCTTCCTCGGCTGCCTTGCGACCCTGTTGATCGTCGCCGCCACCGCCACTCCCGCATCGGCTCAACGAGCCAGCTCGTATGTCGACATCTTCCGCGGCGGGGCCGGTGCCGGAGCCTCGGCCGAAGGGGACTTCCAATTCGCAAAATCCAGGAGTGGCTCCAAGAACGGCGTCCAATTCGGACACGGGCTGGCTGTCGGTGCTGGTCCCAACGGCATCGCCGTTTCGAACTCAATCGGTGCCGGAGCCGGTCCACTCGGTGTCGCTCACAACGTCAACCTCAACATCGGTGCCAACGGCGCTCACGTCAGCCAAGGTGGCGTGGTCTCGAAAGGTGGCAGCCGCCGAGTCACATCCGGTGGCAGTACTGGCGTCCGCAACGGTCAGGTCTACGGCGGAAGCAGCTCCACCGGCTACGGCACCAAAACGAAGGCCTGGTCATCGAGCTCCACCAGGAACTGGAACCAACCGGTCAGCCAAGGCCAATACCAACCGCTGAACCAGTACCAGAACACCAACACGTTCCAAAGTCCGCAGTCTTACAACCGCGGTCCCGTACGAACCAGTCAGCCAGCACGTCGAATCGTAACCGGATTCCGTATCCGATAACAAAGACGTCCAACATGCGACCTTCATCGAGATCGGTGGAGGTCGCCCTTTGCTCTTCACCATCCGCACACTTCATCCCATGCCGAGACCGATCATGACTACCAAACTTTCAATCACCGCTCTCACCATCGCTCTCCTAGCCGCAACCTCGCTTCCTGCCCAAGCCCAATGGGGCATGAAGCTACCCGGGAACATTCGGCTTCCCGCGAACATCGATATCCCAGGCCTGAGCACGCAACCAGAGATCAGCCGCGTGGAGGGTTGTTACGAGCATCCGAATTGGCAAGTCGAGTTCTGCTCGGTACCGAAACTGCTTCGCATGCACTGTCCAGCACTGCCGGCCGAACAAGGAGTTCTGATCAGCCGCATCGATCCCAACGGCCCTGCGGCAATGTTCTATGACCTTCAAGTTGGCGACATTGTCGTGACGGCCGATGGCGAAGCGGTTTTTGGAATGGCCTCGCTTCCTGAATCCCCCGGCGCCAACTTGATGGTGCTGCGTGGTGGCGAAGTCATCCAGGTCGATGCTCGGGCGGTCAGCCCAGTGGACTCGATAGCCAAACAGTCGCCCCGTCCAATGAATCCCGCGATGCCACAAGGGCAGCTGGGGACTTCGGCCACAGCCTACTCCTCGGGCAACGAAAGTGTTTCCGTCGCCCAAAACGGAGACCAAATCACGCTGGAGATGTCCTTGCCTCAGTTGCAGTCCGCACCGATCCGATTTCAAGGCACTCGCCAACAGATCATGCGAGACGTCCAGGACAGCAAGTTGTCCCCGGCCGCACGCCAACGGGTTCTGCAAGCCATTCGCTAGTCCGAGCGGTTGCATCCCGATGATTGATAGATCGAAGCGAGCCCATTTCGAGAGAGATGGGCTCGCTTCTTTTCGTTTCACGAGCGAACCCGCAGCGAGGTTGAGATCGCAGCCGGTAGCCGATCCGCGGATAGCGAGTAAAATGGCGTGTTTCCGTCCATTGCGTTCGATGCCCCCAAGGATTCGCCACCGTGAGCCAGCCAGAATCCGATGTTTCGATGCTGCTTCAGCAAGTCAAGCAGGGAGACACCACGGCGAGAGATCGTCTGTTCGCAACGTTGCAGGGCGAACTTCGCGACATGGCGGAAGGCTTGATGCGTCGCGAGCGGCCAGATCACACCCTGCAGGCCACGGCGCTGGTGAATGAGGCCTGCATCCGTCTGCTCGACTCCGATGCGGTCAACAATGCCTCGGACCGAAGGTACATGTTTGGGATGGCCAACCGTGCCATGCGGCAGATTCTGGTCGACCATGCTCGCAAGCGAAAAACCGACAAGCGTGGTGGCGACCACCAGCGCGCATCGCTTGATATCGTGCTCGACAACTTCGAAAGCAGAAACCACTGCCGCTTTGAAGATCTCGAGGCGGCGTTGGAGCAACTGGAGTCGACATCCCCGCGGCAACGCGAGGTCGTGGAACTGCGATTCTTTTCTGGTCTGTCCATCGAAGAGGTCGCCAACGTCTTGGAAGTCAGTGTGGGAACCATCGAACGAGATTGGCGTTTAGCCCGCGCGAAACTCTTTCAGCTACTCCGCGAAGACACGACCACAACAGATCCCGAAAACTAAACTCGTCCCCCGTACGATGCGCCCCCAAGTCCGTCACCCCCGTACGACGCACTCCCAAGTCCGTCACCCCCGTACGACGCACTCCCAAGTCCGTCGCTCGCGTACGATGCACCCCCAAGTCCGTCGCCCCGTACGATGGACTTCCAAGTCCGTCACCCCCGTACGATGCACCCCCAAGTCCGTCGCCCCGTACGATGGACTTCCAAGTCCGTCACTCCCGTACGATGCACCCCCAAGTCCGTCACCCCCGTACGATGGACTTCCAAGTCCGTCGCTCCCAAAACAATCGATTCCAAGTCATTCACAACCAACGGACTCTCACCCGTCTGGAAAGTCGGCCCCACTTTCCGAAAGCAACCGGATCACCCCAATGGATTTGCACCTCGATCAACACACAGCCTTGATCACAGGCGGGGCCAGCGGTATCGGACGGGCCACCGCCCATGCCTTTGCCGAAGAAGGCTGTTCCGTCATCCTGTGGGACCGTTCTCCCGAAGTCGAAACGGTGGCCCAGGCAATCACCGCGAAGTGGAGTGTCCAGGCAGCGGGAGCGGTTGTCGACGTGGCCGATTTTGAAAGTATCCGCGGTGCCACATCGGGTGTCATCGAGGGCGGAACACGCATTGACCATGTCGTCCACTGTGCGGCGGTCGGATCGACAAAGTTTGGATTTCCTTTCACGAACCTGTCGCCCAAGGATTGGAGTCGAACACTCGAGGTCAACATCTTGGGCATGGTCAACGTCGCTCACGCGATCACACCGTACCTGGTGGAATCCAAGGGTGGCACCTTCGTCTTTCTCGCCTCGGTTGCCGGTCAGATCGGCTCGCAAACCGACCCTCCCTACAGTGCCAGCAAAGCGGCCAACATCAATTTCGCTCAGTGCATGGCCAAGGATTTGGCTGCTCAGGGAATTCGCGTCAACACAGTTTGCCCCGGCATGGTTCAGACTGGATTGAATCGTTCCGTTTGGCAAGCTTGGCATGACCAGGCGCCGCAGGCCGAACGACTCAGCTATGAGGAATGGGCCGGGCGCAAGATTCAGTCCATCGTCCCACTTGGCCGCTGGCAAACCCCCGAAGACATCGCTTCCATGATCGTCTTCTTGTCGTCCGATCGCGCGAAAGAAGTGACGGGGCAAACCATCAACGTCGATGGTGGCTTTGTCATGCATTGGTAGTTGAAACTGTGATTGATCGAATCGCTATCGCGGGGTACCGCTCCATTCGGTCCATTGTTCTTGGCCTGGGTACACTCAATGTGGTGACCGGACCCAACGGCAGTGGCAAGTCGAACTTGTATCGAGCGCTGCGACTCCTGGCCGATGCGGCCGATGGTCGGCTGGCGCATTCACTGGCGCGCGAGGGTGGCTTCTCCAGTGTTTTGTGGGCTGGACCCGAAACCATCAGTCGCGAGATGATTGCCAACGCCGTGCCAGTACAAGGAACGCTGCGCAAGAAACCGATTAGCCTGAAGCTTGGTTTCACAGCCGACCCGCTCAGCTACTGCGTGGATCTTGGACTTCCCTCTCCGTCGAATTCCATGTTCGATTCGGATCCAGAAATGAAACGTGAGTGCTTGTGGCGAGGTCCCAAGATGGACAAGACCGACCTCTGCGCCGACCGTCGACGATCGTCGCTTCGCTGTCGAAGGGAAAAGGGCAAGTGGCAGGAAATCGACCTGCCGCTCACACCTCAGACGAGCATGTTGGCCGAGTACGCGGATCCATTCGCTGCCCCTGAATTGATCCTGATGCGAGACATCCTTCGTTCCTGGCGGTTCTACGATTCGTTTCGGAGCGACGCCGATTCACCCGCGAGGCGGAACTCGGCAGGAACCTTCACGCCCGTCCTATCGGGCGACGGCAGCGATCTGGCAGCGGCCGTGCAGACGATTGTTGAGATTGGAGACCAAGAAGGATTGCATCGAGCCATCGATGATGCTTTCCCCGGCTGTCGCGTGCGCGTCGTACGCACCGAAGCAGGACTGCGATTGAGCCTTCTCCAACCAGGCATGCTGCGCGAACTGACCGCCGATGAGCTTTCGGATGGAACGCTTCGATTTCTGCTGCTGGTTGCCGCCCTTTTGACGCCCCGCCCGCCGGAACTGCTGGTGCTCAACGAACCGGAGAACAGCCTCCACCAGGATCTGATTCCCGCCCTAAGTCGGTTGATCGCCTTGGCGTCGGAGCAGAGTCAGATCATCGTCGTCAGTCACAGTCAGGCGCTCGTTGAGCACTTGGAAGCGGACGAATCCTGCATCCCGATCCGCTTGCAGAAGCAGCTGGGAGAAACCATCATCGAACACGCCAACCTGCTTGATCAATACGGTTGGAAGTGGCCGCGGAGGTGAGCTTGGCCCGCGGTAGATCCGCCTTGTAGGTCCGCATTTCCAAGGCGGACATGCGCGGCTTGGCTGCGTTGAGTGCGAGTCCCAGAGAGACTCGCCTACAGCAGGACGACGCAAGCGGGCACGTTACGATCCATGGCGAATCTGTGTGAACTTTTCGACTTGAGCGCGGATCGCCACTTCGGTCGGCAATCGTTCCATGGAACTTGCACCGTAGAATCCATCGATCGATGACAACCGCTCGAGTACGAACTGAGCGTCCTCGGGCATGGCGATGGGTCCACCATGGCAAAGCACGATCACGTTCTCACGGACCGATCTTGCTGCATCGGCGATCTCGCGAATTCGTGGCAGACAATCCTCCAAGGTCAAGGCCGTCCTGGCACCAATCGATCCGCTGGTCGTCAAGCCCATGTGGGCCACAATCAGATCGGCACCCGCCTCGGTCAACACGCGAGCCTGGTCCGCATCGAAGGCGTAGGGAGTGGTCAGCATGTCGAGTTGATGGGCGGCCGCAATGCACTCGACTTCCTTTGCAAATCCCATCCCGGTTTCCTCGAGATTGGCACGAAAGACTCCATCGATCAGACCGACGGTCGGAAAGTTCTGGATTCCGGCAAACCCAAGCTCTTTGAGCTCACGAAGAAAGTGATCGCGCAGCATGAACGGGTCGGTCCCGCAAACACCTGCCAGAACGGGTGTATGAGAAACCGCCGTGATCACTTCATACGCCATCTCCTTGACGATCTGATTCGCATTGCCATAGGGCATCAATCCTGACAGGGATCCGCGGCCAGCCATCCGATAGCGTCCCGAGTTGTAAATCACGATCAGGTCGATACCGCCCGCCTCCTCACATTTGGCACTGATCCCCGTGCCCGCGCCGCCGCCAATGATGGGAATCCCGCTGGAGATTTTCTGATGCAGCCGTTCGAGAATCGAGGCCCTGGACTCAGCCATGTTGTCTGACCTTCTTTGGCAGTTGAATGAAAACGTTTCGAACGTCTTGGGTGCTCACGCATTTGTCTCAAGTGGACTCCGCGCCATCAATCGCCGACATCCGCGATGGGGGATTCCGCCAACAACGCTTGGAACTCCGCAAACAGAGTTTGAGCGAACTCGGTATCGTTGATGTGATGAGGCGACCGCAGGAGTTTGCGTTTCTCCGACAAGTCGAGCTTCGTTTGCAATTCATCAAACAGCGCGGCGTCCGCTGCTGGATCGTAAAAGACTTGCCCAGGCGCGTCGAGCATGGAGAGCCCACCTTCTGGAATCACGACCGTCCAGGGAGCGTTGGACCGATTGAGCTTCTCTGCAATCCAAGCTGCAACGCGTCGATTCTCTTCCGGTGTGGTTCGCATCAGTGTGACTTGAGCATTATGAACATGCAGGTTCCTCGCCTGAAACTGATTCGGCACCGTCTCCAACGCCCCAAAATTGACCATGTCCAGCGCCCCGAGGCTAAGCAGCAATGGAATGCCACGCTGCACGAGAACATCCAAGCGATTGGGACCCGCCGTGAAGATGCCACCAACGACTTCATCCGCCACTTCCGTCGTCGTGATATCGAGCACACCGTCGATCATCCCCGAGGCGACAAGTTGCTCCATCGCCCGGCCACCTGTTCCCGTCGCATGAAAGACGAGACAGTCGTACCCGTCTGACTCAAGCATCTGGCGAACTGCGGTCACGCATGGTGTGGTCACTCCGAACATCGTCATCCCCAGCGTCGGACGCGTCGACCGCTCCTTGACAGGATGACTCACCATGCCCGCGACCGCATGCGCTGCGTTGCCGAGGATCCTCTCCGACACCACGTTCAATCCTGCCACATCAACGACCGAGTACATCATGATGATGTCAGAGCAATCGACGTAGGGCGACGTGTTCCCACTGGCCACCGTCGAGACCATCATCTTGGGCAACCCAATGGGTAACGCTCTCATCGCCGTTGTGATCAAGGCCGTTCCACCACTGCCACCGATTCCAAGGACGCCGGCCACCCGACCCTCGCGAGTTTCTTTCTGGAGATACTCTCGCAATGCCTCTCCCATGGCGGTGACCGCCGCACCACGATCGCCTTCGACGGGAGAGAGGCCGGTTCCAAGCACCTCTTGCCGAGAGACATCAGGCTTGATCGACGGCGGTCCGAGCGTGCTCACGTCGACGGTCTTCACCGCCACGCCAGCTTCCCGAAGGGACTGAGCCACGAATTCCAATTCCGCCCCCTTGGTATCCAGCGTGGCGATGGCATACACACTCTTGTTCATCCGCGATGTTCCCGATTTGGTTCCAAACAGCCGACCGTGTCCCCAGTCTCGTTCCGAGTCTCGAATTCGCCCCCCGCCCAGATTACCGTAGGCGAGTCGCTCCGAGACTCGTGACTTTTTCGATGTGCAGCTTTCTACCGTCGGCGAGTCTCTCCGAGACTCGTAAAAAACGCAGCCAAGCTGCCGATGTCCGCCTTGGAAATGCGGGCCGACAGCAAGCCGCGCGACTCTCTTGCTCGTTCTCAAATCCCATCTATGATTAGGACACTAACTATTTACACACAAACTGTCATGGGAATGGTTGCCAGTGTCGGCGGTGACGAAGCAAACGGCGGCGGCGGCGGGAACGCTGCGGTCCTACGATTTCGAGCAAAGCGTGGGCTATTGGCTGATCCTGACGGCCCGAGCCTACCAAAAGGCAATCGAGGTCGAATTGGCCCCCTATCGATTGACCTACCGGCAGGCACAGGTGCTGGGATGGCTGGTGCTTGATGGCGAACTCTCGCAGGTCGAACTTGCGGATCGGATGATGATCGAGCCCGCGACCCTTGTCGGGGTGCTCGATCGGATGGAACGTGATGGCATGATCAAGCGGAAGGCCACCCCATCGGACCGTCGCAAGAAGGTGATCCAAGTCAGCGACAATGCAGGCGAGGTGTGGGAAAACGTCATCACCTGTGCCAAGCGAGTCCGTGCCGCCGCCACGCGAGGCCTCAGCGATCGCCAAGTTGGCACGTTCTTCAAGACGCTTCGCACCATCATGGACAATCTGGAACACCCACACACTCAACCCGAATCAAAATGAATAGGTGGATTGAACCCATGAGCCATCGCTCAGCGGCTCACCTTGGACTCTTGCTAGTGGCCCTGGTCGGCTTCCAGAGCTCTCTCTACGCCCAGCGGGGTCCCTCGCTGGTCGAAGTGGTCGAGGTGATTGAACGTGAAGTTTCTAGCGGCCAATCGTTCGTCGGCACCGTCACGCCCCCGCGTCGTGCCGTGATCGGATCGGCGGTCGACGGGCGTGTCATCGAAGTGATGGTCGAGGAGGGAGATCGGGTCGAAAAGGACCAGCCTTTGGCGAGGCTGTTGACGCAAACGATCGAATTGGAGCTCGAAGCCGCCGAGGCGGAGCTTGATCTGCGGAAACAGCAACTGTCCGAGATGGAGAACGGCTCCTTGCCTGCCGAGATCGAACAGACGCGCGCCCGAATGGAACGAGCGCGTGTGGCAGCGGAGTTTCTCACGAAAGACCTGCAACGCTTGTCGACGCTCAGCCAGCGAAACGCCACGTCGGAATCGGAAGTGGATGGCGCCAGGTCGGCCGCCTTCGAGGCGGACCAACAGTATGACGATGCAAAGGCGGCCTATCAGTTGGCTGTCGACGGCCCGCGCCGTGAGAGAATCGCGCAAGCCAAGGCACAGATGGCCATGCAAGATGCCATCGTCCGCAAACTGAAGGATCAGATCAAGAAGTACACGATCTATTCGCGGTTTGCTGGCTACGTCACGATCAAGGACACAGACGTCGGAGAATGGATAACACAAGGCGATTCCATCGCCGAAGTGATTGCTCTCGATGAGGTCGACGTGGTGGCCAAAGTGGTTGATTCGCAGGCGCCGTTCATCAAGGTGGGAGATTCGGTGCGAGTGGATGTACCGGCGTTGCCCGATCGCGCGTTGACCGGTCGCGTTGCGGCCGTCGTGCCCCAGGCGGACGTGCGTTCGCGCACGTTCCCCGTCAAGGTTCGGGTCACCAATGAGATTTCCCCGAACTCGGAGCCCCTTTTGAAAGCCGGCATGCTCGCACGCGTCATGCTGGCCACCGGCGCGAAGACGCGCGCGAAGCTCGTCCCCAAGGATGCCCTCGTCTTGGGTGGACCTCAAGCCATGATTTGGCTGGTCGATCCCTCCACCGTTTCAACTGCTGAAGGGGGAATGCGTCAGGGGCAAGCGGTTGCCGTCAACGTACAACTCGGTGTGGCGGACGGCGATTTGATTCAAGTCGAGGGTGCGATTCCGGCAGGGAGCCTGGTGGTGGTGAAGGGAAATGAACGGATCGTCCCGAGTCGCACGGGTGAACCGAGCCCCATTATTTTGACCGCGAAGCCCCCCAACAAGCGTCGCGAGATGGAGAAAGCAGACAGTCATGTCGCTGATTGAGTTTTTCGTTAAGAACCCCGCCAAGGTCACCGTCGGCGTCCTGCTTCTCGTCCTCTTCGGATGTGTTGCCTTGATGCGCATGCCGATGCAACTGACGCCGGAGGTTCAAACGCCAACGATCACCGTCGAAACACGATGGCCTGGGGCAAGCCCTCAGGAGGTCGAACAGGAGATCGTGATTGAACAGGAGGAGCAGCTCAAAGGTGTCGAAGGGGTCACGAAGATGTCTTCCGAGAGCACCGACTCGGTAGGAAGGATCATCATCGAGTTTCTCGTTGGGACCAACATGCAGAAGGCCGTGGTGGATGTGATCGGACGGCTCGAGCAGGTACGTGAGTATCCGATCGATGCCGACAAACCAGTGATCGCAACGGCGAATGCGAATGATCGGCCGATCGCCTGGTTCATCCTGAGTGCACGCGAACCCTCCCAGGAACAGATGAGGGAGTTTGCTCAAGCACACCCCGACTTGGCATCAGAAATCGAACGGGTCGCTGCGTCTCAGAACGCAGGACTGGTGATGATGCGGTTGCGTCTGCTGGCCGATCAGCATCCTGAAGTCAGGCAATTGCTGCCACCGGCCGGGATGGACGTGACGAAGCTACGTCGTTTTGCCGAGGATGAGATTGAAGCGAAGTTCGAACGTGTCTCGGGAGTTTCCCAGTCCAACGTGCTCGGCGGTCTGGAGGACCAACTTCAGGTTGTCATCGATCCTGAGAAGCTGGCAGCACGACAGTTGACCATCAGCGACGTGCGGAGCGTGCTGCGAGCACAGAACCAGGACACCTCGGGAGGTGACTATTGGGAGGGAAAGCGGCGGTGGGTCGTGCGGACGCTGGGGCAATTCCGAAGCCCAGAACAAGTCGAACAGCAGCTCCTCGCCGTGCGCGGTGGCAATCCGGTTTACGTTCGAGACGTGGCGGAGGTTCGACTCGGTTACAAGAAAGCCGATGGCCTGGTGCGACGATTTGGAGAGGCCAGCATTGCCGTCAACGTCCTCCGCGAAACGGGCGCCAATGTGCTCGATGTGATGACCGGACTCAGGGAGGTCAATGCGAGAGTTGAATCAAAACCTGCTGTCCGCAGCGTGGACTGCAGTTGACACAAGTCTACGACGAGACCGAGTACATTTATTCAGCTTTGGATCTGGTCAAGCAGAACATCTTCATCGGCAGTGCGCTGACGATGATCGTGTTGATGATGTTTCTGCACTTGGGAATGCGGACGATCGTGCTGATTCCGTTGATCGCCGTCGAGCGCCCTGGCTTCGCAGATCTCGCCATGGTTCTTCTTGGTCACGTTGGCTCTGATGCTTGGGGCTGGGTTTTGGTTTGCCCGAGGCGCCTTGATCGTGGGTCTGGCGATTCCCGATCAGCATCATCGGAACGTTCTTGATGCTCGGCTTGCTGGGGCGTTCGCTGAACGTGATCAGCCTTGCCGGTTTGGCCTTCGCGGTCGGCATGCTGGTCGACAATGCGGTGGTGGTTCTGGAAAACATCTATCGTCGCTGGGACAACGGGGAGCCGCCATTGGAGGCGTCGGTTCGAGGAACCGTCGAGGTCTGGGGAGCGGTTCTCTCTTCCACCCTGACGACGGTCGCCGTGTTTTTGCCCATCGTATTTGTGCAAGAAGAGGCGGGCCAGTTGTTTCGCGACATCGCCCTGGCGATCAGCGCGGCAGTCGTCCTCTCGCTGGTCGCCTCGATGACGTTCATCCCCATGGCTGCCCGACGACTGCTCCGTGAACGGAAGAGATCCATCCTCCACACCCGAGAAGGCCCTAGGACGAACTCGGCCAGCGAGCCAGAGACGATTCAAGCAGCGACCTCGCCGCTCGCATACTCGGAGCCAGCATCCTCGGAGCCAGATCCGAAGTATCTGCATCCGAACGCCAGCATTGGAGAACGGCTGGCGAGGTTGCGGGCGTTGCGGCAGGCTGGCGAAGCACTTCGAGTCGGCGGCACGGTGCGATCAGCCGAATCGTCGGCGTCAATGACTGGATTCAGCAAGGACTGTTGCGTCGACTGGCATTGACTTCGGTGCTGATCTCGTTGGCGCTGGGATTGAGCTGGTTGCTGTGGCCAAAAGTCGAATACCTGCCCACGGGTAATCGCAATCTTGTGTTTGGAATCCTGCTACCACCTCCCGGTTACAACCTGGACCAATTGATGGAGATGGGTGAAACGGTTGAGGCCAACTTGCGGCCCTACTGGGATGTCGAACCGGGGAGTGCAGCTGCGGAGGCGTTGGACTTTCCAATCATTGGCGACTTCTTTTTTGTAGCTCGCGGTCGTCAGATTTTCATGGGGATTCGCGCCCAAGACCCTGCGAAGGTCGGCCAGTTGGTCCCCTTGGTGCAAAAGGTCGGATCCCAGCTTCCCGGTACCTTTGCAGTCGCCAAACAATCGAGTCTGTTCGAACAAGGGCTGACCGCCGGCACGGACGATTGACGTCGAGATCACGGGTCCAGAGTTAACACAACTCGTCGCGCTTGGTGGACAGGTCCTTGGCAAGACCTCTCAGATCTTCCCCACGGCTCAGGCTCGTCCGATTCCAAGTCTGGATCTGTCCAGTCCCGAACTTCACGTTTCTCCCCGATCTGATGCAGACTGCTGAAATGGGGGTTAGCAGCACCGACCTTGGCTACACCGTCGACGCGTTGGTCGATGGCGCCTACGCGACGGACTACTTCTTAAACGGTGACAAGATCGATCTGACGATCATGGGCGAGACTCGTCTGGCAGAGAGTTCGCAAGACATCCGCGCCTTACCCATTGCAACACCGATTGGCGAACTGGTTCCGCTCGTTGCCTTGGCTGATGTCCAGATGAGTAGCGGCCCAGAACAGGTGAACCATCGAGAGCGTCTACGAGCCATCACGATCGAAGTCTCTCCGCCGCCGGAGATCGCACTTGAAGATGCGATGGCCCGGATCAAGTCAGAGATCGTCCAGCCGATGATCGACAGCGGCCAATTGCCGCCGGGATACCGCGTCAGTCTTGCCGGCACAGCGGATAAGCTTCGCGACACCTGGGATGCGTTGCGATTCAATGTCGTGCTTGCGTTGTTGATCACCTATCTCTTGATGGTGGCGCTGTTTGAGTCGTGGTTGTATCCTCTCGTGATCATCTTGAGCGTGCCACTGGGAGCCGTCGGCGGCATCATTGGATTGCAGATTCTGAACCTGTTTTATCTGCAACCGCTCGACGTGCTGACCATGCTCGGCTTCGTGATCCTGATCGGTACGGTGGTTAACAATCCGATCTTGATCGTGCACCAGTCGCTCAATCTCATGCGTGAGGAACACATGCCACCACGCGAGGCAATTTTGGAAAGTGTCAGAACACGAGTGCGTCCGATCTTCATGACGACGACAACCACTGTCCTCGGTCTCCTTCCGCTGGTGCTTTTCCCAGGTGCAGGGAGCGAACTCTATCGAGGTCTCGGCAGCGTGGTCCTTGGAGGGCTGATTGTTTCGACCGTGTTCACGTTGATGCTGGTACCCACGTTGTTCAGCTTGACGATGGACGCGAAAGAGTATTTCGGCAAGCGTATGGGACGGAGTGAGCCTCTGGAATCCTCAGCGAGGATCCCATCGGGACTAACGCCGGTCAATGTGGAATGAGGGGAATCGCCAACAAGTCGAGTCCGAGTCCTTGACCCACCGGCTGAATCGTTAACAATCGTAGATTAGTTGGACAGCACCATTTTCGTCGATTGCGACGGAAAGGGTACCCGAAGCGTGAGCTTTGAAGTGGCGATATTGGCTGCCGCACAAGGATTTTCATAACCCGACGCGTCAGCGAGTCGATGGCAATATCGGTATTTCCTCGCTGACGCGTCGGGTTATGAAAAGAGCGTGAACGAGGTGGTTTCCAGGCATCCCATTGCCTCCTTACGCTTCGGGTTACCGAATGCAATCAAATGACGCTGTCCAGCTAGGGTGTCGGCCAATAGATCATTGACGCTGACTCTCCCAAAATTCCATCTCTCCCAAAATTCCATCTCTCAGGGAAACACGACAATGAAAACGTCATTCTGGTTCCGCAGCATTGCTTTGAGTTCTTGCGCCGCCCTCGTTTTGTGCGGCGGTTGCGACAAGAAGGCAGCCACCGAAACGTTGAAGAACGCTGAGGAGTCGGCTCAAGAGGCCGCATCCAATGTTGCATCGGGCGTCGGTGATGCGGTGGATGAAGGGAAGGCAGCTGCAAGCGATGCTGTCGAAAGTGGCAAGCAAATGGCCAGCGATCTCGGTGAGAAAGCAATGGCCTTTCTTACACCTCTCAAGGAAGAGTTTGGTGACCTTGATAGCCTCAAGGAAAAGCCTGAGGAATTGAAGGTTGCCGTCACCGACTTGATTCAGAAGATTGAAGACAAGTCCGCCGACATCAAGCTGCCCGAAGCGGTTAGCACTGCTTTGGCCTCCGTCAAGGAAAAGTTGATCGCACTCAAGGACTATCTTGAGGGCGAAGTGGAGCAGGCCAAGATCGAAGAGCACCTCAAGGACATCATGGATTCAGTCAAATCGGGCCTCGGCATGACCGAAAAGTGAGGGCTAAGGAGTCGTTACTTCGCTCTCCGAGGGCATGCGAGTCATGCGTTGGCCGGTCGGATCTAATTGGCCAGACGCTCCGGTGCAATCTCGATCTCAGCCGGTTAAGATACTCGCATGCCCGAAACTGTGACCTCGCCCGACGTACTGGATTCATCGGCCTCGTCGGCGTTGCCTGACGTTGCAGCTTCAAAGCCAGACCGTGTCGTCAGCATTGACGTTTACCGCGGAATGGTGATGTTTCTGATGCTGGCCGAGTTGATGCACCTGCATGATCTGGTCGCGGTGTTTCCGGGCCAGAAATGGGCACAGTGGCTTCACTTTCACACCACGCATGTTGCCTGGGAAGGCTGCTCGCTTCATGACCTGATCCAGCCCGGGTTCACCTTTCTGGTCGGCGTTGCGATGCCTTTTTCGATCGCCAGTCGGATTCGACGGGGAGGATCGAAGCTGAAATTGATGGCGCATGCCGCATGGCGAAGTGTCGTGTTGATCTTGCCTCGGTATCGTTCTGCGATCGTTGGGACGCGATCAGACGTATTTCACCTTTGAAGACACGCTGACCCAGATCGGCTTGGGATACTTTCCCGTTTTCTGTGTGGCCATGTGGTTGCCGCCAAAAGGTCACTTGGCTGCGTTCCTCCTTGTGCTCGCCGGATTCTGGGGACTCTATGCGGTGAGCTCCAAACCGCCAGCCGACTTTGATTACCCAGCCGTTGGTGTCCCCGCGGACTGGCCCCACCACCATGACGGCTTCGCCTCTCGCTTCAACAAGAACAGCAATGTGTCTTGGAGATTCGACACCTGGTTCCTGAACCAGTTTCCACGAGAGGAGGTGTTTGAGTACAACCGGGGCGGTTATGCGACACTATCGTTTGTGCCCACGATGGCAACCATGCTACTTGGACTGATCGCGGGGACCTGGTTTCGCGACATTCCCACATTCCAGGGGCGGATGAAGCGATTGCTCCTTGGCGGTCTGATCGGAATCGCGCTGGGCATGCTGTTGGCGTGGACCGACATTTGTCCACTCGTCAAACGCATTTGGACTCCCTCTTTCGCCCTCTACAGCGGCGGCTGTTGTCTGCTATGGCTCGCTGCTTTGCATTGGATCTGCGATCACGCTCGCTACCAACGCTGGGCATTTCCATTCGTCGTCATTGGGGCGAATTCGATCTTGATTTACGTAATGAGTTGGACCGTGGCCGATCCAATCCATGAGATGTTGCTTCGTCACTTCGGCACGGGACCCTTTGCGATCTTCGGCAAGGAGTTGGTCCCCCTGCTCTCAGGCGCAGCCACGATGGCGTTGATGTTCTCGGTGCTGCTGTGGCTTTATCGTCGCCGCATCTTCATCAAGATCTAGACCTTCTTCCTCATTGATGTGGATCATAGGTACGCCAAGACTGGTCCGGTGACATCCTGCTTGGACAAGTCCTGGCCTATCTGGACAAATCTGAAAACGCTGTAGCCGGGAAGACGGATCCAACGAAATAGCTGAGCAGCCCAGCGCTATTGTGACGGACGGTTCAATCGGTCGAGTACATTGGCTGTGATCTTGCCAACGATCGGGTCGTCGCCTGCCAAACCGTGTGCCCAATCGGTGCTCCCAACGGTGACCACGGTTCCTCCTTTCGTGTACGAACCGAGCACCGCAGCGCCGACGCGATCCTTTGGAAACCTCGAGTACCAATAACAGTCATCGGGCGCCCATTTCGCTGGACAGGAAGCCAAGACCGTGAACGATTCGGGAGTCCCATCGCGATGTGTTGCATAGGGAAGACCATCACGCCACTCCATCTCGCATCCATCACACTCGTATCCGACAATCGTGTCGGCGCCCCCAAATTGCTGGTCACGATCGAGGTCGGTTCCAGCGAAAAGCCAATGCTCTGGCCGGTGCACCGTGTAGGCTGCCTCGCCCTCCATGAATTGCCCGTGACTCTTGTGATAGCCTCCCCATAAGAAACCAACGCCGGTCAACTCGTTCTCGGGACGCCCCACCAGATGATGACTCCAAGCGGTACTGAGCAACCGCTGGTCACCACGTCGATAAAGCGGATCCAGATTGAAGCTCTGCTTCCAGCATGTCAAAGCCCTTCCGTCATCCTCGCTGCGAACTTGCCAACAACAAGTGTTTCCGCTGAAAAATGCGACGTTTCCACCATCGCTGATGTAACGTTCCAGATGGTCCCGCATCGGGGACGACCAGTACTCGTCATGCCCGACGCTCAACACCAATCGATACGACTTCAGCAACTCCGGTCGAAACTCCAGGTCACTGTTGGCAGCGAAATCAAGCTCATAGCCGTTCTGCTCCGCCCATCGCACAAAGGGCAGTTCCCACTTCCCAAATTGTGAACTCACCGGTCGATCAAAGGAGACGCGATGCCCCTGCAATCCATCGCGATCGTGATACGAATAGAGGCTGTGGCCACCCCAATTGGTGTAGGCGTTGTAAGTGTTGGTAGCGAGTTGCAACAGGATTCCGGATCCCTTCCCAGGCTCCGGATTGCGTACGATGAAGAAGAGCGTGGACCGGGACGAATCGTCGCCCGAGCCTCCGGTCATTGTCATCTCGTAGTAGCCGCTCTTCCAATCGGGAGGGATCGTGATCTTCAGTGCAGGCGGCCATCCGCATCCATCGGAGGAGGCGCGATCGGGAATGGGGTGCTGAGACACCGCGACATCATCTCGCTGGAGGACTTGTGTTCGTTCAGACCCCACACGATCAATGACGACCGAGACACTCGAATGATTCGTCGAGAGATGAAAGGTCGCTTCATCGCCAGCCACGTAGCTGACCTGTCCCGCGTATCCCAGCACAAAAGGTCCGGGGGGCTGAACCTGATCCCCAACACAAGATCCGATCCAACACGCCGAGAGTGTCAACACGGCAATCACAATTCGTTTCATCTTCTAACCCACTGTGTGACCAGAACAGACGTACCAGGTGGCAACAATCGACAATACGGCTCGACTGCATCTCCGCGGCTTGTACGACCTCCAAATGCAATCCACTGCAGCTATCTCGAACGACGCGATCGATTACGAATCTCAGCGCTAATGTCCATCCACTTACCGTCTTTCAAGGAACTCATTCCAATTTGATCAACAAACTCGGACTTCGGAATTCGTGGTGGCAAGTTGAGTCTTGCAAAGAACCCTGGATCCGGCTTCTCATATCGTTTGACGGCATCTTGCACCGTTTCACCCTCTTCCAGCCGCAATAAACGGGGCACATGATTGGTCGAAGACCGCCTCCAAAGCACGGACGACGCATCGCGGATTTCCAGATCCGCGGTAAAGGGGGTGAGCGACGCCGTACTCGACTTATTCATGGGCCCATGCATGCTGCGGTAGTGGAGCTCTTGCGTTTCACCACGTCCAATTTTGGCGACCAACTGAATGGGTGCCCTCGTCGTGACCGTCCAACCGGCTTTCGTCGCAGCGTTAGACAGCGCCACTTGTATTTCCTTCTCGTCGGATCCGCTTACACCCTCAATGGCAATCGCCACCTTCGAGCCTGACCGAACCAGCATCGCTTCGTCGCCGGCGCCGAGTAGTCGCTTCATCCCCTCCTTGGCCGCTTCATGAGGGATCGGAAGTGAGCAGAGCTTGGCAAGTGGTGAACGCGTCGTCGTCAGCATTCGGTTGCCGATCACAAGGGGCGGTGAGGCTGACGCAATGTGGTAGCTCCAAACCGGCATACCAAGTGATGGATCCACCATGCTGCCGAGCGACGTGCGGAACATCCGATCGCCAACCCATGCAACTGGCGAGGAGCCGAGCTGGGCCGTCGTTACCGCTTCGCTAACGATCGTATCCTCAACACAATCCCAAACCATGTACTGGTTGGAGAAGCAAGCCGCCACGAGCCGTCCATTGGGATGAAACGAAACTCCAGGCGTCAAAGTGCTGCCCGTCGAGAATGATTTGCCAACCCTGCCGGTCGCGGTTTCAACCACCACCACCTTGCCCCCTTGAGGAACCGCCATGTAACGCAGGTTGCCACTGAAGGCAGGAGGCTCCGATGCCTTCACCTTGTCGATTCGATAAAGCAACTGCGCGGCCGGTAAATCCCAAACCAACAAGGCTCCGTCGACGATCGCGGCCGCGTGTGACGCGGACAACATTCGCGCCCATTCCACCATCGGCTGAAAACCTGGCTTGCCCAATCCGGGAAGCGAACGGCGAAAAAGTGTCGTCGGAGATCCCTCGGCGACTCCCTCCAAAACGACGAGCTCTCCAGCCCGCTCAAACTGATCGAGCTGGTCGACAATCAACGTTCGGCCGCTGGAGGGGTGATGATCGAGAACCCGTATCGCCGCCGGCTTGTCCCACACTGAGTTCGACCGACCACCGCTTAGATCGACCACGAAAAGACGTCCCCGAGTCTCCTCGGGCTTGCCTGACTTGTTTCGACCCACTGAAACCAAGAACAGGCCAGCTTGCTCACCGACGAACACCGGTGCCGAGACTTTGTCGTACGCATCGACTTCCGTGACGGCCACGACCGCTTCGGGCAGCTCTGCCGGTGGCCCCAGTGGATCAGGGGCAAACGACTCAAGGGAGTCGCCAATCGACAGATCGATGGTTCTTCCAACACCTGGCAGCGCCATCACTGCTCCCACCGAAGTGGAAGGGGGAAGGGCGTCAAGCGTTCCAGGAGTGACAGGTGATGAGTTGAGCATCTCACCAACTGGCTTGCCACCTTCGAATGGATTATCGGCCGAAGTACTCAAGGACAACAGAAAGTCGCGATCGCTCTGACTGAGCCGATCAATGGGCACTTCCACCGAACGTCCATCCTCCGTATGCAGAACAACCAAACGTTCATTTTGCTGATGAAGTGCCGCGCGGACCTTGAACTTGCCACTGATGTCGGACCAGGTTCTGAGCTTCGCGTCCTGCCCAAACACCACTCCCCCTAGCAGCGATCCAAAAATAATGATCCGACAAACAGAACGAGCGAAGAGCTGCATGGAGGTCTCCTCGGAGATGAAGGTGCATTCAATGGGCAAGAACTTGTTCGAGCTACACTAACATAAGCGACGAGGCCTTGTTCGAGGTCAACGTTCAGGGGACGGCAGTCTGCTCGGCCGAATCATGACTGGCAAAACGATGTGAGAAATACTTACATCGGAGACTCTGCGCCCTATCGATATTCCAGATGATTCAGCTGCCTTCCATCATTCGACTCTTCCAATCTCGCTCTTCTGGGCGTTGGCTTCATCATTGCGGCCGCTCGCTGCGGAAAATCGAGTCGGAGAGGCGATTCAATCGCTCCGCTTGAAAGAATTCGCTACCACCATGCTTCCCTCCTGCAACGACATCCAACTCGACTGAGAGTGATTGATTTTTGTATGCCTGCAACAGCTCGAACGATTGTTCGATTGGCATCTGTGGATCGGCGTCCCCATGAATCAACCAAAGGGGTGGATCACTTGCATCGACATGAGCAACGGGACTGGCCAGTTTCGCCAACTCAGGTTTCTCGTTTGGCTGACCACCGAGCAGAAGCTGCAGGGCGGGAATGCGGACGCTCAAACCATGTTCCGTCGATTGCGACAAGATGGTCTGCAAGTTCGATGCCCCGTAAAATGATACGATCCCCTGGACGCCCGAATCGGTCGAACCAAACTCACCGACTTCACCCTCCAACTCACTCACGCCCCCGGTGACCCCCACCAACGCTGCCAAGTGGCCACCAGCAGAAGAACCGGCGACGATGAATCGGCTCGGATCGAGACGGTACTTATCCGCGTGAGCACGAAGAAATCGAATCGCAGCCTTGATGTCGTGCACCTGAGCAGGAAAAGTGGCCTCTGGGCTGAGGCGATAGTCCACGCTGGCAATCGCCAAGCCTTGGTCCAACCAACGGGCGACCGGTACATCCTTCTTCGAACCCGATCGCCATGCACCACCGTGTACCCAAATGACAGTGGGTGACGCGGAATCTGAAGCCGTTTCTGGTTGATAGAGGTCCAAAAACAGCGATCGATCACCAACACGAGCGTACTCCAAATCACGATACTGAGGCTCGACAGCGATGAGCGAGTGACAGATCGAGACAGCGAACACGAGGGACAAAATCTTCAGAGGTTGCATCACATTCCAGCGCAGACGGGAGTGAATCGATCGGATCGAGGGGACATTATCACCCATGCGAAGTCCGCTGCCTACAAGCAGCTTCCCAGCGGAATGACCCAGGATACCGTTGGGACCGGATCACGTTTTTCTTTGCAAGCGAGTTGTGACTTGGGTATTCTGACGCGGCGTTGGCCCAGCGGTACTCGCGGTGAAACACAACACAAGGCAGTGCAGAGATGAGTGAGCGTCGACAGAGTTGGCTTCGATTCGCGGGGGTTGTGATCCTTGGATTCATGCTCCACACCATGTCGTTTGCTCAGGACGCAGCGCCTTGGGAGGCAGCCAATCCGATTGTTCCCATCCCAGATCCTCCGCTGGGCATTGGCATCGACGAGAACATGCCAGCCAAGCTGACTGAGTTCGAAAACCCGCCGACCCCAGAGCGAGTTCGATTGGGCCGATGGCTCTTCTTCGACAAGCGTTTATCAGCCGACGACACCATCTCATGCGCCAGCTGCCACCGTCCAGAAAACGGATTCTCAGAACCGACTGCCACCTCCACGGGGATTGGCGGGCAGGTTGGCGGACGCAAGGCACCTTCATTCACCAATCAAGCGTGGGCGTCGCTACCTCACTTTTTCTGGGATGGCCGCGCCGCTTCGCTGGAGGATCAAGCGGGTGGTCCGATGATCAATCCGATCGAGATGGGCAGCAAGGATCACAACGTGGTCGTGGACAAGCTACGTGGAATCCCAGGTTACGCAAAGTACTTTGAAGAGGCGTTTGGAACGCCAGAGATCACCATCGAGAGAGTCACCAAGGCGATCGCCGATTACGAACGCACTCGAATGAGCGGTAACTCGCCATGGGATCAATGGCGGGCTGGCAACCAAGACGCCGTGTCGGACGACGTGAAGAAGGGGCATCGCCTCTTCTTTGGAAATGCGTTTTGTAACAACTGCCACAAGGGAGCCAATCTCACCGATAGTGATTTTCATAATCTCGGCGTGGGCTGGAACGCAGAAACCGAATCGTTTGCCGACGAAGGTCGCTATGTCGTGACCAAGAACGAGGCCGACAAGGGCGCGTTCAAGACACCTTCCCTTCGTGACGTCAGCAAACGTGCACCCTACATGCATGACGGTTCCGTCAAGACACTTCGCGAGGTGGTCGAACTCTATAGCAAGGGGGGCATTCCCAACCCTTCTCTTGATCGCAAGATCGATCGCCGATTCGCGGAACGGTTGGACCTCAGTGAGAAACAGATCGTCCAACTCGTTAAATTCATGGAAGCGCTGGACGGAGAAGGGTACCAAGACACACCACCGACCTCCTTTCCACAGTAGAAACGAAACAGCAAAAGTCGCCAGGTGTCCCAAGGATTCGCCGACTGCGGGTCCGCGTTTCCAAGGCGTTGATTCGCAGCTCTGCTGCTTTTTCTGCGAGCCTGGGATAGACCCGCCCACGGCAATCCGACGGCAAGGGCGAACAGTTCAATCAAACCCTCGCATTTCTTTCAAGACGATCACAGAAGGATCCTCAGAATGAGCCTGGCGAAACACTCCGTTCATCGGCGTCGCTTTTTGCAAGCCGGTGCCGCGGCCATGGCGGCCCCTACCTTTGTGCCAGCATCTGCTTTGGGGCGAGACGGCCGAACCTCTCCCAATGAGCGAATCACGATCGGAGTGGTCGGTCTTGGTTCGCGATCATTCAATCTGATTGACGAGTTGATTCGACATGCGGATGCTCAGATCGTGATGATTTGTGATGTCGATTCATTTCATTACCGCGATCGTCCCTGGGGAGAGGGTCCGAAGTACGGCGTTGAGCCGGGCAAGGAACGAATCGAGAGCAAGTCGCCTTCGTCGGTCGGCCTGACTACCACGGCAGACTTCCGTGAAGTTTGCGCGGCGGAGGATGTGGATGCCGTCGTCGTCGCGACACCCGACCACTGGCATGCTCTCTGTACGCTGGAAGCGTTGAGGCACGGCAAGGATGTCTACTGTGAAAAGCCTTTGACGCACACCTTCCGCGAGGGGCAACTCGTGTATCGGGAGGCGGCACAAAAATCCGCCGTCTTCCAAACTGGTAGCCAGCAACGCAGCGATGCAAAATTCCGTCGCGCCGTGGAACTTGTTCGTAACGGACATCTTGGACACATCCAACGCGTTGAGGTGGGGCTTCCTCCTGGGTACGACAAGCCTCAGGGCGATGCGGCGGTCGTCGAGCCGCCGGCATCGCTCGACTACGATTTCTGGTGTGGCCCGGCACCAAAACTCCCCTACATGCGGGCCCGCCACCATCGCTGGTGGCGCGGTCATCGCGCCTACGGAGGCGGCGTGCTGATGGACTGGATCGGACACCACAACGACATCGCACATTGGGCGATCGATGCGGATCGCTCGGGCCCCATCCGGGTTGAAGCGTTGGAATGGACGTTTCCGGAAACGGAGATCTACAACACGCCGCACCAATACGAAATCGAATGTGAGTACGCCGGCGGTACGACCACCTCCATCGGCACCGGCAATCGGCAAGGTGTGAAGTTTCTGGGAGACGATGGTTGGGTCTTTGTGACTCGGGGAAAACTCGAAGCCTCCGACCCGAACTGGCTCGAGAATGGCTTTGATCCCGGTGACCAAAAGGTATATCTCTCCAACGATCACATGCGCAATTTTCTGGATTGCGTTCGCACCAGGCAAGCGTGTATCGCTCCAGCCGAAACGGCGCACCGCTCCATTACACCTGGACATCTGGGGTACGTGTCACAGACCGTTGGCCAGCCTCTGACCTGGGACCCCGTCAGAGAAGTGATCGTCGGCAATGATCCGGCTAATGAGTTGCTGCTGCAAAACCGTTATCGCACGCCCTGGGGCCAGGAACTCAACTCCGTCGTGAACTGACGCACTTCCCATGGTGCGGAAAAGGCGAGAGTAGATTTCGATGCTCTTGGTGCAGCGACGGTGGTGCAGCGACCAGGTTGTCTGTGAAGCAGCGACATGTTTCACACCCAGATAGAGCATCGTCACATGACCGAAACCGTTCCACTTCATCACGACGAATGCGAGGCAAGATCCGCTCACGTGTGTCATGCCGAGCGATCGGATGTGTCGGGCGATTCCAGCTTCGAGAATGCCATTGCGGCAACAACTAAATCCTTCGTAGATTCCCGTTGACATTATCCGACAACGGCTGACATGAGGACCTTTGTGCCGCTGCCTTTTGATCCTCAAGGCGTTGCCTCAGAACAAGCAACTCACCTGCACGTTCACCGCCAGCCAACCATTCGATGGTTGCGTTTGGTGGTTGCCTGTTTGGCGTTGGCACCAGCAACGGTATCCGCTCAATCGCCCGAGAGTCCCGCATCCACGATCGGCGTCTGGGATCTTCCAGTTGGAGGCTTGGGTCTGGACGACACAAGTGACATCGACGACGATCCGCTCGGAGACATTTCCTTCACAGCAGATCCGTTCGCATGCGACTACCCCCTGTTCGATCCCAATCTTCTTGAGGCCAATCGGATTCTTGACGAAGGCCTCGAATCAAAGCACACAACGCTGTTCGATCGTGTCGTGTCAGATCATCAGCACTTCTACGACTGGAGATCCTTTCGACTACTTGGCAGCGGTTTTCTCATCGCAGCCGCAACTGCCAACACACAGCTCGATCAAGAGTTGCATGATCATTTTCAGAGCAGTGTGCAGGGAGCGACAAGTGATGACTGGTCGGAGTTTCTGCATGCCGATAAAGAACTTGGCAACGGCCGGTACACGCTACCAGTCTTCGCGACTGCGTGGGCCGCAGGGGCCATCTTCGATGAGTCGCCCATGCTCGTGACAACGGGTCGATGGGGTGAGCGATCTCTCCGCTCCTTCCTCGTGGGGGCGCCCCCCTTGATGCTTGCCCAGCGGATCACGGGGGGTTCACGTCCAGACGAGAAAGATCGTGATGCGCGATGGCTGCCTTTTCAAGACAACAATGGCGTCAGCGGTCATGCATTCATGGCGTCACTACCGTTCATCAACGCGGCCAAGATGACTGACAACCGCTGGCTCAAGACGACGTTCTATGCTGGCTCGCTGCTGGGCCCCCTGTCGCGAGTCAACGACGGTGCTCACTATCCATCGCAGGTTGCGCTTGGATGGTGGATGGCCTTTGTCGCGGCCTCCGCCATCGACCACACGCAACGAAGTGACTCTCACATTCGGATCTTGCCGTTGGCTGCCGGCGAGGGTGGATATGGCGGGATGTTCGAGTTCCAGTTCTAGTCCTTGCTGGACATCCCCTCATGAACACAGTTGCTGGAAAAGGGGTCAGGCCCCAATAGTGCGAAGCACCCTTCGGGCCGCTTGCGGCTATTGGGGCCTGACCCCTTTTCCAGCTGGCTACGTTATTGTTGAAGATGCGTTAGAAATCCACCTGTGCTCGCGTGGCAAAAATGTCTGCTGTACTATCACCATTGAGCGGACTATTCAGCATTGAATGAATGTAGTTGAACTGAAACTTGGTAAAGGGATTCAGATACCAGTTCAATCCAGCTGTCAGATTATTCAATCTCCGTCCTTGAATGTTCTCGTCATTGAGATCGACGTAGGACCAGCGACCGGCTACTTCCCAAGCCCCGATGCCGCCATCCTTGCCGACATTGCAATTTGGCTTGACACGCCCGAACACACCGCTCTTGCCGTTATAGGGACGCTTCTCTCCCGTCAAGAAATAGCCTGCGAAGACGTAAGCTCCAGGAAACGTCAGGGCTGGGCCTCCCGCTTGATTGACGTGTGAGTAAAGCGCTTCGGACTGGGCATAAAACGAGCCCGACGCAAAGGCTAACTCGGCACCGAACAGGTTGACGTTATTCGTTGGAATCGGACCAGTATCCACGAACGGCGGTACGTTGCTGGGTACACCGCTCGGAACAAGAGCGCCGCCACCTGTTTCCCCCACGAAGACCTCCGGTTGATTCCGATATTGGATGAGGTCATTGGCTGGATCGAGGAAACTGTAGGATCCGCCAATGTGCAAGAGCCGGTTCTCTCTGACGTCATGATAGAGCAAACCAGTCAAGCGGGTTGCCATCGCATATCCACCGTTGTCTCCCACATTGCCGCCATAAAAGTCGGTGGGAAAGCGGAAGGTTGAGACCGCCCAAGTCATCGTTTCATCTTCGTTGTTTCCGTAGAGCATCGCGCCAATTTGCCGAAAGGGGAACGCGCTAAAAGGTAAGGCCCGCTCAAGAAATGTCAGTTCCTTGACGCTGGTCAAGGCATCCATTCCAAAGGGCTGTCGGAACTGGCCAATGCGGAGGTTGCTCGTTCCAACCACATCATCAATTTCAAGCCAGACATCCATGAAGCTCGGACGACCTGGAAAGGCAAAATCCATCTCGAGCATGTAACCGATGTTGTCCCAAGCCTGACCCACAGCAGCGAGCCGAGCGCGACGAAAGTCTGCACCGTCTTGTGCGTCTCCGTCTTCTGCCACTCCGTTACCGACAGCAATCTGGTTAGCCAATTCCTGATCGAACCAGACCGCGTCGGCCTGAAAGAAGCCGGTCAGCCGCGCCGTCGGAAACTTCGGATCCTGCTTCTCGGGTGGACAGCAGACGAACGGTTGTGGCTGAACCGACCTCAGCGAATCAATCTGCTGCTGCAAACTCTCCAGCTGCATCTGAAAGTCAACCGACGAATCAATCAGGGGCGCGGGCGTCTCGGCGGCCAGCCCAAAGTCCAGCTCTTGAGCGATCGAGTCGGAGGCCACCCACATCACACTGGCAATCACTGCGACGGCGACCCATCGAAATGGCCAGCAGGCTGGAGCATCAAGTGCGGACAAAAGTTGGTGCGGTTCCCTGGTCATCTTTTCCCTTCATAAACAGGCGGCTCAGCAAGGAACCGGTTCGCAAGTCCAGTACCGACAAAGGACAAGTTCGGTTGATCCGGTTGTCGCACTTCATTCGCATGATCCGATTCCTACGAATTCATCAATTCCCCTCAAGACGAATGCAAGGAGGTGCACCGATCCTGCAAATTACTGCAGCGGTCCAATCCCCTCATCGATGCAATCCGGTCAGTACATCCCCCTTTGCTATCCGGAAAACTTCCCCATCCCATCTGATCGCCGCCCATACGGCCTTCTCAAATCCCCCTTCCGCGCTCACCAGTCCCCAGCCCGCGCCGAGTCCCAGCCGATCAAAATCCCTCCGCCAAAACTCAACGCCATGCATGTCCGCGTTTTCTTTTCTCCTCCGTAGTCTCGATGATTCCTGCCGCGTCTTCTCTTCGGTTCTTGGGATTCTCTTCTTTTGCGTCTCCCCGCCTCGGCGTCTCTGCGTGCCCTTTATCCCCCGAAACCAAGCCGGTCCCCTTTGTGTCCCCTTTGTGCCTTCTGGGCGACCTTGTTGACCACGTGGACTCGATTCCACACTAGAATGAGAGTCTCCGTCCGATTCGCGCGGCCCGCTGCTCGTCAGCCTCGCCGCAGAATCACTCGCCGCTGAATCACTCGCCGCTGAATCACTCGCCGCTGAATCACTCGCCCCCGCCATCACTCCCCCGAAAACGGTACTCTCTTGAGAATGATCCGTTCGACGACTGGACTGTTCCTGGCTCTTCACCTTTGCCTAACCGCCGACAGCAATTCGATTGCTGCCGAGGCCGCTGACTCAAGTCCTGTGATTTCGAAGACTGTGATTTCGAAGACTGTGATTTCGAAGACTGTGATTTCGAAGACTGAGCTCTCGAAGACTGAGCTCTCGAATGCAGGGCTTTCAAAGGTGGAGTTTTCGATTGATGTGATGTCGATCCTTTCGAAATCGGGCTGCAATGCCGGAACCTGCCATGGAAACCTCAACGGCAAGGGGGGCTTCAAGCTCTCGCTCCGCGGCCAAGACCCCGATTTTGATTTTCATGCCTTGACCCATGAATCGAGAGGCCGCCGCCTCAACCGAAGTGCGCCCGAGCAGAGTCTGTTCCTGCAGAAAGCCATTGGTGCAGTACCCCATCGTGGCGGCATCCGGTTCACGGAAGACTCGAAGGACTACGAAGTGCTGCTGCGTTGGCTTCGCGACGGAGCGGCCGGCCCATCAAAGGATGCAGCCACCGTGGTGCGTTTGGAAGTGGAGCCGCGCGAGGCGATCGTCATCGAACCAGCCAATCAGATCGAGTTTCAAGCTCGAGCCTTCTTCTCGGATGGCACAACACGAGATGTGACCGAGCTAGCCTGCTATGAGCTTTCCAACTTGAACTCACTTGTTGACGCAAACGGCACCGTCTCGCGAGCGAAGTTCGGCGAATCCACCTTGATTGTCCGCTACTTGCAGCAGCAAGTCCCGGTCCCGATCGCGTTCACCGAAGCGCGTCCTGACTTTGTGTGGAGCGAACCGCCCAAGAACAACGAGATCGACGACCACGTGTTCGCCAAGCTCAAGAGGCTGCGAATCAATCCCTCCGAGCTTTGTGATGATTCAACCTTCATCAGGCGAGCCTATCTGGATGCGATCGGGCGTCTGCCCAGCGCTGACGAAGCAAAGCGTTTCGTGACGGACGGCAATCCCAAGAAACGCGCTGACTTGATTGACACCTTGCTGACTCGCGAAGAGTTTGCTGACTTCTGGGCGCTGAAATGGGCGGACGTGTTGAGAACCGAAGAGAAGGTTCTCGATGTCAAGGGTGTCGAGGTCTTTCATGGCTGGATTCGAGACAACATTGCTAAGGGTTACCCGCTCGATCAGTTTGTGCGTGATCTGGTCACGGGCACAGGTAACACGTTCGAGGAGCCTGCTGCCAATTTCTATCGTGCGAATCGTGATCCATCGACGCGTGGTGAAACCACGGCAAGATTGTTCCTGGGCACCCGCTTGCAGTGTGCCAAGTGCCACAACCATCCCTTCGACCGTTGGACGCAGGACGACTACTATCGCTGGTCGTCGCTGTTTTCGCAGATGGATTATGACCTTGGGGAAAACAAACGTCGCGACGAGCTCGACAAGAACGAGTTCGCTGGCGAACAAATCGTGCTTGTCGCCAAAAAGGAAGAAGTGCGCAATCCGAACACGGGTGATATCGCTGAACCGAAGTTCCTAGGTGGCGAATTACTTCGCAGCGACATGGCCGATCAACGGCTTGATTCGCTGGCGGAGTGGCTCACCGCTCCCGAAAACGAACTGTTCGCCGGATCGCAGGCCAATTTCATTTGGTACCACATCATGGGTAGTGGCCTGGTCGACCCAATCGATGACTTTCGGATGACGAATCCGGCGAGCAATCCAGAGCTGCTGGCCTATCTATCAGCGCAGCTCGTCGAGAGCGACTTCGACCTCCGAGCTTTGGTTCGGATCATCATGAACTCACGAACGTACCAGCTCACGGCGGAGCCGAACGAGAGCAATCGGAATGATCACACGAGCTATTCGCGAGCACTTGTACGTCGCTTGCCCGCTGAAGTGATTCTGGACATGCAGAGCGACGTGCTCGACGCGCCGGCCGATTTTGCGGGCTATCGGCGAGGGATTCGAGCGGTTCAGATCCCGGGTGTGCAAAGCTCGCGTTCTCGTGGCGTGCGCACCGAATTGGGGGACCGATTCCTCAGAACGTTTGGGAAGCCGCAACGCATCCTGGCCTGCGACTGCGAGCGGTCCAACGAAACCACACTGAAGCAGGTGTTCGTCCTCATCGGCGATGGGCTGAACGAAAGACTCGCCGATCCTTCCAATCGCCTTTACGACATGGCCAGGTCACCGATGTCCGATCAGGAAATCGTCGACGAACTTTATTGGACAGCGCTGTCTCGGCCGCCAAGCGAAACGGAGCGAGCCGCAGCAATTGAGGCGATTCGCCTGGCATCGGATCAAACGATCTCGCTCCAGGACATGGGTCGTGCGTTCTTCAAGGAGCTAACCCAGCCAACGAGTGAGCCGTCCAAGGCCGCAACCGCCGAGACCATCCTTTCCTCGACGAACCGTGCAGCCGCCCTGGAAGACATCGCCTGGGCTCTGATGAATGCGAAAGAGTTTCTTTTCCGCAAATAGACCAGACTGGGTGAACATGAATTTCTATCCCATCAATCGACGAAGTGCCCTCCGCGTGGGCGGAGCCGGGATGCTTGGATTGACGATGCCCAAGTTACTTCGCGGCGCGGAACGCGGCGCCGATTTCAAGCCGCGGGCCAAATCGGTAATCTTCTTGTTCCAATGGGGCGGACCAAGCCAGCTCGATACGTTCGATATGAAGCCCGACGCACCGGATACCGTGCGCAGCCCTTATCGACCCATCAGCTCCAGTGCGCCCGATATCCAAGTTTGCGAGCTGCTTCCGGAGATGGCCAAGCGGATGCATCAGGTGTCGTTGATTCGAACGATGACCCACACGATGAACAACCATGCCTCGGCGGGTTACTATGCGCTCAGCGGCCATGAACCCCCAAGCGATGACCAACGCCTGCGAGATTCGCTGGACCTCTACCCAGCCTATGGAAGCGTCGTGGATCACCTCGCTCCCAACACCAACGGCATGCCAACCTTTGTCGCCTATCCGCATGTGATTCGCGATGGCTCTGTCGTGCCAGCTCAGCACGCCAGCTTTCTGGGCAAGCAGCACGATCCTCTGTTGTTTCTCGAAGATCCCAACGACAAAAATTTTCAGCTGCCCGAGTTGAGCCTGCCAGAGGGCCTGTCGATCGATCGGCTCCATCGGCGTCGCGAAATGCAAAAGCTCGTCGATCGGCAAACGAGGTTGCTTGATTTTTCTGCGGAAGCCCAGGGCTTCGACCAGTACTATGAGCGTGCGATTTCGATGTTGACCAGTGATCGTGTTCGCAAGGCTTTCGATCTCTCTGCCGAGAGTCAATCGATTCGCGACCGTTATGGACGGACCAGCTATGGGCAGAGCTGTCTCCTGGCACGTCGGCTGGTTGAATCAGGAGTCAAGTTCGTGACGGTCTACTTCTCCTCCAGTATCGGGGGCCGCCGAGTGAACGATGGTGGGTGGGACACGCATGGGTTCGACAATACGAGGATGTACAAAATCGTCGACAAGTATCAGCTGCCAATCACCGATCAAACGCTCCCTGCGCTCCTGGACGATCTCGAGGAACGCGGCCTGCTCGATGAAACGCTCGTCGTTTGGATGGGCGAATTCGGTCGCACGCCGAACATCAACGACAACGAGAGCCGAGATCATTGGCCCCAGTGCTACACAACGCTACTCGCCGGTGGCGGAGTCAAAGGTGGATACGTCCACGGCAAGTCGGACGCCCATGCAAGATTCCCCGAAGAAAAGCCGGTAAAGCCAGAAGACTTGGCTGCCACCATCTTTCAGTTGCTAGGCATCGACCCGGGAACCTCCATCTATGATCGCGATCATCGACCACTGATCATCGGTGGAAACACGATTCACGAAGTGATCGCTTGAGATGGGGTGGTGTGTGAGTGGGTGAGTGGGTGAGTGGGTGAGTGGGTGAGTGGGTGAGTGGGTGAGTGGGTGAGTGGGTGAGTGGGTGAGTGGGTGAGTGGGTGAGTGGGTGAGTGGGTGAGCGGGTGAGTGGGTGAGTGGGTGAGCGAGCAAGAAGGGGGGAATCGATGTTTCGGTATTTCTCTTTAGAATCTGATTCGACAACTCCCGTTCTTACCTTCTTACCTACTCCCCTACTCACCCACTCACCCACTCACCTACTCCACCACCTTGGCCGTTTGCTCGGGTGTTGTGATCCCGGGCGGTAGCTCGAGAATTCGGATGTTGCGGAAATGGACTTCGGAGCCCTCGGACTCCAGACACAAATAGCCCTTTCGCACAGAAGAGTCTCGAATGGAGTTCACGAACTTGCCGTTGATCGACAGCTTCACGGTGCCGTCGACACAAACGACATCGTAGACATTCCACTCTCCGGCTCCCTTGCATCGCAATTCCCAAGACATGCTGCGTGTGCCACGTGGATTGTCAGGTGTGGCTTTCAACCCGCCGGCGCCAAACAACTCGCCGGAGATGTAGCCGATGTGGTTTGGATCACCATTGGGCTTGCGATGGATGTTGACCCAATCGAGTTCCAACATTTGGACCTCCATGCCTGTGGGAAGACGATCCCCTTCCGACACGTAGCCCTCACTCCAGACGAAGACGCCTGAGTTACCGCCCGGCTTCATATGTCGCCACTCGATGTGCAGGATAAAATTCTCGTACTGCTTTTCAGATCGCATCACACCAATCGGCTGGCCCGTGCAGACGAGCAAGCCATCTTTGACTTGCCAGGTATCAGGGTCCGTATTGACATTCACCCAGCCCGACAGGTCGCGTCCGTTGAACAGCTCGACAAACTGAGGAAAGGAGCTGGACGCAGACGCATGATCGATTTCAGTCTTGCGATTCAATGCATCCGCAATCCGTGTAGCCTCCTGCACGCTAAAGTTGCCAGCCACTTGCGCTTTGTTTGAGATCGTGGCCATGATCTTCGGGGCGCTGATGACTTGCCCATCCACAACGATTGCCAAGCGTTGACCACGATATCGCTCTGTCAATTCGGCCATCTTTCTAGCCCCGCTGTCGGTAAAGACAATCGAAATGCCTGGGTTGGCCGCATCATCCGAGACCAGGCTCGCTTCAGCGATATCGCCGCTGGAGACACCCACTGACTTGTGAAGGTAGACCTTCTCGTCGCTGCCAACGATCACCGCTTCGACCAAGTCAACACCAGGTGCATCCTCTGCCAGCCGAAATTCCAGGGGTGCCACTGACGGGCGAGTTGGCTCATCAGCCGAAACGGCCCCCAGCGAACCGAACGCGATCACAACAGCTAAGACGGTTCGGAACAACATCGCAAGACACCTCCGGTTGACGAACATGGGTTGGCGAGCGACGCAAACGCTCCACAAGACCGCTTCTTGATCCACGCCATCGTAACGGTGCGACTCAACCCTCGGCAACCGATTCTGTTTCCAGAGCCGATGGGCGGTCCACCCGTCGCTCCACATTTCCAAGCCGGACACCCGCAGCTTGGCTGCGTTAGTAGGTCCGCATTTCCAAGGCGGAGAATCGCAGCTTTGCTGCGTGACGCACGCGTCTCGGAAAGACTCCCCCGCACTCAGACTGGATGAGAAAATGGGTTAGAATGGTGACATGAGGTTCACAGCTCGTATTGCCGTTCTTTCGCTGACCCTCCTTTCGGCGAGCTGGTGCGAGGACCACATGGCCGTCGCGGAGAGCGGTCAATCAAGCGCCGCTGGTGCCGAATTCTTCGAGAAGCATGTTCGCGTGATCCTGGTGGATCACTGTTACGAATGCCACTCAGGCAGTGAATCCAGTGGTGGTCTCTTGCTGGACTCTCGAAACGACCTGCTTCGCGGTGGCGACTCAGGCAAAGCAATCGTCGCTGGCGAGATCGAATCAAGCTTGCTGCTGGAAGCCGTTCGCTACGAGAATCCCGATTTGCAAATGCCACCGAAGAATCGGTTGCCCGACAAGCAGATTGCGATTCTGGAGAAGTGGATCGCTCTGGGGGCCCCCTACCCTCGGAGAACGGACCCTCGGAGTACGGACCCTCGCGATGCCGAGCGGACCGCCGCGTCAGCCACCGGCATGTCTCTGGAAGAAGGTCGTCAGTTCTGGTCGTTTCGCCCCATCGAGTCTCCTTCAGAACCCATTGTCAAAGAGAAGCGGTGGATTCAAACTCCAATTGATGCATTCGTCCTGGCAAAGCTCGAAGCTCGCGGGCTCACGCCCTCGCCGCCAGCGGATCGCCGCACGTTGATCCGCCGACTCAGCTATGACCTCATCGGTCTGCCACCAACGGCGGAAGAGATCGACGCGTTTGTCAATGACGAATCGCCGACGGCTTACCGGCGACTCGTCGAACGACTTTTGGCGTCCGAACAATATGGCGCGAGATGGGGGCGTCACTGGTTGGATGTGGCGAGGTACGCAGACAGCAATGGCCTGGATGAGAATCTGGCGTATGGAAACGCATGGCGTTTTCGCGACTATGTAGTCGACGCGTTCAACGACGACAAGCCGTTTGATCAGTTCGTCGTCGAGCAGCTGGCCGGTGACTTGTTGCACAACGCCAACGAAGCAACGAAAACCGCGACCGGATTCCTGGTGCTGGGTGCGAAGGTGCTTGCCGAGCCCGATCGAGAGAAGCTCGAGATGGACACGATTGACGAGCAAATCGACACGACGGGCAAGGCATTGATGGGGCTGACGCTGGGCTGCGTCCGCTGCCACGATCACAAATTTGACCCGATTACGCAACGTGACTACTACGCGTTGGCGGCCATTTTCAAGAGCACCAAAACGTTCGGCGATACGAACAACGGCGCGATCAAGCATTGGAACGAACACGTGTTCGCATCCGAGCAGGAGTTGGCCTCCATCAAGCAAATCGACGCTCTGATCGCCGAGAAAAACAAAGCCGCGACTCAGTTCAAGAACGGGGCGATCGCTGCGTTGCGTCAACAGGCTCGCTCGCTGGCGACCGAGTACTTGGTGGCTGCCGTCAACGTCGAACTCGAGATGTCGCTCCATCAAGTGGAGCAGATCGCTGAGCCGCTAGGTTTGCATCCGCGAATACTCTACCACTGCCGACGTCATTTGCACTTCAGTCCCGATGATTCCCTATTCAGACCTTGGCATGATCTGGCGAAATTGCAGGATGGTGAGGCAATCGATGCCTTCTATCGCCCGCTTTTTTCCAAAGCGATCGCCTTTCAGGAGCCAAAGAACAAGCAATCCGATCAAGACGTTGTGACCGAACGAGTCACAGAGAGCGACACGGTTCTGGAATCGGAATTTGTGGCGGCAGCCCGCTCTGCCCTGATGGACAATTCTGGTTTTCTAGCAGTTCCACCCAAGCCCGAGTTTGCATTGGATACCGAGACGCTCGCCGAGTATGACCGTCTGATGGAGGAGGCTCGCATCATCGAAAGCAATGCCCCCGATGTGGACGCCGCGATGGGTGTCGTCGATGGCGAGCTACTGGCGAGCTTGCCGATCCATATTCGTGGTAGCCATCGAAACTTGGGCGATCCGGTGGCGAGAAATATTCCAGCCGTGATGCGAACGTCTATCTCCGGCGTCGAATTCCCCGCGGATCAAAGTGGACGATTGCAACTGGCTCGTTGGATGACCAACCGTCACCATCCACTGACGGCGCGGGTCTACGTCAATCGGATTTGGCGTTGGCATTTTGGACGCGGACTTGTCCGTACCACCGAGAACTTCGGCGTGCTCGGCGATCGTCCCTCGCATCCCGGATTGCTGGATTGGCTTGCAAGCCATTTGATGGACAGCGACTGGTCGACAAAATCGCTTCATCGTTTGATCGTCAACTCCAACGTATATCGACAAGCTTCCGATCACCCCGCGGCCAACCTCGCGTTGGAAAGCGATCCCGCGAATCAACTTCTGTGGAAGTTTCCGATCCAGCGATTGGAGGCAGAGCAGATCCATGATTCGATTCTTGCTGTGTGCGGGCAATTGGACCTGACCCTTCGCGGCAAGACGATCCCGCTGCGGAATCGACAGTTTGTGTTCAATCACACCTCGGTGGACCATACAAAATACGACAGCCTGCGCCGCGCCATCTACCTTCCAGTGATTCGTAACAACCTCTATACGACGTTTGAGCAATTTGATTTCCCCGATCCGACCATGCCAACCGGAAACCGCGGGTCAACGGTGGTCGCACCTCAGGCTCTGCTGCTGATGAATTCCGAGATGGTTCTTCGTGCCGCGTCGTCACTCGCTGAACAGCTGCTCGGTGTTTCGGCGAGCGACGACTCCGAATTGAAATGGCATTTCGACGCACACTCGGCCGAGACCCGACACGGATCGAAATCGAACACGCGAGCGAGCTGCTCGCCGACCTATCCTCGGCACCCAATCTTGACTCGGCCACGGCTTGGTCCATGTTTTGCCAAAGCCTGATGGCAAGCAACGAGTTCATGTACTTGCAGTAGTGAGTTCATGTGGAACTAGCGATTTGCAGAACCGACGACAACTACTGAGGACCTCCGCGATCGGGTTTGGCCAACTGGCCTTGCTGGCGCTGTTGCAGCAGAACGTGCAGGGGGAATCCTCCTACCGATTCGGCCAATCCGCTGGCTGCCAGCGAAGCCCACATCATGCTTGGCCCGGGCCAGGCGAATCGTCTTCCTGTTCATGAAAGGCGGTCCTTCGCACGTCGATACGTTTGATCCAAAACCGATGTTGGACCGTGACCATGGCAAACCCCTGCCTTTTGACACTGCCGCGTGTGACCTTCGCCAAGCAGGGAAACTTGCTGAAGTCGCCTTGGAGATTCCAGCAGGTATGGCGAGAGTGGATTGCCGGTCAGCGATCTGTTTCCACATGTTGGCAAGACACGTCGACGACCTTTGCATCCTCCGATCGGTTGCATGGCACCAACCCGGCACATGGCGGAGCGCTACTGAAGCTGCACACCGGTAGCGATCAATTCGTGCGACCGAGTCTTGGGTTCTTGGGTGACGTACGGATTGGGCACCGAAAATGAGAATCTGCCGGCGTTCGTGACGATCTGCCCGACACTTGCCCACGGCGGGCGTGAACAATTGGGGCGCCGCGTTCCTGCCGGCTTATTGCCAGGGAACGCCAATCGGCAACGCCTCCGTTTCCTCCGCGTCCGCCGTGGTCAAGCACATCCGCAATCCACAGAATCGATTGGGAATCGCAGCGACGGCAGCTCGATTTCGTTGCGGAGATGAACCGCGAACACCTGCAAGGGTCGGCAGGCGAAGTGGAAGTCCTCGAAGGACGATTGAACTCGTTCGAGTTGGCGTTTCGAATGCAATCGGCGATGCCGGAGATTCAATCCCTCGACAAAGAGACCGACGGCGACCCATCGACCTGTACGGAATCGATGATCCCGTCACGGAGGACTTTGGTCGTCAGTGCTTGATGGCACGTCGATTGCTCGAAAGCTGGGGTCCGTTTCGTTCAGGTCACGCACAGCGACAGCGAAGTGCAGTGGGACCAGCACAGCGACCTGTACCACGGACACACGAAGAACTCAGCGGAGGTCGACAAGCCGATCGCCGGCTTTTTGACCGACCTGAAGTCGCGAGGACTGTTGGAAGACACGCTCGTGTTGTGGGGAGGCGAGTTCGGACGCACACCGACAGCCCAAGGCAACAATGGCCGTGACCACAATCCCCACGGGTTCACGATGTGGATGGCCGGCGGCGGGGTCAAGGGGGGTCATGCTTATGGTGCCACCGACGAGTACGGCTACTACGCCATCGAAAACAAAATGCACGTTCACGATCTGCATGCCACGATTCTGCATCTGCTAGGTCTCGATCACGAGAGATTGACCTATCGACATGCTGGACGTGATTTTCGCTTGACCGACGTCGCAGGACGAGTCGCGACGGACATCATCGCCTGATCGTTTTCCAGCGAGCCCCCTTCCATGGCTCGCTATTTCGGTGTTTTTGATCTCTTCAAGATTGGCATTGGCCCATCGAGTTCACATTCCGTGGGACCGATGCGTGCCGCCGAGGCGTTCCTTGTTGGAGCTGCGGGAGCAAGGATCTCTTCGACTCGGTACACGCGGATAAGAGTCGATCTGTACGGTTCGCTTGCGCTGACCGGTCTCGGTCACGGCACCGATACGGCGGTGCTTGATGGGACTGCTCGGTGAGAAGCCGGACCAGATCGATCCCGATTCGATCCCGAAGAAGCTGGAGCAATCCGTGGCGACGGGCACAAATCATACTCGACGGCGAGCGAATCGATTCCGTTTCGAGAAGACTCTGATCTTGATCTTCAATCGCAGGAAGCTGTTTGGATGCGCATCCCAACGGCATTCGTTTTGAAGCGTTTGATCGAAGCGACAGAGAAATCCGCATCCATGGCCACGACTTATTTCTCGGTTGGGGGCGGCTTCATCGTTCGCGAAGAAGAGTATGGGAATCGAAACCGCGGACGAGGCCGTGTATCGGTGCCATTATCCGTTCACCTCTTGCCGTGAACTTGCTCGAGATTGCCGAATCGAAAAGGGTTATCGATGAGCCAGATCGCGAGCGAGAACGAACGGGCATTTCGATCTGATGAACAGATTCGCGATGGATTGCAGCGGATCTGGGAGACGATGCAAGATTGCGTCCGAGCGGGGAATTCGAAACGAAGGCATCCTGCCGGGCGGACTGGGTATCGAGCGACGTGCGCCGGCGAATGTTATCGGGTGCTTCAGAGTCGCGCGGAAGACGAATCAGAGCGATCCAATGTCGGCGTCTGGACTGGGTCGATCTCTACGCGTTGGCCGTCAACGAAGAGAACGCAGCGGGTGGCCGGGTCGTCACAGCGCCGACCAACGGAGCCGCAGGAATCATTCCCGCCGTGCTGCATCTACTTCGATCGATTTTGCAAAGCATCGAATCAAGAAAAGATCGAGCAATTCTTCCTGACTGCGGCGTTGATAGGCTCACTCTACAAACGCAACGCGTCGATCTCCGGCGCCGAAGTCGGATGCCAGGGCGAAGTTGGAGTCGCCTGTTCGATGGCAGCCGGCGCTCTGACAGAGGTGCGCGGTGGGACGCCCAACCAGGTGGAAGAGGCTGCCGAGATCGGCATGGAGCACAACCTCGGATTGACTTGTGATCCGATCAAGGGACTGGTCCAGATCCCCTGCATCGAACGCAACGCAATGGGGGCGGTCAAGGCGATCAACGCAAGCCGGCTCGCACTCCGGGGTGACGGAAAACACTTTGTCTCACTCGACCGTGTGATCCGAGTCATGAAGCGTACCGGGGCGGACATGTCGTAAGCGTACAAGGAAACATCGCGAGGAGGCCTGGCTGTGAACATCACGGAGTGTTGACAACAGAATTGCGACCAGAGCGACTGCGCCACTTTCGATCGTTCCCATCGTGAATCCCATACCGTAGGCGAGTCTCTCCGAGACTCGTACAAAACGCAGCCAAGCTGCGAATGTCCGCCTTGGATGTGCGGAACTACGATATGACGCACGAATTCTTCACAGCCTCTGCGATAAAGTGACGATGTCCGGATCAAGCGTAACGTCACACCACAAACTCGAAAGCTATGCGCATGGACTATCCGGCACTCACCGTTGTGGCCGCCTTCGCTTTTGTCTACAGCCTATTCGCGTCGCGACTGGAACGGACGCCGATCAATGGTGCGTTGGTCTATGTGCTTGTCGGCTATCTATGTAGCAGCGTTGGTCTGATTGAAATTGGTATCGGCGGTGAGGGCTTGCGAATGCTTGCCGAAATCGCTTTGGCTTTGGTCCTCTTCACCGATTCAGCGAAGACGAACCTGGTGACGCTTCGAATCGTGCGATCGATTCCCACGCGACTGCTGCTGATCGGGCTGCCCCTGACGATTGGGATGGGCATCGTTGTGGGATACGTGTTGTTTCCCGAATGGGATTTCTTTGAGCTTGCCCTGCTTGCGACGATGCTGGCTCCGACCGACGCCGCTCTTGGAAAAGCTGTGGTGACGAACGAAGCGGTGCCTGATTCCGTTCGAGAGAGTCTGAATGTCGAGAGTGGCTTGAACGATGGAATCGCCGTACCAGTGCTGCTATTCTTCATCGCAATCGTTTCCGGGGGAACAGACACCGGCGCCGCTGCGCAACTTGTGGTCCAACTGCCGCTTCAGGCAATCGGCGTCGGCGTTGTTGTGGGTATCGCCACGGGTACGTTGGGAAGTCACTTACTACGGATCTGCTCGGTACGGGGATGGCTTTCGGGCACGTGGATTCAGCTGCCAGTGATCACCCTGACCTTCTTTTCCTTTGGTGCAGCCCAATCGTTTGGCGGCAGCGGATTCATCGCTTGCTTTGTCGCAGGCCTCTTCTTTGGCGCATTGGCAAAGCGCCACAAGCAACAGTACCTGGAGGCGGCAGAGGGCATCGGTGACCTCTTGGCGTTGGTCACTTGGTTCGTCTGCGGTGCTGCTGCAATCGGCCTGACGTGGGAGTTTCTGGACTGGCGAGTCTTCGCCTATGCACTTGCCAGCCTGACCATTGTTCGGATGCTGCCTGTCTTCCTGAGCGTCGTCGGAATGCAGTTGCGATGGGACACAACGGCATTCATCGGTTGGTTTGGGCCACGTGGTTTGGCAAGTATCGTGTTCGCCGTCATGGTGCGATCCGAAAACCTTCCCCATTCGGATCTCTTGTTGGCGACCGTCACCTGGACGATTCTAATGAGCGTGCTGCTACATGGCGTCACCGCCAACCCACTCGCCGGGATTTACGGCAAGCGAGTCTGCGCCCGAGGTGGGGACATCTAGAGCATGACTATCGCCCTCCCACGTGGATTGGTGCCTACACAAGCTGTAACCGCCACGCTCTCGGTTGAGAGCATTTTCGACGTTGATCTGGGATCCTGCGTATTTCGCCCGATACCATCATACTTCGCCCGTATCCGTGGCACGGGCGACTCGATCAGCGAAGGCTGCTAACCCCGGGAAGCACGAATTCAATTTTGGCTCGTCTCATCTGAGGCTTCCTGCTTGACCAGCATGATTGAGCAACGACAAAGGGCGGATACTTGGTAGCTGATCGTTCCCAGACCCTCGGAGGGTTGGTTGGGATCGAATGGATGAGAGCTCATGACAATCAGATCCACATCGTTTTCGGCTGCATACAGGGCGATCCCTCGACTGCGATGGTTGATGATCGTATCGACCCCAACATCGAAGTCGTCACCTGCGAATTTCTCAAGCAGCTTGTCGAGCTCTCGATCGGATCGCTCCTTCAGCTTCTCGTAGAAGCCGGTGATTTCCTCGTCATCGGGAAAATCGATGAACTCGATCACATGGAGAAGCGAGACGCGAGCGCCATTCAGATGTGCGAACCGGCGCGCTATATCAATCGCCGCCAGATTCTTTTCCGTGAAATCGACTGGCACCAGAATGTGCTGAAATTCGGTCTTCATCTTCGACGATCCCCTCGTGGTAGGCTGTGATTTCAGGCTTCGCCTTGAGTTTTCCCAAGATTGCGAACCGTCGTCATTGGGGTGGCTTTCCGAATGTGCCGCTCGGACCGGCCAGCCAAGGACAGGGGACCATTCCACACCTTACCGAGCTGGGCAATTCGGTCCATGCGTGCGCGGGTTGCCACTTTCATCTTCACCGCAATGCATGTGCCGATTGCCCGAAACAGAGAGAAATCCGTGCGCCCGATTGCATACCGATTCACCAGACTTGCGCGACGACCTGAAATCGACGCCAAAACGTGAAAACACGGGTCATCGTGGCACTCCGTTTGCTTCAGTACGTTTGCTTGAGAGTCGAGTGTGTAGGATGGAGCCGTACGATCCTCCACTCGTACCAAGACCATTCGCAAGTGAATATTTGGACCTGTCATGATCAGCCGAGTCGGCATTTCGTTCTGCTTGAGGTCAATCGCGATTTTCGCTGCATTCACGCTAGCCCAGGGTGCACTGACCCAGGGCCCCCTTTCCCAGGTCTGGGCACAGACTTCGATCCAGAGCAGCCCGAGCAGTCAGGCTTCGCAAGCCATCCGCATGGAGGTCTTCGGTCGGGGTGATTCTGAACTGTCGGAGAAAGCGCGAGAATATGCCGAGCAACTCGGTAAGCGAACGCGGGGTCTTGAGGTCGTGTTTCATGATGTGCTTGACGACCGGGATCAACTGTCACGCTTGTGGAAGCTGGCAAAGCAATCTGGCCGCGACAAGCCGGTTGTCCCTGCCTTCTATTGCTGTGGTCAAATGTACTATGGCTTCACGAGCGAACAGCAGAATGGTGGGGACATCGAGAATCTGTTCACGGTGGATGTGTACACCCGTTCGACCTGTCCACGTTGCCAATCGGGCAAGGCCTTCATCAGTCGTACACTCCAGCCGCGTTGGCCCGCCTTGCGATTCCGGATCTACGAGATCACTTACGACGCAGCTGCGAGGAATCGATACGAGGAACTCTGTCGCTCCCGCGGCCAGGTACCTGGACTTCCGACACTCGATTTTGCTGGCCAAGTGATTATCGGCTATCAAGGGGATCGCATCACCGGGGCCCAATGGGAGAGCCTGATTCGACGAGCCACCACAAACGGGGAGCAACCGTGATTCGGTCTCAACGTTACGTCGTCGCTGTTTGAAGCAGGTTGACCTTGCGTTTGCGGCCGGCAATTGCGAAGACGATGGCGGCTGCAACTGCAGCTGAACAGCCTACCTCCGCGACGCGTACGGGAGCCGGTTCAATGGGATCGGGCGTCGGCGTCATTTCCTCAGCCACGCGCGGTGAGAACTTGATCGCGAATACTCTCAGCCGTCGCGAGCTGGTGCTCCGATGCGAGTAATGCAATTCTCTGATTCAATCCCAAGGTTGCCCGCAAGACCACACGCACGATCTCTCTTGTCGGCTGCGTAGAAACAGCCAATGGCATTGAATCGTTCCAATCAATCTCGATCAATCTTCCCTGGTCCGCGGACAGGCCGGCGATTACCGCATCGGTGTCGCTGGGATTGGATCGCCGCTCTCCTTCGAATCGAGTGGAATGATTGACTTCGCTCGTCTCTTCCGGTTCCCAAAGGATGCTCTCCGAAGAATTCGATTCCGGAAGCTCGTGATCCAACCCATCTTCTTGGCTCATCTCTCGGAGTCGCAGTAGCGACTCAGCATCAATTTCCCAGTCCGCAGGGAGGCTCTGCGTCGCCGGCATGAAAGCGGTTGCCTGAGACGACGGCAGCGGCTGGACAAAGGATGAGTCGGCACGCTTGGTGCGATCAAGAGTCGGACTGTCTTCACCCCTCGCGGTCAATGACGGATCGCGATCGACTGCCGCCGGGTCGTCTTCAGGTTGAACTGTGATGACATCATTCGCCTGTTCGCGTTCCGGAAGGCTGCCGACGGATACGAAAGTCGGAACTCTCGCACCACTCTGGCGGTCGGACGCGTTCTGGGACGCTTCGGAGGCGGCAGGCGGCGTGGAAGGAGGTGCAACTCGTTCCTGTGCAGGCTTCAACAGATCGATGATGATCACGGTCTGTTTCGAAGAGCCTTGGTCGACAGCGGGGCTCGAGTTGATTGGGACGGACTCGGGAGTCGTCAAAGTGGGAGTTACCTGCACATCGATTCCTGCTTGCGGAGCATCAGGCCTTCTTGCTCCGTTGTCACGATGACCAACTTCCTTCGCAGGTTTCTCAAGAGGACTGTGAACTTGATGACTTGCCATGACTCGGACTTCACTCGGGCGGTCATCGTCACGTGGACCTTGGCGGTCACCATTCGCATCTGGCTTGAGATCGCGTCCTGTGGTTCCGTCGGCATGCGACAGCAGTCCTCCCGCCAACATCTTGCGAGGTTCCAGCTGCTCCAGCAGCAGCGGTCGTGAATCGAAGGTTCGTTTCATGACTTGGCTCCTTGGTTCAGTTGGACGAGCGAATGCAGATCATCTTGATGCTTCTTGATCAGCTCCTGGTATCGAAGGACACCAGGGGCAAGGAGGGCCGCCTCGGATTGCACGTCAATGGCCTCCTCCAAGGAGGCCACCGCATCGGCGTCATGACCGCGTTTCTGATGAAGAAAGCCAAGATTGTGCAGGACTCCAGCCAAGCTACTTTGCGCTTCCGCGTGATCGGGACACATTGCCTGCAGCTTTCGTCCATGCTCGAGCGCCCGCTCGAAAGCAAGCGCCGACTCATCGAGCTCCCCCTGCCTCGCGAAGCACAAACCGAGATGATTCCAGCTCATCAAGAGATTTCTGATGGATCTCGGATTCTCCGGAAGACGCACGAGAAGCTGGTCGCCGATCTCGATCGCTCTCTGGAACGTTCTCATCGCCGCGTCCACCTCGCCTGCATGTGACTGAGCCGCTCCGAGCTCATTGAGTGTGACGACGACCTGAGACGCCAGCCGTGCATTGGTTCGATCCTGCTCCAAAGCATCCGTTTGCGCGGCAGAGCGCGCCGCGCAAGAACAACCGCCTGGTCAGGCGAGGTCGTTGTCAGCAGGCTACTCAGATTGCAAAGGATCGAAGCCTGTGTTTCCGTCGGATAGCTCGCGATTGGCTCGTTATCGTTTGGGTCAGCGGGAAGTCCTTGCCACGCGTCCAATTCCAACAATGCGAGCGCCTCGGTGAAGACCGACTCGGCCTCATCCGGCGATCCGATTTGCGTCAACAGCAGTCCAAGATTGTTCAAGGTGGTGGCCAAACGCAGTGAAACCTCACGGCTTGGACCCGAAGCGGATAGCTGCCGAAGTGTTTTGATCGCGCGTGCGTAGTACCGAGCTGCGTCTTCGAACTGCCCCGCGCGAGCGAGGGCTTCGGCCAAATTGTTCTGGCTGGTCGACCAAGCAACGGTTGTGGTTCGATCGGCACCGGAGGCCTGCACGATCGACGCGAAGAGATGCTCGCTCCTGCGTAATGATTCGATCGCTACCTCCGTTTCGTTGAGCTCGGCTTGTAAGCTCCCAATCTTCCCAAACGTGAGTGCCAGATCCTCTTGCAGTTGGGGGTCCCGATTCGCCATTGCGACGAATTGCTGATAGTAGTCAAGGGTCTCCATCAAAAGACGTCGCCGCACCGGATCAGCCGCGGGAACATCGGCAAGAAGTTCTGCCATCTTCGATCCCAAACGGTCGACTGCTCCGCACGCTAAATTCTCGTTTCGCTGAGCTCGCATAGCATTGAATTCGGCATTCTGCTTGAGCGTTGCAAATGTCACCGTCACAATCGCCATCCCAAGGCTTCCAATGATCAGGAAAAGGGTCGTCAGCATCACGATCGTGCGATGCCGTGAAGCGATGCGAAAGCCATGGTCCAGAACAGTCAGTGGCCTCGCGACGGTCGGCTCGCCCGCAATCACTCGACGCAGGTCATCAGCAAACTCGGAGGCTGTTTCGTAGCGATCGTCCCGATGCTTTGACATTGCCTTTGCGATCACGGTTTCTAAATCCCTTGGAACGTCCGCGCAGAGTCGGCTGGGTGAAATCACTTCCTCATTCTCAATCTGCGTAAGAATGGCAGGAACGCTGTCACCGTCGAATGCTGGTCGCAGGCACAGTAACTCGTACAGCGTCGCAGCAAGCGAATAAACATCGCAGCGACCGTCAACCAGCGCAGACTTTCCACCTGCCTGCTCGGGACTCATGTAGCGCATCGTGCCCACCATGTCACCAGAATGTGTGAGTGAGACACTGCTTTGACAGCGAGCCAGCCCAAAGTCGGTGATCCAGATTTTGCCCGCTCGGTCAAGCATCAGGTTCGATGGCTTGACATCACGATGAATGACACCGGCTTCGTGCGCCGCCTGCAATGCGTCGGCGATGTCGATCGCCCATCCGACCACAACCTGCCAGTTTCCCTGTGCCGAGGCCCCACATGATCGAGGCACACTCCTACCAGGATGCGATTGCTCATCGCGATGCCACGTGATCCACTGTTCCAACGATTCCCCTTCGATGAACTGCATGGCGTAGTAATTCACCCCACGATCGCTGCCAACGCTGTAGACCGGCACGATGTTGGGATGCTGCAGCAAACCTGCTGCATGCGATTCATTCTGAAATCGAGCGGTTTGAGTTGGATCCAGCATCGAAGCAAACGGAAGCAGCTTGATCGCAACGCGTCGTCCGAGCGATTGTTGCCAGGCTTCGTAAACGATCCCCATTCCACCCCGACCGATCGCGCGACGAATTTCAAAGTCGCCCAGCGTTCTGGGCATCGCCGAGTCGAAGCTTTGCTCACCGGTTGGCAAATCGGACAGCCCCAAAGTAACGCCGTAAATCGCCTCCAACTTTTCCAAATACTGCTGGAATGCTGCGGCAATGTCCGGGTGTTGGTTCGTGATCTCCGCTACATCCAAAGGTTGACCGTTCTCCAAACCGACGAGGTATCGATCGAGTTGATCGGTCAAACGCTGCTGTTGCTCGTCGGTCAAACCGTCCAGGCATGAAGAATCATGTGACTCGGCGAGGATGTCTCCTTCAATTCGATTCATGGCAACCATCGTCGCTTCCTCCCTGCGTCTTGAAAGCTTCCAAGGCTCGCAGCCACAACATCCGCACCGCGCCGCTGGAACGGTCCATCTGTTGAGCAATTTCATCGAAGGCAAGTCCTTTCAGAATTCGAAGCACGATCACGTCGCGATAGTCGGGTTTGAGCATGCTCAACTGGTCCGCCAGCTCCAGCGATCGTTCCCGAGCTAGCATCGGTGAACTCGGCGAATCGCCGCGAGCGGGCAACGTCGCAGCCAGCTTCACCGTCGATTGCTCCAGCCGCGAAGAAACGGCGTCAATGGAAACCTCGCGACGGATGTCTCGCTTTTCCACCCTTACATTGCGTTGGAAACTCCGCTGCAACACATGAATCAGGATGCTGCGCAGCCAACACAAGAGTTCACCCTGAGTTTCACCACGAAAGCTGGCGAAATCACGGTGCGCTGCCAGCATCGCTTCCTGCACAATGTCGGAGGGATTGAGTCGACGCCGAAGTCGAGGATCAAGCTGCGTGGAAGCAAGGATGCCGAGATAGTTCGCGTACCACTGCAACAGCTGTCCCAAAGACTCACGGTTTCCCCGTCGAGCCGATGTGAGTAGCTGAGAAAACTCTCGCACCTTGGCTTCGCGAGATCCAGACGAATTGGTTGTCATCATGGAGGTGATCCTGAAGAGTAGACAAGTCGCCCCCGTAACGCCCCCCATCCTTGAGACCTGCGATCATTGAGACCTGCGATCCTGCTACAGGTCTAGTTGCGGCCGCGATACGAAACCGCCAGAAAAGTTGCAAATTGATTCTAGGCAGGTCGAGTCGACACTGGCACCCAAACTGTCTGATTCGATGTTTGAGTCGTGCGAGTTATCGAAACGGATTTTCCTCCACGCTCGGTAGGGACTCAGACGACGCCAGCATCGTGCCACTGTACGCAATGGATTGCCCTGAATCGCGTGCTTCGAGGCGCGCCGCAATGCGTTCCGCTCTTTGGGCTCGCTTCGCTTCAGCACGTGCCAACCGCCCGGCAAGAATGCCCTGCTGTTGGTCGTATCGTTGCTGAGCAAGTTGACGCAACTGCTCCATTCGCATGGCCATCAACTGCTGCTGTTGCCGCTGATAGAGTTGCCGCATTGCCAGGGATTGTTGACGCTGGTATTCGAGGGCCTGTTGCCGCGCGAGCGTGTTGGCGAGGCTGCTGGTCATGTTCAGGGGCGAGCCGGATCCAGTTGACATTGGCATCACGCCACCCCCTCGATTTCCGCCGGAGCACTGAGCGGAGGACGGGTCAGAGAAGAAAAACAGTGTCAGTCCGGCCAGCAAAGCCAGGGCGCATCGCCTGAGAATGGTCATCGAATTCCCCTCGATCGTGTGGTGAAAAGCGTGCTTGAAAAGATCGCCCCATCTAAGAAGGGACGTTTTCAAAAGGCTTTGTCACGCGCTGCGAGAATTCTTTGGAACGGCTAGCTGGACAACGCCACTTTTGCGGCCGATCGTAACCCGAAGCGTCAGTATTGAAGTTGCGCTTTTTGCTGTCGCATGGGGATTTTCATAACCCGACGCGTAAGCGAGGAAACATCGATATTGACATCGACTCGCTTACGCGTCGGGTTATGAAAATCCTCCTGAGGCAGCCAAAATCGTGACTTCAAAACTCACGCCTCGGGTTGCGATGGAAATCACCCCATCCTATTTCAGCGCGAAGACTTAAGAATACGGCCGCGTTAAAAGTGGCGTTGTACAGCAACTCCATCTGAGAAAACCGCTCCGTTTGAGCAGCGAGAGAGTCGACCTGCAGGCTCCTAGCATGGGAGCCAGATACGACAGACTAAAAATCATCGACGTGCGCGAGCTTCTTCGCTCGGTGGCTCGACTCCGGCAGCCCGCATCACCCGCTCGACAGCTTCGGTGGTTTCTGCGGAGGGACGAAAATTGCCGGGACGATGGCCCTGGGCAATCATCAGCGGCGTCCAGCCTCGCTTATTCTTCTTGTTCCAGACGTTGACGTCGGCTCCATGGTCAGACAAGAACTGTACGACGTTTGTCCAGCTCTTGAAGGCTGCACCGTGCATGGCTGTCTTCCCTTCGTCGTCGACGGCATTGATGTCGGCACCGAGATCAAGACAAATCTGAATCGCTTCTAGCGCCTCTTCCTCCGTTCCCGCCGTTTCGTCGCCGTTACTGAGGACCCCAACACCGGCGGCCGCCAACAAGGGTGTAACGTTGTCGGCATTGGGAATCGTCGGATCCGCCCCCAGTTCCAGCAGCAGCTTCATGAGCGGAATATCGCCTGTCTCGGCCGCCAAAAAGAACGGCGTTGCATCGGTTCGACTCAGACCACTGTTGTTGGCGCGATGCTTGCCATGAAGTGCGTTGACGTCCGCACCTTTGGCAACGAGCGTCCGGACGAACTCGAGACTTCCCGTTCGTCCCGAACCGATCGGCGGAGGATCCCCGTCACCGCGAATCGGCTTGCGCACCCAACTGATCGCGTGCAATGGCGCGTATCCGGCTCGCTGGTCACCGGGGTCCGCCCCGGCCTGTAACAACACTTCGGCAAGTTCGAAATGACCATTCTCCACGGCAAGGATCAAGGCGCTGGTTCCTTCGCTTGGCCCCTTCCCGGCCTTCTTCTCCGGATCCATCACGGCATCGACATCCACACCGGCTCGGAGCAGGCGAAGTACCACATCGATGCGACCATCGCGAGCCGCAAAGAACATCGGCGTGAACCCAGATGGGAGGGGCGTGTAGAAATCGGCGCCGGCTTGGATCAATGCATCCACGACCTCGGCATTCCCTGCGGAGGCAGCCCACATGATTGCCGTCTGACCCTTGCTTTCCTTCGCATTCACGTCGGCACCGTGAGCAAGCAGCGCCTTGACCGGTCCAGGAACGCCGGTTCGAGCAGCCGTCATCAGCACGGTTTCGCCGCCGCGGAGCTTGGTATTGGGGTCGGCGCCTGCATCAAGTAACCGCTCGACGATCGCCGTGTTCCCATTCTCACAGGCGAGCGACAGGGGCGGTACGCCATAACGATTGGCGGCATGAACGTTGGCGCCAACCGCAATCAGGGCCTCGGTCGTTTCCAAATCATCGTGATACACCGACCAATGCAAGGCCGTCATGCCATCGACCTGAGATGCGTTGACGTCGACGCCCTGCTCGAGCAACGCACTCGCCTTCTTGACATCCTTCGCTTGCACGGCATCAGCCAACGGCGAGGACGGTTCCGCCGCTACGGAGCTCGCCACCAGCAACAAAACCAGGCCGAACGCAACCATTCCACGAGCCATCATCTCTCTACACATCGAGCGGTTCAAAAAGTTCATCCATTGGGCCCTGGCTATCGGCAAACGATTCGCGTTGCACACCCACCTTGTTCAATAGGGTGAGATGCAGGTTGGCCAGAGGCGTTGGCTTGTCGAAGCGGATGTGTCGCCCGCCCTGCATGTTGCCCGCAGCACCGCCAGCCACAAGGATCGGCAGATTGGTGTGGTCATGGACATTGGGATTGCCCATGCCACTTCCGTACAAGTAGAGCGAGTGATCCAAGAGCGAACCGTTGCCCTCGGGGGTATTCTGCAACTTCTGTAGAAAATCGGCGAACAAGGAAACGTGGAACTCGTTGATTTTGGCAACCTTGGCGATCTTCTCGGGATCATTCCCATGGTGGGTCAGCGGGTGATGAGGCTCCGCGACACCGATTTCGGGATAGGTTCGATTGCTCGTTTCCCGGGCGAGCTGGAAGGAGATCACTCGCGTGATGTCGCCCTGCAAGGCGAGCAACTGCAGGTCAAACATCAATCGTGCATGGTCCGCGTAAGCCGCGGGAACCCCCACGGGTCGATCGAGATCGGGGAGTGGATTCTCCTTTGTATCCGCCTCGGCCTTTTGAATCCGCCGCTCGACCTCTCGGATCGATTGCAGGTAGTGGTCGACGGTACTGCGATCCTGCGGACCGAGTGTTTTCTGTAGTCGGGTGATTTCGTCGCTCAAGGTGTCGAGCAAGCTGGCCCGACGTTGCAGCGCCGCGGTGCGCTCGACCGCCGTTCCACCCTCACCGAAAAGGGTTTCGAAAATGATACGCGGATGTGCTTCGGCCGGCAGCGGCGTCGTGGGCGAGGACCAGGAAAGGTTGTTTTGATAGACACAGGCATAGCCGTTGTCGCACTGACCGACCACCGAGAGCAGGTCCATCGCCATTTCCAGCGACGGCAGTTGCGTGTCTTGGCCGATCTGTTGGGCTGCGATTTGGTCAACCGTGGTGCCCAAGTAATAGTCGGTGCTCTCCGTTCGCTTCGCCTTGGCCGCGCTCAAAAAGGAAGCATTGGAAGTCGCGTGGGTACCGGGATAAGCATTCTGCAACTCCATGTTGCTAATCGCCGTGATGTGCTGCTTGACCGGATCGAGCGGGCGAAGGATCGGAGACAACTCCTCCAACGTCTCACCTGACGGGGTCCAACGAGTGATATCACAACCCATCGGCATGTAGACGAATCCGAGCCGACGAAGTCGCGTGGGACTTGCCGCAGTCTCCGCCAGCGCGGTCATGGACGGGATCATCGCATCCAGCAGCGGCAGAGCGAGAGCAGCACCCGTCCCTCGTAAAAAGGTTCGTCGGGGGAGAGCTTTCTTGGTAATGATCATTTGGACATTCTCATTTGAAATGGAGTGCTCGTCACGATTCCTTCGATCAACGCTGAAAATCGGTAATCATGCTCCTTCGCATCGCGAACGATCTTGCGAATCGCGGGTGCGTCGAAGTGCTCGTGCCCACGACCGATTGCGTAGGTGAGCAGTTTTTCGGTGAGGGTCGAGACAAAGATCTCGGGGCGATCCAGTAGACCTTGTTCCAATCCCGCGACTCCCTCGAATTCACGACCATCGGGAAGGCCACCGGTTGCATCCACGGGAACGCCATTCTCGATGTCCCGCCATCGACCTACCGCGTCAAAATTCTCCAGGGCAAAGCCAACCGGATCAATCAGATTATGGCAGCTTGCACAGGCGGCGTCAGCGCGATGTTGGGCCAAACGCTCACGGACCGGCAGTTTTGCCGAAACACTGTTCTCGGTGAGGGCCGGGACGTTCGGCGGAGGAGGGGGCGGCGGTGTTCCGAGAATATTTTCCAGGATCCATTTCCCGCGAATCACGGGCGAGGTTCGCGTCGCATAGGAGGTCACGCTCAGGATACTCCCCTGTCGAAGCAGCCCACCCCGTTTGCTGTCAGCGTCCAACGCGACACGACGAAAGCGGCTGCCATAGACATGTGGGATCCCATAGTGCTTGGCAAGCCGTTCGTTCAAGAACGTGTAGTCGGCTTTGAGAAGCTCCAAAACACTGCGATCCTCACGCAGCACGCTCTCGAAGAACAGTTCCGTTTCGCGACGGAACGCCTGACGAAGGTTGTCATCGAAATCGGGGTAAAGTCGGCCGTCGGGCGAGACCGAATCGAGATTGCGCAGATAGAGCCACTGTCCGGCAAAATTTTCGACCAAGGCAAGCGCACGATCGTCCCGCAACATCCGCTGGGCTTGTGTCTTCATGACCACCGGATCATGGAGGCGCCCCTGCTCGGCAAGCTCCAGCAACTCCTCATCGGGAATGCTGCTCCATAAGAAAAAAGAGAGACGCGAAGCCAGTTCCAAATCGCTCAACCGGTAAGCCAGTCCGGGTGTCATCTCGCCGGGGTCACGTTCCACTCGAAACAGAAACTCGGGACTGATCAGCAGGTAACTCAGTGCCAACTCGATCCCCGCCTCGAATCCCGCTTCGGATCCCGCCTGCTGACTGGCCTGTCGATAAAGCGCCATCGGCTTGACGAGGTCTGCCTCAACAATTGGCCGTCGGTAAGCTCGACGCATCAAGGACGCGAGGATCTCTTCGGCACAAGCTTCTTCGTCATCGGGTCCGCTGGGTTGCCGCGTGAAAATCTTTCGGCGGCTCGGAGTCTCACCCGCTTCCGATGCCTCAAACGGTCCGGTGATCGAGACTTGATAGATCGCGGGACCAAGCCGGGGATGCCGATACATGTTGAAATGAACATTGAGCGGCTGACGCTTGCTCTCCAGCAACGACGACGGATCCTTCAAGAACGTCACACCGATCGTGTGAGGTCCCGCTGTCACGGGGACACGAATCCGAAGGTGCTGGTCCACGTTCTCATGAGAAGGCTTGCTGTACTCGTCATTCCCTCGGGCGCCCCCTCGGGGCGGACGCACCGTGAACGACTTGACGAGCTCCGAATCGATCAGCAGTTCCACTTCATGTGGCTGGGACAATCCTTCCACGTGCTCATTGCGATCGCGGGTCAGCCGAGCCGAAATCTCGTACTGTCCATCCTGCGGAAACGTGTGCGAGATCAAGGCACCGCCTCGTGTTCCGATCGGCAACCCCTCAACATGTTCCTCCTGGGTGACGTCCGGTCGAATGCGAATCGTGGTGCCATCGGGCGACTTCGATGCATGACCCATTGCAAGTCGACTGATTTTTTGTGCCGCAGAAATATATCGGTTCAGAAGAGCAGGTGAGAGCTCGCCTACGGTAATGTTGTCGAAGCCATGGCTGATCTCGTCTGCGGGAAGCAGATCGACCACGTCGACATCGAGTCCCAACAGATCGCGGATTGCATTGCGATACTCGATTCTTGTCAGACGCCGAAAGGTGTCGGTTCGCCCCGGCTGTGGATGAGCCAAGGCGTGCTGGTCCAACGACGCTTCCAGCTGATTGAGGGCTTCGGTGATCAAAACCTCATCGGGTTGATCGGCATCGCTCGGAGGCATCTGCCGGGCCCGCAGCTTCTTGACGACTTCCTCCCACGCACCGGCCTGTTCCACGACCGATTCGGTGCTGATCGATTCCAAGTCGAAACCGGCCGTCGCATCGGCACTGTTATGACAGTCCAAACAGTGTGTGTTGACCAACGTTTCCACCACCGAAACGGGCTTGGCGGAATCGTCTCCGATCAGGCTCGACGCCATCGAAACGGTCAAGAGAATGGGGACTGCTAGGGAGGCTGGCCAACGAATCATGAGACCTTCACATCGAGAATCAGGACGTCTGAATTCCCTATCATAACAGCTTCGTTTGACCAGCCATCCCCAATTCGTGATACGTTCGCCGTAGTCGGCCGTAAGTCGTGTGGGACGCCACCCCGTTTTTATCCGGAAAATTTAGGCTCACCCCGATTTTTTCGTCCCACAAGACACCGCATCCATCCCTGTCTCCCATTGCTTGATGACAGCTGGCTTGGTGACCTTTCCCATCGCATTGCGAGGCAGCTCATCCAGGATCAGGAGCTTGCGAGGAATCTTGTAGTGAGAGATCCGATCCTTGCACCATGAACGGAGCGCATCAAGCTCCAGCTTCGCGTCGCCCCGAAGGACCACCGCGGCCGCAACGGCTTCGCCCCATGTCGGGTCAGGCAATCCCACGACCGCGCACTGCGCGATCGCGGGGTGATCCAGAAGGGCTGCCTCGATTTCCAACGCCGAAAGCTTGTAGCCACCACTCTTGATGATATCGACGCTACTGCGCCCCATGATTCGGTAATAGCCATGCTCGATGACGGCCATGTCGCCCGTTCGGAACCAACCGTCTTGGAAAGATGCGACGGTAGCGTCGGCTCGATTCCAGTATTCGAGGAAGACATTGTTGCCACGAACCTGAATCTCCCCCGACACGTGCTCGTCCGAGATCGTCTCGCCCTGCTCGGACTGCAAGCGGACCTGCACACCTGGCAACGGCTGACCGACCGCGCCGGGGCGACGCTCGCCGACATAGGGATTCGAAAGGGCCATCCCGATCTCGGTCATCCCGTATCGCTCGAGCAATTTCTGTCCAGTCAACTGCGTCCACGTTTCGTGAACACTTGCCGGCAATGCCGCCGAACCGGAAACCATCAATCGCATTGCCGCGAAGCCGGCAATCAAACTCTCGCGTTGTTCGGCGGACATCGACTCGAGCGTTTCAATCAGTTTCACATAGATGGTTGGCACGGCCATGAAGACAGAGTAAGCCTGCTGACCAACACGAGACAAAATCGCGTCGGTTTCGAAGCGAGGGAAGACTTCGATTTGCGCTCCGGACCACAATGCGCACGACATGACATTGATGATGCCATGAATGTGATGCAGCGGCAGGAAAAGCGGAATGCGATCGTCAGCCTGCCAATGCCAGGCTTCGATCAGTGATTCGATCTGCGATTGAATGCAAGCGTGTGTGGTCACCACACCTTTGGGCTTGCTGGTCGTCCCACTGGTGTAGAGGATCATGGCCCGACGCTCTGCAGCGATTTCCGGCAAGACTTTGTCAGCAGACTCCTCGATGCTCTCGACCCACTTCCACGGCAGCTGCCGGCTTTGAGCAAGCGTCGAGACTCTCGCTTGCAGCGACTCACTTGTGATCAGCAGACTGACTCGCGAATCGCTCAGTACATACTCAAGCTCATTTTGCGTTGCCGAAAGGCTCAGCGGCACCGCGATTCCACCGGCTCGCCAGATTCCCCATTGCACGCTGATGTAATCGAACCCAGCGGGAACCAGGAAAGCGATCCGTGATTCGTGCAAGTCATCACAGTCCCGAAGCAGCGAGGCGGCGATCGACTCCGAGCGTTTGACAAGTTCTGTGTAGGACCACGACTGCGACGCCGCGGTCACGGCAACACGATCGCCATGCGAGATCGCTCGATCAAACAGAGTGAGCTGGTTCACGGCGACACCTTCGTATTCGGATTCATCATGAGACTTGTCATCCAACCATCGCCCGTATCAAGATGAAGAACACGGAGGGCCCAAGCAGACAACCGAGTCCCGTATAGAACGTCGCGGTCATCGCTCCATAGGGAACGAGTCGCTCGTCGGTAGCGGCCAACCCGCCAGCGACTCCGCTGGTCGTCCCCATCAAACCTCCAAAAATCATCGCGGAGCGTGGGTTATCCAGCCCAATCCGTTTGGCGACGAAGGGTGTCAGGGACATGACCAGTACCGACTTGACCAAGCCGGCGGCGACGCTCAAAGCCAACACCTCGCTCGAAGCCCCCAGCGCGGTGCCCGTCACCGGCCCAACGATGTAGGTCGCGGCACCACCGCCGATGGTCGTCATGCTGACCGCATCGCGATAACCAAACGCATACGCCACCACTGCGCCGACGAAGAACGAGACGAACACGCCGAACACCAAGGAGATCGCTCCGCTGAGACCGGTCCTCAAGAATTCATCGAGCCGGACTCCAAATGCTGTGGCAACGATCGCGAGATCACGCAACATCGCGCCGCCCATCAAACCAACGCCGGCAAGGCACTCAATGTCTGCAATGCCACCTTCTCCCTCCGTTACCACACCGCCTACATAAGCCAAGATCAGACCGATCAGGATTGCGATCGCCGAACCATGCAACCTGCCATGCGTGACACGTTTTGCCAGAAAGTAGGAGACGAACACGATCACCCCGATCAGCGAGAACGCGGTCAGCAGCGAATACTTGGTGAGAACCGCCTCGACTGCTTGCCACACGTCGCTCATCGATCGTCTCCGTCCGACGGCTCCTGATCGGTGTTCGCAGCGGTATCGATCAATTCTGCGTGACCGAATTGACTGATCACGGGCACCATCGCAAAGCTAACGATGACAACGACGACGCCGGCAACGATGGCAACCGTCCCACCACTCAAGGCTGCCTTGACGTTCTGGCTAGCGGCCATCGCCACGACGATCGGGATGTAAATGGAGCTCCAGAACAGCACGCCGCCTTGAGTCGGTTTGGACATTCGGCCGCTGGACTGGAGCCACCCCGAAACCAGGATCAACAAAATCATCGAGATGCCAACGCCACCCACATTGGCATCGATCCCCATGGCAAGCCCGATCAACTTTCCAGTTACCAGGCCGACCAATAGACACAGCGAAAGCAACGCCGTTCCATAAATCGTCATCTTCGTGGCTCGCTTTCCGCCTCAGCGTCTGGATCCCTTACGCGGTGATCCACGCCGATTCACCACGTGTTCACGTCAGCCCAGCGAATACAGTAGAGCAAGGCTCGTGTACAATCCATAAGCCGACGCCGAAAAGCACCCGCGAAAGGAGGAAGGCAATTGCGATCTCAAGGCACGCCTATCACGCTAACCCTCATGCGTTTTTTTGCTTCTCGTCGTGCCCATGGCATTGTTCATCGCGGCGATGCTGCCAAATCCGATCCTTGGAGAGACTCGGCTACAAGAAACGGACCTGGCTGATCGATCGCCGCAAATCACGATCGGCAAGCTTGAAAGTGGCGATGCCCAGCTACGTAACGCCCTGCTCCCTCCGGAGAAGAATCGATGAGCACTCCGAAACACTCACCCGATGCAATCTTTTTCTCTGCCATGGAGTTGGAAGACTCCGCAAGCCGCCTCGAATATGTCGCTTCCGCCTGTGGTAACGACGATAGGTTGCGAGCGAAGGTCTTGGAACTGCTGAACGCTCGCAAACGGGAAAGCGACGGGCAGTTGCAAGACGGTTGCATGGGAAGCCGAGAGGCGGCGTTCGGCTCACCGGACGCGTTGGCGCAGACAGCCGCTACCGCTGAATCTGCGCCCGCACGTGGCACCGAACTCGACTTCACGCAGGGAGAGTCGGGCATCGATATCTCCAAGCGGCCCATCATCGGGCACTACAAATTGCTCGAGCAAATTGGTGAAGGTGGAATGGGAGCGGTCTACATGGCCCAGCAGTCTCAGCCCGTCAAACGACGGGTCGCGCTGAAGCTGATCAAGAAAGGAATGAGCTCCCGAGATGTGATTGCCAGGTTCGAAGCGGAACGCCAGGCTCTGGCGATGATGGATCATCCCAACATCGCCCGTGTGCTCGATGGCGGGACGACCGAAGAAGGCAGCCCCTACTTCGTGATGGAGTTGGTTCGAGGTGTTCCCATCGACAGGTACTGCGAAAGTCAACGGCTCGATGTGCGTCAACGCTTGGAACTATTCGTGGATGTCTGCAAAGCAGTCCAGCACGCGCACCACAAAGGGATCATCCATCGAGATCTAAAGCCATCCAACGTAATGGTGACGGTCAATGATGGCGAACCCTTGGTGAAGGTCATCGACTTTGGTGTCGCCAAGGCGCTCAATCAGGAACTGACTGAAAAGACGCTGTTCACACAGTTTGGCGCAAATGGTGGGGACGCCACTCTACATGAGCCCCGAGCAGACATTGATGAGCAGCCTCGACGTCGATACTCGTAGCGACATCTACTCCCTCGGTGTTCTGCTTTATCAATTGCTTACAAGCACCACTCCTTTTGACAAGGAGAAACTATCCCAGGCTGGATTCGACGGCATGCGGCGAATGATCCAGGAGAAAGACCCGCCGCTGCCAAGCAATCGCATCAGCACGCTGGTGGCATCAGGCTCCACCACCGATACTCTTCGTCGCATTGGAGAACCACAAAAGCTGGTCAGCAACTTGCGCGGCGAGTTGGACTGGATCACCATGAAGGCGCTCGAGAAGGATCGGAACCGTCGATACGAAACCGCCAATGCCTTTGCTCGAGATATCCAACGCCATCTCAACGGCGAACCGGTCGAGGCAAGTCCTCACAGCATCAGCTATCGCTTGAAGAAGTTCTCGTTTCGCAACCGGGGACTGTTGACCACCGCCGCTCTCCTCTTGACCGCGATGATCCTGGGAACCGCTGCCAGCTTGTGGTACGCGAGCAAAGCCGGAGTCGCGGCACAACAAGCGCGCCTGCCAAAGCCGAAGCCGAAGATCAGGCAGCCATTGCGACCGCCTTGGCGCAAAAAGCAGAGCGGGCGACCGATAAAGCAGAAAAAGCACAGGAGCGTGAATCGGCTCAGCGAGTTCAGGCTGAGCGAGCGCCTGTATTCCGCCGACACTCGACTGGCAGCCTCGTACGTCGAAGGTGGCACCGATGCCGAAGCGCAAGACTACCTGCTACGACAGTATCCCGCCGATGGCAAGCGGGATTACCGTTCCTGGGAATGGTACTACCTACTGGATCAATCCAATCAAAGCTTGTTGAGCTGGGTAGCCCATTCGACCAACGTGGCAGAGATCGACTGGAGTCCCGATGGCAAACAGATTGCCACCGCCTCGTATGATGGATCCGCCTGCATCTGGAACGCCGAAACCGGTGACCGTCTCGCCAAGTTTCATGAGGGACACACGATTCTTTGCTGTGCCGATTGGTCGCCCGACAGCACGGAACTTGCCTGGGGAAGCGCCTCGGACGAATCCCTCTTGCGAGTGAGGGACAACCGAACTGGCAAGATCCAGGAATTGACTGGGAACACCGAGTCCGTGTGGGAGGTTGACTGGAATCAGGCAGGAGATCGCTTGGTCGTGGGCACGATGACCAGCGATCCAGACTCGGAGTACGACAAGAACAACCTGATGATCTGGAAGAAGGAAACCGACAAGTGGACACTGCAATCCCGAACCGCGGTTCCCAAGAACATCGAAGCGACGGAGTGGAGCCCCGACAACACTCGCATTGCCGTCGTCTACGCCGGTTTCTGTTCCATTCACGACGGAGAAACGCTGGAGGTCATCAAACAGGCTGAGATTCCCGGTGCCAATACGATCACATGGAATCCCGCTGGCAAGACACTCGCCTGCGGGACCTACAGTGGCGATATCCTGATCCTCCATGAGGAAACTTTGGAGATCGAGCAACGAATACAAGCCCACTTCGCCAAAGTCATGCGTTTGCAGCCAAGCCCCGACAACAGCTTGATGGCGTCGGCGGGTGGCGACGGCGCCGTGAAGATCTGGAGCACCGAAGACTGGACACTACGAGAAACCTTCGTGGGGCATTCGGGCATCGTCACCGACATCACGTGGAGACCTGACTCAAAGGCTTTGGCCTCGACCGGATACGACGGGATCGTCAACATCTGGTCCATAGAAAACGCGACGAACACATTCCTGACGCCGGCACCGAGCACCTTTGCTTGGACCGAAGACAACTTGATCCGCAGCCTCTCTGGTCCGACGACCGTCATTGATCGTGACCCTTTTTCAGGCAGCATTGTACGGACGATCGAATTGCCCGCACGAGACTCGGAGTGGTCCTTGAAGAATTCGAGTCTGTTCACTCGTATCGCAACGGTGGAAGGGGAGAAATCAATCGAAGTGCTCACCCTGGATCCCATGAATCGAATCGCCGAGTTCACGATCAATCACCAAGGGCAGATCGCCGGTCCCATCCTCGACATCAAGCATGACTTGACGTCGCTGGCGATCCAGTTCAAAACGACCCGTGCCAGAGCATTCGCAGCAAATCTCGAGGACGGGAAACGCTTTCCGTTGGGGCAAGGGCGGTTCGTGTTGACGAAAGAGATTCGCTGGTCACCCGATGGTTCCACGATCGCCATCGTCGGAGGTGGGATCGACTCCGATGACGGCACTCAGGCCTGGGCAGGCTGGCTCTATCTATTGGCGGCGGAAACAGGCGAGCTGAATGCCCGGGTGTCGGTTGGCAAGAATCGTGTGCTGGGGGGCGCGATGGCGTGGAGCCCTGACAGTACCCGCATCGTTGCCGGATCCGATGATGGGATTTGCGATCTCTTCGATGCGAAGAATCATTGGAAGCTGTTCACCCAAAAGCACCATCTGGCCGCCATCCAATCGCTAGACTGGCACCCGGACGGTACACGAATCGCGTCGTCAAGCAGTGACCAGACCGTCAAGATCTGGGACAGCACCAGCGGAGACCTGTTGCTGAGCCTTCCGTCGGCCAAGGGACTCGATCAGGTGGCGTGGTCACCCGACGGCACACTGCTCGCCGCTAGCGAACGATCGGAAGGCAGAATTCGGATCTGGAATGCTCGCGGTGGAATGGCAATTGCCAAGTCGGATCATTTCCAGAATCGTCTGACTTCGAAATTGATCGACGAGTTCTTTCTCGCACTGGGTTCGGAAGACTTGAATCGTGCACAACAGATCGCGAAACCACTGAGTCAAAGGGAACAAGCGCTTCCAAGAACGCTTTATCACGTCGCACTGGTCCAACTTTTCACGGGCAACCTGGATGACTATCGGGAAACCGTTGGCCGCTACCTGACAGCCGCGTCGGACGAAGAGGACCCACTCGACGCTTTCTTTGCTGCGTGGACGGCGACCCTTGCTCCAGTTTCCGAACAGGAAACTGCGATCGCGATCGTCTTGGCCGAACGGGCGATCCGTCAACAGCCTGACGACCAGCAGTTCCTGAACGGAATGGGGGCCGCGATGATGCGTGCCCAGCGTTACCAAGAGGCGAAGACATTCCTCGAACGAGCGCTGAGCTCGCAGGGGGACGCCAGGAACTCCAATGCCTATGCCCACTACCATCTGGCGATGACGTTGTACCATCTGGCAAATCCAAAGGAGGCGAGGGAGCATTTGGAAATCGCCAACCAGATTGCCGAGACCGAGCTGGCGTCCAGCCCGCCACTCAATCGACGTTTGACGCTGGAGCTGCTCCGGAAAGAAACGGAACAACTGCTCAGCGGGAGGTAGACGCAACTTCCAACCAGAGCGTGCTCGATGCATACTGAAGATCAATCAAACGTGGCTCGTCCCAAGAGACTCACCTTGTCCCCTTTGCAATGCTTCCGACCAACGCTCATGTCGAAAAACAAGAACAAGAAACGCAAGTCAGAACAGAGTCCCGAAGACTCTCAACAAGACCACAAGAGCAAGCTCAAGAGGAAGGACTACGAGAAGGAACTAGAGAAACTGCAGATCGAACTGGTCAAGCTGCAAGCCTGGGTGAAACAGACGGGCGCTCGCATCGTGGTCGTTTTCGAAGGACGTGATGCTGCCGGTAAAGGAGGCGTGATCAAACGTATCACCGAACGAGTCAGCCCCCGTGTGTTCCGCGTCGTCGCCCTTCCGGCACCCAGCGATCGAGAGAAGTCGCAGCTCTACCTGCAGCGTTACATCGCCCACTTACCGGCCGCAGGAGAAATCGCTCTGTTCGATCGAAGTTGGTACAACCGTGCCGGTGTGGAAAAGGTGCTCGGTTTCTGTGATACAAGACAGCACGAGAAGTTCCTCCGTTCCTGTGACCGATTCGAGCAAGCCCTGGTCGATGATGGCATTCACCTCGTCAAGTACTGGCTCTCGGTCAGCGCCGGTGAGCAGGCGCGACGTTTCCACGCTCGCATCCAGGACCCCCTTCGTCAGTGGAAGCTTAGCCCAACCGATCTGGAGTCCGTCAGGTTATGGTACGAGTACTCGATCGCAAGAGACGCCATGTTCGCCGCTTCCGATACGGAGTTCGCTCCATGGCATATCGTCAAGTCGGATGACAAGCGCCGTGCAAGGCTGAACTGCATCCACCATCTGCTCAACACCATTCCTTACCAGGACGTGCCGCACGAGAAAGTCCAGATTCCCGATCGTGACAAGACACACAAGTACGATGACGAGGCGGCACTCGCCGCGCGCAATTTCGTCCCCGAAGTCTACTGACGGCGACGATTTTGGGCCATCATGATCGACGCGTCGCGATGAATCAGCTGGACTGCGCCACTTTGGCGGCCAATCGTAACCCGAAGCGTCAGCGAGGAAGTTGCGTTCCTTTCATAACCCGACGCGTCAGCGAGGAAACTTCGACATTGACATCGACTCGCTTACGCGTCGGGTTATGAAGATCCTAGTGCGGCAACTTTGGCTTGAGCGCCGCATACGCGAACATCCCTAGTATCGCGCCAGCAAGTGTGAAGAGTGCCATCCACTGTCCACCGCCAATTTGAGCGTAAATGGGACCAGGACAGGCTCCGGTGATTGCCCAGCCGGCTCCAAACAGCATCCCACCAAGAATCACGCCCTTATGAAAAGGCTTGGGCTCGTACTTGATTGGCTTGCCCGCGACCGTGTTCACTTCAAAACGCTTGATCAACAACATCGAGACCATCGCAACGACAATCGCGACACTGATGATCAGGTACATGCGGGCCTCTCGGAACAGGAACATGTCATGGATCCGTTCCCAGCGTGCCACCTCGGATTTCGTAAAGAGAATGCCGAGATAGGCTCCAATCATCAAGACGCTGGCGTAACCCAGCACAGTCATGCCTCCCGCTTTTGCCTTCGGGGTAGGCTGATCTTCCTTTGCAGCGTTCAATTCTGCCGATGCCATCTCGATCTCCTCTAGAAGATGAATTGTCCAAGATCGAATGTTGCCGCGTCCAAAGTCGCCGCATCCAAGGTTGCCGCATCCAAAGTTGCCATGCCCAATGCAACCGCACCCCAGGTGACGGCTAGCCCGCCCACGAAGAAAAAGATGGTCGCGACAAGGCTGGGCCAATTCAGATTGGCGATCCCCGTGATCGAGTGCCCCGATGTGCAACCGCCCGCATAGCGAGTCCCAAAGCCGATCAAGAAACCGCCTATCAGCAACTTGATCGCACCGGACACGCTTGCGAACGAATCGGGCAGGAACGACACCGGCTCGGACATCATGAATCGTGTGGCAACGAAGGAGCCCAATCCGATCCCCACAGCAAAAACAATCGTCCAAGCATTGGCCTTGCGGTCGAACCTGCTCAGGTACTCCAGCTTGCTATTGGGGGCACAGACGGCTCCGATCTCTTGAAGGCTGGTTGAAATCCCAAAGGCCTTGCCTGCCAAGAAGTAGAGCAACGGCACCGTGAGTCCTATCAAGATTCCCGATAGCCACCAAGACCACGGTTGTGTCAGGATTGCTTCCACGTCAAGTCCTCCCGTTCTTGTGTCTCGATTCGCTTCATACGTTCGCTTGCTCCAACTTCAACTGCCGAAGTTGCTCGATACTGACCTCAGGTACGCTACCCTGACTGCCGAGCAGCGAGCCCAATTGAGCGTTCGCGTCTGCCGTGATGAGTGCACTCATCGCAAGCGCAAGGACCGCAAAACACGCTCGACGACTCCGTTCATTTCTGATCAAGATACTTCTCCGTCAAGCGTTAGCTCGACAGCGTCATTCTTGTCGAGTTCTCCGAGTGTCGTAACCCGAATTTTACTTCTTCTACTGCCCGACAGGACTCCAACATGGGAGCTCTGCTGTCGATCATTCGAATCGTTACCATGCGTCTACTTGCCCAGCGGGACGTAGGCGTACCCGTCCGCCTGTAAATTGACGATCGCGGTCAGCGCTGAAACGGCAGGGTCGGCAAACACCACCACCTCCTCGAGCTTGGCCCCTTCCTTCATCAGGCTTTGCCCACATACATAGATTTCCACGCCCGCTTCATGTAGCTGATGAAGACAGTCAAGATTGGGATTGCCTTCCGTACCGAAGCGTTTGGCGTAGGCGTCGTCATCAAGGATCGCAAGCGTCGCGTCGCCGTGCAACACGATTGCAAACTGGGCATCAGCAGGCTCTTTCCCGGCAGCTTCGTAAAGGTTGACGTACTTGGCCACTTGTTCGATCGCAGGATTGAGTTTGGCCACATCGCCGCCTCGGGTCACATCGACACAAAGCTTTGCGCCGCTGCGAGGTTGTTGGCTGGCATCGGGAAGCCGAACCACCTTGCCGTAGTCTTTGATCGCTGGCGTGACCGCAGCACTTACCGGATTCTCATCCTTACCCGGAACCGCGTGGTTTTTCATCGCTTCGGCGAAACCACGGGCAACAAAGCCCGAAACCACCTGAGCGTGCGCCTTGATCAGTTTCGCGACATAGGGATCACTGGAGGTCTCGGTCACTCGGACCCCCTTCTCCGTGTCTTCGTGCTTCATCGCGATCTTGTCGGTGTGCTGAAACAGCTCACGGAACAGTGGGTCCCGCATACGAATCGGATTCGTTTCCTTGATTCGATACTCCATCCACAGCACGTGCTCCTTGATCTTGTCTGCGATTTCCGGATCATCGGATTCGGTCAGCGTTTCGACACCATCCGGCAATTCCTTTACCTTGCGACTGATCTTTTCGTGATTGGAGAGCAAGAACTGAAAGACCTCGTGGTCCTCCTCGTGCCGATCATCCTGGCCATGGGCCGGACCGCCCGCCCCGTGTCGCCCTGACCTGGTCCACCCTGACCTGGTCCGCCCTGACCTGGTCCACCGTGACCTGGTCCACCGGGCCCCCGGCCAAAACCGGGACCTCGACCGAACCCGGGTCCTCTTCCACGACCAGGACCGTTTTGCGCCACGGCTGTGGCAACAAGGCAGATGATCATCAGGGAACAGACGCCCCCTCTCGCTAATAACTTCATTTCGTTTCTCCCTTGGGTGAAGGACTGTTGATGGCTGACTGCGGGCCGGCAGGCAACTCAGATGTCGGCTCGGTGGAATGGCTTTCCACCTCGCCCTCTTGTTGATTCGGATTGGCATCGTAGGACGGTTTGGGGTCGGAGTGCGGATCCACCGCACAAGAACCGCTCAGTCACGTCGAGACACCGAACTTTGGAAGTACCCATGCATTGAGCACGAACCAACCCGCCAGGATGGCGAGCATGAATATCAATTCTTTCATTGCATTGACCTATGTGAGATGGGATTTCGTGAGAGACGAACATGTGATTCAGTGTGCGGAGCCAACATGGAAATCAAACTGACGATCGCCATCGACTCGGCGATCAACACCTCGCTGGCAGAACCACCCGAACCGAGCATGCCCAGCGTCAACCCAATCAGAATCGTACCTGGCAGCATGACCATCACCGGAACGATCTTTCCAACCAGCATTCACTGGAACACGAACAATGAAAACGATCCGTGCTCACCACGACGGAGAAAGGAACCACCAAATCAATGTGACGTTTTCGCACAGCGCGATGCACAGGTTCGCGGCGGCGCACAAAACCTCAAAACCTCGACACCTCGCAAAATTTCGATAAATAAATCACCAATGATGAGCGGGGACGATGATGCCAATAACAAGCAGCAAGATTCGGACCATTGGCAACCCGCCGCGCGTCACCGACGACCAAAACCAGGCAGTCATCCGCTCGCTTTCACTAAAATGTCAATATATCGCCAGGTTACGATATGTCAATGAGGCAATCCGCGCCACTGGGGAGGATTTTCGCGCCGCGGAAGCGCAACCAGTGATCTGGCGGACCGAGATCCGATGCGGGTGAGGCCGCGAAGAACGGGTGCGTAAAGTCGTTCGCTTTTCCAAGGCAGATACCCACAGCTTCGCTGCCTACCGTAGGTCCACATTTCCAAGGCGGATAACTGCAGCTTCGCTGCGTTTTGCACGAGTCTCGGAGAGACTCGCCTACGGTACTTGGCCTGTCCCCATTTACTTGTCTGCGCGATCCCTGCGTTGCGGCCGCTTCGGGGCTGCGTGCTTCAAGTAAACTGTTGCCGATTGATGACACCACGCATCGGATCGCATGATGTTCGATCTTTCCCACCCCAAGCCGACAATGATCATCCGCCCCGCATTCCTTCTCTTGATCGCTGCGTTGACCCTCGCGACCGTGGCGCACGGTCAAGTCTTCGAGACGCCCGAGCAGGCCCAAAACGACCCCGACTTCCTCTTGCAGGGCGAGTACGCCGACGCCGCCCGCGGCCTGCAGGCGATCGCGATGGGTGAGGGCGGTTTCAACGTCGTCATCTACACCGGCGGTTTGCCCGGGGCCGGTTGGAATGGCAAAGACAAGCAGACCCTGGAAGTCGATGCCGATCAGCTTGAATCGATGCTAAAACGGTTCGAGCGGGTTGAGCGTAAGAGTCCTACCCTTGGCGTCCAGCCGCCGGAGGGTGCGGTCGTGCTCTTTGACGGCAGCAAAGAGTCACTCGAACAGCATTGGCAGCCGGGTGCGCGAATCACTTCGGATGGCTTGTTGATGGAAGGATGCACGAGCATCGATACCTTTGGGGATTACTCGATGCACTTGGAGTTTCGGCTCCCCTTCATGCCGGCTGCTCGCGGACAAAAACGAGGCAACAGTGGGCTCTACCATCAGGCCCGCTACGAGACGCAGGTGCTCGACTCGTTCGGGCTCGAGGGCAAGAACAACGAAGCGGGCGGCCTTTATTCGATCCGCGATCCCGATGTGAACATGTGCTTGCCACCGATGCAGTGGCAGACCTACGACATCGATTTCACTGCGGCTCGCTATGATTCCGACGGCAGCAAGACGGCCAACGCCAGGATCACAGTGAAGCTCAACGGCGTGGTGGTGCATCGTGATGTCGAGCTTCCCAAGACCACCACCGCGGCGCCGAACAAGGAGGGCCCAGAGGATGGCCCAATCTACCTTCAAAATCATGGCAACCCGGTTCGCTTTCGCAACATCTGGGTACGACCTCGCGACATCGACGCCGAAGCGCGGCGTCCGATCGTTCCTGGCTTCGAGCGATTTCACAGCAACGCCACCGACCTGGTGAGCGGCGGTCAGTTGCTGATCGGCGAACTGAATTGCGTCGCGTGTCATCACTCTGGATCGGACCTGAGCACTTCGATCCCAACCAAGCAAGCGCCCATTTTGAATCAGGTCGGCGAGCGACTGCGGCCCGAGTGGATGATTGACTTCATCGCGAACCCACATGCCGTCAAGCCGGGAACCACGATGCCCGATTTGATGGGAGAGATGACCTTGCAACAGCGTCGAGAGGTGGCCGTCGCGATTACCAACTTCTTGGTTGGACCGGACTCGATCAAAGTGGGTGGAAAAAGTGGTGACTCCCGCGAGGGGGAACGTCTCTTTCATCAATCAGGTTGCGTGGCCTGTCATGCACCCCGAGATGGCCGCGCCAACGCTGCATCGACCTCTGTTCCACTGGCCGATCTCGGTGAGAAGTACACACGAGTTAGCCTTGAGCAATTCCTCAAGGATCCCCTTGCAGTGCGTCCGTCGGGCCGGATGCCAAAAATCGACTTAGGCGGCGACAACTGGCGTCATCTCGCGCAGTACCTCACCGGTGATGAAACGGCAAGCTTTGGTGACCAGCGTGAGATGCCGAAGGAGCCGAACCTACGATTCTCGGCTTACTTCATGACGGTGGATCAATTGCCAAATCTCGACGAGCTCAAGCCGGACAAAGCGGGAGTCTCCCGCGGACTCGATATCGGTGTCGCCGGGCGAGACGAGAGCGTGGTGATTCGGTTTGACGGTTTTCTACCGATCGCGAAGACAGGCAAGTACACCTTTCGGTTGTCATCCGACGACGGAAGCCGGCTCTACATCGATGGCAAGAGGATCGTCGACAATGATGGCGTTCATCCAGTGGAATCGGCCGAGAACAGCGTAACGCTGGCGGCGGGCTCTCACTCAATCCGTGTCGACTGGTTCGATAAGAGCGGCGGTGAAGAATTGCGCCTCGATTGGGCCGGACCCGGTATCGACGCCGGCCCGATCGATCGGGCTCTGGTGCTCCACCCCGGCGCGTCACCTGACCCGTCGACAGAATCGCCATGGGAAGTCGATCTCAACGCTTTCGTCTACGACCCAACCAAGGTCAAGCAGGGCCGACAATTGTTCCTCGATTTGGGATGCGCATCGTGTCACGTCCGAGACGAAGGCGGCAAGCCCATCGAGGGATCGCAAATCGCCCCCGCACTGGCAGACTGCAAACCTTCCATGGGCTGCTTGAATGCATTCCGCGCCGCGGCAGTGCCCAACTATGATCTGACCGGGACCCAACGCGACGCCATTGCCGCTGCCATCGAGTCCAACCAACTCTCGGCGCCTCAAGGTGACGCCGAACGGCTCATGCACACGATGAAATCGCTGAACTGCTATGCCTGTCACGTTCGCGATGGGATCGGCGGGCCGGAACTGGATCGCAATGCGTCCTTTGTCAGCACGATCCCTGAAATGGGTGATGAAGGCCGTTTACCCCCACCCTTGGACGGCGTCGGCGACAAACTTCAGAAAGACTGGATCAAGCATGTCGTCAGTGTTGGGGACAAGAGCCGACCCTACATGCAGACTTACATGCCCGGCTTCGGCGAGATCCATTCGGACCATCTTGCCGAGATCTTTGCATCAACCGATTCACGAACGGAAGCGGTCATTCCAACGAGCGACGAACCGGCAACGCGTCAAGTTGCCCTTGGCCGCAAGATGGTCGGCGCCAACGGCCTGGGCTGCGTCAGCTGTCATACCTACGGAGAGTTCCGCTCGACCGGTATCCAGGCAATCGCCCTCGACACGATGGCCAGTCGAATTCGTGAAGACTGGTTCCATCGCTACCTGCCCAATCCTCAGCGTTACCGACCGGGGACCCGGATGCCCAGTGGTTATCCAGAAGGCAAGAGCACGGTGACCCACATCTATGACGGCGATGCAGGAAAGCAGATCAGCGCCATGTGGGCCTATCTCGCCAAGGGAACCAAGGGAGGCGTCCCGGAAGGGATCACCGGTGGCATGATCGAACTCAAGCCAGAAACCAAGCCAGTGATCTACCGGAATTTCATCGAGGGTGTTTCACCTCGTGGGATCGCGGTGGGTTATCCGGAAAAAGCAAATCTGTGCTGGGATGCCAATCAGATGAGTCTTGCGCTGATCTGGCAGGATCGATTCGTCGACGCCAGCAAGCACTGGATCGGCCGCGGTCAAGGGAATCAATCCCCGCTGGGCGGAAACCCCGTTGCCCTGGAGGCGACTTCTCCGATCGCCTTGCTCCAAGAGCCCGGAAGTCCGTGGCCGACGGAGCCGCCGCGACAACTTGGCTATCGGTTTCTCGGCTACCGAACCGACTCAGAAGGCCGCCCCACCTTTCGTTACCGCACACCGAACGCAACGGTCGAAGACAAACCGATTCCGGTGAAGGGTGAGTATGCGGGCACATTTCGTCGCGAAATCACCATCACACCAGACGATGGAAGAGCGGACAGTGACCAAGCCACCCATGGCCAGCTCTACTTCCGAGCCGCTTCCGGGAATGTCAACGCGACTGACGACGGCTGGTACTCCATCGACGGAGCCGTGAAGGTTCGTGTTCAATCGACAGGCGGCCCAGCGATCACGCGAGAGCAGCAGGGCGCCTCGGAAGTCCTGATGCCAATCGATGGCCCCACAACCATCACACAAGAGATCGTTTGGTAGGCTGCTGATCCACCGAACCATTGACGTTTCTGGCAAGTGCTCGAATCGAATTGTCCAATCCGAACAAGTCATCCTAGCTCCAACTGCCCCCACTTCATCGTCTTGAACATGCGTCTGCTCCACACCTGCCTGCTGCTCACCAGTCTTGCGACCGCCCCATCGTTCGCACAGCAGCTTCCGACTGAATCCGACTACTACCCGATCACCACGTTCGAGATCCCCGAGGGTGTGGTGTTGGAGGCGAGCGGCTTTCAGTTGATGCCCGACGGCAAGATGGCAGTCTGTTCACGACGTGGCGAGATCTGGATGATTCAGGATCCATTTGCAGAGCATGTCAGTCCTTCACAGTTCCAGCGATTTGCTCATGGATTGCACGAACCGTTGACACTTGCCGAACGTGACGGCTGGCTCTACACGACGCAGCGGTCCGACGTCACCCGCATGCGAGACACCGATGGGGACGGGGAGGCGGATGAATTTGAAGTCGTCAATGATGGCTGGGAAATCTCGGGCGACTATCACGAGTATGCGTTCGGCTCCAAGTTCGATCGCAACGGCGACATTTGGGTTGTGCTCTGTTTGACCGGATCGTTCAGCAGCAACGTCCCCTATCGGGGCTGGTGCGTGCGTGTCACTCCCGATGGCGAGATGATTCCAACGTGCAGTGGGATTCGCTCGCCGGGAGGTATCGGCGCGAATCATCTCGGCGAAATCTTCTACACCGATAACCAGGGCCCTTGGAATGGCACTTGCGGATTGAAGCACCTGTCCGAAGGAAAGTTTCTGGGGCACCCTGGCGGCTTCGAGTGGTACAAGCTCGCCGAGCCCTTCATCGGCCCGCGGCCAGAAGAACCAGAGAGCGGAAGTCGCTTCATGACAGAAGCCAAACGGCTCCCTCTCTATGAGCCGGCCGCCATCCTGTTTCCGTACAACAAGATGGGTAAATCGGCCGCCGGTATCACTTGCGATACGACCGATGGCAAGTTCGGACCATTCGCGAACCAAATGTTTGTCACCGATCAGTCCGATAGCACGGTCATGCGATGCTACCTTGAAAAGATCAAGGGGCACTACCAGGGCGTTTGCTTTCCATTCTTGCAGGGCTTCGGCAGCGGCTCACTTGGTCTGGAAATGACTGAGAATGGAAAGTTGTTCGTGGGTGGGACCAATCGGGGCTGGGGATCGAGAGGTCGAAAACCGTTCGCCGTAGAGCGAGTCGATTGGGCGGGAAAGGTCCCCTTCGAAATTCATGAAATGAGAGCGAAGCCCGACGGTTTTGAACTGACTTTCACACACAGCGTTGACTCTGCGAGCGTCGAGAGCACCGACTCGTACAGACTCACCACCTACACCTACATCTACCAGTCCTCCTACGGCAGCCCAGAAGTGGATGCGACCGAACCGAAGATCACCAGCGCCGTTGCCGGGCCGGACGGCAAGAGTGTCAGGCTCTACATCGATGGCCTGCAGGAAGGACACGTGCACGAATTGCACTCCGATGGCGTACGTTCGGCGGATGGACTTCCCTTGCTGCACAAGGAAGCCTACTACACCCTGAACTATCTCCCCGAATAGCCGGAGCTGGAAAAGGGGTCGAAGAAGATTGATCACGCAGCCAGCGATTGCATCGACGTCACCGATAGGCCGCGTGCTGGACCTTGGTTGCGGTGCCGGCAACACACGATCAAACTGCGTCAAGAGCTGGGGCGGGATTTTCAAGTCGATCTGCTTGATCTCAGCAAGCCAATGCTCGATCGAGCCCAACAGCGGGTCCGGAACATCGGTGCCATCGAGATTCGAACGTGGCAAGTCGATCTTCGTGAAGCCAAGCTCCCAGAGCCCTCGTTCGATATCATTCTCGCTGCCGCGGTCTTGCATCACCTCCGAGAGAACGATGACTGGGAGACAGTCTTCCAAAAGCTCTTTCGACTCCTCGCACCTGGTGGCAGCATTTGGATCACCGACCTCTTCTCCCACGAGGCGATCGGCGTGCAGAACCTGATGTGGGCACGCTATGGCGACTACCTTGTCGACCTTGGTGGGGAAGCATATCGAGACCGAGTCTTTGAATACATTGGCAAGGAAGACTCACCGCGAACTCTCACCTATCAACTCGAGTTGCTGCGAAGAGTGGGGTTCTCGGATGTCGACGTGCTCCACAAGCACTCCTGCTTCGCAGCCTTCGGCGGAATCAAACCACGTCAGCCAGCAGGTTAGCTCGACATCACCACGCTAGCGCCGGGCGGACTTTCCGAGACCGCGATTCATCGCGGAGATACCCCAACAAGATCAGTGCCCTGCCGTGGGTCCGCATTTCCAAGGCGGACACCAGCAGCTTCGCTGCCTGCCGTAGGTCCGCATTTCCAAGGCGGACATCAGCAGCTTCGCTGCGTTTTGCACGAGTCTCGGAGAGACTCGCCTACGGTAGGGCTCCGCCTTGAGGGTTCCCATGAAACATGGAGACGGCTTGAGGCACACAACTGGTGACGTGATGCAACTTCATTCATGATACATTGCTCGAAACGCCATGGCATTCTTGAGGATTGATTCGATGATCAACAGCAAATTCACGAGACTCTTTGCAGCGGTTCTGCTTGGCATGGGCGCTGCGCACTCCCTCCTGGGTGAGGAACTGCTCGACGCAGAGGCGCCCGTGGATGCGAAGCAGTTGGAACTCTACCGACAGTTTGCAATGACGCACGCCGGCGACGCGAAGGCCGGTCAAATCGTTTTCGAACAAAACAAGAATGCTCAATGCACAAATTGTCATCGCATTTCGGGGATGGAGAAGTCGGGCCCCAACTTGGACGGGATCGGAGAGAAGTACAATCGGGAAGAGCTGATCATACACCTGTTGCAGCCGAGCGCATCGATCAAGCAGGGCTACGGTCAAACAAGGTTGCTCCTGGAGGATGGCAAGATCCTCACGGGACGGATCGAGAAGGCGAACAAGGAGGTGGTTCGAATTCAAAACCTGCAGGGCGAACGGGTCAACGTCTCACGGAAGAAGATTGACCAGGTCGTTCACTCGGATGTCTCTTTGATGCCCGTTGGTTGCGCGACCTCAATCACTCAAGACGAATTCGCCGACTTGATCGCCTATCTTCAGACGCTTCGCTTTGGTGTCAAGAATGGATTGGCGGCCGGTGGTCGTACGATCCCAATCCCCCACCTCGCAACGCCCATCGCTTTCACCCCGATTCACCCGCCGGAGATCAAGTTTGAGAACCCGGTCTGGTGCTCTCCCTTCCCTGGCGATGAAGACGAATTGATCATCCTGGAGCATCAGACTGCTCGGATCTGGAGATTCGATCGTAATGCTAAGCCCCCGCACAAGGAATTGTTCGCTGACCTGGGAGACGAGATCCACTTTGGTGGCGATCAAGGTCTCACCGCGATCGCATTTCATCCTGAATTCAAGTCCAACCGACGCTACTTCCTTGAGCATGAGGTTCGCGAGGAGGGGACCGTGATGACCACCATCGTCGAACGGAAGGCAACGCCCGACGGCCTTCGGGATAGCGGCCAGCGATCGATCCGCCTCATCGAAGTGGAGCAACCGGCAGCCAATCACAATGGTGGCTGCATTGGCTTCGGCCCCGATGGAATGCTGTACGCTGGCTTCGGCGATGGAGGCCCACAAAAGGACCCCAACGGATACGCGCAGAGCAAAGAAAGCCTACTCGGCTCCTTTCTACGTATCGACGTCGATCATCAGGAAAACGGCAAACCCTATGCGATCCCGCGTGACAATCCCTTCGTGACGCTGCAAGCATCGAACCCTGACATTCGGCCCGAAATCTGGGCGACAGGATTTCGTGAGCCGTGGCGATTTAGCTTCGATCCGCTGACGGGTGAACTGTGGGTCGGGGATGTCGGACAATCGAAGTATGAAGAAGTGCTGCTGGTCCACGGCGGTGAGAATCACGGTTGGAATGTTCGTGAGGGCTTCTCCCCATTCTCCAAAGAGTATTCGCGCGAGGGCGAACACTACGCGGATCCACTCTTCGCATACGAACATGGGCTTGGCTTCTCGGTCACTGGTGGTTACGTCTATCGGGTGCGCCCTACTTCTTCGTTTTACGGCGTTTACATCTTTGGGGACTACAACACGCGCCGCATCTGGGGACTCAAGCAAGAAGCCAGTGGCAACCTTCAGGTTCGTGATTTGGGGACGGCCCCCTGCGATGTGGCGTCCTTCGGTATCGACAATCAAGGCGAGTTGCTACTGATCTCCTACGGGGGCACGATCTATCAACTTGACTTAACTGCATCCAAATTCGAATGAGTCGTCGGTATGGGCCTGATCGAGCAAACGGAACGTATCGTTCGCCAGCGGATGGCGGGCCAGAACGCAGGACATGGGATGGATCATGTCTTGAGAGTGAGACGACTCGCACGACAGATTCAGTCACAAGTAGGTGGCGATCTCCTTGTTATCGAACTGGCCGCATTGCTGCACGACGTGGGCGATGCAAAGTTTCATGACGGAATGGAACGAAGTGGCGAGTTCTCTCGTGAGATCCTTGGTGAACTTGGCGCGGCAAACGACGTCATTGAACAGGTTGCCCAGATTGTGGACCGCATCTCGTTTCGCAAGAACGCTGACCCCAACACCCTCTCGATCGAGGGCAGGGTCGTTCAGGACGCCGATCGCCTGGATGCCCTCGGCGCAATCGGCATCGTACGAACGATCGAGTATGGCTCGGAATTCAAACAGCCTTTTTGGTCGGATGATCCGACTGTATCCAAGACAGGCGTGGGGCACTTTCACGAGAAGTTGTTCCGGCTCAAGTCGCTGATGAACACCGCACCCGCCCGTGAGATGGCCGAAGATCGTGAACGCTTCATGCGATTGTTCCTCGATCAGTTTTTGCTAGAGTCCGGTATCAGCGATGTCTGATACAATCGGGCTTTCCGAGTGAAAAGGGAGACGAGAGATGGAAACGGAAAGGAACTACGAGTTTGATTCGACACAAAACGAGACCATTCTCACGCTCGCCAAGACCCTTCAATTTGTAGGCGCCGTCACGCTCCTGCTTGCTCTCGTCTTCGGCCTTGGGTTGGCCAGTTCCCTCAGCCAAGCGAATTGGTCGCAAGGTATCATGCAAGGCATGTTCCTCGTTTTCACGCTGTCGATGGGAAGCCTGATGTTCAAGGCTGGCAAGGCATTCCAAGCGATCGTGGCGACCTCTGGACAAGACATCTCACACCTGATGACAGCCTTGGACAACCTACGCCAAATCTACTCGGTGTTGAGCGTGATCATCATTCTGTTCGTGTTGATGATGATCGCCGCGTTGGCACTCTCCTTCATCTACCCTGGCGGTCCAACCATCGCCTAGCGAATCAAACCGAGCCGGTTTTCTCCAGGTTCCTCGGTCATGGCGCAGCGCTGGCAACCGTTCGCTCACGTCCTCTGCCGTCGCACTCCCAAGCGGCGCCCCCTGGATCACCGCAAACTCATCTGCCCTTCAAGAGTCCTCCTGCGCTGCCTGTGATTGGGATGCGCTACTAACTGGACGGCGCCACTTTGGCGGCCAATGGTAACCCGAAGCGTAAGTCTTGAAGTTGCGTTTTTGACTGCCGCACGAGGATTTTCATAACCCGACGCGTCAGCGAGGAAACATCGATATTGACATCGACTCGCTGACGCGTCGGGTTATGAAAAAAAACGCAACTTCAAAGAGCGTAAGCGAGGAAAGGAGTGACGTTTAAAGCCTCGCTGATGCATCGGGTTACGATTGAAATCACCCTGTCCTATCTCTACGCGAAGACTCAAGCATGCCACCGCGTTGAAAGTGGCGCAGTCCAGCTAGCATCGCCAGCGCATCGTTCGAAACCATCGATGCGCATGATAAGGGCTCGATATTTTTCGTGCATGTGACCTGCCTCTCGCTCGTGTTTGGAGCGGGATCTCTTTAGCAAAAGGGGATCGATCTTGAATGCTCGGTCTCCAAAGTCAATCGAAGTGAGACCTTCCTCTGCGATCAATCTCACCTAGTCACCCCTGGAGAGAGCGACCTTGGGAGTCAGGGCGTTCTCGATCGAGGCACTCCGAGAAGCCTCAAAACAGGTGATAGGCCTTGGCATCGAATGCCTGAGCCAATTCCACGTCGTCCGCTCGACCTAACAGGTCATAGTAACCATAAGGGTACTTGAAGACGTGTCCGATCCCGACCGCCTTGTCACCTCGCTGTTGCCAGTATTCCGCATCCTTGGGTCGCAACTTGCTGGGCTGGTGATCGGCAATTCGCCGGTCACCAGGTTCGGGTCCCAGCCGTGTGACGGTGACATATTTGCGAAATGCGACTCGACAACTCTCGGCCCATTCGACGTCACCCATCGCCGCCAACTCGACCAACGACTGTCCAAAGGTCAGCATGTGTCCTGAGAAGCCTTGCCCGAATCCGACGAAGCGATCGATCGCTGAGCTCGCTTCTTCAAGGATGAATCGCGAAGCGGCCGTTTGATCCGTAAAGGGTGGCGGGTCGACATCGGGGTCTGGCTCGACATCTCGCCAGGGAGTGAACGAACGAATGAGCTTGCAGACACCGTCGATCCGCTCGGGGGTCGCGGCTTGCGGCATCATACGAAACCCCTTGATCGCCAGCATGGCAAAGATCGCGTTGTGCCCGACTTGACGAAGCACGTCACCTCCCTCGACCAAGGCGGCACCGATCTTATCGATCCCGTTGGGGTCCGGATCACCGTCGGGAAACGGCTGACACAGCTCGGAGGATGCCCAGTTCAAATCAAACAGCTCCACGATGCGAGCCGTCGCTTCTTCATCAAGATGGTTATCGACACACAAAAAGTAAGCCGAAATCATCGCCGCACCCCGATGACCATCGTTGAAATAGTTCATCTGATGAGCGCGTGCGAGTGCGTTGAGACCAAGTAGCACCAAACGCATTTCCTGGGGATTACGATCTTGGGCCAACAGTGCACGGCTGCCAATGATCGTGCTGCCAATGATCGTGCTGCCAATCGCCGTACTGGCCGCCAAACCCCCAATGGCCGTTGATGAACGGATGCCAAAATCGCGTCGATTGATAGGTGGATTCATCGTTTCATTGCCTCTGCATCATTGCGCCCCTCTACCCTTCCTATAATCAGGATACCAGAAACCACGATCTGTTCGCTGGAAAAGTGGAAGAGCCAGCGTCCTGCGACCCCACAATGGCAAAGGGGACGTCTATCCTAATGGGATTGCGAGACGGCGTCCTGTCGTTTTGTTTCCGGCCAATTCCTCCCGGCATCTTCGTTCCTTGATGGTCAGCCCGTATGAAAAGAATAGTCCACTTCGCGATTCTATTGCCCCTGATGTTCGGACGGGGCGTGGCGGAAGAGCGACCGAACATTGTCTTCTTTTTCACCGACGATCAGACGACCAGTACGCTGGGATGCTATGGAAACGAAGTGGTCCAGACCCCGAACATCGATTCGTTGGCGCGTCGCGGCACACGCTTCACCAACGCCTTTGTCAGCCACCCGATTTGTTGGGTCAGCCGTACGACGATCTTGAGTGGACTGACGGGACGAACGTACGGGACTCCGGGAAGCCAGGATTTGGCGCGAGCCGAAGCGGTCGCGACCTTGTACTCGGACATCCTACGTGCGAACGGGTATCGCACTGGCTACTTTGGGAAGTGGCACGCGAAAATGCCACCGGGGTATCGCAAGGAGGATCATTTTGATCAGTTTGAAGCGATCGGCCGCAATCCATACTACAAGCCACAAGCCGATGGGAGTCTCCGGCACGAAACAGAGCTGATCGTCGATCGCGGTATCGAGTTCCTCAAGTCGCAACCGAAAGACAAACCATTTGCCCTGAACCTTTGGTTCAATGCGTGCCACGCCGAGGACGGAGACCGCCGACCGGGGATCGGACATTTTCCATGGCCGAGAACCACCGACGGCATGTACGAGGATATCGTCATCGCGCCGCCGCGATTGGATAGCCCGACGATCTTTGATGCGCCTCCCAGATTTCTTGCGCACCACCATCGGCCGCGAACGATTCTTCTGGCGGTGGAACACGAGCGATAAGTACCAGACCAACGTGCGGGCTTATTACCGAATGGTCAGCGGTATCGACCACTCGATCGGTCGCTTCCTGGAGGCCTTGAACGAAGCGGGCCTGGCCGACAACACCATCATCGTGTACTCCGCCGACAACGGCTACTACATGGGGAATCGTGGCCTTGCGGGCAAGTGGTCTCACTACGATGATTCGCTGCGGGTACCGCTGATCGTGGCGGATCCGCGAGTTCCAAAGCAAGAACAGGGCAAGGTCACCCCCGCAATCGCCCTCAATTTGGATCTGCCTGCGACGTTTCTCGATTGGGCCGGCATCGAAGTTCCAGAACGCTACCAAGGTCGCAGCCTACAACCAATCGTCTCGGCAACGCCGCCGAAAGACTGGCGGACTGAGTCCTTTCACGAGCATTTTGCGGTTCGCAATCGCATCCCTGCCTTCGAGGGCGTGCGCAACGAGCAGTTCAAGTACGCTCGATACATTGATGAAGACAACTATGAATTTCTCCATGACTTGAAGAATGACCCCGATGAACTGGTCAATCTGGCCAACGACCCGGAGCATGCGAAAACACTGCAGGCAATGCGTGAACGAACCTCACGTGTGGTCGAAGAGCTTGGCGGCCCGCTCTCACCACTGGAGACACCCTTTACTGAGTCGACCGAGCCCTACCCGGTTGCTTCGGCGGCCGTGGGGACGAATCCCGACGCCGACGGCTTCGTCTCGGTATTCAACGGCAAGAAGCTGCAGAATTGGTCGGGCGACAAGAAGTACTGGTCCGTCAAGGATGGCGCGCTAACCGGCGTGACCGATGGCTCGCTGAAGATGAACCGCTTCATCACTTGGACCCCCTCAACCATTCGCAATTTTGATTTGCGGGTCAAAGTCAAGGTCTCCGATGGTGGCAACAGCGGCATCCAGTATCGGGGCATCAGCCGGCCGGACCTCGGTCTCGACGTTGTGACAGGTTATCAGTGTGATGTCGTGTCCAACAACTCAAACTACAACGGGATGCTCTACGAAGAGAAGGGACGCCGGATCTTGTCTCATACAGGTGAAAAGGTGATCGTCGATTCCGAAGGACAACCATGGGTGGTAGGACAAATGCCGGTCAAGGAATTCGAACCCGATCAGTGGCATGATTACCGAGTCCTCGTGGAAGGCAATCACCATCAACACTGGATCGACGGACACAAGACCGCCGACCTGATTGACCTCGACGAAAAGGGGCGCGTCTTGGAAGGGGTGCTGGCCGTTCAAGTGCATGTCGGACCGCCCATGGAGATTCAGTACAAGGACTTTCGTATCAAACACCTGCCCGACGAACTGCCACTCGAGAAAGCGGCGGACCATCCGATTCCGGCCGATGCCCATGGGGTTCGCCCGCAAGGTCGACTGCCCGCCGACTGGAAACCGCCAATCTATGGAGAGCGTGATCGGTCGTCGCAAAGCAACGAGAGCAAGTAGCCGCGAGCATCAGCTTGTGGATTGCTTCGCTCTCAGTAAGTGGCTTTGGTAAAGCGAAAGACCGACGCCTCGGAGCGCGGTCATGGATCACGAGCCTCACGGAGAAATCAAAACCTCGGCTGCTCACAAGCGAACCTGCGAGGAATGAAACTCGCTCACTCTTGGGGGTTCGACAGATCGATTCGGCAGCAACCAAAATCGATCCGACCCACGCCACCACCCCGCCGAGAAAACAACTTTGGCGAGAGCGAATAAATGATCGATTTCCCCTCGCGTCGAGTCACCACGAGCCCCTGATTGCGCAGGATCTTCAGATGGTGCGAGATGTTGCCCATTTCATTGTCAAGCAACGCCGCCAGGTCAGAAACGCTTTGCGGCCTCTCCAGCAGCGCCTCAATCAGACGCAGTCTCTCCGGATCGGCTAGCGCCTTGAGTCGTTTGGAGCATTCTTCTGCAGACAGGGCATCCTTCATGTTTGCTCACGGAAGAAAAAATAGGAACGGATAGAGCAGGACCTCCGCCCCAACTTGCTTTTCATTCTAACGATCATTAGATTGAAATGAATCGGGTGGATGGACGTTCCCTGCCATTGTAGAGAGACTCACTGGACGTGGTCTCATTGTCGTTCGACTCCCTGTCGTTTGACTCTCTGAACTTTGACGCCCCCTAACCTTGACTCACCGCACTCAGGCCGCTAGATGGCAGAGCCCCCTCCCGCACCAGTTGCACCGCTCCTTTCCAAGGTGATGCTCGCTGAAGCGTTTGGGACCTTTGTCCTGGTTTTCTTTGGCTGTGGCGTGGTTCATACGGCGGTACTGCTCGGGGCGCAAACCGGTCTGTGGCAAGTCGCGGTGGTCTGGGGGCTGGCGATCATGATGGCGATTTTTGCCGTCGATGCGATCAGCGGTGCGCACATCAACCCAGCGATCACCTTGGCCTTTGCCGTTTGGGGCAAGCATCCTTGGCCGCGAGTGCTTCCCTATGTCCTCGCGCAGCTATGCGGAGCCATCTTGGCAGCGGTCATGCTTTATGTTTTGTTTGCCGGCTTCATCGCAGCGAAAGAGCGAGAGAAGGGGGTCGTACGGGGAGAACCTGGCAGCATCGTGACGGCGATGTGCTTTGGCGAGTATTCGCCGAATCCGGGTTCCCTTGCCGCGGCACCAGGGCCCTATGATCCGGAGGCTCATCAGGAACTGAAGAGCCGCTTCACCCATGGCATGGCGGTTTCGGCGGAGTTCCTTGGTACCTTCATCTTGGCCTGCATGGTATTCGCCTTGATCGATGCTAAGAATCAAGGGCGTCCGATGGCCAACCTCGCACCGGTCTTCATTGGGCTCACCGTGAGCATGTTGATTTCGGTGATCGCGCCGCTAACGCAAGCCTGCTTCAATCCCGCACGGGATTTTGGCCCGCGACTGGTGGCTTACTTCGCTGGCTGGGGGAGTGTTGCCCTGCCTGGCTTGGCCGATCTTAGTTGGCTCACCGTCTACATCCTCTCTCCGATTGCTGGGGCGATCGTTGGCGGAGGGTTTCAGCAACTCGTGCTGAGCAACTCGTATCCACTGTCTGACTGATTCACTTTTGACAAGAACGGCGAAAAATCTATGAGCGATAACCCACGGTTCATCATGATCGGCGGCTTTCTTGGAGCTGGCAAGACGACGACCGTCGCACGCCTGGCTCGAAGGTTCCAGTCACAGGGGCAGAATGTGGTCATCGTTACGAACGACCAGGCGGCAGACCTGGTGGACACCAACATTCTCCGTTCCCAAGGGTACGACGTCGGTGAAGTCGCTGGCTCTTGCTTTTGCTGCAACTTCAATGCCCTGACCGACACGGTTGAGAGTCTCGGTCAAGACGTTCGCCCTGATGTCGTCCTTGCGGAACCAGTAGGAAGTTGCACCGATCTGGTCGCAACCGTCATCCGTCCGCTTCAAGATATCTATGCCAAACCTTTCGACATCGCACCCTATGGTGTGATCGTCAAGCCGAGTCATGGTGCGAAGATTCTTCGCCAGACCAAAGGGGGCTTCTCGCCACAAGCTGAGTACATCTTCCGAAAACAGATTGAAGAAGCCGACATGGTGATTCTCAATCGCATTGACGAGCTGGCCATCGAAGAGGCCGATGAGTTGGTGCGATTGATCGACGAACAGTTTCCCGGACGTGACGTGATTCGCATGTCCGCCAAGACCGGCCAAGGGTTTGATGAGTTTTGTGAGTTCCTGGACAGAAATGGAGACTTTGGACGCCGGCTGATGGATGTTGATTACGACGTGTACGCCGAAGGTGAAGCCGAACTGGGCTGGCTCAACAGTCAACTCACGCTCAGCTCAACCGATGACTTCGATCTCGATGCGTTCTTGTTGAGTTTGCTTCGTGAGCTGCAGGCCGAGTTCGCCAAGATTCCTGCGGAAACGGCGCACTTGAAAGCCATCGGCATGTGGGACGGCCATTACGGAGTCGCCAATTTGATCAGCAGCGAGAGCAGCCCGGAGCTGTCGCTTGCCTCGAACTGCAAGTCGCGCAAGGCCAACGTGGTGGTCAATGCCCGGGTCGCGGTCGACCCCGATTTACTTGCCGAGCTGGTTCGGGCCTCGGTTCAGAAGCAGTCTCAAAAGTTCGGCGCGACCGCAACCATCGAAACGCTGCAAAGCTTCCGACCTGGTCGACCCGTCCCAACGCATCGCATCGTCGACGCCTGATTCGATTTGACGGACAAAATCCGCTCAAGCGAATGGGTTTCGCTGCTCACGTACCAGCATTCGATTCGCAAGCTCATCGCCCACAAATTGCTCCGACTCAACGTCCCACTTCGCCACCCTTCCGGGGCCTGTCTCGGGGAACAACCGGATCATCGCATTGGCAATGTGGCAGAGGACAGCTGAGGCGTGACCCACTTCGACCGGAGCGCGAGGCTCCTCACGAGATCGAACACACTCGATGAAATTTGCCAGATGGGCCGAGTGAGGATCGTTGGTCCCGGTTGGCTTTTGCGGCAAACCTTCCAGCAAACTTGGATCGGACGCGGTGGTCCCTTTGTATCCCGTTTGCAACCAACCATCGGTGCCCTCGAATCGCGTTTGCACCTGTTCAGGCCCACTTTCGCAGATCAGCTCGACTCCGTTGTCGTACTTGCAACGAAAACGAGTTTCGGTTGCCGTGTTGAACAGACTTCCTGCGGGCAAGAACTTCGCATCCAAACATTCGACTTCGGTCGGTCCACCCGTATCCAATCCCATTCCCCAGTGCGCCATGTCATTGCAATGCGCACCGAAGTTGGTGATCTGGCCACCCGAGTAGTCGTAGTTGAAACGGAAACGATAAAGGCAACGATCTTCATGATAGGGCTGCTGGGGCGCCGGACCGAGCCACGACTGGTAATCGAACGTCTTGGGAACGGGCATCGGTTTCCATCCCGGTCCCGGCCCGACCTTATTGTTGTAGCCAACCTTCGTAACAATCTTCGTCAACTCGCCGATCTTGCCAGACTTGGCCGCTTCGCACACAAACTGGCTCACTGGATTGGACCGCTCCTGGCTTCCAGTTTGCAGAATGCGGTCGTTCTGTCGCACAGCGTTGACCATGATTCGGCCATCGTCGACGGAAAACGTCAACGGCTTCTCACAGTAAACGTCCTTGCCAGACTCAAGCGCCATCACCGAGATGAGTCGATGCCAATGATCGGGTACGATAATGACAACAGCATCGATGTCTTGACGATCGAGCAACTTGCGAAAATCTGAGTAGGCATCGCAGGGCTTGGGTGTCCCACTCTTTCTGTTCTTGGAGGATACGGTGTCGACCATTTTCTTCGCAGGCAATCGCCCGTAAAAATGCTCTGGCTCTCTGTAACCCGTGCTCCCCTCGTTCACATCGCATACTGCCAGGACATTCCCAAGATCCGCAGCCAAGAATCGCTTGAGCATTCCCATGCCCTGGTTTCCCGTACCGATGAAGCCAACGTTCACACGATCACTGGGGGCGTCGGCTGAGAACGCTCGTGAGCGGATGACCAAGGGTGCGGCAAGCCCCGCGGACGCCTGCAAGAACTGTCTTCGATTTTTCATGGCACAACGCTTCGGTGGACGGAATGGAGGTAACCGCACTGGTCCTCACAAGCAGACATTGTACACCCTTGAGCCGGTCCATTCCGTCGCGGAGGTTGCCTGGCCGATAACAGATCTCCCAAAAAGGGGTCAGGTACCAATAGCCGCAAGCGGCCCTTCGGGTGCTTCGCACCATTGGTACCTGACCCCTTTTTGGAAGGACACATGATTGTTGAACATGCTCTAGCGGTGGAGCAACCTTGTCACACCGCCGGCGATGAGGGTGGAGACGTTGGCAAGGACTTGTGGCGTGGCAAGGCCGCCGGGACTGGCTAAGTACTTCGGAAACCAGACGGGCTTGAACTTTTCCTTGTACGACCGCAGACCTTGAAAGTTGTAGAAGTGCTCACCATGGCGGTAGACCAGATCGGACACACGGTTCCAGACTGGTCCAAGGCGACGAGGGTCGACTCCGAAAAGCGGAGCCATGCCAAGGCTGAACCACTCATACCCTTGGTCGTGACCGTACAGCATCAGTTCCACGAACAGGTACTCCATCACGTTGCGTGACGAATCGGGCAAGTATCGCATCAAGTCGATGGAGAGCTCGTGTTGATTCGCGCCCTTCCAAAGGTTGGCAAACGCGATGGGGCGATCACCCTCGTAGACCATCGCCATGTCACAGCTTCGAAGATAGGGCTCATGAAAGTATCCAAGCGAGAATCCCTTCTCGGCGGTCGACTTCTCGCCGAGCCAGGTATCGGAAATGGCCCGAAGCTGGGGCATCAGTTCGGGGACGTTGGCTTGCCCAACGATCTCAAAACGAAGTCCTGCTTCCGCCGACTTCTTCTTCGTTCGACGTAGGTCTTTCCGAGAACTGCCTTCCAGAGAGAAATCGTGGAGTGGCACACGAGCCTCCTCGCCGAGTTTCAGCAACGCGAACCCCATTTCCACGTATCGACCGAGTGACGACTCGTCGACCTGATAGAAAACGGGATGAACGCCGGCGGCATCACATGCTTCACAGAAACTCCAAGCCGCGTCATCGGCCGAGTCTGCGGGCCCGACCGGATCCCCCATGGAAATCCAACTGCTTCCCTCACAGCCAAACATTACGAACGCCTTGCGATCGGCGCTGAAGAGAAATCGCTTGTCGCCAATCAAGGCAAGGTTTGCGTTGGTCGACTCCGACGAACGAACGACTTTCGCCGCTTCGGCGAGCTCTTGGTCAGTCGGCAAATTCGGGGCTTCCGGACGCGATCGTATCAGATGAGCCACGGCTACCAATGACAGTACCACGGCGACTCCAACCAAAGCACGAAGCGAACGGGGCGCATCGCCGTCATAAGCGAACGCCCACCAAAGCTCACTCGAATATTCGACGTGCCCGTAGGCGAATAACATCAGCCAGGACAACAAGCCCAACGACATCCCAATCGCCACAACCCAACCTAGCTTGAACGTTGGTGCGAACAGCCTCCCGCGGCGACAGAATGTCTTGCGACAGGGAATCATCGCCAGCAGGATGGACGTCAGGACAATCGCCTCTTCCCAGTCACAGCCCTTGACTAGCGAGACGATTGCGCCAATCCCCAACAACCCAACGGTCAAGGTCCAAGCGACGTCGATTCTGCGATGAAGACCGCGAGCCAACACGAGCAACAACGCTCCGATGATGCTACCAAGGAAGTGAGAGACCTCAATCAACGGCAGCGGCACGACCTGGCGGAGCAGTTGCATTCGCCCCTCGCCGGCCGGAAGCGATCCCGAGATGAGCAGGACGAGACCTGCAACAAAGACGGCCCCCGTGATGATTCGTGGACTGATCGCGTTTGCCCAATGAGCCGTGACCGAGGCAATGGTCGATGCCCTATGGTGATGCTGGCGAATCGTAGCGACGGAAATTCCGATGACGGCGATCAGCAAGGGCACCAAATAGTAGATGACTCGAAATGCGAGGAGCGATGCCACCAAAGAGTCAGACGAATTGGGCAACATCGTGATCATCACGAGCTCCAGCACACCAAGTCCGCCGGGAACATTGCTAACCATCGCCACAATGATCGCCAACACAAAGATGGCAGCGAATGGCAAGAATCCGATGGCCATGTCCTGTGGAAGCAAAACATAAAGCGTGGCAGCTGCAAGCAGAAAATCACAAATCGCCACGGCAGCCTGCGCGAAACCAATTTTCAGCGAGGGTGGTTGAAAGTTCACGCTGAGCAGGTGGAGCGGTTCCCGACGCAACCCGCATGCCGCGAAATACGCGAAGGCAACTCCCAGCAGAATGAATCCCAGCGGACGGCTGCTCGCAATCGGCAGATTGAATCGAGTGGGAATCTCCAAGGGAGTCAGAACGAAAAGAATTCCGCCAAGCGAACAGAGCCCGATCCAGAACGCCAACCACACAAACGTGATCAATCGAACAATCTCAGGCGATGTCAGCCCCCAAGCGGAATAGAGCCGAAAGCGAATCGGCGTGCTGCCAAAGATCGTTCCAAGACAATTGCTGAACGCGAATGACAGTGAAGAGGCGATGGCAGTCTGTTTCGTGCTCATTGGATGATTGACCAGGCGCACCCCCAGCCAATCATATCCAGTCAAGACAACGTAACTGCAAGCGGTCAGCAACAGGGCAGCAACCACTTTCCAGCTTGGCATACCACGAAGGGCAGCGGCGATGTCGCTCGCCTTGAGGGACCTGAATTCGTGATGCAACAACCACAACGCGAAGAGAAAGAAAGCCAGCGATGCAAGGGGACGCAACCATTGCCAAGCCCTGAGCCAATGCTCGCCGATCGACCCTCTGCTTGAGGCTTCGAGCGGATTGTCCGCTGAATCCGCCGCGTTCATCGGTTGTGCCCGAGTTCTTCAAGCAAGTCGGTTTGGACTTGCTGGATCTCGAGCAATCGTTGCCATTGGTGAGTCAACAACTGATCCAACTTGGAATGCAGGTGCCGAATCTCAAGCTCGGCTTTGAGGTTGATTCGATAATCATTCTCTGATCTCAATCGATCTTTGGCTTCCTGCCGATTCTGGCTCATCATGATAACGGGGGCCTGCACGGCTGCCAGACAAGACAGCAGCAGGTTCAGCAAGATGAATGGATAGGGATCAAACGGCCTGCCCAACAGTGCAATGGAGTTGACCGTGATCCATAGGCACATGATGGCTGCAAAGAGAAGCAAGAAGGTCCAGCTTCCACCAAAAGTTGCCACGTGATCTGCCAAACGCTGGCCCAGTGTCGACTCTCCGCTGACGGTCTCATTAAGATTCTGGGTGAGAATATCATGCTCACGAAGGCTCTCGACGACATCCCTCTCCAGCGAACTCAGTTCACCTCGTTCCTTGGTCAGAACACCCTCGACATACAGACTGCGATAATGATTCAGATCATTGTGGCAAACGTAAGTATCTCCATGCAGGTCAGGATGCTCCGCCAAGATCAGCTCTGCAACGCCCGATCGAATGAACCGACTTGGCGTGACATCCGACAAGGAGAACCGTTTCTTGCAAATCGCGCAGGCCACCTGATGATTGTTGGTCATGCGTCAGCCCTCATGTCGCTAGGTTGATCCTCCGCCTGGAAATCTGATTGCGGTTTGACGATCACGACATGCTCCTCTCCGGTAATGAGTCGCGCGCTACGATTGAAGGTGAGATAGCTCCAAGCCCACTGCAAAAGAATCAGAATGCGATTTTGGAACTGAACGATCAACATCAGGTGGACAAACAGCCAAAGCAACCAGGCAAAGAAGCCGCAGAACTGCCATTTTCCGATTTGGGCGACTGCCGCGGCGCGGCCGATCGTTGCCATGGTCCCTTTGTCTCGATAGTGAAATGACTTGGTCACCGGCTTGCCCCTGGCACGACCTGCGATCACCTTTGCAACGTAAGCTCCCTGCTGCATTGCCACCGCTGCCAGGCCTGGCAGCGGTTTTCCGTCCTCGCCAAGGCATGTTGCCATGTCACCAATGACGAAAACGTTTTCGTGTCCGGCAACGTTCAGCTGATCATCGACCGGGACATGGCCGGCTCGATCGGTCTCGAGCCCGCAGGCCGATGCGAGTTTGCGTCCCAACGGATTGGACTGGACGCCGGCACCCCACAGCACGGTTCTTGTAGGCACGACCGTTTCAACATTGTCGCAAGCGATCCGCACATGGTCGCTCGTGATTTCGGTTACCTTGGTGTGCGGATGGACCTCAATGTTGAGCTGGCGAATCTTCTCCGCCGCTTTCTTGCTGAGATCCTCAGGGTAGTGATTCAGAACATGGGGAGCGGCCTCAATCAGCATGATCCGAGCGTCTTGAGGTTGGATGTGACGAAAATCATGAGCCAGCGTGTGATCGGCAATTTCCGACAGTGCACCGGCAAGCTCGACACCGGTCGGGCCACCACCGACGACGACAAACGTCATCAATGCCCTGCGAACCTCCGCATCGGTTTCTCGCTCGGCGGCCTCGAAAGCCAAGTAGATGCGCCGGCGGATGTTGGTCGCATCCCCAATCGTTTTCAGCCCCGGAGCAAGCGGCTCCCAATCATCACGCCCAAAGTAACTGTGGGTGGCCCCAGCGGCGAGAACCAAGATGTCGTACTGCAGTTCCCCATCGGCGAGAACCAGCCGCCGGTTGGAAATGTCGATGTCGGTGACCTCGGCCATCAATACTTCGCAATTCATTTGCCGACGAAGAATGGATCGAAGCGGCGTCGCAATGTTCGCCGGCGACAGGCCCCCCGTGGCAACCTGATAGAGAAGTGGCTGAAAAAGGTGATAGTTGTGCCGATCAACCAAAGTCACTCGCACAGCCGCTTTGCGCAATCGCATCGCGGTTTCCAAACCACCAAAGCCGCCACCCACAATGACGACATGGGGAGGTTGCTTCGTTTTTGGGGTCGCCATCTTGGTCCTCGAACATCGTGGACGTCAACCAATACGCAGAGACGCGACCAACAGTCTAACGCCATGAGTGGGTTTAGGAACGGGTCACTCCAATCGCGCCATGACACATGTCGTAAGGTTGGCCCGTGTACAAAAACAAATCGGACGGAATCGGGAATGCCACCCGTGGCAGAACGAACCAAATGGCAATCGCCCTGCCCTGGCTGATGTCTCTCGCAGGAACGTTCCAAGCCGTACCTGGGAAGGCAGCACTGACCCCATCGACTCGCTGATCCCATCGACTAGCCCGACCCCATCCACCAGTGCTAAATACGAGTAGGCAGATGTCTCACAAGAGCAGTGATCCACTTCCGAAGGTCTACTTGGCTCGGCATGGCGAGACGGCGTGGTCGATCTCCGGTCAGCATACTGGGTTGACCGATCTGCCGCTGACAGAGCGCGGCGAGGAAAACGCTCGCCAACTGGGTGAACGGCTACAAGGCCTCCGTATCGGAAGCGTGTTGACGAGTCCACTGAAGCGCGCCACCAGAACCTGCGAGTTAGCGGGCTTTGGCGAAAATGCCAAACCGGATGACGACTTGGTTGAATGGAACTACGGCCAATACGAAGGAACGAAGACAAGCGAGATCCAAGCGCAAAGACCAGACTGGGAGATCTTCCGCGATGGATGTCCCGCTGGCGAACTCGTTGCAGATGTGGGCGCAAGGGCGGATCGCATCATTCAGCGGATCCGCGACGCCGAGCACGACGTGTTGCTGTTTTCCCATGGCCACTTTCTACACGTCTTCGCAGCGCGTTGGTTAGGCATGGAACCAGTGACCGGCCGATTCTTCTACCTCGACACCGCCGCGTTGAGCATCCTGGGCTATCACCACGACCGAGAGGATCCCGTCATCCGACTCTGGAACGACAGCGCGCACGTCAGAGGGTGAGCGGATACCAGCATGGATCCTGGGGTTGAAGGATCGGACGATAACGCGACGTTGAAATGAAGAACCGGTCAGGTTGAGCGGCTCGGCCAGGTCGCCCGGTACGCTGCGCAGCCGAAACGCGGGCCCTCCTCCAAAGCCATGGGCCCTGCTCCAAAGCCATCCATCACGTTGATTGCTGGGGCAAAATTCCCCACCTGGGCAATTCGCCCCGAGCCGGTTTGCCGCTTGGCTCGCTCGCACAGGCGTTTCTTCAGCGTTTGTGGGGAAATTCTCTTTGGCACGTTTGCTGCATAGAGATCGTTCCCTATTCAAAACATCAGTCGTGACGGTCTCGGAAGCCACCTGGACTTTCGGTCGCGACAGAAGAGCGAACACCGCTTCGGGTTCCGCTATCCAGTCTCTCACTCATCCACGTCCAAGGATTCGTCATGCTGAAACAATCCACGCCCCGCGATCGCATCATCGAGCTGACTCGAGAGATCAACGAGCGAAGCGGACCCTTTCGCCGAATTGTCGAACAAGTCAATCACGTGCTGGTCGGTCAAGAAAAACTCATGCACCGCATGCTCGTCGGCTTGCTTGCCAACGGTCACTTGCTGATCGAAGGTGTGCCGGGCCTGGCAAAAACAACCGCCGTCGCCAGCTTGGCGAAAGCGATCAACACTGGATTTCAACGATTGCAATTCACGCCCGACCTGCTCCCGGCTGACTTGATCGGGACGCTCGTCTATCGCCCGCAGGACCAATCGTTCGTGGTCCAGAAGGGGCCGATCTTTTCCAACCTGATCCTGGCAGACGAAATCAATCGTGCTCCGGCCAAGGTGCAAAGTGCGCTGCTCGAAGCGATGCAGGAACGGCAGGTCACGATCGGCTCCGAAACGTTTCAGCTGCCGCAACCGTTCCTGGTGATGGCGACACAGAACCCGATCGAGCAGGAAGGCACCTACCAGCTCCCTGAGGCTCAGACCGACCGGTTCATGTTGAAAGTCATCGTCGATTACCCCAACCGCGATGAAGAGCTGCAAGATCCTGCAACGAATGAGCAAGACGAACGCCAAGTTTCGAAGTCGCAGCCGGTGACATCGCCCGCTGAGATTCAAGCGGCTCGTGAACTGGTGGATGAGATCTATGTCGACTCAAAGGTCCAGAACTATGTCGTCGACCTGGTGATGGCAACGCGAAAACCGGAAGCCTATGGGTTGGACCTGAGTGAGCTGATTCAGTTCGGCGGGTCGCCGCGGGCCACCATCAATTTGACGCTGGCAGCCAAGGCCAGCGCATTCCTGGCCGGCCGCGGGTACGTGACGCCGCAAGACGTCAAGGAGATCGCGCTCGATGTGCTGCGTCACCGCGTGATGATCACCTACGAGGCCGAGGCCGAGGATCGCACGAGCGAGTCGATCGTGACCGAAATCCTGAATCACGTTCCCACACCGTAGGACGCCGCCCGACCGATCCTTGACGGGTTATCACCCTCCCCAGGGAGCGTGGACATGGTGCTGATTCATTTAAGTCGACACCCATGCCCGAAGGAGGGTCATGTCGGAGGGCAAACCAAACATCAAACAAGGCGTGACCTTCCTACCGCGGGGTTCGCGCCGGAAGCCGCAAACCAAGAAAGCAACCATGATCCCTCGCGAAGTTCTTCAGAAGATCCGTCGCATTCAGATTCGCACGTCGCACAAAGTCGACGAGTTGCTCGCCGGAACCTGGCACTCGGCGTTCAAAGGACGCGGCATCGAGTTTGAAGAGGTTCGCCCCTATCAGGTCGGCGACGATGTTCGCGCAATCGACTGGAACGTCACCGCACGCAGCGACCAACCCTTCATCAAGCTGTTTCGCGAAGAGCGCGAATTGGCCGTGCACCTTGCTTGTCGACCTGAGTGGATCCCAAAATCTTGGCACCACGACGCAAACGAAGCGGGAATTGGTTGCCGAATTGGGTGCACTGCTGGCGATGTCGGCAATCAAAAACAATGACAAAGTTGGCTTGACGCTGTTCACGGACAACATCGAAAAGAGCATTCCCGCCACGCAAAGGTTCGCGGCATGTGCTGCGAATGATTCGCGAGCTGCTTTATTGCCAGCCGATCGGTACCGGCACCAATTTGCGAACGGGCTCTGGAACACCTCAATCGGACAGCCAAGCGTCGCACGGTCGTGTTTCTGATCAGCGATTTCCAAGACACTGACTACCAAGCCACATTGAAAGTCGCTCGCCGCAAGCACGACATCATTCCCGTCATCATCGCGGACCCTCGAGAGGCCGAGATGCCAAATGTCGGTCTGGTGCGGCTGCAAGATTCGGAAACTGGCGAGGTCATCACGCTGGACACGGCCAGTCGCAAGAATCGAGCCCTGTTCGCGAGCTTGTACCGTCAGCAATCGGAGACTCGTGACAATCTGTTCCGCCGCATGCGCCTCTCACCCATTCATTTGAAAACCGGTTCGGACATCGTCGAACCTCTGATCCGATACTTTCATCAACGCGAGAGCCGACCATGATCCGACGTGTCCTCAGTCGACCGCAAGCCTACCCGGCATCCCTGGTAATTCGCATGGCCATCGCTGGGTTGATCGCGATCGCAGGGCTTGGCTCGGCGAAAGCGGATCAAACCGCAAGCGTGGAAGCCCGACTGTCCACCCCAACGGTGCGCGTGGCGGAACCGTTCTCGTTGGAACTGACTGTGAATGTCCCGCAAGGTTCGAAGGTCACCTTCCCATCGACTGGCCCACAGCTGGATGTGCTCGACGTCACGGAGACCCAAGATCGATTTGACATTCCCGACGCAACCGACCCCAGTAGCCGGACATGGACGCGGCGAATCACGCTGGAGAGCATCGTTACGGGCGAGCTGGAGATTCCCGCGATGGAGATTCAGATCTCGAATGAGGCCGGCTCGCAGGTCATACGTTCCAACCCCATTCAAGTCCAAGTGGTGAGCGTCCTGGAAGACCGAGGCGACCCGAGACAGTTCCGTGACATTCAATCCGTCGTCGATGTAGCGGTGCCGACAGCACACTCCAACGATTGGCTGTGGTGGTCGGCCGGCGGTCTCTTTGGATTGTCGCTCCTCGCGGCGACCGGGATGCTCGTGCTACGGCGAGGTAGGTGGATCTCGCCAAAGGATTGGGCGCTGCAGGAGCTTGACAGTCTGGAATGCTCCGTCGTTCTCGACGAACTCGACACGGAATCGACCGCGCGGAGCCTGTCCAGAATTGTCCGTGACTATCTCCTTCTCCTATTCGCCATCCCGGAAATGGGTCACACGCCCCAGGAGCTGATGCGGCTGCTCGAAGAGGACAGCCATTTCGACGATCGAAATAGGGAGCAACTCATCCAGCTATTCGCCTTGGCGGATCAGGCCAAGTTTGCTGGCTTGCAGCTCACTCCGGAAGGCACGCAGAGTGCGATCAAGGACTCTCGCGCTCTGGTCGTGCGTATCGCGGACGACTACGAAACCAACGCCCAGAAAACTGACACCATGGAGAGCCACTGATGTTTCATTCGCCCTGGTACTTGCTACTGTTGCTGCTCGTGCCTGTCATCGCCTGGCGGATCTTTGCACCCCGACGCCGGTCGGCGGTTCGCTTCAGTAGTTTGCAAATTGCGCAGCAAATCAAGCCAACGCTGCGGCAGCGACTGACATGGTTGCCCGCTGCCTTGACCCTTGCCGCCATCGTGCTGCTGATTCTTGGAATGGCTCGCCCCCGTGAGGGACGTGAGCAAACCATTGCCGAAAGCGAAGGGATTGCCATCGAGATGGTCGTCGACCGCAGCGGAAGCATGCAGGCGATGGATTTTCAAGTCAATGGCGAGCATGTGGACCGTTTGACCGCCATCAAAAAGGTCGCAGGCGACTTCATCACCGGTGATGAGAATCTCGAGGGACGGTTCAGCGATCTGGTGGGCCTGATCACCTTCGCCGGATATGCCGACGGCGAAACTCCTCCGACGCTTGATCATGCGTTCCTGGTTTCGCAATTGAACAACGCACGGATCGTGACCAATCGAAGCGAAGATGGCACCGCGATCGGCGATGCGATCTCCCTGGCTGTCGAGAAACTCAATGCGCTCGACGCAAGACAGAAACAGAAGGTCAAGAGCAAGGTCATGATCCTGTTGACCGATGGCGAAAACAACGCCGGCGAACTGGAACCGATCCAGGCTGCGGAACTGGCTCAAACCATGGGCATCAAGGTCTACACGATTGGCGTGGGCACCAAGGGACAAGCACCTGTACCGGTGACCGACGCGTTTGGGCGCAAGTCGCTTGCAGTGGATGCCGGTCAACATCGACGAAGCGACTCTCGAGAAGGTCGCGTCAATCACGGGAGGCAAGTACTTCCGAGCCACGGATACCGATTCCTTAGCAAACATCTATGCCGAGATCGACCAACTGGAAAAGACCAAGGTCGAGGCACAGCACTTCGTCGACTATCGCGAATTGGCGGTTCAGCCTTACACGACCGGCCGATTGAACCTGCCACCGCTGTTGCTGATCGCCTTCGTGTTGCTCGCGGTACGGATCTTGCTTCAACACACATGGTTGCGGGAACTGACCTAGGCCATTCCTTTGGCAACGCAACCATCAAGTACGACATGTCACCCTGAAAGAACTTCTCATGGACATTCAATTCGGAAATCCCAACAGCATCTACCTGATCGTGATCGTCGCCATCGGATTGGCCGTGAGCGGCTGGGCGATCGTGGCGGGAACACGGGCGGCACAGCGGTTTGCTAAGTCCAACACCCGAACGCCCATCCTTCCTCCGGGCAATCGTCGCGCGCCAATGGACGTCAGCGATTCTGGTCTCACTCTGCCTTGACCATGCTCGCGATCGCATTGACCGACATCCGCTGGGGCAAGACCTGGCGTGAGGTTCCACAAAAGGGAATCGAAGTCATGTTCCTATTGGATGTCTCGCGGAGCATGCTGGCCGAAGACGCTTCACCGAACCGATTGGCGCGGGCCAAACAGCAAATCAAAGACATGGTCGACGAGATGGCAGGTGATCGGGTTGGTCTGGTCGCATTCGCGGGAGAGACACGCCAATCGGTACCGCTGACGAGCCACTACGAAGACTTCAAGCAAACGCTCGACTCGATCGGGCCACATTCGGTTCGAAGTGGCGGCACGCGGTTGGGTGACGCAATCGCCGCGGCTGCGAGCGGTTTCATCAGCAAAACGAACGACCACAAAGCGATCGTCGTCTTCACCGATGGCGAGGACCAAGAAAGTGCCCCGGTCGACATCGCAAAGAAACTCTACGCGGAGAGTGGCATTCGCATCTTCACGGTCGGACTCGGCGACATGGATCAAGGTGCACGCATCCCCGAAACGGAATCAGGTCGCGGCGGCTACGTTCAATACCATGGCGAACAAGTGTGGTCCAAGATGAACGGTCAGGTGCTGGAACAAATTGCAACGGAGACCAACGGTGCCTACATCCCTGCCGGAACACGTCGAGTGAACATGGCCGACATTTACCACAACTATGTCGCCAACGTCGAACAGACCGATTTTGAGACAGCCAAGATCAACGCCTACATGGCCAGGTATCAGTGGTTCGCCCTGCCGGCCTTGGTGCTGTTGTTGCTCGAAGTGTGGCTGACAACCAGAGCTGCCAGCGGAAACGCGATCAGACAGGGGCAACCCAAAACAGCGATCGGCCACTTGCAACGGGCTGCCTGAAGCGAGCAGCTCACGACACCACCAGCCCGGGCCTTACTCAATCGTCGCAATGCCTTGGTGATCCAAGTAATGAATATGAGAAAGCAATCAATCATGAAAACGCAACTCCGCCAACTGCTCACCGTGTCGCTGGTGACCGCTGGATTTGCATCGCCTGCGATCGCGCAGTCGCCGACGATGTCGATGGATGTGGCGGCACGCATCAATGCCGCCAACGCGATGCTGCGCGAAGGCAAACTCCAGGAAGCGATCACCGACTATCAGCAAATCCAGCCCTCGGAATCAAATCGCGACGAACTGACCTACAACCTTGCGGTCGCACAGTTCCGCACAGGGGACATGGAGGCGGCGAAAAAGCTGTTCACCGAGGCCTCGGCTGCGAGTGACACCGGGCTGGCAGCGAGCAGCCGATACAACCTCGGAAACTGCTACTACAGCGACGCTGTCCAGGCAGCCGAGCAGGACAAGGGGGCTGCCATCGCATCGTTACACGAAGCCATCTCGCACTACCGCGCTCATTGATTGGCGATCCGAACAACGTCGACGCGAGAGCCAATATCGAACTCGCTGCCGAATTGCTGGGGCAACTGCAAGAAGAACAGAAGCAGGAACAAGCACAGCAAGACCAGGAGCAATCACAGCAGGATCAGCAGCAGTCATCGGACCAGAATCAGAGTGAGCAGTCGGAGGACGACCAGCAGCAACAGCAGCAACAATCACAAGATCCAACAACCGACAATGATCCCAGCAATCTGAATCCCAGCAATCTGAATCCCAGCAGTCGCAGTCGAACGAGGATCAATCGCCACAAGGAGATCGGCAACAGGAGTCGAGCGAGCAGAACCGAGCAGAACGAGCAGAACGAGCAGAACGAGCAGAACGAGGGGAATGACCAAGACAACCCCCAACCGAGCGACGACCCCCAACCGAACGACAACCCCGAGCAGCAAAGTAACCCCGAGCAGCAAGACCAGGCGTCTGAATCCAAGTCGGAGAATCAGCAGTCTGATCGGGAACAGGGCGACGAATCGGATTCTCAGGAGAAGCAAGATCAGCCGTCGCAGCAACCAGGTGAGAATCAAGACCACCAAGAGCCTGCGACGACGAGCCAAGATTCATCTGCACAAAACATGCAGTCACGCCCCGGCGACCCGTCACAGCCGGAAGACATCGCAGGCGAAGAGGATGTTGCACAGGCGGAGCAAGAGGTTCCAACTGGCGAGCTGACCACAACGACCGAACAGAATACGGAAGACCAACCCAACGCGCGCATTGGAATGGCTGATCCCGACGCCGAAGAAGGCCTGATGACCAAAGAAGAAGCCCTCAAGATGCTTCAAGCCGTTCGCGATCGCGACATGCTGCGACGCCTACGTCAGGAGCAACTCGAGAGAAGCCGACACGTACCGGTTGATCGCGACTGGTAATCGGCGCGGTGAAAGTCTCCAACCCGGCGAGGCCAACCCTCGCAAGCACAGACCAACGTCAAACAAGATCCGGAATTGCAGGAACAGTTCGATGAAGACCCTCATGACACTCGCACTAACGGCTACCGCGGCCCTGCTTGCTGGAGCGGCGTCTGCGGCCGATCTCGACGTCCGACTCTCTGCACGGGAGGCCTACGTTGGGATGCCAATCACCATGCAGATCGCCATCCGCGATGCGGCGGACTTCGAAACACCGAATCTTCCCTCGATCGATGGTTGCGACATCCGTTCGGCTGGCGCTCCGGCCCAGAGCTCACAGGTCACGATCATCAATGGACGGCGAAGCGAGAGTCGCAGCGTGACCATGCAGTACCTGATCACACCACGCCGCGAAGGCACTTTCGAAATCCCCGCCTTCTCGGTGGAGGTCGATGGAAAGAGATTGACGGCGCAGTCGCAACGGTTCGTCGCAACCAAGAGCATGACCGGCGACTTGCTGTTCGTCGAGATTGAGGGGGGAAAGAAGAAAGTGTTCGTGGGTGAACCACTTGACCTGACCCTCAAGCTCTGGCTCAAGCCCTATCGTGATATGGACCGAGACCTGACACTCTCGGAGGGAGACATGTGGAAAATGATCTCAGAACAAACCTCGTGGGGAGGCTTCACCGCTCGCATGAAGGAACTGGATGAGAACAACCAGCGGCCTGGTGGCCAAGAGGTCTTGCGTGATGACGGGCAAGGGAACCAACGGAGCTACTACCTGTACGAAATCTCGGCCACGGTTTACCCCAAACGTCCAGGCAGGATCGATGCCAACGATGTGCAGATCGTCGTCAACTATCCAACTTCATTGGGTAAGTCACGATCTCCCTTCGACAGCATGTTCGAAGACAGTCCCTTCGGCGGCCGTTCCCCATTTTCGAGCATGATGAACGACGACTTCTTTCGCTCATCGTTTGGTAATCGCTTGACCGTATCTTCCTCGCGTCCGATTGTTGGCGAGGCAAACGTGGATGCGACGGAAGTCATGCCCGTCCCCGAAGAAGGTCGTCCCGCAGATTATCGCGGAGCGGTCGGACGCTATCAGATCGTAACACAAGCGACCCCCACGACCGTCAACGCAGGCGATCCGATTACCTTGAACATCGGCATCGCTGGAACAGGACCGATGGAACTGGTTCAGGCGCCGCCACTTTCAGAATTGCAATCCCTGACCGACGACTTCAAAGTCGCCGACGAGTCACTAGCCGGTTTTGTCCAGGACGATACGAAGGTCTTTTCCACCACCATTCGCCCGCGACGTGAGGGCATCTCGGAGATCCCTGCGATCCGCTTCAGCTTCTTTGATCCTGACACCCAGTCGTTCGAAACGGTCACGAGTGATCCAATCGGCATTACGGTCAACAAAGCAGAGATGCTGGCGATGGACGCCATTGTCGGCAGTTCCAGATCGACGAACGATCCCTCGAGCACCAACTCGAGTAGCAAAGATGAACTTGCACCAGACTTCGCCAACAAGCATTCGGCCAGCGTTCTCGTCTCGACTTCACCGAGGCCCACGACGCAATGGTGGTGGATCTTCGTGATCGCCCCGCCGCTGGCGTGGCTTGTAACCTGGTTGGTTCGTCATCACGATGCGGTCACGAGTCGCCTTCCCAGTATCGGAAGCGTGCGACGTCGCAGTGAGGCAGCGATTGAGCGAGCAAAGGACGAGCCTTCGCTGATCGCTTCGCTGGTGCGCTACATCTCGGAAAGAAGTGGCAAGCCCTGTTCAACGCCCAGCCAGGCGATCGGTGCACTTCGCGTGACGGGTCTGTACGAAATCGCCAACGAAGTGGAGAGCTACTTCCATGAACTGGAACGTCTCGGCAAAGCCAACCCCGCCGAGTCAACGAAGAATTTTGCGATGAACCAAGCCAAAGCGTTCGCGTTGGTCGATCGACTGGAGAACGGGTTCTCAGCGACGAAGAATCGCATCCGTTTACCGAAAGGACACCGCTCGCTTCAGCCGATTCGCCGTACCGTCAAGCGATCGACGGGACTGTTGTTAGCCGCCTCGGTCGCCCTATCGGCCGGCAACGCGATGGCATCTGACCCGAACCCGATGACATCGGCGCAGCAGCAAACCATCCTGGCGGAAGCTGGCGAGGCCTACGCGCGGGCGATGGAGATCATGAAGACCGACGCAGCTCAGGCAAACGAGTTGTTTCAAACCGCCGCGAGCAAGTATCAATTGCTTATCGAGAGCGGGATCCGCAATGGCGAACTCCATTCGCACCTGGGCAATGCCTACCTGCAGAGTGGCCAGCTCGGGCGTGCGATTGTGAATTACGAGCGGGCGAAACTTTACGATCCGTACAACCAACAACTGAACGTGAACCTTGACTTTGCCCAGGCTCGGGTTGACGGGCAAGTGGCACCCTCAAAGAAGGTTGCCACCACGCTGCGCGAGTCCCTTGCACAGCGTATGCGATCAGCGAATGCCGCTTTGGTTCACATCATCGGTCAGCGGATCGTCATCTGGACCCTCGTCATCTCGTCAGTTGCCTTCTGGGGCCTCCTGATCTTGAGGGAGTTGGGCAGTCGGCTTCCTATCTGGCAATTGGTGTCGCTTTCCCTGCTGTTGCTCATTCTCTCGGCCACCTCTGTCGGACTCACCGAGACCGAAGCGAAGGACGAACTCAACGCCGTAATTGTGGCAAATCAGGTTCGTCTGCATGCTGGTGATGGGGATCAATTTGACGAGACTCATGCAATCGAAGCAGCCCAAGGCCACCGCGTCGAACTGCTCGGGCAGCGTGGTAACTGGGCGAGTGCGCACCCCCGATGGCCATAGCGGCTGGATGCATTCCAAGGACGTCGAGCAAATCGGCGTCTGAAATCGCTTGATGCCTGGTGTTCGCGGCGACGAATCTGCTCGGACTCGCAAGTGGGACGAAGCTGGATAGCCGTGGGCGATTGTGTGCCGCGGCTAGCTGCTCAAACTGAGCGGTTGTTGAGAGTAGCACGACTCTCCGAGTCGTAAATCGCCGAGAGAATCGACTCGGAGAGTCGTGCTACTTTGGTGTGGAATCACCAGGCCCGGCGTGAATCGATAACGATGTAAAAACGGGATCGAAAAGGATGGCTGGCCGCTCAACCGCTCAGTTTGAGTAGCTGGACAGCGATACTCTGCGGCCAAACGTAAGCCGGCTGGAAAAGGGGTCAGGCCCCAATCGTGCGAAGCACCCTTCGGGCCGCTTGCGGCTATTGGGGCCTGACCCCTTTTCCAGCACGGATGGATGTTTGAGCGTGCCTGCTGAGACGCTGCCGGCCAACTACAATTGGTGCTCGCGATCTTCGCGTACGCACCGGCGACTTTGGCTGTCCAGCACTCTCGAGCGACCACGATGACTTCAAATGCCCAAACCGGCGCCGTGCATTCGGCGCGCCTGGCATTTCCCCGAGGTGGACTCGGAGTGACAAGGAGGCCATCGTCACCGCCTACAGTGCTTCCAGCAAGATTTGGGCAACGGTTTCGGCCGGCATTATCAATGAGGTTTACTATCCTTCGATTGACAGGCCCCAGATCCGTGACTTGCAGTTTTTGATCAGCGATGGAGAAACGTTCTTTCACGACGAACGCCGGGATACGGTGGCGGTCACAAGACGACTTTTCCGTGACGCACTCGGATACCATGTGATCAATCGCGATCGCGATGATCGGTATGAAATCGAGAAACAGATCATCGCGGCACCTCACGCTGCTTGTTTGCTGGTTCACGCCAAACTGAAGATCGCGAAACCTCTGCAAGGAAGGCTCAAGCTTTTTGCGCTGCTGGCACCGCATTTGAGCCTACGAGGCTACGGCAACCACGGACTCGTTGAAACGGTCGGCGAACGCTTGGTGCTGACTGCCAATCGCGATGACAATCACTTGGCGATGGGATGTTCCTCTGGATTCCGAAGAGCTTCCTGCGGGTACGTGGGAGTCTCCGACGGCTGGACCGACTTGGCCGACAACCTTCAGATGGACTGGGAATTTGAATCCGCACCCGATGGCAACATCGCCCTGATCGGCGAGATCGACCTCTCCTCTTCCAACGAGTTTTGCCTCGGTCTCAGTTTCGCTCACAATCGACACGGCGCCTTGGCGACGCTTGCCGAGTCGCTGGCGATCCCTTTTGAACAGCAATCCGAACGATTCGAGGAGCAGTGGAAGCGAGTCTGCAAGAATCGTGAGGACGCGTTGGTGACGCATGCCTGCGATCAGGGACGTTTGCTTTACAACAGCCACAACTTGTTGTTGGCTCATGAAGACAAGACGTGCCACGGTGCCATGATTGCTTCGTTGAGCATTCCCTGGGGTGAAGCCAAGGGAGACGAAGACATCGGAGGCTACCACTTGGTTTGGACGCGCAACATGGTCAACAGCGCTACCGGATTGATGGCCGCCGGTGAGACGGCGACACCGCTGCGGGCACTGATCTACCTGGCGTCGAGCCAGATGGCCGACGGTGGTTTTTACCAGAACTTCTGGATAGACGGGGATCCGTACTGGCAGGGCACGCAACTGGATGAGGTGGCCTTTCCGATCTTGCTGGCGTGGCGTTTGAAACTTGCCGAAGCACTGCAGCAATTCGACCCCTATCCTTTGGTCAAGGCGGCGGCAGGTTATCTGGTCCGACGTGGCCCGGCCACGCCTCAGGAGCGTTGGGAGGAGAACAGCGGCTATTCGCCATCGACCCTGGCCGCGCACATTGCGGCTCTGATTTGCGCCAGTGAGTTCGCCAAAGAGCATGGTGACCAGCCGCTCGCTGACTATCTCGTGGAATACGCCGATTTCTTGAAGCAGCACATCGAGCGCTGGACCGTGACCGATTGCGGTACGATTCTCCGCGACGTTCCGCGCCACTTCATCCGATTGTTGCCCATCGATCTTTCCGACCCGACTTGCGCCGAAGATCCGAATGAGGCCGAAATCACAATCCGCAACCGTGCGAGCAACCTCCGCAGTCGGTTCGCAGCTCGTGATGTGGTCGACGGAGGATTCCTCGAGTTGGTTCGATATGGCATCTATTCCCCCTACTCACCCTTGATCGTCGACTCACTGAAGGTTGTCGATGAGGTGCTGAAGGTCGAGACGCCAAACGGTCCCTGCTGGCGTCGCTACTCTTACGACGGTTATGGACAAGGCTCCGATGGCAGTCCATTCGTCGGAGTGGGCCAAGGGAGAGCCTGGCCGTTGTTGACAGGTGAGCGTGCGCACTATGAATTGGCAGCCGGCCGGAACGTCCAGCAGCTTGTCAAGGCCATCGAGAATTTCGCGGGACCCACCGGATTGTTGCCGGAACAGATTTGGGACGCACCAGACCTGCCCGAAGCAAGGATGGAATTTGGATGTCCAACCGGTTCAGCCATGCCATTGATGTGGGCACATGCGGAATACATCAAACTGTTGCGAAGTATTCAAGATCGTCGAGTCTTCGATCGTGTCGAAGTCGTGGCCAATCGGTACAGCATCGACACGAGCGTGCGAACGCCGCTCGAGATATGGAAATTCAATCGCCAACCTGCCATGATCAACTCGGGTGACACGCTCGCATTCAAGGAGAGGCGGCGTTTCGATTGCGATGGAGCATCGATGACTGGACAACCTTCACCGATGCTAACTCGACGTCACCCGGACTCGGCGTCCACTACGTTGACGTGGTCGCCGATTTGATGGCTGGTGAGGGTGTGAAGTTCACGTTCTGGTGGATCGAAGGGAATCGATGGGAAGGGCGAGACTTCGCCGTCCAAGTCGTCGAGAGCGCAGGTAGACGCATTCCAACCCCCGTGAGGTCTGCCGCCCCGAACCCCACCTAGCTGGTTACGTTATTGTTGAAAATGCTTCACACTTTCGAAAAGAGACTGCCCCAATGAACGTCTTCGAATTCGTAATCATGCTGATCGTCGCCGGCATTTGTGGTTCGCTGGCTCAATCGCTCGCGGGTTACTCGCGCGGCGGCTGCCTCGTGTCGATCGTCCTCGGATTCATCGGTGCCTTGGTGGGAACTTATCTCGCCAGGCTGGCCGGACTGCCCGATTTGTTTGCGATTCAGATCGGTGACCGCAGCTTTCCGATCATTTGGTCCATCATCGGTGCCGCGATTTTCTCCGCGGTCCTGGCTCTGATCAACCGTCCGAGCTCGCGGCCTTAGGTCACCAAAGCCTGGGTTCGTCGACACGATGGCGGGACTCTGAAAATGCTTTAGAATGTGATCTCCCATGCCGTTCAACATCGGATGAAAGTGCCAATCACTCGTGCTGAAGCATGCACCGAACGAGACGAGCTTGAGATCCTGTGCCAACTCGTCGAGGGTTCGCTATCTGATTTTACCATTGGTGTTGCTGCGCTCGAGACTGCCCCGCTTGGCGCTGATGCTTGCGGCCGCCATCGGATCGGCGAACGTTGTGAACGCGCAAACGCCTGAGATGCTTGATCCAGCGGGCCCCGCTGCCGAGTCGATTCGAGGTCTCTTTGGACTGCTGCTTGGGGTCACCACGGTCATTTTTCTTGCGGTAGGCGGCACCCTCTTTGTATTCGTTGCTCGATTCCGCGAACGAGCCGATGACGGTGAAACCGAACCACCTCAATTGTATGGCAGCCAACCGATTGAGTTAGCCTGGACGCTCGCACCCCTCCTGACCGTACTGCTCCTCTCGTTGGTCGTGATTCGTTCGGTGATTGAATTGCGAGTCGAGCCGCCGGTTGCGGGCGACCAGCGAGTTCGCGTCGTCGGACATCAGTGGTGGTGGGAATTCGAGTATCCCGACCACAGCGTGACAACTGCGAACGAATTGGTCATGCCCATCAGTGACCGTGAAACGGAGCGTCCCGTTTATCTCCAGCTAGAATCCGCCGACGTGATCCACAGCTTTTGGGTACCGCGACTGGCGGGTAAGACCGACCTCATCCCGGGGAAGACCAATGAGATGTGGATTCAGGCAGACCTTGAAGGCACGTTCCATGGTCGTTGCGCAGAATTTTGTGGCACGCAGCATGCGAAGATGTTGATACGCATCGATGCGGTTTCGCCAGAACGATTTGCTTCATGGGTCGCTGAGCAGCAACGACCGGCCAAGGAAGTCGCTGGTGTCATGGAGGGTCGTACGCGATTCATGAACCTTGCTTGTGCGAATTGTCATGCGATTCGCGGCACCGAAGCGGTTGGGCGATTCGGTCCCGATCTCACGCACTTGATGAGCCGAAAGACATTGGCGTCGGGAATCATGGACAACAACCGCGAGAACCTGACCCGCTGGATCTCGGACCCCAATGAGGACAAAGATGGCTGCCGGATGCCCGACATGCGTTTGAGTGACGACGATGTCAACCAGATCGTCGATTACCTGATCACGCTCGAATAGCCATGGCGACTGCAGAATTATCGAATGCCGCCTCGCCACAACCGCTGGGTACGCGATTGCATGGCTGGGTCACGACCGTGGATCACAAACGCATCGGGTTGATGTATTTGATGATGAGCCTCGTGTTCCTGATCGTGGGTGGGCTGGAAGCGATGTTGATTCGCTTGCAGCTTTGGACTTCCAACAACACTCTGGTTGATGCGGACACGTTCAACCAGTTGTTCACGATGCATGGTACGACGATGATTTTCTTCGTCGTGATGCCCATGATCGCTGGCTTCGCCAACTATCTGGTGCCATTGATGATCGGCACACGCGACGTTGCTTTCCCGCGTTTGAACGCCTTCGGGTTTTGGTTGTCGCTGTTCGGCGGTTCGATCCTGTATTTGAGCTATTTCACGGGCGACGGACTTTACGGCGCGGGCTCGGCTCCCGATGTCGGTTGGTTTGCATATGCTCCCCTAACGTCGCCAGCGTATGCTCGTGGTGGAAGTGTTGATTACTGGATTCTGGGAACCATGATTACCGGGATCGGGACCCTGACCTTCGCCATCAATCTGGTAGCCACGATCCTGACGATGCGAGCCCCCGGCATGCGTCTGAACAAGGTTCCACTGTTCGTGTGGATGATGCTGGTCGACGCGGTGTTGATTCTGTTCGCATTTCCTCCTCTGACCGCAGCCCAGGTCATGCTGCTGTTCGACCGTCATCTGGGATCGCACTTTTTCGACACCCAGGCGGGTGGATCCGCGCTGTTGTGGCAGCACTTGTTTTGGTTCTTCGGTCATCCCGAGGTCTACATCATGGCATTGCCAGCGTTCGGGATTATCTCGGAAGTTATTCCCGTCTTCTCCAGAAAAGTCATCTTTGGCTATGCGTCGATGGCGATGGCAACGGCGGCGATCGGTTTCGTCAGCATGGGTGTCTGGGCGCATCACATGTTCACCGTTGGTTTGAATGACGGCCTCGATGCTTTCTTTTCCGCTGCCAGTTTTCTGATTGCTGTCCCCACTGGCATCAAGATGTTCAATTGGACGGCGACCCTGTACGGTGGACGCTTGCGATTGCAGACACCGATGCTGTTTGCCCTCGGTTTCTTGTCGATGTTCCTGATCGGTGGGCTAACCGGGATCATGTTGGCCGCGGTGCCCTTCGATTGGCAAGTCTCCGATAGCTACTTCCTGGTTGCCCATTTTCATTACGTGCTATTCGGCGGCAGTCTCTTCGCGCTGATGGCTGGACTCTACTACTGGTTCCCGAAAGCTACCGGTCGCATGCTGAATGAAAAGCTGGGCAAACTGCATTTCTGGTTGCTCTTTATCGGCTTCAACCTGCTGTTTGGCCCGATGCACATCTCGGGAATCCTGGGAATGCCGCGTCGTGTCTACACCTACCAAGCCGGACAGGGCTGGGAGATTTGGAATCAACTGTCCACGATTGGCGGGTTCATCATGGGGGTCGGGTTTGCTGTTTTCTTTTGGAATCTGCTGCATTCACTACGGCGAGGCGAAGTCGCTGGCGATGACCCTTGGGATGCATGGACTTTGGAATGGGCGACGACATCACCTCCCGCCTCCTACAACTTTGAAGAGTTACCACATGCTGCGCAGTCGCCGTCCGTTGTGGGACTTGAAGCATCCAGAAGACCCAGACTGGAAGTATGAGTCATGAGCCAAGCCAGCACTCATCCGTCGCCTTGCAGCGAAACGATTCCCCTGACCTCGGCTCAGGTGGGGATGCTTGCCTTCCTCTGTTCCGAGGCTGCCTTCTTCGCGACGTTGTTGATCGCTTACATCACCTATTTGGGCGCGACGACAAGCGGCCCGATGCCAAGGGAATCGCTCAGTTTGCAGTTGGCGATTGTCAACAGTGTGGCCCTGCTGACCAGCAGCATGACGATCGCCATGGCGGTGAGGGCACGAACGAGAGACGTCAGGGGGAAGGGGTTCACCCTTTGGATGATATTGACGGTGATACTCGGCATCCTGTTTCTGGTCGGGACAGGATACGAGTGGTATCAATTGATCAATCGAGACGGGCTCACGATCAGCCGCAACTTGTTTGGCACCACGTTTTTCACGCTGATCGGATTCCATGGGGCTCATGTCACGGTTGGATTGGCGACGATGTGTTTGCTCCTTGTGCGGCATCACCGCGGCCGACTTGCTGCCAACAGTGAGGCTCCCGAGTTATTGTCATGGTATTGGCACTTGGTCGATTCTGTTTGGGTGGTCATCGTGGTGGTCGTTTATGTTCTCGGACGCTAGGAACCTATGAAGTCAACGGATCCAGTCGACGGCGTCCCGATGGTACCAAGCGAAACCATCATGATGCCAAAACCGACGGCGTGGCCCATGGCCGCGGCAGCTGGCGTCGCATTGATCGCGACTGGCATTGCCACGAGCCTACTCATTTCTGTTGCCGGCCTGTCAATCCTGCTGATCGCGATCGGCGGCTGGGTTGCCCAACTCGCACCGGGGCAAGGCGAGATTCAAGAAGCCCTACTTCCAGTCGCTCAGCGCGCCGGGAAAATTGCCGTCTCCAGGCGTCGGATCGCGGAGCCGAGATCAGGTTTGCCCCTTCATCGCAGCCATTATCCGGAGCGTGTCCACCCTTATTCCGCTGGAGCCGTGGGAGGACTCCTCGCCGGTGGCGTGATGGCCATGGTGGCGATGCTCTATGGCTGGGTCAGTGAACTTGGAATCTGGTATCCGATCAACTTGCTTGCCGCAGTCATCCTGCCTCAGTTCAATGAGGCCGGAGCCGCTGCGTTGTCGAGGTTTGATTCAACGGCTTTCGTGGTCGCGACCCTGTTGCACTTGGCAGGCTCTGTGTTGGTTGGATTGATCTTCGGAAGTCTGCTGCCAACGCTGCCGAAGTCGCCCGTGTTCTGGGGTGGCGTCGTAGCGCCGCTACTTTGGACGGGGGCTGTCTACAGCTTCATGGGTGTGATCAATCCGGTGATGGATCGTTTCATTGACTGGCCTTGGTTCATCGCCTCGCAATTTGCCTATGGATTGACCCTTGGCTTTTACGTGGTTCGATCCGAAAAGGTCGCGGCAAGACGCGTTGAAGGACGACGGACCGAGGAGCGTGAGCCATGAGGAATCGCTCTTCGAAGGTTATCTGCCTGCTCGTCGCGACACTCATCCTTTGGGTCGGCTGTGGGAAGCCCCAGCCGGGACAACGTTATCGAAGGCCAAGTGAAATTACCGATTTCCAGGTCCTGTTTGTCAACCATTGCTCCGGGTGCCACGGGAAGGATGGGCAATTGGGGCCGGCCCCACCACTGAACGATCCGCTTTTCCAAGCGATCATTTCCGACGCACAGCTCACTGAATTGATTCGCAACGGACGCAGCGAAACGTTGATGCCCGCGTTCGCTCGGCGCAAGGCGGACCACTCACCGAAAAACAGGTCACCATATTGGTCAATGGCATCCGCGAGCGATGGGCAAAACCGATCGCTGATCTGCCGGCGGACTTACCCGCCTATCAACTGTCCACCAGCGATCCGGCAGGTCTATCGAACGGCGACTTGGAACGCGGAACAGTGGCATTCATCGCGGCTTGTGCGGATTGCCATGGAGACCAGGGAGAAGGCGACCTGGCTGGCGCGATTGCAAACCGCGCTTTGGGAAGACTGATCAGCGACACACTCCTGCGTCGCATCGTCATCACTGGCCGACCCGATCTCAAGATGCCTGATTTCGTCAAGAGTGGCATCGACTCCTCGCTCAAACGCCCCTTAACTCCCGCGGAAATTGTTGATCTGGTTGCCTACGTTCGTTTCCTTCAACGAGGGTCAGCGGAACAAGTGAAACAGGCAACCCTTTTGCAGGGAACGAAGCATGAATGAATTGCAAACCGACTCGCACTCGCTCGACCCATCGCCTCAGCGAAGGAAACTGCTGACGTGGGGAACCTTCCTGCTTGGTGGCTTGGCTGCTACGGCAACGGGGATTCCAATCATTGGTTTCCTGCTGGGTCCGCTACGAAGGCGGCCCGATGAATGGGTGACAGCGGGCGCGATCGGCGACTATCCCGAAGGTGAAACGCGACTGGTCGACTTGATGAATCCGCTCGCCAGGCCGACCGATGGAGACACGGGGAAGATTGCCGTCTACGTCCGTCGTATCGGTGGGGAAAGCTTCCAAATCTTCGCCATCAATTGCACTCACTTGGGATGTCCCGTGAATTGGTTTCCCGACGCCGGTCTGTTCATGTGTCCCTGCCATGGAGGAGTCTTCTACGACGATGGGTCTCACGCCTCGGGGCCTCCACCACGGGGTCTGTATGAGTATCAGCATCGCGTTGAGGGTGGAAACCTGATGGTGAAGCTAGGACACTTGCCGACCCTGCAGCAACCAGCATGAACGTCATCACAGCATCCATCCGATGGCTAGAGCATCGCCTTGAGTTGCGGGATTCCATCTGGCCCGTGATGCGGCACCCAGTGCCGGCAGCCGTCACGCAGCGCAAGGGCTGGTGGTATGTCTTCGGCAGCATGACGATGACCTTCTTCATGTTGCAAGTGTTGACCGGCATCTGTCTGGCCCTGGTCTACGAACCGACCGCCGAGGGCGCATACGCCAGTCTCGAGTATCTGAATTACGAAGCCCCGTTTGGTTGGTTGCTCCGCGCGATCCACTATTGGTCGGCCAGCGGCATGGTCGTGATGATGATCGTTCACATGACGCAAGTCTTTCTGATGGGCGCGTTCAAGTACCCGCGTGAGCTGACATGGTTGGCAGGGGTAGGTCTGCTCGTCCTGACGATGGGGTTGGCGTTCACGGGGCAAGTGTTGCGATTCGACTCCGATTCCTATTGGGGCATCAGCGTCGGTGCAGCGGCAGCCGGTCGCGTTCCCGTTGCGGGTCCCTCGATCGTACATCTGATGCTTGGCGGAGAATTCATCGGAGGTGACACGCTTAGCCGATTCTTTGCGCTGCATGTGTTTGTGCTTCCCTCGCTGCTGGTGGGCGTGCTTGGTCTGCACATTTATCTGGTGGTCAAACGGGGCATCTCGGAACCTCCGCAGCCGGATCATCCTGTCGACCCCGAAACCTACGATCAGGATTACGCCAAGCTGCTTGAACGGGGCGTCCCCTTTTTTCCCCACGCTTTCTATCGCGATGGAATTGCCTGTGCGATCGCCGTGTTGGTCGTGGTCGGGCTGGCCATTGCGTTTGGTCCCAAAGGACCGACACAGCTGGCCGATCCCACGCTCGTTCATGCCGAGCCACGGCCAGACTGGTACTTCTTGCCGATCTTTGCGATGGCTGCCCTCGCGCCGCCGTCGATGGAGACGCTGCTCATGCTGGGATTGCCAGTGGTCGGCGTGCTCGTGTTGGCCGCCGTCCCGTTCGTGGCGGGGACTGGACAACGCAGCGCCAGCCGACGTCCGATCGCCGTGTTGTTTGTCACGGTGACGTTTGTCGCGCTCAGCATTCTCGGCTGGTATGGGCAGACTTCTCCTTGGTCGCCACAGATGGATGCATGGAGCGGCGAAGCGGTTCCAACGCGAATGGTCGAGACGCTCTCGCCACTGGAACTGCAGGGAGCGGTGACATTCCAAAACAAGTGCTGCCGAAATTGTCACGCGTTGGATGGAGTCGGCGGTGAACGGGGGCCCGACCTGACGAGGGTGGGAGTCCGACTGAACCCTGAAGCGATGGTACGACAGGTGGTGCAGGGAGGTGGCAACATGCCTGCTTATGGACAGAAGCTGAGCAGCGCTGAGGTGGAAGCACTCGTTGCTTTCCTCGTCCATCTTCGACCTGACGGCGAGCCTCCCGCGAACGTGCCGACCGCGACCGCAGCCACGAGCATGTTGAAGTGACCCGCGCCGACTGGATCGCGACGCTGAGATCGTGGGATTTCAGTCCGTGGGTGGTCGGTTGGCTCATCATGCTTGCGTTGGTCTACGCTCGTGGATGGATTCGCTATCGTCATCGTGGAGCTGATCGATTTCCGCTGATCCGATTTGCAAGTTTCATCGGCGGCTTGCTTGCCATCTTTGTCGCGTTGCAATCACCCCTCGATGCGTTTGCCTCGTTTTCGCTGCAAGTCCATATGGTTCAGCACTTGCTGTTGATGATCGTTGCGCCGCCACTGTTGCTAGGGGGAACGCCCACACTTCCGTTGATCGCAGGCCTTCCAAAATCGTTTCGCGATGCCTGGATCATCCCCTTTGCGCAGTGGCCCGTGTTGCGCACGTTTCTTTCGCGTTTGCTTCATCCCGTCACAACATGGTCCCTCTTCGTGCTCACGCTGTGGCTGTGGCATTCTCCGCCGATGTATGAATTGGCGCTCAGCTCGACAGGTTGGCACCGGCTAGAACACGCATGCTTTCTGTTGACGTCCCTATTGTTCTGGTGGCCGGTGTTACAGCCCTACCCGACGCGATTTGACTGGTCACGATGGTTGCTGGTGCCCTACCTGTTTTTAGCGGGAGTTCAGGGAACAGCACTCGCCGGCGTCCTGACATTCTCCCACCGTGTTCTTTATCCGAATTATGCAGCCACCCCGAACATTTGGGGAATCAACCCACTGACCGACCAGTCGTTGGCTGGCGCGATCATGTGGGTACCCATGTCACTCGCGTTCCTCTTCGCCCTCGTCTGGGTCGTTGGCCAGCAGTTCACTGGCCAAAGGGTGACACCTATTCCCAGTCGACAACATCACAGTAATAGGGCTGCAAGACGCCAAGCTTTTCGCGTCCCTCGGAAAGGATGGAGGGATCGAGGACAAGCCGGCGAGTCCATTCTCGGCCTACTTCTCAAGCGACGCGTCGTCCGACGTTTCTTTCGGCTGACGTTGCTGGTACTGGCGATTGTCGTGATCGTGGATGGCCTCACCGGCCCCCAGGTTTCCCCGATCAACCTTGCTGGCGTTCTGCCCTGGATTCATTGGCGAGGCCTGCTGGTATTGGTGTTGCTATTTGGTGGCAATTTCTTTTGCATGGCCTGTCCCTTTACAAGCTTTCGACCATTGGCGCGAAAACTGTTCGCTCCCGATCGTCACTGGCCCAAGCGACTGCAGAACAAGTGGTTGGCAATTGGAATGCTTGTCGGGTTCTTTTGGGCGTACGAAGCTTTTGCTTTGTGGGACCGACCGTTCTGGACAGCCGTAATCGCGGTCGGTTTCTTCTTGGTGGCGTTTGTTTTCGATGTCACCTTTGTGGAGGCTCCCTTTTGCAAGTTCGTTTGCCCGATCGGCCAATTCAACTTCGTGCAATCGTTGGTCTCACCGACCGAGATCACAATCAGGAACTCGCAGGTATGTTCGGGCTGTCGAACCAAGGACTGCATTACCGGAAATGACTACAGCAGTGGTTGCCAAACTTCGCTGTTTCAGCCTCAGAAGCTGGGCAACATGGACTGCACGTTCTGTTTCGACTGCGTCGAAGCTTGCCCACATGACAATGTCGCCTTGGTCGCGATCGGTCGCGGCGCCCACCTTGCCGACGACCGACGCAGATCGGGGATTGGTCGCTTCGGTGAACGCTTTGACCTGGCAGCAATCATCGTCCTGTTGTTCTTCGCAGCGTTTGTCAATGCTGCCTGGATGACCGCGCCCGTGATTGAACTCGAGCGAAGTCTCGTGGACTGGACCGGGTTTGGTCGCCTGCCGTTGATGACGATCGGCATGCTACTCGCGCTAGGCGTCAGCCCACTCATCCTGGTCTCGACGACTGCCTGGTTGAGCGGACGCGGCGAAAAGGGCCAGCTAACGATTCAAGCGAATATCGCAGCCTTCGCCCCCGCTCTGATTCCGCTGGGCATGGGCATGTGGCTGGCCCACTACTCGTTTCACCTCTTCACCAGCGCCGACTCGATACTCATCGCCGCCAATCGAGCCTGGAGTGACTGGAACGGAGCCGAAACATCGATCAGCCGCGTCGCCTGCGCCTGTTGCACCGCCGATTCGATCAGTTGGTTGTTACCTTTGGAGCTTGGTTTTCTCGGGCTCGGTCTCTGCCTCTCCTTCGTCACCGCCTACCGTATCTCCCTCCGAGAAGCTTCCGATCAACGATTCGCGATCCGATCGCTTTCTCCTTGGTGCCTGTTGATGATCCTGTTCTATGTCTCGTGCGTATGGGTGCTGCTTCAGCCGATGCAGATGCGTGGCTCACTCATGGTGGGGATGTGAGATGCGAACCCCAAACGAACATCAATCGCCGCATGACGTGACAAGGCTGACTCGGCCGAACTGGAAGGCTGACCACGCAGGTCGGTTCCTGGTGACATTGGTAACCATGTTCGTCTTCGATACATTGGCAATGGCCAGGCCATCCATGGCAGATGGCGGCAAGGTGCGATTGAGCCAAACGGTAGGCGACTCCTTGCGAGTGACCGTTTTCACGTCGCCCACGCCAGTACGCGTTGGATCAGTCGACGTCAGTATCTTGTTGCAGGACGCACAAACCGGAAACGTGATTCGAGATGGATTGATCGAAGTGCAAGGCCACAGTGAAATCGCCCATGGAACCGATCTCCAGAAAGCGAGTCACGCCCAATCGACCAACAGGCTACTGCAGTCGGCCAATCTTGAAATCGCCACTCCCGGTCTTTGGCGGATCGCCCTGCAGCTGAAGTCTCCGGTCCATGCCGAATTGAGTTTTCCGATCAACGTTGAACACGAAGCCGCAAACATGTCGACGATCTCAATGCTGGTGATCCTTCCGTTTGTCTTCATCGGTTTGTTTCTACTTCGAGAACACATCACGAGACGCGAACGAAATCATTAGCCACAGCCCTCTAGCTGGAATGCCTTATGTTGCCGGCCAATCGTAACCCGAAGTGCAAGCGAAGAAATGAGTGACGTTAACAGCCTCGCTCACGCTATTTGAAGTTGCGATTTTTTCATAACCCGACGCGTAAGCAAGGAAACATCGATATTGATATCGACTCGCTGACGCGTCGGGTTATGAAAATCCTCGTGCGGCAGCCAAGAACGCAACTTCAAAAGTCACGCTTCGGGTTGTCATGCAAATCACCCTATCCTATTTCAACACGAAGACTGAAGAATGCGACCGCGTTGAAAGTGGCGCTGTCCCGCTAGCAAACTCTGTGCGCAAGAATGCCCAGCGGAAACGCGATCAAATGTGTCGTGTCTGCAGAGAGCACTCGCCCCTCTTCGGGAAGGTGCAAGAAGGACCAGACAAGTCGAACGGCAAGCAGGGAAGCGATGCCCGCCATCGCAGGTGTGCGAATCGCAGGCGAAAGACCTGCGATAGCGAGTCCCAGACAACCGTAGTAGCCAGCAGACGGCCCGACGTCCTGGACATTCCAAAGCAGATTGCCGCGATGCGTGTTGCTCACAGCCACCCAGATCGCCACGCCGATGATCATGATCGCCAGCGTTGCGAAATGGACGCCGAAAAACGTCGCGGCTGACCTCCGTGTTCCCTGTTGCCACTCCACCCAACCGACGGCCAAAGCAAACATCACGAGAGAAGCATAGAAACGCCATCCTCCAGCGGTGAAGAATAACGAGGTGATCGCGCGGTGGACTTCGCCGCGAATCAGCAAATCCATCGAGTAGCCCGCATTCCGGTGTAGTTGGTCATCCAACGGGCCAACGTGACTCTTGCCCAAAATGCCGGCTACGATCAACACGAGTAACATCGCGATCGTGAACGGTATTCGAGCGAAAGACAGTTCCCAAAGATTCAATCGCAAACTCGCTCGATAGGATCGGAGTCAGATGGTATTCGGCGCGTGAAGATCGGCAGCGATGGCAAGCGTGAACGAGCCATCGATTGCTGATTCTCGTATTTGACAGGGTCAGGTAGTCACTGACTAGCGACGCTGAACAAGTCGTCATCGACTCGCGTTGAAATGGAGAATCAAGACCACGACGAAGGGTTGTGAGAAACTCGGGTGGCAGTTTTGTAGGCCCGCTTTTCCAAGGCGGACATTTGTGGCTTTGTAGCTTTGCTGCGTTTCTTACGAGTCTCGGAGAGACTCGGCTACGGTAGGGCATCTTATGCCAGATACTCATTGCGGTCACCGACAGCTACCCTCTGGGAACGCTCTATCTTGTGTCGCTGGACAAGACGGGATGTTGACAAGTAAAACATGGATTCGCCTTCCTTCACCCATTGCCGGTACCATGGACAAAACATCAATCAGGCATCTTGCGATTTTCATCGTCGTGCTGCTGCTGCTCAATATGTTCTTCCACCTTCACATTTCAATCATCGGCAGCCTCCTGCTGACGATCGGATTGAGTTTCGCATTCAACTACTTTGATAGACGCTCATGATTGCCACGAACGTCTGCCAGACGTGTGGTTGGGACGCCCAGTCTTTTTCAACTTCCTAGCCGCGTTGTCGCGTTGAATCGTCGCGTTGAATCAATGTCGCTACCGGTCGCCCTAGCCGTCCTGCCCACATTGGTGTGGTGCCTGATTTGCCTCTGGATTCGCCCCTCGGAGGTGTCGCTGCGATGGCTGATTAGCGGTTTGCTACTGGGAGCCGCAATCGGCGGACCCATTTGGTTAGCGGAGTCGGCCATCGATGGCCTTGCGAATCCCAACGATCGCTTTTCTCGCGACTTCATCCAACAGGTTCTCGGTGCTGCCTTCTGTGAGGAGACGCTGAAGTTCATTGCGATCGGAGTCTTACTATGGTTCGCAGGTCTTGGCCGTGACCACCATTCTCGTGACCACCTTTCTCGAGAGGTCGTCACCATTTCAGTTTCGGTGGCGATCGGCTTCATGACGCTCGAGAATCTGTTCGGTGTCTATCGATCGGGGTCAACCTTGTCACTCGCGTTGGATCGCCAACTCACCATCTTTGCGGGTCACCCCAGCTATCAAGTCATCATGGGAACCTTGCTGGCCGTCGCGATCCAGCGTCGGCGCGTTGGCTGGGCGATCGCGGCTCTCGCATTGCCGATGCTGCTTCATGGTTGGGCCGATCTTTCGGAACAGTTATTCAGGGACGAAACGAACCCCGGTTCGGTGGAGGATTCGACCCTCTACTTCGCTTGGCTTGCATCCATCGCCGTCACTGCCTGCCTGACCTTCTACCTGCTGTGGTCGTTGATGAGACCGGACGTCTCCTCACGATCGACCTCCGACTGATCGCCGACTGTTATTTTGAGATCCGGAACTTTGACATCCGTGACCTCGGCGAGGGTCTCCTCAAGACCCCAAAGTTTCGTTAGCAAACGGAACGTTTGTGGATCATGCTGGCGAAGCTGATCTCGGGTGAAGGGATAAAAATCGTTCCGGGCAAAGTAGGCTTCCGTTGTCTCGGCAAAGTACTCCATCGGATTCGTCATGGCATAAGCGCGCTCCACGCGTGAGCGCCCCTCCGCGTCCCGTCGCTCCACTTCGTCATAGAGACCGCTGGTTCTGGCCCGCTCAAAGGCAGTCGTGAGTTCCGCGTTGTCAAAACCTGCTGGCAGAACGAGATTGTGATAGGCATGTGCGAGTTCATGCAGTGCGAAGTTGGGCATGCGTCGCGTCTCGGCTTCAAAAATGCGAACGTTGGTGAACTCCACGCCCTTCACCATGTTCGGGTCACGGCCATTGTTTCGCAGCCAGTCGGCTCCTGGATGAAACTCGGCTGCCGGTCGCTTGCCGGGATACTCGGGAGAGAAATAGAGTGGCACCTTCTTCAATTCGGCCACCGCCGCGGGCGGAACGACACGAACGATCTCCTGAAGTTGCGCCTCAAGCAATTGCATTGCTCGATTGGTTGACTCGGCTTGGTCGGCCAACAACTTTCGGCTGATATGGACCTTCCAGCCAGCGACATCGCGAATCTCTGGGTCTTCTTCGCCAGAAACGAACGAGCAAGGCAGCAGCGGGAAAGCGACGAGGAAGATGACAACGAATCGATTCATGGCCAAACGGGCTGCCTGTTGCAATGGGTCCGAGTGAAGGTCAGGAGCCAGTCGAACTCGATCGAGTCAAAGTGCAAGATGGCCATCACGTTCGTGTAACCTCCAGCACCATTGGACCGAGGACGTCCTGTCGGGGAGTCACGCCCAGCCCCGGTAATTCACTCGCTTTCATGAATCCCTTCTCTCGCTGGGGAGCACCGGTCGCATTGCTCACCGTGACATAGCTGTTGAAGTCGGTGCTGGTGAAGCGAAATGGCTCAGGCGTGCTGTGGGCGAGATGCGCGATCGTGGCCGTCGTGATGTCGCCGCCCCAGCTGTCTTCGAGGGTCATCGCAATCCCCATCGAGACGCACATGTCACGGAGCTGCTTTGTCTTTGTCAATCCACCAAGCTTGCTGATCTTCAGATTCACGACATCCATGGCCTGGTCACTTCCAGCCCTTAGCAAACGATGAAGATCATCGATATTCTCATCCAGCACAAAGGGATGCGTGGTATTGCGCCGCACGGCAAGACACTCTTCATAGGTTAGACAGGGCTGCTCAATGTAGACATCGAGATCACTGACAGCTCGGACCACCCGCATCGCCTCGTGTTGCGTCCATCCGGTGTTTGCGTCGGCCACCAAGCGGTCGGTTGAGTCAAGAACCCCGCGCACGGCGCGAATGCGTTCAATGTCGGTGTCAGGATCGCCTCCCACTTTGAGTTGAAACCTTGTGTAGCCCTGCTGCTGATAACTGGCGACATTCCGTGCCATCTCGTCCGGAGGCACCTGTGAAATCGCACGATATAATCGAACGCTCTCACCGAATCGGCCTCCCAGCAGCGTGCAGACTGGCAGCCCTGTGGCCTTTCCCAGGAGATCCCAGCAGGCGACGTCGATCCCCGTCTTGACGTAAGCATGCCCTCGCATCGCCGCATCCATTCGTTCGTTGAGAACGCCCAATTCCCGCGGATCGAGCCCAATCAAATGCGGACATAACTCCCGAAGTCCCGCTCGGACGCCCTCCGCGTAGGCCGGTAGATAGAATGGCCCCAGAGGACAAACCTCGGCATAGCCGACCAAACCATCCTCTGTCTCAACACCAACGATCGTGCTGTCAAAAACCGTCACGGACTTTCCGCCCGACCATTTGTAGGAACCCTCGATCAAGGGCAATTCGACACGATGGGCGAATACTCGGCTGATTCTCATGCTGGGCAATCCTGCCTACTGCTTGTCTTGTAACTCGATTTGGACGCTCCTAGTGTAACCTGGAAAAACAGCGACCACATTCACAAGCCGTCGGCAGCTTCATGGCCGCTTACCAATGCGAATCGCACTCCACTTGAGCAAAGGAACTCGTTACCAACCACACAGCCTCGCGTCTGGAATCACAAGCCAATTCCAGCCAGTCGACTCGATGAACCACTCGCTGCTTTCAATCATCCGCTGACTTGTGGTCTCGTCTGTTGCAGCAGGCGAAGCGGTTTCTCCTTCCTCATCATGTGAGCAAGTGTGATTTCACCGGCTTGATGCATGCAGGATTTCACCCTCCCGCTCAGAACTCGTCCCGCATGGAAGTCGTTGTTTTGACCTGAGCGACATCGCCCGAGCCCGGCAGGGCTCGAAGCGGAAGCAGCCTTGGAGGGACTTGGTATCATCGTCCATCTGACCGCCTCGTGAATCGGATTGCCCCTCATCCTCACCGAGACTATCCTCACCGAGGCTCGGATCTCCCCCAAGAGGATTCGATGGACGATAGAGAACGAGTGATCCATCGCGAACCGCTGAGTTTGCGCAGCTAGAACCGTGGCCACAGCTAGAGAAGGATTCAGGCTTTGGCGTTGGCACTTTCACACAAAGGAGTGATCGGGCTCGCCGAATCCACCAAGTCCTTGATGGTCACGCCGGCGAAGGCGGCCTCGGTGGCGGCATACGCCTTGTCGAGTTCGGCGTGCAGTGGACAGAGCGCGGTGTGAGATTTCAAGCCAAGCGGGCAGGCGCGGATTCGCTCGATCGGCGCCACCGTGTTGACCACATCCAGAATCGTAATCACATCGGTCGCTCCAACCAACTCGTAGCCGCCGCCGGGTCCAGGCCTGGACTGCACCAAGCCGGCTGCCGCCAGCTCCTGCAAAACCCGCGTCAGATAGCGGCGAGGCACCTTCGTCTGCTCAGCCAGATGGTCGGCCGAGACCGGGTTGCCCGCTTGGCTACCCATGCAGGCAACGGCTCTCAATGCGTACTCGGCAGTCTTGGAAAGCATGATTCAGGGCCAAAATCGATAAAACGGCTGAATTGTGCACCTTGACGTGCAGATACAAATTCTATACCATGTGGTGCAGTAATTGAGTTTAGGCCGCCCAAGCTGGAATCACAATCTCAAATCCAGTCGGTTAAAGTAGACGTCCTCCAGAATACCGGTTCAGGGCCCACGACATGCCTCTGCGAACGTTGACCGCTTGCTGCGCTAGCCTTGCGATCCTGGCTTGCGTTGATTCGACCTTGCGCAAGGCGATTTTGAACGCCCTCCGATCGATTACTTGAATGCCGAGGTGCATGACCCCGTCGCCGAGCTGGCCAGGCGAGTTGAATCGGGTGAAACGAAACTCAGCTACGACGAAAGGTTTGGATACCTGAAGTCGGTGCTCGAGGCATTGGACGTTCCCATCAGTTCTCAAACGTTGGTCTTCTCCAAGACCAGCCTACAACTCCATCGAATCTCACCGCGGCGCCCGCGTTCGCTGTACTTCAACGACGATGTTTACGTCGGTTACTGCCAGCAAGGGGACGTGTTGGAATTCGCTGCGACCGATGCGAAGCAGGGAGCCTCCTTCTACACACTGGAACAGAGCGACAATGGCAGCCCCAAGTTTGTACGCGACCGCGGTGGCTGCTTGTCTTGTCATGCTTCGAGTCGGACACAAAACGTCCCAGGCTATTTGGTACGCAGTGTCTTCTCAGATTCGGCTGGCCGTCCAAAATTAGGGAGCGGGACCTTCACGACCGACCAAACCAGCGATTTCAAAGATCGATGGGGAGGTTGGTACGTAACTGGAAATCACGGTTCGATGCGTCACATGGGCAACACGATCTGCGAAGGGGACGAGCACGATTTCGATCGCGAAGCGGGCGCCAACGAAATGGATCTCTCGGATCGCTTCAGCACCGATACCTATCTGACACCCCACAGCGATATTGTCGCCCTGATGGTGCTAGAACATCAAACACAGATGCACAATGCCATCGCGGCGGCCAATTATGATACGCGACAGGCCATCTACCAGTCTTACCAGATGAACGAGTTGCTGGACCGGCCGAAAGATTACCTCAGCGACAGCGCGAAGCGACGGATCGCGGCATCAGCCGACCGAGTGCTGAAGCATTTGTTGATGTGCGAAGAGTTCCGTTTGACCGATCGCGTGACCGGTTCAACCAGCTTTGCGGCCGATTTTTCGGAAGGCGGCAAGCGGGATTCGCGTGGCCGATCGCTGCGGGACCTTGATCTGAACACACGTCTTTTCAAGTATCCCTGCAGCTACTTGATCCATTCCGCCGCTTTCGATGGGCTACCAGATGAAGTGCGATTGGAGATCGTTTCGCGATTGGCCGCGATCCTAGATGGACGTGACGACTCGCCGCAATACGCGCATCTCAGCTCGGAGATGCGACGCCAGATCCTCGAAATCTTGTGTGACACCAAACCAGAGTTCAAACGCATTACACTGGCGAAGAACTAGCTTGAGGAGAAGGCCCAGGCCGTGCTCGCGTTTTCGAATCGCTCACCCGTGACGACTGCTGCGGTGGCATTGTCCCGCTCTGGGCTGCCTGCGACAAGCATGAACTTGACGCTGACAAGGTTGTGAAATCGAATCTGAGTCAGTGAAACGTTTGACGCTCTTTGCAGCACAAACCAGATCAATTCCGTTTCCCCCAGACGCCTTCCCAAAGGAGATCCTTCATGATTCGTTACCTCACATTGATCAATTTCACCGATCAGGGTGTTCGAAACGTCGACGACTCCGTCAAGCGTGCCAGTTCATTCGATCAATCATTGGAAGCGGCCGGTGGCAAGCTCGTTGCCCAGTACTGGGCCGTTGGCGATGCGGATGGCTGTGTCATCTTCGAGGCCCCGGATGAGTTGGTCGGCGCATCGCTGCTACTGAAGCTCGCGAAAGACGGAAATGTCCGTACTCGTTCGATGCGAGTCTATGACACGAAGGAATTCCAAGAAGTCATGAGCAAGACCTAATAAGCTACTTGATGTCAGACCTCGTAGCAGTGAGAACACGATGAAGCCGCGGCAATTGGTTCGGCTTGGGCTCGTTTGCGCAGTGATGGGCATCGTGAATGCGATGGTTGCTTTTAGCGATGAAAACTCACACAGCAACGTAACCGACCAGCGTCAAAAAGCGGGCCCTGCGAATGACGGAAAACTCTCGCTTGACGTCGCGAGAGATCGCGCAAAGGTCACGCATGACATCTATGCAGCGACACTCAGAATGTTGCATGACCGCTACTTCCATCGTGACCGTTCGGTGTTGCCGGCGCGTGCCATGGAGGACGTTTTCGATGAGATGCAACGGCAGTCCAACGTCGAGGTGCGCTGGATTTCCGCCAGCCTGAAGCCAATGAGTATCGATCACACACCCAAGAGTGATTTTGAGAAGCGGGCGTCCAAGGAGATTGCCGCTGGCAAGATGGAACTCGAAGTGGTCGAAGATGGCTACTACCGCCGCGCCATCGCGATCCCCCTCACCGGCGGATGCCTCAGTTGCCACGAAGGACTCTTTCAAAACAGTGGCAGAAAGAAGTTCGCAGGCCTCGTCATCAGCATGCCACTCGTCGAAAAGCCATGACCGGTCTTTCGCCTGGCAAAGACGACTGTGTCTGGGACAACGGAGAGCCCGTGATTTGCCACGCCGCCTGTTTCCTCACCTCGCATTTACAGCAGAGGACAGCGGCAACGCGCTCCGCACTACTGAATCACCTCGACCGCCGGTTCGATCCTTGGTTGCTCACTCAATTGAACAAGCACATTGCTCGAGTCTGGCACGATATCAATGGTTGCGCCAGACGCGAGCAGGTTATCGACCTCCATGACTTCGAGCACGGTATCGAGTATCTCGGGATCCTTCTTCGCTAACTTGTTCAATTCTTCACCGACGATTTTCGGTCGCGAGGCAGCGGCCTCGGCCATTTTCTGAGAGACCTTGAATGCCGTTTCGCTCTTGATCAGGCCAACCCGGTTCTCCCCGTCTTGTTTCATCGCGCTGGTGACTTGGACAAGACGCTTGACTACCTTCTCGGTGATGTTCTGGACCATCTGGGCGTCAGTGAACGCGACCTTTCGAATGTAGACCGAACCCAGTTGATAACCCCACCTCTCAGACAGGGGCGACACAGCCTGGCGAACGGTTCGACTCAAACTATGTCGATCCTCCAGCATCTTCTCCATCTCCAGATTGCTGAGTGTCGAGATGGTCGAGCTGGTCACGTTCGCCTGGAGCGAACCCTCCGGGTTTGCGTTGGTGAACAGATAGGCAACCGGATCCTTGACTTGCATCTCATACCAAATCCCGACCCCCATTGGCGTTCCTTCTTCCGAGTTGACCATTTGGCTTCGCAGATAGTGCTGTCTTAATGCGGTGTTGACGAAGTATCGCTTCCCGAAGAACGGAATCAGCATGGCCCGAAGTCCGAAATGCGAGACCGGGAACTGCAGGCCTGCTTTGTCGAGTGTTCCGATGACCTTGCCGAAGAGCGTAAAAACCTGCGATTCGCATTCTTGCACACAGGCGTAGAGCCCGAACAGCCGAGCAAGGCCCAAGAGAATCGGGATAGCAACCAGGCCGGCGATGAAAGCGGGAATGATCAACATGATGGCTGCCCTCCGGAGAGTCGGTTGTCGGACTGCGATTGAATGACCCGCCCAGCGCGGCGGTAGAGGGGAACTCGCAAGTTACGCAGGTAAGCTCGCAGGCACTCCCTGCCCCCCTCTGCCTTGATTGCCGCAAGCGTCTCGGCAAGTTCTCGCAAGGGGGCGACCTCGGCCTGGGCATTGTTCGAGGCGATCTCGACAGCCCGAGCACTCATCGTGATTTGCTGTTCGGAATCGGCACGCGCCGTACTGATATCCGCGGCGACTTGATTGCGGGTACTGTTGATGGCCGACAATGCCCGGTCCACCTCACGCGGCGGGTCGATTTCGGTGATCAACGCCGCATCCAACTCAATCCCGTAGCGACCCGTGGTCGAGCGGCACTGCTCCTCCATGTACTGATTCAGCAAAGGAAGATTCTTCCGCAGGTCGTTGATCGAAATTCCCTCCGAGAGCTCCACGGCGCTACTCTTGATTGCACCCTCACCGATCTCGGCCTCGGACAACAGACTCTGTCCCTTGGGGTCGACAAAGTTCGCAATCCGTTCACGCAAGACCGATACGAAGTAGCCCATGACATGTTCCAGAGGGCTGCGGACACCAAAGAGAAACGGATAGAGGTTGTTCTCGCTGACCCGATATCGGATCTGCCCGTTGACCCCCGTCGTGAGGTTGTCCTTCGTGACTGCCTCGATCGTTTTCTGCGCCTTGGATGGGTCCCAGGTCAGATCGACCGCTTGGGTCGCAACGCTAACCTTGCGGACTCGCTGCCATGGCCATTTGAAGTAAGGTCCACCTGGCGCGACCACGCGAACCTGAGGATACTCATACCGAATTCGCTCGTCGTCCGAGAGGGACGCCTCCGAAGAATTCGTTGTGGGCAGTGTCTCGACCGCACCGAAGCTGGTCACAACAGTGCGCTGATCCGGTCGGACCGTGTACAGACAGCCGATCAACAGGCGTACCATCGCGTAGAGCATGACTCCGCAGAGGAAGGCTAGAAAAGGCATCGCGTGCCTCCTGTTCGGGCTTCGAAAGAAAATTGATTCATGGGATAGCGATTGCTGGGAAAATTGCGGCAGCCGCGGCGGCTTGAACATGTTACTCGGAGAACGGAGCCACCCACTATACCGCCAATCGCCCACGATACCGCCAATCGCCCACGATACCGCCAATCGCACAGACGATTCTTGACTTCCGGTTTCACCTCCTCATGACACCCGCTGGCCCCAGCAATCGTCGCTGGCCCAGCGAGGGTCATTGAGCCACTCCAGCCGATTCTCATACCCCGTCCATCGGCCACTCCGGCAAACTCGTTCGCTCCCAAGATTTGAAGGGCGTGAACGAATGCTGAACTGGGAGAGCGTGGGGAATCATGCCGAATTCCCCGTAGATTAGTTCACTTCTTCTCGCTGAGCACGTTTGCTCGTTAAGATTCCAGGTGAAGCAACCGCGTACAAATGGACGGAGAATGAGTCTGATGCGATGCCTTGCCCATGTCACGACGCTCGCGATGCTGGTTGTCTCTGGCGGATGTGGCGAGCGCACCTTCCATGACATGTTTGCGACCACAGAATCGACCGGCGGCGACGCGGCTGTCGATCCCCCTGCCTCGCCAGATGTCGAATCGTCAGCCATTGCCGACGCCAAGACCAACTCCAGCGAAGATCGTCCACATCAGCATTTCGGCGCACTTTTTGGGAGCGTGCTTCCCGTTCTGGATCAAGCGCGAGACCTGGTGGATCGCCATGCCAGTCTTCCCGATAGCTCTCGAGTTCCTTTCGTGCCGGACAAACAGTCGAACTCGGCAGAGATCAATGAACTGCTGGACCAGGCGATCGAGGTGTTGAGCGTCTCGGAGGTGAGCGACTATCGACAACAGATCCGCGAAGCGCATGCTGCGATCGCCGCGTCCTACGGGAACATCGCCGACTACCGGCGACAACGCGTCTCCGCTTCTTGGGCAAAGGACCAAACCCAGCTGGCAAAGGTCAATCCATTCGAGCTTTCCAAAGAAGCACTCGACCAACAGATCGCCGACGAGAAAGCCGAAATCAAGAACCAACAAGAGCGACTAACCCAACTCAAGCAGCGTTTTGCCGCAGAGCTTTCGGCGATTGGAGTGGAAGTCGACCAGGCAGGCGTTGAATCGCTGCTGTCCTCTGTATCGGGTGATGACATCGTCACGATGGCAGTCGTCTTCGACAATATCAAACACGTGACGGGCCAGCTGCAGGAGTTGACCGAGGGGAGTGGTGAAGCACTCGATGTCTCGAAACGATATTACGGAATGTATGTCATCATGATCCACGTCATGGACCGGATTCAGAAGTCATTCGTCCGAGACATCAACGAGAAGCACATCCCCAAGCTCAACCAGTTCACGGCGAAAGCTGATCAGAACATCGATCAGGCTCGGGCACTGATCGCAGTCGATGGCGGTGACCAGGAATTGCTGGAAGCCAACATCGCCTCCAATGAGCTGACGCGGGCCACGGCCAAGCTTTACGTCGAGTACTTGCAACGAAACGCGGATCTGATCAAGGCAGAAAATACGAGAGCCCAGAAGAACCTCGCCACCGCAATGAACACCTACGATACCGTCAAACTGTCAAGCGACGTCGCGGCCCTGATGAACACGGGACGACGTGACTTCGAAGCCTTGATGAAATTGCAGGTGCCAGCCCTGCGAGAATTTAGCAACGAGGCGATTCGTAAGGAGTTTCAACGAATGACATCGGAACTGCGAGCCGGTGAATAGCCCCGCCTCAACGGAAGCCCCAATAGCCACCAATGAAGGGGCGAAACATGGGAAAAGCGGGTACGTATCGAGGGTAAATATTTCGACGCCGATGTTGCACTTGGAAGGTATTGAATCTCGCGTGCGTGTTGCCAGTGGGACGCATCGATGGCGTTCGAAGTTGTAAGTTGACCGTCACGAAGTTCGGCCCAGCACTTGCATCCGATGGAACCTGCAACGATTGCAATTGCTGTGAAACCTCTTCTCCAAGAGCAGGGTTGTTGGCCAGCGTGACCTGATTGAACTCGTAAACAAATGGTGCGGTGATCTCGGCCAGTTCAGGGTTGGACGTCACCACCAATTGGCCAGCCCGTCGAAGGCTCTCCAAATCCAATCTGCGAACCTTGGTGCCCTGAACGCGAAGGACGGCGTTGGCGTACTTCAGACGGGGAAGTTCGAGTGTTTCGATGCCTCTACCACGAACAATCAGGTGACTGACCGATTCCAGTGCGGGAAAAGAAACAGCCGTGACCTGATCACTATCAATATTGATGAATCTGGCCTTCTGGAGATTCGGAAGCTCGATCTTTCCCGGCTCGGTAAGAAACAATCCCAGTCTCTCAATCTCCTGGAACGGCTCGTAAGCCTGCAACTCCGATTGCGTCTCCACACGACCGCCACGAGAGCTTGGATCTTCAGCGTCGGAGATACCCGACGTGAAAAGTTGCAGAGCGATCGCGATCCAAAGTGCTCGTATCATCCTTGCCTCCACTTTTGCCTTCAATCGGCTTGTGAACGGGGCTCGCCCAGACAGCCAGCACCAACGGCCATCAACAAAACCGCGCATTCAAACTGGACCCTCATTATAGCCCTAACAAAGTCACGAATGTAGATCGCCAGTTTTGGAACCTCGAAAGCTGAACAAAGTCGTGGGGGCCCTTTCTCTGTCTCAAAGGCGGAAGGCGGGGTCAAGAGGGTAGTCCCTGATCGCTACGAATCGTTGAGACTTGGATCTGCCTACCACCCGCAACGCCGCTTAAGCCTCGACAGACTGCGTACGATCCGGGCCGCTCTCATTCTGGCCATCGATCGGGTAAATTCTATTCACTTCAAGTTGACGTCCTAGGAAGAGTCCCATGCGAAACCTGATCGTGTTGAGCTACCTGCTGGTATGCTCGGTGACGACTGCTGCCGACCCTGATAAAACATTGATACTTCGCTGGCAGGATCGCTTCCTGGAAGTCATGGGCCCCGGAATCCCCGGTGGTGCGATAAGAACGCATTATTTGGAAGCTTATTGTCGTCCGGGGTCGACTGATCGTGATTGGAGCGAGACGGTCATACCTCATCAAAGCAGGTTGGTCTCGGCCGCTGAAGATGGTAAGCGAATCGAGATTGAGGATCGCTTGGAAGATGGGGTCGTCGTCAAACACGTGCTGGAGGCAGGAGACGACGAAGTTGATTTCCTGGTCACCGCAACCAATCCAACCGACACGGAGTCACTAGCGCACTGGGCTCAGCCGTGCATGCGAGTCGATAAGTTTGTCGGTGGCGATCCAAAAGAGGCCCGAGAGGTTTCTCCTCCCTATATCCGCAAATGCTTCTTGATGATCGATGAAACCCTGACGCGTCTGCCCACGGAGCCCTGGGCGACCGAGGCGAGATATGTGCCGGGACAGGTCTATGCGCCCGCGCACGTCGATCGCGACGATGTGAACCCAAGGCCGCTCAGTGTACTGGTTCCCTCGAGCGGACTGACCGGTTGCTACTCACAGGACGAATCGATGATTCTTGCCGTTGCCTGGGAACCCTATCAGGAAATTTTTCAAGGCGTGATCACCTGCATTCATGCTGACTTTCGAATCGGTGGCTTGAAGCCAGGCGAAACCAAAACGATTCGTGGCAAGCTGTACCTTGTCCCCGCCGACGAAGAAGCACTCATCGAGCGTTTTCGTGCTGACTTCGCTCCCGATAACAAGAACTCAAACTGAGCCGTTTGAGTCACGTGATCGAGTCGCTTTTTCGATTGTTCGACGCGTGAGCCATCTCCGAGAGACGTCAGCTCAATGCCTCGTTTTTTGACTCTCAGCCGGAAGCTGCGACCTGCAAAACCTTGCCGGTCCCCTTTTCTTGGCAGACCAATCGACGCTTCTGCCCAAACACATGGAGGTTTTGCTTAAACTTGAGTCTCGTTGTGGAAATTCAGCGCCGACGCGTCTGCCACCTGCTATTCGCCCCAACCGAGGAAACATGCACAAGGCGATTCTGATTGCGGTGCTGCTAGTCATCACTCCAAAGGCACGTGCTTTGGAAATCGACTTCGTGCGTGATGTTCGCCCGATCTTGCAAAGGCACTGCTATTCCTGTCATGGCGAAGCACAGCAGAAAAGTGGCTTACGACTTGATATCAAATCCGAAGCATTCGACGGGGGCGATGCCTACGGCCCGACCCTCATCGCGGGGCATGCCGACGAGAGCCCTCTGATCGAGCTGGTAACGAGTCCCGATGCGGATTCTCGGATGCCGCCAAAGGGAGCCCCCCTCACTGCTGCGGAGATTGACACACTGACAAGCTGGATCAACGAAGGTGCTCCTTGGCCGGAAGGGGTCGATCTTGCGAAGGTGAAAGACAGACGTGACCACTGGAGTTTCAAGCCGCTGTCCGTACCCGACGGCAATCTTTCCATTGATCACTTTATCGATGCGAAGCTTGATCAACACGATCTCGAAAGGAGTCCTCCGGCCGATCCACACACGCTGGTCCGCCGTCTGCACCTCGACCTGACCGGTCTTCCACCTACACATCAACAGGTCGTCGATTTCATACGCGAACCCGATGTCGCGAGTCTGGTTAAGACGCTTCTCGCCTCTCCCCGGTACGGCGAGCGTTGGGCACAACACTGGCTCGACGTGATTCGCTGGGCCGAGACCGTCGGTTTCGAGACGAACGCCGAACGCCGCAATGCCTGGCCCTACCGCGACTGGGTCATCGCCTCGCTCAACGAGGACAAGCCGTACGATCGTTTCCTGTTCGAACAGATTGCGGGCGATACGGTCGGCGAAGATGCGGCGCTTGGATTTCTTGTCGCCGGACCGGCAAATTTACCAGGTCAAATCGGGCGTGACCAAGCTGCCATGCGGGGTGCTCGCCAGGATGAACTCGATGAAGTCATTCGGACCGTCAGCCAGGCCTTTCTCGGTCTGACCATCGGCTGTGCCCGTTGTCACGATCACAAGTTCGACCCCATCTTGGAACGTGATTACTACTCGATGCAGGCCATCTTTGCGGGCCTGAGTTATGGTAGCCGGCGGCTCCACGGCACCGAGAACGACGACTGGGCATCCCAGGTGCCGGCTGCCCGCGACGATGTCATGTCGCTGCGTCGTGACCTGGACTCCCTGCGTCGGAAACATCAGCTGCGAGAACCGATCGCTGACGTTCACACCGAATCCTTCGAACCGGTCTTGTCGGAGGCGATTCGTATGAAAATCCATCGCACCGTCAACGGCGCACCCGCCTCGCTTTACGAATTCGAAGTCTTGACAAGAGAACCAGGCGACGAAGAAGAATGGCTCAACGTGGCACTCGCAACGGGCGGCGCAACTCCCTCGGCATCAAGTTTCGCGCTAGCCAATCAGTCTCGCCATTTCGATAACTTGATCGACGGATCGATCGACAAGCGTCAGTCCTACCCATGGGTGGCGGCGAAGAATGGTCCTGCTTGGTTCCGCGTCGACTTCCTTGAACCAGTGATCATCGAGCGAGTGACGCTGTATCGCGGTGCAAGCATGCCAGCGGACTTCGTGATCGAGGTCCTTTCACCCGGTTCGGACGAATGGCGAGAGGTCGCGCACACTCGCGACCGCCTGCCGCGTACTGACGATACCCGCAAAGTCGAGACGGTCCAAATCGCTTCCCTCACGGCCGACGAAACCAAATCCATTCTTGATCTGCTTGCCGCCATTCGACGCGCCGAAAGTAGACTCGCTCGCCTCGCGGAGGGTCCGCAGGTCTACGCCGCCAGCTTCGCGAAAGAGCCGGCCGCCACTTATCTCCTTCATCGCGGTGATGCCATGCAACGCCGTGATCAAGTTGGTCCAGCCATTCCCGAATTCCTGGGCAAACTCGACCTTCCGGCAAATCCGTCTGAACCCAATGCGCGTCTTGCACTGGCCCGTCACCTGATCGGCACCGACCATCCCCTCACAGCGCGCGTGATCGTCAATCGGATTTGGCACCACCACTTTGGCATTGGGCTTGTCGAAACACCTTCGGACTTCGGAAGAACGGCGCGGCCCCTTCCCATCCCGAGCTCCTGGATTGGCTCGCCACCAGACTCATCGCGGATGGCTGGTCTCTCAAGAAGCTCCATCGCCGCATCCTCACCTCGAAAGCCTATTGCCAATCCAGCGCCCCTCGGAACGATGCCATGGAAGTCGACGCCGACTCGCGACTTCTCTGGCGTTACCCGCCGCGACGACTCGAGGCGGAGGCGCTTCGAGATTCGATCCTCTGCGTTAGCGGTCAACTGAATCTCAGCATGGGCGGTCCCGGTTTCGACTTTTTCAATCAGCGAGGAGGACTTTCTGACTACCAACCGAAGGAATCGTTCGACGAAGAGGGTTGGCGACGAATGATTTATGCTCACAAGGTTCGCATGATCGGAGTCGACATCTTTGGTGCTTTTGACTGCCCCGACGCCGGCCAAATGAAACCGAGACGCACTCGTTCGGTCACGCCAATTCAAGCTCTCGGTCTTCTCAACAGCCCGTTTGTCAATCGTCAAGCTGCTTTCTTTGCGGAGCGACTACGCTTAGAAGCCGGCCCCGACTTGTCCGCTCAATTGGATCTGGCTTTCGCCCTTGCCTACTCCCGTCAACCCACCCCTGTTGAGCGCAACCGGCTGATGACACTCGCCGCAGATTACGGCCTCGAACAGGTGTGCCGCGCGATCCTCAACTCAAGTGAGTTTGCCTTTATCCAATGAAGCCTCCTACGTTCCTCAGCCGTAACCTGCTTGATCGCCGCCGTTTCCTCGCCGGCACATACAATGGCCTTTCAGCGATTGCCCTGACAAACCTACTGGCCCAGGAACATGCCTGTGCGCAGTCGCCCCGCATGGGGCCTGCACCGACTGATTCACCGAAGTTTCCCCACTTCAAGGCGAAGGCGAAGAATGTCATCGTCATCTTCTGCTCGGGCGCGCTGAGTCAAGTCGACACGTTTGACTACAAGCCGGAGCTGATTCGACAGGATGGAAAACCGTTGCCGGGAAATGAGCGGCTCGTTTCCTTTCAAGGCCAAAACGGAAACCTGACGAAACCGCTTTGGAAATTCCGCCCCCGCGGGGAAAGTGGCAAGATGATCTCCGATTTGCTGCCCCACATCGGGGAGATGGCTGATGACATCTGTTTCATTCACTCGATGACCACCACTTCGAACACCCATGGTCCCGCCGAGAACGTCATCAACACTGGCTTTGCCTTCGATGGCTTTCCAAGCATGGGTGCCTGGGTCAATTTTGCCTTGGGGAGTGAGAACGCTGACCTGCCCGCTTTCGTCGCCATCGAAGACCCACGTGGCAATCCCCAATCTGGTCCCAACAACTGGGCAAGTGGATTCCTTCCCGCCGCTTACCAGGGAACCCCCTTTTCCAGCACGAAGCCGATCCGATATCTAGAACGTCCCGACGGCCTTTCCGTCGGAGCCGATTCCGCCATGCGCGATGCCCTCCGCGTCCTCGAAGAACAAAACCAGGCCCGCTTTCCGGGAGATGAGCAGCTGGCGGCACGCATCGCCAGTTATGAGCTAGCTGCCCGTATGCAACTTTCCGTTCCCGAGGCGGTCGCCCTGGAGAGTGAACCCGCGCACATTCAAAAACTCTATGGTGTCGACAGTCCCAGTACGGACAAGGCAAACTTCGCCCGCAACTGCATCCTGGCTCGTCGCCTGATTGAGCGCGGAGTGCGGTTCGTTCAACTCTTCAATGGCGCGTACGCCTCCGGCGGCCGGATCAACTGGGACGGACATAGCGACCTCAAGAGACAGTACGACATCCATGGCGAGATCCTCGACCAGCCAGTGGGTGCCTTATTGAAAGACCTCAAGCAACGCGGTCTGCTCGAGCAGACGGTTGTGGTCTTCGCCACTGAGTTTGGCCGCATGCCGATGTTCCAAATGGGTACCTACGGCCGCGACCATAACCCACAGGGATTCACCTGCTGGCTCGCTGGAGCCGGAGTCAAACCTGGAATGTCCTATGGAGCGACCGACGAATTTGGCTTCCAAGCACGTGAGAAGATCGTCACACCACCCGACTTTCACGCCACCCTTCTCCATCTCCTCGGTCTCGATCATGAACGTCTCACTTTCTACCACAACGGCATCCAACGTCGCCTAACCAACGTGGAAGGTCATGTCATCAGCGAGCTCCTCAGCTGACCCCCGGATAGGAACTAGCCGGAATTCAGGGGCACCTGTTGGCAGTCGACCCAGAACGCGGACTGTCCAAAACGGCCTACTCGATGCCGACTTCTGGATTCCCCTCTCGCCGCTCGCCTCTTTTTCCCCTGCTCTTCTGTGAGACGTTGCCTGTCACCATTTGGCGCGTCCCTGTCACCATTTGGCTCTGTCACCATTTGGTTCTGTCACCATTTGGTTCTCCTCTTTGGATCCTGCCTGCGCTGGATCACGTCCCGAGTTTCTCGACGTGGCCGAGTCCGGTGCGACGACTGAGTTGCTAGAATTGTGTTTTTGAATCTCCTTCACGGGTGATCTTGATCTTCGTCGGCACGGATCCGCGTTTGCAATGGCTGTCTCCGTCGAACACTTCATCGACTCTTTGGAAACGAGCGGGCTGGTGACGCCTGCGCAGCTATCCGCCCTGCGCGATGAGACGCCTCCAGGGGACGCGCAGACGATTGCGAGCGATCTGGTGAACCAAGGGTTGCTGACCCAGTATCAGGCGGATGCCATCTGTACCGGCCGTTTCAACCACTTGGTCCTCGGCGACTACACGATTCTGGACCGAATTGGCGAAGGTGGGATGGGGCAGGTCTTCAAGGCCCTGCATCGGCGACTCGACCGTTTCGCCGCGATCAAGATCTTATCGGACTCCGCACTCCACGATCGTCGATCGATTGAACGATTTCACCAAGAGGTGAGGACAGCCGCTCAAATCACCCATCCCAATATCGTGATCACCTATGACGCCAGCGAACAAAATGGCATTCACTATCTCGTGATGGAGTATGTCGATGGCCAAGACGTCGCGACAGTGCTGGAGAAAAATGGCACGCTATCGGTATCACAGGCGATCGATGTGATCCTGCAGACCGCCAGAGGTCTTGCCTATGCTCATAGTCGAAGGATCATCCACCGCGACATCAAACCTGGAAATCTGCTTCTCGACCATCAAGGCAATGTGAAAATCCTTGACATGGGACTGGCGCGGATCACGTCGGAGAAGCTTCCGCTGGCGACCACAGCAGCCGAGCGTCTGACGAACGCTGGGCAGGTCATGGGGACTTTGGACTTCATGCCGCCTGAGCAGGCCGAGAATGCTCAACAGGCCGACGAGCGTTCCGACATCTACTCACTTGGCTGCACCCTGTATCTGCTGCTCGTCGGCAGGGTTCCCTACCCGGCAGAATCATTCGTCGAGTCCATCATGGCTCACCGTGAAGCGCCGGTGCCCTCGCTGCGAGCTCGTTGCCCCAATGCTCCAGAATGGCTGGAGGAGGCTTGTCGCAAGTGCATGAACAAGCGTCCCGACGATCGATACCAAAGCGTCACGGAATTGATGGATGTCATCGAACGCAACCTCAAGCCAAGCGATCTATTTGCCAAATCCGAGGCAGGTGTTCGGATGGCGATCTCGCGTGTGCGTTCGTTCATGCAGGCGCAAGGTGTGGCATTCTCCAACCCCGAGGTCGATACCGTTTATCGAAGCACGACCCGCCAGGTGATGAGCGGGAGAAACGTCTCACCGCTCCATGGCGCCGTCGATGAGCAATCCGCGGCACTCGCGCATGTTGTCGACGCATCGCCCCCAACTCAACTGCAACGGCCTGCTTCGCGACGCGGCATGTTGGGCCGCGGAGAGAGTAGCTTGCGGATGCGTCTGAAACGACACCGTGGAACGAAAATCGTGCTTCTCAGCGGTCTCGCGATTATCGTTTCCTCGAGTGCTCTCAGCATCGCGCTGGGCCTCATCGCAATCCTGATGGGTCGCAAAGACCTCGACAAGATGCGGACAGGAAGGATGGACGCAAGCGGCAGAAACACCACGCTGCTCGGCGTCATCTTGGGAATCGTGGCAGTCGTCCTGGCAATCGGAGGGCTCGCCCAAAACTTCCTTGAAGGTTGAGTGTTGAACCAAGCCAGGCGAGATCCGAGACCTAGCCCCACCTCATCTTCCCTGCGCCCCAGCGTCTCCCCGGCTCTGCGATAATTTCTGCAAGCATCTCAAAACGCTGCCCTCATCCCAGCGGCTGACCAAATCAATGCCTGCCCCCATTCTCTCTACCAAGCGATCTCAATCGTGTGCTCCACGGGACGCACCGAAGCGAGCACTGCATCAGCCAATGGCTGCCGCTCGCGTTCCGTGTCCGCCACCGCTTGCTCCATGTTGGAACGACCGGCTCGACCGTGAAATACCTGCTTGACCTGCCTGGTTTCGAATTTCTGTTTCGCAGCCACTGCCTCCTCCACTCGTGCGAAGGCCTCGCCAAATGGATTGTCGATGAACTCGGCGGCCAGGTTGATTCCTTCCGCCAGTTGAGCGGCGGAGTAGGTGTGCGATGTATCGCCCCAAGTGATCGTGGCGAGTCCCTGTAAACCAATGACCTTCAGGGTGAATCGGTTGAGTTCCTGATCGAATGGAACGAATGTCATTCCGGACCGAACCGAATCGTCGCGATCGACTGCTCCAGAGGCACAAAATGGGTAGCGTGTGCTGGTGACGTGGAGCTTGCCGTCAGCAAACGAGTCGACTCGGTGTCCGCCGCTAGCCGTAGCGGTCTGACCTGAGAGATCCACGGCAATCGTGCCAAGATCGCCGTCCAAGCCAAGAGCCCGGAGATATGCGTAGGCCATGATGGCATGACCGGCCCAGTCGGGATGGATACCGTCGCGGCCGACCAATTCGTAGGGTTGCGATCCGTCTCCCGGATAGCGTCCAGGTGCGATGACATTCGCCTGGTACATCGGCCAGAAGACATCCGCAAAAGCAACTTGCTCGCGCCGGGCAACGCCAATCGCAATGTCACGCAGGGCGCACAAGTTTTGATTGTGTTCTTGGAGGGTTCCAACGCGACTGTTTACCCAGGTCGCCAGTTTGCCGCTGCAGCCAGGCGAACCAACAACAACCCGTGCTCCCGCGGCCTTCAACTTGCGCACAATTGTTGTGTAATGGTCTTCGTACCACTGTCCGTTCGTGACATCAAAAGGACGATACCGGGCGTCGTTCATGCCGTAATTGAGCGTGACGATGGTTGGCTCGAAACGAAGGCAGTCGTTATCCATCCGCTTCAGAAAACCCTCCGTCTTCTCGCCGCTCCAACCGTACTGCCTTGCCGTGATCTCCAACTCCGGCATGCATGCGGTCAGGTAGGTTTCGATCAAGCACGAATACATCCGCTGTTCCGTAATCGAGTCGCCCACGATCGCCAGACGATCACCCTTGCGTAGCAGCAGTGCCTCAGGCCCGGGTGCCTTCCGCGGGTTCAGCAAGCGAAACGCGTCACCCTCCGGCTTCGACTCGTATTCGTAAGGCCCCAGCCTGGGAAGACCAAGCGTGAGAGAATCCTGAGCCGAGCTGGACGCACAAAAGCAAAGGATGACCAAACAAGCAGACAGACGCATATTGAATTCCCAATCGCCAGAGGCGCGAGCCACAGAGGTCAACAAGATTCACAATCAGAAAGGCATCGATGGAATGCCTCATCTACATAAAAAAGAGTAACGTCTCCCACCTGCATCTGCCCCCCAGGCATCCGCTCACTCTGCCGGTTCTGCCACTCGCGCCGATGAGCGTCGGTCGCGAACGGGTGTCGGCGCATCGATCTGATTGTCGATCAGCGATACCTCGCCGGCACTTTCCTCAATCAGGATTCCTGTTGCCTGTGATCGGGTTGAACCCTCTCGAGTGTCGCGAATGGTGTTGCCTTCGAAGACAAGACCGTTGGTTTCACCACGAACTCGTATGCCGGCCGCGGTCTTCTTGGTTCCATTGTCTTCGATCAGGTTGTCGACCAACCGATTGCGGTGGGCCGCCATGCCGTAGGTTTCATCGCGAAAATAGATGCCATCCTCACCATTCCTCAACACGTGGTTGCGTTCGAGGAGGTTGTCAGAGTCCTTGTGACCGATCGAAATCCCAAACCGGCCGTTGTCCTCGAGCAAGTTATTTGCGAAACGTCCATGTCGTACCCGCCAGCAGAGGAACAGACCGTCTGTCCCGTTTTCTCGAGCGACGCAATCCCGCACCGTCGGCCGCTGCGATCCGCTGCCGGGATGAATCCCAAGCTCGGCATTTTGCTCACTGAGACACTCCGTCACGGTCACATCGTTTGATTGCTGAAAACTGATGCCGTCACCGTTGTACTGGCGGACTGTGCAATTGCTGATCACGGTTCCAAAACCCCGATACAGGAAAATACCCCCTCCACGACAACCATTGAGCGGGCGGTTCGACTCCTTGTTGCCATCGATCACGAGATCCTCCACCCTCGCCCCCTGCAAGTCATAACCACTGACCACTGGAAAGACGGTGGCAGCTTGGGCGTGGTTGGCCACCATGCAATCTGCCATCAATGGTTTATCGATGGAGAAGGTATTCCCGGTCCGGCCCGTGATACGAGCAACGGTCGTATGGAAACCACCCGCGCGATCGTCCCAGATCGCAACACCACAACCGACGTCAAAGCCGGTTGCATCTTCCACCGTCACTTGCTGCTCGCCGAAATCTCCGTCGAGCACCATCGCCGACACGACACCATTCGCCTTACGCAAAACGGTCTTCCCCTTTGTACCGCGTACCGTCACGTCAGAACGCAGATGGAGCGAGTCACGCATGACGTATTCCCCTGGCCCGATCGTCACCGTTCCTCCGCCTAACGCAGAGATATAGTCGACGGCAGCCTGCAGGGCTCGATTGTCGGCGCCAACAATGTCCGCGTCACTCTGTCCCACATTGATCTGCGGCCGCTGTTCCATCCGAGAGTGCATCTCGTGAGGCAGCTGCCGCTCTTCAGGCGCCGGCGCCACTTTGACAGGGGAGTCATCTGCAACGAGACCGGTTGGAGCCAGCCACAGGAGAGCACCAATGGCAACGAGAGTCGCTCTTGTAAAATTCGGCTGCATCGCGGATGGCCCTACTCGGTTTCGCGGGATCGGACGGAAAGAAACAAAATTGATCGCCGAGGAGACCAGACAGGATGCCGTGCAATCCTGACGGAACGCCTCGCGTCGTATGGGTTCTGATTCTAACCGATGGTGGCCGTGGGATGCTTCCTTTCGTGAATTCGGCTCATGTGGCTTGCGCTCCATTTTGTGGCGGTCGGACATCGTCCATCTCAAGGGTGAACCTGCTGCGGATCAGAGAGATGGCAAGGCATCGTGAAAGGACGATCGCTGGGTCAATTGGCGCCGGACGAGTCAACGGCAGGAGGCTCGACAATGACGCTATCCAATGTATGAATCGTCAGACCCGTAAGATTCTTCGTTGGACGACCGGTCATGAGACTCGTCAAGTAGCCGACCACGACGCAGGTGCCGATTCCGATCGCCGTGTAAAGATAGCCATTGATCGCGGTAAACCTCCAGGTCCAGAACATCACGCAAGCTCCGACGACCGCACCCACGAGGGCACCCGTCGCGTTGGCTCGCTGCGTGACAGCCCCCAAGACAAATAGACCTCCCAGCACACCCATGAACAACCCGATGACCATGATGAAGGTATCAAACAGCGACTTGATCTCCGGGTTCACAAAACACAGCGCAAACAGCGTTCCCAGAACTCCGATGAAGAAGGTGCAGAAACGTGCAGCCTTCAAATAGCCTCTCTCGGTCTTGCATGCGTGAAGCGGTCGCATGAAGTCCGTCACAATGGTCGTCGCGGTCGAATTCATACTGGTCGACACCGTCGACTGTGCCGCGGCAAAAACACCGGCCACGATCAGGCCGGCGAGCCCGACTGGCATCTCGCGAGCAACGAAGAGCGGAAAGATCTGATCCGTGGTGATCGTCGGATCCAGCTTCTCGGGGTGAACCTGATAGAACGCAAACAAGGCGGTTCCAATGCCGAAGAACAACAGCGTCGCCGGAATCGTCAGAATTGCATTGGTCCAAATCGATCGTGCGGCCAACTTCTGATTTGCGGTGGTCATGTATCGCTGCACGACGGCTTGATCGGCAGTGTACGAGGAAACATTCTGTGCGATGGAACCAAGAATGATCACCCAAAGTGCGATTTGTGCGCTGGTAACGTCCCAGTGAAAGTTCGCAATCTGGAACTTATCGGACTCAGATGCCGTGGCGAGGAAGCCACTGAATCCACCACCGGCTCCGGCAATGAGCAATCCGAACGCCAACAAGGCCCCGCCAAGTAACACCACCGTCTGAATCGTGTCGGTCCAGATCACGGCTTCAATTCCGCCCAACGTGCAATAGAGGATGCTAAGTACACCCATTAGCAACACGGACTGCCCAGGGGTCAAAGGGGTGGCCACCGCAAGTGCGAGCGCCGTCAGTGACATCACAACGGCCATGCGAAAGAGATGAAAAAGAGTGAAGCTCGCACTTCCAAACAGTCGCACGGGTCGACTGAATCGCTTCTCCAGATACTCGTAGGCGCTCGTCGCGTCGATGCGGCGATAGAACGGCATCGCCACGAATACAGCGAGCACTGCCACGACGGGAATCATCAGGTTACCAACGGCGTAGACCCAATCCTGAGCAAATGCCTTGGAGGGTATTCCCGTGAACGTCAACGAACTGAGCATGGTCGCGAAGATGCTGCACCCGGCTGCCCACCATGGAATGTGCATCCCGCCTCGAAAAAAATCGTTCGTATTCTTGTTCCGTTTCGCGAAATAGACCCCGACACCAACCATTGACAGCAGGTAGGCGAAGAGCACGACGTAGTTGATCAGTCCAAAGCTTCGTCCCGATCGTACGGGTGTCACTCGAAGGACTTTGGGTGAACGCACCCTCGGCCTTACTTCACCAGTCGGGATCACAATCTCATCACCCCATCTGACGGCGATCGTTGTGACATGATTGGCGGGAGTTGCACCCGCCTCGATCCAGGTGTCGGTGATCGTGTGGTAAAGAAGCGACTCCTTGATGAAACCAGGATGCTGATCCTTGAGTTCATCACTTTTGAAGAACAGTTCTTCCGTCGCGCCCCCTAGCACCAAGATGTGGCTCTGCCCGAACCCAATAGCGGTGCCCGCCATCAGACATCTTGGCGCTTCGGACCGCTGACGCCAGCCGCCCCTTGTCGGGTTGTACTCCCATACGTCTCGGAGGAACTCAAACTTCTCGCCCTCCTGACGTCGCCCGCTGATGACGTAGACACATTCGTCGTACCCGTTGTGCTGGCTGACCGTCAGATTGAGCGCCCGCGTCGGACCTGGCCATGACGGCAGTTCCTTCCAAACGAATTCGTGTGCGTCCCCCTTCTTGGACAAATCCAGCGACCAGAAATTGGTCATCGCCGATTCAAGCGAAGGACCACTTTGCCCGCCTGCCAGATAGATGACGTCCCCGACGAGTGTCGCTGCGGAAAACGCACACGGACTGGGCAGCGATGGGTATTCTGTCTTCGTGACCTGATTCGAGTGTTCATCCCAGCTCAGCAAGAACACATCGTCGAAGGTTTGATCGGAATCGTTGCCACCCATGCAAACGACTCCATCCTTTGTCGAGACTGCGGATCCATAGGCGATCGGTTGAGCCAGCCTACCACCATCGGTCCACACGTATTGTTCGCCATGCCTCGTCAGAACGAAAATGCGGTCGTGCCAGACCTTCGTGTCATTCTCCCAGACAGGTGTCCGAAAATTCGCTCCGCCAGCAACGATCAAAGCATCGTGATGAACACCAGCAAACGGGCCCGCGAAACCGAGCTCATCCGGCACAGGCGGCAGTTCGCTCCACGAAACGATCGCCCGCTCCGCCGCATAGAGCGGCGCCGCGAAGAACTGCGTCGACGCTGTCACGGCGACGCAAAGGACCAACGCGAGTTGCCTGATGGAGGAGATCATTGCAGCTTTGTCAGACGCTTCTTTCACGTTTCGACTGTGGAATCGAACCAAGTCTCCATCAACGCGCAAGCGATCCAGGAGCATAGGCGAGCCACAGTGCCCCAGCGACCGGATGCTCGATGACGGTGTAATCAGCTGGCGGGAAATTGCTCTCGTGGATGCGTTGCAGCACCGCGTGAGTGTAGTCGAATTGCCCCTGCAAGAGGCCACCACCGAGAGCAAGCGGGTAGTCGTGGGCCGAGAATCCCAATTTTGTCGCGACCGCCAAGACGAGCGCCGCGAGCTGGCTGGCCCCCTCATCGACAAGCATCTTTGAAACCGCGTCCTCGGCTGACAACGCAAAAACCAGGCGAGCTAGTTTCGCGACATCTGCTCGAGTCGTGGACGTCGCATAACGCCATGTGATGAGACCCTCGAGATCGCTCAGGGCTAGCTCTGCAAGGATGCGGTCGAGCAATTGAGTCTTGGGCCCGGTACCATCGGCTGCTCGGCAAGCGGCACGGAGCGCATGAGAAGCAATTTTGTAGCCGCTCCCCTCATCACCGAGCAGGTAGCCAAATCCGCCAGCGCGAGCGGTCTCACCACGAACGTCTCGTCCGAACGCGAGTGACCCAGTGCCACTGATCAACGCAATGCCACGGAGGGGTCCTGAGGACCGAGAGGCCCCCCTTCCGTTTGTCGTGTTGTCTTTGATACCACCTGGCGCAAACATCGCTGCTAGGATCGCGACGGCATCATTTTCAACCACCACTTGCTTTGCCAATCCGCTGCTCACCGCCCAGTTCAGGATTGCCGTGCGCTCGTCGTTACGCCCGACACCTGCGAGGCATAGGCAAACACGTTCTAACACTCGCTGCAGCAAACCGGCATCTTCGAAGGCAAGACCCACGGCATGTCGAATGTTCGTGGCGGCTACCTTCAGCCCGGCAGCCTGTGGATTCCCGGTTTGGCTCTGCCCACGGCCCAGGACAATCTCCGGTTCGTCGATACGGGCCAACCAGGCGACGGTTTTGGTCCCACCACCATCAACGCCGCAGATAAGTGAATCACGATCCATGGACTTCATGACAGTGGCTGTAGCGCAGGTCGAAGCTGGCCGCCAGCATCGGCTAGCTTCTGCCGAGCGGCAACTGGTTCAAGGCGACATACTGCGGAAACGATCGCCGTCTTGACCTCGCCATCACACTCCGACAGCAACTTCATGGCTGTCGCATCGTCGACTTCCGCGATCGTCCGAACAAGTCGTAGGCTTCGGTCTTTCAACTTGGCATTGGAAGCCTTGAGATCAACCATCAAGTTGCCATATGTCTTGCCAAGCAGCACCATGGCGCCCGTTGTCAGCATGTTGAGGACCATCTTGGTCGCCGTTCCAGATTTCAGTCGAGTGGATCCGCTTATGATCTCCGGACCGACAATGGGAGCGATGACAATGTCACAGATTGGGTGCATTTCCGATTCCGGATTGCACGTCAACCCGATGGTTGTCGAGCCAAGTCGCCTTGCATAGCGCAGCGCATGGAGGACATAGGGAGTACGACCACTCGCTGCGATCCCAACCAACACATCCTGACTGCCAAAGTGGTGTTTCGCTAAGTCGATCTCAGCTTGTTCGGGATGATCCTCCGCGCCTTCAATCGCACGCGTCAGCGCATCGGGTCCACCGGCGATGATCCCCACAACCATTTCTGGCGGCGTACTAAAGGTTGGTGGACACTCGGAGGCATCAAGCACGCCGAGCCGCCCAGAGGTTCCCGCTCCGATGTAGAACAGCCTGCCGCCGGCTCGCAGTCTCTCCGTAATCACCTCCATTGCCTTGGCGATCGGGAGGGATTCTGCTTCGACCGCGGCCGCGACCTTGGCGTCCTCGGAACTGATCAATTTGGCGATCTGCAACGCTGAGAGCTCATCGATGTTCGCTGATGCCTCGTTTCGTTGCTCGGTCGTCAGATGCTGCATCGTACCAGGGTTTGCGATTGGCTCGAGACGGAAAAGGACATCACCATTGGTGGCAGGGCAATTCAGCGAACCGTCATGCATGCAAGCGCCGGACCGGGCCGACACTCGAGTCAACCATGGAGCCGACAATCGTGCCGAAGTCATTCTCATTCTGCATTATGATACACTGCCGCCGCGAACTGGCACATCCAAAGTGATTCGACTTCTTTCGCCGAAACCTGAACTGCATGTCGGCTTCATTAGGAATCCTCGACACCATCGTCCTCGTCGTCTCGGTGGCTCTGGCGATCTTCATTGGCTTGCGAATGAGCGGCAAGACTCATTCGGTCGAAGCATTCCTGTTGGGTGATCGCAACTTGCCTTGGTGGGCAATTCTCGGATCGATTGTGGCGACCGAGACGAGCACCGCCACCGTGCTGAGCGTACCCGGTGTCGGATTCGGAAATGCAGGGATGAAGTTTCTGCAAATAGCGATCGGGCTCATCTTTGGGCGAGGTATCGTCGTCTATCTCTTGCTGCCACTCTTCTTCGAAGGCAGGTTGTTTAGCGCCTACGAGGTACTTGGAAAGCGGTTCGGCAACCAACTGAAGTATGCGGCATCACTCCTCTTCCTGGTGACGCGAAATCTCGGCGACGGACTCCGACTGTTCTTGGCGGCGATTGTGATTGAAGTTCTGGTGGGATGGCCTTTTGTGGTAAGTGCAGTGGCGATCGGCTTGGTGACGATCCTCTACACCTATTTCGGCGGTATGCGAAGCGTCGTTTGGAATGACTGCATTCAGCTGGTCATTTATGTCATGGGTGGGATTGCCAGCGTCTTCATCATCGCCTCGCAGATCCCTGGAGGTTGGGAATCGTTTTGGGAATGGACGAGCCAACATGACAAGCTGCAAGTGTTTCAATTCTTGCCACCGGAGAGCTTTGACTCGGAATCCTTTCGTTTCTTGAAATGGCTGGTGTCCGATCCAATGGGATTCTGGGCGGGACTTATCGGTGGCGCCGCACTGACTTTGGGTACCCACGGAACGGATCAGATGATGGTGCAGCGATACCTGAGCACAGGTCCAGGCGGGAAGCCTCGGTAGCGGTGCTCCTCAGCGGTTTCGTCGTCATGCTTCAGTTCGCGTTGTTCCTGTTTATCGGTGTTCAGCTAGCGTGCTATTACAATCTCGCTTCACCAGAGCAAGTATTTGATCGACCAGACCGGGTCTACATTCATTTCATCGTCAATCATTTCCCGGCGAACACGGGGCTAGTTGGATTGATGTTGGCGGCAATCTTGGCGGCTGCGATGTCAACACTTTCCAGCAGCTTGAACTCATCTTCCTCAGCATTGCTGAACGATTTCTACCTACCGCTCTCGAAGCAAACGCCGTCGAGGGAAAGACTGCTGCAACTGAGCCGGAGATTTGCGATCATGTTCGGTGTCATTCAGATCTGCATCGGAATGCTCGCGATCTTTCTCGCCGACACCGTGGTTCAGAACGCGCTGACCATCGCGGGCTACTCAGCCGGACTTCTGCTCGGCGTCTTCTTGCTCGGTGTGTTGACCAAGGTGGAAGAACGAGCCGCCTTGTTGGGTGCAGTGTTTGGTTTGGCCACCTTACTATTTGTACAGTTCTTGCTGCCAAGGCTCGGACCGACCGTGGCATGGCCGTGGTATGCACTGATCGGTGCCTCCACAACGTTTGGGTTCGGCTGCTTGCTGAACCAGATCACCAAGGAACACAAGGAGATCGTAACATCATGATCCGCATCACATCTGTTTTGCTGCTGTTGGTAGCTGCCTTTGCCTCCATGGCTGCTGAATTGCCCCAGGTCGAGCCACAGGACGCTGGATTTGATCCAAGTCGATTCGAGTTGATAGCGCAGCTTGCCGAGGACGGCATCGCCGAAGGAAAAATGCCAGGATGCGTGATCTGTTTTGGCCGTCATGGCAAGATCGCCTACTTGGAAGCTTTTGGGAATCGTCAGCTCGAGGATTCCGTTGATGCAATGACGACGGACACGTTGTTCGACATGGCTTCGATCACCAAGCCGGTGGCTACTGCGACGTCCATCATGAAACTGCTAGAGACCGGTCGATTGCGACTGGCAGACAAGGTGACCAAGTTCTTTCCAGAGTTCGCGGCGAATGGCAAGGACGAGATCACGATTCAAGACTTGTTGATTCACCAAAGCGGATTGATTCCTGACAACTCGCTCAAAGACTACATGGATGGCCCGGATGTAGCCTGGCAAAAAATCTGTGAGCTTGGTCTCGTTGCACCCGTGGGCACGACGTTCAAGTACTCAGACGTCAATTTCATTGTGTTGGCAAAGCTTATCGAAGAGATCTCGGGAAAGACCGTTCATGACTTTTCGCAGGAGCAAACCTTCGGGCCCCTGGGAATGACGGAGACAGGCTTTCTGCCCTCCGAAGAGCTTCGAGCGCGATGCGCACCAACTGAAAAACGAGACGACCAGTGGATCCAAGGCGAAGTCCATGACCCGCGAGCTTATGAGCTTGGTGGAATCGCGGGTCATGCAGGGCTATTCTCTTCCGCTCGCGACCTGGCCGTTTACGCTGACATGATGCTTGGACAGGGCACATTCCAGTCCGACGACGAATCGATTCAGATCCTCGCTCCGCGAACGTTTCAAACCATGACACGCGGCTATCGAGTGTCAGGCGGCTTGCGCGGCCTTGGCTGGGACAAGCTCACGGGCTACTCCAGCAACAAGGGAGATCTGCTTTCATCTTCTGCGTTCGGTCACGGTGGCTTCACGGGCACCGTCCTCTGGATTGACCCAGAGTTGGATCTGTTCTTCATCTTCCTCAGCAATCGTGTGCACCCAGACGGCAAGGGAAGTGTCAACCACTTGGCCGGACAGATACTGAACGTCGTGGCCAGTTCTCTCACGGCGGCCTCAAGCCAAGAGCCATCCAAGTTTGTCCCGGTGCTAACGGGCATCGACGTCCTGGCGCGAAACGCCTTTCGCCAATTGAAGGGACAGCGTATCGGCCTGATCACCAACCACACCGGACGAGACCAGGAAGGCATCAGCACGGCAAAACTGCTAGCCGAAGCGAACAACGTCGAATTGACCGCTTTGTTCAGTCCCGAGCACGGTTTTGAAGGAAAGCTGGATGTGCCCAGCATCGAAGACGCGGAGGACAAGTCGACAGGCTTGAAAATCTTCAGCCTGTATGGAAAGACTCGAAAGCCAACGGAAGCAATGCTCGCAAGTGTCGACACGTTGGTGTTCGATATTCAAGATGTCGGTTGTCGTTTCTATACCTACATCTCCACGATGGGCGAGGCAATGCAGGCCGCTGCCGAGCATGGCAAACGGTTTGTTGTACTGGATCGCCCCAATCCCATTGGCGGAGAGGCGGTCGCAGGTCCAATGCTTGACCGAGGCAACGAGTCCTTTGTGGCATTTCACCCATTGCCAGTCCGACATGGCATGACCACCGGGGAATTGGCAATGATGTTTCGCGACGAACTGGAGCTGGACCTGGACTTGGAGGTCATTGGTTGCGAAGGGTGGAGTCGAGCCGACTTGTGGGATTCCACGAACCTCACGTGGGTCAATCCGTCACCAAACATGCGTTGCCTGACACAAGCATTCCTGTATCCCGGCGTTGGCTTGTTAGAAACGACGAACCTATCCGTTGGCCGAGGCACGGACACCCCCTTCGAGATCGTCGGTGCTCCTTGGATCGACGGACGCCTGCTTGCAGCCGAACTCAACAAGTCTGGCATCGCTGGTGCCACCTTTATCCCCATCGAATTCACGCCGGACTCCAGCAAATACGCCAAGGAATTGTGTCACGGCGTCAACATCGTGATCGTCAACCGAGCGATCTGCGATCCGATGGAGATTGGTTTTGAAATCGCACGCCAGTTGCAAACCTTGCATGCGGAGCAGTGGGAGTTGCCGGGCTACCTCAAACTGCTTGGCAGCGAGTCGGTCTTCCATCTTGTTCGCGACGGCGCCTCTCGTGACAAGATCATGCAGTCGGCAAATCTTGGCGTGAAGGACTTCTCCAGACGCAGACAGAAGTACTTACTCTACTAGAGTACTTACTCTAATATCGCATTTTCGACATGGATGTGGGATCCGCCAGGTTTCGAGATCCCGATGCGTAAGCGCCGGAATTGGAGTTGCAACCGTTGCGATTTGCGTTGCGATGGAAATCAGTCCGTGCGGCGTTTCCACTGCGAGTTGACTTCGATCGGCTTGCCGTTTTCGTCCACACCATCGGCATGCAGCTTGACCGTATTGGCGTCGACCTTCTCGATCGTCATGATGCCTTTGACGCTGCTTCCGTCGGGATAGACCACCGTACTTGGTCCGCTGCACTTTTTGGCACCGACCGTCGTGTACTCAACATGCCAGTAATTCCCGGAGACACCGTAGCCGTCCACGACGAGACACTGCTTGTCTGCGTTCCAGCCGACCAACTCCACCGCGGGCTTGCCCTCGTCCGTCATCCAATGGGCCACTGAGGCCATTCCGCCGGCGATCGTCTTGAACGTGACATCGGCCTGGATGCCTTTTGAAGAGGTGAATTCCCAGTCTCCGGTCAGAAACTCCCATGGATGTGGTTTCTCGACGGTGGCAATCGACTTCCCTGCTCCGGACCGAACCCATTGGGCATCGAGTGACGTGATGGTCTCGCCGTCCAATGTATCTTTGACGATGGCACGAATCCTCGCGTCACCGGTCTTCAGAATCGTAACCGACCGAGTCAAGTTGCCATCGTCCCCGACTTTGTCGCCCGAAAACGTCCACTCTGTGTCGCTCGCCTCGGTCAGGTAGACCGGACCAACGCTTCCAGATGCGAAGAAACCCCACCAAGCCATTTTACCCGACTTGGGTTCGATGCCGACAAAGCCATCCCAGGACCTCTCAGGATCTTGCGTTCCGTTGGTTCGCATGAACTTTCCATTGAGTACCCATGAGTAAACGTGCCGAATGGGTCCGCGAGCATCCTCTTGCTCCAAAGGCGTCCAACTACCCTCCATCATGCTACCGAACTGCTGCAACGCGTGCTGATGATCCAGCGCTGAAACACGAGTTTCCGAGATGGTAATGAGAAAGAGACTGGTCAATAAAAGTACGAGTGTTTTCATCTTGGCTACTCGGAGAGAATTCGAGAACAGAAATGGGAATGAGACTTTCTTCTTATGGCTTGTAGATTCGCTTCCATACGGTCGTGCTATCGTCGTATGGCTTGCCGTCGATCGTGCCTGAATCGACCCAGGTGTGTGTGTCTCCACCATCGGAAATGGTCAGGACCTGGACTTGGGACCAACTTTTTCCGTCCGCTTTGGAACCCTCGGATCGTTCGACCCACTTGCCAGATTCTTTAGCGATCGTTTCAGCGCTGAAGTCACCACCCGCAGATGCCCAGATCGTCCTGATTTGTTTCGCCCCAGGGTCGTAGGTCACGACCCAGGTTCCCGTCCCCTGACCCGCTTGGAAGGTGCCGATCAGCACATTCCCATCTGCTGCAAGGACGGAGGAAAACTGAGTGGTCACCTGCTCGCCCTGCTTTCCAAAGGTGGAGTCCGTCACCAGCGTTGTCGCACCGATCCAGCGGCCCTCGATCGCTTTGCAGAATTCTTGAAAGTCCTCGCGTGAAGTCTGCTGAGCGAAACAAAACGATGTGGGAGTCAATAATGCGCCTACGAGCAGAGCCATGCAGAAAAACTTCATGATCAAAACCTAATCGAGTGCGGTGCGATTCTTTCGTCGCCACGCGATTGCGTGGTCGCTGCTGAATGAAAAGGCGCTTCGTCGGCCCAGAATGACGCGCGATTCGGAATTTCTTGCTAAAATCCTCGGGGGACCAGCGAGCCACCACTCCGGCAACGGCTTTCACTTTGGCATGGGATGGCGTCGATGGTCGAGTGATTGAGGTCCTCTGATTTCTTCGAGGGTGGCGATGCGATGGCGATGACAACGTCTCTGGATCTGCTGAGAAAAGTCAGATCTTTATCAGACGACCGTGCATGGGACGACTTTCTCGCGACCTATGAGCCGTTTATCGAGAACTGGCTTGCTCGCCAGGGACTCGATCCTCATCAGGCTGCCGATGTACGTCAGGATGTGATGTGCGTGCTCTTGCGTGAGCTGCAACGCTTCGAACACAACGGCAACACGGGCGCCTTTCGTTCCTGGTTACGGCGGATCACGGCCAATCGGCTGACGACGTTTCTGCGACGGCAGAAGAGTCCGTGCGGAACCAGCATGCAGCAACTTGAGGACGTCGCGCGAGATCTGGAACGCGACGATAGTGAATTGGCCTCTCGTTGGGATCATGAGCACAACCGTTTTCTCATTGGCCGACTGCTGACGCAAATTGCTCCTGACTTCAAGGCTCACACCATTGCCGCGTTTGAGCAACAGATATTCGAGGAGCGATCGGCGGACGAGGTGGCTGACTCACTGCAGATCTCAAAAGCCTCGGTGATGACGGCCAAGAGTCGCGTCCTCCGACGACTCAAACAACATGCCCTCTCGATGGGCGAACGGGCATGAGCTGGCACCCCAATCAGGATGCATTGCGATCCTTCGCGACCGGTGAAGGTTCCGATGATGAGTTCGGTCGGATCGAAACACACCTGCATCAATGCCCGCTCTGCGTTTCGATGCTGGAACAAGTGACGGAAACGCCGACCGTTCGGCGACAACTGGACGAGGTTGCCAATCAGGATGGTCTCCTCCCGAAGGTACATCGCAACTCGTCACTTGCAGCGACTCAGCCGAAGGGTCATCCCGCGTCATCCGGTGCTGTCACCGTCGCGGCAAACACGCATCACTCAGACACCGACGCGGATGATTGGAACAAGCTCTTTCCTCAAGAGCTGGGAGACTACGAACTGAAAAGGGTGATTGGCGAAGGCGGAATGGGCGTCGTCTTCCTCGCCATTCAACATCAACCGGTTCGTCGGCAGGTCGCATTGAAGGTCCTCAAGCCCAGGCCCGAGCAAGACTTGGCAATCCGTCGCTTCGAGTTCGAGCGTCAGACGCTGGCTTCCCTCAATCATCCACGAATCGCAAAACTATTGGATGCCGGAAATGCCCAGGGCTTCCACTACTTCGCCATGGAGCTCATCGAAGGTCAATCCTTGAACGCCTACTGCGATAGCGAGCAACTGACGGTCAACCAACAATTGGAGCTATTTGCCGAGGTTTGCGATACGATCCAATTCGCGCACCAGCGATCGGTCATTCATCGCGACCTCAAGCCCTCGAACATTCTCGTCTCGACCGTCGACGGACGACCTCAACCAAAAATCATCGACTTTGGGATCGCCAGATCGGCGACCGAGGGCATCGGACAATCGGTGATGACTCAGTTCGGGCAAGTACTGGGGACCTGGCAGTACATGAGCCCCGAACAACTGAGCCTCGATCACCAGGATCTCGACACTCGCAGCGACGTGTACTCACTTGGCGCCATTCTTTACGAATTGCTGACAGGTGCACCACCGCTGAACCTGTGCGATCAGAACCGTGTTCAAGTCGATGCCATCTACCATGCAATTCGACATCAGGAGCCGCGACGAGCATCGAAGCAGTTGGCCGAAGCACCGAAACTGGAACGGCTTGCCAAAGTGCGCCGTTCCACCAACAGGCGGTTGGTGCGTCAAGTGGCGGGGGAGCTGGATTGGATCACCGCAAAAGCACTCGAAAAGGAGCCCGCGCGGCGGTATCAGTCCGCGGGTGAGTTGGCTGAGGACATCCGGAGACACCTACGAGGTGACCGATTGTCAATTCCCTCTCCTTCGAAAACACTCGCTGTTAGAAGGTTTGTGAGACGTTATCGCGGCCCATTGGCGGCAAGTCTGCTAGTGATGACCGCCATGCTTGTGGGCGCAGGTTCTTATGGATGGCAGTTGTGGAAAACCATCGCGGTTAGCCAAGAGCTGGAGAGACGCAACTACATTGCCGAAGTTCAGAACGCCAAGAACTATTTTGCGGAAGGGAACTTTGCCGGCGCGCTGGCATTGCTCGAATCGCAGATTCCGGCGCCGGGCGGAAACGATTACCGCGGCTGGGAATGGCATCATCTCTGGTCGCGATGTCACCCGGCAGAGCTCGTTGACTCCTTCACGTATGGCCTGCATGCGATCAGCGACGTCGAGTATTCGCCGGACGGTAGCAAGCTAGCCATTGCCCAGTTAAGCAGTCAGTGCGCTGCGGTGCTGGACGTCGCTACTCGGCAGGTCATTGCCGAACTGAACTGTGATCACCAAGGAATTTCTGTCGCGTTCACGCCTGACGGTAGCCTGCTCGCAGTGGCTTGCAAGAATGGTGAAATCTACATTTGGGATTACCAACGAGGGCAAAGCATAAGCAGGAAACTCAGTTCGGGCATGCTACGCGGTGTGGCGATCAGCCCCGACGGACACCAATTGGTGACTTGTGGCGACGAGGGATTGTTCTGGGCCGATTTGGAAAGTCTCGAGTCAGGGTTCATCCACACACCGACCGAGAAGTATGTCACCGATTGCAATTTCTCTCCAAACGGCGAACTGCTCATCACGGGCGACCGAACGAACCCCGCTCGAAAACGATGGGGCGAGATCATACTCTACGATACATCGAACCAGCAACGAATCGGTAGCCGCCGAATTTGCAATCCGGGCCCCGCCTCCACCGAGGTCCGCAGCGTCGAGTTTTTCCAAGGAAACGAACAGGTGTTGGTCGGCTTGTCCAATGGATTGGTCGCTGTTTGGAAACTGGGCCCACCCCATCCCGACAACGGACATTACCACTTCCCGGAATTCGACCTCTTCAAGTCCGTTGGGGCCGGGGTTTTCTCAGTCAAGCAGTCAGCGGACGGTGCGTTCATTGCCAATGGGGCTTCGAATAATCGCGTGCAGTTGCGGGATTCGCGTGCGGTCGACGCAAATGGTCAACCCGTGCAATATCGCGATATCGGAGACCTTCGAGCACATAGCTCGACCGTGCGCACGTTGGATTTCTGCCCCGTTACCGGCACCCTTGCCACTGCCGATAGCGATGCCACGATTCGTTTTTGGCAACCGTCCAAGAAGCGTCGGATGCTGAGCCATCTGCACCAAAAGCCTCGCTGCATTGCGCTGCACGAGAGTGGGAAATTTCTGGTCATGGGCAGTGAGCCGGGCGGCGAGACCGGCAGTGTGATGTGTTGGGGAACCAATGACTTCTCTCTCCTGTTCCAGCACGGAACGAAAACATCCAAAGTGGTCGACGTGGAGTTTCTACCGGATAGCGACACAGGTCATTTACGGATTGTGGCAATCGATGCCGCAGGTAAACTCCTTCTGATCGATTCACCGATGCCTCGATCAAAAGCTCCGTCGGACTTTTCATCAAGAGTGGTTTCCGAGGGCCCGTTTGTTCGCTGCGTCTTTGATCGAACCAATGAGTGTGTTTGGCTGGGCGGACGCGATGGTGTGGTATCGCGAATGAGCCTCGATGGGAGAATCGAACCGGTCTACCAACCGTATGAAAAGGCGATTTTCGCGATCGAGATGTTTCCAACGGGCAGTGCGATTGTCACCGTTTGCCAAGATCGCCACGTCACGATCTGCACGACAACAGGTGAGCAGTGTGAGAAGATTCGCCCCGCATTTCCCGTTCGTGAAATCGCCGTCTCACCGAACGAACGCTATCTGGCAATCTGCGGAGAGAGCCGTAAGATCCTGCTGTTCGACATGCACGAGCGCACGCAGTTCGAACTTGCCGGGCATTTTGCGAAAGTACTCGCGATACGATTCTCCCGCGACGGGACACGACTCTTCTCTGCCGGTGAGGACGAAACCGTGCGACTGTGGGAAACGGAGTCTTGGCAAGAAGTGTTCTCCTCGGAATCTACCAGCGGCTGGATTGTCGACCTCGACCTTGACGAAGGCGATTCAAGGCTCTTTGGAGCCTGCACTGGTCACTCGATTGCAACCTGGCAATCCTCGAGAGACTGAGTTCGGATAGGTTCTAGCTGGACAGCGCCATTCTTGAACGTGATAGCAATCTTAAGTCGTTTCGCCGAAACAGGGTGTGGAGATTTCGATCGCAACCCGAAGCGTGAGCTTTGAAGTTGCGTTTTTTTCATAACCCGACGCGTCAGCGAGGAAATATCGATATTGACATCGGCTCGCTTACGCGTCGGGTTATGAAAATCCTCGTGCGACAGCCAAAAGCGCAACTTCAAAAAGCGTGAGCGAGGCTCGTTGCGCAACTCTTTTCCTCGCTCACGCTTCGGGTTACGTTTGGCCGCAAAGTGGCGCTGTCCAGTTAGGGCATTTTCAGCAATCATGCGTCATCCGGGACGTCCTCTCATCACTTCGGCTAGCCCTGGAGACCATCTCGGATGTCCGAGACGAGCTTCTTTGCCAGAGCATCAAGATCAAAATCGGCGACTGCCAGGTTCAAACGCTCCGTTCGTTCCTCGTTGAGGAACGTGTAGTCGATTTGAAAATCGACGGCGTTGTCAGCCAGTGCGGCGGCGAGCGTCCCTTCAAAGCGAACTTCATCGATCATGAAAATGTCATCATGATGCTCCGCGGCAAAAGCGAGTACCTGGACGGTTCCGGTTGAGACCGATTCAGCCACTTGCACCGCTGCTTTCGCTACGTTCAATGCCGCCGTCTTGATTGCGAGCTCAGCCGTAATCCGAATGACTTCGGGATGAGATTCCGGTCCCGCGGCATCAAGCACCCAACCGGCGGATGCCCGCACCGCAGTCATCGTAGCATTGGCAACGTTGAGTGAGCCTTGGGCCGCAATCCGTAGTACCTGGGTCGAGCGATAGCTTGTGTACCTTGCCACCTCGGTCGCTTTTCGACCGGCGTACTGATACCACTTCGCTTGACTGGTACTTCTTACGGCGGATCTCCACGCGGAGTATCTCGAACTCTCCAACCGACGGAGGCTGGTGACTTGGGATGATAACGAAGCCACGGCCGATTCGGCATTCGCAAGTGCACCCTTAATCTCATCGTAGTCCCTTTGAGCCTCGGCGATTGCAGCGTCGCGTTCCGCTTTCAATCCATTGACGACGCGTTGCGCCGCATCGAGTTGATCCTGCGCCTTGTCAAAGTCCTCGCGTGCCTCGGTCACCCAGTTGTTCAAATCGTCAGCGACCTTGCCCTCCAGAAGCGAGCTCAGGTCATTACGAACGACAGCGCGGTACGTCCAATGTGGTGACCCCAACATCGATGACTCAAAGAAGTAGTCAACCATTCCCAATCCATCTACCTCGGTCGTAATGCGGTAGTGCATCAGCATTTTGTTGATGTGGATATCGACGTCGTGCGAAATACCGAGGAATCGAACACCTCCCTTGACGATGAAGTGATCGTCGTTGCTCTCGGACATCAGAATATCGATCGAGACATCGGTCACGCTGAGCGCTCCCAAGTCGAATGCCCTTGTCCACGCGTTCAGGCGAATCTCCGGGACGAGCCCCGTACGATCAATGCTGCCGTCGACGCTGCCTGCCAGAACACCCTTGATATAGAGTTCGCCTTGGATCCCGATCCCATCTTCGATCCCAAGCTCTGCGTCGCCACCTAGTGGCGCAATGTTGATGACCACGTCTCGGATCTCAAAGGCAGGTGTCTGGGACGAACTGGACGAAACCTCTCCGAGACCGGAAAGGCGTTTTGCGAAATTCATCAGATCGGTACTCGAGAGAGATTCCAACTCTCCGCGCAGAGCGACTTTGATCGGCGTGCCTGCAGCGAGACTGAAGTCAACCTTGCCCGCGATCGAAACGTGTCGACCATTCAGATCCATGTCGGCGAGCACACCGACGCTGACTGAGGGAACCGCGGTCGGTGAAGCGACGCTGGATGCCTGCTCGCCCGGCTTCGGCGCCTTGACCGTGTTCAAAGCGATCAGCAACTTCACCTCGTCTAGATCGAGCCCCGTGACGCCGAAAGCGTCCTGAATCCCTCTCGCCGTGGCCGACAGGCGAAACTCGGTACCGGTCGGTGTCTCCGAGATTCCGAGGCGGCCGGACAGTTCCACGATCGATCCGTCGTTTTGCATCATCTCCAGATCGATGCTCAGGAAGAACTGGTCCTGGTCGGTTCCAGGCGATTGCCACACCAAGGCAGCGTCGCCAACGGTCAGGTTCGCCGGCAGATCATCAATCACGATCTGTGGAAGGGTCGCCCGAAGCATGGCCCCTTCGCGAAGGTCGCTCCAGAAGTTGCTCTCCTTTTCGTCCGACTGAAATTGCTCCACGGTGTCATCCGTGAAGTCACCGAAGAGCACGCCCTCGATTTGAAGCTGCGGGACACCCACACCTGCCTTCTCAAGCAAGCGCGACGGAATCGTTCCTTCGGCGACCGTTGCAATCGTTAGCACATTGACACCACGTTGGAGTCGAACGGTAAAGTCGGTCAATCCATACAGCTCGCCATAGAAGGCCCTGGCTTGCTCCGACATCGCCTCGGACTCAATATCGATCGCGGTGGACGAGAAGACGACAATCGGTGACTGCAGTTGGAAAGGGGACTCGACCAGGCCGTCTTGCTCGATCAGATCACCGAGCTCAGACTTGACCGACAGAATCCAACCACCTTCCCCGACACTCGACCCGATCTCTCCCACGTATTGAAGTAACACAGGAGCGGTGGCACCACCAAAGTTCGTGGTGCCTGTCACCGATCCGTCACTGGCAATCGTGGGAGCCTCGATGACGATGCCGGTAAACGAAGCCAACTGGTCAATCGAACCCAGAGCGATCTGACCGGTCTGATCTGCCATCGAAGTCATCTGCTCCACGATGGCTGTGGCTACTGGCGAAAGACTGGCGCCACCGCCACGGTGGTTGAATCCGACTGGTCTGCCCCGGCGGCCGAACTGTTGCCCGTTTCGGGCACCGCAACCCACGCTGCTACTCCATCGTCCTGCACAAAATCCATGACCGGAGTGATCGCTGCGTCGGCAGCCATCATCTGACGCGCCTCCAGACTTTCAATCACACGTGAAAGTCGACGCTCGGTCGAGCGGCGTTTGGTCCGTTTTCGCTGGGAGGCGTTTCGGGAGACAGGGTTTGGAATCAATCTGGTCGAAAACATGACGGGACCTCAGATGTGAGCGGCTGTCGGTGGTTGGAGTCCAAGCCGGCTTCACTCCGACTTTCCCGAACATGCGTCTTCCCGCTCTGATTCCCTTAAACAATTCGCAAATTGTTGTTCTCCCCTGGCTCGCTCTCGATATCTCCGTGCAAATCTGCACGATCGCATGGCACCCCGTCATGGTGCATCGTGGATGATTTCCCAGACAGAAACGAGATCGACTCAACCGTTTTGCGAGCCGACAGGGCGCGTTCGCGCCACCGCGCGAATCGAGTTTCCAGGACAACCTGCATCCGTAACCGGCTGACCGAAACCATTCGGCCATCGTTACGAATAGGGTCTCCTTGGCGTCACTCGGGATCCGACGATCTCCAAACTCGGATCGCGGAGTCCCTTCCTCCGGAGACAAGCGTTCTCCCATCGGTCGAAAGATCCAAACACTCCACAGTTTGATCGTTGAAAATCGTGAAGCGTACCTGCGAGGACGCCACGTCCCACAGCTTGATCGTGCGGTCGGAACCAGCCGAGTAGAGGGTGGACCCTGTGAGTCCGAACCGCAGTGCCCGAACCGATGCCGTGTGACCTCGCAGCGTCTTCGGGGTGGCGTTCCAATCGTTGCAATTCCATACCAGGATTTTGTGATCATAGCCGGCGCTTGCCAGTTGTTGGCCATCGTGCGAGAACGCGAGACTGATGACTCGGCCTTGATGCCCGCTGAGCGATTCGAGCGAGCCTCCACTCTCGACGTCGATTAGCCGAATCTGGCCGTCATCACCCCCCACAACAAATAGTCGGTCATCAGGTGAAAAGGCCATACTTCGGACGGAGCATTCCGTCTGTTTGGGTTCCGGCCAAACTGATTCCAAGGTCAATGCATCCAGCAAGTCGATCTCACCGTCCCCCTTTGAAGTAGCCAAGTAGCGACCGTCAAACGAAAAAGCCGCGCGCGTTCCAGCGACATCTTCTCGCTCCAGTCGCCCACTGCCGTCAACTCGGCTAAGCAATTGGACGCCGTGCGATCGCGAGATGGAGGCAATCGCCCCTGTCATTGAGGCGGCGAAACCTCGAAATGCGAGATCTAAGTTCAATTGCTCTCGCCGGCTGGTCTCAAGGTTCCAGCGAATGATCGTGCTTCCCATCTCCATGATGGGATACTTCAGACTTGCAATCACCGCATGAGAATCGAGCGGATCGAATTGAACTCCTAACACCCAATTCACCTGATTCACTGCCTCTCGCCCATTGGCCGCGGGGCATTGCAAAACGCTTGGACCAATCACTCGATCAAGGTTCCACAGTCGAACGGTGCTATCCTTGCTGGCGGTAAGGAACGCACTTGCATTCTTGGCGATATCGACGGAGAAGACATAGCCCGAATGCCCTCGAACGTTGGTCAGGGGAGAAAAGGTTGTCGTATCCCAGATTCGAACGGTGTTGTCGTAGCCTGCAGAAATCAGGGATTGGCCGTTGGGAAGAAACGTCATGGACTCAAAGTGTCGATCGTGCCCACTCAGAATTCCCGCAACCGCCTCCTTCTCGAGGTCGTAAATATGAATCTGTGTCCCAACCCCGACGGCGAGTCGGTCGTCGGAAGGAGAGAACGCAAGGCACTGAACTGCCATCGGCCCAAAATCGTGTCTTCGAAGGGCCTTTCCCGATGCCAAATCCCAGACGACCACCTCGCCATCGGTTTCCGCCGTAGCAAGAATCGCTTCCTTGGAGCCGAACGCCAATGCGGTTACGGCATTGCCGACCATTGGAATTGGCTGGCTCGGCTGTCCGGTCTTCAAGTCCCAGACGGTAATGCCCCCGCTGCTTGCCCCAGTCACCAAGTGGTCGCCGTCGGACGTAAAAACGACATCATTGATACGCCCGTTGCCCACATTGGCGTCTTCAAACCGTGTTTCCTTTCCTGTTTCAAAATCCCACAGGACAACCGTGTCTTTTGATGCTGGAAAGACCACAGCGTTCCGGGTGGGATGCGAGCGTAGGAAGTATGACCAGTGAGGACCATCGGTTCGCCGGATGGAGTTGATCGCTCTCGGTGCCGTTTCATTGCGGTCCGTAAGGTCACCGGTGCGGTAGACAGAAATCTCGCCGGTAAGCTCGGCAACGATGATATAGCGATCATCATGCGAGAACCTTGCTACTCGGGCCGCATTGGGAAGCTTGATTGATGGCACGGCATCGAGTTGACCGCAGATTCGGCTGAGAAAGTACCACTCAAACTTTCTGAGGTCGGCTGTGTCACTTCCCTCCGTGTAGTTTGCCAGGAGATCTCGAATCCGAACAAAGTCTCCCTCTCTGTATGCGAGCGATGCAGCGTTCATGTCAGAGATGTATTTTTGCTGCTGTAACTCGCGTCGCTTGGTTTCCTCGTTCGCCAGCGCTTGCCCTGCCCTAACCGCTTCTGCCGATGCTCGTGCTCCCTCTCGCCTAGCCACTCCTTCCGCACTTCGAGCACGAACGGCTTGCCAAGTGGCGATACCAATTCCAACAATCAAAGCCATTCCGATCATGGTGATCGTGGCTAGCACGGTACGATTCCGTCGAGCGAACTTTCGCAGTTGGTAAAGAGACGAGGGAGGAGAGGCGACCACGGCTTCATCACGCAAGTAGCGATCGATATCGAGAGACAACCCTCGAGCCGTTTCATAGCGGCGATTCCGATCCTTCTCGAGCGCCTTCATAACGATCCAATCGAGCTCCCCACGCACGGTCGAAGATAGAGATCGGAGATCAACGCCACGGTTGGAAGCGATTCGCGTCGACTGCTCACTGAGGGTGCTCAGCCGTTTCGAGGGTATGAGCGGCTCCTCTTCTCGGATCATTCGCTGCATCTCCGCGTAACCCGTCTGACGGAAACGGACGGGATCAATCGGAGTGGTGCCCGTAAGCAATTCATAGAGCAGAACGCCGAGTGAATAGATGTCGCTACGCGTGTCGACATCAAGACCACTCATCTCGGCCTGCTCTGGACTCATGTACTGAGGAGTCCCAATCATCTGTCCATACTTTGTGAACAGCGTCTTGCCGGTCAGTTGTTGCGAGATCGCCTTCGAGACTCCAAAGTCAATGACTTTCGGCACCGGTTTTCCGTCATGGAGCGTGACGAGAACGTTGGAAGGCTTGATGTCACGATGGATGATCCCTTTCTGATGCGCATGCTGAATGGCGTTGCAAACATCCTCGAACAAACCCAACCGTGCGCGAGTGTCTAGCCGATTCTCATCGCAGAATCGAGTCAGAGGTACTCCCTTGACCAATTCCATCACGAAATAGGGGTGACCTGAATCGGTCTGCCCCCCATCGAACACCTTGGCAATATTCGGGTGATCCATCATGGCGAGGGCTTGCCGCTCAGCCTCGAACCTGGCAATGACTTCCTTCGTGTCCATGCCAGGCTTGATGATCTTGAGCGCGACCTTCCGGCGAACCGGTGCTGTTTGTTCAGCCATGTAAACGGTGCCAAATCCCCCCTCGCCAATTCTTTGCAGCAACTTGTAGTTGCCGATAACTTGCCCCTCGAGCCCAAGGGAACTCTGGCTACCGATTGTTTCCGGAATTGCAACAGGGGGCTTTTCTAGAAAGCTATCACGTTGGTCCGCAGCAATCAGATCCAGGATCCTAGCGCGGCGTGGCGCGTCGTCTCCACAAACCTGATCGAGATACTCTGTCAGCGATTCTCCGGAGCCGAGTTTTCTAGCAAAGTTAAAGACCTCGTTGTCGGTTGGCTGCTTGGGAACCATGGTGCATTGCTCGTTCGCACGTGGGATCTGTATGGAAGGTAGTGCGAGATTCAGCCTTGGATTCCCCAGCAACTTTTACGAATTTTCCTTGTCCGACCCAGCGTCAAGCTGCACACGGAGCCAGCTTCGCGCGAAAACCCAATCGTTGTCGGCGGTTGAAGGGCTGATCCCAATCGTCTCGGCGGCCTGTTTGATCGTCAAACCAGCAAAATAGCGGAGCTTCACGACCCTCGCCGCTCGAGGGTCGTGAAGCTCAAGCCCGTTGATGGCTTCATCCAGGGCGATCAGATCCAAATCGCGGCCCTGGGTGCCCAGGTCCGCGTCGCTGAGCTCGACCCTTTTGCGTCCGCCGCCACGCTTTAGACTCTCTTTCTGGCGAGCTTGCTCAACAAGTATCCGCCGCATCGCCTCTGCTGCAGCACCAAAAAAGTGTCCCCGGCTGTTCCAATGTCTGGCCTCGCCGTCTTCAACTAGCCGAACATAAGCGTCGTGCACAAGAGCCGTCGCTTGCAGCGTCTGACCAGGCTTCTCGTGCTTCATTCGTGACGCGGCCAGTCGGCGAAGTTCGGCGTAGACCAAAGGGAGCAGCTGATCCGCCGCCGAGGGATCACCTTCTTCGATGTGGGCAAGAATCCGGGTAACGTCGCTCATGCCAAGTAAGATAACCGTGACAGTCAGACGGTTCCACAGTACCGTGAATGGAAGTCTCAATGGCATCACCACTTCGTGCGTCGTTCCGGGAGGCTTTGTGGACGTCGCCTGCAAGACTCATTACGAAACGTTTCCGAGGCAAACATGCGTGAGCAATCGATGAAGGTCTATTTCTTTCTAGCAATTGTGCTGGTGAATTTCTTGTCGTCAGGCGCGGACGCTGACACACCTCGTCCAAATATCTTGTTCATTTTCGCTGACGACTGGGGATGGGGTGACCTTGGTTGTCACGGGCATCCCTATGTGAAGACGCCCAATATCGATCGGCTTGCGCCGAAGGAACGGACTTTCATCGGTTCACCGTCGCCAGCGGCGTTTGTTCTCCCAGCAGAACGGCCGTGATGACGGGACACTTTCCGGCGAGGTACAACATCGACGGGCATTTTGCGTGGGTCCCAAGTAACGCGAAACGTAACATGCCAGACTGGCTGGACACCGATTGCATCACGCTTCCACGACTGCTGAGAACCGCCGGATACGCGACCGCTCATTTTGGTAAATGGCATCTGGCGAACGATATGATTCCGGATTCTCCTTCCCCTGAAGTGTATGGATACGATACCTACGGCGCGTTCAATTGTTCCGGCGAACAGATGCCGGTTCACGAGGACGCGGCCAACGCGATTCGGTTCATTGAGAAATCTCATCAGGATGGCAAGCCCTTCTTCATCAATCTTTGGATCCATGAACCACACACTCCATTCCACGTTTTGCCGAAGTATCGCTGGCGGTATCGCGAAAGTGGACTTGATGAAACGGATGAAATCTATGCGTCGGTTCTCTCTCACGCCGACGATCGAGTCGGCGAGGTTCTCGATACGCTTGACAGGCTGAATCTCGCTGACAGTACCTTGGTGATCTTCAGCTCGGACAACGGGCCTGCCCGCACCAAGGCGTCCACGCCACTTGCTCTGAGTTACGACACGGCGACGGGGGCGGGATTCGGCATCGCTGCCTCCAAGGGGATCACCGCCGGGCGAAAGGGGTACAAAGCTTCGCTGTTTGAAGGCGGCATCAATGTCCCCTTCATCGCACGCTGGCCAGGCAAGATCGCGGCAGGCAAGGTCGATCGTCGTCTGATGATTTCGGCAGTCGATTTGTTACCGACGTTCTGCGAAATCGCCGCTGCAAGATTGCCCGAATCCTACCAAGCCGATGGCATCAGTCAGCTTGATTCGCTTCTTGGCGAAGTCAGCGACGGTCGCAGCAAGCCGCTGTTTTGGAAGATCAGCGGGCGCGGCAAACCGGGACAGGCCGACTCTTTCCATTGGGTCGAGTACTGCATCGTCGATCAAAACTGGAAACTCCTTAGCGATGATGACTCCACCTATGTGGAACTCTACGATATCGTCGCAGACCCTTACGAAAAGAGGGATCTGAAAGATTCGAATCCGGAGATCGTCGCCCAGCTGACTCAGAAACTCTCGACATGGAAGTCCACACTGCCAGCCAAGCCGAATCCGAAGAACTTTTCGTCGCTTCGGACAAGCCCAACACATTGACCGCAGATCATCGAATGCGGCAAAGCTGCTCAATGTCACCTATGGGGAACGTCAACGTCCCCTTTGAAAACAAGACGGGTCCGTTCACAGCAATCGAAACTTGCCCGTGATTCTTGCCGGGGGCGGCATCAAATATCAGGGCCAAATCGTCAATCCTGCGGAGCCACACCGGCGCGTTCCGCTGTCGAATCTGTGGCATCCCATCCTACACTGGTTCAGATCAGAAGTGGATCATTTCGGTAGAAGCAAGGGGAACGTTCTCGCCCATGGAAATTGGGCAAGGCATCCGATGAAAAACAGTCTCATGTTCACCGTCGGTTTGCTGCTGGGGGCGAATTCGATTGGCTTCGTCGACGAGCCCGCCGCCTGACATTCCCGCTATCGAACCTGACATTCGCGGTGCAATCACGATTCGGGAACAGTTGGTGAAGCATCGCGAGAGTACGACCTGCGCCGAGTGCCATCGCATGATCGATCCGTTGGGATTTGCGTTGGAGAACTTTGACGCCATCGGAGGCTGGCGGGACGAATATGCCAAGAACGTGCCGATCGATGACGTTGGCACGTTGTTCACACCGGATACGATTCTCCATCGGCATCGACAACTCGTGGCCAACAAATGGGACTACTCCGATCCGAGGAAAAGACAAACCTGGCCGACCAAAGTTTCGCCAAGTGATTGTCGACCGGACCACCCGCTGCTCCAAAGTGAAACCGACCCGGGGCTATGATCGGATCCAAGGTGAACTCGCCAAAGTCGGCTACCGAGTCATCGACACCACCAAAGCGATCGAAACAACCTAGCGGCTTGGTGGCTTGATTTGTTCATATCGACGCGCGGCTTGAGTGTGGCAACACGAAAGCATTTTCAAGATCGATGCGGGATCATCCGTAGGCCAGAACTTGTTCTGGCAACATTCCGCCAGGACAAGTCCTAGCCTACGACAATCCTGAAATCGCACTAGCTGGACGGCGTCACTTTGGCGGCCAATATTAACCCGACGCGTAAGCGAGGAAATATCGATATTGACATCCAATCGCTTACGCGTCGGGTCATGAAAATCCTCGAGCGGCTACCAAAAACGCAACTTCAAAACTCACGCTTCGGGTTGCGATGAAAATCACCACGTCCTATTTCAACGCGAAGACTTAAGAATGCTACCGCGCTAAAAGGGGCGATGCCGAAGGCTGAAAAGCAGCTCGACTGAGAATCCGAACCTGCCAAGCGACGAATGATCACAAACTATCCGAAATTGAAATCGCTTTCGTTCTTTGACCATACGATCAGCGCGTGAATCACTTGCCGCAGAGCCTACCCGAGCTTCCATTTGCCAGAAATTCACGAAAAGTGACACGGTACAGTTAGGCAAGAATGTCTGTGACAACGTGAGCTTCTTCGACACCCGTCAGCCTTTGATCCAGACCGAGAAATGGGAACGTTAGTCGCTTGTGATCGATGCCAAGCTGGTGAAGAATCGTGGCGTTGAAATCGCGAACGTGGACCGGGTTTTCCACAATGTTGTAGCTGTACTCGTCGGTCTGCCCATACTCGACCCCGCCTTTGATACCGCCGCCAGCCATCCAAGCGGTAAAGCAACGCGGATGGTGGTCGCGCCCGTAGTCGGTCGCGGTCAGGTTTCCCTGCCCGTAGGTCGTACGACCAAACTCGCCGGCAAAGACGATCAAGGTGTCCTCGAGCAGGCCACGTTGCTTCAGGTCTGCAATCAACGCCGCTGCTGGTTGATCCACGTCATAGGCTTGCCCGCGAAGCTTTTTTGGCAAGCCGACATGATGATCCCAGCCGCGGTGGAAGAGTTGGACGAAACGCACTCCGCGCTCGATCATTCGGCGGGCCAACACACAATTTCGAGCAAACGATCCACTCTTTTCGACTTCAGGTCCATACATCGCCAGTGTCTGCTGAGTCTCTTGAGACAGATCCGTCAATTCGGGCACCGACGTCTGCATGCGAAAGGCCATTTCTTGCTGCGCGATGGTGGTTTGAATTTCGGGGTCACCAACCTCGTTCAGATGTCTTCGATTCATCTTTGTCACCAGGTCGAGCATCCTTTCTCGGCTATCGCGGCTGACGCCAGGTGGATTGGAAAGAAACAAAACCGGATCGCCCGATGGTTGAAATGCGACACCTTGGTGCTTCGACGGCAAGAAGCCGGCTCCCCAAAGCCGACTGTAAAGCGCCTGGACGTTCCCGGTTCCGCCCGTCCAAAACGCGGAGTTCAACACGATGAAATCGGGAAGATTCTCATTGATGCGGCCGAGCCCATAGCTCAGCCAGGCACCCAAACTCGCTTTGCCAGGAATCTGCGATCCAGTACAGATCAGTGTCTTGCCGGGGTCGTGGTTGATCGCGTCGGTGTTCATTGACTTGATGATGCAAAGATCGTCGACAACGCCTGACAGATGAGGCAACAATTCGCTCATGTAAAGGCCGCTGGAGCCTTGCTGCGAGAATTGGAACATCGACGGCGCGACGAGCTGTGATTTGCCTTTGGTCATCGCCGTAACGCGCTGCCCTCTGCTGACGCTCGCCGGCAACGGCTGTTTGAATTGCTTCTGCAACTCAGGTTTGTAGTCGAATAAATCGATCTGGCTGGGAGCACCGGCCATGAACAAGAAAATGACGCGTTTGGCTTTGGCGGGAAAGTGCAATCCAGAATGGAGTGACGCCCCTTGGGCTTCCGTAGCACGCGCCCCCAATAACGCAGAGCCCAGCGCCGCCGCACCAAGTCCCATCGCAGAACCACGCAGAAACTGACGTCGCTGTTGAAGCAGGTTGTCTTGCTCGATCGGGTTCATGGTTACTCTCGTGTCTTGGTAATATCCAAATTCAGCAGCGAATGAGCCAGCATCGTCCAAGAGGCAAGCTCGGCCTGTTCATCGGTGTTGGACAGAGCGGCAACGCCAGGATCGACGCTGGCGCTGACCATCGCCTCGGTAGCGGCAGGATCGTTTCGATAAAGATCTAGGAAATCTTGCCTGGCGGTTCGCAGCTGGCCAATCGTTTCTTCGCCTGGCAGTTGGGACGTGATCGTTTCGTACGCCATCACAATTCTCTCGTCCTCCGTCAATTCGGACAGCGATATCAATACTCCGGCGTAATGCATGGCCGCGGCGAAATGCTGTTCCTCGTTCATCAACAACAAGGCTTGCAGCGGTGTATTGGTACGCTCGCGGCGGGCGATGCAACTCTCGCGAGTCGGCGCGTCAAAAATCGTCATCTGTGGCGGCGGCAGACCGCGTTTCCAAAACGTGTAGAGGCTGCGGCGATAGATCTTGTCGCCTGTGTCCGCTTGAAAAACGTTCGGATACGAACTTGGCATCGCCACGATTTTCCACAATCCTTCGGGCTGCGGCGGCTTGACACTCTTTCCGTACAGAGTCGTGTTGAGCAACCCGGTAACCGAAAGCAACTGATCCCGAACGACTTCGGCATCCAAACGAAATCGCGAACCTCGAGCCAGCAGTCGGTTGTCGGGATCGGAGAGGTATTGTTCCCGCTTGGCAGTGGATGATTGTTGGTAGGTTTGTGATAACACGATCGACCGCACCATCGCCTTCACATCCCAGCCCGACTTGATGAAGCGGATGGCCAGATAGTCCAGTAATTCCGGATGACTGGGCGAGTCGCCTTGGGCCCCGAAGTCTTCGGAAGTCTTCACCAAGCCGACGCCGAAGAGCTGTTGCCAGAAGCGATTCACGGCAACGCGTGCGGTCAGCGGATTGGACGGATCGACAAACCACTCGGCCAGATCCATCCGAGATCTCAGCTCGCCCTCTTTCTTCATGGGGGGCAGAAAACCAGGCACGTTCCGCGTGACCTCGTCACCCGGTTGATCGTAAGCACCGCGGGTCATGATGTAAGCGGGCCGGACTTCCGATCGCTCTTTCATCACCAAAGTCGCTGGAATCGCAAGCATCAATGCATCGCGAGCCTCTTTTCGATCCTTGAGTTTGCTCGTCAGGGCGTCCAGCTCCTTCGCCAGTTCGGGGTCGTACTCCTCATCAGCTTGCTGCTCGTCAGCTTGCTTCCGTGCGATCCTCTGCTTCTTCCCGTCGGACTCCTCGCCGGCGGTCTGCGATGGTGCTTCCTTAGCAGCTCTTTGCTGGGCAGCTTTTTCCTTGGCTTGCAGGTCCTTGACGGATAACTCTAGTTTCGCAATTTCGCTGTCGAGGCGACGGAGCTGGTCTTGCTGCTGCGATGATGGCAAGTTGATATAGGGCGGTTGCAAGCCGCGTTTGAAATCGATTGAGCCGCGTCCGCCAGTTTCCGGCTCACCATCCAAATTATTGAAGAACGCGGAAAGCTGATAAAAATCCTTTTGAGTGATCGGATCATATTTGTGATCGTGGCAAACGGCGCACTGCATCGTCAGTCCCATGAACGCTGTGCCGACTGCTGACACTTGATCGACCACGTTGCGAAAGAAGCTCTCCTCGGGAAGTGCCGTCCCGCGATCGATGATCAAATGCAGTCGGTTGAAACCCGAAGCAATCATTTGATCAACGGTCGGTTCTTCGAACAGGTCGCCGGCCAATTGATAGGTGATAAAATCATCCATCGGCAGGTTGTCGGCGAAGGAGCGAATGACCCAGTCGCGATACGGTGTCATCTCACGATAATGATCGTGGTGCAAACCGTTGGTGTCGGCAAAGCGAACGAGGTCGAGCCAGTAGCGAGCCATGTGTTCGCCGTACGCGGGAGTGGCCAACAATCGGTCAACCAATTTTTCGTACGCGTCGTCGGACCTGTCTTCGAGGAACGCGTCAATCTGCTCAAGCGTTGGCGGCAGCCCGGTCAGGTCCAGCGTGACTCGGCGGATCAGTGTTCGTTGACTGGCTCGCGGGCTTGGTCGCATTCCCTGCTCTTCCAGGTTTGCCAGCACGAACTGGTCGATCGGTTGAGCGCTCTCAACTTGCGAGATCGGGTTTCGGAAGTTCGTGCTCTTGCGCGGGAGAGAACGCCCAATGCTGTTCGTACGGAGCCCCTTGGTCGATCCATCGCGTCAGCGTCGCAATCTGCTCGGACTTCAGTGGCTTGTTCAGCTTTGGCGGTGGCATCATGACGTCAGGATCTGTCGATGTGATCCGTTCGAGCATCTCTTCGAGATCCACTTCGCCGACAACATCCAAACGAACGTCAGCTTCGCGATGCTGCTGATCAGGACCGTGACACGCAAAACAATGATTCGAGATGATCGGACGAATCTCTCGTTGAAAATCGACAGCATCCTCCGCAGCGACGGCCAAGTGAATCAGCCCAGCACTGCACGTGGCTAAACCAATCAGCAGAAATCGCACGGCAGACATTCGGAAACAGCTCATTCACAAAAACTCGTTCGTGACTCAGGACTTCGTGGCTCAGGACTTCGCCTTCAGACGGCGATCAATCACCCACTCATTATAGACTGGTGTGGCAAACTCATCACTCGTCTTGCAGAACGCCATTTACCTGATCATCCGGGTGATCAGAGCTCTCGGTAAGAAAGGGCTTCACAGCTCAACACGGTGGCAAGTTTGAATCCTCGAATTCGCCCTGATGTGGCTACGCTTCCATGCAAATGTGCTGCTCAAACTGAGCGGTTTTCTCGTTGGAATGATGAATCACTCTCCCTCCGGGAGAGTCGAGCCTAAGCGAGGAGAGGGCGAATCCGGTTTGCGGATGGTAAGTGTTCAGCAGTGCAACCAGAGCCCTCCCCGGCCGTTCAAACGTCCGACCCTCCCGAAGGGAGGGTGTTGCAAACTGCGGCAAACACCTACCGAAAGGCCGGCTTGATCACCATGCGGATGAGGTGAATCGGAGGCAACCGCTCCGTTTGAGTTGCTGGCACACTCTTAATAAATGACGAAACGAAGCCTCTTGGGTACGCATCCGTTTGCTTCTTCGCGCCGGCCCGCGGACAATGAGCGTCACCGGCGTGTCCACGCTCGGCAGTTCAGTGCAGAAGTTCCAGTGCAGAAGTTCCAGTGCAGAAGTTCCATACGAAGGAGTCGTGCTATGACCGTCTGTCCAATCGCGTTAGCCGTCACTTGCAAGAAATGCCCGGCATTCAGTGCCTGTCCTCTCAAAGGTGTCCTTGGCGATTATCGCAAACCAGAAGAAAGCGAGACCAATCGTCCGTCCGGCCCTGAAGAGAGAGGAAAGTGACTAAGATAGGGATCCCCCTATCCTTCCCCGCAGATCATCCATCGACGAATCGAGAATCGCAGGAGTACATCATGGTCGAGCCGGAAGCGGCGTCAGCTCCCGAACCTCCTTCCGCAGAGGAACTCCGATTGGCAATGAAGGCGTTTCGCAAGCGTCTCAAACTAACTCGCTTGGATGACGAGTCCCGATTGGGCTACGGTCCCATGTCCTCGGGGCAGCAGTCGGGCGTTGTTGCCATTCGACCGCCGGATCAGTTCCCCCGGGCGGTCTGGCAGGAACTGGCCAGACAAGGAAAGCTGCGGCGAGAATCTGCCGGTCTCTATTCGATCGTTGAATCCTAGTCGGCGCGGCATTCCAGCCTTGTTCATGGGTTGTTCGGCCCACGCTTTGGATGGTTCACTGCTGTTGAAACCGGTCGAGAAACGACCGTTCTCATCGACAAATGACGGTGCGAGGCTGAATTTTCTAAACAAAGGGTGCGGACTCTGCGGCCGCTTATCGCGTGCTCTTATGCCGGGGAAGGTCTTGCGTTGGATGGTTTGATCCCGCTGCAGCATTGCACTTACAAACAGCCGGCTTGCGTCGTCGCTTTCGTCGTTGAAAGCTGGACGTGGTTCTTGGTTCGAAATTGTAGGTGAAAGTGGTTCAAGCTCTCTTGATGCCAGCGGCCGCGCGGATCGCTCGACCAGTCCGGTTTGGATGCCAAGTCGATTTTATTCTCCGTTTCAACGGACATTTCTCTAAGTGGCGACGCTGGTTCTCAGTGGCTCATCGTGACAGAGAGCTCCCTTGCGGTGCTCGATTCGCCAATTTCCGACGAGGTGCTGTTTAGCGCCGAGTGGTCTGAGATTGATGAAGTTCGCACGGTGTCTGGCGTGGGTTCGGGGAGGCTGCAGATTCGCCAGGGAGAGACCTGGAGCGATCTGGTGCGGTACACCAATGCACTGGCCACTCGATTTCATAAGTTGTCGCGGCAATTGAATCTTGCCGCAAACGCAGAACTCGTCGATGCGGAGTTGTTTGCATTCACGAGTGTCGAACTGGATCCGCCCCACTGCGATCGCTGCGGACTTCGACTCCCCGAGAGCATTGATCCTGATGCGGATGCATGCCCACGTTGCATGCAGCACGGCCGGATACTCCGTCGGCTCTTGGAACTGATTGCACCGCATCGCAACGGTGCGATCGTGCTGTGTTTGCTGACGATCTTCGGGGTTGCAGCCGAACTTGTCCCTCCCAAGCTGCAGCAGTACATGGTGGACCAGATCCTGACGAACAATGGTCAGCCAATGACGGCCAGCGATTCGGTGAAAGACTTTCACACGGCATTGTTGGTCGTGGTGCTATCGCTTGCCCTGTCGCGACTGATCTTGAGCGTCGTGGCGTTCATCAAGGGACGAGTCGCAACGGCGATCGGGGTGGGGCTGACAAGCCGATTGCGCCGAGAAATGGTGACGAAACTGAATACGCTTTCGGTAGCCTACTATGATCGTCACAACACCGGCTCGATCATTTCGCGTGTCTCACACGACAGTGAAGCCCTTCACGGATTGATGCACCAATTCACAGGAGGCTTCCTACTGCAGGCGGTCAAACTGTTTGGGGTCGGAATCATGTTGATGCTGATCAATCCCAAGCTGGCGATGTTCACTCTGATTCCCGTCCCATTCGTGCTTCTGGGCTCTTGGGTCTTCTGGAATCAAGTGTACCCTCGCTACTATCGACTTCGCGATGCGTCGGCCAAGCAGATGCAGGCACTCAATGGAATGCTGCATGGCATCCGCGTGGTCAAAGCGTTTGGCCAAGAGGACAACGAGATTGATCGCTACCAAGCCGCCAATGACCGATTGACGAAGTGGCGACTTTGGGTGGATGTGACCAATAGCGGCTACGCGGCCGCAATGCAGATTGTGTTCTCCCTGGGCGGATTGATTGTTTGGTACGTCGGTGGCCTTGATGTGATCGGCAACGAGATGACGCTAGGCGAGCTGATCGCGTTCTTGGCTTATCTCGCGATGTTCTATGCACCGCTCAATGCGCTTTCAAGCTTCACGACTTGGATGACTAGCTTTCTGTCGGGCAGCAAGCGAGTGCTTGAGTTGCTGGACACACCCGCAACATTGCGTGAGTCGGCCAACGCGGTCTCCATGAAGGAAACGAAGGGTGCGATCGAATTCAAGAACGTTACGTTTGGCTATGATCCGAATCAGCCAGTCCTGAAGGATGTCTCCTTTCGAGTCAAACCAGGGGAGATGATCGGAATCGTTGGCCGCAGTGGCAGCGGGAAGACCACGATCGTCAACTTGTTGAGTCGTTTCTATGATGCCCAAGAGGGAAGCATCACCATCGATGGAACCGATGTACGGGAGATCGTGACCAAAGACCTACGGAAGAACGTGGGCATCGTCCTGCAGGACTCGTTCTCTGTTCGTTGGAACGATCGCGAAGAACCTTACCTATGGCCAGCCGAACACGACCGTTCGCCAGGCGTTGTCGGCAGCGAAAGCTGCCGGCGCGCATGACTTCATCTGTGGCAAACCGCTGGCTTACGATACTTGGCTGGGGCAGCAAGGAGCCGGCTTGTCTGGCGGCGAGAAACAACGCCTGTCGATTGCCCGCACACTGCTGTACGACCCCAACATTCTGATTTTGGACGAGGCGACCAGCAACATCGACGCCGAGAGCGAGAAGCTGATCCAGGACGCACTGGAACGGTTGACGGCGGGACGAACGACCGTGGCTATCGCCCATCGGCTTTCCACACTTCGCAATGCGGATCGAATCCTGGTGTTCGATCATGGCGACTTGATTGAAGAAGGATCCCATGCAGAACTGATTGACGCAGATGGCAAGTATGCACGAATGGTGAAGATTCAAATGCAAGTTTCCAAGGCTCCGAACGTCGATCGACTTCTGGACGCTTCAGAGACCGAGTCGTTGGTCGACGAATCGAAAGGGAAGCCTGATGATGATTCAAAGCAAACGGACATTCGCTGGCTGGAGCCAGCAGATCTGAAATTCTCAAGCGATGCTCGCGGACGCGTTTCGATGGTTGTTGATGGCGACGAAGTTCATGAAGGGCTCTTTTGCATTCGTTTGTTCCCCGCCAAATATCCGGAGCAGTACATCAGCGTTCGAAGTTGGAATGGGAATGGCGATGAGATCGAAATCGGTGTGATCGAGAACCTTGCTGACTTGGACCCTTGGAATCGCGAGATCGTGGTGGATTCGCTGAATCGTCACTATTTGATCCGCGAGATCCAGCGTGTTTACAAGGTCGAGCTTTCACATGGATACTTGGATCTCGATGTCGAAACGGATTCGGGTCGCGAGAGGCTGACGATGCGATGGACGGCGAGCCAAACGATGGCATTCAGTGAGAATGGAAAGCTGATCATCGACACGGAAGACAATCGGTACTTGGTTCGCGACATCGCTGCACTTCCCAAGCCGGACCGAGAGAGATTCCAGCAGTACATCTATTGGTAAACCCTTCGGTGAAGAAAGCGGCGGGCCAACTGCCCCCGCGAACGGCGGGACGCACCGTCATGCCGCCGGATTTCGGTTTGCCGTGCCCTTTTTCAACCCGCATGAGGGTTCGGTCCGCGTGAAACGGAGACGTACGGTGGTCAACAGAGACGCTTCGATTTTTGCCACCCGTTTTTACCACCCGTTGACGCCTACGGTGGGATGACCAAGCTTGACGGTCTGTCAGCGATTCAGAATTCGAGGCAATTGCGGGAAGTGAAATGAAATTGGGCATCGCGATCAAGGCGTTTTTCAAGGTTCTGTTTGACGAACAGATGGCTGCACAGATCAAAAGTCTGTTGGCCGGTCAACCGCTTGTTAGCGGACCCGAAACCAAAGCCAAAACCAAAGCCGAAGCCGAAGTAGCCAAGTCAGCCGACCAGCCTCATCAGCGACCGGCACCACAGCGACCGGCACAACCGCAGCTGCAGCCGGCGCGCGATCCGGCAGTCAACGTCCTCGCGGCGCTGCAGCGCGAGGCTCGATTGGTCGATTTGGTCAACGAGGATCTGAGCAAGTATTCGGATGCACAAGTTGGAGCCGCAGCGCGGCCGTGCTTGCAGCAATGTGCCGGTGTGCTGACTCGATTGTTCGATCTGCAGCCTGTCGTCGCCGCCTCGGAAGGAGCAACGATCAACGTCGAAGCCGGTGCCTCGCCGATGCGTTACCAATGGATCGGGGAAGGGACGGCGGAGTCGGGAAAATTGATTCACCACGGTTGGCAAGCAGCCAAGGTCGAGTTACCAGATTGGTCTGGCGAGGCTGCTGACGCCAACATCATTGCGCCGGCTCAGGTCCAGGCACTTTAGGGTAGCTCGTCACCATTCCTTCCTGGGGGCCCCACGATCTTGCTAGACAGCGCTGCTTTGGCGGTCAATAGTAACCCGACGCGTAAGCGAGGAAAGATTGACATCGACTCGCTTACGCGTCGGGTTATGAAAATCCTCGTGCGGCAGCCAAAATCGAAACTTCAAAACTCACGCTTCGAGTTGCGATGGAAGTCACCCTATCCTATTTCAACGCGAAGACTTAAGAATGCTACCGCGTTAAGAGTAGCGCTATCCAGCCAGAGCATTTTTGTCAAACATATGGGTAGAACGAACTAGATCGCGGTGGTTGAGGCCGCGAGAGTGGGTGATGCAATCCGCAACCTGCGACCAGTCATTCGTCTGATCGTCTTGACACACACCTAAAGACCGCAAGCGTCATGGACACACGTTACTCCGTTGGCATCGATCTCGGCACCACCAACTCGGTGATTGCCTACGCACCACTGGCAAAGGATGGGCAAAAGTCGGAGCCAACGCTGCAACTGCTTCCGATCCCGCAACTGATCGGTCCGGGACAGATGGAGGCACGGGCCTCGCTTCCTTCCTTCTTGTATCTTCCACGTGAAGGCGAAGTCGAATCGCTACGTACACCGCTGGTCGATGATCCAGCCAGCGGTGTTGCCGGCCACTATGCGCGTCAGCAATCGGCGGAGAATCCGCAACGTGTTGTCGTGGCAGCCAAGAGTTGGCTCTGTCACGGACGAATCGGGCGCACCGAAGCAGTGTTGCCCTGGCAATCGCCTCCGGAGGTTGGCAAGGTTTCGGCGTTTGATTGCAGCCGACGATTCTTGTCGCATCTAGCCGCGGCCTGGAATGCGTCTTTTCCCGATGCGCCGTTGAAGGACCAAAAGGTCGTGCTGACCGTTCCCGCTTCGTTTGACCCCGCCGCCAGGGAGCTGACCCGCCAAGCTGCGATCGAAGCGGGACTGCCCGAACATGTGGTGCTGCTGGAGGAACCACAAGCGGCCGTCTACCGCTGGCTGGCCTCACACTTTGATGATTGGCGAACCGTGCTTTCGGCCGGAGATGTCCTGCTGGTCGTCGACGTCGGAGGTGGGACAACCGACTTGACACTCGTGATGGCGTGCGAAGCTGACGGTGAACTGAGCCTGCAGCGGCTCGCCATCGGTAATCACTTGCTATTGGGTGGAGACAACATGGACCTCGCTCTCGCTCATCACGTTGCCACTCAACTGCAGCAGCAGGGACACGACCTTGATCCATGGCAGAGCGTTTCCCTCTGGCACGCTTGCCGCGCCGCCAAAGAACAGTTGCTATCCGCTCAAGGGCCTGACGAGCAGACCATTTCGGTGCTCGGTCGCGGAAGCTCCCTGATCGGCAACACGGTATCGACCACGTTGACCAGAGACGCCACTCAACGCCTGATTGTCGACGGATTCTTTCCTGAGTGTGCGCGAACCGATCGCCCCCAGAGGCAAGCTGCCTCAGGTTTCCAAGACATCGGCTTGCCATACGAAGCCGACACCGCAATCACCAAGCAGGTTGCCGCGTTCCTTGCGGATCACAGCGACGCTTTGGAACAGGCCGGCGAGCGATCGCAGCCGGTCCAAGTCCCGACACACCTCTTGTTCAATGGGGGTGTCTTTCGGAGCGAAACGCTTCAGCGCCGCATGCATGACGTCATCAACAGCTGGTGCCAATCACCTCCATCGAATCTCGGTGGCCCAGAGGATCTTGACTTTGCCGTGGCGCTCGGCGCAGCCTACTACGGTTGGTCGAAGCAATCTGGGGGCATTCGAATTCGTGGTGGCACGGCACGCTCCTATTACATCGGAATTGAAACCGCTGGCATGGCGATCCCCGGCGCGCCGCGACCGTTGCGGGCGTTGTGCGTCGCGCCGCAAGGCATGGAAGAAGGGACGGATGTGGAGGTCCCTGGGGGCGAAGTGGGCCTGGTCATCGGGCAGCCCGCACGATTCCGATTCTTCTCCTCCACGATGCGCGGTGACGACACCGTCGGCACACAACTGGATCGCTGGACACCCGACGAATTGATCGAGGGCCAACCGATTGAGCTGACACTGACCAGCGAATCGGCTAGCGACGAGACCTTCGTACCGGTCCGATTCGTGAGTCGTGTCACGGAACTGGGCATGTTCGAGCTCTGGTGCCACGCCACTCGAAATGATGACCAATGGAAGATGGAGTTCAACATTCGCGAGAGCGACTAGATCGCGTTGACAGGCCACCTCGCGCGGAAGGTGCGAACTGGCCTGCAGCTGCAGCCGGGTGGGGGCGAACCTCACTCATTGGCATCCATCGGCTAACCACGAAACGGAAGAACCCTTTGCCGGAACCAACTCAATCGTCGAACAACGAATTAGAAACCGCTTCGCGATTTGTCGTTGGGATCGATCTCGGGACGACGAACTGCGCGATGTGTTTCGTGGACACGCTCCAGACCAAGAACCTATCCGAAAAGGGAGTTCTGACTGGTGTGTCGAGACGTTTCGAATTCCTCAATGCGTCGATTTCGGTCAACTCGAAGCCAGGGAAACGCTGCCGTCGTTTCACTACGAGCTCACCCCCAGCGAGTCCGCCGGCGCCGGCCTGAGCTTGCCCTGGGAGACTCCTCATCGTTCCAATGCTTGCGTTGGCGTGTTGGCGCGGGACGCCGGCCTGCGTCACCCGGGCGCCGTATCGCATCGGCAAAGAGTTGGCTCTCACACGATAGCGTTGACCGATCCGCTGATTTTCTTCCTTGGCATGGGGATGCGGATGTGTCGCGCATGTCGCCTGTCACCGCGACGTCGCGATACCTTGCCCATCTGCGGGCAGCTTGGGATCACGCCCATCCGGATGATCGGCTTGATCAGCAGGACATCGTGATCACGTTGCCGGCGTCCTTCGACGAAGTGGCCAGGGAACTGACGATCCAGGCTGCGAAGGAAGCAGGCCTGCGACGTGTATTTCTGATCGAAGAACCACAAGCAGCTTTTTACGCCTGGATCGACCGACACCGCGGCGACTGGTCTCAAATCGTGCAGCCCGGCCAGCTGATTTTGGTCTGCGACATTGGAGGAGGGACCACCGACTTGACACTGATCCGCGTGCGACCGGCCGGGTCTGCGGCCGATCAGGTTCAATTCCACCGAGTCGCGGTTGGTCGTCATTTGATTCTCGGCGGCGACAACATGGACTTGGCCATCGCTAAGTTGGCCGAACAGAAAATCGTCGATTCCGGGCATCCGGGGCTCGGGGCAAGCCAGTGGGATCGCTTGATCCAAGCTGCACGAAGTGTCAAAGAAGCGATGCTAGTCGACCAGCGGCCGGAGACGTACACGATCTCGCTGCCCGCTGAAGGCTCGAGCCTGTTGGCTGGTGCGATCCAGGTCGAGTTGTCGGCCGAAGAGATTGATCGGACACTACTCGATGGCTTCTTTCCGCGTGGTGAACTTGGTGATCGTCCAGCGGGTGGACAGAGCGGGTTTCAAGAATTTGGGTTGCCGTACGCCACCGATCCTGCGGTCACCCGGCATCTATCGGAGTTTCTTACCGAACATCGGCGCAGTGGCTTGAACCAGGACGACCGAGACTACGCGGATCGTCCCGATATGGTGCTCTTTAACGGCGGTGTGATGGTGGCCCCAGCGATCCGCCGTCGCATCATGGACTCCTTGACGGACTGGTTTTGCAGCCCTGGTGAGACATGGCAGCCTCGCGTTCTTTCGTCGCCGCGGCTTGACTTGGCCGTTGCTCACGGCGCCGCTTACTACGGGATGGTTCGCCGGGGACATGGAGTCCGAATCGCTGCGAACCTAGGCAGGGCCTATTACATGCAAGTCGAGCACGATCCACCCGCCGCGATCTGCTTGATTCCGGGAAATGCGGAGGCCGGCCAGCGGTTTCGTGCCGACGATCATCCGCTGCAACTTCAAGTCGGCGCGCCGGTGCAATTTCCTCTTTGGGTCAGCAGCACAAGGTTGTCCGATCGAGTCGATGAGTTGGTCACAATCGAACGCGCCGACATGTCACCACTTCCACCGATTTGCACGGCACTGGTCCGCGGTCGGCGACGCGAAGAAACGCAACTGAACGTGTTTGTCGAATCGGAACTCAGTGAAATCGGCACCGTTGGCATGCATTGTGTCGATGCCGACACCAACAAGCGATGGAAACTCGAGTTCGATATTCGCAGCACGCTCGAGACCGATCGAGGAGCGCACGAAGGGACGGGGGAAGCGGCTGGAATCGTCGATACCGACACGGTCACCGCTTGTGCCGATGCAATCGCGTCGACGTTCGGAAAGGATCCCGACATCAAACCGAACCAAATCGTCAAGCGACTGCAATCGATCACCAAGACTAGCCGCAACGGTTGGCCGCCATCGCTGCTTCGCGAGCTTTGGCAATTCCTTGTCGACGACGAACTCGGGCGCGTAAGTCGCCGCAACACGAAGCCCGCTGGATGAATCTGGCTGGCTTTTGCTTGCGGCCAGGCTATGGGGTCGCGGTGGATGACTGGCGTGTGCAGCGATCGTGGAGTTTGCTGCACGGCAAACTGGCTTTTGCGGCATCCCAGTCCCGGACTGAGTCGTTGATCTTGTGGCGTCGGATCGCCGGCGGGTTAACGGCAGGCCAACAACAACAACTTGCTGCGCCGATGCTCGCCAGTCTGTATGGCAAGTCGGGACGGTTGGAACCACACGAAGCAGGCGAAATCTGGCGGTTGGTTGCATCGCTGGAACGATTGAGCGTGAAGGACAAGATCAGACTCGGCGAAAAAGCGCTGGGCGACCTCCAGAGTAAGAAGCAGGCAAGACTGCATCCCGCGTTAGTGTGGGCCCTGGGGAGACTCGGGAGCCGACAACCGGCGTACGGTCCGCTCAATACCGCGATCCCCGCCAGTCACGTTGAGTCATGGATCGAGTCGATGATCGCCATCGATCCTTCCGACCCCGGTTTGCCCCTAGCGATTGTGCAGCTGGGTCGAAAGACGGGGGATCGCTATCGTGATCTAAGGGATGAAGTTCGAAGTGGGGCGGCAAAATACTTGGAATCAAAAGGAGCGCCGCAGCACTTTGTGACACTACTTGCCGAAGGTGGCAGCCTCGATCGCGATGAACAGGCCGCCGTGTTTGGCGATTCGCTACCGCTGGGGATTCGTCTCCTCCGCGGCTCATGAAGCGAGATCCGCCGGAGGCCCAGTGCTTCGTCTAGACTAAAAAATGGAGTTGGGGCCAGCCTTTTCCGAAAACCTCAACCATCGCGGTAAGAAATCTCAGACGCAATGGATGCAATCATGCTCTTGCACGCAGCGCTATCGGCTGACGAGATTGCCAACCTTTACGATCAAAACAAACTCGTGGGACATTGAAGAGCATGCCATCTACAGAAATCAAATCGAACCTCGTTCTACGATCTGCGTGGTTGAGAAGACTCCTTCGAAGCCAGACTGTTCGGGGACTGGTTCCTGTCGCGATCGTTCTTTCCTTCTGCGGCAATGACTTCTTGATCGGAGCTGAAACGCTGCAGCCAATTGCTTCGGAAAGAACAGGCACTGTTCGCGGTACGGTTGTCTATGTGGCTGATCCTGCGCACCCTTGGCGTCTTGGACGTTACTACATCAAGAATGCGAAGTCTGGTCAACTGGCTGAGGCAGTCGTCGCCGTTTCTAATCGTGGTCTGAAATCGACCGACGAAGATCGTGCGCCGGTCACGGTCGTCGTCGACCAGAAAGACTTCCAGTTCACACCCGAGACCACCGCGATCCAGGCGGGCGACCACGTGCGATTTCTAAATAGTGACAACCATACGCACAACGTGAAGACGGCTAGCCCAAAGTTTTCCTTCAATGTCACGATGCCCGTGGGTAGTGAACATACTGAAACATTCGAGTTTGGAGGCGGCATTGGTCGGCCCTATCAGATAGATTGCGTTTTTCATTCCGCAATGCGCGCCTGGGTCTACGTCTTTGATCATCCCTGGTTTCAGGTAACGCCGGCCAATGGTAGCTTCGTTCTAGAAAACGTACCTGCCGGCGAGTACCGACTGGAGGTGGCACATCCGGCGGGTGGTCTGCGGCATCGCGAAACCATCGAAGTCATCGCAGGAGAAACTCTCGAAGTCGAAGTTCAATTGCATCCGAATGTTGACAAGCCTTGAATCACAGCACCATTTCATCTTGAGGAACATGTGATGACTAGCAAAACGAATCGACGAGACGCACTGAAACAAACCGCTCTTTCTGCGGCAGGCGCGATGGCTTGGTTGTCCTACGCACCGACTGCTTACGCGCAGGAAGCTAGCGAGGGCGAACTTGTGCCGTTTCTCGATGAGCCGCGGACGCCGATCAATCGATTGGACTGGGAAGTGCTTGATTCTTGGTTGACCCCGCAGGATCAAGTTTTTTCGGTACAGCACTATGGCGTTCCCGAGTTTGACTACGACGACTACCGACTTGACATCGGCGGCAAGGTAGAGCGCCCGAAGCAGTTTTCCGTTGATGATTTGAAGGCACTGCCGAAGACCGAAGTCGTGATGACGCTCGAATGCGCAGGAAACGGCTCGAATCCGGGGTTCAAGAACGCTGTTTGCAACAGTCGCTGGGGCGGTACGGCATTGGCTCCGCTTTTGAAAGAATGCGGCATTGATCCGACTGTGACAGAGGTGGTCTTTTTCGGAGAAGACAAGAAGGAAGAGATTCTGCGCCCAGACACCAAGAGGGAGCTGAAAGTGGAAGTTCCTTTTGGCCGGAGCATGTCCCTGGAAGATGCGATGCGGCCAGATTTGCTACTGGCTTACGAGCGCAATGGCCAACCGATCGAGCATCGCAATGGAGCGCCGATCCGTTTGATAGTACCGGGTTGGTATGGCGTCGCAAACGTGAAATGGCTGACGCGCATCGAATGTCGCGATCGTCGCTACATGGGCAGATACATGGCTCGCGATTATGTCACTGTTCGCGGAGAACGACTCGGCGACGAGATTGTCTATGTGGAATCCTCTGTCACACGCATTCAGCTCAAATCCGTCGTGGCCAGAGTCACACGCCAACCTGCAAGTAACGAAAATGTGCCAACGAAAGCATTTGGCGTTGCGTGGGATGATGGAACGGGAATCGCCAAGGTGGAAGTGAAGGTCGACGATGGTCCATGGAGGGCAGCCGTACTAAACGATGAACCACGATCTAAGTATGGCTGGACATTCTTCTCAATCGATCTAGGGCAGCTTTCGCCGGGCAAACACACGATCGTTTCACGAGCCATCGATATAAACGGGCGCATTCAGCCTGCTGCCGAAGATGACGAAATTGCGCTCAAGAAAACATACTGGGAAGCTTATCAGCAATGGGTACGTGTCTTTTCGATCGATGGCTAGCTGAGATCCAACGAGCTAGACGCTGGCCATCGAATTGACGGCGACGTCGTTTCTGCTGAGCAAAGAGAACGGGTGAGGATGCTGACGAAGTCAGCCGAGTAGATGACCAAGTTGATCAAGGCGATAGCCGCGCAGCAGGATTTGTCAGATATCTTCGATTTCATCGCACGCGATAAACCGATCGATGCTGCCAATTGGGTCGAGACAATCGAACAGAAATTCAGGTTGATCGCGACGACGCCGGAGTTTGGCAAAAAGCTCTCAGAATACGATTGCAACATACGGAACAGTGCCCTTGGTCGTTATGCAATTTTCTACAGAACCATTTCCGGCGGTGTGGACTTGAGCACTGCGTTATGCGAACTTGCACGTTCATTTGATGCTCCTCAATCCACTCATTAATGATTCTCAAAATGTCTGATCGAATTGTTCTTCGAACCGGTGAAGCCCTTGTTGCTGGCGGTCCGCCCTTCACGGCAGCTGAACCAGAGGTGGTGATCGGCGAACTTGATGGCCCCGTTGGCACTGCCTTGGCAACGTTGACGGGGGATCAGTCCATGGGGCATTCAAAGGTTTTTGCGATTCTCAATACCGATATTCAAGTACGCCCCGTTACCCTTTGCGTGAGCAAGGTGACCGTCAAGAATAGCCGCTATACAAACATCCTGATGGGGACGGTGCAGGCCGCGATTGCGAACGGTGTGTTGGATGCTGTCCGTGCTGGCGATTTGCCCAAAGACAAGGCGAATGACTTGGGAATCATTTGCAGCGTGTGGTTGAATCCCGGGGTGATCGACGACGACAACCTTGATCACAAGGCCCTCTTCGATATCCACCGCAAGGCGATGGCGATGGCGATTCATAAAGCGATGGCATGTGAACCTTCGATTGACTGGTTGCTTGAAAACCAGGAGAAGATCACGCACAAGTACTACCAAATGGGGTTGGACGGGAAAATCTAGCCAACGCAATGCGGATGTCGCGACAGCATCATGCATGGTGCGCGTTGCATGTCCTTTCCTGGCTCCGTTTCGAGTGGTCGAGATTGGTTACTCATTTCACGCAGTTCGATCGTTACCGATAGCAACCCCTGGAATCGGCGATGTTTCCACTTCGTTGCACCGTTCGAAATTGCTTCGAGCCTCTGACGCCAAGCGATCGTGGCTTGGCATGTTCCCGTGGTCATCACTTTGATCGCGCCAAAGAAGGCTACTGGAGTCTGATTCAACCCCAGGATCGGCGATCACTTCGGCCCGGCGATCCCGATTCTGCCGTGCTAGCGCGGCATCGGTGGTTGGCCCGTGGCCATGCAGCGAGTCTGGTGGAAGTTTTGAATCCATGGGTACAGCGTTCGCGAACCCTCACCGATGGGGCGTGTAACACGCTCGATCTAGGTTGTGGCGAGGGGTTCTTTGCCCCACTCCTGTTCGCTGGCGAGGCAGAGGGTTACTGCGGAATCGACCTTTCCAAGCGTGCGCTTCGCCTTGCCTCTCGTGGGTGGCCGCAAGCGACCTGGGTACATGCCAATGCTGATCGCACCTTGCCTTCCCCGAGCGAGTGCGTCGATCGTGTACTCTCGTTGTTTGGACGTCGCCCCGTGGAGGAGATACGTCGCGTTTTGCGGGCCGATGGTGTTTGCATTGTCGCCGTACCGGGTGAAGAGGACCTGATTCAATTACGTGAGTACGTTCAACAGGCCGGGCACCGTAGGAGCCGTTGGGAGATGGTGATCGAAGAGATGGCGGCGGTCGGCCTGGAATTCGTGGAGCACCAATTGTGGCAACATTCTGTTGAGCTAGACCGAGATGCGATTGCAGATGCATTGGCGATGACTTACCGCGCTGGTCGACGATCGGAGCAGAGTCGCCTCGAGGGGGTATCCTCGATGAGGGTCACTTTAGCCGCTGATTTGCTTTATCTCCGTCGCCGGGACTGACTCCCCACAGTCAACCGTTGCATCAAATTCTGGGGCAACCCACCATGACGGACGACTGACTTGAAGACCAGGTCTTCATCTCGCCAAGGGGTCGTATCCGAAATGCAGGAGTACAAACGGCACCTAGGCGTGTGTCCATGCACAACTCATTTTTCTGTCGCTTCGGCCCACTTCACCAGATGCTTTAGTTGCACGCCGCCGTTGATGTCTCGGATTTCAAGCGTGACCAGTGGGGTTGGAGCATCCCAGTCGATGTTGATGACTCCATAGTTTTCTTTGTGGTACGTCTCCGGCAGAAAACGATGCCGATTTTTCGTGGGAGTGCCGCGCTGATGCAGCTGGTTGAAGCTGCTGGATGTTAAGTCGTAGAGAGGGTGAAGCCCGCTATCGGCCAGTGACGAGAGTTCGGACCAGTGCCGATCGCCGCTGATGAAAATCACTCGATTGGCTTTGGTTGATTTCAGAAGGTCGAGCATTCGCTGCTGTTCGCGTGGCAGATTGGCCCATGTTTCCTGCCCGGCATCTTCAGCGATGAATTGAATGCTGCTGGCGATGATTCGCACGTCCGCCGGCTGACGCAATTGCGTCTCCAGCCACTTCCATTGCGCATCTCCGAGCATGGTTTTTGAGAGATCATCGTCCGGCACCCAGGATCCGCCGACCCGCTTTTCACCACGTTTCAGCGGCGAACGAAAGTAACGAGTGTCCAGCATGATCACCTGCAGTCGCTTGCCTGGCGGTCCAAAGAGATGCGCGTCATAGATACCGGGTCGTGAACGGGCTTCTGCACTTGTCTCGCCAAACCAAAAGTCTTCGAAGATTCGTTCTGACTCCTTTCGCTTCGGATAATCGGCTCCCCCATCGTTGACACCGAAGTCGTGGTCGTCCCACGTCGCTAGAGTGGGACACGAATTGCGAAGTCTCTGAAATCCGGTGTCGGACTTCAACTTGTTGTACTTCGCTTGCAGCACCTCCATGTCTTCCGTGTCGCCATAGATGTTGTCACCCAGGAAAATCATGAGGTCCGGTTTCTGGTCGGCCATCGTCGCAAGCAGCGGCATGGGACGATCCTGTTGAATGCACGATCCAAACATCACGTGGCTAATCGATTCTGCTGTCGTCTCAGGTTGCGGCAGAGCGGATCGAATTGAGGCAGCAACTTGAATCGCGAGCTGCTGATATCCCTCGGGCGTCAAGTGGACATCGCCGGCCTTCTTGAAACGTTCGAGTGGGAAGGTTCGAGTGAGTTGGTTCAAGTCATTGATCGCAACACCATACTTCTTCATCACTCTCGCGGCAGCTGCGTTGTATTTCAAATCATCGCCGATCTTTCGACCCGCCTCGCCGTCCGGAACCACCGTGGTGTTGGCCCAGATCAGTGTTGCATTCGTTTTGCACAGCCGTGCAACGAGTTGATCCAGATTCTGCTCGTATTGTTCAAGCGATGTGGTCAGGGTGCCGCGGACCTTATCGCGCCGCCCCTGGACTTTCGACTCTGGGTGACGGTAGCAGAGATCCCACAGCCCCCAGTTGAAATGAATCACGTCCCATTGAGTATCGCCAAGCCAAGCATCAATTTCCTTCAAGCCGGTACCCGTATGCTCAGCATAGCCTGGATTGTGAACGATATTGGCCTCCTCCTTCATCATGGCGACGACATCAGGCGTGTATCCCAGCGAGATGGAATCGCCGATGATCAGGACATTGGGCTTGTCCGCCGCCGAGGCGCTCGCGATGCAGAAGAGGGTGGCCACGAAGAGCGAAAGGATTCTGTTCATTGGATGCACTTGATAGAGCTGAATTTTTGCGGCGTTCCTTCAGAGGCCAAGGCGATCGCCATGGCAAGATTGTTCGCACGATCGATGCCTGACGCTGGGGCGGCGCACAAAACGCTATCCGCCGCGCGCATCAAAGCATCTTGGCCCAGATCGCATGTCCGACCTCGACCGATTCTTTATCCATTCCTCATTCCGTCAAATTGGCCAACGGCTGAAGTGCTGGATCTCCGAGAAGGATGTACAACAGAATATTCTGTTTTGAGCTTCTCGTGTTGAGTGCCTTCGCATCCATCACCAGGGCACGCGAGTCAAACTGGCTCTTTTCAATCAAGCCGTTGATCAGTTGTTGATATGACTGGCCAATGGTTTTCTCCACGCGTCCAAGACTCCAACACCGTATAGAGGTGCGGGAAGCCCTGGCTAAGCCGCATATGCCCGAAGGCGGCCACAGCGCCAGAGTCGATCGCACGGAGTACGAACGCGTCTTCGTTGGTCATGGCATACCCGCCAAGAAATTGCAGATTGGAACCAAATCTTTTTGCATCGGCGCCCTAAAATCGCCGAAGTGCTCGGCGGCAAGTCGTGTGTGTTTGGCGGCCTCCTCGGAGCTACCCCCCAACAATCGAATCGCCAGCCAATCTTCAGGAAAGTGAGCGAACTCGTCGATCCGTTTCTTCCTCTTCAATTCTTCCCGAAACCACTCGAGTGAATGGCCTGCTTCACCAAGACTTCCTCGTTCGGCAAAAACCAAGAACGCGGACTTATATTGGCCGGACTTCTCAGCACTCAGGGAGAAGAAGTCGTTATCTTCCACCATATCAGCCCCATGCGTGCACAACCTGTGGGTCCTGGACACTCCATCTTTTTTTCGCGCACGGTCCATCGGATCGCCACTGCTTGGCACGGCTTCTCGCCAGAGTCAAGGCTGTTGGGCATAGCTACACGAAGGGGAGGCTTGACCACCTTGCGAGTCCTCATGGGCGAAGGCCTTCCAAGATGAGACATCATGAGAGAGCACCCGGTGGGACAGACTGAATCGTGTTGGTGATTCCAGAGCCACGTGTGATAGAATGGGGGTATGAACACCATCCAACTTCTCGACCGCATTCTCGATCCCGTCGCTGACGCATTCTCTCCGGTGGTGGCGCGCCGCATTCTCGCGCTAAGGGGTGATGATGAGATGCAGACCAGAATCGATGAGTTGGTAACCAAGTCAAACAAAGGCGAGCTGACTGATGAAGAGCTTGCCGAGTACAAAAGCTATGTTGACGTGATTGACTTGATTTCGGTCCTTCAGGCGAAAGCTCAGCAAGCCTTAAACGCCACCCTCTAGTCAGATGGACAAGGCGACGCAAGACCAAGTAATCGAGGGAGCAGGCGATACTTGCGAATACTGTCGACTTCCTCAGTCTGCTCAGCCTTTCATCGCTTTTCACGTTGATCATGCCATCGCCTCGCAGCACCGCGAAGATGAAAGTCTGGACAACCTGTGTCTGTCTTGCCAATGCTGCAATCTTCACAAAGGGACAAATCTAACCACGATTGATCCGGAATCAGATGAAATTGTGCGGGTCTTTAATCCGCGAACGGATGCATGGGAAACGCACTTCCGGTTCGCGGACTTCGTGATTATCGGATTGACTGACGTGGGGCCAGCGATGGTACGGCGTTTGGCAATGAACAGTCCTCAACGCGTTGAACTTCGAAAACTTCGTGGAGTCGGCTAGTTGTTCGAGACACTTGCTCAATGCGAAGTGGGGTCGCAACCATTAAAGCGTAAGCACAATCCATTTCGAGCCTTGCTGAGGCGTTGTCGACTGAAATGCGGCTCCAATCAAACGGCATCTCCGACGAGACGCTGGAATCGCTGTCAAAGTCATTCGAACCAATGCAGCGCCAATAAGGTCCATTGCCTGGACGACTTCTCAGTGTGTGGTAGCATGCAGCAGTCGGGGGCAAATTCTCGTGGGCATTCATCATCGATCTCCAGTTGAAGACAAGATTCGGCTTTTTCGTTCGCTCTTTCGAGGACGAGACGAAGTTTATCCGCGCCGCTTCGAGAATCGCCGATCGGGAAAGACCGGCTATTCGCCAGCCTGTGCGAACGAGTGGGTAAGCGGCATCTGCGAAAAACCGCGTGTCAAATGCGCAGCCTGCCAGCACCAACGTTTTTTGCCGGTTACCGATGATGTCATTCGCAGGCACCTTGTTGGAAAGGATCAAAACGGCTGCGATTTCGTAGCGGGTGTCTATCCGATGTTGTTAGATGAGACCTGCTATTTTCTCGCCATCGATCTTGACAAAGCGAATTGGCGAGACGACGCATTGGCCGTCATGGAAACGTGTCGGCGTCTTGAGGTAACTGCCGTCATCGAACGCTCCCGATCTGGAAACGGCGCACACGTCTGGATTTTCTTTGAGACAGCAGTGCCAGCGTCCGTCGCGCGTCGACTGGGTTCCCATGTGTTGACCGAAACGATGGAGCGGCGGCCTGATATCGGCCTCGACTCCTACGACCGTTTCTTCCCGAACCAGGACACTTTGCCGCGAGGGGGCTTCGGGAATCTGATCGCACTACCGCTACAAAAGCGGCCGCGGGACCTAGGCAACAGCGTGTTTGTTGACGATGAGTTTGCGCCGTACTCTGATCAATGGACCTTGCTCTCGTCCATCGAGCGGATGTCCGCAGCGACCGTAGAGGAGTTGGTCTCTAAAGCCGCTCGGAGCGGACGCATCATCAACATTCGAGTCGCCGGTGATAGCGATGCTGATTTCGAACCATGGAGAATGTCTCCGTCACGAGATCGCCCGGTGTCGCGACTGATTGCGAATTCGCCGGCGCGGGTAGAGCTGATTCTGGCCGATCAAATCTACATCGCAAAAGCGAATCTACCTCCGGCACTACGGAACCGTCTAACAAGACTGGCAGCATTCCAGAATCCGGAGTTCTACAAAGCTCAGTTGATGCGTCTACCCACTTGGGGAAAGCCACGAATCATCAGTTGTGCCGAAGACCATCCGCAGCATCTCGCACTCCCCCGCGGATGCTACGAAGACATCCAGAGTCTACTTGCTGACTTAGGCATCGAATTCGACACGCGTGACGAACGGACCTGGGGCGAATCCATCGACTTCGAGTTTCAAGGCAATTTACGGCCCGAGCAACAGACAGCCGCTCGAAAACTGCTCGCACACGATATCGGAGTCCTATCCGCGACGACGGCTTTCGGCAAGACCGTGGTGGCTGCATGGATGATTGCTCAGCGGGGTGCGGGCACACTTGTGCTTGTCCATCGGCGGCAACTGCTCGATCAATGGGTCGACCGACTGTCGGAATTCCTTGGAATCCCCACCAAACGGATTGGTCGGCTCGGCGGTGGCCGCAAGAAGCTAACCGGAAAGGTTGATGTGGCCACGATTCAAAGTCTGGTGCGGAAGGACGTCGTGAACGACTGCGTCGCTGACTATGGTCAGTTGATTGTTGACGAGTGCCATCATTTGTCCGCTCACAGTTTTGAACTGGTCGCGCGGGCGGCCAAGGCCCGGTACGTTCTGGGGCTTTCTGCCACGGTGACTCGTAAAGATGGTCATCACCCGGTTATCTTCATGCAGTGCGGACCGGTGCGACACAACGTTGATGCCAAGGCTGAAGCAATCGCCCGCCCATTTGAGCACACGGTAATCATACGTCCGACAGGATTTCGTCCGGTATCGGAAGCCGATCCCGATCAGCGAATTCAGTTCCAGGATCTCTATCGCGAGTTGATTGCCGACAGTGATCGCAATGACATGATCAGCGAGGACATCATTCGCGGTGTCCGCGATGGCCGCTCACCACTCGTGCTGACTGAACGCCGAGATCATCTTGAGTTGCTCGCGGCGAGACTCGAATCGGATGTACAACATGTTGTTGTGCTGCAGGGCGGCACCGGCACCAAGAAGTCGCGCGAGATCGCGCATCGACTCGCGAATATCGCCCCCGATGAAGAGCGTGTGCTATTAGCCACCGGCAAGTACATTGGTGAGGGTTTCGACGATCGACGTCTCGATACGCTGCACTTGACATTGCCAGTTTCGTGGCGTGGCACCATTGCCCAGTATGTCGGACGCTTGCACCGGCTTTCCGAGAATAAAACGGAAGTCCGAGTCTACGACTACGCCGACCTGAACGTACCGATGCTTTCCCGGATGTTCGACCGGCGCTGTCAGGGTTACGAAGCGATTGGCTACCGAGTTCTGCTCCCCGGCAGTGCGATTCCCGGCTGGCCGGCCGACGTGCCGTTGCCAATCGACCCGCAGTGGAAGACCGACTACGCCGCGACCGTGCGAAGGCTCATTCGAGATGGGATCGACGTTCCTCTGGCCAAGTTGTTTGTTCACGTCGCTCGTGAAGTCGACCCAACTGCCGAAGGAGTTGCACGAGCGCGCAGCGCAACCGAAGCTTTCTTCTTCCGCCGACTGCAGTCGCTCTCCGCAACGATGGGTCGATTCGAGCTGAACGTTGAGCTGCCAATCCCATTTGATGGCTGGGGCAACATGGAAGTTGATCTTCTCGATTCAGAGGCGCGCGTCGTCATTGAACTCGACGGCGGTCAGCATTTTCGGGACGCTGATGCATATCGCCGCGACCGCCGAAAAGATGCACTGCTGCAGGAACACGGGTATTTCGTTTTGCGCTTTCTCGTTCAGGACGTCGGCAAACGCCTGGACGCCGTGCTTGATACAATTCTTAGAGTCCTCGCGTTACGCGACCGAGCAAACCGGCAGCATGGCCACGATCAAAGACAGTGATCTTGGATGGTTCGGATGTCACCTTGCGCATGCTGGGTCCTCCGCTTCGCTGAAAGACGCGACATCAAAATCAGGGCTCGCGTCAACCATTCTTTCCGCAGCATACGAGACGATCAGCTCGAAAGTGGCAACAGGCATGCGGCGGATGGGCGGTGGAAGCCGCGAGGCCTGCCTCGTTTGGACGGTCACCGGACCGAAGAGGTTGAGCAGACCGGTGGGTGGGGCCCGATTCTGACCCTCACTCTCTGATTAAGTGGGACGAGCTTCAAGGAGCAGCGGGAATTCACGCCGGAAAGCCCTCGGTTTTGATGAAGTCGGGGCGACAAGATTCGAACCAGCGACCTCTACGTCCCGAATCTGATGCAACCACAATTTTCTTGCGTTGCACTTGCATGGACATTTTGGATTTCAGCCCAGGAAAGCCGATCCAAGTGACCTTCACGCGTTAAAGTCACGTTGGCTCCAAAGTGCGTTTGAATTGACCAATGTCGGACTAGATTTGGACTATTTTTCGTTCAACGCCTGCATTCTCGACTCCACGCTCAATTCGTAGATATCATCGCCGTGCCTTCCCCAGCGGTCTTCCAACGTTTGTCGCGACTGGACCAGCTCTCCTTCGCACAACCAGGCTCTTCTCGAGAAGCTAAGTCCAACCGATTTCTTGAAGAATCTAACGATTGCGTTGGGGTAATGCGCTGAAAAATCTCGCCACAACTACTTGGCAGACATTCCTGTCATTTACAATCGGGTTTTCCGCAAAACGGGGATCTGGAATGGGCACCAAAAACCACTCGCACGACCACGTAGAGCGGATCTTCTCGGAGGCACAAGCGTTTGACTCCGGGACGAAACGCAGCGATTTCCTCGAACGTGAGTGCACTGGCGACACGAGTCTTCGTGACCAGATCGAGGACCTGCTTCGAGTCCAGCGTGAAGCGGACAGCTTTCTCGATCGGCCGGCGCTCGCGGATTTTCCCGAAACCGTCTCAGTTTCACTGACCGACGTGAGCGATTTGGGCCAGTCGATCGGCAATTACCGGTTGCTGCAGAAACTCGGCGAAGGTGGCATGGGGACGGTCTACATGGCCGAGCAGAACGAGCCGATCCACCGCCGCGTGGCGATCAAGGTCATTAAGCCAGGGATGGATTCCAAGCAGTTTGCTGCCCGCTTTGAAGCGGAGCGACAGGCGCTGGCGATGATGGACCATCCCAACATCGCCAAGGTGCTCGACGCCGGTTGCACCGATGACGGCAAACCGTACTTTGTGATGGAACTGGTCAAAGGCGTCCCCATCACCCAGTTCTGTGACCAGAACAAGCTGACGACGCGGCAACGTCTCGCGCTTTTCGTGTCGGTATGTCAGGCCGTACAACACGCCCATCAGAAAGGCATCATCCACCGCGATCTCAAGCCATCCAATGTCATCGTCGCCCTCTACGATGACCACCCGGTACCGAAGGTGATCGACTTCGGCGTTGCCAAGGCAACCAATCAGCGACTCACCGAAAAGACGCTGTTCACGATGGTGGGCCAGATCTTGGGGACTTGGGAATACATGAGTCCCGAGCAAACGGTGTTGAATCAATTGGATGTCGATACCAGAAGCGACGTTTATTCGCTCGGCGTCCTCCTGTACGAACTGCTTACCGGTGTTCCACCGATTGATCCCGCGCGGCTCCGCAAGGCGGGGCTGGAAGAAACGCTACGACTGATCCGCGAGGAGGAACCAGCGAAACCGAGCACGCGACTCAGTTCGCTTGGTCACGCCGCCACGGCAGCAGCCGGATATCGCCGCACGGAAAGGGAGGGTCTGATCAAGAGTGTTCGCGGCGATCTTGACTGGGTCGTGATGAAAGCACTCGAGAAGGATCGGACGCGGCGCTACCAAACGCCGCTGGAATTAGCGGCAGACATCGAACACCACATGGCTGATGAACCGGTCACCGCTCGAGCTCCCTCGACCTTGTATCGCCTCCAGAAATACACCCGGCGTCATCGCGGGCTGGTCGCTTCGATCACAACCGTCTTTCTCGTGATGATCGTTGCGCTCTTGCTTACTCAATCCGCAAAGAACGAAGCGGTCAAGCAGCAGATGATTGCACACGACATGGCTCAAGCACTGAGAGACAAGAATACAGTACTAACGGAAACCATCGAATCGCTTCGGGAAAGCCGTGGGGAGCGGATCCTTGAGTTCGCATTGAGCGGTGACACCGACCGAGCGCGGCAGAATTCGAGATTCTCAAATCTTCTTACCCACCCGACTCAAGTGATACACGATTGCTTCTAAGCGACGCGATTATCGACTTGTTCAATAGCAATGCAGACCGTACAAAAGCACGAGAAAAGCTTCTGAGGCTTGACCGGGACGACGTTGCAGCGCATTCCCTTCTGATTGCAAGCCATTATTACGCTGGGTTTGAATGGGATTATTGGCAAGAGGTGAGCAGACTCATCAGGCAGTCGCCGCAATCCTTTGACGAGTTCTTATTCCGTGGATTCGCCTTCTCTTGGGGACTACCAGACAGGGCAATCGAGGATCTTGATAAGGCAAGGCGTCTTGAGCCGTCGAGCGCGGTAGCCAGAGTGCTCCTCTCAAACGCCTATTACCGCATGGCTCAGCACGTAATCGACCGTGAGGAGGCGCTCGTTTATGCAGAAAAGGCTGCCGTCGAGGGAGAACTAGCAAAAGAGATCCTTTTCCAGGACTCACCTTTCGCGGTAGCGCAACGTATCAGCGCTCATGCGAAACGCTTGAGTCTCTCCCGGCTTTTAGAGCTGCCGGAAGAGCAAATCATTCCATGTAGGGATGACTTGCGCGTCGCGATGAAAGATGCCGAGAACATGCCGTATGACCCTCAGCTCCATTTTGCGCTGCTAGTTGCAAGTCGTGTACTTCATCCTGATCAATTCGGCGATCTTTCGCATCTGTATGCTAAGAGCGTTTCCACGGATGTCTCCGCCTATGAACGGGTTGTCGTTTCCGTTGAGAAAATCCAGTACCACTATTTTCACAAGGAATTCGAAGAATGCCTCAACATACTTGATCAAAGCAAAGAAGAAATGATCCAGTCACAAAGCATGGTGCTGCTTCCCGAAGCCGAGTCACGAGTGAAGTCTGGGGACGAAGACATAGTGTCGATCGCTTCGGAATTTCTTAAACGCTTGACTCATCCTGATCGCCTAGACCCCGCACTGAACGGAAGCATTGACTGGGCACTTTTGACTTTGCTGTTGGCAAGTGACGACGCAAAAAAGGCGGCGAGTCGTTTCCGCGAATTTCTCGAGGCGCAGTCTGGTTCAATGGCCATTGCAAGAGACTTGTTGCCAGTCGCGCTTCATGTCTAGCGATCGACTGGATCCGCCCGAAGCTTCGCTTGAACATGCCACGACAAATCGTGCCGTTACGCACATCGCGTTCTGGCTTGGCATTGATCAGCTTTCCAAGGGTAGACGTCGTGAGGCCAAGGGATATTTTGAAAGAGTCGTCGAGGCTGACTTCTTTGAACTGTACGACTATGCGTGGTCGCAAGCGTTTCTCGTGCGAATAGATGATCCAGATTGGCTGCCGTGGCTGCCTAACGATCGTAGTCTCGAACAGGACAGTGCGCCGAATCATGACGAGTGACGTCACGCGGTTGCTGGAGGCAATTCAGGAAGGGGACCCGCAGGCCGTCGATGACCTGTTTCCTCTGATCTATGACGAACTCCGACGACTTGCGGCGGCGAGGCTGGCGAACGAAAAGCCCGGCCAGACGTTGCAACCGACGGCGCTCGTCCATGAAGCGTACTTGCGACTGGTCGGCTCACCCAGCAGCTCGTGGAAGAGCCGCGCGCATTTCTTCGGCGCCGCCTCCGAGGCGATTCGGCGAATCTTGATCGATCGAGCGCGCCGTAGACAAACACATAAACACGGAGGGGAGATGCGTCGCGCTGAGTTGCACGACCAGATCGAGGCACCGATGCGTGACGAAAAACTACTGCGACTCGATGCGGCACTCGCGCGATTGGAATCAGAGGATTCTCAAAAGGCAGAACTCGTCAAACTGCGTTATTTCGGCGGATTGACCATTCATGAGGCCGCTGAGCTGCTCGATATTTCCACGTCGACCGCCGATCGATACTGGATTTACGCCCGCACATGGCTTCAGCGAGAGATGTCCTAAACGGTCCAATTAGGAGACCAGCAATAGCGTCCAGCTTCAGCCGTCGATAATCTGGGTTCTATGAATAGTGTTACCCAGATTATCGCACAAATCGATCAAGGTGATCCAAAGGCTTCCGAGCAGCTATTGCCGCTAGTGTACGACGAATTACGTAGACTTGCAGCCGCAAAGCTTGCCGGTGAGAAGCCTGGGCAAACGTTGCAGGCGACGGCACTGGTGCATGAAGCCTACCTTCGCCTCGTCTCGGGAGCAGAACCGCAAGACTGGAATGGACGTGGCCACTTTTTCGGGGCGGCCGCCGAAGCAATGCGGAGGATACTGGTCGAGCGGGCACGGCGACGGAAAGCTGAAAAGCATGGCGGCGGAATGGATCGCGTCGAATTGTGCGACGGTGATCTGCTGGACCGAAATGATCCCGATCAGATCCTGGTACTCAGCGACTCTCTCGAACTACTGGCGGCCGAGGATCCGCAAGCAGCGGAACTGGCTAAACTCCGCGTTTTCGCTGACTTCTCTGTCGAGGAAGCTGGCCAGATGCTCGGCCTTTCACGGGCCTCCGCCTATCGTGGCTGGACATTCGCCCGGGCCTGGCTCAAAGACAGGATGCTCCAGGATGGGGCCGGCCAGTAAATTTCCTTTGGTTTTTGAGACAACCTGACTCTGGAATTCGCACTGCTCATTGGAAACCGAAACCGCGAGGATACCGAAATGAGCGAAACCGTCCAGCAAGCCAAAGAAGTCTTTCTTGACGCCCTGAACCATGACGAAGGCGATTCCCGCGACGAGTTTCTGGACCGCGTCTGCGGTGAAGACACTGCATTGCGGCGTAGAGTCGAGAGTCTGATCACCGCACACCAGTTGCCCGACAGCATTCTCGATCGCACCGAGGCGCTCCCCAAAGACCAATCGCTCGAGCACGCCGGCCAAATGATCGGCCCCTACAAGATTCTGCAAAGGATCGGCGAAGGGGGAATGGGAACGGTCTACATGGCGGATCAAAAACAGCCGGTCAAGCGACGCGTGGCGCTCAAAATCATCAAGCCGGGCATGGACACCAAGCAAGTGATGGCCCGCTTCGAAGCAGAGCGTCAAGCACTGGCGATGATGGATCATCCCAACATTGCCAAGGTGCTGGAGGCCGGGACAACGGAAAACGGTCGACCGTACTTCGTCATGGAGCTGGTCAAAGGCGTTCCGATCACGCAGTATTGTGATGACAATCGGCTATCAACGCGGCACAGGCTCTCGCTGTTTGTTGACGTCTGCCAGGCCGTTCAGCATGCTCATCAAAAAGGGATCATCCACCGCGATCTCAAACCCTCGAATGTGCTCGTCGCCAAATTCGACGACAAACCGGTCGTCAAAGTGATCGATTTTGGCGTCGCCAAAGCGATCAATCAAGAACTCTCTCAGCAAACGCTGTTTACCGAATTCGGACAAGTCATTGGCACACTCGAATACATGAGTCCCGAACAGGCACAGTTCAACCAACTCGATATCGACACACGCAGCGACATCTATTCCCTTGGAGTCCTGCTGTACGAACTCTTAGCCGGCGAGCCTCCGTTCGACCGGCGTCGCTTGAGAACGGCGGCACTCGATGAAGTCATGCGGATCATTCGAGAAGAGGATCCGCCAAAGCCGAGTACGCGGCTCAGCACACTCGGGCAAGATGCCCAGTCGGTATCGGAAAAACGGGGCACCGACATTGGTGGTCTCGGCCGAACCATTCGAGGTGATATTGATCTGATTGTGATGAAGGCCCTCGAAAAGAATCGCGCACGACGATATGAGACTGCCAATGGATTGGCGATGGACATTTGTCGCTATTTGTCCGATGAAGCGATCACTGCAAGGCCGCCGTCAACGAGCTATCGTGTTCGCAAACTCGTCTCGCGCAACCGCGGTCTCTTCGCTGCGGCGACTGCGGTTGTACTGGCGCTTTCGTCTGGGATGGTATGGGCACTGGCTGAGAGAAACGCCGCAAGAAAATCTCAACAAATTCTAAATCTTGCAATTGAGCATCAACGTGGGATGATTCGAGAGCAGACGCTTCTCGCGCTGCTGCGAGGCGACTATACAAAGTTCGACGAGCTCCTCCCCGACACGGAATCGCTTGGCCTTTCGCGAGAATGGATCGTCATCATGAAAGGTCTCAAAAACCATTTACAGGGCGACTCCGAGGCGACTATCCGGGACCTGCAGGAGCTCGGCGCTACCGAGCAGGATGACATTTCCGCTCTCGCACTCTCAGCAATCGCATACGGAGAGATTGCTGATGAAGACAAACGCTTTCAGCAGATGGCACTGCTAAAAGATCTTGAGCCGGAAAATTTTGAGGAACACCTCCTGAAGGGAATCGGTCTGTTCCGATGGCTACCCAGCGAGGGTGAGGAATGTCTTCGAAATGCAGCCAAGATGCGACCCCTCAGCCCAGTCGTTCGTTTGCTACTTGCAGACGCCCGCTGCAGTGTCGCTGCAAACTTACCTGACCACCAAGCCGCGATCGCATTAACAGAGAATGCAATTGAAATGACGGACGCACTCGTGTTGTTAACGGATCGCGAACCGCGTTTTCTCGCGACCTCCATTCAAGCCCGCCTGCAACAAGCTCACCTGCTTGCCCTTATCGGGGATCACGGACGTTCGAGAAATTTGATTGAGTCTCTAGGGGACGACGTTCGTCAACTAACGGAATCAAGTGGACATGAATCGGCGATGTGGTGGCCGCCAATGGTTGACCTCATACGTGGTGAACCCAAACTCGCTTTTCGCGGTTTCACTGAGCGCGCCAATGCCGGACTGAAAAACAGCGATTACATCGCCACCTATCTGGCGGCCAACTGTTTCGAGGACGAAAAGTTCGGCAATGGGATCCAATTGCTAGACCAAATGACAAAGCCTTGCAAGGACAACGTCGACGGCCTCAAGCTGTGTCTCGAGTTGGCGAAGCCGGATGCACATCATCAGAGGCAGGACGTGCTTCATCGACTGCAAGAAAACTTCGACGCCAAGCAGAGTCGTCAGTCATCTAAATTCTTCTTGTTCATCGATTGGACGGTCGCGAAGATGCTCGGTGAAGATGTTTTCGCGAAAGAGATTGGCGAAACGCTTTATGCGTCAGCGTTAAGACGAAACCTTTTTCCGGAGGAGATCGCGTGCGCGGACTTCATGCGCGGCACGCAAACCGATGCGTCCGAACTGGTTCAACAATGTCGCAATTCTCAGCTCTTTACCGCGTATGCCCACTGGGTTATCGGCTTCGACCGACTTGCACGAGGGCAACGTCAAGAAGCCGAAATGCACTTTTCAAAAATTGCCCAGACGGCAGATTTCCAGCACGGACTTTTTTGGTGGGGCAAAGCGTTCCACTCGCGTGTGAAAGACAAGACCTGGCTGCCCTGGCTCGATTCAAGACAGGTGCATCAGCCATAGACAAACGGTCAAAGAGTTTGATCGGCAAGTCATCTCGTGGAGTCGAATAGAATTCCGTTGTGAATTGATGATTTGGTTCAGCAATTCGCATTAGCGGTGCGGATCAGTAATGGCGTCCCGGCTGTGCTGACGATAATCTGGTTCCTATGACTGACGTGACCCAGATTCTCGCGAAAATTGAGCAAGGCAACGCAGAGGCTTCGGAGCAGCTTCTGCCCTTGGTGTATGACGAGTTGCGTAAACTCGCGTCAGCCAGGTTGGCGAGTGAAAGCCCGGGACAAACGCTGCAGGCAACCGCGCTCGTCCACGAAGCCTACTTGCGGCTTGTCGGGCCCGACGGGGAGCGACAATGGGATAGCCGTGGTCATTTCTTCGCGGCCGCAGCCGAGGCGATGCGACGAATCCTGATCAATCGGGCCCGCGACCGCCATCGCCTAAAGAGGGGCGGCGTTCGCAGACGCATTCATCTCGAAGACGTCAGTCTTGCGATGGACACACCCGATGAAGACTTGCTCGCCGTCGATGAAGCGTTGGAGGGACTAGCTGCCGACGATCCTGTGGGTGCTGAGCTAGTGAAACTGCGATTCTTCGCCGGGCTCAACCTGCGACAGTCCGCCGAAACGCTCGGAATCCCACGCCGAACCGCGGATCGTCACTGGGCCTATGCCCGAGCATGGCTCGTCGATCGGCTGGGATAGTGGCGAGAATTCGAGAAAACTGTTCGGCGCACCTCGACACCAGATGGGGCATTGTCTTACGACCCACCAACTGTCGGAGACCTATCATGACCGTCCTGAATACCGATGCCAAAGCGATCTTTTTCGAAGCTCTCGAACTGGAAACCGCGGAACAGCTCACGTCGTTCCTGCAAAGCAAGTGCGGTAGCAATACCGAGCTTCGTGACCGAGTCGACCAATTGCTTCGTGCACACGAACGTGCGGGAAGATTCCTGGGCGGCGAGTCAGCCGCTGGCGTGACTGCGTCAATGCCGGGAGTCAGTGAACAACTGGGCACCAGCATAGGTCCCTACAAACTACTCCAGATAATCGGCGAAGGTGGAATGGGCACGGTCTACATGGCCGAGCAAAAACGGCCCGTCAAACGACGCATCGCGTTAAAAATCATCAAGCCTGGCATGGACACCAAGTCCGTGATTGCCCGCTTCGAGGCAGAACGCCAGGCACTCGCGATGATGGATCATCCCAATATTGCGAAAGTGCTAGAGGCCGGATCTACGGACAACGGCAGACCTTACTTCGTAATGGAGTTGGTGAAAGGAGTGACCCTGACAGAGTTCTGCGACAGAAATGAACTCTCTACCGAGCAGAGGCTGAGACTCTTTCGAAAGGTCTGTGATGCTGTTCAGCACGCCCACCAAAAAGGCATCATCCATCGTGATCTTAAGCCGTCGAATGTGATGGTCACGCTTGCTGACGGCGAGCCCGTCGTCAAGGTCATCGACTTCGGTGTCGCAAAAGCCACGAATCAGGAGCTTACCGAAAGAACGCTGTTCACTGATTTCGGCCAAATGATCGGGACGCCCCAGTACATGAGCCCCGAACAGGCCGAGATGAGCTGCTTGGACGTCGACACGCGGAGCGACGTCTATTCCCTCGGTGTTTTACTGTACGAGCTTTTGACCGGCACGACTCCGCTCGAGAATATGCGTTTACGCAGCGCCAGCTATGTCGAAATGCAACGTCTGATCCGCGAAGAAGAACCGCCCAAGCCGAGCACGCGTCTGAGCACCTCCGGAAGAAATGAGCTGACGATCATTGCCAAGCACCGCAGCATTACTCCGGAGAAATTGAGGAACGAAATCAAAGGCGATCTCGATTGGATCGTGATGAAAGCACTCGAAAAGGATCGCAATCGGCGTTACGTTTCGCCTTCGTCGCTGGCCGACGAATTGGGGAAATACCTGAACGGTGAGCCGGTGGATGCTCATCCTCCAACGCTGATGTATCGAAGCAGCAAGTACCTCCGACGCAACCGGGTGGGAATTGCGGTTGCCGGGATATTGTTGCTAGCCATCGTCACCCTCTACGCGCAGAATCGACGTCTCGCGACTGAAATGGACAAGGCGAAAAAGGCAGAACGGTTAGCCATTGAACGGCGTCAGGAGATCGTTGGCCTGGCCGAGAGCAACCGTCGTTTTGTCATTGAGCAGGCCGCAAGACAAGCAGTCGCCGGTCGCCCTGAAGATGTCGAGAAAACGTTGCAGGCGTATGAATTGACAGTGGGTACTGGCACACAGGAGTGGTTTCCGACGCTTCGTGGCGCCGCTTTCGTTCACCAGGCGGAATATGGCAAGGCGATCGAAACACTCGAGCCCATTGTTGAAACAGAACCCGAGAATGTGGCAGCGGCCGGATTACTCGCTTGGGCGTACTCGCAGAATGGTCGGTGGGAAGAGAGCGTCCTTCTCGCCAACCGTTTGCACACTGCGTCGCCGCGCGAACCGTTCAGGGAGATCGACCTGCTATTCAAATCCTACGGGCTCGTTTGGACTCACCCCGATCTAGCGGTTGATCAGTGCGATGACGTCATTGAGCTTGAACCGACTTGGGGATCAGCGAGGCTACTGAAAGCGATCGCCGCCATTTTGCAAGCGGAGGAACACAGTCGTCGCGAACAGTTTGACGAAGCGACTCACCAACTCAGCCTCGCAAAGGAGCTATTACCCAATCCCGAGTCAGCTCTCTTGCTTTCGGTGCGACTCTTTCACGCAAGAAAAGTGGTGGGGTTGGCCAGCGAGTTTGCGTTGCCGGCTGACGTCGTTGAGGCTGCTAAACAGGAAGGACTTGAGCTTGTTGACGATTTTAGTCGACGATTTCCCGGGAACCTAAAGGGAAGGGAACTCACAGCGGATTTCTATGATTCCATTGGTGCGGACCGACTGGCAGAGCAAGCATGGGACCAAGTGATCCTTCAATCTGGTCCTGACGACCAATTTTGGTTGATCGGTCGACTGCACCGCGACAAGAGCCCCGACGTGATGCTTGGGCAGATTGATGCCCTGTCTAGCGACGACAAGATGATCCGTGCTGCCCGGGCATTCGTCTTGGTCAACGTCCCTGGAGGACGCGACAAAGCCCTCGCGATCTACCGGGATCTGATTGCCGAAGATCCAACCGAGTACATGCGATACGTTGCGATTCAGATTCCGCTTCTACTCGGCGAATTTGAGCTTGCCAAGAGGCAGTGCGAGGAGTGGACAAGACAAGAGTCAAGCCAACCACATAGCACGGGATCCATCATTAACGAAGAAGTTCTGATCGAGATGCTGGCGGGTGACACGGTGAGTGACTCTATGGGACCGCCAGAGACTCGCAGGAACGAGAAGATAAGCCGAGCGTATGCGCTTGGAATGATCGCCTTGGGCAAAGGCAATCGAAAGCAGGCTCTGGAACACTTCGAGGATCGCATGGCCCTGAGAGGATCCAACTGTACCGCGAACTGGGCAGGCTCGTTCGTGCAATGGCTCAAGAACGACCCGGAATGGCCGCTGGGCAATCGCCGCATTCATCCCGAAGGCTTGCGAGCGCCCCCGGCCGAGCAGCGTTAGTGGTCGTTGCCATTCGATCCGATCCTCGTCCATTTCCGTCTTGAGCCAGGCCCTTGCGAAGGCCCCCTGCCGGTCCGCAATCACAGTTGCTCAATCCGGCAAAGAATGGAACCGCCTGGCGCGTCTTGCGGCTGCGGCCTCGCCGCAATCCATCGATTCTACTTGAATACCGAAGCGGCTTTCGGCAATCGCCGCACGCTTTGTTGGCCGACCTCGTCCAATGAAACCGGAGCGCGAAAGAGAAACTAGCCATAATCGAACGGTTGCTAGTAGTCCCAATGCAGAACGGCACCATCCATGGTTGAAACAACTAAACGGTCACAACCGTCCATGAATTCAAGATGTCGCAACGGATGGGCGACGCGAAAAACACCAACTTCTTGGCCATCAGTGCTGTCAATGAACGTGATCTGTCCGTTGGGGCTTGCCGTTACAATGCACTCGCCACCGGGCGAATAATCAAGTGACAGTATCCTGGGACTACTGACAAGAATCGGTGAGAACGAACATTCGTCATTTCTGTCCCAGACTCGGACCGCGTTAGGAGCCTTGCCATCTAACAACGCAGATCCCTCGCCGTCAGACCTGAAACTCACCGAGTAGTTGTGTTTGGTGTTAAGCGTTTGCTTGAACTCGACTTGACCGCCTGGAGAAACGTTCCAAACCGTGGCGTTCTTGTTTCCGCGCCAGGGGTTCCCTCCTAGGAGGAGCTCCGTTCCATCGCCGGAAAAATCTGCGTCAAGCGCGGCGTCGTCCGACATTGTGATCATTTCGCCGGACTCCAAATTGATGAGTTTGGTAGTTTGCCGTTCCGAGTTGCCAGCATTAGCGCCAACAAGCAACAGATCGCAATTGGCAGGCGAAAACCGCAGGGTGCCGTTGGCTATGAGTTCCTTGGTGTATACCTGGCGTCTGGGTTGAATATCCCACACCGAAAGTCTCTGGCCAGCGTTGTCCTCAGAGCCGATTGCGATTCGACTTCCATCCGACGAAAGTCCAATTGACAAGATCCTGCGCGGCTGTTCATCGAAAGCAAGCACGATCTCCTCGTTCGTTATAAGGTCAAAGACTCGGACCTGCTTGTCTTCAGTCGGAACGGCGATTCGATGGCCCCCTGTCGCGAATGGGGCATACCACCAAGTCTGCGTTGGGACGCGCGATCCGAGATAGTTTGGAAACTTCACGATAGAGTCGTACCCAATCGCGTAAACTCGGTTCTCATCGACGAGAATTCGCTCGTGCCGCATCATTTGCTCCAGGCCAATGGTAGACCCTGACGGTCTCACCAGTGTCAACGGAGAATATTTCGGTCGAGGAATCGTCCGCTCCACAAACGGCGAGATAGCGACCGTCATTGGAAAAAACGCAGTCGGTTGAGCGTCGCCAACTGAGTCGATGCAATCGTCTAGGATTGCCGTCATTCAAATCCCAGACCTCGGTGCCGCAATAACCAGCGATCGCAAATCGATTGCTGTTGGGGGCGAAGCAAACGCCACCGACTTGATCTCCGTACGGTGCCGTGCCGAATTCTTTAAGATCACCCGACCGCCGAACGAAGATCCCAGCAATGGATCTCCACTCGTGTGACAGAATCCACTCACCATCATTCGAGAAATAAACGCCGAGGCGAAATCGATTGCTTTTTGGATACGCTTCGACACTTTCAAATTCTTCACCCGATATCGACCAGGTTTTCATCGTACCGCCCAAGTCGATACTCACCACTCGATTTGATTCAATATCCATGTCGGCGCAAATGACCGGCGAGTCATGTGTGGGCGACGCATCGATCGCTTTCGCCGTGATTCCAGCTTCGGATTGGGAGAGTTCCCAAATCAATACTCGGCCGGATTGCTCCCCATCGCTGACTGGGGCGAGCAACCAGTGCCCATTGCTGGAAATGGTTAACCGTGTCGCGTCCCGAATGCTTAGGCCTTCACCGGGAAACGGGAGTTCGGCAAGAAGGTCTCCCGACAGAGAAATCAGCGAGATTTGATTTTCAGCAACGGCGGCCGCATAAAACCGGCCGAGCGGATCAATCGCACTTCTCGCATGAACCTTATGGTTGAGTTTCTTGACTTCACCCACGCTCTCCCTACACCTGGCGTCCAAGAATCTCCACGCGATCCAGTCGGCACTTCCTTCTTTTGGATCTAGCTGCTTCAATAGATCCTGAGCTTCCACAACGTTTCTATCGTGATATGCCGAGAACGCGGCCGATAGTTTTTGTCGGTCGAGACTGCGATTCAAGTCCTTATTCACCGATTCCATTTTCTCGGCGTGCCGCTTGCGAACACTTGATTCTCGCCTTTCGAAATAGAGCCAACCGCCGCTTCCAAGCAACAGGAACAGCAACACCGCTGCGGCGAGTGCGGTGGTTACACGACGCCGTTTTTTTTCCTCTTCGACTCGAGCCGATTCTGCAACGCGCTGAAGCTCCGTTTCTCGCAACTTGGTTTCGACCGATTCTAGATAGGAAGAGATCTGATCGGACAGTTTCCCTGCAACTCTGGGGCGACTCGCTGGTTCAATTTGCAAACAGTTTTTCGCCAGAGCGACAAGCTCGCGATCGGCTTCGCAAGCATCAAGCCGACTGAAACACGCATCCAGTTTTCCGCGACTGGCAAGTCGATAAATCTGGTTACCGTCATCGCCGACATAGGGTGGGCTGCCGGTCAGGATCTCGCAAAGGATCGCACCCAAGGCGAAGACGTCGGCTCGTTCGTCCATGTTGTCGATCTCACCGAGTGCCTGTTCTGGCGGCATGTAGGCGGGCGTCCCCATCACACTGCCCATTTCTGTATCGGATCCAGTGGATGCAAAAGAGCCGGGATTGGAACTGCCGACACTGCGTAGCGTTTGAATGACGCTTTGCCCCTGTGTCTGGTCGCGTGATTTTTTTTCGTCCGCGATTCCTCCGGTGGACAGCACTTTGGCTAATCCCCAATCCATCACTTGCACTTCGCCGAAGGCGCCGACCATGATGTTCGATGGTTTCAAATCGCGATGGATCACGCCTCGACTATGCGCGTACGCCATTGTCTGACAGACCTGTTCGAAAATGCCCAGAAACTTGCCACGGTCCGCAGTCGACGCTTTCCGATCGGCCAATAATTTGGCCAGTGTCTCGCCCTTGACCAACTTCATGCTGAAAAACGGTCGTTGATCGGTGAACTGGCCCAGCTCATAGACCGGTGCGATGCCTGGGTGTTGAAGTTGACCACCAATTTGAGCTTCCTCGACGAATCGCTGGACCATTTCTGGTTTGGCTTTATGTTCGTCCAACAAAACCTTGACCGCCAAGTCGCGTCCAAGGTCCGTGTCTCGCCCCTTCATGATCGCGCCCATACCTCCCCGCGCAATTTCACCTTGCAACTGATAGCGGTTGCCGGATTGTGCCGGAAGCTCTGCAGAGAAAGGACGTTGAACAGGAGCGTCATTCTCCGCCGGCGGATCCTTCAGCATCACGCGGGGAATCTCGTTGACAGTTTTGCCGAGCGACTCGAGCACGCTGTGATTGATGTCACCGAGAATCACGGCTGCGTTTTCGTTGAATGAGAGAGCCAGACCGGCGTGTAGCGAAGCCGCCCGGTCATCGTCGGATGCGCCCAGTGCCATCGTCGCCTTCAGCGCTTCGGGCGGCTTATTCAAAAAACTGCCGACCTCCTTTTCGGATCGCAGCAACCGTTCAACTCGCTGGCGCAGTTGGAGGTCTCCGCCACAGGCTTCCGTCTAAAAAGGCGTTTCGCTGATCGAGGGATTCGATCTGGATGGCGGATTCGAAAAGCGAGTCCAGGTTGTGTTTCTTTTCGGACATTGGACGCTCAGATACTAAGAACTGGGGCAGATCATTTCCGTCAACCCATTAGTGCGAAAACCACTGCTGAACTCCATCAGTGTCCGTGCAAGAAAATAACTTTTCTGCCGAACATCAGCTCAGTGGGCTTCGGCTGGATCCTGATCGGACAGTTCCGAATGCAGCCAAACACGGGCGAATTGCCAGTGGCGCTCGGCGGTCGCCGTCGAAATCTCCATCGCCTTGGCGGCTTCGGAGATGGTCAATCCGGCGAAGTATCGGAGTTTGACGAGTTTAGATTTTTCAGGAAATTGTCGCTCAAAACGGGTCAGCGCTTCGTCCAATGCCAACAGGTCTTCACCCGGGGCTTCTATTGATGCGGAATCGACATCCATATCGACACGTCGCATCGCGCCGCCGCGTTTTTGGGACTGTTTTCGTCTCGCGGTCTCGACCAGAATTCGCCGCATCGCCTCTGCGGCGGCAGCGAAAAAGTGGCCCCGGCTCTTCCACTTTTGCGGCTGATCGACATCGACCAGCCGAACATAGGCCTCGTGTACCAGGATCGTTGGCTGCAGCGTCTGGCCCGGCTTTTCATGGGCCAGCTTCGCCGCCGCCAATCTGCGAAGCTCTCGGTAGACGAGCGGTAAAAGCTTTTCGGATGCCTCCGAATCCCCTTCCTCGATCGCTGCTAAAATTTGCGTGACGTCTCTCATTCGCTCACTATATGACAAATCGCAGTTCGGGGGTCCGCAATTGCTGTCAGTCGCACCGACAGAGCGTTTCTGGTCTAACTTGTCAGCGGGCGTCTAAAAGCGCCCCTTGACAGCAGGGATCGAAACTCCCGATCGTCTGCTCGCCATCGAGGAAGCGCTCGTGAAACTGCAAAGTGAACACCCGAACGCAGTGGAACTGCTGAAACTACGCTATTTCGCTGGCGTCCCTTCAACTAGGCCGCCGACCTGTCGAAATGTCGCCCGCCACCGCCAAACGCCGCTGGGCCTTCGCGCGGGCATTTCTCTATGGTGAACTTCCCGGCTGAAATGTCGACCTCATGCTCCAAGTGCCTCAAGATTTCCACGATCGCTTGAGTCCTTCCGCTGCTAGCTCACATTGGTTGTGGATAATGATCTGCCACGGGATCCTTACAATGAGTGATTTACGCGAGATCAGAAATGAAACTACCCGCACAAGTGAGGCCCGCTAATGTTGGGATGCTGAGTCTTCCGCGCCGCCTAGACGGAGCCAACCGTGTATCGCGCGAGCCCAGTGGTATTCATTGCACCAGGGAGCGAAAACCTCGGTTGCCTCACGGAGTTTTTCTAAGGCATCGGAAGCGCCTTGAGCCAAATGCATCATGGCGATTTGAAAGCGTGCCTGAAGCAGCGCGTTTCTCGAATCGGGTGCTCGCCCAAGCAGCCACTGTTCACTTTTCGATTGCGCCAAATATTCCAAGCGAGACTCGATCATCGTCGCTTCGGAGTCCTGTAACGATCCTGGTTCTCCGTAACTCTTCTGTGAGTCTGCGGCCATTCGCGAGACTTGATCCTTCGGCACACCACTGATCATCGCGATCTGCAGAACATCGAGCGCAAACCTTGTATCACGAAACTCATCAAAGAGTTGTTGCCAATCCGCCGCTCTACCTCCTGATGCTTGCTGTTCGACGGCCCTGAGCAATGCAAGAGTACATTGCTCGGCTGGATGCGGATGATTCTCAATAGCCGAATCCCAGTCTGACCGGCGATGAGCAAACCGTTGACACGCGACTGGAAAACTGTACCGCTGGTCTTCTGGAAGATTCTGAAACGTGTCCACGTATACCGCTTCGGGATCCGACCCGCCCACCAGTTCTTGATACCAAGTTACTAACGTCAACCCAATCGGCCAAGACTGCCGTCCAGCAACCCGCCGGGCCAGGGCGTCTGACTCTTGACGCAACTCATCGGCGACCGTGATTCCCGCAGTATCGGACATCAGAATCGCTACAAAATGGACATAGAAATCGATGAATTCGACGAAGTTGTTGTCAGGAGAAATGTTTTTGGCGATCTCGATATGCTCCCACGCCCCGCCAAGCCTCTCAAGCTCCGCAGCTGCCTGCTTCAGCGCCAACCACATAGCTGGATCGCTCAGCGATCGCCATCGCAAGGTGGGCATGTACGATCGGCGACGATCGGCGCCGCTGGACAAGATCCTCCAGCCTCCGGACCGATTCATCCACGTCGATGTACATCATCTGATAGGCAAGGAACAGTTCATCGTAATCCCGGTAGTTGGGCCGAGCCTTTCCAGCCTGAGCCGCACGCCGATATCGATCGCTTTCAACAAACGTACCGTGATACGCTTCCAAAATGCTAAGCATCGCGACCGCTGCAAAGTTCTCTGGATCCTGTTCCGACGCCTCGAGCAGCAACCGCGACGCTTCGTCCGAGTTTCCGGCGTAGAATTCGGATACTCCTTGAATCATTGAGATCTGGCTTTCGGAGTTCTCGATATTTCGCAACTGTGTGATGATATCCAATGTTCGATCTACATCACCGTTGAAAGCGGCGATGAGTGCCTTCTCGGTCAATTCGAATCGATAGTCGTCTACGAGTCGCGTTAGTTTGATCGAGTACCAGGTGATGCTTGCAAAAGCTAGAACAAGCGAGAGACCAATCAAAGTTCCGGCCACAACCCCAAATTGATTTCGTTTCGCAAACTTCCACAGTCGCACGCGCGTGGACGGTGGATTAGCGATGATCGGTTCGTCGCTTAGAAAACGGGCAACGTCCTCGGCGAATCCTACGGCAGTGCCGTATCGACGCGTCCGATCTTTATCAAGGGCCTTCAGCAGAATCCAATCCAAGTCACCGCGAATCAACTGATTGAGCTTAGCCGGGTCAGTCTTGCGATGGTCGGCGATCGCAGTCGCCGTTTTACCAAGGCTACTGATTCGCACACTGGCTCGTGGTGGTTCTTTATCTCGTATGATGCGTCGTTGTTCGTCAAAGCCAGCTTGGTCCAAAGTCTCTTTGGGGAACGGTGTTGTGCCAGTCAAAAGCTCGTATAACAACACGCCAAGGGAGTAGATGTCACTCCTCGTATCGATATCGAGACCGCTCAATTCGGCTTGTTCGGGACTCATGTATAACAAGGTACCAACGACCTGCAGATGCTCCGTGTAGATCGTCCGGTCGGTCAGACGTGCGTTGAGCGCCTTGGCCACGCCAAAGTCGATTACCTTCGGAACGGGCCTGCCGTCGTGAAGTGTCACCAGCACGTTGCTGGGCTTGATGTCTCGGTGAATGATCCCCTTTTGATGAGCGTGTTGGATCGCCTGGCAAACCTGGATGAACAACTCCAGTCGCTCGGGAATCGTCAGCCGATTGCGGTCGCAGTATTCCGTGATCGAGATACCCTTGACCAACTCCATCGCAAAGTATGGTCGTCCGGATTCTGTCGTGCCGGCATCGAGCACTTTGGCGATGTTGGGGTGGTCCATCATGGCCAGCGCTTGCCGTTCGGCTTCGAACCGGGCGACAACCGATTTGGAATCCATTCCCGGCTTGATGAGCTTCAACGCAACTTTGCGCCGGATCGGACGATCTTGTTGCGCGACAAAGACCGTGCCCATTCCGCCTTCGCCAAGCGGTTCCATCAACTTGTATCGACCAATCGTCGCGCCCACGTTCTCGGTACGCCTTCCGAGATCAACGGTCGGCGCCAACGTCGGCTCAGCTGATTTCAGAAAACTCTGTTCTTGGTCATAAACCCGCAGCAACGCCTCAACGCGTTCTCGCAACGCCTGATCGCGAGCACAGACCTGATCCAGGTAGGTCTCGCGTTTCGCCGTATCGGAAAGATCACGTGCGATGTGGAAGACCGCTTCTTCGTCAAGTTGTTGGCTTTTCACTTCGGATCTCTCGCTGGTTGTAAATGGGTGTTGTCACTCAACTCAATCTGCGCATCTCGGCGTTTTCCACCGGCCAATTTCGATTCGTACTGAGGTGATGCAAAAATGCTTCCGCCCAATAGATATCTGTCCATCCATGGGGCTTTACGATCGCCTGCTTGAAGCATTTTTCAGCTTCGGCGCGCTCGCCCTTCGATACTGCGAGCAATGCGAGAAGATAGTTCGAAAGTGAAAGCGTCAGCTGGTTGTCCAGCTCCGGAATGGTTGCTCCCTCGGTCGCGATGATCCTCAAAAGTTGCTCCTCTGGGAACACATTGGCAGTCGATTTCACCAAAGGATCTTCTTCCCATTTCGATAACCATTCGTTGGCCCTTTCGCGGGCCCGGTCCGTCTCACCTAGCAGCAGTGGAATCTGAATGGCCATATAGCGGTCCGTTATTGTCGAGTCCTGTGTTGCGAAACTCTCAAACACCTCCAACGCCTCCGCTCGACGATTGGGGATGTCGGAAAGAATGTAGGCGCGGGCGACTTGGAGCCAGCCGGACCTCGGCGTCTCGGGGGGCAAAGAATCAATCAGTTCGATCATGTCGGTGGAAGTCCGACGTTTGTAGAGAGCACCAATCGCAGTCCATTGAGAAGTTTCTCCTCCGTTTTCAAGCGTCCTTACCCATGCTCGATCGAGCTTCTCCTCGTCGCCGCCGACGGTTTCATAGAACTGAGCAGTCATTTGGTGGGCGAGCGTGTAGTTTGGAAAGGACTCTTGAAACCGTTCGGCGATGGCCGCTCCACTCTCCGTCAGATCTTCGTAGGGAAGTCCGGCTCGTCGCCTCCACTCGATTAGGCAATTGTGTGAGAATAATGCGACGTTCATTGTGAAAGGGTTGTCTGGCATTAACTCTCGGAGCGCATGCGACTTCTTGAATGCTGCTTCCGTCATTGCACGGTTGCCGGCAATATTGCCTTCGTGGATCAAGGCGTCTGCAAGAATTGCGTGACAGATGAGCCAGTTCGGATTACGTGATAAGACATCCTCGATGATCGAGACCGACTTCGCCGTATCGACCCACACCATTCCGTATCCGAGAAAAAGGAGATCGATATCGTGATACTCATTTCTCGACTTGGCGTTGCGGAGCCGGTTTGCGAGCGATATCGGACGATTCCAATCGCCATGGTGAAAATCAGCAGTTGCAAGAATTGCTATAGCTGGGATCGATGGATCGCATTCCTCGGAATCGACGATCGGCACGAGCAGGTCGCGAACCTTTTGGTAGTCGCCTCGATGCAGGTGGGCCGACGCTCGAAGAATCGTCGGCCACTGGTCCGCGGAATTGAAGAGCTCCTTGTAGTCCGCCAAGATTCGATCGACTTCATCGATGTCGCCCTCGAACGACTTGAGCATTGCGTCTCGCACGACAAGCTCGTGGTTCTGACTTAGCAAGGCGACGGCATGGGTCCAGGACAGAATTTTCTCAACGAGTACCGCAACGAGCAGAAACGAGATCAAGCTTCCGAACACAAACACGGTGCGATTCCGTACCGTCCATTTTTGAATGCGATAGCCAACCGACGGCTTTCGCGCGGAGACGATTCTGTTCTCGCTATAACAACGGACGTCATCCGCGAGTGCCTCCGCCGACCTGTAACGTCGATTTCGATCCTTCTCGAGTGATTTCATGACGATCCAATCGAGGTCACCTCGAATCTGATGCTTTAACTTCTCGGGCGACACGGACCGATGTTTCGCGATGATCGTCAGACTGTCGCCGGAAGTGCTCAGCCTGGTGCTGGGTTTGGGAGGTTCTTCCTCTCGAATCAGCCGCTGCATCTCGGCGAACCCGGCGGTCCGCAGACGGTCACCCTCAAGTGGGGTCGTCCCAGTGAGTAGTTCATAGAGCAGCACGCCAAGCGAGTAGACGTCGCTACGTGTATCAACATCTAAACAGCTCATCTCGGCCTGTTCCGGCGACATGTATTGCGGCGTGCCAAGCATTTGACCGAAAGCGGTAAATAGCGTTCTCTCGGTCAACTGCTGGTTGGTGGCCTTCGCGATACCGAAATCGATGACCTTGACTACCGGTTCCCCATCGGCAAGTGTGACTAGCACGTTGGACGGTTTGAGGTCGCGGTGAATGATTCCTTTCTGGTGAGCATGCTGAACGGCCTGACAGACGCTGTTGAATAGATTAAGACGCTCTTCGGTTGAAAGTTGGTTCTTATCGCAGTACTCCGTGATCGGCACTCCCTTGACGAGTTCCATCACAAAATAGGGGTGTCCCGATTCGGTGGCCCCACCGTCCAGCACGCGTGCGATATTCGGGTGATCCATCAGCGCCAGGGCTTGACGTTCCGCTTCAAATCGAGCGATGACCGCATTCGTGTCCATCCCCGGTTTGATGATTTTCAGGGCGACCTTGCGACGGACGGGCCGCTGCTGCTCGGCCATGTAGACAACGCCGAATCCTCCTTCACCGATCTTTTGCAGCAATTTGTAACGGCCGATCTCGTAACCGGGTTTCTCCGTGACGGACGACTGATCGATGGTCGCTGCGACCGGACTGCTCGATTTCAGAAAGCTCTGTTCCTGATCATGAACGGCAAGCAACGCCTCAACTCGTTCGCGAAGGGCCTGGTCGCCAGCACAGACTTGGTCCAGGTACGTCTCGCGCTTCGCCACGTCGGAGAGGTCACGTGCGATGTGGAAAATCGCTTCTTCATCGAGTTGTTGGCTTTTCACTTATTCGCCTCGATCGGAGGGTGCGAATTGACTGACGGATCACTATGCGAGATCCGCTGACGCACACCCCGGCGAATTGAAGAAAAAATCAGGAACTATTCCTAGCTCTGCCCCGACATCTCCAAACGTAACCAGGACCTTGCGTAGGCCCAGTCATTTTCGGCGGTGGTGGTGGAGATCTCCAGCGTGGCGGCGGCTTGCGAAACCGTCAGACCAGCAAAAAAGCGAAGTTTCACCAGTTCCGCCTTACGGGGCTGCTGCTGCTCGAGCTTTTGGAGGGCCTCCTCGAGCCCCAGAAGGTCGTCGCAACCCAGCGGAAGCACCGATGGCTCGGCAACCTCCAGCTCGATTCGCTCCCCACCGCCACCCCGCTTCAGGCTTGCCCGCTGACGAGCCCGCTCGATCAAGATCCGCCGCATCGATTCAGCGGCGGCAGCAAAGAAGTGCCGGGAGTTCTCCCACTTCTGCTGGTTCTCCCCATCGACGAGACGCAAATAGGCTTCATGGACCAACGCCGTCGCCTGCAGCGTCTGGCCCGGCTTTTCATGCGCCAGCTTTGCCTCGGCGAGTCGACGTAGCTCTAGGTAGACCAACGGCAGAAGCTCTTCCGAAGCCGCATGGTCGCCAGACTCGATACGAGAAATGATCTGGGTGACACCACTCATCAGCATCTCAAACAAATCGTCGAACGGTCAAAACCGACAGTGCAATGCACGCTCATGGGGCTCGAATGCAAATGGAGATCAATTCGCCAACAGGCCAAGGAATTAGGATTCTAGTCCAAATGCATCAGTAGGTCCCTCTTTGGCGGACGAACCCATTTTCACAAGGGCGCGGCTCCAGGCGTGATGCGTAAACTCGAATTGCCGCTGTTCGACGCTGGGCCGCCATCCGGTGAAGTTCACCGTAGAGTATCTCTTGCAGCCGTTCTGACGCGGTCGTATCACCAACGCTTGCGCATGCGGTACGCCATCAATTGTGGTTTCCCAATCACCTCAAGTGGTCAACGCGAAGCAAGAAGCGTTGGCACACGCCATTTGCGACGCAAATGTCTCAAGACACTAACTAAGCGCCGTGTCGCCGAATTTGGCAATCAAAACCGTCTACCAGGCATCTGAATCGGCTCGGAGGATGACGATGCCTGGCAGATTCCCTGGGTAGCGATTTGAGTCCGTCACGAACACTCTTGTCGCAGCTGTCTTCACTTTGTGCCCTCTACGGAAAGATGTAGGGGGCTGACCAGGGGTGGCCCGATCCAAGGGCAATTCACAAGATCGAGCGACTCGCGGACGGGCAGTCCTTGTCAGGCGATCGTCTGGCCTTGGATTGATCGGACGACCCGACGTTCGATCACGCTCGCTGCCTATCAACGAGGCTACCAGCATGCCCTCAACGCAAATCCAACGTTGGACTATATTTGGACTATCGCCGTCCATAGAGAAACTGCGGTGAACTACGTTTCACCGCGGTTTTTACGAGTCGGGGCGACACGATTCGAACGTGCGACCTCTACGTCCCGAACCTGGAAGCGAATTCTTCGTAACTCGTTTGCACTCTTTTACCTACGATTACACGTTGGCAAAAAGGGCAGACTTGAGGGCAGGGATTCTCGTGTATGTAACGGCTTTCCAGTCCATGACAGAGGAAAGCCATGCGACATCCACAACCATTCTTCCGCAAGTCCAAGAACGCTTGGTACGTGCAAATCGGCAGACGTCAAATCAGCCTCGGCAAGGACAAGAAGGCTGCTTGGCAACGCTATTATGAAATCATGGCCGCCAACGAGCCGCTGCAGGCCGACACGACCACGCTTGAGATGCTGTTCGAACGCTACCTTGATTGGGTGCAGGAAAACCGCAAGCCCGGAACCTATCAAACCATCCGTCAGCACCTTTCACGATGCGCCAAGCATCTTGGCAAGTCCACGAAGGTTGCCAACCTTTGCGGCGCCGACCTCGCCGACTGGGTTGAAACAGAAACAACGTGGAACTCGACCACCAGGCATGACGCCATTGGTTCCGTGATTCGCGCGTTCAACTGGGCAGTCGAAAAACGCTATCTGCCTTCAAACCCCGTAGCAATCGTACCCAACAAGCCCCGACGCAAACGCCGCGAAGTTGTCTATTCGCCGGACGATTGGAAGCAGATCCGCGACTTTGTTCCGGATCAGGCGTTCGGTGATTTTCTTGACTTCATGTGGGAAACCGGATGCCGGCCTCTGGAAGCCCGAACTATGGAATCGCGACACATCCGACTTGACGCTTCCATCGTGATCTTTCCAGCATCCGAGGCAAAGGGTGAACGCCACGAGCGTGTGATCTACTTGAACGAAGTAGCGACTGCAATTATGCCGCCGGCGAATGGAGCGATTCCCCACAGGACCGATCATGCGAAACCGAGCTGGTCGGCCCTGGACCAAAGACGCCATTGGCTGCCGGTTCCAACGCATCACTAAGAAGCTTGGCAAGCCGGCAAACGCCTACGCGATTCGGCACAGCTATGCCACAAATGGACTCATCAGCGGCATGGACTCACTGACAGTCTCGCAACTGATGGGACACTGCGACGTGAGCACGCTTGCAAAGAATTACGCGCACCTCGCAAGAAACCCCCAGTATCTACGTAGCCAGGCTGCTGGAGCACGGCTTGTGCCAACTCCTTGACCCGGCCCTGCCATCAAAACTGGGGGTCGGAGATATTTCCCGGGTGAGCCGTGCCTTTTGCGAAATATTCGCGGCTCACCCAGGCATGATCGCCTATATTGTGAAGCTGTCTCACCCATACGCGATTCGGCACAGCTATGCCACCAATGGACTCATCAGCGGCATGGACTCGCTGACACTCTCCCAATTGATGGGACACCGCGACGTGAGCACGCTTGCAAAGAACTACGCGCATCTCGGAAGGAATGCCCGGTACCTACGTAGCCAGGCTGCCAGAGTGCGGCTTGCGACGACCCCTTAATTTGGCCCTGCGACCAAAATTGGGGGCCGGAGCTATTTCCCGGGTGAGCCGTGCCTTTTGCGAAATATTCGCGGCTCACCCAGGTCTGATCGCGTATATTGTGAAGCTCACCCACCCATAATTTAATAGTTATCCCGGTGAGTTACCGCATTGTTACGGCGGACAAACTCACGACGCGGACCAAATTGTCTTGCGCCTTGATTTCGAATACGGCTCGCAGGGGACGCCGCTCGATCACGAATAGTCCTTCCGACAAGGGCGTGCCGTATTTTTCGGCGTCGATTCGTAAGTCACGGTCGATTTCGTAAGACGCGATTGTCACTTGCTCGCTGCGCCCGGCAGCCAACCAAATGGTGGCGAGTTCGGCCTCTGCCGACTCAATCCATACAACCGTCCGCTTGGTCATTCACCACCATGCTTTGCTCGAATTCGGTTCCATACGTCGTCAGAGACCCTGACCACCCTTCTCAGGTATTCTGACCCGCCGCCGCGCTTCGGCAATCTCGTCATCCGATATAGGACGACTGACGAAACCTCGCAGCGCCCACGTCGTCGACGATTTCTATCGATTCATCGGACTCCATGATCCGTCGCGCCACATCAGCATTTACTTCGATCTTAACCATCGCTCATCCCTTTTGTTCCAAGACAATCGATTATACTCGTCGTTCCCCAGGTATGGGACTCGTTTTCCGCCGATGCGATCATGCGACGAGAATACCGGGAAAACCATCGGTTGCAACGGAGGCCGCGAGCTGGTGGTTTTGATGTGGTTGATCAACATCGCGGCCCCGCTGAACCGCAACGTTACCGCCACCGACCCATGATTGGTGGAACTCGTGCACAGCTCCAACCGAGCGGCGACTTTCCAGCAGACGCTGCCCAGAGCGGTCCCCGAACAATTCATGCCGACGTCGCCTAACGCGGGCTGTCTCGGTACGATGGTGGCACTAACCATTCGGTCCCACCCGAGCCCTCAAGTAGACGTTGGGTAATGGTTGCTTGTTCGTTCGGGCCCGGTGACCGTCCACGTTCGTGCCGCTTGGGTCCGCCAAATGGATGCTTGCGATTTCTCGGAAAACATTGGATTGCGGTGTCTGGATGCGGAGATTGTTTTCGCTTCCCCAGTGTGGCATGATTGGAGAGCGAATCTGGATGCAAGCATCATCAACCGCCGCGGACCTTTCCCATGAATGCCCAGTGCGGTATTGGGGACGTGATGATGATTGTTCAACGCTTGATCTCGCTTCATCCAGCATGGGATGATTGGCGAACGTTTCTGGATGGAGACTGCATTGAAGCTCCGGATTGTGGCAATTCACGGCGAGCGGATTTCCAACGCGGTATTGGGTGTATCGAAACGATCTATGTCGTATACTCGCATCGATCTGCTTGATGGAAACCTGGACTCGCGATTCAACAAGACGACACGAACCTAAAATGCACCGGAGATCGCGAGGGACCGTTGGTGAGTGGTCCGTCCATGGCGCGATCCCGGTGATTTTGTACGTTCGCCGACTGAACGTGTCGAAGCCTGGCACTCGAGCACGCCCATGAAGAAAGCCCGCAATCTTCTAATCGCCATAGCTGTGGTCGCTGCGTTCGCCATGCTGATTCGGGCTGACAGACGGGCCAAGCAATCTGCTCACGCATTACCCGCAACCACGCCCGTAGTAGGTGCCGGAATTTGGATCGCAGACACCGGTGATGTGATCCAACTTCAATACGATGGGACTGGGCGATCCCGCCATCTAGCTGGAGGAACCGTTCACGAATGCGAATTCGATTGGTCGTGCGATGGAAGATTGCTGACCATAAGAAACTTTCCGAATGTACTTGGAAGCTTCATGGCTCATCAAACCGGATATTCACCCGCTACGTTCGCTGTCGACAAGGTGACTGACGAAGCATTTGTCTTCCGTCATTTTGAAGTGGTTGTTTCGCTCACTCCGGGTACGGGTCACGAGCAACCAACGATCCCGTCAAGAACCGGCGGCGAACCATCCGATGCACCCGCGTCGGCGAGTCGGGGCGTTTCAACAATGGAAGATCCACCGCGCCGACCGGGCGATCGGTAACGGTCTTGCATTCATGATTGACAGTGTAGTCTTGAGCCTGAGAACCCCTTTTCATTGAGGATGGTGTAAGAATGGCAATCATCGCGAAACTCGTTCTCTTTACGGCAACCGTGTTCTTGGTGTTTATATCTTTCTGTGACCTCTGTCACAGCCAGGAACTAGAGCCTACGACTGTGCACTGCGAGCGAACTCCTTCGCCAGCTTGATTTGCGCAAATGGGGCGACGTTCCCTCTCGCGTCGACTATGTCGCCCGATATCTTCAAGATAGCGTTCCCGCTGTTGCGACTTGTCGATTGGAATGGCATCCATCGCTTGGGCTAGCTCTTTGGCGTCTCGATCGAATCGATCCTTCCGAGAACGGACTAACACATGTCTACGCACGAAACCCGAAAAGTGCGCCTTTCATCTTGTTCGTACACCGAACCTTAATTCGTGGGAACTCAAGGAGTTTCGTTCGCCAGGTAAATCGCTTTGGTGTAGCGATCCCGAAGCATGTGTACAACGTGATCCGAGCGATTGCATTGACAACGAATACGAAATGCTAACGCGTCTTCCTTTCTCGCCGATGCCCGGAAAGTCATTTGAATGGCTGGGTGAAAACTTTGATGTTTCCTACGGAAAGGACGCTGATGGGTTGCGTACAATTTCCGGCGCAATTCGGCCTAATCAGAATGCGAGTCGAGGAGTGAAGTCGTTTGAGGTTGTGGTCGATCCCAAAACTGATTGGATTCATCGCTGCGAGATTATCGGTGAAAAGTTTCATGCCAAGGGCGTTTGTCGCAATTCTGCGAAAGACGATATTGGTGATATCGATGAGTTTCATTGGCAGCGTACGACGACGAACGATGGCGACTGTTCCTTCAATACTGAAGTGATCGTGACTGCGGTTTCGGAGGGGGAAAGGCCCAATGATCTCTCGGTCTTCGATCTCTCGGTGTATGGGCTGTCGGCGCCGACCATCGAGACGACGCGGGGCGGTGGCCAAGGCATTGATTGAACAGTTGCTGCAAGTTCGACACGCCAATCTATTGTCGTTGCGATCAAATATGCCATTTGTGTAATATGCCAGAACCACCGGATGCACTCGGAGCGGCGGTGGTGCAATTGGTTGAAGTTTCGAGTGTTCTCCCGGTCCACGCTAATCCGGGCCGTTCGCCGAAGCAGTCGCCTTTCCCGTGTTTTGCCTGACTCGCTAAGTCTTGCTAGAATGGAAGCCTAGGAGGCAACATGGACATTTATACGGACACAATTCGCGATCTCGGGCCAGCGGAGAAATTGCGGCTCGTTGAACAAATCTGGGACGACCTTGCGGCCGAAGGTGCACCTATACCGCTGCCAGATTGGGCGGTAACTGAGGCGGCTCGGCGGCGCGATGAGATGTTGGCCGACCCGAATCTTGGGTCAACACACGACCAAGTTTGGAAGCGAATTAACGATTCACGGAATGGCTAGATCGTTACGCTATCATCCACTCTTCGATTCAGATGTGCTAAATGCTGCTGAATGGTACGATGGCCGACAGGCAACCCTCGGTACGGATTTTGTGCCGCGCGTTCGGACGACTGTGGATCACTTGATCGCAGATCCCGAGCGTCGCACGTCGATTGACTACGGTGTTCGCTATTGGCCGGTTAAACGGTTCCCGTACGTTGTGTTTTACGATCTCACCGAATCGGGCCTGCTTGTACTTGGTGTCATGCACACGTCGCAAGACTCTGAGAAGTGGCTAGCTCGTCGGAAGTAGAATGTGGCGAACCATCGGATGCAACGGAGGACCGTGGTCAGTTTTCACAAATGGATGCTCAACTCCCGGTCCCCGCTGATCCGCGTCGTTCGTGGTCGGTCACGGTCCTGTGAATGGAATGTCACGAAGTAAGCCTGTTACGATTGATTGGAGTCTGCAAGGCTTCGGTGAATCTCCCTTCGCGCTTCACTGCCGGCGGTCGTGTTGGAGCGGTGTCGAATCCGGTGAATTACCTTCGAATGGTGCGCGAGTTGTTTGCGCTGATATGGATGCGTATCATCTTAGGTGCCGTGTGACCCGCATCGGAACGCCTGATGGGGAGCGGGGGCGTTGCGAGTCACACGCCACGAACCAATCGATGCACCCGAGCCCGCAAGCCGTCTTTACCTTTCCGTCGATCCCTTGGACTTGCGGGCCCGGTGATCTTGGACGTTCGCCGACAAGATCACTGAAGGCATGATCGTTGACTCACATGGCAAGATTCACGTTCAAAATTCGCCACTTGCTTCTATTGACGATGGGGGTTGCACTTTCGATTTCCGCATGGCTTGTGATTCAAGACGCAATATCAACCCGAACGATCGCAGCGATTGACCTGCCACAGAACAAACGATTTCGTCTGATTCAGACCTCCGGCGGCGAACCCTTCAACACCAAGATCTACTTCGATTCAGGAGATGGCCAATGGGGGTTCTACTATTACGAACACGAGGATTGGTATTGGAACGACGCCGAACTCAAATTGGAAGAAGACACTCTTACTGTTTTCCGCAAAGGGAAACCAACAATCCGCCTGAACACGAAAACTGGATTCTGTGTCGTTAGACGAGCTGATGGCTGGGAGTGTGAATGCGATGCACCGGTTTACTACACTACAAGCCTTCCAGGATCAGCTGATCCGTGACAGAGTATTGTCGGTCCATGAACGGTGTTTGAAATTCATACGAGATGACAATTCGTGACCAACCCAGCAGTGCGGCGAACCATCGGATGCACCCGAGTCGGCGAGTCGGGCGTTTTGGCAATCGAAGATCTCTCGCGCCGACCGGGTGATCCGTAACGTTATCCGACTGATGGGCTGGCAACATTAGCGCTTTATGGCACCGGAAACAAATCCATACGAATGTCCGGTTGCAGATGACGACGCACCATCGACCCTCGCGGCGGACGATGTTCTATGCAGTGGAAGACTTCGTAAACTTGCCCGCGCCTTCGGTGTGCTGGGGTTGCTCTGTCCTGGTACATGGATGGCCGCACTTGTGGCGATTATTTCCCTACAACTCGTTGTGTGGTCTCTCGCCGAGTTCAATCTTACTCAACTCGTTTACGCGATGGCTCTATTTGCGATTTCCGTCGCACAGCTTTCTGCTATCGCTTTTCTTTTACTCGGAACTTGTTGGACTCGCCTTACACCATTGCGTATTTGTACAACGTCGATGATTACATTGCACACTGTACTGCTTGGAATGCTCTTGTCGAATTTGCTCGGATCGAGTGCCCCCTATGACGATGACGAAATTGCTCTGTTCATGATCGTCTTCGCTCTGGTCTTAAACTTAATACTGTTCGGTATTCTTCGTTTGTCAATCGAATCGATTGCAAGGCCGTTCAAGAATGCCGACCATGACGGATAACCATCGGATGCAACGGAGGACCGGCGGTCTGTTTATTCGAATGGATGCTCAGTTCCCGGTCCCCGCTGATCCGGGACGTTCGTCGACTGATATACTTGCACGATGGACACTGTTTACATCGAAACGTCCGTCATCAGCTATCTCCGCCAACGGCCAAGTTCGCAGGTGGTGATGGCAGCTCACCAATTGCTGACGCATAAATGGTGGGACACCGAGCGAACCAACTACGAAATGGTCGTGTCCCAATATGTTCTCGACGAAGCATCTGGCGGTGATGCCACGCTTGCCGCAGAGCGTTTGCAATTGCTGAAGGGGATTCCCTTGCTCCCTGATGCTCCTGAAATTACGCAAATTGCCGACGAGATCATGTCACGAGCGATTCTACCAGCGAAAGCCCAGGTTGATGCTTTGCACATCGCCACGGTTGCCCATCATCGAATACAATACTTATTGACCTGGAACTGCAAGCATATCGCTAACGCCAAGATTTTGCCCCGCATCTATCAAGTTCTAACCGACGCTGGGGTGCCGATTCCGGTGATCTGCACACCAGAGGAGTTGCTCGGAGATGATTCAGAAACCGAAGACTGAGACCCCGATCGAAGAGATTCATCGCATCCGACGTGAAATATCTGACCGATTTGGTGGCGACATCGCCGCCATTGCTGCAGACGCGGCTCGCCGTGCTCGCGAATCCGGCCGACCGATGTGGCAACCAAAGACGACGAACCATCCGATGCAACGGAGCGGCGGTGGTGACGTTTCTACTGATGGTGAGTCAACTCCCGCCGCCCGCTGATCGGTAGCGTTCGTCGCTGACTCACTCGCGACAGTAGGATTCGTCTTCTCCACTGCGTCGCCTTGGGTCCGCTGATGCGGGCAATCATCGAACGCTGGTGATCGCGACCGAATGCTCCGGGCTTTACGTGGGTCACGCCTTGGGCGCTGATGGCGGCGATGTCGATCGCCGGTGATCACGACCGCATGCTCTGGACTTCACCGCTGCGATGCCGTTCCTCGCTGAAAGCGGCAACGCGATGGCCTTGCGCACGATGAACGCGGTTTGCGAATCTTGTGCCGGCTGGCATGGCCACGGCCCGTCACTCGGCTGGAAGATTCTTCGCTGTAGCGAGCGTTCACCTCCGGTATACTGCGACGAACAAACCCCATCCACCCGAGCCCTCCAGTTAACGTTGTGTCGTGGTTGCCCATTCGTTCGGGCCCGGTGATGGGCCTCGTTCGTCGGTCTTGGAATATGGAGCCGGCGGATCCCTGCATGGCAGTCTAGAAACGGGCCGATACTCCACACAGATAGCATCAACGATTCAGTGCATAGCCAAGAATGAACCAAAGGCGATGACATGAACGGAGGGCGAGCCGCCCCAACCAGCGTAAAGGTCTTTGCCGTACTTATGGCATTGTATGGGTTTTTTGTACTAAAATCTGCGATCTATGACGTCGATCTCAAGCGTTCCACCGGAATTCTGCAAATGGTAATCGCTGTTATATGGGCGATATGCATGATCGTCGCGGCAAACGGTTTGTGGAAGGCAGAGCGATGGGGCCTGAAAATGTACTGGGTGACGACAGCGCTCATGCTGCTTCAGATCATTGTCGCCGTCGTCGAAGACGCGTTGACGGGATCGGAGTCGATGTCAATCCTGCTAACCTTATTGTTTGTGTTCGGTGTCTTCTTCGGCCTACTTGGACTTGCGTTGCGGGGATCGTTGGAAAGGCAGCGTTCGTAGACGCCTATGCGACACTACGTCCGTGCTCCCTATACTTTACGCTCGTTGGAGAACATCGACGAACCATCGCATGCACGCGGAGGACTCGAAAAGCCGTTTTGGTAGTGGTTGCCTTTCCGCTCGTCCCCGGTGATGCGTGACGTTCGTGGTCGGCCACGATCCTGTGAATGGAAACGCACGAAGCAATCCCGTTACAGATTAATTGGAGTCCGCACGGCTTCGTTGAAGGTCCCTTCGTGTTTCGCTTCCGACGGTCGTGTTGGAGCGGCATTGATTCCGGCGGATCCATTGCGAATGGTGCGCGAGTTGCTGGCTCTGGTTGGAATGCCTATCATCGGAGTGGTCGCATGACGTGCATCGGAACGTTTGATGGAACCCGGGGTCGTGGCGAGTGACACGACACGAACCAATCGATGCACCCGAGCCCGCAAGCTGACTTTACTTTTCCGTCGATCCCTTGGACTTGCGGGCCCGGTGATCTTGGACGTTATTTGGACTAAGAGCACCGCTTCTCTTTCAGTTGGCTTAAATCGATGTGCATGCTCAACCGAGTTCGTCTTGCAGTTCTCGTCTGCGTGACACTGTGTGTCACGACTTGCACGACACTTGGCGATGAAACCGGGAAGGAAGTGGCGACATTCGGTGGCGGATGCTACTGGTGTGTTGAGGCAGTTTTTCAACGCATCGAAGGAGTCGAGACGGTCTCACCAGGCTTCATGGGGGGCAGGACGAAGAATCCGATCTACAGCCAAGTGATGACTGGTCGTACCGGGCACGCAGAAGTCATCAACATTGAATTCGATCCCGCTGTTGTGTCATACGAGTCGTTGCTACAAGTGTTTTTCCGCACGCACGATCCGACAACTAGGAATTGCCAGGGACCGGATACTGGGACACAGTACCGCAGCGTCATTTTCTGCCACACAGAAGAGCAGAAATTAACTGCGAATGAGTACAAACGACTCCTGATTCGTCAGAAGACGTTCCGGTCTCCTATTGTCACCTCGATTGAGGATGCGGATACGTTTTACCCGACCGATGAAGCGGATCACTTGAACTACTTCAACCGAAACAAAAACAAACCCTACTGTGTCGCCAACATCGTTCCAAAGCTCGAAAAGCTGAGAAAGGAATTTGGCGATCAACTCAAGTCAGAAAAAGACAAATAACAATCGGATGCACGACGAGCGGCGAAGCCAGGTTGCCTGAAGTGGTTGATCTCTCGTCGCCGCCGCGTGATCCGTCCCGTTCTGTCTAACAAGAGTCCAAGGTGAACGAACAAACTGCGACGACGTTTGCTCGTTTCGTATTTGAGACATCTTTCGACGACGTCTGCGCTCGTTTGTTTGAAGCAAACGAGGACGGTACTATGAAGTTTGGGTTTTCAGCCAAATCAATCGGCCCATGCGACAAATCACTACTCGAATCAGGGCACGATTTTCGCGACTACATTCTGGAAGGATTCGTACGCTACAATTTGTGCCTACAGCGGGCGACGTTCGGCTGCACGCTCAGCATTGCTAGTTACGATGACAATCGCGTGGATGCGATAGTGCCGGCTGTTAAACACTATTTTCGCGCGTCTCACCTTGATGCGAGACCATTGGCACTGCCGGACCACGGCACCGAACACGAAGACACGACAGAACCATGAATTGCACGGGAGGACGGGAGTCGGATTTAATGGTCTGCTTGCGAGTCTTTCGCCCGTCCCCCGTGAATTCTACCGTTCGTCGGACTGAGAAGTCTCGCTACACTTCCACATCAACCCATCTCCGACGCACCACCAATCGGCAATGCGCGTGGCGATCGTTGCTCTTCTCGTCCCGAATCTGTATCCCTGGCTCTTCGCTCTTGTGTCTTGCCTGTTGGTCGCACTCGCGCCAACGCTGGCGACATATTATTCTCGCAATGACTGGCGCATTCCGCTCTGGCACTTCTTTGCTGCGGCATTGGTGTCCGCGATTCTTGCTTTCGCCGCCATGCATTTCGTGAACGCTGTCCACGATCGAGACGCATTGTTCTATCTGTGGGGCAACGTCGATCCTGATTCGTGGGATCAACCGAACGTTCGAGCAAACATCCCGCTTACTCCGACGCGCGGAATTGTTTGGGGCATGCTCGTAAAATCGCTCGTGCCCGTCGTGTGTGTTTTTGCTCTTTCGCTCGCGTGGAATCGATACCGTCGTCCTAACCGAAAATGGCTTGGATCCTGATTTCGCGACTGCTAGAATTTCGGCATGGGTTTTGGACGATGGTCGTTCTTTCGTCGCTCCACATGCCGACGAACCATCGCATGCACACCGAGACCCGGTGGTTCGTTTGCTCGAATGGTAAGTCAACTCCCGGGTCCCGGTGATGCGGGACGTTCTCCCGCTTGAGCTTGAAAGCCTATGCGTAAACGCTTGCTGGCAATTCTCGGCATTCTTGTTGTTGCTGGAATGGCATTCGGTGCTGGTCTCGTTTCGCAACGATATTACCAGCTTCTGGCGATTGCCGAGTCCGTCAATGTGATCGTCGGATCTGCCGAGCAACCGCCTGAATTGGAAACGTTTGCATTTCCCAACTCAGAATTGCGATCCAAGAGTTCTTCTGGCGGAGTCTCGAATCAACAGGGGATCATCATTCATAACCCACAGGTCGGAATGTGGACGACAGCCGATTCTTTCGAAGACGTACTCGTCCATTACGCCCGCACGATGGGTTTTGAAAAAGAAACTAACATCGAGAAACGACAGTCAATGACCAACACGGTTAGCTTCTTGGACATTGGCGGGTCGGACGCGTCATCGAAGGCACTGATTCGAGACAACTCAAAACCAGAATTAAGTGGATACCCGCCCCCGATGCGATTGGTCCGAATCGAATGCCTGATTAAAAGAACAAGAACCTACCATGTAAACGTCATACTGTCGCGGGCGGATGACGATGAATTGACTCACATAATTGTCTTGTTTGATCCGCTGTTTTGATGCTCTAAATTTCCGGAAGTTCACTTCGGTTCAGAATGCGGGAGAACCATCGCGTGCACCCGAGTACGCGAGCCGGGCGGTCTTGAACTTGTGAATCTTTCGCGCGTACCGGGTGACGCGTAACGTTCTGCCACGAAATGATGTTTGTTCACGCCATCAAGACTGTTGCAATCATGAGCGTCGTTGCTTGCGTTGCGTTCGTAGTCTACAGCGGCGCAAACGGCATTCGCTCGGTAGATGACTTTCGCAATTTCCGCGTGATGCGATCCGTACCCGATCCCATTGTTGTGGCGCTCGCCGATGGAACATTGAGTGTCGGTTCAACGACGCAGCAGATGATGTCTATCGACACGCCATCCTGGACTGAGGATTACGGACGCTGCAAAATGCATGGATTTGCGCACGAACGGAGCTACGACCATCGGACGATCGTGACTGTCGACAATCGCATGGTTTCGGTGCATGTTGGTAGCTGCACTTGGCGATGGTCCTTCTTCGACGAAATGCCGGATGACATCGCAGAGTCCGTTGGGTCTGTTCGTGGATTACGTGACGCAATCGAGCGGATGCCTGAGCATGCCGCTATGCTACGTCCTTTACTAGACGAGCAGCTTTCCTCACTCGGTGTTGAGCAAACGGCAGCGGGCGGCAAGGCAGAACAATGAAATGCACGGGAGGACGGGTGGCCCGTTTTCTCGTCTGCTTGCAAGTCGTTCGCCCGTCCCCCGTGATTTCCGCCGTTCCCCAGCTAGATCTGTCGGATGCGATGCACTTTGACCCGTCTCTTTGCTTCATCTACCGAGTAGATGGCACGAACAGGAACGCAATCGATCCAGAGCAACCCTTCCGACAATTCCGTGCCTGAACCGGTCGGATCACGCATCAAAACCTGGTCGATCTCGCGGATTGCATCGATCACCGCCAACCGATCCTTCGCGTCAAGCCAAGTTGATGCGACCTCGCTATACACGTCATCGTCCCAGATGACCTGATACATGCTACTCCGCCCCGGATGCTTGGATACGCTCGACCAATTGATCGGTTGTCAGGCCCGGTTTGTTTGCCGCGCGGCGCTCCTCTGCGACGCGGATATCTTCCGCGGATGGTGGACGCGTCAGGGTACCCAAACGCTTGCCCTGGGCATCGACCAATTCGACAATACCCTCTGTCTTTTCAAGTTGTCGGACGAATTCATCCGACGCAACGATTTGCACCATTTAATGATCTCCGTTTAGCCTACCGTTTATTGTAGTTTCCAGACTGCTCAGCGTACAATCGCACGTCCGTGTCGTTCTTTACGACGCATACTCGGTTCTTACGCAAAAAGCGGGGAACCACGCCATGAACCGGAGATCGCCATGGCGCGGTTTCAAATGGACAACGCATTGGGCGATCCCGGTTATGGCAATCGTTATTTGGACTAAGAGCACCGCTTCTCTTTCAGTTGGCTTAATCGATGTGCATGCTCAACCGAGTTCGTCTTGCAGTTCTCGTCTGCGTGACACTGTGTGTCACGACTTGCACGACACTTGGCGATGAAACCGGGAAGGAAGTGGCGACATTCGGTGGCGGATGCTACTGGTGTGTTGAGGCAGTTTTTCAACGCATCGAAGGAGTCGAGACGGTCTCACCAGGCTTCATGGGGGGCAGGACGAAGAATCCGATCTACAGCCAAGTGATGACTGGTCGTACCGGGCACGCAGAAGTCATCAACATTGAATTCGATCCCGCTGTTGTGTCATACGAGTCGTTGCTACAAGTGTTTTTCCGCACGCACGATCCGACAACTAGGAATTGCCAGGGACCGGATACTGGGACACAGTACCGCAGCGTCATTTTCTGCCACACAGAAGAGCAGAAATTAACTGCGAATGAGTACAAACGACTCCTGATTCGTCAGAAGACGTTCCGGTCTCCTATTGTCACCTCGATTGAGGATGCGGATACGTTTTACCCGACCGATGAAGCGGATCACTTGAACTACTTCAACCGAAACAAAAACAAACCCTACTGTGTCGCCAACATCGTTCCAAAGCTCGAAAAGCTGAGAAAGGAATTTGGCGATCAACTCAAGTCAGAAAAAGACAAATAACAATCGGATGCACGACGAGCGGCGAAGCCAGGTTGCCTGAAGTGGTTGATCTCTCGTCGCCGCCGCGTGATCCGTCCCGTTCCCCGACTGAAGATAGCTGACCTATGACACATGTCTCGAAAATGAATTAGCCCAATGTCGAAACTTGTACGCGGCACTGCGGCAGTCCTTGCCACGATTGCGGTCTTTTTCTTGCTCACGTTCGCAGCCGAACTCGCTTTCCGCGCGGTGTTAATTCGATTTCACCCGCAAGGTGCTGTGCTTTCTGAGAACTTCTCATGGATGATCAGTCAATGGCGGTACATGTTCCCTGCATTACTCGCTGTCGCTTTCATGACCGCCGTCCTTCCGCCAATGCATCCCCGCACATTCATCATCGCAATCGCTTGCGTTCAGTCGCTTGTGATCGTGCGTGCTGAAATGCTGTCGTCAACTGATTTTGTGCCACCGTGGCTATGGACTGGAACGCTCGTCCTGGTGCCGGTGATTTTCTGCCTTGGCTTCTGGGCTCCCGTCGATCGCAGATTCAAGGAACGACGACCGCGAGCACGACTTTTGGGGCTTTATTGAAGAGGCGGGGAACCATCCCGTGCACCGGAGCCGGGCTTGCGTGCTTTCACGAATGGACAATCAACTTTCCCGGCCCGGTGACGGGTACCGTTACCCGACTGAAGTGTTTCTTTACTCAGGCCTCCACAAGGTTCCCAAATGATTCCTTCTGCCAAGTCGTTGCGAATATATCGGCGATTCGCCATCGTCCTGCTGTTCGCCTTCGTCCTTGAGAACGCATCTGCCGAAACAGTTGAGAACGAAACACCTTCCCTCGCCTCACGAATTTCGCTTGACGGGGAAGCAGCGTCAATTCGACCACCGATGGGATGGCGTACAGCACCGTCGTCAAACAACGCACTCCTGCTACTTCTTCCACCGGATTCGAGCCATGGTGCTTCCCTGAATGCATTCCTGAATACGAACGCGACTCGAGACCTAGACAAATTGAAAGATGAAATTGTCGCGAAGCGGTCAGCGGGCAAAGACAACTGGAAGCTACTTGATAGCGAACGGCTTTCCATAGATGGAAAACAAGCACTTCTCATGACCTACGGTCAAGACGTCGTCGAACATGAGGAGACAAAACGATGTATATCGATGGGCTGCTTCGTCGTTGTCGATGAGGGTTTGTACGTGCTCAACTTCAACTGCCTTGAAGCCGGATTTGATGCCTTGGGCCGACTTCCAGGAAATCGCTACTCTCGTTTGCGATCAAAAGCAAATAGCTTCTTGTGACAAGATCAGGCTTTATTGCAAATCGCGGGTAACCATCGCATGCAACGGAGGACGGGTGGTTCTTTTTCTCGTCTGCTTGCAAGTCTTTCGCCCGTCCCCGCTGATGCGTGACGTTCCCCGACTGAAGATAGCTGACCTATGACACATGTCTCGAAAATGAATTAGCCCAATGTCGAAACTTGTACGCGGCACTGCGGCAGTCCTTGCCACGATTGCGGTCTTTTTCTTGCTCACGTTCGCAGCCGAACTCGCTTTCCGCGCGGTGTTAATTCGATTTCACCCGCAAGGTGCTGTGCTTTCTGAGAACTTCTCATGGATGATCAGTCAATGGCGGTACATGTTCCCTGCATTACTCGCTGTCGCTTTCATGACCGCCGTCCTTCCGCCAATGCATCCCCGCACATTCATCATCGCAATCGCTTGCGTTCAGTCGCTTGTGATCGTGCGTGCTGAAATGCTGTCGTCAACTGATTTTGTGCCACCGTGGCTATGGACTGGAACGCTCGTCCTGGTGCCGGTGATTTTCTGCCTTGGCTTCTGGGCTCCCGTCGATCGCAGATTCAAGGAACGACGACCGCGAGCACGACTTTTGGGGCTTTATTGAAGAGGCGGGGAACCATCCCGTGCACCGGAGCCGGGCTTGCGTGCTTTCACGAATGGACAATCAACTTTCCCGGCCCGGTGACGGGTACCGTTATCCCGGTGAGTTACCGCATTGTTACGGCGGACAAACTCACGACGCGGACCAAATTGTCTTGCGCCTTGATTTCGAATACGGCTCGCAGGGGACGCCGCTCGATCACGAATAGTCCTTCCGACAAGGGCGTGCCGTATTTTTCGGCGTCGATTCGTAAGTCACGGTCGATTTCGTAAGACGCGATTGTCACTTGCTCGCTGCGCCCGGCAGCCAACCAAATGGTGGCGAGTTCGGCCTCTGCCGACTCAATCCATACAACCGTCCGCTTGGTCATTCACCACCATGCTTTGCTCGAATTCGGTTCCATACGTCGTCGAGACCTGAGCCACCCTTCTCAGTATCTGCGCGCTGCCGCGCTTCGGCAATCTCGTCATCCGATATAGGACGACTGACGAAACCTAGCCGGCGCCCACGTTCGTCGACGATTTCTATCGATTCATCGGACTCCATGATCCGTCGCGCCACATCAGCATTTACTTCGATCTTAACCATCGCTCATCCCTTTTGTTCCAAGACAATCGATTATACTCGTCGTTCCCCAGGTATGGGACTCGTTTTCCGCCGATGCGATCATGCGACAGAGAATACCGGGATAACCATCGGTTGCAACGGAGGCCGCGAGCTGGTGGTTTTGATGTGGTTGATCAACATCGCGGCCCCGCTGAACCGCAACGTTCTGTGCATGGAGTAACCTCATGAGTATGGGCGTTGACGTCTGGGCAGCCGAACCATTCGATCTTCCAGCCCAGCTTCCAGCGTCGGAGAAGTGGAACGTCTACGAAGTGCCGATTCCCAAACTCGGCAACATCACGAACTATGCGTACGAATCTGACGGATGGCAGGTGCTGGTAACGCTCTGCGAACTTCGGAAACCGACGCCACCTGACTCAATAAGGTTGCTCGATGGGTTCGATGCACATGTCGCTGTCGTCGCTCTGGAACCGATTGGTGCTGATGAAACCGGATACGCCATGCTCGAACAGACTGTGCGGGCACTTGCGAGTGCAACCAACGGGCGATGGATTGACCCTGCCAACGGAACGGCGTACGACGCAAATGCCGGATCGTTCGATATACGGTAGAATCTACGCCGCCGTAAAGAGCACAGAACAATGACATGCACGGGAGCACGACTTGCGGCGTTTTTCGCTATGGATAGTTCACTCTCCGTGCCCCGTGATGTCCGACGTTCGCCGACGGTAAGAAAGATGATTCCATATTCCACACCGGCTTCAAACTCGACCTCTGTGAATTGTTGGCCACATCGAGCGAACCAACCATGCGTTGGGCGTTTGGATTGTTTGGAGGCATCCTGATGTTTCAATTTGCGATCCTCGGCGTGATGCGTTGGCTGACGATCTGGTGTAACAGTGTTTCCGGTGCGCAGAGTGCCTGATGCAGTATCGCCTACGAACGCTGATCCTTTCTACGGCCGCAGTCGCCATCACGATGGCCGGTTACCGAGTTTGGACAGGGCCAAATCTCGAAGAACGACTGGAGATGGCGGCTCTGGACGGAGACCGCTCACGATTCGAATTGCTGATTTGGTTGGGAGCCGAAGTGCATACCGGCGATTGGTCTTACTGGGGTACTCCGATGATGATGGCAGCTTACGATGGCAATTTGCCAGCTGTGAAGCTCTACGTCGAGAACGGTGCGGATGTGAATTGCAACGATAAAGACGGATTCACGGCAATCGCTTATGCCGCTAGACGGGAGCACTGGGAAATCGTCGAGTACTTGTTGCAGCAAAGGGCCTGTTTCCGGGAGCCTGATGGCTATGGAAACACGGCGATGGATTACGCCGCTCAAGCGAATCATCAGGGCGTGATCGCCATCATGCACGCACGACCGACGCCGCTGTCTGATTGGAGCATTAGAGTTTTTGATAAAGATCGGACCATCCAAGGTGACGACGGACCATATAATCGAACGTACCGATTGGATTACAAACCGGCCGGAGCGGATGATGCGCTTTGGGTAGCACACTGGCGAGCGTTAGTCGATCGCGATGCAAACCCGGAGCGGACAATCCAAGGGGTGGCCGAATTGCAACTCATGCCCGACGGCAATTCGGTTTGGGTGACCGATGCCGAGGGTAATCGCATGCGGCAACTGCTTTAAGCAATTGAACACGGATGGGTAATGGTATACGGAAGAGCGGCGAACCAGCGGATGCACGTGAGTCGCCGATCCGTGTTTAATGTAGTGGTTAGTCGTTCGCGGCGACCACGTGATCCGTATTCGTTCGTCTGATTACGTCGGATCGCTGGAGTCCTAAACATGAAATGCATCGCAACATTTCTTCTCGTTGTCGCTGCGGGCTGCACCCATGGAACTACATCGGATCGTCATTCGTCTTACGCTAATCAGATCTCACCTGGCATGACGGCTGACGATGTCAAGGAAATCCTTGGAGAGCCCCTTCGCAACAAGGCCATGGAAGGCCCGGGCCGCCTCGTACATGACAAAGACACCCCCGTTTTTGATTCCTCGGGTAATGTGATCGACCACCTCACCAGGTATTTGCCCGGCGATCCTGTACTTCATTTCAGTGTTGGCCGATCGAATCTGAAAGTTACACTTGACGAAGACATGCTAGTCAAGCGTGTCGACGAGTACTGGCCAGCTACAGTTCGAAACGTTGATGGTGCAACTCTCCAAGAGATCGAAAAAGGGTCCCTGCAGTTTGTTGAACTCTCAAACACCCCTGCCCTTTCCGACTATTCCCTTGCGTCGGCTTGGGAGGTTTCGGGGGCATCCATCGAGTGTTGGATATCGGTCGAATCAGGCGGTAAGGGAATTGAAACGAGCGAACGGATGCGCGTTGACGCAGTGAGATTCTCCGATAACAAGCTCTCGATTGGGAATGCAAAGGCTCAGGTTCTCTTTGCCTGGCACAAATCACAGAACCTTCCTCGCATGGAAAACGGCCTCGACTACCGCAAGAACTGTCGACTTGCCCTCGCGGTCCAGCATGGTGACTCGTTGGTCCAACTTGACCAGACCGACGTTGACGTGCGGTTTGGCGTGATACCAAACCTACTCTCCGGGGCCTCAGGGAGAATCCAATCCCTCGGGGTCACTCACGGTCTTGAGTCGCATGCTACAAGCCTTCCTAAAACGCCCACGGATCCTTTCGAACTTCTATCTGAATCGCTACAAGGTAAGGTCGTAGACAGCACGAATTCGGATCGTTTCACAGCGCAAGGTCGTAATTCGCGTCATGTGTCGGATACTCCATCCTAACAAGTGACATCGGTCCCGACGAACCATTCCGTGAACCGGAGCGGCGAAGTCGGGGGGCTTTGAAGTGGAAAACTTTTCGTCGCCGCCCGGTTACGGCCAGCGTTAGCAATTGAGGTGCTTGCTGCGGACGCAACGTTGCCGTGGCATATCCTCCTGCACCGCCTGAAGCGCATTCTTCACCTCATCTAGATCGAATCGGAGCGTTCCCCGGCCTTTTCCGATTCGGTAGTAAGGAATTGCGTTCTCGTCGCAGAGACCGTAGATGGTCTTCGCGCTTACACTCAATGCCTTTGCGAGTTCCTTGACACTTAACATCAGGCGGCCTCTCGCTTCTGGGGTGGACTTGTACTCTGGTCGTCTAGGCCTCGCTTGATGAAGTCCGTTTGGTACTGGCGCATGAACGCGTCTTGATCGGCAAGCTGCTCCGCTTCCGAATTTCCTAATTCAAGGAACAGTCGGTTTGTTTCCAGCCCCAAGTCCTCATAGACCTCAAGCTCAATCCCCAAGTCAAGCAAGGCTGATTTCATGTGACCCCTTGCGGTCTTGATAGCGGTGAACGGCGGTACCTTTGCCCGCTCGAGGGGACGCAGTTCCCCGTCACACGTGCCGAATATGGCCTCGGAATGCCTTGCAATCTCTCGCCACAACCGGTGCATCTCACACTTTGACTGGTTGTTGTTTTTGCGATCGACCTTACACGACGTCAGACGAAACTGCTTCGACATGAGGTCCTGGTAGATTGCCCCTGCTCGACCGAAAAGATCTTCAGGCGTATCGACTTGGAGCTTCCTTAGCATTTGCCGGCGAAGTTGCCATTCGACGCGCGTCGCGTGCGTGGGCAAGGCACCTCCCCAACGTTGCGCGAGCATTGCATTGATGTACTCCGTGCGTTTCTTGCGAATGACTTCGTGCAACTTATCATAAACGGTCAGGTAGCATGGTGCCCGCCCAACACTGAATCCGGTACGATGACCAGAAACTTTGTTGGCGAAGGGACGTGCCATGTTCGCACGAGTCACGAAGTGATCGGCTTCGAACAGATCCTGCATGACCTCGACGCCCAATCCAGCGATGTCGGCGGCTAGGTCCGCCCTGCTTACTTTCACCCATTCAATGTGACAGCCAAGTGCGGCAATCGTATCGCACATGTACTCGTAGCGTTCTCGCCCACCTCGAATTAGACAGTCAGTGCCTGTTTGATTGACGACAATGTTTGGCTGTAAATGCGTGGTGACCAGTTTCCGAGACAACCCGACATTGGTTCCATCGACATGCAGGTTGAACTCAAGCCGTGTTCCCTTCGGGCCGCCCCAAATAAAGCTTGAAGGGCTTACGACAATGTTGCCGAACTCTGGAACCTGCGTTAAAACGGCTCCACGCTTCAAGACTTGAGCTTGCCGCTTTGCCTCTTCAAGCCACGCCGCCAGAGTAGCTAGTCGTGACGGGTTCCAGCGAACACCGAACGTGCAAGTTAGCCAATCATATCCCCCAGTTACGAATGCACCGGGGTAACTTTCTAGCGGTATGCCATTACTAGTTGGAGGGTGGGTGTTACTAGGGCCCCCACCCTCAGTCGGCTCATTGCGGGAATTGATGTTAGAGCTCATGGATAGACCCCTCCGCTATGAAGGTTTCTTCGCCGGTCTCAACGTTACCGCAAATCAGAATCCATCGTCGCGGCTCCAACGGCGAGGATTCGCTACGCTGCTCGGTAATTCGACCGGCATTCAGCTCATCGGCCTGGAGAAGGTCTCGCAGCTTGGAGCGCTAGAAGAACTCCTTGACTGCCTGAAATGAGAGGCCACGTTTTTCCGAGTAGTCACGAATCGGCTCCTGGTCAGTGGAAACAACGCGAAGCGCCGCAACACCCAAGACCGTGAACGATTCGTTTACTGGAATTCCAGATTCATACGTCAGAGGACGTCGCTTGAACCTAGATCGGACCGGCGCGAATCATCAGGCCTCGCATATGTGAGGCGTTCGCAGAAATGATTCCCTACACCACGAGCTGGTGCCGGCCATGAGCGCGACCCTCTAACTGCGCTCTGTTCTTCGGGGAGTTCCCCTTCCTTCTTCTAGATTGGTGGAAGGGCCCAAGGGTTGGGACTTGAATCAGTACGTAATCACTCGGCAACAACACAAGGCCAACTTGGCCGAATTCCTAAAGAAATGGCTTTTTGAGAATCATGATAGAACTTGGCCGACGTGGGGCCCGTGTAAAGGAATCGTAATCCATGTTGACTGCCAGATCCGGCCGCGACCTAGCGACGTCCAACTGCGGCATGGTTCCCATCAGCGTTTGGGTCCTCCCCGCCGGGGATACCCAAACGCTGATGGGAACCGACCGTCACTACGAGACGATGTCACGGGGCGAGGGTTACTTTCACTACTAGCGTTCTTGGCCTTTGAGAGTGGCGGGGGCTTGTCGTCAGGTCCCGCTAAGGCTGCTTACACCGGCTTCGGTGGTGAGCGCCAACGCATTGTCACTCAATTCAGGCCATTGGGGCCGATGGCGCTGCGGGCTACCTCGTTGATTACGAGCCACGCGCCGAATTGCATCCGCTATAACGGACACATAGACTGGGGCAGAGTTGAGGGCAGAGATAAGGGGTGAAAACGGCTCTAAATCTCTGCCCTGCGTTCCATTTCCAAGAAGTGGAAAGTCCGCGAATACACCGTTTTTTCCAAGTCGGGGCGACACGATTTGAACGTGCGACCTCTACGTCCCGAACGAGAAAACCTGCCATCTGACCCCATGATTTACGGGGTTTTTTGAAGTGTCAGACAGTCATCTTACTACATAAAACGGTGTCAGACGACGTTGCTGGTGTCAATTTGGTGTCAGTGTCGCAATTAGTAGCGTGGCAGTGGATCGGTGTGCGTACAACCGCAAGCCGTGGCAAAGCACTGAGAGAATAGAACCAGCTTTTCAATGCTGGGTATCCCCAGTTTTCCACGCATCGAGTGCTGATGTACATGCACGGTTTGTGGCTTGATCCCGAGCAGCTTGGCGATTTCCTTTGTGCTCGTGCCGCGCCCCATTGTAAGCATCACTTGCATTTCACGCCGGGACAGATCGCGTACGAGACCAGAGAACTCATGAGTGATGTTGATACACGCAACCTCCTTGGCACCGACCCAGTGCAGATTGGTGTAGTAGTAGATCTCACCGTTACGGAAGAACGTTCCGTATGAGTGGGTCTTCACCCCTGCTTTGTAGATGGTTCGAAACTGGCCCATGTTCCGCTCGCGGTCCTGTTCGTCAATGTGCGTCCAGGGGAGGGATCCAATCACGTCGGCCTCGTCAACGCCTTCACTCGTGGACGAAATAGTAAGGAACCGACAATCGTGACCGTGGGTAGCAACGTAGGTCTGCATGGCTCTTAACCATATTTTCACGAGTAAAGGATTATCAAGTATTGACGAGACAATCTGGGACTAGAATCGGGCGATCGCGAAACCGCGTTTACACTTGGAGAGATTGTGTATGATTCGAGAATTAGGGAATTCCGTCGACGACTTGGAGATAACAGTCGGACGCGAGCCGGGGCAAAGGAATAGTGAGTTGACCGTGACCGTTGAACACAATGTTGGACTGGTGTCCGCGATTCTGATCAACCCTGGGATTGCTCATGCGGTTGTCGACACAATAAGACTTGCCGTTGGTCAGCACGGTGAGATTGCCGAGATGATTCCGTTCGGCGACCCCAAACCTCACCTTTGCGAATTTGTCATTCGCGTCGTTTAGTTGCCTTCTTCTTGGTCGTCAGTGCCGATGCGGGTCTGCCCTGGTACTGATAGTTGCCCATTCGAGCAAAGGCAGTCACGATTTCCAGTCGCACTTCCTCGCGGCCATGAGCCGCGAGAAAAGTAGCTACGGAAAGAAGATCATCAGGGACAAGGTTTCCGCGTGAAACCGCCTTGCTGACGGCATTGGAAGAAATGCCGCAGAGCTTCGCTATATCCGCGTAACCGAAGGTCCACTCAAAGGTTGGTCGTGCCATGAAGAAAACTCACCCAAGTTAGCCTGCCCGTCCCTGCCTTCAGATCGATACACCTATCAACAAAAGCAGCAGGTTAGGTGACAATCAAGCACCAAATCCTGCTGCGAGTGGATTTTTAGGTAAATCGACCGAAATGGCGACGTGCTTGCACCATTTCCAGACAATTCGTCAGCTATTTCTGAGGGGGCTGCTACGACAGCGAGAATCCGTCGTTGGCAAGCACTCGCCACTTGAACCCGGTGCCGACCGCAATCGACACCAGCGTGAGGGCGTCACCCGCGTCGGCGGCAACGGCAGACGAGTTGCCGGACTGATTCATCCCCCCGGTAACGGTTAGGGTAAGGTCGCCGCCGTCCGACTTGAGTCCGACCGTCACGATCAGACCGGACTTCATTGGAGCGGCAAGCGTGCGGCCCTCAGCGGCAGCCGTCACAACGTCAACAACGCATGGGCACCGATCGACGTTGATCGTGCCGCTTGCACCGGGATCGGCGATGGCTTTGTCGGCGTTCGAGAGATTGGTGGCGGCGTTATGTCCAGGCATATGCGGAGTTCCTTGTCGGGGGAGTTCAGTGACGCATGGTCCCCATACTGGTCGCGAAACTCAATCCCGAAAAGCGTCAACCTCGTGCTGCTCGATCCGCCTGGGAGCCCTTGGATTTACAAGATGGTTGTAGGCTGCCAGGTCGTAGTGATGTGGTGTGCAATGCAGCAAGACCGCAAGTTGCCTCGCCTCGGGCCATTGAGTCTTGTCCGTGACTTCCGAGCCGTTGCAATGCCAGCACAGCACTAAGATCGCGTACGGCTTGTCCAGTGCCTTCTGGCGACATGGACCGTTGGCAATTTCATGGCAACAGAGTTGATTCAGTTCCGTGACGCGATGCCTCGGCTTCTTCTCCGAAGCACCGCAGATCATGCAAGAGCCAGCTTCCGCGATCAGTGCATCACGGATCGGTCTCGATTCCCTTGCCCTCTTTTGATGTTTGACGCCCTGCCTGCGTAGGCGAGAGCGTTTCACTAGAACGGGATATCGGGATCGTTGTAGCTCGTCGGTTGCTGCCCCTGGCTGCTGCCATAGGCGTTGTGTCCCTCGGGGCGTCCCTGTGGACCCGGCTGATTCTGTTGGTGTCCCTGTGAGCGTCCGCCGCCACGGCTTCCGCTGCCGTTGTTGCCGCCGAGGAACTGAACCTTATCAGCAACGATCCCCAGCTTGCTCCGCTTCTGGCCGTTCTGCTCCCACTGGTCGAGCTTGAGTCGACCCGAGACAAGGACCGGCGAGCCTTTCTCCAGGTACTCGCTCGCGTTCTCTGCGAGACGACCCCAAAGCGTTGCATCAACGAACACTGCTTCATCGACCCACTCTTCACCACGCTTCACCCGCTCGTTTATCGCAATGCCGATCTCGGTGACGGCAGTACCGCCCTGGGTGTAGCGAAGGTCAATGTCGCGGGTGATGTTGCCCACGACGGTTACTTGGTTGAAGCTCGGCATCGAATTCTTTGCAAAAGGAGGAACTAAAGGCGAGACCTCATAATCTCGCAGGATTTCGTCGTAGTCGGGCGGAAGATCCTCGTAGATCGTGACTTCCACCCGTGGGCTGTCTTTGTCTTGCTCTCGTTGGATCGGGAAGTAGAAGCAGAGCCGATCGTCTGACCAAATTCCGGCATCGGAGAATCCATCAAAGGCACTCTTGAGAGAGGCGAGAATGTTGTCACCGTCAGGCTTCACGTCACGCTTGTTGAAATACGCGATGTGAACCACCGGCAGCGCGAACGGTGAATCGATTCCCTGCTCGTGAGCCGCTGCCATTGCCTCTTGGCGTGCCTCATCGCGATAGTTCTGTACCAGCTTGCTTCTCTCGCGCCAGTGTGTCCGTGCGTTTGGTGACAGCTTGTATGGTGGAAGTTCGAGCGTGATCTTGATTCGCTGCGTCATTCTTCGATTCCTTCGATTCCCTTCGCCACTTCAAGCGATCGCTCAAGTGCCTGGACCAGCTGACTGACTGTCCCTAACTTCGCCGTGTTCTGGATCTCGATCGCGATTCGATTGAGTGACACCTTGGCGTTCTCGAGCGTGAGCCGTGCGTAGATAGCGTCGATCGCGGTCCCGCCTCGCGTTGGCCCGGCTCCGCGTTCTCTCAGCCATTCGAGCAATGGCTCTGTGGAGTTGCCTTCACGCATCGCCGACAGCAGTGCATCGGCCTCCCTGCTTAGGAATCCACTACTCACCAAGGCAAGTGTTGTCTCGCGGGACTCAGGAGCGAGGGCCGCACCGATCAACAACAACTCAAGATCGCGACGGTGTTTGTCGCATATGCGATCGGACTTCATGCGGTGGCCTCGTGACGCACCATGTATTGATTGTCGCCTTGCCTCCAGGCTCCGACCGTGAACGGGTAGGTTTCGGATATCTTGCGGTTCTGGTCGCGATGCCCTCTTGGGATGGGCTGAAAAGTCCGACCGGCGATGGTGAAGTTCCTCGGAACGCGAAACTGAGTGCCCTGCTTCTCCGCGGTTCGGTAAGCCAATGCGAGAGCCTGTCGAAAGGTTTTGCCGGTTTTGCCAGCGGTGAATAGCGAGCTGACAAGAATCTGCTCGCAAGACTGCATCGACTTTTCCCTTGTCTTTCCTGTTCGTGGTTTGATCTCCTTAAGTTTGCTTCCGTCGAACGCGAGTCCTTGAGACTTACGCTCCTTCCTGGTGGGTTCGTATCCGCAGTTCATGCACTTCCCACCGCGGTAGACGGCAGAGCACTTTGGACATTCCATCGTCGACCGTGCTTCGTGTGTCTTTGCCGACCGGCTTGTCCAATCCAGAGACCACTCAACGTCATCCTCAAAAAAGCCGAGGCCACGCTGGATGTTGCCGCCGTGATCGAGAACGATGCAGTCTGTCTTTGCCGGATGCTTCCGTGATCCGCGTCCGATCATCTGTCGCCATCGGGCGATCGACCCAACGGCAGTGCAGACCTGCACACACGCAACACGAGGAATGTCGGTGCCACGTTCGACCACGCCGACATTGCAGAGATAGTCGATGTGCCCGTTGTTTAGGTCAGCGAAAATCTGGCGGCGTTCGTCGTCTTTGGTCGTGCCGTCCACATACGCGACTCGAAGTCCATGCGAAGACAGTTCTTCCATCGCCTCTCGCCCATGAGTCAAACGTGGGAAGAATCCGACTGTCGCCCTTCCATCGGCGAGATTGCTTCCAATCTCGGTAAAGGCTCCCTGACAGGTTCTTGAACGCTTCCGAAAGGAGTCCACTGTGAACTCATCGCCACGCTTAACTAGCTTGCCAAGGTCGCCCTCGGTCGCCCGGAAGTACCTAAACGGGCTCAGGAATCCACTTTCGATCAGCCACTCGGTTGTTGGTCCTTTCACGATCTGCATGTATAGATCGCCAAGCCCCTTTGCCTCTGGTGTGGCCGAGAGTCCGAGTACGAAAGGCGGGTCAAGTCCCTTTTCTGTACGCTTGACGTTGTGCGCATTGAGGAAGGCAACCAGCTTGGTGTGATGGCTGTGGCATTCATCAAACACAATCAGGTCGTACGTCTGCTCGCTTGCGTACGCGCCGCCTTCGCAGAACCATGAAAGCAATGTGTCGATCGAAGCAACCTGGACACTACGCCCGCCGTAGCACTCGCGACCGCTCATGATCACCCCGTGGGTGAGTGCAGGCGACTCCATGAAGCTGAACGTGGCGTTGTCAACCAGACCACGGCGATGGACAGCAAATACGGCATATCCGCTTTGCCGATCCGTCTTTTCCTTGCTCGCGTAAGAACCAAGCATCCACTTGGCGAGTCGCGTTTTTCCGGCCCCGGGTGGAGCACAAGCAATCACTGCACGGTCGCGAGCGATGGCAGTGCGAATCTTGTCGAGATGTTCTTCCTGGTGCGTGTAGAGCGAAGGGAGTGTCATCGGTCGAACCTCCATTCGTTCTCAATCTTCGTGGCAACGTCTTGGAGCGACCGGACGAGCGGCATGTGAAGGCCGCGATTCGGGACCAGCTTGTTGTAGTCATCCAGGGCGTTAACCGCCTTGTCCACGTAAGCGATTACCAGCTTCCAGCCCAACCGCTCGTGGTGAAGCGGATCGGACTCATCCCGGTTGGCAACGTACTCCTTGATTGCCGCGACGCCCTTCTCAAGCAGCTTGTTTTGGCGTGGCTTACTGGCACCGGACTTCACCAGCTTTTGTGCAAGGCTCACCGTGAGTTCGCCGCTCTCCACGGACGCGACCAGGTCCTTGCTGCCGCCCTCAATAACAACTTTGGCCTTTTGGACACTCCTTCCAGAGACGCCAACTGCTTTGGCGACGACATCGCGTGTCTTTGGTTCCCTCGGTTTCTTCTCGGGCGTTGTGACGGAAAGATCAGCCTTTACCGAAAAAGTTGGTGGCACTTTTGCCACCAACTTCGTGTTCTCGTTTTTTGCGGTGCTTTTGGTCGCCGAACCACGCTTTGACTTCCGACCGCCAGCCCGATTGCCTTCGATTTTTCGCCGCCTCGCTTCCCCCTCTACCATCGGCATGGCCTTGGCCGCGACAACGGAACGCTGGGAGGAAGACAGGTGACGTCGATTCACGTTCCGACTCAGGACCCACTGCACCGGGCTCGGGACATCGACTTCCTTGAGCACGGTCCGCTTCGGCTTGATGCCGAGGGCCTCGCACGCTAGCCAGCGGTTGCGACCGTCAAGTAACAGATCCATAAGGAACACCACCGGTTCCTGCAGACCGTTCGCCTCGATGTCCGCCTTGAGTTCCGCGAACTCAGTGTCGGTCATCATCGGGAGTATGTCGCAAGCTGGGTGAGCCTTCACCGAAGACGTGAGCTCGGTCACTTGGCCTCTCCCGCCTCGATGATCACAGCACAGCGATCCTCGTCGTCCTTGCCGCGCGTCACCAATTCGACGATCGCCTGGAAACCTCCTTCCCTGAGGATCTGGTCCAGGGCTTCCAGTGACTCTTCATCCAGGTCGCTACCGTCCTCGCAGACCATCAGCTTGAGGGTGGGATTGAGCGCGATGCCGACCAATGCACTCGCCTTGATACGTTCCGCCCGAGAGTTGTCCGAGAACGCTCGTCCATTGAGCAGCACGCCTTCTTTGTCGAGCGACATGCCGGGAACTGGGAATGCCACCGCTGACAGCTTGGCTTCCGCGTCCTTCTTGATCTGTTCAAGTTCGTCTGTCAGTGCGTCAGACTGGGCCTTGACTGAATCGAGGTCGGCCTTTGTCTTGGCGGCGGCTTGGTTGTCCGTGTGTTTCTTGTTCAATTCGCTGGCGTTGCCGATCTTGTCCATGATCGACTTGTCATCCTTTGGCTCACCCATTTCGTCGAGAGCTTTCTTTGCCTCGCCGCAATCTCGCGTAGCCTTCTCGTAGGTCTCTTTTGCCACGGCAAGTTGTTCCTCCAGCCTGGTGATCCGCGAGATTGCCTCCTGCTGGCGATTTGCGACTTCAACCACCCGAGCCTGTTGAGCCTCGATTCTCAAGTTCTCCTTTCGAAGCGTGTCGAGCTGGCTCATTAGCTCGAGCGTGTCGATCTGTGCGTCCGGGGCATCCTCATGAACCGGCATTGACTTCAGGGCACCCTCAAGCCGAACCACGTCACGGTTGACGACCTTGCGTTCCTCGAACTTGTCCGCGTACAGCTTGCGGTCCGCATCAAGGTCGATACCGACAAGCCGGGCAATCATGTCGCGTTGTTCGGTGGGCTTCATCCTCTCGAAAGCCAGAGGATCGAAAGCCCGCGTGTGATACAAGTCTGAGAGAAGGGTTCGAGGGTTTGGGCTTGGTTCACCGGCCGAATCGTAGATCGTGATCTTGTCGATCTCGCCAGATCGCTTCTGCTTGATCTCAAGGTGCACCTTTAGCTCTCGGTCCTCGCCGAATGAATCGTCGCCACTCAAGGTTACGACAACTTCACCCTCATCTTCGCCGTCATGAATTGCTTTCGCGGGCCACTCCATGCCGCGTTTGCCACACAGTGCCATCAGCAACGCCCTGAGCAAGCTGGACTTTCCTTGTCCGTTCTTGCCGCCGACCAAAATCAGATTGTTGCCCCCCATATCCAGGTCCAATTCCTTAAGACCGAGAATGTGACGAACGCGAAGATTCAGTACTCTCATAATGCTTTCCAAAGAGACGAAGCGAAATTGAATGGATGCGGGGAGGCTCAGAGGTTCGGCGAGTACCTTCCGATCACCGATTGAACGAGGGCTTTTTGAGAGTCACCTTCCTCGCCCGCGGACACCTCCCCGCGTTTAATCATGACAATACGTCACGGAATAGCGAGTCTTTTTTCACATTCAGCCATGACATTGAGCAGGTAGGCAAGGTGCTTGTCCTTGATCGTTTTTTGCTCGTGCATGACCTCAAGGCGTTTGCGTAGCTTGCTCAGTGCTGCTACCGTCCTCGCTTCGCGGATAGCTTTCTCGAACTTTCCGATGTATGCATCTGGGTTCTTGCGAACTTCTTCATCTGCAAGGTACTGATCGTCATCGTAGAGCCCCTCGTACACGTCACTCGAAAAACCAAGGCAGCTGAGTGCTTTGCTTCGCAGGCTTGTGAGCAGCTTCTTTGCGATATTGTCGTCCGGCTTGAGAAGCATGTCGTTGATCATGTCGAACTCAATACGCTCTTCATCGACGATGCTCGGATAGAAGAACTTCGCCTGCATCCAGGCAATGATGTCACCGCCGCCAAGCGTTACAAACTCGACGCTCTGAATGTTGATTCCCCAATCTTCGCCGTAGGTTCCCCATCGTTCGGTTGCGCGCTTTGAGTTGGTACTGCGCGTCAACGCCGGTGAATCCGCCGCGACGACCAACTGACTTTGTCCACTCGGACGGCGTGGTACACTCTTCGTTCCAAATCTGCATATTGTCGATTGGCTTACCGCTCGTCATTGCAGCGCTCCTTCAAGTCAACTAGCTTGCGCTCGAGGTCCTTGAGGAAGGCACGCACCTTCCGTTCGAGCGAGTCGATGTATTCCTCGTTCCGCCCGACCGTGACCACGCTGAGTTGCATGTTGTCGGGAAACAGCGGGTGGTACGAAACGAAGTCGCACCACTCTCGCTCCGTGATCCATAGATTGCCCTGCACCTGAGCGACGTATTCAATGGGGACCTTTCCCGTCATGAGCGTCCTCAGGTGATTCTTTGGCGTGTAGGGGCATTTGATCTCAAGAATCCCAGCTTTTCCAACAAGCGAGTCAGGTGAGCACCCGACACGGTCGTACTCCGGGTGGATGGCGAACCCAACTTGCGTGACTTCGGAACGTTCGGGGTCGTCAGCGTACTGCCAGGCGTAAAGCGCCCTGGCGGCCGGCTCGTACGTGTTTCCCCAGTCCAGGTACTTGCTTGAAATTTCGTCGGCGGGCTGTTGTGTCAGCGTCTCGCCGATCAGATCGGTCATGTAAGTTTCAGCGGTTTTGCCGCCGGTAATGACCTTTTGCAGTTCACTTCCCGTCAGACGTCCAACGCGAGCCATTCGCCATTCAGACGAGCCCTGTTTCATCACTCCAACTCCCAATACATGACATTGTGTCCTGTAACTGTGAATTTAAGGATCGGCCATGCTGTGTCAAGGAGCTGGAAGTCCGTCTGGTAACACATCCCTGACAAGCTCGACGACCCTGGATCCGAACAACAAAACGGCAAAGAACAGGATAATCGGGTAGCCCACGTAGGGTTTTTCGTTGACAAACCGAAAGAAAGCGTCGATCCGGTCCCCCTTGGCCTGCGTGCCGAGCATTTCGAGCATCAAGGCATGGATCTCCGAAAGCTGCCCAAGTGCGAACTCCACTCCCTTGTCTGTTGGGATCACCGATACGAGGCAGCACTTGAATTCGCCGTCCCTCGGGTATCGAAGAACGTCGATCACCACACGAATCGCCTGACCATTCTTGGCCGTGTAGAACTTGTTGAGCTGATACTCGGTGCGAATCCCAGTCTCGATGTCGGTCGAAAGGGCAATGTCTGCGGCTAGGTCGGTTCCACCCTTGGTAATGTCACGCCAGGTCATCTTCCCGATCAGCTCGACGTTGGTGTATCCAAGCAGATCCTCGAACGAAGAATTGCACCAAAGAATCTCGCCGCCCGGCATGATGGCGATCATGGGTGTCTTTGTCCGTCGGAGCCAATTTCTGAGCAGCGTGTCGTCCTGCTGTTCCAGCCAATCCAACTCTATGCTCCATGACAAAACGTGTGCTCGTAGGACTCAATGGACATGAAACCAACAAAACGCTTGCCATCACCCTCGAACGTGGGGACAAGTGGCTCGTTATGCCCGCTGGTCACCTTCTCGACCCTGACTCCCCTGGAAATCAGGGTTGGCATTACCAGTTGCTCCCATTTGCTGCAACCGCGCAGCCGGGCGACGAGTAGAAGTACAGCGTAGGACTGTTCGTGCTCAGCGCCTAGGACGCACCCTTGAGACCATCGATCGCTGCACTGATCGCTTCCGCGTACTGGGCACGGAATCCTGCAGCCTGCATCCTCGATAGCCGCGTTGACCTGCTTCCTCCAGGAGAGCCAGTCAGAGTCTCGCGATTCGCCTGTCCGTTTAATAGCACGCGCTCAACGACGTAGCTGACCGACTTCTGTGCGTCAATCAAGCTCTTGGTTGTCAGCTTGGGCACAGCAAGTTCAAGCGAGTTAATCATGTGAGAAATGGTGGGACCGTCCCTGGTGGACGTCGCCGCATCCCTGGATGCTTTGCCGACAGCTTCAAAGGATGGCTGGTCAGGCTTTGGATCGGGCCGGGGATCGGGTTGCGTAGGCACGTCGGGAACGTTGACCGCTGTCACGACAACGGTATGTCTCGCGTAGCTGATGCTAGGCTCTTTGTCGGAAACCACAAGAATGAACTCGTAGGTGCCCGGCTTACTGATTGCCGTGGCAAACTTGCCGCCGCACTGGATGTTGTTCTCGCCAACAATTGCCGGTGCGATCCAAAGTTTTGCGTCGCCAACTGATTCAGTCGAATCAAGGACGAACATGGCACCGGTGGGCGTTTCGTCTGGTCCGATTGATCCGTGCGTCCGCCCCAAAGAGGACATCGAAAAGGACGAACAGGAATACCAGGACCGATAGAAACTCACGCATTAGATGAACTCCAAGTCGTCATTGATTAGAAGTCTGATGATCTCGTCGGCGACGGGAACACCGCGACCAAAACTTGCGTCGTCACCTTTCTCTCCGCGATCCTCACATATACGCGAAAAGAACTCTCTGACGGCGTCGATGGTTGTGATTTGCGGCATGCCTTCACGCCGCATCAATTCGGTGATCAAGGCGAGCACACCGCTTCCGAAGGGCGTTGCCATCGACGTGCCCGACATTGAGACATACCCGCCTTTGTACGATGCGCTGATGATGTTCTGACCTGGATTAGCCCAGTCCAGTTCTCGCCCGCCGCTTGAGAACGATGCAATCCTGCCGTCCTCGCGCATGGCGCCACAGCAGATGCACCCCATGTGCTTTGCGGGCCATCCAATCGTGTTTCTTCCGCTGTAGCCGCTGTTGCCGGCAGCCGCATTAACAAAGCACCCCTTTGAGAAGGCGTAGTCGACGTTTTCATTCGTCGACGCATAGCTCGATCCGCCTCCGAGCGACATGGAGATGATGTCGGCGCCCTGATCGACTGCCCAGCGAATCCCTTCGGCGATTCCGCTCGATGAACCGCTGCCTCGATTGCTCAGTACCTTACCCACAATCAACTCAGCTTCGGGGGCAACGCCAACGCCATGGCGACCAAGAGCGGTTCCCGCACAGTGAGTTCCGTGCCCGTTTCCGTCCCGCCAGGTCTGCCCCTTAATGAACGACTCCGTCGCGATCGGCTCTGGCAAGTCCTCGTGGTCATTGCACCCGGTATCCAGGATTGCGATCTTCACGCCCTTGCCGGTGACACGATCCCAGACACGATCCCATTTCTCTCGCGGAAGGTGCCACAGATTGTTTGGAGCGAGGGCCAGGACGCAATCATTCACGATCAGGTCAGGCGGGAGTCCTACGTGCGGATCATGGTGCATGGCGTGGTCTCGGTAATCAAGAAAGAATCCCGCCGCCCGGGAAAGGAAAGCAAGCAGTTCCCAGACGACGGGACACGCACGGGTGCGTTAACCTTTCAGTTCAGAAATCAGCTTGATGATCTGGATGATCAACGCGATCAATGCCGGGTTGAGCAGGGCTGTTGCGTTGTCCCCGAAGCCATCGCCTCGATCTTGTCGCAGCAGGTGATAAGGTCGTAACCCTGTGCCTGATGGATTAACGTTGCGATGTCCTCGGACTGCACAACAACATCGTCACCGGGCGCCGGTTCCTGTCGCTCGCCGATCGCAGTTGCAGTACAGCCGGAAACCCAGGACGCAAGCTGAATCCGCGGATGCGTTTCTCGACCAACTGCCCGCTGCGGACGATCGACACGAGTTCAAGGGCGGACTCCCAGGGGATTACCGCATCAAACTTGGGCTCGGATGCTTGTGCACTTTCCTCCGTTACTTCCTTTGGCTTCGGGCTCGACACTGCGTGGGACATGATTTCTCCTGATGTACGTGTATTTCGCTGACAAACTGTCATGTAACAATCTACAGGCTTGGCGATCGCGTGGCATAGCCCGCTTTTCGCTCGGTCAGCGAGCGGTTGACCCGCTGTGATACTTTTCCACGTTCGGTGACTTCTTGGACCATCGGGAGATTCTTATGGCGCTGAGCCAGTTCTTCGCCTCTCTGGCACGTTCTTCGTACCTCGCCGTCCTTTGCTCCAGGTCGCTGCCGCTCTGTGGCCTTCGGACGCCATTGAGCAGGTCGATCTTCTTCTGAATGAAGTGCTCGGCTTCCTCGTAGACGGACCGCGTGTCGTTGCCCGGCCTCTTCTCCTTCAGGTGAGCGGGCCACTTTCGCCTCGGAACCGTGAACGGGCTCGGGTTCGCTTCCATCGGCTCTTTCCCGAGTGCTTCACGGGCGAGACCGACAATCAGGCGATTGCCAGCAGTGATTGCGTCTCGATCGTCCAGACCTCGTTGGGCGGCGTGGAAGTCAGACATCAGGGATTGGTAGTCGTTGAGTGAGTTGAGTTCCATCGCTTCGGCACCGGACATCGTTGCCATGTCGTACTCGGCGTATGACTTCAGCTTTTCAAGTTCGCGTAACCTGTCGTAGAAATCACCGATGGACTTCCTTTGATGGCGATTGATGAAGACTCCACTGACGAAAGGGAGGTCTGTTGGTTTCGTTTGCCCGGCCGCGATCAGCTCGGCGGAATCCATGATCCGGTCATAGGCACCGCCAGTCATCGATTTCATGACGAAATCGATTTGCGCGGACTGAAGAACTCGCCCGATGCGTTGCCGATGATATCGTGAATCACTTGTGGAACGAGACCGTTGACCCTGTGTCCGACCTCGGCGATCAAGTTGGACATACCGTGTGTCCGCTCATCGCCACGCTTGACCTTCGGGATTCCCCTTTTGAGCCATCCATTCCGGCTCGATTTCGTTTCCGAAGAAAGGGTCTCTGTTTGTGGCAGTTCCGGCGATTGCAGCGAGCGGGCCAGATAGCCCGATCGGCATGCGCATCTGTACTTCCTCGGACATGACTTCCGAGAATGGGGACGCATACTCGACCAGGTTCTTTTTCTCATCGTCATTGAGTGCTTCCAGGGTGGCAACCGTCAATCCGCCAATGAAAGCCCATTCACGAGAGTACGGAAGGTACAGGTCTGTCGCTCCGTCCTTGTCAAAGTCGAAGTTGAGCCCGCGGTACTTGCCAAATGCTTGTTCCTTGCTTGCGTCTTCATCGTCGTCGCCATAGAGGTAGGCAATGAGTGCTGTCGACGATGCAAGCGTGGTAAAGAGCAATCGCTGTGCGAGCGCCTGGATGGGCTGTAATCACGCCCAGCAACCTTGCCCTTGTTAGCAGATAGCGGCTCAAGACCGCCGGTGATTTTGCTTGGCATGGCCATGCCGCCAATCGTCCGCAACTGCTTTTCGGTGGACTGAACCGCAGCATTGAAGAACGGCATGTAGACTTCGAGTGTCATTCCCTTCCGTCCCATTCGGCGGAAGTTATACGTTACGTCGCTCGCGGCATTGACCGCACGGATGAGGACGTGACGCGGAGGCATCGCGTACTTTCCGGTGCTTGTGTCAAAGATCCTGTTGTCGCGGACTTCGTATCCGTAGTTTTTCAGTGCCCCTTCGAACTCGGCTAGACGCGGCCCGAGGTCACCAGCCGCCACGACGTTCGACACGTGATCGACAACGAAGTTGAGCATCGAGAAGGGGATGCCGCCGATCGTTCGTACTGGACTTGATTTGATGTCCTCGATCAACGCTTCCGCGAGCGATCGGTCCAGTCCCTTTTCGACAAACTTCTTCTTCGAGCGCTCGTCCATCTTGAGTTCATGGGTAAGCGTCCCGCCGTATTCCTCATACAGCTTTTGGATGATCCCCTTTCGCTTCTCGCTGAGACCAGCTAAGGCCTTTGCGGTGTTTCGCACTGGCTTGAGTGTCAGATGGTCCCCAAGTGACATTTCCCTCGACTGGAAGGCCGAAGTCATTGTGTCCATCACGATTTGACGCATACCGAAAGCGGTGTTGATCGCTGTCGCCCCGGTTTTCATCATTCGCGAGGCTGACGCGAAGTACCGAGTGAACAGGTCTCGTGACATCGGGGACATTTGATTGATCGCAAACCCAATCGCCTCATCGATGCGGTAATATTGAACCTCTTCGCCGCACATGATTCGCATTATGCTCCCGTCGCTTTCGGAATACGGCCAGTCCGGCTTCCAGATGGTGTAGAGCGTTTCCATCGTCGGCGCTTGCCCAAGGCTTCTTCAACGTTGCTTGCGTTAAAGTGATTGACGAGGAAATCGGAGTCGGCGTCGGGAACTGCGATGCCAGCACGGATCTTTTCCGCGATCCTGATCGCGCTCGCACGATCGGCGGTGATGAACCCGTCAGCGATCAACTTCTTCACGATCTGTTCGACCGTGAACGTGACCGGCTTCGTTGACGCCGGGATCCGCTCGACCAGCTCTCCGAGACCGTCCACGCCTTCAGCTTCGTGGATGATCTTTGCCACCAACTGCTGTTTCGCTGCCGCATCTAAGAACCGAACGGCACGATCAAGCGTGGCATGGAACGGGTGGATGATAGGATCGTCACTGCCTTTCTTGGTCTTGCGATAGACCGCTTTCGGAACGGTGATTCGCTTTGATGCATTGCCGAAGATTCCCCCACCACGCCTGCGAACTCGATGGAGCGGGACCGTACTGCTCGCCGTCCTGCCCGTATGCTTCCTTCATCGCCCGGAATTCACTTCCGGTGAATACGCCAGGAGTCGCGAGCCATATCAAGAAGTGTCGTTGTTGAACTCATTGAAGCCGAGCCCGGTGCGTTCCGAACTTGGTGAACAACTTCGGATCTGTCTCAATTTCGTCAACGATGATCTGGGCGTCCTGAGGATCCAGTCCCGTGTTATGACCCCTATCAAACAGCGTGATCTTGGCGTGCAGGTACGCACCCAGCTTGTCAAACTCGAATTTCGTCAGGTCGTTTTGGATGCTACGGATACCACCATCCTGAGTCAGCAACCGACGGCGTGGCGACGTGATCGTATGGACGCCGTCCTTGTACGCACGCTCTGCATGTGACAGTGCCGCACGGTTCGACGCCTGGGCAAATTCATAAGCACTCCCCGTCTGGCTGTAGTCGTAGCCTCGTTGCTCGGCCTTCTCCTGAAGGACACGGAGACCGTGGAAGCGGTCAACCCAGTTGATCATGAACTCGCTTGTCTGGTTGTGGATCGCCTCAAGGATCGACTCTCGCTTGCTCTGTGCCAGGTTCTCCGCTGGGCGATAGGCGTTGCTGATCGCTGAGTGGGCACGCTCGAAAGCCGATTGGTCTGCGTAACGTCCCGCTAACTCGCGAGCGGTTTTGAGTTTCGCGAACAACTCCATATTCATCTGGGTGTCGGTCGCCCATTGATTCTCCAGCCAGTCAACGAGTGACGGATGCGTATCAAGTGCCTCGGGCAGAGTCACGTACATGCGGACTAGCTCGGCGAACCCTTCGTAGTCCAGTCCTTTGCCAGAGTACCCATCAAGGTCCTCAAGCATTGCTTTGATGTGCTCGGGAGCTCGAGTGACGGCGCCGGACTTCTTGTCGATGTGATGCCCGATCTCGTGCATCGCGACTGCCACATCGTTTGGAATGTCGCGGGCCATACGCACGACTTCTGGGTGAACCTTGTAGATGCCATAGGCACGCTGGCCGAAATTGCCGCGACGAATCGGAACGCGGAACAGTTTTCCGAAGGTGTAGACAAGATCTCGGGTAGAGACGATGTCCTTCTTCTTGAATACGGCGGCAGGCGTGGGACGCATATTCCGCCGCGACACCTCCGGCTTGGACGGCTTGGCTTTGTTGCCGATGCTGTACTTGGCGCGACGCATGGAGAGTTCGCCGCCAATGATCCGACGTGCAAGGTCTTTATCCTTCTCCAACACAGTCTGCATCCCAGTCATGCTCAAGAGCGTTTCCAGGGTTGCCCTCTGCTTTGACGGAGGAACAACCATTTCGGCAAGCTGTCCCTTGGTGACAAACACCGTGCCGGACGCCTGGAGAAGATCAGCGTTGGTGGTGTACTGGCCGGAACGCTGTCGGCTCTTTGGTGAACGCAGAACAAGCGACTCGCCGAAGATACCGATCTGAATTGCCTTGTCCGGCGAAGTGAGCATCCCGCCCTGCTCCATGAAGCGGATCGCTTCGTCAGGCTTGGTGATGACGACCGGGCGAGCGTTCTGCCATCGCGTCGGGTTGAACGATCGTGGCATGAGCACGCCGAGACGTGTCCCGCCGTTTCGGTCGGTGAAGAACACGATATGCCCGTCCTTCAATTCCTCGAAGGCGGCAAGAATGTTACCGGTGCCGATGTATCGCTTTTCTCGACCTTCGGTTGATTCATCCTCAAACTCAGTTTTGATCGCATCAAGGCTCTGGTGTGGCGTGCCGTACATGCCAATCCCGGTCTTGGCACCCAGCTTCGTAAGCGGGACGCGGATCTTCCGGCGAGAATCCTTGACGGCTACGGTGATCTCCCACGCACCAAGGGCGGTCGGGTCTTTGGTTCGCCCGGCTTTCTTGATCGAAAGCACGACACCTTCAGAGGCAGGGACCGCAGCGGTCGGCGAGTTGTCGATGACAGACACAACACGACCAGGAAAGAACGGAACGATGAGCCGCGGTGATGGCACGCATACGATCGTGCGTACTTTCCTCCATCTTCGCTGCCGTCGCCTCTTTCAGCTTTGGCTTGCGTTCCGCAATGTAGTCATTCCGCATCTTCTCGATTTCGTTGATCGAGTCGGCGGACCAATTGCCTGGTGTCTTTTCTCCGAGCGATTCCTTGATCTCGGAGTCAATGTCCGCCGGGCTCATCAAGTCAATCTTCTTGCGGACGTCAGCTGTCTCAAGGTACGCCGGCTGTGCGAACGGGTTGTCGCTTTCCTCGCCCTCAAAAATCTTGACTGATTCCTCGACGACCGCATCAAGATCCAGTGTGCTCGCCAATAGCGGGTTGCTGTTGGTTCGATCAAGCTCGTTGATCCTCTCGTCATACTTTCGCGTTACGTCGTCCCAGAAAGCGTGCTGCTCTTCCAGTGGAAGCAGTGCCACGCGACCAGTCACCTTTTTGGCAAAGTCCATTGATACTCCCTCGCCCTCTGGCTCCTTGACGTCCAGCTTGGTGAACAAGTCGTTTTCGTTCATCATTTCCGACATCATGTGTTCGAAAACCACAACGTCACCAACTTCGTTGATCACGTCTGGCACATCGAACGACACGTCTCCCTTGGCCGATGCGGTCACGTTCGCGTTGAGGCTCGCCAGCTTCTTTGCGAGAACCGAAGCAACGCGGATCTCAGCCGGCGCGTTGGTCATCAGCAGCGAGAAAATCGGGAGATTCGATCCCTTCGGTTGACCGGGAAGCTCGGTTACTTGCCCGGTTCGATGGATTCGCCCAAGCGTCTGCATGAAGGTGTCGATGTTCTTGCTTGCCTCGGCGATGATCATGTGCCGCCGCCGCTGGTCGGTGAACTTCTCAGAAGCATGTAGGCTCAATCCAGTCGAGCCCGATCTATTTAGAATGATCACATCCAAATTGCCAGCATTGAAGGCGTTGACCGTCGCCAACTTGCCTTCGTTCCCGGTTTCGCTGTCTGGACGGAATCCGAGTCGCGGCATTCTCCGCTGTAGTCGATGGCATACTTTCGCCCGGTGATCTCCGCGACCGAATATCCAGCCTCTTCGATCCGAGTCCTGATCAAGTCAATTGGCGACGACGGAAGATCGGCTTTCATATTGTCAATCATTTCCAGGGCAGCTTGTAAGCTCGACGCCGTTTCACCGATCTGATCATCGGTCAGATAGATTCGCTCCCAGGAAGCGGGATCGTTCTTGTCGTGCTTGATCAACAACTCACGCGTCCGCTCAAGATAGTTGCGGTAGAGCGTTTTCATGTTGTAGTTGATCGGCTCGCCGTCGAACGCAGGATTGTCCTCAAGGAACTGCTTCAGGCTGGCTTCCATCGTCTTGTCAACGGCGATGACGGGCTTTTCGCCACGCTTGATTGCTTCGATCGCCTCGCCGGCAACCTTGTCCGCCTTCGACAACAGCAGCAACTGATCAACGAGGTTCCATAACTTGCTTGAAAAGGTCGTGGAGTCAACGCCTCTCTTGCCGATCGCGTTATCATCGCCCAGTTTTCCACCACCAGATACGATCCGGTCGATCATCGAGTGTCCGTCGCGGTCTTTCTTAGCAATCGCCGCGTTCTTGATAATGTCGAAGTCTTGGATTGAGCGGAAGATTCCCGAGACTTCGTCAAGCATCGCACCGTCAACCTCAACCACGTCTGGTTGCATGGTGACGCCCTTGTACGATTTCTCGCTGCGCAGGTAGCGGCCGTCCTCTACCATCATTTCCGACAAGACTTGCTGCATGGGCACACCGCCCTTTTTCAGCATCGCTTCGAGCGAGTCCATGTCATGGAGTGCGTCACCGATGCCGGTGTTGGCGTAGAGTGACATCACTTCCGGTCGCTTGGCGAATTGTCGCCGATGCAAACACGGTCCCCTTTGCCATTGGCAGAAGTTCACGAATGAACTCGCTCATTGGAAGACCGTCTTGCTTCACCTCCTCACCGCTAAAGTCCAGCGGCTTCGCACGCCTCCAGCATTGTGCGACTCGTCCAGGATGAAGAATGCACTGGGGGCGACGTCGCGAAAGAAGTCATGCCGCCAGGTTTCCTTGCCGCCCTTGGTCGTCTGCAACTGCGAGTATGAACTGAAGATCGCGTCAAGCTGCGTCGGCAGGTCTGCTTTCTTGCTAACGTTCTCGCAAGCAATTTCCCGTCCTTGCGGAACGACACCAGTGCTTCGGTGGCAATCCGCTCGGCAACCTTTCCGCCCTGCACCACGATCCGGTCAGTGAACGGCGTTTGTGCGTGAAGGTCGATTTTGTTGTCGCCCGTCAGATCGTTGGTGATCAGCGGGTGGAATGGCTGCTGCTCGCTGTTGTTGCGATTGATGTCAGTAAGGTCCCGCATCATGTCGGCGAACAAGCTCGGCTTCTCGGTGAGGAACACAGGAACCAGTCCCTGCCGCCGGGCGTATTCGATCATGCCAGCGGCAAAGCGTCCCTTGCCCACGCCAGTCATGTCGCCATTGACGAAGCCCTTTCCGTCCTTGTGGCTCGCCATCGCCATCGCGAGAGCGTCAACCTGCTCGGCTAGAACAGGTCTGTGATCTCGTCACTGATGATTCCGGTTCCTTGGCGACAAAAGCATCCAGGTCGCAAATCGATCCTGCAATTCCTCCAGCTTGCCGACCGCGTCGCGGTGGTTTCTCGGTACCAGCGTATGAACACTGCGGCAGGCCGCTCGCCGGTTCGTACTTTGCTTGGAAGTCGGAAGCGTCTAGCTCACTTCGGCCAGGAACTGCATCACTTCCCTGTTGAGGTCGATCTGCTGGGCTGCTTCCTCGCTCGGCCTTATTGTCTTTGGGAACTCCCTTGGATCGAGCCCCGCTGACATCAGCATTTCCTGGAACTGGTGAGACATCGCGTGTTCCGCCAGTTCCTCCCCGAGCGTCGGCGGCTCGCCCATCCTCATCTCCCATTCCCGCTCGTAGATTTCCCTGGCTCTGGGATTTGTTCTCTCCATCCAGTTCAGTCGTCGCAGCAGTCTCCCGAGCACCTGGTCCCAGGTCACTTGCGTTTCGCCCGGTTTCAATGGAATCACTATCCCCTTTCCGATCTGTGCTGCTAGCCTCTGGCCCCCGAACGTCCAGTCGGTCGATTCTGGCATCACCTAAGTCCTTCCACGAAGTGAATACTTGCGGTAGCCCATTATTGATGAAGTCATACGGCAGCGGTCGGGCTGATTCTCCCTTGCCGTCAATCACAAGCACGTCGATCGGGAACTTGGCTCCTTGCTTTGAATACAGGCCGCCATCGACCGTGTAGTGATCAGTCACGTTGTACTTTCGATACAGTTTGTCATAGAAGCTCTTTTGACTGCTGTAAGCACCGGCTCGCTTCGCGTCCTCCTTGGGTTTTGATTGCTCGAACCCCTTGCTGCCGATGATCAGAACCGCCCGCCCGTCCTCAGGCAGTTCACCGAGCGCCCGGAGCACCGTTGCGTGGTCGATCTCCCCGACCGTACGCCCGTCAACAACCCAGGTTTTCTTCGGGTTGTCGGGGTCCTTGCCGAAGGGTGGGTTTGCCGCCAGGACGGTAAACTTCTGCTTCGGAGTAAACTCGGTCGCATCCTCCGTTGTCGTCTCGATCCCTTGAGACCGTAAGGCTTCCGCCCGCCGCTCATTCAACTCGTTGGCGATCCGCTTGTCCGCCGCGACCAGCAGGGCACCATTGCCAGCGGTCGGATCGTAGACCAAGTCATCAGGGGTGACCCTCGCCTCAACCGCCACCAGATAGGCAAGCGGGACCGGCGTGCTGTATGCCTGCTGACGCATGGAAATACTGTCGCGAACAGCAAGGTTCGGCTGTCGCTGGTAGAGATCAATGAGAGAGTCGAAAACCTCCCGGTTGGTCATGCCGCGACTTTCGCCGTCCTGGATCATCTTGCGTGCGGCCATGACAACGCCAACCTCGGCGATCTCGTCCGCTTCCTTGGCCTGAACCGTGCCCGGCTTGATCTCCTTGCCAGTGTGCTTGGCAATCGCGCTGCGAAGCTGGTTGATGTTACTGACTTGCCCACCACCGACAAGGAACTCAGCGATCGCTTCGGAAGTAGACACGGCGGCGTTTAGTTCAATCTTGTTCGATGCAATGGACGCCTTTGGTTTGGTTTCGGTCTTCGCTCCAAGTGTGTCGTTAACCTTTCCAGCTTCCTCCATGCCTTCGAAATTGAACTTCTCACGGACGGTTGACCACGCGGTTTCAAACTCCGTGGCGTACTTCTCGACAATGGAGCGGCCAAGACGCTCGGTGATGTTGTGCACGAAATCCGCAAATGTGAGCGTGTCGGCTTTTACCTCTGCGACAGTGGCCCTGCAATCAGGACACCAACCTTGGGATCCACGCCGAGCATCGCCTTGCCTTCAAGCTCTGCCTTGACTTGTGCCCAAAGGTCATCGGCTTCCTTGCGTGCCTGTGCTTTCTTCTCCTTGATGCTCTCGCCGATCTTCTTCTTCGGCTTTGGTTCCGACTTGGCCGAGTCATTGGTCAACGCCTCCATGATGGCGTCAATCATTTCCTGTTCGGGAACCTCGGCGGGTGTCCGTTTTTGCTCGGGCTCGCTCTTGGTCTCTGTGGCCGTTGCGATGTCGGTCAAGTGGATCTGCGACCCGCCAGCAAACATTCGCTTTCCATTGTCAAGCAGAACATCAGCGTATGACTCACCTACATCGCCCTGCACGACGCCGCCGATCTTGTGCCACTGGTCAGCGACCGTGACCCGATCCCCCTTCTTAAGACCTTCTCCCTTGAGCGGCCTATTTCTGCGATGTTGTCACGAAGTTCAAGGTCGGGTGATTTTGTCTGCGTCACTCCGCCATCTGCGAACCGCGTCCACCCTTCCGCCGCGAGACGCTCTTGGTACTGATTCTCCGATTCGCCTCTCTTGCGAGAATCGTGCATCGGTTGCTTCATGCGTTCCTGGGCTTCCGCCGCCGCCTGCTCGGCCTTCTTCGCGCCGATGCCCTTGAGTGGAGACCTTGGAACTGCCTGATTGCCGGCAGGATCGAACAGGTACGACTCAATCGAGTTGCGGTCAGATGGCGTCAGGCTTTTGGGGTCGAGACCCTCGAACTGTTGTAGATTGACGTCGTCGCCACGCTGTTTGGCTTCCGCGATCGCTTCGCCGCGCAGCCAGCCATCCACTCGCTCATCGTGTTCTTCGCCTTGCCCGGCGTGGATACATCCACCTTTGGAGAACGGTGTCGTGGCATTGCGGCCGGCGTTGTTGGTTGGGACATCGCCCTCGCGGAATGCGGAAGTCATGGTGCCGTAGCTGATGTCGCCACGGTAGTCCGCCATCGTTGGGCGGCTGCTGCTTGTGTCTACGGGCTTGGCGTCAGTCGCAGGCTCGCGTTCGATGATGCTCCACGATCCAGTTGGGCTGTCGCCACGCCTGGGCTGAAACACAACCGTGACGGGTCGCCTCTTCGAGTTCGATGTCGTACGACTCGCCTGCACGAAAGCCGTCCGTCGCCGCATCACGGTCGACCGGGGCGATCCGTGGCGAGGGAAGTTCGACGCCTGCTTCGCTGCCCACTTCTGGAAGTCGGCTTTCGTTGCCCCAGGTGCAGTGACAGCGTTCAGGTCTTTGAAGGTTGGTCGCCAGCGTGGCTTGTTTGGCTCGGGGAATGGCCGGCTTCTTCCGCCTGGTTGTCCGTCGAATTGTCGGTCTGAGCGCTGGTGTCGTTGTAGGTCTCGTCCGGCGCCAGGTCGCGAACGCTCTGCTTGCCGTCCTCAGCAACCGTGACAACCTGATTCGTCGTTGGGTTGTGGGCAAGCACTTCCTCTCCGTCGACGAACTCGATGCCGCCGGTTGGTGTGTACCAACCTTGGTCAGCGGCATCGCCCTCAGCTGGTTGCGCGTAACTACTGAATGGCTCGGGTGGTTCTTCGTCCTCATCGTCCTTCTTGCCGTCCTCGGCCGGCGTTGTGACAACGTCCGGTGTCTCGGCTTGCTGTTCGGGAGTGACCGACACAGCTTCAGCGTCAGCCGTCTGCAATTGCCCTGCCGGAATGTCAACGGACGTTTCGGTGATTGGAACCGTGCCGTCTGGGTTGGTCTCGTGCGGTGCGACCTGCTCGGGTGTCTGGTACGGCGCACCGAGCCGATTGCCGATCGACTGGACGCCTTTGACGGCACCCATCGTCATGAGTGTTTGAAGCGTCGTGTCGATTGCTGTATCAAGCTGGTTCGCCCACTCGCCGGCCGTGGGGTCCACCCCGCTCATCGCACGATCAACGTTCGCTAGTGCCTCGATCGTCAACTTTCGGCGAGCTCTGCTGAAACATCCTTGCCAGCTTGGAGCAACGCATCTTTCAGTCTTGCCTTTGTCGCCTGTTTGATCGCTCCTTGGCGAACGCCAGTGATGATGCTCTCGGCACCGCCTGCACCAACAGCGGAGAACGCGGAAGTGATCCCGGCTTCGATTGCCGCCGCTCGCCCCGCATAGGCGAGTGCAGACGTCTCATCCAGGCCCGCGTCAATCGCCTCGGTGTATGCTTGATTACCGGCCTGTGCAGCGAACGCACCAACCATACCCTTGAGACCGCCAACGGCACCGCTTCCATACATGCTGGTAGTCGTTGTCGCTGCACCCATCGCCGCCTTACCGACTCGGCCCCCAAAGCCCTCCGGGTACGTCTCGTAGGCAGCGGCCTGCCGCGCCTGATCAACGCGATTCGCTGTATCGGCAGCTTCATCGGTGATTCCAAGAGCATCAGTAACGCGACCACCCAGACCCTCAAACTGTGCTGCAACGCCACTGGCCCATTGCTTGTGAAGCATCTCGGGCGTTGACTCGTCGGCTACTTCATCCCTCGCAAGTCGAAGCATAGCAGCGTTAGCCATCTGTGCTCGCTTGAATTCTGATCGTCGTCCGAGCGAGTAAGTAACGAAATCCATCGGACATCAAACCGTCCTTTAGAACGGACCCCACATAAACGCCGCGTCATGAATTGCTTTTGCTTTGGCTCTTTCTCGACACGATCTTCCTCCATCGTGTCGCGGCGGTAGAGGTTCATCTTTTCATCGAAGAACAACACTGGTATGATTCTTCTTTGGCATCTTCTTGACCATGTCCATCGGAATGACCGGAGTGCCTTCGATCTGGTGCTGTGCTTGCTCCATCCTGGAAAGCGTCGAGAAGTGTTCGGTGCCCTTTTTGATCGCGTCGGCGGCAGCGCCGGCAAGCGTTTCGATTGGGTCTTTGTCGCCCAACTGATAGAGACTCAGTACGGCGTGCTCTGGGAACATGCCAGCGATCGGCACTTCCTTCCGGTCGCTCTCATTGAGTGCTGCCTTGAGCTTCCCGATGTTCGATGGGTTCTTGAGGTTGGCCCGGCTCGGTCGTTCAAGTGCTTGTAGCTTCGTCGTGAGCCCTTGATAGGCTTTCGCCAAGAGTGCGTTCACATCGACCTGCGGCTGTTCCGGTGCCGCGGTTTGTGCAGACTGACGCGGCAAATCGCTCGGGCTCGGTGGCTCTGCGTCCGCCGCAGCCCGGATCTCAGCAATCTGCTCGGGCGAGAGGTACGGTGATGGTGCCATTTGCGATGAAAGGATTTCGCTCGGCGAAAGCTGACCAGTCGGGTCAGTTGGAATGCCAAGCAATCGCTGTTGTTGGCGATACTGTTCCTGAACGATGTTCTTCACTTCGTCGGTGATTGCATCAGGGTCTGGAACAAACGCAGGCGGATTCTCGCTGTTCCCGTGCTTCGCGTTGTGGCGTGCCTCAAGGTTTGCGAGTGCCTGATCCTGGTACTTCTCCGATCGGTAATGTTCTGCCTTTGTGTCCCCGAGGGCCAACCTCTGCATAGTGATATTCGGCGGCGTGAGTCGAGCGTTTGAAATGCCCTCAACACCTGCTGGCATACCGCCAGTGTCTTTTGCAGCGATCGACTTTACGTCGAAACTGCCGTCGGGCTTCTGGAAGATGGCCATGCCGTTGCCAAGGTCCTTCATCCTGAACCCAAGCTGTTCATCAAGTGTTGGCTCGACAAGCTTGTACTGCCCGAGCTGGGACTGCTCAAAGTTATTGAGCCAATTGCCCATCATTTCCTGGTACTGCTTCGGGCGAAGGCGAAGCCGCTGTGACTGGATACCGCGATACTGTGCGGCAAGGTTCGCAAATGCCTTCTGCCCCTCGCCGTTGAGTTGCATGTTCCGGCCCAGTGCGAGAAGATCCGCCGCCGACCTGTCGATCGGTTCGGATTCACGGAAATCCTGCTGGCGACTGTAGAGAGCGTTTGCGTGCCGAATCGTTCTCATGCAACTGCTGGTCGCGAGCGGATAACTGCTGGTCGGCTTGGTCGCTCCTGACGCCAGCGCGGAAGTTCGCCCGTTCAAGTTTCAGCTTTCCGCGTTCAAGAGCGAAGTCATTTTCTTCCTTGCGTTCATCGAGTACCGAGCTTTCGCAATTCTCGATCGCTTCTTCGCTGATTCTCGCGTGCCTGTTGCTGACGAGTAAGGTTCTGCTGTGCGATGCTCGCGGCATTCGCCATCGTGGCGCTGAATCCGTGCTGCCGATGAGCTCGCCGGCCAAGCTCGATCTGCTTGTTCTCGAGGAAGGTGTCTTCGTCATCCTTGTCAATAAGTCGAGAAATGCCGTTCGCATCCTTCATGCGGGTGCGTAGTCCCGCAGCCAGCGTTCGCGGAACCGTCCCGCGATACTGGTTTCCGCTCGATTGTCGTGCCATCTATGCGATGTCCTTTAGTTGTAACTGGCGTTCTGCGACCGCGACATCGACGATTGCAGTGTTGGCAGTGTGCTTGCCTTCTCTGCGTACAGGTCAGCCAGTGACTTTGCCATGCTCGACTGAGCCGCGATGTTGTCCGATCTCGCACTGTCGATCCCCGAGGTCATTCCCATCAGGGCGTCAAGCTGCTGCTGGCGCAGTGCTTCGGCTAGCTGGCCAAGTGCCTCTTGCCGGTTTCGTTCGACCCCCTGCTTCATCGTGCCTTGGACGGTTGAGTTGTAGAGCCCGGTTCCCGCCAGCTGGGCACCGACCGAGCCCGCCTGCCCGCAAAGTCTCGATTGATTCGCTGTCGGTCGTAGTCGCCAGTCCCTGCGAGCATCGAAGTTGCTGTTGGTAGCCGCTTCGCAGTTCATTGACTCTGGCATCAGACAGACCAGCAAGCTGGCTTCGCATCGAATTGGCGTAGCCGATCCCCTCATTGAACTGTTTGTCAGCCAACGCCTTCATTTCGGGGCTGAATTGCTGCTGACTGACAGAAACGCTTGCCGACTGGCTTGTTGGTCGAACCAGAACCTTCGGTGCCGGGGGACGTAAACCGGGCTGAATACCAATGCCTCCACGGCCAACCGAGCCATAGACGGTAGGCGTGACATACGAGCCGCCGCCAAGAAGAGACCCAGAGAAGAAGTTGCTGGAACCGAAACTCATGGAACGACCCCTAAGCAGGACAATGTGTCATCAAACAACCGCTAATTTATGGAAGCGGTTGCAAAATAGCGACTCGAAAACAGAATTAGCATTCCCGGCTATTCAAGGATGAACGTTAGTGATGCATTCAAGTTCTGACAATTGCCAGTCCCACCAGCGACGGCGACCTGCAGTTCAATCGCCTCGCCCCTGGAAATGTCGTAGTTTGCACTCTGGACGCTCGTTGAGTCGTACCATGTCGACGCGGATGTCACATTCACACCCGAAAGCGTGTTGTCAGCCACAACGCCACTGCCCGCGATCAGGGCTTGCATCCGGGGGCCAGAGGTTGAGTCGGCAACAGTGTGTGCGAAGGACGCCTGAACCAAGTATGCCTTGCCCATTCGCCAGCGAATCAATTCTTTGTTGTCTGTCGCCAGGAGCGAGCTCGTGGATACCGTTCGCGTAGGTGCTGGAAACAAAGAGCCGAATTTCAATCACTTGCTCGGGCTTCCCTACCTCAAGCTGTGTGATTGCCGTTGCCCCGAGAGCCACGCCATTGACCGTGATTGACGTGTTCGTGGTCACGCTTGAAACGATCAGGTAGTACGTCGTACCGCCCTGAGTCACACGAATCGGCAGGCCAGCTTTGAGCTGCTTGTGTCGCTCATGGTGATCGAAGTATCACTCGCCGGGTGCTGGTGTACTTGCTGCTTTCGACAACAACCCACCGCGAAGAGTCGCCGATCAGGGTCTCAAGGTCATCAAGGGACGCCTGCTTCACCGAGCCGGTCTGTAGAACCAGCATGGAGTCAGAGAGATTGAGCGTCACAACGGATGGGTAGTCGCCGAACTGTGGCATGAGGTTTATCCAGTGATGATTGCTGCGATTGCGTCGATCTTTGCCGCTAGCGTTTCGATATCGTCGTTGATGGCCGAAAAGATCGTGTTGAGGTCAGGCTTGATGAAAGTATCAAAACCGTCATAAGTCACGAGCGTAGAGCCAAGCCCCTGGTCCCCGAGAACCTGTTCGCCATTGAGCCCGGACAAAGAACCAACGGCCGTCTTCGGCACCTTTCCGGCGACCAATGTGGTTAGCGATGAAATCGACGTGGCGAGGGACGAAATCGACGTAGTGTGCGACGATACTGTTGTCTGTAGCGTTGCAATACCTGCGGTGTTGGTTTCAACCTGCGATGTCACGTCAACAATGGTGGCGCAGCTCTTCATCGACTTGTGCCGCCTTTGCTGTGATCGTCTCATCGAGTGAGTCAACTGTTTCAATGATCTTGGAGTCGAGACGCTGGAAGGCAAGCTCGACCTCTCGCGGATCGCCGGTCGTTGGTGCCCGAAAGGACTTCTTTTCAACTGGCATTACTGGCGCCTCCGTCCCGTCGTGGCGAGCGTGGATAGCATCACTTCGCTCGACCATTCCGCCGTGCTTGTCAGGACGATGCAGGCATAGACTCCGCGAATCCTTGGGCGGATCGTGTTGCTGCGTCCTGCAGTGATTGTTCGAGTGAACTTCGGCGATGTGCCTGCGATTGCATCTGCGGCGACCTGTTCGGCAGAGTCGCCGGAATACACTTCCATCGCGACCGTCCCGCTCTCCGTCCCGAGTTCGGCTTGAAGTTGTGCGAGAATCCCTTCTGAGGCGATTGTCTCAGCAAGCGGAATCGGGCCAATGACGACCTTGGACGTGATCAGGTCTGCGTCGTCGTTGTGCCGTCGATCTCGCGAACATAGCCATCTCGGCAAAGACGGTGATTGACCTTTGGCGGGTCGGTGATCCCGAGAACGAGATTGCGGCGACCGGCTGTTTGTCATCGTCGGAGTACGCAAACTTCCAAAAGCTGCTCGTCGTCAGGATCGAACCACCAATGCGTCCCGGCCGATCCGTCCTGTGGAGTGATGAAGATGACAACCGCGTTGTCCTTCATGTCGTAGGCGAGGGACACGTCGTAGTTCTCCGCGTCACGCTCCTTGAGTTCTCGCGGCATTCGCTCATCGCTCAAGCTCAGTGGCGGGGACTGTGCCATGCGTCGGTCACGTAGATGCCGTCTTTGCTCAGAAAGTAGACCTCGCCATTGGCACCATGGCACCACGCTTCGGGACCAACGCATCCAACGGTCCGGCTCAGGTTGTAGAGTTGCCCGCCGAACGCCGGGTCTCCACGAAGGATCCACGTTGACTGCTCGCCAAACATGATCAATAGTCATATCCGACCGGAACAGTGCGGTGATTGGGTCGCCCGGTTGGCCCGCATCGCTATTGACCCCCGCAACCGCCCGTCCACCATCGCCAACGTCCGCCGAGTAATCGTAGTCGCCTGGGTATCCAACCGCGACTCATGTACCAAACACGATCCAACGCCCAAACCAGCCGGTCGCGGTAGGAAGTGATCGGCACCGAGCCAGTTGGGACTGTGCCCGCAGTTGGCTCGAGGATCTCCGTTTCCTGAGTCTCGGGATTGAGGAAGATCGGAGCAGCGACCACCTTGTAGGTGACATCGCCAGTGCCGGTCGTCGATCGGTTCAAGATCAGTTCGTCAGACTGGATTTGCAGGATCTTGTACGAAGCTGTCACAGCATCGCCGCCGACCCCAATGATGTTGATGATGTGGTCATCTTTGTTGATATCCAGCGCTGAGAAGTCGATACCTTCCGGTGCTCGAAGCACGCCGCTGGAAACGTATCCGCTACCGGCGGCAATCTCTTGGCCGTTCTGGGTGAAAAGAACCCTTCCCTGGTACTGGGTAACAGTGCCATCGAACTGGGTGGAACTTAGTACGAAATCATCGCTTTGAATCGCGTCGTCGTTTTCGTCGAGGATGTCGAGTCCGTTTTCGTCCATGATCTCGCCGGTGAGTGCGGCAATCGACTCGGTATAGCTGACCGGCGGTCCCGCGTTTCGCACGGCAGCGGAGACATAGATATTCGTCTGCGGTGCCAATGACCAAGGAACTCGTAGGGCTCGTCAAAGCTGCTGGTGATCCGCTGGACCCCGAGCAAGAAGCGTGGGTCCCCTTCCAGCAGCGTGGCGAAACGCTTTGCCAGCCCCTTGCGAGAGCCGCCACGGATGCGAGATTCGCTCGATCCTTTGGAAAGACATTCGAGGCGTAAGGAGTGACATCCGGCACGCCGCCACTGTAGGGCAAGGACTCATCCACGCCCCGAAGTGGGAACAGAATCGGCATATCCCTGAGTGGCAAGGCTTACGCCTCCAACATTAGGTACTCGATCTCGCGACCTGCAGATCGGCTTTCACCAGCACGGATGCACCAGCGGCGAAACGAAGCACGAACGGATCGCCAGCGTTGTAGGTCAGGAAGTCAGTCTCGCCGCTGATGTAAAACGTCACCGTCCCGGCCGAAGAGATCACCTTGCCGACAATCAGACCGCCAAGTGCGGCGACACCACCAAGCTCAAGCGAGGCACCGCCAGTGCCAACGATCAGCGTCGTTTTTAGGTATTGTTCACCGGCAACGTCGCTTGTGAGGTTCTGGTATGAGACGGATTCGCTGCGTCCACCCTTGCTGTAGGCTAGAGATACGCTTGCGACTGCTTCATTGGCCATGGTTGACTATCCGTTGTAGGTGACGCCAGTATTCGTGAAGTCGTGATGATCCCAACCGCGTCCTTGGGAGTCGCTTCGGTCTCGGTTGTATCCGAGTGTGTCCGGCGAGCTAACCATCTGATCGTGTCGGACACTCGCAATCAGTGCTTCCAGGAACAATGCTTCATGCAGACCTTGGACACCACGCATCCGATCGGCACTTACAAGGCAGGCCTCAAGGATTGTCCGAGCATGAACCGCCCGTACCCACGAGGGCATCGAGCGTGGTCTTTGAACCGCCAATTACATCAGTCATGCGATCCCACGCTCCCATTTGAAGCAACGGTTACGGATGCTGGATCCGTGAATGTCGAACCCGGCTTTCGACGCCACATGTAGTACGCCCTTCCGGCAGGTGCATGTCGATCTTGCCAAGTTCGTCCGCTCGCCCCTTGCGATACACGTCCGTCGCGTTGCTGGTATTGCTCAGAGTGATGATCACTTCGCAGTACGGGACGATAGGAGTTGTCCGCGTACTTAATGGCGAAGTTCACAAGGAAACCGCGGTCATCGTCGAGTCGCGTGTTCGAGCTCGGCGGAATCCCAATCACCTGAACGTCATCGGTTGAACTCTCGGGGTAGATCGCGAGGTTGTCGCAGTTCGTTTCTTCCTGAGACAGATCGAACAGGTAGTACCCGTCCTCGGTTTCGGTTGGGTTGGTGTCCGTGATCGTGACCGCAGTGCCGTAGTCTTTGCTGATCTTGGCGGTGATGTTCGCAGCATCACCCTCCACCGGCGTACTGCTGCTCCGGTTGAACGCAAAGACTCGGTATTTCTGACCGGCGACGTTCTTGAACAATGCACACCTCAGACACAGGACAAACTGTCACGCAATTAGGTAAGGGTCAAGATGCCGTTGGCTTGATCAAGGTCAACATCGAACGAGTTGCCGCTGGTGATGTCCACGGTTGCCCCGTAGTCCCAGTAGCCAATCAATTCATCGTTCGTGGCGGTGTCGTTGTAGAGAATGACGTATCGGAACGTAGCGATGTCGCCACCCGATGCTGTGAACGTCACATCATTCCCTACCAGCTTGTAAGTCCCGCCGGTCTGAGCCGAGGCAGTGACCGTTACCGCCGTTCCGCCAGCGGTGTAGCCGTTGCCCGCAGCAATCTCGGTAATGTCAGACTTGATTGTGTTGGACGCGGACGGTGCCGTGTTCGACAACATGATCTTGAGCGTGTCGGAACCAAGGTTGTGCTTGCCTTCGGCCAATGCCTCCACGAAGGAGTTGAATTTATTGAACGACGCCATGGTTATCCGCCTGCGAAAATCAGGTAGTAGAAACTGCCACTTGACGACGCATTCCCAACGGGTCCACCGGCGAGATTAAAAATACCGGGCTCGGCCAAGCAAACTCACCACCGAAAATTCATTCCTGGCCATTGAGCGCGTAGCTGCCAAGGGACGCAGCGACGGACTGCCTGAACACAGAATTCACCCCGGTCGCCGTAACGCTCCCCACTAACCCGGCCAACTTGCAGCGAAGATTCGCCTCGTTCCCCGCAAAAAGGTAGTTGCCCGTGTTGGCTAAGATCGTGTTCGGGCGCCGATGGCGAAGCTCGCATTCTTGCCCGTGAGCGTGTACGTGCCCCTGGTCTGAATACAGCCTGTCTTGAACGTCGCGTCATTTGCAGTTGCCGTGTAGACCCCCGTCTCAGCGATCAACTTGACCGCAATCATGAAACTCGCGTTGTAGAACGTGAACGACCGTGCCCCCACGCTAACCAGGTGCTTGGTTGTGAATGTCGCCGCGAACCCAGATTCAGCGAAGGTCCCCGTCTCGGCAATGAGCTTGATCTTGAGGCCAGCCGTGTTGCCGGTGTAAGTGAGGGACCCGGTGTCGCCGACAATCGATGTTACAGCTTCGATCAGAAGCCCATTAGACGAACTGATGTCTTGCGTCTTGTCGTAGCCGCCATTGTTGGTTCCTGCGAACGATGCAGCGAACCGTGTGGTCAACGTCATCGACCGTCGCGGCATAGGTGCTGCTCGTTGCTCCACTGATCCATTCGTAGTCGCGAGTCCACTGATAGGTGTAGGTGATCGTTCCATTGCCCTGGGAATCCCAGGTGCCTGTTGAGCAACTAAGCGTCTGACCCTTGCTTCGCCGTTCCGCTTACAGTTGGTGCGACCGTCGAAATTGGTTCAGGACCAGCAACAACCTCCCCGATCTCCGCGTCGGTCAGTTTGCGATAGAAACACCACCCCTCAGCCATCTGCCCCGAGAAGTACCCGGAAGCCGAATCAGGCCTGCGACCAATCGTGAAGTTTGACAATGACGCCGCAAACGCCCCATCGCTAACATCCTCGCTTCCGATGAGCGTGCCATCCTTGAACAACTCAAGCAGGTCAGCATCAAACCGGACGGTGTACTGCTGCCAAGTGTTAAGCGTTACCGTTGACGCCACACTGACGCTCTGGGTCGTGTCGCCAATCGCGTCGGTTTCGATTTGGGTGTTGTCATACCTCAAGTAGCGGGCACCGTCATTGGTCCCGTTCTGAGTGCCCATGATGTAATCTTCGCCGCCGGTTACGGTCGCTGGCTTGATCCAGATACCGTAGGTCAATTCCTGCTCCACCCCGGTGCTCAAGGCGGCGTTTAGGTAATCGTCCGCACCATTGAGCAAAAAGGCATAGCCGAACTGTCCGCTGCCCTGCTGCTTGATAGCTGTCGTCTCGCCGCCGTTGAGTGTGAAGTTGAGACCAGCTTCGCCAGAGTCAGCAACAACGCTGTCAGCCGCGTCGTCGTCCATCTTCAAGCGGAACTTGAGGTAGGGATCGGGCGAGTGCTGATCAACTCCGAACAGCAAGTTGAAGCATTTCTGGATCTCACCTACGTCGCTCAGACTGCAAGTGAAGTCGCCGCAGTTGGCCGCAAGGCTTGTCGAAAGCTCAGCAACTATCCCGGTGTATGCGGTGTATGCGTCCTCGCCAGGATCGTGGTCTCCGTCATTACTTGACCGGACCTTGCAGCGAACTCGCTTGCCGGCTTCGTAGCGTGTCAGTGCGTGAGCGCTTGCCGTGGCACCGCTGATTGCTTGCTCATTGGTGCCAAGGTTGTCGTCGGCACGATACCACTGATAGGCGTATGCAAGGGTTCCATTGCTGATGGAAGCCCATGTCCCGGTGGTGCAAGTGAGCGTTTCGCCCTGCTGTTCGGTTCCGCTGATCGTTGGCACTGCCGAGTTCGTCGGCTCTGGCCCCCCGAATAGCTCGGTGATCTCGTCGTCAGTAAGAGACCGATCCCAGATGGTCGTCTCGCCCATCGAGCCGTCAATGTAGTTGTCGCCGTCCGGCTCGCCTACCCGGAAGTTCGAGAGTTCCGTCAGGTACGAAACGCCCGCTGTGCTCACGCTTCCAGCGGAGACCCCGTCCTTGAATAGCTCGATCGTTTGAGTCGTGTCGTTCTTTCGCCCGACGAAGTGCGTCCACGTACTTGCCGATACGGTGCTCGTGAGGGTGTCGGTCTCGGTTCCGATGACGGTGAACTCTACCGTGCCAGTCTACGTTGCGAAGGTATCGACCGCCGGTTAGCGTCGAGTTCTGCACGCCCATGAAGTATTGCGTGCCGCTTGTTACGTCGAGGTTGACCCAGCACGAGAATGTGAACTCGCCCGTCGTTCCTCCAAGCGTGATGTCGCCGTAGTCGGTCGCCCCGTCGAAGTGCAGTGACGTTGCGTTCCAGCGGTTTCCCGTGTCGCTAATGTCCGCCGTGTTGTCGCCGCCCTGCAAGGTCAGATCATTTGAGTTGGACGAACTGTCAGCGATCGCGGTGCTTGCCGCGTTGTCCGTAAACGGCCAGATTGCCGTCATGTTGTCATCTTCGTCGTACCCGTTCTGACCGACCAACTCGTAGTAGCTGATGCCGACAGGGCAAATCGCTGGCGTCGTCAGGTCTTGCGATGAGTCAGTGCCATTGTCGGTTGTCGCGGATACCACGCATGTGATTGCGGCATCTTCGTCGGCAGTTTGAAGGACATAACTCGCCGACGTTGCACCGGAAATGTTCGATCCGCCACGCTTCCATTGATACGAGAGCGTGTTGACATGCCCGAAAGAGTCCCACGTCGCGTAAGTTGTTTCGACCGTGACAGTTTCACCGACCTTTGCTGTTCCGGTGATCGACACGCGACCAAAGGAAAGCGGCTTGAGTCCGGCAATCTGCGAGCGGACAGTCTGAGTGCTGTCGGCTCCTCCGCTATTCGATCCGGTGACAAGGCATGTGATCTCACCATCGGTGTCTCCGGAAACAAGCTCGTAGGCGCTGCTCGTTGCGGACCCAATGTCAACGCCATCTTTCTGCCATTGGTAGACGTAGGTGAACGTTCCGTTTCCCCGATCGTCCCAGAGTGATGCGGTCGCGTCACAAGTAAGTGTCTCGCCAACCGAGAATGTGCCTCCGATCAGTGGCGTGCCGTAAAGATACAGCGGCTCTGGACCGCTTGTAAGCTCGCTCATTTCGCTGGTGGACAATTCCCGAGCGAAGATACAAACGTCATTCAGATAAGCGTTACCGATGCCGCCACCAGTAGCCGCGGCACCAATTGCCTTTGCTCCGGTGTAAAGATCCAGATCGTTCGTAGCTTGTGCCGAACCGTCTGTTGCCCCGTCAATGTAAGCTGCAATGCCGAGCCGTTGTAGGCTGCACCAAGGTGCTTCCAAGCCCCTGTCGAAATGGTTGACGTGCTGCTCTTGAAGGCGGACGCTCCGTCCGTGTAAGCCTGCAACTTGTCGGCAGACCCCGAGCCGTCGATAGCCAGGTTGTAGCCGTCGCCACCCGATGCACCGCCGATAATGTACGTCGTGACAACAGACGTATGCGGATAGACGAACGCACAGAGCGTGAAGTTCTGTGTGCCCTCGAAATCAAGTGAGTCGTCGTCAACAGTCAGATAGTTCGATACGCCGCTGCTAACCTGGATGGACTGCACATAGTCCCACTTCTTTTCCGTGGTCTGATATGACTCGCTTCCCGTCCAAGCCGGGCTGAGTGCGTTGGGACTTGAATCGGTCTCGTCGTCGCCTTTCAGGTAAAGGCGGCACGATTGGTCGGTGGTGATCGTGTTGTAGCTGAGGCTCTTCGCTGCAACGCTGTTGTCAACGCCAAGGGCGAAGGAACCTACAGAACCGCCTCCAAGCAAAGAGAGCATTACGTTCCCCTCAAGTGAAAGAGAAGCGTCAGGGATTGCCCCGTTCCGGTTGATCGACCACGACCAATCAAAAGGACTTTGTCAGGTACCAATGTCGCATCGGTTCGCGAATCGAGGTAGATCCAATGGTATCCGTTACAAGAATGTATAACCGCAACTTCCACCATCACTGATCGTGAACTTGGCGAATAGTCCAACGCCGTTGCTGATAATGGTGCGACTACTACTGTACGTCGATGATGTCGCAGTTAGTCCGGTTGTTCGTGGCACTCGACCGTAAGGTTGTATCCCGTCTGGTCTCCATAGGCTTCGATGGAAAACACCTTTCCGGTTCCATCTTGCCAGCCAACTCCACACAGGTTCGATAGGCTAGCACTGACCGTCCTGAATCCAGCTTCAAAGCCGCCTCCTGAAAACGCAGCCTCGCGGGCAATCTGGTGGGCCGAGTGGGTTTGGCCGGATGGTACGTGCAGCGAGATCAGGCCAGTACCCTCGGTTACTGCACCACCACTGCCAGAGTTCGCCCACGACCAAGTTCCAAAGTCATTGGGATCGTAGTTGGCTGGCGGAAATGTTCCCGCAACAAGCTGGTGCAAGCCCTCGCGAGTGATCACGTTGATAACAGGGGCACCATACGAATGGCTTGCCGCTGTCGTTGCCTCGATTCCTCGCTGCACCGTGAGCGTGGAGTCAATCGACGACTTGGCGATGACGAGAACCAATTCGCTGATTGACGGAGGCACGAAACGGGGCTTCCGGCAATTCGTCGACACTTTGCACGTAAAACGTCGTAGCTGATGATGTGATATCGGCAACGAGGTACGTGACTGAGTTAGTCGCAAGGCTCTCCTTTGGGACATTACGCCTCATTCCAATAAAGCACGTCATGTCCAGCCCGATCGTTCCCGAAGCGTTGACGCCAGAAACGAAGCCCGCCTCAGCTGGCGTGAAGCTCGTCACGGTCGCGGAACAGACGACAATCCAGCGAGAGTTATCAAGGCTCACGCTGAATGTAGCTGTGGTGCCGCTCATCGAGAGCCGAAAGAAAATCACGGACGAATTGGAGAATGCTAATGCACTGTCGTGCTGCGTAGGAACAACACCGTTCTCATTGGCGAACTGCCAAAGTACAAACGAGTCACTGGAAATGGATCGGCGAATCATCGCCGTAAGGACTTTTGATCCGCCGAAGTCGCGGAAGCAGATTCCACATCTGCTGGTAGAGGTTCCAGTGACGATATCGTAGCCGGCGGTGATCGTGTTGTCGCCGGACGAACTAAGCGTGTAGACATAAGTGTTGAGCGTATGGTCAGGGTACTCAACCTCCCTCTCCGTGGTCGTGGTGGATCGATGATTCCTTCGGTGCCCGACCAGAGCGTTTCATCTGCGTAGGCAGAGTTTCGGCCGTGAGACCATGAGCGAACGCCGTCGATCGGTCCTTCGCTCAGAGTGAACCCAGGTCCATAGTTGATGGTCGTCGTGGAAGTCACCGCGATATCGCTCGCAAACTGCGCCAGCGCCCGGGCGGTCAGAGCCCCGGTGACTGGCGTTCCGTCTGAGTGTGCCGCTGCGGTCGTTCCCTCTTGGCCGCGTGTGACCGTCAGCGTGTTCGTTGACACGCCGGTGACAAGCATGATCTCATCGTCAATCTTGATCCGAAAATTCCCGGTGCTGGGGAATGACGAAGCGTCGAGAACGTCAAGGCTGGTTGCATCGCTCGTGATCGTGCCATCAAGACTGCTCGATGCGTTGTTGCTGAACTTCTCGTGACATTACGAAACTGCGATGATTTCAGGATTGATTCGATAGCGGTATTGCAAGATGTACTCGCCGTCAGGGACGGGCCACAAAAGAAGCTCGTAGGTCGTCGCGTCATCGGCAGACGCGGCAGCTTTGACGCAATCGCCGCTTGCATGGGTCGCCCCGTACTCTGCAAGCCCTGACGGTCGCTGGCGGATTTGATGTTCACCGACAATTTGAATCGCCGGATAGAGCATGTAATCGCTCGGTGCCAGCGTGAGTGGTCCATCCATGTAGGCGAAGTCATCCGGCAGATCGTAGCGCCGTCGTTCGCTGCCGTTGTGATCGTCGCCAGCGGTTTGAGCCAGCCCCATTGGTGCGGGTATTTCATGCCTGGGATGACCGGCGGATTGCACAAAAGCCGCATCCCTTCCTTGAAGATTTCCTTGATCTCTTGGATTTGTGCATTCGTCCAAGCCTTGCGGTGTGGACCATAGCCAAGATGGATGCCGATTCGTTTTTCGATGTGCTCTCGGGTCGTTGTGAGTTCGTTGTCGTCGTCAGGCCAAACACCTGCCGCCGTTGCTTCGGCCGACTGCATGTCGATCATGATGGACGACGCAAGGGCCTCGGCCGATTCGCTGCTTGAACTGCGCCCGTTGGGTTCTCGCTACGTTCCTCCATGACGGCAAGGCAGCAAGCGAGGATCGTCTGTGCGTGCTCGGTTCCGCCGAGCGGCCAAGGTTTGTCATTGCTCAGCCGATCAGGAACAACACCGTACTGGACCGTGATCGTCTCTACAGCGGTTGGGACCGGATAGACAAGAAGGACGTTCGTGGTCTTGGATGTGCCCATGCCACTGACTTGGCGACGTGCGACATAGTTCGGCACGCCCGTTCCGCCAGTGGAGTCGATCAGCTGGCGAAGATGCGATTCCTGGGCGATGGCAAGCCGCCCGGTTCCGTCGCCACGCTCGGTGGTCGGCTCACCAAGGAAGTTGGCGAAATCTTCTGGCAAGTCGTACTCGCTCTCGCCGGACGCGAGTGTGATCTTTGCGTAGCCTTGCAGGAAACTCCAAGCGTGCGGGGCTCGCCTCAGTCGCTCCTTCTGGGCTTCGGTCGCGTTGGCAATTTGGAACTCTCCCGGCGGCGGGAAGTAGAACCGGTACAAGCCGCCCTCGATAACCGAGTCAATGACCGATCGCTGCACATGATCCAGCAAGGCGGCATCCTTGGGAAAGCCGGGCATAGCCGCCGCGACTTCCTTACGAAGCCAGTGGTAGTTTCCATACTGGAGTTCAGCGAGTGGCCATGACATTAGAGTGTTCCCGCTAACACGCGATCCGCAGCAATCGAAGCCGCAAGGTTCTGTTGGAACAATTGGTAATGAACGCCACCCTCACCGGCTAAGGTCTCCGGGTTCTGCTGGGCTTCTGCAGCGGCAAGGCACGCACCAAGGATGGTCTCACCATGAGTCGCACCCCCAAGCGGCTCGGGCTTGCCGGTCGTGACAACACCAGGATCAAACACGTACCAAACATCGAGAGTCGAAGCCTTATCAGGCACCGGATAAACGCCAAGTTCATATCGAGTGTCCCCGTCAATCTGCATCGTGCGGACGGCAACGTATTCCGGCGTGCCGTGAAGATTTTCGTTGGAGATTCGTAGCCGGATCCCCATCTCGTTTGTGATCGTCAGCGGGTGCTTGTTGGTGCTCCCGCTGATAATGTCGGCGAACCGCTCGAAGTCCGTTGGAAGCTCATACCATGAAGTGCCGGACTCAAGAGTGACCGTGTAGAGCTTCCGCAAGAACGTCCAAGTGTGCGCATCTCCCCAGTCGGGAAGTCGCGCATCATGTCGCCATCCTGGCAACGAACGAACGTTTCTTGAAAGCCGCTGGCACGGACCTATCCATCCTCAAGAGCGTGGTGAACTCGACACGCAAGCGCTTGATGTGCCGCGCATGATGCACGGCTCCGAGAACGACACTTACGTCCAGGCCTTTGGCAAAGACGAACGCCGGTGGCGAGAAGTCTCGCCCTTGCACCACGTCGCGGAAGGCAAAGATATTCCTCCGTTTCTCCTGGTCGTAGCGGACGATCGCGAGCAAAAGATCGAACAGGCCACCGCTTTCCAAAAGGCTCTCCAGGCCGCCGACGTGCGCTGTGACTTCGTCGAGGCGCCGGAACATAACCACGGATCGCTCAACCGTGCCATAGGCGAGCCGGGCGACAAGGTCACGCTGTCGATGGAGCGGTTTCATGATTCAGTTCGCGGTTTGCAGGATTCCGCCGCCGCGCCAAACTATGAGGAGACTTTCCTATGGAAGCCGTCGCTGACGTTTGATGCCGAGAAAACCAAGGACGGTCCGCTGCCAGTAAACGCCATGCAGATTGTCGTGCATCGAGGCAAGTTGTTCTGCGGTATGGCGACATCGTTCGAGCGCGACAGGTACTCGGGCAACAGTTCCTACATCTACTCGAAGGCCAGCGCCGATGCGAGGTGGAAGCTCGAGGTCGACTTCGGTCCCGGCACGTCGCGGGTTGGACAGTTGTTTTCTGCTCGCTTTCAGAATGACGGTGATGGCCGGCCGAGCGAGGGTGGTCCGCAGGAGATCCTGGTCGCCTTTACGATGGGTCTGGCTGGCCGACGCGGCGAAATGCCGCTGCAAATGCGCGTGCGCGACGATGCAACCGCCCGCTGGCTCACCGTGGACTTGCCCACGCCGAAAGTCGCCGGCTCGAATGTCCGCGAAGTCTGGCTTCATCGAGACAGCGTCACCGGGGCGGACCTGTTGTTCGTCGGCGCAATCCGTCTCCCCTCGGTATCTTCGCGGGCAGCTACGACCCGGATGCACCCGGCCGCATCCGTTGGAACGCAACGCCGGAAATCGCCGCGCAGGGCCGACGTGGCACCAGCAAGTGGTTTGGCATGGCATCGGTCAACGGGGCGCTGTTCGCCTCAGATGTGGATTCCGTCTTCCGCCGCGTGGATGGCCCCCGGCCACGCTGGGTGAGAGTGCTGCAATTCCCGCGTGGTGTCGGTGATGAAGGCGGGCAGAGGTCCGCGGATTGACAGTTGTCCCCAATCCGCAAAGCCTAACCGGTTGGTCGGAAGAGGAGATGCTCGTCCTCGCTACCCAGATGAAAATCTGGCGGATGAGGGTTCCGGCCACTGCGGACGAGGCCCACGACCACACAGCCGAACTCGATTTGCTTCCTTGGCTCGGCCAACGGCTTCGCGAGCCTGTAATTTTCGCCGAATCTGCCTTCAACCGCCTCACACCTTTCCACACTGCGTCCGATGCCACGGCCTTGTGGCCCGTCGGTTTCCAAGTCGTCTATCCCGTCCCCGGCAAGAAACTTTCAAAACGCGACCCGGATTCCTATCGTTTGAAAGACGATGCTTGGTTCCTTCTGCGAGATTGGCGGGCGCATTACACACTGCACCGGATTGACAGCGATGCCCGCCTCTTTCTGGCACGAGATTTCAAGCCATCGCCTTTCGCCAGTGAATCGCACATCCTGTATGCCTGCGGCTACAACGGCTCGCATTTCAAAGGCTCCCTCGGCACGGCATGGGTTTACCGTGGCGAATCGGTGCCCCATAGAGAAATGCCCGTCGTCGGAGACCGTTGATAAGCGATATGTGGCCTGTGCACCAGGAGAACAATGAAAGGGCTTAACGCTATGGAGAATTCTCGAATCGGACGCGTGATGCTTCGGATATTCACGTCTCTTGGTTTGTTCCTTTTCGGCTTAGCAGCGCACACTTCGGCGATGGAACCGGAGATCCCCACCCCCACCGACCAGCCGCAGACGCTCGCGGCGCCGACCGGCGAGAACTTTAAGCAGGCCGCCGATTACTCGGCCAGACACGGCGGTTGCGCGGTTCTCGTGATGGTGGCCGGCAAGAGTATGTTCGAGCGTTACGACAACGGCTTCGGACCGGACACGGCTACCCACCTGCACAGCGCAACCAAAGGGTTCTGGGGGCCGGTGATTGCCGCCATGATCGAGGACGGACTGATTGAATCGTATGACGAGCTTGCCACAAGACGCTGCCCAAATGGAAGGACCACCCACGCAAGAGTCGGATCACGCTTCGCCACCTACTCACCCTCAGTGCCGGGCTTGTGCAAGATGTCGTCAACCTCTAGGGCCACGATCGGCCAACGCTCTGCGTCGGACCTTTATAACCACGCCATCAGGGTGTGGGCGGCCCGCGAGCCGGGGCGACATTTCAGTATGGCCCCAGTTGCTATTACGTTCTGGGCGAAATCATGAAGCGGAAGCTGGCAACGCGACAGCAGACGCCCCTGGATTACCTGAAGCAGCGCATCCGGGATCCTATAGGTGTGAGGTTGGCGACTGGGTACATGACGCCGAGGGGAACCCACATCCCCAACGGTGCGCACCTGACCGCCCGCGAAATGGGCGAAATACGGCCAGTGG
>CAVYFC010000006.1:0-83476 GCA_963767665.1 Pirellulaceae bacterium
GCTGAGAACCTCGCCCGGGCAACGCATCCCGCAGAACCTCGGCAGAGCAAACAGCAAACGCCAATCGTCATCGGGGCACGCCTCGAGCACGTCACTGGTGATTTTGGGCGTTACGTTGAATTGACGATCGGGATTCGCTTCGTTGCCACCCTTGAGCCCAGCAAACGGACTCTCACGCAATAGCCGGTCTTCGACCGCTGCCAAGAACATCGTCTTGGCTCGCTTCACGTGCTACTGACAATTGCTTCGGCGTGCTTCTTGTCGGTGATAAGCCATCGTCGCCAACGGCCGGCATCGTGCAGACGGTTGCGAAATACGATGTGATGTCGAATGTTGGCCAGTGAGAAAAGATCGAGGCCACACCTAGGTTGCCCTGGCGTGCCCTGGCGTGCCCTCTCGCGGCAATAATGCCGCAACCTCCTACGGCGTAGCCAAGCAACCGCCGCGCAGCACGTCAGAAAGACTGGCACGCCCGGTTCCGGTACGGCGATCGCAAAATCAGAGAGTCCAGTAGATCGATGTCGCTAGCGGTCCAGTTCGCAGGATTGTCAACGAGTGCTTTGAATTCATCAGCCGTGAATCCGATTCGTGGACCGGCGTATTGACGCCTGGCTGTTGTCCCCCGAACCGCAATGTTGAGCAAGTCATCGCTCAGCATAATCGGCAGCGCGGAAGTCAGCGTACTCGTGGCGTCGGAATCCCACGTTGTATTGTTGCCACTGAAATCCAAGCCCGCAAGTAATTGGCCGTTGTACGTCGCACCGGGCTTCGTCAAATTGGAGAAATTTGAAAAAGCCGTTGTTCCCGCGAAGATCTGATCACCGCTCTGATTGAATTCAATCTGGCCTGTTGTTGCCCCAGTGTCGGCAAAACTGATGCCTTGGCCTTGGAGACTCGTGATTACCACGACGGTTCCGGCAGCAAGATTCGACGCTGCCGTCCAAGAGAGATTGTCCTCAGCATCACGGAGTGTGCCGTCGTCAAAGAAGCCGGAGTCTGTGAAGAAGATGGTCGCGCCCGCTTCCACGTCCACCCAGTTTACGAATGCAAACGAGTCACTGTTGGAAATGAATCCGAGCATCTGTAGGTCGCCTGCAACAATCGCAGCGACGGAACGTCCTTGCACTACGGCCAGGAACACCCCACTCAAAAGGAGTCGCCCAAACATCTCGATGCCGCTCAAAGAAGTCAAGAACACAATAGGGCGAGAGCTACGCCTCGGTTGCCCCAAGCATGCCCCTCTCTGCGTGCCGAACGGGGCGCGACCGCACGCTTGTTCTTGAGTGTAGCAAAACAAAAAACGGCGAGCTTTCACTCGCCGTCGATCGTTTTACGATGCCGTATTGAGTTACGCCTACTTCCGCTTGCGTCGTACGCCCATTCCAACCATGCCGAGTGCACCGATGCCGAAGATGGCGAGGGAGGCTGGTTCGGGTACGACAGAGGCGGCGGCGGGTGTCAGGGCCAAATTGTCGATGAGCGCAGCGTTGGAGCCGTCCGTAACAATGGTCAACGTGAGTTGGTCCATCAGTCCCGTAAAACCAGACGCAATATTGCTGAAGCTAGTTGTGGAGAAGTTCAAGAGCAAGGTCTCGGTAGGACTTCCTCCTAAAGAACCCGTGAAAAGGATGCCATCACTGTTGGCGTTTGAAATTGTTCTAAAATCGACAGAATCAAAGGTGAACAAGCCACCACCCACCGCGCCAAACACAACGGTGTCTCCCACGCCGGCACCCTCACCATTGAAAAATGTTGTCAATGCTGCTGGGGGATTGCCGAAAGTCGTCTGGAGCTCCCAGCCATCACCAATCGTTGCTTCATAGGTGAAGCCATCTTCCGTCTGAGGACCGGCAAGGTCGAGTCGGTCAACGTTGCTCGTCCCGAATGTAATCAAACCTGCCTGCACCTGCCCCGCCATAGCGACGAGTATCGCCACGCACGCTAGTCCTAGTTTCATCTTGATTGCTCGTATTGAGTGAGTTAATTTACGTTAGCCCTGGTAATCAGGGTAGTTTGGATAAATCCCATTTCAACTATCTGTACGTTTGTATCTGTGAGACGGAGATCGTCCGCCCGTTGAGACAGCCATCGAAATGCGTCCATTCAGAGTGACGCCTCGGCTGGTCCGAGGAAAAACACGGCAAGCGAATCGTCGGCCATGGTCCTAACCGGCTCTTGTGTGTGCCGGTGATCGCCGTTGCCGACCTCGAAGGATTGGACATCGGCGCGAATCAGTTCTGATCCGGCTTGTCATCCTCATCGCCGGAATCACCATGCTCATCATCAGCGTCGGGATCAACTCGGCACTGTTCGAGGCATTCAGTCAGCAGTTCCACTAACTTCTCAACCATGATCCGGCGCGTTTCTCGGTCAAGCTCCATCGCTCTCCCTCATCAACTCTTGCTCGATCAGGTTGCATTCGGCCAACGTCTTATCGAACCCAACCGCGACACCCGGACCGTGACGTTTGACCAGTCGTTCGCCCATTCGTCGCACGGGCGTTGCCCAGCGGGCGAGAACGTCACGCACTAGTGACAGGTCCGCCAGTTCGCCTTTGCGCTGGGCCAGATCAAGCTACGCGTGCTTGGCTTTGGCGAGGCGGTAGCGTTCCAAGCCAGGGGAATCGCCATCGGCTAATAGCGGATCATCGACCGACTTGATAGCGGACCTCCGCTCGATCAACTCAAGAATCGCAGTGCCACGGACCAGCAAAGGTTTGCCACTGCGGTCAACGTCGGCTTCGTCAACCTGAGGGGGGGAACCGCACAGGTACACACGGGACGCTCGATGAAGATTGTCGGTCTGTCGTTCACTTCGCCTTCTTCCGCTTGGCCATCGCTCGAGCAATCGCGAGCAAGCTATCGCGGGCTTCTTCTGAGAGTGCCGGCCACAGCTCGGAGAACCAAACGTAAAGGACTTTGTGGCCCATTCCACGCAGTTGTCGCCTCGCTCCTTAGATAAGCAACGTCGTGACCTCGCGATGAGGCATTACGAAATTTGCGGCCAAAGGTTGGCTCGACTTCTTCAATCGAGCAATCGCCGATCGCTTCGATCAAGGCCGGGGAGTTAATCCTGTACCGATTGTCCGCAGTCAGCTATGTGTGTTAACTACAAGTGAATAGGCGAGGTTCTGCCAGCCGACACCGAACAGGAGCCACTTCCGGTTGGCGAATGCCAAGAAGATAGCGAGCGAAAGCTCAAGCAAAATGCGCTCGCCAACGACATCCTGGTGAGCTTGCGTTCGCGATGATTAAGCATCGTTTCGGCGCTCTGCACCTTTTTCTTCGCGGCCGCGATAAGGTTCGTCAGGAATGGCACTGGCTGACGACAGCGTTCAGCCTCCACTGCCTGATGTCGTTGATCCACCGCTGCCGAGCGTTTCCATCACGTAGCTTTGCCTGTCCGCCGTTCCCCCGGCCCGTCCGTGTCTCTTCCCAGCTGCGGCTGCGCCGACAGTAAGCGGGGCAAGCCAGCAATAGCATCAGAGAGCAGAGTCGACAGACCGCGAGGCCCCTGGTAATGGGTATGGAGGGCCTTCATCGCTGACGGCTCCGAAACACCCGTTGCCTCACTTCTCCTGGTTGAAGTGAAACAACATATTCCATGAGCGCCATGTTGCAGCATGCAACCAAAGTCCCGTTGCCAAAGTGATCAACCGAGAATTGCTTCAGTTGGATGGCGGCAATTCAGGTGTAAGGATAAAGGACTGGTACGTCGACGAGTTGTAACAAAGAATCTGCGCGAAGCCAGTCTCGGCGTCGGGCATATTGATCCCTACCGCCATGATCGCTTCCGGGCTCGAGACGCCAGTACCTACAAGCAAGTCCCTGATAGCCAGCGCACCGTAAGCGTCCGTATGCACATGGCCGCCCCCAGCAGCGGCAGCATTGAATACGACATCACCGACGTCATTGAGATCCCATCCGACAGTGGTGAGGCTTCCATCCATGAGGAGGTCTTCGCTACCATCCGCATTCCGTCGAATTGGCCCACCCGGCAAAGCACCCTTGCCTTTTCCGATCTTCTCTCGCGACCCTGCGATCTGGCCGAGATTATTGATTCCGTAGAACCACCGGCTCTCAAACTGCGTGTGTAGCATACTCTCGTACGTGTAACTATTCGGGCCGCCAACCGGCGCAGTGTAGGTTCCCTGGCGTCCGACGATCTCCCCAAAATTGTTGATGCTGGCCCACATGTCTACCGGCATGCCTAAATCGTATCCGCTGTAGTTGGACCACGGCGTATACACCACCGCCGTGGAGTACCCCACGCCCCAGTACATTCCAACGACGACGCCGAAATCGTTGATGTCCTGTCCTGAATTGTTGCCAACACCAACCTTTGGAAGCAGCGAAAAACGTCGCACCAGTTTCGGTGTAATGCAGCATAAAGACACGTGCTTCATCAGTTTCCTGATGCTTTGCAGTTCCGACAACGGACCCTGACTCATTGATGCCGGATGCAACAGTCGCAATCCAACCGCTCACTGGGGTTTGCGATTCATCATCAATCTCAATCCACGTCTGTGACAATTCGTTCAAATCCATCAGCATCCCCGCTACGGAGCAAAACGCGCGAGATTGAACAAGTGAGCCGTCAGAAGCGTAACCCACGACGATTCCCGCATTGTTCATGTCCGTCGCACGAATACGGATCTCTGGATCGCTGCCCCAAGCCTCGGGCCAACCGTTTTGGTCGAGCCAGGTCACGCGGTAATGGACAGGAGGTGGCGGTGGATCCCCACCACCATCACCCTTTCCGCCACCTTTCCCGCCTCCGCCCCCCGGCTTGCCGGCGACAGCCACAGACGAAACCAACAGGATCAATCCCAACGTTTTGAGGAGCGGAACCAGTTTTTTTGCAACGACCATTTTTGAACTCCCAATTCTCTGTCAAAGGCCTGCCGAGTAAACTGAGAGCAACCACCGGGGCGCGTCATACCGTGCGTCCTGGGTTACTAGCCGGCGCGTGAGCCACCGCTGTCAAACGAGTCTCACGCGTCGGTTTTTTGATGAACTGGGAAATGGCGTCCCCAAGCGATCAGTGACGTCACTTCACGAGTGTGGTGGCCGGTGGTGGTTGGTCGACGACCGGCTCATCCACATTGATTTCCAGTAACTGTTCCACTTCTTGCAACAGGCACTCATCGAGTTCGCGATCTCCCTTCCATGTGGGTGGATTCGCTTCGAGTGCTGCTTTTGCCTGGCGATATCTCTGGCGAGCAGATTGCTCGTCCCCCAACTTCCATTCAACCATCGAGCGGAACAATTGCATTTGCGGGGTCCTTGGTTGGGAGCCTGACTCGACCAACTCGTCCGCCTCGATAAACGCGGCATGTGCTTCCTCAATACGGCCGTTTCGATAAAGCGCGGTCGCGAGCAGTTCTTTGGTGGCGCAACTCATTCGAATGTGTTTTGCGTCAGGAGCATTCATTCGCTCGGCATTCAGCAAGGCCTTTTTGGCGTTGCGGCAGGTTTGGGTCCGGGCATGTGGTGTAAGCATCGATGAGCACCAAGACGGCGGACCAAAATTCATGATCCTCGCCGAAAAATTCATGATAAAGTCCAACCGCTAGCTCAAATTCCCGGATCGCTTCCGCCCATCGGCCCAGTCGTTGGTAATCCAAACCCAGGTTGTAGGGATATGCCCAGTCCTCCGGATTTAACTCTTTGGTTCGGATTCGAGCCTCGATCGCTTCTTCCATTCTGCCAAGCGTGTTGAGTAGGTTCGCACGATTATTCAGGCATTTGGGAAAATCGGGATTAAGCAGCAGGGGGCTGTATCGTAATCGGCCAGTGCCTCCGTATGGCTGCCGATTTTTTGATACATGTTCCCGCGATTGTAGTAGTGCTTGGCGTTTTCTGGATCCAATTCAATGGCTTTTGTGAATCCATCAATCGCTTGGTCGACGTCTTGAGGACTACTTGAAAGATATGCGTTCGTGCGAACCGACCACACCTTGGCCTTCTTCTTCGTATCGCCATCGAGCAGATTCTTCTGGTTGAGGGCCTGAACGGAGACCAATGCCAACTGACTCAAGCGTTCGCGGAGTCTGTCATCCATGTCAGGCGGAAACTCAGCCCAACTTTTGAAGGTGGGGAAGCTAAACCGAATCGGATCTAGCTCAATCGCCAGTCGCATCTGTTCCATCGCTTGATCGTAATGGCCGCGTTCCACGAGGGCTCTGATCAACCAAATGCGACAATCTCGATCGAAGGGGGAAAGAGCGCAGGCTTTCTTCCATCGTGTGATAGCTTGATCGTATTGGCCGGTTCGATCGAAGGCTCGAGCCAGATTTTTGTGAACCCAATAATGGTTGGGATTTACTTTCTCGGCGTCCAAAAATGCTTGGATGGCCAACTGCCGCTTTCCTAACCGCCAATACACTCTGCCGACATTCACATAATCTTCGGAAGTCGTAGCAATGCTTCTCGCAAAGTCGACGTCAGATTGTGCCAATTCACTTTCGCCGCTGGCCTCGTAGGCTTCCGCGCGGGCAAGATAGGTCACCACCGAGTCACCCAACCCGGTCAAGTCATTGGCAATTCGTATGACCGCTTGGGTGTCCTTTCGAGCTTGAGCCGCGAGCAAGTGAAATTCGAAGCTCTTGCTTGGGTCCCTCGGCATGGGCCACAGCCTCCTCCCAAAGGCCTGCTTGCTGCTCGTCATCCAGGTATTCACAGAGGATGATTCGATGACGCGGATTCGCAGGATCAAGTTCGACGGCCTTCCTGGCGTGGGCGGCCGCTTTTTCTTGATCTGCATCGCCATCGTTCAAATCTGGATCTGCATCGCGATAGTTCAACAGCCGAGCGATGGCTGAGTGGTTTTCGGCCACGAAGGGTTGGAGAGCAACCACCGATTCGAGGTCGTCGAGGGCCTCCTCGTACTCGCTCAATGCAATCCGTGCTCGCGCCCGAATCCTCAAAAGCTCGGCTTGTTCAGGTTTTGCCTCGAGACCGCGATTTGCAACGAAAACCGCGCGACTGAAAGCCGTTTCCGCTGCCGGCCAGAACACGCTAGTCTCTCCGAGTCGATAGTTGGCCTCAGCAAGTAGTGTCAGCCAGTCTGGATCATTGCCTGCGTCGTCGTCGACAGCCGGTGTGAGCAATCTGATCGCATTTGAATAAGCCTCCTTCGCCGCTTTCATTTCGCCCAAGAAGGCTCGAATTTGCCCTAAGCTGCAAAAAGCCTTCGCTGTTCGGAACTTCGCCTCTCTCGCTTCCGGGTTTTGTGCGGCGATGGATTCATAAATCGTCATCCCCGACGCGAGCATCTTCCGTTCCTCGGGCGAAATCTCTGTCTTAAGTCCCAGCGGCCTGGCTGGATTGGAGAAAGGATCTTCGCTCGGAAGAAGACGCCAACGGCCCGCATTCACGAGACGCTGGTCCTTGGCCACGCTCAAGTAAATCTGATCCACCGCATCCATGGCGATCTGCAAATTCTGGCTGGCGGTTGCCAAAGCCTCGTCCTTTGCCGTTAGCGCCACCTGCTTCGCATCTCGTTCCCTTGTGGCCACCCAAGCCTGCCATGCGGTTGACAGAAATCCCAATATCACGGTAGCCGTTAAGATGGTTGACACCCCGATCGCCAGCTTATTCCTCGACAGGAGTTTCGTGAGCCGATAGCCGACGGAGGGTGGGCCCGCCTCGAGCGGCTGGTTTTCCAAGTACCTGTTGACGTCGGCAGCCATCGCGCTGGCCGATTCGTATCGTCGGCCGCGGTCTTTCTCCAGCGCTCTTCATCACCAGCCAATCAAGCTCGCCCGTAAGCGAATCACCGAGCTTGCGAACGTCGACGCCTCGTTGCTCAGCGATCGTTGATTGGGCTTCGGCTTTCAGCGTGCTGACCATGGCACTAGGACGCTTCGGTTCTTCTTCGCGGATGATCCGTCGCATCTCGTCAAAGGTTGCGTTCTTAAGCCGCTCGTGGTCGAACGGGGTCTTCCCGGTTAGTAATTCATAGAGCAAGACGCCGAGCGAATAGACGTCGCTGCGAGTGTCGACATCGAGTCACACCCATGCCGGCCTGTTCGGGACTCATGTAAAGCGGCGTGCCGACCATTTGCGAGAACTGCGTGTAGACGGTCTGCTCGGTCAGTCGCTGGTGGAGCGCCTTGGCGACGCCAAAGTCGATCACTTTGGGGACCGCCTTCCGTCGATCTCCGCGACCAGAATGTTTGACGGCTTGAGGTCGCGATGGATGATCCCTTTTTGATGGGCATGTTGAACCGCATGGCAAACGTCGATGAAGAGCTCCAGACGCTCGCCGGTCGGCAGCCGTTTCTGGTCGCAGTACTCGGTGATCGGAAGTCCCTGGACGAATTCCATCACGAAATAACGGCTGCTGGTCATCGGTCGCCCCGCCGTCAAGGACACGGGCGATGTTGGGATGGTCCATCATCGCCAGCGCCTGACGTTCGGCTTCGAAGCGGGCCACGACGTTGTCGCCAGCCATACCCGGACGGATGACCTTCAATGCTACTTTGCGGCGGACCGGTTTGCTTTGTTCGGCGACATAGACGACGCCCATGCCTCCTTCGGCAAGTTTCTCACGAATCTTGTAGGGGCCGATCGCCGTACCAACGTCTCGAGTGATCGGTTCGCTAGTCGTGAAATCTGCATCAAACGTGTCCTCGCCGTCATCGCCCAGGAAGTCACCCATTCGTTCGGCGTGTTCCAGCAGCTCGTCGACTTCACGACGGAGTGATTCGTCATCGTGGCACTCGGCGGCGATGTAGGCGCGGCGAACCTCGACGGACGAGATTTCCAGTGCATTCAGAAAGATGGTTTGGCGCGAGCTGCGGATTCAATCATGGCTGTGGCGGAGGTCCAGTGTTGGCTGATTCCACATCATAATGCGAGTTGAGCCACACAAACCCCGACACGGATTTCGGACAATTCTTGTAAGAAAGTATCCGATCGCAGAGATCAAGCTGTTGGCGCGTCGAGCTGTCGATGCAGCCAGGTGCGAGCGTAAGTCCATTGACGCTCGGCAGTTCTGGCCGAGATTCCCATCGCCTCGGCTACCTTGGGGACCGACAGTCCGGCAAAGAACCGAAGCTTCACAACCTGAGCTGCCTGAGAATTTACCGATTCGAGGGCCGAAATCGCTTCGTCGAGCGCGATGATGTCGGCCTGCGAGAACAGAGACGGACGCGTCAGTATTGCCAGTGGCGACATTCTCTGTTTGATCTCTTCCCGACGGACGCCTTTGCGAGCACGCTCAATAAGAATCCGACGCATCGCTTCGGCGGCTGCGGAGAAAAAATGGCCACGACTCTCCCAATGCGGGACCTGATCCACATCCACCAACCGCACGTAAGCCTCATGCACCAGCGCGGTGGCTTGAAGAGTTTGGCCTGGATTTTCAGACGACATCTTGTGTGACGCCAAGCGACGAAGCTCCTCGTACACAAGCGGAAGAAGCTCGTCGGAAGCAGTTGGGTCGCCCCGTTCAATCTTGCCAAGAATTTGAGTTACGTCGGACATAACCGATATCCTAGCCTAACCCGTTGACGAATGGGACTTACTAGAAGATTCGGCCACGGCAGCTCTGTTAATCGTCGAGGGCGCGGCTGTAGGTCGAAAACGAAGGGCGAAATCGACGCCACGGATGCTTTCAATAAATCGTGGCTACACTCGCGTCGGTTGATCAGCAGACCGGGGGAGAACGGTGACAAGGGGAGAACGGGGACAGGGGGAGAACGGGGACAGGCCGAGTTTTCGCGTTCATGGCAGGCGGTTCGATTGCTGCCATGTGCGTCTGGATACTGATGTCGCACAGGGTTGGGAGATTTGGCGAAAGTCGAGGACATTGTTCCGCCTGCGGAACCCTCGAATTGTCTTTCGCGGTGGCGCTGGACGCCCCTGCGATGAGCACCGACAAACAACTCGGTGTAAGAATTCCCAGTCGCACGGCCTTGTTCGATGGATGCTTGCTCAGGCCAGGCGGCCTGTCGAATGCATCCAGCGCTGACCACGGCGTTCTGCTTCCACTTGCAAATGTTCGGCAGTACCGACGGCCCGCGTGAGGTAGTGGCCGAACTTCTGCATCAGGTTGCACCCGTGTGCCGGGTCCAAACCGAGTCGCATCAGAATCGGTTCCAGATGCCCTGGTATCAGGCCACGCTTGTGACCCCGAATCTATCGACCCGTTCAGTCCAACAGCTCCAGGCAAGCGCGGAGCGAGATCGAGAGAAAACCTTTCTCGCTGGCACGCCGCGCTGAAGCACTGTTGTCGCGACCCATCGGATCCGCCGGTTCGTTGATTTCCATTGGGCTCATCCAGCCGCTCTGCGGACAGCGTTGACTTGCGCCCAATCATGGTCGCTCATCTGAGATTGTTTGCTCCACGTTCGCAATTCATCGATGTGATCTCGGCTCGCGTTGGTTCGGCCGGGTTGCCGTCGGCATTGCACCGCTTGGGAAACAGACGCAGCCAACGCGGGGCCACCTCTTCATCGCTCCAACTCTCGACCACCTCGGGCCGGCTTCGCAGAACCAGGTGCAGGTGATTGCTCAGCACCATGTAAGTCAGACAATCGATACCAAAAATGGAAGCGAGAAATTCCAGTCGCTTGCGGATCCACTCCCGTCGATGTTCATAACACGCCCCCGATAGGGATCCTTACCGCAAAGAAACGCGCATCGAACGCAGCGATGAATGCAGTGGAAGATCTGGACCTGCGCCGGATCCATGACTTCGCCTCGAGCCTGTCTTCCCATGAGTTTGCCCCCCTCAAGGAATGAGTCATTCGAAGCCGAGAGGTTAGCGAAAGCATCGCCGACGTCAAACTATTTGCTGGCGTGCAGCAACCACAGCTTGGTCTGTCCCCATTTCTTCCCGGGACAATTGGTCACTTCCCGATCCTTGAGGTAATTGCACGAAGCACGTCCGCCACATGATCAAGCCCAGCGGCATTGAGAATGCGTATTGCTCGCTCAATCTCTTCGGATGACACCCCAGAATTGCAAACCTCCTCTTACTCCCCGTGTCTCAGGTGATTGAGAGAGTCCTTGCGGGGTGGCTTTCTTCACATTGGGCAAGATCGCCAAGGACTGACAGATCGAGAATCTGTTCATCAATTGCTGGAACAAGGGCATTTTTCAGCTTGCCCATCTTATCAATCCCCTCGTGCTGACGGGTGAATCCTGCGATACAAAGTTGGCATCTTCGACTCATCGGAGCTTTCGTTCTGGAAAGTTCCGCGGAGACGCGAAGTCGGCGGTTCCCGGGGCTACCCATCCAGCGCCGCCGCCGCCGCCCAGCGACTCATCGACTCTGCGGTTGCTGGTCGATTGCGGGAGGCCATCTTAGTCTGTCCTCAACGTCTTCCGCTCAAGAGTGCAGACTGAGTTCTCTCTCTGACGCCTCTCATGAACACTTCAATCGTGAGGTTACCTGAGAAGGCTTCCAGTGGGCAAACTGCCAAGTCGAGAGTTTTGATGTTGGCAACTGTTAGTTGCAATCGGTAGACTCTCCCGGTCCAGATTGTGACTTGGGAAAGGAATCCATTCATGTCCGTGTACGATTTGAAGGCGTACTTACGCGGCGTCGCGCGCCGATCTGGTTTAGTCAAGCGAGATCCTGCCAATCATTCCGCTAGCTTGCTAAATAAATATGGAGTCAACCTTGTCTTGATGTGGGCGCAACAATGGCCAATACGGTCGAAGCATGCTGGCGATGGGTTGGACGCAACCGCTGATTTCCTTCGAGCCCCTATCGTCAGCTTACGAAAAACTCGTCGCAAACGCTCGCCCATTTCCCAATTGGCGGGTCGAAAATTTCGCCCTGGGTGCGATTGATGGTGATGCCACATTCAACATCGCCGGCAATTCGCAGAGCAGTTCGTTTCGGGACATTTTGCCCAGGCATACCGATGCCGCGCCTCATTCATCGTACGTCGGAACCGAAACCGTGCGAGTGGCGAAACTGGATTCATTGATTGATCAATTTTGCAGGCCAAGCGATCGCGTATTTCTGAAGCTCGACGTCCAAGGTTTCGAGAAAGATGTCCTACAGGGGGCCACCCAGTCGCTTGATCGCGTCGTGGGACTGCAAGCAGAAATGGCGCTGAAGCCGCTTTACGATGGTGAGACGCTGTTCCACGAAATGGTCGAGCACCTCGAGCAACTCGGCTACACGACGATGACCATCGCACCGGTATTCGCCGATCCGCGAACCGGTCAAGTTCTTCAACTCGAGGGTATTTTCTACAGACAAAGCGAAGTTAACGAACTGCGCGCGGCTGCATAATCGGTTGCCCAAATCGTGGCGGCTTGTTCTTGATAGCGAGTTTGGTGGAGAAAAGGGGTCAGGCCTCTTTGCTGTGTCTTTTGAGCATGGTAACCTCTCGCCATGTCAAGACCACCACGAGCTGACGAGGCAGGCGGGCTTTACCATGCCCTGAACCGCGCAAACATGCGGGCTGAAATCTTCAAGAAAGAGGAGGACTACGAAGCTTTCGAGCGAATCCTTCACGAAGGACTTGAGATTCACCAGGTTGAGCTGTTCAGTTTTCAATTGATGCCCAATCACTATCACCTCGTCTTGAGACCACTGGTCGACGGAGAGATGAGTCGTTTTATGGGCTGGGTCGGTGGCACGCATACCATGCGGTATCACGCGCACCACCACACCAGCGGAATGGGGCACCTTTACCAGCAGCGTTACAAGAGCTTCCCAATCCAAGACGACGATCACTTCTTCGTCGTTTGTCGGTACGTGGAACGAAATGCACTTCGCGCGGGACTTGTTCGCCGCGCCGAGGATTGGCGATGGGGATCACTGTGGCGGTGGCTTCAAAAGCCCGAGCCCGAACCGCCGCTACTATCCGCATGGCCGCTGGCGCGGCTGCCCGGCTGGGTCAAGCGAGTCAACCAACCGTTGTCCGCAGCCGAACTCACTGCCGTCCGGCGCTGCGTGCAACGTGGGCAACCGCTGGGGGATCCAGGATGGGTCGAGTCGATTGCCCGACGATTGAACTTGGAATCAACGATGCGCCCAAGAGGCCGTCCGCGAGTCCGTTTTCCAGCTCCAGATGAAAAGAAAGAGGCCTGACCCCTTTTGTTGCGTCCGGAAAGAACAAATGAAAGTACGAATATTCGGAATCAGCAGTAAGACAACGCTTCAAGCGCTGAAAGAGACGGAACTTTCACCTTCGTGGCAGCAAGACGACACGCATCGGTGGATTGACGTGGAAGCAGCAACGCAGGATGAGCTGCGGCAATTGCTGGAGCCACTGGATTTGCACGAATCCTTGCTCAACGCCTGTCTAAAGCCCGAGCGGAGCACACGTTTCATCTCGCAACGAACGCTTTGTACTTCGAGCTACCAACGCATCTCGGCTGGGACGAGCCGGAGAAACCCTACCTGTCGGTGATCTGCCTCAATACGACGATCATCACCATTCATCGGGATCCGCTCCACACAATGCAGGACATCATCAGCGGTCTGGATGAAGATGCCCCACTCTACGCCCAAACCTCATCGGCGCTGCTGTACTACGTGCTGTTGGAAGTCGGCAGGTGCAATGTCGATGCTGCACTTGATGTGCGTGCCGAGGCGGAGAGATTGGATCAGATCAGCCATGAGAGTCTCGACGACGTTGACCCGCAAATGATTACCTCCTTGCGAAGGAGAATCAATCATCACGCTGCCGTTCATGATGACCAATTTTACTGTGCTGGTGTGCTGCAAACGGTCGAATCGGAAGCCTTCAGTTTTAGCCAGCAGTCGCAGTTCTACCATGAATTGCTGCGGCTATCCGAACTGGCCGGACAGTTGATCGACGGTGCTGAAGCTCGTGTTAGCAGTCTCGAGCGTGACTACGAATTATCTGTTCAGAAACGCGTCGACAATCGCTTGCAATTACTCACCGTTCTCTCCGCCGTGCTGATGCCACTCTCGCTAATCTCGGCGATTTATGGCATGAATTTCACCGATCTACCCGGCATGGGCATCCCGGGTGGATATTGGTTCGTCATCGGTTTCATGCTGGCCACTGCCCTGCTGACCGGCGCGTACCTGTACTTGCGAGGGTGGTTCGACTAGATCGGAGAGAACTTAAGTCTGGCGAGACATGCGTGAGTGTCGCAAATTGCTTACTGCCAAATCAACGCATCTTGCGCGTCTGCCCAACAGTGCAGCCAGACTTGATGTAGAACCACGAACAAGAACGCTGTCGAACAGCCAAACATCAGCACTCCGGTTATCGCGATCAGAGTGCCGAGATGTCTCCAGGGAAACTTCAGCAGGATGTCGCCGTAGCCCAGCGTTGTGAACGATGCAGCGCTGAAGTAGATACCCTCGGTAAGACTGGACAACACTTTTGTCCAATGCAAAAAAAAGCCCCATGCAGCGGCCTCAGCCACGTGAGCCAACGTGAGTGCGAAGAAGCACCCGAGGAGAATCAGCTTGCCGGCATTTTTCGGTGCCATGTGCTCCATTAGCCATCCCTTGTAACGGAGCATCTCACCGATCACATCAAAAATCACCACCACATGAAAATAAAACAGCACAAGCGCCAGCAGCAGTGCAAAGCCGTGGACCCCGACAATCCTTCTTCGGGAAACAGGAAGATGCTTGTCTAACTTTGTTCCATCTGGCATGTTTTGACGCACGCCTCCGTTTTCGGGCAGTGTTTCAAATGGCTTGCAGTTCACTCGCGAGTCCTCCTTCAGGGCTGACATCAATTCCTTGGCATTGGGTGTCGTTGCTTCAGGCAATCAGCCACTACATTGTCTTGGCTACGCCGATGGTGCGAGCCTTCATGGAGTCGTAGATCGGGGAATTGCCCATCAATGTGGGAACGGCCATCGCCGCGAAAGAAGCCCAGAGCATCGGCAATGCCTGATTGAAAGCACCGGTCATCTCGAAGATCAGGATCATCCCGGTAACTGGCGCTCGAACCGTTGCGGTCAAAAAAGCTGCCATCCCGGCGATCGCAAAGGTGATTGGGGTGGCACCGGAATCTGCCACGAACTGTGGGCACAGCAGACCGAATCCCAGGCCAATGCAGGCACCCAGCGCAAGGATTGGCGCGAATAGGCCACCAGGGGTGCCCGCGGCATAGGACAGCGGGCCGAGGAGAAACCGAACGGCGAAAATGATGGGCAATGCGGTCAACCCGATTCCACCGACGAGAGCCTGCTGAGAAATCGTATCGCCGCCGCCGACCATGTGCGGGGCAAACCATGCGATCGCACCCACCAGAGCACCGATCAAGAGTGCCCGGACCTCCGGTCGCCAACGGGTCAAACCGTCAAACAGCGCACAGGTCTTGATGATCAATCGGTTGTAGGCAACCCCTGCCAGCCCAGCCAGGATCCCCAAACAGGCAAAGATGGGACCGGTCCAGACGCTGGGATTGGGGAGTTCTGCCACATTGAAATCAGGTTGCCGCCCGAGCAGTAGTGATGCCACCGCGATGGCCGAACAGGAGGAGCCCAGTGCGGCGATGGCAATCCGAATATCAAACCGACGAACCAATTCCTCCAGCACGAAGACCGCTCCGGCTATCGGGGCATTGAAGGCCACGGCCAGCCCGGCACCGGCAACCGATGCGAAAAGGGCAATACGATCAGCGGTCGGCAGCCGGAAAATGGTTCCACAGAATTGGGCCAGGTTGGCGCCCATTTGCACGCTGGGTCCTTCCCGACCGAGCGCTAAACCACCCCCGATCGCCAACAGGCCACCCATGAACTTGACGGGCAGCAGTAGCAGCGGGGCGGCGGGCAACTTGCCCTCAATCACCGCCTCGACGTGGGGAATGCCGCTGCCAGCCGCAGGTTGCCCGGAACGCTGCACCAACCAGGCAGCAACGGCGGTGGTTGCTGCAACCGTGGCACAGACCAGAACGAAGCCCAGCACTGGCCACTGGTGGGCCCAGGCGATCGTGTCCGTCCGAGCCGTGTTCAGGTGTCCCAGTGCCACCCGAAAACATCCGATGATAAGGCCGATTACGGCACCTGTGAGAAGCGATAACAGGGCCAGTTTTGCCAGCCCCAACTTTCCACGATCACTGGCCTGGTCCCCTTCGGAGTTCATACTCATCGATGGAAGATTCCTGAGGTTTGAGGGCGTCGTGATTCAGTCATTCGCGTCTCTCCATCGACATCGTTGCTCGCGAAATAGGCCTCGCATAGCGCTTCTGCGAAAATTGGCCAAGCATTGCCAATCGGCGAGAACCAGGCTCGTTTCAAGACCTAAACCGCCGGCGCCAGCCGCGTATTTCGATGCATCGAACGTCGGCCGTAACTTACCCGCGGCTAGCGCCGTCGGCTCACCAAACACGAATCCAAAGGTTTTGAGTCATGGCCTGGTTCGGATGACAATCATCAAAGCTGAGTTTCCAGTTCGTCCCCCAAGGTTGTATCAAACGAGGAGTCAAGAATTAAGGTGCAAGCTAAAGCACACAACCAATTTCCTTCCGTGTGGAAATCAATCTTCCTGTGTTGCCCGTCGCCGGTGACAGTCCTAGCCCAATCAACTGACAAGGTCTCGGTTGATGAAGCGAAGCAGATTGCGGTGGACACCTAGATCTATGGCTGTTCGCTGATCACCACCAAGGTGAACCGATCGTCTTCACCTATCCTTGAACGAGATTGGCTAGCTGACCATCAGGTTAGCCTGGTCTCTCCGAGACCGAGAATTGCGGGCGTTGATCTGAACGAAGTCTCGGAGAAGCTGTGAGTTCTTCGTTCGCCCTCCTGTAGGTCCGCATTTCCAAGGCGGACATCCGCAGCTTTGCTGCGTTCTTTACGAGTCTCGGAGAGACTCGGCTACCATACAGCGGCAGTGGATGGTGATTCCCCCCTCCTCTGCAGCCCCGGTGCCGGCAAGGAAAGCAAATGGCTTCCCGCATCTATCTGGTCATGCGCCTTGACGGGCCGAAAACCGAAGCTCCTTTCATCCTGCCGCCGGGCGAAGGCGGGCGACGCTATCAGCGGTTAGGCAACGAGGGTTGGTAAAAACATACAGCTCACCATCTTCCGCCTCGTTGTCACGCCCCTCTGGCCGAGAAGATTCCGCCTCACAGGCTGGAAACAGAGGAGCTCGACGTCACTTCGCGACACTCCGCTCAGAGGCTTGAATGCTCGAAGGGCTGCCGGGCAATTCTTCGCTGACATTGAAAAGTACATTGTCTGAATCGCTTCGGACGTGAATGTCCCGCTGCGGGAATGCGATTTCTATGCCGGCCGCAGCAAATCGTTTGTCGATCTCTGTATGTAGATCCGTGATCGTGCCGATCCGGTTTTCCAGATCGGGAAGGTAGGCTCGGAGCACGAGGTTCAGTGTGCTATCGGCGAACTGTTCGAAGCTGGCCGTCGGCGATGGATCCTCGAGAACGCGGGGGTGATCAGACGCTACATCAACGAGGATTTGGCGGGCCTTTTTCGTGTCACTGCCATAAGCCACGCCCACTGGAATCATGATCCGATTTAACGAGGCACTAAGCGTCCAGTTGAGAATGTTACCGGTGATAAGTGTCTTGTTAGGTACGACCAAGTCCTGACGATCCATGTTGGTGATCGTAATTGCCCGCATCTGGATTTTGGTCACGGTACCCATCATGCCATCCACAGTGACAACATCACCAATACGGATTGGACGTTCAACGAGAAGGATGAGACCGCACACGAAATTGGCGACAATTTCTTGCATCCCGAAGCCAATGCCGACGCTAAGACCGCCTGCAATCCATCCGAATTTTGCCCAGTCGAGATTGATAGCGTTGAACAATAGGACAAGACCGGTCGCCAATACCGCATACTGAGAGATGGTGGCGATTGCGTGGGAGAGGAAAAGGGGTCAGGCCTCTTTAATTTGTCGTTTGAGTGTAGTAACCCCACGCCATGCCGAGACCACCACGGGCTGACGAGGCGGGCGGGCTTTACCACGAGAGGAAAAGGGGTCAGGCCTCTTTAATTTGTCGTTTGAGTGTAGTAACCCCACGCCATGCCGAGACCACCACGGGCTGACGAGGCGGGCGGGCTTTACCACGCCCTGAATCGCGTAAACATGCGGGCTGAAGTCTTCAAGAGAGAGGGGGACTGCGAGGCTTTCGAGCCAATCCCTTACGAAGGACTTGAGATTCACCAGGTTGAACTGCTCCGTCTTCAATTGATGCCCAATCACTATCACCTCGTCTTGAGACCACTGGCCGACGGAGAGATGAGTCGCTTGATGGGCTGCGTCGGTGGTACGCATACCATACGTTATCACGCGCACCACCACACCAGCGGCATGGGGCACCTTTACCAGCAACGTTACAAGAGTTTCCCAATCCAAGACGATGATCACTTCTTCATCTTCTGTCGGTACGTGGAACCAAACGCGCTTCGAGCCGGGCCTGCTCGCCGTGCCGAGGATTGGCGTTGCGGATCACTGAGGCGGTGGCCTCAAAAGCCCGAGCCCGACACTACTATCCGCATGGCCGCTAATGCGGCCGCCCGACTGGGTGAAGCGAGTTAACCAACCATTGTCCGAAGTAGAACTCACTGCCGTCCAGCGCTGCGTGCTACGTGGACAACCGCTGGGGGATCCAGGATGGGTCGAGTCGATTGCCCGGCGGTTGAACTTGGAATCAACGATATGCGTCCAAGAGGTCGTCCGCGAGTCCGTAATCAAGCCTCAGAGGAACACAAAGAGGCCTGACCCCTTTTACGTCCGCCCACGATGGATCGCGAGACCGGTACTATTCAATCAATTCGGCGAGGTACGTTTCTAGTTGCTGCACGACTTCATTGCATTCATCACTCTCAGCCAGGTTCTCGGTTTCACCAGGATCCGATTGATGATCGTACAGCTCGCGAGCAATGATGGCTTTCGACGCGAAATCACGCCATTCTGTGTAGCGATAGCGATCGGTACGGATAGAGTATCCCATGGCATCCGGGGATTGGCCCGTTTGTGGGTACGCAGGTCTTGGATGCTGCGTCAAAGCGACTCGCTTGACCGTCGCGCGCGGATCCTCAAGGATTGGTCGCAGGCTCCGGCCAGCAAGTTTGTGTGGTGGCTTGAGACCGCAAAGATCGACGAGCGTCGGATAGATATCCAGCAATTCAACGATCGAGTTCGTGCGCTGTCCGACTTGATGGTCCGGCGTGGCGATAATCAGCGGTACCCGTGCGTCCAATTCGAAGTTGGATGTCTTGGCCCAAAGTCCATGCTCGCCCAAATGAAAGCCGTGGTCCGACCAAAGGACAACGATCGTATTCTCGCGTAATCCAAGATCATCAAGCGCTTGGAGCACCTTGCCGACCTGTGCATCCATGTACGTCGTATTCGCGTAGTAGCCATGCCTTAGCGTAATTGCGTCGCTGTCGGTTGGCTTGCCCTCAGGCCGGTCCCGAAAGCTGCGAAGGATCTCGCGGGAATCATGCAGCGCGATGTCAGGAACTCCCGTTGGTGGTAGCGGATTGACTGGAAGCTGTATGTTGCGGGGGTCGTACATGTCCCAGTACTTTTTGGGTGCATTGAAATGCGAGTGGGGTTTCCAGAAACCAACCGCCAGGAAGAATGCTTTGTCCCCAATTTCGCGCAGCGCCTCGACAGCCATCGCAGCCACACGCCCATCGAAATAAGCTTCATCGGGTACGTCGCGAATGACGCACTTCGGAACGTCCGACAAGTCCGGCGGCAGTTCACCAGCAACAACAGCCTTGTCGTTGGCGTGCGAGTTGTAATGCAATTCTTCCGGTACGCTCCACGAAACGGCGTCGCCCCTGAAATCGTCCTGGCGCCAATTGTGGAAGATCTTTCCAATGCACTGCGCGTGGTAGCCGTTGGTCTTGAATAACTGGGGTAACGTTACAACATGCGGAATCTTCTCTCGAAAATGAGTTGGTAGATCCCAGATTCCTAGTGTGTCCAGTCGCAGCCCTATCAGGAGTGATGCACGCGAAGGGTTGCAGACGGCTTGCTGACAGTACGCGCGGTTGAAAAGAGTTCCCCGGGCTGCCAGAGCATCGATGTTGGGCGACTTGACGACTGGACTGCCGAAACAGCCAAGTTCGGCACGCAAGTCGTCAATCGCGATGAACAACACGTTCTGAGCGGCATCCGCATGCTCCTTGTGCGTGAAGGTTGCGATCATCAAGAGAAAGAATGTGCAGAGATATCTCATCTTTGTGGCAATACCCTTCGCTACAGTCGAAATGTCCCATCTCTCTGAGATCCAAGCAACACGTTGCCGCGGTCCTGCTTTCTCCGTGAAATCGCCCTACGAGTTGCCAGTGTGAATCGCGAACCAGCTGGGGACCGGCAATCATGATGATGCCAGAAAGACACATTATCGCGTAGCCGCATAACGAATTGCAATCTATCCGGCTTGGCTGCGGACGAATAGATCGCGCGTTGAACTTGACCGCTTTTGCGCCTCGCAGATTCAATCGAAGTCTAACTTGGTGGAGTCTGCCCATGCAAACAGCTTCAGTGCCCCAGGAGCAACAAGAGAAACCAAGGGCCAGCGAAGAAGGCAACCCCCTGCAAAAAGAAGCGAGAACAAGCCTGCACGAATACGCCGTGCACGCCAGCGCCAAGCGGAGTAAAGCAGCCCGATCCCGCAGGTTACCATTAGCATTGTCACAGCAACCATGTACAGAGGCAGGCTACCACCGTTTTGCAAAGTGAATCGAGTATTTTGGTATCCACCGAGCGCGGCAATGAAAAGCACAACGATACCGAGGATGACAGTCAGCCAGAACATGGAGACACAGGCAATCCAACGACGTGGCGAGTCGGGTGCGGCGTTCGCCGGCGGCGAGTAGGGGTTGTCAGTCATACGAGTCGATGTTGGCTTCCTTCAGTCGGATAACGAAACTTCGTGCAGTCGCTTGGTGCAACTGCTCTTCACGGATGGCAAGCTCCGATAGGACCTGTTAAGGACTTTCACCTTCAACCACGGCGCCATGCCTGGCGCACAACATCGGCTTTTGTCTCGCGATATCAATGACTTGCTGGTTATCCGCCGGTTGGGGTCAAGACGGGACGGTCACCGGTTGGGGGTTAGCGTTGCGAACCGCTTCAACAATCCGATTGGCTTGAAGCGTCCGAAATCGGTATTCGAGAGAACCGGACCAGTCGTTTCGATACAGTGACGCATCATGTGAAATGATAAGCATTCGATCCTCGGCATTGAACGAAAGTCCGGCAAAGCGTGAATCGTCAAAAACAGTGTTGATCAGCCGTGTATGCCATCGAAATGCGATGATGTGATCATCGGAAACGGCGATGGAACCGGCAAACCATTGACGCTTCCATTTGCAAGCTCGTCCGGGTGCACGAAAGTTGCGGAACGTGATGGAGCAAGACAAATGCTCGCAGGAAATTCTCCGCGAATCAGGTGGAATCAGTAAATCCGCCTCGGGCGGGAGGCGTCCAAGGCCAAAGGTTTGGAGGAGATTCATCTACGCCACGGCTCCATGCAGGATATCAGGCCTATCTTTACAGTGGTTGTTCCAATCCTTCTTAAGCCGTGGCGTTGCCGAAGTCGAATCGACCTCTGACTTGTGATGGTCGTCCTCAAGGAACGGAAGCCCTGTTGCCAAGCAGGCTGTCTCAACAATCCCAGTCACATCCTTCTCATCACGGATTCCCTCTCGAGTGTCGAGCGTCAGAACGAGCGTCGCCTTCTCCCGCCCAAGGCCGCGATGGTAGCCCGGCTTGAAAGAGATAGAAGAAACAGCTTCCGCCGTGCCAAGCGCAACGAGGACCGCAATGAGAAAGACATTGAATCGTTTCATCGATCTATATTGATTCAGGGACGGACGATTCACTTGCCAAACGACCCGGATCACCGATGCCGCGTCGGTGATGTCCGACTTGGAACAACGAGCTCATCGCGACATTGGGTGCATCCCGCGTGGGCGGGTTCACTTCCGTTGCCTTTGTAGTGGCAGGTCGAAGTAACTCTTCCACACCCCATAGGCCGGGCGAGCCTTGCCGCTCTCGTCGAGCAGACCGCAATCGCGCCAAGCCATGAACAACTCCGGCGAGTTTGATTTGATCTTGTCCCACAACGCGTCGTAGTCCTGATGGACGAAGCTGATGACGAACAGAAAGTCGCGATCCTGGGCCATTGCCAGGAGCTTGCGATAGTAAGCCGACTGTTTCTCGGGGGTGCCCTCGATGACGACTTTTGCCTCGGGCAACGACAATCGCTCGGCCTCGTCGTTGGTCTCCACCATCGCGTACGGTTTCTTAAACGAGTCGAATTGCGCGGTCATCCAGTCCAGGGCTGCGAGGCGGTCCTCGTCCTCCATGAAGAACGGGTAATAGCTGACGGCTACCAAATCGTTGTAAGGCATCAGCTTCTGAAACTCCTCAAGCATCGGACCCCGTCTCTTGAACATGTTGTGCAAGGTCCACGATGCGAAGATCGGTAAATCATTGTGGTCCTTCTTGAGTTCCGCATAGATGTACTGATGCAAGGCCACATAGGCTTGCCACGGCTTGGTGCCAGCGTCATGTATCTCGTTGACTTCGATGCCGATGGAGAGATAATCCGGCTTGAAAAAATCGACCGCTCGGCGGCAGTAGCTCAAATAGGCCTCCATCACCAGCGGATCGTCGTAGGCCCTGCCGGTCAGCTCTCTCGGGAGCGGTCCACCTTTGTCTGCCACCTTGAGGTCTCCGCGGCCGGGTGAGATCGCCAGGTAGACCTTCCCGTTCGGTGGCGTCGCCAGCTTCTTGCCTTTCCATTCTTCTAGGAGGGCTTCCGGAAAGGGTTGGCCATTGAGCGCCTCAGTCCACGGCACGCCCTCGATGTGATGGGCCAAGATGTCGCCGTTCTCGCGTACAAACTTGCGTGAGCCCGCCACCGCTTCTAGCGTGATGTCGTAAACGAAGCCAGTGAATCCCATACGGAAACTGCGCGTGCCCATTGGCTTTTGCGCCGGTTTGTCGTCTTCAGGTTTCGTGGCACGCCTCAGAACAATCAAGATCTGATCGGAGTCTTTTGCAGTGACGAATTGCTTTGGCCGCTGCCCCCCACTCGTGGCCAGGCACAGTTTCAATGTGTCCCCGTCAATCGTGTAAATTCCTAACTCGGTTCCTTCTCTTCCTTCGGTGGTCGCATCGATCTTGCCAGGTTGCTTGGAGTCGTCGAGTTGATACGTCCCCTTCTCGACCCTCCCACCCGGCAACGTGAAGACCTTCTTGCCATCGGCGATCGCAAGTTCACTGTCTTCGAGCCCTGGAACCGGAATTCCGGCCAACTCGATCCGGGTGACTTTCCAGCGGCCTTCGATCTTGGAAACGTCGTTGGCAGTCACCGATTCGCCAAACACTGCGAGGAGGACAACGACGCCGGCGATTCGTAGAGCTTTTAACATGAGAGAACCTTTCAGGAACCGATGGTTACTCGCCTGCTGATGGCGCAGTACGAGCGCGGCGAGAATAAAAACGAATCGGGCTTGCGTCGAGATAAACCTGACTAATGGATGATTCGGATATCACCAATCGTTTCGTGTCCTTTCCGTCAAGTTCAATCAGAAGATAGTCATCACCAACGGCGGTCAGTTTGCCGAGCGAAGTTCGTATTAACGGCATCACCGAAATATCGTCTTCCGCTGAAGTTGCGGAATCCAAGCTTTCGATGAACTGATCAAGAGCGACCCGCACCAGATCGTTCTCGTTTGCGAGTTCTCTTGCGGCAATCATCCGTCGACCATAACGAGCGATCTGCTTCGCCACCCCAAAGTCCATTTCGGTATAGGTGTGAATGATCACTCTGAGCGTACCCTCGTCCGACTGGATGCCGACGTTCATCCCAGGCTTGAAGAAGCCGAGAAGCTTCTTGGGAGTTTCGGGGCCCGCCGATTGAGCGAGCGCACTACAGCACGCCGCAAGTGAGCTGACCATTACGAGCATTCTGAGCATCGGAACAGACTCCATGTTTTGCGGATAACGGCGATGGTCACCGGCTCGGTGGACACGTGTTATCGAGCGCAGCGAGTATTTGAAACAAAACCGCTCCGGTGCAACAAATGGCCCTTGCTTTCTGTGCGGGTCACGACTCGGCCAATCCGATCTCGCTTTCACCGGTATCAGCATACCAACCGGCCGTCTAACAACCTAATGTGGATGCAGAAAATTGCCAGCCAGCGATTCACACCGATCGACATCGATGAGGATGCAGCTCATCCTCATCCGTGTCGATCGGTGTTCATCCGTGGAAATTGACAATCGCTCAACTTCACTGGCGATGCTGCGAACATCAAGATCCTCCAAGCGAAGGAGACGATCCAAGCACGGGTATTGCCAGTCCGATATCGCCCCTGATTGGCAGCGGCGAAAGAGGCGTGACAGCGTGTCGAGTAATCCACGGTTATCCGCCGTTTTCATTGCTGGTGTACCGTGGGTAGTACTGCCGACGGCCTCGGTGAACTGGGAATTCTTCCATTGCTGCTTTTGGGCCCGTGACCGTGTAGACCTCATTGCAGCATCCGCACCCACCAGTGAGCTCATACGATGCCAGTTGAGATTTCCATTTTGCAAGCCATTCCTGCTTGATCATGTCCTCATAATTGCCTGGAAAGTGTTCAACCTCGGCGGTCACTGTTTGTAGTTCGTCAGCGGTATAATTGTCAGGGCGAAGGATCGGAGTCCGCAACTCGATTAGCGAGGCCTGGTATTCAAGCCAATCTTCTTCCCCCCAGCCCTCAGGTCCTTGCTGCAACCAATCCGGCAATCGATCAGTTGAAATCGTAGATGCACTCGGGATTTCCTGCTGAATAGCCGTTGAAGCTTCGTCACAACCAGTCAGGAGCGATACCGCAGGAATGAGCAGCCAGGCAAGCAACCGCATCATCTTGCGAGTCTTCATTGATTGAGTCGGATAACGAATTGCGTCACCAGGGCCGATAGGTTGATCATCCATTTGCAAAACCGCACCAACGGCCCTCCGCGTGCACGCGAAGGTTATCCGCCCTCTGAGGAGTCGTCATTTGTGTAACTCTGCCATTCAGGATCGACAACGATTTTGACCCCAAGGTTTTCCGCCAAGTCGCGGAGGCTATATCGGACGGAATAGCCGCTCATTAGGCGAAGTCGTGTACGGTAAGTTTGAGATGGATATCCACCAACATAAAGATGACCTTTGAAGTCTGAGGGTATGGACAATGTTGGTGACCGCGTATCATCTCGTATCCAGAGCCGGAATTTAAAATCCCCGTCGCAGTTCGTCATTCCGGCCAACCTTGGTGCCTTTCCCTCTGGACCGACATACAATGCGACTCGCTCGACACCTGAGCCTGTATTGTCGGAAATCACTTTTCCGCTAAAGATGTACGATGGTGGTGAGCTACCGTACGATGGAGTGATTTCAAGGCGGGCTAGAATCGCTTCATGCCCCGGTCGTGGAAGGGCTTGCGTCACATCTACGTCGGGTGCTCTTGCATCAAGATCAACGGATTCGCCAAGTTTGTAGATTGGGACGTTTTGTGCGCTCGACACAGAGGTGAACGAAAACAAGGTGTACATGACGAACGCGAAGAGTAGATGTTTCATTTCAATCGGACAAAATGTGGCATCGCCGGGCGAGGAGAGCAAACCCAACCATCACAAAAATGCGCTGCCGTCGCTCCGGCGCATCCGGTGGTTAGTGGTTATCCTCCGTCTTTGGAAGAGAGGGCATCAAGAACAATGTACGGATCTTCGGACCGTGAGAATACATAGCGTGAATGGATGTTGGATGCAGAATGAATCTCATCGAACGCGAGTACACCGACGATCTTGTGATGCTCCGTTATGTAGGAATCGTCCCACGCAACCATTAGCGATCCGATCAATTTTCCAGGTTCCCGACGCTCGACCTTTCCCTTGACGGTGATATCGGGGTCCCGTCCGCCAGGGCAGCGCACGAAGATTGGCACGTTGGGTACGATCAAAAGTGTGAGCACGCGTATCCAACCAGGTGTAGATGGGTCGCTCTTCGCTCTGTCCAGTCTGTCTTGATCGTAGGTGCTGTGTCGCAGGTTTGAATATACGTGTAGGTAGAGCGGTACGGCAGTTTGGTCATCCGCAACCACACAAGTCGAGCGTGTAGAGCCAACGATGGCTGCAATTGTGGTTGCGATCAGGGATCTTCGATTCGGCATGTTTGCGTCAGCAGTACTCTCAGTCGGACAACGGCCGCCATCACCGAGTGGCGGGAATTGACTCAGTTTTTAAGAAAACGCTGACCACCGCCACACCGCTGTCTTGCATGGTTCTCCGAGAGCTCTTGGCCCTATCAGCGCCGATCGGATGCAAAGTTCAGGCCTTGTCTTTCGAGGTGATTTCGCCCGCAACGTTCCGACCATCAAGATCATCCTAGCGAATGAGTCGATCCTAGGAAGGCCATTTCCTAACCGATATCGCCCCTGCTTGGTAGCGGCCAAAGAGGCGTGACGGGGATGGTGGTTGCCGTTGATGAACGAAAAAAGTTGTGGGCTTAGACCGCACCCAAATAAAGCAAGATGAATCTAAAGGTGTTGATCAATCCGTGGCCAAAGATAGTTATCCATAGGTTCAGCCCGCTCCGCAAGTAAATCCAACCGAAAAGCACACCAAACGCGCCATTGCTGAGTATACCTATTGGCCCCTCGGCGAAGTGAGCAACACCGAAGATGCCTCCCGCGATCAGGACGGCCAGCCCCGGCTTTATCGAAGCAGAATCAATCATGCGCGTAATCAGAAAAGATCGATAGAACATCTCCTCGCCAAATGCAATCGTTGTCCATGCCAAAATGATCATAAGGATGAGTAATGGCAAATTGCCTTCTAAGGCATTGAAGCGGCTTTGATCAATTTCAGTTGGAACAAGTCCCAGGACGCTAAGCAAGGAGATCGCGATACCTTGCGCGGCGATGAATGTTGTCAATGCCGCAACGAACGCCGCAAAGCCAAATAGAAGCGTCTTTAAAAGAGATTTAGGTCTGCTTAATCCTAAGTTTCGCCAGCTGCTTCGTTGGCGATTGAGAATGAGTCCGCCCAGAATGATCATCAGAACGTAACCCAAATTGATGATCGCCCCACCGCTTAACGTGCTCAGCCCGACTACGTTGCCCACCACGCCCAGCACAACGATCGGGCAGCCAACGATGAGGATGTCACGCAAGGCCTTTGGTCGGGCAAAGCGACGCTCGGATTCTTGATCAAATTGAGGTTCGTTGTCGGCCATTGATTTCGGTTCACTCAGATTACTGATGCCAATCCAGCCTAAATCAGACGTAACGGCACGGACCACTCGGTCGGCGCGAGAAACCAACCACTTGAAACCAACCCGACTCACCGACTCGGGTGCATCGATGGTTCGGCTTTAGGCTTATCGACCCACCCATCACAAAAAGAAACCAGTCCAAGCTAGCTCTGCCTCCACTGATTTCAGGTTCTCGCTGGTTTGTATCCTAACCATCAAGCTGGCACCTAGGACTTGACGCACCGAAAACCGACGTGCAAAGTCTCCTTGTCATTTAGAAAAGGAGGCTTGCCATGCCGTTCAAAAACACTTTCCGTTCCTGGGCCTTGTTGCCCTGCTGCTCACCGCCTGCGCCCCTGATTGTCTTCGATGTCCCAGGGGAGCCAGTATGGGGTGCAATCTTCATCGGAATCCTCCTGCTCTACATCGTTTGGCTCACCGCCTGTAAGCTGCGAGACCCGGACGAAGTCAAATCCACCGCCCTAAAATTCAGCATGGACTTCGGGTCATGGATGGGTTTAGCGACCGCGGTCATCGCAATCGCGTTGATGTTAGTGGTGCCCGGGTTGGCTGATTTCATAACGCGCATCGCGATGGACGCTAAAAATGAGATCTCACCGGCAAATGTCGGATTCGCACTCGGCGTGCTCTTCACGGTCGTTGGAACCTTAATCTTTTCTGCCGTGCGCTACACCAGTTGGTGGCTGGCCCGCCGTTAGTGAAGCTCAGACGCTGGAGACCCCGGTGAAAAATAAGCTTCGTGTCTTACGCGCTATTCATGAATGGCCCCAGGCTGATCTCGCTGTACGACTAGGCATTTCACGGAGTTCCGTCAACGCCATTGAAAACGGAAAGTTTGCCCCGTCGTTGCCACTTGCTTTTCGAATCGCTCGAGTTTTCGATCTTCCGATCGAAGAGATCTTTGAGGAGGAGGGTTAGGCAGCTGCCCCGAATCGCTTGGCAGCAACAGCGGAGCGTGGCGGTTCAGTGGGGTCGCGAAGTTGATTAACCACTTCACAACCACCAGCTCGCGGCCTCCGTTGCAACCGATTGTTGTGCGATGCCACTCGGAGTGACGCTCGAATCGACGACCCCCGCAACGATTCTAACTTAGCCACCAGCGAAGGACCGAGCAAGCATTTCAAGCACTGATAATCGGGATGCAGCCAGAGGCAACAGCGTCGGCAAGTGGATCGCGGAATCCGTCAGCAGCGAGATGGTCACCATCCAGCAACGCAATCGACAAGGCAGACGCGTCGACAATCGAACACGTACAACAAATCGACCGCCCACCAATTCGCGTCCTGGACGACTGCGCACCTATCCGAGCATGAGCCGTACAAACGCAAAATTCCCCTGCGGTTGGAAGTCCCCAATTCCACTGCATAACATCGGTGTTAACCGAGCCGACGCCAAAAAGCTATAATCTCAAAACACGCGTCATCGGCGGCTCCAGTTGACTGCTTGGTTATACGGCGTGTGGCCAGTTCATGTGCCAGGCAATCTTGATTCACAGGGATTTGCCTCTCCAGGATCTGCACAGGCAAGCGACAGTTGCTCGAAGTAAGACCTGACCCGTTGAAAATAGCACCTCGCCTTTCGCCCAGAAGCAAACCGTTAGCTTACCGAGTTGTCGATAAGTGTGTCCCACTAACGACCAGGGCAAGACCGACGATGAGCATTGGGGAGAGATTGACTTGCCAACCGAGCAAGTAGTCGAGTGCGTTCAACAGGATCATCAGGAAGCCTGCGGCGGCCATCACGTGCCCTGCTGTCTTCTTGCGACTTCGGGTGGGGTTATTCGTCATGACTAGCGATCTCGCTGAAATCTACACCTCGGGTTACAAGCGGCCTTCGTACGATGTGTGGTCGCGCAACCAGTATAGCGTCCGAAATCAGCGGGTTGCCGCTAGCTACGTCGATTTCAAATTCGGCTCGGCCGGCAATTCCGGTACATTTTATTGTTCGCCTAATCGTCATTCGGAAGCAATTGCAGTGCGTCCACGATGACAAAGCCTACGGTTTGCCTGTTGTTGATGGTGATGATCGTTTCGACTCCGCTTTCCAAGTGTACCTTGCCGACGAGTTTGAAATGTTGGCCCCTCGACAGAGGCTTTGTTTGATCTACGGAGAACTCTTTCGTCTGGGAGCCGCTGGCGACAATCACGGGAACGTCTGTGGCGCGCGTCTCGTGTGCCGAATAGGCCATCGATAATTGGTACTCACCGGACTTTGGCACCTTGAATCGGAAGGTGGCCGCCGCTTTGCCGTCGCCTTTTGATGCAGGGTCGTTTTCTCCGCTGAAGACGTATCCGTTGCCAATGTACGGCTTGAAATTCGTCGAGTGAGACCAATCGCCTGTGAGCTCTGCGTTGGTGTCGTCAAGCACGATTCCCGGTAGCGTCTTCGCAGCGACAGAACCGCTCGCCGATGGCAGGGCGGAAACGTCCGGCAAATCCAGAGCCTGCTTCTGAGCCAGCAGTCGCTCGCGCAGCGTTGCATACTCCAAATCCTGCACAGCCACACCTTGATCCGCCGCGAGCGCCGCGGCAATGCCAGCCCCCTGGCCGATGACCATCCACGTACCCTCGATCCGCAGCGACGAGATACCCACGTGCGTGCACGACAGCGCGACCGGCACGAGCAGATTGTCGCACTGCTGGGGTTTGGGCAGGATCGAGCGGTACGGCACATGGTACGCGTAGCCCTGTTTGGGGTCCTTTCGCCTCACGGGAAAGATCGTCCCCTCGTTGATCACGCCCCCACCTTTGAGCGCGACGCGTTGGCAGTCGTGCGAGTCGATCGGGAACGACGAGACTGCAATCGGGTCGTCCTTGCTCGGCGAGGCGAGGATGTCTTTTTGGCTGATGACATACATGCCCTTCATGCGCCGCGACTCGCGGACGTAGAGCGCAGGCGAGAAATGGTCGTAGCTCGCGAACTCGTCGTTGCACAGGCCGAGCTTGGAGTATCTGCTGCGAATCCCCGCGGGCACGGTCGGGTCGGTCATCAGGAAGTGATAGAATTCCAGCGTGTACTGCTTATGTGCTTCCCAGATCTTCTTCCGCCCCGCTTCGTCAGCCGAGTGCCAGTCGTTACCCCCACCAACCAGGCCCAGCGAGAACTGCCCGCCAATGGAGTTGTTGCCGTCGAGCTTGCCGCCGGGCAGCGGGTAGAGATCGAACCCGACGCTGACGCCGGCCTTCAGCGCCCGGCGGACGATTTCGAACCGTGCCGGGTCGTAGCTGGCCGGCTCGGGCATCGGCACGCGGTTCTCCGGGTCCTCGGTCAGGCAGAGCCGGAAGCTGTAGGTCATGACGTGCCTGTCGCCGACCGCTTCCGACCCAGCGTCGTCGGTAGTGACCAGCGGCAGCAGGTTGCCTTCCTCGTCGAAGCCATTGATGTTCATCTTCTGCTTGGGGTACTGTTTGCCGGCGAGTGACTCGCCGTATTCCTCGCGGCTTTCACGCCCGATCGTCCACTCCACCCCCGCGGCCGCCATGAGGTCTCCCTCATACGTGCCGTCGACAAAGCACTTCGCGGTGAAAGTGCCGTTGTTTGTCACCAGCGACGTGATCCGTGGCCCGTCCTTCGTGACCGACGTGAGATACGCGCTGGGTCAGCACAGTGATCCCTGCCTCGTCGAGCATCTGCATCGTCACACGCATCGCGACGTGCGGCTCAAAGGTCCACCGCGACTGATCCTTCACCGCGGGGTTGTACGGTGCCTTGAGCCCACGATCCGTGTAATCCTTGACGACCCGCGTGTGCCACTCATCGAACAGCCCCATCACCGTACTGCGGACCATCTGATTGGAGTCGCAGTGGCTCAGCCCGCCGGTGTTCATCGCGCCGACGTGATCGGTCGGCTCCAACAGAATGACCGAAGCACCTTCACGCGCAGCGGCGATCGCAGCACAAAACCCGCCGGGGGTCGAACCATAGACGATCACTTCGGCCTTGTTCTCGGCCATCGCTTTTTGGCTGATGGTCGCAAACAAAGCGATTACTAGAACGAACAGTTGGATCAACCGTATCATGAGCATCCGATTGTGTTGTGTTGGTGGTGAAACTTCTTGGCGAACGGCAGGGTTCACGAGGACCGACGCGTTGACTTTGGTTTCGAGTTGGATTTCGCCGCGCTCTCCCGTGCATCGATGGTTCGATGGTTTGGAACTGAGAAACATCAATGCCCGCATTGGAGATCATCCAGGGCCTTACCATCCCAAGGCGGCAAGCTTACCAGGTAGTCTTTTCTTATGCTGTCGAAGACGATGATCTCATCGTTCAGAAACGGCACCTTCCAATTCTTACCACCGTGCTGCCCCCCCCCAGCCTAATAAAATCACGAACAGCCCAATTCCAAACAGAACCAATGAACCAATGGCGGCACCGATCAGCTTTGGATCGTTGGGAGGAGCATCGGACAGAACAACAAACGCGAAAAGTACCCCCGCGATCGCCCAGAAAACGAACCCAAGAGTTGCTCCGAAACTGCCGCGGGATTTTGGTTTCCGACTGCACTTCTCGCAAACTGGGATCCGCAACTTCCCGGAATGACGATCGGACAGGGCCATGACGATTCCTACGACAGAGCGTCTCCAGCGAATCGCTCGCTCGAGCCGCGGAAAGTAGATGCAGGTGTACTCATCACCGTTCGAATCGGCGAGGCCGCCACACTTCAGACACAGCGGACGAAATCGTACTCTGTCCCGTTGAACAAACAACAACGATCGATCTCGCCAAAGGCCAGAGTTATCGTCGGCCACGCTTTAGCTCCTTTCAACTCGGACGTGATCAGGTGTTGCGATGGCCCATCGAACGGCCGCGATAACCGGGGGAAGCGGTTGATCTTCCACTTCAGGAACGTCCTGTCGGCGGCTCCATGTTCATCGCGTTGTTATCGGGCTTGATCGTCCAGGTTAACCGGAGAGTAATGTCAGTTCAGGTCCTGCCACAATGAAAACAATGGACCAAGAATCGACAGCGAACATACCACACCGGTGAGCACCCCTGAAATGCATGCAACCCACATGAATCGGCGGCGCATACTGCCGTAGGGGATAATGAACATTGCCAGTAACACAACAACTGAAGCGATTGTAATAAGATAAGGTGAATAAAAATGAAGCAGATACTGAGTAGCGGTAGGCAATTCGACCCCAAAATCTTCGAAGACGGGTAGCAGTAGTTGTCGCCCAACGAAGACACCAATGGGAATTGCAAGCCAAAGTCCAACAACGAAGAAATCGATCGGCCGCCATGAACGTGATTCGGATGTGGTCGATGGTGATTCGTATGGATTTGAGGCGTTCATTTGGAGTTTAGCGATGACTTCAGCCACTAAGTGGATGCGAAATTGTTGCCAGATAACGACCACATCGACCAGACCCGAGGAGTTGGCGTAGATTTCAAACCAGATGCCCGACGAGGGCTCTGGTGCAACCGATTGCTAGCCCCGATTACCGCAACGGAGTTACATCCTCAACGTCCTGTGCCTTCTCCTTGTCAAGCGGCTTACGGATGACTTCAATCAAGCTGTTGAAGTCGACCTGCCGAACACGGCGGTTGTGCATTGTATGGTAATGCAGCACCAGGTTCTTGGTGTCCAAGGCGGTGGTCCAGATGGTGGCGCTTCGCATCCCTTTGGTCGTTGCGTGGCCCTGTCCTTCCGCAGATTCAGCCGAGACGTCCTCGGCCGACTGAAATCTCGCAGGACCTGGTCCAGGCAATCCTCGACTCCTTGTTTCAAGTAATAGTTGTACCGTTGGTGTGCCTCGTACCTCTTTGATTCATCCCAAGAATCAAATGCCTTCTGAAAGTTTTTGAGCCGCTTGCCATCCGCTTTATTGAATGCGATCTCAAAGTCATTTGCCGGTTGGTTCGTACGTAGCAGAACGCTAAGCCCAGACCTTTTTGCCCGCGTGCAGACATTCACAAGTCGTTCCAGTGCGAGAACCGCCGCATCGAGATCCGGCGGTGTCGAATCGTCCATTTTGACTCAGCGAGAAGCGATCGACGCGAGATCTTGATTCGTGAGCGTGGCAAGTTCATCGCGGACGGGATCCGGGATAGCAGCAAGCATCCTTGCTGGGACAGTCTCGTGAGACGCAAAGCGAGCGTATCCTTCGCGTCGAATTCTCCACCATGCCGAGCGATCGTCGATCGCATTTCGGTGAATCGAGACTATGCCGACGACGTCGTCGATAGTGACATTGCCGTCAGACGTCACATCAAGTGGCAGCGCATTTTGAATGTCTGCAAGAATTGCAGCAAAGGCATCTACGTTTGAGACGACAATGTCAGTCGTGGAGTTCATAACTACGATCGGGTAACCATTGCGATAACCGGGTGGCCGCAGTTGATCTTTGATTTGTAGTCGCGCTGTCGGCCACTCCGCGTTCATCGATGTCCGCAAGTTTACGGTGATGAGTCGTTCGAGATGGAATCTCGGTGGTAAATGCGAGCTACGACAAGACCACCACAGGTGGAGCATTGCGCAACGATACGCTTGCCGTACGATGCAGCTCCAAAACGAATTCCACCGACGCTCCAGACCGATCGCTCTGAATTGCATTTTGTGCATTGGATCATCCACCGCTCCGATGATTCACGCACCTGCGAAAACCAAGCGGCAGGCAAGATGAGCCCCGCGATACGTTGTGTGATCGACATCGCTATACCTTACGACGATAGTTGAAATTTGGAGATGCGTTTAACAAAGGCTTGGTACTGAATTGTTTGGGGTGCTCTATCCGTCGCATTTTAATCGGACAGCGATAAGGATCACCCGTTCAGCGCGAAAGATCCTCCACTTAAAAAAACCCTACTCGCTGCCTCGAGTTCATCTGAGGGGCCACCCAATAAAGGAATCGAAGGGCTGCGAGCAACGCTCTGCGACAGTTCACTTGGGCACTCCGATCTCTGCTTGCGCATCAAGCATCGTCTGAATCCGTTCCGGTTCCGCTCGTAAAACATTTCCATCAAGAAGCAGCACTAGTCCGCCTTCATCCTTCGTTGAGGGCAGGTAAGCAAGTACGAAATTCGCTGCGCCAACGGTTGCGTCCTTGAAACGGGTTTCCCATGCGACAAGGCAGCCTTTATCGCGAAGGGACCCAATCGCGGCGGAATCTCCAGATGACATTGCTTCCTCCCAGTTGGCTGGGCCCTTCTTGTTGCTAATGTGAAAGCTGTGATATGCCTTGCCTAACGCAAGCAGCTGCTGATTCGTCTCAGCCATATTCGTACCAAATTGTGTGGTTGTCGCGCTCTGACTTTGACAGCCAGTGAACGAAACGACTCCGATTGCGACAATGAGGGCGATAAAACTTGATGCAACGCGAAATTGTGAGCGCGAGGTTTGCTGTTCGATTGGCATGACAATCCTTTCAAGATGAAAACGGTCTGAGTGAGGTAGGATGACGCCTTGTGCGGTAACGTCTAAGATCACCCGGCGGTCCAGCGATTCTACTGAGCGGATGCGAGCGGACCAACGTAATCCGCTCCGGTGAATCGATTCGTTATGCCAAAACCAGTTCGTTCAGTCATGATCGCCTCGGATAGCTTGCGAGAATTCGCGAGCACTTTGTCCTGCAATGAACGTCGACGACAGGAATGCGTCCTGGAATTCTCGCCCCCAATGCATAGCGCCGCGAATGCAGAGCTCGAAGTAGGAAGCATTTGGCAATAGCGATTCATTGCGTTTTTCAGATTTGCCGCAATACATATATGTGTCACACACGGGCGGCTGAAAGTCGCCATGGAGGAACGGGTGCACTCTAGAGCGTTCAACGCAAATTCGGTTGTAACCGCGTTCCCGCTGGTCGAGTGAATCCAGTAAATCGTGATCAATCCTAGTGATAAGAATAGCATTGAACGACGCTCCTGAATGTTCCTCTACGCTCAACACCGCCCGCTCGTGCGCCGCACGTACACGCCAGGAGGGCTCTTGGTTAAAGCTGCGTCTAAACCCGTGGACAACCACTAAGGCAATGTTTCTTTTGTCGAATCGATGTTTGGAGAGTTCTGCTGGGTGGAGCAGGCTTCCATATGCGAGCAGATTGAACATTGCTTCTTGCGCGAGTTCCAATTAGTCGTTGTCGATCGTGGCATCGTGACCGTTCTCGAGCGTGGCTTTGGATTGCAAGTTCCATCTCCCAGCGAGTCGAGCGTCTCCAACTGCAATAGAAGCAGGCGAAGCGACGCTAGGCGAGGTTTCGCCGGAACAGCCAGTCAAAATCGCAAGCGATACAACTAGCATGTAAACAGATGCAACTCGGGCGTATGGTTGGATTTTGTACATCGTTCTTCAATAGAAGCGTCCCTCGCTGGATGGCATGGTTATCCGTAAGAACCATCAGAGCGATTGTGCTGACATCACTATCCAAACCCAAAAGACGGTGCTGCCATAGCCATCCAAACGAAAAAGACGGTTGCAGCACCGTATCGGGTCCACCAGTCTACAGGATGTTGACGCATGAGATCGACAGACATCGCACTTAGTGTCGCGAATGTTGGAATCGCCCAAAAAATTGGATACGAATGATAGAGCACAAAACGGGGGATATATGGCGAAAGATCAAAGTGGATTTCAGTCGCAACACATATCGCGCTCAGCGCGAATCCGAGCCATGTGATGCGCCAAGCAATTCTTTGCCCTTGTGTCTTGTAAATCACGAATGCCAAAATTGGGAGACTGAGAACGTATCCGATGTCTGCGGGAAAGTCGCGGTACCAATTCCCAAGCAATGTGCCGCGCGAATCCGCAACTCCAGACGCAAGCTCAACGGATAGCCGCGCCCGGACTACGAGCGTTGCGATTAGCGTGAGCGTCCAATCCATCAGGCACATGCATGCGATGATCAGCGAAAGCGTTTTTCCGGGGCTATTCCAAAATGGTTTGCTTCGAGCAGCAATCGTAAACAACGCTAATGCACAGCCGTAAGTTCCGGCAATGATCATTTCAATTGGGCCGAATGGTTCAACTGAAGACAAGTTGCGGTAGTGCGCATCAATGGGAAAGCGAAGTAACACGAGACCACGGCTCACGAAAAATGCGAAAGCAACACAAAGCGTGATCCAAAGAAGATGCCGAATCGAAAGACGTTCGGAATGGTCTGCCGGTGCAGTGATCATTTCAGTCGGATAACGTGGCGGTTCAGCGGGGCCGCGGAGCTGATCGACCAACGGCAAGCCACTCGCCCGCGGCCTCCATTGCAACCGATCGTTATGCGGTGCCGCTCGGAGCGACGCCCGGAGTGAGGACGCCGGCAACGCTTCCAACTTAGCCGGCAGCGAAGGACCGAGCAAGCATTTCGAGCACTGGTAATCGGGACGTAGCCCGAAGCAACGGCGCCGGCAAGTGAATCGCGGAATCCGTCAGCAGCGAGGTGGTCGTCATCAGGCAACGCAAGGGGATGTCCGATTCTTTGTTGAAACTCTTGATGATCTCGCTTGTCAAAACTTAGGATTACACGGTTCGGATTTCAATGGCTCGCCGCGCTCTTTCATCGCCTAGGCGATGAAAGGAGCGCGGCGAAGCCGATCACTCGGTGGCGCCTCCGGGGCGTTGCAGGGCCGCGATCAGATGCTTCATGGAGTGGTGACCGGAGATCCGTCGAAACCCTTTCTCTGCCTCCAGCAGCGCGTACGAGAGCCAGCGGCTTGCCTGGTCGGTGTCCGCCCGAAAGCGTGTTACGCGACCTAGCTTGCGTCTCGTATTCAAGAATGAATTCTCAATCGCGTTGGTGCTCAGCAGTGAACGATGAAGCGTGTTGGGAACATTCAGGCGATGCAGTGCCAGCAGGTCGTCACCGGCTTCATGCAAACTTCGATAGGCCTCTGCGTTGATCGGCTTAAGGAACGCCTTTAGCGAGGCAAACACCTCTTCGGCCGCTTCGATCCCCTGGACGCTGCGAAGGCGTGCAAACAGCCGCGACAACTCACCCCAGTGACGCTTCGAGAGCTTGCCCTTGATGTTCCGTTCCTTGTGCACCAAGCAACGTTGCACGACTGCATCGGGAAAGAATTCCATCACGGCGCCGCGTAACGCATCACTGCCATCAAGCACGACAAACAATCGATGCTCACAACCGAATCCACGAGTCACGATGCGGCCTAGCAATTCTCGTGAAACTTCCAGGTTTTCGCTGCTTCCAAGAGCGAAATCGAGCACGTGCTTGTGGCCTTCACTATCGATTCCCAATGCCACCACGGCAGTCTGTTCGCGACTGAGCCGAATGCCGTCAAGCATCAGCGCACACCAAGTCGTCGAGGCCAGATCCTTGCCACGCAGTTGTTCGACGAACTTGCTACCGGCTTCTTGCCACAATCGCGACACATTGGATCGATTGACACCGGGCGAACTCGGCTTGATCTCTTCAACACCACGAGTGCTCACACCTGCAACGATCGCTTGAACGATTTGCGATTGGAGCTGCTCGGGATCCTTGGCGATTCGATAGCTGGCCAATTCAACTTCTTGACTGGTACCATCGTCGGACTTGCACCGAACACGCGGACGTACAACCGCCTCACGCTCACCTTCATAGAGAACCCGGCCAGGACTCGTACCTGCTCGGAAGTGTGTACTGCCCGAGGGAGCATGTTTGGGGCCGCAAAGCTCGGTGACTTCAGCGGCCATGACTTCACAGATCATTTCGCGGATGTGCCCGCGCAGAAAGTCACGAAAGACTTGGCCGGTTTCGGATGCAGAAACTTGCCCAAGCGATTGCAAAAGACTAACTTCGTTCATGATGGTCTCCCCGTCGGTGACAGCCGACGAAAATTGAAAGATTGCGAAGGGCAGATTCTGCCCTCCGGGAGACCATCTTTCAACTTTCAACAATTATTGGGACGCTTCCCTCCGTCCGTCACATGAAGCAACGGCTCAATTGTTGAAAGGTAATCTGCGGGAAATCGCTTGCGGTGGATGGATTCGATTAGCTCGTGTGGTCGAAGACCATTGAGCTGCCGCTTCTGCGTTACCGCGGTCACAAGTTCATGGAGTTCTTCAACGCGCATTGGCTTACCGGATAATGACCCCGATCACCGGGGACCGGGAGTTGGGCTTCCATTCGCGAAAACTGACCACCGGTCCTCCGTTGCATCCGATGGTTACCCCAATTTTTGCAGCTGCTTTTTTGCGTAGTTAAGCCTTTCGGATTGAGCTTCGGTGAGATCGTGGGCCAAGCCTTGCAGCAGAGCAACGACCCGTGACCAATCCTTCGCCTTGAACGCAAAGCCAGATTCATGGACGGCGCGTTGCCGGTCTCTATCTTGTTCTTCGCGTTTGGATCGCTGCCGTCTACTTTCACGGTTTCTGCGGACATCCTCCCAAAGTGATTGATCGAGATCGAAGAAACGTCGTCCATGGAGCCGAAGAGCCTCTGCGAGCACAGTAAAATGTTCCTGCATGATACCCGGGCGGCCAATTGCGTCGGAAACGAGATGCTTGAATTCAACCGAAGTACCGCGCGTTGCGATAGCCATAAGTTCTTGGGCGGTGACCGTTTGGTCTGGGTTCGTAAAATTGCCTTGAGCGCATTCGAGCAGAAGTTCTCCACGGGCCGGCGTCGAATTCAAGCGGACACGAAGATGTGGCAGTTCATCCAATCGCTTGACGTATGTAATCATGTATGTCGTATAGACAGAATTTGAATCGGGTGGGATTGTCACGGATTCTTCTTTGAACCCGTGGTCTGACTCCAGAAACGACAAGGTGTGGCGAGCAGACGTAACGAATTCGTTTGCAAAGTCCTGCATTAGGGCTATCGGGGATTCTTGGCTGCAGAGGGCTAACGTCCAGCGTAACCGGGCGGCGGCGGTTGACGCTGACTCGAAAACCCACGTGATCCGCCGCTCCGGTTCACGCACTGGTTAGCCACTACTGTTTGCGGCGTCCATGAGAGCTCGAGCTTCGGTACACTTTCCAGTGAACAACAAGTCTATCGCCTTTTGCAGTTGTTTCATTTGCTCTGGATTTTGAGCGTACCTTTTCTTGAGTTGATACAGCATAACGGGAAGCCGCAGGTCTTTTGGACCATACGGCAACCGAGCTTCGGCGTTTTCCTGGACTAACTCCAGATATCGGTATCCAGACTCCTTGGTTGGTTCGATGACCGTTCCTTCGCCGTAGTCATTCCAGGTCGCGATTTGGATAATTGGCGAGTTGCTGTCTTGTGCCATGGCGAACGTCTCGGCGAATGTTTGCCCGTTGCGAGGATCAATCGAGCCATAGCTGTCGTGCAGCTGGGCCTGTTTGTAGATGTCTCGAAACCCAGGGAATGCTACTGAGACAACGGAATGCCTTGCGTTGGGCCTTGTGTACAGCGAAGTCAGGTATTGACGCCAAACTGTTGGCGTTATCTCGCGGCCGCCCGTTACGGGCAGCCAGCCAAACACATCGTCCATTCCCATCTGTTCCGAGAGATGTGGAAGACCGAATAGAAGCGGGCGACGTTGAAGTCCCGACAAGACTTGCCCCCATTGATCCTTGTTAAAGTATTGAGGGCCGAAGACAAGCAAGATCGGGCGCCCATTGATTTTGACATATGCGTCATCGTCAAACCAATTCTCAGCCAGCCATTTCAGGACCATTTGCCCATGAGCCACGTCACGTTGCATCGGCAAGACCTGTTCTTCGATTATGTGTTTGACCGTTTGGTCTTCGTAGCAGATCGCAAACTGTAGTCCGGCCTTCTTGAGATGCTTGACCAAATGCTCGGAGTTGCGGTGTATTTCGGCGTAGTCGCGGAACTTTTCGATGCCGTACCAGTCGAGGATCACACCATCGATTCCCGCGAGTTTCATGAGCAGCACGTGGCATTCCAAAGCGTCGGGATCGTTGGAGTCGTACAGGTCGATCAGCGGATAATCATGTGAAGCGACTTCGCGCTGGCCATTCGATTTGATGTAGTCCGGGTTGAAGTGGTTCATCGTCCAATGCCAACCCCAATAGCCGCTGACCGGCTTTGAAGCGTACCACGGCATGTAATGAACCAGCACAGTCTTGTCGCGGCGTTGGGCGTAGAGGTCGGGGGTAAGGCCGAGCACCGCGATAAAGGTACTAAGCAGTGCGGAAAGCGCTCGAGCGTTCATGGAAGTGGGTTGGATTGGATTGTAGTGCCTAACGACTAAGGTAACGGGGGGTGAGGAGAAGAGCCTGACTTGAGGACCGACGGCGCCGAGCCCTCCCGTTCACCGACTAGTTATGTGACATCCTGTGGAGGTGGAAGTTGTAAAGCCATTTCTCGACATTGTTCAGCAGTCAGTTTCAACTCATCGCGGATTTCAACGTCGCTAACGGTCCCTTGATAGTCTGAAGTGTCGTTGTAAAGCGAGAAGTAGTGCTGGTGGAGCCGAATCACCTCTGATATTTCTGTTTGCTGCCCTGTCCGCTCGTACATTTGATCAAGCAGGCCAAGAAACTGATTGCCCTTATCAAATTGGCTGCAAGTCGTCCATTTCGTCATGGGTTGCAGTTGTTCGTAGACAGTCTGAAAGTCGTTTGCACCCATTGCCGTTCTCGCAGTTTCTATGCGACGGGAATCACTAAACAACAGGTAGAGCAAGATGGGCCCGATCCAAATCAACGACACTACCAGGGCAACGAGCAAGGCAATAAACACGTTTACGCTCAACCGAAGATCTGGAGCCAAAAGTTCAACGCCAACCATTCCCAGCAAGGCACCGACCGGGAATATGGCGTAGGTAACGAATTGAACAAGTCGTTTCATCGTGTGTGCGTCGCCCGTTTACCTAGACACAGAACGTCCAGCGTCACCGCCAGTGATCTATCCACTTGATTCCCGACGGATCGGCGACTCCGGTGCACGCAATTTGATGATGTCGATTTGCCCAATATCAACGCCCGCATTGGAGATCATACAGGGTCTTGCCATCCCAAGGCGGCAAGGATTCGAGGTAGTCTTTCTTGATGCCTTCGAAGACAACAATATCATCGTCCAGATATGGAACTTTCCATTTCTTGCCGCCATGCTGAAACCCCCAACCCAACAAAATCACGAACAGTCCCAGTCCGAACAGAGTCACGGAGGCGATGGCGGTACCGATCAATTTTGGATCGTTGGGGGCAGCGTCCGACGTGGTCACAAATGCAAAGAGCATTCCCGCAATCGCCCAAGAGACGAGCCCGAGAGTTGCTCCGAGATTGCCGCGAGATTTTGGTTTCCGACTGCACTTCTCGCAAACAGGGATTCGCAACTTCCCGGAATGACGATCGGACAGGGCCATGACGATTCCCACGACAGAGCGTCTCCAGCCAATCGCGCGCTCGAGCCGCGGAAAGTAGATGCAGGTGTACTCATCACCGTCCGAATCGGCGAAGTCGCCACACTTCAGACACAACGCAGGAAATCGCACCCTGTCCCGTTGAACAAACAAGAATGATCGATCTCGCCAAAGGCCAGAGTTATCGTCGGTCACGCTTTGGCTCCTTTCAACTCGGACGAGATTAGGTGTTGCGATGGCCCGACATAACGTCCGAAATCACGCGGGACGGGCGAACGACTCGCAAGAAAACGAGAAACCGCGACTCCCGTCCTCGCGTGCATTTCATTGTTCTGCCTCCCCAGTCATCCCGGGGACCAATTCTCGGCTGCCATGGATGACGGTAAGGACTCGAATCTCGCCTCCAACAATTCGGTAAATCAGTCGAAATGAGTAGACGAAAAGCTCACGAATATCGTCACGTCCAAATTCGGGCACTATGGAACCAGATCTGGGATGCACGCTCAGTTGCGTAGGACGTTCGAGAATCCGTTCCTAAACCGACTCTGCGTAGGCGGGAGATTGATCAGCGATGTAATCAAAGATTCCAAGTGCATCCGCAGAAGCCTTTTCAGTCCAGCGAATGTCCATCAACCGCGGTCTTCTTTTTCACACTTGTGTGCGGCAAGACGTTTTCGCATTTCGCTCGTGTCGATGAGTCGTCCCGCTTCGTCGTCAGCTAGTCCAGCCTCAACTTGCTGTCGCACATACAGATGATACTGGACGTCTTCCCATGATGCATCAGATGGAAGCAATCGAGCAATCTCGGTCAACGCCTCACGCACAGGCAATGGTGAATCGGCCATGGCAGTCTCCTTGTTTGTGCAACCATTTTAGCTGAACGCAACAAAAACGACAAATGCGACGATTCCAATGGCAGAACGTCCAAGATCACCGGGCCCGTGAGTTGACATTCCATTTGTGAAACGGAACCAACGGGCCTCCGCGTGCATGCGTTGGTTCGTCGACTCGAATATCGCAACAGGCGATTGCGTATCAAATTGCGGATTCCGTTCTTTCATTCTGGCTGCGCCTTATTCGTCGGCTCCGAAATGGACGCCTGCGTCCCAGTCTCCCTCGCCATCATGATTGATGCACATCCGCACGCAAACGTGCCGATCGCGGCCAAAAACTCGGATCGCATGAGTCCTTTTACACCGCCAGCGATCGCTGAAGGTGCAATTGGAGCCTTGGCAAATACAGCCTCCAGATCACGGTTTGAGATTTCGCTCCAGATACAGGCCAGCAGGAATACCACACAACAGAACACCGCAATGTAAGTACTCGTCCGTTTAGCGGCCGAGTTTGACGACGCTGAACTGAGGGGCCGCGAAAAGCAGTCGGCGGCGAACACCAGTACAGCACCGATAAGGACAGCGATCCATCCTAACAGCAGGGGAATTTTGGCTCCGGCGACGCCTTGATTAAATAGCATTGGTTCAACACTCTCTGCCGTTGCGAGGTAACGGAACATCGCACTTAGCCACCACGCTCCGATGCCGATCGCAATCGATGCAGCAAAAAAGGCGACTGCAGCCAATATGCAAACGGCGCGGGCGATAACAGAATCACGCCGCCGAGCGAGAGTAGCACTCAAAACACCAAAGCCAAGGAGCACCCAGCCAATTCCACCGAAAATGTGTTGCCTTGGGAATTCCCTGACCTGCCCTATCACGACCATCCAGTGATAGGCTGACATAGAAGAGAACACGAGAACGCATACAGCACCGATCGGAGCTGACAAGGAGACCGTTTTCCTTAGAGGCTGCCAAAAAACCTGTTAAATGAAAGAAAAGTCATTAGGTTGTTGCTTCGATGAAGATGTTCAAACAAATGACGGCGGCGGCGATGCTCGTCCAGGCGTCGATGGAAACGTCGGATCGATCGTAACGTACTCGCATTCGTCGGAGGCCTTTGATCCAACTGATGGTGCGTGCGACGACCCAACGCACTCGGCCCAGATGGCTCCCGTGTTGCTCGTTGCGTTTGCGAATGTGCGGTTCAATGCCCAGCCAGCGGAGTATGGCTCGCGTGGCTTCGCAGTCGTAACCCGCGTCGGCATAAAGATCCTTGGGATGCGTCGGCGGACGTCCCACTTTGCCCGGCACGGACGGATACGAAATGACCGTCGGAAGGATCTCCAACTGATCGCTGCGATTGGCCGCCGCAGCGCGAATCACCAAAGGAACGCCATCGCGATCGACCATGAGTGTGTATTTCGTCCCTTTTTTCCGGCGGTCCACGGGGCTGGGGCCCGACTTGTCGCCACCGCCAAAAGCGCGGACCTGCGTCGAGTCGACAATTGTGGTCTCCGCATGCAACTCGTTCGCTTGCCGCAGTTTGGTCAACAGCATCTTGTGAAGCTCATCCCAAATGCCCGCCTGCTCCCAGGCTTGCAACCGCGTGCGTGCGGTTTCGCCACAGCAGCCCAGTTCACGTGGCACATCTTTCCAGCGACAACCGGTAACCAATACAAACCAAATCACCTTCAACACCTTATATTGGTGGTCGGCCACCTTGAGGGCCAACTTCCTGCTCGGCAGGTAACAGTGTTCGGCCCAACTCATAGAAACTCATAGGCATTCGTGCGTCCGCCATGTCCGTTCTCCTGTGTACCAGACAAGAAACGGACATGGTCGGGCGCAAATCTCATGCCAAAATTAGACGGCTCTCCAGGTAGGTTTTTTGGCAGCCTCTAAGAACCGAGTATGCTTCGTAAAGAACGTTACGGACGTGCGATTGTACGCTGAGCAGTCTGGAAACTACAATAAATGGCAGGCTAAACGGAGATCATAAAATGGTGCAAATCGTTGCGTCGGATGAATTCGTCCGACAACTTGAAAAGACAGAGGGTATTGTCGAATTGGTCGATGCCCAGGGCAAGCGTTTGGGTACCCTGACCCGCCCACCATCCGCGGAAGATATCCGCGTCGCAGAGGAGCGCCGCGCGGCAAACAGAACGGGCCTGACAACCGATCAATTGGTCGAGCTGATGGAGTGCTCCCCAAAAACTGATCCAGATGCTATGAGAGTCTAGAGCCCGATGATGGGCAAGGAGATTCTCGAATGACCAAGAAACGTAGACGCCACACGCCGGAACAGATTGTCAAGAAGCTTCGCGACGCGGAGGTGATGCTCAACGCTGGCAAGAGCATGGAAGAAGTCTTGAAGATGCTCGAAGTGAGCGAGACCACGTTCGATCGCTGGCAGAACCGATTCGGCGGGATGAAGAGTGAAGAGGCCAAACGGCTCAAGGAACTCGAAGGCGAGAATGCTCGATTGAAACGACTTCTCGCCGAAGCCGAGCTCGACAAGGCGATGCTCAAAGAGGCACTTCGGGGAAACGACTGAGCCCGACCCAGAGACGGCAAACCATTGGTCGTTTGCGACGGAAGTTCTCTGTTTCTGAGCGTCGGGCTTGCCGTGGTGTTGGATTCACGCGAAGCAGCATTCGCTATGAACGTCGAATCAAGACCGATGAAGAGGCGATCCGGAAGCGATTGCATGAACTTGCTCGGGAACGTCCCCGGTTCGGCTATCGTCAGATGACTCGCTTGTTGCGACTGGAAGGGTTCCGAGTGAGTTTCAAACGCATTCAACGAATTTGGCGAGCGGAGGGTCTGAAAGTGCGGCGAAAACCGAAGAAAAGGCGAGCCAAGGGAAAGTCCAAGAACGCCTGTTCCAATCGTCGAGCTCAGCGCGCCAATCATGTTTGGTGTTGGGACTTCATTTTTGATCGGACGACCAACGGGCAATCCCTGAAGTGGCTTTCGATCGTGGACGAGTACACGCGTCGCTGCATCACTCTGGATGTCTCGCGCACGATGACCAGTGAGGATGTGATCAACCGCTTGGCAGAGCTGTTTGTAATGTACGGCGTTCCGGAAGCCATTCGCAGTGACAACGGGCCCGAGTTCGTGGCCAAGGCAATCCAAGACTGGCTGGCCCCCTTGGAGGTCGACACGTTGTACATCGAGCCAGGCAGTCCATGGCAAAACGGATACGCCGAAAGCTTTCACAGTCGGCTACGAGACGAGCTACTGAACATGGAAGAGTTTGACAGCGTGCGACACGCCCGTGCTCACGCTTCGGCCTGGCGAGAGGACTACAACGGCTATCGGCCGCACAGTTCACTCGGTGGCCTACCCCCGGATGAGTTCGCGCGTCGCTGTGCTGATTTCGCTCCGTTTGCTGCGCAAACTCCGCTCCATCAGCACAGCGAAACCAAACCTATTACCCAACCCGCACTCCCATAACACCTGGATCAAAAACGGGGGCACTCCACGTATCCAAGCATCCGGGGCGGAGTAACATGTATCAGGTCATCTGGGACGATGACGTGTATAGCGAGCTCGCATCAACTTGGCTTGACGAGAAGGATCGGTTGGCGGTGATCGATGCAATCCGCGAGATCGACCAGGTTTTGATGCGTGAGCCGACCGGTTCAGGCACGGAGTTGTCGGAAGGGTTGCTCTGGATCGATTGCGTTCCTGTTCGTGCCATCTACTCGGTAGATGAAGCAAAGAGACGGGTCAAAGTGCATCGCATCCGACAGATCTAGTCGGGGGGACGGCAGCGATCACCGGGCCGCCGGGGAAGACTCACTACTCGAAACCGGTCCGTCGGCGGCTCCGTGTGCATCGCATTGTTCTGCCTTCGTGCCCGGGTCGATGATGCGATCCGCGACGTCCGCCCTGCGTTCGTTAAATAGTGCCGCCAATTTGCGAATGTCATGGCCTACAGCTTCAGACATCGATTTTCGGACTCGGCGTACTTCGCTGTAACTATCCATCGTTTGCGTCTTCGTTCAAAAGCTCGAGAGGCGTCACCAGTGCCGGATTCCCCAGTCCAAGTATACCATTGACCCGACGTATGTGACCGAATTTGTTCGCATTCGCGATGTGTCGGCAATTCCACGTGACCAGAAAGTCGCACCGATGGAATGATGCGACTGCCAAATGGAATGCATCACCACCGGGGTCTTTCGGCATCACGTGATTCGCGATGTACGCCTCCACTGCTTCGATCACGGCATCATTCACGTCTAGGAGCGGAAACCGTGATGCCAGTTCAAGCATGTCGGATTTATGCGGAAAGCTCCCTGCAGAAAGCTCGGTTTCGACCGCAAGGCTTGTTACGAGTTCGTCCGATGAGCTCAAAGCGGCATCAAGCCACCGTCGGCTCCAGTTTTGACGCGCCACCATTTCCGGCTCAGGACGAGCGTTGAAATAGAAGCTGACAACGGTTGTTTCAATGTAGATTCGTGCCATCGTCGTGTGGCTCAAACTCCAATGGCAGAACGTCCACGATCACCGAGCCGCCGGAGTGATCTAAACTTCAAAAGACGCGCTGCCGGCGGCTTCGCGTGCATCGAATTGTTATGCGGCGTTTGTGAAGAGATGCCTTGTTCCCACTTTGATACGATCAACGACCCTTCGGTGCCGGAAACATTTCGTCGACTTGTTCAAAAAGCTTGTTTGGCTGGTCCACGGTTTGAGCTGAAGACTGATGAACGAGAAAGACGCAGACCACCTCCCTGCTCCGGTCAATCCGCAAACGCGCGCCCAACGCGCCACTGTGAAAAAGGAGGTCGGCCAAACCGGTCTCCGAAACGTCATCCCGGAACCATCCAAATCCATAGGTCCTCTTAGGTCGGTCAGGTGACTGTAGTCGCCGCATCTCGGTAACCGACGCCTCCGAAAGAATTCGCCTTCCGTTGTAGACGCCGTCGTTCAGATGCATCTGACCGAACACCGCCATCTCGTCTAATGTCGTGAACAGAGATCCTCCCGGCAGGATGAAGCGGAGTTCTTCGATCTGCGCTAGGGAAGGTTGTTTCTGCAGCTTCCCTCCCTTTTTCAGATACCCCGTGGGCACCGTTTTTCGCGTTTCTTTCGAGGGCAAAAAGGTCGTGTTTTTCAGACCCAAAGGGCGAAACAATGCCTCCTGCGAAATCTCCTCGAGCGACTGGCCAAGAGCGACTTCCGCGACACGACCCAACACGCAATACCCAACGCCGGAATAGATCCATTTCGTTCCTGGCTCGTAGACGAGATCGTACTCCGCAACGAGTTCGATCGTTTCGGCCAGAGGGCGCTGGAAATTGCGGATCAGATCCAACTTCTCGGGAGTGATTCCCTTGTTCCCCCAAAAGCCTGCTGTGTGCGATAGCAGGTGGCGAATCGTCATCGGCCGCGCGGGCGACTGACTGCCTTTAACCCGTTTTCCTTTGAACGCTGGCAAGTACTTCTCCACCGGATCGTCCAAGTTCAGCTTTCCCTGATCAACGAGGGCCATTACCACGCTTGCCATAAAGGGCTTGGAGACCGATGCGATGGGAAGCAATTCGTCAGTAGTGAACGGTCGCTTCGATTCGATATCGGCATATCCGAAGGCCTCTCGAAAGATGGTTTCTCCTTTGTGTACAACCAGAAAAGAGCAGCCTGCAATTTGCTGTTCCCGTACGGCCTGACTAAGAATTGAAGACAGTGACTCAATCTGATTCGGTTTCACCCCATGCGAATGGAGATCCTTTGCAGCAGGTATCTTCTGCTCTTGCCCGAAAACGGGCAAGCTCACGGCCAGGTACGTTAGAACAAGGATCGAGAGGCGCCAAACTCGTTGATTGGCCTGTCTGGTTGTCACGTTCATCTGATGCCTTATTGAACTGATAGCTATGATGTGTAGCCGCATAACGTCCAAGATCACCGGGCCCGCAAGTCCAAGGGATCGACGGAAAGGTAAAGACAGCTTGCGGGCTCGGGTGCATCGATTGGTTCGTGGCGTGTGACTCGCAACGCCCCCGCTCCCCATCAGGCGTTCCGATGCGGGTCACACGGCACCTAAGATGATTCGCATCCATATCAGCGCAAATAACTCGCGCACCATTCGAAGGTAATTCACCGGAATCGACACCGCTCCAACACGACCGCCGGCAGTGAAGCGCGAAGGGAGATTCACCGAAGCCTTGCAGACTCCAATCAATCGTAACAGGCTTACTTCGTGACATTCCATTCACAGGACCGTGACCGACCACGAAGGGTACGCATCACCGAGCCGGGACAGTCGATGTTCCATTTGAAAAACCCCGCAAGCCCGGCTGCGGTGCATGTGATGGTTCGTCGTGGTTCGTGTCCCGGCAAAGGTATTGCGATAACGAAATCATCGCAGGTGAGTTGTTTTCTTGAGTATAGTATTAGCGATTGCGTCGCCGTCTCGGAAGACGCGGAGAGGCACAGCGATCTTCTGTCGGTCACAAACGAGAAAGAAAACACGTTTCTCCTTGCGATCAAACGCGGTAAAGGACGACCACGGAAAACGTTTGCCGCCACGTGTGGTGATACCGTCGTCGTCGATCAGTCGCGGATATTTGGGCACAATATACGCAAGTGCCACAAGGAATAGTCCCGCGGTGAACACGACAAAGGGCACCGCGAGAAGAAAGAACATCGTGTTGAGCTTGACGTCAATCCTATCAATCGATTCGCTGCGAATCGATTGCGTTGATCTCGTTTCAACAGGTGGAGCGTATGGGTTCAAGATTCAAGTCGCCCAAATCGTTGCACAATGATCGCCTGTGCGCGACGAACGACCGGCGTCACCGAGCACGGCCTAGGTGGTTTCCATTTGTAAAAATCCTTTGCCGTGCTTCGTGTGCACGCCATGGTTATCCGCCGTCTGAGGTTCCTTGCTAGTCGTTTGCAAACGCCGAAACATCTGACACCTCTAAAACGGGCTCGGTGATGACGACATCTTTAAGCAGCTTGAGCTTTGCACGCGTATCGTCAACAGAAGCCTCAAGGTGTTCGGTTTGCGAGGAAAGTGCCTCAATCTGAAGCTGCATCTGCTGGTTTTGTTGATGTTGTCTCACAGCAACAAAAACAAGTGCCAAGAAAGCTATGAGCGTCAGGAGCGATTGAATCGAAAAGCGTGCCTTGGCATGCCGGGCATCTGCACTGTTCACGGAAATTCTCCTGGACTTCTCAGCAACAGTCAGTCGCGACGCGACTGAAGAGAGTCAGTTAGTGTAAGTTGAAATGCGTGGTTGGCAGCCGTTGTAATTCCGCGCTCAATCGCTCGGATAACGTTTGAATTCACGGGGGACGGAGAGTTGACCGACCACCTGGCAAACCGCCGCATCCGTCCTCCCGTGCAATTCGTAGTTACGCGGTGCGGCTCGGAACGCGGTTTGAAACCAACGGCGAACTCAACGCTTTCAAATTAGTCGGTAGCGAAGGACCGAGCAAGCAATCCGAGCACTGGCTGTTGGACGCCCGATGGCAGCAAGGAGCCCCGCCAGAAGTTCGCCGATCGAGCACGAAGCAAAGTGTGTGAACGCTCACGGATGGACCATTTGGCGTTGAGAACCCAGGTAGCCGCGAGCCAATGGCGCGAAAAGCTTTATGAGACGTCGAGATTTCGACGCCTTGGCTTCGCAAGCGGGTCATTTCCGCGCCGGGTGCGCCGAGCGAACGCGATCCATGCATATAGTGCCAGCCAGTCGCCGAATCGCGGATCTCGCTCACGGACGTCCGCGCGCCTCGAGCATGGGCTGTAGAGACTATCCATTCTCCAAGAGTTCGCAGTGGCAACATCACCACGTAACGTTGACGGTCACCCGGCCCGAACGAACGAGCTACCATTGCCCAAGGCCTACTTGAGGGCTCGCGTGCACCGTTTTGTTACGCGGTGCCGCTCGGAGCGAAGCCCGAACCAACGGCGACCACGACGCTTCTAAGTTAGCCGGTGGCGAAAGACCGAGCAAGTTTTGCGCACATCGACCGCGAGTTCTCGAGTTTGCGCCAAGATGGCCAGCATGGAGTTCGCTGGACCGGCAAGGAGCAAAGTAGGTTCGCGATCCCCGAGGAATCGTGACCCGTTGAGAACTCGCGTTGCCGCGAACCAATGGCGGAACAAGCCGGCCACTCCGTGAAATCAAAGGCGCCTTGGTTCGCACGCGGGATTCTTTCCGCGGCCGATGGAGCGTATGACCGCAATCCACGCGTGAATGTGCGCGATCAACGAGTGAGAAGCCTGGAGTTCAAAGTTCGTTCAACGACGTTCGCCACCTGCCGTCCGCGCAACTGCTTCGAGCATGGCCCTTTGCGCACCGCGATTCGCTCCATGTCTGCATCGGAGATTTCCACAGCGTAACGTCCAAGATCACCGGGCCCGCAAGTCCAAGGGATCGACGGAAAGGTAAAGACAGCTTGCGGGCTCGGGTGCATCGATTAGTTCGTGTCGTGTCACTCGCAACGATCCCGGTTTCCATCAAACGTTCCGATGCGCCTCATACGACCACTCCGATGATAGGCATCCCAATCAAAGCTAGCAACTCTCGCACCATTCACAAATGATTCGCCGGAATCGACACCGCTCCAACGCGATCGCCAGCAGTGAAGCTTGAAGGAAGTCTTAACGAGGCCTTGCGTACTCCAATCGATTCGAAACGGATCTGCTTCGTGAGTTTCCATTCGCAGGATCGTGGCCAACCACGAACGTCCAAGATCACCGGGCCCGCAAGTCCAAGGGATCGACGGAAAAGTAAAGTCAGCTTGCGGGCTCGGGTGCATCGATTGGTTCGTGTCGTGTCACTCGCCACGACCCCGGGTTCCATCAAACGTTCCGATGCACGTCATGCGACCACTCCGATGATAGGCATTCCAACCAGAGCCAGCAACTCGCGCACCATTCGCAATGGATCCGCCGGAATCAATGCCGCTCCAACACGACCGTCGGAAGCGAAACACGAAGGGACCTTCAACGAAGCCTTGCGGACTCCAATTAATCTGTAACGGGATTGCTTCGTGCGTTTCCATTCACAGGATCGTGGCCGACCACGAACGACCGGGATCAGCGGGCGGCGGGAGTTGACATTGATCCCACGAAAAACCTTACTACCGCCGCTCCGTTGCATCCCATGGTTCGCCGCATTTAGTTGTCGAAGGGCTGGCTAGTTGAAGCATCAGCTGAAGCAGCAGATTTGACAGTTTCGGGCTTCTTTGTCGGGAGTTTGACGATCAGGTATTGATTCGAGTTCGTGCCGAGAACCTTGATGTCAGCAGCCACCGGATCAAACCCGTCAATTTCAAATGTCAGTTTATGTTTCCCCTCAGGAAGGATGAATACGGGCTTGATGTCAAATATGCCAACCATGGCGTGACCAACAAAGTCACCATCAATGGAAATGCGGATTGGATGTATGCCGTCAGCGGGGCCCACCATGTCACCGACACGAACCATCGTTGTTTGCGTCCCGCCGATTCCTCCCATGCCACCACCACCCATCATCGAGTGCGCATGGGGCGCGATAAAGACGATGTGAACAGTCGAATGTCCGGTTGGAACAGGCTCGTCAGCAAGAGCAGTAATCGGAGCAAATGCAAGTAAAGCAAGACAAGCAGAAAGGAAGCGTATCATAGCGTCTCCGTGTTCGGTCGCAGGCGAAGTTGGGGGTTCAGTCGGCGAACGTGGGCCATCACCGGGCACGAGGGGAAAAGCAACCATTGCCAAAACTCGCCTTCGAGTGCTCCGTGTGCATGGCATTGTTCGGTGAAATGGTGGAGTTACTCGTCTTCGAGGGTTCCTCGAATATGGATCAGGTCACTAGCGTTAGCATACGCCCTTGCCATGAAGCCCAACGCCCAAATTGGGATCAACAACAATAGTTCAATCGCTGGATTGGCCGCTAAGTCAGCCGCTAACGCTGCCGGTACCCAACGAGGTGGGGTCTTGCACAATATGTAAGCGATCGTGCCAAACATGGCGATGAATAAGCATATAAGCTGAAAACGGTTCGCTGTCTTAATCGCTGTTTCCAAATCTTTGCGGTGGTGCCGATAGTGGGCAATTGTGCGCACGCGTTTTTCGGATGGCATGTCTATCTCGTTCCTGGGTCAGTGACAACCGTGAGCGACGAGTTCGATCGCTGGCTGATCCACCGAACGTCGGTGATCAGCGGGGACGGGCGGACGACATGCAGGCAGACGAGAAAACGGACCACCCGTCCTCCGTTGCATCACATGGTTCTGTCGCTCTTCGAATGGTTAATCGGCAATCCACGTCGAAACCTCGAAAAGATCCAGCCGGAACAAGACAATGGAGAGGGCCAAGCAGGTAGTGTAGGAAATAACGTACTGCCAAAGTTTACCACACCTGAACCCAATCACGCACACAAGCGGAGCTACTGCAAAAGACGATAACATGAGGATCACGTGCAAGGAGAGAGGGACACCAAATAAGAATCTCTTTGGATCGTGCACGCCCGGACGTGCCCATTCGCCTAGCACGACGCTTGCCATCAACCAGAAAAGCAATGCGTACAAGTAACTGATCAAAGGCAAGGCGAACATACAAGCAAGGGCATACCGCAACGGTCGGCTAAGTTGATCCGCTACTGGGCTTTGTGCCGCGTCACCGGTGGTCGTAACGGGAGATTCATACGGGTTTAGTGCCAAGTCAACTCCCCTAGATTTTACGACAGAACGGCCAAGATCACCGGGCCCGCAAGTCCAAGGGATCGACGGAAAGGTAAAGACAGCTTGCGGGCTCGGGTGCATCGATTGGTTCGTGGCGTGTGACTCGCAACGCCCCCGCTCCCCATCAATCGCTCCGATGCGGGTCACACGGCACCTAAGATGATACGCATCCATATCAGCGCAAACAACTCGCACCATTCGAAGGTAATTCACCGGAATCGACACCGCTCCAACACGACCGCCGGCAGTGAAGCGCGAAGGAAGTCTAACGAGGCCATGGCACTCCAATCAATTACAAACGGGATTGCTTCGTGACATTCCATTCACAGGACCGTGACCGACCACGAACGTTTGAATTCACGGGGGACGGAGAGTTGACCGACCACCTGGCAAACCGCCGCATCCGTCCTCCCGTGCAATTCGTAGTTACGCGGTGCGGCTCGGAACGCGGTTTGAAACCAACGGCGAACTCAACGCTTTCAACTTAGCCGGTAGCGAAGGACCGAGCAAGCAATCCGAGCACTGGCTGTTGGACGCCCGATGGCAGCAAGGAGCCCCGCCAGAAGTTCGCCGATCGAGCACGAAGCAAAGTGTGTGAACGCTCACGGATGGACCATTTGGCGTTGAGAACCCAGGTAGCCGCGAGCCAATGGCGCGAGAAGCTTTGTGAAACGTCGAGATTTCGACGCCTTGGCTTCGCAAGCGGGCCATTTCCGCGCTGGGAGCGGCGGATGATTGCGATCCATGAATATGGTCGTGCCAACCACTGTGTCTCACATGATACACATGGACGTCTACACGCCTCGAGCATGGGCTGTAGAGATTCTCGATTTTCCAAGAGCTCGCAGTGGCAACATCACCACGTAACGACCGCGATAACCGAGCCGCGGCGATTGATTTTCAATTTTGAAATCGCCTGGCTACCGCGACTTCGGTTCATCGCCTGGTTCTGCCTTTCGTCAGAACCCGCTTAGACGAAGCCCAATGGCGATCGAAATTGCGACGGCAGCGAGCCCGAGCGTCGCCTGTATCAGTGCGGTACGCCAATCCATTACGACAGGAAAGGCTCGCGAGTGCGGATCAGACAAGGGCCGATCGATCGAAGTGTAGTCGGCAACCGCGTAGGCACCCAGCGGAACCACGGGAATGAAAAATAGGCACCACCATCGAATGGCAAGGTAGACGTTCGGAGCCAAGCCTGCATCGGTGAGACGCTCGGCATGTATGCCTTGAAGCCTTCGCTTCGTTGTCGTTCCGATGAACGCAGAAAAGCCCGGACAAGGTTGACGTCGCGTACGATCATCCAGGATTTCTGCGACCAGTACAGTATCGGGAATGGTGGCAAAGCCACGGAATGACGACGGGGCGTCTACAGCTCTCGAAGTTTCATTGGGCATGCGAACGACTCCGAATCAAGAATCTTGTTTTGAAATTGACTATTCGCCCGGCGGAGAGGTTTCTTGGTAACTCTATGGCAGAACGGTACGGATAACGGGGGACGAGCGGATCGGCAACCATTGTCAAACGCGCCGTCGAGTCCTCCCGTTCATCCGATGGTTATGGCGTGTTCTGTTTGAGATCACGTTGCGTCAGAGCCCAAGCGGCTTCGGCACCGTCGGTATCGCATCTTGGAGAACCAATCGTGCGATCATCGGCCATTGTGAGTCGGCCCGGCGTCAAGATGCAAGACTTGGCGCCATCGAAATGCTTCGAATCCGAGAGATGGTGATGTGACACGCATCAGGAGTAGACGCACCACGAGATCCGAGCGTTGCCGCGAGCCAATGGCGTGAGAAGCTAGCCAACGGGGCAGGCAACAACGCCTTGGCTCGCATGCGGGACCATCCGATCTCGATGACAACAGAGAACGCATTGAAGTAGGGACGTCTTCCGTCGATCGGGAATCAACCCGCATCAGCCATCGCCGGCGCATCGAATCAGCAGTGCCGAACGATCATCTATCGAACCTCGGAGCCGTTGAGCAATCCTAACCGGAGCATCATGTGCGCTGAATGCTTGGAAGCCGCATCACGGAATGAAGTGCGAACAATGCCGACGCCATAACGGTACGGATAACGGGGGACGAGCGGATCGGCAACCATTGTCAAACGCACCGTCGAGTCCTCCCGTTCATCCGATGGTTATGGCGTTTTCTATTTGAGATCGCGTTGCGTCAGAGCCCAAGCGCCTTCGGCACCGTCGGTAGCGGATCTTGGACAACCAATCGTGCGATCATCGGCCATTTAGAGTCGGTCCGGTGTCAAGATGCAAGACTTGGCGCCATCGAAATGCTTCGAATCCGAGAGATGATGATGTCACACGCATCAGGAGTAGACGCACCACGAGATCCGAGCGTAGCCGCGAGCCAATGGCGTGGAAAGTTAGCCATCGGGGCAGGCATCAACGCCTTGGCTCGCATGCGGGACCATCCGATCTCGATGCCAACAGAGAACGCATTGAAGTAGGGACGTCTTCCGTCGATCGGGAATCAACCCGCATCAGCCATCGTCGGCGCATCGAATCAGCAGTGCCGAACGATCATCCATCGAACTTCGGGGGCAAAGAACAATCGTATCCGAAGCATCACGTGCACTGAATGCTTGGAAGCTACATCACGGCATGAAGTGCGAACAATGCCGACGCCATAACGGCGGCCGTCACCGAGGACGGACGATTGATTTTCCACTTCAAAACCCGCGCAAGCCGTCCTTCGGTGCACGGCATTGTTCCCCGTCGTTTGGGTTACGCTGGGGCGAGGCTTGATCTAGAGTGCGACTCGATAGAAAGGCCGTTGGATGTAAACCGGGCGGCCAATGGCGTGAAATACGACATGGCGAGCACCGCGCCAGCAGTTAGCAGTGCGAGGTTTGCAAATAGTGCGGATAGCCCCCATGTCATGGAGAGGTTAAAAATGCCAAACGCAATTGCCTGCAGTCCCCAGGCAATCATCAATGCGGTAAACAACCGCCGTGCCCACAGCTTGGTCTTCAGGAGACCGACAAATGCAATCGCGAACGCAGGCAATCCTAGAACGAACGAAAGCTTTGTGGCAATCGCGTACGACGAAAGCAGCCAGCCAGCGTCAATTGTCTCAGCCACGATTGGTTGTGGACCATAGAGTCGCGAAACGTACCCGGTCACCACGGCGGATGCAAACATAAGCACGATAGATGCGAAGTTGGCGATCAGGCAAAGCTTGAACCGAGAAAGCAATGTTTCGGGCTGCATGTTGGTTGCCATGTGGTCCTCGCGTCTGATTAAAGGGAAATGTGGCGATCGAAGGTGAAGTGTGATTTCATTTTAGTCGGGGAACGTTTGTGGTCACCCGGCACGCGCGGTTGACTCTCCATCCCAAAACGCTCGGCTCGCGTGCTCGGGTGCACCACTTTGTTATCCGCCCGGTTGTATATCTGTGGAAGCCTTAGCAGGGCCATTGTGTACAATTACCTTACCAATTCGGTGAAGTGGGACAAGAATTGTCCGATCCGAAAAACCGTTCGGGTTGAATGCAATGAAGTCTGCCCCCGCTTCGGCGAGTGTAGCGAGCATAATCTGCCTAGCGAATGGCGATGTCGGTCTATCCGCATTAAGAAGATTGGTTTTGCGTTGCATCTCGCCAAGAGCCTCGGCGAGTTCGCGACCGCGAAGCGAGTCCTGAAGTCTACGCCGTTCGTCATCTAGGTCATCGACACGTTTCTTATGTGCCTCATTGTCGATGAAGTACTGCTTCAGCGACGCAACGTTCGCAGAGTACGCTTCTGCGGTATAGATGTGGACCGTAAAGGCGGCAAGTTCTTCCTCAACTTCAATACCGAAATGCTTGGAGGCTGAAAGTCTACCAATAAGCGAGTCAGCACCCTGCACGGACGCAGCCGCCAATGAGAACGCAAGGATTCCGAAAATGGCTCTATTCATGTCAGCACGCAGAGAGGGATTTGAGTCGGATAACGACTAAAATCACCCGGTCGCGACGAGAGATTGTCCATTGTCAAAACGCCCGACTTCGCGACTCGGGTGCATTTTGGTGTTATCCGCCGTCCGCTCATTCGCCAACTAGAACCCCGGATCGCCGCCACCAAATTGTTGCAGTTTTGGGAGCGTGGTCTTGCGGCTTAGGCGCCGAAGAACATATCTCGTGTTGCGAGTGCCGTTTGGTTCAAGCTGCGATGGCGTCGATGGATATTTGGGCGTGGTTTCGGAAGAACCGGTGTAGGCATTGAGTGGGTGTTCGTTCGGATTTTCAAATGCCGTGGTCGTGTAGATTAGTTGATCGCCGTCGATTTCAAGGACAGCCTTTGCTATTGAGCCTGGAGCCCAGTCCGGCGCAGTACGGACAAGCGAGATGGGTTTAGCATCGAAATTGTATTCGACGATGTGCGTATCGGATGCCATGTAGGCATTGTTAATAAGAGTTGTCCATTTGTCACCGTGTATCACCAACTCCATCGTGGTCTTGCCGTCGTATTGAGTCGACGTTTCACCTTCAGTCACAGAGACGTACAGCCAACGCCCGTTAAGTTGCGCAGCGACCGGATGGGCTGAATTTGTGTTCGCTTGTTCGCGTTTAAGCGTCTGCAGTTCGTGCTTGAGGCGAGCGATCTCATCCTCGAGTTCGATGACGCGTGCCTTAAGGCTGGATTCATCGCTCGGCGGCTCTTGGGAGTGCGACAGCGGCGTCGCAAATGCCGAAAGCAGCACGAGCAGTGTTAAGGATCGCATTGAATTCCTCATCAGTCGGATAACGTGCGGATTAACGCGGGACCGTCAATTGACATTGTACCGCAAAGTAGATTCGCCAACGGTCCTCGCGTTCAATCCTTGGTTCGTCGCTTCAAAAACTCAGCCGCCACAAAAGCAGTGATTGGAAATATGAGAGTGAGCGTTGACCGCAGCGCGTTGCTAATCCCAGAGGACCACGCCCAAGGAATCAAGTGCCAACGTGACGTGGAAAAAACAACAACGACGTACCCCACCAAGGTAACGAACCCAAGCATACACCAGCGTCTGCGTGAATCATCGGAGTGAATCCACTTGGACGCCGCAACGGTGAAGATAAGTGCAGATACAACATTGGGCGTAAACGCAGCGATCGTATTCAATGACATCTCACGATGAATACGTGCCACTCGCTCGAGATTCTCCAGGGCGACCGGCCATCCATGGGCCAATAAGGCCATTACTCCTAAAGCAACGATGGGAGCACCATAACCAGCGAGCCCCGCTAGGAAGATCAAACCGTTCGACCTAGAACGTTGTTCTGTAGTGGTCGATGCGGCTATTGGTTCGTATGGATTGATCACAAGTCTTGTCACGTTTTAAGATCTGAATCCGTCGTCGTTACTGATCCTGGAATTCACATAAACCGTATCGAACCCGGAGCGGCGTTGGCGAGAACTCCATGGCCTCGACACTGGTCCCGGATTTCGACATTCGAATAATCACATTGAACCCCTCGTCCTTGATGATGGTGCCGTCGGTCAATCGCAATCCTCGATCTGAAACTCCTACTTTCGTTCCAGCCCCAGGCGCGAAGAGAATGGAAAGGGTAGGAGCATGCGGAACGGGACAAACCTCCGCCATGGAAAGATGAATCTTCGTGGGCACACCAGTCTTAAGGTCTGGTTTGTCCACTCCAAGAGTGGCAAGCTCCGTGTAGAGGTCAGCGAGTGCGGTGCGATTGATGTTTATCCGAGATGTACTCTGTTGCGGGTGAGCGGTTTCGGCAGCGAAGTTAGCGGTGCTTGTACTCAGACAAGCGAGAGCAACGACCAAGTGGCGAGTTGCGATATTCATTTCAGGCTCCTGAGTCGAAAGTAACGCCCTAGTCGACGAACGACCAAAATCACCCGGTCGCGACGGGAGATTCTCCATTGTCAAAACGCCCGGCTTCGCGACTCGGGTGCATTTTTGGTTCTGCGTGCCTCGATCTACCTCGCAATCGGCTCCTCGATGCCAATGAGCGAAACACGCGATGCTTCATTTGAAAAGCGAAACATTTTCATTGTGATACCGTCGAAGATCTCGCCCCCGACACCGAGCGCTGTCAACCGATTTCCCTGACCGTCAAACGCTACAAGTCTGGCGTCATTATGGAATTCTTTCAATGACAGTGAACAACAAATTGTTGTCACCTCTAATTCACTATCCCTAGCGACGAAGAAATTGTAAGAGTTGCTTACGAAACTGGTTTTCGGATACGTGGGTGCAAGCTTCCATCGGAATCCATCTGCCGGAGCGGGCCGACTTTCCCCAGGCTCTGATCGAATGACCACGGAGTCCATTCGATTCTTTCCTGACTTGATTCCTAAGCAGAGGTCCGTTGATTTCACTTCGGTCAATTCATCGTCCGATTTCGTCCAGTTGATAGACGTGTAAAACATTGACCCCGGCGGCAACTGCCGGGTTGAGGCCACATTGTCGAATATCGCGGACGTCTCGTTTAAAACATGCTTTGATTCGTCGGGCACCGTGTATTTGCTCGGTTCCCAGTTCGCCAATGCATTAACCACCTGATCGACAGTCAGTTTATCTTTGGATTTCTCGTTGTGAATTCGAACTGCTGTTTCCAAGGGCGTTCCTTCATCCGTTGCGATTGGCTGTGCGGCGAGTGAAGACAGGCTGGTGCATGCAAAAACGACGCACGAGAGAACAGTTTTCTTCAAACTCGGAAGTGGTCCGCTGTTGAACATGATTCGGTCTCCTTCGAGGTGGCGCTGTACAGGCAATTGGAACGCAGAACGGCGGAAATCACGGGGGACGGGCGAACGACTTGCAAGCAGACGAGAAAACGGGCCACCCGTCCTCCCGTGCATTTCATTGTTCTGCCTTGCCGCCCGCTGCCGTTTGCTCAACACCGAGTGAGGAAAGCTGCTCGTCTAGTAAAGGACGTAGCATAGCGGCATGCTCAGGCATCCGCTCGATTGCGTCACGTAATCCACGAACAGACCCAACGGACTCTGCGATGTCATCCGGCATTTCGTCGAAGAAGGACCATCGCCAAGTGCAGCTACCAACATGCGCCGAAACCATGCGATTGTCGACAGTCACGATCGTCCGATGGTCGTAGCTCCGTTCGTGCGCAAATCCATGCATTTTGCAGCGTCCGTAATCCTCAGTCCAGGATGGCGTGTCGATAGACATCATCTGCTGCGTCGTTGAACCGACACTCAATGTTCCATCGGCGAGCACCACAACAATGGGATCGGGTACGGATCGCATCACGCGGAAATTGCGAAAGTCATCTACCGAGCGAATGCCGTTTGCGCCGCTGTAGACTACGAACGCAACGCAAGCAACGACGCTCATGATTGCAACAGTCTTGATGGCGTGAACAAACATCATTTCGTGGCAGAACGTTACGCATCAGCGGGCGGCGGGAGTGGACCATCCACTTCAAAACGCTTAGCCACCGCCGCTCCGTTGCATGCGCTGGTTATCCGCTCTCTTGGGATGCCCCGGAAGTACGTGCCGGAAGCCACAGCGGACCAACCGCGACGAGAAGAACCAAAACATTGAAGCCAGCATTGGACGCATTTCCAGACGCAATTGATCCTGCGCTATCAAGAACAAACCATGATAGCAATCCGGTTAAGACGGCGCGGCGAACCAATTCAGGAGCAATATCATGTAGTGTCCCAGAGAGTGACCAAATGGTGACGCCCCATCCGAGCAGGAAGCCTCCCGTCAATGCCGATAGGAATCGTGTTGTCGCGCCTTCGTAGTTCTGGGCTCCATCTACCGGCCAGCTCAAAATGTCTAGCGAAAGCCTTGCAGGCTCGGAGGTGGTAAGCATCGTGCCAAGGAAGAAGACCGGACCAAAGGAACCGACGACGACTGCGGCAACTTTCAGCCAGAACTTGTGAAAGCGTTGACTAGTCATGGATTCAATTCATGCGGATAACGTCCCGCATCACCGGGCGGGGAGAGTAAAGTGTTCCATTTGAAAGCGGCCGCAAGCCCCGCTCCGGTGCATGCGATGGTTATCCGCTACGCTGTGGCCCGAGTGTGGAGCAATTCGCCGGCCTTGATGGGGCGAACGTCATCTGCAGCTACAGTCACTAGCGCAACGGTATGCCCCCCACCGTCCACGAATTCGACCTCGTAGCCCTTGCCGCCCTTGTAGACGTGAACGACGGTACCGACATCACCACGAGTCAGCATTTCGTGAGGTGGTTCAGAGTCGAGAACGACGAGTGAATGTTCTGCGATCATGGGTTGTCTACGGGGTAAGCGGTCACCAATCGTGGAGGATCGTCGTCCTCGACGATCCAAACCGTGAGGACCAAGCCGGGGCGATGGTTAGGACGGCCTACTGATCCAACGGCCTTGTATTTTACACCAAAACGGGTTGCTTCTGTATCAAAGTCAGTGCAATCACGGGCAACCGCAAGCAAATCGGCGGAAAGATGGTGCCAATCATCGCGATTGTAGCCGAGAGAATGAAACCAGACGGCCTTGGAACCACCGTCCGGGTGGGCCAAGTTGAGTAGATAGTCGCGGACCTTTGTGTCCTCGACTACGGCGCGACTGGAGTCAGGAATAGGCATGATTCTTCAGTCGGATAACGACCACCGTCACCGGGCCGGGAAGTTTGATTGTCCACCTGATCCAATGCCGCAAGTCCGGCTCCGGTGCACGGAATGGTTCGCCGGTACTCTGGCTATCGTATTGAATTATCGTCGAGCTTTTTCGCCCTTTGATAATCTGCAATCGCGGCCTCTTCATCGCCGCGTTCCAGATGGACGCTCGCACGCAAATAGATGAGACGGCGCTCGCTGGATCAAGCTTCACAGCGTTCGTTAGGTCCGAACATGCTGCAGCATGGTCACCCATTTCTATATGGCACATCGCACGCGCGGTGTAGGCATCAACGTCAGGATCAAGCTGGACTACCTTGTCTAAATCGCGTAGTGCGAGCGAAATATTCTCATCCTCAAAGTGGATTCTGCCACGCCCTAGATATGCGATCGCGAGCTCTGGGTCTTGTTCGATCGCGACGTTGAAGTCTGCGATTGCTCCCTTTCGCTCGCCCATGCTCAACTTCGAAACCGCGCGGGAGGCGTATGCGAGTGCTGGCATACAGTTAAGTTCGATAGCCCGTGTGAAATCACTGATTGCCCGCGCGTCGCGGTCGGTCTTTTGCAGAAACATCGCCCGATGGAAGTAGAGATCACCGGCGCTATCATGTTGGCGAATCGCGTCATTAAGCGAGATAATTGCTAAATCCGATTGTCCGGAACAAGCAAGCGATTTCGCTCGTTTCACAGCAGCAAGTATCGCTGGCGAAGAATCATCAGAAGCAAACGCGAGAGTTGAGGTATTCGCGATCGCGCACAAGCACGGGACAAGGCATACCGTAACGATGAATGAGCGAATCATTCTGCTAGGATAACGGCCCCTCCGCGATCGATGGAATATCAGTTCGGAAATTCGATCAGGTTGGGCGAACGGTGGCCATAACCGGGATCGCCCAATGTGGCATCTATTTGGGAACGCGCCATGGCGATCTCCGGTTCATGGCGTGGTTCGTCGTAATTTGGCAGCATGAACGATCATCAACGCTGCGAGTCAAGCTAGCATAAAAAGGAAACGCTGACATTCGCAAGATCTTTTGGGCATCTCCGTTGATTCGGACGACAAAACTTTGATAGCGAAAGTAGTCGAGCATCAGTCCGAAAAGTGCCCGAGAATGAAAACCGCAAAATCGATAGTCGTCGTGGCAATTTTAGTGACCTTGCCGATCGAATCCGGCTGCCATTTGCAAGCAAAACGATCGGGTGACTTCTCGGCGTTGACGACCCCCATAACGTACAAAGTACCCCAGGATGATCCGAAGAAGCCAGCCACCGGATTTGTTGGCAAGGCGAAGACCAAGGTCAAAGATTCCGCGGTTTTCGTGGGCAAGGGCGTGTTGTTTGTCGGCGGGCTTGTTCTTTGGATGTGGCTCGACGATGACGACGAGACGTTGTCGGAACGACACTACCGCGAGCAAAACGAGCGATGGTGGAAGCAGTACTGGCGCAGACAATCCCAAGGAGAATCCGGCGATGACTGAAGCTTTCAAGGACGACTACGAGTAATCGACGAACGTGCAAAATCACCGGGATCCGCCATGGACTGACCATCATCTAACGGACCCTCGCGATCTCCGGTGCATTTTTTGGTTCGTGTCGTCTTGTTGAATCGCGAACCCGGTTTCCATCAAGCAGCTCGATGCGAGTATACGACATCGAGCGTTTCGATACACCCAATACCGCGTTGGAAATCCGCTCGCCGTGAATTGCCACAATCCGGCACTTCGATGCAGTCTCCATCCAGAAGCATTCGCCAATCATCCCGCGCTGGATAAAGCGCAATCAAGCGTTGAACCATCATCCCCGCGTCCCCAATACCGCACTGGACATTCAAGGAAAAGGTCCGCAGCGGTTGAAATGCTTCCATCCAGATTCGCTCGCCAATCATGCCGCACTGGGGGAAGCGAAATCAGACGCCGCATCCAAGCAACGCAATCCAATGTCTTTCCTGGAAATCGCAAGCGTCCATTTAGAGGACCCAAGCGGCACGAACGTTTGGCGATAACCCGGGCCGAACGAGCGACGGTCCATCACCCAACGGCCACATGAGGCCTCGTGGTTCATCGCATGGTTCTGGCTGTTTCGCAGTGGGTACCGACTCAGCCGATCCGAATCGGTCCTCACCAGACCACCAGCATACCAGCGAAGCATCGACCGCGCAACCATTTTGCGACATTCGACATTGCCGACGAGATGCGTGTCGCCGGTGATGCGACGTTCCAACAGAAGATCGACCGCGCAACTTCGAGCATTGGCAATCGACCGCATGGTCATTTCGACCTTCGATGTGACCGAAGTGTTTCCTGGAATCGAAGCGAGAGATGGTCCAGTCAGATGTCGCCGCGATTCGCAGCGGTGAAAGAGTTCCGACAGCGAGGCGATGTGTGCATGCCCTGTCAAGTGCGTCGATCTGTGCGAACGGGGCTAAGACGCTTGTTGAAGCGAGAAGAGTCGATTGGCAATTGAAGCCGTACAACGCCAAGTCATTACAGGCGAATAGACGATGAACCAAACGGCAAGTGCGAAGATCCAGATGGGGACGAGGATCGGCAGCAGAAACCAACGCAGCGTCCGAAAGTTAGAGTGTCGCGTAATTACGGGTGGCGCGGCTCGCGATGCGGTCGTGGAAACACACGATCGTACGCAACCAACAATAGAGCGGCGGCGTAGACGATCGTGAGGAAAAAGCCAATTCCGATGAACCAAGTCATGCGTAGATGTTCATGCCAGAACGGCCAAGATCACCGGGCCCGCAAGTCCAAGGGATCGACGGAAAGGTAAAGACAGCTTGCGGGCTCGGGTGCATCGATTGGTTCGTGGCGTGTGACTCGCAACGCCCCCGCTCCCCATCAATCGCTCCGATGCGGGTCACACGGCACCTAAGATGATTCGCATCCATATCAGCGCAAATAACTCGGCACCATTCGAAGGTAATTCACCGGAATCGACACCGCTCCAACACGACCGCCGGCAGTGAAGCGCGAAGGAAGTCACCGAGGCCTTGCAGACTCCAATCAATACAAACAGGATTACTTCGTGACATTCCATTCACAGGACCGTGACCGACCACGAACGGCCAAGATCACCGGGCCCGCAAGTCCAAGGGATCGAGGGAAAAGCAAAGTCAGCTTGCGGGCTCGGGTGCATCGATTAGTTCGTGGCGTGTCACTCGCAACGATCCCGGTTTCCATCAAACGTTCCGATGCACGTCATACAACCACTCCGATGATACGCATCCCAATCAGAGCCAGCAACTCGCGCACCATTTGAAAATGATTCGCCGGAATCAACACCGCTCCAACGCGACCGCCAGAAGTGAAACACGAAGGGAGTTTCAACGAAGACTTGCAGACTCCAATCAATCGTAACAGGCTTACTTCGTGACATTCCATTCACAGGACCGTGGCCGACCACGAACGTTACGCGTCACCCGGTACGCGCGAAAGATTCACAAGTTCAAGACCGCCCGGCTCGCGTACTCGGGTGCACGCGATGGTTCTCCCGCATTCTGAACCGAAGTGAACTTCCGGAAATTTAGAGCATCAAAACAGCGGATCAAACAAGACAATTATGTGAGTCAATTCATCGTCATCCGCCCGCGACAGTATGACGTTTACATGGTAGGTTCTTGTTCTTTTAATCAGGCATTCGATTCGGACCAATCGCATCGGGGGCGGGTATCCACTTAATTCTGGTTTTGAGTTGTCTCGAATCAGTGCCTTCGATGACGCGTCCGACCCGCCAATGTCCAAGAAGCTAACCGTGTTGGTCATTGACTGTCGTTTCTCGATGTTAGTTTCTTTTTCAAAACCCATCGTGCGGGCGTAATGGACGAGTACGTCTTCGAAAGAATCGGCTGTCGTCCACATTCCGACCTGTGGGTTATGAATGATGATCCCCTGTTGATTCGAGACTCCGCCAGAAGAACTCTTGGATCGCAATTCTGAGTTGGGAAATGCAAACGTTTCCAATTCAGGCGGTTGCTCGGCAGATCCGACGATCACATTGACGGACTCGGCAATCGCCAGAAGCTGGTAATATCGTTGCGAAACGAGACCAGCACCGAATGCCATTCCAGCAACAACAAGAATGCCGAGAATTGCCAGCAAGCGTTTACGCATAGGCTTTCAAGCTCAAGCGGGAGAACGTCCCGATCACGCGGCCCGAATGAACAGAGCCACCATTGCCCAAGATCACCTTGAGGGCTCGACGGTGCACCGATTGGTTATGCGGTGCCGCTCGGATCGACGCCTAAGGCAAGGACGCCCGCAACGTCTCCAAGTTAGCCGGTAGCGAATGTACCGAGAAAGCATTTCGAGCATGGGCCATTGGAATCCGGATTGACGAAAGATGGCCAGTATGTGGTTTGGTGAATCAGTCAGCAGTAAAGTGAGTTGAAGGTCACAACGTTGTCACGCAACCGCTTCGTTCCCAGCTGGCCGCGAGCCAATGGCGCGATCAGGTCCCTATCAAGACGAGTAACGGACGCCTTGGTTCGCATGGGGGAGATTTGTTCTTGGCGTCAGCCTGCGCGAGATGGGGTGATCAACGAATGGCGGTCTCGGATTCAGGCAACGTACAAAGCAACATTCGCCAGCGGACGATCTCGCATCGCAATCGAGCAATAGGGCTGAACGGATGCCGTTAACATCGATGTTTGCACTGAGTAGGTACAGCACCGCCATAACGTACCAAGATCACCGGGCCCGCAAGTCCAAGGGATCGACGGAAAAGTAAAGACAGCTTGCGGGCTCGGGTGCATCGATTGGTTCGTGTCGGTGTCACTCGCGACGACCCCGGATTCCATCAAACGTTCCGATGCACGTCATGCGACCACTCCGATGATAGGCATTCCAACCAGAGCCAGCAACTCGGCGCACCATTCGCAATGGATCCGCCGGAATCAATGCCGCTCCAACACGACCGTCGGAAGCGAAACACGAAGGAACCTTCAACGAAGCCTTGCGGACTCCAATTAATCTGAAACGGGATCTGCTTCGTGCGTTTCCATTCACAGGATCGTGGCCGACCACGAACGTTGCCCGTCACCGGGCCGGGAGGATTGACTCTCCATTGATCCAAGGCCCATGCCCGGCTCCGGTGCACGGGATAGTTATGGGGTGCCGCTCGGAGCGAGGCCTAAAGCGAGGACACCCGCGACGTCTTCAAGTTAGCCGGTAGCGGAGACTGACCGAGCAAGCATTTTGAGGATGGGCCATCGGAGCCCGCATTATGGAAAGGTGGCCAGCATGTGGTTCGCCGAATCGGTCAGTAGCAAAGCGAGTTGATGATCGCAATGTTGTCCTCTACCGCTTTCTTCCCAGGTGGCCGCGAGCCAATCGCGCGACCCGGTCACCATCTAGGAGTACAACCGACGCCTTGGCTCGCATGTGGGAGACTTGTTCTTGGCGCTAGCCTGCGCGATATGGCGTGAACCATTGGAGATTGTGTGACATCTACGAATGGCGGTCTTGCGTTCTCAGGCAACGTCAACCAACATTCGACTGCGAACGTCCGCGCACTCAATCGAGCATGGGCTGCAAGCGTAGTCCATCGAACCGATGTCCGAAGCGAAAGATCCCACCGCCATAACGTTGCCGCGTCACCGGGCCGGGAAGATTGACTCTCCATTTGAACCGCCGGATTCCCGGCTCCGGTGCATGGGATAGTTCTGGAGTGCCGCTCGGAGCGAGGCTTAAAGCGAGGCCCGCGACGTCTCCAGAGTTAGCCGGTAGGGAAAGACCGAGCAAGCATTGGACACTGGGCCATCGGATCCCGGATGAAGGAGGTGGCCACATGTGGTTCGCCGAATCGGTCAGTGCGAAAGCGAGTTGATGATCGCGATGTTGTCCTCTGCGGCCTTTTCGAGGTGCCGCGAGCCATGCGCGAACCAGCTCACCATCTAGGAGCACAACGGATGCCTTGGTTCGCATGTGGGAGACTCGTCTGGCGCGCCCTGCGCAGAGCGCGAACAATCGGCGAATGCGAAGATGGACGAGTCACTGCCTCGGAGTCAGAAGCGTCAACCAACATTCGCCTGCGGACGTCGGCGACGATCGAAATCGAGCACCGCATCCAAAAGTAACCAATCCAAACGATAGTTGAAGCGAAAGATCCCACCGCCATAACGTCCAAGATCACCGGGCCCGCAAGTCCAAGGGATCGACGGAAAGGTAAAGACGGCTTGCGGGCTCGGGTGCATCGATTGGTTCGTGGCGTGTGACTCGCAACGCCCCGGTCTCCCCATCAGGCGTTCCGATGCGGGTCACACGGCACTTGAAGATGATACGCATCCATATCAGCGCAAACAACTCGCACACATTCGAAGGTAATTCACCGGAATCGACACCGCTCCAACACGACCGCCGGCAGTGAAGCGCGAAGGGAGATTCACCGAAGCCTTGCAGACTCCAATCAATCGTAACAGGCTTACTTCGTGACATTCCATTCACAGGACCGTGACCGACCACGAACGTGGTACGGATAACGGGGGACGAGAGGATCGACAACCATTGTCGAACGCAAAGCCGTCGAGACGGCTCCGGTGCATCGGGATGGTTATGGCGTTTGCTATTTGAGATCGATGCTTAAGTCAGGAGGCCGGTAAGCGGCTTCGAGTTACGTCGGTAGCGAATCGAGCGAGCAAGCAATCGTGCGAGCATGGGCCATTTAGAGTCGGACCGGATGTCGAGGAAAGATGGCCAAGACATATGGCGTCGATCGAAATGCATTCAGCAATAAAGAGATGTTGATGTGACACAGCATCAGTCGGTGAACGCACTACGAGATCTCGAGCGTTGGCCGCGAGCCAATGGCGCGATCAGGTTTCTCTATCAAGACGAGTAACGGACGCCTTGGTTCGCATGCGGGAGATTTGTTCTTGGCGCTAGCCTGCGCGAGATGAAATGATCCATTGGAGAATGTGCGAGATCAACGAAAGACGGTCTCGGGTTCAGGCAACGCCAACCAACATTCGCCTGGGGTGGATCCGTGCATCGAATCGAGGACGGGCCATGAACGGATGCCGTCAAACCGATGTTTGCAGCGAGAGATTCCACCGGCATAACGTGGGCCATCACCGGGCACGAGGGGAAAAAGCAACCATTGCCAAAACTCGCCTTCGAGTGCTCCGTGTGCATGGCATTGTTCGGTGAAATGGTGGAGTTACTCGTCTTCGAGGGTTCCTCAATATGGATCAGGTCACTAGCGTTAGCATACGCCCTTGCCATGAAGCCCAACGCCCAAATTGGGATCAACAACAATAGTTCAATCGCTGGATTGGCCGCTAAGTCAGCCGCTAACGCTGCCGGTACCCAACGAGGTGGGGTCTTGCACAATATGTAAGCGATCGTGCCAAACATGGCGATGAATAAGCATATAAGCTGAAAACGGTTCGCTGTCTTAATCGCTGTTTCCAAATCTTTGCGGTGGTGCCGATAGTGGGCAATTGGCCAGCGCGTTTTTGGATGGCATGTCTATCTCGTTCCTGGGTCAGTGACAACCGTGAGCGACGAGTTCGATCGCTGGCTGATCCACCAAACACTGCCCGTCACCGGGCCGGGAAGATTGACTTTCCATTTGAACCAAGGCCGCATTCCCGGCTCCGGTGCACGGGATAGTTATGGGGTGCCGCTCGGAGCGAGGCCTAAAGCGAGGACACTCGCGACGTCTCCAAGTTAGCGGCTAGCGAATGACCGAGCAAGCATTTGGAGGATGGGCAATCGGATCTCGGATTGAGGAAAGATGGCCAGCATGTGGTTCGCCGAATCGGTCAGTAGCAAAGCGAGTTGATGATCGCAATGTTGTCCTCTACCGTTCTCTTCCCAGGTAGCCGCGAGCCAATGGCACAACCCGGTCGCCATCTAGGAGTACAACAGACGCCTTGGTTCGCATGTGGGAAACTTGTTCTTGGCGGTTAGCCTCGCTAGATGGCGTGAACCATAGGAGATTGTGAGACATCTACGAATGGCGGTCTTGCGTCCTCAGGCAACGTCAACCATCATTCGACTGCGGGACATCACGCGCACTCAATCGAGCATGGGCTGCAAGCGTAGTCCATCGAACCGATGTCCGAAGCGAAAGATCCCACCGCCATAACGTTGCCCGTCACCGGGCCGGGAAGATTGACTCTCCATTTGATCCAAGGCCGCATGCCCGGCTCCGGTGCACGGGATAGTTATGGGGTGCCGCTCGGAGCGAGGCCTAAAGCGAGGACACCCGCGACGTCTTCAAGTTAGCCGGTAGCGAATGACCGAGCAAGCATTTGGAGGATGGGCCATCGGAGCCCGCATTATGGAAAGGTGGCCAGCATGTGGTTCGCCGAATCGGTCAGTAGCAAAGCGAGTTGATGATCGCAATGTTGTCCTCTACCGCTTTCTTCCCAGGTGGCCGCGAGCCAATGGCGAGCGACCCGGTCACCATCTAGGAGTACAACCGACGCCTTGGTTCGCATGTGGGAGACTTGTTCTTGGCGGTTGAGCCTGCGCGAGATGGCGTGAACCATTGGAGATTGTGTGACATCTACGAATGGCGGTCTTGCGTTCTCAGGCAACGTCAACCAACATTCGACTGCGAACGTCCGCGCACTCAATCGAGCATGGGCTGCAAGCGTAGTCCATCGAACCGATGTCCGAAGCGAAAGATCCCACCGCCATAACGTCCAAGATCACCGGGCCCGCAAGTCCAAGGGATCGACGGAAAAGTAAAGACAGCTTGCGGGCTCGGGTGCATCGATTGGTTCGTGTCGTGTGACTCGCAACGACCCCGGGTTCCATCAAACGTTCCGATGCGCGTCATACGGCCACTGAGATAGATACGCATTCCATACCAGAGCCAGCAACTCGCGCACCATTCGCAATGGAAATCCGCCGGAATCGACACCGCTCCAACACGACCGCCGGCAGTGAAGCGCGAAGGGAGATTCACCGAAGCCTTGCAGACTCCAATCAATCGTAACAGGCTTACTTCGTGACATTCCATTCACAGGACCGTGACCGACCACGAACGTTACGCGTCACCCGGTACGCGCGAAAGATTCACAAGTTCAAGACCGCCCGGCTCGCGTACTCGGGTGCACGCGATGGTTCTCCCGCATTCTGAACCGAAGTGAACTTCCGGAAATTTAGAGCATCAAAACAGCGGATCAAACAAGACAATTATGTGAGTCAATTCATCGTCATCCGCCCGCGACAGTATGACGTTTACATGGTAGGTTCTTGTTCTTTTAATCAGGCATTCGATTCGGACCAATCGCATCGGGGGCGGGTATCCACTTAATTCTGGTTTTGAGTTGTCTCGAATCAGTGCCTTCGATGACGCGTCCGACCCGCCAATGTCCAAGAAGCTAACCGTGTTGGTCATTGACTGTCGTTTCTCGATGTTAGTTTCTTTTTCAAAACCCATCGTGCGGGCGTAATGGACGAGTACGTCTTCGAAAGAATCGGCTGTCGTCCACATTCCGACCTGTGGGTTATGAATGATGATCCCCTGTTGATTCGAGACTCCGCCAGAAGAACTCTTGGATCGCAATTCTGAGTTGGGAAATGCAAACGTTTCCAATTCAGGCGGTTGCTCGGCAGATCCGACGATCACATTGACGGACTCGGCAATCGCCAGAAGCTGGTAATATCGTTGCGAAACGAGACCAGCACCGAATGCCATTCCAGCAACAACAAGAATGCCGAGAATTGCCAGCAAGCGTTTACGCATAGGCTTTCAAGCTCAAGCGGGAGAACGTTGGCCATCAGCGGGCACGGACGATTGATTTTCCATTGTCAAAAACGTGCAAGCCGTGCTCCGTTGCATGGCTTGGTTATCCGCCACTTCAGTCGTCTTTAGCAGGGGTGACATTCGTTTCGTCGAGCGGCACAAGGTAGTACCACCGTCCGAAATAGTTGATTTCCTGCCAGTTGTCCGGCACATCGCCACGAGGTGGTGGGGCTGGAAGCGGCTTCTGCCCCGGAGAAGCAGATGACCAGATCTGAGGCGGGAACCAATAGATTGATCGCATTCGTGTTGGCCGTCCGACAGGGCTTGTAGCCGGATACGTCCACTCGCGTTGAACATTGGATTTCTTCGGTAAGATTTCTTGGCCTTCGGATTGTGGGCCGACGTTGCCATCGGATTCAAGTTCTTTTACGCGCTGCTCAAGCTTCTTCAGCCGAGTATGCAATTCAGCAATCTCGGTTGTCGGTGTGTTGTTCGCATCTTGCCCAAAGCAGCAAGATGAGAGGAGCAAGAAACATACGACGGTCAATGTGCACCGCATTTTCAAGGTACCTTCGAGTTCACGATTCGTTCGCGGATGCGTATTTTTCAGTGAGTGATTTCAGTCGGATAACGGCGGTCATCACCGAGGACCGCTAGTGTGGTTTCCATTTGTAAACGCGCCATGCGGTCCTTCGGTGGATGACATGGTTATCCGGATTTAGCGAGGCGGCAACCCGGCCCCAGCTTGAGTAAAGTCATAGCCCAATTTCGCCCAGCCTTCGATTATCGTTGCTTCGATCACCTCGATGTGTCCATCGCGGAACAGGTAGTTTGCCGTATCCCCGATGTGGCGACTGCGAGCAATGTAGGAATCGACAATCGGCAGTAGAAGTCCCGCATCAATGTTCGCCTGCGTGAACCAAGTTTTGGGATGCATGTCTGGCGGAGAGCGCGGATCCTCGAATAATGGAGCGCCATTGTGCTCAAAGAAATCTATCGTTGAATGTGTGGAGTTATCGACCAGGGGATCGTCATATGCCGTAAGGTTCCGAAAGAAACCGAGTGCGTCCGGTGAGTCCGGGCAGATGTTCGCTCGAGATTTGGGTAACGTTGCCTTGGTATAGTGAAATTGCCTCAAATTGTTCGCATTCAGTTCTGCGTGCGGTGGCTCGAGCGGACTGCACTGCTGGCAGAAGCAAGGCCATGCAGATTGAAATGATGGTGAAAACGACCAGCAGCTCAACCACCGTAACACCGTGATAGGGTCTATTGCTGATCAAGAGTTGCGAGTGGGTTTCATTCGGATAACGGTAGTGATCAGCGGGGACGGGCGAACGACTTGCAAGCAGACGAGAAAACGGACCACCCGTCCTCCGTTGCATCACATGGTTCTGTCAGTCTGCGAAGGGTTAATCGGCAATCCACGTCGAAACGTCGAATAGATCCAGTCGGAACAAGACTATGGAGAGGGCCAAGCACGTAGCGTAGGAAATACCGTGCTGCCAAAGTTTACCGCACCTGAACCCAATCACGCACACAAGCGGCGCCACAGCAAGAGACGATAACATGAGGATCACGTGCAAGAAGAGAGGAATACCAAACAAGAATCCCTTTGGATCGTTCACGCCCGGACGTGCCCATTCGCCGAGCGCCACACTCGCCAGCAACCAGAATAGCAATACGTAAAAGTAACTGATCAAAGGCAAGGCCAACAGACAAGCACCGGAACACCGAAACAGTGGGCTAACTTGAGCCACTACCGGGCCTTGTCCCGCGTCACCTGTGGTCGAGGCGGGACATTCATACGGGTTTTGTACCAAGTCAGTTCCCCTAGACTTTACGACGGAACGTTGCCCGTCACCGGGCCGGGAAGATTGACTCTCCATTTGATCCAAGGCCGCATGCCCGGCTCCGGTGCACGGGCTAGTTATGGGGTGCCGCTCGGAGCGAGGCGTAAAGCGAGGACCCCCGCGACGTCTCCAAGTTAGCCGGTAGCGAAAGACCGAGCAAGCATTTGGAACATGGGCCATCGGAGCCCGCATTATGGAAAGGTGGCCAGCATGTGGTTCGCCGAATCGGTCAGTAGCAAAGCGAGTTGATGATCGCAATGTTGTCCTCTGCTGCTTTCTTCCCAGGTGGCCGCGAGCCAATGGCGCAACCCGGTCACCATCTGGGAGTACAACCGACGCCTTGGTTCGCATGTGGGAGACTTGTTCTTGGCGGTAGCCTCGCGAGATGGCGTGAACCATTGGAGATTGTGTGACATCTACGAATGGCGGTCTTGCGTTCTCAGGCAACGTTAACCAACATTAACCAACATTCGATTGCGAACGTCCGCGCACTCAATCGAGCATGGGCTGCAAGCGTAGTCCATCGAACCGATGTCCGAAGCGAAAGATCCCACCGCCATAACGTTTGAATTCACGGGGGACGGAGAGTTGACCGACCACCTGGCAAACCGCCGCATCCGTCCTCCCGTGCAATTCGTAGTTACGCGGTGCGGCTCGGAACGCGGTTTGAAACCAACGGCGAACTCAACGCTTTCAAATTAGTCGGTAGCGAAGGACCGAGCAAGCAATCCGAGCACTGGCTGTTGGACGCCCGATGGCAGCAAGGAGCCCCGCCAGAAGTTCGCCGATCGAGCACGAAGCAAAGTGTGTGAACGCTCACGGATGGACCATTTGGCGTTGAGAACCCAGGTAGCCGCGAGCCAATGGCGCGAAAAGCTTTATGAGACGTCGAGATTTCGACGCCTTGGCTTCGCAAGCGGGTCATTTCCGCGCTGGGTGCGCACGAGCGAACGCGATCCATGCATATAGTGCCAGCCAGTCGCCGAATCGCGGATCTCGCTCACGGACGTCCGCGCACCTCGAGCATGGGCTGTAGAGACTATCCATTCTCCAAGAGTTCGCAGTGGCAACATCACCACGTAACGTCCGAGATCACCGGGCCCGCAAGTCCAAGGGATCGACAAACAAGTAAAGACAGCTTGCGGGCTCGGGTGCATCGATTAGTTCGTGTCGTGTCACTCGCAACGATCCCGGTTTCCATCAAACGTTCCGATGCGCCAGTCATACGACCACTCCGATGATACGCATCCCAATCAGTGCCAGCAACTCGCGCACCCATTCACAAATGATTCGCCGGAATCGACACCGCACCAACACGACCATCGGCAGCGAAGCTTGAAGGAAGTCTTAACGAGGCCTTGCGTACTCCAATCAATTCGAAACGCGATTGCCTCGTTAGTTTCCATTCACCGGATCGTGGCCGACCACGAACGACGGCGGTAACGGGGCCGCCGCCAAAACACTATGATTTCAAAACCCGCGTCATCGGCGGCTCCCGTTCACCGCTTTGTTCTGCCTGCATCCCTTATCGTAGCTGCATTGAATCTGGCCCTTGAACTCGTGTCCACTCGGAGACTTGCAAGGCTTCGGAAAGCAGCCGCTCCACGGTTCCCGCGTTGATCTTTTCAGGTCTAGGAATACGCAACAATACACCTGTCACACCACTTCGCCATCGTTGTGGTTCGATTTGCGAGTCAGGCACGTCCCGTTGGAATGCCGACACGATGAACACCTGCCAGTCTTGTCCGGGGAGCCGGTATGTTCCTTCGATGAATTCCATATCATCGTCGAGTATCAAATCGTAGCTGATCTCGGCACGCATCAATTATTGAACTCTGTGCGGTTGATTGTGAAGGAAGTTCGGTGGTCATTCGGCAGAGCTATCGGAGCAGTCATATGGAGAGATTCCTATGAGCATGCCGTCCATGGTCTCGGCGCTAGGGATGCAATGCATTCGTCTGTGGCAGAACGTCCCGCATCACGGGGCGGCGGGAGTTGACGTTGATTTCAAAATCCGCTGGCCACCGCCGCTCCCGTGCATGCGATGGTTCGGTGCCGTGCATACGTTTGACGGTCAATCATCCGTAATGATTGTACCGTTTTCCAAAAGTCTGTGACTTTGTGCCAAAACTTCAGCGAAACTGGTCGGAGAAAATCGAGGAATTGATCGGGGTCAGTTCGTTCGTGCAAATTCGAGTTCTGTAGGTTTTCAAGTATTCCGATCGTGGCGGCTTCGCGAACATATTTGTCACCGTCAACGTGAAGCCGTTCGATCATCTTAAATGCCGTGGTGAGTTCATCACGCTCGTCGTTCGCAAGGAGTTGGATCAGGTATCGCGAAAAATCCCCGAGCACAGAGTAATACGGTAATTCAGTCTCGTCGGCCCATTCAGCAAGAAACGCGTCAAAGGTTGACGCGAATCTCGGACACGCGACGATGATCGATTCCATCATTGCGACACGGTCAATCATGTTCATTTCGAGCGGGAAGGTTCAGCCACCGAACGTTGAAAATCACCGGGATCGCGTCATGGACTGGCCATCAACCAACGGACCCTCGCGATCTCCGGTGCATTTTTTGGTTCTGGCTGTTCCGCAGCGGGAACCGACTCGGCCAATCCGAATCGGTTCGCACCGGCCACCAGCATACCAGCGAAACATCGACCGCGCAACCATTTTGCGACGTGGGACATTGCCGACAAGATGGGTGTCGCCGGTGACGTGAATGTTCCAACAGAGGATCGACCGCGCAACTTCGAGCATAGGCAATCGACCGCATTGTCATTTCGACCGTTCGATGAGACCGAAGTGTTCCTTGGAATCGAAGGAAGCGATCGTCCAGTCATATGTCGCCCGTGATTCGCAGCGGTGAAAGAGTCACAACAGCGCATCGGATGTTTCGCAAGTATCTCGGAGTCCCAGCATTGCGAGAGCCAGCGACATCGAAGGGATTCGTTCGATCGGCGCGACGACTTCGCAACGAATCATCGACCGCGCACATCGAGCGCAACGATTTGACCGCGCAACTTCTCACCAGCCAGAACGTCTACGATCAGCCGGCGGCGACGGAAGATCAACCATTTCAAAACGCCCGATTTCGCCGCTCGGTTGCATCGTTTGGTTCGCCGTAGCGATACACCAATATATCACTAGCCATTCAGTCAGCGGCCTGCTCATTTCTTTTGCAGTGCTCAAGTCTGAACTGTGCTAAGGTGCTGAAACTATCGAGACGCACATGCAGATTTGTGGGCGTGTCATTAGTTGCGGCATCAGACGAACCAGAAATGGGCCTGTCAGTAGAAATGCGTTTTCGTTGCATCTGGCTTGCAGGAATTCGCCCGGCAAGGATGGTCTGAAAACGATTTGAATTGCAAAGCACAGTCCGCTTGTGCTCGAAATCAAGTTCCGTTCCTTCCAATTTAGTGACGCGAGCCAGAATAACTATTGAAGGTACTTGTTCGATCGTGTTGTTCGGTAACCGTTCCGTTAGATGCGAATAAACCGCAGCGGCGTCCCCACTTAAAACGACAGCAAGAAGGTCACCAACCTTGGGCGTATCCGTGTCATCATCACCTCGCACGACTGCGCCAAGCAACACTGTGAGTGTGAGAATGGAGACAATTCGTTTCAGCATAGTTTCAGTCCCTTGAGTCGGATTGGGTTCAGTCGGCGAACGCTTGAAATCACGGGGGACGGACGATTGACTGTCCATGCGTGCAAACGCCGCAAGCCGTCCTCCCGTGCATTTCGTGGTTCTGGCTGTGCAGCGACGGAGAAAGACCCGGCCATTAGCAACCGGTTTCTCGCTACCTGTTCGAACCTACGGCGTGCTTCGGTTCGTTGCTGGCTTTGGTCCTCTTGGCTTCAGATCTAGTTTCTGAAGCTGGAGATTCTCGATCTGCAGCGTTGCGGGCAATCGCAACTCGTTCGTGCGAATGACGATCGCTCCAAAACGCAGCTGCAGCTCATTGCCGTGTGCTGTGATTGTAATTCGATCTTGGTCGTTCTTGAAAGTAATCGACCGTGCGAGAACTTTCGATTTTGGTGTTTGCAGCAAAACGGTGTCGGTTCCTGTTGATGTCGAGGACGCGGTTGCAACAATGTCGAATTCTTGATGGGCGTCATCGCCGAAACACGAACAAGCGATGCACTGGGACAGTGCCAATCCAAAACAGACCAAAGGCAATCGGTGCATAGTGAAACTCCTTTTTTGATGCCAGAACGGTTGGCATAACCGGGCCGCCGCGGTTGTTGCTCCATTCAAAAAACGCGTTGTCGGCGGCTCCGCGTTCATGCCATGGTTATCCCGCAGACTCCCGCCTGCATTGAATCGCACAGCATGCAAAGTCTGTGTGACGCGGACACTTCGGTCTAATCTGAAATGCAGACACCCCATTTGTCGCTGAAAGTCAGTTCTCCATTTTCAAGCCGTTCAGCCAGGTTTTCAAAGTAATCACCGAAAGACCTTGCCAGTAGTTTGTGATCGAATGTCTCATGATTGTGCGATATGATCTGACCGACCGTTCCGCCCTCAGCGGGTACCATGTCAATGCAGTAGAGGTCTCCGCCACCATTTCCTGCAAATGGAATCCATCTTGTGTTCCAGCTTTCGTTTCGAATACCCGAATCGACTTCCTCAGGCTCGCAGCCTTCAAAATCACCTCCCTCCAGCAATTCTTTCTGGATCTCCCATTCACGCTGCAGTTGCGAGATCGCCAATGGCCCATAGGCCATGTGATCCAAGTCGTCAATTGAGGGAAAGATTCCGGATGATGCTTGATTCGGATTGTCGCCGTTTACCAATTTGTAGAATCGCTTCACGTCCTCCGGCAGCTCACAACCAATTGTCTTCTCAAGTTCATTCAGCTCAACGTCACCTACGCGATCTTGATGCTGAGTAAGAACCTGCGATGCATTCGATGTCAGCCATGCCACTATACGATCCCATGAATCAGAGATGTTTGCCATTCAATTCTCCTTAGAATCAACTTGTGCTTACGGACCAATGCAAATCCCTCGCGGGATAACGGCCCGGATCAGCGGGGACCGGGAGTTGAGCATCCATTCAGCTAAACTGACCACCGGTCCTCCGTTGCATCCGATGGTTCGCCGAATTCTTGCTAAGGTCGGCGACGGGCCTCCGCTATTGCCTTGTCAATGAACGCACATGCCAGTTCTATGCTCAGTACGTTTCCTCAATTGGGAGTTGATCCTCAATTTCATTTGATGCCCGGACCCGATACGACAGGCGATAGTGAAACCGCGGCAAGCCATGTTCGAGTGGTCCGTAATCCGGACTATCGATCGTGGCAGTTATCATAGCCGATGCCCCATTTGGGGCTGAGTACTGCAGCCACAGTTCGCGATCTTGGTGTATTGAGGCGAAGAGCATCGGACCGCTAGCATCCCGAGTCAGTGCATCAAGTAAACCGAGCATCATCGTTCCAATCCGCATCATAGGAGGACTCAGAATCGACGAGGTCACGAAAAGCCGAATCGCAATTCGGGGAGTCGGTCCGAGCAGTTTGGCGATTTTCATTGTGCAATGGCACGATGGCGCTACAACAGGCGAACGGCGGCCGTCACCTGGGACGGACGATTGATTTTCCATTTGTTAAACCGCGCAAGCCGTCCTCAGGTGCACGGCTTGGTTCTGGCTTCCGGCCCTCATCGTACTCGTACTCAGCATCGCGGTACTCGTACTCGTAATCGTTTGCGGTATTGTAGCTGGTTTCAGGTTCAGCGACGACGTTGAGACGTGAAATCAGCCGGGTCAACATCGCGACGATTCGATGAAGTGAACGTTTCAATTCAAAATGGGGATCACCATCCAATCCGTTGATCGCAACCAGCACATCCTGAATCGCAGCGCACTCCAGTGCCGATCCACGCGCAATATCCAAGAATCGACATCGATCTTTGACGCTGCGTTTGCCGTTGCCTTCCGCGATGTTAAGCGGAATGGATTGGGCCGCGCGAAGCCATTGGTCGCGAGCATGACGATGAGTGCCGCTAAGTTGATTGGCGATGGTAAAAGACTCGGCGACATAATCAATTGAAAGACGATAAACGTCGAGTCGATCGTGGTCGAAAATTGGTTCGGTTGTCATGGCCCCATTCGAGTACGAGTACGAGTACCGCTTCCCTGAGTACGAGTACGAATTCTTCAATGCCAGAACGACTGCCGTAACCGGGCACGAACGGAAGACTTTGATTTCAGTTGCCGCGTGAATGAGTGCTCCGGTTCACGGCTTGGTTCGCCGCTTTCGGCGTTGACGATTCTCAGCCTTTGTCTGTGTTGATTGTTGAGACTGTCGGACTTGAGAAAAACTTCTCGAACCTTTTTTAAAGTTCTTGAATTGATCGAGCTCTGGCGACCAACAGGTTGGGCACCCAGCAGAGCCATGCCACAATAGGGTAGGCAATGGAGAAATCAAGGCGAAGAACACCGATCAGCAAGGCGAACCACAACCGCAATGTCACCGCTCGCACAGCAAGCGCTGTAGCTGTAGACCATCATGCATTTGTGCCCTGCAGATTTCTCCGTCGGATGCTCTGTATGCCTGCAAGGTCACATACAGCCAAATGACTCCCAGACTGCCAAAGCCCAAAACCAGCAATCCATCCTGTGGACGTCTGGGGCGAGATGCAGACGGCCGCCAAACCACTCACGAAGACCATAAGAACGTACAACTTCCCAATGACTCGATGCAATTTCAAGTAGCGTCTCGCCACGACTTCACGAACTGCGACCACCCAAATGAGAGAGCGACTCCGCCAGAGAATATGTGTGCATAGAACCCCAATCGCCACCATGCATCGATCACCAGAGCGTCGCTCTTGGTCTGAAGAAGGCCGAACTGCCATCGGCCAACATATACACCAGCGGATAGGCTCCAATAATCAAGCAAAGGGCAGCTAGAGGAATCCAATAAAGTGCTCTCATGCAGGGATACTGTTACTTTGGCGAACGGCCGCGATGACCGAGTCGCGGCAATGTGGTTTCCATTTCAAAACGCCTTACCCGCGACTTCGGTCCATCGCATGGTTCGTCGGCGTCCTGGTCTCATACCCGGCCTGCATCTAAATCTTGCTGGAAAGAACTCTCCAGATCAAGTCGGCGAGCGCTGATCCCCATCTCTCGTTTGCCCGGAATACTGTGCCCAAATTCCTTGAATCTTGTAGTGCCAGACTTCGTTGCCGTTTACTCCGTCTTTGTAATGGTGCCCTGTCGTCTTGCTCGAAAGCTTGATGACCTCTTCGGTCTTGGTCTTGTTGAGCTTGCGCCAGAATTCCATCATCACATCCTGATTGGGCGCGCCGCCCCAACCGCCAGCCTTTGACATGCTTCCGTCGTATGGAATGACCTCGTCGTCCAGACCCGAGATCTGCAGAATTGGCACCGGGCGGATCGAATTCCGGTGTTCCCAGGTGTGGCCACTCATGGTGCCAATCACAGATGCGGCTGCTTTGAACACGTCCGGTTTCTCCGCGACCAGCGTGTAACTCATGAATCCGCCGTTGGAGATCCCGCAGACAAAGGTTTTACTGGCGTTGAGCGAGTGCTGTGCTTGCAGGTGAGACGCGAGTGCCGAAAGGAAGCCGATGTCGTCAGTCTTGCTTATCTTTAGCCGGGCGTTCCAATGGGGTATCCCTTCGAGATCGTCTGCTCCCTGTGGATAGCAGACCGCGAATCCGTTGGCGTCGGCAAGGCGATTAAATCCAAGTTCGGGTAATCTCTGGCGTCCGCACGGTACCCGTGGAGCACGAACACCAGAGGCGCATTGTCTGGAAGGTCTTGTGGGAACGTGGAGTAGATATTTTCTCTCCACGTTCTCGTGCGTAAACGCGATGAATTGGCCGGGAGTGTGCGATTCCTCCGCGGCGAGATTCGTTTCGACCCACGACAGCGTGAGGAAGAGGGCGATCAGATAAGCGATAACCGTATGTGTCTTTGTCATGTTTGTCCGACGAACGGCGGCGTTCACCGGGCCGCGGCGAACGACATTGATTTCAGAATCCGCGCGGCCCGCGGCTCCGTGTGCAACGCATTGTTATCCGACGTTTGGTGATTGGTAGGCATTGCCATCGTCGCCTCGTTTATCTGCAGTTTCACTTTCCATGCTTGAGTTATCAGAGGCGTATTTCGCTGGAAACATTCGGGAAACAACCCCCTGGAGGCCAAAGAGCAACAGAAACAGAACTCCGTACCAGATTGCTGTAAGCACGGGGCTCAAAAGCAACAGGAAAGATCTATCTGTATCGCTGGCCCACTCCTCGGAAGCACGTTGCGCTTCAGGGGTACCTGGTTCATATTTGTCTATCTCTGCTAGGAGTTGTGCGTCGAGCGCCCACACGTAATTCGCCAGCAAGAAGATTCCAGCAACCATTGAGGCCAAACATACAATCCAGACCAATACGCGGCCGACTCGTCGCCGAACACAAAGCATCGTGGCCCAAAGAAGCAGGGGTAACACGAACCAAGCAATAAGGAAGTAAGTGGGGAGCATCTGTTTCGATTTGTCGGATAACGTCTAAGATCACCCGGTCGCGACGAGATATTGACCTTTGTCAAAACGCCCGACTCGCCGACTCGGGTGCATCCGATGGTTCGCCAAATTGCTGGTTGGTCACGAATTGTCGGCTTGGATGAATTTCAAACACCGTTCATGGACCGACGACGTTCTGTTCACGGATCAGCCGATCCTGGAAGGCTTGCCGTGTAGTCAATCGGTGCATCGCATTCATATCCCCCAGCCATCAGCTCGCTCTAACAACACAGCATCCAGTCTTCGTGTTCAGTCGGATCGTAGGTTTCCCTTTACGGAAAACAGTAAGAGTGTCTTCTTCCAGTTTGAGTTCGGCGTCGTTCCAGTACCAATCCTCGTGTTCGTAATAGTAGAACCCCCATTGGCCATTACCTGAATCGAAGTAGATCTTGGTGTTGAAGGGTTCGCCGCCGAAAGTTTGTATAAGACGAAAGCGTTTGTTCTGTGGCAAGTCAATCGCTGCGATCGTTCGGGTCGATATTGCGTCTTCAATCACAAGCCATGCGGAAATCAAAGTGCAACTCCCATTATCAATGAAGCAAATGGCGAATTTCGGAACGTGAATCTTGCCATGTGAGTCAACGATCATGTCTTCAGTGATCTTGTCGGCGAACGTCTACGATCAGCCGGCGGCGACAGTTGATCATCCACTTCAATTCGCCCGACTTCGCCGCTCGGTTGCATCCGATGGTTCGTCGTGATCGAGGTGCAGGATCGATTCGGGGAGATTTTCTCATTGTATCGAGATGCTCACGGCCGGCGAATGTTCTCCACGCTCTCGATTGTTACAGATTTCGTAGTCGACTTACCGTTGATCCCATCGATGTAACGCGAAACATAGCCCCCCAACACGCTGTCGTCACCAGTGCTGAGGCATTCGTGCAAGGTATAGCAACTGTGCTGTATGTCGTCGAGACAATGTTCGATGGAATGAGGAAGCACTCGATCGTGATTCAGTGCGATTCGTAGCGTCGGCCGAACGGAGGTTCGAACGGGCTCATTGCAGAATACTCTCGGGTAACCTCATGCACGAGCTTCCCTTCCTCAATGAATGCCAGCGGACGAGGTCGCGTCTCTGGGAATCCAGGATTACCAACACGTGGCCGCAAAATCCCGACCCATGCGACGAGCATTGAGGCGAGGATGCAAACCAAGCAGACGAGCAGCAAGCTATAACGTGGTGCGGCTTGTCGTTCGGTTGCGTTCAAGTGCATGCCTTCACGACGAACGTGTGTGATCACCGTGGTCCGAGCGATTGGTTGACAACTGCCCAAGATCAACTCGAGGACTACGGTGCATCGCGTGGTTATGCATTCTTCGCCCATCGGTATCTTCGAAATTGGGATCTTCACGGTTTGGACTTCCGCATCATCGGGATACCATGCGGTTTCAGTAGCCATGCCAGTCGTTTCGTCGTAGGAAATGCGGAGCCATTACGAACAGTTTTCCAGAATCATCGTAGTTGCGTTTCTCAGTGAGAATGGTGCACCAAGTCAGTCGCAAAAGTACTCGTACCAGCATTGAAAGTCCTGTTTGTAGGACTCGGCGCGATACAGGCGTCCTGGAGTGATCAAAGTATGCGTCCGCATACGCATCTGGTTTCTCGCCGTCGGGAATCTCCCCCAATGCCGTAGTCGAATTCCCAGTTCCATTCTCGGTATCGAACGCATTTCATGCTGGAAAGTCCGATGCATAACGGTGGCCGTCACCTGGGACGGACGATTGATTTTCCATTTGTCAAACCGCGCAAGCCGTCCTTAGGTGCACGGCTTGGTTCTGGCTTCCGGCCCTCATCGTACTCGTACTCAGCATCGCGGTACTCGTACTCGTAATCGATTGCGGT
>CAVYFC010000007.1:0-265079 GCA_963767665.1 Pirellulaceae bacterium
AATGGAATTGACACCCCAATCGTCTCGCCGAGCCGGTGAGGGTGCTGGCGTCTCCTGGGCATCGATTGATGAGCTTCGTGAAAAGTACGGCCCAGTGCCGATAGACGTTGAGCGAATCACGGCCCAAGCCGAGAATAGGGCGGGCGGCTGAGTGTTTATTTGCCTGAATTGTGGAACCCTTGCGGCGTCGTGCTGCGAGGGGTTTTTGAACTGCGAGACTCCGACCGCACCCACTGTCCCAATGGGGTGCGAGTTTGTTGGAGCTGAGCCCGTCGCCCCTGACTCCGAGGCGGCGGGTTTTTTTTGTGTGCGTTGAAGACATCCCCCGCGTGTGATTAAATAACGGGCAGGAAACAAGAAAGCCCAGCAGCAGCGGTAACTGCTCTGGGCACGGTCCCTAACACATGGAGAACAGCGACATGCTCAATCTACGAGCTTATGCCCAGTACAGGCAAGCCCAAGCGAATCTGGTTGCACTGCTTGGGGCGACATCTACCGGCACGATAAATCTTGGGCCGGATGCCTTTCGCGAGCTTGCCGCGATTGAGGAATTCCACGCGAAAGATGCTAGGGCGGCCGAGCTTCTGAATCGGCAACAGGCAACAGCACCCGAGACGCTTCCGGCGGTCGCTCTGACTGTGAATGACCGCTCGATTCTTACGGCCATGCTTGAGCTTAAAGCGACCCCAGAGAAGCCCGAGCCGAGCGAAACAATTGTTGTGGCTGCTCTGGGTGATGTTGACCACGCCAAAGCGTTTACCCGGTTAAAGAAAGCCGGGCTTGTGGACGCAAAGGCGGGCATTGGCCGTTGGCTTACCGAATCGGGGAAAAAGTTGACAGAGAAGTTAGCCTGGCAATAAGTTGCCATTAAGTACCACCTTAAGTTTTGTGGCCCCGTGCGACCATTGAGGCATCCTCTTACCTAAGGAGATGCCAGTGGTTACAGACCTGCGGAAACGCAAAATCAACATGCCGGTGATTCCATCGGCCGCAACCGTCAAGAGGCGGTTAGCCGAAGTGCGGGCCGATGCCGCAAGCTCGAGATTCTTCTACAGCTCGCATCTGAGCTTGAAGCTGTTGACGCCGAAGCCGCCCCCGAAACATCGGAGGCGTGCTAATGGCTGAGATTCTTTTCAAGGGCATCGAGCCCGAAGACTTCCGCAAGCAAGTTGCCGCCGAGGTTGCCGCCCAGGTTCCAAGGTGCTGGGCGAACGCCAAGAGCCCAGGTTGGTTGACCGTGACCGGATGGCGAGCTTTTGGGCATCGGCACCGCAACGCTCGACAATCTTGTTACCGCCGAAGCCATCCCGTCGGTGCAGATTGGCCGACGCCGGTTGTTTGAACCGCAACGGGTGATTGATTCGCTCGCCAATAAAAACGGGCCGAGGAATAACCCCCGGCCCTGTCTTGTCCGCCGGTGGCACCCGGCATCACGAAAACCAGTTACCAATAGGATACCCGATAATGCAAGGGAATCGCATATGCCGACGAATTAAAGCGTGCGGCAACGGGCCGGTGGCTCGACATTCTTAGCTCTGCCGGATTGCCGGTGGAATTGCTCGATGGGCGTGGGCACGCTTGCCCGAAGTGCGGAGGGAAAGACCGATTCGCAGCATGGCCCGACGTTGCAAACCGTGGTGCCGTGCATTGCCGCCGGTGCTTCGCCGCCGGGATGAATCCAGCACCGACCGACGAATTGGCAACCTTGCAATGGTTGCTCGGTGGCACTTTCCCCGATGCGTGCCGATGGCTTGCCGATTGGCTTGGCATGGAAGCGAAACCATACCGCCCCGCCCAATCGTTCGCACCGTGAGTGTTACGGATAAGCCCGAGGAAACCCCCGAGTACATCGGGAGGATTGCCCAGCAATCACACGAGCCATGAAGCCGGATTGGTGGGATAGGTTGTCCGACCATCTTTCGCTGCCGGTGCCAGCACTCAAGCGGTTACACGTTGGATGGTCCCGAGCTTACGAATCATGGACGTTTCCGATGCGTGATGCGTCGGGTGCAATCATCGGCGTGCGCACACGTAGGCCCGACGGAACCAAGAAAGCCGTTGCCGGAAGTCGGGCCGGGATATTCATTCCCGATGGAATCACACCGAAGCGGTTATTCATTGCCGAAGGGCCCACCGATACCGCTGCTTTGCTTTCGCTTGGGCTCGATGCGATTGGTAGGCCAAGGTGGACCGGGTGCAAACCGATGTTGATTGAGTACGCCAAGCAACATGGGCCCACCGAAACCATCATCATGGCCGACGGCGACGAAGCCGGGATCTCGGTGCCGAATCATTGGCATCGGAGCTTGTCACAGTCTGCACCACCAAGGTGATGATTCCACCGGCAAAGGATTGTCGGGAATGGTTTATCAATGGTTGCGGTGCCGACGACATCTTGACCGCTGCCGGTGCTGTTGACGCTCGCACGCTTTCGATTTCTTCCGAGGTGCGTCAATGAGCGAATTAACACTCAATGCAACACCGGGCCGGAATGGCAAAGCCGATATAGCTTGCTTGCTTGGTGCCGATGTGATTCATCGGGACAAGATTGACCCAAGGAAAGCCGACGACCGGAAACGCTACGGCAAAGCGGTTACGGACAAGATGCCGGGAATCTCTGCCGATGATGTTGATCGGGAGTTACTCAAAACATCGGAAGCACTCGACAACCATAAAGACGCCGAGCAACCTGGCCCCGACATCATGCGTGGGCGTGAAGTAGACGTGTCACGCATCATCCGGCCCGAGTTGATAACCCGGCCCGATTTCTCTGCACTTGCGATTCCTCGATTCATCGAAGGGCCCGACGGATTGGTTGGAGGTTGGATGCTTTACCGGGAAAGCCCAGCGGGCAGGGACTCGGGGCCGATTGTCTCGGACTACATCACCACGCCAGATGGTGAGCGGTTGTATCTTTCGCCGATGCCGGGAGCACCAACGCCGACTGACGTTGCCGAGCTTTGCCGATGGTCGGAAGAATCTCGATTGGCTTGGCTCGATGGCGAGCCAGCACCGACAACCTTTGACGTGCTCGAAAGCGTAGTGAGCAAGATTGACCGCTACGTTTATCTGCCGGATGAACACCGCATCGGCACACTTTACACGTTGGCTTGTTGGGTGCTGCTGACCTATGCGTTTCGCTCGCTTCGTGCGGTGCCGTACATTCGCTTGGGTGGCCCAGCGGATTCGGGCAAGAGCACCGTGATGGCAGTGCTTGAGGGTTTGGTATGGCGTCCAGCAGCATCATCGAGCATGAAGGGCCCGACGTTGTTTCGCACGCTTCACGGGCGTGGTAGCACGCTCTTGCTCGACGAAGCCGAGCGGTTGCGTGGCGATTCCCCCGACGTGGAAGAACTGCGGGCCATGTTGCTTGCCGGTTACAAAGCCGGTGGCGTGCAACCCGACCAGAGCCCGTCGGTGATTCATTCCGGCCCGTGAGCTTTGACGTGTACGGCCCGAAAGCTCTTGCCTGTATCAAGGGCGTGCCCCCGGCACTGGCGAGCCGTTGTATCACCATTCGGATGATGCGTGCCCCGGTAAAAGAGCAACGCACAAAGAGAAAGCTTGACGACAACCCCGAGGGTGCCCGCCGGATTCTCGATTCGTTGCACCGATGGGCCCTTACCTACGGGCACGAAGCCGTAACACTCGACGTGCCCGATACCGGGTTGGCAAACCGCAACGCCGAGCTTTGGCACCCGCTTTTGAGCATCGCCGCCCATACCGGTGATAACGATTTATTGGCGGAGCTTCGGAAGCACGCCCAGCACCGCACCGCCGACGATGCCGAGGATAGGGAGCCCGACGCCGACCCGGCATTCATTCGGGCACTGTGGGAGCTTCGTAAGGGCTTTGGATTCCCGACGGCAAATGAAGTGCTTGAGCGGGCCCGTGAGAATGAGCCAGGGAGCTTTGCCACGTACTCGCCAAAGGGTGTGTCAACGTTGCTCGGCAACTATCAAATCAGCACGAAGCCGTCGCACGGGCGAAGGGTATTCAAGACCGACGTTGCATTCATCGAGCGGGTGGCCGATGCGTACGGATTCGACTTTGAAGAATTGGGGGACGAAAACGATGGGGAGTGACCACGAACAACGTGCACCACGTACCCCATGTACCCCGTTGGCAACACCGAAGGCTACGGAAGCGTGCCGAGCCATAAAACCGCCAACCAACGTACACCCGTTTATGGGTGCACGTTGCCGGTGTACGTACACCCAATTCGGGTGCACGTTGCCAGCAAGTGCTATGCGTCGATGGGCTTGTCTGGGCTTCGGTATTCCCAGCGGTGCACGTGGTGCACGTGGTGCACGTTTTACGGGGTATGTCGGGGCACTTTGCAATGTACCCCCGGCAACGTGCCCCGATGCCGTGGCATTACATCCCAAGCAGCAGTCAACAGAGGACGAACCAGTGAGCGACGTGATTGTGATAACCGTGGCCGAGAATGACGCATGGCAAAAACTGAAAGCCAATGGCCATGACTTGAGCAAGCTGACCACCGATGAACAGGTTGCGTATTGCGGGCTTGTTGACCGGCTGCTGACCAGCGGACCAGCGAGCTTTCGAGAACAGGCCGAAGCAAAAGCCGCCGAGTGTTTCGGCGAGAACATCGCAGCAAAGCTGGTCCGACGGAAAACGTGACGGATGGCAGTGTTTTGCGAATTGATGGGGAAGGGGGTGTTACGGACATCGGTTCCCGATAGGCTAAGGGTACTGACAAGCGTAACAGGTGATACCATGCCAGAGTGCAAAATCTGCAAGCAAGCGACCGAGCAAAACGCCACCCGAAAGAAGTTTGGCGGGCGTGTCATTCGCTTAAACGAATGGGGACGATGCAAGCAGTGCCAAGAGTTTTGGGACCGCTCGCAAAAGGTTGTCTGCCCAGACTGTGGCAAGACGCATCGAGCCGTCAGAACCAATCCACCGCCACGCTGTGAGAAGTGTGCCTACGCTGCAAGGCTGGCCAGGAAGCGAGCAGCACCGCCGTCTGAAACTATCTGCCAGCACTGCGGGGAATCATTCACGCCCAAGCGTTCCGATGCCGTCTATTGCTCGGCCAAGTGCCGTGTGTACGCACACCGAAAAAAAGAGGCAAAGTGATGTACCTATACCGAGTCGGGTAAAACAAGAAACACCAATCGTTACCCGCAACTGGAAAACAGAGAACCAATCAAGAGATTCAAAACGGCAGAGAATGTCAGATGTCAAAACACTTTGGACCACCCGGCATGCGTTTCATAGTTGTTGGGCTCCTCACCATTTTGATTAGCTTTTCATCTTTTATGGTAAAGGAAGGTCGGGTCGGGCGGATGCTGTGCGGACTGCTACTGTTGTGGGGCATCTACTTGGTCGTCATAGGAATCCGCAAGAAATAGGACTAACCAATGGCATCGCCAAAGCGAGTACGAGCAAGAACGAAAGGCGTTACCGGATACAAGAACGTCATGCGTGGCACCAAATGGGGCAACAAGTTTCCGGTTGCCGAGTATGGTCGGGAAGGTTGCTTGATGTTGTATCGAACCTGGCTGGCCGACGATCCCGACGGACAACGGATTGCCGATGCTGCGAAAGTGGAATTGAGAGGGCATGACCTCGGTTGCACTTGCCCGTTAGACAAACCGTGTCACGCCGACATCTTGATTGAAATTGCAAACCAAGAGTAACCACCAATGGCATCATTACATAAAGAAACCGGCGACCGCACCGGCTACAAAATCCGTTGGCGTGACCAACACAAGCGGGCCGAGCATTGTGGCTCGGTGACGTTAGCAAGCGTGCTGCCGATACAATCTTTCGGCACGTGAGTGAATTGATTGACGCTAACGCCGCCGGTGGCCGACCAGCACCCGATACCGAGCGATGGGCCCGTGATGATTGCCAAGGGCGGATACGCTCCAAGCTCGTCGAATTCGGATTGGCCGAGCCCGTCAACCCAATCATTGCAACCGATGCCGGCAACTTGTTGGGGCCGTATCTCGATGCGTACATCATTGGCCGAAAGGATTGCAAACCGGGCACGGTTGAAAACTTCAAACACGCCCGCCGATTGTTGGTCGAATATTTCAAGTGAGCGAAAGCCGTTAACGACCATCACGCCAGCCGATGCCGACCGTTGGCGACGATGGTTGATCACCGACAAGAAGCACGCCGAAGCAACGGTGAGCAAGCACGTCAAGCGAGCCAAGACGATGTTCTTCGCAGCCGTCAAAGATCGGCTGATTAAGCTCAGAGCCCGTTTGCCGGGCTCAAGGGTGGCAACGAAGCAAATCCCGAGCGGCAATTCAACGTAACGCCCGAGATCACCGCCGATGTGCTCGAGGCGTGCCCCGATGACGATTGGCGTTTGATATTCGCACTTGCTCGATTCTGCGGGATGCGGTGCCCGAGCGAAGTGCTCAACGCTCAAGTGGACCGACATCCTTTGGGACAAAAGCAAGATACGGATTGATTCCCCAAAGACCGGGCTACGCTTTTGCCCAATCTTTCCCGAGCTGTTGCCGATACTTGCTGCGGGCATTCCGAGAACGCACCCGACGGGGCAACGTTTTGCGTGCACCGCTACCGAGCCGGTTACAACCCAGGCACCACGATGGCGAAAATCATCGAGCGGGCCGGGCACGAACCATGGCCCAAAATCTTTATCAACCTGCGAAGCACCCGACGAACCGAGCTCGAGCGGGTCTTTCCCGAATCACGTTGTCAACAAATGGCTTGGTCACGGCCGCCGGGGTTGGCGAGAAGCACTACCTACAAGTGACCGATAGCGATTGGACCGACGGAGCAACAAAGACCAGGACGAGCGGTGGTAACACCGGTGGTAACACACAGGCCAATACTGGGGCCCATCGGGCCATAAAGAAAACGGGACGCTCGAAAAAGCCCGCAAAAACGCCACCATGTGCTCTGGAGGCCCCATAAAGCTACCCCGTAAGGACTCGAACCTTAAATGACTGAACCAAAATCAGTAGTGTTACCATTACACCACGGGGTAGTTATCGATCAGTTTAGCACGTCGGTGGCCGTTTCTAAAAGAGGACGTGTGCGACGACTCTTTCATTCGACCACTTTTTATCGCAGTCTCGATGCTTGAGTAACGGATGGAATTTCGGAGCTCGGTTTGGCCCCCGATTTGGCTGCTTGAAACGCCTATTTCTTCGTGTGGACCGTAAAGGCGAGCCTCTGTAATTCGCTCGCCAGGTCGACGTTGACAACCGCGATGTCGCCACTGAGACGGAGGGTGGTGGGGGCAAAATTCAGGATCCCGCTGACTCCGCAGGCCACCAACCGCCCGGCGATCTCCGCCGCATGCTCGGCCGGCACCGCCAAAATCGCAAGTTCTGCGGGGTGAGCCCTCAGCGTCTTTTCCAGGTCAGCCACGTGCAACACCTGGATCCCCCCAATCGAAGTGCCGATTCTCGCCGGATCGTTGTCAAAGGCCGCACTCAGCTGAAAGCCTAGTCTCTGGAATCCCCGGTAACGCAAGAGAGCGTCGCCGAGCGAGCCGACTCCGACCAAGACCACCTTCCACTGTACGCCCGATCCGAGCGCGCCGCCAATTCGATCAATCAGCGTCCCAACATCGTAACCCACGCCCCGCCGACCGATCGTTCCCAGTGCGCTCAGGTCTCGTCGCACCACGGCTGGGGAGACGTCGACAATTCGCCCCAGTTCCTGGCTGTTGAGCGACGTCGTGCCCGAGTCCAACATCCGACGTAGCTCTCGGTAATAGATGCTCAACCTGCCAACGGCCGGTTGGGGCAAATCGGTGGGCAGCGCTGAAGAGCCTTCCGATCCTGCATCAACCGCAGCCTCCCGATGCGAAGATCGCGGCTTGGAGGTCGCTTCGACTTCGCACGAACCCTCTTCGTCGCGACGTGGTTCGTCATCTGAAGATACGTCTTCGCTCACCGTAACGCTTGTCCGATGTGATTCGACCAGAATAGCGGATGCCCACCAGCCACTCGTGGCCAGTCAGATCACCACTGTGGTCAACTCTCACCACTGTGGTCAACTCTCACCACGGGGCACTCGCCACTGGTCGGCTGGTATTGGCAGGGGCCGCCTCATTGGACCAAGTGCCGAGTCGCCGAACAAGTCGAATCGACGGGCCAAAGCGGAGTGACGGGCCAGAGCGGAGTGACCAAGCGACGTACCAATCCCACTGTTGGATTCCTACCGTTTGATTCGGGCGGTAGGGGTGTCGACGTGTCCCCGAGCACGCATTCCTGTTCCTGGATGGCCTCGGTCTCCTAAGTCGGATCGTGCTTGGTCCGCGATCTTCATCAGACGATCCACGACCTCGGGATTCGTCTGGGCGACGTTGTGTTGGCAGCCAACATCCTCCACCACATCGAACAGCAGCGGCTTGTCGGAGTGACCCTTGTTGAAGTGTGGATGCTTGTCGAATTCTGCCAAAGGCACGAACAGTTTCCATGGACCACTTCGCACCGCCTGCAACTGATCACGCTCGTAGTAGTAGAACGCTTGGTGAGGAGTGATTGCATTTGCTTCACCCAGGATCAGCGATCGAATGTCGTGGCCGTCGATGGGGCGATCCGCATCGATCTGGATACCGGCCCAAGCAGCGAAGGTGGGCAACAGATCCATCGTGCTTGCCAACTGATCGCAAGTCGTTCCTGCTGGAATGCTTCCTGGGCACCAAACAATGGTGGGTACACGAAAAGCGCCCTCGCCCGTGGTGTATCCCCGTCCGTGCAGCGGGCGGTTGCTGCCGCGCGAGAGTTGCGTCGGGTCCCTGGCCAGTGGCGCTCCATTGTCCGACGTCCAGATAACGATGGTCCGACGATCGATGCCGAGTTCCACTAACTTGTCGAGTAGACGCCCGGTCGACCAATCGAGCTCTTCAATCGCATCGCCCCATGGTCCATTGGCGCTCTTGCCGCGAAAGTCTGGACTTGCGAACGGGGCGGAGGTGCTGCCAGGCATGGCTTGTGGGAAGTAAAGAAAGAAGGGTCGATCTTGATTCGATTCCACGAAGTCGATCGCGCGCTCTGTCAGTCGCTTGGTCAGCCAGTTTCGGTCGACCGGCGCTTCGATCACCGTTTCGTTTTCCATCAGAGGAAGCGGCGGCCAGCGGTCGCCATCGTAACGTTCTCCTAATCGCCGCCCCGCTTCGGCTGTCATGTCGTCGCTGTAGGGGATCCCGAAGAAGGTATCGAAGCCTTGTCGGGTTGGCAGAAAATCCAGTTGGTCGCCAAGATGCCACTTTCCGAAGATGCCCGTCGTGTAACCGGCCTGCTTCAAGACCTCGGCGATCGTCACTTCGTCGGGATGAAGTCCAAAGGGGGACACCGGGCGCAAGACCTGTCCGTCGCGGGGGTTGTCGTGCATGCCGACTCGCTGCGCATAACAGCCTGTGATCAGACTTGCTCGCGAGGGAGTGCAGACGCCAGCCGAGACATAGAAGTGGGTGAACTTGCGACCTTCGCGCGCCATGCGATTCAGGCTGGGCGTGCGATGAATCGGTGAACCGAAAGGCTCGATGTCTCCGTATCCAAGATTATCGCAGAAGATCACCACAAAGTTCGGAGTTCGGGGGGATCCGCTGCAACTGCGGAGATTGGCGGGGCGAGCAGCCCGAGCAGGGCCCAAGCGAGTTGCCACTTCCTCGTCTTCGTCATGCCGACCCCACAAATCGTCTTTCTGACAACCCGAACCGCGAAGTTTTCATTACGATAAGTATAACCATTTTGAATTTGCGATCATCCGTAGGCCAGGACTTCTCCTGGCGACGCTCTGCCAGGAGAAGTCCTGGCGTATGATCGAGCCCGCCTGTTGCCCACCCACCAGACTCTTGATCCGAGAATCTATCGATGCGAATTGAAGCCAGCGCCCCGTCGTCGTCTGAAGAATCCTCCTCGACTCGCAACCGCCGTCGCTTCTTGAAGGATGGCACGGCGATCTCCGCCACGGTTGCATCGGGATTGGCCTCCGTCCCCATGGTGCACAGTCAGGAAGCTGACGGCGGCAATAGCGACACGGTCAAGATCGCCTTGGTGGGCTGTGGTGGCCGTGGCGGTGGGGCGATCGGTGACACGATGGCGATCAACGAAAACATTCAGCTCGTTGCCTTGGCTGATGTCGATGCTGGACAACTTGAACCACTTCGCAAGGGTTCGACCAAGCGTTTTGCAGACAAGGTCAACATTGCGGACCACAAGATGCATGCGGGCATTGATGCCTATCGTCGTGTACTGGACGATCCCGACGTCGATGTCGTGCTGTTTGCCACGCCGCCCGGTTTCCGCCCGCAATACATTGCCGAGGCGGTGGATGCTGGAAAGCATGTGTTTGCCGAGAAGCCGACCTGTGTCGATCCAGCCGGTTTCAAGATCTGTCTGTCGGCACATGAACAGGCAGAGGCCAATGGGACGGCGATCGTGACGGGCACGCAGTACCGTCGTCAGACCAACTACATCGAGGCCATCAACCGAATACACAATGGCGACATCGGTGACATCGTGGCGGCGACCAGTCGTTACTGTTCCAATGGGATTTGGAACCGGATTCGCAAGCCAGGGATGAGTGACACCGAGTATCAGATCTTCAATTGGATGCACTTCATTTGGCTCTCCGGGGATCAGATTGCTGAGCAGGCGGTTCATAACATCGACACGATGAACTGGATCATGGGGGGACCACCCGTGTCGGCCTACGGCAGTGGCGGCCGATTCACGCGACCGGAGGGAAGCGAGATGTGGGACAATGTCGCCGTGGACTACATCTATCCCGGCAATCGAATGCTCTCGTTCATGTGTCGGCAGATCCCGTCAACCGCAAGCGACAACTCCAACACGATCTACGGCACCAAGGGGATCTGCACGATCTATGGCGGAGACAAAGGTGCAAAGATTACAGACCGAGAAGGGAACGAGCTCTGGTCGATGGAGGGAGACATCTCTTCGGCGTACAAGCAGGAACACAAAGACCTGATCGATTCGATTCGCGCTGGTAAGCCGATCGTGGAGTTGCGAGCCACCGCAGAGAGTTCGATGACCGCGGTGCTGGGCAGGATGGCTGCCTATACCGGTCAGGCGGTCACTTGGGATTTCGCTACCAACGAATCAAAGCTTGATTTGTTCCCCAAGGACTTCGATATCAAGGGATCGCGGCCAGAGCCAAGTTACGCCATTCCTGGTGAGACGAAGCTGATCTAGTCGCGGTGGCCGAGGCGATGAAGAAATCGCATGACCGAGCGTGGGTCCGTATTTTTATGGCGGATATTTGAGTTTAGAGATGGGGTGTTTGTAGGTCCGCATTTCCATGGCGGACACTTGCAGCTTTGCTGCAGAGGTTGCGAGTCTCGGAGAGACTCGGCTACGGGACGTTCTTGTGGGTTGGTTCTCCCCAGCGTTGGAAGAGCTGGTGCTCTAGACCGAGGTAGTCGAACGCTTTGCCAATCGTTTGATCGATGATGTCGTTGATCGATTGCGGCTTGTGATAGAACGCTGGCATCGGTGGCAAGACAAGAGCCCCGAGGTCATCCGCTTTGACCATCATTTGAAGGTGACCCTTGTGGAGGGGCGTCTCCCGAACCACCAGTACCAGCTTTCGCTTCTCCTTCAAGCAAACGTCGGCAGCACGTGACAACAGTCGGTCTCCGTACGAATTCACAATTCCCGACAGACTCTTGACGCTGCAGGGAATCACGATCATTCCCGCCGTCCTGAAGGAGCCCGATGAAATGGGGGCGGCAAGGTTGTCGTCCCGATGGACAGTGTCGGCAAGCTTTTTGACATCGTCCACGTCGTAGTCCGTCTCGATCTTGATGTTGATACGTGCCCCCTCTGACATCACCAAGTGAGTTTCCACATCTTCCATCTCGCGCAAATGCTCCAGCGTGCGGATTCCGTAGATCACGCCAGAGGCGCCACTCATGCCAACAATGATTCGCTTCGTCATGGAGCTACGTATCTTTCCTGCAGATTCTCGATGGGCAATTCGAATGGGTTCGTTCTCGAAGCGTGTGCGATGGGCTTCCTAGCCCGTCGCGGCTGGCAAGATGATGAGGATCGACGGACTTGGAAGTCCATCGTACGGCTGTTGGATCGACGGACTTGGAAGTCCATCGTACGGTTGGTGGATCGACGGACTTGGAAGTCCATCGTACGGTTGGTGGAGTCGACGGACTTGGAAGTCCATCGTACGGCTGGTGGATCGACGGACTTGGAAGTCCATCGTACGGTTGGTGGAGTCGACGGACTTGGAAGTCCATCGTACGGTTGGTGGATCGACGGACTTGGAAGTCCATCGTACGGGCTGGTGGTCTGGGTGTTTAGAAAGAAATAGATCGCGGCATGCGTTCTCAGGTCATCGCAAGGCTGCCGGGTTAGGAACGTTTTGGCTCCAAGCCTCGCATGGTTCCGGTCGAGGAGGCAAAACGGTCCGTCTCGATGTTCATGCGCTGTAACATCGAGACGAAGAGATTCGGCAGCGGATAGTTGTCGGTGGTATCAAATGCCAAGTGTTGGCCATGTCTGAATCCACCTCCGGCAAGCAAGACGGGGAGGTTGGTGGTTACATGCGTGTTCGCATCTCCGAGGTTGCTGCCGTAGAGGATCATTGTGCGATCGAGTAGCGTCTCGTCGGACTCGTTCACCTCACGCATTTTGCCAAACATCTCGGCCAACAACTTCATGTGCCATTGGTCAATCACGCGCAGCTGTTCAAGCTTGTGCTCGTTCTTTCCATGATGGGAAAGGTTGTGGTAGCCGTCGGTGATATCGATCCCTTCCACATCGATGACCGGTGAGTTGACGCTGTCCAATAGGAGGGTAACCAGACGTGTCGAGTCGGTTTCCATGGCAAGTCGTGTCATCTCATACATGAGACGCACCTTCTCCATGTACTCGCGTGGATCGTCGGGGTCGAGCGGCGGTGGTGCGGTGGGAACCGGTTTGGGCTTGTGCTCCCATTCACGTGACATGACCATCCGTTTCTCGAGTTCTCGAACGGCCGTGAAGTATTGATCCAGACGGCTGCGATCGAATTTGCCCAGCTTGCGATGCAAACGCGTCGACTGATCGGCGACGGCATCCATGATGCTCTCACCAAGTTGCAGTCGACGAACCTGGCGAGCGATCTGTTCCTTGGAGCCCTGCAGAAACAGTTGTGCGTAGACGTTCGCGGCACTTTCTTGACAGGGAATCAGAACGCCGGCGCCAGTCCAGGAGAGGCTGCGTTGTCCCTGCTGGACATTGACGCCAAGAGTCATCGAGGGGAATCGCGTTTGCGGGCCGATCTGCTCGGCGATGTACTGATCAAGTGAGATCGTGTTGCGGAAGCCTCCGCTGCCCGGGTGAGGTGCTGCGGTCAGAAAGCAGTTGTCCGCCGGATGGCCGCCATCCACATCCGGATGCCATACACCACTGAAGACTGTGAAGTCATCCCGGAACTCCGACAATGACTCGAGATATTCACTTGCGACATAATCGTGCCCGGATGTCTTGGGGAAAAAATACTCGGGTAACAATCCAAGATTGTTACAGATCGCCAGCATTCGCCTCGGTTTCTCTTCGGCCGCCTGCTGACTCTCCGAGGCCCGTGAGACCGCGGGACGCATTGCATCGAGCAATGGTAGGGACATGCCGACACCCATTCCGCGCAGCAGATGGCGACGGGAGAGTGATCGATTGGTGATCAGCGCTTTGGATGTCATGTTCTACTCCGATCTCGGATCATTTCATTGTAAACAGTGGGCTAGCCACGGTTTCCTGAATCAAGGTTCTGACGGGATATTGGTCCTGTCCCTGTTCATCCGCGATCCTGGCACGGTCGAGGATTTGTTCGATGATGGCTCGATCTGAGAACCGTGGCGTGGCGCCGGTCCCATAAACGACAAGCTGCTGAACGAGATTCCTGGCAATCTGACGTCGGTCCTCCAGCAGCATCTCTTTCAACTCGATGATGTTCTGGAATGGGCGACCATCGGGTAGTTGGCCTGTTGAGTCGACCGGTTGATCGAGTCGGTACTTGAAAGGTTGGCCGTTCTTGCCGAAACCCTCAACCGGTTCGCCCCGCGATTGGTTCAGCGTTCGATAGCGCTCTCGCCAGCCACCCATGACGTCAAAAGATTCCAACGCGAATCCGACTGGATCGATCTGGCGATGACAACGATTGCAGGATTCCAGTTCGCGATGACGGGCAAGTTGCTCGCGAATGGTCGTGGCGCCTCGGGTGTCGGGCTCGAGCCCCGGAACGCTCGGCGGCGGTGGAGGCGGCTTCTGTCCGAGCAATCGCTCCATCACCCAGGCACCCCGTTTGACCGGTGAGGTGTTGGTCCCGTTCGACGTGATCTTCAGCACACTGGCTTGCGTGAGAATGCCACCGCGCGGGCTATCGGCCGGAAGAGACACTCGCTGCAGCTCGACCCCTTTCACCGCCGGTAATTCGTAGTGAGCGGCTAGCGACTCATTCACGAACGCAAAATCCGAATCGATCAAGTGAGAAGCCGACAGATTTTCTCGCAGCAGTTCGAGGAAGTACCGTTGCGTTTCCAGTTCGGCTGACTCGACCAGCAGGTCGTCAAGGTAATAATCGTTGTACAAGAACTCATCGGGGGAGGTCTCGCCAATGCGCCGCAGGTCGAGCCAGTACGCCAGGAATGCGTCGACGAAGCGCTCGGCTTTGGGGGAATCGATCAGACGATCCACCTGATCACGGAGTACCTTTGGATCTCGCAGCCCAGAGGTCTCGGCGAGTTGGCGAAGTGCATCGTCTGGCTCCGAATTCCAGAGAAAGTAGCTCAATCGTGTCGCAAGCTCATGGTCATCCAATTCTCCGGGCTCTTCGCGCAGGCTGACGAATTCCGGACTGCACAGCACGGCGGCATAACCCGTTAGCAACGATTCGATCAACGAACCACCGGAGTCAAACGCTTCCTCGACGAGTTGAAAGAAGCGGTCGGCATCGAGGCGGTCAACCGGTCGACGATAGGCTCTGGTCATGAATCTTTCGAGCAGTCGTCGAGCGTCCTTGCGCGGATGATCCGAAACGAGCTCGATGGGCAATCCATGTCCCGAACTGGGCTGTCCCGAGCTGGCCGGCGCTTTCAACCACCTTCAGATCGTCGAATAACAGCCGATGCCCTTTCGGAGGCCATTGATCGTAAAGCGGACCTTCCACCTCCATCCAATAGAAGGCGACACCTGGCATCCCGTCCTTTTCCGCCAAAGGGTTATGCCAGTTGGACGGTCGCGATCGGAAAAGTCGTGCTGCGTCGGGGCGAATGGTCTCGCCTGCGAGCAGTTCCACCTCCATCTCTTGGATCGAAGGCTCGGGGAAAACGTTGAACGCGCCGAGCCGACGAAGCAATCGCGGCGGAGACTGCGCATAGATCGTGACGGGTTCTTCGGTACGCCCGACCGAGGCGACCGAACGATCGGGACGCCACCATTTTGGTCCCTCGCCGGGCCCAGCCCAAAACGTGTAGCGGAATCGCAACTTGTAGCGTCCCGCGCAGGGGCCTCGAACTCATCGAATCGCAACTCGAGCGGTTCATAGCTGCTGGCGACGACGCCGAAAGCTTCTCGCTCCCGTCTCGACGGGTCCTCGTCGGCGAGTGAGGCGGGAGCCTCGTCGTTATTGAGAACTTCAAGATCGGGTTGATGATCGAGCAGCGGAAAGACGGCCCGCTCGGGACTTCGATTGAAGGGGTTGTAACGCAGTTTTCGGGACAACGCTGGTTGTTGTCGCGCGTAATAGCGCCGAGCCACGACCTCGGGAGGATCGCTTCGTTGGATCAGGACTTGCTCAAGCGCATACCGAGCCGCTTGCAGGTAGCGAGCGATTTGAACGTGAGAGGTATCGAGCGAGCGACCCACCTTGTTGAATAGATAGGACTCTCCATCTTCAGGAAGGATCGTTTTGATTTGCAGCCAGGGCGCATCGAGCAGATCACGGAGCGTGTTCTCGTACTCGTAGCGATTCATCCGTCGCCAGACAGCGCGGCCCTGTTGAGCGGATGCGTTTCGATCGGCTGTCTCCAGCAGACTTCCGAGCGAATCGAGAAAAGGCCGCCGTTGATCCTGATCGAGATCGGATTCGGGCGGCATCTCATGACGGCGGACTCGATCGAAGAGGACCACCCAGTCGTCAAAAGCCGCTTGATCTTCGAGCTTGGGAAAACCATCGGAGGCGGTGGATTCGAGGTTGGATTCCAGGTCCAAGCCGCCTTCGGCTTCGTCACCGCTGTGGCAATCGAGGCACTGTGCCTGAAGAAAGCTGGAAACCTGTTCCCAATGGGGATCGTTCTGAGTGGCTTGTGGCGAATCTTGCGCGGCGAGGGGGATCAGGCAACCGCAAACGATGGCGATCGACAGACTGACGCGGCGAAGAGACGCCAGGAAGATCGCGTTGAGTACGGTGGATCCGCATTCCGAAAGAGGATACTGGCAGCCTTGCCTTACTGTAGGTCCGCATTTCCAAGGCGGATAATGGCAGCTTTGCCTTACTGTAGGTCCGCATTTCCAAGGCGGATAATGGCAGCTTTGCTGCGATTGTCGCGAGTCTCGGAGAGACTCGGCTACGGTAAGGCTGGGCATTGCAAATATCTCGCAGCCGCTGAGCCGGCAAAGAATCGTAAGCAGGAAGGAATCATGGCTGGAAGTGAGATTGTAGTGGGTTGGCGGTAGCGGAACAAATTTCTCTGCAGGATCGGTTCGTCGAATGCCCTGGGGGGCTGTTTCGCCGGCCGATGCGTGGAGAATGGCGAATGTTCCCGATGGTTCTCGTTCTTTTTCCGGCTTGTTCCTAAGAAAGCCGGTCACCGCATCGTTGGCTTCAACGAACTGGCGTCCTTCTCTCCTGACCTCTCCTGCCATGACCCAAAGCGACTCGTCCTGGCCCAGCGGCGGTATCGATCAGCTCGTGGACCGTTATGAACGGCCCCTGCTGGCGTACGCATGTCGAATGCTGGGGGGAGATTGGCAGGGAGCGCAGGACGCCGTGCAGGAAACCTTTTTACGGCTGTGCCGCGAGGATCCCGAGAAGATCGAGTCACGTGTCGCGGCCTGGCTATTTTCCGTCTGCCGGAGCCGAGTGATCGATATGCAACGAACCAACCATGCGACGCCGATCGATGCGTCCCAAGTGACCTTGCCCGACCGCTCCCCCGATGCGGAGCAGCTGGTCAGCGATGCCGAGGACAAGGTCCATCTGAATCATCTGGTCGACAGGTTGTCACCGCGACAACAAGAGGTGCTGCGACTGCGATTGCAGGCCGGCCTGAGTTACCGCGAGATCGCATCGGTCACGGGACTGACGGTCGGTAACGTCGGCTTTCATCTCCACGAGGCGATTCGCAATCTGCGCGATGCTCTGGCTATCAGTTAGACGCATCGCGAACTCACCCATCCAATCATTGCCAAGCTGAGAGCCAATCCAATGTCTGAATCGATTTGGGACGATCCACGGATCACATCCTATGTGTTGGGCGAAATGCCTGATCAGGAATGCCGTGAATTCGAGAGGGAAATCGCATCCAACCAGCAGCTCGCCGCAGCGGTCGACGAAGCTCGCGTCGTGACCGACCAACTCGCCTCCCTGTACGGCGGCGAGTCGATTCCATCACTGGAAGTCGATCGCCGCGCGGCGATCGTTGCCGGCGGTGGTGTGTCGCCGAACCAAGATCCTGAGCGGTCGTTGCCACGAATCGTTTGGATCCTCGCAGTGGCAGCCGGGTTGTTGTTGATCGTTGGCGTGATGTCGGCCCTGTATCGTGCCCATCAAATGCAACAAGTTGCGATGTCGACTTGGAAGCCGCCGGAGCGAAAGGAGGAAATTCGGGTGGATTATTCGTATCGACCAGGACTGAAGGAGTCTCCGCTCGAGGGTGAATCAGAGAGTCTTCGGCGTTGGGCAGCGAGTGACGACCGAGTATTGATTGAGAAAGAGTTGGGCGAGCTCGCTGTAAGCCCTGGAGCCAGCAGCAAGTTGGAGTCTCAGCTTTCAATCGCTCCCGCGGCAAACCCGGCAAGGAGCGCAGGGAGGCCAGGATTATCCCGAACCGCGACGGACTCGGGCGTGACCACGGCACCCGCCACGCCGCGACCGAGTTATGGGCTCGCTGAAGCAGCAATCACACCCGCGACATCCGAACCATCTACTTCGCGTGCAATCCGACCCGCCGATGTCTCAGGGGCGCCAGCGAACCGAGGTCGAGTGAGCGCAAGGAACGTTGAGTTCGTGGAAGAGGGTGGAACGATCGTGATATCGGGAGCCAAAGGGATGGAGCCGCAGATTGCCCAGGCGATCACGGAGGCTGTGACCAAGGAGTCGCTCGGGAAGCAACCTCCAAGTCAGCTTCGGGAGCGTCAGCTCGGTTTGGCCGACGAGGACTCCGTCCGGGCGACCGCAGCCGGACGCCCATTGAGCGTCGCACTTGTACCGATTTCGGGCGGGGCGGCTGTTAAGGACAAGGAAGGGGAACTGGGGCAGGACAAGTACCTGTATCGAAAGGACGCCGTGAAAGCGGGCGTAGCGTTGACGCTCGAGGCGCGGCGAGCGACGGATCCCACTGATTTCGCATTGGCAAACGACGAGGGTCGCGGTCCCGGGATCGCCGGCGATCGCTTTGAGCCAATCACGGACAATCCTTTTCAGCGTGTCAGCGAACATCCCCTGAGCACCTTCTCGGTCGACGTGGATACTGCGAGTTACAGCAAGGTGAGGGATTACCTGATGCGTGCCAATCAATTGCCGCGACCCGACGCGGTTCGGATTGAAGAGCTGCTCAACTACTTCACCTATGACTATCAGCCTCCTGCGGACTCCGACGAACACCCCTTCGCGGCACGCGTCAGCGTGACGTCGTGCCCTTGGAATCAACAGCACCGGCTAGCCAGGATCGCACTGAAAGGCAAGACCATGGAGCCAGAAGATCGACCGCAAAGCAATTTGGTATTCCTGCTTGATACCTCGGGATCGATGAACGCTCCCAACAAGTTGCCATTGGTGATTGAAGGGATGCAGATGTTGTTGAAGCAACTGAACGAGGATGACAAGGTAGCGATCGCCGTCTATGCCGGATCGGCCGGGCTCGTCCTCGATTCGACGCCAGCGAAGAAGGCGAAGAAGATTCGCAAAGCGCTAACTCAACTCTCCGCCGGGGGCAGCACCAACGGAGGTGCCGGGATCGCGCTGGCCTACCAAACGGCGCGAGATCACTTCATCCCCGAGGGTGTCAACCGAGTCATCCTCTGTACCGATGGTGACTTCAATGTAGGAACGACCGGCACCGACGCGTTGGTACGGATGGTCGAGAAGGAAGCCAAGGGAGGAATCTTTCTGTCGGTACTCGGTTTCGGCATGGGCAACCACAACGATGCGATGCTGGAACAGGTCAGTGGACGGGGAAACGGCAACTATGCCTTCATCGACGGCCGCGAGGAAGCTCACAAGGTGTTGGTGGAACAAGCCAGCGGAACGCTCGTGACGATCGCAAAGGATGTCAAACTACAAATCGAGTTCAATCCGTCTCAAGTGGCTTCGTACCGCTTGATTGGTTACGAGAACCGGATCTTGGCCAAGGAGGACTTCAACGATGACAAGAAGGATGCAGGCGAGATCGGCGCCGGCCACTCCGTGACCGCCCTCTACGAAATCGTTCCCCCAGGCGTCGAGGTTGCGGTGCATGCTCCCAAGGTCGATGACTTGAAGTACCAACAACAAGCGACGCCAAGTGAAGCCGCCGACAGCAAGGAGATGCTGACACTCAAGCTTCGCTACAAACAACCCGATGGCGACACGAGCAGGCTCGTCGAGTTCCCTGTGGTCGATGAGGGAGTGCCAATTTGCGGATGCCGAGGAGGACGTGCGATTTGCCGCCGCTGTAGCCAGCTTCGGAATGCAATTGCGACGCAGTCCCTATGCGGGATCTTGGACGATGAGTGATGTCATGAACACCGCCAACCGCGCCAAGGGGAAGACCGAGAAGGTCTCCGAGCGGAGTTCGTGACCTTGGTCCAGAAAGCAAGCGAGCTGATGGGCGAAGAGTGATCCGATGAGTTCTCGTTTCGATCGCGACAGCTTTGTTTCACCCTCCCTCGGGCGCTTTGAAGTTGTGCTCTTTTCATAACCCGACGCGTAAGCGAGTCGATGTCAATAGCGATAGCGATAGCGATAGCATAGCATAGCAATATTTCCTCGCTTACGCGTCGGGTTATGAAAGTCTTCGTGCGGCAGTTAAAAGCGCAAATTCAAAAGTTGGGCATTGGCTACACAAGTATTCAGCGACAACCTGTATTTTCTTGCCCCCCTCTCCCCATCTGAGAGGCAAGTGGTGCTTGCGTCGCAGATGGGGAGAGGGGAGCAAGAGCACCGAAACGGGTGAACAAGAATGCGTAGACACCCATGCGCAGAGGGAGGGTGCCAAAACTTGTCAGCAGAAAACGACTTGGAAACGGAACGGCCCACCAAGGGAGGAGAAATCGGGTTGCAGCTCAGCGCGTCGTCGTGGTGGGAGAGGGGACATCCCGGGTGCTGGTGAAGTGTTCCAGCGGTGGTAGGGCCACCCCTTTCTTGGCCGCTTCGTAACGGAGTGCTCGCTCAAAGAATGGGAAGGGGTAGTTTCGATTGCGACGCATGGCGTAACGCTCGATTGCGACCACCAGTTTGGCCTCGAGCTTCTCTTTACGAACCTGCTCGACCACGAAGCGGATGTAGGACTGCTGGTCCTCGCGGGTCGCCCGCAATCGATTGACCAGTTGATCTTGGAGCCTCGTGTAGGGGTCGACCTCGTCGGTTGTGATCGGCGGTACCGCGATCTGGGCATGTACAACGGGCGGTGTCGTCGCGGCCATCGTCCCGAACAGGACGAGTAGGCCAACGGGCGAGAAAGTGCGCGGTGATGCCGAAGGAAACAATTTGGTCATGGCTAGATCCAGCCGCATGGTGGGCACTGAGGCTCTGGGAATTGATTTCGTTCACTCCCTTTCGATTACCAACCGAGGGCGAAACGACGCAAGGCAAACTGACAAGATGGAAAGATAGGAGGTTTGCGTCGTTCGTTACGTCACGATTTTGTTCTGTCTGACGCGGTCAAGCCGATTGTGTGCACCGCAGAAGATCTACGGTCGAAAAAACGAACGTGGTGAATGATTGCCTGCTGTCGGAAGGGCTGCCGAAATCGGCTGCATCCCGAGGGAACCAGGCGCGTTCGCTTGATCCATGGAACGGAAACCAACTGCCGCCGACGCGCGGCAAGATGCTCGGGAAGGAATTCGGCGATGAATCGTTTAATGATGATAGGCTGTTTGGCCGCACTGCTAATCGGAACCACTGGCTGTCTGCATCACAACACACGTGGTAGCGGCTGCAAGACGTGCTCGACAGGAAACTGTGGCAATGGGAATTGCAGCACAGGAAATTGTGGCACTGGAAATTGTGGTACTGGAAATTGTGGTACTGGAAATTGTGGTACTGGAAACTGCGGCGGAGCGGGATGCAATAGCTGCCAGGCTGGACCGTACGCCTACGGTGAAGTCGGCTCGTGCGTGGGTGATGGCTGCAACGGTGAAAATTGCGGCGCCAATGTCGGCGGCATTTGTGGCGTGTGTGGCGAATCGGGATGCCGAAAGGGCTGCATTCCGGGTCGACTTGGCTGGCAACAAGGTGGTCACGACTACAGTGCCCATCTGCAGCCCGGATGCTTGGGGCACCATGCTGGGGACGCTTTGAATAGCCGTCCTTTCACCCCAGGTCCACCGACGGCAACGGTTGGTTACCCTTACTACACGATCCGGGGGCCACGAGACTTCTTGCTCGATAACCCGCCATCGATTGGCCGATAGGCATCCATCGGCCTCGCGAGATCCCTTGGGAATCTCGAAATAGCGGGCCGCGAGGGACCAGTCCGAGCAGACATGACGATGACCAGCGGGGGAGAGACCTCGCTGGTCATTGTCGCATCATGAAGGAGAACTGGTCAGCAAAAACAGCATCGATCCCGTCGGCCGGCCGCCTATTCAGTGAACCCATCACGGCCGACAATGCACTTACTTTCATGCACCACACCTTGACGCGGAGCAGTCCCGTGGCCTCTGACTTTCGTCTGAAAGAACAGCTTCCCGATCCTGACCGAAGCGATCGTTGAAACCTACACGCCAGATGATGCGATCAATCACCTCGGTCACTGCCCGTTGCCGAGCTACACCGGGGTGGCGGAGATCATGCTGAACCTCAAGGATGTGCTCTACCCGGGTTTCCGACGCAAAGTCGGTCTGCATCAGGGCAACATTCGGTATCACGTCGGCGGCCTGGTCGATGTGCTGCATGATCAGTTGACGACCGAGATCGCGCGGGCACTGCGGCACGAGCACCGGATGCTGGCGAATCACCAGGACTGCGAGATCCGACATCGACTTCGAGGCCAAGGGGCAGGCGATGGCGATCGAATTGCTCAAGCGGATCCCTTCGCTCAGAAAGACCTTGGCCAACGACGTCGGCGCTGCCTACGAAGGGGATCCCGCTTGCCGGACCACTGACGAAGTCGTCCTTTGCTACCCTGGCATTGCGGCGATCACCGTTTATCGCATCGCTCACGAATTGGTTGAACTCGATGTCCCGTTCCTGCCGCGGATGATGACCGAGTGGGCACACAAGGAAACGGGTATCGATATTCATCCCGGTGCGAAGATCGGTGAGCACTTCTTCATCGACCACGGTACCGGCGTCGTGATTGGCGAGACCTGCGAGATCGGCCAGTCACGTCAAGCTGTATCAAGGGGTGACGCTCGGAGCGCTGAGCTTTCCGACCGATGCGGACGGCCAAGTGATCCGTGGCCAAAAACGTCATCCCACGATCGAAGACCACGTCGTGGTTTATGCCAACGCAACCATTCTGGGCGGCCGTACGGTGATCGGCCACAACTCCGTGATCGGTTCGAGCGTGTGGATCACCAAGAGCGTTTCACCCAACACGACGGTGACGTTGGAAAAGCCACAGCTGCGTGTTCGCGGTGGGGCGACCGACGCGGAAGTGCTCGACCACGATATGAATTTCCAGATCTGAGCGGCTGGCAGAATGATGGCTGGCAGAATGATGGCGGGGATTTGCCAACAACTGCTGCTGCTTGATGTTGGCTGCTCGTGACCTGCCAAAGCCCGCACGGCAATCATTCTGCCCTCCATCATTCTGATGACGATTTTTCTTCCTCAAGCCGTTTTTCCGCAGCCTGATAGAGCCTGGCCAGACGCAACATCAGCGGTTCGAGCTGACGCTCATGTTCCTGGGGATCCAGTGTCGGCTTCTTCGAGCGAAGTTCGTCAAGCGATTGCTCGATTGCGGCACGCTGGCTCCGTTCGTCTTCCGTGAACGGCAGACGTGTGTCCAGCGGGAGAGAGCGTGATTCGCGACGCGGGCTTGCCATCCAGTTCCGCTCCATCCTTGGCGGTGGTGTTCGGGCGAGTGCCACGGAACATCGTCGCTGGGGTCCCTTTGCCGTCGCCATTGTCATCGATCAAGGCATGCTCGGTCGCGATCCTCGCTTCCGCCTCATAGAAGTCTCGCACATCGGCGGCAGCCCGCAAGAACGCCTCGTGAACGGAGACCTCATCATCATGATCCAGGTCGGAATCGGGTGCCGCGATTGCCTGGGCAAAGTACTTGCCAAACCTGGCGAAGTTCTGTTCGGTGCCACTCTTGGTCGCCGTGACCACGATTCGATTCTTGCCGGAGAGACCGATTGACGAACGGGCCGCTCGCCGATGCGCAATTCACCACCACGACGGGGCGAGTCGTGATCGCAAGCCACTCGGACATTTCCGCGGCGGAAACATCGGGGCCTCGCAGATTGAATTTCGCGACTCCTCGCGTGAAGGTTCCATGTCCGATCATGACGATCCAAAGGGGCGAGGTGGGTCGACCCACTGCTGATTCGATCGCAGCTTGCAGAAGTTCGTGATCACTCGTGTCACCCTCCTCGGAGCCACCGATCGTTTGAATCGGCGTGTCCGAACGCTCGGCAACCTGCGCCACTGCTCGGCCCAAGTTGCAAACTGCTCTCCGAACTCATCTGTTCCGGCCGCGCCAACCACCAGAAGGATTTGCCCCGACGCGGAATCCGAATTGGGCTCAGCTCGGCTTCTTGTCATCCACTGGCGCTGGCGCGACGCGCTGGCGAGGATACCACCACGCGAATAACAGGACCAGCGAGATCGCGATTCGAGAAACACGATTTGTGCATTGCTTGATCGACCAAGCTTGCTCGATGGGAAGGATGAACCAGCCACGATCGACTTCATTGGAAACGCGTTGATCAACAGGGCTCATGCCAAACCTTTCAATCGACGGAGGCCCCATTCAGCAGCAGAGGCACAACATGGCGGCCATCATGACCCAGGGACGATGCCACAACGGGATAGACCCAGGTTTCGGTGACAGGAACCTTGCGATTGGGAAGCTCCGCGACGAAGCGGTCCAATCGATCCTCGCGAATCACCTCGCCACCGGTTTGCTCGGCGATCGTCTTCGAGCAGTTCTCGATTCAGACGCAGGTCTTGAAACTCGGCCGCTCCCGACTGCGCCGTCCAGCCTGATTGGGCCTTGCCGACGAAGCTCCCGTCAGCCGCGGTGATATTGGCCTCGACGCGATACGCGCCTCCTTCGCGAGACCAATACGTTGCCTTGTAGGTTCCCGCTTCGGAATCGTCCATTTCTGCTCGCAGCTGAAACGGTTCGCCTCCGAGCGGCGTGACCGTGAATTCCACAGCAGCGTTATCCAGAGGCAGGTATGCTTCGTCGCGCGCGTAGGCAACGAGTCGTCACGGGTTGGCTGGGGTCGTCGCCCGCCTCGACGCGCACCTCGGCTCTGCGCGGCACATCGTTGACAAGCCAGTGGGAGAGTTGGCGCCAGGCCTGTCCCAGATCATCCTGCTTCGGATCGTCGCGACGCATCGACCATCGCCAAAGGTCACCGACCAGCCACGCGGCCGAGCGACCGCGTCCAAAACGTTGGGCGACCAGCGCCGGTGATGCGGTCCCATCACGCGACTCGACCACGGCCAACAGCGAGGCTCCTGGCTTCACGTCACCGATGGCGTTGAGCGTTTGGAACGCGGGCATGTCCTGTAGCCTTTGCGACTCGGCCACCTCGGTCTCGCGGAGTCGAACCCAGGGCTGCAGCATGCCTTCGCGAGTCATCGACAGCCGATAGGGGCCCGGGGCTTTGCGCCCGAGGAGCGCGGCGCGTAGAGCGGACAGAGCTCCCCAAGCGGTGTGTCGCCAAAATCCTGACTGTCGAACGACTCTTGGCCGCCCAGCAGCAGCAGCCCCCCGCCACGCGTGCCCACGAAACGGCGCAGCAGCAGCATCTGATCCTGCGTGAAGAAGCCACTCTCAATGTCATCCAGAATCACACCGTGGTAGGCGAACAGTTCCTCGGCGGACTCGGGAAACCCGTCGCTGAGCTCTTCGGATTCCTTGACCCCAAGCCGGATGATGACCGGTTCGTCGTACTGCTGGGCGGCGTCCTCTTCATCTTCGCCCAGCCCGGCAAACAACGGATTGGTGCTGTTGACACCTGCGATCGCGAAAGCTGAACTTCGGTTCTTTGTTGGCGATGCGAAGCAGCCCGACCAACTGGACCTCGGCATCTTCTTGGAGGCTGCGGCGCAGAAACTTGAACTCCCAGTTGGGCCGGCCCGAAACGTAGAGGATGCGGTAGGGGCCCGATGGCCCGATCCACCGTCACGATCCGAGTGTTGTTCAGCAATGTTGCTTCGCCTGCGACTTTGCCGCTCGGCTCTCATCGGACTGCGTGACCGCATCGCGATCTCGTGGCGTGAAGACCGACGCCTGGTAGAAGCTGACGCCCGGTGTTTCGGGACGAAAGCGAAAGCGAACCTCCTGGATGCATGCCCGTTCCGGCCCAAGCTTCGCCGTTTGTTCTTCGACCACTTTGCCCGTCGCCAGGTCCTTCAGCTGAATCTTCACTTCCTCGTTCGCAAACCCGACCGCATCGAACGAGACGGTGACGGTCATCGGTGCCGATTCGAAATCGGTTTGCCGAACGCTGACGTCGCTGATCCGCAGGTCGCGAAACTCGTCGTCCTCGGCCGGCAACACCGGATAGACCGGGAAGCCGATCGTCGACCAATCGAAATCGGCGGACGGCGCGTCGGTCAGGTTGCCGTCGGTGAACACCAAGGTGCCGGCGACCGGACGATCCTTGAATCGTTCTCCCAGTGATCGCAGACTTCCCGCCAGCGACGAGGCGTAACCACTGGCGTCGAGCTTTGCCAGATCATCGACACTCTCCAAGTCGGGCATCGAACGCATAATTGCGAACGTCAAAGTCTTGGGCCAATCGGACTCGCCAGGGCGATCTCTTCGTCGACCAGAGCCGGCGACTTGTTGCGTGACGGCTCTGCTTCGCCGACGCCGACTTCAACTGCATGCTTTGGCTGTTGTCGACCAGGATCGGCAGCACGTTGGCTTGAGGACGCGGGCGAGTGCCGCTTCGCATCGGTTCGAGCAGGCAGAACGCAATCAAGCGCAATCGCCGCCAGCTTCAGCAAGGCCGCTAGAAACCGAATGCCTCCATCCGCATCGGGACGCGCGTAGTTCCAAATCACGAAGCAGGCCAGGATCGGCGGCAATCGCAGCCGCTGGCATCACCCACTGGGGCGCGGCCCACAACAAGTCTTCAAACTGAAACGCGTCGGCTCTGAGCAAGCAAGCATCGCGAATTCAAACGGTTCGAGGCATCAGGAACCCACACGCCATCAACGACCACTCCCCAAGCTTTCGTAGTACTGCCGCACCGCATCGGCATATTCAACCGGCACCGGATCTCGATCGATCGGAACCGGTGCATGCTTCTCGGCACTGCGACGCAATAGCTCTTCGGAGACCCGCTGCTTCAGTTCCCGAAGCGGCGTCGCGATCATCTTCTCGACCAGATCCCACTGTGGCTCTTTGGAGTGCCGGCGAAAGTCGAGTCGCACGTCACGAGCGCGATCGCGAATTTGGGCCGCTTCGGAACGCAAGTTGCGGATCATCGACCATCTCCTCCACATCTCGCAAACGATCGGACCATTCGCGGAAGCCGTCACCGGTCAGCGGTGCGGCCGCAGGATTGCCGGCGGCAAACCGATTGCAGACGCCGAACCCTGACGGGCTTCTCCATCGGGGCGCTCTGCCATCCTGCGGTTGGCCATCCCGAAGCCCCGCCCCTGTCCTGGTTGTTGCCCGGGTTGCTGTCCTGGTTGTTGCCCGGGTTGCTGCTGCCTGGTTGTTGCCCTGGTTGCTCGCCTGGTTGTTGCCCAGGTTGCTGTCCTGGTTGCTGTCCTGGTTGCTGTCCTGGTTGCTGTCCTGGTTGCTGTCCTTGTTGTTGACCTGGTTGCTGCTGACCTGGTTGTTGTCCTGGTTGCTGTCCTGGTTGTTGTCCTGGTTGCTGTCCTGGTTGCTGTCCTGGTTGCTGTCCTGGTTGCTGTCCTGGTTGTTGTCCTGGTTGCTGTCCTGGTTGCTGTCCTGGTTGTTGTCCTGGTTGTTGTCCTGGTTGTTGCTGACTGGCCTGGTTGTTGACCTGGTTGGGAGTCGCGTTGGGATCCTGCTGCGATGGATCCGCACCGGGCTGACCAGGGCTCGAGGGTTGGCCGGGAGTTGGCTGACCATTCTCGCGCATCTCGTTTCGAGATCACGTTCCAGTTGCTCCAGCTCGCCCAGGGCTCGTTGCAGCGCTTTGGTTTCATCACCCAGAACCGTGGCAGCGGCCTCTTCAAGGTCTTCGCGAAGCTGATCGATGCCTTGCGAGGCGCCGGCTTCCATTTCGCGTGCTTGTGGTTCAAATCCGCGCCGCAGCAACTCCACTGGTCTCGCGCAGTTGACGCTCGACTTGTCGTTGTTGCGTCTGGCGATAGGAGTCGTAGAGTTTCTGTGCCAGAAGAGGTTCGGCCGCTTCGGACTCTTCCACGGTGGTGCGCATTCGCTCGAGCAATTCGCCGAGTTTCTCGCCCTGTGCCTCGAGATCTTCGCGAATCTGTTCGCGGTTGTTTGAACCTCGAAGACCAGCGTTCTGGTCGGGTTGGTCGAGTTCTTGCAGCTCCTCCGACAGCTCTTCCTGTTTTTGATCGAGCTCTTGAGCGTCGGTGCGCATCTCTCGCATCATTTCGTTGAACTCGCCGGCAGCCTGCTGGCGAAACTCATCACGCATCTCCTCGAACTCGCGCTCGGCACGGCGTCCGGCGGTCAGAGCTTCGGCGGCATCGTTGCGTTCGAGGCGCCTCGCCGGCACGACGAACGTTCTCGCGGGTCTCTTCAAGCTGTTGGCTCGCTTCGGCCATCTGCTTGCTGGTTTTCGGGTTGCTGCATCCGTTCGTTCAATTCGTCGGTCTCGCGCAGCAGGTCCTGTTGTTGCTCTCGAAGCCGTTTGAGCTGCCGCTCGATTTCCTCCTTCTCCTCTTCGGTCTCTGCCTTTTCCAAGCGCCGACTGCAACTGCGCCAACTCCTTGTTCAAGTCTTCCTGGCGCCGAGCAAGATCCGTAGCCGGTTGAGCACCTGGCGAACCTCGCGTTGCTGTTGATCTTCCTCGCTGGAGTCTCTGCGGCCTGGCTCTCGGTTTCGTAGCGGTTCTCTTCCTGGTCCAATTCCAACTCGTCGAGTTGCCGTTGCCGTCGGTTTTGTGAGGCACTCCCCGATTGCTGTTGGTTTTGGCGTTGTGAGCGAGTGACCTCGAACTCGCGGGCACGCAGGCGAAGCAGCGAACCGTAGGCAGCCTTCTCCGCGGAAAGTGCCGGATTGAGGGGCGCGACTTCGCGGCTGGATCCCGCCTCGGTCAATTCCTTGATCGCCAGTTCCATGGCCGTTCGAGCCAGGTCGACGTAGCGAATCGAACGTTCATCCTGGACTTCGGCAGCCAGTTCATTGAGTTGGCCCAAGGCGTCTTGCTGAGACTCGACCAGCAATTGCACGTTGCTATCGAAGTCATCGCTGCGTTTGGTAGCGGGCTCGTCACGAATCACTCGCCAGGTTGCGTTGATGATCTCCTTTTGCAACTCGGCCAGTTCTTCGGCCTTTTGTCCATTCTGGTTCTGTTGCTGCTGCTGCCCTTGTCCCTCCGGCGGCGGCTCGCCTTCTCGATAGATCTCTTCGAATGGTCGAACTTCGGCAAAGTACATATCGCTTTCGGTGCGACGCAGTTCGCCATCGGGCCCATAGTCCTCGGCCCAGAAGTGATAGGTGAACAGTTCGTCCGGTTCGGCTTGGAGTTCTTCGAACTCGATCAAGTGTTCGATGCTGGTCTTGGCTCCCCGTGGAATGCGATTCGCCGAGCGTGATTTCTTGCTGCGGCTTCATGGCGAAGGTGTAGGCAAGTCCGTACTTGACGACCCCAAAGTCATCATTGACCTCCGCCCCGATCGGCAGTTCTTCCAGCGGCGAAACGGCCACATCTCCGGCGACCGTCAATTTCAAGTTGGGCGGTTGATTGGGCAGAACGCGGGCGACCAATTCGGGCGGATACTTGTTGGTTCTACCCTCGGCGTCGACCAATTCCAGCTTCAGCCGCTGAGTCTCTTGCAGATCGAGCGTTGCTGCCATCGCACCTGGAAACGCATCGCTTGGCTCCAGTGGCAGTCGCGCTCCCATCTTTGGCGACCAGGTCGGCGACCTTGACATCCTTGTTCAGGAAGCAGACCCATGTGACCTCGCGTTCCCTCGACGGCCGAGATGCGGACGGTGTCTTCAATTCGCTTTGTCTCCATGCCCGTGTAATCGGGGAACTCGAGATTGGCGTCGCTTCGAACCAGCGCCGGGAACTCAAAGACATCGACCGAGTAGGGTTCACTTTGCCAGTTGGGCGTGATCACGCGATAGATGAAGGGTTGGTCGACGGAGGGAACAAAGCCGCCGACGACGGGTCCTTAAGATTTTGCGTCATCGTGATGCGACGCTCGCTTCCGATCGGCCGACTCGCAGATCAATTCGGCTTGATCGGGAACCCAGCCATCGAACCTGGCCGTCACGACCAGACTCGATCCACGCTCGATCTCGGTGTTGCCCGGGTCGATCGTGACTTGTCTGCGACTGCGTGGACGCCGAGAGGCTGGTCGCTTCGGTCTTCGGCGTCAGGACGAACAGCGAGCCCAGGATCGCAGCGCAGAACAGTGCCGCGGCGAGACCAGAGAGTTGGCTGCCCAGCAATCGGCTCCGGGGAATCGTCTCGGCCCAGTTGTGTGAACGCGAATGATCGCGCGCTTCTTTGACAACGCGTTGTTGCAGGTAGCCAAGTTGGTCGTCTTGCTGACTCAGGGCGGTCAACAAACGATGGTCGAGGGTCGGGAATTTGGCCTCGATTTGCTTGGCAACCGATCGCGAGATTGCGAAAGCTGAATCGACAGACGACGGCCGCGATCACGGCGCTGAGAAGTATCAGTCCTAGCAGCGACCAAGCCAACGTGGATCCAGGCACTCGACCGTTTTCGACCTGCAAACGCATCAGCCAGCCGACCAGACCGATCAGCAGCAGCACGGCTGCCATGATTCGAAAGAAGCGGACCCGTCGCATTCGTTTGACGACCGGTCCAAGCCTTTCTAGCAACGCTTCATTCATGTGATCCATCCTTCTCAACCAGAACACGTACAACTTGGCGAGGTCGACCGCTGAAACCAACAGGACACAATGATTGGCGAGTCACAACCGGGGATTGGCAGCCGCAACCGGGGATTGGCGAGTCACAACCGGGTGCACGATCTCCCCCCTATCGGATTCGGTGTGAACCGCTTGTCGAACGCTTGCGAATTCCGAACAGGCAACCTGTTCTCGACCACATGGGTGAGCGGAAAATTCGGATCGCAAGTTTCTGAAAGTCATGGTCATGCCTACAAGACGCAGCTCATGTTGCGGTGCTCGCTGCTATCGAATCAGCACCTTGACGTCGGCTCCACAAACCGCCGAGCAGCGTTTCCAATCCCAGGATTCCCAAGGCAGCAACCAGCAACCACTGCCAGAGTTTCTGCCGGCTTTCCAGTTCCGGTCGCGAAGTTGCCGCTGCGATTCGAGTGCTTGTTCGGTCGTCAGTTTTTGCCGAGGAGCACGCCAAACCGTTCCAGTTCATCGTCGCCGATCGCTTCGGTGCGGCTTTCCGATTCGTCCAGGTTCACTGCGAACGTGCGGTTCTCTTCGCCATCGCGGAAGCGATAAACGCCGGGCTGATCGATTCCCTCGCAGGTCTTCTTCCGATCGATATGCGAAGGCGATTCCCGCCGGACCGGTGATGGTCGCGGTCGCTGACGGTTCGTAGTCGATGGATTCGCCGACGGTGTATTGATCCGACTGGCTGCCTCGGCGACCCAAATCGAACAGGCTGTAAACAAGCGGGATGAACTTGGTGGAGAGGGCGAGTTGACCCGCTTCGGGTTGCCAACCGGTTGTCAGGACCAGCAGCCGTCCATGTCCGATCGTCGTTTCGATCAGTGCCGGATCTCCGTCATCAAAGCTGGCGACGAGCTGCCACGATTCATCGACGTTTTCAAGCTTGCGATGCGTCCAGAAACGGATCTTCGAAAAGTCGTTGAATTGTGGATCGGCCATCGGTTCAAACACAGGGTGTCCGAAGTCGATCTTGGATCAGCATGACGTAGTCGTCGACCTCCGCCTCACTGACGCTCAGCTGACCCGATGTGATCGCATTGACCGAAGCGATGAGCCCTCTGCGGAAGCTCTGGTCCGCAAGCACCACCAGCAATCGGCCGCCCGCCTCGACGTATTCGCGCAGTCGTCGTGCGACATCGCCTCGAGACAGGTTGTGCCAGAACGATCAGGGGCACTTGCTTGGGATCGGGTGGCGCGGTGATCGCTTCCGCTGCGATCGGATCGACCGTGACGGTGCGACGCGAATGTTGCAGGGGAACTCGTTGCAGGTAGTAGAACAGGCTGTCGCGTGGATTGGCGCGTCTCGTCGCCAATGTATTGCAGCGTCATTTGCACCGGCTCCGGGCTGACGACGTACCGCGTGTTGTCGAACGCTGTGCACGTCACCTTTGAGAAGCAGCGCGTTGACGCCGGGCGGAGCGCGATGGCATGCGAACGACACGGGTTTGCCCCGGTGGAACTTGCACGGGCAGTTCTACTGGCGAGTGCTGTCCGGCATTGGCTTGTCGCACGTTGACCGTCAGCGCTCGGCCGACCAAGCCAGACTGAACTTGCCCGACTCGGAGTCGGCGGCATTGGAGACGCGAACGCGAACGCGATCGGGATCTTCGCTTTCCTCGGCGGAGGCGGCAAGAATCTGAGCCGATGCGTTGGTTCGTTTCTGCGGCGACACCTTGCGGACATCCAGCCGCAGTTCTTTGGGCCAAGCGTAGACCTGCAGGCTTTCGATCTGGCTGCCCGATTGCATGTCGGTGATCAGAATCAAGTGAGCCGGGCCCGACGAATTGGACGGCAACGCTGTGTCGCAGCCGCTCGGCTCTGTCTCCTCTGCTGGATCCTCGACGATGATCGGACTTCATAGGTGACCGCGAAATCGCCTGCAAAACTGATCGCTCGGCCCAGGTCGGTGTGACGCCAAGTCGGCTTGGCTTCGCGCAACGCCTGTTGCGCGAGCCGACCGGATCTGCTCGACATTCATCCGGCCAGACTCATCGAAGCTCACGGCGAGCTTCGGCTGCGGAATCGAAGGTGACCAAGCGCGAGCGAGTCGGCTGGTTGCAGATCCGGCAAGCACTTCGCTCGCCTCGATCGAGCGCCTGCTGCCACAATCCGGCCCGCTGCATGCTGGCACTGGTGTCGACCAGCAGCACGATCCGTGCGTCCGGGTAACTCTGCTTCCGAGATCGGCGACACTTCGGAGGAACGGGCGCGCGAACGCGGCGGCCAGCAGCATCAGCGCCAGAGCCCGAAGCAACAGCAGCAACCAATTGTCCAAGCGGCTGCGGCGAGTCAACCGGGGCGGTGTCGGCCGCAGGAACATCAGCGAACTGAATTCGACTTGTCCCTTGGGTTGCCGGCGAATCAGGTGAAACAGGATCGGCAGTCCAACCGCCAAGGCTCCCAGAAAGTAGAGTGGTGCAAGCAGACTCATCGTGAACCTCCGCCGCAGCCGACGCCGACGGCACCGTTCGCCCGGCGCTGGCCAACATGCCCGCTCGCGACGTCCCGGCGAGCCCGACGCCGTTGGGTGCTGATCAGGTGAAACAGCGACTGATCGAGCGGCTCGTCGGTCCGCATCTGATACAGGTCCACGCCCAGCGAATCACAGATCGCTTGCAGTTCGTCTCGATGCTCATCGAACTCGCGCTCGGTACGTCTTCCTTGGCCGCTTCCGGGTCGAGGTAGATTTCGCGTCCCGATTCCATGTCGACCACCATGCTGGGCGATTCAATCTTCAGCGCACAATTCGCCGGGATCGAGCACGCGCAGGATCATCACTTGATGACCTCGCGATCGCAGGTAAGCCAGGTTGGTCTGCAGCGTTTCGATCGGTGCCAACATGTCGGAAACCAGCACGACCAAGCCCGCGCCGGCGCACCAGCGACGGCGATCTCGCGCAGCGGTTGATCCAAATCGGTGCCCGTTGCCGGCGACGGGGCGCGACAGGGCAACCATGATCTGGCGAAGATGGCCCTGGCGATTGCGAGCGCTGATGAATTCGCCGATCCGCTCATCAAACGTCATCAAGCCGACGCTGTCCCGCTGCAGCGTCAGGTAGTAGGCCATCGTCGCGACCAACGTCCGGGCGTACTCGATCTTGGTGTACTCGAGCGAGCCGAATCCCATCGACTTGCTCTGGTCAAGAACCAGATAGCAGCGGCGATTGGTTTCGTCTTCGAACTTCTTGATGTAGTAACGATCGGATGCGGGCGTAGAGTTTCCAATCCAGGCCGCGAAGATCATCGCCGACGGTGTAGGGCCGATACTCGCTGAACTCGACCGAGAAGCCATGAAACGGACTGCGGTGCAGACCGTTGTAGAAGCCTTCGACGACCGCCTTGGCCCGCAGCTGCAGATTCTTGATCCGCATCACGGCAAGCGGATCGATCGACGCCATCGGAGCTGTTCGCCGCGTGCTCGATTCGACTGAGCTCGCTGGGATAGCCATCACTTGGAAGAGGTGGGAACGGTCGACAGCAGACGGTCGATGACATCCTCAATCGTCACCCCTTCCGCTTCCGCCTTGTAGCTCAGCAGCACGCGATGCCGAAGCGTCGGGATGGGCCAGGGCGCGGATGTCCTCCTGGCTGACGTGGGCACGGCCGTGAAGCAGGGCTCGCGCCTTGCCTCCGAGCACCAGCGTTTGAGCCGCCCGCAGGCCGGCACCCCAGCTGACCCATTCGTTCACGAAATCCGGCGCGCCGCTCGCGGCCCGGACGGGTCGCCGCCACCAGCGCACCGCGTAGGCGCCGACTTCCTCGGCGATCGGCACCTTGCGAACCGCTTCGTGGAATCGCATCACGTCTTCGCCGGTGAACAGCGGCTCGATCGGTTCGGGACGCTTGGACGTCGTTTGCAACACCACCGCCAACTCGTCCTCGGGCGGCAAGTAATCAATCAACACGTTGAACAGGAACCGGTCGAGTTGGGCTTCGGGCAGCGGATAGGTTCCCTCCATCTCGATCGGATTTTGCGTCGCCAGCACAAAGAACGGCTCGTCCAGCTTGATAACGACGGCCCGCCGCGGTGACCTGGTGTTCCTGCATCGCCTCGAGCAATGCCGCCTGCGTCTTGGGAGGCGTGCGATTGATTTCGTCGGCCAGGATCACGTTGGCAAAGATCGGGCCTTTGACGAATTGCAATTGCCGATGGCCATCCGGCGTCTGTTCCAGGATCTCCGTGCCGGTGATGTCCGCCGGCATCAGGTCGGGCGTGAACTGAATCCGCTGGAACTTGCAGGTGGAAGATCTGGGAGACGCTGCGCACCAGCAAAGTCTTGGCCAAACCCGGGCGCCCCGGTGATCAGGCAATGGCCGCCGGCGAACAGGCAGATCAGCAGTTGCTCGATCACATCCTGTTGGCCGACGATGACCTTGGAAAGCTCGGCATGGATCTTCTCGCGACCCTCGCGAATCTGCTCCACCACCTGGGCTTCTTGTTCGACCGACATTGCTTCGACAGACATAGGCAAATCCACAAAGGCTGATGGTTCCGCTAACACTCCATCATATAGAACCGCCAATATAGCCCTTCGGACCGTCAAAAAGGGGCTCCGCCATCGATTCGTCACCGGCTGCATTCAAATGGGGAGGCGGTGGCTTGAGGAAAGATCCAACCGCCAGCAAGGCCCGATTGACTATCGTAGGAAGGCGATGCCGGCCACTGTCGGAAGATCCGCACGCCTACACTGGGTTGCAGATTGTCGAGGCCCTGCACACCACAAGCCAACCGCACGATGCGCACCCAACCCGTCCGATGGACTGCCAAGGCCGTCGAGCTGTGTCACAAGTAAGATGGACTTCCAAGTCGCGATCCAAGTCGTTGGGAACTGGATCGCATGCTCGACGGACTTGGAACGTCGCATCATACGGGTTTGATTGCTATCTTTCACTGATTCATCCTCGACTCTTGCTCACCATTTGCCATGCCGTCTGAGCCGATTCCCGTCGTCCCCTTCTCGATTCTTCATCCCACCGATTTTTCCGAGGGAAGCATGCTGGCCTTCTGCCACGCACTGAAAATTGCGGTGGAGTACAAGGCGAGCCTATCGATTCTGCATGTGGACAGTGAACGGTCCGAGGATGCCCGCTGGGAGGATTTCCCGGGTGTCCGTGCGACGCTGCAGCGTTGGGGGCTGTTGCCGCCGACGCCCCACGCAGCGCCGTCTTCGATGATCTGCACGTTGCAGTGGAGAAAGTCGACGCCTCGGGACCGGTGATCCCTGCGATCATCAACTTCCTGGATCATCATCCCTTCGACCTGATGGTGCTCGCGACCCACGGTCATGAAGGATTGCCGGGATGGTTGCATCGCAGCATCGCCGAACCACTGGCTCGACGCGCCCTGCTGCCAACGCTGTTCGTCCCGCGACGGAGCCGTGGATTCGTCTCGGCCGAAGATGGATCGGTCAACATGAAGCGGCTGTTGATGCCGATCGATCACAGCCCCAGTCCGCGGTACGCGATTGCCGACGCGTTCGAGGTGTTGGAAGGTCTTGGCGATGAAGAGTCCGAATTGACCCTGTTGCATGTCGGCAACGAGATGCCCGAAATCAGCCTGCCCAGAGCCGATTCCGCTGGAAATGGAACTCGATCGAACGGGAAGTGGCAAGCCCCGTCGATGCGATTGTGCAAAAGGCCGAGTCGATTGACGCCGACTTGATCCTGATGGCAACTGCCGGTCACCAAGGATTCCTCGATGTGATTCGGGGAAGCACCAGCGAACGGGTGCTCACGACGCCCCCTGTCCGGTGCTGACCATCCCCGGCGCTGAAGACCGCCGATAGGAGTCACCGTCACCGATCGCACGCCGATCTTAGCGTTCGCACTGTCGGCGGAGATCGGCGAGTGACGGACGTTGTGCGGAGCCTGGCGTGTCTGAACGGCTGATGTTGCTTCGGGCGCGCTTCATGTTCGCCATGCTCTCGACGACCAATCGTTCAATCCCGGCGGTGTAATCGAACACCTCCACACTGACCCAACCGTCGTAGTCAATTTCGTCCAGGACGGAGAAGATCGGCACGAAATCGACTTCGCCCATCCCGGGGCCCCGTCGGTTGGGATCGTTGGCATGAAAATGGATCATCGCATCGGCGTTTTCGCGAATGATCTGAGGGATCGGCGTCGGCTCGTCACTCATCGCTTTGACATCCAGATGCAAGCTGCACCTGAGGACTGTCGATCATCGCCATGCAAGTTGACGAGCCTCAGCCGCGGTGTTGAGAAAGTTGCCCTCTTCGTGCCCCAGCGGCTCCAAGTGCGATGCGCACGCCCCGCTGTTCTAATTGCGCGGACGACGCTCGCGAATCACTTCTGCCGCGTTGGCCATCGCCGATTCCATCGATTGGCCTTCGGGGACATTTCGTTGTTGAGGCGAGCCAAGCACCATCACGTTGCCCCCCAAGTCCGCACAAAGATCGACCAGCTCGATCAGGTATTCGCTGGTTCGCTGCGAACCTGCCGCATCCATCGTGGTCAGGTGCAGTCCCGTCGTCTTGGCCAGCAGCCAGTGCAGCCCGATGATCTCAAAACCAGCCGATTCGACCGCCCGCCGATAGGCGCTGCGCGACGTCGGCATCGAACGAGCGAATGTCGTCGGTCAGCATGAACGGAGCGACCTCCCAGCCGCTGTAGCCCGTCTCTTTGGCCAAGCTCCAGCGCTTGCTCAAGTGGCCAATCGCCAAAGGTTTCATTGCAAATCGCGTACTTCATCGAGGGTCCCTCTCGCATCGCCAGTTCTGATCGAATCGAAGCGGCCATCATCGTGTCAAGCGCCACCCCCGACAACCATCTGGACTGAGTCACTCCCCGTACGCCCGGTACGATGGACTTCCAAGTCCGTCGACCGGATCCTCCCCGCCGACGTCAGCCTCCCCGCCGAACCGAGCCTCCCTGCCGACCGATCTCCCCGTCGACCCAGCCTCCCCGCCGAACCTGACGCTGCAAACTCCACCTATCTGGCAGCTCCCCGGTTTCACAGCTGGCGATCCTCGAAGCAGGAAATTTTTACTTTCCGACAGTTTTTCCACCACGCCGCTCTATTTGCTAGCGATCTTCACTAACTCTTCATTGCGACTGGATCTTACGTCCGTTGGCCAGGATCGCATGGAGGACCGGCTCGGGCGACCTTCGGAGCGCGCAACGCATTATGCGAGCGAGAGTTACGACGCGATTGTGAGAATCTGATTGACACAGCCCGGGCAATCTCTAAGATTCGCCCGTCGCCCACATGTAGTGGCTTTCCAGTGCAAATGCCACTACAGGTAGTGCTTTCATTACCTTTTCCGTCACTGTGGTGATTGGGCAGACGGCGTTGCCGATGGCAGCGGATCTCCCCCCGTGATCGATGTCAGGATATCCCGATGCGGGTGGGCGACAAATGTTCATGTTCTTTGATTAAAATGGTTCGGGATGGCGCTTCGCGAGGAAGGCGAACAACACGTTGGCGTCAGTCTTGAACCCACGGATGAAACCCCCAGGAGTCTTAAAGCGATGGCAACGGTTCTTTCTGCGCATTCCACTCAATGAGCTTTCCAGTGATCCGGCCTTGGAGAAGGTCAATTCGGAGCACGGGTGTGGATTATGCGCGACAGCGATTTGGAGAGAAGCTGCGACAGAGCAGCAATGGCTTGAAGATCGAGACGACGTTCTGTCCTGACGGACGGCCAGAACCCGTTCGAGACGGTCAAGTGGGAACTGCGTAGTGCCGCGATCAAGGACGAGAGCGGCAATGCGCTTTTCGAGCAGCACGATTGCGAGATTCCCGCGACTTGGAGCCAGTTGGCGACCAATGTCGTGGTCTCCAAGTATTTTTATGGCGATCCCAAGAATCCCGGGGAACGCGAGACGCAGCGTCCGGCAGTTGATCCATCGCGTGACCCGAACGATCACCGATTGGGGATTGAAGGATGGTTACTTCGACACGCCGGAAGATGGCGAGCGTTTCTATCGCGATCTGACCTGGCTTTGTCTGCACCAGCACGGTGCGTTCAACAGTCCGGTCTGGTTCAACGTCGGACTGTATGACCAGTACGGCGTGGTGGGTGACAAGTGCAATTGGCATTGGAACGGCGAGACCCAAGCAGACCGAGCAGCCGGAGAATCCCTACGAGTATCCCCAGGGATCGGCCTGTTTCATCCAGAGCGTCGACGACAACATGGAAGACATCATGCGTCTGGCGTGTGCCGAGGCGATGTTGTTCAAGTTTGGCAGCGGTACCGGTACCGACCTGTCGACGATTCGCTCCCACCGCGAAAAGCTCTCCGGCGGCGGAACGCCATCGGGTCCGCTGTCGTTCATGCGGGTTTACGATTCGATCGCCGGTGTGGTCAAGAGTGGCGGCAAGACCCGCCGCGCTGCCAAGATGCAATCGCTGAAGGTCTGGCATCCGGACATCCTGGAGTTCATCGAGTGCAAGTGGAAGGAAGAGCAGAAGGCGCACGCTTTGATTCGCGAGGGCTACGAATCGAACTTCAATGGCGAAGCTTACAGCAGCGTTTGTTTCCAGAACGCCAACCTGTCGGTTCGCGTCACCGACGAGTTCATGGAAGCGGTTCGCGACAAACGGAGCTGGCAGACCCGTTGGATCAGCGACAAGGCGCAGGGCGATGCGCCGTCGCTATGATGCCAAGGAACTGCTCAACAAGATGGCCGAGTGCGCCTGGCACTGCGGCGATCCCGGTGTGCAGTACGACACGACGATCAACCGCTGGCACACCTGTCCCAACAGCGGAGCGATCAACGCATCGAATCCGTGCAGCGAGTACATGTTCCTGGACAACACGGCTTGCAACCTGGCTTCGATCAACTTGATGAAGTTTGTCGGTTCCGACGGATCGTTCGCGGTCGATCGCTTCCGGGCTGCGGCTCGGTTGTTCTTCATCGCTCAGGAAATCCTGGTCGATCACGCCAGTTATCCGACCGAGCCGATCGCGGCCAACAGCCACCGTTTCCGTCCGCTGGGACTTGGCTATTCGAACCTCGGCAGCGTGTTGATGAGCCGCGGTCTGCCGTACGATTCCGATGCGGCCCGCGGCCTGTGCGGATCGTTGACCGCGCTGATGCACGGCGAAGCCAACCGCACCAGCGCGGAACTGGCCGGCGTGGTCGGGCCGTTTGACGGTTACAGCGAGAACGAAAAGCCGATGCTCGGCGTGATGCAGATGCATCGCGAGGCATGTGACCAGATCGACGACGACGGTCCGCCAGACCTTGAAGGAAGCGGCCCAGAAGCTGTGGGACGATGTGCTGGCAGATCGGCGAAAGATTCGGCTTCCGCAACGCCCAGGCAACCGTGCTGGCACCGACCGGCACGATCAGCTTCATGATGGACTGCGATACGACGGGCATCGAGCCCGACATCGCTCTGGTCAAGTACAAGCAACTTGCCGGCGGCGGGATGCTGAAGATCGTCAACCAAACGGTCCGTCTCGGCCTGCAGAAACTCGGTTACGACCAGGCGCGAGATCGAAGGGATCCTGAGCTACATCGACGAGAACGACACGATCGAGGGTGCTCCCGAATTGGAGGTCGAGCATCTGCCGGTCTTCGACTGTGCGTTCCAGCCGGCCAACGGAGTGCGAAGCATTCGCTTGGCAGGCTCACGTGGCGATGATGGCCGCCGCCCAGCCGTTCCTCTCCGGAGCGATCAGCAAGACGGTCAACATGCCCAACGACGCCACGCCCGAGGACATCGCCAACGCCTACTTCTGGGGTTGGGAACTCGGTCTCAAGGCGATCGCGATCTATCGCGACGGCAGCAAGCAGTCGCAGCCGCTCAACACCAAGAACGAGGATCGCGGTTCGAAAGTCCGGCGGCACGCAAGTCGTCACCGAAACGGTCGAGAAGATCGTCTACAAGCCGCGTCGCGAACGGCTGCCCGATACCCGCCAGAGCGTGACCCACAAGTTCACCATTGCCGGTCACGAAGGTTATCTCTGCGTCGGTCTCTATCCCGATGGTCGACCCGGCGAAATCTTCATCACGATGGCCAAGGAAGGATCGACCATCGGCGGGATCATGGACAGTTTCGGCACCGCACTTTCGATCGCCCTGCAGTACGGCGTGCCGCTGGAAGTCCTGGTCAACAAGTTCAGCCACACTCGGTTCGAACCGATGGGCCACACGACCAACAAGGACATTCGCATCGCCAAGAGTGTCGTCGACTACATCGCCCGTTGGCTGGGATTGACCTTCATGAGCGGTCACGATCCGACTCACGGTCATTCCGATAACACCAACAAGGGCAACGGGGTGGAAATGTTCACCGCGTCGGCGAGCAGTGTGATGATCGGCTTGAAGGAGGACGCGGGCGCCGCGGTCGCTTTGGCCGAGCGAGCAACCTTCTTGGCCAGCATCAGCGAATCGGCCAACGGCAAGGGCCGCTCCACTAACGGTCATGCAGCGAAGCCGGAGCAGCGTGACGGCGGCCAGGGGGAGCAATTCGCTCGATTCCAAATGGATGCCCCAAGCTGCGACAACTGTGGCAGCATCACTGTTCGAAACGGAAACTGCTACCTCTGTCACAACTGCGGCAACAGCATGGGCTGCAGCTGATAGTCAGTCGTCAACCCATGTGTCAGGCGCGCTCGTGCCTGACACGTGGGCTTGCGGTCAAGCGAGTGTTGGGTTGAAGAAGGGAGCGCAGAGACGGAGAGGCGCGGAGGCGCAAAGTTGAGGAGCCGAAAGGATGCTATGCGTCTTCGCGCCTCTCCGTCTCTGCGTTTCCTGTTTCTCAGAGCAAATTCGCTCACTGGGTCGAGAGAATCCGGGGTTTGTTCCCTCTCAGGACGCCGGCCCTCACTTTGGCAGCGACGCAATGATTCGTAGTGGGGCCCCTGTGCCCGAAGCGATCTTCATTGGCAGCGCGATGACGGTTGCCCCCTGCGATGGCAACTCGTGAAGATTCGTGACGTTTTCAAATGCAGGAATGTTGTGGCGAAAAAGGGTCACATGACTCTGGAAGCGTTGAGATTGCCCGTGATCGATGCTCGCCGTATCAATCCCCACCGCCTTCACTGATCGATGCTCGGCAAGCCACTTGGCGGCATCCGGATCGAGCCCTGGAAAATGCAATTGGGAGACTCCTTCTGAGCCAAGTTTTTCGGTACCGAGATAGCGTTTGCGATCGGGCCAGGACTTTGCAAAACCGGTATGGATCAACACGATCACATCGACCAGTTGGCGCTCATGCTCGACTTCCCAGCCGCGCAGGTCGTCGACGGTGACTTGGTAATCCGGATCACGCGAGCAAACCTCGCTGACGTCGATCACCGCTGCCTCCCCAATCAGTCGGTCCAGTGACAATTGGTCGACGGTTTTCCCCCCCTTCGAAAAATGGATCGGCGCGTCGAGATGGGTACCACCATGCTCGGCGGCGGCAAAACGCTTGGAGGCGTAGAAGTAACCCTTGTCCGTCATGCCGAACTTCTCAACGATCAACTTGAAGCCATCTTCCGTTGGCCAATAGATTGTCGTCGCATCGAAGGGATGGGAAAGGTCGACCCACCGTCCCGACTTCAAGGTTGTGACCAGGCCACGACTTGGCGCGGCGGCCGAATCCTGAGCGCGGGCAACTGTCAGCAATCCGGTCACGACAGTGAGCCCCAACGCAACGCGAAATGCATTCATCAATCGTTCTTTTGGAGAATGAAGTAGCCAAACCAACGGCATTGTAATGGTTCGAGGAGCCGCAAGACTTGGAGGACTCAGCCGAGAGCTCGCCCGTTGAGATCTACGCTGCCGAAAACATGCTGCCGAAACATGTCGTTCTTCGCGCTACGAGACTTGAACAGACTGAACAGACAGGGATGGGGTCGCTGTCACGCGTCCAACTCTTGTGAGGGCTTCTGTGTGCTTGGTTGGCTCGGTTGGTGTGCCCTTCATGCACACATTGCACAGGTGACTGGACCCCTCGGTGACTCGACATGCCGGAGCCCCTTGTTTTGGGGTGCTTTCAGCTCCGGAAAGGTGGAGCTGGCTTTGGCGCAGGAATTGCCCCCTCTGTTTGGTGGTGCCGATTGAGGTGTGTCGTTCGCAATCGACGACAAGGGGAGGAAGGCTTGTGACCGCTACGAACATGGAACAGGCGCGAGAGCATTTGGAGCGGAGTCTGGAGCTGCATCGTGCGATGGCAGACATTTTGAAGATCGCTTTGGAGCCGATCGATTTGGCGAGTGTCTTGGAGCGATCGCTGCACGTCTTGATTTCCGTCAATTGCCTCGCCATTGAGCCACGGGGTTCCGTCTTCCTCGCAGATGCTGGCTCCAAGCAGCTGGTCATGAAGGCCCAGGTGGGGCTTCCCTGCAAGTTGTTGAGTGCTTGCAAAACCGTCCCCTTTGGCGAGTGTTTGTGTGGTCAAGTGGCGGAGAGTCAAGCGGTGGTGTTTGCCGAGCATGTCGATGAGCGGCACGTCCGACACCAGGAGGGAATGGAACCGCACGGGCATTATTGCGTACCTCTGCTCAGCAACGACGTGCTGTTGGGAGTGCTGACGCTCTATTTGAAAAGCGGTCAATCGTACCAGGCGGATGAGCAGCAGTTCCTGGAGTCGGCTGCTGATGTGCTTGCCGGTGTCATTCAGCGGAAGCAGGCGGAGGAAGGCATCAAGAAGAGCGAGGAACGATTTGATCTTGCCATCCGTGGTACGGACGCTGGGATCTGGGATTGGAATCTGGTGACGGACGAAGTCTATTTCTCACCGAGATGGAAGAGCATGTTGGGATATCGTGACCACGAAATTTCTAACGACTTTTCGGAGTGGGAGCGTCGCCTGCATCCAGACGACAAGACTCGTGCGAAGGCTACTGTGAACGCCTATCTTTCAGGTCGCGCGGCGGATTACGAATTCGAGCATCGATTGAGGCACAAAGACGGAACCTACCGATGGATTCTTGCTCGAGGCGCTGCTCTGCGAGATGAAGAGGGAAAGCCATACCGAATGGTCGGATCACACCTCGACATTACCGATCGTGTGGCGATGGAGCGAGAGTTCCATTCGCACGAGGCGCAGCTCATCGCAGCGAGACAGATTCAAGAGCACATTTGGCCGCAGAAAACGGTTGTCTTGCCTGGATTCGACATTGCGGGCAAGGTGTTTCCTGCTGAGTTCGCGGCGGGTGACCACTTCGACTATTTCTGTCTCGACGACGGCACGCTCGTCTTTCTCTTGGCCGACGTAGCCGGACATGGTTTCAGTTCAGCGCTGCTGATGGCCTCGACGCATGCCTACATTCGCTCACTCTTTTCCACCAATCTCGAAATCGATCAGGTGCTCCTGCATACCAATTGTGAGTTGATGAGGGACACCGATCTATTCGTCACCATGATCTTGGGCTGTCTTCGTCCTCAGGATCGGACCTTCGTGTACGTCAATGCGGGGCATCCGACCGCCTACCTTCTGGATCAGGCCGGTCAGGTGAAACACAGTCTGCCGAGCTCGGTCCCGCCGCTGGCGATTGTCGAGGATATTTCTTTCGTTCCTAGCGAACCGATCGGTCTCGAGCCAGGCGACATGTTGGTGATGACAACCGACGGGGTTTCGGAAGCTCGATCACCCGCTGAGGTCGAATTCGGCATCGAGCGACTCTTGGAGGTAGCCCGAGCAAATCGCGAGCTTCCCGCAGAAGAGATCATCGTTCGCCTGCATGATGCGGTCGAGAAGCACTGCGGCAGTCACGGGATCGATGACGATTTGACCGCGTTGATCATCAAGGTAGATCCGGATTCCAAGTAGCTGCCACCGCGAAAAGCCCCATCTCCCTCGCCCCACTTCTGGAAAAGGAGGTACCGCGAGGAATGAGTCGGCGCGCCAACTTGGTAGGAACGCAGCGCCACCTTCGACGCGGTAGCATTCTTGAGTCTTCGCGTTGAAATACGATAGCGTGGTTTCCATCGTAACCCGAAGCATGAGTTCTGAAGTTGCGTTTTTGGCTGCCGCACGAGGCTTTTCATAATCCGACGCGTCAGCGAGTCGATGTCGAGATCGATAATGCCTCGCTAACGCGTCGGGTTATGATTGGCCGCCAAAGTCGTGCTGTCCAGCTACTCAAACTGAGCGGTTGATTCGAGTAGCACGACTCTCCGAGTCGTAAATCGCCGAGAGAATCGACTCGGAGAGTCGTGCTACTTTGGTTTCGAATCACGAGGCCCGACGTGAGTAGAAACCATCTAAAAACGCGATCGAAAAGCATGGCTGACTGTAAAATCGCTCAGTTTGAGCAGCTAGTAGCTCAGTTGCAGCAACTCAGGCTTGAAGATCATCACGACGCCCAGCAGGAAGATAGCCAGGCCGCTGAGCAACTTGAGCCACCGCCCCTCCTTTTCCTGCAGCCTGCGATTGGAAAGGGTGATCACGACGATGGTTAGCAGGATCGTATCATCGAGCATGTAGGCTGCGATGTAGAGGGCGAGGTAGGCGTAGTTCTTCCAGGCAGGCAAATCTTGCATCGTCAAGATCTGCGTGTAGAGGGCGGGGAGTCCTGCCGTGCAAAGGAGTTCGACCATGTTGACGACCACTGCCAACACCACCACGCTCGCCAGCGCCGCGGTCATGTACTTTGCTGCAACGATCTCGCGAACACGCTTGTACAAGCCCGGCTTACTTGATTCGGGAATCGACAACGTGATCCCCTTCTTGAACGCGAAGAAATCCTTGATGTTGATCGCCCCGATCAGGAGCGCGAGCACGCCAAGGATGAGCTGCGCGGGACGGGCAATGCCAATCAGCATGAAAATATTCAGCCAAGCTGCCATGAAGGTGAAGTAGGCCAAGCCACTCACGATGACAAACGTGCCGGCAACGAGCAGGATCTTGCGCCGGTCCTTGACGTTGACGAGCACCGATAGCAGGAAGACCAAGACCCACATCGCGCAGGGATTGAATCCATCGACCAGCCCAACGAGGAACGTGAACAGGGGCAAACCCAGATCGCTGGCTCGCACCGTCCCGAACCAGGGAAGATCGATCAGATCCGAGGGGACATCTTGCTCAAGAGGTTCCGTGACGATCAGGCCCGTCTGTCCTTGTCCCCCCCGCTCGCCTCCTCAGGCAGGTCAAGATCGTCAGGCATGGGGACGTCTTCAAATCCGATTCCTTCGCCATCTGGAAAAGGTACATCCTCAAACGAATCGTTTGCGCCTTGAATCGACGGCACCGACTCGGGCGATGTTCCGGAAACCGCGCCAGAGACCTCCTGCCCTGGTACGACATCCGAAGCTTGGGCCAAACCCACAGCGCCCCAGTACTTGCCAACACCTCGGTAGTCGGCGGCTGGACTGTTTACTGAGCCGAAAGTCAACAGGATTGAAATTGCTAGAGAGGTACAGCCTGCGAGCGGGAGCAGGAACGGGAGGGCTCGTCGTCTGTTGGGCATCGTGGTCATGAATGGTCCAATCGAAGCAAAACCTGCGGTTTATCGCACCCATGCGAATGAGTGCGATCCGCCCGCCTAGCAACCAGCAAAAAGGGCGCCGAAAGCAACAATTCGAGCGTCAATCGGCTTCTTACTGCCCGACTTGTCGTCTCCATAATCCTTACCGGTATCGTCGGTCCAGTCATAGGATGCTCGGTGCGATCTGTGGTTCCGAATCAGTTTAGGTTGGGGCAGGCATCATTTCACCGATTCTGTCCAGTGCTTCAGTGCTGCTTCCAAAATCGAAGCACCATTGCAGCCCTTTGGGCATCTCTGGCCTCGACAGGTTGGCTATCATGTTATGTCGCTGAAGCTGTAGAATCGGCCGGATCGAGGTGCGTTGCGAGAAAATCGAGTTGCTCGGTACCGTTAGAATCCTCCCGGCCAGCAAGCTTGTCCACCGTGGTGCCCCGCCTGGGTCAGACGAACAGCGAGTGGAGCTCGTTGAGTGATCGAACGCTCGAGTCAGATTACTGGAATTGGTGTCAGTTAGCCGGAGTTAGAACGTTCTGTGGAAGAACAAGACAATCGCAACGACGAGGTGGCGGGTGAGACTGCGACCGCTGTAGATGAGAGTGATACCCAGCACGAAGAGGCCAAGCCGGAAATCAACCGGCGAGGGGACGTTGAAAAGTGTCCGGTCTGTGGATCCGCTGTCGATGCCGACGCGTATCACTGTCCGTCCTGTCGCAACTACTTCTGTTATCACTGCCGCGCACGTCTGGTTCCTCCTGACAAACAGCTGCAGTGTGTGAATCAGGATTGTGACTACTATGGCAAGCTGGTTTGCGACGTGTGTGATGTTGCACACGAAAGGGACGAGCCTCCGACGGTGTATGCGGAACCTGAAGATGGCTACTGGCCTGGCTGGCTGCTGCTGGCACTGGTTTCCTTCGGGGTTGTCTGGTATCTGCATTCGCTCCATTTTGCAATTTGGCAAGCGGTCGGCCTGTTTGTGTTGGGCGGACTAATCCTTCACGTGGCCGGCGTCAATATCTTTGGCAAACAGCGAGTGGTGGAGCATCAACGCAAGAGCATCCACCATCGCTGCCTCAGTTGCGGCGAAGGAGTCAAAGAGATTCGTAGGTTGAAGTAGATGTAGTGGCGTCTGCTTGGTATTTGCCCAGGTCAATCCTTGGAGAGGCAGCGTGATGATCCGCTTGAGATCAGAGACGCCGATTCAGGCGTCGCTTGGCTCGCTACGTGTGACGGAAGCACAACCAGAAAGACTTGCTTTGAAATAGCGAGAGCCAGTTAGCAAGAGAAGAGACAACGATGGCGGAATTTGAAGTACACGAGCTGGAAGGCACACGGTTTGTTGAGATTCACTTGAATCAGGAGATGGTTCGCGTGGAAGCTGGCGCCTTGAGCTATCTGAAGGGAGACATCAGCATCCACTCGCCTCTCGTGCCGTCCTTGGGTGGAATGTTCAAGTCGATGTTGGCGAGTCAATCGGTTTACCGACCGATTTACTCAGGTTCGGGCGTGATCACGCTGGAGTCCTCATTGGGTGGATTTCACATTTTGGATTTGGGTGGGGAGTCCTGGATTCTCGAGCGGGGAACTTACTGGGCCTCCGAGGGAAGCATCGATGTGAAGTATCACCGTGAACGCTTAAAAACCGCGATCTGGGCAGGGGAAGGCCCCCTTTATTTGCAAACGCGTGTTACCGGTTATGGCAAGCTGGCATTGGCCACACGAGGGCCGGTGGAGGAACACGTTTTGAAAGAGGGTGAGAGTGTGGTGGCGGAAGGAAAGTACGTCATTTGCAGAACGGGTGAGGTGACGTTCAGTGTGCGACGACCGACCAAGAACTTTTTCGGGCGTTTCACGTCGGGCGAGGGCTTGGCACGCGTTTACGAAGGTCCCGGACGAATCCTCCTGAATCCGACTCCCTACTGGCGGTATCGAATGTTTACGGAACGGGGGAGGAATCCCGACGATCCAGCACGGACCACTTGTTAGGTCCTTCAGTTGGAAGCTTGTTTCTAATAGGTCTTGGTACGATTCTGGTCTGACCCGCCAGGTGATGATTGGATGAATTTGAGAGCTACTTTGGAGATTCGTGACGAAGTGTACCGTCGATACAAACCAATCATGCAGACAGAGTTGCCACCGGCTGCTTGTCGTTCAGGGCTCAGGTTGAGTCTTCCAGCGAGCGTTGTCGATGCGAAGGCAATGCTCTGCTTCCTCTGCCTGATGTTTGGCGGTTGCGAGCGAGACTCGTTCGAGCCAACCATCGTCGAACTTCATGGCGCGGGGTCGACCTTTCCCGAACCGCTTTACGAACGTTGGTTCGAACAGATGGCGGAGCTTCATCCGCAGCTGACCATCACCTACGAAGGGGTAGGAAGCGGAGCCGGGACTCGTCAATTCATTGATGAGATGGTTGACTTTGGTGCGAGTGATGACCCTCTCAACAACCGCGAAATTGCACAAGTGGATCGCGGCGTGCGGCAGATCCCTGTGACCTCCGGAGCGATTGTGCTCGCCTACCATCTTGATGATGCAAACGGAAAGCCGGTGAAGGATCTGCATCTTTCACGTGACGCCTACGTTGGAATCTTCTTGGGTACGATTCGGTCGTGGCTTGACGAGGAAATCACACGACACAATCGCGACGTCGCATTTCCTGATCTACCGATTCAAGTGGAGTACCGATTGGATTCCAGCGGTACGACTTCGGCCCTGACTCGGCACTTGTCGGCAATCAGTCAGGATTGGAAAGCTGGACCTGGGATCGGAAAGTCAGTCATTTGGCCGGTTGGCGCCGGGATGCCCAAAGGTAGTGGCGTTATCCGTGGATTGAAGCAAGTGCCCGGTTCGATTGGATACTTGAGCTTGACGGAGGCGAAGACGGCTGGGTTGTCGATGGCGGTCTTGCAAAACCGGGCCGGTCAGTTCGTCGCGCCTGGACTGGCGTCGATCAAGAATGCTTTGGCCGGGTTCAATTGGACGGGCAACAATTCTGGCACCTTCGTCAACGATCCGACGGGAGTCGATGCTTACCCGATCGTCATCTACTCTTGGCTCCTTTGTTACCAGGTCTACCAGGACCCGGAGAAGCTGGCTTTGTTGAAAGAGCTGTTATCCTATGGGCTCCAGGATGGCCAGGCATTCAGTCAGGAAATGGGTTACGTCGCGATTCCTGATGCCGTAGCCAAACACGGACTCAACACTTTGACCTCGATCACCTTGCCTCAAAACGCCGACTCTTCTACCTCGCTCTCCTCCCGCAAAGCCGATTCCCCGAGGGAAGCCCTCATTTCCCCCGGCGATCAAATCATGGAGATTGATACCGAGTCGCTGGAGACTGGAGAGGAAGCGCCAGGGGCCGGCGCTGCCGATGCGGAGGTCGATGATGTTTCGGTGCAAAGGGTTCTGGTAGAGCGCGAAGAGAGCGATTTGCCTGGCGACGATCAGCAGCGGTCGGACGAGACGAGCACCGAATCGGCCAGACAGGGGAATCCCGTTCCCTGAGACAGCGGACGACACGCGAGCATTTCGTGTTTTGGATGAAAACGGCTTGAAGTGAGAACAGGGCATGCAGCCGCATCCCGGAGAATTCTGATCATGTTTTACTGGATCTACGACATACCGACCTACCAGCTCGCCATCGCCATGGCAGCTGTCTTTGTCGGATTCTCTTGGGTGGGGGTCATCTTGATTCGGCCCTTGATGCGACTATTCGTGTTGCGTCGCCGTGAGGATACGAATGATGTGGTTGGCTACATCATCTCCTGCTTCTGCGTCTTCTACGGTCTCCTGCTCGGTTTGATCGCAGTCGCCGCGTATCAGAACTTTGCCGATGTTGAATCCAGTGTCTCCAACGAAGCAGCAGCTCTCGCAGCCCTTTATGAAGATGTCTCGGTGTACGAGGATCCTTATGGTCAGAATTTGCGATGGTTGCTGCGCGATTTCTGCCGCTTCACGATTCGCTATGGCTGGCCTGAATATCAGCAGGGAAGGATTCCGCCTGGATCGGATGTCCGGCTGAAGGCATTTCATGAACAGCTGCTCGCGTTTGAACCGCAAACCACGTCGCAAGAAATCGTTCACGCGGAATCTCTCCGCCAGTTCAATGTCTTCATGGAGAAGCATCGCGTATGCCAGCAGGCTGTTTCGACCGGCATTCCACCGATCATGTGGTACGTCGTGATCACCGGCGCGGTGCTCAACATCATGCTTGTTTGGCTTTTCGACATCGATTTTCTCAGTCATCTCGCCCTCGGTGGTGTGCTGGCTTTCTTCCTCAGTACGGTCATTTTGCTCATCGCATCGATGGACAATCCTTTCCGCGGCGAGGTCAGTATTCAGCCGCTGGCATTTGAGACTTTGTATTGGGAGGGGATGCGTGACTGACAGTTCGGACAAAGGATCATTGTCGTCTCGGTCGTCCCCTTTGTGTGGGCGCCGAAATGCCCGCCCACCACACTTCACCACTGACGTCGCAACCAAATTCATGAAACCAACACAAGAACAAGCGTTGTCACCGTGCAGCCGACGCGATCTGCTCCGTCAAACCAGTACGGGGCTAACCATGGCGGCGGCCGGCGCACTTTCACCCTTTCTTTTTGCAGGTTGCCGCAACCGAGTTACTCCCCCGGCAATGCCAACTGTGAAAGTGGGGATCTTGCATTCGCAAACCGGCGTGATGAGTACGAATGAGTCGTTACTACGTGACGTGGAACTGCTTGCCATCGAGGAGATCAATGCGACCGGTGGCGTGCTGGGGCATCTCATAGAACCGGTCGTCAAAGACACGCGTTCGGGGTTCACCGACATCTTCCCCAAGAAGGCGATCGAGCTACTTTCCGAAGACAAAGTATCGACTGCCTTTGGCTGTTGGACGTCGCGAAGTCGAAAGGCCGTGTTGCCGATTTTTGAGCGATTCAACGGTCTTCTGTTCTATCCTCTTCAGTACGAGGGCAATGAATCGTCCTACAACGCGGTGTACTCCGGTTCGCTCCCCAATCAGCAGACCCTGCCTGCTGTGGATTGGCTGATCAGTGAACAGGGCGGCTCGAAAAAGCGGTTTTACTTGGTGGGCTCCGGTCGCATCTTCCCGTGGACGACTCACTATATCCTCAAGAGCTACCTCGAGAGTCTCGATCAGCGAGGCATCGAGATCGTGGGTTACCAGTACTTCGATATAGGACCTCGCGATTTCCAGGAAACGGTACGAGTGATCCAGGAGGCTGAGCCCGATGTGATTTTCAGTACCATCAACGGGATCAGCAATCAGTTTTTCTTTCGTGAGTTGGCGGCCCAGGGAATCACCGCCGAGAAGCTTCCCGTTATTTCGACGAGCATGGGAGAGGACGAATTGCGTGGGACTGATCCGGCAGCAATGGAAGGCCATTTGGCGACGTTGCATTACTTCCAAAGCATTGATACACCGAGAAACCGGCGCTTTGTTCGTCGTTTTCGCAACGAGCATGGCGAAGATCACGTGCTGTCTGACCCGATGGAAGCAGCCTATTCGCAAGTCTACCTATGGAAGCTTGCCGCCGAGAAAGCGGGGAGCTTTGAAGTGGATGCGATTCGTGATGCCTTCGCCTCGAACATCGAATTCAACGCACCGGGAGGCAAGCTCAGGCTCGACCCGAAAACGTTTCACACGTACAAGAAATGCCGGATCGGCGCGTGCGTGATGACCGGCAATTCGATATCGTCTACAAGTCACCCGACGAGATTGCGCCGGACCCCTATCCGAATGTCGCATTTCCCGGTTGGAATTGCGACTGGTCTCGCGGCGGCCTGACCCAAGGCGAGCGAATTGAAATCACCCGCCCCATTGAATTCGAATCGCTCGTTTGAACTGCGACCGAGACTGGCGAGGCAAGGCGGGGAAGTCGGTGTCGATCCACGAAGTGGAAGAGGGACGTCGTCCCTGCATTCATCGTGGAAATGAGCGGAGGGTTGCCGCACGTCGGAGGCGATCCATGATGGCCCGACCCAATCCGACCTCAGGCACAGGTCGAGCGACGATGTAGTCGAGCTGGTGAGCATCCAGGCGCCGAGCGCGGCAAAGAGGTTTGCCGCCGCCTCGCGAAGGCAGCCTGTTTCGCTGAGCACTTCGCTGACCACGAAACCGACTTCGGAGGATGGCGGCTGGAGGCTGAGCAAGCCGACACGCTGGTCTCGCTGCGGAGGCAGCTCGTCGTCGGTCAGGATCAAGCTGGTTGTCGGTGAGTAATGTCGCGACAACTGTCCTGGTGACGCAGGACTGACATCATCGGTCTGACCCAGCGCGACCGGTCCGATCACCTCTTCGATTTCCTCCATCGTTACGCCACCCGGACGCAACACGACGGGCTGCTCCTGGACGAAAGAAACCACGGTCGATTCCACGCCGACACGGCAGGGCCCGGCATCGAGGATGTGGGCAAGCTGGTCGCCGAACTGCTCGGCAACGTGCTCGGCGGTGGTGGGACTGACACCTCCAAAGCGGTTGGCACTTGGTGCAGCAATCGGAACCCCAGCCTCGCGAATCAATTGCAAAGCCACCTCGTGGTCGGGACAACGGACGGCGACATCCGGAAGGCCTGACGTCACGATATCCGGTACGCACTCCCGCTTCGGCAACACGACCGAAAGCGGTCCCGGCCAAAATCGGGCGATCAGCGACCTCGCTTTCTCGGGGACGCTCTGGACGAGTCCCGGCAACGCTTCGGGCCCCGCCACGTGTACGATCAAGGGATCAAAGTGAGGTCGTCTCTTCATTTCAAAGATCTGCGCCACCGCCTTGCCATCCAAAGCATTGGCGCCCAGCCCGTAGACTGTCTCCGTAGGAAACGCCACCAAACCGCCCTCGCGGATGGCTTTGGCGGCAAGCCGGATCTGGGATGCGGTGGCCAAGGTCGTCGCCTGAACTAGCTGAAGGAAGAGGAGATCTTGAAAAGTGCGTCCAGTACTTTAGCGACTAATTCAGGATCGTCACGCCCGGTGCTAGTTGTCGAGTTTCTTGGCCGGATCGCCAAATCTTGCAAACAGAGGTGGCAAGACCAACAGGTTCAATAGCGTCGCCGTGACGAGACCTCCGAGGATGACGAAGGCCATCGGGTATTCGATCTCTTGACCGGGCTTGTTCCCGGTGACGATCAGCGGCACCAGGGCGAGCCCCGTCGTTAAGGCGGTCATCAGAATCGGGGCCAGTCGTTCCTCAGCCCCACGGAGCACCAATGCAGGGCCAAAGGGCATCCCCTCCTCTTCCTGCAGATGGCGATAGTGATCCATCAGCATGATGCCATTGCGAGCTGCGACGCCCAATACGGTGACAAAACCGATCAGCGATCCAAGTGAAATCACGCCGCCACCGAGAAACGCGCCGGCAATGCCTCCCACCAGGGCGAATGGCAGCGTCAAGAAAATCAGCAGAACCGTACGCATCGATTGAAAGTCAGACTGCAACAACAGCAAGATTCCAATCAGGGAAAACACCGTTAGCCCAAGCAGCCGGTTGCGAGACGCTTTGGCTTCCGCATATTCACCCAAGAAAGCGGGATGATACTCCTGCACAAAGCTCACTTCATCGAGCACTCGATTCTCGATTTCCTCGGCCACACTCCCCAGGTCGCGACCATCGACGTTGCAGATCACATCAATCTTGCGTGAGGCTCCGATCCGTTTGATTTCGTTCGGGGCGGGCTCGATAGCGACGTCGGCCACTTCGCTCAGTGGAACCTGGGCACCACTCGGCGTATCGATCATCAATCGTCGTACCGCATCGAGATCGCGACGGACCGATTCTTCGCCCCATACCATCACCCGAAAAATCTTTTGCCCTTCATAGATCTCTCCAACCTGCGTGCCGCGAATCAGTGTGGTGGTCGCAGATCGAACATCGCCAGGGGTCAGTCCAAACTGGGCTGCCGCGTCCGGCTTCAGCGTCACGACGATCTGTGGAATCAGCGTTTGTGGTTCTACCTTGAGATTCGTGACGCCGTCGACCGTCTTCATGACGTCCGAAACCTGGATCGCATGCTTTTGCAGTTGTTCCAGGTCGGGCCCATAGATCCGTACCACGATGGCGCCACTCGGAGCCTGTCAAGACTTCCTTGATGCGCTCGGTCAGGTAGGTCAACAAGTCGCGATACAGTCCGGGATAGCCATCGACCGCCTCCTGCACGTTGGCGACGGTTTCATCGTAATCGACTTCTGGATCGATGCTGATCCAGAGCTCCGTGAAGTGGGGACCATAGACTTCATCGGCGACTTCGGCGCGACCAATGTGCGAGCCGAAATTATTGACCCCGTCGATCGATCGCAGCTCCTTGCTGGCAGCGATCGTGATCCGGTTCATTGCTTCGATACCAATTCCTGGCTTTTCCACCCAATGCATCAGGAAATCCGTTTCCTTGAACTTGGGCATCAGTTCCTCTCCGAGCATCGGAACCGAAATGCCAGCCGCAACGAACACCGCGAGGACGAAACAGACAATCGCCCAGGGAACCCGAATCAGCGAAGGGAGCAGGCGACGATACACCGATTTGAGAGCCGCTGTCAGTGGTGAATCGCGATGATGTCGCTCTGCCGATCGCGGCAAGAGTATCAATGACAACGCCGGTGTGACCGTCAGCGCGACGACCAGGGAGGCCAGGATCGCCAGGATGTACGAAGCGGCAAGTGGGCGAAAGAACGAGCCCGCCAAACCCTCGAGGAAGAACACGGGAACGAGCGTCAAGACCACGATCAACGTGGCGTAAACCACCGCGCTGCGAACTTCGATCGAGGCGGCGAGCACGACATCAAACGATGACTTTGGATTGGCGAAGCCCTCGATTCAATCTCAATCGTCGAAGGATGTTCTCGACGTCAATGATGGCGTCGTCGACAACTTCGCCCAGGGCAATGATCAATCCGGCCAGCACCATCGTATTGATGGTTCCGCCTCGGTAGTACAGGACCAGCACGGCAGTGATCAGCGAAAGTGGAATCGCCAGTGAGCTGATCAACGCGGCTCGCCAGTCATACAGGAACAGGGCGAGCACAATGATCACCAACACGCAACCGATCAGCAGCGAGTGCGTCAGGTTGTTCAACGCCCGCTCGATGAAGGTGGCCGGGCGAAAGATCGTGGTGTCCACGTTGATCCCGGTCAAAGCGGGCGCAGTTCCTGCATCGCCGCCTCGACGTTGCGAGTCACTTCCAGGGTGTTTGCCCAGGGCTGCTTTTCCACGATCAAGAGGATCCCGGGGACGTCGTTGATGATCGCATCACCGATTGGAGGAGGCGATCCCACTGCGCACGTCGGCAACCTCGGCAAGGGTCAACGGAGCGTTGTTGCGAAAGGCGACGATCGTTTCGCCGAGTGTCTCGGCGGTGTTCACGGTCAATTCATGACGAATCGCCAGACGCTGGTTGGGCGTGTCGACGAATCCACCCGATGCAGGTTCCACCGACTTCGTGACCGACTGCATCACTGTGTTGAGCGTGATGTTGTGTGCCCGCAGTCGATCGGGATCGACCAGCACCTGGAATTGCTTGTCGTAATCACCCCAGATCGCCACGTTGGCGACTCCCGGAATGGCCATCAATCTGGGGCGAATCGTCCATTTGCAAAGGACCGTCATCTCCATCTGCGACTGGGTATCGGACCACAAACCGATCTTCATCGCTCGGCTCAGCGAGGAAAGGGGTGGCAGGATTACCGGCTGATTGACGACTCGCGGGAGCCTCGCCGCGCTGAGCGCCAATCGCTCCTGTACCAACTGGCGAGCCATGATCAGATCGGTGCCGCGCTGAAAATAGAGCTGCACGGATGACAGTCCGAGAACCGATTTGGATCGGACTTCATCCAAAAACGGAATGCCCCCCAATGAGTTTTCAATGGGAACGGTGACAAGGCTGTCCACTTCTTGTGTTGACAAACCTGGAGCTTCCGTCTGAATCTCCACTCGGGGTGGTGCGAACTCCGGAAAGACGTCAAGCGGGATGCTGTCCGCCGCTCGGAATCCGACCACGATCAAGGCAACCGCTGCCGCCACGACAAGCAGGCGAAAGCGAAGCGCGGAGGCAATCAGCCAGTTCATTTACCGGCTCCGAACTCTGTTCCAAATAGCTCGGCGGCGCCGTCCACCACGATGTCCGTGCCAACCGGTGGACCCGCAGCCAAGACGGCTAATTCATCGGTCGTGAAACGAACGTTGACGCGCTCACGCTTGAATTCATGTTCGCCCGACTTCGTGTAGACCCAGGCAACGCCATGGATGTCGCGCAGGATCGAAGCGCGAGGTACGACCAAGGACTCGGCTTCCCCAGTCAAGGGAACGTGGACGGAGACTCGTTCGCCTGGGTGAAAGAGTTCCTCTGCGTTGTCGACCTCGTAGTAGAGATCGATTGAAGCTGCGAGCGGGTCGGCAGTGGGTGGCGCCGAAACGGGTGCAATCAACACCTGCTCGCCCGATCCGGACAGCTCCGACATCACTGCGGGGGACTGGAGATCAATTTCATGGACTTGTCCGGCGTAGATCGGAACTCGAACCCACAATCGACTCAGGCTGACGATTTCTAGCAAGGGAGCTCCCGCACTGACAACCTGACCCACTTGCGACGTGATCGTTTGAAGAATGCCGTCGGTTGGCGCCAAGATCGGCACGATGGCGACCTCGCCCGACTCCGCATCCAGTGACAGTTCGTCAAGAAGTTCTTGACGCTGTTTGGTCGCTTCCAAGGCTCTCGAGGCGATGTTCAAGGTGGCCTCCGCCTCATCGACCGCCCGCTGACTACCGGCGCGATCGGCCAACAATTTGCGAGCTCGCGTTAGCGCGATTTCGGCGGCCTCCACCTGGGCCATCGCTTGTTGGTAGTCGCCAGCAGCTTGAATTTGAGCGGTGACAAGCGAAGCGCGGGCGTTCGCCATCTGGACCCGCTCGGCGGCACTGGGAACCTCAAGTTCGGGGCGAAGAATGGGGCTCAGTTCAAAGAGCGGTTGGCTAGCCTTGATGTGCTGGCCGGCTATGGGGACGGGAACCGAATCGCGGGAGGAAAGGGTTCCCGTCAGCGGGGCGGTCACGATCACCCGTCCGCCATCGGGTACCAAGAGCTGGCCACCCAACAATCGTACGCGTGGGACCGCTTGCATTGACGCCTTGACCGTGCTGACCTGCAGCCGCTCTTCCGCCTTGGGCGTCAGGACCACCCGATAGATATCCGATTCACTCGGATGGGCTTCGACAATTGCTGGTTTTTCGCCGCTCCCCTTTTTGCCCGGATTCTTTGTACAGCCAGCCACCGTGATCACAAGTATCAAGGCGATCGGACTTAGCAGCCTCGCGCGAGGCATCAATTTCCAGCGGTTCAACCGTATCGGCTCCCTGAAGCTTTCCTTCACCCAACGACCAACCGCCGTCGATCGTGATTCATCCGGGAATCAATCGGCGTGATCGGATTATAGTTGAAAGCTGGTTCCAGAGGCGGACTCCTCACCATACAGTGGAGATTCGTCCTGAATCTCCTGGACGGGTGCAGCAAGCTGTCTGCCTAGGCTTCGTTCCAGGTCGGCAAAGGCGATTCGGATGGCGGCATCAGCGGCTGCCCGTCGAAACTGGCTGTCGACGTACTGCGTGGTGGTTTGCAGCACGAGGAAGTAGGGAACGCCACCCCCTTCGTAATTGCGTCGGGCCAATTCCTCGGCTTGGGCAAGTGCCGGAAGGATTGTTTTGTCAATCAGTTGCCGTTGTTCGATCGCCTGTGCTAGTCGAGTGAGCGAGGTTCTGACTTCGAGCTCGATTTGGTCTCGGAGCGTTCCATACTGCGCGTCGACCTGGCGAACGACTGCGTCGGCTATTGCGATGCCTCCTTGGTTGCCGTTGAAGATCGGCAGCGTACCGCGAAGTCCCGGACCCGATTCAAAGCCTTCGAATCCCTCGCCGTTGGCATCGTACATCACCTCCAGGCTCAGGATTTGCTTCCGCGCCTGTTGGGCCCTGCGCACGGCGGCGGTCTTGCGAAACTCGATCGCACGCAAGTCGGGACGCATTGCATGGGCCATCGCTACCAACGTCTCTTTGTCTTCGAGCGGAAACTCATATCGCCGTTCACTGACTGCGACGAGTTGCGACTCGGTGATCGGAACGCCCATCACGACACGAAGCTGTTCTTGTGAGAGCGTGACGTCTTGAACAGCGCTCGCTTGGGCTGCAGTCGCTTGCAAAGCGTCAATGCGCGTCGAGGTGTCTTCGAGCTCGCTGATGTCGCCCGCTTCCAAACGCCTATCAGCAAGTCCAGCGATGCTCTCTCGCAATTCCAGTGCTTTGACGCTCAGTTTGGCTCGGTCCTGGGCAAGCAGCAGATTTGCGTGGGCTGTTCGCGCATCGCGGGCCGTGTTCAAGCCGTTCTGAATCATCTGTTGTGAAACTTCGCAGAGGTCCATTTCGGCAGCCCGGCGTCGAATCGGTCGCAACCAGATCGCATCCACCGCTTGGTAGGTCGTGAACTCCAGCTGTTTGGGCCCGAGAGGAAACAGCAGGATGTATTGGGGATCAGTAATCAAACCAGCGTTGAAGAGCTGTGCCCGCGATACGCCAAGTTGAGCAAGCGCCTCGTGTAGGGCTGCGTTATTCCAAAGCGCAGCGGCGACCGCTTCGTCCTCCGTGATGCCGTCTTCCAAGAGCATACCGGGTGGAAGTGAACCACCGGTCAGTCCGTAACCGGGTCCAAGCGGTGCTCCGGCGCGAGATACAAGTTCCCCTGATACGACATGACGTCGATCCGAGGGATAGTGCGATTTGCAGCCCGTCGCCATCGCCGACGTGAAGGCGACGAGCGTGATCAACGCGAAGGCAAAACCGTGCCTCTTAGCAGTCGTTGTCACTTGGCGTCCCGGCTTGTACGTTCGGTTGAGGGAAGGGACATACGGCAATGCTGGCTACCGTAGCCGAGTCTCTCCGAGACTCGAAAATACCGTAGCAAAGCTGCTAATGTCCGCCTTGGAAAACGGATCGACACATGCTCTCGCCTTCTCAGGCTCTCGCCATCACAGGCTCGCCAGCATCTGACACGTCCCGCACCTATCTATCGCTTGAAGTTGTTGGCAAAGGTCGTGCTGCTGGCGACCGACAGCTTGGGAGCGAATCGACGTTCGCGAGCACCGTGCGATCCACCGGGGAAGTAGGCGACTCCGAGAAACGAATCGACCGTTCCCGAATCAGCCGGCGTGATGAAGTTGGCCTGTCCAAACAGCGCTAGCTTCGGACTGAGCGGAACAAAGATGTCGGCCCCGAATACCAACCGATTGCCTACCGGCGGAAGATCCCCTAGGGCCACATTGACCTCGCCATGCCCTTCCGCCATACCCAGCCAAAAAGTGGTTTGAGCATCGTTCTCCCAGGTTCGTCGAATGTAGACGTTTCCCTGAGCGATGGGGTCGAGTTCCATCGGGATGGTCGCGAAGAATCCTGGGTCGCTTTGGCCACCGAAGGAAAACCAGGTTCCGATTTCGTTGCAAGCGTCCAGGCGATAGCTGATGTCGCCACGCCATTGACCCAGGTTGAATTCGTCGTAGTAGTCTTGGTAGAGGTAGTCATAACCGAAGCCCCAAGCGAGTCCGCAGTCGAGCCGTTGAAAGAGGCCAACGGTCGTGAAGCTCTGGAACCGTTCGGAAGTTCCTTCGACCCGTTCGAAGACCTGGACGGCGTTGTCCGTGTAGTTGGTTGCCGTGCCGATTTGGAGTCCGAGGCCACAGGCGGAAACCAAGGGGATGCCCATGTTGGCGTGAAAGCGTCCACCGAAGTTGGCATTGACGCCGAAGTCTTGGGGTTGCTTGGAGCCTTCCAGTCCACCAAACAGGGAGAGGTTCTCCAGCAGCATCCCGCAGAACGACTGTGGACCACAGGAGCCGCAGCCGTCGCAGCCCCCCGCATGCCCATACATGGCATCACAGTCGCTTGAGCAGGCCGAACACCCGTCACAGCCAACACCGTGCTGGCCACCGTAAGCTTGGTCACCGTAAGCTTGGTCACCGTAGGGTGCATGCTCGTAGGGTTGAGCTGGATAGGATTCCTCCCAGGAGTCCATCACCTGGGCATGGTTGGCGGCCGCCACAAAGCTGACCGTGATGAGCAGGGCGGCCAGCTGAGCTGCGCCTTGAAATGCCAGCCTTAGCAAAGCGCTATTGGCGAGAGCGTGTGGGTAGCATTGCATCGAATGATCTTGCCGGCTTCGGGGTAGGGTGAGGGTGATTTCGCGAAAATCGCGAGTTCCGCTGTGTACCCATATCGGCCGGTCCGACTGGATCGATTGTGATCCATGTGCAGAAAATGACGATTATGACGATGGCTGCGATGGCATCTCTTTCCCGACCCGCAGCCTTTGGCAGCGAAGCCCAAATTGCCCAAGTTGTGGGAAATCGCAGACTTCGGAGTGCAAGCCTCGATCCAGGATCTCGGCAACGACCGCTGAGTCGGCAGCCACCTGCTCGCTCATCAGGAGCTCCTCCGCACCGGCCAGCCGTAGCAATCGCTGCACGAGATGGACGGTGCCGCCAAAGTAATCGAGGAGCCCATTGTTGGCGGTCGCCAGTGTCGTGCCATGATGCAGGGCGGCGCTGAAACGCAGTGCATGCTCGTCGTCCTCTTGACTGCCGGCCAACTCGAGCAGGGCGGCGAAGGGCCTGCGATGGGGATTCGAATGCAAACAGGACTTCCGTGTCCATCACCTTGACGATGGCACCGGAGTGCTGCTGCGAAATTCGTTCGGCCCGCCTGTGGAACTGGCTGACAATCCCATAGGTCTCGCCGTCTCCTCGTTCCACAAACAGGCTATCGGAATCACTCAGGTCGAGAGCGAGGAACGTTGCGGTGGCGACGTTGATCAAGCGACCAACCTCTGGCCGTTCGTCGGGAAACAACTCCCGGAACAGCGGCATCGCGGAGGCTTGGGCCGCCGTCACCACATCTTGGCGTGGCGTGATTCTTTCCAACCGCACGACAAGGTCATGGTCGTAGTCATTCGTGATCGTCAGGACGTTCCGGCCCGCCCGAACTTGAGCCGCAAGCTTCGGATCAAACTCCGGTGACAGCACCAATTCGGTATGAGTGGTTCCCTTGGCGGGCAGCGCACGAATGTGAATGTTGTAGGTCAGCTGAGCGCTGCGAAGGACGTATTCGCCTTCCGACAGCAGGGGCGCGAGTTCGACACGTTTGCCGGCTGCCACACGAACTTGCAGTACCACGTGAGGCGAGTGTTCCGGGCCGCCAATGCAAAAGGTTCCCAACTCGGCTTCGCGTATCTCCGGATGGACTCGAAAGATCATCTCGATCGAGTTGGCAAGATCCACCTCAAAATCGAGATCGCAGACTTCGCACCGCGCAGTGGTTCTCGATCGCTTGCAGCGTGTCAGCAATCTGCGACGAGATCCGGCAGGTGGGGCAGAGGATGTCCCAGTGAAGATCGAGCAGCCCTTCTTTCGCTGCAGCCAGACAACCGCAGGAGCATGCGATCGCCATCGACGCCAAAGTTCCGAGCTAGGGCCAGCGGACGAATCCTCGCCAGTTCCTGCGACGGTGCCTCTCGCAAGAATGTCCCCAAGGATTCCAACACGTCATGGTCAATCCCGCGGCTGGCCAAGCGATCGAGTCGCTCTTCCAGTCGCTCTCGTTTCGTATTGGATAGCTCCTTCGGCTCACAGAATGGATCCAACGTGGGAGCGCTTCCTAGCTCACCCGAAACCGAATCATCGATGCGGCGATAGACGCGGTCCAAGTTGCGTTTGCCTTTGACGGTCACTTCGAGTGCTGCGACCAGTCGTCCCACGAGGCCGCGCGGTTTGATTCGCACCGTATGCCGCAGGAGCGTTCCCCCGCCAGGCTCCGGGACCAATTCGACAATGCTCAAGAACCAAACAAATGGTCCCTGATGAAACTCGCGCAGGATCCCCAGTCGCTGGCCTTCCACCCATTCAAAAGGATGCTCCTCCCAACCAATTTGCAGGCCTGCCATCCGAAACGTGCCGTACTTGCGCAGTCTGCCATGATCATCACGCTTGGTGTCGTAGACCACCGAGGGGACGCCCACGGCGCAGTTGATGCGTTCCGTATTGGAGACCGCGGGCCAGAGATCCGCGGCAGCCGACTTCAGGTGCCATTGGAAGACCTCCTCAAAAATTTCACCCGCCACATGGCTCGGCGTTTCGGGATGAACCGAAATGTTGGTTGCCTCGCCGCGCAGCAGGCACTCGATGTCACGCAAGAACTGACCCGCGTCGGCATACCGATCTTGAGGGTCCTTTGCCAAGGCACGCATCACGATTTCGCAGGTCGCATCGCTCACGTTGGGATTCAACTTCCGCAAGCTGGGCGGAGCTTCTTGGCAGTGCAGGTTGATCAATTCTGTCAAGTCGGACGACTGAAAGGGTGGCCTGCCAGTGAGCATCTCGAAGAGCGTCACGCCGATTGCATACACGTCGGTCGCTGGAGAAATCTTGTTCGAACCCGCGAACTGTTCCGGCGCCATGTAGTTGGGAGTCCCGACAATGCCTCCGGCGCGCGTCACCTCCATCGACTCACTTTGCTCAACATGTCTTGCCAAGCCGAAGTCCGACAACTTCACTTGAAAGCGTTTGAGAGAATCCAGTGCGAGCGTGACCGCTTCTGCAACGTCGCCACCTGGTTGCGTTTGGTAGGCGAGCAGAATGTTGGCGGGTTTGATGTCGCGGTGGATGATCTCTCGTTCATGGGAGCTGACCAGCCCGCGTGATGCGTCGGCGATGATGGACAGCGCGTACCTTTTCCTCGAACGGCGCTCCTTGGCGAATCATCTGGTGAAGATCAACGCCTGAGACGTATTCCATCACGATGTAGTGCACGCCTTCGTCTTCGTTGACCTCCAGAAGATTCGTGACGTAAGGGCTTTTGATCTCGCCCAGTAGACGCGCTTCCTTGCGAAATCGTCGCACCGCATCGCGTCGGTGGAGCACGCGGCGGCTGAGCACCTTGACGGCCACGATGCTTCCATCGGATGGATCTTCCGCTTCGTAAACGGCGCCCATACCGCCCTCGCCAAGCTTGCGCCGAATGAGAAAACGCCCAATTCGGAATCCGTTGCCGATCGATTCGGAGGGTGCGTCATCGGCGGCGGAGTCGGCAGCGACCTGAAAGTCACTCGTCATTGCCGGCCCGTCGGCGGTTTGCGCCAAATGGGCAGTCGCGTGAGATTCGTCTTTGCACGTATCCGCCACACGATCCAGCTGCTGCCAGATCTCTTGGACGCTGGCACGATCGCCTGGTTCGCTCTTGATGGAATCGCTGAGGACCTCACAGAGCATGTCGAGCTCTGCGGCAGGCAGTTTGTAGCTGGCGAACCAGCTTGCCAGCTGATCGCGTAGCTCCTGCGCTTCGCTTCGCCGGTCGCCCTGCCCGCCGGTGAACAACCAGATGAGCGTCGCGGCAACGCTGAAGACATCCGCCGCCGTATCCAACTGGGACGGTTCGACCAGCTCGGGTGCGCAAAACTCAATCCATTGGCGTCACTCGGCTGCGTCGTGCCACCATGCCTGGTGTTGCAGTGGGATGAAGGCCTGATGAAATCGAGTTGAAGGCTTCCGTCGTTTCGCACGTAGGCAGTGTCGGGTGAGATATTTCCATGGGCCAGACCAAGTCGATGGCCCGCCGCCACCACTGATGCCAATTGCCGGCCGTAGGCAAGCATGCGTTGTGGGTCCTGACCCGTGTCGTTGGCTCGGACGTTGGCCAAACTCTGGTCGGCGAGGGGCTCAAGCAAGTACGAGGGGTGATCGCCCACCTTGCTCGAATCAATGATCCACGCCGCGGAGGGATGCTTGAGTTGGCTGGCGACAAAGATTCGCTTCTTGACACGCTGACGTTCGGATTCATCGCCACCGCTGAGGACCAACACGTCGACTTCGGACCCGTTGTCGGCGCGAATCGCGCGGTACAACAATCCCGATTCGTCCGCAGAAAGCTGGGATACGATCTGGTAGTCGATGTTGGGATGGCCAGTGCCGGTGTCGGTCGTCTCATTCATCGCGAGATTACATTCCACCGTGATCACCTTTCTGAGGATCGCCTGACGATCTGCTGAGCGTCTCGATGGACGCGGCGTGCCCGCACCAAGGCCTCATTGTAAGACGTTGGCGGTCGCGCTGGTCTGCCGCCTCATTCCCATGCCGCCAAGCCTAACCGTTTAGGTGCAGGGTGCAAGAGACGGGGGCAAGTCTCGTCCTTTTTCGTCCCCTTTGGTCATGGAAGTGGCGGAAATGTTGGTCTCGAGACGACCGTGAATGCCGCGGGAGGCAAGGTGCTGTGAGCTTTGGGGTGAAAGTGAGATTCGACGGCGAGATCGATGGCGCACGGCTTGCATTCTGGAGTTGGGCTGGTGATAAGTAATGGTCCCGGTATCACCATTGAAGCCGTACGATGGGCTTCCAAGCCCGTCGGCTCGAGTGGTCCCGGCATCACTGCTTTTCAAGCTGTACGATGGGCTTCCAAGCCCGTCGGCAAGAGAAGGTCTTATGATCGACGGGCTTGGAAGCCCATCGTACGGTTTGAAACAGAACCTGGTCTTGTCCTGCTGGCTACATCATCTTCGAAAACACTTTAGAATCTCGGTATCACCGTCAGTCGATTTCAACATTTGGAAGCACGCCATGAGAAGCTATCTAGTCCTTGTCCTCTTGTTGATGAGCGTCGGCGCCGTCGGCGGGTATGCTCAGGAAAGTGGAACGAGCCAGCCCGTTGACAAGCCAGCCACCTCATCCAAGGAGCTTGACGCGGTTCGCGAACAGTCCAAAGCCTTTGTGGAGGCCTTCAACAAGGCGGACGCCAAGGCGATCGCCCAACTGTGGACCACCGATGGCGAGTACATTGACGATTCCGGAAACCGATTCGTAGGTCGCGATGCGATCGAGAAAGCGTATGCGGCATTTTTTGCAAGCAGTCCTGGCACCACGATCAATGTGACCATCGACGATTTGCGACAGGTGAGTCCCAATGTGGTGATCGAAGATGGCCGTTCGGTGGCCGATTCGGTCGCCCCCGGCGCTGGAGTCAGCAGTTACGTTGCGGTACATGTAAATGTTGACGGAGCCTGGTTGATGGCTTCGGTGCGCGATAGCTGGGTTGAGGCACCGGCGTCGCTGCAGAGCGGTAGCGATCTTGCTTGGTTGATCGGCACTTGGAAAGGTGAAGAGCACGGCGTGAGTTCAGAGTCGGTCTGTCGCTGGATCGCAGATGGACACTTCTTGGAGCGTTCTTTCACCAACACTGGTTATGATGGTTCGACTTCTTCAGGCGTTCAGGTGATCGGCTGGAATCCGCTCCAGGGCAACGTGCAGTCCTGGGATTTTAGCCCCGACGGAGGCCATGCGGTTGGGAATTGGGTTCCATCGGATAGCGGTTGGATTGCCGAAATGCGAGGCATGACGGGGGATGGCATGGTCACCTCGTCCGTCAACGTTCTGCGTCGCTTGGATGACAATGCCTTTGTCTGGCAATCCTTCCAAAGGAGAGCCGGTGGGGTTTCGCTCCCAGATACCGACGAGGTCGTTTTGAAGCGTCAGCCGGTTGAGAAGTAAGGCTGTGATTCAGCGCCATTCGTAACTGTAAAAAAAACATTCTTCGACAGCACCGAAAGCAATTCCCATGGTTCGAAAAACACTCAATCTGATACTCACCTTGACCTTGATCCTGGCCTTGCCGGTTGCCGAGAGCTGGGCCCGCGGCTTTGGCGGCGGCGGACGCAGTTTTGGTGGCGGGGGCGGTCGCAGTTTCGGCGGCGGCGGCGGCTTCGGAGGCGGCCTTGGTGGCGGCGGTCGTAGCTTCGGAGGCGGCGGCGGACTCGGTGGGGGTGGCCGTAGCTTCGGAGGCGGCGGTGGACTCGGTGGCGGTGGACTCGGTGGCGGTGGACTCGGTGGCGGTGGACTCGGCGGCGGCGGACTCGGCGGCGGCGGACTCGGCGGCGGTGGACTCGGCGGCGGTGGACTCGGCGGCGGTGGACTCGGTGGCGGTGGACTCGGCGGCGGTGGACTCGGCGGCGGCGGACTCGGCGGCGGTGGACTCGGCGGCGGCGGACTAGGCGGCGGTGGACTAGGCGGCGGTGGACTCGGCGGCGGTGGACTCGGCGGCGGCGGACTCGGTGGCGGGCTTGGCGGCGCGGGCGGACTTGGCGGCGCGGGTGGACTCGGCGGCGCGGGTGGGCTTGGCGGCGCGGGTCGGGGAGTCGGTGGTGCTGGCGGAGTGGGTGGTGCTGGCGGACTTGGCGGGGATCGATTCTCGTCGGCAAGCCGAGGCCAGCTCAACAACTTCCTGGGACTACCATCTGATGGTGGTTTGCATCAGCTTGGATCTGGAGCTGGCGACCGAGGCAACAACGTCGATCGCAATAACGCCGGCGACCGAGCGAACAACGTCGATCGCAGCAACATCGGCGACCGCGGCAATAACGTCGATCGCAGCAACATCGGCAACCGCGCCAACAACGTCGATCGTACCAACATCGGCAATCAAGTGAACAACTTCGATCGCACCAACGTTGGAAACCGCGTGAACGTGAATAACGTGAACAATGTCAACGTCAACGGTTTCAACCGTGTCTCCCCGTCAGCTCGATACTCGACTGCCACTGCCGTGCGAGGTGGTTTTGACCACTGGGACATGTATGGTCGTGATTGGAATACTCGCTACCCCGGAGCCTGGTTCGCTGCCGGTTGGGGGGCGAGTACAGCCTGGCACGCAGCAACTTGGGACAGTGCGATCGCCTATTGCGGTGTTCCGGCTGTAGCCCCCATCTATTACGACTATGGCAACAACGTGACCTATCAAGGAGGCAGTGTGTACGTCAACGGCGAAGACGCGGGCACTAGCCAAGCCTATTACGATCAGGCGGTCAGCCTCGCTTCGGCCGGGGCTCAGGCTCCCGCGTCTACCAGCACTCAGGCTCCCGCGTCGGACGATAGCCAGTGGCTTCCGCTCGGCGTCTTTGCCTTGTGCAAACCGGACCAAACCAAGTCCGATGTCACGATCCAGCTTGCTGTGGACAAACAAGGGGTCATTCGGGGCAATTACACCGACACCGCGACCAACAAGAACCAGGTGGTCCAAGGCTCCGTCGACAAGAAGACGCAACGTGTCGCGTTCACGGTCGGAAGCAACACCAAGGATATTGTTGAAACGGGCTTGTACAATCTGACCAAGGACGAGGCGCCCTGCATCATTCAGTTCGGTCAAGACAAAACCGAGCAGTGGTTGTTGGTCAGATTGAAGAACCCGAATGACGATTCCGCTAGTTGATCGCCAGTTGATCGCTGGGCTTCGAGTCCCGTGATCCGGCCTCGTTGCCGCCAGGCTGGTCTACCTACTTCAACCCCCTTGGAGCTGAGATGTTCTGGAAGTCAATTCAACGAGTTGCCCTCGCGTTCGTCCCGCTCGCTCTCGCGGGGAACATTGGTTCGTGCCAGGAGTCAACGAGTGAAACGGCCGCTGCAATGGGCAACGGGAACTTCGTGGTGGGACCCGATTACTCCATCGATCCCGACTTGACGGATCAGGGAAACCCCAAGGGGAAGTCGTTCGAGTTCTTGATGCCGCTGGCGGACAGCAAGATTTTTCGGGGTGACGATGCCACGCTCGATCCGCGCAAGCCCGTTCGTGAAGCCCGCAAGATCTTTGTGTATGTCCCGGCTCAGTATCGTGATGGCGATCAAGCGCCGATCCTGGTGATGCATGATGCTCCCAGTCGCATGGATCTTGTTCGCAATGCGCTCGACAACCTGACGATCTCGAAGGACCCAAGTCGACAGCTTCCCCCGTTCATTGTCATCGGCGTGGAAAATGGGGGCGACGATAGCAAGGGAAGCGAGCGAGGGCTCGAGTACGACACGATGTCGGACCGGCTGGCGCGGTTCATCAATGACGAGGTCTTGCCGGCTGTCTTGAACGATCCTGAAATCAAGGCGGCCTACCCGAATATCGCCTTCACCGATGATCCTTGGGGCAAGGCGGTAATCGGCTGCAGCAGCGGGGGTGCGGCTGCTTTGACGATGGGATGGTTTCGACCTGATCTTTTTCGTCGGCTCATCACGTACTCCGGTACCTTCGTCGATCAACAGGATGATGACGCGCCCGAGGAAGCGGACTACCCGCTCGGAGCATGGGAGTATCACTCCAACATGAAGTTGATCGAAAATAGTGAGAAGAAGCCGCTACGAATTTTCACACATGTGTCCGAGAATGATCTGCGAGCGAAGGACCCGGAAGAGACGTATCACAATTGGGTGATGGCCAACGAACGCACCGCAGCGGCTTTGAAGGCCATGGGCTACGATTATCGCTACGTCTTCAGTCGTGGGACCAAGCATTGCGATCGCAAAGTGTTTGAAGCCACACTCGCCGACACGCTTGTCTGGATGTGGAGCGACTACCAACCTCAGTAGAACGCTGGCTGACTTCGCAAGCCGGACCGTTTGTTCAAGTGGCAATTTTGCGAACGAGGTTCATTCCCTCTCTGCCTCGATAGGTCAGCAACAGCGCGCCGTCGGCGGCGCAGGCCTGGAAGACCGCCTCAAAGAATGTGTGCTCACCGGGCCACGGGAAGGCGAAGAAGAGGTCAAAGTCGTTCATGGAAAGGCCGATCTCCTGGAAGACGTCCCCCAAGGTCGTGTCGACGTTCTTGACATCGGCCGCCAGATCCTCGAATCCCGGAACCCCGCGGGGTAGGAAGCTCCCACAATAAAAATCCGCGGTTACCCCAAGGTCACTAGCGAGATCACTCGCTTGTTCAACAAGCGAGGGCTCGATCTCAATCCCGACAGCTTCCATGTCTCGGATCGCCGCCAACATCGTGGCCACGCCAAAACCGCTGCCGAGCTCACAGAAGCGATTGCCAGTCACCAGATGATTTTGCTGGATCCAGCTGAGGGCTTGATCGAGCAGGTGAAAATCACAGTTCACGAAATTCTCTATCACCGATTGGTCGGCCAACATGAACGCCTCAATCCGTTCGTAAGCCTGATCAATCAATTCGATCGCTTGCGGTGAGTGGGAAATCGCCTTGATGGAGGGTGGAATCGCAACCGCTTGTAACGTCATGCCCCAGCTTGCCCCGTTGGAATCGACCGAATTCGTAGCCCATCGGGGTCAATCTCGAATCGCTGTGCTTCGCTCTGAGCGACGACTTCGCGGACCTGGTCAAGCGTGATCGACTTGCCCGATGCGTTGGCCTTGCTGATCAGTTCCTCGAGGGGCAACCAACCTTCCGGATCCAGTTTCATGCCGATCGATTCGGATCCGTGGCGAAGGATGAATGCCAGATACTTGCTGATTCTCGTGAGTCGTTTATTCATCCCCGCAGTGTAGCGAAAAGCATGGCTTTCGCCGACCAGCAGGCACCAATAGTGCGCAAGCTGAAAAAGGGGTCAGGCACCAATAGCCGCAAGCGGCCCGGAGGGTGCTGCGCACTATTGGTGCCTGACCCCTTTTTCAGCTGGACACCAAAGTAGCACGACTCTCCGAGTCGATTCTCTTGACGATTTACGACTCAGAGAGTCGCGCTACTTTAAACAACCGCTCAGTTTGAGTAGCTAGTTCTCGATTTGCCGAACGACTCGGGCTGGATTGCCGGCGACCACCACGTCGCAGGGCACGTCTCTGGTGACGACACTGCCAGCACCGATCACCGAGCGATCGCCGAGCGTTACACCAGGACAGATGATCGCCGCGCCACCAATCCAGACATCATTTCCGATCGAGACGGGTTGCCCAAATTCCTGCGTGCGACGCAGTTCTGCCTCAAGAGGATGGCTCGCCGCATAGATGTGCACCCCGGGTGCGATGAACACGTGGTCGCCAATGTGGACTTCACAAACGTCCAGGATCACACAGCCGAAATTGAAATAAACCTTGTCACCAAGATAGATATTCGATCCATAGTCGCAGCGAAACGGTGGCTCGAGCCAAACCGATTCGCCCCCCGCAGCAAACAGCTTGGTGAGTATCTTCCGTCGCGTTGCTTCGTCACCTGGCGGGCTGATGTTCAGCTGATGGAACAACTCTCGAGCCCGCAGTCGCTGACCAGCCAGCTCGGGATCCAATGCATCGTACAGTTCGCCCGCCAGCATTTTCTCCTTTTCCGAGCTCATCGTCGTGCGCCTCATCACATGCTATCGTCGGGATCAAAGTGCCGCTCGGCGTGATGTCCCGATGGCGACCAGGAGACCACTGATTGCGCCGGTCAGGTGACCATCCCAGGAAATTGAAGTGCCGAAACTGGGAATCACGCCGCTGAGTAGCGTGGCACCAAACACGATCCCCACGAACAAGGCAATCGCGATCGAAAGGAACTCCTTCTCGCGAATCCCCACCGTGATCAAGTAGGCGATCAGTCCAAAGACCAGACCGCTGGCTCCCACATGGACAGCAGGGCGGCCGAACAGCCACAACAGCACCCCGTTGAGAAGGACGATGGCAACAATGACTGGCCAAGCCCGATTTCGTGATGAAAGGGTCAATGCCATCAGAATCGCCAGCGGCACCGTGTTCGCTGCCAGGTGAGCAAAGCTCGCGTGCAGAAACGGCATCGAGACAATCCCGATGAGTCCGCGGAAGGTCCGAGGCAGCAACCCAAATCGATTGAGGTCGATGGGAAGGATCGTGTCCACGATCTGAACCAGCCACATCACGAGCAGCACGGTCAGAATCGGATAGGCAAACTTGCCCGGCTGTGTCTCACGGAGGAACTTGAGTCGCTTCATTCAAATAGCAGACCAGACTCGTCTGCCGAGAGCAACTCATCCACAAAGCCCTCGGTCGCGGCTGGAAGATACGGCGCGAACGCTTCCAATCGGAACCAACTGAAAGTAGGTCCTCATTTCCAAGTCGGACATTTGCAGCTTTGCTGCATTTCTTACGCGTCTCGGAGAGACTCGCCTACGGTGGTCCCAGGCTGACCGTCACGCTCGGTGGACCTGTCGCTTACGATTCCAAAAAATGGCAAAAATTCGATTAGCGTTGGAGCGAGATACTTAGGTAGTCTGCAGAAGGAGCGCCTTGGTTCGGAATTCAGTTTCACGCGCTCTTTGAGTCACCATCGCTTTCCTAGCCAGCGACAAACCGATCGTATGCAAGACTGCCGATTCTCCGTATCGAGTACCGCAGCCCGCCTGGGGGCGTTTCTGATCGTCGCGATCGCCTGGGTGGGCGAGGCTGCGGCACAGGCTCCGCCGAGAGAGGAGGCCAAGGCGCCCGCAGCCAATCAGCCGCTTCGACGGGAGCGTTACTGGACAACCAACTGGTCGTTCCAGGACATCGACGTCGCCACCTTTTCGCGTCATCTCGCGTTGATCGGCATTGATACCGGACTGGATCTCCGTGGCACCGTTACGATCCAGTTCAAGGTCGGTGTTCCCCTGACATCACTACGCAACGGGGCGGCCTACCGCTTCGACGGCACCTTGACGAGCCCCAACCTGAGCGTCGACGGTGTTCAGTTCAAGGACCTCCAGACATCGGTCGTCTATCGAAATGGAGTGGCCACCCTTGAGAATCTACATTCTTTGGTGATCGACAAGGCCTTCGAAGATGCAGCCATTGTCGACGCATCGCTCGAAAAGAACCTGGGCAACCGCTACGGTGAGATCAACGGCCAAGGCAGTTTGGAATTGGTTCCGCGCGGAGATCTGCGTGCAGAGCTGCAGATCGAAAAGCTATCGGTAGCCCCGATCTCCCGTGTGTTCTCCAAGTTTTCGAAACGACCAGCGGCCTCACTTCCACAGGGCGGCGAAGTCTCAGGCGAGGTCAGCTTTCGTGTTCCGCTTGCGTCCGTCAGCAACATCGAAGCCTACGAACTGGAGGGGAAGCTGAGCGGCAATGGGCTGGTGCTCGCTGACCTGCCACCCGCCAATTTTGTCGTGGATCGGGTGACCATTGCTGATGGCGAACTGGCACTCGAATCCTTTTCGCTGAGCGCGACCTCCTCGGATGAACGGCAAACCACGATTCGATTGTTGGGCCGGGCGACGGTGCCCTTGGACGGTGCAGGCAGTTTTGAGTTTGAGCTGGCTGGTGATGATGTTCCCGTCGGCGCGGCCGTTGCGATCTTTTTGCCGACAGAGACCGGTGGCGAAAGCAGTCTCGTCAATGGAAAGGTCGACTTCCGCGCGGTTGGCCAGGGACGTCTCAACGAAAAGATCGATCAGTCGACCTGGGACCTTCGCGCTTCGTTCGCATCACCCCGTCTGATCGTTCTCGGCGTCGACTTGGGCACATTCGAGCACGACCTCCTGCTCACGCCAGCGCAGCTCTCCGTGACACCGAGACGCGACCTTGCCAGACTGCCAGAGACTTTCAAATTCAAACAGTTTCAATCCGAGTATGTCATCAGTGAACGAACCTTGACGATTGATCGGATCGAGGCCGAACTGTTCAGTGGGCGATTGACGGGAGCGGCGAGGATTCCGCTCGTTGGCACCGGAGTCCTGGAAACCGACATTCAGTTCGAGGGCATTCGTCCTTCGATCATCTTGCCGATCGGTTTGGCGTTGAGGCCGAATATTGCCGCGTCCTTCTCTGGTGAAATCGATTGGCAAGTCCCGATGGAGGCAATGGACCGACCTTTCCAGCATCAAGGGACGGGCGTCCTGACACTCAGCGACATCACGCTCGGGGAAGAAGCAATTGGCCAACTCAAGGTGCAGTTGTCAGCGCAGGAGGGTGACATTTCGTTCAAAGCCGACGGAGAAGTGTTTGGCGGTACGGTTCAGGTCAACACGATCGCGAACATGCAGGCTCAAGATCGCTGGTCGGACGTTGTGAAACGTTTTGGCTTGACACAAATTGGCTTTGACAGGGTCTCGCTGCGATCGCTTGCGAGTGTTGTCACCAGAGAGAGACCGGAATTGGATGGCTTGGTAACGGGCGTTGTGAACGTGCCGTCACTCGACTTGAAGCGAACTCAGTCGCGCGTCCTTCCTGATGCCGACATTTCCTTGCAGCTGACACGCTTGAGTCATCGCTCCCAGCTTCTCTCGCGTCGAATCGCACTTCAAGGCAAGCTCGAGCGAGATGTTTTCTTCGTCGATTCGTTGGTTGGCGACTACTCGGGTGGCACTGCAAGGGTTCACGGTCGGATCCATCTGATCGATCGAGAGCAGGCGTTCCATCCTCGTGCCGATCTGCGACTTGCCGGCAGTCGGATTGGTCTCCGCGAGGGGCTTTGGTTTCTAGGCGACTTTGCCGAGGATTATCAGGGAAAAGCGTCGGGAACGGCTACGATTGCCGGTCATCATGAGGCGGTTCGGATTCGTGGCAGTGTCGAGGGACGGGAACTGGTGGTGTACGACCTACCACTGGGCTCGGCGCACAGTGGACTGGCCGTCGATGCAGACATCGGGACGAGAAGGTGGACGCTGCGATTTCCCTCGGTTCGGGCGAGCGTTGGTGGAGGGCAGGTCGAGGGTGAGCTTTCGCTCGCCTCGTCACGGCGAGGCGGCAGGGGGGTCGATCTGGTCAGTCGTTGGCAAACGCGACGCGTTGACTTCTTGCGCCTAACGACCCAGCTTGGACAATCCAGCTCTCTTGCGCATGGTGAGATCACCGGGGATCTCTCACTTTCCGGGAAGTCGATTCGAACCGTGGACGACCTCGCGGGCCGATTCAATTTTCGACTTGGCGAGACGAGGGGTGCCGGGGTGCCAGGCCTGATCGGTGTGTCGCGATTCCTTGGTCCCGTTTCCTTGGCGACACAAACATTTGATGTCGGCGAGGCGATCGGGGTGATTGGCAATGGCGTGCTCGTGATCGACAACTTCTGGTTGGGATCTGAATCCGCACTCGTTCAAGCAGATGGAAGAATCTTTCTTCGCAGCAAGCGCATGGACTTGAACGCTCTGGTTGCAACCGGCGACTACAGTGATATCGCCGCAAATTTCGCTCGTCTGGCGCAAGAGTACGCACTGCGTTCCCTGCTTCCCGCCTCCGCGATTCTGGACATCACGGAGCTACTCCGAGATCGGACTCTGGTGGTTCGCGTGATGGGGACCGTTCAAAGCCCCATCGTTCGTCTGCAGCCGGTGGAAACGTTTCGTGAAGAAGCAGCCCGCTTTCTCCTTCGTGAGGGCCAGCGTTTGATCCTGACGGGCATCACAGCCGGGGCGATCGACGGCCTGGATGTGGGAACCTGGTAAACAGCTGCGGGTGATTGACTTCGGTTGATTGAGTGCGGGTCGTATCGATTTCTCCAATTGATTCGAGAGCGCACGATAGCCACGCCGTCGATGCCTGTTGAGCCGATTGTGATTGTGGAATGGATTCCACCGCAAGAGGCGAAGCAATGAACCAAATGACTTACCGCGGCACCGGCGCAGCGATCGTTGGATTACTGTTACTCGTTTCCAGCGGGTGCAGCACCCTTGGGTTGTCGCTCTATCCGTCTGGCGCGGTCATGACGAAAGAATCGAAGGCAGTGTTGGATGCCTCACGCGTTCCCGTCGGAATCGCTCGCGAGAACGCCAAAACGGTCAGGCCGCCACACGTTTTGCAACCTGGCGATTCTTTGTTGATCGAACCGGAGTACCTGGAACGGGACCTGAGACTGCCGGCGGATCAGCTGGTCATGGCGGACGGTACCGTTGACCTGGGGCCCTATGGTCGAACGATTGTTGCCGGCCGCAATCTGGAGCAAGCCGAATCGCTGATCGAGCAGCAGATTCTCCACCAGATGCGTGTGCAGCGCGCCTCGTGCCAACCAGGGGCGGCCGAGGAGAATGAGGTACCGAGCAGTTCGTCTTGGTTGTCGGAGGACTGCAACGCTGTTTCCATCAACGTCCGCCTGCTCGAGCCGGTCCATCGCTTCTACGTGCTGGGCGAGGTCAACGCGCCGGGAGCCTATCCATTGTCGGGATACGAAACGGTGCTGGATGCCATCGTTGCCGCGGGCGGACTCACTGGCAGCGCCAACCCCTGTCAGATCTTGTTGGCTCGGCCGTCCGATCCCTGTGAGTGCCGCGTGACTTTGCCGGTGTGTTACCGCGAGATCGTTCAAATGGGCAACACGGCAACCAACTACCAACTGCAACCGGGCGACCGCGTCTTCGTGGCCTCGCGGTCATGCTTGGATGAACTGATGTTCTGGCGGGCAAGTCGTCCATGCAAGCGATGCGTCGGTTGCAACCAAGCGTGTCGGTATCCCGAAATGCTGACAACAAAATCAATGCCCATGGTGCAGAACCCAATGATTCCGCCGGGGAGTGTCGGTTGGACGCCGGCCGAGGACGACTTGACTCAGTCGAATGGCTTCGTCGAGCCAGCTCTTGTCGAATCGGACCCTTCAAAGCTTGAGGCTGCGACGAGCGAGTCGGACGTCGATGGTGAGTTGGAATTTGTGCCGCTGACGAAGTAGCATGGAATGAACGTTTACGCAGAGTCGGGGAGACGCTGAGTCGCAAGGAACGAGGTCTGAATCTTGCCTGCGACTTGGCATCTCCCCGACTCGATGCACTATTGTTCCTGCACTTCCTCAACGATCCGCATCGGCCTGCTTGAAGGACTCGGCCAAGTTGGCTTCGCCTCCAACGATGGGGAGGGACAGCTGCGTCTGCGCGAGGTCCACGGTCAGTTCCGTTCCGGGTGTCGGTCGCAGGGTGAAATCACGGTCGCTCGAAAAGATCATTAGCCCGAGCTGCTGGCCTTCAGGAATGACTTGATCATCGGGTTGAAGGTCAAAGGACAGGTCATAGAACTTGCCAGGGACAAGCGGTTCGCTTTCGGTTAACGAATGATGGTTCTGAGGGTCTGCCCAGCCTCGTGTGATCACATTGTCGGTGATCTTGGCGTTCTTCGAATCGTTCCATGGCAGTGAAACCAACCAGACCGAAAGGTTTGCCGCTGGCTTGCTGCTGGCAAGTCGCAGTGAAATACGAGGGGTCCCCGATAGGTGAATCGGTTTGGAGAGCACCGGCGAAACGTAGAGCAGCCGATGTCGCGTCCAATCCGCTTGAGCCAGTGCAGCTCCGCTGAATGAAAAGTTATCGACGAGCGTTTCGTTCGATGGCTGCGATGATCGCTCGAGTGTCAGCGAACCAAACTCCGGTGCGCCGGGGCTGACATACAACGTCACCTCCTGGGCTGCCGGGTTGGGGTAATCCTCGTAAGGGGTGGGTTCATCCTGTTTGGCATCTTCACGGACAATCCAGGCTCGCGGATCCTGCTCCACGCCATTCTCGATCCCGTGCAGATATCGCGTGAACCAACGATTCATCAATTTGATCGGAGGCGGACCGCCGTGACCCCCCTGGTGAAAGAAGGCCTGAAGCGGAACGCCATTGCCTTTGAGCGCCTCATGAATTCGCACGCTGTGTTCGGGAACCACGTTCCAGTCATTGAAGGCGTGCGCCATGAGCACGGCGGCCTTCACCGGGCCAATGTCATTCAGATAGTCTCGGCCGGCCCAAAAGTCGTTGTAGTCGCCGTTGACCCGATCGAACTGCTTCAACATCTCCTCATCGCGTACTGCGCAGTCGCAGTGTGCGCGTCGACCTTCGGGACCGCTGTGAACGTAGTCATACAGGTAGTCAATGTCTTCACCCAGGTAACCGAATGGATGACGAATCAGGCCGTTCGATCTGTAGTAGTGATAGTACGAGGTGTTGGGAGCAATTGGGATGATCGCCTCCAGACCGTCGACGCCCGTGGTGGCAGCAGCCAGCGCGAGCGTGCCGTTGAAGGAAGTCCCCGTCATGCCGACCTTTCCGGTACACCAGCTGGCGACGACCGGGTCCGATCCATCGACGGTCGTGAAGCCTTTGGCACGACCACAGAGCCAATCGATCACAGCCTTGGGTGCGAGCGATTCATTGTCGCCTCCGATCGTTGGACAGCCCTGCGACAAACCGGTTCCGGGTGACGAGGAGTGAACGATGACGTAGCCGCGTGGTAACCAAGTCTCCGTGTGTGACTTGGAGATGATTGGCCGCATCCCCTTGGTTTGAACCGACGGATACTCTTTTCGCGGCTTGGGTTCGACACCGAGTTCTTGTCGTGCATCCCAAAAGTATTCGGTTTCGTTGGGGCCCGTTCCCGCGAAGTAGGGACTTGAAATGTAGATCGCCGGTAGCTTCAGCCCTTCGCTTTCGGTTTGTCGTGGTCGAGTGACGCTGACGTGCATTCGGTCAGGGCTGCCATCACCATCCGAATCAAATTCGGTTTCGACCCACAGATCTTCGCGGATCCAGTAGGCAGAATCCTCGAAGGCCTTGACGACCTGAGCCTCGCCGTCCTCAAAGATTGGCTGCGACGGTTCGGCATCGGCTCCTAGCGCGTGTTGGCTGACGACACAGGCGACGCCCAGGACCGCGAGCCGAGCGAGCAACCGCTTCCCGAAACGCCCCGGTTTGGAGCCCATCGGAAAAGGGGGCTGACCCTTTGGAGGCGAGTCGATTTCAATGCCTTTTGGTCCTCGCCGGAGAGGGGCAGAGCCCTTTTCGGAGAGGTTCTCCGTTTGTGATGATCCACTCGAGTTCAGCATGGTGTCCGTTTCCTGGTGCGATTTCCGATTGATGAATGCGTCTGCTGTTGCGAGATCGCTGAGAATGGATTCCATAGAACGCTTGAGCATCAAAACACAGGCGTCGAACGAATCCGCCACAGGGAGGGTGACGAATTCCCTTGGAGCCGTGAACGCGTCGGTCCACGTCTTGAAGCCTCCGCAAGGCTGGTCACATTTTCCCATCGAGGTGTGATGATCCTGCCATCGGAGGGAGCGAAAGATGTTGAGGCTCAGCCAAAACTGGCTACATTTTGTGGTCATGCCTCTGGCTCCTTCACTGCTCCTTCGCTGCTCCCTCACTTGTCCTCGACCCGGAGATGCTTGATGTCACGATTCTGGTTCTCAGCCTCTGCCATTGTAATCATGTTTGCCCAAGGGTTCGCTTGGAAGGTCCCTGCGGTGTCGGAGGAACCAGGAACCGCTGGGAAGGCTTCTCTAGCCGAGGCCGCTGCCGGGCGTTTTGCGATCGGCGTGGGTGTCAGCCATGCGATCCTCGGAAACCCAGAGGATGCCGAACTGATCAAGAAGCACTTTCAGATCCTCACCCCTGAGAACTGCATGAAGCCTCAGGGAATTCAGCCACGGGAGGGTGAGTTCAGCTTTGATGCGACCGATGCGTTCATGGATTTTGCGAGGGAACATCAGCTTGCGACGGTGGGGCACTGCTTGGTTTGGGCAAAGGATGATCGAACCAGCGAGTGGATGATGAAGGATGGGGATCAGCCCGTTGGGGCAGAGAAACTTGTCGAGCGGATTCGGGAGCACATCGATACGGTGGTCGGGCGTTACGCCGATTCAGTGACGATGTGGGACGTCGCCAACGAGGCGTTGGCGGATTCCGATGGCGATTACTTGCGTGACTCGATCTACACGCGAGCGACCGGTGAAACCTTTCTCGTCAAAGCTTTTGAATTCGCGAGAGCCGCGGACCCCGAGGCGCTGCTGATCTACAACGACTACAACTGCTTCAAGCCCGGGAAGCGTGAGAAGTTGATTCGCCTGCTCAGGTCGCTCAAGGAGCAGGGAGCCCCGGTGGATGCCTTTGGAATGCAGGGGCATTTCGAGTTCGGCGATATACCTTTGGAAGACTTGCGTATCCTGTTTGATCAGTTGCGGGAGTTGGATATGAAGGTCGTGATCTCGGAGCTCGATATTGATGTGGTGACTCGAGGGAAGTGGTGGGCAGAGGATGGCAAGTACCGTGACGAGCTCAGTTCGTTTGACCCTTACAAGGAAGGATGTCCTCCGCAGATATTGAAGCAACAGGCTGAAGAGTATGCCGATCTGTTCAGGCTATTTCTGGAGTATCAGGATGTCGTGGCCCGGGTTTCATTCTGGAATCTGCATGACGGCCAGAGTTGGTTGAACTACTTTCCCTGGAGTCGCACCAACTATCCCCTGCTGTTCGATCGGCAACGCCAAGCAAAGCCAGCGTTCTTTGCGGTCATGCAAGTGCTCGAGCCAACTCAAGCGGGCGGCGAAAAGTAGGAGAGGCTTGGTGTTTTCCTCATCGTTGAAGTGATATTCGCGTCTCGTTTTTTTCCTTCAGCAAGGAAGTTACCAGGTTCAATCTTGGAACATGTTGCCTGGATGAGTTCTGGGACATGGAAGAGTTCTGGGCCACGGTAGATTTGAAAGGGCGATGGATAGCCCCCCACGACCCGTGATCGGCGCACGGTGACGGCTTCAGGTTCACGGCGTCGGGGACTCAGCATCGGGTTCACAAAGTCGGGTTCACAAAGTCGGGTGCTCAGACTTCGAAGTCCAGTCCCCGCAGGCGTGTGCTTCCGTTGGAGATCAAGAGGTCCAGCGTTTCACCGGTCTCCGCGAGACGGATTTGATAGTCGCCAGTCTCCGCGAAGGACCGGAAGCGATAGTTGCCCCGTTGATCTGTCACGGTGGTGTCGATGACTTCGCCGGCGTCGTCAAGCAGTTCGACCGTTAGCCCTGCCGCCCCTTCTGGTCGCCCCTGAAGCGGTGCGCCGCGACGGGGGCCGCGTTCGGATCTAGCTTGTGGCAGGGCGGCAGCGATCACGGTTCCGCGCACTTCGGCTCGCATCAGGAAGACGTTCTCTTGCAGGCCTTCGACGGTCGTGTTCCGCTCAATCACGTCGGCCAACGTGGTGCGATCGATGGCGCGCAATTCCTGGCCTTCGAGAAGGTTCTCGTAGTAGAAGCGATCGCCATCACGAACTCGCTCGAACTGGTCCGCGATGATCGTCTGAGTCAGCTCGCCGACCGAGGCACCACGAACGTGATCCTCGGCCATCAAGCCAACCCACAGATCGATATTGTCAACCTCGCCGTAGAGCGATTCAAGTTTCTCTTGTAGGTCGACGTTGCTCGTGATCTCCGCGAACGATTCGACTGGGTTGAGTCCGTAGGCTACGCGCGTTGTGTTGTAGTCATTGAGTCCATGATCGCGACCCCGTTGAATGTTCATCGAAACGAGGTCCAGTCCACCTGCTCCGGGCGGCCCGAACAGGAAATTGCGTAAGCTGTCGACGACTTCCAAGTCGATCTCTTGTGCCTGTGACGAAGCGTCGTACTTCAAAATCGAGTCGATACCAGTCTCCTCGAGCAGTAGCGAATTGAAGAATGCGTCCTTCAACTCAATCTCCTCTCGCAAAGCTCGACCATCGTTGTCGAAAAACTCGATGTCGTCGTTGAGCGTACTGTGACCGAATCGGAAAGCCGCGGTCGAGAACTCATTGGCAATCGTGGGATTGACGGTCGAATCGTATCCCTTGTAACGCGAGATCGCTCGCTCGCCGAGCAGGGCCGGCAGGAATTCGTTGTAGGTGATCGATTGAATCTCTGCGATCACGATGGCGCGGGCCTGCTGATAGATCTGCTCGTCAGTGAGGTTAGGATCATCCGAGGCGATCTTGTTGGCGAGTCGATTGTGTTCACGAACAAAGAGTGTTTGGATCGACGTTAACGAAATGTTCTCGCTTGCACGTATGTCGCCGGCAATCACCTGCCCAGACTCATCGAGGGGCAGCAGGCCATCATCGCTGATCGTCAATCGTCCCCCCTCGAAAGTTCGCAGGCTGTCGGCGGTCGCCTGGTCACTTCCATAGACCTGGGATCCGTCCAGATAGGCGGTGATGCTGCTGGTTTGCTGCCGTGGATTGTCGACCGAAGTCCCCGTGGTCTCGTCGAATTCAGAACGGGTCAGCGGAATCACGACATCACCCGTTCCATTCGGATCGAAGAAGGGATCTCCCTCGGGTACAGCGATGTCGAACCATTCCCCGTCGTCCTGAGAGTGGGTCAAGTCGATGTCGTGGTCAATGAATTGTCCCCAGACGTACAGGAAGGCAGAAAGACCGCGTTCACTCTTGGTTCCCTCGTCTTCAACAGCCGAAAGGACGTTGCTAATCTCGCGAGCACTTGGCCGAGCCGCGCCCCCAGGGAGGGAGATACCATCGCCATAATCGGCTTCTGCAATTCGCAGCAAAGCTTCATCGGTGCTGCCCCATTCTGGATGATTGAGATTGTTGCCAATACCATCGACGGAGCGAATCTCATCCGGCAAAGCTGGAATGGTTTCGAGGCTGCCTGGATTGGTGTCGCCGATTTGGCTAGTTCTGCCGCTGAGGGGGCCGCGGTCGCGGTTGAGCCGATTGATGACGCGAAGTGCATCGAGGGCGGTTTGCTCACCGTCATCATTGACGTCGGTGAACATTTCGGACTCACCAGTGCGGTTGCGATTCATCGCGTTGATGATCACCAGGGCGTCGACAGCGGACACCTCTCCATCGTCGTTGACATCCTCGGCGTCGAACAGGTTGTGCCGAAAGCCATCGAAATCGGCAGCCAAGAGTCGACGTGTTTCCAGGTTCTCGCCGCGCAGTCGTCTTGTTCGCCGGCCGGTTGGTCGGCGTGCTGAATCACGGCGGATCCGTTGCCGCAGGTAGCGCTGAATTTGCTGGACGGAGCTGAGAGAGGTGTGGAGGAGATGGGTCAGCGTCATCGGGGAAGCCCTTGTAAAGGAGAAGAGAAGCGTCGAAGCGGGCCGAGAGGCAGTGCCTCTCCTCTCTAAAAGGACCGATCGGCCACGCGATGTCACGCGCTCAGCGATCACCAAAAGGGGACAGGCTTGAAGTAGGGGAGGGGCGGATGGGTAGAATGCGTTGAGAAAGAAGGATGCGCAGAGGCGGGGAGGCGCAGAGACGCAAGGAATGGCAGGCAAATCGGATAAGCCCCAGTCGTTCTTCTTGATCCCCCTGCTTGATGCTGCTTAGCCTTGCCTTTTGACGCATTCTTCTCGTTTGCCCCGCTTTAGCTTCTTGCCTGTCCCTTTCTTGTGCCTTTCTTGTGCTTTCTTGCGCCCTTCTCAGCGTCCCTGCGTCTCCGCGCCTCTGCGTATCCCTCTTCACCTCGAGGCCCAATTGGTCACGATTTCTTCACATTTCCTGCGGCGGGTTGGGCAAGAGATCGCAACCAACTCTTCAGCGAAGGCTGGTCATGTTGACGATTCAATCAATCTCTAGGTTGCCCTATGTTCCGACGTTTTGATGGTGCGAAGTTCGTGTTCCCTGCGTTACTCGCGGGCCTGGCGACGCTCGTGATGCTTTTTGGCTCCATTGGTTTCGCTCACGCGCAGCCGCCCGGGTTTGGCCCCGGAGGTGGTGGCCCCGGCGGTCCGGGAGCTGAGGAGCGAGAGCTACTGAAGCAGTTTGACGCCGACGAAAATGGTTGGCTCAATGACGAGGAACGCCAGCAGGCGCGAGACTACATCAAGGAGAACCCGGCACCACAGCGTGGACCCGGCGGACGTGGACCCGGTGGACGTGGTCCCGGTGGACGTGGTCCCGGTGGACGGGGGCCTGAGGGACGGGGGCCTGAGGGACGCGGGCCTGGCTTCGGCCCTCCGCCGCCAGGATTCGGTCCTCCACCCGGCTTTGGTCCGCCTCCCGGCTTTGGGCCTCCGGGAATGGGGCCTCCCGGCTTCGGGCCGCCGGGCATGGGACGCGACCGACCGCAAGCGACGGAGGGTGAACGGGTTGAGAAATCTTCCGTACCGCCACAGCAGGCCGAGCTCTATGACAACAGCGTGCTACGAACGATCTTCATCGACTTCAAGAATGAAGACTGGGAAGCCGAACTCGAAGACTTTCATGGGACGGATATCGACGTCCCGGCGACGGTGACGGTCGATGGCAAGAGCTTCGAGAACTGTGGCATTCATTTTCGCGGCATGTCTTCTTACGGCATGGTTCCTGCGGGCTACAAGCGGTCGCTGAATGTGTCGGTCGACATGGCCGACAGTGATCAGCGATTGCTTGGATACAAGACATTGAACTTGCTCAACGGTAGCGGCGACGAGTCAATGATGAGCTCGGTCCTGTACTCCCACATTGCTCGGCAATACCTTCCGGCGCCGAAGGCCAACTTCGTTCGCGTGGTGATCAATGGTGAAAATTGGGGTGTCTACACCAATGCTCAACAATTCAACAAAGACTTTCTGAAAGAGAACTACGAAACCGATAAGGGGGCGCGTTGGAAGGTCAGTGGTTCGCCGCGAGGTGGTGGTGGACTCGACTACCGGGGCGACGATCCTGCCGACTATGAATACCCCTATGAGCAAAAGTCTGGCGGAAAGAAGGCCGTTGCCAAGCTCATGGAGCTGTGCCGAGTGCTCGATCAAACACCGACCAGCGAGCTGCCTGCAGCCCTTGAGCCCATGGTGGATGTGGACGAGCTGTTGTGGTTCCTAGCACTCGACAACGGACTGATCAATTCCGATGGTTATTGGGTTCGGGCAAGTGATTACAGCATCTACCTGGATGAGCATGATCGATTTCACTTCGTACCGCATGACATGAACGAAGCGTTTCGAGGTGCCGGTGGACCTGGTGGACCCGGTGGCCGAGCTCCCGGTGGACGAGGCCCTGATGGTGGACCCGGTGCACGAGGCCCCGGTGGACGAGGCCCCGGTGGACGAGGCCCTGATGGTGGACCCGGTGGACGAGGACCAGGTGGCCCTGCTGAAAGGGGTGAACCGACTGGACGCGGCCGAGGACCTGGACCTGGACCTGGACCTGGTGGTCCGGATGGCCTGGACCGTGAGCGACCCCAGGCAAGTTCACCTCTTGCGCTTGATCCTTTGATCGGTATGGATGACTCCAGCAAGCCGCTGCGAAGCAAGGTCTTGGCTGTTCCCGAGTACCGTGAACGATATCTCAGCAACGTTCGCACCCTTGCTGAAACGTCACTCGACTGGAATCGGCTCGGACCGTTCGTTGCTTCGCAAGCCGAACTGATTGACTCGGCGGTCAAGGCGGAGACGCGCAAGCTTGGTACCTACGAGGCGTTTCGGGCTGCTGTCGACACGACGCATTCGAGTTCAAGTTCGACGAAGCCCACCGAGTTCCACGGCGGTCATGGGAGCATGAACCTCAAGGAATTTGCGGACGGCCGACGCGACTTTCTACTCAATGCCACCAAGTAGCGTATTCCAAGAATCATTCGTTTTCCCAAAGCCGATGTCGCGTGTCGGCCTCCGCTTTCAATGGGTCAAAGCTCCATGACGGATTCGTCAGCGCAAAATGAACGCATCGAGCTGAAGTACATGCTCGATGCCAATCTGTCTTGCGAGATCAAGCACTGGGCCGCACGAACACCTCGGGGTGGATCAACACTGCGACGACTCTCTTGTCGACAGTTACGAGGTCAACACGCTCTATCTCGATACTGCTGAACTGGATCTCTTTTACCGCACTGGCGTCGTAGGCCGATCGAAACATCGGATCCGCCGTTATGGAAGTGAGCGGACGTTGTGGCTCGAGAGCAAACGTAAGAAAGGCAACGTCGTTCGCAAGACTCGCACCGCGGCGAGCGAGGAGGATGTGCTTGACCGTCTCTCGAGTCTTTCGGACGGTACCGCTTGGAGTGGTGATTGGTTTTCACAACGCATCCTCGCACGTCAAATGCAGCCGGCCGTTCAGGTGCATTATCTTCGCTTCGCTCGAACCGCCGTTCTCGGTGGCGAGAGCCTTCGCCTGACGATCGATTCACAACTTCATGCGAGTCCCTCGTACGGCTGGCATGTTTCATCTCAATCCAGCAACTCGGAGGTTTCTGAGCGAACCGCCGCTGGTACCGAGATTTTGGAATTGAAGTTCCATCATCGAATGCCGCCTCTGTTCAAGGAACTTCTACGGACGTTTCCGATTCCAGCCACCGGATTCTCGAAGTATCGGACCGCTGTGGAAGTTTTTCACGAGCGAGGTAGGAGGGATGGCCAAGGCACCACGCCGACGGTGACCTCCTCGCTTTCGCCCTGTTTGGTAAGGCCACTCACCGAGGAGCCCACTCGTGCCTGATTGGTTGAACGGTGTCACGGCTGAAGTGGACGAATCGCTTGCCACGCTTGCCACACGACTGGCCCTGTCTTGGCTTTGTGGTTGGATCGTTTCCCTCTTAGCCCGCAGCAAGCGACCGGCTGAGACACCCGACACGCTGACACTGACGCTGGTGTTGATGAGTATTCTGATTGCGATGGCAACTCAGATCATCGGCGACAACATCGCTCGTGCTTTCAGTCTTGTTGGTGCGCTCTCCATCGTTCGATTTCGTACAGCGGTTCCAGCGCCACGCGATGTTGCATTCGTTCTGGCCGCTGTTGTGGTCGGTATGGCAGTCGGAGCTGGCCAGTATTGGGTAGCCTTGTTGGGACTGGTCGTCGTCGCCTTGGCAATCCAGTTCAATACGCCGTCGGAGCATGACAGCGATTCGGGCCAGGACCCCGAGTCGTTGGCAGCGAAGCGATGGCGTTTGACGTTGAAGGTTGGTTTGAACCTGGGTGGCGAATGGGAAGCCGTCCTTGATCGACTGACCGAAAGCCACGAACTTGTTTCTGCTGAAACCGCTCGCCGTGGCGGCGCCTTGGAACTGGTCTACCGATACCGGCCGCGTGGCGGCACCGACGCCGGAATGCTGATCGCCGCCCTCAACGCCATTCCCACTGTTGAATCGGCAGCAGCGAGACCGACCTAGCCGCAGGACGGTCTCTTCGAGGCCGACGTTTGCTTGTTTACGAGTCTCGGAGAGACTCGCCTACAGCGGGACTGGCGGGGAACGAAGCTTTGCCAAGCTGTTCATGGCCGCGGATCGAACGGCTCACCCACCAGTTCGTCCCACTTGGCGCGTTGCGATGGCGTCAGGATTTCCAGAATGTGCCGCACGGTATTTTGCGTAGCGGCCGAACGGTACATCTCGCGAGGGGGTCTTGCTTGACGAGGTCCATCGAAGTCCCCCCGTGTCGGCGGTGGCCCACCGTCTGGTCCGCCAGGATGACCCGGGCCGCGAGGACCTTCGGGGAATCCCGGGCCGCGAGGACCTTCGGGGAATCCCGGGCCGCGAGGACCTTCGGGGAATCCAGGGCCGAAGCCGAACAGGTGACGCGGGTCGCGATCGGGCGGCGGGCCGCGATGATCGTCGCGCCAACCGTTCGGCGGTCGTCGCGGCGGCTCACCGTCTCGCGGCGGTCCGTCGCCCCGATTGGGACGCGTCTCCACGATGATTCGATTGATGTCGAGACGCTGATCACGTGTCAGGCCAAGGGCTGCAACCACCTCGGAGGTCTTGAAGGTAAAGGGCAAGCGACGCTGGCGTCCGATTTGACGAAGGCGTTTCAATTGTGCCTCCGAGAGTTCTTCCATGATCAGCGAGTCGAAGGTGCGAAGGAGGCTCGTCATCTCCTCGTTCTCACTGCTCAGACCACCGACAAACTGATTCGCCAGGGTCTGCAGTTGGACTTGCAACGCCGACACGACCTTCTCGATGCGAGACGCACTTTCTGGCGTGATCGCCAGTTCACTCTGAATTGCCGGTTCATCCAACTGCAAAAGTGGGGCCACGTCGTCGAGGACCCGAAGCTCATCGACCAGATTCTCCACGCGGTCCGATGTTGCGGCGAGCTCACTCGTCAACTGCGGATCGTCCGAACGGGCTTCGAGAAAATCGCGATAGAACTCAAGGGAGGTTTCCAGAAAGCTTCGACGAAGATCTTGCAGGTCGGGCCGGTATGCCAGCTCGCTTTCGCTCAAGTTACTGAACGTATCGACGGCGGAACGAGCTTGCTGAAAATTCCGCTCCGCCAAGAGTCGTTGCTCCGTTTCTCTGGCCAAGGCGTTTCGAGTCGCGCACTGCTCTCGCCAGATCATCACGGTGGTGGCCGATAGTGCCAACGTCGCCAGCAGCAGCAGGCCACTAGCGACCGCTACCAGACCGCTGTTTCGACGTCGCCACTTGGCTAGCCGCTCCCAGGGCGTCGGGGGCTTCGCCTTGATCGGTTTGTCGTCCAGCCAACTTTGCAAGTCTTCCGCAAATGCTCTCGCGGTTGTGTAGCGGTCGGAAGGGGACTTGGCAATTGCCTTGCGCACGATCGTGTCGAGTTCGATTGGAAGTGCAGGATCGACCGACTTGGGCGAGGGCGGTTCGTGCTCGGCGACACGATTCAGCATCTCACGATACCCTTCACCGGAGATTGCCGGTTGCAGTGTCAGCAATTCGTACAAGGTGACACCGAGTGAATAGATGTCGGTGCGATGATCGAGCCCAGTTCGGTTGCCAGAGGCCTGTTCGGGACTCATGTAACGAAGCGTCCCCATCGGATCACCACTGCGAGTCAGCGGCGAATCAGCGGCTTGGACCTGTGCGAGTCCGAAATCGGTGACCCAGATCTTGCTCGCCGAATCGAGCAATAGATTGGCTGGCTTGATGTCGCGATGAACGACACCGTAACCATGGGCGTAGTCGATTGCCCAAGCCGCCTGCACGGTCATCCGAACCATGGAGCGATAGAAACGCAAGCGGTCGGCCTGGGTGTGCGATCGCAACGTCGTTTCAACGAGCAGTGTGTTGCCGGGCTCGCCGGGTGGCGGATCCTTCGCTGCATTCGCCGCGGATCGTTCGGTGGCACATTGCTCGACCAGGTCGGCAAGGGTTTGGCCGTCGATCATTTGCATGGCATAGAAATGCACGCCGCGGTCACAGCCAACCGCGTAGACGGGAACGATATTCGTGTGGTGCAATGCCGCCGCAGCATGGGCCTCGTTGCGAAATCGCTGGAGTCGAACCTCATCCAAACCACTGGCGAAGGGAAGCACTTTGAGCGCGACATGTCGTCCAAGAGATAACTGGATGGCTTCATAAACGACTCCCATACCGCCGCGACCAAGCTCTCCGACGATCTGGAAGTCACCGATCGGCTTGGCCGTGAATTCGGCGTCTGGTGCAATCATGCTCGACGGTTTCGGCTCGCCCACTCGATGGACCATTGCCAACCCTTCGAGAGCCGGTCGCAATTCGCCTGCGATCTCCGAATGTTCTGCTACATAGGTTTCAAGCGATGGCGGGTTTCCCTGATCGAGCATTTCCATGTAGCGTTTGACAGCGTCGACAACTCGATCGTCATCCTCGGTCGGATCCACGCCCGGCATGTCCTCGGTTTGGTCGTCGCCTCGCATCATGCGTCTCCCATGCTCGTCTTCAACTTAGCCAAGCCACGCACCCAGAGTTTCTCGACGCTGTCGACGCTACGATTCATGATGCGGGCCACTTCGGCGAAGGGCAGGCCGTCGACGTGACGGAGCACAATCACCTGGCGGTAATCGTCCGGCAATGCCTCGAGTGCCTCCGCCAACTGCAGGAAGGCCTCGTTGCGTGCGAAGTGCTGACTCGGCGACGTCACATCGCCAGCGATTCGGGACTGCAGGAAACCGGACGCACTCGCCAAACTCTGATGAAGATTCTGTTCCAGACGCGGATCACGCTTTTGCGTTCCCAAGTACTTTCGAACGTGCATCGCCAAGATGTTCGACAAGATGCCTCGAAGCCAGGCCGCGAATTCTTCTGCAGTCTGGCCACGGAAATCACCAATGTTTCCTTGCGCAGCCAAACAAACTTCCTGAGCTAGATCCGACGGGTCGGCTTTGCCCTGCATGTGGTGGTGAATCTGCGTGCGGGCGAGAAAGACCAAGTACTTTCGATAGGTCGCAAGCAAACTTCCCAAGGCGTCCGCATCCCCATCTCGGGCCGCGATCAGCAGTTGGTCCAGAGGCTGATCGCTGGAGTGTTGGCGGTACGAGTTCGATGCTTCCAAAACAATGCCTTTTCCAATGGCCCACCACTGCCCAGTCCTCCTCAGGCGGCACCGGCGAGCAGGTCGTCAGTGGGAAGGTTGCCGTTGCCAAACCAAACCGTCACGAAAAAACAAAGTTTAGCAGCTTATCCGACACATCAGGTGCGACACGTTAGGTGCCACCCATTTCGCGGCACGCATTTCGTGGCAGGATCGGTTGGTCGTCGGCAAGGACTTGTCCTGACAGAACCCTTGCATCAGGGACCGTAGGGTCGCCGGAAGGAGTGCCTCCGGAAGGATCGATGGCACCACGCCGAGCATTCTTCGCGGCCAACGGACGCGGCCAACGGACAGGCAGCCTCCATCATCGGACGTCTTCTGGTTTCCATGGGACCTGGCCATCCTTTTCCTGCAGAAACTTTGCGTCGACCGAGTGATACCAATCATGGAGGCGTCTTCGCATCTGAGTCACTCGCTCAGGCATCGATGCGGCCAGATCGTTTCGTTCGCCAATGTCCGAATCGAGGTCGTAGAGGTGGACGCGACCATCCTCATATCGCTCAATGAGTTTGAAGTTGCCCTCGCGAATCGCGCCTGCCGGAATGCCACCTTGATTGCTGTAGTGTGGGTAATGCCAATGGAGTGCGTCGCGGCCGAGGGGCTTGCCTTCGAGAGCCGGGCGGATGTCGATCCCGTCGATGGCGTGTCGCACCTTGATTCCCGCAATGCCAGTGATCGTGGGGAACAAGTCGATGGAGCATATCGGCTCGGAAGATTCAGAGCCCCCTTTGGTGGTGCCGGGATAACGGATGATCCAAGGCTCGCGGATGCCGCCCTCATAGACCCAGCCTTTGCCACCACGAAGCGGGAGGTTGCTGGTGGGCGAACCTTCGGACGTCGACAAGCCGCCATTGTCCGCTGTAAAAATCACAACGGTGTGATCCGCGACTCCTGAGTCTTCCAATTGTTGCAACACCTTGCCGACCGCCTGATCCATCGCTTCGACCATCGCCGCATAAACTGCGTGCTTTTGAAGCACACGGACCTTCCGCTGGCCGCGGCCAAACACCTGCTCTTCCTCCGCGAATTCCTCACCTATCACCGACGCTGCTTTCTCTTGGTACTTCTCTACCAAGTCGGGACGACCGATAAGTGGCGTGTGCACCGAATAGAAGGACAAGTAGGCGAGAAACGGCTTGTCCTGATTGTCACGGATAAACTCGGCAGTGTCTCGTGCGAGGCGATCGGGTAAGTGATCACCAGCGGGACTCTCCACCTTCATCTGTGGATTCTTGAATGGTGCGAAGTACTTGTTGCCCGTATAGGGACCACCGGCGGTGTGTCCGCCGATGTTCACGTCGAAACCACGGTTCTGGGGGAAATACTCTTCGGATTCCCCCAAATGCCATTTGCCGGCAAAGAAGGTCGCGTAGCCTTTTTCCTTGAGGGCCTGCGCGATGGTAATCTCATCCAAAGGCATGTTGCTATTCAAGGGGGCGGGGTTGAATTTCCCGCTCCGTTTACCTGAGAAGAAATTGGTGGCACCAACCCGCGTAGGATACTTCCCCGTCATCAGGCTGTAACGTGTCGGCGAGCAGACTGGATTGGCCGCATACCCATCGGTGAATCGCATTCCCGATTCAGCCAGGGCGTCGATGTTCGGCGTCTCATAGAAACAATTGGGATTGTTCGCTCCGACGTCCATGTAACCAAGGTCATCGACCAAGAAGACCACGAAGTTCGGTGCCCGCTTAGGGGAGTCTTCCGACGCACTAGCCAGCGAGACAAGTAGGCATCCGCTCAAAGTTAGCGCCGCCATTCCTTGCGAAATACTTCTTCCCAAATCACACATGCTCAAGCCTTGTTCGGAATTGTCGAGAATCAAAGAGGATCGCGTCAACGAAGCGCGTTGCGTGAGTTACTTGAGGGCAGGACTGCGAATGGGCTTTCCGTCAGTATCCAGGATTTGAAAATACAGGTGGAAGCTTTCATCTGGTCTGTTCTTTCGTTCGCCACGTTGTTGTTAAAAATGATTCAGCCGCAGGTTTCGAAACCCCACGCAAGCCGCATCGCGCGCAAAAACAGGCTGGCTGGGGGCTACGGGGCTCGATCTCAATCCTATGAGCATCAGCCGTACGATGGGCTTCCAAGCCCGTCGATCTTCCTGATCCGGTAGGAAGCGACGGGCTTGGAAGCCCATCGTACACGTTTTGGGGCACAGGCTAGGTCGGTGATACCGAGCGTACCCCGATTTGGCAGCGAATCGAGGTCGGATCGTCAGGTGATCACATCGTCGATGACGTGCCCTTTCACAGCGGTCAAACGCATATCGCGTCCTCCGAATCGGAAGGTGGACCGCGTGTGATCGACACCCAGCACGCACATCAAACATGAAAACGCTCTCAACCCAGCGTTCGAGCGTTTCGATGTCGTCCGCTGGTAGCTTCCCTTTCGGCGGCATTTCGTACGACTCATCACCAACCGCTTCAATCAGCGTGCTGGCATCGACGTCACCGGGAACGATCGCCTCGCCGGAGTCCCCGCCTCGAAGGAGTGCGGCCCGACTGTCCAGAAGCAGCCCCGCCTGAACCTGCCTTGACTTGGTGCTGTGACATGAGTCGCGGTGATCGACCAACAGTGGTCGGACTTCCTTTTCAAAGAACTCCAGATGTTGTGCCGTTGGTTGCGCTTCCTCGGTGAGATTGGATTCACCGTTGGTAAAAGTGATGAGCGCTAGCCACAAAGCGTTGAGGGCAGCGGATCGAAACAGGCTCACGAGGGCTCTCGGTCGAACGATATGCGACGTCTTGCGGTGGCATGTGCGCTGACAAACCACTGAGGATGATCCAATTCTGCAGCAAGTCGAGGCGGTTCGGCGCCAAAGAGGTTCTGTGCTGGTGCCTTGGCCCATGATAATCCGGCCCATGATAATCCGGCCCACGATAATCCTGCGTCGAACACATTGGGCTCAAGAGGCAAGCAAGATGAGCCGCAAACTGGACACCATCCTCTTGGACAGTGCCACGCTTGCTAGGGCTCGGACAACGGGGCACAAAATGCCGTTTGGGTGGATGTATCGCCCCTTTACGCAGCTCACGACAGGGATGATTCCCCGCTTAATGGCGAATTCCTCACCGTTCGCATAGACTTGGCGGCATGCTGCCAACAACGACACGACTGATTCTCTTTACCGATCTTGATGGGTGCCTGCTAAATAAGCATGATTACGATTGGTCTCCAGCCGCATCGACGCTGAAAACGTTACGTCAACGGCAGATTCCCGTGGTGATGAATTCCAGCAAGACCGTGCCGGAAATGAGTCAGCTGTCCGACGAATTGGGACTCGCTGGCAGCACCTTCATCTCGGAGAACGGATCTGTCATTCGCTGGGGCCGAGAACCCGGTAGCCAGGAGGGTGAAATCGAAATCGTCGGCGCGTCCCGTGATCGTATTCTGACTGTACTGGGGAATCTGAAGGCTCAGTTTCGCTTTCGTTCATTCGTTGACCTGGGACTGGTCGGCGTGATCAAGGCAACGCAATTGTCGGGCGATAAGGCGCAGATGGCGTTGGACCGTCGGGGTACCGAACCATTGTTGTGGGATGACACCGAAGCACATCGAGTCGAGTTTGAGAGAGCGCTGCACGGTCACCAACTTACGTTGACCAAAGGGGGTCGCTTCTGGCATGTCGCCGGTCAAACGAGCAAGGGAAAAGGGATGCTGGCTGTTGCGAAACGCTTGTTCGGATCGAAGCCAGGAACGATCGCGGCCATTGGTGACAGTCCCATCGACCAAAGCATGCTCGATTTGGCGAACGTGCCTATCGGCATCCCCACATCGGCCGGGCTTGGAGTCAAGGTCGTCCCTCCTCATGGGATCGTTGCCAGCCAGCAAGGGGCTGCTGGCTGGGCGGAAGCTGTTGAGCAACTGTTAGCCCGAATCGACGCCTCTGAATCTGAGAGCTTCTGAAATCTGAGAGCTCTGAATCGAGAGCTTCATCTGAGAGCTCTGGCATCTGAGAGCTCTGGCATCTAAGAACTGAATCCACCTCCAGTCGGATCAAACGGAAGACAATGGCAGACTTTTCACAGAACGGAATCATTGGGACGCTGCACAATCTTCGGAATCGTTCTACGGAAGAACTCGAGTCTGAATTGGTGCAGTTCTCGGCAGAGACGCCCATGTCGTTGTTGCTGCCCTGCTTGTTTTCGGAATTGGAAGGGCCGGCAATGGGCCCCATCGTCGAGGAGCTGGCGAAGGTTCCCTACCTGAGCGAGATCATCATTGGCTTGGATCGAGCGAACGAGCGACAGTTCGAAGCCGCCAAGAGCTTCTTCAGCAGGTTGCCACAAAACTACGTGGTGCTCTGGAACGATGGGACTCGCCTCCGTCACGTCGATGCGGCGCTGCAGGCCGAAGGGATCGCACCGACAGAAGCGGGCAAAGGACGCAACGTTTGGTACTGTCTGGGGTACTTTCTCGCCTCTGGAAGATCCAAGGCCGTTGCGCTGCACGACTGCGACATTCTCACTTACAACCGTTCCATGCCCGCTCGGCTTTTGTATCCGCTTGCTCATCCTTCGTTCCACTATCAATTTTGCAAGGGCTATTACTATCGGGCCGCTCATGGAAAACTGAACGGTCGCGTCTTCCGATTGCTGGTCATTCCCCTGATCCGCGCCCTCAAGACGGTGCTTGGGCGCGTTGAGTATCTCGATTACATGGGCAGCTTTCGTTATGCGCTCGCAGGTGAGTTTTCGATGAGGTCGGAAATTGTCACGTCCCTGCGTTTTCCCAGTGATTGGGGTTTGGAGATCGGCACACTTTCGGAGATGTATCGCAACTGCAATCTGAATCGGATTTGTCAGGTGGACATTGCCGATGCCTACGATCACAAGCACCAAATCGTGTCGGAAGACGACCGCACGACCGGGCTGCATCGGATGGCAACCGACATCTGCAAAGCCTTCATTCGTAAACTGGCTGTTGAAGGAATCGACATCAGTAGCAGCATGCTTCGAACACTGAAAGCTTGCTACTATCGCACGGCCTTGGATGTGGTGGATCACTATCACAACGACGCGGTGATGAGCGGTCTGAACCTCGATCGACACCGCGAAGAAGCGACGGTGGAGCTGTTCAGTCGAATTATCCTGGCGGCAGGTGATGAATTCCTGAACCGTCCGGACGAGAGCCCATTCATCCCCAATTGGTCTCGGGTGACGAGCGCCCTGCCAGACATTTACGAGCAGATTCTGGGAGCGGTAGAAGCCGACAACGCCTGATCTTGCACACGCATGGAACGTTGCCAACTTGATTCCGATGGATGAGAGAATGATCCGCGAAACAGCCTTTGTCCTGAATCGCGTCCAAGGGACTTCCTAACCCACTGAGCTTCGTCATGCTGCCATGGCCGACCGCCTTGGAAGCGAATCTTACAACTTTCCAAGCCAGACTACCCTGAGGCAAGAATTCGTTCCCATGGTTTCTTCTCCCGACAGTGATGATTCGGTTCTTCGCTCGCAGATTTGTCAACACCTGGGCTTCCTGTATCCCGATGCCAATGTCGATCGATTAGCGGACGAAGTCATCGCGATCTTCGATGGTTTTGAACAGCAGACCCCACTGCCGCTACGTGAGCTGTGGTCGCAGCAAGATTCTCTGTTGATCACCTATGGCGATTCCATCGTCGACGACAAACTTGGCCCTCTGGAAACACTCCAGCACTTTCTGAGCGAGTATGTCAAGGATGCGGTTTCGGCGGTTCATGTGCTGCCGTTCTATCCCTTTAGTTCTGACGATGGCTTTGCCGTGATCGACTACACAGAAGTCGATGCAAAGCTGGGGCAATGGCCGGAGATCTCCCACATTCGCAGACGTTACCGTTTGATGGCTGACATTGTCATCAACCATGTCTCCTCGCAGAGCCAATGGTTTCAAAATTACCGCGATCGGGTTGAGCCCGGCGCGACGTATTTTATGGAAGCGAACGTCGGAGATGATCTGTCGTTGGTGGTCCGGCCTCGGGCTTCGCCTTTGCTGCGTCCCACGGAGACGGCTGATGGACTGAAGTATGTCTGGTGCACCTTCAGCCATGATCAGATTGATCTCGACTTCCGCAATCCACAAGTGCTCTTGGAGTTCTTGAAGATTGTGCGGCTGTATTTGCAGCAGGGCATCAGCATCTTTCGGCTCGATGCGGTTGGTTTTCTGTGGAAGGAACCTGGCACCAGCTGCATGCATCTGCCGCAAACGCACGAAGTCGTCAAGCTGATCCGTACGCTGATCGATTCGTTTGCGCCAGGGTCGCTTCTGATCACGGAGACCAACGTACCGAACCACGAGAACCTGACCTATTTCGGTAATCGCAACGAAGCGCACGTGATCTACAATTTCAGCCTCGCGCCGCTGTTGGTGCATGCGTTGCTGACGGGCAAGACGGAATACCTCAAGCGTTGGATGAGAAGCATGCCACCGGCTCCCGTGGGATGCACCTTTCTGAATTTCACAGCCTCGCACGACGGCATCGGCATGCGGCCCGCCGAAGGCCTGTTGTCGGATGAAGAACAGCTTCAGCTCGTGGAAACCGTCCGTCAATTTGGTGGCCGTGTTTCGACTCGTCGAACGGCGGACGGGGGCGAGAGGGTTTACGAATTGAATGTGGCGTTGTTCGATGCGCTGCAGGGCACCGTCGCCGGTGCGGACCAGTGGCAGGTGCAACGCTTCCTCTGTTCGCAAACCGTGATGCTTGGGTTGGAGGGGATCCCGGCGTTCTACATTCACAGCCTCTTAGCCACACCGAACGATCAAGCAGGCGTGGTGGCAACGGCACACAACCGAAGCATCAATCGACGCAAATGGAAATGGTCCGAACTGCAGAAAGAACTGAACGATCCCCAATCCGTCCACTGTCAGGTGTTTCGCGAATTGACTCGCCGGATGCAGTTACGTCGCCAAAACGCTGCCTTCCACCCCAATGCGACGCAATTCACCCTGCAGAGCAGTGACGCGTTCTTCGCATTCTGGCGTCAAAGCACGGATCGAAGCCAAAGCATCTTTTGTGTGCACAACATGACCGATGCCGTCCAGGAGTTGCGATTGTCCGACCTCAATCTAATCTCCACCGATTCCTGGTACGACGCCATTTCCGGTTGCCAAATCGATGATCAGAACAGCGTCTGGGAAATCACTCCCTATCAGTCGCTGTGGATTACCAATCGATGAAGTTCGGATCGGCTTGGCAATTCGTGAGAGCGCGAATGGTCGGGCTGAAGGAGAACTTGAATCGAGCTTTCCCCATCTCTCCATGGAGTCAATCAGCCGAGTCGATTCGCCGTATGGGCGAATGGTGCCGCTGGCGGAGTGAAGGCCATCGAATCGCGCCGGTGCTCGACGGTCTCTCTGCATTTCCGCAAGCTGGGAAGGGGATCCGCCTAAATTTCGACTTACCCGAGCATGGCCTGTCCCCCTAATCCCTTCTCCCCCTAATCCCTTCTCGCAGCTCCTTCTCACAGCCCCTGCTTCCCGATTTTTTGCGAACCTCGATTCGTGGCTAAGTGTCGAGGCAAGGCAAGAGGTTTGTGTCATGAATCCATTCGAATTGCGCCCGCTTGGCTGGAAGCTCAACTTTGATCAGCAACTGACCGAAGACGAAGAGCGAACGCGGCTGGTCGTTCGCGTTGGTGCCCATTTGGGGAGCCAGGTGCTCTGCCTGACAGGTTCGGACGAGCTCCTGCTACCCACTTCGTTGACGCAGACCTGCGGAGAACTGGCGGTCGGTGACTGGATCTTGCTGGAAAGGGAGACCCATCGCGCCGTCCGAAGGCTCGAAAGAGAATCACTGCTCGCGCGAAGAGCGGCGGGCGAGCGTGTGAAGACACAGCTCATCGCGGCAAATCTCGACACCCTCTTCATCGTTAGTTCGTGTAACCAGGACTTCAACTTGTCGCGATTGGAACGCTACCTCTCGCTTGCTGCGGAGGCACAGGTTAGCCCTGTGGTGATCCTTACCAAGTCAGACTTGTGTGATGATCCAAGCCGCTTGCAACAGGAAGCCGCCACCCTCAAAAGCGATCTGATCGTTGAGACAATCGATGCTCGCGATGCGTCACAGGTCTCGACACTCGCCCATTGGTGTCGTCTTGGTCAGACCGTTGCGCTGGTTGGTTCGTCGGGTGTCGGAAAATCGACGCTGGCAATGAGCTTGGGTGCTCCGGCGTTGGCGACACAAGAGATTCGTGAAGATGATGCCAAGGGACGACACACAACGACGGCCCGCTGGATTCATCGTCTCGACGCTGGCGGACTGCTGATCGACACCCCAGGCATGCGCGAGCTGCAACTCGGTGCCTGCGAGAATGGTGTTGCGGAAGTCTTTGAGGATCTGGTTGCTCTTGCCGAGTCCTGTCGCTTCAACGACTGCCGCCATACGTCCGAACCAGGCTGTGCCGTGCAAGCCGCCATCGAAGCGGGTGAGCTGGATCCGCGTCGATTGAAAAGCTACACCAAGTTGCAGTCGGAGCAGGCTCGCAATGCCAAGTCACTCCGGGAGCTCCGCCACGATTCGCGTAAACGGGGCCAGTTCTACAAATCTGTTATCTCCGCCAAGAAACAACGCAAGCAATCCGACAATTGACGTTTCGTGGCGATCTTCTTCCGTGGCGAAGCGAGTGGGGATTCCGTTCGCTTACTGTAGGCCCGCATTTCCAAGGCGGACATCCGCAGCTTTGCTGCGTTCTTTACGAGTCTCGGAGAGACTCGGCTACGGTAAAGATGCCGCACATCGAAAAGCGTACGAGTCTCGGAGAGACTCGCCTTCGGGAAGGCTCTGTGGTTGCAGAGCGACTGTCGTTTTCTAAAGTGACGCAGATGCGCTAAACCATCTCCAGGCCTGTCATCGTACTGGTGCTCGTCGAGAAGCGATCGGCGTGTAGGCCGAGTCGATGCAGTGCAGAGAGGTAGAGGTTCGGGAGGGGGTAGTTGTTCGCTTTGTCGAATGCCAAGTGCTGCCCATGTTTGAAGCCGCCACCAGCGAATAGAACCGGCATGTTTTTGTTGTCGTGGCTGGATGCATTGCCAAGGTTGGAGGTGAGCAGGACCATCGTCCGATCCAACAGCGATCCTGATGATTCCGGTTGAGTCTTCAGCTTCCGAACAAAGTCCGCCCATCGGGCAATCAACGCATTTTCGAGGATCGCGATCTGCCTGAGCTTATCTTCATCGAGTCCATGATGGCTCAGCGCGTGGTGCGCTTCGGTGACCCCGTCAAGTTCGACCTTGCCTCCATTGCCTAGATGCAATGTGATGAAGCGAGTTGAATCGGTCTGCAATGCTAAAGCCATCACATCAAACATGGCACGCTGTTTCTCAATGCCGTCAGAAGCCGATTCAGCTAACGATTCCGGCTTGCTGACTCTCGGCTTCGGGCGATTGATCCAAGCTTGATTTGCGGCGAGGCGTTTTTCCAGCTCATTGACTGCCGTGAAGTAACTGTCCAGCTTGTCGCGATCTCCTGCACCAAGCTTACGCTGCCGTGCGTTGGCTTGGTGCGGCGACCAGATCCATGACACGACGGCCGTGCCGCAAGCGGGCCGAATCTTGTTGCTTGGCAGCGGGAGCGTCGTCGATGAAGAGCTGTTGGAAGAGCCGCGACGGAGACGTCTCCGGTGGAATCATGGATCCATTCTCGGCGCGGTGACCGCCTGCGACCTGGGGATGGGAGACACCGGAGCAGACGGTGAGGTCGGGGAGAATGTCAGAAATCTCCGCAAGGTAAGGAGACGGTGCGTAGTGGAAACCCGATTCCTGAGGGAACAGATTGGGGCCATGCAACCCGAGTCCAAGGCTGAAGGCGACAAATCGGCGAGGGGACTCCGACTCCGTGGCGCTTGCGATCGCCGGCACCATCGCATCAAGAAATGGAAGGCCGACGGCAAGACCCGCACCGCGTAGAACCGTACACCAGATCCCTTCACCCGGCTTGGTGTTGACCGCATGAGCATCATGGAGAGTGATGCGGTACCAGCCTGTTCGTTGAACCTCGGTTTCGGGGACCCGTCCGTGGTACACCTGCGTGGCGGACCAAGCGATGGTTTCATCACCAACATGCCACGGGTCGCGTTGGCCTGTCTTCTGACCGAGTTCGGCACTTGAATAGTTGTGGTAAAAACGATCGTCGTCCGGCTCCAACGCGAGTGCAAAGGCTTCGCATCTCCCAAAAAGGGGTCAGGTACCAATAGTGCGAAGCACCCGAAGGGCCGCTTGCGGCTATTGGTACCTGACCCCTTTTTGGGAGGACACATGATTGTTGAAAATGCTCTAATCGCCTGTTGGCATCGAAACGACGCTCAAAGCGACGCGAAATCTGCAGTCGCTGCAATGGCTGATCGGATGGATCGGTTCGCCCCCATGCACCTCTGGCGACGATGGGAGAGTCGCATTGCAAGCAAGTCGATCACCCCTGCTGGTAAACTTTTTGCCAGTCCAAGCAGGTGCGAACCAAGGAAGCGAAAAAGTCAGGAAAAAGGTTGGGTTTGATCGCTTCCTCGTGGGTAATCGGAAGTGTTGTTTCGCTCTAGGTGGATTCGGCCTTTGACGGTACCCTTATTGCCTCAGTGGCAAAACGCTTGGATGGATCCTTTGTACGTCATTTTCGTTACTTGGCGTGCCCGACATGATGTCGGGCGTTTGCCCTGTTCACTTCCAATGCACTGGGTGTTGGGTGTGGCAGGCAAATTCAGCTCAATGGACTGAGGCGTCCGAACAATCGACGGCTCGGTAAGGAGACCAACATGCTCGTACTTTCTCGTAAGCAAGATCAAAGCGTCCACTTCCCCAACCTTGGTATCAAGGTTGAAATCCTGAGTGTCAACGGCAAGACCGTGAAGGTCGGCGTCGATGCTCCGCGCGAAATCGCGGTCCTCCGTGGCGAGATCGCGAAGGCTCAGGAACAACAGTCGTCCCAAGGCCCCGTTGCCAACGAGTCGACATCCAACGAGTCGAAGCAGAAGGGCAGTCAAGAACGACACGAACTTCGCAATCGGCTGCACACTGCGAAGTTAGCCTTGCACATGCTGCAGCGGCAACTCGATCTCGGCGATTCCGACAGGGCAGAAAAGTCGCTCACACGGGCACTGACCGCGCTGGGGCGTCTGGACGAAATGGCTGCAGGCCCAGTGAGTGTTCGCAAGGACTTGGGCAAAGAGGGTGCCTGTCGCGCCTTGGTCGTTGAAGACAATGCGAACGAACGCCAGTTGATGAAGGGCTTCTTGGAGATGTGCGGCTACCAGGTCGATGCGGTCGAAGATGGTTACGCGGCACTGGGCTACCTGGCTGAGAACCAACATCCCGACATCGTCCTGCTCGATGTGAACATGCCTGGCCTCGACGGACCCAGCACGGTGACGGCGATCCGTAATAATCCGGCCTATAGCGGGATCAAACTTTTTATGGTCAGCGGTGAAGATCGCGAGTCGGTCAACGTGAGTGAAGGGGACTCTGGGATCCAGCAATGGTTCAGCAAGCCGCTCGAGCCGAATGCGTTCGCCAAGGATCTCGCCAAGATCATTTCGATTGGCGCTTGATAACGTGGATTCTGGCTGCTCGAACTGAATGGATGGTGTTCCGTCAGCCGAGAGTTGCAAGGCAAGTCACCGGACCTCTTGCGCCGCTGCGGCTGGGATTCCTGGCTGGACAGCGCCATTCTGGAACGTGATAGCAGTCTTAACTCGTTTCGCTGACACAGGATGTGTAGATTTCGATCATAACCCGAAGGGTGAGCGAGGCTCGTTGACTAACCCATTTCCTCGCTGACGCTTCGGGTTACCTTTGGCCGCAGAGTGGCGCTGTCCAGCTACTCAAACTGAGCGGTTGTTGAGAGTAGCACGACTCTCCGAGTCGATTCTCTCGGCGATTTACGACTCGGAGATTCGTGCTACTTTGGTGTCGAATCACGAGGCCCGACGTGAATAGGAACAAGGCGAAAACGCGCTCGAAAAGCATGGCTGACCGCGAAACCGCTCCGTTTGAGCAGCTAGTGCATTTGCGGCGGGATCGTGGCCGAGGGCAATCCTGAAGACGCTCGAAGACCAAGCCATTGGTGAGGCCCTTCACTGGAGTGATGCAAGGATTTGGATCAACTCGTCGGGGTCAATCGGTTTGGTGATGTGATTGTCGAACCCAGCAGTTTCGGCTCGGATCAGATCGGAGGTCTGACCGTAACCACTCAGGGCAATCAGGTAGACGTTTGCGTCGGGGCATTCTGATCGAAACTGCTCGGCAACCTGGTAGCCAGTCAGTTTTGGCAGACCAATGTCTACCAAGGCAATCGAAGGCTGGACTCGCACCAGTGCCTCGAGTCCCTCGCGGCCATCGGCGCAGGCAGTGACCTGATAACCCTCCAGCTCCAAGAAGTCGCTCAGCATCTCGCGCGAGTCGTCGTTGTCCTCGACCAACACGATCGGAGTTGGGCCGGCCGTGGCTGCGCTGGCATTCATGACACGCTTCGATTCCCTTTTCTCTTGAATCACTTGATCCGTGAGGGGCAAACGGATCGTAAAGGTCGAACCCTCTCCTGGTCCGGGACTGCTTGCCGTGATCGTGCCGCCATGTCGCTCGATCAGCGATCGGACCACTGTCAAACCGAGTCCCATGCCTCCCTGTCGCCGCGATAACTCGTTGTCGGATTGCACGAACATGTCGAAGACATTTTCAACCAAGTCCGATTCGATCCCACGACCATTGTCCTTGACCTTCACGATGCAGGACCCGTCATAGCGTCGGACGGTGACGACGATTTCACCGCCGGTTTCCGTATACTTGCAGGAGTTGGTGAGCAGATTTTCGATTACCTGCAAGAGTCGTGATTCGTCACCCAAGACCATCACCGGGGATTTTGGCAAATGAACTTGGAGGGTGTGTCCAGCTTCGTCGACCCGGGGTTGCAAGGCGTCACGGGCGTCCGCCAGCACCGTTCGCATGTCGAGCGGTTTCATGTCGTAGATCACCTTGTTTTGGGTCACTCGCGACACGTCCAGCAAGTCCTCCAGCAAGCACGTCATCTGTTCTGTCTGGCGGTCGATGGTTTTCATCGCCGTCTGACGCTGCTCCGGTGAGACGTTGGGGTGTTGAATCAGCTTGGTGGCGTGACGGACGGCAGCAAGCGGGTTGCGCAATTCATGTGATAGCGTCGCCAGAAACCGGTCACGCTGCTCAACCGCCTTGGTCAGTCCTGCCTCGAATGTCTTTCGCTTTGAGATGTCTTGGACCACTGCGATCGCAAACTGTTGTTGGCCCAAATCTCCCTGTTGCAATGAAACCGTCAGCGAGATCCACACCAAATCTCCGTTCTGACGAACGTCGCGCTTTTCAAGTGAATAACGATCGATTTTCCCAGCCTTGAGCTCTTCATACTTCGTGTCGTCTAAATGCAAGTCATCCGCAAAGGTAATGTCTGCAAAGGTCTTGGTGAGCAATTCGGTTCGATCGTAACCAAGAATCTCGCACAACCGATCGTTCACCTGAAGCATTTGACCATCGAGGGCAACGTGCGCAATCCCAACCGCCGCGTTGTCAAATGTCGAGCGAAAACGGACCTCGGCTTCCTTGGATTGAGAAATGTCCAAGAGAGTCAGAACGACGCCGTTTCGCACAGCTTCGCCGCGATAAGGCAGTACTCGCATGAGAAAATACGAGCCGTCGGGCATCAAAATTTCCTCTTCGTAGCGTACCTCCTTCTCAAGCACGTTGGTCAGCTTGTCCATCAGATCCTCTGACGGGATGTTGTGTGAGAATCCTTTGATGTTCCGCCCGACATCGGACGTGATCAGATTGAATGCCTTCCCCATGCGCGATGTGAACTTGCGAATGCATAGATCTCCATCGAGGAACAGTGTGTGAACATCCGTGCTATCGAGCAGGTTGTCCATGTCTTCACTCAGTTCGGTCAACTCTGCGATCTTGTTCTGGTACTCGGCGTTGACGGTATGGAGTTCTTCATTGACGCTGTGCAATTCCTCGTTGGTGGACTGCAACTCTTCGTTCGAGGCGACCATTTCCTCATTCGTCGCTTGCAGTTCTTCGTTGAGCGATTCCAATTCCTCGATGGTTGCCTGGAGACTTTCGCGACTGTGCCGCAATTCGATCTCGAGAACACGAATTCGCTCTCGCGACAGTTCATCCAGACCAACGACTTCGACAGGTGTGGCGGCATTCTGTATCAACAACGTGGTCTTATCTGGCTCCTCCTCAATGGGTTGTAGGGCAATGAAGGTAAAGCATCCATCGCCGTTTCGATGGGGGATCCGGCGTACATTCACGCGGTAGAAGGTCATCGAGTCTGAATTGCTGACACGAACTCGATCAAACACGACGGGTTGCCCCATTCGCGTCGCTTTCTGCACCGCTCCGATCACCATGGTGCGAAGATCGGTTGGCAGCATGTCAAGCACGTTGTGGGTGGCACGGCCGCTAGGCAGACGGAGAATCTGATTCAGGTCGCCGAATGAATGCACCAGCTCATGACGGTCGTTCATCAGGAACGCCGTCGGCACAAAGTCGGTGAGTACCGCATCGTAAGCACTCATCAGCTCGCGATCGCTCAGCGAGATCGGTGCCGTGTGGGGGCGAATCGGGAATCGACTCGAAGCGGCCAGTGCAGACGTGCTGATCTGTTCAGGAGTTTGCATGGGGCCGGCGCCGGCCGGCAACCGATTGTCCGAGGTCAGGCGAATGTCACGTTTCTTGCGGCTGATTCGCCAGGTCATGTCGATCGCCTCGAACTCCTCGGCCAGCTCCCCAGGGGTCTCACTTGGACCCAGAAACAATGTGCCTCCCGTTCTGAGAGCGAAGTGGAACAGTGAGATCACCTTGCGCTGGGCGAGCGGTTGCAGATAGATCAACATGTTCCGACAGGTGATCAAGTCCATTCGGGTGAACGGCGCATCTTTGATCAAATTGTGCGGGGCGAAGACGACCATGTTCCGGATTTCCGGACAAACTTTCCAGCCTTCATTGACCTGAGAGAAATATCGTCGCTTGCGCTGGCGAGACGTCGATCAAGGCGGCCTCGGAGTAGACGCCCACGCTGGCAATGTCGAGCGAAGCGCGGTGAACATCTGTCGCAAAAATGCGAACGTTGACCGGCCGATTCATCGCTAGCAGACGTTCGTGGATCAGCATTGCCAAGGAGTAGGCTTCCTCGCCCGTTGCACAGGCTGCCGACCAAACGCGAATCTCCTCCTGCGCATCAACCTTCAACACGATCTCTGGAATGACATTCTCCTCGATCGCCTTGAATGCATCCAAGTCGCGAAAGAATTGGGTCACCCCGATCAGCAGATCCTTGTACAGAAGATTGAGTTCGTCGACGTCTTCGATGACTTTGGCAACGTAGTCGTCGAGATTATTGCTGTGATTGAGCAGCAGCCGGCGCTCGATGCGACGGATAACAGTGGTCGGCTTGTAGTACGTGAAGTCAATTCCATAGACATCACGAATCTCGCGTAGGATGCGTTTGATACCATCCTCGGGTACGACGGGTTCGGATTCCTGACCCGATCCTCGCTGCAGCGGATGGCTAACCAACCTCAGCAGTGTTTCGCCAATCTCAATGGGCGTTCCAATGACGTCGACAACTCCGGTTTCTTGGGAACTGATCGGCATACTGTCGAATGCCGCGGAGCCAACGTCTTGTGTGATGACCAGACCGCCCGCATTATGAATATCGCGAACGCCGCGAGAACCATCGCTTCCACTACCTGAGAGCACAATCGCGATCGCACTGGCCTCGCAGTCGTGCGCGAGCGAGCGAAAGAAATGGTCGATTGGAAGTGTCAGCGTTTCGTGCGGGTCCTTATCGGTCAGGAGGAGGCAGCCCTCGGAGATGATCATCTCCTTGCCCGCCGGAATCAGGTAGATCGCATTTCGCTTGACCCTCATTCCATCGGTGACTCGAAAAACAGCCATGTCCGTATGTCGACGGATGATCTCGTCCATCAAGCTCTTGAAGTCAGGCGATAGATGCTGGACGACAACGAACGCCATTCCCGTATCGGCTGGGAGGCGATCGAAGAGCTGTTCGAGGGCTTCGAGTCCACCTGCGGACGCGCCGATCCCCACCACGTGGCTCGGCGCACTACTTTCGCCTCGGAGCACTGTCTCTTTAGAAACCGATTCGAGCTGGTTTGGCTGTGCTTCCATGTCTGGGTTTCTGATCGCGGAGCGAGCTTCGGGTCCTGTGGTGGTCAGACTCAAGACATTCTACGCTTGTCTTGGCTTTTGCAGCTACTTGGGTAGGATCAAACGGATGCGATAGGTCTCGAGCCTAGGTGGTAAGGCGACCCCTGGATGCACCTTGCATGCCACGGTCACGAAAGAAGTACGCCTGCCGGGAAACCAGCTTCGCTTCGAAGGAGCGTCTTGGAAGTCGTCTGAACCGCAGATCGATCCTGTTCCTTGCGGCAACTCTTTTTCCAGGTCGGCAAAATGGTTGCCGAAGCATGTGGCGACGAACGCCTCCGTCATCCTCTCTCGGTGGGTGAGCGTAAGATGCTAGCCGCGGGCTTCCAACTCGTTTTCCAGCTGGCTACGCAATTGTTGAAGATGCTCGAGCTGGACGGTGCCGCCCTGAAGTCCAAAAGTAACCCGAAGCGTAAGCGAGGAAATGAGTTAGGTGAGAGGCCTCGCTCACGCTTTTTGAAGTTCCGTTTTTGGCTGCCGCACGAGGATTTTAATAACCCGACGCGTAAGCGAGTCGATGTCAATCTCGATATTTCCTCGCTTACGCGTCGGGTCATGAAGAAAGCGCAACTTCAAAGCTCACGCTTCGGGTTACCATGCTGCTGGAGAAGGGGTCAGGTACGAATGGCCGCAAGCGGGCCGGAGGGTGCTTCGCACCATTGGGGCCTAACCCTCTTTCCAGCTAGGTTGGAAGTGACTGCGAGGCGAACCAACGCTGAAAGGATTCACGAACTTCGCGATAGACGTGCATCTGGCCATACTTGGCTTCCAAGGCCTCTGCCTTTTCTACAAGGTCCTTCGCGGAAGTCCAGGAGCACCGTTCCGCCTCGGTAAATGCGCGGCTTGCTAACTCCGCAGCATCGGCCGCGTCTCGCTCCACTGTGTTCAACCAGGTGACGGCATCACTCCAGCAGGCCGCCTCGTCCCCCCGGGTCGCCTTGGCTGCAAGGCTTGCCTGACGGCTGCGGATGCCACATAGATTCAGCTGCTTGGGTCCAAAGCTCGTTGGCCAATCGCAACCACGCCACTGGTCTTGCGCCCTCTGAAGCAGCAGTTTCAACGCTTCGATCTCGAACATGGAAGGGTCCAAACCCGGGTTGACTCGCCCGCTGATACGAAATCGCTCGCGGAACTAGAATGGTCGAGTCGGAGACCAACGCAATCCGCGTACCATCTACGCTTCCGACGAAATCCTTCCCTGCGATTGATAGGAAGCAAGTTGAAGCATGCATTCGCCGCTGCGACCCTCCTGGCAGTCACGATGAGTGGGCTGTCGCTGGTTCTGGCGTGGCGTGATTCGGAGGGTGAATCAAGCCAGACGCTGCTCGCGGTCCATGCGATCTTGCTTGTTGCGGTCGCCAGCATGGCGGCGTTGCGGTGGCGAGAACGTCGAGCTGAAAAGCGATCGCCGGATCCAACCCCTCAGATCGAAGCATCGTTCATGGAGTTGGACGAGCCCCTGCCATCGCTCGACCTTGGCGAACGAACGCGTCAGCAACTCGTTCAGCGGCGGCGGCAAAGACTGGAGTCGCTTGGGACGCTCGCCTCCGGCATCGTACATGATTTGAACAACCTGCTGACACCGATTCTGATGAGCAGTCGCATGCTTCAAAGAGAAAGTGCGAATGTCGATCGTGCGGCATTGCTAGAGACGATCAGCAGCAGTGCCAGTCGTGGAGCCAACTTGATCGGGCAATTGTTGACGTTTGCTCGGGGTGGCGAAGGGCAACACCACCCGCTTCAGATCGACCGACTGATTCCAGATGTGATCGCCATCCTGCGACACACCTTGCCGGAGACGGTGCAATTGGAAACCGTCGTCGAACCCGATTTGCCGGCAGTGATGGGTGATGAGACCGAGATCAGCCAAGTGTTGATGAACTTGGCGATCAACGCCCGCGACGCGATGCCGGGGGGGGGACGACTGGGCATTCGAGCCCACTCGGTCGCTCTGGAAGCTGCCAGATCGTTTTCGTATGTCACGTTGCCTGCCGGGAGCTACGTATCCGTTGCGGTTTCCGATACCGGTACTGGGATCACGCCGGAAGTCCGCGAACGAATGTTCGATCCGTTCTTCACGACCAAACCTCGTGGCCAGGGAACCGGATTGGGATTGAGCACCGGTTTGGGAATCATTCGATCACATGGGGGAGCGGTGGATGTGCAGTCCACGATCGGAGAAGGGACCATGATCACCGTCATGTTCCCCGTTACAGCTCAGGACTAGCACTCAATCTGACGCGATTTTTTCATGTGCGTTGCTGGAAATCGCCCTGTAGACGGCCAATGGTAACTCGAAGCGGAAGCGAGGAAACCGGTTGCACCGAATTCGCCTCGCTGACGCTTCGGGTTAGGATACTCGGAGAACTCGACAAGAGCATCGCTGTCCAGCTACTCAAACGGAGTGGTTGTTGAGAGTAGCACGACTCTCCGAGTCGATTCTCTCGGCGATTTACGACTCGGAGAGTCGTGCTACTTTGGTGTCGAATCACGAGGCCCGAAGTGAATAGGAACAATACGAAAACGCGATCGAAGAGCATGGCTGACCGCAAAACCGCTCAGTTTGAGCAGCTCGCGGCTTCTCGTGCTCTGTGGTGGCAAACACCAAGATGCTACGGCCTGTTCACTCAGCTTTCAAACGCTCAAGCTAACTCTGAAGACTGCTTCACAGACTAAGAAACAGGGTCTCTCCTCCATGCAACGCCACGATCACATACCGACGCTCTTGGTTGTTGACGATGACCCTTTGATCCTGCAATGTATGAAGCTGTGTCTTCCGGAGCCGGATTACCGCGTCTACACGGCCGAGAATCCTAGCGATGGTCAAGCTCTGTTCACAAAGCATCAACCGGATGCTGTGTTGTTGGACATTCAATTGGCCAATCAATCGGGGCTTGCTGCCCTTCACGAGTTTCGGGAACTCGATCCCCGAGTTCCTGTGATTCTGATGACGGGCCACGGTACTGCGGAAACCGCGATCAGCGCGATGAGTGGTGGAGCTTTCGAGTACATCACCAAACCATTCGAGCCCGACGAGATCCTTCCCTTGATTGACTCCGCCATCGAAACCAGTCGCATGGCTCGCAAACGAGCCGTTCTGCCAGGTGATGGTCATCCCAAAGCTGACGACGTGAGTGCGAGTGATCAAGTGCTCGGACAGTGTCCCGCAATGGTCGAAGTTTTTCGTTCGATCGGACGTGTCGCGGCACGCGATGTCGCGGTCTTGATCCTGGGCGAAACAGGAACGGGAAAAGAGGTGGTCGCCCGGGCGATCTATCAACACAGTCTGCGACAAGATCAAGTCTTTCACGCGATCAACTGCGCCGCGATTCCAGAGAACCTGCTGGAAAGTGAACTATTCGGCCACGAGAAAGGGGCCTTCACCGGTGCCGACCAGCGGCGTATTGGCAAATTCGAAATTTGCAATGGCGGTACTTTGTTCCTCGATGAAATCGGGGACATGACGCCGCTGATGCAGACCAAGATGCTACGAGTCCTGCAAGAGAAAGAGTTCGAGCGAGTCGGTGGTAGCAAGCCGATCAAAACGGATGTTCGAATCATTGCCGCAACCAACCGCGATCTCGACGCCGCGATGGCGGATGGAGGTTTCCGTAGTGACCTGTACTATCGACTCAATGAATTCACGATCAGTTTGCCGCCGCTACGCGAACGGGGTGACGACCTAAGGCTGATGACGGAGTTCTTTTTTCGCAGCTTCGCTCGGCAACTCGGTAAGGACTTTCTTGCAATCGCCCCCGAGACGATGCAGCGGATGATTCGTCACTCGTGGTATGGCAACGTCCGCGAGCTGCAAGGGATCGTCAAGCAAACCCTGTTAAGAGCGAGTGGTCCGGTCATCGTGCCCGCGTTCCTGCCTGCAAGCTTTCTGGAAAGCACCAGTACGCCCAATGGTAAGGAAAGCACACGCGCGGAAATCAGTGGTGAACCGCCAGAATGCTGGACCAGTGGTCTGGTCGATGAGCTACATCGTTTGCTGGAAAGTGGATCACAGACGATCAGTGATGACATCCACGATCAAGTCGATCGAGTCCTGTTGAGAGAGGTCCTGAAGGCCACGGGAGGTAACATCAGCGAGGCCGCGTCGCGGCTGGGGATCAGTCGCCCCACGCTCAGGAATCGGGTTCGCCATTTGAGGTTGGACCGTTTTCAATAACGAATTCGCCTCCTGGAGAGCATCAATTTAGCGGAGGCCAGGACGTATCCTCCCGCAGTTCAATGGATCCGCATGTGGTCGTCGATCTGCGATCACCCTCGGGTGCGGGGCAGCGTCATTCCCAGTCGGCCCGAAATTCTGCGAAGATTGCGCATGATGTTCTGCGCGGTGGGCTCTGCAAAGCTGTAAGCTGAGATGTCGGAGGACATCGTCATTCTGATATCGCAGTCAAGAAATGACCCCCAGGGAATGAGACCCGGGAAATGGGCAGGCCTTCGGGTCCCCAGCTCCAATTGTTTTGCCAGACATCGACGGAGGTGGCATAGTGTTCGATCTAGCATCTACTTCGTGGAACATCGTTCCCAGATTGGTTGCCAGTTTTTTGACGGTCATTCTGATCGTTGTCTCTTGCTTGGCTGAGCAACCAGTTCGTGAAACCACTCATGCTCTCCTTGGGGATGAAGCGCTTCATGTGTACGTGGGAAGCGTCTCCTTACCGGCTGATGGGCTATGGAGAATTCGTGATCCGGAATCGACGTCTTCCATCCGCGAACTCTATCTGATGCCGACGCCACCATCTCGGCTGCGGCAGTTAGGCAAACGGATGTATGCTGCATTGGAAGAAAGGCAAATCCAGCGTGGTCGAAGGCAAGTGGAATGGGGATTTGAGGCCTGCCGCCAGTACGCGCAGGAAAGAATGGGGTTGGGTCCAAAATCAATCGAGGACTTGGCGGTCGATGGGCGGTGGAGGCACTTTTCCGATCAATGGGACTTTCCGTCTTCGCGCATCAAGGAGCTAAAAGACTTTGTCGATGATGGCGAAATCAAAGGTCCGTTTGTTCATCTGATCCCGGAAGTCCGCTTTCAGTTTGCAGAACCCAAGGAGCGACCGGACGGCGTGGAGACATCGGTGCCCACGGAAAGATCTGGGAATGAAAGGGTTCGTCGAGTGGTCGCGAAGGAAGACCGACTCCCCTTGGCGTTTGAATTGCGTCCGTTCATCGACGATGGAAAGCACTGGGTCCTTTACACCGACGGAGCCTGCGAGCGTGTTGCAATCGATCCCGAGTTGATCACAGCCCAGGGAGTGGAGATTCGTCCCTCTATCAGCCAAGATCGCGTGGGTATCAACGCGGAACAACCGAATCTGGAATACAGAATTGTGCTGGTGGCCAGTGATCCGGTGACGGAGATGCTGAGTTTAACGGCACACAATCAGGTGCTGGAAACCGATCAGGTCATCCAATGGGACACGAGAACAGAAGGGGGCGATGTTCCCTATGACGATCTTCGCAGGACCGTCACGGAGGCAAGAAGCTTTGCGTGGAAACCTTACCTACTGGCTGGCAGTGGTGGCGTTCTGGATGTCTGGGATGGGGCAACTTCGGAGAATCAATCCGTTGAGAATGCTCGGCCTCCTCTCTCCATGTTCTCAGTCCTGGGTGGTCGGGCAGCCATTGAAGAAACGCTGCAACTCCAAAACTTGAACGTGGATGGCTCCGAGGAAGAGGCAACCATTGGTGTGGATTCATTGACGGGTGTGGAAGTCAAGTCTCATCCATTCCAAGAAATGCTCGGCGGTCAGCCTGGTGGAAGCCTCGAGATGGCGCGGTACGTACCACCAGACCGATTCTTTGTTTACGTCGGTAAGCCAGAGACGATTTCCGCGTTGCTCGATACGGGTGCGCCATTTATCGCTGGCATGGGAACGGTGCTGACGGGCAACTGCCTGCAGTACAACCTGGAGACGCGTTATCTAGCGAGACTAGGGATGACCCGGGATTGGGTCGATGCGGTCCTTGCGTCTGGTTTGACCAGTGAGATGGCAATCTTCACGCCCGATCTCTTCTTCATTGACGGCACCGATCTGACGGTGGTCGCGAAACTGAGACAGCCTGGAATGTTGCGCCAGCTGCTCGCGCTGCTAGGTGCTTCCGAACTGGAGTCGGAAACAGTCTTGGAGCTCTCAACGATCTCGGGAGACTCCGCTTACCTGGCCCTTCGCGGGGATTTGTTATTCGCGAGCACCAACCGTGGTGAACTAGATCAATCGCTGAATCTGTTGGAGCAACGGGGCGAAGGGAGTCTCGGAGCTAGCGCGGAATTTCGATACATGCTGACGAAATTGGAAGTCAATCAGGACACGCGCCTTTACGCTTATTTGTCGGATCCGTTCGTGCGAAGGCTGGTCGGTCCTCAAGTCAAGATTGGCCAGCGACGGCGGGTGTTGGCCAAAGCCAAGATGGAGGTGCTGACCGCGAGTGCAATGCTGGCGCGTCTGGATGGGCAACACATGCCTGCTGCACCGGCGGAGCTGGTACGAAGCGGGCATCTGCCGGAGGGCTGGCAAATCGAGGACCTGTCGATCGAGCCAACAGGGCTGGTGCGCAGTCAACACTACGGTTCGCTGCCCGAAATGCGGACGCTACCCGAAGTCCCATTGAATGACGTGACGCCAGCCGAAGCCGAGGCGTATCGTTTGTACGTCGAGAATTACTCGAGATACTGGCGACGGTTCTTCGATCCGATTGCGATTCGATTGGATGAAGTCGGACGTGATCAACTTGAGCTCTCCACCTTCATTTTGCCACTGGTCGACAATTCGATCTACAACGGAATGAGAATGATGTTGGCAGATCAGGTAGATGGATCAACGCTTGCGGTCCCGATTGTCGAACCGACCCCTGTCTTGCAGTTTTCCGTCAACTTGAAGGAGCAGGCATGGCAGCAGATCGCGGGCAACTTTTCCGATTTCTTCACACGCTACTCCGGAGCAAGTCCGGCGATGTTGGACGATCTAGGTCCCAGCGCGGCACGTGGCGATATTTGACGCCGATCCAATCATCGCCATGGGCAGCGGAGACATTCTTGGAGCGTTTGGTGGCGATGTCCTCCGGGGCGGTGGAGACCAGATGCTGATGGTCCCGGTTGCCCTTTCTATGTTGACACGGCCGTGTAGCATCATGGTCGAAACCAATTCACCCGAGACCACTTCCCAATACCTTCGCCAAGCTGCTTTGGCTGGCATCGCGCGAGAACGCCGCCGCAACGGGCTCAATGCGTCGTTCTATCAGGTCGGTGATCGGGATGAGTGGGTCTGGACATTGGATGTGTTGGGTGTCGTCAAGCTCCGGTATGGCGTGGAAGTGGTCGGAAGGTATTTGGTGATTCGCAACATCCCTTGGTCCAGTGAGGATCGGGTCGTCAGTGTCGCTCCGGCTGCGTTGAATGCAGCGATGTTGCAAGCAAACCCGTCCGCCTGCAAGGAGCAGCTTCCTGGGCTCTTCGCCGCGGCATCCGATGCCAACCGCCGAGCCGCCGTGTCGGGGCTCGGTCGGCTCTATCCCTTCCTGCTTTCGGGGGCTAAGAACATCGACGATGCGGCAACCCAGCACCAACGTTTGTTTGGCTTCTATCCCCGGCAGATTGGCAACGATGAATGGACTTGGTCAGATTTTCGAGTCACCAGCCAAGCGTATGGCGAGCCCACGCGTCAGCGCCAACCGGCATTCGATCCAGATCAACCGTTCGGGCTGATGAACCGAATCGATTCGCTGCAGCTGAATATGCAATTCGAGGAAGACGGACTCCGAAGCACCGTCAGATGGCGACTCCGCTAATCCCCACATCGCGTCAGCAAATAAGGCAAAAAGGGGCCAGGCTACGAGTGACCCCAAAGCCAATGCTCGCAAAGGCGGCTGGGGGGGAAGCGGGACAGGCAACCATTGCCGCTAGGGAGATTTGCAAGCAAATCGAGAAGGGGCGGCGAGAATTGATGCGAACGTTTTTTTGCAAGCAATAGCGAGCCGTTTGCTCATTCCTAGCCTGTCCCCTTCTTGGTTCATTCTTGGTGCATTGCAAGCATTTAGGCTGGCACACCGAAAGCTTGCCTCTCCTGTTCGCGATTGCCCTTTGCAATTGCATGCCGGTTTTCAGCTCGCGATCGGTCTATTCCGTCGGTTGAGGTGGCGGCTGGCCAAATTTGGCTTCGTAGCGTGCGGCAAACTTTGTCAAGTTCTCCGGGTGGCAAGTGAAGCACTGTGAGTCGGGGCGATTGTGCTCTTCGCACCAATCTCCCTTTGCCTTGAACTCCGCCACCAACGATGTCTTGCACAGCGCACACTCCTCTTCGGGAACACCATGCTCGATGCACCACCAACCGCCGTGGTCGTTCGAAACATGATCGTCCGCGTCGTGACCACTCGCCTCGTGTTCGTCAGCATGGTGCCCATCGGAGTCATGATTCGTGACTCGCTTCTTCCGTTGCTACCGTCTCCGGTCGCTGGCCGCAACCAGATAAACCCAACGTACCTAAACTCAGAGCCAACGCTCCCATCAGGTGCACAAATCGCATCTCATTATCTCCATCTGTAGAAATCTTCAGTGAACATCGGTGCCAATATTTCTTGACGCCGACACAAAAGGATTGGGGACGTCAGCAGGGGTGGGCGGAACATCGTGAATCAGCTCCCGTGGAGGCTCGTCATTCCACTCGTCCTTGCTGGGTCCGACCGGTGATTGAAAAACCATGTACAGCACTCGCAGCACAAGCAACGACATCACCATGGCGCTGATCACACCGCCGATGACGACGGTTGCCAACGGCCTTTGCACTTCCGCACCCATTCCGGTGCTAAAGGCCATGGGTACAAAGCCGAGTGCCGCAACCAGCGTCGTCATCAAGACTGGACGCAACCGAGTCAGCGCCGCTTGCTCGACGGCTTGCTCCAGGTCCATGCCACGGCTTCGTAGGCTGCGAATCGTTGACACCAGCAGCATGTCATCGAGCACGGCGACACCCGACAATGCCACAAACCCGACCGCGGCGGAGATCGAAAATGGCATGTCGCGAAGCCAAAACGCGATGATGCCGCCGGTCCACGCAAAGGGGATTCCGGTGAAGACGCGCACCGTATCGACGACGTTTCCGTAAGTCATGTAGAGCAAGGAAAAGATCAACACGAGCGCGACCGGAACGACGATCATCAATCGCTCCCGTGCTCGGATCATGTGTTCAAACTGGCCACCGAATTCGACGTAATAACGAGAGGAGGGCATCACGACATTCGTCTTCGATCTTGCGTCGGGCTTCCTCGACAAAGCTCCCCACATCGCGACCACGAACATTCACCGAAACGGTCACGCGGCGTTGCCCCCATTCACGAGCGATCTGCGATGGTCCGGTGGTCAGCGACACATCGGCCAATCTGCCCAGCGGCAATTGTTCGCCGCGCGGCGTCGTGATGGGAATGGCAGCGAATCGTATCGGCATCACTTCGATACGCGTCCGGCAATCGAACGGTCAAGCGGAAACCGCAGTTGACCCTCAAAAACGTCACCCACTGGCCGGTTGCCGATCGCTTCGATCACGTCCAGAACCGCACTGGCGGGAATCCCGTAGCGAGCGATTTCGTCTTGGCGAATCTTGATTTGCAACATCGGCTGGCCGGTCAATTGGGTCGCACCGACATCCGCCGAACCTGCGACGTTCAAGCAGCACGCGTTCGATCTCGGCCGCCTTGTCTGAGAGGACATCCAAATCGTCGCCGTAGAGCTTGACCGCGATGTCGGAACGGCTTCCGGTGCCCAGTTCATCCAGTCGCAACTTGATCGGTTGAGTGTAGGCAAGCCGCTGGCCGGGCAGGTCGCGCAGCGTCTCTTCAAACAGTCGCGTCAGTTCGCGATTGTGTCGTGGCCCGCTTCCATTGCAGCACGTGGACGCAGCGTGATGAACACGTCGGTCAGTTCCATTCCCATCGGGTCGGTCGCGATTTCCGCCGAACCGATGCGACTCCAGACATGGGCGACTTCGTCTGGAAAGGCATCCAGCAAGGCCCTTTCCATCTGTGTATTGAAGCGGATCGAATCGTCCAGTTCGCGTGCCAACCAGTCGCACCACGTTGATCGCGACCGCACCCTCGGAAAGTTGCGGCATGAACTCGGTGCCAAGGTTCGGAGCGATCATTCCGAACGCGACGACCAGAACGCCAAACGCAAATCCGATCACCGCGAATCCGCTGGTGCATCGTGAAATGCAGGATCGGGCGATAGACCCGTTTCAGCATTCGAACCAGACAGTGGCTCGCGATCGACGGAGCTTCGATTGGGCAGCAGCAAGCTGGCCAGCACCGGCATCAACGTCATCGACAACAGCATCGATCCGGCCAACGCAAAGATGACGGTCATTGCCATCGGCCGAAACATCTTTCCTTCGACCCCTTCGAGCGTCAGGATCGGCAGATAGACGATCATGATGATCAGTTCACCAAACATCGTCGGCCCGCGAACTTCGACTGCCGCGTCACGGATCCGATCGAGCCGGCTGCGATCCAGCGGATTGGCCTTGGCTCAAATGGCGAACGCAGTTCTCGATCATCACAACGGAGCTGTCGACGACCAATCCGAAGTCGATCGCACCGAGGCTGAGCAAGCTCGCCGCGATCCCGAACCGCCACATGCCGGTGAAGGCAAACAACATCGAGAGAGGAATCGCCAACGCGACGATCAATCCGGCTCGCAGGTTTCCCAGGAACAAGAACAGCACCGCCACGACCAACAGCCCGCCTTCGAACAGGTTCTTGCGAACCGTGTCGATCACCGAGTCGACCAATTCGGTGCGGTCGTACATCGTGACCAGCGTCATGCCGGCGGGAAGATTCGCTTGAATCTCTTCGACTTTGGTCTTCAGGGCATCGGTGTAGCGATGCGTGTTCTCGCCCATCAACATGAAGCCCAATCCCATCACCGCTTCGCCACGTCCGTCCGCCGAAACCGCGCCACGCCGAATTTCGTGCCCGATCTCGACCTTGGCGACATCGCCCGACGCGAACGGGCACGCCATCGACCGCCTTGATCACGATGGCCTCGATCTGCGATGCGTCGGACGTGCGGCCGAGCCCCTGCACCAGCAGCATCTCGCCGAGCCGATCGATGTTGCCGCCGCCGACGTTGCGATTGTTCTGCTGAAGCGCCGTGATGACTTCGTCAAACGTCAATCCGCGAGAAACCAGACCAGCCGGATCGATCCGAACCTGGAATTGCTTTTCGTACCCGCCCCAACTGTTGATCTCCGCGGTGCCGGGCACCGTTCGCAATTGAGGCTTGACGACCCAATCATGCGTCGTTCGCAGCTCCGTCAACAGCTCGCAATCGTCTCGTCCTCGGGTAATGTTGAGAAGTCGACGCCTGGATAGGTCAGCACGTAGTGAAACACTTCGCCCAGGCCCGTCGCGACCGGGCCCATTTCGGGCCGGCCGACTCCCTGTGGCAGTTCAACGGTTGCCAGCCGCTCGCCGACGACTTGCCGAGCGAAGTAGATGTCGGTGCCGTCTTCGAAGGTGACAACGACTTGCGAGAAGCCAAACTTCGATACCGAGCGAATGTTCTCCAGCGACGGCAGACCACTGAGCGATTGCTCGATGCTGTACGTGATCTGTCGTTCGATCTCTTCAGGCGAAAGGGACGGGGCGGTCGTGTTGACCTGCACCATCACCGGCGTCGTGTCGGGGAACGCGTCGATGTCAAGCTGCGCGAGCGCATAGACCGCCCACGCAGATCAGTGCCAATACACCCAGCAACACGGCAACGCGATGACGAAGCGACAGGTCAATCAGTTTCTCAAGCAAGACTGGCCTCTCCCGTCACGCGTTTTCCGATGGACCTCAGTGACCGCAGGTGCAGCCCGCACCCAGGTTGCTGCGTAGCAATTGGGCTCGAAGCACATCGCTGCCGTCGGTTGCGACGACTTCGCCCGGCAACACGCCGGCGATGATCTCGACAAAACCGTCTTGTTTCGCACCGGGGCGGACCGAACGAGTGACGAAGAACTTGGGACGATCTTTCTCGAAGAATCGGGCGTCGCGAACGAACACGACGTGGCTGGCTCCATCCCATTGCAACGACTGCTCCGGGACCACAATCGCATCCTCCGCGTGACGCAGGACGATCCGTCCTCTGCCAAACGATTCGTTGCGAAGTGATCCGTCGGCGTTGTTGAGTTCCGCTCGGACACGAACCGTTCGAGTTTGCGGGTCAACGTCGGTGCTGATCCAGGTGACCTCTCCGGTTCGCGATTCACGTCCTCCGTCGGCCAAGTATTCGACGTCCAGCCCTTCGCGTATCAGCGAGGCTTCCTCTGCCGGAACGCGAAGATCCAGCCAGACCGTACGCGTATCGACGACGCGAAACAGTTCGCTGCCACGATCAACGACCTCGCCCACGGTCGTTTCACGTCGCACAATTCGGCCTTCCAGCGGTGACAAGACTGAGATCAGGTTGCCGCCCCCGATGTCTTCGTCACTCAAGCCCAAACGCGCACGTAATCCCTCGAGTCGACAGGGCTCATCGAGCGCAATCGGGTCAAGTCAACGCTCACGCCAAGGTTGACAAGTCCACTGGCGATGCGATCGACGACCGAGCGGGACTGTTGCAGTTCATTCTCCGCGTCCAGCACTCGCTTTCCCGAGATTGCCTGCCCGGCGAGGGGACGCAAGTCGATCCACTGTCGTGCGGCTCAACTCTTCTTGGGCGAGCGCCGCGATCAACTCGGTCTTCAGATCGCCCACGTCGCGTGAATCAATGACCGCCAGCATTTGGCCTGCTGTAACCCAGTCACCAATTTCAACGTTCACGCGACGAACCGTTCCATCGGCAGGCGGCGAAACTTGGGCTGTCTTGGTCGCGTCGTATTGGATTCGCCCGACGCCTCGATCGCTTCGGTGATCGGACGCCTTTCGACCGGCTCCACATCCACACCCGCCTTGTTCATCGCCTCGATCGAGGCAAATTGAATCCGCGATCCCGCGGAGCTGCTCAGTGGCAGGTTTTCTGCACGCGGCATCAAGGCGAGTGCTTCGCTCGCCCGTTGCAAGTCCCGCATGGTCGGAATCGTCGGCGATTTGGTCTCAGCCAGTTCCGGATGATGCAAGACACAACCGTGCACGCCATGCTCATTGCAAAATTCCAACTTCGGCGGAGACTCGATCAGCGACGGATCACAGACGATGCAAGTTTCCTCTGAGACGCCGTGGCTATCACACCAAGGAATTGCCTCGGTCGTTTCCCTGGACGCAATCGCACTGAAGGCTGGCAAGCTCCAATCGTATTGATGTCCGAACCAGGCGAGACCCGCCAGGCCGCAAAGCACCAGAACCGGAGGTACCCAGCTGACCGTCACGCCAAGCCACGACTGACGTTCGTTGCTTGTCATTACTCGATCACTTGACTGTGCGGGCAGGAAATGGTCGTCTCCCACGCTTCCAATCTTCTTCTCATCAATCGTCTGTGACATCGCAGGATGCCTCCGCAAAAGGAGATCGCTTGACTCGCAGCAGAAATGCGAAGTAGGAAAGTTGTGACAGAGCCGCCTCATTTCAAACAAGGCGCGGCACCGACTTCGCAAACAAGGAGATAGAGACTACGACTTCTAAATGAGCAGCGTGCAAAAGAGTGTCAGCCGCTCGCGCGCCTGCCGGGGGCGAACTGTCGATCTCGATTCGAGAGAAGCGTTGAGCAACAGTGGATTGCTTTCCAGATGATGTCGGAATGACAAAACCAATGCTCAACAGAGAATCACCCAGAGCATCACAGACGCTCGGTGCGGGTGGCAGAGCGCCCGCACAAAAACAATCGTGACATTGTTCCGCGGGGGGTGTCGGAAGCGGATCCTTTGTTTCAGTCTGATCGTGACAACAGCAGTGGTCACAAGCTTGATCACTTGGTGCGACTGCAGTCGCAGCAGCTGCTACACAACATCGACCGCCCAGCGCAGGACAAACCAGCACGGTTGCGATCATTAGAATGTGGATCAGGCGGCCAAACATGAAGGTTCCTCCAGACAGATTATCGACGCAGGAGCCGCTCCGGTCAATCTTAGAGCGATTGTTCCGTGAATCGAGGGCTTTTTCTGACGCTGCAAAGGTTGAGGCGGGAGTCTGGATGGAGAAACCGGCCCGCCAACCGGTCTGGAAACTTTTGAAGTTGCGTTTTTGGCTGCCGCACGAGGATTTTCATAACCCGACGCGTAAGCGAGTCGATGTCAAAATCGATATTTCCTCGCTTACGCGTCAGAACATGAATAAAAGGCGCAACTTCAAAGCTGGAAACTAGGCCCCTGCAGAATGGCTGAAGATCAAGCGATAATGATCCCGCCGACTCCACAATTCGAGGCTCGATCCTTCCGAAATTCCTGTCCGGGGCAAACTAAAATGACATGGCGAGACTGGTACGATGCTCTCGAGAAGCCCGGTTGGACTCCTTCCCCCGGCACGATCAGCCTGGTTTGGCAGGTCATCTACCCGATCATCCTGGTCACCTTCGGCTACGTTTTTTATCGCGTTTTCCGTAGGCAAATCCCCTGGGCAGTCGCCATCCCCTTCGCGATCAACCTGATCGCCAACCTCGCGTTCACGCCAATTCAGTTTGGCCTGCGAAATCTACCGATGGCAGCGATCGACATCTCGATTGTTTGGTTCACGATCCCTTGGATGATGTTTGCCATCTGGAAGTACCACCGCTGGATCGCGTTGGCTCAAATTCCCTACCTGATCTGGGTCTCAATTGCCACCGTTTTGCAACTCACCATCACTTGGAACAACTAGTGAGTGCAAGCAGGTAGCTTTGGCACCGTGTACCGCAACTGGTATTGCCCAACGAGGTCTGCGAGTTCCAACTAAGAAACAGGTCAATCGCTAGCCGATCACTCCGAGACCTTCACCCCTTTCCAAAAGGCGATGTGATTCTTGATTTGGGCCGCTTTCTCCTTGGGATTGGCATAATACCATGCGGCCTGTTTGTTCGTCGATCCATCGACAACGACGTCGTAGTAGTTCGCCAGTCCTTTCCACGAACAAGTCGAGGTCGCTTCCGACTTCTGTAGATAATCAGAATTGACCGAGTCATGGGGGAAGTAGTGATTGCCCTCCACGACTTCCGTCGCTTCACTCTCGGCAATCACGGCGCCGTTCCAGGTTGCTTTCATCGTTTCGTTTCCTCGAGGTTCGTGTAGGTATTGGGATCGAAAAAGGTGACGGATCAGAAAGTGTGACGGATCAGAAAGTGTGACGGATCAGAAAGTGTGACGGATCAGAAAGTGTGACGGATCAGAAAGTGTGACGGGCGGAGCGACTAAAGCGAAACCAATCCCAGCAGCATTTTTTGGATTGCATGCCCTCAATCGAGAACGAGATGCAGGACCGCAAAGAAGTCGCGTTTGTCCGTCCAGTATTTATGGAGTGAGAATCCGAACTGCGCGGCGAATTTCGCAAAGCCGTCGATGGTGTACTTGTGAGAATACTCGGTAAGGATCTCCTCATTTTGACGGAGTTCAATCGTCTGATCTCCGATTGAAACCTCTTGATTGCAGAGACTGAGAATTGAAATCTCAACTCGATTCTCTGTCTCGTTGTAAACGGCTTTGTGTTCGAATTGGGAGAGATCAAAATCACCGTCCAGTTCGGAATTGATTCGCGTTAGCAGGTTGAGATTGAAGTCGGCTGTAACTCCTTCAGCATCGTTGTAGGCGGCTTCAATAACCGAAACCTCCTTTTGCAGATCGATCCCAATCAGCAAGCCGCCTTGGGGGCCTAGCATGGTCGCCATGAATCGGAGTAGCTCACCCGTCTCGCTGGGCTTGAAGTTTCCGACCGTTGAACCTGGGAAATAGAGTGCCACGTGCGATGGTTCATATTGACTTTTTGGAAGCTCAAAGGGTTTCGTAAAGTCAGCAATGACTGGCAGAATCTCAACCTCTGGATAGGCAGAACGAAGCGCATCAGCAGTACGCAAGAGATGCTCCTCAGAAATATCGACCGGAACGTAGGCTACCGGTTTGTCGAGCGCGTCCAACAGGATCCGGGTTTTCACGCTGCTGCCGCTTCCATACTCAACAAGCATCACCCGTTCGCCGATCTGAAAGGCGATCGACTTGCCATGCTCTCTCATGATTTCCAGCTCGGTGCGAGTTGGATAGTACTCGTCAAGATCGCAAATCCGATCGAACAGCTTGGAGCCACGCTGGTCGTACAGGTACTTGCACGGCAGAGCCTTTTTCGTTTGTGAGAGCCCGTGGACGACATCACAGTAGAATGCGATGTCCTGAGCAAAGGATTCAGATTGATCGTTCATCGCTTTTACGGTTGCTAAGAAGGATTTGGCCAACTGTAGGATGCAGGTCGGCCGGGGCTAGAACGAAGACGGAAGTTCAGTTCCGCCAGGAATGTGGATCACTTCGCGAGCCGAATCGAGCTGAACTGCCAGCGGGCGCCCGGCGGGAAAAAGTTCCGATAGGTCGCTCGGATGTGGCCTGCCGGCGTCGCGCAAGATCCGCCCCGAAGCACGAACTGATTGCACATGAATTTGCCGTTGTATTCGCCCAATGCTCCACGAGAGGGTTGATATCCCGGATACGGGACGTATTGACTGCACGTCCATTCCCAGCAGTTGCCCAATGCGTTAACGAGTCTGCTCTGGCTCGCGTCACCCTTGCCAGGCTGTGGATGAATCGTACGCCCGGCAGCTAGAAGCGAATCCGACCAATGGCCCGGGAGACGGGGTGACGCGGAACGGTTCTCACTGACAACCGCATGTTCCCATTCATGCTCCGTCGGCAGGCGACAACCAGCCCAGCGCGCGTAGGCGTCTGCTTCGAAATAACTGATATGACAAACAGGCTCGTCCGCTTGAACTGGCCGAGTTCCGCCTAATGTGAAATGAGACCACTCACCATTTTGCTGCGTCCAATAGAGCGGTGCCGACCAATTCTGTGATTCTACTGCATCCCAACCAAGTGAAAGCCAGAACTCAGGTCGTTGATAACCACCGCTATCGATAAAAGCCAGGTACTCACCGTTGGTTACACAGCGACTTGCGATTTGATAGGCATTCAGGAAGTGGCGATGCCTTGGTCGTTCGTTATCGAAAGCGAAATCAGTCGAGTCTTGACCGATCCAAGTCAGTTCTTCATCCATCGGAATCCATAGTAGTTCCGATGGAACGCTTGCGGGTGGATTGCCTTGCCAGTAGACCGGGGCGAGTGGGTTGCAAAACAATGCATGTTTGATGTCGGTCAACATCAATTCCTGATGTTGCTGTTCATGGTTCAGTCCGATCGCCAAGACATCCATCTGCTGAGTTGTCAGGTCGGATCGGCTGATCCATTCGGTCATCGCCCGGTCAACGTGACGGCGGTATTCGAGTGTATCAGCGAGGCCGGGACGCGAGATCAGTCCGCGTTGTGAGCGGGGAAACTGCTCACCAATCGAGTTATAATAAGAATTGAAGAGAAACTCAAAATTCTTATCGAAGACTTCATAAGAGTCGAACGTCTTCAGTAGGAAGGTCTCGAAGAACCAAGTCGTGTGAGCCAAGTGCCAGCGCACAGGACTAGCGTCGGGCATTGACTGAATGGCGCAGTCCTCGGCACTCAAATGCTGAGCGATCTGATCACTGAACCGCCGAACATGCTCATATTGAGCAAGCAGATCCAAGTGTCCATCACCCTCGAGTTGCATCACACTATGTGTCGACTCAGCCATCAATTACCATTTGCCTTCTTTACATCAAGATATGAGATCGAATGGCGATCCGTTCTGGTCGGCGTCAACGCTCGATCCGTTTTGAAACAATTGACTAGCCAAGGAGTCATTTTAGAGATGGATCCGCGATCACGCTTATCATGGTAGCACTGCCGTCAAATCACTGGATTGATTCTTGGCAGACGCGACGCGATTGCCTTGCGAATTGTCTGTTCGATGTTCTGGGCTTTTAGCTGACAATGGACGTAACACCGCTGAGACCGCCGCCTCGAATTTTCACGATGCTGGCCTTGATATTCGCGGGCGAGGCGATTTTTTTCTTGCCATTCGTGATCGCCCGCGTTTTTCGGCCGACGATGTTGGAAGTCTTCGGGATTACGAATCTCGAACTGGGCTTAGCGTTTTCGGCGTATGGCGTAATCGCCATGCTTGCCTATTTTCCCGGTGGTCCCTTGGCCGACGCTTTCACGCCAAGAAAGCTGATGGTGATCGCGTTATGGTCGACCGCCCTAGGAGGTTTGGTGATGGCGACGATTCCTTTGCTGGCGTCGCTCAGATGGCTCTATGCATATTGGGGGTTGACGACGATTCTGCTGTTCTGGGCTGCCCTGATTCGGGCGACGCGAGAATTGGGTGGCCCTTCGAGTTCTGGCACTGCTTTCGGAATGCTGGACGGTGGTCGAGGGCTGGTTGCGGCCGCCTCCGGGTCGGTCGCTGTCGTGATCTTCGCGGCGTTCATGCCCGACGATGTGGACACCGCCACGCTTGCTTTGCGAACAGCAGCGTTTCAGCGAGTGATCCTCGTCTTTACAGTGCTAACGGCTGCGGCCGGGCTGTTGATCTGGATCGCGTTGAGCAAAGAACCCAGTCCGAATGACGGGCCCCGAAGCGAGATGGCTTGGGGGGGAATCGGCGCCGTACTGACGATGCCAGTCGTCTGGCTTCAGGCATTGATCATTCTTTGCGCCTACGTCGCTTACAAAGGGCTCGATGATCTTTCTTTGTACGCGAGAGAGGTACTTGAGTACGACGAGGTTGAGTCGGCGTATGTGAGTACGATGTCGATGTGGGTTCGGCCGATTGCAGCAGTCTCGGCGGGCTGGATCGCGGATCGCTATCGTATGTCGGCGATGACCTCCATCAGCTTTGTCCTGCTAGCGATCGGTTGCAGTGTACTTGCATCGGGTACGTTGCAGCCAGGCATGACCTTCGCCTTTTTTACCACCATCACCGCGACCAGTGCCGCGGTATTCGCACTGCGTGGCCTGTATTTTGCGATCATGCAAGAGGGCCATGTTCCAATTCACTTCACGGGTACGGCGGCGGGCATTGTCTCAGCAGTTGGTTACACGCCAGACATCTTCATGGGACCGCTGATGGGAAAGCTGCTTGACGACTATCCCGGCGTACTGGGCCATCAACGGGTCTTCACCCTTGTTGCCATCTTCGCGATCGCTGGGTTCATTGCCAGTGTTACTTTTGCGAGACTTTGCAATCGCAAGTGACATTGTCCTCCTGGTCGTCCATTGCGACGGCGATCATCAAGAAATAGGAATTAGGGGGAATTAGGGGACGGGGGGAATAGGGGACAAGCCAAGTTTGGCCGAGGGGAATAGGGGACAAGCCAAGTTTGGCCGGGACGGAATAGGGGAATTAGGGGACAAGCCAAGTTTAGAATTAGGGAGAATTAGGGGAGAATTAGGGGACAAGCCCAATCCTGTTCGGCACGGGATTTGGGTGCGTCGGTGGAAGCGATGGTTTGGGGGGATGAGCCGATGCTGGCCTAGTTGATCGAACTGGCGGTGGCTCGGTGGCCTGAACTGACCGCGCAGCAGTGAGCCTCAAAGCGGCTTCGTTTGGCAAGAAGCCCTACGCGGCGTGAGGTTTCAATTTTTCAATGTGGGCGAGCAGTTCGTCTTCGTCGGCCATGCCGCAGAAATAGAAGCAGATCATTTCGTAGGTACGGAGCGTCGGCTTGCGACCCGTCCACAGGCTGATCAGCATGCAAGCGATGATTGCACAGTACGTTTGAATCTCGATCCCGTTGGCATCGTGGCTCAGGAGGTGTCGACAGCCCAGGATATGTTTGAAGAAGCGGAAGAAGATCTCGATCGCCCAACGCTTCGAATAGAGCAAGGTGATCACGTCGGCTGGCACATCGGTCAGATTGGTCGCGATGCGCATCACGCCATCGCTATCGGCGCCGGTCGACCCACCACGGTATTTTCCGCGAGAAGTATGGGGATTGATTCGAACACAGATCACCCGTAGCGAATGGTCAGGACGGTGATCGGCTTTGCCACTGGGGAACCGCACGATCTCGTCGCTGATGACTTCTCCAAGCTCTGCCTGGTCGTTACGGAATCGTTCTTCAACGGTTTCCCAACAGCTGTTGTCTCGCAACCGGCAAACGTAACTGCTGTCGGCGGCGACGATTTGATTGAACAGCCTGAATTTGGCATAGCCCCGATCGAGGACGTACAGCCGATCGGATTCGATTGCGCCAGCCAGCATGGCCCGCTCGTCGTGCTCTCCGCCACCGTTAGGCGTGACGTCGATGCGTGTGGGAACCTCGCGAGCCACCTCGAAATGAGTATGAAGTCGCCATTTGACCATGCCACTACCGGTGTTGGCTTTCCGCCACGATGCTTCCATGATTCGAGGCAGCGCCGCGATCAGGGTGCCATCGACAAGCGTGATGGTTTGCTGAACATCTTGCAGCCGAGAGTCGTGACTGATCTCTTGAAGTTGATCCCCAAGTTGAGAGATAACCTCCTTGAGCCGCTCTGGATCAAACACCGTCGACGCTTCCGAGAGCGACCCAAGAGAAGTCCTTGGGCAGCCAAGCTTGCGTTGGACTTTCTTTAGTTCACTGGCCTGCTGGATCCCACGCAATGACGTGACAATTGGGTTGAACAGATAGAGCAGAATCAGCATGCAGTACTGGTCGTAATGCAGCTGTCGGTTTCCAGCTCGATCACGCTGGCAACCATCATCGTGCAACCGCCTTAGCAGGGGCTCCAGCTTGTCGAAGTACTTCAAGCCGGTGACATCGGAGTCTTTGAGCTTCCGTTTCTTGGCCATGCACCGCATTATGCGCCGCGACCGACCAGAGCGCAAGTTTATGCATTTCCCGTAAATTGCCTGGTTGCCTCGCGCAAATCCCGTGCCGAACAGGATTGGGACAGGCCAAGTTTCAAGGCAAGAAATAGCACTGTCATGTCTGAAAGGACTGAAATAGGGGACAAGCCAAGTTTGAGAGCAGCGAGCTTCGATTCGGATAGCAACCTTGTGCTGAAACGCCACGCCCAAATTGCGCAACGGTCCAGTGAAAGACCGTTGGTACCACTCTCATATCCGCAATCGGAATGTGTCATTGGGGAATATGAGTTGGAGCAACGTTCAATGCGGCACACGCCGAATTCTTCAATGAATTGCGCCGGTCAAGTTTGGCTTCGTCTATCACCGAGTGTTCAGCCGAGCGAGCCGGCAGATTGCAACCAGCTCTGGCCGCGACGGGCCGCTTCTTGTTGCAAGTGCTCGATGGTGCCCGCAGCTCGCTTGAAACGTCGGCCGAAATTGCTCACCGCATCACACCAAGCCGCCGTGTCGATGCCAATCCGAGATAGGATCGGCTTGAGATGGTTGGGGATCGAACCTCGCTTGTCGGTTCGAATCTGACGGCCCGTCCAGTCCAACAGCTCCAGGTAGGTGCGCAGCGATACCGATAGAAAGCCTTTCTCGCTCGCACGTCGCTCGCCCCGGCTCGTGTCACAGCCAAGTGGGTCATCCTGCTCATTGATCTCAATCGGACTCATCCAGCCACTGTGCTGACGACGTCGACTTCGCTCCCACTGATGGTCGCTCACGCGCGAGCGGTCACTGCGATCGCGAAGGTCGTCGATGCGATCCTTGGCCCCGGTGAATCGGCTCTTCTCTGGGCTCACCGCCATCGCCGCACGAATCGGATTCAGATCAACATAGGCGGAGCATGCCAAGATGGCTGCCTCATCGAGTAGGGCTTGGGCACGAAATCTAGCTTCCCAGAAGTGGCCTGTGACTTCGTCTTCGCGGTTGGCCCTTCTCGCGATGGTCTCCGACAGGCACTTCATCCACCAGCTCAAATCGCTCAGCCGTCGACGCCGTTCCGCGAGCACCTCGGGTTGACTGACAATCGTATCGATCTCCGACTGGCTCGGTTCGACCTCCGTTCCATCCCGATTGCGTCGCACGGGGAACAACCGCAGCCAACGCCTGGCCACTTCGGCATCGCTCCAGCTCTCGACAACATCCGGTCGCGTGCGGAGAACCAGGTGAAGATGATTGTCCATCACCGTGTAGGTCAGACAATCGATCGCGAACACCGAGGCAAGAAACTCCAGCCGATCACGAATCCATTGGCGGCGATGATCGAAGGACCTGCCCGTCAGCGGATCGGAGCCACAAAGAAACGCACGCCGAACACAGCGTTGCATGCAGTGAAAGATTTGCACCCGAGTCGGATCAACGACTTCACCCCGTGCTTGTCTCGCCATGAGTTTGCCCCCCTCAAGGTTTGAGTCAATCAACGGGGAGATCGTACCGCAGTCTTTGCCGCCGTCAAGGCGGCTCGAGCATTTTCTAGCCGGCGGGAACCCAATCGGTGGGAACCGGACCTAGGTCTTTGCCTGTCCCCGTTCGATCCGTGTCCCCGTTCGATCCCGTTCACAACACCCATCAATCCTGGGAGTAGATCAGGATCGTATAGGGCGCCACGCTAATCTCGGCTCGGTAAGCCATACCGTCATAGCTACCGGGAACGGCCTCGACATCGCCGCTTGGATGATCGCTGAAAACCTTGCTGTATCCTCGCCAGGCTGTATTGAGGCGTAGCTTCCACAGCCCCTCGCTGGGAATGCCGATTGTGTAGTCGTCTCTCGCCTGCGCCGAGAGATTGACAACAACAATCACATCATCACCGGGACCGCCCTGGTCCCATCGATGAAATGCCAGCAGATCCTGGTTGTCATTGAGATGGTGGACGTTGATGCCGCGCCCGCAGAGTCCTCTGCTGTATCCCTTTCGGTTCAGTCGCAGATCAATCAGGTCACGATAAAGGCTGACGATTCCCTGGAAATCTTCGTTCAGGTGCCAGTCGATAGGCACAGTATCTCGAAACCAGCCTCCTTCAAGGAACTCTTGGCCTTCAAAAAGCATTGGAATTCCAGGCGCGGTGCAGACCAAGCCGGCAGCCAGCGTGGAACGCTTCTGTGCGTAATAGTTTCGTGGATCCTCGGGGTCGATCTCGGAGGTCACGCGGGCCTTGCCATTGGCGACCTCATCGTGAGACTCACTGTAGACAACGCGCTGAAACGGATCGCCGTTGTAGGAATAGCAGAGTGCGTCGCGAACCGCGGGCATCGAACGATATTCATCATCCGCTTCGATGACCGCCTGGCGGATCGGGTGAACGAAATTTGAGTCCCACTGGGCTCCAAAGCCAGCCCCGCCCCACTCCACCGCCTTGGTGAGCCACTCATTGTGCTGCAAGTCCTCGGCGATGGTGATTGCGCCGGGAAAGCGGGCACTAACCTCCAGATTGATCCATTGCGAGAGGCTCCAACCTTCGGGCAGATCGATTCCAGGATAGACGTTTCGCATGTAGAGCGTCATGTCGATCCTCAAGCCATCGACGTGGTAGTCCTCAAGCCACATCATCGCATTGTCGTGGAGGTACTGCCGCACTTCGCCACGCCCGTAATCAGGGCGAGTGTTTCCCCAGGGAGTCTCGCTTCTCCAGTCGTTGTAAAAGTAGATTCCGCCAAGTTCATTCTCGCTCCAACCATCAAATTGCCAGAGATTCAGATCGCTTGGACCGAAGTGGTTGTAGACCACATCCAGGATGACACCGAGCCCCAATTGGTGAGCTGCTTTGACAAACTCTTTGAATCCCTTCGGTCCGCCGTAGCTGGTCTCAACTGCAAAGGGATGGGCTGGGTTGTATCCCCATGAGAAATCACCAGCGAACTCCGCGATCGGCATCACCTGGACGACGTTGACCCCCAGTAGCTTGAGGTGACTGAGTCGTTCGATGGCATCCTGGAACGTGCCAGGCGAATCATCCGAGTTATCGTTGAACGTTCCAATGTGCAGTTCATAGATTACGATTTCATTCCAGGGCGGCAATGTGTAGGCATCCGTCCCCCAGTCGAAGTTGGCATCATGGATGATCCCATTGCCGATTGAGTTGGTCACTTGCCGCGCATACGGGTCGACTCGCGACAGACGCTGCTCGCCGTTGACGAGCAGGTAACGGTATTCGTGTCCGACGCGTGCTTCGGGGAGGTCGGCATACCAGTAACCGTTCCCCTCTTGTTGCATTTGGTCCGCCTCTGGCGACCAGTCGTTGAAGTCACCAACGACGGAGACGTTTGACGCGTTCGGCGCCCAGACTCGGAATGCAACTCCATTGTCATGCACAATGGAGCCCATCCCCGCACGATGGTTCGTTTTCGGTAGAGTTGATGTCATCAGACGTTTCCCAAAGAGCCTGCACATGTCTTCTCAAATCTCGGAGCAATCAAGTCTCCGGCCAACAGCGTTTCGCCGATCTGCGTTGGCTTGATCTATGTGCTCGCTTTCGATAATAGCGGACGATGCATTCAAGTTGAATCGGCTGCTGACTAGTTAGTGCTTCGGACTAAACAATGTCAGTGACGCGTCCAGAATCCACGCTCGAAGCTCGTTCATACGATGCTTCACGTGAGTCCCTGCCGGCGGCAAGGATCGAGGGACTTCTTGCGTCTGGCAGCGTCTTCCAGGTCAGATCGAAACTGAGTTCGCAGCCACGAATCACGTTGCTTTTCGAATGAGACCGATCAGAAAGAGCAGGATCGTCGCTCCAATGGTGCCGCCAATCATCTCGTTCAGGATCGGTGAATTGAGCAAATTGAAGTTTCCGAACAGCCATCCGAAGACCATGGCCCCAACGATGCCAACAATGATGTTTCCCAGTAGCCCAAACCCGTGGCCCTTGATGATCTGGCCAGCCAGAAAACCAGCAATCGCACCAATCAACAACTCAATTATCAAGACAGTAAAGCTCACCATTCACCTCAACAAGAAAAGGAATCCACTGTTCAATCTAACAACATGCCAAGCTCGTTTTTTTGCGCCGAGAGTTCTGATGCCCAAGTGAACGCAAAGCACAATCTGTTCGGGTCTCGGAGATCTGTACGAAGCTTCACATCTGAGCTCGTCTCGCTGACCACCAGTCATTGCCTATGCCTGTCTGTGGTCCACCTTCGCCGTCAAGGCCGGCCACCAAAACCGCGGAAAAGCCCTGAATTGACCCCCGTCCCCTTTTTTACACGTGTCACTTCTTGGAACGCTCCGATTCGGTTCGGGTCGCTTGACGGTCTTCTGCGATTTGGGCCAGGAGTGCGGCGAACTGTGGGGACTCTCGCAGTGGGTCGAGATCTGGATCGAGACGCAAATCGGTGAGCCGTCGGAAGCCGAGTTCAACACTTTTCTCGATCGTCGTTAGCCCTGCCTGCTGCAAATCCTTCGGCTTCCACTGTTCATTGGGTGGAGTTGCCCCTTGATCGATCGCCTGGCCAAGCAACGCGTAGCTGCAGGCGAGGAGATAGAGCAGGCCAGGTTCGCTCGTGACCCCCGCTTCCGCTTGCGAGAGGATTGGATCAGCACCCTCCAGTTCACCAGTGTGCGCCATGGCCAGAAGCAAGTTGATTTGCAGATTGAGATTATCAGGTTCACCGGAATACAGTCGGCGCCGGATCTCCAGGCATTGCTTCAACGATTCGGACGCAGTTTGATCGTTGTCAAGCGAACGCTCCGCCACGCCAAGGCGGTAGGCTGCATTGCCAAGTGCGGCCTGGATGCGCAGGTCATTCGGATCTGTTTGGGCGAGCTTGCCGCAATCAGCTACCACACGTTGATAGGTGGACGCAGCTTGTTCGGCGTGGTCACCGTAGAGCTGGATGTCACCAAGGTTTGTCCGAAACAGACAGAGGTTCTGCTTGATCGGGAACGGTTTGCCCGAGAACTTAGCAATGCCTTCCGTTTCTTCAATGATCGCTTCCAGTACATTGCGTGCGGCTTCGAGATCCCCTTCCTGAAAGTCAAGACAGCGCCAAAGCATGCCTGTGCCGACCCATTGCAGCTGGGCTTCTTCGCTGGCTGGGTCCGACTCCACAAACTCCTTCCTCAAGCTTGCAGATTCCTCCAGAGCCGTCCGTGCCGATTCGAGATCACCTTGGGCCATGGCAACCGACCCGAGTCGGCCGAGGGTATCGGCAATGTTCTGTGGAATGAAGCGATCGTCGGGCTCGTCGATTGCCCAGGCCCGGCGTATGTCCAAGCATGTTTGGTAGTACGCTCGAGACGCCTCAAGTTTTCCAGAGCGGCTAGCGGCGAGACCCAGCCGGTCGTAGATCGTGGACAAGTTGTGGTTTGGCTTCGGGAGCTCACCTGCTTCATTCAGTGCTGTGAGGGCTCCGAGGCAGTCCTCATAGTTTTCCTTGGCGGTCAAGACGCGACCGAGTTCGATATTGAGGTCACCGAGCCTTCGGAACACGCCAGCAGCAATGATATTCTGAGCGTTATGGTCACCCCCGGCCGCTTCCATTCGTTCCAAGCCATCGCGGGCCACATCGAGCAGCTCCAGGCGAAGTGGTTGGATCGCGGGCTGCCCCTTCATCAATCGTTGGACGCGGAAGACGAGCTCCTTGAGTGCGTCAACGGCATTGCGTTCTTGGATCGCGGCCGCCTCAGCATTGCGTTGAGCAAGCTTTTCGTTCTTCTGAGCTACGAGTTGGGCCTGCTTCGCCTGGGCGGCGTTCGTCTCTGCCTGTTGCTGCGCTTCTTCCGCGGCCTGCTTCTCGACGTTGATCATTGCCGCCGCGACGGGTCCACCCACCGCAAGGGCAATCGCAAGCGAGGCTGCGGTCATTGAGAGTCCAGCAAGTATCGGATTCCTTTTGCTCCAACGCCAAACTCGTTCCACGCGACCAACGGGACGCGCGAGAATCGGCTCGCCTGCGATGAAACGCTGCAGATCGTCGGCAAGGGCTGCGGCACTCTCGTAACGTTCGCTTGGAGACTTCTGCAGACACTTCATGCAGATGGTCTCGAGATCCTTGTCGAGTCCCGGTTGCAGTTTGGTCGGCACGAGCGGCTCATCCTGGATCACTTGGACCAGGGTTTCGGTGGGCTTGGACGCATTGAAAGGGGGGCGGCCGGTCAACATGGAATAGAGCACGGCACCCAAGGAATAGATGTCGGTTGGCGCACCAATGTCTTTATCACCGGTCGCCTGTTCTGGAGACATGAAGCTTGGAGTTCCGATCACGTCGCCGGTACGACTGAAATCGTTATCGACCTCCAATTGCTTGGCGAGTCCAAAGTCACTGAGTTTGGGCGTCCCGTCGAGGGTAAGGAGAATGTTCGCGGGCTTTAGATCGCGATGGATGATTCCTTTGCCGTGAGCGTACTGGACGCTCTGGCCAACGGCAGCAACAGTTTTGCGGCCTCCATCGGTTCCATGGGTCTTTCGCTGAGCATCTCAGCAAGCCCCGGCCCCTCCACAAATTCCAAAGAGAAGTAGGGCATGTCATCGTGCATCCCTGAATCGTAGATGCGGACAATGTTCTCATGCTGGAGTTGTCCGACCGCGCGGGCCTCGGCTTGGAATCTCGCTCGCGTTCGCTCCGAGGCATGCCCACCAGCGAGTACCATTTTCAAGGCGACAGGCCGCTCGATCCCATCTTGGTCGGCGAGGTAGACCACTCCCATCCCCCCGCGACCAAGGACGCGGCGTAGGGAGTAGCCGGGAATCTTGGGGAGTGGTTTCCTGGCGGTCGATGCACCGCTACCAGCTCGAACGCTACTCCCCGGCCCTTGTTGAGGTCCAACGGAGAAGTCCATCGTTTCATTGTCGAGCGACGGACGCTCCTCGTGTTGGCTGCGGTGCGTCGAGTCCTCGTCTGCTGCCAGCGTGGGCTCCAGGGCCAAGGCATCGCCACCGACGTCGCGTGGACTGCCGCCCTCAATGTCATGAGACGACTCGATGTCATGAGACGACTCAATGTCTCGGGACGTCTCCGTCGCATGTGAGGCGGTCGCGGGTTTCGTTTGCGGATTTGGGAGATCGACCGTGGGATTGTCGTTTCCACTCCTGCCACTCGAGTGACCCGGGCCAGATTGACCGAGGCCATGGGAGCTGAAATGCGAGTCGACTGAATCGAAGAGTTCCTTCACGACGGCGCGACGGGTTGGTTCGATCGCTTCCAGCACGCAGGCGGCAGCAGGTGGCCGCCCAGTCTCCACCGCCAGTTGCCAATCCGCCTCGTACCAACGAACGAGTTCGAGCGCCCAATCACCATGTTTTACGCGGTGCGCTCCACGTCGCTGGAGGGTATCAAATCGAAACGGTCCGCGCCAGTCAGGATCCGAGACACATTCCTTGATTCGTCCACAGCTTTCTCTCTAACGATTGGTTTGAGAAATGGTCACTAACCCTGATCGGGGAACACCTCTTCGATCGTCTCGTTCAATCGCTGGTTGAGGATCGTATCTTCACCATCATCCAGAAGAGCAAAGAACCAGTCGCGCCCCGAGCCACCCCGCACTCGGTCGGACTCTCCATCGTCGAAGACAGTGATGCCAGCGACGAGAAAAGTGCTACCGTTAACGCGGTTCGACGTGCCACTCCCGTCTCGGAGGTTATTGACCCTTCGGTTGTAGGAGCGATCCGACGTCCATTCTTGCCGAATATCTGTCAACGCCGCGAGATCACTATCAAACGCGGTGTAGCCACCGATTAACAGATCGCTCCCGCCGTCACCCTTCATCCTATCCGACCCGGCACCGCCGATCAGGACGTCACTGCCTAGGCCGCCATCCAGGAAGTCCGCGCCGTTGCCTCCCAAAAGGATGTCGTCACCAAAGTCTCCATAAAGATCGTCGTCGCCGTCGTCCCCCATCAAAACATCGTCGCCAAAGAGTCCCCAAAGAAGGTCGTCGCCGGAACCGCCGTAGATTGTGTCGTCGCCCAATCGTCCGACGAGCTCGTCGTTGCCCGGCCCGCCGCGAATGAGATCATCCCCTGAACCACCCAGCACCGTATCGTCGCCGCTGCCAAGATCGATCGTGGCCGGCGCTCCGACCAACAACGAGACCTGCACGTAATCGTTTCCGTCGTAGGTGCGAATGTCGAGGTCATCGACATCGGAGGCACGGAAGGTCATCCATCCATTGCCGGGCAGGAAGCTGCCATAGACCTTGATGACCCCGAACAACTTCAGCATGAATACCTGATCGTCATCGGGAGTACCGGTGATTTGCAGCGTGCGGTCCACCAGCCTCGCACCGGGGGGAGGTACGGTCGAGAGCATCAGGGTTTGCGTCGTTTCCAAACCGTCGTCATCTCGAACCGTTACGCCGATCAAGTAGTCGCCATCCTCGTCGTAGGTGTGGTCCCCAACGGCAAAGCCATCTCCGTTCCCTTGGGTCACCTCCAGCGACTCCGACTGCCCATCGCCCCAGTCCACGATGACCTCATGCGTATCGCTCTTTCCCGCATCGGTGAAGTCGAGTCTCAGAGAGAATGTTTTCTGCTCTGCAAGTGTGTCGTCGATGAGAATGTCGGCGATCTGTGGCCGAACGTTGTCGATGTTGAGCTGGAGGATCGTGGTGGCGGAAAGACCTGCGGGAGAGGTCGCGCGGACCCTGATTTCAAACTCCCCGCTGTCCAGTGGCAACAGTTGGATCAAACCGGTGGCGGAGTCGATCGAGGCTCCCTCGGGGAACGTCGCCGCCCCGGCTTGCTCAATGGACCAAAACACAGGTTCCTGCCCCGGCTCGAGCGAGGCTTGGACCTCGACGAGCATCCCTTCCGTGCCGCTGATCGCGTCCAAAGGCACCAGCGACGGCGGCAATGGTGAAACAAAACCGCCACCGCTGCTGTCGATTTTCGTGTCGCCGTCGATGGTACTGAAGCCGAGATACTCTTCGCGTCCCGAGTTCCCGATGAAGAGGTCAGCTCCCGAGCCGCCATTGAGTACGTCTGCAACCGCCTCAGGTGCCAGATCGTTGTCGAAACGATAGATGAACAATTCGTACGATCCTGTATCGCGATCGGTGCAGACGATGCTATCGGGATTGCTTGTGCAAAACGCGTCGGCGTCAAAGTTCGGTAGGTAGACAGTCCGCTCGAGCGTGTTGACGCTGAAGGTGTCCACCTCGACGTAGTAGGTCCCCGTTTGATCGAGGACCAAATCTAGGAGGGTGGAATCGGTTGGCTCGAATTGGTCATCATTGAACGCGCTGATTTCGCTGCCGTAATAGGCGACCAACACGCCGTCCTCATCGTAGACGCGCAGAACGGAGTCGATTGGATTGCCGATGCGGTGCCGCAGTGCCTGGCTGTAGATCTCGATGGTGACCACATCACCGGCGGAGGCCTCGAACGAATAGAAATCGTTTTCACTCGTTTCGCCGTCGAGTTGGATCTGCCCGATCACGTTGATTGCAGCCGCCGACAACTCCCGGCCCGCGGCAGCTCCCTGAATGACGGTATTGGGAACGGTCAGGTAGGGGAGCGCGCCGAGTGACTGTACCGATTCGGGTGTCGAGCGTCCTTCCACCAGGAAACCACCAGGCGTCCGATCACTTTGTTCGCGAATGACCCTTCCCGTTTCTGAGAAAGCAAGCTTCAAAGCCTCTCGCTCACCGAAGAATGGATTGCCCAGCGCGTCGACAAGCGTGGTTCCCACGGCCGCAGGAGAGGCGATCAGATGGAAACGGGTTTCGCTTGCCGCGGCTGGACCGGTATAGACGGGACGATATCGACCCGCATTGTCCAAGCCGGCGTAAACGCCACTACCGGGAGGCCCAAACGCATCCTGATGTCGAATGCCGTACGTGTGCGCCAACTCGTGCGCGGCGATCGTGCTCGATAGCGCGATGAGGTTCTCACTCGTTGGCGGAAGCTGGTTGGCCCTGTCACCGAAGAAACCGTTGACATCCACCTGAACGACGTCGTCAATTGCTAATTCTCGCCAACCGATTCGGTTGCTGATGCCGCCCAACACGTTGGTCGAACCTGGAAGGAAGACGGCCGCATTGAAGAGGATCGTCACGTACTCCCCTTGGTCCGGTCGAGTTTGCGAAATCTCGACGTCGAATGCCGTGAAGTCCTGTTTGATACGACTCTCGATCGCTGCTCGCTCAACCGTCGAGTAAGCGTATTCTCCGTCTTCGGTCGCCGACACGAAATCGAGAAACACTCGTCGTGTGATGCCTGCCTGGATCAGATCGTCGCCTTCGCGTCCTTCGATCAGATCGATGCCGCCGAGCCCATACAGTTTGTTGTCGAGTGAATTGCCGAAGATCTGATCGGGGAAGTCGGTTCCAAAGGCAGTTTGAAAGTTTCCACTCAGGACGAGCGTCAGCGGCTGCTCGAGTCCCATCAGCTCGGAATTGACTTGCTGAGGAGCCGTGTCTTCCAAGTCGATCGAGATGGCTTGATCGAAGGCGCGGAAATCCACTGCGTTCTCGATACCGTTGCCGCTGAGTGTCTTCGTTCCCTGATCACCACTGGCGAATCGGAACTCATTCGTCCCCGTTCCACCAGCGACCGTGTCATCGCCGTCCCCGAACCAATAGGTGTTTCGGCCAGATCCACCCACGAAGAAGTCGCTGGAGTCGCTCCCGACGAACTGCACGGCGAGACTCGCCGCGGATGCATCGAGAGTGGAACCGGAGACCCCGCTTTGCAGTCTCGCGCGTTCAAAGCCAGACAAGGGGACGACAGACTGATCGACCACGAGTTCATTGTCGCTGAGGGTGGAAGAGATCTCGGCGACCGCAAAGATGAGATCGTTGCCCTCTCCCCCTTCGAGCGAGTCGTCACCACCGCTCGCCATGATCGTGTCGTTCCCCATTCCCCCGAAAATGAGGTCGTTTCCTTCGCCACCGACGAGAGAGTCGTCACCGCTGCCGCCCTCGATCGAATCAAAACCGCCGTTCGATCCAAAGATCAAGTCATTCCCGTCGCCGCCAAGGATCGATTCATCGCCTGGCCCCGCCTCAATCGTATCGGCTCCCGGTCCGCCGAAAATCAGGTCGTTGCCATCACCACCGATGATCGAGTCATCGCCGCTGCCTCCGTCGATCGAATCTTGCCCGTCGCCGAGGCCCCCGAAGATCAGGTCATTGCCGCTGCCACCATCGATCGACTCGTCGCCTCGACCGGACGAAATGGAGTCATTGCCGATCCCACCGAAGATCACGTCGTTACCGTCACCACCAAAAATGCTGTCGTCGCCACCACCACCGTCAAGCGTGTCACCGGAGGCCGCGCCCCCAAAGATCAGGTCGTTGCCGTCGCCACCTTCAATCGATTCGATTCCGTCACCTGCGAGGATCGTGTCGGCGCCGGCTCCGCCGAAAATCAAGTCGTTCCCATTACCACCGACGATCGAATCGTCCCCCGCCCCTCCGTCGATGGTGTCCCGGTCGATCGAGCTCCCGCCGAAGATCAGATCGTTGCCTTCGCCGCCAGCGATCGATTCGTCGCCACTCCCTGAAATCACCGTGTCGGCCCCGCTCCCGCCAAAGATCAGGTCATTGCCATCGCCTCCATAAATCGAATCGTCGCCCGCCCCTCCGTCGATCGTGTCGGTCCCTTCCCCGAAGCCTCCAAATACCAGGTCATTCCCATCGCCTCCGAGAATTGACTCGTCGCCTCCACCCGATCGAATGGTGTCGTTGCCAAGTCCGCCAAAGATCAGATCGTTCCCTTCGCCGCCGACAATGCTGTCGTCGCCCGAGCCCGCGTTGATCGTGTCTTGATCAAGGCTGCTCCCGCCGAAGATCAAATCGTTTCCGCTGCCTCCATCGATCGACTCATTGCCTGTCCCCGAAGTGATGGTGTCGTTGTCCGCTCCTCCGAAGATCAGGTCATTTCCACCACCACCCACGATGGAGTCCTCGCCGTTGCCTCCCAGGACAGTATCCGAACCGCTCGAACCTCCAAAGATCAGATCATTGCCGTCTCCTCCGTCGATTGACTCATCACCCGTTCCGGAGGAGATCGTGTCGTTGCCGGTGCCACCGAAGATCAGGTCGTTGCCTTCGCCTCCCCGAATCGAATCGTCACCGAGGCCACCGTCGATCGTATCGTTTCCGTCGCCAATCCCGCCAAAGATCAGATCATTTCCGCTTCCCCCGCTGATGGACTCGTCACCACTTCCCGATGTGATCGTGTCGTTGTCGGCACCACCAAAGATCAGGTCGTTGCCCCCGCCGCCAACGATGGAGTCGTCGCCCGAGCCACCATCGATCGTGTCACGGTTGTCAGCACCGCCGAAGATCAGGTCATTGCCAGACCCGCCATCGATCGATTCATCACCAAGGCCCGAGTGAATCGTATCGTGACCTTGACCCCCGAAGATCAAATCATTGCCATCCGAACCGTTGATCGAGTCATCGCCGGCGCCTCCATCGATCGTGTCGGTTCCGTCGTCGAAGCCACCAAAGATAACGTCGTTGCCGTCGCCTCCATCGATCGATTCGTCGCCGCTTCCTGAAATGATCGTATCGTTATCGGCGCCGCCAAAGATCAGGTCGTTACCCGATCCGCCCTGAATGGAATCGTCACCGCTACCGCCATTGACGGTGTCGGTTCCACCTGCACCACCGAAGATCAGGTCGTTACCGTCACCCCCGTCGATCGACTCGTCTCCCGTTCCCGAGATGATCGAGTCATGGCCGGAGCCACCGAAAATCAGATCGTTTCCTTCGCCGCCGACAATCGAGTCGTCATCGGCTCCACCGTCGATTGTGTCGTCACCGTCGGCCCCGCCGAAGACCAGATCATTGCCGCTTGCCCCGGAGAAGATCAGGTCGTTTCCATCACCACCCGAGATCGAGTCGTTACCACTTCCGGCATCAAGCGTGTCTTCGCCACCGCCACCGAACAGAAGGTTGTCCGCTTCGTTGCCCTTCAACTGATCCTTGAAGTTGGTCCCACTGACATTTTCAAACTGTCCCGACAGAGAGACCGAGCCGCCGGTGCGTACGGTCTGAGGTGTTCCGTCGCTCTGGCTCAGGTCGAGCGTGATTCCATCGATGGCATCGACGCCCGGATTGGGCACGCCGCTGAAATCGAGCGTGTCGACACCGCCGGTGTCTGTGAGTGTTTTGTCGCTGAATCCGGAGATGACGTAGACATCGTTGCCTCCGCCCGCGGTGACCGTATCGTTTCCGTCGCTGATGTCGATCTGGTTGTCACCCTCACCGGCATCGATCACGTCGTTGCCGGGGCCACCAACAATGACATCGTTACCACCACCGGATTGAACCGTGTCGTCTCCCTCACCTGCTGCGATCGCTACGCTACCCATAAACAGAGGGTCGACATCGATCACGTCATTGCCACCGCCAGCGGTAACGATCACTGAGTCGGCTTGTGGAAACGTCTGGCTCTGACTGGGGCCACCGACGTCTGCAAGCGATACGCTCACTTCACCTGTGGCCGGATCAGTTGCGATTACGATCTCGTTCGGCTGGTCATTACCGGCGACGAAGATCGCTGTCGCTGTTCTTTCGCCGCCATCATCGTCGGTGACGGTTACCGATACGTTGCCGCCGCCGCCGGTGGGCCGTGGAAACTCAATGGACGGTTCGTCGATCGGCGTCCCGGCGGGCAGAAGGGCAGCGTCCACGCTCCAGACGTACTCGAACGTATCGTTCACTCCTGGATCGGTAATGTTGACGATCAAACGTACCGTCGACGCGTCGCTCCCGTTGTCGACGACTCGCAGGGCGGGCATGACGTTCGTAACCTCAATGGCCGCCGGTGTGGAGCTGCTCCCACCATCAAAGTCTCGAACGTCAATCGATATGTCGTAACGATCGCTTGCGGTACCCGTTGGATCATCATCTTGATAGGTGTATGTCGCGAAGAAGTTGGATTGACCGGCAGGAACCGTCAGAAGCAACGGCGGAGTGAGGTCGCCCCAGTCAATCACCACCTCGTGATCATCCTGAAGTCCGCTGTCAACGATTTGGCCTTCGAGACGAAGTTCCGATCCCTCTGCGATGGACGAGACCGTTGTTCCCGTTGTGTCGAGAAACCGGAGTGACGCCGCAGGGATGCGTGGAGTCGCGTTGGCGATCGATAGGGTGGAGGTTACGGCGGTGACCGCGCCATCGTCATCGCGTACGGAGAGTGTGACGTCATAGGTGCCATCGTCAGGCGGCGTGAACGAGAAAGCCTGATCGCTGCCGGTTGCGATCTCCGAGCCGCCGATCGAGACGACCCAGTCGTAGTTCAACTCATCAGCGGATCCTGCGTCGGTCGCAGAAGCCAACAGGTTGATGCTGTTTCCCTCAACGCCCGTTGCCGGTCCCAGAATGGTGGCTTGCGGCGCGACGTTGCTCACATTGACCGTGATCGCTCGCTCATCATCCCCCAGGTCATCGTCTAGCAGACGGATGGAGATTTGGGAAGCATTATCGACAAAACGATGGTTTGCCGTGAAAGGGCCGCCGCCAGAGGGCAGAACGATCGTGTCCATTGCCCCGTCATCACCCCAGTCAACGATCAGGCTCACCTCTTCGTCGCCCGGATCGACAAACGCGCCTCGCAGCGAGACCTCATCTCCTTCGACGAGCAAACCGATCGGATCCCCATTGGGCTTGGTGAGGGTCAGCAGCCCATCAAAAACGGGCGATTTCATTTTCGATGGTGACATCGATGGTTGCACTTCCGGTTGCCTGGTCATCTCGGTCCGAGACAAAGATGGTGATCGTATAGACATCGCTCAATGTGCCGGCGATACCGTCATCCTTGTAGAGATGCTCCGCGGTGAATCCGACCGGGTCGAAGGCGGGGCCAGGCACACTCGGGACGAAAAGGTTGGTGGCGACGGGATCGTCACCCCAAAGAATCCTCACGTCATGACCGGTATTGGAGTCCGCGTTGTCAAACAGTCCATCGAGACGCACGCGACTGCCCTCCACAAAGACCGTTGCCGGTACGCCGAAACCTTCGTTGCCCAAAACCTCGGTGAGAATCAGTCGGTTCGTGACGACCGTTGGTGGAAGGTCACTCGTAGCGAAAATCGATTCCGAAAACTCGCTGCTGCCACCGACTTCCGTGGTCGCAACCGCTGTGATCAGCTCGCCTCGCGCCGTGGCCACGCCAGCAAGGCTCACGTCAAAGGTGGCCAGCCCGGAGAGATCCGCCACGGCGCCCGTTGATCCGAGGTACCGTCGACCTTCGCCAAAACCGCTTGGATCGCCTTCCGGTGAGGCGTAGAAGTCGATCGCCAGGGCTCCGCTGGCGGGGCCTTGAACCTGTCCCACAAACCGCGTGGTCGCTCCAGCAACGACGTTCGTCAGCACCGGATAGTCTTGAACTCCATCATTCAGATCGTTCGGTGTCACACCGGGGCCGTTGGGAACACCGGCTCGGAACCACTGGTCGATGCCAAGTCCACCGTTCGCGTCGATCGAGTTTCCGCGGATCGATGTAGAGCTCTCTGCGGTGAGGCCCAATTCTGAATCGCCGCCGATGCGAACACCGATCCCTCCGTTCGCCCGAATCAGGTTTCCCGTCCAAGGATCGATGTCGCCAATCTGTGTGGTGGCCGCCGATTCGACAGCGATACCGGAGCCGTCGTTGCCCAAGCCGCTTGCCTCACCCCGATTGGTTCCAATCCAATTGCCCAGCACGCGGTTGCCCTGGACTGCGATTGAATCGGGCGGGATCTCACCAATCAGGGAGAGATCGGCGATCCAAACGCCGTGCGAGGTATTGCCGGCGATGACGTTGCCCTCCAGTTCGTCCGAGCTCTCGTCACCGTCGGTTCCGATCGTATTGCCACTGCTAAAGACGCGCACTCCCTCGCCGACATTCGGCAGTCGGCGCGTCCCGCCGGCGTCGAGTCCCACCACATTGCCGGCAACGGTGTGACCATTGACGCCCTGGTTCTCGCCGGTCAGTTCGATTCCGAAACCGAGATTGCCGCCAACAAGATTTCCCTCACCCGCATCATTCTCTTCGTCGCCATCGACGCCCACCGTCGTATCCCCGGAGCTGACGATACGAATGCCACCGAACAGATTGGGGACGGCCGCATCACCGAGGCGACTTGTTCCCACGTAGTTGCCTTGGACCTTCGTACCGTCACCGGCGTTGACCAGGAAGATGCCGAACTCACGGTTCCCACTCAGGATGTTGCGATCAGCAGGAAGGCCTCCGCCGATCGTCGTCTGCGCCGCACCCGAATCCACGTAGATGCCTTGGGTGTTCGGGAGTGAGACGCCGGCAAGGTTACTGAGGCCGATGGCATTGCCTTGAATGGATGTGCCGAGCGTGGTCTCGTCAGCAACCCAAATTCCGAACTCGGTGTTGCCACTGATCAGGTTGCGTTCCAGTGAGGTCGCCAGGGCGCCATTGGCAACAAAGACTCCGCTTGAATTGGGAACGGCACCGGCTCCAGAAGCGTTCGTTCCGATCTGATTCTGGACCACCCGATTGCCTTGCGTCGTGAACCCCAGAGCGACGGAATCTGGATCGACCGCATTGTTGATGACGATCCCGTAATTCGCGTTGCCCGAAATCACGTTCGCTTCGCCGGGGGCATCGCCTCCGATCGTGTTGAACGATGCGCGTGCGATGACGATGCCGCTGTCCTGATTCGCAAGCGCAGCCTCGCCATCACGATCGACACCGATGTAATTGCCAAGGACGGTGTTCTCTTCGGTCACTTCGCCGGCATTGTTCGTGGCGATCACAACTCCGTGACGCAGATTGCCAGAGATGACATTGCGAAACTCACTGGTGCTGCCGCCAATCACATTGAGCGACGCATCTTCGATGTAGACGCCATCGCCACGATTCGGGCGCACCAGTTCTCCGGTACGGTCCGTGCCGATGTAGTTCCCGGCGACCAGGTTGTTCTGGGCAGGCCCACCGATGCCCGAAATCAAAATCCCGTACTGGTCGTTGCCTGAAATCGTATTGCGTTCGGCGCCGTCACTGGTCCCGTCGCCGTTGGTGCCGATCCAGTTCCCCGACGATCGATCGATCTCGATACCGCTCGCTTCCGTTCGCAAGCGTCGTTGAATTGAGCGCATCGAGACCAATCACGTTTCCTGCGATGATGTGACCACCCGACTTCTCGATCAGGATTCCGTCAGCGAGGTTCCCCGAGATCAGGTTGCCCTCGGTTCCATCTGCGTTGGAATCGCTATCGGTGCCAATGATGACCGGTCCGACACCGGAGCCGATCAAGATTCCGTTCGCGTTGCCGAGAGCGGTTTGCCCGTCGAGATCGGTACCAATCTGATTCGCTTGAATACGATTCGAAGCAAACGCAGGCGCAGCGAGGCCCGCAAGGATCCGAATCTCTTCCGATGTCAGTGCCCGATCATGAAGGCCGACTGAATCGATCAAGCCGCCAAAGCGAAAGGCCCCATTGCTGCCGATATTGAGCGGCACATCGGTTTCCGCGATATCGACACTCGAAGTCCTCTGTGCGACCAGCACTCCATCGATGTACAAGTTCAGTGTCACGCCATCGTAACTTCCGGCAACGTGATACCATTCGTTGGGATTCAGTGTGAACGCGCCATCTACGTTGAGTTGGTTCTGGTTCACGCCGTCGGTGATTCGAATCGATAAGCGGCCGGCCTGATTTAGCCACAACCCATATGTGTCGAATGGGGAAGTTGGAAGTGACCGCCGCAGGATCGGATTCTCGGTGAAGTTTGGATTCGACACGCTTGCACCGTCCCAGTTCACCCACGCCGACATGGTGATCTGATTGGTCACAGCGGGCCGGTCCAAGTCGGGGCTATCCGCAATCTGCAGGGCGGTCCCCAACGCATCGTTGCCATCGATCTGGAAAGCCTGGCCCTCGACACCCGGTGCAAACGAGACTCCGGCTTGAATGACCGCGTCGTTCGAACCGAAGGAATCCGATGCATCTCCTTCACCCGCCCACAGGGCAACCCGACCACGGTCCGTATCGGGCGCCAAATCATTCGACAAGTAGATGCCGTTGCCTTGGTTCGCCGAAATAAGATTGCCTTGAATCAGGTTGTTGCCCGATCCATTGAGCACACGAACGCCATCACCAAGATTGGCGATGCCCACGTTCCCGTCTCGATTCGTTCCGATGCGATTCCCTGCTACCGTGTTGTTGGTCGAGGCCGCCCCATCGAGGCTCACGCCTGCTCCGGTGTTGCCCGAGATCACATTGGCTTCCAAGTCATCGTCGTCACCATCCTGATTGGAACCGATGATGTTTCCCGAGCCATCAATGATCGAGATTCCGTCGATATTCCCTAACGGGGCATCGCCATCGAGATTGGTTCCGATCAGATTGCCATGGATCCAGTTGTTGGATGAGCTGACGCCAGAGATGGAGATCCCAGCGCCAACATTTCCCGAGACCACGTTGGCATCGCTTGGGCCAGTGCCGCCGATCGTGTTGTTGTTTGCACCCGATTGAATCGCGATACCCGCGACTCCATTTCCCACGGCGGACGTGACTTCCGGAAAGACGACATCATCCAGTCCGAAGACATTTCCAATGATCAGGTTCTCGGTCGTTCCATTTCCCGATATCTGAAGTCCAGGCCCAACGTTTCCTGAGGAGAAGTTGCGGTCCGTCACTGCGGGGCCGCCAATCTGATTGGCAGTAGCGCCTGTGAGAATGGCGATGCCACTCGAGCCATTTCCAAATGCTGTCTTGCCGTCGAATCCAAGCCCGGAGTAGTTGCCGGCGACAACATTGCCCGTCACGCCGGCTCCATCGATGCGAATCCCGAGTCCCCAGTTACCCGAGACGATGTTGCGCTCAAGCTCATCGGACGTGCCATCGGAGTTGGTGCCAATGCGACTATCGTCGGCACCGCCGGTGACACGAATGCCCTGGCCGTTTGGGATTGCCGCCGTGCCGTCTGGGCGAAGTCCAATCACATTCCCTGCCACGACGGCGTTGTTGGAATCGCCGCCGGTGATCAGGATGCCAACAAATTGGCTGCCAGATATCACGTTGCCCTCGAACTCATCGCTGAGTCCATCACCATTGGTGCCGATCACCGAGTCGACCGTGTTGTAGATGACGACGCCTTGCTCCAGATTGCCGATTGCATCGCCATTGATGTTGGGACCAATCCAGTTGCCGGCGATCCGCGTGCCGTCGGTTCCCGAGCCGTCCACGGAGATGCCCCGCGAGTCATTCCCGGAAATGATATTGCCCTCGACATCGTCACCGACGCCGTCGCCATTGGTACCGATGATGGTGCCCGAAGCGCGGTTGTTCACCTGAATCCCGCGAGATCCGTTGCCGAAGTCGCTTAAACCGCTGAGATCGGTGCCGATGTAGTTGCCAGCGATGATCGTGCCATCTGTCCCAAAGCCCGCGACGAGGATGCCATTGAGCGAGTTGCCCGAGATGACGTTGCGTTCTTCCTGGTCGCTCAGGCTATCACCGTTGGTGCCAATGCGCGCGGACTGAAGACCGCGATCGAGGAAGACGCCGAACTGGCCATTGGAGTGAATGTAATTCCCCGCGATCACGGTTTGATCGCCCGCTCTCGCTTGCGAGTAGAAGACCTCCACGTCCATCGGTTCAGAAACGCTGAGGACGGCTGACGGATCACCCAAGACGCGCCATCCATTTGCTGCATTGGCAGGGCCAGAGGAATCAGCACCAGCCTTGACGGTCAATTCCCACCCGGAGGCAAAGACCCGTTCCATCGCCACCCACTCGAAGGTGTGCTCGCCGGCACTCAAGGTGGTGGTCCCGAAGAACTCCAGGAAACCGTGCAGGCTGTCATCGACGATGACGTCGATCCCATCAATCCGAAGTCTTCCCCCGTCGTCACCTCCCAAGCCGAACGAGTAGGTGCCACCTACGGGGACGTTGAACGTTCCGGTAACCTTGACCACATAGTCATCGCCACCACCGCCGGGAACGGCGTTGTCGAATCCCCAATTGCCTGCCGATCCAGCTAAGTCGCGAATGTCGGCCTCCACGATCGTGCCTGTCGCGACGGTTCGCGGAAATGCTGGATCGATTCCCTCGATCAGCTTGTCGGCCACGAACAGGTTGTCAACTTGCACCCGATCGCCGGCGATATAGACTCCCGAGTAGCCGCTACCGGCGATCACATTCTGCTCGGCCTCATCGCCGACGCCGTTCCCATCGGTGCCGATTCGCGTACCGTCGGCGTTGTAGATCACGATACCCGTGGTACCATTTCCCAAGAGGTCGCCGTTACGGTCGATGCCGATATCGTTCCCAGCGATGATGTTCCCAGTGCTTTCCGAACCACTGAGATTAATCCCGTCATATTGATTGCCGGAAACAAGATTGCGTTCGGCCGCGTCGAACTGATCATCGCCGTCGGTCCCGATCAGGTTTTCGTCAGCCTGCAGGGCGATGACGATACCCACGCCGTTGGGAACGGCGGCGGTCCCCGAGATGTCCGTGCCAATGTAGTTGCCAGCGACGACATTTCGGTCCGTACCGAGCTCGCCGATCCAGACGCCCTGGTACCTGTTCCCAGACGCGACATTCCTTTCCAGCGCATCGGACTGACCGTCACCATCGGTTCCAATGCGATTCGATTGAGCTCCCTGGTGAACGGAGATGCCGGCGTAAAGGTTTGGTATCGAAGAGAGCCCGTCGGGATCCGTTCCCACGAGATTTCCGGCGACGACATTCTCGTCTGTCCCGCTACCTCGTATTTGCACTCCGTCAAAGGAGTTGCCCGAGATCACGTTCCCTTCCTCTTCATCGCCGAAACCATCCCCGTTGGTTCCGACCACGTTGCGTTGGGCCCCATCGCCGATGTAGACGCCCTGGTACGCATTGCCCAAGCCGAGGCTGCCCTCCTGATTGACACCAATCCAATTGCCCGCGATGCGATTCTGGTCTGTCCCCGTACCGACGACTTCGAAGCCGCTCCCATTGTTCCCTGAAACAACGTTGCCCTCGTTCTCATCCGCAGTGCCGTTGCCATCCGTTCCGATGATGTTGAGCTTTGCTCCCGAATCGATTCGCACGCCCGAGTAGGCATTGGCGACGCGAGCAGTGCCGTCGGCCGTCGTTCCGATTCGATTGCCCTGAACGACGTTGTTGTCCGCCCCGATCCCACGGATCCAAACACCGAAGTTATCGTTTCCAGAGATCACGTTTCCGGCCCCTGCGGTTCCACCACCGATGATTGTGTTGCTGGCTGTGCCGGTGTAGCCACCCGAAAAGCCTGCTGCGTCTCCCGTGTAAACACCGGAGTAAGCATTGCCCAGATCACTGAGGCCATCTGCACTGACACCGATCAAGTTGCCCTGCAGTTGATTGCCGTCGGCACCGGCGGCGTAGATCGCCACGCCACCCTGGTTATTCCCTGAGATCAGATTGCCGGCGCCGGCGTCGTGCCGCCGACCATATTGCTAGCACCGCCGATGATGATAATTCCCCAGGTCCCGTTTCCTTGAGCAAGATCTCCACCGAGGCTGGTCCCGATGTAATTCCCTTCGATCGCATTGCTATCCGATTGAATCTCAATTCCTGCACCACCGAAGCGATTGATTGCCAACCCACGGATAGCGCTGCCGTTACTACCAGAGAGCAGTGTCAAGCCAACTGCCGGCACGGTGGCTCCATTCAGTTCGACCACCGGGGTTCCGGCGTAGCCGGGCTGGGTGGTCGCATCGATGGTCAGCGGATCGGTGATCGTGGGAAACGCTGTGGCGGGAGCGATCGAGTGTGGGCCCGGGCCGGGAATGGCAAACTGGATTTGGTCGGCGCCGGCATTGAAGTTGGAATCAATGATCGCCTGACGCAACGAGCCCGCACCGGTGTCATTAGTGTTGATGACGTTGTAGACGGCCAGCAGCCGACGACGCTCCATCTGCTCGATCTGTAACCGTCGCTGCCGCTTTGCTTGCTGCCGTCTTCTTCGAAGAAAGGCCCTTCGCTGCATCGTCCTCATCATGCTGAACTCGCATCGTCTCGCCCCGGTCATGGTCTTGGGCCACGCCGCGGGCGGGGCCTCTGAAGACTAATACACTATACCCTTGATGGGTGGATCGCAACCTTGAACCGCTGCTGTTTCTTGGGCGGCTCGTGCTCGGCGGGAAGTCTCAAGCCTTGGCAGTGGGAAAGACCCTAGCGCGGAGAGGGCCGCGGTCGATGCGTGGTCGATCGATTGCGAACACCGTTTCACTGTGCACGAGCGCCGCTGCGCTGACGTCAGGCAAACAGCGTTACGATTCGCCAGAGTCCGAGTAGGGCAACGGCTCCGACGACTAGCGTTGCCAACAGCAAACGAAGGCCACCCAATCGCTCCGTCTCGTCGCTGGTGTTTCGGGTGACCACCATCAACAAAAAGACGGCAACGATCGGCAGCAGCAAACCGTTGGTCAACTGGGCAAACACGATGGTCGCCGCCGGGCTCTTGCCGAACAAGAAAGCGGCCGCTCCGCCGATCGCAACGACGCTGAGGGCAAGGATGCGAAAAGGTCGGCCGGCCGGGTCGACCGACCATCCCAGGCAACCGCACACCGCGTACGCTGTCGCCAGCGGTGCGGTGATCGAACTGGTCAGCCCCGCAGCGAACAACCCGATCGCGAACGCGATGGCGCTGCCTCCGCCCAGCGTCGGTTCCAACTGACGCGCGATGTCCTCGGTCGATGTCCAGGGCGTCTGGGTATCAAAAAACGCAGTGCTCGCGGTGACCAGGATCGACGCTGTCACGAGCCCGCCAAGGCAAACCGAAAGTGCGGTGTCCCAATCCGACTGAACGATCGATGCCGAGGTTGGCTCGCCTTTCCAGGTCGACGCCGCACTGCTCGCATGAAGGAACAAGTTGTAGGGAACAATCGTCGTACCGACCAACGCGAGTACGAGAGTTAAATCGTCTGAATCGAACCGGGGAACCGACAACCCAGCAACGATGCGACTGGCTGACGGAAGCGAAAATAGTGCCGTGAAAAGAAATGAAACGCTTAACAGCGCGACCAACACGACGAGAACAGCATGCAGCACTCGATACCGGCCGACCAAGACAATCGCGCAGGTGCAGGCGACAATGACCGTCAGCCAGATGTCCGTGCTGCCACCGGCACCTACGCGGATTCCCGTCGCCGCGCCCGTCAAGTTTCCCGTCTGGTAAGCCGTGTTTCCAACTCCAATGGCGGCGATCACCAGAAAAACCGCGGGTCTCAGCAGTCGTGATTCCGCCAAGGTATCTCGGATCGATTCCCCCAGTCCCTTTCCGCCGACGATCCCAATCCTCGCCGCAAGTGATTGCAAGACGACCGTGCCCAGACACGCGAAGAGGATCGTCCAAAGTAGACCGCACCCGCGCTGTGCCCCCGCCTTGCTCGCGGTGACCACGGTTCCCGGACCGATGAACGCGGCGGTGATCAACAGGCCGGGGCCAATTCGAAAACGGCGCTTGGCTGCGCGCCTGGACTCCCCGAGTCACCTGCCGACATTCTCGACCCCAATTCGCTCGATCGCGTACAAGCCAAACGTCGCCAACCAGTGATCGCCCTCGTAATGTCCGCTGTTGATGTACGCCAGCCCAGCGTTGAGATGCGATTCGGCGCTCTCCATGAGCGGCTTGCGTAGCGGGTGGTCGTCGCGAAGTACCGTGGCAACTGATCGCAAACACCAGGCGCGATGGAGGTTGAGTCCCGCGAGGTGAACGAGCTTTGGATCGCTGACGTCGCTGACACTCACAGGAGCAATGGTGCCGTCAGTGAGCTGTTCCGTCAAGCTTGGAAGGAAACTGCCAATCCACTCTTCATACTGCTGCTGCGGTAACACGCGTCGCATCAAGTCGGCTTCGTTCCAACACGACGAAAAGAAATCGTGACCGGATGGTTCGTAGTGCACGGGGTAGTCCCTGTCACCCGCATAAAACGAATTGGCCCGGTCAACGACAAGTCCTTCGAGTTCTTCGTTTTTCGTCGCCCGCGCGTAATCAAGGATTTGCCCGAGCGCGAACGCCGTATCGGTGTGCTGCCCGATTCGAATCGGATACGTCAACAAGGGCAAATATCCTTCGATCCGTTTGACCAGCACGTTCTCAAGCGGCCGAAGATTCTCTCGCCATCTCGCCGCATCCGAATTCTCCCAAGCTTCAAGCTCCATTACCAAACGCAAAAACCACGCCCAGCCATACATCCGCTCAAATGTCTTTTGCTCGTCACGGGCGAAAAACTCCGCCTCCTTCTTGAGGTTCGGTGCCGAAAGGTGTCGCGAGAGGACCTCCCGGATTCGCGGCGCCAATGCGATTGTCGGTTGATCCTTCAACAGCCGAACAAGGACCCAGTGCCCGTGAACACTGCTGTGCCAGTCGTAGCAACCGTAGAACGCGGGGAAATGCTCACGCGGCGACTTGATCTGGTCTTGGTTCGAATAGACCAGTGAAAGCTTATTCGGGAACTCCGTGTCGACTCCTTTGAGCACAAGTTGCCCCCATTCGTTGGCCGTCGACGCCTCCAAGCGTACGATCGGCGAACTCGATGACTGGGCCCAAGTGATGGAAGGACTCAAAACCAAGAGCGCGACCGATAGGATCGATCGAATATTCACCGCTGATTCACCATTCGAGGATACACATCCCAAGTTCCACGTGACCGACCCCACGTTCGGCATCCACAGTCTCTACCGAACGCACTTCGGGGCAAAAGGGTTCGCCCGTGCAGGAGATTCGACGTCACACCACGACAGCCATAACGAAGCTGTCCTGCGGCAGTATATCTTGGCTTGCCCAGGCGAGTTAGGATTGACACGTGGTCGCCTCCAATCTGTGAGTCAGGCTGCATGAAGTGGTGCCAGAGGTTCGATGCGGGCGATGCAAGAACCACTGACGATCATGGTGACGCCGTGCGGCTACATTCGAGCGACAGAGGTTGCGGTCGTACGCGTCGATTCGCAGCGAGTTATCGAATCGGGACGGTATTCAATCCGAGGTTGTGTCATGCGGCGTAGGCAAATGTGGTGGATGGTCTTGATCGGCGTTTGGCTGACGTGCGCTGCCGAGGTAGCACTGGCTACAGAACCGGAGTCGGAAGCGAGCAATCAAGCCCGAGACGCTCAGCTACCGAGAAAGGTGATCGTCGGAACGACGATGACCCGTTGGTACAGCGAGTATCCAGGGCTCGAAGTGAGATTGCAGCAGATTGGGAAACTACTCGACGAGATGGCTGCGGAGTCGCAATCGAAGTATGGACGATCGCTCGATGTTGCTCTGTTCACCGAATATGCAGTGACGGCCGGAAAGGCGGGGACGGCGAATCAGGTGGCGGTGCCAGTCGAAGAGACGATCGAAAGGTCGCTGGGCGAAATGGCAAAGCGACATCGTTGCAATCTCGTGGTGGGAGGAGTGTTTCGCGACGGAGCAGGTGGTAAGACGTGTACCAATGCAGCCATCGTGATTGATCGCACAGGGCGATTGGTGGGACGCTATGACAAAGTGCATCCGGTGCTGGATGAGTTTGGGGTCGATGGAAAGGTCGTGCTGGAAGGAGGCGTACGGCCCGGCAGCGAGTACAACGTGATCGATCTGGACTTTGGGCGAATCGGTATACAGATCTGTTACGACGTGAACTTTCCCGAAGGCTGGCAACGATTGAAGGAGAAGGGAGCGGAACTGGTGTTGTTTCCCACGCAATCGCCCCAGCTGACCCGTCCCGCGATGTACGCCGCGATCCACGACTACTGGGTGGTGTCGTCGACGTTTCGGAATAATGCAACTGTTTTTGAGCCGGGAACTGGATTGGTGGCGGCGCAGATCCGGGAGCCGAAGGTCACGCTTGTGCATGAGATCGACTTGAGCTACTTGATCCTGCCCTGGTCATCTGAGCTAAGAAACGGGGACGCATTTCGGGATGCTTTCGGTGACCGAGTGGGATTCCGATATTCCGAGTCGGAGGATCGAGGGGTCTTCTGGTCGAACGATCCGGGCATGACCATTGATGAAATGGCAAGATCGCTCGGGTTGCACGAGACCGTTGCTAAAGAGCAGACGTGCGCTCGCAAGGCTCAAGACCAACTGCGCGGAGGGGCTGCCAGATAGGGATCCGGCAGAGTCTCGGGAGTGGAATGAAGAAGAGGGACGCGTGGCAACCGCGAGACGGGACGCATCGTCGGTGAAGCGAAACCTTGCACGGGAGCCAGAAAAGAGGCCTGACCCCTTTTCTTCCCCCGCGAGATCACTTGACGAGGTTGGCTACTCGGATTCCGGGATCTCACCCGAGGTCAGGTGGGGGGCGGCGTCGAGTTCTTCGGCCTCCATCAACAGTGCGACCCGTTGCAGGGTGGCGAGAATCTGGAGTCGCTCCCATTCATCCAGCTCCGCCAACGCCTCGCGGAAACGATCCTGCAACAACGAGGGGGAAGCCTCCAGGGCTTGGCGTCCCGGATCGGTGACCTCGATCACCACCGAACGCTTATCGGTTTCACAAGGTCGCCGCCGGACCAGCTGCCGACTCTCCAGCCGGTGCAGAATCCCGGTCACCGTGGCCTGGCTGAGGTGGACTGCCTGGGCGATCGCCTTGGGTGAGCCGCTACTGAGTCGCTCACACTCCTGCAACACTGCCAATTGGGGGCCTGTAAATCCATGCCCATTGGCGAGCCGGCGAGAATGCAAATCGACCGCGCGAATGATCTGCCGAATGGCCGCCACGATTTGATCTTCGTGTGTTAGCACCGATTCGCCTCTGGAGTTCTGCTTTCAGTACAAAGCAAATATTGCTACAATTCAATGCCCATGGAGCTAAAACACCTACTTTCACTTGTGTTTTACCCTGAATCGCTTGCCATCGACTCGCTTTCACATCAAAGCAAGTTTGGAACGCGGTGGGCTCAACGCAATATCCTCGATCATGGAGACGGAAACACCTATGGAATGGGCGGACGCCGGAGAAAAACAGTACGAAGTCAAACAAATTGATGCTAGCGGACAAGTGATTGATTCACTTTCTGTCGAGGCCGACAGCAGCGAGGCGGCAGCGAAACAGCTTCGCGATGTCTCGGCGGATACTCGAAAGATCTCGGTTTGTGTCGACGGGAAGTCGATGAGCGAGATGGGGATCGAATATTGGAAGAAACGTGTTCGCAGGCGTTAGTTGTCGCGCGTCGGTCCGTTTTCTGTTGGGGCTGATCCTCTCCCTTTCTCTGCTTGGCGTCATGAAGTTCGACGGAACAATGACGCTTGTCCAGGCTGAGGAGGGGTGCGCGGAGGATGGGAGGCGTGAAGACCGCGCTGCCCCAAGCGGCGTTCGCGAAGATAGCGTTCGCGACGATAGCGCGGCGCCTCCACTCTCTTTCAAAGCCAATGAGATCACCGGTGCCAACGAGATCACCGGCGTCCGCGAAGGCTATACAACCATTCAATGGACACCCCAGGTGGGCGCGACCGAATATCGCTTGATTGATGAGGCGGGTCGCGATGTCTACGTGGGCTCGTCGACGTCGGCGTTTGTTTCCGGCTTGCCTGACGGTTCCTTCCAGTTTCGTGTTCGCGCGTATGATTCGTCGGACACTCTGATTGGCGAAGGCGGGCTGCCGATGACGGTTCAGGTCAACCACTGGTCGCTGCTCTATGCCGCCATTCTATTCCTGATCGGGTTGACGGTCGTGGCTGCTGTGGTTTGGGTGATTGTGACTGGCGCGTTGCGAGATCGCTGCGCATTCGATGCCGGCACAGGATCACGTGGGTGTCGGAGCAGCGTGATGGACGTAGGGATTGTTGATTCCATGGTGCCATCGATGGCGCCATGCTTGGTTGCCTCACAGCCAATTCTAAGTGCCGAAGCAGGCTACGCGATGCTTGTGATCTTCGGTGTCGTTTGGATTGCGCTCGGTTTGTGGTGGGGGCGAAAGGCCAAGTCTTACGAAGGTTTCGCCGTCGCCGGGCGCAATGTCGGACTGGCACTGGGAACAGCAACCGCCGTAGCCACTTGGATCACTTCCAACACGACGATGCTTGCTCCGCAGTTCGCATTGCAGCTTGGCGTGTGGGGTGCGCTTGCCTACTCGACCGCCAGCTTTGGGCTATTCGCGTTTGCGCCGATGAGTGGTCGGATACGTCGGCTGATGCCCCATGGTTACACGGCGGTCGAATTTGTACGTCGTCGCTACGGCAAGCTGGGCGCGATTCCCTTTTTGGTGATCTCTCTTTTTTATGCGATGACTTGGCTGATCTCGATGGCGATGGCAGGTGGCAAGCTGCTGAACGTTCTGTCGGGAATACCGTATGAGATCGGAATGACCGTGGTCGTCGTCGTCTGTGTGGCTTACACCGTTTTCGGCGGAATGTATGCGGTGATCGGCACTGACTTCATCCAAAGCGTCATCATCTTGATTGGGTTGATCGTCGTGGCCATTGCCGTGTTGAGTCATGTCAGCGTTGGGGAGGTCCATGAGACGCTCTCGGAAGAAAGACCGATGTTGCTGTCGGTGCTGTTTCCGGCCGCACTGATGGCGCTCTTCAACAACATGCTTTTTGGTTTTGGCGAGATCTTTCACAGCAACGTTTGGTGGAGCCGCGCGTTTGCGATGCGCGAAGGGGTCGGCCCCAAGGCTTACATGTTGGGTGGTTTGCTCTGGTTGCCGGTGCCGATCGTCGCCGGCTTTCTGGGCTTGGCCGCACCGGCACTCGGTATCGGTATCAGCGAGCCTGATACGGCCGGCCCGTTGGTCGCAGCCACACTCTTGGGCACCGGTGGCGCCCTGCTGGTGTTCGTGGTCGTCTTTTGCTCGCTGGCATCGAGCATTGACAGTTTGCTTGCCGCCACGTCCGATCTGGTGGTCAACGATATGCTGGAGCCACTTCTTCGCCGTAGCATCACCGATCAAACCAAACGCAAATTTTCGCTCCTCTCCATTCTCGGTTTGGGTTTGATCACGTGGTGTGTCGCGTTTCCAAACATCGGGACGTTGGCCACGGTACTGTTTTTCGCCGGTCCCATGGTTGGCAGCTGCATTTGGCCAATCCTGGGTGGGCTCTACTGGCGACGGGCGAGTCCCCTTGCGGCATGTTCCGCGATGGTGACGGGCAGCCTGTTCGGTTTGATCGCCTACTTTGCCATCGGCTGGTTCGTCGCGTCGCTCGTGGGTGCCACGGTCTCGGGCGTCATCTTCGCCGTGGTCACTCGGTTGCGTCCCGACGACTTTGATTTCAAGTGTCTCGCGGAGACGCCTGACGCCGCAACAGCGGGAGTGTAATTTGGCGATCATTTTTTTCCCCCTCTGGTTTCTTCAATTCCTGGTGATCGGTGGTCTCGCGCTGTGTGGCGTGGGTGTGGCGGCACTGATCGTATTCTTGATCGTCGACAGAAAACAAAAGCGAATCTGGTAGGACCGAAAGATGAATGCTGCGTCGCAACCGCGGGGACGCCACTCCCCGTTCCCGGCCAATTCCAAGGGCCGACGGCTGAGTCCCGATCGCTTGCTCGCCTTCAGCGAGAATCGCATCGATCGAGAGCCTCTCGCCGACCTGGCAGGGAAATCCATTGTCAATCCTCGTCAGTTCGATCGCCGCACGCGTCGTCGCGATTGCCCAGCTGGCGGCGAAGCTAGAGACCCGCAACGTCGAGATGGATAAACCCCTGGATGGAAAGATCGCAATCACGGCTTTCTTTGAAGCAAGCACGCGCACGCGATTGTCATTCGAAAGCGCGGTGCTGCGCTTGGACGGCAAGGTCTTGTCCGTGCCCGATGGCCAGGTCACCGGGATCGCCAAGGGAGAATCCTTGGCCGACATCGGCGAAATGTTCAATACCTATGGTGACGTTGTCATCATGCGCCATCCCGATACCAACAGTGTCGAAGAGATGCAACGAAATCTGCAGCGACCGCTGATCAACGCGGGAAATGGAAGTGGTCATCATCCGACTCAAGCACTGATTGATTGGTACGCGTTGCTCAAATGGCGTCCTGAACTGTGCCAGCCCGCAGTGCCCGGAAGAGAAACGCATTCATCTGGGAATCATGGAACACCTGGCTCCATGCGGGCCGTGAAGAGCTTCCTGCGGTTGTCGCTGATGTTCACCGGTGCCGTTTCCAGAATCACGGTGATCTCGGAGATGGCGGACCCGGTTGGCCTGGATTTGACCGAACCGATCGAGGAGTCACCGATTCCGATCGAGGTCACCAATGATGTGCGGGAAGTGCTTGAATCGTTGGACGTGGTCTATGTCAATTCGATTGCCTTTCTCGGAGATAGCTATCGGAATTTAGACAGTCGCTACAAGTTGGATCGGACCAGTTCGCTCAAGCCGTCGGCGGTGATCATGCATCCCCTCGCCCGCAATTCGAGAGCTGGCGGATGATCTCGACTCCACGGACCACAATCTGTACTTCGCTCAAGCAGCTGGTGCGGTTTTTGTGCGTCAGGCGGTGCTTGCATGCGTCCTGGACCGGCTCGACCGATTGAACAACGTCTCTTGGTGCTAACGCATCAGAGTGTTTTCTCGGCGAACCCATCTCTCAATTCTTGTTGAAAATCAATATGTGTGGAATCACCGGTTTCTGGAATCCGAACCAAACCAACGAACGTCAGATGCGGTTCACGTTGGATCAAATGCTGGACGTCCTCGATCACCGTGGTCCCGACGAGCGAGGCAGCAAGTTGATTGAGGATCACGGACTCGCACTCGGTCATACGCGTTTGTCAATCATCGGACTCGATCATGGTCACCAACCGATCCAGACGACCGATGGCGACTACGCCGTGACCGTCAATGGTGAGCTGTACGAGTACAAGCGACACCGAACGCGACTCGCCTGCGAGTCCCTGCCATGCAGCGGAAAGAGTGACAGCGCCATCACGTTGCCGCTCTACCTCCGTGATGGTCTGGCGTTCGTCGAGAAGCTGCGGGGTGAGTTCGCGATCGTGCTCTACGACCATCGTGAGAAACGCTTGATACTGATTCGCGACCGTTTCGGCATCAAGCCGCTTTACTTCGCATTCGACGATGAGGGAATCGTCTGGGGATCGGAAGTGAAGTCCATTTTGAAACACCCCGACATCAAACCGCGATTGTGTCCCAAGGCATCGCTTCATCAAATGATGCAGGTGATGGTGCCCGGCAGTACCGCGTTCGAGGGCGTCCACGCCGTCCAGCCTGGGCACATGCTGGTGATCTCTTTGGCACAGGGCCGATTGCAAGTGGAATCGTCACGCTGGTGGGACTTGGAGTTTCCGACCTCTCACGAGCAAGGGGCCGATCCGGCTGAGTACGTGCAGGGCGTTCAAGACCGGTTGATCGATGCGGTGGCGACTCGGCTGGAAGCGGATGTCCCGGTCGGGTGTTACCTCTCCGGCGGCATCGATAGTTGTTCGATCCTTGCTTTGGCCACCACGTTGCAGCAGTCTCCGGTGAAGGCGTTCACCATCGCCTTCGACAGCGATGAGTACGACGAGTCGAGCATCGCCAGCCGCATGGCCAAGCAGACGGGCGCCGAGCAAGAACTGTTGCGACTGACCGAAAAGGAACTCTATGGTCCGGCGTTCGAGCAGCGACGTGGCATGCCGAACGGACCTTCTACAACACGCTCGCTGTCGCCAAGTGGCACATGAGTCGCCGCGTGCGAGCCTGCAATTACAAGGCGGTGGTGACCGGAGAGGGATCCGATGAGTTGTTTGGTGGTTATCCTTTCTTTCGACGCGACTGGCTCGGGCGACAGGACGAGGGGGGGATCTTCGCCGGCGCGATCCTTGCCGAAGAGGATCTGCAGCACCCGGCTTGGCAAGACCTTTGTGGTTTCACACCCTCTTGGATCCAGCCCTGGATGCTGACGCTGCGCCGCGTGACACCACTGCTCTCGCAAAGCATGCAGGACCTGCTCCGTGAGTACGATCCGGTGGCCGCCGTCGCCGAGGCGATCGACCCGGCTCAGGTTCGAGGCCGCCACCGACTGGATATCTCGCAGTACACGTGGAGCAAAACGATGCTCGAAGGCCAGATCCTGACCTGGGGTGGGGATCGCATGGACATGGCAAACAGCATGGAGGCTCGCCCGGCGTTTCTGGACCATCACCTCGCCGAGTACGCCGTCACGATCCCTCCCGATATTCGAATCCGCGATGGTGTCGAAAAGTGGGTGCTGCGTGAAGCGATGGTCAATGTGCTGCCTCGCGAACTCTATGGCGCAAGAAGTTCGCCTTCATGGCGCCGCCTGCCCATACCGATCCCATCAAGCAACGGGCCGTCCAGGAGATGATCGACCATTGGCTGACAGAGGAACGCATGCGTGAGCTTGATGTCTTGGACCACGATCGCTTCGGTCGTTTCGTTTCGGACGCCTGGAACGAAGAGGATGGTACGGTTGCCCGCCGCAATGACATCGTCATGAATCACACCCTTCAGTTGCACATGTTGCACGGGCAATATGTCGAAGGCATGCCGCTCCCCACGGTCGACTGACCGCCTGAGTCGCCCTGATTGCTTGAGTCCCCGCGAATTCATCATGACATCGATATCCAATTCCAAGACGACTCGCGATTTGCGAGTGAACCTTGATCGCATCAAGGCCGACATTCGTAGTCTCGCCGAAATCGGACGGCGTGAAGAGGACCGCGGCATCTACCGCATGGCCTTCACCGACGCAGACGTCGAGGGCAAGCGTTGGTTGATCGCGCAGATTGAACAGGCGGGATTGCAGTCCGCCACCGACGGTGCCTGCAACGTCTCGGGAGTCTTGGCAGGAAGCACGAAGTTGCCGCGAATCCTGATCGGGTCGCACATCGATACCGTTCCCTGTGCTGGTGCACTCGATGGAGCGTTGGGAGTCGTGGTCGCACTGGAGTGTTTGCGTTCCATTCGCGAGCAGGGCTGCCAGCCCGAGCGGACGCTGGAGTTGATTGCGTTCAGTGATGAAGAGGGACGCTTTGGCGGCATGTTCGGTTCTCAAGCCGTCTGCGGCCAGCTCAATCCAGATCTGCTCGAAACGATGTCGGACCTGGACGGGATCCTGTTGAAAGATGAACTTGCTCGACAGGGTTTGGACCCCTTCGGTGCCCTCGATGCGGCACGCGACCCCGATTCGATCGAACTCTATCTTGAACTACATATCGAGCAGGGACCCGTGCTCGACAAGACACAGAAGTCGGTCGGCATTGTCGACGAGATCACAGGGCTCTTCACCTGGTCGATCTCGTTGCGTGGTGAAGCCAATCATGCTGGGACCACACCGATGGACATGCGACACGACGCGTTCATGGGACTCGCGGACTTTGCACACGAGATCCCTCGGATCCTGGACGAAAACGGTAGTGCCCGCAGTCGCGCGACAATTGGGAAAGCACAGATCCTTCCTGGCGCCGTGAATACAGTCCCGGGACATGTCGAGTTCTCTTTGGATGTCCGTGACACCAGCGAGAGCGTTTTGGAAGATCTCGCATCAGCTTGTCGAAGAGCGCTCTCGGCGATCGCTCGGCGGCGCAATCTGAAATTTGACTTCACGCAGAAGAGTTACCTGCAACCGGTCGCGGCCGCCGGCAAAGTGGTTGAGCAGTTGACGCAGCAGGCGGAACGTTTAGGTTTGGACTATTGTCAGATGCCAAGCGGTGCTGCCCACGATGCTCAGATCATGGGGAGCATGGTGCCGGTGGGGATGATCTTTGTCCCCAGCAAGAACGGTCAAAGCCACTCGCCAGCCGAGTGGACCGCATGGTCTGATATCGAAGCCGGGGCGAATTTGATGCTCCAATCCCTGTTGCACTTCTGTTGTCTCAACGAAGCGACCCAATCCTAGAGCACTTGCATGAACTTTGACGACGCAAAGAAGATCAATCCTCCCGCCGATGACAGGATTGCGCATGTTGATCCGCTTCGTGACGCCTACCATTCGGCTTTCGTCGACAACCCAGCCCAAGAGACGTTCCTCGCTCAACGTCACACGGCTCTACTTTGTATCGATCTGCAGTACTTGGATGCTGCCCGAGGTCACGGGGTCTTTCGGGATGCGGAGAATAGTGGCGTTGCGCCAGAGGCGCAGAGTACTACTTCGAGCGTCTTGAGAATTTGGTGCTGCCCAATGTCAGGAAACTACAGGATCACTTTCGTTCCCATCGATTGGAAGTCATCCACACGCGCATTCAGGCACTGACACGCAACGGCCGTGACCGCGGTAAGGGGCACCGGCGTCTCGGTCTGTTGGCTGCGCCCGGTTCTCGCGAAGCTGACTTTCTCGAAGCAGTCGCTCCCGATCCAGCTTATGACGAGATTGTGATCAACAAGACCGCCAGCGGTGTCTTCTCATCGACGAACGTGCATTACGTGCTGAAAAACTTAGGCGTGGAGAGTCTTTACGTGGTCGGTGTTTATACCAATGAGTGTGTGGAGACGACCGTCCGCGACGCCTGCGACCTCGGTTATCTCGTCACCGTGGTCGAAGACTGCTGCGCCACGGTGACTCCCGAGCTGCACAACGCATCGTTGGCGACGCTTGCGCGATCGCTACGCCCGCATCGCCATGTTGGATGAAGTTGCCGAGAGCATCGACGAGTTGGTAAGCAGCCAAGCAAGTGTTTCTTCCTGACCCCTTCGTTCGCGACCAGTCCAAAGCTTCGCCACGTTCGAGCATTCTCAACAAGAAGGTAGCCATCTTCCAAAAAGGGGTCAGGCACCAATCGCCGCAAGCGGCCCTTCGGGTGCTTCGCACCATTGGTGCCTGACCCCTTTTTGGGAGGACACATGATGACTGAAAGTACTCATGGTCGACGAAGTTGCCCAATGAATTGATTCGATTGGTGCTCGATTTCGAGAAACGATGCGTTCTCAATTGCCGGCTTGAAGACTTGAAAGTGGGACATCACCGCTAATGTCGCCGCGCTCTCGAGCGGGCCAATGAACTCTTCGCGCGGTTGCCCGTAATCAGGCTGGGCGATCAGATAAGCGAGCTGATCTTTCCGCAGGGCAAAGCACCCCGCGTGCGGGTTCAAAGGTCGGATGAAGCGAAAAGGCCGTCCAAGCACGTCTTCACAAATCTCTGGTCGCACGCTGCGATCCTGAAATGCACCCGCCGACTCCGGTCGCAAGTCCCCGTCGACGTAGGCCTTCATCATCAGGGCATCGGCGGAACGCTCATAACGATTGGGAAGCAAAACCGCGTTTTGACCAGCGGTCTCCAAAAACCAGCTGAGTTTTGTGAACCAAAGTGGATCATGCATCAGCAGGTCATCCTCCAAATAGACGAACCAATCAAAATCATCGAGCCTTTCTGCGAGGCGGCGATGAACGGCAAAGCCAAGGTGTTCCGGAGCCACGTCTTCCCTGCATAGACGACACATGGCCGGCCCAAGTCCAGATTCCTCGGCGAGGTGGTCTTCGGGGGTCGAGCAGACGAGGACTTCTACACGCCCACGAAGGTTGAGATTGGCAGCCTCTGTTTGCCGCCGCGAGAGCTGCATCATGCACTGAAGGCGACCAAAAAGTACGTGCAGTGCCTCAACGGTGCGCCGCAGTTTCTCGGCCCGTGAAGCGCGACGTTGCGTCATCGATCCGTGGGATTGTCGCGTCGTCCGCTTACCAAAATAGTGAGGGATGGCGACGAGAATCGACGGTTCGCGATCGACGGGTTCCTTCGAGCTCATTGCGTCTCCGGGAGCGATCTTCCCGCCTCTCCAGGCGATAGCCGATACTGCAGCACGCGGTGGCAACCTGCAGATGTGGGGCTCCACCTCATCCGACCCAGGTCAACGGTCACCTCGCCCCTTCCGCTTTCTTCAAGGGACCGAACCTGCTCGCAGACCTGCTCATAGAGTTGGCGACGAAGTGGGAGTTCGGGTGGTTGTCCCACGATGCGAGCCCAATCCCACTTGGCCGCACGATAGATCCGATTGACCATGTGGCCCCATCCCCGATCGGATTGTTGGTGATGGTCGAGTCTGCGGTCATCGGCGTGATCGATGTGTGTCACCAAATCCGACGGGTAGAGCTCGAGGCGGGCACCTGCAAAACGACAGGCGTCCACCAGATCCTGGTCCTCATCGCCCCAGCCCTGGTAGACGATGTCATGTCCGCCAACCTGATCGAACAGAGTCTTCTCGACCAGAAAAGTCCCCGCAACGCCTTCGACACGATCGGTCAATGAGCTTCGGACGATTCGTCCTGGCTTCAATCGAGGTGCGACTCTTTGCATGAAGTCAGGGGCGAGCAACACATCGGCATCGAGCAAACAGACCCAAGGGGTCGCGACCGCCGCCACCCCCGCGTTCTTGGCATCCGACCGGTCAAAGTAGCGTTTGCCTGGTACCGAGACGACTCGCACAGGGGGAAGGTTCTCACGGACCCAATCACCCGCGTTGTTAGGGCAGCTGTAGTCGACGACGATCACGCGAGCACCTGGTTGGGCAACGGCGAGCGGCAGCGACTGGCGAAGATGGTCCAGCCTTCCCATGCAAGTGACGACAAACGTGACCGCCGCTGACTCGCTGTCTGCGTCATCGACCGAGAGCTTCTTGGAGATCCGCGATGCCGGAGCAGGTCGCACCACGTCATACTTGCCAAGCCAAGCGATGAGAGCCATGGCGTGCCAGGAGTCGGATTGCAAACCCAGCTCTGCTGCCAACATCGCGCCGGTAATCGGCACAGTCACCCGACAAAGCACACTTACCAACGAACTGCGATGCGAGCGCCATGGCACACTGTGATTCAACAGCGGATCATCCAAGAGCTCATCGAGATTCGCAAGACGCTCTTGATTGACGATCAGCTCGCTGCGAGCATCGATCCATTCGCTGGGATACGATGCGAATAGCAGATCAACCGGCGGGTACTTCGATGGGCTATGTGCGACAGGTGGCTCATCGAGGGAAGATGACGACGCCCCGCGCTCCGCTGGCATCAACTCGGTGGATGAACCGGCAGCGGAGAGATCGCTGGCTGTTGGATGAAGCATCCGTGGCCCGACGGCACTGGAAAAGCGCCGTCGTTCTAGAAGCTCGCGTGACTGTGATTCCCAAACTCGCTCATAGTCTTGGATGATCCGTTCCCAGCGAAACCTCTGTTCCACCCGGCGACGCCCCGCGCACCCATCCTCTCCCGCAGCGATTCGTCCTGGGCAAGTCTCAGCAGGGCATCGGCCGTATCGGGGATGGATACGGTGACCGTTTGTCCAACCTCAGCAAGAAACTCATCGTAGCTTATCCCACCACACAGAAGCCGCGCGGTGATGTCGCCACATGCACCCTTGGCCATTCGAGTTGGCACCAGAAATCCGGTCTCCCCATTGACCACGGTGTCTCGATAGCCGTCGAAGTCACTCGCCACCACTGGAATCTCGCGCACCATTGCCTCCAAAGGGGTCAAGCCGAATGTCTCCTGGATGCTGTCCGACAATGAGACAAAGACGTCTGCCAGATGCCACGTCGTCTCTCGGAGTTGAGCATCGACACCATCGACGATTTTTAGTGAAACGTCGGGCGCCCATCAACGCGCCGATGTCTCAAATGCCTTCCGCGTGGTTTCGTTGGCGAACCATCCGCACAGTACCAAGACCACTCCTCCCTCTATTCTCTCAGCGACCTCTTGGGCCGCGACAAACATGGGGAACGGTTGCGCCTTGGCGTGATGGGAAAGCCGGCCGACGAACAGCATCACAAAGTCGTTGTCCGCGATCCCGAGCGAGCTTCGAACCTCGGCCCGCTCGGGGCCCGTCGCTGGCCGATGCCGCTGTGAATCCACGCCAAGCGGAAGGACTTCCAGGCCAACGCGGGCCAGGCGTTGGCGGTCTGTTCGCTGACCGAAGAAATCCGACATCTGGTCGAATGCTGCCTGGACCATCGACTCGACGGCTCGCGAGGTACAGATCAGCCGGTCGTACGATTCCCATGGGCCGGCGACGAGGTTCCACAGTGCTTCCATCCCAGGGGGCGAGCATAGCGTATGGGTGACGCCGCAAAACGCGATCTTGTGCCTACCCCAACGTTGACGTGCCCAGGCGAAGCGGACATCGGGCGGCGAGGGGAAATGGAGTACCTGTGAATCGGCTGCCCCCATCCAAGATGACATTTGTCCCGCTGAGTGAATTTGGACATGGCGTCGCTGCGGCGAGTCATCGAGGGTGAGGCGGCACTTTTCTACAAAGGAGCCGCGGTCGCGCTCCGCTTCCAGGACAGTCAATAACTTGGGCCACGATCCGTGCCGCAACAGTGCGGTCAGAAACCCTTCGCTAGCGACCTCACGACCCATGAGTCCCAATGGGCTCCCCAATGGCGGGCGAGGCGACGTCCCCTTGTTCACTGGCGGCCGCAGGGTCTCCGCGTAGGCGGCATGACTGTAGTAGATCGCCAGGGGGGACCGTAAAGTCATGGCTACTTTCACGGGCTCGGAATTCGTTTCGTGTGCGTAGTATAGGTATAACTAGCGAGCCTTGCACGATCGTTTGGTGCCGCTCCGAACCGACATCGGCGCAAGGGCGCGGAGTGGCTGACTGTCACTGCGACCAGGGCATGTTTCATCGACCATGCGCAACTGAATGAAGACGTTGGAATCAGGAACGGAATGCATATCCTCTTTGTCCATAAGAACTTTCCAGCTCAGTTCGGCCAGATTGCCACCTATCTCGCTCGCAACGATGGTTGCGAGTGCACGTTCTTGAGCGAGCGTGAGGTCGCCGACACGCCGGAAATACGGCAAGTGCGTTTCACTCCGTCCGGCGGAGCGCGCGAAGAGACGCACTATTGCAGCCGTACGTTTGAGAACCAGACTTGGCGATCTTATGCAGCCTACGATGCGATGCGCCGCCGACCGGAACTAAGACCAGACCTGATCGTCAGTCATAGCGGGTTTGTCTCATCGCTGTTTCTTCGTGAGTTGTATCCCGACGTCCCTCACATCTCGTACTTTGAATTCTTCTACCACCCACATCAAAGCGAAATGGATTTTCGTAGCGACCTGCCCCTTCCCGATTCCGACGACTACCTGCGTGCACGATTGCGAAACGCACAACTACTAATCGATCTCAATCATTGTGATGCTGGGTACGCGCCGACTGATTTTCAGCGATCACGGTTGCCATCTGAATATTCAACCAAGGTGCAAACGATCTTCGATGGCATCGATACCGATTTTTGGGCTCCCAATCCAACACGACCGCGACCCACCATGACATTTGGAGATGTCAAGATTCCGCCGCATCATCGCTTGCTAACGTATGTCAGTCGCGGTTTCGAATCGATGCGGGGCTTTGACATCTTTCTGCAGGTCGCTGATGCAGTGTGTCGGCAACGATCGGATGTTTCTGTCGTGATCGTTGGCGAGGATCGTGTCGCCTACGGAGGGGACAATCGATTCACCAATGGATTGACCTTCAAAGAATGGACGATCCAACAGCACCAGCCCAATCTCGACCGCATTCACTTCGTAGGACGATTGCCGCCGAGTCAGCTCACACAGTTGCTCGCGCTGTCGGATCTACATCTCTACCTGACCGTCCCGTTCGTGCTTAGCTGGTCACTGATGAATGCCCTGAGCTGTGGATGCACGGTGCTCGCCAGCGACACGGCGCCCGTTCGTGAAGTCATCCGTGAGGGCGAGAATGGCTTTCTGTGTGATTTCTTTAACGTCCAAGGGTTCACCGAGCAAGCACTCGCGATCCTTGAGAAACCAGAGGCCCACCGAGAACTTGGCGAGTCCGCGCGGCAACGGATGCTGCGTGAGTACGCCCTGCCTGTCTGCCTGGAGAAGATGCGACGCCTCTATGAAGAGGTTCGAACGGGTGGACCGTCGGCGAGACAGGGTCATTGATCGACGGTACGCTGAGCCGTGGCTTGTCGCTTGTACTCGACCATCTGGGAATCCGCACCATGACATGATGAAGTGGTTTGCCAGACGGTAGGTCCGCCTTTCCAAGGCGGACGTTCACAGCCGAAATTCACAGCCGAAATTCGCAGCTTTGCTGCGTTTCTTACGAGTCTCGGAGAGACTCGCCTACGGTAGTTGTTTTGCAATGGTGTGGGAGCAGTTGAAGCTGCTAGTCGTCTCCGATGCAATAAAGATGATCAATTGTCCGCAGGTAGAACTTTCCATTTGCGACCGTTGGGCTGGACCATGCTTGTTCGTCGATCTCGTTCATGCTGAGCAATTGATATTCCGGGCCTGCGGCGATCACATGTGTGGTGCCACTGGCGTCGAGGCAATAGACGCGATCGCCCGATGTCAACGGTGATGCCCAAAATGATCGCGCCCCACGGATTCGTTGTCGGTACTCAAGTTCGCCAGTCTTAGCATTGATGCAGTGGATCTGTCCGCTTTGACGCTCCAAGAAGTAGAGTCGACCATCGCAGATCGCTGGCGACGCCATTTGGATGCTGGAATGATCAATCTTCCACTCCACGAACTCGCTCGACGTCGAGCCGTCGGGAGGGGCGATTTCGCCGGACCCGCCAGGCTTGACCGAGTACAGAAAGCCGCCGCCATCATCGTCACCGCCGCGAGCACGAAGCTCCGTCCCAACGTACAGACGATCCCCAACCGCTAACGGGGTGGCACTGCTACGCCCCTTTTCCATGTCCAACTGCCAAAGCAACTCGCCGGAGTTTGGATCATAAGATCGGTAGAACAGGCCACCAACGATCAACTCATTGCGTAGGCTGTTCTCCCAAATGACTGGTGTGCTGTATTGTGACCTCTCATCACGGTCAGCTCGCCAAACCTCCTCGCCGGTCTTGGCATCCAATGCCGTCACAAATGATCGCTGTTCGTTGTCGACCTGAATGAAGAGCTTGCCATCAAACAGCACCGGCGAACTCGAGGTCCCCCAACCCGCCCGCATTTCGAACGAGCCGAGATCTTTCTCCCAAAGAAGGCTGCCCTGCATGTCAAAGCAGTAAACACCCGTCATGCCAAAGTAGGCATAGACCCGCTCGCCATCGGTGATCGGCGTTTCCGTTGCGTACGTGTTGGAACTGTGCCGAGGCATTGGCGGACGCCGCTCGCAAGCAGTCGATCGCCAGCGCGTCTCACCTGACTCCGCATCCAAACAAATCACTTCATAACGATAAGTCGTCTGGGTCAAGTCATCCCGCCGAGTGCCACCGCCACCGGAATACTCGACCGGCTTGGACGTATCCTTCGATCCCGCAGCGAGCGGCACTGCCGATGTCAGAAAAACAGAATCGCCCCAAATAATCGGCGAGGACCAACCTTCCCCTGCGATCGCGACTTTCCAAAGAATGTTCTCGGACGAATTCTGCCCCACCTCCCACTCGAGGGGGCATTCCGACCCCGCAATTCCATCTTGGTTCAAGCCCCGAAATTGAGGCCAATTCTCTCCAATCGCTGGAGTTGAAGCGCTACCGAGTAGGAACGCAACTCCAACCAAACCAATCCACTTTTCCAATCCCATTGTCATTCTCTACGTCGCATCCAGGTCGCTTTTAGGAACAATTCCGCCGAAGATTCAAGAACCCTGCCGGCCCCAGATGGTAGACCGAAGGGAAAGGGGGGGTGAGCCTTGACGGATGCGACGCGGCCCTCACGCGTCCCATGAGCCGCGTCACATGAAATGGAAGTCCCGAAGACAGATTTGGTTTCGAAGAGATTCCACGGGAAAACTCCCAATGAGAGCTCAGCTCGAGGTGATTCGATTTTGGGATCGCCTTCGCGCTACAATGAGGTCCTTCACTTCTTCTTGCTTCGCTCGAACTTCAAACCAAAAGTTAGGAAAGTTCATGCATTCCACAGTTCAATTCGCTCGCGTCGCAGCGAGCTTTGCGGTCCTTTGTACCGCCACGCCCCTCGTGATCCGAGAATCCGTCGCCCAAGAATCCACCAAGGTTGCATCGTCTGGAAAGACGGCAGAAATCGGAGCCCAGTGTCCGGTGATGGGGCCGATCCAGGACCCTTCCAACCGAAACACGGCGGCAGGCGCTTTCTCCAATGGGGACTGGTGGCCAAATCAGTTGAACCTCCAAATCCTCCATCAGAATTCGCGAAAAAGCAATCCGATGGGAGAGGATTTCAATTACGCCGAGGAGTTCAACAAGCTCGACCTGGTCGAATTGAAGAAGGACATCAATGAATTGATGACCACTTCGCAGGATTGGTGGCCAGCCGACTATGGCCACTACGGTCCCTTTTTCATTCGGATGGCTTGGCACAGCGCTGGCACCTACCGAGTCGCTGACGGTCGCGGCGGCGCCGGCTACGGCACACAACGCTTTGCACCGCTGAACAGTTGGCCCGACAATGGCAACCTCGACAAAGCGCGTCGATTGCTTTGGCCGATCAAGCAGAAGTACGGGAAGAAAATTTCCTGGGCCGACCTGATGGTTCTGGCCGGTAACTGCGCCTTGGAGTCGATGGGATTCGAGACGATGGGGTTCGCTGGAGGTCGCGAGGACGTTTGGGAGCCGCAAATCGACGTCAACTGGGGACCAGAAACCGAATGGCTGGGTGACAATCGATACTCGGGTGATCGCGAACTCGAAAATCCTCTCGCTGCGGTTCAGATGGGACTGATCTATGTGAATCCTGAAGGACCCAACGGCAAACCAGATCCACTTGCCGCGGCAATAGATATCAGAGAAACGTTCGGCCGCATGGCAATGAACGACGAGGAGACCGTGGCACTTATCGCGGGTGGTCACACACTGGGCAAAGCGCATGGCGCTGCCGATCCAAGCAAGTTCGTCGGTCCTGCTCCGGAAGGTGCGAGTATCGAAGAGCAAGGACTGGGCTGGAAGAACAGCTTTGGAAAGGGGAATGCCGGCGACACCATCACCAGTGGTCTAGAGGGTGCCTGGACCTCGACGCCCGCCGCATGGTCCCACGACTACTTCAACAACCTGTTCAACTACGAATGGGAGCTGACGAAGAGTCCGGCCGGTGCTTCGCAATGGACGCCAAAGAATGATTCGGCGAAGGGGACCGTTCCCGATGCGCACGATCCAAACAAGACGCACGCCCCGATGATGTTCACGACCGATCTTGCCCTGAAGATGGACCCGATCTACGGGCCGATTTCCAAACGCTTCCACGAGAACCCCAAAGAATTTGAGAAGGCCTTTGCCAAAGCGTGGTACAAGCTTACCCACCGCGACATGGGCCCCGTTTCGCGATGCCTCGGTCCGCTAGTTGCCGAGCCCCAGTTGTGGCAAGACCCCGTTCCCGACGTGGATCATCCATTGATCGGAGCTCAGGATATTGCTGTCCTGAAAGGCGAACTCCTTGCCTCCGGGCTGTCGATTTCTCAATTGGTTGAGACTGCATGGGCATCTGCATCCACGTTCCGCGGCAGTGACAAGCGAGGCGGTGCCAATGGCGCCCGCATTCGATTGGCTCCGCAGAAGGACTGGGGAGTCAACCAGCCGGCCGAGCTCGCGAAGGTGCTGAAAACCCTCGAGACGATTCAGACGAATTTCAATGGTTCGCAATCTGACGGTAAGAAGGTCTCGCTCGCGGACCTGATTGTTCTCGGTGGCTGCGCCGCCGTTGAGAAGGCTGCAAGTAATGCTGGACACGATCTCCAAATCCCGTTCTCACCAGGGCGTACCGATGCGACGCAGGAACAGACCGACGTCGAGTCTTTCGCAGTACTCGAGCCGACAGCGGATGGGTTCCGCAACTACTTCGGCCACGAGCTCGACCGACCGGCAGAGGAGCTTTTGCTCGATCGGGCCAATCTGCTTACCCTCACGGCTCCCGAAATGACTGTGCTGATCGGCGGGTTGAGGGTCTTGAACGCCAACGCTGACAACCTGAAGCTCGGCGTCTTTACCGAGCGTTCCGACGCGTTGACAAATGACTTCTTCGTGAACCTGCTTGACATGGACACGGTATGGCAGAAGTCGCCGGTTTGTGAGCACTTCTTCGAAGGTCGCGACCGCGAAACGGGGGATGTCAAATGGCAGGCCACCGCCGTCGATCTGGTGTTCGGATCGAATTCGCAACTTCCGCGATCGCGGAGGTCTATGCCAGCGATGACTCCAAGCAGAAGTTCGTCGAAGACTTTGCCGCTGCTTGGAACAAGGTGATGAATCTCGATCGCTTTGACCTCGCGCCGGCCGAGCGAAATGGATGGAAGGCGATGGCACTCAATCAGCCTTAGAAAGAACCGGAATCACGTAGGCGAGTCTCTCCGAGACTCGCAGGCAACGCAAGCAACGCAGCAAAGCTGCGAACGTCCGCCTTGGAAATGCGGACCTACGGCAAGCAACGCAGCTGCGAACGCCCTTTGGAAATGCGGACCTACGGCAGGCAAGCCAAAGAATCACGGCCACTCCGAGTCTCAGACTTCTTCCTTTATCGCCGCGATGATTATCGCTCAAGCCAGCCGCTCAATACGGAAAGCCCTTCCATGAATATCTCGGCAGTGGAGTAACACACGGGTCAGCGTCCCGGTCGACGAAGAAGCGCAAAGCTGCGACAGTATCATGTCGTCGATGCTCTCGACTGAGTCGATCTCAACGCCCCCTACCATTCTCCGAGCTCACTATGGATTGGTTTACAATCGCCGCCATCGTCATCACGCTTTCGGCGGTGTTTGGATTCATCAACGCTCGTCTGCTGCGGCTGCCCAATACGATTGGCTCGATGGTGGTCGCGATCGTCTTCACGTTGCTACTCTTTGCCAGCTCATGGGTGGATGAACGGATTCTGGAAGGGGCGCGAACGCTGGTCGGCTACATTGATTTTCAAGAGGTGCTTCTCGATGTGATGCTTGGATTCTTATTGTTCGCCGGTGCGATGCACACGAACTTCGATCAGCTGAAGGTCCAGCGATTGCCAGTGCTGGCATTTTCCACGCTGGGAGTGTTGGCCTCCACCTTTCTCGTTGGAATCTCAAGCTACTTCGCCTTCAATTTGCTCGGTCTGGACGTTGAGTTCATTCACTGTTTGCTATTTGGCGCGTTGATCTCGCCTACCGATCCCATCGCGGTGCTGGGCATCCTGAAGCAGGCTCGTGTGCCAAAGAAGCTGGAGACGAAAATTGTCGGTGAGTCGCTCTTCAACGATGGAGTGGGCGTGGTCGTCTTCCTAACGATCTTCAGCATCGCGACCTCGGGACATCATCCAGCAGACGCTGCTTCGCCAGTTGAATCGGTTTTGTCAGCGAGTGCCGAGACAACGGAGCTCGTGGAACCGACGACGATTCAGAGCGTTGCAACTCTGTTTGGCGTCGAGGTCTTGGGCGGCATTACTTTGGGACTGGTTCTGGGAACGATTACCTTCCTGTCCTTGCGTTCGATTGATGACTACGAGGTCGAAGTGATGATCACACTGGCTTGCGTCGTGGGAGGTTATGCTTTGGCATCCTACCTGCATCTTTCGGCACCGCTGGCGATGGTTGTCGCTGGGTTATTCGTGGGCAACGATACCGTTCGTGGAACTTCCATGTCGGAAGAGACCCAGATCTACGTCGACAAATTCTGGGAGATGCTCGACGTGCTGCTCAACGCGATTTTGTTTGTCATGATCGGGTTGGAGATTCTAATTTTGAAAGTCGAGCCGTCCTTTATCTACGCTTCACTGATCGCCATCGTGCTTGTCCTCGCATCGCGATATGTCTCTTTGCTTCTTCCGGTCCGGTTCTTCGCCAGGCGTCTCGACTTTGTGTCCCACACGCTGCAGATCATGACGTGGGGTGGTCTGCGAGGGGGCATTTCGATCGCGCTAGCTCTGCAGCTAACGACCGAAATGAATCGGGAATTGTTTCTCACCGTTACCTACGGCGTCGTGGTCTTTTCGATCATCGTCCAGGGGCTGACGGTTGGCCCGCTGGCGAGAAGACTGATTGGAGCGGACTCGGATTTGCAGGCATCGACCGAATGAAGCAGGGCGGTTGCCGATTCGGGCGACGGATTCAACAATGGAGGAACTCAAACCTAGGAGACCCTCATGATGCTGAAGATGATACTCGCCGGCCTGGCCATCGCAGTTACTTTCGTTTTTACAGCGGATCAGGCGGACGCTTTTGGTGGACGCGGCTACGCTCGCCGCCAAGTCCGCCGCGCTCACCACTATCATGCCGCCCGTCCCAGTCGTTGTGCGGCGAGTGCACGCTGTCCCGGTCGTGAGTCACTACCGAGCCCCGGTTTACTATCGCTCGCCCGTCTCGGTTAGCGTTGGCCGTTACGGCATTCATCACGGAGCGGGATACTACGGATCGAGTTACCGTGGCTTTGGCTATCCAGCGTACGGTGGTGGTATCACCATTGGAATCGGATGGTGAGTTCCCAGGCTATTCGTTCTTTACGTGCGGCAAACCAAGGTAGGCGAGTCTCTCCGAGACTCGCGCAAAACGCAGTCAAGCTGCGGATGATCGCCTTGGAAACGCGGCCCTATGGCAAGGCCAGCTGTGTCAATCCGCAGGCTTCGTCGGCTGTCCTTCCGGCGATGGACTGGTGATGCACCAGAGAGCTTGATCGGTCCGAATCAGGATGTCGTTGCCCGCTACGACGACGGAGGCATTTGTCGTTTCGTCCAACGCATTGTCGGAGAGTTGATTCAGCTTTTTGGAGTCGGGTTCAAAGACCGTGGTCGTGCCCGACTTGGTCAGCAAGAACATTCGGCCGTCACCGGTTTGCGTGATGCTGGACCATGTACCACCGCCGCTGCTGCGTTGCTTCCAACGCTGTTCTCCCGTTTGAACATCCAAGCAACTCAGCACCCCACCCATATCACAAACGTAGAGCAAGCCCTCGTCGGCAACGCCTGTTCCCAGCCAACCGCTATCGCGCGACTTGTGCCACAGCCGATGCGTTTTCGTCACGTCCCCGCGACCGCCGGCCCGAACGGCGAGCGACGCGCCGCCATAGCCGCCTAATGCAACGATCACATCACCCGACGCCACGGGCGATGCATAGGCCAAGGGTGCCGCGCCGCCACACGTCCAAAGACGCTCGCCGGTCGACGGATCGAACCCACTGACGCGGCGTGGCAGCGTGGCGACCAGTTCGACGTGGCCATCGACCTCAACCAGGATGGGCGTGCTCCAAGCACCCCGAAGCATTTCGCTGCGTGGTTTTCCGCTGTTGAAGTCGCTTGCTCCGCCGTCATTCTCGGGTCCGCTGAGTGCGAGTTCCGCTTCGTTGTCGAGAGCATCCACCTTCCAGCGCGTTTCGCCGGTAGCCTTGTCGACGGCGATCAGGAATTCATTGTTCCCCGGGCCGAACAGCAAAATGCACAAGTCGTCGTACAGAATTGGTGATGAACCGTAGCCCCACATGTGTTCCTGCGGGCCGAGCTCACGACGCCAAAGTTCGTTGCCAGCCAGGTCCCAGCAAACCAGCCCGGCCGATCCGAACCAGGCGATCACTCGTTTCCCGTCGGTTACCGGCGAGGCGGAACAATAGGGATTGGTCTTGTGGGACGCTTCGGGCTGGTCATGGGTTACGCCGCGATGCCAAATCTCCCGGCCAGTCTCGCGATCCACGCAGAATAGGCTTCTTTCCTTCGATTCCGAAAGTGGCTGCGTGAAGAACACTCGATCCTCCCAAACGATCGGTGTCGAGTTACCGGCCTCCGGAAGTTCGATTCGCCACTTCACGTTCTGATCCGGCCCCCACTGAGTCACGGCGCCCACGCTCGAGGTCACCCCCGTGCCAACGGGACCCCGCCACTGCGGCCAGTTCTGATCGTCGCCGACCGCTTGCGAGACGGCACCTAGAAAACAGATCGCCATGGCGGCTGCACATCGATTCCTCATGGTTATCCTCGGGGCTATGGTTGGTGTCGAGTTTGGAGAGAGTCAATATAGCCTGCGGTTCGTCGCCTGAAGAGCTGGTCGAAGCACTCATGCCTCGGTGCACACAGACATGGCAGCGACGGCGAAGACTCCAGTGACTTTGTGAGATCGGTTGGCATCGCAACGGCGACGTCGGCAGCGATCCGGCCGAATGTGCTTCGCTACACCGCCGTCAGCGAGAAGAACGACCAGTCAAAATGAATTGCGGTCGTCATGCGGGCTCTTGGGGATTGGTTGTAGGAAGATTTCCTGTGGTGTTGCTTGTCTTCGTGGTGGTCTTCACATCAACGTTGGTGATGGCCGATGAACGTCCCAACATCGTGCTGCTCGTCGCCGATGACCTCGGCTACAGCCATGTTGGCTTCAATGGTTGCAAGGTACGGCGAAGTCTGGTGCCATGAATGGAGGGTAACGTTACCGTCGAGCGGACTCTCCGAGACCGTCATTCATTGCGGCGATGCCGTAGGTCCGCATTTCCAAGGCCGACATTCGCAGCTTTGCTGCGTTCATTGCGAGTCTCGGAGAGACTCGCCTACAACAGCGAAGCGATCGGATGAGATCGACGTGAACGCCCGGACCAAGGGCGTGGACGACTAGCGATCAAGTCGACCCAAAAGCGAGCATGATCGAACGATCAGCAAGCACGCGCTTTGCCTTTCACGCCATTGGACTACCTCATTCCCGCGACATGCTTTGGATGGACGTTGAACGTCGCCCGGTGGAGCAATGGGCTTCCAGTCAAAGCTAGGAACAGAACAAAGAACTGGGATCAAGACTTAGCTGGACAGCGCCACTCTTGTCGACTTCTCCAAGTATCCTACCCGAAGCGTGAGTTTTGAAGTTGCGCTCCTTTCATAACCCGACGCGTGAGCGAGGAAATATCGAGATTGACATCGACTCGCTGACGCGTCGGGTTATAAAAATCCTCGTGCGGCAGCCAAAAGCGCTACTTCAAAAAGCGTGAGCGAGGCGAATTTGGCGCAACCTGTTTCATCGCTTAAGCTTCGGGTTACCATTGTCCGCCAAAGTGGGGCGGTCCAGTTAGGGCATATCCGAGAAGAATCATGAATAGGATATTTGGCTGCGCTCCTGTACTTGCCGCGGTGCTCTGCTTGGCCGGCTGTGATGTGGACAACGGTGACGACACGACACCGACATCAACATCGACTCTTCATGATCGTGGTGTCGAAGTGCAAATCGATGCCGAAACACCTGGATAAGACAGCGGAGTCGTCGCTCGTGTCACAGAGCTGACCAAATCGGCACGCGATGGCCCCTCCATTAGCAAACGCAGCCCGATTACATGGTCGTGGTACGACCTTTGCATCGGCTAAGATAACAGGTACACGAAACCTACAGACACGGAGACTCAGATGGATATTCCCCAAGTCAAATCCAAAGTGAACGCTGAGACCGGCGAAATGGGGCAAGAGTACTTGGCCGCGGGAAAACAGGTCGCCTTGCGCCGCTGGGAGGAAGCCAAATGCGATTTTGGCGAACCAACTTGTCGGAAGTATGAAACCGTTGGCTATGTGCTCAGCGGCGTCCTTGAACTCGACATGGACGGTGAAACCGCACTGCTCAAGGCGGGTGACTCATGGTTGGTCCCAGAAAAGGCGACACACCGCTATCGAATCGTCGAACCAATCGTCGCGATCGAAGCAACGAGCCCGCCAGCCCGGTTCAACGACCGTGACGAGCCAAGGTAGGAAAACCGTCTGATCGTCCACTCGCTCGCTTCAAGGCATGGATGAAACGCTCGCGCGTTCGCTGGGGTAGCCTTTTTACCTACCGCGGGAACGGGCGTCAGCTTCGAAGCAATGGAATTGCAGACTCCGTTGCAAGAAGAACAGATGCCCCGTCACTCGCTCAACAATGAATAGGGCCCCTCTGTTTGGAGAGATCGAATCTCTTTCCGTCAGATGGAGCATGGGAGAATCTTCTTCCATCAAGCGTATTGTCCACTGACAATGCCGCTTGCAAACAGGGAACAGTAGCAACCACGTGGAGTACGCGACATGAGTGGTATCGACGCATTTCTGACAGCAAAGACTTACGCCGTAGCTGGTGCGTCCAGTCGCCAACACAAGTACGGCAACAAGGTCTTCCGTGCACTGGTCGCTGCCGGTCGCGAAACCTATCCACTCAATCCAGCCGAAGAAGAAATTGAAGGACAGCAAGCATACCCATCGATTGCGGACCTGCCGCTGGTCCCGGATGCTCTCTCAATCATCACGCCGCCAGAGGTGACACGCCGAGTCGTCGCCGATGCGATCGCGGCCGGAGTGAAGCACATCTGGATGCAACCTGGAGCCGAAGACGAAGAGGCCAGCGAAGCAGCGCGAGAAGCCGGTATCAACGTCATCGACGATGGGAGTTGCATTTTGGTGCTGCTGGCTCGAAGTTAGCCTGTGTACGAGACCGCATGCATGTGCAAGCCGTCAACTGCCGAATACCCTGAGTCTGATCACAAATGAAGGAAATTACGATGAGCTTTGACGTACAAGGAAAAGTGGCCCTGGTCACGGGTGCCAACCGTGGGATCGGTAAGGCGATTACAGAAGCATTGCTGAAGCATGGTGCTACGAAAGTCTACGCCGCAGTTCGGGATCCCGCCTCGGCTGAGCCTTTAGTCGAGGAGTATGGAGACAAGGTGGTTCCTTTGGAATTCGACTTGACCAAGCCGGAGACGATCAACAAAGCTGCGGATGTCGCTTCCGATGTTTCGCTATTGATCAACAATGCGGGTGTACTGAGAACCACCACCCCATTCTCCGACGACGCCATCGAGGCGTTGCAGTTTGAGATGGAAGTCAACGTCCACGGGCTCATTTACCTTGCCCGAGCCTTTGCGCCGGTTTTGAAGGCGAACGGTGGTGGCGCGCTGGTGCAGCTGAACTCGGTGGTTTCGATGAAGTGTTTTCCGGAGTTCACGACCTACTGCGCTTCAAAAGCTGCGGCCTATTCGGTCACCCAATCACTTCGGGCATTGCTGAAGGACCAGGGAACTCAAGTGCTCAGTGTCCATCCCGGACCGATTGCCACCGACATGGGCGACGCGGCGGGACTGACGGAGATCGCCGAACCTCCCCAGGTTGTCGGCGAATCGATCGTCGCCGCGTTGCAAGCCGGGGAGATGCACGTCTTTCCCGATTCGATGGCGAAGCAGATTGGCGAAGCCTACCAAAGCTTTGCCGAAAACGTGGTCGAGGCAGAAATGTCCGAAGCGTGATCTGATTGCCTCTGGTAGGACGCCTTCTCTCCGCTACAACTTTGGGCCGCCGCAATGAAAGCGTAGAGAATTCAACTTTCCGATTTGATAGACTCGCGGTCCAAGACACGAATCGTGTCGTTCAGGGCATGCAAGCGATGTCAAATACGCCGCTGCGAAGAGACGAGCTTGTCGAATCACGGCGACGTCTTGTTCCAAGAATTCGTACCGCATCGAGTCTCGTTAGAATATGTCGGCGAATCCATGCTCTGGCGAGCGTTGCTAGGGCGGATCCTTTCCCCCTATTCCTTACGCTGACTTTGCACATGTACAGACTTGCTTTTCTGGTTTGCGTGACGATCGCCAGCTTCGCAGCTGCAAGCGACGCTAGGGCTCAATCGGATTCGCAGCCAACGCCTAACATTCTGTTCATTCTGACCGATGATCAGGGCTGGTCGTCCCTCGGGAGCTATGGCAATGAGCTTGTCCCGACACCCAACATCGACCGACTTGCTGCGGAAGGCATGCGATTCACCGATGCCTATGTCATGCCTCAATGCACACCCACACGGGCGGCTTTGTTGACAGGCCAGCACACAGCTCGCAATGGAATGTGGCATGTGATCGGCTGGTACGGTTCGCCCTGGGCGCGAATGACGGAACCCGCGTTCGTTGAAAATCTTCCGCCTGAGAAGTGCTACCTTCCTCACCGGCTGCGAAAAGCTGGCTACCGAACCGGGATGGCCGGGAAGTGGCATCTGACCAACAACGCTGCGGGTCACTACGTCTTCCTCAAGCAACAGGCCGCCAGTGATTTCGGATTCGACTTCGTCGCACCCCCTGGCCAAGGAAGCCAAAACGAAGGCGACAAGTGGGTGAATCACCTGACCGACTCTGCTTGTTCATTTATCGAAGACAACAAAGATCGGCCGTGGTTCTTTTATCTCTCCCATCACACCCTGCATGGCAAGGTTGCGGCGCCCGAGGCATTGGTGCAAAAGTACCTCGACGCGGGCGCTCCGCCAGAGGGTATGCACAATGCGACCTACCTGGCAGCCATTGAGCATCTGGACGATTCCGTGGGGCGTCTGTTGCAGAAACTGGATGACCTGAAGCTGCGGGAAAACACCCTGGTCGTATTCCTGAGCGACAATGGCGGAGTGGATACGTCGTATGCGTTGCCCGAGTGGAGCGATCAGCCGCTCGATGGCAGCGAGCCGCTGAAGCCGCGTCTGCAGGAATTCGACAACGCTCCCCTGCGTGAAGGCAAGGGCTCGGCGTACGAAGGAGGAATTCGTGTGCCCTGTATTGTGCGATTGCCGTCGGTCGTGACCCCAGGCAGCATCAATCAAACACCCATTCACGTGGTCGATTGGCTGCCAACCCTGCTCACACTTGCGGGAGGAGTCGTTGAGCCAGAAACGGACGGAGTCAATCTGACCCCCTTGTTCCGTGGCGAGTCGATTCCCGAGCGACCGCTCTACTGGTACCTACCTCTCTATGATCTTCGTTGGGCATCCACCCCGTCAGCGGTGATTCGGCAGGGCAAGTGGAAGCTGATCGAATACTTCGGTGATCGTTTCGATGCGAATCAGCAATACAGGATCGGCCAGCACAGTGAGTTGTTCAATCTTGAAGACGATCTCGGTGAAACCAAAGACGTGGCCGCATTGCACGCTGACCGCGTGAACGCGATGAGAGGGCAACTGCTTGGCTGGATCCGATCGATCCCCGCCGAGATGCCGACACAGAATGTGCACCATGATGAGGCGAAGGCGTTCCAAGAAACGAAAGAAAAGCAATCCTGGAACGAATAGGCCTGCGCGGTCCATGGCCTTTTCGTGACTTGATTTCGAAGCGGGTGTAGAGAGATCGGAAGGCTCTTCAAAGGACCGCCTTCCCATCGATGAATTCTAAGGGACCCTCGCTCGGCAGCTGACCTGCATCTCGACCGAGCTTTCGACATTGCCGCAGGCCAGGAGAAGTCCTGGCCTACGGCAATGTCGTCGCGATTTGGGTTCACGCATCGGCTGCGAAATCACTTCGTCGCTGATGCAATCGACGAACTGGTATCCCCCGTTCACTGTCGTCTGCCAGGAATTCTGGCAGGGGCAGCCAGTCGCTAGAACGCGTGCTGGCGTACGGAACTTACAGCCTGCCGATTTCCTCAAAGCCAACCATTGCGGCGACTCCGAGACGATTCGTTCCTGATAACAAGAACTGATCCCTCGTCCCCGAGGATCCGTTCGCGGCAAACCAATCTGCCCTGGAATTGATCATCAGGAAGTAATCGTCATCGGCTCCCAGGTTAGTGAAGACGTCGTCGACGGTTGAGCTATCCAAGACGATGCCATCGTTGCCTCGGCCAAAATTCCCGCGCAGGTCATCTGCACTCGATTTGAACATGGAGACGTTTTCGTTGCCTGTTCCGCCGTTGACCCAGACGTCCCCACCGACGTTGCTGTAGCTTAGCCTTAGATTACTTGTACCTGTACTGCCATTGAGCGTCACATTATTCGACACCGTGCTCGACTCGATGCTCAGTTCGTTTCGACCTGACCCGGCGATAAGCGCCGCGAATCCTATCACACGGCTCTCTTGGATTCTGGCGGAATCGATACCCGCGCCCGCCGTGAAGCGAAAACCAAGTAGCTCTGTACGGAGAATGTTTACCGTGTCATTATCCGAACCACCATCGATATGCAGGGCACCGTTGAAAGTGCTGTTGTCCAGATTGACTTGATCGTTGCCACTTCCAAGATCCAAATTCGAGACCCAGGACGTTACGTTGTTCAGGTCGATGCGATCCCGACCGGAACCGGTATCAATATCGAGGCCGTAGAATCGTGACGTCGCTGCTTGAACAATGTCGACACCACTTCCAGTTGAAATATCAACAAAGCCTGACCGCAGTCCGTCGAGAAACATACGATCGTCGTCGTTGTTGGACGCCCGGTCGCTGCCCACATCGATGGTCACATTGAAAAGACGATCCAAACCTCCGTTGACAGTCGAAAACGTCAGGTAGTCATCTCCGTCTCCGAGAGCGATATCGAGGTTCGTGGCGCGGAAATCCCGGTACGAGCGACCGTTGACGAGCGTGTTGCTGATCCCACGCACACGGATCGCGCCGCTACTGAGAGACTGAATTTCGACTTGTTGAGCCTGACCTGCATCGGAGGCGAGCTCGCGAATCTGCAGCGTATCGCCGTCCAATGTGGCGCTAACATCGCCTGCCATCATCTGGCGCAACTCCAACATCTGCATGCGAAGCTGACGACGATTCTTTTGTAACTTGGCCATTGCAACTACCTCTGGATTGCGAAAGTGTGGATTGAGACAAACGTCACAATGTCACAGCGAAATCCGGAATGACTCGTTACAAAGAAACTTCGCGATTGACGTCAGTTGCGTCTGGGAACGCGAAACACACAAGCTAGTGGTTCACCAATTTAGTACTGCGCATCAATCATCAACCGCAGCGATGGATTCACGACGCGACCACCAGCCCGGAGAACCGATTGGATAGGCGGGAAAAAGTCAGCGAGATGGAGTTCGCTCTACAACAAAAAGAGGGAATTCGGTTGCAAACACGTGCCAGAGCCACCACACAGAGCATTTTGCGAGCTTCATGGCTCGTTCGAAGGATGACTCAGTTGACTCAGCTTGAGCGGAAACTCCTTGACGACGTCTCCACTGATATCGACGCACTTGAACGTCATCACGGGATCCGCCGGCGCAGATCGAATTGAAGCTCACCCCAAAAATTGCCTTCGTTGTAGGACCAAATTGCCTCGTCAAAGGTAGCGTGTGTATGCTGATTGGTAACCTTCGCCGAGACAAACTCGTAGAGCGGATATCCTCTCGGACGCTCGATCTTCCAGATGTCGGAACGATGCCGATCACCGGAGATCAGGAAGACTCCATCGATTCGTTTTTCGTTGATCAGGTCGAAGATCTCATCACGCTCATCGCGAGCCCAATCGCCTGCCCACGAGTCCTTGCCACCTTTGTCCGCTCCATCGGCGAACATGGTACCGGACGCGATGACTTTGAACTTTCCTTTCGCTTTCGCGAGCCCATCCAAGAGCCACTTGGTTTGATCGGGCCCGAGCATCGTTCCATCCTTCTTGTCGCGATAGAAGCGTCCGTCGGTCATGAAGAAGTCGACGTCACCTAGCGAGAACGAATGCCACGTTCCTGGCAAGCTTTCCCCGCCACCGTAATGCGGATTGTTCCAGTTCTGTCTGAAGACATTCCAGTTGGGGCGTTTCCACGCTGCGTTGAGGCCTGCCCCGCCCGAGGAATCGTTCATGGCCATGTCGTGATCGTCCCAAACCGCGTACATCCCGACACTGCTGATCAGTTCGCTGTAGGCCGGACTGAGGCAGCGGCGGTAGTAGAAGAGCCGCTGGGCACCTCGCCGATCGACGACATCGATGTAAACGTTGTCGCCAAGGCCGAGGTAGGCAAGCGGCCGCGTCTTGGCCATGTTGCGCCACGCGTACTCGTGCTCCGGAACGTAGCGTGAGCCTGATCCAAACGTCACGTGGAACTTTACCTTCTGATCCTTCTCCGGTGCTGTGCGAAACCGAAAGGATTCGCGTTCGATCTTTTTGCCATCGACGACGAGCCAATAGGTGTATTCCGTGAACGGCTTCAATCCATTGACCGTCATGACGGCCGTAAAGTCATCCACGGGCGTGGTTTTAACAGCCTCCGAGGTTTGCTCGCCGACGTCAACCTGAACCGTCGCCGGTCCCGCCGTCCGCACCCAGAATTTCACTGAAGTCGGTTGGATATCGCCCAGCATGGGACCGCTAAAGAGCTTGAGGTCATGCTTCTCGATCAGTTCAACGAACTTTGGTTCGGCCAGCAGATCCGCGATTCCTCCCTCTGCACCGAAGCGGCCGGTCTGCCCATTGGCATCCGTGCCATAAAGTGCCTCGATCAAATACGGATCGAGATCTTTCATAACCGCTGCCGTCTCGCCCTCGGTCAAGGGTTCTTTTGCATTGGAAACTGCTGCAACGAAAAGGATAACCGTTGCAATGATAAATCGAATGAAGGGCTGTGGCATCGATCAAGTTAGGTTGAGGAGCATCGGCGGCATCGGTTGATGGCCGAAGTCCGGGGGAACGAGTTCTGGACGACGCTTCGATAGCACGCAGTATCAACGTTTTGCGATCGGCATGTAATGGCGTGACCTACCGTAGGTCCGCATTTCCAAGGCGGACATCCGCAGCTTGGCTGCATTTTCTTACGAGTCTCGGAGAGACTCGCCTACGATAGTGGGCCGCATGTCATAAGACTGACGGCTTCGGAGTGGTACGGCTACAGGTAGGCGTTCCCTGCGAGAATTCGACGTGAATTTTAGGGCGAAAGATCGAAACTGACGCTGTGCAGCGAAATCAGTTGTCAGCATGGATGTGGAAGGGGGGACTCTGACGGCGCAGCGTTCGGAGTTCCCATCGCCACCTTGCTGTCGCCGCTAGGCTTGGTTGAGCAGCGACAATCCAAAGTCTGATTGCGTCGCGTGTCTGCTGACGTGTTGGCAAACAGCTATGAAGTGATGTCTCCGCCTAGTTGACTGGGCTTACGTTCGAGCCGTGGCATCGTGAATCGCGCCGATTCTTTACAGTAGCCGAGCCTCTCCGAGGCTCGGGTTACTGTTCGCCTTGAGGTCAAATCGTAACGATACACGAGAGTCCTTGGGCTGAGATCGCTCCCACTGGTCCAGTCGCCGAACGCGAGTCGCACCTTGTCAGCGGTGCGCTCTGGAGAAGGCCACACGATCGTAAGCAGGCTCTTTGTCGATCGGGCTCTTTGTCGATCGGGGGGACATTGCCGTTGGCACGGCATCTGCCACGAACTGGATCGGCGTTTGAGAAGGGTTCATTTTCCAAACAGTGTGCCGAAATGACCTCTCTCAAGTCAGGACGTGCGGCAACGTACAAATTCTTCCGCGAAAGGCCTAGCTGACCAACGCGAATGCTCCTCCTGGCGTCGTCCACGTTGACCTGTTGTTCGGGTGCGATCTGGATCACACCGACCGGTGAACGAATCAAATAGGGAGCCACTCACGCTGACCAGATCGCGTCGAGACGGCTTGGGGTGTGACGTCGTTTGCGACGGCTGAAAGGAGTGAATTCATCAACTTGCGAAACGAGTACATCATGAAAGTCCCACGTGTGCGGACCATCGGTTTTCTTTTTGCGATCCTCTGCGTTTGTGTCGTTGCGAATTCCTCGCGTGCGATTGCCCAAGGTGCGATTGCCCAAGGTGCGATTGCCCAAGGTGCGATTGCCCAAGGTGCGATGCCCAAGGTGCGAGCGACAAAGCCCCGCCCAGGCTGATTCTTCAAATCACCGTCGACCAGCTTCGCGGCGATCTGCCTCGACGCTACCTCAAGCAGATGGGGCCGGGCGGATTCCGCTATTTATTGGATCAAGGCGTCATTTACGAAAATGCGCATCATGCGCACGCGAACACCGAGACCATTGTTGGCCATGCAACGCTGGCAACGGGCGCCTATCCGTCGGCGCACGGTCTGATCGGAAATGTTTGGCTGGACCGAGCGACGGGCGAGATGAAGTACAACATCGAGGACCCGCGCTACCCGCTACTGACCGCCGGCGCGGATGTCGACAAGGCGACCGAAATCGACCCGACACAGAGAGCCGCCCGCACCGAGGGTCGGTCGCCGGCTGCGATGCTGACGTCGACGTTCTCCGACGAGTTGGCCATTCATACCGTACGCCGCGCAAAAGTCTTTGGTGTCTCGATCAAGGATCGCGGGGCTGTTTCGATGGCGGGCCACGCCGGCAAGGCGTTCTGGTTCTCCAAGGCAACCGGCCAGTTTGTCTCCAGCCGCTTTTATTTCGAACGCTATCCCGAGTGGGTGACCGAGTTCAATGAGTCGAATCCGACGCAGCGGTATGCCAATCAGCATTGGCAGCTGTTGCTTGATCGCGGTGAATATCAGTTTGCGGACTTGGATGACATGCCATGGGAAACCGAACTCGGCGAGTACGGACGCGTATTCCCCCATCCCTATGGCCCCGGCGACGGCAAAATGTTCACGACGCTGCTGACCATCAGCCCTGCCGGCGATGACTTGACTCTCGATTTCGCCAAACAGTTGATCGACCACGAAGCGCTGGGCACCGACGAGGTCACCGACTACCTGTCGGTCAGCTTTTCATCCACCGATTACGTGGGCCACGTCTTTGGTCCTTCGAGTCTGGAGATGGAAGACAACATTTTACGATTGGATCGGACGTTGGCGGATCTGTCCTCCTACGTCGACAGCAAGGTCGGCCTGAACAACACGCTGATCGTACTGTCGGCGGACCACGGCGGGCCCAAAGTGCCGGCGCAACTGAGGCAACTCGGTTTCGAAGCAGACTACGTCGATCCGAGTTCCTGGGACCAGCAGCCGGGGATCGCTCGGCTGAAAGAGGAGTTTGGTGTGGGCGAAGAACTGATCGAGAAGTTCTTTGCGCCCTATGTCTACCTGAATCGAGAGGTCATCCGTGAACGGGGCTTGGATCAAGCCGCTGTCGAGCAGGCCGTCGCGGAAGAAATGACAAAGTTTGAAGGCGTCGCCCTGGCCGTATCGAGCACTGCCTTGATGCAGGGTCGAGTTGCGGAAACGCCACTCACCCGCAGTATCCGACACAGCCACAATCCACGTCGGTCCGGTGATCTCTTCGTGGTTTTCGAGCCGCACTGGTTCATCAATGACTTCGATGGCCTGACGGTCGCCGCGACGCATGGATTGACCAGATGCAGGCTGCCTTGAATCACTGACCGCGAGGCTGCCAATCAATCGCTCGTCCAGCGGCACTCATAAACGCGATCGGGATCGGGATTGACGACGGACCATCCGATCAAGAAGCCATAGGGATGGTCGATTGCAAAACGGTTGGCCATGGGGCGTGGCGCGAGACTTCGGTCGACCGGGTAGCTGACCAGGCTGTAAGTTCGGTACGGTCGATCCGCAGGAAAGAGCAGCCAAACCGAAATCAAATCCGTTTTCGCGTGCGTCAAGAACGGAGCCCGCACGGTCTTGGGCACTTTGCCAATCAGCTCCACCTCGATCGTCATCGGTTCTTCGGGGAGGGCTTGCGACAAATCATATTCAAATTCGTAGATGGTCCGGCTCAGCCCGTTCTCGTCGGTCCGCTCGGCCACACGACTGATGATCCCCCGAATTCCACCAGCCGGCTGGCGAAACTCGACATCTTCCATCCGGTTGGGAACGCTGAATGTGACGTGGCCATCGCCCTGGTAGGACTCCAGAAACTTCAACTCGATCCGATCACGAACGTAGACGTGCCCTTGGCGATCCACTGACTCGGCATCCGGATCCCATTGACGAAGGTCATAGATCCGACTGTGGCTGGTGATTTCCAGCCCTTCATAGCTCACCTCCGTGGGTTCCGCCTTTTCTCCAATTTCCTCTCCAACCCAGTCTGCCATGGGATCGGAAGTGCCCAACTCCATGATTCTGTGGATGTCTGGTTCGCCGCTTGCAATCGATGCAATGATGTCCGCTTGCGTCTGCGACTTACGGTATAGCTGGTACACCTGCAGCGGCAGATAGACGAAAAGGAGCATTGCGATTGCCAAGAAGAGGTAACTGGGCCAATCACGCCAATCGAAGAGCGTGCTCCAAACTCGTCGGCGACTCGATTCGCGCAGCAGACGAGCCAACTTCGTCGCGGCGCTAGCGTCCGTAGGCTGGGCATGCATTTGTGTCTTCGCCCGTGCAGACCCGGTGGGTGCCCAAGGGGGGCCGTCTGGCAGTGGCAAATCACCCAAGAGATTGTGCTGACGACACAATTTGCGAGTCACTTCGTAGCCGTGCTGCGCCAGCGCGTCGATCTCCTCCATCGAAAACCGGTCGAGGTCGGTTCGGATCGACTGCACCTCAGCTTGAACGACGGCGTGCAGCGCCGTCGGATCCTCCTTCCTGTCAACGGTCTCGGTGACGGGAAGAAACGCAAATCCCTTGTGCTCACCAAAGTTCTCGCGTTCAAGCTGCCAGACACGATCCCACAGAATGTCCGTGGCACGCACTGACTGGCCGACGACTCCGAGGGCTGCATCACTCAAGACTTGAAAGGGCTTGCCAGCATCGCTGACGAGAATCTGGTCAAAGGCGACTTGCTGTTCCTTGAGCCACAAAAAGGCGCGGAGACCGAGATTGTCGTAGACGCCTCCATCGGTGAAAAATTCCGTTGGAAATTGGCCATCGCGAACACCGAGATCCGCTGCTGTGATCTCAACCGGAGGAAAGAACCCAGGAAACGCGGAAGAGGCTCCCACCACGCGAGAGATCGTTGCCAACTGCCCTGGGACATGAACAAAGGGTCGACCGCTGTCATCGCCTCTCTGCTGGATGAACAACCCGCTCCGATTGAACGCAGCAAGCGCACCGGTACTGACATTTGTCGCCAGCATATGCAGCATCGGATGCTCAGGAAGTTCGTGAAGACACCGGTCCCCGTACAAATGCTTTTTGTAGTAGTCTTCCAGGAGCGCGTTGGGGGTAAATCGGCGGCCATCGACAAAATGGAGCTTGGCTAGCAGTCGAAATGGCAGCTGCAACGGCAGGCGACGTACGATGTGATTTCGAAGGTCAAATTGGACAAACTTGACAATTTCCGATGCCGCGGCGGCGAAATTGGCATCGTCACCGTTGTAGCGGTCCCAATTCAATACCAAGTGCGCCGCCAAAATGCTGCCACCCGATACCGATGCAATGTCGGTGACATTCTGAAGGGCGCCAGCATCTCTCAGGAAGCGGACCACGCCCAAATGATACAGCGTGGCGCGAAATCCTCCGCCTGACAGTGCAAGGCCAAGACTTGGCATTTTCGGCATTTTCCCATCGTTTCAAGTTAGCAAGTCTCCATCGAACCATTGTAATTACGCACGGAGCCAATCCTATGACGCAAATTGATGCAGGACACCTCGAAAGGGCTCCAGTCAGCGACATCAGTGGAGCATACGGAACGACAAGAAGAGTGGCATCCGTTTGTGAGCCAGGTCGTACGGCCAAGGATCTGCGAAGTGATCGATGATTTGACCCTCAAGTTCGGGAAGGAAGACCCCAGCTGGGGCTACGACCGTATCAGCGGTGCGTGATGCAACTTCGGGGACAACATCTGGGACGTCATCGTTTTGCAGAACTGTGCAATGGGTGGGCTGGCTGCGCTCTCTCTATCGGATGGCATGGAGCCGAAAACACGCTGCATCAACCCTTCAGGCTACACCTCGAAGGCTGCTCCCTTTCGTTCCAGGGGCCGTGATTTCCAAACCTCGCCATCAGGGAAACGATGGCGTTCGATGAACTCGGGGCAAAACTCGAGTCCCCAACCAAGGGCTGTCGGTGCAACGTAACAGCCTTCGCGGACCTTGACCGGATGCTTGACAGCCTCCTGCAGAAAGTCGATGTACTCGACGAGTTGTGTATCGGAGTGACCGGACACCGCAATCTGATCCCACATGCCATAGTGCTGGATCATGTTGCAAAGCGCAATGCCGCCTCCATGCGGGCAGACCGGCACATCATACTTGGCCGACATCAGGATGATCGCCATCACGTCGTTAACCCCGGCGACACGAACGGCGTCGATTTGACAGTACTTGATTGCTCCACTCTTTAGCAATTGCTTGAAGATGACGGGGGAGGCGGCTTGCTCGCCACAGGCAAAATCGAAGTCCGCGTCGGCGAAGGTATTGGCAAGTTCGACATAGCCGAGAACATCGTCACGAGCAATCGGCTCTTCGATCCATTTCAGCCCGAATGGTCGATAACGTTCAATATGACGTTTGGCTTCGGGGAGTCCCCAGAACTGATTGGCGTCCACCATCAGATTGCATTCGGGACCGATTGCGTCGCGCATGAAGCGAATCCGCTGAACGTCCTGCTGTGAATCTCGGCCAACTTTCAGTTTGAACGAATCGAAGCCCTGCTCCTGTAGCTTACGAATGGTCGCGAGTATCTCGCCATCGCTGAGCCCCAACCAGCCTGCGGTGCAATATGCCTTGGGTCCCCGTTGCACCATCTCCCTTTCTCGTCGATCCACGTTAGACCGACGCTCGCGCAGCATGGCGATGGCTTGCTCGCGGGTCAAAGCGTCGCTGATATTTCTCCAGTCGATGCAGTCAGCCACGAATTCGGGTTCAAGATCAACCAGCAATTTCCAGAGCGGCTTGCCAAGCGACTTTGCCCACAGGTCCCACATCGCATTGAGGACTGCCCCGGCCGCCATCCGAAACACACCGTCATGCAGCCATCGGAGTTGATGGTGGTCGATCAGACGTCGATAGAGGCGTATCGGTGAGGCCGCAAAATCTTCCAGCGTCGTGCCAACAACCAGCTGGCACAAATCGCTGATCCCATGACAAACCCAGTCTGTACCAGCTCCGACCGTGAACACGATGGAAACGCCTCGCAGTCCGGAATTCGTTTCCAGGTGAAGCAAGGCTGAGGAGTAGTCCGGTTCTTTGTGGAAGGGATCAGAACCGAGCAACTGGTCAGAGGTGGGGACGCGAAGATCGATGACTTCTGCCGACGTGATCTGGATCGAACGCATGGAAACGAATCCCCGTTGAAGTTACGAAGCGTCGTGAGCTTCGGCAGCCATCTGGTCAATGCACCGCGTGCTGACATGGTCATCAGCGAAACAGCTCAGCTTGAAAGCCCCAATTTCGACGCGCTTACATTCCTACAGTCTTCGCGTTGAAATAGGAGATGGTGATTTCCATCGCAACCCGACGCGTGAGCTTTGAAGTTGAGCTCCGTTCATAACCCGACGCGTCAGCGAGGAAATAGCGAGATTGACATCGACTCGCTGACGAGTCGGGTTAGGAAACTCCTCGTGCGGCAGCCAAAATCGCATCTTCAAAATGCTCGAGCGAGGCTTCTAGCATAGCTCAATTCCTCGTTGACGCTTCGGGTTACGATTGGACCCCGGATTGACGCTAACCAGTTCGACCATTTTCAACAAGGATGAGCATGGTCGAGGTGTCGAATCTCACACCCCTCAGGTCGCACTGTTTCCATCTGGCCCAACGCGAACGTGCGGATTCGTCCATTCGCTGTGCCAAAGCAAGACTACGACACTGCGACGAAATACATCACGCCCAGGAAAACCCCACCGACGATTGCGGTGACGATCCCTTTCACGCGTCGGACTCGTAGGAAGAATATCAGCAGAAAACCGCTCAACGCGACAATCGCCGATACGATGGCTGAAACGTCGATGAGGACCGACCATGCCTTGCCACTGTTGCGACCTTTGTGCAGATCATTGAAGATCGAAACGAGGTCGTTCGTCGTGACGGCGACATTGTATTCGCCACTGGTTCGTGTGATCCTGGCGATCGCGGTGTAGCCAGGCCCCTGGTACGTCAACTCGGCTTCATCTTCGTAGGTCAAGAAGTCTGTAACGGTACCACGCAGGTGATGTTGGGCTCGTAGCAACTCAGCGACTTCTAGTTGGTTGACCTGATGGCCGAAGTCCGACTGGTCCCAATCCGTCGGTGGTGAAGCACTGTTGTTCAGTAGCGACGTGTCGAGCGTTCCGGTCTGTTCTGTGGTGCTTTCGCTGAAAAACCAGTCGGGGTGGTTGAGCGTCAGCCCGGTGATACTGAAGCAAAAGATCACGGCGAGGCTGAGTAGCGAAAGGTAAATGTGCAGCCAGCGGCTCCACAATGCCACGAACCGCCGAATCGGGTGACGCGCGCGGTCTCTGGCAGAGGAAGGTGCATTCATCACTACTGGAACTTCACCGATGCGGCTTCAATTTCAACATTTCCCTTCAATTTGGTCTCGAACGGTTTGTCACCGAACTCGAACGTGTGTTTGATCAATTGATAGCTGCCGTGTTCGCGAGCCACTTCGATATGGAGCGTGTAGCTTCCGGGCTGAACGCTCTTTCCACCATCATCGCATCCATCCCATGCGAACTTGTATTGACCAGGATTGCGCGTTGGTTTTGAGATCGTACCAATGAGCATCTTGTCGTCGACGAGTCTTCGCATTTGGTCGCCCGCGTACCAGCGACGGAGGTCACGATGCCAGCGGGGGCCAGGATCGTTCGTCATCAAGAACAAGCCGAGCGTCTTCACCGGAAATCCGTCTTTGTCCTCAATCCAAACCGCGACATAAGGACGTCGATAGCGGCGGCTATCATCTGGCTTGCTGATTTCAATCTCAACCAGCATCTCATGCTTGGCTGCCCCTTCGGTTGCGACCGTCGCGATCGAGTTGGAAGGTAGCTCGCTCGGCCAATTCAAGCTTTGAGTCATCACGCCGGCGGCGCTCACGAGCAAACATTCGACGTCGTGCAGAGAATTGACAATGGCGATGCTCTCAGTGATTGGCAGCACACCGCAAATCGTCGCCAGTACATCTGCAGTCTCCGCATCCTTTGCGATCACGGTCGCGCTCACCGTCGCCGTCATCGGTTGGCCACTGCGCGGGTCAATGATATGAGAGTAAGACTTGTCGTCGATCAAGAAGTACCTCTCGGAGCTACCGCTGGTCGCAACAGATTGGTTACGAATGGACAATGTGCCGATCGGGCGCGATCCGATCGCGTCCGCCTTTGGGTCAACGATGGTAACGAGTTGTGTCGAATCGCCTGCGACTCGAATGTCGCCACCGATGTTCACAGCAATTCCCGTCACCTGCTCGCAATTTTCGAGTACGTGCTGGCAAACGCCGTCAAGGATCGTTCCCTTTGCGATCGCATTGAGCGTCAAGGGTTCGCTTGAGAGCCGCGTGACGCGATTCGCTTCAAGGTCAAGACGCCAATGTTCAGTCGAGATCGCCTCAACTTTACTGGCGAGCAATTCGGCTGTTGGACACTTACCAGCCTGTTGAGCTTCGCTCCAAGTTCTTGTCAACGATTCAATGGCGGGGCTGAAGGCTCCCTTCGAAGTCCGATTCCATCGCTCGCAGGCTTGTAAAGTGCGCGACAGTTCGAACGAGAGAGGCATGGAGTGGCCAATCGGTAGCGAACAGAGTGTGGAAAACTCGCTTGTCGAACTGTAGTGGCTGAAGACTTCGGCCAGCCGATCAATCTCTTGCAAGGCAGCGGTTTGGGCGATTTCCGCGTTGGCCTCGGTGTCCACGGTCAGTCGCAGTTCCAGGGAACTTCCCAACACATTCTCATGGTGGAACACAAATTCCTTTGCGGACAGTCGATTCGAGGGAAGATGGAAGAGAAGTGCGAAGGAGACGGCGAGCATTGTCGAGGTGAGATTGGATTGCATCGTGATCCCGAAGGTAAATCGACGTAAAGAACTGCATCAAAAGGGAACCCCAAGAGGAATGCATTGTTTCTGTTGACGGAATGAAAAAGTTGCCAATAACACGGCAAATTTTGTTTTTGAAGATTTACGGCGGTTTTGATTTGGGAAGGCAACTAGGCAAGATGCTGGCGATGTTTCGTCGGTTCGAAAAGCCCTATACTCGCTGTCGCGTGACAGCTCAGCCCCCTCAGGAGCCAACCATGAACAAGAAGCTGATTTCGATGGCAGTATGCTTAGCATTGTCCGCTGCAATTCCGCTCGTGGCACTTGCACAGCAAGATGGCGGTCGACCACCGCGCGATGGTGGAGGCCGCGGTTTCGATGGTCCGCCCGGCGGTGGACAGGGGCGTGGGCGTGGTGGGCCAGACATGATGCGGATGATTCCCGTCATGGCCGCGCTCGACAAAGATGGTGACGGTGTGATTTCGAGCGATGAAATTGCAGGCGCCGTCGCGGCCTTGAAAACACTTGACAAGAACAAGGACGGAAAACTTGACGGCGCAGAATTGCGGCCAGCTTTTGGCGGGCCCGGAGGCCCAGGAGGTCGTGGACCCCGCGGACCGGGTGGCTTTGGAGGTCCTGGCGGTGGTCGTGATGGCGGACCGCCGGACGGGGCCGCGATGGTGACTCGTCTGATGGCGATGGACAAGAACGGTGACAACCAATTGTCGAAAGAGGAGTTGGGCGAGCGACTCGCTGGCTTGTTTGCACGTGCGGATGTGGACAAGGACGGCTTTGTGACCAAGGCGGAGATCGAAGCGATGCCCGCTCCTGGACCTGGACGCAGCCCTGGACCTGGACGCAGCCCTGGAGCTGGACGTGGCGCCGAATCGGGACGCGGCCAAGGTGGTGGCGATCGACCCAGGCGACCACCCGTGGAGTAGGACGCTGAGGGGGTCGACCCCCTCAGCGCCCAACCCTGGGTGCATCGCCCCCGCGCCTCTTGGAGCTGATTGCTGCAGCGGATGCAGCATCAGCAAAAAGGGGATGGAGGAGCAAAAAGGGGACGGGGGTCTTTTCATTACGTCCTCGGCCTGTTAGTACTAGCCTGGACATGGTTTCCTGGCGAGAGAAATGGGGGTGGACATGCCACGGCAGAAACGCCTGGACGTTGCCGGTACGATCTACCATGCGTTGAATCGTGGCAACGCCCGGCAAGGAATCTTTCACAAGGATGAAGACTACTTGGCGCTGATCCGGGTGCTCGGCGAGGGCTTGCAGCGGTATCCGGTTCGTCTCTTCGCATTCACCTTGATGCCGAATCACTGGCATCTGGTGCTGTCGCCGGAGGAGGACGGCATGATGGGACGGATGCTCCGTTGGGTGACGGCACCCATACTCAGCGTGATCACGCGCACTACCACACTGCCGGTGAAGGTCATCTGTACCAGTCTCGTTTCAAGAGTTTTCCGATCCAGAGTGACGAGCATTTTTTGACGGTGTCCAGATACGTCGAGCGGAATCCGCTGCGAGCCAACCTTGTAAAGCGTGCTGAACAGTGGCAATTCGGATCGCTTTATCGATGGTTTACCAACGGGGACAAGGCACCGTCGCTACTTTCACCTTGGCCCATTCGACGCACGACTGGCTGGATCGAACGGGTCAACGCGGCGCTGGGGTCAAAGGAGCTAGCCGCGATACGCACCAGTGTTCAGCGAGGGCGGCCTTACGGCGATCAAGACTGGACGGAAAAACTGGCCGATCAACACGGTCTCTGGTCAACCCTGCGCCCTCGAGGCCGGCCGTCAAAAGCCCAGCGAAAAGTCTGAATTGACCCCCGTCCCCTTTTTGGTTGCTAAAGAATCTTACGGATTCTTCGTCCCCAAAGGCGATGTTTGCGACAGTAAGGATATTCGGCAAATGCAAACACTCTTTTCTGGTCTCTCATTGTGAATCATAAAGCCCGCAAGGTATTTGAGATTTTGGCCCGCGAAAATTCGCGGATGTTGATGGTGTATCTGGGCAGTTTGGTCCACGATGAGGCCGCCGTGGATGACCTGTTTCAGGAAGCCCTCGTCGTCGCATGGCAGCGGCTCGATGAATGCGATTTGGAGCGTCCGTTTGGACCTTGGCTCAGAGGAATTGCTTCACGTTTGGTGATGGCGCATTACCGAAAGCAGAAGACGGCCCCTGTGATGCTACATGAATCTGTGCTGCAGGTTGTCGACCAACATTTCGAGAACATCAACCTGCTGGCTGGTGACACGTGGGACGACAAGCTTGCTGCCCTCCGCGAATGCATTGACGCGTTGCCCGAGAAGCAGAAATCAGTGATCGTTGGCAGGTACTTCGACGGCCTGTCCTCTGCCGATGTGGCCGAGCGATTGGAATTGGCTCGGGAAGCTTGCAAGAAACGACTTCAGCGTGGTCGCTTGATGCTTGCAGAATTTCTCAGGAAGAAGGGCGTCCTGAGTGCGGCGGAGGCAATGCCATGAGCGCGAACGTCAATGAGCTGCTATCGGACTGGCTCGACGATGACGAGCCGCGTTCGAAAGAGACAGAAGATGCGATCATCAAAGGAGCAAGTGAGGAAATCGCCGATTCTTTGCTGATTCATGGCTTGCTGGCCGACGTGGGCCGTCGCGATGAAGAAGCAGAGGCTCAGAGTCTTCGCAGCGTGATGGAGCGAATTGATTCAGAGAATGACCTTAACTCTGTGACATTGGGCAGGTCGCTTGAGCCGTATCGACGCCGTCGATTTACGCTTCTGACTTCTGCTTTGGCGATTGCGGCTGCGGTGATCGTGATGTTCATGGTTTTGGGACCACAACAAAGCGTTTCAGCGGCAATGGCTTCGCTTGAAAAAGTATTGGAAGCCGCGGCGAAACCTCTTGATCGAACGTATCTCGTGCGGGTGGTCGAAGAGTATCCGCGAGACAAGAAGCCGAAGAACCTATCTCAGGAAGCTTGGGATCGTGAGGCTGAAAAACAGATTGACGGTGCGACGCTCTTTGTGCGAGGAGCGAATCAGTATGTCCTCAACGTGATGCTACAGTCGGGACTCAGGAGAACCTCAGGTTGCGATGCCGAAGTGAGTTGGGCGTTTCGCGAAGATGGCCCGGTGCATGTGAGCACGGACCTAAGCCGTTTTCGTGGAGGTGTGCCCGGGCAGCAGCAAGACATTCCGTTCATGAATCTCCATTCACATCTGTCTCAGTTGCAGAGGGGATATGACGTTGGTCTGTCCGAGCAACAGGATAGTGCGTCCGACGGGACGGTGCTGTCGCGGCTTGTCGGCGTTCGCAAGTCGAGCGACGTTCCAGGCCCCAAGCAAATTGATATTTGGTTCGATGCGAATGACGGGACCGTCCACAAAATGCTGCTCAGTGGTCTTCCGCGTGGGCGAGGCGGACCGAAGAGCGCGATGCTGGAGTTGGAGGATCAGTCCGAATTGGCTCCAAACTTCTTCTCACACGAGGCACACCACGAGCCCGGAAGACGCATTCGATTCGAGGATGAACAGCGATGAGATACCAGTGGGTTAAGGCTGTAGCGGCGTTCAGTGTATGCTGGTTTGTAACGGCCTGCACGGCGTTTGCTCAACAGGGCCGTGTCGATCCAGTCGTTGCAGCCATCGATACAAACGGCGATGGCTCGGTCTCTTCAACGGAATCAAGATCTGTCGCAGCGGCGATTTGCAACCTGGATGCGGACGGCGACGAGGCGGTCTCGCTGAAGGAAGCGTCTGGCAAGACGAATCCGAGTCAAGGCCGTGGTGGCCGCAGCAGGGCCAGTGGTAGCAGGCTGGGCGGCTACACGACGCCTCCTCCTGCGAACAATGTCCCGGACCATCCTTTTGACATCATCTTAGGTCGGCTGACCGACGATGCCGGAACCGTTCGCGTTCTGTTTCTACAGTGACGTCGAAGCCTATGTGAGCTACGGCGAACAGTCGGAACGGCTTTCCAAAAGGACGAAGTCGCAAAACTTACGAGCTGGCGTTCCGTTTGACTTTGTCATCGACTCGCTCATGAAGAACACTCGATACCTTTATCGGGTTGTCTACAACATCGACGGAATCACAAAACAGAGCGACGAGTACACGTTTCACACTCAGCGTGGCAAGGACAGCACATTTGTCTTCACCGTCCAAGCAGATTCGCATCTGGATGAGAACACGAGCGGCGAAGTTTACCTGCGAACGCTCGACAACGCCCTTGCCGATCAGCCTGACTTCCACTTTGCTTTGGGCGACACGTTCATGACGGGCAAGTACGTAGAGCCCGAACGATCGCATCCGCAGTACCTCGCTCAGCGTTACTATCTTGGTCACCTTTGCCATTCCGCCGCGTTGTATTTTGCATTGGGAAACCATGATGGCGAGTCAGGCAATCGTGGATCCAACGTCTGGGCGACAGCGACTCGCAAGCGATATCTGCCGAATCCGTTTCCGAATGATTTCTTCACTGGTAACGACCAGGCGGAACATGAAGTTGGATTGCCAGAGAACTACTACCAGTTCGAGTGGGGTGATGCCCAATTCATTGTTCTTGATCCGTTTCGGCACACGACCACGCGTTCGCGAGGTGGAAACAGCGACAACTGGTACTGGACGCTCGGTGAGCGGCAATATCAATGGTTGAAGCGATCGCTTGAGGAAAGCGATGCAAGTTTGCGGTTTGTCTTTGTGCATCATCTTGTCGGTGGTAGCGATCGCAACCAACGTGGCGGAAAGGAAGCGGCTCCGTTCTGGGAATGGGGCGGCAAGGGCTTATCGGGAGGCGACGAATTTGATCGTCACCGACCCGGCTGGGGCAAGCCCATTCATCAGATCCTGGTGGATCATGCGGTGAGTGTTGTTTTCCACGGGCACGACCACATGTTCATCAAGCAGGACCTCGACGGGATCGTCTACCAACTCCTTCCGCAGCCCGGTCATCCGCGATCGGGAACCAAGAGTGCCCAAGAGTACGGTTACCTCACGGGCGAGATTCAAGGCAGCAGTGGTCACGTGCGAGTTCGGGTGAGCGGCGATTCAGCTCGCGTTGATTATGTCCGTGCGTTTTTGCCGGCAGCCGAAGGTGGATGCCAACGTAATGGCGATGTTAGCTATTCCTACATGCTATCGAGAGATGGCAAAGCGAGAATCGGTCAATGAAAAGCAAACTCTGTTCTTTGATGCTTGTCGGTTTTGCTTTGCCGCATTGCAAAGCAGACGAAGCTCCAACACGACCGAATATCGTGTTCATGATGTCCGATGATCAAGCGTGGAATGGGCTTTCTGTTCCGATGCACCCCGATCTCGATTGGTCGAAGAGTTCGATCGTCGAGACGCCAAACCTTGAGAAGCTGGCAGCGCAAGGCATGCGTTTCTCTGCAGCTTACGCGCCAGCGTCCGTGTGTTCACCGACACGAATCAGCTTGCAGACTGGCAAGAGTCCGGCTGCGATGCACTGGACCAAAGCGTCGGGCAGCGTCACGGCGGCAGATGGCTACAAGATGATCGGTCCTCGAAACATTCGAGAGATTGATCGCAAAGATGTTACCATCGGTGAATTGCTTCGCGATGCCGGTTACGCGACCGCTCACTATGGAAAGTGGCATATCAGCGGCGGCGGACCTGCGACGCATGGTTATGACGCAGGCGATGGCGACATTGGGAATGAGTACGCCCACGAGTACGGCGATCCCAACCCCGCTGACATCTTCGGGATGGCAAACCGCGCGAGTGCTTTCATGGAGCAAAGCAAGAGGTCGGGCAAGCCGTTCTTCATCCAAATGTCGTGGCACGCCTTGCACTGCGCCGCAATACGCGATCGGTGCAACGCTCGCAAAGTATGCGGTAAAGATGGGTAGCGGTGTCGACGACAAACGAGTCGGCAGTGCAGCCATCGCAGAGAATCTCGATACCGGCGTCGGAATAGTGGTGGAAGCAATCGACAGGCTGGGACTGGCGGACAACACCTTCGTGATCTACATGTCTGACAACGGCAGCGGTGGTGGGGGTGGTGGTCAACGTGGAGGCAAACGCGGCGGTCTGGCCGGCGGCAAAGGTGGTGTCTGGGAAGGCGGCATTCGTAGTCCCATGATCATCCGCGGTCCCGGTGTCCCAGAAAACTCATGGTGCCACGAACGAGTCGTCGGCTACGACTTCTATCCAACGTATTGTGAGTGGGCCGGCGTTCCATCATCGAAGCTGCCCCGAAACATTGAAGGTGGCAGCATCGCCAACTTGCTTGATGATGGCAAAGGCACCGTAAAACGCCCGCGCGAAGAACTGATCTTTCACTTTCCGCACTATCAAGGTGGTGATGGGCCACATTCTGCCTTGTTCCTCGGCAATCACAAGCTAATGAAGTTCTACGAAGACAATCGGCTGGCATTGTTCGACATCAAAGCGGACATCTCCGAACAAGATGATCTGTCACAGCAGATGCCGCAGAAAGTCAAAGAACTTGACGGCCTGCTGGTGAAGTACCTGCGTGACATTGACGCACAGATGGCTGTGCCGAATCCGCAATTCGATCCGGAAAAGGCACCCGTGGCAGGCAAGGGAGGCAGTGGCAGAAATCGGCCGAACAATTCAAGGAAGCCAAACCCCAGCAAGAGGAAGAAGCAATGATCCGAGTTGCACGAACGCTACTTCCGTTTCTGCTGCTATCTGTCGTTGTTTGCTCGGTGAACGCCCAGCAACCATCGCGTAAGCCGCGCATCGAAGACACCATCAAAGCAAACGTCTACGCGGACAATGCGTTCAGGCTCTATATCAACGGCGAACTCGTGGCCGTCGACTCAATCGCATTCGTGCCGCACAACGTGGTTTCGATTGATGTACTACCCGCCTATCCAATGACGATTGCGGTCATGGGCATTGACAACGCCGACCCCAGAACGGGGATGGAATACGCCAATACAAACATCGGCGACGGCGGTTTCATCCTCAAACTCGGCGACGGCACTGTCACAAATGCAACTTGGAAAGCCAAGAAGTTCTCATCGGGACCCATCGGCGGCGACGTCGAGAATCCTCGCGTCGAAAGCATACCGCTGCCCAAAGACTGGTACGCGATCGACTTTGACGATAGCGGCTGGCCCAACGCCAAAGAGTTCAGCGAAGAGGAAGTCGGGCCCAAGGAACCGTTTTTTGAACACGACTTCAAGGGAGCTAAGTTCATCTGGTCCGACGACGTAAAGCTTGACAATATCGTTCTGTTCCGAACCGTTGTGAAGTCATCACCAGACGGCAAGGACCGGCCTGATTTTCGCGGACTGACCGATGTTGTGCCTCAACAACCACAACGAGACCGTGGACAGCGACAACGCCAATCAACGACTCCCCGCAACTAAGGTCGACTCATGCAATGCATCCAACTTACAATCTCCATTGTCATCCTGCTGTCGGTTCCATCGCTCGCTCATGACGGTCACTCGCATGCTCCTTCGCCTCCGACACAGCAGAAGATCATTCGGCTGAACACCGAGTCTCCGCAGATGCACTTGGTTGTGCAGCGAGTTGCGCCGGAGATGGTTCGGCCCGAACTTGCCAACCATTTTGATCCCTTCAAAGACACAGTCCGCGTTCGGTTTGATCGAGACTACCTCTTTGTCGAATCCAATGGCATGCCCGCCCATCCGATGATGGTTGGCATCACCGCCTGGCAACAACAATTGCCGCTGCCACAGTCATACATGGGCGATAACGCATGGCGAATTCCGCTGCATCCGGTTCCCGCGAAGAACCCGATGTCGACGAAAGAGCATTTCTTTCGTGGAGCGATCGGGCTGGCGGTAAATGGCATTCCGATCTTCAATCCGATTAAGAACGACGGCAAGACAGACACTCTGTTGGCCGGTGAACTCGATCAGTGGGGCGGACATTGTGGTCGAGCGGACGACTATCACTACCACATTGCTCCCGTGCATCTGGAAAAGATTGTTGGTGCCGGAAACCCGGTTGCGGCGGCTCTCGATGGCTATCCGATCTACGGCTACAACGACCCCAACGGAAAACCACCAACTGACCTCGATTGGCTCAATGGTCACAAAGGCCCAGATGGCAAGTACCACTATCACGCAACGAAGACGTTTCCATATTTGAACGGTGGCTTCTACGGCGAGGTGGTTGAACGCGACGGCCAAGTCGATCCTCAACCGCGGGCACAAGGCGTCCGCCCTTCTTTGCCAGGTCTGAGGGGTGCGAAGATCGTCGGTTTTGAGAACCCGAAAGCGGGCAGCTTCGTCGTCCGTTACGAACTCTTTGGAGACCCAAGGTCCGTCGAATACACCGTGGCAGAAAACGGAACAGCGACGTTCAACTTCATTTCATCGCAGGGAACAAGGACAGAAAACTACATGCCGCGTCAAGGTGGTGGTGGCGACGGTCGGCGGAATCCCCAGCCCCCAGAATCACAGCGTCCCACTGGCAATGAACCACAAGGCATTCGAGGTCGCGGCACCGATGGGCGTGGCGGCCAAGGCGGAGGACGTCCTGACGATGGAAGGGTCGGCGGTGATCCCCTCACAACGGCGTTGGATGCAAACGGCGACGGCCTGATCGACAAGGCAGAACTTCGTGGAGCCGTCGCCGCATTGCGGAAGCTCGATACCAATCAAGATGGCCAGATCAGTGCCGAAGAACTTCATGTCTCCGGCGGTCAGCGGCGAGGTGGTGAAGGTGGTGCTCCTCGCGGTGGTGGACCTCCTAATCAAGCTGGAGGACCACTCGAACCACAACTCGGCGATGGTCCCCGTCAACCGTGGATTCTGGTTCACGCCGAAGAGATTGACCTCGACCAGAACAAGATCATCAGCCGCGACGAAATCGTCGGAGAGGCCACCAAAGCCTTCGCCGGCTATGACGCCAATGGCGACGGAGAACTAAGTCAATCCGAATTGACTGGCCCCGGCGGCTCACGCAGTGCAATGGGTGGCTTCATCAAAGGGCACTCCAGAGAAATCGATCGCGATGGAAATGGCATCCTGACTCGCACCGAAGCCGTCGCCAACGCGGAACGAATGTTCGCCAAAATGGACGCCAACGGTGATGGCGATATTTCAGCCGAGGAAATGGAAGAGTCGCGTCGAGAATAGGAAGGTCTCACTCAACTTCGCAGTAACGCGAAGAGAATGACTAAAACAACCATCCTTGAAATCAAGCATCTTCACACTCACCCGATGGATACCGAAATCCTGCGCGGCATCAATTTGCAAGTCGCCGCGGGCGAAGTCCACGCGATCATGGGCCCCAACGGCTCTGGAAAATACACGCTGGCGCATGTGAACGCTGGTCGCGATGACTAAGGAGTCACCCAAGGCGAATTCAACTACAAGGGCAAAGCTTTGCTGGATACGGGGATCGAAGGGTGGGCTGCTGAGGACGTCTTCTTGGCGTACCATTGGAGGAGCATTGAAATGAGTCATGTGGTCGCCCGGCCGTGCTCGGGTTGCAAATACACGGACTGCGTCTCGGTCTGTCCCGTGGAATGTGTCTACGAAGGCGAGTAGATGCTGACGCCTATCGCTACGGGGTACAGTGCGAGTTGGTTTTTTTCTCGGCACCGTTGGAGAACTTGCAATGATTCCAGTCGCGTTGACCATTGCAGGTTCCGATCCGTCCGGGGGAGCCGGGCTGCAGGCTGATTTGAAGACGTTTCATCAACATGGCGTTTACGGAATGAGCGTTGTCACGCTGCTGACGGTTCAAAACACGCAGGCCGTGTCGGCGGTTGAGTCTCTGGATAGTGACTTCGTCCTCGCACAACTCGACGCGGTCTTAGGCGACATTCCTCCTAACGCCGCAAAGACGGGAGCACTTGGAAACGCCGCCATCATCGAAGCCATCGCCGAGCGAGCGAAGTCGTTTTCGTTTCCGCTTATCGTCGATCCTGTCATGGTCAGCAAACATGGCGCGGCGCTGATCGACGATGATGCGGTTGACGCGTTCACTCGCAAGCTCTTACCGAATGCGTTTCTTGTTACACCCAATCTCCTCGAAGCGGCAAAGCTGGCCGCGATGGAAATCACCGACGTGCGTTCGATGGAAAAGGCGGCGGCGGCCATCGCTCGATTTGGTGTCGGGAACGTACTTGTCAAAGGCGGACATCTCGACGGCGACGCGGTTGATGTGCTGTGGACCGAAGGCCAAACCCACACACTTCCCGCCCGGCGCGTGGACACCCGGCACACGCACGGAACGGGCTGCGTTCTCTCAGCCGCAATCACGGCGCGATTGGCAAAGGGCGACGACCTGGTTGCCGCCGTGAAAGCAGCCAAACAATTCATCACAGCCGCGATCCGCACGAACCCAGGCCTGGGCAGCGGCTTTGGTCCAGTGAATCTGCACAGTCGCACGGATCCTTAAGGAGATTCGCCTGTTGGTCTGGCTTCACGCTTCGTGAGTTTGCATCGTCTGCCGAAGCAGGCTTCGCCACAGAGTTGGCGGACGACGTCATTCGGAAGTCACGGACTGCGATCTCGCCATGTGCAAACGTGAGCATGACCATGTTCTTGTCGCGGCCAAGTGCGGCGTGTTTGAGATCGGTTTGAAAGTCGCCGATGGCTAGAGTTGCCCGCTTACCGTTTTCGATTGAGGCCCGCCATAAGCTGCGATGTTCCATTCTTTCTCCCATTTGACGGTCGGATGGTCACCTTTCCAGATGATGGGGCAAATGATGTGAGATCCGTTTTCTGGCGGATGTGACTCGGGTTCCTGGTACGGATAGCGATCACCACCATAGATCCACTGTCCGTCAGTATTCATAATGTAGCGGTGTTGCGATGCGTGAGATCGGTCTTGTCTCCGTTTCGGCTCTGGGTCCATGCCAATCTCCTTCTCCTCGGTCCAAGGCCCCGCCAAGCTTTCCGATGTTCGGTAGTAGCAATCGGAACCCATCCATCCCCCTGGGCCGTCGTATGTCATGTAGTACTTGTTCTCTCTTTTGAACAACCAGAATGCCTCTCGTCTGTCGTCAACTTTCATCCACAGGATCTCTTTCTCGACTCCCATGAAATCAGGAGTCAACTCGCAGATCAAACAATACCTGTCTCGCGATTCATCAAGTTGCCGCATCGAAATGATCAAATACGCCTTCGAGCCCTCGGTGTAAACCGACATGCCTCCGGAATGAAAGTTCTTGCTCTTCAGCATTTCTTCACCAATCTTCTTGACGTATTGATAGGGCCCTTTCACATCACTGCCCTCGCTCTGGTAAAACCCGATTCCTTTCGAGACGATGACGAAACGATCGGTGGTGGGGCAATGAATGAGAGTGCAGTTTCTACGGCCAAGTCCAGGCTTTCGCTTCTCAACCATCGTTTCAAGCTTCCAAGTGCTACTGCCCAGCGTTCTTGAGGAGTACATCCGCACGGAGCCATCGGTCGGTCGAGGGTCGGTCCCGACCCAGTAGTAGGTATCACCGACTTTCGTGATATGCCCGCCGAAACCTGCCACGACCTCGTTGCCGTCCGTGTCTTTCCAGACAGTATCATTCACGATGACGGTATCGGATTGAGCTGGCAAAGAGCTACCGCAGTTGATGATGAAAGCCCAAAGTAAGATTCGGGCGATGAAGTTAGAGTGCATGAGGTTCGATCCTTAGTTGCTTCTTGCGTTTGAATTTGGTTTTGGTTCGTCTGCGCTCATCTTCGCCCTCACGGCGGTGATTCCTTTTAAGACCAGTGGGCCTTCCTGCTTGGGAAGGAACCCGGCGAGGCGTTTCTTGACAGACACGGACTCTATGTTGTTAGCCAGGTTGGTCCATTCGTCTGGATCGTCGGTATGCGAGTACAGTTCTTCCCCACCGTCGAAGTAACGGGTGTAGCGGAATTCTCGGTCGCGGATCATGTAATCACTCTCCTCCTGCGGCGCAATCTTGAAACCGTGCTGGATCTTTCCAGCACCAAATCTTTCGTAGCCATGCTCCTTTAGAAACTGCGGCAGGCTGACGTACTTGCTTAGCAGATCCGTGTGAAGTTCATCTTCGTAGAACGCATAGAACCCCGAGTTGAAAGGTTCCACTCCGTACAACAACGCGTTCCGACTAGGCGAGTATCCTTGTGCCGGGCAATGTGCGTTCTACTTCTGAGCGTTCACGGGCGACTGCGTCCCTGCTCAATGATTGCGGCGAGCTGTTTCTTGAGACGATTGGCGACTTCAGGGTTTTCGTCAATGACGTCCGTCTTTTCGGCTGGGTCGTCACTCAGGTTGAAGAGTTGGAACGGAGGTGCCTTCGTATTGGCAAGCTGAGTCTCGACAACGACGTTGCGTGCGGTCTTGTTGTCGTATCGGTGCAACTTCCATTGCCCGACGCGTAGACCGTAAGATCCACTGCTGCCATTGTCCTGCTGGACGAGGTGGTCGCGGCCTTTGGCATCGTTCTCACCTAACAGTGCGCCGAGGACATTGAAGCTGTCGAGGCAAGCGTCGTCGGGAAGTGGTTGCTCGGCGAGCGCTGCCAGGCTGGCTGAGAGATCGATCGTACAAACAAGTTCGTCGCTCACACCCGGCTGAATGCGACCTTTCCAGCGCGTGATCAGCGGCGTTCGGGTTCCGCCTTCGTAGACGCTGTATTTGCCACCCGAGTATGGGCCGGCGGCACGATGATTGCCGATCTTTTCGATCGCCTCGTCCTTGTAGCCGTCGTCCAGCACTGGGCCGTTGTCGCTGCAAAAGACAACGAGTGTATTCTCCGCCAACTTCAGTCGATCGAGAGTCTTCGTCAGTTCGCCGACGCACCAGTCGAGTTCAATGATCGCGTCGCCACGAAAACCGAGTGAGGTCATTCCCTGAAATCGTTCGTGCGGAATGCGGGGCACATGAATGTCATGTGATGAGAAGAACAGAAAGAACGGCTCACTCTTGTGCTGCTCGATGAATTCAACGGACTTTTCAACCCACTTATCGGCAAGGTCTTCATCGCGGAACCGCGCGGCGTGACCGCCGGTGTAGAAGCCGATGCGGCTGATTCCGTTATGGATCGTTGAATTGTGCCCATGCGACCAGTCCATCTTCAGCGAGTCGCGATGCGTGATGCCGGTGGGATGGTCGGGGCTCGGCTTTTCCTTTCCAACCCACAACGGGTCAGCGGGATCGAGATTCGGAACTCGGTAATCATGCACAAAGACCTGAGGCACACGGTCGTTGGTGGTCGGCAACAGAAAACAGGTATCGAAGCCGATCTCCAGCGGCCCCGGCTTCAGGTCGCCATTCCAATCAGGGCCGTTCTCCCCACCCAGTCCGAGGTGCCACTTGCCGACGACTGCGGTGGCATAACCAGCTCGCTTGAAGCAGTGATGCGACGGTTTCCGTTCCCGGCTTGATGATGGCCGGCGCATTGGGCGGCGCAATGCCCGTGCGTTCGCCACGAAACGCGTAGGTTCCCGTCAACAGTGAGTATCGCGTCGGCGTGCAGGTGGATGCCGAGCAGTAACCGCTGGTGAATCGCAAGCCTTCTTCGCTAAGTCGGTCAATGTTGGGCGTCGTAAGAGACGTCGCACCGTAACAGGAAAGATCACCATAGCCGAGATCGTCCGCCATGATCACGATCACGTTGGGTGTTTCAGCGTAGAGCTGCTCGGCAAATGCTAGCGAAGCCAAGAGAGCTAGATAATGAAGCGATAGAACAAGTTGTTTGATCATGATGATAAGTTCAATGCTCGGAATTCTGGTTGTGATACGATTTTACAAGTCAGCAAGAAACGCTTTGAGCGATTCAAGGAGACGCTCTTTTTGATCGCGACGGACGTTGTGTTTCGCACCCTCAACATGGACGATCTTGCCTTGCTTGAGCAAACTGGAAACTGCTTCGTTTTGCTTCTTGACGTCGTCTTCTGCATCCGCTTTTAGGATCAGAGTCGGCGCGGTGATCTGCGTGAACAACTCACTGGCCGACGGTCTGTCTCCGCGATTTCGGTTTGCAGTGTTGGGATGATGGAGCCTTTTCGAGGGAGCCCAGTATTCACATTCGGATTGTCCCCATTGTGGGTTGTTCTTCAAGCATTGCGCAACGAGGTCTTCCACGCTCGTGTTGTTCCGTTTGAGAATCTGGGCACGACGGTTTTCCTGGGCCGCCACGGCAGCGGAATCGCTTTGTCCTGATGCGCGAGGCTCACTCGCTGGTTGAGCAATCAGTCGCGGATCTTCGAGAATGACCGCGCGGGGAACGTCCGGATACTTTGCGGCGAACCAGGCAACCGAACGACTACCCATGGAATGACCCATCAGGATCGGATTCTTCAGATCGAGTTGCTCAATCAGACCGGCCAGATCCTCGACTTGGGCGTCCACCGAATCTGACGCCGAAGGTGGATCGGACAGTCCGTGGCCTCGCGCGTCCGCCATGATGATATCGTAGTCTTGCACAAGTTCCTTGGCGAGATTGGTCCAGCACAACCCATCATCGGAAGAACCATGAGCCATCAACAGCACCGGTTTGTCACCACCAGTGCGCCAGTAGTGGATACGAATTCCGTTGGCGATTACATATCCATCGGTCCATCCGTCAGGCGGTGTTGCAGTTTGCGCGGGCAATCCTTGGCAACTCAGAAATACGCCGATCACTGCCAAACATCCGATACGCAAGTACTTCATTCTGGTCTCCTGATATTATAAATGCGTCACTTAGTCAGCGTGTGACTCAATGGCTTGCCGCAAGGCTAAACAGAATGAATCTGAACGTACTCATTTCTGTTGCCCCTTCGCCTTTCTGTTCTTCTGCTGAAACGCCTCGAGTATGGATCAGCCCAAGAAATCGTGGCTCGATGAGTTCGTCTGTCCAGGCATCGAGCTTGTGCTTCAACTGATCGCGGGTATCGGAATCCTTGTAAGCGATGTTGGTCGTTTCACCGATGTCGGTGGTCACGTTGTAGAGCTGCACTTTTTCGTCGCGGCCGGGAATGACCAATTTGTGGTCACCGCTGCGGACCATGAACGATCCCGAATCGAACTTTCGCATGTAGGTCGCGTCGTGAGGCCGTCCGCTTAACTCGTCCGGTGACGTAGGGCGTCAGGTTAACGCCGTCCAGCGGACGCTTGGGGTCGATCGGGTGCGCCACTGAGTGCCGCGATCGTGCCAAAGATATCAAGCGAAATTACTGGCTGGTCGTACACGACTCCCTTCGGGAACCTTGCCGGCCATTTGGCGGCGAAAGGAACACGATGACCGCCTTCATAAACGCTTCCTTTCTCTCCGCGAAGAGGGCCGTTATCTGACGCGTTCTTATGTTTCCGGTCCACCATTGTCGGAAAGAAAGAAGACGAGGGTGTCATCTTCGAGATTATTTTGCCGCAACGCTTCAAGACACCCGACCGACACCATCATCGACTGCGCTGACCATCGCCGCATAGGTCTTTCGATTGCCTTCCAAGTCCGGAAAACGATCGAGGTATTTCTTGCGTCGCTTGCAGCGGCAAGTGCGGGGCGTTGTAGGCCAGGTAAAGGAAGAAGGGTTTCTCATGGTTGCGATTGAACAAACGAGACCGCTTCATCGGAGAACTCGTCAGTCAAATACTTTCGTCGGTTGGACTGGTTCGCGATTGCGAAGGATCCAAGTCCGATAGCTTTCGTTTTCGCCCTTCGCTTCGTTGCTCTCTTTGATGGTGAGCTCTTCAGGAAGGTAGCGGTGCCCGCCGCCAAGATGCCCGTAGAACTCATCGAATACCGCGGCTGAGTGGGTGAAGCAGCTTCATGGGCACCAAGGTGCCATTTGCCGATCACTCCGCTGTGATAACCGACTTCGTGCAATGCATCTGCAATCGTTGTTTCTTCGATGGGCACGCCCATGTTCGGATCGCCCGGTTGGTACTGCGGGTTCCGTTCAAATCCGAAACGCTGACCGTACCGTCCCGTGATGAACGAGGCTCGGCTTGGTCCGCAAACGGCGTACGCGACATAGCCGCTGGTGAACTTCACCCCGCCCGCTAGCGATCGAGTCAATGTGGGGCGTGGGGATATCCTTGCAGCCGTTGAAGCCAACGTCCGCATATCCCATGTCGTCCACCATGATGACGATCAGGTTCGGAGACTTCGGCTCGTCACCGGTTTCCGCATGCAGCGTTCCAGCTAAGAGTGCCACAGCGAAGAGCGTGCAAATCAACTTGCTTGAAAGAGACTTCATACTTGATTTCTGGCGAAGCGATTGAAATGGGAAGAACAACGCAGAACTCGGGGTAAGCACATGCACCTGCCCGAGTAGGCTTTTCCTGCGTCCGTATTACGATGATTTGACCGCAATCGTCTCGGCATTAACAAAATTCTCGTTACGGCTTGAGAATTTTCTGCGAAACAAAATTGCGGGGACACAAAATTGCGGGGACACAAAATTGCGGGGACAACAAAATTGCGGGGACATGGTACCAAGCCTCTATCTGTTGCTTGCAATTGATCGGGGTGAATGATGTTTGCGAATTGACTGCAAACGGTCGACGATTAGGTGCAACCGGTACCGTGTCCCCGTACGTTTTGTCCCCGTACGTTTTGTCCCCGTTCCGGGGATCGAGATTCATATCGATGCCGGGCAATTCTCGGAGATCTATGACAGCGCTGGACAAACTCAGACACTTCCGCTCTCGCGCAACGTCAACCTCGGCCTACTGGATGGTGGTGACCGAATCACCACGCTGGGGACCGGGCTCCATATCGACGGGGTCTACTTCGGAGTCGATGGCTCCGTCGATGTTCCGGGCGCTGTCACGAGGTCGTTGGAAGATATCAAGAAATCCAACTTTGGAAACCACGACAAGAAAGCGAGAGAACTTTCATTTCATTACGCTCTTCTGGCCGATCACGTCGCTGACATTGTTGACGATGACGACAACCACGATCCAAACGGCGAGTCTAAGCTACTCGATTACACCGGGTATGGCGAATTGTCCCTCTATCGATCCAGTTCTTATCACACCATTCCGGGGAACGACTACATCCTTGCCACCCGAGGAGCACGTGATCCCGAAAAGCTGTTTTTCCTCGCGTTAAGTGAGAACGATTACGAGCTTGATACACCGGCGGGCTTTCATCAGTCGCAGACGTTGGCACACGAACTGGGCCACAACCTCGGCCTGCTGCACGGCGGGGTGGACGACGGTGACGAGGGGTTCGCGCCGCTTCACCGAAGTTTGATGAGCTACTCTTACACGCATCGATCACCGAACGACGCTACCTCCGTTGACGACCTAATTCGTGATTATGCCGATGCCAGCGATGCGGTTTACGATGACTGGTCCAACATCCAAATGGACTTCGCCAGGTATTTTGACACCACTGGGAACAGTCTGGGCATCCTGAAACGAAACGGAGAACCACTCGGCGAGTTGGCCTTCAGGGAAGACACCTTGGCCGAATTAGAAGCTTTGCATGGGACATTTGATCGGCGGCCGCCAACGGTTGACGTGAGTGATAACGCTGGCAGCAGCGTAGAGCTGGGGGGAACACTCACGGTCAACGTCAGCGCGACCGACAACCTCACGGTCGCTCAGGTTCTTATTGACTTCGATGTGGACGGCGATGGAGCGATCGACACGCGCGTCGAACGGTTCCCAGCAACACCGGTCGGCGGCGATCTGTACCGGGCGATTATCTCTGGTGTCTCAGGCGGAGCCGGCTTTCGCGCCGCCACCGCCATCGTGATCGATGTCAACGAATTTGTTTCCACTTCTTCGTTTGAAGTTACCGTTGGGAATCCGCCGATCGCGGTCGATGATCAGGTGACGGCGGCGAAAGATACACCTTTAGCGATCGATGTGCTGGCCAATGACCAGCCAGGGGACGGGGCTCTGGTGCCGGCAACGGTTGTGGTCGAGTTGCCGGCCACGCATGGCACGCTGGCAGTCGATTCGGTCAGCGGAGAGATCGTGTACTCCCCAGAGGAGTCGTTCTTTGGCGAGGATCAATTCGGCTATCGGGTATCCGATGATCAAGGTGGAACATCGAAAATAGCGTTGGTATCGATCACGGTCACCCAACAGCCGCCCGTCGCGGGCGACGACACCGCCACAACCGTGGAGGACGTGTCAGTCACCATCCCGGTCCTACAGAATGATGTTGACCCCGATGGCGAACTCGATCGGACATCACTTGCCGTCATCTCGCCACCGGCCAACGGCGTAGCCGTCGTGGATCCGTTGGGCGTTCCCATTGTTCGTGACTTCAATGATGACGGCAGCTTTGTCAACGCCAGTCCATTCATCGGTCCACCTGACGCGGCACTGGTCGGTGTCGTTGACGAGCAAGGAGTGATCCATGTTGCGGTGACCGGCGCCGAAGATACAGGGTTTACGGGCGCCCATTCGCAGTCAGGCCAATTGGCACTGTTCTTCCGATTCAATGAATCGAGTTTCGTCCCGCCATCTCCTTTCGAACCGTTTGACGTTTTCGACGTCGATTACGAATCCCAATTACTGAATTTAGAGCCCGGAGTCATCGATGGCCTGTCGGGACGTGATTGGATTGGGTGGGGTCGGTAGCGCGGCGACCTACCAACAGGCGGCGGTTGGGCGTCGGGTGTTGGGGATCGACCAGTATCCTCTATCCTCTGGGCCACGATCGAGGGAGTTCCCGCGGGAAGACTCGGATCATCATCCGCCAGGCCTACTTTGAGGATCCTACCTACGTACCCTTGCTCGGGCGCTCCAACGAGCTCTGAAGCGACATCGAACAGCAGGTCGGGACCCGGCTTTGTTATCCAACGGGTGCGGTCGAAATCGGATCCAAGGATGGCGTCGTGATTCCCGGCGTGCTGCACAGCGCCGACGAACTCGATCTCCTGTCTAGGGTCAGTGCCTGTCGGGCTTAGTAACCTCAAGTGCGTGGACAGGGCGCAGTAGTTTGGGAGGCTTGATTCAGGCACTGACGCCAATCGCCTAAGCATCCCCGAGGGATGTGGGCGTCATGCACTAGCGACGTTGCTTGTAGAGTCTGACCTGGTTGCTCATGCGTTAATTTGGCTGCTTCTAGTTTCCTCACATCCAATGCCAAAGACCGTGACTTTGAGGAAGTGTACGGGGAATCGAAGAATCGTTAGCTTGGTCGTCGAAAAATACTGCATAGCGAGTACGCCTTTGACATCGCGAGGGACGTGCCGATGTTCAAGGGCTCTGCTCAAAAGGCCCAGATGCATGGATCGTTCCTGCGAGAACCTCCTTTCACCTGTAGAATTAACGGCTCGCATCGGGCCTTAAGTTCGTGGTTTCTTAATCTTCTTGATGACGTCGGTTGCATCGCCGAATGTCGCTTGGGTTTCCATAAACGTACCGGTTGCCGCCATTTGGGCCAGCGCATGCTTCGGCTCGTACTCGTAGGCCCGACCGCCTGCTTCGATGACGGTCGTTGCTCGCGTGATAACGCTGTCATCGCCAAAGAGTGTACGGGCCCATCCGGACCGTCGCGGCAGCTGACCACGCCTGCGGACAACCAGACTCAAATGCGCGGATTTCTTCAGGTGGTATTCACCATGGTGGCGTCGCAACTGTTCGGACGGATCGAATCCCGTTGAAGTTGGGATTGCGATATGAGCGGCACACTGAATTCGATCAAAAACGATAGACCTTCAGTGAATTCAGATCACGGACCAGCAAGCCGCCGTCAAAGATGCCGAGATAGGCCCAGGAATCACTGGCCACTTTCGCTTGACCGACAACATTGAACTGCCCGGTGTTCGCCTCGACGGCTAGCAATTCTCCTCTGGAATTGAGCACCAGAATGATCCCATCGTTACCGATGAAACTCTGGTACTTTCCTAACGGTTGACTGGTCCACAGGATCTCACCCGACCCAAGATCCAACGCTGCCATGCGTTCATTCTTCAGATGCAGATAGACGGTCTTTCCGTCGGAGATCGGCGACGACATGTAAGCCTGTGCTCGCTGATTCCAGACTTCATCAACGCTCCATTGGCTACCGCTGCGGCCGATCTGGAAGCAGTGTGCTTTTCCACTATGGGCAGCGGTGAAGACGCGACTGCCAATCACCAGAGGTGTGAGGATATTCATGTTTCGGTAGGCCTCGATGCGTTTTGACCACAGCAAGCCACCGTCGTCTAAATCGACTCCGCAAAGCCTCGTTCGCGTTTGCACCACGAGTTGTTGGGTTCCGTCAATTGTTGCGATGATTGGACTACTAAGTGCATCGTCCTCTCCACCTTCGTCTGCCAGGGTTCGCCAGATCGTACTGCCGTCGGCCAGCGATAGCTTGAGCGTGGCTCCCCCTCCCATTACGTAGACTGCCTGATCATCGATTAAGGGCGAGCAGACACCACCGAAGGGAGGTCGCCGCGTTCCAAAACGCTCTGCCAAATCAACTTGCCATCGAATCTCACCGGTCGACGGATCGAGGCAGACAACCTCGTCACGCATGCCCAAAATAACAAGGGCGTTCTCGGCGAGGGCCGGTGTGGACTTGATCCACGAGCCGTTCGCAGCCGCATAGCCAGGAACCTCAATCGCACCATTCCATTGAGTCGTCCATCGAACGTTGCCCGAGTCCAATTCGAGAGCTACGACGCGCTCGAACGTGTCGTCCACTGTTTCAGTGGTGAATACCAGTTCCCCATCGCTCACTGGCCCGCTGTACGAGGGCTGGAGCGGTTTCTCCCAAGCGAGTTCTAACTCGGACAACGATTGCGGGAATTCTCCTGGCCATTGACCGTTCCGTTGCGGACCTCGCCACTGATTCCAGGTGAGACCCTCGGTGTCGTTGGCTTGCAGATGGGGTGCGATTCCAGCAAGGAAAAGGAGGCTGAGACAACTGAATGATCGATGGTGCATCGATTTTTGCTCTTTCAATTCGAAGGTAATTTGGAAACGCAGCGATGGCACGCGTCACTGCGACAGATGACGGTTACTTACATTTTCGTATTTGAAACGACGGTAGCCCTCGACAAACGCTTTGGCTCGGTGCGACCACAGACCGGGCCTGCTGTTTCGAAAACAGTCAGGCAGCGACAACCAGCTTTCTGACCTCCAACTGCGGGAAAAGCACCGCAACACTAGACTTGGTGAGTTCGCGAACAACGCTCGTATGATCGTAGAACGCAGGCCACCCGCCGAGGGCGGGCAAGTTGGATTGGCCAGACTTCACCGAGCGTGAAACCGGTTTCGGTATGGGCCTACACGCGATTTGCTCGACCAGACGAGCGGGTTGGAATCGACCATCATTGCGCGGCCGCCTACCTACTGGGCTGAGCTAGTCTTCCGAGGCAAACAAAAGTGGAGCAATCTCGAGCAGACTGCGACGCCAGGTTTGCCATTCATGAGCCGTTTCGGGTGAAACGTAGTAGTGGCTGTTGATACCCGCTTCCTTAAGTTCCTTTGCATTCGCTTCAGGATCGCCGCCTCGTCGGGGACGCCCTCCACCGCCGACTTCCTTACTACCATAACTAACAAAGACGAGCTTGACGTGTTCCTTGAAGCCTTCGGTGTTGTTGACGTCGTCCATCGTGATCGAACCGCCACTGAACAGACCGATGTGCGAAAACGTGTCAAGGTTCCGGAGCGTGATCATTTTGGTTTCCATGCCGCCCATGGAAAGACCGGCCATCGCTCGATTGGGTTGATCGCTAAGCGTGCGGAAATTGGAATCGACATAGGGGATCAGTTCTTTGACCAGCACGGTTTCAAAGTTCGTGATATCGAAGCCTCCGATTCCACCAGGCCGCACATCATTGGTCATGCCATAAGTCATCACGATGATGAACGGCTTGGCCTTCCCTTCGGCAAGCAGGTTGTCCATGATCAGGCCGGCGTGGCCCTGAACACTCCATCCGTATTCGTTCTCGCCCCATCCATGTTGCAGGTAGAGAACTGGGTAACGCGTTTCCTGTTCGCTGTCGTATCCGGGTGGAGTGTAAATGAAGGCGCGGCGATCGGTATTGGTGCTTTCAGAGTAGAAGAGGACTTCACGCATCTGGCCGTGCGGAACTTTCTTCACAGCGTAAAATTCTTTGTCCTTCGCAGGCACTTCCACGCCGCTGCCCCAACGCATGGCACCGAAATAATAGTTGCTGTTGGGGTCGGGAACCTTCGCGCCGTCGATGATCAATTCGTAGTAGTGGAATCCTTCATCCAGCTTGCGAGTGTAGCCAGTCCAATTGCCATCGTCGTCTTTGACAAACTCGCTACTATCGCGGAACGTACAAGAAACGCTTGTCGCATCAGGAGCGTGGACACGAAACCTGATGCGTCCTTCGGAGTTGACCTGAGGATACTCCTTGCCCTCCTGGTTGGTGACGGCCGGTTTCCAGTCATCCACCGGAGCAGCGTCTTGCGCCAAACTAAGCGATCTGAGCAGAAACACAACGCACAAGAGCGTGGAAAAGCGTAAGAACATGGGGTTTCCTTTGTCGTTGAGTGACTTACGAGGAATCGGAACAGACGGTTCCATTTGAAAAAGAGCTGCAACGTTTCGGCGAGGTATTACGGCACGCGATACGTGACACCGCTGACTTGATAACCTGGCGGCAGATAGACGTGCATTCGCTTGCCTTCGCCCGAAAGATCTTTGTACGTCGTTTGCTAGACGGTGCCGTGCACAACTGCTTGAACCGCGTCGAAACCTGCATCGTCACAAGTGATGACGCAGCGAGTATCGGCATCGGTCGAGTCACGCGAGCCGGTTGAGGCCCTCCCGGCTGGGCCTGTGCAGATAATGCGAACAGGGCGACCATCGCAAGAACGGTCACCCCTTTCGCCATGCCTCTCCAACGATGAATAACCCGCGGTCGGAAGTGAATCAACTTCATGAGTGGCTCTCATCGCTTGCTGGACGGTGTAGAGCACCTACTTGGCTCGTTTCACGGTGAACTCTTCCGTAGCGAACTCGCCCACCTTGCGAGTCAATTGCATTTCATCATCGATCAATTTGCCTGTGTAGGTGATCGGCAAATCGTTGCCCTGGAAATTTAGGACTTCGTCGAACGAGACTTTGCCATCGGTGAGCTTAACGTTCGACAATCTACCATTGTGCTTCTCGCCGTTGAGTGTCATGACTGCGGCGCCACCAACTTGCCCATCCGCGTCTTCAATGGTGAAGACGTAGGCTTGGTCGCCAATTTGCGTGTTGACGGTGCCGGTCCATTTACCAACAACGGGGTTGTCGGAACTGGCATTTTTCGCAGGCTGGTCCTGGAACACGCTTTGTGCGAACCAGTACAAACTGCTGCTCCAATGCTGTGGATCATGGCCGTGTCCGTCGACGTGCCAGACATGATCGATACCATTCGTTTTCAGGAACTGATGTACGTTCTGGCTGATACGGATCAGTCCGTCTTTGTTTCCACAGGAAATCCACAGTAGCTTGAGCTTCGCCTTCGCGTCTTCAATGTTCGGAATCAGCTCTTCGGCTGGCTTGGTGTTAGGTGCGGCGGAGAATGGTCCAACCCAAGCGAACGTGTCGAGGTTGCCGAGTCCGAAGTTAAACGACTGGCCACCGCCCATCGAAAGCCCAGCAATCGCACGTTGCTCGCGGCTCGTTTCGACCGAGTACTTCGATTCGATTGCCGGAATGACGTCACTCAGTAGATCCCTCTCGAAGACCGCAAAGGCCGGCGCACTTGCCATGACGTTGCCTTCGGCACGGTCGTTCTTCTGTGCACGACCATTGGGCATCACCACGATCATGGGGACGGCTTTGCCATTGGCGATCAAGTTATCGAGAATCAAATTTGGCGAAGCAAATCGTTGCCACTCAGTCTCATCCCCGCCGATGCCGTGCAACAGGTACAGGACCGGGTACTTCTTGTCCGTCGTGTAACCCGGCGGAGTGTAGACGTTCATCTTGCGAGTCGTGCCGACGGTTTTGGACTCGTACTCGATCATCTCAAGCTTGCCGTGTGGCACATCACGTTCGGATTTGAATCCTTCCGGCGGCGCGTCGTAGACTGCGACATCGTCCGGACCAAGTTCAATCGGACCGCCGAAACCGCCGCGACGTCGCGGCGGCTGAGGTTCAGCTTGAGGCTTCTCGTCCGTCGCCACCGTTTCTTGAGTCTCTTTGCCATCGGCGGATTCAACGGTGACCGCAAAGACCAAAGGCGTCGACCGATTGTCGCCTTTGACCAGGTCGATGCTCTTGAGAGGCTTGGCTCCGTCGATAGGTATTTTCAAATACCGGATCTGCTTGCCACTGGCATCGATCGCAAACTTCGATTCCGGAACATCCGTTTTCTCTTGGTAGTTCGCAGTATGTTTGCCGTTGATCAGCTCGTGATCGACCGTCGTCCCATCCTCATAGTGACATCGCACGATCAGGCTGGTGGTTTCATCACGGTTCATCGGGAAGCCAAAAGCGGCAACACCGCCGAGTATGTGAATCGCGGAAATATTTCCTGAACAAGGAATCGTCACTTCGCTCGGCAGCGTGCTGGGGAATCGACCGCGAGCAGGTTGCAAGACGACGATGTTCGCCACTCGCCCATCCTGAGGATCTTGCAATTCAAAGGGAACACCTTCGACTTCGACCGTTCCATAGGACTTCAATTCAAACTTGTCGCCTGGATTCCCGCGAAAGCCCGGCAGTCCTTTCGGACCACTGATCGTCGAGACTGCTGCGAGAGACAGTGGCGTGTAGCGTCCACGGTTGGCCAAGAATGTCAGCAGGTCGGACATCTCTTGTTTGGAAATTTGACCTTCAAAGCCTTCCGGCATCAGCGACTTGGCCGAAGCGTTCATTTGCTCGATATCTTCTCGCAGTACCAGCTTCTCTTTGCCTTGGGTATCAATCAGACGCAATGAGTTGGCAGACTCGCCGGCCAACATCCCCGCCAGCACCGCACCGTCAACTGTCAGAATCTGGTACATCCGGAAGTTGTTCTCGACGCTACGATTGGGATCGAGAACGTTGATCAGAATTTCTTCCTTGGGGTGAACGGCCATCCCGGTAAGGTTGGGACCGATCGCAACACCCAGCTCGCCGTGCTTGTGGCAGAGCATGCAGTGCTTTTTGTACATTGCGATTCCGTTCTCAAGATTGCCGTTCAATTCCGTGACGGGCATCCACTCATTCACCAGGGCTTGACGATTGGAGGCAACCGCTGAACCCTTCATCTCCATCAACTCCCTCGCACGAGCTGCAATCTCTGGAGTCGGATGATTCAATAGAGCTTGTCGCTGGTCGAGTTGCAGTTCCGTGAACTGTGCGTTTCCATCGGCAATCACTTGAAGCAACTCCGTTGTCGTATCAGCTCGAGCCAATAGCAACGTAAGAATCTCGGTAGTCAGTTTCGGACCAAGCGATCCACGAATCGAAATCAGTTTTTCGGTCAGGCCTGGAACGCGAGCAGCTCCAAGCGACGCAATCGCCTTTGCACCCGTTTCCGGAGCAAGTTGCGGCGTCAGCAGCGTGTCGATCGCGTCCAAGATTCGATCGCTTGCCGGGGCAAGCTTGATCGCTTGATCCCAAGCCGTCAGACGCGACGCGGTATCCGCTTCGGTATCCAATGCCGTCGCGAAGAGTTGATCCTGAATCGATGAAACGGCTTCGTCCAGATTCTTGACCCCCCACTTATCGGCGACCGCAAGAACCGCAGCCTTGCTTTCGACACTGGTGTCGTCACCAAGAAAACTTTCGCGGAACCTTGATTGAGCAGCGTCGGACAGGGTGACGGAGAGTTCTTTTGGCCAGCCTTTCGCGAGTCCTTCCCACAGCGAGATGGTCAGCGGGGAATTCGGATCAGCCTCCAAAAGCGACTCGATCTTCTCTGCCGTTGGCTGCGAGCGAGCAAGGTGTTCGGCCAAGATCGCGACTCGTGAGCCCAAACCACGATTGTTCGATGGGGACTCGGCATTGATCAGGGCGACCAACGTTTCGACAGGTTCGGTTGCGGCAGCGGAAGTCCAAGCATCCATCAGGATGTCGTCGGATGCAATCGATTGCTCCCCGGCTACCATCGATGCCAACGTTTCGCCTGACACCGAACCGGCTCCGTCAGCGATCCGCAACAAAGCAGACAGCTGCACACGAGGATCGCTGTCTTTCAAGAAGCCGCCTTCGATAGCGACTTTGACTTGATCGTCGGAACAGCTGGCTACGGCTGCGTTTCGTACTGGGCTGGAAGGATGGGAAAAGCCCTTGTTGCAAGCCAACTGCAAGGCAGCCTTCGCATCTTGGTTTTCTTCGCCCTCTACCAAGCCTGACAACGTCCAGATCGCGTGCATGGCAGCGGTATTCAGACCGATGTCGTCGGTTTGCTGATCATCGACCAAGGCAACCAACGAATCGAGTGTCGCTTTGTCGGTCGCGTTTCGTTCAACAAGCAAGCGTTGTGCGGTTCGACGCCAGAAAAAATTGTCGCTCTTGAGTGCTTGAGCCAAGTCGATATTGGAGGCGTCGGCAAGCTGCATTGCATGCGTTGGTGCAGACTCCTTCTCATAGAGCAATCGATAGACGCGACCAAAACGTTTGTCACGCAGATCGCTTTCGTAGGCGGCACCCTTGCCGGTCTCAAAACCGTTCGGCGTTGGGTTGTGTTGGATGATGTAGTTGTACCAATCGAGCACCCAGACGTTTCCGTCGGGACCGACTTCCGACATGATCGGAGCGGCCCAGTCGTCGATGCTGGCGACGACATTGAAAATGTTGTTGCTGCGGTATCCGGCACCATCCTTTTCAAGCACGAATCCGCCAACGATGTGACCGGTTGGCTCGCAGACCATCTGAACCTTGTTCCACCACGCGGTCGGGTAGTTACGTGCGGTGTAGAGAGCACCACCAGCAGCCGCGGTATATCCGCCGTGATAATCCACTTGGCGAATTTCCTGGTCGAGTGCGTTGAACATGTGCGTCGGCGAAATCCTCTGCAGCGTGCTAGGCGACCATCCAGCGACTTGATCGAAATAGCGATTCGGTATCGGCATGTGAACACTCGGGCAACCGTTGGCCGTTGATCCGAAGACATAGCCCTCTTCGCTAAATCCAAGCCCCCAAGTGTTGTTGTTCGTCGCTCGCATGAACTCGAGTGCATCCACTCGGATCGTGTCGTCGTTGAACTGACTGGAAGCCTGATCAGCCGGCAGTCCGGACTGTTTATCAAGTGCATATGCAGGAGCCGTTTCGTCTGCCGCTCCGCTGCGAACTTTGAACCGCCAGAATCCTTGGCGAAATCGCATTTGAGGCTCGCCATTGATGACTGGCTCGGAATTGTTGTAGCCCTGCATGCCCCAAATCCAGTTGTCCGGGCCGTACTGGAAATTGCTCACGCCTCCGTGCGTGTCACCCATCGACCAACCGGTGATCAGCTCTTGTCGGAAATCGGCAACGTCGTCGCCGTCCACATCTTTGAGGTAAATGGTTTTCGCACCGTCCTGCACGATGACGCCGCCGCGATAGCAGACCAATGTCGATGGGATGCTCAGATGCTGAGCGAAGACCGTGAATTTGTCGGCTTGCCCGTCGTTGTCGGTGTCTTCGCAAATCTTGATTCGGTCGCGACCTTGACCAGGAGACGACTGCAACTCGTTCGGGTAGTCGACTGTTTCACAGACCCACAACCGTCCGCGCTCATCCCAGTTCATGGCGATGGGTTTGCCCGTCAAACCAGCAGACTTCTCGTTCGCTTGCGACTCGTTTGGCCAATTCTTACTTGACTCTTCGGCCCACAACGACAGATTGAATTCTTTCGGGACGGAGTATGCCTTGATCGACTCTTCCGCCGGAACCGGATCTTGCATCAGAGTCAACGGCGCTTCTTGCGTTCCCCAGCGCGCACCCGGCGTGTAGTTAGGAATCTTGGCGCCGACATCGGTGAACTCAAAACTCTTTTCATCCTTCGAGGGCGGAGTCATCTCTGGCTTCGCGAACGCGCGATTAGCTTGAGCGACTGCCTTGGCATTCGGTTGGACAGATTCCTCAGCCGCGGAGACTGCCGCGGTAAGCGTCTGACCACAGGCCCAGAGGAGACCGCGAGCCAACAAGTTTTGGAAGTCGACGTTGGACCACGTGCGATGGTCGTGACCCCAAGCCGTATAGAAGACTCGCCCTTTTCCGCTATTGCGAACCCATGTGTAGGGTTCGCCGTTCGGGTCACTCACCGGGCCCGATTCGCTGCTTCGCGTCTCCAGAACCGTCTTGTCAGGATTGAGTCGACTGTGCCGATAGCTCTCGTCCATCGACTGAACGGGTTTCAGCCCCGCCATGATCTCGTGGTCAGGTGCAACAATCTTTGTTTCAAAGCGAGTGAAGCCGTGGCTCTTGAATTGTCCGCCGACGAGATCGATGTACTTGTCGGAATTCAAGAAGCAGAATGACGCACAGTGGACTGGAATCAATCCGCCGCCCTGGTCAACAAAGTCAAGCAGTGCCGACTCGGCTTCAGGCGTGATTCGCTCCTGGTTCGCAAAGATCATCAACCCGTCGTACTTGGCGAGATTCTCTGGATTGATGTCACCCAAGTCTTCCGTGTACCGAAGCTCAATCGATTGTTCAGCGAGCGGCTCCGTCACATACCGATAAAACTCCGATGGCTTATGGAACCCAGAGTCACCTAGCATCAGCACCGTGACTTTTGCATCCTCGGCAGCCGCGGAAAGTGAAATCAACAGTCCGAAGACTAGAAATCCAGCGGAAACAAAGCGTTTGTACAGAGAAGTCATGATCCATTTTTTCCAATGCAACGAGCGTCGCCGTTTCGGTCTCTCACGGTGAGGTCAAACCAAAATTCGAGGCTTTGAAAGAAGCTAACGGGGTGGCACTTGCGATGAGAAGTCAGGTGCACGTCAACAACGGCCTGTCGTCGAAACAAAATTCTAGTGCCAACCTGCAGCGCCGTTCCATGAGGAATTGCGCAAACCAGCGTAGATATTTCACATGCGAGCGACGGTGGCAGCAAAAAGCGTATTCGTGCGTATACGCATAAACACCAAATGCCACCAAATGTTCTGTTCAAAAGCAAAATTTTAGCGCTTGGCCAGTTTCGTCGCGGTGAAGAACGTCAGTCGATCGAATCCAGCCAAACCTCCTGCGGGGACCAAAAGCGCTTCGTCACACCCGTAGGTCTCGATAACGAGCAATTCAGCTAGCTTCGAGAGTCTGGCCAACAATCTGGCGACTGCAGGCGACCACACCAGCGGCTTTGACCAGAGGCACGCTTGTGGTGGTGAGGGAGGCATCGTGCGTGCCGAAGCACCAACATCTTTTGTATAATTGTTGGGACTTCGAGCCCACCTGCAGATGAGTACACTGCAATGCACAAGAGAAATTTTACGCTACAACCTGCGGGTGGGATCGGTCAGGCTCCCGCGAGAGAAAACGAATCGTTAAGCAAGATCGACCACGTTCCTTGATGGATGGCATCGAACGATGCATCCTCGTTGCATTCGATTTTGCATAGACGCATGGCTTGGATCGGCAGGAGATATGATGGATACCCAACGAGAGCTTCCCTTGGCATTGCGTGCGGCGTATCTCGCACTTCATCGGAGAACCGATGCGAGATTCGCAGAGTACCATGTCACAGCCGATCAGTTTGTGCTGTTGGCATCACTTTCGGATGGGGAAGCTCTTACACAACGTGAGTTAGCGGATCGTATCTCATCGGATCCTAGTACCGTTCGGGCGATGTTGGTTCTGCTCGAAGAAAGTGGATTCGTCCAACGCGACAGCCACCCTACGGATGCCCGGGCTAAAACCGTCGCACTGACTGCCGCAGGCAAACGAATGCACAAGAAACTGTGGAAAGCTGGCCAGCCCATTCGAGATGACATGTGCGAGTGCATGTCTGCGGAGGATACCGACACGCTTTTGGTACTACTGCGCAAACTGGCCGGCGCAATAAACGATGAAGGGGTTCTTGCTTGAAAGTGGAACCAGACTTCGAGAAATAGCAGTGCGGATCGGCGAAGCGACATACGAATCGGTAGTAGTGGAAATGACGAAGGTTTTGGTTCTCTATCATTCCAATACACAGAACACCAGGCGAATGGCCGAATTGGTCGCCGAAGGTGCGCGGCAGCTCGAGGGGGTCGATGTGCGATTGAAGAGCATCGATCAAGCCGACCACACCGACCTCGACTGGTGTGACGGCATTGCGATTGGTTCGCCAACCAACTATGGATCCGTGAGTTGGCAAATGAAGCAATGGTGGGACCAACAGCCGATTGAGAACTGGGGCAAGCGAGACGGAAAGATCGGTTGCGTATTTTCTTCTGCTGGTGCGTGGGGTGGTGGCCAGGAATGGACCTGCATGGCGCTGATGTCGATCTTGATCAACTACGGTTTTCTCATCTTTGGACTGACGGATTACTCCGGCATCAAGTTTTCGGCCCATTATGGCGCAATTTCAGCCGGTGCGCCGGAAGAAGATCGGGTTCAAGAAGCTTGCAGGCGTCTCGGACGGCGACTTTCCGAATGGACTGCGTGTATGATCGATGGTCGCAAAGAGGCCCACCCGCTTCATCAAACTTACGAACGTTTTAGGGACTTGGGCAAATAGTAACATTCTCAGTCCTATTTTTTTCCTCCTGACCCTTTCCCCGATTTCCCCCACAGGATTCACAATGACTTCAAAACGCAAATTCAATCGACGCGATTTTATTCGGACCACGAGTGCGGCGACTGCGGCAGGCGTCTTCATGGGTACGAGCGCCGTCACGCGCGGCCAAGATTCACCGAATGAACGACCTGTTTTCGCCACCATTGGGCTGCGGAACCAGGGTTGGACGATCACCGACAAATCGACCAAGTTCGCGGACTTCGCCGCCTTTGCTGATGTCGACGCCAATGTGCTTGGGGCGAATCTCGAAAAGCTCGAAAAGAAAACCGGCAAGAAGGCTGATGGTTACAAGGATTACCGCGAGGTATTGGATCGCGACGATATCGATGCGGTCATGATTGCAACGCCGGATCATTGGCACACGAAGGTCTCCGTCGAAGCGATGCTGGCCGGCAAGGACGTGTACTGCGAAAAACCGCTGACGTTGACAATCGACGAGGGGAAATTGATCGAAAAGATTGTCAAGCAAACCGGACGTGTCTTCCAGGTCGGAACCATGCAGCGGACCGAAAATGATCAGCGGTTCCTCAAAGCGATCGCATTGATCCGAGACGGCCGGATTGGCGAGATCCGTAAGGTCACTTGTGGAATCAACGGTGCCACAGGCTCGCCAGTGATCCCAGCGATTGATGTTCCCGAAGGTCTTGATTGGGACATGTGGCTCGGCCCAGCCCCGAAGGTTCCCTACCGCGCTTTGCCGGAGATCCGTCAAGGTTACGGCGGCGGCGTGCCGCTGTATACCAATTGTCACTACGCTTGGCGTAACTGGTATGAATATTCCGGTGGCCAGATGAACGACTGGGGCGCCCACCATGTTGACATTGCGACTTGGGCCTTGGGTGCAACCGACACCGGACCAAACAAGATCACTCCGGTGAGCTATTCGCTACCGGTGAAGTACGAGAATGGCTATCCGACCGTTAGCGATCAATACAATTCGCCGACCAAGTTCGAAATCCACGCCAACATGCCCGGTGACATTCCGCTGATCATCACCAGCGAGGGCGACAATGGTATTTTGTTCGAGGGAACCAAGGGTCGCTTCTTCGTCAATCGTGGCAAGCTGACGGGCAAACCTGTCGAGGACCTGGAAACCAATCCGTTGCCCGAAGGAGCGGTGGAGGAAGTCTATGGCGGCCCGGTCAGCGAAAATCACACCGCCAACTTCATCGCAGCGATGCATGCTCGTAAACAACCGATCTCGGATGTTTTTACGCACAACCGGATGCTCGACACTTGTCACCTTGCGAACATCGCGATCCGGCTGGGACGCGAACTGAATTGGGATCCGACCAAGCGTGAGATCATCGGCGACGATCAAGCCAACGCGTTTCTCTCGCGAGAAAGTCGAAAAGGCTTCGAGATCAACATGTAACCTCGTCCGTACGCCAGCATCAACCTTTGTGTTAGGTCAGGCAGACGACAAATGCCTCGTAGATCAGTTGCCTTGCTCATTGAAACCTCCAACGGTTACAGCCGCGGTTTGCTCGAGGGCGTGATCGCTTTTACCAAGGAACAAGGCAACTGGTCGGTTTATCTTACCGAACAAGAACGCGGAGCTCCCCCGCCAAGTTGGCTCAAAGGCTGGGGCGGCGATGGCGTGATTGCGAGAATTGAAACGGACACCATTGGTCGTCAACTGAAGCGATGTGGTGTTCCCGTCGTAGATTTAAGCGCGGCTCGGCGACTCGAGGGCGTGCCCTGGGCGGATACCGAGGACAAAGCGATTTCACAGCTCGCAGTGGATCATTTCACGCAGCGCGGATTTCGGAACCTCGCATATTGCGGTGATGCAGGCTTTGAGTGGTCCTCCAAACGATGTCTCCATTTTCGAGGTTTCGCCGAATCCGCGGGCTGTCTTTTCTTCTCACATCAATCGGTGGCGCGTTACGACAAGACCTACAACGCCGTCACAGAAAAGCGGCGGATCATGGATTGGATGGTGGGGCTTCCGCGACCAGTTGCGATCATGGGCTGCTACGATTTCAAAGCGCAAGAGGTGCTTGATGCGTGCCGACAACTAGAGATTGCCGTGCCGACCGAGGTTGCGGTACTGGGGGTGGACAACGATCGTTTGATTTGCGAATTGTCCGAGCCGAAACTTTCAAGCATCATTCCCGACACGAAGCGAACCGGATACGAAGCAGCAAGTCTGCTCGAGCGTATGATGTCCGGTGAGATCATCGCATCCGACACGCCGCTCATCACTCAGCCCCTCGGAATCCATCTTCGTGATTCAACGGATACCGTGGTCATCGAGGACGAAGAAGTCGCCAAGGCGACTCCAGTACATCCGGCGAAATGCTTCCGCCAATATTCGAGTGAACGATATTCTTCAGCAACTTGATCTTTCACGTCGTGCTTTCGAGTATCGGTTTGGCAAATGGGTTGGGCATACTCCGCACGAAGAAATCCAGCGAGTTCGGATGAACCGCGTCAAAGAATTGCTACGAGATACAGAGCTCACGGTGCTGGAGATTGCTGATCGTATGGGCTTCGAGCACCCGGAGTATCTGGGGGCCGCCTTCAGGCGTGAAGTCGGGCTCGCACCCGGCGAGTATCGCAAATTGCACAGCGCCCCAAGCTGGGAGGACTAAAAGGGGTCAGGCCTCTTTGTTTTCAGCTGGGACTGGACAACGGCCCGGCGGACGGCCTCTTGGGTGCATGGTAGATTCCAAGTTCAACCGACAAGCAAGCGACCTGACTCGCATCCTCGGCAACCACATCGAAAACGCTGCCCAGGCGATCGACCTCCACTCAGATCACGTGATCGTTTCGAACAATATCGTCGTGAACTCTTTTGTCGGTATGAAGGGATGCACGGCAGCCGCGGCGTCATCATTACCGGCAATCAGTTCACCAGGAACAGCCTCTGGGCAATTGGCTTGATGCCCGGAGCCGCAGCACACGCAGATAATACCGACGGCGGTTCGGTCATCGCCAACAACATCATCTCCGACTTCGGCCACGGCGATGCGCACTGGATCTGGGGCGAGGAACGATCACCTATCAAGTTCGATACCGGTCAGCAGCCCGATGACCCGCCGCTAGCCGATGTGATCATCTCCGGCAACATCGTTCACACCCTCGGCAAGCCGCGCTACCGATATGCCGTCATCATCCCCGTCGGCCCGGACGGTCCACGCGGCCTGCATTTCTCCAGCAATCTCTTTCACCCGGGCACGCAGGGCGTCGCCAATACGGAACTGCCTCCGTGATCCCGTTCAACCGCGATCCCTTTCAACAAGGTGTTTGCATTTCCCGAGCTACCGAGTAATCGCTCGATCGAAACCATGAAATATGTGATTGCCCTGACTTTCTGTGTGCTTTGCAGCGTCACGCAGGCCGCCGATTCGCAACCCAACGTCGTCATCATTTGCACCGACGATCTCGGCTATGGTAACGGTCTCACTTTCATCGCTCGCACGGGTGAGCCCACCAGCGATATCACTGCGAAAGGTAAGATCAAACCCGATGCCCCCCAAGCCCAGGTTTTCAATCTGACGCCAGAAGGTTCGCAGACCGAAGACATCATTGGGCAAAATCCCAAAGTCACCGCCGACCCAGTTCCTCGCCAGGCGGCTCCTGCCGGATCGACCATGTTTCTTCAATTGCAATGGCACAGCATCGCAGTCGGCAGTTTCGACGATCGCTTCGTGGACGCCATCGAAAACATTCTCCTTGTGGCGAATCCTCCCGACATAGAGCGGGTTGGTTAGCAACGCGTGCACGGAACACTTATCGAACGGGCGTCCTCCTTTCGTGCGTCCGCCGCGTGTCAACCAAGTCTTGTTGACCCAACCGGAGCTTCTCCAGTTCTTGGACGACCGGTAACAGAGTGCGCAGCTTTAGGTACATCGAAAAAATCTCACGGACTCTCGCAGCTTCGTCGGCGTTGATCACCAGTTTGGGACTCGTACCGGTCCGATCGACGTCGTATCCGAGCACCGGTTGCCCGGCGGAGGCATCCGTCGATCCCAGTTGTCGGGCACGAGCGGTTCACGATCCTGTTTTCGACAACTCAAGCCGCTCGAGTAGAGAAGCACGAGACCTTTTTCGACCTTTCCGTTTCGCGCTGCCAACGAAGCACGGCCAGCCCCAGCAATTTGGCCACTTGTTGACTTTGCACTGCCGTCGCCAGCGAATCACTTGTCATCCACTCCCTCAATCGTTGACGCTGCAAGCCCAACGAGCCGAACCAAACGGCTCCCTCAGGGTTACTTATGCAAACGCCACGATGCGATTCCCGAAGAATGATCGGGCAGGAAGGTTTCGGGAGTTCGGTAGAGGCCGAATCAACCATTCCTCGTTGGGATCACCGAAGATTTTCTCAGCGCGAGAAATCGTGGGATGCGTATCGCGCGTCGGTGTCCGCCACCTCTTGCAGTCCGCGGCTTCCTTTGGACGCCGAAGCTGGTCCAACCGAAGTGAGTTGAGATCGCTCGGTTGCAGCCGCTTTAAGGCAGTCGAATCGCCCAAAAGATTTAGTTTATCTCGTGCAGTTGAATCCACTGCGGCATGTCAGTCTTTGCGGAGTGGCTCGATGACGAGGCGCAAGCGTCTGCGGGGCCGATGCGTCCATGCTCAGAACGTAATCAATGAACACACACGAATTTGGTTATTTCGAAAGGGCTTGATTAAAGCAAACGCTAAACCCAAGGCCATCGGGAGCGCACCTCGATAGCAGGCTTTGAGGCGCGTCCCCTTTCATTCTGAGGTCCTCAATCACCCACCGCTAGGCTACATCCGAACGATCCAGGGCAGCTTCGATCTTGACCCGGATGCGCAGGTGCAAGCGATCGTGCATAGCATCTTCGATCGCTTCAATCGCTGGGGCAGCATCAGCGGTTTACTGAAGTCGTTGGTGCATGATGAAACACAAATTCCCATTCGTCCCCACTACGGTCCTGATCGAGGCGAGTTGCAATGGCGCCAACCCAACCGTGTCACGCTCTTGAATCTTCTTCATCACCCGATCTACGCTGGTGCTTATCGTTGGGGACATCGCGACGTGGATGCGAAAAAGAAGATTCCAGGTCGGCCCACAACGGGCCGCACGCTCAACGCCTACGACGAATGCCGCGTCCTGATCCGAGATCGCTTCGACGCGTACATTACTTGGGAACAGTTCGAGGAAAACCAAGAGAAACTGCGTGAAAACAGCAAGAAGAGCCGTTTCCTGTCGGCCCCTGGCCGAGGCGCCAGCCTACTGGCTGGTCTCATCCAGTGTGGACGTTGTGGTCGAAGTATGTCGGTGGCTTACAGTTGCAATCATTTGCGTTACGCATGTCAACGCGCAGCAATCGACTACGGTGAACCTCAGTGCCAAAGTCTCTCGGGAGCGGAACTTGACCAAGCGGTCGGTCGGCTGCTGATTGAAGCACTTCGTCCAGCTTCGATCGCCCTGAGTCTGCACGCGGCGAAAGACATTCAATCGCAACGGGAGCAGGTCGATCGGCAGTGGAGTCACCGCTTGCAAAGAGCGGAGTACGAAGCGGACCTCGCTCGTCGGCAATACGCCAGCGTTGACCCAGGCAATCGATTAGTTGCGGCAGACTTGGAACGTCGTTGGGAAGAGAAACTGATTGAACAAGAGCGGTTGCAACTGGATCATCGACGCTTTGAGCAGTCGCAGCCCAGTGAACTGACGAGTGAAGAGCGATCACGTATCGAAAGTCTATCCACCGACATCACTGCCTTATGGTCGGACGCAACAACGACTCCGGAGGATCGCCAAACCATCGCTCGGCCGCTTCTCGATCGCGTCGTGATTACGGTCGAAGAGGAAAGCGAAAACGTTGACGTTGAAGTACGATTCGCCGGAGGCTTCGTCAACCGAATGCGACACACTCGTCAAGTGCAAACATACGATCAGCGGAGCGATTACAAAGAATTGATCAATCGCGTTAATCAACTCCAAGCCAGTGGCAGCACGCTTGAGCAAATCGCGGCTTCGCTCAACCGTGAAGGTTTCGTTCCAGCCAAGCGTGCCAAGCAATTCAACCGTGGGATGATTAGCGGTTTACTCCGCCGAGAGAAGCATCGGAAGAACGAACCGGTGAGTCAGCTACGAGATCACAGTTCGTTGAGCAATGATGAATGGTGGCTTTCAGACTTAGCCGCCCACTTAAAGATGCCGATCGCAACAATGCATCGCTGGCGCAAAGTCGGCTGGGTGAAAGCGCAGGAAGATTGATTCGGTCGGCGGCCATTGGGCGATTCATGCCGACGCCAGTGAGCTTTCGCGTCTGACCGAACTGCGATGCTACCGTCGAGGTTGGGGGGAACAAAAAACACCATCTCGACTGACGACGCCCGGTTCTGGAGGCCGATAAAGCATCGAGACAACCAAAAAGTCGTTCACTATTCTGTTCACCAGATATAGCCATGTGCAAAGGAGTGCATCGTGACTGGAAGATCGAGTTGGATCTGCGTAGCATCAAGTCCGTCATGCAAATGGACTGCCTTCGATGCAAAACACCGGAACTCGTTCGGAAAGAATCTGGACACATGTCCTGGCGTACAACCTTATCCGAACCATCATGGCCCAGGCCGCGATCCGGTACGAGTTGCTTCCACGCACGATCAGCTTCAAGGGAACGCTGCAAACACTCGAGGCGTTCCAGCCCATGCTGGCCATTCGAGGAGAAAGTAACCAACTCTGTCGACAACGACTCTACGAACAACTGCTCACTGCGATCGTTACTCATCGCGTAGGTGATCGTCCCGACCGTATCGAGCCGAGGCGCATCAAGCGGCGGCACAAACATTACGTTCCACTCTCGGTCCCAAGGGCAGAGGCGAAACGTCAGATAATGAAAGGACTTAGCAAAAATTAAGTGCCATTCGTCATGCAACCGCCGCCAGACTGCGTGGCTCTAAAGTCGGAAGGGCGTTTTCTATCCCTTTGTTTTTGTGATGCGTCGATGTCTGATTCGAATTGAATAATACCTGATGTGCGCAGTCGACGTTTGGCCAGAGGACGTGAAAACTCTGCGATCTTCCGTGTCGATGCTCTTTCCAGATCGGTCGTTCGATCAAAGGTTGGACGTGACCGATCGCTGTTGACCCACATCCCCATACTGTCCCTAGATCGCCGCGATACGCTTCTGCTACTTCGTGCTATTCGATCGTCGACAAGAATCGCGGCGGTTGCCGGGATTGGGTTGCCCGCTCAAAGGCGAAGGCGTAGCCAAGGAGCTTTGGTTCTTCAAACGCTCCGGCGAAGAAAGAAAGCCCCACTGGCAAGTTGTAAACAAAGCCGGCTGGAACTGTGATATGCGGGTAACCGGCAACTGCCGGGGGCGTTGAGCACCCGTAAGGCAAAATGTGGTCCCCGACGATTTGGTCGATCACAAACGGCGGCGAACCCTCAGTCGGCGCAATGATCGCGTCGAGCCGATGCTCCGCCACGCTCTGTCGATTCCATCAGTCCGTGACAAGCGGCGTAATTCGCTGCGGACCTCTACACAAATCGCCGCGTCGTTCCAGCCGCCTTTCTCGCGTGCCAGCTCGAAGAACTCTTGCTGAAAATACGGCATCACTTCGGCTGCATGACGGTGGTTAAATTCGATCAACTCATCGAAGTCACGAACCTTCCCGCCGGGGTGCTCGGCCAAGTACGCGTTGATGCTCGCTTTGATGCCATACTGAAAGAGCTCTAATTCCAATGGCCCGAAAAACGGCAAAGTCGTTGCTTGAATTGGATCAATGATTTCCGCGCGCTAGTTGTCGTAGTGTGGCGATGGCCTTCTCGATCACATCGAGGGTACCCTTGTGATTTGAAAAGCACTCTCGAGCAACTCCCAGGCGGGCGTCTTGCAAGGCATCCGCTTGAAGGGCGTTAACGTAATCGGAACACCGATGATCTTCTGCCGCGGATGTAGCCGAGTCCTCTCGGTCCGTGCCGGTGATGACATTCATGATCGCAGCAATATCTGTAACGCATCGCGCCATGGGGCCGGCCGTATCCTGAGGTTCAGCGACGCCGATTACGCCCCGACGACTGACGAGACCGACTGTCGGCTTAAGCCCAACGACGCAATTGGCCGAAGCGGGCCTGGACGATCGAGCCGTCCACCTCTGCCCCAATGGATGCCGTGCAGAAATTCGCGGCGACGGCGACCGCCGAGCCACTGCTGGATCCCAACGGACTGCGGTCGAGCACATAGGGGTTCCGGGTCTGCCTGCCCCGGCTACTCCAACCGCTGCAGGCGCGTGTAGACCGCATGTAGCCCCACTCGCTCAAGTTCGTCTTACCCAGCAGCACAACGCCCGCGGGGCGCAGTTTCTCGACAACGAAGGAGTCGCGTGTGGCGATATTCCCTTCGAGGGCCAGGGAGCCTGCCGTGGTCATCATCCGATCAGCAGTGTCGATGGAGTCTTTCACAACCATCGGAACCCCATGCAAAGGACCACGCGGGCCGTTTACTCGGCGCTCCTGATCCAATGCTTTGGCAATGGCAAGTGCGTCAGGGTTGACCTCGATCACCGCCCGCAACGTTGGCCCCTCGCGATCGATTCTTGCGATGCGTTCGAGAAACGCTTCGCAGAGCATCGTAGCCGTCCACTCGCCCCGATCAAAACAGACTTGAAGTTCGGCGATACTGCATTCCGGGAGGTCCATGGCATTTTCCTAGGGTATGCTCGGCGTTGGCCTGAGTTTGCCGAGCATATTCCTCGTATCACATCGTCCACCGAGCAAACGCATTGCAAAGAGGCCATCCACTTCTCTTTTGCGCCTCTTCGGCTCCGCGCACAGGCCTGGACTATTCAGTTCTCAAACCACATGGTTGCTCAGAAAGCGTTCCATCAGCGTCTGTAACATGATAGGCGTTTCTTCCATCGGGTAGTGCACCGATTCAATCTCGGCTAACTCGATGTTGTCATGCCATTGGGTGAACGTCTTTCGCTGTGCCTAAATCTGTTCATTCGGAAGATCGCATTTACCGCAGATGACACAAAACGGCACGACGATTCGGCCTGCTTGCGAGGAAAAATCGTGCAGCGTAAACATGTCGAGGTAGCCCCTCGCCGCTTCCGGAGTGCGGGTCAGACGGGACGCTGGAAACTTGAAAAGTTTGTACTGTGTCGAGAGTCGATCGCCGAAGGCGAAATCGAGCAGTTCCATGGCCTAGTCGTCGTTGGTAATCGACCGGATGGCTAGCTGCCGAAGTTCTTCCGCCATCTTGAAGCCGGCCGCGGAGACGGCGGTGATCGCCACGACACTCTTAAGACGTTGCGGTACGTCCTTCGCTAGCCGCTCGACGACCGTGCCGGTCATGGAGAAGCCGACTAGGTGAATGCGATCCCACCTTAGGCGGTCCATGAGTGCGATCGTGTCGGTCGCCGCTTCCGTTTCGGTGTACTCGCCCCGGAAGGTGGATGGAACGACCATAGCCACGAAGATCGACAAGCGCATAGGTAAATCGTTCCGCGTCGAGATAGAGCAGAACCGGGGTCCAGCTTGTGCAATCTCCCATCCAGTCGTTGAACAGGATGACCTTCTCGAGCCCCTGTCCATGCAACTTTTATCCTAGCAGTGGCACCGGCTAACCTCCGTTCAGATCGGTCAGGATGACGTTGGCCGCGTTGCGACCGGGAGCAATCGAAATGCCGCCGCCAGGATGGCTACCCGAGCCACATAGGTACACGTTCGGGACGGGCGTGCGATACCGCCCCAGTTCCGGCAGCGGACGCTGCGAACCGGACTGGTAGGGTAAAAAATGCGCCGTGGCTGACGGTACCGCGTACCGCATCGGGATGGCACGCTCCATGTCGACGGGCGAATGAACGACGCGTTTCAGAATTCGGTTCCGCAGGTTCGGAACGTACGACTCTTCGATCAGGTCAATGAGGCGATCTGCGTAGGCCTCCTTCACGTCGTCCCATGTTCGCCCACGAATCTTCCCAGCGGAATCGCCCTTGATTTCGTAGGGGACGTTGAGGCCAATCAGCTTCATCACCGCCTTGTTTGCCGGGGCTCGGTCCGGATCGATGGCCGAATCGTTACACATCAACACCAAAGGCGCCGATGGCAGCATCCCGCCGCGACATTCGGCGTAGATGCGGGCCAGGTAGTCCATCGTCGGCGGCGTCGGATGCACGTAGGCGGATCGGCCTGCATCGCCACCAGCCCGGTAAACGAGCGGCCCATCCAGGGCGAGGTAAATGACGAAATACGCGTCGCCCCACTCGTACCGCTGGATCCTCTGGATGATATCAGAGCCGACGTGTTCCCCACCAAGAAAATTGACGATCACCTGGCGCGGATCGGTATTCGCAGCAACAACCTGGCTGACGTTGATTTCCGAACCGTCTGCGAGCTGCACGCCGAGGGCCCGACCGTTCTTCATCACGATCTTGTTGACTCGGGCACTGGTGCGGATCTCCCCTCCCTTGGAGGCGCAGGTATGCAGCGAGGGCGAGCGGGAGATTGTGCATTCCCCCCTTTACAACTCGGTTGCCCAGGGCTTGGATGAGGCCCGCGAAGAGCCAAGCCAGATGACGCCCCCACGTCGTCCGGTCCGATGCCGGCATGACAGGCGAAACTACCCACGAACAGGCGCATTTGTTCTGCCTCGAATTGTTCAGTCGCCCAGGACCGCAGGCTTTGGAGCTCGAATCGGTATTCGTCCATGCCGTGGGGCATACGAGCGAACTGTGTGGTCGCGTCGGTGAGAGAGGCAGGCGGCGAGTTCATCCAGACGGCGATCTGGTCCTTCTGTTGGACGAACTGTATCGCCAATCGCCGCCAGGTTTCCGCATCCTTCTTCGAGTATTGCCCGATGCTACGAACGGTGTCGTCGAGCGAACGATGCATGGAGATAATGCCCCCGTCCGGGAAAACGTGAGAATAATTGACTTCCGGCCAAATCAAATCAAAGCCGTATGCCGACAGGTTCAACTCTTGTGGAACGGGGGAGAGATTGGCGAACTGATACCCAAAAGCATGCAAGTCCGACTTGAAGCCCGGCAAAGTTATCTCTTCGGTGGTCGCCATGCCACCCACCGTGTGGTACTGATCGAGTGCCAGCACTTTCAATCCGGCCTTCGCCAGATAACACGCCGCAGGTGAGTCCGTTGTGACCGGCGCCGATCACGACCGCATCGAACGTTTCAAACATCTTCGTTGCCGAATTTTTGGGACCATGCTCCTCATCTAAGAAAGAGTGCCTCAATCGCCCTTTCTCTATGAGTACAGAGCCGAACCGAAACTGCATGACGAGCTGTATCAGCCTAGCCCAACTTCCTCAGTAGCGGTGAAAAGTTTCTTCTGGCTGGCTGCGCGTTGAGATCATCTCGGCAACAGATGTTCGTAGTCCACTGCGTTCACTGCTTTGCTAGGCTCTGTCTCAAAACACGAATCCCCGTTCTGTGAGCCGTGACGCGTAAGCGGCTGGGCCGCTGTTTCCGGGATAAACTCGCAAGGCCCGTGGCCTCACGGCCAGCGTGAAGAAAAAGGGGACGTGAAGAAAAAGGGGACGGGGGTGATTTGCTGGTGACGCCTCTCTTTCGCTGCTCGGTCGGTTTCTTCGCTGCAGATTTCGTCAAATCTCGTATCTCTGGGTGGGGAAACTGCGTCGAAGTAGCAAGTTGACGACTGAATTTAGTCGACACGCTGGAGCAACATGGTGCCGCGGCCCTGCGAGTCCCGAAGCTTGATCGTCTTCCCTACGGGTGAAACGATTGTGTAATTCATCGGCGGTGTTTTTTCGGCGATTGCGGCTTCAAATGTTTTTCGGGTTACCTCGGCCGTAGCGGACATAAAGTTGATCAGTTCGCTCTTCTCTTCCGTTAAGCAAATCTCTTTTCCTCGCTGAGTCCAGGTTCCCTGCTCGCGGCTGGTCACACTGTAGACTTGCTCGCTCGTCGCTTTGTTCACAACAGTCAACGTGGAGTAGACTTCATACGTGCCATCGGGGCCAAACCGATAGGTACTACGTGTCCTGCCCTGGTTCCCACTGCCGTATTCGTCGACTGCTGCGATCTGCCAGCGTCCCACCAAGTCGGAGGCTTGTTTTCCCGGATTGGTCTCTTCCATGGCAGTAGCTGCCGCCGGAGCCTTCAAATCGATGGGCATGTCGAGCGCTCGCATCTGCGAATCCGAGACAACGAATGTGAAGTGACCAGCTTGCAGCGGAGCACCGAATCCGCTGTATTGAGCGACCTTGGTACCATTCTTCCAGTCGACAAGACTGCTGCCATCGATCAGGACATATTCGTCATCGCAAAAGATCGCTCCCCTGCTAGTGCCAACGCCGCTTACGTTCGCATCCTGGACCCACTGATTGCTGCGAAGATCAAGAATCAGCACGCGACCGATCGAAGACAAATAGAGTTTGTCTTCACTGGGATTGAACGAAAGTTTTGGATAGTGAATGCTTCCGAGATCACGCAGCGGATGCGATCCGACCACCTTGCCTTCCGGAAGATCAACGATGACAAGCTGGGTTGCCGATGCAATGGCTAATCGTCTTTGGTCGTAAGTCGTGTGCCAGTAGGGTGGTGAGCCCATTTCAAGCTGCCACATCGCTCGCTCGCCTGGCATCTCCCAGGCCACAATGTGGCCACCTTTGCTGCACGTGATCAAACTGTTGTCAGGTCCGGCCGCGGCGAATCGTATCGCAGGGTTCGGCTGCCCCTCGTAGGGCGTCCAGGTGGGACCACGCATCAGAGATCCGTTGTTGGTTTGCCAGGCCTGCAAGTCGGTACTGGACGTCGTCCTATCGCTACCGTTACCGACCATGATGATCGTCGAGCCGTCTCCAAGGATGGCAACTGGGTGCATCGCTGTTTCCGTTTGCGGAGGAAACTCGGTCAGCTTCCCCGTTCGGAAGTCTCCAATCATCAAACGTGTACGAGCCGATGGCCCGGTCCCGCTCACATCGCTGATCGCGACCTTCATCAGTAGGCCGTTCACCGCGTGTGGTTGCCGACTTCCCTGGGGTCGGGGCAAATCGATATCACTCGGCTTGATATTGGGGCGTTCTGCGCGAGAGACTTCGACGTGCCAGAGATCCTTCGCGTAGTCCAAGCGACGGGCCGCATCAAGGCTCGGCTTGGGTTCCACAGGCTTTTCGTGATCGGCTGGCTTGCTTCCCGTTGGAAGAGCTTTGAACGGGTTTTTGGGGTCGGTTTCCAGACTGTTCAAGAAGGCCTGGTCTGCTTCGCTAAGCTGATCTCGAGTGATCGCGATCTTTTTCCCGTCGCTGTTTTCCAGGACAATCTGCTTGCCTTTCTGCGAGAGCAATCTCGCCGTTACCTGAAAACGCCCGCTCGAGTCCGTCCACAAACGTTCTGGATTTCGCAGTCCATCTTGAGCAACAACAGATACCAGAAAGAAGATAAATGATGGAATCATTCCAACTACTGCGCGAAACATACGTTCTTGACCCGCTCAACGAATTCTGTTCACAAGGTGAGGATTATACATTCGCCGATCGGATGCGGCGGCTACCCTTGCGGGCAATCCGGGATAGACGGTGAACCAATCCCGTATTCATGCTGCATTGGATGTGTAGATCTGGATCTTTCCGAGAAACTGGATTGCTTTCCGTGGGATACCGAACACGGCTACGGGAAAAGCACTTCGCCAACGGATCGAGTTTGCACCCCGGACTACAATTCGCGAGTGCAGCGTCTTCCGGCTACTGGCATCGAACGCGATCATCCGCAAGGGCGTGCTGACTGCCCCAGCCACATGTGACCTGCTGGTCATTTCGGCGCAGTAGGTTGCATCGCCCGAGGCGTCGAAACATTGTGGCTAATGCGTGTCGGTGTGGATTTGCTAGAGACACCGACGCGCCGAAAGGAATTTGCTTCGAGCGCGAAGCTGGTCCAACCTCCGCGAGTTGCGAGTGACCGAGTGGAGTCGTTTTAGGGCGAATCACACGCCGTTAGAGCAGCTCTAGCCTACGCCGATTGGATCCGCGCCGGTGTGTCCGCCCCAAGCACGTTAGCGCGAGCTATGACGTCGCTCCGGTGTGCGACACCTCAGGCATCCACCGTGTTCCCGAACCGTCTTTAGTTTGCGTCATCGCACGTATCGAACTCACTCGCACCCTGCTTGCACAACGCAAAAATCATCGGCACATGAGATTCACGCAAAGGAGCTTGATCAGCATCAACTGCGATCAGGGGATACGATGATATTTGTCTCTCGCTGCTATTTGTTCTCAGTTGCTCGCCCGCCAGATTTGAGTCATTCACCATGATCGTATTTCTTTTAACGCTTATGGCTTGGGCGATCGTGACTGTTGTTGGCCAGGCTCGTTGGCTGAAAGAGATACAACGAGGCCAAAACCGACCTTCCTGGGACATTGTCGCCTTTATGGGTCACTGGAGTTGGGTTGGGACTTCGCGATTGCTAAGAAGTGTTTTTGGAGAACGTGAGCTTGGGTATTTTTTCCCTTGCGAGTCCGATGAAGTAGTTTTCAATCGCATCCTGGCTGATCTCTATCGTCGCGGTCTTGTGGATAGAGAAGAGGCTCACTCACTTTGGCAGAGGGCGAACCAGATTCCTCTGCAAATCTCTCCGGAGCATGTTGAGGAGGACCAACCACTAGTCGTTGCAACGTCGGCGGAAAAGAAGTTGTCGTCGGCAGATCAGACACCAACGCTGCATGATGTGAATTCGATGACAGGATTTCCGGCGGCAGTGGTTCCGCAACCCCTTGAAGCAACGCAAACGGATGCGGTTTCATCGCCTCCAACAACAACTCCCCAAACACCACCGCTCCCGAAGCAATCTTGGGCTGCGGTCATCGAATCCTTCTTGGCGGTTCACAACATTCGCTGGGGCGAATTGGTCTCAGGCCTGTTGATCGTGGTCTGTTCGATCGGTCTCGTGATCAGCCTCTGGAACACTTTGATTTCAACGCACCGAATTGTTCCGACCCTTGTCTTTCTAGCAGCAAATGCGGCAATCTTTGCCGCTGGTTTTTATACGCTGGCTAAGTGGCGACTGCGTCACACAAGTCATGCCGTACTGATGATCGCCACGCTTTTGGTTCCGCTGAGCATGTTGGCTGGATTGGCGGCTGCCGGACAATCAGGGGCGTCGTTATCGCTAAGTAATCTACCGACGCTCGGAGCAATGTTGTTGGTGGCAGTCGTCGATGTGGTTCTGCTGCTTCGTGCCGGGCGTGCATTGTACGGAGTGAGCAAAGAGAAATCGTTCGCATTGGCCGTGGCCGCACCTACGTTGCTGATCCCTTCCATTCCCGTTGCCCTTGAAAATTTCGGCACGACGGCAGGTTTTATCGTGGTCATCGCTAGTTTGCCAGTGATGCTCGCGATCGTTTGGTTTCAACGTCCTTGGCGTTTCAATGCGAGCGCATCGAGCCGCCATGAGGACGAAAAAGAAGGGTCTCAGCAATTCGCAGGTAAGAGCATCATCGTTCGTCCAATGCTGACTGCGGTGTCCCGCCACCAATGGACCTTTTTGGGTGTCGCGATCTTTTCGCTCGCAGTGTTTGCGGTTTCCGTTGCGATGCTCGGTCGAGCATTCGAGGCAGAGCTTTGGTTAGCGGTGACTGCAAGTACCCTGCCAGCGTTGATTGCCGCCGCCGTCGCGGCACATTGGACCGGGCTGCACAGCCGGTTAGCCCATCATCGTTTTATTGGCAATACAGTGACCGTGCTTGGTACGGGCTTACCGTTTGTGCTATTGCCGCTATTTAGTCTCGATCCAAAATGGTTGTGGTGTTGGGCTGCGGCCATCAGCGTAAGCAGTTCGGCGTTGTGGACCGCTTACCGAAGGGGTCCCTGGTTGGCGGTTGCATTTGCACCGATCGGTGTCGCCACCGTATTGAGTTCGACCACGGTGGTCGGGCAGATTGATTGGGAATCGGTTTCATGGACGCGGCGAGTGCTTGGGGGCGAGCCGATGATGGCGGGCCTGTTGTTGGCCGCGGTCACGGCGGTAGCAGCGGGAGTATTTCGTCGTACCGAAAGCAAACGACCGTTGTTGGCTTTGACTGCTGCGTGGCTTGCCTGGGCATCGACGATCGCGGCTGTACTGCCGTTCATGCAGCCGAGCTGCGCGGCGTTGTGCCCGAATCAACGGTGATCGGTGACCCAATGTCTTCCGTAGCGAGGTGAGCTGACGGTCTTCACGTTCTTTCTGAGACACCATGTAAACCCGGCGCAAACCGTGAACGGGCTGGCCGGCGGCCAGCCGCTCGCGATTGAGCCACAACAGATCGGCCAACTTGGCAGCATCACGTCGATCGGTTTTCTTCTTGGATGGCTTCTCCGGGTGAATGAGCACGATCTCTCGGCAGTTCGATTTGCGCAACGCTCGATCAGCCAATCGTTGAAACCACAGACTTCAAGGATCGCCATAAACTCAGTGTCCATCTCGGTGAGCTGCTGAAAGAATGCTTCGATCTTTTCGGGTCGCGTGCTGACTTGCCGGCGTCAACACGGTGTCCCCCTCTTCGTTGCGGACACAGACGGTGATCTGTTTTGCATGTTGGTCGATCGCGAGGTACAACATCTTTGGGTTCTCCTGGGATTGAAGGTTGGCGAGCCAATGCGGCTACGCCGTGAACTAACACCAGGAGAACCTACTTTTTCGAGAACATCGCCTCTTTCATAGAATCAAACGGGACGCCGAAACGCGTGCCATGCTGGCCGAAGCAGACAAAGTCGATGCTGAGGTCACAGCATTTGTGGAGAAAGCCCAGCGTTTGAGTTCTGGCATCTTTCCCGATTTCCCCGCGCGGTTCGGCTTTTCGATCTTGCGATCGAGCACCGCCCTACGAAGAGCGGAGCATTGAGCTGTTGGCTTGAGCGATCGAACTCGAGCCGTTCGACCCCATACTTTATTACCATCGAGGCCGATGTAATTACTCACATTCCGCACCCAAAAATCGAGGTTCGCGCTGACAAACTGCGGGCGGTTTGGCAAGCTAGTGAACGTCATGTTTGCTAGTCCCCTGCTGAAAGGAATGTGGAATGGATGCCACGACTCGTTTCAAGACTCAGAGAGTTGGTGCGTTGCCGTTCATCGTGGCCTACTTGGAAAAGCTGCGGCTCGGTGAGTTGGTCGAGCAGTTCGTACCGTGGGAAGGCGAGGTGCCGTTGGGTACGCTCGTCGAAGTCATGGTTTGCAATCGACTGCTTAATCCCAAAGCCCAATACAAAATCGGCCAGTGGGCACAACGCTCTGGAGTCTGCGACTATTACGACATCAGTGAAGAGGAACTCAACGATGATCGGCTGGGACGTGCGCTCGAACGGATTGCCAAGCATGCCTTTACCGTTCAGTCACAGTTAATCCTTCACCTCGTCAAGAAGTTCAAGCTTGACGTCAGCAACATCCACTACGACATTTCCAACGTCGAACTGTGGGGCGCCTACGAACGCCAACTGAATGAAAGCGGCCAGGCTGAAGTCGGCCCAAGTCCGATGTATGGCCGCACCAAAAGCGGTCGCAAGAACGTCAAACAAGTTCAGTTCGGTATCAACGTTGCACGTGACGGTGCGGTTCCCATTGACCTGATTCCCTTTAACGCAATCAAGCGGAAGTCAAAACGCACGTGCAGAACTTGGACCGGTTGCGACGAATGTTGCCGACAAAATCTCTGGTGTACGCCGCGGACACGAAGTTCGATTCGCCCGAAAACTTGTTAACCAACAAAGCCGCCGGTGGGAAGTTTCTGTGCGGTGGAGCTTTCCAGCCACACCTCAAGGAAGAGTTTGGCAATCACCGACAAATTGCAAATCGTCAACAATTGTCCCAAGAGTAAGCAACACTTACCGCCCTGCGAAAGACCGAAGTACAAGACCATCGAAGGCAAAGTTGACAACCGCACGGTGCGATTGAAATATCGTCTGATCTTCGTGTGGAGTGAAGCCAAGGCGGCCGAGGAAGCAAAGACTCGCGAGCGACACCTCAATAAGATTCGCGAAGAGTTCGCAGCTGTTGAAAAGAATCTCAACAAGTTCAGCTTGAAGACGGAAGCGAAGATTGTGCAACGTCTGGAGAGGGCCAAGGGCAAAAACGCGATCGGCGACCTGTTCACATTGTTGTTCTAACTGCGATGAGTGATGGGGTGTTTGTGCTGAGGGACCGTCGGATCCCTTTCGAAGAAACAGCATTGCACGTTGTTAAGATGACGCTGACTTACGAGTCACCAACCCCAGGGCATCCCCCGCAGCGTTGTTTTTGGTTTGCATGGCGATGCTGGCTTTTTGAGTCGCCGCCAATTGTGTTGCGTCTCTCTACACCGTTCAAAAATGATACAACTGGATCGCGTCGTGCCGAACAGTTGAATTGTTGGCGGGATATACGTTGTAGGTGACTCGATGACTGACAAACGAGACGGTGCTGAAACGACTCAGGCGACGAAGCTCTATTTTGGATCGCTGCCGCAAGATTTTCCGCAATTTGAGTCGGGGTTCATCGGTTTGAGCCTCCATCCAAAGCATGATCGCGAGATTCTTCACGATGTGACGACCACGTTGCCTTTTGACGATGAGTCCGTGCAGGAAGTGCAAGTGGAGGAAGTCCTGGAGCACGTCGAATACGCCATGGTTCCGCGAATTTTCAATGACATCTGGAGAGTGCTATCGCCCGAAGGACATTTCCGACTCTCGGTACCGGATTACCGATCACCGGTGCTATCCAAACGCAGCCTCTACGATCGCGATGGCAACGTCGTTTGCGACACGATGATGGGGGGCAAGGTTTACTACAATCGCGAAACAGGAGAAGCAGGCGTGCGGTTCACGGCTGGTGGCGGTGCCCACTTGTGGTTTCCGAACTACGAGTTGGTGATGAAAGCGATCATGGACTCGGGCCTGCGAATTTGCCGCAAGATCCAGTGGCACCACTATTGGCGAAACGATTCCCAGTGGGTGGTCAACCCTTATGATGTTGGCAGCATGCCCGTCAAACGAAGTCCTCCAAGCGACATGCGTGCCGAGGGCAAACCAATCTCGATCATCGTCGATTTCATCAAGTAGCAACCCGCTGTTTGTCGTAACCCGGTTCCGTTCCCATGTTTGTAGTAACCCGATTTATCAGCTCCTTAGGCGTAGGCCAGGACTTGGAGAGCGTCCGGCTTAGCGGGTCGGTTTTGTTTGAGCTTGAACAACCGCGGAGCGGTGATCGCCAGTAGCCTGGGGTGAACCAATCGAGCGTCAGCGAGCATTGGGGTAACCCCAGGTTCACGAAGCAAGAAAAACTGTTCCCCGACTGCGATCGGGCGGCAAAGCCGCCCGATCGCAGTCGGGGAAGGGATGTCGGAGGCACGCTCAACCTGGGGTTACGTCTGGGTCGCTTGAGCTCCCCAGCCTCACCCCAGGCTACTCGCCTGCCACCGCTCCGCGGTTATCAAATGTAGTGATCAATCAATACGTTGGTGTGAACATTTGCTGGTGCGATAACATGAAACACCATGCTTTGGTCGTTTCTAAGAGTCTCCCCGGAATTTCCCGCCCTGTTGCTGGGGGCTCGCTGACGTTCGACCACCAGCCACCCCTGATCGTGCAAAGGCTGCTTCGGCAGGTAAACCAAAGCCAATGGCTCGCTGACGCTCGACCAACAGCCACCCCTGATCATGACTTTCGGACCACCGGCGGCACAAGAATTGCACGCGGATTGGCCCTGGAGGTGTCACCGTGAACATGCGAAATATCCAATCGATTTGCCTGATTAGAGCCCTGATTCTTCTTGTCGGAGTCGGCACGGCAATCACAGTCGAAGCGGGCCAACCGCTGGAATTGACCGGCCACAACGACGCCGTTTACGACGTTAAGTTTTCTCCGGACGGTCGGATGATGGCCTCGGGCAGCTACGACAAGACCGTGAAGCTCTGGGATCTGGCTGACAGGAGTCAATTGGCCACTCTTGTTGGTCACACGGATCAAGTCTTTCGCGTGAACTTTTCGCCCGATGGGAAGTCGCTGGCTTCCTGTAGCGGTGATGGCACGGTCATCACTTGGGATGTCGGCACTGGAGAAAGCCGAGCGGTTCTAGCTGGGCATCGTGATCCGATTCTCGACGTCGACTACTCCGCGGATGGGAGTTTGTTGGCCAGCGCGGGATCCCATATCCAACTTTGGAAACGAGGCGATGAAGTCTGGTCGACACCGCACACAAATTTGTTTTTCTCAATCGCGTTTTCACCCGACCAGAAAACTCTGGCGTGTGGCACCGACGGTCTGATTCATCTTTGCAACGTTTCTGATGGTAAGCCTTTAGGCGACCTGGTCGCTGAAAAAGGAATGATCTACCAGGTGAAGTATTCTTCGGACGGAAAGTGGTTGGCGTCCGCCGGCAGCGATGGAAGACTATCGCTTTGGGACGTGTCGCGGCAGGAGAAGAAACAAGCGGTCATCGCCGATCAAAGTGCGCTGTTCGCAGCTGCATTTTCTCCCGATGGAAAGCATCTTGTGACCGCAGGTCGGGAACGCGTGATTCGGATCTGGGAAGTTCCGAATTTGCAGCTGGTGGGTGAACGATACGGTCCTCAGGAAACGATACTGTCGGTTGAGTATTCGCCCCGCGGTCGATACCTTGCTTCGGGATCCTATGACGGCAAAATTCATTTGTGGTCACTCGATGACCAATAGGCTGACGATCATCTGCCGCAGAGCTTTGTAGAGCGTCCGGCTTAGGGTCGCGTCATGAAACACAAATCGCCGCGGGGCACAGGTAGCCGGGCGATGGTGATCCTGGGGCTGCGGTTTGCTCGCTGAGACGAGCAAACCTGACCCCAGGCTACATGCGATCACTGCTACGCAGTTGGCGGATGCTGATGACCAAACCAAGAGTTCGTGCACACTGGAAAGTCGAGTCACGGTGAAACTCTGCTTAACATCTCGCACGAAGCCGGACGGTCTCGTTAGCTCCCCGGCAGTTTGCGTTCGGATTGTCGCTGGCGCGCCTGGCAATATGTTAAGGTCTTACTCTGTTTGCTCACCTCTTGATCCCTTCGTCAAATTTGTACGCTAAGCGCCATGAGAAAAGTCGTCACCTTTGTTGTTGCTGTTGTCACGCTTTTACACGCATCTTCGACCCCTGCGGCAGAGCACCCCAACATCATGGTTTTTCTGGTTGATGACATGGGAGTCATGGATACTTCCGTTCCGTTTCTGACGGACCAGGACGGGAAGCCGCAGCGTTATCCGCTGAACGATTATTATCGCACGCCCGGCATGCAGCGGTTGGCAAATCGGGGGATTCGATTCAACCAGTTCTACGCCATGAGCGTCTGTTCGCCGACTCGGATTTCGATCATGACCGGGCAAAACGCCGCCCGTCATCGCGCCACGAACTGGATCAATCCACGTCAAAACAACGCAGGCCCAAATGGTGCGCCGGACTGGAATTGGGCGGGATTGAAGAAGGGCAACGTGACGCTGCCCAGCATCCTGCGGAATAACGGCTACCGGACGATTCACGTTGGCAAGGGGCACTTTGGGCCGGAAGGGTATGAGGGCGCCGAACCGCTCAATTTGGGTTTTGATGTTAACGTAGCGGGCGCGGCCTTCGGCGCACCGGGAAGCTACTACGGCGAGAAGAACTATGGACTGGGCACGAAGCGCGCTCATCATGCCGTGCCTCACTTAGAGAAATACCACGGCACCGAGACGTTTCTTATCCGAAGCGCTCACGATCGAGGCAAAGAAGCACGTCGCCGAAACGGTCGAGGGCGGAGAACCTTTCTACCTCTATTTCGCGCACTACGCGGTTCATGCGCCCGTTCGAATCGGATCCGCGCTTCGCCGAGCACTACAAGGACTCGGGAAAGCCGGCTAACGCCCAGGCGTTCGCCACGCTGATCGAAGGGATGGACAAATCGCTCGGTGACATGCTGGATCAATTCGACGAACTTGGCATCGCCGAAAACACGCTCGTCTTTTTCCTCGGTGACAACGGATCTGACGCGCCCTCGGGGCATCAGCATGCAGTCGCCTGCGCGGCTCCGCTGCGTGGCAAGAAAGGGCGCACATTACGAAGGCGGCATGCGGGTTCCCTTGATCGCGGCTTGGGCAAAGCCCGACCCCAGCAATGCGTTTCAACAGCAGCTTCCGATTCCCGCGGGCGTGATCCAAAGCCAAGTGGCCACGGTGCAGGACCTGTTTCCCACCATTCTCGACTTCACCGGCGCCAAGTCTCCCGACGGTCACCCGGTTGATGGTTTTCCACTGGAGACGCTACTCAGCGGCAAATCCGATGCGACGCGCGCTCAACAGTTTCTGATGCATTACCCGCATGGGCCGCATCGCAGCAACTATTTCACGACCTGGCGCGACGGCGATTGGAAGGTGATCTATCACACCTTGCCGGAGAAGCCGACGACGGGCGGATACGTCCAGTTCGAGGGTGGGCATTACGAACTATTCAACCTCGCAGACGATCCTTTCGAGTCAACGAATCTGGCCGAATCCAAGCCGCAAGAACTTCGGCGTATGATGCGAGGTCTGATGACCGCATTGGAAGAACACGACGCCGTGTATCCCGTTGATGACGCCGGAAATGAACTGCGTCCCCAGTTGCCATAAGCCGAATTCTGAATCTGGAATCATGATGACCACTCGTCGAATGAACGCGTTTTGCTGGCTCGTAACGTTTTGCCTGAGCTTGTCTTTCGCTGCTTCAGCGTTCGCGCAGGACACTCAGCTGCCGAACATCATCCTGTGCATGGGTGACGATCACGGCTGGGAGGAAACCGGGTACAACGGTCACCCTCATCTCAAGACACCGGTGCTCGACGAAATGGCTGCCACCGGTCTCCGTCTCGATCGTTTTTACGCGGCGCATCCGAGCTGTTCGCCGACTCGCGGCAGCGTGCTTACCGGTCGACATCCCAATCGCTACGGCACGTTCACGCCAAACCATTCGACGCGGCCCGAGGAGATTACGATCGCGCAAGTGCTTCGCAAAGCCGGTTACGTCTGCGGACATTTCGGGAAATGGCATGTCGGGACCGGTGAAGGCATCCTCACCCACCAGTCCGGGTGCGATGGGCTTCGATCAGTGGCTATCGCACGACAATTTTTTCGAGCTGAACCCGACTTTTTCGCGCAATGGCGGACCGCCGGAAAAGTTCGAGGGAGAGAGTTCGGAGATCGTGATCGACGAAACGATTCAATTTATTCGCGATGCCAGGCAAAACGAGAAACCGTTTTTGGCGGTTGTCTGGTTCGGCTCGCCGCACGAACCGTACAGCGGTCTGCCGAAGGACCTTGCGCTTTATGACGATTTGCCGAAAACCTATCAGGAGAAGATCGGTTTCTCTGACCTCGAACGAGACCGGCGGACGTGTTCAACGACCGCAAGGCGAAGTGTTGCGAGAACGCTATGCCGAGATCACTGCAATGGACCGTGCCATCGGAACTTTGCGGGAGTATCTGCAAGAGAGTGGATTGCGAGACAATACGCTGCTTTGGTATTGCGGCGACAACGGTACGCCGGCGGAGCGGCTTGCTGGCGTCACCGCTTCGAGGCCGCAAAGGCCAAATGTACGAGGGCGGCATCCGTGTACCAGGCGTGATGGAATGGCCGGCGCGGATCCCGCAGCCGCGAGTGAGCGAGGTCAACGCCGTTACCAGCGATATGTTGCCGACCATCTGTGAGCTGACCGGCCAACCGCTTCCAAATCGACCACTGGACGGAATCGGCCTGAAACAGCTAATCGACGGCGACATGAACGAGCGGCCGAGCCCAATCTTTTTCTGGAGCTACAACGTCCGTCGCGAGCAAGACGCCAAGCCTTACATCGAGCCGGAACTGCAGAAAGGGACGACGCCGTTGGTGAAGCTGATGCGTGGAATCCCCACACGCAACTTCCAAAACTTTCATCATCCAAACATCGTCCCCGAAGATTTTACTGGCCCGCGTGTTGTTCTCGACAACGACTACAAGCTGGTTATCCATGAAGGCGAGAACGGTGAAATGACAAGGGAGCTATTCAATTTGCGAGAGGACCAGGCCGAACAGAACAACTTGATCGAAATCCAGCCTGGTCCGCGCAGGAACTCGAGCAGCAACTGCGGGACTGGCAACAATCCGTTCTGGCCAGTCTTACCGGCGCCGATTATCGTTGAGGCTTCTTCGTGACTATTCGTGGTCGATCCGCATTGATTGGGTGTCTGGTGGTCGAGCGTCAGTTTTGAAGTTGCGCTTTCTCTCATCACCCTCCCGCTTCGGGAGGGTCGGACGCGGTAGCGGCCGGGGAGGGCCCTCTCCGGGCCTGAGAGCCCGACTCTCCCACAGGGAGAGTGTTGATTGCGAATCTCATTTCACTCCGTAATCTACAAGCTCAAATTCTATCTCGACCGCCGGCCACCCCGTCGCCTGCCCTTTCCACTTGAAGCCACTACAATGTCGGTCGGATTTGGAACCAGAGGTCAATATGAATAAAACAGCTTGTGCTCGCATCTACTGTCAGCACTGTTTGGCGACCGTCATCGCAGTTGGACTGCTGGCAGTCGCTGCGAATGCCCAAGAATCGACCCCCATCAAGTTGCTGCAAGGGAGCGTGAAGCCGATCACCGAACCGCCCTGCTCCTATTGTTCGACACAGCATGTGAAATCGTTCATCAGTTCAGACGACCGGGTGATCGCTTGGTTACGTGCGGCTCACAATGGCGGAGCCTTCCCCATTCGGCATTTCCTTTCCGGTCCGCGGGTGGTCAATGACACTTACGGGTTGTTCTTTTATGACCCGGACGGCGGTTACGTTGCAGCCTTTGAGAAGGATTACGGGTACAAGCTTCATGGCTGGCGGCGAGGTGTCATGGTCGTGCAAGGCAAAGACGGGACGTTATGGTCAGCTTTGACGGGAAAGGCCATCTCCGGTCCGCAAGTAGGTCAGCAACTCAAACGAATTCCAAGCCTGGTCACCAATTGGGGTTACTGGCTAATGCTGCACCCCGAATCGACGACGTACGATTTGTTTGATGGCAAAAAGTATGCGACCAACGCACTGCCAACGGCGATCAGCGAAGAAGCAAAATCATCCATAGGAAAAGTCGATGATCGAATGGGAGCCATGGAGCAGGTGCTCGGAGTCGAGGTGGGAGCGAAGCAAAAGGCTTTTCCGCTGGAGCGTTTGCCGGCACGAGCATGCTTGCTTGACGAAACAGCGGAGCGTCCGATTGCCGTGTTTTGGTATGGAAAAACCGAAACGGCCGTGGCATTCGATCGCCGAGTGGATGGGCAAACTCTGACGCTCTATGCTGACGAAATCTCACCCGAGTCGGCTCCCTTCAAGGACAAAGAAACTGGCACGCGTTGGACATTGGCAGGTCGCGGCATCGATGGCCCCTTGAGGGGCAAAGAGTTGACGTGGATCAATAGCATTCAGTGTCGTTGGTACGCCTGGTCGTCCGAGTATCCCGAGACTGCAGTTTATGAATCGACGAAGTAAGCCTCCTGCGGTAAATAAGTGTCGCCTTTCGCTCCGCGAAAGCAGCGTTCTTCGTTTCTTTCGCGGAGCGAAAGACGACAATAAATGGCCGCGCGATGCTAGATCGTTGCGGTTGATCGTAGTCGTGCTGATTGTGATCGCGACAAAGGGTGTGACCGCCGAAGAAGCGGCGAAGTCATCAACCACGGAAAAGTTCCGAGGAGCACTGTTATCGGCCGTTGATGTCACGTCCGACAGACTCGGCAAATTGAAAGAGGATGGCCTGACGTCGATCGTATTGCTTGTTGAGGGGACGTCGAAAAAGGAAGCCGAAACGCAACGCGGCGCGGCCGAATTGGTTGCGGCGTCGGGGCTTGAACTCCATTATTGGATCGAGGTTGCCCGCTGCCCTGAATTGGCTGATGCACATCCAGAGTGGATGGCCAGCCTGCAGACGCATGATGAATGGCAGCGTTTTTTTCCGGACACGCCGAAGCCGGCTGCCGACGAGGTTGCCAAGACGTATCCGTGGGTCCCCATCCTCGCACGCCAGCCATTCAAGGCCCAGCTATTGCGAGTGAAAACGTTACTCGCCGATAAGCCCGACCCTGTAAGCGTCTTTTTGAATGATCTGCAAGGAGCGCCTTCCGCCTGTGGTTGCGGCAACCCTTTGTGTCGCTGGACAAGTGATTACGGAAAAAAGCGAACAACCGTACCACTGGGTGACGACGCCGCCACTCTGTTCGTCAATGCTGTGAAAGCAGTTCTACCGAACTCGGCCGTCATCCCGGTTTGGACCACCGAATGCGAGAAGCATGATGGTGCCGAAGATGGCCTCTGTGCCGGCGTCGGATGCTTCGACGGAATCTGCTGGAAGGCTTACACAAAACAGCTGATGCCATTGCAGCAGACATCTGAAAGACTTGCCGTGCTGGCGCCTTTTCGCGAGTTCCAACGTGATCTGCCGGTGTACGGTGAAAAAGCTGGATGGGTCCGATATGCAATCGAATCGTTCGCGAAGATGCCACCACAGCATGGCGGTACAGAAATCCCTGCTTCGCGGTTGATTGCAGTCCTGCAAGGCTGGGATGTGAATGCATCGGAAGTGGAAGCCCAGGTACGAATGGCAAACGAATCGGGAGCCTGCGGGTACATCATCGCTTACGAAAAAATCGAACAGAGCTGGCAACCAAAGGTTGTTCGTTGGCGTTAAGAACGTGTTTTGAAATCGGTGATCATGAATTTTGTGATCCGATTCATCGGGTTCTGCTTTCGACCCACCGCATGAATGCGGTCACTGCGAACAAAGCAACATCGTCATAACGCACCGCGCAACCAGCAGATCTGATCGACGTCGGCTAGCTTGGCAATGCGGGCCAGTTCTTGGTCGAGCCTTTTTTTTCGTGCGGGTGTCAAAGTCACTCCGTCTTCCATCCACAGGCGTTTGATCTCGAGTGCGTTTGCGGTGCGGTCGGCACGCATATCGATTCGTCCGATCAGCTTGTCCCTTTCGAGCAATGGAAAGACGTAGTAGCCATACTTTCTTTTCGCCTCGGGAACGTAGATCTCGATTCGGTATTGAAAACCGAACAGGCGCTCCAGCCGATCACGGTTACGGATCACCGGATCGAATGGCGACAGAACTCGGATCCGATTTGGCGGTTTCGGCGCCTCGGCAACAACCGACTCGATGTCGGCTCGTGCGTAGAGACCTTCGCTGCGCGACCCGTCTGCATGGTCAATGGCCAGTTTGGTGATCGTCCGATCATCTTGGCGGTCGAGCCAACGGTTTACCTCGGCAATCGAAAGATGCTTCCAGAATTCGGCGATCTCTGCCGGCGTGGCGAATCCGAGTCGCCGAATTGCCTCGCGGCACGACCAATCCATGAATTCTTGCCGCGTACAACGCTCGTCGTATTCTGCAGGCGGAATCACTCGCTCAGCGAGGTTATAGACTTTTTGAAAACCATCGCGTGCAGCAATGCCCAGCTTCCCAGTTCGCCACAAAAACTCGAGGGCTGCTTTGCCGTCGTGCCATTGCCACATTTCCGTCGGCTGTTTTGTGCTCGCCCGTTTCAAGTCGCGGGACCGCACGGCTCCCGTCTGGCGAATCTTGCGATGCAGCGAACCACAGTGCTTGACGAATCCATCACCCTGCCAGCGAATCAGCCGCTGCCGCAATTGATCTTTGTCGCGAGCGAATCGGTGCCGCCAAAACCGAAAATACTGCGACGGAATCACCGAGGCATCGTGCGTGTAATTCTCGAATAGCAACTGTCGCTCTTCGATCAGATGTCGCAAGTCCTCGGGGCGATAATGTTGGCTGCGAGAAAACAGAATCATGTGCTGAGCACGCTCGACCCAACGGATCGAATCGACCTGGACCAATCCCAGCTGACAAATCAACTCGTACAGTTGGTCGGCGGTCAGCTTTTGGCTGGGCGACTGCGAGAGCCCCTGCAAATGCAAGATTACCCGTCGCGCGGATTGGTTTGTTATCGTAAGCATGCGAAGTTGATTGACCCCGTGCGGCGGCCAGCTGACAATGTGACTAGAAACTGTAAGACGGTCGCGTTTGTCCGTCTACGTCCCGACGGGAAGGTCACGCAGCTTCTAAGTTTCATTTTTGCAGTGGTTTACGAGGAAGAAATCACTCTCCCTCGGGAGAGTCGAGCTTTAGCGAGGAGAGGGGCAATCCGGTTTGCAACAGTCTGACGTCTACCAAACGCAAGAAAACCCTCCCCGGCCGTTCAAACGTCCGACCCTCCCGCTGCGCGGGAGGGTGATGAAACTCAATGCGAACCAACGACTTAAAGCTCAACGACTCCCGGGACGGAGAGTTCCGGTCCTACAAAAAGAGACCTGAAGTGTGCAGACTTATCGCCGCGACAATCCTGGTTCTGATTGTGGCCTTGCGTCCGCCGAGTCCGCTCGCCGCGGAAGAGCTTGCGCCGAGCGAAAACGCCATTCGGTCGGCTGTCACTCGCGCCTTGCCATTGCTGGAAAGAGCCTCCGCCGGTTCGGCTGATCAACGCGTCTGCTTCACGTGTCACAGCCAAGCTCTCCCGGTCTTCGCGATCGTCGAGTCACAGAGACGCGGGTTTCATGCGAACGCCGAGAATCTGAAGCGACAAATCGACCATACCTACAACCACCTGCGTCGCGGTCGCAAATCTTACCAGGAAGGCAAGGGCCAGGGTGGCGGCGTCGATACGGCCGGGTACGCGTTATGGACGCTGGAAGAGGGCGGGCGAAAGCCCGATGAAGTTGCAACGATGGTTACCGACTGGCTCTTGAAAAAACAGCACAAGGATGGGTCTTGGAAGCACTCGAGTCATCGACCCCCTTCAGAGGCGAGCAGCTTCACGACGACTTATCTGGCGCTGCGGGCCCTGAGAGCGTTCGGCACCGATCAGCAAAGCGATCCGATCGAGAAGGCCAACGCAGCAGCTGAGAGTTGGCTTGCCGCGGCTGAGGTCAAAGACACGGAAGACGAAGTATTCCGATTGCTTTCACTTGGCTATGTGGACGTTTCCGATGAAGTCACCGACGCTGCAATCACTCGGCTCAAGCAAGAACAGCGAGACGACGGCGGTTGGGCACAGCGGCCCGAGATGGATAGCGATGCGTACGCCACCGCGACCGCGCTGTATGCGCTGCGTGATGCTGGAGCGATCGACAGCGACGACGTCGTTTGGAAGCGGGCGGTCGCCTATTTGCTCGACGAACAGCTCGATGATGGTTCGTGGCACGTACAAAGTCGAAGCAAACCGTTTCAACAGTACTTTGAAACTGGGTTTCCGCACCGAGAGGACCAGTTCATATCAACAACCGCCACCGCATGGGCGACGATCGCGCTGTCGCGTTCGCTTCCCGAACAACAGCCGCCGGTGATCAAGACATTGGCTGGAACGAAACCGCTTGATTGGCCCGAGGCCGATCTTTCACAGCGATTGATGGATACCGCGCATACGTTTATCGAGACACAAATTGAGCAGGCGAACAACGTTCGCAGAGCCATTCACGGTGACGCGGAAGACGCCGATTCACGACGACAAGAATTGCGAACAATCCTTGGCGTGGTCGAGGATCGGCTGCCGCCTCGGATGGAACACTTCGGCGATGCAAAGAACCCGTCGATCATCGCTGAAACGGATGCCTACCAGGTCTTTCAGGTGCGGTGGCCCGTGTTTGCAAACATCACCGGTGAAGGTCTGCTGGTCAAGCAACGCGGCAAGGCCATCGGCAGCGTCGTGGTCATTCCCGATGCGGATCAATCGCCAGAGCAGATGCTTCAACCGGTGGCCAAACGATTGGCCGACAGCGGATTTGACGTCGTCGTGATGGCAGTCGTCAGCCGCAACAAACTGCAAACGGACGATGGGCGGATACAGCGGGCCGACTATACCGAGCGAGAGTGGATTTACCGTCAGGCGTTCCACATGGGCAGGCACCTGATCGGTTACGAAATCCAACGTGCGCTGGCTGTTGTTGATGGGTTCCATTCCGAAGCTAGCGGTGACTCGAAGATTGGAGTGCTCGGTTATGGCGAAGGAGGCCTGATCGCCCTGCATGCAGCCGCGCTCGACACTCGGATCGATGCGGCACTCGTCAGCGGATACTTCGATCGGAGCGATTCGGCCTGGCAAGAACCGATCTATCGCAACGTCTGGTCACGATTGAAGCGACTGGGCAACGCGGAGGTTGCGTCGTTAGTCGCCCCCAGGCAGCTGGTGATCGAGCACAGCCCGCTGCCGGAAGTTTCCAACCACAAAGGTGCATTGACGACGCCGGATTTGGATGCGGTCAAGTCGGAATTCAAAAAGATTCCGCGCCGAGATAGCTTTTGCAGGTTGGTTGCCGGACCTGATGGAACGACGGCAGGTCCCTGGTCGGATGACGCCCTCGAGCGATTTGTGTCGCAGTTCGGTGACAGCACACTGTTTCCGTCGGATGAACGCGAACTAACCGATCGCAGAGCTTCAGCCGCCGACGCGATCCGCGCACGACAGAAACGCACGACGGATCAATTGGAGTCTCATGTTCAGTCGCTCGTCCGTAGTTCGGAGCATCTGCGTGACGAGTTCTTCCTTTACAAAGCGATGCCCGAATTCAACGATTCGCGTTGGAGCACTGACCGTGTTTATCCGACCGTCGATGCTCAAAAATTCATCGCAGCGTCCACGTCGTATCGCAAACAGTTCTACGAACAAGCAATGGGGCGTTTTGACGAATCGCTTCTGCCCCCCCATGCCCGCACTCGCAAGGTCGCGGAAACGGACCAGTGGACCGCCTATGACGTGGTGCTCGACGTGCATGAAGGCCTCTTCAGCTGGGGTGTTTTGGTTCTGCCCAACGACTTGAAGCCAAATGAGAAACGCCCGGTCGTTGTCTGCCAGCATGGTCGCAATGCCATTCCCCGCGATACGATCGACTTTGAAAGTACGGCGTACAACCATTTTGCAGCGAAGCTGGCCGAGCGTGGATTCATCACGTTCGCGCCGCACAATCTGTACCGCGGTGAAGATCGGTACCGCTGGCTCGACCGCAAAGCGAATGCGATCGGATGCACGCTGTTCTCGTTCATCATCGCACAGCACGACGCCACACTCCGTTGGTTGGACTCGCTGCCGATGGTGGACGGCGATCGTATCGCCTTTTATGGTCTCAGCTACGGCGGCGAAACGGCGGTTCGCGTGCCTACGATATTGGAGAAGTATTGCCTGTCGATCTGCTCGGGCGACTTCAACCAGTGGACTCGCAAGATTGCCGCCACCGACCAACCGTTCTCATTCATGAGATCGATCGAATGGGAGATGCCGTATTGGAATCTTGGCCACACATTCGACTACGCCGAAATGACTTACCTGATGTTCCCGCGACCGTTCATGGTTGAGCGGGGTCACCACGACCGGGTCGGTCGAGACCGTTGGGTTGCGCATGAATTCGCCAAGGTCCGTTGGTTGTACGCGCAATTCGGGATGGCCGATCGCCTGGAGATCGAGTTCTTCCAGGGAGGACACAGCATTCATGGCGAAGCATCGTTCGACTTCCTTCACAAACATCTGAACTGGCCGGTCGAGAGGGCTGGGGTGGTTGGTGGGGTGGCTGGTGGTCGAGCGTCAGCGAGCCCCCAGTAATGAAACAAGGAATTCCGGGGGCTTGCTGACGCTCGACCGCCGGCCACCCTCCCCGTGAATCTTTTATCTGCTACTAAACACACTCTAGCACCACATTGCTGACCAACATCATGAACCCAATGTCGAAAACATGCCTGCTGTCGTTTGCGGCTCTACTCCTCGTCTGTCTTTCTGCACACGCTGATTCATCCAGACCCAACGTGCTGCTGATCATGGCCGACGACTTGGGGTTTTCGGACCTGGGCTGCTATGGCGGAGAAATCGCCACGCCAAATCTGGACTCCATTGCGGAGAACGGGCTGCGGTTCACTCAGTTCTATAACACGGCAAGGTGCTGGCCGACGCGCGGTGCTCTGATGACGGGCTACTACGCACAACAGATTCGGCGCAATGCGATACCAGGAATTCCATCGGGCGGCGGGAATCGAGGCAGACGACCGGACTGGGCGGTTTTGCTCCCCAGGCTCTTGAAACCGGCTGGCTACCGCTCGTACCACACTGGCAAGTGGCACATCGATGGCATGCCGATTGAGAACGGTTTCGACCATTCCTATTTGCTCAAGGACCAAGGACGATTCTTCAATCCGACCAGGCACTGGAAGGACGATGTCCAACTGCCGCCCGTCCAAAAAGGCACCGGCTTCTATGCGACCACGGCGCTGGCCGATCACGTCATTGAGGTTTTGACCGATCACGCCGAGCAGCATGCCAACGCACCCTTTTTCCAATACCTCGCGTTCGCCGCGCCCCACTTTCCGCTCCATGCTTTGCCGGAAGACATTGCGCTTTATAAAGACACGTACACAGAAGGCTGGGAATCGATTCGGGCCAAACGTTGGCGACGGATGAAGCAAATGGGACTGCTCGACGAAACCGCCGTCAGCCAACTTTCCCGCGTCGAGCGCGACTTGGGGCCACCGTATCACTTCCCCGAGGCGTTTGAGATCCTGGGAGAAGGCGAGGTCAATAAGCCGCTGCCATGGAAGAGCCTGACCGACAAGCAGCAGCAGTTCCAAGCTACCAAAATGTCGATCCACGCAGCGATGATTCATCGGATGGATATCGAGATCGGGCGTGTGTTTGATCAGGTCAAGAAGATGGGTCAGTGGGAGAACACGTTGGTGATTTTCCTTTCTGATAACGGCGCCAGCGCCGAGATCATGGTCCGTGACGACGGCCACGATCCGAGCCTGCCGCCGGGAGCGGCGGGGACTTACCTGTGCCTTGGGCCGGGTTGGTCCACGACCTGCAACACGCCCTTCCGCCGCCACAAAACGTGGACGCACGAAGGAGGTACGTCGACGCCATTGTTGGTGTCGTGGCCAAAGGGGATCGAAGCCCGAGGGCAATTCCGCCGCAAGCCAGGGCACGTCATCGACATCGTTCCGACATTGTTGGAACTGGCCAATGCGAAGACGCTCGCCGCCGCGCCTCCCGCACCGGGCAAGAGTCTGGTGCCAGTGTTTGCCAAGGACTCTTCATCCGACCCGCCACCCAGCGAGCAGAGGACGCTCTGGTGGTTTCACGATGGACACAAAGCGATCCGCGTCGGCGACTGGAAAGCGGTCGCGCCAATCGGCGAACCGTGGGAACTGTACGACCTTGCCGGCGATCGGATTGAGTCGAGTGACCTTGCGATTGTCCGCGGGGACAAGCTGGGCGAACTGGTCAGGGATTGGGACCGGCATCTTGAAGCATTCACCGAACTCGCCGCGCGAGACCTGCCCGCAGGTACGGTGAAAGAAAGCGGCTGGGAATACCAGCCAACCGCCGGTCATGAAAAGTGCCCAGGCTGCGGCGAAGCCGAAACGCAAGCAAGTGCTGCTCGGTGGAGAATCGTTTCTCGTTAATGGACGTCATGCGTTTCTGATGGCGCCCGATAGTCGCCCTGCGCTCCGCGAAGCTAGCCCGAGAGCAACGCAACTTTCGCGGAGCGAAAGGCGACTGACGCGAAACCTTGGATCTTCTACGGACCGACCTTGTCCGCTTATCCCGACGAGGCAGAGAGCTGGATGCATCAGCAGTTTCTCGACGCCGGCGTTGCGGTGGCGGGAATTGACGTGGGCGAAGCATATGGCAGTCCCCATGCATTCCCCCATTTCGAGGCCCTCTATCAGGAGATGGTAAAACGGGGCTATTCGAATAGGCCGGCTCTGCTCGGTCGCAGCCGCGGTGGGCTGTGGGTCAGTAGTTGGGCGATTGAGCATCCCGATCGCGTGGCGGCAATCGGCGGAATTTATCCGGTTTATGACTTCACAACGTATCCCGGACTCAAGCGAGCCGCTCCCGCCTATGGTGTCAGCGAAGCAGATCTCATGGCGCAGCAGGACAAGCTGAATCCGATCAAGCGCAGCCGTTGAGTTGGCTGACGCGAAGATTCCTGTGTTCATCATTCACGGCACCGATGACAAGGTTGTCCCTTTGGCGGCAAATTCGGCAGCGTTGGAGAAAGTCTACGACGCGAAAGGCGTGAGTGATTTGATCAAAGTGATCAGCGTCGAAGGACAAGGTCACAATTTTTGGCCCGGGTTCTTTCACTGCCAAGAACTTGTCGACTTTCTGGTGCAGAAAGCGAAAAGCGGCGTGTGAACTGAGTTTGTGGGGAAGGTCGTTGATCGCGGAGAGGTTGTGAATCTATAGTCGCGGTTCGCTCCGCGAACCGTTTCTGATCGCGGAGCGATCACCGACTATCCCCAACCTTTGCGGAGCAAACGACGACATTGTGCCGCGTGTTGGCTGTCAACCGCACGACTGCTATCCTGTCGACTTACTCCATCGATTATCCAGCAGGAGGCGCAATGTGAACGGCCCCGACTTCAGCAAGAGCGAATTGTTACCGGTGATCGCACAAGACGAGACCTCCGGTGACGTTCTGATGCTGGCATACATGAACGAAGCAAGCGTATGCCGAAACATTGAAGACCGGCCGTGTCTGTTATTACAGTCGCAGCCGCGAGCGGTTGTGGCGGAAAGGTGAAGAGAGTGGCAACGTTCAGGAAGTGAAGGCGATTTATTTCGACTGTGACGCGGACACGTTGCTGATCAAGGTCAACCAAGTCGGGGGAGCCGCCTGTCACGAGGGCTATCGCAGCTGCTTCTTTCGCCAAGTCGTCCCGGTGCAGACGAAGCGACGATCGTCGGTGAGCGTGTGTTCGATCCGAAACAGGTCTACAAGAAAACAAGTGATGAGCGAAAATAACGTATTGAAGTTGGGAATTCCCGCCGGAAGTCTGCAGCAGTCGACTGCCGAACTATTCGAGCGGGCGGGATACAACATCAAGTTCTCTTCTCGGTCGTATTATCCAACGATCGACGACGATGAGATCGAGTGCCTGTTGATTCGAGCCCAAGAGATGGCTCGATATGTCGAGCAAGGTGTGCTTGATGCAGGAATCACCGGCCATGATTGGGTCGTGGAAACCGAGGCGGAAGTCGTCGAAGTATGCGAATTGGTGTTCTCGAAGGTCAGCCGCCGTCCGGTGCGCTGGGTGCTGTGCGTGCCGAATGACTCACCGGTCAAGTCCGTCAAGGATTTGCAGGGAAAGCGGATCGCCACCGAGGCGGTTGGGCTGACCGAGAGCATACCTGTCGAAACACGGCGTCGAGGCGCGAGTCGAGTTTTCTTGGGGGGCGACCGAGGTCAAGCCGCCGAAACTTGCCGATGCGATCGTCGAAGTCACGGAAACGGGCAGCTCGCTACGTGCCAATGACCTTCGCATTGTTGACGAGGTGATGCAGAGTACGACGCGTTTCATCGCCAATAAAGAGGCTTACCAGGACCCGTGGAAGAAGGCCAAACTCGACAATATTTCGCTGATGCTGCTTTCCTGCTTGCATGCCGAGGGCAAAGTCGGGCTGATGATGAACGTCGCCCATCGAGAATCTGGAAGATGTGCTCGCGCTGTTGCCGGCGCTGCAGAAGCCAACGATCTCCGCGCTCTCGGATCCCGATTGGGTCGACGTGATCACGATTGTCGAAGAGTCCGTCGTCCGCAGCATCGTGCCACAACTGAAAGCAATGGGTGCGACCGGGATCGTTGAATACCCGATCAACAAACTCATCGACTGAGAGTTGCATTCACGGGGTGGCCGGCGGTCGAGCGTCAGATAGTGGAGCGATACTGACGGGGGTGGCTGGTGGTCGAGCGTCAGCGAGCCCCCAGTAATCGAGTGATACCTACTGGGGGCTCGCTGACGCTCGACCACCAGCCACCCACTCATTGCGGCGAGTTATTTGTCACTGAGTCGAAGATGCCGCTGGAAGAACTTATTGGTGGCTTCGACCGTTAATTCGCGATCAGCGCCACCCCATCCGTGACCGGCGTCAATTAGAAACTCGACACGCCCCGGCACATCTGCCTCGGTCATTGCCGTGACCATCTTGATCGCCTGCGAATAGGGAACCAAAATGTCCTCGGTGCCTTGAAACAGCAGCATCGGGGCATCGCCCTTGCTGATGTAAGTGAGCGGAGAGGCACTACGAAACGCATCTAAGTTTTCTTCCTTGGGTCCGCCTATCAGTGCGTTTACCAGCGGAATACTCGGCACGGGGATGTCGTCGGCGGCCAGCTCGGTCGGTCCAAAAAAGGATACCACCGCTTGAACCTTGCTTGGCTGGTCCGCCCAGCCGCCGTCGCCTTCGAGCCCGTCATCGGGATCCATCGCGCCGAGCATCATCGACAGGTGAGCCCCGGCCGAAAACCCTACGGCGCCGATTCGATCCGGATCGATCCCGTACTCATCAGCATGAGCCCGCAAGTAGCGAACGGCACACTTGACGTCTTCGACTTGTGCGGGGAATCGATACTCGGGACAAAACCGATATTGCACGGACGCCGAAACAAATCCTTGTTTGGCGAACGACCGAATTTCGTTCGCGTGCATCCGTTTGTCGCCTTGTCGCCAGGCACCACCGTGAATGACAACAACACAAGGCGCGGGAGCCGTCTGGTTCTTTGGGCGAGCAAGGTCCAAATGGAGATCAACTTCTCCGCCTTTGCCGTAGACGACGTCTTGCAGGACATCGATTTCGTCCTGAGCCTGAATCGGACCAGCCATTAGAAATGCGACGAGTGCGCCAAACACGAACCGAAAGCTTCACCAGATTCTCTCCCCACCACGCCATGATCAAAATCGACACGGGCGTATTCTAACGGATGGGGCGCGGAGTTGCATTGTCGCTCGGTTGTCCCAATCGAGGATCGCGCAGCGATCGTTGCAGATTCAGGCGTAGGCCAGGACCTGTCCTGGCGACAAACCGCATACGTCAGGCTGCCGGGTCAGGTCCTGGCCTACGAATGCTGCCAATCGAAGACGGGCCAGGTACTAATTGCGAATGTAGACAGGAACGTAGAGCTGCCGATTCGTGTACCGGCTGCTCATCATCGGGACGGAGTTCCAATTTGGACGCAGTGGTTCGTACCTCATCCAAAGGTTGTACTCTAGCCGGGCGACGCGTTGGTTGGAACGATACAACGCCCGGGCTTGGCGAAGCTCCGCGACGGACATTCTCGATTTCCGCACATCTGACTTGCTGACGACAGGCTTGCTTTCTGCAGCGGCAGCCTTTTCCAGCGAGTCAAACAGATGAACTCGATCAATCGGATCATCGTCGACTGCAAACGGGTCTTGTGCGAAGAGGGATGTGCCACAAAAGGCTCCGCTCGAGAGCAAAGCGGTCGAAGCGGCAATCAGCAAAAAGCGGCGAACATTCATGAAACTTCACACAGCCAGTGGTGGGACGGAACTTGGGACCATCAAGTGTCGAATCGGCCAGTTGCAAAAGGGAACTGCACGGCGACGCCCATTTGCAGTGCAGGTAGAGGCCGTCAGGTGCGGAAACTGCCGGTTATTTCGATCATGCATCTCGTGAGCCGAGGGCTCAAATTTCAAAACACGTTCGGATGGTTGATCGTCGATCCATCAGGGCGAAAAAAATCGACGCACGCCGAGGGCGTGCGTCGAGATTGTAAAGAGAGGGCATTTCGGGACCGCCGCGAGCAGCTATGCAACGGGTTTGTTCATGAATTCGGTCTCGATGTCGATGCTGCTGCCGTCGGGGGTTGCATCGTTGGCGATGTCGAACCACTCTTCCTCGAACTCCAGGTAACCGCCTTTGCCGTCGGCCGCATTCTTAAGAGCGACGTTGGTACCCAAGCGCGATCACGGCATCTCCCATGGCGACTTCGGGATAGCATCGGGGATGATTCTCGGCCGCCGGGTTGCGAATGCAGTACGCCCAGTGCTCGATCTCTTCGCGATAACCACGGCTGACTGGTCCGGAATCGGCGGCCTTGGCGACCGGTGCGGAGTAATCGCCACTGGCGCTGGTATCCAAAACGTAGCCGCCTTCTTGTTTCGCCACGCCCACTTTGCTGCTGGTATCACTATTGCGATACAACAGCACATCGGTCTCTTTGTCCAAGATCAACGTACCTTTGCTTCCCAGTACGACTTCGCCCCAGCCGCCAAAGCCGTTGCCATTGATGGACGAATAGGTGACGACGACTTTCTTGTTGGGATCGGTGTCGTATCCGGGAACATCTCCGGTGCGTTCCCAATTCCTGCCGCGTTTGACACTGGCGGGATAGTCTGCTTCTGGGTCGTAATAACCAACGTCAAACGTCTTGGAATACTCTGGTCCTGGGAACTCGAACATGCAATAAACGTGATCGTTGCAGTCACGGTCCATTGGCATGATGTGACGCCCGCCCACGGCATGCACGCTGAGCGGATGAACTTTTTTGCCGTCATCGCGAAGCGAGCTGAGGAAAATACTGACGGCATCCAGTTGGTGACTGCCCAGTTCGGCCATCAAGCCGGCACCGGTTCGACCGAACAAACGCCAGCGATGCAGTTCTTCCATCGCGGTGAAAATCTGGCCGCCATGTGTGAAATCTTCGTAGCCAAACTCGTTTTGGATCAACTTCTTGTCAGCGTCCCAAGCGAGCAATTGGGCGAGTTCGGCTTGCAGCTTCACGATGTCATTGGGATTTGTAGCTGTCCTCAATTTTCCTTTTCGGTTGTTGATGTCAGCCGGCGATCTTGTCGTTCCATCAGGCCTCTCCCCCTGGGATCGGCATTTTCCAGGAATCGCCACCGGGCAGGTTGCTGCGATGCCACTGAGCGCGAATGTGATGCAACTGGCCGAGCAATCCCCAGCGAATCAAGTTGATCGCGTTGTCGTATTTGACGTTGTAGTGACGTTGATGGCCGGTCGCCAGATGCAGCGGGTTCCCCGCAGGATCCTTCAATTCGCTCGGCCATCCGAGCCATCACTTTGCACTGGGCCACGTTGTGGGCCATCAGTTTTTCGGTCAGCACGTGAAGCCCTTTCTTCATCGCCTGAGCCGCCACGGGAGCGTGCAACCAAAGCGGCAAAGCGATGATCACCGCTTCGATATCGGGATCGTCCAAGGCAAGCCATGATGCCGCCGTTGCTGCCGTCGTAGACTTTGACATTTCGTTTTGCTTCGGCTTCGTCCTTGTAGCCAGCCACATTGATCAATCCTGGTCGCCGCACCAGCGCGGATGGACTGGACCAGTCGCCGTGGAATGCGCGGTGCTGACCGAAAGGTCGGATGTCACAGATCGCTTTGACATCGACATATTCGGGATTGCAGCCGCCGATCAGCACGTTTCCTTCGTCGCCGGTGCCAATGACCGCGACTCGGACCGGGTCATTGACTTTGCCGTAGCCAAAGTAGGCCGCACCCAGACCGGCGCCGCTGACTGCACCGGCCGCAACAATGCCTCGCAAAAAGTCGCGTCGGTTGACGTCGTAGTAGCTGCCGACGGCCGAGTAGTAGTTTTCCTTGCCGACTTCGCGTTGTTCGCTCGAAAGTTTGTCAACCATGGTTTTGTCCTATGCTGGGGAGATGTGTATTTGTTCTGTGAGATGGGTTGTCTCAGCTGTGCGGATGTACGCCCCAAACCTTGCGGATGATCAAATGCAGAAAATAGTCGAGTCCGGCGAATCGCCCGGCGCCGGTTCCGGCCAGCACCAAGCACGCCATGCTCTCGATCAATTGATAGATGGTGGAACTTGGTCCGGTGGCGGGAGGATACTGGCTGAGGAAGACTGAACCGAGAAATCCGGCTGCGGCTAACGCGGATATCGGTGTGAACAGTCCCAACAGCAGACACAGCCCGACCACGATGTCGAAATAGGGCAGGAGCTGGTCGATGATACTGGTATCCATCAGAAATGTCCGCGGTTTGATCAAATTGAATGACCTCCGCTGTGCCGCCATTTGCTCGTCACTCGCCAACGCGTTCTGATCCGCTTCATAGCTTTTCCAGATCGTATCAATCTGGTTTAGAGCCGTCGCCGCGCTCTGATTCCATTCACGGCGAATCGTGTCACGTTGTCCGCCAAGACTGGATACACCGTCTCGCAGCTGTCTCTCCTCCTTGTCCGTATCGAGCATCACGACTCGTTCACGCCCCAACTCGTATTCCTCGATTTCGGTAGCGTTCTCGGACAACACCCAATCGTACTGCTCGACCGCTTTGATGTAGTTCTCTTGCGCCTGTCGCTTTTGCTCTTCGCTAAAGCCGTAATGGAGGGCGACATCTTCGCGAAACGTTGCCCAATTGAGCATCGTCGCCTCCCGATCGAGCCGAAATTTTCCGTCCGCGTCCCAGACCATTTTGCGGTACTGATCGGCCAGCGGGCCCCGCGCATTGGCAAAGAATGGAGCGGCTGTCCAATCTCCAGCCTCGACTTTGACGACTCCCTCGCTGTAAAAGTGCCAACCGATCGTGAGCCGCAGCAGCACCAGCATCGTGACGCCAATCAGACCCAACAGCCGCGGCGATAAGCCCCAGCCAACACAAAGACGAAGCGGAAACGTCAGAAACTTCACGAAAGGGTAGGTCCAAGGGAAGGGGGAGGAAGAATCCTTCAGTCGGGCCGAAGGGAGCAATCAAGACGCCCTTAGCTTACACAATAACGTCCAGAATTGCCCACCTGCGGCAAATTATCATCGACGTTTTCGGGGTGATCACAGCGGTACGCATGGAATGCGGGTCTGGTTTGGCGTCTCCGAATCAACTCGCCTCGGCGACGGCGGCGGTTTTGCGCCAGGCAACCATGCCTACCCCGAAGATTCGGTTCCTCGTCCAAGTGTCTTGGTGAGACGCAATCCCCTTCCTATTCAGCATCGCTCCAGTGAATTCGTTTAACGGCAAGCCGCAGGCGACTGGTTTTTTTGGCAGGCTGCAGGCGGCTGCTGAGGGGGGACGCAGTCGCCTGCGGCTTGCCGTTAAACGAACAAGGGATGGCGTCTCGCCTAATGCTGAGCCGACTCGATGGTGACTGCGGCAACGATCGGCGCGGTTGGGTCGTCACCTTTGATCAACTCGATTTCCTCAATCGCCGTGGAGGATTTCGGACGAATCACCACGTGTCGCAGTTGTTGGCCTCCCGCGGCCATTGCAAACTCTGAACCTGGCACATCAACTCGGCGGATATAGTCGGAAAAATGGACTCCGTTGGTCAGCGGATGGTCTTCGGTCTTCCCGTCGGCCAAGTGCAGTCGAACGGTCATCGAAACCGTCTTTGCTTGGTGCGCCGGGAAACCCCAGCCACTGACGCCGCTGAGCAGGTGAATCGCTGCGACTTTCGAGTTGCATGTAAGTCGTACCGACTTTGGCATCTTCGGTGGCATCGTGCCTTGCGGACCGTTGAGCAACACAATATTGGGAATCCGTTTGCCACGCGGATCGACCAGTTGAAACGGAACCTGGCCGACCATCTTGGGGGACCAATCATCGAAGACAAGTCGATCGGGACCGTTGTCGCCGTCATGGAACAACCCTTTCGTGCTGATCGCGGTCGCAACTTTCTCCAGCGGTAACGGCAGGTATTGTCCTTTGGAGGTCAGAAACTCCAGCAGGTCGATGAATCCTTGCTCATCGATCTGCTTCTCGAATCCTTCGGGCATCACCGATTTCTTGGACGCGACCAGCTGCTCAATGTCCTCGCGAAGAATGACTTGCTTCTTGCCTTGGGCATCAAAGATCTCGATCGCCGTTCGCGTTTCCGATGCCAGCATCCCGGTGATGACGAAACCATCGAGTGTCAGCACAGAGTAACTGCGATAGTTGCCTTCAACGCTTTGACTTGGGTCAAGGATATGCGTCAACAACTCTGCTTTCGGATGAACCGCCATCCCGGTCAAGTCGGGTCCAACCTTGGTTCCCTTCGCCGCGGTGCATATGACAGTTCGCACAGTTCTTCACGAAGATCTGCTTTCCACGCTCGGCGTCACCCGTTTGCTGCGTCACATGCTTCAGCGAGGTGAGCACTTTGGCGCGATCGGGACTGGGCAAGCCACCAGATCCGGAGAGCACCTTTGTGGCGCGATTGCGAATGTCGTCGCTGGGATGTGCGAGTAAAGCTTGCTGTTGATCCAAGGTCAGCTCTTCGCGGGCAACTCTCTTTTCGTCGAGTGCCGTCAGCAATGTCTTGGTCGTCTCAGGACGAGCCAACATCACGCGGAGTCCGGCGGCACGAGTCGCCGGCGTGAATCGATCCATCTCCGTCAGCAACACGTCGCCGACGTCCTCGGCGCGCGGCTGTCTCGCAAAGCATCGATCATGCCGACGGCGGTGGTTTGAGCCGTTCGAGGCGTGATGGCTTGCAGAAGATCGGCGGCCGCCGAGTCATCTTCACTCATCAAACCAATCAGCTCCGCCGCAGCGTCAATTCGCGTCTCTTCCTGCTCGTCTATCGTCACCGGCAATTTCTAACAACGTCGCCGCGATCTTCTCGGCGTTCTTGGCCAACTTTTTGCTGCCAAAAGACTTCGCCAGGCGAATCAATTGGCCCTTCGATCCTGGGGCAAGTCGGTCAAACAGTTCAAGCAACGACATCCTCGGCCTGCAGGATCGAAGCTGATCTGAGAAGCCCTTGGGCCAGCCCTTCGACCAACCGTCAATGATTGCACCGGTCACATCCGGGGGCGCATTACCATCAGCGCGGACCACTTTTTGGATTGTTTCACCGTCCCGTGAGCGGGCGACGTGTTCGGCGACCACCGACGTCGCCTGACGCAATGCGGGCGACGCCGACGTCTGGCCGCAAACCAATGCTAGAAAGTCACCGCCGCTGGTCGCCGCCGCGCTGGTTGCCGCGTCCAGCATCCAGCGATCATTCTGGTTTTTTGAATCGACAATCGCTCGAACGCCTGAGATGCCGACTCCTTCGGCAGCGGGCGATTCTGCGATCGCCAACAACGCCGACAAACGAACTTGTGCATCGGACGATTCAAAAGCATCCGAGCCAAGCACAAATCTCGCCCCGCGTCGTCACGGGGCAGCACCTCAATCGCGGTTCGCACGACACCACTGGAAGGATGCGATAACGCCGACTGCAAAACCTCGCGAGACTCCGCCGACGCAAACCCGCCCAGGCCATCGAGTGTTCGCAGAGCGTGGATCGCACCCACGTCCAAACCGATCGAATCCAACTTCGTTCCGCCGCACCAACTCCCGCAGCTGTGGAATAACAGTCTGCTCGCCCCGCTCGACCAGCAAGCGTTGAGCGTGTCGCCGCCAGAACATGTTTGAAGATGAGAGCGCGGCAACGAGTTGATCCGGCGTGGCGTCCTGCAGCGAACGTGGTTCGTCCGCGGTAGGCTCGTCTGCCATAGACGACCCGATAGACGCGACCGTGCTTCTTGTCTCGCAGGTCGGTCATGTAGGCGTTTCCGGGACCGGTCTGGAAACCGCTTGGCGTCGGATTGTGCTGGACGATGTAGTTGTACCAGTCGATCACCCAGACATTTCCGTCGGGACCGACTTCGGCCATGATCGGCGCCGCCCACTCGTCGTCGCTGGCGAGCAGGTTCGCGGGGCTGCTGGACTTGAACCCTGCGCCGTCACGATTCAACACAAACGTGCCGACCAAGTGCCCGGTCGGTCCGGTCACAAATGCGGTGCGATTCCAGTAGGCCTGCGGATAGCGGCGGGCCGTGTACAGAGCATGGCCGGCCGCGGCGGTGTAGCCGCCGTGATGATCGACTTGGCGGACCTTGTCGGTAATCGGTTTGAACAGGTGCGTGTCGGCAATTCCCGTGTAGCACCGAAGAAGTCCAACCGCGTACCCGTTCGTAGTGTCGGTTGGCGACCGGCATGAACTCGCTGGGATTGCGGTTCGCCGTGGAGCCGAAAAGCAGCCCCTCTTCGCTGAAACCGACGCCCCAAGAATTGTTGTTGGTGTTCCTCAGAAACTCAAAGTCCGTGACTGCGACGTGGCCGTCAATTTCTTCGACTTTGAATCGATAAAAGCCGGTCCGGAACGAACGCTTCT
>CAVYFC010000008.1:0-1828667 GCA_963767665.1 Pirellulaceae bacterium
ATTGCGTTCGGTGTTGGAGACCGAGGCGCAGTTTCGGCATTGATCCGGCGCCACCCGGTGGCCGACACTGGTTTCTTTCAGCTTGGTTCACCGGCGTTCCTCGGCACGTGCAACGAAGATCCGTGGAGCTGTAATCCCGTTGCTGAGTGCCCTTGGTAGGAAGGTCTCCTGCCTGGGGAGGCCCGAAATTCAGTGGCAAATCATGACAACGTTGGCATCAAAGAACCAACGTGGTTACAAATTGGATTCGCCGTTTCAGCCCGTTAACGCTCGAGCAACAAACGACTTAGAACGAGAATTCAACCAACTTACAACCGCCATTCAACGAGCGAAAAACAGCTTTGAGTCCTGCCGGGGGAGCTGGCCGGCGGCGATGCGTTGCTCAACTTGCAAGCCGGCGGCGCAGTTTTCTTCAGTCAAACCGTGGCGGTCGAAGGCGTCGACCTGAGCCGTGGCATACTGGACTTCAGTGAAACTACGTCGATCAACGTGACCGTGCCGATCCCGGCCGCTGCCTACGGGAAAACGGCCACGCTGTATTTTGATCTGGTCGGGTTTGACGATGACGGCAGTTCCGCGCAAATCAGTAACGTGATGATGAACTTCGCTAGCGGTTGGCAAAACCCGATTGATCCCTATCACGTTAACGGTGATGGAGATGTGACGGCGATTGACAGTCTCCTGATCATCAACGAATTGGAACGCGGGAGTGTCCATGACGAGTCCACGCGAAACCTGGTCCCAATCACTGATGCGGTCGGTCCACCACCCTATTTCGATGTCACCGGTGACGACAAGCTGACCGCCCTCGATGCGTTGCAGATCATCAATGCAATCAACCGTGCCCAGAACGACATGATGCAGTCCCCAAGCGGTGAGTACGCACTCGGAGAAGGCGAGCAGAAGACCAGTCACGACGTCGTGGTGGCGATCAACGAAAGCAAGTCATGGCAAGATGGCCAAGTTTGGGAAGCGGAAACCCCAAGCGATCGAGCAATCGTTGAGCTTTTCGGTAACGAATCTTAAAAGTCGATCCTCTGGTGCAGGCCCGAACTCCATTGCGGCGACTTGTTGCTGGGGCCTCGCGTCAAGCAGGCCAACAACTCGACGTCTTCGCCGCGACGGGGAACGAACCGGGGCCGAACTCGCCAGACTCTGGATCGTCCTGAGTTCCGTCGAAACTCTGGCGAGTTCGGCTGCCGGTGTCTCGTAAGACGTCTGGCAAGTAGGCCGGTGCGATCACGGGGCCGGTCGCCTCTAGTAACGCATGCTTGATCGCACTTTGCAATTCGCGGACGTTTCCGTGTTACCATCAACGGCTACGTCACGCGTGCTCTCGAATTCGATTCGCGATCAGCCGACGCAACACTTACAGCGACCGACTCGGACGAAGTCGTTGAACTGACGAGAAAAGTCACGACTGCCGCCAAACTGTTGACAAATTGTCGAGGCTAACACCCGCACGGCTAATCAAGTGGCACCGTCCACTCAGTAGCGATAGATCGCTCCGATTTTCGAATCGTTCTTCAGCGAACCCTTGCGAAGGATGCGAACCGATCCCCCTCGGGAAATGACCATCTCGGCGATGTCATCGATCGCGTCATCAACATCCGCCTGGTTCAGGTCCGTCTCCGTGATTCTACCGGTCTGCCAATCGACATGACCGGGTAGATGAGCATCTTCCTCGAGCAGCAGCAACTCCACTCGCCCGTCGTTCGCCTCCTTGGCAATGTCGGTGACAAGGTCGGAGCCTTTCCCGTTCGCCTGGGCATCGCCCAGACGCTCAACCTCTTCAGTCAATCGTCGATCAAAATGATGTCGCATCACTTCCCAGGCGGCGGTGCGAATCGCGTCGTTGGACATCGACGCCGGATCTTTTTGAACCCCCTGGTCTAAAAGAAACCGATTACTGGAGGCATGATGATAGGGTGCTTGGTGTTCCTGCAGGGCGACCAGGACCAGCGGCAAACGGGTTGGATTGGACCAGTGCTTTTCGACAGCATCCGCGACCACACGAAAGTAACGATCTCGATCCTTGTCCACTTCCGCTTCCTTGCCACCTTGTCCATGAAACATCGAATGACCTCCTCCACCAGAGGAAGTAATGCCCTGGTATGATTCCTTCAATTCATCGCCTAACACCTCTTCCAACGTGGCAGGGATACCGGAATTTTCGACTTCGTCCAATGCATCCCTGGTTCCGGTCAACAACCTGGCGGAGTGCCCCGTCAAAGCCAGCACGTGAAAGCGTTCTCCTGATTGCGTGATCCGGATGAGAGGTTTGATATGCAGCGAATCGGCTACCACTACCAATTCCGGGACCGATCGTTGAAAGTCGATCGTGTAACTCTTGCCGTCGCGATGCAGCCAAGCCATTCCGTCGGCCCGATGTTTCCAGAATTCCCGATCCGACTCCAGCTTCGCCAGCTCTTCTTCGATTGCCGAAAGCTGATCCGGCGGTAGCCCATCGACGTCGCGCAGCTGTTCGACCGCTGACTTGGCGAGATTTTTGAATCGGATTGGATTCTGTTGCGTATGTGGGTGTATACGATGCGTCGGCATGTAGATGGAGACGCAATACCCGGCTGACGGTTGTACCAACTGCCGTAATTCTTCGATTGATAGTTCTAGCATCTTGATACACGCGAGCTTTTTTAGGGGCCAAGAAATGTTGCGAATGCATCCGCGACATTGAGACGAACGGAAGTGTTTGGGTCACGACAATTTGGGTCGGGACAATTTGGATCAGGACAGGGAATTGTGATTGCGACTTTCGCAACGGGCAGATGCTTTGAATGCCACTGGCATTGGCCGCGCACGACCGGACCGTTATCGTCCTCTTCGATCCTGCGTACGAGCCTTGTCGTTCATCGTGCTCAGTCGACGTTCCAACGTTTTGGTCCCTTCTGCGATGGCATGGTCGATGTTGGACGCCCGGACCTCGATGCTGACCGGCTGCTGATTCGCTGGCCGGGCCTCCATCAGACACCGAATGTCGTCGGAACCTCCCTTGGCCGCGCTGTTTTCATCGGTCAAATGAACTTCCACGCGAGTGATCCAGCTGCTGAATCGTTCCAGTGAATCGGTGACCCTGGATGCAAATTTCTGAATCGATTCGTCGTCCAAGGCTACTTGAGCGTTGCTGTTGATGATGACTTTCATATTCGTCGGTACGCCGTGATACGTGAGGATGAGGGATTCACAAATCCCACAACTTCCAACTTAACGGATGGATGCTGTGACGTCGACGCATTATTCACCGCTTCTCGGCCTGCACGTCGATGCGGCACCTCTCTTGAATGATCCCTGTCGCAAAAGTGTCGATCGATTGTGCGAAACACCATTCCAAGAAGTCAGTAAAAACGTGGTACGTCCCTTTTTCTTCCCCCGAGCAAGACTTATGGTCCAGCAAAAGAGGTACCATTCAATCCTGACGTCTGTTTGCTCGCACCTTTCGGCTCTCCGTTGTTTCCCATGTCAGGCATTCGCAATCTGGAACAGCGCGGGCTGTGGTTGTCGATCGCCGGCGCACTGTTCATGGCGGCGCTCGGAATCGGCTTTGCCATCGTGACGTCCTCCGACGCGGTCCTGCTGGATGGACTCTTCCGCTGGATGGACTCTTCCGCTGGTTGGCTGCGTGGTTGGGCTGATGGCCCTGCGTGTGGCGTCGCTGGTCACACGTCCCGACGATGACTTGTTCCACTTCGGTTATGCCGCCTACGAGCCGATGCTGAACCTGACGAAGGGATTGCTGATGGGGTTCGTTTCCCTGTTCGCACTCGTGTCGTCCATCGCCGACGCGATTCAGGGCGGGCGGGAGGTCAGTGCGGGTTGGGCTTTGATCTACGCCGTGATCGCGTCGGCACTGCATCTTGAGGTCGAGATGGATACGAAGATTCGGATACAACAGGTTGGGCGGTTCACCTACACCCAGTTGTACGTCGTCTGCCGCAGCGATCCCGAGGGCGGAATCCGCTCGCTCGACTGCTACCGAGATGACGTGGCCAAAGCCTTGGCCGGAGAGTTTGGTCATTTGGCGATGGATATCGTGTTCACTCGAGATCCGCGCTGGGTGGCCGTATCGGTCGGCAACTCGGAAATGACTTCGCACTGTAATTTGTAATACAACAGCAGCGGTTGTTGTATTGGAGGAGAATGACGGCTTGGAGCTGACGTACAGGAATAGGGAAGGAATTGGGGAGCTACGCCACGGTGTAGACGCAGTGAAGTTGGCCGAGTTCCCCCTCGCTTCTACTTCCAACCGATTGGAGACAAAGACGGTCCTCTTTGAGGACCAAGTCCATGATCCAATCACCAAGAAGCTCCTCCAGAGGCGACTCACGCTCTCAGACTCTGACAAATATGGTATGCCAACTGGCACCAACGTTGACGTCTTGCTTGCCGGTAGTCAAATCAGCAAGCTTGCGGACTTCCAGGATCCCAAAGTCTTCTTTTGCCGCGACGAGATCCTGAAGCTGCTTGGATGGAAAGTTGACACTCGAAACCATTACGGTTTGGAAGAGTCGCGCAGAGGCTGGTCAACGCTCACCGTGTGATCTGATCGTGCGTTCTTCAACAAAACGGCTGAGAGCCGAGTGAATCGAGATTCTGGTCTCCTCGATTCACTCCAGCTGGATGGTCGCGAGGCCTCCCTGAGAGGTGAAGACCCGCCGTTTCCCACTTCACTTGGCATGAAGTGACTTCTCAGAGCTTTCAGGCCGGGTGCCTAAAGAAACTCGATTGGCATCTGAATTGCTCGATGCAAAGTCCCCGTTGCAAAGCATCTCTACCCGATTCTTGGACGAGTGATTTCGCTGTGTGACAAGGAGCTTTCTTTCGAGCGTCTTCCCTCGTTGACGACTTCTTCCTCAGGCTGAAGCTGGAGTCTTCGAAGGATGGTCATGGCGAAACGATCATGAGAATCCACAAGTCGCGTGTTTCTTCCAACTCCGAACCAGCAGATTGTGATTTCGGAGCCATAACAATCATGCCTCGGGTTGGGAGACAAACAGATCCATGCCCAAATACTGTGAAACGAACTTTGCCACTTGCTGGCCCTTGACGCTGTTGCCAGCCTGGTCGAGCAGCGGCGAGAAGGACCCCACGCCCCCCTTGCCAGGCGACACCGCCACGATGCCGCCACCAATGCCGCTCTTACCCGGCATGCCGATGCTGTAAAGCCAGTCGCCGGAGGTTTCGTAGAGCCCGGCCGTCGCCATGACCGCCAGCGCGTAGTGACATACCATCGGCTCGACGACCCGCTCCTTGGTCAGCGGATTGACGCCACCATCGGCCAGCGTCGCTCCCATCACGGCCAAATCCTTGGCCGTGACGTTCAAGGAACACTGCTTGGTATACAGCTCCACCGCCTCGGCTGGGTCCATGTAGATGCGGCCAAAACTTTGCAACATGCGGGCGAGGCTCTGATTGCGAAAGTTGGTTGCCGAGGCCGACTCATACACTTCTTCGTTGAGCGACAACTCCCGTCCCGCAAATCGCGAGAGACCTTGGTGAATGAACTGCCATTTCTCGTCCATGTTTGCGCCGGGCACGAGGCTCGTCGTGGCGATGGCTCCCGAGTTGACCATCGGATTGGTCCGTCCGCCGTCCCCTCGCTCGATCCCTTCGACCGAGTTAAAGGCCCGCCCCGTCGCGTTCACGCCGATCTTGTCGCGAAGCTCGTCGGTCCCCAGCAATTCGGCTACCAGGGCGAACACAAACGGCTTCGACACGCTCATGATCGTGAACGGATAGTCGAACTCCCCGGCGGTGTACACCTTGCCCGAAGTGCCCACCAGGCAGATGCCGAACAGCTCGCTGGGCACCCGCGCCAGCGCCGGATAGACCTGCGAGTTTTGCCCCTCGGTCCCAGGCTGGAATTGGGCGTAGGCTTGCTCAATGAGCTGCTGGATTTCATCCGGCTCCGGCAGATGGCCGGTCGAAACGAAGGGCACACCAGCCGGCCCCGTCGATGGCAATTGGTTACTCATGCAGAGTGTCTCCTAGGCGTTGCGTGTACTTCTGCGCCAATTCGTTCATGGAATGCCGATCGGACCCGCAGATGATACTCTAGATTCCGAGGCTTTGGATTCGGGACGATAGTGTGGTTGGCTTCATGCCTAACAAGGCAGCCGCTCCTGAATCGCCATAGACTTTTCCCTCGCAGACTTGCAGTGCTCGGCGGATGTTGGCCGCCTCGAACGCCCTTAGCTGTGATGCCGTCAGAATTCTCTCGCTTGTATCTGGCAAGGAGTCTGCGGCCGTTGTCTGTGTGGACCCTGACGGATTCAGCTCCAAACGCAACTTGCCCTTCGGAGACGTTATCAGGGCGCGTTCAAGCACATGTTGTAACTCTCGATTATTACCTGGCCAATCGTATCGCCTGAGTTCAGCAAGGTTGGCTTGAGTTAGTCGCGGCGGCTGTCTACCAAGACGCCGAGATAGAATTCCGAGCAGGTCATCGTCGTGCGCAGCGGCGAAACCCAGCCGAGCGGGAGCGGATTTTGCGTGACACGTTCGGAAACAATCTCGATTACTTCAAGACGCAAAGTCCGCTGTGGATAGCCGAGAAAAATGCCGCTGCCGTTAGCGGCAAGTCAATGGTTCGTTTGGCAGTCGGCGATCGTGACTTCACGGCATATCTGAACCGGCATATCTGAACCGGGCCTAGTCGGCGGTGGATGTGTTGGTGGCAATTGACGTCCCAGGCTTCGACGTGGAACAGAAGGGAGCGATCGACCTTGCCGGTATGTTCGGGGTCGGAAAGACGCTCGTTCAGTTCGGCGTTGCCCTCGATCTCCTCGGCGCGGCCCCAGACTTTGATGCATTGCCGGTTTACGTAGTCCATCAGGAAGATGAAGGCCTTCGGGTTCTCGGACAAGTAGCCGAGCATGATTCACTGGCGTGCCACTCGTTCAAAGTTGCCCGACTTGATGACGAGCGTCAATGTGCCTGGCGTCGTTGGGGAAGCTAAAGTTCTGGCTGGCACGTCCGTCCAATGTGCGATGCGAGCAACAAACGCCATGTCAACAGCAGTACCAAGGACTTCCCAAGTTGACCGCAGCAGCGGTTCGCTCAAATGCAGGATTGCTTGACATGCAATGTGCTATTTCTACGAGACCTTCAAGCGCCCGCGGGTATCCGTCTTCATTCAGCCGATCGAAGCACAACGTAGATCGCATCCTTTGGCAAAGTGATGTGGCCGTCTCGCACTTCCAACTTCGCTTTCGAATAACCATTGATGTCAAGGACGACGGCCTCTGTGAGTTGTGGGTTCTTGACGCCGACCTCAACCAGAGTATTGGCGATACGGAATGGCGGCTTGCCGATCCGTACGATTTGCTCGCCTTCGACCGAATATGCCGCTTCGCCTTTACCGATGGCGAAGGTGGCTGGCTTGGTTTCAAACCCAGTCAGTCGGTTTTCGGTAACGACCTGAATCAAAACCCTTTGCGAGTCAGCAATCGGTCGATGATCGAGACTCACAACATTGATCGTTGCATATTCGTTCTGACTTTCAATCGTGACGTCGGCAAGCTCAAACCGTCCACCGGCTCGTCCCAGAAAGCCAGTGACGCCCTGCGCCTTCGGTGCATTCATCGTGCAGACCTCACGGCGGTAGTCCCAGAGAAGCTCGCCCGTTGCACTGCGAATGGTGCCGGCTTCTGGATCGAAGTATCGAGACAGTTCCCCCACATGAGAATCAGCGGGATCGCCGCCAGTGCGAGTCGTCACAGGGCCAATCAGGTAGGCCACGCGGTTGATCTCAATGGTGTCAGGCTTCCAATCGGGACGCAGTTCCGGCAGGTCTCGCTGGTCGCCATAAGCTTCGTTGTCGTCGATCCGCGGTGACTTTCGGGAAAAGATCTCCTCCAGCGAGCGAAAGTCGCGAACGATTGGCTCGGCCTGCTTCACGTAGCCTTTACGAAACAGCAACGCGTTGGCCGGAAAGCCCGCCATCATTGATGGATAGCAGTGGTTCCATTTGTGCGTGGCAAACTGGTCGCCGACTGGCCAGAACGGCTTGAGCGGATCAGTCTCGTACCTTGGTGTTTGACAGGAAAACCACGCCACCCCATCGACTCCTCCAAGACTTTGATACGCGGCCACCAGGAACGGACCTTCACTCTGGTATCGGTTCGGATTCTTCCATGCGGTTTCGGTCAGAATGAACGGATGCCCTTGCTCCTGCCGCCAGTTGGTGCACATCTCGAAGGGTTTCGACAATACCGATTCATTGACCAGATAGTGACCGGGGTCGATCCGATAGTTCGCGTCGGCCCCCTGATGTTGATAGTCCGAACCGACGTATTCGTTCTCAGCGTCGATGTCGAGCGCGTGGTACGAGTAGCGTTCGAGAGCCTTGAGCTTGGAATCGTTGGCGGTCCGCCAGTTGGTGGCGTTGAGCAACTGTTTACAGCCAAGCTCCTCTCGCAGATATCGCCCCATCGATGTGTAGAACGCTCGTTGAAACTCGGCCATGAACTGTGCCGTGTCGTTTTGTCGCTTGGCGAAAGCTCCGTTCCCGTCCGTGGTCAGGTCGTAGACTCGCAAGCACGCGATGTGTCCGTTTTCGATGTCATCCAGTGGATCGTTGCCTTTGAAGCCATTGCCCCACGCGGTCCATGCTTTCGTCACTGAGCCATACTTCTTGATCAGCCAATCACAGAAGTGATCCGAAAGTAGTTTGCGATACGGTTCCGACAATTTCTGGGCTGTCCAGAACAGCAGCGAATCCTCGTTATGAATCTGCAGCACAGCCACCGTTGGGTCGTCCTTGATGGCCAGTCCTGTGTAAGGGTTCTTGCGCGTGTAAAGTTCCCGTGTCCAATGCCGATACGCCACCTGCAACTTCGGATCGAGAAACAGCAACCCTTCCATATCCACCTTTCCGCCTGGAAGTTGCCAGCTCTCTGGAGCGTCAAAGTGTGCATAGAAAGGGGAGATGAGAACGTAGATGCCGTTGTCTTTTGCAGCTTTGATCAACCGAAACACACCTTCAATAAGATCCTCGTCGACATCCGTGATCTTCGAGCCTTCCGATTTCTTGCAGATGGTGACATGCAGACGTACCATATTGACACCCAACTTCGCCAGCCATCGGGCATGTTGTTCCATGTCGGCCGGTTCAAACCGGTGCGCATCGGTTCCAACCATCCAAAACCGAATCGGCTGACCATCGCCGCGCACGAAACGGTTCCCGTCGTCACTCAGACGTACAAATCCGGTCTCGCCAGACTGCTGCTCATTCAGACTGCGCAGGTCCAACACCGCGTCATCGGAAAACGAATCTGGAGGCAAGGTGAATGCCCACGAATTGGTGCCGACCAGCGGTGTTTCTGCACTGGCGATTGCCGGTGACAGCAGAAACATCAACAGTAGCCAGAGAGATCGATTCCGAATCATTTGCGCGATGATCATGCAACTGCTTTCTCTAGGTTCATGTGGCTCAAGCGATGGCTTCGACGAGGGAAGGGCGGTTTGATGCTCTCAAAAGCTCCCGCCAATGGTTAGGTCAGCAAAGTCCAATGCCGAGCCGAAAATTCGGGACAACGGATTTGATTTCCATTTTGACCACTGGAAAGCGGCACTCTTTCGGAAAAAGCCCTGATTCTGCCAACGGTCTTTTTCCTGGTTCACCTGGCTCGCCATCTCCCTAATCTAAACCGGTGAAGCACAGGATGTATCTTTCAACGCAGTACAAATTGCAATGATGAGATCAGCGAAATTCGGAGTCGACACTCGGACGAGAAAATACCACGTGCTGGCAACCCTGTTGTTACTGCCTGCCACTTCCCAATCGCCCGCCCTTGCAGTGGACATCACGCATCGTCGTGGCTCCATACTCCACCACCGGCCATCCGAAATTCTTTCCAGCGACGCCACGGTTGACTTCTTCAACCAAGCCTAACGATGTCGCCGCCTTCTGGCACGGCGGGGCTCACCAGGGTCGCCACCACTCGATCGAGACATGGTTACAGTTCCGTGGAGTTGAAACCGACGTCGATTGACCGGCAGGGAACAGCCGGTGGAGACTCTCGATCTTTGAACTCCCTGGCCAACGCGAATCCGCAGATGAACAAGGAGTACAACAGAGGCAACGGCCTTCGTGATGGCTCTATGCAAATAGATGGTCTGCCAAACGAGTCTCGTTCTACGCATGACTAAAGAGCCGGGTGACAAGAACGCATTCCCAGTACAATGTGTGATCAGTCTTCGGGAAATGAGCCCAATCTTTTAGACAATTTCTGCTGATCGGGATGCAACATGTTTTTGTTTCTGGGTCGCAACACCACTCTTTGTGATGGAATGTCGCGTCGCGAATGGCTACGCGCCGGCGGACTCAGCGCGTTTGGAAAAGCGAAACGCTGCATCGTGCTGTTCATGCTCGGTGGACCGCCTCAACATGAGACATGGGATCCGAAGCCGGATGCTCCCAGCGAAATCCGGGGTGATTTCGGGACGATTCCTACGGCCACCCCTGGTTATCACGTCGGCGAGTTGATGCCGCTGACAGCGCGACTGACCGAACGCATTGCTGTGCTGCGTGCGATGGCAACCGATGACAATGCTCATTCCTCCAGCGGCTATTGGATGTTGACCGATCGGCCGCATTCACCCAAAGGCCAAGAGAACGCTCTGCCAGGGGCGCCTAATAACTGGCCGACGATGGCGTCTGTCGTTCGCCACTTAAAGGGAGATAAGACCAGTCTGCCCGGAGCGGGGCATTTACCAGAAGAAATTTGGAATACCGGAGACATCGTGTGGCCTGGCCAAGACGGCGGTTTTCCGCATTGCTTGAGGACTTGGAGCAGCGAGGGATGTTGGAAGACACGCTCGTCGTTTGGATGGGCGAGTTCGGCAGATCGCCCAAGTTCAATGCTGCTGGCGGACGCGATCATTGGGGTCACGTGTTCTCCGTCGCTTTGGCTGGTGGTGGCGTGCGCGGCGGTAGCGTTCATGGTCAATCGGATCGACAAGGTGGCTATCCCCTGGATGGCCGCGTTGAACCACAGAACCTCGCGGCCACAGTTTATCATTGCTTGGGGTTCCGACCGAAAAATGATGCTGAGAGATCCCTTCGGTCGACCCTTGGCAATCTCCACCGGAAAGCCTATCCAAGCGATTTTGTAGGTAGAAGCCGTATGACCAATGCTCACAATCGCCGCGCGTTTCTCGTTGCATCTGCTAGCGGTTTCGCAGGACTTCACTTCGGGACACCTGCGAAGATTCTATCGAATGAACTCGCGACGTGCGCCCACTGCAAGCGGTGGGCGGGCCAAGTCGGTGATCCTCTTCTTTCTATGTGGAGGCGCTTCCCATGTTGACACCTGGGATATGAAGCCCGAGGCACCCGCCGAATATCGTGGCCCATTCCAGCCGATCTCGACTTCAGCACCCGGTGTTCAGTGCTGTGAGCATTTGCCTTTGCTTGCCAAGCAAGCCCATCATCTTGCGGTGATTCGCTCGGTCTGTGGAACGGTCAACACGAATGATCATCACGCTGGGTACTACTACAACTTGACGGGACACGTTCCCGACGCCACTTTCAAAACACAAGGCAACGACCGCCGTCCGTATATAGACGATTGGCCATTCATTGGTTCGGTTGTCGGATCGCGCCGACCGAACCAGCATGGTTTGCCCAATGCCATCACACTTCCTCATAAGCCCAGCAAACTACCGTATACGCGTCCTGGACAATTCGCCGCTCGTCTTGGCGTCGAGTTTGATCCACTGTACGTCCAAGGCACAATTGACGAACCGCTCAAGTTTCAAGTGCCATCGTTGGTACTCTCCGGTGACGTGACCGCAGAACACTTGCAGTCTAGGCAACAATTGCTGAAGCAACTTGACGTAGCACGCAGCCAGTTTGAGAACTCCCCGGTCGAACAAACTTGGAAGCAACATCAACAACGATCGCTCGATCTATTGCTTTCGTCCCGTACGACCAAGGTGTTTGACTTGGAGAGCGAAAATGAAGCGACTCGCGCACGATACGGAACTGGCGTCAATGCGATGAGCCTGTTGCTGGCACGACGACTTGTTGAGGCTAATACACCGTTTGTGACTGTGTTTTGGAAAGAGAACGAAGCGATCAAGAACCAGTGCAAGAGTGCGGGCGGCTGGGACACGCACGGCAACAACTTTGAGTGTTTGAAGAACCACTTGTTACCAGAGTTCGATCGCGCGTTCTCCGCACTAATCGAGGACCTCGAGCAACGTAATTTGTTAGATCAAACCTTGTTGATCGTGAACAGTGAAATGGGACGCATGCCAAAAATCGGTGATCCGCGATCTGGCGGCGTCAATGGCGCTGGTCGCGATCACTGGACGCATTGCCAGAGCGTACTCATGGCCGGTGGTGGAATCCAAGGCGGCCAGACCTATGGAACGAGCGATCGATTCGGCGAGTACCCATCTGAGCATCCACTGACACCCGCAGATATCGCCAAGACGGTTTACTATGCGGCGGGCATTGACGACCTCAGGGCCCAAGACGCACAAGGACGTCCGTACAATCTCCTTGAAGAAGGCCAGCCAATTGAAGACTTGTTCGGCTAGCTGGTTAGCGCCACTTTGGCGACCAACAGTAACCCGACGCGTAAGCGAGAAAACAGGTTGCGCCGAATTCGCCTCGCTCACGATCTTTGAAGTCGCGCTTTTTTCATAACCCGACGTGTAAGCGAGGAAATATCGATATTGGCATCGACTCGCTTACGTGTCGGGTTAGGAAATTCCTCGTGCGGCAGCCAAAGATTGCAACTTCAAAACTCACGCGTCGGGTTAGGATACTGGGAGAAGTCGACAAGCGTGGCGCAGTCCAGCTAGAGCGGCTACGGTTTGGCAATCCACTGGCGAACGATAGCGGCGTCGGCGATGTTCCAGATACGGACTTCGCCGTCGAAAGAACCGCTAGCGATATAGCGACGGTTGTCGTCATCTGTTGTGGTTGGCTGGTAGCATGCTGTCAGCACCCAATCGCTGTGCCCTTTGTACTCTTGCGCAACCGTGTTGTTGCTCAAGTCGATTCGAAGGAGTCGCTTATCGGAACAGGGCACGAAAAGATTGGTTCCGTTGCGGATCAGTTTGTAGCCTTCGCCTCCGACGCCGACTTCCGCTACTTTCTTGGCGCCCTCGACATCCCAACGATGCAGCTTGTTGTCAGCACCAACCGAAACAACCTGCTTGTTGTCAGCGAGAATTGAAACACCTCGCACAGCCGCTCCGTGCCCCAGATAGCTCGAAAGCAATTCACCGGTTGCCCCATCGTACACCTTTGCCGACTTGTCCCGACTGGAGGAAGCGAGACGCGTTCCGTCATCACTCCATGCAACAGCGGTCACCCAATCCGCGTGACTCGCGATCGTTCGTACTTCCTCGAGTGTTTCAACATTGACAATGCGAATCGTGCTATCGGCCGAAGCGATGGCAAGCTCATTCGTCCCAGGCCGATAGGCGAGGTCAAGCACGACATCGCTTGCTCTCGCGACGACGCCTTTGATCTCTCCCGAGCTGAAATCAACCAGTCGCACCTCTCCACTTCGTCCAGGCTCACCGCAACCGACGGCCAGTGTTTGCCCATCCGATGAGAAAGCCAAGGCGAAAACTCGTTGCCCGACGTTCTTGATCCTTCGAACGAGCTTCGCGTCCTCGGTATTCCAGATCGCTAACTCATGATAGCCACTGGTGACAATCAGTTTGCCGTCGGGCGAAAACGTCGTCGCCGTGATTGGAATCGCTTGGCTGTAGACTTCTGGCGGGTCAGCGTACTGGACCGGCGGAATGACTAGCGCGAGTGACTGGCTAGCGTTCTCGCCATCGAACTTTCCGCCAGCAGCGATCCACTTTCTGACCAACTCAATCTGTTCAGCCGCGAGTGGTTCGCTCTCAGCCGGCATTCGTTCCGACTCGTCTTCGCTGGTGATGCGTCGAAGCAACTCGCTGACTTGATCGGGCGAAGCTGCGATCGGCAATTCGCCTGAGTCGCCCGCTTTGAGAAGCTCCTCGTAAGTATCGACACGATAGCCACCCTCCGCTTTTTTGGGGCCGTGACAGGCAAGACAACTGTCAAGCAAGATTGGAGCAATGTCGCTGCGATAGCTAACCACCACCACATCATCGCCTGAGGACAGATTGCCAAACCAGCAAAACACAGTCACGACAAGAAGAGAGATTTGTCTCATGGATCCATTCAGTTTTCGTTGAAGATTCTAACCCGACGCGTAAGCTTTGAAGTTGCGCTTTTGGTGGTAGCACGAGGCTTTTCATAACCCGACGCGTGAGCGAGTCGATGTCAATATCGACATTTCCTCGCTTATGCATCGGGTTATGAAAAGATCGCAACTTCAAAACGCTTAAGCGAGGCGAATTCGGCGCAACCTGTTTCCTCGCTGAAGCTTCGGGTCACCATTGGCTGCCAAAGTGGCGTTTTCCCGCTAGTGCTGGAACAAAAACTCGTCAGTATTGAATATGGCCCAACAAACATCCTCAACTCCGACGACAGGATCTGGATTCTTGCTGCAATGCTCAAGTGCGGCCTTCCATTCGATATCGGACGGTGGACGACAAACGGCTGCCAAGTAGATTTCTCGAATGACTTCTTCGACCGGCTTTCCAGCCGCCAAAGCCTTGCGAAAGCGATTGTTGGCGTCTCGCAACTTTTCGTGGATCATGGGGCCATTGAATAACTCGATCGCCATGCCCAGATTGGAATCGTCGGCTCGTTCACAGGCACAAACGGTACTTCGCTCCGGTTGCCCAAACACTTTCAAGAACTCGACTTTGACGAGATCCGGTGCCGGCAACTGCGTCGCCAGGGTTCCCGCAGGGAGACTGCCAAATTTCTGCTCGAGTGCTAACGTGCGATTGATCGCATCGAGCAATTGCTCCGCTCCCAACAAACGCGGTTCTTGGTGCGAGAAATACTTGGAGTCATCCTGATTGGACTCCGTCGTTTGGTAACTCGCTTGATAGGTCCGGCTATTCAGGATGACTCGCAGCAAGTGTTTTCGGTCATAGCCACTTTGGACAAAGTCATTCGCGAGCGCGTCCAATAACGCTGCGTTCGATGGAGGATTCGAGTCGCGGAAATCATCGATAGGATCGACGATGCCACGGGCGAATAGCTGGCTCCAAATGCGATTGGCTTCGATTCTGGCAAAATAGGGATTATCGGGATTCACTAACCAATCCGCGAACGCTGTGCGACGGTCTGTGTCATTGGGCGATTCGATACTGCCCACTTGAGGCAACCAAGGGGCCATGACTTGACCGGTTCTAGGTTGCGTCACATCGCCAGAAAAAATGGTGTAGACAAACATCTCGCCGGGTCGATCGGTCTTCCGTCGCTGGACACGATTGAAGAATGCACCGAGTCCGTAGTAGTTATCTTGCGTCCAGCGTTCGAACGGATGGTTGTGACATTTCGCGCACTGCAGCCTCGCACCTAGAAAGACTTGGGAGATCGTTTCCACGCATTCGTTCATGTCGGTGGACGTGCGATAGAAATTCGCGGGCGGATTCGCCAGCGTACTGCCGGCACCGGTCAGCAGTTGCTTTGCGAATTCGTCATACGGCATGTTTTCATGCAACGACTGTTCGACCCAGCGATGGTATTTGTAGACTCCTTCGTCGCCGACCAACTTGCTGGTCATCTTCAGCAAATCGCCCCACTTCAGCGACCAGAACTTCGCGTATTCTTCTCGCTGAAGCAGTGCGTCAACAAGCCGCTCGCGTTTTTGCTCGCCCGTGTCAGCTAGGAATGCGGTCGTCTCATCAATGGTGGGAAGAATACCCGAGCAGGTCCAAACTGACCCGTCGCAGAAACTCATCATCGCTGCAGGTTTCTGCGGGCAAGTATTGAAGTTGTTGCAGCTTGGCATTCACAAGCTCGTCAATGTAATTCTTCGGCGACGGTGAGTTCCACTCGAACTCATCCAAGTTCTCGACGAACATCAGTGGCACGGATTCGATGTACTCCAACAACCGCACTAAGATCGCAACTTCACCACGCGCATGTGGCGTTACAAAGCCATTGACGTCAACTGTAGCGACGGCCGTGTCGGAAGTTTCGTAGGCGACGAGATGAGTGACATCACGCTTGCGGCCATCGGCAAAATGCGCAGTGACCGCGAGTTGCTGGCCACCGTCTTTGACCGCCAATATCTGCTTTTGATTCGGATAGACTTCAAGCTTTGTGACGCGTGGAGTCTCCGCGGGATCAGCCGCGGCACCGCTGGCAATCCAATCTCGCAAAATCGCGTAAGCGGCGTCGTCTTTGTGCAACTGTTTGCCACCGCCGTGCGCTACTTTCATCAACGGCTTGAGCAAGAGAAGGCTTTGTTCGGGATCAAGCGTGTTCGTGCGACGACCAAAGTCTTCACGTATCAAGCGTCAGCTGATCGAGTTTCATATCAAAGGCACGTAACGACAATCGAAAACCGCCTTTGCCGCTCGGCGATCCATGACATGCGCCCGAGTTACAACCTTGCTTGGACAGTGCGACCAACACCTCGGATTCGAATTCGATCTTACGCGGCGTTGATACGTTAGAAACTCGCACAGGGATCACTTCTCGATTACCGCCAACTTCGACGATCACTTCGGCTTCTCCATCGGCGATAGGATAAACGACTCCGTCGCGCACCTCGGCAACTTGTGGGTTGGATGAAGTCAGGCGTGCATGGCGAGTCCAGTCACGCGGCAAGTTTTGTTCGTTGGTCCCAGTGACCGCCAACTGTTGTCTGCTCCGAGAATCTGCTAACACAATTTCGCTTGGGTAAACGAGCAAATTCCTGGGACTATCGACCACCTTGGGCAACACGTGTGTCGACGCGACAGTGAAATCCTGACCCGTGAACTTGCTGGATGCGTTGAGCGTAAACTCGTGCGCAACATCGAGAGCCATGTCTCCAGCGATTTGCAACTCAAACTCCGCTTGCGTTTGATCGGCGGCGATGGCAATCGACTCAGGGCCCGTGATGCCGGCGGGTAAACTCGCAAACGCAATGGCCACGGGTTGCGGATCACTTCCCTCACGAAGCAAATGCACTTCCGCGCGAACGCGCCCACCTCGCACAAACGGTTCTGGAAATTTTGTCGTGACGCGAACGGGATCAATCCACTGGATCGGCAAGTTGTACGTTTCGATGCGACCATGTGCATTGAACTCACCGAAGACCAGCAGCGGCAGTTGCTCGGGTTCCCCTGCGGCTTGGTCGCTACGCGCCAGCGTTAACGTGTACGTTTCCTTATCCACTTTCGTGCTAACGCTCCAGCCGGCAGGCACGCACTTGGCAGCACGTCGACGCCCGCCTTGAACTTATCTTGAAGTCGCTTGGGCGTCAGTACGGCCGAGTGCGAAAGAACGGGACGAGCGAACTGTACCGGCGTTGTTGGTTCCATCGTGAACGGCGCATCGGTTGTCGTTGTAGCGGCGAGTACAATCGCACCGTCGCCTTGCGTCGCAGGAGCAATCACGAATGGTTCCTTGACACGTCGCAGGGCATGACTGTTCACAATGCAGCTTTGCTCGGGGTTTTCGACGGAGGTCGCAATGATTCGCAGTACGTCCAGGCTGTCTGGTTTCCATGCTTCATTTGCAGTCAGGTAGATCTTCGCGTCGACGGCATTTGCGGGGATGCGAGGATTCAATATTCGCAAACCTGATTCCGGGTTGGTCAGGGCGAGGTTGATCGCACCGTCGTAGCCGAACCGTGAGACTTGCAAATCCAGAGCACATGCGCCGTGCCCGGGTTCAATCATGAATTCCTCACGCGTCTTTGCGTCTGCCTTGAGCGCAACACTAAACGTTCCAGACAGAGCGCACTCAATGAAGTAGGTGAATTCATCGCCGCCACGTTTCAGCAAATCAGTTGCCTCCAATCGATAGTCACCCTCTTCGGGCAAGGTCGCATCAAAGCTCCACTCGTCAGCGTCGGTGACTTTGGTCTCAGCAATCTTCGTTCCCGCAGCATTGAACAACTGCATTTGCAATAGCGTGGGACTGCCAAGGCTTCGTGTTTTCGCAGCGACGCGAATGACTTGCCCCTTGGTACCGCGGATATGATAGCTGTCGACTTCTTTCGGCTGCCCTAAACGGCCATTGATACCAATCGGCAACGTGAGGCCGTCGGTCGATGCGGACTCGTTGAATTGCGGATAGCGGCTGCAATGGAGCGGCACCCAACTGGAAGATTGCCCGTCGTCGAATCTGGCATGAACAAGAATGGTACCTTGAGCTTCCGCGGGAACGTCAATCTCGCGTGAAGGCAAGCGTTCTCCATCGGGTCCAGTGAAGGCAACCGAAGTCTTTGCGCCGCTGCGAACAGCCAATGGATAGCACTGGTTGACGATTGGAAAATCACCGATCCGCAATTGATAAGGTGCGCCACCCGCTGAGTTGCGGCTATCTTGGATCTCAAGCCAATAGTCACCTTCCTCCGCAAATTGGTAACTGAACCGACAATCGGGTCCGACTGAACTGTCGTCAGCTTGGATCAGAATGTCTCCAGCGGCGTTGAGCACTCGAAGCACTGGGTCCATCGCGGAACGAAGCTGTTGAGTGTGGACTTCGACGGCAATTCGCTCACCAGCAGTCGCATGAACTCGATAGAAATCGCTAAGCGATGCGTCGCAAACACCTTCAACTGTTGATCGCGTTGATAGCTGCTGTGCAGTTTCGATCGAGTGATTGTTCCCACTGTCATTGACCGCATCCAAATCATCGACAATGACGACATGTGGTTTGACAACGCCTGTCGCTGTCGTCAGCCAGAGACTCATGGGCCCAAGTGGCGCATCTTCCGATAACGTCAGAGCCACGGTGGCTTGAGTGGGCTCAATCTTTTCGACTTGCCACTGCACGGATTGATTGCTGGATGCTATTCGCAGCGAGTCATTCAAGTCAGTTCCTTGAATCACCAATTGGATCGTTTTTCCCGGCTTGAAGGTTCGCGGCTGGACCGAAGTGATCGTCTGGGCAGTGCCTTGAAGCGACAAACACAGCCACCCTAAGCTCGCCAAGCAAAGCGTGAAAGTTCGATTTCGTATGGGATTCATTCGGTTGGATGGGGGAGCACCCTTACCTTTTCGGACAGTTCCCTTCCGGGCAGCAAATTTTCGGACAATGTCACACGAGTAGTTCATGCAAGACTCTCCCTGAAGTGATTCGGTGAGGTCGATCTTCTCGATCGAGCAGAGCGGTTTGCGTCGGCAGCCCCATCGCATGCAAGATGGTGGTCGCGAAATCCTGTGGCGTGACAGGATCGGACATGGGGTAGGCAGCATGTTTGTCGCTTGAGCCATGAACCATACCGGGCCGTATCCCACCGCCCGCTAAGATTCCGCTGTAGCAGAACGGCCAATGTTCTCGCCCAGCATTGTTCGCAGTGATCTGTGGCTTGCGACCGAATTCACCGACCCAAGCCACAATGGTTTCGTCCAACAAACCACGTTCTTCTAAGTCCGCCAGAAGTGCCGAGAGTGCCCTGTCGGCTGGTGGGATCAAGTCGTTCTTCAAACGATTGAAATTGTTGCCGTGCGTGTCCCAGAAATTCTTTCCGTCGTTGTGCCAATTCACAGAGACCAACGGCACGCCATGTTCGACGAGTCGACGAGCCATCAAGACGCATTGTCCGTGAACGTTCCGCCCGTAACGTTCGCGTGTCGCGTCGCTCTCTTGCGACAAATCAAACGCCGACCGCACGTTACCTGATCCGATCATCTGCATCGCTCGCGATTGGTGGTTCCCGTAGGATGACGCGCCAAGCGATCGATGCAACGTCGCACGCTGAGCATCCAGCGTCTTCAGCAATTCAACTCGGGATTCCAAACGACCGATACCAATGTCCGCTGGAAGCGACAGTCCTTGCGGGTGCCAGTTCGGGTCATTCAGATCGCCACCAAGCAACATGCCGTCGTATGCTGAGCCCAACCAGCCGCCGTGTTGCCCTGGAGCTTCGCCACCCGGTGCGGCAGGATGAAACGCTTTCCAAGGCATGGCAACGAAGGACGGCAAACCATTCCTACTGGGTCGAAGCTTCGATATCAGCGCGCCCAAATGTGGCGAGTCCTTCGCACTTGGCGGATCCGCATCGCTCTTGAGGACCGGTGCGAGCTGGCCCGTGAGAGTCGCATGTCCGCTGGATAAGTGAGCAGGATCGTCGTGCGTGAGCGAGCGAATGATCGCGAGCTTGTCCGTCATCGATGCGAGCCCGGTAAAGTGCTCGCAGATCTGAATGCCGGGAACCTTGGTTGAGATCGGGTTGAACTCGCCACGAACCTCAGCCGGCGCGTCGGGCTTCATGTCGAACGTTTCAAGCTGACTTGGCCCGCCCCACATGAAGAGAAAAATGCACGCCTTGGCGCGTTTCGTTGGCAAGCTCAGTCCGTTCTCTTGTGCGAATGCCAATCGCGATTCCAGATCACCCAAGCCCAGACCGAGTGCCGAAATTGCACCCGCGTGCAATACTTGGCGACGGCTCAAGCGATTCGATCGTCGAAATTCGCGGCAGCCCAATGGCTTGCTTGTTTCACGAAATGACATGGTTTGCTTAGTGGGGATAAACGGTGGGACTCTGCAAACGCAAGCTGATCGCTTGCTAACTCAAACCAGCGATGGGCTCGCCGTGATAAATATGGTGAGGTCGATTCTCTGCGTCATGCCAAGCGGCGGTGGCTGGGATTCCCATCGCATCGTAGATGGTCGCTGCGAAGTTCTCTGGCTTGACTGGTTGCTCGTCCGGATACGCTCCTATTGCATCGGACTTGCCAACCACGTTGCCGCCGCGAATTCCGCCGCCGGCAAACAACACGGATTGGACGGCGCCCCAATGGTCGCGGCCCGGTAATTGGTAGTGTTTGTCAAGCAAAGTGATTTGCGGTGTGCGGCCAAACTCACCGGCCATCACGATCAGCGTCTCGTCCAGTTCGCCGGTCGAATGCAAATCGTCAAGCAAAGCCGAAAGGGCCTGGTCAGTCGGCGGAAACAAATTGTTCTTCAAGTGAGGAAACGCATTGCCATGTGTATCCCACGTTTCGTCGTTGCCAAGATTAACCTGCACAAGGCTGACTCCCGCGCAAACCAATCGCCGCGCCATCAGCAACGACCAGCCGAAGGAGTTACGTCCATAGCGATCAAGATCCTTTTCATCAGCGTTCGTAACGTCCAGTGCCTGATGCACTGCGGATTCGGTCAACAGAGAAACTGCTCCTTGCCGCAATCGATCGAAGTTCTCGACTTGAGCGTACGATGCAAGATTCCTGCGCTGGCGATTCAACGACTCCAACAAGGCCAATCGACCGTTGACGGCCTGCATGCCGAGTCCGTCTGGCAAGGAAAGCTGAGGTGCTTGAAATAGACGTTCGTCCGGCTTCCCACGATTCTGGTGATCGAATGCGTAGTCGGGAAACGCGCCGTAGGAAGTGCTATGGAACGGGGACGCTTCTATCATCCACGGATCATGTAGCGGCCCCATCGGACCGGCATGTTGCCCAGGGATCACACGTCCGCTGTTGTGCACGAGTCGTTCTGGCAGCACCACCGCTGTCGGCAAATTGTTTTGCTGTACCGCCCGCATCGCGTAGCCGGTTACGGCAGCAATCGACGCACGATCGGATCGTCTCGGGGTATTCGGGCTGAATCCCGCCGGCAATTCAGAATGCCCCGTCAGCATGATATGGTGGGCAGCGGAATGTTCGTTGGATCCATGCGTCAACGAACGGCACAGCGACCACCACTGGCTTCGTCCAGCGAGCTTCGGCAAATGTTCGCAAATATGCAGTCCCGGTGTCTTCGTCGCGCAAGGCTGGAATTCACCGCGGATGTTGTCTGGAGCTTCGGGCTTCATATCGAAGCTGTCGTGCTGCGACAGTCCACCCGAAAGAAAAATGAAGATGCACGATTTCGCTTTGCCACTGGGCTGACTACCCTCCGACGCAGTAGCCTGGCGCAACCCCGCGAGATGGTTCATGCCGAGTCCAAGAATTCCAATGGCACCCGCTTGCAACGCGTCGCGACGTGAACGCCTGGCGTGTTGCCAAGTGCATGGTGACTCTTGAACTGGCTGGGCACTCATGCCGTCGCTCCCGTGTACAGGTTCGAGATGACGTTGCCGTTGAGCAAGTGATGTGGGCGATTGAGCGGATCATGGAGGATTGCATCTGAGTCAACACCAAGTGCATTGAAGATCGTGCTGCAGATATCCGCGGGTGACCATGAATTCGTCACTGGGTAAGCCGCTTGAGCATCGGTCTGGCCGAGGACTTGACCGCCCATGATTCCCGCTCCCGCAAACAAACCGGAATAAGCGTGAGCCCAATGGTCGCGGCCAGGAATCGTTTGGCCAGGCAGCGTGGAAACTTTCGGAGTCCGTCCAAATTCGCCCATGACGATCAACAGCGTTTCATCCAGCAAGCCGGTATTCATTAAATCATCGCTTAGCGCGGCCAAGCCTTGATCCAGTTGTGGCAGCAGCGTGTTCTTGAGCTTGCCCCAGTTGTCGACATGCGTATCCCAAGTTTGCACAATCCCCATCGTTGCTTGGACGACAGGTACGCCCGCTTCGATCATGCGTTTGGACAACAGCAGCGATTGACCGAATTTGTTGCGACCGTAACGCTCGCGCGTTTCCTCGGACTCGCGATTGATCTCAAAAGCTTGCGTCAACTTGCCGGAAGTGAGCAGGCCGTACGCCAGCTTTTGCTGCTCGCGAAGTGCATCCGTCTCGACACCAATCGACCGACTGCAGCCACTGTTCAATTCATCGAGCAGTTGCCGCCGCAAGTGGAGTCGCTCCGCTGAGACGCCGTCGCGCATGGTAAGCGCCTGCATCCGAAAATCCTTGTCATTTGGATCGCCATTGATTTGCCATGGATCATGCTTGCGCACCAAAAAACCAGAATGCTGACCGGGCCAAGTCAACGGGCCTTCGATCAAGTAGTTTGGCAACGAGACACCCGAAGGCATGCCATCGCCGCGCGGACGAATGAAATCCAAGGCTGAGGCATAATTGGGGAAATCGTTGCGTGTTTCGACGCGATCCAAGTCTGATCCACCACGTGGCAGGGGTGTGGGTCGGCCGGTCAGCGCCACATGCGTCGCCAGCAAATGATTGTGCTCGCGATGGGCTAGCGTACGCACGATGGCCCAACGATCGGTCCGCTGGGCGAGTTTCGGCAAATGCTCGCATACCGCCACGCCGGGAATCGTCGTCGAGATTGACGTGAACTCACCACGAACTTCCGCCGGTGCCTCTGGCTTCGGATCCAAAGTATCGAGCTGGCTCGGACCACCACTAAGCAGCACGATCAGCACCGACTTGGCCTTACCAAATCCGACCGGCTTCTCGGAAATTGAGTCACCAGCCAGAGAAACGCCTTTCGGCAGCGAGGCTCCCACGACGCCCGCAGCAGCGGCGCGCAGTAAACCTCGGCGATCCAATCCAACGAGAGGCTTAAGCATGGGCGAGTACCCAGTCAGGCAGGTTCTAAGGTGGGCAGGTCTTCACAGGCGGGACAATCAGTCTACACGAAACGTGCACCTGGGACTTGATACCGCATTACTCCGCCCTCCCTTCCGGGAGGGATCCTTGGTCCTCCGCGCACTGCGCTCGACCCTCCTGGAAGGGAGGATGAAGTTGAATCCATTCGGTTTCAACAATGAAAAGCGGCGTGCCTCAGCTCAAAATGTCGTGAATCACGTTGCCGTGAACGTCTGTCAGCCGAAAGTCTCGACCGCCATCGCGATACGTTAAGCGAGTATGATCCAGTCCAAGACAGTGCAGCATCGTCGCGTGGAGATCATGCACACTCGTACGATTCTCCACTGCTTGGAAACCAAACTCGTCGGTCGCCCCGTATACGGTTCCACCCTTGATGCCACCGCCGGCCATCCAAACGCTGAAGATTTCTAAGAATCGGATCGCCGTGGGTGCTCCCGATCGGCATGTCGAATAACAGTCGAAGCACCAACAAACCGATGACCAGATTTGCGATGATCGATTGGGCCACAAGGGTGGCGAATTTAGTTCGCTTGTCTTGCGCATGGTTGGTAGCTTTGTGTTGCTCTGCGGCGGCCGATGAGCCGGTTGACTTCACGCGAGACATCGAACCGATCATTCAGGCGCATTGCATTGATTGTCATGGACCCGATGAACAGGAGAGTCAATTCCGAGTGGATCGATTGGCGACCATGCTTTCCGGAGGGAACTCTGGTGAGCCTGCAGTCGTGCCAGGAAAGCCGGAGGAAAGTTTTCTGCTGAATCTGATTAGGCACGCAGAACCTGGCAAGGAAATGCCGCCGGATGAATCGTTGTCGAAACATGAGATCGAGTTAATCGAAAAATGGATCGCCGGCGGTGCGAAGACACCGGAAAGCTACGGGCCAGCGAAGGTGGACGTCGATCTGTCGCACTGGGCGTTTCAGCCGGTTAAGCATTCCCAATCCAACGGTATTGACCAGTTCGTTCTCGACAAACTAGCAGCCAACGGCTTGACGCAGTCGCCCGCTGCGGAGCGACGCGTTCTAATCCGCCGGTTGTATCTCGTTATGCTCGGGATTCCGCCAACGCCGGAACAAGTTGAAGCGTTCGTGACGGATGAAAGTGACGACGCGTGGCAGACGCTCGTTGAACAGATTCTTTCCAGTTCGCATTATGGAGAACGCTGGGCGACGTACTGGTTGGACTTGGTACGGTTCGGCGAAACGCATGGCTATGAAATGAATCGCGAGCGACCCACAGCGTGGCAATACCGCGATTGGGTTATCAAGTCGCTTAACGACGACACTCCATACGACGAATTTGTTCGCCAGCAGATCGCCGGAGATGCGTTGGGAGCCGACGTCGCCACAGGATTTCTCGTGGCCGGTCCCGTGGATCAAGTCAAAGGGTCGGACCCGAAGCTGCAACAGACTCAGCGAATGAATGAGCTGGACGACATGATCAACACCACCGGTACCGCGCTGTTGGCGCTAACGACCGGCTGCGCGCGATGCCACAACCACAAGTTCGATCCAATCAGCCAGCGAGATTACTACTCGATGCAAGCCGTATTCGCTGGCGTCCAACACGGCGATCGCGTTTTGCCCCCTTCGCCGGAAACCAAACAGCAGCTCGCGACGCTTGACGCAGAGATCGCAGAACTGACGGATAGGCTGAAGAAGTTCATGGTCGAAGATGAATCGAAGTTGCGCCCGTCCGTCAACGCAAAGCAAAATGAGGAGGTCTTCGCGAAACGAGAGGCACGGTTCATTCGCTTCACGATTAACAAGACCTCTGGCGGCCAAGGCTGCATCGACGAGTTGGAAATCTATTCAGACGGACTCAACGTTGCTCTGGCCAGCACCGGTGCCAAAGCGACATCTTCCGGCGACTTCGTGCATCCGAAACATAAACTGCTGCACATCAACGATGGACTTCACGGCAATGAACGCAGTTGGATTGTCGACTCAGCCAAAGGCGGCTGGGTACAGATTGAACTCGCCGCACCGGCCGTCATCGACCGCATCGTCTGGGGCCGCGATCGCGACGGACAGTATGCCGACCGGTTGCCGATCGAATATCGCATCGAATCAGCTGTGGAAGCTGACCAATGGGAGTGGCTGGCGTCATCAGCAGATCGAAAAGTCTTTGCCGGTCGCAAGCCGTCCGAGCCGGAGTATCAGTTCGCCGAGTTTCCTGCTTCGGAAGCGATTCAGGGCGAGATGTGGCTGAAGCGGTGGCAGGAGGCGAGTGAAGTCAAAAAGCAACTCGAAGAGTCGACACTGGTTTATGCCGGTACGTTTTCGCAGCCCGGTCCAACACATCGTCTGTATCGCGGCGAGCCGGACGCGAAGCGTGAGCAGATCGGGCCCAATGCGATTGAAGTCTTCACCACATTGAATTTGGCGTCTGACGCGCCCGAGCGCGACCGTCGTCTGGCGCTGGCTAATTGGATCGCCAGCACGGACAATCCCTTAACGGCTCGTGTGATCGTCAACCGGTTGTGGCAGTTCCACTTCGGCACCGGCATCGTTGACACACCAAGTGACTTCGGACGCAACGGCACGCCGCCGAGTCATCCACAATTGCTCGATTGGCTTGCCAGCGAGCTGATGGATCACAATTGGTCGCTGAAACACATTCACCGGCTGATTTTGAATTCCGACACATGGCGTCAAAGCAATCGGCCGAAAGCGGATGCCATGCGAGTCGATGCGTCATCACGTTTATTGTGGCGATTCCCGCCGCGACGTTTGGAAGCTGAAGCGATTCGCGATTCCATACTCGCCGTAACCGACGTGCTCGATCTTGAGAACGCTGGTGGTCCGGGGTTTAGCCCGTTTGAGGTGGAGATGGAGAACGTTCGCCACTATCACGCGAAGAAGACTTATGGTCCAGAAGATTGGCGACGGATGATTTACATGACGAAGGTGCGACAGGAACGCGAGCAGGTGTTCGGCGCCTTCGATTGCCCCGACGCGAGCATGGTGGTACCGAAACGAAGTCGCTCAACCACACCGCTACAGGCACTCAATCTGCTCAACAGCCCATTCGTCATGCAGCAAGCGACTCTGTTTGCGAAGCGACTGGAAAAGGAATCCGAAACACTGCGGCAGCAGATCACGCGAGCTTGGCGGTTGTGTTTCCAGCGAACGCCGACAGACGAAGAACTCGCCGATAGCGAAGAGTTCATCAGACAAGAAGGCATGCAACAGTTCACCCGCGCGATGCTGAATGCAAATGAGTTTGTATTTATCCCGTAGGCGGTAGTGCAGACGAAGAGAGTAAACCATGACTCCATTCCTAAACCGACGGCACTTCCTGTCTCAGGCGACGACGGGTCTGAGCAGCATCGCGCTAGCCAGTTTGCTTGATGAACAACGGTTGCTTGCAGATTCTGCACCAATTCGTCCGCACATCGATCCCGCGAGACCGTTCGCCAGTCGTGACGGTCATCATCCTGCGGCGGCGAAGAACGTGCTGGTGATCTTTTGCGCGGGTGCTTGCAGTCAGATCGACACCTTTGATTACAAGCCAGAGCTTATCAAACGCCACGGTCAGCCAATGCCCGGTGCCGAGTCGTTGGTGACGTTTCAGGGCGAGCAAGGAATGCTGACCAAGAGTCCGTGGGAATTCAAACCGCGTGGCGAGTCCGGCAAGATGATTTCGGAACTTGTGCCTCAGCTTGCTGAGCTCGCCGACGATATGTGCTTCATCCATTCGTTGACCGGAAAGACCAACACGCACGGGCCAGGCGAAAACTTCATGTCGACCGGTTATACGCTCGATGGCTTCCCGAGCATGGGAGCTTGGGTGACATGGGCGCTGGGAACGGAGAACGAAAACCTGCCAGCCTACGTCGCGATCGCCGATCCGCGTGGCACTCCACAATCGAGCGTCAACAACTGGGGACCAGGTTTCCTGCCAGCAGCCTTTCAAGGAACCGAGTTCAGCGCCCTCAAACCGCTAGGCAACCTCGACATTCCGGCGGGCGTTAGCGCCAAAACCGATCGAGCGACTCGAGGTTTTCTGGAACGAATGAACCAGCGACATCTCGAACAATTTCCGGGCGATAGCGAATTGGCGGCGAGGATCTCCAGTTATCAACTCGCAGCGCGGATGCAGTTGAGTGTTCCCGAAGTAACGGACTTGTCGAGTGAACCACAGCGTATCCTGCGCGAATACGGAGCGGACGATTCGTCAAACACATTGAAGGCACAGTTTGCGAAGAACTGTATCCTCGCGCGGCGGCTGATTGAAAAAGGTGTCCGCTTTGTGCAACTGTTCAATGGCGCGTATCAAACTGGTGGCGAGGGAGTCAGCAACTGGGACGGACACAAATCAATTCAGGAACAATACAGCAAACACGGTCCGGTGCTGGATCAGCCCTGCGCGGCACTACTTCGAGACATGAAGCGACGCGGGTTGTTGAAGGATACGTTGGTCGTTTGGATGACAGAGTTCGGACGCATGCCAACGTTTCAAAAGGGAGCCAGCGGACGCGATCACAATCCGGACGGGTTCACAGCATGGATGATGGGAGCTGGCATCAAAGCACCCTTCACTTACGGATCGACCGACGAATTCAGCTACAAAGCCGTCGAGAACGTCAGCACCGTCTACGACTTCCACGCCACGATCCTGCATTTGTTAGGCTTGAATCACACGCGTCTCACCTACTACCACAACGGCTTCGAGCGACGATTGACTGACGTCCATGGGCATGTGATTCAGGAAATCTTGACGTGAGTGACTTATCTATCATGAGTCGTGACGGGAGATTTTCCGACACAAAGCCATTGTTCTCATTTCGTAAAATGGAATGCATGTCACAGTCCCCCCACCGTCCTCAAGTCTCGACTTTGGTAATCTTCATGCTGCGTTTGAGCTTGCTCGCTTTGGTCCTCTTTGCCGGGATAGCGGTCGGTGCAGCCGCAGGACAGCCGAGAATCAGAGACACTCTCGCTGCCGCGTTTTGATGTTGCGATTGCATTATCACCCTCTCGCTTCGGGAGGGTCGGACGCGGTAGCGGCCGGGGAGGGTCGCGAGGAACGAGCGGGGAGGGAGGTCGGCGTGCTTGCACACGTGACACTGCCAAGAAGTTGAAAAACTGACCGCGGCTGTCCCTCCCCTCGCGTAGGCTCGACCCTCCCGGAGGGAGGGTGAAGAAGCGGCCTTTCGACTTGTGTAGACACCAATGCTCAAGGGAGGGTGATTTCAGTCGTGGAACTGCGAAGCTGAGTGAAAGAGTGTGAGAGACCGTTTTCATCCTGTTTTGCGGTCTCAAACACCTTCAACACTCAGTTCGGAACAACATCAAAACTGGCGCGTCGTCATCATGGTTTGTTGGCGAACAGCAGATTTTGAGACGAATCGCGCAACATCAGAAAGTGCCGGCGAGTGAATACAAACGTGAGCAAACGAGTGACTCAATCGGATACTCCCAACGTGAGTGTGCTTTCTTTAGCGATTCACTCACTGGCGCTTCGTACGTGCCTATTGTTACCGCTTCTACTCTTGTTGCTTGCGAGCAATGTTCATGCTGACGAACCCTTCCGTCCGGAGCCCGGAAAGCTCCCTGCGATTGAAGAAGCCAAGTCCTATCGCGGTGAACTTGTCTTCGTCGATCACGTGAACCGGCGCGGAAGTCTGCGTCTGCATGTAGACGGCCACTACCACGAGGGCCGGCTACACCACTTCGCAATGCTTCCCTACGGCATGATCCGTTATCGCGGCGCTTCGGCCGAATTGCGGGATATTCCGATTGGTACAGTCCTATACGGACGCTTTTATCTAACGCCCGACCCTGAAACTTCGGCAGTCACCAACGTGAAGGGGAACGACGTGACCGCGCCGGCCGAGAACCATGCGATTCTGCTGGAGGACGGGCCGAGCCTGTGCCTGCGTGAAGGCAAGGCTTGGAAGTTGAAGCAAGTGGACATCAACGGTTCGGAGAGCCAATTGATCGCCAGTCTGGATCGGAAAGAAGGAGGTGCGGGACTCGGCGGCGAACACAAGCTAACGATCGACGGTTCCACGCGCATCTCGCGCGGCAGGGAGTTACTCGGTCTCGACGAACTCGTCTCGGAAGGAAGCTGGCCCGCGAGGGGGCAAAAGAACTTCGAGGGTCAACCCATTCAGCTAGCGCTCAGCTGGCATCCGCGTTACCTCTACCAACAATTTCACGTGGCTGATCTCTGGCTCGACGAAGCGGCAATCAAAGTTGCAACGGAGCGTCAGCGACAACTTCACATACGTCACATCCACACCCGCTGGATGCCTGCAAAGGTGGACGCAATCCAGTATGGAGCATTCGGTCAGGCCAATGTTAAGGCGACCCTATTCGGCGGCATGGACGAATCGTTATACGCCGACTTCAAGCCGAAGATCGGTGGCAAGATGGCTGCTGCGGAAAGCACATTGCGCACCTGGTGGCCGGACCACGATGGCATGGATGGCACGATCACCGCGGTCGAGAACATTGCGGAAGAACCACCACTGGGAAGCAGCGGGATTCAAATCCAGTTCGAGGTCCCGCTTATTCTGGAGGGCTTCCGCCCGGGACGAACCGTTCGCATCCGCCCTCAGAACTGGCCCAATGTCAAACCGCCAGTGGAGGAGAGGGTCCGCAGCCTTGAGGACCGCTGGCCAAGCTCGGACCTGTTTCAGAAGTGAATTCCTAAGAGTGCGGAATTTGGTCAACGAAATTGAGGTGTTGATGTGAAACGCAACAGCATCCGGATTCACTCAACCATTCAGTAAAGACAGGTCATGCAACATAACCTCACACTCCTCACCGCCCTACTGCTCGCGCCGCTGACCGTATTACACGCCGCTGAACCTGCTGCGCCACTCTGGGACGCACGCGTGCCATTGCTCAAGACCGACGATTTGCCGGTGCTCAAGGGCCCGCGTTTCACCGTGATCAAGCCCTACGAGTTTGAGAAGGATGGCTACCGCTTCCTGCATGGCGTGGCGATTTGCTTTCACAAGGGGCGACTCTACGCATCGTTCGGCCACAATCAGGGCGGCGAGAACACCGACACGGAGGAAGCCCGGTTTTGTGTGAGCGACGACGAAGGCAAAACATGGAACGCAGTTCGCACGATCGACTCGGGCGAGGGACCGGTCGGCGTGAGTCATGGCGCGTTTCTTTCGCACAAAGGAACGCTCTGGGCTTTTCATGGAGCCTACACCGGCACGATGACCGGCGTGCACACACGGGCTTATGTCCTCGATGAGACCAGCCAGCTGTGGCAGTCCAAAGGCACCGTGATCCAAGACGGTTTCTGGCCCATGCAGGAGCCACAGAAGATGGACGACGGCAACTGGATCATGGCCGGTCTCAAGGTCGGTGAAGGCAACCCTGCCATCGTAGCCATCAGTCATGGCGATGATTTCACCAGATGGGATGTCGTGCCGATTCCGCAAGCCATGGGCCTAACGATGTGGGGAGAATCCACCGTCATCATGAACGGCAAGCAGATCACGAGTCTCTCGCGCTACGGTGGCAAAGCGCAAGCGCTCGTCGCGACCAGCGAGGACTACGGTCGCAGCTGGAGCGAGATGAGACCTAGCAACCTACCCATGACCACCAGCAAACCGATCGCTGGCAGGTTGAGTACCGGACAGCATTACCTCGTCTGCACCACGACAGCGGACAGCGGCAAGCGACGTTCGCCGTTGACGATCGCTGTCAGCAGACCGGGCGAGACCTTGTTCAGCAAAGTCTTCGTTATCCGCCACGCCGAGTTCGCCGACGGTCCCGGCGAGTCGCATCCGCACGCCGCACTCTCCTATCCTTATGCGATTGAGCACGACGGGCAGCTCTACGTCGGCTACTCGAACAGCGGCGACAAGTCTACGCGCGTCGGTACCGGCCGCGAGCTTTGGAACAACAACAGCGCTGAGCTCGCCGTCATCCCGATTGATCAATTGCGTATCGAAGCACCGTCACCTGCGCAGCCCGAACCAACAAACGTCAAAGAGGCTGCCGCGATAAAGGCCCGTGAGAAAGCAGAGCTGGATAAGAAGTATCAGGCCTGGGTTGCGAAGCTGTCACCCGCACAACAGGCGTGGGAAAGAACGTTGCAGGCGGAGCTAGGCGACTTCTACCTGCCGATTCACAAGCGTGAGAAGGTTGCCGGGAAATCGAATGCTTGGAACTTCGTCGAAGACGATCCGTTGTTGCCGCGAGTGCTGCTCATTGGCGATTCGGTCTCACGCGCCTACACGCGAACGGTCAGAAAGGAACTTAGGGGAATCGCCAACGTGCATCGTGCTCCGGCTAACTGCGGGCCAACGTCGACTGGGCTGAAGAAGATTGACGTATGGCTGGGCGACGGCAAGTGGGACGTCATCCACTTCAATTTTGGAATCCACGATCGAGCGACTCCGCTGGCTGATTACGCGACTCGGCTTGAACAACTTGTCGAGCGAATGGCGATGACCGGTGCGAAGCTTGTTTGGGCCAGCACGACTCCGATTCCCGACATCGCAGACAAGTACTCCGCCGAGTCCATTGTTCATCGCAACACAGCAGCCGCTGACGTGATGCAAAGACATGGAGTTGCCATGGACGATCTCTTCACAGCGATCACGCCACGTCTGGCCGAATTGCAAAACCCGAATGATGTCCACTTCACCGGGCCGGGAAATGAATTTCTTGGTGAGCAAGTGGCAGCGTTTCTTAAGTCGATGATTCCGATTGTGTCCGAGCCAGGACAGTGACGACAAAAAAGATGGGCGACAAAATAATGAAATGCACGCTTCCACTTCTCACCGTCCTGCTGCTTCCGCCGTTGATGGCGTTTGCTGCTGACGAACCACCTCAAACTGTCGCTGAACTCTGGGCCGATTTCGATCCGTGCAAAGACCCGCTTGAAGTTGAAGTGGTGCGTGAATGGAAGGAAGATGGGGGCGTGTATCGTTATGTGCTCTATTTGATCGGCAACTTCAAAGGCAAGCCAGCGCGGATGGCGGCGTTCTATGGATTCCCGGAAGGGGCAAAGGGAAAACTGCCTGCGGTGATGCACATGCACGGCGGCGGACAGCGGGCATTCATGGAAGAAGTGAAAACATACGTCGGTCGCGGCTACGCGGCGTTGTCCGTGAACTGGGGCGGACGTGAAATGGAAGACGCGAGGCCGGGTGATCCGAACACGGATTGGGGCTTGGTGGATCCGACGCAGCAGAATGTGCCGGGCTATTTCAACCTGTTGCCGGGGGACAAGTTCCTTGTCGATCACGAATCGCCGCTGAACAACAACTGGTATCTGCTCACGCTTGGCTGTCGTCGGGGCATCACGTTTCTGGAGCAACAGCCTGAAGTGGATGCGGAACGGATCGGCATTTTTGGTCACTCGATGGGTGGCAATCTAACGATGTATGTCGCGGGCACGGATCAACGCCTGAAAGTCGCCGCGCCGAGTGTGGGTGGGCAAGGGTATCGCACTGAACCGCATGAGATGATGGGTGGCAAAGCTCAGCAGGAGAGAATCCACGGCGATGCGGGACTCTTCACTCGCACCCTTGGCTTTGAAAACTATGCACCGCACATTCATTGCCCAGTGCTGCACCTCAGTGGCACCAATGATTTCCATGGCTGGATGGATGATGTTTACCGCACCAATACGCTGATCAAAGACCAGTCGCTGCGTTATGCGTTCTCACCGCATCTCAATCATCGTTTCATTCCCGAAGTCGCGGTGACACGCCCACTGTGGCTCGATCACTACCTCAAGGGCGGCCCCGCATTACCCGCAACGCCAGGTTCCGAGTGGCAACTCAAGACCGACGACGGCATTCCAATCATGTATGTGATGCCGAAACAATCCTCACTGCCGATCGCCCGCGTTGACATCTACTACAGCGTTGACCCCGACCCGCGTGCGCGCTTCTGGCGCGATGCCGGTGCATTGAAGAACGGCGAGACGTGGGAAGCGAAGTTGTCGGTGCTGAGCATAGACGAGCCGCTCTATGCCTTCGCCAATGTCTACTACACATTACCGAAGTCGGAGTCGCTCCCGCATTTGGCGACGATCACCGAAGTCTGCCTCAGCACGTTGCTGCACAGCGCGTTGCCAGCCGAACTCAAAGCTTCCGGCGTGAGGGCCACGGATGAGCACTCGCTGCTGATCGACGACTTCGCCCGCGGCTGGCATGACTGGTATCGGCTCAACGCCGAAAACAAACGGTTCTGGCAGAACTGGTCGCGCAAGGTCACCGACCCGAAATGGCGAGGTGCCGATGATGTGAAGCTCGCCATCACGCTCACCATGCCGGAAGCGAACACCATCAGCATCGTCGCTATCGAGAATGAGTGGCGCAGTTATCGCGGCAAGAAGAAGACTTTCATTTGTCAGTACGCCCTTCCCGCCGACGCGAAGCCGCAGACAATTCTACTCTCTCCAACCGACTTCAAAGACAGCAATGGAAATGCGCTGGGTGACTGGAGCCAGCTCGATCAACTCGGCCTCTGCGCCCTGTTCGAGCAAAAGGAACGCGGCCAACGCTCTGAACCCGCAAAATGGAATGGAGACTTTCCGAAGTTTCACCGACTAGAATGGCGACAGGCAAAGGAAGCACAATGAACCGCGTCGCATGTTGGAAGAGCTGATCAACGCCCAAAGACACCATTGCCGCGATGGGCAAAGGCAACGGTGTTACGTCATCCAGTCGCAGGAACTCGTTATCATCCGTCTTGGCGACAGCGTCGGCCGGGAATTCAGCGACACGATCTTCTTGTGCAAACTGGTCGGTCCGTCCCTCCGCACAGCCAGGGAACCTGCATCCAAGTGAGAGCCATGAGAACCACCCTCGCACTCGCCGCCGTTTTGCTACTCGCGCCGCCGGCCGTGCTGCATGCTGCCGACACGTTCATCGTCGAAGACGGGAAACCGCGGGCCGAAATCGTCATTTCCGAGACTCCCACGCGGATGCAACGTGTCGCCGCGCATGAGTTTCAGATGCAGATCGAGAAGATCAGCGGAGCTCGATTGCCGATTGTCACGCAATCGATGGACGTCGGCGTGAAGATATTCATCGGCGCAAGTCCGGAGAATCCAGTGAAGGCGGATGGCCTGAAGTACGGTGCCTATCGCATCGCGACGGGAGCGGACTGGATGGCGTTTGTCGGCGATGACAGCGAATTCACACCCACGGAGCCATTTGCGAAGAACAACGGCGACATCCCGCGGGCGCAGGCCGAATGGGAGAGGATCGTCGGTGCGCCGTATGGCATGCCGGCTCGCGGTTTGTACAAGAACCGGCTGCGACTGCCGGGCGACATCGGCAAACCCGATGGCGCGACCACGGAACCGAAGGAGACTCTCGAAATATGGGGCCTCGATGAGCGAGGTAGTTTCAATGCGGTCTGCGGCTACCTGCGCAAACTCGGTGCGCGCTGGTATCTGCCGGGTGAACTTGGCGAAGTGCTGCCTTCGATGAAAACGCTTCCGCTGCCGCAGATCGACGAGACCGTGCAGCCGGATTTTCCACTGCGGCAATTCAATTTCCGCTTCAGCACCGCGGGTCCCGAGACTTCAATGTGGGTCATGCGACTCGGCCTTCGCAATGACGAGCGACTGCAGATCGCTCATGGCATTTCCACGATGACGAACCATCAGGCTGTCTTCGACGCGCATCCGGACTGGTTCGCGATCTATGGCGGCAAGACCGACTTCAAGCCCGGCGACTCGAAGTGCCAAGTCTGCTATTCCAACGATGAGCTTTTCCAAGAGACCGTGCGCTGGGCGCGAACGCTGTTGGACACCTACAAGTTTGAAACCGTCTCCATCATGCCGCCGGACGGCTACACCGCGATCTGCCAGTGCGAGAGGTGCAAAGGCAAGGACTCGCCCGAACGCAACGAACGCGGCCTGCTGAGCGACCACGTGTGGGACTTCGTCAATCGCGTCGCAAAGGAGATCGCGAAGACGCATCCGCGCGCGAAGGTGCTGAACTGTGCGTATGGCGCCTACACGCTGCCGCCGCTGAACATCGAGAAGCTCGAACCGAACGTGCTGGTGTGTCTCGTCGGCGGTCGGCGACCGATCAACAAAGGGGGTGTGAAAGGCGAAGGCGAATCCGCGCCGAACGTATTGCGTGCCGCATGGCTGAAGAAGACCGACAATCCGCTGCTAAATTTTGAAAACTATCCCTTCACCGGTCGCGGCTGGTATCTGCCCAGCTTCGCGGCGCACGCGATCGGCGACAGCGTCAACGCGACCAAGGGCGTCTCGGCGGGCGAAGACATCTGGCTCAGCGTGGCGCAAGATTTCGACACCAAAGGCATCGGCTTCAATCACTTCCTGGTTTACTTCACCGCTCGCATGTACTGGGGCGGCAGGGAGGCGGATGTGGACGCGATGCAGAGAGATTACTGTCGCCATTTCTATGGCCCCGCCGAACAGGAGATGCTCAGCTTCTTTGCATACTGCGAAGCGAACTGGAACGCGATGGAAAAGGACAAAGCAAAGGCTGAGGAAGCACTCAGGCGGTTCGACAAAGCGAAGGCGAAAGCTGATGCTGGGAGCATTTATGGCAAACGCATTGCCCTCATCGACGACTACCTCAAAGGGCTGCGAATGAAGACCGAGCAACTCGGACAAAGACGCGGCCCCGTGCCCAAGGTGCGGCTCGTAGGTGATGCGCACGACATCGTCATCGACGGCAAGCTCGATGAAGAATACTGGCAGACGTGCCCCGTCGCAGCCACGGGAAAATTCCGCGAGCTGCAAACCGGTCGCAGGCCCACCTTTGGCACATCGTTCAAAGCCGGATGGCAGGGCAGCAATCTGTACTTCGCGATTCGTTGCGACGATCATCCCGGCGAGAAACCCGTCACCGCCTCCACCCGCGATGATGACCAAGCCATCTGGCACGGCGATGCGATCGAGATCGAACTCGCCACCGAAACGCATTCCTACTATCAGATCGCCATCAGCCCCGCCGGTCACATCGTCGATCTGGATCGCGGCGCGGCCAAAGGGCAATCGTTCGGCTGGGACTCGAAAGCCGAGGTTGCCACGCACATCGCCGACGACCACTGGACCGTCGAGATTCGCTTTCCTGTCACCGCGGATGAAAACGATCCGCTGAACCAGGTCATCGGCCGACATCCCACGCAAAGTCTGCCGTGGCACATCAACCTCTGCCGCCAGCGCATTCGCGAGGACGGCCAGGAACTCAGCGCTCTCTCACCCACCGGCACGAAAGGCTTCCACGAGCCAATGAAGTTCGCGCATTTCTACGACGGCAAGTCGCATCAGTTCGAGGCCGATCCCAGCGTCACCGACTTCGCGATCGGCTTCCAGAATGCGACAAAGGATCGCAAGGCGGCCGGCTTCCTCGCTCTTAGCGAGATGGAGAAGATCACCGATCTGCAAAAAGCCGCCGCGCTGGAACATGCCGCGATGCTCGACAAATCCAACGCCGAGGCCATCATCGAACGCATCCAGGTCGAGTCCGTGAAAAAGACCGCACAGATGCACAGTCTCCTCGCGCACGGCAAGGCGCCGGAAGTGATCTCGCAGTTTGCCAATGAAGATTTGGCTCAATGGCCCTTCTGGAAGCGCGGCGACGGTTCCCATTTACGCGGGCGAGCCTATTCCATCACCAAAGATGGAGTCAAAGCCGAAGCGGATCTCAGCAAAGCGCTGCCCTGGATCAGCGAACCCCGCACCCGCGATTCCCTTTTGCTGACTCTCGCTCAAAATCGCGAACGTAACCTCAGCGACGACGACGCTGCATTCGAAGCTTTCAACGCCATCGTCGCCGGCCGAGAACGTATCGGAAGTGCGGATCAATACGGTGCCTTGCAGGGGATTGTGCGAATCCAGACCCGACGCGGTCAATATGATGAGGCATTGCGCACACTAAACCGAGCCAACCTCGACAAGCTACAGGGGACGTGGCGGGAAAACATCCTCAAAGCGATCGAAGAGGTAAAGGAAGCGAAACGCGAAGGCGCGAAATGAACATTCAAGGCCTTGGCCAGACGTCGGCCCACCGGGGGGCTGGTTTTCAACCTGCCGATTCCGCAGTTCGATGGAGACCGGCAGGTTACAAACCTGCCCCACGAAAGACGCAGCAACGAGTGGGCCATTGTGTTATCAAGGCCAGCATTCAATTTGCCGGGCATTTGACCAACCGGGATAGGCGACCAAAGAGTTAGATCAATCGCATCACCCTTCACACGCGAAGACATTTTGATGAGGAAACACGCACTCACAGTCCTCACCGCCCTGCTGCTCGCACCGATGGCCGCGCTGCATGCTGTGGACTCCCCATCAGTCCGGCTGCCAAGGCATGTCGGTGCACCGTTGCCCGAACACGCGGTGACGGACCGCGCCTTCACCGGCATCCCCAGCCTGGCGGTGGCTCCGAAGGGTCGCCTATGGGCGACTTGGTACGCGGGCGTGACGCCGGGCGAGGACGCGAACAACTACGTCGTGCTTAGCACCAGCGGCGATGGTGGTGCGACGTGGACCGAAGTGCTGACGGTCGATCCCGATGCGGACGGGCCGGTGCGCAGTTTCGATCCCGAGTTGTGGATGACGCCGGACAGACGCTTGTTCATGTTCTGGGCACAGATGGAAAAAGGCCGACGTGACGCGGAGCTCGGCGTGTGGTGCATCGAGACGGGCGAGCCCGATAACGCGAGTCCCCCATGGTCGAAGCCGCGCCGCATCGGCGATGGCGTGATGATGTGCAAGCCGCTCACGCTCTCCTCCGGCGAATGGGTGCTGCCGATCTCGAAATGGCGCGAGCACGACCATAGCGCCCAGATGATCGTCTCCACCGACGCGGGCAAAACGTGGACGCTGCGCGGCGGTTGCAACGTGCCGCTGGCCGACCGACAGTTCGATGAGCACATGTTCGTTGAGAGAATGGACGGCTCTCTTTGGCTGCTGGCGCGCACGAAGTATGGTCTCGGCGAAAGCGTGAGCACGGACCGCGGCAAAACCTGGCCCGAGTTGAAACCATCCGCGATCCTGCACACGCCCTCGCGATTCTTCATTCGTCGCCTCGCATCGGGCAATCTGCTGCTCGTCAAACATGGCCCGCTCGACAAGCGCACCAGCCGCTCGCATCTCACCGCCTACCTTTCCAAAGATGACGGCCACACATGGACCGGCGGCCTGATGCTCGATGAACGTCTCGGCGTGTCCTACCCCGACGGCCAGCAGACGCCCGATGGACGTATCCGCATCATCTACGACTACAACCGTGTCGCCGACCGCAACATCCTCATGGCGACCTTCCGTGAAGAAGATGTCGCCGCAGGCAAGCCGGTCAGCGATGCGGTGCGACTGCGCCAACTCGTGAGCAAATCCAGCGGAGGTCAGGAGAAAGTGTTGATGCAGGAACCCGTGAACGACAACCGCAATGGCGAGCCAATGCGGACGGAGAACCCCGGCACGCTCACCAGCGGAGACAGTCAGACGCAGCGGTTTGCGCCCGGAGTGAAGCTGTTCACCGACCGCGCCTACATCACCGCTGAAGTGCCCGAGGCGTTAAAGAACGCGGACTTCCTGCCCATCGCAATGAACGGCAAGAAGACGCTGACCTGCCAGCGTGCCGGCACGGTCCATTGCCTCACGCCCGCACCCGACCGAAATGACGACAGCCAAACGCAGGCTCTCATGGACCAGGGCTTCGAAAAAGTCACCCTTCCCGAGGTGCGTCTCTTCGGCAACAGTCCGAGCAACTTCTGCACGCTCTACCAAAAGGATTGCGTCGCCGGTGAAACCATCCTCATCGGTAAGTGGGCCGTGCCTCTGTCCATCCGATGAAACTAATGCGAACCATGAAACACATCCTAGCTTTCATCATTGCCCCGCTGCTCGTGCCACTGGCGGCGCTGCACGCTGCTGATCACTCCTCTGAATCACCGGAAGTTGTCGTTGATGGCGCGACGCCCGCGGGCATGGCGCTGGATGATGAAATCCCTGTGCATCAGGTTGACGTCGAAGCGTTGCAACGGCGGGTGTGGTCACGCGGGGGAGCCACGATCCACGTCAGCGATGTGCCGCCGAGCCACCCCGATTTCATCGCGGTACAGTGGTGGGGCAGCCTCGGCGGCTTTCACGGGCTCGAGCCAGCACTCGAGAAACCGGGCTCGCGCGGCGAACACATCGTCAGTCAGTATTTCAAAGCGATTTCCGGCCACGCTGCCAGAGCCGACCAGCCACTCGATGAGGCATTGAGGAAGCGTTGGACCGCGTTGGTGAAGAAACACGGCCTGCCCGTTCCCGTTGGAGCAGCCACGCGCGGTGACTGGATTCGAGCCGCGTTTGCAACTTTCAAGATATCCCTTCCGATCGGGAGGCACGACGATTCGGACGGAAAGCTGTCTGCTTTCAAACACCTGGCCGCACGGATACCTGGACTGAGAAATGGCCAAGGGCTTCGGGCGTGATGGAGGCACGCGAAGTCACTGCCGAGATTTGGAACGACGCCATTTTAGCGGCACTCGACAAAGACAGCGCCGTTCATCTGCCGAAGCGCGAGCAGACTTACTACCTCGTCGACCCGCTTGTCCTGAAGTCCAGCCAGAAGCTCACGGCGGATGCCGACACCGAGATTCGACTGAAGCCGGGCTGCAACACCTGCATGGTTCGCAATGAAAATGTCGTCGGGTTTGCCGATCGACCTGTGCCTGAGGACACGAAGCCGGATACCGATATCCACATCGAGGGCGGCATCTGGACGACGCTGGCCACCACCCGATCCAAAGTGAATGGCACCCTGCGAGGCGGGTCCGCGAAGAAAAGTCCAGTCTTCGGCACGCACGGTGTGATCCTACTCCGCTGTGTCCCTCAGGTGGGTGTGGTCCCTCAGGTGAGTGTGGTCCCTCAGGTGAGTATGGTCCCTCAGGTGAGTGTGAAAAACGTCATGGTCAGGCAGAGCAAGCCGCTTGCAATTCACTTTGGCAACGCGCGCGAATTCACCGTCGATGGCCTCACGCTAGACGGTCATCGCCGCGATGGAGTTCACGTAAACAGCTTGAGAAACTGCTCGTAAAGCTCAGGGTCGATCGGTGTGGCTTCCGTCATCTCGCGGGCCTGTCATTCCCTTTGGCGACTTGTTGGATTCCTGCTCTGCTAAGATTGATGGCGAGACGGGCTCTGAATTGATACCTCCAAAACACTCGATGCTGCTTGCCGTTGATCGAGCGATGCGGAAATTTCCACCGGCGCGACAATTGGTGCTCTGTCCTCGTACCAAATCGTCGTGCATCGGGAAACAGCCCTGTAACCCGTCAGCTTGGGAAGTCGGTCGATTTCTTCCCACCTGGCGGGTCCTTATTCCTGTTGGCGAGAGAGTTCATGATTGGGAAAGTCATTCTTATCGTCGTTCTGGTTTCAGGCGGCCTGGGCATCGGGGCCACGAGTACCCGGGCCGAGGACTGGTTTCAACGCATTGCTCCAATCCTGGAACGTCGCTGCGTGAGTTGCCACAACGATCGGCAACGCGAAGGGGACTTCTCCCTGCAAACGGTGAAGAACGCGCTGGCGGACGGCTATATCGAGCCAGGTGACCCGGAGGGGAGTCACCTGCTCGATCTGATCACTCCGGCAAACGGCAAGGCGGCGATGCCCAAAGACGCCGATCCACTTTCTGCTGAGGAAGTGCGTCTCGTTTGGGACTGGATTAGCGCCGGCGCAGTGTGGCCCGAGGGATTGCGACTTGAAGAAGCTCTGGTCAATGACTTTGACTGGTGGTCGTTCAAGCCGGTCAAACACCCCGACGTCCCCCGTTGGGACGATCCATGGGTGCGGACCCCGATTGACGCATTCATCCTCAAGCGATTGCAGGACAAGGGGCTCACACACGCTGCAGAAGCCGATCGTCGCACGCTGATTCGCCGATTGAGCTTCGATCTGATCGGTCTGCCACCCACTCCGGAAGAGACTCAGGCTTTCGTCCGTGATCCGAATCCGCGGGCCTATGAGCGGCTCGTCGATCGGCTGCTGGATTCAACGCACTACGGCGAACGCTGGGCGCGGCACTGGCTGGACGTGGTCAAGTACGCTGACACGTGTGGCTACGATAAGGACAAGCTTCGTTCCAATGCATGGCCCTACCGCGACTACGTGATCCGTTCGTTCAATGAAGACAAGCCGTATGCTCGCTTTGTTCAGGAACAGATCGCCGGAGATGCCCTCTTTCCGGGCGAACCCGATGGAATTCTGGGACTGGGTTTCATCGCGGCTGGGCCATGGGATTTCATTGGGCACGTCGAAGTGCCTGAGTCGAAGATTGACGGCAAGGTGGCCAGAAACCTCGACCGCGACGACATGGTCAGCAACACGCTGAACACGTTTTGCAGCGTGACAATCCAATGCGCCAGGTGTCATCACCACAAGTTCGACCCATTTACTCAGCAACACTATTACGGATTGCAATCCATCTTTGCCGCCGTGGATCGGGCCGAACGACCGTACGATTTGGATCCGGAAGTGGAATCTCAGCGCCGTCGACTCGATTCCCGCGTGAGGGACCTGAAAGCAGAACTGGCCGACTTGCAGAAAGAGATCAGCGACTCGGGTGGTCAGCACCTGGCTGGACTGCGGACTCAACTGGCAGAGTTACAGAAACAGCAGCAGGTCCGGAAAGATCCGGCCTACGGTTATCATAGCGCGATTGCTAAAACGCGTGACTCGGTCAAGTGGGTTGAGGCAACACTGGGACAGCCGACCGATGTGTCGCGAGTTGTGCTGCACGCCTGTCACGATGAGTTCGCAGGCATTGGCGCCGGGTTCGGGTTTCCGGTGCGTTTCAAAGTTGAAGTGGCAAGCGACACGAGAAACAACGGCAAGGTCGAGTGGACCACGATTGCCGACCACACGCAGAGCGACTTTCCCAATCCGGGCCTGATCCCGGTGGAGATCGAATGCCGTGCGGAACAGATTCACCGCGTTCGCGTCACGGCAACGCAACTCGCCGAACGAAAGAACGATTTCATGCTGGCGCTTGCCGAATTGGACATTCGCGGTTCGGAGGGTCAAAGAATCAACTTGGCGAAAGAGGCAACCGTGACTGCGCTCGATTCGATCGACGCGCCTGTTCGCTGGCAGAAGTCGAATCTTGTCGATGGCAAGTGGCGCAGGGGGGTGACTCCGCGCTCGATCAACAATTGACGGAGCTGAGCGAGGAACTCCAAACGCTCCTCGCGAAGCTTGAGACTCCGCAGCGAGTCGAGCGTCGCGAGACACTGACAGCATCCATTGCCGAAGCGGAAACGGCGTTCAAGGCGCTTCCGTCGGGAAAGATGGTTTATGCGGCGGCAACGCACTTCGCACCACAAGACAATTTCAAGCCGACCGAGGGCAAGCCTCGGCCGATTCATGTCCTGCAGCGCGGTGAGGTTCAGCGTCCGGGTGATGAAGTGGCACCGGGTGTTCTTCCTGTTCCGTTGCACGCAGACTGGCAACTCGACAGCGGTCTTTCCGAGTCACAGCGTCGGGCGGAGCTGGCACGCTGGCTGACGCGACCGGATCACCCGCTGGTCTGGCGCTCGATTGTTAATCGCATCTGGCAGTATCACTTCGGACAGGGCATCGTCGCCACGCCGAACGACTTCGGACGGATGGGAGCCGAACCGACTCATCCCGAGTTGCTCGACTGGCTGGCCAGCGATTTTCGCGATGGTGGACAATCGTTGAAAGCACTGCATCGGCTCATCGTGACCAGCAGCGTTTACCGGCAATCCTCGGAGAACAACGAAGCACACGCGGCGATCGACGGCAGCAATCAATATCTTTGGAGAATGAATCGGCGACGTTTGGAAGCCGAAGAAATACGCGATTCCATTCTCTCAGTCAGTGGTGCACTGGATAGCTCGGCGGGTGGTCCGGGCTTCTATCTCTTCGAACTTGAACACCCACAACATTCGCCACACTACGAGTACCACAAGTTCGATCCGACCGATCCGGCTTCACATCGGCGCACCATCTATCGCTTCATCGTACGCTCACAGCCTAACCCCTGGATGACCACACTTGACTGTGCCGATTCGTCGCAAAGCACTCCTCGGCGGAACGAAACATTGACGTCGCTGCAGGCGCTGTCGCTGCTCAACAACCGGTTCAATCTGGTCATGGCAGAACGCTTCGCACGACGACTTGAGCAGCAGACTGCAACGCTGGAAGATCAGATTGATCTTGCCATGCAACTGACAACTCAGCGACATCCGGAACCGGAGGAACATCGAGAGTTCATCGAATTCGCTCGACAACACGGTTTGGTCAACCTGTGCCGCTTTCTGTTTAACCTGAGCGAGTTTGTGTATTTGGATTGAACTGATTCGCTGATCGGCAAGCCGCAGGCGATTGCTTTTCTGTCATCACTTGAACACTGACGCCTGCGACAGGCCGTTCAACGATCGACAACGACCAAGGCTGCCTGAGCGACTGGAGATTTGACACAATGATCAACCGACGCCACTTTCTTTCGCAGACCGGGAACGGCTTTGGCGCTTCGCGCTGGCTTCAATGCTGCATCAGGAGTCGACGGCGGCTGATTCGGCAGCGTTGCAAACACTCCATCATCCGCCGCGGGTCAAACGAGTTGTCCAGCTCTTCATGGCTGGAGCGGCCAGTCATCTCGACCTCTGGGATTACAAGCCGCTGCTGGAGAAGCATCACGGAGAAGCATCCGACTTCGGCGAACATGTCGAGACGTTTCAGAACGGTCTGGGGCCTTGGATGAAGTCGCCCTTCCGATTTGCTCCCTATGGCGAGTCAGGCAAGATGCTTAGTGACGTGGTTGCGCCTCTGGGTGAATGTGTGGATGACCTGGCGTTCATTCATAACATGGTTGGCAAGACCGGGGTCCATTCGCAGGCGACCTATCTGCAGGCAACCGGGTTTCAGCGACCCGGCTTTCCTGGCATGGGAGCATGGGTCAGCTATGCGCTTGGTTCGATCAACGACAACCTGCCGACGTTTGTGGTGCTTCCCGATCACCGCGGCTACGCCAGCAACGGGCCGAAGAACTGGAGTTCGGCGTTCTTGCCAGCTAGTGCCCAGGGAACCGCCGCCTTTCCACAGCGGGACAATCCGATTGAAGATCTGTTGCCGCACGCCGAATTTGCCACCCAGGCCAGTGATGCCGCCGGACTGGCCATGCTGGGTCGAATCAATCGGCGCTATCAGCAGCAGCGGCCTGGGGATTCGCGGCTGGATGCTCGTGTTCGATCATACGAACTGGCAGCAGCGATGCAGCTCAGTGCGCCGGAGGCCTTGGATATCTCCAATGAGCCCAAGCACGTGTTGAAAATGTACGGACTCGAGCGAGCCGGCGCAGCTTATCCGTCCGAAATCAATGCCCCGGAAGAAGTGGAGTACTTTGGCCGCAAATGCCTGACGGCGCGGCGACTGCTCGAACGCGGTGTGCGATTCGTGCAAATCTGGTCGGGCAACGATAACGGTTTCCCACGCCGCAACTGGGACAGCCACGAAGACATCGCCCGCGACCACGGACCACTGGCTCGGGGCATGGCGACCGGGACTGCAGCGTTGATCAAAGACCTCAAGCAGCGAGGTCTGCTGGAAGACACACTGATCCTATGGACCACCGAATTCGGCCGCATGCCCAGCACTCAGGCCGGCAAAGGTCGCGATCACAACCCGTACGTTTTTACGAACTGGTTGTGCGGTGGTGGCATCAAAGGCGGAGTCACCCACGGCGAGTCGGACCAATGGGGATACAAACCTCTGGACCGCGACCATCCCACGCAGGTCTACGACATCCACGCGACGATCCTCAATCAGTTGGGCATCGACCACACTCGGTTGACCGTCCGCCACGACGGCGTGGACCGCCGCCTGACCGATGTGCATGGCCACGTGCTAACCGACATACTGGCGTGAGTGATACCAAGGGAGTGGCAGGTCGAACATTCCACGATAACGACCACTGCGTCGGCGCCTGGATCACACTCCTCGACAAAGCCGGAAAGAAACCCAAATGAACCATCGAGTTGCACTCATCATCGCCCTCCTGTTCGCCCTGTCCCCCCCGCTGCATGCCGCCGATGCGAGCAAACCCAATGTCCTGCTCCTCATCACCGATGACCAGGGCTACGGCGATTTCTCCATTCACGGGAACGCGCATCTGCAAACGCCGCACATCGACAAGCTCGGCGCGGAGAGCGTGCGGTTTGATCGCTTCTATGTGAACTCGTTTTGCGCACCCACACGCGCGGCCTTGCTCACAGGGCGTTGGCCGCTTCGCACGGGTTGCCACGGGGTCACGCACAACGCAGAAGCCATGAGGCCATCCGAGGTGACGATGGCGGAGGCGTTTCGCGAAGGAGGCTATCGCTCGGCCTGCCTTGGCAAGTGGCACAACGGAGAGCAGTATCCGTTCACGCCACAGGGGCAGGGCTTCGATCAGGCATTCGGTTTTAACAACGGGCATTGGAACAACTACTTTGACTCGGTGCTTCTGCGCGGTTCTCAGTCCGAGCAAACACGGGGCTACATTAGCGACGTGTTGACCGATGAAGCGATGAAGTTCATCAGTGCAAACGAGGCGCAGTCGTTTTTTTGTTACCTCAGCTACAACTCACCACATTCGCCGTATCAGGTGCCGGAAAAATACTTCGACAAGTTCCACTCGAAGGGCTTCGACGACAAGCTAGCCGCGTTTTACGGCATGTGCGAGAACATCGATGACAACGTGGGCCGTCTGCTCGCGCACCTGGAGGAACGGAAGCTCGCGGAGAACACGATCGTGGTATTCCTGACCGACAACGGCGGCACGGCGGGGGTGAAGACCTACAACGCTGGTATGCGCGGTGGGAAAACGAGCGTGCACGAGGGCGGCAGTCGCGTGCCGCTCTTCGTGCGCTGGCCTGCCGCAAAATGGAAGCCACATGTCGTGAAGCCCATCGTTTCCCACATTGACCTCTTTCCCACACTGCTCGATCTCTGCGGCGTGAAGGCACCAGAGGGACCCAAGGTGGACGGCATCACACTGCGGCCGCTTTTGGAAAGAGCCGACAGCGTCTGGCCCGAGCGTACCTTGTTCACGCACAATCCGATTGACGAAGCCAACAAGTTCCCCGGAGCCGTGCGCACCCAGCGCTATCGCCTTGTCCGGGAAATCAAGGGTCCGGCCGGCGGCTCCAATGCCAAGGCCAACGATGCCAGCGCCACATCCTGGCAGCTCTACGACATGGAGAACGATCCCGGCGAGAAGAAGAACATCGCCACCGAGCACCCCGACATCGTGAGGCAACTCAGCGAACAATACGACGCTTGGTTTGCCGACATCTCACAAGATGGCCTGCGGCGTTTTCCATTGCCCGTTGGCCATGCGCAGCACAATCCCGTCGAGCTGCACGCGCCACAGGCATTCTTCGACAAACCCCTCCAGTTTGCCAGTGGCCCCGGATTCGCCAACGACTGGCTGACCGGCTGGACGGACGTCAAGGGGAAAGTCTGGTTCGACATCGAAGCCGCCTCTGCAGGTGACTACGACATCGAACTCGCCCTCGCCTGTCCGCCTGCGGATGCCGGCTCTTGCGCTGCGCATCAGCGTTGGCGATGCGGTATTGAGCACGGTCATCCCGGCTGCACCCGCTCCGGAAATTCCGCTGCCGCACCGCGATGAATATGGGAAGACGCGATACCGCAACCGCGAGTGGACCACGTGGAATGTCGGCGTGCTCAGACTGCCGAAAGGTCCGACCAGACTGACGCTTGAACCGCTCACCATGGCCGGCACACAGGTGATGGATTTGAAGCATGTGAAGCTGAACCTGAGGACGGCGAAATGAAACACACTCATGCACTGATCATCGCCATCCTGCTCGCCCCGCTCGCCCCGCTACACGCTGCCGATACGAGGAAGCCCAACATCCTATTCATCCTTGCCGACGATCTCGGTTGGGGCGATCTGCGTTGCTATGGCAATCAAGTCGTGGACACGCCCGCGCTTGATGCACTGGCACGACGGGGCGTGCGTCTGACGGCTCACTACTCGCCTTCACCGCTCTGCGCTCCGGCGCGGGCCGGATATCTCACGGGACGCTTCAATCACCGCACTGGCGCTGTTGATGTGCCGAGCAATCGCGGGCTCGACCGTCTTGATTTGTCGGAGAAAACCTTCGGCGACTATTTTCGTCACGCTGGCTATGCGACCGCACTGATCGGCAAATGGCACAACGGGGTTTATTGCCGTGACTATCTACCGCATCGGCGCGGCTTCGATCTGTTCTACGGCTTTGCCAACGGCGGCCAGGATTACTGGAGGTGGAACTTGCTGCGCAACGACACCGACGAACCAAACGACGGACGCTACCTGACCGATGCGCTCAATGACGAGGCCATTCGCTTCATTCGCGAATACAAGGCCCGGCCCTTCGCCTTGTTCCTCGCGCAGCCATGCGCCGCACGGTCCGTTACAAGCCCCCGAACCACTCGTACAGAAATACCGGCAGCGTCTCGACAAAGATGCCAGCGAAGCCGTCGCCGTTACCTATGCCATGATCGAAGCGATGGACGCCGGATTGGCCCGCGTGTTTCAGACGCTCCAAGACGAAGACCTCTGGGAATGCACCTTGATCGTGTTCACCAGCGACAACGGTCCCGTGCTCGGGCGCGATCCGCAGCTCGGCTCGCAGCGACGTTTCAATGGCGTCTTCTCAGGCGCGAAGCAGGATGTGCTCGAAGGCGGCGTCCGCGTGCCCGGAATCGTCGCCTGGCCGGGGCGTATCCCAGGCGCTCGGATCGTGGACACACCGGTCCACGGCTGTGACTGGCTGCCGACTCTCTACAGCCTCGCCGATCAGGGCGTACCCGATGGTGCCAAGCCATCCGACGGCCTCAATCTGATGCCGCTGCTGATGGGCGAACCAACGCCCGAACTGATGCAACGTACGCTCCTGTTTCAGCGCAATCGTTACGCTCCCGTCCAGCATGCGAACGCCGCCGTCCGTGAAGGCCGCTGGAAGCTCGATTGGCCTGGGGACGCCGCTTCACTCAAAAAAGACTCCGCCCGAGACAATCCCTCCTACCTCCGCGGCATCGTCTGTCGGCATTGGGAGATGCCGCTCGACCGGCAGCTCGATCCATCCACAACTGCCGCCCAGCCACCGCCGCGGCTCTACGATCTCGACACCGATCCTGCCGAGCGGCACGATGTCGCCGCCAAGCATCCCGTGATCGTGAAGTCCCTGACCGAGAAACACGATGCGTGGTTCAGAGAAGTCATCGCAGAGTGGCAGCAGTCTCGTGCCCGCATTGTCGCGCACGACCGCGCCTACTGGAATGATCGCCCCACTCCTGATCCTGCCACTTTGTTCAATGATTTCTGGCAATGGAAAGCCGCCCCGAAGGGTACCGACCCCCACGCTGCCAACCCGTTGAAGATTTTCAGGGGCTACTGGAGCAACGATCGAACAGACCAATAGAAACGTCCACATCGGCATTGGACCGCGCAACGATATGAGAGGTCCTTGAGCGCAACATCTTGGTCGGAATGTTGAATGAGAACATTTTTAGCCAGCCACGACATACGTTGTCGCTAGACGAACTGGTGAGACGAACTCATGACGTCTGGTCTACAGCATTCGTCGGAAAAGGTGGCTGCATCCACGCCAAACTGAAAGCATGTGAATTGTTTTCGCGGGCGTCTGAGTTTCAATGCTGACGTTGGGCCGGTAAAGAACATTTGCTCATTGGAGGCTGAACACATCCCAATGAATGAAGAATGAACCACCCATCTCACAGCTTGGTTGTCCGCGAACTCGCACGGCATCAACCGCGGTTGGAGACTCTCATGCTGCGAACTGGCCGGCAGGGCCAATTCGCAGATCGAGAAGAGTACAGCGAGAGCAACACTCTTCGTGACAACTCTCCGGGTTTTCCTGGGTTGATTCGGACTGAGATGAAGTCGCCCACGATTCGCATTTTCTCAACGAAAACGGCGGGGCGTGCGTCATTCAATTCGGGTGCGATAGGACAACACCACGAAAGCACCGATGGATCATTGTTTGATCGTGGGAAGCTGAGGCGGTCGGCCAGCACCGGCCATATTGGAATACCGCGCCCGGCTCGCGCAACGCCGGCACTCCGATCGCGTGCCGAGTAATCGGAGGCCTGCTTAAAATTTTCGGCGGTCGGCGCCGCTCCAAGATCGTTTGTGTCGATGGAACCTGCTGCTTCGCTGGCATCAGTCTTCGCTGCCGCACCCACGCCTTGGGCGGAAAGTTCGGCGTCCGCGGAGGTCGGCGGTTCGCTGCCCCACGTGTGCGGCGCAGCAACGAAAGGGAATAAGACAAGCAAAGCGAATATCCGAAACCTCACGTGTCCGATTCGAGAATACTGCATTGCGTGAAGCCTATCGCTTCTCAGTCGGTGGTCCTTTGGCATCGGGGCCGGCAACGACGACATCCACGCTGGGTCGCAGTTTTTTGAATTGATTCAGGGCTTCCGTCGGTGCTGGTTTTCTGCGGGCATCAACTAGCAAAGACTTCAGAGTTTTGATGCCAGCGATTGACTTGAGGTGTTCGGCGGTAAAACTGCCCGCGTTTTCCAGACTCAGCACCGTCAGCGGTAGATTCTGCAGGGCGGCAAGTCCGTCCGGTGTGATCGTCGTTTCCGAACCACGTGGTGCGGCGAAGTCGAGGCGAAGGCTTTCGAGTTTGGGAAACTGTCTCGCAATGTGTGCGAGATGCGCATCGTCAGGAATCAGTGGTGAGTGATACCAGTTGCCTCGCGTCAGATTCGACAGACTGTGCAGCGTCGTGATTGCGTCGCGCTGCTTCGCGGCGTCGTCCTTGTTCAAGTCACGCAGTCCCATGCAGCCGCCAATCGTCAGCGACTCAACCGGCAGGTTGGAAAACGGTTCGAGCGTCGCAAAGCCTTTGCCGTGCCAGATCGACAGCGACTTCAATTTCGGCAGCGACTTGAGAAACTGCCACTCGTCGTCCGCCAGTGGGGCGGCGTTCAGTCCCATCTGTTCCAGATGCGTGAGCAGGCCGATGAGTTGGTATTCGTCGGCAGTCAGCGTCGGTTTGCCTGAAGACATCAGGCGTACTGCATGACCGTCGCCATCCGTCTTGATGTCAACGCCTTTGGCAGACAGGTATTTGATTACACCCGCTTCGTTCGTCGGCAGCGGCTCGGCACCAGCAATCGAGCTGGTCCACAGAATCAGTAAGGCAAGCAGCAGATTCGAATTCACTTTCTGTACGACGGACATCCTTGTTCGTCGCGTCTTGTACTCGAAGGACTGGAAGTTCGTCGTACAAATAGAACGTTTTTGCCGCTCGTCACGAATGGCGCAGAGGTAGTGTTGCATGTCGTACTCTGGGTTGAAGGAAGTTGTCCTATCCTACTCTTCACTGACGCCGGTCAGCCGCAGATTTCTACCGGACGATTACAGGAATCGAGATGGTTTCGTCACCAACACCATCGGCACCACCTGGCTGCATCCGAAGTTCGCCCTGGGCACGGCCAACCGCGGCCACTTCGCCGCCGACCGCCGTGGCATCATGACTCACTGGGGCACGCCGGGAAACGCGGGTGCCATGATCCTGCAGTTCTACAAGGACAAGATTCCCTTCTGCGCCCCGCAGCATTTCGGCGTGCAAAAGCAAGGCCGCGCACTCCACGCGGTGAACATCGCCACCAACGGCAGCGACACCCGTTGGTTTTTTGACCGCATCAAGGGCACCTTCCGCGCGAAGGACCTGCGTCTGCGATTTGAATTCATCGGGATCGGGAAGGACGCGACACTCGTCATCATCGACAAGGACGCAGGCATCGCCGAAGTCGTCTCGGGCGAACTCACCTTCCGTATCCATGTGCCGTTGGCTCTCTTCGACGGAAACCAGATCGAAGTGAAAATGGGGCGCCCGCTCAAGGAGCGCAAGACCCTCGATCTGGTGCTGCATGCGGGAGGCGTGAAGACTTTCGACCTGCTTGGCTTCACCGACATCGTCGTCAGGATCGCGCTCGCAGTCGATACCGGAACCGAATCGACATCCTTCGCTAACCTCGAAAGCACCTTCGACAATCATCGTCTGACGCTCGACTGGGACAGCCTGCAGCTCTCCATCCCACCCGACCCGCCAAGGAGCTTGCATTGCAGAAGTCGTACAAGGCCTCAGTAGACGGGGAAAGCCGTAATGTCCTGACGAAGAACAAGTCGGAGTGATGAAAATCAGCGCAACTCCTTCCTGTGCTCCAAGCACCAAAGAGCAACCGCAAACCAACGATCCTATTTCATCGTGGGGAATTCGTTAAGGGGCTACTCGAAGTCGCCGAGTTGACCTTCGGCCGGAAGCTGAGGGATCCGCGTCGTAAAACCGTTGCCCGACTTCAGGAATCGGCCGGCGGTTGACTGAGCATGGTAGAGAGAACGCTTCGCAATTCGAAACTTGTAGCATCGCGAAGTCATGGCAAGTCGCTAGGAATTTCTTTGAGGCGATGTAGCTCAGTAATCTCACTGACAAACCATGGCTTGCCGGTTGCTTTGCGATATCCGATGCACTTGGCTGGATACTTCACCCCGTCATGCTCCCTCCAGTCACTGAATCGATTGATGTCCTTTCGCCAATCGATTCGCACGAGCTGCAGGTTCGTCTTGTCAAAGTAGACGTCCATTGCCGGCGTGATCGACTCGCCAATTTGTAATCCAACCAACGTTCGTCCGGCTTCGTCGATTTCCGGCAACACTTTCAGCTTCGACTTTTCATCGACGAGTGCCTGCAGTGTCCATGCCCATACGAGTTCCGTGGCCGGTTCGTCTTTCTTTTTCTTCCAGTCGCCCTTGCCTCCACGAAACCACCAGTCCTCGTGGCCATCGAAAACAGACTCGCGAGGCTTACCCGGTTTTGCCAGATCGTCACTGACATTCAATCGCTCCTGAATGGCAAACCGACTCAGCAGATTCGCTTTGCCTCCCGCGGACTGCACGATCCGCCTCGCCAATTTCTTGGGCGCCTCAGAGAACTCAACCGCCGCCGGCGAAAACGTGGTGAGGTCTGGCAGCGTTGTTTGCACTCCGCCGTCGGGAACGTCACGCTTGGCGGTCCAGACAATTCCGTTGAGGATGAATCGTCGCAAATCTTCCAACGCCCAGTTCTTGTAGAAATGGGGCATCACGATCCCAAAACCTCGACCGCTATCGGGACGCTCGACACACCAGGCGACCGTTTCATTCTTGGGTGAATCCGGCGGCAACATGGATGTGGCCAGGGCCGTCACATTCGCGGCCAGTCGATTCTGGTCGGCTCCGAAATAGTTGTTGATGTAGGGTTCATCATGCAACGTAAACTCGTTCCAACCACGTGAGATCGGATGTTCCGGAGTCGCCGGCGTGATCGTGGCGGAAGGGTAGATTTTGGCGATGCTTTGATGATGCGGGCATGACTTGTTTGCAAAATAGCCACCGAGCCAACCGAGCAGCGGATGCTCACCCGCCTGCCCAACATCGTGCCCCATCAAGCCGGTTGCATAGTGCACACAAACAATGCCACATCCACGAGCCATTACCGTGTCAAGCTGTGCAAGAATCGTGTCCGATTCGGGTAATCGCTGAGGCGGAAACGTATCGCCGATAAACACAATCGTGCTGACCGATTTCAAACGCGACTGATCCTTCGGCCACTCATACACAACCTCCGCTGCGACGTCCGAAACGTTCGACATATTCTCCAGGCTATGCTGCAACAACCGTCCCCCGGCAGCGACTTCGTGTGACCCCGGCGGATGCGTGCTCGGACCAACGACGATCAATACCCGGGTCGGCTCGGCAGCAACCGAGCATGGCGCGGCGAACAAGCAGGCCAGCAGACCAAGTAAGAAACAGTTCTTCATCGTGTTCAACTCCTCGATGTCGCATCAGAGGCGATCTCTTTGATTTGTTTGGTTGCAATCCCAACGGGACGGTCCAGCGGTATCCCGGCACAAGTCAGTAAGGTGGTTAGCAAGTCGCCCTGATTTCCGTTCACATCCGTTAGGAAGCGGCCCGTGTTGATCGAACCGCCTCCGCGACCAGCCAGGATGAAGGGCAGGTTGTCTCGGGTGTGTTTGTCGCCGTTTTCAAGGCCAGAACCCCACAGCATGATGCAGTTGTCCAACAGCGTCCCGTCGCCTTCTCGCAAGCTGTGCATCTTCTTTACCATGTAGGCGAACTGCTCGATGTTGAACGCCGTAATGGCGGCCACTTTTCTGACCTTCTCAGGATCGTTGTTGTGGTGAGTCGTCGAATGGTGTTGGTCGTTGAATCCGAGTTCCGGATAAGACACACCGTTCGGCGTCGAGCCAATGTAGGTGCAGACGCGGGTTGTGTCGGTCTGAAATGCCAGCACGTTCAGATCACACATCACCTGCATGTACTCACTACGCTTGTCTCCCTCGGGAATTTTGATCTCGATGGGCGGGGAATCGGATTCGTGGCGTCGGCTGGATCGGACGCCCGCCTTCTCCATGGCCACCTCTTTTTGGCGCAATTCAATAGCGGCAATCCGCCGTTCCACCGAACGAACGCTGTCCAAGTACTCGTCGAGCTTGCGCTGGTCGGTCGGTGATAAAGTGCGTCGCAGATCCCGTGCGCCGCTAAGGACCAAATCCAACATGTTGCGGTCCAAAGGATCCATTCCTCCCGATGCAGGCCCGCTGCGTTGTTCCTTCTTGTTGAACAAGCGATTGAGCACATTGCGTGGATTGGTCTCGGCGGGGACTGCCTGGGTCGGAGAGCGGAAGCTGCAGTGCGAGTAATAGGCCTCGTTCAGCCCTGCCTGGTTTTCCTTCCACGTTTGAGGCATCGTGGCAAGTTCCAGCGAGGGCAGTGTTGTGAACGCTCCGAGGGCACCCGCGGCAATCTGATCGGCAGAGATCGAGATGCTGATCTCGTCCCGCTTGTCTGGGTCCGGCAACGCAGCCGTGAGCCATGTCGAGAGTTCGAGTGCGTGAGGCGCGCCTTTGTACGGACCGTTGGGAACTCCCGCGATGCCCTTCATCATCAGGCATTGATCAAGCACGGGCCGCAGGGAATCGAGTGCCGGTGGCGGTGCCGCCAGGAAACTATCCGCATCGGTGGGCCAGAACTGATCCATGATCACGCCATGCGGCATGTACATGAACCCCAGTCGGACCGGCGGTTTGTACGCCTTCTTCTCGCTTGCTTCCGCCCAGCCCATGGCATCCAACAGCGGCAAAGCAAGCGCGGCTCCCACGCCTTTCAGGCAGATTCGACGATCAACGGTTGTGTTCTTACTCATTGGACGACCTTTATGTTGAGCAGCGGTTGGTTTCGATTCCGCTACAACTTGCCGGATGCCTATTGCTCGGTTCGACGATGCGTGAAGGGATAGCTGGTAACGACCGCAGTGACGAGCGTCTGCATGCGGTAGCCATCCTGAGCGATCTCCTGCATCAAATCATCCACCACAATTTCGTCATAGCCTTCCAGCCTTCGGCATAAGGCATAGGCTAACATTTTCTCTACTAGATTTCGTGAAAAGTCATCGAGGCGACCGGCGATCATGGCCTTCAATTCTTGGGGGCTCGAAAAACGACTTCCATCTGGAAGCTCACCCGAGGCATCGATCGGCTCACCGTTATCGTCCTGATCACGCCAGCGGCCGATGGCATCAAAGTTCTCCAGACCAAACCCGATCGGGTCGAGTAACTGATGGCAATTGGCACAGACAGGATCCGTGCGGTGCAGCTCGGTGCGCTTGCGCAGGGTTAGATTGGCAACCGACTGCTGGTCCTGTTTCTCCAATGCCGGAACGTCTGGCGGGGCAGATGGCACATGGTCACCGAGCACTTGTTCAAGCACCCACACGCCTCGAATGACGGGACTGGTTCGATTGGGAAAGGACGTCGCCGCAAGAACTCCAGGCATGCCCAAAATCCCCCCTCGATTGTCATCGGTCAACTGGACCTTGCGCATCTCGGGGCCGGTAACCGTTTTACCCAGGCCGTAGATGGAGGCCAGACTTTCATTGAGGAACGTGTAATCGCTAGTGATAAAGCGAGCGATACTTTGGTTCTCGCGTACGATACTCTCGAAGAACAGACGTACTTCGTCATACATCGCCGCGCGCATCTGAGCAGTCATCTCGGGGAATTTACTAGGATCAAACGTCTTGTTGTCCAAATCCCCAACTCCAAGCCACTGCGCACCGAAACCGTCAAAGAGGGCTCGTGAACGAGGATCCTCCAGCATGCGGCTCACTTGCGTTTTCAGGATCGTCGGCTTGTGCAGCTTTCCGGAATCAGCCAGCGCCATCAGCTCCTCGTCAGGCATCGTGGCCCACAGCAGATACGACAAACGCGAGGCGAGTTGATAGTCGTCAAGAGGAACAATCTCAGCCTCGGTATCAAATTCTTGAGCCGGAGTGATGAAGAGGAACTGAGGAGAAACGAGCATCGCCTTGAGCATCAAACGCAAAGCCGCAGGATAAGAGAGCTCGTTTTGTCGTCCCAAGTCGAACACTTTCACGAGGACCTTGAGTTCGGCATCGGATGGCGGTCGACGGTAAGCTTTCTTCGCCAATGATTCGGCGACCTTTCGTGCCGCTACCCGAGGGGAATCCTTTGGTGAGGGAGCTTCAATCAACAACGATCGATCAATCATTGCTGAAGTGGATCCTAATGGATGGGCGGCGGACGAAGATCTTTCTGCCGTACGATGGACATCTTGTCCGTCGGCTGATTCGTCGGACTGGAGGTCCGACGTACGTGTGTTTGTAGTACGAACGCCATTCTTTGTCGCGTCCTTCTCCGTCGCATCTCGTACTCGACGGACTGAGAGTCCGTCGTTGGGTAGGATCTCGTCCAACACTTCTTCGGCGATCGAGAGATATTGTTCGAGCTGAAGCGGTGAGAGTGAATTGAGATACCCTTCGCCACTAACCTCGTCCGGCAAGCCGTCGGCGATCTTCGGATCGACTCCGAACAGATCGCGCAGCGTGTTGCCGTATTCGGTTTTGGTCAAACGCCGGATAACAAACGTTCCAGGATCTTTGGGACTGAGATATTTAACCTTGTCGAGCCATTCTATGAACATCTGACGTTCTTCATCGGTGGGCTGCTCCAAACCGTCCGGTGGCATATCGTGCGTCTTTACCCTGGCGGCCGCCTTTTTCCACTTCTCGCTGAAGGCAGCGTGCCCCGGAGTGTCCAGCGCCGGAGTAAAACTGAGGCCGGCCTCCGTCGGTCGCCTGTTCTGGTGGCACTCCAGGCAATACGCTTTGATAAACGGAGTGACACGGCTACGAAAGAACTTTTCAGCGTCGGCCTTGCGCTCAGCCAGCGCCTCATCATCCGCGGACTGAGCCGTGCACATGCTAGGGCTGCACCACAAGATGCCCAGGACGATCACGGCAAATGCGTGACGGAGAAAACGTGCTTCTGTGATTGTCATTCGAAAACTCATCCGACACCTATTTTCGTATCGGTTCATTGTAGTCATTGCTCGTTCACGTCACCGGCAGATGACAATTCTACCTGTGGAACGACGGACATCTTGTTCGTCGCGTGTTTGGACGGACTGGAAGTCCCTCGTACGATCAATGCGTTCACCGTTCAGTTTGACGAATTCCGGTACTTCTTTTCGACGTCTTCGCGGAACTCGGCGTCGGCAAACGGGTCATCCGTGCGCTTCTGCCAATCGCGTAAAGCCTGTTTCAGTCGACGTGTCTCTTCGGCCAGTTTGGGATCATTCGACAGATCGACAAACTCGCTGGGGTCATTCTTGAGATCGTACAACTCCCACTCCGGTGGATCCTCAAGACGCTCCATCGCTATCCTGGCCGGATGATCGGCCTCCAGCTGCTGAGCCAATACGTTGGCCTGGTCACCATCAATGGACGGTGAAGCTGACAACTCACCGGCACGAAGGTTGTGAATCAACTTGAAACGGCCATTGGTAATGGCGCGTCTTGGGAAAAAGGGCGAGCCGCCGTGGAAGTGGAACTCCGCAACCAAAGCCCTGCGCCAGTCAGCGGACTGCGAGGCAACCAAAACGGGCCGTAGCGAGCGTCCATGGAGTCGCCTTGGCCTTTCGACGCCCGCCGCGTCCAAGATCGTCGGATAGATGTCCACACTTCCCACCAGCCGTTTCGAGACATGTGGCTGGGAGACACCCGGCCAGCGAGCCAAGAACGGGACGCGCAAGCCGGCTTCGTAACAACTGGTTTTTCCGCGAGCAAAGGGTGGTCCATGATCTCCCAAGAAGATGATCAGCGTGTCGTCCCAATGATTTGTTTCATGCAACATGTCCGTCAGCATTCCGATCGCCGCGTCGATCCGATGCACGCAGTTGTAGTAGCCGGCGATCTTGGTGCGTTGTGCCGACGAATCGATCTGTTGCCAGGGCCAGGGCGGGACTTCGCTGGCGGTCAATACCGATTCCGGCAATCCTTCAACTTGGTCGGGGAAGTACTGGGGTCCTCGTCCGCCATTGGGAAGCCGGTCTCGGGCAACGTGCGGATCAAACAGATTGAACATCAGAAACCAAGGTTGATCGTTTGACTGGGTCACGAAATCCTTTGCATATTGCAGTTGCTTCTTGACCTGTCGGCTCCCGAATCCATCGCCTTGCCGCATGTCAAATTGAAATTTGTCCTCCGGATTCACGTGCAATTTGCCGATGATGCCCGTGCGGTAGCCGGCCCGCTTGAGCGCATTGGGCAACAAGTCATCGTACAGTTCCTGATGGACCTGAAACCCGACGTTGGCGTTCGCCAATCCATAATGACCATTACCGTGCGGGTACAAGCCTGTGAACATCGTGGAACGCGACGGACTGCAGGACGCCTGGCTCACGTACGCCGTTTCAAACCGGACCGAGTTCTGAGCCAGTTCGTCGATGTTCGGTGTCTTGGCAATCGGATCGCCATAGCACGACAGTTGGATTCCCAGGTCGTCGGCGGTGATCAACAAAATGTTGAGTTTGTCGGACGCGCTACAAACGTGGGGAAACAACACAAAGGCGATAACAAATATTCTCAGAGTGAAGTTAGTCACAAGGTTTTCCCCTTCGGCATTCAACGGATTAGAAAATGAAGCGGTATTTGACATGCGCTCGATAAAGGATATCGGTTTTCGACGTCAAAGATAGAATTTCGGGAGAGGAAGGTCCTTCATGCCGTACGACGGACATCCTGTCCGTCGCGCGTTCCGCCGGACTGGAAGTCCGTCATACGGTGGTTTCGCTGCTCGAAAATTGTGTCGAATGCGACGACGCGTGGAGTCTTCTCTGCGATGCATCGGGTGCTTTTTGCTGCGATTCAGTGCGGCCAACCACCGGGCTGCGGTGTGGCCGTGCGCTGCGTGTCGGCGTACCAGGCCTTGAGACGCGCCATCATGGCGGCGGCTCGATCGGCTTGCTCCCCGGCCAGATCGGTCTTCTCGGATGGGTCTTTGTCGAGCCGGTAGAGTTCGACTTGCTCGTTCTGAAAGCTCCCCTTGCCAGCCTTGGGATGTTGGACGACTAGCTTCCATGGTCCGTCGCGCATTGCTTCAGCACGATTGCCGCCGTTGCCAAGCGAGGCCCAGTAGAGCGGTCGTTCAGGGGGCGCTGCTGCTTCAAAAAAACGGACGACAGATCGACCCCGTCCAGCGGACGATCCGCCGGAGGTTCCAACCCGGCAAACGATAGCAGCGTTGGAATGATATCCAGCGTGATGGCAGGGGCATCGCTCTCGCTGCCTGCTTTGATCTTGCCGGGCCACCAGGCGATGAAGGGCACCTTATGGTCACCCTCGTAGACGCTGCCTTTGTTACCACGCAGTTCCGGGCTGCCGCTGGGAAAGTCGTAGGCCGCCGCACCGTTAACCGAGAAGAACAGCACCAGCGTCTTGCGATCAATGCCAAGGCCGCTGATGGGCGTGATCACGTCGCGGTGTTTCTCAAGCGGTTTGAGCAACCGGGAGAATTCGTACTCCTTGCCCGACTAAGTGATCTGGTAGTTGGGAGCGTGAACGCCGTTGGCCAGGTAGACAAAGGCGCTACGTCGCGGCGTGGAAGCAGGCTCCGCCGCGCGAAGCGGAGTCATACATTCACCGGGCATCAGTTTTTGCTAGACGATGTACTGCTTGATTTGCTCGGATACCTGCTCACGCATCTTCGGGCGACGAATGGTTTGCTTGCTTTATCCTGCAATGTTTGCTTCGCGAATTCGACGATGTTCGATTATCTGACAATCGCATCGATCGCAAGTCGCCTCATCCGCGCACAGTAGCCTTGAATCCAGATTCCATATCTGGACGAAACGCTGATTTGGGGGCGGCAGATACTCCGCGAAACACCGACGTGAGCGCGGGCGTTACGGGTTATTGCAACGCCTCGGCGACACGTGTAGCGACGAGATCCCTGGGATGCGGAGAAACCGCTCGGTAGGGAAGCGTCGTCAGAATCACGCAGATGGAATATGTCGATGGATCGGCCCAACAGATCGTTCCGGTTGATCCAGTGTGCCCGAAGGTTTCGGCACTCAGGTGAGGCGTATTGCCGATTTGCCCGAGATCAAACCCCAGCCCACGTGGTCGAATGTTCGGTGGATTCTGATTGCTGATCATCAGCTTGATGGTTTCTGGCTGAAGGATCTTTCCGGTCGGGTGCAGAAACTCATGCAGGAATCGAGCGACGTCTTCCGCAGAACCGTGAGCCGTACCCCAAGGAGCTCCGAGCTTTCTCCAGTACGGACTGTTCCAATCCCAGGACTTCGTCGATGGATCGCCCGCGCCCGACTCCGGAGCAGCCCGTTCGACCTGATTCATCACAACATCCGAAAGCTCAAACTCCCCGAGTCCCATCGCCGAGCGAGTCATCCGCAATGGCGTAAAGATCCGCTCGTGCACAAGTCTGCAATCGAACGACCGCTGATCCGCCGGGCGACTTCCGTGGCCAGCAAAATCGCCATGCTTGAATAGCTGTATCGCGTACCCGGCTCGAACAGCAGCGGCGTCTTGACCGATGCGGCAATGAACTCGGAAAGCGACGCATGCGACGCGCGTAGGCTACTGTTCTCGGGGAGTTGATCGGGAAGGCCAGAGACATGCGTCATCAACTGGCGGACGGTGATCTTCTCTCGCCCGTCGCCTTGGAATTCGGGAAGGTATTGCTGCGCGCGATCATCGAGCCCAAAACGACCGTCGTCGAAAAGCGTCATCACGGCAGCAATTGAGATCGTTTTTGAAATCGACGCCAACAGGAACATCGCATTGGTGTCGCCAGCCAGGCCGTACGTTCGCGAAAAGACGACCGAGCCCTGCTGGACGTAGATGGCACTCGATTGAACCTCCCCTTGCTGAGCAGCATCGGCCAGGATCCTGCCAGCGCTTTCAAGCTGCGATTCATCAAAACCAGCTCCCGCGCGGACAAAGCGTCCAAGCCAAGCCACTTCCTAAAAAGGTTCGTCGTTTCATGTCGCAGTTACTCTTCTCGGTAATGGCTCGGCAGTAGTTGACATTTGGAAAGATCGCCAGAGTCCCACTGATCCGTTTGCCAACCCTGACGTTGGGAGATTGCTCGTGACGGTAGCGTCCTTGTTTCCACGTCCCATCGTAGCGGCTTTGATGGCTTGCTGTATGGGTTTAGCTGTACCCGCGCCATGGTGACGGTCAGGCGGGACGGCTACGGTCCCGACGCTGTCCAAGACAAAACGAGCAGGAGAGTGCTCGGCCCCGTGGGGTTCTGGTATCCGACTGATTGGCCTGGTCCAGAGATCAAGTGGGCTTTGTAGCGAAGATCTGCAGATTGCTTGGATGACGCATTCTCGAAGGTGCGATGAGGATTCCCTTCCCTATTTTGGCACTCCAAGCTCATACAAAGCCGCAATCTCATCGCCCGACAGTGGTTCTTGATAGATCAAAAACTCATCTACGCGTCCGTTCAAATTTCTGATGGGGAATGGCACGCCTTCCAGCGGCAAACCCCAGTTTCCGATTTCGCACGCTCCGAACGTTACCTTGCGTCCCTCCCGATGATGTTCGCTGCCTTCACGGCTGACTTCCTTACCATCAAAAAACTGGACGGCTTCGCCGGTCGTTGCATCGAAAGTCACAGCGACGTGATGCCAACGCCTGTCGCTTGAGCCAAAGATGGGTGGTGAATAGAAAACCTGGCTTTGACGATCTCCCTTAGGGGGGTTTCCTCCAGGAGGCGAGGCGCGATCGTAACTGACCGAGAACATCAAGCGTCCGGATTGGTCAATTTGCCAATGGGGTTCACCGTCTTCGTATCCGTCGGACATTAACAACGCGTTGTACTTGCGATCGAGTCCGTCGACACGAATCCACGCCGCCATTGTTAAACCTTCATACTTATCTCTCTTCAAATTGATGCGGACACGATCACCGGGGCTCTTAAACTCCAACGCAGGTTTGCTAGGCCAACGTCCGTCGACCCAGCGTGCTCCGACGGCTGAGCCGTGACTATAAGGACGTTTCGGAATCGCAAAGTTGTTGACAAGTCGATCCCATTTCTCGTCTTCCCAACGTCGAAATTGATAGCAGCCAATGATGCGTTCATCTGAACGTACTGTGTTCATCGCCGCACGCCATTGCTCTGTTTTTCGCTGATAGTACTCTTCCTTGCGTCGTACAAACTCCTCCACGCTCGGAAAGTCTGCTGGCTTGGAGACACCCGCAACGACGGGACGGTCGGTGGCCTTTTTGAGACTATTGCCTTCACGGATGATTTGCATTTGGGAACCTGGGACATGCGCTTCGACTTCGCCATCGAAAACATGCAGAGATGACTCGCCCCCATGGACCTCGACAGCGAACTCGGTTCCAAGATCCACGACTTTCATCTCCGGAAGGGTCAGGCGGAAACCGATCGCAGGTGGAGGAACGTGCATCGTGACTTTGCCTTGAGCGCACTCCGCTTCCCAAGAACTAATCAGGTTCACATTGGCCGCTTCGTCGATCAGCATGGTCGCACCACTGAAGAAGTCGATTTGCACCGCTCCGGAAAGTAGCTTGAACTGTCCCGGTTGCAATGAGTCACCTTCCTGATACTGCACGTCTCCGGCGAATTTCGCGTCCACAACACGTGACAGCACCGCGCAGCCTGATTCGACAACTTCGTCCGATTCACTGGATGCAACTTCTGACCTGGCAATTTGTTGTTCCGCATCACTTTTGCGGTCGCGTCCGATTCCGTAGCCGATCGCGAGTAACAATACGGCTGCAATGGCTGCGACTAGCCCTAACCAACCGACAGCACGCATGCCCTTCACTCGCGTCGGTGCGCGCAGTGAATCCGCACCAACAGGCGTTTCGATCACGACGTCGCTCATCAAACGCAAGTCGGCATCCAAACCGCAGACGTCCACAAATTCACTGCGTCGATCTGCGGAGCTTTCCAGCACAGCTTGCAGTTCCGCGGATTCGGTCTCACTGAGCGAACCCTCGAGCCAGTTGGAGACAAGTTCCATGAATCGTAAGTCGTTCATGACAATCCCTGATCTGCAAGCGTTTGTTTCACACACATCAATAGTTCTTGCCGAAGTCGATGAACGGTCTTGTAGATTGCCTGTTCGGAGCGAGAATTTTGTTGAGCATACCCGCGAATCGTGACGCCCGGCTGATGCACGTTGAGGATCAATTCACGCCTAGCCTGATCGAGCTTTTGTAAGCAGCCTTCCAGAGCTTGCTGTCGATCTGCGTCGCCAGCAACAATATTGCCTGTTGCATCGGCTAACTGTTCGGCAAGTTTGTCCGAAAACACCAACGGGCTGCGGGCAAGTGAACGTCGATACTTCAGCGACTCAAATCGAGCAATCGTCATCAGCCAACCACCAAACCGATCGATGTCGTCAAGTTCATCGAACTTCTGCCATGCGATCAAACTGGTCTGTTGAACGACTTCCTCCACATCGTGCCACGTGGGAACGAGCCGGCGCACATAGGCCTTCACTGCTGACTCTTCCTCAATCAGCAGACGCATGAAGGTTTCGTAGTTGGATGGATTCTCGTTCATTCCTTTTCGTCATCCGTGCTGGCGGTTTGGTTCTTCAGCGTTCGATTGAAGAACGGAACTGCCGCATCCATCATCTGATCGAACCAGACTTGCTTGACGGTGAACGGGTGCGGAGCGTCTTTGATGATGGTCAGTCCGTTCGGAATGCCAAATTCGTCCATCTTCTTACGCAATGAGTCGGCGTGAGTGCTCGGGTCGTCCTTTTCGCCACTGATCAGCCAAGCCGGTGGATCGTTCTTGTCGAGGTGGGCCAGTGGTGACGCGAGTCGGTAAGTCTCGGGGACTTCGTCTTGCGAACCGCCGAGAAACTCCTGCCAGATCGCTGCGCTCGCTGATTTTTCACGGTTTCGCTCCGACATCAAGTCCGTTTGGCCGCCCATCGGAACCACGGCTTGGATCGCACTGCTGAATTCGGCGTTTCCGCCGTCACCGTCGAGTTCCGAAACACCAGCAGACGTTGCGAGCAACGCTGCCAGATGACCACCCGCGGAGTGGCCGATCGCTCCGATGTGGTCAGCGTCGATGCCGAATTCTTTCGCATTGGCACGCAGGAATCGGACGGCCGCTTTGCAGTCGTGAATATGAGCCGGGAACTTTGCTTCCCCGCTCAAGCGATAGTCAATCGACGCCGTCACGTAGCCTTCCGCCGCGAGGGCTTGAGCGACATTGCGATGATGAATCTTTGCTCCTTTTCCCCAGCCGCCGCCGTGAATGCAGACGATCGCTGGCAACTTTTCCGGCGCATTCTTCGGACGATAGATGTCCATCTGCAAAGTTCGGTCGCCGTACTGTGCGAACGTCACGTCAAGTCGTTCGTCCAACCGATCCAACGTGGCTCTGGGAATCACCGTCTTTCCGTCAGCACCAGGCGGTTTGTCATCAGCAACCCCTGACAGTCCGGAAGCAATCCAAAGAAAGCCCAGCAAAACAGCACGGGCGATTGGCAGATGGGAAATCGTATTCATAGTGCGTTTTAGTTTCAAAAATGGTTTTGTGGGATAGGCTTCCAGCCGGTCGATGAGTTGCCAATGCCAGGCTGGAAGCCTATCCCACGTTTGCCTTAGTTGTAAATGAACACCTCGCTGGTGACGATGAGTTCAACCAAGTCGTGCAGGCCATAACCTTTTGCGGCAAGCTCGCCAACAATCGACTCGATCGCCGGCCGGTCTTGGAAGCCAACTTCTCGCCCTAGTGCATAGGTGAGCATCTTTTCGGTCAGGCAATGCGAGAATTGATCTTTCTGTTTCAAGAGTAATCGCTTGAGTTCAGCGATATCTACGAACGACTCTCCCGTCGGCAACTTTCCGCTAGTGTCCACCTCGCCGATGGGCTTTCCTGTGCTATCGCGGTAATGGGCGACGAAACGAACCGATTGGATCGAAGCTTTCGAGAGCGAATCCGATCGGATCGATTTTGCGATGACACTCGGCGCAGGTGGCGACATTGCGATGCTTGGCAAGCTGTTGTCGAATGGTGGTCGCGCCTCGAATATCCGGCTCCAGCGGCTCGACGTCCGGTGGTGGCGGTGGAGGCGGTGAACCAAGAATGTTTTCCAGTACCCAGATGCCGCGCGTGACTGGCGAGGATTCGACTCCATTGGAGGTCGCCGTCAGGACACTTGCGTGACCGAGTAGCCCTCCGCGAAGCGAATGTTTCGGCAGTGAAATTCGCCGAAACTCGTCTCCCTCGATCGTGGGCAAGCCATAGTGGGCGGCCAGATAGCGATTGGCGAACGTAAAGTCCGAATCAATGAAATGTTCGATGCTTAGATTCTTATGCAGAACTTCCGCAAAGAACAACTGAGTTTCTCGCCGCATCAACGGCTCAAGCTGCCGATCATAGTAGGCAGCAAACTTCTGCGTGTCCGGCGGCATCGATCCGAGTTCATTGAGGTGCAGCCAACTGTTCGTAAAATTCTCGATGAACGCCTCCGCTCGAGGGTCTTGCAACATGCGCCGCGTTTGGGCGAGCAGACGTCTCCGGTTCATCGAGCTTTCCGCTGGCAGCTACGCGGAGCAACTGCGTCGTCCGGCATCGAACTCCACAGAAAGTAGGACAGTCGCGACGCGAGTCGGAACGCTCGGTCGTCGCTTTCACCCGCATCAGGTGGAGTTTCCACGTACAGAAAATTCGGCGAACAGAGGATCGCTTTGCAAGTTGTCAGGAAAGCGGTCGCTTCGGATTCGCCAGCGGCCAGTCGTGATTGGAAGAAAGCCTGATACCGAGCGACTTCCGATTCCAGTGGTGGGCGGCGGAAAGCATGAAACAGGAATGGCTGGAGTGATCGCTGGTGCTTGTCCGCCAATAAATCAGTCGCCGATTCGTCTCTGGGCTCCGGCCCGGCGATTTCCATTTGGTGGATTCGCATGCGAGGTCCTTCGTAGGCGTCGGACATCCAGACGTCGAGAATCTCGGAAGGCTCCGTCGAGAAGACATCACGCCAGTTGCTCGTCAACGTTTCGGGATGATACTTTTGTAACAACTTCACCAAGGATGTTCTGAAGTTCAGCGGCCCGTTGGCGTAGCGAATGACGGGCACAAATCCTTTGTCTAGCCACGTTCGGAATTCGTAGACCTTCGTCTGGTGATCGAGCAGCGGAACGGTCGCTACGACGCGGTCCGAAGAATTCTGTCCCGCCCCCGGACGACGCAACTTGCGGGTTGGTCGCGATGACTTGCATTTTGATCGGCTCGTCGCGATCGACTTGCAAGGAATTGGGCGCATAAGGGTGCTCGCGGTTGATCGCCTTCTGCTTTGACGCGAATCGTGTAATATCCGTCCGCCGGAACGCCCTTGAATCGTCCGGCATAGACTCGCGGCAGGCTAGGATCGCTGTGGCCGACGTCGACATAGTTACCTGTCGGATTGACTTCAAAAAAGACCTGTCGGACGGAATTGGAATTTGCGCTGGCACATGTCCTGGGCTCGCAACAATTCGTCGATGGGTTCGACGACTGCTTGAGCCTGAACGGCTTTGTCGATGCTCTGCGAAGCCGCTTCCAGATAGCATTGCAACAAGTAGTCTGACAGGACCAAGCGTTCGCCGATGTTGTCGAACCCGTCGACTCGATCGTCCGCCGGGAATGACGTCGTCGGATCAAAGGAGTTCAGTGTTCACTCCAAGAAGATCGCGAATCGTGTTGCGGTACTCGTATCGGTTGAGCCGCCGGAATCGTTCTTGACCGCCAGACGCAAGGGACTCGCGAGCGACTTCAAGCTGACGCGTGACCGTGGCGACAAATCGCTTGGTCTCTTCGGCCGAAGGTTGCGGCTCATCTTCGGGAGGCATCTCACCGAGATTGACGACGTCCAGGATTTCCTGCCAGTGTTCGGCTGATTTGATGATCCGAAAGTTCAGCTCCCAGAGAGTCAAATCGTCGATCCGCGTTCTGTTCCTCTTCGCCATGGCAGCGAATGCAGTGGGTTTGCAGGTAGGCCTTGGTGTCAAAGTCGGCTTCGGCGGCGGAAAGTGTTGTACTTGGTGCCAGCAACAAGACTGACAAAGCAACGTAGAACAGGCTGCCTGCCTGTATTGAAACGAAGCGACAGGCTGGAAGCCTATCCCACCAATTAGCAACGCGACTCATCAGCTCAGCCCCTCCAGCGTCCCGGTGCTGGTTCCGAAGCGATCGGACTCCACACCAAAGCGCTGCAACATCGACAGATACAAATTGCAAGCAGGCGTCTGCGGGCCTCCACCTGCCGGGTACGCTTTGTGCTCACCGTGTTGAAAACCACCACCAGCCAGCAGCAAAGGCAGCTTGCGATTGGAATGAGAACTCGCGTTCCCAAGACCACTTCCGAACAACACCATGGTCCGGTCAAGCAGCGATGCATCATCGGCAACCTGCGAATGCTTCAGGCCATCCAAGGAACCGCGCGAGCTGCGATGTATGGAACTGTTCAATGACGCCGAGCTGCTGCAGCTTGGATTCATCGCGACCGTGGTGCGAAAGATCGTGATAGCCCTTGGTGACTCCCGAAAGCCCCGAGTCGCCTGTCCATCCGTGAATGGCCATGGAAATCACGCGAGTCGAATCGGTTTGCAATGCCAGCTTCATCAGGTCATAGAACAACGCAACCTCCTCGGTGAAGCTGGTCGGCAATTGCTTCGGCAACTTGTAGTTCGCCTTCGGCTTTGGTTTGTTCAACCATGCCTCCGATTGTTCCAATCGCTTTTCAACTTCGCGTATCGAAGTGAAGTACTCATCGAGTTTTGTCGAGTCACCGAGACTGATTCGCTTTTTCAACGCCGCCGCATCCTCACCAACGACGTCCAGGATGCTTCGGTTGACGGCAAATGTGCCGGCCTGCCGCTTCCGTTTTGACTCAGGTGTTTCCAGAAACAACGCGTCGAACATGGTTTGCAGTCGCGTGATCGTTGGGATCTCGACACCGTTCCGCGTCCACGAAACGCCGCCACCGCCCAGTCCCAGTTGCATGGATTGATAACGCGTCTCTGCACCGACAAACTCAGCCGCCCTTTGATCGACGGTGACGTTGCCTTCCGGATACTGCTTCGCCTGATCCGATCGAATGCCGGACAGAAACGTATGCGTCGACTGGTGCCCGCCCGTGATTCCGGGATGATCCAGGTCGGAGAAGACGGTGAAGTCGTTTTTCAAAGCAGCCAACGGAGACAGCAAACGCGGCAACTCGTAATCGCGACCGGTTTCCTGAGGAAAGAAGTCGTTCGGATAGAGCCCATATTCAAGGCCGATGCAAACCATCCGCATCGGTGCTTTTGCCGAGCGTTCTGCAGCATACACGTGTTTTGGTACCGTCAGAGATTCCAGGAACGGCAGAGCAACGACGACTCCGGTTCCGCGCAACAGTTGCCGTCGGTCGAGTCGATTCATCTTTCCATTCCCTGTGAATTGGTCATCCTTCGATTTGGTCATCTCTGGATGAGGATGCGAATAATTATCTCTCTCCCGATCCCTCGAGAGTTGGACAACCAACTTTGTGATTCTCGAACAATACTCTCGATTCACTTCGCAGAGCCGGTTGTGTAGTCAGGGCACCAACCATCGATCCATTTCGTCAGTGTGACAAAATTGCCGTCTGGGTCGCGTGTGGCCAATGTATAGGCCATGCCAGCATCGGATGCGTCGAGCCCAGGCTCACTGTACATCTCTTGTGCCTTCCTGAATCGCTTGTCAACAAAATTCCAGGCATCGCAATCGATCCTGTTCATCCATACGACGGCGGCCCATTTGTTCGCTTTCTTCGATCCGAACTTCTCACTTGCCGTCGGCGGAGTATCCGATAACGTCATCAGCGTCGACGATTGGGACCGGTCCGTTGGTTTCGTCCCGATCTTGATTGGGATTCCTGGGATCGTACTGAGCAGTCCAATCGATCTCGCATTCTTGTGCTGAACTTACGGAACCGCTTAAGAGCAGCACCATTGCTGCCATCACAACCATTGGCCATACGAGCATCTGTTTCGTCATGAACGCTCCAAAGAGCTGCCTTCTGAGTTTTTGTCTTAGCATCCTCTATCCTTGTATCTACGCTGGTTGGTTGCCTGCGCGTGGACGGTAGCGAAAGTGCAAACTAGCGAAACGGCAGTTTGACTGAACTCTCTTCGAGATAGGTTGCGTGTCATGCCGATCTTTCCAAAATCTGGTGAGGCACTGAGTACATCGCCTCGGCATGGCTCATGAGCTGCGGTCGCGATGAGCGAGACAATGCCTCTCTCATTCACTCCCGACATCTCGAAAGTTGGACAAAGAAACTACGTCTTTTTCGCGTTTCCGTCGAAACAGCCTGAATCAAGTTTTCAGGCCGTTTTCCTGTCCAATTGGAGCCGCTGCGGGAGAGGATAAGTGCAAGGACCGAACACAAGACCTCCGCCCGGCCAAGCTTTCTGACCTGGTGAAGCCTTGCCCGCAACAAGCTACTTCGCCACAGATCTGATGCGATGTCCTGAGTCTGTGGGGTCAACTACCCTTTGTTTGAAATGGCGTGGTTGGTTCACCAGTTGCCAGATGGCTCGCCATGCTTGAAATTCGCCCTGTCTTCCCAAGCGAAATCCGCGGAACACGGTAAACAAGAATGAACAGTCAGTCGAAATCACGACGGCCCGTGGCATTAGTAACGGGAGGAACTCGTGGAATTGGTTTCGGGATTTGCCAATGCCTGATCAAGTCAGGCTTTGACTTGGCCGTCAATGACAAGAGGGAAGAATCGGAGGTTGCAAGTGTCCTTGAAGAACTCCGCTCCGGCGGCGCAGATGTGATCTATTGCGAAGCTGACATTGCAAGCGACTTGGATCGCCAGCGAATGCTGCCGCAAGTCAAGCAGCACTTCAATCGACTCGATGCGTTGATCAACAACGCGGGCGTCGCACCGATCGAAAGAGCGGATTTGCTGGACGCAAGCGAAGAGAGCTTTGACCGACTCATCGCCATTAATCTCAAAGGGCCGTATTTCCTCACGCAATTGGCGGGTCGATGGATGGCAGAACAAAGCCGCTCCAATGACGATTACCAAGGCGCGATCATCAATATTTCCTCGGTCAGTGCCACCGTCGCTTCCGTCAATCGGGGAGACTACTGCATCAGCAAAGCAGGTGTCGCGATGGCAACCCAGCTATGGGCTGCGAGGATGGCGGAGTTTGGTGTGAGCGTCTACGAAGTTCGACCTGGCGTTATTCGGACAGACATGACTGCTGGTGTGAACGAAAAGTATGAAAAGCTGATCGCCGATGGCCTGACGATCGATCGCCGCTGGGGTACGCCGGAAGATGTTGGCAAAGCCGTTGCCAGCCTCGCCCGCGGTGATTTCAAATACGCCACCGGCAACGTCATCACGATCGATGGTGGATTGACGCGTCAAAGACTTTGAAAGATCAAGTCGTGATCAGCTGCCAGACTCCTTGGATACCCATCGACGAAGTCACGATAGAAAAGATCAGAATGGCGGTGAGCAGGACGTTGGTCGTCCATGAGTGCGAATGTTCTCCCATCAAGTCTTTGCGGTTACCAAGATACAGAATGCACCCCACCGTCATTGGCAAAATGACCGAATTGAATGCTTGGGAAACGATCATCACGAAAACAGGTTGGGCTTGTAACAAGGGGACGACCAGACCCAGCAACGAGATAGCCAAGACCATGATGCGGTATTTCGGCAACGTCATTTCGCGTTCGGACTGATTGTAATCGCATAACAACCATGGCAGCATCAGCACGTTGGGAAACTGTGAAGAAACACCCGCGCAGACAATGCCAATGACAAAGATCGAAGTCGCCAATTTCCCAGCCAGCGGTTCCAGAAGCGTGACCATCTGCGATGCCTTGGAGAGCCCGATGCCCTCGGCAAATAAGGTGCCAGCGGCAGAGGCCATGATCGCACCGCTGATCAGAAACATCAGAGTTGCGCTCAAGACGGCATCGTTCCGCTGCTTCTTGATGTCTTGGATCGTCCAACCCGCTTCTTTGACCAACGTCGTTCGGATAATGAACAAGCCAGAGAAAACGGTCGTCCCCACCATCGATGCAATGACCAAAAACGGCCCTTTGCCCTGATCGCTTGGAACATCAGGCAGATTCGGAACCAAGCCCTTCAAGATATCGATCGGCGGCGGCATCATGATGAAAAAGTTGAGTAAAAAACAGCCGGCCATGATCGCGACGGTCACTGCCAGGGCTCGTTCGAAAAACTGCGTCCTGCCGTCCCAGAAAATGAAATAGACCAGCGCGCTGAAGAAGGCTGCGAAGTAAACCGAGGAGATGCCGTCAGGCAGCATGGTCGTGGACCATTCCGAACACATCTCCGCGATAATGCCCATCACGCCCATCACGCTGCCGCATACGCCGGCAGTCAGCGCGACGACAAAGAAGATACCCACCCCAGGATGGATGTGTTTGCGGAACGCCTGCAACGCGGTTTCTCCCGTCACAAGCGTGAATTTCCCATAGACGCCGATCATGAAATAGGTTGCCAAGCAAGACGCAACAATCGTCCACAACAACGACATGCCATAGGTGGCTCCAGCCTTCGCCATGGACGTCACGCTTCCGGTACCGATACTAAAACCAAGCAGAAAGATGCCGGGAAGGAATCGTGCGAGTACGCTTGCAAATTTTTCGCGCAACGCTAATTCCCCGTCTCACGCCCTAAATCATTGCTTCCGTCTTTACACGACTCAGCAATTTCAAAGGCCCTGGCTTTCATCTGTTTGAAAGTCCCAGGGTGCAGGTCTTTTAGGTCGTTTGCCTCGTAGGGGTCTTTGCCAATGTCAAAAAGATACTCTTCGCTTGAATCGGTCTGCACATATTTCCATGGACCCTTGCGTAGTGCATACCAACGTTTCCCCTCAAATGTGATATGCCGTCCCAGTTCAAAAAAGAGCTCTCTATCTTCGATCTCTTGATCGGCACATATTGCCTCCAAAACATTCATACCGTCTGACTGAGTTGATGAAGACTCCACTTTTGCCATCGCACAGAAAGTGGGAAAGAAATCCAAGGCACTGACCATGGAATTGATCTTCTTGCCCGGATCAATTTTTGCAGGCCAGCGCATCAGGCAGGGAACACGGATACCGCCCTCAAACAAGCTCGCCTTCTGACCTCTGAGTGGTTCGTTGCTCCCGCCATACTTCGGATCGCCACCATGATCCGTCACAAAGGTGACAAGTGTGTTCTCTCTCAGGTTTGACGTGTCGATTGCTTCGAGAACACGCCCTATGCCATCATCAAGATTCACGACTTTCGCTGCAAACTTGCGTCGAGTGGGTTCCTTGATGTAGCTGACTCTTGCCAAATCGTCTGGTGGTGGCTGCATGATGTTGACGGGTGTCTGGTTTCCGTCGTCCCATCCTTTGCCGTAGTGTGGAGCATTGTAGGAGAGCAACAGAAAGAACGGCTTCTCTTTTCTTTCGTCCGCTTTGAGATACGCCACGGCTTCATCGGTGATGAGGTCGGTTGCATAGCCTGTCTTGTCAACGATCGTTTCGTTTTCGTACCAATCCTTTTCATTGCCGTAACACATGGTGTAGAAATCAATGCATCCACCGGTATGACCTCGGAAGAAATCAAAGCCATGACGCGTCGGCAAGAATTCTTTTGCCCCGTGCCCCAAATGCCACTTGCCGATCAGCGCGGTCGAGTACTTGGCTTGTTGCAGCACACTGGCGATGGTCGTTTCGCCCGGACGTACACCTCTCTTCTTGTCTCCCAAATACATCAGCGCGCCCAGAAGTTCATCTTTCGAGCGACTTGGGTACTGGCCTGTCAAAAACGCGAAGCGGGAAGGCGTGCAGATGGACGATGCGACATAGAAGTTGTCAAACCTTGCCCCGTCATGGGCGAGAGAATCGATATTCGGCGTGCGGATTTCACTGCCATAGCAACCCACATCGTTTACTCCCTGATCATCGGTAAGAATGAATACGATGTTCGGTCTCTCAGAGCTCCACGTTGAAGGCAGAGCCATCAAGGCGAATATACCGAATAGGAAAAGAGATTTACTGATCATTCGCCAACACACCTTTTTCAAAGAACTCAGATACTTCGTCTTCGGTGTAGCCCAGCTCCAAAGCAACAGCTTTGTTGTGCTGTCCGAGTTTAGGAGGGAACGATTTCAATTGCGGTGGTGTTCCTTTCAGTCGCACTGGAGTCCCTAGCAGCTTCAGTTCACCAACTTCAGGGTCTGTCATGCTCACAATCATGTTGTTGCAAGCGATTTGAGGGTCGCTGGCAGCATCCTGGAAGCTGTTGATGCGAGCACACAACACTCCCTGGCTCTCCAGGGACTCCATCCACTCGGAGGTGGTCTTCTTCAAGAATTCTGACGCCAGGATTTCGTTGAGTTCGACTCGATTTGCGATCTGGAGCTCTTCGGTGCTGAAATCCTCTCTCAGGGAAAGGTCGCCCAAGTCCATCGCCGTTGAAATGTCTCGCAACGCATTGTCGGAGAAGACCGGTGATATCTCGATGAACCCATCTTGGGTTTTGAATGCCTTGTTGATCGCTGCTTCCGTTCCTCCAACCGCTGCGGGTCGGTCAATCTTTTCACGGTTCAATTGGGCGGCGGCGTCCCAGGCATGAGCATGAAAGGCAACGCTTAACAAGTCTGTCGAAACGTATTGCCCCTCGCCGGTGCGAAGTCGGTGAGCCAAGGCGGTCAAAATTCCGACCATCAGGTTCAGCCCAGCGGCGTAATCGATACTGATCCCGCCAGGTATCGGAGCCTTCTCTTCATCGTAAAAAGTAAACCAACCGGCTTCTGCACGGGCCATCATGTCATGTCCACCACGTCCGCGTTCCGCGTACGGTCCGGTATCACCCCAGCCACTTGAAGTCGCATAAATTAGAGAAGGGTTCTCTGCTTTCAGATCCTCATAGCCGAAGCCAAGCTTTTCCATCACTCCTTGGCGGAAGTTATGGACAAGGATGTCGGTGTTCTTCACCAACTTATGAATCAGTACCTTGCCCGCATCTTGCTTCATATCGACCGTGATCGAGCGTTTGTTGCGATTGAGGTTGGCAAAAGGCATGGAGACTTCTTTGGAGAATGGCCCCCACGACCGACTCCAGTCTCCGCTGCCGGGACGCTCAACTTTGATGACGTCGGCACCATAGTCAGCAAGAATCTGAGTTCCCACGGGTCCTTGGTAAACATGGCTGAAATCCAGAATGCGGATTCCTTCTAATGCTTCTGGTGTGCTCATATCACTTCTTTCCCTTCTTGGCTAAGAAGTCGTGTAGACGTTGTTTTGTGTCGGGGTCTTGCAAGCAGGTCACTGAACGCAGATGCCTCGATCGTTGCGTTCTCGTCCCGCGATGCTCGATGTTGGTCGTTGAGGATTGCTTTGAATTGCGAGATCGCGTTTCTGTTTGCATTCAGAACCGATTGGCAGTAACTCTGCAGTTCAGTTTCCATTTCGCCTTGATTGGCAACCAAGTCAACCAAGTCCAATCTCTTTGGCTTCCTGGGCACCCAGCATCTTGCCGCTGTAGAAATAGAACTTGGCCTTGGACACGCCAACTCGTCTCGCCAATCGATGGGTTCCACCCCAGCCGGGGATGAACCCAAGCGAGGCTTCTGACTGAGCAAACTTTGCTTCCTGCGAAGCGAAAATCAGATCACAAGCCATCGCGAGTTCCAGCCCACCGCCCATGGCGTAGCCTTCCACCACAGCAATCACCGGCATCGCCAAGTCTTCGATTTGATTGAAGACTTGGTGGCCTTTCAAAACCCAAGGGGCAATCGAGTTCTCGTCGATGTCGTTCAACGCGTTTATGTTTGCACCGACGCAAAAAAAGCGGTCTGACGTACTTCTCACGAGAACGACTCGAGGTTGTTTGCTTTGGATTTCACCAACGCACCTCTCCAGGTCTTCCAATGTGTGAAGATCTAAAGTGGGTGGTTTGCCTCGGGAGGCTGAAGAAAGATCGTCGCAACGTCTCCCTCGAATTCCAATCTGATGTTTGTTGAGTCGCTCATCTAAGCTTCACTTGAGGTCTTGGGAGCCATCGCTGACGATCACCGTCATCGGTACCAGGTCACTGCCGACGCCGTCGTTGTCGGTGACGCCCAGTGTGACCACGTAGGTTCCAGCCTGAGCATAGGTGTGGCTAGGGTTCCTGCTGGTCGAAACACCGCCGTCACCAAATTGCCACACGCAAGCATCAACCGTGCCGTCATCCGATGAGCCGTTCGAGTTGAACTGCACAGTCAAGCCAGAGACACTGGTGATGGCAGCACTGGCTGTTGGTGGAGTCCAGCTGTTAGCGTCCGGGTGATACCGACGAGCGACGAAGATGTCGTCAAGGTTCGTTTCTCGCGGCATTTGGAATGCCAGTAGCTGAATTCTTTGGCACTTTGACGACGATGAGTTCGCCGATGGCAGTCGGCTTTGGACGCACTGTAAACGTGTACTTGTCCGGCGAGACTTGATTGAAATTCAGGATGGATCCGTTGGTGGCTTCCAAGTCGCCCGCGTCAAATCCAGTGACTCCCGTCGTAAATTGGGCGGTCACATCAAAGTCGCCAGTGACCACATCCGGAGCATTGCTGGAGAGGGTTAGATTTACCTTCACTTGGTGATCCGTCGAAGTACCACGTCCCGTCGCCTTTGTCACGTCTGGCAAACTGCCGGTGCAGGAGTGCAAAATCGGCGATGTGCACTGGCGCTTTGTTTCGCATGTCGGCACGAATGGGTTCATACGCCGGGTGATTCGCAAGATTATCCCATTCGTGTGGATCGTTGTTGTGATCATAGAGTTCTTCTTGGCCATCCCCATAACGGATGTAGCGCCAATCGCGATTGGTAATCGCGTATTCATGGGCTTGAAGATAGGCAATGATCACTTCTCGGTCTTGCGCCTGTTCAGGATGTTTGAGCGTGGGAACGAGTGATTTACCATCGAGCTTCTGCAAATGGGCGTTGGCGCCGTCCTTGGTGAGATCACACAGATCCACAAAGGTCGGGTACATGTCAATCAGGCTTGCGGTTGTGTCGGTGGTGGCGCCTTTGGCTATGCCGGGGCCAGCCCAAACGAAGGGGACCTGTGAGCCTCGTTCCCACATGACGTGTTTCGCCCAATGCCCCTTTTCGCCAAGGTGGTAACCATGGTCACTCCAAAGGACAACAATCGTGTTGTCGGCGTACCGGCTGTTGTTCAGCGCCGTGAGGACGCGGCCGATCTGAGCATCGGCATAGGTGATGGCTGCCAAGTATCCAAGGATGCACTCCTTCAACGTTCGATCGTTGGGACTGATCGCCTGCAAATTGGCCATCCATCGCTTGTAGACGTTGGTCTCCTTCCTCCGTTCTCGATCCGCGACATCATCAAGATCGGGCAAGGGGTTGGTGCTGCCATCTTTCCAGTAGCTTGGGAGTTCGAGGTTGTCGATGTTCCCATTGAGCGGTCCGTCGAGATAGGCGTCGTAGTATTTTTGTGGGGCATATTGCGGAGAATGAGGCGTAAAGAGTCCCAGTCCGAGGAAGAAGGGTGTATCCCCGTGGTCGGCATTGAGCTGTGAAATGACCCAGTCGGCGCGTTGGGTGTCGGCCATGTCTTTCTCAACCGCATTGTCGAGGGGCTGCCCACTCCATGACACCAGCTTGAATTTCTGGGTAAGTGGTGTTGTAAATGCTGACGTAGTCTCCATCGGGACCACCTGGATTCGGAGCGCCATATTTCCAGTTGCCGGCGTCCCAACCATTGTCTCTCTGGGCATTGGTCGTTCCGTCAGTGCGTAGCCAATACTGATCCCACCCTCGTTGGTCGATCCACCCGATCGCGTGATGAAAGAGCTTGCCGGTGCCGAGTGTTTTGTAGCCCGCGTTGTCGAATGCGGTATGGAGACCAGTGAAATAGTCGTTTCGATGATTTTCATCCGCCTGCCAGTAGACTTGATCGTCGTAGAACCCAGTGGTGGAAGGATATTGACCAGTGAAAATAGCGGTTCGTGATGGACCGCATTTGACACCGGCGGAATGGGCGTTAGTGAACTTGATTCCACGGGCGGCCAGGGCATCGATATTGGGCGTGATAGCTTGGCGGTGGCCACCAATTCCCCAATCGTTCATGTCATCGACGGAGATGAACAAGACATTGGGCTGCGCGGCGACCAAAGCGGGCAGAGGTGCAAGAGCAAGCGTCAGCGCCAAGGCTACTACTGAGAGCGGGAGGTACAGTGATTGTTTCTTGATCATCGCTTGCTCTTGTGTTGCATTATCTGGGGTGGCTGGTGAGCTGCGCTGCTTAGGCATCTTGGCGCCTCACGAGGGAGCTTGCCGCCCAGCAAGGTCAGTCACGTGGTTCGCAGTGCTGAGAGCAAGGGGGCGAAGGGAATGAGTCATTGACGGTTTCTTCGCAGAACGCGCAAAGATCGTTGCGACAACGATCTTGATTCAAATCGACGATCGTTTCGCCTCATTCTCGACTCACATTGATCGGGTCATCTTGGGATGAGGGTACACGCGGTACGGTTTCTCTCCCGACACCACGAAAGTTGGACACGACAACTTGCGATTTTCTGAAGAACTTCCGTCGACCCGTACAAAAGCCCGAAATTTGTCGGCTTTCGTGTCTAGCTCTCCACGCAGCGGGAGAGCGTCCATTCAGTTGATTCAGCCGACGGTTTTTGCAATTGGGTGTGAGGATGAAACGCATTGAACACGGCCGTTTTCCGCACAAAAGCTCTCTCGCTCGCTCCCGCAGCGACTCCGATTGGACAAGAATGTCATGAAAACTTGAATCCTGCTTGATTTCGACGAATTTCAAGAAGAAGACGGGTTTCCATGTCCAGTTTTCGATTCATCGGGAGTGAGACCAGGAAGCAACTCATGTTTTCACACCCAATCCAGCGCGGAGCTAGCCCGATGCAGCGTCGTCAGTTCATTGCAGCGGCCTCTGTTGGTGCTGTTTCCGCCGTTTCGCGAACATCAGCTTTCTGCATGAACGACACTGGAGGCAAACGAATTCCACTCGGACTTGACGGGCATTCGATGCGATCCATGCGGTGGAAAAAGTGGAAGGCCACTCAGTTGATTGAGTTCGCCGCGGAGCACAGACTCGATGCCGCACTCTTCAACGGCCTGCACTATTTTGAGAGTCTCGAAGCGAGGCACCTGAAGGGGCTAAAGGATCTGGCCGACCGTCATGAAATGAAGCTTTACATCGGTGCAGGTGCGATTGCGAACAACGGCAAGCAATTCAAAGACACATGGGGCACCGCCGAAGAGCTACTCACCACGGGGATTCGTGTCGCCACAACGCTCGGCTCGCCCGTCGTCAACGTGCGAATCGGCAGCATCGAAGACCGCTTTCTTGACGGAGGAATCGGGCCGCGAGTCGACGAAGCGGTTCGCGTTCTGAAGGCATCGAGTTCCAGAGCGAGAGACGCTGGCATCAAATTCGGTTTTGAAAACCACGCAGCCGATCTTCGCAGCGAAGAACTTGTTGCGTTGGTCGAAGAAGTTGGAACCGACGTTTGTGGAGTGATGCTTGACCCCGGCAACGGGTTGTGGGCGATGGAAGACCCGATGAAGCACCTGGAAACACTCGCCCCCTATACCGTGTGCAACAGCATTCGCGACTACACCGTTTGGCCAAGTGAAGATGGAGCCACATTTCAATGGATGGCGGTCGGTGAAGGCATGATGGACGTGCCGAAGTATGTCGACACGCTCGCCAGTGTGAATCCCGGTATGCCGATTTTCGTTGAGTCCATCTCGAACTCGGCGCGACCGATTCCCTACCTGACCAGGGAACATTGGAAGGCCTATCCAAACCTGGACGCATCCCAAATCATCGACTTCTTGAAACTGGTCCGCAAAGGCAAGCCAGCCAGGATTGAGAAGCCCGCCGAAGGCCAGGACAAGAAGACGTTCGATCAAGAACATGAACGCAGCGAGTTCCTCAAGAGCATCGCTTATCTGCGTGAACACTGCGGAGCAGGGCTGAAATCCTGATCGCTTAAGAACTCAAACTCTTATCCCCGTCGGTCGCAGCGGAGAGGAGGAAGTAGGAGTTCACGTTGAAGTTCAAGTCCAACTCTCTTACCCCTGACAAGAATCAGAATGCAAACCCGAACAAGTCTGTGGCTGGAACGGATGTCGCGTCTATCCATCGCGTTGGTCGTGGTATCCGCCCTGCTCGCACCAAGGTCTGTTTCGGCCGGCGTCGAATGCGACGCCACGATTCCGCAGTTGAAGTTCGCGGCACAGGAAATCGAACGCGCGTTGATTGAGGTGGGACGGCAAGATCTGATAGTTAAGTTGACCGTCAAGTCCGACAGCACGTCGCGGGAAGCGTTTCAGATTCGATTGACGGATCCGAACCGTGTCGAGGTAATCGGTTCGGATGCGACAGGAGCGATGTACGGCGGTATTGAAGTGGCCGAGTTCTTGAAATTGGGTCTGCCGATTGCCAACGTGCAGCGCAAGCCATTCGTAGCGAAGCGCGGGATCAAGTTCAACATCCCGCTCGATGCGCGCAGCCCTTCCTATGACGACTCAGGCGACGCTGCGAATGAAAACATCGAGAACATGTGGGACTTCGAGGGGTTCTGGAAGCCTTATCTCGATGATCTCGCGCGTTATCGCTACAACGTCTTGAGCCTGTGGACGTGTCATCCCTATCCACACATGGTCAAGACACCAGGCTATGAACAAGCCGTTGAGAATGATGTCTATCAAGTGCGGGATGGCGTTTTGAAGCATGACTCCAAAGGCAAGTTCATCGTTAGGGTTTTCGACCCCAATGACGACGAATGGGAAGAAGGCTACCTGGATTCAAACCAGGACGGAGTCGTGGACACCAATGACGATACGCTCGAGTTGGTAAAGCGGATGACGATCGAAGAGAAGATCGCGCATTGGAAAAAGGTCTTCCAGCATGCCGGTGATCGTGGCATTCAAATCACGTTGTTTCACTGGAACGTATTCACCTACGGTGCAACGGGAAAGCACGGCATCACCACCGATCAAACCGATCCCGATACCATCGCCTATCTCCGCGCAGCGGTGAAAGAACTGGTGCTGAACTATCCGTCGATTACGGCCATTGGTGTTGCCGCGGGAGAGAATGACAACAAATTTCTAAAGGGCGATGATTCCACCGAGGCGTACATCTTCAAGACGTACGGCCTTGGCGTGATGGACGCGAAGACGGATCCGCGTTGGGATAAGAATCGGGAAGTACGATTCATCTTCCGTAATCACAGCACGAAAGTCGACGATGTCCAGAAACAGTTTGCCTCAAAGTATGACGGGCCGGTTGATGTCAGCATTAAGTACTGTGTAGGCCGCCTCTATTCGTCAAGAAGACCCTTGGAGTGGGAAGCTCGCGCCATCAAAGACGGCTGGGTGGACGGTGGATACAGAGTCTGGATGAACATCCGCAACGACGATATTTTCATACACCGGTGGGGTAGCCCTGATTACGTTCGCCAATTCATTCGTGAGATGCCGCTCGATCAATCACCCGGTTTCATGTTGGGTTCGGATGGCTACGTTTGGGGGCGCGTGTTCTATTCCTCGATTCCAGATCTGCAGGGCCAGTTGGAGATCGAAAAGCACTGGTACAACTTCCGGTTGTGGGGCGAACTCGCTTACAACAACGCACTCGGCGATGAGTATTGGGCCGCAACCTTGAAGCATCGTTTCGGCTTGAATGATCGCTCCGCCAAGCTGCTCCACGATACCTGGCAAACGGTTTCCGAAGTGGTTCCGCAGTTGAATCGAGCTGTCTACGAGGGTACCGATGCGGCATTCGCGCCGGAAGGCTGCATGACGGGGTTAGCATCGGCCACTGGATTCTTGACGATTCCGCAGTACTACTATGGCGAGGGTCCGCCGGTTTATCGACGCCAGGCAATGCGATTGAAAAAGAGTCCGCCCGGAGACGAGTTGCAGTGTGTCTCCGTGCCCGATTGGGGTAGCGCCTATCTGGCTGGCAAGCTCGACCAACTCGGTAGCGACCTGCTAACGCCACTGCAAGTGGCCGACAAGCTCGACGCATATGCCGACGCGGTACAAGCCGCGCTTCCAGAGTTACAAACTGAGAACGATGGCAATGTCGAGCTGCGAGATCTGTTGTGGGATCTTGAAAGCATGGCCTTGCTTGGCTGTTATTACGCTGACAAGCAGCGCTGCGCCGCGAAGTACTGGGTGTATCGCGAGTCTGGTTTTGCGGATGACTACAAGAGTCTTCATGACGAAGCGATTGCCCACATCCAGGACGCGCAAAGCCATTGGGAAGCGTACGCGGCAGTTCTTGATAAGCACTACCAGCCGCAATTATTGTCGCGGACACATTACTTGGACTGGAATAGCATCCTGAACAATGGAGTGGGAATTCAGGCCGCGCATTTCGGCGTGAGTAGGGAGACCAAGGATATAGCCGAGAAAGCTTATCGCAAGAAACAGCACTTTCAGAAGAAGAGATAGTACGAATCGCGAGCGAATCGATTTGATGCTGGAGTGATCTGAATGACGGAAGAGGTTGAGGTTGAAGCGCGAGTCGGAGTTCAAGTGCAAAGAACTTGGTAAAATCGGCTGATCTTTCGGTAGGTCGATCAGTAGACTACCGATCTCTCTGTTAACTCTTAGCCAGACATGAACCGTCTGATTCGGTGGGTCGGAAGCAAACGGCGTGGTAACAAGCAGCTACTTTGTGAACAGAGAGCGCGATAGTTCGCAGAGAACATACCGTTCAGACGGATGCAACTCACGCGGATCTGGGACGGCCGATTTCGGAAGAGAGGTATCAACGCAATGGACTTCCGTCGCACAAGTCCGCCGGGCAACGGAGAACTGAGATGATGGGAAGTTCCTGTTCAGCTTGACCACCGCTTTCGGTGCAGCAATTTCCCATTCAGGTCGACAATACGAATGTCAAGCTCTGCACGGCTATCGCCCTGTTTCGAATCAATGACGGTTAGCGTAGCTTGTTCCGGCTTTGGGCCACCGCCGACAAATTGCGAGACGGGCATGTCATCGGTCGCGTCGTCGAGGCGATCGCGGTGCATGTGCCCAGAGAGTACGGCTTGAAACCCCGCCTCTTTGAGTGTTGGTAACCAAAGCTTCGCACCGAAGCCGCTGTAGTACGCATAGCCGTCGAGTGTCGTGCCATCGTTGTGCCCCTTCAAACCTCGGAGGGGAATATGACTGGTTGCGATCTTCAAGGGAGCCGCGCGAATGTGCGGCTGCATGACGACTTGTCGCAGCCATGCCGCTTGCTGTTGACGATACGGCTCATAGGCAGCTGTTCCCGCAAAGACAGGATGCCGGTCGGGTTTGTCTTCGCCGGTGTCGAGTGTGACGATGGCTAGCGGGCCGAATCTCAACGCTTGGTTGTAGGGCAACTCCTGCGATTCCGGACAGCCAACGAACGAACGAGCCGCTTCCCTCGCGCGTTCGCCGCGAACATCGTGATTGCCGTTGGAAAACAACAGCGGTCGGGTACTCGCCCAACTCAAGGCGAGATCATTCGCCGGGTTCAATAGGATTTGTTCGGTTGCTTTCGGCGCGTTGAAGTCGTTGCACGTGTCCCCGTTCCAAATCAGCACATCTGGCGCAAGCTCTTCTATTTCAGCATGAAGCCGGGTGATTGTTTCCAGGTTTTCATGCGTGTCGTTGATGGAAATCAAACGCAATTGCTTCGCCGCCCGGTCGGGTAAACGCAGAGCATAGGTCTTAGTCGTTTGTGTCTCACCGCGTTCCAACTGATAGGCACTGATGTATTTCAGCGACTGAACGACGACTCGATAAAAAACCGGTCGATCTGTAGGCAGGGCGTCCGAATGATTAATGCGAACGTGCAATACTTGGTCGTCAGCTTGGATCAAACCATGGTGGCTGGCGTTTGCTGTGAAACGCAGGTCATCCTCTGAAAATCCATACTCAACCCACGCGGTCGCCAGTCCGTTGACGGCAACGCTAACACCAAAGCTCCTTGGACGCGGATTCTGAACCACTGGTGGACTCGCAATCAGTGGTCCGGTTGCCCCGACACTTGCCGCACTTGCCGCACTTTCCTGTGATTGATCCGGTTGCGCGGCTCGAACGCCCGAAATGGCAAGTGCGCTAACAGGAATGATACCCATAAAGTTTCGGCGGCTGAACACGGGAGGTTTCCGATTTGATTTGAAGGAGGCGAGAACAGAATGGCGTTGGTTGGCTACCGCTCCGCTTGCAGCCGATCGACTTCATCCAACAGGCTGGAAAAACGCTGGCCGAATTCTGTCAACTCGTACTCCACTCTGGGCGGTACTTCGGGATAGCTGGTCTTTGCGAGGATTCCAAAGCGTACAAGTTTCACCAACCGTTCGTTAAGTACCTTCGTGGTCAATCCATCCGCCGACCGCACCAATTGTCCGGGACGATTCACGCCGCGACGAATTTGACCCAAGATGTGCAGCGTCCACTTACAGGCGATGACGTTCTGCAGGATGTGCGCAACGCTGGCAGTCTCGGATGTTTTTTCCATTTTATTTTGTGCCGTGACGACTGAATTGTTACCGAAAGGTAACTGCGTTACCGAAAAGTACGTGCTGTTGTTTTGCGTGTCCTGATCTACGATTCAATGGTCGTCACAAACATTGTGATCACGAACCTGAATCACCTTAACCAGGAACCACCCATGAAGACGAAAGCGCAATTCTATCACGCCGGATGTCCCGTTTGCGTCAGTGCAGAAGAATCGTTAGCGAGATCACTTGATCCATCGCGTTTTGATGTCGAGATCATTCATCTCGGTGAAACAAAGCAACGAGTCGCCGAAGCAGAAGCACTCGGCGTGAAGTCAGTGCCGGCGCTGGTACTTGACGGTCAAGCGTTCCACATAAATCACGGTGCAGATTTGTCGGCGTTGAAGTAGGGGATATTGGCAACGATCATGGCTGATCGTTCCGAGAATTGTCCGACCATCACACTTTGCCTCCCAGTCTCTGTCATTCATTTGGGTGAATATTCTCTTCGGCTCGCTTGCTGAGTGTCGTTCTCCAACCAGGTGAAAGCGATGCGACGGCCGAGAGTCGGGCTGCGTCGGCTCTGATCATCGAGCCATCTTCAACGGACTCGAACTATCGCAATAGCTGCAACGTTCCATCTGAGCTGTCAAATTGGGTGCCGTTCGCAACGCGGGGGCCCCACACGCTTCACCGATTCACTTTGTGTTTACAATGCAACGAACGAAACCGGATTCGGTGTTTCGTTGTCGAAGCTGGGGAATCCAAGCAACTTGACCGGGCCCGATGCGATACCTCTATCCTGACGGCGACTGCATGCGGAAGCATCTATGATTACTTTGACGAACAATTTGCGGGTCGGATTTTTCTGCATTTCCGTACTTGCCAATGCCGCACCCGGTAGATGCGAGGAAGCCAACAGTGGTGGCTCCCTCACTTGGCGTGAGAAGTCGGTCGAGTATGCCCGCATCATGTCGCGGGTGCGATGGAGGCCGGTGGCTGACGGGATGCCGAAGCGGGGTGGGCATTTCATATCCGGCAAGGAATACACCGGCGTTCCCTACTCGAGCGTCAAGCATGTCGGCCGATACATCGGCTTTGACATCTACCTGAAGACCTTCCTCGCCGCGGTCGAGAACCCGAAGAGCGTCCTTTATACCGAGAATCTTTACGGGAAGGTGAGCAACGCAGAGTGCTACTACGGCAAGGTCTGTTCCTCTTACACCAGCTACGCCTTGCAGTGCGGCATCTGGTATGTCAGCAAGGTTCATGGACCCCATTTTCGTGAAGGCGTCACAATCGTCGATCCGCAGTCGGCTCAAGCTGCGCATCCCAGCGATATCATCTACACACCACCAGCCAAGAAGAACGGTGGCTCGCACGTGGAAATGGTCACAGAAGTCGTCCGAGACGAGGATGGTAAGGTGACACATGTCCGGATCGAAGAAAGTCGACCGCAAACCACCAGCAATACCCTGCGCAGCGCTAGTGCTTTTGACGTGCACTTGGCTTCCAGAAACCGCGAGTTGTACCGCATCACCGATCTCGATGCTTGGCGCGGGGGCAACAAGGCAGAGTCGTTTCTGTTCCCGAACTACGAGGACGACTCGGCAACCCCACAAATCAATCGCGTCCTGCTCCTCGATCGCGGCGACTGGGTTCCCTACCAAAAGCGGCAACGCGTAAAGATCAACATCATGGACCGTGACGATCAGGGGATTCGAACACTAGTGATCAAGCGGGGCGACAAAGTTGTTGACGAGATCAAGCATCCCGGGAAGGGTGTCGTGGAACGTTCGTTCGATGCTTGCGGCGATTACACTGCCCATTGCGTGATGAAAGATGGATCGCGGAGCCAGGCCTGCGAGTTTTCCGTCAGCGAACTCGACTTCAGCCTTCCGGCTGCGAACGTTTCGCGAGGCAAGTCATGGGATATCGAACTCGCATCCGACAACATGAATGCGATCATCGTTTACTTGAAGAACTCAGCCGACGGCTCCGACGAACACAACGTGTTCATCACTGCAGAAGACCGTAAGGCCGGCAAGGTGACGATCCCCGCCCGCGTGATTCAGAGCGCCAACAAGATGCAAGTATGGCTGATCGGAGAGAACCGATATGGGCGACTAAAAAAACGCCGGGATATCCAGGTGACCGATTAACGGCCGCCCCCAACGCTACGAACAACGCCGATTGCCTTGGACTGCCGGCGATGCGGCTGGCTTGTCTCTGGTCGATCCGTTTTCATGGGCTTCTATCTCTGCTGCGGGACTTCTCTTGATTCGTACAGCCAACTGACAGGCACACGTGTGATCTGAAGCGAATTCAGCCCAGGGAATTCACAGTGGGCTAAGAGAACATGGTCGTCGACAAACTCGATGGCGGTGTAGCAGTACCAGCCCTGCGGATCGCTACCGATATTCTGAATGTGCTGCCAGGTGGCTCCTTGATCTTTGGAAATGGCGGCGGTAAACGGACGACGGCCGACCGGCTTCACGGCTGCCAGCGGATCATTGCCGTTATTCCACACGAGAAGCAAATGCCCTGTCTTCGGAATTCGCTCGATCGAAGCGGGCGACGTCGTGGGCTGAGCGATCTCTGATCGCGTTAGCGGAGACCACGTGTCGCCTCCATCTTCACTGCGCGCGACAAGCTGACAATCGCCACTGCGGCAAAACATTAGCAGTTCGCCGTCACTCAAGTCCACGACCCCCGGCTCCTGAGCCAGCAGTTCTGATTTCAGCGTCCTGGTGCTTGCCCGCCACGACTTCCCTTGATCGTCTGACAAATAGCAAACGATGTCCGCAGAACTCTGAAACGCCGGCCAACCTGGCAGATAATGGACAGCCAGCGGTACGACTAAACGGCCGCTCTTCAGTTGAATCACACGGTCGTTATTCAGCACGCGATAGCCTGGCTGGTTTTCCGGCACGACGTGCGTTGGTTCGGACCAGGTCTTGCCTTCGTCGTTGCTGGTCCGCATCAGGATGTTGTCCAGATAGGGATACTTCGAGCCTTCCGGACTGTGATACTTTTGAACGTAGAAGAGGGCGATTCGGCCATCGGCCATTCGCAACAGCGAGACGGACATCAGATTCGCGTCTCGGCCTGTTCGAGCAATGATCGGTACGTCATCGCTGCTCCATGTCGTACCACCGTCCGAGGAATATCTTCCCACGAGTTCGGCGGGTGCATGGTCGCCGCTACCGATGAATTTCGAATACACCAACAAAATACGTCCGTCCTTGAGCTGGATGAAATCGCCTTCACTGTTGCGGCCGTTCTCCGGCCGAGGAGCAATGAGTAGCGGCTTCTCGACTCCTGGGGCGACGCCTTGCGGTCGCCTCTGTTCAGTCCTGGCCGCGGTCGACACTTCCACAAGTCCCAGATTTGCGTCGGGACGAGCCAGATGCAGCGAACCCAAGTGGCGGCCTGCGGAAGTTCTTGGCCCCCTGGCAAACATCAACTGGTTCGAATCGACTCCGATGATCCCCAAGGAGCCATTGAACTCATGGCGTCCGATTCGCTTGAAGTCGGCGTCGGTGTTCAACAGAATCGCAGGTGATCCGTAGCAGCCGAACCACCAGGCTCCATCGTGAAAGGTTGCGGTCTGAATGCCCAGATGTGTCCACTTACTCTTGAGGATGTGCCTCTTCACAAACTGAAAGTCAGCGTCGTACTCGTAGACGTAGTTCTCTTCCACGCCGTTGGGCAGCCCACCAACCACATAGAAGTGGCCATTCATCGTGCCGATCCCGCCCGCGCCGTGAAACACTTCCTGAGTCTCGTGTTTGGCCACGAGATCAAGCGTCTTGGCGTCGTAGCTATACACCCACGAATCGGCGTTGCCTTTGGGATCGTTGAATCGTCCAAGATTCACAGCGACGTAGATCTTTCCACCATCGAAACACAGGTCGCCGTGGTGGTTGGCGACGGGGACTTTTTTGAGTACTCGGCCTTGTCGATCGGTCTTCACCAGCTCGGTTGTGAATGACCAGAAGATCGCCGCGGCATTGTCGGTACAGACACCTTGTAAATGATGCTTGTAGTCACCATCACATTTCACCGCTCCAAATTTGAAATCACCGACTCCGGAATCCTGAGATTCGGCTGGTGAAACCAAAAAGGAGAACGCAAGGCCGATTACGATTGACCTGACGATATGGCATCGATGGAACATGAAGAGAACTACCTCTGATGGTGTTGAAGACTGACCGATGGGTCACTGGCTCGTTACGGACTCTGTTTCAATTCGTCTGTCGGCGCTTCGCCGAGCGGCCACGGCTCATGACGGGGGTTGCCAGTAGCGATCGAGATGTTCGTTTCATGGCTTTTTCTCCATACAGCGTTTCGTCGCTCCTACTTCGAGTCTTTCATCTGAATGTAGGAAATCAAGTCGGCGAGTTCCTGATGCGACATGACCTTCTCCGGCCCGTCGGGCATCAACGACTTGCCGGTGCTGTGAATTTCCTCCACTTGGGTGCGGAGGATCACATGCTGCCATTCTCTTCTGTTCGACCAGTGTGATGCTGTTGCCCGTTTCCGAAGCAATCATGCTAGCGTATGTAAGACCGTCGCCGGTCAGCAGGTTGTAGGTTACGCATTTGGCATCGACGGCCGCGCTCGGATCGAGGATCGATGTGAGCAGGCTGGCTGGCTTTTGATCAGTCAGCGAACGCAGGTTAGGACCAATGTCGTGGCCGACGTCATCGAGCTTGTGACAGTTGGCGCAGTGTTTCTTGAAAACAGCCTGGCACCGCTCCGCTGAGCCCGTCAGCTTGAGAACGTCCTGATGTTCGAGCAACACCTTGCGGCGATCGGCGCTACCGCCGACGACATGAATCACACGATTCGCAAATACAACCCGGTTGCCAAGACGCTGAGCACCGTACTGGGGCACAGTCGGTATAAACTCAAGCAGCCGCGCGGCGTGACCGTTCGCGGCGATTGGCTGTACGTCGTCGACAGCTACCACCATCGCGTGCTGCGGATGCCGCTGCCGTAACCCGCTACCATAACCCACTGTGTCGCCCCCGTGTCTTGCATTCGTATCGTCACCCTAACGGAAAAGATCGAAACATGCCCAAGTCTGCGTCCATGAGAATCGTTTCCTCCATCATCGTTGTCGTCTTCCTGCTCGGCAGTGAATTCCACCTTCTTGCTGAAGACGCGCAACCGATCTTTCGGGCCGGGGCTGCAACCAGCAACATCACGCCGCCGCTGGGCGAGTTGATTGTTGGCGGATGGCAACCGATTCCGGCTACCCACATTCATGATGAACTTCACGCGCGCTGCCTCGTGCTGGATGACGGGAAGGTCAAGCTTGCTATCGTGATCTGCGACAACGTAGGCATCCCCGTAGAAGTCTATGACTTGGCCAAACAACAGATACACGAAACGACCGGTTTGCCAACTTCGCATTTACTGATGGCGGCAACACACACACATTCGGCGACCACCGCTCGAGGGCCGCTGAAAACATCTGCTGAAACCGAGTTGACGGACTATCAAAAGTTCATTGCCCGTCGCATCTCCGACGGAGTCCGTCGGGCACTCGCGCAGTTGGAACCGGCACGAATTGGTTGGGGGAAGATCGATGAACCGTCAGAAGTATTTAACCGTCGCTGGTTCGTCACTGACGCAAGCTTGTTGAGCAATCCTTTCGGCGGCCTTGATCAAGTCCGGATGAATCCGCCTCGCGGCAGTTCCAAGCTGGACCGCCCGGCTGGCCCGACCGATCCCGAGATCAGTTTCGTCTCAGTAGAAAGTCTTGACGGCCGCGCGATCGCCCTGCTGGCAAACTATTCCTTGCACTATGTCGGCGGCGTGCGATCCGGAGACGTCTCGGCGGACTACTTTGGTTACTTCGCGAAGTTCATCGGGGAAGCACTTGGGGCAACCGATCAATCGCCGCCGTTTGTTGGCATTCTTTCCAACGGCACCAGCGGCGATGTGAACAATATCAACTTCCCGGAAAAGTCCACGCGAAAGTACGAACACTACGAGAAGATGCAGGAGGTTGCGGGGAAGGTTGCCAATCGCGTGATCGAAGCACATCAGGAGATCGAGTTCCATGACTGGGTTCCGTTGTCCGCCAAGCACGTGAACTTGACGTTGAAGACGAGGCAGCCCACATCGGAGATGATCGCGCACTTTGAAAAAGTGACAAGTGGCAAAGACGATGATTCGAGACGCCGCCACAGTCGTGAAGAGATCTATGCGGATCGAATCGCGAAGATTCAAAAAGCTCCCAAGGAAGTTCAGATCCAACTCCAGGCCCTTCGCATCGGCGATTTGGGAATCGCGGCGATCCCGTTCGAAACGTTTACCGAAACGGGATTGGAGTTGAAGGCTCGCAGCCCTTTCCGGGACACGTTTACAATTGAACTCGCCAACGGCTCATATGGCTATTTGCCGACTCCCCAGCAGCATCGACTGGGCGGATACGAAACGTGGCTGGGGAGCAGTTACGTTGAGAAGGAAGCAACCACCAAGATCGTTGCAACGCTGTTAGACATGTTTCAACGTCTGCAAGAAGGCAGAGCAAGCAACTAGCTTTTCAAAGGCAGTCAAAACGCAAGTAAAATCGTGTTGGATGTGGCTACGTGCTTACGCCACTGCCGAATTGATTGGTGGAAACGGCTTCATCGCCGCGTTTGTTGCTGGCTTGGTTTTGGGCAACACCGCCCGTTCGATCTGCAAGTGCCTTTACGAGTTCGCGGAAACCGAGGGGCAAGCTTCGATGCCTTGGGATCCGGGTAGTGATCGATGAACCTTTGGAGCCGGTACCGATACCACTGGTAGGTGTCGGCGGATCGGTTCCGCTGGACCCATTCCAAGAAATGGTCGCAAAGTGCCGCGCTCAAGGGAGTCATCGCATAACTGCGAACTGCTTTGGCAACCGACAGCCCATCGAGCGTTGGTTCCTCTATAGCAGACTTGAACGGCATACCACTGACATGGCTGAGTACCTCGCGAATCGTAATCGGATGCGATGGCTTGCAGAGCAGCACGTGATCATCATCTCGCTCGTCCACCAACATCTAGCTCTTGAACTCAGGCAAGTATTTTTCAACCGGATCGTCAAGCAATATCTTCCCTTCATCGGCCAGCATCAACACTGCTACTGCGGTCATGCCTTTGGATTGTGACGCGATCCAAACCAGCGAAGGAATCGGCCTTCATCGCATTGTCTGCGGCGATATCCGTAAATCCGACCGTGCCGATTGACAGTATTTCCTTTCTGTCGGCCACGATCGCCCTGGCTTTTAGCCTATCCCAAGTTTCTATCACGGCTCCGTCTTGCAAGAACCAGCCAACTCCCAATCTCTATAACGATCGTAAATAAGCAATCAAGTCTGCGACGCCTTGATCCGACAAACCCGCGATCAATCCGTCGGGCATCAGCGAACTGGGTGCTGGACGGATCAACTCGATCTTATCTGAATTGATCCGCACTGTTTTTGCATCGGCGGTCAGCAATGTCAGGCCGTCAACACTGGCGTAGATTTCCATGCCGATGATGACCTCTCCGTCGGTCGTCAAAACTTGCTTGGCTTGGTAGCGATCGGGGATCGTGTGACTCGGGTCTACTGTCGCTCGCAGCAAATCCGCTGGACCAAATCGTTTGTTGATACCCGCCAATGACGGCCCCAATGCTTTGGCTCCGTTGTGACAAGTGGCACATTGGCGAACTTGAAACAACTCTTTTCCTCGCGCTGCGTTGCCTATCATCGCAACGATTGCTGGCGACTTTGCTAACCAGACTTGGATGGTTTCGGAATCGCTGGAGCGCTCGGGAATTTCACACCCCAATTGTTTGAGCGCTTTGCCGGCCGCCTCACGAACTGATTTGTCAAAGGAAAAGGCGGCTCGCCCTAGCTCCTCGATGTCTGATTCGATGGGGTGACTTGCCAAGCACAGCCAACCCGCGTCGCGTGTTTGGTCGCGATCGAGCCATTGCACAATGACTCGTCGCGGAACCGCATCGTTACCAAGTGCGATGAACCGAGCAATGCTGGGATCGATCGTCTCATCGGAGTTTGCCAGGTACTTTCGACGAGCAAACTCAAGTCCTTCGGGGTTCATTTGTTCGGTCCAAACCAGATGTGTGGTGTGGCCGAAGTCAGGATGCGTTACCAATCGAGCTTCCACCAGGGAATCACGCCTTCGTAGTGCAACCAACAACTCGCCCAATCGCTGAGACCAATTGAGATCGACTTTCATCTCCAATTCTGCAATCTGAATCGGTATCTGCAACATCAATTGAACCGTCTCGACAGTCATTTCATCGCTACGAGAGATGGGCAACCGAGCCAACGCGATCAACCGATGAAGTCGCTCGGTGGGTGACTGCATGTTCTCGGCGTCACGAACGATTGCATTCCAAGCAGTTGGTGAGTCCGGTTCCAAGACCGCCAGCGTGCGCACGATTTCGTGTCGCAGTACTTCCGATGCTTCCGGTTCCCGCAACATCGCACACAGTCTCTCTGTCGCTTGTTCAATCAACTGCGGCTCAAGTTGGGGGCGAATCACGCTTCGATAGCCGTCAAACACCGCAGCGGCTTGCTCTTTGCCGCGGGCGTCTTGAGGCGACCCTGGACCAAGGCCGCCGACGCTTTCAACTAACAAAGCCATTGCGGCCAATCGCTGTGAGCCATCGTTGTCAGTGACCAAGTAGTCGATCGCCATCTGCACAGCGCCCGAGTCGATGGAGGGTTCGGCACGATTTCGCAACTCGCGAATCCGTTTGGCGAAGTGCGATTCTGGTTGTCGCGTTTGAGTGTCCGACCAAAGCGACGCTGGTTCCCTCGCTTGATTCTGGTTCGGCTCGGCTGCGTCAATCAAATACAAACCGCCGCGACTTCGCCGACCACCCACGCTGAGAACGATCCGGCCATCGGGAGTCGACGTGATATCGGTCACGGCAAAACCGGCTGTGTCATTCGGTCTCGCAACGATTTCAATCGTCGAATCGTCACCAACGAAAATGACCCGTCCAAAAGTCCAGTCCAACACCCACATGCCGTCATGAAAACGCTCGGGGAGACGATTGCCGCGATACCGCATCACGCCAGTTGGTGAACCGCGCCCCAGGTCTGCAAGTTCGATTGGCATTTGGACATCGTATTTGGGTCGCTTCCAACTACGTGAAAGCCAACCTGCATCGTCTCCTTGAGCGGTACGAAAGACTCGTGTCGGGCGATACCAAGGCAGGCTGATGTCGCGTTCCCCATCGCTATCAAACACATCAATCATTCCGTTCGGTGCGAAGTCGAAATCGTAGGCATTACGAAAACCTTGCGCCGAAACTTGGCGCCGGCTCCAATCGGGCGAGATTTGCCAAAGCACTCCAGCGCGAGGGTTGGGAAACAAGGGCGAGTCGACATTCTGCAACTTGAACATCTCGCTGTTTGAATTCCCAGCTATCAAGTACCAAAAACCATCCGGTCCGACTCGCAACGCGTGGGCATCATGTTCGCCACCCGTTTTGATTTCCAAGACTTGGCTTGGCTGCGCATCAACGAATCCATCGTCGTCCGTGTCAACAACTTTCCAGATTCCATTGTTGGCGGTGTAGTAGAGATCGCCATCATGAAAACACAATCCCTGCGCACCGTGGTTCAGTCCATCCACGAGTGTCCAACTATTTTCGAACACGCCATCGTCGTTGGCATTTAACAAGACACGAATATATCCTGGGCCGGAAGCGACAATGCGGCCAGCGGTATCGGTGGTAACTGCAGTGCAATCGGGCACCAAATCATCATCGGCAACTTGTCGAATCGTCAGTCCCTCAGCGACCCAAATCGGATCCTCCGCAATTACTGACCGCACGACGATTCCAAGAATCGCGATCAAGCAACAACGGAGACAATTAACAGGGAGCATGTTTTTTTCAACGTGGTGTAAGCTGCCATCGGTTTCAGCCTGTCATGCCTAAACGCGGCCACGAGCTTCCGACTTGGGGATTCAGGCTTGAGATCGCCGATAGCGCAAGCTGGAAGCTTGCACCAAGATCCCGAGCGGACAATGAGATTGTAGGCGAGGCCAGAAACGGCCTCGACCAAACACGATATGCTACAAAGATTTTATAAGATATTGCACAGGACATTGCGGTACAATCTTACACGCTGCCGCTCGCTGCGACAAAACGAGAGTGCTTTTGAAAACTCACATCAACCGCCGTCGTTTCGTGGTTGACACCGCATCGCTAGTCGATGTCGGATTTTGGTTGTCGTCACAATCGCAACATGCGTTGAGCGCGTCGCCAAACGAGCGAGTGAGTGTGGCGTCGATCGGTGTTGGCGGCAAAGGGTCGAGTGATACGGACGGCGCGGCCAAGTTCGGCCAGATCGTGGCGATCTGCGATATCGACGATCAACGACTGCAGCAGAAAGCTCAGCAATACCCCGATGCAAAAAGGTCTCATGATTTTCGAGAGCAGCTCAGCGAGATGGGAGACAAGGTCGATGCGGTCACGGTCAGCACGGTGGACCACACACATGCTGCGGCCAGTGTTCGAGCGATGCGAGTCGGCAAACATTTGTACAGCCCAAAACCGTTGACGCACTCGGCATCCGAAGCAAGGTTGATCCGAGAAACATCACGTCAACACAGTGTCGTAACTCAGATGGGCAATCAAGGAACGGTAACGGCTGATGAGGGTGCAAAGGAATTTGGTGCTCAAGTGATTGCACTCGGTGGAGACGATTTCACGGTCGTCGGCTATCACGGCGGTCTCCCTGGTGACGGTTGGAAACGCGGCGACAAACAGGTCTCGAATCCGGCCAAGCTGGTCGATGGCGAGGTCCAAGGCAAAACGGAAGTGGGCGATTTTGAAATTGTGGCTGACGAAATCTTGGTCACTATCGATGGGAAGAACAACAAATGTGGTGGAATCCATTCGATCTCTGAACCGATTTTGAACATGAGCTTGCCACCGCTTTCATGGCAAACCCACGACATGGATTTCACTGCCGCTCGATACGACGCTGACGGCAAGCACACCAAGAACGCCCGCGACACAACCAAACACAATGGCGTCGTGATCCACGATGACTTGGAATTGACTCACGGAACTCCCGGCTACCACGCCGAAGGCCCAGAACCCGATTCTCCATTCCTACAAATCCACGGGAACCCCTTCGCTTTCCGCAACCTCTGGATCGTCAAGAGATAGAATGGTTTCCCACCACCGTTAAGGACCCAGCGGGAACGAAGTGGCGTCAGCTTCCAGCTTGCGATGCAGAAAACGCCACGATGAAACTCCCGCAATCCGTCAAGCTCCGAGACACAACGAACACATGCCAACCCAACCTTTACCATTTGCGATTTTCCTCTCCGCACTTCTTTCGCTTGCGTCGAACGAAGTTTGCGCCGATTGGAACAACTGGCGTGGGCCGCACGACAACGGTGCTACGGAATCGGGCAGCCTTCCGGCGGACTTTAGCAAAGCGAACACACGCTGGATTGCCGACCTGCCTGGCAAAGGTTGCTCAACGCCGATCGTTCACAATCAAGTCATCTACGTGACCGCGCCGGTTGAGGGCAAGGACGCGATCTTGGCTTACGATTGGAATGGCAAGCTGCTGTGGACGACAACGTTTGGAACCGAGAACGCTGGCAAACACCGCAACGGGTCGGGTAGTAATGCGTCGCCAGTGACCGATGGCGAAGCTGTCTTCGTCTACTTCAAGAGTGGCACCTTAGCGGCAGTCGAAACGGACGGCACGGTCCGATGGCAGACGAATCTCGTTGAACGTTTTGGCAAAGACACCTTATTTTGGGACCACGGCACCTCGCCAGTGCTGACCGCGCAACATGTTATCATGGCACGCATGCACAATGGCGAATCGTGGCTTGCCGCGTTTGATAAATCGACGGGCGACATCGCGTGGAAGGTAGCCCGCGACTACGACGTGCCTAAAGAGTGTGACCACGGATACACGACGCCGCTGGTAATCCAGCATGACGGCAAGGAATCGTTGTTGGTGTGGGGCGGCGAGCATGTGACGATCCACGATGCAGCCGATGGAAAGTTGGTGTGGAGTTGCGGCAACTTCAACCCTGAGCAGAATGAGCTTTGGCCTGCGATCGCAACGCCCGTCGTTGTCGGCGACACGGCTGTGATTTGTTATGGACGAAATGACCGCGGTATTCCTCGCACGTTCGGCATTCGATTGACGGGCGACGGCGACGTGACGAAGACGAATCACGTTTGGCAGCGCGATGACATCGGCACCTTTGTTCCAACGCCAGCGGCTTACCAAGACCACGTTTATATCGTTCGCGACAAAGGCGAAGTCGATTGCATCGAGCCTGCGACAGGCAAAACGGTTTGGACCGCTGCGTTCCCCAAACACCGAAACAAGTTTTATGCATCGCCGCTGATTGCAGACGGCAAACTGTATGCACCGCGTGAAGACGGCGTCGTGTTCGTCGCTTCGATCGCCGACGGTCAGTTCAAGCAGCTAGCAGAAAACGACCTAGAGGAACCAGTAATCGGATCACCCGTCGCCGTCGCGGATCGCTTGTTCATCCGTGGCGAGAAGCATCTGTATTGCCTTGCGTTATAGGCAGGATAGGCTTGCAGCCTGTCTAGTCAGAACCGACAGGCTGGAAGCCTATCCCAATGACAAAACCCCACAGTCGTCGAGCACCAATGTCATGAAACGAAACTCAGTAGTGATCATCTTCGTTCTCCAAATGCTGATTGTCTGTCAAGTTTCCTCTGCACAAGAGTTGACTTCCAACGTTCCCTACAAAGAGAACGGTCATGAGCGCCATGTCCTGGATATCTACACACCCGAAGCAAAGACCGACAAGAAACTACCGGTGATGTTTTGGATTCATGGTGGTGGCTGGCAAGTCGGCGACAAGAGTGATGTAGCACTGAAGCCCCAAGTGTTGACGGAGCGAGGGTTTGTTTTTGTTTCGACGAACTATCGGCTGCTGCCAGAAGTGACCATCGAGGAACTGATTGGTGATGTCGCCGCGTCTCTCGCTTGGGTCCATCAATACATCGCAGAATATGGAGGGGATCCAGACCGGATTTTCGTAGGCGGCCATTCCGCAGGCGCTCAGTTAGCCGCGCTGATTTGCACTGACGATCGCTACCTAAAAAAGGAAGGAGTGTCGCTGAGTGTTCTCAAAGGTTGCATTCCGGTGGACGGCGATACATACGATATACCCAAGATCATTACGACAGCGGAACTTCGACAAACTCTCTACGGCGGTGATATGTACACCTTTGGTCATCGCCAAAAGTTTGGCAACGACCCAAAAAAGCACGTTGACTTTTCCGCTGTCACTCACGTCGCCAAAGGCAAGAACATCCCTCCGTTTCTGCTCCTGTACTTTTCTGGAAATCCCGACACGCGTGCTCAAGCAAATCGACTGGAGAGCGTGTTAAGAGCAGCAGACATTCCTGCCCGCGCCTACGGCAAAGGTGACACGAACCACAGTCAACTCAACAACGAACTGGGCGAACCCGACGATCCCGCGACGCAGGAGTTATACAAGTTCCTTGATCCGCTTGTCGCTTCCGATTGAAAAGGGGGATAGGCTTCCAAGGCATCGTAGTTCTGTTGCCACGTCGTGTACATGAATCCTTCGACATTGCGAATTCTGCTGGTCGCTTGTTTCCACTGCCCAACGTTCTTGGCGACTTTATCGTCGTAGTAACCCGCGATGATCTGCGGGTGGCCTTGATCTGCAAGAAGAGTTAACGACTTTTTCGCATTGCCACCATTCCAGTTGATGATGCCGACTGATTTGTCGAGTCCCTCCCACGAGCCAGCAAGCGTTCCATGCACGAGGTAGTAATTGTCGCGAGCGTTGCGATGCGGATCGAACATGTCGGACCAGACTAGGACTTCCGCATCGGGACGAATATCGTGAATCAGTTTCTCGCAGCGACGCACGTTGTCGGCCAGCAGCTTGCCCGACGGGCGACCCTGGGCCAATTCGTCCCAGCCCGCGACGCGGATTTCGTCATGCGACATGAAGAAACGTTTTGGCTTGAAGTACTTGTCGATCTGCTCGATCTCACGGCGCAGCAAATCGAATACTTCATCAGCGACCAGACTACAGCAAACCTGAACGTCCTGGATAATCACCGTGTGATAGTAAGAAACACTGGCGAATCTACGCCGCGATGATCGAACACTGTGACGAGATGGTCGGGCGAATCATCGATGCGATTGATGACAACGGCTTGAGCAAGAATACGATGGTCATCTTCACGTCAGATAACGGCGGGCGCTATCGACGTTACGACTACCGCGAGCAAGCCGATGACACGGTTGCCGACCTTGCTCCGTTAAAGGTTGATAAGGGATCATTGTATGAAGGCGGAGTTCGCGTGCCGTTGATCGCGAAGCATCCGCCACTCAGCAAACCGGTGCCGTCTGCTCCAAGCCGGCGATTACCTACGACTTCGATCCGCTCGCAACATCCAACCAGGAACAGACGTTGCTTGTTGAAGGAAAGAATAGCCTCGAGCTTTCTGGTGTATTGGTTGGCGAGGTTTGGCTGTGTAGCGGCCAGTCGAACATGGCTGATTCGTTCAATTCGAGTAAGAACCGATTTATCGAACCGGAGTATTTCGAGAAGGGCTTGGCCCGCATGCGAGTATCCACTCGGCACGGCTGGACGGGAATCGATGATCCGACACAGCGAACAATCTCCCGCGTCGGATTCTACTTTGGCGAAAAACTGTACCGAGAACTTGATGTGCCGATCGGTCTGATCCTTCGACACAACTCCGGTACACCGATCCAAGCTTGGATTCCCGAAGACGATTCCGAAGTCATCCGAAAACGGCTTGGCATCCCCGAGGGTTGGAATGACGTTCAGGAGAACCGTAGCCCTGGCGTTCAATTCGCTGACAAGATTGAGCCGATCGTACCGGTCTGTTTTCGAGGAGTGATCTGGTACCAGGGCGAGCGTAATGCCAAAGCGCGAAACTGGCTACGAATACCGGCGGCTGTTGCCCTTCATGATCGAGAATTGGCGACAACGGTTCGCTAGTCGCGGCGAATTACCAGACCGAAAGTTTCCTTTCTACTACGTTCAGGTTCCAACCCAGGATGCGACGGGCGAGTGGCCGTGGCTGCGAGATTCCATGCGACGCGCTCTTGCGACGACGCAAAACACTGGGATGGCGGTCTTCTACGATCACGGCCCAAGCCTGCACCCTGATAACAAAAAGATTGCGGGAGAGCGACTGGCTCTTTGGGCACTGGCCAAAGACTACGGCAGGTCGGATTTGCAGTATTCGGGACCATTGTTGAAGAGCGTCGCATATCGCGCCAATACAGCTGAACTTTCCTTCGACCACATCGCGGGAGGAGGACTCAGCAATCCAACCGGCGACAACTCAAGCCTCGACTTCTTTGAGATCGCTGGCGACGATGGCAAGTATGCCGCGGCAAGCGCAAGAATTGTTGGCGACCAGGTCCATGTGACCAATCCGCAAGTCAGCAATCCAAAATTCGTACGGTATCTCTTTCGCAAGCCGGAACCTGATCCCGCCATCAGTCTTGTGAACTCAGCGGGTCTGCCTGCATCGAGCTTCATGACGGATGAATTCAAGCCGCCACGAGAACCTATCATTCAACGGGCGCCAAAAAGAGAACTTGCCGAAGCCGAGTTGTCGCGACGCAGTAAGGCTCGACAGGCAAAGCGGGCAGCACAACAGGCTTCCTCGGGGAAGCCATCGCCAGTCGAACCCATGACGGCAGAGGACGTTGGTTTGATCACCGAGTCGAACGGACTCGCGCCGGAAGTCACGGATCTGTCGTCTGACGATGTTTCGTTTGCCAAAGAGCAACATCTTGCTGATCTCAAGCGACCGTTTATCGACATTGCTCCTGAGGATATGGCGGACGGGATCGAAGTGGGTGAACTTGGATTGGACAGCGGAAACAAGGAGATGATCTTGGCCCTGGCACGAGAGATTGCGGCGGGGCAACATGGCGAAGTCGATAGCCTGTTGATTCACCATGATGGTCGCCTGATTTTTGAATCGTACTATCGTCGTGGGCGAGTCAACTATCCCCACTACCAGATGTCGATTACCAAGTCGTACACGGCATTGGCTCTGGGACGCGCCATTCAGCTGGGGCATTTGAAGATGTCCGACCTGGATCGGCCGGTGCTAGACTTTCTAAAGGAGATCGATCAAAGACAAATCGCTGCCGGCTGTGACACGATCACATTGAACGATGCGCTGAACATGCACTCAGGGATTCGCGTTGATCAAGCAACAGTCGAAAAACTTAGGAGGTCGTCGGGCCTGCTACATGGCCAAGGCCAGATTCAAGCTTACCTTGAACACACGGCACCGATCACATCAGAATCCAAGCAGTACAAGTACCAGTCTTCGGACCCGTCGATCGTAATGCAGGTTATCGAAACAGTCGTGCCTGGAACAGCAAGGGAATTTATCAACAACGAATTGATCCGGCCGCTGGGGATTTCCAATTACGGTTGGCAGGATGACATCAGTGGACTGCCGAAATCAGCCGCCGGCAGCAGCATGCGGTCACGCGATATGATCAAGTTTGGATTGCTGGTTCAAAGCGGTGGCCAGTGGGACGGCGAGCAATTGATACCGGCAGATTTTGTCCAAAAAGCGACTCCCAGAATCCATACCAATTCGCAAGACACGTCGTACGGATATTTTTGGTGGCGCAACGACGTCAACGTCGATGGGAAGACGTACGATCTGAAATCAGGTCGCGGGGCCGGAGGTCAGTTCATCATGATCATCGATGAATTGAAATTGATCATCGCGATCACTTCGCACAACAAGGGCATGGGCAAAATGCTCCAGACGGCGCCGGAGCGAATCATTCCTGCGATTGAATCCAGGGGTCGTTGATCGAATGACCAACAACAGCGGCGACTCGGGGCACGAATTGTTTGACGCCGAAAAGCGAAAGCCCGTTTCCACCAATCCGCCGAAAGTCCTGGCGACTTCCGCGACAGCTAGTAACACCTTTACGGAGCTGATTAACTATGGATCAATTCATATTCATCGTCAGATACGTCCTGGTCGCTATGGCGATTGTGGCCGCAACAGCCATGACTCGGGCTGCCGAGAAACGCCCCGACATCGTGTTCATCATCGTCGATGATCTGAACGACTGGTTGGGATGCCTCGGCGGCCACCCCGACGCGAAGTCGCCAAACATCGACGCCCTCGCGGCCAGTGGCATGCTCTTCTCGCAGGCCTACTGCAACTCACCGCAGTGCCGCCCCTCCCGAACAAGCCTCAACTACGGCGTCTATCCCTTTAAGACCGGTACCTACTTCAACGCCAAGTTCCCAAACGAAACAAGCATCACGACGCCGACCATGCAGCAGTTCTTCATGGATCGCGGCTATCGCGTCGCCAGCGGTGGCAAAGTTTTCCATGGGACTCCCGGCAAGGTGGGCGACTCTCTTTTCAAAAGGCCGCGAGATCCCAATCCGCCGAAAGGAAAAGACAACTTCAACGCGATGAGAGCGCCCAACGACGGCTACGCTCTCGACGTCGCCGACGAGCAAATGGGAGACTACAAAGTCGCTCAGTGGGCGACCGAGCAGTGGAACAAAGTCACCGACAAACCGCTCTTCATGTCAGTCGGCTTCTTCCGCCCGCACCGTCCGTTGCAAGTGCCTAAGCCCTGGTTCGATCAATTCCCACTCGCATCGATTCGACGCCCCATGGAACCTGAGGGGGGCGACGACTGGGACGACATACCGGAATTCGCCCGCCGCTTGGCCCGAACTCACGCGCACAAACCGCTCCACCAAGGACTGAGCGATCACGAGTACATCGTCGCCAATGACGAGTGGGATGCAACGATCCGCGCATACCAAGCATCCATTGCGTTTGTTGATCGACAGATTGGTCGCTTTATCGACAGCCTGCAGGAAAACCCCCGGGGCGCGAGACTTACGTGATGCTTGTGAGCGATCACGGCTGGCACCTGGGCGAGAAAAAACACTGGTGCAAGGCAGCGATCTGGGAACAGACCACTCACATCCCCTTCATCGTTCGCGGCCCAGGTGTTGAGGCTGGATCCAGGTGCACGCAGCCGGTTAGCCTGATTGACGTGTACCCTTCGCTGGCCGACTTTGCGGGACTGGATATTCCCACCTGGCTCGACGGCACGTCCATGAAGCCGCAACTCGCCGATCCATCGTCGCCGCGCGGGGCTGCAATTTCTTCTTACGGCGAGGGAAACACATCGGTTCGCACGGAGCGTTGGCGTTACATTCGTTACGAAGATGGCAGCGAAGAGCTCTACGATCACCAACTCGATCCCGACGAGTGGAGCAATTTGGCAAGCAGCCCGGAACACGAACAAACGAAGAAGTCGATCTCCCAGATGATCCCTGCGAATCAGCACCCGGGGCTGAAAGTGCAGAGCTGGTTCGACAAGTATCAAAAGTGAAAAGCATGACAAACCAACTAAAAACAATTCTCCTATCGCTTTCCCTGCTATTGATGGCGGCAACCGCTGCTGCTGAGTCTCGGAAGAATATCGTCCTCATCTTGGCGGATGATCTCGGCTGGGCCGACACCACGCTTTATGGAAAAACATCGCTTTACGAGACGCCGAATATCGAGCGACTTGCCGCACGTGGCATGACTTTTTCCAGAGCGTATGCGAGTCCGATCTGTTCGCCGACGCGGCCAGCATCATGACCGGACAGAATCCTGCTCGTCACGGGATGACGGCGCCGCGGCGCATCTCGAAGCCGAGCGGTTCGAAGCGGTCGCAAGTGAGAACGGGCCGCCTCATCAGAAGTGTACCAACGTTCGAACGGCAACTCGGCTGGATCCCGAATTGCCGATGCTGGGACAGGTGCTGAAGGATGCGGGTTACTCGACGGCACACTTCGGCAAGTGGCATTTGGGACGCGAACCACATTCGCCGCTTGAGCGTGGATTCAACGTCGACATTCCGCATTGGTGGGGGCCGGGACCAAAATCCAGTTACCTCGCACCGTGGGGTTATGCAAATCCAAACTTTAAAGAGGGCGAGCCCGGCGAACATATCGAAGATCGCATGGCGAAAGAGGCAGTCACTTGGTTGAAGAACCATGATCGCAGCAAGCCGTTCTTCATGAACTACTGGCAGTTCTCCGTGCATGCTCCGTTTGGGGCGAAGCCTGATTTGATCGAACGCTATCGTAAGAAACTTGGCGATACGGTCGCTGGCCTCTCCGAGCCAAGCGTTCGTGAGAAACTCCTGAACTCGCACCAACCAGGCATGGGCCTTCCGCAGCAATCTCCTACGTACGCCGCGATGGTGCATTCGCTGGATGACGCGGTCGGAAGTCTGCTTGATGCTCTCGACGCCGAGGGCATTGCGGACGATACCGTCATCGTCTTCTACTCGGACAACGGCGGAAACATTCACTGCGGCCTCGAAGAGACCGCGTCCTCGGGCAAGAAGTACATCACGCCGATCACCAGCAATCACCCGCTGCGCGGCGGCAAGGGTGGTATCCACGAAGGCGGTATTCGCGTCCCGGCCGTTGTTGTCTGGCCCGGTGTCACCAAACCCGGCTCGCTCAGTGACGTGCGCATTCAATCGACGGATCTGTATCCGACGATCCTTCGCATGCTGAACGTCGAGCGACCGAAAGGCCATCCAATCGACGGCGTCGATTTCGCCAAAGCGCTTCGCGGCGAAAAGACGGACCGCGGACCAATGTTTACTCTTGTGCCGGGGCATGGGGGGACGCCGCACTGGCTTCCGCCGTCAATGTCGGTACATCACGGCGACTGGAAACTGATCCGTACCTTCCACTACGGCGAAGACGGAAATCATGAGTATCGACTGTACAACTTGCGCGAGGATATGGGCGAAAACAGAAACCTCGCGGCGGCTCACCCGGAGAGAGTGAAAGAGTTGGACAAGCTGATCGAGGACTACATCGTCGAGGCAAAGGTCGTCGTACCGCTACCCAATCCGAGTTTTGATCCGGCAAAGTTCGATCCATCACAGATCGGCGTGCAGCCCGGCGGGTTGAAGATGCCGCCTGGATTCCAAGGTAACCCCAAGGGTGAGCGAGTAACCAACACCGTCAGAACAGTCAATAAGAAATCGATGCTCGGATGGACCGCCAAGAATGCCGAGGCATTCGTCGAGGACGAGTCGCTACGAGTCAGCCCCGCCGGACGCCAACCCTTTATCGCCAACGCCAACGTGCGGGCGGGCGGTCCGATCGAAGTCCGACTTCGGATCAAGACGCCAAAGAAGGGAACCGCTCGGCTGCAGTGGCGCACCGAAGGCCAGGACAGCTTCCCGGAAACCGGGCAACGAACATCATTCGATGTCGCTGGCGGGGACTGGCAGGAGCCGAGCGTAACGCTTCCCATTGAAGGCCGGCTCGTTCACGTGCGTTTCTTTCTGCCGGACTCAAAGTGGCCGACGGAGATCGACTGGATCGAGATTGATCCCAAGGCTCAAAATGAAGAGGACGGAAAGCGCTGGGACTTCAAGGTTGCTGCCGAGCCAGCCAAACGCAAACCGGAAGCAAAGCCGCTTCCACCAACGACAGAACACTCCGATTCACAGCCGGCTCTCAAAGCGATTCACCAACCGAACGTTCCACGTCCCAACATCCTTCTCAATCCTTCTCATTCTCGCCGATGACCTCGTCCGGCAGCTCTGCCGCGAAGCTCGCACCTGCCAGCGATACGAATTGGTCCGTAGACCGATCATTTGCCAAGATTTTTCAAAAAGACCTGTCTGGAATCGGTCGCAGACTTACTTGGATTCAGGAGACCTGTCGATGGATGAAACGCCCCTGATTCAGCCGTACTTGCAGCTTCGCAGCGAATTCCTGGGGTATTTGTACGCGATGACTCGCGACGCGGAACTGGCTGAAGAGATCTATCAGAACGCTGCGGTGGTGGTGATTGAAGAGATGGATCAGCCGGAAACGATTCGCAACTTCTGCGCCTGGGCAAAGGAGGTGGTTCGTCGGCAAGCACTTCATGCAATTCGTGCCAGGGAGGTTGCGGCAAGATACGGTCGAGCGGTGTCGCCTGAGCTTCTGGGAGCCGTTTCCGATGCATTTATCCACGACACATCGGAGGATTCCGTCGTCCGCGATGAAGCCAGGGCCCTCTGGAAGTGCCTTGACGGACTACCGAAAGACAACGTCATTGGCTGTTTGTGCTGCCGTGATTCTGATGCTGTTATCAGGGGTTCTTTTGCCTTCCTCGGTTAGCGCCAGCAGTGTATTGCAGAGAGCCCAACAGGCGGCGGCGCTGGTTGACCGCACTTACCGCGTGACACTTTCAGTTGCGGAGGAGCATTCTCCGACTCGTGAGCTGACGATCAATGTGCGTGGTGGCGGCCGGTTTCTTGTGCGTCCCGTTGATGATGCGTCTGTGATGGGAAGCGACGGAACGGATTATTGGTTAACACGACGAAGCGGGCCTGTTTGGGTTACAAGCGATTCTCGGTCGCTTGCCCGGGAACTGAAACGAACGCTTTCAGACAGGTGGTTGTTTGAAATTGCCGCTTCTCCGAATGAACCTCTACCGTCCGTTTTGACATTGCCAACTTGGACTCTCGCCTTCTCGCCGTCTGGAGTCTTGCCGACGCAGGGCGCACTCGTCCTCTGCTGTCTGCTTTTGGCAATTTGTGCTGGCGAGTCTTCATGCTGGCGGCTCCCTTCATCTCAAGAAAGTCGCCCCGCCAGTAGCCCCATTGGAAATGGCGATTCATCGTGCCGATTGCTGAATTTGCCGCAAATCACTGACGCTTATTGAGTTGCGTTGTGCTGGCGCACAAAAAGCCGCCATTGAGGCGGCTTAAAGTACACCCGGAGGGATTCGAACCCCCAACCCTCGGTTCCGAAGACCGATGCTCTATCCAGTTGAGCTACGGGTGCTGGTCGGACTGATTCTAGTGCTCTTTGGGCCACTGTCCAATGGTGGTAGGGCCCGGGATCTGCCCGATCTTTCCGTTTGCCCCCTTGGATTGACTCTGGCCAGCAACCACCGGTTCGCGTCGGCTTGCTGTGGGTCCTGGCCTGGCCCCTTTTGGCCTGGCCCCGCTTGGCTCTGGCTTTCTGTGGGTCCTGGCCTGGCCCCGCTTGGCTCTGGCCCCGCTTGGCTCTGGCCCCGCTTGGCTCTGGCCTAGCCCCGCTTGGCTGCCGGTCGTGATGGTTTCGGCGCGGGTCGGATGGAGCTCAGATCGCCTCAGGCTTGATTGCCTGAAATGCGGCTGCTCGCTGCCCCGTTCGTGCTAAGATCAAGTGATTGCTCCTGCTTCAGTCACTCGTAGCTGGAGTTCTGTGGAACTTGCCTGGCTGCCATCGTCGCCCGGATCGCCGATATGGGACTGACCTATTTCAAACGATTTCGCATGGAGTTCGACCTGTCGGACTCCATCTCCCCGTCCCTTTCGGTCCCGCCGGCCTACGAACTGCTCCCTTATTCCAGTGAGCTGGTCCGAGAGAACACGCGACCGCCAAGTATCAGAGCTTTCGCAGCGAACTGGACGCCAACGTCTTCCCCTGTCTCGGTCGTCGCGACGGTTGCCTGCGGCTGATGCGGGAGATCACCTCACGAGCCGGCTTCGTCCCCGAGGCAACCTGGCTTTGCCGGTTCCGCGATCCCGAATCGGGCCGGCCGACTGCCTGTCGGCACGATCCAGGGACTCCAGGTCGAGGGATGGGGGGCGGTCCAGAATCTGGGCATCGATCCGGCTCATCGGGGCAAAGGGCTCGGTTCGCTCTTGCTGAGCCGTGCCGCCGAGGGCTTTCGCAAGGTCGGTCTGACTCGGATGCACCTCGAAGTGACCACCGACAACACCGCCGCCGTACGGCTCTACGAACGAATCGGTTTTCGCAAGGCCCAAGTTGTCTACAAAGCGGCCGAAGTTGCTGGAGTCTGACTCAGCTGACCTTGCCCACGCCGTTTGAAGCTGCGCTAATGTTGCTCGGTCATGATCGGCTCACCGGGAAATCGAAGGCGTCACCGTGACGCCGAGACGGAAATGCCTGGTGAGGCGAATCTTCCCGTGTGTCGTGCCATGGTCATGCCATGATGGGAATGTCACAACTGTTTCGATTCGGTGCGTTGTGCTGCGAGAGGCCTTGTGAGCGATCAAAACCCTTTGAATGATCTGGATGAATGGGAGGACGATCTGCTTCGTCGCTACCCTCAACCTGATTCTACTGTCAGCCGTCCGGACTTCGGACCGTCCGCCCGCAGTCTCAGCTGCCGTGCCGTTTGTTGCCACCGACCCCAACAAGCAGGCCGATGACTTTCGCAACTACGACGCGGAAGCCCGTCCCAGCGTCAAAGAGTTCTATCGGCTCAACCACTCTCTGCAAACCGTCGACTTCGTCACCTCCAAGCGAGCTCAATTCCTTCCGCTGCGTCACAAGCGAATGGGCGTCTGGGAGGCGATGGAGTATCTGAACACGCTGGTCGACGACAGTGACCCCGATACCGACTTATCACAAATCGAACACCTGCTTGCAGACCGCCGAGGCGATTCGCGCCGATGGTCATCCACGCTGGTTCATCCTGACCGGGCTGATCCACGATCTGGGAAAGATCCTCTGCTTGATGGGTGAACCACAATGGGCGGTGGTGGGAGACACTTTTCCCGTCGGCTGTGCTTATTCGCCAAAGGTGGTGTACCACGAATTCTTCGAGCTCAACCCGGACTACGAACGACGCTCGCTACTCGACCCGAGCTCGGCATCTATGAAGCGAACATCGGCATGGACCGGGTCAACATGTCATGGGGACACGATGAATACCTGTATCACGTTGTGAAGGATTATCTTCCGATCGAAGCACTCTACATGATTCGCTACCACTCGTTCTACGCAGCACATCGCGAGCGGGACTATGAGTACCTGTTCGACGCTCGCGATCAGGAGATGTTCGAGTGGGTTCGACGTTTCAATGGCTACGACCTCTACTCCAAGAGTGACGAGCGTCCCGATCTGGAATCCTTGCGTCCATTCTATGAAGCTTTGATCGGCGAGTATTTTCCCGACGTCATCAGCTGGTAGGATGTTGAGGCGGGGAAACTGCGGAGAGCCGTGGCTTACGCGGCGCAGGACTCATTGCGAATGGGACGTGATTGTTGAAAGTGCTCTAGCTGCTCAAACTAAGCAGTTTTGCGGTCATTCATGCTTTTCGATCGCGTTTTCACCTTGTTTCTATTCACGTTGGGTCTCGTGATTCGAGACCAAAGTAGCGTAGTCCAGCTAGTCGAGTTTCATCTTTTTGCGGTACTCGCTGCGCTCAGCGGCGTAGGAGTCTGCGGGAGGCAGATCGACCGAGCTAGGATCTTCCTGTTCCATCAGTCTTTGCAGGAAGGGCCGGCACCATCCACAACCGGTCCCCGCTCCGTAACACTCCGACAACTGGCTGGTCAGTTTCGGTCGGTTGACTCGTATGAATTGCACGACCTTGCGACGCGTGACATGGAAGCAGAGACAGAGCTCGTCGTCGTCATCCATCAGACACTCCCAGTGGAAGAATCGGTGGCTCCCTCGGTGATCAACCAGGTAGCAACGCGACAGGCATCGAGATAGTCAGCGATCACGAGGGTTTCGTCGGCAGTGTGTATGTTGCGTTGTCCGCATCCCAACGTCACAGCCTCAATTCCGTGAAGAAACAACCAGTTGGCGTCGAGTCCACCATTGGAAACTTCGGTGTAGGGATCACGACCGACACAACGCACGGCATGGGAGGCGGTTATGATCGAGGGATGGTCATCCTTGAGCCGAAATGCTTCGTAGTCGACGTTCGATTGAAACTCAACGGAACCCGATCGACCCTCGTCGTTGGTCACCTCAGCGGCTGCCCTCTCAAAGGCCGCGCGGATCTCGGCGACGATCCGTGTTCGCATTTCCGTATCGTGACTGCGAGCTTCGGCGCGCAGCAAGGTTTCCGGAGTGATCACGTTGGTCGCCTCACCCCCTTGGATCAGACCAACGTTGGCGGTCCCAACCTTGCCATCTTGTTGGACTCGCCCAAGCCAACCCCTGGCATCGAGATCCGCGATCGCGCGAGCCGCCATCACGATCGTGCTCGCGCCTTTCTCGGGGGCCACACCCGCATGCGCGGGAATGCCGGAGAGCTTGATCGTCATGCGTTCGCCCCCGATCGCACCAATGGTCAGCTTTTCCACGTCCCGCCATCAAAATTGAAGGCGCGGTCGACGTTGCCAATCTTGGAGACGTCCAGATTGCGGGCCCCCTGTAAACCGATCTCCTCCTGGACCAGGAAGCTGATCACGGCTGCGGAAACCCGGCATCGCCTCGTCGTAGTCGCTCGAGAATCGCGGTCAGAATCGCGCAGCAACCTCCGCGGTCGTCCGCTCCAAGTCCGGTGGGGGCATCGCTGCGAACTTGATCGCCATCGATCACGGGCTGACTACCCACGCAGATCGGCACGGTATCCATATGAGCCGAAAGGAGCGTGCGAGGACCCCGGCCATTCCCGGGCAGTGTGATGATCAGATTGCCGCAGTTCCCCGAGATGCGGGTTCGACTCTCGGCCCCATCCAAGCAGATCTGCGAGTCGTCGACTCCTGCATCGCGAAGCAGATCGACGATTTTGGCAGCCACCGCTGCCTCGTCGCCGCTTCTCCCCGGAATGGCGGTGAGTGTCAGGAATCGTTCCAAAGCGGCATCGGTATCGACTTCGATATTTGGCATCGGCAGGGTACACTCACGAGATTGCTGGAGTTGAAGAGCGGGCCGCGCTGCGATCGCGAATCGGCTGGCGGCTCCCTTCACATTAAGCGATTGCCCGCCCGTTGCCGAGTCACTTGCGGAAGCGAATCACCCTTGCCGCCTTGATTATTCGAGTTCCCCTTGAGCCTTCCCGTTATCCAGACCGCCGAGCCACTCTCCGCCAGTGAGGCGAGCGACGGGCGTCGGCATTTGCTCGACTTTTCCGTCGAAGAGCTCAAGCAGTGGTTCAGCAGAGCAGGGCCAACCCAAGTTCCGCGCTACCCAAATCGTGCATTGGGTGTTTCAGCGACGGGTCACCGAATTCGCGCAGATGACCGATCTGCCCAAGGCACTTCGCGAGCAGCTGACGGCCTCGTTTCGAATCCTGGTCACGACCTCGACCGCGACCGTCGCTTCGTCCGACGGGACCGACAAGTTGTTGGTGCGATTGCCGGACGGTGGGGAGGTGGAATGCGTGTTGCTGCGTGACGGTCCGCGCCGAAGCATTTGCGTCAGCAGCCAGGTCGGCTGCGCGATGGGATGCGTTTTCTGTGCCAGCGGACTGGACGGCGTCGATCGAAACCTGACAACCGGCGAGATCTTGGAGCAGATGTTGCTGCTGCAGGCTCGCCTGGCTGAGGGGGAACGCCTCAGCCACATCGTGATGATGGGGATGGGTGAACCGCTGGCGAATCTCGATCGCGTGCTGGCCGCGTTGGACGTCGCCCGCAGCCGCGATGGTCTGGGAATCAGCCCGCGCCGCATCACGATCAGCACCGTGGGACTTCCGCCGGCGATTGACCGGTTTGCCAAAGCGGGCGTGCCTTACAACCTGGCGGTCAGCCTGCATGCACCGAACGACACGCTGCGCAGCGAACTGGTACCGGTCAATCGCAAGATCGGAATCGACGCAGTGCTCGACGCGGCCGATCGCTACTTCGACAGCTGTGGCCGGCGGTTGACGTTCGAGTACGTCTTGCTCGGCGGCATCAACGACTCGGAACAGGAAGCCCGCGAGTTGGTGCGAGTTGCTGCGGCATCGCACGGTGATGTTGAATGTGATTCCCTACAACCCGGTCGCGGGGCTGCCGTACGTGACGCCCAGCACGCGATCGATCGCGGAGTTTCGCCAGACACTCGAAGGGGGCGGCGTCAACGTGATGTTCCGCCAACGCAAAGGAAGCGAGATCGACGCCGCCTGCGGTCAACTGCGCCGCAACCGAGGCTCGATCGCGGGCCAGGGCAAGCCGCCTGGAGCAGTCAGTGACTCGCAGGCGAGTCTCTGCCGAGACTCGGAAGATCGGAAGCAACGAGCAAGAGCACTGAGTATCCGCCTTGGAGACAGCGAGACACTCCGATGGGGCAATGCGAGCTCGGAGAGACCGGCGATCGGCTAGCTACTTTGCGTACTTCTGTTTGTACTTTTCGTAGAGCATCTTGTGGCGGCTACCGAGATCGACTTTGCGTCCTTGGATGTAGGCATCGGTCACGTGCGTTTCGGTTTCCAGAATGTCTCCGTCGGTGATCAACAAGCGTCGCGTCCTTGCCGACGGTGATCGAACCGATGCGATCGGCAACACCGAGAATCTCGGCAGGCGAAAGGGTGATCGCGCGAACTGCATCGCGGATGGGAAGTCCGTAGGCAGCCGCAACGGCGGCGTGATATGGCAGGTTGCGTGCACTGGCGGCGCCCCCGGGAGAACCGGCACCCGGTCCACCGATCGCAAACGTGCACTCCGGCGCGACGCAGTCGATCGGGCAAGCGTGTAGGCCGCATCGTAAGGATCATCACGGCGAAGCGGCAGTCGATACGTCGACGCGATGATCACTGGCACGTGGTACTGCTTCAAGATCGCGGCGCAGCGTTCGGCGTCATAGCCGCCGTAGATGATCACTCGCAATCCCTGCGGAGACTGCCATAGGCCACCGCCGATTCAATCTCCGATTGCAGGTCGGCCTCGACGATCAGCGGAAGCTCTCCTGCGACCAGCGGCAGGAGACTCTCGAGTCGCACATTGGTCGGCGTTTGATCGGGTCGATCCTCGCGTGCTTGCTTGTAACGACGGACCTGGTCGAGCAACGAATCGAACTCCGCCAGCTTCTCTTCGCGTTGCTTGCCGACGTTTGGCATCGTCGTCGTCGCGGGGATGCACCGCGCTCCAGTCGACATAAAGTCCGGCGGGGGCGAGCAGTGTCATCTCGGCGACGGTCCATCCATCGAGCTGGATCACCGCGGCTTGGCCGCGCAGCCATCGTCCGCGTGGTGCGGTCATGGCGACAAGCACGCCGCCGGCTCGTGCGACGGGAATCAACTCGCTGTCGGGATTGACGGCGACCCAGGCGCGAGCATTGGGGTTCTCGCTGCCAAACTCGGTCCGATCGTCGGTCTCTTCCACGGCTGAGATCTCTCGCAGCCCCAGGTCGGTCACCGACTCGATCAGTCCCGGATAGACGTGACGGCCACTGCCGTCGATCACGATCGCGTCCTCGGGCTGATCGACCGATTTGCCGACGCGCCGCAATCCGGCCGTCCTCGAATAGCACCGAGCCCGCCTTCGATGTCGGGCCCATCGACGGTGTGAATCGACGCCGCCACGAATCAGGATCGGCTGCGTTTGCGGTGCGCCGGGAATCTGATCATGCGCACTCAAGATGGGCGCATGCCGATGAGCAAGCACGACGAGCCATGCGAATCGTACGGACAGATCGGCCCGTGCACGCGACAAAGCACGTGTTTGGGATCGGCTCATTGCTTTTCTCCGTTGTTGATGGTTTCGTGTCGCAGTCCGCCGTGGGTGGCGCAGTAAATGTCGGTGCGGACCCAACGATCTTCTTCCTCGACCTCGTTTCTCTTTGCCTTACCGATTGTGCGTCCGACGCGTCACCGCGCCGAGTACTTTTTGAATCAGGCGGGCACTTCAGTTCTGCATCGCGGCTTCGCATTGCCGCGTCCGACTTCCAAGTCAAAATAGAGTCGGCCGTCGATCCACGTTTGTTCGCATCGCGAAAGGGTGGAGAGGGGGCGGCCACTCCAGACGACCAGGTCAGCGTGTTTTCCCGGGGTCAGCGAACCAACGTACTGATCGATGCGAAGCTGGCGAGCTGGATTGAGCGTGACAAACTTCAACGCCTCTTGTTCCGGCACGCCTCCATACTTCGTTGCTTTGGCCGCCTCCGTATTCATGTGGCGGGCCAGTTCCCGATCGTCACTGTTGAACGAAACCACGACGCCCGATCGTGCATCAGGGCACCGTTGTAAGGAATCGCATCGAAGACCTCGAACTTGTAGGCCCACCAATCGGAGAAGGCCGAACCCATCGCTCCATGCTGGGCCATTCGATCGGCCACCTTGTAGCCTTCCAGGATGTGCTGCAGCGTTCCGATCTGGATGCCAAACTCCTCCAGCACGTCCAGCGTCGCAACGATCTCGTCTTGTCGATAGCTGTGACAATGAATCCAACGCGATCCCTGTTGAACCTCGGCAAGAGCCTCGAGTTGCAGATCGATCCGCGGCGGCAACATGCCTCGCTCCCCGCGCGCCAGCGACGCCAGGTCGCCTGGTACTCGCGCGCGGCCAGCAGTTGATCGCGAATGATTTGTTCAACACCCATCCGAGTGTTGGGATACCGAGACTGGTTCCGTTTGACGTTCTCGCCCAAGGCAAACTTGATCCCTTGGGGTGCTTCCTTCATTCGCAACCCATCCATGGTCTGGCCCCAACGCAGCTTGATCACTTGATTCTGTCCACCGATCGGATTGGCCGACCCGTGCAAGATGTTGGAGGTGGTCAAACCGCCAGCTAGTTGTCGGTAGATGTTCATGTCACTGTTGTCAATGAAGTCACCGATCCGGACTTCGGCCGTGACCGCCTGGCCCGACTCATTGACGCCGCCATCGGTCCCCATGTGGGAGTGGCAATCGATCAATCCAGGGCGTGATGTGTTTCCCTCGAGGGTCGATGATCTGGCAGTCGTGGCGGGCATCCAATTGTTTGCCGACCGCAACAATCACACCATCGCGAATCAACAGATCGGCCTGATTCCAAGACACCTGCTTCGTCGCAGGTCCACAGGCGTGGCCCCCCGAAACAAGACCGTCGGCTGGTCGACGATGGGCGACTCCAAACCGTAGGCACCCAGCGGCAGCAGAACGGGTGTCTCGGCGTCAGCGAGCGCCTTCGCCTCGTCAGCTTGCCTTGGCTTCGCGAATCGCTCTCCTCTTCCGTCTCGGCTTCGGCACCGTTGCCTCCTCGTCGAGGCTGGCGTTTCTGTGGAATCGGTTTCTCCTTCGTCAGATTGATCTTGCTCGGTCTCGGGCGACTGTGGCGACTTGATTCGACAGCGCAGTTCGATGGCACTCGTCTGGCCACCCGGCAAGGTGATGGTGGCGAAACGTTGGGCCGCTCGTTCGGGTCGTCCGCTTTGACGAGTGATCAGCGTCAAGAGCGAGACCCCATCCTCCAGTGATGCGTCGACGTCGTGGAGATCCAGGGTGGCAGCGATTCGATCCCGCTCACGAACGAGATTCTTCAGCTTGCTCGGCCGTGCCTTTTCCTTGTCATCGTCGCCCTCGTCATCGTCGCCTTCGTCATCGTCGCTCGTCGCCTTCGCCTTTGTCGTCCCTCGCCTCATCTTCGTCCGTGGCTTTCTCTGCATCTTTCTCGGCAGCCTTTGACTCGTCGTTGGAAGTCTCCGACTTCTCGCCAATCGACCCTTTCTCGTTCTCTGGCGTGGACGGATTCTTCACCATACCTTCTAGCTTGTCGTTCTTTTCACTCAGCACGAGTTGCAGCGACACGGGTTGGTCGCCGTTGACGAAACTGCATCGACCAGGTGCCCACCATCATGTTGGTCACCGCATGATTAGGCGGGGATGTCGAGATCTCGAATCGTTTTCCGGCGACCCAACACTCCACAACCTTGGTCTCGGTCAGCAAACAGATCGCCGTCGGTGATCGACCAGGTTGGCAAGCTTGCCGACCTGCACGCGGCCAGCATGCTCTTCGATTCCCAGCAACTCGGCGGGCACCGTGGTCATTGCCGCTAGAGCCGCATCGCGTGGAAGCCCACGCTGAACCGCCTTGCGCACCTGTTTGAGATACTGCCCGACGTCATCCAGCCCGTCGGTGGTCAAACAGATCGGCCACGCCCGCATCGTGCACCCTCGCTGGATTCGCGGGAGCCAAATCCCAGTGCATCAACTCCTGCAACGTCACTTGCTCGAGTGCCTGTGCCGACTTGACGTTGGGCGCTTCGGGAAAATCGACGGGAAGCAGGATCGGATCGATTGGCTGCAACGATCGACGGCAACTCACGATACTCGCGTCCGGAGCCTCGTAGAATCAGTTTCAAGGCGAACTCTTTGGCAATCGCATCGGCGCGAATCGCCATCCGCTCATTCGGTGCATCGATCACGAAGTATCGTCGAGCACCGCCTGTGACAATTCCTGCAGCGCAAGATTGGTCTCGGGTCGGGGCAGTGCGGGATTGGCGCGATAGGCGTCCCAGGCTTCGCGATACCAGCTTGCATCGTAGATCGACTTGCCGCAACAGCGCGGTCGCGCCCATCGGCGAATTCGGATAGGTTTCGCGAGGCCCGCTGCGGGGGACGGTCAACTGAAGATGCTGCCAGGCTCTTTGCCGCAGCAGTGTTCGGCCCAGCACTGGCATCCATCGAGCAAGACCACACTGCTGGTTCCTTTGACGATGCCTCCCGAGGGCGCCACGAGGCGAGTGGTGATGCCTTGCGATCGCAACTTGCTTGCCGAGCGGCAGGGCAACGGCTGCCTGAGCCGCGTTGCTCTGCGGCGTCACATTCTGATTCCAGTACCGGACTTGGACTGTTCCATGGGAACCTCGACCTCGCTCCAAGCGTCGATCAGGCCGGCATAGATCCGTTTGTCCTGGCAATCGATGACCTGATAGCCAGGCGGGATCTCGATCTCCTTGCCGACGGCCGTGATCGCGGTACCCTGCGACCAAGATCGTCGCGTCCGACAACGTCTGCCAGGCTGGACGACGACGTCGGCATGGACCAAGGCATGATCGCCGGGCCGATCGTCGCGCAGTCCGACCATTGGTCTGGCCGCGACTTCGGACTGCGCAAAAACAAAATTGTGGCAAGCGTGACAGACGAATCAATGCAGACAGGTACGCAATGCGCACGGCAACCCCCTAGTTGGGAATTCACGGATGGAAGATGGCCATAGGATACTTCAAGGCAGATCCAGTTGGCAGAATCAGGGGTCCGAACAAGACGGCACACCTTTCGGTACGCCGCCAGCCATCGTTCTACCGATGATTCTGCCGTCTGTACGGCCCCCTCGAAGGGCGAATCCCTCTTGACCTGAGGCTGATGGCTATTACTCGTGGATTTCAGGCATGTCATAAACCTCGCATCATCGATTCATCGATGGGATCTCAAGGAGGCTGAAACATGAAGCCTGAGAAGACTTCTTCCGATACACCCGACCGTTCGACCATCGAACGCTTCTTCTGCGGTCTGAGCGAGTACATCTTTCAGTCCAAGCTAGGTGTCGCCGACGTCCAGTTGATCGATTACGTCAGCGACATGATGTTGCGGTTCGTTCGGGTCGACTCGTTTCACAAAGTGCGACGGGCCAATGGGCGGCCGGCGACCGAAGTCTTCCAGATGCTGTGCGAGGCCGAGCAGCGGATTGGTCTGGCACGTCGCGAGGTCCATCGGCATATCGGCGACTTCACCCTGTTCTGGTCAGGGATGTATCCCGAGAGTCTTCGTCGGCATTCGTCCCCATGAATCGGCCGACGGCTTCCTCGATTATTGCCGCCAAGGCAAGCGTGCTTACGCGATCGCGGCCGAGAATCGAAGGAGGCTGCCGATCGTCCTTCCAGTGACCTGCTGCATCAACTGAGCGACCAGTTCGAAATGTGTGCTTACGGACTTCGCGAAGTTCGACGCGAATGGGAAGAAGGTCGATTCCGGCGGCGGTCTGTTGCTTTCTTAGGCTCCACCGCAGCTTTCTTGGGATCAACTGGCGAAGGCTAGCGGTCGATTCAAGCCGTACGATGGGCTTCCACACCCGTCGACGGATGCGACAATTCGAGGGTGATTGAATCGAGATCGACAGGCTTGGACGCCCATCGTACTCGATTGCCCGGAGTCAGGAAGCGATGCCGTTTGACCAAGTAAGATTTGATCGCGTCTGCTGCAAGTCGCGCGAAGCGATGCTGCTTCATTCCTCTGCCGATGCACTGGAATGGGATGAACGAACAGGGATGCCGATCGCCGGCGGGCGACTATCGGGCCAATCAGGTCTCACTGCTCCGGGCATGGCGCATCGGATCCGAACCGAAACGCTTATCGGCGACGACTTGCAATCCTTGATGGAGCAAGCCGTCGACGAGGACCCGGCAAGCGATCAGTGGCCACGATTCGAGGTCTGTTCCGCGATTGGGATCGCGATCGCAAACTGCCGACCGAGTTGGTTCAGCGTGCTTCCGAAGCGACCGTTCGAGGGGACAACAAAGCTGGGATGCGGCGCGCAAGGCGGACGACTATTCAATGTTTCGCGGAGACCCTTGCCCAGGTCATCGCGATCAAACGAGAGATCGGTGAACGATTGCGCGAAGGAACCGATCGGACGACCTATGAAGCCTTGATGGATGAGTACGAACCCGATGCGCGAGTGGCCGACTTGCAGCGGATGTTTGATGAACTTCGCGGGTCCTCTGGTGGAACTCGTGGATCAAATCCAGGATGCGCCGCGCCGACCCGACACAAGCGTGATCCATCGAGAGTTTGCAGTCGATCAGCAGCGTCGATTCAGCCGTTATGTCGCGGAGAAGATCGGTTTCGACTTTGACCGTGGTCGACTCGACGAGACTTCGCATCCGTTTTGCACGACGCTGGGTCCTCAGGATTGTCGCATCCTGACCCGCTACGATGCTCGCTGTCTCTCGTCTGGCTTGTTCGGCACGATGCACGAGGCGGGGCATGGCATGTACGAGCAGGGATTGCCAGCCGCGTGGTTCGGCTTGCCGCCGGGATCGTACGTCTCGCTGGGGATCCACGAGTCGCAATCGCGGCTGTGGGAGAACCAGGTCGGTCGAAGTCGAGCTTTTTGGCAATGGCTTTATCCAGAAGCCCAGCAGACGTTTGCCCCGCAACTGGATGATGTCGACTTTGGATACGTTCCACTTTGCGGTCAACGCCGTCCAGCCGAGCTTGATCCGCGTGGAAGCGGACGAGGCGACTTACAACCTGCACATCATCATCCGTTTCGATCTGGAGCAGCAATTGATCGACGGGACGTTGTCGGTCGACGATCTTCCCGGCGTTTGGAACGATCGATACGAAAGCGATCTGGGCGTCCGACCGCCGTCCGACGCGATCGGCGTGCTGCAGGATGTGCACTGGAGCGCGGGGCTGATCGGCTATTTTCCGACCTACACCCTGGGTAATCTCGCCGCCGCTCAGCTGTTCGACGCGGCTGGGGAGCAGCTCGGCGACCTGGACAGCCATGTTCGCTGCTGGGGAGTTTGGTCGACCTCCTGGGATGGCTACGTGAGCAGATCCACACCCACGGTCGCCGTTACCGGGGTGGAGCATTGGTCGAGCGAGCGACCGGTTCTCCACTGTCTGCGGACCATTTGGTGCGTTATCTCCGCTCCAAGCTTCAGCCACCTGTACGGCATTTGACCCAGGTCGTCTTTGAATTGCGGCGTGAGCACAGCTCAACCCAAGATTTCGCGCCGTATCGGTTGGTTACAATCAGGGAGCTTTGATCCAAAAGGGTACCTATGATCATTTCCACATGCCCCCGTTGTCACGAGGGATTCCGCGTTCCGATCCGGTCCGATTCCCGAAGACGCCTACGCGCATTGCCCCTGGTGTCGCGAGACATTTCCGATTTCGGAGATGCTGGACAATCTTCCCCCACAGCTCGAGATTGTCTCCGCGGACGGAACCCCCCTGGTCATCGGCGAGAAGGCCGCCCTCGGTGGATCGGGATTGCAGTTGGTCGAGCCACCTCGCCATCAACCCTTCCCAGTGGCCGCCGAGACCGTAATCGACGATGAGATCGACGAGAGCTACCAATTGCATGAGCCCGAGGACGACCCCTATGAGACTTGGGATAGCACCGACTCGTCATCGGTGCAGTCGATGAATGTCTCGACAAGAAGTGGAGGAAGCAAGAAACGAAAGGGAGGTGGGCTTGGCACCTTCATTGGAATTGTTCTCGGCGGACTGGCATCGGTACCGATCGCCGGCGGTCTGTTGATGCTGTTGGGACGCACGCCCGATTGGGGATTCTGGCCGTTTCAAGCAGAGCAGACCAGTCAAGCCTACAGCTCCATGCGGGCGGCACCGCTGCCCAGCAGCGAGCCAAATTTGACATCCTCGCCGTCCACTGGAACGACGCTTCGCTTCGGGAAGGATCAGCCCAGCTCGCCGCCACAAGACGATCCAGCAGAGTTGGCCGCGAGCGAGATCCTGGGCTCCTCCCCCACCGAAGCGCCAGAAGCAGGAAGCACCGGAAGCATCCACATCCACACAAGACACGCAAGTGGCTTCAGTTCGCGGACCGGATCCAGAGGCGGACAGGCTGAGCGGAACCGCGGAGATGATGCCAGGGCCGAGTTCGGGCACAACCAACTCGGTCACAACCGATTACTCGGGCACAACCAACTCGGGCACAACCAACTCGGGCACAACGAACTCGGGCTCAAGCGACGAAGTTGCCTCATCGATAGCACCGCCAGCAACGGAATCGACATCCCCCAAGTTGCCTCCCAACACACCGTCGGCGATCGCGGCTCCTCCGGTCGAAACGGTCTCGGATGCCAGCAAGTTGGCGACCGAAGCATTACAAATGATTGATGCGATGAGACAATTCAAAGGGAACGATGACGAGCGGCGCATCGGTTGTCACTCACCTATCAAAAGATCGCGATTGCGGCCGAAAAGACTCAACAGCCCACGGAGCTGTTTGACCTGGCAGGCAAGATTGTCGATTCGCCCTTCCGTGACGTGATCAAGTCCGCAGGCTGGAAGTGGCTCGTGTTCAAGAATCGCACCACGGACGGAATTGCGCTGATTGGTCGTATCCAGGCGTCGGGCGAGCCTTACTTACTGACCAGCGATTCCGGAAAGACGGTTACCTTGGTGGCCGAAGAACCGATTCCCAGTGACCAAGAGGTGCTTGTCTTGGGGCGACTGATCGATCAAGGCGAAACCCTGTCCGTCGTGCTGGTCGAGCCGATCCCTTAGCCTGACAAATTCTCGACATGTCGCAGCTGCGATGAATATCACTGATCTTCTTTCCGATCACAGCGGCGGCCGTGCGAGTGAAACGGATCGGTTATTCACGTTGATGTACGACGACCTTTGTCGGCTGGCAGGTCGCTTTCTCCAGAACGAGCCGATGCGTCATCGGCTCAGTTCGTCGTCGCTGGTGCATCAGGCTTACGTTCGGATGGTGGACCAATCGCGGGTCAATTGGCAGGGCAAGACACACTTCTTCGCGATCGGAGCGACCGTGATGCGGCGGATCCTGGTGGACCATGCGAGAAAGGTCCAATCGATGAAGCGAGGTGGCGCTGGGAGCGGCGCAGGTTGACCGATGACGTGACCTTCCAATTGAATCGATGACCGCGACGTGGTCGCACTCGATGATCTGCTGACCACACTCGCAGAGTTGAGCCCGCGGCAGGCCAAGATCGTCGAGCTGCGATTTCTTTGGCGGGATGACGATGAGCGAAATCGCTGCCGAAATGGACCTTGGCCTTCGCACGGTCGAGAAGGAATGGGGGATGGCCAGAGCATGGATGCGGCGTGAATTGCGTCAAGATGAAATCGGTGATCTGGAGCCGGCAGCCGAGCGATCAGCTGCCCGCCGCGAGCCGATCCGGACGCAAGGCGGCTTGAGGCATGGATGCAGCACGCTACGCACGTATTCGCGAGTTGTTTCTTGCGGCTGAAGAGATGCCACCGGAAGCACAGCGTGAGCTTTCTGAGATCCCAGACCCAGCAACGACGAAGAGCTCTTCGACGAAGTCTGCTCACTGCTTGGCGAGCACGATCCCGAGGCGGCAAAGCGGGAGGGAGAACCAGCCCGTCCGAGTTTTCTCGGTACCGCGAGCAAACGGCAATTCGAACGTCGAGTTCGTTCGCGAGATTTGTCCACCAAGCGGGCGAACAGGATCGTGATCGTCCGCAGCAAGAACGAAGCACTCTCAATCGCCACAACTCGCGATCGATACCAGATCGCTTCGGCGAAGGCACGGCGCAAGCACAATCGAGGTCACCACCCAGTACTCCAGTTCGATGCTGTGGGCCCAGCAAACGCGGCGCAGCCGGCGACGGAACAACAAGTGGCTTTGGCTTGCGGCACTCCTTCCCACCGCACTGATTGGCTGGTTCACCTATCGACAAGTCAACGCAACGATGGAGCAGTCGGTTCGCGACGAGCTGCGTGGAATCGCCGATAGCGTTTCGCACGCTTCGCGTCGCTTTCTCGTCGACAAGTCGCGGCTTGGTGGAATCTTGGTCACGACAACCAGGCATTCATACCGCGATCATCGAGCTGGCCGATCTCGCCGACGACGATCCAACCCGGATGAGCATGGCAGGGATCGGAGCATGCCGATCGTATTCAGTCCCAGCTGCAACAGCTCTCGGGTCTGAACGAAATCAAGTTCGTCGTTTGGAGCGACAACTATCGGACCCTGGCAAGTTCCGACAACCAGATTGGCCGAAGTTGGCAGCGCGGTTCCGCCGCAGTCACGCCAGAGATGCTCGCCCGCGTGATGGCAGGCGAAACGGTCGTATTCGGTCCGGAACTCGATCGACATACGCGAGTCCACACAACAGCCGAGTCAGGCCCCGAACCACCGGTGATGGCGATCATCGTTCCCATCTCCGATCAGCAAGGATCGCATCGTCGCGGCCTTCTTGGTAGGTGGAATCGGCATGTTCGATGAGTTCAGTCGCATGTACTTCGATGTGGCCAACGCAGGCAATCTCGACGCGTACGCGGTCAATCAAGACGGCATCATGGTGACCGAGAGTCCGCGGGCCGCCACGCTGGCATCGATGAAGAAGCTGGACGCCACCGTCGAAGAGATCGCCGCGCGATTGCGGGTCGCAGATCCCGGTATGGAGTTGATGCCGAGAACATCGGCAAGGTCCGAGCGTGACGATCTGCCCTCCGACGGCGTCGGTCGCCAGTGCGACCGCGGGAAGTAGCGAGGTGAGCATCGTTCCCGTACCGTAACTACGCCGGCCAGGAGGTAGTCGGAGCATGGCGTTGGAACAGCGATTCCAAGCTCGGCATCATCGTCGAGCGACAGGCCGACGCGGCATTTGCGACGGTACGGATCGTGCGCAGCGGTTTCTTGCTGCTGGGAACACTGCTATTCATCACCGCGACGATGGCGGCTGCGTTCTTGGCTCGGGCGTCTACCGCCGAACGGGTCGCGGTGCATCCCCTCAGCCGATACGAGGTGATTCGTGAACTGGGTAGCGGTGGGATGGGTGTCGTCTACCTGGCGCGGCATCGACAACTCGGACGAGATACAGCATGAAGGTGATGATCGGTGGCCGACGTCACAAACAAGATCAATTGCGGTTTGATCGCGAAGCGCGACTTGCCGCGTCACTGAGCAGCCCGCACAGCGTGATGATCTATGATTACGGTCGTTCGGACGACGGCGAGTCGTACTGCGTCATGGAATTCCTGCGCGGACTGACGCTCCATGAAGTGGTGGAGCGAAGTGGTCATCAACCGATTGGTCGCGTGCTGTTCATTGTCAGCCAGGTTTGTGAGGCGCTGGCCGAGGCGCACGCGTTGAGTCTGTTGCATCGCGACATCAAACCCCAGAACATCATGCTTTCGCTCGACCAGTCGGTGGGAGATTGGGCCGTGCTGTTCGATTATGGTTTGGCCAAACCACTCGAGCCGGTAACCGATGTTTACCAGACTTCCGAGGCCCATTGGTCGGGAACGCCAATGTACATGGCTCCGGAGCGGTTTCGACATCCCAACTCCATGGACAAACGCTCGGACATCTATTCCCTTGGATGCGTCGCCTATTACCTGCTCTCCGGTCGGCCACCCTACGTCGAGGGGGAAGCCGAATCGTTGTTTGCGCTGATTCTGGGTCAGCAGCCGATCAGCCTTTCCCAGCAGCGAAGTGAGCCCGTCCCCGATGAGATCACTCAGCTCGTATCAAAGTGCATGGCCAAGTCGGAAGAGGAACGCTTTGAATCGATCACGGAGGTGGCAGGAGCCATCAATGCAATCCGAGGGCGCTATCCCTGGACGGTCGAAGAGGCGCGGCAATGGTGGAGTACCTATGGCGACCCGTAGCGATGCTGGACCGAGTCGTCGCTCTCGTGCATCCTCCTGCTAGGATCGAGAAGCGAGAGTCGAGAAGCGGCAAACTCGCTTCTCGATTCCAGCCTGGGAGATTCGAGCACCCTTTCCAGCAGGGGCAATGCCGCCCTGAACACGAAGCGACCGGGAGCTCCCCACTGGTTGGAATCCCGATCGCCGCACTGGCTTCTTGACGTCGATTTTGATGACCCAATCGCGCATTCCAAGTGTTCAAGAGTTAACATAAAGCCCGACGCGGCGTCGCCTTTCCTTCCCTCTGATTCGGAGCTCGCTCGATTCATGTCCAAAGCCTTGATCCTCTCCCTTGTCGCGGCGATGAGTCTTCTTGCCGCTGAGGCGTTCGCTGCCGAGAAACGAAAGGTTGTGTTGGTCGCTGGCAAACCTTCGCATCCACCGAGGATGCACGAGTTCAACGCCGGAGTCCAACTACTTGCCAAGTGTTTGAACGAAGGATCCGATGTTGAGGCACAGTTCGTTCTCAACGGATGGCCGAGAGACGAATCGGTGTTGGAGGAAGCCGACGCGGTCGTCTTCTTCATGGATGGTGGTGGTCGCCACGAGGTCGTTCAAGAAGAGGGGCGGCGACTGGAGGTCCTGGATCGCTTGGCCGAACGAGGCGTCGGCCTCGGCTTCATGCATTACGGCGTCGAGGTGCTGGCCGATCAGGCCGGCGAAGAGTTCAAGCGGTGGATCGGTGGGCATTACGAACACATGCATTCGTGCAATCCCATTTGGGAACCCAGTTTCGTTGCCTTTGCTGAGCATCCGGTGACTCGCGGCGTGGAACCGTTTCAGATCAAAGACGAATGGTACTTCAACATGCGGTTCGTCTCGGACATCGCGGGGAACGAGTCCACCGAGATCGACGGGATGAAGTTTGTCCCAATTTTGGTTGCATCCCCGTCGGATGATGTGAGAGATGGACCGTATGTGTATCCCAAGGGACCTTATCCACAAATCCAAGCTTCCAAAGGGCGTGCCGAGGCGATGATGTGGACCGTGGTCCGTCCCGATGGGGGTCGCGGCTTTGGCTTCACAGGCGGGCACTTCCACGACAACTGGGCCAATGATTACTTCCGCAAGGTCGTCTTGAATTGCATCCTCTGGATCGCCAAGGCAGAGGTACCGTCCGCTGGCGTCGAATCCCAGGTCACGCCCGAAGCGCTCAACGCAAACCTCGACCCGAAAGAAGCCAAGCGGTAAGCATCAGTCCCCTTTCTCGGGCACCTTTTGCAGGATGTCTAGCAGGACCTGATCGGGCTCAACCCCTTCGGCCTGGGCCTCGAAGTTCAGCAGCACGCGATGCCGCATGGCGGGAAGAAAGACTCGGCGAATGTCTTCGAAGCTGACGTTGTATCGTCCCTCGAGCAGCGCACGGACCTTCGATGCCAGCGCCAGCGTCTGAGCACCACGGGGACTGGCTCCCCAGCGCACGTACTGGTTGGTCGCATCGACACTGTGCGGCCCGTCGGGATGCGTGGCAAGATTCAGACGCACCAGATAGTCCTGCACATGCGGGGCAGCATGACCTTGCGAACCATCTCTTGCCACTCGATCAATTCCGGACCCATCCATGACCTTCTGCAATTCGATCTTCTCGCCGCGCGTGGTCCGCTCGACGATCGTGTTCAAGTCTTCTCGGCTGCTGTAGCCGACCACCAACTTGAACAGGAACCGGTCGAGCTGGGCTTCGGGAAGCGGGTAGGTTCCTTCTTGCTCGATCGGGTTCTGCGTCGCCAGCACAAAGAACGGCTGGGCGAGCTCAAATCGAGTGCCGCCCGCGGTGACCGTTCCCTCCTGCATCGTTTCCAGCATGGCGGACTGCGTCTTGGGTGTCGCCCGGTTGATTTCGTCGGCGAGCAAGAATCTGCGTGAACACCGGTCCACGTTGAAACTCAAACCGCCGCCGCCCGTCTTCATCCTCGACAATCATGTTGGTGCCGAGGATATCAGCGGGCATCAAGTCGGGCGTGAACTGAATTCGATTGAACTCCAGATCCAAGAACCTGAGCAAGCGTTCGCACCAGCATCGTCTTGCCGAGCCCGGGAACACCCTCGATCAAACAATGGCCGCCGCAGAGGATTGCGGTCAAAACACCATGCACGATGTCGTCATGCCCGACGATGACCCGTCCGATCATCTCGCGAATCGCGTTGTATCGATCGCGGAACTCTTCGGCCTGGGCCTGCATCGATTCTACGGTGGTACTCATCAGCAGCTACAGCACAAGATGGAGGAGAATCAGAACGAGCAGTCACCGATCATCATAGCTGAAAGCACCACCCTAGGCGAGTCGCTCCGAGGCTGTGAGTTTTCCAGCACCGGCGTTCCCGTAGGCGAGATCTGCTCCGAGCCTCGCAAAAAAGCAGCAAAGCTGCCAAGGTCCGACTCGAATTTGCGGAACGTCCCTGAGCTCCTACTTCAGCTCCTTCAAAGCTTCGCGTTCGGGGCGGTCCTTGTAGAACGGATCCAGCGGATAGCAGCCGCTGACCATGCCATTGCGCGGAGCGGTCGTGCAATCGCTGAAGGTACGACAAACCTTCTTTCGCGTCATCGTCTTGCCCGCAACACATCGGCGGGCAGCTCTGGATAGGACAACACCATGCGTCCAAGTCCGACCGAATCGACCCAGCCCTCGCGGACCACCGCTTGGGCGGTATGGGGCAGCCAATCCTGCAGGTAGCGTGTATCCCGAGCCGACAAAGATCAGCTTCGGATGTTGTTGCTTCAACTCAGCCGTCGCTCGGATCTGGCGAACCGACGCCGACCAGCGGATCCTCAGGCGGTTGATATCCGTCGCTCGGTGGAAAGTAGGCGGGCCGCTGGATGTGTGGGTTGTAATAGGGACTGCCGGCGGTCGTGCAAACCAATCGGATCCCAAGCTCTTCCAAGAGCGACATCAACTGCGACGGGTTCGGCAAGATCGATCCCATGGCCGCTGCCATCTCCACCAAACGTCAATCGGGCATCGCCGCTCGGGCTCGGGTTCGCCGATCCGATCTCTCGCCGGGCCGATAGGGCAGAAAGTCAAAGATGCTGACGCGCACTCCCATCTGCAATGTTGGTGCAGAGGCCTTCACTCCCGCCACGATCTCGCGAAGGAAACGGGTTCGATTCTCGAAGCTGCCACCGAAGCGACCGGGGCGATCCATCCCGCTGAGCAATTCGTGCCCGAGGTAGCCGTGGCAATGCTTGATGTCGACGAAGGCGAATCCGGCCTTCTCGGCGCGCACGGCCGCCGCGACGAAATCGTCGATCAACTGCTGCAGGTCGTCATCGGATAAGCATGCCGATTCGTCGGCGATCCCAAGACGAGCATCGAGCGACCGGTTCCGCTGCGGCGATTCGTGGTTCGGCTCGCGCCTTATCGTTGGGTCGCGCGAAACGACCGGAATGCGTCAACTGCAATCCGACGAGCAAATCATCGTCGCGACCGAAACGCTCGCGATGACTCTCCACCAACTCGACGCGAAGCGATTCGATCTCCCCGAGATTGGCTTCGGTCATCAAGCAGTTGGTTCGGGTTGGCCCGGCCGTCATGGCGAACGGCAACGGCCTCGCCGCCCCAGATCAACTTCGCGCCACTGATACCAAAGTGGTGCCAGCGGCGGCGCGTCAACTCGGTCGGTTTGCCGTCCCGCGTCCCGTCCCAACCTTCCATCGGCAGGATACAGAAACGATTGCCGATCGTTCCCCGGTCATGACGGATCGGTGCGGCCAAGGGTGACTGATCACCCGATGTCCAAGCGACTGCATCGCACGGCAACTCGAGTCCGAGCGAAGCGAGATGTCCCGATGAACTGGTCGTGCGATTTGAAACTGGCGACGCGAGGATAAGCCATCAGCAGGATGCCTCCATTTGACGCCGCAAATCACTCTCGATGCCTCGTAACACATCCAAATCGCTGTCCGGCCGCTGCGGCGAACCGGGATAGGTATGGCTCGTGTGCAACATTCCTCGCAGCTTCAAGAACATCGCCGCGGAATGCTTGTAGGCGGGAGCGGGATTGCGAAAGGTAAAGACAGCCCAGGTACTGCAACACATCGTTCAATTCATAGAACCGGGGATCTCCCGATTCCCACATCGCATCACGTCGAGCGAACGCGTCGGGAGCAAACGTGCTCAATCCGAGCAGGTAGTCGCTTCCGTACATCACCATGTCGATGGCCAGATCGTTGCCAGTAAACACCTTGAAGTCGGGCCGCACGCGATTGCGCAGCTCCAACCGCTCCCATTCCGGCATCCGCTGCAACGACGAGTGCTTGGCCCCGACGGCATTCGGAATCTGCATCAATCGCTCATAGACGTGCAAGGAATAGATGCGTCCGAACGGAGCAAACACCTTGCCAAGCTCAAAGAACAGGAACGACTCGCATTCGGCTGCCAAGCGTTTGATAGGCCTCGACCAATTCATCGTCTGGCAACTCGACCAGACCATAGGACTGAAAGAAGATCGGCGTGCCGGCTTGCTGCTGGATTTGTTCGATGCCGTTGCGATAACCGTCAAGGTTCAATGGCGTCTCCCGGCGAATCGCCCACAAACACGCCGGCGACGTAGGGACGACCCTGGGCGATCTCGTTGGTGCGACGAAGCACTGCCGTGCGGGTGGCCTCGTCGATCAGATTTGCGTAGCCAGTATCCATGTTGACCGCCGGCGTCAAACCCGCGTCGAAGGTGCGTTCGAGATGCGAGTCGAAGCCCGCCCAGTCGACCTGGTCATCCAGCAACGGCAACAGAATCGCGGAGATTCCGGTGATCTTGCGGCGTGGGGTCAGCAGTTGGGCGGGATCCAATTGACGAGCGGCGAGCATCTCGGTGACCTTTTCGTTCCGCCAAAGGGCAGGACCGGAACGGAGTGGAAAGGGGAGGGGAGCGGCATGATTGCGGTGCAAGCTTACTTGCGACCGACCCCATCGTCTTGGAAAATCGGGCGACCTAAAGATTTGCAATTCGGGCAAGACGACAAGAACCATGACGCGAGACCTGACCGATCGAGTTCACAACGACCGGGCCCTCACCGACAGGGCACTGCAAGAACATCTTCCCGACTGGGGCGTGTTGGTACTCGAGAGTCATCACAGCGAGAGCTTTTCGATGGAATGGCGCACGCATCCGTTCATCAAGGTGGTCTACGTTTTGCACGGCCGAGGCCATTTCGACCTTGGCAAATCGCGTTGGTCGTTCGAAGCGGGCGATGTGATCGTGATCGCGCCGGGGATGCGCAACCGAATCGAAGATGATCCCAATTCCGCGTCCAGCCTCTACGTTTGCTGCATCGCAAAATCGCTCCTCAAGTTTGACCCAAACCTTTTGCAAAGGCTTCCCAGCCGACTCTATCATCGCGACGGAGACTTCACGCATCGAGTCGCTTCCCGCCTGCGACGGATGGTGCATGCCCAGGACTTGGAAAGTCCATCACGCCCCGTTGCCATGGTGGCCGATGCCATCAAGCTGATCCAAGCGGTGGACCAGCGAAACCTCAAGCCGCTCCGCAGCGAGAAAGAAGCCACCGATGAGCGAGTCATCATCAAGCGATACATCGACTCCTTGCCGACTCGCTTCTTTGAAGAAACCTCGATTGATTCGGCAGCAGATCAATTGGGTATCTCGCGACGTACGTTCACGAAGCTATTCACCGAACTGACAGGGGAAACCTGGCTCCACTACGTGCGCTCGCTGGCAATCGAACATGCTCAGCGAAAACTCTCACAAAGCGATCTACCCATCACCTCGATTGCGTTCGAATGTGGCTTCAATGATCTGTCGACGTTTTACCGACAATTCAAACGTCAATGCGGAATCGCACCTGGCGAGTTCCGCGCGAGACATGGCGGTCAATCACCAATTCGATAGAGCGCCTTGGCAGTCCGCAGAAGAATTGAATCGTCGATCACCGCCATCGATGCCAGCGTCCGTTCCCCAAGGTCATTCTCCGCAACCTGCTCAAACTCGCGACCAGTCTTGATCACCGTGGTGACCCCTTGCTCGCTCGTGAAGTAGAGGTGGTCGCCGGCCAGCAGTGGTGACGAGGAGAAATTGCCACCGATACGTTTTCGATACACGACGTCGCCCGTCTCGGCTTCCACGCACATCGCGATCCCATCATCGCTGATCGAATAAATCAGCCCCTCGTGGGCGATCATCGACGGCGTCTTGGGAACGTTCTTATCGAGCTGCCACTGCAAATGTGTGTCGGTGACCACACCGTGTCCCGTTGGACGAATGGCCAGCATCGTCGCATTGTCGAACCCCGTGGACAGGAACACCAAACCCGAGTCGAAGACTGGCTTTGGGACAACAGAATAGCCGTCGTACCGTAAATCCCAGATCGTTTCGCCCGTCTTTGGATCGAGCGAGAGGACGCAATCGCTTCCCGGAGCGATGACCTGTTCCTTCCCGTCGATTGTGAACACCGACGGCGTGCAAAACGAAAAGGTCTTCTTCGCCGAGACCGGCCGAGGGACTTGCCAGGCGAGCTGTCCCGTCTCCGCATCGAGCGCCACGACCTTCGGCTCCTTGTCGCCATCGCAGGTGAAGATCAGCCGGTCGCCGACAAGAATCGGGCTTCCCCCATTGCCATGGGTCGGTTTGAAATAGAGCTCGCGATTGATCCAAATCGGTTCGCCCTCGAGTGTCAGGCATGCGGTCCCCTGGTAGCCAAAATGGACAAAGATGCGATCGCCATCGATGACCGGCGTCGGACTCGCATGACTGTTCTTGGAATGCATCTTCGGAGGAAGCTCAGAGGTTTGCTCCATGATGGCGATGTTTCTGAGGAGTTGACCACTGTTGGCGTCGACAATCAGAAGCGAGAGCGTATGATCCGCCGTCTTTGGATCCCGTTCGAACGGATCAATCTTCTCGTCACCGGCGAAGATGGCGGTCGTCAAGTAAATTCGATCGCCTGAGATCACCGGGGATGACCATCCGCTGCCCGGCAATTCGGTCCGCCAGGAGAAATTCGAATCGGCCGACCACTCAGTGGGCAAGGACTGTGAGGTGATACCATCGCCGCTGGGGCCCTGAAACTGCGGCCACCCCTCCGCACCGCCGGCGATTGCCGGGACCAATGCCAACCCAATCCAGAGTACAGCGGGCGCGAGGGGAGCTGAGCGAATTCCAAACATATCAAGACGGCCTTTCGTTATTCGTGCTGGGAGTGAGGTATTGTCGCAAAGGCAGGAACGTCCTTGAAGAACCCCAATTCAGCCCATCTTGCTGGTTCGCTTGCCATCCTCTCTACAATCCCAAGATGTTCTCACCAGAAAACAAATCGAAATCGATCTCTTCGCCCTGCGTCGGCATCTGCCAGATGGAATCGTCTGGTTTGTGCGCCGGTTGCCAGCGTTCGCTACGGGAGATCGCAAATTGGGCCAGTTGCGGTGAACGGCAGCAAAGGGAGATCCTCGACCGCATCGAACAAAGGCGTCGGGACGCCCCCCAGGACGCCGCCGAGGCGATCCCCAACCTCTAAACGAACCCCGTACGATGGACTTCCAAGTCCGTCGCTTCCTATCCCCGCCCCCGTACGATGGACTTCCAAGTCCGTCGCTCCCCATCCCCACTCTCGTACGATGGACTTCCAAGTCCGTCGCTCCCCATCCCCACTCTCGTACGATGGACTTCCAAGTCCGTCGCTCCCCATCCCCGCCCCCGTACGATGGACTTCCAAGTCCGTCGCTTCCTATCCCCGCCCCCGTACGATGGACTTCCAAGTCCGTCGCTCCCCATCCCCACTCTCACCTTCTCTCTCAACTTCGCCTAAAAAGTCCACCTCTCACGGCCTGTCCCTCGACTCGCTGATGAGCCGAAGAACATCGGATGAGGCCGTGGCACGTCCCAGCGCCTCACGATGCCCGAACGAGGCGTAGACCTGCTCGGCATCCGGAAACTGCTGATCACCAAGAACTTCTATCTTGGCTGGCGCGCAGATCGCGAGCAAACCGTCGACATCGAGGTACTTGACGGCCCCAGGCACAAACATCGGGTCATCGTGCCGCCGCAGTTGTTGAAAGCGAAAGCCCTTCAAATCGATGACGGCCTTGGCAAGGCGTGCGCCCGCCTGACTCTGCGCGGCCAAAGCAAGCGGACCGGCGACGGGGCCTAATCCGACCAGGTAAATGGGAGTCTGCCGTCCCTCCGTCGACAAAGGCAATCATCGTGAGGATGTCGTGGACACGTTTCACGAACAGGCTGTGGTTGTACCCGTAGGTATAGCCGGAGAATCGCTTCCATCCTTGATCACCCTTTGGCTGGAACCACATCGGTTGCGATTGCGGGGTTGGATCCTCCTGGGCAAACAGATTCGCAGCGACCAGGGCGTAGCCAGCATTCACAGATCGAGTCACAAGCTCCCGCTGCTTACCATCCGGTTGCAGCGACGCGAGGCCATCATCGGTAACCAGAATGATGGTTCCTGTCGGTTCGGTCTTCGGCTCAAACATTCGCACCGCGAGCTGCTCGCCGCCGTCGAGGCGAACCAAGCGGCCCGCTCGGCCTGATGAGGATCCGGGATCGCCTGCGGATGCTACGTCGACATTCTCGGACGGTAGGAAACGGACGTCGCCGACCTGATCGAGCCGGCGTCCAAGAATCGTTTCCCAGCCGCCACCGACGACTTCTACAAACGATTCCCGATCGTTTGCCACGTTCGAAACGAGACGCCCAAGCTTCCGATCGGAGTCGGCGGTTGCCAGCTGGAGCAATCGAATCTCGTGCGCATCTCCCACCTGATCCCCGCTGGGAGCCGGATGTGCGGCATCCCAGACGGTAGCTTCTTCGCGTGTCAGGGGAACGTACGGTCGTTCGCCGACGGTTTCGTCCCAGCCGAGACCAAAATGTCGATTGAAGAAGGAATACATCGCCATCCGATTGACGAGGTTGTAGTTGTGCGGGAACTCGGTATGAAAGACGGCTGACAGGCGATCAGCATGTCCAAGCATCTCGTACAGTCGAACAAGATCGGGGTAGCCTTTGGTTCGCAGTTCCACGGTCCAATCGTCGGCGGCGGTGAGTCCCAGCGGCCGGGGCGCGGTGGCGGCGGCGATGTCGATGTTGCCCTGGTCAATCCTCAACAGCGGCGCGTTTTCGCACGTACATCCTCCCTGCATCGCCGTGGAGACCATCACGCAGGGCATGGCGGCGGCGATTCGTTCATCGATCGCCGAGATCACCATCGATTGAGTCCCGCCCCCGCTGGCGCCGGTCACACCGATACGGGACGGGTCCACGTCATCCAACTGAAGCAGAAAGTCGATCGCGCGAATCGAATTCCATGTCTGCAGTCCCATCATGTTCTGCAGTCTCAGATCGGCTTGAACGCTCATGAACCCCCAGTCACTCGGAGTGTCGAGGTGCGACCACTCGGCTGGGCGATGGGCTAGCTGCAATGAATCGGCATTGCCTGTCATGTCATAGACCAAGACCAGACAGCCCATGCGAGCGAGCTGGACCGCCCGAGCTTGAATTGGAAATCGCCCGCCAACTTCATCTTGTTCAGCGCCTGTCGCAATCTGCTGTTGCACTTGCTTCTCGCCCGCATCGTAGAAGCGGCCCTGATCCCAATGTCCGTGCGGTGAGAGAATCGCTGGGAAAGGCCCTTGCTTTCCCTTGGGACGATAGAGACTGGCGGTGACAAAGTGGCCGGGAGCGGATTCAAACCGAACACGATCGACAACGTAGTCATCCCGCTCCACACGCCCATGGATCACAGCATTGAGATCGGATCGAGTGGGGAGTGGCCAAAGACCTTGGGAAACGAGAATGCGACGTCGAATCGCCTCCCTCCGCTCCGGCCACGCCTGCACGTCTGACACGGGGTGAAAAGGAAAGTAGCCATTGAGGTTGATCAAGTCACCATGTCGTGGATCGTCCGATGGCGACTGAAGTTCACTCAACGTGGGTGACTCGCCCCCGGTCTGAGCAACCACAGGAACAGCACCACTACAAAGTGTCAGCATGAGCAGGAGCAAACGTCGCATGTTTCACCTAGGAACTGAAGGATCGTGCGGCCGCAACTTGTTGGCATGTCGTGATGGGATCAGACTCAGGTTTCGCGGGGTTGGACCGCGACGTCAGGGGAGGGCCTGTTCAGGCTGCTCAAGCTCGCCCCTCTCGTCGAACGGATCGCCCCGATCCCTGCCGACAGGGATCGGGTGGGAAGACTACTTCCACTCGGCAATGATGCGATCGAGACCGTCGAGATTTTCTTGAAGCGATTCTTTGGCGTCGGTGTCATCACGATGGTCGAGGATGCCGATCGGGCCATCGTAACCTTGGGCAACGACGGTCTCCATCATTTCACGTTCGTGCTTGCCGCGACCGAGAGGAAGGATCTTATTGGTCATGCCCTCAACGGTGGCCGGGTCCGCCATCCCGTTGAGATTCAGACACAGCAGGTAGGGCATCATCGCTGCGAATGAATCGTTGAATCCAGCGAGGTCGTCGTGCGCGTGATGAAAGTTGTAGACGATGCCGACGTGAGAGGCCTGATGATGTTCTCGCAGGTAATCACAGACGGCGATCAGATTGGCAGGTTGGCCTCCCCAGCCTCCATGGTTGTAGAGGCCGAGCTTCAATCCCAGTGCACGCGTCTTCTCGACGAGAGGTAGCAGCTCGGCAGCGGCTGCCGCCACCCGTTCTTGCTGTGTATCGGCTTGTGGCGAGCCGAGGGTGATCCAGATCTGCGGCGTGATGCCATGCTTGCGGATCAGCGGTTCGATCGCGTCATGCCAACTCCAAAACGCAAAGAACTCGATGCCGCGATCCTGGTATTGCTCGATCTCCTCCTCGAAGGTTGGAACGTGTTCGTCACGCCAATCGTAGGCGACCCGATGCAAGCCCCAGCTCTCGCACCATCTCCGCGCGCTCGGCAGGGCTGCGGCGACTTGGCGTCAAAGGGAACGATGCACCAGGCGACAAGGTTCGATCGATCGAACAATTGCTTGGGATCGCTGGGAGACGTCTTCTTGGTCGGCTCGTCTGCCCATGACAACGCTCATCACGATCGTGAGCAGAAGAGCCGCTAGCAGCGACTGTTCGAGACTCGCAACAATCGCATCATGGGGTGAACTCCAGTATCATGTTCATTTCAGGGCAACGATATAACAAATCCAACTCGGATTACTGGGTGCAACTTCACCCCGCTCCCACTTCTCAAAGTTCTCGTCATCTTCGTCATCGTTCTCCCAGTAGACATGGGTTTCGCGGAAACCAGCCTCTTGGAGTAGTTCGCGGACTTCGGGAATGGTCCAGAACCGCCAATGATACTCGAAAGCCCGCTTCATCTTGCTGCCATCAGCAAACTTAAAGCTGATGTAAAAGCTGGCGTCCGCGTTGACGGGATTGAAGGATGCCTGCTCCCACATGTACTTGAATCCTTTCTTTCCCTTGGTGATCGTTCGCTTGTCGACCAATTCTTCCGTGTAACATTCACCGCCCCCCATCATGTCCATCACCATGATCCCGTCGGCATTGAGGTTGGAGCGTGCAATGCGAAAGTACTTCAACGAGCTCCTGACGAGTCTTGAAGATCCAAAAGGAGAAATTCTGTGCGGCCAGCACGTCGACCGTGGGACGATTTCGCTTGCGTACATCCTGCCTCAGGAGGCGAACCCGAGCCTGTTGGGGTTGCTTGAGTTTGGCGAGGTTGTGATCTCGTCCCCACTGCAACGTTTCCTCGCAGAGATCAACGCCGAGGGCAGTCCGCTGGCGATGCGATGCGACCCACTCGCAGCAGACGGCGAAGGTGCCGCAAAAGTCCTCGCGAAGTGACATCGGCTTCTTGCGGCCGTTGGCATCACGGTACGCCTGCTCGAAGAATTCCACTTCGTGTTCGGGCGTTTGCACCGATTTTTGATAGCAAGTGAACTTGTCCGCCTTCTCTGCCAGCGTCAATTTCCCTGACTTGGACTTCTTTTTCTCGGCTTTTGCCATCGGTTGGTTGCTCGTCGTGATGTGGTTTGACGCGAACCGGTCGGCTCGAATCTTGAGGAGTGGGATTCTCAGCCAATGCGGTGGCAAACTCCAGCCAGCCGATTTTGCCTACCCAGTTTGCCCGCTTCAATGCCTCCATTCTCGGCGGGAGATCGGCAAACGGGCGTTGGATTGCGGCAAAACAGAAAAAGGGGTGGTCCCCTGAGTTTCGCCGCTTCGCCTAGCCAGAAACCGGCCCCTAAGCGTCAATCGCAGCCCAAACTGCAAGCGAGGAAACGACTTGCGACACGAGCCTTACGGAACTGTCGGGGCCGGGGTATGGCACAAACTTTAGCTAATTGACACTCTCCAGCTAGGCAGACGAGGCGTTCCGTCCACCGAAATTTATGGACGATTTTTGGGGGAGCCTATCGCCAGGGCGACCTCCGTTCACTATTGTGAAGATGTGCGGCATTTATGTCGCACCTGCGTTCGGGGTATTTTGCCCCAATGCCCCGGACGCTCTTTTTCTTTTCCACTCTGGAAGCCATGCGGCGTCAACGTCGATATTGAGATTCGGTTGGCCCTCTTCACTCAGTTTTTGGCCACAATGATGTTGGGTCCTGGTGCGTGAATTCCTACGCCACCGAGATGGCGTTCCTTCCCCCATCCGATGTGAATGATGACGAGCTTGAAACGGGCGACTCGGCGGCAACTTTTCGAGGACTGCGGTGTTGGGCTGGGAAAACTGGCGCTGGCATCGTTACTCGTCCAAGACTCTGGCAATGCATTCGCCAAGGCGACGTCTGATCCGGCTCGCGGCTTGCATCATCCGCCTCGTGCTAAGCGAGTGATCTATCTGTTCATGGCCGGAGCGCCGAGCCAACTTGAGTTGTTTGACTACAAACCCAAGTTGGTGGAACTGGAAGGCAAACCAATCCCACCCTCGGTGATCGCCGGACAACGTTACGCGTTCATTCAACCCGACGCTGCGGTGCTCTCCCCGCGATTCAAGTTTGCCAGACATGGGCAGTCGGGTGCCGAGATCTCTGAAGTGATGCCACACCTGGGCTCGGTCGCGGACGACATCGCGATCATTCGGAGTGTTCACACCGATCAGTTCAATCATTCTCCGGCCCAACTGTTCGTCAACACGGGAAGTGGGATTCCCGGTCGACCGGCAATGGGAGCTTGGCTCAGTTATGGCATCGGAAGCGAAGCGAGCGACCTGCCTGGCTTCGTCGTTCTCAAGAGTGGCGGGAGTCTCTCAGGTGGCGCCGCAATGTGGAGCAGTGGCTTTCTGCCTGGCGAGCATCAAGGGGTCCCGTTTCGCGCCAGCGGAGATCCGATCTTGAACGTGACCACGCCGCGGGGAATCAGTCCGGAGAGTCAACGTGAGACCATCGATTTGATTGGCAAGCTGAATCGACAGCGAATCGATGAAACGGGAATCCAATCGATTGCCACGCGGATCGAGTCGTATGAGATGGCTTACCGCATGCAGACGCGAGCTCCCGAACTGATGGACTTCTCATCGGAAGACGAAGCGACGCTGCAGATGTATGGCGTCGGCAAGGATGACAAGGGCTCGTTCGCCAAGAACTGTCTGCTTGCAAGGCGAATGGCTGAGCGGGGTGTGCGGTTTATCCAACTCTATCACGCCGGTTGGGATCATCACAGCAACGTCGAAGCTGGAGTGAAGGGTCAGTGCAAGCAGACAGATCAAGCGTCCGCAGCTCTGATCCGAGATCTGAAGCAACGGGGGATGCTTGACGAGACATTGGTCATTTGGGGTGGAGAATTCGGTAGAACCCCGATGGTGGAAGCCAGCGCTGCCCTGGGAAGGACACTCGGACGCGATCATCACCCGCAGGCATTCAGCATGTGGATGTCGGGGGGTGGGATTCGGTCGGGTCAAACGATCGGCAAGACCGACGAACTCGGATTCCATCCGATCGAACAGCCCATTCACGTGCATGACATCCAAGCGACGATCCTCCATCAACTCGGCATCGATCATGAACGATTGACCTTCACCTTTGCGGGGCGGGCGTTTCGATTGACCGACGTGCATGGCCATGTGATCCGAGACCTGGTTGGCTGAAGGGGCGACGTTTCTTCGGGGCATGCAAGGTCCCTCGACATCGCCGGTTGAAGTTGCGATCTTTTCCTAACCCGACGCGTCAGCGAGTCGATGGCAATATCGACGTTTCCTCGCTGACGCGTCGGGTTCTGAAAATCCTCGTGCGGCAGACAAATATTTCCTCGCTGACGCGTCGGGTTAAGAAAATCCTCGTGCGGCAGACCAAACCTCCACTTCAAAAACAACGCCGCGGGAGAACGCCCCTCGATCAGTCCCACCAGGCTGAGCGACGCGGGTTGAGCGACTCCGCCGCGTCGACACGTCATGCTGCGGATGGCAGGAACCCGAGCCCAGATGGGTCGGATTTGAGTGGATTTGCGAGTATGATCGTGGCATGCCTGCAATGCCCCACGCGATCCGCCTGATTGACCGTTTCGGTCGCCTCCACACCAGTGTTCGGCTGAGTGTCACCGATCGCTGCAATATCCGCTGCTTCTACTGCATGCCAGAAGTCGATGCCGTGTTCGTCGACAAGACACGTTTGTTGTCTTTCGAGGAACTGGAGCGACTAGCGAGGCTGTTGGTTCAGCGGTGTGGGGTTCAAGACATTCGACTGACCGGTGGCGAACCACTTGTCCGCCGGCAACTCAATCGATTGGTGGCGAAACTATCGCGGATCGATGGCCTTCGTGATTTGTCATTGACGACAAACGGGATCCTGCTGTCGGACCAGGCCATGGCACTTCGCGAAGCTGGACTGAAGCGAATCAACATCAGCCTCGACACGCTTGACGAAGAGGTCTTTCGACGGATCTCTCGCCGACAGGGCTTGGACAAAACGATTGCGGGGATCGATCGGGCCATTGAGTGTGGCTTCGAATCGATCAAGCTCAACGCTCTGGCGATTCGCGGCATCACGGAGCACGAAGTCTGCCGATTGGTCGAGTTTGCCTTGAAGCGACAGGTTACCATCCGGTTCATCGAATTCATGCCACTTGATGCGGATCGGGCCTGGCGAACCGAGGATGTGTTGGATGGTGATTCGCTGTTGGCCATGATCGAACAGCGTTTCGGATCGGCGATCCCAGTGTCCAGAGATGACCCATCCCAGCCGGCCGAGGAGTTCTTGATTGGCCAGGGACGCGTCGGCATCATTCGCTCCGTCACGGCCCCGTTTTGCGGTCAATGCAATCGGCTCCGTGTGACAGCCGACGGCTCCATCCGAAACTGTCTGTTTGCGACGACCGAGACACCGCTTCGAGAGCTGATACGAGCGGGCGCAACGGACGACGAATTGATCGAGCAAATCCAGCGTTGCATCGCCGAGAAGGCTGCTGCACATGGAATCGATCAAGAAGGGTTCGAACCACCAGAGCGTCCGATGTACGCGATCGGCGGCTAGCTAACTCAATTTCCCCGTACGATCACCCCGTACGATGGACTTCCAAGTCCGTCGCAATCAGACTTCCGTACGATGGACTTCCAAGTCCGTCGCAATCAGACTTCCGTACGATGGACTTCCAAGTCCGTCGCGATCAGACTTCCGTACGATGGACTTCCAAGTCCGTCGCGATCAGACTTCCGTACGATGGACTTCCAAGTCCGTCGCGATCAGACTTCCGGCCCTCTCGACGGACTTGGAAGTCCATCGTACTTGTTGAGGGCGTGCTACTTGTTGGGTCGCACCAACCACCAGACGCGATTGAGCAACAATTCCTTGCTGACCTGCTCATCGTTTTGCATCAATTTGATGGCGTCTTGAACGCTCACGGGAAGCTGCTGCTTGCCGGCGAGGTAACCGAGGTGGTCGATCTGACTTTGATCATCCTCGATCAACGTCAACCATTGAACGGGAAGCGACTCGCCACGGATAGGAAAATCGGCGGCTCAACGCCTTGTTGATCGCCACATTCGCCTTCGGTGCCGGTCGGTCGACATCATCGTTGCTGATCTGAGCCACGAAGGGACGGCCATCCTGATCCAGCTTGCCCCCAATCGCTCGCATCGTTTGATCGAGCCGCTGCTTGAGAGGCAAATCCGCGTGACGAGGCAGGGCAGCCGCAAAGGCATTGACGGCGTCGATCGCGCTGCGTCTGTCCGACTCCGAGACGACCAGCGCATTCTCAGGAAGCAGCGGCGTGGGCACTGCACGACGCGTCGCCGGCGAGGCAACGATCAGCGCCAGGGTTCGCGCGACATCAAATTGCGAGCGAATCAGATCCTGAACCAAATGATCTTCCATTCGATTCAGAGCCTCGTTGTGAGGTGCCGTGATCGGATCGACGACGCGACCTCTCAAGGGCTGGCCATGCACCATTTCCCAAAGTGAGTTGACGACTCCTCGTGCGAGCGCTTCGGAGCCAACAAGCTGTGCAGCCCACGCTTTGATGGTCACCGCAGGGGATGACGATGGAGATTCGATCCACTGCTCCGACACAAAGGGTTCTGCCAAACGCTGACGTCCGTCGGGCAACTCGTAGAACAGTGGCTTGGACTTGTCGGGTTCTGGGTCAATCGTCACATGCCCCTCTGCATCACGGGAGACGCCGCGTGAGAGCAGTGCTATGAATCCCCAGTAGTCCTTTTGCTGCCCACTCCCTTCGATCGTTGAATCATGGCATCGGATGCAACGCAGATCGACATTCATCGACAAGGCAGCCAGCCGCCGAGCCATCGAGTCCCTACCCGTATGCGAGATCGCGCCGTAGAACGACGACGAGCGAGGGCTCTGTCCATCAATCCATCCCGCTACCGTCCGATCGAAAGACTGCTTGCCTTGAATGCAGGCAGCCAACTCGTTGGTCAACTGGTCGCGTGATTCTTGATCCAGTCGCTGCAGGCCGCGATCCGTCATCTGCTGCAGCCAACGAAAGGCGATTTCTCGCGCCACTTCGTTTCGCGCAAACTGCGTCTGCAATGTCTCAGGATCGCGACACCGCTTCGGCCGGCAACTTGACGCCGAGGATCGAGACAAGCCTGGTCACGATCTCATCAGCGTCGGCTTCTTCGGCGGGCTCGATACCAATCGCTTTCCAGTAGCCCATCAGCTCGGAATCAAACTGCTTGGAAACCAGCGTGACCGCCTCGGCGGGCTCTTGGATCGACGGCTCGCTCGAGCCACTGGCTGGCTGATCTTCACGCGGCGTCGCATCGGACGAATCCATCACCAGCGGTATGCCTCGTGGAGGCTGCGGCGGTGACAGCTGCTGAGGTCGATCAACGCCCCGGTCAGGATCGACCGCAGCAAGGGCGTCAGGGACTTCCTGTGCTGGGTTGGCAGCGACGATCGGAGGATCGTCCGGGGCCCGATCAGAACGCAGCCAAACGGCCAAGAGAATGGATGCCGCGACCGCAGCCGTGACGGCGACCTTCCAGTTGATCGAGCGAGTCGGGACCGAAGGAGCTGCCGTCGGCTTGGTACGAGGGGCGGCCTGCACGGACGGGCCGAGCTGCCCGTGGGACTCTGCGTTTGGAAAGCCGTGTGAGAATACGCGACTTCAGGTCGGGCGGCTCGACTTTACCGAGCGTTTCGACCAGCAAACGCGTCGAGTACCTGTTCTTCGATTTTCTTTCGTTTATCACTCATTTTCGTCCTGCCGCAGCTTGTCCTCCACACATCGGCGGAGTTGTTGTTTGGCCCGCTGCATCAGATTGCGTGCCCCGTGGTCGGTAATTTCGAGCGCTTCCCCAATTTCGACGCCGGCTCGCGTCGCTTGCGAATCGCATCTCGAGCGCTTTCTGTGCCCGTCGCGTCAATGTCGAGAAACACTGCCGCAAAGCCTCAATGGCCAAATCGCCTGTCAAATCTTTTCCGGCCCAGCGATCCCAAACCTCATCCAGGACACTCGGCTCGGCCAGCGGTTTGGACCCTTCCTTGCTTGCGATGCAGGGAAACCAAGCAGGTTATAAGCCGTCCGTCTCAAGTAGCTCGACGTCGCTGCATCACTATGTTGAACGAAGTCTTCGCGGCGAAGGACTCGCAAAAACGTGTCCTGCGTCAAATCGTCTGCCGTGGAGGTATCGCACCCCAGCATCCGGAGGTATCGCCACACGCCGTGCTGATGCCGTGCAATCAGCTCAGCCGGTCCCAATTCGGTCGCGCAGGGTGCCGGTGACGCGATGTCACCATGACCCTCGGTTTGAGAATTGGCCCAGGTATCGGAAGTCTGACTTTGCGATCCGTGCGGCTCAGCCACTTGGTTACGCCATAAGCTCGCTGATGATCTTTCCACCTCCAGCAATTTTCATCGGCCGCCCATTCTTACTGGTAAACGTTTTATCGGTCGAAATCCCCAGTCCTTTACAAACGGTCGTCATCAAATCCTCGCTGCTGAAGGGCTCCGTTTCGACCGCCGTTCCATCGCTGCTGGTTTCGCCCGACGGCAATCCCACCCTTGAGACTGCCTCCGCCGACCACACAGGACCAGGCGCGGGCAAAGTGGTCGCGACCCGCATCTTGGTTGATTCGTGGCGTGCGTCCAAATTCGCCCATCCAAATCACGACAGTATCTTGAAGCAATTCGCGCTGGGCCAAATCTTCCACCAGGGCACTCATGGCCCGGTCGAGCTGTGGAAGCTTGGTGTCCTTGAGGATGTTGTGAATCCCATTGTGGTTGTCCCAACCGCCCAGGTCGACTTCGACGAAGGGGACGCCCGCTTCGACCAAACGTCGGGCCAGCAGGCAGCCCTGTCCGAAATTGTCGGTGCCGTAGCGTTCTTTGACCTCCTCCGGCTCCTTCTCGACGCGGAAAGCCTCCATCTGGGAGCTGGTCATCAAGTCAAAGGTTTTCTTCAGCACTTTGGCATGTTCGCTTGCCGGCAGATCGCGGGTTCGGCTTGGCAAAACCCGATCTCGATCATGTCCAGGGCAGTCATGCGCTCGCGCAGCCGGTTGTCTCTCCAGCTGCATCTCCAGATTTCGAATCCGACCGTTGCTGGTCACCGAGAACGGCGACCAGGCCATCCCCAGAAATCCTGGACCCGCGCTGGCGCCGCCGATCGAAACGAAGGGAGGAATCTCCAACTCCGGTCGCTGATCGATCGTCTCATGTGCGATCACGGACCCGTAACTGGGATGCTCAATGTTGGGATTCGGTACGAAGCCCGTGTGCATGTAGTAGCGACCACGGTTGTGATCGGCCTCGCGTGTCGACATGCTGCGGACAATCGACAGGTGATGCATCTGCTGGGCCGTCATCGGCATGTGCTCACAGATCTGCATGTCACCGGACGTCGAGATCGGTCGGAAGGGACCGCCGGTCGCCGCACCGGGCTTCAGGTCCCAGATATCGATCGTGGCCGGACCGCCGCCCATCCACAACAGGATGGCTGACTTGCGATTCCGCTTCAGTTCATCCGCATTGGCATGAATCGCATTGCCGAGTGTCATCGAAGCGGTCACGGCAGCCGAAGATCCAGCCAGGTGCTGCATGAAGTGCCGCCGGGTCATGCCGGCCGGAGTTTGCCAGTTGCTATTCATCGCAATGCCTTCGAAAAATGGTGTTGCTGCGTTTGCTTGTGGGAGGGAGTCAAGGAGCGGGTTCAATGTTGCATGATGAATTCGTTGCTGTTCAGGATCGCCCACCACATGTCCTGAAGCATCTCTTTCTCGTCGCCACCGCGTGCACGCAGAACAGCTTAGAGGCCACCGTCTTTTCATTCGCGCGTGGGTCGACGGGCCAGACCGGCCATGAACAATTCGTTCAAGCGATCGACGGGACGCCGCCCTCGACTTGCAATCCGGTCGATGAAGCTTCCCTTGGCCGTGCTGGTCGCTTTCTTGGTCAAGTCACCATTGAACAACATCAGACGCTTGAGGGATGGAACCATTGAACGTGGTTGCTTCATCGCCCTCGTCGGTGCCAAAGGCAACCACGAACTGCTGCGAGCCAACGGCGCCGCTGCTGTTCCTGTTCCTCGTACGAACCGCTCGAAGCCGCCTCGGTGGCCGTCAACATCGACTGATAAAGCTGCTCAGCACTCATCTGCCGAAGATAGAACCGCGAGAACTTTGGCATTTCGCCAATCGACGGGTCGTCGATTTCATTGTTCGATCCCAGCACCGCCGAAAGTCCGTAGGGCCGACTCAGGGTGATCCACGTGATCAATTGCTTCAGGTCGTAACTGCTGTCTCGAAACTCCTTGGCAAGCGATCGCAAGCAATTCGGGATGAGACGCTGGGTTGTGTGGCCCCAGGTCGTCCACTGGCTTGGTGAATCCGTGACCGAGGAACAGCGACCACATGCGGTTGACGATCATCTTGTCCAGATACTCGCTTTCCATCATCAACCGCCCCAGCTCATCGCGGCGATTGACGTCGCTCACAAACCCGCTCTTGGGGATCTCGGTTCCGTCGGTGAAGACGGGATAGGCGACTCGAGTCAATCCGTTACGCAGCTCGTAAAAGATCAGAGCGTCATCGACATCGTTCGCTTCGCCGCCGAAGTCTTCATTGACCAGCTCGGCATGATCGATGTCGTTGGTTCCGTCGACAAACCGGCGCAGCGATCGAGATTGGCGGAAGAACGAATTGAACTCCCAGAACATCTGCTGCTTCCACTGGTTGAACGGGTGATTGTGGCACTGCGTGCACTGCACCTGCTGTCCCAGAAAAATCCGCGACGTGCTGCTGGTCGCCAGCACGCCTTTGTCCTTCGTTGACTTTGTCGATCAGGAAATTGACCGCACCGTTGAAATTCTCGGTGCCCGGCTTGGTCGATCCAGTCGCCGTGACCAACTCGTAAACCATGGTGTTGTAAGGCTTGTTCGCTGGCGAACGAATCTCGCAGGTACTTCTGCATGCCGTCCCGCGAGACCATCGATCGGCGATCATTGCCGTCACCGCGGCCGATCAACAGGTTGGTCCAGACCGTCGCCCAGTGTCCGGCGTACTCTTCGGTGTAGCGATCGTCATGCAGCAGCCGATCGACCAACTCGGCCCGCCGACCCGACTCGATGCCGCCATGAACTCCTGCAGCTCTTCGACGGTCGGGATGCGACCAATGATGTCCAGGAAGACGCGACGGCACCAAGTCGCATCATCGACCTCGCGGCGCGGGACGGATCTCAAAGTTCGGCCAGCCCTGCTCGATCATCGAATCGATCGCCGCAACCTGGGCGGGAACCGACGCTTCGGCAGCCAAGCCGCTGAGCGGAACCAAAAGCGCGAGTGCGATCAAACCGAATCGAGTCATTTCAATACGATCCTTGGGAGGCGACAGAAGAGAGATGCATCATGAGCGTCTGAGATGAGAACGGGTCGAGCATCGCGCGATGTACCCATCATTGTAGATCGTCGACGATTCTATTCGATGTCCAGAAACGCCAGAAAGTCCGATCGAAGAGCACTCTTGCTTCCCCCCATTTGACACGCGAGAAGCACTCCCCACTCCGCAGTGGTGGTGATCGAGCAAGGGGGAATACCGTCGGCAAATCTCTCCGAGACTCGCAAGAAACGCAGCAAAGCTGCAGTTACCCGGCTTGGAAATGCTGGCCTCCGCACTGGAATTGCGGACCTACCAGGGCTCCGCCGCTTCCCCGACCAGCCCTCGCCAGGCGGGGTTGGATCGAAGTGCGATCAGGCCATGACGACTGACTCGATCAATTCCCAGCGGCCAGAGTCGGTCTCGGCGTTCCAGAGATCGATCAGTTCCTTGCCGCTCAAAACGCTCTGCACGACCCAAGCCATCGGGTCTGGAATCACGATGGCGATCACCTCGTCGCCACTCTTGCGCACGACCTTGCGAACAGCCTTGATCACTCGAGCCTTGGCGTCGCGAATGGACTCCCCGCCGGGTGGACAAATGTCGCTCGGGACAATCCTGTCCTTGCCGATAGACACGAGGCAAGATTTCGTCGGACTTCATCGATCAGCTTGCCATGCCACAGGCCGTGGTCGATGTTGCGGAAGGCGTCGACCACTTTGATGCGCACGTCCTCGCGCCCTTGTGCCAGACGGTGCGGCGGTCTCGCCGAGCCGACTCCGATGGTGCCGGTATAGATCGTGTTCACCCGAAACTGGGCGAGCTGCTCGGTCAAGCGAAGTCGACTTGCTGGCGACCGCGCTCGCTCATCGGCATGTCGAGCGAGCCCTTGATGCGTCCTTGATCGTCAAAATCAGTAGCACCAGGACGAATCAGCAAGACTCGACCGGCTCCACGCGTTGGGCGGAGAATCATGAGCGGGGTGCCTCTTCGGTGCGACTCGTCTGCACGATTGCCTCGTTCAGACCCTCGATCGCCTGGCCGTAGTCATCTTGTCGGAAGATCGCCGACCCGACCACGAACAAGTCACAACCTGCTTCGCGTGCGGGACCGATCGTCTGGGCATCGATGCCGCCATCGATCTCGCAGCAACAGCTCGGGATACTGCTCACGTATCGCTCGCAGCTTCTCGAGCGCGACCGGGTTGAACTGCTTGTCCCCCGAAGCCAGCCTCGACGCTCATCACCAACACCATGTCGACAATTGGCAGGCAACTGGCCAACGAACTCAGCGGCGTCTCGGGATTCAGCGCCACGCCGACTCCCACGCCTAGCTCTCGAATCCGCTCGGCTGTCTCCGCGGCACTGCGAGCCTGCACCGCTTCGATGTGAAACGTCAGCATGTCGGCACCGGCATCGACCATCGGTTTGGCATACTCCAACGGATCGCTGATCATCAGATGCACGTCGAGCGGCATGTCGGTGTGCCGTCGCAATCCTTCGACAATCGGCATGCCATAGGTCAGGTTGGGGACGAAGTGCCCGTCCATCACATCAAGGTGCAAAACTTCGGTTCCAGCTTCCGCCAACCGCGCAACTTCGGATTTCATGTCACCAAAGTCACAGAGCAAAAGGCTTGGCAAAATCGCCGGGGTCGGCATTGCGGATCGCTTCGAGCGAAGGAGTCGCCATGCAAGGTTTCTCAAGGGGTCATCATGGTTCGCGCGGCAGAGTTTGCCTACGAAGCACGAACGGAATTCGGAGATTCAGATTGGTCGCCACCGGCCGCAGTTGTCAATTCCTGCAACATCCCACCAACACCACCACATCAGGGGGTCCTGTCCTCGGGCCTATCGGGGAAATACGGCTTTCACGAGGAGCCGCCACCGCCACAAGGGCAGGGAATCGCCCCCAAAATTTTGCGGATTCACGGCTGGCTAGGGGGTGCCAACAAGGTTTGGGTCGACGGCGGCGTCCAGATCGCGACCAACTCGATGTCCCCGCCCCGTCGCTCCGATGTCCCCGCCCCGTCGCTACCCGAGCGCTCACGCCACCCATCACGCATCTCTCTACGAGCTTGGATTCCCGATCGCAAACATTCGTTCTCGACATTCCGAGCCGATTCCGAAGATGGTGGCTGACACGCTTTTGGCAAGCTCGATTGCTAGCGTTTTTTGCGGTGCTCGTTCCATGTGGATCGGGCGAATCGACACGTCAACCCCGTTGGTTCGCTGCGCTCTGAAAGTCGGTCCATCGATCCCGAGAGCGCTTCTACAGATGGTGCGTTCGAATCCACTCGGCGGCATCGTCAAGGACCTGGCGGACATCGCGTATCTGAAAGCCAAGCTCTCTCTGGGCCCTTGAGCTGTCGTACCAATGGTATTGTCCGGTCATCTGAATCCCTGCGCTGTTGAAGTCCGTCTCTGCCACCAGCCGTCCCCATAGGTCGCCGAAGGCTCCTCCAATCAAACGTTGCATCGGACCGGCAGCGAACCAGGGACCAGGCGCCCCCATTCGCGCTGCCATCTCTTTCCAGAGCGCTTTGTAGGTCCAGTTCTCTCCGCCCAGAATGAACTCACGGCTTGGTACTTCAGCCTCGGCCGCTCGGATGATGGCCGCGGCGACGTCACGGGCATCACAAACGCAGCAGCCACCGGCCGGGGCCACCGGCTTCCAGCCTCGGCCGACCTCCAACATCATCCGTCCGCTACTGGGTTTCCAATCCCAGGGGCCCAGCATGAATCCGGGGAAAACGATCACCCCATCCAACCCCTTTGCGATTGCACTCTGAACGTCCTCCACCCCGGCCCGCTTGCTCACCACATAATTACATGGCACTTGCCCGCCAGCGTTGTCCAGCGGGGTCTGCTCGTCGGCGGGACTCTCGCGCGTTCCGATGGCCAACGCATTGGTCGTTGCGACATGCACCAGCTTGCGACCATGCTTCAAACAGGCGTCCACAACGGCTCTGGTGCCATCGCGATTGACACGCATCGATTCATCGAGCTGTCGCCAGCCAATATGAATGTGTCCCGCCGCGTGAATCACGACGTCACAACGGCCCACCGCCTGCTCAATCGTCTGCCGATCCAACAGATCGCAACTGACGTACTCAGTACGTATGCCAGCAAAAACGATCGGTTCAGGCTCACGGCGGACCAGAGCGAGTGTTTCGTGATCGGAATCGGTTAGTTGGCGCAGAATCGTATTGCCCAATAAACCGGTACCTCCGGTGACGAATATCCGCATCGGTATACCTCCAGAGAATCGGAGCGCCTTGTTGATCGACCGGTCACTCCAGTTACCACCGATCTCCTTGCTGCGGCAGGCTTGACTGGTTAACAAGCCCCAGAATGTAGCGATTCCGCTGAGCAAGAATCAGAGGCCAACTTGCCCAGAATCCCAAAAAGTCATCGCCCATGGATGATGACGGGAACGCCCAACCCCAAGGCCACCCGGCGCCGCAACGGAGTCCGCCCTGAAACACGAGACGGCTACCGGGGCAAGAGATGTTGCTAGCAAGTTGGCCTTGCTAGCGCCAGTGCCATGCTAGTGACGGACCATGCCAGTTGCTGACGGGCCTTGCCAGTTCCTGACGGGCCTTGCCAGTTCCTGAACCATGCCCGTCTCGGTAGGTGAGCGGAGCGTGGATCGCTTGGCAAACCCAGTGGTTCAGGAACTCGACGATTTGAAAACTCGTCTTGCGCCAGACACCTTCAACGGTCTAGACTCCTCTTGGGAAGTTCTCCAACCAACCGACGGCGGCAAGGATGTGACCGTGGCGACAGATGATTTTTTGCTCGACCAAGTCGAGCGCGATCAGCAGGAACAGACACAGCGTCGCCGCGAAAACCGGTCACGCCGGCGACAGCTGTACGCCTTGGGGACCCTGGCGCTGGTGGGGTTGTTGCTGGTTGGGGCGCCGAGCCTGGTCAGCCATTCCTCGATTGGCCGATCCCTCCTGATCTCGGCACTATCTGGTTACGAGCTGAATTCGAGCGTCCAGTCCATTCGGATTGGTTGGGTCACGCCGCTGCGGATCGAGGGACTGCAGATGGAAGGCGTATCGGGAAGCAAGATTGCGATCGATCAGTTGACGGCGGACGTGACGGTCGGCGATCTGCTTCGATCCAATACCAACAACTTGGGCGAGGTTGGCGTTCGTGGTGTCATCGTCAGCTGTGCAGTGGATCATGGAAGCTGCAACTTGGAAGATGACCTTCGCCTGCTCATGGCACCGGGCGACCAACCGAGCTCCCTCACGGCTCAGATCAAGCTACAAGACATCTCTTTCGCAGTCACCGATGTCGTCTCCGGCGGCACCTGGCAACTCTCCCAGTCGAACGCCGATGCCATCGTCTCGCCGGGAAAGACCGAAGGAACATTCGCAGGTGTGCTCACGGAGCCTGGCGGCGATGGTGGCTCACTTCAAGGCGCGGTGTTGTATTCACCGCGGGTTTCCCCAGAACATGGACACCCAGAAAACACACGAACTCCAGAGCATGGACTCCCAGAGCAAGCAGCGCAGCGATGGCGACTGGAGATCGCTTGCGAATCGCTACCGTTGTCGGTGGCCACGCTGGTTCGCAGAAGGGTGACGGAGTTGGCTCCGTACGTCCCCAGCCGGGTTCATGGGGATGCAACGGGCAGCCTGCTCGTTCAATCGCTCGTCGACGGGACGGTCCACGCATCCATCGACGATCTTCGCGTTCGCAACCTGACCGCCGCGGACGAGGGATCGCGAGTCTGGAGCAATGGACTGGCGACGATCAGCGGCGAGCTCGTGCTGCAAGGCGATCGAGTCATTGGACGTAGGCTGATGGCGGCCACCGACTTTGCCTCAGCAACGATCGACGGCGCGTTCTCTCGAACCTTCTCGTTGGTGGGAGCCAACGACAACCCGCTGCGTTGGCTTGATGCGATCGACGGAACCGCAACGGCTGAGATTGACTTGGCCGCCTTTGATCGGTCTCTGCCAGGGGTCCTGCCGCTTCGAGAGGACGCGACGATACTGTCAGGGCGGGTGATGGCCAAAGTCGATTCAACCCCCAACGGCCAGACGCGCAGGAGCCAGTTGCTGATTGAAACCGAAGCACTGCGGGCTCGAGCGCGAGGACAGGCCGTCATCATTGATCCGATCAAGCTATCGGCCAGCGTGTCGAACGATCGAGGCCAGCTCAAAGCCGACCAATTCGAATGGAAAAGCACCTTTGGATCGGCGATCGGGCACGGTGATCTGCGATCGGGAATCGCTGATTTCGAGATCGACTTCGGCCGGCTGACGTCGATGTTGAGGCCGATCCTTCAGGTCTCCGAAACGACGTTGGCTGGAACCGCCAGCGGCAGCATCCAGTGGAACGCCTCGGCCGACTCGACCTGGCGTCTATCTGGTTCGGCGGACGCCAACGACCTGTTGATCACCTTTCCGAGCGGGCAAAGTCTGAGACGCGAGTCGCTCCGCGGCGTGGTCGATGCGGTCGGTCGCTGGGGCGGTCAGTCGCTCGATGAGCTGTCCAGCGCAAACGTTTCGCTTGTCAGCAGTGGACTCGACCTGCAAGCCGAGCTGATCGAAGCGGTACGGCAACCCGATACCGGCGTTCCCATGCCGATCCGCTTTCAAGGAACCGGTCGGATGGAGACACTCGCCGAGGCAATCGGACCTTGGCTGCCAAACGACTTCGCCAAACTCCAAGGTGGCTTTCAACTCACAGCCCGAGCGGAGGTCGCCACGACGAGGACGCGATTGACCAACGCTTCCTTGGTGCTGACAGAACCGTCGATGTTCTACGCCAATCGCCATTTCAATCAGTCGAAAATGGAAGTGGAGTTCGACGGGGTCTATCTCTGGCCAAACCAGGATTTTGAAGCGAACGACCTCACCGTATCGGGAAACGCGTTCTCCTTGCGGGTTGCGGGGAAAGCCAACAACGAGGAGATCGACCTCGATATCCATTGGCGTGCGTTGTTGGACCGATTGCAGGGCAGCGTGCGCAAGCCCCTCGCGATGTCGGCCGGCGAATCGCCGTTTCGTCAGGCCGGGTACCGCACAGACGGTTCCACTTCCCCGACGAATTCCCCGACCAAAACGATGGATGAATGGTCCCTCGCCGGTGATTGCGACGGGAGCGTGCTGGTGAAACGGAATCAAGGGATGCTGGACTTTGAAATCGATGCCAAGGGGCGCAACCTGGCAGTCCTGCAGCCGTTGGAGGCAAGCCCCCAGTATCAGTTCGTGGGGCCAGTCCCGCCGAATCAATCAGTACCGCCAAATCAAAACGCGGGATCGAGCAATCCCTCGGCGGCAGGTTCCAATCAGGGCAACGGCAGTCAGCCAGGACTGGTCGTCTGGTCAGAACCCAACTTCAAGGTCGCGGGATTGATCCGCTACGACGCGAAATCATCAGCCGTCACCACGGAGGCATTGCAGCTCGCGGGAGACTGGTTCGCAACCACCTTGAAGGGCAGGTTGGAGCGAAGTGCCAGCGGAGACGCCGTGCTACTGGAAGGTCCTGCACGACTGAAGATGCACGAGGTGGCGGCACGGCTGAGCTCCCTGCTGGGCATGACCATTCGCGCCGAAGGAATCCAAGAGACGCCTCTGTTGATCCGTGCCAGCTATGGTCAGGACGGAAACACCAATCTCTCTGTCCGAGGCAACCTGGGCTGGGAAGAAGCCGAGGTGGCCGGTGTGCAGTTGGGACCCGCTTCGGTGCCGGTACGCTTGAGTGAGAGCACCTTGGAGATCCCAGGCTCACGCATTCCCGTGGGACAGGGCTTCGTGAATCTAGCAGGACAGGTTCACTATCGACCCGATCCCATCTGGGTTCAGCTCGACCGCGGGGTGGTTGCCAAGGACGATTCGCATCACGCCAGCGATGGCCAGTCGTTGGCTGAAGTACCTGGCACCGCTGGCAGCCGACGCGACGCAGATCGATGGAACACTCGGCGCCGAGATCGACGAGGGGGTGATCCTTTTTGACCAACCTGAGCAAACCCGAGTCGTGGGCCGGCTGAACATGGGAAGTGTTCAATTGAACGCCGGTCCCTTGGCCGACCAGGTCCTCGGCGGCATCAATCAGCTCAAGTCGTTGAGCAGTGGATTGACATCGAGGCCAGCGACAACGTCCGGCAAGACGCTGATTCGCATGCCTGCACAAACGGTCGATTTCGCCGTCAGTCATGGCGTGGTGAGTCACGAGCGTCTGTTCTTTGAAATCGATCGTGCACAAGTCGTGACAAGTGGTCGTGTCGCATTGGACGGCCGCTTGAACATGATCGCGATGGTCCCCCTGGATGCCCGATGGCTCGGCAGCGATCTCAAGGGGCTGGCTGGACAAACCGTGACCTTGCCGATCGACGGCACCCTCTCACGCCCCAGTCTCGATTCGAGCGGAGTGGCCCAAGTCGCGACGCAACTCGGCGTCCAAGCGGCACAAAGCACCGCGGAAAACTATCTGCAACAGCAACTCAATAGAGGCATGGGGAAATTGTTCGGGCGCTAAGCTCAGCCGAGTGTAGGTCCACATTTCCAAGGTGGACATTCGCAGCGTTGCTGCGTTTGTAGGTCCGCATTTCCAAGGCGGACATTCGCAGCGTTGCTGCGTTGCTTACGAGTCTCGGAGAGACTCGCCTACGGTAACTCGCCTTCGGTAACGGCGGCCTACATCTGCATTTCGCAGATCCGCAGCGCGTCGGCCGCGATCCTCGCATCGAGAATGGGTGAGAGCTCGCCTTCGTCGACGCAGCGTGCGGCCGCTTCGATTTCCGCGACAAAGGCGGTGACAGGATCCCCATCGCCGAGTTCCGGTTTCTCGATGCTGCCGTCGGCGTGCATCACCGTCACCGGAATCAGCATGGTGGAACCGTCGGCGTAGGCAGCGAACTCGAACTGAACCGTCGCACTTCTCAAAACTCACCTCGTAGCCATGCGTGAACGGTCGAGCCGGCGAATCGATCACGCCACCTCCGGCCGACACCGCCACATCGGGCTGTTCGAACTCAAAGATCGATTCGTAAAACATCGGCGATCCCTGCTTTCTCCGGCACACGGTATGGCGCGGCTGTCGGCATGCCGAACAGGAGCCGGATCAGATGGGCATCGTGCACATGCAGATCGATCAGCGGACCACCGACCCGTTCACGATCGTAGAAATCGGGAATCCAATCGGGCGGTCCGATCGTCCGCTTGAATCGCCCCGCGACCGGGCGACCCCAGCGACCGTCTGCCGCCGCATCGACCAAGCAACTTGAACTCGGGCATCAGCGGCAGGATATGGGCGACCATCAACTTGCCCGGCTTGCGCTTCCTTTGCAAGTGCATCGGCGGTTGCCGCATCAAGGGCCAGAGGTTTCTCGCAGAGGACATGCTTGCCGGCCGCGAGGCACTTGCGGATCGCTTCGGGATGCAGGGCCGGGGGCAGGCAGATATCGATCAAATCAATCGAGTCGTCCGTCAGCATTTCGTCGAGCGATTCATAAGCCGCCATCCCGGAGACATCGATCTGCTCACCCGGCGGGCCAAAATTCCCTTGGATCCCCCGCCAATCACCCGCCCGCTTTTGGGGTCGCGACTGCAAAAAGCGACCATCTCGCCATGGGAACTCTGTTGATAGGCCAGATAATGAATCCAGCTCATGAAGCCGACGCCGACCACTCCGCTGCGCATCAGGAAACTCCGCCGTTGTTCGAAGACCAAGACTTGTTTGGGCTATGATCGTCGATCCACCGGCGGTAAGAAAGTATGGTGACATCACCGTGGATGCGGTCTCCCGTCATCGCAACGCTTGCACTGAGGTGGTCGATATTTCTTGTCGACGAGACAGAGAGCATCAACATGATTGCCGAAAAGCAGTGATTCTGATCGGATTTTGGGGCGTCGCCTCGAGCCTGTTGAATGGGGGCACCCCAATACGGCAAGCGGTGAAGACTGGATCTCCTGGCGTGGCCCCGATGGCAACAACCATGCGTCGAGCGAAACCGATGCGCCGATTCGATGGAATCTCGAGTCGGGGCACAACATTGCCTGGAAGACCCCGTTGCCGGGCCGCGGTCACTCCACCCCTATCTTTCTCGGCGACTCGATTTTCCTGACCACCAGCGATCCGTCGCGCGGCACCCAATCGCTGCTGAAACTCAATCGCGAAACGGGACGACTGAACGATCAATGGGTGCTGCATCGGGGCACCTTGCCGGCGCGAATCCACCCCAACAATTCCCATGCGTCTCCCACCCCGACTTCCGACGGCGAAACGCTGTTCGTCGTCGTTTCACACCGACGATGCAATCTGGGTCACGGCCATGACGACGGATGGCCAAGACGTTTGGAAAACGCGAGTCTGCGAATTCAAGCCGAGCCTCCTTTCAGTTTGGCTACGGAGCGAGCCCGCTGATGGAGGACGACCTGGTCATCGTCGCCGCGGAGTATGACGGTCGCGACAGCGGCCTCTACGCACTGGACATCCGCAGCGGCAAGCAGGTTTGGAAAATCGCCCGCCCAAGCAACCTGAACTTTGCTTCGCCGATCGTCGCGACCATCGCCGGCCAACGACAACTGTTGCTCGCCGGTGCCGACACGATCGTCGCCTACGATCCGATCAAGGGGAGGGTACCCTTGTGGAAGGCAGATGTCGGCACCGAAGCGATCTGCGGAACGGTCGTGTGGGACGGACGCCGAATCATCTTCAGCGGAGGCAACCCCGAGGCGGGAACCTGGTGTGTCAACGGCGATGGTTCGGCCGCCAGCCTTTGGGAAAATGGAGTGATGTGCTACGAGCAGTCGCTGCTGGCGATCAAGAATTTCGTGTTCGCCGTCGCCGACAACGGGGTCGCCTATTGTTGGCGCACCGTCGACGGCAACGAGACCTGGAAGAAGCGTTTGTTGGCGGTCCGATCAGCGCCTCGCCCCTGTTGGTCCGCGACCGCATCTACATCGCCTCGCAGTCGGGAACGATCTACGTCATCGCCGCCTTGCCCGATCGATTTGATCTGCTTGCCGAGAACCCCAGTGGCGACTCGATCTTTGCCAGTCCGGTCGCGATCGACGACCGCCTCTACTTCCGCACCGGCGTGGGCACCGGTGACGAACGCCAGGAGTACCTGGTCGCCGTCGGTCGCGTTGCGGCACGCGCAATGGCGCCGTCGAGCGGCGCCGTTGAGTGGCGCCGTTGAAAGGGGGGGTAAAGATTGCGCAAAGGTTTGGCTCGACCATGATTGCCTCCCCCTTCGGCTCCTCAGGAAACGCCAGCAATCAGCGTGCTCTGAACGCTCCAGGCGATTGACGCGGCGACGATCTTGGGTACCGTGGGCGGCGTTTGCATCCACTCCCTCTATCCCATTTGCGAGATCGCTCCAATGCATCGAGCGTTGTACGGCCACCTCCTCGGTGTTTCATTGGGTCCCTCCTGATTTCGTGTGCGGGACCGCTACCAGCCAGGAAGCGGTCGTGGAGCCAGCGGTCGTGGGGTCAGCGGTCGTGGGGTCGGGGCCGGAGGTTGCGGTTGAACGGGCTCCCGGCACGGATCGCCAGACGGACTCCGATCCTCGGCGACCCGATGCGGGCGATGCAGTCGGCCGCGATGGAAGAGCAGACGGCCACATGGGGTCATTGGGGAAACGATCCAACCAAGTACAGCACCTGGGTCGAGCATTCGCAACCGACTGATTCCGGTCTACACCTTCGGCATCACGCTCGATTCCCTGCGAGAAGAGGGAAGCACCTACTGCGGATCCGAAACGTCTTGAACAACTTTACGGGAACGTCCCCGAGGGAACCGTCAATCCAACGGCGGTCTACTACGACCAGACCGACATTTACCGCTTCAAGCCGCGGCGGTCGAAGCCGGTTACAGCAACATCATCCTGATGGTCTTCGATGGCATGGACTGGCAGACAACTCGGGCAGCGGCGATGTACAAGCAGGGACGCAACAGCCTACAGCAGCGGACGGGGCACTGGTCTGGGTTTTCAAGACGACCGTCGCGTGCAAACGGACTTCGGTTTGGTCTGCACCAGTCCGCGGACCGCCACGGTGAAGTTGGATGTCAACGCCCAGACGGTGCTCAGCACCGACATCGCCACCACCGGCGGTTACGATCCAATTCGCGGTGGCGAAGCCCCGTGGAATGAACACGCTAACGGAAACTATCTGTTGGGTCTCGATCGCGAGCGGCCTCATGCCGTGACCGATTCGGCTGCTTCGGCAACGAGCATGACCAGCGGAATCAAAACCTACAACGCTGGCGATCAACGTCTCGGTCGATGGAACGCAAGTGGTGCCGATCGCACGGCGGCTTGCAGGCGGACGAAGACTTCAAGATCGGCATCGTCACAATGTTCCGGTCTCACACGCCACACCGGCAGCCGCCTACGCCAACAACGTGACACGCAAGGATTATCAGGACATGGCCCGCGACATGCTCGGCTTGCCGTCCTCATCCCATCGCAACGAGCCGCTTCCTGGAGTCGACGTGCTGATCGGCGGTGGATGGGGCGTCGCCGATGAAGGAGGACGCGGTGCAAGGGCGACAACTTCATGCCCGGGAATCCGATTACCTGCACGAGGAGGACATCGAGCGGTCCGACGTGAACAACGGCGGGCGCTACGTCGTCGCCCAGCGCACCGCGGGCAAACCGGGCCGGCGAACCCTGATGAAGCCGCCCGCCGGGCCGCCGAAAATGACGAACGTCTGCTCGGATTCTTCGGCACCAGTTTCGATGGGCATCTCCCTTTTCAAACCGCCGATGGCAGATTCGATCCCGACGCTCGATGCCAAGGGAACCGAGACGCTACTCACAGGCCGATATCGACGAGAATCCAACGCTGGCCGACATGACCAGGGCCGCCTTGCTGGTCCTCGAACAGGCGGTCGAAGGGTTCTGGTTGATGATCGAGGCCGGGCGATGTCGATTGGGCCAACCACGCCAACAATCTGGACAATAGCATCGGCGCGGTGCTCAGCGGCGACGAGGCGTTCCGGGTCGTGATGGATTGGGTCGATGAAAACAACGCCTGGTCCTACACCGCGGTGATCGTCACCGCCGACCATGGGCACTATCTGGTCATCGAGGACGCCGAGCGGATCGCCAAGGCGGGCCAACAAGCGGCATCGGCCCGCAGCAACTAGCGCTCGGTCGATCGCCCGCTGCCGCAGTCAGTGGTGCGAGGGAGGTCGCGCCGGAGCGAGGGTGCAACCGCCGGACGTGCGCGAAACCTGTTCAATCCGGCCTCCTCGGGCTATCATGAGTGCAGTGGTCGCTCACCGGCGTTCGGGTTTCGACGGCTGCCAATCTCTGTCAGCTTGTTCAACCCGGCCGCCGGCGTGTGACATTCGAGCAACCAGCGTTTGACCATCGGTGATCGCCCGTGTGATCCAGTACCAGTGATTAGACGCCTGGGTTTGTCCACCCATGGACGCGGCCTTGCAGCCGTGGTCACACCGTGAACTCATCGGATCCGCATCTCACCGATGCCTCCGCCAACATTCACCTCGTGGATGGCACAGGTGAGATCGACGGAAGCGATCAGGCTTCCAAGCTGGCCAAATGCCAGGAGATCATCGACTATCAGTTCAAGGATGAGTCGCTGTTGCTCTCGGCGTTGACACATGCTTCGGGGGCCTCCCACCGTCTGGCTAGCAACGAACGGTTGGAGTTTCTCGGCGACGCCGTTCTCGGACTGACCGTTTGCCAGTGGCTCTACGAGGATTACCCCGAGTACAACGAGGGGGACCTGACGAAGATCAAGTCGGCAGTGGTCAGTCGGCGTTCCTGTGGTCGAGTCGCCTGCGCGCTGGGGCTCGATCGCTGCTTGATTGTCGGTCGCGGCGTGACCCGCAATCGCAGCTTTCCGCGATCGCTGGTCAGCGACGTATTCGAGTCGGTGGTCGCAGCGCTTTACCTCGACGCGGGCGGCAGACGTGGTGCGAGAACGATTGAAGGTATGGCTTGCCGACGAGGTTCGACATGCGGTGGAGAGCCAAGGGCCGGGCAATTTCAAATCGTCGCTGCAGCAATATCGCCCAGCGCGAACTGGCCAGCACGCCGGTTTATCGACTGGTTCGCGAATCAGGCCCGGACCATCGCAAGTCGTTCTTGATCGCCGCCGTGATCGCCGATCGACAATTTGCCGCCGCATGGGGAAGCAATAAGAAAGACGCCGAGCAGCGAGCAGCCTCCAACGCCTTGGCGGAGCTGCACGATCAAGCCATTCCCTTTCCGAGCGAAACTTCTGAAGAATGAAGTTCGCCGCGGAACGGCTTCACATCTCCTGCAAAGATCAACGTAGGTCCACATTTCCAAGGCGGACATTCGCAGCTTGGCTGCAGCTTCTTAGCCGTAGGTCCGCATTTCCAAGGCGGACATTCGCAGCTTGGCTGCAGCTTCTTACGAGTCTCGGAGAGACTCGCCTACAGGATCCGAGATAGAACCATTCTTGGGACGCTCTAGTTCGTACCAAAACCACTTGGCAAGGAGAACGGAATCGTCGGCGACTGGGCGTCGCTCGATGGCGGCGTCGACATGGTCGGCATGGTCGGCATCGGTCGCGTCGCTGCCGGAGTTGCAGCAGGTGCCGTCGCGCCAGGCACGGTAAACGCTCGGGGAGCGCAGCGGTGGGTGCCGCCGCAGCCTGTGGCTGAGAGCGGGCATCGCCGCGGCCGGGGCAACCGAAGTGGCAGGGCTGACAGCGTTCGTTCGGCGTTCCCGATTGGCTGGTCTGCTGGACAGCCTTGCCATTGGGGATATGGTTGCTGGCGGCGATCGTGGCTTGCGGGGCAGCTTGAGCAATCGACGTGTTGGCCGCGCTGATCTGGGCCAGCATGTCGCGCGATCGCTCCACCGCGCGTTGGATCGCTGGATCGGCCGATGCTTGTGGCTCGAACTTCATCACTTGGGTTAAGATGTTCCTGCGCCGCATTGACCTGGCCACCCTTGAAGTACAGGTAGGCCATGTTGAAGTGGGCGACGGCTGGTTTGTTGTTGCGTGGCGAGGACCTGGTAGGCTCCGTTGGTGTCGCCCGCTTCGAACTTCACGCTTGCCAAGTTGTTGGCGTAGCGAGAGGTCCCTGGTGCAAGCTCCAGTGCCTTTTCCAAGGACTTGGATGCCCCCGCGTGATCACCCAGCTTGTTGAGTGTCAAGCCAAGGTCGTTGTGCAGACCCGCATCGGCTGGATTCTGAGTCGATGCCCGTTGAAAGTATTCAGCCGCCTGCTTGTGGTTTCCTTGGCGGAAATGCAGCCTGGCAATGCTGGTCAAGGCAGGGGCGTTGTTGGCTTCGCTTTCCAAGGCCTTGGTGTAGCTCTCCATCGCCTTGCCGAAGTCGCCGGTCGATTCCCATAGCTGGCCGTTGGCTACGAAGACCTCGGGACCGATCGTTTTCGCGGTTTGCTGGATAGGCTGAGCGGGTCGGTTGCGGAGACTTGTTCCGCTTCGCCTTCCTTGCACCTTGAAGATACCGGCGACCGCATTGCTGGTCTTGCTCCAGGCTGCTTGGCTTGGCGGTGCTGCCGACGGTGCTGACCTGCTTCCCGGCGCCGCTGGCTGCCGAGGCGAGGGTCGCGGAGATTCCAGGCGGCTCGCTGCCGTGGGCGTGGCCGGCTTGGAGAAGGGGTTCATGGACGCCAGCGACATCCCTCCACTCGAGCATCCGGTCGACACGACGGCCGTACCGGCAAGCAGGGATGCGAGCATGACTCGACGGGCTTTCATCGCGGGTTTCACAGTCTTTTCTCCCCAGCATCGATCCAAATAGTGTATGATCTGATGCGGTTGTATGGAATTGTCCAGAGGTTCCGAATGTGAGGATCGGCCAGCTCGGGCGGTCAAACTTGAAACGCAATTCTGAAGCAAGCAGCGACGCAAACGAAAAAAGGGCGACTTCGCTTGGAAGCCGCCCTTTCCCTGGGTCGTTCGTCATGCGCACTCGCTGGGGTGCGGCACGAGGACACAAAATCACCGTGAAGTTGGCGTTCCCACGCCCTGCTCGCCACTGGAGCTTTGCGACGGCAAGCGCGGGGCGGTCAGGTGATCAAGCCATTCGCGATTGATCTTCGTGGCCCAGGCACCCGAGGCAGTTGGCGGTTCAATGCTGGTGACCAGACACTCGAGGTGCCTCGCCATCCATCGCAATCTTGTCGAGCGTCGTCTGCACCGAAGCGACTCGGGCCGCCGTCTCCGCCTCGGTTTCTCCCCGCAGGACGTAGACGGTGCGACGGGATTCGGGAGCCTGGGTGGCAATCCAGTGGACACGCTTCGATGCCCGGATGCCAGCAAAGCACCGTCACCACCACGGAACAACTCGTGCCCGATGGTATTGTGCAGCCGCCAGCCGTTGGCTCTTCATGACCTCAAACGGAGCGATCACCTGGGCGGCATCCACCTCGTTGAACGGATCGGGCCAAGCATTGTTGCGATGGAATCCGACATGCAAGCCATGCCACCAGCTATTCCAGTTCCATCGGCTGACGCAGAACTGGCGGTGGTTGCCACAACCGCCATCGCGATCACAGCTCGAGCGACCTTCTTGGATAATTTCATGACAGGCAGTTCCTTCCGCCTCGGCGCTTGGCAGATTGTTGAGCGTGCGAAGAATTAGAATCGATCTCCATCGAGGCAACGATCATGCACGCTATCGTTGCCTGCGTCTGTTCATCGGTCAAGAGCACGCGGTGAACTTGGTCAAAGGCGTTGGGCCCAGGTTCATTCGGCAGAACCGTTAAACTTTATCGCTCTTCCGGCTCCACAACGATCTGCTCGCCCATCAACTCGACAATGTCCCCTTCACGTAGCTGCTTTCGCCGCCGCGTTTCTACCTCGCCATTGACCAATACCTCACCAGACTGGATTCGGATCTTCGCCTCACCACCGGTACCGACCAACCCTCGACACTTCAGGAAATCGTCCAGTCGAATGACCGAAGCCGCTTTCTCTTGATTGGTTTCATCGCTCATTGGCTTGATCGCTCGTGGGTTTCACTGGCAGGATTCATCGACTCGCCACCGACCGTCCCGGCATTCTCAACGCTTGGAGTTAGCATGTCTTTTCGAATTCGTCAGGTCAGCTGCTTCCGAATCGATATGCGAACGAGGTTTCCGTTTCGCTTCGGGATCGCCAGCATGACCGAACTTCCGCACCTGGTCATCCGGGTCGACGCCGAATCGAACCATCGTCATGGCCAGGGCGTTGCCGCCGACGGATTGACACCCAAGTGGTTCACCAAGAATCCCGAGACTTCGTACGATCTGGAGGATCTGCCGGCGATCCTGCGGTCCATTCGACATGCTGCAGAGCTCGCCGTCGAGGCCGAACCCAGGGGGACCCTGTTCGATTGGTGGTGGGAAATCTATCAGGCCCAACATGCCTGGGGAATGCAGCATGGCGTTCCTTCTTTGCTTTCGGGATTCGGGTGCAGCTTGATCGAGCGTGCCGCCATCGATGCCTTTTGTCGAATGCACGACACGCCCCTCGCCACCGTGTTGCGCTGCGGCATGTTGGGAGTTGAACTTGGTCGTATGCGACCGGGAACTGTCTCCCTATCAAGTCGCCGACGTGTTGCCCAAGCAACCGCGTCGATCCCTCTTCGTTCGCCACACCGTGGGCCTGGGCGACCCCCTTCACGACCAAGAGATCCCCGCCGATGCCCGCCTTCACGATTGCCTTCCCCACTCGTTGGTCGAGAACATTCGTGTCTACGGACTTCGCTTTCTCAAGGTCAAGCTCTCTGGCAATCTGTCGGAGGACTGGCAGCGGCTTACCGACCTGCAGCAGTTGCTCGATCGAGAAGCCCACTCTGAGATCCGATTTACCTTGGACGGCAATGAACAGTTTTCAAACTTCGCTGAGTTTCGCTCCGCGTGGGAGACCTATCGGTCCACACCGGAGGTGGCCGAGATGCTCGACCGCAAGTTGTTGTTCGTGGAGCAGCCGCTTGGACGAGGCATCGCATTGCAGCAGGATGCCGGCGACGAACTCGGGCAATGGCCCGACGCTCCCCCCATGATCATTGATGAATCGGACAGCGAACTCGAATCTTTTCCTGAAGCCATTTCGCTCGGCTACCAGGGAACGAGTCATAAGAACTGCAAGGGGATCTTCAAGAGCCTCGCCAACATCGCCACGATCCGGCATCAGAACCTGCTCGGTCGACGACTGATTCTCTCAGCCGAGGATTTGGGCAATGTAGGACCGATCTCGCTGCTTCAAGATCTGGCCGTCGTTGCTTCGCTGGGAATTGAACATGTGGAGCGAAACGGTCACCACTACTTTGCTGGGCTGAGCCCGTTCTCTGACGCCATTCAGCAACCACTGTTGGAGGATCATCCGGACCTTTATCACTGGAATCCGTGTGGATTCGCCGCCTTGACCGTGATCGAGGGAAAACTCGATGTATCAAGCGTGATTCAGGCGCCATTTGGGCTGAAATGTCTACCCGATCTATCTTCGCTCTCGAGCTGGAATCTGTAACTTTGCTTGCAGCGCTTCAACGACTCTCCTACGATCTGCTCACCTGGGTCCTGGACGGTCCTTCCAAAACGAGCGACATGGCATCCGCATGAGTGACAGATCCGCAACGCCGCGCCCCTGGTACACACGCATCGGTCCCGGCTTGATCACAGCCTGCGTCGTGATCGGACCGGGCAGCATCATGACCAGTTCCACAGTCGGAGCGAACAAGGGCTATTCGATGCTGTGGATCGTCGTGGTGTCGGTCGCCTTCATGTTGGCCTACATGACGCTGGGGGCCAAGCTTGGGGCCGTCACGACCGCCTCACCCGGTGATTGGATTCGCCGTAAAGCAGGTCGCTGGTTGGCGATCTTGCTGGGTGTTTGCGTGTTCTTTATCTCAGCCGCGTTTCAGTCCGGCAACAACATTGGCGTGGCGGCAGCCTTCGAGGCCTTTGTCGACTCAAAACCGATCGTGGCCGCGCTCTTGGTTGCCTTCAACGCCCTAGCAATCACGTTTCTATTTGCGTTCAAGAATCTTTATCGCGTTCTTGAGCGTTTGATGATGCTCTTCGTTGGCTTGATGCTGATTAGCTTCGGAGTGAATCTGATTTCACTGCAGCCGGATTTTGCACAACTGTTTCGAGGATTCATTCCCGCCTCGGGAACCATTGACCTGGCCGTGCTGGGTCTCATCGGCACCACGTTCGTGATCACGGCGGCTTTCTACCAGATCTACCTGGTCCAGCAAAAAGGATGGGACGTCCAGGAAGTTCATTCTGGCATCGTGGACGCGCGGGTCGGATCGGTCATCATGGCCTTGATCACGATCATGTTGATGTCCACTGCGGCAGCCGGCCTGTATACCGGCGCGACGATTGTGCTGAAGGACCCGGTAGCTGTCGCCGATGCACTGGAGCCTACCTTTGGAACACAGGGGAAGATCATCTTCTGCCTCGGTCTTTTCTCCGCCGCCTACTCCTCGTTCCTGATCAACTCGATGATTGGTGGATTCATTCTGTCCGACGGTTTGGGCTTGGGGAGTCGAGCTACCGATTTGGCGCCCCGAGTGCTGACAACCGTTGCTCTGCTGACCGGCATGACCGTCGCTTTGGCGACCCTGATGATGGACTTTGATCGCACGCCCACGATCATTGCAGCACAAGCGGTCACGGTCGTTGGGGCGCCCCTGGTCGCCGCGGTCTTGCTGTGGCTCGCCAGTAGCAGAGAGGTAATGGGGATGCATGCTGCTGGTATTCCGACCCGAGTCTTCGCCGGTCTGGGCCTCGGCTTACTGATCGTGATGGCGGCCGACACCGCCATCAACAAGCTTCCCAAGACCATTCGCGAATATCGAGCCCGCTTGCAGCAAAGCCATGCGGTGGATCAAGACCCCGAACGGGTTGCAAATCTGTTTTCGCCAGGCATCGAAGGGAACCGAAGTTGACTCCCGCGATTCGCGTCGCCCGCGTTGACGACATTCCCGCGGCGCTTGAACTCTGCCGAATCTCCGGATGGAATCAGCGACGGGAGGATTGGGCTCGACTGCTGGAGCATGAGCCCGCTGGCTGCTTTGTCGCTGAAGCCGAAGGTCAAGTCGTGGGTACCGTGACCACGACTCGATACGGTAACCGTCTCGCATGGATCGGCATGATGTTGGTCCATCCGGACTACCGGCGCCAAGGAATCGCGACCGCGTTGATGAGCCGCAGCTTGCAGTACCTACAAGATCACAACGTCCTTTGCGTGAAATTGGATGCGACACCCGAGGGACAACCGGTCTACCAAAGACTTGGATTTCACGCCGAGTGGACGATGCAAAGATGGCTGCGGGCTGGCTCTGAAGAGGTCCCCAAGGCACCGACCGAGAGACGATCCTGTCCGCTCGATCCGTCGCTGCTCTCGACCTATCTCGATCTTGACCTGCGTGCCTTCGGTGTGGATCGCCATGACTGGATTCTGCGGCTCTTGAGCGACAGTCAAGTGCGATGTCGGCCTGCAGCCCTGGGCATGCTCCGCCCCGGATTTCTGGCAGGTTATCTGGGGCCAATCATTGCGTCGGATGCCGCCGACGGTCGTCTTGTGGTGGAAGACTTGATCGCCAGCAGCACCCAGCCCCTGTTTTGGGACATCCCTGACCCCAATCTCGCCGCGGTGCAGATTGCCAGGGAGCTACAGTTTCAACCGATACGTCATTTGACGCGGATGTGGATGGGGTCTCAGCGGATTGATTCGGATCTCCGTCTCCTCTTTGCGCTGGCGGATCCCAGCACGGGTTGAGAGCTCCCAGCACGGTTTGAAGGCATCACCCGCAGTGTTCTGAGACGGTCGATCGTTCACGGTCCTCCAAAGCTCGCGTGAGAACGTGTCGATCAAGGCAACTTTTGGCAAGTTGGCGGCGCTGTTAAGATCCCGCCGGAAAGCAGCTCACAAAGTGAGAGAAAGAAGCTCAGCTGAGGCCATGGCGGACAATCGAACGGAAAACGATGCGGACGAGAACGTGGAGTCGTTCCCACCGTTGGTCGACGATGTCATTGTCCTGACCGGCCCAACCGCGTCGGGAAAGAGCTCGGTCGCCGTCGCATTGGCCGAGCGTGTCGGCGGCGAACTCATCTCACTCGATTCCATCGCCGTCTATCGGGGCATGGACATCGGGACCGCAAAACCTGCCGAATCCGATCGTCGCCGTGTTCCCCACCACCTGATCGATGTCGTCGATCCGATCGAGGATTTCAGCGTGGTTTGCTACCTACGGGAGGCGCACGCGCGAGTTGACGAGATTCAGGAACGGGGCAACACAGCCATCTTTGTCGGCGGAACTCCGATGTTCCTCAAAGGAATCTTGCGAGGCTTTGATCCGGGACCGCCGGCCGACTGGCGATTTCGTGACGCCGTGGAAGCCGACATCGAAGCACATGGGGTGGATGCACTGCGCGAGCGGCTCAAGCAGGTCGACCCGCTGGCAGAGCATCGTATTGATCCCAACGATACACGTCGAATGATTCGCGCCCTGGAAGTTGCGCGGCATACCGGGACACCGATCAGCCATCGGCAGGTACAGTTCGATCGGGCTCGCGAGGCCAACACGTGCAATGTGTTCGCACTGGCCTGGCCCCGAGATCAATTGCATGCCCGAATCAACAAGCGGGTCGGCACGATGTTTCAGTGTGGTTTGATCGACGAGATCCGCGGCCTGCTCGATCGATACGGACACCTTTCACGTACTGCGTCGCAAGCGGTCGGCTACCGCGAGGTGTCGCAGTGGCTGGGCAGTGAGTCCCCGATGGAGCCGTTGGTGGAAGAGGTTGCCGCCCACACAAGACAACTTGCTCGCCGCCAGGAGACTTGGCTGCGTTCCTTTCGCGAGATCCGCCCAATTGAAGTCCAGGAGCCGTTGGATCCAGAGCTGATCGCTGAGCAGATTTGTCAGATGCTGACCGCCGCTACTCCTGGCTCAAAGTTGAATGCGGAGCCAGGAAAGACGGGGCAGGGAAGTGATGCATGATCAGCCTGATCGCGGACGGCGAACGAAGAACCGATCTGAAAAGAGGTCTGACCCTCTCCGGTGTCGCCTCCAAAGGGTCAGCCCCCTTTTGGGATAGGTTCTAAGTCACGAGTCCTTTGGTCACCGTCATGAAGACATCTTCCAAGGTGGGATCGCGGTCATTGAACGACTTCATACGAACGCCTGCCTTGATCATTTCTTCCATCAATAGCGCCAATCCCTCGTCATCGGTTTCCAATTCGGCGAGGACACCGTTGGGCTCCATATCCAACGCCCGCAGCTCTGGGCAACTGCGCAGGATCGACAGCCCCGCTTCCTCACCCGAGATGAAATTGGATCTGCACATGTCGGTTCCGCCGAATCTGTCGATACACGCTGTCGATCGGGTCCATGCATCAGCAATTGACCCCGTTCGATGATTCCGATCGAGGTACAGCAGTCGGCAAGCTCGGTAAGAATGTGACTGCTGATCAGAATGGTCTTGCCCATCTGCCGCAGCTCTTTCAGCAACGCTTTGACTTCGACTCGCGCACGCGGGTCGAGACCGCTGGCTGGCTCGTCGAGAATCAACACCGGCGGATCGTGCACCAGCGTCTTGGCAAGGCACAACCGCTGCTTCATCCCACGAGACAAACCATTGACGAAGTCGTCTCGTTTGTGTGACAGATCAAGCAACTCGAGCACGTTGTCGATGATCTGCTTTCGCTCGGTTCGCCCGATTCGATAGGCGACGGCGAAGAAATCAAGGAACTCCCACACTCGCATGCCGTCGTAAACGCCGAAGTTGTCCGGCATGTAGCCGACAGCCTGGCGAACGCCCACTGGATCGCCCATCACGTCGCAGCCGGCAACCTCCCCACTCCCGCTGGTCGCGCGCAACAACGTCGCCAAGAAACGAATCGTCGTGCTCTTTCCAGCACCGTTGGGGCCGATGAACCCGAACGTTTCCCCTGCATCGATCTCCAAATCGATGCTGTCGACGGCCGTGAAGTCGCCGTAGTCTTTGCCAAAACCGGTCAGTGTGATCATCAGTTCTCTACTTCGTCGGAATCGGATTCACTTGCAGGCCTTTCGTCCTCGTCCGTCAGGACCTGGCGAAAATCGCCGATCAGATTCACATCGACTTGGGTTGGGGCCAGGCAGGGTGCTTGAGATGCGCCAGCACAACCGTTTGGGCCGAAGACTGAGTGCGTATCCGGTGTAATCGTCATGCCCTCAATCGCCCCATCATAGCGGGCGACCAATCGCATCGAACCGCTGGGAATCGAATCGGGCGAGGCGAGCCGATTCAACATCAGTCCGACCTGCATCGGCAAGTCGTCGGGCAACGTCACATCCTCGAATCGCACGAAACCGCAGCTTCGCTGCCGAGCCACTTCCGACACGCTCCCACCACCGCGATCCTGGTTTCCCCGTTCGTCGTCCTTCTCGACAACGATCGCATCACTCAACTCCAAGGAGGATCGATTCACCAGCTGGCCAGACCCATCCAGGTCGATCGATCCACCCAAGTCAAGGATCTGTTCAGCGTGAACCATCCGTACCTGGTTACTGATCACAGGAAGACCCGCCAGGATCGGTCCTTCCGAGAATCCAGTCTTGAACAGGGTCCCCTCGTCTCCCGATCCGGCGCGACCCTCTCGCACAGGCGCTGCCGCGGCATCGATCGTCTTGAAACTCGATGTCGTAGGTGATGACAAGGAGTTGTAGATCGCGACCACGCGTGAAAGATGCCCACGCTGATATCCGGGCTGCATCTCCAGGAAAGCCATTTCCGTTTGGCTGCGGGCAAACCCAATGTCCAAGCCTGGCAGCTCGCGCGACCCAGATCGCGCCACCGATCGCGATCAATGGAACCGCAAGCCAGGCATACTCCAACCGTCCAATCAGACGAAAGAACAGGTAGTTCACCGGCACCAGGATCAACAGGTAGTAGCCCGAGCGATCGGACCACCAACGATGACTTGGGGATCTCAATCCCCGATTCACTGCGCAGGATCTGGCGGCTCAATCCGATCACATCACTGTCATCGTTCCAGCCCGAGATCCCCGATAGCGAATCGACCAACGTCAACGGATCGTAGCGACTGATCGCCCCCGAAGAAACCTGATTCTTCTCCGGTTCGCCTGCACGCAAGACTGCATCACGAGCAGCGATCCGAAAACGACTGTTGAATGCCGGATCCGCGTCCGACCTGTCAAGATCCGGGTACGTCTGCTGAATCGAATCCATCCGTCGTCGGCATCCTGTGACTCTACGCAATTGCCGTCTGGGCCGTCGCCAAGAGCACGGCATTGACGAAGCTGTCGTAGGATTGCCAATTGACCATCCAGTCACTCGTCACATCGAACCGCGGTTGGACGACGCGACCACCGCCGACCCGCCGCGTCAGGACAAGGTCTCCCGAGTCAGCGAGCGTCGTCGCATCGGCCGCGACTGGTCCATCGACCGCCACGCGGCCCGATTGACTACGCAACAAAGCAATCTGCTTCTCGGTCGAACGATCGGTATCGACGGCCCAGTCCATCGAGCAGCTCGGCGGCCGCATCCGGATCGAGCTCGATGTTGCCGCTCGGCTTGCAGGGGCAGCAGGTCGGCCAGCGACGGTTTTGGCGATCGCGTCGGTCGCCTCGGCACCATTGACGATCAACTGACCTCCGAAGCGAACCCAATCGGCGATCGCCGTCTGCTGCTGTGGCGTCAAGGCATCGGGCGAAAGGTCATCCCAAAGCAGCGACCGACGGTGCTGGTCCAATCGAGCATCGTTTCGGCAAGCGGCAGCAGGTCGTTGGTCGGCGGAAAGATGATCCGATAGTTCGCTCGCGTATCCTCGAACGCAAACTCATCGCGGAACGGTCGAACCCAATCGGACACTTGGAACTTGGCAAACCGCTCCGGTCGCTCGGTCAAGAATCACAAAGAAGAACTCCTCGCCCGACAGCACATTGAACGGCTGTCGCCATGTCGTCATAAAAAACCGTGCGGCCTGTCGAAACAAAGCGGCTGTCCAAGAAGCTTCGGCTTCTGATCGCTCGACTGACGGAATCGGCGTCAGAGATGCGATAGTCAAACCGACGCATCTGACCTTTGGGCAGGACGACCGGCCGCATCGAGGGGAGATCACCGAGGCGTGGTCGCTGACCTTCCGTCCTGGCACGAGCTGCCCCGACGTCGATCGCCCGACTGATCAAGTTCGCCTCGAGCGTCAATCTTGTTGCTCTTGAGAGCCTGAGATGCGGTGATCCAATGTCCCGGCTTGATCCCGCTCGCCGGCGTTCCGTCGGAGGGAAAGGCCGAGCGCAGGCCGCGCCGTGAAATCCTCCAGCGGTGCCTTCGGCTGTTCCTCGTCTTCGATCGCGCGTCACGACGACATCCCTCGCATCCGACGACCAGCGGCAAACACAAAAGCGCGAGCAAGAGAGTAACGCGCGGCATCGGCGTTTGCGTGGATCCGTGATGGACGGAGACTATGGGCGAAGCGAACGAATCAGCCGATTCTACCGGACCGCTCGGGTCCCGGACGATCACCAACCCATCACCATGTTGGATTCGATCGCCTTTCTCGCATGTTCCAGATCGCTTCCCGTTTCCATTCGATAGAGACGAATCGCGTTGACCTTGTCGCCTGCCGATCGGCTCAGACAATCGCGGGCAACGTGCACAGGGATCGAGCGTGCGGCTGGTCAACCCGAGAGCCCCTTTGCTGATCACCCACGTGTCTCGGGGACGCTTGGTCAAGCGGACCACCTCGTCGCTCGGATAGGCATCGGAGACGACGTCCCTGGCTGCATCCTCGTTCTCGGCCCAGGTGATGATAATGTGTGAATCAGTTTCAACTTCAAACAACGGCATCGGTCGACTCCTTCAGCAAAGTTGGCAGGAAGATGCTGCGCGGCAGCGATGTGGCCGCACGGCCCATGATACCGGTGCGGAGGGACAGTGCAAAGCTTTGGAGGTGAGCAATGCTCGCCGGTTGCCGAGAGCTGGCAGAGAGGGACCGAGAACCCAGAGTGTCGTCAAGAAAGGGGAACGTCGGAACCGCGACTGCTTCCGGGAAATGGATTCCATTCCCGTGAATCCGAGAGAAGCGAGAGAAACCATGGCCTCAGCTTGCGTTGCCCTAGCGATTGATGCCGCTTCCCTTGAGGCAAAGAAAGCCGAAGGCGACCGCACAGGCCGAGACGACGGCCCACTGAGTCGTATTCATCTTGCCGAAGTAGCGAACCAAGTCACCCCAGGCGTCAAAAAACCAAGTGCTAGAGCGAAAATTCGGCAAGGAGTGTGATGAGCAGCATGGTGAACCCGGCTAGAAGATTGGTGTCCTGAAGAGCATGTCGGCCGATCCGTCAGGCAGTTCCCCCTTTTTGCCCCGCGTGACGATCTGCTCCGCAACCCTAGGTCACAGCGATCACCGACTTGCCCACCCCCCACTCGATCTCTCCTTTTCGAACCGATGAATTGTGGGGCAGGATGTCGCAATCGCTACAGTCGACATCGGCGGGAAGGAGATCGTCAGACAAATCAGAAACCCAAAGTCGGGCGGTCTTGCGGCTGCCGCGTCGACCGATATAATTCGCCATCCAGGTTGAACCAAAGGCGCGGTAGCTCAATTGGTTAGAGCCCCGGACTGTCGATCCGGAGGTTGCGGGTTCGAGTCCCGTCCGCGTCGCTTCAACCTTTTCTCTTCTCGTGCGGCTCTCGCCGTGAGCTGCCCTTTCTGGCCGGGGACATCCTTGTCGTGCTCGACAGGATTTACAGGATCGAGAGCCGAATGGCACGGACTTGAATTCCGATCAGCCGCGGGCACACCGGCGTCCGATTCGCTGGCATGCGGGAAGACCGGGAACCAACGCTCTGCTGCTGATAGAAACCAACGGCGTGATTCGCTTCAGTCCGTGCCAGTCGTTCGAGACGCTTGTTCATTTTGGTCTGATGACCCCCTCCTTCCTGTATCCAGTTCATCCACCTCATCCTGTCACGAAAGCTCGGTGCACTGCACGTCCGAAGTGACATTACCCTGGCGGTTTGTCAGAGCCAATAATTCGGGTGACGTCGATCGGCAAAATGCGTTTCGACACCAAAAATGCGAAGCACCCTCCGGGCCGTTCCGGTTTTTGGCGTCTAACCCAATACTGTTCGGCCCAGCAATTGAGACGCGTCTGATTCTAGCTGGATTCGGATAAGTCGGGCGGGTCTGCCGACGAGTGCAACCGTTTCTTACGGTTCGCCAAGGCGTGGTTGTTTCAAGACCTGCATGACGAAGAAAACTCCTGAAATCTCGGAAACCGTGGCACATTTCCTTCCGCCACGTCGCACTGGTTGTCAACATGCCGAACTCAGGAGATAGCGATGAACATCGACTCCAAAGACACGCCGCTCGTTTTGCTTTGCCCCGCATGGCGAAACTGGGGCACGGCCAAGACGTTGAAAGCGAACTCCGTGATCCTGCATTCACGCCAAGACGACGTGATCCCGTTTACCGACTCCGAGGAACTTGTCGTCAATAGCAGCGGTCTGCCACCTGAGGCTCTCATTGAAGTCGGTGATGACCATCGGTTGGCGGAAGAAGAACCTTTAGAAGCTATGTTGGATGCGTGCTTCAACGTCTGTCTTCCCGAGTGGAGCGACGAACAAAAGAAATTGCTCCAGCAGAATTGGGATGGGCTTTGCTACTCGGCGGCGATGCGCTGGATTTCCGCCACCAAAGACTCTGGGTGGTATGTGGTCCACGGAACGGTTTACAGCGGCGAACTTGAAAAGCGAATTGAACACGCATGGTGCGAGGGTGGCATTGTCATCGTTGATCTGGCCATGCACCCGAAAGTCAGAGTCATCGACCGTTACACTTACTACCGGACTATCCAGCCGGAAGTCAGTAAGGTGTATTCGGCTGAGGATGCCTTGGTATTGTCGATCAGAAATGGACATCACAACCCGGGGGACGAATCCGAACAACTGAAGGAGTAGCAGGCGAGGTCGGTCACGATCACCGCTTGGCTCATCCTAAGCCGCTTGGGAAGATGTTGGAGTCGTGTGAAGAACTGAAATGCAGAATCAGTGTAACTGGAGAAACCAAATGAGCGAATCAACATGCCCTGACTGCGGAAAGGCGATGGAGAAGGGCTTCGTGCCCGACTTTGCCTATGCAGCCATTGCACAAATGGTATGGCACAGAGGAGAGCCCGAGCCATCACACTTGTTGGGAATCAAGACCGGCGTAAAGGTCGATAAGAAAGAGTTCGTACCCATCACTGCCTACCGCTGCACCGGATGCGGCGTCTTACGGTTTTACGCTCAGGTGCCTGACGAAGAGTGATCGAAGATTCCTATGACTGCATACACCAAAGTCGTATTGGCCGTTGTTGCTATCTTGGTTGCTGATGCCCACGCTAATGCTGCTGATCCGCAACCGCTGATTGTGGCCCATCGTGGCCTACTGCGTCATGCCCCCGAAAACACACTGGCCAACTTTCGTGCTTGTCTTGAATTGCGGATCGGCTTTGAGTTTGACGTGGAAAGAACCAAGGACGGCCACTTGGTCTGCATTCATGACAGCACCGTTGACCGAACCACCAACGGCACAGGAAAGGTCTCTGAACTGACGCTGTCGCAGATTCGAGCACTCGATGCTGGCAGTTGGTTTGATCCAAACTTCGCCGGTGAAAACGTGCCGACCGTGGATGAGGTCTTGAAGCTCATCGCTGAATACCAGCAACACGACGTGCTGATCGCCGTCGATCTCAAAGACGACGTGGGGTGGGATGTTGTTCGTTTGGCTGAAAAGCACAAAGTACTGGACAAGTTGCTGTTCATTGGCAAAGCGATCTCGGAACCGAAAGTAAGAGATCAAATCAAGGCTGCATCGAATAACCTTCCATGAGCGAGAACCACACGCTTTTCTTGCTGAAGCAGTAGCGATGCCGACGAATCAGACATCAACCTCGGACAACCCGCCACAAGGAATCAATCGTCGCCGTCTGGTGCTGCGACTAATTTGCCTGCCTGTGTTCATCGCCCTGTTTATGTTTCTACCTGCTGGCACATGGTCGTGGCCGAAGAGCATGGACATTCGGTGATCGATACCGGCCCTTATGCCATCACTCGCCATCCCGGTTATGTCGGGGGGATTCTCCATGCAATCGGCATGGCACTATCGTTGGGTTCTTTGTGGGCATTGATTCCTGCGGGTGTTGCCTCAATGGTGTTGATCGTGCGGACCCGGTGGGAGGATCAGACGTTGCAGGAAGAATTAAACGGGTACAAGGAATACGCAACGAGGGTTCGGTACAAGCTGATTCCGGGCGTTTGGTAACGAGAAAGAGCATGAACTCATAACAATGAACGATTCACCAGAACCGGACTCAACATTGTCTAGGAAACGTCGCTGGCGGCTATCGGGAATCCTGCTTTGCATGGCGTTCGTCGCCATGTGTATAACAGCGAAATTGAGGAAAACAAACAGGACATCGAATGGCATCCAGCATGACGACGAAGGTGATCAGTCCATGAGCGAACACAACTTTCAAATCCGACAACTCGCCGACGAACTCCAGCCGCCTGAATCCGGCAAGCAAAGCACCGTGCTGACCGACGACGACAATGCAAAGGTTGTATTGTTCGCCTTTGCTGCTGGCGACGGTCTCAAAGAACACGTCGCCCCACTGCCAGCAATCATTCAAATCATCAATGGCGAAGCCGAACTGACTGTCGGTGAAGAGGCGGTCGCAGGAAAGTCGGGAACGTGGATTCAGATGGCTGCCAAAACACCTCACAGCCTCAAGGCAACGACCCCATTGGTCATGCTGCTGACGTTGTTGAAAACAGGTAGCGCATGATTTCGATAGGTTTTGCCATGTCCCACAAGAAACCCAACTTGCCCGAGAAACTCTGCGTCGTCTGCGGACGACCTTTCCAGTGGCGAAAGAAATGGGAGAAGGTTTGGGACGAGGTTAAGTATTGCAGCGACAAGTGCCGCAAGAACCGTGACGACAAGGCGACCAACAAGTCCGAGGAATCATGAAACCATTTGTCGCCATTTTGGGATCGCTTCTCCTGCTGGCCGTCGCTGCATTCTGTGGGTTCGGCTTCTTGGCGACGTTTGAACCGACCGACAACGTGACTCAATTCATGGCCTTCAGAATTGGCTACTTAGTCATCGGCATTGGTTGTCTGGTCGGCGTCGGCTTCTTGATGGCTAAGGGCCTGCGGAAGCAACTCTGAACCTCACTCATCATCCGCTGAATCAATCAGCCGCTTGAACACTTCCCTGGGATAGCTATATTTCCGGCCATCCGGGCCATTTAATGCGGACATCGGCGTCTCATTCAATCGATACCCGATATCGCTCGGTGCCATGTCGTCTTCGAGCATGAACTTGGCCGCATGAATGTGGTCATTCATGGATCCCGTGACCGAGCGATTTAACGCTTTGGCAAAGCTGACCGTTCCACTCGATGGAGCGATGAATTTGCGATAAATGAATTGCTTGTCGTCGTCCGCTGCAAATTCTCGAATCGTGTTCAAAGCTCGGGCAATGAAGCTGCTGTCGTCGGAGATTCCCCGTCCATACATCACGCACGAGTACAATGAAGTTGACCTTTCAAATGACGGTCAATTCCCGTTCATCCAGTCGGTTCGCACGGACACTGTGCACGACCAAGTCGAATCACTGATTTGGCGTCGGGGGCACTGGCTGGCTTGCGGGAGATTGTGGCGGTCATCACCGAGAATTGGCTATCATGGCGTGATTCAATTCCCCATCGCACGATTAATCCATGCGTGTCCGCTGCCCCCATTGCCACAACCCGGTCGAAATTGTAGAGGACTTCTCCTTCCATGAGATCGTCTGTTCGTCCTGTGGAAGCGGTTTTTCCCTGATCGGAGGTACGGATGAAACGGAAACGTACCGGGGTGGTGAAAAAACCATTGGCCACTTCACCTTGGCCGAGCGTCTTGGCATCGGGGCATTTGGTTCGGTTTGGAAAGCAAAGGACACGCAACTCGATCGAACCGTAGCAATCAAGATTCCGCGAAAGGGGCAACTCGGTAAGCGCGGAGACGGAACAGTTTCTTCGCGAGGCACGCGCCGCCGCGCAGCTTAAGCATCCCAACATTGTCAGCGTTCATGAGGTCGGCAAGGACGACGGTTCAGTCTACATCGTCAGTGACTACATCGAAGGCGCGACACTGAAGGACATGCTTGGCGGTCAGCCACTGCCACCCAGAGAAGCTGCAGAGCTAGTGGCAACGATTGCGGATGCACTTCAACACGCTCACGACCAAGGGGTCGTCCACCGTGATCTGAAGCCCGGCAACGTAATGATGGATCTCGAAGGCAAACCGCACGTGCTCGACTTTGGCTTGGCGAAGCGGGATTCCGGTGAGATCACCATGACGATTGATGGGCGCTCGTTGGCACTCCAGCCTATATGTCGCCAGAACAGGCCAGAGGCGAAGGCCACGATGCCGACCGTCGGTCGGACGTTTACTCTTTGGGTGTCATGCTGTTTGAGATGCTCACGGGCGAGCTGCCGTTTCGCGGGAAGAAGCGGATGCTGATCGTCCAGATTCTGACTGACGATCCACCGCAGCTGCGTTCCCTGAACTCAGATGTTCCACGGGACCTAGAAACGATTTGCCTGAAGTGCTTGAACAAGGAGCCAGAGAGGAGGTACGAGACCTCCCAGGCCCTGGCAGATGATTTGCGACGCTGGCTGGCCGGTGAACCAATTCTTGCACGTCCCATCACACGAATCGAGCGGCTCGGCAGGTGGTGCAGGCGGAATCCTCGTGCGGTGGCGACGGCTTCGTTCGTCGCACTGCTACTGATCATCTTCGGAATCGTGATGTCGATCCAGCGGAGGAAGAACGTCGGAGAGCGGGTACAGACGACCGTCGCAGCACTAAACACGACACGAGGAGTCATCCAACCACCCTTTGCGATGCTGGATCAATTCCCGTCTGAATTGATCATTGACGAACTACAGATCCAGTTTGATACCGCTACTAACCGGAGGCTACCTCTCGCTTTTGCATTGGCCCACTACGGTGATGCGCCGATCGAGTTTCTCATCTCGCAGATAAGGGACGCGCCCCCTGATGAGGCCGCCAACTTTGTGGAAGCGTTGGAACGTGCCAAGCCGAAGGCGCTGGCGGCGATCAACGCGGCTGCGAATGCGATAGTAGACACGGAAGCGTCCGCGCTACGACACAAGGCCAGACTTGCGATGCTTAGCCTTTACTTGGCCGATCCGTCGCTGGCTGCCAACATGTGTCAGCTGGAAGGCGACCCAATCGAACGGACAGTGTTCATTGACGAGTGCAGTTCATGGTGCGGCGATCTAATCCTACTTAGGAAACGTGCCGCAGACATCAATTATGTGCCATTGCGTTCGGCAATTTGTCTTGTAGTTGGTCATGTGCCGCCGGACCGGGTGACAATGGAGCAACGCGATGCTTTTCATACTTTGCTTACTGATTGGTATTGGCACCAGCCCGATACCGGGACGCATAGTGCTTCGGGGTGGGCACTACAAAAATGGGGTCTTCCACTGCCGGAGATTGTGGTCGATCAACGTGAGCAGGAGGCGAGAAATTGGTACGTCAATACTGTCGGCCTAACAATGTTGCGTCTACCGGCAGCGTCCATCCAGCCACCACGCGACGAGATGGTTGCTTCGGTCGACGGTTGGACATTTCGTAATGGAGAGATCATGCCAGAGATCTTCAAGGAACATATGGAAGATCTTTTGCGAGTGACGGACGAGAGAGCTGTCGAGCAAATCAAGGAAGAACGCAAGAGGATGGTTGAAGTAAGTCTTCGCGGGCTCTTCCTTAGCGACAGAGAGATTTCGGTCGAAGTGTTCAAGCAATTCGTTAACGACGCAGACTATCCCGAATCAGAGAAACCTACAGATTGGGGCGGCCCGAATGATTTGGTCAGCGCGACATCAATGCATCCTGTCCAAAATGTTAGCTGGTACGACGCGGTGATGTTCTGCAATTGGCTCAGTCACAGAGAACGTCTATCGCCGTGTTACGTGCGAACAGACGAAAAGGACAGAGACTACGCAGATGAGGAAACAGAGCACGATGCCTGGCGTTTGGAGTCTGCCGCAAGCGGCTATCGGCTACCGACAGACGTTGAATGGGAGTACGCCTGCAGAGCGGGCACGACGACAAGGTATTCGTGCGGAAACGACGATAAATGGCTTGACGTTTATGGAGTGTATCGCGGAGATCACTCGGAATCGTGCGGCACAAAGCTACCAAACGGCTGGGGATTCTTTGATTTACATGGAAACGTCCGTGAATGGTGCACGTCCACAGGGATCGACAATTCGAGGGTGCTTCGAGGCGGAAGCTGGGACGACGTCGCTCTCGTCTGTAGCTCCGCACTTCGCGACGAGTGGCCTCCAGCGGATCGAGATCGCTCCATCGGCTTCCGGGTGGCCGTGATTTCGTCGAGTAGAAGTAGTGAGAAGCAGGCTGGCGAAAACCAGCCTGCTGACCGACCGCGGCCCTCGCAGGCAAGTCGCCGTGCTGTTGCACCTTGAGTTATCCTTTGGGCCGCGCACACAACTGGCTTAGCAGCCGTCGCAGTTCGACTGTCCTAGGGGGCAGGTCGTTGTGAAGTATCCGCGCCGTGGGGTGGTGGAGAGCTGGAGAAGAGGATTACTTCCCCGAAGACGATCTGGTAACACCTGACGCCTACTCTGAGATCAGATCGGTTCCTCATGGCCTTGGGTGGTTCTTACCGTTGGCCCTATTTCTGGGTGATATTCATGGTTCAATCCGATCGAAGCATGTCCGCGTCTCGATCACCGCTAGTGCGAAGGGAGCGCTGGGATTTTTCCCACTCGCGTTCGATCCATTCCCGAAATACTCGCAAATAACGACACATCATTGTGCATGTTTGCAACCATCAGAAATGTCGATGTTATGTCGTAACTTCATTGCGAGAGCGTGATTTACGGAGCGCGAGAGAGCTGCCTTTCCATCCGGAGGTTGCGGGTTCGAGTCCCGTCCGCGTCGCTTCACCTGTCTTTCGTCTCAGTCGGCTCTCGCCACCACTTGCTGATGCTGGCAGAGCAAGCCATGCAAAGCACGCGAGTCCCACTGTCCGCCAAGTATGGCGGCATGCTGGTGAGAATCTCGCATCAATTTGCACCCAGCCCGAACACGTCGGCCCGTTGATCAAGGAGGACTGTCTCCTCCAGTGCCTGTTCGGGAGGCTTGTAGGCCGGCGTACCGATCGCGCTGCCAAATTGCGTTTGAGAACCCACCGAGCCAAGCGAGCCGGGAAGCTCGCTGAGCATGCTGCGACGAGTCTTGCTCACGCTCTCAATTGGATGTTTGGTCCGAGCATTCTTTTCGTCCGCGATGCCACCCTCTGGTAGGACCTTGGCCAGGCCCCGATCCATGACCTGAACTTCACCAAACGCACCGACCATGATGTTGACGGACAATGCCGGTGCGATTCCCGGAGGTTGCACTTGGCCACCGATCTGAGCGTCTTCGACAAACCGCTAGATGACTTCCAGCCTGTTCTTGTGCGAATGAAGTAGCAGCTTGATTGCCAGCATGCGCCCCAGATCTGTATCGCCGCCTCGGATGCTCGCACCCATCCCGCCTCGAGCGATCTTGCCCTGCAGCTGATTCCGGCTGTGGGGTTCCAACTTGGGGACGCCGGGCGAATTGGGTCGCTGCATCGGATCTGGCCCCGCCGCGTCCGGTTCCCTCAGAATTTGACCTTGGGCATGCGGTCAACTAGAGTCCTATTCCCTATCACCAGCAGGTCCAAATTTGCAACTCGAGGAGTGACAATGTTGAGTCGAGTCGAAACCAAATCGCTACTGATCGGTATTGCCCTCTGCTTGGTTCCAGTTTGCACCCACGCGCAGGATACGTGCTGGAGGGCTGTTGGCGTAAGGTTTGACGGAACCACGACAACCGGTAGCTGCGAGGACGACCCAGGTGCAGCCATCGCCGCGGTGACCGGATCGGGCTACTACTCGTACTCAATCTTCCCATGCGAATGTCCCGCACCGGTCGTGCCTGACCCAATCGATACCGACGCCAAGTCTACCGTGAAACCAGACGAGGACATTTACACCGCCGTATTGATCGCGCAGCACAAGACGAATCGCACGGTCAAAGTCTTTCAGAGAAAGAAATTCGAGGGCAGGAGAAAGGCTACCGACGAGGTCAAGAAGGACTTTGATGCCTTTTCCACATCCGGAAGCGGGAGCGGAAACTGGACGATCAAGTACTTTACAATCTACAAACTAAGCAGCCTTTAAAGAGGACAGCGATTAAATTGCTGTACTGCATCGCTGTAGTTTATCGCTGTACTTTATTGCTGTACTTTATCGCTGCACTGCATCGCTGCACTTTATCGCTGTACTGAACTGCTATCTCAGCGTTCGCGAGTGCTTGGTCAATTCGATAGGTGAAAGTGATCTGCTTCCAGTTTCGATAGAGGTCTTATCGCTTGACGCTCCGTCGCAGTCAAAGGGATCAATGGGTAGTCGCGAAACTGGAAGGTATCGCGACGCCGAGTCACAAATCGGGCAGGCCGCCCAGAAATGAATGCCCCCTTCCAATGATGCGTTAGGTGGCGTCCTGTGGGCATGTCCTCCATTGTCATCCAGCGTCGACCGTCGGAGAGCCGCCATACCGTTGCTTGCTCTTGACCACTCACAATCAGGTACGCGCCGGAAGGATCAAAAATGGCGCAATAGGCTGACGATTGATCGTGATTGAAACTGTGTTGTACGTTGCGATTCGCGACTTCGACAATCGACACAACCACGTTTGTTCGTGGGTCATCTTCGTCATTGGTCATGGACTCATAGGTCGTCGCGATTCGCTTTGAATCGGGATGAAAGTGAGAAGAACGGACAGTCCCGGGATATTCGATCTTTAGGATCGCCTTCTCTTCAAGGGAGATCACGAGAACGTGAGGTGTAACCGTCGCCTCGACCTTCTGAGGAATTGCCAACAGTGACTTCCCATCGGCCGAGAACTCAGCCCACTCAATCCGGACGTCACTGAGGCCGACCTCGATCTGCTGCAGGCTTTCAACGTCGTACAACTTGCACTCAGCTTCGTCTGAGATTGCGAGGATGCGGCGGGCGTCACGGTCAATCGCAATGTGTCGAATCGATTCCCTCAACGCATCGAAAGATCGCACAACGGCGGTTTCCGCGGTGCTTTCCACCAAATCCCAGATCACGACTCTGCCGTCGCGTGCTCCTGTGACAAGGATTCGATCATCGCGGCTGATCGCGGCCGACGTGATGGGCGAACGGTGATCGTTCCAGCGACCAAGTTGTCGTCCGGTCGATGCATCCCACAAGGAGACACTCGTGTCCCAGGATGTCGTGATCATGCGTTCGGAATCGGACGTGAAGAGACAGGCGGTGATTGGTCCATAGTGTCCTGGGACGATTGCCTCGACAGCCTTCGTGTCGACATCATAATTGATGACTTGATTCCAGCGATTCCCGTCAACAATCACATGGCCTTCCGCGTCAATCACGATGTCTCCGAACGACTCAAAGGGAAATTCGATCGACTCCAACCGTTCGATACCAGACCGCGCCCAACGTGTAAGCTTGGGAGCGTTTGCGGTCTCGGACCACGGCTGGGAGCTGACCGTCAAGTCATTGGCTCTTCCACCGGTGCCCAGGTAAAAATGCTCGCCATCACGGGAGTAGGCACCGGCGAAGGCACTGTCAGAAGTGACTTCTGTTCGTTCGCCGGTGTCGTAGTTCCAGAGGAAGGCGCCATCCGTACTTGACCATAGGAGCGCCTCTGCTTTGCTAGGGTTCGTTTTGACAGTGACTCGGCCGCCGACGAAGAACTCCTCGAGCAGTTCACCGGAGCCAAGGTCCCACAACTGCACGGAAGTTGAATTCGGAGCGCTAACGCTGCTGTATGTGATTAGCTTGGAATTGTCGAAAGCGAATCGAGTTCTGTCGAATCGCGCGTTTGCACGTTGGAGTCGAAGTATCTCTCTATGAGTTCTCGCATCCAACAGAATGGCGGTGTCTCGGTTCGTTGCCAGAGCGTACATGCTGGCATCGGCACTGAACTCGATATCGGCTAACTGCAATTTGTCGCCAATGGCCACAGTTGTGACCAAGCGACCAGTCTCAGAGTTCCAGACGCGAACTACCCCATCGAGACCAATGCTCAGAAGGTTTCCGGTAGCCGGACTGAACCAGAGTTGCATGAGCGGCTCGCTTCCTATCGGTAACCGAATCAACCGGTTTTGGTCGGTGAACCAAAGCACGACGTGCTTGCGACCGCAATAGGCGGCCACCCGGTCGCCTCGGCTGTTGATCGCCGCGTGTCGGACCCTGTACGTGAGAGTCATCTCCTTACTCACCAGCCGCGCGTCGTTGGTCGAACGGACTGACAGTTGCTTTCCCTGAACTGCAAGCAGATGGACGCCCTGCGACAGCGGGAGTATGATCCTCGCGTCCAGTTGCAGCCGCTGTGAGAGATCAGGGCTACAGAACTCGCCCACTGGACTCGGCTCATTTGAGGCAACGGCCAGCATGGTTCCGTCTGGGCTTGCTACAGCGAGGGGAATGCTGTCGTAGCGTTTGGCTGGATAAGTTGAGCGTTCTCGTCCACTCGTCACATGGTGGATTCGAACCCCTCCGTCCTCGCATGCGGTGGCGATCAAAGCTGAATCAGGACTGAAAGCAAGGTCTACGATTGCAAACCCGGGGTTCGCTCCGAGGGTTGCACGCAACGTCTTTCGCTCGAGATCCCACAGATGAAATTTCTGGCTGTCGTTGTATCCCAAAACTCCCAGCACACGATTGTCGGGACTAACGACAACCTTCCGCGCCAGAAGATTGATTCGCTGGTTCTCAACCCAGTCGGCGTCGTGTGCACGTCGGATGACAATGCTCCGGTCAGCAAGCCCGGTTGTCATCAGCAAGCTTCCATTGGCGAAGATCTCGCCTTGCCGGCCCGGGATGGTATCCGTGTTGATCGACACGTCTACGTGATCGAGATCCCAGATCTCAATCTCACGACTCGACGAGCCAGTAAACAGCATGCGACCATCGGGACCAAACGCGAGCCAGGTCAAATCACGCGGACGTTCTGTGCCACTTGGTTTCCTCCATTGCTCAAGCGGCGCGTGTTCTTCAAGACTCGGCTTGCCATCGTCGATGCGTAGATCCCAGATTCGAATCGTATTGTCCGCCGATGCGGTTGCGACTCGATTTCCTCGGGGACTGAACGTGGCATGAACGACGCGAGCTGCATGCCCGGTAAGCTCAGCGATTCGTACTCCTGCTGTCGAGTAGATCGCGGCCTCGTTGGCAACCGTGGGCAGCACCAACAGACTGCCGTCCTTGTGGAAGGAGCCAGGGTGAGCTTCGGACAGCAAAGCATCGGCAAACGTCACGGCCGGGGTATAGTCCAATGCTGACCAAAGGCGGGGAGGTGCAGGGGGCTTCGCCTCGTCAACATCGTTCGGGGCCTCGACTTCATCCGAGCTCGCGGCAGTCAAGATCCACTCGTCGTTGGGACTGAACACGGCAGAGGTGATCGTGTAATTATCCAGGAGTCTTCCCAACTCGTTCCCCGCGCTCGGGTCCCAGACGATCGCTGGCTCGATCATCGGAGTCTTGTTGGCGTCCGCTTGTTCGTCATCCTGATGTTGGTCTCCTGCCTGATTCACAAGCTGAAAGACTTGGGTGGTTGCGGAACTGATAAGTTTGGACCCATCGTGACTGAAGGCGACGTGACCGACTGGTAGGGAGTGTCCGCTCAAGACCCTCGCCTCGTACCTGGCATCAAGGGCGTTCATGATGGCGTCGTTGGCGTCAGCTCCCGGATAGCGTTTCGCAGCTTCGATGCCTAGCAGGAGAGCAACCGTCGCGTCATTGTCGAGCTGAAGTGATGAATTGGCGGCGAGCCTCAGCCCTTCACTCTGGTTGAGCAGACGCGTCACTTCATTCTTCTGCTTCGTCTCCGCTGCGAGTGCCTTCTGAGTCTCAACCTGACGGACCTTCTGGACCTTGAGTTCTGACTCCGTCTCTGCTTGCTGAACACGCATCGATTGAAAGACGGAAAAAATGGTGGCGATCACGGTCACCAGCCCGACGGCCGCGATCGATGCGGCAAGCTGGCGATTCGCACGAGCCCAGTAGCCAATTCTTTCAAGGGTGTTCGGCGGCCGAACCGTCAATGGCTTTCCTTCCTGGAATCGACGCAATTCGGCCGCCATGTCCGCAGCGCTCTGGAACCTCGCGTTGGGATCTTTTGCGAGCGCCTTCATCACAATGGTCTCGAGATCCTTGGGCATGCGCGGGGCGATACTGCGAATCGGCTGGGGGTTTTTGAACTGAACGGCATACAGGATCTCCTCACGCGTCCTTCCGGGGAAAGCCCTCCGCAACGTCAGCAGTTCATAGAGTGTCGCACCCAGCGAAAAGATATCGCTGCGATGGTCGAAGATCACACGCTTGCTGCCCATCGCCTGTTCGGGACTCATGTAGGCATACGTTCCCACCAGATCACCTGGAGCGGTCAGTGCGGGATTGTCGCTGATCAATGCAAGCCCAAAGTCAGTCAACCAGACGTCCCCATCCGCATCGAGGATCAAGTTGGCCGGTTTGACGTCGCGGTGAACGATGCCGTGTTCGTGGACATGATGGAGTGCATCGGCTACCTGAATCCCCATGCGAACAAGGTTCTTCACGAACTGTGGAAGAGCGACAGAACCAGTCGCAGAAATCCTTTCGATAACATTGCTCGAGGCAAGCGTATCGCCCTTTGACCAGCCCGACTCGTGCGGTGTATTTCCACCTTGGACGTCGCCTCTTTCAGTACCGCCCGGTTGGACGGTCGTGCGCCGTTGACGACTGACCGCATTCTTCAATGCCTTGACAAGCTCACGCAAGTTCTTGCCATCGATCAGCTTCATCGCGTAATAGTGCGTGCCGTCTTCTACCCCCAAGTGATACACCGGCACGATGTTTCGGTGTTCAAGCTGAGCAACGGCTCGAACCTCGTTCTCGAATCGCCGTACAGCGCCATGATTGATCTCGCCGAGGTACTTGATTGTCTTGATGGCGATCCTTCGATTGCCAAGCGACTTCTGTTCTGCCTCGAAGACAATCCCCATACCACCCTGGCCGATCGCTCGCAGGAGACGGTAGTCACCAAACTCAACTGGAAACTTGTGACGAATGATCCGCGGTGGCGAAAACGATGTTGCCTCGTCTTGATCCAAACGCTGTCCCGAGGCCTTGCCGGCTGGATCGAGTTCAGCGTTGCGATTCTCATCGCGGTTGGTTTCTACGTCAGGGATAGGATCTCGGTAGCCCTGTTCGTCTTGGCGAGTCGAACATCCATCATCAGGCGTGCCATTTGTCATCGTTTCACACCACTTTGCTCCAGCTCCGTCCTGACCAGAATCAGATTCTCCCGCTCCTGTAACAGTGTATCTTGCAAGTAACTCGCTTGGGCACGCAACCACTGTCACGACTTCGTGCCCGACAGAGATTCTCAAATTGGGCAGGATCAGGAGTCGAGTCGGTTCTGCTCCAACCACGCCTGGCTTCTCGTAACCCGTTCATCGGTGTACATCCTGTTGCAAGCTCCGTGCTCAATCCATCACAAGTACCGAACAGCAATCATGGGAACCGCGAGAATGGTGCCACCCGTCGATTGCCCGCCAAACAGCCAGAATCACGCCATCCAGACTCTCCCCATCAAAGTTAGCAGCGATAGGTGGGTGGCACCATATCCGGGATCGCCCCGAAGATATACCCTTTATCGACACGCTGCCGGTCCTTCGGTTCACCGATATGGTTTTGGCTCGCCGCGCAACTCTTGCTTCTGCTTCGACACGATCGTAACACGGCAAGTGTCCCACCGCACCTCTTCACTTGGTTCCACTTTTTCCAAGAATCGAGCTTGGCTTTTCACTGAGTGTGCGCCGAAGGAATGGAGCAAACTCGCGGCGGACCGGGTGGCCCTGGGTGATTGCTCACCCAGGGCTCCCGCAGACCCGTACGTGCGGACATTACCGCATACGGTTCCTCTCATCATGGATTCGCTGCATGACGAAGCTTGGATCGCATCGCGCGAGCGGGAGCAAGCGGATAACGGCGGAGCAGAGAACAGAATTTCGCCCAGTGCATCGAGCGGATGTTGTTGCGGCGATTAAGCCACTTACGCCATCGATTCTCGACTTCCTGGCGGAACCTGTTCATTGCTTCTGAGTTCCCCGTGACTCCGTAGTACGCGTAGTGTCCACGCAGCTTCTGGTTGAGCTTGTGTTGCTGTTCCGGGAGCGACAAGTGACGATTGTCGTGGCACCATTGGTCCATGTTGCGCACGGCACGGGTGAAACGATCGGCAGCAGTCTTGAGCTTGACCACCCAGTAGCCCTTCAAGGAGACAGCCCAGTAGTGGGTGAAACCGAGAAGGTCGAACGTCCCAGGACGATCACCGGAGCCATCGCCGTCCTTCGTCTGAGACGAGGGAGGACGAAAACGAACCAGCTTCGTCTTGGTCGGATGGACGGTCAATCCATACTTGCCGAATCGTTTCGGGATGACTTCCATCACGCGCTCGGCATCGCCATGATGGCGAAACCCGATCACGAAATCATCCGCATAGCGGATGAGGAAGGCAGGTCCTTTGAGTCGTGGTCTCACGTCCTGTTCGAACCACAGGTCGAGCACGTAGTGCAAGAACACGTTCGAGATCAGGGGTGAGATCACGCCACCCTGGGGCGAGCCGGAGTCAGGGTAACTCACGTTACCATCTTCCATCACGCCCGCTTTGAGCCACTTGTCGATCAGGCGTAGCAACACGCCATCACGCACCCTCAGTCGGAGAAACTGTCGCAGATAGGAGTGATCCAGGTTGTCGAAAAATTTCCGAATATCAACCTCGAGCACGGTGCCGCCTCTCGGCCGACTGTTCATCGTCTGGTCGCGGAAAGACTTCAACGCGTCATGTGCTGATCGGCCAGGGCGGAACCCGTAGGAGCAGTCCAAGAAGTCCTGCTCGTAGATCGGTTCCAGCAGCATGACCACCGCACGCTGAAGGAGCTTATCCTCCAGAGTGGGAATTCCGAGCGGGCGGGTCTCCGTGGTGGAGCCGCCCTTGGGAATATGCACACGCCGCACAGGGGGCGCCTTGTACGTGCCGGACTTCGCACCATCGAGCAGGCTTTGAAGGTTACCCTCCAAGTCCTGTTCATATTCTTCCGCGGTCATTCCGTCCACGCCAACGGCTCCGTCCTTGCGGGTGCGTCGGTACGCTTCCTTTAACCAGTCGATGTCCATCAGATAAGCGAGCGACGTGAAAGCCATCTGGGGTGACTGTTTCGCCAACGTTGCTATCCGCTGCTGTTTCGTGGACACGGTGGTCGAATTTCGATGCATTCGTCGTGTTTCTCAGTAACGGGTCCATGATTCGACGTCTCGCTTCCCTCCACTGGCTCCAACGGGGTGAAGTTCGCCAGCTTCGTCAGTACTATCAAGACGCTATGACTTCCTGATGCCCCTCTCGCCGCACTTCGTTTCCTTCGCTTGGCGATACCTCAACGTTCACTCGTTGTTTTCGCTCCCTGGCGGACGAGTGAGCCGTCAGGGCCTGGAGTTGGTAACCCGGTATCTCCGGCCGGGATCTCGTTGAGGAGACAACAGGATCTCCCAAGTTCCTGGGGAACCTTCATCATCCGTTTGCCATGTTCCAAACCGACGCCGGCAGGACTGCTTGCACCAGACCGTTACAGTGCAACAGCGTGGCCCCTGGTCATCGAAAGGCAGAGGCTCCCACGATTGGGTCTTTCGACGCTCAATAGCATGGCTTTCGGACTCGCTGTCTACGCTTCGCAGGATGGGTTACCCCACCACCACGCAAGACTCGCTTCCAGTTGCTGGTCAAGCTCTACTGGACGGGATTCCCACCCGCAAGGTTCCGATGAAAGGTTTCAAAGTTGTAGTTTACATTTCATTCCCCTTTCCCAAGCTTTCTTGGCGCAAACGATGCAACCAATGCGCCGAAGACCGCGAATTGCCAGGGTTGTTAGCGGAAAAAATCGGTCCCTCGGGACTCGCCACCGCCCACCGATCCGATCTTCTATGGGGACCTTGGTCTAACCGCTTTCAGCCTTTCAAAACCGATAGCCGCCACCGACTCAGGTGAAAAAGTCATCCGAGTCGGGCGTCAGTCCTTTCCCAGTGTGGAAATCGATGACGATGTTGTCATTGTCCTCATGTTTCGCTATCCCGACTTGCCAGCAGCCAGCTCGCAGTCGAGGGTCCTGACCATCGTTCGGTAAAGACACTGATTGGGGCCCGTCGAGTCATTTTGGGCTCAACATGATCGCGGCCATTCATTCGCGATCTCGCCATGAAGAGACGCCGAAGCCCTACGTCGGAACGGGGCTCGTGAGCAATCGTTGTCGCAGTTTGATGATCTCTCTTCGTTTGCTCTTCGGCTCCCGCCAAAACACGATTGGCTCGGCGAGCTGATAGTAGACGAAAAGGCGAGCCCGCATTTCCGCCTCGGTGCCGCTGAAACCCAATTCGTGGAATACGCTACGCAGCCACTCGATTCTTCGCTTATCGGTACCTCGTACGACTTCGGCGGCCATCTTGTCAAATCCCGCCCATGCCCGAAAAGCCACTTCGTATCGGGATTCCTCGTCTAGCGTCAGGATCTCCATCAGCTTGAAGAGCCGTTCAGACGGCGTGCCTTGACTGGCCTTTTCGAGAATTGCCTCCGTTTGTGAGCTAACCCAAAACTCGAGCAAGCTCCGCAAAAGGTCATTGCGATCCTTGAAATGCCAGTAGAAGCTGCCGCTGGTCACGCCCAAATCTCTCGCGATTCTGACGATGTTGACGTTCCCGACACCGTCGCTCTTGAGCACTTCCAAGGCCGCTGCAAGCCAATCCTCACGGCTCAGCCGCCTGGTTTCCGCGATTGTCGACATGGTTCATTTCCGTAGGGGGGTCTATTGACCTGCGGTACGCTGACGATACGATCTTAACCTGTGTTCCGTAGACGTGTCTACGGAACACCCGGGTGAGCTTGTTGCTCGCCTCGCTTGACCTACCTACGCACCATCCCGGGAGCCGCCACTGTGACAAGAATCAAACGAGCTGGACCACCGGCGTTGGTCGTCGCCTTGATCGCTGGACTGATCGGTTACGTGATCGGTTGCACGCAAGATCAACGGGATCGAGACGCTCAAGCCCGTGCCCAAGAAGCAAAAACTGCGAAGGACGACGGTCAGCAGGACTCCAGTCAAGCGGACCAAGTCCAGGCCACGGCGACTCGATACTCACCGGTGACAGGCGCACGGTCGCGATTTTTACGCACCCAACAGTGAGGACCTCGGGCCGGATGAGATGCGGCTAGTGGCTTGTGGCACCGGGATGCCGACGGCGCGCCCGAAACAAGCAGCGTCGTGCTGGTTGCTCGAATTGGGAAACGGTGACAAGTTTATCTTCGATATCGGGACGGGATCGGCCGAGCGAATTTCGGCGCTGCAAATCCCCTACAACTACCTCGACAAACTCTTCATCAGCCATTTGCACACCGACCACTTCGGTGACTTGGACGCGCTGTTTGTCGGTGGCGCCTTAGCCGGCCGTCAAAAGCCGCTGCGAGTCTGGGGGCCCAGCGGCGATACGCCAGAACGAGGCACGAAGTACGCATTGGAGCACTTGCGAAAAGCGCTGACCTGGGACCTGGACGGCCGCAAGGGAATCACTGATCCCCGCGGATACAACCTCGAAGTCCATGAGTTTGATTACAAGGGCATGAACGAAATCGTCTATCAGGAAAATGGCGTCACCGTTCGATCCTGGCCGGCAATCCACTCTCTGGATGGCCCGGTTAGTTTCAGTGTCGAGTGGAACGGTTTCAAGTTTGTGTTCGGTGGTGATACCTATCCGAACAAATGGTACGACGAGTATGCCAAGGATGCTGACCTTGCCATTCACGAGTGCTTCATCGCGGTACCGGACATGATCAAGAAATTTAAATTCACGCCGCAAAGTGCTCTCTCGGTGGGAACGCAAATTCATACAGCACCGGAGGCCTTTGGCAAAGTGATGTCGCGGATCAAGCCGCGGATGGCGATCGCCTACCACTTTTTCAATGACTGGGACACGTCCTCGGCAATCTATGAGCGCATACGCATGACTTATGATGGGCCATTGAGTCTTTCCAACGACTACATGGTATGGAATGTCACCAAGGACGAGATTCGTGTGCGGATGGCCGCGGTGGACGAAGACGTCTGGCCACCTCCAGCCACCGAGAAGCCGCTGGTTCCGGATCCAACTCTCAGGATTCCCTATTCGGACGAGATTGCGGATGGCAAACTCGATGTAAAGGAGGTGATTCAGCCCATCTATGACGAGGTCAACAAGGAGTATGGGCTCGATGAGAAACAGGACTGACGTAACCAACCCTGATACTGACGAATCGAAATCAAGAGAGACAGGCAAATGATGAAATGGGCGACTTATCTTGAGCTTTGCCTGGTAGCCACATTGTTGACCCCCGCATGGCTGTCAGGGCAAGAAGGGCCCATTCAGGCCAGTGAAGAGGCGGCGATTCGCAAACTGGGAACCGAGTATGTTGATGCGTTCAACGCGCACGATGCCAAGTTGCTCGCGAGCTACTGGTCCCCCGAAGCTGTTTACGTGAATCGAGTGACCGGCGAACAAGTCGTTGGTCGCACTGCGATTCAGCAACAGTTCGAGGCACTCTTTACCCCAGAGAACAAGCTGCAGCTTTCTATTGAGGTCGAGTCGATCGAGTTCATTTCGCCCAACGTCGCGGCCGAGCACGGCGTGGCTTCGTTCGTTACTCCAGAGGCCGACCCAGAGCAAGTTGCTTACACGGCGGTTTATGTGCGGCAGGGCGGTCGATGGCTGCTTGATCGAGTGACCGACAAAGAAGCTCTGCCCAACCAATCCCGCTACGAACAATTGAAACCACTTCAGTGGATGATCGGTCGTTGGGTGGATGAAGATGAAAATGCGAGCATTGTCACCGACTGCAAATGGACAAAAAACAACACGTTCATGGTTCGATCGTTTACCGTCGCGATTGAAGATCGCATCGACCTGTCGGGAATGCAAATCATCGGATGGGATGCTGGATCGAAACAGATTCGTTCCTGGACGTTCGATTCCGATGGCGGGGTCGCCCAAGGCGTCTGGTCGAAATCCAAGGATGGATGGTACGTCCACAAGAAAGGAACGACCGCCGCCGGGGAACCGACAACCGCGATTAATCACGTCAAACCGATCGACGACGACACGTTTGCGTTTCAATCGACTCAACGTACCGTGGCCGGCCAGTTGCTTCCGAACATCGATGAAGTTCTGGTCGTGCGACAATAGTCTGCTGGTCGCTCCAAAATTTTGAACCCGGCGGCCGTGAAGTCGCTCATTAAAGGCCTCCCTATGAAACGACTTTCTTTCGTTCTCATTTGTTTCTCCGCGTTCAGTCTGTTCGTTGCCGGTGAAGTGGTGGCCCGCGGACCGGGTGGCGGCGGCCGAGGTGGTGGCATGAGTCGGGGCGGAGGTGGTCCCAGTCGCGATGGAGGTGGTCCCAGTCGCGGTGGAGGTGGAATGTCTCATTCGCCTTCAAGCCGCTCGCCATCGATGAGCCGTCCGTCAAGCGGTTCGCGACCAAGCGGCGGAATGAGCCGTCCATCGGGCGGAGGCCAGAGTCGGCCGGGCGGAAGCCAAAGCCGCCCCACCGCAACGCCGCCGAGTACGGGCAGTCGTCCGAGTACGGGTGGTCGTCCGAGTACAGGCAGTCGACCCAGCACAGGCAGTCGACCCAGCACAGGCACTCGACCCAGCACAGGCAGTCGACCCAGCACAGGCAGTCGACCCAGCACGGGCAGTCGACCCAGCACGGGTGGTACTCGACCGAGCACTCCTGGTTCGGGCAATCGGCCGGTGCAGGCTCGGGTCCCAGCGGTGGTTCAACTCGGCCAGGCGACAGCGGCAGACCCTCACAGGGACAGCTGAATGATTTTCTCGACCTACCGCCGCAATCCGGTGGCGGGCGTACACCTGGATCGGGCACTCGTCCTGGCAACGGAACACCCGACTTCCTACAGAATGGAAAACCGACTGAGCGACCAAGCCCTGGCGGACGACCGGGTGAAGGACCTGCCAATCAGAACCGTCCCGATCGGCTAGACAATCGTCAAGACAATCAACAGGATCGCGTTGATAATCGAACCGATCAGCGAAGCGACCGGCGGGACTCGGTTTCCGATCGTCGCGAGGGTGCGATCGACAACCGCCAAGATCGTCGCGACAACCTTTCGGATAATCGCGTAGATCGGATCGACAACGTGGATGAGCGACGCAGCGACCGCATTGACAGGCGGCAGGAAGTCCAGCAGCAGGTGCGACGCACTCCGCCTCGCAACGATTTTTGGCGCGGCAATCGCTATGCTCAGCGTTGGACCCGCCCCTATCGCGGGGCCGTATGGGGATCGGTCGCGGCCTGGTTCCCGTGGGGCTGGTCGCAGCCGATCTCGTATAGCTACGGCGACAACGTGTACGTCGAAGGCGACATGGTCTATTACGGCGAAGAGGCTGTCGGGACCGCCCAAGAATACAGCGAGCAAGCTTTTACGATTGCCAGCAGCGCGGAGGAAGTCAGCGCCGGATGAATCAGGCGATGATACCGAGTGGCTTTCGCTGGGAGTGTTTGCAATGGTGCAAGACGGTCAGGCATCGGGCCCCGAACCAAACCTGTTCATTCAGTTAGCGGTCAGCAAGGAGGGCATGATTGCCGGAACGTACTTCAATCGCAGCACGAATCAATCCCAAGAAGTCCAGGGGGCTGTCGACAAGAAGACGCAGCGGACTGCCTGGACGGTGGGAGGCGATGATTGGCCAGTCATGGAGACCGGCATATCGAATCTCACGGAAGACCAGTCGCCGGCGCTGATCCACTTCGCCGACGGTCAAACGCAGCAATGGTTGATGATCCGTCTGCAAGATCCCGAAGGCGAAGCTGCAAACTAACGCGGAAGGGTAGGCGATGACCTGTCCTGGCCGACATCCGTGTCACCAGCCCGCGCGACCGTCTCGTGCCAGAGTCCCAGATGTACAGCTGATTTCGCTTGTCCACTGATTTCGCGTGAGTATCCAGATATCCTTACTATCGACGTCAGTTTGTTCGCTTGTCAAATCCGCCGTATGCACAGCCGCTTTCCCAGCATCTAGTCTTGCGTTCGCATGATGCAGACGAAACCGCGTCCCAGTTATCGTCGTCGTACAACAACGCCAAAATCCGAGTTCAGCCAACCGGTCACGAGCGGATGCTCACCCATGAGTTGTACGTCGCACCCTTTGGCCGCGCAATGCTGACGTCACTGAACTGGATTGGTGAGGTGGAAGTTTGCCCGCACCCGAGTTGGCACAGGCCTACGAATTCTGTTCCGTGCACCGCGATTCGGCCGATATCACCATTGGCAGTGACTCATGCGACTTCAGTCCTGCCGCTGGTGTGGTACTTTCTCCGCACCGGCCCTTTCGCGTTTGCAGCGAAGGCTATTGCAGCCTGAATTTCACCATTCCGCAGACACTGATGCAAACGCATGTGCAAGCGCTGATTGGCCAAGAGTTGAAGGAACCGTTGGAATTCAATCCCGCGATCGACTTCCGCGACCGGTCGATAGCGAGCCTGCTGCGAATGGTTCGATCGCTGGCGGAGGAGATCGAGTATGACCGGTCTTTGTTAACCAATCCGCTGATCGCAGAACGTTATTGCGAGACACTGCTCACTGGATTTGCATTCGCACAACCACACAACTATTCGCATCTGATGCATCGCGCGGTGACCGGCGCCGAGCCCAAGTATATTCGTCGGGTGGAAGAGTACTTGGAGGCCCATTGCGACCAACCGATAACGTCTGAAGCGGTGGCTGCAGTCGCTGGGATCAGCGCCAGTGCCTTGTACGAAGGTTTTAAACGCCATCGTGGGTATACGCCACTGGAATTCTTGAAAGATGTCCGCCTGCGACGTGTCCGAGATGAGCTACTGGCTGCCAGACCGGGGACTACTGTGAAGACGACTGCGATGAGATGGGGATTCAACCATCTCGGGCGGTTCAGCAAAGCTTACTCGCGCCGATTCGGCGAGACACCATCGCAGACGTTGAAGCGATAGTACTGGATCTATCGGACCCATTAATAGCGTTAGAACGCGTTTCAAAATTCGAACTCCACCCTCCCGCTTGGAGATCGTACCGCTTTTTGGTTGCCAAAAGACAAGCACTTCACTTTCCCACCGGGAGAGTCGGCCTGGGATAATGAACTAAGTGAGCCGGGCAAAGCCGAATTGCCCGAGGCCTTACGGTGCCTTACGGCCAACGGCTCACCATTAATTCTTGCTCGTCACTTAATTCACCACCCCAGCTCGACCCTCCTGGAAGGAGGTTAAACTTCAAAACACGTTGTTAGACAAACCAATTGCGATGAGACATCTCGCGTTTTGTGTCGTGACGATCAATGAAAGGCGAAGACGGGTCACATGACCGGTAATGAAGACGACCAAGAATCAGCTGACAATCTTCAGCGAATCAACGGGCAACTGCACATCGTGCAAGAGATTGTGGACGGGGCGGGCAACGTCGTCCAGCAGGTCGTGTCACCGTTGATGGTCGAGTTTCAGCTGCGGGACGTCCTCCAGATTTTGATTGCGCCTGCGTCCTTTGCATTCCTGTCGCTTTTACCGAGGAGGTTTGGAACCTCGGAACGACTCTTCCTCTCGGTAACACAATCGGCATCGTGGCGCTGTCGCTGTTGTTCTTGGGATTCTCCGGATATTTCATCTTCGCACGCGGGCATTTTCGCGGCAACGAGTGGGACTTTGTGAAACGACTGGCCTGCGGCTATCTGATTACGTTTTCCGTCTCGGTATTAATACTGTTTCTGATTCAGAAATTCCCACTTGTGTCTGACCCCTCAACGGCATTGACTCGCGCGGTACTGGTCACGTTCCCAGGCTGCTTCAGCGCGACCGTGGTCGATTCGTTAAGGTAAAACGGGTGCATTCGGCAGCAGCGAATCACGCTGGCTTGTGAATGGCAGATGGAAACGACTTCGATTAAATCACTGAGCAACGGGATCTTTTCGATCGTGATGACACGGTTGATTCTGGAGCTTCATGTCCCAGAGCTCGGTGCGAACCATGATGCGGCGCTGCTGACAACGAGACTTTTTGCGCTGTGGCCAAAGTTTCTCACCTGTGCCATCAGCTTTGTTGTCCTCGGCGTGTTTTGGACCTTTTATCATCGCCAGCTTAGTTTCGTGGCGGTGTGCGATGGGCCTGCCGTCTGAATCAACATGCTATTTCTCATGAGTGTCTCTTTCGTCCCTTTTTCAAACACGTTCTCAGTGTTGGACTGTTTGTCTTCCAGGTCAGTCGAAAATCAGATGATGCCCACAAAGCCCCTGACTTGGGCGGATCGTAGTTGCGGAAGTCCCTAAAGAATGCTTGCATGTTCCACGTGCTGCCGATGGCATGGCCATCAAAACGGATCGAGGCCCGATTCGCATGACGAACCGGGCCTCTCGCGGGGATTTCCTGTCGTTGGCTGCAAGTGCAATCTTATCTGCACCGTCTGCGGCAATGGGAACGGCTTCCACACATCCCCCTCGTGGCCCATTCCGGAGCCTTAATGATCGGCGAGAAATACATGCGAAAATTCCACTCGGGGTCGAAGTTTCGGTTGCCACTCTCATGACTCGCGTAGTACTGCAGCTCCGCTCCCCAACGAATGGGGGTCTTTTTCTTTGTCATGGTCAGCACATCAAAGCCGAGACCGACCGGCACCGTCACCTTTTCTGTCACTTGGTCCCACTGGATGTTGGGGGAAAATCCAACCGAGAACGTAGGATTGAGTCGATAGCGGAAGATGTACTGCAGATCCATCAGACTCACGCGATCGCGGCTGCCGCGATTGTCGATGCTGAAATACTGCTGCATGATGCCTCCCGTGATCACCTTGTCGCCAAGATACATGGCGACGACCGAGGGACCCACGGAAGTGCGGCCGGTCCCTAACTCTTCTTGATTGGTTGCCGTCGGGAACATCCAGTTCCATCCGAAACCGGTCACGGTTTTCGAGTCGGCCGGCGAGTTAGACAGCCACTGAATGAGCATCGTGTCACCCAAGCCAGCTTGCGTGCTGAACGGATCCGTTGGCGGAAACACCGGATCCTGATTTCCACCCGGTCGGAATTGGAAAAGGTCGGGAACCTCGAATGCATTGAAGGTGAAAATTGGACGGTTGATGACCCTCCACTTCTCCGTGAGCTGGATTGGCAAGACAGGTTGAAAGACCGTTGTATTAAAGATTCGCTTGCCGCCAGCTGGACCTTCGAGCAGTTTCATGTCGTTTTGCAGCCACATCATCCAAAGTCCGCCGACCGGGTTTTGGGACTGCGTGGCAACGTCGCCTTCGGCATCGCCACCGCCACTGCCTCCGGAGCCACCCATACCGCCTCCGCCCGATCCACCATTTCTGGCAGCAGTCTGAGTGAAATAGAGATGGTCGCCGTGGTCTTCAATGCCGTACCTGGAGAGGTTTCCCTGTAAGCGATCCATATCAGCTTTGGTCTTCTCGAACTCTGCCAGCAGATCGCGATAACCGGAAAAATTCAGCAATTCGGATTCGTTTTTTACGTCAACGGAAACCAGATCGGGGGACGCTCTGTGAACGACCGCGGTGTAAGAATCCTGCTGCACGACGGGCGGATCGATTCCCGTCAGGTATTGCGGATCATCGCCGATAGCAAGCGAATAGCTTGCTAAGAAGGAAAGGAACATGGCTGATAGCGAACGTGACATTCTGTGTCCTCCGTGACTGAATTCGGTGGCGTTCCAGTAGCCACTTCCGGTTCTAAAGACGATCCTGCCTTCGACGGCAAGCGTTGGCATTCCCTGCCAGGACGTTTATCGTCGTGCAACCTCACCAGTTCTTATTTGGGTGCGCTGAAGGACAACGTGCGTCACAATCGCCAAGATCAGCAGGAAAATATGGACAGGCCGGCTGAAAGACGGGCGCTACCGGGTCGGGCTTAGCAATCTTTGGCGACTTCAAGTTGGAACTCGCGAGATCAATCCTGCAGATCCGTGCCTAGCTCAGGGGCGGAGACGTTAAGCCGGACGACATCCCAATCGCCGATCTGCTTTAGCTTCAGCTGATCTTTGAATAGGTTCGCCATAGCCGGACGCTTTGCCGCCGGGGAAAACCAGATTTCAATTGGCTGCTCGGACGTCAATTCTTCCGTCGGCGGCATCCGGTCGCAATTCTCGGGAGCGACACGGACCTGAATATACGTGTCCGTCTTGGTAACTCGCCGCTGGCCGCCAGCGAGTTGTGCCAGCGCAGCCAGTGTCTGTTCGATTTTGACAGCCTCGTTCACCTTTTCGAGCATCGCATCGATCCGGTTGGGAGCATCTTCTTTGACTCGGGTTTCAGCTTCGCGCTCCATATGCCGATCGTAGCCTGGGATCTTGCGGCGCCGCCCGCCGCGCGATTCGCGTGATCAGTCGATGCCCGAGGCGCGTACGCCTGAATCTTGCCCACTCGAGTGTGCTCTGCAAACAAACGTGGGCCTGTATTGTCATATCAAACAAACCTCCCCGAGCCTACAGTTCGACCCTCCTGGAAGGCAACGCCGTAGCGGATTTAAGTACAGCGATTACCAGTGTTGGTGAGCCGCGACGCGTAAGCGGCCGGGCACTTCGCTCGGCGCCGGCATTGAAATGCCCGGTGCCTGACGGCGCCTGACGGCCCACGGCTCACTCGAGATCCGCTACGGCATTGCCTGGAAGGAGGGTGATCTCAAAACACGTTCTAAGCTAGCGAGGCCGCACTTTTCAGGAACGGTTCCCCGGTGGCGTACTCGAATCCCCTGAATTGAAAGCGCTCCACCAGATCTGGGCGTGCACGGATTTCATTAGCGAATCATCCGTTCGTACTATTCCTTGCGGCATGGTCATTGACAGTCCATTTTTTCTCCGTCCTTGTCCGCATCTTCCTATGGCTTGTACCGATTCTCTTGGCTAAACGATCAGGCATTCACGCGGTCGCTATCCGCAGCCACGACGTCGATAATGCTTGTGAGAAGTGGGTCGCGAGCCTGCTGATGTTGGGATGGACTTCAACAGGAGATGCGATGTCAAGTTCGACTCATTGGCGATTCCCCCTTCTCATGGGATTCCTTGCCTCGATTCTCTCGTCTGCCACAGTAGCCCAGGCACATCGCCATCAGTGTTGTCGTCAAGGATTCTGCCTGAAATTCATTGACGATCTCGGCCGCATGGGTCGTCGTGATCTGCGCCGTGATCCATTTGAAGAACGAATCGAAACGGAACGACACGACTTTACACAATCGACGAAAACGGTTGGCCGTGGGGTCGTGCAAATCGAATCCGGTTACAGCTATTTCTACAAAGACAAGGACGAGGAGATTGAGCAAACGCACGCAACGCCCGAGACCTTATTGCGGCTGGGTCTCAGCGATGACATCGAATTTCGCTTGCGCTATAACTACGCCTGGTCGTTTCTGGATGAGGAGGAGGACAAGCAGGGCTCCCAGGATTTGATTTGGAGTTTCAAGTTGGGGATGACGGACCAGTGTGGCTGGTTACCCGAGAGCGCGTTGGAGTTGCGTTTTACGGCTCCGATAGGTGGGAGTGATTTTTCAACCGAGAGCGTCGAACATGGGTTGGATTACATTTATGCCTGGGAATTAGCCGAGGGCTGGGAATTGTACGGTTCGACGGGATACGGGACTCGCGGGCTGGGAGACTTTGGTCTGATCCCGGACGAGCCCGCCGAGGATTGGTTCATCGTCTGGAGCCAGTCGGTCGCGATTGGAACCGAACTGACCCAACGGTCGACCATGTACAACGAGTTTTTCGGGCTGTTCTCCCACGCGTTGGAGGATGATTTCTCGATCGTCATCTACAACATTGGGGTCGACTACTACCTCAGCAACAACTTTGTTGTTGACATCCGCGCCGGCAAAGGGCTGACGTCCGATTCGGACGATTTCTTCACGGGCATTGGTGGAGGCCTCCGCTTTTGACTTCGACTCGACGAACTCAGGCATGAAACCTTACACAGAAATCGTTGATTTGCTTCGATCGCATCCCAACGCATCTGACCGCGGGCACGCAATTTGGACTGTTGGCTGTGGTACAGGTGCGATGGTCGGTATTGTGTACGCCTCGGGAATGCTTGCTCCCGCAGAGATGGCAAGCTGCTTTGCCCGAGATCTGACCCCCACGAGCGTCGAACAAAGGTTGCCTGGCGGACAGAACGTCTACCTCGTTCGCATATTCCTCAGTAGGCTGTCCCATTCTTCTCGATGATCGATCCGTCCGAAATCCACCCATCCAGCCTGCTACGAGTGTATCAACGATGACCGAGCAGAAAGTCGTCGCGACGGCGCGGTGCATCGGTGCCACGCTGACGCTGGCTGTCGTTGCGGCGATTGCGAATCAGGCACTTGCCGATGCAATCGTCGTCACCCAAGCCATGAAAGCGTCCACGATCGCGGAGGTCTTCATCGAGGAGAATGCGGTCCGCGCTGAAATCGAAATCGGCGCCCAGGACCTTCCCGCATTTGCCAATTTGCTTCCCGACGAACTTTACGAAAAGCTCACCGCTGAGGAACGACCACGGCAGGAACGCTCGCGCAAATCCCTCGAATCGGAGTGGCAAATCCTCGCTGATGACCAAACCTTGGCCGGCCAGTTGGAACAACTGGTCCCGGGGAAACGAGTCGTTCGGGATGAGGTGACGGGAGAAGCGTTGGCCGAACAGCCCGACGATGCGGAACCTGTGATCCGTGTCACGTTGCGTTACCCGCTGACCGGCCGTCCGCAAACGGTTTCGATTCGTGCTCCCCGGTCGGGCAACGCTCCGATCGCGAATATCGGATTCGTTTGTTACCACAGCCGAGTTGCCGTCAATGACTTCCGCTACCTGTCCGGCAAAGTGACACTCGATCTGGACTGGAGCGATCCGTGGTATTCGAGATTTCGCCACGCGAATTACCGACGACAATTCGACGCTCCCTTATCGGCCTATCTTTACGTCGAGCCCTATGAAGTGCGTCAAGAGATCATCGTTCGCCCCATGGACCTGCAGACCTGGGTCGATCTTGGGCTACGCGACGACGGGGTGATTCCGGTCGACCAGCAGGGGGTCTTAAAGAAACAAGTCGCTCAATTCTTGTCCGAAAGGAATCCGGTTTTCATCGATGGGCGGAGGGCTGAAGGCAGGCTCGACCGGATTCACTTCATCCGCCGAACACTTCGCACGACGGGCATCATCGAGCCGCCCGAGGATCTTGATTCGAAATCCGCAACGCTGGGCGTCATCTTTGTCTATCCCATCGATCAGTTGCCCGCAGAAGTCTCGATGAAGTGGGAGTTATTCAACACGAAGATCCAATCGGTCCCGGCCGTGGCATCGGATGAGGCGGGCGGATTACCGAGCAGCGTCACGCCTGATGCCCCAATGTTGGTCTGGAAAAATTACCTCACCAACCCCACGATTCCCCAGATGATGGCCATTGCCGCGCCGCCGGCACAACGATGGTTCGCCATTCCGATTCTGTCTGTGGTCCTCGGCATCGCAGCGTTCTGTTTGCTTGTCGTTCTGGGCAGGCAGTGGGCAAGCGGTCAGGATTTCTCGCGACCGTTGTTGGTGACGGCGATGGGACTTGTGGTGGTAGGTGTGCTCACACTCCCGTTGGCTCGTGTCCGCGTCGGCGATCCGTTTGCAGTCCGAGCGAGCCTGTCAAATGATTCGGCGCAAATGGTTCTCTCGGGCTTGCTGCACAACCTGTACCGTTCATTTGATCATCACGATGAAAGTTTGATCTATGACCGATTGGCAAAGAGCATCGCGGGCGAACTGCTTTCCGAGGTCTACTTGGAAACTCGCAAAAGCATGGAGGTGAAGAATCAGGGCGGTTTACGTATAGCGGTTAAGGAAGTCGAGGTAACCCAAACGGAGCTGATGGATGAAACCGGATTGGAGCATTCGTTTCGCTGCCGCTGGCGGGTCGCCGGCTGGATCGGACACTGGGGGCATGTCCACGCTCGCGCCAACGAGCATGAGGCATTGATCGCGATTTCCCCTCGTGACGACGCCTGGAAAATCACCAAGATCGAAATGCTTGACCAGCAGTCCCTCGACCGGTCGTCGGGCGCCGATCCGCTTCCAGAGGCGGCAGGAGCATGATTGAAATTCGAGATTTGCGATTCGCTTATGGTGAGGGCGGCTTTGAGCTGCACATGGAGCGGCTGTCCGTTCGCGACGGCCAGCGCGTCTGCTGGATCGGTCCGAGCGGATGCGGGAAAACAACGCTTCTGCATCTGGTCGCTGGCATCAACTCCCCGGCTGCCGGTCAGGTTGAAACGTGCGGACAAGACCTTACCGCCCTGCGGGATGCGGCGCGACGAGATTTTCGCATCGCCAACATGGGTCTGGTCTTTCAAGACTTCGCCCTGCTGGATTACTTGAGTCTGCTGGAGAACATCCTGTTGCCTTTTCGCATTAATCGCTCGCTGCGTTTGGAAAGCGAGGTGCGGGACCGCGCCCGACAACTCGCGGCCGATGTCGGGCTCGGCGACATGATTTCACGGCGGCCAAATCAGCTATCGCAAGGTGAGCGTCAACGCGTCGCAGTCTGCCGTGCGCTGGTGGCCAATCCGAAACTGCTGCTTGCTGATGAACCCACGGCGAATTTGGATCCCGGTAACGCGGCGCGGGTTCTCGATATGCTTGACGGATATGCTGCGAAACAAGCAGCGACATTGGTGGTCGTGACTCACGACCCGGACGTTTTATCGCGATTCGATCAGACGATTGACGTCTCAGCATTCTGCAAACGTAACCAGTCGGAGTCAGCAGGAGGCGGTGCTCGTGGGTGACAGCTTCTTCCTGGCATGGCGATATTTGAGTCATCATCGCCTGACAACCGCGGTGCTGGTCGCCTCGATCACTCTGATCATCTATCTGCCGGCGGCCCTGCAGAGCATCGTCCGCAGCGCCGAGCAACACTTTCGCTTGCGGGCCGATTCCACGCCGCTGGTTGTCGGCCCGCGGGGGAGCACGCTGGAACTCGTCCTCGGCAGCGTCTATTTCGATAAACCGTACCCGGACGTGCTGCGTTTCGAGCAACTCAAACGCATCGAATCACAAGCACTCGGGCTGGCCATTCCGCTGCACGTTCGATTCCAGGCACGTGATTGCCAGGTTGTGGGAACGACCAAGGACTACCTGCGACTGCGAAACCTCCGCACGGCCCGGGGGGAAGTTTGGAGCATGGCCGGGCAATGCGTCATCGGCGCGAATGTTGCCGAACGACTCGAACTTGACGTTGGCGACAGGATTCCGGTGTCGAAATCCGCGAGGTTTACCCTCGACAGCCCGCCGCTACGTTTGCGACGTCGTGGGCGTCTTGGAGACCACCGAGACGCCGGATGACGAGGCCATCTTTGTCAGCCTGAAAACCGCTTGGATTATCGAGGGGCTTGGGCATGGCCACGCCCGCGGCGCAGAGCACGGATCGGCGGAGGCAAATGCCTACACGGACATCACCAAAGAAAATGTCGACAGCTTTCACTTCCACGGCGATCGTGCCAAATTCCCGCTCACAGCGATCATCGTGAATCCGAACAGCAACAAGGCGAGAACAATATTGCTGGGTCAATATTTCTCACCTGACGAGACCGCTCAAATCGTTCAGCCGCGAGAGGTGATGGATGCCTTACTGGAAAGGATCGTGATGATCCGCAGTTACATGATCGCGGTCATCGGGGTGATTTCACTGGTCACGGTGTTGACGATGACTCTCGTGATGGTCCTCTCGATTCATTTGCGACGCGCAGAGCTGCTGACCATGTCGAAAATAGGCTGCTCGAGATTCACGATTGCGTTGATCCTGGGAAACCAAATCGCTGTCTTGGTCGGCGCCGGCGTTGTCGTCGCCGCGCTCCTGACTCTACTCACTAACGCGTACGGATCTGAACTCGTTCGATTTTTGTTTATCTAATTGAGTTTAGCGGCGTCTTCGTCACCCTAATGAAACTCTGCTTGACTATCCTCAACCTGCATCGGGTGGACCAGCGAATGTCGCAAGCTTAAGGATCTTTCGTTCGATCACGCGGTTTCTTAAAGGCAAGTGACCATACGTGTCAATGTCCGCGCAAGTATTGCAATCACTGTTGGTCGCCACGAAGCATCGGCTTCGAGGCATGCAAATACACCCGGGCGTTTCCGCCTAAGAACGGGACCCGTCTGCATCGCATTCTAATCAGGCGGCTGGAATCGCTGCCTATCTGAAGGCGATTCCGATGACAGGATTGGATGCGGTGCGCGCCCGCTTTGCGCCAATCAGGGACTTCCATTTGCAGACATGTTAACCGAAGCAAACATTCTGGACGTCCTCAACGAGCATGGCGTCAAGTATCGGGACCGAGTGTTCAACCCAGTTACAACCATTTGGGGTTTTCTCAGTCAGGTACTCAGCGAAGACCACAGCTGCCGCGATGCCGTGTCGCGAATCATCGCACATCGTGCTGCCAATGGCGATCCAGTCTGCTCGCCGAATACTACCAGCTATTGCAACGCGCGAAGTCGGATCCTCACAAATGTTCTGTCCACGTTGGCAACGCGAACTGCCCAAGAGTTACAAGCGTGCATTGCCGAGCAATGGAAGTGGAATGGCCGGTCCGTGTTTATCTTCGATGGCTCCACGGTTTCGATGCCGGACACGCCACTGAATCAATCGATGTACCCACAGCCACCAAAACAAAAGCCGGGGCTGGGCTTTCCACTGGCCCGGATTGGTGTGCTGCTGTCGCTCGCTACCGGCGCTTGTCACAATTTGGCCATCGCCTCATACAGTGGCAAAGGCACGGGCGAAACAACTCTCTTCCGACAAATGTACGATACCCTCAAAGCTGGCGATGTGGTTATTGCCGATGCCTTATTCGACAATTACTTCATCGCTTGCGAACTGCGCCAGCTTGGGATCGATATCGTTGCTCGCGTTCAGCACGAGCGCGGATAGCTGGACAAAGGAAATCACGCCCGAAGGCGACATCCTCGTTTGGCAGCGTTCCCGCAAGCCGCTCAGAATGACCAAGGCGAAGTATCGGAGCTACCCAAAACAGTTAACGATGCGGCGCGTGGCCGTTGATGCGCGCGACAAGAACAATCGCGCGAAGCAGTTCGATGTTGTTACCACGATTCTCGATGTGTCGATCGATGGCGAGCAGATTGGCGATTTGTATGAGCGGCGGTGGAGTGGAGAAACCGATATACGTTCGATCAAGTCTGTCATGCAAATGGACATCCTCCGTTGCAAGACGCCGGAGATGGTTCACAAAGAAATCTGGACTCACCTGCTGGCTTACAACTTACTTCGCACGGTGATGGCCGTTGCTGCCCACGAGAACGACATTGAGCCGCGCAAGATAAGTTTCAAAGGAGCCAAGCAAGCTTTGACTGCCTTCGCTCCGAAGATTGAAGCTGCCCGACCAGAGAATCGCGCGAGGCTGATTGATGCGATGCTCAGGACCATTGCTTATCACCGCGTCGGCGATCGTCCTGGACGCTGGGAGCCGCGGGCGCGCAAACGACGGCCAAAGTGGTCTACGCCGCTCAAGCAACCTCGACACATTGCCAAGCTGCCACACAACCGTTCAAAGTGGTTCTAGGTCGCAAGTCGAAAAGTCATCAACATCATCGGCGGCTTGCCCTGTTTCTGCAAAGTGGGCTGCGTTGCAATAGCCAACCTCATGATTTACCCTCGGCTTTGCGGTCGAAACGAGAGGCTTTGTAGCTTGCCGCGCGATCGGAACCGCAATGAGATACCGTGCCAGCACCGTCGTCGCACAGTGACCAGTGGCGATACGGATCGTAGAGTTCCTTAAGCTTGCAACATTCGTTGGACCAACCGACGCGTCGGAGGGAATCGCCGAATTGCGTTCGGTGTTGCACACCTCCGCGCCGTAGAACCCCGTCAGCCCCGTGCGGCGATCTGGCATGGCGCATCGACCGTATGTTCCAATCCCATGGACTACTGGCTCGGAGCTTAGGTGAGGTAAATGCCGGCAGATTCTGGCCAGAAAATTGCTAGTTCAACACGCCATTTGACGCCATCGCCAGCCTTATTCAAGTCCTGGGTAAACACCCAAGAACCGATACTCGATATTTGGTTTGACTGTGAATTGGTCACGCTCCATTGCAATCACTTACAACTTGAGTTTCTGGGTATAGAATGTTGAAAACCATCTATGAGAACATGTGATTTTCAGGGCGATCACAAGCTGCCTTTCGATCTGGAGGTTGCGGGTTCGAGTCCCGTCCGCGTCGCTTCGACTTTGTCTCTTCTCGTGCGGTTCTTGCCGTGAGCTGCCCTTTCGGGCAGCGGACCTCATTGTCGTGCTCGACAGGATTTATAGGATGAACAGGATCGAGAGGCCTTTGTACTTTGGTCCAATGATGCCATCCTTCTTCCTCCGGTTCCTCCTGTCACCAATGGTCCATGCTTGACAGCTGCGAAGCACCGCAAGGATTCAAGACCGCTCCGCTTGAGTATTCAGAGCCCGGGGATTCCACTACCAACGCTGGCAAGGATTTCGAGATGAAGCAATTGATTCCGTCGTTGATCCGATTGTCGGTTTCCTGTGGTTGGCTGGTGCTTGGCTGCTCAATTTGCACAGCTCAAGGTGCGCCAGAAATACCCCGGATCGACAGTGTGGTGCTTCTCGATCCGCAGCCGGCCGAGAGTGATCCAGCGGTGATCTGGTACGACAATTTTGATGGCGCCGTGGAGCAATCACGCTATGCCGAAAAGAGCGGTGATGTCGTTGACCAGCCGCGGTTTGGTGGGATCGGCAAGTCGCTTCGCATGGACTATCCGAAAGGGAGTCGTGGTATCGGCGGTCGGAAAGTCTTTTTTGGCGACTCTCCCACGCATCGAACTCATGTCGTTCGCGGTGAAGAAACGTTCACCGATGTCTACTGGCGCATCTATGTGAAGCATCCGCGCGACTGGGCTGGGGGCGGTCCGGCGAAGCTCTCCCGCGCCACGAGCCTGGTACCGCCCGGTTGGCGTCAGGCGATGATCGCACACGTCTGGAGCAGTGGCGAGGCACTCACGTTGGACCCGGCATCAGGAGTCCGCGAAGATCGCGTGGTCACCACGAAGTACAACGACTTTGACAACCTGCGCTGGCTCGGGAACAAACCAGCATCGCGATTCAAACTGCACGGCGAGGATGGGGCCGGATGGTGGGTCTGTGTCGAAGCACGCGCCAGGCTGAACACACCTGGCAAACAGGATGGAATGAACCAACTTTGGATTGATGGACGGTTGGAAGCCGAAAGACAGAATCTCGATTGGCGAGGAACCTTTCGCGATCGCGGCATCAACGCGGTGTTTCTCGAAGCCTATTGGAACCAGGGCTCCCCCGTCGATCAGTCGCGTTGGGTCGACAACTTCGTCGTCTCCACCAAACCGATCGGTCCGGTCGCATGCCCTCGAAATCCTGTCTTGATCAAAACGCCCTATGGAGGACCGGGGAGACAACAAGCGTGGCAAGTGGAGATCGCAGCCGACAGCTCCGGAGATGAACTTGTTTGGCAATCCAAACCATGCGATGAGCCGGACCGACTGAGAATCGGGACAGATATGGGGCAGTTCATCGGAGCATCGAAAGAACAACAGGAACTGGATGCTGGCGGCGTCTATTATTGTCGCGTTCGCCAGCAGAGCGACACCGGCCAGTGGTCAGCGTGGAGCCCCTGGCATCAACCATTCCAGACACAGTGAGTGAGCCAGACCGATCGCATCGCAGAATGGTGCCACAACGCAGAATGGTGCCACGCATACTTGCCACTTGACGACCCATGCTGGCTGCACCGTCTCCGGAGGGCTGGCCACTCGGACATCCGTAATGAGGACGAGCTGAAGGCGGGTCGGCACCGGCCGGTTGTTACGTGCACGTCATCAATGCATCTGGTTGAGTTGGATGCTCGCGTAGGACCGCTACAACCTTCATCCATCGATGTGAGTCTTCCAGCATCTGTTGGATGAGTTGTCGTCCCAAATCGGCCGCTTCTCTCCAGCGTTCGACCTTTCCGAGGGTGCCCGACGCGTGCTGGATTTGCCAGGGCTGTTGTTCGATCACCCGCTTTCGATCGTCCTGGACTCGGGACCATTGCCTGTTGGCGACGGACAGCCCAGCAACGTTGGCGGCGGCATCTGCGTTCCAGGGGTTGGCGACGAGCTGCTTTTCGAGGAGGCGGCGAAGCAGGTCTGCGGCGGGATCATTCGGATCGATCTCCACTGCGTTTCGGAATGCGGCAGCGGCTTCCTCGTCTCGTCCTTGTTTCTGCAGCGTGATGCCGAGAAAACGGAGTGGAGTGGCATCGGCGGGATTCCGTTCAATCGCCATCCGCAATACGGAAACGGCCTCCTCCAAGTGGCCCGCATCGGACAATTCGCCTCCCAGCCGGGTGAACACGGTGGAGTATTTGGGATCGATTTCGACGACCCGCTGGATCTCGGCCACGCCTTCATCCAATTGCCCGTTCTTCGCCAGAGCCTTGCCCAAGTCGATGTGGGCAGAGAGGGAATTCGGGTCGAGTTCGATCGACTTTTTGTACTCGGCGATGGCCTCGTCGAATTGGTCCTGCGCGAGCAGGGCATCCCCCAGCCTGCTGTGGGCGTGAATGTTCTCCGGCTCGAAATCGATCGCCGTGCGGAATTCGGCCACCGCCAAGTCTAGTTCTCCCTGGCGACTCAGGGCATCACCGAGGTTGATATGGGCGATGGTGAACTTCGGATCGAGCTCGAGGGCTGTGCGGTACTCGGCGATCGCATCGCCCAACCTTCCACTTTGCAGGAGGGCATTGCCCAGGTTCACGTGCGCATGAGGAAACTTGGGTTCGAGCTCGATCGCTGTGCGGCACGCGTCCATGGCCTCATCGAGCTTTCCCTTCTGGCACAACGCCCACCCAAGGCCGCAGTGCGCGAAGGCAGCCTGGGGATTGAGCTCAATGGCCCGGCGATACTCGGCGATCGCTTCGTCAAGCTTGCCCTGCTTTTCAAGGGCATTGCCTAGGTTGCCGTGAGAATAGTCTTGATCTGGATCGAGTTCGATGGCTCGGCGATACTCGGCAATGGCCTCATCTACCCGGCCGTGTTTCTCCAGCAGAAGGCCGAGGTTGTTATGGGGGGAGTCTTGCTTCGCATCGAGTTCGATGGCTTTGCGATGCTCAGCGATGGCCTGCTCCACCTTGTTTTGCTTTTCGAGCACAATGGCCAGGTGATCGTGTGCCCCAGAGAATCTTGGATCGAGTTCGATCGCCTTTTCGTATGCATCGACCGCTTGGTCCAGCTTGCCTTGCTCCGACAGGATGAAGCCCAGGTCGCTATGTAGCTTTGCGTATTTCGGATCGATTTCGATGGCCGTGTGATACTCGGCCAGCGCGTCGTCCAGGTTGCCTTGCCGATAGAGCGTGAAACCAAGGCCTTGACGAGCGGGGACGTTTTTCGGATCGAGCTCGATCGCAATGCGGTAAGCTTCGATCGCTTCATCAAATCGCTCCGCGATCCGCAAACTTACCGCCAGTCCCCACCAGGCCCCAGCGCTTTGGGGGCGAAGTGCCAGCGTTGCGCGAGCATAGCCCAGGCCTTCCAACGTTTGCCCTCCTCGTGAGAGGCTTTGGGACAGTTCGTGATTCAACCAAAAATCGCCCGGCTGTTGTTGATGAACCTGCCGCAACATGGCAACCGAAGTGTCGTACTGCTCGGCATCCCGCAACGCCGCGCCGAGCCAGGCGATCAAAGCGGCAGGTTGCTGTTTGACTTCGTCCGCTTCCGCCAATTGCTTCAGTCGGTCAAAGTCTTCGGCGATCAGCGCCCCACGCAATGTCTTACGCCATTGACTGTCGTCCGCCTGGTCAATGATCGCCAGCAATTTCGACCGCATGTCCCCTTCCACCCTGACTGGCTGCAAACTCGTTTCGTTGCCGTCATCAGGCTTAGAACCTATCCGCGAAGGGGTCTGACCCTCTCCGGCGAGCAAAGCGTCAGACCCTTTTTCGGATAGGTTCTTAGTCGGCAGTGCCCGTACCCAATTGTCCATTGCGGTGATCAGGCTCTCGCGGATCCGTGATTGCCGGATGCGGGCGACTGCCACCTCGGTCGGCAGCACGGTCACGTCCAACCCTCGAGACTGGAATACCTTTTCGTAGAGGTCATCGGCCGAGGCAATGTCAAACGCTTTTCCACTCCGTGCCCATTGCTTGGAACGATCGGGACCGGACAGCTGCAAATTCGACGATTCCTTTTCTTCTCCGCCTGTCTGGCTGAGACGGATTGATTCCAGATCTTCTTGAAAGGCACGGTCGGCTGCGACCTCAGCGGCCAACTCGCGCACGTCGGTTGTTTCCTGTTCCAGAGCGGTCAGCAATTCGACGACTGTACCCTGAAGTGTTGAGTCAAGGTCGTCCTGCTCCGCCAGATCCACCGCGTCTCGCGCTCTGCTCATCGCTTGAGTCAGTTCCCGGAGTTTCAGGTCCAGAGCACCTTCTTCCTCCCCGGTGGCAGCCTCGGCCAATTGCTGATGCAACCGCACCTCCCCCAGCACGTCATTGACTTTCGCGGTCGCTAGGGTTCGGCGTTCGGCCTGCCGCTGTTCCAGCCACATCCAGCCGCCGATGCCCAGTCCCAGCGTCAGCAAGACCGAGGCCGCCAGCGCCATGGTGACGCGCGCCCGTTTGCGCACCTCCACAACGCGAGCCGCTTCGGCTGCTCGCTGCAACTCAGTTTCGCGCAGCTTGGTCTCCACGGATTCCAGATAGCCCGTCACCCGTTCGGACAGGACTCCCGCATCGCGCGGCCGGTCACTGGGCTCCAGCTCCAGACAGTGTTTTGTCAGGCTGATCAGTTCAGCATCGGCACCGCAGGCTTCAATTCGTTTGAAGCAGTCATCCAGCTTGCCTCTGGAAGCCATGCGAAACACGCGCGTCCCATCCTCCGCCACATACGGCGGCATGCCGGTGAGAATCTCGCACAAAATTGCACCCAGCCCGAACACATCGGCCCGTTGATCAAGGAGTACTGTCTCGCCCAGTGCCTGTTCGGGAGGCATGTAGGCCGGCGTGCCCATCACGCTGCCGAATTGCGTTTGAGAACCTACCGAGCCCAGCGAGCCGGGAACGTCGCTGCCCATACTGCGACGAGTCTGGATCACACTCTCGAGTGGATGTTTGCTGCGAGCATTCTTTTCGTCCGCGACGCCACCCTCTGGTAGGACCTTGGCCAGGCCCCAATCCATGACCTGAACTTCACCGAACGCACCGACCATGATGTTGGATGGCTTCAGGTCGCGATGAATCACACCGCGCGAGTGTGCATAAGCCATCGTCTGACAGACCTGACTAAAGATACCGAGGAACCTTGCGCGATCGGTGGCGATCGTGTCGCGATCCGCCAGCAGCTTCGCGAGTGTCTTGCCCTTGACCAGCTTCATGCTGAAGAACGGTCGCTGATCGGCAAACTGCCCCATTTCATAGACCGGCGCGATTCCCGGATGCTGCAACTGGCCACCGATCTGAGCTTCTTCGACAAACCGCTGAATGACTTCCGGCCTGTTCTTGTGCGAATCGAGTAGCACCTTGATTGCCAGTTCGCGCCCCAGATCGGTATCACGGCCTCGGATGATCGCACCCATCCCGCCTCGGGCGATCTCCCCCTGCAGCTGATAACGGCTGTCGGGTTCTGACTTGGGGACCTCCGGCGAATTCGGACGCTGTATCGGTTCTGGACCCTCCGCGTCCGGTTCCCGCAAGGTGACGCGGGAAACTCCAATCGTTTTCTCCAGCATCTTCAGCACGCTGTGACCCGCGCTGCCAACGACCACCGCTTTGTCTTGGAGAAACGTTGGTGAGAACCCCGCGTCGAGCGAGGCGGCGAGGTTCTCGGCGGATTGTTTCGAAGCGATCGTCGCATCGAGACCGGGAGCGGGTCGTTCCAGGAAGCTCTGAGCCTGCTCGTGTTTGCTCAGGAGTGCTTCCATTCGCTGTCGTAGCGGCCTATCAGATCCACAAGCTTCGTCGAGCCATATCGCGCGCCGCTGTCCGGCGGGTTGATCTAGCGCCTGAAGAAAGATGCTTTGCTCGTCCACGTTCGCGTCTCTGGTTTGGATGGTCGAATCTCGCCACTCTCAAGGTGCGAGTTTCAGAGAAAACTCCGCCAAAGATTCTTCTACTTTATTCAATCAATTTCCTTGCGGGGGACTGCACCTGCCCGGTTCAGCCATCCTCCGTTCAGCCATCCTCCGTTCAGCCATCCTCCGTTCAGCCGTCGTGGTCAGTTCAGCCATCCTCAGCGATCGCATCCAGCAGCCAGGCTTTGGCATAAGTCCAGTCCCGCTCAGCAGTTCGGCGAGAGACCTGGAGTGCGTTGGCCGCTTGCTCCATCGTCAAGCCGGCGAAATAGCGCAGGGAAACGAGTTGAGCCAACTTGGGGTGTTCGCTGGCAAGTCGTGTCAACGCCTCGTCGAGCGAGAGCAGCTCCGGATGTCGCTGCGACGCCGCAAGACGGTCGGTCTCAAGCGGCAGACGCTTTCGATCTCCGCCACGCTTGAGCGTCTGTTTGCGGCGTGCATGTTCGACCAGAATTCTCCGCATCGCCTCAGCCGCGGCGGCATAAAAATGCCCACGATGATTCCAGTGGGGCTCGTCGCTTTGATCGACCAGTCGCACATAGGCCTCGTGCACCAGCGCCGTTGGCTGGAGCGAATGCCCACTGGGTTCACCTCGCAACTCGCGGGCGGCCAATCGCCGCAGCTCGTCATAAACCAACGGCAACAACTCGGCTGATGCGGCCGGGTCGTCTCGTTCAATCGCCCAGAGAATTTTCGTAACACTGGTCATCGCCACATTGTAGCCCGGCGATCGCACGATTGCCGCAAAGCCAGCCGATACCGATCGTTGGTGCCACCTTTTCCCGATCGCCTCGAAAACAGCATTGCGGAACAAGGGAGTTGATAGTCGAACACGCAGAGTTGTCATTCGGCCGATGCAACCACCGCGTGCTGCATGGCGGTACGGTCGGGATGACGAGGGCTGTTAGCACGTCCCAGGAATCCTAGCAATCAGTTGTCTGACTGCTCAAACTGAGCGGTGGGCGCATTCAGTCTTCGTTCCCTTTCATCCATCATTTTCCCTGGGGAGAGTCGAGCCTCGGCACGGAGAGGGGCAATTCGATTCGCGAGATGGCCCTCCCCGGCCGCTACCGCGTCCGACCCTCCCGCGAGCGGGAGCGTGATAAACAGACGACGCCAATACGGTAAATCCACACTCGCTCCAATGACTTGAACACCCAACCGCCGAGTTTGAGTAACTATCTTGGTTGCCACCCGATCGCATCGAGTTTTCGATGACTTGTGATGCACAAGACCGACGACTTTAGACAGCTCCAAATGATCCCACTCTGATTCAGTCCAACAAGGCAAACGCATGATGAACAAAGGACTCGCAGCTGCTTCCATCCTCACCCTTGTCGCGCTGACACGGCTTGTTCCGTGCTCGGCTTTCGGGGAAGACTCGATACAACTGCCCGATCCAGACGGCAAGCCAGCGGAAATGAGCAAGCCCGTGCAGGTATACATTCTGTTGGGTCAGTCCAACATGCTGGGCTTCGGCAAGATCAGCCCTGCGAAGGGTAACGCCGAGGGTTCGCTGATCCACGCGGTGAAGGAGAAGAAATTGTACCCCTACCTCGTCGACGACGAGGGCAATTGGACGGAGCGCAAAGATGTTCGCAACGTGCGCGTCATGGGGAGCGGCACCGGCGGCATGAGGATCTTCAACAACGAGTGGATGACCATCAAGGGCGGCAACATCGGCCCAGAGATCGGTATCGGTCATCACGTGGGGCATGTCACCGATGCGCCGGTGATGATCCTCAAGAGTTGTATTGGCAACCGCGCTCTGGGTTGGGACTTGCTGCCGCCGGGCAGCGAGGGCTTTGAGTTTACCGATACCAAGGGCGTCACCTGGATTCATCCCGGCTACAAGGGGACCCCTGAACGCTGGGAAAAAGGCACGGAGCCGAAGGAGATCAACTGGTACGCCGGTATGCAGTACGACGGAGATATTTCCAGAGCGAAGAAGGTGTTGGCTGAACTCGACGAATACTACCCTGGTGCAAAAGCATACGAGGTCGTGGGCTTCTTCTGGTGGCAGGGCGATCGGGACAGCCGTAGCGCCGCACTTTCCAGCCGATACGAGACGAACCTTGTTCATCTCATCAAGCAGCTTCGCAAGGACTTCAATGCGCCCGACGCGAAGTTTGTCTGCGCCACGCTCGGTCAGACCAAGAATGGCGACACTGACAACGGAGGGAAGATCCTTGATGCCATGCTTGCGGTCGACGGCAAATCCGGTAAGTACCCCGAGTTCAAGGGCAACGTCGCCACAGTTTACAGCCACTCACTGTCCAAAGGCGGCAGTTCCGGCGGACACTACGGCGGAAATGCAGAGACCTACATGAACGTCGGCGAAGCCATGGGCCAGGCCATGGTCGAACTGATGAAAGCGGGCAGCGAGTGAGGAACGGCAGAATGCCCTGAGTCGATCCTTCGCTCTGTTCGTTGGGGTTATTGCTTGCGCGACGCTGCCGGTCCTGTTACTCGCCAAGAACGCGGTTGATCATCATTGTCTCCTGAAAGGGAGCTCGCCCGAGCGCAGTCACTGAGTTCACGCTGCATAGAAGATCTTTCAATCTGGCCAACGCCGCCAGCATCGACCGGCGCAGTCTCCAGCAAGTAAAGCTGGTGAAGCGTGAAAACCCATGATTCCAGTCCTAGCTGTCGGGCATGCTCCATCGGCCACTGAAACCGAGTAGGGGGTGACGTAACGCGAAGCTTCACCTGCAGTCGCTTCAGCCGTGAGGCATGCTCTGCAGACGGTCGGGACGAGAAGCGCGCCGAAACTCGATGGCCCTTATGGTGTCGATCTGACACAGTCGCGTCCCCTTGAGCACGTTGCGGAAAGAGTCTTTGCCCAATTGTAGCTTTCCTACAAAGGGGAATATGCTCCGCGATCCGTTGCGAAGGCGGTTCATAGCGTGACGCGAAACATCACCTACGCTCACTTCACGGTACGCACATTGCTGCAACTCTGGCTTATGAACTTGACCAGTTAGCCTGCGTCAAGCGGCTATGTCGTCTGTTTGATTGCGATTCAGCGGTATTGCTGAGTCCGCACGTCAATGCATGCGCGATGTATTCGAAAGTTCACACGCTTGGATTAGCAGCCATGAAAAACGCGACATCAACTTAGCCGATCGAAACATCGGTTCTTCAACACTTCGTCTCGTCGTCTTCGTCGCAAGCGATCACGATTGAGTCTTGTCGAAACGCTCGAGACTCGCGCATTGCTTACGGCTGCACCCATCATGGATCAGTTTCTTGTGAGTGAAACGAGCTCACTGGAAGAAGAGCGCTCCGGCTGTAGCTGTCATGGAGTCGAATGGTGGGTTTATTGCCGCCTGGACAAGTTTTGAACAGCCTGGCGGCGACGAGAGTGGTTTGGGGGTCTATGCACAGCGATTCGAACCCGACGGTTCGCCGATCGGAGATCGCATCCTTGTCAACGACACGCAGAGGGAAGGTGACCAGTTTGCTCCGCAAGTCGCCGTCGATTCTGTTGGCAACTTTATCGTGGTCTGGCAAGGTGACGACGGAGATGGCGCAGGTATCTTCGGGCAGCGGTACGCGATGGACGGGACCGTCGATGGGGATCCGTTCCCAGTCAATGATGTAACCATCGGCGACCAGCAGGCGCCGAGCGTCGCAATGGACAATGACGGAAACGCGCTGGTTACCTGGCAAAGCTTTGATCCGGCTGCAGAAGTCGAACGCGTTTTTGCCCGGCGCGTATGACGTTCATGGAACCGTGGGGAACACACTTCCAGTCAACAGCGAGATGGTCGGCAATCAGACGTCACCGACCGTGGCAGTCGCTCGCGGGAACGGCAATTTCGCGATCGCCTGGGAAGGTGAGGTAATCGGTGACGAGACGAGTATCGAGGTCTTTGCTCAGCGGTATAGCAACGATGCGACCCCGATTGGGACCGAAATCCAGGTCAATACCGTGACGGTGCGCGACCAGGTGACGCCAGACATCGCCTTGGACGCCGATGGCGACATGGTGGTCACCTGGACATCCGAAGGCATACCGGGTAGTGGTTCCGATATCTTTGCACAGCGACTCGACAATGCCGGTTTACTCGTCGGCAGCGAGTTCCGTGTCAACGAAGCGGTTCTGCAAGGACAGCGCAACTCCGTCGTCGCGATGGATGAGGATGGCGACTTCTTCGTGAGTTGGCAGAGCAGTCACCAGGACGAGTTCAGCTGGGGAATCTTTGGTCGTGCATATGCTGCCAATGGCGACCCGCTGACGACCGAACAGCAAGTCAACACGTATGCCGAGCAACCGCAAATCGCCCCCGCACTTGCCGGCAACACACAAGGTCAAGTCGTTGCGCTCTGGTTGGGATTGGATGAAGACCACGCCTCTGCAGTTCACGCTCAACGCTATCAGCTGCCGGCGACAGAAGTGGAGTTCGCGGCTGTAGGTGATGAAATCGTTTTGGCCAACTACTTGGGACTCGAGGACACATCGGCTGCGGCTGCAGTCGACGCGAACCGTAACTTCTTTGTCGTCTGGCAAAGCTACGGCGAGGATGGCAGCGGGCTAGGAATCGTCGGCCGTCGACTCGACCCCGTTGGAAGTGGAGCCGATACCGCGTTCGTGATCAACAGCACGACGCTGGGGAACCAAACCAATCCCGATGTGGCCATGGATGCGGCGGGCAACTCGGTCGTCGTTTGGGAATCGGCTGATCAGGATGGGGATGGTCACGGCATCTTCGCGCAACGCTTTGATTTGTTGGGCAATCCAGTCGGGACGGAATTTCCAGTCAACTCGGAAAACGAAGGCCACCAACGTCAGCCAGCGGTCGCGATGAACGCCGACACGGGAGAATTCGTTGTCGTCTGGCAGGGCCCCGATGGATCGGACGGCGGAATCTTCGGTCAGCGTTTCCTTGCCGACGGCACCAAGAATGGCGAAGAGTTTCCTGTGAACGCGGAAACCAATCTCGCCCAGGTCAGTCCGGCGGTGTCGATGAATGCCGCCGGCGAATTCGCGGTGGCTTGGGTCAGCGATCACAACATCGCAAACGACCCGATCGATTCTGAAAAAAGTATCTTCGTGCAGTGGTACGATGCCGATGGAATCTCCGTCGGCAACGAGCAGTTGGTGCACTCCGTCCAGGAGGTATTTGTCGCCCAAGAGTTTCCGGACGTGGCAATCGACGCTAACGGCGACATGATCGTCGTGTGGCAGAGCATCACGCAAGACGGAGGCGCCTGGGGTGTCTACGGCAGACAAGTCACGAAAGACAAAATCTTGATTGGGATCGAAGAATTTCGGATCAATCAAACAACAGCTGAAAACCAACGACGTGCGACCGTGGTCTCGGATCCGGCTGGTAACTTCACCGTCAGCTGGCAAAGTGATCTACAGGACCAGAGCGCAACCGCGATCATCAGCCGCCAATACAACGCGGACGGGACTGCCGAGACCGACGAGATGATCGTCAACACTTGGGAACTCGGCCCGCAGATTCTGCCGGTCATGGCCATGACACCAGTTGGCGACTACGGGATCTTCTGGGATGGACAGGGACTTTCTCGCACCGAGGGGATCCACGGGCGCATCTACGAAGAAGGCTACGTCCCCCCTCCACCCCACATTTCGGTAGCACCTGTCGGCGATCAGTTCCTGGTCAGTGAGACGGGCGGTCTGGAGCAGAGCTTCCCCGCCGTTGCAGTGGTGGAAGCGAGCGGGAATTACGTGGCCGCTTGGACCAGCTTTGAGCAGCCAGAGAAGGACGAGAGCGGCCTAGGTGTCTACGCGCAGCAGTTTCAAGCCAACGGAACGCCGATTGGAAATGCGTTCCTCGTCAATGCGACCTACACCACCGACGACCAAACGAACCCGGCTGTCGCAGTCGATGATCAAGGAAACTTTGTGGTCGTTTGGCAGAGCTTGGATCAGGACGGAGACGGCTACGGCATTTTCGCGCAACGTTATGAACCCTCGGAAGTCGTCGTGGGCGATGTGGACTTGGTTGGCGATGTGATCGAGGTCAACGAAGTCAAAGCGGGAGACCAGTCGTACCCGGCCGTGGCGATGGACAATGCAGGGAACTTCGTGATCACCTGGCAAAGCGATGGACAGGACGGGGACGGGTTCGGCATCTACGCGCGTCGCTACGATGCCGACGGCAACCCGCAAGAGGATGAAGAGTTTCCAGTCAATTTGACGACCGAGGGGAATCAGTCCGCAGCAACCGTCGCGAGTTCGCGCATCAACGGACAGTTCGTGATCGGATGGCAGAGCGAACTCCTGGGTGAGGAAGGCGAGGTCGACGTCGAGGTGCTCGCCACGCTCTACGGACCTGACGGCTCGCCTCTTGTTGAAGAGTTCACCGTCAATGCCACCAGTGAGCATGATCAGGTCGGACCTCATGTCGCCATGGGAGCCACTGGCGAATTTGTCTTCGCATGGACAGCCGAGGGACAGATGGGAAGTGGCGCGGATGTTTCTGCGCGTCGCTTTGGCAACCTGGGAGAGGCGCTCGGTGACGGTGAGTTCCGTGTCAACGAAACCACGCGTCAAGGCCAGCAGTATCCGGCAGTTGGAATCGATGAGGTTGGTAACTTCATCGTCTCCTGGCAAAGCAGTCATCAAGACGGATTCAGCTGGGGGATCTATGCCAAGGCCTACGACGCCGAGGGCGACGTGATGGCCCCAGAATTCCAGGTCAACTTCAACGTCCAGGGACCACAGACCAACCCCGCGCTCAACGCGAATTCGCAAGGGGATGCCGTTGTCACGTGGCTCGGCCTGGACGCCCAGCACCACCCAGCCGTTCATGCGCAGCGCTATGAGTTGCCCACAACGGAGGGCTCCGAGTTCACGGTGGGACCCGAAGGGGAAATTGTCCTGAACAACTTCGTTGCGCTGGAAGAGGCACCCGCCGCGGCTGCGGTTGATGCGAATGGCAACTACGTCGTCGCCTGGCAGAGCTACGGTCAGGACGGCAGTGGCCTTGGTGTCTTTGCCCGCCAATTCAATTCCACCGGTGATCCGTTGGGCGAACCGTTCCTGGTCACCAACACGACCGAAGGAAACCAGAGCCAACCCGATGTCGCCGTCGATGCATCAGGCAACTTCACCATTGTTTGGCAGTCTGAGGATCTTAACGGATCGGGGTACGACATCTTCGCTCGCCGATTCGAGGAAGACGGCGATGCCGTCGGCAACGAATATCGCGTGAACGACAGGACCATCGCGGGGGACCACGGAAAACCGGGGTTGGCGATCAATCCAGATGACGGTTCAACGGTCATCGTCTGGCAGGGCCCCGACATCGACGGTTCGGGCATCTTTGGCCGGCGCTACAATCCGGCCGGGAACCCCGTCGGCGGTGAGTTTCAACTCAACACCTTCATGGCATTGGACCAGGTCAGCCCAACCATCTCGATGAATGCGAGTGGAGAGTTTGTGGTTGCCTGGGTCAGCGACCACCGGGCGGAGTTTGACCCCACCGATACCGAGAAGAGCATTTTCGCCCAGTGGTTCAACCGGAACGGAGAGACCGTTGGCGAAGAGTTTCTGGTCCACAGCATCCAACCGGAATTCGAGGCTCAAGAACATGCGGACGTCGCGATGGATCCCGATGGAAACTTCGTCATCGTCTGGCAGAGCATCAACCAGGATGGAAACACGTGGGGCGTTTTTGCTCGGCAATTCCTGGCCGACAAGACACCTGTTCAACCCATCGAGTTCCAGGTGAATCAAACGGTGCTTGCGCCCAACGACATCCGAGCGTTGCCGCGGATGCGGAAGGAAACTTCGTCGTTGCCTGGCAAGGCCACGCACAGGACAGCAGCGGCCCTGGAGTCTTCGCTCGACTTTACGACGCTGCCGCAGTTCCGCAGACGAACGAGTTCCTGGTTCCAACTTGGGACCAGGGACCCCAGACATCGCCCGTCCTGGCCATGACAGCCAGCGGAGAGTTCGGTGTTTACTGGACCGGGCATGGTACCGACCGGTCGGAAGGGGTCCACGGCAGACTTTACGGCAGCCAACAGCCTGACTTGCAAGTCAGCCTCAACGATGACAAGGCAAAAGCCGCACCGGGGGACACGATTGTCTACACGATCACCTATGCCAACGTTGGCAATGTCGATGCAACGGGAGTGGTGTTGACTCAATCCTTGCCGTTCGGCGCGACTTACAACGCAGCTCAAAGCACGGTGGGTTGGACCGCGGGGGCCGATGGCACCTACAACTTTGACGTCGGCGTCCTTGCTGCCGGTGACACACCGCAGCAAGTCGTATTCGCCGTCACAGCGCCGCGAGTGGTGGAACCGGGTGTTTCCAAGCTCAGCAGCACGGTCTCCATTACCGATGACGGAACGCACGGTGAAGAGCAGACACTCGAGAATAATCTCGCTACCGAAACGACGCCGTTCATCAAGCGTGGGCAGGGCAAGAAACTGGATGTGAATCGTGACGGGAAAATCTCGCCCAACGACGCATTGATTGTGATCAATCGCATGTCCAAGAAAGGATCCGACCAGGTCGATTTCACTTCCCAACATGATGAAGACGTCAATGGCGACGGCCGAGTCTCTTCGCTCGATGCATTGATCGTGATCAATAACCTCAGCGCCGCAATCAACCTGGCAGAATCCATCGAATCGCACGACAGGTTCATCGCTTCGCTGGTGCCATGCGCCGATAAAGTGGATCAGGTCTTGGACAAGAGTAAGGAACTGGACGACGTCATCAATCTGCTCGCCAAAGGAAAGAGATTCTGATGAAAGTCAAGTCATCGCTGCACATGCGCCGCATGCCGCCGGGAAATTGGATCGGGGGCGCCGCCCGGCGCCATCTACTTGGCGACCAATCGGACCGCGGCCTGAGTGACACCCAGTTTTTCAGCTGCCCTTGAGCCAGACATCTCTTCGAGAACAGTCACGAGAGTACCACAGGGCCAGGAAAATAATTTTGAAGTTGCGCTTTTGGCTGCCGCACGAGAATTTTCATAACCCGACGCGTAAGCGAGTCGATGTCGATATCGAGATTTCCTCGCTGACGCGTCGGGTTATGACAGGAGCGCAACTTCAGATATTTCCTCGCTTACGCGTCGGTTTATAAAAGGAGCGCAACTTCAAAGGAAGACAACTGGGTGCAAACCATTCCTGGCAAAGGCTGGAACATGATCTTCCACCTCTACGGACCACTCGAGGTCAGGTATGGGAGGACCTGGATGCTGGGTGAGCCGGAAAGGGTTCAGCAATGGGTCCCCTGCTTGCTCTCCGCGGTGAGGAATAAACAACTCAGCACCGGTAAGTAGGCCTCGAGCCGTGCTCGGCGCCGTCAACTCAATCACAAACAACCACGAAGTCGAATTGCCAGGCCGCATCGACCGGCTTGATTCGATAAGCTCTAGACCGCGCGATGTTCGACTGCGTGCTGTCGCGCAGCAAGGTTTCAACCGCAGCCAAGATCATAGGCAAAGTTCGCTTCCGGTGTGACTTCCTCTTTCTTGACACCAAGCTGTTCCACAATGATCAACTGCAGGACGATCCAAACATCAGTCGGATTCCATGACTGGTGCCGCTCGGACAGCTTCGCGTAGTTCAGCGCAACGAGCTGAGAGACCAACCCGCGATACGTTTGGAAGGAGCTAGCGGGATACACAGCGAAGGGCGCGGAGAGGACGACCATGAGCGCAGCCGTCAGGACCAACATCAGTAGGGCGAGGACCGTCGCCAACTCTGGTCCCCAACGGGGCGCCAAGAAGACGAAGGTCACGGTGGTCGCAACCCATACGATGAGGGAACAGGCCAATACCAACCACGGCGGACGACGCAGTCGTGGAAATCGCAGTCCCATTTCGCCGGAAAGTCGCCGCCAAAGAGTACGTCGCTCTCGCCGTGGCAGCGTCGCGTCCACGCCCGAACTTGGGCGCAGTGACCTTGCCCCATCCAGATGTGCGGCGAGTCCTCGTCGCAAGGCATAGAAGGTCGACGCGGTGAGACATGAATGCAGGTCTCGCGTAGGATCTCGAGTTTCGTCGAGCAGAAAGGAATAGAGATCGCCAACCGTCCGCATTTCGCAGGCGCGGTCGTTAGGAATCGAAACGCCAAACGACTCCTCAACCTCCATCACCAGTTCGACCGTGTCGAGTCCCATGCTTGGCTTCTAATCGTAAAGTGTGTGGGTATCACGATCCGCCACACGGTCAAAGAACAGCTCGATCTGCTTCGGCAAAACGCGGCTCACGGACAACTCCGGAATATCCGAGCGATCAAAGAGCCCTGACTCTGAGGACTCCTGTGTCTTCCGTGGAGCTCCGCCAACAATCCGGCAGTGAAAGAACAGTTTGTAAACGTGATATGGAAATGGCGGATCGTGCCCTTGTCGCTCACGGTCAAATACTGCAAGCAGCGATATCGGCTCGACCTCGTATCCAGATTCTTCGAGAACCTCGCGAGCCACTGACTTCGATGGACTCTCATTGACGTCCGCCCAACCTCCTGGAAGCGTCCAGCGCCCCTGATCGGCATCTTCGCGGATCAACAGCAGCTTGCCTCGCTGCAGTATGAACGCTCGGACATCAACCTTTGGCGTGGCATAACCGAACTCAGCCCTTGACCAGTTCAGTAGATCATCTGGCGTTACGTCGGATTGAGCGGACAGCATCTCCGCCGCAATGACTCGCAATCGCTCGTATCGTTCTCGGTCGTAAGGGTCCGTCGAGAAATGAAGGCCGGTTTGAGCAAGGGCCTGCAGTTCGCGTGCGATCTTGATCGTATTCATTTTGCTTGGGCCAACGGCTGAAAACCTAGAGGTCGCGAAGTGAATCTTCCCTCACTTAGAAGCAACCGAAGATCTCTGGCAAATTTCATTGTTGTGCCGTTTTCATTGTTGTGCCACGGGAAGCCGAACAAACCCGTCACCACTCGCGACATCTCCGTACGCCAGAATAACTGATGGGTGGCCCACTACAAAGTTCGTCGCGTCCGACGACGAAAGCTTGGTCGCGACAGCACTGATGCGTGCAAGCGAACGCATTTGAGAGAACGCACTCAGCGTGTCTGCGTCGATGGAAAGCGCGTTCAACAAGACTTGTTTGGCATCGATGACTCTTGCTAATCGAACAAGCTCGTGATTCGATACCTCGGCGTAACTCAGATTCAGGGTTGCAATCGGCTCTTCCAACTCCAGTCTTACGATCTCTTCCGCTGGAACAGCAGTGTGGCTAAAGTCAATCCCATCGCTCTCACCGCAGAATGCATCCCCAAGTTGGTTCTGGATCCAGCAAGGCAAATGGACGCCTTGAAAGCGAAACCAGTTACCGTCACCCTTGTCCGCGGCGGATATCACGGTCGCACCCATTGCTCGAAGCTTTCGTTGCAGCGACGCTCGCCTGAGATCTGGTCGCGATAAAGAGCTATCTGCCCTTACGGGCCACCACGAGCATCGACTTTGCAAGTTGCGGCACACGGCCAACACGATCAATCCTATCAACCCGCAACCCGGATTCCGAGAGCAGCTGGGTGATGGTACTCCGTGACCAAAATTTGATATGTCCATGATCCCACAGGGCAGTGAAGTGAGCATCCAACTTCCCCGTCAATGCCATCGCAAGATTCTTCAAGTAGCCATGATACGGCGTTGAAATCAGTGCGTAGCCGCCAGGCTCAAGCAAGTCGAAGACACATCGGGCGTAGTCGCGTGGTGCGTAAACGTGTTCGACCACCTCAAGGCTTACCAGCAAGGGAAACGTTCCGAATGAATCGCTCAACGGATCGTATGCGGAACCAACTCGCAGATTGAGCTCCGGGAAAGCTCGATTTGCTTCGGCGATCCCAGTCTCGGATGGATCGACGCCACTGACTTCATAGCCCTGATGAGAGAGCCAGTTTGCAACGGACCCATTCCCGCAGCCGAGATCGAAGGCTCTCTTGTCCGCGTCTGGGATCTGTTGAAGAGCCGATTGTATTGCTGGCAGCAGGTACTTGTGTTCGCATCCGCAACTGGCGTGCGAGTAGCTGTAACCAGATATGGTTGTCTCGGTAGTGATGGGTCAGGTTCCTTAGACGGACAAAGACGCAGATCAACTCAATCCCAGAGTGGAACATTCATGCCATTGTCGACAGAGACCTCCACCGACGGTCGCTGCCGCCTCGCATTCGCTCGGGGAGCTGCCGCCATGCATGGCAACGGGGCGAGCGAACCGAGCTACATGGTTTCGACCTCGCCCCGGCATACGATGGCGTTCCGTCGCCTGACTCTCTCTCAATGACGACCACCAAGTTACGACGAAAGCCAGGAGCGTGCAAAGGGCAAGCGAGGCGAATGTCGCCGAAAACCGATGGTCGGACCTACGAAGAACTCATCCTCGCCTTTGCTGATTGTGCGCTACAGATACTCCAAAAGCAGCAGCCCGCCAGATACCACACCGCCAAGGAACGCTCCAAATGGAAGACTGAAACATAGCCCAAGAAAACCAAAGCCTGCATTGATTGTGATGACCGACCCGACGATGCAGCAGAGCAGCATCAACAGCGCGATTCCTGTCGCTCTCGGACGATGGTCCTCCCGCGGCCCCGCGGAGTCGACGGCCATGGCTAGAAACATTCGAAAGATCCAACCGGCAACGGCGCCAGCTAGGGGCACCAGGAGAGCATCGAGACTGAACGGCGTACCGGTGAGCCAAACGACAGGCATGAGCACAACACCAATCACAAGCCCAACCACCACCGAATTGATCTGCTCAACTCTTGCCGGTGGCGATTGCAACGGCGTTTGGATTGCCTTCACTTCAAGAAGCGGTTCCCCATGGTTCTGCGGATTACCTGGATCTTTGCAGAGCTCACGGACAATCGCCTGACGCGTATTGCCGCCCACGATCACGATGTCCACACCGGAGTCAATCCACGCCCCTTCGGATGAAGCATCCATCCGCTGACCGTTTACACTAACTCGACCGGTTGGCTTCATTGGGCTAAGCGTTGTACCTATGTCGCCAATTCGAATCGGTGAAGTCATGAGAGTGATCTTTTTCCGTATCTCCTCTATTGCTCAAAAGCAAAGACACGCGCCCAATCGTTCTTCATGCTGATCACGTCCCAGCCTTTCTGCTTGGCTTCTTCCATGAGGGACGCAGGGAAGGCACCAAACTTGGTGTCTGGCAGGCCGTTGGCCGGACCATAGGCGTATTCGCGCACGCTGTCGTCGTGGAACACCAGCATCATCAGCCGCTTCCCGCTTCCTGCACCGGTCCACTCCAGCATCTCACGATCGCCAGCGGAATTACCAAACGCCGCGATCGGCCGCCTGCCAATGAACTTGTTGATGCCAACGGGCTTGCCAGTCTTATCGTCGATGAAATCTACCTTCGGTAATCGCATCAAGACTGGCTTACCATCCTTGATCTCATACTGGGTTACGATGGTTGAACCAATCACCTGCTCGGGAGGGATTCCGTACACCGCCTCGGTCATGGGACGCATGAACTCGACGCCACCGCCGGAGACGATATAAGTTTTGAATCCGTGGGCCCGCAGGTACCCAAGCAGTTCGACCATCGGTGCGTAGCACAGCTCGGTGTAGGGACGCTTGAAGCGAGGGTGACGCGCCGTCTTGAACCAGTCGGTCACGATCTGCTCAAACTCGGCGGTGCTCATTCCAGCGTGGGAGGCCATGAGCAATTCAACCAGGCTCTTTTGACCTCCTGCCGCTAGGCCCTCCATGTCGTTATCGAGCAACGCTTTGAAGGGCTGTTTATCCTTCCACTCCGGATGTTTGGGCGCCAGCGCCTTCACGCGGTCCAGCGCAAAGGCGAGTTGGGTATACATCGGGTGCTCCACCCACAACGTGCCGTCGTTGTCGAAGGTGGCAATGCGATCCGAAGGCGGCACGAAGTCCGGAGAGCCCTCCTTCGTCACCTTCGCCACGAACTCGATGATGGCCCGCTTGGTCTCTCCATCGTTCCAGGACCGAAGGGGGTCTGCGTTCTGGGCATTGGCCCGAGTGCTCAAGCACATCACGTAGGCGAAAGTGAGTACGGCGAGTAAGGCTCGTTTCATTGACATGCATTCTCTCGTTAGACGATTCGGCGCTTGATAAGGTTGATCGGCAACAGGCGGTGACGAAAGGCTATCGTTTTCAAGATCAGCCGAAGTTGCCGGTTCGGCTCCGATATGCTTCGTCGAGCATTGGCTACCAGATGATTACGTGTGGATCGATGAAGGCCAGAACGACAAGTCAGTATAGAAGCGAGCAGGTGCGCAACAAAACCGGAGCGCCCACTTGAAAGCCAGGACCATGGAGAGGCTATCCACGTTTTTCCTCCATTAGCCCGACGAGATTTCCATCAGGATCGCGAAGGAGCCCTGTCCATAAGTCGTGATCTGGCACTTTGCGGCAAGCTCCGGTGCTCGTTCGGTTAGACGGCAGGCGATGGCGAGCATTCGGGGTGATCCGCCGGAATGACCTGCCACGGCAAACCGGTCCGATTTCATTGGCTCTAAGTCCAACGACTTGTTCCGCAAGCGCCTCTGCAAAGATCAGCCCTTCTCGATTGCCTTGATCTCCGGCCCAGCACTCCAGACCCGATAGCGAATCTCAACGCCTTCGGGCGCGTACACCACGATCGGCAAGCGGCTATTGTAGCGAATGAGATAAGGTTCGCCGCCAAGCGTCACCAATCGTTTCACCTTGGGTGCATCCGGTTCGACAGCCATCAGCGTGCTCGCCATGGGCCCCAGCTTGCTGACCATGTAGCGTGGAAATCCCCATCCTTCTATCGTCTCTTCCTTGATCTCACCGCTGAACCAGTGTTTGTTCACTTCGTCAACCTTCGCCGTTTTGCCCACGATCAGCTCTACTTTGAATGCCGCTTCGTCCTCCTGCTTCGGAAGCTGTAGCACATGCCGAACCATGCCCGCCTCTGCCGGCGGAAATGCCTTCATGTTGTCCGCAGCCGGGGTAGATGACACGGCTACTATCAGCGAGAGGACTGCAATGGAATAAACTGTTTTCATAGCTTTTCCTTTATCGTCGCACGTTGGCGATCTTCGGGGCAAACGGACCGGGGCCGACAGTTTGATTTGCGAATGGAAAAAGTCCCATGACGTTGCACGTGATGGTCATGGGTCATTTTGATGATCGAGTTCTGCGGAAGGCAAGCCGCCATAGGATCGGAGAAGCACAATCCCTTCAATCTTCTGGCTGCGGATCACGCATTCGAGATGTGTTCCCCAGTTGTCTTCGATTCCATTGACTTCAGCGCCATTCTCAAGCAGCAACTTTGCCGCGTTCCACTGTTCCCATGAACATGCGAACCCAAGTGGCAGCTCATTGTGTTCATTCCGTGCATTCGGATCGGCACCGTGGGCAAGCAGCAATCGCATCGTTGGAAGATCCCCCTCAGCAGCCGCCTGCATCAGTGGAGTATTTCCATCCTCGCCGAGCCGTGAGTCAGGATGAACGCCCCGCTCGAGCAACCATGGCAGCATTCCGGGATTGTGCCAGATGGCGTTGAATAGCAGCAACGCTTCGTCGGAACGATAGAGGTAGCGATGCTTGCGAAGGAGTTGACGCAGACGTTTGCGATTGCTGCGGCGTATGTAGAAGCAAGCCTTGTCGTAGACACGTCGTCCCATGTTCGGTCAGGCTCCAACCCTTGTTCCAGTAGCCAGCGTTTGAGACTGTGACGGCGGTCGGTTCGACTCCCAACACAAGGCGAACAAACGATGGATCTGGATAACGCTTAACGGAGCCGTTCATGGAAGTAGAAACATAGACCGTCCGGCGCGGTAACAAAAAACACCTTGAAACTCTGACCATCGCGCTGGTCAATTCTCGAATTGGAGACTGGCGCTCCTCGCGATTCAAGATCCGCCTTCATCTGATCAATGTTGTTGACCTTGATTGCAGCACCGTCTTGAGATGCATCGCCACCGTTGATTGCAAAGCCGATTCGCACGCCGTCACGTTCAAGCACGACATGTGGGACCGGGTGCTCTCCGCGCTCGACTTCGTCCATGGCAAAGTGATTGCAATACCACTTGGAGGCAGCATCCAAGTCGCTGACGGGTAATGCCAATGGATCGTCTTGGTAGCCAGCTACAGATTCAAAGGCCGTGTCGGTCATAGAAATTCCTAAGGATCGTCACGAATGAAATGGGTGCCACAGCCGGGGAGAAGGCATAGGCGATCCACAAAGGCTTGCTCGATTGTTTGGCCTCCAACATCGGTTGCTGATCTTGAAGAACGGAAGCCTGATAAGGATTGTCGTGCATGCAAGCGATACCTACTAACGCCCCACAAAACGATCGCTACGTTCGTTGGGCCACAGAGAATGATCTTGTTGACAGAATCTGGGAGGCCCGTCGCTCCATGGGCAATGGATGGTTGTGTGTCGGTTATCCGGAAACCGGCTTGATCGCGATTGTTGCTTCCATTGCTTCACGGAGTTCGCTCAAGACCTTTGGGACTTCAACAAAAGGGTCATAGTCTTTCCGCTTCATCGACAACGTCTCGATAGGAAGATTGCCTCGATACCCGGACTTCCGAATGATTGTCAGCAACTTCTCCATATCCACGCGGGGAGAGTCCATGGTACTTCCGAGCGTCTCCTTGATCTGCCAGTTGACCGCATAGGGAGCCGCTATCGCGATGTCGGCATAAGGGTCGGCAGTGAGGTATTTCCCGGTGTCAACGAGTGCGGCGCACCACTCGTGATTGACCCGCTTGAGCAGGCTGACATGTTGCTCGCCGGTATTTACGAAGTCGCCGTGATTCTGAACCGCGACAACGACGCCAAATTTCTGACCGTGCTCGGCGCACTCTCGCAACGAGTCAGCCACCCATGCCTCGACCGCATCACGATCCGCGTTGCCCGAGGCTTGATGCCAATCTCGATATGGAGGCTGAGAGTCGGCAAAAGCACGAATCACAGGTGCTCCAAGCTTGGCCGCAACCTCAATCCATGTTTTGAGCCGCTGCACCCCTTCTTGACGCACAGTCTTGTCGGCCGCAGTGAAATCGTTGCGAACACCCGTGCCACTGATGTCGAGACCCAGATCAAACGCATGTCGCTTCAGCTTCATGAGATATCGATCTTCGGGGGCATTCGGATAGCCTGGGAAGAAATATCCGGTCAGATCCACTGCGTCGAAATTATGCTTGGCACAAAAGTCACAAACGCCAAACAGGTCCAGCCCCGTACTTGGGTCCTTCGCATTCGCGTTGAGCAGTTCCAGAAATGAGAATGCATTGAGCGACACTCGCAGGTGCGATCCGCCAACTCGTTCGATCGGGGCGATGTCGGCGTAGGCAGTCGCAGACGGGATTCCAGCCGTCGCCACGAGGGGAAGCAAACCGGCGTTCCTGAAGAACGTCCGCCGGGTGGATGTTGTCATTGATTGTTTCCTGGTATTGCGGGTGTACGCAACGTCGCATTACATTCAACATCACCGGTCACGCGTGACAGACGTTGCCTTGAGCTTCCACCGGTTCGCGTGCTCCGGTTCAGGCAGTGCTCGGTGCCGTGTTCAGTCGTCAACCTGCTGTGCCGTGCGCTGACCCTAATCATTGCTGACTCTAATCATTGCTGACCCTAATCATCACTTGTGACGCGTGTAGTCTCGGCGCCGGAATTCTGGTGAATTGTAACGGCCTGCTGGTCGGGGCCTTCAACGAGAATTCGCCGGTTGTCGCCGATCATCAGGTTTCCTTGGATAAGGATATTGTCCGTTTCTGAGCGTGTGTCGACGCGGATCGCGGCGATCTGGTGCTGATCGGTCTCGATAAGGTTGTCCGAGATGACGTAATGCGCGGTGGGTGTGTTGAGAATGTCACCGCGGGCCTGGTTGATGGTGATGTTGGGGTTCCAGATCGTTCGCCGCTCCTCACCGTTCGATTTGCGACCGTTGAGCGAGAAGATGTTGCCGGTGATGACACAACGGAGCGAGTCGGGAATCCAAAGTCCCTCGCGACCGCTGCCGGTAATCGTGTTTCCATTGAGCGTACAGAACTGGCTGCCCCGTTCGATCGTGACGCCGCGGGAGCCATTGTCACGGATGATGTTGTTAGCCGCGAGGATGTGGCTGCAGCTCTCGAGAAAGTAGCCGCCCATCTTCGCTCTGTAGACGCGGTTGTCGTTGAACTGCCCCCGACGGCAGAAGTAAAAGTGGGTGCCGTCTGAGCGGGAGTCCTCCAGTCGGCAGCCCCGCACGGAGAAGTCATGGACGTGGTACATGGCGAGAAGTCCTTGATCCTCGCGCTTCGAGCCCTTCTCCGGCCCGCGATTCGCCGAGGCTTGGTAGTCGCCGTATTTGTTGGAACAGTTCTCGATGATCGTGTCGACGACTCGGATCTCGGTGGCGGGATGATCGGCGTCCGCAGCAAAGATACCGATCCCGTTACTCGAAAGGTCCCGAATCTGCATGCCCTGAATGTGAATGTTCCCACACTCTCCTATGAGATGAATCCCACGGATATTGACGCCTTCAGGCCACACCTCGTTGCTTCCGACGATCGCTCCCCCTTGAAATCGCAGGTCGTTGACATCTTGTCCGAGGAAGAGCTGCCCGTCCGCAGCGCATTGATCGTCAAGGAGGAAAGTCGCACCCTCCATTCGGAGCATGAGGTTGGAGTGAACGCGCAACCCGGCGGCATCCGAAATGCGATAGGTCATCGGCGCAAATACGATCTCGCCGCCGGTCGGAGCGGCCGAATCGATGGCCTTTTGAATTTGCGTCTGGTAGCTGACCGAGCCATCGGTGACATAGCTACCTGGAAAAAATCTCGTGACCTCAATCGGCTCAGCGGTTGACGTTTGCGCCCGCGTCTTCGTTGATGCATGCGTCACGATGAGCAGACACAAGAGTGTGGATACGACGGCCTTGCACGGAATGTATGGTGACTTCATTTTTGTTCTTCATGCCATTGGCACATGGACTAGCTGCTCAAACTGAGCGGTTTTGCGGTCAGCCATGCTTGTCGATCGCGTTTTCACATTGTTTCTATTCACGTCGAGCCTCGTGATTCCATACCAAAGTAGCATGACTCTCCGAGTCGATTCTCTCGGCGATTGACGACTCGGAGAGTCGTGCTACTCTAAGCAACCGATCGGAGAGAACTTGCATGGAAATCAGTCTCCTGTGGCGGAACGATCTATCATTGCCCCCATATCATTGCCGCCTCTTCCGGGGATGACGAGAATTCGGGCTTGGGCCGGGTGGTTCCAATCCCCTTTATAGCACGAGCGACCCGCCGATGATTCTCTGAGGTCGAGATTGTGATGGATCGAACTGAAGTCACGACGAGGTACCGGGAGGCTCTTCCAGGATTCCCTCAGCATCGTGATCTGTCGCCATCGCCATGAGCTCGATCCAGCGAACATCAAAAGCTTCGCGGTCCACCGACCATGCTTTCCAGTTGTTCGTTCGATAGAGGGCTGCGAGCAGGTTGTGGGCAACGATTTCCAAATCGGCAAGCCGCCACAAGTCCTCCGCGATCATGGCCTGCACGAGCATGGCCGGATCCAGGTCGCCATGATGTCGGCTTTCCAGTCTTGCGATTGCAGCTTGCGCAGCGGCCGAGTAGACCCAGCCGGTCAACGGTGGAAGGAGCAGGCCGAGTGTATTGAGGACACCTTGCAGCCGCGACAGGACTCCCTTTCCGCCGACACTGTGCATTGTCACCAGTACCGCCGCAGGTTTACCGAGCCAGGCGTCGCTTGCCTCGATCGACGTCAGGCTCTCCAAGAATCGTTGTAGTGGCGATCCCCAGCTGTCCCAATACGTGCCGGTTGCAAAAACAAATCCATCGCTTTCGCGGACCCGTGCCTCCAAGAGGTTTGGGTCGTGCCCATCCATCAGGACAAGCGATTCCACCGCGGCACCAAGCTGCAAATGGACGGCAATCTGCCCCAGTACATGAGCCGTATTGCCATGCTTCCCAGAGGGCGAACCATTGACCAACAGAACGCGGGGAGACAAGCAGGCCTCGAAAAAAGAACCGCCCGCCGCGTTGAAACCTGGATCAACGTCGAAGGACGACACCGCTATGTTACCACCACCAACACCGAAAGCCAGAGCTCACGCCGCATCGAAAGCGCGCCCAATTGATACAGTCGCCGACAGATCGTCCTGGGGTTGCCTTTTGAATCTTGCCTTGGGCGACAATTCCGACAGTCCAACCCATGAATCTGATTGGAAACATGGGCGTTTCTCTGTAGGAAGTGAGCTCGTCGTCGTTTCTGGCACAACGCTTGCTCGACTTCAAGCGAGACGAGGTACGAACATGAGTTTGCGGCTAAATTCGATGTCAGGGATTGTTTGGGCGGTATTCTGCTTGACCACCGCCGGGGTGGGGGTCTGTCTCGCCGATCAACCTGTGGAGCTGCCTGTGGAGCTCAAGGGGCATGCAGATGCTGTTTACGATCTTGCCTTCTCACCCGATGGTCGCTGGTTGGCGTCGGGCAGTTACGACAAGACCGTGAAGCTTTGGGACGTGTCCGAGGGACGCGCGGTGGCGACGCTACGCGGTCATCAAGATCAAGTGTTTCGCATTGCCTTCTCTCCGGACGGAGCTTTCTTGGCCACGTGCAGTGGCGACGGCACGACGATCGTCTGGAACATCGACGAGGGTACCAAGCGATGGGTCCTTGAAAGCCACCGTGATCCGATGCTCGATGTGACGTTCTCTCCCGATGGGCGATTCATCGCAACCGTGGGCGCGCACATTCAGCTTTGGAAAGAGGGAGGGGAAGTGTGGTCAACGCCCCACTCCGAATCCTTCTTCTCGACCGCATTCTCACCGGACCAGCAATCGCTGGCATGTGGTACCCGAGACCTGATTCGCATCTGCAGCGTCTCGGATCCAAAGAAGTCGGAAACACTGCTCCCTACAAAGGGAATGATCTATCAGGTGGAGTACTCGCCCGACGGGAAGTGGCTGGCCTCGTCGTCAAGCGATGGCAAACTCGCGTTGTGGGAGATTGCAACGGGGAAGCAGTTTCGATCGGTAGCCGCCGACCGAAGCGCGCTGTTCGACGCAGCCTTCTCGTTCGACGGAAAGTTGCTAGTGACAGGCGGTCGCGAACGAGTGATCCGGACGTGGAGTGTTCCCGATCTGGAACTGTTGGACGAACGATATGGGCCGCAGGAAACGATCCTCACCGTCTGTCTGTCGCCAGATGGCAAGTCCATGGCTGCGGGATCGTATGACGGCAGTATCTACGTCTGGAACCATTGAGGTTGTCTCTCACGCCACGCAGTCTCTTGCAAGTACGATCGTGCAAGAAGGCGACTTGGCGGCACTTCGAGGTGTCATTTTCGTCGGATTCCTTGAAGCTCGCGTTCCGAAGCATCTTCACCTCCCCGAGAATGGCGGCAAGCAACTCCAGATCAGCTGGCACCCAACCTTCCGCAGCGCACCGATCCAGGTCATCACCGAGTCCGGCGGACTGTGATGCGCGGACATTCTTCATCAATAGGCTGCGAAGCTCGTCCGCATGATCGAGGCCGACCATGATCGTTTGGTTTCCCACCATGATCGAACTCTCACCGTCGCCTGCCGATGCGTCAACCTTGGTAATGGAACGGGCATTCGATATCTTTTCGCCGAAGCCCGTGTCAACGATGCGGTCAGCGCCGCCGACGGAGCTCACTCTGGCTTGGCGAGATCGACGAAGACAAGGTGCGATGGATTACCGACCGGGGCGTAATGATCGGTAAACGCCAGACCACCATCACCGCGATTGATCTTGAAGACCGAAATGTGGTCGGCTCGCTGGTTGCAGCAATAGAGATAGTCGCCAGTCGGATCCAACGTGAAGCTGCGGGGATAGTCACCGCGGGTCCATTCGTCCCCCACATGCGTCAGAACTCCATTGGGTCCGATCGCAAAGATCCCGATGCTGTCGTGCAAGCGGTTCCCGGCGTAGACAAACTTGCCATCAGCCGACACGAGGATCTCCGAGCAGAAATTGCTACCAGCGAACTCGGGCGGCAAGCTCGATATCGTTTGACGTGCTGACAGGTTTCCCTGGCTGGCATCGTAGTCGAACAACACGATCGTTGACCCTTCTTCTTGAATGGAATAGAGCCAGCGGCCATTGGGGTGAAAGTCAAAATGTCGTGGCCCGTCGCCTGGTGGCAAGGAAACGAAGGGGGGCTCATTTGCGACGAGCACTCCCGTTTCTTCGTCAAACTTCCAGATGTAAATCCGATCCAAACCAAGGTCGACATGCATCACGAAGCGGCCAGAGGGATCCGACCGAATCATGTGCGCATGCGTGCGGTCGTGCCCACTGAACGCAAAGCTTCCTGGCGGCGCATGCTTGGCCGTTGTGGGACCAATCTCGCCGTCGTCTTGCTTGATGTCGCTGGCCGGACCCAGCGAACCGTCGGACTGAATTGGCAGAACTGCCACAGAGCCACCAAAGTAGTTTGCCACTAACAAGAAGCGTCCTGATGGATGGATACTGACATAGGTTGGACCGGCGCCGCCGGAACGAACGGTGTTGAGCAACGTCAGTTGGCCGTCCTCTCGATTGATTGCAAACGCACTGACCGTGCCCTCCCGATCCTCTCCCACGCGAGCGGTCTCGTTGGCGCTATAGAGCCGGGTTCCTGCGGCATTCACGGCCAGACAACTCGGGCTCGTCCCTAATTCGTAAATCCCAGCAGGCTCCATTGCGCCACTGCGACGATCGATGTGGAAGAGATGGATTCCGCGACCGTTGCCCGGTGGCAAATCAACCTGAGTTGGCAACGTGTCACGCAAGGGAGAGCTAAACGTACCCACGTAAGCCATCAGCGGCTTGTCCGATTCGCTGCTTTGCCCTTGAAGCGGTCCTCCGAGCAGCGAACTTGCTACCCCAAGTAGGACGAACATGCGCAAGCAGCAGCGATAGAAAGTTTCAAGCAGATTCATGGGGAACAGCATCTCGGATAGGGAGAGGAATTGAATCAGTCTCGACGCGACCGAGGCAGGCCATTGTAGATCCGCATTTCCAGAGCGGACACCGGCAGCTCGGCTGATGCGTTCAGTGCAAGTTTCGGAGCGGCCATGAGTTTTTGGTTCGCCCTACTGTAGGTCCGCATTTGCAAGGCGGACATCCGCAGCTTGGCTGCGTTGATTGCGAGTCTCGGAGAGACTCGACTACGGTAGTCAAGGGAGCTCGGGAGGTGTGATCTCGGGTAGCTTCCCGGATAGGGATTTGAGAAATGCGACGATCGCATCGATGTCCGAAAAACTCTGACCGGTGAGTGCAAATGCGTCGGGCCGCAAGCCACCGGGCCCGACTGGCGGAATCCCACGATAGTAGAAGGTCACGACTTCTTCCAAAGTATTCTTCGATCCATCGTGCATGTAGGGTGCGGTCTCGGCGACGTTGCGCAGAGTTGGCGTGCGGAAGCGGTAGCGGTCTTCTTGATCGCCAGAAATCTTGGCTCGCCCCTCATCCCGAAACGACGCACCAAGTCGATAAAATTTACCGTCACTTAGCAGCGGACCATGATGACACTCGATGCATCCCGCCTCACCTTGGAACAACTCGAGTCCATGCTTGGCGTCCGCCGAAAGTGCGTCCCTGTCCCCATCAAGATAACGATCAAAAGGGGATGGCCCCGTCACCAGCGTCCGCTGAAATGCAGCAAGCGCTTTGGCGATCGAATCTCGGTCGGGCAGGGCACCAAAGACCTCTTTGAATTCGGCGACATAGCCAGGGACGGCACCGATCTCCATCACAAGCTGATCCAAATCCTGATTCATCTCGTCGGGTGACTCGATTGGAATGAGTGCTTGCTCCTCAAGACTAGAGGCTCGACCATCCCAAAAGTACGAATCATAGAAGCCAACGTTCAGACAGGACTGCGTGTTCCGCTCGAGCAGCTTGCCTCCAGCGCCCGGTGACAATGCCCGTCCATCGCCGAACGCCTTGTCGGGAAGGTGACACGTGGCGCAGCTCATGTCATTGTTGCCCGAGAGTCTGGGCTCGAAAAAAAGCTTCTTACCAAGCTCAACCTTGCCGGACGTCGTTGGGTTGTCATCTGGCGATGGGACCCGTCGCGGCAGCGGCGCCAACCTTGGATCCTCCGCAACCGCGAACGATGCCATGAGGGCGACCAGTCCCAGCATCAGCCAACGCTGCACAACAACCCCTCCACGGGTAAACTGATTGGTTCAAGGAAGCAGAACGAGGGAAACCATAGCCTACCACCGCTGATTAGCCCGGTGGTAGGCTTACCGTAGGCGAGTCGCTCCGAGACTCGTAATCAACGCAGCAAAGCAGCGGATATCCGCCTTGGAGATGCGGCCAGGCCTGTCAATTTCTTCACAACCTAACTTCGGAAGCTACGCACTTTCGCAGAGCGAAAACCGACCAACCCGCAAGCACTCCATGGATGCACCGCTAACGATGCGGTTCCACTTACCGTCCTCTTAGAGACCCGGCCGTGTCGAACACTTCATCTGTCAGCCAGCGACTGCTATCGCTTGATGTGCTGCGTGGCCTCACGATCGCCGGCATGATCGTGGTCAATGACCCTGGGGATTGGGGGTTCATCTATCCGCCGCTCCGTCACGCCAGCTGGAACGGCATCACTCCCACGGATCTGGTCTTTCCATTCTTCCTGTTCATCGTTGGGGTTTCCATTGTTCTGGCCTACACCAAACGATTGAACCGCGGAGATGCGCCACGATCGATGCATGGAAAGATCTACGCGCGTACGGCCATGATTTTCTCTCTGGGACTATTCCTGGCATTGTTTCCTTCATTTGATTTTGCCAGTCTCCGAATCCCGGGAGTTCTGCAGCGCATCGCCATCGTCTTCCTGGTCTGTTCCCTGATGTTTCTTCACAGTGATTGGAAACGTCAGGCATGGATCGCCGGAATCCTTTTGGTCGGTTATTGGCTGATCATGGCATGGGTTCCGGTGCCAATCGATGAGGTAATCCGAGCGCCCTGGTAAACGGGGAAGTCATCAGCGCACATGGCACGATGGCAGTCGCTGGCCTGACGCAGATCAGCGATTCCTTCATTGCGGCGAACTTCCAACCCGGTGTCAACTTGGAAGCCTGGCTCGATCGAACGCTCGTACCGGGCAGACTGTATGAGAGGTCGTGGGACCCGGAAGGTTTCTTGAGCACCTTTCCCGCGATTGCCACCGGAATCTTGGGCATGATGGCAGGACACGTGTTGGTAACGGAGAAGGAGAGAAGCGATCAGTGCTTCACGCTGCTGCTGGGCGGATTCTTTGCAATGACGATGGGTTTGATCTGGGACTGGTTCTTTCCCTTCAACAAAAACCTCTGGAGCAGTTCGTTTGTGATGTACACCGCTGGCCTGGCCAGCATGACGTTGGGCGCGTTGATCTGGATGCTGGACATCAAAGGCTGGACGCGTTGGATCTATGTCCCTCAAGTCTTCGGTGCCAATGCCATCACCGCCTACGTGATCCACGGTACCATTGGCGACCTCTTTACCATTCCAATGGGAAGCGAGGGTCGGACCATCAAAGGTGGGTTCATGGATGGGCTCGAAGGCCTGGGACTCGACCGAACCTTCGTGTCGCTGCTGTGGGCGCTCGCCTACACAGCGATCGTCTTTCTCCCCATCTGGTGGATGTATCGGAAGAAGATCTTTTTGAAGATCTGATGACGTGGCCACCTCAGGGATCCGGGTTGCGGTGCAACACAATGCGCGACTGACCCGTACGATGGGCTTCCAAGCCCGTCGAGAATTGGAAGATAGAATCGACGGGCTTGGAATCCCATCGTACGAACCGGAGACGAGGCTTCGTCCTCTTCTACGATCGACAACCAATCACTTGTCCAGAATCCTTCCTGCTGCCTCCGATGGATCTCTCGACACATGCCCAACGCGCTTGATAACGTAACGGAGCAAGAACGGACGAAGGATGCGGGTGTCGCCCACGATGATTCTCTCTTCGTCGCGTACCTGAATCTCATGCTTCTCTTTGATCACATAAATCTCGTGGAAGTCTTTCAAACTCAGGATCCAAAGGCCTTGGCGCTCGCCGTCAAACGCGCAGATGTAGGCGAGCCTTTCCTTGAGCAGATGCTCGATGCGCAAGTCCCTCTCCATCGAAAGCGGTACGACCTCCAACGAGTCCGTCGAGAGCGCCGTAGCAAACGTCTCATCGGGTAGATCTTCGCGAAGCAAGTTCACGGCACCCGTGGTCGTGAAGAGAACACGCTGGAAATTGGGATCCGCATGTTCGTCGTAGGCTCCGAAAAAGAGTTCGTGCAAATCCATCTGCCGGTACTCTTCTGCGATCGGTAGTCGATCCAGGTAGAAAAGCAGGCGGTAGGCTGGGCTATGCTGGTCGCGGATTGCATTGATCCAGCCAGCCTTTCCATCATCCTGAGGGCCGGCGCGATAAATCGCCTTGAGCCCTGGATGAGCGGCAACGAATCTGGACATCGCCTCGCGCCGACTTTTCGCGCCGATGTAATCGCGTACGTTCACTGGGTTGATATCGGAATCGGCCATCGATCCTGCTTCCTTCTCACCAAGGCAGTCATACTTTGCTGTGCTGCGGAAACATCCGCGAGCACCAGGAGTGAGAATCAATCTAATGTGCCGCTTCGCCTTGGACTAGCGGATGCCTGGCCGGGAGCGTTGAACTCGATTGGGTTGTGGACAGATCGACTGGTCCGACCATTGGTCCGCATTTTCATGCGGAAAGACCCAGGCTTGGCTGCGGTTCGAACTCACGTAGGTCCGCATTTCCAAGGCGGACAGTCGCAGCTTCGCTGCGGTTCGTGGCATTTCCTTCTCGGCGTCACAACGATTGCTCCATCTGGAAAATGCCAGATGGAACTCAATGCGCAGTCGATACCCAGCCGAGACCTGCACGCGAGCAAAATCCATGGTTGGCCCGTCAGAACTTCCCCGCGCTTGCTACTCGACCGGTAGACTACGACGAACGAGACTCGCGTCGGCCGTGGAAGCTCGACCGACGCAGATAGAGAAATCTGGTCACTGCTTTTTGGAGCTACGGTGGTGCGAAACATCAATTCGGTCGTCATTCATCTCAGTTTGACTTTGGCATTATGCGTTTGTCGTTCGTCGACGGCAGAGAATTGGACCAGGTTTCGAGGTGACAACGGCCAAGGGGTTTCAACCGAGACCAACCTTCCGGTCAGCTGGTCCAAGACGCAGAACGTCCGTTGGAAGACCGCGATCCCCGGTGAGGGCTGGTCGTCGCCAATTGTTTTCGAGGATCGTGTCTTCGTGACCACTGCCACCGAGGATGGCGAGTCCTGCCACGTCGTGAGCATTGATCGGGAACAGGGCAAGATCCTTTGGAACGTCGAAGTGCATCGACAGAAACCGGGAGCAAAGCGTGCACAGAACTCCTACGCGACCCCCACTCCCGTGACAGACGGGGAACGAGTCTATGCCGTCTTTTCTGATGGCGCTGTCGTGGCCGTGGATTTCACCGGATCCCTGATTTGGAAAAACACCGAAGTTGACTTTCACAGTCTTCATGGCCTCGGCGCGTCCCCGGTGCTTGTCGGCGACCTACTCGTGATGCCTTTCGATGGTAGCAGTCGAGAGGAGCAGACATTGGGTTGGAAACAGCCTTGGGACCAAGCCGTGGTGATGGCCTATGACAAGTTAACGGGCGAAGTTCGTTGGAAAGGAACACGCGGCCAGTCAAGAGTCGGCCACGTCACACCCATTGTTGTCGAGGAGGGCGAGCAAATCATCAGCGCCGGCGGTGATCGGGTGCAGGGCTTTGATGCGACGACCGGTCGACGAGTTTGGTCGATCTACAGTCAAGGTGAAGGAGTGACCCCGTCACCGGTGATCGGAGATGAAGTGATCTTCACATCATCAGGCTTTGAAGAACCGACGATTCGAGCGATTCGACTGGGCGGCCAGGGAGATGTCACAGAGACTCATATTGTTTGGGAGCAGAAGCGTGGCGTTCCCGCCTTGCCATCTCCGTTGCTGGTGTCGCCTTACCTCTACACGATTTCGCGCGAGAACATTCTCCACTGCATGGAGGAAGCGACAGGCGAAATCGTTTGGCTGAAGCGACTCGAAGGAAACCACTCGGCCTCACCTGTCTTTGCTGACGGACGCATTTATGTGTTATCGGAGGACGGTGTGACGCTTGTCTTGCAACCGGGAGACGAGTACAAGGAAATCGCCAGAAACGATCTCGAGGAGAAATGTCTCGCATCGATGGCAGTCTCAGACGGACAGTTCTTCATCCGTGGTGTTGATCATCTGTATTGCATCGAACGTTAGGATTTCCTGCTCGACACCTCTCACGTAGGTCCGCATTTCCAAGGCGGACACATGCAGCTTGGCTGCAGTTCGTGCGCAGGTAGGTCCGCATTTCCAAGGCGGACACATGCAGCTTGGCTGCAGTTCGTGCGAGTCTCGGAGAGACTCGCCTACGGTATGAAGCCTTGCATCAGATCTACCTTCATTCCTTCGATTGTCATGTCCCTAAACCGGACCGCGGGTTAGAATTTGTCGCTTCTTCGTTTTTGATCAACCAGACTGCGACGATCCAGTCCATGGCCGTTTCCGATTCACTTGGCGAGCGTGCGCCCTCCACCGAGGGGAAACCGTCGTTCTGGAGATTCTGGAACGACCATGTGGCTGCGTTCGTGGTGGCTGCGTTGATTCTTGGGATCCTGGCGGGGATCTTCTTCGGCGAGTACTGTGCATTCTTGTCGTTCATTGGCGATGCATTTGTCGGCTTGCTGCGGATGACGGTGTTGCCCTTCATTGCAACCTCGCTGATCGCCAACCTTGGTCGTCTGTCCTTGCACAAGACGCGTCGTTTGGCGGTGGTGGGCGGAGGCGTCCTGTTGCTGTTGTGGGGCTTGACGCTCTGTGTCATCTTCTTCCTTCCCTCCGCATTGCCGGCATCGGACGGGGGATCCTTCTTTAGTATGGCGATGATCGACCCGGCCACGAAGCTCGATATTCTCTCTCTTTTCGTCCCCTCCAACATCTTCACGGCACTGGCCAATAATCACGTCCCGGCGATCGTCTTGTTTTGTATCTGCATGGGTGCCGCGCTTGCGACCATTCCAAATCGCGAGGCGATGATCTCGCAACTTCAAGTGGCATCCACGGTGCTGTTGCGTGTCGCCGGATTCATCACGAAGCTAGCTCCGATCGGGGTCTTCTCCATTGCCGCCAGTACGGCCGGAACGATCTCACTGGACGAGGCGGGGCGGCTACAGGCTTACCTCATTCTCTATAGCTTCGGTGCGTTCCTTCTCGGGTTTGTCATCTTTCCCTTGCTCGTGACCTCCTTCACTCCGCTGACCTATCGACAGCTCTGGCGAATTGCCAGGGAGCCCATGGTCACTGCGTTCGCCACCGGCAAGTTGATCATCGTTCTGCCGATGCTGATCCAGAACACAGAACGACTGTTGAGCGAAACGAATCATCTGTCCAAGGAGGAAAGACAAGAGCTGGAATTGCTTTATGCGACCGCCTACGCGTTTCCGCACGCCGGCAAGCTGCTGAGCATGCTGTTCATTCCGTTCGTCTCTTGGTTCTTCGGAAACGAGATGAAATCGGTGGAGTACCCCGCATTCCTGCTGTCCGGTGTGGCCTCCTATTTTGGCGGACCTTTGATTGCGATTCCATTTCTGCTCGACGAAATGCACCTGCCGCATGACATGTTTCAGTTGTTCTTGTTGGCAGGCGTCGCCGGCGAGCGAGTCGGCGATGCGGTGGGGGTGATGCATCTCGTTGCCCTTGTGTTGATGACCCTCGCCGTCCTGAGAGGCTTGCTGGACAATGTACTGATGGCGGCAGGGAAGTTTCTAGCGACTAGCATCTTGTGCACGCTTCTTGTGATCGTCATGGCAGGGAACGTGCTGGAGCGTTCCTCCGGCTCGATCGAATCCAAGGCAGAGGTCCTTGCCAATATCCAGCTCATCGAGAGTCCCGTCGATTCAATTGTGATTACCACGCCGTCTCCCAATCCAGTCACACGTCGACCGGGTGAAACGGTGATCGAGCGAATTCGACGCCGTGGCATCATGAGAATCGGATTCAACGAAGACAAGTTGCCATTCGCTTTCTTCAATGTCGAAAAGGAGCTGGTGGGTTTTGACGTGAATCTGGCACATGCGTTGGCACGTGATCTTGGCGTTTCCATCGAGTTTGTGCGGTTTGACCGTGCCACGCTTGTTGATCAGCTTCGTGCCGATCACTTTGATTTTGTGATGTCGGGACTGGCCGGAACGCTGGAGCGATCCGAGGCCATGCAGCACTCCAACAGCTACATGGATGTGAACCTTGGCCTGGTCGTACCCGACTATCGAGTACGTGAGTTCAAGTCATTGAAGACGATCCGAGAGATTGAATCACTGAGAATCGGACTTGTCGACCTGAGCCGAGGCTTTGTGGCCCGTTTGAAGCAGGCGTTACCCGACGCCGAGCTCATCGTGATCCGCAACAACCGCGACTTCTTTGAAGATGAAGACCTATCTTTGGACGCCTTGCTGATTAGCGCGGAAAGTGGCTCCGCCTTTACGCTGCTCTATCCAAATCACGAGGTCACGATTCCACGTCAGCTGGAAGTCAAACTCCCTTTGTTCTACGCGATCAGCGGACGGGAAGATGGTGAGACGCGCAGCTTCCTGAATCACTGGATCGAGCTGCGGCAAAAGGACGGCACCTTTCGCGAGTATTACGAACACTGGATTCTGGGAAAATCACAACGAGCCCCCGAGCCCCGTTGGTCCGTGATCCGAAACGTCCTCCACTGGGTGCACTAGCCGCCGATCCAACAACCGTACGCCTATCCAGCAACGTACGATGGACTTCCAAGTCCGTCGATCCTCCGCCCGCTACGACCTCCAAGGTCTGAGTCTTCGACCCGCTTCCCAGCTCTCGACACGCCTTCGGAGAGCGACAAACTAGGGTGCTGCGCTGAGCAGGAATTGCACAAAATGGCGAGAATGAGAGGCTAAGCAAAAATAAGTGCTTTACGTGGTTCCCCTGCAGTTCTTGCCTGTCCCCAAAAGCGGCTTTCATTTCAGCCAGAGTGCAACGTATCGGACCACAGATCGGCACTTTCATTCAGCGACTGTATAACGGCAACAGCACTGGGGACTTCCAGACTATCGCGACGGGAGGCGTGGGCACCGATATCTTCGGATTCCCAACGGACGACTATGACGCAATCGTCAGTCGCTCTAGCATCAATAACAATATTTCTGCTGAATTCGGGAGCATTGATAACAATCTTGTCTTCTCCTCTCTTCTGACAGACAGCACTTTAGTGGGACTTGAAACACCACCAATCGAAGGTGATTTGTTCTTTGGAGCGGACAATGGCGATTTGGTATTTCCGCAACTGACTTCTCTCCGCCCAGCCATCGCTGATACGGGGGAAGTCGTCGTCAAGACCGGCACCAACGCCGATTCTCCCATCGTATTATTGAGTCCTGGATTGTCTTTCACAGGTGCCCAGGTGATCGCGAACAGTGGAATGGGATTCACTGAGTTGGGTAGAGAATCAGGTGTCAGCGATGATGGTCAAATCGTGACTTTCTATGGCGACCTTGATCCGGCTTCGACACTTGCAGGATCGATAGGAGGAGGTAAAGGGATATTCGCAAGCGTCAATACGTCAGAAGGACGTCAAATCCTTCGGATAGCAGGATCGGATGACGGATTCAGTGGATTCCGTGACACTCGCGTTGGTTTAAGCTCTACCAACGGAACGGATTCACTGGGTGGTATTACGGTAGCGTTCATGGGTTCACGTAGCGGACAAGAGGGCCTCTACACACGATGGCTCGATCTAAGATCGTTTACAACTGACGAAATTGTCACGGTGATGACAACTAGCAGCAGCGTCTTCAACGACTTGAACGGCGATGGTGAACTCAATGGGATTGAACAAGAGTTAGTGTCGGGGCAAGTAACTGATATCGGTATCTTCGATCCAATTAACAGTCGTGATCGTGGAGACCTTGCCTTCTGGATACGCACCGAATCCGGCCAGGCGGTGATCGCGCGACGCCGCAGCAAGTGGTGTTCTTGGATTTTGACCCGGTATCGAATTTTGAACTCGATAGCACAACGCAGACGCTGTTCGATGCAATTGGGGCTCCTCTGCCTCAATGGCAGGGAGATATCGCGACTGTATTCTCTGTGTTGGCGCCGGATCGACTCGACTTGCAGGCAAATATTTCGTTGATTAAGGACAGCATTGTTGATTCAACTCGCATACGGTTTACCGCAGCGAGAGACGAGGCCGGCGACCTAGATTTACTGGGGCTGAATCTACGCATTCTTGGAAAACAGGGCGATGCGCTTTCCTTCAAGCGGTCCAGTTACTCGCATCTTTCTTGGCGACAGTCCGTTTGGCGATTTCAACCCATCAAGGGTTGAAGGCATTGCACCTCACGATCTCTTTAACTCATCTGCAAGCGATGTTGGTGCCGTATACGTAGATAACATATTTAGAGGCTTTGTTGAGCAGATAAGTGACCCAAGCACTGCCTCATTGACTGAGATATCAGATTATGTATCCGTAGTCGTTGCTCACGAAATCGCGCATACTTTCGGGCTTTCGCACATATACAACGCGACCCGTCAATCAAACGATCCGTTGTTAATAATGTCAGCAGACGCGCTTCTTAGACACTGTGCGCCGCCTTTTCAAGCCAGCCCCTGGAACTCAATATTTTTGCGTCTCAAATTGGAGGTGCAGCAACGCAAACAGACTCAGAGCGTCTCGCGTTCGCAGTCGGTAGCTCAAGAGATTCAAATCCCGACGCCGCAAATGGGCTTAGACGGAGCCCTCCGCGTGAAATCGAGCTCGAACAGGGATCAGTCTCTATGAGATTGGGAGGAATTCAAGAGAGCAATGTCTTCTTGCAGCAAGCCTTTTTTGGAATTATTGATTGCGAACCAGACGATTTCCCGCGTCTGGTTGACTTGGGTTCAGGAAACGTCGACGAGTTGCTGACGACAGAGTTGAATATACCGCCTGGTGCACAGATCTTCTTTGTCGGTTCGACCGACGGGTTAGGCATAGATGTTTACGGCGTCAACCAAGCGTTTTCCGCGCATGCCGAGAGCATTGATTTGAGCGGCTCGCTACTCGTCCTCTCTGAACAACGCATTCGTAGTGAGCCTTTTGAAGGACCGGACCAAGTGCAAGACTTCGCATTGGATCTAGTCAGAATAGATTCGGTTGGAAGTGTTCAGATTATTGGCCAAATCGAGGTCGACCCAGGCGATCCTCCCATCGCCAACGATGATCGGGCGATTACTCGGGCGGGGACGTTGGTAGCGGTACCGGTTCTACTCAACGATTTCGATCCCGATGGCGCGATCGATCTCACTTCCGTCAGTGTGACTTCGGGCCCGGCGAATGGTAGTGCCGTGTTTGATCCCGCCACCGGCGCCGTGAATTACACGCCCAATGCCGGATTCATTGGCAATGACACCTTCACTTACACCGTGCTGGACAACGGCGGCGCGGTTTCGAACGAAGCCACCGCCACGATCAATGTTTATCCGCCTCTCCAGGTCACGCCCCTGGGACAACAGGATCCGTCGGTCCTCGTGGACGCCCTGCTGACCGATGCCCCTGGGATCACCGTGGTGCCCGGCTCGATCAGCTACGTAGGTGGCGCCTCTCAAGGGGGCACGTTCGCTGGTTTCGCGCTGGATGATCCTCGCAGTGGTTTGTCCCTGGCGATGAACGATGGCGTGCTTTTGACTAGCGGTGGGGCTGCGATCGCCGACGGCAACGACAGTGGCGGCGAGAGCGCTAGTCTTGGAGGTCCAGGCGATTCCGATCTCACCGCGCTGATTGAAAATTTTCCCACGTTTGATGCCAACGTGCTCCAGTTCGATTTCGATCTCGCCGGTAATGAGGACCGATCGCTTCAGTTCGATCTGATATTTGGTTCCGAAGAGTTTCCAGAGTTTGTGGGCTCCTTCAACGACGTGTTTGGCGTCTATGTCGATGGCGTTCAAGTTGCCTTCGATGTCGCCGGCAATCCGCTGACGGTCAACAACAACTTCTTCACACTCAACAATACGGAACCGGAGGACACGACCGACCCGGCGACAAGTGGAAAGACGGTGGTCGACTTCAATACGATCGAATACGACGGGCTGACGCCGCGTTTGTCGACCAACGTACCCATTTCGCCGGGACGTCATACGATCAAGTTTGCGATCGCTGACGCAGGGGATAATTTTCTTGATAGCGGTGTCTTCTTGGCCAACTTGAGGGCTGGTGCCGGAGGAGGTGGCGGCCCCGTGACTGGACAGCCTCCCACCGCCCGTGATGACTCGGGCTCGTCGACGGGAGGCCCAGTCGTGATCGATGTCCTGGATAACGACACCGATCCCGAAGGCCAACTTGTCCCCGGGTCGGTCACGATCGTCCAGCCACCCTCGGGCGGCACGACGAGCATCAACGCGGCTACCGGGGAGATCACTTACACGCCGAACCCCACCTTCTCTGGGCAGGATTCGTTGACCTACACGGTTTCCGATGCCGAGAATCTGGTTTCGAACATCGCGACGATCCTCATCGATGTCGATCAACCGGTGCCGCCGGTTTTGGTCTTGGACGTGGTGGTCAACGATGGCGATGTCCAGCGATCCAACGTCACCACGATCGATGTCTTCTTCGATCAGGCGACAAACATCCCTCAGCTGATCGCGTCCGGGGATATCGCCAATGTGGTTCGTATCGCGGGGGCCCAACAGGCGATTGACTTGACCCAATTCGACCACTTCGCCTGGGACGCCGCCTCCAACAAGCTCACGATTGACTTGACGGTCGACGGATTTGGTGGGAGCAACCTGTCTCTGCTCGCAGACGGTGATTACGCGCTTCAGATGGACGCGGCAGAAATCAAGAACGCCGCGTTGGACGCCGCCCTCCTGGATACCGATGGCATCATGGACGGCGTCTACGAGCATGATTTCCACAAATTCCTCGGGGATCTAAATGGTGACCGCATCGTGAACGTTCAGGATCTGGTCTCGCTCAGAAACAGGGTCCGTCAAGGAATGTTGATGTCAGGTCCTGATATGGATGGCGACGGTGACTATGATCTGAATGACTATCGAATCTTCCACGGTCGGATAGGCCGTCGCCTGCCCTGATTGGTAAGCAAGTACCATCTTAACACTTCATGATTTGACCACTCGGAGAAAGAGACATGCGACCTAACTTGTTGCCCAAGCTGTTGGCTTGTGCCCTGGCATTCTGCTTCCAGGCAGGTAATTCCTGCGATGCCGGCTTGATACTGTCCGGAACCAACTCAAGCGCCTCGGCGGGCGGCACCGGCGTGTTTGAATATTGAGCTGACCAACACCGAACTGGCGGGTGGCACGTCGTTCGCCGTATCGGCATTCACATTCGACATTTCGATTTCCCCGTCATCTGGAATTCAGTTCAGCGATGCGGTCAATACCGGCACGACGAATCCATACATCTTTGCCGGGAACAGCTTCGCGGACGCTAGCGGAGCGCCGCTGTCTTTTGATCCGTTCCCCAACACGGGATTCATCGCATTCGATGCGACCGACGATCTTTCCGACGTGACCGTTGCCCCCGGGGACACATTCGCATTGGCGCGGGTTTCGTACAGCGTTGCAGCTTCGGCAAACAGTGGAAACTTCAACGTGCCATTCGGACTTTTTACTGAGTTGGCCGATAGCATCGGCAATCTTGTACCTATCGAATCCGCCATTGGTCCTCAGATCACTGTGAGCGGCGGTTCGACTCCGACCGTACCAGAACCGGCTTCGATCATCATCTGGTTCCTATGTGGGATTTGTTTGGCGGCAACAGGTTGGTATTCACCCCAGCGTCGCTTTGGTCGCCTTGCCACGCAATCATCATAGCAAGCAGCTTCCTCAATCCTTGGATTGAACATCGGCAAAAGGACGGCGCCACTTGCTTAGCACCCTCCCCGAAGACACTGACGTTCCAACCGGAATTGGAAGGCAACGCTATTTCCTCGCTTACGCGTAGGGTTATCATTGGCCCGCCAAAGTAACGCTGTCCAGCTAGCCGGTTTTTTTTCCGCAGCGTACGATGGACTTCCAAGTCCGTCGAAAAGCGAGGCTGGGGGAGCTAGAAACGAGGCGCTAGAAACGGTGATCGACGGACTTGGAAGTCCATCGTACGTCTTTTCAAACCAGATCGAGTGGCATGCCGCGATAGCGGATACCGGTGGCGTGATGGATCGCGTTGGCGATCGCCGGCGCGATGGCGATGATGGGTGTTTCTCCCGCTCCGACCGAGGGTAGGTCTCGACGGTCGAGTTCGTGCAGATCAAGCTTGGGTACGTCACGCATGCGGGGCACGCGGTAGGCCGAGAAGCTTGCGTTGGCTAGCCTTCCATCGGCAAACTCGATCGCTTCGTAGGCGGCGCCCCCGAGGCCCATGATCAGGCAACCAGCATTCTGGGCCCGAAGATTGACCGGGTTCTGAATCGCACCACATTCAAATACCTGGCAGACTTCAACGACCCTTGCCTTGCCATCAACGATCTCGATCTCGGCACAAGCAGCCACGAACGATCCCTTCTCGGTCCCGCACGCCAAGCCAACGCCGCGGTGCCCCGTCGGCTGGCTTCGCCGGTCTGCCCAGCCGAATCGATCGGCGGCGGCACGCAGCACATCTTTGAGCCTTCCCTCCTCGAGATGCCGAAGACGGAACTCGAGCGGATCGATCTTGGCCAGGATCGCCAGCTCATCCATCGCTGATTCCCGCGCAAACGTGTTGGCGGTTGAGGCCAGTGCCCGATAGGAGCCCTGGCGCAGCGGAGCGTCGCATTCGACGAATCGTGTTTGCGCAGTTTCCACTCGGTAGGGCGTTTCGATGGCCGACCCGCCCGAGTTGTAGTTGGTGAAGTCCCAGGCGATGAGCCTGCCAGAGGCGTCGACGCCCGCTCCGACTTCAATCAGTCCCGCAGGTCGGAAGTAGGCCCAGGTGAACTCTTCCTCACGCGTCCAGCGCAACGAAACCGGCCGCTGCGCCGCTTTGGCCAGCCGCGCCGCCTCCACCGCTGCTTCACCCGTATGCTTTCCACCAAACCCGCCACCGGTATCGGGAACGACCAGACGAACCGAATCGGCGGGCAGGCGAAAAACGTTGCAGAGCTCAGCGTGCACCCGCGCGGGCTGTTGTGTTCCCGTCCAAACCGTCAGCTTGCCATTCTCCCATTCGGCGACCGCCGCACGTGGCTCCATGGGAGCATGTTGCACATAGGCAATGGTGTAACGATTCTGAATCTTATGCGACGCGCCGGCCAACGCCGACGTCAGATTGCTCCCGCCGCGTTCCCGACTGCGTGCGGTTTGCTTGAAGTGATCGAACAACTCCTCACTGGAGATTTGCGACGTCGTGTTCCACTGGCACCGTCTCGCCAGCACGTCTCGCAACTCGCCCGCCTGCCAACTGGTTTTCGCGGCACAACCAAGGAAGTCGCCGTCGCGGACCACCACTGCGTCATGGGTATCGGCATCATCGAGATCGATTGCACGAAGCGTCGCGCCGTACGTGGGCGGGCGGACGACCTTGCCATAGAGCATGCCAGGACGACGCACATCCGAAGGGTAGACTGCGCCGCCCGTCACGATCTCGCGGCCCCCAACCTTGCCGACGCTCGTTCCCAGAACACTCCAATCCTGCACCGGAATGATCGTGGCTCCTTCGGCAGCGGTCACTTCACCCAACCGCTTGAGAAGCGTCTCGCTATTCGCAAACTCCGCGATGGTGAGGCTCTGCTGATTTGAAGCGCGAAAGGCTCCATCGGCGATCTCGACTTGCTCGATCGTAACGCCGAGTTGCTCGGCGGCGTGCTCCTTGAGCAACTCCCGAAGTGTAGCGGCGGCGGCCCGGACTCTCGGTACCGTGGAAGGGGTCGTGCGACTGCCCGCGGTACCGCCGTCGTCCGGGCATTGCGCGGAATCTGCCATGATCAAGCGAATACGATCCACTGGCATCATCAATTCTTCGGCGGCCGCTTGCGTGATTTGGGTTCGCGAGCCCTGCCCGACTTCGACCTTGCTGGTCAGGACAGTGACCACGCCATCGACGCCAAGATGAAATCGATCGATCAGTCGTTCATCGCGGCGCGGGCCTCGGCCACGTCCCTGCCCGCGAGACTCTCCAGCGGCAACAGCGATCATCAGACCAGCCCCCAGCGTCTGGGCAAACTCGCGACGATTGGCCGCAAAGTGATAGGGCTGCGGCTCTCTTAGCTCGTAACGTTCAACTTCAGAATCGTCGAATTCAGAATCGTCGAAGTCGCACAAGTCTCTGTTCACATCGCTCATGGAACCACCTCGCAAGCTGAGGAAATTGTCGCCGACCCACGAAAGGTTATGAGGTCTTGCCGACAGCCTGTTCGACCGCAGCGAGAATGTTTTGATAATTACAGCAGCGACAAATGTGTTCGCTCATCGCCGCCACAATTTCCTTTTGTGTCGCAGCCGGATGCTCTCGGACAAAAGCAACCGCTGTCATGATGTGCCCCGGGATACAGTAGCCGCACTGCATGGCTTGATGATCCAAGAATGCCTGTTGAACTGGGTGCAATTCACCGTCCTGTGCAATTCCCTCGATGGTCTGCACCGACTCGCCGTCGCACTCACCGGCCGAAGTGATGCATGAACGAGTGGGAATGCCATCGACCAGGACCGTACAAGCCCCGCACTCTCCCTCGCCACAGCCGAACTTGGTGCCAGTCAGACCGAAGTCCTCACGGAGCACGTCCAACAGTGGTCGCTCCTCATCCGTATTCGTCGACCGCCGTTGACCATTCACGGTCAGCACAATTTCTCGAAGCATGACTGACTTCCAAGTGGTTGTGAGGGGGCTAACGTTCTCGTTCCCGAGTCCCTGTAAACAATCTCAGGCAAACAATCTCAGGCAAAATCCGCATAGTCTCGGACGCTATTCCGAATGGGTTGCGGTCGCCTCAGCAGCGGCTAGTTTCGCCAAATACTTCTCGGGCTCGGCGAGTAGCTTATCTCGGCAGCCGTCACAGCAAATCCAAACGATCTGGTCGTTGACCTCCACCTTCTCGGGGGCGCCCATGGAGCCGAGCATCTCCCCTCCAACCGGACAGATCCGTTGTTGGATCACAGACTCACGATCCTCCTCCGAGAAACCAGCTATCTCTGTCATCATCTTTTCCATCGCCGTGTCATTCACAGCGTGGTCCGTATGTGTATCCAGCGTCGTCGCGGGATCGGTTGACGAAGTGGAAGAGGCGGTATCCGCGGGTCTCGAGCTGCAACCCGTGAAGCCGATCAACATCGCAATGACAAGGAATGTCGCTGCAGGGATTTGAGAGTTCATGGTTTCACCAGTCGTTCGTGTTTCCAAACGCTCATTATCAGGTGCTGACGAGGTTTTTGATATGCTGGGACCGTTCTCCTCACGATAATTTTGGAAAGTCGGGACGAGATCGCAACTTCCGTCCGGTCGAATCGCCTCATTCACAAAGGATGGCTTCGATGTACCGTCTCATGGCTTGGCTGCTGGCTTGTACGATCCCGCTCACTCTCGGTGCGAGTGTCGGTGCAGCGGATCCACCTGCGTCGCCTCAGCAGGCAGCGGAAGTGATCGACCTCTCGCGATTCGAGTTGGTTCGTCCGTTGGAACCGGACGGCGTTTTCAGTCGACGCATTGCGGGGCAGTCCTACATCGCGGTCGGTACGGTCACAGAAATCGCCGGCGTTCTTGGACAGCGTCTGAAGCAGGCGGGTTGGAGTCCGCTCGGCGGAGGAGTGATCACCGACCAGTACGCGAGCGAGACGTATCAGAAGTCTGGATTCACGCTCAGCATGTCCGTCTCGCCGTCTGGTAAGTCGAACGAGGTTCGTGTTTTCATGATCAATCACGGCAATGTCGATTTCAAGCAGCTACCGTTACCGGGCGAGCTGACATCACAGTTTCAAAATGCCGTGATGGCACTTTTTGCGAGTCCTTGGACTGTCGACGAAACGACGGAGAAGCTCTCACAGGCTTTGACCGGTGATGGATGGACACCCTACGGCGCCCCCGCAGGATCTCGCCAGTTCAAGCAGAATGGTGTTCGCTTGAATGTCAGCATCATGGCGGCGCCAGCCCAAGAGAATCGAACGGTCGTTCAAGTCTCCTCCGAACAAATGTCTGCCGACGTACCGGTTCCCGAGGGAGCCGAGATCGTTCAGTACAGCGACTCAACACGAAGCGTCTCGTTCGATCATGCGGCGTCCCTGACCGAAGTCTTTGCCAGCGTGAGAATCATGCTGGAAAACCGTGGCTGGGTCGCCACCACGGAGGCCCCGATCAAGATCGATTTCCGAGACGTCTTGATCTTTCGAAATCCACAGCAAGACATGATGGAAGTCATGTGCCACGAATTCGACGGAAAGACTCGGACCCGAATCGACTTCAGCACGGCGGAGGATGTGGACGCGATCGATCGGGCCTTGGCCGTAGAGGTGGCCCGCCGCCAAGCAGAAATGGAGAAGCAATCGGTCCGAGAGAGAATCGTGATCCCGAAGCCGGCCGGTTCCAAGATCACAGAGGCTGAAGGGAGCCGGATTGAATTCTCGCTTGCTACCGGAAAGGCACGATCCTCCCTCGAGACTTGGATGAGGGGACTGGAAAAACAAGGCTGGAAGCGGACCACCGTTGCCCAAGAGAAGATGGCCGGAAACATCATCCTGAACAAGGGCGAAGTCGAATTGGACATCACCTACGTTGATCCGGGGTTCGTTCCGGCCACCGTCTACTTGTCGGTGACCGGCAAAGCCGACCTGCAGGTGAAAGACTAGGGGCGACGCAAAACTCGTACGATGGGCTTCCAAGCCCGTCGATCCGATTTTTTCCAGTACGCGACGGGCTTGGAAGCCCATCGTACGGCTTGGAGATCGGGCTTAGAGCTGGTCGTAAGGGATATCGAACGTATCCCCTTTTGAAACGTCGCCAGTCTTCAGCCCGCGGGTGAACCAGCGAACGCGTTGTTCGGAGGAACCGTGCGTGAACGACTCAGGCATCACCATCCCGCGTGACTGCAACTGCAAGCGGTCGTCCCCAATCGCCGTCGCCGCGCAGAGTGCTTCCTCGATATCACCCTCCTCCAGGATCTGCCAGTTCTGGTGGGCTCGATTGGCCCAGACTCCCGCGTAGAAGTCGGCCTGAAGCTCGAGCCGCACTGAGAGTTCGTTTGCCTCTTCCTTGCTGGCGCGTGCCTGCAGTTGACTCACCTGTTGGCTGACCCCTAACAGGTTCTGAACATGATGGCCCACTTCATGGGCGACGACATAGGCTTGTGCGAAGTCACCAGGTGCTCCGAGCTTCTGCTTCATCTCGTCGAAAAAGGCCAGGTCGATGTAAACCTTGGCGTCGAGTGGACAGTAGAAAGGTCCCGTCGCTGCACTCTGGAAGCCGCATGCCGACTTGACTTGATCACGAAACATGATGAGTGTCGGTTCGCGATAGGGCTTGCCAACCTGCTTCTGAAAGACTTCTCCCCAAACATCTTCCGTATCGGCGAGCACCACGGAAACAAACTGGGCACGCTCATCGTCCTCGGGCGATGTTTGACCGGGGGCTACCTGCCCTTGGCCCTGCTGCTGCATCTGCTCCATCACCGGGCGGGGATCACCACCAAGTAACATCACCGCCATTAACACAATGAATCCGAGCAGACCACCACCAGCAATCACCGGGCCGCTAATTGCGCGACGATCTTCCACATTCTCACTGCCTCGACGACCTTTCCAACGCATCTGAAACGACTCCCTTGTCATCACCGAAAAGGTGCGACCGAACAATCAAAAAAGACCAGTGGTTCATCCGCCCAGCAAACACGTTGCCATGGCATCGCCAACAACAGAAACAGTGTACCGATTGAGGAAGTCTCCAGAAACTAGGTGATTGGCCGGGATTCCGAGCCTCCGATGGGAGTGGGTCAACGGACGGCAGGGCCCAGCATCGCAATTCCAATGTGGTCATCCGCAGCTTTGCTGCGTTTTTACGAGTCTCGGAGAGACTCGGCTACGGTAGGGAGCCGCACGTCGAAGAACTCACGAGTCTCGGAGAGACTCGGCTACGGTAGGGCACTTGCCGGGCAACGTCGTATTTGGGGCTGCCGAAGCCTAGAATTGGCTCTTTGATTGATCCCCTCGCTCACAACGGTCTCCCACGTGGTTGCTCGACAAATTTCCCTCTACGCCCTCGTCCTCTGGTCTGCGATTGGATGCGGCGATGCCTGCAAGGAGGCGGGTGCAGAAAGCCGCGACCCTTCGCGGCCGAACATTCTCTGGATCACATGCGAGGACACCAGTCCTTTGCTGGGGTGTTACGGGGATGCATTCGCGACCACGCCTCGCCTGGATGAACTTGCCAGGCAGAGCGTTCGCTACACTTCCGCGTTTGGCTACACCGGTGTTTGCGCCCCCAACCGTTCGTGTTTGATCACGGGTCTCTACCCGCTCCGTCTGGGCAGCCAGAACATGCGATCGACCACACGACTTCCCTCTCAGGTCAAGTGCTTCACTGAGTACCTTCGGGATGCCGGCTACTACTGCACCAACAACAAGAAGGAAGACTACAACTTCAAGACGCCCGCGACCGCGTGGGACGCCAGCAACACAGCGGCCCACTGGCGAGGCCGAGCGCCGGACCAACCATTCTTTGCGGTCTTCAACTTCACGGTCTGTCATCAAAGCCAGGTTTTCTGTAGTGAAGAGAAATACCAGAAGAACACCTCGCGATTGTCCGAGGCGCAGCGGCATGATCCTGCTCGCGTCACACTGCCTCCGATTCATCCCGACACGCCCGAGTTTCGACGAGAGTGGGCCTGGCACTACGACAATGTCACCGCGATGGACTACCAGGTCGGCGATGTGCTGGACGAACTCGAACAAGATGGCCTTGCAGACGACACCATCGTCTTCTTCTTTTCCGATCACGGCACGGGGATGCCGTCGATCAAGATGTTCGTTTGGGAATCGAGTCTGAAAGTACCGCTGCTGATTCGCTTTCCGGATCGATGGAGCGACTGGTCGCCTGCAGACGCTGGTAAAACGACGGATCGACTCGTCAGCTTTGTCGACTTCGCGCCCACCGTGTTGAGCCTGGCTGGCGTTGAGATTCCAGATTCAATGCAAGGATCGGCGTTCCTCGGTGACAAGGCCGAAGCACCGCGAGATTGGATTTTCGGTGGCAAGGATCGACAAGCCGAATGCTTCGACACGATTCGCTTTGTTCGCAACGAGCATTTTCAGTACAACCGCAACTTTCGACCCGAACTTCCGTTTGGCCAACCGATGAGCTATCTCTGGAATCATGACAGCCTGCATGCTTGGAAACGGCTGCACGCTGAAGGCGAATTAGTTGGCCCGACCGCCCGCTTCTTTGCCCCGCATAAACCGGTCGAAGAGCTTTACTACGTGCATCGAGATCCTTGGCAGATCGACAACCTGGCCGGTGATCCGGACTATCAAGACATTCTTCAGCAGATGCGTGCAAAACTGCGGGACGAAATGCTGCAAAGCGGGGATTTGGGTCTGCTACCCGAGCGAGAGATGGATGTTCGATCGCGGACCACCACGCCCTACCAGATTGCCACCGACCCCAAGCTCAATCCGTTGGAGCGTTTGATGGAGTCCGCTTGGATCGCCAACCAAATGGACGTCTCGAAACTTCCTGAGTTGGTCGCCTTGCTGGAGGATCCCGATCCCGCGATTCGTTGGTGGGGAACTCTAGGCCTCGTCGCTCTCGATCAGCAGGCGTCCAAAGCGTCGCAGGCATTGAACAAGGCGGCCGTCGATCCCTCACCAGATGTGCGTGTCGCCGCAGCCGAAGCGCTTCACCACATCGGTCAGACGGACGCGGCCCTGAAGGTCTTGCGACAGACTTTGTCTGAAGACGACGTGTTCGTCCGGCTCGAAGCACTGAATGTTTGCCAACGCATGGGTTCCGCCGCAGCACCGCTCGTCGAGACAATTCGCAACTCGAGCATCAAGAGTCGCCAACATCCTGATGCCGCCAGTTACGTCGATCGGATGGTGGGGTACCTGCCTGAGATGCTGAATCCGTAGGACGGGTTATGAGGATTTCTTCAGCTTCGCTTTCAAGGACGGACTGGTGAGGTGCTTGAGGACATCGAGCGGCTCGCAGCTGTTGTCATCCCCGTAATCGATGTCGACGGGACCAATCGCTTTGGCAGCTGCGACCGCAGCCTTGTTCAATGCCTTGTTCCGCTTGCCGACACCCATCAGCGCCGTATTCATCGCCTCCCGCACCCACATCTCCTCGCCATGAATGTGGTCACGGATGTAGTCGATTCTCTCCAGCAGGTAGTCGTCGTCCATCCCTTTGACCTTCTTCTTGGAGAGCTCATACAGCAGGCCATACCCGCAGCGTTGTCGGACCGGATCCTTGCTATCCATCCACTTCTTTGCCAGTTCGAAAGCGAATGGCGTCTTCGCCAGCGTCGCATCACAGGATGCAAAGACATGTGACAGCATGCCGGCATTGAGCTGCTCGACTTGCTCCTCCGCCTGCTCCTGAGTGACAAGCTTGGGATCGTCGACCAACAAGCCCAAGACTTTTGCATCGTAGTAGTCACTCTTCCAGAGCTGCAGTGCCAACTTGTGATCGCGGCCGATCTGTTTGGCCATCTTTCGCAGTTGCGTGAGTCCAATGCCATAGCTCTTGAGCTTGCTGTTCTTCACACCACGCTTCTGCCAGTGCTCGATTCCTCGGGCGTTTTGGTTCTCCTTCAACAAGGCGAGAACCTGAGTTTTCGTCATGGTCACGATTGCGATTCCTTGTGTGGAAACTGGGATCGATGAGTATCGTCCATTCGGCCAGCGATTTCGATCGGGGCATTCTGCCCCAGCGGGGCGAATCGCAGCGCTGAGAACTTCGCTGATGACTCGAAAAGGCCGTGATTTCCTTGATTTTCCTTGCTGGCACAGCTTGTGCGTAGAGAAGCCAACGAGACGTCTCACGCCGGGTGGGACCCCCTCCGTATCCCCTTCCTCTTTGGAGTGCGGTGACCATGTCCCAACCGAATAGGCTTCACGACCGCGAACCATCCGATCCGACCCCCGAGCAGATCGAACAGCGATCCGCGGAGGTGCGCCGGGGATGGAGCAGGCGCGTGGCGGCACGGCGTATCACCCAGTTCTTTGCACCCTGGACCCCGCCATTGGTATACACGACCGAACTTGTTCGCGAATTCAACAACGGGCAGGACGCGTAGTTTGCGTCTCAGACAGAGCTATCAGAGACCGTCCGCGAACAAACGGTCTTTCCCGCCTTGCCTGTCTGAAAATGAAATCGACTGGCGCAATCCATTTCCTATTCCCGCCCTCCCTCTGTTGTTCAATACGATCCCAAGAATTCTTGTTAAGGAACTTTCATCTATGAGAATGCGAAGAGTACACCGATGGTTCACGACTGGATTGGCGACTGCCGCCCTGTCGTCAACCCTGATCCTTTGCGGGGCGTGGGTCAACGCCGATCAAACCCGCAACGAAGCCGCTATCGAAACTGACGCCCAATCAACAGCAGGCATCGATTCGGCCAATCATCTCTCCAGCGCGTTTCGAACGATTGCCAGCGAATTGCTTCCAGCAGTGGTCGCCATTGAGAACCGCCCGAAGCTTGCCTGGCAGGACGCGGGCCCCGCTGGCCCCAGGCCCTCCAACAATGACCTGCCTCGGCAGAATCCCTTCAAGGGCACACCCTTCGAGGACATGTTCCGCGACCGCCAATTCCAGATGCCACCGTCGGGCCCAAATGGGTCGCCGATGCCATCGCCACGTGCAGGGATTGGTTCGGGCGTGATCATTGACAACGCCGGGATCATTTTGACCAACAACCACGTCGTCGCCGGCGGTGGCGAGGTGATGGTGAGCACGCAGGACGGTCGGGAGTTCGTCGCGACCAATGTTTGGACCGATCCCAAGACGGACTTGGCCGTCGTGAAGATCGAAGCACCCTCGGATCTGGTTGCCGCGACGCTCGGCGACAGCGATGAGGTTGCCATTGGCGACTGGGTCCTTGCTCTGGGACAACCCTTTGGTTTGGAGAGCTCGGTGACCGCCGGCATCATCAGCGCCAAGCATCGTGGAATCGGGATCACCGATCGCGAGAACTTTCTGCAGACCGATGCCGCTATCAACCCTGGCAACAGTGGTGGACCGCTGGTGAACATGCGCGGTGAAGTGGTCGGTATCAACACCGCCATCCATTCGCGCAGCGGCGGCAGCGACGGAATCGGCTTTGCCATCCCCTCCAACCTCGCTCGTTGGGTCGGCGACCAACTGGTCAGCACCGGGACGGTAAAGCGAGCCTACCTTGGTGTTGGCATTCAGCCGGTGACCCAGGACCTGGCGAAGCAGTTGTCGGTCAAGCCTCGCGGCGGCGTGGTCGTCACCGAAGTCTTCCCGAATACTCCAGCCGCGGAAGCGGGCATGAAGTCGGGTGACGTGATCGTCAAGTTCGGTGACCGGACTGGTGACCACTCCCCAGTCGCTGCAGCTTGCCGTGGAGCGATCGACCGGTTGGGAGCGAGATGGTCAGTGCGAGATCGTGCGTGACGGCAAACGATGCAGCTGACCTACATGGCTCAGGAGCAACCGGGCAATTTCGAAGCCAATGCCAGTGGCAAGGGATCGAAGCGACCGGAAACGATGCGATCGCTTTGGCATGGAGATCGCGCCACTGGACAGCGAGATTGCCAAGCAACTTGGCGTCAAGGCGAGCGAAGGCGTTGTGATCACGTCGGTTGTCAGACGGAAGTCCAGCTGCAGAAGCAGGGCTCGAGCCAGGCATGGTGATCGCCGAAGTCAACCGAGTGAAGATCAATTCGCCGGCTGACTTCGAAAAGGCGATTGCCGATGGCGGGAAGGATTCGACTCCGAGCGTGCTGTTGCTGGTCCGCAGTGATCAGCGGATCGCGGTTTGTCGTCTTGAAGAGGAACTGAATGGCGTGCTGTCGCGGAGCCTCCCCGAGGCTTGGATTGTCCTACCGTAGGCGAGTCTCTCCGAGACTCGCAAAAAAACGTGGCGAAGCCGCGGATGTCCGCCTTGGAAATGCGGACCTACATTGGGCGGTCCCGCTAGAATGCGATCGACAGCCTTTCATTTCCGTAGGACCTGGTCCATCCATCCGCTCCATGCGCGATGGAGGGACCCTCCTTTTTCAGATGGTTTCATGCGACTTGCTGCGAAACTCGTGCTGCTATTCCTGTTCGGCACGTTGCTGATCGTGGCCTTGTTTTCGTACTTGACGATTCAGCTGGATCGGCGACTCGCCATCCTGAACACCAGCGACATGCAGCGGAATTGGCGGACGCGGTTCAGCAGTCGATCCGCCGAACCCTCAGGGCGCGGTCCCTTCCCAGGAACTTCGCGACCAATTGGGATGGAACGTACGGCAATTCCGCGAGACTCGCGTCCGAGTGGTCGAGGCCAACGCCGGTGACGAACTTCACCGACCGGCGGTACCGTCCGAGATGATCATCGCGACTCAGCGGGTGACAACCGTCATCGATGCCCGACGAGTCGGGACGCGATCGTTTTTACACCTACTTTCCCTTGCACCAGGGATCATCCGATCGACCGAAGTCGCTGGAAGTTTGGAGATCTCCTCCCCCGATCCGGGAGCCGCCGATCGCGTTCGTCGCTCGCTGATCTCCTCGCTGATCTCCCTGCTGGGGGTCGCTGCCCTGTCGGGGCTGGTGATCGTGGTGGGAGGCGTGAAGATGGTTGGCAAACCACTCAATGCTCTGATCGATAAGGTTCATCGAGTCGGTCAGGGGGATTTCGGCGAACCGGTACAATTGCGATCCAGAGACGAACTTGGCAGGCTTGGCGAGGCAATCAACGAAATGTGCGAACAGCTCGAACATCAGCGTCGGGAACTGGAGACGGAGACCGCCTCGCGAGTCGAGGCCGTTGAACAACTTCGGCACGCCGAACGGCTGAACATGGTTGGCAGGATGGCTGCAGGAATCGCTCACGAGATCGGCACGCCGCTGAACGTGGTCAGCGGACGGGCCGAACTGATCGCCAGCGGTATGTTGTCCGAAGATGCCGTCCGCGAGAGTGCCAAGACGATTCAATCCGAGTCACAACGGATCACCAAAATCGTCCGGCATCTCTTGGACTTTGCCCGGCAGAGCACGCCGCAGCGGTCGCGACAGGACCTCAACCAATTGGTGTCGATGACCGCCAACTTGATGGAACCGCTCGCTGCCAAGCATCAAACGCGAATTGCACCTGTGGCTCCCTCACCGCCATCTGTTTGCGGACATCGATCCCTCCCAGATCCAACAGGTCCTGACCAACCTGATCGTCAATGCGATTCAAACGATCCGCCAAGACGGCCAGTGACGGTCACACTGTCGAGCGAGCGTACCACGCCACCGGGAAATCGAAAGTTCGGAACCTCAGCACTACTGTCGGATCGCGATTGCTGACAACGGTTCGGGAATCGCCCGAACAGGACTGGAGCATATCTTCGAGCCTTTCTTTACCACGAAGGATGTTGGCGAGGGGACCGGATTGGGGCTCTCCATCTCCCACGGAATCGTCCAAGAACATCAGGGCTGGATCACCGTCGAAAGTGAGAGGGCAGGGGCAGTACCTTCTCGATCTACTTGCCGGCAGCGAACGAAGCCATCAAGATCAATAGGGGTGGATATTGGTGAGTAATGGCAAGGTGTTGATCGTCGATGACGAAAAGGCGATGTGCGAACTGATCGACACGGCGCTTCAGATGCGAGGTTATGAAAGCACCTGGTGCCAATCGGCCGACGATGCCATGAATCGGTTGATGGAAGCCGAGTTTGATGTGGTCCTCACTGACGTCAAAATGCCCGGTACCAGCGGTCTGCAACTGTGCCAGCAGATCAATCGTTTGCGTCCCGACATTCCGGTCGTCGTCATGACGGCTTTCGGCACGCTGGAGACGGCGGTCGCCGCGATCCGCAGCGGGGCCTACGACTTCATCACCAAGCCCGTCGAGCTGGAAATGCTGGCGCTGACGATCGCTCGTGCGGTCGAGCGGCGTCGCCTGGCCGCGCAAATCCATCTGCTGGAACAGCAGGCCAAAGTCGATGGGGGTTTCGGCGATCTTCTCGGGCGAGAGTCCGCCGATGCGAAAACTGTATGAGCAACTTCGTCGCGCCGCCCCATCCGATGCATCGATTCTGATCAGTGGTGAAAGTGGAACCGGCAAGGAACTGGTGGCCCGATCGATCCACCAATTCAGCTCCCGCGCGGACAAGCCATTTGTTGCCATCAACTGCGCCGCCCTATCCGAAACGCTGCTGGAAAGCGAACTGTTCGGTCACGTCCGCGGCGCCTTCACCGACGCCCGCAGCAGTCGGCGCGGGTTGTTTCTCGAAGCCGAAGGTGGCACGCTGCTACTGGACGAAATCGGGGACATGCCACTTGTCGATGCAGGTCAAACTGCTTCGCGCACTGGAGGAGAACCGCCTTCGGCCAGTGGGGAGTGACGAGGAGGTGGAGTTCGATGTGCGCGTGCTGGCCGCGACCCATCGCGACTTGGAATCGGATGTCGAAGATGGTCGATTTCGCCAGGATCTGTTCTATCGCATCAACGTGATTCAGCTGCACCTGCCGCCACTGCGCTCGCGAGGATCCGACATCCTTCGATTGGCAGCACGCTACATCGAGGTCTTTGCGGAGCGATCGAAAAAGGAAGTCTCGGGAATCGCGGAACCGGCCGCTGAAAAGCTGCTGTCGTACTCCTGGCCTGGCAACGTCAGAGAACTGCGAAACGTGATGGAGCGAGCCGTGGCTTTGACGCCTTACGACATGGTGACCCTCGGTGACCTGCCCGACAAGATCCGTCACTTCCAGGCGACACCGTCTTCATCGGCGGTGAGGATCCAACCGAGCTGGTTCCGCTCGAGGAAGTCGAGCGACGATACATCGAGCATGTGCTCAAGGCGGTCGACCAGAACCGCACCCAGGCCGCCAAGATCCTCGGCCTCGATCGCAAGACGCTTTATCGAAAACTGAAAGCGAGCGAAGAGGATTGATCACGAGGGCCACTTTTCAACGGCCGCGGGATTCGGGAGATCGCACTGGCGGAATTTCGCGATGCGGCCGTCCGAGTCATCGTACAGCAGCATCGTTGCGGCAGACAGATCCGAAGCGATCGGTGAATCGATCAGCAAGGCCGAATCCGCTGGCGTTCATTTGCCCAAGGATGCGAAGCTCCAAATCGTGCTGCGAGGCACGCGGCAACCAACGAGAAAGGGTTTCCACCGATCCACAGACTAACAAGCACAAAGACATTGGCTTGCGGACCGTCACGCAGTACATTCTGAAAGGCGGCGCTGCCGTCGAGCCGAAGTGGCTGCAGCATCCAGTGAAAAGTTGAAGGACTCGTCTTGGCGAAGGTCGCGAAATCGTTCCAGTGGATCGATGACGACGAGAACTGGTGGGACGTCTTGATCTTGATCCGCTCGACTCTTGATCAGCTCACTGCAATCCCGCCATCTCCGCCTCGCTGTCACGAAGCTTGACGACTTTGGCGTCGATTCCGGCATCGGACAACCATGGCGTTAGTGGCTGGGCATCATCGACGCGCGTTCCATCAAAGTAGACGATCTCGGTGCGCGGATCCGATTTCTTGATGCCAGCGATCGTGGAAGCGAGGATTGCACCCCGAGATTCTGGAGAGGTCATGATCAACACGTTGCGTCCGTTGTCGCGAACAAGCTCGATCGACATGGGAGGCCCGATCTCGACCGACTCACCGAGCAAGCCGCTCAGCCCGCCCTTGGTCGCTGCAGCAGCGTCCGCCAAGGCGGGTGTCCAGCGACATGGGCGATTCCCTTCAAAGATCACCGGAGGAGCGAACTGCCTGGTGAACGCCTGATCGCGTTTTGCAATCTCAGCCAGCAACTCGCGATGTCGCGTGGGAGGAAAGCCAGGCGACTTGGAAAGGCTGGTTGCCCTCCACCAAACCGCCCGCATCATTGTAGATCGCCTCTCCAGGTCGGCTGATCAGTCGGGCCGCGGTATTGTCGTCGGACAGAATCAACGCCGCATCGGACTCGCTGCACTGCATGGCGATGCGAACCGCCATCTGACCGAGCGTCGCGCGCGGCAGCGAATAGGCTCCCGCCAACGATTGGCTACTGAACACGACATGCATCCCAAAGGAGCGTCCTTGCCGGACCAACCGATCAAGCAGCATCGTGCAGTCACCGGCCAGTCGATCATCGCGAACGAACAACTCCTGAAACTCATCCACGACCAACATGATTCGCGGCATCGACTCACCGGTCACCTCACGGAACTCACCTAGTTCTTGCACCCCGGCGGCGCGAAACTTTTCACCACGCTGCTGCAACTCGGCATCGAGTCGTTGCAAGACGCTGCGACCAAACTCTCGTTCGCTCTCGATCCCGATCACTCGAGCATGCGGCATTTCGCTATCCGCATACGGCTTGAACTCGACCCCTTTCTTGAAGTCCAAGAGATAGTACTGGAGCTGGTCGGGAGTGTAGTGATGAGCGCCTGAGGTGATGATCGAATGAAGCAGCGTGCTCTTTCCCGAACCAGTCTTGCCTGCGATCAAGACGTGTTGCCGCACTCCCTCGCCCAATCGCAGTGCGAGGGCCCGATTGGCGCCCTGACTTCCGATCAAGATTTCGAATGCCGTCGTCGGTCCGCCCCTCGCCCTGTTGTTCGGAAGAGAGCAGGGACTCCAGCGGGATCTCCACGCGCGAGGCAGCAACCGCCGCTTGACCGATCTTCTCGACCAACTCCGTCCTCAAAGAATTGGCGGGAGGTGCTTCGGCTCGGAAAGGAAGTCGCTCGAGGTGTTCTGTTCGCAAGTGCCAGTCACCCGATTCATCGATCTCCAAATGCTGCACCTTGTCGCCCGACGGGATCGGCATGTCGCTGGGCCAAGGCTTCGACCGGTCGCAAACGAGCACGGTGAAGATTCCACAACGCAGACCACTTTCCAGCAGGGCGCGCAGGTGACGGTAGCCATCGCGAGTCAATCCTTCCGGGAATCCGACCGCGGCCACACCTCGGTAGGGTTCCGCCATCGATCCTGCGACATCGTTGTAATCCTCGATCCGCTGAAACCGGTCACGCAGGCTCGCTTGCAGCACATCCTCAACGTGATGCGCCAGCTCGCCGAGACGCGCGTCAATCTTAGCATCGGTGGTCCAAACACGATGTCCCACAAGCGATGGATCGTGATCGGCCAGCGCCATGAAGCTCGTGAAATGCTGTCCCCTTCCAAGTGGATCGATCAAGGTCAGTTTGGTCGCGAGGGGGGCGCTCCGGTGAGCAATCGCCACAAGACCTGATGTGCCAGATCGATCGCGCGGTCCAAGTGGGGTGCCGACGCCTGGATGATCAAACCGCTGTGCAGTCGTCGATGAAGTACCACGGGGATCTCGGCAGGGATCTCCGCGGCGGCGAGTAGCTCGGGAATTTCCTCGATTGCGGCTGAACCGTTTCCTCCAGAGCTGGTTTCCGCTGTCGTGGTTGCGATCGGCTTCGATTCGTTGGGTCGCAGCAGGTTGGTCAAGCTTTCGCGGACCTGAAGCCACCCGATGGGAATGTAGTCCAACGTGGTATCGCCACTCGGTTCCTGTTTGAGCACCATGTTCCAGTCAGGAAACCGCTCTCGGACTTCGTCACGGGTTGTACTGATTCGCTCAAGACCTTGGCTGACGCCTGCTTGCAATCGATTGGCAAGATGTTGCAGTTGCGAATATCGGGCGGAAGCAAGCTCATCCCGCTGCTGTTGAATCTGTTGATCCGTGGAGGAAAGCTCGTCTGTGATCGTATGTGCCAACGCGTCGGCCTTGCTGCGCATCTCGTTGGCGACTCGCATCGACTCACGTGTATACTCCTCGTCGGTGCTGATCAGAATTTGCTGCAGTTTCGCCTTGAGTTCGTCCTGCTCCTTCTTTAGCCGGTCTTGAAGGGCGGCCAATTGTTCGGCCTGCCATTTCCTGGCAGCTTCCAACTGGGAATCACGACGGTGAACCAGTTCAGCTGCCGCCTCGGAAGCATTGCGCACGGCAATCCGACGACCCTCGGCCGCGCATTGATCGGCGGCTTGTCCGATGCGCACCACCTTTGGAAAGAGTTTCGCAGTGAGGCGTTTGAGCGGCAACATGAGGATCAGCAGCACCACAAATATGAGCACGCCAGCCGGGATCACTCCGGCTACCATCCACAGCCACGGCGGTTGCGGCGCGACAAAGTAGGCGATCACGGCCCACAGGAGTGCAAGGCCGACGCCGCTGAGGGGAAGCAAGAAGGAGTCGGCGATCTTGGAAGCCGTCCCACTGTGCATTTCCGCATTGACCTCGTCGCACTGTTGCGTCAGCTGCTGGATCGATTCAATCGCTTGATCGACCGATCCCGGCGTCGAGACGTGCACCTCTTCCTCCGGCGAAGCGGCTGGCCCGACATCCGGAAGCCCGTCGAGTCGGCTGATCGTCAGCTCTTTCGCCCGCTCGAGCGCCTCATGCAAAGCGTGAAGCGCATCCTCGATCCGCTTGTTCTCCTTGCGATTCTGCAGACCCGGCTGGTTCTTGCAGCTTTCATACTGCACGTTCAGGGCATGCTCCCGCCGCTGAACCTTGAACTCGATCCCCTTTCGCTCTTCGGCAGCCTTGCGTCGAAAGACGGCGGCCAAGCGATTCAATTCCAACCGGCTGCGAATCGCCGTCGTCTCGTAGTGGCTGGTCAGCTTCTCATCGGCGTCGTCCCACTCTCGCAACATGCTCCGTCGTTGTTCGCGACACCTGGCGGTCTGTTCCCCCCGCTGCTGAGCAAATTCCTCGTCTTCCGCCAATCGCTGCCGGTCATGCTCCTGGCGCAGCGTCCGCTGCTGGTCAAGGCAAGTCTGGAACCGATCGGCCAAGCCATCGAGCAACTTTCGTTGTCGTCTGGTATCGAACAGTCCCGCAGGACGAACGGACGAGTCTTTCATGTTTTGGGGACACGTTGCGGTATCGAGAGAAGAATCTCGTATCAGTCTACTTTCTGCCGGTCTCGTTCGAGGAGCCAGAAAGAAAATCGGTGACGTCACCAATTCGGTGGCAGGGCCGGCAGCTCCACGGCAGGGAGGGCTGCTCCACGGCAGGGAGGGCTGCTCCGCGGCAGGGAGGGCTGCTCCGCGGCAGGGAGGGCAGCTCCGTGGCAGGGAGGGCAGCTCCGTGGCAGTGCCGGGCCAACGCAGTGGGCACCCTACCTTTTCTCGTCACTCAGATCGACATCAGCTTTTCGAACTGCGTCGCTGAACTCGTGCAGGCCGGCAGCGAAACGGCTGAGACTCGGGCCGAGCGTCGACAGATGGTCTTTCTCAAACTGTCGGCAGCGATCATCGAGCCAATCCTCGCGAACCTGTGCCCAAAGCCGTGCGAATTCGGAGAAATCTCGCTGCAGCCGCCCTTCGCAGTCGGTCATGCGTCCCAGGGGAAAGCTCATCATCGCTCCTCAATGGATGGACGGGGACGTTCAGGCATTGGAGTTGAAGGTCCGCAACATTTTTCGCCCCTTGTAAAGATTGAACAGGTCTTCGGGAGTCAGGGGACGTAGGCGGCCTGAGATTGGCTGATCAATCGTTTCCAAGCCATCGGTGATCACCACACACTCGGTGGCATCACGGTGTGCCAGGAAGACGCCGGCTTGCTCCTCCAGAAAGAACCCCAACAGGGCGGGCTTGGTCTCCTGGTAGCCCAAGCGTTCGAGGTGCCGCTGGAATTGCTCCATCACCCGCAACTGTGCTTCATTGAACTGGTCGGAAGCGACAGAAAAGATCTCGGGATGCTCGGCGTGCCAACCGGCATAGATCGCATAGATGTCGTCCAACGGCAGGTTGGCGACATCGGCCGACATGGAAAAGGTGGTTGGACCGGTGATCCCGACGTTGCTGTAGACACGGTCGCCGAAGTTGTACTCGTACCGAACCAAGAAGACATCGACCGGATCTTGAAAGCTCGGCCAGAGCAGCCTGCGAGTGTCGATCACCTCGACAGCCGTTGGGGGGACGCCCATCTGTTGCGGCTGACACATCCAAAGGGCCATCTCGGCCTCGGCGGTCGCTTCGTCCGAGCGATAGCTGTCTTCGACAAGCTCACCGAGCCCCAATTCATCAGCGTAATGAATGGCCCGCAATCGGGCTGCCGGCTCCGCGGTCAACTCGATCAGGCGTTTCTTGCCAAGATCATCGTCGAGCCTTGCCAAGCGCGCCCGCTGCCTCACACTGAACACGGCGGTGCCTCAGCTCCATTGCCTGGTTGAGCTTGCCAACAGAAGACTCGTCTCCAATCAGTCCCAAGGTGTCGCACAAGGAGACGGCCAAGGCGACGGCTTCACCCAGCCTTGCCTGAACCGTGTCGACGTCATCTCCAAACGAACGCGGATTCTCCTCGAAGAGACTCAGCCGACTGACCACTCCCCCCTGCAAGTGATTGAGCAAGGCTAGTCGTTCGGCGGCGGGGTGCGACGTGACCCAGCCTTGGCGATAGACGTGGCTGGCGAGGTCCAGAAGGGGTGCGGCCAGCGCCGGATGCTGCAATCCATCGAGTGCTGCGGGGTAGATCGATGCAATCGGCCAACCGCTCCGCTGCATCAACGGGCTCAGCACTTGGGCCCCTTCCATCCATTGCACGGGCGGTCGCTCGCGAAATGACTCGACCAACAATTCGAGCGATCGCTCACTCTGAATCATGGCGTACAGCTGCTGAAGCAAAAAACGATTCGGGGTGCCCGGCGGCAGTGTCGACTCAACCTGATCGATCAATTCCGGGTCCAAGCTCGCGATCGCGGACCACCCCATGCTCAGCAGCGAGGAGTGAAGGACTCGCAACAATCCGCCCAGGATCGCCGGGTCGGAGGTCGCAAAATGCTTGCCTTGGTCCGCCAACTCCTCGAGCAATGTTGGTCCCTGACCGGCCGCAGCCTGAGCAAGGTTGCGAAGCTGCCAGCCGGCAGCGACTGGGTCCGCGGTCTCGCCAATCAGGGGTGTGAGCGTTTCTTCGAACAACGAATCGTCTTGTTGGTGTGGAGCGGGGCAGGAGACAGGTTCATGCCGTGGTTCGCCAAAGCGATGGAAAATAGTGTAGCCGATGATGTGCGGTCGCCGAGGCTGGGAGCGTTTCGACTGGCAGACCTACGTAGGCGAGTCTCTCCGAGACTCGCAACAGACGCAGCAAGCTGCGAATGTCCGCCTTGGAAATGCGGACCTACGTCGACTCGCAACAGACGCAGCAACGCTGCCGATGTCCGCCTTGGAAAGGCGGACCTACGTAGGCTCGTCACAAACGCAGCAACGCTGGTAATGTCCGCTTTGGAAAGGTGGACCTACAGCAGGTGTTCGATACCGCTGATTCCGCAGCGCTTCTCCACGATCCTCAGATGATGCTGCAGGTGACCTGCGGAGACCCAGGCGATCGCCCTGACGGTGATCCGTCCGCCGTCGACGTTCGCCGCCCCATCCCACGCGCGGGGGATGATTCTCCTCAACAGATTCACGTTCGCCTGGCGAAGCTGTCCCAACTCGGTGACCAACCCCGAGAATGTACCCAGGCCGAAGCGCGCGTTGGCGTAGTCGTTCTCGTTCCATCCCGGCAGGCTCGTCGTATCGCCGGCGGCAAGACGAAGCATGCGATAACCAAAAACACGTTCGGCGTCGGTGCAGTGCTCGATCACCTGACGGATGGTCCACCCATAAGGAGGATGGATCTTGTCGATCTGCTCGGTACTCAGATGACTGGCAAGTTCGCAGAGCCAAAACATCTGGCGGTCGAGAACTTTCAAGACACATTCCCCCTCCACCTGGCTAATCAACTGGCGCTGATAGTCGGAGGAATACTCATCGCCATGGGGTCTACGGCTTGCGATCCGATTCATCAGGTCAGCACTGGGGGGTTTGAATGAGAAGTCTGGGGGCCCAACGTCATAACGACTTCAAGTAGATTCTGCAAAGGAGGGCGGTTTGACCTCTTCTACAATGATTTCAGGTCCCACGCAAAAATCCGGAATTGCACCATTATGTCGGAGATCAAATCGATGATACTGTCGTGCCAGAAAGATTCTGGGATCATCCGTTGAATCGGTTGTGCATCAAGAGGCTTTATTGGTTTGTCGGTAGATCATAGGAACAGGACCTGACCAGGGAGAGGGCTTGAGGCGAAGTGGTGTCGGTGTCGGAAGGAAAGTTTGTGAGTGGCTCAGTCGTTTTGATTTTTGTTGGCGTCGTGATTGTCGGTGCCATCTTCATGGGGCTTTATATCTTGAGTGCGCTGCGGTCGGTGCGCAAACTCGAACGCTGCTGCGCCGCCGAATTGGAACAGTTGAAAACACTGCTTTCGAGTCGGCACTTGATTCTTTCTCATCTGACCGATTCGGTCCCCAGCAGGCTTGATAGCCAGTGGGACCGAAGGCGGTTGCAGGAACGTCTCCGTCGTGCCGAAAAGGGCCTGCTTTCGCTCGATCCGGCTGTACCAGATGTCGCCGATTTCCGATCGCTCGAAGACAACGAGCAGAGCCTGATGGAAGGGGTTGAAGATCTCAAGGAGGTTTTGGAGAACGCTGACGTGATCAATCCCGTTCAGGCGATTGCGGGCTGTCTCGACGGTCTGGAGAAGAAGTCGAGAGAGATCCTCGATGCGGTCTCCACCTACAACGCGGCTGCGATCACCCTCTCTGGCTTGCTCAATTCGTCTCCGGTGGCACCGCGTAACGCGCGCCGGCGATTCGAGATCCTCGATCTGGAACCGCCAGGTAGCAGCATTTCTGGCAGCGGTGGCATGCCCCCTAATCGAGTCGCCACCTGATCGTCAAGAGTTGCCCGTGAAGTCACTGGTGTCTAGAGCGCGGCAAGCTGCGACATCGCTTGGGCACTTCGGACAACCGATTCCACATCAATGGTGTGGGGACCGAGGAACGAATGGAAGTCGACAGTGATTCCCGCATCGGTCAGCATTTGATGGAGGGCTTCGGCGCTGGAAAAGGGCAAGATCGGGTCGATCTTTCCGTGTGACTGAAACACGAAGGTGTCTTTCAAACGACCGAACGCGCGAGCCCATTGCGATTGACAAACGATCGTACTGGAGAACTGTAGCAGCAATTGTGGTGCCTCGATGTCACCTCGCAGCGAGGCATCCATCGCCAGCATCGCGCCTTGCGAGAATCCCCCCAGCACCAAGGGCGTGGCTTCACCATCGAGACCCTTGATCACTTCTCGAACCGTACCGCACAATCGGGCTCTTGCGTCATCGATTCCGGGAGGCTCGTGATCATGCAGCTCGTCAAAGTTGGACGCCTGCACTGCCTCCGCTAACCTTGCCATGTTGATCGGCCACCAGGCACGACCGTATGGCATGCCGAACTCGGCCAGCGAATGGTGCGCATCGGGGAAGACGAAACGGAACTTCGCGGCATGATCTCCCAGCAGCCCAATCCACTCACCGCTCAGTGGTGCGAGGTCTTCATACGAAGCGCCGTAGCCGTGACAAATCACGACGGCAATGCTTGGCGAAGGGCCCCCGTCGACGACGATGCATTCCAGGGAGTCAATGCGGGTTCGAAGCGCGGTGGGCATGGTGATCAGACCGCCGCCAACGTGGATGCCGGCCGCCAATCCACCAAATGGATCTCGACCTTTCGGAAACCGCGAAAGTCGTTGATCACGGGACGATAGGCGATCTCAATCGGGCCCTCGACCGAGTTCAATTCGTCGCACCAGTCGCCCGAGCTAAAGGCGACGCCACGAACGACTTTGGTTCCCTGGCGAAGCTTGACACTGAGATGTCGATCGCCACTGCCCATGCGCCGCGCCGGCTCATCAAGCTCGACGCCGCCGCAGAAGAGCACGGGCCGAGGATTGCCGGCGCCGAACGGAGCCAGCATTTGCATCTGCTCGACCACTTCAAGGCTCAACTGACCCAACGTGGCCTCGGCATCGATCAGAATCTCGGGGACCACATCGTTGTCGGCCCACTGACGGGCAACCGCTTCACAAAAGTCGCCACGAAACACGTCGAGGTCTCTTTCGAGAATCGTGATCCCGGCGGCAGCGGCGTGACCACCGAAGCGGCTCAGGCGTTCTTCGCACTCACAAAGCGCGTCATAGAGGTTGATGTTGGTTCCACCCACGCGTCCCGAACCGACCGCCTCGCTCTTGCCCGCTGCATCGAGAGAGATGACGAACACCGGCTTGGCATACTTGTCGGCAAGTCGACCTGCTACGACGCCAATCACCCCTTGGTGCCAGCCCACGCCAGCCAAGACCAATGCGGGGTCTTCGTCCGGGTTGAACTCGCTCTTGGCCTGCTTGTTGGCAGCGAGATAGACGCTTCGCTGCAGGCTATCGCGGGTCACATTCAATTGGTGGATGTACTCGGCAAGTTGCGTCGCTCGATCGCCCGTCCCAATCGTCAGCAATTCGATCGCGAGTTGCGCTTGACCAAGGCGACCGGCCGCATTGAGACGCGGTGCAATGCTGAAGGCGATGCTCTCTGCATCAAGACTGGCAACCTGGTCCAGCTTGGTCACCTTCATCAACTCGACCAGCCCAGGCACTGGCTCGTTGCGAAGCATGCGAATGCCATGCTCGACCAGGATGCGGTTCTCATCGAGCAGTGGCACCACATCGGCGACCGTCCCGATCGCAGCCAGGGAGAGGGACTGCATCAGATACCGACGCAGCGGCTCGGAAACCTTCTTGCCACCACAGATCTCCTGGCAGATAGCCCAGGCCAACTTGAAAGCGACACCCGCTCCACAGAGCTCGCCAAAGGGATAGGCGGTTCCAGGCAGCCTCGGGTGCACGATCGCATCGGCATCCGGCAACTGATCGCCGATGGTATGATGATCCGTGATGATCAAACGTAAACCGAGCTCTTTGCAGAGCTCCGCATGAGCCACGCTGCTGATCCCGCAGTCAACCGAGACGATGATCTTCTTGCCACGATCGGCCAGCTTGCGTATCGCCTCTTCGTTCAACCCATAACCATCTTCGAGGCGGTTGGGCACGTAGTAGCTGACATCGGCGCCAAGCAGGCGAAATCCGTTGACCAGGATCGCGGTCCCGGTCATCCCGTCGCAGTCGTAGTCGCCGTAAATCACGATCGGCGTCTTGGCGGCGATCGCCTCGACCAGAATCGCGGTGGCTGCGGGCACACCCGGAAGCAGCTTCGGATCGCGCAGACCCATCAGCTTGGTATCGAGAAAGCGAGCGGCATCCTCCGCTTCGTAGACCCCGCGGCTTACCAGCAACTGGGCGACCACCGCAGGAAGCCGTGCCGCCCCCATCAGGCGCTCGACGCGGCCCGCATCATGGGGAATGATTCGCCATCGTCGCTGCATCCGTGACTCCATCGAGAAAGGCCCCGTGAACACCAAGAGGGCCGCCAAGAGGAGTCGTCAAGCGGACCCTCTTCGCTGGAAAACGCGGCTTTCCTCACCAGGTACGGAGATCAATCACTGATCAATTACTGATCAATCACTCCAGTACCCGTCAACGACTACTTCTTCTTTTCGTTATGGAAGGTGTGCTTGCGCAAGCGTGGGCAGTACTTTTTGACCCGAAGCTTCTCACCACCTGGCTTTCGCTTCAGCGAATAGTTGTAGTCGCCGGTTTCCTCACAGACGAGGAAGATCGTTTCGGCTTTCTTCTTGCTCTTGGCCATGCTGGGGCTCGAAAGATGGGTATTCGTATTCGGTTGGTTTGTTTTGGAGGGGCGATTATTGCAGTCACCCGCCTGTTTCGACAAGTAGAAATAGGCAAACAAGCTCCGGCCGAGGGTTTCTGTGCCTCACGGGCGTGGTTTTGCGATCCTTGCGGCTCTGAGTCGAAGAGGGACTACCGTAGGCGAGTCTCTCCGAGACTCGTAAGAAACGCAGCAAAGCTGCCAACGTCCGCTTTGGAAGGGCGGACGACCTACGACAGGGCAAGCCAACAAATCACCGCCGCCCTTGCGAATCCGCTCGCGACTACTGCTGGAGTCCGTAAAGCACCAGGTTGGCGACGATCTTTGCGGCATCTTCGGTTGCATAGCCCGGACACTGGACGGAATTCGGGCTTTCCAGCGCACAGCTCAAATCGAGGGGCGAGAAGAAGACGCCAACCACGTGATCAACCTCGGCCATCTCGAGAAGGGGAGGACCTGTCCGTCGGTCGAGCCCCCCCCCCCTTGCGAGGGAGTCCGGATGGTGACCGCCCGGATGTCAAACCCATTGGTTGGGGCCAATACCGGATGATCGGCGGGGACCGCTTGCAATGGGGCCTCCGGCAGGACCATCGCGATCTCGCGGCGAAATGCGTCGGCAAAGGCCGGATTGCCACAGACGGCCGAGCCCCAGAATGATCCCACCATTTTCGACATAGTCTCTCAACACCTTTCGCTGCACCGCGTCGAGCTGGAAATCGGTACGGCCATGAATCCAGAGGAACGGCACATCGCGGAGGGCATCGGGGTCAAAGCCGACCGGTTGCGGCGCGGCCGAGATCCGCATGGGGACACGGGCCGCGATCAGCGACGAAGCGTTGGGCAGGGCCCGGCGTGCCTCTTCGCCGCCGGCATCGATCGCCAACATCGCCAGACGAACGTCGCCGCGCTGCGGTTGGTCCTGGGCCTGTCCCTCCAAGCACGACTCGTTGTTCGAGCTTGTCCTTCAACTCGCGACCGGTGGCATAGGCGATCACGTTCTCGCCGATCCGAACCGCCGCGTCGACTTGGCGGTTGAACCGGTTCGGAGCCGCGATTGCGATGGAACAGTCGGTCACCCATCTCCCAACGGCAAGAGAGACTTCGCGGCACATAGAAAATCGATGTGCGACAACAGGCTTGCATGCCATAGACCCAGAAGTCGGGCGCGATCGCCGCCGGATCGACTTTGTGTTCGGCAAACCAGACCGGATGGCTCGGCGGCAATCGTTCGAGCGACGCCCCTTCGAACCAGCTTTCGCAGAGCTCGAGTCACGCTCCGTTCAAAGCCGGTCGCCTCACCACAGCCATCCCCCGCCTCGGCCTCGAACAACAGCGTTCCGCCATTGTCGATGTATTGCTTGAGTTGATCGGAAACCTCCGGTCTCAGACGCAACGCGTTGCGACCACTGATGACCAGCACCGGCGCCTGCAACAGATCCTGCAGCGAGGCGTTATCGACGTCGATGGTTTGCCAGGTCAAATCTCGACCCCAATCCCGCTCGACATGGCGCACCAGTTGCCGGAGCGAGTCGGGGTGTTGTTGCCAGCCTTGAGGGGACTGGGGATCGTTGTACTTCGATCCGACCCACGACGACTTGCCGCTTTCCTTTGCTCAGAAACAACAGCGCAAACGATGTGGCCACGTCGCGATTCTCCTCCATCACGCCGCTGCCCGCCCAGAACCCGACGAACTCATCCTGCAGGGCCAACAACCGCTCGGCTCCTTCGCGATACCAATCGTGATCACCGATGAAGCGACGGCCCGAGAGGCGTCCGACCCGCTCGAGGGCGTACAGGTAGTAGAAAAGGGTCAGTGAGTCGCCGCCTGGATTGACTTGCAGGGTGAAGTTGCCGCCCAACCAGCGAAGTCCCTCTTCGACCGGGTCAGGGCCTGCCTGATCGGCGCCGCAACACCGGATCTGGTTCCCCTCGGCCTCGCTGTCGCCCAGGTTGGATCGGGCGATGATGGTCGACGCGATTCCCGCGCAGGTCATGCTCCCGGACAATTTTCGATTGTTTCCGTAGCTCCATCCGCCGTTGCGCTGGCGGGGAAGCCAGTAGTCGAGTGAGCGACGAAAAACTTCCGCATCGATCTCGATCCCACGATCCCGGGCTGCTCCGAGTGCTAACAGTGCGAACTGGGTGTTGGAGGGATCACCGCTGCCTCGACCACTGCCATAATCCCAGCTCCCACCGCGATCACGGATGGGGTCCCCCTTCTTTTGACTTGCGACCAACCAATCGACGTTGCGGCGAATCCTCGGTAGGTCGCCAGCGGCACCCAGTTGGCAGTAGACCAACGTCTGAAGCGAGACCGAGTACGTTTCATTCGGTTCGAATTCGCGCAGGTAACGCATCGCGCGAACCATGTCGGGATCGTCCTTGGCGACGCCGGCGTTGAGCAGGGCGAGCGAGCAGAGCGCGGAGAGTCCGCACGATTGACCGCTGAACTCCGTCCAGCCACCACGTTGATTCTGGGTCTTGCGCAGATAGGCGATCCCTCGGTCGATCGCCCGTTGAACGCTGGGCGCGTCGACGGCCGCCTGCGACCGCTGGGGAAAGGCGACCAGAACGAGCACGACGACCAACATGCCGGGGAACGACATACCGGGGCACGACAGGCTGCCGATTCGCCTTGGTTTGGGATTGTGCTTGATTTTAGAACCGCTGCTCATCATCGGATCGCGTCCCCCCTTACCCTCGATCTGTCGATCGCGTCTAAGATAGCGGTAGCCGGAGCCATCAGAATTCCGGCTGATTGTGAAGAGACTCGAAATCCGACGATTTCGGCCGGGGCTCTTGAGACAGAACCAACTTCGTCGGCCACCGAGCGGCTGCCAAACCCTGGCCCAGCTATCGGCCAGTCGAGTGGTTGTCCGCCAACCAGCAAAGGACGCTTGCTTTTCCACCATGAGCGGTTCTCCTCCCCCAACTCCCAATCAACCCCCACCGAAATCATCGTCGTCCGGCTCAAGCTCTTCGGGACAGCCGGCGAGAAGCCTCGGGGACGTGCTGCGTGAATTCGCCGATCACCAACAGACGATGCGATCGGAGCTTTCAAAGGTCATTGTGGGGCAAAGCGACACAATCGAACAACTGCTTGCCGCGATCTTCACCCGCGGTCACTGTTTGCTCGAAGGGGTTCCCGGGTTGGCCAAGACACTGATGGTCAGCACGCTCGCCGACATCCTCGATGTGTCCTTCAAGCGCATTCAGTTTACACCCGACCTGATGCCATCCGACATCACGGGCACCCAGGTTTTGGAGGAAGACGAAGCAGGCAAACGCAGCTTTCGCTTTGTGGAAGGCCCGATCTTCACGAATATCTTGCTCGCCGACGAAATCAATCGAACCCCCCCCAAGACTCAGGCGGCGTTGCTGGAGGCGATGCAGGAGCGTCAGGTCACCGTTGGCCGTGAAACCTACGCCCTGCCAGCTCCCTTCTTTACCATTGCGACTCAGAACCCGATTGAGCAGGAGGGGACCTATCCCCTTCCCGAAGCGCAACTCGACCGCTTCATGTTCAACATCAAGGTTGGCTATCCATCGGCTTCCGAAGAGGAGCAGATTTTGACCACGACCACACGTGGGGAAACCGCGACGGTCAACAAGGTGCTTTCCTCACGAGCGATCTTGAACGTGCAGAAGCTCGTCGCCAGCATCGCGGTCAATCCTTATGTGATTCGTTACGCGGCCCAGTTGGTGCGGGCGACGCGGCCCAAGGACGAGACGGCACCTGAGTACGTTCGCGAACTGGTCGATTGGGGTGCAGGTCCCCGAGCCGGTCAGAATCTGATCGCAGGGGCCAAGGCCTTGGCTGCGATGGACGGGCGATTCAGCATCGACCCGGAGGACATTCGTCACATCGCCTTGCCCGTCCTTCGCCATCGTGTTGCCACGAACTTTCAGGCCCAGGCCGAGGGGATGGACACCGATGCGATCGTGTTGAGGCTGTTGGACGACATCAAACCGCCGGAACCTGAAAAGCTGGCCCGAGCCAAGGCCTAACCGCGCATCGGCCACTCACTCGCGTCGTGACCGCGTCCTCCGTCGGCACTGCACTCATGTCTGCTCTCCTATCCCCAGAATCGCTCCAGCAGATCAAACGATTGGACTTGCGCACGGATGGTGGTGCGAGGCTTTCTACAGGGCTTGCACTCCAGCCCGTTTCATGGCTTCTCGGTCCAGTTCAGTGAGCATCGTCGGTACAACCGCGGGGATGACCCCAAGCTCATCGACTGGTTGGCTTACGCAAAGACCGACAAGTACTTCGTCAAACGTTTCGAGGCAGAAACGAATCTGACCGGGATACCTGGTCATCGATCTCTCCAAGTCGATGGGTTTCACCGAAAGCCAGACGATGACCAAGTTTGAATACTGCACCTGTTTGGCGGCGTCGCTGACTTACCTGATGACGATGCAGCAGGATCCGGTCGGTCTGATCACGTTTGCCGAAAAGATGCGTGCCCTGTTGCCGGCACGTAGTCGCCGAGGCCACTTGGGCGACGTGATGGCCCAGCTATCCAAACTGCAACCCACGGGTCAAACCGACTTGCCAGCCTGCATCACGCAAGTCGCCGCGATGCTCAAGCAGCATTCGCTCGTGATCGTGTTTTCTGATTTGTTGCCCACGTCGCCCGAGCAGGGCGGGCCAGAGGAAGTGATCTCCGCCCTGGCTCGACTGCGCTACGGAGGGAACGATGTGATTGTGTTCCACGTCCTCGACGAAGCCGAAGTCAACTTCCCCTACGATGGACCGGTACAGTTCGAGGATGCCGAAACGGGTCAAACGGTTTCGGTCGACGCCACCGGCTTTCGCGAGGACTACCTGAATCAACTCGAAGACTTCCGCCAAACTTATCGTGAAGGCTGCAACAACCTCCGTATCGACTACGTCCCTCTCGACACCAGCATGCCGTTCGACAAAGCGTTGACCGAGTACCTGATCCAACGTCAAAGCAGGTTTTAGGAGAGGGGAGTGGGTGAGTGGGTGAGTGGGTGAGTGAGCGGGGAGTAGGGGAGTAGGGGAGTAGGGGAGTAGGGGAGTAGGGGAGTAGGGAAAAACACAAAGTGCAGTGTTGGTTTCGGAACTTTTTTCCTTAACTCACAACTCACAACTCACAACTCACAACTCACAACTCACAACTCACCAACTCACAACTCACCAACTCACAACTCACCAACTCACAACTCACAACTCACCAACTCACCAACTCACCAACTCACCAACTCACCAACTCACCAACTCACCACACTCACCACACTCACCAACTCACCCACTCACCCACTCACCCACTCACCCACTCACCCACTCACCCACTCACCCACTCACCCACTCACCCACTCACCCACTCACCCCATGACCTTCCTCAACGCAACCTTGATCTTCGGTATGGCAGCGGCGGCGATCCCGATCGCGTTGCACATGCTGGCGCGGCGCGAGCCTCGCAAGGTTGTGTTTCCGTCGGTGCGTTTCTTGGTGCAGCGATTCGAATCGAATCGCAGTCGTTTGCGCGTTCGCCGATGGTGGCTATTGGCGCTTCGCATCGCAGCGCTCGCGTTGCTTGCACTGGCACTCGCACGTCCTGCGATCCACCATGCTCTGTCGGTGACCTGGTTGACGATCGGCATGCTCGCGGCGTTCGGAATCGCCTTGTTGGTGATGGCGTCGGTTGCCCTGGCGCGGGGTTCGGCCCGTTCGGTCGCTTACGGTTTGGCAGGGGCGGCCGGTCTGGCGCTGCTTGGTTCGGGGATATGGGGATTGGCGACGTGGGCAACGGGACCCGCACCATCGATCGACAGCACCGAACCGGTCGCGATCGCAATCGTGCTGGACAACTCGCCGACGTCCGCATGGCATTCCGCGGATGATGATCGGATCGCCCGCATGAAGGATGTGGCGACTTGGATGGTCACCCGTTTGCCTCGGACCAGTCGCATTGCGGTCCTGGATCGGTCCGGGCAGGTCGCCTCGTTCTCGCTCGACGCTTCCAGCGCCGTTTCCAAGATCGATCAATTGCAACCGCTGGAGGTGACTCAGTCCATCGCCTCGCGGTTGGATGCGGCTGCCCGGTTGGTGCGGACGAGCGATCTGCAGAATCGCCAGGTGTTGTTGATCACCGATCTAGCGGAGGCGACCTGGAAGGATGCTGGCGACGCAGGTCTGGCAGCACTGTGGGCGGAGGCTCCGGCCGTGAGTTTGACGGTGTTTGACCTCGGCGAGTTCGACGGCATGAACCGGTCCCTTTCGGTGCCTCAGCTCGCCGATGAAACTCCTCCGCAAGAATCACCGGTTTCACTGACGACAATCCTTTCTCTTCCGTCAGGCGAAAGTGGCTCGAGCGTGTCGGTGACGGCCGAGCTGGAGATGTATGACAACGATCCCGCCTTACCGATGATTCGTGACGGCGTCATTCGCAGACCCAATCTCCGCAGTGTCGACCGGGCTAGCGTGCGGGTCGCCGCCGGTGGATCGAGCCAGTTGCTGTTGACGATCCCATCCCTTACCGTCGGGACGCACCACGGTCGCGTTCGCCTGATTGGCCCCGACGCCATGTCCTTGGATGACGTTCGCTACTTCACGCTGCAGGTACTGCCACCTTCTCAGGTCTTGTTGATCGGTGATGACCAAGACGATGCCCGCGTGTTCGCTCAGGCGATCTCGGCCACGGCCGGGATGATGGATGAGTCGAAAGCAGAGTTTGCGGTCGAACGCATCGGCTATTCGGATCTTTCGGTCGTGCGACTCAGCGACTTTGGAGTCGTCGTCATGCTGGACCCACCTGGCTTTGCGCTCAACGAAGAATCGGTCGTCCGGTTTCTTGCAGAGGGAGGTGGTGTGTTGGTCTGCCTTGGACCGGCGGCGGGTCAACAAGCGTTGGAATCCTCGTTTGCACCCAAGCTCAGTGCGCCGCTGGCGAGTCCCCGACCCTGGCACTTTCCTTCAGGTTGATCCGACCAAACATCCGGTGACCGAACCGGTCGCTACCGACACACCTTGGAGCAGCTTTCGCGTTCATCAGTATTGGCAATTGGATCCAGCGCCGACCGACAGTGTGCTGATGCAGTACGCAGGGACTTCCCATCCCGCCCTGGTCGAGCGAACGTTCGCGAGTGATGGCAGCAGCAACTCGGGTCGCTTGCTGGTGCTAAGCACACCCCTCCCCGCCTTGTCGCCCAAGACACGCTCTTGGAATTCGCTGTTCGGCAGTGACCCTTGGCCAGCCTGGCTGCTCTCGCGGCAGTCGATTGAGTATCTGGCCAGGCGAGGCGATGACGATTTGACGCCGCTCGTGGGCCAAAGCCAGTCCCTTTCCCTGGGAGAGGCTGCCAAGGATGATTCGCGTCAGCGTGTTCAACTGTTTCCGCCCGGCGAAGGTTCTCCCGTGCCGCTGGAGGTCCCCCCAGATGCCAATCGCATCACGATCGGGGATGTCACGCGATCGGGAACGTACTGGCTGCGCGGCGGGGGGGCGGGGCTGGGATTTTCAGCCAACCTGGATGACGGGGCGATCGATCTGGCGCGAATCGACCCGGCCCAGCTCGACGCGATCTTTGGACCGGAACAGTACACCCTGGCCCGCGATCTGGAGGAGATTCAATTCGCCGAGAACAAGGCGTCCCAGCGGGTTTCCCTCCATTCTCCCGCGATTCTGCTGGCATTGGCCGTGTTCGTGCTCGAACAGATCCTGAGCAATCGCTTTTACCGAGGGCGACCCAAAGCAGTCGGGGCAAGCCCGAGCGTCTCGGCCGGCTGACCATTTTGAAAAACAATTAGACAAAAGGGGCCCGGTCGCGCATCCTGACAATGCGATGACTCCTCATGACCTCTTTTCGAACAGCGTCCGCCTGTGCGTCCAACGCATCGACGAGAGTAGCGCCGCGGCCCTATCGGGCCTCTATGATCTGACCTCCCAGCGACTGGTGCGCTACGCGACGACGGTGACCCGCAATCAACATGACGCGGAGGATGCGGTCCAAGCAGCCTTGGTCAAGATCTCGGGGCACCCCGACCTGCTCCGCGACTGTGAGCAGCCCTGGTCGTATCTGTTGCGGATGGTACGCAACGAGTCACTCTTGATTCTGCGTCGCCAAAAGCGATGGTCGCTGGTCAGCAACCTGTCGGATCTGTTGACCCGTCGGTCGGTCGATGAGCTAGACCAGGAGGACACGTATCGAGCCGTTTGGTCGGCACTGCGTACCTTGCCGACCGAGCAAAGCGAGGTGGTCGTCCTGAAGATTTGGGAAGAGATGACCTTCAACGAGATCGCGGAAGTTCTCGACGTTTCACCGTCCACTGCGGCAAGCCGCTATCGCTACGCGATTGAGAAACTCACTCGCAAGCTTCAAGTGATCGTGGAAGTGGAGGCGTCCCATGATTGAGTCGCCAGGCTTGGAATCATCAGGCTTCGAGCCACCAGATCAAGGACATGCCAAGATTGTGGCCCTGGTCCGGGCTGCGCGAAACTATGTGCACCCATCGGACGACCTTCGCCCAAGAATTCTGGAGGCTGCTCGGGAGTATTGCTCCGACCGCCGTGCCGAACAGAAGCTGGGAAGTTTCGCTCTCGCGGTGCTGATGCTAATCATGATCAGCTCGCCGGTAATCAAGTACGCTGAATTGATCCAGTCGACAAACGTCAATCGCTCTGCCCGCGAGCTACAGCATCGCGCAGCCGAGTTGGCGACCGATCCAGAAATCGGGTCGCACTGGGCGCTGGCCGAGGCTTTCTCTCAGTGGCGCCATCTCCAAGCGTCGCGACTTGGTCAATTCGATCAGCGGATCAAGTGAGCATTTTTCTTAGACGAATCTCTGCTCGCCGCGCATCGTTATCAGTAGCACCAAGCACTCACAGCCGTAAATGCTTTCGTTGTTTGATGCGTCACAAGACTCTCCCGCTAGCTGAACAGCGCACCTTTGGCGGCCAATCGTAACCCGACGCGTAAGCGAGGACATGAGTTAGTTAAGAGTCTCGCTTACGCGTCGGGTTATGAAAATCCTTGTGCGGCAGCAAAAAGAGCAACTTCAAAACTCACGCTTCGGGTTGCGATGGAAATCACCATGTCCCTTTTTTAACGTGAAGACTTAAGAATGTGACCGCGTCAAGAGTGGCGCTGTCCAGCTACTCAAACTGAGCGGTTGTGGAGAGTAGCACGACTCTCCGAGTCGTAAATCGCCGAGAGAATCGACTCGGAGAGTCGTGCTACTTTGGTGTCGAATCACCAGGCCCGACGTGAATCGAAACGATCTAAAAACGCGATCGAAGAGGATGGCGGACCGCAAAACCGCTCATTTTGAGCAGCTAGCGCGAGGCTGCTGCATTTTTCTGACATCTCATTGCCAATTGTCCATCATGAGCGATCGCTCGATCCAAAACGTTATCGCCTTCAACCGGGAGCTTGCATCGCTTGCAGCAGCGGGTTTGCCGCTGGATTTTGGCGTTCGTGTTGGTCCACAAGGAAGTCATCATGATGATCGCATCACGAGCTCCGTGCGTGCGATGCTCGACCAGGTCAACACGGCATTGACGACGCGAGTTGCGCAAGGACAAACACTTGAACAAGCCGCGGTCGAAGAACCTCTGTTGACACCGACCTACCGCCAGGCGTTGTTGACCTATCTCCGCTGCGATGACCCGCGCATCGCTTTGGACGCGCTCTCGACCCCTGCCACGACACATCGGCGATTCGCACTGGGCATCGGCAGTGCGATGGTCTACCCATTGATCTTGTTGACGATCGCCTACTTCGGTTTCTTGTACCTCTGCCAGGTCACCGGACCGGCAATCGAGTCGATGTATCGGCAAGCGGGGCAGGAACCCTCCTGGTCCGTCTCGTTTCTGTCCGACGCGCGGCATTGGATTCCCGTCTGGGTTCCACTTGTACCGCTGCTGATCTTGATGGCCCTGTTGTGGTGGAAACTGCGTGGCTCCAAGCTGTCTTGGACTTGGCTGCCTGGAACGAAACGCTATTGCCAATCGGTTGAAAACGCCCACGTGGCGAATCAGCTGGCAGGCATGCTGGAGAGTGGATGTGACTTGAACGAGACGCTTGCGACCGTGCTTCCACAGTCACAGCCCAACCAGCTACCACCTCTGCTGCGCTGGGCGATCGAAGGAGACACGGGCGACGAGCCGCTGCCAAAGGTCTTGCGGTTCGTCGCCCTGACCTATCAGCAGAGCGCGGAGCGACAAGAAAAGGTTTGGCGCGTGTTGACGCCCATGATCTTCGGGCTCGCTTTCGGTGGATTGCTAGTGTTCTGCTATGGCCTGAGCCTGTTCTTGCCCGTCGTGCAACTCCTCCAAGACATCTCGCTGCCGTTCTCTGGAATGGGGGGAATGTAGAGCAATGCCTCAGTACATCTACGAAGCTATCGACCCATCCGGACAACCGAACAGGGGTGAAATCTCAGCAGCGAATGTTGCCGAAGCCGTCGCAGCTCTGGAGTCCCAAGGCCTGTCGATCCAATCGATCTCTGCCGTCACACATGGCGGCGGCGCCGTGCAATCGGTCACAACGAATGAGCAGGCTGGCCCGGTGGGACCAACCGAAGCATCCCTCGATCGTCACTTTGACGCAATCATCGAACGCCGCGGCACGATCCTACCCGCTCTCAGGGCCTTGGTTAGCGAGCTACCGGCGGGACGAGCCAAACGCGAGATCGAGCAACTGATTGAGGAGGTTTCCCGTGCTGGTAGCGGGACGGAGTTACGGCAAAGTGAGAACGCAATTCGCTGGCTTCCGCTGTTGGCATCCGGATTTTCGGCCGATACGACGACGCGCCGACTGAGTGATCTGATCGCTTATGCCACCCGTGATCTACAGATCCGCAGCGAGCGGCGGCGTTTGTTCGCTTATCCCGTCTTTGTGATGCTGGTCGTAATGACCGTGTTCGGACTGCTATGCCTGCTGGTGGTGCCTGTGTTCGACAACATGTTCACCGAGTTTGGCTTGAGGCTACCGGCGCCGACGCGTGTGCTCATCGGATTCGCACGGCAATTTCGCGAACATCCCATACAGACACTGATGACGATCTGCGGCATTGCGGGTGCTATCTACTTGGCGGTACGTCTATGGACGCACTTTGCCATCACGACTCGCCTGTTCGGCTTCGCCTCTGGCGGCAATACCTCCAACGTCAGCGCCATGTCGTCTCTAACGGGTCAGCTGGCCGAACTGCTGCAAGTGGGCGTGTCGACTCCCGATGCGATTTGGATCGCTGGCCACGGCTGCGATCACTACTATTTCAAGAAGGCTTCGGAGCAGCTTGCTCGTGACGCATTCTCCCAAGCCCGGCCACTTGGCCAGTCTCGCGTTGCCCGTAGCTTTCCAGCGAACTTGATTCATGCGTTGGACGTCAACCAGGGGCGCCCCAACATCCCACTGCTGCGAGAACTCTCCGAGCTTTACGCCCAACGCGTCAATCGGCGTGTCGATTGGTCCACCGGCGCCATGGTTCAGATCTCCATTGTCCTGCTTGGGGCCGCGGTCGCATTTCTTGTGATCGCTTTGTTCGCTCCATTGTTAACTCTGATCAGCGGGCTGAGCTAAGGGACCCATGCGAATGTTTGACTCACTGTTTCCCACGATCGCTCGCTGGCAGTCGTCGTATGGCGCGCGATGGCGATTGTCGACATGGTGGCCGAGCGACACGCTGGACTCGATGCAGCAGTCCCTGCTTCGGTTGCTGGCGGTCGGGCATCGTGAGCGTTTGGAACTGGCTCCCCTGGTCGCGAATCTCGCGGAAGAGCATCGCGGACGGTATCGGCGTCGACTTAGCAGACTCGCACGCCGCCTGGCCGATGGCACGCCGCTGGTCGATGCGCTGGAACAGACGCCCGATGTGCTGCGCGACGAAGACGTCTTGGCAATCCGGTTTGCAACCCAAACCGGTACGCTAGCGCCGACCTATCAATCGTTTCTCGCCGACTCGGCCGCCACCGAGGACCGATCCTCCAGCATTCGCCGTCAGACGTTGATCTACACAATCGTCACGTTCATCGTCCTGACCCTTTCGGTTAGCTTTCTGGTCGTCTTCATCGTGCCAACGCTGCGGGTCATGCACGAAGAGTTCGGGCTGGTCGACACACATCCCTTCTTCCGAACTTTTCTGAGCGTGGCCGACTGGGTGGTAGACCACATGTTGCTGTTGATCCTAGCGGTCCTGGCGATCGCATTCTTGTTTTGGTCAGCTCCTTCACGACGATTCTTTCGGCGCATGCTGGCCGGTCGTTGGTTTCATGGAACGGTCCAGTCCAGATCGAGCCAGTTGATGCAATTGCTGTCGATGACGGTGGAGGCTGGCCGTCCTGTGCCAGCGGCGATTTCAACACTCGCCCGCTATCACTTCGACCGGAGCGTACGACAGAAGCTGCTCTTTGCACGCAACGAGATCGAACAGGGCAACGACGTCTGGGCAAGTCTGGCCGAAGCCAATTTGCTAACGCCTGAAGAATCCAAGGCGATCTCTCGATCCTCTTCCAACCAGACCCGCGCCTGGGCGATGCGTCGAATGGCCGATTGGAAACTGCATCGGGTCTCCAACCGAAATGGTGATCGGCTGCGATTTCTGCAACCGATTGCCACCTTGCTCTTTGCAGCCGTGGTGCTGCTGGTCGGTGGCGCCATGATCGGCTTCCTCGCACAATTGGTTCAATCCCTTGCCAAGGTCATTTAGATACCCATGAACCAAAGAACCTTTCGAAATGATCGATTGCGATCCGGATTCACGAGTACAGAACTGGTCGTCGCTTCCTCAATGCTTGTGGTCGTGATGTCGGTCATCGGTCCGGTCGCCGTTCGGACATCCCGGCTCTGGCAGGACTCCCGTCATCAGCAACTCGCGTTGATTGAATTGGAAAGTGAAATCGAACGGCTGACTGCCTTGGATCCACAGGCAAGAACCGAGGCCATGGAGTCGCTGACACCCTCGCCAGCGCTCAAGTTGGCTGCTCCCAATGCGGAGATCGAGGCGGAGTCGCTACGTGACGTTGATGGGACACGAATCGTGCTCACGCTCAACTGGAACGAATCCGACTATCCGCGAGCGCCCGTGCAACTCGTCGGCTGGCTCGATCCGTTGACTCAGGAGGCCACGCCATGAGGCACCGTGCCGCTCATACCTTGGTCGAGCTCGTCGTTTCGATGACGGTCGGCAGCGCGCTGATGGTACTGGCCGTTGGTCTGCTGCATCAGTCTCTGTCGCTGGCTTCAACTGCTCGCACCCGCGCCAATCAATTTCGCACCTTGGATCGCCTGGCTCAGGATTTCCGCCGAGATGCGCATCTTGCGACAAGCGTCGTAACACCCGATGCCCAACGCCTTGAGTTGACGACCGAAGACGGCGGCGTGATCCGCTACCTGTCGGTTCTCGATGAGTCGGAGGGAACGCGAATTCGAGCGCGAGGAAAGTACCGATGGATCGATCGTGCGACGCGAGGCGTATCAATTTGCGATGCCGGTCGTCGTCACCTTTGAAACACCCGATCAGCCAGCAAGCGTGGCGTTCACGCTCGCTTCGCAGCCCGATGCGATCGGTCACGATCGTACGGCGACACGGCAGATCCGTGCCGTGTTGGGGCGACGGCTGGCAATGCAACGAGCCGAGGTCAACCCATGAACCGGAGATCGAACTTGGCGGGGTCCAATATTGCCGGGCAACGCTCAGCATCCGCTCAACATGATCGACGTCGCGGAGGCACCTTGGTCGTCGGTGTGCTGGTCTGTTTGCTGGTCGCTGGATCGTTAGCCGGTGCAACGACTCATGCCGCGATTCGCTGGCGACGCAGCATTCGGTTGGAGCATCAAATGCTTCAAACAGAACTCTTGCTCGATGCGGGCATCCTCCGCGCAGCAAAGCAGCTTCGCCTCTCGGACGATTACACGGGCGAGACCTGGCGGCCGAGTCGCGACAGTGTCGGCTTCGATTCGCCTGTGGTGCAGATCCAGGTCACCTCCGGAAGCGAATCTGAAACTCGCAACGTCAAAGTCGTCGCCGAGCTCGGCGCTCCACTGAGCGAGATTGCAACCACCAATGTGTCACACACTCGCCGCAGTTACACCTTTTCCGTTCCGGTAGCTGCCGTTCCCCAAGACTCTGATTCCCTTCGCGTGGAGTAAGCCAAGATGTCCTCAACGAATCGTTCTCTCCGTTCACGTCCACCACAACGAGCCGCCTTCACTCTCGTCGAACTCTTGGTCGTGATCGCGATCATCGGCATCCTAGTGGGGTTGCTCCTGCCGGCCGTCCAGGCCGCGCGTGAAGCAGCCCGTCGCGTCTCGTGCATGAACAACATGACGCAGCTCGGACTTGGCATGCAGCACCATGACTTCAGTCTCGAGCATCTTCCTTCGGGAGTCATCAATCCAGACGGCCCGATTCGCAACGAAGCGATCGGGCAACATGTCAGCTGGACTGTTCAGATCCTGCCCTTCATTGAACAGCAGAACGCATTCAAGCTTTTCGATATCGATGCTGGTGCTTATGCCGAGGTGAACGCGGAAGTGCGCCGCCAAGCGGTCCCGACCTTCCTGTGTCCATCCTATCCAGGAGCTTCGATCGTCAATGACGGATCGGTGCGAGCCGGTGTGAGCACCTATTCCGGATGCTACAACGATCAGGAGGCGCCGATTGATTTCGATAACAACGGCACGCTGTTCCTCGATAGCAGGATTCGCTACAGCGACATTCTGGACGGAAGTTCGCAGACGATTCTGCTGGGCGAATCGATTCCCGACAAGAACACGCTGGGCTGGGTGTCGGGAACACGGGCAACCCTGCGCAACACCAGTGGTTTTGAGGAAACCCGCAATTGGACGCGGGAGGGATCGGGAGACACCGGCACGCTGGAGGTCGGGAAATTTGGCAGCTTTCATACCGGTGGAGCCGTGTTTACCTTTGCCGATGGCTCCGTTCGGTTCATTAGCCAAAACATTGATCCCGACCTGTTTCGTAAGTTCGGCAATCGAGCCGACGGAGAGCTGCTGAACGAAGCCGAGCAGTGAGGTCAACCTGATTTTTTTGCCGGCACGAGGACGGGTCGGTTGGCCAGCGGTGGGCCCGTATTTCAAGGGCGGAGATCGGCTGCCTTTCGCGCGAGTACCGAAGGTCCGCATTTCCAAGCCGGACATCCACAGCTTTGCTGCGTTGATTACGAGTCTCGGAGAGGCTCGCCTACGGCTGCCGTCCACCGGGGGGCGAGGTAAGGCCCTGCCCTCAAAGTGCCCCTCACTGGCGCATTCAGCAAAGGAAGGGCAATTGCGATGTTGATAGTGACCGTTTGAAGTAGACCATCCGGCTTGAGAGCGGTAATGTACGAGCCAGCACTTTCGGCACGAGCGTTTTCTGACGCATAACTGGCTCCACTCGCTGGCCCCCGATGAATCGAGATCCCCTGCTAGAGCGACGAGGCCCACTGGGGATTCCCTACGCGCTGCTGATCTTGGCAGTCTTCTTTTTCTTCATTCCCTTCTCGTTCCGCGCGGCGCGGCTGAGTCTGGAGCAGAAAGAGAATGACGTCAAAGACTGGCTACCCAGCGACTTTCCCGAGACGGCCGAGCTGGAATGGTTCGCCGATCACTTCGCCGGCGAGAGTTTCGTCCTGGCAACCTGGCCTGGCTGTACACGCGATGACCAGCGGCTGAAGATTTTCGAACAGAAGCTGATCCACGAGAGCGATACATTCGATCCCTCCAGTGACTTTCCGATCGAGTTGGCCGAGACGTATCAACGGGCCAAGAAGGTTGGCAATGAGCTGCAGCTGTTGCGGGCGGGCAGTGACTTTTACAACTGGGGCGGCCGAGAGGAGAAGTGGCTTTGCACCCCGAGCGGACAGTGGTACTTCATCACACCGGATGGCCGGCTTTATCGCTGGGAAGCGAAGAAGAACGCGATCGCTGCTGCGTTGCGAGGCATCCAGAAGTCAACCGGTTCATTCGAACTCGAGGGCACGTTCGTCACCGCCTTTGGTCAGAAGCCCGGTTCACGGGTCGCAAATCCTTTCTACAACGATACGTCGGTGCTCTGTGCCTCGTTGTTTCACTCGGTGCAAACTGGTGAAACCATCGTCGATGAATTGGCGCGAGAAGGGGGATCCCTTTGGCCGGTTGATTTCACCGACGAGGACCGTCGCGAAGTGGTCGCTCGTCGTTTGGCCATGCAGCGACTCACGGGCACCTTGTTCGCACCGGCCATGGGATCTGAGTTCAACTGGACGCCAGCCGCCTTTCGCGAGGCGATCCCAGCCGACCGACGTGATCAGCTGCCGGAGGACTTCGATGCCATTGTCGAGGCGACGCTCGCGCAACAACTCGAATCACGCTTCGGCAATACGCTGGAACAGTTCCTGGAAGCAACGCTCGCCGAGCGAACGGAGGTTTGGTACGCGGTCTACGATGCGGCCGAAGTCGAGCCGCCACCTCGCTTGACTTGTGTGATGGTGACCCTGACCGATCTTGCCAAAGACAACCTCTCCTTCGCGCTTGGCCGAGGGGTGCTCGGTCAACCTCGAGGTCGACTGTTGACGTTGGCCGAAGAGTCGGGTGTGCAGCCACCGTCTCCCCCGTCGATGTTGCCGCCACCCTTCAATCGGGGTGAACCGGAACCTCAAGCCGGAATGGTCCCCCTGCGCATCGGTGGTCCACCGGTCGACAATACAGCGATCGACGAAGAGGGGAGCGTGACGCTGGTCCGGCTGGTTGGCTACAGCGTCTTGTTGGGAATCGTATTGTCCTACCTCTGCTTTCGCAGCATCAAGATCACCGTGATGGTGTTCATCGTGGGTGGGACCTCGGCCATGCTCAGCATGGCGGTCGTCTGGTGGACCTCCGGACGAGTCGATGCGATTTTGATGAGCATGCCCTCGCTGGTTTACGTGCTCGGCATCTCCGGCGCCATTCACGTCATCAACTACTATCGCGATGAAGTTCGAGCCAGCGGACTGCGGGGAGCGCCGGGCCGCGCTCTTCGTCATGCAATCCTTCCCTGTACGCTCGCCTCCTTCACGACCGCCATCGGGTTGTTGTCACTGTTCACCAGCAACCTGGCACCCATCAGCAACTTTGGGTTGTACTCGGCCATCGGTGTGATGCTGACGCTCGGCATTCTCTTCACGTACATGCCGGCGGCGTTGCAGACCTTCGTGCCCACGTTTCGCGGCGATGAGGAGGCGCAAAGCAACGGCCAATCTGTCCAGGAGACGGCCCTCTCGCGGTGGTGGGCGAATGTCGGTCGTTGGATCACCAGCCATCACGTCGCTGTCACCGCAACGTGTCTAACGGCCCTGATCTTCTGTGCGTTCGGTCTGCGGCACATCAAAACGTCCGTTCAGCTGCTGAAACTGTTTGATTCCGATTCAAGGATCATTCACGACTACGCCTGGCTGGAGAGCAACTTCGGCAAGCTGGTTCCGATGGAGTTGATCGTGCGCAGTCCCGCCGAGCATGCAGTCGGAGTACGTGCCGGCGGCGGAAGACTCCAGCGGCGAGACGATTGTCGCCGCGCCATCAATCGAATCCCTGGACATCCTTGAACGACTTGAGCTCGTTGAGCGGATTCGTGAGGTGGTCAATCGAACCCTGGGAGAACCAGGGCGGGGAATCGTTGGCCAGGCGATGAGCGCGAACACGTTCTTGCCACCGCTGCCCGACCCCGACAACGGCTACAACGCGCGAAGGGCCAAGTACAATCGCGACCTGCTTGCCTCACGAGATGAGCTTCGCAAAATCGATTACATGCGGCTGGAGCAATCCGACGCCTACGCAGACAGCGAACTGTGGCGCATCAGTCTTCGCGTTGCCGCTCTCTCGGATGTCGATTACGGTCGATTCATTTACACCCTGCGCGAGTCCGTCCAGCCAGTTCTTCAGGCCTACGATACCCGTGCTCAGCTGCTTCGCGCACTGACCACCCATGCTGACGGAAGCATTCACAAGCTCGATCCAAAATCTCGAATCTTGGTGGTCGGCAGTCGGCGACCGTCTAAACTTCGGGACGCTGAACTGCTCTCGCCAGAGGGAGAGATCGACTCCCGCATCGCCTTCTTGACGGTCTTCGGTGAACTCCTCAGCGGTGAGCCCGTGGCATCACCCAAATGGCTAGAAGTATCCAGTGAGCAGCGAGATGAGTTGGTCGCGAGCGAAAAGTGGCTTGACTACGTGAAGGGCTTCGACGCAATCGTTTGGCTCGGACAGTCGGCGTTCAGCAAGGATGACTTTGACACGGCCAGTCAACTGATTGACGCCGAAGCGATCCTAGCCCGCTCGCCACAAACGAAATTGCTTGCCGGAGGCATCCCTGAATCCGAGGGACTGGGGCCGATCCAGGTCGTTTACACCGGCGTCGTGCCGGTGGTTTACAAGGCACAGCGAACGCTGCTGACCAGTCTGACAGAATCGATTGGATTGGCTTTCGTCCTGATTGCCGGCGTGATGGCGCTGTTGCTCAACCCAGGCTCCTTTCCGGTAGCCTGGTTAGTCGCCGGGTAACCTTCGCGATGGATTGATTGCCGGCCTGATCGCGATGATCCCCAATGTCTTTCCGGTGTTGGTGGTGTTTGGCGTGATGTGTCACATGGGGATCGAAATTGACATCGGCACGATGATGACCGCTTCGGTCGCAATGGGAATTGCGGTCGACGACACGATTCACTTCTTGTCATGGTTTCGGACCAATCTAGATCGCGGTATGGATCGAATCGATGCGGTCATTGAAACCTATCGCCGCGTAGGACCGGCCATGACACAGACCACGATCGTCGGTGGCTTGGGACTGTTCGTATTCGCACTGTCAACGTTCACACCCACCCAACGATTCGGAACGTTGATGCTCGTCCTGTTGGCCGCCGCACTCATTGGTGACCTGGTCATGTTGCCGGCACTGCTGGCTGGCCCGACGGGACGTTGGTTCAAATCAAGACGGGTTTCCAAGCCCGATCCGGATCTGGGCGCTCGAAGAAAGAAGATTCCGTGACCAGTATCGAACGCGATGAGATCGAACAGGAGGGCACGGACTCACTTGGCTTGTCGCTCGATTCTGAAGAACAAACGATTCCCCAGTTGCGACTCCACTTCCCACCAGGCCACCGCGCCGACTCGCCCCACCGGCTCAAACGAAAATAGAGAAAGTACCGTAGCCGAGTCTCTCCGAGACTCGTAAGACCCCGCAGCAAAGCTGCGGGTGTCCGTCTTGGAAAGACGGACCTACAGTAAATCAGGCGATTCGAGGAGTCTCTCCGAGACTCGTAAAACATGCAGCAAAGCTGCGGGTGACCACCTTGGAAAGCCGGAGCTACATTCCAAAACCGCAAACGCGAAACCATGCAACTGGCATGATTTCGCGAAGCGAATTTCGACTTGCTTGAACCGTGTCGATTAACCGAACGGATCATACTGACCGGGAACAGGGATCGGATAGCGTCCGTCTGGTCCCGGCGTCGCGGAAGGTGGCGGTGGCGTGTCGAGTGTGTAGTTGTCGATGCCTGGCGCCAACTCTCGGCCTCTGGCCATCAGGTCATCCCACTTGATAACGTCGCCACTGTAGCAGGCTTCGCGACCAAGGATCGCTGTGAAGGTCGACTTGGCTCCGTACTCCCCTTCGTTGTAGATTTCGCCCTTCATCAACGCAGCGATCAGGTCGTGCTGTTCTTCTTGATGTCCATTGGGCATCTCACCACTGTACTGCCAAGGATTGGCACCCTTGATCCAAGCTCCCTTGTTTTCCCTACCGTTTTGAAAGGAAAGCTCAGAAGTTCCCTTGGAGCCATGTGCAAACTCGCCGACGTAATTCCAAACGCCGGGTGTATGACGTCCTTGGCTGAACATCTTTGTTCCGTCGGCGAAGGTGTACTCACAAAAGGTGTGATCGAAGATCTGCGACTTGGTCGCATCGCCACCTTCACGCAGGGCCCGTCCACCCATGCCATTGCACTCGACCGGGTACTCACCTTTGACCCAGCAACCAACATCCAGGTTGTGGATGTGCTGCTCACAGATCTGGTCACCCGAAAGCCAATCGAAGTGGTACCAGTTATTGACTTGGAATGCCATCTCGGTCTGGTCTGGAGTACGGTTTCGGTACCAGATGCCGGAACCATTCCAATAGACTCGCAGAGCGATGACATCGCCAATCGCTCCGTCATGAATGCGATCGATCGCCTGGATGTAGCGTTGTTCGTGACGCCGCTGCAATCCGATCGCGACCATCAGGTTCTTCTTCTTCGATTCTTCGACCGAATCGAGCACTCGACGGACACCGATGGCATCGGAGGCGACCGGTTTCTCCATGAAGATGTGGCGGCCTTTGTTCACGGCATACTCGAATTGCTGTGGCTTGAAACCGGGGGGCGTCGCAATCACAACCAAATCGGCATCGACATCGATCGCCTTCTTGTAGCCGTCCAAGCCACCGAAGATTCGCTCCTGCGGCACGTCGATCTTGTCCTTGAACTTTCCTTTTTGCTTTTTGCCGAGACCTTCCAGGTTGGCGGCAGCTTTCTCGACGAAGGGATCCGCCGCGGCAACCAGCTTGACGTTGCCCTTGGTGTTCATGATGTTCTCGGTGGCACCGAGTCCACGACCACCGCATCCGATCAGCACAAACTTGATCTCATCACTGCCGGCAGCGTGCGCCGTTCGTGCAATGGTGCTGGTCAAAGCCGCACCCGCGGCGGCGGCCGTCGATGTCTTGATAAAGGTTCGACGGTTTGCATCATTCTGCATTTCTCACATCCTCAAATGGTAGGTTGAATCAGGGGTAGGGGGGTTCATCCGTTGCACCTGCAAAAATTGTAAACAGGCGTCACCAAGATTTGGGCTCGGGCCAGCTGTTTTCAGCAAAATGCGTGCGTTTGCAAAACGCTTCATCGCTCGGAGCATTCTCTTGAGCAGCCCGCGATCGGACTGGATGCCTATATTCTAGAGCAATTCGACCACTCCTTGTGAAAATGCTGTACCCAGCGTCCGGGCTACGGTTGGACCGCCTTTCCAAGGCGGACATCCGCAGCTTGGCTGCGGTTTGTGCGAGTACAATAGGTTCGCCTTTCCAAAGCGGACATCCGCAGCTTGGCTGCGTTCTTTTACGAGTCTCGGAGAGACTCGCCTACGGTAGCGGGTCGGGGGGTCAGGATTCCTGCAACAGCTGCGAATTCAGCAGCGGCTTTTCTTTGTTGACCAGATAGGACCTCAACCCAAACTGATCCTGTTCACGGTCCACCTCCCAGACGCGAACCGAATTCGGCGTGAACTTCATCCAGGTTTCCGTTTTGAGAACCTTTTCCAATCGATTGCGTACATTTCGCGTTTCCCCGACGTACAGGGTGGACTCTCCGTCAAGCACGACATAGACACCAGGGCATTCGTACTGGCTGGTCAAACATTCCTCGATCGATTGTCGACGGGGAATCGGTTGCTGCTCCCAATGCGTTCGTTGGTCGGCCGCCACCTGCTTGAAACGCTTCGTCCGCGACCGCTTTCGCAATGCCAGTGCGGCCCAGCGATATTCGAAGGAGCTGTAGCCAGGCGCAAGCAGCGAAGCCATGCGATCGAACTCGCTCACCGCCTGAGGAGCACAGAGCATCTCGTCGAGCGTCATCCCATAATCGAGCGAGATCAACTTCAGCGCCGCCTCACTCGCATCGCTGAAGGGGTCCATGTCGCTATACGACAGGCGGCGGCCAGATTCGGTGGCTCGTGGCAACTTGCCAGACTTGCGGATGCGCAGCAGGAACGAGTTCCACATCCGCGGGTCACCGGGAATCGAGCGCGCACGACATGCTTGAAGAAAGGCTTCCACCAAGTCTGGATCGCAAAGCATGTAATCGGCGGAGTGGCCGCCCGAGGACTCCACGAAGGCCTCGACAACGGCCGACTCGGTCTTGGGCTTCAAAGAGATGACCGGACGACCGTTCTTGAACTTGGTACGAGTCTTTCCCTTGCTCGTCGGAGGCGCTCCTGAGCTCGTCTCAGAACCATCCAGAGAATCACCGACCTGGCATCCGTCGAGGCGTTGCTGGATCCTGGTGACGTACTCTTCCGACAGCTCGATCCCCATCCACTGTCGCCCCAGCTTCTTGGCCACAGCCAGCGTGGTCCCACTCCCACCAAACGGATCGAGCACCAAGTCCCCCGGGTTGCTGGAAACGCGCACGATCCGACCGAGCAATTGTTCGGGCATTTGGCAACCGTGAAATCCCTCGCGTTCCTTGAAGGTGCCGGCAACCCGCGAAAAGACCCAGGTATCGTGCGAGGGGGAAAATCCCGGCGGCGGGACATCCTGTGGCCGAAGAATCCACGTGTTGTCGGGCAGGCGCCCCTTCGTGTTGGCACGAGCGTCTGCATAGACAAGCTGACGGGCGGACGCCACACGCACCGCAGGATTCTCTCCGTTGAACGTGAATCGCTCCCGGTCTTTGACAAAATGAAACAGATGTGTGTGCGATCGGCTGAAGCCGCGAGCGCAGTTCACGCCAAAGGTGTAGTACCAGATCACCCAGCTACGGCAATGGAAGCCAAGCTGCTGCGAAAGCACCTTGAGCTCGGCCGCGTACTCATCGCCGATCGCCAACCAAAATGTTCCATCTGGCTTGAGCACTCGTCGCACCCCTTTGATCCACTGCTTGCAGAACGAAAGGTAGTTATCCGTTGATTGCTGGTCGTCGTAGACGTCGTACTTGTAGCCGATGTTGAACGGTGGATCGGCAAAGACCAGATCCACCGATTCTTTCTTGACCTCGCGGAGCCTGTCGACACAGCTGCCCTGATGGATGCGGTTTGGCTTGAGTTTCAACGGGCTTCCTCGTTACAACGGTCCGTTCATGATCATGACTGAAAAACCGCGCCTCGGCGAAGCGGTTCGGCACGGGGCGGCCCCACTGTAGGTCCGCATTTCCAAGGCGGACACAGGCAGCTTTGCTGCGTCTCGCACAAGTCTCGCAGAGACTCGCCTACACGGTAGGGCAAAGCGCGTCAACAAATCACAGCCGCTCCGAGACCGATCTTCTTTGCCGCCCGATCGTGAATGAGCCTAGCGCATTTCGCGCGCGCTGCAAGGTGTGCATCCATCCGTTTCAACGAAAACGACGATTCAACGTTGGAAACTCGTTTTCAGCCTTTGGATCTCCCCTGCGATGTCCTCCCCTTCGTAAAACCACAGCTTCCCCGAGACCCTGACCGTTTTCCCGGGAGGACAGTCGGGAAAGACTGGATCAGAATGAATGCAGGGCACCGGCGGGTTGGTCCACGCTCGCTTCAATGGCTGCCAGGATGTGATCAGCCACCGATTCGCACGATCGGCTTTGATTGCCACATAGGATCCATCAATCACCGAGTCGTGTTGGCGCTGGCTATTGAAGCCGACGAGACCCTTGAGCATCACACAGACTTGTGATCGCAAACCTGACAGTGGCTGATCGGTCCCATTGGTGAGCCACATCTCCATCGCTACCGAGGTCCCGTCGCAGGTCACACGACTTCCGAAAGCAATCTCGTTGGGCAGTGTTCGCTCCATCTGCAGGCCGTTGTCGATGGCTACCCATTCCTCGGTATCGAGCTGCATCGCGCGCTCCGTCCAGATCGTGGGCACGTGCGTGTGAGCGAGATAAGTCAATCCAAGATTTGAAAAGATCGCTTCAGGCAGATCGACCACCGCGTATCCACCATCGCTCCAAGGGGGAAACACACTGATCTTGGTTTCACGTTGTGGGTCGATGGCGCCGTCCAGGAAACCTCGACGCGGATGGCGACCGCCCGGATATGGCAATACGCGCAGCTGAGATGGCGGGTCTGAATCACTCGAGGGTGAGCTCAACCGATCGATCTCGACTTTCGCCTCCTCGATTGCCAAGCCACTGGCCAATCGGACTTCCTCCGCCGAGAATCGATGATCGACAATCATGTTACGCAGCCAACTCTCTCGATCTGCCTCGGTCAGCGGCCGAGCGTTGCCTGCCACCTCGTCCGCGTCGTCGACGATGTCGAGCGAGCGATAAAACGCCAAGGCTTGTTCGTACTCGGCGAGCCCGGCCTCGGAAACGACTCCGCGACTTCGCTGAATCTCGTCGCGCATCCTACCGATGAGGTACTCGCGTTCTGCCCAGGTCGGCTTGGTTGGCTCGTCATCGACGCGGACGTACCAGGGAGCGGTGTGCGCGAAACGAACTCGACCTCCCTCTCGATCCTCAAAGAATCGAATGGCGAACCAACCACTTCGAGTCGGCTCGATCGAGAGATCGATAACGGTTCGGTACGCTCCCGAAGCGGTTTTCTCGGTACGCCCGCGCAACAGGTGTTCCGGCACGCCGTTGATGATTACCTCACCAAAGGAAAGCGGTTCTTCGGAGCTGACTTCCACATGTAACGAGATAGGACGATTGGCCTTCGAGTCCAATGCAAATGTCTCGCCTGGATGCTTTCCATCCGCGGTCGCCATCAGCATCGGACCGGTGGTGACAAAGCATCGGCCCTGATGCAGGCCCTGCTTCCATGATTGAAAATCAAATCCATCGGGCAGATGGACGTAGACGCGGCCAAAGCCAGCTGGCACCGGATGGACTCCGTTGGCGGTGCCTGCCGAGGGAGGCATTTGAAAACCGCAGTTGAGCAACGTGTAATACATACCCAGCGTGAAGTCGATCCACTCGCTCTCGCCCCCCTGAGTCGCCCCGAATGGCGGCGCGATGTAGGGGGGCGTTGGCGTGTACCACTGACGAAAGGCAAACTCCGTTCGCCACATGTGATTGTTGGCCAATTCATAAGTCGCATCGGGCGCGATCACGGGCAATGTCATCGCGAAGGGCCAGGCCAGCTTGTCCATGTCAAACAGAACCGTGGGATCGGCCGCTCGGGCTGCGTCAACGACGGGCTTCCAAGGCGGTACCGTCTGCTGCAGCGCGTCCTCGTGGCCAAGCACAAACAAAGCACCAAGCGTGTGCCGCTGCTGACCCACCGTAAAGATTTCGTACTCCGTGTTGCGTGGCCAAATCACATGTTGATCGTCCACACGAATCAATCCGCTGGGCAATTCCGCACTCAAATTCTTGTCGCCCGCTGAAGGGGGCGTATCGGACAGCGTGACCCAGTTGGTGAGTGGAAAAACGACATTGAGATCCTCCGCCATGATCACGTTGGGAAGCTCATTGAGCTCTCGATGAACATGCAGATCGCCGCTGTACCAACCGAGAGCCGCCATGTCGATCCAACGCTTCAAGGCGATCTCCAGCGAGGCATCGCGGTCACCGATCGAAAGGGACTCAACGTGTGGCAAGTAGGTCTTTCCCCTTTCCACGGTCAAGGTGTACTCGCCCGGCGGTACCTGCGTCACGCAGGGATGGGCTGAGACGGTGGTGTGATACTCCACCGAGTTTTTGTTGTTCCAGTTCTGTTTCTCATATCGAAAGGCACGACCCTCGGGAGAGTCCGATTGAAAATAGTACGGCGTGCCGTCGGATGAACTCAGGTAGATCCGCGAGGCAATCGGCTCGCCCGAATCGGCATCTGTCACGGCGACAGTGAGACGTTGGGTTTGCGCAAGCGCGACTTCTCCGAGAAGCAGGATCAGCGAGAGGGCCAACAAAGCGTGTCTCATGGTCTTGATCCACAATGGTGCGAAGCGGTGAACGATCACATTGTAGGGGAATCGCGACGCGGCTTTTCGCGACACGTTTCCATCCAGAAATCTGGGCAGAATGACAAGAGCAAGGCCTTTGTCCAGGCAAACTCGACCCCTCGCTCTTCGAGAACCATCTATCCGCCGGGCATCATGCTGAGGCTATCCGCTGCTGCGCAGCTAGGAAACCGATCCTCAACCGAGCCCTACTCGTTCACGACCATCGTGCCGTTCATCACCATCCAGTGACCTGGGAACGTACAGAGAAACGGATATCGACCGGGGATCTCGGGGGCACGGAAGTAGATCGTGTGTTTGGAATAGGGCTCCACCACGTCGGTATGAGCCAAGACGTCGGAGCTCTCGGGGATGTAGTGACGGGCGACCGCATCAGGATCCGCGATCAATGCGTTGCACTGCTGCCCGACTGCTTGGAGCGTTCCCGGTTTCAGCAAGGCCCAGTTATGAGGCACGGCATCGGGATTGTTGAAGGTCAGCCGTATCGGCTCGCCCGCGGTGACGTTGAGGACGGCTTGATCAAACATCAAATTTCTCGCCGCGGCGATGGTGATCGCTCGGGCGTCGGCAATCGCTTTGCTGTAGGGATTCGCGTCGGGTCGTGAGCGGACGCTGAAGGTCCGCCAACATCGGATGCGGTAACACCACCTTCTCGCGAGGCCGATCGGTGGCAATTCCTTCAAAGGGCTGATCCATTCGATTGACCGTTAGGAACAAGTCATGGTCGGCGCCCGGTCCCGACTCCACCAACAAGTGCAGTTGATTCACCAATTGCAGGTCAGGGATCTCGAGAAACAGGCTGTGCTCGTCCTCCAACACGGTGGCGGACGTGATCGAGAGCACATCGTGACCGCGCAGACCCAATTGTCGAGTGGAATACTCAGGCGAGCCGTACGCGCCACTGAATCGATAGTTCCAGGCCTGGGCGAAATGCCTCGATGGATCCTCTGCGCTGCTGCGAACCAGTGGCGCTGAAAAGGTAACGCGGACTCCGTTCTGATGGACGTGAAAAGCGACGGGAAGTTGAACGTCGTCGCCTGTGAAGCGAACTCGCTGCAGACAACCGTCATCGGTCGTGTAGGTTCCCCAACCCGTCATGCCCGAGACGTAGAGCTGCCCATCCACCGGATTGAATCTGCCGCGATGCACTCCCGACGCGAACTCTCCCACAATCGGAACGACGGCGCCTTGGATCCAATCGTCGAATTCGTCTCGGAGCAGCAAGAACGCTCGTCCGCCACCATAGGACAAGTGCACCATCAGGCCCTGCAGCGGCCCCCAACGATCACTGTCGACGTAAACCTGGCCACCGCTCGAGTTGTCGAGACCGCGAGGAAGGTACAACATCGGCACCTCCGGCGGCTGGGAGAGATTTACCCCTGGACGTCCAAAGAACGGCTGCACGCGGAAGTCGAGCGAGTCACCGCGAAAGCGATTCAAGGTCGCACCGTCGGGACGCAACGCAGCGATCATCGATGCCGGCACCCAATCTCCTTCACTACTTGGAATGGTCACGAGTCCATCAGGCGTGAGACCGATTCCATCTGAATTGCGCAGTCCGGTCGCCAGTGACTCGACCCCCTTGCCATCGGCTGAGAACCGCAGGGCCCCATCGCGACCGCTGACTGAATAGAAGCGACCCTCCGCATCACGCTGCAGCCCACACGTGAAGTCGTGTCCCGATTCGGAGGTGCCCCCGGCTCGCGCGACTGACTCGTAGAAGTCGGTTTCGCCGTCACCATTGAGATCGACCAGCCGAGTCAGCTGGTCCCGTCCCATCACATAGATCTGATCCTCGTGCACGACGAGTCCCAGTGGTTGATGCAAACCCGATGCGATCCTTCGCCAAACCACTTCTTCCAAATCCTGGTCGATGCCCTTGGCCAGCCACACGTCCCCTTGCATCGTGCAGAGCACGGCCGATCCATCGCTGAGAAAGTCGTGCCCGCCGCAATAGATCAACGCTTTCCAAGGATTGTCCGTCGGCAAGGCAATCGTATCGACGACATAGGGCGATCCCGCTCCCAGCGTGCCTCGCGTGATCACCTCCTGTGGCCACTGTGGCGGTCCGCCGTCTATCAAGTCTCGGTCAGGATGCTGTTCCAAGGGGGCGACCACGCGATGGAACTTTCCATCCACCTGCATCGGCGCATCGAGGTAAACGGTGTCGCCGATGCGATACGAGAAGATGACGCGACGACCACACCGATAGAGACCCAAGTACCGGCGTTCGCCCTCGTCTGATTCGTTGATCGCGCGCGTGCTGGACGCGGGGACGTCAACGGTGGGACCGTCTTGACTCAGGCCTTGCAGGAATCCGTGTCGTACTTCGGAGAAGCGGACGAACCCGCCAGACCAGACTCTCGAGTAATTCAACCGCTCGGTGTCGAAGCAGACCGAGAGGCCTTGTTGGTCTTCGCCGAGTCTCACACAGACTCCTGCACCCGCCGAAACACCTTCACCTCGAAAGACACCACTGATCAGAGTCCCCAGATCGGTTTCGTTCCAGCGGCCATCGGCCCAATCGGGCTCCGATTGATTGCCCCAGTGTCCAAGGATACCCCCATCGAGCCCCGGAAATTCCGTGAGCAACGAGGGCCGCGGATGCACGTCGCGAAAATGTCGAGCTTGCTTGCGGTAAAAGTCATAGATGCGATCACGGTTGACCGGCGCTTGCCAGCTCGGCCAACTGACGCGGGCTCCAGCGGCTCCCGAGGCATATCAAACGACTCGGGGTGATGGCTTTGGGCATGTGAGAAAAGCGAATCGATCGCCTCGACACTGATACGACGATGCGGCCCTAACTCTGAAATGAATGCGATCAGATCGACCTTGTCCTGTGGTGACATCGTCGCCAAGAGACCCGTTGGCATCAGAGATCCGACTTCCTGGATCCCTTCGATCTCCTCCTGCATGATCGATCGCAGCTGCCCGCTGGCAGTGTCGCGAATCTCGATCTTGTCCTCGGTTTCGGCGACTCGATAGCCCCGAAACACTTGGCCGTCGCTGGTCAGGATGGCGATCGCCCGGTAGGGTTCGGCCACCGTTCGCTGTGGCGACCATAGCGATTCAATGATCTCGGGTAACGATCGCTGGGAGGCGATCTTGGACAGATCGGGACCCACATCGCCACCATGGCGGCCCACTTTGTGACACGACAAGCACGCGCTGGTGGGCGAGGCGTAGACGACGGCGCCCCGGCCCGGGTTTCCCTCTGTGACGCTCTTGGCTGCGAGCGTCGTGAGCATGGTTGCGTCGAGTTCGCCTTCACCATTGTCATCGGCTACTTGTCCATGAACGACAACCGGAAGCAAAATCGCGGCGGTCAGGCACAGTCGAATCACGATCGTGAATACGAGTCGCATCGAAACCACCATGGGTTGCACTCGAGAAAGATGGCAGTGGAAAAAGATCTCGGAGCGATTGCAGCGGAGCGAGAAATCACTTGCCCGGAGGGATCTGGATCAGGATCGGTTTGGATCGCTCACCCGAAGCCTCTTCACTGATGACTTCGCCGCCGATCTTTTCGTCCCAGTCCACATTCATCAGCAAATCAAAGCCCGGGTTCTGGTCCTTGACCTGGCAGGAACAGGGGCCGACGACGAAACGTGACGCGATCGCAATCGTATCCTGAAAGATGCCTTTGCCGACCAACGCATAGAGGACTCGCCCACGCCCGATCACTGGAAAGGCCATCGGCTGCTTCAGGTCCTCGAGATCGGGCTCACTGGCTAGCAGCATCTCCAACAAGGCCTGCTCCTGCGGATCGTCCCGATCGAGTGTCACAACCGAGAACCCCACACGCAACTCAATGGGCGTCTCGCGGCGAAAGAATTCATCCGCCTCGATCTCGTCCTGAGGTGGAAGCTCCAGACTCTCCTGATTCCTCTTCGCTTGCTCGGTGAGCGTGCGGTAGGCCTCTCATCTTGGCTCTTGTCGCCACAGGGAACAAAAATCCAGACGGCCGAGTCACCCGACAACAGTTTCTCGGCGACTTCACGTCGCACTGGCGAGTCCAACAGTTGCGTCACCGCAGAATCGGTCAAAGGCTTGGCGACCACCAATCGATCGGGCACGTCACGAGCACTGCGCGGATACAGCACCGCCATCAACGGCTTGCCGTCTTCGGGATGCCGCTGCGACCAGAGAGCTTGCAGAAACTCATCCTCACTGTTGGTGATGTCAACCTCACGGACCGAGCAATTGACGGTCCCGGACGAACGCTTGCTGGCCTGGCGTAACGTGGTAACGTGAGCCTGATCGACTGGGGGCGAGCTCTCCCTGATGAAGGATCACGATCTCGTAGGGATCGGCGGGCCAACGTTCCAAGCGCGTAACGAAAGACGGGCACATTGCAGGCGATCGCCAAGGTTGACACCGAGGCCAACACGAACAGAGCCATGGGAATGGAAAATCGCTGTATCATCAAACCCTCGATTGATTCGGTTGCCGTTTACCGAGAGCCATTCTACTGGCTCAAGGCCTCGCCCTGTCGGACTAACTCCAGCCCGGACAACAACGGGCGTCCGGACTTGGGGACAAATTGGATGCGTCAATTCGTCACCGACCATCACCCCGTCGATCGTCTCGCTGGCGTGAGCGGCCCCGCTGCCGTCGTGAGCGAGCCGGAGGTTGCTGCGAACCGTTTTTCCCTGAACGAGCACGTCAAAGACTCGCGGCTCGCCTTGGGGCGGCAACCCAAACAACAGGCGGAGTCGATAGGGCAGGATCGGTGTCGGCTCTCGGGCTTCCGCCACCGAGCCGGGATCGGCATCGACGACCAGGGCGGCCGCCTTGCTTTCGGCGCTGCGAAAGGCCGCGGCGATTCGCTTTCCGCTGCCAGAGATCAAGAAGGCAATCGAATTGCCCGGCTTCCAATCGGGCCGCGCGATCACGGCGCGAATCAGCGGGAGCGAGATCGGGTGTTCGCTGCGGCCAGCTTGGCGTCACCGACCTTCTTCCATGGCTCCGGTTCCCAGAAGACTTCCGCCGAGGTCAACGTCCGTGATGACAGGTCGTGACTTTCTTGCCTGAATCGCGCGGCGTTCGCGTCATCTTCGGCGGCAATGATCAGCGACGTCACTTCCTGCGAAGGCTCATCGCAGGTGAATTGCACGATGCGCACTCTCGGATCACCGAATCCCGAGCGAGCTGGACGTTGTTGAAACGGATTCCGACCAACTGTTTACTGGAATCGGTGACCAGTTCCAGATCGCTGCTGCTGACGTTCACAGCCCCCGTTTCGTCTTCCTCCGCATCATCCTCGGCATGACTGACGGGCACGCCGGTCGTCAATTCATACTGATCTCTGCAGCTTCATCGCGAGCCGGAGGTCGGTCACGTTCTCGGCGCCCGAAGCCAGCACCCACGACAACGGTTGGCCAGCATGTGCTGACGAATGGTGCTGGTAATGCATGGCGGCTTCGTCCAGCTCGAGCGAAATTGGTGGGGACTCTCCGGAGACCACCGGATACTCAATCCAGAGCCTTCCCTCCGCGTCACGCCGGTCACCTGGAGCACCGAGGTTGATTCCCAGACTGTCGATTCGCTTGCCATGTGACTTGACCGACGCCGACGTGTCAACGCTCCACAATTCGATGTCCGGCATGTGCACCAGCGCCAACGATGTCTGGTTTTGATACGCACAGCTGCACGTTCTCGTGTAGTCTGGCGCGTTGAGCACTCCATTGGCGACGACCAGATTCGAAGTACATCCCGATTTGAATCCGCCTAGGTTTCCCGTTCCCCCATCGTTCAACAGGTCGTAGTAACCTGCGGACCCGGACCGAAAGGTCAACAGGTTCTCGCTCGCGATGATGTTGTTGCATCCGTAGGCTCGAGTCAGTTTCCAAGGTTGCATCTGGCCGGTGATCGGATTGGGAACCATCTTCTGCCGACCATCGAGCAGATGGAACGCGCCGGCCGATTCCGCGTAAGAGTTCGTGTTGGTGATGATCCAGTCGTGATGCAGGATGCAGGGACCGGTGTACTTCAGCGTATTGTTCTCCACTTCAGCGAACCGTCGACTTGCCGAGTAGACGGCCATGCCCTGAGAGACCTCGTCGGTCAATCGATCGCTTGCCGAGGCACCGGCCTGAAGCAACAGGTCAAACTCGTCGGAATAGCTGAGCCAGGTACCGAAGATCCCGTCGGGGACCTCCCACTTCTGCTTTCCGGTTCGATAGTCAACGGCAACGATTCGATAGGTATCAGGCCGTGTCACGCCGCGGCGAAGCAGTGCCTGTTCAATTCGAGTAGGGTTGCGATCTAAGCAGTAAACCTGTTCTCCTCCCGCAACGATCCCGTTGTGCCAAAAGCTGTGCTTGGCATCCAATTCCCACAGCACCTCTCCGGAATAACGATCAAACCCGACCAGCGCCGAACTCGCCGCCCGATCGTAAGCTCTTCGCACCAAAGCCTGCCTTCGCCTTGGTCAGCTTCTTGTCTTCGTCGAACGAGAGATCATATCGGTCGCGATACTCGGCAAAGCCAAGGCCACCAATCAGCACATCCTTGTAGACGCCGACGTAACCCCATTCAACTTCATCCGCTGGTTTTCCCGTCGTGGCTGGATGAAGATCGGCTGCCACCAGGAAGCACGATCTCGCTCAACGTTTCGCCTGTCGCGGGATCGAGCACATGACAACGAGCGACCTTCGACCAGGTAGACGCGATCTTCGGTCACCACGTAGTTCGTACCACGTCCGTTCGCACCCGGAATGTGGACTTGGTTGTATTTGGGATCGAGCGGCACGTCTTCGTAGGTGTCGTCATAGAAGACATCGAACGTGCCGAGATCCTTGAATTCGCGTTTCCAGAGCACCCGCCCGGTGTACACATCACGTGCGCTCAGCGTGTTCATCCCTTGAATGAACAGCCTGCCGCCGACCACTTGTTCCGGTGGTCCATGACCATGACGGGGAAGCACGTCGGTATTGCTGCTGCCGCCGAACCACAGCAATCCAAGCGGAAGTCTTACGCGTCGGTCGTCGGACTTGATCGTGTTGGCGACGTTTCCATATTGGTGGGTCCAGTCATCCGAGCCGGGCAAGCGCCCCCTGCCGCCTAACGATCACGCCGAAGGAGGCCACCTCGACTTCGGCCTGCTCCAAGCCCGAGCGACCGGATGTGCTCGGCTAGTTCCTCGCGTCGATCCTGCCCGAGCAAGCAGAGACGCCCCCAAACGGTCGCACCGATTCGTACAGGGAGCGGATGCAGTCGCCTACGGAAACGGCAGTGGATTCTCGATCCACGATCACGATGTTGGCGACGTACTTGGGAGCCTTGAAATCGCCAGCCTCACTGTGTGGACGGTGATCGACCCATACAAGCCTCGCTGATCCAGTCGCCGGCGGGTTTGGTTGACGCGACGGGAGCCCGGATCGACAATGCGCGAGCTGCTCGAACGGCGAGCGATTCGTCAGGCCGTCGCCAGCGCGGAGAATCCGACTTCCCAAACCACAATCCATAACCCTCCGCGACGCCGGAGGAAAGAATGGCCTTGATGGTGTGATCTGCTTCGGACTAGCGGGCCGAATCGGGAATGGATTCAGTCGGCGGGGTTTGGCGGCTCGTCGACAGCTGCCTGCGACTCGTGGCTCACCCGACGCGACGGGGCTTCACCAAAGGCCATGATTCGTCCGTCGAGCGTGACGGCAAACAACTTGCCATCGGCCGCAAGTAAACGTTCGACCCCCGCGACGGCTCCGATTTCGACTCGCGACTCGCGGCCGGATTGGTCGGCCGTGGCAAGTCGATGCAGGGTGATCCGGCCGCCACCAACGGCCATCAATTGGTTTCCCGCCAGGATCAGGTCGCCGCGGCCATCCGCCTCCAGCTCCCAAATCAGTTTCTCGTCTTGGCCGTAGGCACGAATCACCGGCTTGTCATCATCACTTGTTTCCGCCGAATAGATGCGCCCCTCATGCAAGACCGGCTCATTGGGCATGAATGCGGTCTTGATCCGTCCTGCAAGGTGAAAACGCTCGCGTGCCTTTCTGTCGCGTGTGCACATAGAAATGTTTCTCGTCCGCTGCGACGAAGGATCCGCCGGTTCCCTTTGCCGCCGGCGTTGATCTCGAAGTAGCGCAGAGCTTCCATCGCGGCGTTCGAAAACGGCCGGGTACCGATCGACCGCCGGGCACCACCAACAGGTCCTCGGTAGCAACAAGCGCACCCTGCGGCGCCACGCCGGCAAAGGACGGAGCGCTGTGAGGTTGCTTGATGTACTGGGATCCCGTGCTGATCGTTGACCCAAGCGGACCGCCCCGACTCGGCATCCAATGCATAGACAAAGGTGCCCATGAAGGGCCAAATGCTTGCGGTGAAGTAGACCGTTTTGTCACGAATGACCGGTCCGCCGCGAGCCGGCCAGGCGGAGGTCAAGCGCCGATTTCCGATCGCGTGTTGTGAGTTCGGCGCGCCGGAAAACTTCCATCGCAACTCGCCCGTCGCAACCTCCACGCAGTACAGGTAGCCGTCGTCGCTGCAGAAATAAGCCTTTCCATCGTCGGCCGCTGGAGGCAGGCGTACTGGAGCCTCTGCATAAACTGTCCAGCATTTCCGAACCCGTGGCGGTATCCATTGCGACAACTTTGTCCTTGTCATTGAACGCCACCATCAACCGACTGACCGACCACGATCGGCTCGAGCAAACGATCGTAGGTCATCAGATCCAAGTTCAGCGGATCGTCCCACGCCTGTTGGCGGGGAGGGCACTGTCGCTCCCAAAGCAGCCGCAACTCGCCCGCAAGTGCGTGCGTCGACGCAGCCGAGCGCTCTGCATCGAACCGCCACATCGGCCAATCTTGGGCCAGGCAAGTCGGGGCTGTCATCAGCATCAATGCGGTCAACATCGCCACGAAGAGGGAAGCGGAGTTACGCATAGGGAGTGGAACAGGCCGATTGGCTAGCGAGGCGGGGAGGTCCGGAGGGAGTGGAACTCCGCACGAAAGAACCATCGCAGCCGTGGCACAACCAATCGAACAAAGTCCCGGACATCTAGCCGAGCGGCGATCTCGGAGATTGGCAAATGGCCCAGTAGCGGACAACGATGAGAGACATTGAAAGCTTGGATCGAGCCTCTTGCGAGTCACCGACTGTGAATGAATCGACTGGTCGATAGTCCGCATTTCCAAGGCGGAATCGCAGCTTGCTGACGCTCGAGCACGGAGAGACTCGACAATCGGGAGCCCCGCCGAGGTTGCAACGCCGCGGGTCAAGCATATGGACTTTGCTGCGGATTTCACCGCGATCGATTTCGAAACAGCCAGCCGGCGAAGCGACAGCGCCTGTCAGTTGGGACTGGTAACGGTACGTGAGGGCCAGCATCGTCGATCAAGCTTGCTGGTTGATCCGACCCAAACCGCTCTATTTCCATCGAGCCAACATCGAGATTCACGGCATCACACCACAACAGGTCCGCAATGAACCCGAATTCGGAGAATTGTGGCCGGAGATCGCGGAGAAATCGGAGACCGACTGCTTGGTGGCGCACAACGCCAGCTTCGATCTGCGCGTCTTGATCGCTAGCTCTTGATCGCCCACGGCCAACCGATCCCGGAGCTGCGTTCACATGCACCGGGCAATCGCACGACGCACCTGGCCGCCATCATCGCCGCTATGGTCTCAAGCCGCTTTCGAATTGGCTGGGCATTCGCTTTCAACATCACGATGCGTTGGAAGATTCGATCGCCTGTGCCAAGATCCTGTTGGCGGCAGGCATTGATCGGGAAGCCAAATCATTGCCCGACCTGGAAAAGCGGCTCCGGTTGCGTCGCGGCAAAGCGGGAGACTTGGGGCTTGCGAGGCCCCACCGGTCCGGGCCGGTCTCGGTCGACGCAGCTCAGCGACGACCCGTCGTCGGCACACGGTGGTCTTCCCTTCTGGCTGCCCAACCAGATAGCGGCCAGACCAGGGCCGGCTCACCGATGGGCCAGAGTCCGGTGGGCCGACTCCCGGCCGGTCGAAGGCCACGAGGGGAAGAATCGACGATCACTCGTCATACGAGATCCCAGCGGAAATCCCAGCCCAAGTCGATGTGCAGCGGCTGATGATTCGTGCCGAATTCATCCGCCCGCTGGCCGGTAAACAGGTTGTTTTCGACGGGCAAGTTTCGTGTCTTGAGCAGCAGGATGCCCGTTCTTTGGCCGTCCGTTCTGGAGCGACCTGCCAGGACACCATCGACGATGGACCGACTTTTTGGTCATCGGCAATCAACCATCGCCGTCAACGGCAGCCTCGACTCGGCGAAGACACCCGATCCCACCGCAGGACCCCGATTCCCTGCAGGAAGCGGCGACCCGGCTCCGTGACGGTGGCCACCCCATCCGGGTCGTCAGCGAAGATGAATTCATTGGTCTGGTGGGATCACCCTCCAGCTGCGCGATAATGGCTGTGGACCCCAAGATCGACCGTGACGCAGTGACGCCACGGGGTCGCCCTCATGAATCGAATCTCCCAGTGGATCGAGCTGGCACTCACAAACGGCTGGATTGCCAAGTGCACTTCAGCGGCAATGGGCCCGGTGCGGCGACTCCGGTCTCCGGGTTTACCGATGGCCAAGGGTTGGCATCGGCTCGCCAATGCATGGACAGCCCGCGATACTGACAGATTCCAACGACCAATGCATGGAGTTTGCCGATGCGACTCGCAATTCTGCGTTTCTTCCTCGCGGCTTTCCCTCTCGCCTTGGGGCCGGTCCGCTGTCGGCGACCTGTGCTGCGAGTGACGAACCAGACTCGCGACGAATGGGGAGCGCCAAGAGGACGATTCAGAGGAAGAGGAAAGTGAGGAAGCATGAATCTGGCGATCGAAGACCACGGAGGAACGCAACTCTGGACCGATCACTTGTATCGCAATGGCTATCGGATCCAGCAAAACGCGTTGACCGGGCATTGGCGATTGCTCGACCCCAACAATGTTCGCCGGGGTTGGGGAACCGAAAAGCACTGCGAAAAGCTACTCGACAAGATGTGTCCGCAAGTCGAGAGTGAGACCGCCCAAGCACGTAGTCGTTCTGTTGCACGGATTGATGCGCACGCGGGGATCGATGAAGTCACTGGAAGACCAAGCTGCTCGAGGGATCCTGTGATGAGGTCATTCGATTCTCCTACGCCAGCACACGGGCATCGATCGCCGATCATGCTCAGGCACTTCGTGACGTCTGGAGGAAATCCCCAAGCAACACGGAGTTCAGCTTTGTCGGGTCACAGCATGGGCAACATCGTGGTGCGACACATGCTGGGCGACCTGCAGAAAGAGCGACCCCGCTGGCTTGCTGGAGCCGATTCCGATCGATGGTCATGCTGGGACCGCCCAACCAGGGCGCCGCGATCGCCCGACGTCTGGCTCCTACCGGCCTGTTCGGATTTGTCACCGGGAAAGGTGGCGATGGAGCTCGGTCCGGAATGGGAGGAGCTCAGAAGGGTTGGCGATCCCACACTTCCCGTTTGTCAGTCGTTGCCGGCGACCTGTCGCACAACCCCGTCCAGAATCCGTTGGTCGACGGCTCCAGCGATCTGATTGTCAGTGTCGACGAGGCCAAACTGGACGGAGCCGAACGCATGGAAACCGTCCCGGTGCTTCACAGCTTTCTGATGAACGACGAAAAAGTCCAAGGAATTGACGCTGGAATTCATCAAGGCTCATTGAGACGCGTCGGCGGAGACGCGACCGCATAGGTCCCGATTCGACGTCATCGGTTCCGAAAGACCGATCCGCGCGGTCAACGATTCAGACCCAGAAACGACAAAACGCAGGCATCAATCGACGCCTGCGTCTGCAATAGAATGTCATGGTCCAAATGATCGGTGGAAGAAGATTCGGAATCCCTCCGCACAAAATGAATCAATCGGCGTGCGGGAATAACGAAGGGTTGCTCCGAACAGTGATGAATATAGCGGGTATTGGCTCGCCTGCCTGTAAAGATGAACTTTCGGCAAAAAAATCGGACGATGATCTCCGGTGCCGGATCGCGCGGGTTCGCTGAACGGATGACGATCGAGGCAGCGGAACGATCGAACAGAGTTGGAGTGCAAGAAAGAGATCGCATGACTGGATTTGAGGGAGATTCGAAGGTCCCGGAACTGCTTCGGATCGGCTCGCGACATTGCCGTGCTGCCGCGTGATCCACGGCAGCGGTCAATTTGCGTTGACGGTGCGACGCTGGATGCTCGAGGAATCGTTTGACTGCGTCGCCATTCCGCTGCCCGACTCTTTCCGCGAGGAGGTCGAGCGGGCCGTTCGTGGAATTGCCCCGGCCGTCGATCGTGGTGCAGCGTCCCGTCGAATGCTTGGACGGATTGGACTTCCACGCCGATGGAGGAGCATGATGAGCAGTGAGTCCACAGTGGTCGGTGGAATCGTGGCGTGAAGACGAGATCAAGCCGCCGACGACCTGGAGGAACCGAAGGCGACGGTCAGCTATGTGCCGGTCGATCCCTGCCAAAGCGTGATCATGGCGATTCGGGCCGCGATGGGCGAACACATTCCCCGCGCCTACATCGACCTGGAAACCGATTCGTTCCGGCCATACGCCACCGTCATGCCCGACCCCTTCGCCGTTCGACATGTTTCGCCCGAAAAGTTTGCCGCTGCGGTCCTGCCCAGCATCACACGGCCACCGGACACCCAGACGCGCAGCCGGATGGTTCACATGGCTTGGCGATTGCGCGAGCTCGAGCGACAGCTACGAACGGATTCTCTTCGTCACCAGCGTGTTGTATTGGCCGTGGATTCGCGAAGCCTACAACCAGCTTGGCGAGCCCAAGGCGATTCGATCAGAGGGACATGGATCAAGTGAACTCGGACAGGGGACTGGATCAGGGGGACATGGAGCGTGCGAGGCAGCCTCACGCGGGCCGCGAGCCCCGGAGTCTGACTCAGATCCAAGATGGGATCACAGGGGCTCGCACGTTCCCAGAACATGATGACGTCCAGCCTCCCACTCGTTATGCCGTCAAACCTCGAACGCTGATGTTTCTGTTCGGGGAGCTCCCGTTCATCACGGGACTGTACGAGCGGGCACGCTCCGAGCTCGAGGAGGACGAGGACATCCAGATCGATGGCGTCAAGGAGTTACTGATCGCGGCGAGAGTAGCCTACCGTCGAGAACTGGGCAATCGGGCGCGGCGGGTAACACCGCTGCTGCTTTCCAAGTGCCTGCAATACATCCGGAATCTCTCGTTGATTCATCGCCGGATGACGCCCGACCTGATCACGATCGTGACGGCCGCTCAGCAGATCCTCGGTGATCAGTTTGCCTTGCATGTTGCCGAGCTGGCGAACCGTTACCAGGAGCGTGGCAATCGACCAGATCGATGTCGATGAACTGCAAGAGGTGACGCTAGGAATCGATCAAGCCAGGATGCCAGACGGAGAAGTCGTATCCATTGGTCAGCCGATTACCTGGCCCGCCGATCACCTGGTGCACGCTCAAGCTGCAGCGACGACCCAGCGATGACGAGCAACAGCAATGGCAATACAAGTGGAATCCGTACCGACAGTGCAGTTATCCGCCTGAAGACCAGCGGATCGAGAATTTTCGGACGCGGGTCTTTGATCGGGCCCAGGCAATCCTTGGCAATGATCTGGCGCGAACGGAAAAATTCACCACCAGCGTCAAGGATGGGATCGACATCCGCGACACGCTGCGCCACTGGTACGAAAAACAGATCTACGTGAAGGTCGTTCCGCCGGGCCGCGGGAAGCTCGACGCCTGCGTGATGCTGTTCGATTCCCCGGCCGATCCACGCGATTACCCTTGGCGAACGACTTGGTTCGCGGAACACGACCAAGAGTCCACGCTGGCGCTGTACGCGACGAATTTTCAGGAAGAAATGGTCGGCCCGGGCATTGGATTGGGGATCTACGGCGGTGCCATGTTCCTGTTTCCCCCCGCCGCGATCGCGGACGTCTGGTCCGATCCGCGGCTCGACTACACCGAAACACTGGAGGAACGATTGATCGCCGCGGCCTGCCTCCATTCGCGTGGTCGCGAAATCGCACTGCTCTCCTCGCTGCCCCCCGGGGGTGGATGGCGGCGACTGGCACGGCGCCACAAGAAACAACTGATTCACGTTCCCTTGGGATCCTTCAGCGACGAGCAAGTGCAGCAACTGCGGATGGTCCACGTGCTCAACGGCGGCGAAGTCCGCAGCTACGCCGAGGAATTCATCCGCCGCGTCTGAGCCCGCACCGGCCGTACGATAGGCTTCCAAGCCCGTCGCTGCATTGGGGATGACGGGGATCGGAGATCGGAGGAGGTTGAAGCGACGGGCTCGGGAGCCCATCGCACAAGTTTTGGGAATGAATCGTGCTGCGCGAGTGACCTTGCTGCAACTACGAAGGATCTAGTAGAACCATCGTCTGAGCGGGGAGAACCTGGCCGATCCAGCCCCGTTGAAGCCAAGAACTTTCGAACAATTGACCAGGCAAGCATGGATCGCGAGCAATCCTCCCATCGACCGGTGACGTCCCCCGGACCGCGCCGGACCTCCGCCTTCACGGTGCTGGAATTACTGGTGGTGATCTCGATCATTGGAATCGTGATCGCCTTGCTCTTGCCTGCCGTGATGGGAGCACGGGAATCGGCCCGTCGCACCATGTGCACCAGCCATCTTCGCGAGGTCGGGCTCGCGGTCCAGCAGCACCACCTGATGCCACCGGCGAATTCCCGCTGCTTGGGTTTCCGCGCGGGATGACGAGCAGTTTGCTTACGGCTGGGCTTCGGAGTTGCTCCCCGCGATCGAACAACCGGGATTGCATGGAATCCTGTCTCCAGAAATCCGACCTCCTCACCTGACAAGCCTTGGCGAAGCAGAAACCTACTCGTTGCCATTGCTGCTCTGTCCTTCCGATATTGCCGATCGCACATTCGTCTTGGTGGAAGAGGATGAAGATGACGACGGCGATTCCAGTTTGCATCAAGACTCCATGCTGGGCCAAAGGCCGGTGAGACCGCTGCTCTATCTGCCCTCGACCAATTACGTCGGTGTTTATGGAACGGTCGAAGCTGACGATTACCTGGAGCATGAAGGACCAGCCGGGAGTAGTTTCGGTGACGGTAGCGTGATTGAACAGAAACGCGTCCGCTTTGCCGACCTCCAACGGGGATTGAGTCAAACAATGTTGGTGGGTGAGCGAAAGATGGCGACCGTTCCATCGACCTGGCTGGGGATCCACCTAAGGGGCGAGGACGCTCCCTGTCGCCTGACCGGATCGGCGATCACGGCACCGAACTGCGAAACCTGTGACGAATGTGAATTCAGTAGTCGGCATCCCGGAGGCTCGAGCTTTTTGTGGGCGGACGGACACGTCACCATGATCCATGATGCCATCGACCTTCAGCTGTACCAAGAATCTGCCCGACGTCTCCCATTTTGAAGGAGGAGGATGAAATGAAATCAAGCTCAAAGTATTCCTCGCTGACCGCCGCCGAGGCTGAAATCATGGAGGTGATCTGGTCGACGAGCCCGATCGCCGTTCCCGACATTGTGGAACGCATTCCAAGATCATTGGCTTACACCACGGTCATGACCACCGTGAGGATCCTGGAAGAGAAGGGATTCATTGCCAAGTGTGGCAAACATGGCCGCGCTTACCTCTATCAACCGTCCGTCGATCGTGAGCAGGTTCGTCGATTCATGACCGTCGAACTTGCCGACCTGCTCTTCAACGGATCGATCAAGTCACTCGTGCTGAGCTTGGTTCGCCAAGATGGGGTGACGCCTGAGGAATTGGCAGAGGTCAGGCAACTGATCGAGGAAATGGAGTCGCAGCGATGAATGCTCTGGAATGGTTCGAGTTCATCGCCTCCTATGCGATTCAGGTCATATTCGTAATCGCCATCGCTGCGGCCCTGGATCGCTGGACCACCGCCGCTACGGTGAAGGCTCGGGTCTGGAACTCATGCTTCCTGTCGCTGTTGGTCATGATTGCGATCGGCTTGTTGTTGCCACGGCTCCATCTTTTTCATCCTTGGTCCGCATTGCAGCCGCAAGCCCTGTTGATGGTAGCTCAAATCGAGAGCGTTCTGGGAGCATTCCTGCTCGTCGTCTGGGCGACTGGTTCGGCGGTGATGCTGATTCGCTGGGTGATGCGATTCATGATCATGCAACGCTTCATCGGATCTTGCGCACCACTCGAGATCTCGGAGCATGCCTTGCTTTCGGATAGCGTCCCCACTGAACTGCAAACGTTGGGCAAACACAAAGTCGAGTTTCGAGTTTGCCCAGATGAGTTTGCTCCGTTCTGTTATCAGTTTCATCAGCCGATCGTATTTCTTCCCAGAACGCTCTTAGAAGGCGATCCGCAAACACTGGGTCATGTGCTCTACCACGAGTTGACGCACCTGCACACGCAGCATCCGATGCAGCTTTTCTGTCAGAAGTTGGTGCAATGCTTGCTGTGGTTCCATCCACTGGTATGGATGTCATCCAACCGGGCAGGGCTGATTCGAGAGTTTGTCTGTGATGACGCGTCGGCCCTTCATGCCGCATCAACGACGGCCTATCTCAAGGCACTGATCACGGTGGCTGAGCGGACGATCAAGCGACAGGAAGGGACCCTCGCCATCACTCAGTCCAAAGGTGAGCTGTTGACGCGCGTTCGCAGACTGGCAACCGCGACTCCATCACGATCCTCGGGCAATGGAACCCTCGCGATCAGTTTCGTTCTGATCGCCGCTGCACTGAGTTCGCAGATCTGGATACCGACCAATCCGCTCGCATCGGACCGCTCCGGCTGGTCCCCGTGGCCATCCTGGTCCGCCGAGGCGCTGCATGCCGTGAATGTCCCAGTTCGAGACTATGAGATCTTCGAGCACGGCAACCAACTTCACGAATGGATCGAAGAGGCGTCGGAATCTGAAGCCCGATCACGCATCGCGAGGATTCGCAGTTCTAGCCCTTCCCATGCGGAGACCGCTTCGGCGAGTCCCAAGCCAATCCACGCCCCGATCATTCCATCGGATTCGTCACAACTTCAACAGCCCTAAAAAAACCAGACTGGAAAACAGAACACACTCGCGCCGACGGCAACCGCCCGCGCTGTGCGATTCACTTTGAACTATTAGGATTCACATGTCAACGGAAATGGATTTCCCTGGCCAACTAGCGGAGTCTCCGCGATCGAGCATCTCGCTTGTCCTGCCGGCATTCAATGAAGAGGACGTCATTGAACAAGCGATCGGTGAGGCAAGTCTCGCCCTGGGCGGCTTGTGCGACGACTATGAGATCATCGTGGTGGACGATGGCAGCAGCGACCGGACGGCAGAGCTTGTCCGCAAGGCAATCGAAGACAACGCTTCGATTCGCATCATTCAACATCGGTCAACCAGGGATATGGGGCGGCGTTACGACACGGTTTCGCGGCAGCCACGCAAGGACCTGGTGGCATTCACCGATGCCGACTGCCAGTTCGAGCTTCGAGAGCTCGACCGAATGGTGCTGCTCGCCGAGAGCTACGACGTGGTTTGCGGATATCGGATCGACCGCAAGGATACGTCGCTGCGGTGCCTCTACTCTCGCGTCTACAACTGGATCGTGAGATTGCTACTTGGGATCAACGTGCGCGACATCGACTGCGCCTTGAAGCTGTTCCGTCGCGATCAAGTCCGTGAGCTTGAGATCACCGGCAATGGATTCCTGGTCAATTCGGAGCTACTGACCCAAGCCAAGCAGAAGGGGTATTCGATCGTCGAAGTGGGAGTTTCCCATCGACCGAGAGCGGCGGGCGAGAGCACGGTTTCGATTCATCACATTCCCCGCGTCTTTTCGAGCCTACTGCGTTACTGGTGGAACTCGGTGCAATTTCCGGGATCCCCCACCCCGCACGATGGACTTCCAAGTCCGTCACCAACGTACGATGGACTTCCAAGTCCGTCGCCAACGTACGATGGACTTCCAAGTCCGTCGCCGCCGCACCATCCACATCCAGTCCCATCACCGGCCTCTCGAACCAGCCTTCTGGCGGGCCGGTCTTGGATGCCGGTGCTTTTGTTGTTCTTTGCGGCGTTGTTCATGATGACCAATCTGAACTACCCGCTGATCGACCGCGACGAAACTCGCTACGCCGAAATTCCTCGCGAGATGCTTGCCACGGGCAATTGGGTCCTGCCCCAGTTGAACTTCGAGGCTTACTACGACAAACCACCGCTGCTGTACTGGCTGTGCGCGGTGAGCTACAGTCTTTTCGGCGTGCATGAATGGTCCGCGCGACTCGTTCCGGCTTTTGCGGGATGGTTGACGCTGGCGGCCACGATGTGGTTTGGCACCAGATGGTTTGGCCGCCGCATTGGTTTCCTGTCGGGAGTCGTGCTGTCTTTAACGGCCGGTTTCGTCTTCAGCAGCCGCTATCTGTTGATTGACGGGGTCTTCACCGCGTTGGTGACGCTGTCTTGGATGACGGCCTACGAAGCCATCAGGGGGACCCGTTTGAGTCGCCCGTGGTGGCTCGCTTCCGCGATTCTCTGCGGACTCGCCTTCCTTTCCAAGGGACCGTTGGCATTGGTCCTCTGGCTGCCTCCGGTCGTCGCGTTCAGCTGGCTCTCCAACACCACCGCGAAACCGCGACTTGGTCACTTTGCGGCCTGGTTTGCCATTACGCTTGCGGTTGCCGGCCCTTGGTTCCTCCTCGTGGCGATCCAGGACCCCCACTTTCCTGTCGAGTTTTTCCTGAAACACAACGTCAGCCGATTTGCCGGGGCGTTTCATTCCAAGCCGATCTGGTACTTCATTCCGGTCATTCTGATAGCGGGACATCCCTGGTCCTCCATGACCATGCCGTTGATGCGATTTCTGATCTCGCGTGATCCCGACCATGCATCGCAGCGGCCACCGGCACTTGGCTTCGCGATGCTGTGGTGCTTTTGGTGCATCGCGTTCTTCTCGTTATCCAAGTGCAAGCTTGCCACCTACATTCTTCCCATCGCACCCGCGATGGCCTTGATTGTGAGCGTTTACTTGCGACGCGTTCTCGATGCACCCTCGGACTGGGGTGATCATCTGGCGAGGGTCTGGGCGCCACGGTTGGCCACGCTCATCACTTGTCTTGTTGCAATTGGGTTTCTCGTCTACGAGTTCGCCACCGATACGATCAGTCCATCGACAGCCATCGGTTGGGCGATCGTCTGGACGGTCATGCTCGGATTGCTGATCACATCCTTGGGCAAATTTCGATCCGCGAACCTCGCGTGGTCGAGCTCGCTACTGGCGACCACCATGTTGGGTGTGATGATCATGCATCAACTGCTTCCCACTTTTAGTCGTGAGCGATCCCTTCTCGGTGACGACGCGAAGCTTGCGCGAACAAGTTGCGAAGGCTGACCAAGTGATGACGATCGCGCACGAATTTTCGGAGGTACCTTTCTACTTGAATCGTTCTGATGTGGTGCATTGGAATGAAGTGGATTCAGGGAATCTGGCGGAGTCCCTGTTGCCATTCCGCGAATCGGTGCTGGCGATCGCGACTCGCCGAGTCGAGATCGATGAGATTCGCGATCGCCTGCCTGTCGGCGCGTCGCTCGAGGTACTCGCGGATCGAAAATCTGGCAAGCTGGTTCGGATCCGAGTTCCCGCTGAAAGCGTGCGTCCCGAGATTGCCCGCTCGGGCAAGCGGAATCCATACTGAAGCTCAGCCTCAACGAACCTGAGCTACCGTAGGCGAGTCTCTCCGAGACTCGTAATCAACGCAGCAAAGCCGCGAATGTCCGCCTAGAAAATGCCGGACCCAAAGTAGGGCGTCCCAGAACCCAGCACTTCCTCACTGATTCGGCGCGGCAACGTCGTGGACGGTGGCTCCCTTCTCGTCGCTCTTGACAAGGATGGCAAAGCGGATCGCTCCCTGGGCGTCGGCCGCGCTCAGGCTGGCATAGTCGAAGCGACCTCGCAGGTCCGTGTAACCATCTTTGTAGAAACGCACGTCGCCATCGGGATACCTCGCGTAAACCTTGACATAGGCCCCTTCGATCGGGCGATTGGAACCCATGTCGGTCGTTTGCAGTTGGCCAAAACTGTCCGAGACGTAGGTCGTCAGATCGCCTCCGTAGTACAGAGCCGTCGAACGCGATGCACCGGCGATCACCTCGACGAGCAGCGTTTGTCGTCGCAAGTTTTCGTCCAGGTTGATTCGACCGATTCCGTTCGAGTCATCGAATCGAATCGAATCGCTCTGCGTCGGTCGGACCATCGCCATCCGTTGCAAGTCCTCGCGAACGAAGGGAGCTTTGCTGAAGAGCAACTCCAAATCGACACCGTAGAAGTTGATCGTCGCTTCCTTGGTGTTGCGATGATCGATGCGTAGAGAATCCCCTTCAACGCGGACGATCACTTCGGGCTGCTCCTGGGAAGCGTCCCCCTGGCGACGCTCTCGGTCCATCACGGCCAAGTCACCACTCCCTTCGGCAATGCTCGCGAGGCGATGTCGGCTCTTCGGCCGAAACCAACTTCTCGGTTTGGTTCAATTCGCGTCGCTGCTGCAGTTGTGACCGCAATTCCCGGAAACGCATCTGCCAACGCGGAATGGGTTGATTCTCGTAACGACGCGCGATCTGCTCGGCGTGATCGTACTGACCACGGTACAACGCCAAGTAGGCATCCAGATAATCGTACTGCAGCTGAGTGGCAACGCTTGCGCGATCGACCCTCGTCGAATTGATCGAGGGCTTCGGCAATGCGATTCTGGATGAGCAGGTAGTAGGTGAGCACCAATCGGTCTTCGGGTCCGATCCGATCTTGAAATCCCAACACGCGCATGTAGCTCTCGTACTGTGCTCGAAAGGTGGGATTCAGGATCTCATTCTCTTGTCCCAAGCGATGAATCCGCGCCCGAATCAGAGGCGAATACTCCAGCAGTTCGTGCATCCGTCGCTCCGTCGGATCGACATGCAACAGTGGACTTCGCAGCACCGGGCCAACCCGCTGAACGAGATCTTCTCGGAGCTCCAAGTAGACACCCATCGCCTCGTCATCGCGATGCTCGAACCCATATGCCCACAATTCGGCGATCGGCAATCTTGGCTCGCTTCAAAATACCTAGGACAACACGGTAGATGGCATCGTCCTTCATGCGATGGGCCACTCGCATCCAGTCGATTTCCTGGAGATTGGCCGTCTGTAGATAGGCTTCGATCTGCTCGGCGGTTCCCGTGTCGGCAAGCTTCTCCCAGCTGATCACGTCCTGCTCGGTCGGTTGGGCAACGACATCGAAACGCTTCTCCGCCGCCTTTGCGATCAGTTGCCCATCTGCGGCAACGGTGGCCGGATAATGCGCGAACTCACCCGGCTCTGGGAAATAGAACTGATACTCGATTGACTCCACTGCGAACGGATCCAGCGTCACCGTGCGACTGTCGGTCATCTGGTTGGCCGGCCAACGGCAGGCTGCCTGCAGGGAGCTGCCAGAACATTTCCACGATACGTTCTTGTGCGGTGGGATTGGAAACGACCACTTGGCCCCGATAAGCCTCACCTGCCAGGAACTCCGTCAGCTCGTTGTCGGAATTCGTGCTTCGCGCCATTTCGATCCTGCTGGTCAAGTCGACTCGAATCGCTGCCCGATCAAAACCGCGGACTCCTCGTCCGACACGGCCAATTCACGCAGCCGCTTGGTGACAACGGCAACACCATGCGGTGGCTGATAAGTTGTTGACCATCGGTTGGTAGCCCCACATCGCCTGGCGACATCGGCAGACCGCACATGGCCGAGTGCCATCAAGGCGGCATGTCGATTCCCGTTGGCATCAGCAGGTGGGTCGAGATCTGCGATCGTCGAAGCATCACGCGTCGCGGCATCGGCCCAGAACGGATTGACCGCAATGAGTTGCCGGGGCAGGACCACCCACGGTGCGAATACGATCCCACTGGCTTTCGGCCCACTGCTTGGTGCTATCGAGTTCCCGAAAGAAGGCACCGCCGCCGAGGGCGCCGCCAAGTGATCTCCCGGAGAACATCACATCCTTTCTGCGCGACAATGTATTCTTACGATCGACTCCCAGTTGCTCCTGTTTTTCGAAGCCAAAGCTTTGAGCTCGCCGACCACCTCGTTCGCCCATGGCTTGCCATTGCGTGGCCCCATCGACATCCGCAGAATCCATGCTGAAATCCAGCAGCTCCTCCTCGACATCGAACCATTGGCCTCGCAAGGCAATCTCGACCCCTTTGCGGATCACATCGGGATCGATCTCTTGGCTTTCGACGGTATCACGAAATTCGCGAAGAACGGTATCGCGGAACTCGGGCAACCGCATGGCCAGCAGCACACGCTCCGCTGCATTGAGCTGGTTGTACTGCCACAGTCGTGTGTAGGGCTTCAGATCCGATTCCAACAACCAGTGGTCGACGAATTGCTTTTCCTTCTTGTTCAGCAGATAGGGCTCGAATCACATCCTGGAAGAAGGGGCGATCGTGGAACCACAAGAACAGATGAAGCTCGTGGCTGGCAAGACGCGAGTAGGCCTCTAGCTTGGCCTCTTGGTCGAGCGAGCTCCAAACCGAAACGACATCGAAGTCGTTCATTCGCGAGTCGCTAACCATCGTCTTGTAGAGCTTGAACAGATCACCCACCGACGCATAGATTTGCAACTGCGCAGAACCGAGGCTGCCTCGAGGTCCAGCGGATGATCGGGTGAAGCGATCGACACAGCCCGCTCGAGCGTCAGTGACTTGGACGCATCCAATGCTTTGAGAAGTCGCAGATCGGTCGTTTCCACATCGGACGTTGGCGCGGGAAGGGATCGCTGGAGCACACGTCATCGCGTCACAGGCGACGACCTGTAAGATCGGCAGTCCGTCAATCAGATCGAGCGGAACGGTCACAACACCATCGGCATCGGGCCGCAAGTTGGCAAGGATCACGCCAGGATCGCTGAGAAAGTCAAAATCGGAAGAGGCTGTTTCTGCCTCCTTCGCCGCCAGAGCCGCTCTGCTTGAGTTTGCTCGCCCGGGTGCCGCCTCCATTGCGGGCGGCGGCGCGTCACCGGCCTGAACGGGCTGGCTAGCGTTCGTCGTCTCCTCGGTCTCCCAAGGATTGAGGATGATGCCGGGTTGTGGCAACATCACCCCGGGGTACTTATCGGCGTAGCGGCGGCGAAGCACGTATTGATACTCGTCTCCCAATCGCAAATCGCTCACGTAACCCGATGTGGGCAAGGACACACGTCGACCCCAAAGTGGAGGCATCGGCAACGCAAGCTGCTGCATCGGAATCTCCGATCCGAAGTATCGTGAGCCGTAAACGTGGACACGCGCTGTCTCGGTCGTACCCGCAAGCTGGATCTTGAGACCTTCCTGATCCCGAATGATCGACGCAATCGCAAGGGGCACGGCGGGGGAGATCGAACGATGCCGGTTTCGCCCCACCGCCACCTGGTCCAATTCGGGACCATCGACCACGGCGATCAAGGTGATCTCTCCGGTCGACTCGGTCCAACAAGGTGAAAATCACCCGCAGCGAGCGACTCGAGCGACAACAGGCCGTCCTTGCGCCTTGAGCTGGCCCGTCTGATCTTCGACGTACTTCCCTTCGCGTATCTCCAGCAATCGATACCGTTGTGCGAACGTTGAGCTCGGATCGGCAAGTGGCAACTTCACCAGTCGTTGCGGGGTGGTGTGAATCTCATCAGGCCAACGTACCGGTTTCGCTCGAAATCAAACTGGTGCCATGATCCGCAGTCCGACCGAGAACAGAAGCTGCGTGACGCCCGATGAGGACCCCAAACGAACACGGCCCCGCTGGTCGGCTTGCAGCGTCGCGTCGATCTTTCCATTGCAAAGCAGACTCGCCAAGGCAATCGAGACGGTGGCCCTTGGTACGAGCTCGCCATTGCGACCACGTACTTCAATCACGAAGTCTTCCCCATCTCGCGTCAACAGCGCATCGTGGACCTGGCTGCTTCGTCGCATCGCACCGACATCCCAACGTCGTTCTGTCTCGAGATGACGTTCCTGCCCATCGGCCAGACCGGTGACTTTGCCAGCCAGGATGACACGAAGTGTGGCCAATCGCGAGGGAATGCGGATCGGCACGACCAATTCGGCATTCTGATCGAGCTGTAGACCATCGATCTGATGCGTGATCGGTAGCCCATCCAAATCGACGGCCTCAATTCGAACGGAGCACCTCTTTCAACGTTTCGGGATCAATGGGGGTCTGACCCATCATCAGTCGCGGGTGCAGCAGCAACTCCGACTGGCCGCCACTTTGAAGTTGAGTTCGATCGAGTTCGATTCCCGGCCTCCAGACGATACTGTTCCTGAAGATGTTGAAAGGTCACCTGATCGGCAATCTCGCCATCACTCACGATCGCGCGTCGTGTCACGACGTCGACCACCGGTGGCAATCCGATACGACCTTGGTCGTCGGCGACGAACTCGCGTCCCCCAACCCACAGCATGGCCTGGGGAACTGGCTTGCGATTCTCGTCGATGACCGTGAACACCATGCCGTCCGCGTCGAAGGAATCGACATGATCAATGGCACCTCGCCGCACCAGCGCCCGGGCTCGTAGTCCCTTGCCCACCAGATCGACCACCCACACGCCGCGTCCGCCAATCTCGGGAAGCTCCACCTGCTCGCGATGGCGCTGGACGGCAGGCTGAGTGAAGGTCAGAGTCTGCTCGTGACTTGCGATCAGACCGTCCAGATCGATGTCAGTATCAATCGGCTCGTCATGCGTGCGGTAGTAAGAGGCGGTATTGAGCTCGTAGATCCGAACCACCAACTCCTGAACGTTTTTCAGATCGACTTGCAGCCGAGTGGGCTGGGTGGTTGAAAATCGCGATGGGTTCTCGGGGGTGAGCCGGACCTCGACACGATCGCGAATCGATCTGGCGCTGGGCTGCGGTGAGCAACTTGTACCACTGCTCCGCGTCGCCGATTCCGGCAAGAAGTTTTGTCTCCGCGAAGACGCGACGAAGGTAATCTGGCTGCAGAAGTTCTGCGAATTCGGTCGGTGTCCTTGGCATCCCTGAAGAAAATGCTCCAGGTAAACCCGCACCAGCGGTTCCTCGTCACCGATCGGGGGCAGCATCGCGAGCTCCATGAAGTCTTCATTCAGGTTCGCGCACACCTCCTCGCGACGAGCCCACTCCACAGGCACGATGGGACTGACACGAGGCAATTCGAGATAGCGAAGAAAGAGTCCTCGATCGTAGGCACCCCGTTTCAAATTGGCCTGGAGCAATCGGTAAGCGGCAGCCGCTTTCAACCCGTTGTAGCTGGGCGGGAGCGTCTGAACGTATGCCTCCACGCGCTGCAAGTATTCGAGGCGTGTTGATCATCGCAGCTCGGGTCGGAATCGGCGCCGGGACGCATCCGACCAAGCATCGCAGCGACAAAGGCCTCGTCGTCGGCCACCTGGGGCATCGCTCGTGCGACCCTTTGAAGTTGTTCCAACGTCAGCAGCGAATGGGCGGGGCGATCACCGAAACGCTGTTCATTGGGACGCCTGTTCTGTAGCTCCTTGATCACCAGCTCATCCAGTGAGTCGACGTACGGCCCACCGACCCGCTGCAACAGATCCGTCAGATCGATCGGGAGGCCAGCGGAATCATCTTTGCGAAATCGTTCCGCCAAATACTGGATTGCCGAGCGGCTTGAGGGTCTCGTTTCGACGCAGCGCGTCGATTGACGATCCGCTCGGAGCTCAACAACGCCTGATCAAGTTCGCTGGGAAACCGCCTCTCGTTTTTGGTTGCCGGCGGCGCGTGGTCCAGCTTGATACCGAGCCGACGCACCAGATGATCGATGGTCCGCTGCGGCGAGTCTCGATAGGTCAAGAGTCTTTGGCGGTCGATCATGGCCGTGATCGACGGGGTCTCTTTACCCCTTGATGCTCCGCCAGCCAATCGCGAATCATGGTCTCGCTCCGTTCCAACTGGCCCGTGGTTTGATAGTGCAGGCAGTATAGAAGTAGTAGTCATCGCTGCCCGGTATCAACTCCGCCAGCTTCGCCTCGCGATCAAGTGCCAAGGCAAAGCCTTCCATCCAACTTATTGGTTCGGCCACAACGTTCGCACAGTGGGTAAGAGTGAGGGCAATGCAGGCGACCGTACAGCATAAGAGACGCCGGCGGTTATCGGACGAATCGCTGAGCTACCGACACGGAACATGGAAGCTGTCATCACAGCGACTCCAACGAAAAGGAAGTGAGAAGAGGGAATTGTCAGCCGGGGCCTGTCTCAAGACATCGTACACACTTTGAGACAGTGCCACTTTTTATCGCGAGTCGCGGCACCCCTGGTGTTTACGATCCAGGATCCATCTTCTTAGGACGTTTCTTCTCAAATTCACGTACTTGCGTGTCAAAGCGCGGTCGGGCTACCGTAGGCGAGTCTCTCCGAGACTCGTGAAGAAACGCAGCTTTGCTGCAAAGGGCATGAGTCTCGGAGAGACTCTCCTACGGTAGGGCTAGGTGTTCAGCGATCGCAGATGACGAACCAGGGACTCCACCATCGACGCATCGTGAACCGCCGACAAAGAGATTCTCAGTCGGGCCGTCCCCTCGGCCACCGTCGGAGGACGGATCGCGGGAACGTAGAAACCTGATTGTGCGAGTGAATGCGAAGCCTCCACGGCGCGAGTATCGTCGCCAACGATGAAGGGAATGATCGGCACCCCGTCTTCCGGAGCATCCACTTCGACTCCAAGTTCTGCGCCGAACCATCCGTGCCAGATCCTGAAGATGAATCCGCGACTGCGGATCGGATTCGATCCACCGCAACGCTTGCTCCGCGGCGGCGACGCAAACTGGCGATAACGCCGTGCTGTAGATCAGCGAACGACAACGATTGATCAGAAAGTCGATCACAACCCGAGGAGCCGCGACAAAGCCTCCTTGGCTGCCGATCGCCTTGCTCAAGGTACCGATTCGGATCGGCACGCGATCCTTGACCCCCAGTGCTTCACAAGCACCGCTTCCCGCTGTTCCCAGGACGCCCGTGCTATGGGCCTCGTCGACAATCAAGATGGGCATCGTATCGCTCGGCAATCTCGCAAAGTCGACGAAGCGGAGCGACATGTCCATCCATGCTGAAGACACTGTCGGTCACGATCCAAACCTGATCATGTTCGCCACGGTGGTCCGACAGAATCGCTTCGAGATGTTCGCAATCGCAATGACGAAAGACCCTGCGTGTAGCGCGAGCCAGTCGACAGCCATCGATCAACGAAGCGTGGTTCGACTGATCACTCAGGATCAAATCGTCGCCTTGCGCCAGCGTTGCGACCGTCCCGCTGCAAGCGGCGAAGCCACTGGGAAACAGGAGCGCAGCTTCGGTCCCCTCGAATCGGGCAATCGCCTCCGCAAGACGTTGATGCGCGTGGGTCCAGCCACAAACCAGCGGGCTGGCGGCGCTGCCGGATGCCACTCCATCGTCCACGTTGCGTCGACTGCTGCCGCGACCGCGAGCGGAGGATCGTGATGCGATACCGAGATAGTCGTTGCCTCCAAAGTTGATCAATCTGCGACCGTCGGGGAGCACGATCCAGGCTCCCTCGATCTGCCGTGGGACCAAGTCTCGCAGTCGTCCTTTCTCCGCAAGCTCAGACAATTGTGCGGCGAGATGATCAAACCCTGGCATCGAAAGAGAACCCATTGGATCAGCCTGGCGGCCAGGTCAACTTACGACCGCCGAGCACATGAAAATGCAGATGGGGCACTTCTTGACCACCATCGTCACGGGTGTTCGCAACCAACCGATACCCACCCGCAAGCCCTTCTTCGGCTGCCACCCGTGCCGCGACCATCACGCAGCGTCCCACGATTTGCTCGTCTTCCTCCGACAACTCCGCCAACGACACAATCTCCTTTTTGGGGATCACCAGAAAGTGCGTCGGGGCCTGGGGACGAATGTCACGAAAGGCGAGGCAAAGTTCGTCTTCGAAAAGAATGTCCGCCGGAATTTCACGAGCGATGATTTTCGTAAAGATCGAAGCCATGGCACATGGATGGACAAAGGTGCGAATGAACAGAAGTGCGACCGACAGGGACGCAAGATAGCAGATTAGCGGCGATGCAGGACGAACGTAGGCGAGTCTCTCCGAGGCTCGCAAGCAATCTGTGAAGTTGCGATCTTTTCATAACCCGACGCGTCAGCGAGTGGATGTCAATATCGATCTTTCCTCGCTGACGCGTCGGGTTATGAAAATCCTCGTGAGGCAGCCAGGCTGAGAATGTCCGCCTTGGAAATGCGGACCTACAGTCGGCCACGCGATTCAATTCGACTCGGTTTGCATCCAATCGAAATGGGGAAGAATCGGCGTCAGTTCAAGCGACCAACGCAGTCGATTGGCCGATTCAAGCTGGTTCGCCGAACGTAGCTTGTCGATCAACATCGTCAGCGGCCCTGTCTGCCAGACCATCGGAAGAGAATCGATCGCCGCTTCCCAGTCAGCGCTCGACTCGATCACCTCCGGTGGTGAGGCGGCTCGCCAGGAAAGGATTCGTGCGAACTTGGCGATCTCTTTGCGTTTTTGGGTCTCCAACTGTTTCAAGACGACCATTGCTTGATTTCGCTGTGGCGAGGAGAGCAACCAACTTGCGGCGACCAATTGAACGACCGGGGACGGATCGGCCAATCGGGCAACCGCGGCATCGATCACGTTGGCCGGCAATCGGCGATTGGTCCATGCGATCGGCAGCCAAGCGATCACCAGCGGGGGCAGGGGACGTCGATCGAGTTGCGAGACCAGCTCCAGGGAGATATCAGCGCGTCCGCTTTTCCATGCTGCGACAGCTGCGCTCATGGTGATCCACTGCTGGCGCCAAACGGGCGGCTTGGCAGCGAGGATCGCTGGCAGCTTCACCAGGGAGCTGGAGTATTCACCACGGGCGAACAACTGCAGCGACTCTGCTTCCAAGTCGGAAATCTGGTCGGGGTCGATCCACAAGACGCGAGTCGCGGCGAACACCAATGGCTCGGCGCCGCTTTCAGGCTTCAACCGCAACTGCTCGTGATCAAACTGCTCGACGCTGCCCGAGTGGGTTTCGATCGCCCGGGGGTACCAGTCGCTTTGCAACGAAGTCGGACGCGGGGGCTCGATCCAGACCTGATCCGCCCGCGCGATGGCCGCGTTGCCGAAGATGAGGGGGAAGATGACGACCAAGCAACCGACGCAGCACAGCATCGTCCTCATGGTCATTGGCAAGCGATGGTCACTCATCCTCGGATCGCTTTCTCAAGGGTTGTTGACGTCTGGCGACCGACCATCGACAGGCTCGGACGCAGCCGGGGGCGAACCCAAGCCACGGACGTCGACGTAACGGTACTCGCCATGATTCTGGGCTGCCAGTTCCCGTAAGAAGCTATCGGACGACGCCACTGGCTCCGGACCAAACTCGATGCAATGAATGGTGGCACCCACGGAATCGGCTCGATTCTTGATCTCGCGAAGATCGGCCGGCGACAGCCTTGGGATTCGTGCGTCGGTGAGAAAGAAGATCACATCGGGCCCCATTCGCAGTGCCATCTTCAGCGCCGACTCGTGTTCCGTCGCCCCAAACGCGAGAATCGATCGAACGTAATTTTCGGCGAGCGCAACATGAGACTCGTCACCGGTGACCATCTGCATGGGCAATCCGGCCAGCGAGAAGGGCTTGGGTTGGTCGTTGTAGAAGATGATTTGAAACTGCTGGCGGTCGGTGAGCGTTTTCAGACTGCGAATCAGTTCGGCCTTGGCGGCGCGAAGCGGTTTGCCTCCGAATCCGTTCATGCTGTCGGAACGATCAAAGACATAGACGAAACTTGACCCGCTGCCCGAGATGCCGAACAGCATGGTGGTCGTGTCGTCGGTGCCAGAGGCCGCCTTGCCACCGAGGCTGCTGCGGAAGGCGTCACCATCGAGCTCGCTTTCGCCGGCAAGTCCGCTGCCGCTGACCGGGGCGGGGGTCGATTGCATGGACTGGAGCATGCCGTCGAGGTCGAGCGGTGGAGCGAGGTCGGCGGGGGGTGCGGCGGTCGACGTGGCAAGACTCGTCTGGCTGTCCTGCTCCGTGGGGTTGGCGGTTTCCGCCTGCCGTGAATCGACGTATCGATCACGATCGGGCAGACGATGCACCATCGCGATTCCAATCGGACGGTCCTCCTGGGCACCGGTCCCCTTGGGTCTGGCGGACCAAATCCAGCCGATGGTGGTCAGCAACAGCACGTGCAGAATGAGCGACAGCAGCAGCGCGGGGGTCGTCCTCTGCGGCAACACGATCTCCGGCGGATCGGAAGCTTCTCGGTTGGCGGGGGGGTCAAGCATGGAACGGAGGGCCTTTTGCAGCTGAATCCCCAGGGACCAACGCGGGAGAATGCAGGGATTTCATCGGGACAACCGGTAGACGCTTCTCAGAATGAGGCTTGCTTAGTAGTTTATTACAGGTGCACTTTTGACCTGGCCCCAGCGGTGTGTAGAGTCGGAGTCCAAGTCGGGTCCTGGATCATCTGGCAGGGGCTGGGATATCCCCACTGCCAGAAAGGGTCCTGACCAGGAAGGATCAGGAAGGATCCTGAGCAGCAGGTTTGTGTCGTCCATCTGGCAACCCAGCGAAACGACGCAGACCGTTGATCAGCAGCCCGTTGATCAGCAGACCGTTGATCAGCAGCCCAGGGATCAAGAGTGCTTCCGTCGATTTTAAACCTCACTTTAACTGAAAAGTGCCACTGACGATCCGAAAGTGGCTGAGCCCGGAGAAAACCGTCGTGAGCAACGCTCGATACCTCTTTACCAGCGAATCGGTCAGCATGGGACACCCCGACAAGCTGGCTGATCGGATTTCTGATGGCATTCTCGACGCCCTGCTGGCAGAAGACCCGATGAGTCGGGTGGCGTGTGAAACGATGGTGACCACCGGCATCGCAATCATTGCTGGCGAGATTTCGACCAAAGCCCGCGTCAATTATGCCGACGTGGTTCGCAGCGTGATCAACGAAGTTGGCTACACCGACGATCAAATGGGGATTTGTGGCGACACCTGTGCGGTGATGGTTTCCCTCGACACCCAGAGCCCCGACATCGCCCAAGGGGTCAATTCCGATGACGCCAAAGGGAAGGATATCGGCGCTGGCGACCAGGGCTTGATGTTCGGTTACGCCTGCAAAGACACTCCCGAGTTGATGCCGATGCCGATCGCCCTTTCGCATCGAATCATCAATCGCATCACCGAAGCCCGCTTCAACAAGGAAGTCGACTGGCTCCGTCCGGACAACAAGAGTCAGGTCACGGTCGAATACGAGGGCAACACACCGGTCCGCATCGACACCGTTGTGGTCAGTGCGCAACACAACCCCGATGTTTCCAACGAAGAGCTCACGAAGTTCATCATTGAAAAGGTGATCAAGCCGTCAATCCCGGCCGAGCTGGACAAGGGGGATATCAAGTATCACATCAATCCGACCGGCAAGTTCGTGGTGGGCGGTCCGCACGGCGACTGTGGTTTGACGGGGCGCAAGATCATCGTCGATACCTATGGCGGGTGGGGTCGTCACGGTGGCGGTGCATTCAGCGGCAAGGATTCGACCAAGGTAGACCGTTCGGCTGCCTACATGGCTCGTTACGTGGCCAAGAACATCGTTGCATCTGGGCTCGCCGATCGCTGCGAAGTCCAACTCGCTTATGCCATTGGTGTCAGCGAACCGGTCAGCGTGCATGTCGATACCGAGGGGACGGGCAAGGTTGATGATGCCCGCTTGTGTGAACTGGTCCGCGAACACTTCCCACTGACGCCCGGTGGTATCATCGAGCACCTCAAGTTGCGTCGTCCGGTTTTCAAGCAAACCTCCGCTGGCGGTCACTTCGGTCGCGACGGCGAAGGATTCACGTGGGAACAGACCGACAAAGCCGATGCCCTCGCTGCCGCAGCCGAGGCGACGGCGGCGGTTTAGTCCGTGCGTCTGGCCTGGACCACCGACATTCATCTGAATCACGTTCCCGCATCGGTGCGGGAACGTTGGTTGACTCTTCTCGCCGCTCAAGATTGCGATGGGATCCTGATCAGCGGCGACATCGCCGAGAGTGGCGACCTGGTGCATTGCCTTGGTCAGCTTGCGGACGCGGTCCCTGTTCCCATCTTCTTCGTGCTTGGCAACCACGATTTTTACGGCAGCTCGATCGGGGCGACGGCCCAAGCCGTGATCCGCGCCTGCCGCGAGAGCGATCGTCTGCGATACCTGACCGATATGTCGGCGCTTCCGCTGACCGGCTCTGGGACCCAAGACCGAACTTACCTGGTAGGGGAAGATGGTTGGGGCGATGCGACCGAAGGGGACTACGAGAGCTCGTACGTTCGCCTCAATGACTTTGCCCAGATCCACGATTTCCATGACGCTGACGAAGCGACCTGGAAGGAACGACTTGGGCAGCTCGGAGCCATTTCGGCAGCGCGACTCACCGCGAAACTGCTCGCGTTACCGGAAGGGGCCCGTCAGGTTTTGGTGGTTACTCATGTCCCGCCCTTTCGCGATGCATGCTGGTACGAAGGGCACACGACCGACGACAACTGGGCCCCGTTCTTTGTTTGTGGCCAGGTCGGTCGCGCCATTCGAGCCATGAGTCAGTCGCGGCCTGATTGCCACTACACGGTGCTATGTGGCCATACGCATCACAGCGGTGTTGCCAAGATCGAACCCAATCTGACGGTTTATACGGCGTCGGCCTGTTACGGCAAACCCGAGATCGCTGCCATCCTCAAGGTCACCGCCAATTCGATCGCGATCCTGGATCCGATGGAAACGATTTAGAGCATTTTCAACAATCATGTGTCCTCCAAAAAAGGGGTCAGGTACCAATAGCCGCAAGCGGCCCTTCGGGTGCTTCGCACCATTGGTACCTGACTCCTTTTTTGGAAATGCCTACGTCAAAGTTGAAAATGCTCTAGCTTTTCTGCTCGCTCCACAATGCGAGCAGCTCGACCAGATGCTCGACCGCTTCGACCATCTCATCGAGACAGGCGAATTCGGTAACGCTGTGAATGTTATGTTGTCCGCTGGAAAGATTGGGGGTCGGTAGTCCCTTCTCGGTAAGTTGGCTTCCGTCGGTCCCGCCCCGGATGATGGCCTCGGTGTACGAGCGTCCCAGGCGTTCGAACGCCTGCTTGGCCAGCGACACGGCTTGAGGCAGTTCGTTCAACCCGTCACGCAGGTTTCTGTACTGCCGTCGAATCTGGACCTCCGTCTTCAAACCGGGATTGTGGCTTTCGATCGAAGCCGCTAACTGACGAAGCCGTTCGGCATAGGATTCGAGATCTTCTACCTCAAACGAGCCGCAGAATGATCTCGACGGTCGCCTCTCCCACGCCGCCATGAATGGTATGTGGATGGATGAAGCCTTTGCGATGCTCGGTTGTCTCGGGAGTGCATGAATCGCGCGGCAGGGACGCGACAAAGTCGGCCGCTGCCCGCGTCGCGTTGATCATGCGACCCTTGGCGATCGATGGATGAATGTTGTAGCCGATGAAACGAATGATGGCGGCATCGGCTGAAAAGGTTTCCACGTCGATCACCCCTGCACCACCCCCATCGAGTGTGTAGGCCACCGTCGCGTCCAGCTTGTTCAGATCAATCTTGTCGGTTCCCCGACCGATCTCTTCGTCGCAAGTCATCAACACACGCACCGGTCCGTGCATCAAGTGGGGATTCTCGATCAGCGTGTGGGCCAACTCCATGATGATCGCCACACCAGCCTTGTCGTCACCACCGAGCAGTGTCGTGCCGTCGGTCGTGACCAGCGTCTTACCGACCATCGACCGAAGCGCAGGACACTCCGATACCTTGAGCACCTCGCCCGAGGCCAGGATCAGATCGCCACCATCGTAGAATTCGACGACGAATGGATTGACATCCGTGCCTGGCGCTTCGGGGGACGTGTCCAAGTGTGCCACCAAGGCGACCGTTGGGCTTGTGCCACCATCGGTTGCCGGTACGGTACCCCACACCAAGGCGTTGTCGTCTTGATCTGCATCCTCGATTGACATCGCCGCGAGCTCATCACGGATCATCTCGCCAAGGATTCGCTGGCTCGGCGAACTTGGGTAGCTGTCACTTTGGGGATCGGCCGGTGTTCCCACACGCACATAGCGCAGGAATCGATCCAGAAGCCGTTGGCGATTGATGCGAACGGACGTTTGCGTATTGAGACTCATGAGCGGGACCGCAGTGATTCATGGCGAGGGGAAATCCAAGGCCTCAGCGATTTCATGGCTCGAGGCGTTAGATCGTGATCTCGATAAGTTGTACATTGTGGGGCAGGTCCCCGGGCTACATTGTGGGGCAGTCTCGCTGCCGAGCAAACGATCCCAGCGGTGCAACGTGATCACTCCTACGAGAGTCGAAGATGACCGTCAAAGTCGCTTATCTGGTTTTTGATGTCGAGAGCGTCGCCGATGGTGATCTGATCTCACGGGTTCGCTACCCCGGCGGAAATCTCAGCCCGCAGGAGGCGATCGCCAACTATCAGGACGAGCTGATGGAACAGCGCGGGACCACCTTCGTCCCACATACCTTTCAAGTTCCCATCGCTGTTGTGATCGCCAAGGTGGCAACGAACCTGGAGTTGATCGACATCGTTTCGCTCGATGAGCCCGAGTTTCGGCCCCACGTGATCACGGAGCATTTCTGGCGCGGTTGGGAATTGTACCGGCATCCCAAATGGGTCACCTTCAACGGCCGCTCCTTTGATATCCCGCTGATGGAGTTGGCAGCCTTTCGATTTGGCCTGTCCCTACCTGCCTGGTTCAAGAACGACGGCTACCGTTCGCCGCGGAGTCGTTACAACACCGATTCCCACCTCGACCTGCAAGACGTGCTGATGAACTTCGGTGCCGCGCTGCAACGGAGGCTTGAATCTGATCGCACAAATGCTTGGAAAACCAGGCAAAATGGGACTGACGGGTGATCAAGTCCAGCAGCAGCACGACGAGGGCAACAAGATGGCGATCAGCGATTACTGCCGCTGTGATGTCCTGGATACCTACTTCGTCTTTCTCCGAACGCAAGTTTTGACGGGAGCCTGCACGCTGGAGCGAGAACAAGAACTCATTCAGCTAGCAAAAGCCTGGATCGAACAGCGAGCCGAGAGCTGCGAGGCCTATCGTGCCTATCTCGACGGCTGGAAAGACTGGACGAACCCCTGGGAATCGGGGGAGTTGGTCACTTGAACCCTACGTGTACCGTAGCCGAGTCTCTCCGAAACTCGTAACAAGCGCAGCCAAGCTGCGAATTTCCGCCTTGGAAATGCGGACTCACGGTAGCTCGCTGATGACCGAAGAGCCTCCCCGACGGCTCGGCTACCGCTGGCAAACCGAGTTTTTGAAATCTCGCCTTTACCTCGCTGGCCCATGCTGGGTAGTGTCACTCTCGACCATGGAAACCACTGTCCGAATTAGCGCCATGACGGCGTTTGAAAAAAAGAAATAGAAATGGCCAGGCAGGGACGTCTTCGCCAGAGCAAATCACGATCGCGCGGTGATCTACCGGCATTGCCTAACTGCTGCGCCAAGATCGTGTGGTTACTCGGCTGTCTGATCGCCGCGACCGGGCTGGCCGCTGGCCCCGGGAATTCTGGCCCCGGGAATTCTGGCCCCGGGAATCCTGGCCCCGGGAATCCTGCTCTCGGGGATCTGCCTGGCCCTGCCGGTGACGTCCGCGTGGTCTTTGAATTCAAATCAGCCTCCCCGCAGTCCTGGAATCTGCGGCTTCGGATCGTTGACGTGCCGAACGGGACTGCGAGTTTGGGCGAGATCCGAAATCTCAGCCAATCAGAAACGACCAGCGGCAGCTTCGAGTTGGATCCTGCCGAACAGATGCTGACGCTACGCTCGCGTCACGCCATCCCAGGCGGAAAATTCGAACTTCGGATTCAGGGATCTCACCAGGTGAAACTGGTCGTGGAGCCGGTGGGCAACTCCGGCGATGGTGAAAGCGCCTCCGAAATCCGTGAGATCCCCTTCGTCGACTTGCTGAACAACGAAGCGATCTCATCCCATCCGGCGGAAGCAATCGATGGGGCGCTGGCCAGCTGGACGATTCAGCGCGTGGCGTCGGATCGGTTGCGACTGGACGATCTGCAACCGATTCCCGTCTATCGGCCGGGAGCTCCATTGAGTCTTTCGGTGCGCGCCAACGGGATGATCGATCAGCTTTCGCAGTCGCACGTGTTGCACTACGAACTGTATCGGGTCAGTGACGGCGAAACGGTTGAGACCCATCGTTGGCCAATCCAAATCGATGCCTTTGGCAACAGTCCATCGGTACAGCTGAATGAGACCGTGCCCGAAGTCGCAGGGGTTTACGAGTTACGTCTGCAGGTGGAACCGGATGAGGAGAACATCTGGTCACGTCTGCGCCGGCGCCCGCCACCGTTGGTTCGTGTCACGCATCCCATCGCCGTTCTCCATGGTGAGACGGTCTCGGAGGATGTCGAGGATCCGTGGCGAGAGGTGGGAGTGATTCGACCTTCCGAATCATCCTGGTCGGTAGGCCTGTGGTTACCCAAACCCACGTCACGACTGATTCCTGGTGCTGGCGTTCCCCCGGTCCCGCATTTGGAGAGCGATGAACATGCCGGGCAATCGGTCTCGCTGCTTCCTCCCTCGGGCAGCTTTCAAGCAACGTTGCCCGTGATGAAGCCGGGCTATCCACACAAAGTCACGATCCGCCTGCCATCAAGCTCAACCGCAGCCCTTCAAATCCAAGTGGGCGGCAGTCAGGAGGACGCGGCCACGTCGTTCATCCTCGAGAGCGACGCCACCGCCGACCAACAAGGCCCCTGGCGCCAACACACGTTCATCCATTTCCCGGTTGATAACGATCAGCTTTGGCTTTCCAACCTGGATCCGAAGAATCTTGCCGCGTTCGAATCGATCAGCGTGCAAGCAGGTCCGCTGCGCGTCGCCCCCACTCGCCTCCCCACGTTCGCACCTGCGTCATCCTCACGGACCGCCTCGCTGCGAATGCCAGACATTGATTGGACCGAGCGGCTGACCGCCGACGTCTCCAGGCGAACGAATCTGGCGGGTTGTGCACCCCCTACCGTTGCCTTGAATCGACTTTGGGTGGCCGCCGAACGTCTTCAAGATCAAGCACGCGGCTGTGGATGCAACGGCGTGGTGATACCAGCCAACAGTGGAGCCCGAGCCTGGTACGAGAGTTTGCTCTATCAGTCACCACACGACGCGGCGTCACGGCATCGACACCTGGAAACGTTGCTACGACTCCTTGAATCGAGCCAGCTCAGAGTTTTCGTTGGATTGAAGCCGAACATGCTGCTGACCAACATCGAACAGACCATTCACAACCAGGAAGGACAACTCGTTGTACTGACTCGCAGCGAATCGATCAGCGATGCCCCGTCAGCCGGTGCTACAGCAGCCGGTGCTACAGCAGCCGGTGCTACAGCAGTCGGTGTTACGTCAGTCGGTGCTACGTCAGCCGGTGCTACAGCAGTCGATACTACCTCAGCCGATTTTACGTTGCCCGCAATCTCGTATGTCAGAACACAATACAACCCGCTGCATCCACTTGTTCAGACCACGATCGGAGAACTGGTCAGAGAATTGAACGATCGTTGTGAACGCTATGACGGATTCGCGGGCATCGTTGTCGATTGCGATGGGAACAGCCATCTTCGTCCCTTGACGACCCACGAAAGCGATGCGGGTTGTGTCTTGCTGTATGGACGTGCCAACAACATCTCGTCAAACGTTGCTCAGCTGCGAAACTGGATTCAGCAGCAGGGAACCGAGTCGTTTCAGCATTGGAAGCGACAACAGCTGCAGCAATGCTACGCTCAAGTCAGCCAGATGGCCCCCGCCGGCAAGGTGCGACTCCTGATGCCAGACGCAAGTTCGATCGAGGCGAGTGAAATCGGCAAGCTGGCAAACCCGGCGCTGCTTGGCCAAGATCCCAAGCAACATTCGATACCAACCAGCCACTTCGCCAGCAGCTTTCTGTACGGGCCTGCCGGTGTCCTGGCCCGTCAATCGCTCATGCAGCAGCAACTGGTGTCGGTGGCCGGACCGCTCGAGGCAGTCCGGTTCGGGGAAGCGCCGACGTCGAATTCTACGACGCTGGTTCGTGAACAGATGATTCGCGACTTGTGCCGATTGACCGATCGTACCGACCCAACTCTGCTGATGATCGATCGTAGCCTCGTCGAAAACTGTTTCGATGAAGCACTGTCCGAGAGCCTGCGGTCGTTCTGTGCGCTACCCGCTCAGTCCCTGCAAGAATCGATGCCGATCGATTCGGCTTCTCACACCATTCATTTGCGTTCGGGAACCAGCGATGGGTATCTGTACGTATCCCTGACAGGCGTGGTGCCATGGAGTAGCGATGTTGACTTGGAGATGACCTCCGCAACTCAATGGGAGGTCGTGGGAAGGGAGCAGGACGAAACCCACAACCAACTGATCCAGAAATCGGCGGGCACCCGCTCTCGAATCACGATCCCGACCGGTCAAATCGTGGTGCTGAGAACCAAGCAACAACCTGACAATTCGATCCGCTCATGGACCACACGCGTCAACGGAGGGCCGGAAGCGATCGAATCGATCAAACACAAGGTCACGATGATTGTCGAGCGCATCGGTATCCTGAGCGATTTCAAGCCGTACACCAAACTAACCAACGGAGGCTTCGAGCAATCGGGTGACGTGGGTCTGGTGGGATGGCTCCATGCGCAACATCCACCCGGATGCGTTCAGCTTGACGACAAAGAATTCATGGAAGGATCCCACTCGGTGCTGCTGACCACCGGTGCTCCCGCCGTCGCCCGAACCTGGCTCGTTAGCGAGACCATCGAACCACCTGCATCGGGACGCCTGGCTGTCTCGCTCGCTTGCAGGGCCGAGGCCAGAGCCGAAGCCGAGGCTTCCAATCATTTACTGCGGGTTTCAATCGAGGCGACGCGTCAAGGCGATCCGGTCAGGTTCACGCGTGACTTGGAGGTCCCACGAAATGGTCAGTGGGGGCAGCGCAATGTCATTCTGGAAGCCGACGAGATTGACACCTCCGCGATCGAATCCCTACGCCTGACCATCGACAGCCTCTCTGGCGGACGGGTCTGGATTGATGATGTTCAGTTGCATGACCGCTTTCCGACCGAGAAAGAAAGGGCCGAGCTTCAGAGTCAAGCCTTTCTGGCGGTGCAAGGTCTACAACGTGGGAACCTGCTTCCCTCCGGGAAACTCCTACAAAACCACTGGGCGCGTCACCTGTTGTCACTGGGGCCGTCCGAGCAATCCAAGCGGGTGATTGAAAGTGTCCCGGCGGCGATGGAGGCACCGGGCGTTGCCGAACGAATTAGAAACTGGTTGCCTCGTCCGCTAAGATTCTAAGCGATCCTTTTCTCCTGGCTCAACAAACTCATCGGGAGTCACAGCAATGCTTCGATGGACCATCCGAATCGCAGTTTCCGTTCTATTGCTGTTGGTGGTGATCGGTTTGACAGGAGGATGGTGGGCCCTCGAGCAAACTCAGCAGGTTCCCGAGTTCTACACGCGGGCCACCGAGTCCCTTCCCGAAAGCACGGTGGAAGCCAGCCTGCATCTGCAGCAGGAAGTCGAACAGCTGCAGAGCGATGCTGCCAAGGTCGGCTCTTGGAATGCCACCTTCAGCGACGATCAGATCAATGCATGGCTCATCGAAGAATTGCCCAAGAAGTTTCCGCGATTATTGGCCAGTGGTGCCAGTGAACCTCGTATCGTCATCGACGAGGGTCGCCTGCTGGCAGCGGTGCGTTACAAGAACCGTCGCATCGATACGGTGATCTCGTGTCAACTCGCTGTGGAGCTTACCGAACAACCCAATATGCTGGCTCTACACGTCAAGCATCTCAAAGCCGGCGCGCTGCCACTTCCGCTGAGCAACTTCTTGAAGGGAATCACTCACGAGGCCGCCAAGGGTGGTGTCGATATCCGCTGGGATGACACAGAATCGGGACCGATCGCGCTGGTCACCGTGCCGAGCGAGCATCCTGGTTACGCGCGGGCTCCTGTGATCGTCGAGTCGGTCGAACTGGTGGACGGCAATCTCGTGCTCGCCGGTCACACCGGTCCCTTGGCCCATGAATCCTATCGCCCGATCGGACCGGTCTACCAGTTCGTCTCGTATCAGCCCGCCGAGAATCGCAATCGCCAGGACGCTGCGCCTCTCCTCCAATCGGCCTTCTTCGTCCGGTAAGAAACTGCGGTAGATCTCCACTTCGGCGGTCTGCAGCCTTTCGTTCTCTTGCCAGCGAATCGACGCCAGAAATCGATCTTCGCCAGCCTCCCTGCATCGATAGTACCCGGCAAGCTTTTTGCGAACCGTCCCACGATCACCTGACACCTCACCCTCATGGTCAAGGTAGGCCAACCGGTGCGCGGGCAGCACTTCGCAATCCGTTTCAACCACACGGGAAACGTCACCCAGATCGATGGGAGGTGTGGCCCAGGTCATGAGCCTGCCGTCGCGTTGGAACATCCAATCAAGATGTGCTTGCGCCGTTCGTTCCGACTGAGAACCGGGCTGATGAAGCAACACGACGAAGCGGAGCTCGGCAGAGGAAAGCTGGTTCACAGGGATCGCTTGCATTCGTGCCGCAGGAAACACATGGAGCAGGAAAGGGGACCCATCATTTCGCCATCCCCTCGTATTGTCGACGCAACCCATCCGACATCGCGGGCAAGGTCAGCAACACGTACTGCGCACGGCGTTGGGCCTCGGCAGCATCTCCCGAGTCCCGCAACGCGGCCATCCCCTTTAACTTCGCTTCGTGCCACAATTCACTGCCCTGCGGGGCTCCGCCAGCCAACTGATCCCACAAGCGAACGGCTTCCTCGCTCGCTGAAGTCTTTCCGGATGACTGCAATAGATTGGCCCCCCTTCGTGTGACCTCCAATGCGGCGGGGGCAGCACGTATCAATGCCTTGATCACCCTTGTGGATTCGTCAACTTGGTCCAACCACAACAGACGCTCGGCATGTTCGATCGAGCCATCTTGATTCCCTTCCCAGCGAGCCAACAATCGCGCGATCGACGGGCGAAGCACGGGATTAGCGCGACCATCAAGCATCAGACGCAGCGTGGCATCGTCGACCACTTGCGGCGGTGGGGAACGGAGCGCGTCCGTTTCAGTACCGCGCCGACGATACGCCAGCAAGGCGGTTGCAAAGGGGTCCGAGCCGGCGACGTCATTCGACAAGCCAGCTTGCTCGATCAGTTCGCGATCGACCAACAACGCCACCAACAAAGGAAAACGTTCAGCAGCAATCCCGTTGCTTCGCAGAGGCTCGTAGGCAACAAGAAACCGTTGGGAGACGAGCGACGACGGCTCGGTGGCGTCGCCCAGCCGCGATGATTCCAGCCGCGATGATTCCAGCCGCGATGATTCCAGCCGCGATGATTCCAGCGCCGATTCTCGCAGTGCCGCCAACCACTGGGCAGCGATCGAATCGAGCAACTCCGACGTGACTTTCTCGACGGGGATGGCGGTGGCAATTTCGGCGGCATCGATCCATCGCTGTTGCCCCGTCAACAGCTTCTGCAACCACGGGCGCACCGACGCTGACGTCTCGGCTGCCGGCCACTGTTTGAGATGCTGCCTCAACATCGACTCCAGCTGTTCCAGCGATTGCGGGTCATGCGTGGCCACAAGGATGGCAGCTTGCAAGTGGGCGTTGGCGGCCTGATCGGCTTGCGGCTTGGCGATCGCGACCTCAGCGAGCAGGGCCGCCGCGTCGCGATAGCGTTCAACGGAGGCGAATGCAGCAGCGGCCTGGGCCGCCCGCTCGATCGCTCGATCCGGTTTGGATTCCGCTCTGGCTGCTGCTGCCAGAAGCTCGGCAGCTCGCTCCGGATCGCCGCGGCGAAGGTAGTCCTGACCTTGAGCCGCCACGATGGAGGGATCGATTGATGGAGTTGTTGAGGCATTGGATCGACCGAGCAGTGACAGCGCCATCGCTTCGGCCCGGCGTCTGGCATAGGAACCACCGCGAGCTTGGATTGCCTCCAACCAATCACCCGAGGAACCCTGTGGATTGCTGCGGAGCATGAACTCCAGCTTCGCAAGATCCATCTCGATCGAACGAGGCGCCGAGCTTGGCTGATCACCGTAGTACTCGTCCAGCATCTCCGCCGCCTGAGCCATTCGCTGCTGTGCCATCCTCAGTCGTGTCTGCAAGGCAGTCCAGCGAGGCGACCACGGTTGGTCATTGTTGTCGACAATGCGTCTCAACTCTTGATCCGCGCGATCATATTGTCGCGCACGAAGGATCGACTCGATTTTCAATCGCTCGACTTCTCGTCGGGCCTTGGTATCGGACGGCAGCTTCGTGATGGCTTCATCTGCGATCTGTTCGGCTCTCGTTGCCGCTGCGATGCCGTCGTCGCTCCCCGACGCGAATAGGTCTGTTTGCATCAAAGCGAGCGAGACCGCTTCGACCTGCAGCTCCTGTTGCAATCGCGCAAGATCGTCAATCATGGCAGGCGTCTGATCTTCGGTGGGCCGATTCTCAGCGGGCCGGTCGAGCAAGACGCGAACCTTGGCGATCTCCTTGATCAGAGACTCCAATTCGACGGTCGCTCGTAGCAGACTCTGAGTCGCCTCGTCACGCGCAGTATCATCGGCTGGCGAAATGGCAGCCCGCAGCACACGGTGCAGCACCGCGCTGCGTTGCACCATCGACAACTGCGCCATCAGGAATAGCTTGCGACGGTGTTCTGGATAAGACGACAACCTGTCAGTGACCGGCTTGGCGGCCGCCTGAATCTCCGCTTCATCAAATCGATCCTGTCCCATCTGCTTCGCGACGAGAATCTGTGACTGCCGGATCGCCCACTTGGCCGACACATCCCCCGCGGGATCGGCACGCGACTTAGCATCTGGCAAAGAGACAATCCATCTTCGAATCGTTCGCGCCGACCAAGGCATCGATTAGGTCCGCGTTGCGATCATTCGTCGATCTCTCCACCGACCAGCCATCGTCGGCACAAACTGCACCGGCAAGGTTGGCCAGCAGCCATAGCGTGATCATGAATCGGACCGCATGACGACGCATTCACTCGTCCCCTCGAGCAGCGAACAGCACGCGATCGGCGCCGGCGAGGCGTGCTGCGTCATAGACCTTCACCGCCACGTTCATCGTGATCTGCGGACTGGGATCGATGATGACCGGCGGCTGGACGCCAAGCGCAGAATCTGCGCCAGACGACGGCGCAACTGCACCGTGTCGGCCAACGGCTGTCCGTTCAATTCGATGATCTCTTGAGCTTCACGCATCGACAAATGGATGACAATCTCATCAAACGCTTCAACCGGGGCCGACTCGGCACTCATTTCCGCGCCGCCGCTGGGCGGCTCGGCAATGGCGCTGGGAAGATCGAACTCGGGCAACTCGAAGCTACTTGTCCAGATAAAAAAGATCAGCAGCAGAAAAACGACATCGATCATCGGCGTCATTTTCAGTTCAAGCGAATCGTTGCTGGATACCGCCGGCAATCTCAAGGCGAACTCTCCTCGCGAACAGCGATCGAAGCATCGGTGACACCGGCCAGAGCCGCTTCGCGAAGCACGGGCTCCACGTATGCATATTGAACGGCCCCGTCGGTCCGAATCCGAATCGCCGCCTCGGTCCCACGATCGCGGCGCAGATCCGCCAGGATGGATCGCAACGAGGCCTCATCCACCACGTTGCCATTGACACGGAACTTTGCGTCACGGTCGATACTGATCGTCAGCGGCGCACGCTCCGGATCCAGCGGGGCGAAACTGGAAGCCATCGGCAAGTCCAGCGGCAAGCGATTCTCCTGCCTCGCCAAATGGCTGGAGACCAAAAAGAAGATGATCAGCAGAAACACCACATCAATCATGGGTGTCATGTTGGCACCGACGCTATGCCGGCCACGTTGGTTGGGGAGTCGCATGGAATCATGGTACCTCACGCGACGACCTTTTTCCGATACCCTGTGCCAGATCGGTTCGTTCTCGCCGAGCCTGGAATGGCCAGTCAATGCTCGCTTCTGCTCGGTAGCCTCGCATCCTGTTGGGAAGATCACGAAAGTCGATCATGGGTGATCAGTTTACATTCCTGAAGAATTTTCTACGTCACCCGACGAAGGTGGGGGCGATCGCGCCGAGTAGTCCCGGACTCGTTCGCATCATGACGCAATGGTTCGATTGGGAGAGGATTCGAAACGTGGTGGAGTTTGGTCCCGGCACAGGCGTCTTCACCGAGGCCATCGTAGAACAGTTACATCCGGACGCCCATTTCTTTGCGATCGAGCAATCCCAAGAACTGGTCGAAGCAACCCGCAAACGGTGCCCCGGTACGACCGTCTACCATGACAGTGTGACCAATGTCCGCGAGCTGTGCCGCCAACAATCCATCGATCATGTGGACGCGGTGATCTGCGGACTGCCGTGGGCATCGTTTTCCCAGTCGCTGCAGACCGAGATCATGGATTCGATGCTGGAGGTCTTGCCACCGGGTGGCCAGTTCGCGACGTTCGCCTACTGGCAAGGGCTGGCGCTACCGGCGGGGCTTCGCTTTTCTCGGCGACTTACCGAGACCTTTTCATCGGTCCAACGGAGCCCGACGGCTTGGAAGAACCTGCCTCCCGCGTTCGTCTACCGGTGCGTTCGCTAAAATTTCTTGCCAGTTTCCGCGCTCCGTGTTGTCGGCTGGTCTCCGCAGCTGACGGTTCCTTCGGTAGCAACCCACGCCTGAGATTCTCGTCGCGCGGGTCCACTCTTGTCGAAGTGCCACCCACTGAAACATTCACCCCACACCTCCCCCGAGCCCCTTTCTCATCATCGCGAGGCGGAAGCCCCGGTGGTAGAAACCAGCGGAATGCAAAGGAGGAGCGGCGTGTGTCACAGCGTGTATCGGTCACCGATAGGAATGCCTGTCGCGCTTGGCAAGTCGAGAAAAGTGCGCCCCCTGAGACCGTTTCTGAGGCCCCTTTGACCATGCTCCACAAGCTAACGACCATCCTTCCAGCGACACGTTCTGCAACAATCAGCGCCATGACAACCTCCGCCCATCCGATGGTCGCTTCCCAATCGGAGCTTCTCGCGCCCTCCTCGGCACAGGCAATCATTCCGCGCCGCCATGACCTCGACGCGCTACGCGCGATCGCCATGCTGTTGGGAATCGCCCTGCACGCTGCCCTCTCCTACATCCCGATGCCCCAAGGTGGTTGGGCGATCCATGATGTTCGACAAAGCAGCTCGATGGCCGTCTTCATCACCTTGATTCATGGCTTTCGGATGCCGCTGTTTTTCCTGATCAGCGGCTTTTTCACCGCGATGCTTTGGCGAAAGCGAGGTCTGCGGTCGGTGCTGTGGCAACGCTTCAAGCGAATCTTTTTGCCCTTGGTAATCGGAGTCTTCACGATCATTCCCATCCTCTGGGTGGCGATCATCGGTGCCGCGATGTACCAGTCGTCCTTGGACCGCGGGACCAACGAGGAGAACCTTTGGTCGGCCGCACGCTCAGGGAATCTCGAGATGATTCAATCCGGAATCGCCGCGGGTGCTTCGCTGAATCAGTGCGATGCGGATTACGGTGCAACGCCCCTCGCGATGGCAAGCGGGAATGGCAATGCTGAAGTTGTCGAAGCCCTGATCGCGGCCGGCGCCGACGTCAATGCCAGAAATCGAGACGGCGCGACGCCGCTACACGGTGCGGCCTTCTTGGGACGCGATCAAGTATTCGAACTGCTCATGAAGCATGGTGCCGATCTCGAAGCACGGGATCGGGGCGGCAATACACCTAGAGATCTGCTTGTGACTTCCTGGGGCCGCACCATGATCGTCGCTGGCTTCTTTGGTGTGACGGTCGATCAGGAGTCGCTCTTCGCGGGACGAAAGGCGATTGCGTCGAGCCTGCAGGCGGCGACCGATCGATCGACCGATTCGTCGGCAATCGCCGCCACAAGTGATGCTGAGATTTCCATGATCGATCGCCAGCAACGAACCGCCGGAGCCAGCATGGTGTTCATGCTGCTGGCGGTGATGCCATTCTTTCATCACCTCTGGTTTCTCTGGTTTCTTTGCTGGCTCGTCGCCGCGTTTGCGATTTACGCGCTGATCCTCAAGCGATTCTCTTGGACGATGCCGAAGTGGATGGTGATTTCACCCCTTCGGTACGCTTGGTTGATTCCCTTGACGTTGATCCCACAGTCGATGATGGGTCTGGTCGGTCCAAGCTTTGGTCCAGATACTTCGACTGGTCTGCTGCCGCTTCCCCAGATCCTGGGATACTACGCGATCTTTTTCTTTTTCGGTGCCGTTTACTTCGACTCCGATGATCGAGAAGCCAAGCTGGGCCGGCGTTGGTACCTCACCTTGCCCCTGGCGCTCGGGTTGGTCTTTCCGCTGGGCTACGAGATGACGACTGGGGCCTGGGGCTTCAGCGATCGGTGGGTCGACTCGCCCCTTTATCATCCTCTCTCCATGCTTCTCCAGGTCTCTTACGTTTGGCTGATGTCATTCGGTCTGATGGGCGTGTTCCGTCACGTTTTTTCGGCCGAAAGCAGGGCGATGCGGTACGTCTCGGACTCCTCCTATTGGCTGTACCTCGCCCACCTCCCGCTGATTCTGATCGTCCAGGCAGCCATCCTGACCTGGGAGATTCCGGTGTTTGCCAAATTCGCCATCGTCTGCACGGTCACCACCGCTTTTTTGTTGGCGAGCTACCAGCTTTGCGTACGCTACACGCCGATCGGGACCCTGCTCAACGGTCCACGGTACCGTCCCGAGAAAGTCGTGGATGCGGTGCTCGCCGCACCTGCTGGCGCCACCGATTAGAATGGTCGGGGTGGTAATCGATTGAATCAGCGTGGGAGCGCGACGCCGTCGCGTCGCATGGCCGAATGACCTTGTTCAACTTCCGTCAATTTCTGATCGCGGCGGTACTGCTTCCAGTCTCCGTATGGAACGGACACCTCGCCCGGGCAGAGGATGTCTTTTCAAGACCTCTCGATGGTTTCTTCCAACAGTTCTGTATCAGTTGCCATGGCGACGGGGCGGAGGAGGGGGGCCTCGCGATCGATACCCTCGATCGCAACCTCAACGACCCAGCGGTGTTCGCTAGTTGGGAGCGCGTTTTTGATCGCGTGCACGCAGGTGAAATGCCACCGCCCGACGCAGATCTGCCCTCTGCGGAGGAGCGCGACCGATTCACATCCTTGCTCGCAGCTCCACTTGCCAAAGCTCATGCCGAAGCCAAGGGAACCGTGCTCCGCCGTCTAAACCGACGTGAGTATCAGAACACCCTCAATGATTTGTTTGGCACGAATCTCGACTTGGTGAACTTCTTGCCAGAGGATGGTCGCGCGCATGAGTTCGACAACGTTGGCAAGGCCTTGAACATTTCGCTGGTCCAGCTGCAGCGCTACCTCGATGCCATTGACATGGTGATGGAGGCAGCGATCGCAAAGACCGTCGAGCCGCCCGAGCCAATTCATAAGCAGGCAAACTACGCGGAGACGAGAGAAGGTGAGAAGCACATCGGTGAAGTTTGGAAACAACTGGATGACGGCGCCGTCGTATTCTTCAAACCTCTCGGTTATCCCACAGGGATGCTGCGCACGGCCAATGTCGAGAAAGCAGGACGCTATCGCGTCCGTGTGACGGGCTATGCCTACCAATCGGAAGAGCCGATCACTTTCGCCATTGGAGCCACCACCTTTCAACGCGGGTATGAACGCCCGACTTTCGCCTATCGATCGCTGCCACCGGGACCACCCACCACGGTCGAGATCGAGGCCTGGATCGAAGCCAGGTACATGATCCAATTGACGCCATGGGGAATCACGGATAAGGATCGGGAACTTCGCAGGAACGGCGTCGCCTCCTATCAAGGGCCGGGCCTGGCAATTCTGCACGTTGAATTGGAAGGGCCGCTGCAGGATGAGTTTCCCAGCCGAGGACACCGGCTGTTGTTTGACGGAATCAACCGCGTCGAGGTGGAGCCGAGCAACCCCGACACGAAGAACAAATCTTGGTATCAGCCCACATTCACGATCGAGTCGGATGATCCCGCTGGCGATGTGGAACCGGCGCTCCACCGAATTGCGACGGCCGCATTTCGCAGGCCGGTCGACGAGCAACAGGTGCAGCCTTACCTCGATCTGTTCCAGGCCCAGATTCAGGAAGGTGCCAGCGTGGAAGAATCGCTGCGAACCGCGGCCGCTGCGATCTTTTGCTCCGCTGAGTTTCTCTATCTTCGCGAACCGGTCGGTTGGCTCGATGATCATGCGTTGGCATCGCGATTGTCCTACTTCCTGACACGCACGTTACCGGATGAAGAATTGCGAACCGTGGCCGCATCGGGCGAACTAACCGGCCAGCCCGAGGTCTTGCTGGAGCAAGCGCGCCGACTGCTCAAAGCGCCCCATCACGATCGATTCATCAAGGACTTCACCGACGCATGGTTGAACTTGCGCGACATCGACTTCACCTCGCCGGATAACAAACTCTATCCCGAGTACGATCCCTTCCTGCAAGATTCCATGCTCAAGGAAACGCGAGCATTTTTCGCGTCGCTCATCGCCAACAACGAGGGGATCAAGAATTTGGCCCAATCGAACTACGCGATGCTGAACAATCGACTCGCACTCCATTATGGAATCGAAGGGGTGACCGGTCCCGAAATCCGGCCGGTGGAGCTTCCCGCTGGCAGTGTCCGCGGGGGGATTCTTTCGCAGGCGAGTATCCTGAAGGTTTCCGCCAACGGCACGAATACGTCGCCCGTTGTCCGCGGGGTCTGGGTGATGGAACGGATGCTGGGGGAGGCCCCCCCGCCTCCACCGCCGGGCGTGCCGGGCGTCGAACCCGATACCCGCGGCGCCTTGACCCTGCGGCAGTTGCTGGACAAGCATCGCGACCTGGACAGCTGTCGTGGTTGTCACATGATGATTGATCCTCCAGGTTTTGCATTGGAGAGTTTCGACCCGATCGGCGGCTGGCGGACCCGTTTTCGTAGCCTTGGTTTCGGAGATCGCGTGGATGCGGAGGTGGACGGCCTTCCCGTCAGGTATCAACTCGGACCCAGCGTCGACGCCTCTGGGGAGCTTGCCGACGGCACCAAGTTTGACGGATTCCTTGAGTTCCGAGACATTCTCGCCCATGATGAACGGGCCCTGGCGCGGGCTCTGACCCAAAAGTTGTTGACCTTCGCCACAGGCCGCGAAATGGGATTCTCAGATCGTGCGACGATTGATCAGATTGTCGAACAGGCCAAACCAAGTGGTTACGGCATGTGTGACCTGATCGAACAGATCGTGATGAGTGAAGCGTTCCGCAAGAAGTGAATCCCGATTCAAAACGGTTGAGTCTTCTTCTCCAACCTTGAAAAGGTCTGACATGCTGATCCCGCGACAACCTCTCCATCGCCGACATCTGCTTCGCGGATGCGGGGCTGCGATCCTTGCGCTGCCGCTGTTGGAAGCGATGGGACCTTCTCTGGGTCGTCAGGTACTCGGTAGCGAAACCGGTGATTCCGCCCCCAAACGTTTCGTGGCGATGTGCGCGACGCTCGGTTTTCATGGACCCTTCCTGTTTCCACAGAGCGACGCTCCAGATCAGCAGTGGACGCCCTACCTGCTGAAACTGAACGACAACCGGGATCAGCTCACACTCTTCTCCGGTCTCAGCCATCCCGAACAGCAAGGCAACAATGGGCACGCATCCGAATTGACTTGGTTGACGTCAGCTCAGCGGCCGGGACTCGCCGGTTTTCGAAACTCGATCTCACTGGACCAATTGATCGCCGAGCAGGTTGGTATCGAGACCCGCTATCCCTATCTGGCTCTTTCAACCAGTGGACGCTCGATGTCATGGTCGTCCAATGGTGTCGAAGTTCCAGGAATGACCTCGCCGTCGAAACTGTTCAAGGCTCTGTTCATTGACGGTTCGCAAAGAGAAATCGAAACGGAAATGCAAGGAGTCCGACGGGGTCGCAGCATTCTCGATACCGTCGGTGCCCGGGCCTCGCAACTCGAACAGGATCTTGGACAGGCCGATCAGCAGAAGCTCGATGAGTACTTGACCGCAGTGCGTGATCTCGAACGCCGGCTGCAACAGTCCGAAGGTTGGATTCGGCAGCCCAAGCCGCGAGTCGATGTCGAGACACCGAAAGACGTCACGGACAACAACGATGCCATCGCCAAGCAGCGATTGCTGTATGACATGATCGTGTTGGCGTTGCAGACGGACTCCACTCGGACCATCACCTATCAACTCAGTGGAATGAATGCGGTGCCCACGATCCCAGGCGTTCAGAGCGACTGGCACGGCTTGTCCCATCATGGCAAGGATCCAAAGAAGATCGACGAGCTCAAGATCATCGAGGAAGCTGAGTTCGTAGCCTTCAACGAATTCCTCACCAAACTGAGAAGCATTGAAGAGAATGGACGCACGTTGCTGGACCGAACGTCCGTGCTCTTTGGATCAAATCTGGGCAATGCCAGCGCTCACGATTGGCACAACCTTCCCATCATCGTGGCTGGAGGCGGCTACAAGCACGGAGGCTACGTAGCACATGACACGAGCAACAACACTCCTCTGGCGAATCTCTACGTCGAACTTGCCCAGGGCATGGGGGTCGAAATCGATCAGTTCGGAAGTAGCACCGCGTCAGGGGTGAAGGGACTCGAACCAGCGTGAACGACGCGAACTCTCCCTTCCGACCCCTGCACGGTCTCCTGCTCGTTCTCACATTGACAATCGTCTGCGGTGAAAGACGACTCTCGGCAAAGGAGATCTCCTTCAACCGCGACATTCGTCCGCTGTTGTCGGACGCTTGTTTCGCCTGCCACGGACCGGATGCCGCCCATCGCGAGGCCGGTTTGAGGTTGGACCTGGAATCGTCGGCGAAGGAGAGTGCAATCGTTCCTGGAGACGCCGATGGGAGTGAGCTCGTTGCGCGAATCTTGTCAGAGGACGCCGATCTCCTGATGCCACCTCCAGACAGTGGCAAGATGCTGACACCCGAGCAGATCGATCGGCTCCGGGACTGGGTCCAGCAGGGCGGAGCTCACGAGGCCTACTGGGCCTATCAGAAACCGATTGGACGGGCGGCGCCAAACAACGACTCACCATGGCCTCGAGATCCCGTCGACGAGTTTCTAATGCATCGACAACGGTCCAGCGGCCTTGATCCGTCGCCCGACGCGGATCGTCGCACGTTGATTCGTCGTCTCACCCTCGATCTGACCGGACTCCCACCCTCGCCCAGCGAGGTGGAGGCTTTCGTCAAGGACGCCCGACCCACCGCCTATCGACGTGTCGTCGATCGCTTGTTGGCATCGCCTGCTTACGGTGAGCGACAAGCGATCTACTGGCTCGATCTGGTTCGCTATGCCGATACCGTTGGCTACCACGGTGACCAGGACCAAAACATTTCGCCTTATCGTGACTACGTGATCGATGCGGGCAACGATGATCTGCCGTTTGACCAATTCACGCGAGAACAGATCGCTGGAGACCTGATCCCCGAATCGACGATCTCGCAACAGGTTGCCACCGGATACAACCGGCTCTTGCAAACGTCGCACGAGGGAGGTGTTCAGCCCAAAGAGTACCTGGCGATTTATGCGGCCGATCGGGTGCGCAACTTATCCGCTGTATGGATGGGGGCGACCGTCGGATGCGCACAGTGTCACGATCACAAGTATGACCCCTACACGCTCAACGACTTCTATTCACTTGCTTCCTTCTTCGCCGACATCGACGAGCAACAACACTTCAAGGTTGGCACGAACGCGCTGCCCACGAGCCGTCCGCCTGAACTCTCTGTGCTGAGTCGATGGCAGCAACAGCGAGTCGACGAGATCGACGCCAAGATCGCAGATTGGAATCGAATCCTGACCCAAGCCATCGACTCGGAGGCCATTTCCGAAACCACTGCTGACACCACTGCTGACACCACTGCTGACACCACTGCCGACGCGGATCTGGTCCGCGAATCCATCGCATCACTCCAAGAAGCCAAGCAGGCGATCGAGAAGCAAGCGAGACTCACGATGGTGACTCGGTCCATCGAACCGCGCGAGATGCGTGTCCTGCCGCGCGGGAACTGGCTGGACGAAAGTGGGCCGCTTGTGGAACCGGCCATTCCCCAGTTCTTGGGCACTCTGCAGACATCGGGTCGGCGCGCGCAATCGACTCGACTTGGCCAATTGGCTTGTCGACCCCGAGAACGGACTCGGAGGTATGACTGCGAGAGTCGCCGTCAATCGATACTGGTACTTGCTCTTTGGTCGAGGCCTTGCCCCATCGCTGGCTGATTTTGGTGGCCAAGGGCACCCGCCGACCCATCCCGAATTGTTGGACCACCTGGCCATTGACTTCGCGGAGGGTGGGTGGAGCGTCAAACGACTGATGCGACGCCTGCTGCTTTCCCACACCTACCGTCAATCATCGGACACCGACAAGGCGATGCTTCAAGCCGATCCTTACAACCAATTCTTTGCACGGCAGGCGAGTTATCGATTGCCAGCGGAAATCGTACGTGACAACGCGCTGTCGATCAGCGGAATCCTGGTTCAAGAAGTTGGTGGAGCTAGTATCAAACCGCATCAGCCCGCGGGCTACTACCGACACCTGAACTTTCCGAAACGCATCTATGTTCCTGACCGTGGGCGTGATCAATATCGGCGGGGAGTCTATGCACATTGGCAGCGGCAGTTCTTGCATCCGATGCTCAAGGCCATGGATGCCCCCAGCCGCGAGGAGTGCACCGCCGAGCGACCACGATCCAATACGCCGCTCGAAGCGTTGGTGATGTTGAACGATCCCTCCATGATCGATGCCGCAATCGCATTTGCGGCGAGGATGCTTCAAGAGCCAAACATGGACGATGCGACTCGCGTGCGACATGGCTTTGAACTCGCGACGGCACGATTGCCAGATGACTTCGAACTTCGATCTCTGTTGCAACTTCTGGATGAGCAACGAGTCCATTACGAAACGAATCGTGGGGAGGCCGAGGACCTGATCGATTCGGCCGATAAGTACATCCGGAACATGAACACGGAACGCGGCTCGCTTGCGGCTTGGACGGGCGTAGCCAGAGCGATCTTGAACCTGCATGAAACGGTTTCCAGAAACTAGCGAGTTACCACGATTGATGTTGGACCCTCCGAAGGAAGCTTGCTGCGAGACCGTCATGCTCGTGGGTTGCCGCGAAAACCGAGGCTCGCAGAGGGTGCGAAAGAGGTCGTGTGGTCCACGGTGGGTCCGCGTTTCCAAGGCGGGCATTTGCAGCTTTGCTGCGTTCAGTACGAGTCTCGGAGAGACTCGCCTACGATAGTACTTCACAGAGCGAGCTCGATGAGTCATGCGAGAACGAAACACTGTTGCTAACCTGGCCAGCCGGCGGACGTTTCTTCAATCCAGCAGTCTGGGACTAGGGAGCGTTGCCTTGGGGTCCCTGCTTGCTGGGGAGACGTGTGCCGCGAACATCCAAGCGTCGAGCATCAATGCTGGGCGCGCAGCGACCTGCCACACCGCACGCCTCGTATCAAGCGTGTTATCTTTCTCTGCATGGCGGGTGGACCTTCTCATTTAGAAACCTTTGACGAGAAGCCAGAACTTGCCAGGCTCGACGGGCAGCCGATGCCTGATTCCTACACCGCTGGCCAACCGATCGCCCAACTGCAGGGCCAAGCCTTGAAGTGCCAGGGCCCACTGACCCGCTTTGCCAGGTACGGCGAATGCGGACAAACGATCAGCGACTTTCTTCCTTATCACCAAAAGATGGCCGACGATCTCTGTGTGATTCGATCGATGGTGACCGAGCAGATCAATCATGATCCAGCTCACACCTTCATGAACACGGGAACCGCGATCAGCGGACGCCCCTCGATGGGTTCGTGGGTGACCTACGGACTCGGCAGTGAGACTGACGAGTTGCCCGGATTCGTGGTCTTGACCAGCGTGGGCGGCCGCAACCCGCAACCGATCGCCTCCCGTCAATGGTCCGCCGGATTCTTGCCAAGCCGTTATCAAGGTGTCGAGTTCAGCGGCAGTGGACAACCGGTTAATTACGTGAAGCCACCGGCCGGCGTTTCCCGCGATCAACAGCGTCAGTTGATCGACGTCGTGGGCGACCTGAATCGACATCGACTCCTGGCGACCGGCGACCCAGAAATCGAAACAAGGTTAGCCACCTACGAGATGGCCTTCCGAATGCAAACCTCCGTACCTGAGCTCGCGGATGTTTCCGATGAGCCTCAACATGTGCTCGACATGTATGGAGCAAAACCGGGTGACGGTTCATATGCGTCGAACTGCCTGCTGGCGCGACGATTAGCCGAACGGGGTGTGCGGTTCATCCAGCTCTATCATCGCGGCTGGGATCATCATGGTGATTTGGTGCAGTACATGAAGGTCTGCTGCGGTTTGACCGATCGTCCGACCTGGGCCTTGATCAATGATCTGAAGCAGCGTGGCATGTTGGACGAAACCCTGATCATTTGGGGTGGAGAGTTCGGTCGTACTCCGATGTTTCAAGGCAAAGGTGGCGCGGGTCGGGACCACCACATCAAGGGCTTCTCGATGTGGATGGCGGGTGGTGGAGTCAAGCCCGGACACAGCCACGGAGCGACCGATGAACTGGGCTACCACGCAGTCGAGGATGTCGTTCACGTCCGTGACATGCATGCCACGATGCTTCACTTGCTGGGAATCGATCATCACCGATTCACCTACAAGTTCCAAGGACTCGATATGAAGCTCACCGGCGTCGAACCCGCTCACGTGATCGACAAGATTCTGACATGAGCTCCCGTACGACGGACTTCCAAGTCCGTCGCCGTACGATGGGCTTCCAAATCCGTCGCCGTACGATGGACTTCCAAATCCGTCGCCGTACGATGGACCTTCCAGAGATCCGTCGCCGTACGATGGACTTCCAAGTCCGTCGAAGCGCGAGTTGATGAGAATCGACGGACTTGGAAGTCCATCGTACGGGAGGCGATGCGACCACGAGCTACTCGAAGGCGATCTCTCAGTAACCCAGTGCCATGCCGTCTTTTCTTGGCTCGGTGGCGCCGTGCAGTGTGCCTCGTTCCCAGTCGATCATGATCGCCTGGTAACCCCCGTACCCACCTCCGTTCTCGCGGGCGATGCGATGTCCTCGCCGCAGCAAGCCGCGGATCGCTTCCTCGGGGATCGCACTTTCCACATTGACGGTTCCCCCGCCGCCCGCCATGGGCGTGCCGGTTGGTTGCTGTGATCCGACGTGGCGGACCCTCGGGGCATCGCCGGCAGATTGCACGTTCATGCCGAAATCGATCAGGTTGACCAGCACTTGAACGTGTCCTTGCGGTTGCATGTCGCCGCCCATCACCCCAAAGCACAACCAGGGCTTTGCGTCCTTGGTGACCATCGCGGGAATGATCGTGTGAAAAGGACGCTTGTGCGGTTCCAATCGGTTCAGATGGGTTTCGTCCAGTGCAAACAGCGCGCCACGGTTCTGCAACACGAACCCGACATCACCGGGGACCATCTTCGATCCGAATCCGAAATAGTTGCTCTGAATGAACGAACAACAATTTCGATCCTTGTCGACGACGGTCAAGTAAATCGTGTCACCGTGGATCAGCTTCGGATCACCAGCCTCCACCTCCGTCGCAGCTCGATGAAGATCAATCCTGTGCTCGCTGCCGCTCCGCGTAAGGTTTGGAAATCAGCTCCGTGATCGGAAGTCGATTGAATTCCGGATCCGAATAAAACTTCGCGCGATCTGCGAATGCCAACTTCTTGGCCTCCACAAACAGATGCCAGTACTCGGGGCTGGTCCGTCCCATCCCCTTCAAATCATAGCCCTCGAGAACGTTCAACATCTCGAGCGCTGCGATTCCCTGGCCATTGGGTGGCAGCTCCCAGACGTCGAGCCGCGATAGTTGGTGGAAACGGGTTCGATCCATGTGGAGCGATGGTCCTCAAAGTCCTGCTTCGAAAAGAATCCACCGTTGGCTTCGCTGTAGGCCACGATCCGCTCGGCGATCGAGCCTTGATAGAATTCATCTCGTCCTTTCTCAGCAATCAATTCGTAAGATCGGGCGAGATTCTGGTTGCGGAATACATCTCCTTCGGCGGGTGCCTTGCCGATTGACCAGGAAGGTTGAGCTGGAGTCCGGATGCTTGGCCAAATTGGACTCGTCCCCCGCCCAATAGCCAGCGATGATCTCGGTCACGGGAAATCCGCTTCGCCCGTATTCGATAGACGGTCCCAGGATCTCAGCAAAGGGTTTCGATCCGAATCGCGCGTGAAGCGCAAACCAACCATCCACGCAGCCCGGCACGGACCAGGAGAGTGGCCCATCGGAGGGAATCTGATCGAGCCCCCTGTCTGCAAAGACCTGGCGATTGATCGCATACGGACTGCGTCCGCTAGCGTTCAAGCCATAGAGTCGCTCTGTTTTGGCGTCCCAGTAGATGACGAACAGGTCCCCACCGATTCCACAACTCATGGGCTCGACCAAACCGAGCATGGCATTGGTTGCGATCGCAGCGTCGACCGCATTGCCGCCCGCTTTCAAGATGTCCACACCCACCGCGGCAGCGAGCGGATGACTGGTCGCCACCATGCCTTGCGTCGCGATTACCGTGGATCGACTTTGATGGGGGTCACCGGAAGGACGGTCATAGGGACCGGCGGCAAATACGAATTGATCGCTTCTGATTGAACACAACGCGGTCAGCAGCATCCCAATCCACAGAAGCTTGATCCACGAGTTTCGCCGCGTCCAAGAATGGCGAGCCAGCCAACGGCAGCTCCAGTGAGCAAACAACATGATGGTTTCTCCGGTTGATTCAAGTTGGCCGAATCCCTCAGTGTGACAGATTGCCAGCAGCTGCTCGGTCCAAGACAAAGGTCACTTGGCGATGCCGCTGCAACTGGGAAGCAGGCGAGATCACGTCAATCGGTCCTTCCAGGGCGCGTTCGACCGCATGCGCCTTTCGTTCGCCGGTCGCCATCAGCACGATCCGCTTCGCTTCCAAGATGGTACCGATCCCCATCGTGATGGCGTGTTTGGGAACTTCATCGACCGAGGAAAAAAAGCGAGAATTCGCCCGAATCGTCTCCTCCGTCAGATCGACCTGACGTGTTCGACTGTCCGCCGGCGAACCTGGCTCATTGAAAGCGATGTGACCGTTGTCGCCGATCCCTAACAACTGCAGGTCGATCCCACCCAGCTGCCTGATCCGAGCTTCGTAACCCCGCGCGGAGCCTCCATGTCACCTGCCAGTCCGTCGGGGTCACCTGCCAGTCCGTCGGGGTCACCTGCCAGTCCGTCGGGCAAATGAGTCCGCGAAGCGTGCAAATTGACATGATCAAACAGGTGCTGCCGCATGAAACTTCGGTAGCTCTGCGGGTGCTCTGGTCCCAGACCGATGTACTCATCCAAATTGAAGGTGGTGACGCCTGAAAAGTCGAGGGACTCTTCTTGATGCATTCGTACCAGGTGTTGGTAGACCCCAACGGGTGTACCACCGGTTGCCAAACCGAGTACAAGCGACGGGTTGTCGCGAATTGCCTCGGCAATCATCTCGGCAACTCGCAAAGAAGCCTGCTCACGTGTATCACAAATCACGATCGCTGGCGAGATTCTGCTACCCTTCATACCAACTCTCGCTCCAATCTCTGACTCGCCTGCATCAATTCCTCACGCCATGCCTTGCTATCCAGATGCTCGCCCAGAATCTCCGTGAGGTCGTCACGAATGAAGACACGTACCCGTTTGACCTGATTGTCGAATTGCTGCTGAGCAAGTGCTGATGCGACCGGGGAGACTTCGCCCAGTGGCCGGACACTTCCCTCGCGACCGACCACATCAATGTTGATGTCGACTTCAAGTTTGACCGGCGGCGCATCGATCAAGATGTCGGCGGCGTGGATGGCGACATCGGTTCGCGCCGCTAACTGACTTGCCAACTGCTCGCAACAAGCGACCAACCACCAATAGGGTCGACGGGCCAGGGCCTGATGCACGTCCACACCATCGACCACATTGAATTCTGCCGCTCGCTTGTAGAGTCGACGACGTGGGCCAAACAGCCCTTCCACCAGCGGTTCAGCCACGCTTCCTTCCGCTGCCCTGCGAAGCGACCTTGTCCAGGAAGCATCCGTCATCCGAAGCGTTGACGGCAAGTCGATGCGATGCTGCAAGAGGAACACGGCACGCTGCAACATGGCGGTCGCCGCACGAACCGCGTGATGCCAGTACACTTCGCTGAACATCACATAACGCGAAAAGACCATCATCTCGGCGGCGGTCCGTCCCTTTTCTCCAATCGCCAGTCTTCCCGATTCGGGATGGATGCACATCGAATTGATCAGCCGGCCCATGTCAAAGTTTCGACCATAGGGAACCCCGGCATGCAGGCTGTCTCGCTGCAGGTAGTCAAGCTTGTCGATGTCGATCGGGCCACTCAGACAACTGGCCAGCAGTCCGTCGCTGGCCTGGTTGCGATCGCGCGAGCAAGATGCCGGATGAAGCAGCGCGAGCACATCCTCGGCATCACATTCCCAATCCTGGTCGAGGCAACTCGCCAGCTCACCCCGTTGCAAACACGAGGCAACCCGAGACTCATGTTCGCCCAGTCCACCCAGTTGCATGTCTTCGATCGGATGACAAAAAGGCCAGTGTCCCACATCATGCACCAGCGACGCGAAGACGAAGGCCTCGGCCATCCGGCTTGAAACAATCGAATTGAAGTCACGATCGTCACTGAATCGGGCCAGCAGCTGCAGCGCGTTGTGATACACACCCAGCGAATGCTCGAGCCGAGAATGGGTGGCACCGGGATAGACAAGCGAAACCATGCCAAGCTGGCTGATCGAGGCCAACCGATGCATCGGCTCGCTATCCAACACACGCCGGACACGTTCGCTGATCGGCACGTCCTGCGAGGGGGGGATGCGAACGAGAGAACCAGTCCGATGAAGAGCGGCGACTTCAGGCAGCATGGGTCGGCCCCCAAGGACGTGAAAAAAATGGAACGTACCAGCAGTGTGACTTAACAGCGATCCGACCTGCCAGCGATCCGACCTGCCAGCCATCCGACTTGCCGGGGCTGGACCACAACCCATCCTAACCGGTCGCCAACGTGATTCCGCTCAACAACGCCAACGCCAGCGTGACCAGGAAGTACAACCCGGCGTGAGCCAGACCGTTGCTGACCTCCAGCTCGAATGAGGCGGCGGACGCCACGGCGCCCAAACCCAACATGACGCAAAAGATGATGCCAAACCACAAGAAGGACATCTCGTTGGGCGATTCCAAGTCGTTGACGTAGCTGGGCACAAAAGCGTACACCAACCACAGGGCCGCAAGGATGCCCGATAGAATCAATACGCGATTTCGCAGCTCCGATCCGGTATAAGGTGCCAGTTCCGAATCGCGGACGAACGTGTACCCCGCCCAGACAAGCGGAGGCCCAAGCAGAATGGCGCCGACGGCGGCCGCCCAGATCGGAGCTCCCCCCATGATTCGAAATCCAATCGCAACACCCACTGCAGCCAGCACGGCTCCGATGGTGATTAACAAACCCTTACGAGTGACGTCGGTTTCGGTCCGCTTGAGCGGCTTGAGGACACTCTTCCCGGTTCGATCTTTCGGGGCACCATCGTCGGGCGCGTGAATGACGACTTCTTCCGACTTCTCGGGAACCTTAATCTGTTCCTTGCAGTTAGGACATGGCCCGGTCTTCCCAGCAAATTTCTCGCTGACTTGAAACCGTTTGAAGCATTTTGGACAAGTGACTTGGATTGGCATGAATCAAAAACAGAGCCCGGAGGAGGAGTTCCCAAAAGAGTTCAACCAGGAATTCATCGGGGAGGAAAATGCGTCGTCGCACAGTGTGTCACGCACGCCGGAGGTACCGCAACCCATCGAGCCGGCCACCTTCCAGGATGTCGGCACCTCACCCTCAGGCGAACATCCCAACATGCATGATAGCGAGTCACATGATACCGAGTCACATCATACGGGGTCGCCTGAAATGGCGACGCATCCTGGCGATTCATTGAACCGTCCAAACGCGGCGGGACCTTCCGCACACGTCGTTTTGTATCAACCCGAAATTCCACAGAACACTGGAAACATTGGCCGTACGTGCGTGGCCGTCGGGGCCAAACTCTGGATCGTTCGTCCCGCTGCGTTTCGCATCGATGACACCCGGCTGCGTCGTGCAGGGCTCGATTATTGGCAGCACCTGGAACTCGGAGACGCTGTCAACTGGGAGGATCTGGTAGGACAACTGGCGCCGCGGCGAATGTTTTTCCTCTCTCGCTTCGCCAAGCGGACGATTTGGGACGTTTCCTTCCGCCGCGAGGATGTCTTCGTGTTCGGGAGAGAGACGTCTGGATTGCCCCCGTCGATTCTCGATCCAGAAAGTGAGTATGCTTTGCAGCTTCCCACCTCCGGCCGCGTGCGAAGTTTGAACCTCGCGACCACCGTCGGCATCGTGCTGTATGAGCAGCAGAGGCAGTTCGCCGCCGGAGGAAACACAAGTGGGGCAGAGGGATGAGTGGGGACGGTCAGGGCTGTCGCCGAGTGCTGCAAGCTCGAATAAGCTATGGCTCCGATCACAGGTCGTACGATGGACTTCCAAGTCCGTCGATTTTCCTCATGCTGTGCTCGCATGCTAGATCCTCTGCTAGCGAGCTGGGGTATGCTAGGCGACGGGCTCGGAAGCCCATCGTACGGTGAGGAACCAGCCACTCGGGATTCCATCCCAAACGCTCTCGCGCACGTCCGCCCATGAACCAACCCTCCATTCGTCGCCGACCACCGCAGATCAGCCTTGGTTCCATGATGCTGATGATGATCGTGTTCTCGATCATGTCGGCTGGATTGTTCTATGCGTCTCGAGTGCCCGTGATACAGGAAGAGATTGGCGTGCTGTTGCAGGGCAAGACCGGCGGGTCGAAGAGTGACGGGGGTCGCTTGGCGCACATCGTCTTCATCATGTTCACCTTCAGCTCGCCACTCATTCTCGCCGGTGTGCTATCGACCACCGTTGGCTTCTTACGCTGGATTGAACGGCGCGCATGAGCCGACGGCGTGGACGGGGTCGAAGCGGTGGGGCAACAATTCGCGTCGATGCGGTCACAGAGATGCTCGGACAGATCGAAGTACCTGGCGGCAGCATCGAAGCATTCGTCGAGGCGATTCAAAAGCCTTGGGGTAACGTCATGCGACGACGTCGCGAGCTTCGCGAAGAAGACCTGCCCATTCCCACGCTCCCTGTCCCTTGGTACCGACTTGGTCATCGACCGGCCACGGCGTCCCCGAGACCCTCACGTACGCTTGCCTATGCCACGGCGGATTATTTTGTGCAGGACGCCGGGTCCCTCTTGGCACTTTCGGCTGTCCAGGCTGATACCTGCGAATTGACAGGCAAGCTCGTGTGCGATCTGTGCGCCGCACCGGGGGGCAAAGCATCCGCGCTGGTAGAGGCGATCGATGGCGGCGATGAGGAAACATCTCCTGGGTTCGTACTGGCCAACGAAGTGATTCGATCACGCCTCGGCGCGTTGCAACTCAATCTTGCTCGCACAGGTTCGGATCGTTACGCCATTTCGTCGCTTGACCCGGAAGTGCTGGCCAAGCGGTTGCCCGGTGTGTTCGACGTCGTGGTCGTCGACGCCCCCTGCAGCGGACAAGCCATGCTGGCCCGCGGCAAGCAGAAAAGATCCGCCCTCTCGATCAGTCAGATTGAACACTGCGCCTCACGTCAGCGTCGGATCCTGGACTCGGCCGTGAGACTGCTTCGTGAGGATGGAATCCTGGTGTACAGCACCTGCACGTTCGCCGAAGCAGAGAATGAAGCCCAGATCGCTAGGCTGATCGCCGAGGGACTGGCCGAGCCTTGGCCCTGTGATCACCTGGAACCGTATCAAAGCGAAGAGAGTTGCTATCGGCTTTGGCCGCAGCTCCATCAGTGCGCGGGGAGTTTTGCCGGGGTCGTCCGCATCAGCAGGACAACGGCAGAGATGTCCACTTGGAACGAGATGTCCACTTGCCACCGGGCCACGGCAGACGTTCGACCACCAGCCGATGCTACCTTGTGGTTCACAAACCTCGATTCAGCGATTCGGCTGTGGCAGAACGACTCCATTCTGATCGGTTGGCCGGACGACGCGCCCGCGTGGGTGGAGCAGGTCGCGATCGCCGGACCAGAGCTCGCTCATCGCACGGGGCAAACCTGGAAGCCCGCACACGCCGCAGCCCTGCGTCGGGGGGAACGAGCCAAGGCATCGCAGCAGATCGAGCTGGATCCAGCGTCGGCCAAGGCATTCCTCCGAGGGGAAACCGTTCCCGTTGCAACCGATGGATGGCAGCTTGCAGCCCATCGCGGTCGACCCCTTGGCTGGATCAAAGGAACCGCCGGGATCGGCAAGAACCATCTCCCCATGTCGGCTCGAATCCTGGGCGAACTTGTGTAGCCTTACCGTAGGTTTGCATTTCCAAGGCGGAGATTTGCAGCTTTTCTGCGTTTCTTACGAGTCTCGGAGAGACTCGCCTACGGTAAAGTTGACGGTTCTGCGTCGATCGTTCACGATCGTAAGGAGTGTCTCGTCAGGCTCTCTCCTGGGACTCCGTCGACTCCATGTCTCGCATCCCCTTTGCTGATCCGACCTCCAATTGGCTCGCACAAGTCTGCTCGCCACAAGCGATCGGCTTGGTGCTGGCCTGCATGGTGCTCGGGCTGTCTGCCGGTTGCTCGAAGGAAAAGATCCAGGCAGCGATCGAGGAAGCGAAGACTCAAACGAAGTCCTTCACCGAATCGACCGTTGAGGCGATCGAAGAGAAGTTACCAGAGCGTGGTAGCCTGACGCTCGAGACGTCGCCTCCGACACCGCCGACGAAGCAGCTCGATGTGGAGCTGATCACGATCGGCGATGGGCGACCCAACGTGGTGCAGATCGTCAGTTATGATTTGCGACAACCCGGTCGCAGCTTCCCCGCCATCATGTTGCAGGGCGCCACCGCTGCAGGCACCGCCGCTTCGTTGGTGGGTCAGACGATCGAGTGCGACGTCTACTACCAGGCGAGTGCGGAGACGCCCATCGCGATCACGAGACCTGGAAACTCTCTCGCAGTCACCTTTGACACCCTCAACGACGAACAAACTGTGCTCAATGCAACGCTTGGATCGGTCGATTTGCTTCGTTCTGACGAGCAAACGGTTTCGATTCAGGGAGGCCGAGTGGTCGCGGTGATACGGAGTGAGAAATGATCATGATCGATCGCATCCCATCGATCGCACGTTGGAGTCTCGCGTCCATCTTTCTGCCGCTGATGTTCGTCCACTTCTCGCCGGTACAAGCAAACCCCAGCAGCAGGCATCCCGAGCAGGGCCTCGCAGCGCACGGCACGATCGCTGGCGCCAAGGAACTGGTCCAGCAGCTTTATCAGCTGTATGACGAGGAAGCCAAGCTGGTCGCCCAAACCTATGCCAAGAGGGACGATCCAACGAGCTTCTCGGATCGGCAGATCTCGAAGTCCGCAGGCCGACTTTGGCAGGGGCAACGTGATGCGAAACGACTGCAACTCATGGGCGAACCCGCCGGATACGATCTTTCCACCAAGCTGCAGCTCCTTGCCATGCAGGTTTACCAGTTCGGTCAGGCATACCGGGGCACACCGCGAGGCAATCAGCTCGCCCAGCGAATCCAAGCCAAGCTGGCGCACGACAAACCACAGATGCCGCGATTCCTGCAGCAGGCTCAGAATGCGTTGCAAGCGAACAAGCTCGAAGTTTTTGAGACCCAGATGGAAAAGAAAGGAAGGGAGTTGAACGAGCAGCTCGTCTTCTTCAATGCCTCTGGCAGGCGACCTTTCGATGAGGATTTCAATGGGATGCTCGCTCGTGGTGATGCGGTGATTGAGAGGCAACGCATGAGTGAGTATTCCAAGCTTGCTTCCCAGCGGATTGCCGCACAGCTTTCCCTCGTCACCGTTTTCGGCGACGAAGGGAAACGCATCGCCGCTGAGATCGCCAAAGATGGCACCGCGCAGCTCGGTGAAGGGACGACCGGCGGCCCAGCGGAGGCGTTTGCCTTTGTCGGATCGCAATGGGGTTCCGCTTCGGCGGCGTTGTTACGAGCCAATGGACTGCGATGGGCTTTCCCGAACGCGCCGGTCGATTTGTCAGTGGACGCCAATGAGCTGAAGTCGACGGCGCTGACGGCGCTTGCCATGATCGTCGACGCTGCTGCCCAATCGACGGAGACCGAGAACGTTCAATCGGTGTACTCTGACTTACTCGAAGCAATCTCCGTCCTCGATCGTAGGAATGGAATCATGAGCGAGGTGGTGCGCAAGGCTTGCGGCGAGGGGATGGCACGGCTTGCTTCGAAAGATCCTGACCTGCCTGCTCGAGTCGCCGCCTACGAGCGAGCGACCGCCGAGGTCTTGCGATGGCGAAAGGCATACGCCTCGCAACAGGCTTCGCATCTCGGTCGCAATGCATCTCGGGCCGACGCGGTGTTGGGTCGCAAGGGTGAAACCGACGTGACTGTTCGACCTCCCTATGTTCGGCCACCCCACGGGATGACAGTCGCGGCGCCGCCGCAGTTCACGGGTCCTGCCGATTGGATGGTCCAGGAAGCGGGTGCGCGATTGGTTGGACAAGCGATCATCGAAGATGGCGCAATTCGTTTGTCGCCCACCAGCCGTATCGCCGTGATTCCGTACAGCTACTCTCACTATGCCAATCTCCCGGTTCCCCTGGCCTCGGAAACGGAGCGTTTGGATCTGTTCTCTGCGCTGCTAGTCGATGACGAACATCGGCCGTTGACAATCGATGCTGCGGATGCCGTCTCCTCGGCCAACGCACAGGACTATGAAACCGTGATGGGAGAGATCGAGACCCTTCATTTGGAGTCGATCGTGACCAGGATGATCGGATTGCCCGACGTGGCCTATCCGCTGGTCAGTCTTGGAAACGGTGTGTTGTTGAACGACCAGATTTCACCGTTCAAGCAAACCTGTTGGCGGCTGGATCTACGTCCGCTGTGGGCCCGGCATCTCTATTTCACAGTCTCAACGGCTAGCAGATGACTGCTGCTGTGCCCGTCGATCGCCAGCCCGCCGTGCGGGCTCGGACCGCTCGCCGGCGGCCTGGGTCATGGCGTTGACGAGAATCTGCTGCATTGGATTGGCGGCGACCTTGCCTTGGGAATCTTCTTCAATTGCGCCCCAACGTTGTGCACTTCGAATTCGCTTCCACAATGCATCGACGTCACCCTCTTCATGGGCGCGAGCAACCTCTTCGTCGATATCCAACGCGCTCAAGAAGTTGGATCGCGAGGAATCGAACTGAGCGGCTCGAAACCGTTGGATCATTCGACCGAGACCATCCAGGAATGATTGAATCTCATCCAGTTTGGCCCTTTGTTTTCGGGCCGCCTCATCCACCTTGCCAATCGCAGCGTCCACACCCATCAGTCGGGCGACGATCTGGTCATCCGTGACCTCCTCGGTTTGTTCCGCTCGCTTTCGCAACTCCGCGACTTCGCGGCCGTCGAGTAGCTCCCGAAACAAACCGATGGCGTCGCGGTAGTAGCTGCCGCGAACATCGCCGACATCGGTCCGCTCTTCATTCTTTGCGTTGGATTCCGCCAGCACGACATCGATCGAAGCCAAGAGCGTTTGGCGCGACTCGCCAAGCTCCGTCGTCCTCGCGATCGCGGCTGGCAAACCATGCTTGGCAGCCGCGCTGTCACGTCGTTTCTCCAGTTCATTCATCACGGTGTCGAGTGACGCCCGATCCTCCGCAATGATCGTTCGCATCTGGTCCGGCGTTTTCAACAAGAACTCGTAACTCTGCTTGGACTTGGTATAGTTGATGTATGCAGCCAACCAGCGGTCCATTCGACGCGTGAAGCCTCGATACTTGTACTGCTCCGTCCCATAGCCGCGTTCATACAGATAGTGAAACAAAGAGCTCTGCTCATATGCCGGCAGCTTTCGAGCTGACTCTTGATCAATCTCGTGCAGATTGGCTTCGGCGCGCTCCAGCGCCGCTTCGGCCATGGCGGCTCGATCTGACAGCTCAATGAATCGACGGTCCTGTTTTAGCTCGGTTTCAATCTCTGCGACGATCCGGTCTTGCTCGTCGCGCGCTTTGTCAAAGGCCTCGTTGGTTTTCAAGAGCTGTTCATCCAGTTTTTGACGCCGCTGATTCAGCTCGCCCAGCTCGAGCTCGACGCGGCGAACATGTTCCTGCTTGCGCTGCAAGATTTGAAACATGCCATCTCGTACCTCGGTCCAGGTGTTGGCGATGGCTTGCTTCGTCAGTTCGGGCAAGTAGTGCTGTGCCAGGCTATCGAGTGCCTCGCCGCGATCACCTTTCAGCTCCTCGCGTCGATCCTTGGCGTCAAGGATCGAGTCGCGCTCGGACTCCAAATAGCTTTGCACGTTGGTATAAGCATCGAGCAATTGCTGATGGACAGTGGGCCCGGGAATCGACATCGGCGATATCCAACTAGGAAAACAGGAACCAGTAGCTACCGACTAGCGTGGCCAAAGCCGCGGCGCCGGCCATGATACGTCCTCGCCAAACCCAGCAATGGGCGAGAACCCCTTTCATGCCACCTTCGGGCTCATTGTAGGTATGGAGCGATTCAAAGTATTGGGCAATCGCTGCGTCGATCTCCGCCTCGGTCACATTGTCGCCGGACAAGCGAGCGGTGCGGACGAGCTTATCCCGAAGCTTCACTCGCAGATCGTCTCGACGAAAGGTCTCCTCGGCGGTTTCCCGCTGGTCTCGCATCTCGCGGGCCACGTCCATCACGCGCAACGTTTCGTTGAGCGTCAGTTCCTGCCCGGGAATCCGGGTTGCCCTGCTCGGGCGCGCACCGATCCGGCTTGCCGGAGTGGCTGAGGGGTCAACCTGCGATTGCGATGCTTGAGACAACTCTGTCAACACTCAACGGTTGAAAAGGGACGGACGGAGGACGGACACATGATAAATCATCGTCCCCATGATAGGTAACAGGCACAGGACGAGCGCGATTGGAGGCGGGCCAAGTCGATTTCGAGGGAGAAATCATCGAGTGATTCATCCCAACGAAGCTTGGAAAGGCAGGCGGAGGCGTCCGCAGCGTCGATCGCCTTCCAGGTTGCTCAATCCAACGTTGCTCCATTTCCCGTGAATCCGCCGGGTCTCTCACCTCAATTCCAGAGAGGGCAGATTGCGGAGGACTCCCCCAAGCGCTAACCTTATGGGTGGTAGTCGCCACCTCGTTCGCCTATCTGTTTTCGCCCGATTTCCTGGAGCAAATTCCATCATGTCACAGCAAGCACAGGCGTCAGCGGCGCAAAAGAGCGAGCATCGCCCCGAGAGCCGCGACACTTCCGCGACGCGCAAGTACCTGGACCGCGCCGTCGATGTCTTGAAGAAGTTTGGTGTCGATAGCGCCAATACCGCTCCTCAAGAATTGATCAGTCTACTGGAGAGTGTTAAATACCTCGACGAAGCCAAGGTGCTGGCCATCGCGGATGTGATTCAGCACATGAGTTCCTTCAACGCCCTGGTGCGCGAGAACGTGGAGGGTGTCAACATTGGCAATCGATACATGGACATCACTCAGATGTTCGATTCCATTCGCGAAGACAGCAAGCGACTGATCTCGCAGCTGGACGACGGCAAGATCAGTGGCACGGAGAAGGTATCGAACTGGTGGATGAAGCTACGACGTGGAACGCCCAGCGATCGCTTTGAAGAGATCGTCCAGGTCTACAGCGAGGTGGCCAAGGACACCAAGGACCAGCTCCGTCGCGAAGAAGCGATCATGGAAGGTTATATCGATTTCCGATTCGCGCTGAAGGAAGCCGAAGTGATGGCCCGCGAGCTGTTTGATACACACGTGCCCATTTTAGAAAAGGCCAAGGATGCGTTGGCCAACTCGCAAACCGCCCTCGACAACTACACGGGGACCGACGAAGGAGGAAAGAGCAAGTTGGAATTGGCTCGTGACGAAGCACGCTACCATTATGAGAAGGAAGACGAGACCTATCAGTTGCTCAAAGATATCGCCGAGAATCTGGAGATCGGTTACGACGTGGGTGAAACGCTGATCACGAAATTGAAGCAAACACACGATGTCAAAGAACGGGTCTATCGCCGTGCCGTGACATTCTTCACCACCAACGAGCATGTCTTCACCATTCTGGGGACCGTCTACACGAGCCAACATGGACTCCACGAAGTCACGCAAGCCACCGAAGCCATGAAGGAAGGGGTCAACAAGGGCCTGGAAGACATCGCCGATCTCGGGCGCGAACTTGAACGTGCCGCCCTCAAAGCGGGCTACGGAAGCACCATCGATCCGGAATCGGTGCAAAAGCTAGTCGACGCGATCAGTGGCTTCCAAATCGAATCGCTGCAGATGATCGCTGACCTACGCAGGGAATCCGAAGAAAGCACCAAGGCCATTCGCCAATCGGTCGAGGAAGGGAAACGCAAGTACCAGGAAACCTTGGCTCGACATGCCCGCGGCGATAAGCTCACACCCTAGTTGTTGGTGGTAACGAAATCATCGCAACCTCACGGTCTTGGAAGAGATGGTGAATCGCTCGTTTGGTACCGTGGGTCCGTACCGTGGGTCCGTACCATGGCTCGGCTTTTCCAAGTCGGCCATTCGCAGCTTTGCTGAGTTGCTTGCGAGTCTCGGAGAGACTCGCCTACGGTAGTAGTCTGCAAACACCTATCCCCTTTGGAGTTCTCTGCATGCCTGGATTCACGTTGCGCGTCGCATTGGGGTGCCTCAGTTTGATGCTCGCGATCCTGCTGCAGGGAGCGGCTGTGGTCTCCGCTGCGGAAGCGGCCAAGGCACCGGGGCCAAACGTTCTGTTTCTGATCTGCGATGATCTGAACTGCGACATCGGCTGTTATGGCCATCCCTTGGTCAAGACGCCCAACATCGATCGGCTGGCCGCGCAAGGGGTTCGCTTCGATCGGGCTTATTGCCAGTTTCCGCTGTGTGGACCGAGTCGAGCGTCGTTCATGACCGGACTTTATCCAGATCAAAACCTGGTGCGTCGCAATGCGATCTACATCCGCGAGCATGTGCCCAACGTCAAGACTTTGTCACAAATGTTTCGCGATGGCGGCTACTTTGCGACCCGGATCGGCAAGATCTACCACTACAACGTTCCGCTTCACATTGGGACCAGTGGGCACGATGATCCCTATTCTTGGGACTACACGATCAATCCGCGGGGACGGGATCGCGACGACGAGCCGTTGATCTTCAGTTTGGTGCCTGGCAGCTTTGGCGGAACGCTCAGCTGGCTAGCGTCCGACGGAACGGACCGCGAGCAAACCGATGGCATCGCAGCCGACGAAGCGTCCAAGATGCTGAGAAAGTTCAAACAAGAGGAGACGCCCTTTTACCTCGCCGTGGGACTGTATCGGCCCCACACGCCGTATGTCGCACCCAAGGATTACTTCGAAAGGTATCCGCTTGATGACATCAGGGTCCCCTCGGTTCCTGAGGGCTACTTGGACACGATTCCCCAACCGGCCCGCAATTCGATCTCGCGTAAGAAAGACCAGCTGAATTTGGATCCGGCGATTGCCCGTCAAGCGATCCAAGCCTATTACGCTTCGATCACCTTTGCCGATGCCCAGCTTGGACGGATTCTTGATACGCTCGAATCGCTGCAACTTGACGAGAACACAATCATCGTCTTCACGTCCGATCACGGATATCACATGGGCGAGCATGGTCATTGGCAAAAGACCACGCTGTTCGAGAATGCCGCCCGTGTCCCGCTGATCATTTCGGGACCAGGCATTGCTCGCGGCGCGAGCTCCGCCTCGCTCGCCGAGATGGTCGATTTCTATCCGACCCTTGCCGAGCTCACCGGATTGACTCCTCCCGATTGCGTCGCTGGCATCAGTCTGGTCGAAACGCTTCGCGATCCGACCAAGGCGACACGAACCGCGGCACTGACTCAGTATGCCGACGGCTACAGCATCCGTACTCCCCGATATCGATACACCCGATGGGGTCCTGACGGGAGGCGCAGGGGACGAGCTTTACGACCATCAATCGGACCCTCAAGAGATGCGCAACCTGGCAGAAGATCCTGGTCACGAAGAAACCATCGATCGTCTCTCGCAGCTGCTGCAACAACGTGTCGTGGCAGCGTCACAACCACCCAAGGGAGTCAAGCAGATCGATTCCCCGAGCAGCAAACGAAGCGTGCCCCGGCAGTAGCACGTCTTTTTGTTGGGTGAGTCGACGCATGACATCCCAAGAGGACTTGGTACTTTCCAAAAATAGGTACGATGGGCTTCCAAGCCCGTCGCGCACGTTCAAGCCCGTCGTCGGTCGTGCACGTTCAAGCCAGATGCGAGATCACGAGAATCGACGGGCTTGGAAGCCCATCGTACAGGGTTTTTGAGAGAGCCTGGCTCCCATCAAGCTGAGGGAAATCAACTGTGAGAGTTCGTAGCGGCGGTGGTTTCCGCGCCATTCGCTATACCTTCAAGAAGGGTCGCGAGGCGGGTGGCCTGTTGAAGCTCTACCGGGCCATGCGATCGCGAAACGCCTGCAAGACCTGTGCGCTCGGGATGGGTGGTCAGAAGGGAGGCATGGTCAACGAACGTGGATCCTTTCCAGAGGTCTGCAAGAAGAGCTTGCAGGCGATGGTGGCCGACATGCAAGGAGCGATCGAGCCGAACTTCTGGAAGACGCACTCCATCGCTCAGCTGCAGGCAATGTCCCCGCGCGAGCTGGAGCATGCCGGCCGGCTGATTCATCCTATTCGCTATACCAAAGGGTCGACTCACTACGAGGTGGTCACCTGGCAGCAAGCAATCGAAGCCATCGCTGCCAAGCTGCGAGCCACCGAGCCCGATCGAACGTTCTGGTACTTCAGCGGGCGGAGCAGCAATGAAGCGGGTTTCCTGCTGCAGTTGTTTGCTCGCCTCTACGGAACCAATAACGTCAACAATTGCAGCTACTATTGTCATCAAGCCAGTGGCGTCGGTTTGCAGTCGAGCATCGGCAGCGGCACAGCGACGATCGTTTTGGATGACTTGGAACATGCCGATTGCGTGTTTCTGATCGGCGGCAATCCTGCCAGCAATCATCCCCGGCTGATGTCGAGCCTGATGCATGTGCGACGGCGTGGTGGCAAAGTCGTGGTGATCAACCCGGTCAAGGAAACGGGGTTGATCAAGTTCCGAGTCCCCAGCGATCCGATCTCATTGTTTCTCGGCACCAAAGTTGCGACCCACTATGTCCAGCCACATATCGGCGGCGATCTCGCCTTGCTTTGGGGCATTGCCAAAGGCCTCGATGAGATGGATGCGATCGACCACTCCTTTCTAGCCGAACACTGTGGGCAGGCTGAATCATGGTTGAAAGCGATTCGTGATGCTGACTGGCGTGACCTCGAGCAGAAGAGTGGTGTCAGCCGGCAAGACACTCAAGCCATCGCCAAGGTCTATGCTCAGTCCAATCGATGTGTGTTCTCTTGGACCATGGGAATCACGCACCATGCTCACGGTGTGCAGAATGTTCAGGCGATTGCGAACTTGGCTCTCTGTCGCGGCATGGTCGGGCGACCCCACTGCGGGCTGATGCCAATCCGGGGTCACAGCAATGTGCAGGGCATTGGCAGCGTCGGCGTCACGCCAAAGTTGAAGGAACAGATTTTCGATGCACTGCAAAACCGACTCGCAGTTTCGCTCCCAACCTCAGTCGGCAAGGACACACTGGCGTGTATGGAGGCTGCCGGCCGAAAGGAACTCGATGTCGGGTTCTGCTTGGGTGGGAATCTCTACGGCTCCAATCCAGATTCCCAATTCGCGGCGCAGGCTCTGTCCAATTTGCAGATGAACGTGATGCTCAGCACCACGCTGAATACTGGTCATGCATTGGGGCTCGCGGAGGAAACCTACGTGCTACCGGTGCTCGCCCGCGATGAGGAGCCAGAGCCGACGACGCAGGAATCGATGTTCAATTACGTCCGGCTCAGTGACGGAGGCCCCCGTCGCCTACCCGGCCCACGCAGCGAGATCGAAGTGATCGCAGACATCGCCCAGCGAGTGGACCCGCAAACGGGGGTGATCGACTGGGGGGCAATGCGGCAAACAGAAACGATCCGCGAGTGGATCGGTGGCGTCGTACCCGGTTACGACAAGATCGCCGACATCGGCGAATCCAAGCAGGAGTTTCAGATCAGCGGCCGAACGCTGCACCAACCGCGATTCCCAACCACCGATGGGCGTGCCACGCTGCACGTCCACACACTACCGGAACTACAGGGCAACGAAGCTGGCGAGCTTCGCTTGATGACGGTTCGGAGCGAGGGACAATTCAACACCGTCGTCTACGAGGAAGAGGATCTTTATCGGAACCAAGAACGTCGCGACGTGATCTTGATGCACCCCGATGATCTGAAGAAGCTCGGCCTGGTCCACGATCAGCGGGTGACGGTGCAAAGCGACACAGGATCCATGCAGAACATTCTGGCTCGAGGATTTGACGCGATACGACCAGGCAACGCGATGATGTACTACCCCGAGGCCAACGTCTTGGTAGGCCGACAGGCAGATCCGGCCAGCCACACACCAGCTTTCAAGTGCGTGGTGGTCCGAATCGAACCTCCTTCAACCACGCCGGCAGCTGAGCGAGTTTCACAGCGAGATGCGTGAAACCTCGGCGGTTGGCAGGCGAGTCTCTCCGAGACTCGTAAGAAACGCAAGGCAACAAAGCTGCGAATGTCCGCCTTGGAAATGCGGACCTACGGAAACGGCGAGCTGCCGAGCTGGGCGGCCGCAAAACTCCAGTCGACGCGATGCTTGGGGACTTGCTATGGAAGCAATTGGTGGAGTCGTCATCGCCTGGCGAGCATGGCGACCGCTGACCAAGCCACGCGCTCACTGCACCCAGACGTTCGGGTACCAAGATGATGGATCTAATCGGCCTGCCGCTGACCTCGATCATTCTGTTCGTTCTCGCCGGAATCTTGATCGGACATTCCTTCTGGTACCGAGATCGATCGGGAGATGTCGAGAAGATCAATTGGCTGGAGAAACGATACCTTCAGGCTAGAAATGTGTCCCGCCAGCGGAAGCTGGAACTGCGGGAGCTTCACAAGTCTCGAGACCAGCAACAATTCGAATTGGGCTCGTTGCGCCAGCGATACGAGGCAAACCTCGTCCAGTTCAAGTCATTGGAACGATCCGCACAGTCCGCCGCGCAAGAGCTAAATGAGATGCGTCTTGAGCAGCGGGAAACCGGACAACAACTTGTTGATGAACAGCGGCGGAGCGAACGACTGGTCTCGCAACTTCAGGAAGTCCTGCAATCCAAGGCGAACCTGGAATCGGAATTGAAGCGGCGCGAGCAAACGGTCTCACAGCTATCCGAATCACTCGAGCAAACGAAACCACTGGAGACAAAGGTTCAGACGCTGCAAAGCGAACTGACACAATCCAAGGATGTCCTCCAGCAAGTCGGCGAAGACCTCCATGCACGTTCGGCGGATCTCGATGCGATTCGCACCCAGCGCGACTCGCTGCAGCAAGAACTCGCCGTCACTCATGAACATGCCGCAAAGGTCAAAGAGACCGCCTCCCAGCAAGAGATCAAGTTGATCAACGTGCGAGAACAGCTCGAAGAGCTGTTGCCGCTTCGTGCGGAGTCAGCCGAAGCATGCCTGACCATCGCCGAGCAGCGTCTGGAACTCGCCGCCCAGCAGGAAGAGGTCGAGAGACATCGCGACCAAGCGATGGATCAGGCGGAACGATCCACCAAGCGGCACGCGGCGTAGCCTGGCAAAGCCGTACGATGGACTTCCAAGTCCGTCGATTCGCATTGTCAGGAGCAGCGACGGACTAGCGAGGATTAGCGACGGACTTGGAAGTCCATCGTACGCTTCTCATTTGGCTTCGATCTTGCCCGCTTTCAAGAGCAGGAAGGCATCAAAGAATCCTTGTAGTTCGCTGCCGTTCATGACGCTGTTGAAGTTGCCGACGTAGTGTCCGGTACGAGCATCTTTGACCCGTTGGTCGGGATGGAGAAAGTAGTTTCGAATCTGACTTCCGAACCCGGTGCGTGCCTGCGTCTCGTACTTCCTGGCGTCTTCCGCCTCACGGCGTTCTTCCTCGATCCGGGCCATCTTCGCGCGAAGCATCTTCCAGGCGGTCGCGCGGTTCTGGTGTTGGCTTCGCTCATTCTGGCACTGCACGACCACACCGGTTGGGGTGTGCGTCAGTCGGATGGCGCTATCGGTCTTGTTGACATGCTGGCCACCCGCACCACCGGCTCGATAGCGATCTTCGCGGACGTCCTTTTCTTCGATATCGATCTCGATCGAATCGTCGACTTCGGGAGCGACGCTGACCGCGGCGAAACTGGTCTGCCGCTTTCCTTCACTATTGAAAGGGCTGATGCGGACCAATCGGTGCATCCCTTCTTCGCCTTTGAGATAACCGTAAGCCATCGGCCCTCGAATTGCGATCGAAGCGTGATTGATGCCGGCCTCCTCATTTTCCTGGCGATCCAGAAGCTCGATCGAGTAATCGTGATCGACCGCCCAAGCGGAGTACATGCGGAGCAACATGTCGGCCCAATCGTTGGCGTCGGTCCCACCATCTCGGGCATTGATCGTCAGGATGGCTCCGGCCGCGTCATTGGGGCCGTTGAGCAGGGACTTGAGTTCGAGATCGTCCAGAATGCCTTCGAGACGGGTCAACTCCGAGGTCACCTCGGGGACCACCGAAGCGTCCTCTTCAGCCATTTCGAACAGCACCTCGAGATCATCTGCCGATCGCTTGAGCTCCGTCATCGGAGCCACGATCGCCTTGAGGGTCTTGAGCTCGGTAACCGTACGCTGAGCCTCCTCGTTGGAATCCCAGAATCCGGGCTCACCCATCGATGTCTCAATCTCTTTGACTCTCGCTAATTTGGTAGCGTAGTCAAAGAGAGTCTCCGAGTTGTTTCAGTCGCTCGCGGATATCTTTGCTTTGATAAACCAGCTCGGCATCCATTCTCGTTTTGGACTCCATGCGTATGATGTGTGGGATGGAACCAGGGCCCTGCTCGGAGACAACGCTCACGAGAGTTTTCCGGGATTGGGTATTGCGATGGGGGAATCGCAATCTGGGCGGATCTCTCGGCGACCGAAGCATCTCCAATACAAACCGACCTTCCAGAAATATACATGGCACGAGTAGTTCTCGCGATGAGTGGCGGCGTTGATTCGAGCGTCGCGGCACATCTGTTGCTCGAAGCCGGTCACGACGTGATCGGGGTGTTCATGCGCCATGGCGAAGAGTCGAGCCAAGCCTGTCGCCTCGACCAGGACCCCGCCTGTCGCCTCGACCAGGGCCCCGCCTGTCGCGCGCGACCAGGGCCGACACCTGGCAGTCGAGGAACCTGCCCGTTTTGGGCCCGGCGACGACAACCGGGAGCCGTTTGTTGCAGGAGCGTGCCGATCACAAACAGGGATGTTGCACGGCGTCCGATGCTGCTGATGCCCGCCGCGTCGCCTCCAGGATGGGAATTCCCTTTTACGCGTTGGACCTGCAGCAGGACTTTCGCCAAATCGTCGATTATTTCGTCGATGACTATCTCGCGGGACGCACCCCCAACCCCTGCGTGAAGTGCAACCACTGGATCAAGTTTGGGCGTCTGTTCGATTACGCCGATGACATCGGAGCCGAGTTTGTGGCGACGGGGCACTATGCTCGGATCGTCGTCTCCAAGCTCTGAAATTGAACCCTTGGAGATTGCCCAAGCATCTCGCAATCAGCTCCATCGCGGCTTGGATTCGAGCAAGGATCAATCCTATGCTCTGTTCGGGATTCGCCCCGATCGACTGCCCAGGATGATGCTGCCCGTCGGAGGATTTGAGAAAAAACGAATTCGACAGATCGCCGAGGGACTGGGCCTGGGAGTGGCGGGCAAACGAGACAGCCAGGAAATCTGTTTCGTGACCCAAGGGCACCATAGCGATTTTGTGCGGGCCAAGGACCCCGCACGCGCGGCCCAAACGGCGGGCCACTTCGTGACGGTCGACGGCAAGGTCGTCGGCGACCACGATGGTTATGAAGCCTTCACCGTCGGCCAACGCAAGGGCTTGGGTATCGCCTTGGGACAGCCTGTGTTCGTGATCAAAATCAACCCGGAGACCCGGGAGGTCGTGCTGGGCGACAAGGCAGCTCTTGGCGCGTTGCGAGTTCTCTGCCAACGAGGCCAATTGGTTGGTCGAGCCGAGCGAGCTCCCGCATCAAGTCTCGATCCAAATCCGGTACAACGGTTTGCCAAAGCCGGGTCATGTGATCGTGGATCCCGATGATCCAACGCGGTTTCAGGTGCGATTTGATGAACCTCAGCTGGCCGTGGCACCAGGGCAGGCCGCCGTTGTTTACCAGGAGAGCCGCGTCCTCGGTGGCGGATGGATCCTGTGAAGGTCGTTGTCGGCCCACCGCGCGAACCGACGAGGGTCCGTCTCGGCGCTGACGGGGGGCAGGTTGAAAAGCCGGAAGAAACTTGCGACTCGAAATCCTCGCCATCGACTCGCATGATCGAACCAACCCGAAAAGGTTGGCAAGATAGAAGGGGATGGTCCTGAGAAAAATGATTGCTGGCCGCCCTCGCCACGATTACAGTTTGAGGACCGATCGTTTTGAAATTCTTTGGCATTCCCACGGTGGAGTGCCCTTATCTGCCCACAAGGCCACACCCATACCCACGGCTCATAACCATCCAAGGTTAGGGGGAGGACGCTGACGCGATGAAAAAAACCGCTCTGTCTCTTGTATTTGCCGCTCTCACATTGGGCCTGATGCCCACTGGATCGGCATCGGCTCAGAACGCAGTTCTGGCTGAAATTTATGGCCGCGGTGTTCATGCTTTCTTCTGCGGAAGAAACGACGAGGCGACTCAGCTTCTGTCGATGGCAATCGATAACGGGATTCAAGATCCCCGGGCCTACTACTTCCGCGGCTTGGTTGCCTATTCATCTGGACGCATCGCGGAAGCGGAAGCCGATTGGCAATTGGGTGCGGAATTGGAGGCTTCTGGTCAGACCAACCCGCAGATCGGTCGTTCGCTCGCCCGATTCCAAGGTGCCGGTCGGATCAAGCTGGAAGAGATTCGTCAGCAAGCACAGCTCAACGCGCTGGCCAAAGCAATGAAGCGTTCGCAGCAACGCTACGGCGAGCTCGGGGGCGTCGGCGGATCCAAATGCTCCTGCACCCCCCGCAGCACCGTCAACCGCCAAAGCAATCACCCCTCCTCCCGTTCCCCCAGACACCGAGAATCCTTTCGCCGACGACCTGGCCGAGGGTCACGCCCAGCGTAGCTGCTGACGACGCCTTGGAGGGAGCCATGAGCGATCCCTTCGCGGGCGAAGCCGATGCCGCTGCCCCTTCGGCACCAGCCGGAGCCGATCCGTTCGGCGGGGATGCAGGTGGCGCCGATCCGTTCGGCGGTGGAGCAGGTGGTGCTGATCCATTCGGCGGTGGTGCGGGTGGCGCCGATCCATTCGGCGGTGGTGCCGATCCGTTTGGAAGCGATGCAGGCGGCAGCGATCCCTTCGGCGGCTGATCGACTACCGAGCCAAGTCATCTGATCATCTGAGACCTAAATTCAGGACGACGAACACATATCGTGTTCGTCGTCTTTTTTTTGGCCTTTGTGGAAGGGACATGCGCCGTTCGTGAGGCAGTGTTTCGTTGTGTCTCTACCGTCCTGGCTGAATGGCTTCGGGTGAACGCTTCACAACGCAAGCCAATCGATTGTCACCCTGCATCTGTGAGAAGGGTCACGGTCTGATCATGCGTTCACGTTCACGAGCGCGGTCTGGCTGAGAAAGTTCCCCACAAAAGAGCAAAATGGCTCGAGTGATTTCCTATTCTTCCTATCTTATCGATTGCAAGAGATTTATCCTTAGATCTTTCGGCCCAGGAAGGTGGCTCCCGTTCAGGGGGAGTCAGCGAATCCAGACCAAGCGAAGAGATCTCGCTTCCCTATCGCGCGGAACATCGCGCGATCGCCAATACATCCATGAACTACCGCCGAGTTAGGAGCTAACCATGATCTTTCGCAGACATAGGAACCAGAAGATCGGTCGTCGCGCCGGTGCCCCACGCAGACGACTCACCAAGCTCGCCTCACGGTCTCCGCGAGTGGAGACTTTGGAAGCGAGACATTTGCTGACCGCCTACTTGATCGACGTCTCCACCGATAACGCCGCCGACGCCAGCGGGGTCCCCGATGGCATGTTGAGTTTGCGCGAGGCAATCATTGCGTCCAATACCGACGCCGCTTTTGGTGACGCACCGGCGGGGATGGCCGATGGCGACTCGATCACGTTTGACGGTGCGTTGGCAGGAGCCACCATCACTCTTGGCAACGGTCAGTTCACAATCAGCGACGATTTGACAATCGACGGAAGCGCGGGTGGTGCGTCTCGGATCACGCTCGATGCCGCGGACCTCAACCGGATCTTTCAGGTCAATACTACGGGCGCTGCCGGCGCCGCAAGCAACGTCGGGCTCTCGAACCTGATCGTCACCAACGGGAATGCGCAAACCGCTTTTGGTGGTGGAATCAACGTGGCCAGCTCGCCGCTGGCTCTGACCAACGTCGATATCACGGCGAGTACGGCTAGCGACGGCGGCGGCCTGAATGCGGACGGAAGCAATGTTTCGATCAGTGGTGGTTCAATCAGCAACAACGAAGCGACGCCGGGTGGCAACGGGTTGGGCGAAGGAGGAGGGATCTCCGCGTTCCTAGGGTCGACCATCGACATCCTTTCCGGGACCGTGATCGCGAACAATTCCGCCCAGAGAGGTGGGGGGATTCATGTGAGCATCAACGACTCGGTGACCCTTGCTGGGGCCACGATCGATGGCAATGCAGCGAGCGACGACGGTGGTGGGATCTATGTCGACGAACTGGGCGGGAGTCGTGGAACGGTAAACGTTTCGGGCGGAACAACGATCGTGGGCAACTCGGCATCCAACGACGGGGGTGGCATCGCTAACTTCGGAAACCTGAACTTAAACAGCGCAACCATCGGCGGCGTTGGTTCAGGCAATTCAGCTGGCCGGAGTGGCGGTGGAATCTTGGTGGGTGCGAGTTCTGGGACCAGCAGCCTTGCCAATGTCTCCATCACAGACAACACGGCGAGCGGAGACGCCGCGAATCAGGGAGGTGGTGGGTTGTTCGTTGGAAACGGCCGAAGCATTTCGCTAGGCGCCACGGTCACGATTGCCAACAACACCGCCGATGGCGACAGTGGAAGTGGTGGCGGGATACTCTTGGACACCGCAGCCGCATTGGTCGCCAATGGCACCGTCATCACGGGCAACAAAGCCAACCGAGCCGGTGGCGGGATCGAGGACAACTCCGGTGCCGGTCTCGGCGTCACATTGAACAACGTCACGCTCAGTGACAATGTCGCTGGTCCGTCGGGCACAGCCAACCCCGGCAACGGTGGCGGTTTGCATGTCACGGGTAGCGGTGACGTGACCATCTCTGGAGGCACCATCCGCAACAATGTGGCTGCCCTGGAGGGGGGCGGTTTGTGGAATGGTACCGGTACCATGACCATCAACAATGCAGGCATCACAGACAACACCGCCAGTGGTGACGCAGCGGACGATGGGGGCGGCGGTCTCTTCAACAACGGTGGAACCGTCAACGTTGCCAACTCAACCATCTCGGGCAACGTCGCGGACGGTACCTCCGGAAGTGGTGGAGGCATCTTCAACAGCGCGGGCGGGACGGTCTCGCTAACGAGTTCAACGATCTCTGGCAACACAGCCAATCGAGCCGGGGGTGGCATCGAAGATGCATCGGGCGCGGGACTTGGCATCACGCTCACCAACGTGAGCCTCACGTCGAACACGGCTGGACCGAGCGGGTCGGCGAGTCCCGGCAATGGTGGTGGCTTGCATGTCAGTGGGTCTGGCGATGTTTCCATCTCTGGTGGTTTGGTCAACGACAACGTCGCGGCCCGAGAAGGGGGCGGTTTGTGGAACGGCACCGGCACGATGACCATCAATGGGACGACCATCAGCGACAACACGGCGAGTGGCGACGCGGCCGACGATGGTGGTGGCGGCCTGTTCAACAACGGAGGGGTCATCGACATCACGGGCGCGACGATCACGGGCAATGACGCAGATGGGGCCGCCGGAAGCGGCGGCGGAATTCTCAACCTGGGCGGGAGCGTCTCGATCGTCAGCTCCACCATCGCTTCCAATACGGCGGTGCGGGCAGGTGGCGGGATCGAAGACAACGCCGGCGTGTTGCTGACCGTTTCTGATTCCACGATCCAGGGCAATGACGCCGGCAGCTCGCCTGGTAACGGCGGAGGAGTCCACCTCACCGGCGCGGGAACCCTTGCGATCAAAACCAGCACGATCGCCGGAAACACCGCTAACGAAGGGGGTGGCCTATGGAATTCTGGCACCGGGACGATCCGCCTCTCCAATTCAACAGTCTCCGGAAATACTGCCGGCGGCAGTGACGGGGGTGGCCTGTTCAACACCGATGGTGGCTCGGTCAGCCTCGATAGCGTGACGATCACCTTGAACAACGCCTCCACCGGTATCGGAAGCGGGATTGCCGGCGGCACCGGTGGCGTCACTCTGACGAACACAATCGTCGCGCAAAACCCCGGACAGGGAACCGAGCAGAATCTTGCCGGCTCGATCCTCAGTGACGATTTCAATCTGATCGGCGATGCCGACAACGGTGTGCTGACGGGTGCGACCGTGAACACGATCTTCGGTGCCGATGCGTTGCTGTTGCCGCTGGCCAACAACGGCGGTTCCACCGAAACGCACCTTCCTGCGGCGGGTAGCCCGGCGATCGGCTTCGGGTCCACCGATCTGACAATCGATCAGCGTGGTGAGGATCGTCCTCAAGGGAGCCAAGACGACATCGGCGCGGTCGAGGTCACGCTCAATGGTGTGGTGGTCGACGCCGGCAGTGGGATCGGCGACGGCCTGGATGATGCGTTCCTGATCGTCAACGACGACCAGGGAATCACCGGTGACATCCTGGTCTACGTCAACTCCGTGCATCAGTATTCGCTTCCCAAAGCAACCACCGGCCAGATCCTGGTGCGTGGCTCTTCCGATGATGACACGCTGACGGTTGACAACAGCAATGGCCTGATCGGCGCCAAGATGATCTTTGACGGCGACGGCTCCAGCCAGGTTCCCAATGCCGAAGTTCCCGTCGCTCCCGGCGGCTTGGATACGTTGCGCTTGATCGGAACCACGCCGACCACGACCACCTACAACCCCGGTGCCACGGTGGATGCCGGCGCGGTTTATCAGGAACAGAACGAGATCGTTCAACGGGTTCAGTTCTTTGGTTTGGAACCGATACAGGTTCTCGGTACGGGTGGCGGCGACACACTGAACGTCGCCTCGGCTCCTCTGGGCGTTGGCTTTCCACAGGCTCTCAATGGTGACAACGCCATCAACTACAGCGGGGGTCCCAACAGCGGAGATCCGCTCGATCCGGTCTTCGCGGGTGACACCACCGGCCTGATCACGGTCGACGGGTTTGAGTCACTCGAGTTCGCCGGATTCGGGACGTTGAACATCGACGCGGGAGCTGGAAACGATGTGATCAACTTGAACAACCCGATCGCACCAACCGATTTGACCACGATCAATGTCGGTGGCGGTGATCCCACGGCCAGTCAGGGCGACCTTGTGATCGTCAATGGCACCGCGGCGCGGGACACCATTGCCGTGGATCAGTTGACGGTCAACGGAGCGACGGTGACCGGGGCCCAAGGCGTTGTGGTCAATGTCACGCTGGCTGAGAGTCTGATTATCAATGGACAAGGGGACAACGACGACTTCTCGATCACGGCAAATGATGCAGATGAAGTGGACTTCACCCCAGATGTCTTCGAGGACGCGGGATCGTTCACGATCTCCAGTGACGCGTTCGGGCCAACCCAACGGCTGCTTCCCGTCAGTTACCGCGATCTCGGTGCAGGTGGGCAGATCTTTGTTGAGAGTTCGAGCGGTGTCCGCAATCTCGACTTCCGTATTTTTGGAACCGACAGCGGTGAGCGATTCAACGTCGATGCAACGGGTCGGGTGAGACTGCGTCGGGGCGACTCGGGCTTCTTTGTTGCATTGCCGATCAACGCCAATGGCGCCGGCGAGCTATTTCTCGAAGGAGCCAATGGCGATGATCTCTTTGAGATCGCCGGGGATCATCCCTTCGACTCTGGAGTACGGATTCGCGGGGGCAGCCCTGGCAGTGGTAGCGATGTGCTGAATTTCGTCGGTTCAGGCGCAGGTGCCGTGACACTGAACCTGGCCAATCAAACGATCACCGAGGCTGGATTTGCGGCTGTCTCGTTTGCCGAAATTGAAACAGTCGACTTGCGTGCCAATGCCGCACTGATTGTGACCGGCACCAACCAGAACGACACCTTCGATGTCACTCCCACCGGAGCCGGCAACGATGGCGGGCTGTTGCACGATGGCACTTCGGCTACCTTCCGTTACACCAACGCCACCTCCGTAACGATCAATGGTGATAGCGGCAGCGCCGATCAGGTCAACGTGCACGGCAATGAGGTTGCCAATACCATCACCACAACGGCCGACTCAATCACGGTCGATGGCAGCACCGTGACGCTCGGCAGTGGATTGGAAGTGCTCCAGCTCTTTGCCGGCGGCGGAAACGATAACGTTGATCTTTCCAGTTTGGTCTTCGCAGGCGGGATCACCATCCTGGGTGGTGACGGGGACGACACCCTCGTTGGATCAGCTCAGGTCGATCACATCTTTGGCGGCAGCGGCAATGACACTCTCGTTGGCGGTGGGGGCTCCGACTTCCAGTATGGCGAAGACGGCAACGACCAATTCGGCAATCTCACCCTCACGGCCGACGGCACGCCGGACGACCCAGGGGCCGACCAGAACTTTGGTGGAGACGGCTCAGACATTTTCATTTGGGAGCCAGGTGATGGCGCCGACGTCAACAGCGGCGGTGACGACGGAGGCGACACCTTCCATTTGTTTGGAAGTGATGCCGCTGATGACATCACGCTGCAATCAGGCGAGACTGAGACACATTTCAATGCGGTCTTCAATGCAAACGAGATTGACAATTCTGGGATTGAGAATGTCCTCGTCGATCCGCTGGGCGGGAACGACACGATCCTCGTTCAAGATCTATTTGCCACCGAAGTGGTCAGTGTCACGATCAACGTCGCCGGTGGCGACGAGGCAATCACGGTTGCCGGTCGCTCAACCGCCGATGACCTGACCGTCAGCGCGCCGCTCGATACGCGGGTTGAGCTGGGTGGCCTGACCTATGACGTCAACATCCTTGGATCGAACACCGCTGACGACTTGACGATCAATGCGGGTGACGGAGGGGATTCGATCGATGTGACCGCCGGTGTCGAGGCGATTCTGAACACGTTGCTCAACGGCGGTGCGGGGGACGATTCACTCAGCGGCAACTTCAACTCGGCCGATGGTGGCGCGGGCAATGACTTGCTGCAGGGCGGATCGACTGATAGCACGATGCTTGGGGGCGCCGGCGATGACTCGATCATCGGTGGTAGCGGCAACGAAACGATTGATGGTGGGAGCGGGCAAGATTCGATCATCGGAGGTGGCGGTGACGACACGATCGATGGCGGTGCCGACTTTGACACCATCTTGATCGAAGGCACGCCCGGGTCCGACGTCATCGATGTCTTCCAGGCATCCCCTACGGAACTGCGGCAGACGGTCAACGGAGATGCTCAGGTTGACACATTGGTGGCAGAGACGGTCGAGGAAGCCCGTATCATCGCCGGTGCGGGTGCGGATCTGATTCGCGTCAATTGGCTGGATGCTCACGGAATCAACGCTGGCATTGATGCACTACGAATGACAGTCGATGGCGGCTCCGATGCAACCAGCGATCGCCTGGTCGTCGTGGACGATGGCGCCGATGACCTGGTCCTGTATCGCAAGGGTCAGTTTGACGATTCTGGCACGGTCCAAATCGGTCCTGGCAACGCGGAGCCGCTGTTGAGCGTCTTCAGCGGAATCGAAACGATCAACTTCGTAGATGAAGCGGGCGCTCCGATTGTGAACGATCCCGCCGGTCCTCAGTTGGTGGTCTTCAAGCACGATCCTTTCGAGAACAACGATGACCGTCTGATCGCAACCTATCTCGGTGGTGGCGCGACCGATCAACGTCGATCCCACGATTGATCCAGGTGCCCTGACCGATCCGTTCGGCGATGGGTTCGATCTACCGGGCGATCGAGATTTCTACCGATTGATCGCCACCAAGACGGGCACACTCGATTTCCAGGTCTACTTCCGTCAGGTGGCGGAGCTGGCCAGTGGCCGTCCTGGATTACCGGGCGATGGGGACCTGGACATCAACGTCCGCGATTCGCAGGGCAACGTGATCACCGGATTTGGTGACAACGATAACACCGACGACGAGCGGATTCGCATCCCAGTCGTCCAGGGACAAACGTACTACCTGGAAGTGTTCGGCGCAGCCGAAAGCGTGAACGTCTACAGCCTTTCCTTTGTGACCGAGACACCGCCCGTTCCCTACGCTCTGGAGCTCGATGACAATCCGATCAATGGGCAAACGAATCCGCCGGGAAATCAAACCGATACCAGCGATACGGGACGGTCGCAGTTTGACAATCATACCTACGACAACACGCCGACCCTTTACTTCCGACTCGACGACGGCATCTTCCTGCACGATCTACCGGGCAATGCCACCGACGGCACACCGCCCGATCAAGTGATCCCCATTCCGTTCCAAGCCGGGGTCGCTCAGCCCACTTCACCGGGATATGCAATTGCAGTCTTTGATGAAGGGAACACGCCGCCTCAGACCGGCACGGCACCGCAAGAACCCTTGGGTTTCGCCACCGCCGTTCCTGGACAGGAAGGGGTCTATGTGTTCACGGTTCCCGATGAACTGGCTCTCAGCGAGGGAAGTCACTTCCTGACTGCCAGGGTGCAGATGATCGCTCCCTCCACACCACAACAGACAGGTTTCGGCGGACGCAGTGTGCCGTTGGAAATTGTGGTCGACCGCACGCCGCCGGAAGTGGTCTTTGGGCTCGCCTCGGTCGACGGTGACGGACTTCATCCGAATAGCGACAGCGGGGATCTGTTCCTGCCGGGAACGCTTCAAGACTTGATCACCAATGATGTCACGCCAAGCTTCTTCGGACGAGCCGAAGCCAACTCGATCGTTCGTGCTTACCTCGACCTGGACGATTCAGGCGATCTGACCGTCGGCGACTTGCTGATCGGGCAAACCGTGGCCACCCCCTACGATGGCACCGAGCAATTGGAAACGCCTCTGTATCCAGACGAACCGGGTGGCCAATGGGAGCTGACGTCGACTGTCAGCATGAACGATCCTCGCATCGTTGCGGAACTGGGACGAGATGGCCTGCGACGAATCTTCTTGACTGCCGAGGATGTCGCCGGAAACATCAGCGTAGCCGATGAAGAGGGCGAGATCCTTGAGCTGTTCATCGATACGCAAGGCCCGCAGGTCGACGGGGTGTTCATCACCGGCGACGAGGACTTCAATCTGTTTTCGCTCAAACCGGAATCCCCTCAGCCAACACCTCGAGTCGATAGTTTGACCATTCGTGTGGTGGATCTGCCATCGCGTATCGCACCATTCTTTTACGACGCCATCTCGAACGTTCCGCCACTGGCGCCGATCGTACTTGTCGGTGATCACAGTGGAGTGATCGCGATCGACACGCTGGAATACATCGACATCAACAGCGGTCCCGGCATCGCTGTCGGCGAGATTGTGATGACGTTCAGCGAGCCCCTCCCAGACGACCGCTTCACGCTCACCTTGAGCGACAACATCATCGATCCGGCTGGCAATCAACTCGATGGCGAGAACAACGCGGCGGAACCGATCGGTGATCCGTTCTTCCCAACAGGCGACTTGATTCCCGGGGGCGACTTCATCGCTCGCTTCACGGTCGACAGCCGACCGGAGATCGCCACTTGGTCACAGGGCGTTGTCTACGCCGACATCAATGGAAACTTCGTTTGGGACCCTGAAGGGCAGGACAACGACGCAACCAATCGTGACTTTGTCTTCAACTTTGGCGAAGTGACCGATGCTTACTTCACCGGAAACTTTGCGTCCAACGCATTGCCCGGACCGGATAGGATCATGGGGACTGCCGACGATATCGCGATTGATCGGGACGACGTGGTTTCCAGCGGCTTCGACAAGCTGGGTGTTTACGGTGCGTTCAATGGACAGTACCAATTTTTCCTCGACACCGATGACGACGGCGTCGGCGACCTGGTGGGATCGATGGCTTTCCAAGTCAATGCGATTCCTGTCGCCGGAAATTTCTACATGAGCTATGAGGACGAAGGCGCCATTTTCGACGACCTGCGTCCGCGTGACGAGATCGGGGCTTTCGACGGCCAGAACTGGTATCTCGACGTCGATGGCAACAATCAGATTGATTCCGATGAGAGGTTCCCCACATCCCTGAGGGGAATTCCGCTTGTCGGCGATTTCAACGGCGACGGCTTCGATGACCTCGCGACCTACAACAATGACACCGGGCTGTTCTATTTCGATCTCAATCGTGATGGCACTGCCGATGATGAGCTGTTCTTTGGGTTCAGCGGATTCGGTGAACGACCGGTCGCTGGTGACTTCAACCTGGACGGCATCGACGACATCGTGATGTGGGTGCCACGCCAAGAGGGACAACTGCCGAAAGAAGCTGGCGAGTTTCACTTCCTGATCTCCGATGAGCTGCCGCTTGATGCAGAACCTAGGGAGGGGTTCCCGTCTTACATGACCGTCCTTCCCAGCGAAGTGTTTCAGCCCTTCAGTCCCAAGCCGCTAGGCAACGACTTGGTGGCCCAGTTTGGCGACGACTTCGCCTTGCCGTTGTTCGGCAACTTTGACCCACCGGTCGATGGTGGCAGCAACGGCACTTCGTTCTTGGGCACGCTCACCAATGAGCTCAATCCGCTCGACACGACAGGCGATGGCGATGTGACGGCTCTCGATGCGCTGGTGGTGATCAATGCTTTGGGACGGGGAATCGACTCCAATGCGCACAGCAATCCGCTTCGGCTGGTCGCTTCTCTTGGTGGCTACCGACTCGATGCGAGCCAGGATGGGATCGTGTCGGCCCTCGACGCACTCAATGTGATCAATGGTTTGGCGCGGGCTCAACTTGCTACCGGCGGCGAATCGCTCGCACCGGTCGCTAGCGGTTGGGCAAACATGGCCGATCAGGCGATTGCCAATCTCGATGAGGATGGCGAGGACCTGCTCGAGTTGCTTGCCGAGGATTCCCGACAGATTTTCTAATTTTGGTCCGCAGCAACGCCTCCTAGGATTCAAGTCCTGACCCCGTGTGCCCAGGCGGCGCGCGGGGTCGTTCTTTTCGGAAAGCCTTGCCTTGCCTGGGTTTATCGCGATGAGCACGAATGAATTCCGGGTCCTGTTAGCGAAGGTATTCCGGCTGGGGAAGCAAGTCCTCGAAAACCCCCTGGAGTGGTCCTCCCGGTACTTCTGCGTCGATCGATAAGTCACACGGCAACCGATTTGCCGCGTTTGCGATTTGTCCGGCCCGCACCGAGATCGAGTCGCAGCAGCCCGATTCGCATCGGAAGACAAGCCAAATCTCTAGGGAAGGACCTCTCTCATGATTGTTCAACAACGAACACACCGATCGTGGGTCAATGCGTTTGTACTGCCCGTCTTGGGCTCGCTCGCAATGGCAGCGTTTGCTCAGGCTCAAGAAGTCAGCCCGCTCATTGACAAGGAAGCGATCTCCATCAACTTGGATGATCAGCTGCTCGACGAGGAAATCATTGCCACGGGCTCACTTGATTTTGCATGGGATGACTCCTCCTGTGATGTCGCTTGTGATGCCTGCGGCCCAAGCACTGTTTGCTGCTGCAAGCCCTGGTGGGCTCACCGCTGCGGTGTCTTCGGCGATTTTCTGCTACTTCGACCTGGCAGTGCCGACCAGATCTACTCGATCGAACAAAACTCACCCGTGCCAGGTGACTTTCCGACGGGTCCGGTTGGACGAGTGAACATCGATGACAGCGCAGGTTATCGGGTTGGTTTCACCCTCGCAGCAAGCAATTGCACAAGCTTGCTTGCGGTCTACACCCATGTGGATGGCAGCAGCAGTGACACCATCATTGCCCAACCCGGCAACGTCTTGAACTCGCAAATCATTCATCCGAGCGTACTGACGACCGGTGCTAGCAGCCTGCAATCGTCGGCTTCGGCGTCGTTCGATTTTGACTTGATCGATTTGGGTTATCACCACGTCCTGAAGTCTTCTGATTGCTACGTCGTCAACTGGCTCGCTGGATTTCGCTATGGCCAAATGCAGCAAGACCTGGTCACCCAACAGCAGGTTTCGGTGGCAACCGGTTTGGTGACAAACGACATCGATGTCGACTTCAATGGCTTCGGTCTTTCACTTGGACTCGATGGCGAGCGTCGCAGCCCCTGCAGCGGTTTGATGGTCTACGGCCGTGGCTTGAGCAGCTTCCTAGCCGGCGACTGGAAGGGCAGCTACGTGCAAACGAACCAGTTCACCGGCGGGGTTGTGGCCAACGATTACGAAGACTACCGCGTCACGCCTGTCGCCGAGTTGGAACTTGGATTCGGATGGCGAAGCCCCTGTGGCCGATGCCGGGCCTCGGTTGGCTACCTGACCAGCGCCTGGTACGACGCCGTCTCGACCCGCAGCTACGTCGAATCGGTACGAGCCAACAACTATGTGAGCGTCGATGAAACGATCACCTTCAGTGGTTTGACCGCGGGATTGGAAGCCAACTTCTAAATCGCCGTAGATCGGGACGGGCCGGACCTTCTGAGAAGCCAAGAGCCAAACTCCTCCAAGCAGGGGTTTGGCTTTTTTCATGCGCGATGATCGGCAAGAAGTCAGGGCAGAGGTGGTCAGTCACCGAGACGCAGGGCTGCCAACAAGTCTCATGTCTGCGCTCTTCCTGGCGGCCTCGCGACTCCCCCGCCTCTGCGCTGATTTCCTGCCTCAACTCAGCAATCCGAGCCTGTCCCCGATTCACGTCCCCGATTCACGTCCCCGATTCAACCAATTCACAATTTACCCTCGTGATCTACCACAGGTGGGAGCCTTCGATCCCCCCAAACATTTCATTCTGATGAGGAGGTATCGGGGGGAAATTGCATTGTCCCAAGCGTTGCCAATTTTGTTGAGTTATCATGGGAATCACGTGAAAACTTCGGAAAGTCTCGCGCACTCTTCTCTCGCTCCTTCCGTCCAATCGTCGTTCCGACCGGAGCGCCGAATGGACCGCAATCTTTTTATCCCCCCCCCCTCAGATCCCAATGAAGCGGACGCATCCTCGATCTTTCTCTCAGCGTCTGCGATCGATGCAGCGGAGCCGCGCACGGCGTGTCCCATCGTCTCGCCGCTTGCGCATGGAGCCGCTGGAGCGACGCATCGTGTTGGCAGCCACGCCAGTCATCAGCGAATTCTTGGCGTCCAATAGCGATGGTCTTCGCGACGGCGATGGGGACTCGAGCGACTGGATCGAGATCTACAATCCAACCGATAGCACATTCGATCTGTCCGGCTGGTCGTTAACAGACGATGTCGACGACATCAACCAATGGGTGTTTCCCACGACAACCATCGAACCCGAAGAGTTCTTGATCGTCTTTGCATCTGGAAAGGATCGTGACGTCGCTGGCCAAGAGCTGCACACCAATTTTCAATTGACCAGCGATGGTGAATTCCTAGGGCTATACCAACCGAGTGGCGAGGCCGCGAGCCTTTATTCTCCTCAGTACCCAACCCAGGCAACGAATCTCTCGTACGGCATCGAGTTCCGCACGGAAGAGTTTGTTCGTGCTGGGGACCAAGCCAACTATTTCATCCCGTCCGACAGCTCCATGGAGGACAGTTGGCAGGCCGCAACGTTTGACGACATGGCCTGGGAATCTGGTGCGACGGGCCTGGGATACGGCGTGATCCAACCAGGCTTCGACGTGACCTATTACAAGGCAAGAGGCTTCGGCGAATTCGGCGGCACGGTGAACAGCCTGGACATTGCTCGCGAGGTGATCGCTACGCCGGACTATCAATCCGTGGCGGTCCAAGCGACTGCTGCTGTGATCAACTATCAGGGCACCGGGGGCGGCGGGCGATACGGCAACAACCAAGCCTTCCCGACCCAGACAATCGGCGTCGATATCAACAACTTCGTCGTCCAGGCACGAACGAGTATCGAGATTCCCAGCCCTGGCGCTTATAGCTTCGGCGTCAATAGCGATGATGGCTTCGGGTTGACGATCAGCCGAGGTTCGGAAGTCTACACGAGCGAGTTTCCGGGAACCCGGGGAGCCGCCGATACAATTGAAACCTTCACCTTCGCCGAGCCGGGACTGTACGACGTTGAATTGGTCGTGTTCGAATCGGGTGGCGGATCCAGTGTTGAGTTTTTTGCGGCACCGGGAACTCATAGCCGTTTTGATGCTTCGGTCTTCGACCTGGTTGGTGATGTGTCCGCTGGTGGGATCCTTGCTGTCGTTCCCTATGTTGCCGGCTCAAACAACCTTGTTGCAACCGACATCTCGTCGTCGCTTCAAGGCATCAACTCATCAGCGTACGTGCGGATTCCGTTTCAGGTTTCCGATCCGGCGACGCTGGATACGATGCGTTTGTCGATTCGCTACGACGACGGCTTTGTCGCGTCGGTCAATGGCGTCGAAGTCGCACGTCAAAACGCTCCAAATACGGTTGCTTACGATTCACAGGCGACGGCTGTACGCAGTCCCGCTGACGTCCTTCGAGCCGAAGACATTGTGCTACCAGCCGCAGAGGCGCTTCGGGAGGGTGCCAACGTCCTGACCATCCAAGGGCTCAACCATTCGTCAAGCGATGCGAGCTTTCTCGTCCTCCCGGAGCTCCGAGCCAGCGGGATACTCGAGGATCAATTCCGCTTCTTCATGACGCCGACTCCTGGGCAACCCAACCGCAATCCGACCGCGGGGATCGTGGAGCGGGTCAGCGCTGATGCTCCGGCTGGATTCTATAACGGCCCGTTCAGTGTCACGCTGACAACCACAACCCCCAATGCATCCATTCGCTATACGATCGACGGCAGCGAACCATCCGAAACCAACGGATTGGTTTACGGAGGTCCGATCCCGATCACGAGAACCACGAACCTGCGCGCGGTCGCGACCAAGGCCGATCATGCCACGCTGCCGAGTCGAACCTGGACCTATCTGTTCCTGGATGACGTGCTGACCCAATCCAACGACGGCGCGACACCTTCCGGATGGCCGGATACCTGGAAGGACCACGTCGTCGACTACGGGATCGATCCGGACGTCATCACGTTGGAAGGTGTGCAGGCTGTGAAGGACGCACTCCAGAGCATCCCGAGCTGGTCCATCACCACCGACTTGGACAACTTGTTCGATCCCGACATCGGCATCTACGCCAATCCGGCTTCCGATGGTGACGAGTGGGAACGCCCGGCATCGGTGGAGCTGATCCAGCCGGATGGCAGTCAAGGATTCCAAGTCAACGCAGGACTTCGCATCCGTGGTGGCTTCTCCCGTTCCACGAACAATCCCAAACACTCCTTCCGACTCTTCTTTCGTGGTTCCTACGGCGATGCAGAACTGAACTATCCCGTGCACGGCGCCGAGGGAACCGACTCATTCAAGAAACTCGACTTGCGGACGGCTCAGAACTACTCGTGGAGCTTTCAGGGGAACGCCACGAACAATTTTGTCGCCGATGTCTTGGCCCGCTACAACCAACGAGACCTAGGTCAGCCCTACACACGAAGCAGCTGGTTGCACCTGTATCTCAACGGGCAGTATTGGGGCATGTACCAAACTCAGGAACGGGCGGAAGCGAATTTTGCTGAAACCTATCTGGGTGGAGATGCCGACGATTACGATGTGCTCAAGCCGGAGCGCGGACCTTACGCGAACATCGCAACCGACGGTAACTTTGCCGCCTATGATCGACTCTTCCAGAAGGCCCTGGCCAGAGCGGCCGATGGCATCACGCCCGCTTTCGAGGGCCGTGCCCTCTACATGGAAGCACAGGGGTTGAATCCCGATGGGAGCCGAAACCCAGACCACGAGGTGCTCCTCGATGTCGACAATTTGATCGCCTACATGCTCACGATTCTGCAGGGTGGCAATCTCGACGCTCCGATCAGCAATTTCCTGAACAACGCCCGTATCAACAATCACTTTGCTGTCCGTGATCGAACGGGGGATGAGGGCTTTCGGTTTTTCATCCACGACTCGGAGCATACGCTTCGTAACGTCAATGAGAATCGCAACGGGCCCTACGATCACGCCAACTTCGAGTCCAGCGTCAACTATTTCAATCCACAGTGGTTGCACCAGCAGTTGATGGCCAACGTCGAATATCGGATGCGATTTGCGGACAAGATTCAGGAGGCTTTCTTCCATGGGGGTCCGCTGACAACGGAGGCGCAAATCGCCAAGTTGAACGCGGAGGCCTCGAAGATCGAGTCGGCCATCATCGCCGAATCGGCCAGATGGGGAGATGCCAAGCGGGACAATCCGCTTCTCAAAAGTCATTGGGTCAATGCTGTCGCCGGTCTGCGAAACAACTACTTTCCCAATCGTCATGCCGTCTTGATCGATCAGTTTCGCAACACACAGTTGCTGCTAAAGGACGCCGAAGGCACTTACACCATCCCGGTTATGGCGCCGTTGTTTCCCTCGCTCGATGCACCCGAGTACTGGATCAACGATCAACCGAAAAGTGGCGGCCAGATTCAAGCGGGAAGCATGCTGCGAATGACGGCTGATACCGCGACCGTCTATTACACCAACGACGGTAGTGATCCTCGCTTGCCTGGCGGCACTATCAATCCCAATGCTCTGCTGTTCGATGCGAGCACAACGACCAATACGCTCTTGCCAGCAGGCTCTAGCTGGAGATTCCACGATCTCGGAGTCGACCTCGGCCAATCCTGGCAAGGCGTGGCCTTCAACGATGCGACATGGCCCAGCGGCAATGCCGAACTCGGATACGGTGAAGGGGATGAAGCGACGATTGTCTCCTTTGGCGGCGACGCAGCCAACAAGCAGCCGACCACCTACTTCCGTACGCAATTCAACGTTCCAGAGGCTGACTTCGATCGAGTTCGTCTCCGCATGCGTCGGGATGATGGTGTGATCGCGTATCTCAATGGCGTTGAAATCGCGCGGGACAACATGCCGACCGGCGCGGTCTCCTACAACACCTTTGCCTCGGCGCTTGCTTCGGATGATGGAAACAATTGGATCGAATTTGAAGTGGACGCCTCGCTGCTAAGCGTCGGCACGAACACGCTGGCAGTCGAAATTCATCAGATCAGTGGGACCAGTAGCGACATCAGCTTTGATGCCGAACTCATCACCATCAAGCAAAACTCGCCTCCGATCATGCTGGACAACTCGGCATCGATACGAGCGCGGACGCTCGATCCAGCCACGGGCACCTGGTCTGCGATGCATACGGCCGGTTTCATTGTGCCGCAGGAACCTGCTTCGACGGCGAATCTTCGCGTGACGGAGGTGCATTACAACCCGCAGGGAAGTGATGACAGCGAGTTCATCGAATTGGCGAACATCAGCTCTGGCGAAAGCGCTGCGATCATCGACCTCGGTGGGGTCACGCTGACGGATGGACCGAGTGCACCGCTCGTCCTGCCAGCGACCGCGACGCTGTTGCCAGGACAATATGGGGTGATCGTTCGTGATGCTGTTGCCTTCCTTGCTGCCTATCCAGCTTTTGATCCAAGCTTGATCCTCGGCCACTACGCCGGCGCGCTTGACAATGGTGGCGAGCGAATTCGGCTGGTCGATGCCAACGGTAACGAGCTGTTCGACTTCGACTATGACGATAGCGATCCATGGCCTACATGGGCCGACGGAATTGGCGGCAGCCTGGTACTACGCGATCCGGCCGCAACACCTGCGGACCAACTCGATAAGCACTACCACTGGCGAGGCAGCACGCAACCAGGTGGATCGCCAGGTGCGGCTGATCCGGCACCCCTTGGCGTGGTGATCAATGAGGTGCTCGCCCACACCGACGAACCCGAGCTCGATACGATCGAATTGCACAACACGAACGAAACGGCGATCGACGTCAGCGGTTGGTACCTCAGTGATTCGGCGGCCGATTTTTTCAAGTTCGCCATCCCCCAGGGAACGGTGATTCCAGCAGGTGGATTCGTCACATTCGACGAGAGCGATTTCAATCCGACACCCCTCACACCCGGTCCGAAAGACTTCGCCCTCAGTGGGTCCCACGGCGATTCCATTTGGTTGATCCAGGCGAACGCCAATGGGGATACCGTGCTTGCCTTGTCGGATCACGTCGAGATCGGGCCGACGTTCAACGGTGTGACGTTGGGGAGAAAGCCGGGTGGAACCGGTAGATTGGTTCCCCTGGCCCAACCGAGCCTCGGCGCCGCCAATGGACCGCATGCCACGGCCGACGTGGTGATTACCGAAGTCCAGTACCACCCCGACCCGCCCAGCGCAGCGGCACTCGCTATCGCCCCAGACATCAGTGAAAGTGATCTGGAGTTCCTCGAAGTCCACAACCATCTTTCGACGACCGTTCTCCTGACGAATTGGCGCCTGCGCGGAAATAGTGACTTCGATTTTGCTGCGGGTCAAACGATTGGGGGCGGCCAAACTTTGGTCATCGTGCCTTTCGATCCGCGCAAGCTCCAAACATCAATCGCGTCAATGCGTTCCGAGCGCATTATGGAATCGACGCCTCGGTCACCCTGATCGGACCTTTCACTCCGTCGCTGGGAAACAACTTCGGACTGGTCAAACTGCAACAGCCCGATGAAGCACCGGTTGATGAGCCAACGGTGTTGCCCCGCGTCTTGGTCGATGAAGTCCTGTATGACGACTTGATTCCATGGCCCGAAGCAGCGGATGGCTCGGGCTTGTCCTTGCAACGATCGCAGACAATCGAGCTGGGGAATGACTCCGAAAGTTGGCGAGCCGCAGCGCCGACTCCGGGGATGACGCGCTTTGTTCCGGTAGTGGAATCGATCACCATCAATGACGGCAGCACCACCACACGATCCGAGATCACGTCGATCTCGATCGTATTCGATTCGGAGATTCAATCTCCATCTTCTACCACCTTCTCGCTCACCAACATCACAACCGGCGATCTGGTCACGGGGATCGCAGTCAACTCGGCGAACGTTGGCGGCAAGACGGTCAGCATTTTGTCCTTCACTTCAGGACCATCGGTGATTGAGTGCGCAACGGGTCAGAACACGCTGGCCGATGGCAATTATGAACTGTCGGTTCTTGCCAGCGGAATCGTTGCTCAAACCGGATCGGCTCCGATGGACGATGACGCGATGTTTGGTGATCGCGCCGTCGACAAGTTCTTCCGAAAATTCGGTGATCATGATGGTGACGGGACAGTCGGACTGTTGGACTTCGCCGCCCTGCGACAAACGTTCGGACTGGCCTCTGGCGACGCCAATTTCTTCGGTGACCTTGATAGCGACGGCGACGGCGTCATCTCGCTCTTGGATTTCGCCGCGTTTCGACAGGGCTTCGGCAGTTAGTCGCGTTCTCGAGCTAAAGGTGACGAGTCTCTCCGAGACTCGTAGGAAACGCAGCAAAGCTGCGTGGTTCCGTCTTGGAAAGGCGACCTACGGTATGCCAGTCGATTTCTTCACAACTTGGGAGCGAAAGGCGATCCTCTCCATCACAAGCACAAGCTCTTTGAGGCACCTAGTCAAAGAACTTGGCGAGAACTTCCTCACTTGGCCGGGGCGTGATGAGGGAAACGACAACCATGGCGACGGTGGAACAGAGCAACATCGCCACGACCGGCATGATTTCGATGGGCTGTTCGCCGAGTCCAAGGCGGATCATGTAGCCGCTGAGTCCACCTTCTTCCATCGGTACCTGTGTCCCCTGATAGAACAGGTAGCACCAGCTGGTGATCGCTGCCAGGATCCCGCAAATCGTACCCGCCGCCGTGAGCCCACGCCAATAAAGTGCGGCCACGACGATCGGGAATAATGCCGTGAAGCCGCTGAAACACCAGACACCCATCGCAAAAACGCTGCGAACGTTGCCGAGACTGAGCAGATAGGTGACCGCGACAATCACGATGATGAACAGGCGAGTCAGCATGACTTGCCGCGCATCACTGATCCTGTCTCTGCCAAGATAGTGAGTCACGATGTCGTTGTTGAAAATCGTACCCAAGCAGAGAAACTGGCTATCGAGACTGGACATGATCGCAGCCAGAATGCCAGCGGCAAGGAATCCGCCGAGTACAGCTCCCGTTTGCGTCTTGACCAGGAATGGCAGCACCTTGTTGGCGTCCACCACTCCACTGGGCAGCATTGGCAGGGATGCCGCGGGTCGAAGTTCGGGGTGGGCATAGACCGCCACCGTCCAGACACCGACCAGGACGCAGGGAACCCAAACGATCATGATGAATACCGGATGCAAGACCACCGGCAGCTTGAACGAGTTCGCGCTCTTGGCGGTCATCCAGTGTTGAAAGATATGTGGGAACATCCCGACCGATAGTGGAATGAGCAGGTACATCAGGAAATGGCTCTTGCTCATCTGCTCGCGCGTGGCATGGGATTCGGGAATCGCTGCGCCGAGTACTTTCAAATTTTCAAAAAAGGATTCCTGCTGACCAAGCCTGTTGGCGATCACATAGAACGTGACCACACCCAGAATCATGAAAACGGTGGTTTGGAAGGCGTTGGCCCACGCCGTTCCCCGCATGCCGCCGTAGAAGACATAAACGAGGACGACGAGACAGATGACCAATGACCCCAGCCAGGCAGGGACTCCCCCATTGGTCGCCGGGTCAGGCATGGAATCGGCGCCCATGCTTTGAAACATCGGCCAATCAGGAGCCAGGCCGGCCGTCATCGCCTGGATGACGGCGCCGCTTCCGATCACTCCGATCAACAGATAGGGCACGACCAAGCCGACCAGAATTGGAAAGAGCAACAGTCCAACGAGATCGTTATCCAATCGGTCCCGAAAGAACTCAATTTGCGTCGTGTAACCGTTTCGTCGCGCGATCGTCCAAACCTTCACACCGACCAGGAAGAAACAAAGCGAATGAACGATGCCACTGCTGCTAGCGAGCATGCCGTAGACGCCGATCCCTTTGCGATAGGCTTCGCCTGTACTTCCCACCAATGCGAATGCAGTCATCGTCGTACCGAACAGACTCAAGAGCAGCAGAATCGGACCGATCGAATGGCTGGCGACCTGATAGTCCGCCTTGGTGCCTCGGAAGAGTCGACTGGAGAACAAACCGAGTCCCAGCAAAAGAGCGAGGTAACCCAGAATGATGATCAGTTGGACGGAACCAGGTGGCATCAGCTTTCATCCTCCTCGACACGACGATCCAATGGCCAGGCGATCCGAGTGGCCATGAACCAGAGCAGGGCCGCCGCGATGGAGATGCCAATGTGCCAAAACAGACCCATCGGAAGGATCCCAAAGACCAGCGTCTTGTTCGTCCAGAACCAATAGTCCTGGTGAAGAATCAGGAGCAGTCCCGTCAAAACGGCGATCAGGAGCGGGCCCGATCGCTTGGAGGCTTGGGAAGCTTGGGTCATCTCAGCAGCACTGTGACGCGAGAAATGAGGTCAACGTGGGACAATCCGCCTGTGAACCATCCGTTTCGGTTCAGGGTCCGTGCAGTGTATTGGAGATGGGCAGTGGGCGAAATTAGGCTCACACGTCACGATACTGGCGTTCGATACCAATCGAAGGCTGATTATCCTGTCTCGGATCAAACCCCGAAATCTTTCTCTTGGCCCGCGTCGGCTCCTGGCTGCGGCGGCCTGCAACATCGGATCGTGACCACGCCCCCGTGGATACTTGGGAAGCCTGGCTGAGCCTTTCGGTCGCCGGCATTTTGCTGGTCAGCTTAGTCGCTGCGCGTTGCCTCGAACGACCTGCTGGCGATCGCTTGCCTGGGCATTCTGATGTTGGCTCAGAATGTGAGCGGCTCGAGTCTGTTGCCAACGCCCCAGCAGGCGGTGGCCGGATTTGGGAATCAAGGCCTGGTTACCATTGGGCTGCTTTTTGCCGTGGTCGCGGGGTTGGAGTTCACCGGCGGCACGGAACTGGCAACCGGTTGGTTTCTCAACAAGGCCAAGGGGCTTACGGGGGCGTTGAGCCGCCTGCTGATTCCAGTCGCAGCCCTCAGCGCGTTCATGAACAACACGCCGGTTGTGGTTGCTCTGATGCCAGTGGTCAACGACCTGTCGCGACGCATCTCCTCTAGCAGTAGCCGATTGTTGTTGCCGATGAGCTACGCAGCGATCCTGGGTGGGATGTGCACACTGATTGGAACGAGCACCAACTTGATCGTCGCGGAGTTGAACCAGCAAGCGATCGAGGGAGGCTTGAACACGAAACCTCTCGGATTTTTTTCCCCTGCAGCCGTCGGCGTGCCGGCGACCATTCTCGGATTGCTGTACATGGTCATCACATCACGATGGCTGATCCCGGAACGCCGACCAGCCGTCAGCATCAGTGATGACCCGCGGCGTTACACGGTCGAGGTTCAAGTCGAAGAGCATGGTCCGTTGGTCGGACGAACGATCGAGGAGGCGGGTCTGCGTCACTTGCCTGGACTTTACATCGCCGAGATCCAGCGTGAAAACGGGATCATCGCAGCGGCTAAGCCAAACGAGCGATTGCAGGCCAACGATGTCTTGATCCTTGTCGGCGCGTTGGAGAGCGTCGTCGACCTCCGTAAGATTCGAGGTCTGACCACAAGTGATGACCAGGCTCGCAAGCTGCAAGTACCTGCATGGCGGCGAACATTGGTCGAAGCGGTCGTCAGCACGCGGTGCGCACTGCTTGGCAAGACGATTCGCCAAGGTCAATTTCGATCGCACTACAATGCGGCAGTCGTCGCGGTTGCCCGTGGTGACAAGAAGCTGACGGGCAAACTTGGTGATGTTCGTTTGGAAGTCGGTGACGTCTTGCTGCTCGAAGCATCTCCTTCATTCTTGCATCGTCGAAGTGAGTCGCGTGACTTTTTCCTCGTCAGCGCCGTCCAGGAGGGTTCCGTGCGGCGACCGGAAAGGGCCTGGATCTCCGTCAGCATTCTGCTGGTGATGGTCTTGGCAGCCACGCTGACGGAGGTGTCGATTCTGACCGCCGCCTTGGCTGCGGCCGTCGCCATGGTCTTGCTGCGATGCTGCACCACGTCCGAAGCACGGCGCAGCATTGATTGGTCTGTGTTGATCGTGATCGGTTCTGCGATTGGGATAGGTAGTGCTCTCGAAAAGAGTCAGGCTGCAGCCGCGATCGCTTACGGATTGTTGGATCTGGCAAGCGGCAATCCGCTGCTGGCTCTGATCGCGGTCTATCTTGCGACGATGTTCTGTACTGAGTTGATCACCAACAATGCGGCGGCCGTGTTGATGTTTCCCATCGCCATCAATGCGGCAACGGGATTGGGCAGCAATCCGGCGGCCTTTGTGATCGTCGTCATGATCGCTGCCTCGGCCAGCTTTCTCTCTCCTTTCGGTTACCAGACCAATATGATGGTCTACGGGGTCGGTGGTTATCGCGTCGTCGATTACATCAAATTTGGTCTCCCTCTGAGCCTGATTGTGTTCGCGGTGACCATTCTGATTGTTCCCCAGGTCTGGCCTTTGTGATGAGCCGTCAGGCCTGTTCGCAGTCAGCTGGATTCCTCTAGAAGTGTCATGCAACCAAAGCCAACCAGTCCGTCGCTTGAATCGTCGGCATCGCTTGAAGAGTCGGTCTCGCATGAAAATGTAGTACCGGCTGATCGCCATTCGAAGCCGCATGCGGATCGCCGCGCGGCGCAGCCTCGGCTGGAATACCCGGACGAATTACCGATCTCCGCCTATCGCGAATCTCTTTGTGAACTGATTCAGTCCCATCAGGTGATCGTTGTTTGCGGAGAAACCGGCAGCGGAAAGAGCACGCAACTTCCCAAGATCTGTCTGGAAGCTGGCCTCGGTCGCAACGCGATGATCGGACACACGCAGCCTCGTCGACTGGCAGCGCGCAGCATTGCCACGCGTTTGGCCGAAGAGCTCGATACGCCGCTTGGTCACTGGGTCGGTTACAAGGTTCGCTTTGGGGATCAGACGAGCGACCAAACACTTGTGAAGCTGATGACCGACGGAATCCTGCTTGCGGAAACTCAATCCGACAGGTCCCTCGATGCCTACGATGCGATCATCATCGACGAGGCGCACGAGCGATCGTTGAACATCGACTTTCTGCTTGGCTATCTGAAGCAGCTTCAACAGAAGCGACGTGACCTCAAGATCATCATCACCTCGGCTACCATCGATGCCGAGCGGTTTGCCGAGCATTTTGGAGATCACGCGGGCCCGGCTCCGATCGTCTCGGTGGAGGGCCGAGGCTATCCGGTCGAGATCCGGTACTTGCCCTGGGATCAGGCTGCCGAAGGGGAGGACCGACGCTACGATCTGTCGCAACATGTGATTGCGGGTATCGAAGCGACCGCTCGACAAGGAGCGGGAGACGTGTTGGTCTTCTTACCAACCGAGCGAGACATTCGCGAGGTCTCGCATCATGTTGCGGGACACTACAAGCGACTTGGCTTGACAGGCCGGGTCGATCTGTTGCCGCTCTATGCGAGATTGCCTCAGGCCGAGCAGCAGCGGATCTTTCATCCAGAGGGCAACCGCCGACGCATCATCTTTGCCACCAACGTGGCCGAGAGTTCGCTCACCGTTCCCGGTATCCGCTTTGTCGTCGATTCGGGAACCGCCCGCATCAGCCGTTACAGCGCCCGCAGCAAGCTGCAACGGCTGCCAATCGAAGCCGTTAGCCGCGCCAGTGCCGATCAGCGCGCCGGCCGGTGCGGACGGGTCGGCCCAGGCACCTGTGTACGTCTCTATTCACTCGAGGAATACGAGTCACGCGAGTCCTACACCACCCCTGAGATCCGTCGTACCAATCTTGCCGCGGTTGTACTTCGGACGAAAACGTTGCGCATGGGCGAACTAGCAGATTTCCCTCTGCTGGATCCGCCCAAACCGGAAGCCATCCGCGATGGCATTCGGACATTGATCGAACTCGGTGCCATCGACGAACGTCATGCCTTGACCGAAATCGGGTGGAAGCTGGGACGTTTGCCGGTTGACCCGAGGGTCGGGAGAATCTTGCTCGCAGCCGATGAGAACGGTTCTCTAGCGGAGGTCCTGCCGATCGCCGCCGCGCTGGAAGTCCAAGATCCACGAGAACGGCCACCCGACAAGCGTGAGGCAGCTGACCAGGCTCACGCCGAGTTCGCGGATCCACAAAGCGATTTTCTTTCACTTCTCCGCTTGTGGCGCTTCTACGAGGAGGCCCGTGCCCAAACGAGCCGCAACAAACTGGAGCGTGCGCTGCGAAAGCGTTTCCTTTCACCTACCCGCATGCGCGAGTGGGCTGACGTTTATCGCCAACTGCGTGAGATGGTCACGACGGCCATGGATGGTAACTCGCGCCAGAACGCGGTGCGACGACGCATTGGACCCATACACTATGAACTGAGCGAAACCAAAATCGTCTCCGATGACCAATATGAGAAGGTGCACTGTGCCTTGCTGGCCGGTCTTTTGTCGGGAGTTGCCATGGTTGGCGACAAGAACGAATACACCGGGGCGGGTGGGCTGAAGCTCTTTCTTTGGCCGGGCTCAGGAGTCTTTGCGGCGAAACCGAAGTGGATCGTTGCCGCCGAACTGGTGGAGACCTCGAAGCAATTTGCCCGGACCGTCGCCAGGATCGAACCACGGTGGATCGAGTCGGTTGGCTCGCACTTGATCAAACGCTCTCACGTCGATCCTCATTGGAGCAGCCGCGCCGGAGGCCCCTTCTGCTTCGAGAATCAGACCCTGTTTGGCCTGCCGATCGTCCTGCGGCGCCGCGTGCCACTCGCGCCCATCGATCCAGTCACGGCGAGAGACCTGTTGATCGATCATGGCTTAGCCGAGCAGCAACTTCGCACAAACGCCCGCTTCGTGCGTCACAACATTGCAGTGATCGACGCCATCGCCCAGTTGGCTGCGAAAACGCGGCGACGCGACCTACTGATCGAACACCATCAAATCGCGCGGTTCTACCAGGCGCGACTTCCGGACGATGTTTGCGACCGGGGTCGTTTGGAAAAGCTTGATCGAACGGTCGAGACCCCGGTGTGGGCGAAGAAGACATGGGATGCCGCAGGTGTTTCGCTCTGGCTTGAGAATCCTCCGGCCGTCGATGATCCCCCTTCGCTCTATGTTCGTCCCGACGATCTCGTGGAATCGGCTCAACCGATCTCTGAGGAAGACTTCCCCGATCAGCTTGTCATCGGACAGTCGAGACTACCGCTGGAGTATCACTACGAACCTGGTTCGGCGCGAGATGGGATCCACGTCAAGGTGCATCAGGCCGCGCTCACGCAGTTGAGCGACGATCGACTTGGTTGGCTGGTGCCCGGGTCGTTGGTGCCAAAGTTGACGGGCATGATCAAGTCGCTTCCGAAGCGAATCCGCCGCAACCTGGTTCCGGCCGCCGATGTGGCGGCGAAAATCGCTGATGAGCTCAGCGCCGGTTCATGGAACGGTACCCTTCATGACGGCTGTTTGCCAGGCGATGTCGCGACACGCCGAGATGCCGGTTTCGGTCAGTGATTTTCAAGACGACAAGCTGGAAGAGCACCACCAGTTCCTGGTTCGTGTCGTCGATGACAGTGGCAAGACACTCGGCGAGGGACGCGAGCTGGTGCCGTTGCAAAACCAATTCATCACCGAAAGTGCCGCCGAGTCATCCGAATCACCCGAACAGGAGGCCTCCGACTCCTGGTCAAGATCGAACGCTCAGTCCTTTGACTTTGGAGACTTGCCGCGAGAGGTGATTCGTCGTCGCGGGGGTGTCCAAGTCGCACAGTATCCCGGTTTGGTCGATCTCGGCGATGCGGTTGCGACCCGGCTTTACCCCGATCTGAACTCCGCCGAGATCTCCATCAAGCGAGGCATGACCAGACTCTATGCAATTTCAGAGCGGAAGGAGCTTCGCAGTCAGGTCCGGCACCTTCCTCAGTTGGAACAGACCAAGATCAAGTTAGCGGGGATCCTCTCCTCCTCCGCCATCGACGGAGCGCTGGTCGATCTTCTGGCCCGAATTGCCTTCGTCGAAAAGGAACCGGTCGTCCGATCGGCTGCCGCCTTCGAGGCCCGTCGAACGAACCGCGGGCAACGTATCACGATCGCCGCGCAGGAGCTTTCGGGATGGTTGGTCTCCATTGCCGACGCGAGGTTTTCGGTCAGGCGCGAAATGGAATCGGCACGCGGCTCGGGTCGTCGGGCTGCCCTGCTCGCGGATATCGATTACCAGCTTCAGTGGCTGTTCTGTGAGAACTTTCTGGCGATCACGCCCTGGGACTGGTTGCGACACTATCCACGTTACCTTCAGGCCATTACCTATCGCATGGACCGAGCCGGCGCCGCGGGTTCGCGTGATCAGCAGTCGATGCAGGTCATCAGCCAATTGTGGTTACGATGGTTGGACCAGCTCCCGGAGAATCAAAGATCAGCCACCGACCAGGCCGAGAGCGAGTTCCGCTGGATGATCGAAGAGTTGCGTGTCAGCCTGTTTGCGCAACAACTGGGAACGGCTGTGAAAGTTTCTCCGCAGCGATGCGAAAAGCTGTTACAGTGAAGGGGTTTCGAACTCACGTTCCCAATCTTGGTTGTCCTTGAACACCCGTGCGCCAGCTCATCCCTTCTTCGGAACGTCGTACGACATCCAGGACCGGAATTGGTTCTCTGCTGTTGTCGTTGCTGTTCCATGGGTTGCTCGCACTGCTGCTTTCGTGCCTGGTCTTCACCGTCACACGACCTCAATCGATTTTTCTAACTGGATCGACATCGAGCGGAGAGAAGGTCGTTTCCGTTGATATCGTGGTGCCGGAGCCCTCGGAGGATCGTCATGCCGATCCCGTTGCCGAGAGCATCGACTCGGAGGCAGCGAACGCCGCGATGGATGCGTTGATCGCGCAAGCATTGCTGGCCGAAACCGTCGCGCGGGCAAGTGAAGCCAGTTATGAGCAGCCCTCGGTCGAGTTTTTCGGTACGCGGGCCTATGGGAACAAGTTTGTCTTCGTCGTGGACATTTCCTACAGCATGAATGCGAGGCAGGGCGAGCGATTCCGCCGGGCTTGCGACGAGCTGCTTCGTTCGGTGACTCAGCTTCAACCCGGACAGAGCTACTACGTGTTCCTGTTCTGTTGGAACCTGGAGGAAATGTTCTTCATCCGGAACATCGAGTACGTGGACGTGACGGAGGGACACGAGAAGAGGCTTCGTCAATGGATTTCCAACGTCAACCTTGGAGCCGGCACGGATCCGCGCCGGGCACTCTCATTGGCTCACAAGATGAAGCCAGATGCGGTCTTTCTGCTCTCGGACGGTCAGTTCAATCGGCCGCGCACCCCGATGTCGGAGTCAGGCTGGATCGATGAGCGGGGAGGGCGTAGCAATCTTGACGTCCAAGAAGGTGTCGAAAGGGTCTATACCGACATTCCGATTCACACGATCGCCTTTGAGAACCCGTTCACGAAATCAGCGATGGCAAGAATCTCCAAGGCAACGGGTGGCGAGTTTCAATACGTCAAAACCCAATCGCTGCAGCCGGTCGATGCACAGCAATTCATCACGTCGCTGCAGGAGATCAAGCGAAAACACCGAGACGAAACCGATCCGACCCGCCAGTACCAGACGCGACTTACACTGGCGCGCGATCTGATTAGCGATGGCGAATTGTTGTATGCCGAGTACATTATGCGTCCGCTTCACGACGCCCCGGCATCCAAGATCTTGAATCCGGCGCTGCTCCGAGAAGTGCTGAATATCTTGAGTTCGGAAGTTGGCGAAGCCCGTCTGGAGGATTTCGAGCAACCACCCGACCTCCAGCAGACTCTCGCCGAAGGAAACTCCGAAGCTTGGTAGCCGTTCGCTGGCGATTGGGTTTCGCCATCTCGCATTGACCTGCTCATGCCGCGCACGAACTATCATACCGGATCGATCGACGATTACTTCAACGAGCTGCAGCGATGGCTTGAGCTGGAGAGTGAAGCCGAACGAGAGCGTCTCGCCCGCCGTCGTCAGATTCGATCGCAATCCGATGTCGAACGCACCGGCGAGACTCTGGTCCGCATGCGGCTTCAAGATCATCAAACGGGACTGGCGGGTCGACTCCTGCTCGACTTTGTAAAGCCGGGCAACGAACCGCTGCCGATGAACCGGCTGAAGGTCGGATCGCCCGTGGTGATCTCCGACGATCAAGATCCTAGCGACAGTGGCATTGCCGGAGTGGTCAGCCGACGACGCGGTGACGTGATTCAGGTCGCTACCGAAGCTTGGCCCGAAGCTCAATCGTATCGTATCGACTTGTCTCCGGACGAAACCACTCGGCGACGACAGCTCGGCGCGATGTCGCGCGCTCGAACGGCAACGGGACGTAGCGGACGGCTCCGTGATGTGCTGCTTGGAAAGCGACCCCTTCGCTTTGACGACACGGCGGTTCCCCGGTTGGAATTTGTCACGGACCTCAATCCATCACAGCAGGACGCGGTCCGATTCGCACTCTCGGCCCGCGATGTCGCGGTGATCCATGGTCCTCCTGGGACTGGCAAGACAACGACGGTTGCCGAAGTCATTCTGCAAGCGACCAAGCGAGGTGATCGGGTCCTGGCCTGCGCACCGAGCAACACAGCGGTTGATAATCTTCTGGAGCGCTTGGTCAAATTGAAGTGCAATGCGCTACGTGTCGGCCACCCCGCACGCGTCTTCGAGGAATTGCGGGAGCACACACTTGATGAGCTGGTGGACAACGACCCGTCGACCTCCGTCATCCACGAGATGAAACGCGAGGTTCAAGATCTGATTCGTGCTGCAGAAAGAGGCTCCAGATCGTACGACGCACGTCGACGTCGTCGCGAGCTGTTTGGGGAAGCAGGGAAGTTGCGTGGGCAAATTCGATCGCTCGAGCGTTCGGTCATTCAAAGCGTGATCGACTCGGCCGATGTGATCTGCACGACGACCACCATCGATGATGAACTCCTTGGGAATCGGGAGTTTGATCTGGTCGTGATTGACGAAGCCTGCCAGGCAACACTACCTGGGGTTTGGCAAGCCATCCTGCGGGCCGATCGCTTGATCCTTGCCGGCGACCATTGTCAGCTTCCGCCCACCGTATTGAGCGAAGAAGCCGCTACGGCTGGGATGCGAGAGTCGCTGATGCAACAGCTTGTCGAAAGGGAAGGCCACGATGTCTTTCGGCGCCTGACCGTGCAATACCGCATGCACGAAGCCATCATGAACTTCTCCTCCAAAACGTTCTATGAATCAGAACTCGTCGCCGATCGGTCGGTCGCCCAGCATCGTCTTTGCGATCTGCCTGGCGTCGTACCGACACCCCTGACGGAGAATCCGATCGAGTTCATCGATACGGCCGGGGCGGAATTCGATGAAGCGATCGAAACCGACGGTGAAAGCAAGTTCAATCCACGCGAGGCCAATCTCGTTCTACAACTGGTGGAGGAACTGATCGAAGCTGGCGTGGCGACCGAACAGATCGGTGTGATCGCTCCCTATGCCGCCCAGGTTCGACTGCTTCGATCTCGGCTCAACCGATCGTCCGTGGAAGTTGACACCGTCGACGGTTTCCAGGGCCGGGAGAAGGAAGCCATTCTATTGACAATGGTGCGAAGCAATGATCGGGGTGAGATCGGTTTCCTGGCCGATACCCGCCGCAGCAATGTCGCCATCACGCGAGCACGGCGAAAATTGCTGGTCGTGGGCGACAGCGCCACCCTGGGTCATCACCCATTCTACGCCTCCCTTTTGGAGTACTTCGAAGCCGAGGGTGCCTATCGCTCGGTTTGGGAGTTCGGTGATGTGTGAGGTTGGGCTCCCTTAGGTCTGCATTTCCAAGGCGGAGATCTGCACCGGTGCTGGGTTGCTTACGAGACTCGGAGAGACTTGCCCACGGTAGCTGCGCCGCGAGTCGAGAAATTCCCAGAATCGGCGATACCGTGTTACCGAAAAACACAATCACCTTGATTCCGGCACGTCGATGCCCGTAAAGAACAGGTTATGGAAGCAAGGTACTACGCGACGTGTCTCTGGCCGGGTCTGGCCGAATTGTGGTGGCGAGGGAGACTCTCTGGGCTTCCTGCGGCCGTCGCCTTCGCGCTGGCATTCAACCTCTACCTCGTCTCCCGATACCTTTATCCCCAGTGGATTGCCGGCGGCCTGGTCTCGATCGGCTTTTGGGTTGGGTTGCTGGTCTGGATTTTCTGCGTGGTTCGCAGCGTTCGGGAGCTTCCCGGATTGATCGCCCCGCGGACCATCAGTGAACAACCTGATCAGTTTCCGCAAGCCAGATCGGCCTACCTGCGTGGGGACTGGGCAGAAGCCGAAGGTCTCTTGACCGACGTGCTAGCAATTGAGCCACGGGATCCCCCCGCTTTGTTGTTGCTGACGGGTGTCTATCGTCACAGCGGGCGGCTCGAGGCGGCTGCCCTGTTGCTACGCGAGATCCGCCGCTTGGAAATTGCCGATCACTGGTGGCTGGAGGTGGATGCAGAAAATCGTCGGTTGGAACGGGCGATCAAGCAAGCCGATACGACGCCGGCCGGAAGAAGGGGGTGTCAGTGACGAGTCCAACACGGATCGCTCGGAGTCAGACGCTGCCGATATGACAGCGAAACCGCAAGCAGCCGCCTGAGTGGAGAGTCGTCCGCGAGAATTTCCTGGACATTTCTTTGCGGCGGGGAAGTGCCTTGATTCTGCAAAAACATGGCGCCTTCGTTCTGTTTTTGCCTCATCTGGGCAAAAAGCTCCTATCCCCGCTTTTTACCGTAACCGATAGAATTCATGCGAAGTGCCAGGAGAGGCGGGACGTCCATCTGGTTGCGATCGTCACCAGGGAAGTGGTAGCTGTGATGAAGCGATGTGGCGTACGGTTTGCTTGAAAGAGATAGCCGTCGGCATTTTCGCCAGATTGACAGCGCCCACCCAGGTTCTCATCCGGTGGTTCCCTAGCCACTCGGTTTGTCAGGACCGATGAAGGGACGACAGAGCACAAACGACCGGCTCGGTGGGAGGAAACCCGCTTCCGCCGGTGATCGGACACGACAAAGTTAACGAGATAAACAATGTACGAACGATTTACTGACCGCGCCCGCAAAGTCATGCAGCTGGCCAATCAAGAGGCCCAGCGATTCAACCACGAGTACATCGGTACCGAGCACATCCTGCTTGGACTGGTCAAGGAAGGTAGCGGCGTGGCCGCCAACGTGCTCAAGAATTTGGAGGTCGACCTTCGCAAGATTCGCTTGGAGGTCGAGAAGCTGGTGCAGAGCGGTCCAGAAATGGTGACCGTGGGCAAGCTGCCCCAGACGCCGCGAGCGAAGAAGGTCATCGAGTACTCGATGGAAGAGGCTCGGAATTTGAATCACAGCTACGTGGGGACCGAGCACATTTTGCTCGGCTTGCTTCGCGAGCAGGAAGGGGTCGCCGCTCAGGTGCTGATGAACCTGGGACTGAAACTGGAAGATGTCCGCGAAGAAGTGCTCAACCTGCTTGGACATGGGCTCGAAGGGGCCGAGGTTGGCGAGCGCGGCGGTCGCACCGGCGAGAGCGAAAGCAGCAGTACCGTCCGGCAAGGCTGGCAAGAGCAAGACGCCGGCCCTGGACAGTTTTGGTCGCGACTTGACCGAGCTGGCCAAGAAGGGTGAGCTCGATCCGGTAATCGGCCGAGAACGAGAGATCGAGCGGGCGATCCAGATCCTCTGCCGCCGAACCAAGAACAATCCTGTCCTGTTGGGGGAAGCTGGCGTCGGAAAAACGGCGATCGTCGAAGGTTTTGCGCAGCGTGTGATCAGCGGCGAAGTCCCTGAGATCCTGGCCGACAAGCGAATTGTCGTACTCGACTTGGCCATGATGGTGGCTGGCACCAAGTATCGTGGCCAGTTCGAGGAACGGATCAAGGCGGTGATGACGGAAGTCCGTCGCGTTCGAAACACGATCCTGTTCATCGACGAATTGCACACGCTTGGTGGGTGCCGGGGGTGCAGAAGGGGCAATCGACGCCGCCAACGTACTCAAGCCTGCGTTGGCGCGTGGCGAAATCCAGTGCATCGGTGCGACCACGCTGGACGAGTACCGCAAGTACATCGAGAAGGACAATGCGTTGGCTCGGCGTTTCCAAGAAATCATTGTCGAACCTACCGGCAAAGTGGAGACGATCGAAATCCTCAAGGGTCTACGCGGCCGTTACGAGGAGCATCATCGCGTTCAGTTCACCGACGATGCGATCGTCGCTGCGGTCGAGATGAGCGAACGTTACATCACCGCTCGTTGTTTGCCAGACAAGGCGATCGACGTGATCGATGAAGCGGGTGCCCGTGTACGCCTTCGCACCATGACCCGTCCACCAGATCTGAAAGAGATCGACGAAGAAGTCGAAAAGCTCAACAAGGAGAAGGAAGACGCCGTCGCCAATCAAGACTTTGAAAAGGCGGCAAACCTTCGTGATCAGGCCGAAAAGCTTCGTAAGAAGAAGGACCAGATCACCCAGGAATGGCGTGACAAGAGTCAACAAACCGATGGCGTTGTCGATGAAGAAATCATCGCCGAAGTGGTCAGCAAGATGACCGGTATTCCGCTGACCCGGCTGTCCACCGAAGACAGCCTGCGGCTGATGAAGATGGAAGAGGAGCTGCACAAGCGGGTTGTCAGCCAGGAAGCAGCCGTCACGGCCGTTTCCAAGGCTGTGCGACGAAGCCGTAGCGGTTTGAAAGATCCCAAGCGTCCAACCGGTAGCTTCATCTTCGCCGGACCGACCGGTGTGGGTAAGACGTTGCTGGCCAAGGCGCTTGCTGAATACATGTTCGGCGATTCCGATGCCCTCGTTCATATCGACATGAGCGAGTACATGGAGAAGCACAATGTCAGCCGCCTGATCGGGGCGCCTCCTGGTTTCGTTGGTTACGAAGAAGGGGGTCAGTTGACCGAAAAGATTCGTCGTCGCCCCTACGCGGTGGTGCTCTTCGACGAAATCGAAAAGGCTCATCCGGACGTGTTCAACATGTTGCTCCAGGTGATGGAAGAAGGTCGACTTGACCGATTCATTCGGCCGCAACGTCGATTTCCGTAACACAATCTTGATCATGACCACCAATGCTGGTGCGGAAGCGATTAAGAATGAGTCTGCCTTCGGCTTTCAGAAGCCTGACGGGGACGCTAGTTACGAATCGATGAAGCAACGAGTGATGGATCAGATCGAACGAGTCTTCCGACCTGAGTTTCTCAACCGTTTGGACGATACGATTATCTTCCGTCATCTGACCAAGGAAGATCTCAAGAGTGTGATCGACTTCGAACTTACCAAGGTCCGCGAGCGACTCATGGAGCGTGGCTTGAACCTCGAGTTGACCGATATCGCCAAAGAGTTCTTGGTCACCAAGGGAAGCAATCTCGATTACGGTGCCCGACCGCTACGTCGTGCTCTGGAGCAGCGAATCGAAGATCCTCTCAGTGAAGAGTTGCTGCGAGGCACGTTCGAGGGCTTCGACACGATTGTTGTGACCGGGATGCTTGGAGACCGAAGATGGTGACAAGATCACCGCCGACAAAGTCACCACCGAGGAAGACGGACGGTTGATCGACGCCAACGGCAAGAGGGTCAAAATCGTACGACTCGACTTCAAGGGCGAAACCCGCGGCCTTCCTGAACCTGGTGAACCGGTTAGTGCCGGTGTGAGTGACGCAACCGCCTCGGGCAGCGAAAGCTAAACCACCAGTTGCGACCCAACGTTGGGTTTCCAAATTCGAAAGTCAGGCTCTGACGAGCCTGGCTTTTTCTATTGGGGATGTACGATGGACTTCCAAGTCCGTCGAGCGCGAGCTGATGAGAATCGACGGACTTGGAAGTCCATCGTACGGTTTCCAGGCAGCTAGCGATCGCGTGCCATCGGCATGATCACGTATCCGTAGCCGTCGTCGGTCATCAGCAGAGCAGGGGACGAGCTCGATTCGATCTCGAAAATGAAATTCATCTCGTTGTCGAGTACCTTGCAGAAGTCCGCGACATAGCGGTGATCCAGCGTCAACGTGACCGGGTCGCCGTCGTAGGCGATCGGTAGCTCGACCTGAGACTCGCCAATCTCCGCCGTGCTCGCCTCCATCTTGAACGTGCCGTTGCAAAGGTGAAGTCGATCCCACGACTCTCGTGGTCGGTCACGATCGCTGCCTGTCGAAGTGCCGAGTACAGCGGTCCGACGGTCATATCGATCTGAACGGCCGACTTCCCGTTTGGGGAACACCTGTCGCCAATTCGGATAACGGCCCTCGACCAGCCGAGAATAGATCACGCCCCGTGGTGTGCGTACCAGCAAGATCGTTGCTGCGGGCGGCCACATCGACCGATTCGTCACGATCACTCAGTGCCCGTTCGATCAATTGAATTGCCCGCGTGGGAACGATCGTGCTCGATCCGCTCGTTTGGTGACCGCCTACCGCCTCACCCGAGCCCTGCATGCGAGCCAAACGCCGTCCGTCGGTCCCGACCGCAATCACCTGGTCCCCTTCCATCTCAAGCAACACACCGCCCAAGGCAAATCGACTGCTCTCGGCATCGGTGGCAAAGACCGTTCTCTTGACCATCTCGCGGAATAGTCGCGTCGGGATCACGTGGTACTTTTCTTCCTCGAATCCGCTGACGCTAGGGAATTCGTCGGGATTGCTTCCTGGCAGGCGAAACTTGCTACGACTGCCGATGACACGAATCCCGGAGGCATCTGTCTCGATCGTCAGCGAAGGATCGTTGCTCTCCCTCAAGATGGCCATCATCCGTTGCACCGGAAGCGAGGCCGTACCCTCGGTCTCGACCTCAATCCCTTCCTCCACATCAAGTCGGATGCCAACTTCCATGTCGGTCGCCGTCAGGGTGATTTTGTCGTTGGCCGCCGTCACCTTGACGTTCATCAGAGATCTCTTTGGGAGTCCTCGTGGGGGCGATACTGGCGGCCAAAGTGAAGGCATTCGTGAGAGACTCACGTTGACAAATGATCTTCATGGAAACGCTAGTCAGATACCGTGGAAGCAGTCGATCAACTTAGCGAGGCATGTTGTACCGTGAGATCGAGCTCGAACGCATCCGGGTAAACGGCTGCTAGCAGTCTTGTGCTTCTCAGAGCTTGCTCTTCTCTGATATTGATTATTTTCTATCGTCGTCTTCGTAATCCGACACCAAAATAGTCGTTCTCTCGGATCGGCCCATCACAACTTGCTTGCTCACCGAGGTTTAGACAAATCGACTCGCGGTGCAAAGCATGTCGGATCTCGTCGATGACCGGTTCAAGATTGGCCGGTTTTTCGACAACGCATGACTTGTGATGGACGGGTGGTGCGAGAGTCCAATGGAGAATAGCGTCCGTGATCGACTGGAAAGGAACAGTTTTTCCACCAGGAAGACCACGGTTTTTTTCGCGATTTCCTTTCGCATGGCAGAGGGTCTCGACGGTGAGCGGTCCAAATCGTGGCTGCGCCGCAAACGCTCGAAGGACCGGCGGGTGGTCGATCGATTCAGGAGTCAATTCTTGAGAGCAAGGACTCACGCGGTAACCAGCTTTTCCTGGATTTCGTCGGCGGCACGTCGCAATTCACTTTCCTGTTCGAGCAGCGATTCCGTTTTTCGGATCGCGTGGAGCACCGTGGTGTGATCGCGGCCGCCAAAATAGTCGCCGATTTGGTGCATGCTCTTGGACGTCAATCGGCGTCCCAGCAACATCGCTAGTGATCTCGCTCTTACAAGATTCTGCTTGCGTGAGCTGCTACGTAGATCGGTCCGCCTGAGACGAAAGTACTTGGCGACTGCCGCCGTGATTTCAGCCAGCGAAATCTCCTCGGACTTGCCCACCACCTCAATCGCGTGTTCCGCCGCCTCGATCGAAGGCACCGAATCGTGCATTCGGCACCACAGGGAGATCTGTTTGATCGCGGCGTCGAGAGATCGGGCCGACAATCGGCTGTCGATCCGCCGATGTAGCAACTCGATCAGATCCTCATCGAGATCGACCGAGTGGTGAACCGAAAGCTCCCGGAGTAGTTGGAGGCGGGCTTCACCAGCTGGGATCGCCAATGGGAATGGTCAGACCTGGTACCGTTCGGCTTGCCAACAGGGGACGCAGCCCACGGATTTCCGAGGGGAGTCGCCGAGAAGTGATGATCGTGGGCTGATCGGCCGTTGGGTTCGGCTATCAATCCGTAGGGCGAGCTCATCCTGTGCGGCCGGTTTGTCCGAATCAGGTGGAGATCATCAATCACCCAGACAGCGGCCTGTTGAATCTGATCGCGAAGTGGTTGGAGATCGTCCGCCGCGACGGCTTGGGCATAGGCTCGGGCAAAATCGACGGCATTGAAATACAGCACCGCCCCTGGCTCGCTCGATTCGAGCGTCGCAATGGTCTCCGCCGCGCTGTCGTCCCGGGACGATGCGTCAAGCGAGTCTGGGGATCCAGGTTCTGGGGATCCAGATTCAGTGTTTCCAGAGACGGCTCGGACAGACGTGGTGCGCACAGACTCGAGGCCTTGCCGATGGGAACAGGCGAGGCGAGCGGCCAGATGCATTGCCAACGAAGACTTCCCCGCACCACTGGGGCCGATCAGCAGCAGCGGATTGCCAATGTCCAGCGCCGCGTGATCTGCAAATGCGACGAACGCGGCCAGCCGGTTTTCCTCGCCAGCGATGAAATAGGGCAGGATCCTCGCCGGCCCAGGGGCCTCCCGGCGACGTACCCATCCACTCGGCCGTTCCAAGGGAAAGGACGTGATGCGGCGGAAGAGTGGGTTCGCAGAGACGGTGGCCATCGATCGAGCCGGCGGGCGGCTAGAGCACGGACGGTTGGTTCAACAACAGAAATTTGGCGTCTTGCCTGCAGCCCTTCACCCCCGGCGACCGGGGAGCGATCGGGGACGGGCTGCAGCCAGGATGGGAATTCTAGGCAATTCGCTTGCAAAAAGCGAGTGACCAGATCGAAGTTATCCACCAAAATTTATCGTCGTAAACGTTTATAAATTCTAAAGATAGAATCAATCGAACCATCGATTTCCGAATCGGTGGAAAACTTTGAGAGCCCGAACCGCAGTGCCGACTGAATCTCTGACTCGGGACGATTCATGGCGATCAAGACGTGGCTGGGGGGGCTGCTGCCGCTACTGCAAGCCGAACCGCTGCTGCAGGCGATTCCCGCGATGTCGAGCGCCATGAGCATCGCCTGACGATCGGCTCCCAAAAAGGAAACGCAGGACGTGGAGGGTAGTCGTTCCTTGCCGCGGCCCTGGACACCAACTCGGGAAACTCGCCCAGGAGTCTCGATTCGAGTCGATCGCGGAGTCGGCGCATGGTTGCGGTGGAGGGCTCCAACTCCTCCATGGCCAGGCGGAGGGCTCGAGCCATGCCTACGATCAGGGCCACCGGCTCGGTTCCAGGTCGGCTTTCGAGTTGCTGCTCGCCGCCGAACAACATCGGTTGCAATTTGACACCGGCAGCCAGCCAAAGCGCACCGATCCCAACCGGACCATGAAACTTGTGGGCTGAAAAGGAAACGGCCGCCGCACCGCTGGCCTCGGGCGAAAAGGGGAGCTTGCCGATGGTTTGCGTCGCGTCGACGTGCAAGGGGACCCCAGCCTCGGCACAGATCGCCGCGACCTCCGTGATTGGCTGGATCACCCCCGTCTCGTTGTTGGCCGACATCACCGTCACCAGGGCAGGGCGTGTCGGTCCAGGAATCAGTAACTGCTGGAGGTGCTGCCGATCGATTTCGCCCTCGGCATCGACGTTCAACCAAGCCACCGTTGGCCTTGCCTTTCCATCGATTCGGCAGTGGCGAACACACTGGGATGCTCGATTCGGCTAACAACCAGTGGGTCCGTCGGCAGTCAATCCCCGCAAGGCCAGGTTATTGGACTCGGTGCCCCCACTGGTGAAGATCAGCCGCGGGCCGCCAGGTTGGTCGAATCGAGTCCCGAGGCAGCGGCCGATTTCATCGATCGACTGGTCAATTTGGGCACGAGCCCTTCGGCCCGAGGCATGAAGGCTCGAGGCGTTGGCGGGCCCACCGCGAAGACTGGCAAGAATTGACTCGGCCACGCGCGGATCGAGTGCGTGTGGTGGCATTGTTATCGAGATAGATGGAGGACACGCGAGAGCTGGACCAAAAAGGGCTAGGCGAAGGTCAATCAGCGTTGGGGGCACGCAGCTTCACCAGGTTTTCATCATCAGGAAAGTCAGCGATCGCCTCGTCCAGAATCAGTTCAGCCAGTTCGATCTCGCTGTGCACTGCGGAGATCCCGGACCAGCGTGGCAAAGTCCTTTCTCAAACGGGCTTGGAGATTGGCTTGCAGTTCGCTGGGAGTCTGTTCAATTTGGGCAATCTCAAATAGAGGCGGCAGCAAAATATAAAGCTCACGTAATGCCAAATCTTGGACGATAGGCCAGAGTACCTTCGCATGTTGCGGATGATCGATACTCCACGTCCGCCAGTATTCATCCCCCCCGGAGGCGAGATTGAGCTGGGTGACCAAGAATTGGGCGTCGGCGGGGGTGACGGCGGTGAGTCCCCGCGTGATCGAAACCAAGTGCCAATTGGTGGGCTGGCCGCGAAGCGTTTGAACAAGCGAGTTGACGCGAAGGTAGTTCGCGGTTGCCGGGGTGTCGGCGGCCCGACGGATGGGAGTGATTTGCACGTGGATCAGCGGGATTTCGTAAAAGCTGAAGCGACGCTGTTGGAAATGGGAGGGTGCAAACTCCACGCCCCGAACGTAGCCTTGGACACGAATGATCAGGAACAGCACACCGATCAAAATCAGTGCGGCGAGCAGGGTGACCCAGCGTTTGACGATGCGGTCCCGGCGTGCGAGCTTTCGGTTGCCGAGGAATCGCTGACCGGAGAATCGCCGCCGGCGGCTTCGTGATCGGGCGATGGCGAAATCGAGGTGGACACGATTGTCACGTATGGACGATGTTGCGGCGGATTGGGTGACGAATTGGGAACCGGTATGATTCGCAGGTATGAACCGCAGAAGTCTAGCCGCAGCGACGGGAATGCAGATGGCGTCTGGCCATTGGATTGCCGCTGCGCGCCCGAGCCGCTCACTGCTGGAAGCTTCCATTTCCATGGGTGGTTCTGTCGGCTTGCGACCCTATCAGGTTACCGGATTGGGATCGGAATTGTCGGACCTCGCGACCCAGGAGGGTTCGCAGCAGAGCGATTTGGACGAGCCGCGGATTCGCCAATTGAGATTGGAAGCGGTGCTACTGTTGTCAAAAACCCCGTTGAATGCGCGAAAGCTATCGCAATTGGCTCACTTGGCGGACGCGACAGAGGCCCGTACACTTGTCCGCCAACTCAATCGGATCTACGACGATTTCGGCCGCGCGATTCGGGTCGAGCAGGTGGCGGGCGGCTATCGAATGCTGACGCGACCCGCTCTGGCTCCTTGGCTAGCACGGCTCGGCCATTTACCTTCGCCGGTTCGATTGTCCACACCGATGATGGAAACCTTGGCCGTCGTGGCTTATCGCCAGCCCGTTTCGCGGGCCAGCGCCGAAGCGGTTCGTGGGGTTGCCTGCGGCGAATTGCTGCGGCAGCTGATGGAGCGGGACTTGGTTCGGATCGTTGGCCGAAGTGAAGAGTTGGGGCGTCCCTATCTTTACGGCACTACCAAACGTTTCTTACAACTTTTCGGGTTACCCAATGCAGATGCACTGCCGCCGATCCAGTGGCACACGCTGCAAGAGGACCCACTCGAAGAAGATTCACCCCCTGATGATTTGTCGACATCCACGAAGGAGCCTGTCGTGAGTATCTCTGTCGCGCCAGTTCTCACCGAGAGCGATCCGATGGTTGGTTTGGTCGACACGCTTGCACCCCCGGCGGATGCATCTGTCGATCCGCGCTCGGCCCGAGCCGCAATTGACGACGAAGAAGAGGAAGAGTTCCTCGACGAGGAGGATGACGACGACGACGAAGACTGGGACGACGACGACGAAGACGACTGGGAAGACGACGACCTGGACAGTGATGAGGTCGAGGACGACGACGAATCGGACGATGATAGCGAAGACGAAGAAGAGGATGCCTGGGAAGAAGTCGACGACGAAGATGCCGACGCCGACGAGGATGAGGAAGACGACTCAGAGGACGACGACGACGAAGACGACGACGAAGAAGACTGGGACGACGACGATGAAGAGGACGAAGACTGGGACGATGACGATGACGATGATTCAGAAGAGGACGATGAGGAATGGGATTGATCACTGCCCGGTGTTCACCCAGCGCGAACCGACCAAGACCATCCCACTGTCATGGCTTGATCGATCGAATCATCTCGATGCGTTTGCAGCGACTCGGCTACGACTCGTCACCTAGATTGAACAGGTGGCGAAGCGCCTCCAATAGCCCCCGCTGATGTCCCTCGGCCGCATCGTCACGGACCGAGGAAAGGGGTGGGTGAAGCAGCTTGTTGATCAATCGATCAAACGACTTCTCAATCTCCTTCGACGCGGAGGGATCGAGTTCGGCCAGGCGAAGTTTGTTCACAAGCCGCTGAAGCTCGTCCTGCTTCAACTCCTGTGCTTGTTCGCGAAGTCGCTGAATCACCGGTCCGGTCGCCCGATGATTCAACGCCTGAATAAACCGCTGCGTTTCTTCCGCGATGATTTGCTTTGCCTTGGGCCACTCCCGCTGACGTTCGCGTCGGTTGCGCTCGCAGGCCGTTTGCAAGTCGTCGATCCCATACAGGTACACGCTGGGCAGATCACCGATCGCCGGATCAAAGTCACGCGGCACCGCAAGATCCAGGATCAACAACAGGCGATTGTGTCGCTTGGCGTGCAGGGGAACGAACGTGGCCGCGTCGAGAATCGGTTCGGTAGCCGACGTGGTACCGATCAACAGGTCTGCGTCGACGACTTGTTTCTCAAGTGAATCCCAGAGTGCCGTTTCGGCGCCGAAGGCTTTCGCCAAAGCCACGGCGCGCTCGTAACTCCGATTGAGAATGCAGATATCGGACGCTCCGGCCTGTTTCAAGTAGCGAAGCGTCTCTTCGCCCATCTCACCAGCCCCACACAGAACCACCCGTTTGTTGCTGAGGGTGTCGAAGACCTCCGTGGCGACTTCGCCAACCGCAACGCTCGGCACGCTGACGCGACGTCGATGGATGGACGTTTCCTGCTGGACCCGTTTGGCCGCCCGATTGGCTGCCTGAAAAACAGAATGTGTGAGTGGTCCCGCAGATCCGGAATTGCACGCCAGCTCATACGCCTGCTTGACCTGTGAGAGAATCTGCGCTTCGCCCACAACCATGCTGTCCAAACTGGCGGCAACCGTGAATAGATGCTCAACCGCTTCCGTACCCGACCGGTAGATCATTTGATCGACAATCTCATCGGGACGAAGATGTTGCTGCTGGGCGAGAAACTCGGCCACCGCATCGCGATCCACCTCGGAGTCGTCACCGGCGGTCGTGTAGACTTCGACCCGGTTGCACGTGCTCAGCAGCACGATCTCGCAGGCGGGAAAACGCTCACGAAACGAACGCAGAGCCTGTCCAACCTGCTCGGTGGTGAAGGAAACCTTTTCGCGAAATTCAACGGGTGCATCGTGATGACTGCAGCCGATCATCTGCAGCTTCATCCGATCACCTCGTCCGCGATCGGGCGATCGCTTGAAGCGAGATCTTTTGAAGCTGCAAGGAACAGGCGTGGCGACCGATTCGAGCTCTCGGGTGCGGTCTGACCGTGCGAAGTGGTCAACACACCAAACATCGCCAAAACCAAAAAACCAAGACTCGCTAACGTCAAGTAAATCGCCTTGCGACCGTGACTCGTTGGTGCATAGAAAAACTCCATCGCCGTCGCGGCAGCCAGCCACAAGAACAGCAACAGGCTTAACAGCACTCCGCGATCGGTCCAGTCCACGCTGCCCCAGCGATTCAAGTTCATCACCACTCCCGCGATCAACCCGCCGGCGACGGCGCAAGTACTGACGATCAAACACTGGCGATTCAAACGCGCCAGCGACTCCAGCGTCGGCAGACGGAACGAAGAGCCAGCCCGCTTGTGCTTCAGCCTCCAGGATTGGACCAGGTACATGACACCGGCCAGAAAACCAATCAACACAGCTCCCGAACCGATCATCATCGCCAGGGCATGCACGCTTCGCCAAAACTCCACCGCTTCGGTCCGCGTGAAAGGTGGCATGCCCGCGGAGTGCAATTGCGCAGTCCCTATCAGTCCCATCACCACCGGCAGGAAAAAGAATCCGACAATTGTGTCGGGTCGGCCCAAGTACAGAATCAGGAAGGCCACCGCCAAAACGAGCGCAAGCAGACAGCGCCCAGTCGGACCAAGATGCCAACAAACCGACGTCGGACGACCCGTTCTGCGTCGTCGCCCGCAGAAGCAGGTAGCAGACGTGCGTGAACAGACCGACCAAAGTCATCACAATGACCAGCAAACCGCGACCTGGGATTTTGCCAAGCAACCGCAACAACTCCAGCACCAGCACGACGAGATAGCTGGTGAAGAAGCAGGTAATCGAGATCTCGCGGACGATGGCGAGCATGGAGCGCATTTCGCAGGTGTGGAACGAATCGTCGTGAGTATCGCTGTGGGGTGGTCGTCTTTGGGGGGGCTGGCCGTTCTCCCACAAGACTTTTCTATCTTGGCGGCCAATCGGAGTCGACGACCAACCCCAATCGTACACGTTCCCGCAAGATTGTCAGCGCACGCTCATTCGATTTCACGACTCATCGGGCCACCTGCCGCCCCTCGTCTACCAGGCATCTTGGTCTACCAGGGATCTTGCAGCCACGAGCGGACGTCAATCTGGCCGGCCTGATTGATCAGAACTCGGATCGCGCCGACTTGGCTGGTGACATGAACCTAGGAACCGGTCTCCGCCAGCATCTGGTGAACCTCGGGGCGTCCCGCGCGACGACCCCCGCTGACGATGGTGACACTTGGGCGTGACCACTGCAGCACGCGCAGCTGCATCCATTCGCAACGATCCATGGTGCGGAGCCATCAAAATGCCTCCGGGAGGCGGGCGATCACGTCGGATCAGATGCTCTGTGCCCGGCGGCTCCAGATCACCGGGTAGAATCAACGTCCTTGCGCCCACCGTCGATACGAAGCACCAGGCTGTTGGCATTGTCGGTCCCCTCCACGCGATGCCTTCGGCGGGTGCAGCACTTGCAGCTTGTGGCCCACCACCGCGATCGCCGATCCGCTTTGCACTCTCGATCACCTCCAGCTTCGCGGCTCTGCACCGCCTTGCGAACCACGTCAAAGCGGGCTGCTGGATCCTTGAATAATTCTGGAGGTGTATAGATCGAGCGAACTTCAAATCTTCGTAGCACGCCCGGCAACGCATTGAAGTGGTCCGCATCGGCATGGGAAAGGAAGACGCCGTTCAATCGCGTCACTCCCAAAGACCACAACACGGAGTCAATGCCGCGGCTGCTGTAGGTGTCATTGCCCAGACGGCCACAGTCGTAGAGCCAGACGTCGTCCCGACCGAAGCGCAGAACCACACAGGTGCCATGGCCAACATCCACAAAGATCGCTTCCATGCTTCCTTTGGCAAGCGTCGGCCGGCTGGTTGCCATCCACCAAGCCAAGCATACCCACGACACCGATCCATCCATATCGTACCAGCGAAGCTCCTGCGACCTCTTGCCAACCACATCGTTGCGGCAATCACCACGTAGAACACGGCGACCCACCATGCGGGCGGCGCGGGCAACCAGAAATGACCGCCGGGCATCGACGCCGCGAATTCAATGATTTGCTGCATGCCACCCATCGACCACATCGCAAACCGCGGCCGGCAAGATCATCACCGGTTCGAAAAATGAATCCGCTCACGACGGTGGCGACGCCCGACGCCAAGTGCGACCACAGGAAGGGACCAAGAATCACGTTGGTGGCAACGCTGACCGGGGTCACCACATGAAAGTGTTGCCATACCAAGGGCATGCTGATCGCCGTCACACAAGCACTGAACCAGAATGCCTGGCCGACTCGATGGCCGCAAACTCCGAAGGAATCGTCTCGCATCGCGTGCGACTCTCGATCGACGAGCTCCTTCAACCTTTGCTCCTGCTGCAACGTCGCTTGAATCGAGTCGCTTGAGACGAATCGGGGCGGCGATCCCTTTGGTGTCCACAGGAGATCAAAGCGTGGCAACTGCCAAGAAAGACAACTGAACACCCATGTTGAACAGGAGTCGGGGATTGAGCGCCATCAGGATCATCGCGGCCAGTGCCAACGTGTTGATTGGCTGGCCCGGTCGCTTCATCCAAAGTGCCAACATCAGCGTGCCGACGAGGATCGCGGCTCGAACCACGGGGGGACGCGCACCGGTGAAGCCGGTGTAAAGAAGACAGATCAAGACGATCCACAAGATCTTGCCTGGAAGTGGAAATCGGGCAAGCGTGGCGAGCCATCCTGCGATGGCGACCACGATCGCCAGGTGAAGACCACTGACCGAAAGCAGATGCGCGGTACCGGTCACGAGCAAGCAGATCGCGGGTCGATTCGTCGACAAACTCTCGTTGACCCAAGACCAAGGCGACCGCCAAAGACCCAGTGCGATTCTCCCATGTTCGCAGCAATTGCTCTCGTCCGCGCGTGGCGACCGAGGCGATCAGAGAGAGGACGTGCTGACCCCAGGAGCGACGGCTGCCAAGCCACATCACCTGATCGGTCGAATCGCAGTTCGACTCGGACATGGAGCTGGCGTTGACGATACACGGCGCGCCGATCGCGCTCGCCGGGATTGCTCGGTCCAACGAACTCGCCGACGTGACCAAACATGCGGATCACATCACCTGGTCTTCGTTGACCGCAATCTCCATCGACGATCACCAGCACGCGACCGCTGCATGGTCGCATCGTGCGGCCCAGCCGCATTCGAGCGAGCCTCAGCTCCAGTTGTGATTGCCAAGGTGACTCGCCGCGACGTTCTCGCCACTCGTGACAACGGATGACGACGCAGCACGACGGGACGGTCGATCACCCCTTCCAACACGGCGGGCTGTTCGACGGGGCCGACAAGCGATAGGACATCCGCTTGCCGAAAGGCTTGCTCATGCAGACGAGTGCGAGCATGCTGAGAGCGGCAGCCAGACGAGGACCGCCGGCCCAACCAGCGATTCGCTCACGCCGCCGCAGAATCAGCGTGACCGTGGCCAGGGATAGCAGGCACCAGATTCCACCACGAAGGGGTGAACCACACACGTTCCCTCGCTCCAGCAGCGAATCGACAACGATGCCGATCGCCGCTGACGCCGCGATCGGAAGCATGGGCTGGCGATGAGCCAACCAGCAGTCCCGTAACGGCCAGGACACAACGGTCGGCTGACCGCCCGAGAGTGATTTTGTGCCCCAGACAACGCGTGCCTTTTCCTCAACTCGGGTATCTTGAGAATCGTGGTGCCCACCACCTCCTCAATCATGGCACCCTCCATCACCAACTTGGACAAAGGATGCTCCGCGTGAATTTACACCCTTTTGAAAGACTTGTGTTAGGTTCCCTGTTGCTCATGGCTCTGCCACTCTGCCCGCTAGCACCGGCTCACCTCTCGGCACCAACAGCCTTCTTCTCTCAGCGGCAATGCCATCATGAAGTACCCCGCTACCAACAAGATCGAAGTGGTCGACGATTATCACGGAAATTCCGTGACCGATTCCTACCGTTGGTTGGAAGACACCGAGAGTGAGGAGACCGCGGCCTGGGTCGCCGCCCAAAACGAAATCACAAACGCATATTTGCAATCAATTCCTGCCCGGCCAGAAATGCGCGAGCGGTTGGAGAAGCTTTGGAACTACGAACGCTACAGCCTGCCGGAGCACCACGGCTCGATCTACCTCTATTCACACAATGACGGTTTGCAGAACCAGAACGTGCTCTACAAGTCGGACTCGCTCGACGGAACGCGTCACGTTCTGCTGAATCCCAATACAATGAGCGAAGACGGAACGGTGGCCCTGGCGGGTCATGCGGCAACCGACGATGGCAAGTTGCTCGCCTACAGTCTGGCCGACGGTGGTAGCGATTGGCGGACCTGGCGAGTGCGCGACATCGCCAGCGGAAAGGACCTGGATGATTTGATCCAGTGGGTCAAGTTTAGCGACGTCGCTTGGATGCCCGATGGCAGCGGATTCTTTTACGGTCGCTATGCGCCACCGCAAGAGGGTGAAGAACTCACGGGCACCAACGAGAATCAGAAACTCTACTTTCACAAGCTGGGTGACGATCAGAGCATCGACACGCTGGTTCTGCAGCGACCAGATCAACCCAAGTGGGGATTCTCTCCTGTTGTCACCGATGACGGCCGCTACTTGATCATTCACAATTGGAAGGGAAGCGAACCGCAAATCGCAGGTTTTCATCAAAGACCTGCGGGAGCCCGATGCGGAGGTCGAGCCCCTGATCACTGGTTTTGATGCTGAGTACCAATGGTTTGCCTCCGTCGATAACACGTTGTACTTCGTGACGGATCACGAAGCACCCAAGCGGCGAGTGATCGCAGTGACTGCGGGAAACACCAAGCGAAATGATTGGCAGGAAATCATTGCGGAAACCGACGACGTCATGGAAACCGCCAGCCTGTTCGGCGAGACGTTCTACGTCAGCTGGCTCAAGGATGCACGTGGCAAGGTCACGCGCCACCGCATCGACGGTGAGCTGATCGACGAGCTGCCCCTTCCAGGAGTCGGTAGCGTGAGCGGTTTTGGTGGTCGGCAGGATGCAGAGGAGACGTTCTTTTCCTTCACCAACTACGTCACGCCAACGTCGATCTATCGTATCGATCTGAAATCGGGAAAGGCAACGCTTGTGGCGGCGCCCCGAGGTGGCGCTTGAGGTGGATGAGTTCATCACCGAACAGATGTTCTGTGAAAGTCGTGACGGGACGAAGGTGCCAATCATCGTGACCCGCAAGAAGGGGACGAAATTGGACGGGTCCAATCGGACGCTCCTGTATGGCTACGGAGGATTCAATATCTCAATCACGCCGTCGTTTTCTCCAGGAACCGCCGCATGGGTCGATGCGGGAGGCATCTACGCGGTGGCGAACCTGCGGGGTGGAGGGGAGTATGGTCGTCAATGGCATGAAGACGGGATGCGGTTGAAGAAGCAGAACGTCTTCGATGATTGCATCGCGGCCGCCGAGTATTTGGTCGAGAAGGGTTACACCCGTCCGCAAGGTCTCGCGTTGCAGGGCCGCAGCAACGGGGGACTGTTGGTCGGCGCGGTGATGACACAGCGTCCCGATCTTTTCGGCGCTTGTCTTCCCGCCGTAGGCGTGATGGACATGCTGCGCTATCACAAGTTCACCATCGGTTGGGCTTGGGTGACCGAGTATGGCAGCAGTGACGAGGCGGATCAGATCGAGAATCTGCTGTCCTACTCACCACTGCACAACCTAAAGAAGGGATTCTGTTATCCGGCAACCTTGGTCACCACGGCCGATCGCGATGACCGCGTCGTCCCTGGGCATAGTTTCAAGTTTGCCGCCGCACTGCAGGAGGCTCAGGGCTGCGACAATCCAACGCTGATCCGCATCGAAACGCGCGCTGGTCATGGTGCTGGAACACCGACCAGCAAAAGAATCGATGAGTATGCCGACCTTTGGGCGTTCTTGATCGCAGAATTTGCAGTAGACGATGCCTTCGTTCCTCCGATTGTGCGTTCGCCACAAGGCAACGGATGAAACGATCGAAATCGATCTCGCCCAACGGATCTGACTTGACGGCGAATCACGGTAGACTGTCGCCTCCGTCATGCGTGGAATGACTTTCGGAGAGCGGATCCTCATTGATTGGTGAAAAATGCTGCTTCAAGAACCCGCAGAATCGCCTTATGACCTGCGATTCGAGATTCTGGGTTTCCCAGTGCGCGGTGAGTTGGTCGTTTTGGCTGGCCAGTGCCGTGTTTGGGTATGGATTTGCCACCAGTTTGGACGACCAGTTCGGGATGGATAGTCCAGGGTTTGTGACGCTGCTATTGCTTTGGGCAGGCTGTCTCTTTGTGTCAATTTTGATCCACGAGATGGGTCATGCGCTGGCGTTTCGACAGAATCGAATGGAATCTTCGATTGTGCTGTATTTTCTCGGCGGTTTGGCGATTCCAAGGTCGAGTTACTCGTCTGGAAGCGGGTTCCAAGGCATGTCGGAAAGGCAGTCGATGTGGATCGCCGCGGCGGGTCCGTTGGCACAGATTCTCTCGGCCGTGGCTGTGATCTTAGTGGTCCGACTTGCCGGATACCGAGCGCCGGTTCCATGGCCGTTGACGATGATCGATTGGCTACAAGAAGGAAGCCAAATCGATAGCCCTGGCTTGTTGGCGTTGGTGGCCATGTATGTCTACCCAAGTGTTCTTTGGGCGCTCTTGAATCTCGTTCCTGTCTGGCCTCTCGATGGTGGTCGCATCATGAGTTCGTTCTTGTTGATGCAGGGAGGCAACGTGGTTCAATCGCTATGGGTCAGCGTTGTGACCGCTGCGTTGTTAGCCGCTTACGGTTTTTCGAACGGCCAACAGTACTTGGGTTTCCTGTTTTTGATACTTGGCGTCAATAATTTTCAGGCGATTCAACAGCTCAGTGGGCCGCGTTACTAAAGCCTGACGAAGTCACGATGCAAGTTGCTCGCGAATTCGTTTTCTATCGTTCCTGCGCGCCGTTTTGCACGTTGATGGCCGAGGCGAACGAGCAAATGAGAGTAGAAAAGCGCAATCACGTAACAAATTTTTTTTGCGATGCAACCACATTTTTTTGCAAAAAGATGTTGCGGAATCTGTAGAAGCGCGTAAAGTTACGCCCAGTTTTTAACGGTTGAAAGGATGAGCAGGATCGGTGTGGAACATCGAAGCTCTGAGATTCAACTACCAACGACGATTGGTGAGCCGTGGCCGGTGGCTTCTAAAGCGGCGCTTTAAAAGTCACGAGGACTCGCCAACGTTTCCTTTCTCAGCGGAGGAAAAACGTGGCCAAGAAGAAAGCGAAGAAGAAAGCAACTAAGAAGAAGGCGACCAAGAAGAAGGCTGTAAAGCGTTCGACTAAGAAGAAGGCCGCCAAGAAGAAAGCTACGAAGAAGAAGGCTACTAAGAAGCGTTCGACTAAGAAGAAAGCTACGAAAAAGAAGGCAACCAAAAAGAAAGCGACCAAGAAGAAGGCTTCTAAGAAGCGTCGCTAAGTTGCTAGTCAGTTCGGTTTCGACTGACCGAACCATTACAAAAAAGCCGTGTCAGGGCATCGCTCTGACGCGGCTTTTTTGTTGCTTGGGAGTAAGAACCCTCTCTGAGGCTGAGAGAACCGCGGCGCCACCACCGTGAGTGCGACCGTCGCTACGATCCGTCGACGATTCGGGTCTCTTGCGATTCACGATCCTTGCGCTTCATCCTGGCGATGGCCAGCGATCGCGTTTTCACATTGTTTCTATTCACGTCGGGCCTCGTGATTCGACACCAAAGTAGCACGACTCACCGAGTCGATTCTCTCGGCGATTTACGACTCGGAGAGTCGTGCTACTCTCTATAACCGCTCAGTTTGAGTAGCTTGACAGCGCCAGTTTCGATCTTTCGCCACGTCAATCAAGGCGAATTCTCGGATCCAACGGCTACCTGTCTCCGAGGCTCGGATTTTCGCGGCCAAGCCGCCTGGAATGACGGTCTCTCTGAGACCGTCCTACAGGAAAGTGCCGCTGGCCAGCTAGAGCACGGGCAGACTCGCTTTGGGCGGCTTGGCGGCGGCTTGGGTGGCGAGTTGTCGCACGACGGCCTTGGCGATCGTGTCGAAGGGAGCACGGGCTCGGGCATCGTTGTCAATCACCTCGGCTAGCCGACCTTCGTCGCCGGCGGTTCGCAGCGCTGATGTCAATTGGCAGGCCTCCCAGAAATGGCACCTGCAGCTCCTCCGCTTTGGCTCGTGCACCTCCACGGCCGAAGATGTCGTACGTCTTGCCGCAATCGGGGCAGAGAAACCCACTCATGTTCTCCACCATTCCCAACAGTGGAATGTTGACCTTGCGAAACATGCTGATCGCCTTGATCGCGTCGAGCAGGGCGACTTCCTGCGGTGTGCAAACCACGACCGCGCCGGCAAGTGGAATCGCCTGCGAAAGGGTCAATGCGACATCTCCCGTGCCCGGTGGCATGTCGATGATCAAGTAATCGAGGTCGCCCCAATCGGTATCGCCAAGGAACTGATTGATCGAACCATGCAGCATGGGGCCGCGCCAAATCACAGCTTGATCTGGCTCGACCAAAAAGCCCATCGACATCACCGGCATGTCACCACCGAGCTTGATCGGCTCGATTCGTTTTGCAGCCGTCACCGAAGGTCTTCCTGATAGGCCAAGCAGATGGGGCACGCTTGGCCCGTACACATCGGCATCCATCAATCCCACTTTGGCACCGAGGCGACGAAGGGTGAGGGCAAGTCCTGCAGCGACGGTGCTTTTTCCTACGCCACCTTTGCCACTGCCAACGGCGATCACACTCTTCGCGCAGAGCGCAGATCTGTCCCGCACGCGCTGGAGGACGATCATGGTCGACAAACTGAATCTTGACCTCGGCCCCAGGACTGGCGGCAACGATCTTGGAGGTCAGAGCCTCGGCAAGTTCGTCGGCAATCGGTGCAGAATGGGAGGTCAAGCCGATGGTCACGGTGGCCTGATTTCCGTCAACGGTGATCTCTTTCAATTGGCCCATCGAATCAATGGGCCGTCCTGTTTCGGGATCAGGATGGGAAGCGATCGCTTGACGAATCGTATCAGCAGAGAGCGTGGTCATGATCGATTCCAGGGTTACGAGAATGAGATCTTCTAGGCAGCCCACTCGACGAGTCCACCTCCACCTAGTCTAGGAGCTGACCGTATCTTGCGAAGTAGCCTTCAAGCATGGGCCCCAATCGGATCAGATCCTCGGGGTGGCGAAGGAAGGCAGCCACGGGCAACTCGGACAGCGCGAGCTGTTGTCGCTGGCTGATTCCCGCACAGGCCACCAATTGGAGCGATTGCGGGGCGATCCGCGCCGTCTGAATGAGGCACTCACAGGCTTTCACGATCGCTTCGCCACGAAATTCCCAGAGGATGATCGTGGGACCGCCTGTGGAGAGCAGCGCCATCGCATCCGACGGTGTCGCCGCCACGATACAGGGGATGCCCCTGGGCGGCAGAAGCTGTGGCGCGAACCGCTTGACCCCTCGGACCCAGCGATTGGAAGACTCGCAGAGGATCCAGCGGGAAGTGCGATGAGGTTCCAGGCCGGCGTCGGGCATCTCACGCCTCGTCCTCGGAGCTATCCTTCTCTTGATCGGCCTCTTCCAGCTTGCGAAGCAATCGCGTGCGACTGATCCCAAGTTGCCGTGCCGCCTCGGCACGATTCCCATCTACGGCTTCCAACGCTTCGTGGATCAGTCGCCGCTGGTAACGTTGGATTGCCACGTCGAGCGGCATGATTGCTTTGGCGACCCCCGAGCGTTCGCCCGGTCGATAGGAACGGACCGCCAGCGGCAAGTGTTCGACCCCGATCGATGAACCTGGAGCCGTCCGCACCGCGTGTCGAATCGATTCGTCCAATTCATCGACATTGCCTGGCCACGGATAGATCACCAAAGCGTCGAGAGCCGCACGACTGAGTCGCTCTGCGGTCCCCTCGCCGGCGGCATGTCGGCTATCGAGCATCGCGGTCGCCATCAAGGGAATGTCCTCGACGCGATCGGCCAATGCATGACAAACCAGGGACAGCGAGCTCAGGATCTCGATCAGTCCTGCGCAGATGCCGCGCGGAACCTCATCGTGAAGACCAAGAATGTCCGCGGCATCTGCTTGTTCGCTCGAATCGGCAAGCGTCTTGGGACGAGGACCGCAAAGGGCCAAGAGCCTGAGCCGACCGGCAAAGGTATCCAGCAAGGAATGGAGCCGCTGCTGTGCTTCCATCGGCATCTCGTCCAAGCCCTTGACCAACGCCGATGCACGAGCTTCCGTCGAATCGGTCAGTTGATGGAGCACGGGCATCATGCTCGCATCAAGCAGTTCGGGATCCATCAACGGACCATCCACCACGACCAGCGACTCGCCGGGGGCGGAGAGTTGGTGAATCCGTTGTGCGACAACCTCGTTGCCACATCCCACGGGGCCAAACAGGCCGACGTCGACGCGTGTGGAAGCCGCCACACGAAAACGTCGTCGCATTTGCCGCAGAGGCCGGCGAGACTCCTGCCGTCACGATCGTCGCCAACGCGGCATTTCGCTTCCGCCAAGCGTCCAGCCGTTGTCGCAGGGCCACGGCATCCTGCAACTCGGGATCCGCCGATCGATCCTCGAATGCGCCGGCAACGGCAACGGTGAAGCGCACCGTTCCTTTGCCAACACGCACGTAGCGAGCCTCCATCGGTTCAGGTCGGTGGTTACCGATCGCCGGCGGCTGAACTCGCAGGGAGGCAGTCCCTCGCGTCGCCAGTCCCTGCGGCGGCGAAAGCGATGCTGCCAATCGATCGAGCGGGTCATCCGAAACCGGCGACCCGGCGACCGAGCGACGATCGACTAACGAGTCGACGTCGACCCCCAACCAGTACTCACAGCCGGCCGAGAGGTAGACCAACTCACCGGCGGGTCCAATCACCCACAGGGGCGCATCGCCACCATCGAGCAAGCGAGCGAGCCGTCGAATCTTGGTGCCGGATGCCATCGTTCCGCCGCTGGAAAGGTGCAGCAATCGAGCAGAGCCCTCCCGTAGGCGAGTCTCTCCGAGACTCGTGAAAATTTTAGATGCTGAGTCTCGGAGAGACTCGCCTACGGTAATTGATCGCAGCCTCAGTCCGCCTAAAAGACGTCCAGCATGAAGTGGTGTCCCGAGTGGTAACGGCGGTTGCTGGGGTAATAGTTGTGCCACTGCTTGTTGTACACGGGAATCCGCATCTCAGGCGGATATCGGTAATACAAACTATCACTACTCTGGAAATACTCCTGCCCATAAAAATTCTGGGGATAGTAAACGTACGGGTAGTGGTAGAAGCGGTCCCAATTGCGGAAATCAGCTTGTCCGCCCCAGCTTCGACCATAGGCCCGTTGGTCGGCCGATGCCGATTCACTCAACGCGACGTAGCTGCATGACAGTACGGCGGCGATCAAAAGATGACGTATCATCACGGCGTCCCCCCTCGAGACGAGCGATGTCGCCGGTCGAGCGAGCATCGCGTAAGATTTTTTCTAGGTCAGTTCTCCGGCTTCTCCGCCTTTTGCAGCATCGGGAATCCGGTGGCTCCGCCGGGCATGAACCTCGCTGGCACTGTCCAGCCTGAGGGCGCACAGTGTCAACGCAACGGTACTGGGGTATCCCTACCCGGCGTACCGTCACTATCGGCATCCTCTGCAGGGTCGGTTGAGTCCTTCAGGGTCGGAATTTGGGGTCAGAATGGCGAAAGCCCCCTCTGGGGAACTCCGAGGGAAACCATTCGACCCACGCCGCTACTCGAGAAGAAACCTGGCCGGGCGGAAACTAACGACTTCTCATCCCTCCGGTCAACCACCTATGATTGAGGGATCGATGCCTTTGTATTCCGTCCTCTCCTACCGTGTGCCTCGCATGTACGTTCTGTCTAAGCGAAACCGGATTCACTCTCTGATCGTGGCCCTGGCCCTGGTGGCCCTGGCAATTCCCCAGCAGCAGCTGGCTGCCTGCCCGTTTTGCGACGCCGTCAGTCAGACCCTTCGAATCGAGATGGCAGCCATGGATGCGGTGGTCATTGGATCGGCGCTTCAAGACGACTCGCAACGCGATACCGAGACCGGCAAGGTCCGCATGAAGGTCGAAAGCGTGCTCAAGGGGGGCGACCTGGTCAAAGCCGGTGATGAGATCGATGCGATCTACTACGGCGAAGTGGAAGTCGGTCGTCGATTCATGTTGTCGGGTGTCGATCCGCCCCAAATGCAATGGACCTGTTTTCCTGTCAGTCCGCGCGTCGAATCGTACGTCACCAAGATTGCCGAACTCCCCGACGACGATCAGGCACGACTGAAGTTCTTCCACAAGTTCTTGCAGGATGAAGAGGCGATTCTTGCCCGGGACGCTTATGACGAGTTCGCGTTGGCGCCTTACGCTGCGGTCAAAGGACTGGAGCCCGAGATGGATCACGCCAAGCTGATCGAGTGGATCAGGGATCCGGAGATGCCGACCAACAATCGACGACTTTACCTCACGATGTTGGGAATCTGTGGCGATGAGAAGGACTTGCCGTTGCTGGAGGAAATGCTGCGCAGCACCACCAAGAGCAGTCGCGGCGGTCTCGATGCGTTGATCGGCTGTTACCTGACGCTGGCAGGTGAAGAGGGACTGCCACTGATCAACGAGCTGTTGCTGGCCAACAAGAAGGCCTCCTACGCCGACACCTACCAAGCCATCATGGCGATCCGATTTCATGGTACCGAAGGGGACGTGATCCCACGCAGTGCGCTGGTTGAATCGTTGCACCACGTGTTGGAGCGAAAGGACTTGGCTGACTTGGTAATCCCCGATTTGGCTCGCTGGAACGACTGGAGCCAGATCGACCGCCTGGTTCAACTCTTCATCGATGCCGATGCGGACAACAATTGGGTTCGGGTTCCCGTGGTCAACTACTTGCGAGCCTGTCCGCTGGACCAAGCGAAAGCAGCTTTGAAGAAAGTGGAGGAAGTCGATCCGGAAAGTGTCCGGCGTGCCAATACATTCTTTTCGATTCCCGTACCGGCTCGCGAGACCGGTTCCAGCAGCTCCTCGATCATTCGCGATGCCGATGATCAGGCGGTTGTTGCGATCCCCACGGCTGGCTCGATGGGTCCGCCGACCGCTGACGCGATGCCCCTACCCCCGGCCCCTGCGATGCCGGTTGCCCAGTCGATGAACCCCTGGCGGCTCGCCTACGTATTGGGATTGGCTTTGTGCACGTTGATGATCGCCCAATTCCTGTTGCTCTCCGGCGGCCCCCATCCGAAACCGGAATGACGGCCCAAACCAGAATGACGGCCCAAACCGGACGGTGTGGCGGCGGCGAGGTAGCGAAGGCCACCATCGATGATTCGCATGGGCTCAAAAGTGGGGCCGAATCGCAAGGCAGCACATGGCCAAACGCATTGTCTGGGCGACGAAATTGGTTTGCTTCGAGGGAGATCATGACTGCTGACGTTCAAATGACCTCCACCCATGACATGGTGGAGTTCCCCTACCGAGCAATGAGCTCCACCGCGATCTCCTCGCTGGTGTTTGCCGTCCTGGGATTGCTTGCCGGTGTCTTCTTTTGGCCGGGGCTCGGTCTCTGTGCCGTCGGGATTGGTCGTCGGTCTGATTGGCTATCGTCAGATTCGTCGGTTTCCGGAGGAGTTCGATGGGATCAAGGTTGCCGTGGCGGGGATCGTGATCAACACGGCGGTCCTGCTGGGGGGTGCTGCCATGCATACCTACATCTACCTGACGGAGGTGCCCGAGGGATACACTCGCGTTCAGTTTTACGAGCTCCAGCAAGATGCCACTCAACCAATCGACGCTCCCACCGATCGGGCACTGGAAATCAACGGTCAGCCCGTGTTTCTCAAAGGCTACATCCATCCCTCATCGGGAAGCGGAATGCTCAAGCGTTTCATCTTGGTCCCCGACCTGGGAACATGCTGTTTTGGGGGCCAACCAAAAAGCAGCGACATGATCGAGGTCACTCTCTCGCCCGGCCAGGCGACCAAGGCGGGTCTCACCAAGAAGAAATTGGCCGGCACCTTCATGCTCAATCAGGCCCCCCGCAAGGTGACCGAGTTCGACAACACGGTCTTCTATCGCATGAATGTCGACATCGTCCGCTAGCTGTATGATGGGCTTCCAAGCCCGGCGATTCTTGCGGGATGGTAAATCCGACGGGCTTGGAAGCCCATCGTACGGCTTGTGACCGGCCATCGGATTCGCATTGCGATGGTCGCTTCCCCACCGCCATGCCTATAATCAGGCGGTACTCAAGTCGCTGGCGGTCGTGACCTCCGGCATCATGTGTTGAAACCGATCTTGGATGAACGTCTTGCGACTCCTCTTCGCCCTTGCTGGCTACTCCGCACTGTTGCTGCAGACCTCCTGCTCCAAAATGGACCAGGAGACTGATATGCCCAGCGCGGTCGATGCCGGTGCGCCGGGAATCGCGACCGTTGCCGCGGTGCCCGCTGTGGAACCCACTGAGGATCTGACTGAGCAAGCGTCGGCGACCGAAGGTCCAGCGGCGTCGTCCGCTGCGTTGACGGCTGCCGCGTCCGATTCTGCGACTTCCAGCCCTGCGGAACTGAGACCCAAGGCCGTTGAGCGCAAGAGCAGCGACACAGCGCGGGCCAAGGGGGAGATCAACTTTGACGACCTCAAGTTCGACCTCGCCAAAGATGCACCGTTTCAGGATGAGATGCTCAGCGACGAGATTCGACAGCTCGACGGCAAGAAGGTCAAGCTACGCGGCTACATCCTGCCGGCGACCCTCTTCTCGGAAACCAACATTTCCCAGTTCGTCCTTGTCCGTGACAATCAGGAATGCTGCTTTGGGCCGGGTGCCGCACTCTTTGACTGTGTGATGGTGCAAATGGTGGGAGGAAACACAACCGACTTTGTCACTCGTCCCGTGACGGTGGAGGGAAAATTCGTGATCGATACGGAGTCCTACCGATATCCCAAGGGCTACTCACCCACCGGCGCTACACACATGGCGGTCTTTCGCATTGAGGGTGAGGCGGTCCAGTAGCCGCGTTTTTTTAGCTCCGCATTTCCAAGGCGGAGATTCGCAGCTTTGCTGCGTTTTGTGCGAGTCTCGGAGAGATTCGCCTACGGTCGAAGGCCGCAGATCGAAAAAATCACAGCCTGGCTGCTCAGGCTCCCGGTGACCAGCCAGGTCTTGGTCGATCGTGAATCTCTGGTGGCTGATCCCCTTGCAGGTCTTTGATCCGCGCCGAAATGCGTTGGACATCTTCGGCGCTGGTGAGTGGCTGCAGGGTGACGCGAAATGCAGCGGTCTGGCCAGGCTGCAATTCGACCACGCGGCCCTGTTTCTCCTCGAACGATCGTTGGTTGGGAAAGTTGGTGGCCGGTTCCAGACCAGTGACGTAGCCGTCACTCGCGGCAGCCGTATTCTTCCAGAGCACGAATCGAGGCAAGCCATTTGTATTGAAGGTGATCCCAAGTCCGCGATTTCCATCGGCCGAGCGAAGCATCGCGGTAGTCAGGTTGGCCTCGTCGCTGCGCAGTCGTGCAAAGTAAACACGTTCGGCATAGCCTGTCTCGGGGGCCGCATACTGGTCCCATTGATCAATTTCTTCGGCGGAGAGCCTGTCTTTGGGAGCGAGTGAATCGATGGGCGCCTCCAGAACCGCGCCGGCTTCAAGAATGGGAGCACCCACGTTGATGTGGTAAAGCAACTGCATCGTCGCAGGCTGAGCCAAGTCATTGGTCACATCGTCCAGCAAGGCGACCTCGCTGCTGCCAGCTTGAAAGCGAATCCGGCTGCGCAGTCGCAGTCGTTTGAAGAATAATCGCGATTCGACCACCTCACCGATGACCTCCAATCGACCAGAGGCTTCGTCATACTCAATTTGCAACGATTCGGCCGGGTAGGTTTCCGATTCGACCGTGCAGCGGAAAGAGCAGTCGTCCGGAGGGGTCGTGCTCCGGCGCACCGTTGCTTTCCAGGCCGCATCGCACCACCAGCTCATCGAATCCCTCCAGCCAGCCGATACCATTGGGATCAAACACGGGGACCTGTGATGGGTGCACGGGCCCGGAAATCGGCGAATTCCATGAGAATGCCGTCCCGTCCTTTCTCCATTCGCCAAATCGACATCCCTCGAGTCGGCAGAATCATGACCCGCAGCGTGCCTGTATCGACCTCGATCACCTCAACCCGGTCGGCAGCCCCTCCCACGAAGCGGCCGTGCCGGGTTTCGATGTTTCCCAAACGGGTCTCCACATTCATGCTAAGTGGGGAGGATTCGTCCCACCGAATCCGATCGGAAAGGGAGTGAAGCGATCGCAGGCTGACAGTTTTGGTCGACATTTTGAATGGCTTCTGGGTGGAGGTGGTTGGCGGCCCTGATGCGGTTCAAGGGCGCGGCAGGGGGTGGCGTTCTTGTACGGGCTGCGGCCAGCTAATAAAACATTTAGCCCCGGTGATAGCTACCGAATGGTTTCGAAGGCCCCGTTTTTACGATCCTGTTTTCCCCCTTTCGAGAGAGTCGATCAAACATGAGCACCGTCCAACTTGATGAGGGGCTAATTAAGGGTGATACCGTTGCCAGCGTTTTGGATTCGGCCTTGGATGCCGGGGGTGGGCTTCTTCGCCTGACCCCGACCTGGGTTCCTCGGTCGTTTCTGCATCCCGGCCGCCGGATCAAACTTCATCCGAGCGACTATTACCGCTTTGGTGCGGATCGTGGCGGCATCGACGAACGCTGGTTTGGCAGCACGACCGAGGCAGCGAACGAAGGCCGCGTTTGGCACGAAGGGCTCAGCTTTTGCCTGTTCGAGGGAAAAAAATTTCTGTTGCGTGACGCGGTTTCGGAACGCGGAACCGATTTGGTGGGGGCCAAGATCTACGATCACTACCAAAGGTGGCCCGTCTATTCCAAGTTCTTCGACAACATGGGACCGATTCCCCACCACATGCATCAGAGTTTTGAGGATGCGGCCCTGGTTGGCCAAGAGGGCAAGCCGGAAAGCTACTATTTTCCACCACAGTTGAACAATGTGGATAACAATTTTGCCTATACGTTCATGGGGCTCGAACCGGGCACCGAACCGGGCGACGTTCGCCGCTGCCTGGAAAACTGGAACGAGGGGGATAACGGCATGCTCGATCTGAGCCGTGCTTACCGTCTGAAGCGGGGTACCGGCTGGTTGATCCCTCCCGGTGTGCTGCATGCACCCGGTTCGCTGTGCACGTACGAGCCACAGTGGGGCAGCGATGTTTTCGGCATGTACCAGTCGATTGTGGAAGGACGCTACGTCCCTTGGTCGCTGCTGGTCAAGGACATGCCCGAAGAGAAGCATCACGATCTCGATTTCATCGTGGGTCAGCTCGATTGGGACAAGAACGTCGATACCCACTTCAAGCAGAGCAACTACCTGGAGCCGATTCGTGACGATGGTCGCAGCGGGGAAGGGTACGAAGACTTGTGGATTGTCTACGGCACCGTGGATGGTCGGCAGCTCTTCAGCGCCAAGGAGCTGACGATTCAGCCCGGCGCGAAGTGCACGCTGCAGGACCCGGGTTCTAGCAGCTGGATCACGGTGCAAGGTCGTGGGCGGATGGGCTCACTCGATCTGCAGACCCCCGCGATGATTCGCTTCGGAGAGAACACGACCGATGAAGTCTTCATTTCGCATCTTGCGGCCACCGCTGGCGTCGAGATCGAAAACACCGGAAGCGAGCCGCTCGTGGGCCTGCGCTACTTCGGTCCCGACACCCATGACAACCTTCCCAAAGCGGGCAGTTAAGTTCGGTCGCACCTGCTAGGTTGGGCCCCACTCCGCGTGGGTCCGTTGCGTTACGATACACCTCTCCGATTCCACCTCACTCCACAACCTCAGACGAGTCATGTCCGAACATCCCAACAATTACCCCAAGCTTCACAACGCAGCATGGCCCGGAGTCGTCGGAAAAGGTGGCGAAGGGAAACGAGCCCTTCATTCCCCTCGATACGATGTTGGATTTGACCGCGGCGGCCGAGGTGGATGGTCGCAAGTTTGACGGCGTCGATCTGTTCCTGTTCGATCCGCATGTCTCGATTGATGCCACCGACAAAGCAGCTCGAGGACCTCGCCGAGGCGCGTGCGCAGTCGTGGCTCTGGTGATCGGCAGTGTGGTGGCGCCAGTTTGGGAACCAACCGGGGGCGGATCGGCGGCGGGCGATCGGACCAGATCGAAGCCTTTCTGACGCAGGTGCGCAAGGGTTGCACGGTTGCCAAGAAGCTACGTGAGCTCGGTATCCGTCCCTACGGCGTCGTCCGCATCGACAGCGCCTGCTCGGTGTCAGATTGGCTTGCCGATCCCAGTGACAACCAGAGCAAGATCGCTGACACGTTCAAGGCGGCCTGCGACATCGCCGAGGAGTTCGACGAACGTCTCGCGGCGGAAGGCGAGATCTGTTGGGGTGGTATGCAGAGCTGGCGAAAGATGTCCGACTTGTTGGAACGAGTCGGCCACCCTGAGCGACTTGGTTTCCAAGCCGACATGGCTCACACGTTGTTGTACCTTCTCGGTTACAACGCTCCGGAAGACGCCATTCTGCCCGCTGATTTTGACTGGTCCGATGTCGAAAAGAAGAATGCGGCGCTGAAGGAGTTGACTCACGTGCTGCGGCCCTGGACGATCGATTTTCATGTGGCTCAAAACGATGCCACCGTGCATGGTACCGGCAGCCATGACAAGACAGGTCGCCACTGTTTGCCCAATGATCCCAACGGCAAGCTCGACATCGCTCATGACGCTGGCTTCTGGCTTCGCGACGAGCACGGCGACGTCTTGCCGACCTGCCGGCACATCTGCTGGGACGGCTGCATGTTCCCCAATGAAGTCATGCACAAGCCACAGACTTGGAACGACATTCTCGCCGCGATGCTGTCGGTGCAAGACGCGCATGGTTGGTCGGAATAGCTGCCGGCACGACGCCTCGCAACCACCTACGATTGGCATCCACCACCACTTCTAGCAATGACCTCATGAAAAATATCAACATTGGACTGATCGGTTACGGGTTCATGGGTCGAACCCACAGCAATGGATACAAACGGGTCAACGACTTCTTCCCCGAGCTCGAAGCATCGACCCGTGTTGAAGGCGGTTTGTGGTCGAAATGCCGAGAAGGTTCAGGCCTTCGCCGACCAGTGGCAATACGAGTCGATCGAAACGGATTGGCGCAAACTGATCCAACGCGATGACATTGACGCGATCGACATCTGCACACCCAACAACTTCCACGCCGAGATCGCGATCGCCGCCGCGGAAGCGGGCAAGATGATTCTTTGCGAGAAACCGCTGGCACTGAACCCCGCACAGGGTCAGGCGATGATCGATGCGGTCGAAAAGGCGGGTGTCCTCAACACCGTCTGGTACAACTATCGCCGCGCTCCAGCGGTCACGATGGCGAAGCAACTGATTGACGAAGGTCGACTGGGGCGGATCTTCCATTATCGCGCCAACTTCCTGCAGGACTGGACCATCTCCGAGGACGTGCCCCAAGGTGGAGCCGCTCTGTGGCGATTGGATGTCGAGGCCGCCGGTTCCGGCGTGACGGGCGACCTACTTGCTCACTGCATCGATACTGCCATTTGGTTGAACGGTTCGATCCGAGATGTGTCGGCCATGACCGAGACGTTCGTGAAGGAACGGATGCACACCGAGACGGGAAAGATGGAGCCGGTCGGGATCGATGACGCCTGTGCCTTCCTCTGTCACTTCGAGAACGGTTCGCTCGGCCTGTTCGAGTCGACCCGGTACGCCCGCGGTCACAAAGCGCTTTACACCTTCGAGATCAACGGTGAGAACGCTTCGATCCGTTGGGACCTCCACGACCTGCATCGGCTGGAGTGGTTCGATCACAACGACGAAAGCAAGCTGCGAGCTTGGCGATCCATTCATGTGACCGATCACAGCGGCGAGCATCCCTACATGGACAAGTGGTGGGTGCCCGGTCTGCAAATCGGTTACGAGCACACGTTCGTGCACCAGGTCGCCGATTTCATCAAGGGACTTGAAGCGGGTGAGGAAGTGCATCCGACCTTCAAGGACGCCCAAGAGACGCAGTTGGTTTGCGAAGCGGTACTTGCCAGCGCCGAAGAGCGCTGCTGGAAGAACGTGTAGCAAGTGCATTCAACCAAGCCGGCCGCAGCACTCCGGCATACGGCACGCCGAGACGCGGCCCCTTCATCGCTTTCGCAATTGCCTCCGATCTGCAAGCAAACATCCTTGCGGCCGCGGGCAAATCACGGAAAATGGAAGCGTTACAGCTTTTTGCAGAACACTCCAGCGTCGCTTCCGTTCCACCGAGAATGAGCCATGAGCCAACAAGATCTCCACGATGCCCTGGAAGTGATTCATCGGGAACTCGCTCAATCGGAGCATCTCGACGCGAAGGAAGTCGAGAAATTGAATGCGACGATCAAGGAGATTCAGGCGGCTCTCGGTGACCGCGCGGAGGATGCGGAAAGTCTCAGTGACCGGGTCTCCAGCTCCGCCAGACGTTTCGAAGAATCGCACCCCGTCCTCACCGAGAACCTAGGGCGCCTGGCGGATATTCTGCAGCAAATGGGCATCTGAACACGCCCGGTCTTTTTGCGTGCTAGGTGGAATTGCCTCCATGCTCCATTCCAAGCCGTACGATGGGCTTCCAAGCCCGTCGACTTTGGCGTCCCGCTCTTATCGACGGGGCTTGGAAGCCCATCGTACATGTTTCGGCGCGACGGGCGCTGTTGAGCTAGGAACTTGGAACCGACTGGGGCTCGATAAAGTCGTGCAGCCCTTCAACACCACCTTCCCGTCCAAACCCGGAGTGCTTCATGCCGCCAAAGGGTGCCTCGGCCGTCGGACCGGAACCGGTATTGTGACCGACATGGCCGAAGCGAAGTTGTGAGATGACGCGTTGAGCTCGAACGTCATCGCGAGTGAAGACGTAGGCTGCCAATCCGTACTCCGTCGAATTGGCAGCAGCGATGACCTCTTCTTCGTCACTGAATTCAAGGATCGGTGCCACTGGGCCGAAGGTCTCCTCCTTGACGCACTCCATCGCAGGCGTGACACCGCGAAGCACGGTGGGGGGATAGAATTGGCCGGAGTCCTGGCTGGAGTCCTGGGGTGTGCTTGTCGGATCCGCTCCTGCGATGCGTGTGGCTCCCAGCGCGATCGCATTATCAACGTGACGCTTCACCTTATCGAAGGCGCTGCGATCGATCAGCGGCCCCATCTCGGTACCTTCGTCCATCCCATCGCCAACTTTCAAAGCACTTGCCTTGGCCGAAAGCTTTTCTGCAAACGCTTCGACGAGGTTGGTCTGAACGTACACACGGTTGGCGCAGACACAAGTCTGGCCGGCGCCGCGAAATTTGTTGGCCATCAACTGATCCACCGCTTCGTCAACGTCAGCGTCGTCGAAAACAATGAACGGTGCATTGCCACCGAGTTCCAGTGACAAGCGTTTCAGATGGGGTGCGGTGGCGGCCATCAGCTTCTTACCAACCGGCGTCGACCCGGTAAAGCTGATGACTCGAACCGCTGGGTGTTCACACAGGACATCACTGATCGGACCCGCGGGTCCGAGTATCAAGTTGGCTTTGCCAGAGGGCAGCTGCAATTGCTCCAGGAGCGTGAACAATGCCACCACCGACAATGGCGTTTTCGACGAGGGCTTGATGACACAGCCACAATCGGCGGCCAGGGCCGCTGAGAACTTCTTGGCCAACATCGCTAGCGGAAAGTTCCACGGTGTCACCAGCGCCGCGACTCCCGCGGGTCGATAATGAACCGTCCAGCTGTATCCCCTCGGGCGATCAGGCAACTGCTTTGGTCTCAAGTGCTCGATGCATTTTGAGTAATAGCGAAAGAAGCTCGCGGCGTAGTCCGCTTCACCTTGAGCCTCGCCCCACGGCTTGCCATGCTCGTGAGTCACGATTCGTCCCAGCTCTTGGCGATGCTCCGTGATCAGGTCTGCAATCTGTTTGAGCCACAGGCTGCGCTGCTCGATGCTCGTTGGCGTTGCAAGGGTGTGGTCCGCTGCCTCGACGGCGCGGACGGTTTCGTCGCGTCCCATGACGGGTACGATCGCGATGGGTTCGCTCGTCGCTGGATTGAGAACGGGCATCGTCTGGCCATTGTCCGCCTGCGCCCAAACGCCGTCGATGTAGCCGCCGATGGTTTTCAGTAATGGCGAGTCAAGCATGTTCGGTTTCCTGAGGTTGAGTGTTCGAGATCGAATTCTAAGCGAGGTGTGGATCTACCAAGGACTCCTGGCCGCGACGGTCGTGCAAACTAACAACGATCGCAACCACCGTTGAAACCACGAAGGCTGGTGGCAGCTCGGACAAGGTGGCGAAACTGTCACCCACCATCGGCAGTTGTGGCGCGACGAACTTGAAGAAAGGAACGCTGGCGAAACCAGCCAACATGGCGGATAACGCCCCGGAAGCGGTCAATTTTCGCCAGTAGAGCGACAAAATCATGGTTGGGCAAAACGTCGCTGAGATTCCCGACCAACCAAAAATCGCGAACCAAAAGACGGCGACGATCGCGCCGCGTCGAATCTCCTTTTCGGAGCGCGTCGACAAGAACCGCACAAAGATTTGTGGCGATCCAAGGAAGCCAAGCCCGCGAATCGTCGCGATCCGTTCGTCGTTTGAATCTTCCGCAAAGGAAGAGCCAAGCTGCGGCGACCCCGAGGACTTCGCCGAACACAACCCAGAGGGCCTGCGCTCCCACCGCCGCTCCCCTACCGGTCAAGCCTATCAACAACCAAGCCGACTCGCCGGTTGCTCTCCAAGAGAAGGCTGCCGCCCAAAATCCAAACCGCTTGCCGCCTGCATAATAATCGCGAAGATCCTTCATCTGACGCGCGGCGAGCAAACCGATCAACAACAGTACAGCCAGGTAGATGACGATACCGATTAGTTGCATCTCAATGTCCGTTTCGGTTTTGCGCGAGATCACCAGTTCTCGCCATGGGGCTCGTCGTCTTGCGAAATCCGCGACGGATCCCTTCGTCAAAATGTCGGTGGTGTGCACGAGCTAACAATCTCGCATTCGACCTTTCCCAGATTGCGAAAGCGGTGAGGCAACTCGCTGGCGAAGTAGTAGCCATCGCCAGGGCCGAGAATTTCACACTGGTTCCCAACGGTTAACTCGATCTCTCCGGCAACGACAACGCCAGCCTCCTCGCCATCGTGCTTGAGCATGTCGGGTCCGGTGTCCCCTCCCGGGACGTACGTCTCATGGAGCACCTGCATTTGGTGACCCGTCAACTTGCCGCCGATCTGACGCAGCACCACCATGCCGTCGGAGATGCGATGCATCTCATGGGCTCGGTAAATGACCTTTCGATCGGGTTCGAACTCATCAGCGAAGAAACCGGCGAGCGAGAGCCCAAACACGTCCAGGATCTTCTTCAGCGAGGAGACGGACGGACTCACTCGATTCTGCTCGATCATCGAAATCGCACCGTTGGTCACACCCGCTTGCTTGGCAAGTTCACGCTGGGACTGGCCATGGGCTTGCCGCAAACGGCGAATCCGAGTCCCAACATCGGAGTTCCCCGATTCAGACTCGTCCAAGGCTGAACTCGCCACGTCAGACTTACCGTTCAACATATTTAGCACCGAGGGCAGTAAAGGCGATATTGCTACCATCTATTGCCATAAATGTAGAGAGGAGTGTTTAATATATCAATCACACAGGGCGCGGCGAGTTTTCCGGGTCGTTTGCATCTGATTGACGCGTCGGGTTGCCCGGAACCCAGCCTCGCTCCTCGAACCGTCCGCTCCAACCAAGAACCAGTCCATGAAGAAGCCCGCCGACTTGATCGCTCGACGAGCTGCGGTAACACCGCGCGGTATTTCAATGGTCACTCCGCTGATTGCAGCATCTGGCTCGGGTGCGTCCCTGTGGGACCCAAGTGGCCGTGAAGTGATTGACTTTGCCGGAGGCATCGGAGTCATGAACGTCGGGCATTGCCAGCCAAGCGTGATCCAGGCGATCACCGAGCAAGCCAACCAGCTATTGCACACCTGTTTTCAGGTGGCCACCTACGAGCCCTATGTCGCTCTGTGCGAAAAGTTGGCTGAGCTACTTCCGCACGATGATCCTGCGAAGACAAGTCACACGAAGACGATGCTCGTCAACACTGGTGCGGAAGCGGTGGAGAACGCTATCAAGATCGCCCGCCAAGCCACGGGTCGATCGGCGATCATCTGCTACACCGAGGGTTTTCACGGCCGCACCATGATGGCCATGTCGTTGACGAGTAAGTCTGGCTACAAGATCGGATGCGGTCCTTATGCGCCCGAAGTCTATCGGCTGCCGTTCCCCAATTTCTATCACTACGAAGACGGTCTCAGCGAAGCAGCCTTCGTCCAACGCGAACTCAATCGCTTCCGTGAATCGCTGCTCAATACAGTCGCCGCCGAGCAAGTTGCAGCAGTGATTCTGGAGCCCGTTCAAGGCGAAGGGGGATTTGTCCCTGCACCGGTGGCCTATCTCAAGGGCTTACGAGAGCTGTGCCATCAGCACGGCATTTTGCTGATCCTTGACGAGGTTCAATCTGGCTTCTGTCGGACTGGTCGCTGGGCAGCCTATGAGCACTACGACGTGCTGCCCGATATCTCGACCTGGGCCAAATCGATGGGGGGCGGATTGCCAATCGGCGCCGTGATGGGCCGCGCCGAGGTCATGGACGCTGCTCGTGTAGGAACAATCGGTGGCACGTATGGCGGCAATCCAGTCGCCTGCGCCGCTTCACTCGCCACCATCAAGTTGATGGAAGAGCTGAATCTCAATGAACGTGCGTCGGAAATCGGAAAGACAGTCGCTCAACGACTTCGAGCACTCCAATCGCGTTTCCCAAGTCATATCGGAGACGTGCGTGGATTGGGGGCTATGGTTGGAGTCGAGTTTGTTCATGAGGGCAGTCCGCACGCTCCAGCGGCGGATTTGACTTCGCAGATCCTGAAAGCCTGTGTTTCACGCGGGCTCCTGATTCTGGCGCGGGCATTCATGGCAACGTGATTCGGTTCTTGATGCCGCTGGTGATTTCCGATCGGCAACTGAATGACGGTCTCGATATTGTCACGCAAGAGATTGTCAAAGCGATTGAAAACGAATAGCGCCCGTTGCCTACACCATTCAGAAATTCATCCTCAGGGAGATACCTGAGTGGTACCGTCTGCCATCGGTGGACTTTAGCTGGACAGCGCCACTTGACTGTAGGGCGGTCTCTCCGAGACCGTCATTCCAGGCGGCTTTGCCGTGAAAATCCGAGCCTCGGCGAGGCTCGGCTACAGGTAGCCGTTCCATCCAAAAATTCGCCTTGAGTGACATGGCAAAAGATCGAAACTAGCGCTGTCCAGCTAGTCCGATCGAGGGCCTCCGGTGATTCCGGTCTCGCGTGTCGTGGCAGGCTTCCTGGGCAACATCCAGAACTGCTGGGCTGCGGCCTCGATTTCACGGCGATTGCCCATCATCTGGCGTTCTCGCTGGCCAGAAAGACGATCGGCGACTCCAGAGAATCGGGCGCGAATCTCGTCGTTGAGTTGGTAGCGGCTGGCAATCGCGTCGGCGAGTCCCAGTTGGTAACGGGCCTGTGGATAGATGGGCACGCCCTGTGTCTTCAGCGACCAGCGACCCAGGTCAACCAGGGCCCAGCCGTCGCCGTTGGTATCGGACTCAAGACATTCGGTCAGCGTCGGACTCAACCGCTCGATCGCCGATTGATGGATCTCCACATCGACGTAGCTTGTGTGGGGCGAGTAGAGCGACCAAGAGGTCCAATGGTCCCAGTAGCCACGCCGTTCCAACAGCGGAGCCAAGATCGCAATGACAACGATCACACGAACCAAGCCGAGCACAAGTCGCGGTGTCGAGGATGCGGACAACGTTTCAGACGACTTCGGCGAAGATGTTAACACCGGTTTCTGAAACAGAAGCAGGTAGGCCTGCGCGAGAAGGAGCAGGTTCCACAGCAGTACACCAAGGCTGTGATTGAGGTTCCACGGACCAAGGATCGCGATCAGGCAGACGTGCATCGCCATCACCAAGACTGCCGCCCCACGTCGCGTGCCGGGAATCAGCAGGCCAACTCCGGCCGCAAACTCGACCGCCGGAAAAAGAAGGGCCAGCCTGCGCACGAAGAACCTCGCTGGGGTCACCGGGGATTCCGCCAACGATCCCCGTTGCAGCCTGCAGGAAGTCTTGTCCCACCGTGTGGGCGAACTGGAAGTCGAATTTGCCGGCGGCACTGTAAAGATAGACGCTTGCTGCCAACGGAATCAGCCAACGCCTGGCCATGAATCGGTCCATCGAGGCAAACACCATCGCATAGATCGAGGACTGGTACGCCCACGGTTGCAGTCGGTGCTGATCGATCATGAAGCCTAACAGTAGTGACCCGGCGACCAGCCACCAGGCACGGTGGTATCGGGCCGGTGCCACGATCACTAGCGCGAGGGAGACCAGTTGCACGCTCGAAACCAGGTCGGCCAACCAAGTCAGAAGGAACCAGTCTTGCGGGAGGAAAAGGAGAAGAGGAACGAGTGGCATCTCCGACCCCGCACTGGGAAACCAGAGAGACCAGGTGGCGACCATCAAGATCAACAGACCGAAAGCCCAAGCTCTGGGAAACCACCATGGTTGATCCGAAGTTGCTTCAGAAACGGTGTCTTCGCAAGCTGTTTCCACGGGCGTTGAATGTCAAGGTGGCTCGGTGAGTCTCGCCGACCGTCGGGCACGGAAGCTCAAAAAATTCACAGCCTGCAGGAGGCCTGGCTACGATCTGGCGACTCGATCGACAATGTAGCTCATTTCCTCCTCAGAAAGCGGATCCATGCTGGAGCGTTGTCGGCGGAGGACCTCGAGGTCGGCGTCGGACGCGTCGCGATCTCGTTCAGTTCTCGCCGTGATCCTGCGCTCCAGTTCCGCGGTTTCGGCGGTGAAGGAGAGGATTCCAAACGGCACGCCCTGTTGTACGGCGAGCATGCGAAACCGATCGCGATCACGCTTGCGTAAAAAGGTCGCGTCGACGACGACGGAGTCACCACCCCTTAGCAACGTCGTGGCGAGCTGCTGCAGTCGCTGGTAGGTTCGCTCGGTCGCCTCGGGACTGTAGACCTGCGCTCGCATCGGGCCACTTGGCCGTTGCGTCGGTCGCAAACCGAACAGGCGTTTTCGCTCGATATCCGAGCGAAGTCGAATGGCGCCGCGATTCTGGACGATGATTTCCGACCCCGTCGTCTTGCCACTCCCGCTCAACCCATGCGTGATCCAAAGTCGGGGCGGAGTCGTTCTTGAAAGCTGACAAGCGAGTTCGATGTGATCAATACACTCCTGCCGCTCTCTTTGCTGAGCCTGCGGCGATTGTGCGGGCTGCGAAGATCGAAATGCTGCGACTTTCGCTCGCACCATCGCTCGGTAGGCGAGATACCAACGCAACAATGGCACGGACGTGTAGTCGCCGGTTTGCGCTAGATAAGCGCTGATGAAACTGCGTCCTAGATCAAGATGTCCCTGGGCGGCAAAGTCCATCGCGAGAAAAGCCGCATCGCTGAGGACGTCGATCCAGCGAAACTCTTCATTGAACTCAATGCCGTCAAAAGGGGTCCAGCTCCCGCGCCACTGAATCACGTTGGCCAGGTGCAGGTCACCATGACACTCGCGGATGAAGCCATGCTCGCGGCGCTGAACCAGGTTCGGCTCAAGCTGCTCATGGGCCTGCTCGGTCCACGTCTGAAGCTGGTCGAGGCGCTGCCGCCAGGCGCATCCTGTGGACTTGAGCGAAAGGTGGCTCGCAGATCGTGGAAGTTGTCGGTCGCCTCCTTCAGGACGATGCTCGGCGATCCCCAGCGCTGATCGGAGCCCGATGGCGCCGCATGCTCGTGGAATTCGGCGACGGTCGCTGCAAGCTGAAAGACTTCTTCGTTCGCGATCTTTCCCGAGTCCAATCGCTGGCTGAGCAACGCGTCTTCTGGGAATCGTCGCATCTTGACCGCGAACTCAATGATCTCCCCGGAGCCTTCCACTTGAACGGTTCCGCGCTCGGATGTGATTGGCACCACGCCAAGGTAGAGATCGGTGGCGTAGCGACGATTCAGTCGAAATTCCTGATCACAACATTGCTCGCGTTTGGCCAGCGTCCCGTAGTCAAGAAAGCTGGTTGTGATCGGCTTCTTGACCTTGTAGGCATACTCGCCAGCCAGGAAGACCCAAGAGGCGTGAGTCTCGTGGACCACGACCGGGGAAGTCGCTGCGCAGCAAGGGTAGGCTTCCACGCGGCGGAGAGCATCGGCCAATGAAAGGGGATCGCTTGAGTTCAATTCCGAGTCGTTGGGACTGGACGGTGGTATGGCCAAGGTGTCTCGCTGCCCCCTGTACGATGGACTTCCAAGTCCGTCGGTCACACGGCCGATTCATCGCCGACGGACTTGGAAGTCCATCGTACAGGTTTTGAGCGTCTCATCGTCGCCGACGGACTTGGAAGTCCATCGTACAGGTTTTGAGCGTCTCATCGTCGCCGACGGACTTGGAAGTCCATCGTACAGGTTTTGAGCGTCTCTTCATCGCCGACGGACTTGGAAGTCCATCGTACAGGTTTTGAGCGTCTCTTCATCGCCGACGGACTTGGAAGTCCATCGTACAGGTTTTGAGCGTCTCATCGTCGCCGACGGACTTGGAAGTCCATCGTACAGGTTTTGAGCGTCGTGATTGGGGGCGTGCGGCACTGGAATTGCTTGAGAAACGACGAAAGGGAATACTGTGGGCGATGTTGTGCCAGCGCAGTCCCGCCGTGGAAGGAGAGAATCGATGATGTGCTACATGAAGACCGTCGTTTGCTTGTTGATGGGTTCCATTCTGGTGCCGATGACCATTGAACCGAGCAGGGTCTCAGCGGATGAGCCTGCCAAGGCCGCGGCCGAGGCGCAGACGGAAGGGGGCAAGGGGCATGAAGATGCGGATAAGCCCGTGAGTTTTTGGATGGAGAAAAAGCTGGAATACACGCAAGAGATCCTGCGAGGCCTGGCAGTCGGAGACTTGGAGATCGTGGCAGAGAAGGCGGAGCAGATGCGTGTGGTCTCGCGAATCGAAGGTTGGGTTCGCAATCGCAAGCCGGGATACCGAGCTCAGTTCCAAGCTTTTGAGTTTGCCAATGCGGAAATCCTACGCAACGCCAAAGCCGATAACCTTGACGGAGCCGCGATGGGTTTCCAGCAACTGACGATCAGCTGTGTCAGCTGCCACAAGATTCTGCGAGATGTGGACTGAGAATGTCGGCTAACGTTTCGATGATTCGGCTTTGTGCTTGCGCATGTAGGCATGGCATTCGACGCAGCGAACAGTCATCGCGACGTAGCCAAGTGTGGCCCGGCTGATGTCCTTTTCTTTGGCTGCTTCGGAGATCAAGTCGCATGTCCGTTGGAAGTCACGGCTTTGAGTCGCGTATTCCTCCGTTTGAACGACATTCCACCCGCTCTCGGTGCTGAGCAGTCTCAGCGAGCGGGCATTGCGTCCGATCTTGTCGAAATCCTCCAGCGTGAGGCCTTCCAGGATCTCCTTGGACTTATCCAACTTCATTTGCATCAGCGGATGCAGATTGGAGCCTTCGCTGTCCGACTTTTCCGGCGGATCACTCTTGGCAGTGCCGCCGATCGCAATCAGGAACAATCCAATCAAGACCAATGAGATCACGCGTTTCATACAAGACCTTTCAGCGGGAACGTGTTGAAGAGAAGTTGTGGTTGCCCAACGTTGTTTCGCAGCCCATCCGGATCTAGCCACCGACGGCAAGTTCAACGGGTGAAAGAAAACCATCTGGCTTGAGAGCCAAGACGGAACAAGTGATGTCGCCGAGTATCGTCTCAGCGGTATTGCCGATCAAGAAGCCGGCTGCGCCAGTACGGCAGACCGTGCCCATCACCAACAGATCGGCTTGAATCTCATCCGCAACGCTGCGGACGATGCTGGCGGCACATCCGCGGCGAAGATGAACCTCTGGGGATTCGTGAGTGGCTTGAAACGGCCTCAGGAACTGATCTAGTTTTCGCCGCACGGTTTCTTCATGAGTCGCCAAAGAGGCATCAACCTCCTCATCACCGGCTCGACGGCGAAGGGAGTTTTCCATCCACAGGTCCCAGACACTGACAATGTGCAGTTTGGCGTGCTCGCGCTGCGCGATGGAGTGACCGAGTTCGAGGATTTCGCGATTGAGGCTCGCGTGCGCCTCGTCGTCATCCTCCATGTCGACCGCTGCCAGAACCACATCGAATTCACCGTGAATTTCGGGCTTCAACAGCCATACCGGACAGGGACAGATCCGCAGCAACGAGCGGGAGATGCTGCCGAACAGTCGTGCTCCACTGGCCTCACCGTTGACGGCTTTGATCACCAGGTCGTGATCACCCGACAAGACCTGACGCACGATTTCCGTTGCTGGGTCGCCACTGGTAACCAGGACATCGATGGTGATCCCGGTATCCAGGTAATCACCAGCGATCGCTAACAACTTTTCGCGATGATCCTGGACCACGAGCCGTTGCATCTCATCACTATTGACGACGTCGGTCAAGATTCCCAGAGCACGCGGAATCGGCTTGACCACATCCATCATGGTCAGCTGCGCCCGGTTCTCGATCGCCAACTGGATCGCTCGGTTCACAGACGCATCGTTTTGCTCCATGCCGGCGTATAACAGAATGTTCTTGAAGCGTTTCATGAAGCTGGCTTCCTCAATGCAGGATATCTATGTGGTTGGATTCCTTGCAGCCGATCCCCCTGGTGCACGATTGTTTCTCGCGATCCAAACGCTGCACGGCGCGTGCCGCAAAACAAAACGTGAGACGCTGCCTAGGACCACCCGCCCCAACGCCGAGTGCGGAGTTTCTCCGATGACCAGCAGATCGCACTTGTGCTCCTCCACGAATTCGGTCAAGCCTTCTCCGATGTGATCGCTCTCGACCAAGTGGGCTTGCACGTTGGGCGCTGCCCGCCGCAGTTCGTCCGCCGCAGCATTGACCGATTTGTTTGCGGCCGCTTTGATCTCGTCCGCTTCGACGATCATTTCGTTGAGGAAGGCAGAAACATACGAGACCACCGATACCACGTGCACGTCGCTCTGACGTCCCCATCGCGTTTCTGTGAACTCGTGCAGCGCCGCATGGGCCGCTTCGGAGTCCTCGAAACCGATAGCGACCCGAATCGGCCGCGGTTTCTCACGAAGTCCCGTTGGACGTACGACCAGCACACTGCAAGCTGAGTGCGTCGCCACATAGTCGCTGGTGCTACCCAGCAGCAGTCGTCGGACAACTGAATGCCCGCGTGCACCCACCACCGTCAAGTCAGCACCGATTTCGTCTGCCGCATCCACAATCGATTGCCCACGGTGACCTTCACAAGAAAGGTGCTGCAACGAAACGTTGGCCCCTTCAAACATCTTGACGATCCGCTCATACGCTTCGGCCGCAGTCGCTCGCTCTCGGTCGACGCACTCTGAAACAGCATGAGGGGACAGGTACCGATGGTTGCCGGAGGGGATCTGAAGCACCGTCACTACATACAACTCCACCTTCTCGGCGTGCGGAAGATGAGACAGAAACCAAGCAGCTTCCTCCGCGCATTTTGAGCCATCCGTCGCTAGTAACACTTTCTTCATCTAGAAAACTCCTCAAGTGGTGTCCAAACCATCCAGCAATCGCAGTGCCAGATCAATGTGCCGCATCGTTTCCACAAAGGATACAGCCGAGCGCGCGAGCACGCACGCTGTGGCCGCTATGGCGCGCATTTTCGCGACTTGACTTCGATCCATGAAGGCGTTGAGGGGTACCCGCCACGAGAAAGTTCAGGCGGTATTCGATTTGCATGATTGTCGCTTTCCCCAGTTTCCGCCGGGGGCGAAAGGGGTTTGGGCAACCATCTCTCGAGATTGACGAATCGAAGAACCTATCCGAAAAGGGGTCTGACCCTGGCCGGAGAGGGTCAGATTCCTCTTCGGATAGGTTCTTAGGCGTTCGCCGCCAGCTGGAAAGCAAGAGTGAGGGAAATCTGTCGATGAAATCACGTTCCGTTCTCTGTCCGATCGATTTCGATTCGGCGAGTCTTGCTGCATTGCCCCTCGCGATCCAGCAGGCTCAATCTCGCGACGCAGTTCTCGACCTGCTGCATGTCTGGCAGCCGGGACGGGAGTATGCACCCGAGGGACCCCCAATACCATTTGCCGAAGGGATTCCCGAACAGCGGATCAAGCAGGACTTGGCGTCGCTGCCCATCGATTTACCGACCGAGCGCGTGCGACTTCATGTGACCGGAGGCAAGCCTGGCCAGGACATCATTGACTTGGCGACGAGTCTGGACAGTGAACTCGTGGTGATGGGGACGCACGCCCGTCACGGGTTGAGTCGCTGGATGGTGGGGAGCGTATGCGAATGGGTGCTCCATCATTGCCCCTGCCCAATCTTGGTCTGTCGTGGCCCCGAACCCAATTAGCAGCAGCCTAACGTAGGCGAGTCTCTCCGAGGCTCGCAAGTAACGTCGCAAAGCTGCGAAGGTCCGCCATGAAAATGCAGACCCACAGCAAGCACCAGGGTCTTTTTGCAGCCCGCTCAAAAACCGTCAGTTCTCGCCCCATCTAAAGCAACCATGCCATCACGGTTCCTGCGAACAGCAGCAGCCCTACCAGGGCGATCGCTCCGAGAACGATCCACCACAGGTTCTCATGCTTCTCATGAAGTTCATGAAGTGTGCGTAGACGACTCATTTTTCAACCTCCCAGCGATTCTGGACACGGAGAGACTGTGAAAATTATCGACTCGCCCTATCGTAGGTCCGCATTTCCAAGGCGGATTCACGCAGCTTTGCTGCGATTTGTGCGAGTCTCGGAGAGACTCCCCCTACGGTAGTTCACTGCATGTCGAAAAACTCACAGCCTGGGAGAGCCTAGTTCAGCATGCACCGTGCCAAAGCGCCAAATAATACGGTAGCGTGACCCCCCACCGTGACCCCAACGGGGACTCACCCGGGCACCCATTGGGCTCGACCACGAAAAAGACTCCTGCGAGTCTGCCTCGCAGGAGTCTGGTGAAATGGGCTGCCAGGATGACGGATGATCGAGCGGAGTCAGACTCGATCAGCCTCCCTTAGCGACGGAGAATCAAATCGACTTGCAATCGATTGTCGATCACGTCGTGACGCCCAGTGATTGGGAATTCGTAGGCGATCCCCAATTCCATGTTGCGGTTCGGCTTGTACTTGAGGCCAAAGTTCTTGGTGATCAAGTCGTTGCCTGCGACGTTCGTGGCCGACAGGTTGAACAGGTCCTGACCAGCCACACCCAAAGGGAGTCCTGTATCGGCGGAGCTGATCCAGTGCCACCAGGCCGCTTCCGACACGAAGTAAACTTTCTCGGTCAGGCGAACGTCGAAGTGGTTCGACCACTGAAAGGACGTCGTTTGAACGTCGTTGTCCACAGGAAGGCGAAGTCCAATGCTGGTCATGTAGTGAGCATTGCCACCATACAAACGCTGTGCGCCAGAGGCGAACAAGTGGAACTCGCCATCACCAATATCTTGGAGAGCTCGTCGCGAACCCACTGGCATCTCATAGGTGAAGCCGACCGAGGCGAGTCGTCCGCGGCAGGTGTCGCGGCAGATGTTGTACTTCAAACCAGCGCTGACCGCGGCCCAGCCGTCATCGAGCAAGTCATCGAGGGGGCCTTCTTGAACGTTTTCAACAATGTAGCCGTCCTTTGTGGCAATCAAGCTCAGTCGTTCGGTCAGCGCCAAGCGAATTTGTACCGCCCAAAGATTGATGTCCCCACCTGGGACACCCAATGTGCCAACGCGGTCCGGAGTCTGATGATAGACATAGATCGGACGAATTTCCGTCAGTGTCCGTGGGTCTTCGAAGAAGACGAAGTTGATCATCGGGCTGATGAAGTCATCAAAACAGTGATCGCTGGGCTTCAAGCAACCCAAAAGCTTCATGTCGCCCAGGCAAGAACAAAGGCTTCCACACCCGCCACAAGCATCGCATGCATCGCAACTATCCGATGCGTCGCAGCACAGCCCGGCGACGTCGCAGCACAGGCCTGCTGGGCTCGACCCATCGCACGACGCGTCGCAGCAACCGCTGTCGCAGCCGGAATGAAACAACCCAAACGCCTCAGATTTTGAAGCCGTTAACCCTACCAATGCGATGGCGGCAATCAAAGCCGCAAACCCTCGATTCATCTTAATGTCTTCCTGATCGTTAGAGTCGCAATCGTGCGACCGAGAATATCGAGCCTCGCGCACCGTTCCACTGCAATGGCCTATCGACTCAATGCATGTTCGGGCGTGGATTTTCCTGGGCGGCGGTGTACCACCCGCATATTCGTTACGGTAAAACAACAATCCCACAGCAAGGTGTGCGAATGGGCTCATTTTCTGGCTCAATGGATGATTTCGCGCGTCCCACCGCACAGCGTGGGCGGCCGTAAGGGCGGACCGGCACGACGTGGATCCCACGAATTCCGCTCCAAGATGAAACGCAGTTGGCAAGATGTGGTCAGCAGCCGGTCGTCACGGCATCCGCTTTGCGTCTTCGACCCAATCGGCAACTTTGTCTGGGTCAAGCGAAGTTGGCATCCCTTCTTGTCGGTCGAAAGTCACCACCTATCGGAGAAACACTCATGGCCGGACTGAGCCCAGCACGCACGGTCGTGCCCCTCGATTTCAGCGACCTTTCCTATGCTGCCCTTGATCGGGCGATCGAGATTGCCGGTCAGGGCGGAGAGGTTCACGTGATCCACGTGCTGACGGAGCTTTCGACGATGGAACCCGGCAATCTCTACGGCACCGTCACCGATGCTGAACGGATCAGTTCCACCGAAGAGTTCCTGAAAAAGAAACTTGTGGGCGAGAAATACAAGGGAGTCCACGTTCACGCCGTGGTCGGGGACGCGGGGCGAGAAATCGCCGCCTTTGCCGAGCGCGAAGGAGCCGATCTGATCGTGATTCCATCGCATGGCTATGGACTCTTCAAGCACATGCTCCTCGGTTCGGTGGCCGAGCGAGTCGTGCGCCTGGCCCATTGTCCGGTGCTGGTCCTCCGCACCCCCAATCCGACTTCCTAGAGCGTTTTCATTTTTCATGTGTGTTGCTGGAAAAGGGGTCAGGCCCCAATAGTGCGAAGCACCCTTCGGGCCGCTTGCGGCTATTGGGGCCTGACCCCTTTTCCAGCGGTAAAGTCCATTTCAGGAGGGAGGGCTCTGCTGCGAATTCGAGATCGCAATGTTGATCCGTTTTCTCAGCAGATTCTCGGCAGGGGGGCACCGGTCGGCTCATCGACCGCGCGGTGCGTGCCCAAGATGCCTTCGATTACCACAGGCGAAGTGCTACCGGGCAGCACGGTTCCGATCACGCAGGCGCCTCGCGTGGGCGTGGCGCGCCGCAGGAGTGCCATTGCCCGCTCTTCGCAGCCCATGGCGATCGCCGCGACAAACGTTCCTTCATTGGCGACGTGAAGGGGATCAAGACCGAGTAGTTCGCAGACGCCGCGCACTTCGGCCGTAACCGGAATGGAGGATTCCTTGATCGACATTGTCAATGCCGAGAGTTCGGCCCACTCATGCAGCACGGCGGCGACACCCCCCCGCGTCGCGTCTCGCATCGCACGAAGTTTCGAACCGAGTTCTGCCTGTAGCGCGAGGGCGGATTGATCGAGCGGTCCACAATCGGAATGCGGCTCCGGCGAAAAGCCAAGCTTGTCGCGCGCCGAAAGAACGGCGATCCCATGTTGCCCAATCGGACCACTCACGATCAAGGAATCACCCGGGCAGATCGAACGGGGACCCCTGGGCGCATCGGGTCGTAAGACCCCGACTCCACAGGTGTTGATAAAGATGCCATCTGCGGCGCCCGCCGGGACGACTTTGGTGTCTCCCGCGACAATGGTCACCTCGCACTCTCTCGCCGCAGCGGCAATCTTCTCCAACACCTCTCTCAAGACTGACATGGGAAGACCGTCCTCCATGATCAACGACAGGGTGAGCCGCAACGGTTTGGCTCCTGCCATCGCCAAGTCATTGACGGTCCCATAGACAGCAAGCGAGCCGATATCACCACCTGGAAAAACCAAGGGAGACACCACGTAACTGTCCGTCGTGATCACGACCTCCCCATCGATGGTACCAATGTTGGCAGCGTCACCCAGGTCTTCGGTCAATCCAAGGATTGGCGCGATCGTATCTCGAATGAGCCGCCGCATCTGTCGCCCACCCTCACCATGGGACAGCATCACACGATCAGAAGAGCTGCTCGGAATCGCACAGCTGATCGATACAGCAGGTTGATCCTTGGGGTCGGGTTTCATCGATCGATTCTCGCCGATGGTTGTGATGATGGCTGGTCCCACACAGCACCCTTGCCCGTACTCGCTTCAAGTGATGTGCCGCGGTACCGCATGTAGGCCGCACATGCTCCCTCGCTCGAGACCATGGGGGCCCCAAGCGGCGAATCGGGACGACAGGCTCGAGCAAACTGATCGCACTCGGGCGGTTTGATGCGGCCGGCCAGTACATCAGCACTTCGGCACGGAGTGTTTTCGACGACCGGCAATACCGAGAGGTGAGAGAACCGATGCCTGGCGTCGAAATGGGAGTAGGCCTGCCGCAGTTGCAATCCGCCCGCGCGAATCATGCCAAAACCTCGCCAATCGGAATCGACGGTTTCATAGACCTGGTCGAGCACCGACTGGGCCGCCTCATTGCCCGAAGCCCGGCGCTTCGTCCATAGCAGTTGACCACACAAGGATCATCGGCTTCCAAGAGCCCAACACATTGATTGATGGCCATCAGCAAGTCGATCGGTTCGAAACCTGCGATCACGACAGGCACACCGTATCGCTGGGCGAAAGCCGGGTAGTCTTCGAATCCGACGACGGTGCAGACGTGTCCTGCTGCTAGGAAACCTTGAACGCGGTTGTCTTCGGCCGTCATCAACGCTTCCATGGCCGGGAGCACGCAGACGTGAGAAACCAATAAACTGAAGTTGTCCAAAGCTAGTTGTGCAGCCTGCAACACGGCCAGTGCGGTTGCCGGCGCGGTTGTCTCAAATCCCACGGCGAAGAAAACGTACTGTTGATCAGGATTCTCTCGTGCCAGGCGGACCGCATCGGTCGGCGCGTAGACTGCTTGCACGCTTCCGCCTTGAGACCTGGTCTCCATCAGAGAACCGAAGCTTCCTGGAACCCTGAGCATGTCGGCGAACGTCGTCAGCGTCACACCCTCTTGCCGGGCCAACGTCTGGGCCAAGTCGATCGCTTGGGGCGGCGTGACGCACACGGGACATCCCGGACCATGAATCAGTTCTACCTTATCGAGTAACGCGTCTTCGATTCCGTGGCGAAGCAGGCTGTGTGTCTGGCCACCACAAACATCCATCAGTACCCAGCGTCTTGATGCGTTGGCTCGAATCTCCGAGAGCAATCGAGCGGCCAGCTGAGGATCGCGAAATTCATCCAAGTACTTCACTCGTGATTCTCCGCTTCGCTGACTTCTTCGTCTTGCCATGACTCCAACAATTCGAGACGCCTGAGTTCGTCTAGAACACGCTCTGCCTCACCAGCATCGACCTGACAGATGGCGATGCCGGCGTGAACAATGACGTAATCTCCTTCGCTCGCGGAGGGAACGCAGGCCATGTGGCACTCGCGACGGACGCCATCGAACTCCACCTCAGCCCGAGCAAAGGTTTCATCACGATCGATCCAGCGGACGATTCGGCCCGGGACTCCTAAACACATGATCGGACTCCTAAACACATGGTGGTCTTCTTGTTAAGCGAGCACGTTGGAAAACCGCCAATTGACCGGCTGCCAGTCCGCCATCGTTCGGGGGGATTCTACATGGGATCTCGAGCTCACGATCGGCTGGCACCTGATCAAAAATCAGCTCGACAAGCACGCGATTTTGGAACACGCCACCGGCGAGGATGATCGGCAGCGAGGCAAAGCGATGGATGAGGGAGACGATCCCATGCGCTAGCCCGCGGTGAAAACGCATCGCCATCGCTCCGGCGGCCAGCCCAGCACTTCGATCGTGGACAAGTTGGCGAATCATCGGTCGCCAGTCGAGTTCAAAGGGTTGGGAATCGGAGATGGCAAAGGCATAGATCTCCCGGTCGTCCCAATCGCAGATCGCCTCGAGTCGCATCGCCAGTTCACCCTCGTAGCTGCAGTTGGCCTCGTGCAATGCGATCGACGCCACCCCATCGAATAGCCGCCCCACACTCGTCGTGATCGGGCACCAGGTCACGTTCGAGAGGAGCTGAATCAGACTCTGTGTCTGTGCAAAATCAATTCCAAGCAGATTCTCGTCCTGCAAGGCTTCCGTTCCCATCGCCGCTGCGATCAGTGCCAAGGCAACCCGACGGGGATCGCGAATCGCTGCCTCGCCGCCGGGCAGTGGAAAGGGAAGCAGGTGACCGACCCGTTCAAATTCGCTGGCAGAGCAACGAAGGATCTCGCCACCCCAGATCGATCCGTCGCTTCCAAGTCCCGTCCCATCCATCGAGATCCCCAGCACGGTGCGATCAAGCCAACCATGTTCGGCCATCCCCGAGACCACGTGAGCGTGATGGTGTTGGACGGCCAAGGACGTGGTTCGACCCGATTGCCCCTCTCCTCGCTTGGGCCCGCCACTCCCGCGGGAGAATGATTCCTGCTCGCAAGACCGATCCCTCTCCGAATCGGAACGTTGACGATCGGACTGCTCCGCCCATCGAGTCGTGAAGTACTCGGGATGCAGGTCGTGAACGGTCGCCGATCGGGTACTCGCACAGACGGGCGTACTCGAATAGAGCTGGCAAAGGGATTCGGTCTGCTCGACGTATCTTTGCCTTGTCTCGGCCGTGTCCATGTCACCAATGTGTGGTCCCAACACCGATTGATGGCCGTTGCAAAGGGCAACCGCAACCTTCTGATGACCGCCGGTCGCCAGCGCCGAAGTTCGAGAGTCCATTGGAATGGTGATCGGAGCAAGCCCTCGACCAGCTCGCAGCGTCACCATTCGGCCGGCGATTTGGCGAACGACCCCATCGTCGATCGGGCGGATGATCTCGCGATCGTGATGCAGCTGCAAGTCCGCCAACCCGCTCAATCGCGTGGCCGCTTCGTCGACTTGATAAACCAAAGGTTCGCCCTCACGATTTCCACTGCTGACCACCAATGGGATCTCGAGTCGTCTGCATAGCCAATGATGCAGAGGCGTCGTCGGTAACATCAGGCCGACATCTCGCAGGCCAGGGTGAACCCGTCGCGTAAAGAGATCGGCGAAGCGATAATCGGTGCGTGCTCGTACGATCACGATCGGACCGGCGGCGCTTTGCATTGCACCCATTTCTTGTGGTGACATCGATGCGATTTGTGTCGCCTGCTCCAGGGCACCAATCATTATCGCCACCGGTTTACGAGGCCGATGCTTGACATCTCGCAGCCGAACAATCGCCTCTTCGTTGGTGGCGTCACAGATCAGCTGATACCCGCCAATGCCCTTGAGGGCGAGGATGCCCCCTTGGCGAATCACCCCCTCCGCTTGCCGCAAGGCTTCGGCTGCAAAGCACACCCGTTGCCCCGAGCCGTCGTCGGACCAGCAGCGCGGACCACAGTCGGGACAGCAGTTCGTTTGCGAGTGGAATCGACGGTCATCCGGATCTTCGTACTCGGCAAGGCAACGTTCGCACATCGCAAAACTTGCCATGCTGGTCCGTCGTCGGTCGTATGGCATCGACTGCAAGATCGAATAGCGCGGGCCGCAGTGAGTGCAGCTGATGAATGGATAGTCATGCCGGCGATTCGACGGGTCATCCAGCTCAGCAAGACAGGAATCACATGTCCTTCGATCCGGAGGAACGCTCGTCTTGGTCGGACCAGCTTCGAGACTGGCCCTGATCTCAAAAGTGTCAGGCACTTCACCAGGTGCGATGGACTCACCCATTTCAATGGTGAAGGCCGCTGGAATGGATCGACACAGCATCCGCAGGAAGCTGGAGATCGCTGAATCCGCGCCGAAGATGTCGATGCAAACACCTTCCTGGTCATTCCAAACGCTTCCATGAAGTCCCAGCGATCTTGCTAATCTCGCTACCGAGGGGCGTACTCCCAGGCCTTGTACCGTGCCGCTCAGCTTGATGGTTCTCCTGAGGAGACTGCGATCCCTTGGGCTGCGCACTCGGACGGCCATCAGAGCTCGGCTCCCGAGAGCAGAGACTCACGTTGCCGTTGGAGCCAACCACACCAATTGTCGACTCCCTCACCGGATAGCGAGCAGACCTGCATCACTTCGATCTCACCGTTGACTCGCTGCGCATCCTCGGTCGCCGCATCGACAGAGAAGGGGACGTGGGGAAGGAGGTCGCACTTGGAAATCAACATGGCATGGCTGGTGCGAAACATCTTCGGGTACTTGGCTGGTTTGTCGTCTCCTTCGGTCGTGCTCAGCAACACGACGCGTCGATGTTCGGCAAGGTCATGCGAGGCAGGACAAACGAGGTTGCCAATGTTTTCAATGAACAGCAAGTCCACCGCCTGATCAGGAAGGGAAGCGAGACCGCGACGGATCAATCCAAGTTCCAGGTGGCAAGCGCCACCCGTGGTCAGCTGTTCCACCGGAACGAGCGGTCGCAACCGATCGGCATCCCGCTCCGTCGCGATGTCTCCCACCAAGACGGCCATGCTGACCCCTTGGGATTGAAAATGACGCGCCGTCGCCTCCAGGAGACTTGTTTTGCCGGCACCCGGCGACGAAACAAGGTTGATGACGAGTGTTCCCCTGGTCGTGAACCAGCGACGCAGTTCTTCCGCTTCTCGTTTTCGGTCGTGTTGTACATCTCGATCGACCGTGATCGTTCTGGCGCTGCGAGTGTTCATGGATTGATCATTCAAATTTTAGAGAATTCTGCTCGGTCGTCTTCCTCGACGGAGATACCCATCAGCCGAAAATCATCACCGCTGGTCACATCGACCATTCGTCCTTGGCAGGCCGGACACTGAAAAAGAAACCCTTCCACGGCGAATTCCTGCTGGCACTCGCGACAGCGGGCCCGCAGTTCAGGTTGATCGATCCGTAGCCGAGCGCCGCCAACCTGCGAGGCGGGAGCAAGTTGTTCAAAGGCCGACTGAACCAGCAACGGCTCGACACCCGATAGCGGTCCGATGGCGACTTCAATTTCGATCGCGTTGCCACCCTCGGCGGCGACAATCGATTCAACTTGTTTGATCAGGTTGCGTACCAACGAGAGCTCATGCATGAACCAGCTCCTCGGATAGGAGCTCGGCACAACGAATCACTTGCTGTTGGCATCGATCGCTCATTGGTTGGCCTGGTCCGAAGTTCTGGCCGGGAATCGCCCAGACCACGATTCGCGGCGGCAACTTGTCCAGCAATCGGCCCAATTCAATCACCTTGGCGATTCCGAAATGATGAGAACTCTGGCAACGCGTCAGCTCGTCAATCGTCGCCAGCACGCTGTCGTCGGACAACTCCAAACGCGTAACCGCCTCTCCGCGATCACATGCATCGATGATGTGAAGGGCGTCGCACCGGTCCGTCCAGTCCATCAGGTTGTGCGGTACGGTCGCCTTTCGCAGATTCAAATCATTCGATACCTGATTCGAGAGTCGCTCGATCACCAGCCATCCCGCCTGGTCATCACCATGTGGACTGCCGATTCCAACCACCAGGGGTCGCGAGGCATCGGTCATTGCCGCGTCAGCTCCAGATTCAGAAAATGGGTGGAACAGCTGATGCAAGGATCGTAACTACGAATCAATTTTTCGCAGGCAAGCCCAATGGCTGGATTGTCTTGATGGAGCAGGCTGGGGAGCAAGCCCCGCAGGTCCGATTCGATCTGGCCCTGGTTCTGTGACGTGGGGGGAACGATCTTGGCAAAGGTGATCCTACCTTCATCATCCGTTTTGTAACGATGATAGATCAAGCCGCGTGGGGCCTCCGTGGCGGCCATGCCCTCGCCCGCGCGAGGTTCGTATTGAACTCGCGCGACCTCCGGCTCTCGATACTGGTCGATGATTTGCAAGGCCTCTTCGTAGGCATGCACCGCTTCGATTGCGCGGGCCACGATGGATTGATAGGGATTGAAGCAAGGCCAGGCGATGCCGACGTCGTCCGAGAGCTGGCGTGCGGTGGGTGAAAGCTGTTCACGATTCTGATTGATTCTGCGCCAGCGGGCCCACGAAGTAGGGACTGCCTGCCGGGAGCCGAACCGATTGGAGTGCGGTGCTGTGTTCGACCTGTCGTTCTTCGAAGTGCGTTTCGTAATCGCGCGGCGGGATGTCCAGACCCGCTGTGGAAACGACGTTCCCTTCATTCATTGGATACTCTGTAGGATGGCCCAGGGCGACCATCTCATAGGGCTGGGTGAACTCGGGGAACGTAAAGCCGGCAACCCAGTGTGCGACATCGATCGACGCTTCGAGTCCCCACTTGAAGTCCTCAACCAGTGACAGCAGCCGCTTGCGACTCGGGCGCGAAAGAACCCACCGACGGTGACGTTGATGGGATGGACGGCGCGACCACCGAGAGCTTCCAACAATTCGTTGCCGTGCTTCTTCAAACGCAGACCGCGGGTGACTTCCTTGGGGAACCGCTTCGCCAGCTCGATGCTGCTGTGACAATCAAAGAAGTCGGGAATGTTCAGCAAGTGCATGTGCACGCCGTGACTTTCGATCCACTCCGCACAGTAAAGCAAGCGTCGCAGTTGGTGAATTTCTGGGGTTACCGAAACGCCGAGAGCATTTTCGAGCGCGAAGATCGAAGTGTTCTGATAGGCGACGGGACAGATGCCACAGATCCGGGCGGTGATGTCGGGAACGTCCTCCAGGGGGCGACCGACGAGCAAGGCCTCAAAAAATCGGGGTGGTTCGTAGATGGCCAGATTGACACTGCTGATACGATCGCCATCGACCACGACGCGCAAGGCTCCCTCCCCCTCGACTCGCGTTAACGCTCCCACTTCGATTCGTCGCGTGGTCGACTTTTTCACAGTATTTGTCCTTGGTCAGTGCGGGGGTCAATTCGGTCGCCCTCCTCGCGAAAAGCGGGGGCGTCGGCATTGAAGTTACGTAGCAGTGGTACCAGCACCGCGGGTGAACCACCGCACTGCATGAAGTGATCGGAGAGGCTTTCGCAATTAGCTTGACCGGCAGGACCAAAGCATCCGTAACATCCGCGATCAAACGATGGGCAGATGGCGCCACAACCGGACTGCGTGACCGGGCCGAGACATGGCTTTGCTTGAGCAACGGCGACGCACACCGTGCCCTGTCGTTTGCAATCGATACAGACACCGTGGTGCGGCGTCCGAGGTGGCTGACCTCGCAGCAGAGCCTGAATCACTTCCAACAGTTGAAAGCGATTGATGGGGCAACCCCGAAGTTCGAAGTCGACTTGGACATGATCCGAGATCGACGTGGAGGTCGCCAGTGTCTTGATGTACGAAGGCTCCGCATACACACTCCGTATGAACTCGTGATGGTCACCCCAGTTCTTGAGCGCTTGAATTCCGCCTGCGGTCGCGCAGGCTCCGATCGCGATCAGGTAGCGTGACTCTTTGCGGACTTGACGGATTCGTTCGCGATCCGCGGCGGTCGTGATCGATCCCTCGACAAGGGCAACGTCGTAGGGACCACCTTCGACGTGACTTGACGCTTCCAAGAAGTGAACGAGCTGGACGCGCTCGGCAATCGCAAGGAGTTCGTCCTCGCAGGACAAAATCTGCAGCTGGCATCCATCACACGAGGCGAACTTGAAGACCGCCAAGCGGGGTGCGGCATTTGACTCTGTGGACTTGGTTTGGGCGACGCTCATGTTCATACCCCTTGTACATGAAGCCAGGGCGAGATGCGGTCGTAGCGGAAGACGGGTCCATCCTTGCAGATGAATTCTGATCCCAGTTGGCAATGGCCACACAGGCCGATCGCGCAGTTCATGTTTCGTTCCAAGGTGACCCAAGCATTCGATTCGGGTACGCCGCGGGCAGCCGCCGCCTGGACCACGAAGCGCATCATCACTTCCGGACCACAGGTCAGCAGCATCGTCCTCTGAGGATTCGGGATCGCAAGTCGCTCCAGCAGCAACGTGACGACGCCGACATGACCACCCCAGCTTGCGTCGGCACGATCAACCGTGGTGTGGAGGTGAATGCCATGTTCGGCCCAGACCTTGTGCTCGGCCGTATAAATCAAGTCCTGCGGGGTGCGTGCACCAAACAAGACATCGACTCGCCCAACCCGATCGCGGTTCTTCATGAGGTAACCGATCACACTCCGCAGCGGCGCGATCCCGATTCCGCCGGCAATCAGAATCACGTCCGACGGTGGTGCCGCAACCGTCAACGCTTCCACAGGCCAGGGAGTTCCAAACGGCCCCCGAACTCCGATCGAGAAACCGACGCCCCCTCGCTCCAGCGCACCTGTGACCGCACCCACGGTGCGAACCGTGTGTTGCAACCAACCTTCTTCGGTCTCGCCACTGATCGAGATAGCGGCTTCACCGACAGCCGGCACATAGATCATGTTGAACTGACCCGGCGCGAAGGAGAACCGCTTGGTAGCTCCATGATCGGGGATCCGCAAGTCATACGTGTTCACGCCGGGCGCTTCGCGAGTCACCCGCTCAATCGTGGCAGTCGACGTTTGCCACGGATCATGCCGAGGCTGAGTCGCAGCGATCGCTTCATGCATCCGTTGGTCTCTCCTGCTGGCTGGTTGGTGGAACCACACAGGCCCCGGGTGTTGGCTTGGGAGGCGGCACGGCGCGTCGCTGCGTCGCCGGTTCTCGAATCGCTGCGACCTCTTCGGTTAGATCGATTCCCACCGGGCACCAGGTCACACAGCGCCCGCAGCCGACGCATCCCGATGAGTCGAATTGGTCATGCCAGGAGGCCAGCTTGTGTGTCAGCCACTGACGATACCGGCTACGGATGCTGTTGCGGGCTGTGCCACCGGCCGTGTAACCAAACTCGAGATTGAAACAGGAATCCCAGGTGCGAACGCGATCGACTTCATCGCCGGTGAGGTCGGATACTTCGCCGACCGACGAGCAAAAACAAGTAGGACAAACCATCGTGCAATTCGCACAGGACAGGCATCGTGATGCCACCTTGTCCCAATGCGGGTGATCGAGATTCTGCAACAGCAGATCCCGCACTCCCTCGGTGTTGAGATGCTTGGAGATTTGCTCTTCGGCTCGTCGGCGGAGACGATCCGCGTCGTCGATCATGTCTGCCGAGGCCGGTTGATGGTGCAACTGATCGACAAGGTCTCGGCCGCGTTCGGTCCCCACCTCGATGACAAATCCTTTCTCCGTTTCCGTTAGAGCAAGATCGAAACCCGAGCGACAACACGGACCCGTTTCCATCGACGTGCAGAAACAGGTTTCTGCTGCCACGGTGCAATTCACTGCGATGATCAATGCGGATTGCCGACGGGCTGCGTACTCACGGTCCACATAGGGACCTTCCATCATCACGCGGTCTTGCACTCGGATTGCCGCCAACTCACAGGCTCGCACGCCAAGCAGCGCATAGCGAACCGATGACGGCTCTGGTCGAGTGAATGCCCACTGACCATCAGACTGTCGAGCTTGTTCGACGGTCAATCGCGAAGGAAAGAAAAACTGTTTCCAGCTATGAGGCCCGACGTTGTACTCAAAGTACGACTCGCTCTCCGTTTGACGCAGCCGGTACTTTCCCGGCTGCTGCTGATCGGACCAACCAATCGGCAGGTCGCTCGTACATTCCAGCTCGCTGTAGACGATCGCACCTTGTTCGAGACTCGGCCCGACCACGGTGTAACCGTCTCCTCGAAGAACCGAGATCATCTGCTCGAGTTCTGACTTTTCGATCCACAGCGGAGCACCGCTCGGGACGGTCTCCTGGCGACTCAGCACGACCATTCTCCGCTTCGAGTTGACAAGTGATTCGATGCACGTGTGGTGGGTCAGGTCTCCGCAATCTCGTCAAGGATCTCCTGCTCCGCCTTCGAGATCTTACCAAATCCAAGGGTACCCCCTGAGGCTTCCGCGACTGCGTTGCACTGCCGAAGAATTTCGCTGCGTCAACTTTCCCGCCACGTGCGGTGGTACGGTCTCGCGAACCGCTAGGGAGTACTCTTTCCAGAGGTTCCACAACGAACGGGGCGGATGGGTGTGCAGCCAAGCATCGACCATCTTCATTGCCAAGACCTGATTCCCCAGACCACGCTGCAACGCCGCGCCCATCACCGCCTGACGCTCATGCTCGGTCACTGAGCCATCGGCCCAAGCAACGAAGACCGCTGGCACCAGCACCAAGGCGGCGACCGTTGCCGGCTCGAAACCGCCATCGATGAGATGATCGAGCAACTCTTCATCGTTGAAACCGGTTGCCGAAATCAGCTGCTCTCGCTTCTTCTCCCGTTCCATTGACTCGCGAAGCTTCGTTCGAAGTTGTTCGTCGACACGATGAAAAAACTCATCTTCCAAAGCTCGGCCACGGTCATGGATTGCATCATGGTCATACATCGCAGGTCTCCATTTTCATCACGAATGTCCACTTTCAATCAGTGCCCCGTTGATCGACTTTCCAACTTCCCAATCAGACGCCACAGCGGACTGCCTCGGGTCGCGGACAACTTCGTCAAGACTTGGCAGCCACTCCCGCAATCTTCGTGCCCAAGCCGTCAGCCGTCGAACGATTGCAAAAAGCCGCCCAACATCGATCAATCACTGAGTCCACATATTCCGTGGTCGTGCTAATCCGCACAACCAGTCATTCGAGTGTGACAAACCACGACCAGGAACGACGCTGATCCTACTTCTAGGGAGAACATTCCGGCAATGCTGACTCGCTTCGCTCCTTTTGCCAGGGGAGGGGTTCGGCGTGAGTGGGGGGCCGGGCAGCGCCTCTTTACCGTAGGCGAGTCTCTCCGAGACTCGTACTGAACGCAGCAAAGCTGCCGCATGCCCGCCTTACAAATGCGAGCCTACGGTAGGGCAGCCCCGTTGATCACAGCCTCTCCCAGGCCGTCACTCATCGCGGCGATGCCGTGAATCCGTGCCTCCGAGAGGCTCGGCTACAGGAAACGGACCCAGCTCAAGAATCACCGCAATTGACGAGATCGAAGCTCGAAAGTGGCGATTTGCAGGCAGGCTCGAAGCAGCAGGGGGGGGGAGGTGTTCGTTCGGATTTGCGTTGCCTTGACAATCCTCTCATAATGGATGGGCTAAGTACCCACCATTTCGAACCCACCGATCCAATGGCCATCGTTCTCTGAAGAAGCCGATGGTCGCACTCACTCAGTTTTTTGAACTGGGGCCGACGGTGGATTTTTTGAGCCTTTGAGCGATCCAGCGCTGTCTAAGACCTGATTCCCGATGCCGCCGCCGCGAGGCTTCCGGAGTAGCGATCGCGGCTCCGACTTTCCTCGGGTCGGTATCCGCCGGAATAACATCCAACAGATAATGAACAACATGCCAAGCTTGAAGCTGCGAACAGGTTTCTTCCTCGGCTTGCTCTTGTTTCCCATGCTCGATCGAGTGGGAGCTCAGGAGCCAGTGGGAGGTCGGGAGACGGTTCCGAGTCACTTCGCCAGGAACGTCGAGCCTTTTTTGGCGGAACACTGTGTTGCTTGCCACAGTGGCGACGACGCCGAAGGGGGAATTGCTCTCGATCAGTACGTCGATTCGGCGAACGTGCAGGAAGACTACGAGCTGTGGGAAAAGATCATCCGGCTGGTCAAGGAGCATCAGATGCCTCCGCCAGACGAAGCTCAGCCATCTTCCGACGAGATCATTGCAATCAGTTCGGCGATCGAGGTCGAACTCTCCAGCTTCGACTGCTCGACCGAGAGACACCCGGGGCGGGTCACGATCCGCCGCCTGAATAAAGCGGAGTACAACAACACGATTCGGGACCTGACCGGATTGGATTTGCATCTTGCCGACGATTTTCCTTCGGACGATGTCGGCGCCGGATTCGATAACATCGGCGATGTTCTCTCGATTCCCCCCATTCTCTTGGAGAAGTATCTCGGTGCTGCCGAACAGGTTGCCAGTGCGATTTTTGAGGATGAAGCGGTGCTCAATCGCGTCTTCCCGCACAAGCCCGAGGGGGAGGAGATCGAAGAGAAAGTGGAGGTCGCCCGGCGCAACGTTAGTGAGTTTGCCAGCCGCGCTTTCCGACGGCCCCTGCGACCCGACGAGGAGGAGCGACTCTTCGGGATCATGAGATTTGCCTGGGAGCAGGACAGCAGTGAGCCGGAGATCTTCCAGACCGTGATCGCCGCGATCCTTTCCAGCCCCCATTTCCTGTTCCGCGTCGAAGAGGATCCCGCCGCCGACGACGAGGATGGCATCCGTGAGCTCAACGGATACGAGCTGGCATCACGCCTCTCGTATTTTTTGTGGAGCAGCCTGCCCGACCAGCAACTCATGGACTTGGCCGGAACGGGAGAATTGACCAAGCACGAGGTGTTGGCTTCGGAAGTACGTCGCATGCTCGCCGATCCGAAGTCGCGAGCCCTTGTCGACAACTTTGCGGGCCAGTGGCTGCAGCTTCGCGACGTCTCCAGGTTGATGCCCGATCCAGAACTGTTCCCCGACTTTGACGGCAAGCTGCGCACGGCAATGCGTCGTGAGACCGAAATGTTTTTCGAGACGATGATTCGCGAGGATCGTAGTGTGCTCGATTTTCTCGATGCGGATTACACCTTCGTCGATGAGCGACTGGCCCGACACTACGGGATTCCCGATGTGATCGGTGATGGGTTTCAGCGTGTCTCCCTGACCGACGGTCGGCGAGGCGTGTTGACTCACGCCAGCATCTTGATGTTGACCTCGAATCCCACGCGCACCTCCCCGGTCAAACGGGGAAAGTGGATTTTGGACAATATCCTCGCCGAACCCCCGCCGCCGCCTCCCGGGGCGGTGCCCGAGTTGGAGGAAGGTGCCGAGACGCTCGGTTCCCTGCGTGAGCAGATGGAGCAACACCGGGCCAACCCGACCTGCGCCTCGTGCCATCGCACCATGGATGCGCTCGGTTTTGGCCTGGAGAACTTCGACGCCATTGGGGCGTGGCGTGATGCTGACGGTCGTTTTGAGGTGGACGCCTCGGGTGAGCTGCCCGGCGGACGCACATTTGACGGGTCCGCGGAGTTGATGCAGATCCTGGTCGCCGAGAAAAAGGACCAGTTTTGCAAGTGTCTTGCCGGTAAGCTGATGACCTATGCCCTCGGTCGGGGTTTAAGCTCCTATGACCGCTGTTCGATCAAAGAGGCGGTCACTGCGTTGGCCGATAATGATTACCGTTTCAGTGCCCTGGTGACGTCCATCGTGACCAGCGATCCGTTCACATTGCGGGAAGCGAGAAGAGAAGAATGAGCATCCATCAAAGTCCAATTTCGCGTCGTACCGTGCTCCGTGGCCTGGGGGTCTCGCTGGCACTTCCTTGGCTGGAATCGTTGGCCCCTCGCGCCGCCGCCGCATCCATTGCTTCGGCGACGACAGCCCCGCAGAGGATGGCGTTCATGTTTGTCCCCAACGGGGTTCATCTCCCCGACTGGACCCCGAAGAACTTTGGTTACGCCTATGACCTACCACACATCCTGCAGCCCCTCGCACCGGTCCAGGATGACGTGATGGTCCTCAGCGGCTTGACCCATGACAAAGGGCGCGCCAATGGCGACGGGGCGGGTGACCATGCCCGCAGCGCCTCGGTCTTTTTGACCGGTTCCCAACCGAGAAAGACGGATGGTTCCGACATTCGATCGGGCGTCTCGGTGGATCAGGTCGCGGCCAAGGCGGCCGGTTCGGCGACCCGATTCGCATCCCTCGAACTCGGTTGTGAACCAGGCCGAAGTGCGGGGAATTGCGACAGCGGTTATAGCTGCGCCTACTCGTCCAACATCTCATGGTCCTCCGAATCGACGCCGGTGGGCAAGGAGACCAATCCACGATTCGTTTTCGAACGTTTGTTTGGTGATGGCACGCCACGCGAGCACGATACCAATACGATTCGCCGAGAAGCTCTCAAGAAGAGTGTGCTCGACTTCATTTCCGAGGATGCCAGGAAGCTGCAGTCGAAACTTGGCACCAACGATCGTCAAAAGCTCGAAGAGTACCTGAGCGGCGTTCGTGAAGTGGAGCGAAGAATCGAACGGACGGATGACGAACCGAAGATCTCGGTCGATGTCGATTATCCGATCCCCAAGGGGACCCCGGATGACTACGGCGAGCACATTCGCTTGATGTGCGACATGATGGTGTTGGCTTTCCAAACCGATCGCACGCGGATCGCGACATTCATGTTGGCCGATGCTGGTAGCAATCGCAGTTATCGTCAGATCAACGTTTCCGACGGGCACCACGATCTTTCCCATCATCGCGGTGATGCGGCCAAACACGCCAAGATTCGTGAGATCAATCGCTTCCATGTTCAACAACTTTCCTACCTGCTTCAGCGTCTCAAGGACACACCTGACGGCTTGGAAGGCAACCTGCTGGATCATTCCATGATTTGTTATGGCAGTGCGATCAGTGACGGTGACCGACACAACAACGAGAACCTTCCTATTCTGCTAGCCGGGCATGGCGGGGGCACCATCGATGCCGGGCGACATGTTCAAGTCGCACCGGAGACACCGATGTGCAACCTCTTCATGTCGATGCTCGATCGATTCGGCACCCCCGTGGACTTCATCGGTGACAGCACCGGACGCGTCTCGAACCTCAAGATCTAGCAGGGCCCATCGTGTTGAAGGTATCGATTCCGTTTGGCGGGTTGCTCGTCACGGCCTGCTGTTTGGTTGCATCCGTCGTGGTCATAGAATCGTCGGCGCTAGCCCAAGATTCGCCGATCGATGTGTCAGCTTTCGCCGCCGATTTACAGAGCGTGGAACTGGACAAGCGTCGCGATGCGGCCTACGCATTGGCCGGTCTGGGCCGCAATGCTCTGCCCGCTCTTGATGCCTTGATCGGCGGTCTCTCCGATCGAGATGAGCAAGTCTGGATGCAATCACTCATGGCGATTGCTCGAATGGGACCCGACGCTCAGCAGGCCACCGATGCCCTGATCGAGAACCTTGACAACAGCGACGAGCAGCGGCGTTACCGTGCTGCCTGGGCGCTCTCGAGAATTGGCGATTCAGCGATCCCAGCACTCAAGGACGCAAGCCACGACGAATCATCCCGCCGACGAATTGCTGCGATGGATGCCATGGGTTGGATGACGGAGCACTCGACGGAGCTCGTTCCCATCCTCACCGAGGCTCTATCGAATTCGGAATCGGAGGTTCGCCAACAGGCCATTGTCTCGCTCGGACGGATCGGGCAACCCGGGGCGGACTCGATGGTGACTGCGTTGGGAAGTGACGATGTTCAAGTCCGGGCGCTGGCGGCAAGCGGTCTCGCCAATCTTGACTTCGTGCCGGCAGAGGCGATTGAGCCCCTGATGAAGTTGACCGATGATGCGGAACCACGCGTTCGCGCCTCGGCAATCGTGGCGTTGGCTGGATCGGACCTGGAGGCGAGTCGTCTGATTCCCTTGATTGGTGCAGCGGTCACCGATTCGGATCGCTCCGTGCAGGGCTCCGCGATTCTCGCGCTACGCCAGTTGGATGAACAGGCGTACGAGTTGGCTGTCCCTGTTCTGGTGGAGTTGCTTCGAGACGAATCATCCGATGTTCGCGCCGCAGCCGCGTTCGCCTTGGGGTCACTCGGCGGTCAAGCGGAGCCCGCGATAGGCGATCTGATTGATGCCCTCAAACACTCCTCCGATGACACAGCAACGATTGCCAAGGCCATCAGCCGGATCGGTCCCGCCGCGGTTCCCGCTCTGCTTGCAGCGAGTGCTGATCCCGAACACTCGCCGCAGCGTCTGGCCACTGCCCTGTCTGAAGTGGGCCGAGGCGCGAGCCAGCCCCTGATCGACGCGCTGCAAGGAGACTCGCTCCCAGCGCGAATCAGCGCGGCACACGCGCTTGGAGGCATGCATCCAACCCCCGACGCTGCGATCGAATCGCTCGTTGTTTGTGTGGCGGACCCTTCGCCCGATCTGCGTGCCGCGGCCGCCGAGGCGCTCGGTCAATGTAGCGAGCTTGATACCGTTCAATTGGAGACGTTGCGTTCGTTGACTTTGGATGAGAGCTCCTCGGTTCGAGCGGCTGCGGTGGCTGCACAAGTCAACGTCGACCCGGACGCCGACGCAATCGCAATGATGCTCGCGCGTGCGATTGAGGACGCCGATCCCATCGTACGCAGTCGTGCCATCGACGGGATCGCCTCGCTAGGACCAGATGGGGCAGCCTCGATCGACGCCATTGGAAAGGCTCTGGTGGATTCCGAAACCGAAGTTCGCCTTGCGGCTGCCAGTGCGGTCGGCTCGCTCGGTGAGGCGGGCCAGGGAGCGACCGATGCATTGGTCGCTCGATTGTCCGACCAGAGCGCCGAGGTGCGAGCTGCGGCCGCCAAGTCGCTCGGTGAGATCGGCGCGAAGTCGCCGTTGGTCGCGACCGCGCTCTCACGCCGCTTGTCGGATGATAACGAGGCGGTCGTGTTCGCCGCCCTGAATTCGATCTCGAGCATCGGGAACGCGGCTTCGGGAAACGCCGGTGAAGTGGTCGGACTTCTCGATCATCCGAAGACGGCAATCCGTTCGGCCGCCGTGATCTGCCTCGCGAAGATCGAGCCCGATTCGTCGAAGTCAGTTCCGCTGTTAACTCAGGCCCTGCGCGACGACGACTGGACGGTGCGACGCGACGCGGCCGCCTCGCTCGGTGAGTTGGGTTCCGCAGCCAAGGGCGCAGTGCCGCTCCTCTTCGCAATGCTTTCCAGTGACGAGGACGAGGACGCGGCGCGCGGAGCCCTCCGCGCCATCGATGATGCCGGTCCCGAGGCAGTGCCAGTGTTGATGGAGGGATTGGAGTCCGACGATCGACGGCTGCGGTACTATGCGATGTTCCTGATCGGAAAAGTGGGTCCGGATGCCAAGGAAGCCCTCCCACTCTTGAAGCGACTACTCGAAGATACCGAAAGCTCCCGCTTCAAAGGTTCGATTCAGCAGACCATCGATCGCATCGAAGGCAAGGCCGAGTAGGGAGCGGTTATCAGCGTCCTTGTGCGGCGTCTTATTACGGCGTCTTAGTGCGGCTTCCCTTGTACGATGGACTTCCAAGTCCGTCGAGACGCCTGAATGCATGCAGTCGGAGAGACCATCCGAACCGGCCGTTGAAGAAAACGTAGCGTCTCTGACGCCTTTGCGTTGACTTTCTCGCTCCCGTTCTGCTGCGGGCATGTCAATCGTTCCAACTGCACCAGCGCGTTTTCGGATTGGCTCGGTGATCATTCTTTGAACTTCGCGTGATATGAACCACGGAGTCGACGGACTTGGAAGTCCATCGTACGTGTGACATGAACCACGGAGTCGACGGACTTGGAAGTCCATCGTACGTGTGAGATCAGAGCGGCATGACGAGCGATTTGATTGCCGCCAGTTGCTCTTCACCTTCCTGGAGATCAAGAGCGCGGAAGTAGCGTTCTTGTTCTTCCAAAGAATCGGTATCTCGAATCAACTCGGCCAGGTAAACGCAGGCCGCCGGCGTGCGTGCTCGCCAGATCACGTCGCGATGTTGAGGCTCTCTCCAATTGTCACCGACGCGTGCAATCCACTCTGCAAAAAATCGATCCCATTGTCCCTCAGCACCAATTCCAAGTGCTTCCAGATACCAGCGATCCTTTCCATCGTGTGCCAGTGCGAGTTGCGTCCACAGACCGGCTGCGTGCTCGTCTTGATTGCCGCGTAGCGAGATCGCGAGCTCACGTCGGACCTGCGGTGATGGGTCATCGATCAGCTTTCTGACCACTGCAATCATGTCAACGTCGGGGTTCTGGCGTGCGGCTCGGATGGCGGCGATGCGTACGTTGCTATCGGGATCCGAGAGCCCTCGTGCGATCGCAGCTTGACTTGTGTCTGGAAGCTGCGCCAGTTGCCAAAACCAACGAGCACGCATTCTGGGAGAGGGAACCTCTTCAATCGACAAGTACTTGTCGATCTCCGATGGATTGACGGGCGGACTGCTGGACCAAAACTTCTGAATGGCACGACCAGCCAGATAGCGAGTCGATTGATTCGGGCTCGCCAGCGCTTGGGCAGCCCCTTCGAAAGTCGAAAAATCAGCAATAGGGAACGCGTATTGAGCATGTTGATCGGTGGTAATCCGGAACAGTCGTCCCCGCTCCGAGTCGCCCATGCGATGACCACCCACACCCGGATCGTACCAGTCAGCAATGATCAACGAACCATCAGGTGCTGTGCAAACATCGACGGGACGGAACCATTGATCGCGCACCCCTTGGACCAGATTGCTGATACTGGCTTTGTACCCAGCGCCGTCGTTCTCGGCTGGGTAAGCACGCACGACGTTGGGACCGGGATCGCAGTGGATCATCTGATTGCGATAGGGCTCCGGCAGCAGATCGCCTTCGTACACAATGATTCCGGTCGGTGACCCCGCCCCCGTTTGCAGCACGTTGGGAATGACCCCAGGATCATTCAAATGCCAGTGTCGCTCACCGATGTCCTCTCGCATCCCAATCCTTGGCGTCTGCCAGGTCGCTCCCGTGCGTTGATCGCGATAACCATAATCGCCGTAGTCCATCACGTAGTTGATCCGTACGCCGCGATTCCCATCGTCGTCGTTGTCGGATTGCCACATCGTCCCATAGGAATCGACGCAGACTTCCCAGTTATTGCGAAAGTTCCAGCCGAGCGTTTCAACTTGGCTGCCATCAGGATTGCAACGAAAAACCATTCCTTGTTGATAAGGATTTCGGGAGTCGTTGACGACATTGCCAGCCAGGTCGACAACGGGTTTGCCATCTGCCGTGTAGAGCTGTTTTCCTTCGTTACCAAAGTTGAAGTACAGCTTGCCATCGGGGCCGGGCATGAATGAGTGAATGCCATGATCGTGCTGAACCCCCGAGATGCCAGTGAACAAGGACTTCTTCTGGTCTGGCTTGAGATCACCGTCGGTGTCTCGGAACTCGATGACGCGGTCACCGGCCGAGACGATCACACGATCACCGAGCACGCAGATCCCGTGGGGAGAATCGATGTCGGTGCCCTGGTAGAACACCGTCGTCTTGTCTGCCGCACCATCATGATCGGTATCTTCCATCACCAGGATTCGGTCCCCTTCGCTACGTTCGGCGTTGTAGGGGTTGCGGAAATGCCGATAGTTGACCGCTTCGCAAACCCAGACACGGCCCAAGTGATCGACGTCGATAGCGGTGGGGCTGAGCATCTGAGGTTCCGAGGCGAACAACTGCACCTCAAGACCTGAAGCAATGTCGAGCCCCGCGATCGCGCCTGCGGGTTCACGACTGGCGAATTCACCCTTATTGGCAACGTTGTCTTCGGAGGCCAGGACATGAAAGGGTGATTCGTCGACCTTCTTGAGCAGGACGAGGTAGTCGACCAGGTCGAGTAGGTTCTGAACCGTCAAATTCTTTTGCAGGTCGGCAGGCATCAGGGAGATGGACTGCTTCTTCAACTGCTCGATGTCGTCCGCGGCCACCGTCTTCAGGATTGCGTCGGCGGTCTTCAACGTGACCTCGTCATCGGTCTGGTTGACCAGAATGCCTGTGATCGAGGTGCCGTCGACGGTCAACAGCGAGTACGTCTCGTAGTTGTGGCTGACCGCGGCACTGGGGTTGAGAATGTTGACATACATATCTTCCCGCGAAAGCTTGCTGCCGATCTCTGACAGGTCCGGTCCCACGTCGGTGCCGACCCCTCGGACCTTGTGACACTTGGCACACGTACCAATGGTGTTGAAGACCTTCTTGCCTTCGGCCGCATCACCCCGCATCTGCACCAGCTTGTTGACCGGCGGGATTGGCTCGCTCTGTGCCGCCGCCGGCGTGGAGAGACTGGCAAGGGTCTTGGCCTCCTCGGCGATTTCCTTGTTCCATGATCCAAGCAGAGCGTTGCTCACTTCAAAGCGGACCTGCTCGGGAACCTGGTCTTGTCGAGCGAGCTCCAGCAGGATCTGTTGGCCGTACCAACTGCGCCCCAGTCCCGCGGCAGCTGCCGAGCGAACGCTCAAATGACGAGTGGCGTCCAACATGATTGGCTTGAGCAATGTGGCAGCTTCCCGCGAATTGATCGCCCCGATCGCCGACGCTGCCGCCGCACTGGCTCGGTCATCCTCGGCAGTCAACGCGGACTGCAAGAGTTCGGTCTTGCCGTTGTTCAGAAGCAAACTTGCCGCATCGATCGCTGCTTGACCACCCTCTTCGCGAGCCACGATTTCATACAAGACCTCCGGCCGATCCTGGACGCCTAACTGGGCGGCGATCTTGACGTAGTCATTCGGCGAATCCGCTTGAAGGCGAGCCAAGTGCCGCAGTACGGCATTCTTTTGTGACGGATAGGCGTCGATCTTCGCGCCAGGAATTCTGAGCAGCGCCTGAACGACGGCATGATCTTGGGCGGACGTCTCGTCGGCCGCGACAATCGTAGGGAGGCTGAGAAGTGTGGCCGCAGCCAGCAGTCCCGGGGCAATGAGATAACGCAAAGGCATGATCAGATCCAAAGCAAGGAGGCGACTCGTATGGTCAATGTGTTCGTCCTGGTTCACGACGTGGGGCGGTCACCGCCAACCACTCATAGCGCGACAGGTTCCCACGTTGGGATTCCACGTTCGGCAAGCTGTTTTTCGTAACGCACGGCTTGAGGCTGCTGCTCGGTGTAGGGCGAATCCTCATTGACCATCAGCGGTACCGTCTGTTCCCACCAGGCGTCGTAAGCTTTCCCCATCTCGGCGAACACCTGGGGATGCTCGGCCGCGACGTCGTTGCTTTCGTAGGGATCCGCCGCGATGTCAAAAAGTTCTTTGTTGTTGACCAGTCGCCAGCGCTGAGAGCGAACTGCGCAGTTCTTGTACTTGCTGGTGTTCGGGTCGGCCCCCTTTTCCCAACGTCCCTGATGGACGAACAAGTATCGATCCGGCCATGGTGCCTTGGGATTCTCCAGCAGCGGAAGCAGCGATCGACCGTCGCGAGGCTGAATGCCGTCCGGGATCTCTGCGCCAGCCAACTGACAGAACGTCTCGAAAAGATCGATGTGTGCGGTCAACGCGGGAATATCGACTCCTTCACCGAGTTTGTCCTTCCAGTGCCAGAACGCCGGCACGTGCGTGCCACCCTCGTAAGGTGATCCTTTCCCCGTTTTGAATCCAGCGGTGAAGAGTTTGGTGGGCTTGCCATCCAATTTGCCGGAGCGGCCCGCCTGGCCATTGTCCGTCATGAAGATCACGAGCGTGTTGTCCCAGGCATTCCATTCGTCGAGCTTCTCCATCAACAAGCCAAAGTTATCATCGATGTTCTCAATCATTCCGTAACGGCCCTGCGTGCCTGCATCCCAGCCGAGCTCGGCGAATCGTCGCTTGTATTTTTCTGGCGCCAGCATGGGACCATGCGGCGCGTTGGTGCTGATGTAAGCGAAGTAGGGCGTCTTCGCTTCATGCTGTTGCTTGATCCAACCCAACGCGGCTTGGAAGAAGACATCGGTACAGAAGCCTTTCGTTTGAACGATCGTGTCGTTGTGCAAGATCACATTGTCAAAGTACTTTCCCTCATTCTCCCGATTGGGTGGAAAATCTGCGCAACTCCCTTGGTACGACTGTCCGATCCCGCCGGCACCGTGAATGAAGACCTCGCTGAATCCTCGGTTGTACGGCTGATACGCATCTTCGTCACCAAGATGCCACTTGCCGAAGATGCCGGTTTCATAGCCCACCTTGCGAAGAAGTTGCGGGAAGGTCGTGGTGGAAAGTGCCATCCGTTCCCGCTCTTTGATCGTGTGAGTGACGCCATTTCGGAACTCATGGCGTCCGCTAAAGATCGAAGAGCGGGTCGGAGCACAGGTCGGGCTGACATGGAAGTCGGTGAATCGCGTCGACATCGCATAGAAGCGGTCCAGATTCGGCGTCCGCAGCAACTCGTTGCCCAAGCAGGAAAGATCACCCATTCCCTGGTCATCGGTCATCACCAGAATGATGTTGGGCCGCGATCCGGCAAGCGAATCGGCCGAGGCGCGGGGGTGCGACGAGTATCGCAACCAGACCACACACAAAGACAGCAGCCGCAAGACAAACGGATTGGGATCGCATCAGGATTCTCGTCAGGGAGCGAAGACAGGGAAGGAGTCTCGAGGGAGGGCCTCAGTATATATCGAAGTGATCGAGGCGATTGTGAGGTCTCGGGAAGATGTGGTTCGCGCTCCCGCCGAGTGCCTTCGAGCCGAGTACCTTCGGCCCCAATTCTTCGAGCACACCTGTACGATGGGCTTCCGAGCCCGTCGATTCGTTCTTGTCCAGGCGAATGGAGGCTGTATTTGTCGCCGAGTTTTCTCTCGCCTGCTTGTTGGGCTACCGCCCAGGCTTCAAGTTGCCGCGCGAAACCGGGCAACAGACCGCTGGCTCAAGAACTTCCCAACATGACTGCAAGCGAACGTCGAAAGGGCGGGTCCAGACGAGGGTGAACAGAATCACAGAATGAACATGATCGATATCCCATCCGGTTCATCCCTAGCCCGCTGTCGATTTTTTTGCCCTCACGTGAAAGCTCGCCAATCCGCGGTTACTTGGCTTGGGAACAAAGATGCTTGAGCCTACCGATGCTTGATCCCAGCCGCGCGGCCTCGTTTCGCTTGGCCACGCCTGGTGCCGAACACATGACTTCAATGTTGTTCGTCGCGCACGAGGCATCGACCGAAAACCGAAAAGTCGTAATGCCCAGGGCGGGACTCGAACCCGCACAGCCGCATTTGGCCGGGGGATTTTAAGTCCCCTGTGTCTGCCAATTCCACCACCTGGGCTTTTACGACGTACTATGTCCCTTTCGAGTGCTATCCCGAGATTGCAGCGGATTGCCGGATTCTAGCAGAGGTCGTTACCGGTCTATAGCGGCCTACTGTGGCCGGAGAAGAAAAGGGGTCAGGCCTCTTTTCCGGCCATCAGGAGGCTGTTAGCTTGCCGGGATGCCTCGACCACCTCGCGCTGACGAGGCCGGCGGGCTCTACCACGCCCTGAACCGCGCCAACATACGGGCGACGATCTTCCACGAGGTAGAAGACTACGCGCGCGGCATTCGAACGGATTCTCGATGAAGGGCACCAGCGGCATGAGATCGAGCAGTTGATGCCATCACTACCACCTCCTACAGTGACCGCTGGCAGATATGGAGATGAGCCGCTTCATGGGGTGGGTCGGGGGCACGCACACGATGCGGCATCACGCCCACTATCGGACAAGCGGGATGGGGCAACTTTACCAGCAGCGCTACAGGAGCCTTCCGATTCAGAACGACAAGCACTTCCTGGTGATCTGTCGCTATTTCGATCGCAACACGCTGCCGGCCGGACTGGTCGAGCGGGCGGAGGGTTGGAGGTGGCCACGGGTTTTAGCGCTGGCGGCAAAATCTGGAACCGGATCCGAAGCTTCTCTCATTCAGGGCAATTCTCCGGCTTCCCCGCTGGGTCGAGCGTAGCAAAGAGCCGCTTTCGCATCCGGAGCTTGATGCCGTTCGCCGCTGTGCTCAGCGAGCCGCGCGCTGGGTGACGAAGCTTGGGCCGCATCGTCGACGCCTGATGCTGGAGTCGACGAAGCGGCCCAGGGGCAGACCAAGGGTGCGGTTCCCCAAGAAAGAGGCCTGACCCCTTAGATGCCTTCGAGACCATCGGGCGGGTAGGAATCGCCAGTGCCAAGAAACTCGGCATCGACGATCCCGATCCAGCTGAAAAATGGATCTTATCGATTCAATGAACCAATCTTGGCCGGCTGCTTACGAAGTAGCGTAAGTATCATCTTGACGATCGGTGATCATTCCTGAATTGAGTGAAATCAGATTCCCCAAAGGGTGCACCTTGTGGCTAACGTTATCAAAGCAGGCAACAAAGGATTACCGTCGGTACTTGGACAATACCAGCTCATAATCTTCTTTGTTCTCGTCCTGGCCTTGAGCGCAGCAGTGGCGATGACTGCCATAGCGATTGGTGATGAGAACGTCGCCATTTTAACCGTGTTTTCCCCCTCCCTGATTGCTATTGCCTTCACCGCTTTCGTCAGTGGCAAAGAGGGATTGCGAGAACTCTTGGTAAAGCAGACGATTCAGCCGGTTAAGTTTCGGTGGATTGTCGCTTCGCTGGGCACGATTCCACTTATTGCAGCGGTAGCCATTGGATTGCATTCGCTATTTGGTGGGCCGGCCCTGACCATAAGATCAACTCAGCTATTCCCACAAGTGATAATCATTCTTCTGATAGCCCTTGGGGAAGAATACGGGTGGCGAGGCTATGCACTCCCCAGACTGCAACAATCGTTCAATGCGCTGGTGGCAAGTCTGCTTCTGGGGTTGGTTTGGGGATTTTGGCATTTTCCTGCCTACTTGATTGGCGTTGGGACTCCGCATGAGATGCCATTCTATGTGTTCATGTTGTGGGTCATTACCGCGACCATTTTAATGACCTGGATTTACAATAATACCAGCAGCGTCTTGCTGGCAATCTTGCTTCATTCGGCGGCTAATGCCACATTCAATTACCTTCCTCTTTTGCCAGAGTTTACCGGTCAGATTGCGACGTTCTGGTTGTTCTTGGGGCTATTAGGGTCGCTTACCGTTGCGGTGATAATCCTATTTGGTCCAAACTCTCTGAGAAGAAAAGGGGTCAGGCCTCTTTTCCGGCCATCAGGAGGCTGTTAGCTTGCCGGGATGCCTCGACCACCTCGCGCTGACGAGGCCGGCGGGCTCTACCACGCCCTGAACCGCGCCAACATACGGGCGACGATCTTCCACGAGGTAGAAGACTACGCGCGCGGCATTCGAACGGATTCTCGATGAAGGGCACCAGCGGCATGAGATCGAGCAGTTGATGCCATCACTACCACCTCCTACAGTGACCGCTGGCAGATATGGAGATGAGCCGCTTCATGGGGTGGGTCGGGGGCACGCACACGATGCGGCATCACGCCCACTATCGGACAAGCGGGAGGGGGCAACTTTACCAGCGGCGCTACAGGAGCCTTCCGATTCAGAACGACAAGCACTTCCTGGTGATCTGTCGCTATTTCGATCGCAACACGCTGCCGGCCGGACTGGTCGAGCGGGCGGAGGGTTGGAGGTGGCCAGGGGTTTTAGCGCTGGCGGCAAAATCTGGAACCGGATCCGAAGCTTCTCTCATTCAGGGCAATTCTCCGGCTTCCCCGCTGGGTCGAGCATGGCAAAGAGCCGCTTTCGCATCCGGAGCTTGATGCCGTTCGCCGCTGTGCTCAGCGAGCCGCGCGCTGGGTGACGAAGCTTGGGCCGCATCGTCGACGCCTGATGCTGGAGTCGACGAAGCGGCCCAGGGGCAGACCAAGGGTGCGGTTCCCCAAGAAAGAGGCCTGACCCCTTAGATGCCTTCCGGCAATACAGCAGATAGAATAGAATTGGCGTTGCTGACCATGGAGATCACGATGTCAATCTTTCGACGAGAATTTTGTGGAGCAGTTGGGGCCATTCTAGCCACAGCCAACACCAACTTGACCGCTGATGAGTCAATGCGAAAGCCACTGCGGGTCATCGCCTACAACATCTTTGGGCTGACCGGTTGGCCGCACCAACGTAACTTGGCCAAGCGAGCGGTGGCCGAAGGTCAGATGGCAAAGCGGCTGGCGATGGAATTGGCGCTGTACGATCCCCACATCATCAATTTCTCAGAATCACCCAAGGAGGCACTGACCAAAGAAATTGCCGAGCTTCTGGGTATGAATCACGTCCGATTTCCGAGTGGTGGAAATTGGCCGGGGACGCTGCTGAGTAAGTACGAGATCATCGAATCTCAGAATGCCCCAATGAAGGGCGAGAGACCGAAAGAGTTGTACACCCGACACTGGGGGCGAGCCACGGTCAAATTGCCGAGCGACGAACCACTGATCGTACATTCGGCCCATCTCTACCCAAACGCCGATCCCACGATACGGCTGAAAGAGATTCGTGCAATGATCGAATCGATGAAAGAAGATCTCGATGCCGGGCGGTCGATGCTTCTAATGGGCGATCTGAATCACGGTCCCGACTCGGATGAATACAGACTTTGGACCAACGCTGGATGGGTGGACACGTTTGCCAAGGTGGGCGAAGGCGACGGCCTCACGATCCGGTCTGACATTCCCAAATGGCGGATCGATTACGTGATGGCCGCTGGACCAATTGCGAATCGGGTCGTCGAATCGAGGCCGTTGTTTGAGGGAGCTTTTCGGCTGCAGATCAACGACAAGGAGTCATTCTCCCTGAGCGATCACTTGCCGCAGTTGGCAGTGTTTGATGTAGGAAACCAATAGGAGGACCAATGTCTGATCAGGCTGTCCGAGAACACGTCCTCTATCTTCTGCAGGGCGGTGGTGCCCACCTGGGCTTCGAGCAGGCAATCGCCGATCTGCCTGAAGAATTGCGAGGGGCGAAGGTCGAAGGCATCACCCACACGCCTTGGCGTCTGTTGGAGCACATGCGGATTTGCCAATGGGATATTCTTGAGTTCTCACGAAATCCAGATCATATTTCACCGGAATTCCCGGATGGCTACTGGCCTGAAGAGGATGCTCCACCTGGCTCCACGTCTTGGGACCAAAGCGTTCAGCGATTCCGGGATGACTTGCAGGCAATGATCGATCTCGTCGCCAATTCAGACACGGACCTATACGCTCCCATCCCAAATGGTGACGGCCAAACCATCTTGCGGGAGGCATTACTCGTGGCCGACCACAACGCCTACCATCTTGGCCAGCTCGTTCTTCTCCGTCATTGCTTGGGAGCATGAGACGCACGCAGAAAAGAGGCCTGACCCCTTTTTGTCTGCTAGCGTAGACGCATGCCAGAGCCATGCCAGAGAATGCTTAAGTCGGCTTCGGTCCAGATCTCCAACCCGACTGCTGGATCGCCGATTACGATGCCGCCGTCGAGACGGCGCCCGAGTGCGACGACCGAGTGTCCGGTACCCGGTATCCATCCCCATTGCTCGACAAAGCGCGGATCGCTGGTGCCGAAAGGCAACTCAACGGCAAGCAGAACAGGCCAGTCATCGTCTCGCAGCAAGTCGCTGAGCGTTCCAGAGAGAACTTCCACCTCTCGATCATGCATCTGCGAGATGAGTTTGATTCCCCGATAGAGTCCCAATGTTGGCGTTCCATCTGAGTCGGTCAGACAAAGTGGGATCATGGTCTTTTCGCTGACGGCAATCCCTTCCGCACGAAGCAGTGTTGCAGCTGCCGCCGGACTGCAAGTCGCCCAAGACGTCTGCATCGCTACGTTTGCTTTCCATTCGTCGCCTCCGAGCGGAGGCGGACGCAGGGCCATCGAAAGCAGCGGCCAGAGGACGGCAGCGAACGAGCTGGCGGAAAGCAACGTGGCAAGCACGGCGCGGCGCCAAACGGGAGTGTTGGGCAATCGCCAAGCCCAACCAGCAGCCAACGCCGCAAAGATCGCGGCAAAGTTCGAGTAGATAATGGCTGCTGAGAGGGGGAAGATCCGAGCCCAGTAAAGTTGGCCCGAAGCGTAGAGCAAAAAAAGCACCATCGAGAGAACGGATACGGCCAAACAGAGCATCGTCCGCTGACCCTTGTCAGAGTAGACGCAGAATGCGGTGAGTAAGCCACATGCCAGCGAGATCGCCGTCATGATCGCGATTGCAGTCCAGAGATCTGACATGGGTGGTAGGAACGCCTCCGCTCTTCTTGCTGGTTTCCAGACCGACTCGTCGGGGAATCACTCGGACCTCGAATTCATGCAAGAAGCAAGAGCATTGACCGAGATCATTCCTGGTCGACACGCTCCAGGCTGCCTTCACACGGCTCCAGTTGCTGGTTGAAGCGGCTCGCCTCACGCATGCGCCCGTCGAGAGTCCATCTTATTGTGACTCCTCCCATGTTCCGTGCACATCAGCCCATCTGTCGTTCCGAGAAGTTTTCACAAAGTCAAAACTGCTTGCATCGCATTTCAGTCGAGTGCACCGAGCACGACCCTCTACATGGACGGGGCCGGTTTCGATGTTTCGTCCCGCGGATCGCTGAGTATTCTCGAAAGGGATCGATACTGGGGCTCAGCCTCTCCCATACCATGACCTCTTCGAGATGGGGCGTGTACCGTAGGCGAGAATGTCCATGACTCGCTCTCGCCACTGAGCCGCTGATGTTCATCGGCATGTCCGGAGGAGGATGAAGTGATTGAACCGCAGTCACTGAATCCTCGTCGCTCCCATCCTCCTAGTTGCCGGCAGTCCATCACAATTCAGCGCATGACCTACCTGATCGACCTGAGCGGCCTTGTCCAGCACCCTTGCGTTTTCAGAAATGTCCTGCCGACGGGATGATCCTACATCCATATTGAAAATGCACTAGCTGGACGGCGGCACTCTGAAGTCCAAAAGTAACACGAAGCGTAAGCGAGGAGATGAGTTACTCCAAAAGCCTCGCTCACGCTTCGTGTTGCCATGGAAATTGCCCTATCCCTCTTTTTCAGCGCTAAGACTTTGGAATGCCAAAGCTTTCAAAAATGGCCCTGTCCAGCTAGATAACCGTCTTCAGCAGTCCGATCACCTGTCTCGCTAACTTTGCGAATCGCTCATGGCTGAGTTGCTGGTAGAACGCTTTGAGGAGTGCCGCAGCATTCCCATGATTGAGATGCTCAATCAATTGCGGCACGAGTTCTTCGGCGACGCTCGAGCCTGCAGGATGGGTCTTGCCGGTGTAGACGCACGCGAATCCGTCGATCGTGTCTCCAAAGAGCTCCTTGACGTAGGAGACCGACTCGGCGATCGATTCTTCTTTTGGGGTCGTTGGATTTCTCCAATCGTATGGCGGCGACCACTCACGAATCGGACGCAACAGGTCAATATGAGTCAGGACGACAATCATCGCGGGAGGACGTAGTTGAGGTTTGTCGCGGTAGTGCGCTGCGAGTGCCTTGACGGTTTGCAGATCCGCGTCTCGTGCTGAGACGTTGGCGGCCATCACCAGCAGAACGATATCGGCCTCTTCGCTGGCGATCTGGATTTCTCGAAGTTGTTGAGGCGTGACGTCAGCTTCGCTGTAGCCTGGCGTGTCGAGCAGCGTGACGGCGTTGGCCGAATCGGGTATCGCATATTGATAACGCTGGACTGTGCGTGTTTCCGGCAAGATACTTGTTGCGGCAACCTGTTGCCCCATCAATGAATTGATCAGACTCGACTTGCCCGCTTTGACCTGGCCCATCACGGCAATGGTTGTGCTGACGTCTTGCAGCTTTTCCATCATTTCGGGATCACGACCTGCCGTGTGAATCGCGGATGCCAGCTGACCGAACTGTTCACGGTAATGTCGCGACCCACCCTTCAGTCGGCCGCTGTACATCTCAATCAAGTAGTAGCCAAGTTGTCGAAGGTAGCGTTGATAGAATCCGCGAATCAGTTCATTTTGAAGCTCAATCGCCACGCGACCAGACTTTTGCCACAACGGATAGGCAAGCAGCCTGGCGGGATTCAATACTGCAGAGGCTAAGTAGGCGACCTTCTGAGCCAAGCTGACGGCACTCACCACCCGTGGAATCTGCCCGAGTTGGCCCATGGTAGCCAGGTCGCTGCCTGGAACGTTCTTCAGCGTCCATTCCTCGAGATCTTCGACCGCCAAATGAACCACCGAGAGAATCTCGACGAGCGTGACTGGATGGAGCAAGCCGTCGCTTTCGCTCGAGTCATAGTGTCTTGCCAGCCGCTCCGCCAAACCTTGTGCATCGCGGATGTAACGATTGGCGTCAGCTAGGTTCTGGTAGTCAATGACGTCAACGGAAGCACGATAGTCTTCGACGATTGCGATTGCCGCCACATCACGAGGCGTCCAAAACTCGGCGGGCTGAAGGGGCCTTCCGTCCACACGCTGGTCGCGCCCTTTCGCAGCTGGCCACAGCTTGCCGACCAACCACGCTGCCAACCACATCACCGGCAGGCTCCAGGCAATCACATGAAACCATCCAGTCTGGTAGATCGCGATGCTGCCGACGATAAAGTACGCCAGGACAGGTAGAGCCCATAGCAGCACTAGCACGACGAGACGTGGACGCAGATATGGCAAGCCCATCATTTTGCACTCCAGATTTCGTGCCCGCGCTCCAGCTCCGCAGCAAACACGTCCTTCAGCTGATCGGGAGTTGGCAGTTTGCCTTTTCGTAGATCAGCGAAGTACCAATCCCATGACATTCCAAGTGCGTACGTGAATGCGAAGGCGCTTGCTGCCCCGATGGCCATGCCAAACATCGGAATGAACTTCGAGACACCGCGCAGTGCGAGTCGTGCGGCGACGCGAGATCCGGCTGCGCTACTGATCACGGCCCACCTGGCGGGCGTCAATTCTTGCTCATGGATCTTGGCGATCTTGACCGCCAAATGGCCTTGGATCCCGAGCACGATGGGGATGTCGACCCAGGGCACGGGGACCGCACCGGCGGTAGCCGCCAAGGCACTCGACGCCAAAACCTGCCATCGTGCCTGTTTCCTACGCGCGGATTCGCTATCGGTTCGATGATCGTCCAACGCCAACAAGGCTTGCCGATAGGCATGTGGAAGCCGATCAAGAATCGCTTGCTTCAAACGTTCACCACCGAAATCAGGATCTGCGAAGCCGTCCTCCAATCGTGTGAGGTCGATCGGGATAACGGCATCATGGAGATCGGCGAACTGCGTGATCTTTGTGTCGATCAGGGTCCGTAGACTCTGGGGTATCGGCGATACAGCCTCGCTGGGCTCTTCTTCATGGCTTGCAAATGGGTCGATCCCCTCCGTCAAATCAACGTCGCCGACCGCTTCATGCAGGCAGGTCAGCACCAGCAAGACGGGACGTTCTTGGGCAGAACGACGGATTCGGCGTAGCGGTTGCAGAATGCTTTCCAAAGCATGATCGGTGACGCGCACCGTGACGATCATCAGTTGAGTCGAACTCGAGAAGCGTTTGATATCGTCACTTGGGTCGTAGGCGGCCTCGGCAAGGCCACGCGTATCCAGGAATGTCAGCAGCGGTTCGAGGGAGTCGGGAAAATCAAAACGCTGGGATTCTCTCGTTTCTGGCCGGTAGCCTTCTCCGATCACGGCGTCCTCAGCACCCGTTAGGTATCGGACGACCGAGCTTTTGCCACTGCCCGTCTTGCCGAAGAGCCAAATGCCCGGCACCGGCACCTTCTTGCGAAGTTGCTCGACCTGCTTTGCATACTCTTCCTCCGAAAAGGGTTGCGCGGTACGCCATTGCCACCAAGAGAATGCCATCGCGCCAGTCGGGTAAGAAGATAAGAGAATTGCGATTCACCTTATCCAACTTTGGCGAACACTTCCAGCTGGCTACGCCGCAGCCATTGATGCTCTAGATCGCGCGCGATCGCTTTCGTAGCAGCGCCTCGATGACGCGAAGATCAACCGGCTTGACCACGTGCTCATCGAATCCCGCCTCCAAGGCCTTTTCACGATCCGTAGGTTGGCCGAATCCCGTCATCGCGACCATGTAGGTTTTGCTTAGTCGCTCAGTGGATCGTACGTGCTTGGCCAGCTCATAGGCGAACGGTGAAGCGGCTTCCCCGATCCTCCCCTTCGCTACTTGCCGTGACCGTGCCGCCATGCAGCTCGACAAAGTTTTGAACGAGCGTCAGACCGATACCCAGCCCCGATGATCCTCGCTCCACCGACTCAGCGACCTGCGAGAACATTTGGAAAACCTCGTCCAACTCCGATGGTTCGATGCCAATGCCTTGATCTTCGATCGCAATCTCGGCGAAACCCTCGACCTCGCTCAACTCCATCAAGATCCGACTGTTGGCGGGCGAGTACTTGGAAGCGTTGTTGAGCAGATTCGAGATCACCTGGGCGATCCGTGTCGCGTCAACGTACACGAGCACGTCCGACGCGTGATCGCGAAGCTGAAATTGCTGGCCGTTCTCGGCGATGAGCGCAGCGGTCGCCTCGATTGCGGAATCGGCAATCGCGCGTAGCGAGACGACCTCGCGGCGCAGCTCCACCTTGCCGCGGCTGATTCGAGAGATGTCCATGAGATCGTCGATCAAACGCGCCATCTGTTCGACTTGGCGCTCGACGACATCGAGCAAATCTTGCACTTCGTCGTTCAGATCCGCCCGGCTGAGTAACTGCACGGTGTTCTTGATCGGGGAAAGAGGATTCCGAAGCTCGTGAGCCAGTGTTGCCAGGAACATCGTCTTGTTACGATCCGCCTCGGAAAGTTCAGCGGCGAGCAGCTTGAGCTCGTCCTCGGCCATCTTCTTGTCGGTCAGATTGCGGAGAACCTTGTTGTAGCCGAGCAGGTTTCCATTGTCATCGTGAACCGCTGTTGTGATCCCCGAAGCCCAGAAGGCTTCGCCCCCCTTACGCTTCATCCAGCGATCGTCGTTCGCTTCCCCTTGCTTGTTGGCAATTTCAAATTCTCTTTGCGCCGACCCATTCGCGATGGAGTCGGGTAGAAAAATTGCCTCGAGAATATCAGCCCCGATAAACTCCTCTTCGGAGTAACCGAGCACTTGGGCGACACCGCGATTCCATGTCGAAGCCTTGAGGTCTGGGCTGATCAAGAAGATGGCGTAGTCGCTTACCCGTTCGACAAAAGCGGCAAGTTGGCGATCGCTCATGACTTGCTTCGCTTCCGCTTCCGCAAGCTTCTTGCGGTGCGCCACGTCGCGAAGCACCACGACGACCCCTTGTATTCTTTCATCGAGATGACGAAGTAGTGAGCACTCGACCTTGACCGGTGTCTCGCCATCGTCCTTCCCGAGGGCGATCGCGTCGGTCGCCGCCACTGGTGCTGTCACGCGTCCGGCCAGCAGCGCTGCGGCTGGTGAATCCATTGGTTCGCCGGTGGTCGGATGAAGTAGCGTAAGTGCTTTCCGCAGATCCTGACCAGATAGTTCACCGAATGATTGCCCCAACATCCGTTCCGCAACTGAGTTCGCGTACGTGATGTTTCCTTCACGATCGGTGGAGAGCACGCCATCGCCAATGCTGCCAAGAGTCGTCAGCAGTCGCTCTCGCTCGCCATGGATCTCGTCGGCTGATTCCTCGGCTCGGTGTCGGTTGTGTTGCACAAGAAGTGAAATGCCGGCGACCAGCCCCAGACCTAGCACTGTCGATAAGAGGGTGGTCGAAAGCACACTCACATTGATCCGAGCCGCGTCCGATTCTCGCTCGAGTAGGAGTGCTCGTTCTTCCTCCTGGAGATCTTGAATCAATCCACGCGTTCGATCCATGAGAATCTTTCCGGTCTCGACCAGTTCGGTCAGTTCTTCTTCGCGAAGCTCCTCCGCAAGTCGTCGTTGCACCGACTGTTCGAGATGTGCCAATCTCGCATCGGCGGCCTCTCGGATCGCGGGAATCCGAGCGCGTTGGATCGGGTTGTCCGACGTCAGTTCGGTGACACGGGCAAGCTCTCTGGAAGGCGAGAGGCGAGATTCCTCGTACCGCTGCAAGAATTCTGCCCGCAACTCCGTCGCCAAAGCTTCCAGTTTTTCGCGACTTCGCGCAACCAGCACGACATCATCTTGATCCTCCGCGAACAATCGCGCCAACTCAAGCCCAATGCCTGATGAGGCTCCGGTGATCAACGTCGTGGGCATGTGAGATTCTTGGACTGGCGCAAAGGGAACCGAACCTTGAACCCCTCCCGCCAGTGGCAAGTCCCGTGCCGTAACAAGCTTGTGACCGCGAATGCCTCGCGCGCTGATGACCAAGGTCCCTCCACCTGAAGGCACCTGTGGGCTCACGCTGACAAGGCCAGCCACCTTGGGTGCCTTTTCTTCAGTCTTTCCTTCAGTCAGGTTCCCCGAAATGGGAGTGAGGGATCGATCGTTCGCAACGAGAGCCGGCAGCGGATTCCGACTGGTCGATCAGCCGCCACCTTGATCGGTCATCAATCGCCAGGATGTTTGGTTTCGGGAGTCCGCCCTCCCCGACAGGACGATCCGGCGCGTCCGTCCCAAATTGGTCCACTGTTTGCTTCAACTGAATGCTCGTGCTGATGAAGCGACCAGTCAAGTGATCGAGCCATGCGATTGAAAGATGCGCAGTGGTGGCACTCACTCCGGATCGCAAGTCCGGTCGACCACCATTCGTTTGTCGCTTGGTCAATGACTGTCGCTTGGTCAATGACACCGGATACCACAAAACGCCTCTCTGCAAAAAGGAATCCCTTTCATGTCAACTGTAACGCGAACGCAATTCAAGCGAGACATCCTGACGGCTGATGCCAGGGACACCGTGACCGCGCTCCTGCAACGCAATCTCACCAATTTGATTGACTTGACTCTGCTAATGAAACAAGCTCACTGGAACGTCGTTGGCCCGAACTTTCGCAGCATTCATTTGCAACTCGACGAGATCATCGCGACCGTACGAAACGCGAGCGACGAAGTAGCGGAGCGGATCTCGACTTTGGGGGTCGCCCCAGATGGACGATCGTCGTCGGTCGCCGCCCAGAGCGACTTGGAACCGTATCCACAAGACTTCGTCAACGTATCGGAGACGATCGAGCGAGTCGCTGACGCCATGAAGACGACAATTGATGCGATCCGTACTGCGATCGAGAAGGTCGGAGACTTGGACCCGATCAGCGAAGACTTGTGCATTGCAACTTCAGCGCAGCTAGAGAAACACCTCTGGATGTTGCAGGCTCAGGAGATGTAATTCATCAATACGAATACGAGTCGAGTTGGAGATGTCTGGTAAATTTCGGATTGATCAAACGGTAACGTGGGCTCTCGGAGGGGCAACGGCAAGGGGAAAGGTCAAAGGGTCCTATCGCAACGAGCGCCGAAACGCGACCGATAGCGATGCAGACCATGGTGAGCCAGCCTACCTGATTGAGCAGGAGGATGGCGGCCGCGTTCTTAAGGGTGAGAGTGATCTCAGCGAAGGCTAGCCGCGATGAATCGGCCACGCAGCCTTCGGCTGCTCCTCCGCCCAACTGCCACGTGGTGGGTGAGAGAGCGTCCACGGGTTGGGTGCGGCGAGATCCCATGTAAGAATGGGGTCGCCCTACTTTTGCCCGTTACGTTTGACGGGGGCCTGCCTCGCGCTTTGGCCTCGCTGCTTCGTCTCTGTGACGCTTGGCGACCGTGCCACCACGAAAGAGGATTCCGCCTTGTCATCGCAGCTTCTGATCGTGATAGGCGCTGCGGAGGGGGGCATCGAAGTCGCTGCAGCAGTTGCTTCCGGCCGTCCATGCGGAAACCGACGCGACCTTCGTGATTGTTCAGTCTGTCGATACGGAGTCGATCGATCGGCGCTGCAAGCTACTGGCGCGACACGCTCCTCTCCCAATCGTCGGATTGACTGGCGCGACGAAGCCGCTACCGGGATTCGCTTACGTCGTTCCGACGTCTCATCAAGTCAGCTTCGATGGTGCCCAACTCGGCGTTGCACCGATCACCGAGACTGAAGTTCATCGGCCCATCGATGAGTCGTTTCGCAGCGCTAGCCTTAACTGGCCTGGAAGCTTGATCGGAATCGTCTTATCTGGAAAAGGGGACGACGGAAGCGATGGGTTGTCGGCGATCCGGGCAGCCGGTGGCATGACGATTGTGCAGGAACCCCAGTCGGCTCGAATTCGTGAGATGCCCGAGGCAGCGATCGCGAAAGCAGAAGTCGATCACGTCCTACCACCGCCTGAGATTCCCGTCGAGATTTCTGCCTACTCTATTTCGCTGTCTGTGAAGGACGACCTGACGGGTGCAACCGAGCCGGTGGAACGAATGAAGGCTCGGGACGTGCAATCCGTGGTCCGCGATATATGTGAGTTGGTTCGCGACACGACGGAGCATGACTTTCGACACTACAAACAGAGCACGTTGGTGCGTCGGATCGCACGGCGAATGGAGGCTTTACAAATCGAGTCGGCCCGCGAGTACTTGGATCGCCTGCGTACGCATCGTGACGAGGCAAGTGCGTTGTTTCGCGAGCTTCTCGTCAGTGTCACGTCGTTCTTTCGCGACTCCGAAACGTTTGACACGCTTGCCAGTTCGATTCTGCCCAATCTGTTCGAAGATCGGGCCCCCGATGAAACGGTGAGAGTCTGGGTTCCTGGCTGCGCGACGGGAGAGGAGGCCTACACACTTGCGATGCTGCTGCTCGAAGAACGTGAAAGGTCGGGAAAGACTTGTGGCATTCAGGTCTTTGCGACAGACATCGACGCGCAAGCGCTCAATCTGGCGCGACTGGGAGAGTATCCTCGAACCATTGCCGAGCAGATTCCTGAGGCGTTGCTGGACAAGTACTTTACAAGGATCGGTAGCAGCTATCACGTCGAAAAGCGATTGCGGGATGTATGCGTCTTTACCGTTCACAATCTTGTCAGTGATCCACCGTTCTCGCGTATGGACCTCGTCTCATGTCGAAACGTCCTGATCTACTTCGGTCCGCACCTACAGCAAAAGCTGATGCCGCTGTTTCATTTTTCGCTACGTCCGCACGGCTACTTGCTGCTCGGTTCATCCGAGAATGTGTCGGCGCATCCTGAAATCTTCCGCGTGCTCGATCCAAAGCATCGCATATCGCAGCGCAAGTCGGCACCGGCCAGTCCGGCGGCGGTGGCTGGTTCCCGAGTGCCCCTACAGAATTCAAGCCTTGTCAAACGAGAGTTGTTAGCCGGTGATGACGACATCCATCAAGTCGCACAGCGGATCGTGCTGGATGAGTTCTCGCCTCGCTGGGTCGTCGTCAATGAGCAGGCCCATTTGGTATGCAGCTCAGCGAACCTGGAATCGTTGTTCGAGATTCCCGGAGGCCCGTTTCGCAATAGCATCGTCAAGCTTGCGCGGCCCGGGCTGCGAAACGGTCTCCGGTCGGCCTTTCGTGAGTCGGTCAAGAAGCTCGAGACCATCATCCGCGACGATCTGACCTTGAAGACACCAGACGGTGTTCAGAGAATCCGATTGACTGTCCAGCCGATGCCGGCGATGGGTGAGGATGCCCACTTGTTCATAGTCGTTTTTCACAGTCTGGGGTTGGTCAAGAACCGCGTCGACGAATCACGGCGAACCGATTCGGATGCGCGGATCATCGAGCGGTTGGAAGCGGAGGTCAATCGCACGCGGTCGGATCTGGAACAGACCGTTCGGGACTTGGAGAGTTCGAACGAAGAGCTGAGATCTTCCAACGATGAGTTGCGGTCGTTGAACGATGAGTTGCAGTCAGCAAACGAGGAGCTGGCGACTTCCAAAGCGGAAATGGAAGGAAGCATGCGGCAGTTGGATGTCGCGAAGAGTGATTTGCAAAATCTGTTAAGCAGCTCACAGGTGGCAACGATCTTTCTGGATAGCGAAGGGCGAATCCGAAGCTTCACACCGGCCGTGCGTGAGATCTATGACCTCCTGGATACCGATATCGGGCGGCCCGCTTGACCGGTTCAAACCCTTGGTCGTCACGATGCCGGAACTTCCTTCGAGCGAGCAAATCACGTTGGACGACCCGGTGGAAGACTTGGTACAGACCGAGACTGGAAAATGGTTCATTCGTCGCGTGCTTCCCTACCAGTCCGCGACCAACCGCACGGATGGTGTCGTGTTGACGTTTGGGGATGTCACGGAGCTTCAGAGACGGGAGCATGAGATCCGGGATCGCGAACAGCAGTTGCGCTGCATCGCTGACGCCATACCTCCGCTGGTCGCCTTCGTCGACCTCGAGCAACGGTATCGATTTGTCAATGCCGCATACGGTGAACATTTCGGAAGAGAGCCGAACGACATCATTGCTCATACAGTTCGCAATGTCATTGGCGAAGCGAATTACCAAGCGGTCCAGCCACACTTGGAACGAGCGCTCCGCGGTGAACATGTTTCCTTTGATGCTTCTCTTCATGGTGCCGGCCCAGATTCTGTTGGCCACAAGGAGGTGACGTACATTCCCCAACGTAGTTGCGACGGAAGTGTGGAAGGCGTTCACGTCCTGGTGACCGACCTGACAGATCGCATCCGAACAGAGCTTTCGCTGCGCGAGGGTCAACGCAAGCTCGATCTCGCATTGTCGGCCGGTCATTTGGGAGCATGGGAATGGGAGATCGGCACGGACCTTGTCAGTTGGTCGGAGTCGCTCTACGAGACATTGGCATACGATCACGATCAGTTTCCCGGCAGTCTCGATTCGTTCGTCGACTTGGTACATCCGGACGATCGAGACGAATCGCTCCAGCGCATCAGGTCAGCGCTCGCCGGTGAATCGGAGAACTACGAGGTCGAAGTGCGAATGCGACGCGGCGACGGCCAATACATTTGGGTCTTTGCACAGGCGATCGTGCTTCGCGACGACGAGGGCAAACCGCAGGTGATGACAGGTGTTGCCAGCGATATCAGCGGCCGCAAGCGTCGCGAGCTCGATTTGGCCTTTCATGCTTCGCTGCAAGCCGAGTTCAATTTGATCAGTGACGCCGCCGAATTGATGCGAGTGTCGGTCGAGCGCGTGTCTCAACATCTGCAGCTGACAAGGTGTGTTCTAGCGGAGATGGATCAGAGCGCCGAAGTCTCAACGGTTATCTTCGACCATCGCGGTGATGCAACACAAGCGAGCATCATCGGCCAGCACCGCATCTCCGACTTCTTTTTGCCCGAGGAACGCGACGTTCTCGTTCGCGGGCAACAGGTTGTCATCGACGACATACACGACAGTGGGAGAGACGCGGAAATTCAGGCAAATTTTGCCGCAATGCAGATCCGCTCGCTTTGCAATTCGGCCTACGTGACCGGCAAGGGGTTGAAGTTTGTGGTCGCGGCAGTGAAATCAGAACCTCATGTTTGGCAATCGTATGAGTGCGAATTGTTGCAGGACGTTTGCAACCGACTGTGCCTACGTCTTGAGCGTGCGAGATCCGAGGCGGAGCTGATTGATCGCGAAGCGCATCTTCGCCGCGTGATCAACAATCAACTCGGACTTGTTGGTGTAATCGATGCGGATGGCATCCTCCGTGAGGTCGATGACCGATCCCTTCGGATCGCGGGCCTGCTAAGGGAAGAGGTGATTGGTTCTCCATTCGCGTCAGCTCCGTGGTGGAGCTACGATCAGGCCTTGTCGACTCAAATGCATGAGGCGGTAGATCGTGCGATGGCAGGGGAGGTGGTTCGGTTCGACGTGGGGATGCTCTCCATCAATGGTGATCCCCTGATGATCGATTTCATGCTCGCACCCGTCAGCAACGACGATGGGATTGTTGAGTACCTCATTCCCTCCGGCGTTGATATCAGTGACCGTTTCGAAGCGGAGAAGGTGATTCGTGAGGCAAACGCCAAGCTGCGTGTGCTATTTGATCAGTCTTACTTCTACACCGGGATTTTGAATACGGGAGGAATTCTGACTGACATCAATGATGCCGCATTGACTCCATTCGGGTTCACGCGTGAGCAGACACTTGGCTTACCATTCTGGGAAACTCCCTGGTGGGACGGCCAACCTGAGTCGCAGCGCAAGTTGCGGGAGAAGTTCCCGGACGTGCTGCGTGGCAACGTCTTTCGAGAACAGCTTGCCTTTAGCGATCCCAATGGAAACGTACGGTACTCCGATTTCGTTTACACGCCCGCAGTGGATGAATCGGGTACGGTGCTGTTCGTTGTGGCCAATGGGTCGGATGTGACCGAGCGTCACGACTACGAAGCGTCGCTGCAGAAGGCGCGAAAGATCGCCGAGAAGGCGAATGAGGCCAAGAGCGAGTTCATTGCCAACATGAGCCATGAGATCCGCACGCCGATGACCGCGATCTTGGGGTATGCTGACTTAGCGCTCAAGCAAACTGACAATCTCGAACTGCGTGAGTTACTCGAGACGATCAATCGCAATGGTCATTTTCTCCTCGCCATCATCAATGATATTCTGGATTTGTCCAAGATCGAAGCTGGCAAGATGGAGACGTCGCACGAGCCGTTCTCGATCATTGATCTGATCGAGGACGTTCGCTCCATCATGAGCGTCCGCGCTGAGAGAAAGGGCTCACTCTAAGTGTTCGCTATGACACCAGAGTTCCAGCGAAAATCGAGTCGGATCCGCGTCGCCTCAAGCAGATTCTCATCAACTTGGTTGGGAATGCCATCAAATTCACACGCGAAGGTGAAGTCGAGGTGGTCGTCACTTACGACCCCAGCGAGGTATCGAAGCTTTCGCTGAAGATCATCGATTCGGGAATCGGCATGACTCAGCAGCAGGTCAAAAAACTGTTTCGGCCATTCACGCAGGGGAACGCTTCGGTCAATCGTGAATTCGGCGGGACCGGCTTGGGTTTGGCGATCAGCAGAAGGTTGGCGAAGATCCTGGGCGGAACGATTCTTGTTGAGTCCGAGATCAATCGCGGCAGCACGTTCGAGTGTGTGATCGATACCGGGCAGGCCGCTCCGGTCGAGCTGATTGATGCCGATCGTTTGGTCGACACGGGATCAGGATCTGGCGATCAGAATCAAGCCGTTCAGCTACGATGTCATGTGTTGGTAGTCGATGACCGACGAGATATTCGCTATCTGAGTCGGCGACTGTTGTCTGCTGCCGGTGCCACCGTGACGGAGGTTGAAGACGGTCTCGAGGCTGTGGAGCTGATCGAATCGCTTTTCGGCAGCAAGGAGCTACCCGATGCCATCCTTTTGGATATGCAGATGCCCCGATTGGATGGCTACCAAACAGCGGAGCGTCTGCGAGAACGCGGTTACGACGGGCCAATCATCGCGCTGACCGCCGACGCGATGCAGGGCGATATGAAACGCTGTTTAGAGTGCGGCTGCAATGATTATCTCAGCAAGCCGATCAACGCCGTTGAACTAGTCGGTAAGGTCGCGGCCTTCACATCCGGACACCGGTAGCGGGCCTTTCCGCCGTTCCGTCTTTCTTACTCGCGGTCTGTCGTTGCCTGTTCTTGAGCGTTGTCAGGTGAATCGTTGGCCAGGACTTGTTCTGGTGAGACTCTGCCGGGACAAGTCCAGGCCTGCCGATGACCCTAACCTACAGATGAAGATGCTCCAGGACGAAGAACCGAGCATTCTCGATGACACCCAGTCCAGCAGGTGCGTGCACTCAGAAGCCATTCGGGTTGACCCGAAGACTTGCGATGCCCAGCCGAGTAAAGGACTCGTCGGTGGGCTGATGGGTTCCCTGGCGACCATTGCGATTCGACAAGCTTCTGTGATCGCAACTCACCGAGTCGCCGGTCTTCTGGCGCCTCACCGACTAGGCGAAGGAGACGGCAGGTCGCGTCGCCCGATCCGCGGCCGAGTACGGTTAGGCCGCCACGGACCACTACGTCAGGGAACTGGCAAAGGATCTGTTCAGTCTTGCCAAGGAGTACGCCAAAGATAAACCAGACGTGTTAGCATGCTGGGCGTTCGCGCTGGGCGTCGTGGTCGGGTGGAAGCTCAGGCCATGATCCGTTGCCTAGTGGGCGATCGCCGCCAACGACCGCCGCGATGGGCGGTCTACCAGACCTTCTGCGGCACGTGAGAGGGGATGGTGGCGCGGATCGACAGTCTGATTGAAGCAGGATAGACTTGCAGTGGGTTGTCTTAGCGCAGCGGGCATCACAAAGGCGGACGCAGCAAGACCTCAGGCCACCTCACCGTGGACCATCTCACCGTGGACCATCTCACCGTGGACCACCTCACCGTGGACCACCTCACCGTGGAATCGTGCCATGCCAAGCCTGCTAGTGGTTGATGACGATCGTTCGATTCTCACATTGCTGGAACGATCGCTGACTCCCATTGCCGACGTGGCAACCGCAGCAACTGCGAAGGAAGCGCTCAAATTGCTTCGCGGAGGGGCCTTCGACGCGGTGTTGTTGGACATCCAGTTGCCCGATCAGAACGGACTAGAGGTCTACTGTGAAATTCGTGACCACGATCACCGGATTCCTGTGATCTTCATGACGATTGAGGCCGCTAGCGGTACTGCGATCGAAGCGATGCAGCTCGGCGCGTTTGACTATGTCGCCAAGCCGCTATCGATCGATCCCCTTCGTGACTTGGTGCAGAAGGCCTTCAAGCAAAGGCGAATCAGCAGCGTACCCGTCGCGATCTCGGCCGACGAAAACGATGACCCGCAATCTGCCGAATTCATCATCGGACGTTCGACAGCAATGTTGGACGTCTTCAAAGCGATTGGCAAGGTCAGCAAGCAAGATGTTCCAATCCTGGTGCGAGGCGAGAGTGGCACCGGAAAGGAACTCGTCGCACGCGCCTTGTATCAGTACAGTCACCGAAGTGATGAAGCTTTTCTCGCGGTCAACTGTGCCGCGTTGCCCGACAGCCTGCTTGAGAGCGAGCTGTTCGGACATGAGAAAGGGGCATTCACGGGAGCCGATTCGCCGGATCGGTAAGTTTGAGCAATGCAATGGCGGCACGCTATTTCTGGATGAGATCGGCGACATGGCGCCGACGGTTCAAGCCAAGGTTCTGCGTGTCTTGCAAGAGCAACGGTTCGAACGAGTTGGCGGCAATCGCGAGTTGACCACAGACGTGCGGATCATCGCCGCGACGAATCGTCCGCTTGAGCAGATGGTTCAAGATGGAGATTATCGCGAGGATCTGCTGTACCGTCTCAACGGTGTGACGATTGAACTTCCGCCATTGCGTGAGAGGCTGAGCGATGTGCCTGCCCTGGTCCAGTTTTTTCTCTCGCGAGCCAAAGTCGAGTTTCGCAAGTTTGAACTGGAAGGTTTGTCGCCCAAAGCGGTTGAGATGCTGACGAATTACCACTGGCCGGGCAACGTGCGCCAGCTGCGCGGTCGTTCGTCGCAGCGTGCTGGACTGTACGATGCCCGTCATCACACCCGATGACTTTCCCGATGAGGTGAAGCCGCGCGTGGTCGATGAGTTCACGGTTTCTCAAGACGCGTCTTCCGGCCAGGGGGCCTCCTGCGGCTTGTCATCCGTCGCCTCTTCTCCGGGGGCTGGACTACCAGATCTGGTCAAGCGTCTGTTGCAGGAAGAATCCACTAATGTCTACGCCGAAGCCACGGAGTACGTGGAACGTTTTGTGATCACGGAGGTGCTTCGCTCGACCGACGGCAATCAAAGTCGTGCTGCGGAAATCCTGGGGATTACGCGTGGTAAACTGCGTGACCGGATCACCTCGTTCAAGATCACGCTCAAGAGCAATGTCGAGATGGACTCTGGCGGGCCATCATGAGGTCAATGTATCGTGAACGCCATGTTCTGATGACGATGAATTGCCCTAAACCTGTGGCGCGGTCTACAAGGATTGAATCGTTGCATTCATCATCTTGGCCCCATGTGACACAATGGGCGGCGGCTTCCGAGAACGTTCGGTATGCCGAGGGGGTTCTGAGAAGAGGGTCCCTATGACTCGGCTTCGTTCTCGTTTGAATGATCAGCTTCCAATCCCGCCCGTCTCCGTATCGGGTCATCCGCTAGAGTTTGAGATCAAATGACTTTTTGTGTTGGTATGAAAGTAAGTGACGGAATTGTAGCTCTTGCGGATACTCGAATCGTGCGGGGCAGCGAGCGGACCAACAAGCAGAAGCTGGCCGAATTCCAGCACGACGGACAGTCGCTCTTTACGATGACGAGCGGACTTCGGTCGGTACGAGACAAGACGCTAACGTATGTCGACGAAGTGCTGCGCAGCGGACAGCAAAGTCATGACCGCCTCTATCAGTTCGTCAATCTTTTTGGTGAGCAGCTTCGCCGAGTGAAGATCGAGGACGGGCCCGCGCTGACAGCCGCGAACCATTCCTTTAACCTTCACGCGATCATTGGCGGCCGACTGCTCGCCGATCTGGAACCACAGCTGTTTTACCTCTATCCGGAAGGTAATTGGGTGGAAGCGGCGGTCGAAGCTCCCTACTTCATCATCGGTCGAACCTACTACGGAAGACCGATTCTCGATCGATTGCTCCGCTACGACACCCCTTTGCAGACAGCCGTTGCCTTGGCATTGCTGGCGTTTGACGCAACTCGTGCCAGCGTCACCGACGTCGACTATCCGATAGACATCGCCGTTTTGTCCAACAGCGATCCTTCGCCACGATTCCAGCGGTTTACGGAGCAGGATCTCGCGGAGACGACTGCGTGGTGGACGCAAACCCTCTCCAATTCATTGTCATCGATGCCAATGGACTGGGCCGCTGGTCTGACGGGCAATCCACCACCGAACCAGTTCAACCAACAACAATGAGGAATCAATGTCCACCATCGAACTCGGCAGCGAGCTGACCTATGAAGTTCGTCAATCAACCGTCTTTCTCTTCAAGATCACGGTGTCTCAGAATGAACACCAGCGGTTGCTGGACGAAGAATTGTTGTTCAACCCGTCACTGGATGTCGAGTACTGCCAGGTTGGCTTGGAAGGCAATCGACTGCAACGCGTTGTCGTCGAGCCGTGTCAGTTGAACATCCGCTACCGCGCGACAGTCGAGTTGGCCCCAGACATTGAGCATACTGATTCGATCGCAGAATCGAATGCCTCGCAAATGCCGGCGGATGTCTTGCCCTACATGAACCCGAGCCGGTACTGCGAAAGTGATCTGCTTGCTCGGTTCGCGTTCGAGGAGTTTGGCGACCTTCCGCGGGGGTTCACTCGCGTGCAACGGATATGCGATTGGGTCTTCGAGCACTTGGATTACACCCCGGGCAGCACCACGGCATTGACCACTGCAGCGAACGTGTTGCTGCAGCGCACCGGTGTGTGTCGAGATTTCGCCCACCTCGCTATCGCCCTGTGTCGTGGAGTCGGAATTCCTGCCAGGTACGTGTCGGGCTACGCGGTCAACCTGCATCCGCCAGACTTCCATGGCTTCATGGAAGCCTTCTTGGATGGACAGTGGTACCTTTTCGACCCCACAAGGTTGGCGTCGACGGTTGGCTTGGTCCGAATCGGAACAGGACGAGACGCAGCCGATGTCGCTTTTGCCACTCTAACCGGCGATGCGATCCTGGAAGACAAACAAGTCTGGGCTTCATTTTCTAACAGGGGTCCTTCCAACGGTGAACAGCCTGCGGTTTCCACCGCCTGAAGGAATGACAGCGTACCGGGATCAAGCATCCGATCGGAGGCGATTGGGTCGGCGATATCATCCGTGACACCGGCGACTCGATGGTATCTGGTTCTCGCCAGTCCGGTGCCGACCAATCGGTCGTTTCGAAGGCTGGTTGATCGCTGGCCGCACATCGCATCTGGGATGGCACACCAAAAAACGGTTTGGCACGGCCTTTGCTACCTAAGGTTGAACATCCTACCTCTGGAAAACGTGTTGTTTTCGATGGGTTTGCCGACTCAATTTTGGAGAATGTCATGCTTTACTGGGCAGCTGTCTTTTTCGTGATCGCGATCGTCGCTGGTTTGTTGGGATTCGGAGGCATCGCAGGAGGTGCGAGTTCAATCGCCCAGATTCTGTTTGTCGTCTTCCTGGTTCTCTTCGTGTTGAGCCTGATCTTTGGTCGCCGCGGCCGCATTGGCTGAGGTCGACGGCCAAGGGGCTGGCGAAATATTCGGTGTCGGAACTACGAAATCGAAGATGCTATGATTCGATTTTGCAGTTCGTGCACATGAGACCACGAAGTGCGAGCTTGCCGATCGAGAAGATCCACTCCCTGCGATAGTTCGTCTCGGCGAATCCGTTGATGACTGAATTGGTCAGACAGACCAGTTTTCCTTGGGATCTGCTCTTGCTCGAGCGGGTTTGCAGAATGAAGAGGTACAGTAGCCGCGCACATCCTGGTCCTAGGATGACAGGCTCCTGTGCATCGTTTTCTCCCGTCGAATGTGTTTCACTACGTGCTCAGCCGTCACACACTTGACTTTCTGGACCTCTTCTCTTGTGCAGCTGAAACGTCAGGTGTTTTTTCACCGCTGGCCATTCGGACTGGATGATTGAGTAGACGCAGGTATCGCGTAGCGTTCCGTCGCTGTGCCGCTGGTGACTGCGCAGAACACCGTCGAGTTTGGCGCCGAGCCGCTCAATCGCGCGGCGGCTCTGTTGGTTGAGAAACGAGGTTCGGTACTCGACAGCGATGCACCCCAGTTGCTCAAAGGCATGTCCCATCAACATCAGCTTGCATTCGGTGTTGAGGGCCGATTGCTGCACACGCCTGGCATACCAGGTAGAGCCGATCTCGACACGTTGATGGATGGGGTCGGGATGCATGTAGGTTGTCATGCCGACCGCCGTGCCCTGTCCGTCCAGTACCGCGAAAGGGAGCATCGCCCCCTTCGCATGAAGATCGAGGCGGTGTGCGATTTCGGCCATCATCTGCTCCGGGTGGGGAACGCTCGTGTACCACAGTTTCCACAGCTCACCGTCCCGCACAGCTTCAGCGAGGGCGACATGGTGCGATTGCGATAGCAATTCCAAGGTCGAGTGCTGCCCGCGTAAGGTGACTGGTTCCGGCCAGGGCATCGCCATCAAGGTTTCTCGGCTGTAGGTGAATCTGCGAATCAATTCGAACGGACGGCCCGCTGTGAGCCAGCCAACAAGGCAGCCATCTCATGAACTGGGCTCGCCTTGCAAGTCTTCTAGCAGGCGTGCTGATGCAATATCTTGGCGAAAGCCGTGATGTTTGAATAGCGCATTCCAAGGAAACGAAGCCAGCGCCAAGAATTGCTAACTGCCAGCATTGAGCTCTGGTTTGCAGGGGGCTTGTACAGCAGCTCGCTTGCGGCGGAACGCGGTAAAAGGGGGGCGAGCCAGCTCGATGCAGCCAAGCCAAAGCACTGGTCTCCATCAGGCCCCTGATCGTGCAACATCGCCAGCAGCCTCGTGATCCTCAGCAATCGTGAATCCAAATTTGCAAGCGGGGCCGATGGAATTCCTGTATTTTCCATGACAGATCCCGTCACGGCCCGTGAGTAGGTTATTGACGGACAAAGCACTTCCAACGGATCGTCACGCCGAAAGAATGAACGAACCGGAGACACGAGCAAGTTTGCTACTGCGGATTCGTGATCCTCGTGATCACGAAGCATGGGAAGAGTTTGCGTCGATGTATCGCCCTGTCGTCGTCAATTTGGCTTGCTACCGCGGAATGCAGGCAGCGGACGCCGAGGATTTGGCCCAGCAGGTTTTGCTGGCACTTTCGCAAGCGATCCAGCGGTTTGAACTCGATCCTGAGCGGGGAAGGTTTCGAGTATGGCTCAAGACAATCGCCAGGCGGGGGATCATCAACGCGTTGACTCGTGGAGTCCCCGACCGTGGTGCCGGGGGAAGCAGCATGCTGGAACTGCTAAACGCGCAGCCGGCTTCCGGACAGGCGACGGAGTCGTTGAGCCTGGACTATCGACGTGAGATCTTTTCCGTCGCGGCTGAACAAATACGTGGTGAGTTCGGTGCTGATACGTGGCGGGCCTTTTGGAGATCAGTCGTCGATGGCGAACCGGTGGATCAAGTCGCAGAGGAGATGGGTCGGTCACGCGGCAGCATCTATACCGCTCGCAGTCGTGTGATGTATCGACTGAAGCAGAAAGTTCAAGAACTCGACCTGAATGACAACCAGTGAGAACAAAGATGAGCGAAGCTTGCCAGGCTTGTCGACCTGAGAAGATCGAGCGATTCTTGCATGGTCAACTCTCGGAGCGAGAGTGCGATGAGTTGGAACAACATCTGTCTACGTGTGAAGGTTGCGATGAGATGTTGACTCAGCAAACCGCTGAAGAGGAGTTTTGGCGAGACGCACAAATGATGCTCAGCGATCAACGTGACAGGAGTCAATCTCGGTTCGCATCGGAGTGCTCTCCTGGCACCATCGATTCCCTGGACAGTTTCGATCAGTGGCTCGATCCAACCGATGACCCTCGAATGCTGGGCCGATTTGGCGGTTACGAGATTGCGGGAGTCATCGGCCGTGGCGGCATGGGTATCGTCTTGAAAGGACTGGATGTCTCCCTCGACCGCTATGTGGCGATCAAGGTTTTGAATCCGCTCTTCAGTAGCTCCTCGGCGGCGCGAAGACGGTTTGCCCGCGAAGCCCAGGCCGCGGCTGCCGTCGTTCACGAAAACGTGATCGCTATCCATGGCGTCGATACTTGGAATGAACTGCCCTACCTCGTCATGCCCTACATCAAGGGTGAATCGTTGCAGCAGCGCATTGATCGCACGGCTCCTCTATCGATCGAAAGCACGCTGGAGATCTCTCTTCAGATTGCGCGTGGTTTATCAGCGGCCCATGATCAAGGGCTCGTTCATCGCGACATCAAGCCGGCCAATATTTTGGTTCCCTTCAGCGTATCTCGCGTGCTGATTACCGACTTTGGCTTGGCTCGCGCGGCCGACGACGCCAGCGTGACGCGGACCGGTGTGATTGCGGGGACACCCCAATACATGTCGCCCGAGCAAGCTCGTGGTCAAACGGTTGACCAGCGGACCGATCTATTCAGCCTGGGTGGGGTGATGTATGCGATGGCGTGCGGTCACCCGCCGTTTCGCGCCGACTCCACATACGGGATTCTGCGACGGATCACGGACGAACCCCATCGACGCTTGTCTGAGCTTGAACCGTCGGTACCCAAATGGTTCGACAACGTCGTCGATCGATTGCTGCAAAAGGAACCTGGAAAGCGTTTTGAGTCCGCCAAGCAGCTTGGAGACCACCTCGAGGAGTGTCTCGCGCACGTGCGTCAACCTGCGACGGTCGTGTTGCCTTCGTTGCAATCACCCGCGACGAGTCCTTGGCGAAGCAAATTCGGACTGAGAATCGTATCCGCTGCAATGGTGGGGCTACTCCTTCTCGGTTGGATGGTTCGCATCTGGTGGCCAGTCGACTTACGGCAAGCTGATGAGATCGTTGTAAAGCAACCGGAAACCATTGATGCGGTCTTCTCATGGGAATACGACGACACCGCTTTGGAACGCCTGGAGAGCGAGCTGCGGAACCTTTCTCAGGAGCTGTTGCAATCCCCTTGGGAAACTCTGGAAGCTCCCACGCCTTCACCGTAAGTCCACTTACTCCATTTAGGAATTCTCTGATGAACATCCTCTCTCGACCCGGACTTTGGTTTGGCGGCTACTTGATAGCAACCTTGATACTGGTGCTATCGACATCGAACGAACTGATCGCCGCGCCACAGGACTCCGACGCGAGTCCAGAATCCATCGAAGCGTTGGTCCGCCGGGCCTTCGAATCGCAGATGAAGGAACAGCGAGAGCGGATCGAGAAAGCAGAAGCTGAGCTGCAGGCGATCAAGAAGGATTTTGAGCGAAGATCCGACGCAGCGGACGAGATCATTGCTCGCAGGGTGCGCGAACTGCTAGGCAAGGCGGAGGATCCCGTCGAAGATTCCGCCAGCTTGTTGTCTGCGGAGGGATGGCAGGCATGGCGGAATCATGAATGGCGAACGGCACTCACAAAATTCAAGGAGGCACTCGCGATTGATCCCGGCCATGTCGCCGCATTGAACGGGCTTGGCTGGACCCAGGTGCATCTTGGAGAATACGAAAAGGCCGTCAAAAGTTTCCGAGATGCATTGAAGATCGAACCGCAGTACGCGGGTGCCATGAACGGTTTGGGTCAAAGTCTGATGGCCCTGGGACGACTGGACGAAGCAGAACAGGAATTGCTGACAGCAACCCAGTCTTCCATCGACGAAATGGGAGAGGCTGTCGCCATCAAACGTAGCGTCACGGCATCCTGGTTCGGGCTCGTGCAGGTACTCATTCGTCAGAAGAAGATGGTCGAAGCGAGGAACTGGGCCAACCGTTATCTCAAACATGATCCGGACCAGGAGAACATGCAACGATTGCTCGAGCAGGCCGGCGGCAACGATTGACTCGGGAAGCGACATCATGTTGCCTCTGAGCCGCTAGAATTGACGGGGTGCCAAATCACGTGAGACGACTCAGAATCCGTTGAATCGGTTGACGATATGGGTGATCCGAAAGGCCAGTTTCTGTACGTCAACTTGAGCGCATCGCAGACCAGACGACGGTTGAAGGGATTCGGTCACGGCGTCAGAAAGATCCAGAGTGCTGGCAAGAATCAGGCGCTGATCATTCACACAGCCACGGGGGAACATCTCGCCGAGCTCGAACATCAGTTTGCCGATGTCGGATGCGCACGGGATATGCAGAATCTCAGTGAACCAATCGAAAACTTGCGCAATTTGGGCCCCACCAGTGCCGCGTGGCTTCGTGATGCAGGGATAGCGACGCTGGGTGATCTCGAGGACTGCGGCGCAGTTTTCGCCTACATGCAAGTAGAACGCCGAATTCCAAGAGTGAGCCTGAATCTACTCTGGGCGCTGGCCGCTGGATTGCAAGGTCGCGACTGGCGTGAGTTGACGGACGCCGAGAAACAAAGGCTACGTTCCGAAATTGAGTAGACCGTGGCCCTTGTCATCTGGAAACGAGCGCCTGTTGAAAGGACGCGGGAATACTGACGAGGGCTTGATTCTTCTCTCCTTCTCTGCGGCACTGCGACTCCCCGTCTCTGCGCTCAATCTGTTTCAACACACGCCACTTCACACATTGACCGCAGCAAGAACCTAAACCAGTTCTCGGATCACTTCGCCTTCGTCCATCAAGACATGTGGGCGGCCGGTCTGGTCATGAATGATGGTTTGGGGATTGATACCGATTTGGTGATAGAGAGTTGCCGTCACATCGGCAAAGGCGAGTGGGCGTTCGATGACCTCGCCAGCAAGTCGATCCGTCGCTCCCAGGACCACGCCACCAGGCATGCCACCGCCGGCCATCATGCCCATCGAAAGTCTGGGCCAGTGATCGCGCCCCCCTTTGTCATTGACTTTGGGGGTACGGCCAAACTCGCCCCAAGCCAACACCGTGGTATCCTCGAGCATCCCACGGGATTCTAGATCCGTTATCAACGCGTGGAAACCAAAATCGAAGAGCGGTCCCAAATGTTGCATTCTCGCATTGTTATCTGAGTGGGTATCAAAATCACTCAGCGAGACGCTCACCACCCTGACGCCCGCTTCGATCAGGCGTCTGGCCAGCATCAATTTCAATAGCGCATCAGGACCCTCACTTGTGTAGAACTGAGTGCCGCCCAGTTCCTGGTGAAGGGTGTAGTGCTCGATCGTCTTCGCATCCTCTTGCTGAATGTCCATCGCGTCCGAGAACTCACCCGACGTCAACACGCTGTAAGCTTGTCGGGTGAATTGATCCATCGCGTCCATCGAACCGGAAGTGTCCAGGTTGCGGTTGAACCGATCGAGACTCTTGAGTAGCGTCAAGCGATCATCCAATCGCGAAACGGGAATCTCTTGGATCAACTTCAGTTCTGTCTTGTGATCATCTCCAAGCCTTGCCAGCTCGCCCTTCATTCCCTGCTCGAGTTCACGCTTCCACATACTCGAAATGTCGGGGCGAAATGGTTTGCTACTGAGACCAAGGAAGCCGGGTCGCGCACTGTTGCGGACCAGTGGACGTCCTTGCATCAAGTCAACGAACGTCGGAACATCGTCTTCGGGAGTGCCCAGCAGGCGGTTGACCACGCAGCCCAACGCGGGACGACCGCCGATCGACTGCAGGGCCATTTCTTTGTAGCCCGACTGGCATTGAAAGGCGTGGTGTTTTCCATCGGATCCCACTAGCGATCGCAGGAACACAAGTTTGTCGGCGATCTTTGCACACTGAGGCATCAGCCGTGTCAAATGGAGTCCCGGAACCGCGGTGCTGATTGGACCGAAAGGACTTCGTAAGTCGATCGGCGCGTCGGGCTTGGGATCGATCAGGTCCATCTGTGGTGGTCCACCGTCAAGATGGATCACGATCACCGACTTGCGGGAGCCGCTCCTTCCTGACGCTGAATCTGCCGCGAGCAATTCCGGCAAGCTGAGCCCTGCGATTCCGCTGAAGCCGGCGGTCAGGAATCCTCGGCGTGAGATACCCGAGCAATTCGAGAATGCACGACCAGAAGTGAAACGAATCATGCGTCTGGGCTCCGCGGGACGACTGCGAGTGGCTCTAAATCTTAGCAGTTGGCCCAATCAAAGGCGAGCGATTTCAGGGCTTTCAACCAACCTTGACTCAACGATCGGACACGAGATGACTGGTGACCGTCTCGGTGATCTCTGAAACGTCATCAAACAGCGTCCAATGAGCGTCCGGCACGTCCCTCATCGCGATTGCATACCGCTCGTCATCGCGATTGGATTCGGTCACGTTTCGGATGAAGATGCCAATGATTTGCTCCGGATGCTCGTGGGTGAGCTGTGCATAGATCTCCGGGTCCTGTTCCCCTGAGTCTCCGATCAGAAGGAACTGGCGTTCGGGAAAGGTCTCAAGCAAGGGCCTGATCGCGGCAAGCTTGGTTTCCTTTTGAGAGGATAGAATCTCGAGTGCGCTGGAGTCTTTCAGCCGAAAATGCTTCAAGTGATAGGTGCCACTTGGAAAACCAACGTCCGACATGAATGCTTCGATCGGCTGGTAGAGCTGCCAGGGACTGCCCGAAACATAATGAAAAGCAACTCCCGCATTGGCCAAGCTGTCATAGAGCATCGGCATGCCTTCGACTGGGCGAAACTTGCGAAGAAACGTATTGCGCATCAAAGCTGACTTGTCGGTGACCTGGGATTCTTTGATTGTGTCATCGATGTCAGAGATGACCGACAGACCATGCGGCGCAATCAGGTGAATACGGCCTGCAAAGCTTCGCGAGTCGCCATCGCGCAAAACCGCTTTCACCTTCACGATCCGGCTGCCAACCTGGGATGTAGCCGATGACTCAACAGGTAGGCTCAAAGTATTGGAGAAGTGACCATTCGCTTCCGATGTCCCCGCTAGAAATTGCTCCCCAGCGATATCCACCGTGACCGATTTTCCTCGTTCATTATCGACCAGGAATGGTCGGACTCGATCATCGAGAATCGCGTGTTCGTCCAAGCCAACGCTGTAATCAGCCGAAGCCCGCAAGATCGCTAGGAAGGCCGCTCGCTTTGTTGAGCTCGCTTCTGGTTCGAATACCTTTCCGTGGACGCGAAATTGCCAACCGCACCCGTCCTGGTCAAAGCGACCATACGTTGGGAAGAACAGGATGTCTTCGTCGGCTTTGAGGTTGGATGGAGGCAAGTTCATCGGCGATGGTTCTCGGCAGCCAACGACAAAGAGCATCAGTGCGACGAGCTGGAGCGTTGATGATCGTTCAGACATGCAGTGTATCAGCCACTCGGAGCTGATCTCCATTTCGTTGGCTCAGGCTTGGAAGCCATGCATGCGACCTGAACTCCACCCTTACGATACAAGCCACCGACGTGCCTGTCATCCTTGCTGGGAGTAATCGCCGACGGGTAGCGGCGGAGATGGTAGGATTGACCCGCTCACTGGAAGAGGATTCCTTGCTTTCGCCGGTTATCCGTCACGAGTTTGAGCGAAGTGAGCTCGCTTTGGATCGAAAATCCACCAACTAATTTGACTTGAATATGAAATCGACTTTCCGAATGGCTGTCCTAATTGTGACCGGGCTCTTGAGCATGCATTGCTTTTGGCAGCATTCAGCAGAAGCCGAGGATTGGGGTCAGTTCTTGGGGGAGGACCGCAAGGGAGTCTCATCCGCGACAGACCTGATCGATTCACTTGACGATCGCTCGCTGGAAGAGGTATGGAGAGTGCCCGGTGGTGTCGGCATGTCAGCGGTAGCAGTCGCTGATGGTAGCGCCATCACGATGTGGAACAGGGATGGTCATCAGTTACTCACGGCGCTCAACGCAAAGACTGGGGAAACACGTTGGTCGACGCCGGTGGCTCCACCCTACGAAAACGGGATGGGCAACGGTCCGAGGGCGACACCGACGATCGCAGGGAATGTGGTGTATGTCTACACAGGGGAGGGTGTATTGGTGGCAGCCCAGTTCGCGACGGGAGCGATCCTCTGGCAGGCGAACGTGGTTCGTGACAACGGGGCTACTCCTTCGGAGTATGGCATGTCGTCGTCACCATTGGTCGTCGATGATCGAGTGATCGTGCACGTCGGCGGCGATCGTTCCTCTGTCAATGCATACGATGTCAAATCGGGAAGGCTCGTCTGGGCCGCAGGTTCCGGCGCCGCTGGCTACTCGTCACCGACTGTGTTGCAAATCGATGGTACCGATCAGATCGTCAGTTTCGTCGGGAACGGTGCGATGGGGCTGGACCCCACCGACGGGAAGGTGTTGTGGAGCTATCCCTTCAAGACGCCGTATGACTGCAATACTGCGACGCCCATCCTGATTGCCGGCGGTGTTTTTCTATCGGCAGGAGAGAATCACGGTTGCGTTTTGCTTGACGTGACCAAGCAAGGGGATACCTACACCGTCTCAGAACGCTGGCAATCGGTTGACACCAAGAGTGTGATGCGAAACGAGTGGCAGACTTCGGTTGAACGTGATGGCTACCTGTACGGATTCGACAACGTGGGCAGCGCCGGTCCCACGACACATCTTGCTTGTATCCGAGCCAGTACAGGCGAGCGAGTTTGGCAAGAGGCTCGATTCGGCAAGGGCAACCTGACCTTGGCCGATGGTAAACTCTGGATCACCACGATGGAGGGTGAATTGGTGCTCGTGCGGGCGACACCCGACGGCTTTCAAGAACTTGGGCGACGGAAACTGTTTGGCAAGACGCGGCAATCGCTCTCGATCGCCGACGGATACGGCTACATTCGAGATGACCAAGACGTTCTTTGTGTCAAGTTGACGAGGTAGCAGACGCTTGTGGTCGGTGCGACCATGCCACATTTACTCCTGATGCTGCTTGCCTTTGCGATTCCATGCTTCGTAGTGTTCGCGAATGAGCTGGATTGCGGCCGGGCCGTCCTCGACGCATTGGGGAATGTTCATGTCGTCAATGCCGGCGAGTGGGAAGTCCGGGTTGAGCATCCAGGTTCGCGCCCAGGCCACAAGCTCAGCATACATGGGTCCCACCATGATCAATGGCGTGTTTTGAAGATGTCGAACTTGTAACAGCTGCCATATCATCATGGTTTCAAGAACGGAGCCAATTCCACCAGGGACAACGACGAAGGCATCGGACATCAGAACGAACTGATGCAGCCGACTGAAGAAGGTTCGATGCTCAAACGCCTGCGAGACATACGAATTGACTTCCTGCTCGAACGGAAGCTCCACGCGGATTCCAATCGATCGATTCTTGGAGTCAGAGTCGGCACGTGCTGCACCTTCGTTGGCCGCCTCCATCAGTCCGGGGCCACCCCCCGTCACGATGTCGCAACCGAGCCTGGTCAATTCCTCCGCAGCGTCCCGCACTGCGCTGTAAACCCAGTGGTCTTTGGGAACGCGTGCCGAGCCGAAAATCGTGACGCGAAAACGATCTCGCTGGGTTGGCTTGAGTCTCGACAGGTTGTTGACCGCATCCCAAAGGTTCATGACCGTACTGCCGAGTACATCAAGAACCGCTTGCTCGTCCCCGAGGGGTACCGAGCCCTGTGGGGGGCCGGTGTTACTTGCTCGCTCATTCATGGATCGGTCATTCCGTACTCGGTGTTGGATAGGCGACGTGGTGCAGTTCGTCAACAGGCAGAGTTCCGAGTTCCTGGGTGGTTCCATCGCACCAATGAACGGTGACGGATGTTACTTCCTCAGCCTCACCCAAACCAAAGGTGACGGGCAGCTCGACTTGCGACAGATAGCTGCGAGTGGGCATGACCTGCTTGCGGTACGACTCATCACCGACCAGTACCTCGACCCAGGAACCGATTGCATCGCGATTGCAGTGAATACCATCGCCAGTCAGTTGAAAGCGAATCCAGTGATGCCCCAGATCCAACTCGTTTCTCAGCAACCTTGGCTTGCGTCCGCTTGCTGTGACCAGGACATCGAGATCCCCGTCATTGTCGATGTCCGCGAAGCCCGCTGAGCGACCGACCATCGGCTTCAACAGATCATCGCCACATTGATCCGCAACGACAGGAAGAAACTCCGTGCCGTACTGAGGACCCGCATTCCAGAACAGTTGCGGCGGCTGCTCATAGTGTTGACTAGGTTGCACGCGATTGATGTCTTCCTCCAAGTGTCCATTCGCGCAGAACAGATCGAGTCGAGTGTCCTGGTCATAGTCGAAGTAGAACAAGCCAAAAGTCAGCTGCAATCGCGTGCTCGGCCCGAGTCCTGTTGAAATCGCTTCGTCAACAAACTGCATTCGGCCAGCCCGTGTGACATAGAACGCCGTCATCTCATTCGAGAAATTGCCAATCGCAACCGCCATCGCTTTCTGACCTCGAACAGGGGTCACGTCGATTCCCATCGCTCCACGCGCATTGCCCTGGGAGTCGAAAGCGATACCCGTCAGTGCGCCGACATCCGTGAACGTTCCGTCACCATTGTTGCGCAGCAGAACGTTTTGCACCGTATCGTTGGCAATGATTACATCCATGGTGCCGTTGTCATCCAAGTCACAAATCGCCAGACCAAGTGATTTGCACATCGGGACGCCAGTGGCTGGATTTCGTAGCTGGATGCCGGTTTCTTCGGAGACATCGGTGAAGGTTCCGTTTCCATCGTTGCGGTACAGATAAGGGAAGGTCCCCTCGAAGTTCTGGGGGCGTCCATAAGCCCGACCGCCACCTACCAACTGGAAGTTCTGTCCGACATCGTACGCCTTGCTCCATTGCACGTAGTTGCATACGAACAGATCCAAGTCGCCATCCTTGTCGTAGTCGAACCAACCTGCACTGGTGCTCCAGCGGTCAGCATCTCCCGCGACATTGGCTTGATCGGTGATCTCTTCGAATTTTCCATCACCCAGATTATGGAACAGTCGATTACGACCGACGGACGTGATGAACACATCAACCCGGGTGTCGTTGTCGAAGTCTCCCACCGCCGCACCCATTCCATAGAGTGAGAGATCGAGACCTGAGCCTGCCGTGACATCTTGGAAACGGCCGTCCTCGTTCTCATAGAGAGCCAGGTTCTGCGATCGTTGGCTTGGTGGATCATCGGGCCAGTCTTGTGAGTTGACGAGTAGCAAGTCCTGGTCCCCGTCGTTGTCGAAGTCAAAGAATGCCATGCCGCCACCCATCGTTTCAGGCAGCAGCTTCTCACCGGTTGCACCATTGTTATGGACGAAGTCGATGCCCAGTTCCTCGGTGACATCGGTGAAGCGAACCTGTGGCGGTTGAACTTCAAGCACTTCCCGAATCTTGACCGGCGCGAGCTTGGTCTCGCGAACCGGTGGTTCCGCCTGCGGCCGAGAGAACAGGTAGCCAATCACGCCGCCGCCGGCAAGCAGAACGAGAATCACTGCCGCCGACCAGCGGAATGCTTTACCGATGATTGCGTCGTCACGATGTTCGAGGTCTTCTTCGTACTCCGATTCTCCCGATTTCGGTTTACTCGACATCATCGGTCTCCTTTTCAGCTTCGCTAGCGGTCACGGTGGTGTTCAGTCCAGGGGCGCCCTCGCGAAATAGCGAGTACTTGACGACCGCCTCAGCGGCGTGGTTCGCCGCAGGATACTTCTCTCGCGCCAATCGTACCGCTCTCCCCTGAGCGTTGTCGTCATCCTTGTAGCGCTCATGTAACCGCTGGTGTTCGGCGGAACGCTCCGCGTCGTTCAGCTCGTCGTACAAGAGCTGCAGATTGTAGTGAGCGTCGGCATTTTCCGGATCAATGGAAAGCGTTGACTGAAACTGTGTCAACGCATCCTGAAAGTACTGCTCTGCTTCCTCGGGTCGTTGTTGCCGCACTCGCAATTTGCCCAGGTTGAACAGCGTCCGTCCGAGCGAGTTGATGACCTCGATGTCCAAGCTAAAGTCGAATCCGCGCTTCTGCATTTCCGGCGTATTGTCTTCGAGAACGCTCCGCAGATTCTTTTCCGCTTCCTCCAGGTACCCCTGCTGAGCATTGACGACGCCAGAGAGCCACGCCCAGGTCCAACGCGGAAATCCCTCGACCGTTTCATATGCTTTGGCTCGAGTCAACGCGGCGACCGCCTCATCCAATCGGCCTTCGGCGTTCAGGACGCGAGCGAGATTGAGCGGACCATCCCAGCGATCGAGTTCCTCCACTTTCTTGAAGGCTGCCTCGGCCTGTCTCAACTCGCCTTTGCCTTTGAGCAGCAGCCCGATGCCGTAGTCATTCCAGCGTTGCCACATCGGAATGTCTCGTGCGGGGTTCTCGACCGCGACCTCCACGCCTGCCACTGGGAAGGTGATCGAGTCGGATGCCATCGTTGTGATGGGCAGCTGATTGACATAGTCGGTGCCCGGCTCGTGACCGCGGATGGTTTGGCCAAGCTTCTCATTCTGTTTGGCCACGAAGTCCATGTAGCGTTGGTCGAACTTGCGGTACTGCAGTTTCAACTCCACCTTGACCGGCTCGGTCACATCCTCGGGGATCCTCAGTTCGTAGTGAACCGTCTGGCCCGCCCCAGGGGGGATTTGGTGATTGTAGAGGGGCGTGAAAATGTCCTCGGCGTTGCGGCGATCGATGCGATTGCCATCTTTGTCCAGCATGAAGACGTTAACGAAATGGGACCAAGGATCGACTTCGTTCTGCCGATCAGGATCGATGCCACCACTTCGGCCGATGACGCGATCGCCACTGGTGACCTTGATGTCCAACCAGACTTCGTTGGAGTCGACGGTGCCCTGCGTGAACAAGTGACCGAGTTTCAACGTCCGAATCACCGTGTCGAGCAAATAGGTCTTGCCTGGCTGAAGCGAAGGAACTTCGGGACGAAGGGGGGCAACTAGCGGGCTATCGATTTCGCCATCTTCGTGGATACCAAAGATGTCCACGCGCACGATGTCTTGCAGGAACTCCTGGTGAGCCTTGATGATCAGGTCCTTGTCGCGTAACCAGGCGATCCCCGTATTGGCGGACGGGAAAAGATGATCGTGCACGCTGAGTTCGTTCGCGCCATCAAAGAATTTTGCGCCGAAATCATCGGAGCCTACCAGAGGCATGTGGCACTTGTTGCAGTTGTCTTCTGCCTTGGGAGGGTAGTAGAAACTGCGAGCACCGTGTCCGGAAACACCGCTCAACAGATAAGGGTCGTAGTGGTTCTGCCCGCGGAGGAACTCTTTGTAGTGGTTGAGAGCCTGCGGCAGGTGAACCTTATGGCAGGTCGAACAAAACTCAGCAGACTTGTGAAGTGGTTTCAGGAATGTCTTCTTGTGAAAGGACGGCTTCGCCTTGACGAGCTGATTGTTGACCCACTGCAAAACCGAATTGTCGCTGTAGGCAAATGGGTAGTGGAGGGGCTCTTCGATCGTGTAGTCCGCATTGCCTTTCACGCTATTGACATGGGTAATCGCGTGGCAAACGGTACAAGTGATGCCAGCCTTGCCCGTCGGATGATTGAGCATGTCAAACTGGGGATCATCAAAGGCTCCCGAGAAAAACGGGACAGGATCGTGACAGCCGGCGCACCAGCGTGACGCCTGCACGGATCCATCTCGTTGCAGCGAGACCTCTCTGGTTTGGCTAACGCTGGCCAGGTAGGGTGGATTATTGAACGAGCTGAATCGATGAACGCTGTCACTCCATGCCGCGTGCACATCGGCGTGGCACTTGAGGCAATACTGATCGTTCATCAGCGAATCGGCGGGAATGAAGTTGCCGGAGGATGTGCGCGCCAAAGACGGTTCGAAATACTTGACGCCCGAGTCGGGTCCAACGGCATTCCATTTCCGAGGATCCTGCAACTGCAACGCGACCATGCCAACGATCAAGGCCATGGAGATCGCAGCGAATGTCAGGCCAACACGCCACTTGATTTTCGGGCCAACCAATCGATGGAGCCAGTAAAGCCATACTGCAATCAATGGACAGGCAACGTGCAGCCAATAGACCGTGTTGCGCGTGAGGGGCTGCTTCAAGTCAAAGCCGCTAACCCGCATCAACAGGATGCCGGTCGCCAGGACGAGTAAACTGACTGTCAACAGCGCGTAGCCAATTTTCACGGCCCGCCGATTTCGGCGATCTTTGGAGATCCACATATGGACAAAGCCAAAGACGATCAGCGGTACGATCAGCAAGAGTCCCACTGCCAAGTGGATCAAGAACATTCGCTGATAGAAGAAGTCCTGGTAGGTTTCGCCGCTGAACCACTCCAGGAAGGTGATGGTAGCGAGGTAGCCGGAGTTTGCAAAAAGGATCGCAACCAGCACGAAGATGAGATACAGCAGCTTGCGGAGTCTCGGGCCGACCGCGCGGACATACTTCTTCTTTTTTGGCGCCGCCGCAGGAGCGGAACCAACGGTAGTGGACGACATTCGTTGAATTCCTGACAGGATGACACGTCAATTGGATGACGCTGCGAACGACAGTCGCGAACCACTGACAACTCGCAGCGACATGGACGCCCGGCGCGGATTCAGCACAGGCGTTTACCAGAGAAACCCGCAGGAAACGGTTGCATCCAACTCGGAGAAACCGCGGACGTGATTCCTGATTTCGTTTCCAACCTGCGGCTCCAACGCACCGTTTGCAGCAAGGATGGAATCCGGTCTCATCGGCGAAGCCGTGGACCAGTGAAGTCGAGTCGATCCGCAGTCAGCAACTGTGCGGGCTGGATCCTGTTAGACGCGTGGCGGTCGCTCGATCCCCAGATCGTAGCCAACGGCAAGGTCCAGGAAGTCTTCCTTGTGACAACGCACGTAGGAGCTTGAGACGACGCAAGAGACGTCGAACCAACAAACTAAATCGACGCGGCGCCAATCCGTCGATGGAGCCGATGGGGCTGGGATGGGGGCCATCGGAGATTGCTGACACCCCGGTCCGCTACACCGCCGCTTGGGCGAGGGCGGAGGCTCTTGCCCAGCTAGCTGATTGATCGAATCGACCTGCTCATCCGCGGGCGGACTGGAGTGGGCAAGCCAATCGCCACAACTGCCCAACACAGGTTGGGGAGCAAAAAACCCGGCTGAAAACAGCAGAGTCGCGGCAATGAGAGCTCGGTACAGCATGAACGGGGTGATGCGAGAACGTCGCGAGAGACAACTTTGATGCTATCCCCTGCGACAAATGGAGTCAACCATTTTCGGCCGGCGTCGATCCAAGTCCCTTCGCGGAATACGAAAGCCACTCGATTCAGACCGGTCTTGGCTATGCTACGCAGCAGAACAGGATTCGTTCATTGGAGTGCCTTATCCAGTTTGTTCTTGGAAGCCCCATGCGCTAGCATCAGGTTTCGGAGTCCGCGGCGAGCGCCGCCGGTTCAATGACGGACATAGCATGGATAGGGTAGGAGAATGCTCGCCCCGTTGTGGGGGGTGAACGAGACTCGCGTTGGTCATGGCGTCAGGTATCGGAGCGGCAGTCAGTGCTATCAGGGGTTCTCTACGCGGCAGGCGGTCTCGGGCTCTTCTTGCTCGGTATGTCGGTCATGACCGACGGGTTGAAGTCGTTGGCCGATGAAAAGCTCCGGCAGATTCTTGCTCGCTCCACGCGCAGCCCATTCACGGGCTTCTTGACCGGTGCCCTCACCACCGCATTGATCCAGTCTTCGAGTGCGACCACCGTTGCGGCGATCGGCCTGGTGCATGTCGGACTACTTACATTTTCAGAGTCGCTCGGCATCATTTTTGGTGCTAACGTTGGCACGACCTTCACGGGCTGGCTCGTGGCGCTACTCGGGTTCAAACTCAAACTCGGCGAGATCATCCTTCCGGTCATCCTCGTGGGGACAATCATCCGCCTGACCGGGCGAGGCCCCCTCCGCTCGATCGGGACGGCGCTGGCGGGATTCGGTTTGATCTTTGTCGGCATCTCAGCGTTGCAGGAGGGGATGGCTGGATTTGAAGGCACGATCACGCCAGACAGCTTTCCGCCCGATACGTTCTTCGGACGACTCTTGTTGGTGGCATTGGGCATCCTGGTGACGCTCGTCACACAGTCCTCGAGCGCAGGTGTCGCCACAGCGCTAGCCGCGGTGCACACCGGAACCATCTCGCTTCATCAGGCTGCGGCGATGGTCATTGGGATGGACATCGGGACGACCACCACGGCGGCGATGGCGACCATTGGCGGCAACATCCAAGCCCGACGAACGGGAATGGCCCATGTCCTTTACAACCTTTTCACCGGTACGGTTGCGTTCATTCTGCTGACGCCCTACTTCAAGGTGTTGGAGTCGGTCTGGCCGAGGGCCGAAGCGATCCATCCCGAAATCGGCCTGGTCAGTTTCCATACTTTTTACAATCTCCTCTGCGCGCTGACGATTCTGCCATTCACGCGAAAGTTTGCCAACTTTGTCGAGTGGTTGTTTCCTGAACATGGCAACCCGTTGACGAAGCGGCTTGACCCGCACCTCCTGAGTTCTCCCGACGCCGCGATTCAAGCAGTCACGGCCACGCTCGAGCAAATCGCACACGAATTGTCAGCGTTGATTGCCAGCGGCATTCGAAATCCTCGTCGCCCGATCAACCAAGAAGAGCTCGCGAGCATTGACGATGCGACCTCGCGCACTCGCGACTATCTGGAACAACTTCGTATTCAGCCCAGCCTTCGAAACCATCTTGAGAAGTACACGAGCTCGATTCATATTCTGGATCATCTGCAGCGAATGTCGCGACGAGCCGGAGACCAGAACCGGATATCCCACATCCGCGATGACGCCGAACTTGAAGCGATGGCCGAAGTGCTATTGGAGTCGATCGCACTGCTTCGTGAAACCAGCTTCCCCATTCCGGCAGAGGTGGAGGAGCGGATTCAGCAATGCAATCACGACTTGAAAACAGCGATGCGACGTTATCGTGTCAACTCGCTGCGACGAACCGCGGATGGAGAGAGTACAGCGAAGATCACATTGCAAAGGATGGACGCGGCGCGCAGCCTCCGCAGAGTTGGCTATCACGTTTGGCGGATTGCCGACCATGCCGCTGCGGGTCCCGTCGAACGAGAATCCTGAGCGTTGTGGCGAGACGGATTGATCCTCCGATGGGGATTGACGCCGTCCAGATAGTCCATCTGCCTCTCTCTTTTTGCAGGACAATGCCAAGTCATTTTCCGAATCACTGGATGGCATTGGGTTCAGCCTGAATCCATGTACGAGGGGCTTCCAAGCCCGTCGACTAGCAGAGGACGACAGAATCGACGGGCTTGGAAGCCCATCGTACGGCTTGTTGGCTGGTGCGCCGAACGTGGCGAGGTCTCGTTCCTTCCCCGTGAGGAATCATTTGCCGGTCTTCGATTTCGAGAACCTTGACGGTCGTTCGGAGCAACGCATCAGGAGTCAAGGAGATGCTATCGATTCCCTCCTCCACCGAGCGACACGCTGCGAACATGAGCGAATCCGCACGCAGCCGTGCCCTTTGGATCCGTTCGCAGTCGTTCGCGAGGTGTGAATGAACGGCATGCGCTGTGCACGTAGAGCTAGCTGCTTGAGCCGCTAAGTATGAGTGGCTACGCATGACGTCTCAATGCGGCGATCCCAATGGCCAGTAGAGATTCGATTCGAGTGCCGCCCGTGTTAGTGATTTCGGGCGGAACCGGGATGACTGCCAAGCAGGTTCTCAACGCTGCCCTGGCGCAGTTCTCAGATTTTGATCCAGAGATCGAGTATCGATCGAAGGTGCGAAGTGTTCGGGGTGCAATCGCCGCGGTTCGCGATGCCGCGGAGCGTCATGCTTTGGTTTGCCACTCCATTGTCGTTCCTGAAGTAAGACGTGGTTTGGATGAAGAGGCGCTGAAGCTCGGAGTTCCCTGCATCGATGTTCTGGGGCCGGCCCTTTCGCTGTTGGCGGATCATTTGAAGGTCCAACCGCGGGGACATGCCGGACTACTCTACGAACTGCATCGTGAGCAACTCGACCGCATCGACGCGGTCGACTTCACCCTTGCACATGATGACGGCAAGCGGATGCATGAGCTTAGCCAGGCCGATGTGGTTCTGGTGGGTGCCTCAAGAACTTCCAAGAGCGTGACCTGCTTCTACCTGGCCGCACGCGGGATCAGGGCGGCGAACGTTCCGATCATTCCGCTGCAACCCATTCCGGGCGAGCTGAGTAAGATTTCGCCAAAACGCGTGATCGGTCTGACCATGAGCGCGGCTCATTTGGAGTCAATTCGTCAGACGCGATTGGATCGTATCACTCATCGGCCGGTGGCGAACTACGCCGACTTGCCGGACATTCGTGTCGAGTTGCGGGAGATACGTGGGCTGATGTCGCGCATGCATTGGCAATGCATCGATGTTTCCTACAAAGCCACGGAAGAGGTTGCGGACCAGATCATTGAGCTGATGCCGAGCAGACGCCCGAGAAGCAAGACCTCGACGGGAAAGAAATCTCGGCGGAACTGAGAGACAAGTCGGTTGGACTACTTCACCCGTTTCGCTGTTTGACGGACGCCGTTCTGGAACAGTTCTAGCGAATCAAAGACGCCGTCTTTGTTTTCCTTGAAGGTGAGTGTTGCGTCGACAACCTTGTAGAACCACTCCGTCTCCGACCTGGGAAAGACCTGTAGCGTCGGTTGATTGGTGACGCCCACCATCAGCTTATTGTCCTCCACCTTGACGGTGAAAACGAAATTTGGCACCAACTGGTAACGGCCTTCCAATCGCTTCATCATCTTTGGCGCAACTTGAACAGTCTCATCGAACTTGCGGGGCACGACCTTTACGCCCGCGAGCATTTGGAAGATTTGACCCGCGAGTTGATCGATTTCCATGGTCGCCGAATTCGCAAGAATGATGACTGCGAGGCGGGCCTCTCGGTTCACCATCATCATGCTGTGGTAACCACCGGTTTGACCATTGTGCCAACGCGTGCTGCCGTCACCCGCGATGTGCCATGCCAATCCCATTGCGAATTCGCCCGGACCTGCCTCTTGATGCTTTTTCCAGGCGAGGTTCAAGGCACTGCCCAGCTGATCTTGGGGAGGATTGAGATTCGCCTGTGAGAATCGCAGCATGTCACGAACCGAGCTATGGATGCCCCCGGCGCCAGGCATGTCGGCAAACTGCCATTGGCTCGCGACTTTTCCATCCGCCCCATGCGGTGTGGCGAGTCGTTCTTGCATCGACACGGTCATGGCAACGCCAGTGTCTTGCATACCAAGTGGAGTCGTCACTCGATCGTGAAGCAGATCGTCGTAGCTTGTCCCCGCCTGCTCAGCGAGCAGATGCCCCAACAACGCGAAGGCAAAATTCGAGTACTCGTGCTTCTCTCCCGGTGCTCGTTGCAACTGATGCTCATTGAGAAAGCGGTGAGCCAGATCCGAGGTGTAGTCCACGTATGGATTGTCGCTCTGCAGGCTGGGCATGTTATTGGCGAGTCTCGGTAGACCCGATCGGTGAGTCGCAATCTGCTCAAGGGTGATCGGCTTGTCCTGCAAGGAGGGCATCTTCACGCCGTCAGGCAGGAGATCCTGTGCGGGCTGATCGAGTCGAAGTTCGTTTCGAGTGACCGCATCGGCCAACAATAGTCCGGTGAAGACTTTCGAGATCGAAGCAATCTCATAAATCGTATCGTCGGTGGGCGTGTTACCCGCCTGACCAGCAGCACCGAGATGCACGGTGGTCTGCTGATCGCCCCGGATCACGCCGATCGACATGCCAGCGACCAAGCCATTTGCGATGTAGGGCGCGGCCAACTGCTCGACACGTTTTTCCAGCGGAGCATCCGCCTGCCCCAGGACGCTACCGGTCAGAGCCAACGTGAACAGCAAGCATCCGAAGGTCGGGCGAGGGAAGTGGCTGGACGATTGGTGGTAGGCCATCGAAGCTCTCCGGAGTTGAGTCAGGTGTCAGGCATTTGCGGATCCCACCTAGGGTAGCAGATGCTCTAGTCCCGGCTTCAGGATGATCCAACATCCATGATGAAAACGTACCAGGGGGAGCAAATCGGCCGATCACCTCCTGCGAAGCGTTCGTTACGCTTGGCAAGTCGCAGCACGAGTGAATAGGATGAGTTCGGAAACATCCTCCTCCTCCGTTGCGAGTCAATCATGGAACCAAGCGAAGACTACTCCCTGCTCATCGAGTGGCTGAAGCAACGCGGTCAGACCGAGGAAGAAATCGAACGCATTCTGGCAAAGGTTCGTCAGTACGATGAACAAACGATGCACGACTCGGTGATGGATTCCATTGGCTCCGGGCGCATGACCCTGGAAGCCTTGGTTCAACAAGCCTTGGAAGAATAGCGGCTGCCCGGTACGCGTCGGCAACCCAGCAAGCGTCGGCAAATCAGCAAGCGTCGGCAAATCGGGGCCGGTTCGAGCTTCGTTTGAGTCACGGAGAGCTCGTTCCGCCTATCAAGAACGCGGTCAGATCGCGTAACTCCTGGATCGACATCGTTTCTTCCAATCCGGTTGGCATGATCGATTGCCCGATCGGTTCCTGCTGCTCGATGTCAGCGAGCGGGACGTCAAAGATGATGCCGTCGGCGCCCTGGAATCGGATGCTTTGGCCGACGCCGGAAGCATCAAGTTTCAAGCCGGTGAGAATGTGACCGTCGACGGTGATCACTCGCCATGGTACGTACAGTGGCCCGATCTCCTTGCTTGGTTGCAGGATCGATTCCATCAATCGTCGCGCCGTCATTTGGCCACTGAGTGTGCTGAGATCGGGACCCGTCGTTGCGCCTCGTCCCTGGTAGGCATGACAATTTGCGCAGGTGCCGCGGAAAAAGACCCTTCGCCCAGCGTCGACATCGCCCCCCTCGGCGACCAAGGCGCCCCAACCATCCATGTCATGTTGCGCCGGTCGACCCGGCTCACGACTCCATGTTCGACGCGTCAATCGCTTGCCTTCTTCTTGCAATTCGTTTGGCTGATGAGGCAGCGACAGCCGATTGAGGACCGCCGAGTAGTCTCCAGCAAGTTTCGCCAGGCCAGCCGCGGCGTCCGCGCGAGTCTGTACGGGAAGCGAATCGTCGCTGGCAATCTTCGCGAGCATGTCTGACGAGGAGCGGTCGGTACGCTCCGCCAAGAGTCGGATGATTTCGATACCAAGCTCTCGGTTGTGTTCGTTTGAGATCCAAGCCCTCAGTTCATCGGCGGTTGGTTGTTCGGCGTCGGCGGGAAGCATCCGCACGGCCAAGGTGCGCGTCGCCGGCGAATGAAGGGGATCCGCCGCATATTGATACAGCAGTCGTTCACGCTCGGGATCACGCCGGCCTCTCGCTGCCGATCCAGTTTCCAGATAGGCGATCGAAGCGATCACGGAGGCAAAGGTTCTGAGCGAGAGCGACTTCCGATCGAGCATCCCGCGGATCGTGTCCAGATACTCGTCAAGTCCTCGCTCGGTGGCCCACCGCATCGCGGCGACGGCGACCTCTTGTGAGTCATCGGCCAATCCCCAGTCGATCCATTCCTTACGTGTCTCAGCCGAGACCCTTGCGGGTGAAGCGAGTTCAAGCCAACGCCATGCCGTCAGCAGCCCGATGCGTTGCCATGCCGACTTGGCATCGTCGCGGCTGACCGACATCAGTTGACCGTTCTCGATGAGCCCCGATATCGCCGCCTGACGTACGAAGGGGTCAGCGTCTTCCAACGCGGCCAATCGCTGCGATGCTGGGATCGTGGGATCGGATTGGAGTCGCCGCGCCGCGATTTCGGCAGGTGTCTCGTCAGGAATCTCATTGCCAGTGGAGGCCGCGTCGGCAAGGCGGCTCAATCGCCACAATCGTCCCTTGCGATGCACCGAATAGCTGCGATCGACCCAGTCGGTTACGTAGATCGAGCCATCCTGGGCAACCGCCATTCCCACTGGTCGGAAGTTCGCATCACCTTGCACCACGACTTCTGTTTGGCTTTTCCACGATGCTCCCTGTGGAACCAGCTTGTAGGTCTCGATGCGATTGTCTCCCCAGCTGCTGACCCACAAGCGATCGCCGAGCGTGACGACTGCACAGGGAGCCTCCCCTGTCCCGGCCGCCATGGGCATGGTGCCAGGTAGCTCTCCGTTCCATGATTGCAGCGGATGGGTGCCGGCACGTCCGAAGCGAAATTGAAATCCGTAATCGCCGGCGGCGGCGATCTGGAGCAGGCGACAGGGCGGGCTCGCATCCGGATCGTTGCCAACCATCCAGAGGCGATCGGCGTGGTCGAACACCATGCCGAAAGGGTTCCAAAGTCCCGTCGCGTACCGCTGCAGATCGCTACCGTCGAACCGAAAGCGAAAGATACTGCCACCTTCGCCTCCGCCAATCTGTTTGCTTCCGTCGGCGGCCACCAACTCATAGGGATCCCCCATGTTCTCACCCAGACCAAAGTACAACCACTGGTCGGGCCCGACGGTGATGCCAGTCAATCCGTTGTGGGGATACGTCTGTTCCGTGTTGAGTGATGCCAAACGTTCTTCTTGATCGGCGATGTCGTCGCCGTCGCTGTCGCGAATTCGAATCACTTGACTGCGGGAGGAAACGGCAATCCAGCCATCGTTCAGACGACAGATTCCCATCGTTGCCGAACCGCCTTCATAAAAAAGTCGCTGACGATCCATGATGCCGTCGCCATTCGTATCGTCGAACAGGTAAATCCGGTCCTGCTTCGGCCCGTCATAATCATCGGGAGGAAAGTGAGTATGACATTCGATTACCAGAAGTCGGTCCTTCTCATCGAAGCAGCAGCCTGTGGGGGTGACCAGCTTGGGTTCGGTCGTGATCGGTTCGATCTGCCAGTTCGGATCAAGAAGTCGCGGAGGCTCCACCCCATGAGTCGTCGAAGCCATCAAAAAAATGACCGCGATGAACGACGACAACCATGTCAAATGAGAGTCGACGACATGCTTGATAGGCATTGGTGAGCACCAATCGATGGGGGAGCAATGAGACAATGGATCGGCCAAGCGATGATAGTCCATCAACTCGTGATCGTGTTGTCGGCAAAAGGTTGTCCGTTGCGATCGCGTGAATCCAATCACTCACGATCCAGATCTAAGGAATCGGTTGGAAGCAGAGTAGCTTCCCATTTTCCATCGAAACCAGGATGCGACCATCGTGGCCAATGCTAACACCACCCTTGACTGGAATCGAAGGCAGTGGCGCTATCCACCTATCGGTGCCGTTTGAAGCATCGATCGCGACAAGGAATGGCGCATCTTCCTGTAAATCAGGATGGCCACCCGCAAGAATGGTTTTGTCGTTGACAACAAAACTGGTGAAGCGACGATTCGCATTGTCATGCCAGATCGGATCGGGAAGCTTGCCACCGCGGCGAACCCATCGGGCTGCCTCCTGTGGCGGTTTGGAAACGCCAGGCGGTAAAGCTGGTATCCGAGAGAGGTTCGCAAACTGACTTCCCTCGTAGCTGGCATCATGATTCAGCAGGCATCCATCGGCGCACTGGTGGTCCAGCGAAACGTATTTTCCGTAAGACGGATAGTAGGGATAGAAAGCCGTGCGGAACTGCGAATTGACTTGCGCAACAGGATCGTTGAGGCATCGAAGCGTCTTCAGATCGTATCGCGCCGTCTCATAAACACCACCAGCGAGGAAGCGCAGCTCGCCGTCGACAATCGTCAATTCGCCCTGCAGGCTGATGCCATTGTTGACTTCCTTTTCAAGCGTTCCCGATGTGTGGTTGGATGCTTTCAACTCTCCCGTGACCGTATCCAGTGCGACCACATGGGTTCCGTCATAATGCGTGATGCCAGCGGCTGCGTAGACGGTGTCCCCTTCCACGACCACACCACCCGATACAGGCCACGCTGAGATCAGCAAATCGTAAACCGGGATCCGCTCGCTGCTCGGACCGATACGATAGGACCACAGGAACTCGCCATCACGCGCTGCATAGGCGTAGACACGTCCGTCTGCGGAACCAACGAACAGGCGATCATGTGCCACAGTTGGTGGATAATAGATCGGTCCACCCGTGTGTTGTTTCCAAATCGGTGTTCCATCAGCATCGAAACACTGAATCGTTCCACGGCGATCGGCGATGAATACGAAGCCATCAGCCGTCACCGGTGCGGTGGGCAGGGCATCCTGGCAGACGCCCGCCGACCATTGCAATTCCACGTTACCTGGAATCGGCACCAGCGAGATGTCGTTCTGTGAGGCGTTGCCTCGATAAGTCGTCCAGTCGCCTGGTTTAGCCTCGAGCGGCTCAGGCGGCTGCTGAATGGTTGCTCTCACCAACTGGGAGGAGGCATCAGCGATCGCGGCGGCGGAGTTCTCGGCAGCTAGCGAACCAAGGGGACGAAGCCCGATGTTGCCGTAAAGGGACAACTGACAGCCACACATCCAAGGGCCCCAATAGAGATGTCCCCCGGCGACCAGCACGCCATCCTGACATGGCGGTCTCATCGGGTCGATATGCTGGGCCGTATTCGATTCAGTGAGCACGCGGACGGTACCGCCATTAGCGCGGAAGAAAATGCTGTCGGCACAGCCAGTCGCCCGTGTGCATGCTCGTCGAGCGGGAAATGTCTCGAGTACCGTGCCACTGGCATAGTCGAACTTCATGCCGTTTTCCGACTTTTCCGGTCCGGCGGCCCACACCCCGTCATCGCGAAGCACAAGCTGGAGATTGCCCATGGGATGTGTCCAAGCAAGTTTGCCATCCTTGGTGGAGGCGACCACCATTCGAGCGCGTTGAGGACCCGCAAAGAAAAGAAAGTCGTCGGTGCACTTCATGTAGCAAGTGGTTGCGTATCCGGTGACATAGTGCTGCGCCTTCTCGTTGTCTCCAATCGCTTCCAACAGATCGGCGTCTTCGTTCTTCCAAAGCAACTTGCCGGTGTAGCGATCGATGGCGGCCAGGAACTTACCTGGGCAATAGCAGAAAATCTGGGTGTCACTCATGCAAATCGCGCGGGCGTCGAGAAACTCATCGCTTCGGAAATGCCACACTTGTTCCTTCGTCTTCAAATCCGTGGCAACGATTGTGCGTCCAAAGCCAAAGGAAGTGCGCGGGTCATCATAGTCGTGTCCATCCCACATCCCCCACGGCCAATGGCCCAGTCCGCGTCGCACGGCACGTTGCGTCTCGATCTGCACCTCAGGATTACCGACGAGCGAGTACATGATGCCGTCGCGCATCGCCATCCATTTCCAAACGGGGCCGTCGCTGATCGACAAGTCCACCTTGATTTCGTCCCGAAGCTCTCCCGTTTCGCCGTCGATGATCTTGCAGGATTCATGATCACCCATGTAGAGCGCGTCGTCGGTAGCGACCATGGTATTGCGATGCAACATGAACCCAGGCGAAAGATCTCGCCGCCAAAGGATCGTGCCATTGAACGCGTTGATGCACAACAGCGTGTTGAGCATCTCGTTTTGATTGGCTTTGTGGGCAATGTGACCCATGGCCTTGTAGATCCTGCCATTGGCAATCACGCTTTGCTCCGGCATCGGGCTGAACATCGGATAGCCGATGAATTGCGTGCGGAAACTACCTCGCACCAGCTGATCATCAGATTGGGGATTGTTATCGGGACCATGGTAGGGATGGGACCAATCGTCCGTGCCATCTGGGACCGGCTTGACGACGGTTTCGTCCCCCAAGATGGCAAACCCACGCGGTCGGAGCACGCGAAGGAGTTCCTTGCGGCTGATCTCAGGCGTCAACTTTTGGGCCACCCAAACGCGATCGGCCACGTTGTGCCCCATCTGAATCGAAGCCGAACTGGAGTGTTCGACAAACAGCCGTTGGCCCAGTAGTTCTGCGTGGGAAGCGGCCTGGCGGGCCTTGTTAGCTACAACCGCATCCGCCGTTTGAAAGTAGAGGAGCAACTCGCTCGACTCGCAGAGATCGATCAGGACGTCGACTCCATCATCTGGCAAGCCAATCACCGCCACGATCCCTCGCTCGAGCGCCAACCGCGAGAGAGCTTCTTCAGCGGCAGAGTCAGCCAGGACGGGTGATCCAAGGACCAACGGAATCAAAAGCGATGCCAGGCACAACAGCAAGCGACTCATTTTCACCCTCATGTTTGGCGATGATCGACCGGCGAGGAAAGCAAGTCGCCATTCTAACCCTCGGCGCACCGACGAGGGGATTCGCCGGGCCGCAGGATCCGAGTGTTTCCTCCGGTCGAACCTCTGGTAAGATGATCGCACCCCCACGGTGGGCACCGCACTCTAGAAAGCGCACGCGAGAAGTTGCGCAATGCGTGGCCAAACCATTGTCTCTCACAGGACCTCCACGAGGGTTTTTCGATATGTCAAAAGTACTTCGCGTCAATCTGATGATGGTTTTGATCGCCCTTCCAATGGTGGTTGGCCAATTCGCAATGGGAGCGGATGAAGAGGCACCCACAACGCCAAGAACCGTTCGAGCTGGTGGGAAGTCGCAGCGGCGAGCGATCCTGCATACCGCCGATTCTCTCGACACCATTTTGGGTCGTGTCAGCGGGAAGACGGCGGTTTTACTCGACGTTCGCGAGAAGCATGAGTGGGATGCCGGTCATCTGCGTCATGCCGTGTTCTTGCCGCTCAGCGATCTCAAAGAGGCCGCCGAAAACCCGGAGGTGCAGGAGCTGCTGTCGAAACTGTCGAAGGACAGGATTGTCTACTGCCACTGCAAAGGTGGAGGCCGTGTCTTGACGGCCACGCCAATTCTGAAATCACTTGGCTACGATGTCCGTCCGCTCAAGGCTGGTTACGATACCTTGCTCGAAGCAGGATTTGAAAAGGCAACACCTGAGATCGAATCCGAGGAGTGATGAGGCTGAGAGCCCTGTCTTCTCCGATGATTGCCTTTGTAGGTCCGCATTTCCAAGGTGGATAGGTTCTTAGCAGCTTTGCTGCGTTCTTTACGAGTCTCGGAGAGACTCGCCTACGGTAGAAAGCCGCACATCGAAAAAGTCACAGTCTCCGAGAGACTCGTCTACGGTCGCTACTCTCCGATTACGCCGAGTTCGGCGACGGTGGCGAAGGTTGGCCGCTGTACGCGCTGAGAGCACGAAGCAGGACATAGCGTCCTTTGGTTTCATCGCAAGGGATCGTCTGTGGGACTCTTCGATTTTTCCAGAGTCTGACTTGACGATCGGTGCGCAAAATTGATCCGGGGACGTGGCTGATCGAAAACTCAATGTCTTTGACTCGCGCCGTTCCAGCCGCCATCTTGCCGTCCCAAATAGACAAAGCCACGAATCGTTCGCTCTGCGCCGAGGTCGATCACCAGCTCGTGTGGCGGTGGTGCAGCCGTCGACGGTAGAAACTGCGAGTGCCAGAGCGTCAGCGGATCGCCATCGATCGCATTGACGTCGCGAACTTCTTGTTGGCAAGGTTCTCGCTACTGGCGCGAACAACTTTCCAACCTTTGTTGGGCAACATGCCTTTCAGTTGGCATGACTTGTGACGAACGCGAAGACTTGCCGTTTGGCTTGCGCGGTGAAGGATCCGGCTCGTCCTGCTTGCCAAATTTGGCGCGACGGTCCCGCTCGTGTCGCAACGGTGCTGGAAAAAGTGCCCTCTTGCACCGGTTCATGCGCGGCTTCGGCAAGAGAGGTGAGTTTCGCCAGCACATCCGGATGAGCGCCAGCCACGTGATGCGACTCGCTTGGATCGTTTGTCAGATCGTAAAGTTCCCAAGCATCGGCACGAGCAGGTTTCACCGCTCGCCAATTACCTTGTCGGATCGCAGTCCATCCACTGATCTCCCAATAAAGATACTCGTGTTCTGCCTGGGCGATGACCGGCTGCCTCGGCTCCGATCAGTTCGGGCAGCAAGCTGATGCCGTCAATATCGGCCGGCGATTTCGCTCCGGTGACCTCAGCGATGGTCGGAAGCATGTCGGGAAAGTAGCCGAGCAGGTCGCTAACACGTCCCGGTGCAATCTTGCCCGGCCAGCGAGCGATGAATGGAATGCGGAGGCCACCCTCGTAGAGGTTTCCCTTCTTGCCGCGGTACTCAATGCCTGTTTCCGGATGCTTGTTTGCGCCATGGATCCCCCGGGGATACTCGGCTGGAACTGAAGTAGTCGGCGCCGCCGTTGTCGCCGCTGAAGAAAACCAGAGCGTCCTGTCTTCGATTCCCAGTTCTTCGAAGCAATGCAAGCACTTCGCCGACCTGGCGGTCGAGCATCGTGACCATCGCCGCGTAACGGCGTGCTTGCTCTGGCCATGGCTTGTCCTTGTAGAGCGACCACGCGGGATCCTCGTCAGGGATGTCGAAGAGTCCGTGCGGTGGTGTGTAGGGCAGGTAAGCAAAGAACGGCCTGAGAAGCATTCTCGCGAATGAAATCCGAGCGCCGCGTTATGAATGACATACTGTGAATAGGTCTCCCCCTCGCTGAGTCCCTTGTTTCCCTTGCAGCACCAATTCTTCGCTGTTGCGAATCAATAAGGGGGGTAATAGCTGTGCGCGTGGACCTGATCGTAGTAGCCGAGGAAGACATCGAAGCCATGTTGCTCGGGCACACCCGTCGAGTCTCGGCCGCCGCATCCCCATTTTCCAAATCCTCCGGTGGCGTAACCAAGCGGCTTGAGCATCGATGCAATCGTCACTTCGTCAGCGCGCAGCGGCGTACCGCCGCCATTGGAGCGAACGGAAGTGTGCCCACTATGTTTGCCGGTCAGAAACGTACATCGAGTCGGCGCACAAACCGACGAGCCGGCGAACAGATTGTCGAAGCGAATGCCCTCTTCTGCCATGCGATCCAGGTTTGGGGTCTCGATATGCTTGCCCCCCATGAACCCCGGTTCGTAATAGCCCAGTTCATCCGCCATGATGTAAACGATGTTGGGCTCAGCGGCATGAGCCTGGCTTGTTTGCATTTGCCACTGGACACAGAGTGTGCCCATCCATATGAGCAGGACCAAACGATTCATGTTTCTCATTGTGATTTGGAAGGAGATGGGGTGAGGAGGAACGGGTGACACAATTTCCACCGGTGCTGTCTTCGGCCATTTTCATCATTGATGTAGGATCATCCGGAGGCCAGGACTTGTCCTGGGAGATTCTGCCAGGACAAGTTCTAGCCTACGAAAAACCTGAAAACGCTATCGACGCTCCAGGACGTGCGTCTCCAAGTTCGACAATGTTCCTGACAAGGGCCCGGGTTGAAATCGGTTGCGCGTCAATTGACCGCGGGAAGATCGCCTGCGGCTTCATGATATGTTCACAGTCACAAGCTATATCGTACACCCTGACCGATATCCATTGTCCACACATTGCCCCCGCGACACCGTTCTATCTTCGCGACGCGAACATCGGAGCATCGAATGACTGAACCATCCGTGTCGGAAACGGTTGAGGACGCAGATCAGCATCGCTGGCAATCTGATGACATCGACCTGCTTGTCAGGCAATTGACGGAACTTCGCGGAAAGATGCTTGGGCTCGAGGCTAGCGCTGCGGAGACCTTGCGGTGCCTTGCCAGCGATCGCCAACCCAGTGCTCGAAATCTGCTTCACTACGTCGGGTTGCGACGCCACGATATTCGCGAACTTCAGGAGCAGTTGGTCGTTCGTGGCTTATCGTCGCTCGGGCGCTGTGAGTCGCATGTGTTGGAGAATATTGAAGCGGTCTTGAACCTGCTAGGTCGTGAGTCGTCAGAAGGGGTGACGCGATTCCTGCGGCACAGATTCCAGTTGACTTTCGGTACGGACGGGAGTTGCTTCGCCAGAGCACGATTCGACTGTTAGGTGAGACCGGCCACGACGGAGCCTCTGATCATGGTCACGATGCCTGCAGAGGCGGGACTCGACTACTCGCTCGTCCGCGACTTGCTGGTCGCTGGGATGCGCGTGATGCGGATCAACTGTGCACATGATGATCAGCGACATGGAAGTCGATGATCGAGAATCTTCGCCGTGCCGAGTCAGAGCTTGGGGCGATCATGTCGGATTGCCATGGATTTGGCCGGGCCGAAGATTCGCACCGGTCCGATCGAAAGCGGTCCGCGGGTGATGCGATGGAGGCCGTCCCGCAACGAATACGGGGTGGTGGTCGCGCCGGCTCGACTCTGGATTTCTCCGAACCCCGAGGCTGCCCGACGAAAACATCGATCTCGCCGATTCCCGTTACCGAAGATTGGTGGAAGTCGGTTCGGAAGGTGATGTGTTGACAACTACGAGATGCTGCGGGCCGCAGGCGTAAGCTGCATGTTGTCAGGGCAACCAAGCGATGGGCTGTTGGTCGAGACCGACAAGACGGCTTACGTGACGCCGGAGACGATGGTTTCACGAGTCGAACCAGCGAGATGCGAAGGGTGACGGCAAAAAGATTGCTGGGACACTTCGGGCCGATCCCTCCGAAGGAAGGTTACATCGTTCTCGCGAGGGAGACCGATTGCTGATCACTCGTTCTGAGTTATCATGGACATGCTTCCCATCACGACGATCATGGCCAGCAGACCTCTCTCGCCAGCATCGGTTGTACGCTCGCGGAAGTGTCCTCGCCAGTGCCGTTCGGGAGAACGTATGTCTGTTGGACGACGGGAAGATCGCCGGCGTGATTGAGGAGGCGTTCGCCGACCGATTGATCGTTCGCATCACCCGGGCTCGAGAGCAGGGCATCGGTTGAGGGCAGACAAAGGAATGAACTTTCCCGGATACCGATTTGGACCTGCCCGCCTTGACGCCAGACGACATCGAGAACCTCGAGTTCATCGCTCGCCACGCGGACATCGTCAGCTACTCATTTGTCCGTCGACCGGAAGACGTCCGTCGAGCTCCATGAGCACCTTGTCCGACTCGGAAAGCCCGACCTTGGAGTCATTCTCAAGATCGAGAACCGTCAGGCATTCGAGAACCTGCCGTTGCTTCTCCTGGAATCGATGCGTCTAGCCCTGCGACCGGCGTGATGATCGCGCGAGGCGATCTGGCGGTCGAATGTGGTTGGGAACGTCTCGTCGAGGTTCAAGAAGAGATTCTTTGGATGGCAGAGGCGGCCCATATGCCGGTGATGTGGGCGACGCAAGTGCTTGGAGGGCATGCCAAGACGGGTCTGCCGATCGAGGTGCAGAAATCACCGACGCTGGGATGGGTGCACGGGCCGAATGCGTGATGCTGAACAAGGGGCCCAACATCGTCGAAACCGTCCGCATCCTGCACGAGATTCTTCGACTGATGCAGCAGCATCAAGTCAAGAAGCGATCAACCTTTCGCCGCTTGCACATGGCCGAGGGAACGCTGCAGTGATGGCTCTCCCGTAGGCGGCTGTCCCAACGGATCCGGAGATGGGCGACGCAGCGAGCGGCGACCGTCGTCCGAACCTCTCATCGATCGCCGAGCCTTGCGAGTGCCTCGCCGATCAGCAGGCTGCTTTTTCGTCTCGCCTTTGGCCTTCTGGTTGGTACCGGGCTTCTTGGCTGTTACTGGCATTCCGTTTTTCTCCTTGGCAATTCGGCTGCGTTGACCGCCGGAATGTGGCTGGTGAAGGCTGCCTTGATGTCTGCGTAGTTCGTATCCCCGGCGACGTTCTTCCATTCGATTGGGTCGTTCTCGTGGTTGTATAGCTCCTCCGAACCATCGGCATAGCGAATGTACCGCCACTGCTCGCTACGAAAGCGTGGTTGTCCTTGTGGAATGTCGTCAGGGCAGGCGATGTCCCACTCGGCACTTGGGATTCTTTAACAGCGCGTGAAATGTCGAGTCCCTCGACGTGCTCGGGCTTTGCAACACCGGTCAAGCGCGCAGATAGTCGGGTAGATGCTCATGAAGTCGACCGGCCGCGTGCGACGTCACGCCGGTCGGGGTCACGCCGGGAACTTTCCAAATGAAAACGGTTCGCGTCGGTTCTTCCCAGAGGGCGAACTTTCGCCAGTGCTCTTTCTCGCCAAGACTCCAGCCGTGGTCGCTCCAAAGACAGATGATCGTGTTGTCGCGATACTCCGAGGCCTCGAGTGCATCGAGCAAGCGTCCGACCTGCGCATCACAGAATGCGATCGTTGCCAGGTAGGCTTGGACCGCTTCCTTCCATCGACCCGACTTCAGCATCAACGCATGATCGCCATCGGGTTTGGCCATCCGAACGCCCGCTGGGGGAACATCGTCCAGGTCGCCATCACGATGCGGTGGCAGTTCGATGGAATCCAGTGGAAACATATCGAACCATTTCTTCGGGACACTAAAGGGCATGTGAGGCTTGACCAGTCCGACGGCAAGAAAAAATGGCTTGTCATGCTTTCGTTGCAAAACGTCGATGCCGTAGCTGGCCGCGTCGTAGTCGGGCATGTCCTCATCACGATTGGCCAGCGGGCTGAACTTGATGCCACCGACACCGTCGTCAGGCGCCGACGGATGACGCGACATGTTGCCAGATTTCGTTTTATGGAACTCGGTCCATTTGTCGCTGTTTCCATAAGAGCCATGAAGGATCTTTCCGGTTCCAAAGCACTCGTAGCCGGCGTCCAGCAGAGTCTTGTTCAGCAGCTTGTTCTCACTCACCGTCGGCCGCCAATCCTGTGCGTTGTCATAGCAGCCCGTAGTGCTGGGTCGCAAACCCGACATCAACGCAATCCGCGATGGGTTACAGGCGGGTGCGGCGCAGTAAGCCTTGTCGAACGAGACGCCCATCGCCGCTAAGCGATCCATGTTCGGCGTTTTGGTTTGCGGGTTGCGTCCCAGATGCCCAACCCAATGGTTCAGATCATCGATCGGAATGAACAGAATGTTGGGTGGCTGGGTATCCGCCATCACACGGGCCGACCGGGTCCCAATGCCAACAGACAAAGACTGAGCACGAAAAGGGAGCGGTTCTTCATTGCGAAAGGTCTCGACGGGGCGGTACCGCGGATTCAGGCGGAAAAGGTGACGAACACCTGGGATCTCCGACGAAACCGGTCATGGACTGTCCGGGTTCAAAGCCCTTGGGGTCTTCGAATGCCCATTCAGAGAGTCCAGACATTCTAAGCGTAGAAGAGAACGGTTGCTGATCGAATCTGGAGAAACGTTCGATCGGGGACATCGATCTCGGGGCCACGGAGCGTGCAAAAACGTCAGCTGGGTCTCGCCGAGACTCGTAAGAACCGCAGCGAAGCTGCCAAAGTGCCGCCTTGGAAAAGCGGAACTACCGCAGGCCACACACACTCTTTCCTACCTCCAAGACAGAATGCAGGAAACTACCTTCACGGGTCAGGAGAAGACTACCAAGGTCTTCGCCTGACCCTCCGACAAGTTCAGTGAGCTCAGTGCGACGATGGCATCGACGTGTACATGCGGTCGATGCCGCGACGGAGCGCCCAGGCTCGTTCCGTTGGGCAATGATGGTGTCGTGCTCCGGTAAGAATCTGACTCATCTGTTGCTTCACAGAAGGATCGATCGAGGTCGACATCAGTTGCTCCGAGGGTCTGCTCATAAACTTGAGCGCACGCCGCGTGGTGCCCGGCGTTGAACATGGGGACGCCCTGAGCAACCGCATCATTCAACATCTTGCGAGCATCGGCGGTGCGGGCGGGCGGCATCAAAACCGAATCGATCACGTGAATCACGCCATTGGATGCATCGAGATCAGTCGTGACCAGCTTCGCATCGTTCACGAAAGCTCCCCGTCCTTCAAGCTGACACGCATAGGTGGCCCTTGAAGCGTGGCAGCCGACTTTGCTTTGAGCTGCATCGTCTGAGTAAACTCGGCCAGCGACCACGTGGTACTTCAAAATATCGACCAACTTCTGCTTGTTCTCTGGCTTCAAGAGAGACTCGACCGTCCCAGCGGGCAGCTTCCCAAATGCCTCATCGGTTGGGGCAAAAACCGTGAACGGTCCCTCGCTTCCCAGCGTGTCCGCGAGACCAGCAGCCTTGGCCGCGGCTAGCAGCGTCGAGAAGGCTTTCGCATTGGCAGCCGTTTCAGGAATGGTCTTGTCGGCGGGAAGGATGACCGAGTCAATGACATGGATCACCCCGTTATCACACTCAATGTCGGTGGTCACGACCTTTGCTCCGTCCACCATCACTGTGGAGCCGTCGACCTTGATGTCGACTCGTTGGCCATTGACCGTCTTGGCCCCCTTGAGCTTCACAACCTGATCGGCCGTGACTTTGCCTGGAACCACGTGATAGGTGAGGATGCCGGTCAACGCAGCTTGATTCTCGGGCTTGAGAAGCGTCTCCACGGTACCCTCAGGGAGGGCCGCAAATGCATCATCGGTCGGCGCAAAGACGGTGAATGGACCGTCCCCTTTCAAAGTGTCAACCAGGTCGGCGGCGCCCAAAGCGGCGGCAAGAGTCTTGAAGTTGCCGGCTCCGACCGCTGTGTCGACAATGTCGGCGGCTTTGCTGACGGAGACGGCGGAGACAGTTAGCAGCAAGGCCAAGCCGTGCTTGACGATAGTCTTCATCGGGGTCGTTCCCTGTTTTCTGGGTTTTCTGGAGTCACCGGCGTTTCGAAGAAGCCGGTGGTGGTAAGCGAATGACGTACTTTTAGAGCCTGTCAAGGGTAGCGAACCACCTTCTCCGGTTTCGTCACCTCTCTTTCGCTGCGGCCAAGCTGCCGACTTCTCGCAAATACAGAGAGCGATCGGTTCACGACACACTTCCCACCGGTACTGGCAATCAGGCGATAATCGACGCCGGTACGGTCATCTGGTTCGCTCATCCTGTTTCAAAGGTCTTCTTCATGTCCCCTTACGTGGTGTGCTTGCTCCTCGCGTTCGCAGCAGTTCTGGTTTGGGTTGTTTGCGACATTCTTCAGAAGCAGCATGCCATCATCCATAACTTTCCGGTCCTCGGCCATTTCCGGTACTGGTTGGAGATGATCGGACCAGAGCTACGGCAGTACATCGTCACGGGCAACGATGAGGAACGACCATTCTGCCGGGACGAGCGGCGATGGGTGTATGCTTCTTCCAAGAAGGAGAACAACTACTTCGGATTCGGAACTGATAATGATCTGGAGATTTCGTCCGGTTATCTGATCGTCCGCCAATCCGCGTTCCCTCTCAACGATCCCAACCCGGGCGATGACGATTACGATCCGATGTACCGCATTCCCTGCCGAAAGGTGATCGGAGAGTATCGTCAGCGAACCAAGGCATTTCGACCTGACTCGATCATCAACATTTCGGCGATGAGCTTCGGTTCGCTAAGTGGGCCAGCGATCGAAGCGTTCAATCGCGGGGCCGCGATTTGTGGATGTCTGCACAATACCGGGGAAGGGGGTGTATCGACCCATCACCAACACGGTGGTGAGTTGGTGTGGCAGATCGGTACGGGGTACTTTGGTTGCCGCGATGCGGCAGGGAAGTTCGATCTTGCGAGGTTCCTTGACGTGGTGGCTGCCAATCCCATTCGCGCAATCGAAATCAAACTGAGTCAAGGCGCAAAACCGGGAAGAGGAGGGTTGCTACCGGCGGTCAAAGATCAGTCCCGAGATTGCTAAGATTCGTGGCATTCCAATGGGAAAGGATTGTGCGAGTCCTGCCTCCCATTCGGCCTTTCGAGATGTCGATTCGATGCTTGATTTTGTCGAGCGGCTTGCACAGGAGAGTGGTTTGCCGGTGGGAATCAAGTCGGCAGTGGGCCAGATGAGTTTCTGGCATGAGCTGGTGGAACAGACGTCACGTACCGAGCGGTCGGTCGATTTCATCACGATTGACGGCGGCGAAGGTGGCACGGGCGCCGCTCCGCTGGTCTTTTCAGATCACGTCGCGATGCCATTCAAGATTGGATTCAGCAGCGTCTTCAAGTCGTTTCTGGATTCGGGATTGGATCAACGCATCGTATTCATTGGATCCGGAAAGCTTGGCTTCCCAGAAGTCGCACTGATGGCAATGGGTTTGGGATGCGACATGATCAATGTCGGGCGCGAAGCGATGCTCTCCATCGGCTGCATTCAGGCCCAACGTTGCCATACCGACCATTGTCCCACGGGGGTGGCCACACAAAATCGTTGGCTGATCCGCGGGCTCGATCCAACCAGCAAGTCAAATCGGTTTGCCAACTACGTGATGGCACTTCGCAAGGAGCTGCTTCAACTGAGTCGCGCTTGCGGCGTCGAACATCCGGCGCTCGTTTCGACCGATCACATGGAACTCGTCGACAAAGACTTTCAGTCGATGCCGGTAACGCAAAGGTTCGGGTACCGCAAGACAATCGAGGCCTAGCTGCTCAAGCGGAGCAGTCTTGCATCCGACCTGCGCTGCCAATCGGTCAAGCATGGGAATTGTCTGACCGGACGAATTGGATGGATAGGAAATTGCAAAATGGCAGCAACGGACCGGAATCCAGTGGTCGGTTGATCCTGTTCAAGCGGTGAATCCAGCCAGAAATTGGCCTGCCTCTCATCCGTCAACGGGAAAGTCAGTGGTCCTGGCGGGGCCAAAGCATCGAAAGTGGCACGGACGGGTTAGAATCAGGACTTCCTCCAGGCCATCCGCCGGCTTTCCCGCTCACAAAGACAACGACAGTGAATGCGAATCGATGATCGTGACCAGCAAACTTTGCAACGCCATTGATGCCGCTCGGGCAGCCCGGCTGTATGGAGGTGTTTTTGCGTTTTGGATGGTCGTTCAGCTCGCGAGTGGTGCCGAACCTCTGAGTTACAACCGCGACGTGCGACCCATTCTTTCTGACAACTGCTTTGCCTGTCATGGTCCCGATCAGTCGCACCAGGAAGGTGGTTTACGACTCGACATTCGTGAAGTTGCGGTGGAACCGTCAGATTCAGGCGAGATTGCCATTGTTCCAGGAGAGCCAGACGCTAGCGAAATGATCAGTCGGATTCTGTCCGATGACCTTGACCTCAGGATGCCGCCGCCGACATCGGGTCATGAATTGACCGCGGCTCAGAAAGCGTTGCTTCAGCGTTGGATTACGGAGGGAGCCAAGTACCAGAGGCACTGGGCGTTTGAACCGATTCGCAAAGTTCCAGCGACCGGCAACGCAATCGACCATTTCATTACTCAGAGCTTGCAAGACTCCGGACTGCAACCATCCCCACCGGCTTCCGCGGAGACACAACTGCGGCGTGTCAGTCTCGACCTGACTGGATTGCCGCCGACCCTTGCCGATACCGACGCGTTCCTTGCCGATCTGCAGACTCGCGGAATGGAGCTTGCCTATGAGTCGGCCGTCGATCGATTACTTGCCTCGCCTCGTTACGGCGAGCGAATGGCATGGCAGTGGCTCGAAGCGGCTCGTTATGCCGACACCGACGGCTACCAAAACGATGGACCTCGCGACATGTGGCGCTGGCGCGACTGGGTGATCGATGCTTACAGCTCGAACATGCCTTTCGATCGCTTCACCATTGAGCAGCTGGCGGGAGACCTGTTGCCAGATCCGACGCATGAGCAGCTTATCGCGACCGCCTTCAACCGCAACAACCGATACAACTCGGAAGAAGGAATCCCAATCGATGAGTTCCTCCTCGAGAATGCCGTGGACCGCGTCGACACCACCTCGACCATCTGGATGGGACTGACGATCGGGCTGCGCTCGTTGCCACGACCACAAGTTTGATCCGCTGAGCCAGAAAGAATACTACGGGCTAATCGATTACTTCAACGATGTTGCCGAGAGCGGCCGCGCCGTCAAGTTCGGGAACTCGGAACCTTGGATCCGTACACCCACTAAATCGCAGCGCGCGAAGTTGGCCGACTTTGCATCGCGAGTCAGCGCGGCGCGCGAAAATCTGGAAGATGCCGAGACAGCGATCTCGCAAGCCCAGCGGGAGTGGGAGATCGATCGGAACCCCCCGAAGCCGGCTTTGACAAATGGGCTAGATCATCACTATGCGTTTGATCAAGTCGAGGAACGCGTAATCGCCAAGCAAACCGGAGCCACGCTGGAGCCGGGAATTCACGGCAAGGCTGCCTCCGTCGGGGAACAGGGCTACTTCGAGCTCGAAAAGATTCCCGGCCTGATCGGCAATGGACGCTTTTCAGTCGCCTTTTGGATGAAGCCCGATCGGGTCGATGCCGGGCCAGTACTCTCCAACGAGGCCGCCGGCACTGGCCGCAACGGAATTCTGATTGAGTTCGTGGACGGCCGGTTGCGCTGGAACAACAACACACGTTGGATCTCCGGTGTATCAACGATCGAAACCCGTCGAAGATTCAAGCCGGGTCAATGGGTACACATCACACTGACGAACGACGGTACGCAACGTGCCGACGGCATGAAGCTGTATGTCGATGGTGTTGAGCAACCGGTCCGAGTGATTCGCAATACCAACAGCAACGCAGCCACACGAAATCAAGGCACGGCGATGCGAGTTGGCTTCAGCAAGCACGTTGGCCATTGGCAAGGGCAGATCGATGATCTCCGCTTCTACACGAAACGCACCTTGTCCTGGCACGAAGCGGCGTTGCTTGCCGTACGTGAGAGTCTGGAAGCGATTGCTCAGATTCCCGAGTCGCAGCGAACGCCGGCTCAACGAGCTCTGATCCGGCTCGCCTTTCTTGAACAGGGCGCCGAGGAGCCTCAGCGGGCATTGCTCAGGGAACTTCAGCAAGCCGAGGAAGCGCACACGGTCTACGAGGACAGTTTACCGACGACCATGATCATGCGTGACCTCGCCGAAGGTCGTCCTTCTTTCGTGCGCCTTCGCGGCGTTTACGATTCTTTCGGAGAAGCCGTCGAGCCCGGCGTTCCCGAGGTCTTTCCACCCCTACCAAAAGATGAGCGGAATGATCGCCTGGCCCTTGCGCGTTGGTTGGTCAGCCCGGAGCATCCACTGACTGCCCGTGTCACGGTGAATCGCTACTGGCAACTTTTCTTTGGTCGTGGTTTCGTCAACACGCCCGAAGACTTTGGATCGCAGGGAGATTCGCCCAGCCATGGAGAGCTGCTTGACTGGCTGGCAGCGGACTTTATCGAAGGCGGCTGGAACATCAAGGCGCTGATCAAACAGATTGTCTTGAGCAAGACATATCGTCAATCATCGGACATCACCGCAGAGCATCTGCGTATCGACCCGGACAACGTATTGCTTGCCCGTGCACCCCGGTTGCGTCTACCGGGCAACGTGCTTCGAGATCAAGCGTTGATGGTCTCCGGGTTGCTGGTGGAAGAGCAGGGCGGTCCTTCGGTCTTTCCCTATCAACCAGCCGGTTTATGGGAAGAAGCGAGCAATGCCAAGTACCAGGTGGGAAAGGGGGCCGACCTCTATCGACGGAGCCTTTACACCTACTGGAAGCGAACGCTCGCGCCACCCTCGATGGCAGTGCTCGATACAGGGGATCGAGAGTATTGCACCGTCAAGCCGAAGCGAACCAACACGCCGCTGCAAGCGCTGACCTTGATGAATGAAACAACCTTCGTGGAAGCGGCGCGTCAATTGGGCCAGCACATGCTGGTAGCGGGTGGTGACGGCGATTCAGCTCGCATCACCTTCGCCTTTCGTACGGTTGCCACGCGCGGCCCGAACCCGATGGAGCTGGTGCTGCTCACGACGGCACTGAACGACTTCCGTCGCGAGTTCGAGGCCGATCCTGACGCAGCAATGGCAATTCAGAAAGTTGGCGGTTTATCGGCAAACAGGGAGCTTCCAGCAGTTGAACTGGCTGCCGCGACCGCTCTCGCGAACCTCCTCTTGAATCTTGACGAGGTCACCACACGTGAATGATCGAACCGGCAACCGGACAACCATGATGAATCAAACCAACACCGAGAATCATGACTCTGCGTTCGCTTCATCACGCCGCCAGTTTCTCGGGCGTGCAACGACGACGATGGGCGGGCTCGCGCTGGCTTCGTTGTTAGATCCAAACGCATCACTTGATTCCAATGTTTCGGCGGCGAGTGGGCACTATCAGGGACCTGGCCTTCCCAAGGCACGGGCCAAAGCGCGTGATCTACCTGTTTCAGTCGGGCGGCCCACCTCAACACGATACGTTCGACTACAAACCACATTTGGAGAAGGTCCACGGACAGGAGGTACCCGCATCGGTCTTCAACGGCCAGCGCTTAACGGGGATGACGGCTGGCCAGAGTTCGTTTCCGGTGGCCAGGTCGACGTTTGATTTTCAAAGGCACGGGGAGTGCGGCGCTTGGGTGAGTGATGCCATGCCGCATCTGACAGGCGTCGTCGACGATTTGTGTTTCATTCGATCCATGCACACCGAGGCGATCAATCATGATCCCGCGATTACCTTTCTGCAAACAGGCTTTCAGATCGCAGGGCGACCCAGCATCGGTGCTTGGATGAGCTATGGGCTTGGCAATGAGAACGAGAACCTGCCCGCTTTCGTCGCGATGCTCTCGGGAAATGGGGGTCAGCCCCTTTATGATCGGCTGTGGGGCCCCGGCTTTCTCCCTTCGGTCCACCAGGGCGTTCGTTTTCGATCTGGTAACGATCCGGTTTTGTTCCTTCACAACCCAGAAGGATTCAGTGACGATCTACGTCGAAAATCACTCGATCATCTCAGTCGGCTCAATCGATTGCGTCTGAACGTGACGGGGGACCCGGAAATTGAAACGCGCATGGCCCAGTACGAAATGGCCTATCGTATGCAAACGTCCGTCCCTGAGCTGACCGATGTTTCCGACGAACCCGAGAGTACGTTCGAGCTCTATGGCGACGATGCCCGCAAGCCAGGTACCTATGCCTACAACGCATTGATCGCTCGACGGTTGAGCGAACGGGGAGTCCGTTTCGTGCAACTATTCCATCGCGGCTGGGACACCCACAATGGATTGGCGGCTCAACTGAAGGCTCGAAGCAAGGACACGGACCAGGCCACGGCAGCTTTGGTCACAGACCTCAAGCAACGTGGGTTGTTGGACGAGACATTGGTCGTCTGGGGTGGCGAGTTCGGTCGCACCGTTTATTGTCAGGGCGATCTGACGGCGAAGAACTACGGCCGCGATCATCATCCGCGTTGCTTCACCATGTGGGTCGCGGGGGGAGGCTTCAAGGCGGGCATGACCTTTGGAGCGACCGACGACTACGGCTACAACATCGTCGAAAACCCAGTAAGCGTTCACGATCTTCATGCCACGCTTCTACACCAACTGGGCGTCGATCACGAGCGATTGACGTTCAAGTTCCAGGGCCGCCACTACCGTCTGACCGATATTCACGGGTCGGTTGTGAGGGAATTGTTGGCCTGAGGCTTGGGCTGGACATCATGAAGAAGAACGTGGACTTCTACCAGCTCCGTTCGCCGGTGCTCTGACCGAACGATTCGGTTTTGATCCCAGTATTCTGCAGGACTTTGAGGAACAGATTGCCCCACAGGCATCCCAAGTCGCATCGGAATTCCTGATGCTCTGCAGCCAACGCGAATCGCCCTTAAAGCGCGCCGAGGTCTCAGCATGGCGAAAAGGCAAAAAAGAAAGTCGAACCCAAGGGCTCGACCGACGTCGTTGCTGCGTCTGAAGTTGACGCTTCTTGTCCGTCCATGTCGGACGGTGTCGAAAGTACACCCCACTGGATTCGAACCAGTAGACTTCGGCTTCGCAGGCCACCCCATTACTCATAAATGGATTGCGTTTGCGAAGGATGTAAGTGGTGATTCGACAAAGGTTTGTGTGAATGATAACGTCGCTTTCAGCTTCGCCTCACTTCGCATGTTTTCCATAGTCTTGTGCCACTGGCAACCGTTTCTGTGCCAGCTCGTTAGTTGCTCACGTTTTCGACTGCTGCAAACTCAGCAATCGATAAGGAGTCGTTTTCTAACCCCCAAACCCGCATCGGTGCTGACACCGACTGCTCCTAAACGGGAGCAGCGAACTCACCTCGGTCCAGCCGAACTCACCAAGGCAAGACTCGTATTGCGTTCGGCGTTCGCCGGAGCACGGGTTCACGATCTTCACTCCGTAGCCGACCAATTCTAAACTGGCTCCCTTCTCCCCCTTCCATGAAGGCGAGTGTTGCTCGCCTTCATGGAAGGGGGAGAAGGGCTGGGGATGAGGGGGCAAGGAGACGGCACCGGCCAGTCACAGAGGCATCCTGAACAGAAGACTGCAGCGTGACCAGGACGCGATTCAGTTCGCTCGTCATCAGCACACCACCGCGAACGAGTTTGCGCAAGACGTGTGGCAGATGCTGCGGAATCGTCGTTGTCGAAACCAGAAGTTTCGTCGTGAATATCCAATCCCTCCGTGCACTGTCGACTTCTGTTGCATTTCACTCAGGCTGATCATCGAGGTCGATGGTGAGCATCATCAGGCCGACGAAGGCCGCCAGCATGCTCAGCGCCGCGACCAGTTTTTGGCTGAGCAAGGAGACGACGTGGTGCGGATCCCGGGTTACGAGGTTGGATGGAATGCTGCAGCGGTGCGACGACGGGTTGAACAGGCAATTGACGATCGTATGGAGCGAGCCACCCCCTCATCCCCAGCCCTTCTCCCCCGCGGCAAGAGCGAGCACCACTCGCCCTCGACGCGGGGGAGAAGGGAGCCAGAACGAAGAGGAGGCGATCACACCGAATACAGAAACCACGATTTGTTCGAGACAGCGGTTGAATCGACCTGCGCGTCGAAGCGAAATCGCTTCGACGCACACTTCCCAGAATCTCGGACCTGATCGAGAGGAAACTGCGCCCAAGCAGCTAACCTGCGGAGGTGGGCCGACCCAAGCCGCCAAATCGATTTTCTTCGTGCGGGTTGTTGGTCCAGCCTCTTGCAGTTCGGTGTCGTCGGCGGAAGGTGGTCTACGGCGGCCAAAGGGCCATTGACTTGGCGAGCCGGCTAGCAATCGAAGTTGTTGTAGTGGGAATGCCGCTGTAAGCTTCTGCAAGCACGGCCGATGATGGAAATGGCGGTCTGGGGGCGATATCCTGGCATCCATGAACGATGTCACGCAGATCCTCGCGCAAATCGAACAGGGCGATCCGCTTGCTGCCGAGGAATTGCTGCCCCTCGTCTATGACGAGTTGCGAAAACTCGCCAAGGTGAGGATGTCCCACGAGAAGCCTGGCCAGACGCTGCAGGCAACGGCCCTGGTCCATGACGCTTACCTCCGGCTTGTGGATGTCGAGGAGGCCCAGCAGTGGAGCAGCCGCGGGCACTTCTTCGCCGCGGCGGCTGAGGCCATGCGGCGGATTCTGGTCGATCAGGCGCGGCGAAAACGGAGTAAGCGGGCCGGGGGCGAGCACCGCCGCATCGAACTGTCGTTTGTCGAACCGGTTCTCTGTGGCTCTCCGCTGGATCTGCTGGTCTTGGACGAGGCGTTGGAGCAATTGTCCAGTCGAGATCCACGTGCTTGCGAGGTGGTCAAACTGCGGTTTTTCGCGGGGCTGACCGTTCCCCAAGCGGCACAGGCCCTCGGTGTATCGGTGGCAACCGTCGAGAACGATTGGGCCTACGCAAAATCTTGGCTCAAGCTTCAGCTGTCACCAAGCCCTGATGTCAGCAAGCACTAAAAAGCAGTCTTGATGGCTTCCGCCCGCAAAAAACCTCAAAATCGTTAGGGGTTCGGCGCACGGATTCCGCACTGAGTTTTGACGGCTCCATCAAGACGAGACCATGAGTTCAAAACCACCAGTCGACGAAAAAGACGTTTTCAACTCGGCTCGCAAGATCGCCGATCCCGAGGCGCGTGAGCGTTACCTGCAGTCGGCCTGTGGCGATGACCGACAAGCCTTCCAGCGGGTCCAAGATTTGCTGTCGGTACACGTCACAAAGGAAACGTTTTTGGAATCTCCAATGATCGACGTGGATGCAACCAAGCTGTTGCCAGTCGCGGAGCAACCGGGCGATCAGATCGGACCTTATAAGCTGCTCGAGCCACTTGGCGAAGGGGGAATGGGCGTCGTTTATCTGGCCGAGCAGAGCGAACCGGTCCAGCGCCGAGTCGCAGTAAAGATCATCAAACCGGGCATGGATACCAGTCGTGTGATCGCCCGCTTCGAAGCGGAGCGGCAGGCGTTGGCGATCATGGACCACCCAAATATCGCCAGGGTGTTTGATGCCGGGGCGACTGAGAGGGGCAGGCCCTACTTCGCGATGGAACTCGTTAAAGGGGTCCCGATCACGCAGTATTGTGACGAGCATCGACTCGATCCGCGCGAGCGGTTGCAGTTGTTCCAGGAGGTTTGCCACGCCGTTCAGCACGCGCATCAGAAGGGCATCATTCACCGTGATTTGAAACCTTCCAATGTGTTGGTGGCCGAATACGACGATCAACCGGTTCCCAAAATTATCGACTTCGGGGTCGCCAAAGCGACGCAGCATCGCCTGACCAACAAGACCATGTTCACCGAAGCAGGCATGGTCGTTGGGACGGTTGAATACATGAGTCCCGAGCAGGCGAAGCTCAACCAGTTGGACATCGATACTCGCAGCGATGTCTATTCCCTTGGCGTGTTGCTGTACGAACTGCTAACCGGCGAGACACCGTTTGACCGCAAGAAGCTGCGATCGGCGGCACTCGACGAAATGCTGCGAATCATCCGTGAAGAAGAACCATCACGTCCCAGCATCAAAGTTAGCACCAGCGAATCGCTGCCGTCAATCGCCGCCAAACGTCACATCGATCCAAAACGTCTGAGTCTGCTTGTCCGCGGCGAGCTCGACTGGATCGTGATGAAGGCGTTGGAGAAGGATCGTTCCCGACGTTACGACACCGCCAATGCGTTTGCCGATGACATCGGGAACTATCTGAATGATGAACCTGTTGACGCTTGTCCGCCGTCAGCCGGCTACCGCTTTCGGAAGTTTGTGCGGCGGAACAAAGTTGCGTTTTCTGTCACCTCTGCTGTCGCATTGCTGCTTCTCGCGATCACAACCGTTGCGTCCGTCGCCGCCATACGTTTTCAAAAGCTCGCCAGCGAAAACGCACAGCTTGCGGATGAGAAGTCAACCTTGTCAAGCAATCTTCAAGAGGCTCTGGCGGTGTCCGATGCAAACTTGTCACGGGTGCGCGATCAGGAGCGAAAGGCAATCGAGAATCTATCCACGGCAACCTTCGAGCAGCGTCGCGCCGAACAAAACCTCGCCGTGGCACTCGAGGCTCTCGACGCGGTCTATCTGGAAGCGATTGGCGAACAGAAATTATTTCGTCGTACTGATCAGGGTGCCGATGCTGCCCCACTGAGCGACTTGGAGAAAGAATTGCTGCAACGGGGACTGGCATTCTACGAACGCTTCGCAAGAGAGAACGATAGTCCCGATGCGTCACTGCCGGTCGCCCGCGCTTACTTCCGCGTGGCCGTCATTCAGGTTGCGAGTGGCGACGTCGAATCCGGAGTGGCTTCCCATAAGATTGCGATCGAGAAGTTTGAAAAACTGATAGAATCATTCCCTAGCCGGGCAAAACTGCGAGTCGAACTGGGTGAGGCCTATGATCGTCTCGCATGGTTAATTGACGATCGTGAGTTACGAACTGAGATGTTTGAAAAAGCGATCGACGCGTTTGGTCGTTCCATCGAGCTTAATCCCGATGCGGCTCACCGTGCACTTTACTTGAGTTCTAGGGCCTGTATCGCCTTGAAAAGGTGGCCGGAGGCACTCGACTACGCCAAACGCTGCGCCGAAGTGTCGCCCACCCGATCGAATAGTCATCTTGCGCTCCTCAAAGTGTACATGTATGCCGACGAGCCAGTGTGCGATTACTCTGCCGCCTTGGTCGCGGGGCTACGCGCAATTGAACTTAATCCAACCCAGCACTTTGCTCACACTCGAGTCGCCAATCTCTACTCCTGGCATCTTCACGATCCCGAAAATGGGCTGATGCACGCCAACCGCGCGATTGAATTGGATCCGAATCACGGAGAAGGTTTCAGGATGAGATCTACTGCGTATTACTTACTTGAGCAACACGACAAGGCGATCGCTGACGCCGATCGAGCAATCGAACTTTCCCCGCACCGTTATCCCATGCATCAATGGCGCGGTGACTTGCGGCGAAATCTCGGACAATATGCCGCAGCAATTGATGACTACACGAACGTCCTGCGAATCGAACCGGGACAGACAGGAGTCTTGCAAAAACGCGGTCTTGCTTACCAATTCATGGGCGACCATCAGCTTGCGGTTGACGATTTCAATCGCTACATACAGAGTTGGCCAAAAGAATATTCCACTTACCGATTGAGGGCTGTTTCGCTTTTTGAATCGGGTCGATACGAGGAGGCTGTAGCTGACTTGGAGACGGTGCTTGCCCTTGCCCCCGACGACACCAGCACTCTCGTTTGGATTCCGCCCGCAGACGTTGCCAAATGCACAGATCAATTGGTCAAGAAGGGGCTGCTGGAACTGGCTTCGTCAGCCGTTGAGACTGAGAAGAATAAGCTTGAGTTGGTGCACAACAGGATTCGTTTGTTCGTGGCGCTGGGAGAGGCGAATCTTGCCCTGCTGGAAGCCGAACGTGCCCTGCAACGCAACCCTGACAACGCGGCAGTTTGGAGTGAGGTCGGCCTGTTGCACGCCGAACGATCGGACCTCTCAAAAGCCTCTGAAAATCTGCGCAAGTCGCTCGAACTCCAACCCACGTGGCTCACTCATTACCGGCTTGCCCTTTGTCAGGCTGCCTCTGGCGAACTCGAAGGATATCGCGACACTTGCCAATCGATGATGGACGCTTATGGCGAGTCGATGGATCCGGTTGAACTCAACTTTGCGGCATGGACCAGCGTACTCGCCCCGGATGCCTTGGAGGATTTCGCACCAGCGATCAAGGCGGCGGAAGGGGCCTTGCAGAAAAACGCCGACGACAGGCAGTATCAGAGGACGTTTGGGGCAGTGCTCTACCGGGCCGGTCAGGTGGACCGTGCAATCGCACAGTTTTCCAAAATCAATGATTCCGACGGCGACCCGTCGAATGCCTCTCCATCCTATACCTGGTATTTCCTGGCGATGGCACATCACGCGACTGGCAATCGGGATCAGGCCGAAGACTACCTTCGCCGCGCCGATGAGCACTCGAAAACAGCGATGTCCGACGAGAACAATCCGATCCTTTGGAATGGACGGCTCACACTTGGGTTGTTGCAGAGAGAGGCAACGGAACAGGTCTCAGCTGGAGCGCTCATCAGGAAGGCCGAAACGCTCCCTGAGGCATCGCCCCAAGCGAGAGCACAGATGCCATTGAAGAGTAACTAGCGAAGAACTCACCGGAGAGCCACCAGCGCCAACTAAGTCCGAATCGGTCCAGTGGTTAGTGGTCAGGACCACGTCTTGGCATGTCCGAACGTAGCCCGGACAGATTTTGGACTACTTCCGATGGTTCGCGAAATTGAAAAGTGCGAACAAAACCACTGAATCTCCTAGGGGTTCTGATCATGGATTCCGCACTGGATTTCAGGGGCGAAATACGACCCCAGACGACCACAATCCAGAGGTATCGACCATGTGCCATCACCGATCTTCCGTCCGAGTGATGATTTCGTTAATCGCGGCCTGTTGCATCGGCCTGCCAACCGCTTCAGCCAAAAAGCCCGGCGGAGGAGGCGGAGGGGGTGGTAACGGAGGCGGCGGTAACAACTCTATCAGCTATGAGATCGTCCAACTCGACACGCTCGAAGGTTCCGCTGCCGACGTCAATGAAAACGGTGAAGTGGTCGGCGGCGGCGATTTGCCGCTTTATTGGCAGGTGACCGCGGGCGACACCGTGTCGGTCGTAGCATCGCAGCTTTCGCTCGGCAGTAGTGGTGCGACGCGCGGAAACGCGCAGGCGATCAACGACAACGGCACGATCTGCGGGGGAATCTACAGCGCGGACTTCAGCTATCTTGCGGCGGTGTTGTGGCAATCGGCCGGAGCCGAACCGATTCAGCTAAGTCCCGACGCTGGAGCTCTCGACGTCAACAACCACGGCATCGTCGTTGGTTCCGTTGGAACCAGCGCGGCGGCATGGCACGTCGCCAGCGACGACACAGTCGTCGGCCCAGTCCTGCTCGGTTCGGGAACTGCGCTTGGGATCAACGACAGCAACCTCGTCGTCGGTGAGGATGCGTTCCCCGGAAGCCAGGCGGTTGCCTGGCTGCTCGATTGGGATGGCGCCAACCTCAGCGTCGTGGGTCAATGGCCGGTCATCGATCCGTCCGGCCTTAACTACAGCGCAGCCGGTTCCGTAAACGAAGCGGGCGACATCGTGGGAGGGTTGCAAGTCCCGGGAAACTATTCTGAGGCGTTCTATGTCAATGCGGCGCTGGAGCCTCAGACGCTGCCCTCGCTGGTTGACGACCGCAAGAAGTACACCGTCAACGAGCCCGCCGATGACATCAACAACGCATCGCCGCCTCAAGTGCTGGGATACGCACTGGTCCTCGATCGCAAGTACGGTGGTCAGCAGACAGGCAGCGGACTCGTCATCTGGCAAGGCGACTCGGTGCTGCGTCTTTCCGACGTCACCGAAGCCAGCCAGATCAAGCTGCAAAATCTGAACGCGCTGAACGACTCCGGCTGGATCGCCGGCCAAGGCTCGGACGCCGAGGGGACTTGGGTTCCGATCGTGATGATCGCCCGCTGATCCCGTAGGGCCGGTTCCACCGGCCGTCTCACCTCCTCTGGCCCGAGGATCCGGCCGTAATTCACTCGCACCGATGATGCCCGCTGTCCATCCAGCTTGACACCTTCACCCAACGAGAGACCAATCATGAACCAACAACGAAGACGAAGACGACCGCGAGTGGAACAGCTCGAAACCCGTCGACTGCTCGCCTACAACATCAGCAACCTCGGACAGGATGCAGTCCTGGACGACATGCAAGGGGACTGGTTGGTGTATGGCGTCGAAGAGGACGACCAAGGGGAGATTGACCTAAACGGGGACGGCGACGTTGAGGATCGCGTGCTGCATGTACATCACCTTCCCACTGGGACCACGACGAATCTCTCCCTGGCACGTACCAATGCGAGAGTCAGCGTCGTCGATGACCTCGTGGCCTTTCTGGTCGACGAAGGAGATCAAGCTGGCACCGACTTGAACGGCGACGGGGATACCTCGGATGACGTTCTCCATGTCTATGACGCGGTCAGCGGGCAAGTTACCAACACAGGAATCGATTCCGGTAACAATCGATTCAAACTTGCGGGCGATCTGATCGCACTCTTGGTCGACGAGTACCACCAAGGCGGTGTCGACCTGAACGGAGACGGCGACACGGAGGACACGGTCGCGCAGGTGTATGATCTGCGTACCGGCGCAACCACGAATTTGGGTCTGTCCGCCGGGTCACTCGACTTCAATGGACATCACATGGTCTTCGCCGTCTACGAATCGAGGCAGGGTGACGTTGATTTCAATGGTGATGGAGACACCAGTGACACTGTCGTCCATGTCTACGATACCCAAACCGCAAAACTCACGAATCTGGGATTGTCTCGTGGATCGGTCAGGTATCCTGGACCAAGCCCCCGACTCTATGCACTCGACGGCAATCATCTGGCGTTCAATGTCGGAGAGGAGCAGCAGGCGAACACCGATCTGAATGGCGACGGCGATGCGACAGACAACGTGCTGCACATCATGGACCTGACATCAGGAGTGATCTCCAATTTGGAACTGGCGGTTCTCGACTACGCGGTGGATCGCGGGCACATTGCCCTGGAAGTGCGCGAGGCTGATCAAGGAGGCGTAGATCTCAACGGCGACGGCGTTGTAAGTCCATACGATCGCGTGCTGCATCTCTACGATTCCGCCTCCAACACGACATTGAACCTCCAGCTTTCAACATCAAGCGACAGCTTGGATTTCGTCGATTTCGCTTTTGTCAATGAAGTGCTTGTGGTTCCGGCGGGCGAACGGACCCACGATCTGAACGGCGACGGCGACACATCTGATAGTGTGCTGCAAAAAGTTGACATGAACGGCAATATCACGAACACCGGAGTCAGCGCGAGGGAGCTGGTCGTGTCAGGTGATCGAGTCGCGTTTCGAGTGCGCGAAGGAAGCCAGGGCTCGACCGACCTCAACGGGGATGGCGATATCGCTGATCATGCGATGGGAGTCTACGACGTCGAATCCGAAATCCTGACGATCCTGCCATATGATGCGGCAGACCGTGGGTTTCAACTAAGCGATAGCCATCTGGCGTTTCACGTGAGTGAGACCAATCAGGGCTTCCAAGATCTCAATGGCGATGGCGACACTCGCGATCGAGTGCTTCATGTTCACGACTTTGCTTTCGACGCGACGACCAACTTCGCGGTGCATGTCAACCATTCTGGATACTACCGTCTCGCAGGTGATCAGCTGGCTTACAATGTGGCTGAGCGCTCGCGTGGTGACCTGAATGGCGATGGAGACTCGTCGGATAGTGTCTTGCACGTGGCAACGCTCCGCGCTGATCCGGTCGTGCTAATCTTCGAGCAATTGGAGCAGAGCATAGGCGATCTCAACCTGTCATCAGGCATTGAGAACAGCTTGTCCGTCAAGCTGCTCGGGGCCTTGAAGAGCTACCAACAGGATACGGGAGGTGGCGATCCGGCTATCGCGAACAAGCTGGAAGCACTGATTCAAGCGATCGAAGCACATCGCGACAAACGAATCGCGTCCGCCGACGCCGATCAACTCATCGCCGACATTCGCACGGCCATCGTGCTGATTCAAGCGAGCGTGACATGATCGTGGCTGAGACTTCATGATGGGGCGCGTCGTTCGCCCTCCGAACACGCACTGACCACCGAAGGCGAATCTGCCAATGAGGGAGCCGATCGGTAAGCTCGCTGAGAAAGAACCCCACGACCAACAAATGGACGAGCCGGTCGCAACGCCAAAGGTGCGAGAACAGCCCTTATCAGGGCCGGGATTCCGTAGTTTTCGTGCATTAGGTTGCATCACCCAGTGCGTCGTAGCAAATATTCTTCGGCGCAGTCTTCGTGAAATTCGAGACCAGGATCCTGCGAAACTGCGTCAAAGGGTCGAATCCGCGTCGGGGTTCTTCAAGGACGTTATAAATAGCTGGATGGGCGACGGCTTGGAATAAGCACGTTACTCGTTGTACCACTGCGCAAATGGGGCAACCGCTTCGGATAGAGGTATCGACATGGGGACTTGGGGTCCGGGCTTGTACTCCAACGACATCGCGAAGGACCTGAAATCCACGATCGCGGCCGTTACGCGTCTGCCTCTCGATACCGATGAATTGGTTGGCATCATCTCCAGCTCATTCCCGGAAGCTGCGAACGACGCAAATGATGAGGACCATACGACTTTCTGGCTTGTGCTTGCCGACCAACTTCATCGGAAGGGAATTGAGTCCCGAGATGCTTTCGATCGCGCCATAGAAATCGTCGATTCTGGCAAGGACCTGAACATGCCAGCGGTCGCGGAAATGGAGAAAGGAAATCAGCGAAAACGCGAGAAAGCGTTAAGCACTCTGCGCAATCAGTTATCACAACCTGTGCCTACGAAAACACGGAAGACGCTCCAAACGCCACAACCACTGATTCTGGAAATCGGAGACGTTGTCATTTTTCCGATCGTCGATACGGGAGGGTGCTTTAACCCCTACTCCACCAAGAAATCTTGGACTCGCGCAGATTGGGGTGCCGCAGCCATCATCGGATGTGGGCATGCTTTTGGTTTCCTTTCCCATTACACCCCGGTTGTCGTGAATCGCCGGTTAGATGTCTCGTCTCCACCGACCCTTAAAGATTTGGCGGGCAACATAGGCTGGCGATTGGCAAGACCGGGAACATGCTCGAAAACACACTTCAGACGCATGCAGATAGAACCGATCGGCAAGATTGATGTCGACCGTGAAAAAGTAGACCTTGCTTTTCCGGAACGACGCGATGGCAATTACGCTGCCGTCAACGACATTTCTATCTCGAATAGCTTTTACGTATTCTCCGAGCCACGCGACCACGACACGAATATTGACTCGCTGTCGACGATTGGGCGAGCGTAAGAGTACGACCGTCGCATCGCAGTACGCTCCTCGACAGGTATTCCATTCAAGGATGCAAGCCCAACCGCCCTTCGACATCCCTGAGTAGCATCTGTAGCAAAGGTGCGGATGTTGCCGTTACCGCCTCAACGCGTTGTCATCCTTCGTGCGTTCGGTCGCATCGACCTGCGCGTCGAAGCGAAATCGCTTCGACGCACACTTCCCAGAATCTCGGACCTGATCGAGAGGAAACTGCGCCCAAGCAGCTAACCTGCGGAGGTGGGCCGACCGAAGCCGCCAAATCGATTTTCTTCGTGCGGGTTGTTGGTCCACCCGAACTCACGAAGGCCGCGAGTTGGCGTGCGTCGGTATCGATCTTGGCTGCGATGGATTGAACAGGAGGCAACGGAGAAAACGGAGGTCGGAACTTGATGGCCCCGGATTTGAATCGTTACGGCTCGTTCGCCCCAGGGAGAATCAACCGTGATACTCCCTCGGTCAATTTGAGCACATTGAAGTTGATAATCAGTCCCAGTGGGATATCCATTAGCTTCATGTAACTGAGCAATTGAGCCTTGTGGATTGGATGGACTGAGTCGGAGGCCTTCACTTCGACAAACAGACACTGGTCAACAAGAAGATCAAATCGGAGTGGATATTCACGCTGAAACTGCTTGTACTGGACGGTGACCTGCTGCTGATTGGCGATGGCATGATCTCGCAATTCCAGTTCCTTGGTCAAACACCATTCATAGATGGATTCAAGCAAACCAGGCCCCTTGTCCTTGTGAACCTCGATTGCCGCGCCGATAACGTCATGAGTCATCCCCGACGCCCTTGAAAACAGCCAATGCATCTGATTGCCCCTTCAGATATTTATTGAAATGAAACCTGAACTCTGTTATCTCCGTTGCCTCCTGTTCAATCAATCCGGCACGCCAGCGCCCCAAACTCCATCGACTCACCGTTCTTAAAGTCGCATCGGTTGCATCGCCCGCTCGGAATTGCCGAAATCGCTCCGCCGCACACTTCGCGAAATGCCAGACCGAATTTTGGCGAAACTGCGCCGAAGCAGCGCAACTGCCAGCGGTGGCGCGACCGATGCGTCGGACCGGATTTTCTTCGCTGCGTCGATGGGTCCAACCGAACTCACGAAGGCCGCGAGTTGGCGTGCGTCGGTATCGATCTTGGCTGCGATGGATTGAACAGGAGGCAACGGAGAAAACGGAGGTCGGAACTTGATGGCCCCGGATTTGAATCGTTACGGCTCGTTCGCCCCAGGGAGAATCAACCGTGATACTCCCTCGGTCAATTTGAGCACATTGAAGTTGATAATCAGTCCCAGTGGGATATCCATTAGCTTCATGTAACTGAGCAATTGAGCCTTGTGGATTGGATGGACTGAGTCGGAGGCCTTCACTTCGACAAACAGACACTGGTCAACAAGAAGATCAAATCAGAGTGGATATTCACGCTGAAACTGCTTGTACTGGACGGTGACCTGCTGCTGATTGGCGATGGCATGATCTCGCAATTCCAGTTCCTTGGTCAAACACCATTCATAGATGGATTCAAGCAAACCAGGCCCCTTGTCCTTGTGAACCTCGATTGCCGCGCCGATAACGTCATGAGTCATCCCCGACGCCCTTGAAAACAGCCAATGCATCTGATTGCCCCTTCAGATATTTATTGAAATGAAACCTGAACTCTGTTATCTCCGTTGCCTCCTGTTCAATCAATCCGGCACGCCAGCGCCCCAAACTCCATCGACTCACCGTTCTTAAAATCGCATCGGTTGCATCGTCCTCAGCGTCGAAGCGCTTCCGCAAAGTCGCGTCGGTATGTACGACCGAGGTGAATTGAACTAAGGCCTTGCCAGTGGATGCTTGGGTGGGGTGGTAGCGGTTGTTTCGATCATTCCGACTTGCGCTTTTTGGTTTTTGAATCAGACTCGGTTGCGTCCTCGTTGTTCGAGGAGTCCGTTTTCGGCGTAACAGAGGTTGGTGATGAATGCCATCGAGCGAATGATCGAGGAGATGCAGCGGCGTGGATTCGCGAACAAGACGATCAAGGAGTACACCTCGACGATTCGGCGTCTGTCGGATCACTTCGGCTGTTGCCCGTCGGAACTGACGCTCCAACAGGTACGCGAGTATCAATCGCTGCAGGCCAAGCGGACCGACATTACGGCCGCTTACTACAACTCGACTGTCACCGCGCTGCGTTTCCTGTACCTCAAGGCACTCGGGCGTGATTGGTCGATCGAGCGACTGCCCTACGGTCGGCGGGAACATCCCTTACCCGTGGTGCTCAGTCGTCAGGAAGTGTTTCAGCTCTGGCGACGGCTCAGGCAGCTGAAGCGTCGCGTGCTCTTGATGACCGCCTACTCCGCCGCCCTGCGAACTTCCGAGCTCGTTCACCTTCGCGTCGAAGACTTGGACCCCAAGCAGAAGCTGATTCGCGTCAAGCAGAATGGTGTCGGGGACTCACGGTTTGTTCCCTATTCGCCAACGCTTGCGACGTTGATGGGTTCCTACTTGGCCGATCACGATTCTCCCTGGCTGTTCTATGGAACCTCCAAGCAACATCCGCTCTCGACCTGGGCGGCGCGGACCATCTGCGTCCAAGCCGGGTACATCGCGGGGCTCTCGAAGTCCGTCTCCATCACGATGCTCCGGCACTCGGCCGCCACGCACCTCTTGGATCTGGGAGTTGACGTGCGGACCGTTCAAAAAGTCCTCGGCCATGATCGCTTGGCAACCACGATGCGTTACCTGCTGTTGTCCTATAGCCAGCAGCCACACGTGCATCCCCTCGATCTGTTACCTCCAGCCGAATAACGCGTTGGTTCCAACTCGGTTTTATACCTCTTTGAGAAAGCAAGCTGCATGACACCCCTGCGAGAGCGAATGCTCGAAGAACTTTGTCGTCACAACTACGCTCCACGAACGCGGGAGACTTATGTCGCTCAGATCGCCAAGTTGGCTCGGCACTTTGGAACGTCACCGGATCAACTCACCCGTGAGCAGGTTCAAGAGTACCAGGACCTGCTGACCAGCCAGCGCGTGAGCTGGCTGCCGCAGGCCGTCGCTGCGATGCAGTTCTTCTATCACAAGGTCCTTCAGCGGGACTGGAAGATTGCCCACTGTCGCACGCCAAAAACCCGGCGTTCGGCCGTCGTGTTCACACCGCAGGAAGTTTCGCGACTGCTGGAGGCCGCCCAGCCTGGCAAGGCGAGAATGCTCTTCACCACCATGTATGGTTGTGGCCTGCGGGTCTCCGAAGGAATCGCACTGGAGATCACCGACATCGATAGCCAGCGCAAGGTCATCCATGTTCGCCGGGGGAAAGGACGCAAGGATCGGTACGTGCCGCTGGGAGAAAATTTGCTCGGGCAGCTGCGTGATTACTGGCGCAAGGACAAGCCAAGTCGCCTTCTCTTTCCTGGCTCTCAAGGCGACAAGCCCTGGAACGTCACAGCGGTTCGCCAAGAGTTCCGGCTTGCCGTGCGGATCGCCGGAATTGACAAGAACTGTACGACCCACACCCTGCGCCACAGCTACGCTTCTCATTGCTTAGCTGCTGGCGTGAAGATCGGCACGATTCAGCAGATCCTTGGCCATGCAAGCCTTGAAACCACGGCAACCTACACACACGTTACCGGCGGCACAGGCGGTGCCGATGAACCCTTTCCCGATCTGCTCGCCGAAGATCCTCCTGAGGAGAAGCATCGCGAACGAAAACAACCCTAAAGTGCAACCCACACTTGGCAGGTCATGTCTCGACCTGCCTACGAAATCGCCGACGTGTTTCGCCGCTACGGCCCCAGCTTTCAGGCCAGCTACGCTCGATTTCTCGGGCCGCTTCAGCTGGTCGTCCTCAAGGCACTGGCCGCCTGCCGCACTTCACAGCTGGGAGGCCACGTGCTGGAGTGCACAAGCTGCGGACACCGAAAACAGGCTTACAACTCCTGTGGCAATCGACACTGTCCCAAGTGCCAGGCCGGTCTGCGTGGAAAGTGGTTCGAGGACCGGGAAAAAGACCTGCTGCCGGTGGAGTACTTTCACGTGGTCTTCACCTTGCCCAGCGAGCTCGGAGCTCTGGCGCTGCAGAACAAGGTGGTGATTTATAACTTGTTGTTTCGGGCCACCTCCGAAACACTCACCGAAGTCGCTGCGGGCTGGAAAGATCTCAAAGCCAGGATCGGTTTCTTCGCTATCCTGCATACCTGGGGACAGAAACTCGATCTGCATCCTCACTTACACTGCGTGGTTCCAGGTGGAGGCATCTCTCTGGACGGCTCGCGCTGGGTCAGCTGTCCGCGGGGCTTCTTGATGCCGGTCAAGCTGTTGAGTCGAAAGTTCCGCGGGAAGTTCCTCGCACTGCTCAAAGAATCGCACCGGCGTGGAGAGCTGACGCTAGCCGGTTCGCTGGCTCTCTACGATTCCAAGGCTGCTTTCAATGCTTGGCTCTCACCGCTTTACACTAAAGAGTGGGTGGTCTATGCCAAGCCACCATGGAACGGACCCGAACAGGTCTTGAAATATCTGGCTCGTTACACCCATCGCGTGGCCATCGCCAATCAGCGTCTGCTCTCGATCGATGATGGGCAGGTCACCTTCAGCTACAAGGACTATCGCCACGGGCACCAGCAGCGCAGGCTCACCCTTTCTGCCACCGAGTTCATTCGTCGCTTCATGATGCATGTCTTGCCCAGCGGCTTTGTGCGGATTCGCTACTACGGGTTCCTTGCCAACGCACAACGCCAAGAGCAGCTGCGTCGAATTCGACATCTTCTAAAGGTTCCCGATCCACCGAGCACGGACGAGCATGCTGACTCTGATTCGCTGGAAAGGGAACAGGAGCCTGAACTCGATCAATGCCCTCACTGCCGGCAGCGCACGATGAGGCTGATCGAGATGACAGCTCGACCGACGATCCCTCAAATCCTCGAGCTTCCACTGATGGTGCCGTTGTGACCAAGATCCGATTCGTCGCTGTAGCGAGCTTCCAACGGGTTCCCCACTACCACACTTGCCGGGCGAACAGGCAAGAGCCGCTACCGGTCCATCGGTACCATCGAAATCTGAGTCTTTTCCATCGATTAACCCTTGCCAATCGTCTCGCGAAGCCTCCTTTGCATCAGCTGATCACAACGTCTGCCGGCAAATCTCTCGCCCAACGCACCAGCGACACCCCGCCGCGACCCAAGCAATCCACATAGCAAGGCCACGTCCAATGCATTCTTTCCGTACGGCCCTGTCAACGCAGGGTTCAGGACTCAAAACGCGCACTGCGTACGGAAAGAATCCTAAGCATTGGGGAGTCGCCAATGAGTATTACATGTCATCGCACTTTCGGCCACGAAGGCCCACGTTGAACCGAGACTTAGCCGACCCTACGTCGCCACAGTTCCAAGCTTTCGTTCATTCGCACATTCTGTCCTGCATCCCAGGGCCAAGTCGAATGGATTGCCCTTCGCAGCGGCCGCAATCACCTGCGTGCACCGCTGGCCGCCAGTGCAGCAGCCTTGCCCGGTCCGGGGCCACCGTCCGGGGCCACCGTCCTGCGCGCCACCGAGATGAGCGACCGCAGGGCGTACCGAAGAATCTGCAGTCCCCAGGTGGAGATCCGCAACTTTGCTACGTTTCTTGCGAGTCTCGGAGATACTCGCCTACGGTCGCACGCCCAGTTCAGATTCCATGGTGAAGGAAGTTGGCGTGGTTGAGAGCGACGCGTTAACATCTATCGAGTCGCGACACTTGTGTCAGCACCCCGCCAACAGATCTCGCCATCCTTCTTGCTGGAAGATGTCCCTTGAAACCTACAAAAATGCGATTCACCCTTTTGGGCGGGATCGCCCTGATCCTCGTTGGAATGACCGTTTATGCGCAACAGCGTGGACCGCGCGGTGGAGGCGAGGAGGCGTCGCTGGCTGAGCCGTTTCGTGGTGTGGTCGCCGATGGAAAGATCGAACCGAGCTTGTTCAAGATTGCATCGACCGGGGTCAGCACGGAACCGGTGATCTCAGCAGCGAAGGCGTTCCTCGGCGGGTTGACCGAGGAACAACGCAGTCGAACCATGTATCCAGTCGATGATATTGAATGGCGTCAGTGGGACAATCGACACTTCTACAAGAGGCAGGGGGTCGGCTTCGATGAGATGGACGAGAAGCAGCGAGAGTTGGCTTTCGGCTTGATGCGTGCCAGCCTGAGCGCCAAGGGACTGAAATTGTCTCAGGACATCATGAAGCTCAATGGCACCTTGGCGGAACTAGCAAACAACTTCGACGAGTATGGTGAATGGCTCTACTGGATCACCATCATGGGCGAGCCTTCTGCGACCGAGCCATGGGGTTGGCAGATCGACGGCCATCATCTGATCGTCAACTACTTTGTGCTTGGCGATCAGGTCGTGATGTCGCCGGTATTCGTGGGCAGCGAGCCCGTCCACGCGACCAGCGGCAAATTCAAAGGCACCATCGTGCATGCAGGACGAACAAGACAAGGGACTCCAGTTCGTCCAGTCTCTCAATGAGCAGCAGCAGAAGGAAGCTATCTTGTCGAGCGTCAAGGACGGCAACAACGCCCTCACGCAAGCCTACAAGGACAACGTCGATCTTGACTATGCTGGTTTGCCTGGAGCCAAGTTGGACGAGCCGCAGCGTCAGCATACTGCTGGCAGTGATTGCGGAGTACGTTGGCAACATGGATGACGGACATGCGAAGGTGAAGATGAGCGAGGTCGAGGAGCATCTTGACCGGACCTACTTCGCCTGGATCGGAGGCACGTCCGCGGATAGTGTGTTCTACTATCGCATTCACAGTCCTGTGCTACTGATTGAGTTCGATCATCAGCGCCGTGTGGCTCCGTTTCGCTCCAGCGAGCCAACACGCGACCACATTCATGCCGTTCTTCGGACCCCCAACGGAAACGACTACGGAAAAGATCTACTCCGGCAACACTACGAAGCCCATCATGGGGCACACCAACACTGAAAATATCTTCTCAAGATGGATTGACTGTTCTTTGTCAGCAACCGGCTTAGAAATTTGAATGATGCCAATGAATTGTCTTGCTAATGCTTGTCGAGCTAGCGATCGCCGAGTCTTTGCGACCCTGAGGGGATGCTTGTTGACGATCCTCTTCGTCGGGCGCCGAGCTTCGTCAGCGCGAACGATCAATCGGAGTCGTTCGCTTTGCTGGTCGAAACGCTCGATGCTTCCCAAGGGAATGCGGATGTCTGCAGCGCCCTGATGCGAGGGATGTTGAGTGGGCTCGACGGACGACGAAACCTGAGCCCGCCTCAGGGCTGGACTGAACTGAGTGAGAAGCTGGGCCGCAGCGACGATCAGGAGGTGCGGGAGTTATCGATGAGGCTTTCGCAGATCTTTGGCGACCGTGAGGCAACGCTGCGGGCGATCTCGCTGCTGAAGGATCGCTCGGCCGACGAGCGGCAACGGCGTGTGGCACTGCGATCGCTGCTGGACCAACAGAGCGAGGAAGCATCCGCTGCTTTGCAGAGTCTCATCGACGAAGCCCCGTTTACCCTCGATGCCATTCGAGGATATGCGATTGTCGCCAACGCCTCCGCCCCGGAGGTGTTGCTCGGACGCTACTCACGATTTAGCCCCGAGCTGCGTCGTGCTGTGGTCGAGACGCTGGCCTCACGCGAGAGCTATGCGGAAGCACTGCTGGCCGCGATCAAGCAAGGGAAGGTGCAACGCGAGGACATCCCGGCGCATATCGCGCGATCCTTGAACGACGTGCTAGGCGATCGGTTTGTCGAAGTCTTTGGCGAGGTCCGCCCGATCGCGGAGGATCGTGAGCAGTTGCTCGCCAAGTACAAGAAGATGATCACGCCCGATGCGATCGATAGCGCTGACGCGGCACGCGGCCGTGCTATCTTCCAGAAAACCTGTGCAGCTTGCCATCTGCTTTACGGAGAGGGAGGCAACGTTGGTCCCGATCTGACAGGCTCCAATCGTGCCAACCTGGACTACATTCTTCTCAATAGCGTTGATCCCAGCTACGACGTACCCGACGCCTACAAGATGGTTCAGATCCTGACGGTCGACGGACGCGCGATCAACGGCGTTCTCGCTGAAGAGGACGCGATTCGCCTGGTCCTGAAGACGGCCGAGGTACCAAGGGTAGTGGTTGCCAAGGACGACATCGAAACGCGGCGCGTTTCGCCCAAATCGATGATGCCCGAGGGACAGCTGGAACAGATGAAGCCCCGAGAGGTGCTCGACTTGATCAAATACCTGAGAACCACCGAACAAGTAGAGATTGCCAAATGATCCCAAGACTTCGACCTAGAGCCTGGCGAGCATGCTTGCTTGTGGGCATCGTGATTGGCGGCTTCCAACCGGGACGAGCCGAGGACAATCGAAACACGCTTCCCAAGCAACAGCACAGAACCAGTAACGCACCGTTCCTGAATCCTCAAGAGGCCGTCGCGAAAATGGCGATTCCCGCCGGGTTCGACGTCTCGGTGTTCGCTTCGGAACCAGACATTGCCGAACCGATTGCGTTCTGTTTTGACGAGCGAGGACGGATGTGGATTGCCGAGAATTTCAATTATCAGACACGGCGCGAACATAGCGATGGTCAAGTTAGCCGAATTCAAATCTTGGAAGATACCGACGGTGATGGCGTCTTTGATCACAAGAAGACCTTCACGGACAAGTTGACGTTCACCTCGGGTTTGGCTTGCGGGTTCGGCGGCGTGTTCGTCGGATCGCCCCCCAATCTGAGCTTCATTCCCGATGCCGATGGCGACGACAAGCCGGACGGACCCCCGCAGCCATTGCTCGATGGTTGGGGAATCAATGACCGGCACGAGACCCTGAACAGTTTCATCTGGGGCCCCGATGGTTGGCTCTACGGGTGCCACGGTGTCTTCACGAAATCATACGTGGGGCACATCGGTGACGACGATGAGAAGCGTCAATTCATCGATGGGGGCATTTGGCGGTACCACCCCACTCGCAAAACGTTCGAGATCTTTGCGCGAGGGCTTTCCAACCCCTGGGGATTCGACTTCGACGATCATGGACAGGGATTTGCGACTTGCTGTGTCATTCCACACTTGTTTCACGTCGTTCAAGGGGGCGTGTACCACAAGCAGAGCCTTCCGCATGTCAATCCTCACGTCTACGACGACATCAAGACGATCCGCGATCACACGCATTTGTCGGCACACGGGGGAGCCCGTTTCTATCTCGCCGATACGTTCCCAGCTCCGTATCGCAATCGACTGTTCATGTGCAACATTCATGAGCACGCGGTGCTGACGGACGTGATGGAGCCCAACGGGTCGAGCTTCGTTGGCAGGCATGGGGATGATTTCATGCCGACCAACGATTTGGCGTGGGTGGGTTTCAGCGTCGAGATTGGTCCCGAGGGAGGCGTCTACATTCTGGATTGGCACGATACGGATGTTTGCGGCAATGCCGTGAACTTCCCCAATAGTGGTCGCGTCTACCGGATCATGCCGAAGGACGCGGCACCCACAACCACGCCAAATTTGAGGATGATGTCAGACGCTGAATTGGTGCAGTTGCAGATGCATAGCAACGATTGGTACGTGCGACAGTCACGAACGCTGCTGCAGTCACGCGCGGCGGACGGTAGGTTGGACCGATCGCTGGTGCACTCGCAACTGCAGGAACTGTTTGATTCCGCCGTCAGCTCGCCGAAGAGGCTTCGCGCCCTCTGGACGCTTTGGGTCACCGAGGGTTTGGACCGCGATCGCTTGTTGGAACTGTTGACACATGGCGATCCCTATGTGCGTTCGTGGGCGATTCAGTTCTTATGCGATTCAAGCACGGTGAACGCATTTCAAGACGCGAGCGACGCCAAACAGGCTGCGGTGGACAGCGACGTCTTGGAGGCCTTTGCGTCGATGGCCAGGTTCGACCCATCGCCCGTGGTCCGCCTGTACCTCGCTTCAGCGGTTCAGCGGCTGCCTTACGGCGACCGTTGGCTCATTCTGAAAGGTCTTGCATCGCATGGTGAGGATGTCGACGATCCAAATCTGCCGCGAATGTACTGGTTTGGCTTGGAGCCGATGGTGCCAGAGCACCCGCGCGACGCTTTGAAGCTTGCCGTGGCAGGAGAAATTCCCTCGCTGCAGGAGTTCGTGGCGCGCCGAATGGTAACCGGCGACGTGACGGTGGACCTCAACCGGCCTGCGAAGCCGAAGCCTGGCCCCGAGTGGCAACGGATGATCGCACGGGTCGCGCCTGGGTTCTCGGTCCGTGATGTGGGCGAGGGTGGTGTCGTGCATCACGATGTGTTTCGCAACGCGATCGCAGTGCAAACTCATCCACTCGATCGGAAGACCCCTAGCAGGCTGTACCGTGAACTGGAGATTCCCAAGGACAAGGTCACGCGACTGAACCTGCGAGTCAGCCATCATCCCCATGGTGATTGGCAACTGCGGGTTCTGGCCGCCGGCGAAGTCGTGGCCGATCAGATCATCGGGGCCAAGGGGGTCGGTGACGACGAGTGGCTGGAGATTTCCGTGGATCTCAGTCGCTTCGCGGGGAAGAAGATTCCCTTGGCGATTGAGAACCGTGCCAACGATTGGAACAATGAGTGGGCGTACTGGAATCGAGTCGCGATCGTCAGCGAGTGAACCTCGCATCTCATGAGATTGTTCTTGTCGGCTTGCATCGAGTCTGGTTCCTCCGCTTCACCCGAAGTGGAGAAGGCGTTGAACGTCGCCGTCCTTCCTGGATCCACAAGACCGTTACCGCCCCACTTTGTTGGAGGAATCGATGAACGATAGATTGGCCGTCGCGGTTTTTGTGCTAGGCGGGCTTTGCATCGGTGACATGAGCGGGAAGAGCCTGGCCCAGCCTCCCGCGCCCAGGTCAACGCGGGTCACGTTTGCGGAAGTGCTGCGACGCGAGGATGCGAACCAAGATGGCAAGGTGACGAGGGAAGAATTCAATGCCGCACCCAGGTTGTTCGAGCGTTTCGATCGCAATGGCGACCAGGTATTGACCAAGGAAGATTTCGTGGATGAGCCCAATCGTCGGGGGAATCGCCAAGGAAACGAACAGAACCTCGACGAATTCGAGGTCGTGCGGGACGTCGTCTTTGGTACGGGGGGCGGCCGTGACCTGACGATGCACGTCGTTCTACCGAAGGCGAAACGCGACGTGCCGATGCCGGCGTACGTTTGGATTCACGGTGGCGGATGGCAGGGAGGGACGAAAGAGGGTGGTGTGGGGCAGGTCGCTCCCTTGGTCCGCAACGGATTTGTCGGCGCCACGATCGAATACCGACTCACCGGTGAAGCCCCATTTCCCGCACAGATCGAAGACTGCAAGTGTGCGATTCGCTACCTGCGAGCCAAGTCAGAGGAATACAACATCGATGTGGATCGCATCGCGGTGGGAGGCAGCTCGGCGGGTGGCCATTTGGCTGCCCTCGTCGGGACGTCGGGCGGTGTGAAAGAACTGGAGGGCAACGGAGGTTGGCCCGATCAATCCAGCCGCGTGCAGGCGGTCGTCGATCTTTACGGACCGACTGACTTCAAGCAGTTCGTGACCGCAAAGGGTTACGAAGGTCACAACCGCCCCGGTTCGCCCGAATCGAAGCTACTCGGCGGCGGCGAGGTGCTGGCCAACCCGGATGGCATTCGGCGAGTCAACCCGATCACCTACGTTGATCAGGACGATCCACCATTCCTGATCCTCCACGGAACGGATGATCGAACCGTGCCGCCGAATCAAAGCGAAGCGATGCACCAGGCGCTGCAAGCTGCAGCAGTAGAATCCAAATTACATGTCATCCAGGGAGCTGGCCACGGTGGACCCGAATTCAGCAAGCCGGAAGTCCGCCAAATGCAGAAGGATTTCTTATTGAAGACTTTCAAGGTCGTGGAAGCGTCAGCGCCGACTCCGCAGCAGTGAATGGGGAAGGCTCAAACGCCTTTTCACGGACCCCTTTCATGCCACCTCGTTGGCCGCGGAACGGAAAAACAATTAGTCGGTGGCTTCGTGATCGACCGTCAGCACATACTTTCCGCAGTGTCCTCCAGCTTCCAACCTGCGGTGCGCCTCGGTGCCTGCTCGAGAGGTAGGACATCGGCCAAAGTTACCTGCAACTGTCCTGACTGATACAGATTGATCAGATCGACGAGATCGCTCGCGCACGGGTGCACCAGTACGACATACCCGTGTTGAGGCAGAAGATTGGCGGCTAGCGAGCTCGCAAATCCCTGAAGGTTCGGTTCCAGACTGACGTACCTTCCATCTTGCATCAACACGTGACGGGCATTCCAATAGGAAGATGTGCCGGCGACATCGAAGATTACCTGCCATCCTCGTCCCAATTCGGTGAATCGCCGTTCTTCGTAGTCGATGAATGCGTCGGCACCTAGCGAACGAACAAACGCCTCATGTTTTCCGCTTGCGACGCCGGCCACGTAAGCGCCCAACGACTTGGCGACCTGCACCGCCAGGGCGCCCACGCCACCGCTTGCACCATTGATCAGGACGCGGTCTCCCGGCTTGATGGACCCCTTATCTCGCAAACTTTGCAGCGCCGTGGTGCCAGCCAAGGGAAGGGCAGCTGCCTGCTCGAAACCCATGTCCTCGGGAATCTTGGCGACGCCCGAAACGGCGCACCTGGCATACTGTGCGTAACCTCCCCCGTAAATATTCTCGAGGAAACCAAGGACACGATCTCCTGGGTGTAGGCCAGCCTGTGGATCACCTTCTGCGATCACGCCGGCAACGTCGTAGCCAGGAACACGCGGAAAGCCACCCGGCAAAATCCATTTCGCCTCACCACGCCGCAGCCGCACGTCGATCGGATTGATGCTGGCAGCGTGAACGCGGATCAGGACGGTTCCCGGTGCTCGCGTGGGGGTGGCCAACGTTTGTGAGTGAAGCTGATCCGCGTCACCATAGTCGTCGTAGACAATTGCTCGCATGTTTGCGGGTACAAACATCGCTTCTTTCCTTGTAACAACATGCGATGGAATGGTTGGCTCCTGCCTTATCATAGAGTCATTGAAGACCTGCGTCATACTGAGATTTTCTCCTTCTTGGTGGGTAAACGACCGCCGTGATCTCTGAACGACCAAGTTCATGTCCCACAGACCGCGTCCGACGGCCCGATTTGCTGCGTCTTGTCGGGCTAAATGGTGTCCCTTGAGATCAACGGCACGCCATCAGCAGTGCAAGCGACATGCCAGGCAGCGTCGGAGCGATTGCTGCGAGCCATCAAAGTCGAAAGGAAGTGTGGTCATCGAAGGCCACCAGCAGAGCGTTTGAAGAGCCCACTACTGACTGGAGGAGAGCCATTTATCAAGAAACTCGAAGGTACCCTCGCCGTTGATGCTGTGGCCGCCCTGAAAGAATTCGATTCTCAGGCGATCTGCCATTCCGAACTGTGCATAGAGCCAGCGGACTTTGCGAATTCATAGGCGACCCATTGATCTTGACCGACTCGGTCGTGGTGTCCCCGTTCCACCATGAAAGGTCGTGGAAACATCAGGTACGCCATTTCGGCGTAGTCGAACGTATTGCCGAGGTTCCAGTACGGCATCTCCCACTCGATCGTATTCATGAACGAAAACGGGTGCTCAGTGGACGCGACCTTGCGAGTCCATTGATTGAAGTCACCAGAACAGATCGACAAGCAATAACCTCGAGAATGGGTGGAACGCGAACGGCGGTTTCGCCCCCGTAACTGAGCCCGTAGAAAGCGATCCGGTCTGCCATCCACAAAGGGCAGCGATTGCAGCCACGCGAGGCAGGCATCGTGTTGTGCGACGATGAAGCTAAACAGCGTGCAGCCAATCGTGTTTGCTTTGCGATCGAGCCAACGATACTGGTCTTCGCCTCGATACAGATTGTGAGGTGCAAAAGTGATGAACCCGCGTTCTGCCAAATGTGCGGCGAAGTCATTGTAGGCAGTCGAGCCCGTATCAAGGGTATTGCGGGGGATGCCGTTGCGACCATGTTGGACAGACAACTACCGGACGCCGCTGTCCAGGCTTGCAGATCCTTCGGGATCACCAGCAGTCCCCATGCGAACAGCCCGTCGTAAACATCCAGAACCACGTCATACGCCGTCCAGGAATCGGTTTCCACGACTTTTCGCGTTCGAGCATTCGGGGAACCCTGATCCGCATCGAATTGTCCAATGGCTTCCTCTCGGAATTGCTTTCGAAGGATTTAGTGGCCTCGATAAAGTCTGTGGGATCGGCCGTCTGATGGCGGCGCTCCGTCGTCCAGCGTGAATCGTTGAATTCAGGGAATGCCGTGATACAGAAAGATTCTGATCGCGGAGATCGTCGGACTTGCGAACCAACGATTGCACATGGTTTCCAGTTGCCGACCGTACGTTGTTGCCGCTGGGCGATCCACTGACTCGCGGACTGGCGACGATCGCCGAAGTGCAGTTGCTGAGCCGAATCCGTCAGCGACTCACAGCCCAGGAGCTTACAGAATGCAAAACCGCGTCTTCGGAATAGGCCGATAGCCGTATCTCCGCTGGCATCGATGAGCAGTGCGAAGTCTTTGTGATCAGGGATCTTATCGAACTCCTCACTGACCGTCTGAAACTTCGGTGTTGTCAGCTCGCCTTTCTGATTCGTCACGATCGAGGGAAATTCGGAGTGTTCGATCACGAGTTTCGCGGGGCGAGATGAGCGCAGCGACTTCGGCATTTCCGAACTGCTTCAGCCTTGACCAGACATTGCGATAGATCGGCTCCTGCCATGCGGCATCGCTGCTATCGAAGTATCCGGTGACGAGGACCGAATCGATGCGAGTGTCGATGGCTGCGGCATGAAGTGCCACCAGTCCACCCTCGCCGTATCCCGCGATTCCAATCGGCCAGCTCATGATCGAGCGATTCAAACCAATCAACGCAAGCCAAGACGCGGGCAATGTCGTATCCGATCACGTGACGTCCCATGTGAAACGCCTGGCGATAGATCCATTCCCGGTTCGTGAAATCGGCGCGAGCTCTTCGTTCGTGATCGGTTGACATTTGATCTCGGCCGACGATCGCCGGCACGATGATTTCGAATCCGCATTCGGCCAATCGTCGCGCGATTGGACTCGCAACGAGCGAGCATGGCATCGATTTGATCCGAATGACCGCTGGAGGTCAGCCCAACAAGTCTTCCGGGGTTTGATCGGCGTCGGGAACGAGGACACGCGTGCGGCAACCGGGCCGCTCGCGGGCGAATCATCAGGCCTTCCCCCTGAACCTCGTCAAACACAGGCCACCGTACCTGCAGGACATCGTAGCGATCCGACTCGGCCACGATGGCAGGATTGTCCGATCATCCCCGAAGTGTTCCATTCTTGGCGGCAAGCGATCGTCAACGATACCCAGGATTGTACGCAACTGACGCCTCGCTTCTCTGCGCAGACTCGGACTTGCCGGACACCATCCGGCGATTGGTATTGGCATGGTTGATTCGATCTTCGACGAAACCATGGGCTGTTTGCATCAGTCGCTGCGACAGATCGGCCTCGGGAAACTCAAGAGGTTTGGTTTCCGCCAGGGGCATCGTCATGATCGGTAGCGGTTCTCGCAGTGGGGAGCGCATGCAGCAGAACAAGCGAGGCCCACGCGGTCGCGGCGGTCGAAATGAACTGGTCGACGCGATGCGGAAAGCCTGTTTCGAAATAGACCTGGATCGGCTTGCTGCGGGTCTTCACCAGCCACGATCCATCTTCGCGTTGTTGTTCAAGTAGAAAGCGTATCCCTCGCGTCCAAGCGGGGTCGTCGTCATCCAGTGGCATCGGCCTGATGCAAGGCAAACAACGCCGTTGCGGTGGCGTAGGCATCGCTGTCCAGTTCAGGCAACTGAGCCCAACCGCCATCGTCACGCTGCAGCTGCTTCAAACTGTCGATTGCATTTTCAATCTCCTGGTCGTCGACGATCACGTATTCAAGGCCAGCAGCCGAAAGACGTGGTCTTCGGTGTCCTTTGGCTCTGTCTTGACCAGCCATGGAGCGGCGGATTGATTGCTCGCTCGATCGCTTCCTGTTGGTCCGCGTTGCCAAAGATGGACATCGCACGCAGGGCGAGGTAGGTGGCTGTGAAATGACTCCTTGAGTTGGCGGGCGTTTGCTCGTGCACTTCCAGTGATCCGTCGTCATCTGTCGATGGATCAGCCAAGAGGTCGCGCTGGTGAACCGCGTCCTCTTGCGACCATCCGCTCTTCCTCCAGCGACCACAAGCGCGTACCCCGCCGTATCGACGCCCCCTCCCTGGCCCTTCCCCTGGTCGTAGAGCTGGCGCCCTCGTTTCAGATGCTTGAGCGTATGTTGAAGCTGTCGGTGAGATTCTCTGAGTCGACATGAAAGCCGTGTCGCTGTGCCTCGGTCAGCGCGAAAATTGGGAGGGCCTGGCTATGACAGGTGAAACAGGTTCGTTGATCAGCCGACCCCGACGAAGCGATCTCGAGCAAGCGGCAACGCTCGCTCAACCGCCCCCCGGATACGATTTTCGTCGGGCACGTCGCCGCCTTGTGCGCCCACCGTGGCAAATGCCAAAAGCAAGGTCACCACGCAAGTCGCCACATCGGAACGGGATCTCATGTCTTCACTCGGTCTCAAAGCGAAAGAACGGATTTCGTGCATTCAAGTGTACACGAGTGTCTGGGTGACCGTGTCGGACCGGCGATCGATCGAGATCGTGCAGCGCAGGCCGTCGATCTTTCCTCGCATCCGCACCGCGCCATGCGGCCGCTGGTGTCACACCGAGGCTGTCAGCTTTTCGAACTGAGTGTGTTACCGTAGGCGAGTCTCTCCGAGACTCGTAAAGAACGCAGCAAAGCTGCGAATGTCCGCCTCGGAGATGCGGACCTACGGTAACGTAAGAAACGCAGCCGAGCTGCGAGCGTCCGCCTTGGAAATTCGGACCTACGGTCGGGCATCCCAATTAGTCACAGTCTCTCCGAGGCACGAGGGTATGAATGTGCAACTCGTGACTTACTGCCTTCTCCGCTCCAAAACGTTGCCTGTCCCCAGTTTGTTTCCTATAACCAGATCAGCGCAATCAAAATGTCTGTCGAATTTGGTGACCTTGAGGGAGACATTCCCTGTGACGAACCTGGGTCACTGGTCGCAACAACCTCGCGGTGGATCGACAATAGCATCATGCCTGGGAGAACTTTGTGAAACGACGTGACGTTCTGCGAGGCGGTTTGGGACTACTCACATCCATGGCTGCGAGCCGAGCCGTCGCCGCATCCGGAGGGCAACGCAAACATTCGGTGGCGATCATCGGGCATAGCGGCCGAGGTGACTTTGGACACGGCTTGGATACCGTTTGGAATCGGGTGGATCGCGCGACGGTCACCGGAGTGGCGGATGCCGATCCGGTTGGGCTTACCAAGGCAACGAACCGGTTGAAGCTGGACCCGTCGCTCGCTTTCCCTGACTATCACGACATGCTCACGAGCATTCGCCCCGAAATCGTGGCGGTCTGTCCACGGCATCTGGATCAACATCGAGACATGATCTTGGCTGCCATCGAGTCAGGAGCCAAAGGGGTGTACGTGGAGAAGCCATTCGTGAGGACTCCGTTTGAAGCCGACCAAGTCCTGGCAGCCTGCGAGAAACACCATGCCGTCGTGGCGATCGCGCATCGTAATCGGTATCACCCCGTGCTGAAGCGAATCGATGAGCTGCTGAGCGAGCAGCGTATCGGCCGACTGCTCGAAATACGCGCCCGTGGAAAGGGGGATCGGCGTGGTGGCGGTGAAGACCTCTGGGTGTTGGGCTCCCATGTCTTGAATCTCGTCAGCTACTTTGCCGGCAAGCCCGTCTCCTGTTCGGCGACCTTGATCCAAGATGGAAAGCGGGCCACCAAGTCGACCCTTCGAGAGGGAGCCGAGGGGGTGGGACTCCTGGCGGGAAACGAGCTTCACGCGAGATTCCAGATGGCAAATGGTGTCACCGCTTACTTCGATTCCATCGCGGACGACGGGACCAAGAATCATGGGTTCGGTATGCAATTGATTGGCAGCGAGGGTGTGATCGCTCTGTTCGCCGATCTTGATCCGTTGGCCTACCTGATTCCTGGCAATCCGTTTCAGCCGCCAGAGACGTCGCGCTGATGGCTTCCGATCACAAGTGGTGGTGTCGATCAACCCGAGCCGGATCCCGCATTGATCGATCGCGTCGCACATCATGACGCAGCTGCCATCGATTTGATCGACGCCGTGGAGCAAGGACGCCAGCCTCTTTGCAATGCCTCGGAAGGTGCAACCATCGTTGAAATGATCTGTGGAGTCTTCCAGTCGCACTGCGAAGATAGTCGCGCGGTCACCTTTCCGCTGGCGCACCGAGATCACCCACTTAGCCGCTGGTAGTTGGCCTAGCTTGCAACCAACAAGCAGCTGACCTACGGTAGGTCTACCTTTCCAAGGCGGACAGCCGCAGCTTTGCTGCGTTGACTACGAGTCTCGGAGAGACTCGGCTACGGTAGAAACCCGCTCGTCCATTTCGGAAGTGTTGGCTCACAAATGGCGACACCGATGGCTTCGTATCGAGGGTGTGGCTGTTTAGAATGAGAGTCTCGGGGCGAGCGAGATCAGGCAATTTTCTGGCGGAACCGTTTCATGACCAACTTACTTCGCGTCCTGATCTTTTTTTTGGCAGCTGGACCTTTCCTGCCAGTCGCCTCAGCGGCGGAACGTCCCAACATTGTTTTCATCATGGCGGATGATCTCGGCTGGGCGGACCCTGGGTTCAATGGTGGCGACGAATCCTTGACGCCAAACATGGACAAACTTGCGACGGAGGGGATGAACTTCACGCAGTTCTACATGACGCCGGTATGCGCCACGACTCGCGCGGCGCTGATGACGGGGCGGTATCCGTTCCGTCAGTGGATGGATTGGCGGTCGGAAGACTTCGGCAAGCCGGATTACCTGGAGCTACTGGGGATGAAGCTGGCCCATCTTCCTGATGGCACACCCACCCGGCGTATCCAGGGGCTGCCTACCGAGGAACGCACCATTGCTGAGGGGCTGAAGGAGGCTGGCTACAACACCGCACTGGTTGGCAAGTGGCATCTCGGTGAGTGGTTGCCGGAGCATCTTCCGATGGGTCAGGGATTTGACCATCAATACGGCCACTACGGCTGGGGCATCGACTACAACAACCACACGATTCCACACAACGCTCCCGCCATCTTTTGCGTGCACGATTGGCACCGCGATCAGAGGCCCGTGTTGGAGGATGGCTATTCGACCGATCTGATCGCGGATGAAGCGGTGCGATTGATTGGACAGCAGTCGAGTGACCAGCCCTTCTTTCATTACATTTCTTTCAATGCCATTCACGGGCCGCTGGAAGAGATTCCTCGCCATACCGAACAGCTCGACAAACGCAGCGCCGCCGTCAAGTGCCTCGATGAAGGTCTCGGTCGTATCCTCGATGCCATCGAAGCAAACGGGCTTGCCGATAACACGCTCGTCATTTTCACCAACGACAATGGCGGTCTCACGGAGGAAGTGAATCGCCCCTGGCGCGGCACGAAGAACACCACCTTTGAAGGAGGGATCCGTGTCCCCTTCATCGCTCGCTGGCCCGGCCACCTCAAGCCTGGTTCCAAGAACGATGCGATGATTCACGTGACGGACCTTTTCCCCACGTTCGTCACGCTCGGTGGCGGCACGCTGGAGCAACCACTGCCCCTCGACGGAATGGACATGAGCGGAGTGATGTTGCAGGGCAAACCGAGTCCGCGCGAAGAAATCGTGATCGAGGTCTCCGGCAGCGTCCGTCTGCCCACGCTGCGAAAGGGCGACTTCAAACTCGTCGGCAGCGAACTCTACAACCTTGCCAGCGATCCTTATGAGAAGACAGACATCGCAGCTTTGCACACCGACTTGGTGACGGAGATGTCGGCTCGACTGCAAACGTTCGCTGCCCAACGCCCGCCGCTTGGCGAACTCCCCATCCTCATGGACCCCGCGCTGCCTTACGTGTATGGTCGCGACGAAAACCAAAACGTCCCGACCGAGATCCAATCGCATGTCGACGCGATCCGCGCGACTCAGCCGCAAAGTTATCCGCCTGGGCAGAATCCCTGGCCTGCGGCTCCCAAGGATGGAAAGATCATTTACACGGGAGATGGACGGTGATCATCAGCATGGGCTTGCTAACGGTCGCATCAAACGATTGCCGCGCAGCGTGAAGTGCGAAGTCGCAATGCTCTGGTAACCCATTGTGTGCAGAGCAAGCCAATTACCGCACCAGCCAGATGAGCTTCCACCATCGGCGTGAAGTTCGATGAGTCGACGAACAGGGTTTGACCGGTCGTTGCCTCGTAGGCAAGCTTTCCAAACAGACCGACCATGGCAGCCAGCCAGACGACTGCAACAAATCGATCCCGTTCGATCCAGCATCGGCGGCACTGATCCGCGACCAGCCAAACGAATAGCCCGGTATCGATACCGCTCAGGCCTCGATAGATCTCAATCTCGTCACAACGCAGTCCGATGATCCCGGCGACCCCCGCCATCATGATCACCAAGGCAACGGCAAAGCGACGCGGATGTTCGCGCTCACACGCCGCGCCCAACACGACAAACATCAGCAGGTCCCACAACAGATGGTTGCCATCGTAGTGCGTCAAGTGTCCCGTCCAGATTCGCCACCACTGGCCGTCGGCGACCAACAAGTAATTGAGTTCCATCCACTGCGATAGCGGGGGAATGGCCCAGGCGAAAATGGCAATCAAGGCTACCAGGATCGTGAAGCGATAGTTGTGCAAGCTTTGCGTAATCATCGGAGTTCGACTTTCTGAGTCAGTCCATGAGGCATGGCACGGGCCGCGGTGTGCGGGGCCAGTCACGAGTCACTTGGCTGCAGCTGGAAAAGGGGTCAGGCCCCAATCGTGCGAAGCACCCTTCGGGCCGCTTGCGGCTATTGGGGCCTGACCCCTTTTCCAGCACTATCACCCTCCCGCGAGCGGGAGGGTCGGACGCGGTAACGGCCGGGGAGGGTTTCTTCTCGATGGTCCATCGCAGCGTTGTAAAGCAGATTGCCCCTCTCCTCGCCGAGGCTCGACTCTCCCGAGGGAGAGTTCTTGATAGGAGGAATACAGCGAATCCAGCCGAAACCGCTTCAGTTTGAGTTAGTGACATCCTCAGAAAACTCACGTCGCTTCTTTCTTCGTCCTGCGAGTGCTGCTCCGCCAGCGGTTCCCAGTGCGATCAGTGCCGTCACAGGATCAATCGCACCTCCACCACTCGAGGAACCAACATCCAAGTCGAAGCTGCGGCTCGGACGGGACGATGGCTGCGAGGGAGATGACTGCGATGGGGATGGAGTCGACTGCGGAGCTGTGACTGTGGGGGCTGGCTCGCGATCTGATGTCGAAACCAACTTCTCTGCTCGGTCGACCTCAAAACCCTCGCTGGCACGGCGACGCATTTCCGCGAGCTTTTCTTGAACCGTGGCACGTGATTTTCGGTCGCGCTCGATTCGTGTGGCGTTGCGTTGTTCGATCTTCCAGCGTTTGTACTCGTCGTTGTTCTCCAGCACGAGCATCGACGCGTAGGGGGAGACGATCGAGTAAGCCTCGCACAAACGGACGATCTCGTCGCGCTCGGATCCCTTTCCCGCCCGCTCGCGCTGCCAACAATCGTTGCACGCGTTGTTGGGCCCACATCCGTTCGATCTCGCTGTTGCCTTCGTCGCTGTCTGGCAAATTCACCTCGACGGTTTGTTTCCAAGGCCCGCCTTGCACGGTACCGGTGAGCGTGATGGCGACCGGACCGCTCGAGCCATATCGGCCCAGCAGCCGTAACGGCGTCCCGTAGAACAGGTCTCCCAATTCTGTCGGCTCGACGTCACGGATTGCCGTCTCCGCCAAACTGCACGGCAACCTCCTCGATGGCAGGGCGTACGAGTTTCTGTCGCATCAGATGCGCCTGTCGGCCAAAGCTGTCTTCGGTCGAGACAAACGCGGCCAGCCCACCCGCCTGCTTGGCCATCTGGTCGAGCAACGGGCGATTGACTTCGTTGCCCACTCCAATGCAGAACACACGCACGCCGGCTGGTCGCGACTGGATCAGTCGCAGCAGTTCGGACTGTTCCCCCACTTCGGTCATGCCGTCGCTGAGCAAGAACCACATTGAGCGGCCGATCATCATCCCGATAGGCATAGGCGGCTGAGATCGCGGGTTGAAGCACCGTGCCGCCGCGAGCCCGTTGTGAATCGAAGAAATCCTTTGGCTTGATCCAAGTTCTCAGTGGCGGCCGGTTGCAGCGAACGGAACAAAGGCGTTGGTGCGAGATTGAAGGCGAGGCATTCGAAGCGATCCTCGGGGCCCAGCGAATCAATGAAGGCCACAACACTTTGACGGCTGATTGCGAGCTTGTCGTCGCGAGACATGCTTCCGGAGACGTCGAGCAGAAACACATAGTCCATCGGTTCCGCGGTGCTACTGAGGTCTTCACCCGGCGTCAGTGTCATCATGAAGTATCCGTCCTCGCCCTTGGGATGGCTGGTGATCACGTCCAAGCCTGTCCGAGGCCGCTTGGTTTGCACCGCCATCACGATGTCGCGCGACAGATCGCCCTCAGTCAGTTCCATAGCGGCTTGAGCGTACTTGGGCTCGTGGCTGACCACGACGAAGTCATCGGGATGCGATTCGCTTCGCAGCTCCTTGATCGGAACCTCGCTCTTGAAGTCAAGCGTCATCGAGAATCGCCCCGTGACACGCGAATCGAGCTGTCCGCCGCGGACGTCGGTCGCAAGCGGATAAACGTAGGTGGCCCAGTCATGATCCACATTGAGTTGCTGGTAATACTCGATTCGAATCCGCTGTTCGGCACCGGCTGGAATCGGAAAGATCCGCATCTCGAACTGTTTGAAGTCGACTTGCTCCAGCAGTCCAGGGTCGCGCTTCTTCTGTTTGTAGCTTTCGTAGATTTGGCGGGCTCGTTCTTTCTCGACGACCTCGCCGATCATCTCTTTCCCTGCGATCCACATGCTGAAGTTGGAAACGCTCGCCTCTCGTGGAACGGGGAACGTATAGAGGGCCTCGACCTGGCGATTTTCCGTGTTCACGAAGACCTGATCGACCTGTGTGACAGCGATTGAGTTGTTGATTGTGACGCGAACATCGTGTTGCTTGATTTCGAGGACGCCCCCAAATCCGCCTTCTGAAACAAGCAGACCTGCCGCAGGCGCTGGCGTCGGATGGACAAGGGTGAACGGCGCCATCACGCACGCAGCTGCACAGGTGATCGCTCCGTGTCGCTTCAGGGATTGGTGAGATCGAGTCATTTGCGAAGTCATAGCGGGACACCTCACGCTGGGGATTCGAGAATCGCGACCAAGAAGATCGGCCGCTAGATTGAAGAGCCCCCGGCAGCGCAGGCAGCTGCGCAATTTCAGCCGTTTTACCGTAGGCGAGTCTCTCCGAGACTCGTAAGAAACGCCGAAAATCTGCGAGTTTCCGCCTTGGAAATGCGGACCCTACAGTAGGGCGACCCAGTTCTTCACAGCCTGACCCGTTCGTGGGGAGCTTACAATGTGCAAGGCAGCAGTCGGGCACCTGATGCAAAACAGTCGACTCGCGAGTCAGCCTCCCTTCGCCGAATGAATGAGCAATGCAAAGACCTAACAGGATCGCAGCTGGTGCTGTTCTGCTTACACAGCGAATCGCTTCCCTCATCGTGTTGATGTTGGTTTGCGGTTCCACCCTTTCCGCCAGAGAGCCACTCAAGGTCTATATCTTGGTTGGACAATCAAACATGGAAGGTCATGCGAAAGTCTCGGTTATCGATTACATGGGCGAGGACCCAAAGACGGCGCCGCTGCTGGCTGAGATGAAGAACCCGGATGGTTCGCACCGCATGATCGAAGACGTCTGGATTTCCTTTCTAACAGGAAAGAATGGACGGATCGACGGCGAGAATCGCGAAGTCTTCGGCCAGCTGACTGCGGGATACGGCAGTCAGGGCGGTCGAGACTATGACAAGCCCGGCGAGAAAATCGGTCCCGAATTGGCGTTTGGCATCACGATGCAAAAGGGACTGGATCAGCCAATCCTTCTTATCAAGACCGCCTGGGGTGGCCAGTCGCTGCACACGGATTTCCGATCGCCAAGCTCAGGCCCCTACGTTCCGAGTCCCGATGATGTGAAACGGGAACGCTTCGCCACGGTCGAGCAGCAGGCTCAGCTCAAGGCAAAGACTCGCGCACGGTACCGCCAGATAATCGCGCATGTCCGATTCGTCCTTGAGGACATCAAGCGTGTTGATCCAGACTACGATTCGGCGATGGGCTACGAACTTGCCGGGCTGATCTGGTTCCAAGGATTCAACGATATGGTGGGTCGAAACGTTTACCCGGAGGTCGCAGCTGACTCTCTCACGCCCCGTTTCGCGAAGTACACCGAGTGGTTCTCCAATTTCATTCGCGATGTACGCAAGGATCTGTCCGCTCCGAATCTTCCAGTCGTTATCGGTGTGATGGGTGTCGGCGGAAATGCACCGAATCCAGGGAATCAAGCGTTTCGCGAAAGCCAGGCTGCGGTGGCCGATTTGCCGGAGTTCAGAGGAAACGTATTCGCTGTTCCAACCGCACCCTTTTGGGACGAACGCTTGGCACTCATTGATTCGAAACGTGATCAGCTCCGGCAGAAGGCTCACCTGCTGCGGACGAAGAACAGCAAACACGAGAACGCTGCGGGAACGATGACGATGGAGGAACAGAGAGAGGTTGTGAAAGAGCTCGAGAAGCAACTATTCACAGAGGCGGATCTCGCACTTGAGAAGCGAGCCAAGTCCAATGCCGGGTATCACTATCTTGGTTCCGCGAAAACCTACTCCCTGATCGGCCAAGCCTTTGCCGAAGCGCTGTTGGAAAGCCGAGCTAAGTAGCGTGGCCCCCTTTTCCCGAACGATCACGGTTGCGATGAAATAGGGGTGACTCGTCAGCTCATTGGCGTATTTGGGTGGAAGATGGGACAGCCAAACAGGGACAAGGACAGCCAAACAGGGACAAGCATCGATTTAGGCGCCCCTACCCGACTTGCAGGCTTTGAAATTGCGCTCTTTTGTCTTGCAATGTGCAATGCGAACGCTTGCCCCAGCCCATAACTGCGACCTGGACCGCAATTGTCCGGTCGTGATGGGCGCCCGTATTCGATGTTGGCCAAATCATCAGCATCGCCCCGCCGGGTCTCCATTCGCTTTTCTTGGCGACCGGGGTTGTGCACGCTGACCTGATCGTCCCGATTGGGGACAGGCTGAACGCGTCCTTCGAGCATGCTCTTGCTGCTGAATGGAAAAAGCTGCGTCAATGGTCACCGCGCAGGGCTTGATACGACGCCGACTCGGTGTTCAGACCCATTCACGTCACCCTCGGCCGTCCGTCGATTCACACCTGCCCACACCAGTTGCATCGGCTTGGCAGGGAGCCTTGGGCATGTCGGAGTGGACGAGAACGACGTGCCGTGATTGACCACATCGCCCTTCGGTACGCCCAATACCGATCAGGCATTCTTCTCGATTGCTTTGCGCAGGGTTTCTTCCGCATCCTTCGAAAGGGAGGTTTGAAGGACCTTTCCTTTGCCGGCGAACTCCTTGAGGCCTGCAAGCACCTTGTCGGTGGTCGCGCGGCGAACGAGCACGAAGAGTGCCGAGTGTCCCGGCTTGAACGCCTCTGCAGCCTCTTTCATCTGCTGGTCGTCGATGCCAATGTCGGTCAGCTTTCCAGACAACGCCCCCGCCCCCGCCCCGACAGCGGCACCCAGTAGCGGATTCAGGAAGATCATGCCAATCAACGTGCCCCAAAAGCCACCGCTGACGGCGCCGGCTGCCGTTAGGTTCACGGCCTGGTGAAGCTGAACCTTTCCTGCTTCATTCTTGGTGACGACGACCGCGTCCTCCATGTCGATGAGGTACTCTTTCTGCATTTTGACCAGAGCGGTTCGCATTTCAAAAGCTGTTGTCTCGTCATCAAATACGATTGCTACCAGATTACTCATCGATGTCGCTTCCTTGGTTGAATGCTATGGATCGGGTGCCCAGGTGGAATTCTAGATCTCGGAAACTGATTCGGCAATCACGCTTATCGGCCGCGTAGAGAGCCCACGACGATTTCTTAGGCCCACCGTGGGGACGAATTTCCAAGGCGACCATGCGTAGCGCCATTCCTTTCTTAGCGATTATTGAGAGTTGGTCAGTGAGTCGCCATGATCAAGCGCACTGAGAATCGAAGCCTCCGAATCTTCAGTCGCGCTTGGACCCCATAGGATTCTTGGTTCTGGCTCAAAACATGTACGATGGGCTTCCAAGCCCGTCGCCTAGCACGGGATGATCGAGATCGACGGGCTTGGAAGCCCATCGTACGGCCGCGATCGGAGTCCCCGAGACAGCAAGACAGCAGCAAGAAAGGGACAGCCACTGATTGGGCCGCCGCTCGTCGATGGTGTGCGTGGTCGGCGAGGAATGGGGTTCGTCGACTGCTTGGACCTTCGCGCATCGCTTGAGAAAGGACATGATGCGGCTCAATCCACGAAGCCGCCCGCTATTTGGCCACCAGAATCTTGGAAAACGAACCCCGCAGTCGACCTCGCTTGTGGATTGACGCCGATGGCTGTCCCGCGCCTGTCAAAGATCTGGTGTTTCGGACGGCCGAGCGTCGTCAGATCGAAACCATCCTGGTGGCGAACCAGTCGATTTGGGTGCCTGCTTCCGATTTGATTCACCGGATCACGGTGTCGGATGGAGCGGATGTAGCCGACGACACCATCATCGAGCATTTACGCTCGGGCGACGTGGTCATTACAGGTGACATCCCTTTGGCGTCGCGTGTGGTCGAGCAGGGAGGAATTGCAATTGGCACTCGTGGCGAACTTTACGATGACAAGAGTGTGCATGGTCGATTGGCATCACGGAACCTGATGGAACAGCTTCGTTCGTCTGGTCTGGAGACGGGCGGCCCCAAACCATTCGATCAAAAGGATGCCCAAGCCTTTGCCAATCAGCTCGACCGAACGCTAACGCGTCTGCTCAGACGCTCGCAATGACTGCACTCGCATGGCGAGTTTCTTGCTGTTAGGTCTTGTCCTAGACGGACAGAGTTGATAATTCCCCAACCAGCGATAGAACGGACTGCCATTGGATGGTCGAGTTTCCCAGGATCTGGTTTCATGACGACTCCCACGCTTGCGGCTCGGACTCAGCGTGTCAGTGCGCCGATGAATTCTCGTCCGGAAGATCTGCCTGCGCTGACCCGATTTGTCCATACCGAGTTGCCCCAAGCCTGGATAGCCGCTCCCAGCGACAGAATTGCGTGTGGTAACGGCTTGCTTTGCAAAGCGAGTGTTCCCGTTGCGCAATGCTGGGCAAACGCCGAATCCTTGAGAGAGTGGATGGCTCGTCGTGGGCATCTCAAGTTTGCGGCCACCGCATGGATCGGAAGACGTCCTCGTCTCGATCAACCGACTCTTTGGATCACGGATAATTGGAGCGGCGGATACTTTCATTGGATCGCGGAGGCTCTCTGTCGTTTGGAGATGACCGGGTGCCACTACGATCTCCGTGACTTGACGCTGGTCTTGCCGACCAAGTACCGACGGCGCCGCTTCGTGCTAGAAAGCCTGAAGATGTTTGACATTGGTCATGTCCATTTTCTGGGTGAGTTCGAGCGCGCACGGTGTACGCGGATGATTGTTCCGTCACACGTCGCGCCCAGCGGTAGCTTTCGTGAAGAGATCCTTGATCGATTGCGTCATCGAGTGATTCAATACGCGGAATCCCAGCCTCGTCGGCTTTCCATGACCAGCGACAGAGTCTATCTCAGCCGGGCAAAGGCCGGCCGGCGCATCGTCGTCAACGAAACGGAGTTGACCCCCATTCTCAAACGGCATGGATTCGACATTCTTGTGCCAGAAGATATGGATTGGATTACGCAAATCCAAGTGCTTTCGCAAGCCTCCACCTTGGTATCGAATCACGGCGCCGCCTTGACGAACATGATCGCGATGCGCCCGGTGGATCAGTTCTTGAAATGCGACAACGCGAGGGAGCGACGCCGAACTGCTTTCTCACCATGGCGTCAGCGCTGAAACATCGGTTCTACTACCAGATGGTCGATGCCGTGGATCCCAACAAATCGGTCTACCAGGACGACATGCGAGTTGACTCGAGCGCGTTTGGAGAAGCCCTTGCTGGGATGAAGTTTAACCGCGAGGCCTAGCCTCATTCCCCTGGGCAGCGAAGGACGAGGAACGCGCGAGCCAGGGGGACCGAGGCTGAAGGAACGAGATTGGGACAGCCATCACTGCCACCGACCGAATCCCGGTCAGCGACTTCCGAGTCGGAAAGCACCGATTTCAGTTGCCCTCCGAGCTCGGCTTAGCATCGAGTGGTTTCCTCGATAGCCCCTGGCTCGACGGCGCCGCTTTCCACGCGGTAGCAATCTGAAGTCTTCGCGTTGAAATGGGATAGGGTGATCTCCATAGCAACCCGAAGCGTGACTTCGGAGGTTTCGATCTTGGCTGCCGCACAAGGATTTTCATAACCCGACGCGTAAGCGAGTCGATCTCAATATCGATACTTGCTCGCTGACGCTTCGGGTTACGATTGGCCGCCAGAGTGGCGCGGTCCAGCTACTCAAACTGAGCGGTTGTTGAGAGTAGCACGACTCTCCGAGTCGTAAATCGCGTAGAGAATCGACTCGGAGAGTCGTGCTACTTTGGTGTCAAATCACCAGGCCCGACGTGAATCGAAACGATCTGGAAACGCGATCGAAAAGCATGGCTGACCGCAAAACCGCTCAGCGTGAGCAGCTAATTCTTGTAGTGCTGTTGCCGATTGTCGCCTTGTCTCTTGACGTCTTCTCGGATCTTCTGCTTCATCTTGGCCAGTCGCCCGGGCCATTGGAACTTGGGTGACGATGCTGGATCGTAACCCGCCAAATGATCACGAAGCCGAGAGGTGGGTTTGGAGTAAATCAGCTCCGTACCGCCAAAAACCTCTTCGCAGATTCCCGCCAATCCCGGGTCGTACTCCCGTAATTCAGATCGTGTATCGACATGGTTGTGATCGTGATCCGGCGGCCGATTGTTGTTGAACCAAGATTGCACGCCCTCGGCAAAGTACTCAGCGTGGTTCACCGACGCATACTTTCCTTTCCATAGCCCCTGAGAGAGCGCACGCTCGTAGGTCTGACGAAGCCGCATGTCGAAGTCTGGATCGAGGTTGATCATGCCACGATAGTGGATGTTGTGGGCAAACTCGTGGATCAAAATGTTCTCCGTCGAATAGGGATCGCCCTCAAAGGCCAGCATGTTCTCTTCGGCGCAAGAACAAACGGCCTCGTCGAGCGACCCGCCCAGGCCCCTGGCTCGCGCATCCCAATAATCCTTCGGTTGTAGGTGGGCATACTCGGGGATGTCCGTGGTGAACTCGGAGTGCCCCATCACGATCAGACGTGATCCGCTGGCGATCATGGCCCGGCGAACGTCTGGGCGCTTCGCCAGCATCATATCGACGATGTACGCAGCCTCTTTCAAGGCGTAGTCGTTGACGTTCGCAGAACTGACCACCGGATATCCGCTCGCACTGACGTACTTCTTGTAGAACTGCGGCAGTTGCAACTCGTCAGGCGGGTTAGCAACCACGTAGTCTTGTGCAGAGGCCGGGCAGCACGCCATGAACGCGATCACGGCCCCAGCCATCACGATTCGAAGTGTCAGAGTTCTATTCACAATGAAGATCCTTTCGTCTCATGCTTGTACCCATCCATTTGCCCTTGTCGACAAAAATCCTATGAGCAAGTTCGGGCCAAAGGGGTTGTTTGCAGTACCCCGAATCCTTGCGGTTTGTTCTTCAACCTATCCTTGGTAAAATGCCAACGAGTTCACTGTCATCAGTTGGCGGGAGAGCTTTGTCATCTTCATCATCCTAGTCTGACCAAGGTTCCGGCCGAACGACGAGTATCGAATCGGCGATCGCATTGGGTGTTCGATGCAATTCATGACAGCCCAATCCCAAAACGATTGCCAGTTTCCTTAGAATATCCATGGTGAATCTGAAAACGCGAAAGGAAAGTTGTGCGGCCAACGTTGGAGTCGGTTCGGATGCGCAGAGGAGCCTTCAGGAAACGTCTCGATTCCAGATCTTTAAGAGTCGATGGAATGTTGGAACGATTGTTGTCGAGAGCAGTCCATTTGATCAGACGCTTGACCGGATGGTGGCGCCCACCCTCAGCCTTCCGATGGTTGAGTTCAATGCTGATCCTTCTTGCTGCAGTTCAAGGGACAAAGGCTGCGGATACGGAATTCGTGCGACCGAGCGCGAACGATGCCGGGGCGATCCCGGTTTGGGGGCACGTCAACGGACTGCGAATCGGGCTCGAGCCCACTCCTGGTCCCGCTGGGTTGATTCGAATCTATACGCCCTACCTTGAACAACACTATCCTCGCGTCGTCAATTTTGTTTCCATCGAGCCGAGTGTCGTTGGCAGAGCTGGGCGTGGGCAATCGGAGTTGGAGATGAGCCGGCTGCGTCCCGGTAGAAGGGGACTCGTCTTTTGGGCAAGTAACGAAAGGTCATCTTCGGAGCCGCCGACTCAGCTCGCTTCAGGCGTGATCGATGAAGGGGGAGAGACACTTCGACTCTTCGTTCACACCGAGCCATTTCGCAACGGGGCGCGGCCGGTCATTGAGTGTGTGTTTCGCAAAGCAAGGCTGTTCGAGGTGGAGTTCCTAGCTCACGACGCTGAATCGACGGCCCCGATCGAATCCTGCACCCTCTCGGCGACGATGGGAAATTTCGGCTTGCTGCGCAGAATTCATCTGAACAATGACCGCGTTGTGGCGGCGAAAGACCTGTGGCAGGACGAACGACTTGATGAGCTAGGCTTTCTGCCGTGGCGACAATGGGCTGCAAGTGAGCTCAAGCGAACGGATGATGGGCGATTCTTGGTCGAAGTATCGACAGATATGCCGGATCCTGCCGACGTGGCGCATGACAAAGACGTCGCACCTCACTGGCGCTACGTTGGGAACAAAGCGGTTCACTATTGGCGAGCCGAAGCGGACTCCAATCCGTTTGCTGCTGTCAACGGACGAAGAACCTACTGGATGTCGAAGTCGTCGATTCCCGGAGGCGTTGCCTTCGAGAACTTTGAACTGGGTCTGCCCTTCCAGTCAGGCCAGCGTCTCTGGTTTGGCGTGAAGCGAGATGATGACTCGCAATAGATGATTGCGGACGCGCATCCCAAGACGCCTGAGCGTTACACACAGCTGCTCAATCTGGGCGATTTTCGAGCAGCCCTGGTCGAGTATATTGGCGAGGTAGGTCAGTCTTTGACGCGTTTGCATCCTGCTAGATAGGATCCAGCTCACGGTGCATGCTGATCCAATGTCGAAATGTCTCGTTATCTTGTCAATCCAGTTCATCCTGTTGGAAGTTTTCATGTTGCACACGTCTCGAGCGTGGTGGGGGGAATCAAGGTGGCGCAATTTCGGCAGCTAGCGTTTTGTCAGTGGTCGATGGTTGTTTCGCTCGCGTTGAGGATTGCGATCAGAGCTGTATGGCACGCGATGCATTTTGATTTCTATCGTCTTCGTCGTCCGGCTTGCTTCGTATTGCTGTGTACGATTGCTGCGATGCACGCCTTCGATTGCGAGGCGGATGAAGCTGTCGGCTCGCCGCAGATCGAGCGCGGCGAAAAGCAGAAAGCGACCAGCGAGATGCTGCAGCGATACTGCATCAAGTGCCACGGTGCAGACACTCAGGAAGCGGATCTTCGGGTGGACATACTTGATCTTGAAGAGGCGCAGAACAATCGCGGTGAAACGCTGGAGAGGATTCTGAATGCGGTGCGCCGGGGCAACATGCCACCGGAGGATGCTGAGTCACCGAGCACTGGTGAGCGAGCAATTTTGGTTCGAGGGCTAGAGGATCAGCTAAGCATGCTGCCCGACCCTGTAGCGCAACCGGGATTCTGGACCGGTAACCGGCGATTGACCGTGGAAGAATACAATTTCACCATGCAGGATCTCTTCGCAGTCGATGCAGAGTTTGTCGATATGCTCCCGGCAGATCCGCTCTCGTACGCCGGCTATCGCAACGATCGTGAAAGGCTGGGCCTGTCCTCGCTTCAAATCGAAGCCTACCTGGACAGCGCTCGTCGGGCAGTCGATCGCTACGTGCAGTTTGACGAGTTCAAACTTCCTCCGTTGAGGTATCACATCGAGCTGGAAGATCTCTTCTATGCGACAGCTGATCGATATGGAACGCGCGAGCATGCTCCGCAACCGATCGATCTGGACTCGTTCGCTGCCCGGCAAGCGGCGGGCTTCGATTCGCCGCCAAGGTACGTCGACCCGCTCGGTCCCCGATTGCCCGGTGCTTTTTCCGATGACGAAACTTTGCGGGCGGCGATCCCCAAACTGAATCAACAGTTTGTGGCAATTCCCCAGCGGCTGCCGATTGGTGAGATGACCCTTCGTATTCGCGCCGCGGGCACCCCCGATCGCGTCGGACGATTTCCCAGGATGCGAGTGGAAGCAGGGATCACGCTCGGCGATGGCTGTTCGATCGACAAGCGAGTGCTCGGTGAGGTCGACGTCACCGCGTCAATCGATGAGCCGACTGTCTACGAGTTTCGCATGCGTTTGGAAGATGTACCCACGAAGGGTCGGTTGCGTGACGAAGACTCGTTTGACCGATTGAGCGTCTTCGATATGGACCAAGTTTTTATCTCCAACGTTTCCACGGACAGCCAAGCCATTTTTGCTCTCGGCCGCGGCGGTTACTCCGATCCGGATAGCGGTTCCAGGGAGATCGCCAAGCCACTCGAGCAGATGGCCAATGGCGGCGTGAATTTTCTTTTTCTTGACTCCCTTCAGATAGAGATGGTGCCGGGCAGCGACGCGAACAATCGACCGTATCGCTGGCAGGTACCGAACCCAGAAACAGCTGCGGAACCTCAGCAAGAGATTGCCATTGCCAGGGAGTTCCTGGGGCGATTCATGCCAAAAGCCTATCGGCGACCGATCGCCCCGATTGAAGTCGAGACCAAACTGAAACTCTTTGAAGATCTGCGAGAAGAGAACTACTCATTCGAGGACGGTCTGCAGGAGACCCTTGCTGCGGTGCTCGTTTCGCCATCTTTCTTGTTCTTGGAATCGAGCCCGCCGACTTCCATCGCGACGGAGCCCACCGCCGACGAACTCGATTCCCATACGACTGGAACGGTCACGCCACATGAGCTTGCATCGCGTCTTGCCTACCTGCTCTGGTTGTCGCCACCCGACGAACGACTGACCAAGCGAGCCAATGACGGGTCGCTGCTCAACCGGGATGTGCTTCTCAGCGAAGCGAATCGTTTGTTGGCCGATCCGCGTAGCCGCCGATTCATGGAAAGCTTCTGTCGACAATGGATGCGTCTGGATAAGCTCCAAAATATCGCGGTCAATCGTCAAAGATATCCCACGTATGATGAAGACTTGGCAGATCTTTCCGTTCGCGAAACGCTTGACTATTTCATTGAGGTGTTCACGACGGACTCGAGCGTACTCGACCTGATTGATTCGAACTATGTAATGCTGAACGATCGTTTAGCCGAGCACTACAACCTTGACCTTGGGGACCTCCTCGAAGATGCGGCAACGGACGCGATCGGTGGACAATTTCGCAAGATCCCACTTCCGCGGGACTCGGTGCGCAGGTGGTCTGCTGACGCAAGCGAGCGTGCTGACGATGAATTCGGACGGTGTCGACTCGCATCCGATTCGCCGAGGTGTTTGGCTGCTCGACAGGATGCTGAACCAGCCGCCTCCCCCACCACCCCCCAACGTTCCGGTCCTCGACGCGAACGATCCCGATTTGCAAGGCCTCACGTTGAAGCAACGGATCGAGCTGCACCGCCAGCCGGGAGCGTGCCAAAACTGTCACGCGAAAATCGATCCCTGGGGGATTCCGTTCGAGAACTTTGATGCCACAGGACGTTGGCGCAGCGAGACCGAGCAAGAAGACGATGGGCGTCAACGGGGGCAGGCGGTCGATGCTTCGGCGCTGCTCCCTGGGGGGCCAAGCGTTGCAGGGATCACAGAATTGAAAACCTATCTCCGCCAGCAGCGAGGCGAGGAGTTCGCCAATGCGTTTGTCTACCACTTGTTGACTTATGCGATGGGGCATTCACCTGGTTATCATGAACGTCAAGCCGTCAACGTGATTCAGCAGCGTTTCGCGGCAGCGGATTATCGCTTGAAGGGACTCATGCTGGCGATTATCGAGAGCTCGCTATTCCGTCCCGCAGCCCACTAATTGAGATTCACTCGGAGGGTCATCCATGCCGAAGCCAGCTCAAGCGTTCACACGAAGACGCCTCCTACGCACGGCTGGATACACCATCGCGCTACCCGCGCTCGCTTCGCTGCCAGCCATGCCGTTTGTGCAAACAGTGCAGGGCGCAGAAGCGGATGGCGAAACCAACAAAGAAGCGGATGGCGAAGCCGACAAAGACCCAAAGCGCTTCTGCTGCATCTTCTTTCCCAACGGAGTTAGCCTGCCACCGAAAGACCATCCCGATCACGAGCAGTGGCACTGGTTCCCGCACAGCGTCGGCCGCGACTTCCAATTCACCCGCACCTTGGAGCCGTTGGCAAGACACCGCGGAAACTTGACGATCCTGTCTGGTCTTTCACACCCTGCGATGCGTTCAACGATCGCTCATATCACCGCCGATAGCTTTCTGACGGGTGCCGATTCGTCAAACGTTTACACCAACAGCATCTCGCTCGACCAATTGATCGCCAAGCATGTTGGCAACCAGACACGTTTCCAATCGCTGACATTGTCAAGTGACGGCGGCGTCGGTGCGCCGGGGCGCACGCAAACGCTATCGTTTTCTGCTTCGGGGCGACCCATTCCCAGCCTCTCCGAGCCGCGTGCGATCTTCAACCGATTGTTCGGCGTCGAGAGACATTCGCTGGCCGAGCAACGCCGCGAGTTCGGTCGCAATCGCAGCATTCTCGATAACTTGCTGGAAGAGACCGCGATGATTCAGCAGAATCTGTCGGCCATTGACCGTCGTCGCCTGGAAGAGTACACCACCTCCGTTCGAGAGATCGAACATCGTCTCAAGCGCGCCGATGGTTGGCTTGATGTTCAGCGTCCCGAGCTGAACGCGGCGGATTTTGATTTGGCAGCAACGCCACGCGGGGACGCCGAGGATTACATCCGAGTGATCTTTGATTTGATGTACGTCGCACTGCTCACCGACTCGACTCGCACCATCACCTATCAGATTACGAGCGAAGATGCGAAGGGAGTTGGCGATCGATTCCCCATTTCGATTGGATTGACCGGACACCACTCGCTGTCCCACGGGACCGGAAGCAAGAAGGGCTACGAGAACTGGGCTCGTTACGATCAATTCCTCGCCAACCAATTCGCCTACTTCCTGGAGCGGCTCGGTTCCACAAGCGACCCGTTCCAAAGCGGATCATTGCTCGACCACACGCTCGTGCTGTACGGTTGCAGCACGAGCCGAACGCACCAGGCGGTGAACTACCCTTTGATCTTGGCGGGAGGAAAATCGATGGGGTTCCGCCATGGTGAGCATCGGCAGTTTGACGATTCGAAGTATCGTTTGTCCGATCTCTACGTCACGATGCTTCGGCAACTCGGCTTGGAAGTCGACCGTTTCGCCGACAGCACCACTTCGCTGGATCAGCTCCTGGTGTAAGCGTCCACGCGGGTAGCTGACCAGCCACTTTTCGCCCCTTGCGAGCGCAGGCACCGCCCAAATACTCGGTTCACAGGCCGGACGATGGGCTTCCAGGCCGGTTGCTTTTGTGTCGTGTGTCAGCCGACGGGCTTGGAAGCCCATCGTACATGCCTTCAGGCAGAACCTAATGTCACCCCATGGATTCGCAGCAAGTTGGCTTGCACGACCGTAGGTCCGCATTTCCAAGGCGGACATTCGCAGCTTTGCTGCATTTCTTACGAGTCTCGGAGAGACTCGCCTACGGGATGTCTCGTACGGTTTTGCCCTCACGCGTACATGGTCTGGTTCTACTGAACACCGGCGCCGTTTTGGATGGGAAACGTCACGCCGATGTCTGCAAGCGAATGGCGTCTCGGAATGGAGAGCCATGGTGCAAAGAGGCCGCCAAGGCATTCGAGATGAACCCACGCAGCGGCGACTTCGCGGCCATGTCGGCTTCGGTGGTTGCCCTTGCCGGCACCACGATGAGCGAGCAAAAGGAGTTTGATGTGCGATCGGATTTGAAGAAGGTGACTGCTCCGGCCTTGATTGTCGTTGGTGAAGACGACTTCATGTGTTCCCCTGAGTCGGCCACAATCCTGCATCTCGCGCTGCCAAACTCGAAGTTGCTGGTGATCGAGGACTGTGGTCACTTTCCCTGGATGAAACAGCCCGAAGTTCTCAACACTTGGGTGCCCCAGTTACTTGCGGCGCTCGAGTTGCCGGTAAACTGATTCGCTTGGCGTCCAGCGAGTCGCTTGCATATCGACGAAATTGCAAGCCCTCGCTTGATCTGAATCCGATTCGCCAGGCGGTCGCGGAAAGTCTCGCAACCAGAAGTTTCAGCGGTGCAAAGGCTTGCCGCCATCGTCATCTGGTCAAAGTCTCAACGCAGGTCTCGCTCCAGTTCCACCATTGCCTGCTGGATCGCTTTGTCGAGCCCGAACTTCATTCCGATCAGCGTCGCTCCGTGGGCGACTTGCTTGATGCGTTCCGACGTTAGCTCGCAAACAACGTTCGCCATCACCAATTGGTTCTGATCTGATACAAGCACGAAGATCCCGCGAATCGCCCCTTCCGAGCGTAGTACATTGACGTTCACCGTGGATCCGTGATCATTGACCCGGACGATGCTGTCCCAACTCGAATCTCGGAGCTGATCGCTATAGTGCCGAATCATTCCGGCGCATGTTTCGGGAGCGACATCTGACAGATTGTCATGAACGCGAACTCGTACCTCGTGCACGGCACGCGTCAGCTCCGTAACCATTTGATTGACAGCCTTCAGGTGTTGGGCCGATTGGGCGATCTCGGGAGCTGGATGTTCCTGGTCGGATTCGACAAGGGCCTCAGCTACTCCGTTCAAGGCGGCCTGGCCGATCCCGCTCAGTGCTAGCATCATTCCCTCACTCAAGTCCACTTCTACCGTTGCTGGGGGAGCATCTGGGAAATCGAACGGCACGCGCCCCACGAGTTGGTTCTGTGCATCATTGGTTTGCTGTGCAAGTGCTGGTTCGGCGTTCCAGCTCGAAATCATGACCGTGGCGGCCAGACAATTTGAAAAGAACAGTGAGCGGTGCAAATACATGGAAGGCTCCTTGGACGGCGTAAACTGGGAACGTGGACAACAACCTCAATGGCAGGCCTATTCGCAGCCAAAGGGACGCTCTTGACGATCTGTGGTCACGTTTTCAATAAAACTTTCACACACAGACGAATTCGGGCATCGATCGACTTCCATCGTCGGAGCAACCGATTCACGTTTAGCGGTTCACCTAGGCGAGTCTCTCCGAGACTGTGATTTTTTCGATGTGCTGCCTTCTACCGTAGGCGAGTCTCTCCGAGACTCGTAATCAACGCAGCAAAGCTGCGGATGTCCGTCCTGAAAATGCGGGCCTACAGAAGGGCCACGCGGCATTCTTCGCTGCCGAGTCGTGACGGTCACTCCTCGCGGCGATGCCCCAAATGCAAGCCTCGGGGAGGATCGGCTGCGTGAGGCGAACCAATTGGTGACGTCTCAGTGTTTGGTGGCTGCGTGCCATCCATGAATTCGACTTGGCACCGAAGTATTTGGTGAAACTTTTGCCACAGCCTAAACAGCCAACGTCGCTGACCTCCATGGCCTTACTGATCGGGCTAAGCCCACCGTGCAAAGCCCGCTCTTCGTGGTTGGATTCCGAAGCCGGATGGTCGCCAGTGATCATTGGGTATCGCCGCATTTTCGCCCGATCCGCAAATGGGCTTCATGCCGGGATCATTGAAGTTGGTGTGTGATCAAAGTCGACTGATGCTCGGCGATTTCACCGCGGCATTGGAACGTCTACCTTCACGATGTCTTTGACCATTTCATCGAGTGTTGGAGGCAAGAACGCTGCCGCCATGATGTGGTAGCGTTTTTGTAATGCGAGATTTGTTGCACGCCAGCTTCATATGGCCGATATCGCCCAAGCACGAGCAGGGGCTGTCAACAATCGCCCAGCCGGGATGCGGTCCATCCAACGCCACGCACTGGGAAAAGACGATGAGCTTGGTGCGACAAGAGACAACGAAGACTCGGGGCGGATACCACTTGAGATCTTAGCGAGGTCCTGCTTCAGATTTGACGAAGTCACGCGGTCTCGATGCGACCACGGAGTTACTTTTCCAAAGCATTTGTCATTCAAGGGATCACGGACCGGCGATTGCGGCGATTGATCGTCTTTGCAAGCAGCGGGCCGCTTCAAAATATCGCCCCGCAAGTGGCCATCGTCCCTGGATTCCTACACCGCGATTTCCCGACAGTGGTGCAGATGGAAGACTGCTTATTGAGGCTGCTAACGATCTGGGTTGGCATCATGGAGTGATTCCGGTTGAGAGCACCGGCCGCCTTTTGGTCAATGCGAAGATCATATTCAATTGGCTCAAGCGAGCCCGCGATGGCCATGGGTGTTGGCTTCGATCAGCAAGGGCGGCTCCGACATCGCTGCCGCGATGCAGTTGGATGTACGCGGCGAGGCCTTCCGCAATATCGTCGGCTGGGTTGATGTCTGCGGTATTCTACGTGGCTCTCCAGTTGTTGATCGAGTGTCACGGCAATGGTTTAGGATGCTCGGTTTCCGAGGACTGTTCGCCTTGCGTCGTTGGTGTTTCGCTCCGTGCTGGACTGCGTCGCGATGGCGGACCTTGGAAGCGGATTCAACGTCCCTGACCACATGATGTGGTGCATGCAGTTGGCTTCCGACGAGCGGTTTTGTTCGTCACTTCTTGTCATTTTCATCACCAAATAGGCTATTTAGGTCCGAACGACGGTGCTATTCTTTTGTACGACTCATGCGTGCTGGAGTGGTTTACCCGGTATCGGGTGCGGATCATTACATGCGGCCTCGTTTCCGTGTCCAGCCGCTATGTCGTGGCCTGTTGCGATACGCGGCAGGACACCAGCCCTCGGAGGCAACGACTTGAGTGCTACTCTTCGCGGGCAAGCATCGGTGGAAGAACGACCAGCTCCGGCTGCATCGGAGTTTTCACCATTTCCCGCGTCTTGGTACCGCCTCTGTGCGAGCGCGACATCGATCGCACTCCATTTTCACGCACCGTGTTTAACCGTCGCCTGGTCGCTTACCGTGACACCAACGGTGAAGCGAATGTGATGGAGGCGATTTGTTCGCATCTTGGAGCGGACTTGGGGTTGGGCAAGGTTGTCGGGGACTGCATCGAGTGTCCGTTTCATGGATGGAAGTATGGAACCGACGGTCGATGTCGCGACGTGCCTGGGTTTAGCCGTCCTCCCGAGTTTGCGGCTCAGCAGGTTTTTCCCTGCGAAGAGCGTCACGGATCGGTCTATTTCTTTAATGGAGCGAAACCAACGTTTCCGCTTCCCTTCTTTTTGGATGAAACGCCGGAAAATTACCGTTCGATCTCGCGCCGCTCCTTCACGGCCCCTTGTACGTGGTACATGGTCAACGCACACGCTTTTGACGTTCAGCACTTTCTTTCGGTTCATGGTCGCCGCCTGCTCGAGCCGATTGCAGGTTGATTCGCCATCGTCCTTTGGCAAGACGCAGCAGCTACCGTGGCGGAAGTGATGGGGGAGAAATACTATGACCGTTTTTTGCGGTTCGATGGTCATTGGACGCGAGTTAGCGTATCACATTGACGATTTGGGGTGGTACGTTTGCTGTGGTGACGGGTGATTTTGGGAAACGACGCAGTCGCTTTTTTGTGATCAGTGAGCCGTTGGAAGATGGTCAGTCACGATGTGATGTGGTTGTATTCAGCCCACGGTTGCGGCAGTCGGCTCGTGGGTGCGTTGTGGGAACCCATGGATGCTGTGCGTTGCGACGTCATGTGACGACGGCATATTTGCGAGAGGAGAGCGACGGGGTCTGGGTCATCCGAAGCTACAATCCAGCGTTCGGTTTGACGGAGATTGATTCGTGAAATGGTGGATTATTTTCATTGGGCTGCAGCATTGGATTGAATTCAGGTACGTTGACTCGTCGCTGAGGGACATTATGTCATGGTGAATCGATTGTCAGATAGCAGACATGTGCTCCTAAAGAGGAGATACTCGATGCGTTATGCTCGCGATCGGCACGTCTTGTGTTGCTTGATTGGCGCATCGAGACGCAGTGGCGTCACAGGACTCCGTTTCAACCGTCGCTCGATCCATCTGGTGAGAGGCCGAAGTGTCGTGCTCAGAGCGAGGATCGTGCTCCACGAGCGAACTTCGTCAGTTTCGAAGATCGGATGTTGAATCGGCAATCGCTTCGAGCGGAGACTGGGACAAGCCTTGAGACCATTGCTTGACATCGCAGTGTGGTGGTCACTTGGCTGGACGGGACTCAGAGTCACGGTGCTGACGAAGTCATTGAATACTTGCGATTCGAAGTCAGGAAGGTGCTGAGTGCGATCGTCGATAAAGTTCTCGCTGATCGACGGAGGTCGAAGAGCTGTCCGATCTGTAGGTGCCGATCACAGCGACAGCCTTCGGGACGGCGACCAGCCAACTTTGTACTTGCGTGGTGCGAATCGCCTCGATTTGGCAGGGCCCTGGTCAGCGACGATGGTCAGCGAAGACTGGTCAATGGAAGCTTGCCATCGTTATCGGCATCATTGGGCGTTTTTGACAATCCGCTCGCTGACTGGGTTTCGTCGGATGCTTTGGATTGTCGAATTGGGGCCGATGTTCGGGGATTGATTTTGGGTCTGATAGTGGGGCTGCGTTTTTGCGCGCGTCCCAAGTCAGATCAGCTCGCGTTTCGCTGCATCACCGTCGTAGGCTGATCCTTAGTGCAGAATTCAATTGTTGCTGCCTGCCGGCGAGATCCATCGAAACAAGACGGGCATCTTCAAGCGGTCACTGCGTTACGCACCGCTGACGCTGACAACGCTCGCCGCGCTCGTTCCCGCCGCGTTGAATGCTCACGATCGAGATTCAGGACGAGGGTGTTGCTCCTCAATCGACCTGGACTTCGAGGCGGATCATGGTGGGGATCAGCGCCGATCACCGGGACCGCCCTATCGAGCTTACCTGATTTGGCCGATACGATTGCGAGCTCGCGGTACATACGGTTGTTCTCAGGTGGCGTGCATCCGACGTTGATGCCGGCTGGAGGCAGCCGAGCATGCTGATGCGGTCGTGGTTGGGCTATGCCGAAGATATCGCTGGCCCGAGTTACTGCGTGATTTTGCTCGCAGGTCGGATGCAATCACGTTATCAGCACGTCATCGAGCACCGCGAGACTTGACGTGTCCCGATCGCCCGTCGCGACATGCTCGACCGTGACTCGGTATGCGACCGTCAACAGCATCGAAGCGACGCGGGGTTGCCCGCACCGTTGTGAGTTTTGCGCGGTGCCTGCCGCATGGAGTGGTATCTACTCGCATCGACCGGTGGATGATGTGATCGCCGAATTGGCAAACGTTTGATGGATCGGACGGGCATTGTTCATCGATCTCAGTCCTGTGGAGGATGTTCGAGTATGCGAAGGAGTTGTATCGGCGAATGATTCCGTTGCGAATGCGGTGGGTCGGATTGGCGACAACGCGGATCGCCGAAGATAGGGAACTTCTGAAACTGGCTTCGGAAAGCGGTTGCCGCGGACTGCTGATTGGCTTCGAAGCGATCGATCAGGCGACGCTGAATAGTACTCAAAAGCAGTTTCATTCCGCACGATCGATACGCCGAGGTAGTCAGAACGGTTGCACGATCACGGGATCGGCATCCAAGGTTGTTTCGTATTCGGCTTCGACAATGATGATCGTATCAGTCTTTGAGAGGACGGTGGAATTCGTCGATCGGGTGCACATCGATTTGCCGCGTTACGCCGTGCTGACACCTTTTCCGGGCACGGCAGCGTACAAGAAGCTCGACGCCCAGAACCGATCTGTTGCATCGTGACTGGTCTCGCTATCGACGTGGAACATGTAGTATTTCAGCCTGCACAGATGTCGCCCGGAACGGTTGCAGGAAGGGACTACACTGGGCATGGAAACAAAGCTATCGATGGTCAAGTATCGTCGAAGCGAATATGGGGTTCGGCGAACGGTCTTGCCGCTGTCAGTTTCGTTGAACATTGGTTATCGCTACTTCGCTCGTCATCTCGCTGAACGGCACTCCGTTGGCGAAGTCCGCCGCGGTGCAATCGAAGAGCATGCTCGGTTCACCGGAGTCGGAGTGTCGCATGCGCATGACACTGATCTATCCGTCGGTCGGTCGCAAGCCGGGACACCCATTACGTCCGCGTGGCAGATGGAACCGCTTGTCGATGGCATTGTTGGCGAGCTTGACCGGGCCGGAGGTCGACGTGCGGTTTTATGACGATCGAATGGAAACAATTCCCTTTGATGAGCCGACCGATTTGGTGGCGATCAGTGTCGAGACCGTTTACGGCGCATACGGGCATATCGGATTGGCCAGATCAGTTTCGCGACCGTGGCATCCCGGTGGTGATGGGTGGCTATCACGTAACGTTATGCTCCTGACGAAGCTCGTCACGATGGCCGATGCGATCGTGATTGGCGACGCGGACGAGATGTGGGCTCAAATGCTTCGCACGATTTTTTGACGAGGCGCATCTGAAAGCCGGAATATCGATCGCAGCAAGCGGCAAGTCGCTCGATCGATCTGCTTCCTCGACGAGAAATATTTGCCGGCAAGGATTATCAGAATCTGCGGTTGGTGGAATTCGCGCAGGGGCTGCAACTTCAAATGCGACTTTTGTTCCATCACGGCTTTTCATACCGCCCGTCAGACTCATCGTCCCGCTGCCGGAAGTCGCTGCGGAAATGGTCGCGATCGGAGGACGTCGGTTCTTCATCGTCGATGATAACTTTGTTAGCCAACCCGAGCAGGCAAGGCATCTGTGTCGATGAGCTCATTCCGCTGGGCGTCTCCTGGGTCGGTCAAGCGAGCATCCACATCGCCTCAGGACACGGATCTGCTGAAGCGAATGGCAGCCAGTCAGGTTGTCGTGGCGTGTTGATCGGTATGGAATCGCTGAGCGAGAAGTAACCTTCAGCAAATGGGCAAGCAATGGAACGTCGCTAGCGGCATGTTACGCTGAAAGCCTGCAGCGTTTTCGCGATGCCGGACTTGGCTGTCTATGGGACATTTGTCTTTGGTTACGACGATGATTCGCTCGATACGATCAAGCGGAGTGTCGAGTTCGCTTGCGAGCAGAAACTATTTCTAGCTGCCTTCAATCAACTGATTCCTTTTCCTGGCACACCGCTTTACCGGCGATTGCTGGCCGAAGGCCGATTGATCAAAGTCACTTGGTGGCTCGATCATGACTGCTGGGTCGGAGACGTCGTATTTCGACCGGCACGGATGCAGCCCGGCGAATTGCAACAGGCCTGCTTGGATGCACGTCATGATTTTTTCAAAACCGGAGCGATCGTGCAGCGAATGACAGACTTTGGGCGCGAATCTTCGCACCCCTTTGATGGCCGCGATCTTTCTTGGTTTGAATTGGCAGGGAAAATACGACATCGACTTACGACAAGGGATGCGTTTGGGTGCCGGCCTCCAGGAAGAAGAACTGTTTTTGCCGGGAAGTAACACGAGATCTTCGCATGAGTCGCTTTCAGTTTGAACTTGCGAGCCCGGAAGACGATTCCTCCCTGTGCGAACTGTTGCGCCAACGCCAATGGATGGCCAAATGCGAATTGCCTTTTGCCGACAGCCAAGCTTCTTTGATGCGGCCGTTGTCGAGGGCGAGAAACATCAAACGATCGTCTGCCGGGATCAACACCAGCAGGGTCGTATTGTCGCGATGGGAACCTGCTGCAGCCAACGCCGCTGGGTCAATGGCCGTCCACGTGAGATTGGGTACTTGAGCGGGTTGCGAATCGATCCCGAGCATCGATCATTGGGAATCATGGCCCGAGGGTTTCAGCTGATTCGCCGACTGCAGGAGCGTGCACCGTTGGCGTTGTACCTGACAACAATCGCCGCCGGAAACGATCAAGCGTGGCGATTGCTCTCCAGCGGCAGGGCCGGGATTGCCGGCGTACCATCAAGCTTGTAGCTACCTCACACTCGCCATTCCGCTCTCGCGGCGGGATCATTCACCTTCGCTCCCCTGTCGCTATGGCAAGATTGAACTGCGATTGGCCGAACCGGCTGATCTACCGGCGATCATCGAATTCTGGAACGATCAAAGGTCTGTTCTGACAGTTCTTTCCCCAATATGATGTCGGTGTGCTGGGCGCGACATCGGGTCGGCTCCGTGGATTGCGGACCGGTGATTTGCTCACCGCATGGAACGGGGACCGCATCGTGGGGACGCTGGGAGCGTGGGATCAGTCGGCATTTCGAAGAACGATCGTTCACGGCTATAACCCAGTCCTCTCCAAGCTACGACCAATCCTCGATTCCTGGTCATGGATCCGAGGACGCTGGGGTTTGCCTACCTGCGGCCAGTCCTTGCGGATCCTGTTTGCGGCCGTTCCGCTGATACAAGATGATGATGAGGAGTGTTTTCGGCTGGATGTTGGACGTCTGCTTGAAACTCAATTCGTGCCGCGGCTACAGCCACCTGTTGATCGGTTTTGCGAAGCAAGATCCGTTACTCAAGATTCTCAAGCGATACCCAGCCATCGTCTACCGGTCTCGATTGTGTTACGTCCAGTGGGATCCAAAGAACTTGTTCCACGAAACACTCAATGTTCGTCCCCCCTACCTAGAAGTCGGTTGCTTGTGACCATGGTTTCACTCATTAATAGCCATCGTCACATCGATTGAGCATCCTGACCACCTCGACCCGTATCAGCGCCAGTTGATGCTCGACCTGATGACGGGCTACTACGAAAATGTTCGTGAGGAGGTATTTCAGCGCGATTTGAATTCCAAGGACTGGGTGATCCGACTGCATTGCCAGAAGACGGGGCGACTGGTCGGTTTCTCGACGCAAAAACTGTTACGACCGACCATCGACGATCAACCGGTTCGTGTGCTTTTTTCAGGCGATACGATTGTCGACCGCCAATTCTGGAACTCGCCAAGGCTTGCTTAGACCTGGGGGCGGTTCGTTCTTCGAATGATCGCACAGACAGAAAATGAACCGCTCTATTGGCTATTGCTCAGCAAAGGCTACCGCACGTATCGATTCTTACCGCTGTTCTTTCACCGCTATTTACCCGCGGTGGACCAGGCAGCATCGCCCGACCTCGAGCAGGTCCGCCGGGTTTGTGCTAAGCGACTCTATGGCGATGCATTCGACTCGGCGAAGTCCGTGGTGCGAGCTACAGCGATCGATAACTATCGCCTGCACCAAGGTGTCGCCGAGATCACCGCCGTGCGGTGCCGCGATCCGCACATCCATATGTTTTTGAAACTCAATCCCGGACATCTCAGTGGTGACGAACTATGCTGCGTTGCGCCGCTGGAAAGAGAAAATTTTACGCCGGCAGCGCGGCGTGTGATCGGCCGCGAACACTTCGCATCGTTGCCATGATCGATCTACTCAATCGACTGTGGCGACTGAGCTGTCGCCGCGAGGCGTCGGCGTTCCGCCGTGCATTGCAGGACCCACAGCGTGCCCATCTGAAACGCTTGGCCGGATGCTGGAAGTCTTGGGGCCGTGTGACTGGGGAGACCGTTGGGGATTGTCACCGCGGTTACCGGTCGACAGGTTTCGCGAGCAAGTGCCGCTGACAGACTATTCGTTTTACGAAGCTGCCATCCGTCAAATCGCATCCAATGGCACCAACCCGTTGACAACCCAGAGGGTGGATCGTTGGAGCCGACCAGCGGGACGTCGGCAGGGGAAAAGCTAATTCCCTACACGAGCGCACGAGCCGATTTCGGCGGGCGATTGCAGCTTGGATTGACGATCTGTTCACGCGGCGGCCACAACTGATGCGGGGACACGCTTACTGGTCCGTCTCACCGCCCCTGACTCACCGTCGCTGCACAGCGAGCGGAATCCCGATCGGCTTCGATGACGACACGGCATATCTGGGGTTCTGGTCGCGAGGGATCGTCAATCGGCTGCTCGCGGTGCCGCCGCAGGTCGCAAAAATGACCGGCTCCGAGGGATGGAAGTACGCCACACTCTGGTATCTGTTGCTCGCCGAGGACCTGCACTCGTCTCGGTCTGGAGTCCGACATTCTTGATCGAACTGATACGCAGCCTCAACGATACATGGCGAGCCGCGTTGGCTCGTGACCTGTCGGACGGAAAGTGTCGATGCCCCCACTCCGCTGCAGGGCCGCTCGTGCATTTGCAAAAATCTCAGGCCCGAAGCCGTCGCTCACAAGTCTCGCGATTGCTGGACGCCGAACTGAGCATCCCGGAACTCACCCCACAGTTATGGCCATCGCTGGCCGCGATAAGCTGTTGGACCGATGCCGCCGCGGCAAACTATCTCCCGCAGCTCCGACGCGAATTCCCCTCCGTGGAAATCCTCTCCAAGGGACTTCTTTCGACTGAAAAATGCGTCACCATTCCTCTCGTTGGCCAGCCCGGTGGGGCACCGGCACTACGATCCCATTACCTAGAGTTCCTGCCCGTCGGTAGCGAGCGGACAGAACTGGTTCACGAACTATCTATCGCCCGGCGTTATCAAGTGGTGATCACAACCGGCGGAGGTCTATATCGCTATCGAACCGGCGACTGGATTGAAGTCACAGGCTATCTTCATCGCTGTCCCCTGTTACGTTTCGTCGGTCGAGATGCGACGACGGATCTGGTGGGTGAGAAGCTTAGCGATCAGTTCGTCGTAGATGCCCTCCAATGTATGCTTGGCAAGTTGGATGCGCCGGCAAGTTTTGCAATGCTCGTGCCGGATGTCGGCCGATGCTGCTATCGCTTATTCATGCAAACGTCGAACCATCTTGATCAGTCAGTATCCATTGGCGAATGGTCCGACAGGCTTGATCAACTTCTCTCAGAAAACCCTTACTACCGGCAAGCCAGGGAGTTGGGGCAGTTGTCTGCACCGCAGATCATCATCGAAACCAGCGATGACAACTCGTTACAAGATCTCTATACAGCCATCGCGATTTCTTACGGCGCCCGACTTGGCAGTTTGAAGCCTGTCGCCCTGGAAACGAATGTCGAACGTGCCAACGAGTTCATTCGGAGTTGGGAAAAGAGCGACGCACGCAAAACAGGGCCAGCCACCAGCCGGTGAGAACGTCGATCAGGTGATGCTGATGCAACAACATCGTGGAAACGGCAACCGCCGCCGCCCACAGCCAAAGGAAAAGCGAAAACATGCCGGCTGTGTAACGGGTGAATGCAGCAACACACGCAACGCTGAGACCGACGTGCAGTGATGGAACACAGTTGTAGTGCAGATTGAGAGTATCAGCTACCCAAATCAAGGTCTTCCACGACTCCGGCTCCACGGGCTGGAAGGCGGGCTCGCTGGGAACAGCAAGGAAGATCACGCCAGAGATAGCGATCATGATAAAGATCGCCGAAGCCAGCTGGTTCAGCTGGCGCGTTTGCGCAACACGAAAGGGGCTAGCAGAAACAGCCCATACATCGACATGTAGGCGACGACCGATACCGGCAGAAAAGGGATTCTCGACTCCCAATAAATGGCGATTGGAACGCGGAACGAGTGCCGGAAGGCAACCCAGTTGGCCCCGCCATAGACCAGCAAAAACCATGCATTCAATGCCGCACTGATGAATACAAAGCGAAGCATGTGAGCACACGACGGCAGACGCGAGGAAAGATCGGCTAGATTAGTCGTTCGACGCACGACTGCACTCGCTTATCGCTGGCGTGTCTTGAAAAGATTCGTCCGACAGCGGTTTCGGACTCGCCTCGGTTGCCGGTTTCGGTCCGCTCCATTGCCGCCAGTACTGCCAGGTAACTCCGCTCAGGTCTCCGCGAGTCACCGAGTGTCGGCAGGTAGTACCAGGAGATATCGGGGTGAAGATGATGATTCAAATCCCACTGCCGTGCAACAGCACACGATCCATCAGCCAGTTATGCGCAGATTGAATGCTCCTGTGACAACATCACGGGGGCTGAAGGCATGTGTGATGTATTGGCGAGTGGACCAATTGAAGGCGAAGCATGCGTAACACAGAGCGATTGCCCTGGTCGCAATTGGAGCATCCAAAACAACGTGGCGAAGACCGCGATGATCGCTATCAACTCAAGTCGCGTGCGGCGGACATGGACAGCCGGCATGTGATGAGACAATTCAAGCCCCGTGCGGGGCTTGCCGGCAAACCAATTGGTTCGTGTCTGCGAAGGTGTGCAGGCAATCACGACCGCCCCAGCGGAACGAGTGGCAGAAGAGGCCGCACAAAATCGAGAACCACTGGGTGTACTTCAGAAATAGATTGTCGTTGGGTAATAAAGATCAAACATCTCCGCATCGGTCGATTGAATCGATGGTGAGTACGGTGCGTGTAATGGATCATGCTAAAGGGCACGGGAAACCAAATGCCGCAGGAATCCTAACCAGTAATTTGCTCGCACACCCGATCGCAAAGTGTCATGTGTCGCATCGTGCAGCAACGCGTAATTCGTAAGCATCACATAAGAGAAAGTGATTGCGACCGCAAATGTTGCGACCCACGATGTCATCCAGGACGCTAACCACAGCAGCAAAACAATGATTGCGAGACTAGGAACACGAGCAACGTGTTGAGGCGGTCGGGAACTGGGTAAGATTCGGTGGTTGTTGTGATAGCGTTCATCCAACCATGATAGGCATTCGCGAGGGAGGATGCCACGGGCATTCGACAAGAACACATCGCTGGCCCACACTATCTTGGTGGACCTACCCTTCCTCGCACTCGCAATAAGAGGCAGCAGTAAAGAACTCGGCCGATTAGTTCGACACAGATCAGTACGGGCCTCCAAGAAATAGGGGCTCGGGGTTGCTCGGCGGCGGCGCAGCATGTTGGGTTGCGAGCAAGCGAAGAGGGCCTGAGTTTCTTGTCCGCGTTCGTCCGCGTATGCCAGACGTCGGCTGGTGCGGCAATATCGGCAACGCGACGCCTCGGTGATGTCCAGCGGTTGTCGGCAGCAGACTATTCCGGAAAATACGTCAGATTCACTCGGGAACGCTCCCATCAATATCGCACTGCGATCAAGAAATCGTGTGCCGATGGCGTATGATGCTTATCGATATGGGTACACCATTGATGGATTTTCCAATCCATCCAGGGCGGTATCCGATGGAAAAAAATTGCCGTTAGGGCGTCTTGAACTGATGTTGGTACATGACGACGCGTTCGGCGAGTCTGACTCGATCCCCGCTCGATTGGCAAGGCTGTGCCATGGCGATGATTGGCGACGGTCGCGGATTGAACGAAAGACTGGCCGAAATCGAGCCGAAGCATTGAAACGACCAATCAACTGTGCCGTCGCGGCTACGCTGTTGCACGTGGCAGGGCAGCGACGAACGGGCACGGGCATTTCGCCATGCCTTCAGTTAGCAGGCGCCGAGGCGGTCCAGCACGATCTTGGGTTGCTCCTTGATTCCACGAATCTGCTCGGCGGCGTTTGCCAACAGGTCGACGTCAAGCGTTGGATGTAGTGGCGACATTACTGGCAGTGCCTTTGCCGGTGAGGCTCCGATGACGATTCTTCAAGAACTCACTCGCTCTTTGCCAGAGGCAAGCACGGACCAAGAGCGATGCGACAACGCGCAGCCATGCTGATATACCTCTACGAGTTTGCGGTTCAAGAGTCGTTGGAAGAGTAAGTCGCAGATATAATTGAAACTCTAGAAGCCCGTCAGCAAAAGATTGCGAAACAGCAATGGCCAGAAACAAAGAAGCGTTAGCTTCTCAACGCCACTTTGGCCCCCAGAGCAACCCAAAGTGTAAGCTTTGAAGTTGCGATTTTTTCATAACCCGACGCGTAAGCGAGGAAATCAGTTAAGTGAATAGTCTTGCTCACGCTGCGGGTTACGATGTCATCACCCTATCCGATTTCAATGTTACGACTTAGGAATGCTACCGCGTTCAAAGTGTACGCAGTCTGGATAGGGCAATGCCGATCAGTCCGGTATGGAGTTGGTCCTCGTTTGAACGGCTGCGGCGAGCATGGACGTCTAGTGTGAGTAGTACGAATGAGCGTTTGCGAGTACTGAAGAGTTGCTCCGTCGGTGTACAATCTGAATCTCCCTCCCGGCGAGTTGTCCCGCAGGTTGACCAGAGCGACGGTCTAGCCCCCGGCTCAACGCGTCTGCGAATGCGTCGCCCAACGATCGGAGACCGCCCAGCACCTTTCGATTCCTTTCCGCCATTGATTCAGGCATGCGATGAAGTCATTGAACTCACCCTTTTGATCCTGTTCTCGATCGTGGACGCCTGCGGAGTCGTGCCTGGCGGACGAACATCCGGATCGCGTGCCGCATGAGGGTGTTCCACAGGGAAAGGTGACGAAGGGGGAGTTCTCCGACAGTCAGATCTTTCCGGGAACGACGCGGCAGTACAGCGTCTATGTGCCGGCTCAGTACAGTCCAGACCAGCCCGCCAGCTTGATGGTGTTCATGGATGGTGCAGGCTACGCAAAGCCAGACGGAGCGTTTCGTGCTCCCGGTGGTGTTGGACAACCTGATTCATCAGAAAGCGATGCCCGTGACGATCGCGGTCTTCGTGAATCCGGGGACGGTTCCCGCCACAAAGCCCGGGGCGAAAGATCGCAGCAATCGGTCGTTTGAGTACGACTCTCTCGGAGACCGTTACGCCAACTTCCTGATTGGATGAGTTCCTGCCGGTCGCATTGAAAGGGTTGAACGTATCGCAGGAGCCCGCGGATCGAGCCGTCTGTGGGATTTCATCGAGCGGCATCTGTGCATTCACCGTCGCTTGGGAGAAACCGGATCAGTTCGGCAAGGTGCTAAGCCACATCGGCAGCTTCACCAACATTCGTGGAGGCTGGGCCTATCCGGGCCTCGTCCGCAAGACGAAGGACCAACCGAAGCCGATCAAGGTCTACCTTCAGGATGGCAAGGACGATCTCAACAATCTGCATGGCAACTGGCCTCTGGGCAACCAGGATTTGGCGGCGGCCCTGCAGTACGCCGGCTACCACTACAAGCTGGTCATGACCGACGGGGGACATAGCGGCAAATGGGGCGGTGAAGAGCTTCCCGACGCGCTTCGCTGGCTTTGGTCGAAGGATGCGGAGTCGACGGACATCCCGATCGTGGAGACCAAGCCCGAATGGGAACCGCATCCCGATGCCGTGCCAAGCGACGAGTGTTCCGCATGGCAAGGTCGAGCAGATGTCCCCTTGGGAATCAAAAATCTTCGCCGGCACGATCCGCGACTGGTCGATCTATGTTCCCGCCCAGTACAGGGAAGATCAGCCAGCTGCCCTGATGATCTTTCAGGATGGCGAGCGGATGCGCGACGTCCAAGGCGATGGCGGATTCCGGTCGTGTTCGACAATCTGATCGCTCGAGGCGAGATGCCCCCAACGATCGCGGTCTTCATCAATCCGGGGCATGAGCATGTCAAAGCCGCGGCAGAACAAGAAGTCTTCCAATCGAAGCTACGAGTACGACGGCCTGGGCGACCGGTACGTCCGCTTCCTGCTGGAGGAGATCATTCCGGAGGTGGAGAAACGGTATCGCCTTTCGCAGGATCCAGAAATGTGCGCGATCGGAGGCTCCAGCTCCGGGGCCATCTGCGCATTCACCGCCGCCTGGGAACGTCCCGACGTGTTCCGCAAGGTTTACTCCAACGTGGGAAGCTTCACAAATCTGCGCGGCGGCAATGTTTATCCGGCGCTTGTTCGTAAGACGGAGCCGAAGCCGATCCGTATCTACATGTCCGACACCAGCGGCGATGTCGACAACGCGTTCGGCAGCTGGCCCTGGGCCAACCAGCGGATGGCGTCCGCACTCAAGTACATGGGTTACGACATCCGATTTGACTGGGCCGAGGGCTACGCCCACAACGCGGACTTCGGCAGCTCGCGATTTCCCAGACGCCATGAAATGGTTGTGGAGAAGGGAAGGGCACACCCCGGCCTACGACACGAGTGGAGACCTGGGTGGCGATCTCACACTACTGAATCTTCTGATCCCGGGAGAGTCGTGGAACGTCGTCGCCGACAATCTTGGTTTTGCCGATGCGCTCTGCTCCGACACCGAGGGAAATCTGTACTTCTGCGATATGCGTGCGCCGGCGATCTATCGCATCAGTGCGGCGGATGGGACGCGAACCGAGATCGCGAAAGAATCGGTCAGCGGCTTGGAACTCAGTCCCGATGGATCGCTGTTGTACGGCTGCCAAGGGGCCAAGAATCGCGTCATCTCGATCAACGTCGCCAGCGGCGAAGTGAAGACGGTGGTCGAGGGGGTCAAGCCAAACGATCTAGCCGTGACAAACGATGGTTTCATCCTGATTACCGAGACGGGTGCGAAACAGGTCACTCGCATCAATCCGAGCAATCGGTGAAGTCACCGCGGTCGACACCGGCATCACCAGGCCCAACGGGATCGCGCTTTCCAACGACGGCGGCACGTTAGCGGTCTCCGATTCTGGGGGAGAATTCGCTTGGACGTTCCGAGTCAATCCGGATGGATCGCTCGATGCCAAGATGCCCACCATGACGCTGCGACTTCCTATCGATGAGAAGGGAGAGTTCCGCTTCAATGAACCACCCCCTTATCGCACGGCATCGCGAGGGGACGGGATGGCCGTGGATAAGAAAGGCCGCTACTACATCACCAGCGATCTCGGTGTGCAGATCTTTGATCCCACGGGGCGTCCCTGCGGAGTCCTTCCCAAGCCGAAATCGGATCAGCCGCTAACCACCTGCATTCTTGCCGGTTCGGATCACAGCACCCTGTACATCGCGAACGGAAACACGATCTACAGCCGAAAGCTAACGGTCGAGTGACCCGCGTGCGAAAACCCGCTCCACGTGCGTTGGCTGCTTGGCAACAGACTGCTATCCTGTCGCTTTCTTCCGATGTGAGTAGGAGCCTTCCTGGTGACCGAGCCTGACTTTAGTAAGAGTGAATTGATCCCCGTGATCGCACAGGACGAAGCAACTGGCGACGTGCTGATGCTGGCCTACATGAATCAAGAGGCCTATGCCGAGACATTGAAGACGGGTCGTGTTTGCTACTACAGCCGCAGCCGTGATCGCCTATGGCGAAAAGGGGAAGAGAGCGGAAATGTGCAGGAAGTCAAGGCGATCTTCCTGGACTGCGACGCCGATACGCTGCTGATCAAGGTGAATCAAATTGGCGGCGCTGCCTGTCACGAGGGTTATCGAAGCTGTTTCTTTCGCCAGCTCGTACCGGGGGTCGACGAACCAACGATCGTCGGCGAGCGTGTGTTTGATCCCAATCAAGTCTACAAGAAGAATTGACGGATGAGTGAACCAATCGTACTCAAGCTGGGCATTCCCGCGGGCAGTTTGCAGGAATCGACCGCGGAGCTGTTCAAGCGGGCTGGCTACTACATCAAGTTCTCGTCGCGATCCTACTTTCCCTCGATCGACGACGATGAGATTGAATGTTTGCTGATACGTGCCCAGGAGATGGCACGTTATGTCGAACAGGGCGTGTTGGACGCTGGCATCACGGGTCACGATTGGGTGCTGGAGACGGAAGCCGATGTCATCGAAATCTGTGAACTGGTGTTTTCCAAAGCCAGTCGCCGGCCCGTCCGTTGGGTCTTGTGCGTACCGAATGATTCACCCGTTCAATCCGTCAAGGATCTTGAAGGCAAGAGAATTGCGACCGAAGCAGTGGGTTTGACCAGACGTTATTTGGCCAAGCATGGTGTGGAAGCTCGCGTCGAGTTTTCCTGGGGAGCGACCGAAGTCAAGCCACCGAAGTTGGCCGATGCCATCGTCGAGGTGACCGAGACGGGAAGTTCGTTGCGAGCCAACGATCTTCGCATCGTCGATGAAGTGCTGCAGAGCACCACTCGATTCATTGCCAACAAGGACGCGTACCGCGATCCCATCAAGAAAAAGAAACTGGACGACATTTCGCTGATGCTGTTGTCATGCCTGCACGCCGAAGGCAAGGTCAACTTGATGATGAATGTGGCCAAGAAGGACCTGGATCAAGTGCTGGCCATTCTGCCGGCGCTGCAAAAGCCGACCATCTCCGCTCTTTCCGATCCCGAATGGGTGGATGTGATCACCATCGTCGAAGAATCGGTCGTGCGAAAGATTGTGCCACAGCTCAAGGCGATGGGTGCTTCGGGAATCGTCGAATCACCGATCAGCAAGCTGATCGATTGAATTTAGATACATGGCCTGACTTCGTTGCTCTCGAGCACATTGCTATCGCCAGCGCATTGAAGCCATTCTTACGCGGTCACCGACCGGAACTGCAGCTGAAACATTTGGACAAGAACGATCCGCGCTCATGACGGAGCGTTCTTCTTCGAAATCGTAGCATTGGGTCGTAATATTATCCTAAGTTCGGGCTCCTTCAACGAGTCAGGGCGGCGGGCAGCATTGATCGACGACGCGTCTTGTGTCCCCACAATGAGCTTTCTCGAGAAGGTAATTTCACAGTCGTGTCTTGCCGTCATCTGTCGATCGGCAATGTCCAATTCTTCTGAAATACCTGTCTCTTTGTGGTCCAGGGAGACTCATGAATCAAGTACGGCATGGTAAACGTACACGTTGCACGCATCAGGCACACTTCCAATGCTTGGGTTCAATCTGGAAACTCACTGAATGCAACGTGCACAAGTGTGCATGCCATTGAGCCCTTGCGTTCGAGTACGTTCGGTTCCGTTGTTTGTTGCTGGACAAACGATGTAAAAAGGTGGCTCCTACTGCTGGTTTTTCTTTTTTCCCTCTCAAATGTTGGCTATTGTGAGCTTGGTGCATCCATCGTTGCCCCCATTTCCGCATGGCGAAGCAACGTAGCCATTTCGAGGTTACCCCCTTCCTAAGCATTGTCCTTGGTGGAATCTAGCCGTCGACCCTTGAATCGATCTAGGCGGGTGCAACTTCGCCTTTGCAGCCCATTTCGAATGAAACGAGCGATCGTCGTAATGACTGATTGTCGCCACACATGCGAATGGGTTGAGACTTGAAGCCGGTAGAGCCAGATGAAACGCACTTGCCTTTCCCTTTCAGCGCCTGGGACCAGAATGAAATCGATTAACATGCGATCTCGCTACCGCAGACGTCGAACTACGGACCAGGCACGACGACTCGTTCTAGAGTCGTTGGAGCATCGAAATTTGCTCGCGGCTGATCTTGAGATCACCGACGCCTTTCTTGTCGACAGATGGAACAATCGCATAGCGGCTCCCGTTGAAGGTGAGCTTGCATTTGTTCGAGCGGAGTGGCGAACCACGGACCTGAATCCATCACAGCAGTATGTCGTTCACTACGAGATGGACGGCATTACCGTCGCTTCCGGCACCCTAACGGGAATGTCGGGTACGAACCTTTCCTTCAACTGGTATAGGGCAGTCGCGTTCTCGGCTCCAGGAAGCCACCAAGTCCGCGTTTTGGTCGATGGTCAGAATCGCATTGCTGAGCCGAACGAATCGAATAACGAGTTCATCTTCAGTTTCACTCCGACACAGACTGACCTTCCGGAGAAGATGGTGTTTCCAATCGGTGGGGATCCCTTCCAGGATTGGTCGATCGTGAACTATACGGATGTGAACATCAACGGCGGGGCACAACAGGATTTTCGCGGAGGCGAGTTTCAGTACGATGGGCATGATGCATTCGATATCACGCTGCCCAATTTTGATCGAATGGATGATGGAATACCTGTCTATGCGGCAGCGAGTGGCACGATCGTCGATGTTGTTGACGGCAACTTTGATCGGGAAATTGGTGGGAACAGTCGCCCTGCAAACCATGTCGCAATTGACCATGGCAATGGCTGGATCGCTTACTACTATCACCTTCAGCGGGCGACGGTTGCTGTCGAGATTGGGCAAAGCGTGACCGCAGGACAAATGATCGGACTGGTTGGCAGTTCAGGATCGAGCAGCGATGCTCATCTGCACTTTTCGCTCTACCGTAATGGCTCGCTCGTCGAGCCGATGTACAAGCCCGGTGACTACTTTCTCGAGGCACCCGCTTACCAGGGCGATTTATCTCCCACGGTCACCGCATCTGGCATTACCGATCGTGCCCCGTGGAATGACTTCAAGGAATTGCCCAACGATATTCGGCAGTTCCGCACGGATGGTAGCGCCGATACCTGGTTTTGGTACCGCCTGAGCCATTTGAATAGTGGCGAGAGCTTGGCCATTGAGTGGTATCGGCCGGACGGAACTCTCGATGGAACCTACAACTGGACGGCAAATGGCGTTGCTCGGTACGTAGGACAGGGATGGGTCCGAAACACCCGTGCATACGCAGGGACCTGGACCGTCATCCTGAAGCACGGCGGTTTGGAGTTAGCCAGAGAAACCTTCGATGTGATTGGTGCCGGTGGAAGTCCAGAACTTGATGTTCGCTATGGAAGTACTTACATCATTGATGGACGATCGACGCCGATCGACTTTGGAACGACGTCAGCTAGCAGCGCAGCGATCACACGCTCGTTCACGCTGGGTAACCGTGGCACCAGCAATCTGGAGATCAACGCTGTCGTCCCGCCCGATGGATTTGAGGTTGTGTCGAGTCCTTCAAGCATTGCTCCCGGCAGTTCGAGCTTGCTCACCGTGAAGATGACAACAACTCAAGTCGGCGAGAAATGGGGGGATATGATTCTCCTCACGAACGACCCAGATGAGGCTGAATTCCGGTTTGGAATCGAAGGCACGATTACCGGAAGCCTATTGCCCGGTGCAGCTGCCTTGCAGCAAGACCTACCCGCACTGGCGATAGAAAACCGATTACCGCAGGCAGTCTTTCCTGAGATGACGATCGGAAACGCAACAGGCTTGGATCTCGCCAACGGCATCCTCCTGGCGAAGATCGTTTCAGGAAAGACCATCACGGACAAGTTGGTGCTCGAATCGCAGGTCCTTGATATAAACCAAGAGCAGGTCTTTTATCAAGGCAGTCCTGTCGCCAACGTCGCCTTCAATGATTCAAGTGGTTCCGTTGTCTTTGACTTGCTATCTGAAGCATCCATCGGCGCGATCACCGAGTTGGCAAGGTCCATCAGTTTCGTTGATGAGACAGCGACACCCGCGATGCGGCGAAGAATCATCGATCTTCAGCTCGTCAATGCAACGGGTATCGCAAGCAATGTGCTTCGACGATCGGTTGCCTATGCCGACCACTTACCCGCCGTCGACTTTGGCGATGCACCAGCGCCGTACCCGACACTTCTTGCTGACGATGGTGCGCGGCACATCCCAATTGGGGCACGGCTTGGAGCCGCTCGTGATGTCGAACTGAACGGATTCCCCTCAGTCACCGCCGACGGCGACGACAGCGCTGGAGTGCCCGATGATGAAGATGGTGTGCAGTTCGGCGGAATAGCCGAGGGTGGATCACTCGCTGCGGTCAATATCCTGCTGACCAATGCTGATTCAGCCAGGGTCGACGCCTGGATCGATTTCGATCGCGATGGGGACTGGGATGACCCAGCTGACAAAATTCTTGACAGCGTCCTAGTCAGCAACGCGGTGCAAACGCTGAACTTCAGCTTGCCAGCAGGGGTCACCTCAGGCGAGGCATATGCTCGAGTGCGACTCAGTGGTGCTGGTGGATTGGATCCGACCGGTCCGGCGGCTGACGGCGAAGTCGAAGACTATGTGGTCACAATCGTTAAGCCTCCAACCCTCGATGGTGTCGTTGTGGTCAACAACGGTGATGATCAGCGATCGGGTATCAGGGACGTCACCGTCAACTTTTCGGAGAGGGTGGACATCGATCTCGAAACGGGTGATGTTTTTCGGTTCGTCAACGATACGACCGGTGATGTGGTTGTGGACATCCCGCATATTGACACAGCAAGTGGGAAGACCGTGGTTCACTTCACCTTTGCCACAGGCCCTAGCGTCAACGCTAGCGGAGGTTTGTTGGACGGTGACTACGTGCTCACGATTGACGCGACGAAAATCACTTACGCGGGGGTCAGCTTGGATGGCAATGGTGATGGAGTCGCGGGTGACGATCACGTTTTTGGGGCTGATGTATTGGACGGTTTCTACCGCAAGTATGGTGACCACAATGCCAACGGTGTCGTTGATTTGCTCGACTTCGCAGCGCTCCGTCGGACGTTTGGAACGACCAATGGCAATGCGGATTTCCAAGAAGGACTCGACGCGGATGGAGACAACAGCATCGGCCTACTCGATTTTGCAATGTTCCGCCAGAACTATGGGTCGTGAGCTGGCCGCGTGCTGAGAATACTCGGCCGATGTTCCTGCCCGGTGATCACGGTCAAACCGTTGGGCGACAGCACATCGTAGCCGCCGTCTTCACCTTGTTTGACGTACGCCCGAACGTTTGCTCCGATCTTGGGAATGCCCTGATGGCCGTAGTGACCGGGCGGTGCCAGCGAACTTCCGACGTAGTGTTTGCGCCAGAACCGAACGTAGGCGATTCGCCGCTCTGCATCTCCCTTCTCGCATTGATCCACCCGTATTTCAGCCACGTTCCAAGTCGTCTCGAAGTCTGCTGACGTCCGCTCCCTGGTGGAGTAGATGCGTGAAATCGTTCCGCGAAAGACATGCGTCGCCGTTTCCCGCAATTGGTCTTCGCGAAGAGGTGGAATCTCACCGTAACCGAGGCAAGGCGGCAACGCCAAGACACCAAACAGGCTGAGGACGATCGATTTCATGCGAGGGACTCCCCGAGTTCAAATAACATTCGTTCACTATAACCAGGAGTGGATCGCCCTTGCCGCGGGCGATCCTGTTTTGGCAGCTGGAGCGACGGCTACACACGTCCCCAGTTGACTGCCCCTCGATGGGCGTAGATTTGCGCCGGCGTTACGGTCACGAAGCCATCGTTGGATCCATCCGATCCTGCGCCGTCGGTTCCCCAGGGGTTTCGCAACACAATGCTAGTGACCGTCCCGGCTGAGTTGCGATTCACACGTGCCACGGCGTACTGGTGTCCCATGATCAGCGGCGCTCCGGAGCTGGAGGACTTCTTCTTCGCGCCAGTGAATCCGATGGTCACCGCTTGACGCCCCGAGACACGGCGGTAGAGATCATCTCCGAGAGACTTTGCGCTGCTGTAGGACTCGATCGACTTGTCTCCCGCGGATCTTGAGCCGAGCGCCCGGTTCACCTCCACCGACCATCCCCACTCGACCGATGCATAACTGTTGGATCCTTTTCGGTGATGGGCGAAAGCCTTCTCCATGATGGCGACCCACATGCTGTTGTTTGCTCCCAACTGGGCGTAGCTCGGCCTTGTGCTTGTCGATGAGCCAACGGGTAGGTCGCTATCGACGCGATAGAAATTGTTTCCGAAACGGACGCCGTAGGTGCCATCATGGAAGTCAACGACACTCTGACGAATGGCATGTGGTGTATCATCGGCGACCGCCGCCAGGCCCGCGAGGAAATAGCAGTCCGCGAGGCTTCCCTGAACCACGTCGGTCAATCGTGGTCCTCGACTACCGAATAGCGGGTTGTTGCTGAAACGTCGATAGGTGTCGCCCGATTTCACCGACGGATCCTGGATGCGATCACCGTTGAGGGTTCGATCCGCTCCGTTATTGAATCGGCTCACCTCCTGAACCTTATCGCTCGAGGTGTTTCCATACATCCGGTCGCGCGACGATCCAGAGCGATCAATCCAGAGCACGTCCGATCCTGATCCGCCCTCCACGTAGTCCGCAAAGGCAGCGTCGATACTGACAATCACGTCGTTTCCGCTTCCTCCCCAGGCCTTGTCGTTACCGGATTGGCCATTGATCTCGTCATTGTTGGCACCCCCGACGAGCTGGTCATTGCCGCTGCCTCCCAGCAGCACGTCGTTTCCATTCTGGCCCCATCCGGTGTCATTTCCGCTGCCTCCCTCGATTCGGTCGTTCCCATTGCCGCCCCACATTTTGTCGTTGCCGCTTCCTCCGCGCAGCTCGTCGTTGTCATCCCCACCCCACATTCGGTCATTTCCGCCGAAGCCGACGAGTGTGTCATCCCCATCACCACCGACCAGCACGTCGGCTCCGTTGTAACCCTCCAGGTAATCGTTCCCGTTTCCGCCAAAGGCGCGGACGGGGAGTGTTCTCGCGTAGTTGACGAAGCGGTCGTTGCCACGACCGCCCTGAAATTCAACCTGATTGACTCTTGTGGCAGCGTAGTCCCAGGAGCGGTTGGTCGACAGGTCCTGGATGCGGATCTGCGAGCCGACCTGGCGGACATTCACACTGGTGGAGTTGTTGTCGGTTTTCACGACGAGCATATCGCCGGAGAACCACTGGGAGACGACGGCCATCAATTCGCGTCGCTCAAGCGATTCCAGTTTCAGCCTACGTTCGCGGCCCTCGCGACGAGTGGCTCTGGAGCGGACACGCTTCTTTCCAAGTTTCGGAAAACCAATTCTCATCAGGTCGTTCTCCCGAGCGATAGGTGCAAGACGGCAACCCGAGGTTGCGTGGTGCGTGACCGCGACCGGTCATGCTTGTCGTATCCCTAGCCCGTAAGAACTCCTAAGGACCCGCCAACCAGTCGGGCCATAAAGAGATCGGAGCCAGTGAACATTTGTCGCGGGAGGAAATTGACGACTGACCTTCGACAGGGCGGATAGCAGGCAGCATGGTCATGGAGAGCAATCAACCTGTGGCGAACGCATACCTGCCCTCTCTGGTTCGAGTATCTGGGGCTTCGGATCGCATCAACCGTGCTCAATGTGTGTATCCTCATGGGATTCCACTTCTGAACCCATCGAGCTTCCAATCTCTCTCGCGAGACAGTCAATCATGAAACCCTTCTTCTTGATGCTTGCGCTCTGCTTGGTTCCCCCTGCCAGTTTGAGCGCGGAAATAGCGATTCCCAAGTTTTTTAGCGACTCCATGGTGCTGCAGCGCGAGCGGCCTGCGGCGATCTGGGGCACGGCGACTCCCGGGGCCGACGTTTCGGTAACCTTCAAGAACGCAACCGCCAAGACCAAGGCCGATCCAAACGGTCGCTGGCATGTGGAGATTGAAACTGGGCCGGCCGATTCCACCGGCGCCGTGCTGACCATCCTCTCCGGTGACCAGCGCGTCACGATCCGCGATGTACTCGTTGGTGAGGTTTGGCTGGCCTCGGGTCAGTCCAACATGGTGTTTACCATGAATCGTGTCCCTGCCTACGAGGAGTTGATTGCCCAGTCCAATCATCCGGCCATTCGCATGTTCAACGCTCCGACCGTCACAGCCGTCGATCCTCAGTTCCATATCGACGGACAGTGGACTCAGTGCAGTCCCGAAACGTTGCCCAACTACTCGGCCGTCGCCTTCTTCTTCGCTCGTAAACTTCATGAAGAGCTTGGGGTTCCGATCGGCGTGATCAAAACAGCTTGGGGCGGGAAGCCAGTTGAAACCTTCACAAGCCGTGAAGCTCTCGAAACGCTCGAGGGTACGAAGGCACTGGTCGACCAAGTCCTATCGGATGATGCCAGCTATGACGCAGAGAAAGCGACCGTTGCCTATCAGGCCCGTTTGGACCAATGGGAGGCCGCCGCCGCGGAATGGAGGAAAACGCCGGCTGATCAACGAGGCCGGTTAGCAAAAAAGCCAACACCACCCAAGCGACCACTCGACACCGAGGGTAAACCAGGGGTGCTGTTTCATTCGATGATTCATCCCTTCGTCGGCTACACGATGCGCGGAGCAATCTGGTATCAGGGAGAAGCGAACGCGAAACCGGGCGCCGTCCCCTATGACCAGACGCTACCACTCATGATCCGCGATTGGCGCAAACGTTGGAACGACGATTTTTCCTTTTACTTCGTCCAGCTCGCCAATTTCCGCGAACCCTCCCGCGATCCCGGCACACCCGATCCCTGGGCTCTTTTGCAGGATCGCATGCGAAAGATCCTCGACACCACGCCAAAAACTGGCATGGCTGTCATCAATGATGTGGGTGAAGCCAATGACATTCATCCCAAGAACAAGAAGGACCCGGGTGAGCGACTCGCTTTGTGGGCCTTGGCGAAAGACTACGGTCGGAATCTGGTGTACTCAGGACCGCTGTTTCGGTCGAGCAAAGTGGAGGGCAACGCAATCCGCGTGACATTCCAACACACCGGCGATGGACTCAACTCGGTTGATGGAGAAGCGCTCGAACGCTTTGAAATCGCTGGGAAAGATCGCGTGTGGTACTGGGCCAATGCAAAGATCGACTCACCCGACAGCGTGCTTGTCAGCAGCCGCGAGGTGACCGCTCCGGTCGCAGTTCGCTACGCCTGGGCATCGAATCCCGAGGGCGCCAACCTGGTCAACAGCGCGGGCTTGCCGGCTTCTGTTTTTCGAACCGACAACTGGGACGACGTGGAACAGCCTGTCGCATCGACGACCTCGAATCAGGTTTCTGCCAGACGTGCATTGGCCGAACAAATCAAAGAGATCAACTCGCGACGTCAGACCCTCGATCGTACGAGCGATGAGTTCAAATTGCTCACGGGGAAGCACCAGGAGCTGATGAAGAAGTTCAGGGAAACGGCGCCTGCGAAGACATCCAATTAGCTGGACAGCGTTACTCTGCTGTAGGCCGGCCTCTCCGAGACCGACATTCCACGGGGCTTCGCCGCGAGAATCCGAGCCTCGGAGAGGCTCGGCTACAGGTAGGCATTCCATCCGGGAATTCGCCGTGATTCCCGGCGCGGAATTCGTGGCTTTCGTCCTTTTCTAACTCACGATTCTCGGACGACGAGCGCCCGACGTTTCATTCTGTACCCCTGGCCAGCCACGCACGCCCAGCGTGTGGGATGGGAGTTCGCCGAAGTGTCGACGATACTCCGATGCAAACGACCCCAACCGATGAAACCCCCAACGGCGAGCGATCTCAGCAACGGACTCGTCTCGTCCCCTTGCTGCTTTGAGGGATGAACGCGCTGCATGTAAACGTGTCACCCGAAAGTACGCCATGGGACCGAGACCGAAGGCCTCGAGAAAAGCTCGCCGTAACATCCGATCGCTCGTATCGAACTCAGCACACATATCCAATGCGGACAGTGGCTGTTCCAGGTGCTCTTGCATGTATTCAACGGCCCGGCTTGCCAATCGGGCGCGATGCTGAGGCCCCAGAGGGAGTCTTGTTGCCGTCGAGGATGCTTCCAACATGTCGATGAGCCTGCGCAGGCATTCCATCTCCAGTGCTCTTGCCTGCGGACCGCCAACGAGTTCCGGCGCGTCCAAAGAAGTGGTTAGAAGTTCCGTGAAGGACTGCTGGAATCGCTCCATCTTTTCCGGGGCAATTCGTGGTGCCCGCCATAGCGGCATGGTTTCGTTCGGATCGCTTCCTGTCAAGATTCGGGTCGCACTCCGAATCGTCTCCACTGGCACCAGTAACGCTCGCAGAACCGTGTCGTGAGCGGTCCGATTGTGGTATTCGGCATCGGGACTCTTGACGATCAGCTGCCCTGCCGAAAGTCTCTTGCCCTGCCAAACCGTGCCTTCGTTGCGGGGAGTGATGGGGATAAATGTCGCCAGCGAGGCATTGTCCATACCTTGGGTCAGAATGGATTGATTGGTCTCCGCCTGAAACAACCGCACCCTTTGCCCACTTACGACCCGGATGGTTCCCTGGAAATTTCCTCGCGACATCTGCTGAAAACGACCATTCCAGCGAGCAAAGACGTTCGCGAAGCCTTCGAAATCGTTCAACACTTGCGAGATGACTCGGCCCGATGGTGTTCCCGGGTTCGATTGGGCCACCTTGTTCGAGACGTTCACGGGCGGACTAGTCGATGGCGAGGGAACAGGCATTGAGAACCGATACTTGCTTGGCCAAAAACGGATAGTTCCGGATCAGTAGCCTACATCGAATTGGCCTGCCGATCTACGATCATCTGACTATCTAGCTGTCTCCGGCGACAATCGCACGGTATCGCGTTTGAACGTGGAGTCCTCCCCAGCTGGGGGCTTGCCGGTGTTTGGCATTTGGCCATGGTTTCAATTCTTGTGGAGAGCCCTCGTGCGTTCGACGATTGCCTTGTTTCTGGCGATGTCCATGACTCTCTTGGTCTTTTCGGCGCCGACGCACGCGCAGGACCGCGAAGAGCAGCCCAACGTTCTCCTGATCGTTGGTGATGACGTCGGATTCGGCGATCTCGGAATTTTCGGCTCGATCACCAAGACGCCCAATCTGGATCGATTGGCTCAAAGAGGCGTGAAGTTCACAAGTTTTCACGCCTCGCCGGTATGCTCGGTAACGCGCGCGATGCTGCTGACCGGCAACAATCCGATTGAGGTCGGGCTTGGTGCTTTCGACTACGCCCTCTACCCGCCAGCGGAGGGCAAGCCCGGCTACGAGGCCTACCTGACGCGTACCACGGCCACCATTGCCGAGTTGCTTCAGGATGCCGGCTATCGCACCTACATGGTTGGCAAATGGCACTTGGGGGGAACGCGCCACGGAGGGGAAGGACCGCATCAATGGGGATTCGATCGCAGTTACGCCATCTACACAGGCGGTTCCAACCACTGGAACCAAGGCGTCTTTCATGTCGACTTGAACGACCCGGAGGTCGCCGCGATGGTCAACGCGGGCAAGATCCCCACCGAGCCCTTCTACGAGAATGGCAAACAGGTCAAGCGTCCTCTTGGAATCTACTCCGACGATCTCTACACGTCGAAGCTGCTCGATTATCTGGAAGAAGGGCGGGAGAGCGGTAAACCTTTCTTCGCTTACGTTGCCTACACCACGGCACACGCACCTCTTCAGGCGCCGGACTTTCTGATCGACAAGTACTACGACCACTACTTCGAACTGGGCTACGAAGGACTGAAGCGGGCCCGTTTTGATTCACAGAAGGCGCATGGGATTCTTCCGAAGGAGGCGCAATACGTTAGCCAGGATACCAATCCATTGATGAGAGCCTGGTCTGTGCTCAGCGATGAGGAGAAGCAGCGAGAGGCACGTACGATGGCGACCTACTCAGCCATGATGGAGTCGCAGGATTACCACATCGGCATGCTCCTGAACTATCTGCAGGAGACCGGTGAACTCGACAATACCCTGATCATCTACATGTCGGACAACGGGCCCGAAGGGATGGATGTCCAGGGAGAGCTCAGTCACCCCTCATTCGTCGATTGGGTACGCTCATCGTTCAACCAGGAAATTTCGCACATTGGACGAGGTGATGCGTTCGCATTCATCGGTACTAGCTGGGCCAATGCCTCAACCGGAGGCCTGCAGTGGTGGAAGTGGTTCATCGGCGAGGGAGGTATTCGCGTTCCCATGCTGGTCATTCCGCCCAAAGCAACGTTGCTGGGCCGAGCCGGACAAGTGAGTAACGATTTTGTCAGCGTGAAGGATGTCCCGATGACGATCCTCGACTACGCAGGGGTTCGGCATCCGATGCGCCGATTCAAAGGGCGAGAGCTTGCGCCTCCATCCGGTATCTCCATGCGGGCGTTCATTGAGGACCGCGCGGAACGGCCTCGCACCGATGATCAATGGGTTGCCTTTGAGCTCTTTGGTAACAGCTTTGTCGTCGCCGGTGATTACAAGGCCATTCGAGTTCGTACCGGGATGTATGGTGACGGCAAGTGGCATCTGTATGACATCAAGCATGATCCCGGAGAGGCCCGACCACTTGAACAAGAAATGCCCGATCGATTGCAATCGTTGGTCGCGATTTACGAGCGATATGCACAAGAGAAAGGAATCGTTCCCGTGGCGGACAACTGGAATCCCTGGCACGGTTTTCTCGACGAGATCGAGACAAAGTAAATCCTTTTTGGAGCGGCACACCATCAATCGTGGCCAAAAGCGGACATTCTTCGGGGTGACCCCTGGAAAGCCTTCCTGATTTCGGAATCATCCATAGGACTGCCTGCATGGACGCCATCTCTTGCGGACGACATCGCGTTTTGATGTGGGCAAGTATCGGCCCATCTCCCCTTGTCCGGACCGTCTGTCGGCGAGTCACTCCAATCCTGCAAGCAGAACTCGAGCAAATCACAAGCCAATGAAAAAACCTACCTGGCTGGACCGCTTCAACACCCGCGCACTACTGTTGATCACTCCTGAGTACGGAGGAATCAAACGTGCCCGGGGCGAAGACTACGGCAAGCAGCCAACCTTCAGCCGCCCGGCTCCCATGCCGCTCGAGTTCAAAAGCATCGCTGGCATCCGAACGCGCTATGCGCACGCCGGCTCCCCCGACAATCCGACAGTGATCCTGCTGAACCCCCTGCCGCAGAGCATCGTGGCATTTGCACCGATCTGGGAGCAACTGGCATCACAATTCAATCTCTATGCCTACGACCTGCCCGGTTTCGGCCGGAGCGAAGGGGGCAACGAGATGATGACGTTTGAAGCGCAAGGCCAATTCCTTCGCGACTTCATCAACGAGTTCAAGATCCAGAAACCTCACCTCGTCGGTCCCGACATCGGCATGGCGGCGGCACTCCACTACGTGACTCACTTCCCCAATGACGTCGAAAGTTTGATGATCGGGGACGGTCCTGGGATCGCACCGTCGAAGAACGGCAGCATCATCAACAAGGCCGTCAACTCTGGATTCTGGCGTCTGGGTTTCAAGGTTACCGGTGCCGCAACATTTGTGCATGCCGCAAACCAGCTCTGCTACGTCAACTACGTACCGAACGACGAGGAGATCTCTGATTACATCGAATCGTATGACGGTCGCATCGGACCGGTCACCCTATGGTTCAAGAAGTACCCCGAGAGTCTGGCATCGGTGGATCCCAAACTCGCCGAGATCGACAAACCGGTCCTCATTTTTTGGGGTGACCAAGACCAACTGCTGCTGGTCGACAACGCAGAACGTCTCAGTCAGAGATTGAAGCGGAGCAAGCTGCACGTTTTCGAGCATTGCGGGCACTTTTCTTACCAGGACCAGCACCAACAGTTTGCGGAGGTTGTGAAAGATTGGGTCGCTGGCGGCTACAAGCAAGTGTAAGCATGCAGACTGACAGGTTTCTCCTCCTACGCGATCCAACCAAACTTCGGAAAACGAACTCATGGCAAAGCCCGACAACCTCCAAGCAATGGTCTCCGTGATCGTCGATCTACCAGCGGAAAGGTTTGATCTTCCGGGCTGGATCGTCCATTTTCCCAACGAGGAATACATTGCCTGTACGCCCGCGACCAAGGCTCACAAGCAGATGTATGTCTATCGCGATGCCGATGGCGGATTGGTCTTTCGTAATGACGAGATGTGCGGGGGTTTCTTCATGACCCAACTCTATCGCGAAGAGATCATGGAGCCACAACATGTCTTCCTGGTCAGCCCGCGAACCAAGGGACGCTTCCTCGGTTTCATTCCGATGACCTTCCAGGTTACTTGGGATATGAAAGTCGAATCGCTCGACGCGGAACGCTCGAAGTTCACCTGCAGGGTTGGCGCGAGACTGAACCCCTTCTACTTGATTGCATCACTATTGATTCGCCTGTCCTACTGGACCGAGGCCCACATTGAGGAGGAGACGCCCCATTTTGCGGATAGCGCGGCCCGCTGGGCGACTCGAAACGATTCAAACCAGCGTGCATCCTATGTCAGTCCGTCGGCATAGACTCACTGGCATTCACTTGGTCGCCTCGCGTCTCGATAACGAGAGCGGTTTTGCATTTCACATCGGCGACTATCTGAACAACCCCACTTTACCGTAGGGCGATCTCTCCAAGACTGTCATTCCGCGCGGCTTTGCCGCATTCATCCGAGCCTCGGAGAGGCTCGGCTACAGGATTGCCTCGCGATCCCGCTACTTCAGTTGGGCTAACTCGATCAAGCGTTCCTGGATCGTTTCGCCGCGATAGCGGGCTCGGCGATATTTCGCAATGAAGTCTCGCGCCCTGGCCGCTTTTTCGCGATCACCTCGTTCCGATAATCGCTCGATCAACTCGTCATCCGTTTCCGTGGGAAGCGGCGTCACACCCGACTGTCGTAAAGATTTCAAGTAGCGCTGATAGATCCGGTGCAATTCCCCGTCAATGGAACCGCGCGTCGAGCCCTTCGCGGTCGCTCGACGCCCCATCCAACGTCGACGAAATAGCAGAATTAGCGAGATCCATGCCAACATCCACGCGAGTGGTGAGCGCCACAGAGATTCGAGAGCGCCCGCCGGATCATGTCTGCCATGGAGCCAAGCTCGGCGAAGCAACGAACTGATCGCGCTGAATAGCGCCGACACTCGCCCCGGTGATCTCGCGGTTCCAATGACTTGCTCGCGGGAACGACCTGGGGTCGGATCAAACGCGACGAATCGCTGCTCATCCGGCAGCCAGGCTTCAACCCATGCATGCGAATCTCGCCTTCGAATGATCACACGGCCGGTCAATGGGTTGGTTTCACCGGGGACATAGCCACTGACCAGACGCGAGGGAATTCCCTCCATGCGCAACATCACCGCCATCGCGCTGGCAAAGTAGACGCAATAGGCGGGGCTCCGCTGCTGGACGAAGTGAATCAGCGGGTGCTCAGGACTCATCAGGTTGGTGTCGAGTGAGTACTCGAAATTGTCCTGGAAGAATCGTTCGACCGCTTTTGCCTTGGCGATCGGCGTCTCCTCGCCACGTACAAGTTCTTTGGTGAGCGATGCCAAACCCGCGCGCAAATCAACCGGGACTTCGAGAAGATGCGATGGGGGTGTCGACTCCGCTGGAAGTCTTTCGAATTCGTCTCCGATGATTCCGATCGTTGGTCCCTGTGGCTTGCCTCGCAGCACCCAGCCTCCTTCAAAGTAGGCTTCCGCACCGCGGACGTTCCATGTTCCGCCGGGCGATGGCAACTTACCGCCCGGGTCATCAAGCAGCAGCATCTCGAGTTCTCTGGCCGCGTCCGGGTAGACCGGAGCTTCCGCTAAGCTGTGCGTATCCGATTCCATCTCCGAGGAGGTCGACCAGCGTGTGCCGTCGAAACGATCCATCACCTGCACTCGCAAGCGTCCCGATTCAGCGGAAAGCTCGAACAGTGGTTGCTGAGAGATGGTGATCGAACTGCGAGATCCGATCAGGATTTCATTACCGATCCCTGTAACCTTGGGTAGGTTGCCGGTGGAGAAGAAACCTTCGATCGCCCCCTGAACCACTCCGTCAAGCCGCTTTGCGACCGCCGAAAAGCCGAAGGTGGTGGAAGCGACCAGCAAGACGAACAGACCCAGCGCCGCGACCACTCGAGGCCCTGCGTCGAAGACCCTTGCCATCGATGCGGCACCGACGAGAGAAGCGGCAAGAAAGACGATCAACGCGAGGTTCGCTGACGGCGACGATTCCACGTTGGCCGACAAGGCGACGAGCAACCAGGAGCAAATCCAGGCCGCATGGATGCGCCTACCGATCGCAAAGAAGGTTGCCAGGCCTAGCGCCGCTCCCGTTGTCGCACTCATCAACAAAGGGGACATCGGGCCCGGCGGCGGTACGCTCGTCATCATCAAGGCAACGCCAGCGGTCAGTCCGATCGCGCCCGCGACGATCACACGCCGCATCGATACACCGGCGGAAACGTTCGACAAAACCGCGGCTAGCAACACGAGCCCGGTTGAAATGACCAGCAGCCAACGTTCAAACGTGATCGCATGAAACACCATCGCGGCTAGCACCGGAAGCAGTTCCAGCAAACGTTTCGGCAAACTGGATTCCCCGATCATTGGAACGCCTCGACAAATTCGTCCGGTTCGAGTCCTTGAGGTCGGCTTTCCGGGCGTGTCATGAAAATGCGAACCGCGACGCCACGAGATTTCAAACGGCGCACCAGTTTGGCTCGTTCGCGATCCCACTCCATCATTACCAGGATCACAGCGGACAAACTTGCTGCCTCGGGTAACAACACCGCTTCCAGTGCCGGAGTATCCATCCGCTGGCACGATTCCAGGCAGGACAGAACCTCCAAGATGTTTTCGAACGACACCAAGGCCCGCCCCCCCTGCAGTCGATACACATCCGTGCCGGCGGCGAAGATGTCGACGATGTAGTCCATTCGAGAAAGGACCGCTGTGATGCCTGCGGTCAGCGAAATCGCTCGATCCAATTGTTGTTCGCCCCGCGCCGAACGTGCTTCGACGTCCAGTACCACGGCTAGCCGAACGAAGTACTCCTCTCGGAACTCCCTGGCGATCAGCCGGCCAGTCCGCGCCGTGGAAGGCCAATGGATATCGCGTACCCGATCGCCATGTCGCCAGTCTCGGGTTCCTAGAAACTCAGGCGAATCGCCCACAGACGACGCCACCGCAATTCCACCAGGTTGATAGTTGCTGCTGTGGGGAAGTTCAAAGTTTTCGATCGAGGTGACACGTGGAAGCACAATCAATCGATCGGATTGGCGCAGCTTCTTGCCTGATTTGAACAGTCCCGTCGGAAGCGTTGAGGCACCTTGCAATCGTTCCAAATCGTAGGCGCCTCTGCGAAGACATGAGAGCCGTAAGGTGACGGCTAGACGCTCGCCGGGCGCTAGCTCGGCAATCACGGGTGGAGGACCGATTGGTCGGAGCTCTGGTGGAAGCCCGCGCTCCTCGACAGCAACGTGATGCGCAGTGCGCTTGCCGACGTTTTCAACGTCAACTCGATAACTGAACTCTGCCCCGGCCGTTGGATAAGCCGCAATCCGTCGGGTCATGCTTAACTTGGGGCGAAACAGAGAGCCGATGATTGCGGAGAGCAACAACGCGGATGTGCAAAAGCCGAAGCCCAGCACCATCGGAGTGGAACGTGCGGCTAGTAGAGCAAGTCCCGTCGCAAGGGTGCCCCACAGCAGCACACGACCTCCAGCGGTAAGACGGCCCCGATAGAGATCATCCAGTGCCAGGATGGGAGGATGCTCCAAAGGTGGCATCCAAAAGGACCAGCGACGTCGACGCGTCATACTCTTGCTCCATCACGTCAACGCGGAATGGGTACCCTGTCGATCAAGTCCTGGATCACCGTCGACTTGTCGGCACCCGAATAGCGGGACTGGGTATCCAGCACCAGACGGTGGGCCAAGACCGGTTCGGCTAGCCGCTTCAAATCCTCGGGCAGCACGTAGTCTCGTCCTTGGATCAGGGCGAAAGCCCTTGCCATTCGTGCCAGCTGCAGAGAACCACGTGTCGATACGCCAAGCTGAACTCCGATCTGCATCGCGGGTAGCTGCCACCAGTCGAATCAAGTACCGAGCCACCGATTCTTCCATCAAAACGTTCCGAACCGCCTGCTGAAGGGCAATGATCTCGTCGGCGCTGGCGACCGGCTGGATATCATGAAGAGGTTGGCCACGCTGCTGAGTCTCCAGGATCCGCAGTTCCTCGTCTTCACCGACATAGCCCAGCGCCAAACGAACAGAGAATCGATCCAATTGCGCTTCCGGCAGCGGATAGGTTCCGTGGAACTCGACAGGATTCTGAGTCGCAATGCAGAGGAACGGTGAATCAAGAGGTCGCGTCTGCCCGTCGATTGTCACTTGTTGCTCACCCATTGCTTCGAGTAACGCCGACTGTGTTCGCGGTGATGCGCGGTTGATCTCATCGGCAACCAGTACGTTGGCGAAAATTGGGCCGGGGTTGAAGTGGAACGTCCCCTGCTGCGGATTGAAAATCGATGCTCCCAGAATATCGGTTGGCAACAGGTCAGGAGTGAACTGGACTCGCTTGAAATCACATTGCATCGAAAAAGCCAGCGACTTGGCGAGCGTCGTCTTCCCCGTCCCGGGAATGTCTTCGAGCAAGGCATGCCCCTCCGCTGCGAGGCAACAAAGCAAGAGTTGCAAGGTATCACGCTTGCCGCGAATTACCTTTTCCAGGTTGTCAAGCAATCGCTGCAGTAGCTGGGACGATTGATCCGCACTGATGGCGTTCTGGCCTGACGGCGGATTCAACTGCATCAACCTGGCTCACACACGGTTCACATCGGGCAAACGGTGAATTGTAGACCACACATTCAAACGCTGTAAGCTAGGCGAAACCCATTGATCAGCTTGCAAAGCGGGACGACGAAGGCAAACAATTTCCCGCCCTACCGGTGAGTTGCATTTCGCCGCTGGCAATCAAGTCGGGTGGAACGCCGTCGCCGCCTGTTGTTGACGGGGAATTCTGAAACTGCCGCCTCGGGTGATCGAAGTGAGATAGAAGGGGACAGGTAAGAATCGTGAACATACCATCCTAGCCTGTCTCCATTGTTTCCGGCCATTGTTCCTGAGCTCACATTGATGAAGCGCAGACTCAAAGGTCGGCAACACGATGGATTTCGAGGCGGATTCGAGCATGTTCTCGAGCTCATCGTCAAAATCAACTTTCGATCTCGACCGTGAATTTGGAATCCTGAGTCGATGCGATCGCGTATCGTATCGGCTGCAGTTCTCAATAAGTGCATTTTCATCTTTGACGTGGGCATCTCCCAAAAAGGGGTCACATGATTGTTGAAAATGCTCTATCTGGACAGCGCCACTTTGGCGGCCAAAAGTAACCCGACGCGTAAGCGAGGAAACAGGGCGCACCAAATTCGCCTCGCTCACGCTTCGGGTTAGGATACTCGGAGAAGTCGACAAGAGTGGCGCTATCCAGCTAGCATTTTCGACGACGCGGGCTCGCAATGAATTCCGGCAGCATCAACAAAAGGCTCGTGTTCGCGATCTCAGCTGTTGCGGCAACTGGAGGATTGCTTTTTGGCTTCGACACCGGCGTTATCTCCGGTGCGCTCCTGTTTCTCAGAAAGGAATTTTCCCTCGACGCCCAAGCTGAAGAATGGGTGGTCAACTGTGCGGGCAGCCTCCAATCAAGATATATTTCTGATTGGCCTATTCAAGCATGATCAGGAAACGTTCAGAACGCGTGTTGGCGCCAACCCCGTTCGGAATCTCCGATCTCATCGTCAGGGGAACAACCATGGACCGTCGTGACTTCGCAAAGCAGACCCTCGGCTCTCTGCTGACCTTCTCCTTGCTCGAAACGGTCCTGGGGTCCGACGCGTTGGCCCGCCCGCTCAAACCGATCGCTGCAAAATGGCTCGCCGATGTCAATCAGATGAGCCATGATCTGAAGGGCCAAACGCTCAAGCAAACCGATTGGCAGCAGCAGGTCGAACATCTTTTTGCGCAAGTCGATCTGACCGAATTCCTCTCCTATGTCGACTTTCCAACCTTGACCAAAGATTTGAAGTTCAAAGAACGTGGTGAGCTTTCATTCCGCGCGAAATTTCCCAAGGTGGAGGGGTTGCCAACCGACTTGGTTTTCGGACACCAGATGTTCGCGCTTTCGTAAAGACCAGTCCGTTGTGCCCCACGGTCACAACAATATGGCCACCGCATTTCTAGTGCTCCAAGGCGAATTCGCTGGCAAACACTACGACCGACTGGAAGACACGAAAGAGCACATGATCATCCGACCGACGATCGATCAAACGTTCACTCCGGGCCAGTACTCAACTGTTTCGGATCACAAGGACAACGTCCACTGGTTCAAAGCATCCAGCGACGAAGGATTCATCTTCAACATCCACGTTTTGGATGTCGATCCGAAGAACAATCGCAGCGGCCGCGTCTACATTGATCCGGATGGTGAGAAACTGTCTGGCGGCCGGATCAAGGCAGAAAGGCTCCAAGCCGCGGAAGCCTACCGGCGATTCGGTTGATGGCGCCGATGGAACAGGCAGCGGATATCAATGTCGAGATCGAGACGACCCCGCGCCTTGTTGGATGGATTCGTTCGTATCGACGGGCGAATGGGGGCGAATGGGGACAGGCCATGTTTTTGGACTCTTTGTCTAACGGTCTTCGCACATTCTGGTCTGGATCCACTTCGCATTCCCTTTCGATTCTCTCGCCGAGTGAGCCTGCCGGAAACGCTGCCGACATCAACGCAAAAGGAGTGGCCGCAGGGGGACTGTCTTGATGTCGAAACGAAGAAAAGAGAAGAATATGTGAGGTCGGTGGCAGTGATTTGGACCAAGGACGACAGCGAGCTAGTTTTCCTTGAGAAGACTCTGCCAAAGGGGGCATCCCGGTTGCTCCGCCGTTGCAACGCAATCAACGATGCGGGAGAAATCCTGGTCGATAACTTCGGGTTGCTGATTCCAACTGCTCCGTAACGACTGCGAGTCCATGCTCCGCATGCATGAGTCATCAACTCACAAAGTCATGATGCATCAGCACGCGATGGCTGATCTGGAAAAGGACTACCGTTAAGCGTGGCGATGATCAGGCGTCCACATGGTACGAGAGCTGCGCATTGGTCGTAGGACGAATGTCTTTCGCGTCTTGTTTACCATTGACGGCGATGCGGTCCGTATTCATCGCATCGTTCGGACGCAGCGGCGAGTCCCTCGAATTCGTTCTCGATCCGAATCACATAACCCAAGGTCAAGCGAGCAAATCGGTTTGGCTGGCTCGATTTCATTCTGGCAAAACAAAGGCGACGAGAGTTCCGCCACGGGGTCGCCCGCTTTTGCCGCCGCCAGCCGAGATGACGACATACTGTCGTCCGCTCACCATGTAGGTGCTTGGACTAGCGTTACCTCCGAACGGCAGCTTCGCTTTCCATAGAATATCGCCCGTCTCTTTGTCGAAGGCGCGAAAGGTTTCGTCCGCAGTCGCTCCAATGAAGATCAACCCTCCGGCTGTCACCAGCGGGCCGCCGTAGTTCTCAGTGCCCGTTGGCGGAATTCCTCTGGCAGTCAGTTCGGGATACTCGCCCAATGCAACTTTCCATTTGATTTCGCCCGTGTTGAGATCAACAGCATTCAAGGTGCCCCACGGTGGCTTGATCGCAGGGTAGCCTTGATCGTCCAGCCATCGACGGAATCCTCCGAAGGCATAGGCTGGTCTTTGGTCAGCATCAATAGCGGCTGGATTTTGCTGTCTTTGCCTCGTCACGAGCCTCGCTGGGTGGCACGCCTTTACTGAGCACGTAATCGAGAATTGCCACGCGCTTTGCCTCCGGCATCGTCGTCGTAAGAGGGCATGCGCCCACGACCTTGCCGCGTCATCTGCTCGATCTCGGCACGCGTCTTTCGTTTGTCAATGTCCAACAGCGGCGGGAACTTCAGTTCAAGATTGCCCTTGAGATCCATGCCATGACACACGCCGCAATAGAGCATGTAATCGCGTTCGCCCCTAGCCAGTTCGGAGCCATCGGCATGACGGGTCTCGATCATTTGCAGCAGCCATGGCATCTCGTTGACGTTGACGTAGTAGATCCCCTCGGGATCAGCGGCTCCGCCACCCCACTCCATTCCGCCATCAAATCCAGGAAACATCACCGTCTCCTTCAGGCTCGGCGCAGGAAAAGGCCCGAAGTTTGGCGCGGCAAGAATCCGGTCCAAAGTCATCTGATGAGTTTCTGGTGAAATGTTCGATGCATCCTCTTCAGTGTAGGCCTGCCGCATCAGCGGCGGTGGCTTGGTAGGGAACGGCTGAGTCGGCCAAGCCTGCTCGCCGACCAAATCGGACTGAGGAACCGGTCGCTCTTCGATCGGCCAGAGTGGTTCACCTGTGACGCGGTCGAACACAAATAGCAAACCGTGTTTGGTCCCTTGCGCAACCGCATCAATCTGCTTACCATCGTGATTCACGGTGAGCAGAACCGGCGGGCAGGGCAAGTCCTTATCCAGTAGATCGTGATGCACGATTTGAAAATGCCAGATCCGTTCTCCGGTCGCGGCATTGAGCGCGACGATGCTGTTGGCGAACAAGTTACTGCCATGTCGTTGACCTCCATAGAAATCAGGCTCAGCCGTCTTGGTCGCGACGTAAACGATGCCACGTTTTTCATCCAGCGATTGTCCGCACCAGGGCATCAAACCAGTCGCAGTTTCATAAGCGTTCTCGGGCCAGGTGTCGTAGCCCACTTCGCCAGGACGTGGAATCAAATGAAAGATCCAACGTTGCTCGCCAGTTCTGACATCCAAAGCTCGAACGGATCCCTTTCCACCAAGTCCGCCAACAATCAACAGGTCCTCGTAGGTAACGCCTGGCGTGTTGAGGCCCGAACCAAGATCGATCGAGCCATTCTGGCCGAATTCACGGATGGTCTCGCCAGTCTTCGGATCAATGGCGAATAGGAAGCCGTTTACCCCAGTGAATAAGCGCTGCTCCCCACCGGTTTCGTTGGCCCAATAAGACCAACCCTCGTTGCCGCGGGCTACCGGCGCCAGTGTGTTCGTTTGCAGGATCCCATTGCCAGAGTTCTTTCCCGTGGCCGCGTCGAGCGCGATTACCTTTCGCGTCGCAGTCCGGCGTGTAGAGCACCCCGCTCACAATCAGGTTGTTCGCTTGATACTCGGCCTCATTCCCGGTCTCGATATGTCCAAGCGACTTTCAGCCCCGAGACGTTGCCACGGTTGATCTGGTCGAGCGACGAATACAGATCGCGCTGCTTTCCCCCAAGATAATCTGGCCAATCGGCGTCCTGACCTTGCGCCACGCTTAACCAGCAGCAGCTTACAGAGATCAAGGCAAGTTTGTAGTAAGTGTTCATAGAAAGTAAGATACAGATAGCGATCGATGGCACCGGGATTCAACTTTGCCGATACATTTCCGCGCATCAAGTTGGGCCAACCACTGGACCAATTGGTGCGCGAATTCAGTAGCCATTTTCTACGGATCGATGGATTTGATCCAAATGTTGCGAAATTGAACGAGACTCGAAGCGGGGCGCAAATCGCCGTTCTTGTCGGGACCGCCATGATGCTGAAGCACGATCGGGCCGCGCTCGGGGATCCCCGGAAGCTTTGCATTCTCCAGCACCATGTGGTTGTTCAGCAGTACGGTGGCGCGATCCTTGACCACGATGATCGTGAACGTATTCCATTGGCCAATGGGCTTGTCCGCGTTGAATCTCGGAGTCACGCCGGCACGGATTTCGGGCGGTGTTGAATCAGGATTGCGGATCCCATACACCTCGCCTGAACCCAGAGGCCAACACCAAATATTCAACTGCGCCTTCGAAAAACCTCGCAGGTAAATCCCCGAATCCGCATTGGGTGTTTTGATCGTGATCTTCTTCCCGGCAGCGTCCTTCAAGTAGCTGCCATCGCTCAACACGATGGGGACGTCGTAAAGGCCACTCGTTTCTTTGATTCGCCAATCGAGTTTCAAGATAAAGTCGCCAAACTCATCTTTGGTGCGAAGGTTCTTGTCTCCTTGGGCTTCACTCCGCGAATCGTAGTCGATCACTCCGTCGAGCACTTTCCAGTGACCACCATCTCCTTCCGGGACGATCCATCCGCTCAAGTCACGGCCATTGAACAATTGCGTAAACCCGTCTTCGACCTCACCATCGGCGGTGACGAAAGGTTGAACGGCAAGGAAGAAGACGATGAAGTTGAAGCAGCGAAGCAGCGAGATGTTCATGGCGGATTTCATAGCGAGTATTTTTGGACAGCAAGATTATAGCCGCAACTGAGACGGCAACATCGCCCCGAAGCGTTCCTTTTTTCGATCAATACCAGTTCAAGATCTCTCTCCGCGACCTCCATTGAACTCGCATCGCTGCCGCTCACCTTGGCAATGAAGCTTCCTCGCTATCCGGAGGTTCCTGCAATTCCAATCGGACGTTTAGCTCGAGACGTCTCTTTTCCTGGTGCCGGAGGCTTACTGCTTTCGGACGCTTTGACACGCTGCGTTCGCATTGCGAACGAAATTGGGGCAACCGTTATCGTCGTGGATTCGAAAGGGGAATCAGCCGATGGGTTTTATGCGAAGTTCGGTTTCTTATTGCTTCCAATTGAGGATTCGGAATTGGCCACGACCGAGCACGTTGCCGGGTCTCTGCGACCAGTCACAGAGAGCGATGTCTCTGGCGACAACTCAAGCTGCTCGGGTAGAGAGGCACAGGACTTTCTCCGACCTTTCCCTTTCACGCTGCCAACGAAGTACGGCCAGCCCCAGCAATTCGGCCACTTGTTGAATTTGAACTGCCGTCACCGGCGAATCACTTTTCATCCACTCGCTCAATCGTTGACGCTGCAAGCACACCGAGCCGAAGCAAACGGCTCCCTCAGGGTTACTTATGCAAACACCGCGATGCGATTCCTGAAAAATGCGTGGCCAGAGAGGTTTCGGGAATGGGGCAGAGTTCGGATGAGCCGATCAACGCTGGGATCGCGGCGAATGTGTTCAGCAAGCGAGAAATCGAAGCATACGTATCGCGCGTCGGTGTCCAAGACCGACGGCAGTTGGCCCTTGGTGTAAGTCACCGCGGATGGTCCAACTTCGGCGTTGAAACCTCCAAATCTGAGAAGCTCCCAAGGCATCGAGATCTTCCATTGCAGCCAAGCTCTGCGGTGGGACTACAGCTTGCAGATCTCCGCGCGGTCGATGTGCCCGCCGCATGTTAGCAACAAGCGGTTTCGACTAACGGTCGTTCACACAGCCGCACTCAAGCGGGGGCCGATGAAACCGCGTCGGACGATGAATCCGACGGATGTTGGAAATTTGCGTAAAGTGCGTCGGTCTGTTGAATCGCTGCGGTTTGGCGGCCCTTCAATTCGCAGGAGGACGATGCAACTCAGCGAGTCACCAGATTTCCGCAACTACTTCGGTCCGATCCAGGCGACAACTGTCGCTAGAGCCATTCATCACGATAGCGGTGACTGATCATCGTCGCCTTGGTGGAAGAAACCCTGAAGGTATGGCGGTAACATCCTAGTCAAGTTGTGGGTATCTTTATTCGTAACGTCACCGGTAAAAAAAGACAAACGGTTTGCCACAGCAATCCAAGGTTTGCGAGACGATCGATGTACGCCTTTTGATGATGCATCGAAGATTACGGCCCAAATGATGGAAGCGGCAGCGGCTGGGCCGTGAAGGCTCCGAATAGTTCGACGCTGCAAGTATCGAGACTCATGATCGGGAGTCTCGCCGACTACTATTACGTCTCGAAAAATCTGCATCATTTCCGCTAACGTCGATCACCCTGGGCCAATTCCTTGATGAGTGCGCCGGTGTTGGCATCGAGGATGACGACTTGGCGATGACCGCCAACTGCGATCAGATTCTTGCCCGAAGAGATCGCCAGTCCTTCGACCCAGAAAGGAGCTTTGAACTCGTGAGAAAGCGTTTCCGTTTCAAGGTCGACGACCTGGACCAGTTGCTCTTGATTGGCGACCACAAGCAGTGAACCGTCATCCGAAAATGCCGCGGCGTTAGTTGGTCCAATTGTTGGTAGTTTCGAGGCGTCGTCCGAGTCTTCACTTGGCTCAGATAGATTCCATACCTTGGAGCCAAATACACTGCTGGCCGCTACCTTCGTGTCATCGCCGCAAAATGAAACGGCTGTCACATCGTTGCCTCCCATTCTCGGGTCCCAGGATCGAACGAGAGTCGATTCGGCGTTTAATGGAATGGGCCAGATTTCAATTTCCTTCTGTCGCCTCATCGCCAACCGTGTTTGGCTTGCTGAAAATGCGGCACTGACGTATCCATATTTTGGCGTCGATTCAAAAACTTTTGTGAAAGTAGCCAAGTTCCAAACCGTGAACGGTGCCACCAGCGAACTGTTCCCGTACCCAGCGTTTCCACATGCCACCAGAACCTTCCCGTCGGCTGAAACCGCAACACTCGATATCCGATGGTCACTATTCCGGAACTCCTCCGTACCTTTTTCCCAATTGAAGATTGTGAAACCGCCGCTGTTCCACTGGTCCTCATAGCAAACAATCAAACTCGCCGAATCGGGCGTGAAGGAGAGTGACAGAACCTTCGGTCCACCGTCCAGTTCTTGTAACAGTCTGCCTGATTGGACATCCCATATTCGAATGCCGCAATGAAAATAGTCAAACTCTGTCGCGGTTGCTAAATAGTTGTCGTCAGGAGAGAACACCAGCGACTTCACCGGTCCCTTATCGTACGCATAGTTCCGCAACTGCTGCTCGTGCGTTTGTTGAAGCTGGCTGAATCGTTGCTGGTCGATCGAAGCTTGCCAAGCGAGGCCAAGCATCGTGACCAGAATGCTCAGGGCCCCTGCACCAAGTGAAGAAGCAAATCGAGTCTTCTTTGAAGGAGAAGTGACACATGGTTGAACACTACGCAAGTGCCGTAGAAGGAAGAGCATGCCAAGGGTGTTGCCAAACAACACTGCACCAAGAAAGACTAGGTAGACTCCGAACTGGCCGATCGAACCCTCCCCGAAGAATTGCTTGCGATTTGCGGATAAGGCACCGACGCAAATCAGGACGGTTCCAAGAGCAGCTAGGCAGCCAACCGAGCACAGCCAAGCAATATGGATTGCTCTGGCAACCTGATCGATTTTAGGTATAACCGCAATGAGAAACGCACCAAGCAGCATCCAGCCAAGCCCAATCAATGGAACCAAAGGCATGAAGTGATGGAATGAATACACGCTCGCCTGCTCATGTTTCATCAAGCAAAAAAGCAACGGTGTGATGAAAACCAGCAACGCGCCCACAAAAAAGTGAGCCGCCACGAGCACGCGGCGGTTGGCGAGGGATTTCAACATCATAGCTTCCATCGCTTCACCAGCTTTAAGACCACGACAACGACGAGGACAACGACAACAATCACTGCAATCGCGACCAGTAACATCGTGATCGCGATTGCATTGCTTGCTTCAGGCGTCATGTGTGCAAGAAACATATTCATGTTTGATTCTCGTGGTCTTCGGTTATCGGTCTGCGCGTCTATTATGCGGCTTAGCAAGGAAGGTGAAAATCTGCTGATGACCGACTCGAAGTGCGGCGACGAAACCTGCGAGCATCAACAGACAAGTTAACACGAGGTCGACTTCAGTGGGGATTCTCGGCAGATAGTGCGAAAAGAACGTACCGCAGTAGGAGGTGTCGAGCTGTCCGAGGCTCCGGCAATAGTTTTCCGCGATTGTCAGCGGGCATGCATCGATCAAGAGCAGTGATAGGCTCTTGATGAACACAATTGACAGATAAAGACATTGCCACCGCCGCAACCGAGCAACATGAAAACGATTGGTAACGACGGCGATCGAGCCAGCAATGTCCAGCGCGATAACGCTGGCGTGAATGACGACGATTGTCGTTGCGACAGTTTCCGCGATACCCATGTTGCTCTTGTCCAATCGTCAATGCGATGAGGGCCTGCGAACGTCACTGCTGCTTCGCTCTCAATTGCATTCTCATCCGGTTAGCCTCGCTCGCTTGGTCACGCTGAATGTACGCTCTCAATATGTGTCAGCTAATTTGATGATCGTTCACGATGGACATTTGTTGCGAAAAGAAATCTTTCAGACTGATGAGGCCCGCACAACTCGTTCAAAGAGCATCTTGCCGTTCCTGAGATTCGTAATCGTTTACGTAGAATTCAGAAGCGAAGAGTTCTTCTGTCTACGGTGGTTTCTGGTTCTTCTTCGGTCTCTGCAGGATTATTTCCAGATCGTGAAGACTTCGAATTGCACTCCATCTGTTATGGTAATACCCACTCGTCCACAGGAGTCCATAGCTCATCGAGCGCTACGCGATATTCTAGGAAGATGCATCGACGACCAACAAAAGGCAGCCAGGGCGCATTTCTGCTTCCGACCTCGAAACCTGAGGCAAAGGGTTCCTGCCGTTACAATCGTCAGCAAGTCAGAAAGGCCGTTCTGAACCGTACACTTTAGAGGGATGACTTGAGCAAAAAACACTTGCGCATTGGTCTGGCTTGCATGTCGCTGCTTTTCTCGGGCGTGTTTATTTGGCGGGACTACCCTCGTCGCACAAGAATGCAAGCGGTCAAGCGCGCTGCTGATACACCACAGGAGACGATGGATGTTGCAACCCTAGTTTGGGCGTTGGAAAGCAACAGTGATCCCTTGAAGCAAGACGCGGCAAAAGTCGTCGCGCGAATGAGTAACGATGCAAAGGACGCACTCCCTGCCCTCATCGAGGCCTTGTCATGGAAGATGGCTCGTTCACTCATGCGACCCATACATCAATAATCAACGCGATTGGGAGTGTTGGTCCCGACGCCCGTGCCGCTGTTCCAATCCTGATAAAACTCCTCGGTCAAACGGATCCGTCTGACCTTGCGGATTCGCGCGGTAGGGCGACGATTCAAGCGCTGGGCCAAATCAGGCCCGCGGCCGAGGCCGCCCTGCCGATGTTGTTGGATCACCTGAATCGACAAAACGCATTGGACAGGGATGTAACGCTTCAGGCACTTGCCCAAATCGGACCGAACTCGAGTGATGTCGTTGCAGCGTTCATGGAGATCCTTGAAGACGACCCTTTGCTCGGTGGGCAGGTGGGCAGTGTGCTCGAAACGATGGGTCCCGAAGCTACGGAAGCCGTACGTGCCTACGTCGCAGAGATCTTCGACCATGTTGCCAACGGTGGTGGATTTGTTCGTTTGAAGGAGGCCGGAGGTGCGACGTTCTTCTTTCCGATTGAGACGCGGAGAAACCTGGAGAGCCTGGGCGGGTTAGCCACTCCCTTTCTTCGCTCAGGTCTCAACGACGAACACGAAGCAGTACGTGTTGTTTCAGCATACGTCCTCGTGGACCAAAACGAGGGTTCTGCCAAGGTTGTTGAAATACTGGTGGCCGCTCTGGACAAGCCTCCGTATCGAGGTGGCGCGGTTGGCGCGCTTACGAAACTAGGGCCCTCAGCACAGCTGGCCTTGCCGGCGCTTAGAAGCCTTGCGGCAAACGCGGGCGACGATACTCCCTTCGCAACAATGCTGCATGAGGCGATCCACGCGATCGAAGCAGATCTGGGAGAAACACCGCCCCCTAAGGAGACAAAAGAAGGGAGATAGGTGCACCGTCAACGGGTCGACATTGAGTCTTCGCAGTTCTGTCTCGACACCTCACCATGCGACGAAGCCTTGGACCGGTAGATCGGTTTCATCAGTGAATGCTCAACTCCCGGTCCTCCATGATCGGCGTTCAGCATTGGGGCGATGGATCGCAAGTGCGTGTAGCTTGCCCTCATTGCTCGTACGAGTCGTCGAATTAACGCCAGAGCACGACGGCCACCTCCTGCATGAATTCCCGACATTCTTCATGATGAATGAGCAGCGAACGAATAAATAGCCGCAGCGCCTCCTCATGCTCCATAAAGAGCCGGAGACACTGGTCGTGTTGTTGGCGATCGGCATTTTCCATCAAGGTCATGCTCCAAGAGCCAGCCACATTTGCCGCGAAAAATCAAAAAAGTCGGCATTCTTTGTTTCAATCATTGCGGCTCCGCCCGTGCTCACGGGTGCCTCGCTACGGCTGATTCCAGATGGCCTACCTTGTCTCAAAATCAGGTGCATCGAATTGTTCGCGTAGCCTGTCAAATTCAGCCTCCAGTTCTTCTCGTGTCAGTCGATACTCTGGATCCGCATGGACGCTTCTCATTTCCATCGGATCGCGCCAGAGATCAAACAGGTTGTATTCGTCAGTCTGCGGAAAGTAGATCAACTTGTGTGTCTGTGTCCGCACACCGAAATGTTGTGGGACCGCGTGCTCTCCAAGTTCGTAGTACGCGTAGTAGAGTGAGTCACGCCACTCAGTAGGATCCCCACGAAGCAACGGGCCAAGCGATCTTCCTTGGACATGCTTTGGTATGTCGAGCCCTGCGACTTCGAGAAACGTTGGTGCGTAGTCGATGTTTTGGATCAGCTCCTTTGGCTTCGACTGAGGCGGCACCTCACCTGGCCAACGAACCAGAAATGGCATGCGAAATGACTCTTCGAACATCCACCGCTTGTCATACCATCCGTGTTCGCCAAGGTAGAATCCTTGGTCGGATGAATAGATCACGATCGTGTTTTTGGCGAGATCATTCTCGTCAAGGTACGCCAACATGCGTCCCACGCTTTCGTCAACCGCTTTCACTGTGCTCAAGTAGTTTCGCATGTAGCGACGATACTTCCAGCGCACGACATCGCGCTGGCTGAGCTTGCCTGATTTGAAATCGGCCAAGAACTGCTGGTTCCTCGGCCCAAAGTGGGCGTTCCATTTTTCCTTTTGCGCGTCCGTCATTCGGTTGTATTCAGGCGTTCCATAGCGATCCGGTTCGGGCAACTTCACGTCACCCCGCTCGTCCTTGCGGATCTTTGCGTCGTAGGCCCAATCGAAGTGCCGATCAATTTCCATTTCATTCTTTGCCAACGTTTTGCTTCGATTCGAGTAGTCATCGAAAAGTGTTGGCGGTTCTGGGATTTCAATCTTGTCAAAGGAGCCTAGATGCCGGAGCGCGGGGGCAAAGGTCCTGTGCGGTGCTTTGTGCTGGCACATCAAGAAAAATGGCTTCGAAGAGTCGCGAGACTCTAGCCAGGCCACGGCTTTATCCGTTGTCACGTCCGTCGCGTAGCCCTCGAATCGCTTTTGAGTCCCATTCATCTGCATGAACACTGGGTTGTAGTAATTGCCTTGGCCAGGCAGCACCTCCCAATGGTCAAAGCCAACCGGATCGGAATTCAGGTGCCACTTGCCGATCACGGCGGTGTTGTAGCCGCCTTCTTGAAGTTCCTTTGCAACCGTCCACTGACTGGCATCAAACTTGTTCCCATTACGCATGAATCCATTCTTGTGGCTGTGCTTGCCCGTCAAAATGTTGGCTCGTGATGGACCGCAGATCGAGTTCGCACAGAACGAATTCAGGAACACAGCGCCCTCGCGGGCAATCCGATCGATGTTCGGTGTGGGTGCTACTTCGGCGAGCGGACCCCCGTATGCAGAAATCGCTTTGACCGCATGATCATCTGAGAACAAGAACAGAATGTTCGGCCGATCATCCGCATTGGTCGATGACGTTAGGGAGCCAAAGCCGACAGCCAGGAGTAAGAAAATGCGAAGCGGCATCGAGGATTCTTTGTGATAGGGTCGATTGTGGTGCCGCCGATCAGTCTCGGCGACGCCCCGTTCAATTGTGAATTGGTTGAACGGGGATCTGATCATTGGATTATAGCCATGCACGACGGACCAACGTAATTCAATAGCATTCTCGAAACGTGGCCGGGTGTTCGGCAAGGTGATGCGAAGAACTGGAACAACAGAGATCGAGAATCGATTCTTCTATCCCGCGACCGTTGTTGTACCTCAGGTAGAACAGATTGAGTTCCTCTCGGTCGATGACATTGTCCAAGTTGTAATCGATGTGCGTCAAATACATCGCTATATTGCCCACGCCGAGTTCCTCCGCCGTGATTTTGCCGTCACCGTCTTTATCATGCTTGATGACATTACGAAAAATGTTGTCCAAAGAATGCTGGGCCGACTACTGCCATTGTTCAATGGCTTCAGGCTGACTTCGAACTCTTGAGACATTGGCTCGCAAAACGTTTTCGCATCGTCGCAAACGACGTAACGCAACTTGACCTTGAACGACGCTGGCTTACCGAAAGTTGTTCTGATGTCGAGCAAAAACAATCGCGCGTCGACGTCGCCAGGTCGCTCGACCGTAGGGCCTTTCCATGTTGCGGAGGCCACACGTGAATCAGCCGACGCTCGAATTTCAACTTCGACTGGACCCGCGCCATTGTTCCAGTGATCACGATGAATCGGATCCATTTAGAACCCCAGACACATTCTCCTTCGCCCTTTTGCATCTGGCTTCGATCAGACTCAGCGCCGGCTTGACATAGACGGGGCGTTTGCCCGGTGCAATGTGCTGAACCTGGATAGGCGACAACCCCTTCGATAACTCGATGCGTGGGACTTAGCCTTGCGGCGAGCTTGGCTTCACGAAGACAGGGCAGCAGGTATTCACAAGAAGCGAGAGGCCGATGTGCAATTGGTTCTTTTTGTTCCTAGCGGGCGCTGGGGACAAGCTTGCGGAATGGCACGCGATTCTTTGGCGCGCTCCGGCCCGATGACTTCAGCTTCGCCAGCAAAGCTTGAAGCTGTTTCCGTTTGGCTTCTTCCGCAAAATACAAGTTCTTCGTTTCGCCAGGATCATCGTCCAGGTTGTAAAGTTGCCCCGGTGCGTCAGGAGCTTTCTCTGCGATGGCCCACTTTTGCATGTTCTTCGCTTCGTAGTTGTTCCCACCGGACCCTTGGTGATCCAGGTACTTCCATGGTCCCTGGCGAATTTGGAATTCTCCGCGAAAACTTTGCGTGAGCAGGTGCGGGCGAACCGACAGCGATTCATCCTGCTGCCCCATCATCACGGGCAACATGTCAAAGCTGTCGGTCGCCACATCATCGGGCAGCTTGAAACCAACGACAGAGGCCAGCGTTGCGAAGATGTCTGTCGTGTTCGTCATCTGTGCCGAAACCTGCTTCGGTGGAATGTGTCCTGGCCATCGAGCGATAAAGGGAACGCGGTGGCCGCCTTCCCATGCATCCCGTTTCATTCCCCGCCATCCGCCTGAGGGATCGTGCTGATGATCCTGTCGCATCCAGTTGACGTGCACGGTTTCAGCTCCGTTATCAGAATTGAACAGCACGAGAGTCTGTTGATCGATGCCGAGTTCTTGGACCAGGTCCAGCACACGCCCGACCAGGACGTCCAGTTCCCAAACAAAGTCGGCACGCGGCCCGGCTTCCGTTGCGCCGTTGAAATCTTCGGCTGGCAACACCGGTGCGTGAGCGATTTGGGTGGAGAACACAGCAAAGAAAGGTTTGTCAGGAGTCTTCTGGCGATGGTCCTTGATGAACGCTTCCGTCTTATCGTAGAACAGAAGATCGGCGTTCATGAAGTCATAGCCCGGCGACATCCATCCGGCATCATTGTCCCATCGCCACTTGCCTCCTGGATTCGGCAGACTCTTGGGATCGTGCCGCTGGCTTGCAGGCGTGACCACCATTCCGTTTTCGATGTAAACGTAAAGTGGATCGGTGTTCGGACAATTGGGCGTTACGAAAGACTCGTCGAAACCGCGCGCATTGGGGCCATCAATCAGCGGCGTGCTTTTCTCGTAGTCGATCAGCAGAGAATTCTTGAAACCACCGCCAAGACGTTTGCCATCTTTGTCGAACCAACTAAGTCCGACGTGCCACTTGCCGAAAACTCCGGTTCGGTAGCCCTGTTGCTGTAGCATCTGGGCAACGGTCAGCGTTCCAGGCTTGAGGTAACTTGGTCCACCAGGGCCCTCGAATGCACCACCGCCTCGACCGGTGGAACGATAGATCTGCTGCCCCGAGAACAACCCGTAGCGAGACGGTGAACAAATCGTTGAAGGGCTATGGGCGTCGGTAAACCGGATGCCTTCGGTCGCCATTTGATCCAGTCGCGGAGTCTTGTAGGGAGCCTCGCTGTTGTAACAGGAGAGGTCGCCGAAACCCAAGTCGTCGGCATAAATGATGATGATGTTTGGACGTTCCTCAGCATGACTAATGACTGACATCCACAACAGAACCACGGTCCAGCATATACGCTGACCGATCGTCCAAGCTTGTATTAAGCTTCTCGTTTGATCAAACACGGTATTCTCGTTGATGGATTTAGCGGGCGAGTAGAAATGGCGCTACCGTGGTCCGGGAGGCAGATTCTCGATCAGATATCGCAGAATCAGCATGCGGACGTGGACGACCGTCCCGGTCCCTTCTCGAAGTCCATGGTCGCGGTTGGGATACACCATGTAATCAAATGGCTTACCGAGTTCGATCAACCGATCGACGAGTCCTTCGATGATTTGAATGTGCGTATTGGTTTCGCCGGAACCGGTGACGATCAGCAGCTTGCCCTTGAGGCCTTCGGCGAAGTTAATCGGTGCCGATCGTTCGTATCCTTCGGCGTTGACTTCGCGGGTTCGCATATAGATTTCCTGGAACCAAGCGTTGTAGAGCCAGGGTTGTGGCTTGGGTACGACGGCGATGCCGACGTGGTAGACATCCGGTTTGCGAAACATGGCATTGAGCGTGTTGGAGCCACCGCCGCTCCAGCCCCAGATGCCGACTCGGTCCAGATCGATGTACGGTTTCATTTCCGCCAGCTTCTGGATACCGGCAGCCTGTTCTTCGGTGGACAGCGGGCCAAGACTACCGAAGATCGAGCGTCGCCATGCCGCGCCTTTGGGTGCCGCCGTGCCACGGTTGTCGATCGACACCGTGATATATCCGTTGTCTGCAACGACCCGAAGGAAATCGATCTGCGCTGCGCCCCATTGATCGAGGACAGTCTGCAAGTACGGCTCGCCATAGACATAAACAAAGACAGGGTACTTCTTTGACTCGTCAAAGTCGCGAGGTTTCGTGAGCGATGCATCCATCACTACCCCATCGCCGATGTCGATCTGAACAAACTCGGTGGGTTGCACGTTCAGCTGCTGAAACCTCTCGCGCAGCTCGCTGTGATCGTCCAGCACGCGAACCACCTTGTGATCAGGTAACTCAACAAGATCCACAACCGGAGGATCGTTCAATGTTGAATAGGTATGGATCGCCCATTTCGCATCGGGCGAAATCTCGTACTCGTGCGTGCCGGGTTGGTCCTTTGGCGAAATTCGCTGCAAAGTTCCGCTGCCGTCCAGTGGAACTCGGTAGAGATACTTTTGTGTCGCGTTGTCGGGTGAAGCGTAGAAGTAGTACCAACCGCCCGCTTCATCGACGTGAGCTCGATCGATCAGATCGAATTCACCAGGGGTGAGCTTCGTTTCGGTCTTTCCGTCCCGCGAGAGCAACCACGCGTGTCGCCATCCGTCCTTTTCACTGATGAAGACGAAGGCTTCGCCATCGCGAATCCATTTCGCTCCTGAGTTGATTCCGTGGCTGCCGACGGCCCAGGCATCATTGACTTCGCTGTAGATGCGATTGAGTTTTCCATCGATCGAGGCAATCCAAAATTCGCGTTTGTCTCGGAAGCGACTCATGGTTTCGATCAGCAAGTCGTCGGAATTGCTGATCCAATCGACCTGGCCCAGATAGAAGCCTTCGTCCGGAACTTCGAGTGGCAGCCAACGGACCTTTTCATTTCGCGACGTCGGCGACGCCAACACGAAGTGATGCCAGCTTTCCGCCGACTCTGGCAAACCGATGCTTCGCGACACCGGGGTAAGATGGATCGCCCGGAACCAGAACCGATCGCTGTTTGACGTCGGTGTTATCAGCTTCCACAAACGAAACGTACTTGCCACTCGGGCTCCAACGCAGGTCGCGATACGAGATGTCGCGATCGCCGACATCTTCCGTCAACTCGATTCTTTCTTTGCCATCGACGTCACGTACAACGACTTTTCGATTGCGCGCTTCCGCGACACGACTACCGTCAGGCGACAGAAGCCTTTTCCTAGTCCGTATCCTCGACAACGCTACGAGTTCCGGAGTCGACATCGTAGCAGAGCGACAACGGGCTTGTTTGTTTCGGGATCCTTTTCGCGGAGCATGTATCCGGAGCTATCGGGAAGCCATTCAGGATCGATGTCCGAAGCACGAAACTCGTTGCGATCATAGATCGCGCGAAGCCGCTCGGCGGCTTCCTCCTGCCAAGTCGGATCTTGAGCTCGAACTTGGGCGAACCAGACAAGGTGCAGTGCGAAGGCAACAAGGAGAATGACGTATTTGAAAAGCTGTTTCATTGTGACCGCATAAGATGTGAATGATCGGACGGGCTACTTGTAGAATTCCGGCTTCCGTGGCTTCACGCCCAGTTTTTCGTAGTTGAATCCAGCGGCAAGCGGTTTGTACTCACCGACGATTTCGACGGATCGACTGGCGTTGATTTCCGCTTCCATACCGATACCCCAGTAGACCGCGTTCACGGTCAACCTGCGGACGCCATCATTGGCAAAGTCGTCCGCGGAGCCCATCGTGAAGTGAAAGATCCTGGACGAGCGATCCTGGTTGCCCTTCCAGGTTTTCGTCCAGGCGATCGGCAGTGGTTCCTTCTTTGTGTTTGGCGGTGCGTCCGGCTGCAGGTTGATCAACGGCTGCCCAAGAACCAGCGCCGTGCAATCCTCAGGAAACGGATGCTGATCCGGGTGGCAGCGGTAAACGTCGGAGTTCCCCAGATCTCACCGACGCCCGTGAGGATTGGATGCGTCTTTTGATCGTCAACAAGAATGCCTCGAGTTGATTCACGATGCCAGCCGCCGTGGTGTCCGGAAAATGCACCACCAAGTAGCTCTCGCAGGCCGACGCTGCGATTCTTGACCACGTAATCTTTCCCGCGTTGAAAGCCATGGTTGGCGGTTCGAAGTGCGATGATGGGTTTTCCTGAATCAAAGTAATCATGAAAGTGTTTCATTTGATCGTCCGGCAAATGCATGAATCGGGACATCCAAATCAAACAGTCGGCGTCGGCGAGTTTTTCGAGTCCAGGAATATTGTGGCGTTTGCTCTTGTCCTTGAATGGTGCCGGAAGTGTGGGGTCAACCTCACCGTTTTCGTTGACAGAAAACAAAACGGTGCAATCGAATCCATGATGCTTTGCAAGCACCTTTGCCAACATCGGCATCGACTGTTCGCTGCGGTATTCCTGTTCAGCAGCGATCAGGACCACATGCTTTCCCTGACCAGGACCGTCGCCGCCCTTGAATTGCAGCCAAGGTTTCGACTCGCCTGAATGTTCTGGCTGAGCCTCGTGCAGTTCAACAGTCTTGGGGATTTCGTTCAACGTGTAGTACGCATTGGCATGAAGCAATTTGTCTTGATCGCTCGACCGCATGTCGGGCAAAAAGAAATCGTGAACGTGCCCTTGAACCAAACCATCCACCTCGATTACCACACTCATGGCATCCTCGGCCAAAGTAACCGCGGACACACTGGGCTCAGTTTGATCGACTTCCGGACTACCGTAGGCTTGTCGATACATGTGGGTGAACGTCTTCAGCTGATAAGTCTCCGGCTGCGCGGCGATGTCTCGATCGACGGGCTTGGTGAACGCGAGCTCGAAACCACGTCGGTTTTGCCTTGATCTCCTTGATCTCGAACGGCGTCAACCCAGTCCAGTCCAGACGCTGGATGGCGTAGGCTTTGGGGCCTCGGACCGGCCAGCCTCGATTGGTTCCTCCTGCGATCAGGTTCCCGTCAGGAGTGAACTGAACGGCCAGTAGCCCAGTATCGAAGCCTTCTCGAAACGGATAGCACGCGCCTTGCCAGACGCCGTTGACTTTCTCCGTGGTCGCCCGCATGACGACGCCTAGACTGAAGTCGCCGATGAAAATCTGGTTGGTCAAACGGCCCGAATTTTCCGCCGGTGCGGTCGACTATGAAACCCGGAAATCGAGCGGCCCATCCTGATGTAGGGAAAGACGACTGCATAAGGCACAAGCTGTTTGACTCGCTTGCGTTCGATCTCCAATCGTGAGGGCGTGTTCGGCTTCACCGGCACCGGTCCCATTTCGGGTGCCAGATCGTACCAGTTGAAGCTGATCGGATGGCCCATGAATCCGCCCGGTTCCAGCACTTTCAAACTGCATGAACCGTTCCATGGCCCTTGACTTTCCGCATAGAACATCACTCCGTGTTCGTTGGGGCCGATGCCGCAGGGGCTGCGAATGCCGCTGCAAACGGGGATCGTTTTGCCATCGGGTGTGATCTTCAGGCACCAACCGCGAAACGGTTCTTCGGAGTGGTAAGATTTCGGACAAGACAGAGCGCGACCCAGATGTTGCCGTCGGCATCCGGCTTGGAACCGAACGCAAACTCGTGGTAGTTCCGAAATCCCCAAGCATCGCTGATCGTGTCGAACTGGTCGGCACGGCCATCGCCATCGACGTCGGTGATGCGGGTCACTTCGGCCTGTTGAGTGGCGATGAAAGAACCGTCGCGATACGCCATGCCCGAAAATTTCGTCGAGACCTTCGGCGAACTTGTGGAATTTCGGTTCGGGATGTTCGTCAAAGACACCGTCGGCTACGAAGATGTCCCCGCGGCGAGTCGCGATGGCCAGTGACTTTTTGTCGGGCATGACTTCAAAGCTGCCCGCTTCGATTGCAAGTTCCTTCGGCAGCGGAACATCGACCAGCTCGTAGTACTTCGACTCTTCTTCGCCGTCCCCCAGTACTCACCCAGCGGTTCGGTCTGAGGAGCACACGCAATGGAGAGCGCGGCGAGCGTCTTTATCAAAATCGTGAACATGTTCGTCTTTTGGTGTAGGCAATCAATCGTGGTGGCAGACCATTGCGACGCCGTTTCGACGTCACTCCCAGAGATACTCGATCACGATCTCCTGGGGCTGCTGTGGGGCAAGCTTCAACGGCAGATAGAGCAAGTTTCCGTCGGCAATTTCGGGCTTCTGCCCCGAGACAACTGCTGATCGCAAGTCCATTGCCGATTCGATAACTGGCGTCGCGTTCGCTTTCGATTCTGTCACTGCTGGCCAAACGAAACCGAAGCTGGTCGCGTTCTTCGGTTGACGTTAGCTTGACGCGGCGACGCAGTTGCATCTGGCCTGTTGAGTCGTCCTTGAACTCACTGAAGTAGTCCTCGACGGCAATCGATCCGAATTCATATCGCATCGTTGGCCGGCGTTCTTCGTCCAGGGAATAGCCCTTGAACTGATGTGAAAACGGTCGACCGTTATCCGCGATTGTCGGTTTCGTCTCATCGTACAACTCGGGCCCCTTGGCCAATTGGATCGTCGGCCCCATCGGGCGAACATTGCCACTGCCTTGTCCATACCAAGCAGCAGCCGGGTCGACGAACTTGCCTTTCCAAATCGTGGCCAGGCGCATTTGCTCTGCGTCGTAAGCCAGATTCACTCCACCCGGATAACCCACTCCAATGCCGCGTTTGCCAATTTCCGGATACTGGCGTCGCAACATCCTCGCTTCGTCGGTGACGACGATTTCCAGCGGCTCTCTGATGACACCACGCTGGAGCCCTGGCCTGTCGGCCTTCCAACAAGTATTGCCAGATCGCTTCAATTTGATCCTCGGGAGCACCGGCGATGTCGGAGCGGAGCGCGACGCCGCCTGGCCAGTACGAGGGCATGACCGTGTTGGGACTGAATTTTTGCGGAGCCAGCATGTACTGGTAGAACCAGTCTTTCTTCAGACGCTGGGCCATCTCCGTCAGATCGACCGCAGGCATCGTGTCGGACAATTTGTATTGGTACGTGTGGCAAGCAGCGCAGTTGAGCCCCTGATTGCCAACCAATTTCAGCCCAATGTTTCGGCTCTCTTTCGGATCGTCGACGATGGCAAACTTGGTTTCAGAAAGTTTGTCGGTTGCCTGAAACAGTTCAACCAAATGCCCGATGTTCTTTTCGCCATACTGCGGCATTCGGGTTTTCATGTAGGGGCGAATCGATCGTCGGTTCACCAAGACGTCGCGCATCCATTTCGGATTCAGTTTGGCACCAACACCGGTAAGTGTTGGCGGAATTCTTCCCTGTTCGCCAAGATTCAGATTTGTGGTTTGAAAGTGTCCACGACGTTGCTGGCTGACTCCGCCAAGGTTATCGCGACTGTGACAGGCGGTGCAGCGAAACGACGTTAGCGTGAAATCGATGGTTTGCTGATCATCCAATGGGCCCAGTCCGCTGCCGATCGCAGCCTTGATGTTTGATGTTTCCTCTTTAGTTAGCGCGAAGTTTGGCCAGTTTCCGGGGCCTGAGGACAAGCAGCCTTTATCCGTGTTGGCATCGGCCAGCATTGTGAACGATGAAGGCGCAGGCTGGGGCTCCGTTACGCCAGAATGACATTTTGCGCAGTTGAGTTGTTCAAACAGCTGCCGGCCCCGATCCACCAACGTCGTGTCGAATTTCCATGACGGAGCCAATTCTGAAGCCCCTTTGTCGTTGGCTTGTAGCAGGTACTGCGCCAGATCCTGAGCCTCGCGACGAGTCAACTGCATGTTCGGCATCCATCCGCCCGGTCGAGCGACATGCGGATCTTCCAGAAACGCAACCAAACCTTTCGCGTCGTACTTGTTTGTGAGATTCCCCATCGCAACCGAATCGTCCAACACTTGTTCGGCCGCGTTTTCATCGCGAGGCGAATGGCAGGCCACGCAGCCAACACTGTGAAAGATCTCGCGACCGCGAGCAACGGCGTCACCAGCCGCGTCATCATCAGGGGGACGGGCCGAGCGTTGAAATTCATTGCCGTCGATTGAAACCAGAAAGTGTACGATCGCACCGGCCGCTGCTTTCTTTGCCGACTCATCCAAATGCCCCATTAGCGCAGGCATGCTGGTCCCGGGCTTCGTTTGGTGAGGATCTGCAATGAACTGAGCCAGATGTTGCGGGTTCAGTCGCTGGGCAGACCACCTTAGGTTTGGGCCTTGATGGGCCGCCGGTAGAGAATCCATCAACGATGACTCGTGACAGGCTGCACAGTTGTGTTCTCGGATAAGTACCGCACCACTGAGTGCGGAGGTCAACTTGCGAACGGGAGTCGATTGGCCTGGAGTCGTCGTCTTGGTTGGCCCGCGTTCTTTGACGTCGATGACGTATCGCAAGAGATCAAGGAATTGCTGTCGACCGGTCAATTGGTCCGCCAGCCCGCTTGGCATGAAGGAAACTTTGCCAGCACTCGTTTGATCGATGTTCGCATGCGGGATCTTGTGCAGCTTGTCAATATCCTGGCCGTCGCGCAGTACGACCATGTTGTCATCCTGGCTAACGACCAGGCCATTGACTACACGACCGTTCACTGTCAGCACATTGAGGGTTTCATAGCCCTTTGAAATCGCCTTGGAAGGATCCAGGATCGATTCAACGAGCGAGGCGTCGGTGACTTCCTTGCCCAACCCGCTGAGGACCGGGGCAAGACGGTCCTTTGCAGCCGCCGGTTGATGGCACTTGGCGCAGTTGATGTTTCCCTGGTGAAAGAGAATCGCTCCCCGAACAATGTTCCCCGACTCGCGTGCTTCCAGGACAAGTCGCTCGGGCACTTCCTGTTGTAGTTGCTGCGTCAGTGTCTGCGTTTCTGTCTGCGCCTCAGCGCAGCTCAAAACAGAACTGGACACGAACACTGCAACGACGATTCGATAACAGAACCACACTTTCCTGTACCTCCAATACGACATCACCGAGCACGTCCATTCTTAGAACAACGCCCAGTCCGGCGTCCGTGCTGGCGGCCACAAAACCGTCCATCCGATGGTTCAAAGTTCAACGCGATGTGCAGAGGTGCTGATTATCTTCAAGAGAGCCGCTCCAGTGTACACGATGCAACATCCCCCGCTCGAATATCGCCCCCCGATCAACACATCGCCGCTGGTCGCTTTGTCGATTGGAATCTGGAAGACATGAAGCGACTTGGGCGTGACCGTTCAACCGGTTCTGATCGCGGCGAATGCAACAAAACGTCTCGCTGGCTCCGCTCGAAATGCACCGCGCAAGGTTCGGGCCGAACAGGATTGCTCCTGACCCCAGGTATGTCCTACCCCTTTGATTTGTCCTGAACGCAGCCCTTCGATTGCGTCGACCTGCTAATGGACACCAGTCCAACCTACTGGCGTGTTCTCTTTGACCGTCCAGATGGACGTTCATTGTCAGAACTTGATCTTTGTGATGATGACGTCGCCCGCGTAGCAGCCGCCTTGGTAACAAAGCTCCTTGCCTCCGCCTCCTCCGGCAAACTCCTCTTGAGCTGGATGCACGCTCGGCCACCCGGGGCCGTTCGTTGAACCGACAACGTAAAAAGAGCCTTGGATGTCGAGAAAACAGGAGCGACCATCATCGTAACTCTCTCCGCCCAGATAGCTCGCAAAACTCAACTGGGAAAAATCAGAGCTCAACCGAACAACGATCGCGTCGTTCTGTCCAGAGTTTTGGATTTGCAAAGCATCCGCCGAGGTTGGGAAATCAATTGACGAAGTCGTTCCAGTAAAGAAGATCTCTCCACCGGCATTCGCATAGACGCCATCTGGTCCGTCGCTGCCACTCCCACCGAGATACGTGCAGCACATCAATGCACCGGTCGGAGAGAACTTTGACGCAACGATACTACGCTTGCCCCCAAGACTCGGTTGAACGACGCCCGGGGTCACCGGCATGTCATCTTTGTCAGACGAATTTACCAAGTAGGCGTTCCCAAGCCGATCGATCGCCAAGTTGTGTGTGCTGTTGCCGTACTCATCGCCCGCCCCTCCGAAATACGTCCCGTAAAGCAAACGAGAACCATCAGGACTTAGTTTCGCAATGTAAGCATCCTTGCCTCCGTTGTGCGAACGATCGTGAACTCCAGGAGTGGTTGGCAGGTTCGTTGATTCCGTGGTCAAATTCAAAAACACGTTCTTCTCTGAATCAATGCGAATGCCTGTGTTTGGAACTTCCAGACCATTCCCGCCCAGCCAAGTTGCCCAGACGACACGACTGCCATCCGAAGTGACCTTCAACGCGCCAGTATCAGAATCGCCACCCGGTGTTGGTTGAAACGATCCCTCAAACCAGGTCTTTGGCGGCAGCGGGCCGTTGCCCGAATAGCTGGTGGGAAGATACACGTCACCGTTGTCATCGACGGCAATGTCTCGGCAAAGAAGACCGACGCCGACATAGGAGGCCCATACAATCGCTTTGCCTTCCGAATCGATTTTTGCGACAAACCCGTTTTGCATTCCATAGATGCCAGCATCGGCTCCCTGGAAACTTGGCTGAAACGCATTTTCAGTCACGGGAAAACCAGGACCCGCGCGGCCTGCAACATAGATAAAGCCGTTGCGGTCAACTTCCACCGCGTACGCTCGGTCATAATTCGGTCCGCCCAGCAGTGTCGACCAAATCAGTTTCCCTGCTGAGTCGAACTTGGAAACAAAAACGTCGCAGTATCCCCCTGAGCCGATCTTGTCGCCCGTCTTGTCGTGCTTGGTCTGCAAGGCATTCTTTGTTGTAGGGAAATCGCCAGACCGAGTTCCTCCGACGACATAAACGAACCCGGAATCATCAACGCAGACGTCTCGTGCATGCTCCCATTCGGAGCCACCCAATAACGTTGAGAATGAGATCTCAGCGGCGGCTAATGAGGAATTGATCGTTGCGACGCAGATCGCGGCCACAACGATTCGAAACAGACAGCTCTTCTGACTGATTTGCATATTGTTTCTCCATGTCGCTGCGAGAAGCAGCAGAAAACCTTGCCTGGCAAAGTAGGGGATCCGATCGACCTCTCTGCAGCTCCGCGAATCGCCAACTCACGGACTACAGTACGAAGAGCCAAGAAAATTCGCCTCCAATTCGCTCATTGTACGTTGGCGTCAGAGAGCTCTCTAACTCTCTAGAAATCGGGTCTCAGCGGCCGCATCGAGTGTTAACCAGAGTGTCGTTGTTACCCCAGAGCATCACAGAGAGTGCTCCGTTGAGCGCGGGGTGGCGGGCGACAGGGAGCTTTCTCGAAGCTGGGTCCGAACGAGACGAGACAAGCGAAAATCGCTGCGAGACTTGGAAGACAGCCGGAAGTACGGGGCTCAAACGCAAAAAGGGCCGAAGCGTTTGCATCGGCCCGGCTAACACGTTTGCGAGAAACGACAATGGGCATCCGTTGTAAAATGCGCCCCCGGCAAAACTCGAAGCTGTTTTTCGCTCGCTGACTGGCGGTTGTGAGTTGGTTGAATCCTCATTGTAAGTCGTTTGTAGCTCAAGCATTACCGGGCTGAAGTGGTGAATCCGAGTGGTATCCGCATTGGCTCCTCGTTGCCAACGTTGCCAACGATTTGTCACGGAATTTGACACCGTTCCTCGACGGGAGACCATCCTAACCAGGTCGCTCGATGAAACGGACCATGACGATTCGAGAACGCAATGTGACCGAGACGGATACAAATCGGTGTCAGCCAGGTGCAGATCGCGCTCCCCAGAAACCCACGTCGGTGTCCGCCACCGCCGCGCCGAACGGTAACCGCTCCGCGCGGGCGTGCTGGTCCACCCGAACTCACGAAGGCCGCGAGTTGGCGTGCGTCGGTATCGATCTTGGCCGCGATGGATTGAACAGGAGGCAACGGAGAAAACGGAGGTCGGAACTTGATGGCCCCGGATTTGAATCGTTACGGCTCGTTCGCCCCAGGGAGAATCAACCGTGATACTCCCTCGGTCAATTTGAGCACATTGAAGTTGATAATCAGTCCCAGTGGGATATCCATTAGCTTCATGTAACTGAGCAATTGAGCCTTGTGGATTGGATGGACTGAGTCGGAGGCCTTCACTTCGACAAACAGACACTGGTCAACAAGAAGATCAAATCGGAGTGGATATTCACGCTGAAACTGCTTGTACTGGACGGTGACCTGCTGCTGATTGGCGATGGCATGATCTCGCAATTCCAGTTCCTTGGTCAAACACCATTCATAGATGGATTCAAGCAAACCAGGCCCCTTGTCCTTGTGAACCTCGATTGCCGCGCCGATAACGTCATGAGTCATCCCCGACGCCCTTGAAAACAGCCAATGCATCTGATTGCCCCTTCAGATATTTATTGAAATGAAACCTGAACTCTGTTATCTCCGTTGCCTCCTGTTCAATCAATCCGGCACGCCAGCGCCCCAAACTCCATCGACTCACCGTTCTTAAAATCGCATCGGTTGCATCGCCCTCGCGGACTTGGCCCGATCGCTTCGGCGCAGTTTCCTCGGATCCTCGGACCATTTTCGGGGAAGTGTGCATCAAACGGGGAATCTGCCGAGGTGCGGAAGACCGAAGCGGCTGGGCGGATCGGCTTCCTGCATTCGGTCCAACCTCGTGGAGTTAGGAGGCGGACAACGAACTTGCGTTAGGGTGGCGGTTGCACCATTGGGCAACACGGTTTTGTGCCTCGGAAACTCGCTCATCAAATCCGGGTCGAACCACCGCCGCTACCCTCTCGAATTTTGGTTCGCCGCGCATACAGCAGCTATAAAAGGGGCTCTATGGAACAGCCAAAAGTCTTACCGCCCATAGTCATGCCCAATGTCGTTTGATGACAGGTGAACCTCGCACCCGAATGGGCTAGCTTTGTGAAGGCAAAGGCAAAGCCGCAGAAAGGCCACAAAGAGTATCTGAAATGGTTCTCCACTACCAATGAATGAGCGGAATAATGTCTACCTTGATGCGCAATTGCCGCACGTTTGTATCCATCTCGCCATATTGTTTTGTTGCGACAATTGCCTGCCTAGGTTGGGTGAGCAGCGTTACTGCCCAGGAATCTGAAAACGAAATCACGGCTTCATTGCGCTATTCTGATACCATTCCCGGATGGTTTCTCCCAAATCACTTCGACCTCGCGACCGAGCCGCCGGTGGGGACTTGGATGCTGCCGGACGCTCGCGGTATCGAACGCCTTTACGGAACCTGGACAATTGGAGATGAAACGCGGATCAATGTGGTACTTGACGTGATGAGTGAGAAGGAATCATTGATGCGATTTTCCTTCGATGACGACGTCGACTTCCGCAACAAAGAAGATGTCGGCGATGCGCAGAATCCGGTTACGTTTAAGATTCGCTACAGGGACGGTCAACAAGAAACTTACGCGTTGCGGTTTTATTACAGTCCATCCTTCGCCAAGCGGATCGGCAATAAGCGGCTTATGTACTACCGCGGCAGTCAGCGAACGGGATCGCTGCAAATTGGCGATAAGACATGGATTATTGCGATCAGCGATGACAACGCCGATGGCATCTATTCAGACCTGGCAAACATGCGCGGGCAGATTGATCTTGACGGTGACCGTTCACTTAGCCGTGACGAGGGATTTGCGGCACAAACACCGTTAAATCTGGATGGCACGTACTACACAGTGGCGCGGATATCGCCGAGTGGCGACCAAATCACCCTTCGCAAAGCTGCCATGGGAAGGATTCAAGGAATCGTCGTCGGAGACAAAGGACAAGCTGTGGCGGGAGCCACGATTGAACTATTGGGCCAAGGCTTAACAACCACCAGCGATGCTCAGGGGCGCTTCGATCTCAAAATCCCTATAGGCCGTTTCAGTTATCTCACCGTTCAAGCAGATGAGTATGTTCCTAGACAGGAGCGACTAAGGGACTCGGTCGTTGCCGAACGGCCCCTCAACGTCGAAATCAAAATGCAACGCATCAGCGAGCAGTTGAGCGGTGAGTTGCGGCTGGCAAACGGACAGGGGTATCACTTTTTAGCAGGAACGCGGGAGGGTCTCGGCGGTGGCGATTTCTACGTAAGCGCGTCGGGCGACACTGTGAAGTTCTTTGCAAACAATGCATTTCAGCGAGGATTGAGGGACTTGGGCGACCTTGGTGAAGTCGACGTGGACACCGTCCCTATTTCTGAACAAGGAACAACGCGGTTCGGTGTCGAGGCGATCGAAGGCCACAGCTACGTTTCCCTTGCGAAAGCGGGTGAAGAAGGGAATTTTGTTGTTTTTCGTGTCAAACAAGTCACCCCCGGAGAATCGGTCACAATTCAATTTCAGTACCGATATGGGAATGGGGCGGCTACTCGCCTTAAGCGTGCTCATGAACTGAGTCGGGCAGGAAAGTTGAACGAAGCAATTAAGCAGTATCGAGCATCGATCGAGACTTTGCCGATTGCCAGCGCTCACTTTGGATTGGCGAATGCGTTCCGCAAAGCAGCAAAGTTCGACGACGCCCGTGTTGAATATCAGATCGCACTGCGACTACTGAGCGAAGAAGTCGGTGATGTCCCTCTCGAGAGACCCATCTCACCGGATGGAGTTCGTTTTTCTATTGCAGGTGTCTATATGTCTCTCGCGGGAATGGAAAAGGATGCGGGTAATAGTCAAGAGGAGCGTTCTACTTGGGAGACCCTCGTTCAGATTCTCGAACAGAATCCTGCGCCGGAAGACCCCGTGTATTGGGGTGTCATTGGGCAAGCCTTTTATCACATCGATCGCCTAGAGGACGCCCGCACGGCAATGGAGAAAACTATTGAATTGCGCGGCGAAAAGACCCCCACGATCGAGCGCGGGCCGCGTTGGTGGTACCTGACAATGACGCTGGCGAAGCTCGGGAAGACCGAGAAGGCTCGGCAACACTATGACGTATTGGTGGTACAACTGGGCGATAGTGGTACAGATACGCAGAAGCGTTTCCGCGAGGAAGCGGCAGCTGCAATTGGACTAGAGAGTGAGGTGGCAGCCGTAGCGGACTAGTTCAAACGGCTACTTCGGCATGCGCTTGTCCGAAAAATTCGTCGCGAGTGAATCGCCGTGAGAAAGGACGCATTTTTGACATCACGAAACGTTGTTGGGCACCGATAGAAATGAAGGCAATCCGACACGTGATCCCAGATCGACTATCCAATCCCGGCACGGCTGGAATCGGGCTGATAGCGGGATCTTTGGGGATACTTCTTGCTGGGGACTACAAGTTTGCAATTATATTTTTTGTTTTTGCGTTGGCGTGCATCGCTATCTTCCACAAGCCCATGCAGCAGCACGATTCCGAAGATGTGCGAGAGCCCTCGGATATCGACGAAGAAGAGTGATGATCTGACGTGAAGAATAGACGGCCCCGGAGTCGCGGACGAACGGACCTTGTTCATCTACTCATGGTGCGTGAGACCGTCAAGAAAACCACCGATTGATGGCTAGAAGGGACTTGAACAGGAGGCAGCAGAGAGAACGGAGTCACGGTACGGCACGCTTTCTCTGTTTTCTCAGTTACCTCATGTTCATTCCAAGTGCCTGACGCAAGAGCTTCTGCTGTTTCGGGCACGACAAGAAACCACGGTTTGACGGCAAGCACCGCGTCCAATGACCCAGCGAGCAGGGGATTCACTCAGAACGCGGGCGTGAGGTTAAGATAGTCCGTCACAAATCAGGGATAGGCACGGGACTGGAAGCGAGCGATGGAAAACCAGGAAATGATTGTTGTCACCTGCCAGCATTGCGATGGACGAATGGTCGAAGCAATGGTTGACGACACCGGTGTCATCAAGAAGATTGCTGGGTTTCTGGCGTTTCTTGTCGGGCTCGGGCTGCTAATCTGGTTCCCAATCGGAACAATGGCAGGAATTGTGCTCGTCGTGATTTCGATACTCGTTGAGTATCGAGCGAAGAAGGCTTGGAAGTGTCCACGTTGCGGTTACTTCTTTCAACGAGCAAACTGACTCCTGCCCGAAGCGTCGCGAAAGGACCGTGAAGAATGGGTGTGCCAGCGCCCAAGTCGTTTTGTCTAACCACCGTTTTCTGCCTGGCTTTCGGTATCGTGAGAGCGGTGGATGCTATTCGGCCAATGGTGTGGAATCGGCCCCAGTTCAAGGTTCGCTCCGTCACCGTTCGTGCCTTCGGTTGCATCGTCCTGCCCGAGTCCGCTCGATCTGTTGATAGCAGTTTCCTCATATTCTCGGACGAGATTGAGAGGAAACTGCGGTGAGTTGTGCTTCACCGGAGCATCTCACAGCAGTTTGCGTGTCAGCAGTCAACCGGAGATAATCCGGGGAATAAGTCGTCGGTGAAGCCGGAATAGCACCACGATACAGGCTTCTTTGCTCGCCAACGTTAACTCCCCGCCCGGTCAACCCGGACGTGATGCCATTGGAAGGGGGCCTATTGCTAAATCCATATTCCTCGCCAAAACCCAAGTCGGCGGACACCAGCGGTGAGCGTCCAAAAAGAGAGCGTGTGCTGCTTATCTGTCTGGGTGCCGGGACAATCGCTGCGACAGCTGTTTACGTGGGTGATGCGTTTCAATGGCCTCACTTCAATCGACGTGAAGGATACATTGGCACCGAGTTCATCAGAGACATCCTTTACGCAATCAACGATCCGTATGCGATCCACATTGTTGCCATCCTCTGGTTCCTTTATGCGGCAGTTTTCACAGAGATGCTCTCGTGGGCTTACCGCACACTATTTCCTAAGCGTTGACACGGCATGACTCCGAATGGAATCCGATTGCAGTACTTGAGCCCGGCATCCAATGCGAGGAGTGCTCCGTCAACGTCAATTCGCCAGACGGTACCGGAGCTAGATCGCGAGACGTGTGGCAGATTATCTTGCGAGTGACCTCGAATGCAGGGACCGTGGAATGCGACGTCGTGCGGCTATCGGTCGTCGACCAGAGGATGTCGGAGCGTCATCAGGAAGGGCAAGAGACCGGCCGTTAACGGTTTCCGCAATGCAGCCGCTTCGTGAAGTCGGGTGCATCGCTCTCCGCGCCGTAAAGAAATCGCCTCGATGCAATCTTCTCGAGATCTCGGACCAAAAACTGGCGAAATTGCGCTGGGCGGCCAATCTGCGGAGGTGTGCCGGCCGATGCCGCCAAACCGATTTTCTTCGTGCGGTGCGTTGGTCCAACTTCGTGGAGTTGAGGGCGACCAAGCCGAGTGGTTCTAGGATGGAATTCTCGATATTACCCGCCGCAGATTCGGCAGCAACCTGACGGCGGCGGTCCGACGTCAGTCGCGGTTAGCACTTAAGAGAAATGACTCGAAGGTCCCGCTCGGGCCGGTGTACAACTCCGCAGAAACATCGAAACAGGTTCTGGTGAACTAGAATCCAGTAGCAGAAAACCGTCAGATTGTGGCTTGCTACCTGTCCAACCGCTAGAAAAGGGGATCTTAAAATGGCACTACCGTCATCAGGTCCATTGCATGTCATCAGACGATCGAAGTGAACGAGATCCGCTGCGGTCAATGATTGCGGAGATTCTGGATACAGAGAATCGTGGTGAAGCGGTCGATCGAAACTCATTGCTAGCCAAGCATCCGGAACACGCTAATTCGCTACGAGAGTTTTTTGCTTCCCATGATCAGATGAAATCAGCAGCCGATGTCGATACGCCGACGCTGCGGCCGCGTTCAAGCGGCCCCGCGAGCGAAGATCCGACCATCGCGCCTGCGGCGAGTCCGGTTGATGATGCAAAGCTCCCACCGACCGAGCCCAGCGGAGACGCTTCTACGCTTCCACCAACCGGGGGCGCAGGCAAATGCGTGAATCGACCGTCGATGACAAGGTCCGCTACTTCGGCGACTACGAACTGCTCGAAGAAATCGCTCGAGGCGGCATGGGCGTCGTTTACAAAGCGGGGCAGATGAATCTGAACCGCATCGTCGCATTGAAGATGATCCTGTCTGGCCAGTTTGCTGGCGAGGAGGACGTGCAGCGGTTTTACACCGAGGCCGAAGCGGCGGCCAGTCTCGATCATCCCGGCATCGTGCCGAGTTTTGAAATTGGTGAGCATGCTGGGCAACATTACTTTTCGATGGGTTACATCGAAGGCGAAAGCTTGGCGCACCGAGTGGCCGACGGGCCACTGCCACCACGTGAGGCGGCCGGGTTAGTGAAGAAGATTTGCGATGCGATGGCTTACGCTCATGAACGCGGCGTGATTCATCGCGATCTCAAGCCGGCCAACATCCTGCTCGATCCCAATGGCGAGCCTAAAGTCACCGACTTTGGATTGGCGAAGAAGACAGAAGCCGATAGCGGTCTTACCGGCACCGGCCAGATTCTCGGGACTCCCGCTTAAATGCCGCCGGAGCAGGCCTCCGGGAATACTGATGAAGTCGGACCACTCGCCGATGTTTATTCGCTTGGTGCAATTCTCTACTGCCTGCTCACGGGCCGTCCTCCGTTTCAGGCAGCAAGTCCGATGGACACGTTGTTGCAAGTGTTGGACAAAGAGCCGGCTCCTCTTCGTTTACTGAACGCTAACGTTGATCGCGACCTGGAAACGATTTGCTTGAAGTGCTTGGAGAAGGATCGCAATTGTCGATACCAGTCGGCACGTGCGATCGCAGACGACCTTGGTAGTTTTCTACGCGATGAGCCAATCACTGCCCGGAGTGTCAACGTCCTGGAAAGGTTGACGCGGACAATCGAGCGAAGTCAGATCGATAGCGGATTTGAGGCTTGGGGCGCGATTCTGTTGGCCTTCGCAAGCATTGTGCTAGCTGCCCAGATTGCACTTTTTGCCGTGATTGGAACTCGGCAGCCGGTGTGGTTGGTATTCGTAACGCAAGGAACGCAATTCCTGTTGATGGCTATCGTTCTGTGGAGTTATCGAGCATCAGATCTGCGACCATCGAATGCCGCGCAAAGACAAATTTGGGCTATTTGGGTGGGCTTTCTGCTTGCATGTGGCCTCGTGGCAGTGATTAGCCAAGTGATGCTGGGAGTCGACCGAATGTATGACTTCTTTCTTTACCCATATTGGGCCACACTCAGCGGCCTGGCGTTCTTTTGCATGGGCGGTGGATATTGGGGATGGTTTTATATCTTCGGATTGGCATTTTTTGCGGTAGCCATTTTTTGCTCGTTCATTCCGACGGCCGAGCCATTACTATTTGGAGGACTTTGGTCGATGAGCCTTGCGGTCACCGGAATTCGGCTACGCGGAAACGCGTAACGGCCATAAATATCACTCTCCAATAAGATGACTGAACCAAAGTATTCCTTTCTTGAGGTCGGCGAATAAGGCGGGGTAAGTATTTCAACATGAACTTCGATTTGGATCCGACGACCCCACTAGCCGGTCTGCACATGCGTGGCATTGTGACCCGTCGGTTTTTGGTCAGCTATCCGGTGGATCCCGTTTTGCTTAAAGACCGGCTGCCTCCCGGAGCCGAGTTATCATTGCATGATGAAGCCGCTTGGGTTTCGGCGTGTTTTGTAAACATGAAAAAGATGCGTCCGTTCATCTTTCCTAGGAGCATGGGATTCGAACTCAACTACTTGATCCATCGGACGCGAGCACGCCTCCCATTTCCGGATGGTAAGAAACGAGAGGCGGTTCTCGTGTTGGAGCCAAATCTCGATCGACGAGTACTTGGTTGGTTCGGTGCGAGATTAACGGGTGTGGAATTTAACTATCGGGACATCCGACTGAGTGAGACGGAGAAGAGTTGGAATCTATTGATGAAGGATCATAAAGAAACTGTTTATGATGCTGTGATCCCGAAGTCGAGCATCACTCCAGATGCTCAGGCATCTGCGCGTTTTCGGAGTATTAACTCCGCCGATGATTTCCTTCTTGGCGTGTCATTCGGAGGTCAGTGGCACGCCAAGACCAACCGGCTGCGTCTTCTAGCGGAAACCCATGATCCGTGGAATACACTCATGGGAGAATGCAAAACGAACAGCAATCGATTCTTGGAATCGTTGGGCACTGAAACTGGATCGTTTGAGGCTGATCACGTCATATCCATGACAGACATTCCGCACTATTTCGCGATGAGTGGAAGTAATGTCACGCTGCCAACAGCGGAAGGCCGCGCAATTTCGACGTAGAAAATGCGTCAAAGACGCTGTGGGGTCAGACTTTGTTTATTGGTCCGCAAGGCGCAGAGCAAAGGGGACGGGGTCGATTTCCTGAATTGACCCCCGTCCCCATTCGAAGCTCGCATCGTTCGAGCGCAGCGGCGCAGTCCCTCGTGGCCAACGATTGAGTCACCCTACTTTCAGGAGCGACCGATCCAACGAGCAGAACAACGATTCTTTGTTCCATACTCTCGCGAGGGAATGGCAAAGAAGATGCCATTACGGTCTTGGCCCAATGGACATCAGAGTGCTCGAGGTTGCATCGATTGCGCAAGCAAGCTTGGGAAAGGGGGATAGGAGATGTAAAACTCAACTTTGAAACCTTTCATCGGAACCTTGCGGGTGGGAATCCCGTCCAGTAGAGCTTGACCAGCAACTGGAAGCGAGTCTTGCGTGGTGGTGGGGTAACCCATCCTGCGAAGCGTAGACAGCGAGTCCGAAAGCCATGCTATTGAGCGTCGAAAGACCCAATCGTGGGAGCCTCTGCCTTTCGATGACCAGGGGCCACGCTGTTGCACTGTAACGGTCTGGTGCAAGCAGTCCTGCCGGCGTCGGTTTGGAACATGGCAAACGGATGATGAAGGTTCCCCAGGAACTTGGGAGATCCTGTTGTCTCCTCAACGAGATCCCGGCCGGAGATACCGGGTTACCAACTCCAGGCCCTGGCGGCTCACTCGTCCGCCAGGGAGCGAAAACAACGAGTGAACGTTGAGGTATCGCCAAGCGAAGGAAACGAAGTGCGGCGAGAGGGGCATCAGGAAGTCATAGCGTCTTGATAGTACTGACGAAGCTGGCGAACTTCACCCCGTTGGAGCCAGTGGAGGGAAGCGAGACGTCGAATCATGGACCCGTTACTGAGAAACACGACGAATGCATCGAAATTCGACCACCGTGTCCACGAAACAGCAGCGGATAGCAACGTTGGCGAAACAGTCACCAGAGATGGCTTTCACGTCGCTCGCTTATCTGATGGACATCGACTGGTTAAAGGAAGCGTACCGACGCACCCGCAAGGACGGAGCCGTTGGCGTGGACGGAATGACCGCGGAAGAATATGAACAGGACTTGGAGGGTAACCTTCAAAGCCTGCTCGATGGTGCGAAGTCCGGCACGTACAAGGCGCCCCCTGTGCGGCGTGTGCATATTCCCAAGGGCGGCTCCACCACGGAGACCCGCCCGCTCGGAATTCCCACTCTGGAGGATAAGCTCCTTCAGCGTGCGGTGGTCATGCTGCTGGAACCGATCTACGAGCAGGACTTCTTGGACTGCTCCTACGGGTTCCGCCCTGGCCGATCAGCACATGACGCGTTGAAGTCTTTCCGCGACCAGACGATGAACAGTCGGCCGAGAGGCGGCACCGTGCTCGAGGTTGATATTCGGAAATTTTTCGACAACCTGGATCACTCCTATCTGCGACAGTTTCTCCGACTGAGGGTGCGTGATGGCGTGTTGCTACGCCTGATCGACAAGTGGCTCAAAGCGGGCGTGATGGAAGATGGTAACGTGAGTTACCCTGACTCCGGCTCGCCCAAGGGTGGCGTGATCTCACCCCTGATTTCGAACGTGTTCTTGCACTACGTGCTCGACCTGTGGTTCGAACAGGACGTGAGACCACGACTCAAAGGACCTGCCTTCCTCATCCGCTATGCGGATGATTTCGTGATCGGGTTTCGCCATCATGCGCGATGCCGAACGCGTGATGGAAGTCATCCCGAAACGATTCGGCAAGTATGGATTGACCGTCCATCCGACCAAGACGAAGCTGGTTCGTTTTCGTCCTCCCTCGTCTCAGACGAAGGACGGCGATGGCTCCGGTGATCGTCCTGGGACGTTCGACCTTCTCGGTTTCACCCACTACTGGGCTGTCTCCTTGAAGGGCTACTGGGTGGTCAAGCTCAAGACTGCTGCCGATCGTTTCACCCGTGCCGTGCGCAAGCATGGACCAATGGTGCCACGACAATCGTCACTTGACGCTCGCCGGAACAGCAACACAAGCTCAACCAGAAGCTGCGTGGACACTACGCGTATTACGGAGTCACGGGGAACTCAGAAGCGATGAACAGGTTTCGCCAGGAAGTCGAGAATCGATGGCGTAAGTGGCTTAATCGCCGCAACAACATCCGCTCGATGCACTGGGCAGAAATTCTGTGCATCTGCTTCGCCGTTATCCGCTTGCTCCCGCTCGCGCGATGCGATCCAAGCTTCGTCATGCAGCGAATCCATGATGAGAGGAACCGTATGCGGTAATGTCCGCACGTACGGGTCTGCGGGAGCCCTGGGTGAGCAATCACCCAGGGCCACCCGGTCTTCGCGGAGGTCCCGGGATTTCTTCGATGCACACTTCGCAAATTCGACGACTGACTAACGCGTAAACTGCGCCGAAGCTGCTGACTGACAGTGGTGATCGGAACCGAAGCGGATTGCTTCAGATTCCTTGCGCAAATGGGGTCAACGGCTGATAGCCGACGATGCGTTGCCACTGGTCGCAGCTTGCGGCGCGTTTGCCTGTTTTTCCAAATACCGCATGACGGTGTTGGTTATGTTGACTGTGCTGTCGTGATAGACGACGTTCTTCATCACACCTCGGACGACGGAATCGTTTTGCTCCACATCCATTTCTTCGCTGCTAAAATTTAGCACCAGCTGGATGTTGTGATCGGTCGCGATGGCCCGCAACGTAGCAGTAATTTGCTGATAACTGTCGTAATAGAGTCTGGTCTCGGCTTCATTCAGCCCTCTATGCTTGTGAACCCGATGCAACCGAGATTGAGATTCTAGATTCGCCACATACTCTTCTTGTCTGTTGTAGTCGGCCGACCCGACCTTCAGTGTTTTGAGTTGCTCCACGGCCTGATTCAATGTGTCTCGTCTTTGCTTGAGCTCGAGCTCGTCTTTCTTTAAATCGCTTTTGATCTTATTGCCGTGAGCCTTGATCGCCGGAAGATTCTTAAAAATGTAGGCGACATCGACCAACGCAACGCGGTGCCCCGGTTGATGCGTTGGCTCGGCTTGCTGGGCCGAAAGCGATGCAGGAGCAAAAGCAGAACCCACGAACGCGGCGAACGCGATGGCGGCGTTGCCAAGCCCGTGCCGAACCTCACTCGGTTGGTTTGACGACTGTAAGGATGGTACATAGGTGCTTCGCAAAGTTGGCAACCGACGCTTGACGCCCTTCTGGGTGAGCCGAAAATCATTTGGGGGGGCTGGGAAGCAGCATCCCAATCCACCCATACCACTTCCAGGAGAGGCAGCGATGAGAAGGCTTTTTGTAGCGGCGATGGTGATCGGGATTCTGGCGCCCTTCGGTCTAACCACGTCGGCGGCGGACGTCGAGGATGGATTCACCACCCTGTTCAACGGCCTTGACCTGGCCGGCTGGGTCAAACGCGGTGGGTCAGCGGAGTACGAAGTCGAGAATGGCTCGATCGTCGGGAAATGCATTCCGAATACGCCGGGCAACACATTCTTGTGTACGGAAAAGAAATTTGGCAACTTCGTTCTGAAGCTGCAATACAAATTTCTTGAAACCGGGAATTCAGGCGTCCAGTTCCGCTCCGCCGCACGCTCGGAAGGCGATCGCCAGCGTGTCTACGGCTATCAGTATGAAATGCGTCCTGGTGGCGACGCGACCGGACGCATCTACGATGAAGGACGTCGCGGCCATAACTTTGGCATTGTTTGGCTCGATGCCTACACCCCGCAGGATCGTCTTGATGCTGCTCAGGCAAGCTGCAAGGAAGGTCAGTGGAACGATGTGGAAATTCAGTGCGTCGGACCGTCCATCAAGACTTGGCTGAACGGCAAGCTGGTCGTCGATATGTTCGACAGCTTCTCGATGAAGGGCTTTATCGGACTGCAGATTCACGCCGGAGAGTCCGGCTCCGTCGCTTGGAGAAATATCCGCGTCAAGGATCTGGGCGAGAGTAAGTGGGAGCCATTCTTCGTCAAAGGCGACGACGGCAACTACCAACTCGCCAATGCCAAGTTCGTTCTCCCAGAAGAATGGTCCTTCACCGAAGCCGGCGTTCTGCACGGCGTCCACCCCAAGAGTCAACGCAAGGACGGGCTTGTCATTTCCACCAATAGTTACGACAACTTCATCGCTCATGTCACGTATCGGATGCACGGCGGCAATAGCGCATTGTATTTCCGCGCTGAGGAAACCAGCGCCCCGTGGGTCCTTCGCGGATTCCAAAATGAAATCGCCAACAACGGCAAGGACTCCGCTCTCTGGCACACCGCCGGCATTGTTGACGGCAAGACAATTCCCGGTCGCGGCTGGATCGTGGCGAACGACGTGCTAGTCGAAAAGGTCCGCAACAAGGATGACCAGTGGAACACGACCTGCACCGCCGCTTACGGCGACCGCCTAGTCCAGATGCTCAACGGATTCTGCACGTCGGATATCGTCGACGAAGCGTGCGAGAAGACTGGCAAGCTCGGACTGCAAATGCACGGTGGCACCGACTGCGAAATGTTCTTCAAAGACTTCGAAGTCATGCCCATCACCGACGACATGATGAAGCTCATCGAGCGGAAGTGAGTCGCGGCGGGTAGTTCGTGAACATTATGAGGAGTTTAGCGAGTTGGTCGTTCTCGGACGGCACATCGGCGACCGGCCCGAGAGTCAATCGCAAGTATAACCAGCCCAGCGTCTTCAGCGAGATTCTGAAGGTCATCGATCAGGCCGGAAACGTCGACCAGCAGGCCGCCAACGCATACGCCATTACCCATCACACCTATCAGCAACCGGGTGACTACATCGTCAGCATGCAGCGCAGCCGAAACGATGGCGTCACTGCAACCACGCGACTGCATCTCCACGTCACAGAAGAAGAGCAAATCCATGGCGAACCGAAAACAAGTTTCAAAGCAAGTCGTATGGCTGATCTCCGTGGTTTTCAGTGGTGTCTTGCCTCTAGCCTGGGTCAGCGAGGTGACTGCCGCTGATGGGCCACGGTACTACGAACAGGTTAAACCTGGGCAGCCGAAGTTGATCGAGTGCGATGTTGCCGTGTATGGAGGAACACCGGCCGGTGTAACGGCTGCCATTCAGGCCGCGCGCGAAGGGAAGAAAGCGGTTTTGCTGTCCTTCAACCGGCACGTTGGGGGAATGACGTCCGGAGGGTTGACAGCGACGGATCTCGGCAGGAAAGATTCGATCGGCGGGTTGGCTCTGGAATTCTACAACCGCATCGGCAAAGCTCGCGACTATCGTCCGTCGGAGGCGGAATCACTGTTCCGAAAAATGCTGGATGAGGCGGGGGTCAAAGTTCTTCTGACACGTGCGTTAAGCTCCGTGGAGATGCAGCAGCACAGACTGGTGTCTGCCACCATGGAAACCGGAGAGACCGTTCGGGCGGCCATGTTTGTGGACAGTACTTATGAAGGCGACCTGCTGGCCGCTGCGAATGTTTCCTACCGCGTGGGGCGAGAACCTGCGGCAGCTTACGACGAAACTTTGGGCGGGCAATGGCAGACGGTGTCGTGGAAAAACGTCTATCAGTTTTGCCGACTGCCGCTGAGTCCCTTTGTGATTCCGCATGATCCGGCGTCAGGGCTGCTGCCCGAAATCGCCGCCGAGGCTCCTGGAAAACCGGGCGACGGCGACTTCAAGGTGCAGGCTTACAATTTCCGAATTCAACTTTCACGCGGCGCGGACAGAATCGCGTTCCCGAAACCTCCCGAATATGACGCCAATCGCTACGCTCTGCTGGCTCGTTTCCTGAATTTCGATGACCGCATCGAGTGGCGTCTGAATTACACGACCGATCCGCTGACCGACGGGCCGATTCAGATGAGGAAGGGCGACAGCAACAACGCCGGCAGTTTCTCGTCCGATTATGTCGGGGGCAGTTATCGCTGGCCCGACGGCACGTACAAGCCAGGTTCGATTACGAAGCTCCCTTCGCCACGCCGTGGACTTCCGATGCCGTTTCGCGAACTGTACGAACTGCGCGAACGCATTTTTCAGGACCACGTCAACTACCAGCAGGGGCTGATGCACTTCCTGGCAAACGATCCTCGCGTGCCGGAAGCACTGCGGGCGCGGGTGAGTGCCTGGGGACTCGATCCGCAAGAGTTTCAGGAATCAGGATTCTGGCCGCATCAGTTGTATGTGCGCGAAGGCCGTCGCATGGTGTCTGACTATGTCATCACACAGGCGGACTGCGAATCACGGCGGGTCGTTGAAGATTCCGTGGGTCTAGCTTCGTATCCAATGGATTCACACTTTTGTCAGCGAGTGGTCGTGGAAGAAAACGGAGTTCAGACGGTGCGCAACGAAGGCGGTTTTGGACATGGATTCCCAAAGCCGTATCCGGTTTCGTATCGTTCCATCGTTCCACGGAGGAATGAATGTGAGAACCTATTGGTGCCGGTCTGTCTTTCTTCGTCACACGTTGCTTATGGATCGATTCGGATGGAACCGGTGTTCATGATTCTCGGCCAGAGCGCCGGAACCGCCGCGGCGATGACGATCGACAACGACATTGCTGTGCAGGATGTGGACTATGCGACGCTGAAGGCCAAACTGGAACGCGACGGCCAGCGGCTGGTATGGGATGACAAGTCTGTGCGAAAACCTGCAAAGAGGCTGCTCGGCCTAGTGACTGATGATACGGACGCACAAACAACGGGATCGTGGACGTCGGGCGCTTTGTCTCCCGTCTGTGGCCTGACCTACCTTCACGACGGCAACAACGGTAAGGGCGAAAAAACGGCGACCTTCACAATCAATGTCCCGAAGCCCGGCACGTACGAAGTCAGCCTGCTGTATGTCGCGTCTGCCAATCGATCCACAAGGACTCCGGTGACGGTTTCGGTAGGCGAAGACACGAAAGAGATGGCCGTCAACCAGCGCGAAGGCACTGCGGTCGGTTCGTCGCTGGGGAATTTTCGCATCAAGGAATCCATGATTGTGACAGTTTCCAACCGAGACACGGATGGCTTCGTTGTCGTCGACGGCGTGCAGCTCTTGCTGCAACCGCAGCAGTAGCAGCAGTTTTGCCATTCGATTCATTTAGGTTGAAAGACGATCGTATGGGTTCCAATTATCACACGCGCCGGCGATTTTGTTCAACCGTTGCATTCAGTGCGATGGCGGGGGCACTCTCGCCGTCCTTCGCTGGTTCCGAAAAAGAGCACGCGGCGGATGTCGTGATTATCGGCAGTGGACTGGGTGGTTGTGCGGCGGCGATTGGTGCACTGCGTAATGGACTCAAGGTTGTCATGACCGAGGCGACGGACTGGATTGGCGGACAACTCACCAGTCAGGGCGTTCCGCCAGACGAACACCATCTGATTGAAACGACTGGCGCAAATCAGTCTTACCGCGAACTTCGATCTCGCATCCGGAAATACTATTACGACAACTATCCACTCACCGATACCGCGCGAAAGAATCCGCGACTGAACCCTGGCAATGGCAACGTCTCCCGATTGTGTGCTGAGCCACGTGTCTCGCTGGCCGTGCTGGAACAATGGCTGGCGCCATTCGAAGAATCCGGGCAACTTGTGCTGCTGCGAGAATACGTCGCCAAGGCTGCAGATGTGGATCGCGATCGAGTTCTCGCTGTCAGCGTTCGCTCGACAAAGACAGGCGACTCACACGTGCTGCGCGGGACGTACTTCGTGGACGCCACAGAACTGGGCGATCTGCTGCCATTGACGAAGACCGAATTTGTCACGGGCTCCGAAGCCCGTTCGGCGACGAGCGAACTTCATGCAGGTGAAACCGCGAACGCGGACAATCAGCAGGCCTTCACGATGTGTTTCGCCGTCGACTATCTGCGTGGTGAGAATCACACCATCGACCGACCGGAGGAATATGCGTTCTGGCGCGACTTCGTTCCACAGCTGACGCCGCCATGGCCGGGCCGGCTGTTGGATCTGACTTACACTCAACCGCGATCGGGAAAACCCAAACGACTGGGCTTCGATCCGAACGGTGGCAAATCCGTCGACGGAACGTTGAATCTCTGGACGTATCGGCGGATGATCGACCGTTCGCTGTTTGAGCCGAGTCGGTTTGCCGGTGACATCAGTCTGATCAACTGGCCACAAAACGATTATCTGCTCGGCAATCTGGTCGGTGTGTCTGATGATGAAGCGTCGCGTCATATTGCGCGGGCCAAACAATTGAGTCTCTCACTGCTGTATTGGTTGCAGACGGAAGCACCTCGCTCTGACGACGGAACGGGTTTCCCCGGACTGCGGCTTCACCCTGACCTGATGGGCACGCAGGACGGTCTGGCGAAAGCGCCGTACGTCCGCGAATCGCGTCGCATCCAGGCGGAGTTCACTGTACTGGAAGAACACGTCGGCCGCGAGAATCGGAGCATGGTGACCGGCAAACCGGTCTCAGAGAGTCACGCCGCAGTGTTCGCGGATTCGGTCGGCGTCGGTAGCTACGCGATCGACCTGCATCCCGGTTCCGGCGGCGACAATTACATCGACTTCCAAACATTTCCGTTTCAGATTCCACTCGGTTCGCTGCTGCCGGTTCGGATGCGGAATCTGTTTCCGGCCTGCAAAAACATCGGTACGACGCACATCACCAGCGGCTGCTACCGTCTACACCCGGTCGAGTGGGGAATCGGTGAGGCCGTCGGGTGTCTGGTGAGTTTCGCCCTGAAACAAAAACAGACGCCGCATGCGATTCGAGCGAACGAGCAACTGCTGAGCGAATTCCAGACGTTCATTCGCGGGCAGGGCGTCGAAACGGAGTGGGCCTGAGAATGAGTTGTCGCGCAATCCTGCGAGGCTCCAGAATTTCAGATCGAGTCCGCTTGGCAGAGATACTGCTACAATGCATGAATTCCCCAATAACACACTGCGCCAAACGCCGCTCCGGTTGGCAGTGTTACCAGCCATGCTCCGAGGATCTTTTGGAGCATTCCCCAATTGGCCTGGCGAGTCACAGCGACAATGCCGAACAGTGCTCCGCAACTGACATGCGTTGTGGAGACCGGCAGACCAAGCCGACTGGCACCAATCACAACCAGACTGGTAATGAAGTTACCAGTGAATCCCTGACCATGATTCATCTGCATGCGAACGTTTGGAGAGGATACAGGATGACCACAACTCCACAGTGACAGCACGGGGCGGACCAGTAGTGGCACGACAAAGCCACTTCCCAGATTCTGCAGATTGGTGGCAGAACCGGCCGGCCATCCGGCACCGATCAGCGTCCCCACCAGACTGTGCTTGGTCGAGATCGGCATGCCGATTCGACATGCCAGCAGCACTGTGAGTCCCGCTCCAAAAGCAACTGCCGCACCGTAGTCAACATTCTCCACCAGTGACGCGCGCCCATGGTGACCACATCAGCTGGTGACGCGACAAGACGTTAGTGGCGCGGAACTGGCTGTTAATCGACTTGGCATATCAGTCGCCAACTCGCCGAAGTTGCATCGTCCTCGCGGAGTTCGCTCGGATGCTCCGCTGCACTTTTCGCGGAATCTCAGCCCCAGTTAGCGGAAAACTGCAACGAATAGCAACAATCTCGCCATGCGCGGTCTCGCCTGATATCCTGATTTGTTGCGTCGCGATTGATCGCACGCATTTAAATCACTTCGGTTGAGGTTCCTGGTATGCACCCAGCGATGGAGCAGCTTTCACAACTTCCTCTTGCTGAGCGGCTTGAGCTCGTTCAAGACCTTTGGGATAGCATTGGCCAGTCTAAGCAAGAGCTTCCCGTGCAAGATTGGCACCGGGAGCTCGCGCAGGCCAGACTTGCAGAGCTAGAAGGTCGCGAGAAAGAGATTGGGCTAAGCGAAAACGAAGTATGGAAGCGTGTCGAGCGAAGTCGTGGCGATTGAACTCGTTTTTCATCCGGCGATTCCAGACGATCTGGCCCCTGCGCTCGCTTACTATGATGAGATCTCAAAGACGCTCGGGAACCGATTTCGCGATAATGTGAAGGACCTGCTGTCCGAAATCTCTGAGAGGCCGGAGTCATTCCCGATGGACGTTGAGCCAATTCGATTCGGTCGGGTAGAGCGATTTCCATAAATGATTTTGTTTGTTTCCCGAGCATCGTACGTCTCTGTTATCGCAATCCTCCACGGAGCATCTGATCCGAGGAAATGGAGGGAACGATCCGACCACTGACACAATCGCGCGAGCTTGTCACTGACGACCCAAGGGAATCGAAGTGCCCCTTGACCGGCTGAGGTTTTCGTCACCTAAGTCGCATAGGGTGCATCGATTGCGCCAAGCAAGCTTGGGAAAGGGGGATAGGAAGATGTAAAACTCAACTTTGAAACCTTTCATCGGAACCTTGCGGGTGGGAATCCCGTCCAGTAGAGCTTGACCAGCAACTGGAAGCGAGTCTTGCGTGGTGGTGGGGTAACCCATCCTGCGAAGCGTAGACAGCGAGTCCGAAAGCCATGCTATTGAGCGTCGAAAGACCCAATCGTGGGAGCCTCTGCCTTTCGATGACCAGGGGCCACGCTGTTGCACTGTAACGGTCTGGTGCAAGCAGTCCTGCCGGCGTCGGTTTGGAACATGGCAAACGGATGATGAAGGTTCCCCAGGAACTTGGGAGATCCTGTTGTCTCCTCAACGAGATCCCGGCCGGAGATACCGGGTTACCAACTCCAGGCCCTGACGGCTCACTCGTCCGCCAGGGAGCGAAAACAACGAGTGAACGTTGAGGTATCGCCAAGCGAAGGAAACGAAGTGCGGCGAGAGGGGCATCAGGAAGTCATAGCGTCTTGATAGTACTGACGAAGCTGGCGAACTTCACCCCGTTGGAGCCAGTGGAGGGAAGCGAGACGTCGAATCATGGACCCGTTACTGAGAAACACGACGAATGCATCGAAATTCGACCACCGTGTCCACGAAACAGCAGCGGATAGCAACGTTGGCGAAACAGTCACCCCAGATGGCTTTCACGTCGCTCGCTTATCTGATGGACATCGACTGGTTAAAGGAAGCGTACCGACGCACCCGCAAGGACGGAGCCGTTGGCGTGGACGGAATGACCGCGGAAGAATATGAACAGGACTTGGAGGGTAACCTTCAAAGCCTGCTCGATGGTGCGAAGTCCGGCACGTACAAGGCGCCCCCTGTGCGGCGTGTGCATATTCCCAAGGGCGGCTCCACCACGGAGACCCGCCCGCTCGGAATTCCCACTCTGGAGGATAAGCTCCTTCAGCGTGCGGTGGTCATGCTGCTGGAACCGATCTACGAGCAGGACTTCTTGGACTGCTCCTACGGGTTCCGCCCTGGCCGATCAGCACATGACGCGTTGAAGTCTTTCCGCGACCAGACGATGAACAGTCGGCCGAGAGGCGGCACCGTGCTCGAGGTTGATATTCGGAAATTTTTCGACAACCTGGATCACTCCTATCTGCGACAGTTTCTCCGACTGAGGGTGCGTGATGGCGTGTTGCTACGCCTGATCGACAAGTGGCTCAAAGCGGGCGTGATGGAAGATGGTAACGTGAGTTACCCTGACTCCGGCTCGCCCCAGGGTGGCGTGATCTCACCCCTGATCTCGAACGTGTTCTTGCACTACGTGCTCGACCTGTGGTTCGAACAGGACGTGAGACCACGACTCAAAGGACCTGCCTTCCTCATCCGCTATGCGGATGATTTCGTGATCGGGTTTCGCCATCATGGCGATGCCGAGCGCGTGATGGAAGTCATCCCGAAACGATTCGGCAAGTATGGATTGACCGTCCATCCGACCAAGACGAAGCTGGTTCGTTTTCGTCCTCCCTCGTCTCAGACGAAGGACGGCGATGGCTCCGGTGATCGTCCTGGGACGTTCGACCTTCTCGGTTTCACCCACTACTGGGCTGTCTCCTTGAAGGGCTACTGGGTGGTCAAGCTCAAGACTGCTGCCGATCGTTTCACCCGTGCCGTGCGCAACATGGACCAATGGTGCCACGACAATCGTCACTTGTCGCTCCCGGAACAGCAACACAAGCTCAACCAGAAGCTGCGTGGACACTACGCGTACTACGGAGTCACGGGGAACTCAGAAGCAATGAACAGGTTCCGCCAGGAAGTCGAGAATCGATGGCGTAAGTGGCTTAATCGCCGCAACAACATCCGCTCGATGCACTGGGCGAAATTCTGTTCCCTGCTTCGCCGTTATCCGCTTGCTCCCGCTCGCGCGATGCGATCCAAGCTTCGTCATGCAGCGAATCCATGATGAGAGGAACCGTATGCGGTAATGTCCGCACGTACGGGTCTGCGGGAGCCCTGGGTGAGCAATCACCCAGGGCCACCCGGTCCGAACAGAGTTCGGTCGGTCCTGAACTCGCATCGGTCGCGACACCGATTGCACGAACGTGCGTCGCGGACGGTGGCGTGATTGGGTTTCACTCTGTTCGCGAAGCAGGCGTGGGACAGACAAAGTTAGCTGCGTTGGATCATTGGAATCGCCAATGAGAATGGGTGCCGGGCACCAGGACGCAGCTGTCTGAGGCGGCGAAATAGGGCGGAGAATACGAAAAGAGGCCGGCGTTGATCCGCAAGATCAGCACCGGCCAATTCGTTCACGGGGCGGCAGAGCGGACGACCGCGAATTTGTACGTTGAGCGAACCGAACCCCGTTCCAAACACTCACGAGGGCCCCCGCGACTACGGTGCGACCAAGAAGCTGCGATCTCCGCGAGTGAAGTAAATCGCGTTCTCATTCAGTCGCCCGCACAATTCGACGAGAAACTCAATCAGACGGTCGAAACCCTCTTCGCTGCCGAACGAGACTTCAAAGCGTTCCATCACGTCGTGCACGATTTGGTTGCTTTCGTCGACCCAATAGCCTTTCGCCGGCGTCGGCGTTTGCGTGTACGCTTTGTAGCGATGCATCAAGAACTCGTGGATTGCGGAACGGGCCGTCTGAGTTCCATGAAAGTACCGCGGATCATCCAGCTTGGTTGACGGTATGTAAAAAACCGTAATTTTGCCGAGCGGATGCAGGTGGGGGGATTCGTGCATGCCGAATAGCTAATTCGCTTCTCCCAGTGGTCGCCTTTCCGCGCCGGATTCTCTCTTCCATCACCAAGTTCGGCACGCATTTCATCCGCAAGCGTCTTCAGTCGTTGAACCACGCTTGGATTTGCAACTGCCACATTCGTTGTTTCGGCGATGTCCGCTTCCAGGTCAAACAGCGACAGCGGAATCGACCGTTGCTCGGATTTCCCTGGGAGCCCCCCGCGCCCCGGTTCGCTGATGGTGCGATAGTTTTGAGGAAACATCAGTTTCCATTTTCCGCTCCGCACTGCGACCAGACGCATGCCGCCGTCATAGTGGTAGAACGCCTCGTGAGGTGACTGGGCATCAGGTGTTCCTTTCATCAAATCGACGATGCTCTTGCCGTCGATCTTGTTGATTGGCAGCGACGCACCCGATAACGCGGCAAACGTCGGCAGCAAGTCCATCGTACCGACCACTTTGTTGCAGACCTTTCCGGCTGGGATCTGCTCCGGCCAGCGCATGACACAGGGGACTCGAAGGCCGCCCTCGAAATTGGTTCCCTTGCCCTCACGCAGCGGCTTCGCGCTTCCGGCGTGCTCGCCGTAGCTGAGCCACGGTCCGTTGTCGGACGTAAAGACAACGCAAGTATTCTGATCGATGCCGTTCTCTTCTAGACTCTGCAGAATCTCACCGACGGCCCAATCAATCTCGCTGATCACATCCCCGAATAGGCCGCGTTTGGTTTTCCCCTGGTAATGCTCCGAAGCAAACAAGGGCACATGTGGTTGAGGGCTGGGGAAATAGATAAAGAAAGGTTCATCGTGATGTTCGCCGATGAACTTCGTCACGCGGCCTGTCAGCTGTCTTGTCAAATTGACTTGATCCTCTGGCGTCAATTCGGGATTGATTACCTTGGTTCCCTCGTATAACGGCAAATGCGGCCAGCGTTTTAGCCGTTCCTCCATCGGTAAATGCCGCACACCAGGATGGAACGGCCACATGTCGTTGGAGTACGGGATTCCGAAGTACTCGTCAAATCCCTGACTGGTTGGCAAGAATTCGCTGCGGTGACCCAGATGCCATTTTCCAAAACAGGCAGTCGCGTAGCCTGCGGGTTTCAACAGTTCAGCAATCGTCACTTCGTCAGGATTCAGTCCCGTATTGCTGTGCGGACCAAAATTGCCACCAATGCCGACGCGAGTCGGAATGCACCCAGTCAACAGGGCAGCACGCGATGGCGTGCAAAACGATCGCCCGACGTAGAAATCGGTAAACATCATGCCTTCGCGGGCCATTCGATCCAGGTGGGGCGTCTGATAACCTTCGGCGCCGAAGGGACCGATGTCGGCGTAACCCATGTCATCGCAAAACACGATAATGAAGTTGGGTTTGGCTGCCTCTCGGGCAACAGCAATCACAGCAAGGTGGCTGAACGCGAGAAATAGGAGAGTGCGATGCATAAGGGGTTTGTCAATCCAATGGATGAGCGTCTTGGCGAAACACGAGTTTAAACGTTGGCGGGTCTCTGCGACCAGTCACAGAGAGCGTTGATTCTGGCGACAACTCAAGCCACTGGGGTAGAAAGTTCGAGAGTTTTTCCGACCTTTCCCTTCCACGTTGCCAACGAAGTACGGCCAGCTCTAGCAATTTGGCCACTTGTTGAATTTGAACAGCCGTCAACGGCGAATCAGCTTTCGTCCACGCGCTCAATTGTTCAAGCTGCCAACCCCTCCAAGCCGAACCAAGCGGCTCCCTCAGGGCTACTTATGCAAACACCGCGATGCGATTCCCGAAAAATGCGCAAGCAGAGAAGTTTCGGGATTGGGGCAGAGTTCGGATGAGCCGATCAACACTAGGATCGCTGCGACTATGATCAGCGAGCGAGAAATCGAAGGATGCGTAGGGCGCGTCGGTGTCCGCGACCGAAGCGAATTAGCAGATCGGCCTCGAGCTGGCGGCTGGTCCACCCGAACTCACGAAGGCCGCGAGTTGGCGTGCGTCGGTATCGATCTTGGCTGCGATGGATTGAACAGGAGGCAACGGAGAAAACGGAGGTCGGAACTTGATGGCCCCGGATTTGAATCGTTACGGCTCGTTCGCCCCAGGGAGAATCAACCGTGATACTCCCTCGGTCAATTTGAGCACATTGAAGTTGATAATCAGTCCCAGTGGGATATCCATTAGCTTCATGTAACTGAGCAATTGAGCCTTGTGGATTGGATGGACTGAGTCGGAGGCCTTCACTTCGACAAACAGACACTGGTCAACAAGAAGATCAAATCGGAGTGGATATTCACGCTGAAACTGCTTGTACTGGACGGTGACCTGCTGCTGATTGGCGATGGCATGATCTCGCAATTCCAGTTCCTTGGTCAAACACCATTCATAGATGGATTCAAGCAAACCAGGCCCCTTGTCCTTGTGAACCTCGATTGCCGCGCCGATAACGTCATGAGTCATCCCCGACGCCCTTGAAAACAGCCAATGCATCTGATTGCCCCTTCAGATATTTATTGAAATGAAACCTGAACTCTGTTATCTCCGTTGCCTCCTGTTCAATCAATCCGGCACGCCAGCGCCCCAAACTCCATCGACTCACCGTTCTTAAAATCGCATCGGTTGCATCGGCCGAAGCGGCGAACCAACCAGGCTTCCTGCAGGAGGTGAAAGAGACCGACGTGCGGTAACTCGACAGCACGAGTCGATTGTTAGCCTTGAACTGGCGGTTCAGAAAGCTCCCCAATCCGCACTCTAAGCGAACATCGGGGCTTGTTGAAGTAGGTACCACTGTATCAACAACTTACGTCGATCTCCGAAGGTCGAATTCCACTGCTGGAATCCCATTTCAGGTATTCCAAAGGGCGAACCCGCCCCTCGGAATTCAAAACCGGATCGGATGACACTGACACTGAATTACAATTACAAGTCGCTGCTGGGCTCCGGTGTGGTTCAAACGCGGGCTGAACTGGCTCAATACCATGGCGTCAGCCGGGCGAGGGGACTGAGGTGGTGAGGAGGTCCGACGACAAAGCGGAGAAATCTGATTAGGAACGCCAGATAATACCCATCGCCCATAGCGCACCAAGAATTGCAACGACCAGCCCACTGAACTGGTAGAAGCGATGCACCGCGTCCCCGTCACCCCAGAGGAGTCGGGATCGGGCGACTAGCAGTCGGTAAACGATGAACTCGCTTTTCATTGTGCCGCAGACCAACATGAACAACCCGGCTGCAGTCATCAGGATTCCAAAGTATTGGTTCATGAGTGAGATGTTTCCCTCTTGGGCTATTTGAAAGCTGACACGGGCGAGTCATTTAGACGCCCGGAACAAGCGAATGTGGATTGGCTGGGGAAGTGCGGGCGTGAAGTTGAGCACCTCGTCATCGGTCAGCTTGAAGCGAAGCGTGATCTGTCATCTGTCCCTGAGTGCCGTCTCCATCGGTGAAATTTGGGTTGAGGATGGCTGCGTCATCTATCTTGAAGGCCCAGGTGCCCAGATGAGATGAGCCAGTGCTGTCGGCACCGACATGGAAAGTGTCGCCATTGGCTGAGTTGACGGTAATCAGCGAGACCGACGTGCGAGCAGGATCGATCGATTCCGCTTCGATCACTCGGACTTTGATTTTCCTTCGGAACGAGAGCTTCAGCCCCTCGCCTTTTGAGCCTTCATCGACCCACGGACCAATCAGGCGATCTCAGCCGGATCGTTTCAGATTGTCCGCAAGAGTCTTGGTTTTGGCTGTTTGGCGTCACGGTGTTCTCCGTGGCGAGCGGTGAAAGTGATCGTCAATTGCCCCGCGTTAACGTTCTTAACGTCGATTCATTAGCAACCGAATCCTTCGTCAACGTCACCTGCCGCGCAAACGCGTCTGAGTAGCCGGTGCTCATTTCCAGCGTTGTATCGCACCGCTCAAGTCCAAGTCAATCGACCGGTGCTCTGGCCGAATTCGTCGGTTTCCATTCCACAGTCCTGTAACAGGCGAACATACAAATTGCATAGCGGCTGGTCTCCATGTCCATGCAAGTTGACGAACTTGCCGTGAGGGTATCCTCCTCCCGCCAGGAAAATTGGTAAATTCCTGGCCTCATGAGCGTTGGCATTTCCCAGGTTGCTGCCAAACAGTAGCGACGTGTTGTCGAGCAACCGGACGTCCAGCTCGGAGCGAATCTTCATTTGCTCGATCAAATCCCCGAAGCACTTCAGGATGCCTGTTTCGATCTTTTCAAGTTGACTGATCTTGGCTGGTTCCTGGCCGTGGTGAGAAAGGTTGTGGTGATCGCCCGACACGCCTTCAATCCTGGGGACTACCGAGTGGTCCTGCACCATCAAGGTGACGACACGTGATGAATCTGCCCGCATGATCAACGGCACAAGATTCAACAGTAACTGCAAACGCCCGATCAGATCCGCGCGGTCGGCGATATCGATCGGAGGCTCAGCATTCACGCGCGGCTTGGGTTTGTCCAGCCACTCCTGCGCCGCAGTGATATCCTTCTCAGCCTGACGAACCGACTGGAAATACTCTTCGAGGAGATGATTGTCCGTGACGCTGGCTGAACGACGAAGTTTCATGGCTGCCGAGCCGAGCTGATCCAGAATGCTTCGTCCTTCATCCAGTCGTCGACGTTGCATCGCCACTTCGCTTGGCTTGCCCTTCAGGAACAACCTTGCGAACAGGTTTGCGGGACTGGTTTCCGCGGGAATCATCACTCCGCCGCTGGTGTAAGACTGACTTTGCGCGGTGTCGGTCCCAAGCGTGATCGACGGGAACCGGGTGTCAGCCCCCATCTGTTTTGCAGCGACCTGATCGACAGAGATGGAATTGCGAAATCCCGCCATTCCCGGCCTCCTGGCGGCCGTCAGCCAGGTCATTTCACTGTCATGTGGTTGCCTGCCAGTCTGATCTTCATGGGATAGACCGCTGAACAGTGTGAATTCTTTTCGATGGTCTTTCAGCAGCTCAAGATAGGAAGTCAACTCGTAGTCTTCGCCACTGGTTTTGGGCCAAAGCTTTGGCGTGTACAAACCGAGGGAGGTGCAAATGAACACAAGTCGCTTTGGCGGCGGTTGCTGCCGGGCGGCTAGCGCCGGTTGCATCGAGTCCAACAGCGGAAGCCCTAGCGCGATACCAGCAGATCGCAGAAAAAGACGTCGGTGCAGAGGCTTGTTCATTTCGGCATCCAATTTACTTTTCGCGAAACAATCGACTTTGAACAATAGCGTGGATCAGGTCACGAATTGGATAGTCGTCCACTTCGCTTTTCTTAAGAATCTCTTCAATCGCCTCGTGATCGGCAAACTCGATTTCGCCGCCCGTTGAATAGACAAACAGGCGGGAGACAAAATTCCGAGCGACTTGAGGTTTTTGCTCTAGCAGCAGTTTCTTGAACTCGGTGATGTCCGAAAACGAACGCCCGTCAGCCATTTCACCGCCCGAGTCAACTGCTGGACCGCGGTGGTAGGTCGCCTGACTGAATTGAGCAAGCAAGCCCTTCCCCGCGCCGCTCGCTCGGTAGTGCGTGCGCCAGCCTCCAATCGGATCGAAACACTCCAGCGCGAAACCTGGCGGGTCGATCTTCCGGTGACAGGAATTGCAAGCCTCGTCTTTCCGGTGAGCGAGTAGTGTTTCGCGAATCGTGGTCCGGCCTCGTGTGTCAGGTTCTATCGAACCAACGGCCGGTGGTGGGGGTGGCGGTGGAGTTCCCAGGAGGTTCGAAAGCACGAAGTTGCCACGGGTCACGGGCGAGGTCACCGTTCCATTGGCGGTCGTCTTCAGGATCGCTGCCTGCGTGAGCACACCGCCACGCGGACTGTTCGGCGGAAGTATGACCTTGCGCAAATGCTGACCCTTAACGTTTGCCAGACCATAGTGTCGCGCTAGTCTCCGATTCACCCAAGCGTAGTCTGAATCGATGATTGTGGTCAGCGGCGCGTTCTCAGCGATCAACCCAGCAAAAAAACTTTGCGTTTCCAGCGGGATCGAATAGCCGAGTGGTTCATCGAACTCGGGATAGAGCTTCTCATCTGGCAACGTGGCATTGACCTGGTCGACACGAAGCCATTGCCCAACGAAGTCCTGAGTGAAACGCTGCGATCGGCCGTCTTGAAGCATGCGGTCAACTTGTCGCGCCAATTCCTCGTTGGTGGTAAGCGCGCCGGTATGAGCCGATTCAAGCAACTCACTGTCGGGCAAGCTCTTCCACAGAAAATACGACAAGCGGCTTGCCAGCGAATAGGCGTCCAGCTCACCCGGTTGTCCGTCGAACATCAGAAATTGAGGAGAACAAAGGACGGCCCGCAAAGGAACTTGAACGACTTCTTCAAAAGGCAGACCTGAGTGTATAGCTGGTAACGCCAACCCGACAAACGGCTCCAATTCCTCGTCCTTCACCGGACGCCGAAATGCCCGCTGAGCGAATGTGCGGACGATTTCGCGAACGTGCTCGACGGCAGGCTTCACCAGTCGAATCTCCGTCTTATCGCCCGCCGCGCTGGTCACCAGTTCGACACCGCGTAGTAAGTTCCTGGTGCTCGTCGGCGGCCACTCTTGATGCATCGGTCCCGAAAGTATCAAAGAACGGACGGCCAACCCGGCTCCGGCGTACTGCTGCACATCGATTACCGAGAGCGCAGTGTATGCAGACGCACCATCATCGTTTTGCAGTGTCACGTAGAGATTGTCGCCAGGTTCAAGATAAACGTCCGTCTCTAAGACTTCAGGCTGACCAGGCTCAAGATCGCCCAGCTTGACGATGCTGGCAACGCCGCTCGGCCTTTTTGCGATGATCTTGTAGGTAACCGGCTGTTTCGCCTGGAACGCTTCGAGTTTTGCCGTGATCCGGTAGGTTCCAGGCACATCGACACTCATGCCCGATCGGCCCGAGTGAATCAGATAATCGTTGTCAACAAATATCGCGACTCCCTCCGTCAGACGCCGCATGATGTTGCCACCTTCATGCAGTCGCTTGTCGTCAAAGTAGCGGAGGTTGACACTGTTTTCGAAATCAAGTTTCAGCTCGCGATAAGGATTCGCATCGAGAGTAATGCCAATCCTCAAAGCTTTCTCGGCAGACCGCAGAAAGCCATCCATGTGGATCGCCGATAGTCGTTGCGTACTGCCCACCGTGTCGAAGCTGTCTGAGTCGCTTTCATCGGGAAGCTGATCCGTGACATCTCCATCAATGGCAAGCAGGTCTTGCAGCGTATACTTGTACTCCTCCTTCGTCAGCCGCCGCGACGGAACACGACCAAGGGTCTGTTGTGACAAACGGCTGGTCTCGGCAAGATCTCGATCCAGCGCGCGTAGGGCGGCCGCCAGTAGATCGGGCTCCGGCGGCACTTCGGATTCGGGTGGCATGCTTCCAGTGCTAGCCCGATCGAAGACCATCACCCATTTTTGAAAGGTCAGTGGATCTTTCAGGTTGCCGGACAACGACTCAAGATCCAAAGACGTTTCGGTATTCGAATCATGACAATCAATGCAGGATGCCTGGACCAGTGCCATGACGGCAGGGTGCATTGCAGTCGATTCTCGGAAATTGACATTCCGTACAGCAGCATTCTCGATCGCCGAGCTTCCGCTGTCGCCTTGGGGGCGGACAAAATGCCGTTTCCCAATCTGCCACCCGTACACGACCATGGCGAAGACCGTGCAGCACAGCACGCACACGCTAGTGACGCGTGCGAAACGCCCTCGCCAGACGTTCGCGGTCCCGTTCGATGTGACCACGGGTGGTGTTTTGATACCGAACAGAATTTGCCCGGGTCGACTTCGTTTGGCGATTTCAAAGAACGCCAGGCAAAAAAGTGTTTGGAGCACCAGTCCAATGATCAAGCCGGATGTGTACCCCAGCTTCAACCGGTAAACCGCAGCGGCAGCCATGAGCGCCATGCTGATATGAACGATGTAGCTGCAGTAGACGGCTTGATTCAGGTAGCCGACAACGCGGTTGGGCCGATTCAGGAACCTGGCGGCCCAGGAAAAAATGAGAAGGCACCACACCCAGGCGTGAAGCTCCAAGGCAAAAACACCCAACGCGGCCGAAAGCGAAAAGGGTGGATGGGCCTGTTTCACCCAGCCACCAATGGCCAAGTCGGGCACGCCGAAGATCGACACGGACTTCACATAGATCACTGTCATGACGACGGTGAGTGGGATCAACGCATATCGCATCCGCTCCAAAGCTGCAAAGTACTCGGTGCGAGCGGAGATCAGCAGATAGCCCACCGCGAAGTAGAGAAAGTACCTCGGAAACTCCCACCACATACCCACTTCACCAGCTACCCACGGTTTGCAGAGTGCGTCGCTGACAGCGAAGAGTAGTGGTGGAACCAACAGCAGGCCAGCTGCCAATGGCATGCTCAACAACGTTCGCAGCCCACGTATCAAACGTCCATCTGGGTTGCGACGGACGTAGACGAACAATGGGATGAGGACGACCGAGTAGATCAGCAGGTTATAGATAAACCACAGATGCCCGTATGGCGCGCGACCGATTCCAGGAAAGATCTCAAAGAAGCGAGAAGTGGTGTCGAGTGGGTCAACGAAGCCTCCCAGTAGCACATAGGTAGCGAATAGCAGAGGCACGAGCAGTCGAACGACTCGCTCGTTGAGGTACGTTTGCCAAGTGCGTCGTCCGAAGGCGAACGCTGTTCCCATACCCGATATGACAAACAGCGCAGCCAGACGCCACTGATGCATGACGCTGATGATCAACAGCGCCGTATTGTTGTTTTGCAGCGGCACGGGCTCTTGAGTCCAGGTACACAAGCTGACGTAGTGGAGCCAAATGAGTAACCCGAATAGAAGCACTCGAAGTGCATCGACATCATGCCGCCGCTCCGCACGTGTCGGTAGCTGTGTTGCCACCACGTCTTGCGCACCGCCGGATAATGTCGTGAGACTGAATGTCCAACAGAGCACGGCCGTTGCATAAACGCATCTGCGAAAAGTCATCGTCGAAACTCCCCTTTCAGTCATGTCGAATCATTGGCGAGGAGTTTCTTCGCTAGCTTTCAAGTTCTCATGGAACCAGTCAATGGCGAGTTGCTGCGCTCTCGGCGTTTGTCCCCGTAAATACCGTAGTGCTTGATGCCTTTAACGGTGACCAGTTGCTTGACGCCCTTCGCGCGGTTGAAGGCTTTGATGGCGTGGTCTTTGTTGTCGAAAAGTTCTTCGTTTTCGGCGATGATGAACAGCTTGGCACAGTCGTCGCAACGGTCGATGTCTTCGATGGGAGCGTACCGCATCAGCTTTTCCCAGACGGGCTGGCCCGTCATGCCACCGAACGTTGCAAAAGGCTGAGGATAGCTGATCGCTCCACTCGCACGCTTCGTGCCTTGATCAAACGTGAGCTTCCGCAGGTCCGGAGTCTCCATTACCCAGCGTCCATCCATCGAGCCAACCTGACTCACAAAAGCTTTGACTCGTGGATCACGGGCAGCAACGTAAACGACGTGGCCACCAGAAAAAGAAGAACCCCAAATGCCGATGCGATTCTGGTCGCATCGTTCTTCGCCTTGCACCCAATGCAGTGCGTTGAGTATGTCCGTGGTCTGGTCGATGGGATCGACAACGCCGCGAACTTCGACAACTTCCGCGACGAGCTTGCCGTCCTCTTTGGCTGGTCGCGACTTCGAGATTAGTCGAGCATCGCTGTTGCCCCATCCGCGATAGTCAAACGTGACGACGAGGAAACCGGCGCGGGCGAGGGCGACTCCATCAGGCCGCAGATGATCGGCAGTGCCTCCCCAGCCGTGACTCATCACGATCGTTGGGAGTTTGCCCAACGAATCCTTTGGGGAAAATACTTCCGCCGACATGCGGGTACCTTCGCTGATGATGTCGGCGGTGCGGAATCGAACATCCGCGGGCGGATGGTACGTTTCGTCACCGAAAAGGCTTGACGTGACCACTAGTCCGACGAGGAAAGGTCGTGCGTGTCGCATCAGTGCGCTCCGGATTGAAAAAGCAGACACTACCTTTTTCGGACCAACTTGTACTGAATCTGCGTCCCGACGATCTTCACGTCGATGGTGTCCTTGCCGATCATTTTTTGTCGAATCTGTAGTGCCCCTTGCTGCCCGTCTCCCGAAGTAAAAGCCACACTTAACACGGCGGAGCCATCGGCGTCGATTCTCCAATCGCCAAGCGACGATGCTCCCTGTGCGTCACCTCCCATGTGGAAGATTTGCCCGGTTTGGCCATTGACGCCCATCAAAGCAACGGTCTCATTCGTTGGATCCTTCGTGTGGACTTCGATGACGCGGTCCTTGATCTTCCAGGCGTAGGTCGTCGTGTTGTTCTTGCCGCCAGTTGCTTCGTCGACCCACGTTCCGATCACTCCGTCCCACTTTGCTTCCTTGAGTTTGCTCATCAGCGTGTCTGCTGCGGTTGCGTTGGCCGTAAATAAAATGAGCGCGACGAGCGAAGATAAAACGATGGACTTCATTAGTACTTCTCCTTAGCCAAAAAAGTCGAGATCGCAAAGCTGGCTCGATGACTTTGTGAATCCTGCTAAACAATTCTGAGTCTATGGACTGGGTGCAACCGACTCATCGGGCAAGCTGTAACATTGCACAGAGCCTTCGAGCTCTTTCTTAAGAAACAGGATACTGCCAGTTCCAACATAGACGCGGCCACGCGAAATGGACGGACCGCTCCATACAGTTCCGATTGGCAATTCCTTCAGTGTCTTTCCGGACGCGGTGTCAAGAATCACGAGTTGCTCGGAGACCGTGGTTGTAAAAGCTGCGATACCGCCAGCCAGGGCGATCCCCGAACCAACAGGGTCGCCGCCGTTGTACTGCGGGACATCGATTCGTGGTCGTTCGTGCCGCCACTTTTCCTGGCTCAAGTCATCAGCAAGGCACACAACGCGTCCTGCCTCTGGCGACAAAGGCGTTCGCGTGTTGAGTGTCACCCAATCGATGCCATTGGTGAACACGTTCTTGCCATCGAAGCCGCAACCGGTTTGAATACCGCCAATCACGCTCGGCAGCGCAATCATCCGCGGATCAGGTGTCGGCTTGAGCGGATACTGCGGCCGTCCCTGATACATTGGTGTTTGTGTGATGATGTTACCGTCAGATGCGTCCAGCACGTAAAAGCAACCGTTCTTGCAGCCAACGCCGACGACGGCGCGACGTGTGCTGTCTTTCCCGATCGAGTAAACCTTCGGCGTGTCGCCGACCGAACAATCTTTGTATCGCCTTGTGTTCGAGTCATAGCCGGACATCGTGTGATTAAAGATGTCGCCTTCGTGAAGCTGGCGTACCCATTTTTCCTTTCCCGTAGCAACATCGACGGCAATGACGGCCGCCGAGTATCTGGAGTCCAGGCGGGGATTATCAGCCGTCGGTTTTCGGGGCGAATTGTTGACGTCGGTGCCAAAGAAGATCGTCCCTGTTTGCTTGTCGTAAGACGGCGTTGACCACACGGAACTTGTTGACGGCCCGAACTTGTAGACATGCTTTCCGTTATCGTCCGTGATCGCAATCGGTTCGGGGTACGCTTGCGGCTTCTCACCGACGTCGTACTTCCAAACGACATCGCCAGATTCTGGGTCGAAGGCCACGACGAACCCGCGTCCTGTGCAGCATTCGTAGTTTGGATCAAGCGGATACGGATGTTCGTAGCCGCCACCACCGACAATGATTTTGCCGTCTGCCAGAATCGCGGAAGCGTTGAAGATGTTGATCGCATGATGCCCCGGAAAACTCTCGGTCCGAGTATCGACTCTCCACTTTTCGCGCCCGCTGACACGATCGAGTGCGTAAAAGACGCCGGAAGAATCACCGAAGTAGACAGAGTTGTGCGTCACCAATGCCGAGGTCATCACACCTTTTTCGGCATCGATCAGGTTGGGTCCGCCGGACGGTAGCCGCTTGTTCTGTGTGTTGCCGGAATTAAGGTAGTAAACCCAGGCCAGGGTACCGTCGGGCTTTAGCTTGTAGAACGCCGGCGAGGTGGCTGTTCCAAAGTAAACGTGGGAATTGACCACACTCGGCGTAGCGTGCACCACTCCGATCGTCTGCCCACTGCCTTGTGGAGGGAAACGCCACTTGAGTTCCAGTTTCGACGCGTTTTCTGGAGACAACATTGTCTCGGCCTGGTTGAATCTCCATCCGGTTACGCCGTGGTTGTACGTTGACCAGTCGGCGTCAGAGACGTCGGGGAGTTTTGTGTTTCCATCTTCCTCCACGAAGTTGACTGTTTGTGAGACTTCTTGCGCCCGGTGCATCCAGCGGTGTTCATGATCACTGCGGCTGACAGGAATGCTGATTCCAATGCGTGTATACTTCGCACATTCACTTGACTGCTTCCCGTTCTTGTACTGTATGCGGAGCCTTGGGGCTGTCCGCTTGCTGTCTTCGCAGAATGTCGGCTACGTGAAGTCGAGTGTCTTTGATGTGGCCGATGTCAAGCTTCAGATCGAGCGAGTCGTAGACGTATCTGTAGACCGCCTGCAACTCGGCATCCAATTCGATGGTCACGACGTCCAGGGGCGTCAAGTTTTGATTGTTGGTTTTGTTTGGATCTGCCCCTGCCTGTAGCAGCAATTCCACGACCGCAGGTTGGCAGAAGAAGCTTGCCAGGTGGATTGCCGTGCCACCTGAATGATTGCGCAGTTCGAGATCAGCACCCGCATCAATCAACAACTTTGCCACCTCCGGATGTCCGAAGATAGCGGTGAGTATCAGAGGTGTGCTGCCACCAACGTCTTCTTGGGCATTCAAGTCTGCCCCGGCATCGATGTGTTGCCTAACGGCTGCCGTGTTTCCTGTCATGGCGGCTTGCCAGATGCTGATCGTCGGCGTGGTGTCGCCAGCCTCGCGGTTGGCCGCAGAGAGCAGCTTCAGAACCGTTGAACGTTCGCCACGAATACGCTTCATGTCCAGCGGAAAGCCCATTTCTGCTTCCGCCTGTCGAAGATGTTCTTCGTAATGATCGCTCCACGGGGCCGCGGCGATATCAAGGGAACTGAAACCAGCATCGTTTCGGGAAAGAGGGTCCGCCCCGTGCGCGAGTAGCACGCGGACGACGTTGCTGCGTCCCAGAAAGACAGCCATGTGAAGGGCCGTGTTGCCTGCTTCGTCGGTTAACGTCACATCAGCGTTTAGGCTCAACAGCAACTCGGCCGCTGTAGAGTGACCGAATAGTGCCGCGAAGTGCAATGGCGTGATGGCATCTTCTGATCGAGCGTCGATTGCGACGCCGCGTTTCAGTTCCGCTTGGAGCATTAGCAGGTCGCCAGTTGCGGCGGCCGCCCAGATGCTGCGTTCGGATCGGGAGACAACGGCCGTCAACTTCCCCAACGATGGGTAGGCCATCGCTGTTTTCGGTTGCGGATAGTCGAGCGTCAACAGCACCAGCAGAATTGTCGCGGCCAAAGTGGAGATGCCAGAAACCCACTTCCACACGTGCATTGAACTGGGCGATGATGCACTTGGGGATGCACTTGGGGATGCAGCGGGCTTCGGTTTGACATCTTCCATCAAGCTAGTTTGAACTTGCTGGCGAATGTGTGCGTCGAGTTCCGCTTGGAGCAGGTATTCATCTTGAAGTGGTTCGTCGCATTGAAGCCGACGTTCAAGCTCCCGCACCTCTTCTGCGGAAGCAGCTCCAATGAGATAACGATGGATGAGTTCACTCGATTTCATGATGATTCACCCTCCGCCGCAATTCGGAGCTGAATGCACTGCGTGAGTTGTTCGCGCAGTCGAGCCAGCAGCTTGTACAACGCGTTTGGCGACTTCCCGAGACTTGCAGCCAGATTGACAACGGATGTCGTCGACCGATGCGGCGCGAGCAACAACTGGCGATGCTCTGCGGAAAACTGATCCAGGCAAGTCTGCAGTGCCCGCTCACGATCTGACACCTCGCTGGCGGAGCGATTCAAGCCGCGCTCAGCCAGAGTTTCGAGCATCTCGTCACTCAAGAGCGGTCGCCTGGCCCGCAGCTTCTCCAACTGCCGCATGCACTTGAAACGCAGAATCACGCGAGCCCAAGGCACGAAACCGTCGGCATTCTGTAACTGCCCACGCTTCTGCCACATCGTCACGCTGGCTTCCTGAAGAGCCTCGTCCACCGAGTCCCAATCTGGAACGAGACTCCGAGCGAATGCACGTAGAACGGGCTCATGCTTTACCAGCAATGCCAGAAAGTCAGGCTCAGTGAGCTCAAAACTTTTCTCTTGTTCGTCCATACATACTTATCCGTTCTCAACTGCTAAACCTGCCGCGTTTTCAGATTAATGCAGGAATTCACTGCTCATGCCCAACCATCGACGGTTGCAGGACGAAGCCGACGAGCGCATGCCCGTAAATCCCCACTTGTCCAAGTGTTGCAGCACACCAAGTATTTTCTGGCGCAAAAAGAAACCCCTCAACCACAAGCGTGATTGAGGCGTTGTGTTCGCATAGAGTCCAAAAGCTCCCCGATTTGGACTCCAACTTGGAGTCCAAACCATCATCGCAGTAAGGACTCGGAAAGCGTGCAGCTCACGGAGGTGGTTTTCACCGCCAGCACGAACGCAATTCGCTTCGGTCGTGACACCGATTGCACGAAAGTGCGTGGCGTATGGGGGGCGTGATTGGGTTTCACTCTCCCCGGGACACAGTCGCAGGGCGGACAAAGTCAGCTGCGTTTGATCATTGGAACCGCCAATGAGAATGCTCGCTTGGTCGGAGCTTGGGGGCGGTTTTGTTCGTCTCGGTAGCCTCTCTCGGAGTTAGAAAAATCAAATAGCCCGGCGGTCATAGAGACTAGAGAGTCGGGAGAGTTTGGGTTGGGAGTGGCCGAATGGGGTGGTGGGCGCGCGCTTTAGAGACTCTCTGGTCAGAGACAGAGAGTGTGGGCAGGGCAGGCGGGGGCAGCCGTTTGAGTCGGCCAAACAGGGCGGAAATCACCAAAAAAGGCCGGCGTCGATCAGGAAGATCAAAGCGGGCCTGGGGAGACAGATCAAGTGTGCGCGGTCGGCCATCGACGTGCAAAAGCGTGCTTCGCCATCGCTTGATGTTCCCCAAAGTGCTGCCCCAAGGTCTCTCCTACTCGTCGTACGTGACGTGGACCCGTTGGCAATCGGGATCTTCTTGAGTCGGTTCGCCAACTCGTTCAACAGGATGGGTATAGAGATAACGCCAAACCGGCTCAAATTGTTTCTCCCCGTCAGGGTTCTCGGGCGACGACTTTCCGGGAGTGACGGATGAGTGGGCACGACCGGCATCGCCCCCGACGTCGGCGGCGGTAATCAAACGCCGCGAATCTTGATACGGTGGCTGGCTTTGATCAACGTCTACAATCGGACCGAACTGGTGCAGTCCCAGCAGTTCCCATGAGCGACAATAGTGGTCACCGGTCCAGCCACCATCCAGTACGTGAGTGAACCCGAAGAACCGATTGGCTGGCGTCGCGGACGGCAATTCCTGCCAGTCCTGATCTTGGTCCCGAGGACCGCAAAGCATCACCACTCGATCGACGCGTTGATGCTTTGCGAATCGCGCGGTCGTGGTGCTTCCGTGCGAAGAACCGGTAAGGATCACCTTATCCCATCGCAGCCGCGATTGATCCGCGGTCAAAAAATCATCCCAGTTGCCCTGTGGATTCTCTTTCGACAACCAAATCACCAATTGCCGAGCCCGTTCGGCGGCGCCATCTGGTGGCAAGAGATCCAACTCATCACTGAAGTCCAGACCGGTCGCCGCCTCCAATCGAACGCGTCCTCTCGCGTAGGCATCCGCTGGACGTGGCTGACATAGCTTGCCAAACCAGCCACGTGCATAACTGACACCGATCGCGTGAATGCCATACTGGTTCAGACGCTCAAACAATCCGGAGTTGTTTCCCATGAACCAGATCGCAAGTTTTCCCTGCGGCGCGACCCTCGTGTCAACCGAGGCGTACTCCAGGTCGGCAGGCTTCTCGTCACTTCCAAAGACGAAACCAATCTCCGCGTATTCTTTCGTGCGAGGATCAATCTCACTGGCCCGAACCTGCAACGTGTAGCGCTGTGGATTTGGATCGTCGAAGTCATGCTCGGCATCCGGGACCATACCATGCGACACGTCACCTCCCTGTTGAGCAGCTTGATGTGCAACCCCTTGCAAAAAGGCCGCGTACTCGGAATCCAGTTTTTCGGGAACGAAGGTGTTTCCCACAGGACTTTCCCCGAATAGGCATTCGAACCAAACACAGCCGCCCAAGTATTCCCCAGCCAAATTCGCGTGGTGGCCGTCCATCCGCAACTCTTGCTTGCCATCTCGGTCCACCCAGCGATATCCCACGTGCAGCGAATGCGTCTGATTTGGGAGGTGAGGATGCGTAGCGTTGAGCGTGTCAAAGCCAGTGTCCACTCGATAGCCAAAAGCCTGGTCGTTGTCGGCGATCCAAAACGCGTCCCCGACTGGAATGCGACTGGCCGACAACTCCGTTGTGATCGTTCGGTAAGCTTCGCTGAGACCTTCATACATCGCTTGCTGCGTTGCCGGCTCGTTGACGGAGGCAGGCGTGCCGTCAAATCTCGGGTCGTCGACTCGATAGGGCCAGGTTTGATGCACGAGCAACTTGGCTTGAGGAGCGTAGCGATGAACGATGTCCGCCAATTGCCTCGCGTAAGGACGATACGTCTCGACATCGTGGCTTTTGATGCTCAGCTGTTGAATGGTGACGAAGTCCCATGTGTCGGCTTGCAGCGCTTCTTGCAAGCTCTCTCCTCCCGAGTATTCTGCAGCATGATCGGTGCGATCCTTTTCAAATGCCAACGCCATGCCAGCATGACGCTCCAACGAGGATCCGCCGACCGACAGCCTCTTATGTGTTAGTAGATGTCCGGCTGCCTCCGTGATGTCATTCAAATATCGAGTCGCGTTCTGAGTGAAACTGTTACCCACGGTGAGGATTCGAACATGCTTGGGCTTCTCTAATGAATTTCCATCCGGTGGAACTGCCTGGGCCGGTTGGGAAACCCAAACCCAGGCACAAGCGACCATGAAAAGAATGGAGGGCAATCGGAGCATCGTGAGTACCACGTTGGGAAGAAGTTGTTCCAAGATGAGTATCAAACCAGTGGGCAATGGTAACCGATTTCGATTCCCATCCCTGAATCGACCCATTCCGATTTTCAGTTTGTCCCTTGGAAACTGAAACCCGAAACGGAGCATGTTAGCCTTGAGAGCATTTTCAGATTTCTTGTGGGAGATCAGCCCGCCGCGTAAACAAGGGGTGCCGGTCGCTTACGCATCCCGCTGGCATTACGTCTCTCACATGATTTGTGAAAGTGCTCTAACTGGACAGCGCCACTTTGGCGGCCAATCGTAACCCGACGCGTAAGCGAGGAAACAGGTTGCGCCGAATTCGCCTCGCTTACGCTCTTTGAAGTTGCGTTTTTTCATAACCCGACGCGTAAGCGAGGAAATATCGATATTGACATCGACTCGCTTACGCGTCGGGTTAGGATACTCGGAGAATTCGACAAGAGTGGCGCTGTCCAGCTAACTGGACAGCGTTACTTTCGATTCTGCGCCCGGCGATCATGGCGAGTTCCCGGCTGGGACGCCTAGCTGTGGCCGAGCCTTTCCGAGTCTCGGATGAACGCGGCAAAGCCGCGTTCAATGACGGTCTCGGAGAGACCGCCCTACAGTAAAGTGGCGCTGTCCGATTAACTCATGCATTAACTTTTGCGGCGCGTTGTTGCGTACTGACCAAGTAGATGCCACCCGCGATACAGCCGCCAGACACGAATAGCCAAGTCGACAACGGGTCGTCACGAAATGTGGCGGCTAAGAGCACACCAAATACCGGCGTCGAGAAGCTGAAGATTGAGATCTGTGAGGCAGAGTGCTTGCGCAACAAGTGGGCCTGAAGTGCAAAGCATAATCCAGCGACGAGTATGCCTTGGTACGCCAAACCTAGCATTGCCGGTAGAGACAAGCCGTCAAACACCATTTGCTCGAATAGTAGACTGTATGCTGCAAACATGGCGACGCCGAAAACGTCATGCCAGAGAATCAGCTTTCCAGGTTCGATGCGTTTCAGCGCATGCTTGACGAACAGAATACGTATCGAAAGCAGGAATGCACTCAGCACCATCAACAGGTCACCGCTCAGCGAGGGTTGGTCCGCAGCCTGAACCGATTCACCCGGCTCGTCGATCGACAGCATCGCCAAGACACCAATGCTTGCGACGACAAGTCCGACGATTTTGCGTGTCGTCAACCGATCGGTTTTCGTCACAAAGTGCTCGATGGCCAATACCCAAAAAACGAACGTGTTGATGAGTACCGAAGCATGGGAAGAATTTGACCACTCAATGGAAACGTTGAAGGTGGCGATCTGAACAAATAGCAGGAACCCAGCTACAAACGAAACCTTCAGCTGCCCGGGACCCAACCGGATGGGTGTACGACTGTACCAACACCAGCCAAGCATAAAGATAGCGCCAGGAAGAACCTGACTGCGGCAATCGCGACGGGTGGAAGAGAGGCGGCGGCGAACGAGACCGCTACCGGGGTTCCTCCCCACAGAGCGGACGTCAATAGAACGATCGCGATCGATCGTGTGTCGAGCGGTTGTGCCGCTTGATAGTCATCCTGCTTCATCACCAGTCTCGAGTCCAATTCCACGCAACTGCAAAATGATCGACGATTGCGGTGTGAGGTGGTGGTGACAAAATGTGGTGTCCGGGTGACGGAGAGTGATGGAGTTTGTGCCTAGCATGTGGCTCGGTTAGACTACTTGTCCCTCCTAGAACCATCCAGAGTGCCCACGATGCGATTGCTTTCCTTCCTGGCTTTCGTTGCTCTGCTGTCGCAGGGCCCCGCCTGGTCGATGTCACCGAACGAATTCTTTGAAACGAAGATTCGACCGGTGTTGGTCGATTCGTGCTACAAGTGTCATGGGGGTGACAAAACCAGCAGCGGACTCCGTGTCGATGCCCGCGAGCATCTGATAGCGGGTGGAGACCGCGGTCCCGCCGTCATCCCTGGCGATGCGAGCAACAGTCTCTTGCTCCAGGTGATGCAGCGGACGCATGCTGATCTTGCGATGCCGCCGAAGCAGGAACTGTCCGGAGAAGTGGTCGCCGACTTTCAGCGATGGATCGAGAAGGGTGCGACTTGGCCCGAATCAGTTGCACCCCAAGCGGAGAGCGCAGGGCGCCATTGGGCATTTCTACCCATTGCAAACGTCGATGTTCCTCAAGGAGACGACTTCCGCTCGGCTCACCCGATCGATCGCTTCATTGAAGCGCGGCAGAAAGAGTTGGGACTGAATCCCGGCCGTCGCGCCGATCGGAGAACTTTGATTCGGCGGGCAAGTTGCGATTTGACCGGTCTGACTCCAAGTTGGGACCGGACGCGTCGCTTCATCGCTGATCACCGACCCGAGGCGTTCGACGAGTTGGTAGACGAACTGCTGGCTTCGCCGCAATATGGCGAACGCTGGGGACGGCATTGGCTGGACCTTGCCCGATACGCTGACACGGCAGGCGAGAACTCGGACTATCCGATACCGCAGGCGCATCTCTATCGTGACTATGTCATCGATGCCTTGAACGCCGACAAGCCGTACGACACGTTCATTCAAGAACAAATTGCCGGCGACATCATCGCGCAAGAAGGTTCCTCGGAGAAATATGCCGAGCGAGTGATCGCGACGGGATTCATTGCACAAGCCAAACGCTTTGGCACCGGCGACCTGGAGGACATGCATCTGATCATCGAAGACACACTCGATACGATCGGCAAGGTCGTGCTGGGACTCGGATTACGATGTGCGCGGTGTCACGATCACAAATACGACCCGACAACTACCGAGGACTACTATGGATTGTACGGAATCTTTCAGAGCACCGCGTATCCACATCCCGGCGGTGAATCGGTCAGAGAGCAGCGCTACTTTGTGTCGACAATGCATCCATCCGAACTCGCTCGTGCCGAGAAGGAGTATTTCGCCCAGCATGCCGATGAAATTGGTCGGCTGAAGCAATTGATCGAGTCCAAGCAGGATGTCGAGGCCAACAAGGCGGCGCTAGCGGCAATTGAAGACAACGTTCAATCCCGTCTGGCACCAGTCGCCTACGCAGTCAAAGAAGGCAAAGTGACGGACTCGCCGATTCAGCACGGAGGCAATCCTTACCGCAAGGGCAACGTTGTGAAACGCCGCTTCCCAGCGTTTCTCTCTGCCGGTGTGCATTCCGATATTCCCAGCGACAGCAGCGGTCGTTTGCAGTTCGCCCAGTGGCTGACCGATTCGAAGAACCCCTTGACGGCCCGCGTGATGGTCAATCGCATTTGGCAGTTTCACTTCGGCAAGCCGATTGTACCGACACCGTCTAATTTTGGTCTTCAGGGCGCTCTGCCGACGCATCCGGAATTGCTTGATTGGTTGGCGTTGCAATTCATCAAAAACGACTGGTCCATCAAGGCGATGCATCGGTTGATCATGTCCTCCGAGACCTATCAATTCGCAGCAGAGAATGATGCTCACAACGCTGCGATTGATTCAGGGAACGCCTATTACTGGCGATTCGACCGTCGCAGACTGGACGCCGAATCGATCCGGGATTCGATGCTGTTGTTGGGTGGCAACCTTGATCTGACTCGCCCGGGAGCGCACCCGTTTCCGTCCAAGGACCAATGGAAATGGACTGCACACCGTCAGTTCAAGGCGGTGTACCCGTCCAGCCATCGCAGCGTCTATTTGATGGTTCAGCGGTTGCATCCACATCCCTTCCTTTCCATTTTCAACGGCCCTGATACCAGTGCCAGTACCGCAATGCGTGATCGCTCGACTGTACCGATTCAGGCCTTGTTCATGGCCAATAGCGAATTCGTTGAGGAGCAAGCGCGAGGTCTTGCCCAATCGCTGCTGGAAACGGACGTCAATTCGCAACAGCGCATCGACCGCGTCTACGAACAGGTCTTTCTTCGCTCACCAAGTGAGCCTGAGCTGCGCCGGGCCGCGAGCTATATCGAAGACTATGTCCGTTTGCTGGCGGAGGAGGGTGTCCCCGTTGGGCAGCATGAGCTACTCGCTTGGACCAGCTTCTCGCGGACGCTAATGACTAGCAACGAGTTCCTATTTGTGGATTAGTATGAAACCGTCTCTCGCACTGAATCGCCGGAACTTTCTCAGCTGCGCGGCCGCTGGTGGCGCGTTCGGTGGTGCTGCGCTGCGATCCCAACTCACCTTGGCAGCTGGCCTGAACAATGGGCATCCGCTTGCCCCACAGCCATCTCATTTCCCGGCCAAAGCCAAACGGCTGATCATCTTTTTCATGACCGGCGGCATTTCGCACGTCGACACGTTCGACCACAAATCAAAGCTCGCCACCGATGCTGGTAAGAAAGTCGGAAAGCACACGATCAAGGCTTCGCAGTTTGCTTTTCGACCGTACGGCGAGTCGGGTCGCATGGTCAGTGAACTCTTTCCGCATGTCGGGTCGGTGATTGACGAGTTCTGCCTGCTTCACTCGATGACCAATGCATCCTCTGGACATTCGGCCGCAACGCTCGGTATGCATACGGGCTCGATCACAATTCCTCTTCCGAGCATTGGTTCCTGGGTTAGCCATGCACTTGGCACGTTCAATACCAACCTGCCGTCGTTCGTAGTGTTTGCTGCCCGCGAACCTTACAACGCCTATCAATGCTGGGACGCAAACTTTCTGCCGGGTTACCACACCGGCGTGCGTGTTGTTCCTGGGCCAAATCCGATCCCGCATCTTCAAAGTAGTGTCGAATCGGTCAAACGCCGCGAACTCGAACGCATCATGCTGCGCGACCTCAACGAGGAGCATTTGAAGATTCACCCTAAGGACCTTCAACTGCAGACACGGATGACAAACTTCAACACCGCTTACGGGCTGATGCGGGAGGCGCCGGAAGCTTTTGACAGCTCCACCGAGAGCCAAGCCACGTTGGACCTGTACGGCATCGACCGCGACGATCGGAATTCATTCGGTTGGCAATGCCTGGCAACCCGGCGACTGATCGAACGCGGTGTGCGAGTGATCGAACTGTTCGATGTCGGATCAAGCGGCAATTGGGATGCTCATGGCGATATGGAAACCCATCGCCCATTGGCGAAGCAGATCGACCAACCGATCGCCGCGTTGGTCAAGGATCTTCGTCAACGCGGACTGTTGGATGACACGCTGATCGTTGGCTGCAGTGAGTTTGGCCGTACGCCTTGGGAGGATAGCAATCCCAAGGGCCGCGGCCACCATGCTGCCGCTTTCACAACGTTTCTGGTCGGCGGCGGGGCAAAACGCGGCTTCTCTTACGGTGCCAGCGATGACATCGGTGCGGAAGTTGCCGAGGACAAGATGGATGTGCACGATTTTCACGCCACCATTCTTCATCTGTTAGGCTTGGACCACGAGCAACTGACCTACCACTATTCCGGCCGCGACTTCCGACTGACAGACGTAGCCGGCCAGGTCGTCGACGAAATCGTCTCCTTTTGATGACACGGGGTTCACAGTCTGGTTCCCTTGTTTGTTCACAGCTCGAGTGACCAGCGGCCGGCGTAGGTCACATCGCGTTCGGGATTGATCATCGCCCAATTGAGGATGGTGCCATGCTGAATGACCGACTGGCGAGTCGGCTCAACCAAAGCAATGTGATCGCCGTTCTTGTGGTCATACATGACCAAGTGGAAGTTCGTATATCGTTTTGAGGCGGGAAGCAAGATCCAGGCGGCGGCGAGTTCCGGATCCCCGTCGACTTCATAACGCCACCACTCTTTGTCATCGAACCCTTGATCGTGGGAGCTGCTTAGGACCATTGTTTCGACGACGAAATGAACCGTCGAGCCAACGTCGACTTGGCTGAAGTCGAGTTGTACTTCCCAGATGTAGTGATCCTGTCTTGCCCTCTGCCGGCAGAAGGCAGCGACGGACAATGGGATTCAATTCGCTGTTTTGGCAGCGAACAAGCACGTCATCGGAGTCCCAAAGTGACTGCAGGCGTAAAGCCGTGGGACCATCCGACTCGGCAATCTTGCGGACCGAAACATGGCGGCAAACATAGACCTGGCGTACCTCTGCGTTGTCAGAGTCATCGACGTTCCCGATCTTCCAATTCCGCAAATCGACGATCCTTGCATCGGAGATCATGTCGAGCCCCTGTTCGGCAAACAAGGGACTCGGCTCGGTAGCGTCCACGACTCCCACGGGCTTCCACGGGTCGACGGGACCATACTCCAACAGCGAAAGCAAATGATTGTAGTCTCGTCGGGACTGAGTAATCGCTCCCGAAAGCATCGCATTGATCTGGACGTGGTGGTACCACGTCCAGACCATCCAGGGAATCACGCCAAACAGCAAGGCGAGCACCGGAATGTAGAGGTAGGTTACCCAATCTCCGGGCGCAGCGAGCAGACTCAAGTATCGGCGCTGTGAGGACGCCTGCAGTTTACGCGCCTCCATGGTCGAGGGGGTCGCTGTTGCTCCCCGTTTGCCTGCGATCGAGAGCGCACAGCTCGCCCCGTGTGGCGGCGTGCGGGGTGGGATCCCAAGGCGGTTGCATGGGAGCGGCCGCGTCTGCGGTTTGCGTCGCCTCGGTCCATGATTTCCTGGAAACGCAGTAACCGTGTCGCACCAGTCCGCTGATCTCGCGTTCGCTGAACCGATCCATGTCGGTGCGGATGTGGCTGATTTGCTTTTGCACCTCGGGATGGGGCGCCGTGGGGTCTTCGTCGAGGTGAGACTCTCCGGGTGATCGGCGAGAAGACCACTCCTTTCGCATTGCGAAAGTGCTCCTGCTCAAGCTGCCAAACCCGGTCCATCAGAGATGTCCGAGGAACGCATGGCCGTGCCCAGTAGCCCGCCCAGTCGCGAGTTGCTGGAAACCTGAATCTTCTTGCCGGCATCACTCGCAAAAATGGTATCGAACGGCTGATCGCGAGGTCGGAAAATGTCCTTGCCCAAGCTGCGTTGGAAGGCGAGTGCGAGTAACTCACGATTGCGGACATGGGGCTCGCGCACACGCCCTTCGTGATCCTTCGCGGATCCATTGGAGTGACCATTCGATCCGTTTGAGTGACCGTTCGATCCATTTGGAGTGACCGATTCGATCCGTTTGAGTGACCGTTCGATCCGTTTGAGTGACCGTTCGATCCGTTTGAGTGGCCGTTCGATCCGTTACCGCTGCGGTGGATCAACTCTTGCAGCGGCAGGTCGAGATGCAATTCTCCGGAGGTGATGAGCCTTCGCATTCCGTGGGCAAATTGCTGGGGCTCCTGGGGAAAGTTGCCATTCAAGCCGCCATCAGCCTGTTGGCTGCAGATCTCGAACACTCGCCGCAGCGGAGTCGGCTCCTGTTGCTGCGAAGCATGTTGCCAAGCTTGCATCGCCTCGGCGACGTCGATGAAGTCTTCTTCGTGCAGCGTTTCTCGCAGCATGTCATTGATGTGGTAGAACATCCGGATGCCAAGGTTGTCGTAAACGCCTCCGTCGGTGAAGTATTGAGTCTGGAACTGGCCAGGCGTTGCACCAACCGTTTCCGCGGTCAATTCCAACGGCGGAAAGAAACCAGGGAAAGCCGAAGAGGCTGCCACCGCCATGGGGACCGTCGCCAGGCCAACCTGATGTAGACGCATGGACGACCGACCGGACGCATCACGAGTCTCCATCAAGAGGCCGTCGCGGGTGAAGGAACTCAGCCCACCTCCGCTAAGATTCGTGCAAAGAATATGCAGTTCTGGCGATTGGGGTAGCTGATGGAGACAGGTGTCGCCAAAGAGGTGATGCCGATAATGCTGCTCCAGCAGGACGGTCCGCGTGAGTGGTCGTTGGAGCTTCCTCCCGACCAGGCGAAGCGCCGAGCTTTCGGCCACCGCGAAGGGATAGCGGCGCAGAATGCGATTGCGCACGTCAAGCTGTACAAAATCGAGGACTTCCCTAGCCGCACTTTCGAACTCTTGGGAGTCGCCACAGTAGCGATCCCAGTTCAGTGCGAGATGAGCGGCTAGCACGCTGCCGCCGGAGACCGAAGTGATATGCGTCACCGAGGTGAGCAAATTGGCGTCGCGAAGGTAGCGGATCATCCCCAAATGGTAGAGGGTCGCCCGGAAGCCTCCGCCCGAAAGGGCTAGTCCAATACGCATCCATGCTGTCCTTATCGAACGATCTGTCGGTCTCGTCCTTCTACAATCACTCGCGTCCCAGCAAGTGGTACTCTAAAAAACACGCCCCGGAACTGAATCTGCTGGTCTGATGGCAATTGTCGCGGCGATCCATGAGCCATTGCCCCCGATCCTGTCGCAGGAAGTAGTCGAGGGCGACTACCCCGGTCCCGCGATTCAGCCCTACCGCTGCCATCAGTTGATGGGAATATAGTGAAGTTGCACGGAATTCACATAGAGCATTTGGCGTCGAGGGCGACTGAGCACGAGCACGATGAATTCGATGCGAGAACGATATCTCGTGACGATTGGGGGAAACCGCAATTGGTGCGCAGGACTTCCCTTGCTTGCAATTCCCCCGAGGTGCCCTGATCCCTTGGTTTCGTCCCCTTGGTTTCGCATCCAGCACATCGGAAAGAAGATCGCAAACGGCGCAACGTACCCCGCCAATCCGAACACGAGTCCACGCAAGATGCTGATCGATTTACCCTTGCCGGTTGCTTCGAGCGTCGTCACGGCGTCAGGATTGGTGATCGTGCATGACTTCTCAGTCGATCACAGCTCCTTCCAAAATCCGGCATGCGGTGGGGGGAAATAGCCTTGTTCGTTCGCTTGGACCGGAGGCTGGCTATCGTAGTTCAGTTCCTCCGGCGCGTCGCAGAAACTGAATGGTGAATTGGTCACATCCTCCCAGGTTACGATTTGATTGGTGTGGGCAGCTGCTCGTCCCATTAGCGATGCGTAATCGGCATACACCGCGCGTTTCGTTTCGTTGTGCGGCTTGTCGTTACGAATGCTATTGATGAAGCTGATCCATTCGTAGTCCCAAGGTGGCTTTGCATCTTCGGTCGGCGACCAGGCGATGTTGTCCTTGTCGATCCGGTGATCTTTGAACAAGTGCACGGTAGCTTGGTGGACGTTCCCCGAGAATTGCCCCGCCCTCTTTGATCCATGCACATACGTTGCAAACTCGGTGTGCCCCTTCAAGGCGCGGCGGAAACCACAAAAGGCCTTCTTGCCATTGGGGAACGTGTATTCCATTGAATAGATGTCAAGGTTCTGACCATGGTCGTCGCTGCCGACCTCGCGACCGCCCATACCGTGGCATGAGCTTGGCCAATCGTCCATCAACCAGCAGCACTCGTCGATCTGGTGGATCAAGTTATCAACCATGTGTCCGGAGCCAATCCACAGCAGGTTGATCTTGCCGAATTTTAGTTGTTCGACGAGGTCATTGGATTTTTCACCTTGGTCCGTCATCCAGCGGCGGCCGGTCAGTCGGTTCGCGCGCACGTACGACAGTTCACCCATTTCGCCGTCGCGAATCTTATCGATCAACGCAGCCCGCGCCGGTGAATGACGGCACTGCAGTCCGGCAGCGATCTTGACACCGTTCAAATCTGCCTCTTCACCGGCGCGTAGCAACCGACGCAGACCTGCGGGATCAGGCGAAAAAGGTTTCTCCATGAAGACGTGGATCCCCTTCTTTACCGCATACTCGACGTGAACCGGCCGAATGTAAGCACGCGTCGTGCACATCGCAATATCGCCGGGCTTCAGCAAATCGATCGCGTGCTTGTACGACTCAAAGCCCAGGAACTTGCGATCCGGCGCAACGTCGACATGATCCGGATACTTCTCCTTGAGCACGGTAAGCTTGCTTTCGATCTGACTCAAATGCAGATCAGCCATGGCGTAAAGCTTGATCGGCCCTTGGTCGCTGGTGTTCAGCGCGTTTGCCACCGCGCCCGCGCCGCGGTTACCACAGCCGATCAGCGCCAAGCGAATGGTATTGTCTTCGGCAGCGTGAACGGCCGGCGCCGAATACCCCAACGCGGTCGTGCCAGCGACCAGGAGTGTGCCCTTTCGAAGAAAATCGCGTCGGTCCGCTTTCGAAACGTCATTGTCGTGTGACACAGGTTCTACCTCCGCAAGCTTGGATACGATCCGAGTGCCGAAGACAGGGCTCTGTTCTGATCACGAGTCACGACACGCCAAACAATCATCCATGAGTTTAGTCGAAATCAGTGCCTGAATGTCTTTCCGATGGGCCCGATATCGGGTGGCTCAAACCGGCGACAGCAAATTCCGAGAAGTGGACCTGAACGTTCTGCCAGCGGATCTGAGTCAGCCCACACGAAACCCGCCGGGGCCGACCCACGTTTGCCTCCGCATTGGTCGGTCGCCACAAACCCACATGGGGACATGGCACCGCTCACCTCAACCTACATGGGGACATGGCACCGCTCACCTCACATGGGGACACTCACATGGGGACATGGCACCTCGATTCAGCTTGCAATAGACAATTGTGCGGTGAGACGACGTTTTGACAGCAACGGTTCGGCGCCCAAGCATGGGCCGACGGCGTCCGGATTGGATGCAATACGGGGACGAGTGCCGTGTCCCCAGCTACCCACGCTCGAGTGATTGACGTGTCGAATCGTGATCCAAGCCGAAGCAAGGCCCTGTTTCGGTTCAGTCCGTGCCATTCAGGCCTGGCGCCACTTCCTTCTCCGACTCCTAGCGGTGGCCTTCAAAGCGATTTTTTAGATTTGAGATTGGCCCACTTGCTCGACCTGCCGTTGTCTCCTGATCGCTGATGGGTAACGAGAAGCCCGATCCCTGGCCCTGTTGGGCTTCAACGGAATCGGTCAGACCTTCGATCCCACGGGCAACCCTGGCGCTCAACCCGTCCGCCCTCTGTCGATCATCGCCGAATCCAAGACCGTTTTGCGGTGCCTTTGATCCGAACGGCATGGCGATGCCCAGCGCGCCACCGCTCTGATCTTCACCCATTTCGCTTTGATAATCATGGAGTTTTTCGGCGACATCCTTCTTGACTTCCGCCGCTCTTGGTTGGTTGATTGTAAATCTTGGAATGCCGTTGTCGAAATTGACCTTCACCAACCCCGAGGCAAGGAGTAGAGGGACGGCAATGACGACGAGTGTCGCAACCATGCGTGTTCCGAGAATCTTTCGCACGGGGCTTGGCATGCCAGTGGTACCAGCTGCGACAACGGTCTGCGACAGCGACTTCTTGGTTGATCGACTCATCGGTTCTCTACAGACCTTGCGGCTGCTCCTGAAAATGTGCTTCGGCGTTCGCCATACTGACGCGATGATCGTCCTGTAACAAACCGGCGAAAAGGACGCATAGGTCAAACCGGAGGTCGCTGATGCTCTAGCCGCTCAAACTGAGCGGTTTTGCGGTCAGCCATGCTTTTCGATCGCGTTTTCACATTGTTTCCAATCACGTCGGGCCTCGTGATTCGACACCAAAGTAGCACGACTCTCCGAGTCGATTCTCTCGGCGATTTACGACTCGGAGAGTCGTGAATACGCGAAACAACCGCTCAGTTTGAGTAGTTGGACTGCGTGACTCTGGCGGCCAATCGCAACCCGAGGCGTCAGTTTGGAAGTTGCGCTTTTGGCTGCCGCAGGAGGATTTTCATAACCCGACGCGTGAGCGAGTCGATGTCAATAGCGATATCTCCTTGCTTACGCGTCGCCCACCCAACCCGACCACCCGACAAGTGCCATGTCCCCGTGTTCTATATTCCCGTATTCCCGTGTCTCATGAGTCCCCGTCTCTTCACGTGACCAGGCAATTCAACGGGCCGAGAGTGAAATCGATCAACGGGAACCCAATTCAGCATGGCGATTCACGAGCCATCACCATGATCGACTGGCTCTGGCCATAACGCCAAGACGTTGGCCATCAAGACAAGACCGCCACCGATCACCAGCGGCATGCTGAACTCTTCGTTGCCGTAGGTGACAACACAAGCGACGCTCAATAGGGCCGGCAGGAACATCGCGAACAGCGAGGCGAAGACGGGCTCGAGGGTGTAAATCACCGCTGCTTGGACCGCCGTCAAAGCGGGCTGGTACTTGTTCATCCACGCGAACGCCAGTAGCGAAGGGAAGATGCAGAGCAGGCTCATCAGCACATAAAAGCGAGGCTGCACAGCCAATGCCATCCAGCCATTGCCAGAGGACGCGGTGACTTCCGGCATCTGCATGCGTAGACTCGCGAACACAACGGACGCCAACACGGCCACCACCGCAAACATGCTGGGTGTGAAAGCGATGGAGTCATAACGCTTGCCAAGTCGATCTACTAACAAGATCTGAACGCTGAAAGATAACGCCGCAAGTGTCGTCAACGAATCGCCCGTCGTCCATCGGCTGATCGCATCTCGAGCGACCGACACACGCCCCGATTCGAGTGTCAATAAACCCGTCAAGATCGACACCCCCAGGAGTGCGATGGCGGCTCCCAGCAAAACGGTCGCGTGAGGGAGTCGACGTCGACCAAGTGTGCTGATCAATGGTGTGAAGACGACCGCCAAACTGGTAAGGAACCCACTGCGGGACGCGGGAATGGTCGCCAAACCGATCACTTGCAGGAGCAAACCGACGAAGAACATGGTGCCAATCGCCACCCCCGCCAATACGTGGGCTCGACCTACGTTAGCAAACGCACCACGGAAAAAAACAAGAAACAGCAGGAACGCGACTGCGAAGCGAATGGCAATCATCCATGCTGCCGAGCCAGTGCGAAGTGCCGTCGAAGCGGTCAACTCGGTGACCCCAAAATGCTCATCCACTTCCAAGTTCAAGCACTTCATCAATGGAAACGATGAGCCCCACATCGCATTGACAACGACGAGCGCAACGATCGCTCGCGAGCGACCATACGAGGCTTCCTGTTGGCCAGAGGGAGTTTGCAGCGGGTTCAGGTCCATTTTTTAAAGCGATGATCCGACCGCAACGTGCTGATTGCACTCATTTCAATCGCGTCGCGAAGACGGTTACGACTCTCAATCATCTTGTATCCAAGGTCCAGGTTGAAGTCGAGGCCCCGTCAGTTTGCGACCTCCTCGGCGTTTGAGTTGGACGTGCAATCCCGTTGCAAGCAACACCACGAGTGTTGTGCATGATGTATCTTGATCCGCTACCTTGAGAACTCGGTTGGATTGGGGGAACCTGTGTTATGTTTGATTTGTTTGAAAGGCAGTGGGCAGAATCTCTCGTGTTTTGTCCTTTGTGTCGACGTGGAATGTCTTGAGGGGTGGATTGATGCTTCGATTCCCGTTCGTTTTCATCGTTGTCTTGTGTATCAACAGTGGAAGTCCACCGTCGATGATGCAAAACGCCGTGGCACAGGACCGGCCGGTCCGGATCGTGCTGGCTGGTGATTCAACGGTGACGGATCACGCCGGTTGGGGACGTGGGTTTCAATCGCTTTTTCATGGCAAGTTGGAATCGATCAACCTGGCTCAGGGAGGTCGGAGCTCACGCAGTTTCCGCGAGGAGGGGTTTTGGCAGAAGTGTCTCGATGCGGAACCCGATTACCTGCTCATTCAGTTCGGTCACAACGATCAGCCCGGAAAAGGTCCGGAGCGCGAATCGGCGGCCGATGGTGCATTCCGCGAGCACCTCGCCGACTTTGTTGACGAAGCTCGTGCAAGGAACATCAAGCCAATCCTGATCACTCCTCTGACGCGACGTCGCTGGAATCCTGACGGGACAATCAAGCCGACGTTGGCGGAGTATGCCGAGGCGACTTCGATTGTGGCGTCGCAAAAGCAAGTCCCGTTGATTGATCTGCACCGCCTCAGTATCACGCAGTGTGAAGCAATCGGCGCCACTGCCTTTCGAGCATTTGAGCCAATGACGGAGGATGGTGCCGATCACACGCATCTGAATGCGGATGGCAGTCTTGCCGTCGCTTGGTTGGTCGTCTCGGAATTGGTCCAACGGGTTCCCGATCTCAAGCCCTTGGTGGATTCAGACAGCATGGCCGTCGCCAAAGCGCCGCGTGCTGGTCCGCGTGATTTGGCCAGCGGTAGCCTCCGCGTTCGGGAGGCTAGCGAGGTGATCACGATCAGCGATGGCGGCCGGACGATTTTGGTTTACAACAAGCAATCACCCCCTGTTCCTGCAGGGATCGAGTCGGTCTACCATCGCAGCGGATTCTTGCATCCCGTGTTGTCGCCTAAGGGCAAGGTCGTGACAGCGACGTTCCCGGTCGATCATGCTCATCAGCACGGAGTCTTTTCCGCGTGGGTCTCGACGTCTTGGAACCATCGTGAACTCGATTTCTGGAACATGGCCAAGGGAACCGGCCGCGTACTTCACCAGCGGGTCCTTTCTGCATTTGCCGATGAGCAGGGTGTTGGTTTCGAAGTCGATTTGATTCATCGAGCCGAACAGGAGCCGGTTGTCGATGTGCTTCGTGAACGCTGGAGGATCAAGGCATTGCCAACCGACGGTTCCTATCACGCGTTTGACCTGCAGACAACGCAACTTGCACTCACCGCCAAGCCCCTGGTCGTCCAAAAATATCATTACGGCGGATTTGCCTTGAGGGGCCCGGTGGAGTGGCTATCTGCAGAGGACAGAGATCAGGGCGTCAGCGATGATGTCGTTGGCGTCGGTTGTCGCTTCCTCAACGATCAGGGGTCGGATCGAGTCAAGGGCAACCACGAGAAGTCGCGTTGGGTCGCGATGTCTGGGAACTTGGCAGCGGATCCGGTCAGCATTTCGGTTCTGTGCCACAACGAAAACCTACGTGCTCCGCAATCGGCTCGCTTACACCCGAGCAAGCCTTACTTCTGCTACGCGCCCTGCGTTGAGGATTCGTTTGTCATTGATCTAGACCATCCCTTGCAAGCGAAGTATCGATTCCTGGTCACCGATGCAGAGCCGGATCCAGATTGGATAGAAAGCCAATGGCAAGAGTGGAATCGTTCGGTCGCATCGATCCAGGACTGATTCCGCTCAAGACGATACCGCGCAGCCACGTTCCTAGGTGGTCGAAGGTTCTCTGCCAAAGTCTGAGGTCCTAAAGAGGACGACTCTCAAGCCTTTGCCAGGTGTGTACATCAGCCGAACCGACGTGCATGTCGACGTCGGCAAGGTTCCCGCACAGAAGTCCGGTTTAACAGCGCATGCGTCGGGCCTGTTGCACCAGAGGACTTGCGCAGTCTAGTCAGACTTGAGATCATCCTCAGCAATCCAGAACTGCAGATTCGGATTGAATTTTCGGATAGGTTCGAAGTAGCAGCAGATGCCTTGAAGAGTATCGTTTTCGTCCAAAACGTAGCGATTGGCCAGAACGTCACCCGCGACATTGATTCTAATGGTGTTTGAATCCCTGGAACCGAAGTAGGGCAGCAATTTGACGACCCCGTCGGGTACATTCAAAATCTGTCCAGTATCGATTACGAAACCGCGTCTCAAACGTCCCTCGTCCTCGTCCTCGTCGAGGAAACCAACCATTGCGCCGGACTCGTTTGCATTTTAATATTTAGAATGGACTCCAGGTACCAAAACTTGGGCTTGGTTCGTCAAGTGCGTTTTCTATGTTCTCAGCCAATGTCGCGAAACGGGGTACTTCAGTGCGTTGGAGCATGATGATTGCATGTGTCATGGCTTGTGCGCCCTGCGCATTCGGCGAAGTCTTGTGTCCGCGCGTGACTAGCGAACACAACGCGGACGTATCGGAATGTGTGCGCTTTCGCCAGTACCACAAGTGGAAAGACAAGCAGGGCGAAGAGTTGGCGATCGCGGTCTGGCAGTATCTTTGTGATCGCGAGACCGGCTTGTACCACATGTCTGCGATTAGCGACGGACCCGACACCTGGGACGAATACTCAACCGTTCGAGATCCGATCAAGATTCTCAACGTTTACAACGTCGGATACTGTGGAATCTTCGGCCCGGTGATGGATGGGGTATTTCAGGGCATCGGATTTGATAGGGGTCGCGCGTTCTCGCTTCCGAGTTGGGCCCACACCGCAACGGAGCTTCGATGTGAGGATCGCTGGTGCTACTTTGACCTGGACATTCGCGGTGCCCTGCGCAAATCGGACGGCACGATTGCCAGCCTCGACGAGGCGCGTCAAAGCCGCGAGCTGTGGGTCGATCCACCCCAACCGATCGAACCGTTTTTTCCCAAGGATCAAGATAAGGCGGAGGTATTCGAAATCTACAACGCCAGCCGTGTCGATTACTTGTACCGATGGTTTCAGGCCGGCCACGTGATGGACATTCGATTGCGTCAAGGCGAAACGCTGACTCGTTGGTGGCGGCCCCAAGCTGATCGCTGGCACCATTTGCCCGAGTTCAATTCCGGTTTCGTTCGCGAATTGCTGCAGAAAGATCCAAGTGGTTACAAGTCGAATCACCCCGAGTTCTCCGTTTGGACGCAGGGCAACGGACTATGGGAATACCGGCCCAATCTGACCAATGCCAGCAGCGATTTCATCGATGGCGCTCAGCTGGCCGTCAATGTGGTGCCCGCTCAAGATGGGCTGACCTTCCAGCGAAATGGCGAAGGGCAGGCGGCATTCGAAGTCTTCTCGCCTTGGATCATTGTTCCAAAGGTCAACCAATTTGACGACCCCGAAGACGATTCCGAAGCCTCCATCGTTCGCTTTGATACCGCGGTTGCGACCTCCGTGTTCGTGTCGACCGACCATGGTCATAGCTGGCAAGAGGTTGGCCAAGTGATGCCAGGGCCAAACCGGATAGATCTGACGCGTTGGGTCAAGGGAACTTACGGGTACCTGGTGAAGTTCTCGGCCAACGGCAGCGCGAACGACTTGCTGCTTCGTTCGCTGTCACTGAGCACTTGGGTTCAGGTCGCCCCGATCAGTCTGCCGCGTCTGAAAGGTGGCAAGAACCGCTGCCGCTTTGAAATCGGTGATCGCTATGATCGAGAAACGATGCCAAGGTTCATCACCCCCAACGTCGCCGATCCGAATGACTTGAGGAAGCACGTGGTGGAAATGCCGGCCGATTACGACGTCAACAGGAAGACCGCTCGCATTCGCGGCGACGCCGTGGTGGAGTTCAAGGCCCCCGAAGGTTTCTTGATCGAATGGTTAACGGTGGGCGACATGCTTCAATACCCATCAGCAGCAAGCGGCAAAGCGAACGGACAATCGGATTGCCTATTCGCTTTCACCCGACAGAGATTTCCAGGAGATCTACCGCGCATCGGTGCCCGATTGGGTCAATCATTGGCGGTACCAATGGGACCAGGATCTGTTGCTCGAAGCACCGCAGCCGTCCGTGTTTGTTCGCTACACCGGCAACCCGGGACTGAATGTCATCCGCGCGACGTTGCATTTGCGGCCGGAGCGTCCCCCGAATTCGGCTGTGGTGATCACACATGGATACAAAGTGGACGGCCAACAAGCTGAGCAAACGGTTGAGATGGAACGTCCTGGCGAATACATCGTCGAGGTCGAGGGTGAGCCCGAGAATGAGTTCATTCGGCTTTCCGTTCCATCTCGCTTCCAATAGGGAATTGCCATGCTGCGCTGGATGTCATTCTTCGTCACGCTGATGCTGGTCCGTGGGACGCTTCCCGGTGTGACGGTTGCTCAAACCACGGTTGTTCAGCAGCCTGCCTGGGTTGATGCGATGCGCGAAGTGCACGCGCGCTCCGATGGAAAGCCAGGCGTGCTGATGCATCTTGGTGATTCGATCACCTATTCGATGGCTTACTTTGCACCGCTGCAGTTCGTCGACAAGTCAAAACTGACCCCCGACACCCTGCGTGTCTACGAACGAGTCGCCAACCACATCCAGCCGGAATGTTATCGCTGGAAAGGTGTCGAAAAAGGCAACGATAGCGGCAAGACGGCTGCCTGGGCGCTCGAACACATCGACGGCTGGGTGGACAGTCTGAAGCCGGAGGCAGCGGTGATCATGTTTGGCACGAACGACATCCGCCGTGGCACCGTGGAGGATCATGCTGATAGCTTGCGCAAGTTGGTACAGCGATGCCTGAACCGGGGAGTGGTGGTCCTGCTGAGCACAATTCCACCGATGCATGGATACGAGGAAGAGGTGGAACAAGCAGTCGAAGCCCAGCGCCGGATCGCTGCGGACTTGAATGTTCCCCTGATCGATTTCTACGCTCATGTTCTTCATCGTCGACCCGATGATTGGGATGGTGCCTTGGAGCGATTTAGCCAGTTCGAACAATGGGAGGTCCCGACGATCATCAGCCGTGACGGTGTTCACCCGAGCAATCCATCGGCATGGCGAGATGACTATTCGGAAGACGGTCTGAGCCGAAACGGCAATGTGCTTCGCACTTACCTGACGCTGATGGCGTACGCCGAAATCATTGACGTTGTCTTGGCGGGAGAATCGCCCGGAAATGTCTCGCGGGAAATCCTTGGTGCCAATCCACCGAGACCTTTGGGATTGCCGATACCGGAACCAGGAGCCAGCGCGATCGAAGCGTCGTACCAAAAACCGCCCTTACGAGATTGGTTCCCGATCGCCCCGCCGCTTCCCGAGCCGACCGGCGAAGTAATTGTTGTCGATTCGGTGGCCGGGCTGTTTGACGCCGCTGATCGAATCAGCCCCAGCGGCACAATCAGCGTTCGCGACGGCATCTATCCGATGCCACAGTCGCTTGTCCTGCGTGCCAATCGTGTCACGTTGCGTGGCAGCAGCGGGAAGCGTGACACGGTTGTCCTGGACTTCACGGATTCACGCCATCACGAAGGGGTCGTGGTCAGTGAGTGCTCCGATGTCACCATTGCCGATTTGACCGTGGCGAATGTTCGCCAAAACGGCATCAAGATCAACTCCGACACCGGCGTCGATCGTGTCACGATTCATAACGTGGTCGGGCACAATGTTTGGCAGCGGCATATCAAGGGCGTGAAGTCCCCCGATCGAAACGGTCAGCCAACCTTCATCGAAGATTGTCGAGTTCAGTACTGTTTGTTTTACAACGATCGGCCCAAACGTCTCGGCGATGAGCCCTGGGAGGATGAGAACCAGCAGATGGGTTTCAATTACATCGGCGGCATGGACGTCATGTCTGCTCGGGGCTGGCAAATCCGCGATAACGTGTTTTTGAACATCAACGGCAAGACTGGCGAAGCGAGGGGCGCCATTTTCATGTGGCATTACTCGACCGATTGTCTTGTGGAACGCAATATCATCATCGATTGTGACAGTGGGATCTGTCTCGGCAACAGCAGCGCCCGTGGTGAGCGTCGCCATGCGGTAAATTTCGTGGTCCGCAACAATTTCATTGTCCGCTGCAGCGAAAACAACGTGCTGGCCGATCACACGCGCGATTGCAAGATCCTGCACAACAGCATCCACGATCCCGAGAGCCGAAACGGTCGGCTCCTTCGTGTGGTTCATGCAAACGATGGATTGGTGGTCGCCAACAATCTGTTCAGTGGTCCGCGAATCGTTGTGGAACAGGTGGAGGGCAAGATCGATGTCAAAGACAATCTGATTCGTCCCGTCAGCGACTATTTTGTGGACTCCCTGGCCGGTAACTTGCATCTGACCTCCAAGGCAGTCGACGCAATCAACGCAGCCGTTCCGCTCATCGACGTCCAAGAGGATATCGACGGACAATCCAGGGGCTCCTCTTGCGATTTTGGAGCCGACGAATTCGAACCCGTCCTGCCATAGATCTTTCGCGGTCACGATGGGGATCAGGGCAGCTGAGCTAGGGTACCTCCACCATTCGGCAAGCGTCAGTTTGACGGGTCGAGTCTCGACAGTGCCCTCGCCCAGGACAAGCAGCAGCCTCGCCGTCGTTCCTCCACAAGTACCGGCTCTTCGTGGGGCAAGTGTTGCACGGTTCATTTGCTATCCATCTCCCCAAGGCCTCCAAGGACCGATCATCGTCAGGTCAGCGCACAAGAATATCGTAGATGACGGATGCAAACTGGCGTTTTGACCGTTGTCCCGCTTGGTCAAAGGGAGTCCCCCGAACAGGATGAAGTCTGCTAGGCTAGACCATTTACAACAGTCATGTGTCCTTCAAAAAAGGGGTCAGGTACCAATAGCCGCAAGCGGCCCTTCGGGTGCTTCGCACTATTGGTACCTGACCCCTTTTTTGGAGACCAGCTACACCCGAGCCTTCAAGCCTGCAATGCCCTCTTGCCTGTAGGAGCAATGCCGACGAGGCCAATCAAATCGAATAGGTATCAAAATGGTGAAAAGAACGACTCGACGTGAATTCATCAAAGCGTCTGCAACAGGTGCGAGCCTTGTTGGATTGCACACCTGCTTGCCCGCTCGCGTTTCGGCGGCCGATGCGAATTCCGAGATTCGACTTGCGGTCATCGGGTTAGGTGGTTTGGACGTTGTGGGTGGCGTCGGTGGACGTGGACGTCAGTTGATCGATGCGCTACGTGATGTGCCGGGTGCAAAGATTGCGGGGATCTGTGACGTCGATGAGTCCGTTCTTCAGCACCAGGTCGAAGAGTTCAAGAAGTCGAAAGCAGAGGTCAAAACCTATTCAGATCTTCGACACGCGTTGGATGATCGAGACATTGATGCAGTGATTGTCGCGACACCGAACCACTGGCACGCACTCGCAACGGTGTGGGCATGTCAAGCAGGCAAGGATGTTTACGTGGAGAAGCCGTTTTCGCACGACCTTTGGGAAGGCAGGCAGGCGGTAGCCGCTGCTCGAAAATACGGTCGCATGGTCCAGGTCGGCATGCAGCGCCGTTCAAGTCCAGCCCTGCCGAAGCTCGCAGAGTTCCTGCATCGCGGTGAAATCGGCCCGATGCGTTGTGTGCATGCGATCGTCTATCGAAGCAGAGATGGCATCGGCACGGTCACCTCGCCGACGCCGATTCCGGCCACCGTCGACTACGATCTCTGGTGTGGGCCAGTTGCGAAAGCACCGTTGATGCGGAAGCAGTTGCATTACGAATGGCATTGGTTTTGGTCGACGGGCAATGGCGAGATTGGAAACAATGGGATTCACACCATCGACGTCGCACGAATGGTGATGAATCAAGACGGTCCTCCGCCCCCGCGATGAGCATCGGCGGTCGTTACGGTGTCAATGATGTCGCCGAAACTCCCAATACACAGGTTGCGATCATGGATTACGAACCGGCTCCCTTGATCTGCGAGATCCGGAATCTGGATAAGGGATCAGGCGGCGCGATTGGCAAGTTCCGCGGCCTGACCCGCGGTCTCGTGATTGACTGCGAAGGAGGCTCTGTGGTCGAGGGTTCCTCAGGATTGGAAGCCTTTGATCCGCAAGGAAAGAGCATCAAACAATTCGCGTCAATTGACGCGGATCAACAAACGGTGTCGTTGCATCTGATGAATTTTCTCGATGCGATCCGAAGCCGAGACGCATCTACCTTGAACGCCGAATCGAAGGAAGGGGATCACTCAGCCGCTTGCTTCCACCTGGCGAATGTCTCGCATCGACTCGGAAGTATGCACAAGCCCGAGGAGATCCTGGAGCGGACCAAAGGAAATCCCCAGTTCTCCGAGGCGTTCGACCGATGCCAAGAGCATCTCAAAGCGAACGGAGTGGATCTTGCGAGTAGCGGTGCCACCGTCGGACCTTGGGTCACCTACGATGCGACGCAAGGTAAATTCACCGGCGAATTTGCTGAGCAGGCGAATCGTCTATCGCGTAAAGAATACCGCAAGCCGTTCGTGGTGCCACAATTGGAAGGATAAGCGAACGGAGATGAAGTGAATGGTGATACCGCCTGAACGTAGGCCAAGACCGATGGTTTCTTGTACCATGGGACCCACTGAATTCCGTACCTTCCCTCTGAGATTCACGCCATGACATCGTTCGTCCGGTATTGGCTGGTTGCATGTGTTGTTTGTTCGAGTTCGCTCTTCGTTACTCACGTCAATGCGGAGAACCCCGATCATGTGTTGAACGTGTGGCCGAACGAGCCGCCGGGCGAGGCGATGGATGTCGGTCCTGAACAGGACACGACCAAAGAGACAGATAACCTGATCGCCGGTCGCCGTATCATCAAATTGGGCAACGTGAAGACACCTCAGGCACATGTCTATCTGCCGCCGGAGAATGTCCGCACGGGAGCTTCGGTCGTGATCTGTCCGGGCGGCGGCTTCAACATTCTCGCGTGGGATTTGGAGGGAACGGAAGTCGCTCAATGGCTCAATACGCAAGGTGTGGCGGCGATCGTGTTGAAGTATCGAGTCCCCACTCGTAGCCAGAATCCTCGCTGGCTCGCTCCAGCCCAGGATGCGCAGCGCACCGTCAGCCTTGTGCGACAGCACGCTTCGGACTGGAAACTGGACACTGAAAAAGTTGCAATCCTTGGTTTTTCGGCGGGTGGGATGACCGCGATCAAAGCCACGCTCGCGCCCGAGCGGTTGTACGAGACCGTTGATGATGCAGAAACGCAGCCCTTCAAGGCCAACCGAATGATCTTGATCTATGCCGCGGGACTACCGAACAGTGGCGACGGCTTTACCGATGGCCAAGACACGATTGACACCAGCACCCCTCCCGTCTTCATGGCACATGCATTCGACGACTTTGTACCTGTCAAGGGAGCGGCGCATATGATGTTGGCGTTGAAGGAAGCAGGCGTCCCTTCTGAGTTGCACGTCTATGATGCCGGCGGCCATGGATATGGTTTGCGACAACGTAGCGATCTTCCCGTTACCACGTGGACCGATCCCTGCGAAGCCTGGCTCCGCCGCGCCGGCTGGATCAACTGACACCTCATCGTTATCCGATCGGTAGGCATTGGATGTCACGACTGGAATGAAATCGGCCAACATTGATTTTCTGGTGGTCGGTGCGCTCGTTCGTGCGGCCGGGTGACCGTCGACGTGAATCGGGGTGACAGGCCTCGATTACTCGTCCATATGATATTTTCGGTTTGCCAGCCTTCGTTTACGCATTCGTTCGCGTTCTTTTGTCCACTCCTCAATGGGGTCAATTTCCGGATTGTCCTCGAGATCCTCAACGGACTCGCACGCACTGGCAAAAGCTGAAAAGGCCATGCCCATCGTACTGATGATCGGGACAAGCATCACGCCGACAAACAATTTTCCCCATGCTCCCACCGGCGACGCATCGCCATACCCGACGGTCGTAGCTGTCACCACCGTGAACCAAACTCCGTCCAAGAGGCTTCCGAATTTATCTGGTTGCTCCTTGTACTCCAGGTTCAAACAGACCACGGCGAAGAACAGCCAGACGATTCCGATCGAAAAGGCGACCCCCTTCATGTTGTGATACGCCCGATAGAATTTTAGCGCTGTCAGCTGAAGCGTCCTGCTGTAACGAAAGAACTTGAGCAAGCGGAAGATTCGAAAGGAGCGAACGATACCAAGCATGGAAACAGGCACAAAGAAGCCGATCCAAAAGGGCGCAATACTGATTATGTCGATGGCGCCCCAAAGGTTGAATGGATACGACGTGTCGGGAGCGTTGCGAAACGAGGGATTGCTTCGCCACCAGCGCACGAGGAACTCCACGGTAAAGAGGCCGGCTATCAGTCGTTCGCACCACAGGAAAATGCTTGGGGACTCGTAACTGTTGTTCCAGTGATTGCGCAAACTCATTTCTCCTTCGATCAAATACAAGGCAACACTAATGACCACCAGTGACTTTGCGATTCGATCGATGAAACGAATGACTGCGTTCCAGCGTTCCTCCCTATATGTTTTCATTAACTTCCCGCGTAGTGCTGCTCAGTGAGCGTGATCTTTCTCAAATGCTTCAGGCGTCATGCTTCAACGAATCATTCAGTCCGCGACTGTCAAATTCATCAGTCGGTCCCCAAAGTCCTGACCTCACAGGCGTTCGCTTGTTGGTAGCGACCTGCCCAGGCATGCAATTGAAGGGATGAAGCGTTTACTCGGCTTCTGCCATGAGCTTCTCGACCTCCTCGTCAACGTTCGCATGGACGCTGCCGTACTTCACTTCGAGGTCCTCGTCCTCGTCGGTATGCAGTTCTTGCCACGCCTCTGCGTCGCTTTCCGCGCTTCGAACGGCGTTCTCGAGGTTATCAAGCCGGGACAATGGGCCTTCGCCCAGACCGCGGGCGCCCGCAGCGAGGTTCGTGCGGAGCTTGGCGGAGGACAGACGCGCGGATAGGACTGCCGTGTTGCTCTTGGCCTTGGCGATCCTGTTGCGAGCCCTTCCGAGCTGAGCACGCAGTTCGGCGATCGTCTTGTCGTTCGACGCAATATCCTTCGCGTACTGTTCCACTTCGCTCTGTGCGGTCTGCTTCTTGGTCACACACGATAGAACGTCATCGCGACTACCAGCGCCCGCGGCCCTCTTGGCCAGGTTGTCCCATTTCTTGACCTCGTCGGTTGAATCCTGGTGGTCCTTCTTAAGGTCGATGTTCGCCTTCATAAGAGCCTGGATCTTGGATTCGAATTCCCTAATCTGCGTCTCCGAGTCCTCGATGTCGTACTTCGCGTCGCGGACAGGATCGCTAATCGATTCCGCAGCTTCGTCTTTCTTTTCTCGAAACCAGTTCCGGACTGCTCTTATCAAACTTGCCATTTCGTGTGGCTCCCGTGTTGGTTGATGGTTGATTAGATTCTCGACAAGGCGCCGCAGGACGTCTCCTAAACTGGAGTGGCTGTTTCATCGCAGCCCGCCTCGAGTACTTCACGGCTTCCAACGAGGGCTGTGATCAGCGACTGCATAGCGGCTTCCAGTTCTGGTTTCTCGAAATCGCCCAGCGGAATGTGTTCGACCAGCGTCACCACGTACTGGGACATCTCCTGGATCGTCGGATCGTCTCGTTCCGTGATCAGTGAGAGAGCGAACGGAGAGATTCGACTGTTGGCGTCCAATGCGGCCATGGCGAACACTGCCAGCTTGTCTTCTTGCAACTCGCCGAGTGTGCAGACTTGAGCCGTGATCGAGAGATGATCACCGTCGATCATCAGCGCGGCGGGCGTGCCGCCGTCGAGACGGACGACGATGATCCCGTCCGCGATGTTGTAGTTCGCCACGTAGCCTAGGTCTTCGAGCCCGTTTTGAATGTCAGCAAGATTGTCCATGGTTGATCCCATCGCGAAATACGCCCTTCTTTCCTGGTTACTGTTGAATCAAATCGATGTCGCGGTTGGCGACGGGGCCGCCGAGAAAGAAGTGAACGACCCCTCCCTCGGCAACTTGCTCTCCGTACTCATTGAGCCCACCCACTTCCAAAATCAGCACTTCCGTGTCCTCCACACCCTCCTGGCCGGTGCTGTATTCGACGACCGTTGCCGGCTCAGGCTGTTGCCCGCCTGGGGGTGAAGGTGTCTCTCGGCATTCGCCGTGAAGCTCGCCCACTTTGACATCGAACGGAGTGATTCCGCTGCCTGTGTCATGGTCAATCCATCCCGTGAATTCAAGTTCGCACGGCCGAAAATCGACATTGCCGCGCGGCTCCTTGAAGAGCCAAAGAACACCATCGTTGATCAGATCGCCCCGAGTCCGCGCGTGCTGAAACTCGTCGGGTACCCAGTACAGGCGGAGATCGAACTCGCTGTCCACCGCCTTGATCAAAAGCCAGAGCTGGGGATAGTGCTTGGGGTAAGTTCCTCGGAGCGGGCAGAGATACCAGTCGCACATTCCTTGTTGCTCGCAAACGTGCATCACCTTTTCTACTTGGAGCTGGAGGCCCTCGGTGGCAGCAGTCATTCCCGATTCCATCAAGTCCTTGATCGTCTGATCGTCAGTGAGACACACAAAGTCACCCGGCTTGATGAGTTTCAGATCGGCTAGTGCAGCGGCCACGATCAATCCTCCAGCCCTAGTTATTCATATAGAGGAACATCGCACCGGCACCGATTGCCGTCGCGCAGAGGATTCCCATCAACGGGAGTAGCGAACGACCGTGGCCGCTCCTTGAGTACATGAAGCCGGGCCGATCGTAGTAGTAGTTGTTCCGTGACATCAGGATGTCCAGCATCACAGCATCAGCCATCGCGTCGTACATGATCCATGAACCACCAGGCCCCATGTACCCGTAGCCACCATAACGTGGGTTGTAATTGATCGGGTACGTCTTTCCTCCCAACGAAGTCGATGTCGGGATGTGATCTGGGCGAGTCGCTGGCTTGCTGGCGTAACGAGAGGTGTACTGGCTGCTGTGCTTTGACTTCAAAGCTTCGGTGGCAGCGGACTTCGAAGGGTAAGCGTTCCCAGCTGCTTTGGCCTTGTCGTAGAGCCTCTGGTCGGCTGCACTTCGCCCAGACTTTTGTGTCTGTGAACGGGAACCGAACGTGCTCAGACCTTGGTTGGGCGACGAGGACGAGCGACTACTGCTTCCCCAATTCGATGTGCGGCTTGGTGTGGACTGTCGAGAGGAGCTCCCCCAACTTGACGAACGGCTGCTGCTGGAGCGACTCGAACTGCTACTAGAGCCACCACCGCGTCTGGCGTAGGCGTCTGCGCAAAATAGGTCTGAAACGCCAAGGGCCAAGACGACGATCAGAACAGTCTTCCCAAATCTCATTGTGAACTTCCAATTCAGTGTCGAATCGAGCGGTAGTGAGTTAGATGGCGATTGCCGCGGAGTAGGCCCAAGAAAGGGCAACGAACAAGGTGCAGGCGAGCGCACCGGCCGCCACGTTCTTTTCCGTTGCCACTTCACGAGCCAGGGGAGCGCTCGGGAGGAAGAGTCGATCGATGATGATCCTGGTTGCGACCAGCAGAAGCATGCCCGTGACGGCAATCAGAATGGTCGGTCCAATCTCCGCGAAGAGATTGCTGCCGGCCCCCGTTAGTGATGTCATCATGATGATGCCGAGTCCAACGAGAAAGCCGCCGAACGAAAGACCAGCCGCGGTGTTGTCGTCATGCTCGATGGTGTGGTGCACATCGTAGGGTGTGATCTTCTGGAACAGCCAGCCTCCGAACACCAAGAGTGCCTGGCCAACTGCCCAGTACACCAGGAGATCGACGATGCCCGCGATGAATGAGATGGACTCTCCCGTCAACGCTCCGGCAATCATGAAGCCTGAGGCAACAAAACTGCCTGCCACGACGAACGCCGTTCCGGTATTCCTGTCCTCAATGATCTCTTTGTGAACGCAGAATCTGTGGAGTATCCATTTGTCATTGATCGTGATACTGAGCCGCATCAGAACGATCGCCAGCAAGCCGTAGACCGCAAGTGAAATGAAAGCGTCAATGGCTGATTGGCCGCGGACTCCGTAGGTCGTGCCTCCCAAAGCGATCGCGAGACCAAGGACGAAACCCGCTAACGCGACACCAAACGCGGGGTTGTCCTTCTCTGTGAGTTCCTTCTGAAAGTGGTAGGTCGTCGTAAGATCGAACAACTTCTTTCCGGCAAACAGCATCAATGCAATGACCGTGAAGAACGGCACCGAAACCAGTACCTTCTGTAGCGTGATGAGCAGGCCTTCCATTGGATATCTCTCTTCTGTGTAGTTTGTCGCGAGCGTAGCGAGCAAGCGCTCAAAGAGGTGCATGCTGATTTCGGCAGGGCCAAAGCAGGTCACGTCGTTCCGGCATTCATGGAGGACGCACCGGCGGTTCTTGCGACCGCCGTACATCGTCGCCTGAGATGTCATGTCGATGTTCAATGAGCTCTGGCGACAGCGGTGCAAGGAACGGGCAGCCAATCTCCGCAACTTTCTCGGAATTCTTTCCAGACAATCGCGTCAGGTTCAGAAAGTCGAACGAGCCCAAATGGAACGGTGCCGTCGAAAGAACATGTCAAATCAGCCCACCACGATATCTGAAACCCTTTTCCTGCTCGCGATTTCCAATACGCGGAAAAAGTATGAACAAACGACGCAAAGTGGTTGCCCTAATGGTTGATCAATCACGCCAAACTGTTTGGCCGTCAGATATCAGCGACGCGGAGATCGAGCAAAAGAGCTCAGCGTTCCATTGGCCAGCATCGTGCGATCGCAACAGCTGACTGTTCGCCGGAGAGTCTCGAGTTGCAACATTGGTATGTCATACAGAACGGTAAAGCATTCGGCCCCATCGCCCCGGGTCAGCTGAAGAAACTGGTCCGCAGTGGCAAGGTTGTTCCCGACAGCAGCGTACGTCTTGGTGATGAGGGGAAATGGGTGCCGGCAGCCAAGGTGAAGGGCCTGTTTCCGCCGCCAGCTGCGAAAGCCGAGACCGCTGCAAAGCCACTGCCCGAGCACGCTAAGCCTGTCGAGAAACCAATCGTTGCGCCAGCGCCGTCGAATCTGTCAAGTTCGGCGAGCAAGCCAGCGCCGCGACACAGGGATACCGGGAATCCCTATCAAGTCGCCAATGCGTTCTCCGTCCGCTGGGGTCGCGGTGAAAAGTCGTACCGACGGGCGTCATGATCTCGTCGAAGCCTTTCGAACTATCTGGTTCCAACCACGATTGACAATGCGTTGGCTGATTGACGAACGCGACCCGCGTGAAGCGATCCTGCTGATCTCAATCGTGTTCGGACTCAAGTATCTGGACAACGTCCTCAGCAGTAACGACACACCGATTGCGTTTGGATTACTAGCGGCTCCGATCGCCATCCCGATCAGTGTGCTAGTCGGAATCGCTCTGTTGTACTTTTTTGGACTTCTGTATCGCTTGGTTGGTCGAATGGTGGGAGGTGAGGGAGATGGCCCTGGTATTCGTACGGCTTTCGCGTGGTCCCTCTTTGTTCCCACGATCGCTGGGCTTCCAATCGATATCCTGTACTTTGTTTCCAATGTAGTCATGCCAACCACGTTGTATGTCCCTTTGTGGGTCTTCAATTTTCCGATCCTGGTATTGAACATCTGGGGACTCGTGATCGAGATCGCAGGACTCAGCGTAGCCCATCGCTTCTCGATACCTCACGCGATCGGCACATTCTTGCTAGGCATCTTGATCATCTTCTTGGTGATCATGATCGTTCTCCTGGCACCTGTGTATGTGATGATGGCGATGTAGTGAGCAAAGTGTACTCGCGTTGACGTTTCCGTCTCCCAATTCGTTTCTGGCAACAGCAGATTCCTCTGTCGGGCGTTGAAAGATGATGTTGACAAATCTCACATACCTTCGATTCTCCATCTTCGCCTTGCTCCTAATCAGTTTGCCGGGATGCGAGCCACGGACAGCAGTCGACTACAACCGACGTGGAGTCGCTTGGTTCGCGGAAGGCGACAACGAGAAGGCGGTCGCCGACTTCACAAAGGCGATCCGGATCGACCCGGAACTCGTCGAGGTCTACAAGCAGCGAGGCCTGGCATACGAGAAGCTGGGAAGCTCCGACCAGGCAAGACGCGATCTTCAAAAAGCCGAGCAGCTTGAGGCAATAGCGGATTAGTGTTCTGTTCCGTGTAGAAATCCGGGTTACCGCGTTTGGCCAGGCAACGCATCCGAACATTTGACAAGGCAAAAAGCCGGTGACTTTCCCGATAGCGAATTGGGAGGCGAAGTATGGACCAAGAGCGGCTCGCGTCACCTTCTATCTGTTGTTCATCATGGAGCTGAAGACTCGCCGAGATTTCGTAGCGGGCTTATCCATTGGCCGTTTTGAGTATCCTGAACTCTTTCGCTCACCGCTCGACGGCGAATCGTATATCTCTCGGATCGGCGGAAACATAGCGAAACGCAAAGGCGAATCGGATGAGATTCGTCTGCTCCCGTCGATGCGGGGCCCGCGAAATTTGATGTTCATGCAGGTGTGGCGCTATACTCGTAGGTACTGGTGATTTTTGCAGTTGCATCCGGTCGATCCAGCGGTTGCGGATTTCCGCACAGGTAATGATGCGCCCGCATGCACTGTCTTTCAGGCCTGTTCGTGCAGCACCCGATTACTCACATGAGCAGATAGCACCTTCTTGCCGAATGAATGACCTTGAAGATCATCCCGAAGCCTGGAATCAATCGATCTATGAGCAGCTGCATCGAATCGCTGAAAAGGCTCTGAAACAAGAAGCACCAGGGCACTCGTTACAGCCAACGCTTCTGGTCAACGATGCTTACCTGCGGCTTCTGGACCAGCGCAACGTCACGCCCGAAGATCGCTCGGCGGTGATGGCTGCGGGAGCCAACATCATTCGCAGGTTGCTGGTCGATTACGCTCGCAAGCGAAAGCGACTGAAACGAGGAGGCGAAAAAGGTCGGGGAAATCCCTTGCACTTTTCGATTGCAGATCACGCCAGTCAGATCGATGTCCTGGAATTGAACGATGCGCTGGAAGTGTTTGCGAGGGAGCGTCCACGCGCTGCCCAGGTCGTCGAACTGAAGTTCTTCGGCGGTCTGACAGGTGAAGAGATTGCCGAGCAGCTTGGCGTATCGATCCGCACCGTCAAGAACGACTGGCGATTCGCCAAGGCATGGCTCTACCGAGAACTGGGAGCCGACCACGATGAGATCGATGCATGATACGAAAGCGAGATGGGCGCAGTCTTCATGGCTGAGCAAACGACCGTTACCTACAAGACTCAAGCATTGCTTTGTTCACTGTGTTGCCTGTTGGTTTACCCGACATGATCGACGGATTTTTGAGCAGCGTCACCATCGAGCAAACAAGCGACACAACGGGCACGATCAGTACACCAAATCTCGACACAGCGGTCATGCAAGTGTTGGCGGTGATGCAAATGATGGCAAGTGGTGGCCAGACGCCGGCCGGCTTCTAAGAGCCATCAAGAGCGATCGCTGAGGCTTGGCTATCGAACGCTGAGATCCAACCACCATCAAGCGGAGACATCATGCTTCCATCGCGGATCGATCGCATTCAGCGGCTGTTTCTCGAGGCTCTGGAACGACCTGAAGCCGTTCGTGACGCGTGGTTGGCAGAGCAGTGTGGAACGGATGCCGAGCTGCTCGAGGAGATCCAAACCCTCTTGGAGCATGATGAGCGTTCCAAAGACCCCTTGGAAAGTCCACTCCACGTTCGCTGCCCCCATTGCCACAACCCAATTGAAATCGTCGAAGAATTGTCGCTCAATGGAGTGGACTGTCCATCATGCGGCAGCCACTTCAGTCTGCTGGGCGACGAGCCGGTCGATCGCAAGGATAGTGAAAAGAAGACGATTGCGCACTACGTTCTACAGAAACGAGTAGGAACGGGTGCGTTCGGGAGCGTTTGGAAAGCACACGACGAGGCGCTCGACCGAATTGTCGCCGTCAAGATTCCGCGTGGCGGCCAGCTTGCTCCCGCGCAAGCGGAACGGTTCTTGCGCGAAGCTCGCGCCGTAGCACGTTTGAAACACCCCAATATTGTTTCGGTTCACGAAGTCGGCCGCGTCGATGGTGAAATCTACATCGTGAGTGATTTCGTTGATGGCGTGCCTCTATCAACTGCGCTGGCCTCGGAACCGATCACGACCAGGGAAGCTGCGGAACTGACCATGAAGATCGCGGAAGCACTTCATCACGCGCACGCGGCCGGAGTGATTCACCGTGATCTGAAGCCGTCGAACATCATGATGGATCGGCAGCGTGAACCGCATCTCGTCGACTTCGGATTGGCCAAACGAGAGGCCGGCGAAATCACCATCACTGCCGATGGCAAGCTCTTGGGTACACCCGCTTACATGTCTCCCGAGCTCGCAAGAGGTGAAGCCAAGACCGTCGACGCACGCTCCGACGTCTACTCGATCGGTGTCGTGCTGTTCGAGTTACTTACTGGCGTGAAGCCATTTCGTGGTGATATTCGGCTGCTTCTCCAACAAGTGATTCACGATGAGGCTCCCGGGCCGCGGAAGCTGAATGCAACGATATCGCGAGACCTGGACACCATCTGTTTGAAGTGCCTGCAAAAGAACCCAGACCAACGCTACGCCAACGCGAAGGATTTGGCGTTGGACTTAGGGAGCTACCTGGCAGGCAAACCGATTGCTGCCAGACCCATCGGTTTCCTCACGCGACTTGGGAGATGGTGTCATCGAAATCCCAGAGACGCGACTCTGATGGGAGCCATGTTTCTAGTCGCTTGCCTCATCTTGAACGCGAAGCTCCGTGAGCCGCTCGATGCGATGGAGGTGAAGGAACCGATCGCCAGCGTCGAATTCGCACCGGTGAGGTCGTTCGATATCGCTGGTGATGGCTTGCATGTGGCTGTCGTGAGCGACGAATCCGATCAGGTGGGTATCTGGAAGGTCGGAGCGGGAGAACGGATGCGATATCTGGACGGTCATTCAGGAGGCGTCAATACGGTAGCCTTTTCTCCGGATGGCTCGCGGATCGCAAGTGGTGGGAAGGACGGGACTCTCAGGGTATGGGATGCCAGCGACGGCACGGAGATTCTGAATCGTCCGGCACATGAAGGATTCGTTCACAAATTGGTTTTTCGCCCCGACGGTAAATGGTTGGCAACATGCGGCGGCGACGACAAGACGGCGAAGTTGTGGAACGCCATGACAGGTGAATTGCTACAAACAATCAAGCATCCTGGCTATGTGGCAAATCTTGCCTTCAGCCCGGACGGAACCAAAGTCGCTTTAGGTGGCTGCAACAAACCGTTTTCTCGAACGGGTACTCAGACGATTCAATTACCGGGGCCCTGTGTGGTGCAAGTAGCCGATTCGACGAGCGGCAAGGAGATTGTCAACCTTGACGGTCATGGTTGGCGCACGCAGATGACGTGTTTCAGCCCAGAAGGAAACCTCCTCGCAAGTGCGTGTGTCGGGGGAGCCCGACTTTGGGATTGGAGAAATAGCCGCGAGCTGTTTACGACGAATGATCGAGTCTCCTTCGGTGCAGCGGTATTCTCGGTTTCATTTTCCCCCAACACTCGTCGTCTTGTCACGGCTGGAGCCAATGAGGAAGCCGTCGTCTGGGATACATCGACGGGCGCGGACTTGTTGGCGATGCGGCATTCCCATCGGTTGCGTGACGCGACTTTCAGCCACGATGGCCGATGGCTGGCAACCGGGACGACGACCGGTACGGTAGCACTTTGGGACGCCGCCAGCGGGAAGCCTTACCTCACTCAACGGGCCCATACAGGAAGCGTCCTCGTCCGATTCGCTCCCGATGACAGCTTGCTGGTGAGCGCAGGGAGCAACGGCCTAATCAAAGTCTGGGATCTTGGAGAGCTTGATTTGAACAGTCCGTCGCTAAGGTCATCCATCAGCGAGTGGCATGAAGTTGTCGCACGTCAAACCGTCCTCGCAGTCAAAACGGAGCCATCGCGTTTGACTGGTGTACCTCTGCGATCAGCGAGCTTTGCTCGGTGAGTCGCACTACAGGTGCGCGATACGCACTTGCTTTCGATGGCAAACGTTCGTTTGTTCGGATAAGAGATTTGTCGTTCGCTGGTGATTGTCCCATCAGGCTGGAGGCAGTGGTCACCACGGCGAGCACGAGTTTCGAAGTTGCGTTTTGGGCTGCCGCACGACGATTTTCATAACCCGACGCGTAAGCGAGTCGATGTCAATATCGATATTTCCTCGCTGACGCGTCGGGTTATGAAAAAGTGCAACTTCAAAGAGCACGAGCGAGGTTCTGCAATCTGTGAACATGCCGGAATTGGAATTGCCCACGAAACGTTGACAGTGAATCGATGTTAATGAAAAGGTAAATGATGAGTGCTGAAGTTCAGCATTCAACAACGACGAAAGGATCTGATTGGTTCGCCTGCGTCGACGGTACGACGGACCCATCTGACTTCCCCTCAGCGTTCATGCCAGCCGTGCCCTCGGAGAGGTTCGCTGACCGTCCTTCCGCTGGCCGGAGGACCAGTGAAGGAACCGAGCGGAGATTCCGGTTCTCGCGTTTGGAATTTCCACACATCCCCAGGTTGTATGACTCCGCCGTGTCCGGTCGCCCCTTGCCAATGCGGGACGCCCGGTATTGCCTTCCCCAAGTCAGGACAAGGTCGGCACACGAAAGGGATGATTTCGGAGCTCGATAGCTGGCCTGCGTTTCCCTCCGCACCAGCGCTCCGCACGACGGCGTTACCGCCGTCGTACCTTCGCTGGAGGCCGAAGTGGTAGGCTACACCTTCTTCGTAGGACACTCTCATTCCCTATTCCAAACCGGTTTATCCCGGCACACCCTGACCCCTTTGTTTGCTCGTCGCCAACTACTTTTTCGTTTCGTCGGCGAGGCGGGCTTCCTCCCCCGCAAGCATCTGTAAATACGAGGGATTCTCTTGCAAAGGGGCGAAGTCGTGATCCGTCTTGCGCAGCGAATCGAAGTCGTGATAGCCTTGCTCAATTAGCTTTCGCGTTAGCTCGATCGCCTTGGTGGTGCATTCGTCGCGACGTGGATCATCAGGGCCAAGGTGTTCTGTGATCAGTGCGTAGCCAACTGCTGCGTAGCCGCAATTCATCATCTTCTCCGGCGACGCAGCCATCTCATCAGCAAGCGAGATTGCTTCTTCCGTTCGACCTGCGCGGGCGAGTGTTTTCAACAGCGAGCCTTGATTGTTGATACTGGCTGACTTGACCATCAATTCACGCAGAAGCTCCTCGGAGCGTCTAAAACTGGTTGACGGATCCTCGCCCATGCGTTTCAGCACGATACCTTGCAAATAGTAGGTGTCGGCAGCTAGCCCCTGAACTCGCTGATCATCCCCAGCGGTCAGCAACAGCTTTTCCAGCGTTGCAGTCGCTTCCGATAGGAGCGACTTCGATTCTTTGTTCCTTCCCAACAGCAGGAATTGCCTGGCAACTACCTTTTGATTCAGAGCCGTGTTATGCAGCGTCGGCACGTCGGATGCCAGTTCCGCTACCTTGGTTTGAATCTCAAGTGCTTCGCGACTGGCGTCGAGCATCTTTTCCATCTGGCCCGCGTTCTCGTAAGTAACGCTCAACCCATTCAAGGCCCCGGCGATCGCCCGCATGGCCTTGGGATCCGTCGGATCCATTTGATAGGCTTGGCGGTGAAGGTTGACCGACCGAAGTTGGTAGTCCATCGCCTTGGTCGGTTTTCCCAGCATGCGGTAAATGGCCGCCAGGCGGCCGAAGACTTGAGCCATGCTCTGTTTCGACGCCATCGCGTCAATCTGTGGATTCCGCGCGAAGTAGGCTTGTCGCTGCTTTTCCAGGCTCCGGTATTCCGCCTCGGCTTTCTCCGGCTCACCCATGCCGCGATAGGTATCCCCCAGCGCCAAAGTAATGTTCATCTGGCTGACGTCGGCGTTCCAAAGCTTTCCGTCCGCATTCAGAACGACGAGTTGCCGCTGTGCGTCGAGCAGTTTTTTGCGAGCCTTCTCGAAGGCACCCGCCTCCAAATAGATTTGCCCAAGCTGGCTATCGGCTGAAGCTACGAACGTTGCCTGGACGTTGTGGGCATAACGCTCGGTATGTAGACGTTCGACCCCCTCCAGAATGCCGTTGATCATGTTCTCACGGAGCGCACTCAATTCTGGCTTCGACTCGAAAAACTGCTTTGCCTCGTAGAGGACCAAACGTGTCGAATCGAGGGCGAGTTCGGCTTGGTCATCGGCGAGTTTGGCGTTTTCCTCCGCCTCGGCTCGGGCTATCTGTTCCGCCTGCTTTTTCTGGTTGATCACGAACGCAGAAATGATTCCTCCAAACAGCAGGCACATCAGCAGGCTGGCGGCTAACCCACTGAGCGAAGCCACCTTTGGGTTCCGTTTGCACCACTTCCAGATTCGTTCGCGCCGGGTGATCGGGCGAGCGACGATCGGTGTACCATCGAGAAACCGTTGCAATTCATTGGCGAACTCGCCAGCCGTTGCGTATCGCTTTGAAATGTCCTTTTCGAGTGACTTCAGGCAGATCGTTTCCAGATCTTTATCGAGGCCGGCCTGCAATTTGGAGGGTGCGACCGGATCGTATTGCAGCAGCTGCCGCACGGTTTCAAAGGGCGTCGGTGCGGTGAACGGCGGTCGACCGGTCATCAAGTAGTAGAGGATGCATCCCAACGCATAGACGTCCGTTTGAGGTCCGACCTTGCCGGTGTCGCGAGCCTGCTCGGGAGACATGTAACCCGGCGTTCCCAGGATCACTCCTTCCTGAGTCTTGTCGCCTTCGAGGTCGCTATCCAACCGTTTGGCCAATCCAAAGTCGGCGACCTTGGGTATGCCGTCCCGTGTCAGCAAGATGTTCTGCGGTTTCAAGTCGCGGTGCAGTACGCCCATCTGATGCGAGTAGTCCACGCCACGGGCAACGGGGATCAACAATTCTGCGGCATGCTTGGCCGTGAAGGTCGTTTCCTTCATCAGGTCGCAGACCGACATGCCATCGACGAACTCAAGTGAAAAGTAGGGCAAGCCTTTGTGGTTGCCCACTTCATAGACCGAGACGATGTTGGGGTGACTGAGATGGGCCGCGGCTTCAGCTTCCCGCTGGAAGCGACTGATCTGGTTCGCCGAGGCGTGAGCACCGGAAAGGATCATCTTGACTGCGACGACCCGATTCAGCGGTACATGGCGCAGCTTTGTAGACGATCCCCATGCCGCCTTTGCCAAGCACGCTGAGGATCTCGTATCCGGCAGGGGCCTCTGACGAGTTCCCCGCGACGCGATTGGGGGCGTTTCCCGAGTCCATTGTCGGGCTATCGTAGGACAAATCCGTCGGAACGGACGACTTTCCTGCTCGATTCCCCCTGTGTGGAGTCGTTTCGATGGCGTCGGCGACCGTGTCAGGCATTGGCGTCTCGACGTCGGTTCCCTTCACGCATTGGGCCTCCGAATCGAGCGTTACGTCGACCTGACCACTGGAGTCCTGCAGGGCATCGGGTTGGGCCCCAAGATGGACGCCGGAATCGATGATGGCACCAAGCTGGTCATCATCGGCAATCGCGAGACGGTCAACTTCAACTGCCGCGGCAGACAGCTCGGCGGTTGGCGTCTCCTCGGCCTCCTTAACAGTCTCCAGTTGTAGTATTCGATCACGAAGCGTTGACTTCAGGTCATGCTCGATCTCCGTAACAAACTCCTCGGCACGCGAGATCGGTAAGCCGTCTCTCGATCGACTTCTGTCGGCGACATAATGCCGAGCAATTGCCTCCACAAACTCGTTGATCACTTGATCCGTTGATTTGGTTGCCTTCATCCGCACTTCCCGTTCGATTTCGATTTCCTGCAGTCCTTGATTTCCAAATAGAGCTCCTTGGCCAACTTGCCAACTGAAGTTTCAAACTTGTCCATTAAAAAGCTACCATCGACGTCCTAGAGTAATTGCCCCTCGAGCCAGGAACCAACTGGATGCCGCCGAAGGAATCGTTGGCGTAGCCCGACCCCCCTATCGATCACAGGTTCGTTGACCATGCGTGGATTGTTGAACGTGCAGCCGTCATCTTCCAAGCCATCGTTCAGTCCGATTACAGATAGCGACGACTGACTGATTACTGAACGGATAGCGATTGTAATCGCCACGGCTTCGTCCATTGTGCCTGAGATGGTGTCCCGGTCCACTATTCGGCAGGGGTTCGGGCCCTCTTGTCGGCAAGGCAGGGGAGTTTCGCAGAAAAGAGAGCAGAAAAGAGAGGGACAGGCATGCTCTGTAGAAAAGGTCTTGTCAGGAGCGTTTTGTAGATCGTCGTTCCCGTCGTCCTTTGCCTGGTCTTTGGTGCATTTCATCGGTGCACGACTTCAGCAGCCTTTTTAGCTCTGGATATGGCTCGCCGAATCCATCAAGCAGTCCGGAATGTTGGCGATCCCCATTTTTTGGGAACGAGATTGGTTCCATCAATCAAACCACAGTAGTGCCAGCCAATGAATTCGGGTCGCGCGAATGCACGCTGAAAGAACTCCACGGTCCATTCCGCCCTCTCCTGTAAACTGTCGGCAAGGGGACCATACGGTCGTGGCATCGTGTCGGTGATCATCGTGAACGCCGAGTCACCATTCATCAGCGGTTTATCGACGATTCGTGACCATCTGTCCAAACCTGGCTTTTGCACCTCCTATCGCGCATACATCTGGTAAAAGACAATGTCGGTCAATTGGCTGGTGACCGGCAGGATGGTGTCCATCGTATCGGTATTAGCATTGATCTTGTCGCCGACGAACAGATGGTTCGAGTCATAGCGTCGAATTGCATCGATTGCGGTTTGGTAGTACCGCGTGACTACTTGTTTCAGAAACTCCACGTTGTCCCGAGTTTCATTACCGTTGGACAATTCAGTGTTCGGCCGCCAGTCGCGAGCCGCCGCGAGAGTATCAAACGATTCGAACTGTGTCCCGAACGTCTCATTGAAAGCAACGATCTCGCCGCGATACAGATGCTGCATGGTTCGCACGTAAGCACGTGTGCCGGCCGCATCACCAGCAAGGTTTCGCAGCCGTCTCGGAAAACCTATACGAGATCCGCGACGCCCCCCCGCCGATCACGTCGGGCCGCTCGCGACAATCCTCTTGCGTGAACAGTGGACAATCGGTCATTGCGTACTCAGACGTCATGGTATCGGACTCCGCGACAGCGAGGAATCAGGTGAGCCCGAAACCGGCGACGTGGACTCCTTCTCGTTGCCAGGTACCAGATCCATGATTTGAAAGTTCTTGAATCGGGACATCCGACCTGGCATCAACCTCAGCCCGACACGGCCATGTGTCACGGGCGGCTTGTCCATGTTCTCAAAGTGACAAAGCGTTGTCTTCTTGGGGTGTTTGAACTCAATCCATATTTCTTTCGCTCTCTTGATCGCCGTCACATGGATCCACTCCTTGTCATCAAACAAACCGGCCTCGGTGATCTCACCGGAAAGCTCGGTCCCTTGCAAACGATTGTCTGTCAACGGTAGGTACCGTCGACCGCGGATGTAATCGTTTTTATCGGTCGCATAGCTAATGTGATAGGTGTGCATTGTCAAGAAGTAGTCGCTCATCGCCGCTTTTCGGCGACGCCCAGACCACTTGTTGATGTCCTCGTCACATCCGTCTTGACCATCTCCTGTCGCCTGGATGTACAGAATATTGACCCCGTGGTTTACGTTATCCACTCGTTGAAAGTCATACTCGATTCGCAAATCCCCATCGAAGCTAGGTTTTGTCCACAGCACCGCATACCCATTTTCGGTATCGATAGTCATCGCCTTGGAATCGTTGCTGACCTTGGCATCGTCGCCATCGAGAAACCATAGGTCTTGCCAGTGGACAGTACATGGATCGCAAAACACCTCTCGCCACGAAGCGGATCGAAACTCGTCGAACGCGCGAGCATCGTCGCCAGACGTCTCCGCCGGCGCGAAGGATTGCAACCCGAAGAGAGAGAAGACAAGAGTGAGGATGGGGAGCATTCTCATCGGCGAATTGGAGGTTACGTGTAGCGACGGATGAAAACGCTGGTGGCGCGGACCAGATGCGGACACACGTTGCAGCTTCGGTGATTATTTGGGCAGCCAGTTTCCTGAGGTCACATCATAACGCAACTGAATGTTCGAATTGGAACAAGTGTGGAGTACGAACCAATGCCCGCATCAGCGACGAGGGTTCCGATCGACACGGCCTGGCAGGCTTTCGTTACTGGAATCTTGAGCTGTGCCACATCGGGTGTCGGCCCACGTTCCACGTGGATCGATATGACCATGTGTATGCTCACATCGCAGATGACTCCCAGCTTCGGAAATCGCTTGTAAGTCGTCGTTTGCCAGAGATTCTCGACTCGGCTGCGGCGTTTGACGAAGTACCGACTGCAATGATGGGAGTCAAAGCCGGTCGAGTCGATACGCTGCCAGAAGCACCCTCCGTGGTGACTTCGATGTCGTGCTCATCGACGGGAACGACGATCCAAAAAACGCCCCTGACAAGACCTTTTCTGCAGAGCATGTCTGACCACTTTGATTTGCCCAGCGAGTGAACCGACGAAGATCAATGCCCCATGTGCCGGCGCTCGGTCTCGGCCCAAGCCGGCTCAAAGACAATCTCCGTGATCGCTTGGTCAATTGGTTCTCGTAACACACTTCCTGTCGGCAGCGCAATCGCGTAATCCTGGCGCTGAAAACGAACGGGCAGCACGTCCGCCAATCCGGAAAAGTTTTGGTGGATGACGTAACGCAACGTGGGTGCGTCGTAAACGACGGCATCAATCTCGTGATTTGTCAGAGCTCTTAATGCTTCTGCTTCTGATGCGAAGCCCTGAAAACTAATGCCATGCTCGTACAAATAGGCTTCACTGGTCGTTCCCTTCACCGTACCAGTCCGGACGTGCGGCAGGTCCTCCGGGCCGCGGACGGGCGAATTCAATTGCATTACCGTCATTTGTGACGCCACCGAACCGGTAACGACAGCCAAAGTAACAACACCGATCAACATCCAAGCAATGGCAATCAAACGACCCAGCAAGGTCCTGGGAGATTTATCGCCGTAACCAACCGTGGTCATTGTGACGACCGCCCACCAGATACCGTGTCCAAGCCCGTCATGAATCCCGCCGAATTGTTCCGGGTTGCGACACCGTTCGACTAGCCAAATCAGTAGTCCAACGAAGACGGTCATCGCAGTGAGAAATGCGAGCAGTGCAAGAAACTGTGTGGATAACAGATTCGTCAGTGCCCGTAGCCAGTCATGCCGGTACGACTTCCGCACGGCAATACCCAATCCAGATGAATAGAACGTGTGCGAGAAGTCCATCACCTTCTCTCGCTCGTGCGTCAAGGTCACCGCAGCCACTACGGCGTCCAACTCGCCTTTCTCGGTCGCTACCAACAGTTGCGGAAGCTCCAGTTCCCGGAATTCGTAATCCCAATGATTCTCCGCCGCGATCCTACGCCACAGTTCGATGCTGATCCCGTCCCACGAACCGTCCTCCAGCTTGATCGAAAACGGCGGCACATTCCGGGTGCCGATCACCAATTCGTGCGCCGTGGTGTCGGCAACCGACCCGTTGCCGCTGGCAACGCCTGAGGCAATGCAGGAAGAACAAAAGGCAAGCCATAAAAACATACGAAACATCCATTCGCTCCGGTCGACTGCGCGGTGTCTAGAATCTTGGTTCAAGCTGTATTCTCGGACAGGCTACTGATGCTTTGATTTACTCAAACCGTTCGTGCCGTTCAGGAGTACTGTGGCATCACACCATCATCGTAGACGAAAGAAACCTAGGTTTCATCGTCAGAGCCAACCGGGCGCTTCGCCCGGAACGCTGCATGCCGCACCCGACACGCTGCTACCTGTCATCCAAGTGATTGCATCTAACGCAGATCGGATGGTCGAAGCGCCGATGGACAATTTCGATCGGTTGAGCGATGCCCTGGATAATGCGATGGTGATCTGGATCAACGTAGGCGGCCTAGACGACGCGGAAACGATCAGAAAGATCGGTGAGCGTTTTGGACTTCACTCTTTGGCTCTGAAAGACGTGATCAACGTCCACCAGCGAGCCAAAGTCGACCCGTACAGCGACTATCTCTTCATCGTGACGCGGCGGATTGTCTTAACGGCTCACAAGCATCTGCAAGCGCAGCAGATTCGTCTCTTTCTGGGAAAGAACTACGTGCTCACGTTTCAGCAACAACCGGGCGATTGCTTCGACCCCGTCCGCGATAGAATCCGTACAAGCCGAGGTCGGACTCGCACGGCCGGAGCGGATTATCTGGCCTGCGCATTGATCGACGCAGTCATTGATTCTTACTTCCCGATTGTGCCCGGTGTGTCCGTGCCCGCGGCGTTGAGACATGGAACCGTTAGGGTAGGATGATATGCCTGGCAGCGGCTAAACTAATTGGGTCAAGATAGCTATCCCGCCTCTGGAAACTTGAAAATGGTGCCGCACTCCCTCCTCGGCTTACCCGCCGCACGTTCCGTCCTGTCGCGCCGTCGAAGTCTTCAGGCGATCGGCGCTCAGCTAGTGGCGATGCCCCTGATGTCTTGGTCCCGCTCCACCATCGCGCAGGAAACCGAGAAGTATGAGCCGCTCAATCGTTTTCCCCGAATGGTGCACGAGTTCTTCGTCCGTCAGGTTCGCCAGTCCGGACAGCGACACGTCCGCGCGTTGAAACAGCTGGAGAGCAAGGAGGACGCGGAGCAATACGTCCGTTCGGCGCAGGAGCGGATTCGTCGTTCGTTTGGTCCGGAGCCGCCGCGGACGCCGCTGAATCCTCGTGTCACGGCAGTGGTCGAGCGCGAGGGCTATCGAATCGAGAATGTGATTTTCGACAGCCGCCCCGGCTTTCCTGTCACCGCCAATCTTTACATTCCAACCGGCATCACCTCCCCGATGCCCGGTGTCGTTGGGACGTGCGGTCATTCGGTCAACGGAAAGGCTGCGGAAGCCTACCAGTCGTTCGCGCAAGGATTGGCGAGACTTGGCTACGTCTGTTTGATTTACGATCCGATCGGACAGGGCGAACGACTTCAATATGTCAACGAGAAGCTTTCTTCCAAGATCGGCATTGGCGTTCAGGAGCATCTCTACGCGGGCAACCAGCAATTTCTGGTCGGCGAGTTTTTGGGCATGTGGCGTGCATGGGACGGTATCCGCGCCTTGGACTATTTGTTGACGCGACCCGAGGTCGATCCGAACCATGTCGGTGTGACGGGAAATTCGGGCGGCGGGACGATGACGACCTGGTTGTCTGGTGTCGAGCAGCGCTGGACGATGGCAGCGCCGAGCTGTTTTGTGACGACGTTCCGTCGAAATCTGGAAAACGAATTGCCACAGGATACCGAGCAATGTCCTCCGCAAGCGATTGCACTCGATCTTGACCACGCGGATTTCCTGGCCGCGCTCGCACCCAAGCCGATCATGATCCTGGCCAAGGAACGGGACTACTTCGATGTACGCGGTTCTGAGGAGACGTATCAACGGCTGCGGCAACTCTATCGCTTGCTGGATGCGGAGGACAACATCGCCCTGTTCGTCGGTCCGACCGAGCATGGCTATACCAAAGAAAATCGCGAAGCCATGTATTCCTGGTTCCATCGTGCGACGGGAAGTACGTCTGGAAAAAGTGTCGGACGGTTGGATGGCGTCCTCCACTTTACCGCGGACTTGAACGTTACCGCAGAACCGGAGATTTCGATCGAGAAGGACGAAACACTGTGGTGCACGCCCAAGGGTCAGGTCGCAACTTTGCAGGGAACTCGAACGATCTTTGACTTCACGCGAGAAAAGTCCAAGCGATTGGCTTCAACGCGAAAGCCGATCGAAGGTGATGCGTTGAAGACGGCGATTACGGAAGTGCTGAAACTACCGAAGCTGCCGCGACGCGCTCCCGACTATCGGAATTGGCGATACCTCGGTTCACGCGGGTACCCGACAAAGTACGCGATGGCCTACACGGTCGAGACCGAACCCGGGATTCAAGCAATCGTTTATCGCTTGACGACCGAGCGTTGGCAGTCCCGTCCGCCGCGTGCCGGAAACCGCGCGATCCTGTACGTGTCTCATCTTTCCAGCGATATGGAACTTCGCAAAGAGCCTCTGATTCGCGAGCTGATCGAGGCCGAACCGGAGACCCCTGTCTTCACTTGTGACGTTCGTGGGACCGGAGAATCACAACCCGACACGAGCAAGCCGGGATCGTTTGAGGCTCCTTACGGGAGCGACTACTTTTATGCGATTCACGGCCTGATGCTCGATCGTCCGTACCTTGGACAGAAGACATTGGACGTGCTGCGAGTGCTCGACTGGCTGCGTTCACTCGGCCATACCGAGGTTCACTTGGTAGGAGAAGGCAGGGGCGCCCTGTGCGCGACGTTTGCCGCAGTGATGTCGGATCAAGTCAAACAGGTGACGCTGAAGCACTCGCTGACCTCCTATGCTGAGGTAGCCGAAAGCGAGCAATATGATTGGCCGCTCTCGGCGCTGTTGCCGAACGTGCTGGCCCATTTCGATCTAACGGATTGTTATGAAGCCTTGAATTCCAAGGGACTCCGACAAATCGATCCGAGTCGTCCATAGTCGACAGTCTATAGCTTGGGTTTGGCCAAAACCGCATCCGCGTGTCGCATCGGCAGCGCGTCAGGTTCCGAAATCCCGATGGAAAGCAGCGAAGTCCAACAGACCGATGAGGTCATCTCCGTCGGCGTCGCGTGCTTGTTGGAACTTGGAATCTCCAGCCGAGAAGCCGAAGCTACTTCGGAATTCGGCGAAGTCGAGCAAGTTGACTGTGCGATTGCGATTGAAATCGTCGTACTTGCGGAAGAAGGCATCGACGGGCCGGAGGCACTGCGTCATGTGCACGATGGTAAATCGCTATGGTACGTTATTGCGTGGTTCCATTTGATGATCCTAGCTTCTAAGTGGATTCGGAGTGACAATGATGCGACGAAGTCATCACGCGGTATTTGCACTGCTCGGTTTGTTCATCCATTTCATCTCCCCAGGGATTACTTCGGGACAGTCCAAGCCGTATGACGAACGGATCGCTGAGATTCCAGGGAAACTAGAAGCAGAGCATTTTGATTTGGGTGGCGCAGGAATCGCCTATCAAGATGTCGACGCCGAGAATCAGGGCGCCGCCTACCGCGAGCCGACGCAGGTGGACATTGAAAAGCGTGAGGATGCCTCCAATGGTCACGGTATCGGATGGACCCAAAAGGGCGAGTGGCTGATGTACACGATCCATGTCAAACATGCTGGAAGCTACTCACTGAAGATCCCGGTTGCGTCCGACAAACGCGGTGGGACGTTTCATTTGGAAATCGAGGGGAAGGATGTCTCGGGCACTATCCAGGTTCCCGACACCGGCGGCTGGAATCAGTTGAAGGTGATCGAGGTCACCGGAATCAAACTTGCAGAAGGTCGGCACCGAATGAAGATGTCGATGGATGAGGAAGGTCCATCGGGCAGTATTGGCGACATTGATTGTCTCATCTTCTCATTAGCAGAGTGATTTTCGATCGCAAGCAAGATTGGTCAGCCAGCGGAAGAATTGGGTGACCTGGTTCTCGGTTGTCGGCCGGACGACGACGTGCCAATGATTGGGCATCACGCAGTAGGAAAGATCGGCAGCCCGTCTCGGATGTACGCCTCGGCAATCACCCGCTCAAACGCCTCATAGTCCCCGGGCTTCTCGAACAAAGGGAGTCGGGCCACCGCTCGGTTGAGGACGTGGAAGCAGATTCCAGCCGGACAGATGCGGGCTCGACGCGGCATCGCTCCAAAACTCCAACTCTAGCAATTCGATGAACAGTCAGACATTGAGGTGCGTCCCCTCTTTTTCTACGTTGTGTTTGATGCCTCCTCTCCGTGGCTCGTGTCGAACTCGCATCGCGCGCGCCCGTTTGACTGAGAGAGAAGCAGCTTGAGCTGGATCTCCGAAGTCAAGCTCGAACACTGATCTACGAGAATTGTAAAAGACTGATCGCCACGGAGTTCTTCCTCGGTGAACTCCAGCAATGCTTGCAGCTTGATTTGTTTCACCCTCGCCAAGTGCTCGAGCAATTGCTCTGTTTCACAAGAATCTAACTGCGTCTTTTCGATATCCAGGGTCTTGGTGAGCAACCGATCCAGGTGCTCCTTTTGACGGTTGATGACGACTTGTTGTTCTTTTTCTTTGAGACGGCGCCAACGCATCGACAGCAGGTAGATACCGGCTCCAAAGGCAAACAGCAGCTCCTTCGTCGCCGCCAAGGACTCCATCACACTGGCGATCGCGCCGATGTTATCCGCCGGGTTGAAATATCGTTGCGCCGTGGGATGCATTCGCGTGGCCGTCCATTGTGTGGCCTCCTGCCTGGCGATCAGCGTGGGGACTCTCAGTCGAAGACTCTCTTCGTGAATCGTCGCTAACGCCGCCTGCACGAGATCGCTAGGTGCATCGTTCTGGCAGACCAAATAGGCCGTGGTCGCGATGGTCGGGATCGGCTCGGAGGGAACAGCCGGGTGTTCGGCAAATAGCCCCCGAGGGATTTCTACATTCCGAATAAATGGATGTACCAGTTCCATCGCCATCGCGCTGTGAATCGGCACGATGTCGAACTGATTGGTAGACAGCAAGTCTTGCAGGGCAGGATGCTCGATACCCGCAGTGACGATCGCCGCTTCCATCGACTCGTCACTGGCGAGTGCGGTAAAAGGCAAATCACTTTTACCGATGAGGTGAGTTTCATCGATGCCGAAGTGTCGCAGGACCTTGATCGAGGTATCGCGATTTCCCGATCCGCTCGGCCCGAGACAGACTCGCCTTCCCCCGAGCTCCCAAACGCTCTGGATATCGGTCCCCTTCCGCGCGATCACGAATACATACTCGCGAAACAGCGGCGTGATCACGCTGACTTTCTCGATGGGCACCGAGCCGCCCTGCAGAATCGCAAGTTCTGCCTCGCCGCTCATCAGCATCTGAAAGTTCTCGTGCGATCCATCCGTTTCCTTGACAGCGACGGAGCTTCGAACGCGTTTCGCCAGTGATTCCTGGATGGTCGAACCGACCTTGTGATACAAGCCTTGCCTCGTGCCTGTCGCGATTTGGATCCGACGCGGAATCGTTTGACGCTGCAAGAACCAGGCAACCAGCGAGGCTACCAGCAGCAGCGTCATGCCCAGCGTGACCCATCTGCGGACGCGTCCTGTTGTGATCCGCGACATCGAATTGCCCTGTTGAATGACTTTGTTGAATGGCCCTGCTGACGGACTCGATTGAATGACGGCCAGACCCACCTTACGAACAGATCAGACCGCGGATACCTCGAAGATAAACCGCTTGACGAACCGCCACGCCCTTCCGACGCACACAAACGAGAACAGCCCATCGTTCCTTTCCGCGGACGATCAGGTCTGGCACCGCTCGGATCGAAAAAGGTCGATTGCCGGCCCAAAATGCAACCCAGTGGTGCTCCGATCGTAAGTATTCAGCGGCAGCCGATTTTCGAAGAAACCTGCAGAACATCGCGGCATCAGCAAAATGCCGTCGGTGACCCTCGGGCCAAGGCGACTGCTCCACGTATTGCCGAAACTTCAAGGAGGCTTGCCGCCCCAGCCGCAACCATGTGCTGGGAATTAATCGAGCCACTTCGGCGCGGCGTTTTTGAATCAATGATTCGGCCTGAACATCCAGTTGACCCGCGTCTAACGCGTAAAGGAACGAGGCCTCGTCTGGGTCAACGCCAAATTCCTGCAGGACGGCTGAGCGATTTCTCGCGAATCGAAGCCTCAATTCGCGGTCGCGCAGCAGAAGACCTAGCGATTTAACTGCAGCGGGCTGACTCACAGGCCTCCTCCAATTGGATCAGTTCGATTTCGATTTCCCCAGGCTCAGGAATCGCCACGTCTCGTTCAAGAATCACTGCTTCGACCGGAGCGTACGCAATCACTTCGGTGGCAAGCTCAAGCAGTTCATCCTGAATTGGCTCGCAGTGGCGGTCGTGCCATACTCCATCGTGAAACGAATACCCAACGATGTGCAGTTGCCTGATGATCGTTGGATTGATTCGGTGCAGCCAATCCACCGGATTGAAATCATGATTTCGGCTGTTGATGAACAAGTTCGTGACATCCAGCAACAGGCCGGCACCCGTCTGCTCGCACAGCCGGTTGATGAACTCCGTTTCCGAGATCTCCTCGGGGACCCGCAGGTAGGACGTGATATTTTCCAGCAGAAGCGGTCGCTGGCAGAGATCCATGACCTCGCGTGAATGATCAACCAGGGTCTTCAATGAATCCATCGTCAGGGGAACTGGATTGAGATGGCCCAGATCGACGTCATCCGTTCTCGTAAAAGCAATGTGCTCGCTGATCCAACGCGCATCGGCGACATCCGCGACACGCTTGAATCTGGCAAGAGTCTTCGTGTCGATTGGCCCCGGAGTGCCCAGCGAAAGACCGAGACCATGAACGGAGAGTGGATAGAGCTGGCGAAGTCGCTCAAGTTGAGACTCCCCACCATCAAAGAAATGCTCCGCAGTCACTTCGAGACAGTCGAGCGTTGACGGCTTGGAAGATATCCAATCGGAAATCGGCGATCGAAACCCGATGCCGATCAAAGGCACTTCAACAAACGATTCTGCCTCAGCCGCCGCAGCCACCGCACCCTCCACCACCGCATCCCCCGCCTCCACAACTGCTGCCCCAACTGCTCGAACCGCCTCCACCGCTCGAGTCAGCAAAACGATCGAGAAAGGGAATCGCAACAATGCCGATCGGTCCAAGAAGCATCATGTTCCCGAGGATTCCAAATCTGTGCATTCCCTGCGTTAATCCGAATCCGTATCGAATCGCACCAATTGCTTCAAAGGTCAGGAGCAGGATCACGAATGCCGCAATTGGGCACGAAGTCAACCGAGCGACGAGAAATGCGACGCAGCAAACGATTCCCATCGCAAAGTAGAATTCAACAAACTCGGGCCCATTCAATTGTGTTTGGTAGATGCCGGCGACGATGACCGTGATCGAGCAAATCGCCGCCGTGATCCAGGTCTTTCGTCTCTTCCACCAGGGCATTGATTTTTCGCGTTCGGCTTCCGAGGCACGTTCGCCAGCTTCGCGTGCACAAGATTCGCAGATGGATTCCTCGGGACCGATGCGTGCATCGCACCACGTACATTGCCTGTCGATAGGAGTCTTCTCCGACTCGTCGACGGCTGGAACCGTGAAAACCTCACCGCATTTGCACTTTAAACGTTTGCCGGCGAATTCTGGTTTCACCAAGTACTTCTTGCCGCACGAGCAGGTAGCCTTGATCCTCGAAGCGGTGGCAGAAGTCATGCGCGTACCTCCATTTGATCGACAGCCGCGGCTGCATCGTGAACAAGTTGCATGAACCGATCAAAAATCTGCTTCATATCCTCCGCTGCTGGCAACTGGTCCGATTCTCGGAGGCTCAGTAAATCATGGAGTACCATGACGTCGATTCCGAACTCTGCCCTGAAAGAATCGATCAGATCGGCTTGCTGCTCAGGGAGGATCCCCGTTTTCACCGTCAGACAAGCACCGATGCCCTGTAACAGGATTCGGGCCGAGTCGAGGAGCGTGTCGAGCAACTGTTGCCTGGTTTGGCTTTGATGCAGGTAAGTTGCCCGGAGCCGGAGCAGCAGGTTTTTCAGTTCTTGTTCACAACGGAGTCGCAGGTGATCGTCGGAAATCACCAATTCTGACAGGACTTCCGCACCGTAGAGGACACGATGATGCATTTGCATCTCATGAAACTTGATGGGAAAGACGTCACATGACGAGTGCAGATCCTCGAGAGTAAGCGTCATCGTCCCCAAAGGGATCTCTTTTTCCGCTCGCAAAATTGGTTGCTTGATTCTGTCGAGTGATTGGCAGTCGACTCGTTGCACGACAAACATCAGGTTGACCACGTCGTGCTCTGTCTCAAGCTTGTTGCCACGGCCAAAACTGCCGTACAAGACGATTGACTTGAGGTCTGCTCCCAAGGCTTTGGATAACTCAGCGGACAGCTGCTCCAGAACTTCCTGGACTCGTTTCGCGTCTCGCGATGGCTTGCGGGCAAAGAACTCCATGACAATTCCTTCATGGTTGGCGATTGTAAGCGTGTCGATTCGATGGAGCCGCCTGCGGGATCGATTGCTTGGTATCTCACCCGGTCACGCAACGGATTTGATCCCGCCGCCCTGAATTTGCCAAGAATGAATCCAATTCGGGCGCAACCCAATCGCGGAACACGACGGTCGAGCGGGATTCGCCATTTAGGGCGACTCCTTGCGAGCGCGACAAAAAATGCGGTACACAGCGAATCTCTCGCGACTCTTGGCGTCGTCCGTGTCCACAAGGGGCAAGCAATTCTCCCGAATTCTTTGCCGCTCGAAGCGACATGTCGTTCGGTGGCAAATTTGCCGGCTGCCGATGACGGAAGGCCCGCGAGAATTGAATTCCAGGCATTTGAGGCGTTATGCTCTGTGCTGCAAGTAATCTCCGCAGTCATGTTGAGAATCCATCCAACAACTGGCTCCCCTCGCCTCGCTTGCGGGAAGATCGGCTGGATGTGAGGGGTTCTTGGATAGGTTTTTCGTCAATTCAACCGTTGCAAAGCTCCGCATAAGCATCGACGCGTGAGAAAGGATGCGCGCTTTCGCACCAGTTTTTTGGGCCTGCTAGTGCAGCCGCCCAATTTGCTCATGAGCCCCTAGCACCGTCTTGCCGAATGAATGAAGTTGAAGTTAAGCCCGAAGTCTGGAATCAATCCATCTATGAGCAGTTGTATCGAATTGCTGAACAGGCTCTCAAGCGGGAACCGCCAGGACACTCGTTACAGCCTACGCTTGTGGTCAACGATGCCTACCTGCGGCTTCTGGACCAGCGCAACGTTGCGCCGAAGATCGTTCGGCGGTGATCGCCGCGGGAGCCAACATCATTCGTAGGTTGCTGGTCGATTACGCTCGTAAGCGTAAGAGATTGAAGCGAGGAGGTGAAAAAGGTCGGGGAAATCCCTTGCACCTTTCCATTGGCGATGACGCCAATCAGATCGACGTCCTGGAATTGAATGATGCGATGGAAGCGTTTGCGAAGCAGCATCCACGCGCTGCCCAGGTGGTCGAACTGAAGTTCTTTGGCGGTTTGACGGGTGAAGAGATTGCCGAGCAAATTAGCGTCTCGATTCGCACCGTCAAGAACGACTGGCGATTCGCCAAGGCGTGGCTCTACCGAGAGCTGGGAACCAACGAAATCGAAGTCTAGAAACAATGGGCGAATCCCGGATTGAGCGAGTTCAGCGACTGTTTCTCAGCGCATTGGAGTTTCCGGAAGACGAGCGAGAGAAGTGGCTGGCGGAGCAGTGCGGCGAAGACGTGTCGTTGCTGGAGGAAGTACTCACGCTCTTACAGCATGACGAACCATCGAAAGATCCCCTTGAGAATCCGCTTCACGAAGCGATTGCGGATGCCCGCTCCCTAGAGAAGCTGGACGCTGACCCCGACGAAACTCACGCATCAGACGATGTGCTTGCGAGGGCACTGCATGTTCGCTGTCCCCATTGTCACAATCCCATCGAACTGGTCAACGAATCTTTCGCAGAGATTGAATGTCCGTCTTGCGGCAGCAGTTTCAGTTTGTTGGGCGAAGAAACGGTCCGGCGCGACGATCGAGAGAGGACGGCGATTGCCCACTACTCGCTGCAGGAACGTGTCGGCACGGGAGCGTTCGGAAGCGTGTGGAAGGCGCACGACGAGAGACTTGACCGGATTGTCGCGGTCAAGATTCCGCGCAAAGGGCAGCTCAGTCGCGCGGAATCGGAGCTGTTCCTGCGCGAAGCCCGATCCGCGGCACAGCTAAAGCATCCCAACATCGTCTCGGTGCATGAGGTGGGACGCGATGAGGATCAAGTCTACATCGTCAGTGACTTCATCGACGGCGCGACACTGTCAAGCTGGCTGACTCGCCGGCCGCTCACGCCGAAGGAAGGCGCGGGGCTGATCGCGCAGATTGCTCATGCACTTCACCATGCCCATGAATCGGGAGTGATCCACCGCGACCTGAAACCGGCGAACATCATCATGGATTCGGCGGGCGAGCCGCATCTGGTCGACTTTGGTCTGGCCAAGCGAGAAGCCGGCGAAATCACGATGACGGCGGATGGAAAGATCCTGGGGACCCCTGCCTACATGTCCCCGGAACTTGCCCGAGGTGACGCGAAGACGGTCGACCGGCGATCGGATATCTACTCATTGGGCGTGGTTCTATTTGAGGTGCTGACGGGCGAAAAGCCGTTTCGTGGTGACGTTCGAATGCTGCTGCACCAAGTGCTTCACGACGAGGCACCGGGACCGCGAACGCTGAATGCAACCGTGCCGCGCAACCTGGAGACGATCTGCCTGAAATGTTTGCAGAAGGCCCCCGAGCAAAGATACGCGACCGCTGAGGACTTGGCGTCGGACTTGGGGAGGTTCCTGAAGGGAGAGCCGATTTCGGCCAGGCCGATCAGCTCGCTGGCCCGCTTCGGCAGATGGTGTCAGCGAAATCCCAAAGTAGCGACGTTGATGGGAACGGTCTTCTTGCTCCTGTGTCTAGTTGCCGTTGGCGGCGTCGTCAGTTCGTACCTGATCGACGCCGAGAGAAGCATTGCCGTCCAGAATGAAGCAGAGGCCAAACGCCAGGAAGGTCTCGCAAAAGAGGAACGAAACACCGCGCAGAGACTCCGTTCGGAATCAGCTCGGGACCTCGTCTCGCTACAACTCGCCAACGGAATGCGTGTGACCGATGAAGGCGATGGCGCGGCGGGACTGCTTTGGTACACCAAGGCGCTAGCGACGGCCGAAGCAGCAGGTATGAACACGGACGTCCATCGCATGCGCATTGCCGAATCTTGCGTCCAAGCTGCCGAGACCGGTTGCTTTTTTCGACGTTACCGCTCCGATGTCCGCCGGTTCCTCTACCGACGAATTCAGCCGAGACGGCCGGTACCGAGCGATGGGAACAAAAGGCGACCTCGAACAGCTCTTGGGAATGACGCGGGCGGAGATTGAGAAATACCCGGAGGGATTCACACCGGAACAACGCACAATCTACCTGCAATACCACAGCGGACGACCGAGAGAACTCACGATTTGGGATATGCGAACCAATCAGCAAATTGGTCAACCGATCGGGAACGACGAACCGATTTGGCGATGGTACTGGAGCCAGGATGGCAGGAGGCTCGTAACAGAATTTACCTCGACATGTCGTGTATGGGACAGGGACACTGGAGATCCGGTGTCACCGCTCATAAGCGGAGTGATGCTGGGGACATCGACCGATCCGCGGGCCAAATTACTGGTCGCATCCACACGCCGCGAATCTTGGGAAGGTCCGGATGGCAGAATAACGACGGCGGCTTCTGCAGAGCGGAAGCTGATCGCGTGGGAAGTCGAGACGGGCCGGCAACTCTACGAGGTCGCCTTGAAAGAAGGTGCGGGCTTCAAACTGAGCCCAACGGGTGAGCGTCTCGCGGTATTTGGAAAAGACGGAGTCCAGATTCGGCGAGCCAGCGACGGTTCGATGATCAGGCCGATGTCCGGACGCCCCGCAGATCCTGGCTACGAATTCAGATCCGTAGTGTTTTCTCCTGACGAAACACTGTTGGCGGCTAAATATGGTTATTCAGGTAGCAGACCCGATAAGTTGTGGATTTGGAATGTTGAGACCGGTGAAGCGACTGTAAACGGATTACCTGAAGATGTTAATCCGCAATCATTCAGCGCAGACGGGACAATGCTCCTTACGCTGAGACGTCTGTCGCTCGAACCGAGGCACGGCAATGTTGCGAGCGTATGGAATACAAGCACAGGCGAACGGGAGACCAAAGAATTCCCGCAGGAAGCGAACGTTAGCCATGCGATGCTCAGCCCCGACGGTCGTCTCGTGGTCACCGCGAGTTACCAGGGAAATGTACAAGTATGGAAGATTGGCGAAAGAACGAGAAACCAAGCCGCGAGTGTTCCTCGTACGACTGAACTTCTCTGCCCTCCCATCCGGCACAACTCACCGGTGGATGGATTGAAATTCAGCGGCGACGGCAAGCAATTGTTCATAGCGGGGGGGGATCGAGTTGGAGTTTGGGAGTTGCCGTCTGTAAGCAAGACTGAAGTCCTGTTCGGTCGCTCAATCTCTCTGAGTCGCAATGGGAGTCGCGCCGCCTACTTTGCCTCATTGAACGCGCGAGTTCCTTATTCCTTGGACTTGCAAACGAGGGCCAGCACAGAGGTTCGTGGTGCGGGCCCGACGCGGGCGAGAGATCTTTTGGTAGATGAATTCTCAGATGGCCGCCGCGGACATAGCCGTTGGACTCCATCAATCTGGGTGAGTGACGATGGAAACGTTTTGGTATCAGCAGGATCAACTGGACAGCGCCTGGATCCACGCGGACCCGCAATAGCCGTGCGGAGCACGTTCCGGGTCTGGAACGCAAAAACAGGTATGCCAGTCAGCGAACCGTTCGAGCAAATGGGTACAGTAAGGTCGCTAAGAATTAGCCCAAATGGAAATCGTATTGCTGTTCTCTCGGCGGGTCAGCCAGGCGAGAGATCTTTTCTATTTATCCACAATCCGGCCCGAGGTGAAGCCGTTGAAATAATGGACAGTTACGGGTTCCGCGGCCTCCGGGACATGGTTTTCACGCGTGACAGCAATCGTATTGTGTTTGCACTTGCCGAGTCCATCGACATGCTTGATGCAGAAACTGGAGAAGTGTTGAAGCGAAAGATCGTCCGTCAGAAATGGATCAGGGGCGCGCAAGAGTTCTACAATTCACGCTCGATTCTTGCTCTTGCCGGGAATTTCAAACGAGAGATCACGCTTAGCCCTGACGACAGGCGACTAGCGGTCATTCTCGGCTCGAATGTCGCACAAGTGTGGGATGCTGGCACGCTGGAACCGATCTCCCCAACGATTCCACATCAGACCAACATTATCCACGTCGCGTTCGATCCAGGCGGACGATGCGTGGCCACAGTGTCTGAGGGGGGCCGTGCAGACATCTGGGATGCTGAAACCGGTCAAGCCATATGTCCCCCACTGATACATTCTTTCGTGCTCGCTTACTGCGAGTTTAGCCCTGACGGCCGGCTGTTGCTGACGGTTGGACGTGAGGACGCTCGTGTCTGGGAGGTATCGACAGGCATTGCGGTGTTAAACGAGACCGGCAAGTTCGATCGCATTCAAAATGTCGCTTTTTCGAGAGATGGAGGGAGCATTGTTTTGGTTGCGGACGGACAGCTGGTCGAGAAGGAGATCCTCAGTGCAGGCCAACCGAAAGAGGACTTGGAATCGATAGCGGAAGTGCTCGCTGGGGGGAATCAAATCGACAAGACTGGAACACTATCCCAATTGGCTCCGACCTCGGTCGCAGACAAATTCAGCAGGCTGCGCAATGACTATCCAAAGGAATTTGGACGCTATCAAGATGGCATGCTCGACTCGGCGGATCAGCCCCCGCTAGCGATCGCCCCGTTTAGTGCCACCCAAGCTGCCGATTACCAGCAGGCGTGGGCCGACCACCTTGGTGTCGAAGTAGAGACAACCAACAGCATCGGCATCAAGATGCGAGTCATCCCGCCCGGTCTCTTCCTGATGGGGGCTTCCGATATCGAGGTCAATCAAGTTGAAACCGAGGCGATAAAGGCAGGCAGGGGATACCCGAGATTTTTGCGGCAGCATTTGGTGACACTCGCCCAGCCCTACATGTTGTCAGATCGCGAGATAACACGCGGTCAATTTCGGAAGTTCGTCAAGGCGACAGGCTACAAGACGGACGCCGAAAGGGATCTGCGCGGCGGCTCCGTTTGGCGTAACGGCGACTGGATCCAAGATCACACATTCCTTTGGAACGCGGATCTGGGATTCGGCCAAACTGATGACCATCCAGTTGTCAATGTTTCCTGGAATGATGCGGTAGCCTTCTGTCAATGGCTGAGCGACGAAGAAGGTGCCGATTACCATCTGCCGACGGAAGCGCAATGGGAGTTTGCATGCCGCTCAGGGACGATGACTCCTTACAGCTTTGGAATTGACGGCTCTCTGTTAAACCAGTTTGCTTGGGTCGCAGAAAGCAATGTCGGAGCTCCATCATTGACGGGCCAACTGAACGCGAACCCTTTCGGCCTCTACGATATGCATGGGAATGTCATTGAGTGGTGTCTAGACGGTTACACACAAAGTTCGGTCGAGCCATTGGTTCATGGGGTTGACCCATTGACTCAGAGATCAGAACTCTTGCCCAAGCGTTTTCCACTAGAATCTCGCGACGGAGACCCCCTCTTTTATCGATTCGGTTCGCCCAGTCGCGTTGTAAGAGGCGGGTCCTTCTTCAATGCTTCAGATGACGCTCGCTCTGCCGCCCGCTTTGGAAGGAGTCCGACGCATCGCGGTTTCGCTTTCGGCTTTCGGGTAGCGAAGGGGGGCCTGGTACCGAAGCATCAATCCGTGATTGAGGCACTTTACTCAGAGGGAATCCAAACGTCGCTTGAAGACAGGGAACGCATCGACCTTCGTGGCCACCAGATTGACGATGCCGATCTTCAAGACCTTGCAGGTTCGGAGGAATTGCTGGTGCTGGATCGTTGCGAACACCGCGATCACGAATGAAGGACTTGAGCACCTGGCCGAGTGCCCAAACCTGCAGTTGCTGGATGTCGACAACACCGCCGTGACCGACGACGGGCTCCACCATCTGAGCGGACTCGAACAATTGACCACGCTGCATCTCAGCGGAACCGCAGTCACCGACCAAGGGCTCAGCCATCTCGGTGGACTCGTGAACTTGCAGCGACTCGATCTGAACGACACTGCGATGACAGGAGCAGGGCTGGTCCACCTGCAAGACCTTCCCTTGCGAACCCTCAGTTTGAGCGATACCAAGATCGATCTTCCCGGTATGGAGAACGTGGCAAAGCTGGAAAGCCTGGAACGCCTTTATCTGAATCGTGCGCCGGTTTCCGATGCTGGCCTCGCGGAGATTTCACAACTTCCAAAACTCAAATACCTTCATCTCGCCGGCACGCAGATCACTGACGAAGGGCTAGCACATCTCGGCAACCTGCCGAATCTCCAGGTGCTCTTCCTCGATGAGACAAAGATCACCAGTCGCGGAATCAAGAGGCTGCAGGAACTTTCAGAACTCGCCAGTCTCAGCCTCACGGGAACCAATCTTGGCGATGAGTCCATCGAGGATTTGTCAATGCTGACGGGTCTTGGATTTCTCGACATTCGAGATACCCAAATCAGCGCAGCAGGGGTAAGCATCTTAAGAAAGAAACTCGGTCCATATACCGATATTCGCCACTGAATAGCGCCCCATCGATAGTGTCTGCTAGAAAAGAAATGGTCCGATTTCGCAAGTGTAGCCTGCACACGAGTGTAGGTTGCGTCCTTCTGCATCTGCTGATGAAGCATCGATGACAACAGGCAACAGACCACGCGGCACTCAGATGGTGGATTCGAGGCAGAACGCTCTGGCAAATCGCGAGGCACTGGAACCGATCGCTGGCACCTAGCTTAGCTGGACAGCTCGTAAATCACGGCGAAAATTTCGGATGGAACGCTTGCCTGTAGCCGAGCCTCTCCGAGGCTCGGATTTTCGCGGCAAAGCCGCGTTGAATGACGGTCTCGGAGAGGCTGTGAGTTTTCGTTCGCCCTACTGTAGGTCCGTATTTCCAAGGCGGAGTCCGCAGCTTTGCTGCGTTCTTTGCGAGTCTCGGAGAGACTCGCCTACGGTAGAAAGCCGTACATCAAAAAAGTCACAAGCTCGGAGAGACCGACCTGCAGCAAAGTGGCGCTGTCCAGCTAGATACCAAGTGTGTAGAGGAAGCCGCCCCCTCCACCCGCTTGCACTTCGATGCCGAATAGTTCGATCAGCAGCGTGAAGGTTGAAAGCGAGTCCTGATCTCGTTCATCGATGTAGAACCAGTAATCTCGGTACCGCACAGCGACCGCCGCATGCTTGGGACAACTTTTGCATGCTCGAATCGTGAACAGATCATGCATCATCTCGCTCCAGTCGAACGCCTCTCCAGCTTCATCAACGGTGAGGGTCACGAGTCCTTGAGCCTGGTGCTCCAACGGGACGCCAACGCCCTGGGAGAGATAGAACATGACTTCCAGCAGAGACCTCGTGCTGACCACGATGTCCGTACGTAGCGGCGTCCCATCGTGGACGCCCGATAGACCAGCTGGCAAATCGGCCTCATCAACGCACGCCATTTCAGGATCAACTTGAAAGGATGTCGCGTTCGCAAAGGTCGACTGAATCCATCCCTCTTTGCCCGATTCAACCTCGAAAGCCGCATGTTTCGGCGAATCGTAGTCGACCTCCAGGTCGAGAAGTCGAGCGATCTCCTGCATCTCTGACGAAACTTTCGCTCGGGGATGAATGATCAGCGCAACGAACTGTTGATCTTTGACCAAAAACAGACCCTCGTCGGTTTCCTTAAACCGGTATCCCTCTTTGATCGAATCGATCACAAAACCGCCGTCGAGTTGGTCTTTGCTGAGTGGAATTCGCTTCGGTGTGGCTTCTCGCTCGGCAGAGGCAAGCTCGATGGCACGTTGAACCTGGAGTCGCCGCATGAGCTGAGCGAGATAGTGAAACTCCTCGTAGTCTGGGCTTCAATTCGGGTGTCGGGCCACCCGCACTGGTCGCATTGTCAACTCGGTTCATGAATTGCACCGTCACTCGAAAGATGCGTTCCCAGCTCCATCCGGTTCGAGTGAGTAACTCCAGCGATTGGAGATCGATCGGCGCCAGGAGTCCCTTTTGAAACTCGGCACCGCGTGCGGGAACGTAGCTAAACGTCGGTCGCTCGGTTCGAGCCAGACGACCACTCAGGCTACCGACCTTGGTGCCCCCGTCGGGCAACGTCAGGCCACCTCCAGCACTGCCGTCAAACGTGTATTGGGCTGCGATTCCCCCAACCGAAAGAAACTCGGGCGTTTCCCGGTATCGCAGACGCACCAGGTTCAGAAGCATCTCCTCGCGAAAGGATTGCTGAACTGCCTGGTTGTAGTCCTGACGCTCTTTGTGGATCTGGCGAGGCCCGAGCGTGCAGCCGGCAACCAGCAGGCAGCAAATGAACGTCACGGCGGGAAAGCGGTTGGACAATGGATTCAATCTCCGCACAACAAAGTCGATTGGTTTCTTCGGCACAATCGGCCCATCCGGACTCCGTAATGCGCCACTCCCCCCGGAGACTGGCCTCCCCGAGTGGAAATCGCGGAATAACCGTCAGACTTTACCAGTAGATGCAGATCAAACCCTTGCGGCCACGAAAGCCAGCCGAGCAATCAGACACGGAGAAATGTGGGCAGCCAGCCGTCAACGGCCGTTTGTACATTTCACGCGCCACGCCATGCATTGCTTTTGTTTATGCTACTTCGGGTCCCAGACTCTCTTCGCATGGTGAACCAATTGATCGTTGCTAGATTGATTCTGATTTCGGCAGTGTTGCTTCCGCTCACGAATTCGCTTGTTGCGGAGGAGAGTCCGGGCCTTTCACGCGCTGAAGCGATTCGATCGGGCTACGCCAAGTTCGAATCGATGGTTCCGATGCGGGACGGAACTCGTCTGTTCACCGTCGTATACGTTCCGTACGAAGCGACGTCGAAAAACACTTATCCAATCCTTCTGGTTCGTACACCGTACGGTTCAGGTCCTTACGGTGCCGACCAGTACCGTAGCCAGCTCGGGCCATCGATTGAGTTTGAACGGGAGGGTTTCATCTTCGCTTTCCAAGACGTGCGGGGACGAAATCTATCCGAAGGTAACTTCGTCAATATGCGTCCGCACCTCACCAACAAGAGTGGTGCGCAAGTTGACGAAAGTTCCGACACGTTTGACACCATTGAGTGGCTGATTGAGAACGTTGACCACAACAACTCTCGCGTCGGTCTGTGGGGCATATCGTATCCTGGTTTTTACAGTTCAGCTGGTTGCATCGATTCGCATCCAGCGTTGAAGGCGGTTTCACCACAGGCACCGATCGCGGACTGGTTCTTTGATGATTTTCATCGCAATGGTGCTTTTGTTTTGCCCATGGCGTTTAACTTCTTCAGCCGATTTGGTGTCCCACGACCGGAACCAACCAGCGTCGGGCCAAAACGATTTGACCATCACACTCGCGATGGCTATCAGTTCTTTCTCGATCTAGGTCCGATGTCGAATGTGAATCGACGTTACTTCAAGGAGGAGATTCCTTTCTGGAATGAGTTGACCAGGCATCCCAATTACGACGACTTTTGGAAGTCCCGTAACATTTTGCCTCATCTGAAGAACATCTCTGCATCGGTCCTGGTCGTTGGGGGATGGTTTGATACGGAAGATCTCTACGGACCGTTGAAAACTTATGAATCGATCGAACGCAACAACCCGAGCATTCAGAACACGCTGGTCATGGGGCCATGGCATCATGGTGGATGGAGTTCTGGCAACGGTCGGGCTCTCGGTGATGCGGACTTCAGTTTTGATACAGCGAGAACCTTCCGTGAAAAGATCCAATTGCCATTCTTCAAAGAGACCCTGAAGGGCGACGGCCCTCCGGGCCTCGCCGAAGCGTTCGTGTTTGAAACGGGAGCGAACCGTTGGCGATCGTATGACAGTTGGCCTCCTGCGAGCGCAAAAGCTGCGAGCTTGAGTTTTGCCGCTAATGGTAAGCTGGTCGCCGACGAGCCGATCGAAGTGCCGAACCCTCCAGCGAGACGTGATGGTGTTCCGCAGGCAACTGCTGATCAGACGCCATGGATCAGTGATCCGGGTAAGCCTGTGCCGTACACACAAGAAGTTACCGCCGCTTGGGCGAAGGACTACATGACCGAGGACCAGCGATTCGCCGGGCGCCGCCCTGATGTGCTGGTCTTTCGTACCGAACGACTCAACGAAGACTTGACAGTCGCCGGGCCGCTTCGTGCGGTACTATCCTTCAGCACCACGGGGCAGGCTGCCGACCTTATCGTCAAGTTGATTGACGAATTCCCGGGTGAACCGGTTCACCGCGGGCCCGATGCCTCGATACCAGACGATTATCAAAGCGGGCGCCAGCAATTGGTTCGGGCCGGTGTGATACGAGGTCGATTCCGCGACGGTTTTGAGAAGCCGAAACCATTTGTGGCGGGGCAGGTGACCAGCGTCCCTGTTCCCCTGCGCGACGTGCACCACACTTTCAAAGCCGGTCATCGCGTAATGATTCAGGTCCAAAGTACGTGGTTCCCCTTCATCGACCGAAATCCGCAAACGTGGGTTGAGAACATATTCGAGGCGCAAGACGATGATTTCCAACCGCAAATTCATCGCGTTCATCACTCGCCAAACACGCCGAGCCGAATCGAGTTTTTGAGGATGTAGCGAAGCCTGAGTGGTAAAGGTTCTGGGCGATCACGGAGCTTCATCCTACCAGGACGGCGGGCCGGTAAGAAACTTGCGCTCTCGAGATCAGGATTTCAGCGGCGACCTGGGTAGACCAGCGGAGTATGATGGTGCCTCTGCTCCTCATGCTTTGCTTCGCTCGTCTTGTTGATTGTCGCTACACCCATGCTGCGATCCCGAATTGATCCTTCATCGCAAAGGATAAGGAAGCGTCGGCGCGTGCGCGGGTCCCAGCGATCGATCTCCCACCAGGGGCGCCGGCGCTCTTTGCGGATCGAGCGACTGGAAAGTCGGGAGTTGCTGGCTGCCGAGATTCGGATCACGGAGTTCCTGGCCGCAAACGGATCGGGACTTCTCGACGGCCACGGCCAGACTTCGGATTGGATCGAGATTCACAACGCCGGAGACGAGGCGGCGGATCTGCAGGGCTGGCACCTGAGTGACAGTCCCGTTGAACTCTCCAAATGGACGTTTCCTGAATCGCCGGTGGCGGAGCTTGACCCGGGCGAATTTCTCGTCGTCTTTGCATCCGGCAATGGAGTACCCGATCCGGGAGGTCACCTCCACACGAGTTTTCGGATCTCCGCCTCGGGCGGTTACCTGGCGCTGAGTTGCGCCGATCAAACCGTCGAGAGCGTGTTTGGTTCTGCTCAGACTCCTTACTCGCGACAGCGTACCGATGTTTCCTATGGAATCGACCCGAGCGAATCTGGGCTGGACGCCATCCGCTTCTTTCCCACGCCGACACCGGGCTTTCCCAATGGGGCCGGTGTCGAAGGGTTTGTGTCCGACACTTCGTTCAGCGTCGACCGAGGATACTTCAGCACTTCGTTCTCGGTCGATGTGACAACCTCGACACCGGGAGCGACGCTTGTCTACACGACCGATGGCAGTCTCCCCTCGTTGACCAACGGGACGCAGGTGAATGCGGCCGAGGGTGTGACCCCCATCGCGACGATTCCGATTGCGACCACGACGTCGTTGCGGGCGGCGGCCTACAAGAACGGTTTTCTTCCCACGAATGTCGACACGCAAACCTATTTGTTCTTGAGTGACGTGATCGCGCAGCCAGAGGAACCAGCCGGTTTTCCAACGCAGTGGGGAACCGCGCCCGCGGTGGACTACGGGATGGATCCTGAGATCGTTGGTGACGCCGCCTATGTGCAAGCCTTGATGGATGGGCTGCGTGACCTGCCGGCGTTGACGATCGCCACCGACGTGGAGGGTCTGTTTGGCACGGGAGGAATCTATTCCAACCCGACCGACGACCAGCTCGAAGTTCCGATATCGGCTGAATACATCCTTCCTGACGGCAGGTCCGGGTTCCAGATCGACGCGGGGCTGAAGATCGCAGGAGGCGCGAGTCGGCAACCCAACAACTCGCCCAAGCACTCCATGAGTTTGCGATTTCGAGAAACTTATGGTGCTTCCAAGTTGAACTACGACCTGTTCGCTCCGTCGCCGGTGGATTCCTTCAATAGCCTGCAGCTACGAGCGCTGTACAACAATTCTTGGATCCACTGGAACAACGACCAGCGAAGCCGCGGGACGCTGATTCGAGACCAGTTTCTGCGTGACTCTTTGCTCGCGGCAGGCCAGGACGACGCCGGACGCGGCTCTTACGTTCACCTCTATTTGAACGGCCTTTACTGGGGCGTTTACAACCTGCACGAGCGACACGATTCATCGCACTACGCGGAGTATCAGGGAGGTGATTCGGATGACTACGACGCCCTCAATGGCGGCGCGGCGATTGACGGAGATCGCAATTCGTACGACCAGATGCTGGCCGTGGTGGCCACCGGAGATTGGAATGCGATTCAACAGGTCCTGGATGTCGATAACTTCATCGATTGGACACTCGCTCAAGCCTTTGGCGGAAACGCGGACCTCAAGGTGAACGGAAATTGGCGAGCTGCGGGCGGTGGATCCGCGGATGGGCTGTGGCGAATGTATGCCTGGGACAGCGAACGGATTCTAGAGGGGATCACCGCCAATCCACCCTCAACGATTACCGACGCGACCGGAATGCTGAGCGAACTGGTCCAGGTTCCTGAGTTTGTGGTTCGGTTCGGCGACCGCATCCAAACGCACTTCTTTGATGGGGGAGCGTTCGCACCGGAACCTGCCTCGACACGCTGGAGCAATCGGGTAACAGAGCTCTCCGATGCCATCGTTGCGGAATCGGCTCGTTGGGGAGACTATCGTCGCGATGTTGACCCACGTGGCGAGACTCCATCCCTCTACGAGCGCGACATTCATTGGAACAACGAGAACGATCGTCTGACCTCGACCTACTTCCCGGCGCGTTCGTCCTTTGTGGTTGACCAATACATTGGGATGGGGTTGATGCCGTCGGTCCCAGCGCCGCAGCAGTGGGTCGACGGGGAGTTTCGATCGAGCGGGCAAGTGACGCCGGGAAGCAGCTTGCGGTTCGTTTCCGAAGCAGAGACGGTGTACTACACGGTCGACGGCACCGATCCGCGAGTGGAGGGTGGCGGCGTGCATCCCGGCGCGATCGCCTACGATCCGTCGACCATCGACAGGACCGTCTTGTCGGCAGGATCGGTCTGGAAGTACCACGATCTTGGCGTCGACTTGGGGCAGGCGTGGCGTCAACCGGCTTACGACGACTCGGCGTGGGCTTCGGGCAATGCGCAGTTTGGTTTTGGCGACGGTGACGAGGCGACGGTGGTCTCCTTCGGTGGTGATGCCGGCAACAAACATCGGACGACCTACTTCCGAACCACGGTCCATGTTCCCGAGGGCGATTACACAAGTGCCAAGATTCGATTGCGGCGCGACGACGGCGCCGTGGTGTACCTGAATGGACAAGAGCTGTTGCGCAGCAATTTGCCCGGTGGCGAGATCCGTTATTCGACCAGCGCACCGATGGCGGCCCCCGATGATGGTGAGATTTGGCAAGAATTTGTGATTCCCGCGTCCTTGGTCGCCTCCGGCTCGAACTCGCTCGCGGTGGAGATTCACCAAAACAGTCCGACCAGCAGCGATCTCAGTTTTGATTTGGAGTGGGTTGTCTCACAGCAGACGGCGACACCGCTGACCCTTGACGATTCGACGTTGCTGCGAAGTCGCGCTCGCGATGACGGTGGCAACTGGTCGGCGCTCCGGGAGGCTCTGTTTGTCGTACCTCACGAAGCCGCCTCGGCCGTCAACCTGCGCGTCACGGAGGTCCACTACCATCCTCGCGTCGACGGCGATGCGGAGTTTATCGAACTGCAGAACATCACGTCGGGTGACGACGCCGTCACCGTCGATCTCGATTTTGTGACGTTGGTCGACGGTCCCTCGTCGCCGTTGGTGCTTCCCGCCGGGACGTCGATCGCCGCAGGCGAGTACGCTTTGTTGGTCGCCGATACGGCCGCCTTCCTCGCCGCCTATCCGCAGGTCGATCCCGCAAAGATCGTCGGCCAGTACACCGGCAAGCTTTCTAACAGTGGAGAGACGATCCGCTTGCTGGATGCGTCAGGAGACGAGATCCTGGATCTTCGTTATCGTGACAGTGACCCATGGCCCCTGATGGCCGATGGATTCGGTGCCAGTCTCGTCATGCAGGAACCGGTGACAGCGCCGGCCAACGAATGGGGTAAGCCGTACCGATGGCGTGGGAGCGTGGAGCTGGGCGGCAGCCCCGGCAACGTATCGCTCCCGATCCCCGAGGTGTCGATCAACGAGGTACTGGCGCAGCACCAATGCGCCTGCCTCGGACACGATCGAGCTTCACAACTCCGGACCCACTGACGTCAATATCGGCGGTTGGTATCTCAGCGATGATGGCAACCAACTCCTGAAGTATCGGATTGCGGACAACACGATGATCCCGGCCGGCGGCTATGTGACGTTTGATGAATCGGACTTCAATGCAGATCCACTCGCTCCCGAGAGCTTTGCGCTCAGTGGTTCCGAGGGCGATTCGGTCTGGCTTGTGAAAGCCAGTGGAAACGAAATCGAGGCGCTGGTTGATGTGGTCCAATTTGCCGCCACACTCAACGGTATTTCACTAGGGCGCGTCGCGGATGAAGGTGGCCGATTGGTTCCACTTGCGCAACCGAGTCTCGGTCAGATCAACGGAATGTTCAGGATCTCGGATCTCGTCATCTCGGAAGTGAACTATCACCCGGCCGACCCGATTGCCGCGGCATTGGCATTGGATCCGAGTCTGAACGACGACGATTTGGAGTTCGTCGAGATCTACAATCGATCGGAAGCAGCGGTGCTCTTGACCGATTGGCGACTCCGTGGCGACGTCGACTACGACTTCGACGACGGCCAATTGATTGCGGACAGGGGGTCTTTGGTCATCGTCTCTTTCGATCCCGCCCTGGCGGAAAGCTCGAGTCGCGTGGCCGCCTTTCGAACGCACTATGGCATCGATGACTCGGTGACGTTGTTAGGCCCGTTTAGCGGTTCGCTCAACAACAGTTACGGACTCGTCAAGTTGCTCGCCGTGGATGCGCCGCCTCCTGAGAACTTGACGCTTGTGCCGAATGTGTTGGTCGACGAAGTCCTTTACGACGATCTCGCTCCTTGGCCAACGGATGCGGATGGAACGGGACCGTCGCTCAATCGGATCAGCCCCTCGACGTTGGGGCCTTATTGGGGGAGTTGGCAATCGTATGCTCCATCGCCCGGTGGCGTTCCCTCGGGAGCATCGGTCCTGTCGATTGCGATCAACGGAGGCGACGGCAGCCGCTCGGGGGTCACCTCGATCGAGGTCGAGTTCGCTGGTCCGGTCAACGTCGGCCCCGATTCGTTTCGCTTACAAAACGTATCGACGAATCAGCCGGTCAGCGGTCTTGCGGTCGCATCATCGTTGGTAGACGGAAAGACGTTGGCGACCATTACGTTCACCAGCGGAGTGGGCATTGTGCCGAGTGACAACGCGTCGGTGGCGACCAGTCTGGAAGACGGCGCTTATCAGTTGACGGTGCTGGCTGATCGAGTCCGTTTGCAATCCAACGGTTTCGGGATGGACAGCGACGTGGCCGATACCTTCTTTCGCAAGTTTGGGGATCAGGATGGTGATGGGAGGGTCAGCTTGCTCGACTTCGCGGAGTTTCGGCGTAGCTTCGGAAAGGCGATCGGCGACGCAGCCTTTCATGATGGCCTCGATTCGGATCGCGACGGCGTGATTACGTTACTCGACTTCGCTGCATTCCGGCGTAATTTCGGATAGTCCAATCGGGCTTCCCTGCTTGTTCGCGATTCAAGGGTCGCCGAGGTCACACGTCCTCCCCTCCGCCACTCGCATCGACGGTCAACGAACGAGAAACTCAGGGAACCAGAGATTCCGGGACAGTCACAGTTGGGCAGTCACAGTTGGGGACAGGCCAAATTGGGAAGCGTCCCATTAATTGTTGAAAGTTGAAAGATGGTCTCCCGGAGGGCAGAATCTGCCCTTCGCAATCTTTCAATTTTCGTCGGCGGCAACCGACGGGGAGACCATCATGAACGAAGTTAGTCTTTTGCAATCCCTTGGGCAAGTTTCGGCGTCCGAAACCGGCCAAGTCTTTCGTGACTTTTTGCGTGGGCACATTCGCGAAATGATCTGTGAAGTCATGGCCGCTGAAGTCACCGAGCTTTGCGGTCCCAAACATGCTCCGTCGGGAGCTATCTTCCCAGAACTGGGCTTGAGGTCCGTGCAGCTACACGCCCTTTCAATTCGATTGAAGCGTATTTCGCGGTCCGTTGCGTTCACCAGCGAAACTGTTGCGTCAACTGTCTCTGAAGGAGCAACCGAGCCAAGGTCAATGATCGCTTCCGGAATGGAATTGTTGGGATTCTGTATAATGTACGAATTCACAACTCTGGGCGACTGATCTTGCTGCGCCGAAATCTGAGAAGTTGTGGAAGCGATGGCCACGAAAGTGACTAAAAGAAATCTCACTGCTCAAGGCCCCCCCAGTTCATAGGGTCTCGACGTGCATGAAACTTCAATGTATGGGACACTTACTCGGGTGTCCAACAAATGCTCAAACAAATGTCAAGAAGGTTTTGCGGCCAGAGAATGGGGGAAGTCCCACTTGTCGCTGGCACGGCGCCACTTCGTCCCTTACCAACGTCGACGGTGCGTCTCTGATATACCACGCTGTTTGAGCAGCTACAGCAGTCCCATTCTTTGCAAGGCATCTTGAATTCGAGCGGGAAGAATCAACCGCACAGCCGTCTCGTTTTTGATCAACATGGCCAGGCAATCTGAATCTCCCAAATGGATCAGCTTCTGAATGTGTCCAAGATGATTCGGGACGGGCCTCGATTGGTTGGTCATTGAGGTGCCGTAAGATGTCCTCACTCAACGAATCCGCTGTCCGATAGCGTCTTCGACGTTCTTTCGCTAGCGCCTTCATCACAATCCAATCCAGGTCACCCCGGATGATTCGTCCGAGTTGATCGGGTTGGGAACGGCGAAGCTGGGAAACGCGAGTGGCCGTGTCGCCAAGACTGCTGATGCGATTGCTTGGACGCTGTGGCTCTCGCTCCCGGATCAACCTGAATACTTCATCCTGCGCTGCCTGCTGGAAGTCGTCTTTCGTGAAAGGAGTGGAGCCCGTCAGTAGCTCGTATAGGAGGACGCCGAGTGAGTAAACATCGCTTCGCGTATCGACATCCACGGCGCTGAAGCTCGCTTGCTCGGGGCTCATGTAAAGCGGTGTACCGATGACGGTTTGGAACGCTGTGTAAACCGAGTGTTCGGTCAGCGACTGATTGAGAGCCTTCGCGACACCGAAGTCGATGACCTTCGCGATTGGCTTTCCATCCAGTTCGGTGACAAGAACATTCGACGGCTTGATGTCGCGATGGATGATCCCTTTCTGGTGAGCGTGTTGAATAGCGCTGCAGACGTCTATGAACAAGTTCAGTCGGTCGCGAATCGATAGCTTTTGATCATCGCAATACTGTGTGATTGGTATGCCGTTCACCAATTCCATCACGAAATAGGGGCGACCCTCCTCCGTGGTGCCGGCGTCGAGCACCTTTGCGATGTTGGGATGATTCATCAGTGCCAAGGCATTTCGCTCCGCCTCAAAGCGGCCCAGCACCGCCTTGGAATCCATCCCGGGCTTGATGACCTTGAGTGCACCTTGCGCCGCAGGGGCTGCTCCTGTTCGGCAACGTAGACCACTCCCATGCCGCCTTCGCCAATCAATTCTCGAATCTTGTACCGGCCAATTTGCGCCCCGCGATAATCAGAGGACTGGTGATCGACGGTAGGAGCAAGATCAGCGGCGACCGCGGGTGATTCTAGGAAAGAGCCTGCCTGATTTTGATGATCCAACAGCTTTTCAACTTCCTGTCGAAGCGCCCCGTTGTCACCGCAGGCTCTTGAGAGAAACGACTTTCTTTCGTCGTTAGATTCGATATCCAAAGCCGATAGAAAGATGGATTTGGCGGATTCCGGAAGGCTGTCCATCGGATCTCTCCTGAGGCGTTCTGTCTTAGGCACATTTTGCCCGCTCAGGAGGTAGTGCGAAAAGCAAATCAATCCCCGCCACAAGATTTTGAAAACTATTCAGTAACGGTCTGGACCCGAAGAAGATCGAGGGTCGGACGCTAGCCCAATTCACGGACTCGCGTGAGAAGCGGCGGCTGTAGTTCGGAATTCATCATCGGTCGCGCGAGTTGGATTCGAAACGGCGTCACCATGGTTAGTGCTCGTGTCGCATATGACCCCGAGATTGCGACGTCGTGTTGCCGTGTATTCCCGGCTGAAATGGTTCGAATCACTTTGGCCCCAGCGAAAAGCGGGTTCGCTAACTTATGAGCCGCGACTGCAGCGAGAGCGTGAGAGCGAGGGCAACCCTCTTCGAACCGGTTCTCTTTCGACAGTTTGGCCTAAGTGCTTCGTTCGCAGAGGCTTACACGGAAGGGGTTGCTTTCGGTCGTCGGCAGAGCGAAGGCAACGCTTTGCGAAACCGTCGTTTCCTGCTATTTGGTCTCTCCGATCATTTCTTCCAAGATGTTCGCATCTTGGTCGTCTTTCGCGCGGCCGGATGCCAGTTTGTTGGCATGCAAGTGCCGGAGCCCGATCACGGATACGAACACCCCTTCAAGATCTACGATCAATCGCTCACGCCACGCGTCGTCAAAATCGACACCCCAAAATCGAGGTTAAGATGTCGATCCGCTGTGGGGGAACGCCTATTTGGTAAACAACGTCGTGCGTGGAGAAGTCGCCAACGGATACCTTCGAAAGCAGAGCCCCAAAAGTCTCCAGCGCTGTCCACACTCGCGCAGCATTGGCCTCGGTGGGACGCACCCAAAAATCAATATCCGCCGTCGCACGAGGAGATCCGTGGGCGGCCATCGCATAAGCACCAACCAGCAGATAATCAGCTCCGGCCTCGCCGAACGCAGAGAACATGTCTTTGAAATTCTCGTTCAGCATGATGCTTCGATCCGGGTACGAATGCCCAGCAACTCTCGGTGATAGGCCAAACCATTGCCAAACGCGCAGCGGCAGTCGCGTTGGCGACGATGCCACGATCGTCTTCGGCATCCAGCGTCAACTTGCGCTCGACTTCAAAACCTGTTCGTGTGATTCGGCTCATGACACGATTATACACGGAAAAACACTGGTTCGAGCCAGTGGGGTCAAATAGCTCAGCCGAGTATTGGACACGGCAAAAAGTGGACTCTTTAAGGTTTATCATCCAGGCAGTTCGGCCGAGGTGGCATGTGTCTCGACGACGCCAATGTTCCCGCAATCGTTCTCACCCAAACAAACGCACACGACGATGTGTCACAAGCTCACCGGCGTAGCTCTACATTTGGGTCTCCATCAATGATCGTCTCGGATTTGCCGAACCACCGAGACGCCAATGAAATTTGTCCTGCAACCGTGGCAGTTGATGCTGATCATTCTTGCCAGTTGGGTCACTCGAGAGCAGCAACAACGGATCGACTATCTCGAAACGCAATGCGATGTCTTCCGAGAACACATCGGCAAGAAGCGAATCTTACTAACCGATGACCAAGCTTGGCCTATTCCCGTTTGCTCTTCGGACTCTGGTAGTCGAGCCGCGACAACTGGCGATCAAAGGTGGTCGCGAAGTCTTTGTTGAATTCCTGACGAATATAATCGTCGGAGCAACGCTGCGGCGCGTCAGATCCTGTTGCCGCCGCCAGCATGTGCCGCGCAAACTCGTTATCAGGATCTCGCTTGAGCCAACTCTCCCAGACCTCTCGGGCTTCGTCAAATTGCTCAGCCTTGATGAGCGCACGTCCGAGGTTTTCGCGTGCGGCAGAGTGGGCTGGATTCAACTCGATCGCGCGACGATAGTGCTTCAAGCATTCGTGATACCTGCCTATTGCGACCAACGTATTGGCCAGATTGAAGTGTGATTCGCTGGAATCGGGGAACCGTCCCACCAATTCCCGAAAGCAATCGATCGCCTCCAGCATTCTCCCCTGTTCAATCAGCGTGTTCCCCAAATTGCTGCGTGCCTCCAGGAAATTGCGTCTTCTGTCGATTGCAACACAATAGGCGTCAACCGCCTGATCCAATTCACCACGCTTGTGGTAAGCGACTGCGAGATTGTAGGGGTAATCGAGAGCTCGTCGAATCCATTTCAGCCGCCTTTTCGAAGCACTCCACCGCCTCGTCAAGGCAAACTTGCTGGGCGAGCGTTACGCCGCGCAGATGCCATGCTGCCGCGTTGAATGGGTCTTCGTCGAGCATGTCTCGACACGTTTGCTCAGCACGCTCGAGATCCTGTTCCCTCAGGTACTGCATCGCGGTCGCCAGTTCAATCATCCTATTCTCCTCTGCATGCCGTTGAGGCCGTCAAGTTTCCCGTTAGCGGACGAATCTGTGTCCGGTAAGCTGTTCTCGGTGAAAGTGTCCGTTTGTTTCGCAAAATTGTCCAAGATTTTGCGTGAAGACGTCGTCCACAACGGGGGCGTGCGGTAAGTCGAACATTTGGGAGGATTGGCCACGCAACTCCGGTGCATGGAATCGTTGCTGACCGCAATTTGCGACGCCTGACTCGAACCTTGGCCTGCGACCATGGGATTCGAGCTGACCTGTCGATTCCATCTCACGCAAGAGAACAGAATTTGAACGACCAGGAAAAGAAGGCAGTGTGCTCTTACGTTGGTTGTTCGTGCTGAACGGCGAGGCTGGGCCCAATGGACGCAGCTGCCGCGTTCCGGCTACCCGCGTCAATGCGTACAAAGTGGCTCAAGAACGTGCTCCACACTCCGGGAAGCAGGTGAATGAGGCTTAAGTTTCGCTTCTTGCCAGGTTGAGGAATGCGACCCTCGATGATCTCGTAATGAACATTTTCCTTCAAAGCAAGTCGACCGTCCACGCGATCGCCAAATGAACGAATCAGCATTGCCCATTCGACGGTCGTCATCGTTATCGCAATCTCTCGCCGCACGTCGATCAATCGAGTCCGCGGAAAAGCCGCGCGCAGCAAGGCAGCGAACCGAGGCAGTTGCCGTGTTGTGATTCTTCGATTTCCTACGCTCCCACCGGGGTCCAGCAGTCCGTAGATGGTCGTGAACGTGACCGCGCTGGTGCCGCAGCGCGTGACGCCGCTATATACGGTATCGAGAACGAAACTCTTCTGTAGGTCGTCAGGAGCAACTCCACCATCTCCACCGATTTGGTGTAGATGAAAATCGATAATCCATAGCATGACGCCGGCGACCCCTACCTCGTCTCGCAAGAAACTGGTCAGACGGGCCTGGCTGATTGTGGAAGTTGGCTCAGCGTCCAGTGGGCGAAGAACGGGGCACACCGATTCTTTCCATTTCGTAGACAAACGTACGGGGCATCTGCTGGCCTCGCTCATGAACCCGTCCTCGATGTTTCAAAAAATGACACGCTGCTCTGGCCGGTATTGGACCACGACACGGTGCCTGTGATCCTCGGCTTTGTTCAAATCTTAGCTCGTTCGGCCCCGGGGCCTGAACATTTGACTACATGATCGAATTGACGCTCTCACCGCCGCCCAACTCGGCACATCCTTGCAGAGGCACATTCCTGCTTAGGCAACGACAACACGGATGGTTGTACGAGCAAGTCGTCACGAAGCCGAGATCTGCGCAAAATTTAGCGATGTCCCGCTCAGAGGCGGAGTCTGCAAGAGTTCTCGTAAGACCAGAAATCAAAACGCGACCGATGAAGTAGGCAACAATGTTCTGAAGCTGTCTGCTTTCGACCCGATCGAGTGTAAGATCGGTGTCATCAAGGGAAGTCGCGTTTTCATCGCGAGGCAATAATACGGCTGGTTCCATGCGATTCGATCTAGAACAGAAGCAAATGATGCCGCAAACCGTGAATTCGGTCTCGAATCAGAAGATTGACCTTTCGCCAAATGGCCAATTCGACGAGAAAACGACGAAGCGCGTTGATAAGCAGCATCCAGCTCAGGATCGAAAGGGTTCCGGCCAGGGCTGCCCCTTTGCTCCCCACCGGCTACTCGAGCACAAACCGGTGGGCGGACGTCTCGGCCCGCTCGTGGCACTGGTCGGCCGGATTCTAAGATCGCGTGCTCGCCAACCTCCGATCCCAGAAGGCCTCCGACCTCCGTTCCTCGAAGCGACTCCTTGGTTTGGCCCGCATCACTCGAGCGTTCACTATCCGTATGACCTGCTTTCCGAGGGTGCTTCGCGATGCGGACCGATCTTTCGATTCGAGATGGCCGGCAAGGTGATCAATGTGATTTCTGGGCCCGAGGCACTTCGCGTGGCTCGGGAGTCGGAAAGTCTGGGCCTTGATCGGCGACGCATCTTCGAGCCGTTCTTGCGGGTAACCGGCGTTCCGATCTTCTCCGCTGAGGGAGAGGATCATGAGACACTTCGTCGCCTGGTTCGGTTTGGATATACCCGAGGGACGATCGCACCGTTCGTTTCACGAATGAGCGAACGCGTGCGGGAACTGATCCGTGCTTGGCCTACCGATCTGCAGCTTCAACCACATCTTGCTGAGGCAGCGATCGAAGCGATGTTGGCAACCGTCACTCCTGAACGACTGCCAATCGATTTGGTCGAGCTAGGCAAGCGTGGCGAACTCGGAATGATGGTGACGGTACGCCAGCGTCCGCAGTTTGTGCTTAAACTTCCAAGAATGAAGCGTTCGAAGCGCAAAGTCATTTCGGTCTTGGACCCCGTCATCCGAAGGCACCGTGAAGGATTGACGCGCAATGACCCAATGCCTTGGATGATCGACGCGTTCATTGCGGCGAACGCGAATGACGTGAAGCTGGATGATGCCGGAATTCGCGGCGGTGTCATGTACGCTTTGATCGCTGCATATATTTATCTGGGGCGCCAAGTTCTTTTCATGTTGGTGGAGGCGATCCGAGACCCACAAACGCTCGCGGCATTGCAGAGAGAAATCGATACGGCATTCTCGCAGGGACCGCTCACAGCGCATGTGCTACGAAAGATGCCGACCTTGAACGCGCTGTTCGTCGAAACGAATCGCCGTTATCCGTTGCTTCCCGGTATGCCGTACGAGACCACACGAACATTCGGAGTTGGGGACTACCAAGTTGGGCCGAATGAATTGGTGGTGCTGACTGGTGTTCCCAGCCATTTTGATGGAAAGTTCTACAGTTGTCCTTGGAGCTTTGATCAACGTCGCGTCCGCCCACCGCGAAGCGAGCATCGAACCAAAGGTGCCTACGCTCCCTGGGGCTTTCCGCCAAGGTCCTGTTTGGCGGTCGGACTTTGTGAACTGGTCGCTTCGACGATTGTAGCGACGATCCTCCACACGTTTGACGTCGCGATTCCGTCCCCGAGCGAATCGATCCCGCTGACGGTGGCACCTCTGGTTGGCCCAACACATGGCCAGCCAGCGCGGATCCGACTCCGTAGCGGAGTCAGAAAGGTGGATCCAAACGCATTGTATGAGGAGAAGATTCAAGCCGAGCAGTGGGACGACACAATCGAGCTTCCTGAATTGGCTGCTCGTAGGGTGGAGGCTGGTGAGTCAATCATGACGCAGGGAGAAGCAGCCGAAGAGTTTTTCATCATTGTCGATGGACACGTTTCGGTCTGGCAGCGCTCTCCCAGCGGTGATGAACGGAAGATCCAGGTGTTGGGACCGGGTCAAGCTTTTGGGGAAGTCGGCATCCTCAAACAGGCACCGCGCGCTGCTACGGTTCGCGCCGACGAAACAGTGGAATTGTTTGCGATCAGCCGTAGTGTCTACCTCGGTCTCGCCGCAGACTTGGATTCGGACGCTGAGCATTTGGCGCGCGTGGTCAAGGAGGCTTTTATCTCCAGGGCCTTGCGGAAGTCTCTCGACGGCGTCCGCGAAGAGGATCTTCCTAGGTTTGGCGAGATTCCGTTCGAGCGGTTTGATCGTGGAGAGTGGGTTGTGCGCGAGGGGGAAATTTCAGAATTTGCATATGTGATCGTCTCTGGCGGGGTTGAGATACTTGGTGAGCACGGAGGCGAGCCGGTTCTACTGACCACCCTCGCCGTCGGCGACATTTTCGGCGAAATCGGAGTACTCGAATCCCGCCCAAGAACCGCCTCAGCGAGAACCACGGAACCGACCGTCCTGGCCAGGATCGGTCGCGAGATCCTTGAAAGCCTTGTTGACAATTCCGATGCGGCCGCGAGTGGGCTTCGGATGATGATTGCTCGTCGTCTGATGCGCTCGATCGAGCGAAGGACGACCTAAGGCGAAATCGCATTGGCGTGGGGCATCGAATTCGCACCGGCGGGGCGCGTGACACAGTACGGCAACGATAGACTTCGAGGCGCGCCTTCGCTGCGTCTGACGGATCCGCTCCATGAAGTTCCTTAGCAGGCTCCTTTCGCAAAGATGGCTATTCTGGCCTCCGGTGCTCTTGGGCGCCGCAGCCCTGTATCTCGCTTCCACCCAGAGCGCTAACTTGGAACGCTCGCCTCTTGCCGAGAGCTCACGCACTTTTCGCGTGATCAAGGTACCTGAAACCGATTTCGTTCCTCGCGTACTCGGCTATGGCGCAGCGCCCGCAGAAAGTGTGGCGTGCCGTAGCGGAGGTTCAGGGAAAACTCGACTATGTTCACCCGGAGATTAGTAGCGGTACGATCGTACGCGAGGGTACGAAGCTGCTCGGTATCGAAAAGACGGAGTATGAACTCGAGCATCAGCGGCTGAAGGCTGATCTGCAAAAATCGCAAAATGAGTTGGCTGAGCTTGACTTGCACGAGGCGAATCTTGAACTGATGATAGAGATCGAAGACCGTTCGCTGCTATTCGCCAGGAACGAGGTCGACCGATTACGCCGACTTTCTGAATCAAATGCAGCGACAAGAACCCAACTTGATGCGGCACAGCGGAGCTTGCTGCAGCAACTCGGGGCGCTAGAAACTCAGCGGCACGAGTTGAAGCTAATGCCATCGCGACGACGGACAATTCAAGCGACCATTGATGCGCAGGAAGCTCGTGTCAAGGACGCCGAGATCGACATTCAACGTACCGAAATCATTGTGCCCTTTGACTGCCGACTAGGCGAGTTCGATTTGGAAAAGGGGCAATTCGTAGCGACCGGACAGATTCTCCTTGAGGCCGACGGACTCGACGCAACCGAGGTAGTTGCGCAAGTGGCTGTTGAGAAGGCGGCGACCTTGATCGATCCGACTCAGATGAGCTTGGGTCAAATCATGGCAGTTTTGGCTAGCCGCGATACGACCAGTATTCGGGATCTGTTTCAGGTTGACGCGACCGTCCGAGCAACAGCTGGAGAGTTGGAATCGACTTGGGAGGCACGGTTCGTCAATTCGAGCAGCCAGATTGACCCGAAGACACGAACAATTGGTTTTGTTACGGTGGTCGATCGGCCCTATGAGAAAGTCATCCCCGGTGAGCGTCCCCCGTTGGTCCGAGGTGTTTTTTGTGAAGTGGAATTGGGTGGTCGTGCTCGAACGAATCAAATTGTCATACCGCGATTAGCTGTCCATGGCGATCACGTCTACATCGTAAACGACCGGAGCCGATTAGAACGCCGCGCAGTGGTTGTCGAGTTTGTCCAGTCTGACATTGCAGTCATTCGATCGGGGCTCCGAGCAGGCGAAACGCTAGTAGTCTCCGATCCAACGCCCGCGATCGATGGCCAACTGGTGCAGGCGGAATCGGACGATGCACTTTTGCAGTCCGTCATCGCTCAAGCCAATGGCAAGGAGCGACTTCGGTGATCGAATACTTTGCCAGGCATCCCACGGCCGCAAATCTTCTTATGGTTGTCTTGGTAGCGATGGGCGCGTTTTCGGTGAGTCGGCTCCGCCGCGCGACCTTTCCGGATTACCTGCCGACCGAAATCCAGGTGACCTACCTGTATCCGGGCGCCACAGCCGAAGAAGTGGAGGAGGCGATTTGCAGACGCGTCGAAAATGCCATGGATTCGGTGCGTCACGTTGCGGAAATTCGCAGCGATGCGGGCGAGGGAGTGGCTGTCATTACGATCAAAATGGAAGAGTTGGGGAATGCAGCCGATTTTAAGGATGAGATTCAAACAAGCCTTGATGGTATCACCGGCTTGCCACAGGAAGTGCAAGATCCAATTACGAAGGAATTGGGAACGACTGAGTTGGTGTTGAATCTGCTCGTCGGCGGTCCGATGGAGGCTCGTGACTTGAAGGCATACGCCGAAGATTTGAAGAGTCGGATTCAGCGGCTCCCGCAAGTTGCCTCAGTCACGATCAGCGGCTTCTCCGATCACCAGTTTCGCGTTGAGCTTTCGGCCGAGGCGTTGATGCGATACGACTTGGATGTGAGCAGTGTGGCGCAAATGCTTGAACGCCAAAATCTCAATCTGGCGGCTGGTTCAATTAAATCAGCCCAACGCGAACTGGTCGTGCGAATGGTCGAGCAGCGTCGTTCGGTGAGCGAACTGCAGGATATCGTGATCCTGGCTGCCGGAAGTGGTGCGGAGGTTCGGCTTGGCGATATTGCCAAGATCTCAGACACCTTTGAGCAGGCGGAGGATCAAATACGCTTAAGAGGAATGCGAGCCGCAAAGTTATCCGTGGAGAAGACACGGGATCAAGACACAATTCGAGTAGCCGATACGGTCAAGGAATTCATTGAAGCAGAGTCTGCTCGCATGCCTGAGGCGATGGAGTACTTGATTACGCTGGACATGGCACCTCTCATCAGCGGACGACTAGATCTGCTGTACAAGTTCTTCTGGCAAGGGGCTCTGCTGGTGTTTCTCGTGATGTGGCTTTTCTTCAACGCGAAGCTGTCTTTTTGGGTGGTGATGAGCATTCCGGTATCCGTCGCCGGCGCCTTGTTTGTGATGCCAATTCTTGGCCTCACGATCGACATGTTCTCCATGGTGGCCATCTTGATGGCATTGGGCATCCTGATGGACGATGGGATTGTCATTGCTGAGAATGTAGCCGAACATGTGACGCGTGGATCTCCGGCTTGGAAGGCCGCTGTAGACGGGGTGTCCGAAGTTCGCTCGGGCGTACTGGCGTCGTTTCTGACGACCACCTGTGTGCTTGGGCCACTCATCTTTGTAAGTGGTGAGATGGGGCGAGTGATCCGCGTCGTGCCGATCGTGTTGCTGATTGTGTTGATCTTCAGTCTGATCGAAGCATTCCTCATTCTTCCTTCCCACCTGAGGCACTCGCTCGACATCAGCGCTGGCCAGCAGCCAGGCGCGTTTCGCCGTCGATTTGACTCCGGGATTGACTGGGTACGCGATGTTCTATTTGGCCGGACCATCAAATCGCTCATCCAGTTTCGATACCTTTGGGTTGGCATAGCGGCTTGTATATTTCTCGTTTCCGTCGCGATGATTCCAGCTGGAGTGCTGAAATACCAGGGATTTCCAACTCCCGATGGGAACTGGTTGGAAGCGCGGTTGGCGATGCAGCCGGGGACATCGCTCGAACAAACTCAAAAAACAGTCGAGCGGATCACCGACGCACTCCAACGCGTGGACGACGATTTCTCTCTAACGCAGCCTGATGGTCAGCGTCTTCTCCGTTCGTATTACGTTGTCTTCAATCAAAACCTTGATACTCAAGAGACAGGCTCGCATGTTGCCACGGTTGCCGCTGATTTGTTGGACGCGGAAGAACGTACCTATCGGCTGAATGACGTCAAGGAGCGATGGTCAGCGGAAACCGGCCAACTTGCGGATGTCTCGAACCTGTCGTTTACGGAACCTGCGATTGCTCCGTCGGGACGGTCCATCGAAGTTCGATTGCAGGCGGAAGACCTCGATTACCTCGCCGCCGCTGCCGATGAGGTACATCAATGGTTTCTGCAGTGGAGCGGTGTCCGAAACCTGACCACTGACCTAAGACACGGCAAGGAGGAACTGCAAGCCCGATTGCGTGACGGAGCAGTCGGTCTTGGTTTGGATGCCAGCGAGGTCGCTCGGCAACTTCGTTCTGCCTTTCAGGGCGTTACGGCTTCGGAAGTCCAGGTGGGTGACGAGACGTACGATATCGATGTCATGTTGCGAAGTGCTGATCAAAATACTCCATCTGATCTCGACAATCACCATATCAAGCTTGCGGATGGATCACAGTCTCCGCTTAGCACGGTTGTGGAATTTGACCGGGAGCGAGGTTGGTCGCGGATTTCTCGCGTCAACGGGCGCCGGACGGCTACCGTGCTGGGCGACACGGACGCCCGCTTCATCAAGACCAATCTCCTCTTTTCAAAGTTCCGACAAGACTTTTTGCCGACCTTTCAGGCTCAGCACCCGGATATCAGCGTAACGATTGAGGGCGAGATCAAGAAAATCGATGAAACTCAGGATTCAATTGCTTGGGCCGGCTTGATCGGAGTTCTTGGCATCTTCGTGCTTCTAAGTCTTCAGTTTCGTAGTTATATCGAACCGCTGGTTGTGATGGTTGCGATTCCAATGTCGTTTATCGGTGTCATCTTTGGGCACCTGTTGTTGGGCTACGACCTGACCCTTCATGCCGTTTTTGCGTTCGTGTCCCTAGCCGGCATTGTCATTAACGATTCGATCCTTCTCGTGTTGTATCTCAAGAATCGCGTGGAAGAGGGAGAGTGCGTTGTCGAGGCCGCCGCAGAGGCTAGTCGCAGACGATTTGCGCGATCATGCTCACTTCGCTAACGACGATCGCTGGGCTGATGCCCTTGCTCGTTGAACGAAGTTTCCAGGCTCAGTTTCTGATCCCAATGGCCATCAGTATTGCGTTCGGGCTGGCGGCGTCCACGGTTCTGGTATTGTCGGTCGTACCTTGTCTGTACGTCATTCTTGCCGATTATGGGCTGCTGAAATCGGAATCGTACTGAGCCATGCTGGAATTTGTACGTGCTCGAATCGTCCGGCTGAGAGCGAATGGCGAGTCGCTAATCAGAATTGGATTGGCTGGAGACATCACCGTGATCAGGAATCTTCCAAACTGTCTGGTTTATGCAGTCTGTCGCATTCCGTTACGACGTCCGGCGAATCCGTGCCGCCGGCGTCCTATTCCTGCCGCCGGTTGTGTCGGGGCCTGACCCGGTCAAGGAGATCGACGTCTGGGAGATAGCACAGGTTTTAGAGTGGCGTGAGCAGCGGCGTTTGTGGGCTGGATCGCGACCTCTCTTTGAGTTGGCATCAGTACACTCTCCCAAATTGCAATGATTGCTCAGCAAACTGTTCTTCCAAAAATCTGGAAAAGATTGGGCATTCTTGCGCAGTGAGGGCACTCAAGCTTGCGTCAATAGAGTGACAACGGGATGCGTACGACCAGCAAAACCGCAAGACGTTGGCTGTACGATTCGTAACGCGCTGATCCGTCCGCCGCGGAGCAGCTGTTGCCACTCGTTTATGACGAGCTGCGGAAGCTCGCCGCGGCACGACTGAAGCATGAGAAGCCTGGGCAAACGCTCCAGGCAACGGCCCTGGTTCATGAGGCCTATGTCCGGCTCGTGTATGTGCCCGAGGGTCAGCAATGGAATAGCCGGGAGCATTTCTTTGCGGCTGCGGCGGAGGCGATGCGACGCATCTTGGTGGAGCAGGCCCGGCGGAAGAAGAGCGTGAAAGGTGGCGGCGAACTGAACCGCGTCGAGCTCCGAGATGCTGATCTGACGGACGGCGGTAGCTACGTCGATGTGATCGCCCTGGATGATGCGATTCGCGGGCTCGAGCATGACGATCCCCGCGCCGCTCAGGTAGTGAAGCTGCGATTTTTCGGTGGTCTGACGATCGCCCAGGCCGCTGAGGCGATTGGGATCAGCCCCAAGTCAACTCGTGAAGCGACTTCAGCTCGTCGGCTCTGAGAAGCACGCCCAGAAGGATTCGAACCTTCGACCTACGGATTAGAAGTCCGTTGCTCTATCCAGCTGAGCTATGGGCGCATGGGGTAGGGGATTGCCTTTCCACCGTAGTCTAGTCGACTTGCCTAGGACGACGAAGCCCGCTTGGCAGCTCTCCTAGCTGCCATCGCTCTTGCTTGTGAGGTCTCGATTTCGCGTCTTCGCCGGGATCCAGGACAGCATTGGTCAGGCTGCGAATGAATCGATCGGTCCCACACCTGGGGCCGCATTTCCTAGGGGGACAGACGCAGCTCTGCCGCGTTTGGTGCGAGTCTGCGGAGAGACTCGCCTACGGTAGAGTTTGCTGTCCCACTGGCCTTGGCCGAACTTCGGCTAGTCCGCGAGTTCTGGGCGTTGGGGACGGTCAGGGCGTGTGTCTTGCCCGCCGCCTCGGTAACCGCCTCCACCACCACCACCTCGGCCGCCACTGAAGAGCGTCGAGATGCCGCTGCGGAACTCTTCTTGCGTGATGTCGTTGTCGCCGTTCTTGTCGAGTTGCTTGAGTCGGTCAGCCATCGGATTGCTGGAAAGCTCTTCGGCCGTCAGCTTCCCGTCCTTGTTGGCATCCATTCCGTTGAACATGCTCATCGGATCAAACCGGCCATTGTCGCCACCGCCACCCGCTCGATTGCCGCCGCCCCGCTCGCCGCCGCCCCGCTCGCCGCCGCCTCGGGGACCTCGGTTGGCATCTTCGGACTCGCCACGTTCGTTTGCAGCCTCTCCATCGGTCTTGGCGATCGCGTTCTCGCTTGACTGCGGTGTTTCGCCCTTCTCCGTGACACAATAAAGATGCTTGTCACTGCGTAACAACAATCGTCCATTGCTAACCGCAGGGGACCCACCGAATGATTCTTTGTCGGCCGTGACGCGGTTGATGGCAACCTGTTTCAATTCGTCGCCTAGCTCAAACACAAACATTTGACCGCTGCCGTTGAGGTAGAACATCTGGTCGCCAACGATGATTGGTGACGGGTAGTCGAGCGACCCAAAGCGTCCACCAGTGCGCTGAGCACCTTCCAAACGCACCTGCTCGATCTTGTCGCCGGATTCTGCATCGATGACGGTCACGACGCCCTGCGATACGACATAAAGTTTCGAATTGTGGCGGACAGGCGATGCGAAGCTCGCCGATTCATTCCCCTCCCAAAGCGTATTGGTGTGGCTCACGTCGCCCTTTCCGCCGGCGTTGATCGCGATGCTACCTCCGCCGCGACCTGTGACTGCAAACACGCGAGTCCCATCCAGAACGACGCTCGAATAAGCTTGTTCGGCGCCTGTCGCGTCGGCGAACCAACGTAGCTTTCCGCTGTTGGGATCAATTCCCCAGAGTTCCTTGGCAACGCACATCACCAAATCGGTTCGGTCCTGATTGATCTTGACCAGCGTCGGCGTGCCCCACATGCCATCAAGTCCTTCGGCCTCCTGTCGCCACAGCTCTTTACCTGTCGCTCTGTCGAGTCCGATGATCGCCTGGCTTTCGGCCGATGCGGTGACAATCACGACGTCGTCATGAATCACTGGGCTTGATGACGATCCCCATTTGGTTGGATCCGATTCCTTCCCCACGTCGGCTTGCCACAATGCGTTTCCATCCAGGTCAAACGCGTGAACGCCGCTCTTGCCAAAGAATGCGTAGACGTTCGTTCCGTCGGATACCGGTGTATGCGATGCGTAGCCATGAGCCGGGACACCCACGCCAGAGTAAGGATCCTCCGGAAGAGCCGCTGGAACATCTTTTTGCCAGAGCTTCTCACCGGTCTTGAGATCGACACAAATGAGATGACGCGTCAGGTTCTCGATCTGACCAGGGTTCTGCTGGTCGAGCCCGTACCCGGAATAGCAACTGACGAAAACCTTTCCATTGACGACGATGGGGCTGGAGACACCGGGCCCAGGAAGTGGGGTCTTCCACGCCAAGTTCGCATCGGGCGACCATTGAGTCGGTAGGGACTCTGAGTCGTTCGCCACCCCTGATCCGCTCGGGCCGCGGAAGCGGGGCCAGTCATCGGCCAGCAAGAATGGGCTGGTGGCGATCAACATTGCGAAGGTTGCGTTGCGAAGAAGAGGCATCTTTCAGACTCGTGATGGGGAGTGAGGAGACTGTGGTGTTGGTTAGCCTACCACACGGCAGGATCAAGTAGTCGATCCAGACGACCAGGTCCAATCGCTGCAGATCGAATCCGAGGCGACCGACCGATCGGGACCGCATCCAATGGTATCCTCTTGGTCATGAATCCAGACTCTCCCAACCCTCCCTACTTCGAGGTGCTCTTCGATCGCATCGCCGCGGGTGATGACGATGCCGTCAAGGCATTCGGTCGGCACGTGCATTGGAGCTTTTGGGACAATTCCGAGCAAGCGACGTACGACGCCACGGACTACTGCGAGGCAGCCGAGCGGTTGTGTCTGAGAATTTTTGATGCCGCTGGAATCGCCAGTGGACAGCGTTTGGTGGATGTCGGTTGTGGGTTTGGTGGCACGATCGGCAGTCTCAACGAGCGGTACGATCAGTTGACATCCGCTACATGATCATCACCTTCGTGAAGTAGACGAGACACTTTTCGAGCATCCGCGGACATTCTTGTTACGACTGACTGTTGGGAGAAAGCCAAAGGGATTGCGATCGGTTCTTTTGGTAGCCCGACACTTACGACGTCGACATGTCGATCAACGAGAAGTGATGGTCGCCAGTTCGGCGCCGTGAGGTATGGAATGCGTGACGGGATCAGGTCCAACCAACACCCTCGGTCCCGTCGGGCCAACGTCGGTACGAGCATTCGGAATGCTGCTTCCAAATTTGGGGCTGCTGCACAGCGAGCGTTGCGTAGGGGCGTCGTCGCCCGGAGGCGAGACGAAGCCTGGCAAGCAACGCTTCGGACCAAACCGTGACGGGGACTGTTCCATTCGTCCAGAGATGTATCGCATTTAGCGTTTGCTTCTGTCGCTCCGCTCCGCTGGCCCGTAAGGTGACAACGTGCACCCAACACCACCCGTCTCGGGCGGTTGGTGTACCTAAAGCGGAACGTCAGGGCTGTTCGATCGAGTTGCCAGGTTCCTGAGGCTGCCTGATGGCTAGTCCCGCTGAAGTTGGCACTTGTTGTTCTTTTTTGTTCTTCATTGCCGAGGTTCGATCGATGAAAAAGTCTGAGATCAGGAGTGGCTTCACACTTGTGGAGTTGCTCGTTGTCATCGCCATCATTGGCGTCCTTGTGGGCTTGCTGCTGCCGGCCGTTCAGGCGGCTCGCGAAGCCGCACGTCGTATGAGCTGCAGTAACAACTTCAAGCAAATTGGCTTGGGGCTCCACAACTATCATTCGGCGTTCAAGCAGCTGCCGTTGCAGGGAGCAGGCACGTATTACAACCCGGGAAGGGACGTGTGGGATACGAATCCAGGACGAGAGATCTCCTCCAACAACCGCCTGTCGTACATGGTCGGACTTCTCCCATTCATCGAGCAGCAAGCGATTTGGGAACTCATGGCCAATCCGCATGGTTTCAATTCCGATGGTTCGGTTCATGATCCACCATGGCAAGCCTTCGGTCCCCATCCGGACCGAGTGCAGTACCCGCCTTATGCAATGGAGATCCCAACGTTTCGGTGCCCCAGTGATCCAGGGGTCGGCCTGCCGGCACTCGGTCGAACGAACTACGCTTGTTGCGAGGGAGATTCGGCAGTGCACTCGCGTGACCCCTATACGAACATCGACGAGTCTGGCGATGATCCCACTGTTCGGTTTCCTTACATCGCCGATACCGGGCATGCCAACCAATCCAATGGTTCGCAGCGGGGTATCTTCGTGAATCATCGTGTCATGAGGTTTCGTGATGTGCTGGACGGGTTGTCCAACACGATCATGTGCGGTGAGATCGCCACCGACTTGGGTGATAATGACAAACGCACAACGGTTCCGACCGATGTTGGCGGACATGCGGCTCCGAATGAGAAGAACCAATGTCGTTTGGATCCTTCCTACGCGCAGCCCTTTGTCGATCCGACCCGTCCGATGTTCTGGGACCCAGTCAATCCGATGCCCCTCACCAAGAACGTGACTTGGGGTCGCGGTTTTCGCTGGCACGACTTTGAGCCACCCTATACACAGATGACGACCGTTCTCCCGCCGAACGCCGAGCTCTGCTCCGATGGACGGGACCACCGCGATGTCGTTTCGCCACCTTCGAGTCGGCACCAAGGCGGCGTTCATGTGTTGATGGGTGACGGGGCCGTCGTGTTCATCACCGACTCCATCGAAGCCGGTGACCGACACGCTCCACAAGTTTCGCACCGCGCCGGTTCGCCACTTCCCGGGAGCAAGAGCCCTTACGGGCTGTGGGGAGCCCTCGGTTCACGCGCTAGCGGTGAAGTCATCGAAGAGCAGCTGAACCAGTAGACCTGTCGAACTTCGGCGGTCGCCAGCCCATTGGTGCCGCGGAAGTGATCCACGCTCGCAAGGAACCAACGCTCGATGCATGCCGTCGAGCGTTGGTGATTTCTGAACCCCGTTTTTCTATTTAGGTATTGAGATGAAGTATTGGATGATCGCCTGTTGTCTATTCCTCTTGGGTTGTGGCAAATCTGGACCGAACAACATCATGGACACGTCCGATCAGAAGGCGCTCGCGGAATACGAAGCCGCCCTTGCCGAAGCGGATGCCCTGGCCGCCGGAGATACCGACTTCGAAGAGACGGCTAAGTCGAAGTAGGACAAGCGAAACGCCCGAGTTCGGACAAACTCGGGGCGTCGAGCATCAAGCTTTCCACCGCATGGGAATCAGCGTCGGCTTCCCCGACGCTGATTCCCAGAGCGATCTTGGTCTACCGTAGTCGAGTCTCTCCGAGACTCGCAGGAAACGCAGCAAAGCTGCGGGTGTCCGCCTTGGAAATGCGGATCTACGGAATCGCGACCATCCCCAGAGCAGAGCACGAGCACGAGCACGAGTGAAAAGTGTGCGGTGGAGTTCGGTTTTTCTTGGGGTGTGCGTTATCGCGCGCTGGGTGAGGGGTGATCGATTAGGATTATTGAACTGCGGTCGATTGGCACCTGAGATGCAGTCTGGATCGCTGTGGATGGGTCTGATTTGTCGGCCGTCCTGCAAGACATCCTGTTCGAACCTCCCCGTTTGTGAGATTCCATGTGACTGAGGATCCGATTTCTGTCTTGATTGTCGAAGACGATGCGGACTTCCGTGATTCCAGCGCTCGTTGGATGCAACGCAAAGGACACGAGGTGGCGGCGGCCGCCAGCGGTGCCGAAGCCCTCAGTCTCTGTTCGCGACAAGACTTTGAGGTCGGCGTCTTCGATATGAACATGCCGGGAATGTCTGGGCATCGAATTGCTGCAACGGATCCGCGACGAGGGGATCGACATGGAAGTCATCATCTTGACCGGGCAGGGCACGATCGAGACCGCCGTGCAGGCGATGAAGATGGGGGCGAGTGATTACCTGACCAAGCCCTGTCCGCTTGGCGATTTGGAGCATCACTGTCGCTTGGCTCGTGATCGAGGTCGTTTGCGGCGTGAGAACAAGCAACTCAAGGAGATCATTTCGCGCGGACATTCCGAGACCGAAATCATCGGTGATTCGGCCGAGATGCGAAGCCGTCTGCAAATTGGTGGACCGAATCGCACCGACGGACAAGCCGGTTTTGATCACGGGTGAGAGTGGGACGGGCAAGGAGGTGGTCGCCAAGGTCATTCAGCAAAAGAGCCAGCTTGCGAATCGCCCGTTTGTCACGGTCAATTGCGCCGCGTTGCCGGAGCAGCTCGTCGAGAGTGAGCTGTTCGGTCATCAGAAGGGGGCCTTCACGGGGGCCACCGCCGAGAAGCCAGGCCTGTTTGAGGTCGCGGATGGGGGAACCGTGTTCATCGATGAACTCGGTGAGTTGCCCCTCGCGCTCCAGCCAAAACTGCTTCGCGTGTTGGAGGACGGATCGATGCGGCGGATCGGATCGCACAAGGAACGTCGGGTCAAGGTTCGGATCATCGCGGCAACCAATCGCGATCTTGCCGACGACGTCAAGGCGGGAAGCTTTCGCGAGGACCTGTTCTATCGAGTCAACGTGTTGCCGATCAATCTTCCGCCCGTTGCGAGAGCGATTGGGGGACATCGACTTGTTAATCGATCACTTTCTGCCCGAGCGAGTGGCACATTGATCCGGAGGCGCGAGCCGCTATGAATGCCTACGATTGGCCCGGCAATGTCCGCGAGTTGATCAACGTTACCCAGCGGGCAACGATTCTTGCCGATGGGAACGAGATCACCCTCGACGACTTGCCGCGCGAGTTGACCCATCGGGCACCGGTTCAACGCCCTGCGAACCTGATCACACCATCGGTCGATGGCATCAAGTTGGACGACGTTCAGCGTCATCACGTGCTCGAAGTGCTTCGACAGCAGGGTGGTAACAAGGCCAAGACTGCCCGAGTGCTGGGGATACATCGCCGCAAGCTTTACCGGTTGTTGGAACGATTCGAGGCGGATACCACCAGCACCTGACGTTCGCCCGCACGAGCCCGTTGGGACCACGCGTTGGGCTCCACTTGGCGGCCTCGGCGTCTGACCCCCCGGCGTCTGACCCCCCGGCGCCGGCGCGCTCGTGCACCGATTCCCGGCGGGTGATGCGGCCGTCCTTTCCGGTGAAACGGCGCCAGCTGGGCCCTCTGCCGCCGTCGCCTGTTTCGATATGATCATCGGCATCCTTCTTGGGCTGCCGATCATCCGAGCGTCTGGTTGCCGCGCCCTGGAAAGCTGTCTCGACCACTGCCGCCCGCGCCACCAATTGTCAAGACGATGAAAACAGACGAGCTACGCGAGAAATACCTGGACTTCTTTCGAATCCAAGGGCTGTGTCCGCCGACCCAGCGACGTGCTGGTTCCCACCTGGGATCCGTCGGTGCTGTTCACGCCGGCCGGGATGAACCAGTTCAAGGACCACTTTCTAGGCAAGGTGAAGCTCGATTTCACGCGGGCGACGACTTGCCAGAAATGCCTGCGAACCGGTGATATCGAGAACGTGGGGCGGACGGCGTTTCACCACACGTTTTTCGAGATGCTGGGCAATTTCAGCTTTGGTGACTACTTCAAGGAGGAAGCAATCGCCTGGGCATGGGAGTTTCTAACCGACAAAGAAATGGCTGGGCATCGCCCCCGAGCGGCTCAGTGCGACGGTCTACAAGGACGACGACGAGGCGGCTGCGAATTTGGCGAGACAAGGTCGGGTTGCCCGAATCGCGAATCAGTCGGATGGACGAGGATGAGAACTTTCTGGCCTGCCTCGGCACCCAGCCAGGGTCCCGACGGGGTCTGCGGTCCTTGCAGCGAAATCTACTACCACTTGGACGGTGGCGGAGAGGTCGAGATCTGGAACCTCGTCTTCACTCAATTCAATCGCGTCGGCGATCCGCCGGACAACCTCAATCCACTTCCCAGTAAGAACATCGATACCGGCATGGGTCTGGAGCGCACGGCAAGCGTCCTGCAGGGAGTGCCCACCAACTATCACATCGACAACTTGTACTCGATTTTGATGGCCGCCTCGGATGTGACCGGACAGAAGTACGAGTTCGAAAGTGACAACGGGCGCCGTTTGCGGCGGATTACCGATCACGCTCGGGCCAGCGTGTTTGCCGATTCATGAGAACGTCTATCCAGGTCCCAAGGATGCGCGCTATGTGATCAAGCGTTTGATTCGCCGCGCGGTGCTGGATGGCTACCAGATGAATTTGCGCGAGCCTTTCTTTACAAGCTGGTGGATGCGGTAGCGGAGGCTTCCAAGTCGCCCTATCCAGACTTGTTGAAGACGACTCAACGAGTTAGTGAAGTGATCGAGTCGGAAGAGAAAGCATTCTTCGCGACGATCGACGGTGGCATGAAACGCATTGCCCAACTGTTCGAACAGATGCGTGAGGAATCTGCCGTGATGGTTCCCGGTGATGCGGCAGCCGAGTTGAATTCGACCTACGGCGTGCCGCCCGAGTTGTTGCAGACACTGAGCGCCGAGCAAAACTTTACGTTTGACTGGCATGGGTACCGTCGGGCGATGGATCAGCATGCGATCGATAGTGGGGCAGGGCAGCGTGAGTTGTTCCAGACGGGACCGCTGGAGACCTTGAAGGAAGCGCTTCGCGAAACGCCGTTCCTTGGTTATGAAACGACCGAGGCATCGGCTGTCGTCAAGGGAATCATCACGGGGACGCGGCGGGAAAGGGGCCGATGAAGGGCAACTGCTCAGTCACATCGATCGTCCTGCCGATGCGCCGTTGCGACTGGTGCTCAGCCAATCTCCTTTCTACGGTGAATCGGGTGGTCAGGTTGGGGATACCGGACGCATCCACAATGACCATTTCGAGTTCGTTGTCATCGATACGCAGAAGCACGCCGGATTGATTGTGCATCATGGCAAATTGGTGAGAGGTGAGATCCACGAGGGGGAAACCTGCACGGCGACCGTGGATGCCGATCATCGCGCCGGCGCTGTGTCGCGCTCATTCGGCGACCCATATTTTGCATCACGCGCTGCATCACCACGTGGGGCGACACGCCGAACAACAGGGCAGCAAGGTCGAAGCGGACAGACTTCGTTTTGACTTCTCCAACCCCAAGGCGATCGCGGATGAGACGTTGGTCAAGATCGAAGAACAGGTACTGGATCTGGTTGGAAGCAGCAACCAATCCGCTGGGACGACGTCTCCCTGGCCGATGCTCGCAAGGCGGGCGCCATGATGCTGTTTGGTGAAAAGTATCCCGACCCATGCCGCATGGTTTCAATGGGTGACTTCAGTCGCGAACTTTGCGGTGGAACTCACTTGACCAACACCGAGTCAGGTGAAGGCCTTCGAGATCGTCGTCGAGGAAAGCGTCTCGACCGGTACCCGACGAATCGAGGCGCTGACCGGCCTGCGCGCGGAAGAGCATCGCAAGCAGACTCGTCGAGCTCCTGCAGGAGGTCGCCGAGCGATTGGGATGCGAAGCCAGCCGAAGCGCTGGCGGCGACCACTGAGTTGATGGACGAGGTACGACGGTTGAAGAAGGATCTAACCGCCGGGAGGGCCGAGGAGTACAGCGAAGACTTTCAGTATTCCGGTGATGGACCCAAGACGCGACGCTGGAAGACTACCACGCCGTCCGCGCCGCAGTTCGAGACATCACACGACGCTTGAACGTCTCGATCGATGATGTGGGCGAACGAATCGCCTCGCTGATCAGTGAGCGATCGAAACTGGTTGGGGAACTGAAGAAGTCGACCGCAGGCGGCAAGTTGTCAGTCGAAGATCTGATCGAACAGGGAGAACGGGTCGGCGGACGCTTGATGATCGTTGCGGACACACCGGGTGCCAATCCCAATGTGATGCGTGGCTGGATCGATCAGATCCGCAAGAAGAGTGATGCCAACCGACCGCGGTGCTGCTGGCAGCGGTGCAGGGAGATCGTGTGCTGCTGGTCGGTGGCCTCAGCCGCGATCTGGTCGATCGTGGATTGAAGGCGGGGGATTGGGTTGGCGCCGCGGCGACAGCTGTGGGAGGTGGTGGCGGTGGCCGCCCCGACATGGCGCAGGCTGGCGGCAAGGATCCTAGCCGCCTACCCGACGCGCTGGTCGCCGCCAAAGAGTCGATGCGCCAGCAATTGGCCCGTTAGAGCCTTTTCCAGCAACGCCCATTTGTAGCCGAGCCTCTCCGAGGCTCGAATTTCACGGAATCGCGACGACCCATGACGGTCTCCGATCTGGCTGCAAAAAAATCGGGTGGGCCGAACGTAGGTTCGCGTTTCCATCGCGGACTTTCGCAGCTTTGCTGCGTTTTTGTCCAGTCTCGCGAGCATGACCTCGGCTACGGTAAAAGTCCCGCATGTGGCGACAAATCAGCGTTGACATCGCGATCGGGCGGTTGCTAATTCCTCTTTCAACCTGGCATTGTCCAGGGCTGAAGAACCATCTGCTTGAGAGGGTTCGCAACAATCCACTAATGGAGTTTCATCGTTGGTGAACGCTTTGCGGGAAACGTTCGCTGGCCTCCCAACTTGGTCGGAGCGTCTATCACTCGACACGACGGTTTCTGGGTCAATCGTCGCGTTGAGTGGCTCCACGTTGAAACTTCACTGAGCATCAGGGCGTCGTTTCGGCGGCGTCCTGATGCCAGGATACACCGATGAGGCTTGCCTTCGGCGAGCCAAAACGCAACGCTGTTGACAGCTTGAAAGACGGAGCTGCACCGGGCGTTGCGGCACGGAGAAGGCATTCCACGCCCTGATTCTGGACTGATTCTCTGACCCTGAACCCGATTGTGTTGCGACCATGTCTCGCGATGAACAGCGTGTTGAGCCCCTCTCGAGCCGTCGGAGTCCCGGCGACCCCGCTGCTCCCAAGTTGGTGTTGGATGCGGAGGAGCAGCTGGAGCCACAGCCCGATCCAGCCGCTGAGATGGAGGCGACTTCGGAGGAGCATCCGGAGCCTCGAAGTGGGCTCTCCCTGTATCAGCTTCGTCGACGCGGCGGGCGCAGAAGCTGTTGGTGGCGACCATTCTTACCGGTGTCTTCATCACGATCGTGTTGTGGTCAGGTGGCGTCGGTCGCCAGGCTCCGCCAGCGCCCGTCCTGTCGATCGCGCCACGCGTGTTGTTTGAACAAGTCTGCGCCGAGATTCGCAAGAGTCAGGGGGATACCTTGCACATCACAGAGTATCCCGTCGAGGATGCCATGGTCCCGGCGATGGCGGAGTTGGACTCATTGGAAACCGTGATCTTCGATCAGGGGGCTGTCACCGACGAGGCGATCCCAACGATCGCTTCGCTTCCCAAGTTGCAGCATTTGCGGTTGAGACTCTCCCCGATCGGGGACGAGGGGATGAAACAGCTCGCGGGCATCGAGTCGCTTTGGTACCTGAATCTGCCACATGCGGAGTGCACCGCGCAAGGGGTTGCCGAACTGGCCGCGCTCCCTCGCCTACGTCAACTGCGTTTAGGATCGGACAATCTGGGCAATGAAGTCACTCGAGAGATCGCGAAGATCACTTCGTTACGCGGCGATCCACTTGATTGGGATCGCGGTGACGGACGAAGGGCTCAAGACGCTCGCGGCGATGAAGCACCTGGAGTCGCTCTACTTGGATGATTCGGCGGTGACCGAGGCGGGATGGGAATGGTTGTTTCGTGAACATCCTCATTTGCATGTGCATGTCAACCAAAGCCATCATGACCGCGATCCCAAAGCACACAAGCATCACTGACTGCGTGCCCTGGCTGAGACCGGCTGGACGCGTCTCCCGGGTGAAGCTGTTCGTCGTGGACAGGCGGAGGCCTGTGCGACTTCATGGAGTTGCAAAATGGATTAAGATTCCGATTCGGATTGATCCCGGCAACTTTCACCCTCTCTTGGAATCTTCCCCATGCCTTCGGTACTTGCCATCGCTGCACATCCTGACGATATCGAATTTCTGTTTGCTGGGACGATGATTCAACTTGCGCGGCGCGGATGGGAGTTGCACTACATGAATCTGTGCGACGGTTCGCGAGGAAGCACGACGATGGATCAGCAGCAGTGCGCGACGACTCGATTGGGTGAAGCGAAGGCGGCCTGCGAGGTGTTGGGAGCCAAGTTTCACGCGCCGATCTATGCCGACATGGAGGCCTGCTATACCACGGCGAACTTGAAGAAGGTGGCGGCGGTGGTGCGGCATGGCGAAGCCGTCGATCCTGTTGACGCATTCACCGCAAGACTACATGGAGGACCACGAGATCGCGTGCAAGTTGGCAGTCAGCGCCGCGTTCGCGCATGGGATGCCCAATTTGGTGAGCGACCCGCCGGTCGATGTGTTCATGGAACCGGTGACGGTGTATCACGCTCAGCCGATTGGGAACACCACCTCGCTAGGCGATCCCGTACGACCCCATTTCTTCGTCGATGAGACGGACGTGATCGACCAAAAGATCGCGGCATTGGCCTGTCACGCGAGCCAGAAAGAGTGGCTTGACGAAAGCCAGGGGCAGGACAGTTACCTCGAAACGGCTCGGGAGATGAGCCGCGAGGTGGGTCGGATGAGTGGCAGGTTCGAGTACGCCGAAGGCTGGCGCCGGCATCAGCACTGGGGCTTTTGCGGACCCAACGATGATCCGCTACGCGACGCGTTGGCAGACATCCTGTTCGATACCCGCAAGTAGGTAGGTCCGCATTTCCAAGGCGGACATCCGCAGGATTGCAGCGTATTGTGCGAGTCTCGGAGAGACTCGCCTACGGTAGCACGCCCGCGATCAGGCGTCCCAGTTCAACCCTTCGTGCAGTGCATTGAGGTTTCTTGGTGGGCCTGCGGTCACCACGAGCATGTCTTCCACTCGGACGCCACCGTCGATGCGACCATAGAGACCTGGCTCGATGGTGAAGACTTCTCCCTCAAGGACTTCGCCCCCGCCGTGATCGAGCAGGATCGGCTCGTGCACATCCAGCCCGATGCCATGTCCGGTTCCGTGCTGGATGCTGGGATGGTCGGTGATCTTGCCTCGCGAGACGGCGAAAGCCTCGATCGAGCAACGTTTGTTCGGCCGCTTTGTGAATCGAGTCGGCGGTCGTTGCCAGCCGTCAGCAAGGCGGTCGCAGCCGCCTTGGCTTCGACCACGGCGGCGTGCATCGCCTTGACCGTGTCCGAGGGTTCACCGTGAACCACGGTTCGCGTGCAATCGCCCCAAAAACGGGTGGAGTCATCACGGGGAAAGAGATCGATCACGACGGGCCGGCGCACTGTACAGGAGACCCTCGCCGGCGTGATGGCAATCGGCAACGTGAGGCGAGGTCGCGACGATCGCACCGTGCCCCATGCTGAATCCTCGCTTCAAGAATTCAATCGCTGCCATCGAGCGTAACCCTTCGCTTGTCAGGGGACAGCCAGCATCGACCAGCGAGCCGTCGTCGGCCACATCGCAGGCGGCGACGCGTTCGCACAGCATCCGCATCACCTCTTCGGTAACCTTCTGAGCGGCTGCCAACGCATCGATTTCCTGGTGTGTCTTCTGCCGGCGATCCTCGACACCCAGCGAGCTGTCGTAGAGCACCACGATTTCTGCTTGTTGGAGGTGCCAGACGTAGATGTAGGGAAGTGACCGATCGGCATGTACCTCTTCGACCTTCGCTGAGCGAAGCAATTGCGCGGCGGCCTCCGCGGTGGCCGTTTCCCGATCGGGGCTCAGACCCGCAGGGGGCGAATGCTCGGCCGGGCAGGTGACGTCGTCGGCATGGCCCCGTTGCTGAACGCGGTCCATTTCCAGATCACGGACCAGCGCAATGCGCCGGGAATCAAGTTCGATCCAGGCCGCGGGATCTCCCAGTGGCACGCCCAATCTCTTAAACAGCGAGGCGTTCTTGTCGGCGAAGCCTGCCATGATTCGTGCGGTTTGCGGTGCGTGCTTCATCTGTTCGGTGCTCAAACTCCAGGAAAAATCGTTGCGAACAACATCGTAAAGAAAAGCGCCGAGAGCCCCAGACCAATGCTCATCGGTGAAATCACGCGCAGCCCCTCCGCTTCGGTCATGCCACTCATCCGAGTCATAATCCAAAAGGCACTGTCGGTCATCCAGGATACCGGTTTGCTGCCGGCTCCGATTGCCATCGCCAGATAAACCGGGTGAAAGGGAAGGGATTCTGCATCGGCAAATCCCTGCAGCACGCCGGCAGCGGTGATCATCGCCACCGTTGCCGATCCTTGCAGGGTCCGAATCGACGCAGTCAGCACAAAAGCCAGTACGAGCAGCAGCAGTCCCGGCACGCCCTGCGCCAACGATCCCACCGCCTCGCCGATGCCCGCTTGGCGCAGCATCGCCCCAAACGCTCCACCTGCGGCGGTGATCAAAATGATGTTGCCACCCGCGGCCAACGACCGACTGATCAGCGAATCCCGACTGGCGAGCGGGCAGTAGCCACGCAGCGAAAGGGCGAACGCGACTCCGACGGCAAGTGCGACATTCTTGTTACCCAACGTCAAGACGGCGTCGCTCAGCATGCTGGAGGCAACCTGACCGCCATCGACCAGGTACTCCATCACCGAACCTGCGGCGATCAATGCGACGGGGACCAAGATGGGGCAAAGCGATCGCAGTAGCGAGGGAAGCCCCTTTCCCGACCCGCCGGCCGAAACGATTCCGGTCGCGGGCTCGGATTCGGAATCCGGGTCGGCGCCAGCGTGCGACAAATTGGACGAGGGTGGGTGGTCGTCGAAGTCTCGAAGGGGGACGTCCACCATTCGATTGATCAATCGAGCGATGCCGAGTGACGTGATGCTGCTGCAGCCACCGATCACAATCCCTGCCAACATCATCGTCGAAACGTCGATTCCAAGCTCGCTGGCAACCATCAGGGGCCCCGGCGTCGGCGGCACCAACGAGTGGGCAATCGAACCGCCGGCAAGAATCGCCAGGATGAACAGCACGTAATCCTTGCCCAATCGCTGTCGCAGGGAGCGGGCCAAGGGGACCATCAAGTAAAAAACGGTGTCAAAAAAGACGGGGATTCCCAGCACAAACGAACTCGCAGCGAGTGCTTCGGGGGCTCGTTTTGGACCCGTCAGTTGGAGCAGCCGATCGACGATCACCGCGGCCGCCTGGGATTCCAAGAGACACTGGCCAATGATGCTGGCCAGCGCGATCAGGATCCCGATTCCCCCTGCGGTTGCTCCGAAAGCCGCCGCCAATCGGGCGGGAGCCGTGACAATGGCTGATTGTTCCTGCAGACTTGGCCGCCTGTTTCGCCGTCATTTCGTTCTTGGCGACTTGAGTCTCCGTGTAGCGTTCGACCGCCTGGTCACCCATCAGAGCGGCCACAAGCAGCCCGGCCAGCATCAGCGTCAAGAATGCATGCAGACGGAAGATCAAAATACAGACAAGAACAACGGCGACGGCCAGCAAGACGAGCAACCAGACGTTCATTCCAGGTCCTTGGGGGCGGCCTCCGATGCAATCGACGGTCACTTCACACGCCGCCGTTATGCATTAACCTAACGTCTGTCGAGCGTGGCGTGGTGCGAGCTTCGTGACGGCGGCACGTCGACAACAACGCGAAACTTGATTTTTCAACTGCCCCCCCAGTAGGACACGCGGAAGGAACCCCTTCGGATGTGGTCAACGGCCCCTTTGAAGGCTCCCCGTTGGGTAAGTACGAACGCGGCGCGTCGGCTTGCTAACATGTTGGCTCCCCCCGATCGTGCCCATGATAGGAATCGACAGAGCTCGCAATCAGGGATGCCCTTGACGGCGAATGCCCGAATACGGAGCCACCTGCATGATCCGCTAATGGCGAGGTCAGCTCGGTGTGGGCCCCGAGAAGGTCGGGTTTGGAAAGGTTAGGCCGTTACTGGGAGCGTTTTCCAACGGTTACTTCGACGCATCACGACCCCCCTCGACATTCTAAGATGAGCCTCTCCGCTCACCTCCGAGACCAGCTTCTTGCTGCGACATGAATTCGCGATCCGACGGCTCCACTCCTTGCTGGGGATTGTGCCGCTCGGGCTTTACATGGTGGTTCACCTGACGACCAACGCCAGCCTTCTGAACGCCCCGGAAACCTTTCAGCGGGCGGTTTACATGATCCACAGTCCGGGCAAGTTGTTGCCGTTGATCGAATGGGGATTCATTTTCACCCCCTGATCTTTCACGCTGTGATTGGTGTTTGGATTGCCACGACCGGAAGGTCCAACAGCCAGCCAATATCGCTTCGCCAGCAACCGTCGCTACAGCTGGCAGCGTTGGACCGGATTCATCGCCCTGGTCTATCTGTTCTTTCACATCCTGCATTTGCATGGTTGGTTTCACGCGGAGCTTTGGTTGGCCGGCGTCCGCCAACTCGGGTTTGCATCGTTTCGACCTTACAACGCCGCCAGCACGCTGGTCGCCGCGATGCAGGGATGGGTTTGGCCGACCTTTTATCTCGTCGGTGTCCTGGCCTGCGTTTACCACCTTGCCAACGGGCTTGTGGACCGCTGGGATCACTTGGGGCTTGTGGATTTCGCCGCAAGCACAGGAACGAGCGAGTAAGCTCTGCCTGGTGCATCGGAATCGTGCTGGCGGTGGTCGGAGTGAGCGCCTGGTGGGGGGCCGTTTCGCCGGGCGCGACCGAGATTGTCGGGATGGGAGCAGATCGAAGATCGAATGTACGAAGCGGCGACCGAAGCGGGCATGGTCACACCCGACCCGGAGAAACGATTGGAAGTCGAACAGCCAGAAGCCCAAGCCATGCTTGCAGATCATGAGAGTTGGACGTCTCGCTTCGATCAGTAATTGAATCAGAGAACAACGAAGAGTACCCGAGTTAACGGTGAAGAGACAGATGGCACAGCATCGCGTAGTAGTCGTTGGCGGCGGACTGGCAGGTCTCGCGTCGACCATGAAGCTTGCCGAGTTGGGCGTCGAGGTCGACTTGATCAGCCTGACGCCGGTCAAACGCTCGCACAGCGTTTGCGCTCAGGGCGGGATCAACAGTTGCAACGACCAAACCAGGCAACTGGGCGACAGCGAGTGGAAGCACTTGGACGATACCGTCTACGGCGGCGACTTTCTCAATCATCAGCCGCCCGTCAAAGAGATGGCTTACTGGGCTCCGAAGGTGATCGACTTGATGGATCGTCTTGGGCGTCCCCTTCAATCGCACGGGTGAGGGCTTCATCGATCGCCGACGTTTCGGGGGCACCTTGTACAAGCGAACCGCTTTTGCCGGTGCGACCACGGGCCAGCAATTGCTCTACGCGCTCGACGAACAGGTGCGTCGTCAGGAAGCGGAGGGGCGCGTGAAGAAGTACGAGTTCTGGGATTTTCTGGGACCGATTCTGGATGAGGATCAGCGCTGTCGCGGCGTCGTTGCTCAAGACATGGTTTCGATGAAGATCCGCGCCTTCCCGGCCGATGCCGTGGTGGTTGCGACCGGTGGCTGCGGGTTGATTTATGGCCGCAGCACGATGAGCGTCTTCTGCACCGGGAGTGCTGCGAGTCGATGTTTCCAAGCGGGTGCGAAGTACGCCAACGGTGAGTTCATCCAGGTGCATCCCACGGCGATTCCCGGCAGTGACAAACTGCGATCTGATGAGCGAGTCGGCTCGTGGGGAAGGGGGACGCGTCTGGGTGCCGCGCAAGCCGCACGACGCTCGGAGCCCCGCGAGACATTCCGGATAAGCGAACGCTATTACTTCCTCGAAGAACGTTATCCCGAATATGGCAATCTGGTGCCCGCGTGACATCGCGACTCGCGAGATTTTTGACATCTGCGTCAATGACGGTTTGAGCGTCGACGCAGATCGGATGAGCGTTTACTTGGACCTGACCCACATTCCCGGCTGCCGAGCTTGATCGCAAGCTCGGCGGGATCCTGGAGATCTACGAGAAATTCCAAGGGGTCGATCCTCGCGTTGAGCCGATGAAAATCTTCCCTGCGGTGCACTACAGCATGGGTGGACTGTGGGCCGATTACGTCAAGAGTGGCGATGGCGGGATGCTCGCCGGCGCGCCGCAAAATCACATGACCAACCTCAAGGCCTGTATGCGATTGGCGAGTGCGACTATCACTATCACGGTGCCAACCGGCTCGGGTGCCAACTCGTTGCTGTCTTGCATCTTCACCGGACTGTTTACCGGCTCGTCGATCTTGAACTACGCCAAGGGACAATCCAAAGGCCACGCCGACGTCCCCAGTTCGCTGATCGACTCTGCCGTCGCCCAGCAGCAGAAACGGCATGACAGTCTGCTCAAGGGAGAGCCGGGTTACGACGAGAATCCTTATCTGATTCATCAGCAACTAGGCGATGTGATGACCCGTGTCGCGACCGTCGTTCGTCGCAACGATCAACTCGTCGAGGCGATCGAAAAGGTCAATGAGTTGCACGAGCGGGCGATGCGGGTCAGCTTGTCCGACACGGGGCAGTGGACCAACCAGAACGCGATCTTTGCGAAATCGGTTCAGGACATGTTCCCGCTTGCAAAGACCATCTTGAAGGGTGCCTTCAGCGTGACGAATGTCGCGGAGCTCATTACAAGCCGGCTTTCGAAAAACAATCGCTGACGTCCGACGATCCGGTCGAGCGGCGTCGACAGGCAGAAATTTGGTGCGACGAGTTCGAAGCGAACAATCGCAAGCTACCTGAAGAGCACAATTGCCACCTGGAATGCCGCGGAAGCCACACCAGAGATTACCTATGAAGAGGTCGATACATCGCTGATCCCGCCTCGGCCCCGTCTGTATGGATTGGTCGGCGCCGAAGTGATTGAAGAAGTTTGGAATGAGCGGGCCAAAGCCCAACATGGTAAGGAAGCGGTTGCCGCTTCCCATTGATGGACGGTTAGTCCAGACGATTGACCTAGCCGAATTGTTAAGACGATTTGATTTCCACCAAGACCACAGAGAAAGATCAGGATCGAAGGATGATTGCCCTCGAACCCAACGCCAAGAAGCGTCCCGAATTCATCACGGTCCGAGTCCGTCGCCAAGATGGGCCTGGAAAGCATCGCTACTGGGAGACGCATCGAATCAAGTACGAGCCGGAGTTGAATGTCATCTCCGTGCTGCAACGAATTGCCGCGCACGCGACCACAGCCGATGGTAAGAAGGTCCCGCCGGTGGCGTGGGACTGCGGCTGCTTGGAAGAGGTCTGCGGCTCTTGCACGATGCAGATCAACGGCCGCGTCCGTCAAAGCTGCAGCGCTTTGGTGGACAGGCTGTTGAGCGAAGAGGGTGACGAGATTGTCCTCGAGCCGATGAGCAAATTTCCGGTTGTTCGCGACCTGCTCGTCGATCGTCAAAGACTGTTTCGCGCCCTGACACGCGTCAAGGCTTGGGTGCCCGTCGACGGTTACTTCGACATGGGAGCCGGCGAACGGCAGTTGCAGGGAGACCAGGAGCAGAATTACCCACTCAGCCAGTGCATGAGTTGTGGATGTTGCGTCGACGCCTGTCCACAGTACACGAAGGTGGAACTGCCCCGTTTGGACAAGGAATCGGACGAAGCGTACGAGCGGCGAAAACTGGAAGCGTACGACGAAGGGTTCATGGGGCCGCACGCGATTTCGCAGGCAGTGCTGTTCAACAACAATCCCACCGGCAAGGCTCTGGCATCCGAGCGGATGGACGCGTTGACCGGCCCAGGTGGTATCCAGGCCTGCGGAAATGCTCAGAACTGCGTCTCAGTCTGTCCCAAGGAGATTCCGTTGACCACCTCGATCGCGCGAGCCAGCCGAGCGGCGACCGTCCACATGATCAAGAAGTGGTTTGAGAAGTAAACAGCTTCGCGGCTGCAGGTAGGTCCGTATTTCCAAGGCGGAGATCCGCAGCTTGGCTGCGTTTCTTGCGAGTCTCGGAGAGACTCGCCTACGGCAACGCCTCTTGATTAGACCGGTGCAAGGAGCGGCGTGCTGTGAATCATTAGCTTCTTGTGGTCGCGAACCACTCGCATGAATTCACTCTCGTGAACCGGTTTGTTGATGAAGTCTTGCACATGATGCTGGTCACATCGCTCGCGCAGAAGTGCGTCGTGGGAGGCGGTCAACACGACGGCCGTGGGTCGAGTGCTCGGTTCCCATTGCTCCAGCGCCTCCAGCACATCCAGCCCGCATCCGTCGGGAAGCATCATGTCCAATAGCAGCAGGTCAGGTCGGGGGGCACGCGCAAAGATGCCTTCTCGATTGAGAAAACTCATCGCCTCCTTCACCGATCGGACCAGGGTCAAACGATGATGTACTTGACTTCGCCGGAGTGCGTAAATGGTGATTCGTGCGTCGGTCAGCCCATCTTCAACCAATAGAATCTCCATTGGCTTGGTTTTCGAGTCACCAATCATCTCAACGAGACTCCGAAGCTAGGGGCAGACGCGAAACACCGCATCTAAGTCAAATCGTAAGACCGATCAATCAACGAATTTTCAGCTCTCTCGTGCTCACGTAATTGCGAATCAAAATCACGCGTTCGCTGTATCAAGACGTTGAGCTGATTCGGTTCGACGCCACGATACTGAAGCTCCTCTGCCTGTTCGGCAAGGTCGCTCAATTGCATGTAGAGCATACCGTGTTGCGATTGGACACGACTTGCCAGTTCCCCCAACACGCGGCTGGGATGGTGGTTGACCGCCAGATAACCATAAGACTCTTCGAGCGAAAACTGAAGTGCCAGATGATCGCGGAGGTCGTCAAGCAAACGGGTAAGCCGACGACAGACTTGACCGGGAACGTCGTCAACATTCAATAATTGGCGAAGTTCCTCGAGCGTGTGGGTGAGCTCGGGATTGCTATCCTTGATCTCCTGCAGGAAGGCAGGGTTGACCATCAGGGTCGCGGTGGGACTACTTGCTGTGACCATGGGCGGGAACTCCGAAACAAGTCTGAGAGACCGAGGAGACGCCTCGAACCTATTCAAGTTAATTGCGATTACCATGCTGAGTCAAGCATTTTGACCTCAGCGGGTGTGCGATCCTCCCACCCATTGGTTGGAGTCTCAGACGCCCGCTTGAAAACAGGATGCCAGCCGAATCTCTTGTCCCAGGATTGTTAATTTCGGGGGGCTGGGGTGTTTTGTTTCCGTTCCGTGCCGTTCCGTGCCAGCTCAGCGACGCGGCGGCTCAGCGACGCAGCAGGCCGTACTTCACGATGCACCACAGCGCACTGACACCATCGCGCCAACCGATCTTCTTGCCGTCTTCGTACCAGCGATGGCGGTAGTGGATTGGTCTTTCGGTGAATCTCAGCCCCTTGCGGGCCCAGCGGGCGGTCAATTCGATCTCAATCCCGAAGCGCCGTTCCTGCAGGTCGTCGGCAATGGCTTCGAAATGCTCACGCCGCGCCATCTTGTAGCAGGTTTCGATATCGCTCAAACGAATGCCGATCGCCAGGCTGGCGAGCAGCGAGATCACGTAGTTGACCGCCTGATGCCACCAGGGCGACGACTGGCGATCGTAGTGCCCGTAGCGGGTTCCGTAGGCGATGTCCGCGTCGCCACCGAGGATGGGCTGTAGCAGGTAACGGAAGTCCGCAGGATCGTATTCCTGATCGGCGTCTTGAATCACGACGACATCCCCTTGGGCGGCCGCCAATCCCGTTCGAATGGCGGATCCCTTGCCACGATTGCTTTCATGGTGAAGCACGACGACATCACGATCAGCTTGGAACTCATCGACCGCGTCACCGGTACCATCCATGCTCCCATCGTCGATCAGGATGATCTGCATCGGAATGCCCGTTCGCCGCAAACGCTGCACCACCAGTCCTACGGTTTGTTGCTCGTTGTAGACCGGCACAATGACCGAGAGTCGGAATTCGTTCGGCAAAGGAAAGATGGCCAGCTTGCGACAAACATCTTCGCCCAAAAATGCATGCATTTCATTGACGTACTGGGCCGACCAGAATCGCTCAGGAGCATCGTTGTGATTGGTCGACATCGGTGACGGTCGCTCGTCGTTGGCTTCAGTTGGCTGGTACATGGGGCTCGCGAAAACTGCTCTTCATGAAACGGAGACGACGGAGTTCGCACAGCACCTTGAGACGATGTTGGCGCGACAAAAATTCTGCAGCTGTCAACCATGCGAGGAAGCTTCGAGAAGCAGAAAAATGTACTCCAAAAAAACTTTCATTGGTGTGGTGCAGCGTTTCGTTGAATTTAGACTGACGCGATAAATGAAATAAAAAAACTTGATCAAGTTTGTTGTTGACAACGTCGCCTCACAACGCCAAATTCTCAACGCACCAGAACAAATCAACCGGACGAATGACTCAGTCAAGTCGCGGTTCTTTTCATATCTTTTTCGGAGGGTGGCAGATGCGAATTCCCAGTGCCCTGGATCGGTTGACTGACATTGGGACGCAGCACAATTTCCCTTCAGACGGGTCGCGATGAGCCGCCCTTGAGTTCCCCGTGTTGCGTGGGGACGTGTCCTGCAACCGCCCATGGTGGCGAGTTCGCAGTGAAAAGCCAGTGGACGATTGAACGAATCAATCTGCCTATGGAGGATCGCCAGGAAGCGATGTCTCAATTATCGGGAGTTGGCACTGACGGACCGAGCCGGCGAATCCAATTTGGATCGCGTACACGGACGTCACTCCCAATTTTCTGCATGCGTCATCGCACGCCTTGTGATTAGCGCGATGTGGAATGAGTCCCGTCAAAAGTATCACTCGCGCAGCATTGCGACCGGTTTCGCGGGAGGCTAGACCGGTTTCTTTTTGCTCTCTTCATGCAGCGACGCGATTCGAACCCCGCTACGGATGATACGCGGCATGCATGCCTGTCGCCCGTGACCGCAGGATCGTCCCGCTCCATTGCGATTGGCTTGACGTGAGTTGCCCGAGTAATGCAAAGGGACGAGTAATGCAAAGGGACGAGCAATGCAAAGGGACGAGCAATGCAAAGGGACGAGCAATGCGAAGGGACAAGCAATGCAAAGGGACACGACCAAGGCAAAGGGACCTACGAGAGGTCAATCGTATGGCGCTCGCAAGTGTTGGCCAAATGGCACACCCGAGCGGAAGGATTGCCTAAAGCCGCGGCTTGGGTGGTTCGACGGCCGGTTGCCACGGCGCAATCCCTTTGAGCTTTGTTTTGCGACGGTAGACCGCATCGCCGTTGGTCACGTAAAGCATGTCCATGGCATCGCCGGCCAGCACGCAGTTGGACAATCGGCCCTGGCGTTGAGGTCGGTCAAGAATCACGTGGACACGTCCTGGTTGATCAAGAATTTGGATGCCCAGCTTTGTGGCGACTAGCAGCGAGCCGTCTTCGGTCATGGTCACGCCGTCGGCCCCCGTGTTCATCTCGTCCTGTGGCGCATGAATGTAGGAATAGGGTTGGCCATGTTGAAGCGATCCGTCATCGGCAATTCGGTAGGACCACACATAGCGACCCATGGCGTCAACCACGAGTAAGAAACGCCTGTCGGGAGTGACGATCAACCCGTTTGGCTTTTCTGGACCTCGGCCAACCGCGATCGGCTCGCCGTTCCCCACGCCATCATTCGACTTCGCATCACTCCCCTCGACGCTCCTTTCCTTGACATTGCTGCGCAGATACCAAATCACTTTCTCCTCCGGCCCGGTAAAGTAGACGCCATGATCCAGGACGACCAGATCGTTGCATGACATGCCCTCGGCCAGGAGGGTGCGGGTTCCATCGGGATCAACGCGTGTCAATTTCTTGGCTTGGTTGCGCAGCGCAGTACATGCGTCCTTCTCGATCAAACATCAGTGCACTGACGCCGGGCATGTCGTCGATGATCTTCGATGCTCCTGTTCCGTCGGCATCCACTCGCCAGATCTCGCCCCGAGGTCCATCCACAAAATGAACCGATCCATCAGGGGCAACGGCCGGACCCTCGGTGTACTGGTGTCCCGTGCTGACCAATTGCCAACCTTCGCCATCGATGACACGATCCTTCAATTCGGGGTGGTCGGTGGTGGAGGTGGTGATCGGTTGCCCGTGATCGGCCCACAGCCACCGCATGGCGTCCGGAAGAATCGCCCCGCCGTGTTTTCCATTGTGGCCCCCCTGTCCCCACTGATTGTTGACGTCATAGCCGGCCCACTGAAGTGCGGATAGCATGGTCAGGTTGGCGTTCCACCAAGAGCCGCCGTAAATGTTCAGGTCATTTTCACCGTCCTGCAAGAAGACGCGGATCGGCTTCGGTTCGCTCTTGCGAATGAGCGTCGGGTACTCATTGCCACCGCGCAATCCGACAAATGTACCGACGGTGCTGAAGACGCGCCGAAAGCGATCGGGCCGGTGCCAGGCAGCCCCGAATGCAGCGATCGCTCCGCTGCTGCTGCCAGCGATGCCGCTCAGGTTGGGATCGTCGCTGATCGCGTACTCGTTGCCTATCAGCGGCAGGATCTCATCGATCAGAAAGGTGGCGTAGCGATCGCTGACCGTGTCGTATTCAAAACTACGATTGAATCTGGCTTGGGAGGCTTCCCCTCCAGCGACCACGCCGGGGTTCACGAAGACCGCAATCGTCACAGGCATCTCGCCACGATGGATCAGGTTGTCGAACACGATCGGGACGCGCCACTGTCCCTCCGCGCTGAGATAGTTCTTACCATCTTGAAAGACCATCAAGGCGGCTGGACGGCTTGGATCATACTGTGCCGGGACGTAGACAAAGTAATCCCGCTCGGTTCCAGGATAGATGTTGCTGGTGGTGAACCGATGAGCAGTCACGGTGCCCTGCGGCACACCGTCCTGACGCTGTGAATCGGGATGGACTGGGTAGATTTCTTGCACAACGGCGATCGCCGCCAGGGGTGATCCGAGGATCCAGATGAGGGCGAGCAGGGCGATTCCGCCCTTGGGGTTGCGCAGGGGTGACATCTTGGGTTTCCAGGAAAGTGAGTGAATCGGATGCCGACGTGGGGATGGCAGAGGGAATACAATAGTCAAATTAAGAACACTCGGTGGGGCGATCCCTCTCCTTGCTGCCGGCCGACTTGGACACGATTTTCGCCGTGAGTTTAGAATCCTGAGAATCGAGAATCTGGGTGGCCCGCACATCGGGCTCGAACTAGCACGGGGCCCGACGATAGAATCGGGGCCCGACGATAGAACCATGGAACAAATCGGTAGTTGAAGAAGTCTTCCTACCAAGGGAGATTTGGAGCGTGTGCCGGTTGCTGGCACCGATCGATGAATCGAAAGCCTTTCCCGTCCTACTCCTCGAACCCAACTTTTTCGCTGTCACTAGCGCTAACCCATCGTGGTTGGATGGATCGCTCCGAACCTCAAGGACGAATAGAGAACACGCATGCAATCGACGACAAGATACGAGCCCTTTCCGACGATCACTCAGCAAGGGTCGGAGGGGGCCAAGACCGATCCCAAGCTGATTAGCGCATACGAACGTTTGACGACGCGTGGCAAAGTCAGCTGGACCGGCCATCATCACATGCTGCGGATGCTTGGGCGGGGTGGACAGGGAGAGGTCTACTTGACCGAGCACCGCGGTACCGATGGGTTTACCGTTCCCGTCGCGATGAAGGTGTTCTCGCCCGAACGTTACGCCGGCGCTCAAGCCTACAACGAGGCGATGATGCGGGTCGCTAGCATCGCTGCTCGCGTCGCCCTGATCCAGCATGACAATCTACTCGATGTGCAGAACTTCTTCGAGCGTGATCGAATTCGCATCATGATGATGGAGTGGGTCGACGGTTTTGACCTTCGTCAGCTGACATCACCTCGCTGCTTGCATCTGTTGCATGGACGGGTCAGCAGTCGGCGATGGCGTTACATCAATGAAGTCATTTTGACCGAGGGCCCCGAGCAATGTCGCTTCAAGCCAGGTGTTGCCGTTGCGATCGTCCGCGAGTGCTTGGCCGCCTTGGCAGCCCTGCATCGCGAAGGCATCGTTCATGGTGACGTCAAACCAGCGAACATCATGTTGAAACGCAGTGGGCACGCCAAGTTGATCGACATGGGCTCGGCGATTGATTACCGCAAGCCTCCCCGTGATCGCGAGTGCACGCCCTTGTATGCGGCTCCGGAGGTCTTGGAAGATCGAGTCGCGACACCGACGAAGTGACTTGGCGAGTGTGGGTTACGTGCTGATCGAACTGCTCAGCGGGATCAATCCTTTCAGTCCAGCACACCAAACTTCGTGATCTCTTGCAGGGCGAAGCGAGAATTGCCCTCTCGTTTGGAAGAGAGTTCTTCCCGACGAGGTGCTTCGTAACGAGTTGTTGATGAACTTTTTGGTCGGGCATGATTGCCCCGGATCCCAATCGGAGGTTTCCCAGCGCGGAGGCGGCGGAGCACGTCGACAAGGGTGCCGCTGCATTTCATCGCCAGCTGATTCTCGGTGACATGGCGACCGAGTACGACAACGACATTCGTGTTTGGCTCGAGGAACTTAGAAGATTGGAAACCGACCTGGGAGGACTGGAAGGAGAACTGACCGGACCGGAGTCATCAGGAAGTGGATTCGTATCAGACTTCAGTGGACCCGCTGCCGGATGAACCAGCAACACTTGAGCGTCGCGATCGAAGCGGCCAGGGCAGGTGCGCAGCGAGTTGATGTCGCGCCGAATCGATCGTGTCGTCAGCGAGAAAGGTCCGAAGGACCTCGTCACCGATGCGGATCTGGCATCGCAGCAGGCGATTCGGTCGATCTTGATGGAAGCCTTTGACCAATACCTCTTCGTGGGTGAAGAGGAGGGGGAGAACGAACCGACCGACGGCGGTTCGTCGCGGCGATTGCGATGCGCCCCCTTGCTGGGTCGTCGATCCGCTCGACGGAACGGTCAACTACGTTCACCGACTGCAGTCATTCGCGGTCTCGATCGGTCTCTACGCGGAGGGCAAGATGAGGTTGGGAGTGATCTATGATCCTGTCGCCGATGAGCTCTTCACTGCGATCGATGGTCAGGGCGCGTCGTGCAATGACCAACCGCTTCGCGCAAGCGACTGCACCGAACTCGGTCAGGCGTTGGTGGCCTGTAGTTTCCCCGCCGGAGTCCGGGGCACCGACCCAGAAGTGGCGAGGTTTGTAAGGATTCTTGAGCAGTGCCGTTCGCTGCGGCGATTGGGTTCCTGTGCGCTGAACATGTGCTACGTGTCGGCCGGTCGTCTGGACGCTTATTGGGCGACCAGCATCGCGCCGTGGGACTGCGCCGCAGGGATTGTGATCGCGAGAGAAGCGGGCGCCACGTTGACTGCCTACGACGGTTCTCCACTTGATGACTGGATGCCGAAGTTTTGTCTCAGTGCGACCGCCCCACTTCATCATGTCATGACCACGTTGCTGGCTGATCGCAACGGCGCGAATCATTGAATTCGCGTTGAGGAGATCTCGGATGCAGATCAATCCTGCCGACCTTGCCACACGCGATCTCTACACGTGGATGGTGCGTCTGATCACGCCACGACCCATTGCCTGGGTATCGACTCTGTCTGATACGGGGATCGCGAATCTGGCGCCGTTCAGCTTCTTTAGCGGGTTGGGGGCCAACCCACCGACGGTCTTGTTTTGTCCTGCCAACAATCGATCCGGTAGAGCGAAAGACACGCTGGCGAACGTTTTGTCCAGCGGGCAGTTCGTCGTCAACGTTGTGACCGAGTCGGATGCCGAGGCGATGAACATGACTTCCAGCGAATGGGACGCTGACGTCGATGAGTTCGAACTCGCCGCGGTCGAGAAGGCGAGTTGTCAAGTCGTCTCAGCGCCCCGCGTGGCAAACGCATCCGCAGCGATGGAGTGCGAATTGCTTCAGGCGATCACTCTTGGTACCGGACCAGGAGGTGCCAACCTGGTGATCGGCCGGATCGTTTGGATTCACCTCGCCGACCGGCTAATGGATGCTGACGGCGATTTCGATGCCAAACAACTCGACACAATTGGGCGCATGGGTGGCAACGACTACGTGCGGACCCGCGAACGGTTCACGCTGCCCAGGCCACCGAGACCGACTTCCGACAAGGGTGGCAAAGACACGGGTGAGACGCCCAAGTAGTGCTCCCTCCCCGGCCGCTACCGCGTCCGACCCTCCCGGAGGGTGGATGAAGCCCGGTTCGAGCGAGTGAACAAGGGGCGTACCGAACGGCCATGCCCCGAAGAAGCGTGATGCTCGTCAGCTACTAACTACTTCGAATAGAAGTTGTAGTTGGGGTTTCTAGGATCGAAGTCAGCGTTGGTGAGGCCGACGTTCACCTTCAGATCCAAGTAGTTGTACTCTTCCAAGACTTCCAAAGGAGCCCCTTCGCGAGCCGGCCAATCGTAGGCGATGTAGCGAATCGGAATGTTCAGCTCGTCATCGATGAAGATTTGAGCCTTGAAGAAGTCCAGCTGTGGATGCTTGGTGGGCTGAGTCACCTCAAGGACGGTGCAGACGCGATCTTTGACCCGCGCGTTCTTGCGAAACTCACACTGCACATCGGGGAACTGCCTTGCCTGCTCGCCTCGCTCGATCAGCTTGACGATCAGGTTTTCGACACCGATATCGGTCATCGGATAACGCTGTCCGCGCATCGCCAACATCCCGTCCGGCGGGATGGTGACCGTCGGCAGGAACTTGCCCTTGAACCCGCCTTCGTGGGCCACGATGTTTCCATCATTCTGGTTTTCGACGAAGATCACTTCCCGCCCTTGGACCGACGAGGGCTTGAGGAAGCTCAGATAGACGCTGAGGGGCTGAACAAGTTGCCCTTGATTGACCTTGCGATTGCGGACCTTCACCGACATGAATTCGTGTTGGCCCAGAACCCCGTCAATTCGTTCCCGCTTGACCAGGATCGCGGTGTAATCGATCACGTTGGAGCGGCAACCGGCCAATCCTGCGCGAGCAATGTCCAACGCACGGTCCAGAGGATGCACCGGTGTCGGTTCCAGGCTCGCCGCGGCGTTGGCGACTCGGTGTACCGGTTCGACAAACTGTGGATCGTCAGCTCGGACGTCCGCAACGACCGCACCAGTGGTCAGGGCGGCGAGCGAGGCAATGAATCGGCGGCGAGGGATTTTCATGGCAGCTTCCGTTCGTTGGGTCAGCGGGTCACCTCCCGCCTAGTCTCCGTTCAACTATCGCCGTTTTGAGTGCCCGGAGCTCATTGGTTTCCGAGACGTCTGAGGCATCCATCCAATCGTTCCATCCGGCACCCGGCTGGCGGACCATCGCCTTCCGACCTTAACGATCAGCACCCAGGCAATGCCAGAGCAATCGGGAAAATGCTTGGGAACCGATTCTCTCATTCTCTCAGGACGTTTGAATTGCCAAGGCAGCTCGTGTCCACTGTCCGCCCCGAATCTCTGTCCGCCCGAATCTCTGTCCGCCACGAATCTCTGGGCATCGGTCACTCTGAGCATCCGACAGGCTGGGCATCCGGCGCTCACGTTCCAAGCGGTTCACGCAGAATCGCTACAGATTACCGGCAAACTTAGCCGATCCTAAAAATGTGTCGAGCCCGCAAAGTCTGCTTCGTTGTTCCAGTTTGCCGAGAGAGCCATGTTCACGCGCCGGGTCAAGATCTCAGCCTTCTTGCCGATCTTCGTCCTCGCCACACCCACGGCATTGCTAGCACAATCAGTTCCCTCATCCGAGCCGATCGTTGGCGCGCCCACTTGGGTGTCACCGGTTCGCCCCAGCCAGATTGCTGACGAGACCTCGTCAAGCGGTGCGACCTCGCAGCCCTATCTGCAGGTGCAGTACCTCGAGCCGATCGGGGCAACCCCCGTGCTGGAGCTTCCGTCCGCCTCGGGCATCGCCTATGCGCCGCCGATGCACGCTCACCAGATCATTCAATCGCCGAGAATCGAGTACCCCGATGGCCAGCACTTGCAGATGCATCCGGCCCGCAGCGCGAAAGCGAACGTGGTCTCTTCCAACCCGCTCGATCCGGTTCCCCACCTGCTGCATCATCATGCCCAGCAGGTGCCCCCCGCGGTGATTCCTGATGCCGCGCAACGTGAGGTTTGGAAGTCGCCCTACTCCTATGGCTATTTCGGCGCGAGTGGGACGCGTCGATGGACTCGACACCACGGCTACCGAGATCGTGGCAAGGAGTGGCGGTTGCGGTAGGTGGCTCCCCGTGGCGTGATGGTCGTCGTAGGATGGAGGGACGATGCTGCCTGAGAGTCGCATCGAGCCACGACACCACCTCCCCTGACACGCCGCGATGAATTCTCCGAGCTCTCCAACTCGTCCCCCAAATTCCGGCCCGCCTCATGCTGGGTCAACTGATGCTGGTTCAACACAGGCTGGGGCACCCCAGCACGCTCGCCGCGGCGAGCCGCTGCCGGAACCTTCGGTCATCCCGACCAACGGCTGGCATTGCGGTCACTACTTCTATCGGTTTCGCCGCGAGCAAGTGGAGTCGACATTGGGAGCGGCTTGCCAGCAGCAGTTGCGTGATGCCTTGCATCCGCCCGAATCATCGGCGCCGGCAAGGTTGGTCTCTTACTGGACCAGCGGTCATCGAGCCGATTTTTGCGTGATGGTGATGGATCCCGATCCAGCCAAGGTGGATGGGGTGCATCAACAGATCGTCGCTCCCTCCCTTGGCCGCTATGTGGAAGCGACCTGGTCGTTTGTCTCGATGAGCGAGATCAGTGAGTACGTGCCGACGGTCGAGCGTTTTCGAGAGCGACTTGTTGCTGGCGGCGCGGATCCCGATTCGCCGGAGGTTGCGGCCAAGGTCAACGCGTACGAGCGACGGCTTCCGATGATGAACGAGCAACGGTTGCGGCCTGAGATCCCCGACTGGCCGGCGGCTTGTTTTTATCCCATGAACAAGAGTCGCGTCGTCGGCGCTAACTGGTTCAGCGAACCGTTCAGCCGTCGTAACGCGATGATGGCCGAGCATGCACAGAGCGGGATTGCGTTCGCTGGGAAAGTCAGCCAGCTGATCAGCGTCGGAGTTGGACTGGACGATTGGGAATGGCTGGTGACGTTATGGGCGCGAAACCCGGAGCACCTGCGCGAGATCGTCTACAAGATGCGTTTCGACGAAGCGAGTGCAAAGTATGCCGAGTTCGGACCTTTCTACGTGGGCTACCGAGCGACCGCCGACGAGATCCTCAGCCATTGCCGACTCGTCTAGCGACCGTAGGCGAGTCTCTCCGAGACTCGTGAATTTTACGATGTGCTACCGTAGGCGAGCCTCTCCGAGACTCGCACAAAACAGGCAGCAGAGCTGCGTGACTTTCGAGTCTCGGAGAGGCTCGCCTACGGGAGGGATTCCATTCACTCGCTGGAGACCTCAACCGCACGCTATTCACCCCGCAGCGTACGTGCCTGTTTGACAAGTTCAACGAACTCGTTTCGATAACCGAAGTCATCTCCTTTGGCACCATCGATCGCCATCGTATGGACTTCCTCGAGGCTCAGGTCGCCTCGATGGGGTGAGTTGCGGAGCAGCATGCCAAACCCGGCCACGGCAGCTGCAAAACGAAAGTCACGATCGGTTTGCAGGAAACGCTTGCCGCTGTCTTCGACCGGGATCTCGATCAAGGTGCTGGTCTCACCATCGGGTTGCTTGTAACGCAGATTCAGGGTGAGCGTTTCATTGCTGTCGCCTCGTTCGCTAAGCACCGTGGGCTCCTGATAGCGAAGCCGTTTCTTCGACGGTACTGCGTCAGCGCTCGATTCTGCGGGAACCAGTTCGTACAAGGCGGTGACCGTGTGTCCGGCTCCGATTTCTCCAGCATCCTTCTTGTCGTTGGCAAAGTCAGCATCCTTGAGTCTTCGGTTCTCGTACCCAATCAAGCGATACTGGCTGACTTGCTTGGGATTGAACTCAATCTGGATCTTGACGTCCTTGGCGACGGTGACCAGGGTGCTCCCCAGTTCCTCCACGAAGACCTTCTCCGCTTCGCGTTTGCTGTCGATGAACGCGTAGTTTCCATTGCCTTCATTGGAGAGTCGTTCCATCATCTCATCATTGTGGTTTCCGGTACCGAAACCGAGAACGGAGAGAAAGATGTTGGATCCCGCATTTTCCTTGGCGATTCGAATCAGCTCTTCGGTCCCGGTGACCCCGACATTGAAGTCGCCATCGGAGCAGAGGATCACTCGGTTGGTTCCACCCCTGATGAAGTGATCGCGAGCGATCTGGTAAGCCAGGACGATGCCTTGACCACCATTGGTACTTCCACCCGCACTGAGTCGATCAAGCGCGGCGGTGATCGCTTGCTTCTTGTCGCCGCGTGTTGCGTCCAGGACCATGCCAGCGGCTCCTGCATAGACCACGATCGCCACCTTGTCGTTCTCGTTGAGCTGATTGGTCAGGAGCTTCATCCCTTCGACCACCAATGGCAACTTGGCCGGATCATCCATCGATCCGGAAACATCGAGTAGGAAGACCAGATTGCTGGAAGGGCGCTGCGTTTCGATTTCTCTGGCCTGAATCCCAATCCTCGCCAATCGGTGTTCGGCATTCCAAGGACACGAAGCAATTTCCATCACTGCGGCAAAGGGATGAGAATCCTGAGGAGCCGGATAGTCGTAGTCGAAGTAATTGAGTAGCTCTTCGATACGCACGGCATCGGGTCGTGGCAGGACATTGCTTTGCAGCAGGCTGCGGATCTTCGAGTACGACGCGGTGTCGACATCGATCGAGAACGTCGAGAGGGGAGCCTGGCCGACGTCGACGAAGGGATTGTCGTTGATCCGAGCATAACGATCTGCGGTCGCATCGATCGCCTGCTGTTTCGCCCGCTGGCGGACGCCGCCCTCCCTGATGTCGCCGTCCCGCACGGCATTGCCCCGCACGGCATTGCCGGCGACGTCGAGCGGCATGTCGCCCGACATTTGCATTCCAAAATTCATTCCCATTTGCATCGGCTCCAGTTCCATCATCATGTCGTCCATCTGCTCAGCGTCCATCTCCATCTCGGTCTCTATCATTCCTCCCATCATGCTCTGCATCCCTGTCACGGCCGCGATTGAGTCTGCTTCCGTTTCCAAATTCAGGGACCATTGGGAGGGCTGAGCGGACGGAGCGATGTCATCGGCGAGAACCTTTGATTCGCCGGTAGCCAGTCCATCGAGTGCGCTCGCTCCATCACTTTGTGATTCGAGTCCACTCATCTTGCCGCTCCCGCCCCCCATGCCGCCAGCTTGCGCATCGGACCGAAGGGCTTTGCCCGCACGGCCGAAATACTCACGGGCGTCTTCGTCGGCGGCAAACAGGTAATCCCTGTCCCCATCACGAACCTCCCCATCCCTGATGTCCCCGAGTACCGCTGCTGGCTCTGCCAAGGGATCACCTGGGAGTCCTCCTCCGGGGACACCAAGGCTCTCCTCCAGTTCACGCACGTCCGAGAAGGGATCGCTGCTGTCCGGTTGGTTGGCTGACTGACTCCCCCTGGCCGACATTCGGCTCGCGGATTCAATCGCGTCCAGCGAGGGAAGCATTGAGGAAAGGTTTTCCTCCTCCACTTCGAGTCCCTCATTGAACGCGACCCCTTGGCGATCGATCGCCAAAGCGTCTTGGCCGCGTCCCAGGGCCGATTCCCGGATACCGTTGGATTGGTCATCCGGCGCTCGCGAAGCTTTGGTTGCGTCAGGTTTGGACGGTCGATTCGATGTGGAATGCATCGAGATCTCAGTCGGCGTTTGTGACCGCCAGAGGGGAAAGGTCAATCCCGCGGCAATCAGCACGCTTGCGGCCAGCACGCCAGCGACGGCAAAACGGCTCCTTGCATGATCGCTGCCATGCGTCGCTTGGGGAGCAACGGCCGAGACTTGCCACTTCGCTCGCTGTTCAATCGCATCTTCCACGACACGACGTTGAGCGGGGGAGACGGCCGGGCTACGAGATTCAAACTCACTTTGCAGTGCCGCCACCGCGTCTCGGATCGCGTCAACTTCCTGACGTAGCTGCGGCGATTGCGCAAGTTCCTGTTCGAACGCTGCCAACTGTTCCGGTGGTAGCTCGCCGAAGACATAGTCGGTGACACGACGGTCATCATGAGTTTCGTTCATCTGTTTCGTACCTTGTTTGTGCGGGTGGTCGCTTCGCGAGCGAGTGAGGCGAGATGTTCGGTGGCGAGGTCATTCGATGGTGGCGAGTCGGGTTCGGATCGACCTCAAGCCGGTGTGGAGCAGATAGCCGACATTGCTGATGCTCAGGCCGGTTAGCTCACTGATCTGTTGGTAGCTCAAGCCACCCTCCACCTTCAGACGAATGACTTCTTGTTGTCGTCCCGGTAGATTGCTGATCAGGGAGTCGGCTTGAATCGCCGTCTCGTGCTGCTCGGCAAGACTCTGGGGATTCGCCTCGGGGCTGGCCTGAGCTTTCGCCGTTTCGTCAAGGGTTTTCATTCGATTCTCCTTCTTCAGCACATCGAGAGCTCGGTTGCGGCAGACGGCGTAGAGCCATTGACGGACATGCCCCTCGACCTGATCGCGTGGTTGGGAACAGAGTCGAACGAAGGTGTCCTGCACAATGTCGCCAGCCCGATCGACGTCACCCATCAAATGGGTTGCGTACGCCAGCAACGGTCGCTGGTGCTCGTGGAACACGAGGCTTAGCCAAGCCTCGTCCGATTGGGTGCTGGTTGCGTTCATTGCGACTCGGTCGCAGCTGGATGCGTGTCCGTCCCTGCAAGAGTAAGAACGGTTCCCCAAGGAGATCCTTAGAAGATCCTGCCAGCTTTTCTGAGAAGATCGAAGCGATCAACGAATTGGCCGGTTGCCGCCGCGCCGCCTGCCGCCCTGCCCGCGCGCTGGTTCTGGCGGCTCAATCGGCGTCCGAACCACGAGTCGTGGGGCTTCGGAGGCCGACCTTTCCCGGCTGATGAATCGTAGGATCGAGTCCTCAAACCCCGATCCTGCGATCACCAAGGTCAGCGTGTCATGTTTGGCGTTGGCGATCGCATCGGCCAGCTGAGGAGAGGAGATTCGAATCACATTCTTCCCCTCGTCCTTGGGCTCCACGTCTCGACCCACGGTGATCTCCGCCAACAGGGGAAGGGAATCGAGACCCCTCGGTGAGTAATACGATCTCCGCCAATTGACCGTGGCTTCGGGCCACGTTTCGACATCCACCGCGTACACACGCAGGCTGGCGCCGATGGGACGTTCGTCTCCGATCACCGTCAGCTCCAATTGGGCTGCGTCGGCCCAACGCCTCGTCTCCTCGATCGCTGCCAAATCGAATCGCAAGTAACTGTGGTTGCTCTCGATGCGACCGCGAGTATGAACGCCCAGGCTGAGGTTCGATCCAAAAGTTTGGTTCGATCCATTCTGGACCATGGCATCTGCCCCGCGACCTTCTGCGGTTGAGATCGTGGTCCATTCTCCTTTCGCCGCTGGCGGTTCAGCGGCCCCGGAAGCTTCTGGCCTCGAGTCGGACGTCGGTGTTGCGGCTAAACCCCGCTCGACGGCGGCCGGCTTGGCAGCGGTGTGCGGTGGTGCCGTCCCAGAATTCAATCCTGCCTTCCTCCCTGCCGAAGCGAGTTGAGTCGAGGGGGACGATGGCGACGAGGGGGAGACGGGGTTTTCAGCTGCCGGGTATTGATTGACCCCTTCTCGAGAAACGCGGTCTGGAGTGCCCCGGTTCTCAATGACGGGCTTCGCGACCTGAGACGCGGGTTGAACCGCTGCGCGATTGTGACGGCGATTGGTCGATTCGTTTGAGACCGTGGCGGAGTTAGCTCGATCGCTTGGCTCCTCACTGCGACTCTGGGAACTGCGATTCTGAATCGTTCGATCCTGGCCGCTGCGATCCTCTGACTTGATGGCAACGGCTTGTTCCGAATCGGATGGCTTGGGGGAGAGTCTTGTGATCGCTGGTGTTGGTTGCGGTGATGTCATCAAGACGGGATCATCGACGATCAACGTGGGCCTGTTGCTTCGGCCGACACCGGTGAAGGCGAAGGTAAGCAAGGGGAGGGCGATCATGAGCACCGCCACGACCGCGGCCAAAGGCCAATATGCCATCCATGCTGGCGGGGAAGCGGCTGTCGGTTTCAGTGGCGTCGGCCGAGTCGGTGTCCTTGTCAACGCCGCAGTCGGCGCGGGCGGGGCAGGGGAGGCGGCCAATGGATCGGCCAGCACCTCGGGCACGACTTCGACATCGAAGATCGAAGACGCGTTGTTCTTGCCCACGACCTCTTGCAGCCCAAGTTGCAGTTTGTTGATCGCCTGAGCTACCTCGCTCTTGACGTGGCATTCCCCTTCCACTGTGTCCAGTTGTTCAAGCAAAAGCTTGGCAGATCCAGGACGGGTACGGGGCTCCTTGCGCAGGAGGCGATGGATCAGATTGCGGAGCGGCTCAGGAATTTCTTCGTTGAATTCCTCGATGGGCGGCGGTCGATGGACCAAGATCGAGATCAGTTGAATGGGAACAGTTTTCGCATCACTTGGCAACCTTCCCGTGCAAAGCTCATAGAGCACCACACCGAGGCTGTATAGATCGCTGCGATCATCCAGAGGTTCCGATCTCGCTTGCTCCGGTGAAAGGTAACCCGGTGTCCCGACGACAGCGCCACGACCGGCCAGGTGATCGATCGGAGAGGAAGCGAGAGCCAGTCCGAAGTCCAAAATCTTGACGCGGTTGGAATCTTCTTCGACCCAAATATTGGCTGGCTTGATGTCACGATGCACGATTCCCTTCGCATGGGCAGCGGCGAGACCTTTCGACATTTGTCGGGCGAGCTCAATGATCTCCTCATAGCCGAGTTGGCGATTGCTATGGTTCAGATCCTCCAGCGTCGAGCCATGCAGCATCTCCATCGCCATGAAGGGCGTGCCCTTGCTCTCACCGACTTCGAAGATCGTCGCCACGTTGTCGTGATGGACTGCCGCCATCGCCCGCGCTTCGTGCAGGAACCGACGTCGACTGTGGGGTGTCGCCGCGATCTTACGGTTCATCACCTTCAGCGCCACGGCTCGCTTGAGCTTGACGTCCTCCGCACGAAACACATGCCCCATTCCGCCCTTGCCGATTGCATCAATCACCCGATAGTGACCGAGCTGGCCCAGGTCGCCTGGTTTGGTTGGCGGATCGAGAAATGGATAAGACTTCACAGCTGCGACGATCAAGGAGAAACGCAGGTGGAGAAACAAGTGACAAGCTCGGAAGTATAACAGGCCCGCAAGCCGAAATCACACGTCAAGCCCGGCTTCTCCTCGGCTGTTAGGCTTGATCCTTGTCGTTTCGCCAACAAAGCAGCTGGGACTGTCGTGCTCCCACCTGCTCCTGCCACCCTTGCAAATGGGCAGGCAGCGCGTGGGGCCCGAAGCGAGATTCGTGTTCGGTTTGGAAGCCCGATTCATGAAGGATCCGCTCAATTCGCTCCAAGGCGTTGGTCGTGACCAGCTCCTCCGTTTCGTGGACTTCGACGTAGGCCGCGTCGACCGATGCCAGCGCCGCGGTCGAGTCCCGAAGCACTGCCTCCTCGGCACCTTCAATGTCGAGCTTCAAAAAGGCAACCGGCTCTCGCATCAGGTAGGGCGCGAGCCGGATGCAGCGGACCTCAACCGTTTGCGAATCTTGGCGGTTTCCCCATGACCTTCGCAGCGAGTTGCCGCGAGCATCCGCACCTCGTCCCAAGTCGCCATGCAGCGCGGCCTGTCCATCAAAGTCGGCCAATGCGGCCTGCACACACTCAACCCCCGGCACGTCATTGAGATCGATGTTGGCCTTCAAGAGCGCAAAGGCAAACGGGTCGGGTTCGAAACAGATCACTCGCGACATCGGCCAGCGATACTTCCATTCGAGTACCGACACCCCGATGTTGGCGCCGCAGTCGATGATCAGTGGCGAGAGTCCGCTGGGCGTGAAGAAAGATGGAAACTCGTCGATCGCGCGAAGCATCGATTCGGTCGCCTCTTCGTTCTCAAACTGCAATTGAAAGCCACGAAAGCGAGTCTTGTGGATGGCGATGTGAAAGGACTCCGTCTGAACGCACTGAATTGACAGCATTTACATCGAGTGAGGCGACACCAAAGCGGACATGCGCAGCGTTGCTGTGTCGAGTACGAGTGTAGGTCCGCATTTCCAAGCCGGACACCCGCAGCTTTGCTGCCAATCTTTCGAGCCTCGGAGAGACTCGCCTACGGTAGGGTGCGAAGCTGCCATTGATTCACGAATTCGGTGACAAGATGTTGAATTCGTTGAGGGAATCATTATCTTACTGCGACACGACTGTTCTTTCGCGACACCAATACCACATGGGGCACAATGATGGGTATTTGTCAGCACTCTCTGTTTGTCGGTCTCGTTGCATCGCTTTCTCTGCTTGACGGGACCTCGGCATCTGCCGGACTGATGGTTTCCACCATCGGAACGGCCGTCCACCTTGGCTTTGACGGCTATCAAGGGGACGGTTTGGCGCCCGATCCCTCGTCGACACAACTCGATTCCGATCACTGGCGGATCGAAGGGTTGAGTGAGGGGGCGGGAACCTTTGGCGGCACATTCACTTCGGGGGACTTTGCCAGAGGCAGTTCCACCGGCGGCGTCTCGACGGGAGGAATCTATGGCTTCGATGTCGATCCGGGAACGGCATCCAATTGGACCCTTGGATTTCAACCCATTGGTTCTGATCTGACGCCCGGTTGGGCCACGCTGATGGTGACCAACGCGACGGGCGTGCTCGTCGATCGACTCGACCTCGCCTACCAGGTCTTGGTGCGGAACGACGGCGATCGGTCGAGCTTGTTTGCGTTCTCGTATTCGTCCGACGACGTCAACTATCAATCGCTCGGCAGTCTTGACGTGACGTCGAACTCGACCGCGGCCACAAGCCCGCAGTGGGTCGCCACCCATCGGAACGCCAGTCTGAGTGGATTGAATCTTGCGAGCGGTTCCTCGATTTTCCTGCGTTGGGGACTGGATGATGTTGCAGGGACAGGCAGCCGGGACGAGTGGGCCCTGGATCATGTCGATCTGACGCTCGGCGGGGCGTCGGTCAGTCCTGTTCCGGAGCCCTCTAGCTGGATGCTGCTGGGATTGATGTTCTGTCCGGCAGTTTTCTGGAAGTCTCGTCGCCATTCACAAGTTGCCAAGGACGGCATCTTGCTGCATGAGCATGCCAAGGCCTGCCGACGAAAAATGCTGGCGACCATCGAAACGATTCCGGTCGTCCATTGAGCTCTTTTCGAGAACGATCTTCGCTTTGAAAGATCACTGGCTTCCTGTAACGAGCCACACCCCGACCCCAGTGGGGGGCGGGGTGGGTGGCCGGCTTGCCGACTTGTCGGTCGTCTCGCTGCCTTGGGCAGATTGACCTTTGCCCTCAGATCGGGTAGCCTCCCGCAAGAATTTAGGGTGTCTGATTGGTCTGCAGGGATTAAACTAGATGCCTCCACACCCCTCCCACTTTGTCGCGATTGACGTGGCAAAGCCCGCCTCCACTGATGAACTTGCCTCCGCCTGCCCCCTGGTGATCGCAAGTTTTGACCATCGCGAGCTCGGTTCGAAGTTCGACTTCTGCCGCCTCGGTTCATGTGACTTCCATCCAACGACCCCGTTCGATCGTACGAGTACGATTGCCCGATCGAGGTCGTTACAACCTCGACCGTTCAGTCATCCTCACGGGAGATCTCAATAATGCGTTGTCAGGGAAATTCGTTTAGCCGTCGTGGATTTCTCGCCGCCGGTAGCCTCGGCGGTCTGGGAATTTCCCTGCCCCAGCTGCTGTGGATGGAGCAGGCAGCGGCGGAGCAGAAGCATTACGACTTCATTGAGGCCAAGGCCAAGAGCGTGATCCACGTCTACCTTCCCGGAGGAATGGCGCACCAGGAAAGCTGGGATCCAAAGCCATACAGCCCCTTGGAGTATCGTGGGGAAATGAAGCCGGTCAAAACGAACACGGGTGAGATTTTTGCCGAGTCGGTACCCAAGCTGGCTTCGATCGCCGACCGCCTGTGTGTGATTCGATCGATGACTCACGGTGAGGCGGCTCATGAGCGGGGCACGCATAACATGTTCACTGGGTACAAGCCGAGTCCGGCATTGAAGTACCCGAGCTTTGGCGCGGTGGTGAGTCACGAGTATGGTCCTCGGAACAATCTACCGCCCTACATCTGCATCCCCAATCAACCGAACGAGTTTGCCGGTACCGGTTATCTGAGTTCGTCTTATGGGCCGTTCTCGCTCGGGAGCGATCCTGCTTCCAATGGTTTCAAGGTTCGCGACCTGGACCTTTACAAGGGTGTCGACGAAGCGCGGTTCGAGCGTCGTCAAGCGGCTTTGGATGCGGTCAACAAGAAGTTCAGCTCGCTAACGAGTGCCGACAGTGTGACCGCCATGAACACCTTCTATGAGCGCGCCTACAGCCTGTTGGGATCGGTCGAGGCCAAGGAGGCGTTTGATCTAGGCAAAGAAGATCAAAAAATGAAGGAGGCTTACGGAGTCAATCAAGCTGGGCAAAGGTTGCTGATGGCTCGTCGCCTGGTCGAGGCAGGTTGCCGGTTGGTGACGTTGACCTACGGCGGTTGGGACATGCATCAAGGAATCACCGCGGCGATGCGCAATACGATGCCGCCGCTGGACCAGGCCTTGTCGCAACTGATCCTCGATCTCGAACAGCGCGGGCTGCTGGAGTCGACTCTGGTCATGGTCAGCAGCGAGTTTGGACGGACACCGAAGATCAACAAGGATGCGGGTCGCGACCACTATCCCAAAGTGTTCAGCGTGATGTTGGCCGGTGGCGGAATCAAGGGGGGCACAATCTACGGTGCCTCCAATGCGACCGCCTCCGAACCAGAATTCGATCCGGTTGGTCCGCAGGATCTTGCCACCACGATGTACCACCAACTTGGAATCGTTGCGGACAAGGAACTGATGGCCCCCGGGGATCGACCGATCGAGATCGTCGATGGTGGAAAGGTGTTGACCGACATCATCGCGTAAGACTGCTTTCCATCCACGGTTTTCGACTCAAGACTCCATTGCCTCCCATGTCTGACATGCGAAACAACCTCCTCGTCACGGCCAGCTGCCTCGCAGTCTTCGGCTTCGCTTCGGTTGTTCAGGCCTACCGACCAGAGGTTGTCAGTTCGACGCCGCGTGGCATGCAGCGCGGGAACGACACAGAAGGTGGTGCTACACGGTGTTCGTTTGAAGCGACGGGCATCAGCTGTTGATCGATCATCCGGGAGTGAACGTGGTGTCGCTCAAGCCTGTGGATGACAAGAGCGTGGAGCTGGAATTGGAAGTGCCGGCCGAAACCTTGCCGGGCCTCTATCCGATGCGACTGGTCACCGAGACCGGACTGAGCAACGTCTTTTTGTTTGGGGTTGGGGCGATGCCGACCGTCGACGAGATCGAACCCAACAGTGATTTTGCCAGCCCGCAGACGATCGACACCAATGTCACAATCGAGGGCGCGGTGGCTCGAGAGGACGAGGACTATTTCCTTGTGAAGCTCAAGCAGGGCCAGCGGCTGACGGCGGAATTGGAAGGGGTTCGTATCAAGAAGGGGCGAAGCAATCCTTTCTTCGATCCCTACATCGCGATCCTGAATTCCGATCGCTTCGAGTTGGCGACCAGCGACGACGCCCCTCTGCTTCAGCAGGACTGCCTCTGCTCGATCGAGGCGCCGGCTGACGGTGACTACATCATCGTCGTTCGCGACAGCTCGTTCGGTGGTAACAACGATCGCTATCGCTTGCACCTGGGTTCCTTTCCGCGACCGATCGCGGTGGTTCCCGCAGGTGGACCTCCGGGCGAAGTCGTGGACATGACCTTCATTTCAGTCAGTGGGGAAGCCTGGATCGAGAAAGTTCAGCTACCGAGCGAAGTCTCGGACGCTTATCCGCTCGTCGTTTCCAACGAGCAAGGGGTTAGCCCTTCGCCGAATTACATCCGTGTTCAGCCCATGCCGAACGTGATCGAGAGCGAGCCCAATGGCTCGTTCAAGCAATCGACACATGGCCCGATGCCCGCCGCTTTCTGTGGAATCATTGGTGAGCCGGACGACACCGATTTCTTCAGCTTCGATGCCAAGAAAGGCCAGACGCTCAACATCAAGTTGTATGGCCGCAAGGTGCTCCGTTCGTCGCTCGATGGAGTCATCAATGTCTACAACGAAAAGGGTGGTCGGGTTGGCGGCAATGATGATTCGGGAGGACCCGACAGCTTCCTCGAATACAAGGTCCCAGAAGACGGCAAGTATCACATCGGGATCAACGATCACCTCCGTGGTGGAGGTCCCGGGTATGCCTATCGACTCGAGGTCAAGCTTAGCGAGCCTGAGCTGACGTTGACTTTGCCCGACCGACGACGCTACGAGGCGACTCAGATCAACGTTCCCAAGGGGAACCGTGCCGCGGTCATGATCAGTGCGGCGCGTCGCGGTGTCGGGGGAGCGATCGATATCGAAGGATTGAATCTACCCGAAGGTGTTTCGATCACACCGATTCAGATGCCGGCCAATCAAAGCACGGTCCCACTTCTGCTGTCGGCGACTGCTGATGCCAAACTGGATGGTCGCTTGGTCAACTTCGTGGGCAAGATCCCCGACAATCCAATCGTCGGCAGGTTCACGCAGCGGCATCAATTGCTGATCGGTTTGAACAACAATGTCGTCTACGACTACAACTCCGATCGTGCGGCCGTTGCGGTGATTGAGGCAATGCCTTGCAGCATTCAAATCGTTCAGCCCGAAGTGCCAATCGTTCGAAACGGCTCGATGGATGTGCTCGTGAAGATCGATCGCGGCGGTCTCGATGCGGATGTCCCGATCCGAATGCTCTACAACCCTCCAGGGATCGGTTCGAGTACGAATATCAAAATTGCCAAAGGCCAGGACCAAGCGACGATCCCCTTGACCGCCAACGGGTCGGCCGCGATCGGAACCTGGCCGCTCATCGCCTATGCATCGGTAGCGGGAAACGAGATCGCCACAGAGCCGACAGTGGTGGAGATCGCAGACAAGTTCTTCAACTTCGGTTTCCCCAAAACCTCCGCAGAGCTCGGCATGCAAGCCAGCGTCGTGATTGATGTCGAAGTCAATCGTGAGTTCCCTGGGACCTGCGAACTTGAGTTGCTCGGCCTGCCAGCGGGCGTGGTCTGCGAGCAACCAAAAATGGAAGTCAAGAATGACAGTGAGCAGGTCGTGTTTCCGATCAAGATCGAGGAGAGTGCTCGAGTCGGACAGCACAAGTCGCTTGTGGTTCGGGCGACCATCACCGATTCCAAGGGTCTGATTCGACAGACCGAAGGAACCGGCATCCTGCAGATCGACAAGCCACTTCCCGCTCCCGCTGCCAAGCCGGCCGCGACGAGCGGGGATGCGAAGAAGGCCGACGTGCCAAGCCGGCCCAACAGAAGCCCCTCAGCCGACTCGAGCAGCTTCGCTTGCTGCACGAACAACAGTCACAAGCGAAGCCTTAGCTCACCAGTCCCAACAACCGAAAACAGTTTTTCTGCTGGCGGATCGGATCGGCTCAGCAAAATGGACAAGACTCGACAGTCTCGAAGGTATCGTCATCATGCATCGACTATCCGTGCCTGCCCCACTCGTGGCCGTGATGTTCGCGTTTGCAGCCGGTCATGCCGCCGAGCCGGCGCCGACCACACCCAACGCAACGGCGACCAGTGCGTCAGCCCCCAAAGCGTCGGCCCCCAAAGCGTCGGCACTGCTTGACAAATCTGGCGCCCAGGCCAAGCCAGACCTCGATCTCACGGTCTATCCGGAGTCGATCGATCTGACCACCGCTCGTGACTACCAATCCTTCATCGCGGTGGCTCGTCGCGTCGATGACGTCACACTCGATGTGACCGCCGACGCGAGCTGGACACTCGCCGACGAGAAGATTGCCCGCATCGATGGGAACCAGGTACTCCCCGTTGCCGATGGTCAGACCGAGTTGATTTGCGATTTTCGTGGCAGCCAGATTCGGATCCCCGTCAAAATCACTCGCAGCGCAGAGAAGCTGCCGATCAGCTTTGAAAAGGACATCGTTCCCATCATGACCCGTAGCGGCTGCAATACGGGCAGCTGTCACGGAGCCGCGAGGGGCAAGGATGGATTCATGATCAGTCTGTTTGGTTACGATCCGGCCGGCGACTACACTCGCATCACTCGCGAGATTGGCATGCGACGGATCAACCTGGCTGTTCCTGAAGAGAGTCTGTTTCTGACCAAAGCCACCGGCAAAGTCACGCACAGCGGTGGCAAGCTCTTTGGCGAGGACTCGGTCTACTACCAAACGGTTCTTGAGTGGTTGCATGATGGAGCCCAGGCAGACGCTACACCACCACCCAAAGTGACACGGTTGGAGATCTTTCCAGCCGCAGGCTGTGATCGAAGGGGAGGGCAGCACTCAGCGATTCATTTCGGTCGCACATTACTCCGATGGCACCACTCGCGACGTCACGAACTTGTCGGCGTTCATGACGAACAACGAATCCTCAGCCGAGGTTGACCAGGATGGCAACGTGACCGCCGGAGCCCGTGGTGAGGCCTTCATCATGGCTCGCTTTGAGACCAAGACGGAGGGGCGTCAGGTGTTGGTGTTGCCCGAGGATCTTCAGTACGAGGCCCCTGAGATCACCGGCAACTACATTGATGAACTCGTTGGCAAGAAGCTGAATCAGCTTCGCATCCTTCCCAGTGGGCTCTGCAGCGACGAAGAGTTCTTGCGGCGCGTCACGATCGATATCACCGGGATGCTTCCCACCGAAGAGGAGTACCAGCAGTTCGTCAATGACGTGGCAGCCGACAAACGGGCGGCCCTGATCGAGCGTTTGCTCGGTCGCAAGGAGTTCAGCGAGATCTGGGCGATGAAGTTCGCCCAGTTGCTGATGATCAAGAGCACGAATCAGGTCAGCTACAAGTCTGCGTTTCTGTACAACCAATGGCTGACCGACAGCTTTGCCAAGAACGTTCCCATCGATGAGATGGTCAGGGAATTGTTTGGTGCCACCGGTGGCACGTTCAGCAACCCAGCGACGAACTACTATCAGATTGAGAGAGACACACTGAAACGCGCGGAGAATGCGGCGCAGGTCTTCATGGGGATCCGGACGCAATGTGCCCAATGTCACAATCATCCTCTCGATCGTTGGACGATGAATGACTACTACGGCTTCGCTGCGTTCTTCTGCCAGACGGCCACCAAGAACGCCGAGGATTATCGCGAGAAGATCATCTACGATCGTCGCAGCGGCGAAGTGAAACATCCTGTAACCGGCCAGGTCATGACGCCGACATTCCTAGGTGGCGATCAGGCCGACACCAAGGGTCGCGACCGCCGTGAGGTCATGGCGGAGTGGCTGACCAGTCCCGAGAATCCCTACTTTTCCACAAGCATCGCCAATCGCGTGTGGGCACACTTCATGGGAATCGGGATTGTCGATCCCGTCGATGACATTCGCGTCAGCAATCCCGCGTCGAACCCCGAGTTGTTTCAGACACTTGGCGACAAGCTGGCAGAATACAAGTTCGATTTCCGTCAGCTGGTTCGGGACATCTGCAATAGTCAGGCCTATCAGCGCAGTGCGACCCCCAACGACAGCAACCGTAGCGATACTCGTAACTACGCCTATGCGACGGTGCGAAGAATTCCGGCTGAGATGATGCTCGATTGCGTCAGCCAAGTGACAAACACCAAAGAGAAATTTCGTGGCTTGCCTTTGGGTGCTCGTGCGGTGCAGATTGCCGATGGTCGAACGAGCACCTACTTCCTCGATACCTTCGGCCGCGCTCCCCGTGCCACGGTTTGTGATTGCGAGGCCTCGACGGATCCTTCCTTGTCACAAGCCTTGCACTTGCTCAACGGCAGTGCAACGAGCGGCAAGATTGCGCAAGGCAAGGTCATTGATGAATTGCTCCAGGACGACGCCACGCCCCAGCAGGCGCTGGATCGGCTTTTTGTCCGCTGTCTCTCGCGGTACCCCACCGATACGGAACGTGCCGAGTTGATGGCTTCGATCGAGCAGGCACCCAATGCCGAAGTAGGATTGGAAGATGTCTTTTGGGCAGTCCTCAATTCCCGAGAGTTCGTTTTCAACCACTAACGATTGCGCGGGGGAACTTCGTCGCGGTTGTGTGATCGCGATCGATGAAGAAAGACGCAACGAATCCGGTGATCCGCAGGCAATCCGGCGGCGACTCGATCAGGTATCGCTCTGCCCGATCGCTGCCCCGTGCGTGCGGATCCGATCCAATGACCCCATGCTGGTTCAACCGATTCGGTTGTCCTCCACAATCAATTTCGACTGAGTTGACATGATGTTTCGCACCGCACTGAGCTTGACCGTTCTGTTGGGGACCGCTGCCATGGTGCGCGGCGAGCAATCCACAGAGCCGGCGCCGGCAGTCAATTTTACAGATCATGTGCTGCCGATATTTCGTCAGCACTGCTTGAAGTGCCACAACGCCAATGACGCGGAAGCTGGGTTGGCCATCGACAGCTATGGTGGCTTGATGGAAGGGGGCGGCAGCGGCGACGTCGTGTCGCTCGGAGATCCTTCGGGCAGTCGGCTCTATTTGGTGATGACCCATGACGAAGAACCGACGATGCCACCGAATCAGGAGCGGTTGCCAGCCGAGTCGCTCGAGGTGATTCGCAAATGGATTGAGGGAGGTTTGCTGGAGAACAGCGGAAGCAAAGCGAAGAAGCGAAAAGGCCCGTCCTTGTCCTTCACCTCGACCGACGGCGGACGACCTGATGAGATCATCATGCCGGAGGCGCTATGGCGAGTTCCTGTGGTGACGACGGAGCGCGCCGCCGCCGCGACGGCTCTCGCTGCGAGCCCTTGGGCTCCATTGGTTGCCGTGGCCGGACAGAAGCAGGTTTCGCTTTACAACACCGACAATAGCGAATTGGTTGGCATCATTCCCTATCCCGACGGTATCCCGCAGGTCCTGCGATTTAGCCGTGATGGTGCCTATTTGTTGGTCGCCGGCGGTACGCATTCCTCTCAGGGCACCGCTTCCCTTTACGACGTTCGCAATGGAGAGCGATTGCTCAGAGTTGGCGATGAACTTGACATCGTGTTCGGCGCGGACATCAACGATCAACTCTCACGCATTGCCCTAGGTGGACCACAACGGATCGTGCGCATCTTTGATACGGCGACTGGTGAAGTGACCTTCGAACTCAAGAAACATACCGATTGGATTTACTGTGTGGACTACAGTCCCGACGGAGTACTGGTGGCTACGGGTGACCGATCCGGAGGCCTGCATGTCTGGGAGGCGGATACCGGTCGACTGTTTCTCGATCTCGTCGGTCACAAGGGCGCGATTCGCGGGCTCACCTGGCGACCGGACTCCAACGTCTTGGTCAGTGCCAGCGAAGATGGCACGGTCAAGATGTGGGAGATGAATGCCGGTAAGCTGTTGAAGAGCTTCAATGCGCATGGTGGTGGTGTGACCGGGGTCGAGATGGCCAAAGATGGGCGACTGGTCACCTCCGGGAAGGACAAGACCGTCAAACTTTGGAAAGCTGACGGAAGTGCCCTGGCGACCATGCCGGCGTTCAACGAACCGGCGCTGGAAGTGGCCGTCACGCACGATGGCGAGAAAGTTGTCGGCGGCGACTGGAATGGTCGCACATTGATGTGGCTGATCTCCGATCCCAAACAGGCTTCCGAGTTGGCGGCGAATCCACCCCGATTGGAAGAGCAGCGGCAGGCTCTGATCGCGGAAGTCGCGGAGATGGAGAGGATGTCACAGGCTAGCAGTGCGGATCTGGCCAAACGCCAAGCGTTGCTCGATGCCGCCCAACAGGCCGAGCAAGCCTTGATTGCAAAATTGGATCAGGCCAAAGCAGCGTTGGCGAAAGCAAACACCGAAAAGTCGGTTGCCGAAAACTGCGCTGGTGGAGATTCAGAAACAGAAAAACAAGGACGATCAGCGTCTTCAGGCAAGCCAAAGCCGCGTTGGCAAGTTGGATCAGGAGATGCAGGGCTTGGACGCACAACTCCAGCTCTCAAGAAAGCAGCTTGCCGAGGCCATCGCTCGTCGTGATCAGGCCGCCGGTACCCTTCGGTCGGTCGTTGCGTCGCTGGCTTCGATCAAGGGGGAACACGCCGAGCTAAAGACCCAGGCGGTCTCCGCATTGACGGTACTGACCGAACGAGAACTGGATGCTTTGGCTCAGCAGCAGGCGGCTGCCACTGCTGAGGCGAAAGCCGAGGCGGCGCTCAAGCACGCTGAAACGTCGTCACAAGAGCTCACCGCAAAGTCGGCAAGCATCGCGGAAACGATCAAATTGCTCACGAAGCAGTTCCAGGCCGAAACGGTGAAATTGAACGCAGCTGCAGAGACCGGTATCGCTTCGTCGACTCAAGCGACCAGTCTTAAGCAGCAAGTCGATGCGAAGTCAGCAGAGCTAGCCACCTTGCAGAAGGAGCTTAAAGAAACGCAAGACGAGGTACAAAGGAAATCGGTTTCCGACAAGGTTGCAGCCACCAAGGTTGAGCTAGACCAATTGAAACAGTCGCTTGTGGTTGCCGAAAAACAGCTCGCCGATGCGACGAACAACAAGCTCAACATGGAGCAGCGATTGAAAGAGTGCCAGCAGAAGATAGCGGCCGCCAAGGAAGCAACTACGAAGCTCCAACGCGAACAAGATCGCGTGAAACAGTCCTTGTCCGCGCTAACGGCGGATCGTGACCGTCTGTCCGGGCAAACACAGAAGCGATCACAGCTGGTAGCGAAGCTACGTGATGAAATCGAAATGTCGCATCGCAACAAGGAAGAGGTCGCCAAAAAGATGGCGGTTCTGGTCGCCCGGCAGTCGGAGCTGACGCAGCAAGAAGAGGAATTGACGAACAAGGTTGCGACGGAGGAGGCCTCACGTCAATCCACACAGACGAGGATTGACGAACTGGAGAAATTGGCAGCCGATCGCGGGGCTGCGCTGGCTGCAGCCAAATCAGAGATGGAAACGGTCTCCAAGCATCGCGCCGAGTTAGCCGATCGGCTGAAGGCTCAGCCCGCCGTGATCCGGGCATTGGCGACTGAAGCGAAGACACACGCCGGCATGATCCCCAAGCTCGAGAAGCAGGTTGCCGATGCCAAGGCGAAGACGCAAGATACCAAAGCGGCTATCTCTGGCGCCAAGGCAGCGGTCGACACCGCGACCGCGAAACTTGATGCTGCGAAAAGGCGGCTCGAAGGGGTTCAGTCGGAGCTTGTGGCGTTTCAATCGCATGCCGAGAATTTGCAGGCTGAACTTGAAGCTGTGCAATCGGTTGCCCTGGAGAAACGAACTGCTGTGGAGCCGGAGGCTGTGGCGGCTGGCCGGTTAGAGGAGTCGATGTCCGCGCGCGCTCAAGAGCTGGAGAAGATCGCGGGGGTCATGAAGAGCCTTCAGGCGGAGCTGGACGCTTTGCAGCAGGCTCAATCGACGGATCAGTCAAAGCTGGATGAGGCCAAATCAAGGCTGCAAGAGCTCGAGGCGGCGGCCGAGGAAGCGGAGGCTGCTGCCGAAGCGAGCAAGGAAAAGATTGAATTCTTCCAGTCGGCCTACGGCGCCTAGGCCATTCTCATCATGGCGGTGGGATCAACCGTCATCCAGCATTCTCCGGCGGGGGGATGGTAGGGATTGGGAGGACTGGTCCAGAGTTTTCGATGGGATGAGGGATTCGTCAGCCTGCCGGGATCGCATTTGCTTTTGCTGATTGCGGTGTTTGCGTAGACTGTAAGGGACTAGGAATTTCTAGAGGAAGCTCCCTTTTCTGATCCGCCCCTCAGTCAATTGGGACCGCTCGCTGGCGAGCCCAAGTTGGGAGGAGGGTGTGGTTACATACATCTGACGAATGCGATTCTCATCCTTCTATCGCACGTCTCTTTGCCGAACGTCGCGTAAGCGTCACCGGGAAGGTTACCGCTGCGCCGCGGTTGCATCGCGACCGCGAACGTCGCAGCTGATGAAGATCCTGATGACTTGTCTCACGGTCTTGGCGGTGACATGGACGGTACGAACAGCCGATGCCCAGCCGCCCGGAACCCCTCCGCCGAGTCAGATGTTGGAGGGAGATCCAAGCCGAGAACACGGATGGAATTCCCGTTCGAGCATTCATGTTCCTCAGCGAGTCAGGCAATCGTGTGATGATGCCGTCGTTGACCTGGGAGGAGTTTGAAAGGTTCTTGAACCTGGATGCCGGATTGGACACGGCGCGTCAGAAGTTCAGTTACCAATCGCTCGAGATCGGCGGGACTAGCGACCAGGAACGCGCGGAGCTTGACATCTCGTTGCGATTCTCGATTGAGCCAACCGAAGGGCGCTGGGTTTCGATTCCGCTACGCATGGGGAACTTTCACCGTCTTGCCCCACCGGACGTCAGTGGTGTGAGTGAGTACTTCATGGCGTTGTCGCCGGATGATTCCGGTTATCTGTTGTTCGTCAAAACCGATCAACGTGCCGATGCACTGTTGCGAATGCGCGTTTCGTCGCGAGTGGAGGTTGGTTCGGCGGCGCAGAGTCTTTCGTTCCGATTGCCGGATGTACCGGTCCGGGTCGAGCTGACGACCGAGGAGAGCGACGTGCTTGGGGAGGTGATTGGGCGAGGCGACGAAGCGATTACTGTCAGCCCGAGCGATGGTGGGCGAACTCGCATCTCGGTTGAAAGTGGAGGTGGTTCCTTTTTGATTCGTTGGGGTCAGCTCGAACGAACCAGCGACAACCTACCGGTGCTGGAGGTAGAAAGTCGAACCAGCGTGCGATGGGACTCACCGCAGGATCAGCCGGTCGCTTCGGTCCGTTTGACGATCAAGAACGTGCGTGGGTCGATCGATTCGTTCCAGCTGCGACTTCCCAATGGTTCGGTTGTGTTGGAAGCGCCGCGACTGGGGGCAAGTGGTCAAACGATTGAGCTGGGGCCGGTTTTGAGCGATCGAAGTGGCGAGGTTCGAGAGGTCGTCATCCCGGAGGAAGAGCGTCAGCAACGAATTGACTTGAACTTCGACTTGCAATTGGCGAACGACAACGCCACATCAGCATCCCCGTTGATTTTTCGTGTTCCGGAGGTGGTCGGATCACTGCGTCATCGAGGTGACATCGATATCAATACCGGCGGAGACTATCGGTTGCGATGGCGGTCGACGTCGTGGATTCGTAGCGAGATGGGGGAGTCGCGTGACGATGTCGAATCCCGGTCGGTCCTATCGATTTCGTTTCGATCGAGCCTCTTTCGCGCTACCGCTTTGGCTTGGGGAAAAAGAACGGCAATTGCGTTTGAACAGTCGCTCCGAGATCACCGTCCGCGAAGGGATTGCCAGCATCTTGATGAACATTGAGATCAACGGCCAGACTGCCGACGGTCGGCTGCGATTCGATGATGCTCTCTGGCAAGTCCGTGCGATCGAGTCCGAGAGCGGGCAACCACTCGATTCATTCACGGAGGATGGATTGCGGGTGATCGAACTCAACGCCAGTGGCACGGAGGAGACCTCTCGCTTGCGTGTCCAGGCGCAGCGTTCATGATGCCGAGGGGGAACGGTTCGAGTTCGTGCTTCCTCGCGTGGTCGCTCTGGACGACACGGCGTTGGTCCAAGATGCGACGGTCGATATGGTGAACACCGGGCGTAGCGTCACTGGTCGTCGACATGGAGGCTTCCAATGGGATCAGCCGAATGCGCCCGGTCGACCGCACCTTCCGGAGAGGACTCGACGATCACGTCGTTTCGTCTGGTAACGCAAGGTGCGGCTCCCAGAATCGTCGGCAGCATGATCGAGCAGCCGCCGCGGGTTGTGCTCGCCAGTGACGCGATCGATCGAACTGGATGGACAACAGTTGCGTACGACCGTGGACTGGAACATCGCATCAGGTCTGGACTTGGAAGGGCGGCTTCCGATTCGTATTCCCAGGCTGCCCCCCCAGCATCAGCGATCCAAATGAGGGTGGTTCGCTCCAGGCAGACGATTCGGCGACGGTGAGGGGCTTTTTGCGGTGCGGAACCCTTGAGCGGATCTCGCGTAACCGAGGGAACTTGGGTTGTGACCGTCGACGACGTTCCGGCGCAGTTGGAATCGCTTGGGGAGGATCGGTTTGTGTTGATCTCGGATCGTTTGACGACTGGGTCGATCGGCATTCGCTGGCGTCATGTGCGCGATTTGCGATCATCGACGGCCGATGGATCGATTGAGCCGGTTTCGTTGCCGAGACCCGACTTCGCCGACGTCACGGTTCGTGGGCCGATGAGAATCACGCTCCGAGGCAATCAGCAGGTGGACCTCGTCTCGCTGGATTCGCCGACGCTGTCGGAACTTGAGTTGGGACAGCTGCCGCGCGATCCGGTTCGATTGCGCCTGCGTTCTCGATTGACCGCTCGAGAAGAGCTTTCGATTCGTCGGACGGTCTTGCGGACCGTGGTGGGGCGGGTCACGCGCCACGAGCAGGTCATGGCGACGGTCCAGGGCGGCGACAGCTTCCGGGTGGGGCTTCCCGAAGGCACGGGCGAGGTTTCGGTTCAAGCCTTGATCGACGGCGTCTATGAACCGGTTCGCCGCGAAGGCAATACGTTGATCATGATGCTCCCGGGCGACAGTGCGAGCCACGTGGTGGATTTGCGGGTTTGGCTGGCCATGCCGACGCCGACCTCGATCGCGACGATCGAGCCCACGCTCCGATTGCCCGTTGGTGTAGGGCGGGTGTACTGGCAGATCGTGGCGCCGCTCGATGGACACGTTGTCTGGGCTTCACCAACACTCGGTCGTAGCCATGACGTGGCGATTTGACGGTTGGCGATTGTTTCGCGAGCCGAGCCACGATGACCAATCACTGACGCGATTCGGCGGTTCGATCGAGAATCCGTTGCCTCCGGGCAATCATTACCTGTACGTCGGATCGGACCTGCGATCGTTTCGCGTGGTCATCGTGTCGCGGGTGGTGCTGTGGTTGTGCATCGGCGCCTTCGTCTTGGCGCTGGCAGTGATTTTGAGCAACTTCCCACGATCCCGGCATCCGCTTACCGCCGTGGTCATGGCGGTCTTGTTTGGTGGCCTGCTCGCGATCGCGCCCGACGCCGCGGTGCTGGCAGGTCAATTCGGAATCATCGCGATGGTGCTGGTGATTGTCATGATCGCCGTCCGATCTCTCCTCTCTCCCTCTCCCAACGACCGTGTCTTTTCATCGTCCGGCGGAGCCAGCGTCCGAGCCAGCCGTCGACTCGCAGCCTGAAGAAGCCGATCGTCGCCGAGCCTTCCGCTCCCGCCTCCACACAAGCTTTGCCGCCATCACCGTCCGAGGCTTCCTCATGAAACGGCTGAGGAGTGGCGGGAGGGCACGGTCGACGCACAAAGAGGAGAGTCGCGAGACGGTCGGAGTCGCCCGGAGATACTGGTGCTGGCAGTTGCTGTTGGTGTTGCTCGCCTCTCCCCTGCTCGCACAGTCCCCTGAAGATGCGCGGCAAGAGATCGTTGCAACCGAACAGCTGTCTGAGACCGCGAGCGAGGATTTGGCCTCCTCTGACACCGCTTCCCCACTGCCCACTTCAGCTGAGGACGGGGAACCCTCCACCGACGATACCTCGGCAGAACCTGCCAACGCGGCTGCTGGCGCGGAGGCAATCCATTCGTCGGATCTCGTCCAGCGTACCGCGCTGCGACTTCCACCGTCGCTGCCCGATGGTCGACCTCTTCGCCCGATCGCCTTGTTCATGTCTCAGATGGATGAGTTGATCCCGGACGACTATCGACCGATCTCGATTGACCAGTTGAATGAGGCGATCACCCGGTTGACGGACCGGGCCACCGATGACAAAGCCAGTCGTCTGAAGAGCGCCGTGTACTGGGTGGAAGTGAAGACGACACGCTCGTCAGCAATCGCAGCGTGATCGACATCGAGTCGGATCGACCGACGGAAGTGCGACGATCCCTTGGGAAGGTAAATCTCGCGATTGGAACCTCCGCAGGGGCGAATGCACGGATCTGTCACTCAACGCGATCCCAAGACTCGAATCGGATACCGAGGGCAATCTCGTCGCAGTTTTCCGTGGGGATGCCGCCGGAGGATCTCCCATCGAGTTTCGCTGGAAGCTCCATGGGCAGTTATCAGGCTTGGGTCACGAGTTCACGATGCAGTTGCCCCGTACGCCACAGACGCGGATCGTCTTGTCAGCGCCCGACACCATGACGGTCGAGGTCCTTGATGGCGTGCTTCGCAGTCGTCCTGGCCCACCACCCGATGCGGAGGAGTTGGCTGACCAACCGCAATTTGCGTTGGTACGAGATCGATGCAGGAGGCTTGTCGCAGGTTCGCCTACGGACCCATCCAAACCGTGCTCTGGTCGACCGTGGGAGCTTCGTGGTCCGCCGATCATCGGTTCAGTACGAAGTCGATCCGGGTGGATTGAGCTGGACCTCTCGCATGGTGGTCCAGCCTCCGCCGGATCTTCAGCTACCGCCACTGCAAATCGTTGGAACGACGGTGACATCGGTCAAGGTCAACGCGAACGATGTCCCGTTCACCAGCAAGATCGTCGGCGGCCAGGTTCGTCAGTTGCAACTCGAAAAGCCACCAGGGCTTTCTGGTTCCGAGACGATCGCGGTGAATGTGACGGTGTCGGGTTATTCAACCTGGTCGTCCGAACTCGGTTGGTGCGACTTGCCGAAACCGGTCTGGGTGGGAACGACATCGTTTAGGCCTCGGCGGTCGACGAGGTCCAGTTGGCCGTGCTGGATCCGCTCAGGGTGATGACTTGGCAGCTGCCCAGGCAATGGAAACAGTCGCAGCAGCAGCGATTGGAAAGTGGGGTGACGTTGTTCTCGGCTGACGGTCCGCCTAGCGATCTGGATCTGGGCTCGGCTCAGTCCACTGCCGATTCCGCCGGGGGCATGAGTCCGACGGAGGATCGATCGGGTGAAGGTCTCGAGGTGCGCGAGTCAGCCGCATCCCTTCGTCGAGAGCTTCCTTTTCAGGGCCTTGGTCGCGAGTTCGACTGACCAGCATTCCCGATCTGTTGGCGAGTGATTCGACTTTGAGATTGGAGGTGGTGCGGGGCTGCTAACCGCCAAAGCGAGGCTTGTGGTGACACTGGATCCGTCGCGCGTCGAACCACTCCGTTTGCAGGTGGAACCGACGTGGTCACTTGATAGCGTGACGTTCGAACGATCGGGTCGTGTGGTCGAACATGCGGGTGTGAACGAGCAATCGCCAAGCTTGGAGTTGTGGCCCGAAGTGGAGGATGCCGATGGCGGTCGGATCGTGATCGAGGTGACGGGGACTCGCGGAATTCCTGCGGCAACCGGTGGATTGGCAATCCCATCGACTTGGTTCGTTCGAGTGGCTGACGTCCGGGGCCGAATGTTGGCCGCAATCGTACCCCCAGCCGATTTGAACTGGAGTGGTGAGGCGGCGATGGAACGAGGACGCATCAATTCGCCCCAAGTTGACGCCGGAGCAGCAGCAGTTCTTCGGCGTGCTCAGTCCTGAAACCCTTTGGTTTCAACCCGATACGGGGCGCACGCCTCCGGTTCTCCTGCAGACCCCAAGCATTTCGTACAACGCTGCCTCCGTTTTGGAACTTCGCCTCGAGGACGGCGATGTGCTCGAGCAATTGTTGGTCGGCGTGGAATCGCAGAGTCAAAGTCTCAAACAACTTGTCGTGCACACCGGCCCCGCCGGGGGGCGACCCGATCTGGTCTGGTCCATCGGCGGCAGCGACGAGGGTCCCGCAATCAACCTGCCTTCGTCCGATGTATCCGTTGGGCGTGGCGACGAGGAAGGCGTTTACACGATCGATGTGACGGATACGAGTCTGCGCGATCGATATCTGATTGCCCGACGTCGCTATCCGATCACCAATCAGTTTCGGCTCCAACTTCCCAGCGTTCCCGGCGCCGCATCGCAAGACTCCGATGTTTTGATCGATGCCGAGTTGATGGTCAAGGATCGAAATCGATCGGTTCAACTGGTTCCTTTGAGCCCTCGAGGATCTTGTACCGATTTCGCCGAACAACGCTGCAAGCTCCCTGGTTGACCAGGTTGGGATCGCTCCCGTTTCGAGTCGTGGGTGGACAAGGCTGAGGTACGACGCGGTTGAGCAACCGTCGATTACCCTGGCCCGAGTTGACAACAATCCCGATGTCACGATCGTTTGGCGGGAACAGGTGCGTGTGATTGCATCGAGCCGTGGGACCGATCGGGTGGAGGCGACCTACACGGTGTCCCCCGCAGCACCTTTTCGAATCGAATCGGATCCCGAGTTGCAATTGGCTTCGGTTTTACGTGACGGAGTGCCGGTCGATTTGAATGCGTTGCAGCAGCGTCCGATCGTCTTGCAGCCGAGATTCAAGACCGAGGTGATTGAAGTGGTTTGGGATCGCAGTCAGTTCGGTTCCAACTGGGTGCGTCGTTGCAGGATTCCACGACTGCGCGTCTCGGGAACGGTGCTGAGATCGGAGTACTACCTCGAATCGGCTTCGGACTCCTTCGCACCGGCAGCCCTGCTGGCCGGCGACGCTGGCGGCAGCCATGGGGTGAAGGTACGACCGGGGGACAGCGCGCTTTTGCTTCGTCGCAACACGGCGCTGGCGGTGGGTTGGTTGTTGGCCATGCTCGTGTTCGCTGGGGGATGGTACGTCGCTGAACGCACACCCCTTGCGGTCGCCGCGGTGCTGGTGGTGGCGACGGCCGTGCTCTTTTTGTGGTGGCCTTGGCGGATAGCGGTGATCGGTTGGCTGATCGTTCCGCTGGTGGCTGCCGCGATGCTTTCCACTTCCCGAGCCTGGGGACGAAGCATAAAGAAACAGGGAAGCATGAAGAAACAGGGCGACCGCAGCGATCAGGTCGCAGCGGGAAGCAAACCAACCGCCGCGCCGGAGGATCCCTCGACCGACCTCTCGGTCGGGCATTTGTCCCAACCCATGCTGCTATGGATGTCGGTGTTCCTGTCGCCGCCGCGGTGACCATGGCACAAGAGGTGAGGCCCACCACTTCCGCTGATCGGGTTCCCACAATCAACGTGTTGGTTCCGGTTTTGGAGAACGGCGAGCCCTCAGGCGAGATGGTCTACATTCCCCGCAGCGTTTTCTTCGAGCTCTTTCGCACGGCCAACAGCAATGTGCCCAAGGAGGCGCGGTTTCAGTCGGCAAACTATCGAGTTCGCATCAATCCATCCATTTCTACCGGTGACCAGTTGATCTTTGCGGGCGTCGAGGCCGAGTATCAGATTCACATTGCCGACGGAGATCAGAACACGAACCCGGTGCGATTGCCACTTGCATCGACTACACTTCGCCGACTGGAACCGATCGACGAGGTCTCTCGAATCATTCCTTTCGAGGCCGATTCGACGGGGCAAGTGATCGCGTCGTTGCCGCGCGGAAACACGTTCAAGATTCGCGCCACGCTCCGCCCGATGGTGACGCAGTCCGAGCAATGGACCCAGTTGTTCCTGGCCATTCCGCCGGTCGCCTCATCGCGATTGACGGTGGAGTCGGAGCAGAACGTCGATGCGATCCGTCTCGGTGGTGCATCGGGTCGTTTACTCTTGGAGGAGGCGGAATTGCTCCGTCGCTGGGTCGAAGAGATTGGGCCGGCGAGATCTCTCGAGATCGATGTGCGCGTCAACGAAGGGGGTGCTGCAGGAGAGACTCGGGCGCTGGGACGCCGATACTGGGTTCACGCTGGAAAGAGCCAAGTGACGATCGACTGCGAAGTCGATCCGCCAAATTCGGTAGCCGCTGGTGAGACGTTTCAGTTCGTCGTTCGGGATTCGGCGATGCCGGCGGTCGTTTCCTCCGCTTGGCGATTCAAAGGGAGTGAGCTCTACAGCCCGACACGACGATTGATCACGCTCGAGAGCACGCGTGACGCACCCGGGCCAATCCGTCTGCTATGGACGCAACCGGTCCACTTGAACAGGGACGACCTATCTCAGTCGGTCCCGATACAAATTCCAGAAGTGATCGCCGCGGCACTGGGGAAGAACTCCGATGCTTGGATCGCTCTGCACTGTGATACAGCTCTGCAGTTCGCGCCATTGATTCGTGAGAGTATCGAGCCACTCTCGGTGGACCAGTTCCTGGCCGCCTGGACCGGCTATCGCGGCCGGATCGATCGCGCCTTCGTCCCGATCGGTGAGATTCCGTCACCCGTGTTGCAGGTCAAACCTTCAAGTCGACCCAAGGTGGACCAGTCCCACCATCTGCATGTGATGCCGGAAAGCCTCGAGCTCTTCTATTCCGCAACCTTGACGCCGAGTGATTTCACGCGGAGTCTGTACCGGTTGCAGGTACCCAAGTCACTGGAGTTGACACGCATTTTGGTCAACGGGGTTGAGCTTGTCGATCGGCCTCTCATTTCGGGTGGTGTGGCGGAGTTGCTGCTGGGTGATTTTGTCGGCATCGAACCGGTCAAGATTGAGGTCGTCGCGATTCAGGCCGTCACGCCGAAGGTGCCCTTCACGCCACCGAGGCTCTCGATCCTTCCCGAAGCTCCCACGGTCGACCAATACCGTATTTCGCGAGATCGAGGGACATCGCTGACGGTCGCCAAACCGCCGCTGGACGCACCGGTCAACTCGACCGAACTAGCGATGGCCGATTCGCTGGCGCAAGGTTGGATTCCGGTCTCGACTTGGAACAGTCGCGGCGAGCAAAGCCCCAAAGATGGCGAAAACCCCGGTGGTGCTTTCGAGGTTCAGTCCAAGCCCACTCGATTCGACTGCGATCAATTGATCGTGCTGAGCCGAAATCAGTCGCAGTGGTCCATGGAGACGTTCGTCCGATTTGGCCGGCGCGTACCCGACTTCATCGACATCGAAGTTCCGGCGTCCTGGTGCGAGAACCTGGAGGTCAATCCGGTCACAGCACTTTCCCGACAGCAGGCGATCGATCCGTCTCGACAGGTGATTCGTATTCGCTGTGACAAGTCCAGTTTGGTGGACAACACCCTATCGATACGCGGGCAATTGCTTGGCAGCGAAACTGGACGTGTGAGCGTTCCCTCGGTTCGCGTCCTGGGATTTGGCCAACGACGCATTCATATCAGCGTGCCAAACCGATTCGTTAATGAGTCCGTTCAGTGGCGCACCAGTGCGGTCGAAGGGGATGAGCTGCCACAACGTTGGCGAGCCGTGGCACCAAGCTCCTCCTACTCGACCTACGTTGCCGCCAACCCATCCTGGTCAATCGATCTGGCACCGCTGCCCGAGGTGGATGCCGAGGCGCTCGCGGTCAGCTTCGATGCCCAGGCCTTTCCACAGGAGGAAGGCATGCTGGTGATGTGTCATTGGGATCTGTTTCCCGGAAGTCTCGAAGCGGTGGATGTAAGCCTGCCACCAGGAGCCCGCTGCATGGGCGCTTGGAGTGCGGGTAAATCGGTCGTGCCAGAGCTGCTGACGAATGAATCGGTCGGGGAGGGCGATCACGAAGTGCTGCGGCTTCCTTTAGCGCTCAGCCGCCTTTCTCAGCCAATCGAACTACTGATCCGAGTCCCGACCAACTCCGCGAAACAAGCCGACTATCTTCCTGAGATGATCGATATCCCGGTCACACAGAATTGGCTGACCAACTACGTACCGGCGGACACCCCGCAGTCAATTTGGGGTGAGGATGCACAGCCGAGTGGCGATCGCCATCTGGCGCTGGCCGGTGCAGTGGTCGACGCGATTGATGCGGTTGAGTTCATCAATCAACGTCCTCGTGACGAGGTTGTCACCTGGCTTCGACTTTGGTTCGCTCGTTATGAAATGATTGCCGAGTCGGCCGGCCATGAGACATTCTTCATCGCCAACGCTGAATCGGATTCCTCTCGTCCCCTGGTCATGCAACTGCGTGATCCGGCAGTCTCCGAAGAAAGTCTGCCGCTGCCCCGACCTCTTCAGTGGGAGCAGCTTGATGCACGAATGGCGACCTATGCGGAGCGCTTCTTGACGGACGTCCCTGATCGTTCCTTTGAAGGTGAATTGAGCCAGGATGTGTTTCTGTTTGGAGTGGCCGACTTCGATGGATTCGCTGCGGGCCGTGTCAGTCAGCCGTCGGAGACGGAACCGCCGCGGGCCGTGCAACCCGCCCTCCACAGTGATCAGGGACTTCGTTCGATGCTATTCAATGCGTTGACGTTGATCCTGATCGGTGGCTTGCTACTCTGCCTGCGGCCTCTGCAAAAGTTGGTGGTTCCCATCTTGAATCATCCAGCATTCTGGCTTGGCTTGATGGGGATCTTTGGTTTCGCTGTGGCACCCGTTCCTGTGGCCGCGGCAATGATTCTGGTAGCGGTCGCATTACCGGTCTTTCCGCAAAGGCGTCGTTCCACCTCTCCCGCAGTCCGTTAGAATCGGAGATCGGAAACGGGCTTCGACGCCCCTTTCTGAGCGCGGATCAATGCGGGTTTGCAGTCTGGTTGGGGGTCATGGGTAGCCAAAGATGAGAGAAGTCCAGACACGTAGGATTCGATGCGGCGGTTTGCCGAGCTTTCTAGCTCTGTTGGGGCTTGTTGGAACTTTTCCGGCCGCGTCCGCCAACGATGCAATCCACACCATCGATCAGGCGACCGCCGCGTTGATGACGCACGACGGGTTTCAATTCCGCGCCGTGGCGTCTGAGCCCTTGGTGGTAGATCCGGTCAGTGCAAGACTCGACGGGCAGGGCAGGCTCTGGGTCGTCGAGATGCCCGACTATCCGACCGGTCCACCCGACGGCGGCGGTCCCAACGGTCGGATCAAGATTCTAGAAGACCTGGATCAAGATGGTTGCTTTGACCGATTCGATTTGTTCGCGGAGGGACTGGAGTTCGCCACGGGCGTCCAACCCTATCGTGACGGCGCCTTCGTCACCCTTGCCGGACAGATTGTCTTCATCTCCGATTCCGATGGTGATCGTCGCGGTGATGAGACCTTCGTGCTATTTCGCGGTTTTGCCGAACAGAACCAGCAGCTTCGCGCCAATCATCCGACACTGGGTCCGGATGGACTGATCTATGTCGCCAATGGTCTGCGCGGCGGGTCGATCGAGGCGGTGGATGCACGTTTTACTCCTCGCGACCAACCAGTGGATCTTCGCGACCGAGATTTTGCGTTTGATCCCGAGGGGGGATGGTGGGGTGCCGTTTCCGGAAACAGTCAGTTTGGACTCACAATCGATGACTTTGGACGCAGGATTGGTTGCAGCAATCGTAACCCCGCGATGACGGCTCCTTTGGCTCCCGATGCAATCGCACGCGATCCGCTCTATGCGGCGCGCGATGCCGTCCTTGACGTTGCCGCCGCGGCAGAGAAATCGAGAGTCGTTTCGCGGGCGGATGCCTGGACGACCAGCAATTTGCACGCGGGACAGTTCAGTGCTGCCTGTGGTGTGTTTGCCCCCGGAGTTGAAGACGCCAAGGGAGAGTGGATGTTGGTCTGCGAACCCACCGCCTACCTGGTCCAGCTGCAACGCATCGATCGTCTTGGAAGTGTTTGGCAAGCCGAGCGGGCGCATCAGGAGGCGGAATACTTCGCCTCGACGGACACGTGGTTTCGGCCAGTCGATCTCGCAGCAGGTCCCGATACAAGTGTCTTCGTCGTCGATATGTCACGCGCGGTCATTGAGCATCCAGACTTCATGCCGCCTGAATTGAAGTCGCGACCGGACCAAAGGGATGGGGATGATCTGGGGCGAATCTGGCAAGTCGCTGCCAACGGAGCCTGGCCATCACCGCAGAAACTCGATTCGAGCGATCAAGCGATTCAATGGCTTGACTCGAAGTCGCCTTGGCAGCGACAGATGGCGAGCCAATTCTTCTTGGAATCCCAAGACGATGACCAGGCGATCCTGGGTGCGATGGTGCTCGATGAGTCGTCGTTGCCACAGGGACGGGCTCGAGCCGCCCAGTGCTTGCATCGTCGCGGTGCACTTACCGATCCACAACTTCGTACCCTCCTGGCCGCCAGCGATGGAAGGCTACGAGCCTTGGCGATTGAACTTGCGTCCGGACGTGCGGAGTGGTTGGAGCCGGTGTTGGCTTTGTCCAGTGATAACGACCCGCTGGTGCGACGTTACGTCGGCGCCGTCGCCGGCAAGGGGACCGATCGTCCTCAGCAACGCTCCGCCGCGTTGGCCGAGATCGCCCTGGAAGAACGCCGTGATGAGTGGATCCGACGCACGGTTGCGAGCGCTGAAGGAGCCTTGTTGGCTGACTTGGCCCAGAGGATCGCGAGAGCTAAAGATGTTGATTCGTCTTTGTTGGCTCATCTGATTGAGCGACTCGCTGCGCAATCCCCCGATCAGGCAGCTGCGATCATGGCTGATGTTCGGGACCGAAACCAAACCAGGAGGCTGCTTGATGTCCCCAGCGTCGCGATGTTGGAGGCTTGGGTCTCGGGGAACCGTCGAGAGCGCCGATCGATCCGATCAACCCTCGACTCGCTGTCCGCAGCGTCGCGCGATGCGATGACGTCGGCGTTCGAGTCAGCCGCGATCACGGCTGAGGAGACAGCGGTCGACGCCTCGCTACGTGGCCGTTGCGTTGGCCTGGCGATTGCCGCAGGTTGGATGCCGAACGATCTGCGCGATGTTGGAGGAGCAGTCGCCGACGGAAGTTCGCGTTGCGGTCGTCCAGCCACTCTTGCGAAGTGATTCCCAATGGACGCGCCAGTATCTCGAGGAGCATCTGACCGGGATGTCGATTCCGCTTCGTCAAGCCTCCCTTGCTGCCTGCGGAAATCGTCCCCAAGATGCCCTTTGGCTATTGAACCGTATCGCTTCTGGGACGATCCCCAAGACCATCGTCGATCCGCAGATGGCCAAACGATTGCGACAGCACCCCAATGCCGAGGTTGCCGCCAAGGCCGAACAGTTGCTTCGGGCAGATCCCAATCGCGCCCGAGTGCTCAAGGATTACGCGACCGCATCGGAAAGTCTTGGCGACCCAATGATCGGCAAGCGTTTGTTTGCGGAGCAGTGCTCAGCCTGCCACCAGATCGATGGCATCGGAACCAATGTTGGGCCGGATATCAGTGATACCCGCTCGAAGTCGGCGGAGGCTTTGCTGATTTCGGTCCTCGATCCAAATGCTGCGATCGATTCGTCGTTCGTACAATTTCAAGTGTTGACATTCGATGGGCGGATCATGGATGGCCTGCTGATCGATGAAACGGCCGACGCCGTAACCTTGCAACAAAAGGGCGGTGCGCGAGTGACCGTACCTCGCGACGAGATCGACCGAATGCAGGCTCCTGGCGTCTCGCTGATGCCCGAAGGCTTCGAAAGCACGCTCGATCCGCTGGCGATGTCGCACTTGCTGTCCTATCTGAAGAATTGGCGGTACCTAAAAACGTCGATTCCGGGTACGTTGCCTCCGTAGTGGCGTCACTGAAGAACCTAGCCGAAAAGGGGGCTGACCCTCGCCGGCGAGGGTCAGCCCCCTTTTCGGCTAGGTTCTAAGTCTTGATGTTGGAAAGTTTCGTGGTCAAGGGATCCGACATGTTTCGTCGATTGGTTTGCTTCTGTTTGTGCTGCGTTGTTGCTTGGTGCCACGCGGATGAGCCGACCGGCGGCGAACCGCAAACCAATGCGGCGCCTTCGTCCATCGCTGCTCCGTCGGCCGCCGAGCAAGGGCAACGATTTGAGTTGACCGATGAGGTTCGCGACGTCCTGTCGCCTCTCTTCTCCGCGATTGCCGAAGCGGAGGTTTCAAGGGCGACCGTCGAGATGACGGCAGAGTCAAAGATGGATGGAGTCGTGGTGGAAAGCCAGGCCTCAAGCTATCAGATCGCCTCGTTTGCACCGGATCAGTTCACGGTCTATTTGAAAGAGCCGGAACAGCGAACCCGCATCTATTGCAATGGCGAAAAGATGATCGTCGCTCTTGCGACCGACGCCTACTTGAGGTTGCCCGAACCGATCAGCAATCAAGATGCGGTCACGTCACTCGAGGTGCCGCTGGGGCCTTATCCCGAGTTGGTGCTGGCGCTGACGCTGGCAGGAGTTGATCCTGCGATTTCATTCTTGGGTGGCATGAAGTCACTCGAGATCGTCGACCGTGAGCCATTTGGAAGTGACGTTCCTGCGGTCCATTTACGTGGCGTGCAATCGGACCAAGTGACCTGGGATTTTTGGATCGGGACGGAGGAGGCGGGGCGGCCGCTCCGTTTGGCCGTCGACTTGACGCCGATGTTGGCAGCATCGGATCAAGTACAGATCCCCCAAGGATATGCCTATCAGCTGCGCTTTGATTTTCTTTCTTGGCGAGTGACGGGAGAGATTGACAAGGCACTCTTCTCTTTCACGCCATCCGATCAAGCAAGAGAGTACCAATCATTCGAGGAGTTCTACCAATCGATGGCTGGTGTCATGTCCGATCATCCGCTGCTGGGAAAGCCGATCCCAAAGTTTGAAGGTTTGATGTTGAACGGCGAAGCGGTCAATGCCGACACCTTCCAGGGAAAGGTCGTCGTCCTCGACTTTTGGGCAACGTGGTGTACGCCGTGCGTTGCGTCGCTTCCAATCCTCCAAGACGTGACCCAGCAGTACGCTGACAAGGACGTGTTGTTCTTCGCACTCAACACAGGCGAAGAAGCTGAGGAGGTCGAGGAATTCTTGAAAGAGAAGGAGCTCTCGCTCAACGTGATTCTCGATCCAGAAGGGACGATCGCATCGGCCTTTGCGGCAGATGCCATTCCCCAGACCCTCTTGATCGGCAAGGATGGCGTGATCGAGTCGACGCACATCGGATTCGTCGGTGAAGAGGCTCTCAGGCAACGTCTCAACGACGAGCTGGAAGTACTCGCGGTTGGCGGCAAGATTGCCACGTCAGCGGAAGCGAATGCGGCCGAGTAGGCTGCTCGCGAAACCCAAAATTCATCGTAACGAGCCGACCACTTCCTGCTCCTGTTCTGTCCCGAATGCGCGGTAGATCTGCCAAGAGAGCTTTCGTTGCCCGTAGCGATGCTCGCTGTCGGGAAGGGTTCTCAGTCCCAGCAGCAGTCCACCCTCATCGGGATGATCAATCCAGCGATGGTAGTAGAAGGATTCGACCCAAGGTAGTTTTCGAACCTTTTCCATGGCATACAGAAGGGATGCAGCCTGAAGTGTTTGATCACGCGGCTGATACGAATGGCTGTGAAATCCTTGTTCACTGAGGAGAACCGGTCGCCGTTTTCCCGATGAATCACGCATGGACGGCAGATCGAGAAAGTCCCCCAGGACCTCCAGGTTTTGAATCGTGATCAATGGCGTTTCGAAACTCTCTTGAGGATCCGGGTCATTCCAGGCAGTCGCGGCGAACAGACTCTGCGGGTAGGGATGGTAGGCGACGCCCCAGGGAAAGTCCCCTTCGATCTGGCTGTATCGCTGCAGCGTTTCGATCGTCTCCTGCGGCGAAAGTTGCTGCCATTTTCCATCGTCCGGAACGACCCAATGATGCGTCAGTGAGGCGAAGACGCGGGCATGCGGATTGTGCTGTCGCGCTGCCAAATCGATCATCCGCATGGATCGATAGTAGGTCTCCGTCAGAACATGCCGCGGTTGGCGACCCATGTTTGTCCAAACCGAATGAAAGTCGACCTCGTTGTGGGCAATCCAGTTGGTGATGCCCCCAGGGGATCGTCCTGGATGCCGATATCGTTCGGCAATCCGATCGAGAACGAACGCATACAGACGCGCGCCGCGCTCGGAATCGACGTCTGGCATGGCATAGACGCCTCCGTCGGCTTGCGGGTGGGCCAATGGCGAGTGGTCTTCGGCCCGCTTCGAGCGATGGATCAGCACAATCGCCGTGACGACGATCTCATGTCGGCGAGCGAAGTCGACCAGGTCATCGATGTGGTCGAAGGCTTGAGGATTGAAATAGATCTCGGCTCCTTGCACCTTGATTCGCTCCCGGTTGCCTCCAGGCTTGGTCGTCAAGAAGCGGTTGAGCAGCAGATTGATGGTGATGGATTGAATGCCGAGCTCGGGCAATTCATCGAGTGGGCCCCGACGACTAACGGCACTCAGACCCTTCTGAGATTTCGGGTTCATGCGACTTGCAGGAACGTTCTGGGATGCCAGGTCGATTCCCGTGACGAAATGCCTCGCCGTCACGAACTCCGCTGCGCCATCATGCTTCCATCGCAGTCGCCAGGCACTATGAAGGCGATCACGCCCTCCAAAGTAGCGAGGCACCTCGATCCGAAACCGGCCAGTGCTTGCCGGAAGGGACTCCGCTGCATCGATTGCTCCGCCGCTGATCGCAACGTGCGGAGCGAACTCAACCAGTTCCATCGATTCGGTAGGCTTCGCGATGTCGAGCGTATCGCCTTCGATGGTGATCTGTTCCATGCCCACATGCACCCGGTCGATGGTGCATGGAAAGGAAGTCTGAAGGTAGTGGCGAATCGACTCGTCCGCCGCCAGCTTCTGACGACGAAGTTGAACGGCCTTCGCCGCTTGTTCCTCTTCTTGAGGCGTTCTTTCGCGCAGACGGAGATCACGTATTTGAATTCTGACATTCGTCCGATTTCCCGGATCGATGCGCAGCAGCGATGTGTTTCGCTTTAGCGGTCCCCCCGTGGCATCGACCAGATCGACGCGATACGTTTGCCAACCTTCGGCATGTGACAGATCTGGCATGACAAAGCGAGACGCTTCGCTGATGGGTGGACCCAGATAGCCGCAGACGGAATCGATGCCATCGACACAGAAGTAATCGAACTCCAGGACTCGTTGGCTCTCGCCGACTGGCTCACGGATACGCCAAACAAGGTATGGATCGTTCCCCGTGGTGCGGATCGAAATCGTTGAACCGTGGCGATTCGCCTCGACATCGTTCGATCGCTGGGGTTGCCAATCCAATTCGACGGCCTGCAAGCAAGTGGTGCACTGAACAAAGCGAAGGCCATTGCGACGGCTCGCACCACGCACCTGTGGTGTCGCGAGGGAAGCATCGTAGGATCACCGATCGGGTTCGAACGCGTTATGCTCACTGAAGAACTTTTCTTGTGATGGTCGCTTGGAGGCATTGGTCGAGGTGAAGAAACAGGAACGAGCTGACTTGGTTCGCCGCCGGTTAGCGGAGCTCTATCCCGATCCGCCGATCCCGCTGCAACATCAAGATCCATTTACGCTGTTGGTCGCGGTTGTATTGAGTGCCCAGTGTACTGACAAGAAGGTCAATGAGATCACCCCAGCACTCTTTCGAGCTGCTCCCACCCCTGCAAGGATGCAGCAGTTGGGGGAGGAGCACATTCTCGATTTGATCCGACCTCTTGGACTCTCCAAACAGAAAGCGAAGAGTTTGGCGGGGCTCTCTTCGATGATCGTCAAGGACTTCGATCATCAGGTGCCGAATTCGTTTGAGCAACTCGAGTCCCTGCCCGGCGTCGGCCACAAAACAGCAAGTGTCGTGATGGCACAAGCGTTCCATGTGCCGGCGTTTCCCGTTGACACGCACATTCACCGTCTGGCTCAGCGCTGGGGACTCTCGAGCGGCAGGAGCGTCGTGCAAACCGAAACGGATCTCAAGCGGCTGTTTCCTGAGGCATCATGGAATCGAGCTGCACTTGCAGATCATCTACTATGGCCGCGAGCACTGCACGGCCCGCGGATGTGATGGCACCAAGTGCGGCCTTTGCCGCGAGCTCTATCCGAATCGACGGAAACCAGTCACCTGGAGGAAGCCGTAGGGAGGGCAATCGCGCTCCGCCGTACGATGGACTTCCAAGTCCGTCGGCTTGTTGTTTCGGGTCCTTCCTGTTCGTTGGAGTATGGCGACGGAGGAATGGGGTCGACGGACTTGGAAGTCCATCGTACGGGCTGTGGAGGGTTCGAGGTCGACGGACTTGGAAGTCCATCGTACGGGGTGTGGAGGAATGGGGACGACGGACTTGGAAGTCCATCGTACGGGGTGTGGAGGAATGGGGACGACGGACTTGGAAGTCCATCGTACGGGCTGTGGAGGGTTGGAGGTCGACGGACTTGGAAGTCCATCATACGGGCTGTGGAGGGTTGGAGGTCGACGGACTTGGAAGTCCATCGTACGGGGTGTGGAGGAATGGGGTCGACGGACTTGGAAGTCCATCGTGCCTTGGTGCGGTTAGGGCTCGGTGGCTCCGAGCAGGACCAGGTTGTTGCGATGGACGACACACTCGTAGGGTCGATGACCCGAGGATCTCGAGATCTTGTCGCTCGGCTGACCGATGATTTTTTCCATCTCGCTGGAGGGATAGTTACAAAGTCCCCTCGCGATTTCTTCTCCGGAGGGATCAAAGATTGCGACAACGCTTCCTCGCTGGAAAGAACCGCTGACAGAACGAATTCCAATCGCGAGCAGACTGCTTCCTGAGTTGCACAGGGCGTTGGCGGCGCCTTGATCGAGAACGAGACTGCCGGAGACCCTTGCAGCGCTTCCAATCCAACGACGACGGCCTCGGATCGATCGGCCGGGGGGCAGAAACAGGGTTCCGATCGGTTCACCGGCAAAAATTTTGTCCAGTACTTGGTCGTCCCGTCCCGGCGCGATGATCGTCGGCTGGCCGTGGGAGGTGGCGACCTTGGCAGCCGCCAACTTGCTGGCCATCCCACCTTTGCTACGCGAGCTCTGGTGGGACTGTGCCATGGCGAGAATGCGATCGTCGATGGTCTCGACCAACTCAATCCGCTTGCTGCCGGGTCGGAGGGCGGTCCATCGTAGAGACCGTCGACATCGGAAAGAATGATCAGCATCGCATCGGAGAGCAGGCCGGCGACCAGAGACGCCAGACGATCGTTGTCACCAAACGTGGTCATCAACTCGGAAACGGCGACCGAATCGTTTTCGTTGATGATCGCAATCGCGCCGATAGCCGTGAATCTGCGTCAATGCGTTCCGCACGTTCAGGTAGCCACTGCGGCGTCGGAGATCGGCGGCGGTCAGCAGTACCTGGGCCGCATGACGGCCCATGTTCGACAGACGAGGCCTCGTAGGCCTGGATCAGATCGGTCTGGCCAACGGCCGCGATCGCCTGGAGCTGGGCCAGTCCGCTGGGCCGATGCGGCGAGTCCGAGCTTTCCGAGTCCGGCACCCACAGCACCGCTGCTGACCATCAAGGTTTGTCGACCGCCATCAGCGATCCGGCACAGCTGCTCCGAAAGCAGGTCGATTCGACGGCGGTCGAGTTGCCCCTGTTCCGTCGTGATCACCCGAGTGCCGACTTTGACGACGACGCTGCGAATCTGCTCGATCACGGCTCGTCGAGTCACAGAGGGGGCGGGGGAGGGGGTGGGCATGGGGAATCGGGGGGCAGGCTTTGGGAAAGGCAAAACGTTGGTTTGCGGTACAATGGGGCAAACCTGCCGCTCACACGGGTCGGCGTCAAAGCGTTGAATTGTCATGGGGAATCGACGACTTTGAAAGGCCGCTGTACAAAGCAGGGGCTGACTCGACGTGCAAGTGCTGTCCGAGCACCGACGATACGGGTCGTGTTGCGAACAGGTGTTGGACGACGTGTTGGACAAATGGTCGGCCGACGTGGATCCCACAGGGAAAATCTCGCCATGAGCGAACTACATCACGAGTGTGGTGTTGCAGCCATCTACCATCTCTCAGGACGCGGTCGTAGCCCGATCTGCACCAGTGACGGGCCGCGACAGATTTCACGGCTCTTGCCGAGGATGCTACTCGATATCCAGAACCGGGGTCAGCTGGCCGCCGGCATGACGACGTACGATCCCGATCGGCCCGCTCTGCTCAAGACCCGCAAGGACGTGGGGACGGTCACTGAAGTCTTCCGGCTCAGTCATCGAGCCAAGGCCGAATCCTTGATGCGATCATTGGCAGGCCGTGCGGCCATTGGCCACGTCCGTTATGCGACCTGCGGTCAGGACGATCGCAGCTACGCTCAGCCGTTCGAGCGGAGGCACATTCATAAGCGAAAGTGGTTCAGCTTTTGTTTCAATGGCCAACTTTCCAACTATGGATTGTTGAAGGAACGACTGTTGGCCGACGGTGACCATCACCTCGCTCTTGATACCGATACCGAAATCATTCTTGCATGAGTTCGGCCGCTGCTCAGCAAGTCCCAGTCACGTATCGATTGGATCGATGTGCTTCGCAAAGCGACCTCGGGATTCGATGGAGCCTACAGCATCGCTCTGTTGACCGCCGAAGGGGAGATGATCGTCGCTCGCGATCCGTTGGGCATCAAGCCGATGTGTTACGTGCACGAGGGTCCCTTGTTCGCCGCAGCCAGCGAAAGTGTCGCCCTGTTGAATCTTGGCTTTGCGAGTGAGCAGATTCGCTCTTTGCCGCCCGGGCACGCCATCATCATCGATCAGGAACAGGGCTTCCGTTTGGAGCGGTTTGCAGCCGAGCAGTCTCCCGCTCACTGCTTCTTCGAGTGGATTTACTTCGCCAACGTTGCCAGCACCCTGGATGATCGGAGCGTCTACCTGACCCGTACCAAACTGGGTGAGGAACTTGCGCGAGCCGAGCGTGATTACGGTCGCGTCAGCATTGACCCCGATGACACGATCATTGTCCCGGTGCCCGACACGAGCAAAGCGGCGGCTGATTCCATGGCTTACCAGTTGTCGATTCCATGCCGAGAGGGTTTGATTCGAAATCGCTACGCCGGTCGGACCTTCATCGAAGGGGGACGCGCTCGAAAAGCCAAAGCGGCGACCAAGTACACGCCGCTGCGAGAAGTGCTGAAAGACAAGCGAGTGATCTTGGTGGAGGATTCCATTGTTCGCAGCACAACCATGAATGTGTTGCTGGATCGGATTCGTGAAGTCGGTGGCGCCCGCGAGATCCACGTCCGCGTTGCTTGTCCGCCGATCATTGCGCCCTGCTTCTATGGAATCGACATGAGCACGATCGACCAATTGATCGCGCCCAAGTACTTCTCGGAGGAAGGAATTCTGACGGACGAGTCTCAGCAGCGTTTGGCTGATGATCTGGGTGCCGACTCGCTTCGATATCTGCCTGTGGAGGCGATTGCCCGCGCGATTGGATTGCCTGCCGATCATCTCTGTCAGGCTTGCGTGACGACCCACTATCCGACCAACTGTGGCCAGCATCTGTACCAGATTGCGCTGGACAACCGCGGATCCAAACTCGACAGCAAACGGACCTACGAGCAATTGGCCGCAGCGCTGGCGACACAGTGAGTGACGCTCGCTTCGTTCCCCTTTGGGCAAGCACCTCAGTGCTTGCTGGCGTCTTCAGAATCCGTCCTCTTTGCGAATCAGTTCCAAGCCACAAAGCCGCTGCCCGGCGTGGTGTTGGGTCGCAGATTCATCTCGCTGGCAACAGAGTTCGGAGAGGGCGATGAAGATCATCTCGTCTGCAATGGACTCCGCCATCTCGCGATCAAAGGCATCCTTGCTCAGTTCGACCGACCAAAAGAGTCGGCGGGATTGTGTGTGTAGCGAGACATGAATTCGGTCGCTCCCCTTTCGTTGCCGAGTCGTTGGCAAGGCTGCAGCTAGCGAGATCCCCACGGCTTCGTAGGGCGGTTGGTGATCAGAAAATGCCTCCGCTCGCGATAATGCGGTCGAAGCCAATTGGTAGCGCCCGCTCTGGTGATGCATCGGTTCCCCGTGGTGCTGCCGTGAGGTAGGCTGCCATCGAGGTTCGCGAATAGGGAATCACCGCTTCGATCAAAACCTGTGAGGCTCCCGCTCGCCGAAAGCAGCGTGTGACCGCTCCGCTGCCGCCGCCCGCTACCACGAGCGAAATCTGCAGGGGTGACTGAGCGAGTGAGTGGAAAAGACTGTCCCAATCAAGCTCGGGTCGATCGGTCTCTGATTCATGCATGGTTAACGAGGCCTGCTTTCTCCGGAACGCTCCTGATTGACGGCGAGATTGCTACCTTCCTTCCTGTTGGCCGGACTCTGGCTCCTTGCCGGCACCCTTGGCATCCTCAGTGTTTGGGATTCTCAGCACATTCTCACCGTCGGTTAACGAGGAAGGACACACCTCCTGCTCCTCGCATTGTCGGCACATGACACGAATCGCATCGTGGCTAGAGATGCGAAGCTCATGCTTTTCACAGAGGTCATAGAGTTCGCGGAGATGAACGCATGGCATGGACAGGTCCTTTTCAGATGCACCAAGGGCTACGAAGCCGCAAACGATCTATCATCTTGGTTCGGCTGGCACGAATCAAGAGATCTCGTCTGCGAGAGTGGCCGTTTCCCGAAATCAGGTTGGCGACAATCCCGGGGAAATGGATCGAATCGGGGCCGCCGAATCTGCGCGGCGTGGGTGCAGATGATACGCTGATCCACCCGGATCGCGTGATTGAGGCGTGGTGATTGAGGCGTGATCGTTCGATATGGAGAAGGTGCACCGTCATGAGCGTTGTTTTGGCTTTCGATCAGGGAACCACCAGTTCCAGCGCAATCTTGTTCGATCGGGCCGGATCCATTGTCGCGATGGAGCAGCACGAGTTCACGCAGCATTATCCGCAGCCGGGTTGGGTGGAACACGACGCGCAGGAGATCTGGCAATCGCAACTACAGGTTGGACGGGAGGTCTTGGCCAAGACAGGCTTGTCGCCGAAGGACATCGCCGCGATTGGAATCACCAACCAACGCGAAACGACCGTGATCTGGGATCGGGCAAGCGGAGAACCGATCCACAACGCAATCGTGTGGCAAGATCGTCGCACTGCAGCCTACTGCGACAGACTCCGCGAATCAGGTGTGACTGAAAAAATTCAATCGAAGACGGGGCTGTTGATTGACGCCTACTTCTGTGCGACCAAGATCCATTGGATTCTCGCAAACGTTCCGGCGGCGCGAGAACGGGCAGAGCGGGGTGAACTCGCCTTTGGGACCGTTGATAGTTGGCTGTTTTGGAATCTGACCGGTGGTCGTGTGCACGCGACCGACGTCACCAACGCCTCTCGGACGATGCTGTTGAACATCGAGTCATGCCAGTGGGATGACGAACTCCTTTCGATTTTCGAGATTCCCCGTTCGCTGTTGCCCGAAGTCCTCCCTTCGAGTCACATCTACGGTCATTCCGATCCGGAGCTCTTGGGCGGATCGATTCCACTCGGTGGCGCCGCGGGCGATCAGCAGTCCGCCTTGTTCGGACAGAACTGTACCGCCGATGGGATGGCGAAGAACACTTACGGCACCGGGTGCTTCATGTTGATGAATATCGGGGAAACACCACGGCGATCGGAATGCAAACTGTTGACCACGGTGGCTTGTAGCACGGACCAACGCCGCCAATACGCTTTCGAGGGGAGTGTGTTCATCGCTGGCGCGGCAGTTCAGTGGCTGCGTGATGGTCTCGGTTTGATCGAGTCATCGGCGGAAGTGGAGTCGCTGGCGGCAAGCGTTCCTGACTGCGATGGCGTCTACATGGTTCCAGCTTTTGCCGGGCTAGCGGCGCCCCACTGGGATTCTTACGCTCGGGGTGCCATCGTCGGCATCACGCGTGGTACGACCAAAGCCCACATTGCACGAGCGGCCCTGGAGGGAATCGCCTATCAAGTGGCGGATGTGTTGGATGCCATGAAGCAGGACGCAGGGGTTCCCATCCAAGAATTGCGAGTCGATGGCGGAGCCTCGGCCAATGATCTACTGATGCAGTTCCAAGCCGATATCTTGCAGGTGCCCGTGGTCCGACCCAAGGTGATCGAGACGACTGCATTGGGCGCGGCCTTTCTCGCTGGCTTGGCGGTCGGATTCTGGGATGATCTGCAGCAAATCCAAGAGATCTGGCAGACCGATCGCGTGTTCGAGCCGGCGATGTCGTTAGACAAAGTCGCCGATCACCGTGCTCACTGGGCGAAGGCACTCACTCGCGCCGGTGGCTGGGAGACGCCATCATGATGCCAGCCGGACTCAACCGCGACGTCGCGATGGAACGCATTGGCGATGCAAAGGAACCTTGGGATCTGCTGGTCATCGGAGGTGGTGCCACGGGTGTTGGAGTCGCTCTCGACGCGGCCAGCCGAAACCTTCGAGTCGTGCTGTTGGAACAGTCCGATTTCGGAAAGGGAACCTCAAGCCGCAGCACAAAACTTGTCCACGGTGGTGTCCGATACCTGGAGCAGGGCAATGTCACGTTGGTCCGTGATGCGCTCCGCGAGCGATCGCTGTTGAAGCAGAATGCTCCCCATTTGGTCAAGGACATGCCGTTCCTGATTCCCTGTCACAGTTACTGGCAGAGGGTTTACTACAGCATCGGCTTGAAGGTTTACGATCTGCTCGCGTCGGGTCGAGGGTTCGGGCGTTCGCACGGCGTTTCCGCTCAGGAGGCGCACAAGGTCGTGCCCGCCTTGAAAGCTGAGGGTTTTCGTGGCGGTGTCGTCTATCACGACGGCCAGTTTGATGACTCGAGATTGCTGATCAATATGGTTCGCACGGCACACGATCAAGGTGGTTGCCTTGTCAACTATGTCGGCGTCAAAGAACTCTTGGCCAATCCGAAGGGACGGATCGATGGAGTTTCCGCGGTGGATCATGAAACGGGTGAAACGTTGACGCTGAAGGCTCGATGCGTCGTCAATGCGGCGGGCCCATTTTGTGATGCCATCCGAAAGATGGATGATCCCGATAGCGACCCGATGCTTGCGGTTAGCCAAGGGGTGCATCTCGTCTTGCCCCGTCGCTTTTTCCCTGGCAACGCATCGATGATCGTCCCCAAGACGTCGGATGGCCGCGTGATCTTCATCATTCCCTGGCATGACAAGGTGCTCGTTGGCACCACGGATACGGCCATTCCAATTGCGACGCTCGAGCCAGAGCCCCATGCCGATGAGATCGCGTTTCTGTTGCAAACGTCGGCTGAGTATCTGGCCAATCCACCATCGATCCACGATGTGGTGGCGGTCTTCACTGGGATCCGACCACTCGTCAAGAATGATCGTTCGGCCCGTACCGCGTCGCTATCACGCGATCATGTGATTCGAGTTTCAGAGCGTGGCTTGGTGACCATGACCGGTGGTAAATGGACGACCGTGCGAAAGATGGCCGAGGACTGTGTTGACCGTGTGCTGTCGGAAACGGGACTCCAAGGAGATGCGTGTCGGACCAAGTCCTTGCCGATCCACGGCGCGACAAGCGAAGCAGACCTGGCTGACGATCCACGGTCCTATTACGGATCGGACCTGGCCGAGGTGCTCGAGTTGGAAGCGTCCGCGCCGGAGTTGCGAGATGTTCTCAGCAGTGAACTGTCGCTGCGAAGGTCGGACGTTGTTTGGGCGGTCCGTCAGGAAATGGCTCGAACGGTCGACGACGTTCTGGCCAGGCGATCGCGATCGTTATTCTTGGACGCCCATGCGGCGTTTGAGATCGCACCACAGGTCGCCGAGATCATCGCGTCTGAACTCGGTCGGGATGAAGCCTGGTGTCAACAACAGCTGCACGACTTTCAAGTGATTGCGAAGCACTACCTTCCTCCGTCTTTTTGAAACCACCAGCGACTTGACAACAAGGAATCGATTGAATGAATGCCTACACTGCAGAGTTCATTGGGACGATGATGTTGGTCTTGTTCGGCAACGGTGTGGTCGCGAATGTGGTCCTCGCTCGCACGAAGGGATTCGACGCGGGTTGGATCGTGATCACGGCGGGCTGGGGCCTGGCCGTCTTCATCGGCGCCTTCTGCAGCAAGGACTTCAGCGGTGCCCACATCAATCCCGCAGTCACCCTCGCAATGGTGTTGAGTGACAATCTGGATGTGGCCAAGGCGGGCTGGTACGTTGCCGCTCAAATGCTAGGTGCCATGGCTGGCGCGATCCTGGTCTATCTTTTCTATCGCGAGCACTTCAACGTCACGGAGGACAAAGAAGCCAAGCTCAGCTGCTTTTCAACCTCGCCCAATATTCGCAATCTGCCTCAAGCTTTCTTTTGCGAAGCGATCGGAACCTTCGCATTGATTCTTCCGATCTTTTTGATGGTGGACGCTAGTCTTGTCGATAGCACGAGCAGCCAGTCCGACGGGCCCGTCCTCGGACTTGGAGCGATCGGCATGCTGCCGGTTGGATTGCTGGTGTTCGGCATCGGTCTGTCATTGGGTGGGACGACGGGCTATGCGATCAATCCAGCACGAGATCTGGGGCCACGATTGATGCACGCGATCCTGCCGATTCGTGGCAAGCGAGACAGTGATTGGGGATACGCCTGGGTGCCAGTCCTCGGACCGATCGTCGGCGCCGTGTTGGCCGCAGTCGTCCATCGTCTGATCTCGTAGCGTTCCAAGATCAATCCGTACGATGGACTTCCAAGTCCGTCGATCCTACTCATCGAGCATTCGCGACGGACTTGGAAGTCCATCGTACGGCTTGGTTCATGCTGCGAGAGCCGACGGACTTGGAAGTCCATCGTACGGCTTGGTTCATGCTGCGAGAGCCGACGGACTTGGAAGTCCATCGTACCGGATGGAGGTAGGGCTTGGTGAACAGCCTCACTCGACCATGATTTCCAAACTCTCGGAGTGGCTGTTGAACTCTGGCGCGTACATGCACTGAATGTTCGCGAAGCCGGTCTGGTAACTTCCACGCAGTTGGACACGGGTGGAGTATTCAAACACGTACGTTCCTTTGGGAAGGTAGTCGATGAAGAAATGACTTGCGGTGTCGCGAGTGGATTCATAATAGGCCAATCCATCGCGGAACTTGTACTGCGAAAGGACATTCACTGGTTCGGTGCCACTACCTCGATAATCCTTCAGGTGAACGTACTCCATGTCACGGTCTGTTCGCAGGACAAGACGCACCACCAATTCGTCACCAACTTGCAGTGGTCCATCGACTCGTTGAAGGGTGGGGCCCTTTGGCGTGTTCTTCTTCACATGCAACTGCTTGGTCAGCGTCAGTGGTGTTCCCTCGTGCGGAGTGATCTTGGCCATGTCCTCCAGGTACTGCCAGTGCAGGCTTCCCCACGCGACCCCCTCATCGGACTTTGCCAGGGTCACTTCACCAAGCGAGGGCGTGATTTCGTTGCCCGTCCAACGATGCTCAAAGAAACCAGTTCCCGCTTCAATCTCACCGGTTGGAACGGGCAGGCCCGCCGCGGTCACTTCCACCAAAGCGTCCGAGGCCAAAAGATCGCTGCCGCGAAGCAGCAACGCATAGACCGCGTCGGCCGTCGCTTTGGTGGTTTTCCAGTCCTGTGTCTGCTTTTGCTTCAGCAGCCAAACCTTGCAATCCTCGACCGCTTGTTGATCATCGGCAACTTCGTCAAAGACTTCGATCATCATCGCTTGGGTTTCGATCGGTGCCCGATACCACCACCAGGAGAGTTCAAGGTCTCGCCAGTGCATTCCCATTTCCTCGTCGTTGACGGAGCGTTCCTTCAGCGAATCGGTAATCTGTCTTGGCCACAGGGAGGTCACCGATCCGCTTCAAGGCGATGGCAACGTGTGCCTGGGATTGTCGATTCCCCAAGGGAAGCCAGTGAGTCTTGGCTTGCGAGATCCAATAATTCCAGGCATCGCGATGCTCCTGCGCGATCGGGTGATCTTGCAGAAAGAAGCTTCGCCCATACAAGTAAAGTGCAACCGTCGAACTCAAATGATTCTGTGCTCGGTCGTCGGGTTGGATGCGTTGATACTGCTCGGTCATCCAGCGGTCCAGTCGGGTCAAGGATTTCAGCGCGGGAGCCATGTCGATTGCGACGCCGAGATGACGCATGCGTCCGAATCCCGTCGTGACGTAGAGCGTGATGTAGTCGTTTGCACGTCCACCTGGAAACCAAGGCCAGGCGCCGTCATCCAATTGCATCTGCGACAGCTTCTGGATGGCCCGCGAAGCCTCTTCGTCCAGACGATTGTTGTCGAACAGGATCCCGACATTGCGTCGCGACTGGCTTTCGCTTTCCGCCTGGCGGACCCAAGGTGTCTCCTCGATCAGGACGGATTTGACGTCCTCGTTCTTCTCCAGAGGACTGTCCAGTGCCGGTGTGGCCCGCCACTGAGCGAAGACGCGTTCGATCTTGGGATCGCTTTGAGCGAAATGTCGTGCGAGCGAGTTGGCATACAGTCGATTGAAGACCTGTTCACTGCACTCGTGCGGATACTCCATCAGGTAGGGAAGGGCCATCACGGCATACCAGGACGGATTGGAGACCATCTGCAGCGTGACCGATTGATGTTGCAGCGAGTCTGACTCGCCAGAACCAAGCAGCTTCTCAAAGCGAAACGCCTTGGTCTGTTTGCCACGAATTGGCAGTGGCAGTGATTCGGTGACGAGGACGCGGCGCGACAGCACGGGGAGCAGGCCTTCCTCGCCGTCGGACAAGCGTCCCGTGGATCCGACCGCCTTGTAGGTCAAGAATCCTAATCCATCCGGGACGGACAGTCGCCAGGAAAGTGATGTCGACTCTCCAGCCGCGATATCGAACTCTCGCTCGTTGTCCGCAGTTGCCAAGTTGCTCGTCAACCGAGTCGCCCGTGCGAGCATCCTTCATGGTCAATCGCACGACGTTCCGCTTTGCCGAGTCGGCGATTGATTGCTGACTTTGACCGTGAACTCGACGACATCTCCCTCGCGCAAGAAACGTGGCGGATTCGGCTCGACCATCAAGTCTTTGGCCGTCACCGTTGTGCCCGTCAACAGCCCGCTGCGGAGTTGCCGGTCATGGGCCAAGCCGAGGAACTTCCATTCGGTCAATGCTTCGGGCATGGTGAACTGCAATTGACCGTACCATCTTCTCCGGAGATCAAGTGCGGAAAGAAGAAGGCGGTTTCGTTCAGATTCTTGCGGGCGACAACGTTACTCAAATCGGGCTTGCGGCTTGTCCTGGTCCCGCCGTCCCCCTGTTGACGCCTTGGCCACTGCGAGATACTTGCTCCTTCTGCTGCCCCGGCAGTCGGGAGCTGCCGCGAACGATCGGCGTCCATGTCCATGCCATGAACGATCGGCCATCATCAAGCCATCGTTGGAAACGGCCTGGCCTCGTGAGAAACGCATGTCGCTGGGAAGGGACGAACCATGAGCAATGCGGTAGATGGCGATAAACCAGTGAATCATCCTCACGGTCGATGCTCCACGAGTGAATCAAGTGCTGCAAAGACTTTAACTGATTCTCAAACGCAACCTGTACGTAAGCATGGTCGCTGGCGAAACCATCCCCGCAGCGTGGGCCACGTATTTGGTCGGAATGCGTCCAAGCGAGGCGTCGTACATCGTGGCGACCATCTCGGCGACGGCAGTGTTCGGCATCGGGCCCCGAGACAATCGCCGTCCAGACTTCCTTGGCTCCGGTTCCAGCTTCGACACGAAATGTTCCCAGCGAAGGGAGAGCAGTTTGTTCGTCCAAGGCACGTCTGCATGAAGCGAGCTTGTGTGTAGACACGGTTTTCACGCACCATCGTTGTACGAACGTTGAATCCGCCGCGCATCGTTTCATCGATGGGCTGCCGAATCGTCGATTGGGTGATGCCAGGCTCAGTCCAATAGCTCTGCAGCAGTTTGCCACGATGTTCGATCTCCACGAACACACGAGCGGATTCGTATCCGCTTCCCCAGACCGCGAGGTACTCGTCGCCCGGCTCAAGCGAGTCTTTGGGAGCAGCGAAGAGTTCGGGGATCTCTGATCGCGAGTCGTTCTGCCTGCGGATCGATCACCGTGATTGGCAACTCGGCCGTGATCTCCTTGCCAAATGCATCGCTGGAGACCAGTTGGACGCGATACATCCCCACCGCCAGTTCGGCGGAATCGTAACCGTCCCCGTCGCATCGGTTTCGAACTCCGCTTCATGGACCAACTCGCCCAGCGGCCAGGAGTCGGGGTTGGCGGGATCGGATGCCGGTGGCTTGGAGGCTGAGAAGGGCCGAGGCGGGGCCCGTGAGCGGCGGTCGACTGACTGTCATCGGGTTGCTCGACCGCGAAGATCTTCACGCTACCTTTGGCGCGCGCGGCTCGCCGTCGAGCGACTTGGTGTGGACTCGGATCTCGATCGGATCTTCCGTGGTGAGCCAATCGTCCGTCGAAAGCGAAGCCGAGATTGCGGCGTAGCCAAGATTCACGACCCGAGAGGAGGAACGTGTCTCTCCTGTTGTATCGGTGACATCCGCATGGATCGAAAACTGAAAGACCGGCTCTGACTCCGGCGGCGCGGTCGGATCCGGTTTCGCTTCGAAGTCGATCTCAAACTTGCCCGCGGCATCGGTCAGGCTCGTGCCATGGGCGATCTCCTGGCTGTCGCCCCCGGAAGGAGGCAGCCACCAGCATCGCCAGAACCACCAATCGGGATATCGGACCTCGCGAACGACTGCGCCACTGAACCTTTGCACCATTGATCGAGGCACCGGTGTAGGCAGTCGCCTTCGCCCTCGACGCGAACCTTTGCTGTGCAGTTTGGCAGGTTCATCCGGCGATTCGATTTCGACTTGAAACTTGGGTCGCTTGTATTCTTCGACCGAGAAGCTAGCGACTCCTGGTGGTCCCTCGACAACCGACAGCGACATCTGACCCATCAGTCGGTCGCGCGGTGCGGTGACCGTTCCGCTGAAACTGCCATAATCGTTGGTTCGCAGCGTGAGCCTTTCGACCTCCTTTCCGTTGACATCCAAGAACGCGACCCGTACCTCTTGGCCGGCAAGCGTTTTGTAGTCGTCCCGTTTGGGGTCGAGCGAGATGCAGATGCCCTTGAAATGAATCGATTGTCCCGGGCGATAGATCGCGCGGTCGGTGAAGAACATCGTTTGGGATGAGGATTGTTCACGATCGTGGCGGGTGGTCCGCATCGGGTTCGCGGACGACAGAGACTGGTCGCCATGCTTGGCCAGCATGATGACTTGTCGGAGGTCGCCGCCTTCGTAGGCGAATCTGCCGTTGCGATCGGAAGAGCTCTGAGGCAGCTCGACAAACCTGATTTCGGTTCCCCCGAGTCCAAGCGCGGATCGTCGCTCCTCGATGGGATCGCCACTGTTGGCATCGAGAACGAAACCGTCGATCATGTCATCGCCTTGGTGATTGCGAGTCACCAGCGCCAAGTCGCTACGCCACACCTCGGTAAAGGAGACCACGTTGTCGACGTCGTTGAAATCCGCATTGTGACTGGCGATCAAAAAGTAGGACCCGGGTGCCACGTCGTCCGGGCAGGGAAACGACTCGACTTGCTGCTGAAAGTCCCTGGTCTCGGGCAGATCCTCCGACCAACTCAAGACGGGCGCGACGCGAGCAGACGCTCTCTGGCATTGGGGTCGAGCTGTTCGGGCTGCCAGCGGCCTGATTGAACAAACTCATTGAAGTCATACGGCACCAGCCGGAAGTGCACCTTCGTGATGTTGCGATAGGCGACATCGATCGTCGGTTGCGGATCGTTCCAAACGCGTTCGGTGGTGACTCCAAGTGACTTGGCTTCGATCTGTTGAATCAGGTTGAAGCATCGCCGACCCCCGACGCTCTCTTTGTGTCGCCGCAGTCCTTCGCTGGCGATCTTGTGGGCTTCCGTCCAGTCATTCTCTCGGTGAATCGCCAACGCCAACTGATGCAGCGCCCGCGACGAGATCACGTGATCGGCATGCTCGTCCGCAAACCGGCGCAGCGCGGCCTTGTATCGAGCCGCTTTCTCATCTCCTGTGGCCTGGTTGTTGCCAAAAGTCAGATCGCGCGAGATCGGCATCAAGAAACGCGGAAGGATCGTCATCGCCCTGATGAAAATCAAGCAGCTGCTGGTACAGCCGAACCGCTTTCAGCGTGAGCGAAGCTTCATCCGTGGTTTCGGGTTGCCAACTGATGAAGTCCGTCGCCGATCCGAAAACGGGGCTATCCGCCGTTAACTCAAACGCGTCGAAGACCTGCGAACCCGCCTGCTCCCCCGACATGTAGAAGGCGAGTGCATTGTGGGCCAAGACGTCGAAGAGTGTGGGCCGATAAGCATCGGGAGCATTTCCCTTCTCGAGTAGCTCGTCATACTCGGCGACTGGTATCTTCTTGAGAGTCTCCGCATCGGCCAGGGATGCGTCGAAGTGTCGATCGATCTCATTCAGAATTCTGGGTAGGTCCCAGGTGGTGAAATCGGCTTCGGGAGGGGCGTCGGTCTGGGTACGGGCGGCGAATCGCCAGCGATTCTGCTGGAAATAGCTCCAGTACCAGTTGGCTAGGATTGCTTGCATTGCCGGTTTCATTTCGGCGGGAGCCCTCTCGATCTCCGTTTGCAATCGCGTGATCCGCTGCTCGGGCTTGTCGCCTTGAATGTTGGCCTCCAGCACGATCTTTTGGGCGATCGCTTTGATCGCTTCGGCGTATTTCTCTTCGTTCATGGCTTGATTGATGATCGGCTCCAGTTTCTCGATTGCGGTCTTCGGCAGCCCTGCCTGGATGGCCTCGTTGACCTCCTTCCACGTCTGTTCGCGTGGTCCCGCTGCGAACAACAGCGAAAGGGAGATCGCGGCGAAGGCCAAGGAGCCGGCGAGAGCGAATTTCTGACGAGACATGGGAAAATCCTTTCTTGCGGAACCAAAGTTGGTCCGAGGCCGGGATAATCGAGGGGGGAACGCCTCCGGCGAAGGCGGCCGGGCCACTTGAACAACCGCCGACCGAGAGAAATCATCGTCGGCCGGCCGTGACAGGCCCATCGGTTGAGCTCATTCTAGGCGCCGGCGTCCCAGGTGGCGTTCCGTAGTGGACAGGAGAAAAGAGCCGAAGTGAGCAGTTTCCGCCGAACAGAGGGACAACGAGCGAGGTCAGAGATTCTTAGGGCGAAAACTTCCCCGCTTGCAAGTCTGGGGATGGCTTTAGATACTCTTCACCGTTGCTGGTGCAAAACTTGACCCTGGGCGGCGATTCTTGCGTCCCCAATTAGGGTGGTTTTCCCGGCAGAGACTCCATGCCGGAGTGGCGGAATGGCAGACGCGCCGGATTCAAAATCCGGTGAGAGCAATCTCATGTGGGTTCAAGTCCCACCTCCGGTACTTTGTCTCAGCTTCTTAAGACGAAGATAAGTTCTCCTTCGCTCCGCAACTCTACGGCATCTCTACGGCGGGCAACCACAGCGTCGCTCTGTTTCTTGAGAGTCTGAGTGAGGCTGTGAAATGCTACTGCAGGTCCGCATTTCCAAGCCGGACATTCGCAGCCTTGCTGCGTTTCTTACGAGTCTCGGAGAGACTCGCCTACGGGAGCTCATCTCTTGACGCTACCAACTGTTTCCCTCGCGGTGCTTCGTCAAGTGGATCCGAAATCACAATGGCTTTGGACGAATCATACAGTGACTTTCTTGGTGCGATCGCTGTTAATAGAGAGTGCGAAGAACGCGACTTCGGACGACGAAGTAGAGGTCTCCTCGCACCGCCGTGATCCGCTCCATTTCGGGCCCAGCCGCTGTGAATGGTTTCGCCAATTGAGGTGAAAGACCGATAGCGTCGACAGGCAAAGTGGAAGACGCACGTAGCGAACGTTCTTGAGGTCAATCCTCCCCTGGCTCTCCCCAAATGTGAACCAAGCCGAGATGGAAGTTTCCATTCGAGGCAGACGTTGTCATTCTTTCTTCTTTCTTTGTGTTACGTAAAGGACTTGTTCAAATGAAATCACGTAATGCCGGCTTCACGCTGGTCGAGCTCCTGGTGGTCATTGCGATCATTGGAGTTCTGGTTGGACTTCTCTTGCCAGCGGTTCAGGCCGCACGAGAAGCTGCTCGTCGCATGAGTTGCAGTAACAACTTCAAGCAGATTGGCTTGGGACTGCACAACTACCACTCGGCGTTCAAGCAACTGCCGAAGCAGTCGGGAGGTACCTACGATACCTGGACGCCTACCAACGGCCAGAACGGAAATTTGGACACCAATCGTTTCCGTCTCAGCTGGTTGATTGGATTGACCCCGTTCATCGAGCAACAGGCGTTGTGGGAAAAGATCTCCAATCCAGTCGATGGTGACGGGGACGGTTTGGTCAACAATGGTGGGGCAACTCCCTTGCATGACGCCGCGCCGATGGGCCCCCGTCCTTGGGATACCCTGTACCAACCTTGGATGACCGAAGTTCCGACCCTTCGCTGCCCCAGCGATCCTGGAACTGGTCTGCCTGCAATGGCTCGAACCAACTACGCCGCCAACATCGGTGATTCGACGGACTGGGTGAATCACGGTTACTGGCGTTGGGAGAGCAACACCTGGAATCAGGGCCACATCAACCCTGCCAATTGCTCCAACCGAGGCTTCTTCTACAACCGCAAGGCGATGAAGTTCCGCGATATTCTCGACGGGTTGTCCAACACGATTGCCTGCGGCGAAATTGCGACCGGACTTGGAAACCGTGAAATCACGACTGATCCTTACTTTGGAGCTGGCTGGAATAACATTCATGGTCGCACGGGGTCTGGTCCGGCAACTTGTGCAGACGGCGGATTCATCGATCCTGAGCGTCCGCAGTTCTGGGCTCCTTCGGTCGGTGACACGGCCAATCCTGGACTGCGAAGCGTTGGCTGGAAGCGTGGTTATCGCTGGGCCGATTCGGTGCCGTGTTATACGAGCATGACGACGATCCTGCCTCCTAACCGTGAAGTCTGCATCGGTGGAGCCGGTGACTTTGACACCGGGATTCTGCCCCCCAGCAGCCGCCATCAAGGTGGTGCTCACGTTCTGATGGGTGACGGTGCCGTGATCTTCATGACTGACTCGGTTGAAGCAGGCGATTCGCGTGCCCCTGTGGTCCAGAGCAACGCTGCGATCAACACCTCCAATCCAGGAACCGTCTGCGGCTCGAAGAGTCCCTACGGTTTGTGGGGTGCCTTGGGAACACGTGCTTCGGGCGAAACGGTCGAAGAACAGCTGAACCAGTAGGCTTGACGAATAGCTGAACGAATTGAATGAGCTTAGGCCCGCCCCAGCACTTCTAGTTGGGACGGGCCTGACTCATTTGGGAGTGTTCCATTTCGCAGACGTGTAGGTCCGCACTTCCAAGGCGGTCATGGGCAGCGTTGCAGCGTTGCAGCGTTCGTTACGAGTCTCGGAGAGACTCGGCTACGTAAGAACGCCGCGCGACAAGAAGATCACAGCCTCGGGGCTTTTTATTGGGTCGGGGATTTCGGCTGCTCTAGGAGAAAGCTCTTGAGTTCATCCAGTTGGTCGGTGTTGATGTGGTCCACACCTGCGGCGACGAGCTCCTGCCACAGGTCGCGGTTCTCCGGGGTCGCCCAGAAACGGACGCGACGACCATCGGCATGAGCCCGCGCCACAATCGACCTCAGTCTTTCGCGTTCCGCGGCCGGGATTTCGCCATCGCCGAGCCACTGAAAGTGTGCGGTCCAGCGGTCGCTGATCAGTGGCATCAGGTGTGACGGCAGGTCCGACTCCAAGTCTTCCAAACGCCCGTCGATGCTCACTCGCCGCGTGGTATCGGCGGCAATCGCTTCTTTGGGACGATCGCCCGAGATCACGATCTGAACGGCTCCTTGTTCTCCTTTGCCATCCTTGAGCCCCGACAGCATCTCGTCATAGGACTCGAGGACTTTGCGCATGGCAGCGTACACATCGTTGCCGTCGGTCTTGATGTCGACGAGCAGTGTGATCGTCGGACCGTCGGGATAGACTCGACCGCCGTTGGCCTCGACCCGCTGTTGCAGTGGATCGAGATAGAGACTCTGCAAGGTACGCCCCTTTCGCAGTTCGTCGCGATCGTGGCCGACCAGCAACTCACCATCGACGAGGTAGACATCCGCCTCGACGCTACAGAAGCCGCGATCCAACGCATCCAGCAGGGGTCGCGGGTGACGATAGTCGTTGTGTGCATGGGCCTGGGGCAGGGGAGTCGGGACCGACTCATGCTGTCCGTACGTGGACGGAGACAACACCAACACTCCCGTCGCCAATCCACAGAGGCGATTCAAGATGTGGAGATTCATTGCGGGCAGACTTTTGAAGTTTGAGTAAGGAATGGATGGGACGGCGGTAAATTGTGCGTTCTCTTCCTCCGATGGGAGTCCTTCTTGCTTGTTTCAAACTCCCAAGGAAGCGTGACAACCTAGATCAAAAGCGCTTTGTCGCGACCGGCTCATTCTCGATCAGCGAAAAGGGGTCAGGCACCAAAAACCGGAACGGCCCGGAGGGTGCTTCGCATTTTTGGTGCCTGACCCCTTTTCGCTCGCAACCCTAAAACTAAATACTGACCAACGCTATCGCTTTGTCGCGACCGGCTCATTCTCGATCAGCAAGTATCGCGAGTTCACGTCGATGTTGTCGAAGGATGATTGTCGGCCCGACGGCCAGGCAACTTCGACTCGGTCGATTTCGGTGGCGTCTCCCATTGCGATTTCGAGCACCCGCTGGTCGCTGCAGAAATAGCCATCGCCGGCAGTGACCCAGCCTCGCCACTGTTGGTCGCCTGAGAACAGGGTCACGATGGTACCCGTGGCATCACGCTCACTTTCGGTCCCCACCAACTCAAACTGCAGCCATTGACCCTGCCCCGCGGTCTCATTTCGCAGCACAGCGAGCGGGCGATCGAGATGCCCGACGACAAAGTCGAGCCGACCGTCACGATCGAAGTCGACACTGGCCATGGCTCGACCCAAGTAGTCGCCCGAAAAATAGCCGCTTGGGTCGTCGACTTCGGCAAGTTCAAAGTGATCGCCATGATGCATGATCACCTGTGGTGGCATTCGGAACGTCTGCTCATCAGGAACCCGATCGAAAACATGTCCGTTGCTGACGATCAAGTCGAGCCAACCATTGCGATCCAAGTCGACTGCCTTGATACCGAAGCCGACAAGTGGACGTGAAAGTCGATCCAAACGATAGGCGACCGCGAGGTCGGCGAAGCCGCCGCCATCGGTTTGCAAGAAGAGATTCGATGACTCATTGAAGAAATTGGTGACGACGAGGTCGAGTCGCTGATCTCGATCGAGATCGCCAGCGGCGATGCCCATCGCTGCGGTCGCGAGTCCTTCGTAACCATGGGCGATACCCAAGCTGTTCGCCCCGTTGACCCAGTTGCCGTCCGGGCTGCGGATCCAAAGATGATTGGGACGGGCATCGTTGGCGACAAATACCTCGTTGCCTGGCCGATCATCAAAATTGGTGATCATCAAACCCAATCCCGAGCCAGCCTCGCTCGACGATGAGCCGAAAGCTTGGCCTCGCCAATCTCCATCACCGAGGTTCTCATACCACCAGTCCGTTTCGGCGCGATGGACAGTTGGACCGGGGATCTCATAGCTTCCATCGGGCTGTTGACGGGGCGGGTTGAGCGCGGTCTTCATTTCGATGTAGTTGGCTTCGATCAACTCAGGAATCGCGTCGCCGGTCAGGTCCGCGATTGCCACCGATGTGGTGAACCTCGGTGGTCCCTCACCGAGCCGCGCGCTGTCATCACGGAAAGTGCCATCGCCGTTGTTGATGAGCAAGCGATTGGCGCCGATCTCGCCGATGAACAGATCGGGAAAACCGTCCTGGTTCACATCACCGGCAGCCAATCCCTGAGAATAGTGCTCGTCACCCGTCGCCGAGGCAACCGTGGCGTTTTGAAAGATCCCATCGTTGTTGCGCAGCAGCTCGTTGGAACGTGTGCCTGCAAGAGCCGGCGGGCTGCCGCTGCCCTGAGCGAGGTAGAGGTCGGGCCAGCCGTTGAGGTCATAATCGATCACCGCGATGCCCCCGCCGAGTGACTCGTAGAGCGAAAGCAGCTCAAGATCGATCTCGGTGTCGTGATACCACTGAAAGTCGACACCGATTGAACTGGCCACATCGACGAGTCGCGGCGTCACCGAAACAGAGACCGGAGCGGCGGTGGGCACGAGCCTCTGCGGTGCTGCGGGTTGTCCCAAGGTTTCATCCAGGGCAGGTTGCAACTTGAACTGAGCCGGGTCGATCGCAGCCAGTGATACGTTCAATTGAAGGTCATCGAGCCCCTGCATCGAAAGGAGTTGGGCACGATGTTGGGCCAGGGCTTGACGTTGGGCGACGGCGTTCGGCGGCAATGCCAGCGAGTACCACGCGATCGCCTCCAAAGGGCGACCCATTTCCGAGAGCCAGGCGGCCTGCTTTTGCCAGAGTGATCGATCGGACGGCGACTTGATGATGTCGGCGAATAGTCGCCGACTCGTCCCAACCTGATTCGACAGCATCAACATCTGCTTGGCATCCTCGTCGCGGCCCAGTGCGGTCAGGGTGCGGTAGACACGCTGGTAGCTGACCGGATCGGTCGGGTCACGGATGATTGCTTCCAGGAATGCGCGGGTGGCCGCTTCGTGTTTGCCGGCCATCATCATCCCCGCTCCCACGGCCACCCAGTAGTCGCTCAGCCGTCGGACCTCCTCATCCGTTTTCTGATGCCACTGATTGAGCCGATCAAAGGCCTGCGATTCCGCAAGGAGGCGACCATAGAGCGCCGAAGCCGCGGCGGAGCTGAATCCCGCTTCCCATTGTGGCTGCAAAGCATCCAGTCCTCGCTGATAATCCCCCTGGGTGAAATGCCATCGTGCTTGGCCGAGACCGGCGCCGAATTGGTCGTCGAGTGAGTTGGCACCTTGAAGGACCGATGGGAAGGCGTCATTGCGGGCGATCAGCGACTGCGTCTCGTCGACGGTCGCTTCGCCAAGCAAACAGAGTTGATCGGCCTGCTCGGAGGCTTCTTGACGCCGCCCCTGACGAGTCAGTTGTTGCCACAGCAAGTGACGCCACGACGGATCGTTGGGCTGTTCCTTGGCCATTTTGAATAGTAATTCAATCGCCGTGTCACGCTGCTCCGCAAGAATCAGTTGCTCGATACGGAGCTCCATGGCCTGGCTGCCAAACCGGGAATTCGACGGAGGGATCGATTGGGCCAATTCCGCCGCTTCGGCCGCTCGACCTTGCTTGGCGGCGATTCGCGCCGCCAGGAAAACCGCCTCGGTTCGTTCTGGCGTCTCGATCAAGGCCTGCGAGATCGATTCGGCGGCCGCGTCGAGTTGCCCCAGATCGAATTGCCGTCTAGCCTTCATCATCCAGTCGATCGATGTATTCTGACTCCCCTCGATCTGCCCCGACGGTGGTGATGCCCGTTTGTCACAGCCCTGCCCCGACAGGGCCACGATGAGAACCAGGCTCTGCCACGGACGTAGTGATTGGAAGTATTGATTGAGATTCATCCTCGCATTGTATCGCCAGAGAATGAGCCTAACGGAACATCGCCAGCTCTGGTCGTTCAGCTTTTGCTGTCGCCGCGTCTCTCCGAGGATGTCAGTATTTCGACATGCGGCGCACGACCGTAGGCGAGTCTCTCGGAGACTCGAAAAAAACGCAGCAAAGCTGCGGATCTCCGCTTTGGAAACGCGGACGTACGATAGGCCACACGATCTACTCACAGCCTGTCCAAAACTCGGATTGCGAGGCTTCGTCAGCGAGCGTGGCGGTTTCACAGAGACCCTCCTCCGGGAAGGGGGCAGTAGCCTCCTCTCAGGGCTGCTCACCTTGGCGGCCTTGCTAAGTTTGGTGGCGACAGGATGCAGTGATCGAAAGGGGCCCTCGGCAACGTCATCCGGGGTCGCGGCCGACAATCAAAGTGGAACTGCGACCGCTAATGCAATCCGGGATGCCGAGGTAGTGGAGTCCTCCGATCCGCTCGCCGTGATCCGTGATCTGATTTCCAGTGGAAAAATGGAGGCAGCCCATCAGGCGGTTCAGCGACACTTGATCCATTCGCCAAACGATCCCGGCGCACTGGTGCTGGCAGCGCAGACGAGCTATTCGCTTGGACAGGTCGATCGCGCGGTCGACTTGCTTGACGAAGCCGCGCAACAACTTCCTGACAATTCGGCCAACTTGAAGGCACGGGCGGCGGAGTTACTGGCTCAGTCTTCGCGCTGGAGTGAGTCGATCGCCCGGCTCGAGGAACTGGTTCGCCAGCAACCCGAGTTCGAAGCCGCCCGACGACGTTTGGCCGGACTGCTCAACGCCCGCGGATTTCGCTTCGACGCGAATGAGCACATTCGCCAGCTGTGCCGTGGTGGCGGTGCGACGGTCGACGAACTGCGTGGACTGATCTCACCGGGCGCACCTACGTGACATTTGCGGAGAAGCCCAACCTTGATGATCCACAAGCGATCGAGGAGGCGGGAGTGCTCAGCGTGGCACTCGCCCTGTTTGGCCAGGGGGACGTCCGCGACGCATTGACCGTGTTGCAGAAAAGCGAGCTGGTGAAACAAAAGAACCCCTGTGCCATGGCGCTTTATGGGCAGGTTCTGATCGAATCGCAACAGCTGGACCGTTTTCAAGATTGGCTCCGCGACGTTGAGCCCGCTTGTGAACGTTATCCGAACTACTGGATGGCGATGGGTGGTTGGGCGTTGCACCAACAACAGTACGAGACCGCGGTGCGGATGTATGCCGAAGCGGTCTTGCGGGAGCCAGGTGACGCCGCCGCCAACAACCGTCTGACTCAATCGCTTCTTGGGGCGGGGCGGAATGAGACGGCTGCCCGGTTTCGAGACCGCAACAAGCAGATCAACCAGCTGACGCAGATCACCAAAGCGGTCTTCTCCGATCCCAACGCAGGACCGGCCGCAATCGGACAGCTCTCCGCACTGCTCGCTGAGATGGGTCGACCGTTGGAGGCGCTCGCCTGGCACCGACTGGCTCTCAACGCGATGCAAGCCCCCAACGAGGCCCTGCAACAGCTTGCGGTCGAGCAGAGCAAGGTGATCCAAGCCGAGCAGCAGAACAGGGATCACTTGCGCAGCGTCTTGCTCTGCGGGTTGAAGCTCGATGATTTTCCGCTCGATCGGTCCTGGCTGGCCAATCATCGTTCCAGTTCGCCCGATGCTGCCTCGACGCCGATGCGTGATTCTCCCAAAGCCTTGTCGCCAAGCTTCGTCAACGTCGCGCCGGCGTTGGGAATCGACTTTACTTACGTCAATGCACCAACGAGAGTCGAAAGAGAGTTTCGTATCTTTCAAGCGTATGGTGGGGGTGTGGCTTGTCTCGATTACGACCTCGACGGAAACGTCGACTTCTACCTTGGTCAAGCCGCTGGTGAGCCGCCGCAGGGCCCCGGTGATCGACCGAATGAGCTGTCAAGAAATCAAGGCAACCGGTTTCAGAACGTCACCGACGCGGCGGGCTGCGATGATCGGGGCTACACCTGCGGCATCACCGCCGGGGATTGGAACCAGGACGGCTTTGCTGATCTGCTGGTCGGCAACATCCAAGAGAACAGTTTGTGGATCAACCAGGGCGACGGTACCTTTCGTTTGCAGAGAGGCGATGCCGTCTGGGAGGAAGCCAAGTACACCACCAGCTTGGCAATCGCTGATGTCAGCGGTGATCATCTTCCCGACATCGTCGAGGTCAACTATCTGGACGATTCAAGGATCTATGAGCCGATACAGTACAAACCGGACGGGACGCCGGTGGTGCTACCCGGGCCACTTCATTTTCAGCCTGCGGTCGACCGCTTGTTTCTCTCCCTTGGCGATGGTTCCCTGCGGGGAGAAATCTTGCGCGAAGGTTTGCCGGGTGAGCAAGTCGCCGCGGTTCCCGCAACCGGACTGGGCCTGCTGGTGACGAATTTGGATCAGGCGGAGGGAAATGAGATCTTCGTGGCAAACGACTTGATGGCGAACCAGTATTGGCAGCGCATGCCCGATCGCGATGATTTGGCCTGGCAAGAAGTGGCGGTCGTGCGCGGCGTTGCCTACGGAGCGGGCGGAATGCCAATGGCCTGCATGGGTGTCGCTGCGGCCGACTTCGACGAAAACGGCTGGCTTGATCTGCACATCACCAACTTCGCGGATCAATGGTCGAATCAGTACATGCAGAACGAAAGTGGAGTGTTTGTCGACTTGACCCTGCCGCTGGGACTCGACCGCGCTTCGCTGAAGATGCTTGGCTTCGGTACACAGGCGATTGACTACGATAACAATTCCAAGGTCGATCTTGTGGTTGGCAACGGCCACGTGGAAGATTTCACGGCGAAGGGAACGGCATTCGAGATGCCGACGCAAATCTTCGCCTGGGAGAACGGTCGTTTTGCATCGAAGCAGGTCCTGGGGGATCCCGACTATTGGAACCAAGGTCACCTATCACGCGCCCTGGCTCGCTGCGATTGGAACAACGATGGACGAGTCGATTTCATTGTTACCGATTTGAAACAGCCGGTGGCACTCTTGGAGAACCGCACGGAGACCTCGCATCACTGGTTACAGTTGGAGTTGGTTGGCACCCATAGCGAGCGCGATGCAATTGGTGCGGTCGTGAAAGTGACCATCAAGGGAAGGACGCTGACCAGAATGGTCAAGACGGGAGACGGGTACATGTGCCGGAACCAGGCGATGCTGGCCTTCGGTCTTGGTGAATCCGACACCGTGGATCGAATCGACATCGAATGGCCTGATGGAGAATCGCAATCGATCACCGACCTGAAGGCAGATCAAAGATGGTTGATTGTGCAAGGCGAACCGCAACCCTTCGCTCGATCGCATCTACCGTAGGCGAGTCTCTCCGAGACTCGCATTGAACGCAGCGAAGCTGCGATTACCCGCCTTGGACATGCGGACCCACGATCGTCGCACATTCCTGCAAACACTTGACCCCTGGCGAACCCGGGCAATCACGAACCATCGCCACGACCAATAGCCACGACCGCTCAGCTTGTAGAAGTGAACCATGAGACCAAACGGCAATCCGATCAAGACATTCCTGCCGGCATTGTGGATGGCCTTCGCCGTGGCTGGTTGCTCGCGCGAATCGACAACGCACACACCGGTCCCAGCTGCTGCGCAGGCTGATGCTCGGACGTCGGATGCCAATGCGGCTCGTGATCCCAATCGGTCCGCAGTGACATTGAGCTCAGCGGAGGTCGATGGATCGGCAGACTATGTTGGTTCACAGCGTTGCGTCGCCTGCCACGAGAAACGCCATGAAAGCTACTTGAAGTCTCACCACAGTCGTTCGCTGACGAAGGTTGACGTTGACGCGGAGCAAGTGGGCGTTACCCTGGAGCATCCGCTCAGCCATCGGGCCTATGAGATCGTTCGTCGCGACGGCAAACTTTGGCACCGCGAGACAATCCTCGAAGCCGAACAACAAGAGAGGAATGATGGGGAAGACCCCTTGGTGATCTCCGAGTTTCCGATCGATTACGTGATGGGAAGTGGCAAGTTCGCCAAGGGTTATCTTGTTTCCTCGGGTCCGTTCCTGTTGCAGTCGCCCGTGACGTGGTACGTGGGCAAGGAATCGTACGAGATGTCGCCCGGTTACGATTCCCCCGGCAACTCGGGCTTTGGACGGGCCGTGACCGACGAGTGTTTGTTCTGTCATAGCGGGATGGTCACGCGTGAGAAGGGCAACCGGTACTTCTTCACCATTGATGAACTCGCCATCGGGTGCGAGCGGTGCCATGGTCCGGGCAAAGCACACGTCGAACACTTCGAGTCGCTTGCGGCAGGCGGCAAGGTGGACCCGAGTAAGCCCTTCCACGACTCGATCATCCATCCAGGCAAGCTCGATCGCCTGCAATCCGAATCGTTGTGCGGACAGTGTCATTGCCAGGGCGAAGCTGCCGTCAGCCGGGCGGGAACACGTGACTGGGAGTTTCGACCGGGCGATGACTTCGCCTCATTCAAAATCAATTACGACGCGGTCAACAGCGACAAATGGAACACACGATTCGTCGGTCACTTTCCCCAACTGCATGCCAGCGCGTGTTATCAGGGATCGACCACGATGACCTGCGTCACCTGTCACAATCCCCATCACCATCCCGAAGGGGAAGCGAGACACGAGCTGCATCGTCAACAGTGTCTGGAGTGTCACCAAGACGAGGCGTGCGGGGTGCCGCTGGACGCTCGGATCTCGCGCGCTGAGAATCGTTGCGTCGAATGTCACATGCCCAAGACACGTAGCGAAGTACCCCATACCTCGACGACGAACCACCGCATCGCTGTCTACCCTGATGCGATGAAGTTGAGTGCGAAGAAGGCGGGCGCGACCGAGACGAGTGCTGAGAGTCTTGCCGGGAATGATCGGGAGCCAGCGGAGGGGGAGCGGCTTGAGCAACCCCAAGTCCTGGCATTGCAAGACAATCCCGTCGGCATGACGCCTGGAGAGGCGGCCCGGATGCGGGCCGTGGGGACCTACTGGTTGTATCGCAAACATTTGGACGATCCCAATATGCAGGAGCTTGCTCACATGGCGGGCCAGGCTCTTCAGCAGGTCGTTCAGGCAGGGCAGGGCGACGCTGACGTGTTCGCCGATCTTGCCATGCTGACCTACATGCAACTTCCGTCCGTTCCCCCCGGACCCGATTACGAAGCGACCGTGGCCAGCATGTGGGACTGGGCGATGAGCTTCGCCCAGGAGTCGCTGCGATTGGAATCAAAGCCGAGTGAATGTCGGGAAACCGCCCTGGAGATTGCTGGCAGGTATTTCTATCGAGCCGATCAACACCAGCAGTCGGTGGCGGTTTTTGGTGAGCTGACCCAAATGCGGCGTCGCAAGGAGGACTGGGCGATGATGGGCATCAGTCTGGCGCAGCTTGGAGATTTGAAGCGGTCGGAGAGTGCGTTACGCGAATCAATTCGTATCAACGGTGGCGACGCCGATTTGTACGAGACACTGGCAATCGTGCTTGCAGGGAGCCGGCCCAAGGAAGCAGCGGAGCTCAATGCGACAGCTCGCCGCATCCGACAAGCGAAGGGGCAATCGACACAAATTCCCTGACCGGCCCTCGCAAAGTACCCGTTTTTCGCTATTCTGGTTTCCGCGGAGAAAACCTGATCGGGTGGCGACCAGGGCCCGCTCCGCCGGTTGCGACGTGGGCTAGCAACGTTTGCTGGTTTTCACGCGTTCCAGCCCTTCGTTGAGAACGCTATGAGAGCGTGCTCTTCAGAGAAGCCGAATCGTCGAATTCAATCTCGACGGTTGCACCCGGCGAATCGAAAGCGTTCCCTGTTTGGAGTTCAAAATTATGAAGCTGTATCAACTCGCCCTTGTTCTGCCAGTCGTCCTGTTGTCGGTGTGTCTGACCACCGGATGTGGCAGCAAGGAAACCAAGGTCATCGAGGCAGTCCCGATGACTGAGGAAGAAGAAGCCACTTACGAGATCGAAACCACCGGCGGTGCAGCCGCTTCGGATGAAAGCCAGAACTAGAGCGTTTTCAGCTTGATCGTGGGCCAGGACTTGTCCTGGCGACATGCGGAACACGAGTCTCGAAGTGTGCCGAGTACGATGGACTTCCAAGTCCGTCGCTCCTCCTCTCCCTCCGTCTTCTCAAGTTCTCCAGGTCACTCCCCTCGGCAAGCCCGGGTTTTCCTCACGGTAGCTCAATCTTTCAAGACCCTCCTGCGGCACGCGGGAGGGTTTTTCTATTGCCGAATCGAGTTCCGTTCAGGTCCCTCGAAGCCCTCTCCAGAATACGGGCCAAAACACTGGGACACACAGTTGAGGGGGCCAACGCAGGGGAAGGAGCCTTTTTGCTCCCGCCCCCTCGGGCATGATGTGTGGGATTCGATGTGCCCAATGGATGTGGACGTCCCCTCGTGCCGTTTAGCGAGAAACAAGGCGACGACTAGCACCGCCAAGAGTGCGAGCGATGCCGCGGTCCGCTCCGTACGATGGACTTCCAAGTCCGTCGCGGTTCCGGAGGCATCAGCCACCTCCCTCTCGGTCCCCATGCCTCGTTCCTTCTTTCCCCACTCCGGGGCAGATTAGGCATATCCCTTCATCAGCGATGCCGCGGTCCGCTCCGTACGATGGACTTCCAAGTCCGTCGCGGTTCCGGAGGCATCGGCCACCTCCCTCTCGGCCCGCATGCCTCCTCTCCTCTTTCCCTACTCCGGGGCAGATTCGATATACCCCTGCTACGCCTTCGTCAGCGATGCGGCGGTCCGCCCGTACGTTGGACTTCCAAGTCCGTCGCGGTTCGAGAAACCAGGTTTAACGGAATTCGAGTCGCCCTTGTGTCCTGCCTTGCCCCCACTCAGCTACCCACTTTTGGCTGTACTTATTGTCCATCAAGGGGGTAGTATCTGGACAAATAAGCAAGTATTTTAACCGATTCGATTTGAGCTGACCGCGATGAGGTCGATTTTTTGCTGGATCGTCCAGAAAGCTTGTTCATTTGTTGAGTGCTCAATGGCGTTGCGGTCACCTACTTGATGGTTCGTTTAGTTGTGGCCTCTTTTCCCTTAAATGTCGCCGCCAAATGTGGCGGAAGTCATGGTCAACGGCAAAGCAGTGGGATCAGTTGGGAGCCCCTCCGCCGAAGCGGAGGTAGGACAGGATCAGGACGAAACGATGCGACCCCATCGAGTCCAAGGTTGTCATTTTTACCGTTTGTCTTTCACAAGGATTCTCTCTCATGAAATCAAGAAACGCCGGCTTCACGCTGGTCGAACTGCTGGTGGTCATCGCGATCATTGGAGTTCTGGTGGGACTTCTCCTGCCTGCGGTTCAAGCCGCCCGAGAGGCTGCACGCCGCATGAGCTGCAGTAACAACTTCAAGCAGATTGGCTTGGGGTTGCACAACTACCACTCGGCATTCAAGCAACTGCCGATGCAGTCCGGTGGTACCTACGACAATTGGACCCCAAACCGTGGTCAAGGTCCCAACCAGCTCGACAACAACCGTTTTCGCCTCAGCTGGTTGATTCCCCTGACGCCCTTCATTGAGCAGCAAGCGCTCTGGGAAAAGATCTCCAACCCTGTCGATGGTGATTCAGATGGCGTGGTGAATAACTCAGGAGCTCGGCCCTTCAGCGACGCGGCTCCAATGGGCCCCCGACCTTGGGACACTCGTTACGAGCCTTGGATGACTGAGATTCCGACCATTCGCTGCCCCAGCGACCCTGGAACTGGTCTGCCAGCGATGGCTCGAACCAATTACGCCGCCAACATTGGTGATTCGACCGACTGGGTGAATCACGGATTCTGGCGCTGGCAAGGTGGTACCTGGAACCAGGGCCATATCAACAGTGCGAACTGCTCGAACCGTGGTTTCTTCTACAACCGCAGGGCGATGAAGTTCCGCGACATCTTGGATGGCTTGTCCAACACGATCGCCGCTGGCGAGATCGCCACTGGCCTGGGCAACCGTGAAATCATCACCGACCCTTACTACGGTGCCGGCTGGAACAATGTCCATGGGCGTACTGGCTCGGGTCCGAGCCAGTGTGCAGACACGAATTTGATCGACCCGGAACGACCCCGATTTTGGGATCCGTCGGTGGGTAACGCCAATCCTGGTTTGCGAAACAACAACTGGAAGCGTGGTTTCCGCTGGGCAGACTCGGTGCCTGTTTACACCAGCATGACAACAACGTTGCCTCCCAACCGCGAAGTTTGCATTGGCGGCGGTGGCGACTTTGATACGGGGCACCTGCCCCCCAGCAGCCGCCATCAAGGTGGCTGCCACGTGCTGATGGGTGATGGAGCCGTGATCTTCATGACCGATTCTGTCGAAGCGGGTGATTTACGTGCTCCGGTCGTCCAGAGAAACGGTGGGATCAACCAGTCGAATCCTGGCACGGTCTGTGGTTCTCCGAGTCCCTATGGATTGTGGGGTGCACTGGGAACGCGTGCGTTTGGTGAACAGATTGAGGAACAGCTGAACCAATAAACGGTCACCTGCTAGTAAATTTGAGTTCAGGCCCGCCTCGGCAATCCTTGCCGGGGCGGGCCTGATTCGTTGAGGTCCTACCGTGGGCGAGTCTCTCCGAGACTCGCAAAGTCCGCAGCGAAGCTGCGAGCATCCGCCTTGGAAATGCGGACCTACGGTGTGCGGACATTCGCAGCTTGGCTGCGTTTTCTGAGAGTCGCGGAGTGACTCGCCTACGGTAGTTCACCACCCGGTGGATGCGAATGGCGAATACGAAATCGCAACTGATTTGGACGATTCATATAGTGACTTCGTTGGCCAAATCGTAGTTAATGGATCGTCCAAAAGACTTAACTTCGAATGACCTCTGTTGGGCAATATTTAGCCCCCCGCTGATTGCTCCTTTTCGGACCTTTTCGCTGTGATTGGTTTCCCCTCTGAGGCGAAAACCCGAGGGCGTTGACAAGCGAATTGTAAAACCGACATGGCAGTTGTTGTTGAGGTCGATCCTGACCTCACGTGCTCCAAATGTGAATCAGGCCGCGATGGATTTATCCATCGCAGGTGACCGTAGTAATTTTTTCTTCCTTCTTCATGTTTCGTAGAGGATTTTCAACGATGAAATCAAGAAACGCCGGCTTCACGCTGGTCGAACTGCTGGTGGTCATTGCGATCATTGGAGTTCTGGTAGGACTTCTCCTGCCTGCGGTTCAAGCCGCCCGAGAGGCTGCACGCCGCATGAGCTGCAGTAACAACTTCAAGCAGATTGGCTTGGGGTTGCACAACTACCACTCGGCATTCAAGCAACTGCCGATGCAGTCCGGTGGTACGTACAACACATGGACACCGAGCAACGGTCAAGGTGGCAGCTCGCTCGACAACAATCGCTTCCGCCTCAGCTGGCTGATTCCGTTGACGCCCTTCATTGAGCAGCAAGCCCTCTGGGAAAAGATCTCCAACCCTGTCGATGGGGATTCAGATGGCGTCGTCAACAATCCCGGTGCGACACCCTTCAGCGACGCCGCTCCGATGGGCCCCCGACCTTGGGACACCCGTTACGAACCTTGGATGACCGAGATTCCGACCATTCGCTGCCCCAGTGACCCGGGAACCGGACTGCCGGCGATGGCTCGAACCAACTACGCCGCGAACATCGGTGATTCGACCGACTGGGTGAATCACGGATTCTGGCGTTGGCAAGGTGGTACCTGGAATCAGGGACACATCAACAGTGCGAACTGCTCGAACCGAGGTTTCTTCTACAACCGCAGGGCGATGAAGTTCCGCGATATTCTGGACGGCCTGTCCAACACGATTGCTGCTGGCGAGATCGCGACCGGACTTGGAAATCGTGAAATCAGCACCGACCCTTACTTTGGTGCCGGTTGGAACAACGTCCATGGACGTACTGGTTCGGGGCCGGCCACCTGTGCTGACGGTGGATTCATCGATCCGGAACGACCGCGATTTTGGGATCCCTCGGTTGGCAACACCAATCCTGGCTTGCGAAACAACAACTGGAAGCGTGGTTTTCGCTGGGCCGATTCGGTGCCGACCTACACCAGCATGACAACAACGTTGCCTCCCAACCGCGAAGTTTGCATTGGCGGCGGTGGCGACTTTGATACGGGGCATCTGCCCCCCAGCAGCCGCCATCAAGGAGGCTGCCACGTGCTGATGGGTGATGGTGCCGTGATCTTCATGACCGATTCGGTCGAAGCGGGTGACTCGCGTGCTCCGGTGGTTCAGAACAACGGTGGGATCAACCAGTCGAATCCTGGCACGGTCTGCGGTTCTCAGAGTCCCTACGGATTGTGGGGTGCATTGGGAACGCGAGCGTTCGGTGAAACGATTGAAGAGCAGTTGAACCAGTAATTGGTCAACTATCAGCAATTCTAGCTTCAGGCCCGCGTTGGCAATCTTTGCCGGCGCGGGCCTGATTCGTTGAGGTCCTACCGTAGGCGAGTCTCTCCGAGACTCGTAACGTCCGCAGCGACGCTGCAACATCCGCCTTGGAAATGCGGACCTGCGGTAGTCAGGAAACGCAGCGAAGCTGCGGGTGTCCGCCTTGGAAATGCGGACCTACAATGGGCGGAACCAAGGGTCGCAACCGGGGGCTCAGCCAGATCTTGAGTCGGCCGTGACCCATTCGTCTCGTGCCGGCTCAATGCGGACGTTCCAGAATGCTCGGACAATTGACTTACTTCACCGACGTTCGATCGATCGTTGGCGATATCATCAAGATTCGTGCGACTGGCGTCGGCCTGGGCGATCTTGGCGTCGTTGAGAACTGGGACGGCGAGCGTTCGCTGGCACAGGTGATCGAGATTCAGCAGGACGAGGTGTCTCTGCAAGTCTTCACCGGTGGGAAAGGGCTGTCGACCGAGGTGCGGGTCCGTTTCTTGGGACACGCCTCCCAGGTGACCTACAGCGAGAACATTCTGGGTCGCGTCTTCGACGGAGCGGGCATGCCGATTGATGGTGGTCCATCACTTCAGGGCGATCCGCGCATCGAGATCGGCGGTCCTTCGGTCAATCCCATGATGCGGGTCGTCCCCAAGACGATGATCGAGACGAAGATCCCGATGATCGACGTCTTCAATACACTCGTCGAGAGTCAGAAGATCCCGATCTTTTCGGTCGCCGGCGAGCCTTACAACCAGCTGCTAGCGCGGATCGGGATTCAAGCCGATGCCGAGATCGTGGTCTTCGGCGGTATGGGTTTGGTGTTTGACGACTATCACTTCTTCCGTACCACGTTTGAAGAGGAAGGCGTGTTCCCGCGAACCGTGATGTTCGTCAATCAAGCTTCGGATCCCATTGTCGAGCGCATGTTGGTTCCCGACATGGCGTTGAAGGTGGCTGAGCGGTTCGCTGTGGAAGGCAATCACCGTGTCCTGGTCTTGTTAACGGACATGACCGCCTATGCCGATGCGCTCAAGGAGATTGGCGTTTCCATGGAGCGCGTTCCCGCGACTCGTGGCTACATGGGTGACCTCTACAGCCAGCTCGCGCTTCGATACGAACGGGCGTGCGATTTTCGTGGCGCCGGATCGGTGACCATTTTGACGGTCACGACCATGCCTGGCGATGACGTCACCCATCCGGTTCCTGATAACACAGGGCTACATCACCGAAGGACAGTTCTATTTGCATGACGGCATGCTCGATCCCTTTGGTTCTCTTTCGCGCTTGAAGCAGCAGGTCATTGGCAAGACGACGAGAGAAGACCATGGCCAATTGATGAATACAATGATTCGCTTCTACTCGAACGCCAAGGATGCCGAAAAGAAGCAGGCCATGGCGTTCGACCTCAGTGCTTTCGATCACAAGTCGCTCCGGTTTGGTCGCTTGTTCCGAGAGCGGTTCATGGACATTGATGTCGCGCTGCCCCTTGTCGACGCACTCGACCTGGGCTGGCAGACCCTTGCCGAGTGTTTTGAGCCCAGGGAATTGCTGATGAAGCAGGAGCTGGTCGAGAAGTACTTTCCAGTGCAGGATCGCAAGGTGGCCGGCGGAGCGTCTCCATGAGACTGTCGCTGAACAAGACGTCGCTCAAACAGCAGCGTGATCATCTGGAAATGTACCGTAAATTCTTGCCCTCGCTTGATCTCAAGCGTCAGCAGTTGTTGGGCTGCCTGGCGCATGCGCCAGAGAGAACCTGGAGGCGGCGGAGCAGCGGCACGAATCGGCCCGCCAGTCGCTCGGTCGATTGCTTCCGTTGCTGGGAAGCTCCACCCTTCGCACACGAGACCTTTCCTCGTTACTTCGCCTTCGCAAGGTCGTCATTGAGAATGAGAATGTCGTGGGGACCCGGATTCCCGTCATCAGATCGATGGATTTCGAGCGAACCAGCTATTCAACGCTGACCCTGCCGTTCTGGGTCGATCAGCTGGTAGATTGTTTGGAGGAGATGGCAACCCTTCGCCTGAAACTGGAGGTCGAGCGTGAGCGTGTCGAAAGATTGCGAGTGGCGGCACGTAAAGTCACGCAACGAGTCAACCTATTCGAGAAAATTCTGATTCCCACGGCTGAAGAGAATATCAAGCGGATTCGCATCGCCTTATCCGATGAAGAGCGTTCTGCTGTGATTCGTTCCAAATTGGCTAAGAAGAAGCACCGATAGGCCGCAGCGCATCATGGCAATTGTGCCCCTGGAAAAAATCACGATCTACGGCATGAGCGATCAAAAGGCGGCGGTGCTCGATGGTCTGCAAAAGTTAGGGTGCATGCACCTGATCGGTTTGCGAGCTGTGCACGATGGCAAGCCAGAGTTTGTTTCGAAAGAAGCTCGAGAAGCGCTGCGATACCTGGAGTCATGCCGAACGATTCGTCGCAAAGCGTCGAACCGCGCACAGTACAGTCGAGGGAGGTTGATCCGTGAGACGCTTGAGATCAAGAGTGAAGCGGAGCAATTGGAGAGCGAACGGGACCACATCAGCAAGGCGATCGATGACTTGAGTGTTTGGGGCGAGTTCTCCCTCAACGGAATCGAGGCGGCATGTGGTCAACAGCTGTGGTTCTATGCCATGCCCTTGCACGAGCTGTCGGTATTGACGGACGAGTTCGTCTGGTACGAGGCGAAACGAGACAATCGCTTCGCATACGTCGTCGTGCTTTCGGAGGAGCAGCCTGCAGGTCTGCCCTATGCGCCGTTGAGTCTTGATCGGCGTCCCCTCTCCACGTTGAAAACACGTCGTGATGAGATTGAGGAGAGGTTGGACGATCTGCACTGGCAGCGTGTGGCGCTGACTCGTTGGAGCAAGTTGCTGCAGAGGGACCTCGATGCCGCCGATGATGCGGCAGCTCGGGCGGCAGCCGCAGAGGGAGCCATCGACGATCAAACGATCTTTGCCGTCCAGGGGTTCTCTCCGCGGGTTGCCAGCGCCGAGATTCGCCGGTGGGCGGATCAGCAAGGGTTGGCGCTTAAGATCGAGCCGGTGGCTGAGGATGAACCGGCGCCAACCCTGCTGCACAACCCGAAACCGGTTGCTGGGGCCGAAGGTTGCGTCACCTTCTACATCACGCCTTCCTATCACGCCTGGGATCCAACCTCGATCGTCTTCTTCTCCTTCAGTCTCTTCTTCGCGATGATCGTCGCGGACGCTGGCTACGGCATGATCATGGCGATCGGGCTGGCGCTTTTTTGGAAGCGGCTGAGTCGGTCGGAGCAGACCATTCGCACTCGAAATCTGCTGGTCGGGATCGTGGCGGCCACGACGATCTATGGGATGTTGGTGGGCAGCTATTTCGGGATCGCGCCTGCGCCAGGTTCGTGGTTGGACAGAATTCGGGTTCGCATCGATGGCAAGCCGATGATGGAGAATCAGACGGGGATGATGGTGATCGCCGTCGCAATCGGCGTTGCTCATTTGGTTCTGGCGAATTTGATCTCGGCATGGAGAACCCGTCGCAGCTCTCGATGGTTGGGGCACCTGGGTTGGGCGATGGTGATGATCGGTGCTTTCGTGATCGGCGGCGGCACCTTGACTGATCTTCCATCGCTCGCCTCGACGGGGAAAGGACTGGCCGTTTGTGGAGCATTATTCATCTTGATATTCAGCAGCGATCGTCCCTGGGGCGGGAGCCTGCAAAACATTGGTCGGCGATTGCTTGAGGGTGTCATGCAATTCGCCAACGTTTCGAAAGCATTCGGGGATATCTTGAGTTACCTTCGCCTGTTCGCCCTGGGACTCGCCAGTGCTCAGCTCGCGATCACGTTCAACGGGTTGGCTGCTGATGCGTCCAAGACAGGTGGCGTAGGGCTGCTCGCCGCGCTGCTGATTCTGGTCGTCGGTCATACGATCAATTTCCTGCTTGGGATCTTGGGCGGGGTGGTTCACGGCTTGCGGCTGAACTGCATCGAATTTTTCAACTGGAGTCTCACGGATGAGGGATATGCCTTTCAACCATTCCGAAGGAAATCAGAGAACTAATGGACGCGATCGTAATCTTGCTGGGCTGGGCCGGTATCTACGGGCCGACGGCGCTTGGAGCCATCGGTAGTATCATTGGCTGTGCACGGGCCGGGCAGGCGGCCTGTGGTGCGATGATCGACGTGGAAAGCGGTTACGGAAGATTCATTGGGCTTTCCGCACTCCCATCGTCTCAGATCATCTATGGGATCGTCGTGATGTTCACCCTGAGTCGGCCGGTCACGGTGGAGACCGCGCCGGGACTGTTTGCCATCGGAATGCTGTGTGGTCTGGCGTTGATGTTCAGCGCAATTTTTCAAGGTGCCTGTTGCGCATCGGCGATCACGGCGAGTAAGAGCAAGCCCGAGATCTTCGGCCTCTCCGCCGCGCCGGCTGCGATCGTGGAGGGATTTGCCGTTTTTGCATTCATTTTCGCCCTGGTGATTGCCGGACAGATTCCGGGCCCCGCCAATGGATAATTGGCAGATTCGAAGAATAGGAGAGAAGCAACCATGAGTGACGACATCGGCGAATCATCCGGGGTTCAGAAGTTGATCGATCGGCTGCACGATCAAGGAGTTGCCAAGGGCCAGGAAGAGGCAGATGCCCTGCTCACGTCCGCCCGCCACCAGGCAATGACGACGTTGGACGAAGCCAAGCGGAAGGCAGATGAGATCCTTTCGGCCGCCAGAGAGGAAGCGGAAAGAACAAAGCGTAGCGGCGAAGAAGCCGTCCGCTTGGCGGGACGGGATGCAATCCTTGAGTTGACCGAAGCGCTGCGCGAGGATTTCTTTCGCAAGCTTCACTACTTGGTGCAGCATCAATTGGAGGATGCATCGTTCTTGAAAGAGATGATCATGGAGATCTCGCGGAAGGCGGTCTCGCGAGAAGATGACCAGGTCCATCTCGTATTCCTGGGCGATACCAGCAGCGAAGGCTACGAAGGGGGCTCGCTCGACGATTTTGCTCGCGGACTTGCCGCGGACGCGATCCGAGATGGGCTGACCTATTCAACCTCCGATAGCGAAACGCCTGGGGTCCGAGTGCAATTTGTGGGGGATCAACTCGAGGTCGATCTGACCGCCGATTCGCTGACCGAGTTGTTGATCGAACACCTCTCTCCAAAGTTCCGCGAGATTCTGCAGACGAGATAACAGTCGTCCGCTTTGCGAGTGAAATGAACCTACATGTCCTATTACACATTGATCGCCAGCCTGCCGCACCTACCGGCGCACTTCGAAGTTGCCAGGCCACCGATCTCATCACCAAGACTGAATCAACGCCTCGCCGAACTCAATGAGCATGACGCGCATGTGCTCAAGCAGTTATCGGACTTCCTGGTTTGGGACCGGCAGACACTGGAAAGATCCGAGCAAGACGTGATCGAGGATTACGATCGACTGCAAGCGGAGATTCGCCACCCGGTGATTCTGCGAATCGTTGACGAACGGATCAACATGCGGACGATCGTCGGCGCTCTGCGGCGGCGCCGTGATGGCGAGGAGCCGCCGATCGGTGTGGGACGATTGGTTCGGCCCATCCGCGATCACTGGAAAGAGCCGCAATTTGGCTTGCAGCGGCAGTTTTCCTGGATCGAATCGTTTGAGAAATTCATGTTGGCGGGCGAGGCGGTCGAAGCGGAACGTGTTCTCTACGAGTACTCCTGGGAATCTCGCTGTCGAATGGCCGCCCAGTTTCATTTTTCATTTGAAGCGGTGCTGCTGTATCTCGCTCGCTGGTCGATCGTCGATCGATGGACCAGTCGCGATGTCGAAGCCGGTCACGCTCGATTTGACCAATTGCTCGAGGAGACGCTTGGTGACTACGCCAAACTCAAACTGTAACGCACACGTCATTGGTGTTGCCGGCAACATCGTCTCGATCGAGGCGGAAGGCCCCATCATGAAGAATGAGGTCGCGTACGTTCAGGTCGGGGACGACCGGCTCAAGTCCGAAGTGCTTCGAGTCTTTGGGCGGACGGCCGACATGCAGGTCTTCGAAGACACGCAGGGCGTCAGTGTCGGCGATCGAGTGGAACTCACCAAACAGATGCTGTCGGCATCCCTGGGCCCAGGATTGTTGGGCACGGTATTTGACGGACTGCAGAACCCACTGCATCAGTTGGCCGAGCGCGATGGCTTCTTTCTTCATCGTGGCAGTACGTTTGAGGCGCTTTCAAATCAGGTGACTTGGGAGTTTCATCCTCGCTGTTCCATTGGCGACGTGGTCAAAGCGGGCGACGTGATCGGGTCCGTGCCGGAACGTCGTGTGACACACAAGATCATGGTGCCGTTCGGAGAAGCCGAGTCGCTCAAAATCGAATGGATTGCCAAAGGCAACTATCGAGTCGATGAAACGATCGCGCGACGTTCGCGATCGTCGCGGACGCGAGCGTGAGTTGACCATGCAACAATCGTGGGCCGTTCGTCGGGCTCTGCCATCGCGATTGTTGCGAACACGATCATCTCAGAGGCTGTATCCAACCACGCGACTGACCACCACGACACGCCTGATCGATACCTTCTTTCCCATCGCACGAGGCGGGACGGCGTGCATCCCGGGACCCTTCGGAGCCGGTAAGACGGTACTGCAAGGCTTGATCGCCCGTTACTCGGACGTGGACATTGTGATCGTGGTGGCCTGTGGCGAGCGGGCGGGGGAGGTCGTTGAAACGGTCACCGAGTTCTCCAACATGGACGACCCGCACAGCGGAAGCAAACTGATCGATCGAACGGTCATCATTTGCAACACCTCGTCGATGCCAGTGGCGGCCCGAGAGGCTTCGATCTACACCGGGATCACGATTGGCGAATACTATCGCCAGATGGGACTTCAGGTCCTGCTGATCGCGGACTCCACATCGCGTTGGGCACAAGCCATGCGAGAAACGTCCGGTCGTCTTGAAGAGATTCCCGGTGAGGAAGCCTTTCCCGCCTACTTGGACTCGTCGATCAAGGGAGTCTACGAACGGGCCGGAGTGCTGCGAACCAATGATGGAAGCGAAGGGAGTCTGACGATGATCGGCACGGTTTCGCCGGCGGGTGGTAATTTTGAGGAGCCCGTCACGCAATCAACGCTCGGCGCAGTCAAGTGTTTTCTTGGTCTATCGTCGGAGCGGGCCTACAAGCGTTTTTATCCTGCGGTCGATCCGCTCTACTCCTGGTCACGCTATTTGGACCAGCTCAAATCACAGCTGGATTCTGAACTCGATCCGGACTGGACAGCATCCGTCAAACGTATGACTGACCTGCTTCATCGAGGGGACAGCATCTTCCAAATGATGCAAGTGACCGGCGAAGAAGGGGTGACCCTGGAAGACTATCTCGACTATCAACGGGCGACTTTCATCGACATGGTGTACTTGCAACAAGATGCTTTCGATCCAGTGGATATCTCGGTATCGACCGAGCGGCAGAAAGAGTCGTTCAAACTGATGCGACGCTTGATCGAACGCCCGTACGAGTTTGACGACAAGGAGAGCGTGCGAGAGTACTTCACACGGCTTACCGGCCTGTACAAGAACCTGAACTACTGTGAATGGAAATCCGATTCCTATCAACGCCAGTTGCGCAGATCGAGCATCTTGAGGAAGCGGCCATGACCCAATCGGTCGAGAGTTAGGCGGACGGCGCCCTATCGTAGGCAAGTCTCTCCGAGACTTGTAAGAAACGCAGCAAAGCTGCGAATTACCGCCTCTCCGTGGCTCTCTGCTTTCGTTGCTTCCAATCAAGCAGCATCCCGACCCCGACTGCTGATTCATTTTTCGGCCACAAATCGGCTGAGCGCGCGGAGGTTGTCGCTGAAGACTTGGCTCGACAGATACGGAGTACCGATGGGTAGCTTCAGCTGCCCGACCAGCGGCGTGCCATCAAACGTACTGACCCAACGACCCTGTTGGTCAAGCGTGGAGATCGCGGCCTCTACGATGGCGAGCTGGCCCTCGTCATGGTTGCCATCCAGCTGGATCGGTTTGCCTGATTCAGAAGCGGCTCGGAGCTGTGCATGACGACGACTGAGCTGCTCCAGCTTGGAGGTGGTTTTCCATCCATAGTGACTCGGGAGCCTGGAATCGTCGTAAGTCAACGTGTACCGGTCCCCCTCTCGCTTCATGTAGAGCGGACGGTTGGATTCAAGTTCGTAGTAGCGTGCAAGTTGACCATCTGGAAGCAGGGAACGTCGAAGCCAAGCGATCGCATCGGGAATCGGCCCCAGGTATCGCGGGTCGCCTGTCGCCGAGGTGATGTTCATCAAGGTCTCGATGACTTCCTGGGTCTCGTCCCCCGAGACGCCGGGTGGCTCAAACTTCCGAGCCCAAATCGGCTTCATCTTGTAGCTGTATTGCTGGGCCCATCCAGGTTGAGGCTGCGGCATCTGAGCCAAGATCAGGAAATCGCCGAGCTTCTTCAAAGAGGTTAGGTACCTCGGATCGCCGTAGGCCCTGTGTGCGGCGATCAGTGTGTCGGCAACGTAGCCAGTGACGTTATCGTTGAGCGTGTACATGTCCCAGTAGTTCTTGACACGTCCTTCGGTCCGCCAATTGTAGTCGGGATAACTCGCATTCAGGATTGGCTGCGATCCGACCGGACCGGTCCAGACTTGGGGGAATCCGCCATTGGGAAACTGGGCGGCAAGAAGCGCGTCGAGCGCGTGCATCGCGGCCTCATGAATCTCGAGGTTGCGAAAACCGAGCGTCCTGTCCACCTTCACGAGCAGCTGAATCGCCGATTGTGTTTGGCCGTCGTCCAACGACGAATTGTTCTTTCCGCCAGCCTTCCCATTGCGATACTCGGCCGCTTTCGAGCCGTGTGGATCAAAGTCGATCACGTTTGTCCAGCCGCCAGAGCGGAGTTGTCCGTAGACCAACGCCAAGGCTGCTTCGGTCGCGGCATCCAGATAGAAGGAATCGTCGGTCGCCTCGTACGCAGCAAGAAATGCCAGGCCAACCGTCGGTGTCCCCGGTGGCTGCACCCAGATCTGGTCGTCAGTGGCGACACCTTCGCCCCAACGCTGACGAAGATCGGTCGAGTAGTGATAGACATAGCCGCCATGGGAGGCGACGCGGTCATGAAAGTAGCCAGCTGCAAGACGCATCGCATTCTGTGCAGACTGACGCAGGTCGGCCCGCTGACGCATTTTGGATTGGGCGTTGGCAGGGGAAGCCAATAAACAGTTGATCAGAAACACGATCGAGAAAACACGTCGGCTGTAAAGCATCTTCGGGTTCCTGACTCAATGCGTTGACAATGGTCTGGCTAGTTGGCAGAACCACTTTACCGTAGGACGGTCTCTCCGAGACCGTCATTTGTGGCGGCGATGCCGCGACATCCAAGTCTCGGAGAGACCGTCATTCATTGGCTTGCCCTGCCGTCGGTCCGCATTTCTAAGGCAGACACTCGCAGCTTTGCTGCGCCTCTTACGAGTCTCGGAGAGACTCGGCTACAGTATGTGGGGCCGGCTCAGCTAGCCCATCGTACGGATGTAAGTGGCGAGCTCACCTGTCTCGTTCAGCGAGACTTGCCTCCCGGCGTGCCCGAAAGTCAGCAGAAATCGTAATGGCCTTCTTTCGATCGGCGTCATCGTAATCCCAGAATTCCTGGACCACCTGCTCGCACGCTGGGTAGTGCGAACCGTCGTCCCCAATGCGTTTCCGTAACTCAGCAAGTCGAGTCTTCAAATCGCCACGAATCGTGGCATAAGCCGGATCATCCACCACGTTGTTCATTTCCTTGGGATCATTCTCCAGGTCGTACAACTCCCAAGCCGGGGGTGTCTGGTCCTGCCCTTCGTAGTTGCATCCATAGAAGTAAATCAGTTTGTGTGTCTTGGTGCGAATCGCCATCTCGCCAGGGTTGTCGTGGTGTGCCATGTGCATCCAATAGCGATAGTAGACCGACTGCTTCCAATCCGTCGGTTCTTCACCTGTTTCGCAGATAGATCGGAACGAACGTCCCTGCATTTGCGGAGGCGTTTTGACGCCTGCGAAGTCGAGCATCATCGCGGGGAAGTCCACGTTCTCAATCAATGCGTCGCTACGTGTACCGGCTGGAATCGACCTCGGATAGCGAATGATGAGGGGCATCCGCTGCGACTCATCGTAAGCCCAACGCTTGTCCTGATAGTCCTTTTCTCCGAGCCAGAACCCCTGATCGCCGGTATAGACAATGACTGTATTGTCGTAGAGGCCTGTCTCTTTGAGATAGTCAAAGAGTCGCCTCAAATTGTCGTCGACCCCCTTCACGCAGCGCAAGTACTTCTTCAGGTACGCTTGATAGGCCATGCGTTTGACTTGTGCGTCGGTCAGCGACGGATCCTTGTAATCCCACTTGAACTCGTTGGGGAACTGTTTGGGTAGGTCGGCCGCGTACGAGCGGCGCGGGTTGCGCCGGCCAATCGAAGTCCCGATGTGTGGGACCAATTCGTCTTGATAGCCTCGTGTGGCCAAGGATCCCCAGGTATCGGATTTGTGCCACAGCGATTCAGGCTCTGGGATCTCGACATCAGCTAAGTACGAATCGTATCGGGGATGGCTCTCAAAGTAGTCGTGTGGTGCCTTGTACTGGTGGCAAAGAAAGAATGGCTTGTCTGGGTCTCGATGATTCTTGAACCACTCGAGCGTGGAGTCGGTGATGATGTCGCTCGAGTGCGATCCGGGATACTTCACGACGTTCTGTGGCCAAGGCTTGTCCCCTTGGACACGGAAATCCGTATTGAAATAGCTGCCTTGGCCAGGCAAGACCTTGTAATAGTCGAAGTTCGGAGCGACCTTGAGATGCCACTTGCCAATGATGGCCGTTTGATAGCCAGCTTCGCGCATCAAAATCGGTAGTGTTTGGTTCGGTCCTTCAATCCTGCCTCCCAAGTCAAACACACCATTGATGTGGTTGTACTGGCCCGTGAGGATACATGCTCGCGAGGGCGTGCAAATCGAATTCGTGCAAAAGGCATTGTCAAAGCAAATCCCTTCGGCGGCGAGTGAATCGATGGTCGGAGTCGGATCGAGGGATTTCAACAACGTCGCATACGCGCCAATCGCTTGTGCGGTGTGATCGTCCGACATGATGAAGAGGATATTCGGCCGTTCCTGAGCGCGGAGCATGCTCGCGGTCATCCAGACAAGACATGCCAACCCAATTCGGAGGTACATTTCGCGTTTCTCAATACTCGAAGCAGGGGATTCATAGCGGAGGCGCGAGCAAACCAGAACGCCAAGCGTATCCAACCCTCTCCATCTTAACGAACGTGTTCGTAAGGAGGATCACCCGGTGGCGGCGATTCGGGATCGCTGGCAGAGGCGAACCGGCCGCGGGGGGACGAGATCACCCGAAGGCCCTTGAGCAGGACTCCCTCTTCTGCAAGCCGAACCGCTTGCAGGCTGGGATTGCAGGGCGGTAGCTGCCCGTCTGCATAGACCACTCTCCACCAAGGTAGCGTTTCGGGGCAGTCAGCCAAGGCGGAGCCGGCCGCTCTGGCGGCACTCGGATAGCCGCAGCGGGATGCAACGTCGCCGTAGCTGATCACCTCACCTGGTTGCAACGCTTCAAGCACCGTTTCCATCGCTTCACGAAGGGAAGTGGGATGCCGATTCATCGATGGTTTCCGATCCATACAAGTACGATGGACTTCCAAGTCCGTCGATCGTCGCAATGACGACCAACCTTGGTTGGATCGCCTGTCTAGCACGTCGCTCGCATCACAAGGACTACGATTCGCGACCGCAGCCGGCGATCAGAAACGCGATTTCCATTGCCTGTTCATAATTCAATCTTGGATCGACGTTGCTCTCGTAAGCTTTCGCCAAATCGGTCGAACTCAAACCACCCGCACCTCCGATGCACTCGGTCACGTTGTTGCCCGCTAATTCCAAGTGAATGCCACCGACGATCGTTCCATGCTCGGAGTGAATCCTGAACGACTCGCGGACTTCGTCGAGAATCGCATCGAAGTGTCGAGTCTTGTAGCCTTCATCGGTGGTGATCGTGTTGCCGTGCATCGGATCGACCGACCAGAGGACAGGATGGCCGGATCGTTTGACAGCCTGGATCAATTGGGGCAGGGCGGTGTCGATTTTTTCGGCACCGAACCGACAGATCAAGGTCATCCGCCCGAGTTCATGATTGGGGTTCAAGCGGTCCAGCAACTGCGTCAAGCCTTCAGGCTTGGCGGTTGGTCCTACCTTGACACCGATTGGGTTACGAATTCCGCGGAAATACTCCACATGGGCGCCATCGAGGTCACGAGTGCGATCGCCGATCCAAGGGAAATGCGTTCCCAGGTTGTACCAACCATCGCCACTGAGCGCCTGCCGAGTCAACGCCTGCTCGTAGGGCAGTACAAGTGCTTCATGAGATGTGTAGTAGTCGACGCGGGACAGATCGGCGCGGGTCACACCACCGATCGTGTCGATGAAGCGGAGTGCATTGCCGATCCCACCAACCATCCGATGGTACTCCGCCGATCTGGCGGACTGCGTAACGAAATCAAGTTCCCAGTTTTCTGGATGGTTGATGTCAGCGAATCCCCCTTCGGTCAAAGCGCGAAGGTAATTGAGTGTTTGCACCGATCGCGAGTAAGCACTCAGAAGTCGTTTGGGACGCGCAGCGCGCGCTTTGGGCGTGAACGGAATTTGGTTCACGCAGTCGCCGCGATAGGAGGGAAGGGTAACGCCGCCGCGTGTCTCGGTGGGACTGGAGCGTGGTTTCGCATACTGACCCGCAATCCGACCGACGCGGATGATCGGCTTTTGCATTCCGTAGACGAGCACCAGGCTCATCTGCAGTAGCACCTTCAACTTCTTTTCGATTGGGTCGGGACGACAGGCCTTGAAGCTTTCGTTGCAGTCTCCGCCCTGCAGCAGGAAGGCGGAGCCAGTCGCAGCGAGCGCGAGTTGATTCTTGAGCCGTTCCACTTCCCAACTTGTCACCAAGGGGGGACGCTGCGCAAGGGTGTCGAGCACCGATTGCAGTTCCTGAGGGTCGTCGTAAGTCGGCTGTTGAAGCGCTGGTTTCGTCCTCCATGAGCACGGATCCCAAGCAGTCATCGAGGAATTTCTCTTGATTGAGTTCATCGGGATGGGCCCTGCCGCGAGGACCCAACGGAAAAGGGCTAGGCAGCACCCAAGCCAACAGCCCGACGCCAAGCGCTCATCTGGCCCATGTGGAGCATGAAGTGGCCGCCGACGTAGAAACCGTGCATGGCACCAATGGTCGGGAACTTACCCCGCATGGCCTCGTTTGGATTGCTTTGGGCAAAGATCTCATCGGGGGCGTTTTCAAGGGCTGTCACTGCCGCGTTGTAGCCGTTGAACAACGCCGACACGATCACATCCATCGCCGGGTAGATCGATCGGTCGGGATCATCCACACATTGTGCGTCCTTGGAAAACAGCTCCTCAAACTTCGCCGAGGGGGCCAGGCCACTGGTATCGCCTCCGAGCTGCTGGACGATACGCGGCGCGTAAATGCTGAGGTGTCCGTAAATGAAGGCTGGATGATTGGAGTGGATGACCGTCTCTCCGACGTGCGCGAAGCCGGAAAACTGGTCCGGGCTGACGTCCTTCAAAAGTCGTTCTGCGTAGCCAAGGCCGAGGCGGGCGGAGGCTGCGATCATGGGGCCGATGGTAGGCATTCTGGTTTCCTGGGAGGTGTGCCCGTTCCGTTGGAAGAGGGCCATTTCGAGGGCGGCCGGTCTTACCGAGACCGTGAATGTTTCAACTTGTGATTGACCTAACGTCATCGTCTCCTGCCGAGACTCGCAAAAAGACCTGGCAAAGCTCGGGGTGCCCGGCCTGACGATGCGGACCTCTCGTGAGGACACTTGATCATTCACAGCTTGTCCGAGACCGACCTTTCTTGTGACGACGCCCCAGCACGCAAGCCTCGGAGAGGCTCGGCTACAGCACCAGGGCACCGAGGACCGGCCGGGAGCAATCGTCAAGGAAGCGTCGCATTGTAGCTAAGAGATTCCGATTGTTCGCCGGGGGGGCAGCCTTCAATCCTTCAGCTCCAGCGGAGCGCAAACCAGTTCCTCGTCGCTCCGCACATAGATGTGGCCATTCGCGACCGCTGGATGGGCCCATGCCACACCATCCCGACGCCGGAGCTGGAACAGCGTCGGTTTGATCAAGTCGGCACGGCAATGCTCTTGCAGTCCCTGGGGTGTCAGGCTGGCCAGGATCAACTGTCCCTGGTCGTTGAACATCAATTCCTGATCCCCGTCACGCATGATGTGGATCGTTGCCCACCGCGCTCGGGGGACGGCGGTTAGGTCCTCCCAAATTCGGTCGCCCGACTTCAGGTCAAGACATCGTAGCTCTCCATAGCTGTCCACGCCGTAAATGAAATCACCCTTGAGCAACGGTGAGCTGATCATGCAGTGGAGGGCGTCGGTGTTCTTCTCATCGATGCCCACCCGATGCCAAACCTTCTCGGCACGTGGCTCGTTCAAGTCGAGACGAATCAAAAGTGATCCGTCGTAGAAGGAGGAGACGAACAGGTGCTCTCCGTCGACGGCTGGTGTGGCAACACCAATTGGCATATTTCGGGGAGACATGGCAATGCGCCAAAGAAGCTTCCCCGTTTTCGGCGCTAACCCGCTGACACTGTCGCCGGTCCAGCAGACGACCACGTCTTGGTCGCCTTGCCGAATCAGGATCGGCGCACTGTAACCAGCTCGTTCGTCAATTGCCCGCCAACGCTCTTCGCCCGTTGACAAGTCGAAGGCAACGACACATGCATTGCTCGCTCCACCAACGATTTGGATGACAAGATCGTCGTGAACAAGTGGCGCGGATGTGATGCCCCAGGCTGGCATGCGGATGCTGTACTCTGCATCGAGGTCATGTTCCCAAAGCACCTGGCCGCTCGTGGCGTCAAGACACTTCAGGTGACCCATCGCACCTACCGAGATCGCCTTTCCCTGGTGCACGGTCACCGATGCCCGCGGACCAGCTTTGTAGTCAATCTTGTACGGAGCCGGATAGGAATGGCTCCAGACCAAACTGCCATCGTCAGCATTGAAGCAGAGGATTCTTTCCACCTGAGTCGAGCGATCATCAGGACTCAGGTCGGTCACGAACACGTGCCCCTGGGCCACGGTTGGCCCACTGTAACCCGAGCCGATGGGTACGGACCAACGGCGAGGTAGCGGGCCGCTGGCAAACGCTGCGACTTGACCTTGTTCGTGCAACACGGCGTCCCGGTTTTGGCCTCGCCACTGTGGCCAGTCCTCTGCCTGAAGAGCTGACCTGCCCATCAACGTCGTCGCGACGAGGAGTGACAAAACGAATCGCCACGCCCTACCGGAGGTGAGTCTCTCCGTGAGTCGTGAACAAACACGTTGCGAAGCTGCTGGCGTCCGCCTTGGAAATGCGGACCTACAAGTCGTTGTCATCATCATCAAACGGTTGCCGGGTGAACGTAGGGCTTGCGATACTCACGCCTGAGTAGTTCGGTGGCTGCGGGATCATCGACCACCGTGTGCGTTTCCGGATCGAACTCTAGCGTGCGACCGAGATTCATCGCGACATTCGCCATGATGCAGGAGGCACTGCTGATATGGCCCTGTTCGATATCGGCGATGGGGCGAGAGCGGTTGTCAATCGCTTCCAGAAAATTCTGCATGTGACCACGGATGGCTGAGGCCACATGCAATTCCAGTCTCCAGTCCTTCACATCGGTGGTGTCCGTTGGGAACTTGTCCTCTTCGATCACCGCGTCGCCATGCAGTCGTTGTCCGCCACCCCGCGGAATGAAGTCGTACTTGTTCACGCTTAACTTGAGCGTGCCCTTGGTCCCGTAGATCACACCGGCCCACGGATATTCTGGATCAGGAGCATCGCCCCAACTGCGATGGGTCCAGACCACATCCAAGTCGTCGAAATCAAAGGTTGCGGTTTGCGTGTCTGAGATGTTGGCCTTGGACTCGGTGTCGACCATGATGCCGCCAGCGCTGCTGACTCGCGTTGGCCATCCCAGCCCCAACTGCCAACGCACCATGTCGAGCATGTGAACGCACATATCGCCGACGATTCCGTTGCCGTACTCCATGAATGCCCGCCAAGAACGGGGGTGCACCAGCTCGTTGTAGGGTCGCATCGGCGCCGGTCCAGTCCAAGCTTCATAGTCGAGATATTCGGGCGGTGCCGTATCGGGTGGATTCTTGCTGGCACGCATGTGGTAATAGCAGCAGACTTCGGCGTGGGCGACATCCCCCAGCAAGCCAGCATCGACGACCTTTTCTTTGGCTTCGATCAAGTGAGGTGTGCTGCGGCGTTGGGTTCCCACTTGAACCACACGACCGGTACGTCGGGCGGCATCGAGCATCGCCTTGCTCTCGAGCACGTCCACGCCCGTGGGCTTTTGCACATAGACATCGGCGCCAGCCTCCACCGCCGCGATCATTGGCAACGCATGCCAGTGATCGGGAGTCGCAATCAACACGATGTCGAGATCCTTCTCCGCCAGCATGTCCTTGTAATTGGCGTAGGTTCGAGGACGCTTCTTGGAAACCTGGCGGCTCTCAAACAGGTCAGCCGCCTCGTTGAGCATCCGCGAGTCCACGTCACAGAGGGAAACCACTTCGACCGGTTCGACGTTCATCAATTGCAGCAGGTCGCACTTGCCGTACCATCCCGCTCCAATCAGCCCGACGCGTCGCGTTTTCGCAGCCGTGGTGGCGTAGGCCTTGGAATGAAGTGCGGCGACCGATGCGACAGCGGCGGAACGATGAATGAAACTTCTTCGGTCCATGGGAATTCTTGGTCTCGAGGGGGCAGGGGAAACACTCGGTTTTCGATCCGATGGGATGATCTCGATGATAACCGCTTTCGCCGCAGTGGAGCCTCTCGAGGGCTCGGATTTTGCGTTGCAGCCGACAAGAATTCCGATCGCGGAGGGACTTTGAAGAAATCGGGTGTCTCGACGGTCGTTCCCGTTGCCTACCGTCGGTCCGCATTTCCAAGGCGGACATCCCCAGCTTTGCTGCGTAGATTACGAGTCTCGGAGAGACTCGCCTACGGTAACTCCGGGGCCTTGAGAGAACGGCCTCCACGAAATTCGGGCGACGTCCGCTTGCTGGAACTGACCAGTTAGAAGGCCGGGAAGTTGTAGGCCGGATTCTTGGTGTCGAAGTCGGCATCGGTCAAACCCACGTTTGTCTGCACGTCGTGGTACGTGTAGGACTCCAGCACCGGTGGTGGATCCCCTTTCACCGCGGGCCACCCGAAGCTTCGAAAAGAGAGGATCAGCTGTCGGGCGGGATCGATGATGATTTCAGCTAGCGAGAAGTCATCGGATTCCCCAGACGGTTTGGCGCGATGCACACGAATGAATTGGGTGTTGAGGTCGTCGAATCGATGACCCTCGGTCAACGTCACACGGATGTCTGGGTTATCGCGGTCCTTTTCACCACGCTCAATCAATTGCTCGACCAGATCGAACCAAACCGATTTGGGTGATCGGATAGCGTTGGCCTTGCATGGCAATCACGCCATTGGGATCGAGCCACAACGTTTTGAGGCTGAACAGGAGTCCGACTTCATGTACGGCCATTTTCCCATCGTTCAAGTCTTCGACCCACAGCACTTCACGTCCGTTGATTGCTTCTGGTGAAAGGAAGCGAAGGTAAACACGCAGGGGAGCATCTTCGGTGTCTCCACGCAGTCGCGTTTGTACCTTGATCATCATCTCCGTTTCAGGAGTGATGACGCCGTTCTGATCGGCTTCCTGTTTGACGAAGTCGAGCCGTGTAGTCGTCGAGTGTCTCCGTCAGGTACCGCCTCGCGGTGCGAGCCATATCCAGCACCTCGCCCATGGAAAGCTGCCGGACGCCGTCGGTGTTCTGCTGCGCGCTGGTGCGGCGCGGCGTTCACCGTATCGGATGGGCTCTGCGACTGATTTCGATAGATCATCCCGACCGCGATCGCAGCGATCGGTACAATGGCGATCATCCACCGATTCTTGGCAAAGGGCATGGTTTCTCTTCAACAACACGTGTAGCGAGCAGCGTTTTCGACAACGAGTGGGAAAAGGGGTGACGTATCAACAGCCGCCAGTGGCCCGGAGGCTGCCTGATTGGCCCGAAGGGTGTCTCGCACGATTGGTGCCTGCTTTCACATTCCCACGCGAAAAAGACCGAGTTGGAAAGCAAAGGCCGCCGAGGGATTGCCTCGACGGCCTGGGTTTTAATCAAGACGGAACAGGGCAGGCTAGAACTGGCCTTGCTGTTGCATCGCTTTCTGCTGGGCTTGACGAGCTGCAGCACCGATCGCCTGCAACAAACCTTCGCCAATCTTGACGGTGAGTTCCTGTCCATTGGCGATGCTTTCCTGGACCACGTTCAACTCGCCAGTGTCGGCCGAGCGCGAGAGTGCATCGATCATGGCGGCCAGGGCATCATTGGATCTCGATCGACTGGGCGTACTGAAGGATCGGCATCAGCGTGACGCGCAATTGGCCGACGGGTCGGCCAGCTCCATTGTCGGTGCCGCCGGAATCGATCAATTCCTTCATCAGCGCTTCGCTGTCTTTGCCAATCGCGAAGGTAGACGGACTTTGGGCCGGTTCCGACGTGGACTCGCAGCGTTTCGCCGAAGATGCGGCGAGCTTCGTCTTCTTTCTCGGGGACATCGGCTTCGACGACATGCATCGCGACCCCTTTGTAAGTGCCTTGATCAAACGAGAATCTCGGTGCATTGGGTTCGCCTTGGACCTTTTTCGCCAAGTCCTTGACGATTTGTGCGGCCCGGTTGCCGTCGGCGACAAAGGCCCCGAGGACAAAGCGGAAGTCATTCTCATCGGTCAGCAGCAGGGCTCCCACATCGGCGCGCCCTTCGGAAACCGAGTCCACGGCCAGGTCGCCGATGCGATCGATCATCGTCGATGATCTCTTGCTGCTGCTCTTCCGTGAGGTTTCCCTCTGTCTTGAGAGCATTTCGAATCGCTTGAAGGGAGTTGGTAACGCTCGTGCGCGACTGCTCGACCGCCTCCGGGACTGATCGAGGTGGCACCGTGATAGAAGGCGGCGGCATCTGGGCGAATCACGGCTGAGAACTGCGAAGGGATGGCGACGTTGACCGCCATAGATGGAGGCGAGCTTCGAACCGGGAACGGCGGTGAACATCGTATCGATGACGACCTTCTTGCCCGATTGGTCGACGTTGAATCCAAACTTCAACTCGTCGGTATCGTTGATCAGCTGGTCCAACTGCTCGAGGGTATTCTCTGCCATGCGGCGGGCCGACTCCGCGTCTTCCCCTCCCTGCTGTGCCATCGCTTGCTCGAAGCCCTGACGGATCTGCGCCGTCAGCATCTCTCGCATCGGTGGTGGAACCTTCTGCATCTTCAGGCGAACGGCGAAGTCGTAGTTGTTGCCGAGTCCCTCGAACATCGAGATCGGATCGGCCGGGGCCAAGCTGAGCATGTCGCGATTGGGGGCCAGACACCGCCCAGTTGCCAGCCTGGCGGATGTACACGGTGCTGGCGCCCAGGGCGATGACCAACGTTCCATCGTCGAGTTCGTCGGCAGGGCCGGTCTGAGCTTCCAACCGCTTCAAGACGGTCTTCACGTCGGCGGTGGGAACGATCGCCATCGGCTGAGGCATGCCATCGACCAGCGGAACCAGGATGCCGATCGGCTGGGTCGTGATCGATTCCCTGCGTGAAGGTACCCGCCATCATCGCGAAGATGCCACCCGCCTGGGGTTGGCCGACGACACTGGTCAGGTAGTTCACGTCCTGCATCAGCTTGTTGACGCTGCCAAGCGTGACCACCACCACCGGATCGGTTGCCGTTGCGACGCCGCCGGGAGCCTTTTCCTGCGCCGCAGCGACTGGGGTGGCATGAACGAAACAAGACTGGCGACCGCCAATGCCGCGACGGCAAGCCGGTGCCGAACGATTCGACTCGAGAAACCCATGTTTCGATGATCCTTCTAGGAAGCGTAAGCTGGCGGCGTTGCTGGACCGCCAAGGAATTGGCTGCTTTGGATTATGAAGCCTGACCACTGCAAACAATGCTCGTCTGGCCTGTAAGGTTCCCGGCGTAAGAGCTCGATCAGGCTCTGCCGTGCACCACCTACAGATACCAGCGAACGATACGGACAGTTTCGCGGCTATCCGAAAAAGCGGCAACCGGCCTGCGATTCGCCTCTTCCCGCGGATTCTTGGTCGGACGCCGAGGGAGCGAAATCGGCGGCAGAGCGACTCGGCGAGACGACCCAATCGGGTAGAAAAGCGATTCCGCCGAACCGCTGGCAACGCTCCGGAATCTAGCGTTCGCGATAGACGATTCGGCCCTTGGTCAAATCGTAAGGAGAGAGTTCCACGCGGACCTTGTCCCCGGGAACAATTCGGATGAAGTGTTTCCGCATCCGACCGGCAACATGCGCCATGACTTCGGATCCAGTTTCCAGTTGGACACGGAACCGCGTGTTAGCGAGTGCCTGTGTGACGGTGCCTTCGACCTCGAAGGCGTCTTCTTTTTTTCCCAAAACCAAACCTCAACTGAAGGAAAGCCCTCGGCCGGCTTCCTCGATCAACCAGGGTTGATCGGAGCCAGGTCCGAAAGCAGATGTTGATCGCCCTCGACTGGCAAAATGGCCAATCCAGTGCGCGAGAGCAATCAACACGCATTTGTTGTGCCACTCTGTGTGCCGTTCCGTCAAACAGGGGGCGCACAATGATGGGCGTATGACTGAATCGCGAGCATTCTAGCACAAGCTGGCGACGCAAGGGACATCCGACAAGCATTGAGAAGGCAAGCAATCGATCCGTTGGCCTCGCAATGAAAGCAAGGTGACAGGGGCAACGTTTTGCCACTCGGACCCCCGAAAGCGGAATCCCGTCCTTTGAAACTAACGCTTGCTGAACTGGACGCCGCGGCGGGCACCTCGCAAACCAGGCTTCTTGCGTTCTTTCATTCGCGAGTCGCGGGTCAAGAACCCGCCATCACGAAGTGCTTCATGCAGTGATTCGTTGTAGCTGACCAAAGCTCGAGCGAGGCCCATGCGAACGGCGCCACTTTGACCGGTCATTCCGCCGCCGGCAACCCGCACCAAGAACGTCGACACTCTCAGCTTGCTCGACCGCAGCCAAGGTGCTGGCAACCGCCTCTCGATGCTGGTCGTTGACAAAATACTCAGCGATGGGCTTGCTATTGACCGTAATCTTTCCACTTCCGGCGCGAACGCGCACTCGAGCGACGCTGCTCTTGCGACGACCGGTACCGAGGGCATCCCCGCTGATTTTGTCCTTTTTGACGGCGACCATGAATTCAAACGTTGGATAGGGAGTGGAGGATTGGGCTTCAGGTGACAGCGAGGCGATCAGGCGTTGAGCTTTCTTGCCCTTGCGCTGCATCGGTTGTGGCTGCTGGGCCAGCATGGGGATGATCTGGACCTGAGTAGATCTTCAGCTTCTTGATCATCTGGTACGCCAGCTTGTTCTTGGGGAGCATGCGGCGCACCGCGTGGTAGATCAGGTCTTCTGGCTTTCGCTCGCGACGGTCTCCGTAGCTTTCCAGACGCAACCCGGGATATCCGGTGTACCACGTGTAGTGGCGGACATCCATCTTCCTGCCGGTCATCGCCACTTTCTCGGCGTTGACCACGACGACAAAATCACCGCAGTCAACATGGGGGGTGTACTGGGGGCGGTGCTTGCCCATCAGAACCACGGCAATATCGCTTGCCAAGCGACCGAGAACTTCGTCGGTTGCATCGACAATGTGCCACTGTTGTTCGACTTCGCCGGGCTTGGCGATGTAGGTTGGTTGAGCCACCACGGGATTGACTTACGGGTTGTTCGGTATCGAAATCAGAGATCGGGCCCGCGTTGAGGGCCAGTTGCGAGGAATCGAGGAATTTATCGAGGCGAGCGTGACTGGGCAAGGCCTTTCACGCGGTTTCCGCTGAAATGCTCTGCCAGAGCCTTGCGGAGATGCCAGGGCCGCGCCGCCTGGGATTGCCAGGGCCGCGCCGCCTGGGTTGCCAGGGCCGCGCCGCCTGGGTTGCCAGGGCTGCGCCGCCTGGGTTGCCAGGCCTGCGCGGGGATCTCGGCGGAGTACGTCCGCCGCTAAAGTCTCCCCTCGCATCGACATCCTCCGGCTGCCATCAGGCTTTGCCGAGCCCACTCTCTTCTCCCCCTCGCTCGAGTCACTCCCCGAACTGCTCCAGGTAGTGCTCCATCCGCAGCTTTTTCCTGGCAGATTCACTGGTCATGTAGCGGACGCTGCCGAAAACAGGGCGTTTGGGACCCCAGGCCCGATCGTATCGTCCCAAGACCCAGAAGATTCCGCTGTAGGAATTTGGATCCCGCCCGTCGATGCCGTACTTGTTGTTCAGCTCGATCATGATCGCCAAAGCATCCTGGGGGGATCGGCTCCAGTGCAGGATTTTCTTGCCCCACAGCATCCGCATGTAGTTGTGCATGACGCCGGTCCGGACGATCTGCCGCTGGGCCGCATTCCAAATGGGATCGTGGGTGTGCAGCCGCCTCAAACTGATCCAGGGAGTAGAGGTAAGGCCGCTGGTCCTTCGCGTGCTCCTCGAGGGTGGCGCGTGCCCAATCGGGTAGGGATTCGTAGCGATCGTAGTTTCGCGGCTCTCGGAAGCAGAGGTTGAACCCCATCTCTCGCCACGTCAGAACCTGGTCGAGCAGGCCCTCGGCGGCCGGGTTCTGGTGTTCCAGAAACCGGAATTCTTGCCCTCCGCCGGACCCAGCATGTCGGGAGACCAGTCTTCGTTGTCGAGCACAGCGGCCACCAACTGATGAGCGGAAAGGTGGCCAAAGTGAAGATGGGGACTCAGGCCACTGGTCGCTTTGCAGTCGGGATGGTTCCGGTCCTCGCCGTAGTCTGCGAGGCGCTGCTCGACGAATCTGGTCAGCCGTCGATTCGCCTCACGGGACCCTCCCGAAAGTTCCCCGCAGGGGGCGACTGAATGGTCGATTGGCAAGTCGCGCAGTCCCCTCGCGCTCAATCAGTCGATCCAGAGTCGGCAACAGGCCATTTTCGGGCAACCCCTTTGGGAAGACCTTGGAGGGGCGGCAGCTTGCGGCGGCTCAAGGGGTCTTTGGCGGGCGGATCGATGAGATGATCGAGAATGTTTTTCTGCATCCAGCGACGGTAACTGTGAGCAACCGTGAAGGTCCGTTCGGCAAGTCGCAACGGGATCACAGCCATTGCTATCGACGAACTCAAGCTGAACTGGAAGTTGATCTTTGACCGTTTCAATAAGTGCCGGCAGAAAGAAACAGGGATACTCGTCGGTGATGACCGTGCACGCATGCTTGGCCAACTTTGCAAGAAGTCCCTTCGCGGCCCCGTTGGAGGGTTCGACGTAGGGAAAGTAGGTGACCGGTTTACCTTTCAGCGCCAGCTCGTTGTCTCGCATCCCTTCGATCACGAACGATGCAGTCGATCGCTGGCCCATCGATATCCGCAGCGAAGCGGTTCAAAGATCAGCAGCGGCTTGTTCAGCTCAACCGCGCGATCGACAGCGTGTTGAAGGGCAAAGTTGTATTGCGTTCGGCGAAAGGAGGTCATCCAGTAGAGAACGTAGTCACCGTCGTGCCGAACCGGGCGATCATTCGCGGCGGAGATTCGCAGGGAGGGGACGGTCATGAATGTCGACAGTCAGGCATGGGGAACATGTACATCAAGGGTACAGGTGCATCTGGGGGCAATGGCTGTCGAGCGGGCGGTGGTCGACCGACAAACCTGGCCCACTTGATGACCGTCCGACTGTAGAAGCTTGGCCAGAAGTGCAGGGGAGGCCATGTGTGTGGGATCATCCGTAGTCCAGGACTTTTCATGGCGACATTCTGTCAGGACAAGTCCTGGCCTGCGATCCATCTGGGAACACGACCGGGTGGCTTCCTGAAGCTGATCGATTCACGCGCAAGAGAGGATGGTTTCGTATTCCCGCTAGGAATCGTCTTGCGATTCGGCCTGACTCTTGTGTTTGATCATCGTGATCTCATTGCCCCCATCATTGTGGCGGACTTCATCCATGAAGGCATTGATCAAGAACAATCCACGTCCACCCGCCCGCTCGAGGTTTTCAGGATCGGTGGGGTCTGCGCAACGATTCTGCGTCGAACCCGGGACCTTCATCGCGGATCACAATGGTCGCCGAATGGGGCGAGGCATGCATGTGAACGAGCACTCGACGTTCTTTGTAGGGAGACTCTTGTTTTCGCTTGTTGATCAAGTCGTTGATAAGGTTTTCCGTCGTCGTCGTGGCGAAGTTCGGATGAGACCTCCAAGTTGCCATGGATCATCGCATTGAGCAAAGCTTCGTCTAGCGCCATCGCGATCTGCATGCGTTCCCCTTCATCGAAGAGGTCGAGTTCGACCATCGGCAACTCCAGCCGAGTTATCACTTTGGGCACAAGCTGCTCTTCGTTCTCCAACGATAGCTTGATCGTGCTCTCGATGGCGAACTGGGCGACCTCTCGAACGGATTGGGTTGCCTGGTTGACCGCCAGGACCTGTCGCACGACCGGGATCAGTGCCGTGTTGAGGTCTCGTTTGGGGACGTAGCTCGAGGCGCCTTTGCGGAGCGCCTCGGCAGCAATCTCTTCGCTTCCCTGGCTGGTCGTCAGGATCACAGGTACCGATGGTGTGCCCGACTTCACGGCGGCCACCAGTTCCAGTCCATTCATCTCCGGCATCTGAAGATCCGTCACCACCAACAGCGGTGGGTCAGCCAGGATCGACTGCAGGGCATCATGGCCGTCGACGGCCGTGCGCACCAAATAGCCCTCCTTCTCCAACACCATCTGCATCTGCCGGAGCTGCGTGGGACTGTCGTCCACGACCAGGATGTGAGAAGGGTCTGGCATGGGTGATTGATTAGAAGGAGTCGACGGCTTCGGAGGTGGTGTCGTAAATCATGAACAGACGCCCAGCCAATTTGGTGATCCTAAACGGGGCATACACCGACTCATTCATGTGCGAAAATTTCAATTCTCCGCCATGGCCTTTGACATGATCCCGAACACGAATCATGGCGGTGATGAATTCCGATGAAATGTGTCCGACGTTCTTGAAATTGATCACGAGACGTTTGGGTTTGTTCTTGTCGACGAATTCGATGATTTGATCTTGCGAAAGAACAATAATGGGACGGCTGACGAAGTCGGCGGTCCCAAGAATCAGTTCGGGAACCCCATCGAGCTCGGAAACGGTGAAGAATTGTGGTGGGGGATCCATGAAAACTATCCTTGCTGCGATACTTCGCGCATTCTAACGACTCGGCCGCTGCCGTGTCGTATCGACAAGCTACCATGGAAAAACTTCCGAAATCGGGGGCTTGGGTCACGAACAACAGGCATCCCGAATGAAGCGATCTCGAATCGAGGCATCCCGAATTGCACGCTGAAAAACGTCTTGAGTAGCATTGGCGACCCGCCCTGGTCACATTCATTGCTTGCTCCCACGCTTCTGTCCCCGCTTTCCCGCCCCCCTCTCCTCCCGCTGAGCCGGAGTCCAATTTGTCGCGTCGGCGAAGATCAACACGGATCCCATTTTGGCTGGCTGTCTTGGGCGTGGTCGCGGCAATCTTTCTTTACGTCATCGGTTTGCCCCAGTTGCAGGCGCGAAGTAATCCGCTGCTCCGCCCGGTCGATCTGGTCATCCCCCGGGCGATCGACGTGGTGGTGGTGATCTGGTGTTTCTGGGTGGGCTCGTCGGTCGGCAGTTTCCTGAACGTCGTGGCCTGGCGGATGCCTCGTGGAGAGGGGATCAATGGGCGCTCACATTGCCCGCGCTGCCTTGCCCAGTTGAGAGCCAGGGACAACGTGCCGGTCTTTGGTTGGTTGGCTCTGGGTGGCCGCTGCTACAGTTGCCATTTGCCAATTTCCGTTCGCTATCCGATCGTCGAGGCAGTGGTTGGGTTGACGATCACGGCAGTCTGCGTTGGCGAACTCTACCAGTTGAGTTTGCCGGGACAGTCCGTGCATGTGCATCGCGGTCCACTTCGCGCGCCGGTCGTCGACCTCAAGGTCCTCCTCACGCTGCTGTACCACTGCGTTGCCCTGGCCGTGGCCTGGGCCTGTGGTTTGATTCGCCTGGATGGACACCGCTTGCCCAACAGGCTGGTTGCATTCGCCGCGGCCGTGACGCTGTTGCCGATGCTCCTTTACCCAACGTTGATGGTGGTGCCATGGCAGATGCAAGTCGCGTCGAGAGTGGCGACCGGATGCGCAGTACGTGCATGCAATCGTGCGGGTGGCCACGTCGCTAGCGGCGGCGACGATCCTGGGGCGTTACCTTGCTCGCGGCTTCTGTCCCGGCGCTGATCCCAAGCTCGATCCGCTGGGACGCTCAACGTCCCGGCTGATGGATTTGATCGTGATCCTCGCGGTTCCCGCCATCATCGTCGGCTGGCAAGGGGTCATCGCGGTTACCGTGCTGGCTTCGTTCATCGCCGTCGGGCTCAACTGGTTGCTCCGTCCGCCACGTGAAGCGTTGGGGCGGTTTGCGATTGCCCTGCCGGTGGCGTTGGCCATTCAGCTGGTTTTTTGGCGTCACTTGCATGCGGCCGACCCCTATCGATCGGGTACCGACGGCTGCGCGTACTGGCCATCCGACGGCGGTGCGCCCTGGGTACTTCTGAGCTGGGCTGGCATCGTGCTGCTGATCCCGTTTTGGCTGAGAGACAAGGAGCCGTCTGGGACCCGACAAACGGCCTCAGAACCAAGCGACGTTTCACGGCCTCCGAGTGAAATGGATCAAGCGGATGACGTGGATGAAGAGGGGCTCGCGGCAAGTCACGAAGCCACAGAGTGACACCATCGCGTCGCAACACTGTCGGGCTTCGTTCCTACTCGTGATTTCGTGGCCTCAACTGACAGAACAGCGCCTTCTTCTGGTCGGGCAGCGAGTATTCGAAGCCACATCCTTTGAGGAAGTTCTCCGAGGAACTGATCGCCATGACCTCCATGATGTTCAGGTCCCTGGCTCGTCCCACGCAGTGTCCCACCAAGGCCCGCCCGACGCCACTTCCCTGATACTGCGGGTGCACCGCCAAACACTGAAGTTCGGCAAGTTTCGGGCTGTAGATTTCCACCGCGGAAAAGCCGACCAACTGCGCCTCGTGCTCACCCTCCATGCGCACGGCAACGAAACCGTGTCGCGTCAATTCGATCGTCTCGGCCTCGGTACGCGATAACAGCAATCGCTGCATGACGTAGGGTCGCATCAGCGCATGAATGGCCTCGGCGTCGCTTGGTAGCGCTTGTCGAATCAGGATGCCAGCGGGAAGAGGCCGCTCCTCCGTCATTTTCTCAGGGTCCTGCCCGCTCAATTCAGCTGCACCGGATTGGTGGCCTCTTTGATGGTCTTTCGCATCAGATCGCTGGGTGCGTCGCGACCGGTGAACAATTTGTACTGATAGGCCGCTTGGCGGACAAACATATCGACGCCGGTGATGATCCGGCATTGGGCCCGCTTGGCGTTCTTGATCAAGAGCGTGTTTTCCGGATTATAAACCGTGTCAAAAACCGCCAGGAACTGATTCATGCTGGCGGCATCGTAGGGAGTGTTGTCGACATCGGGATGCATCCCGACCGGCGTGCCATTGACCAGCAGATTGATTTTCGGGTCGTGGCGAAACTGCCATTCGATGGCGCGACATCCAATTTCGGCTGCAAGAATCTGCGCACGTTCAAACGTTCGCGATGCGATGTACACATCGCAGTGTCGTTGTCGCAAGCCCCAAGCGATCGCGCGCGAAACACCACCGGCCCCCAGGACCAAGGCGGTCATGCCTTGCATCGACCGTTCCGATTTTCGTTCGATCTTGAACAACTCTTCGATGCAATCCATCGCGGCTCGGTAATCCGTGTTGTAGCCAAGACAATCCTTCTCATGAAAGACGAGCGTATTGACCGCGCCGATACCGGTGACACTTGATTCTGCTTGTGTACAGAAATCGAGAGCCGATTCCTTGTGGGGAATCGTCACACTCAGACCGTTGATCCCAAGCTCACGCGCATGCCCCATGAACTTGTACAGATCACCCTTGGTGACTCGGAAGGGAAAGTAGCGGGCGTTGATATCCTGCGCCTGAAAGGCCCGATTGTGAATCAGCGGGCTATAACTGTGGGCGACCGGATCGGCGATGACACCAAAGAACTCCGTTTCGGCGTTGATCTTGTCGTACTGGTAAAGATCAATCATCTCCTTCCAGTCGAGTTGACCTGGGGCCATTTTTCGACCGCCCGCAAAGGTTGCGTAGGTGAAGGGCGAACCGAGACGATTGGCCAACAGTCGCGTCACGATCCCGATCTCGCCCATGCAGATGCCGATCGTCGGCACCTTGGCTTTCTGGACCAGATCGATCATCCGCATGTTGTCGGAAAAGGAGTTGGCCATCGTCGCGATTTTGACGATGTCCGCATCCTCTTCAGCCATCGCGGCATGAAGCTCCTCGAGATTCTCGGGGGTCTCGTCCATGTCGTGAAAGCTGATGATCCGTTTGGTGTTGCCGTACCGCGGAATCTGAGCAGCGATGTCGGCCTCGATGTCGACATACTCGACGCCGACGGCGATGGCGCTCCGCAGCAGCATCAGCCGCTCTTGTTCGGACTTCAGCCACCGACCCCCGTCCTCACGGCGGCGGGCCGTGATCACCACTGGCCCGGGACGGTCGTTGATCAACCGAGAAAGGCTGACCGCCCGGCCAATGTAGTCCAGACGCAGCTCGACGAGCTGGGCACCTTGTTCGACCAGATATTGATGTTCGGCAATCATCCGCTTGTGGCGGGAGCGGCCGAGAGTGACACATATCATTTAGAAAGATGGAAATTCGTTCTGAGGTGTAGAGTTTTTGTTCTGCCGGAGGGGTGGTGAACCGCCCGATACGATATTGCTTGCAGACGAGAGCCTATAATAGACGCAGCCTTTCAAGCGAGCGGGGGTCTTTTTTTCAACAAGCCGTGTTGTATCTAACGTTCGGCCCGCATTTTCGTTTCACGTACACGGATTCGCATGTACACCTTTCAGCCTTCACGACAGACGTTCGCGGCGAGTTGCTTTCTGCCCGCGGTCGCCTTGGTCCTGACCCTCTCCGCCCTGGCCAGTTGCCTGCAAGCTGCACCCCCCGATCAATGGCTGTTGCCTCGCGGGGATGGCCAATCGACCGGCCGGGCCGAGCAAACGCTCCCGGAGGAGCTTGTGGTTCGCTGGGAGTACCAGGCCGACGAGGCGATCGAAGCGACCCCCGTGGTCGGCCAGGGGCGCGTGTTGGTCGCCGACGTTCTGGGCCAGATCTACGCAATTGAGCAATCAAGCGGCAAAGAACTTTGGCGTCGCAACTATGACACCGGATTCCTGGCCTCTGCCGCGATCGAGGGTGAGCTGGTCTTCATCGGTGACGTCGAGGGCAATCTTTACGCGATCGATGCCAAGAGTGGAGAGGAACGCTGGAAGCAAACCACCGAGGGAGAGATCAACGGAGCGGTCGGCTTTCATCAGGGCAATGTGCTGGTCACCAGCCAAGATGGGAAGCTCTACTGCTTTGCCATTGCCGATGGCGCCCTTCAATGGACCTACCAAACCGACGATCAGATTCGCTGCAGCCCCACCGTCGCCGGAGATCGCACCTTTCTCGGCGGCTGTGACGGTCAGTTACACATGGTCGACTTGAAGACAGGCCAAGCCATTGGTCAGCCTTTGCCACTTGGTGGTCCGACCGGTAGCACGCCGGCGGTTCAAGGCACCAAGGCATTCCTTCCGATCATGGATGGGGCCGTGTTGGCCTTCGATTGGCAGCAGCCGAGCGAGTTGTGGAGCTACGAGGATGAAGAGCGGCGTCAGGAGTACCGCAACAGTGCGGCAGTTTCTGACGAATTGGTCGTGGTCAGCAGCCAGGACAGAATGGTGGATGCCATTTCAATCGCAACTGGCAAGAGAAAATGGCGTCACACACTGCGCCGGCGTGCCGACGCATCGCCGGTAATCGCTGGCCAGGATGTCTGGATCGCCGCGAGCGATGGACGGTTGATTCGCCTGGCTCTGGCCGACGGCACCGAAACCTGGAGCTATGAGATTCGTGGAGCCTTCCTGGCAGCCCCCGCGATTGCCGGAGGGGAGTTGTACGTGGCGGACGATCAGGGGGTGGTGCGATGTTTCGCTGGCAAACGCTAGCAGCTTTGGGCTGCGGGGCCTGACCCAAGCTTCCACTCCGTTTAACATGGTTGATACGGTAGGCGAGTCTCTCCGAGACTCGTAGGAAACGCGGCAAAGCTGCGGATGTCCGCCTCGGAAGTAAGGTCTTACGGTAGTCGCCAATCGTTGATTCGCAGTCTCTTACTGAACGTTTGACTGCTTCGTTCCCTCTCAAAACTCGGTTTGATTCATGTCTTCCGCCGCCAGCGACAAAAAAAAGACCGAAGTCGGCAGCTACTTCATTTCCAATTATCCGCCCTACAGTCAATGGACGGCCGAGCAGTTGCCCGCGGTTCGTGAGGCCCTCGATTCACCACCGCAAGAGCAGACGCCCCTCGGTCTCTACCTGCACATCCCGTTCTGCCGCAAACGATGCAAGTTTTGCTACTTCAAGGTCTTTACGGATGTCAACGCGGCCGAGGTCCAGCGTTACGTCGATGCGCTATGCAGCGAGATTTCAATGGTCAGCCAGTTGCCCGTGATGGGGCAGCGACCCTTTCGGTTCGTCTACTTTGGCGGCGGCACGCCCAGCTTCTTGTCACCCAAACAGCTCACCAAGCTTGCCGATCGTTTGCGCGAGCACATTACCTGGGACGGGGCCGAGGAGGTAACGTTCGAGTGTGAGCCGGGCACGATGAGCGAAACGAAGGTCAAGACACTTCGCGAGGCACTCGGTGTGACCCGGCTGAGCCTCGGTGTGGAGAGCTTTTCGGACGAGATCCTTGAACTCAATGGGCGAGCCCATCTCTCCAAGCAGGTGTACAACGCCTGGGAGTGGATCACCGCAACTGAATTTCCCAACGTCAACATCGACTTGATCTCTGGCATGGTCGGGGAGACGTGGGAGAATTGGAGGGAGACGATCCGCAAGACGCTGGAGCTGTCACCCGAGAGTGTGACGATCTATCAGATGGAACTCCCCTTCAATACCGTCTTCAGCAAAGACATTCTTGGCAACCAGGTCGAGAGTCCGGTTGCCGATTGGGATACCAAGCGTGCTTGGGTGCAATACGCCTTCAACGAGTTCAAGACAGCCGGCTACAGCGTCAGCAGCGCTTACACCGTCGTCAAAGATCCGAACAAGGTGAACTTCAGCTATCGAGACAATCTGTGGCAGGGGGCCGATCTGCTGGCTACCGGCATTGCCAGCTTTGGGCATGCCAGTGGCGTGCACTACCAGAACCTGGCCGAGCTGGAACAGTACTTGGGAGCCATCGAGGCGGGACGATTGCCGCTGGGTCGAGGCTTTGTCCCCACGGACCATCAACGTTTGGTTCGCGAGATGATTCTGTTGCTCAAGCGAGGCTATCTCGATGCGGGATATTTCCGCGACAAGTTTGGTGTCGAGATTTCTCAACTGTTTGACAAGCAATGGCAAGGCTACGTTCAGGACGGCTATGTCGAGATAGACGGCGATACGATTCGCTTGACGGAGGATGGATTGCTCGTCGTCGATGGATTGCTGCCAGCCTTCTTTGAGCCCGAGTTTCAAGGGGTCCGCTACACGTGATGCAGGACTCGGCGGATCGGACGAATGAGGGCGAAGACGACGAGGATGCCTGGTTCTCGTTTGCGATGGGTGAATTCAATGCCGAGTTTCCTCGTGATCGGCATTACGCAACCAATCACATGTGGGCCAAGCTCGTTGAAGCCGGTAGGTGGCGATTCGGTCTGACTGCCTACGCGGTGCGACTGTTGCAGGATGTCTATTTCCTGGATTGGCTCGTGGAGCCTCCGGCGCCGATCGCGCTCCGAGCTCAGATTGGATCGATCGAGAGCAAGAAGGCAGAAAGCGACCTTTACGCGCCTCTCGCCGGCAAACTGATTGCCGGATCAACGAGCTTGCTTTGGAGGATCCCTCCCTGATCAACGCCGACACCTACGGCGATGGATGGATGATCGAGATCGAAGCGGAGGACGCCACTCGGCTGTTATCGCCCGAGCGCTATGCCGAGCATCTCGTCGAAGCCTGGGCAGTGGCTCAGCGAACCATCAAGGGCCAGGCAAATACCGACTGAGGCGAAGACCGACTGAACGAGGGTCGCGTTGGGCTTCCTAGCGACCCGCTTGAACCGGCTCACTCGCTTCCATCTTCCGAGGCGAGTTGCCCGTCGATCCATGCTTGGACGCGTTCTTCGAGCAGAGGGATGGGAATCGAACCGGCTTCCAAGACCCGATCGTGAAAGGCTCGTACGTCGAAGCGATCTCCGAGCTGTTGCTCGGCCTGATCGCGAATCCGACGAATCGCAAGCTCGCCTGTCTTGTACGCCAACGCTTGACCCGGCCAACCGATGTAACGGTCGACCTCCGCGATGATGTTGTGTTCGCTCAAGGCAGTATTCTCCTTCATGTAGGCGATCGGCTTGCTCTCGGCTCCACCCCATCCAGTGAATGCCGGTGTCGACAACCAACCTGCTGGCACGCCACGCCTCCATGCTCAGCCGACCAAACTCCTGATAGGGATCCTTGTAGAAGCCGATCTCTTTGCCCAGGCGTTCGCTGTACAGAGCCCAGCCCTCGATGAACGCCGTGAAGTCACTCTGTCGACTGATCGGGTGCAGCTCGGTCAGCTCCGCTTGCAGGGCCAATTGCAAATGATGTCCCGGTACGGCTTCGTGCAGCGAGAGAGCTTCGAGCTGATACAGCGGGCGCGAGGACAAGTTGTACGTGTTGACGTAATAAAAACCGGCCCGCGATCCGTCCGTGGCGGGAGGCCAATAATAGGCCGACGTGGTTTGAGGGGCGACGTAAGCAGGGATCTCGCGAATGCCGTAGGGGATTCGCGGTAATCGGCCAAACAATTCGGGGAGTCGACCGTCGGCCGTCTTCAGAATCAAAGCGACCTCCTTGAGCAATTGCTCCGGTGTCGTCGCATAGAATTTCGGATCGGTTCGCAGGTGTTGGAGAAAGGCGGGAAGGTCTCCTTCGAAGCCGACCGACTGGCGAATCGCTTCCATCTCTGCCCGAATTCGCGCGTTCTCTCTCAAGCCGGTCTCATGTAGCTCCTCCGGTGTCAGGTCGAGCGTGGTGAAACGCCGGATGCGATCACGATAAAACTCGCGGCCCCCCGGCATCGCCGATGCACCGACTGGGCCGCGACATGCAGGCAGGTACTCCTCGGCAAGGAAGCGAGCAAACTTCTCATAGGCGGGAATCACACTCGTCTTCACGGCTCCTCGAATCTCCGCCGCGATCTCATTCCAAGACTCTTCGCCCAATGCTTCGCGTGTCTCCGCGGAAATGTTTTGCAGAAGGAGTGAGTTGTCCGCGTCCTCGACAACGTGTGATTGAGCTTGGGCCACGGAGTCCCGCATGATCATCGCGGGCTGGATCAAGCCTGCTGCGATTCCACCACGCAGCAATTCGATCTGCTCATCGGTAAACCTGGGAAAGTCGTTCAGCCTCGCCACGTAGTTCTTGAAGTCTTCCTTCGTCTTGGGATTCATCAAACGGGGCAATCCGGGAAAGCTGATGTGGAACCCTTCCCGGTTGTTGATCGGCATCAGATGGGTTTTGAATCGATAGTCCGCCAGTTGAGCCTCAAGCCGACGGCGAACCAGTTCGTGATCGATCTGCGACATCGGGGAGAGAGACTCGACGGAGATCTCGGAGAGTCTGATCCAAGAATTGCTGCCGAGCTTCCGCGCGTCGCTCGATCGCAGCCATGCTGTCGTCGGCCAGACGGTCTTGTCCTCGAGGATCACCCACATCGGTTGCCAAGAGGGGCGATTCGGTCAGCTCGAAGTCCCAGACCTGATCGATCAGTTCGCGGAGCTTCTGGTCCTGTTGATGGGTCTCCTGTTGTTTCGGCTGCTGGGCCGTCACAACGGTCCCATGGAATCCAAGCAGGGCTAGCAGGGCAGGGCAGAGAAGGGCCCCGGAAATGGAATGGTTCAAGGCAGGTCTCGATGCTTTGAGGAGAGGCTCCAAGGACGCAAGAAACAAGAGGTTAACACGATCTGGCACCGCGAAGCACGAGGAGGGCCAGTCCGCGCAAGCACGAGGGCCAGTCCGTGAAGCACGAGGGCCAGTCCGTGAAGCACGAGGGCCAGTCCGTGAAGCAAGAGGGCCAGTCCGCATTTCCGAGACGGACATTCGCAGCCTTGCTGCGTTTCTTCCGAGTCTCGGAGAGACTCGCCTACGGCATGATTTGGGTTTCACGGCCTTGCGCCGTGTTCCACGCTTGTCATTTTTCTGAATCCTGGACCAATCTCCTGCGAAGGGCAGCTTTCGCGCTTGTGAGTTGCGGAAACCAATTCGTAGACTCCGCGCGAAGTTCTCTCGATTCGATCTTCGATCGGAACAGGAAGACGGATACTTTTGGTCGGCACCGAAGCCACGCCTGAACGCGCAATGACAAGATTTGGCGATTACCGCCGGGTCTTGTGTTGACTGCTGCGCGGTGGTTGGCACTCGGGTGCCTCCTGCTGGGTGCCCTTCCACTTGCTTGGGGGCAAGAGAGTTCGTCCGGATCCGTTGGAGGTCAGAGGAAATTCGATCTACCGCTGGAAGATCGGGGAGGCCGAGGCTTCGTTGCTGGAGGGTGATTGCGTCTTGGTTCACGAGGGCAATCGTGTGGCGGCCGACTCGGTGCTGTTGGTCGTGGATGGTCCGATTGGTCGTGTTCGCTCGCGCGTCGTGATCGCTGGCATGAAGGGGAAAGGAACCAAGCAAGCTCAGCCCCAAGCGTTCACCTTCATGAGTCTGTCAGATCCCAAGATCGTGGCTCCGATGCTCAGGACGGCCGCCGGGGAAGCCTTCGCCGCTGTTGCAGTACCTTCCGGAGGCGACATTGACCGATGCCCGCTAGTTCCTTGGTCCAGCAGGTTCAGTATTCCGAGCCGGTGATCACACCGCCACAGGCGGGACCGCCTCCGATGACCCTTTCCGACGGGGCGACAACGGGCGGGTTTCAATTCCTAGTGGGAGGCGGTTCCGGTCCGGTGGAGATCCTCGCCCGAGGGGCCTCCATGCCTCCGCAGATCGAAACGATCAACCGTCCCGAGCTTGGGTGAGACCGTGATCCTTGCTCGCGGTGGCGTGACCGTTTTGATCCGCGATGTGACGGCACAGCTGCCCACTGGCGAGTTGCTGGAACTGGGGACGATTTCCTTGTCGGCCGATCGCATCGTCGGCTGGTTGCCCTTGGTCACGAATCTGTTCAACGGCACTGCCGACATCTCGCAGGCCGAGGGCGAACTCTATCTCGAAGGCGATATCGTATTTCGGCAAGGCGAGCGAATCATTTACGCCGAATCGATGTACTACAACATCAACCTGGAACAGGGGATGGTGTTGGATGCCGAGGCGATCACGACGATTCCCGACTACATGGGCATCGTCCGACTGAAGGCGGAAGTGCTGCAGCAGGTCTCTCGCGGGCAACTTCATTGCCTTTGACGCGGCCGTCACGAGCAGCCGGATGGGGGTTCCCCGATACTGGCTGCAGAGCGAGCAATTGACGGTCAACGATCGTCAGACGATTGTCTCGATCCGGTGACGGGCATGCCAGTCGCGCACAGTGAGCCGTTCGTCAACAGCCGCAACAACTTCGTCTACTTTGGCGGCGTCCCGATACTCTATTGGCCCACGTTCTCGACGAGCTTGGAACGGCCGACGTCCTACGTGTCGGGAGTGCGATTCAAGAATGACAATATCTTTGGCACCCAGGTCTTTCTTGACTTGGATCTGTTCCAGATCTTTGGAATCGAGAATGCTCCGCGCGGAGTCGAGTGGGATCTATCACTGGATTACTTGAGTGATCGTGGCCCCGCCATCGGCACGACATCTGGATTACAGACGTCCCTGGGGATTTGGGGCGTCGCCGGACCGGTCAGGGGTTACTTCGACACCTGGGTCATTCACGACGACGGGCTGGATACGCTCGGTCGCGACCGCCAGGACCTGGTGCCCGAGAACACGACGCGTGGTCGAGTCGTTGCTACGGCACCGCCACTACCTGGGCCGCGACTGGGAATTGATCGGCGAGCTCGGTTGGGTCAGCGACGTCAACTTCCTCGAGCAGTACCTCGAGAACGAGTGGGACCAGGATGTCGACCATCGCACCGGATTGATGTTTCGGCACTACCGCAACAGTCAATTGTGTGGATCTGTCGGCGTATGCGCGCGTGAATGATTTCTACACGGACAACGAGACCGCTTGCCGCGGTTTGACCATTACCTGCTTGGGAGGCTCGCTGTTTGGTGATCGCCTCACCGTTTCGGGCACATGCCAGCGTCGGTTACGAACGCCTGCGGGTCGGCGACGTTGCCGGAGGATCCAAGCCAAGCGGCGCTTTATTCGCCAACTCCGGGCGAGGTCGAAAGCGAGCGGCGTGGTTGCTTCGACGCGGCAGGAATTATCGATGCCCGTGCAGGTCGGTCCGGTTCGCGTCGTCCCCAGTGTTTCGGGTGAGGCGGCGCACTACGGTGAGGCATCCGATGGCGAGCCGCTGACGCGGTTGCTCGGACAGGCTGGAATGACGGCAAGCTTGTCGGCCTGGAAGGCCGACCCGTCGGTGCAAAGCGCCCTGCTCAACGTTCGCGGACTGGCGCACAAGGTGGAATGGACTGCCGGCTACTTCTATGCCGACAGCGACACGAATCTTGGAATGAACTGCCGCTCTACGATCCTCTCGACGACAATGCCCAGGAACAGTTTCGAAGCCGATTCATCACCGAGGACGTTTGGCGGTACGCTGCCCGCCCGATTTCGACCCGCGGACTTACGCCTTTCGACAAGGGATCCAGCGTCTCGTGGCGAGTCCGAGCGATGTGATCGCGGATGATCTGCAACAGGTCAGTTTTGGCCTGCACCAGCGGTGGCAAACCAAACGAGGTCTTCCGGGCCGCGAACGGATTGTCGACCTGCTGCAATTCGACGTGGATACCTACCTGTTTCCGAAAGAAGACCGCGACAACTTTGGCGAAACGATTGGCCCGACAACTTACGACATGCTCTATCACGTCGGCGATCGGGTGACGCTGTTGAGCGACGGTTACTTCGACTTCTTTGACACTGGTTTGACGATCAATCAGCGCCGGCGTGCGAAGCAGTCGACCGGGAGTTGGCGATGTCTATCTTGGTCTGCTGTCGCTCGAAGGTCCGATCAGTAGCTCGGTACTGCGAGGAACGGTTGATTACCGCTTGAATGAAAAGTGGATTGCGTCGGCCGGCACGATCTACGACTTTGGCCCCACCGGCAACGTCGGCCAGACGCTCGCCATCACGCGAATCGGCGAGTCGATGTTGTTGCGTCTTGGCTTTAACGTTGATGCGGGCCGCGACAACGTCAGCGTCGGGTTCGCCATCGAGCCGCGATTCTGGCCCCGCCGAGACTGGGGCGAATCGGTGGCCAGACTGATCCCGCCGCCCGGCGTGGAAGGACTTGAGTAATCCGACGTGTCAGCGCTGCGGCGAACCCCTTCAATCAGCGCGTCAATGTCTCAGGTTGTCTGGTCGATCACCCAGTCACGATAGCCGTCGCTGGCATCATCGATCGCGAACATGATGATCTCCGGCTCCTCGTAGGGGTGCAGGCTAGCCAGTTTCTCGTGCAGCTTGGGCCAGGCCTCTTGCGACGTCTTGATCATCAGCCGAAACTCGGAAGCCTTCTCGACTTTGCCGGCCCAGCGATAGTGGCTGGTTATCGGACCATCGATTTGAACACAGGCGGCGAGTGACTGATCGACCACCGCCGCGGCAAGTGATTCGGCTTCCTGAGCAGACGCGACCGTGGTGATGACCATCGCGAGACCGTCTGGATCTTCATGGGGGTCCCTTTCTGGCGGATCGTTCCGAATAGTCAAGCGTTCCCTGCCGATCAGCGTACCACGATCCCAAAGCCCGCCCCCATCGCTCGCGGCGCATGGCGTGATTAGGCTGAGGCTCAGAACACGCGGAATCCAAAATCTCCGGAGCTTTCGGACACAGCTCCATCGCACTCTGGTTTCCCATGCGCCCTCCGACCACTGCTTCCTCTGCTGTCTGTTCGCCGCAATCTTGAGCTGCCAAGTGTCGAACGGGCCAAACCGTCGAGATTACCGATGCGCAGGTGTCGCTGATTCAGAACACGTTCGTGGCGACCTCCCTTGCCGGAATTGTCGCTGAGGTTCGCGTCGGCGAAGGGGATCGGGTGAACCGGGCGACAGGCTGATTCAGCTGGATACCGAGCAGGCGATGACTGAGTTGGAGGCTGCCAAAGCGACGTACGAGGTGGCAAGACTGTCGAGCGACAAGACGTCCACGTTCGTTATGCTCAGCGGACCATGGAGGTTCGGCAACGTGAACTTGAGCAAAGTCTTGAGGCGAACCAGCGATATCCCGGTACCTTCAGTGAATCGGAGATCAGCAAGCAGCAACTCGAAGTCGATCAGGCACAGCTTGGCGATCGAGCAGGCAGAGCACGAGCAAGCTTGGTCGCTAGCGCCAAGGTCCGTGAGAAACAAGCCGCGATCATGATCGCCGAGGCGAAACTGCGACGACACGGGATCGTCGCACCCGTTCGCGGAGAAGTGGTGGAGGTCGCGGTCGAGCCGGTGAATGGGTGGATACCGGAAAGCCAGTGGTCCGCATCATTTCGCTCGATCCGATTCGGGTCGAGTGTTTCATCGAGGAGGCCTCACGGGGCAACGAATTCGTGGGCTGCAAAGTGGAATTCTTCCCGGAGCATCAAGACGCGGCTTCGTCAACCGCGGCAGAATCTCCTCTGATGGGGCACGTCACCTTCGTCTCTTCGGAACTGCATCCGGTCACCGGTCAAGCCCGGTTGTGGGCCGAGATTGCGAACCCCGATCAACGGGTGCGAGCCGGTACACACGGTCGCCTGGTGATTGAATTACGTCCGTAGGCGAGTCGTCTCCGAGACTTGCATTCCCCGCAGCCAAGCTGCGAAGGTCCGCGCTTGGAAATGCGGACCCACGATACGTTCAAGGGCATGGCGTTCAAGGGCATGGACTGTTGCAGCGGCTCCGATCGGCGTAGAACGATCGCATTGCGGTTGACCCACTCACGAGCACGCGAAACAATCGACACCACGATGTCTCGATCTCCAGCGGACGATTTGATGCAGCGATTCCCATCGGGACGCGCCGACGACCTTGACGCCATGGCGGATGATGGCCGCCTCGATGCGTCACTCGTGGCGTGTTTCGTTGGCCGTGGCCCTTGGCGTGGCCACAGCGACGGCGGTCATCGTCGGCGCACTGCTGGTGGGCGACTCGATGCGAGGCAGTCTCCGCGAGTTGACCATCGAGCGTCTTGGTCGAAGACCGATTCGGCGGTGATCCCGGGGCTTTCTTTCCGATCGAAGGGATCGTGAGCGAATCAGATTCAAGGCAATCCCGCTGATTCTGTTCGACAGCGGCGTGGTCGAGTCGCGGAAGGAAGATGGATCGATTCGCCGGGCTGGATCGGTTCAGATCATCGGATGCGACGACAACTTTTGGACACTGGATGTTCGCGGCAACAGGCCTCGCGAACTTGGATGACCAGTCGGTGGTGATCAACCAGTCGACGGCCGACGGAGTTGGGCGTTCAGGTCGGAGACTTGGTGACGGTTCGATTGCCGGTCGAGCAGGCCGTTCCGGCCGACAGCCCGCTGGGTCGCCGCGATGCCGAAAGCGAAGGCCTGCCGCGGATGAAGGTCGTCGACATCATCCCCGATCGAGGGCTCGGGCGATTCGCCTCTCGCCCAGCCAAGCGGCTCCCAAGAACATCTTATCTCAGTCGCGAGACGATCGCGGAAGCCTTGGAGCGGACGGGCAGGCCAACACGATGTTGTTCGCGGCAGTCGATCGAGGCCGAGCGACTTCGAACGTGGACTTGGCCGCTCTGGGCTTACGCTGCGGAAAGTTCGCAAGGAGTTCACGGGCGAGGATGGAACGTCCGGCCGACGTCTTCGATTACTACTCATTGACCAGCGATCGATTGTTGATTCCGGATGCGGCCGTCGGATCGAATTCTCGAGCAGTGGCCCGCCGATCGCAGGTGTTCGCGCTGAGCACGTACCTGGCCAATGCGATCGAACGTCTTGATGACAGATGGAAACGTGATTGCCTCGGTGCCCTACAGCACGATGACGGCGGTCGACTCGAGTCGCGAACTGCCGTTGAATTACTCGATGCCGACGATGAAGTCGGAAGCTGAGACGGTAGAAATTGAGCCGACAGTTGACCTCGTGTGTCCCGTCGTGTTGAACAGTTGGGCCGCCGAGCGCTCGATGCCGAGCGTCGGGACGCCGCTGCGGGTGGCCTACTACGAGCCGGAGGTGGAGAAGGGGAAGGAGATCGAGCGTTATTTCGATGCGATCGTGACCGACATCGTTCCGATCACCGAGCCGGTCGACACCGTTATCGGCGCTCGACGTGAGGCGACTTTTGAGCAGCCGCCGACGGTCTACAACGATCCGGATCTGACTCCCCTGGTGCCAGGGGTGACCGACCAGGATTCGATCAGCGATTGGGATCTGCCCTTCCACTCGACCGAGAGATCTCCAGGCGCAGGACGATGCAGTACTGGAACAACCATCGATTGACGCCAAAGTTGTTTCTGCCACTGGCGATGGGGAGCGATTGTTCTGGCAGCCGGTTCGGCAAAGATCACCGGATTGCGTTTCAGCACGGAATCAGCCGCCGACTGAGGATGCGCTTGCAGAGCCAATTGATGAGCGATGTTGTCGCCGGTGAAGGAGGAACTTGGCTGGGCGGTCCGACCGATTCGGCAGCAACAGTTGGCGGCTCTCGGGGGACGACTCCCTTCGACGGTTTGTTTCTTGCGCTGAGTTTTTTCGTGATCTTTGCCGCGGTGATGTTGATCGCGATGTTGTTTCGCTTAGGACTGGTCCAGCGAATGCGGCAATACGGGATGTTGTTGGCAGTGGGTTGGAGTCCGCCAAGAGTGGCCCGACTTGGCGATCGGGCGAAGGATCGGCCGATGGCGTTCGTTGGGTGTGCTGCTGGGATTGGTGGGAGGGGTGGTCTATGCCGTGATCTGGTGCTGTGGGCACTGCGGTCATGGTGGGTCGGCGCGGTGACGGTTCCATTTCTCACCTTTCACTGGTCGATCCGCAGCCTGCTTGATCGGGGCGTTGGCGGGATGGTTGGTCGCGGCGATCACGCTGTGGATTTCGACGCGTTGGTTGCTCAAGAGCGACGCCCAGTCGCTGCTCTCGCAGCGAGAGACCGATCAGAGCACAGGGCCGCGGCGGCAGCGGCAAACGATTGTGGCATCGCGGCCGCTCAATCGGCGTGTTGGCCGTTGGTCATTGCCGGTTGTCGGCGCCAGGCGGGTGGACAGGTCGCCGCCGGCGCGTTTGTCGGGGGCGGCATGATGTTATTGATCGCTGCCTGGTGGCGATTTACTCCCGGCTGCGTCAGCCGCGGCGGATCAGCACGGGCGAGGATGTGAGGCACTATTCGCTTGCGAAGTTGGCTTCTCGCAACGCCACGCGACATCCCTTGCGAAGCACGATGACGATTGGATTGATGTCGAGCGCCGCGTTTTTGATCATTGCGATCGCTGCGTTTCGTTTGCAGCCATCGGATCAAGGGGACCGGCGGATTCGAATTGATCGGTCAAACCGCTCAGCCGCTGTACCGTGACCTTCGCGATCCCGACGGTTCGACCGAGCTGTTGGGTCTCGATCGACACTGGCTTGGACAACGCGATGATCGTTCCGATGCGGCTTCGTGTCGGGCAGGACGCCAGTTGCAACAATCTCTATCAGGCGACACAGACCGACGGTCCTCGGGGTTCCCGCGTTCATTCGGTGCATCGATTGCTGAAGCGTCGCTACCCGGATTTCGATTGGGCGGCGACCAGCGAACTCGGCTCCGGGTGCCTCACCGTGGGATGCGCTCAATCGCGATGCCGACGGGAACCGAAGAGGATCCGATCCCGGTGATGATCGATCAGAACACGGCGATGTGGAGTCTGCAGATGACCAAGGGGATCGGTGAGAAGAAAGCCTTCGAGTATCGAGACGGTGAATCCATCACATTCGAGGTCGTCGGCTTGCTCTCCAATTCGATGCTGCAGGGAAAACTGTTGATTGGCGAGAACAACTTCGAACGGGTCTTTCCGGAGGTCAATGGATATCGATTCTTTTCTGTTCGCGCTGCGACCGGAGGAAGCTGAAACCGTTCCGGCGGCGCTGGAGAATCGTTGGGCGATGTGGGCATGGATGTCTCCGATGCACGTGGTGTTCTCAGCGGGATGCTGGCAGTCCAGAACACTTACTTGCGAACGTTCCAGAGTCTCGGTGCGTTGGGGTTGCTGCTGGGGACGATCGGTTTGGCGGTGGCCCAGCTGCGAAGCGTGCTGGAGCGACGGCAGGAGTTGGCGGTGATGCGGGCGATTGGTTTCACACGCCGCAGGCTGGCGTCGGTTGTGATGCGTGAGACGGCAGTTTTGTTGCTGTTGGGAATCGGTTGCGGCGCACTTTGTGCCGTCGTTGCGGTGCTTGCCTCACGCGTTCCTCAGTGGGCATCAACCCCCGATCGTCGAGCCTTTGCTGTTCATTGCTCGGCATCATTCTGTTCGGAATGGTGGCGGGATTGATCGCGGTCCGTCGTGTTGCCCGCATGCCCCTGCTTGAATCATTGCGATCGGAATAGGTTCGAGATTGCAGGTTCGAGAGACGAATCATTCCGACAACAATGCGGCACGAATGATCGACCAACTTTCTGATCCAAGGGACCACTTGGCTCTCGATGAGGGCCTCTTGCTTGAGGCGGACGGAGGTCAATGCGGGGAATCGATTGCGATTCTGGGAGCTGCCATCGCATGTGGTGGTCGCGGGTCGAGCAACGCGAGTGGAAGAAGAGATCGACACGGGATTTTGTCAGGACCGCGGCATTGAGATTCTTCGGCGTTGCAGCGGGGGCGCGTCGGTGGTCGGCGGACCCGGTTGTTTGATGTACAGCTGGTCCTGCAGGTTGGACGAGCGCGGAGACTTCGCAAGATCGACGTCGCGCATCGTTACGTCATGCATCGGGTGTTGCATGCCGTCCGTGAGCAACTTGCTGGTGCCGAGTTCCAAGGCACTTGTGACTTGACGTGGAACGAAAAGAAATGTTCGGGAAACAGTTTGCGGGTCGCCCGAAGCCATTTACTTTATCACGGAACGCTGTTGTACGATTTTGATTTCCGTTGATCGCTCGCTGTCTCAAGGTCGCTCCCCGCCAGCCCGAGTATCGGCAGGGGCGTGATCATCATGAGTTCGTCACGAACGTACCGATCGATCGCGAATCGCGGTTTGCCAAAGGATCTTTGCTGGAGTTTCAAAGCCGGAGCAGCAAGCCGACGCGTCGTCGCTCTTGGAAAGCGAGTGGCCGAGCTGCGCAAGGCAACGATACGACGATCCAGGTTGGCATTATCGTCACTGACGACTCGCAACTCGACGGAAGGAGAGGCAGAGATTGGCTGATTCAACCCAATCGTTCGAATCCTTGTTCAGACTGCTCGAGGCCCATGGCCAGCAGCACGTGTTGCGGTTTTGGGACCAATTGGACTCGGTCCAGCGAACAGGATCGATTGCAGCAACAGATCGCAAATCTTGATCTTGAGCTCCTCGATTCCCTGCTTGCTGGGACCGACGCCAAGAAGACTTCGCGGCGATGGCCGCGGCGGCCCAGTCGCCACCGGCTGTTCACGCCGACGGAAGTGGTGCATCTTGGACGGCCGAGCAGGCGAGACAACGGGGCGAACAGGCGCTTCGCGATGGAGAGATCGGTGCGGTGATCGTCGCCGGCGGCCAGGGAACGCGATTGGGTTTCGAGCACCCCAAAGGAATGTTCTCCATCGGGCCGGTGTCGGGCAGAACACTGTTTCAGTTTTTCGCCGATCGGCTGACCGCGACCCGCCGCCGTTACGGAGCTCGGGTACCGCTGTACCTGATGACCAGTGAGGCGACCGATGCCGAGACGAGGGACTACTTCCAAGCCGGCAACCATCTCGGGCTCGACCCGGCGGATGTCATGATCTTCAAGCAAGGGACTATGCCCGCGGTTGATGCGCCAAGACTGGGAAGCTGCTGCTGGCCGCCCCCGATTCGCTTGCGTTGAGCCCCGACGGGCATGGCGGTACGGTTACCGCCTTGGACAAGAGCGGGTGCCTGGACGATGCTCAGACGCCGAGGTGTGAAGCATTTGGCCTACATCCAAGTCGACAATCCGCTGGCCGATCTTTGCGATCCCACCTTGCTCGGTCACCACTTGATGGCCCAAAGCGAGATGACGACACAGGTGGTCCGCAAGCGAGAGCCACTGGAACGTGTTGGAAACGTCGTTCAGGTCGATGGGCGGATTCAAATCATCGAATACAGCGATCTTCCCGAGGAGGCCGCCGAGGGCGACCTCGGCCGACGGCCAGTTAAAGCTTTGGGCTGGCAATATCGCGGTCCACGTCATCGATGTGGGTTTTCTGGAACGGGCCAGCCAAGTCGGCCCAGTCGCTACCTTTTCACCGGGCTCTCAAGAAAGTCGCCCATCTGTCAGACGGGGGTGCGATGGTGGAGCCCCGAGACGCCGAATGCGACCAAATTCGAGCGTTTCATTTTCGATCTGCTTCCCGAGGCGAAGAATGCCTTCGTCGTGGAGGCCAAGGCAAGCCGATTCGTTCGCACCGGTCAAGAATGCCGATGGGGCGGCCTCGGACACCCCGAAACTGGCCAGCGCGGCGATCTCTGACCTCCATCGCCGCTGGTTGGAGCAGGCCGGAGCGACCGTGGGCAGGGGGTTCAGGTGGAGATCAACCCTCGTTTTGCCCTCGATCCGGCTGAGTTGGCAGAAAAGATCTCGGCAAATTTGAAGATCGATGCCGACCACTATTTTGACACCTGAGTAGAATGAGAGAGATTTCGCAAAGAGCCCACTCGTCAAATCGTTCGTGACCCGTCCATTTGGCTCCCCACCTCGAAAGTTGCCCTGACCAGACCCACGGTTTTCGGAACTTTCGGGCTCGCTTGGCGTTTCATCGGATAGCCTATTTGCGGCCAATTCCCACCTCACCTCCTCCCTCCCAAGTCATGATGAGAAACTTTTGCAACCTCAGCCAATGCCATTCTCGACGTCAACGCCGTGGCGGAATGGTGGGTCTGCTCCTCCTTTGCTTGATCTTGGTCGGCATCGCAGGTGGGGTCGGATACAAATTCTTTTACGGGAGCAGCCTGCGAGTGGCACCCGGTGATCTGATCACCGAAGTGGCCACCACGGGTCCGTTTGACCACATCGTTTTGGAGCAGGGCGAGATTGAGAGTAGCAGCAACCAGGTGGTGCTTTGCGAGGTCAAGGCTCGTGGAAGCAGCCAGGGCGGCGTCGCGATTCTGTGGGTGATCGACGAAGGAGCTCGCGTCAAGAAGGGGGACAAGCTGGTCGAGCTCGACTCTTCCGAATTGGAGCTTCGCGAGAAGGAGCAGAGGATCTCGGTGATCACGGCGGAGGCTCGGCTTGGCAACCGCCATCGCCCAGCTTCAACAGGCGAAGATCTCACGCCAGGAGTATCTCGAGGGGGTCTACAAGACCGAAGAGAAGACGATCATGAGCGAGAGGGCGATCGCCGAACAGGACCTGCGAAAGGCCAAGTTAGCGATTCAGAGTAGCGAGCGACTGGTTGCCAAGGGGCTTTCAAGTCGCTGCAATTGGAAGCTGATCGCTTCGCCGTCGCCAATGCTCAAAACAAGTTGGATGTCGCCGATGGCAAGTTGTCGGTGCTGCAGAACCTGACCAAAGCCAAGATGCTGGTCCAATACGACAGCGATATCGAAGCTGCGGAAGCATCTCGCTCCGCCGCCGAAAGTGAGTTGATGGAGGAACGCTCTGGAGCTGGCGGAGATTCAGCAGCAGATCGAGAAGTGCGTGATTACTCGCTCCTGCCGATGGCGTGGTGGTTCACGCGAACCGTTACAGCAGCCGTGGTGGGAGTGCTGAGTTCGTGGTCGAAGCAGGTGCGAATGTTCGAGAGCGACAGGAAATCATTCGTCTTCCAGATCCTTCCTTGATGCAGGTCAATTGCAAAATCAACGAATCGCGAATCACCTTGATCAGAGAGGGCATGCCCGCCAAGATCGTCGGTCGATGCGATTCCAGGATTGAAATTGATGGGGCGCGTGAAGAAAGTCAATCGATACGCCGAACCGAGCAGCTTCTTTAGCTCGTCGATCAAAGAGTACGCGACCCTGGTCGAGATCATCGATCCTCCAGAGAACATTCGTACCGGAATGACGGCGGAAGTTCAGATTTTCGTCGAGCAGGTCGCCGATGCACTGCAGATTCCGATTCAAGGCTTGTATGAGCATGGGGACCAGATGTTCACGCTGGTGCAGCGAGGACCCGATGAGTTCGAAACGGCCGAGGTGAAAATTGGTGCCACCAACGACAGCATGGCGAACATTACGGAAGGGTTGAAAGAGAATGACCGCGTCGTGCTCAACCTGCGCGACCATCTGACGCTGATGGAATTGCCTGAGCTAGCCATGGAAGACAACAGCGGGATGCGTGCCTACGCGAAGGATCCTCCGCCGCGTCCAGGCGCCCCGGTCGCTGACGGCGGGGAAGGACCTGGTGCTGGACGAGGTCCAGGTGGCCCTGGTGGAGAAGGCCGGCGACCAGGTGGCCCTGGCGGTGAGGGTCGGCGACCAGGTGGCCCTGGCGGCGCGGGTGGACCTCCCGGTGGTGGCGGTGGTCCAGGCGGAGGAGGTCCAGGTGGCTTCGGCGGCGGTCGACCAGGCGGCGGTGGACCGCCCGACATCAATACCTTGGTGACTCGCAGCATGGAGCGAAACGACACCGACGGTGACGGCAAGTTGTCGGCTGACGAAATCAGCGGCATCGATTCCCAGTTCCGCGATGGTGTGAAGGCCGCCGATACCGATGGCGATGGAAGTGTCACCCGAGCCGAGCTGATGAAGTCGATTCAGACGCGGATGAGTGCGGGCGGGGACGTTGATGAGCATGTCGGAAGCCTACAGCACTGCTCGATGCCGCAGCATACGACCGTCGCAAATGGACCCCGTCGGCTGGCGACGTCGATTCGCGACTTGACCAAGGAGTACGTCCTCAAGAGCGAGACGGTCCGCGCCCTCCGCGGAGTTTCCTTTGATGTTCCTGAGGGTGATTACGTCGCCATCATGGGACCATCAGGTAGCGGCAAGAGTACTCTGTTGAACTTGCTTGGCTGCCTGGACAAGCCGACCAGCGGCAGTTTGTTTCTCGGTGACGATGACATTGCCACGATGTCGGACGATGAACTCGCAGAAATTCGCAGCGAGCGGATTGGCTTCGTTTTCCAGTCTTACAACCTGATCCAACAGTTGAGCGTCGTCGAGAATATCCAGGTGCCGCTTTACTACCAGGGCAAGCTTGGTGCGGAGGAGCGTCAGCGTGCGGTCCGTTTGGCCGAGCGGGTGGGCCTCGCCGATCGTCTTGATCACCGGCCATCGCAGCTTTCCGGTGGTCAGCAACAGCGTGTGGCAATCGCCCGCAGTTTGGTCAATGACCCGTTGTTTGTGCTTGCCGACGAGTCGACTGGTAACCTCGACTCGATCACCACCGACGAAATTTTGGCCCTCTTTGACGAGCTCAACGAAGAGGGGCGGACGATCATTTTGGTGACGCATGAAGACGATGTGGCGGAACGTGCGAAGCGGATTGTCCGGCTCAAGGACGGCATGTTGCACACGGATGAGATCAATCCGGAAGAGAAACGTGTCGCCGCTCGCGAAGCACAGCACGCTGCGGTCGTCAGAGCTCTTGAAGAAGCAGTAACCAACTCACCCGGATCGATCGATGCTTTGGCTTAGGACCTGGAATCTCGGAATCAAGAGTCTGTTGCTGCACCCGCTGCGGACGATCCTGACCATGCTCGGGATCATGATCGGCGTGTGGGCGGTGATCGTGTTGACCGCGATCAGCCAGGGCGCCAGCGACCAGGTTCAGAAACAGATCGAGTCGCTTGGCTCGACGACGATCATTGTTCGCAGTCAGAAGCCGTCGGAAGACAAGCTGAGTGGGATGGGAGCTGCGCAGTACGGTCTGCTCCGTAGTGACTTGGATCGGATTCTCGCCAGTGTTCCCACGATCGAAACCGCGATTCCCATTCGCGAGATCCGTCGCCAGTTTTCCTATCGCGATCGCTCTGTGGATGGCCGATTGGTCGGTTGCACGCCAGCCTATGCCGAGGTCAATCATCTCGAAATTCGACCGGGTGGTGGTCGGTTTCTCAGCGACGCCGATGAGCTCAAGGCGGACACCGTTTGCGTCGTGTCAGCGGGTGTCGCGGCTCGCTTGTTTCCCTACGAGGAACCACTTGGGCAAACGGGTTACCGTTCCCGGAGCACACTGACAAGTACAAAGTTGTTGGTGTTTTGGAACACCGCAATCCGTCGGCTGCGATCGGCGGCTCACTCGACTCTCAGGACTTCTCCTCGGACGTCTACATTCCGATGCGGACGTTGCGTAAGCGGATTGGGGACACGATCATCACCCGCCGTAGCGGCCAGTTCCAGTCGGAGATCATGGAGCTGAATCAAATCACCCTTCAGGCCAAGAGCCAGGACCAGGTCCGCACGTCGGCCGCACTGATCGAGGATTTGCTCGCTCCCAATCACGCGGTGCTCAAGGATACGGCCGTCGTCGTACCGTTGGAGTTGCTTGAGCAGGCTCGCAACATGAAGCTGATGTTCTTGGGGATCGGGATTCTGATCGCCTGCATCTCTTTGGTGGTCGGCGGAATCGGGATCATGAACATCATGCTGGCGAGCGTGACGGAGCGAACTCGAGAGATCGGGATTCGTCGAGCGTTGGGAGCGAAGCGGTCCGACATTACGCGACAGTTCCTGGTGGAGACGATCGTGCTCAGTTTTGCAGGTGCCATTCTGGGAATCGTGGTGGGCTTGATGAGCCTGCCTGCCTACCGCGCTGCGATCTGGGTCGTGAAGACATTCATGGAGGACAAGTTCAATGCGCTTCCGGAAGCGATTCGTGCGGCGGAGCCGTCGATCGTCTACTGGACCATTCCTCTGGCCGTCGCCATCGCCGTCGGTGTGGGGCTGGTCAGCGGTTTGTATCCTGCGACCCGTGCTGCCAAGATGAATCCGATCGAGGCCTTGCGTTACGAGTAGTTGGCGCGCTGCCCTCACGCTCGCTCTACTGTGGGTTTGCCAAGTCAAACCGCTCAATCGCAAAGGCATCGACGATGTTGGTCCGTCTGCTGGGAATACTCTGGATAGCCACGCTGCGCGATTCCATCCGCTTTGTTTGGGCAGCAGCCGCCGGCGTTGAAGGTGGTTAGCTACAACATTCGCTATGCCAATCCGGGCGATGGGCTCGATGTCTGGGCCAATCGAAAGGATGCCGTGGCGTCGTTCCTGGAGCGAGCAAGACCTGATCGGATTGCAGGAAGTGACCGCTCCGCAGTTGGACGATCTCCGCCAAGGATTGGTGGCGTTCGGCTGGTACGGCGTCGGACGCGATGATGGCAAGCGAGGTGGTGAGCACGCGCCGATCTTCTATCGAAAGGATCGATTGGAAGCGATCGACGAGGGCACGTTTTGGCTGAGTGAGTCGCCCGAAGCAGGTCGGAGTCGCCGGTTGGGATGCCGCCCTGCCGAGAACGTGCACCTGGATGATCTTGCGGGACAAGGATTCGGGTGTCTCGATGTTGGTGGCGAACACTCATTTCGATCATCGTGGCGCGATGGCCCGGACCGAAGAGTGGCGAGCTTGTGCTTCGATTGCTCAAGGAGCGAGCCGGGGAACTTCCCGTGATTCTGCTTGGCGACTTCAATTGCAAGGCCGATTCCGATCCCTACCGTGAATTGACGGCCGACGGATTCATGGTCGACGCGCGGCTCGCCAGTGCGACCAAGCCGACAGGACCGGAGAGTACTTGGAACGGCTTCGAGAAGATTGAACCGGGCCAAGTGATCGATCACATCTTTGTCCATGGAGGTTTGGAGGTCACGGGCTTGGAGACGCTTGATCCGAAGACAGCCGCCGGGCGATTCGCTAGCGACCACTTGCCAGTGCGGGCTTCGGTCTCCTTCCCTTCCGCAGCCGGGCAGAACTAGCGGGATGGGGCAGCTCTCGATTGGTGATCGAGTCTCGAGTCGCGATCGAGCGCGGCTGATGGTGGCGGCGGCCGCACTGCTTTGGAGCACCAGCGGTTTTTACGCCAAGGCACCTTGGTTTGACGATTGGCCAGTGGAGACGCGGGGCGTGGCCTTGACCTTCTGGCGAGCCGTGTTTGCCGCCCTGACGGTCCTCCCGTTCGTTCGGCGACCGACATTCCGCTGGGCCATGTTGCCGATGTCGCTTTCCTTCGTCGCCATGGTTTACACCTTTCTGGTGGCGATGGTGGCGGGCTCGGAAACGACCACGATCTGGTTGCAGTACGTGGGTCCTGCATGGGTAGCGCTTGGCAGGACTCTTGGGGCTTGGTGATCGTCCGCGACGAAGCGATTGGGTGATGGTCTGGTTGTCGCTGACGGGAATCGGCGTGATCGTCTTCATGGAGTGGCGGGTTTCGACGGTGTCGTTAGCGACCGGACCGGTCGGTTTGGCACTCTTTTCTGGGTTGATGTATGCGGCTGTGCTGCTGCTGATTCGGCATCTTCGCGGGGTCGATGTGGCCTGGCTAGGCTTGGTGAACCACGTCGCTTGCATCGTGATCCTGTGGCCGATGGTGATTGGCAAGACGCCACTTCCCCATGGGATTCCAGTGGGTTGCCCTGATCGCGCTGGGGTCCACGCAACTTGCGCTGCCCTACATCTTGTTTGCCTGGGCGGTCCGCGAGAGTGGAAAGCAATGAGGCTTCGCTGATCACACTGTTGGAGCCGTTGGCGGTGCCGGTTTGGACATTTCTGGCCTGGCGTCACGATCCCGGTTATCAGTTTCCCCGATGGTGGACCCTCCTGGGGGCGAGCATTGATCGCGTCGGGATTTGTTTGGCGCTATGGCCTGATTCGCCGGCGCGGAGACTGGCAAGTATTCCGAAACCGGATGCGACCGGAGCATGGAAGTGCACATCGTACGGTCCGATTGTAGGATGGGAGTTCCCAGGGTGAACTGGCTTCGCATTGACTCGCTGACTGCTGTGTACGCCACAACGGTGCCGACGAGAACGAATTGTCGGCGTCCTCTACGAGCGACCTCTTTTTTGTTATCCTCGGCGGCAATTTGCTGACCCGCCACTTGCATTCGCCTTGTGAAAGAACGAACGTGCCCCGTCGCGACGACATCAAGAAGATTCTGATCATCGGCAGCGGTCCCATTGTGATCGGACAAGCCTGCGAGTTCGACTATTCGGGCACGCAGGCCTGCAAGGCACTCCGTGAGGAGGGATACAAGGTGGTGCTGGTCAACAGCAATCCGGCCACGATCATGACCGATCCCGGGCTGGCCGATGCGACCTACATCGAGCCCCTGACCTGGCAGATGATCGAGAAGATCATCGCCAAGGAACGGCCCGATGCGTTGCTTCCCACGCTGGGAGGCCAAACCGGATTGAACTGCGCGATGGACTTGGAGGCCAACGGGGTGCTGGAAAAGTACGGCGTGGAAATGATCGGTGCCAATGCGGCAGTGATCGCCAAGGCCGAGGAGCGGGACCAGTTCAAGGAGGCAATGGAGAAAATCGGCTTGGACGTCTGCAAGGGCTACACCGTCCATACGCTCGAAGAAGCCCGCGCGGCACTCAAGGAGGTCGGCTTGCCGGCGGTGGTCCGCCCCAGCTTCACCATGGGGGGCAGCGGTTCGGCGATCGCCTACAACCGCGACGATTTCGACGCCCTGGTCCAGAACGGCTTGGACCAATCGCCCGTCACGGAAGTCTTGATCGAAGAGTCGATCATCGGCTGGAAAGAGTACGAGATGGAGGTGATGCGCGACAAGGATGACAACGTCGTGATCATCTGCAGCATCGAAAACTTCGATGCGATGGGCGTGCACACCGGTGATTCGATCACGGTCGCCCCAGCCCAAACGCTGACCGACAAGGAGTACCAGCGAATGCGCGACGCCTCGCTGGCTGTGATCCGCGAGATCGGAGTGGAAACGGGGGGCAGCAACATCCAGTTTGCGATCGAACCCGAGACCGGTCGGATGATCGTGATCGAGATGAATCCGCGGGTCAGCCGATCCAGCGCTCTGGCCAGCAAGGCAACCGGCTTTCCGATCGCCAAGATCGCCGCCAAGTTGGCCGTCGGATACCGGCTCTGGGAACTGCCCAACGACATTACCAAGAAAGACCAAGGCCTGCTTTGAGCCGACGATTGACTACGTCGTCACCAAGATGCCGCGATTCGCTTTCGAGAAATTCCCCGAAGCCGATGCGACGCTGACGACGCAGATGAAGAGCGTTGGGGAAACGATGGCGATCGGCAGAACCTTCCGCGAATCGTTTCAGAAAGCGATGCGAGGATTGGAGGTCGGAGCCGTTCGGGTTCGGCAGCGACAACCGCGACGCTTTGGGGTACCGAGCTTGCAGCCCGATATCGATGAAATCAAGGCGAAACTCAGTACTCCTGGAGCCGAACGCGTCTTCTACATTCGCTATGCCATGAAGTCAGGCATGACGCATCAAGGAGATTCGTGTCCCTGACCAACATCGATGTTTGGTTCCTCGACCATCTCGCTCAAATCGTCGAAGAAGAGGACCGGCTGATTGCAATTGGCTCGCTCGAGGCGATCACCAAGGCAGCAGATGTGGCAGGCCAAGCGAAATGGATTTTCCGATCGGCAATTGGCTCAGATCACATCCACGACCGAATCCGAGAGTCCGGGCCCGCCGACTGCAGCTCGGTATCCGACCCGTATTCAAGAGTGTGGACACTTGCGCAGCCGAGTTCGAAGCCTACACCCCCTATTACTACAGCACCTACGAGGCCGAGGACGAACTTCCACCCAAGGGGGACAAGAAGCGGGTGGTGATCCTAGGTGGCGGGCCCAATCGAATTGGTCAGGGAATCGAGTTTGATTACTGCTGCTGCCATGCCAGCTTTCGCACTTCGCGACATGGGCATCGAAAGCGTGATGGTCAACAGCAATCCGGAGACGGTCAGTACCGACTATGACACGTCGGATATCTTGTTCTTTGAGCCACTGACGATCGAAGACGTTCTGAACATCTGTGATGCGATCCAACCAGACGGTGTGATCGTGCAATTCGGCGGGCAGACACCACTCAACCTGGCACGGGGGCTTCAGCAAGCGGGTGTTCCGATCATCGGGACTAGCGTCGACACGATCGAGAGCGCCGAAGATCGTGAACTGTTTCAAGCAGCTGATCGATGAGCTTGGGTTGCGACAGCCACCCAGTGGCATCGCTCGCAACATGGATGAGGCTCGTCGTGAAGCAAAGGTCATCGGATTTCCGGCTCTGGTTCGACCCAGTTTTGTGCTGGGTGGGCGGGCGATGGAGATTTGTTACGACCAAGCTCAGTTCGAGCGTTACGTGGCCGAGGCGTTCGTGGTGGCCGATGGGCAGCCGGTGCTGATCGACCGCTTCCTTGAAGATGCGACCGAGGTCGATGTGGACGCGATCGCCGACGGTACCGATTGCGTCATCATGGGGATCATGGAACACATTGAAGAGGCTGGGGTTCATTCCGGGGACTCAGCCTGTGCGATCCCACCCTTCAGTCTGACGCAGCCGATTTTGCAGGAGATCCGCGAGTCCACCGCGAAGCTTGCTCAACGACTCAATGTGATCGGGTTGATGAATATTCAATTCGCGATCAAGTACACCGAGGCCGGCCCCTTGCTGTATGTCTTGGAGGTCAATCCACGAGCCAGTCGGACCGCCCCGTTTGTGGCCAAGGCGACAGGGGTTCCCGTGGCCAGAATTGCCACCAAGGTCATGGCCGGCATGACTCTCCAGGAACTCGGGATTACCAAAGAACCGATCCCTCGACATGTCTCGATCAAGGAGAGCGTGTTTCCGTTCCGAAAGTTTGCCGGCGTCGATATTGTGCTCGGCCCAGAAATGCGAAGCACCGGCGAGGTGATGGGCATCAGCGACAAGTTTTCACTCGCGTTTGCCAAGAGCCAGATTGCCGCTGGAAGCGTCCTCCCCGAAAAGGGCCAAATTTTCATCAGTTTGACCGCTCGCCATAAGGATGCTGCCAAGACATTGGGGACTCAGTTGCGTGAACTCGGTTTCGAGTTGTTGGCAACCGCTGGGACCGCCACACGACTCGAACAAGAAGGTGTCGCAGTCACACGCGTCAAGAAGATTGCTGAGGGGCATCCGAACCTGATCGACTATCTCAAGAACGGCGAGGTGCAACTGATCCTCAATACTCCGAGCGGAAAGGGTGCTCGTACCGATGAGGGCCGCATTCGGGCTGCTGCCGTTCAACACGGCGTCCCCTGTATCACGACCATCGCCGCGGCCGAGGCTGCGGTGCGGGCGATGCAGGCAACCCGCGAAGGGCCGCTCGAAGTCGAATCACTGCAACACCGCTACGCCCAATCTGCGGAGTAACGGTGAAGCAAACGGTGCGGCCCGCGAGAGCAAAAAAAAAGGAGTTCCCACGGGGTGGGGCAGCAACCCGTAGGAACTCCAGCGCGACACGGAACGGGTGGGGCAATACTCGTCCCGTGCGTGTTCATGAATCCTCACCTATCGTAGCAACGGCAGTGATTTGGTCAATGAACTCAACTCCCTCTATCGGAAAGTTGTGGCTGAATTGTTCAGCTGACTTTGCCGATTGCGTTGCGGTTCCTGCTAAATCTGCCAACTTCAACTTCCGTTCTTGGCGAGCAATTCATGGCATCTAACCAAGAGAGCCTTCAGGACACTTCGCGTGAAGGAGCAGCCACCCAGATGGTGTCTGCCGACCCGTCCCGGTTGAAATTGCTGGTGGTCGACAACGAGGCGGCGCATGCCCGAGCGATGACCGAGAGCTTGGAGAAAGTCGGCTATCGTTGCGAAGCGGCGACCAGCGGACCGGAGGCCGCCCGGCTGATCGAGCGTGAAACGTATGACATCATCATCACCGACATGGTGATGAATGATGTTGACGGGATGCAAATCCTCAAGCTTGCCGCAGACCGACTGCCAGATTGCGAAGTCGTGATGGTGACTGGGCACGCCACCGTGCCAATCGCGGTGGAAGCGATGCAGAAAGGCGCCTTCAACTTTTTAGAGAAGCCGATCACCCCCAATCGGCTGCGGGCGATTGCCGAGAAGGCTGCTCAGGCGGTCTTTCTGAAACGCACCAACACCGAGTTGTTGCAGCGATTGGACGAGCGATATGGCTTTGAGGGGATCATCTATGTCAGCAAGAAGATGCAGAATGTGGTCGATCGCGTGCGGCGAATCGCGGCGACCGATGCGACGGTGCTGATCACGGGAGAGAACGGGACTGGCAAGGAGATCATCGCACAGGCGATTCACCAAAATAGCCCAAGACGCAACAAGCGGATCGTCGCTATCAATACGGGAGCCATCGCTGAGAATCTGGTTGAAAGCGAGTTGTTCGGTCATGTTAAGGGATCGTTCACCGACGCCGTTTCCGATCGTGAGGGCGCCTTTCAATATGCCAATGGAGGCACCCTGTTCTTGGATGAAGTCGGCGACATGCCGCAGAGTACGCAAATCAAGTTGCTGCGAGTCTTGGAAGAGCATCAGATCACTCGCGTTGGCGACAACAAGACCATCAAGGTCAACGTGCGGTTGATCTCCGCCACCAATCGGCCGCTTGAGGACATGATCGCAGCGGGCACCTTTCGAAACGATCTCTATCATCGGCTTCGTGTCGTCACCGTGGAGCTACCGCCGCTTCGTGATCGTTTAGAAGATGTTGTGCCGCTGATGGATCACTTCCGCAAGTTCTTTCTGAGGCGGCATGACAAGCCCTCGGCACATTTCACGCCCGCAGTGACCAAGCGATTCTTTGATTACGATTGGCCCGGTAACGTTCGTGAGTTGCGTAACTTCGTCGAAACGATGGTCGTCCTCGACACCGACGGAAAGCTTGATCTCGATGACCTGCCGCCCGAGTTGTCAGATGGATCCGAGGAGGCCGCAGAGGAATCGCTCACTCATTTCGCCATGGAATCGGATCTGATCGGTCAGCCCTTGAGCGTGATTGAGCGATGGGCAATCGAGGAAACACTGAAGTTGACCAATGACAATCGAGAAGAGGCTGCCAAGGTCCTCGGCATCGGTGCTCGCACGCTCTATCGTCGACTTGATCAGTACAAAAAGGAAGAAGACGAAGAGGGCCTGGCAGGCAGCGCGGACATCGGCGGGGCCTGATGTCTGGCAACGTGGCCTGTTGTCATTGCCGTGGCGTCGGACCTGACGGGAACCTCGAGGTCCCGAAGCGATCTTGGTTCGCGGGTTGTTCGGAATTCGACGTTCATTTCGCGACGCGTTTTGAGGCGATTTGCGCGTAAGCAGTGGGGTAGGACGTTCGATAGCCACGTGTGACGTGGTGGTAGGGATCCGAGTGCCCGACCGCGAGGATGGGGCGTGCAGAAAGGATCGGACGCACTGCAACGATCGGGCGCACTGCAACGATCGGGCGCACTGGGATCGCTGGTTGATGAACCCAGCCCTCTTGCACCGCCAGGTAGGGCGTCATGACAGGAATCTGCATGGCAATCGCTGTTCGATAAACATGCGGGCTTTTGCTGGTGTTGTACTGGCGACGCGAATCCAAGGCGTACGCGCGGCGGTCGGCGCGGCGCTGCTTGTAGGCTTCGTACTTCTCTCTGTTTTCAACCGCCAAGGCGCTTGCGGGGATAGCCATCAGGGCGAGCAGGAACAGGCTCTTCATCAGATTTCTCCGTTTCTCTATGTTGGGTAGCGGTTGATACCTGCAACCCGAAAACGGTCGGACTGGCCCGCCAGTGGAGGCCAGACTTTTTCGAGAATTTCTTGCTGGGCCAGTTGGAGTCGCCGTCGAAAGTCAAAGGCCCCAACCGTCAGCACTCTTTTTGAGAGTCATGGACGTCGCGTGGGACGTATCTTCCGGGCCCTTCGCTGCGATAGTGCAGCTCGAGCGCTGCTTCGAAGGCTTCTCGAGAACGGATACCCGTCATGGACCGACGAACGGTTTCATAATCCGGATGGCTTTGAGCATACTTGATGCAGAATTTTCGCATGAGCAAAGGCGTGCGCTCCGGCGTGTAAGTTCGCTCGCAGAGCGCATAGTGCTCTCGCATCACCGCGGCCTGCTGGTGCAGGCTCGGCGGGTTGGGGAAGGGGACGCCCCTCTGTTAAGGCACGGCATTGGGAAAAAATCCATGGGTTGCCAATGGCGCCCCGCGCGCACCGTGACGCCATCGATCCCGGTTTGGGCGAGCATCCGCAGGCAGTCTTCGGCGGCAAACAGGTCACCACTACCGAGGATTTTGATCGAGTCCCCCACGTACGACTTGACGTCGCTGAGGAACTCCCAGCGACTTGCCCCCACGTAACGTTGGCTCACCGTACGACCGTGTACCGTCGCGGCCGCAATGCCGGCTTGGATGGCTCCATCCAGGATCGTAAAGAACTTGTCGCGCGACTCCTGACGAGTCATCGATGCCGCGCCGCATCTTGACCGTCACCGGAATGTGCGCCGGGATGGCATCGCGGGTTCGCTGCAGGATCTCAATCGCCACCTCAGGTTGCGAAAGATGGAAACCACCACGGCAACGACCCAGGACCTTCTTGACCGGACAGCCGAAATTCACGTCGATGATGTCGAACCCGGCATCGACCAATCTCATCGCACCCGCTGAAAACTGTTCCGGTTCCGCTCCCATCAACTGACCACCCACGGGATGCTCATCGGGATGGATGTCCAGGTAGTGCTTCGTCCTTTCACGTTTGCCGAGCGAAAGCAAGAACTGGTCCAGCATCACCTCGCAGATCGCGTAACTGGCGCCGTGTCGGCGGGCTACCACTCGCATCGGCAGGTCGCTGTAGCCGGACAAGGCGGCTTGGACGACTGGGAAACCGATGAGCGACGTCGCCGATGGTTAGCGGAACAGCCACGTCGTGGGGCGTATCGGTGTCCCCCTTATCAAGGTCGCCAAGATCCAGGTGGCCAGTGGAGAGGTCGCTCGTCACAGGAATCGAAGTCTCTGCGGGGTGAAATGGGTGGGACACCGTGTATTTCGGCGGCCGGTCGGTTAATCTTGGACGTCTCAGATGTCCGGTACACGAACTCTGGAAAACAGGTCATGATGCTCCGTCGTTCCGCTCCACGCAATTGTGATTCTTGCAGTTGTATTCTCCTTTGCCAACGCGTTTGCCGCTCCACCGAACATGAAGATCGATTCGAAACCCTTTGGTACGACGAAAGATGGCCGCGAAGTAACCCGTTTCACGCTCGTGAATTCCCACGGCCATAGCGTATAGGTGATGAATTGGGGAGCGACGCTTCTGGACGTGATCGTTCCCGATCGTGACGGCAATCTGGCTAATGTCAACCTGAGCTTCGACTCGCTTGAGCCTTATCTCGATGGGCATCCCTACTTCGGGAGCACCGTTGGTCGGTTCTGCAATCGCATCGAAGCGGGCAAGTTCACGGTCGATGGCAAGGACTATCAAGTGACGATCAATGCCGGGAAACATCACCTTCATGGTGGCAAAGCGAATTTCAGCTATCAGTACTGGGAGGGGGAAACCGTCGAACTCGAGGACGCCGTCGGCGTGAAGTTCTCGCTCACCAGCCCCGATGGGCAGGAGGGATATCCTGGCACGCTGCAGGCGACGGTGGCGTACAGCTGGAATGACGACGATGAACTCAAGATCGAATTCAACGCGACGACCGATGCTCCGACCCACGTCAATTTGACCAACCATAGCTACTGGAATCTGGGTGGCGCGGGCAGCGGCAGCGCGATGGATCACGTGGCCACGATCGAGGCGGACGAGTGGCTGGACGTGGACGAGTCCTTGATCCCCACGGGAACCCTGAACAAAGTCGACGATACGGTTCTGGACTTTCGCATGCCCACTCCGTTTGGCGATCGCGTTGATGAATTGACCGGCACCAAGGGCTACGACCACTGCTACGTGGTCAGGGGTGAACCGGGAACCTTGCGTGCGGCCGCCAAAGTCGTCGATCCCAAATCGGGTCGCGTCTTGGAGATTGAGACGACACAGCCCGGTATGCAGCTCTACACCGCCAACCACCTGCCTGGCAATGAGCGATCCAATGGCTATGGCGGTCATGAAGCCTTCTGTCTGGAAACGCAGCACTATCCCAATGCTCCGAATCGCGATTCCTTTCCCAGCACGCTGCTGAGGCCGGGCGAAACGTTGCATGAAGTGACCGTCCACCGCTTCGGTGTCGAATAGATCGACAATCAACAAGTCGAGTGTGGCGCGTCGGACCGATGTCGACCTCCGCTGCCGGTGCTTGCTCTCGTGCTGAGCTCCACCGAAGCAGTCCAACCGAAACAGCCGACGTGGTGCTACGTCGCTCCGTGGTCTCTGCTGCCTTGCAGCTGGCCTCCTCTTCGGCCTGGTTTCATTTTCTCAATGTGAAGATCCGCGCTTTGCCAGTGGCTTGCCCAGTTAGGGAGGAGAGCACACCACTCGAATGCCGATAAAGGTTGACACAAAACAATCATGATGTTAACACTTCCTTAACATTTGTTTGTTAGCGGCAGGGTGTGCGGCATGGTAACGGACCTGGCAAGTGGAGTGCTCGCAATAGCTGGGCTCTCCGTCTTGTCGTTCATCTTGGGCCGCCTCATCCGTTCTCCACGCGTTTCGACATGGTTCTTTAGCGCTCTGCTCGCGTCGCTGGTCTTTGCCTGGACCTTCTCGGGTAATCTTCGCTGGGCCTCGTTGGTCCCGGACCCATCGGTCGTGTTCCTTTCGAACCTGATGCCGATGTTGCTTTGTTTCGCAGCAGGCCTTGCCAGTGAGACCCAGACGCTGACGTCTTGGAGTCGACCGCTCGCCCTCTGCTCATTCGTTGTGTTGGCAACCGCCTATGCCCTGGCGCCGTATGTTCGACCCACTCTCTATCCGGTCGAGCTGGCTCCTGAACCATTGTGGCGCGGTGATGTCTGCGTGCAGACGCACTCGGCAACCTGTGCTCCGGCCGCCGCATCGACCTTGCTTCACCTGCGAGGGATCTTTGCGAGTGAACGCGAGATGGTCGAATCCTGTTTAACGAGCTCGCGCGGAACGGAACCACTGGGCCTTTACCGGGGTTTGGCGATGGCAGTTCAGGGCTCCCAGCATTCGGCTCGCGTTGCCCGCTCCGATCCGGGCCAGTGGGTACGGTTTGAGCAGTTGCCCAACATCTCGCTCGTTCGACTGGACAGCCAGCAGACGGCCGGTTCATCTCGATGGTTGCTCGGCCCACGTAGCGAAGGGCATGCGATTGTGGTGTTGGGACGAGATCGCGACGGACACTGGATGATCGCCGATCCAGCTTTTGGTAAGACGAATGGACCGACGAAGAGTTTCGTGGCCGCTTTACCGGCGATGCGATCTACTTGGCGGATTGTTCGGACGTCGTGATCGATCTTGGCTCGGTCGCCGCGAATCCCAAGCATGCCTGCTAATCGCTGCCATCATGCCAGGATCGGGTGCAGGACTCGCGAGGGTTCGACGCCGGTCAATCGCATGTCGAGCCCCTGGAACTTGTAAGTGAATCGCTCGTGATCGATTCCCAGCAGGTGCAGCATGGTCGCGTGGAAGTCGTGTACGGAGACGACGTCTTCGACCGCGTTGTAGCCAAACTCGTCGGTCGCTCCGTAGGAAGCGCCGCCGCGGATTCCGCCTCCCGCCATCCAGAACGAGAAGCCTTTGATGTGATGGTCGCGACCAGGATTGTTGCCCCCGCCCTGGGACATCGGGTGTGCGGCCAAACTCGCCGCCCCACACCACCAACGTGTCCTTGAGCATGCCGCGTTGCTTGAAATCCTCGATCAGCCCCCAACTGGCGCGATCGACCAGCTTGCTTGTGGTCTCCTACCCCGTTCTTGACGCCACCGTGATGGTCCCATCCTCGGTGATACAGCTGGATGAATCGGACACCCCGTTCGGCGAGTCGACGGGCCAGGAGGCAGTTGCTGGCGAAGCTTCCATCGCCCAGGCGTGGCTCCGTAGAGGTCGAGGACATGCTGCGGTTCGCTCGATACATCCACCAGCTCCGGCACGCTCGCTTGCATCTTGAAGGCCAGTTCATACTGCGAGATGCTTGTCGCGATCTCCGGATTGTCGACCAATTCGATTGCGGAGTTGATTGAGCTCGTTGACCGCTTCGATCACTTGTCGCTGGTCCGATCGTCGGACGCCAGGAGGATTGCCGACATACAGGACGGGATCACCCTTGGAATGGAAGTGCACGCCCTGATACTTGCTTGGCAGGAACCCGCTGTGCCATTGCCGCGATGCGATGGGCTGCGATTGGCCGCCACCGACCGAGGTCAGGACGACGAATCCGGGCAGATCCTCCGCTTCGCTTCCCAGTCCGTACTGGATCCATGACCCCATGCAGGGACGACCTGAGATTTGGGTCCCGCAGTTCATGAAGGTATGAGCCGGATCGTGATTGATCTGCTGCGTGGTCATCGAGCGGATGATCGCTATGTCGTCTGCGATCTTGGGGATGTGCGTGAACACGTCCGAAATCTCTTGCCCCGATTCCCCATGCTTGCTGAAGGAGAACTGAGGAGCCAGGCATTTCAGTTCTTTTCCCTGCAACTGGGCGATCGGTTGACCTTCGGTGATCGAGGAGGCATCGGCTGACCGTCGAGTTCCTTCAGCTTTGCCTTGTAATCAAACGTTTCCAGATGCGACGGGCCGCCCGCCATGCACAGGAAGATGACGCGCCTTGCCCGGGCAGGAAAATGGGGCTTCAGATGGCCGCCCTGGGAGGCCGCATCGCTGCGGCCGGCGAGCAACTGACTCGCCAACGCGAGCGAGCCGATTCCAATCGATGATCGATTCAAGAACGTTCTGCGATGGAGAGAATTCGACATCTTCAGGTCCCGGTGTCTCCTAGAATCGCGAGGTCGTTTCATAAGCATTCAGAATCGTCCGAGCGACTTGCGTCCAAGCGGCCAATTCCGCCGGATTCGGATCTCCCGATTGATCGCTGGCACCGACTTGCAAGCAGGGCGCGGGCGTCGTCAGGCGCGTCGGCATAACGCTCGAACTGGGTCTCATAGAGCCCTCGGAGCACCGCAAGCTCTTCTGGCCGAGCATCACGTGACATCGCCGTCCGCATTGCCCAGGCGAGTCGGTCGTCGATCCCATCGCCCGATTCCATGAATGCGTTTCGCAAAGGCTGAGGAGGACTCCACAAAAATCGGATCGTTCAACAAGACCAGAGCTTGTTGTGGAATGTTCGATCGCGAGCGCTCGGCGGTGCACTCCTCCCGGCTCGGCGCATCAAACGCCAGCATCGAGGGATGCAAAAATGTTCGACACCAGAAACGTATAGAGTCCTCGACGATAGAGATTCTGACCTGAGTCGGCTTGCCACTCACGTTGCGGAAAGTTCAGGTGCTGCCAGTACCCAGCAGGTTGATAAGGTTTGACGCTCTGCCCACCGATCACATCGCTGACCAGAAGCCCGCTGATCGATAGGGCGCGTATCTCGTACGAATTCTGCCTCCAGTCGCCAGCGACCTTGTCGCCCATGAAGATGATTCAGTGGATCCTTGGCACGTTTCTCTGGAGACACCGTCGAGCTCTGTGCATAGGTTGTTGAGGTGACCATCAATCGCACCAGATGTTTGATGTCCCAACCGCTGTCACGAAACTCCGCAGCAAGCCAATCGAGCAATTCTGGGTGCGTCGGTGCCTCGCCTTGGCCGCCAAGATCGTCCAGATTTCGCGACAGTCCCCTTCCGTGGAACAATTTCCACAAGCGGTTGACAAAGCTCGCGCAGTCAGCGGGTTGTCGTTCGAGACCAGCCATTTTGCCAGGTCGAGCCGAGTGGCACGTCGTCCTTCGATTGGCTGATGCGGCAGGAAGGCAGGGACGGAAGGTTGAATGATGTCGCCCGAGTCATCCAGCCAGTTTCCTCGCGGCAACACACGGGTCATCCGTGGCTCGGCTAGTGATTTCGTCACCAGTGTCGTTTGTAGAGATCCCTTGAACGTCGCGAGATCCTTCTCGGCTTGGGCGAGTTGCTGCTTCGCTTCGGCAAGCTCGGGGGCGAACGAATAGTAGTGCTCGGTGATCGCGCCGATCTGCTCGGCGGTACGATCTCGAGGCGGTGTCTTGAGTGCCGCGGTAACCGAATCGGGAAGAGAAAGCCTGTCCTCGAATCCAGCCGCGCGCTGATCGGTGACGGAGAGACGAAAGCGACCAATCAGGTGCCGGGCGTGATCCGAATGATGCTGGAGTTCGATTCGCCAGGCTGGCGAGTTGGTCTGGTCTCCCGGTCGCTTGCCAAGCGAAAGACCGCCACGCGGCGATCGGCCTGTTTTTGGTGACCTTCGATCGCCCAGCCCGTCTTGTCATTGCCGTCGATCGCTCCGGTGATGGGCCAGCCCTTCTGTTCATGGTCTGCGACCGCCTCAGCGATTGGGATCGATTGGTCGCCGCAAAAGACTTTCACACCCGTGAGCACGAAGTTTCCGTTGCCCCTCGAAAAGCCCTTGGGATTGCTAAAGCTCTCGTCGGGAAAGACTTCCAGTCGAACGGCCTCAATCGGATCCGAAGATTTGAAGGAGTAGGTATAGGTCCCTGTGTCTGGATTCTCACCAACGCTTAGGAACGATCCATCGTCGCGCGGCTGAAGGTCAATGCCTCCTGTTGCCGCCATGGAAAGCGTCTGGGGTGTCCGCCACACTGAACTCTTTTCCTCGATCGTCCGGCGTGAGGCGTCCTCCCAAGCGGATTGGCGATCGGCGACGACTTTGGCGAGTTCTGCATCGGTGGCAAGACGCTGATCAATCCTCAGACTTGCCACCCTTTCGTTAAGCCTGTCGAGTTGCTGCTGCTGATCGGGGCTGATCAGTGTGTAGTTCGGGGTTCGCTTGCCGACGGCAACCTCGTCGATGTCGGCAAAGAATGCCGCCAGGGAGTAGAAGTCCTTGGTCGTGATCGGATCGTATTTGTGATCATGGCATTGAGCGCAGCCAACGGTCTGTGCCATCCAAACACCGGAGAGATTTCGGACTCGATCCGCCGCGTAGATCGCGATGTATTCCTTGGCTTGAGCGCCTCCTTCCTCGGTCGTCTGCAGCAGCCGGTTGTATCCCGATGCGATCAGTTGGTCCGGCGACGGTTCGGGTAGCAAGTCTCCAGCAAGCTGTTCGATCGTGAACTGGTCAAAGGGCTTGTTCTCGTTGAAAGCACGGATCACATAGTCACGATAAGCAGACACTTCCATGTAGGTATCGCTGTGGTAGCCGATCGTGTCGGCATATCGGACGAGATCCAACCAATACAACGCCAGTCGTTCGCCAAACCGGGGGTCTTGGAGCAACAACTCGACGGCCTCCTCCAGCGCACCATCCGACGCGTCGTCAACGAACACCTGGGTTTCCAGCGGAGTCGGCGGCATGCCGAGCAGATCGAGATAGAGTCGACGAATCAGCGTTGTCTTATCAGCAGGTTCGGCAAATCCAAGATTCCGTTGTCGGAGCCCATGGGCGATGAATGAATCAATCGGATTCTTGATCAATTCGAGTCGCAGTCGGCCTTCGGAATAGCTGGGCGATCCAGCGGCCGATAAGCCCAATGTTGCTCGTAAGGGGCTCCCTGTGAGATCCAATCGCGGATCATTTGGATCTCTTCATCGGTGAGATCCTTGTGGAACTTGCTCGGCGGCATCCTCTCGTCATCATCATCCGGCAGGGAAATCCGGCGGACCAATTCCGAGTCATCAGGCGACCCCGGCACGATTGCCTCGCTCGTCCAAGGCGTCGTCCCGAAATCAAGCCGCAAATCAGCTTCCCGGGTTCTTTCGTCTGGCCCATGACAGGCGAAGCACTTGTCGGAAAGCAATGGTCGAACCTGACGTCGCGAACGAGACCGAGTCAGCAAACGACGCTGGATTCGGTTCGTTACCCCGCAGCGAGGCGGCGAGCACGCCAACCAAGAGACAGGACGCCAATGTTGATCGAAGCATGATCTTCATGGACCAGTTTGATTCACGTCAAAGGGAGGCGGGAGGTAGCCAGAAAGGATTCGTGATCAACACGCAGCGCCCTGGCTTCATTGACGAATCGGATTCCGTCAAGAACGGATTTGTCAGAACGATGGAGGGCAAAATGACTCTTTTCGAATGTCGATTGCAAGGATGTTCCTTGGCCAAATCCACACTTGCATCACTTTGCCTACCATCCTTCTGCTTTGAGAGACATTCGTGTGAACTCTCACGAAAGAACGTATCAGGCGTGAATCGAGCGATTCGCTTGCTCGATCCACACCTTGCCGCTCACGCGGTACGCAGTTAGGCGATTTCTGGAACTTCATAGCCCTTGCGGTACTGACGTTTCAGGAAGTGATTCGCGGCCTCCGCGTGATCACCCACAAATTGTTCGGTCTTGCTGTCGAGGGTCAGCAGCGGACTCAAGCGAATGGAATCGCTTTCCATCGCGATGTCATGCGGCTTTCAAGTGATCGTCCATCTCACCGATGAGCGTTGTCCACTGTTCGAGTTGGACTTGATCGGCGACTTCACGATAGAACTCGCTGCCGCATCGGAAAGCAATGTTGGCCAGGTTGCACCAACCGGTGGAGTCATTTCCAACGGCGATCTCGGCATTCAGAAGCGATCGATCCTGGGCTCGGACGGCGTCGATGAAATTCTGTTGGTGGCGCACATCGCCGTTACCACTGAACTTCACGGATCACTTTGCCATCGTTGTCATAGGCAACGCCTCCTCCACGTCGTCCTTCGTATCGGCCACCTTCGCAGTAGACGACATAGCCGCTGCTCGGTCCGGGGTGAGCTGGACTCTTTCTTGCCGCCGGGTGCGGCCGGAAGATTGGAAAGCCCAATCACGACTGGGATCGATCCGGTGTCGAAGTAGGCAAAGTGAACATTGGGCGTTTGGCCTGCGTCGTTGAGCGCGACACGACCGCCACCACCTAGGATCCGTTTGGGAATCGGCAACGCGATCACGAAACACGTTGTTGCGGACATCGTCCAAGAACATGGACGCCCCAGTTGCCCATCTCGCCGGATCCCGTGTTCCAATCCCAATGCCAGTCGTAGTGCAATTCATTGCGGAAGATCGGTAGGTCCTGGGCCGGGACCCAACCAGAGGTCGTAAGCAATGTCTTTGTCGATCGGCAATGGAGTGTCTCGCTTGCCGATCGAAGGTCGGATCCCGTATCGATTGACTCGGGCTGCCTTGATTTCGCCAAGTGCCTTTTCCTCATGCAAGAACTTCTTGATTTCGGCCTGCATGGGGTCGGATCGTTGCTGGGTTCCGATCTGGCAAATCTTGTTGTACTTGCGGGCGGCGGCGACCGTTTGACGGCCTTCCCATTGACTGTGCGAAAGGGGCTTTTCGACGTACACATCCTTCCCAGCTTGCATCGCCCAGATGGCGGCCAGGCAATGCCAATGGTTGCAGGTGGAAACGACCACCACGTCGATGCTGTCCGATGCGATCAGGTCTCGCATGTCGGTCCACGGTCTCCGCCTTGGGGAATCGCTGCTTGGCCAGCCCAAGTCGCTTTTCATCGACGTCACAGAGGCCGGCCACATTGACTCCATCGACTTTGGTGAACTGTCCCATCAGCTGACCGGCTCGTCCACCGCAACTGACAAACCCAATGTTGACTTCGTCATTCGCGTTGGCGGCGCGAAGGGTGCGTGCCGAGAGGGAGGTGGTGACGCCGACCGCGAGAGAGGCTGAGAAGAAAATCGCGGCGATTGAGATGACGACATGAAGAATCGATCCGTTTGTTTGGAGGAGGGGAAAGATTGGCAGGATCCTGTACCAGGACCCGTCCATTGTCGCCTGGGGCGGCACCATTTGCGAGTACTCTTTGCGACCGCTTTTCCGCTTCGGAGAATCGCTTCGCAACGGCCACTCCTGATCGCTACACGTCTGGGAGCGGTGTGTCTGGAGTCTGGAAGCCGTGCGTTCAGATCCGTTGATGCGAACGGTGCGGCGAAACCAACCCGGTTGCGGTCGACAATCACCGGGAGTTTCCCGAAGTAGCACCTTTCCCGATCTAGCACCGAGTGGGACGCTATTCAGCCCCGAACACCGCCAGCAGGGGGCGATGATCGGAGGCAACCGATTCTTCGAGCACGCGGGTCTCGAGCAACTTCCAAGTTTCAGGGGGTCGGTACAGCACGAAGTCGATCTGGCGACTGGGGGCAGCCACGGGGATCGTGAATCGTTCTGGACCGGCGAGTGTCCACAGCGACGCCAGTTTGGACAATACGCGACTCGCTCGAGTTGCGTTCAAGTCGCCAGCAAGAATCATTGGCAAATTCGGCTCTTGCTCGGCAATCGAACGAATGATCCCTGCCGATGCGACCCGTTCGCTGTCATCCGGACGATGATCGAAGTGTGTCGATAAGAAGAGGAATTCCCGTTGTTTCCCTGCGGAGACCTGCCATCGCAATCTTGCCATCAGCACACCTCGTTGCTCTCCATCACGATGAACAGGCAGCTTGCGGTTCTCCCAATGGATGATCGGCAGACGCGTCAGAATTGCATTGCCGTAGCGACCTCCCTGAAGTTCGATGTTGGGTCCGAAAAGTGGGGCTAGTCCGGTCGCGTTCGCAAGTTGCGCTGTTTGATCGGTCAAGCCGCTGCGCGGAACCTGGTGGTCGACCTCCTGAAGGGCGACAACGTGCGGGTCGGCGGCTCGTATCGTTGCCGCGATTCGACCCAGGTTCAACTCGCCATCGGTCCCTTCGCCGTGATGAATGTTGTAGGTGAGCACTCGCAACGTCGCAGGTGAGTCCGCGCAAGCGCTGGAACAGACTGCGCAGGTCCAGCAAAGTAGGATCGCGTAGATGGACGGCAACCAGGATGCCCCGCCGTCACTGGGGTCTCGCTGTGGTCCGCTCAAAAAGCCGTTGCTGTTCAACACTGCATGGAATCCATTTGGTGGCGGGACATCCATTGGGGGCGGGACATCCATTGGTGGCGGGGCCGACTCAGTCCAGCGTTCGACCGTAGCTCAACACAAACAGGCAGAGGTGAATGGCCAGCAAGCCGGCTGCTGTCAGGCGATAAGAAGAATACATGCCAAAGATCGATAGGACGCAACCAAGCGCGGCAATCATCGTTCCTCCGATCGGGAAGAAATAGGCTGCCGCTGCCGCAAAGCCAACGACCATGGCCGAAGCGAAGACCGCCCCCATCGCCGTGTACTTCAACGGCCCGACGTCATAGAAAATTTCGATCTGGCGAGTCGTGTCTGGTTCAAAGGGATCGACCGCGAACGGGGAACCGACTCGGATCGATAACTCGCCTTGCTGAGTGTCGCCTTGCTGAGTGTCGCCTTGCTGAGTGTCGCCTTGCTGAGTGTCGCCTTGCTGAGTGTCGCCTTGCTGAGTGTCACTGGGCGGCCGATCCGAGTTATTGGGATCCTGATCGGAATGCTGCTGCGAATTCAAAGCGTCTTGGTTCATGCTGGGCGGCTCATGATGCGATTTGCCGCAGAAGTTTTGGAGGAGCCGTTACCCACGGGGTGGCACTGAAACGCCGGACCCAATTCGCGCGCCGGACCCAACGGAAACTTTGACTGGCCACAAGCTCTCGGCGTCGGAAAAAACATCGGCGACCAGAAAGGGGGGATCCAGGGGGAAGCTGTGATGAGCCGGAACGATTAATTATTGCCAGTTTGTGGGTCGAGGGAGTATCCTGAAGATGTCCACGAAGAAGATCTTACTCGATTGGTTGGTCGCGCGTGTTATCGCGGACCCTCGCTTCGCGGTCGGGACGGCATCGTGTCTCGGCATCAGTGGGTTTTCACGTGCTTCTTGAGGGTGCCAGTAACGGAAGGCTTGCTGCGGCAGGGGTCGGTCCGTCCACACGGAATCGCATGCATTGGTCGGTGGTGTTTGCCAGTTGCTGGATCGCTGCGGCGACCGACCCGTCATGATTCGAGATTCAGAATAGGGTTGATTCGGAATGCAAAATCGTTCGTTGGTTCGCACTCTTTCTATTTTCCTTCTGACGTTGCTGTCGGTGGGAAGTCTTGTCGAGACCGTGAAGTCCGCCGATTTTAAGCAGCCTCCGCCGCTGGAACCGGAGATCGAAGCTGCTTCCTCGGAGGGGGAGGACTTCATGAAGGGAATTCGGATTCCCGAAGGCTGGAAGATTCAGCTCTACGCCGCGGAACCCGATGTCGCCAACATTGTCGCTTTTGACATTGACAATCGTGGCCGCCTGTTCGTCTGCGAGAGCTTTCGGCAAAACCGCGGAGTGACCGACAATCGCGGGCATGACGACAAATGGTTGCTTGCCGATCTGTCGGCCGAAACCGTTCAGGATCGGATTGATTATCACAAGGAATTGCTTGGCGATGCGGCGGTCACCTACGCGCAGCATGACGATCGTGTTCGCCGCCTGGAGGATTCCGATGGAGATGGCAAGGCCGATCGCAGCTACGTCGTTGCCAATGGTTTCAATCGAATCGAAGAGGGGACCGGGGCGGGAGTGCTGGCGCGAGGCCAAGATATCTACTTCACTTGCATCCCGAAGCTTTGGAAGCTGGTTGATAAGGACGACGACGGCAACAGTGACGAGCGGGTGGTGCTGGCCGATGGCTTTGGAGTCCGAGTTGCCTTTCGCGGACATGACATGCATGGGTTGGTCTTGGGTCCCGACGGCCGTCTCTATTTCAGCATTGGAGATCGTGGTTATCACGTGACCACCGAGGATGGCAAAGTTCTCGCTAATCCGGAATCGGGCGCTGTGTTTCGTTGCGAGCTCGACGGGTCCGGCCTCGAGGTTTACGCGATGGGGCTACGCAATCCTCAAGAGTTGGCATTCAACGACTTTGGCGATTTGTTCTCGGTGGATAACAACAGCGACAGCGGTGACAAGGCTCGCATCGTTCATATTCTGGAGGGCGGTGATACCGGTTGGCGGATGCATTACCAGTACCTACCAGATCGAGGGCCGTTCAATCGCGAGCGAATCTGGGAACCCTTTCATCACGAGCAACCAGCTTACATCGTTCCCCCGATCACCAATTTCACCGACGGTCCGAGTGGGCTGGCTTACTATCCCGGCACCGGATTCGGTGATCAGTTGAAGGACACCTTTCTGATCTGTGACTTCCGAGGCGGTCCGGCCAACAGCGGCATCCGCACCTTCAAGCTGGAGCCCGACGGAGCATTCTATCGGATGACCGACGACGCAGATCCGATCTGGACCGTATTGGCGACAGATCTTGCCTTCGGTCCAGATGGCGCGCTCTACGTCAGCGATTGGGTGGACGGCTGGAATGGACTGGGCAAAGGCCGAATCTACCGCCTCAGCGACCCCCTTTACAGCCAGACCCCCATCGTTCGAGAAGTCGAGCAGCTTCTCGAGGGGGATTGGCAGCAGCGACCAATCGAGGCACTTCGCAAAGATCTGGGTCACGTCGATCGGCGCATCCGCTTGGAAGCCCAATGGGAATTGGCTCGCCGCGCTGACCTGGAAACACTGTTGGCGGTTGCCGGCAGCAGCGATCTGGAAACGATCACGCGGCTGCATGGCATCTGGGGCGCCGATCAAGTTGCACGAATGGATGGGGCCAAATCGGAACAAGTGCTGACTTCGCTGCGCCCCTGGATGTCCGACAGCGATCCAATCATTCGGGCCGCTGCGGCCAAGGTTGCGGGCGAACGTGGTGACAAGCAAGCCGTGCCGAGACTGCGCGAACTGTTGAAAGACGACTCCCCACGAGTGCGTTACTTTGCCGCGATCTCTTTGGGCAAGCTGAAGGACAAGGAGTCGTTTGCGGGGATCGTTAAGCTGCTGGCCGAAGCGGACAACTCCGATCCAGCGATTCGGCATGCAGGGATCATGGCCTTGGCCGCCACGCAGGATCCAGCTCGCATCGCCTCGCTATCGAAACATGGAAATGAATCGGTACGACGGGCCGCCGTGGTGGCGCTGCGTCGGCTCAAGAGTGAATCGTTGAGCCGCTTCCTGAAGGACTCCAGTCCGCTGGTGGTCATGGAGGCTGCTCGCGCCATTTACGATGAGCCGATTCCGGTCGCCATGAGCGCATTGGCTGAGTTGATTGATGAACCGGGTGGTGACGTCGAACTGGTGCGACGGGGTTTGAATGCAAACTTTCGACTGGGTACCGCAGATTCTGCGGGCAGACTCGCTGCATTTGCAGCGCGGGCCACGGCAAGACCCGAAATGCGAATCGAAGCATTGAACATTCTGGACGCTTGGGGCGCACCCGATCCTCGCGACCGTGTTCTCAATGCGTATCGTCCGATTGCAGCCAGACCCGCAAAGGAAGCCGCTGATGCACTTGAGCCGCAGATCGACAGCTTGATGGTGGGTGAGCCGACGGTTCGCGATGAAGCGATTCGTGTCGCATCGGTACTCGGCATCAAGAAGATCGCACCCTTGCTCGCCAGTCGCGTTCAAGACGAGCAGTTGAGTGAGGACGTTCGTGCGACAGCGCTGATTGGCTTGTCGCGACTGAATCCTCCGCAAGCCGTTGCATTGGCACGCGAAGTCAAATTGTTGCCAGCGAGTGAACTGTTGACTGCCGCGCTTCGAGTCCTGGCGACGCATGATGCCCAGGCATCCATCGGTAAATTCATTGAGGCGACGCAGAGCCGGAGCACCGACGTGCGACAATTGGCTTGGGATTTGTTGGCAGAGAACAAATCCCCGGCTGCCAACGAAGCGATTCGAAGCGGCGTGACCAGCTATCTAGCCGGCGAACTTCCTGTTGATGTTCAATTGAATGTGCTCGAGGCGGCCGTCGGGCGAATTGACGAATCAATGCAAGCGTCGCTTGCCGAGCATGATCGAGTTTTGGCGGAGAAGGATCCTCTGGGCCTCTGGCTGGCTGCCCTCGAAGGGGGAAACACGGAGCGAGGCCGTCAGCTGTTTTTCGAAAATACCAAGCTGTCCTGTTTGCGTTGCCACAAAGTCGATCGTGCGGGCGGTGAGGTCGGACCCAATCTGACCATCGTTGGCAAGGAGAAGGATCGGCGTTACCTGCTGGAATCGATTTGTCTACCCAACGCGCAAGTCGCCAAGGGGTTTGAGACGGCGATGATCCTGAACGATTCGGGCCAGACGTTCACCGGGATCGTGAAATCAGAAAACGATGACTTCGTCGACCTGATCCAGAGTGACGGGAGTCAGGTTCGAATTCCCACCGAGGAGATCGAGGCGCGGCGGAAGGGAAAATCGTCGATGCCGGACGACTTGACGCAGCAAATGTCGCGTCGGGAGTTACGGGATCTCGTCGCCTACTTGGCCAGTCTGCAGGTCGATCCGAGAGCCGTTTCCGAGGAGGAGATCGAGTAGCCACCCCGCCTCGATGCTCTCCTTGCAATTCTCCTTTGCTTGGTCCCCGAGCGTGAGCTACGGTTGAGCGTCTTGTTGACCTGCCGCGACCGTTTTCGCCTGATGCCGTCCGAGCAGTCAACGACGCCTGGGCGGGCATTTGCAATGATGTTCTTTGTTGGATCTGGCTTTTCAATCATGACTTGTCACGAACTCGCGAAGCGGTTGTCGGAACTGAATCCAGATCTGGATCAGGTGGATGTTGCTCGACTCACGCTCATGATTCTCTCGCAAGTCTCGGATCCGAGCGAGCTCTCTGACGACGAAGCATTGCTCGCAGCGTGGAGAAATGCGACGTTTCGATTGGAGGCCGCAGCGGATCAGCACTCGGCAGTCGCCGAAGAATTGGAATCAATGTGTGACGCAGGGCCCGTTTTGTTCACGCCCGACCAACTGGGTGTTCTTCTGCGAGCGGTCAAAATCCAGAGCCAGATCCTCGAGCTCTACACCGAACAGGTGACCCCCGCTTAGCGGTCTTTCAACCGTTGAACGCACTTTCGGGCACGAACAAGAAATTCAGTTTTCGGTTCACCCGCTTCCAAGAAGATGGGAGGCCCAATGGTGATGCAGCTCAAGAGGGGAACCGGCAAGACCTCACCCCGGGGAAGAATTCGATTGACATTGTCGATATAGACCGGGACGAGTTCTAGATCGGGACGCTTCTTGGCCATGTAGTAAAGCCCGCTCTTGAAATCTCCCATCTCCTCGTCGCTGGACGATCGGCCCCCTTCGGGAAAAATGATCAGTGAATAAATATCTCCCATCTGCTGGAGCATGATATCGATAGGGCTCTTGTGCACTTTGATTTCCTTGCGATCCACCAGCAGAGCATTGAAGGCCTTGGCGATGTGAGGTTTCAGCCAACCACTTGACCAATAGTCCTTGGCGGCCACCGGACGCGTCACCTTTCGAAGCTCGCGCGGGAGAGCGGACCACAACACGACCGCGTCGAGGTGGCTGGTGTGGTTGGCGAAGTAGATGCGTTGGCACGCGTCGGGTTGACAATCGATCCAACGAACCGTGAAACCACTGAAGAGTTTCGCCAGGATGACAATGACATGACTGGTCAGTGTCATGGGGCCGTCACAGTCGGTAGGTTCTCAGTTCGCGAAGAAAAGGTCACGCGGTCGTCGATCATTGAAGCAGATTCTCGCCGCGGTTTTCTTGCTGGTGGATCACAACCGGCCAACCTGGGAACTGGTTGGAAGGATTGCCGTCTGTGGCATCGATCAAGAACCGAAAAGATTCGATCTTGTAAGTCTTGGCTTCCGTATCGACCGTGACCAATCCGAAGCCGCTGCCTTTCTGGTGGGCTTTCTCGTACCGGTTCTTTTTGGTTGCGACTTCGGGATTTCCGACGGCGTAAACGTAGACTCGATTGCCGAATCCATCCAAGTATTCGCCTGTATCGGGCAGGCCATGCTTTGGTCGATTCTCGTGTGGCATTCCTACTTCGTCTGGTCGCCACCAACGTGGATAGCCGACGGAGATTGCCGGCGTACAGAAAGACCAAAAGCTGTCTCGCTGTGCGTCGACGCCGTACTGCGCTAGTGACGTGAGGTGTTGGTCACCGTTGATGTGCAGGGGCATCGCCGGACGTAGGATTTGAATCGCCCGGTTCCGCGCCGTTTGCGGCCATCCGCCCGAATCGAGGTCGGCTTTCAGGTATCCGTCGTATCCTCCATGATGCGTCGCCACCCCTGCAAAGACTGTCTGGCTCAGCAGGATCTTCATGGTGTGCCCACGCCAATCCTTCGCCCAATCCTCCAGGAATGCTTCCTGGCGTTCACCGAGCAACTTGAGCCCCGGCTTATCCAATTTGCTGGTCTCGAAGTCCTTGTCGGTCACGTGGTCGGCCCGTCCGCTTCCGGTGTCCACATGCTGGGGACCACTTTTGAATTGGCGATCACCCAAAATCGCAAATCCGACGCCTCCGTAGAGCATGTCACCGTAGTAGACACTGATGTCCTGCTTGACCGGCGTGGGGTCGTAATAGTCGGGGTGGTGAGCCGCGTTGGTCTTATGCACCACGTTGACCATCCGCGCCGGTTCGATGTAGCCGCCATTGGATGACGCGCCACCAACGTCGACCTGCATGGGGGCACCCCCTTCACCCCAGATGTTGCCTTGAAAGACATCGTGATCGTCTGGGATGCAGAGCGTGGGGCGATCTCGCATCGCTTCGCGGAAGGCCCAGCCAAACATGTAGTACTTTCGCAGGTAGTTGAGGATCGCGGGGACCGCCGGCTGGCGGATCAACCCATAACCACCGTGGCTCTCGTAGATCTGGTCCCCTGAAAAGTAGAGCATGTCAGGATCCAGCCGGATCAGATTCTCAGCGACCGGAGCGTAAGGAAAGCCATAATCGTTCTGGCAGGTCAACGCACCGATGCGAAGGAGTCGCCCCGAAGGATTCGCTTTGATCTTGCCGCTCCAGTCCGTCTCGGTTTCGCTCCCGTCGCGACCCCGCTGCCGATAGACGAGTCGATACGGAAATTCCCGCGTTTCATCCCAGTTTGGAATCCGAAAGGTCGCCGTCCAGGCGTCAGGGTCCAGCGTGGCATGGCCAAGCGATTTCCACTCATCGTTATCCTGGATCAGCAATTCGACTTCATGGTTATCCTCATCACCAAGAGGTCCGGTGAGGGCGCTGATCTTCATCACGAAGCCTTCGTCGCTCCTTGAATCGCTTAACGAGTACATCGACCAGAGGATCGGGCCAAACTTTTGCTCGGGCTTGACCGCAATCGCATTGCCGCCGACCGACCAGTTGTTGAAGCGATATCGCATCCCTTTGCGGTTGTTGGGCTGTGCAGCGAAGTTGCTCACCAAGGCAAGGTTCCCTAGCACAGCTTCGGTGGCAACCTTTTGACTGACTTCACCCGCTCTGTCTCCCTTGGAATCAATGGCTCGCAGCGTCAACTGATACTGAGCTCCATCGGGCTTGCCATGCAGGGTCAGTTTGATCGTTTCCGAGGGATCCAATTTGAGCGGCGATTGCTTCCGTCCGAGCACCAGGTTTCCATCGATGATGCCGGCGTTGATGCCACGCGAGGCAAAACAATTGCTGCGGTACTCATTCAAGTCGCTTTGGATACCGACTCGAAATCCGACACCATTGTCCTCGCCGGGTCCCTCGACGCGTCGGATCTCCACCGACATGTTCAGTGTCCCGGAAGGATCGGAGAGCTGATGCGTGATCAGCTGCAGATTGCGGTCGCCCCCGCCCGTCTGGCATTCGGCGGCACCATCGACGACCGCCCAGTCTTCCATCGGATTCGCCCAGATCTCCTCGCTCAGCCAGACACGGTCGTGGGTGTTGCTCCAAGAGACCGTGGTGGATTGTCCCTGCCCATTGTCGGCATCTTGATCCGAGGTGGTTTGTCCAATGGCCAGGCGACCATGGCCGAGCCAGGCTGTGCCCAGCCCCAACATTTTGAGGGCGAAACGCCGCGTGAACGAAGTCATTTTGCAGTACCAATGGAGGGGAAAACGGTCGATTGACGTGTGGGGTGGGTTCGATGCCTCGAACGCAACAGCGACTTGCCCGAGATCATAACCCGAGAGGATCGCGGGGCTTACCGGTCACAGGTTGTGTCTGCGGTGGCGCGTCGGGATTGGCGTGGCCACGGCGCAATCAGCTCGCGAGCCGTCATTTTAGCCTAGAGTTCCATTCCTGTTTCGCCATCCCAACGAACGAATCCTTCGATCGCAGCATACTCGGCGAGCCCCAGCGCATCGTAGCGCCGCGCCGTCTCGGAGTTCCTGGCCTCCGCACGCTGCCAGAACTCACGCACGTCGGATCCAGGAAACAGTGCCCTGTCCTTTTGCGATTCGTGTTTGAAGATCGCCGCCCGTTTTCTGGCGACCTCTTGGGGGCTGAGGGGGACCGCCATCTCGATCTGATGAGGTGCCCATTCCTGCCAGGCTCCTCGATAGAGCCACACGACGCAACCGTCGTACCAGGAATCTTGGCGACATTCGAGGCAGGATTGCAAGATGATCGACAAGCAGGTTCGGTGGGTTCCGTGTGGATCGGACAGGTCACCCGCTGCGTAAATCTGATGCGGCTTGACGGCGCGTAGCAGGTCGACCGTCGCGGCAATGTCCTGTTCAGAGATCGGGCTCTTCTTGACGCGACCTGTCTGGTAGAAGGGGAGGTCCTGGAAGTGCAGGTTCTCGTCCTTGACACCGCAGCAGCGGGCTCCCTCTCTCGCTTCGCCCCGGCGAATCAGTCCTTTGATACGCTGAACCTGATCGCTATCGACCTGCCCCGCCTTTTTGTTGCGGAGGAACTCGTCGACATGGGATTCGAGCTGATCCAAACCATCGGCTCGAATCTGAAACTCGCGACAGAAGTCCTCGACGAATTCAGCAAAGCGAATGGCGTCCTCATCGAACACAGCGATGTTGCCTGACGTCTGGTAGGCGATGTGTACGTCATGTCCCTGGTCCACGAGACGAATCAGCGTGCCACCCATGGAGATCACGTCGTCATCGGGATGTGGCGAAAACAGGATCACTCGCTTCGGGAAAATGTCATCCCGATGTCCCGGACGATCTCCGATCTGTTTGGCGTGTTCCGGTTTTCCCCCTGGCCAACCGGTGATTGTCGATTGCAAATGACGAAAGACGCGCAGGTTGATATCGTAAGCACTACCGTGAGCGGCCAGTAAATCCTGCAAGCCTTGCTCGTTGTAGTCCGCATCGGTCAACTTGAGAATTGCCTTGCCGACATCCTCCGAAAGATCAATGACCGCGCGGCGAATGGTCGAGGGATCCCACTGCACATCCCCCAGGAGCCAGGGCGCTTGGATCCGCGTGAGATGGGAGGCGGCCGCATCGTCGAGCAAGAAGAGCGTGTTGGGATGATCCTGCAGGAATGTCGCTGGGATGCCCGGGTTGGCGTATCCTTCGATCGTCTTTGCCACGATGTTGGCCTTGCCCTCGCCAAACGCGAGCATCAAGATTCGGCGGGCTTCGAGGATGGTCCCCACACCCATCGTGATCGCGTAACGCGGGACATTCTCGGTGCCGAAAAAGTAGCTCGCTGCGTCCATCCTCGTGACATTGTCCAGCGTAATCATTCGAGTCCGCGAGGTGCGGTCCGAGCCAGGTTCGTTCAGCCCGATGTGTCCGGAGCTGTTGATGCCCAGTAATTGCAGATCGATCCCGCCGACGTCTCGGATCTGCTGTTCGTATAGCTGGCAGTAGCTCGCTGCTTCCGACTTAGGAACGGCACCGTCTGGGATGTGGACGTTGCTCGGTTTGATGTCGACGTGATCAAACAGATGCTCGTGCATGAATCTTGCCACACTTTGCAGCTCATAAGGCTGCATGGGGAAGAATTCACCGAGGTTGAATGCCACGACGTTTTCGAAAGATAGGGATCCGTTGCGATGGAGTCGAACGAGTTCCTCATAGACCCGGACCGGCGACGATCCGGCCACCAAGCCGAGCACACAGAGTCGGCCCTGTTCGGCTTTCCAACGAATCAGGTCGGCGATCTCCGTCGCCGCCGCGACGCTCGCGTCCGACGCGCGGACATAGACTTGACAGGGGATGCGCTCGTTCGGGTTCTTCATCACTCTTCGCAAATTTGTTTCGCAACCATCGCAGCACCGAGCATACCGGCATCGTTGCCCAGCGATGCGAAATCAATGATCACGTTACCACCGACTTGGACCAAGGTGGACTCTCGTACCGAATCCCTCACCGTCTGCAAAAAGAACTCTCCGATCCCGGTTTTGGGGCCACCAAATGTCATGGCACCTCCCAAGAGGACGACCGCTGGATCGATCACCTGACCCAGCATGCCTACCGCTTGACCGACAAGCTGAGCCGTTTCCTGAATGACCCGGCAACACGGCTCGAAACCATGTTCGGCCGCATCTGCAATGTCCTTGGGAGAAAGTTCGTCCCCCTTCAGGATCTCGGGCACCACCGCCGGATCAAGATCGGCCAGCTGCTTCCGCAACCGGGCAATGACACCCGAGGCCCCTGCATACGATTCGAGGTGCCCGCGACTTCCACAAGTGCAGGGCAGGGCATCACGACCGAATCGGATGGCAATGTGTCCGAGCTCGCCTGCACATCCATGGTCTCCGCCGTAGGGTCGGCCTTTTACCACCACGCCACATCCGACGCCCGTTCCCAGGGTGACCAAGGCCAGTGATTGACGTTGAAGCCCTCGAACGGCGTGTTCGGCATAGGCTGCCGAATTCGCATCGTTGACGACTGCCGAGGGCAACCCTGAAGTGGTTGAAAGAATCTCCCGCAGCGGTTCATGGAGCCAGCCCGGTAAGTTGACCACCTCGCGAAGCCGATATTCTTCTGTGTCGAGCACGCCGGGAACCGCCATCCCCACGGCGGCCAGGTCACTCGGGCTTCGCCCCAGCGATGCCAACTGGCCAGTGGCAAATTCAACCGCATAGGACACGACTCGCTGAGGCGTTCCCAAGGTCGGCGTGGAGTGGATGGCCTTGGCCTGCACGTTCCCCTGGCCGTCGACCAACCCAACTTTGATGTTCGTTCCGCCGACATCAATTCCGAGGAACAACGTCGCGGACGGGCCAGGATCGCTAACGTGGGAAATCGCCATGGGGAACGTACGCTGGCTGGCAGGCCAGAGGGTCGCGAGGGGATAGAGATGGGGGTGCAGCGCATCGGCCACATGTAGATACGTTAATCAAAGAAGGGCGGTGGTGAGGCGAAGCCGCCTCTTTCTACCTTCGCCGGTGCCATATGCAGCAGTTGGAGGCAGTGGCCGGAGGTGTGTCGGTGGGGGGCCTGTGGAGCATCCCGAGGCTATTTCAGCTGCTCCAAGCCTTCCGGGAGCCTGCCTTGCGAAACCTCTTCCTCCCATTCGTCCATCAGAGGCCAGCTTTCCGCGAGCGTGCCGAAATCAGCCATTCTTAGGTACCCGCGAAGCCGCTTGATGGTGCGATTGAGGAGCTCGGGATCGTTGCGAAAAATCGGGCCATGACTGGGTGCCAGCCATTTCACGTCGCTGTCGCGAATCCGCTCGAGCGAGCGAATGAACGCCTTGATGTCGCTCCCGTGATGGGCATCGATCGCTCCAATGCATCCATCTCGATAGATGTTGTCACCACTGAGCAACACGTCACCGACTCGAAAGGCGAGCTGGCTGTCGGTGTGACCCGGGGTGTGCCAGACCTCCAATCGAAGCGAACCCACTTCGATCACGTCACCGTCGTCGACCTGGTGCTCAATCTCCACGGGCGGCATGGCCAGTTTCAGATTCTGAGCCTCGATTTCTGCCAGGGTTATCAACGTATCCCCACTCTGCAGCGGTTTGACCGCGTTGGGGTGGCTCGTGACCGTCGTCTTGAGCTGTTGTTTCGCCTTTGCCAAGCCCTGAATGTGGTCGACGTCCGCGTGCGTGGCCACCAACGTCTTGCACCGCGAGAGGGGAAAATCGAGTTGGCGAATGATCTCGACGAAGTCATCGACTGATTCCTCATAGCCGATATCGATCAGAATCCATTCGTCGGAATCATAAACCAGATAGACATTGCAGCCGAATACTTCACCGGCCTGGAAATTCAGTTCGATGATGCCCGGGAAGATCGGTTTTCGAGTCAGCATGATGAGTGATCAGGGCGGTATGCAGCGAAGAGAACGGGGTATTGTAGGAAGGGTACCACCGCATCGAAAACCCCGTGCGAGTGAACGCAGAGGGATTTGACGCAGTGCTTTTTCATCCCCATGCGATGGTCGGCCTCGAGGAAGTTGGGCCAAATCATTGCCTTCCAAGCAACTCCGCAAGGCCGTCGCGGTAGGTCGGGAAGCGGAGCCGCTTGACGAGGTCACGCTTCATGCGGCGGTTCCAGACCCGCTTGTTGCTATCCGACCTCATTCTCGCAGAAGCGTCCGGCCCAGGATCGACGAATCTGGGTTCGGGGGCCCCGCAGCGGTCGGCGATGAAACGATAGTAGTCGCGGCGGACCACCGGTTGATCGTCTGCTACCAGGTACAGCCGTTCGCTGGCCCGAGACCAGGAAGCGAGGACCGCTGCGGCAGCATCTTCCACATGGATCAGGTTCAAGTATCCATCCGCTTGCGACGCAATCGGTCGCCCCTGACGCACATCAGCAACGCGTGGGATTCGCCCGGGGCCGTAGATCCCGGCGAGTCGCAGAATCGTCCAAGGCGAATTGGGGCGGAGTCGGCGAAGCTGGTTTTCGGCGTAGAGGTGAGCTCGTGCTCCCGCTCGGCTCGGTCGGGCCGGCGATGTCTCATCGACCCATTGGCCGTCGGTTTGATGAAAAACTCCGGTCGTGCTGATGTAACAGATCGAGGCTTGGGGAGAGACCGCCTCGAGCAGGTTTCGAAGCCCGCCAACCTGTCCATCAAATCGATTCGCCCGGCTTGTGGAGTCATGGCTGACCGAAATCAGGACGGAATCGACCTCCGGCAGATCGGCAAGGCTTCGTCGATCGGTCCAGTCGGCAATGACCGGTTCCACCCCCAAATCCCGAAGAAACTCGCTTTTCGCGACGTTCCGCGTGGAGGCCCAAGTTTGATGACCTTCGGCCAGGGCCCGCCTCGCGACCCTCGATCCGAGGTATCCGCAGCCAAAAACCAGGGTTCGGCGCGGAATCGTCGCAGCTTTGGGAGGTTGGGAACCAGGTGGAAGCATTTTTCCCATCAGTTGATTCGAGGTTACAATAAATTGACACAGGCTCCGACGTCTGCTTGACCCATCATCGTCCAGTGCCGCGAGGTAGTTTCTTGCTCCAACAACGCCGAGACCGTTCGCTGCAGGGAAGCGAGTCCGAGGGACGCCAATATCCCGTTCGGAAGCTTCCCGAGCTAGCCGCCCTGTTTGCTGTGACGTTCCTCCTTCTCGGATCCGACCTCGCGGCTCAAGAGCCGGTGACCAACCAATTGCTGGGACCGGAAACCATCTCGAAGGCACACGGAAAGTCTTTAGGTGGAAAGGTTCCAGGTGTCGAGGTACCAGGAACGGTGGAGGGAACCGAGGTTCCCATCGCGACCAACTTGACAAGTCTGTTGTCCGAGGGTGGCGTTCCACAAACGATTGAACAGCTTCGAGCTTTGGAAAGCCAGCAGCGGAAGGTGGCCGCCTCGGTCGTCGATTGCACGGTGAGCGTCAAGATTGGACCGGCCCAGGGTTGCGGCGTCATCATCACCGAGAGCGGATACGTGTTGACGGCAGCACATGTCGCGATGCGCCCTGGTCAAATCGCTGACATCATGTTGACCGATGGCCGAGTGGTGCGAGCGAAAACCCTTGGGATGAATCGAAATGTCGATGCGGGATTGATCAAAATCCTGCCCGATCAGAATGGTGGTCGTCCCTGGACCCATGCGACTTTGGGATCGAGTGACAAGCTGGTGCCGGGCATGTGGTGCATTGCCACTGGTCATCCCGGGGGCTACGACCGACAGCGCGGGCCGGTGACGCGAGTGGGGAGAATTCTGGCCGTCCGAGATTCGGCCATCGTCACGGATTGTGCCTTGATCGGAGGTGACAGCGGAGGCCCCCTGTTCGATATCGCGGGTCAATTGATCGCCATCCATAGCCGGATCGGCAATGATGTCGCCGATAATTTGCACGTGCCCATCGATCACTATGCTTCCTCTTGGGAACGGATGCAGCAAAGTGAGTCGTGGGGTTTCTTGCCAGGGTTTCGGCCAGTCCTTGGTGTGACCGGTAGCAATTCAGCGGCACAAGCCGTGATCGATTTGGTCGCGGCAGGCTCGCCCGCCGATTTAGCTGGCATGATACCGGGCGACGTGATTGAAGAATTCGGTGAAAAGGCGATCTCGGATTTCGCATCACTGAAGGCGGCGGTGTCCGACACGATGCCAGGCGAACGTGTCCGGGTGTTGATCAATCGCGAGGGCCAAAGGCGCATCGTGAACGTTGAGATTGGCCGTGACGATTGACCTCCGATACGTCCCAGCATTTCTGTAACTCCACTTCAAGAAACGCAAGCATGAATCGAACTGTCTCCGCTGTGCTTCTGGTGCTCGCGCTCACACTGCTTCGTTCTGATGGGATTGCCCGGGGCAATGATCATCGTGACAACGCTGACATGGTGAATCTGGTGCGACCGATTTCTGAAGCGGTAAGAGAATCGGTCGTACAGGTTCTGTGTGGAGGAAGACCGGTTTCCCTGGGGACGGTTGTCGCTGCCGATGGCTACGTCTTGACCAAGAGAAGTGAGCTATCAAGCGATCCCATTCGTGTTCGACTTTCCGACGGACGAATGTTTCCGGCGCGTGTCGCGGCGGTCCGTCGCCGAAACGATCTAGCCATGTTGCGGGTTGATACGGACGTCACGATGTCCCCCGTAGAGTTTTCGAGCTCCGCTCCTCTGATCGCCAGTTTCCTGGTCAGTCCTGGGCGGACGGGGCGTCCGATCGGAATTGGCGTCGTGGGAGTCAAAGAGCGTGCCGTCGGTCATCAAGGCCGCCTTGGCGTGATGCTCGAGGATGATTCCAACGGTCGGGCCCTGGTGCAGTTGGTTTGGCCAGACAGTGGGGCGGAAGTAGCTGGCATGAAACCGGGTGATCGAATCATCGCCATCAATGGTCGCGAGGAAAAGAACCGCAACGGAGTGATCGAAAGATTACGTGGCATGTTCCCGGGCGAGAGTGTGCGATTGACGATTTTGCGCCCCAACGAGTTGAGCGAACTGGAGCCGCTCGAGATGGATGCCAGGATTCGTGACATGGGGGTGCTTCAGGAATCGGAAAGTGATTCCAAGGTCAACGGCCCTCGCAATACGCGACTCAGCGGCTTCGATCGAGTGATTCAGCACGATACCGTTCTCGATCCTGACGAATGCGGCGGACCGGTTCTCGATAGCGGTGGCAAGGTTGTCGGTATCAACATCGCGCGTGCCGGCCGTGTGGTCAGCTACGCGCTTCCTGCATCGCTCGTGTTGCCCGAGATGATCAGCATGCTCGAGGAAGCGCGTAACTCGTCGCGTTGATCAGACTGGCTGAGCCAAAAGCTTTTGAAGGATTGCGACATCCTTCCAGCTTCCTTCCATGTGACCAATTTCTTTTTGGATGCCGACCAATTCGTAGCCATGGCGATAGTGAAACGCCAGGCTGCGTTGATTGTCGGCGATGATTTTCGCGACCAGATGATGGATGTGATGATCGCAACAGTGCTGTTCCAAACGCAGCTGCAGCGAGTCGGCAATGCCTTTGCCAATCGAAGACGGCTCGAGATAGATCGCGGTCTCCATGGTCCATCGATAACCATGTCGCAGGCTGTACCAGCGGGCGGAGGCCCAACCGGCCAGGGAGCCATCTCTCTCTGCGACCAGCCAGGCCTCGGGGACGGAGCTGACCAGCAAGCCCCTCACTTGTTGTTCGCTCCAGTGCGCCGCGTCGAACGTTGAACCACCCAGATCGACATGGAGGTTGTAGATGCGGACGATGGCAGCAGCATCAGTGGGAGTGGCCAATCGCACGTTCGAGCCTTTGAGGCTTCGCGGCGAGTTGGGGTCATTGGGTGGAGACATGGGATTCACATCGGGTCCTTTCCCACAGCCAACCAATGGAATTGGCAATCAAGGGAATGTGTTCGTCGGTCGCGACACAGCCGTGCTCCAAGCCTTCCATCACGACCACCTGAGATGGGCCTCGATAGGTCGTGATCAGGCGATTCTGATCTTCCGGTGGGACGAGGGAATCGAGTTCTGATTGCAAGAACACCGCTGGCAGGTTCACGCGTGCCGATGTCCTCATGGCGTTCATCGAATCGCACAGACTCTCGATCACGGGATCAAGCAGATTGCCGAGCGGGTAGGCCTTGGCGACCCGCTTCACCACCGGGATCAGGGGTGGCGGGTTGCGGAGGATCAGCCCGGAGGAGGCGGCATCCGGTTCGACCGTTGCCGCCACGTGGAGAGCCGACACACATCCCAGACTATTGCCGCACAGCCAAGTCGTGACGTCAGGCCCACCTCTCCGCTTGGTCACCTGTTCCCAAAAAGCAAGGGCGGCGTCGGCAATCGTCCGCAATCCAGCCCGCCCCTCGCTGCGGCCGTATCCCGGTGGATTCCACGTCCATACCTCCACCCGACGTGCCTTCATCAACGACATCGGAAATGCAGTCGAGCGCTCGGCGCGTCCAGCTGTCCCTGGGAATTTCAACACCAGTAACTCAGGAAACTGATGCGACTGAAAATTCTGCTGTACGAAGCACTCCAGCTTCCGCCGACCAACATCTAGCAACTCTCGGCGCTGCGTGGGATGCTCGATCGGATGCCGACTGGGCCTAAGCACCATCCGATCCAGCAGGTACTCTCGCACGGGAAGGAGTGAACGGCCAATCATCGCGGTCTCAAGGCATGGTGAGGGACAAGAAAATCAATGAACACGTTGGCCTGGCTGAGCACCCTCATCGACACCCAGCACGAACACTTCGGCGCCACCGGGACCCGCTGCGGTGACCATTCCCTCGCTCAGGCCGAATCGCATTTTTCGAGGCTTCAAATTGGCAACCATCACCACCAATCGCCCCACCAGCTTCTCAGGTTCGTAGGCGGCTTTGATCCCAGCGAAAACCTGTCGTGTTTCTTCCCCACCCAAGCTGAGCGTCAACTTCAACAACTTGTTAGCCTCGGGGACATGCTCGGCACGAATGACACGGGCCACTCGGAGGTCGACCTTCGCGAAGTCCTCGATGCCAATCTCTTCAGCAATTGGTTCGTCTAGGAGTGGTTGGTCGCTGTCGGTGAATTGTGAATCGCTCGCGTTCTCGGCGTCCAATTCCGCTTGACTCTTGCTCTCTTCAATCATCTTTTCTAACTCCTCGATTTGAATTCGATCCATCATTCGCTTGAACGGTGCCACGGGCGAACCCAATAGCGGTTTGCGACTCTGGTCCCAGGAAGTGATCTTGTCGCCTAGCAATTCGCCGCACTGTTGGGCCAATTCTGGCAACACAGGTGCGAGGTAGACAGTGAGTTGTCGAAACAGGTTCAACGCGACGGTACAAACATCACGAAGTTCCCTTTCACGAGCGGGATCCTTCTTCATTTCCCATGGCTTGGCGTGCTCCACGAATGGATTCGCGGCGTCCGCCAATTCCATGATCCGCCGAATCGCCCTGGCGTAGTCACAGGCTTCGTAAGCATCGGCAATCTCGTCGCCGGCGGCCGCTGCGGCTTCGAAGAGCCCCCCGTCGTCAGGATATTGCCCGGACAAGCCTGTGGTGTGGGCAAACTTACCAACGCGACTAGCGAGGTTGACCACCTTGCCGACCAGGTCGCTGTTGACCTTCTTGGTGAATTCGTCGAGGCCCAGATCCAAGTCCTCGACACGAGAAGTCAATTTCGTCGCGTAGAAGTACCTCAGGTAGGATGGGCTGGCGTATTTCAGGTAGGTCTCGGCCGAAACAAAGGTCCCCTTGCTCTTGGACATCTTCTCGCCGTTGACGGTCAGGAATCCGTGGATGCGTACTTTCGTAGGCAGACGAAAGCCGGCCGTCTTCAACATGCCTGGCCAAAACAGCGTGTGAAAGTACGTGATGTCCTTGCCAATGAAATGGTGGATTTCGCACGCGTCGTTCTTCCACCAGTCTTCAAGCTCTTCGCCATGCGCCTCACACCACTGCTGTGTGCTGGCGATGTAGCCGATGGGGGCATCGAACCAGACGTACCAATAGTTTCCTGGTGAATCAGGGATTTCAAATCCGAAGTAGGGGGCCGGGCGACTGATGTCCCAGTCACGAAGCTCTTCGCCAAGGAAGTGTCCTTTCAAATAGTTGGCAACCTCACTCTGCAGAGCACCGCCGGATTCAACCCAGTCGGTCAGGAATTCTCGAAGTTTCTCCAGTTCCACGAACAGGTGGGTCGCCTCCCGCAAAACTGGCGTGGCACCGCTGAGGGTGCTCTTGGGATCGATCAGATCGGTGGGACTATACGTGTGGCCGCAGGTGCAATTGTCACCCGCCTGGTCTGGCCGACCACATTTCGGACAGGTACCGCGCACAAATCGATCGGCCAGGAATGTTTCGGCCTCGGGATCATAAAGCTGTTCAATGGCTCGCTCGGTGACCAGTCCCGCTTCACGAAGTGCCTTCCAGAAGACTCCACAAAGTCTCTGATTGGCGTCGCAGTGGGTGCTTCCGTAGTGATCGAATTGGATACCGAATCCAGCGAAGTCCCGTTGGTGAGCTTCGCTCATCGCAGCGATCAACTCCTCCTCGCTTCGCCCCTCCTTTCTCGCCCGGATCATGATCGCCGTGCCATGGGTGTCGTCTGCACAGATGTAGATGCAACGATGGCCGCGCAGTTTTTGAAAGCGAACCCAGATATCTGTCTGGATGTATTCCACCAAGTGCCCGATGTGGATGGGGCCGTTGGCGTAGGGCAGGGCACTGGTAACCAGGATTTGGCGTGTCATCGCGATCTTCTGCGGCGTTCGTTCAATGTCAGGAAATGGGATGCCCGGCCAAAAGCGGCGGAGCCAGCCTTTCGCAGGAGCCGCCTTGTCGATGGCGGAATCGTCAGAAACGCCCAAGCCCAACTCAATCTGCGGGAGGGATGGAGTGAGAGCCGGGCGGCGGGTTCCGGTCGATTCGGGCCCGGATTGTAATCATGCCCAGGAGTGGCGACGACCGGAAGAGGAGCCGCCGCTGAACGCATTGATTTACCAGGGGAGCCTGCCCCACCCCTAGGCCTGCCCCACTCCCAGGCCTGACAGGGGATTTCCTCGGAAAAGAGAGTGTGAAACTAGAAAAAGATTCAAGTTCGGTGGCCATCGCCACGTTTGCCCTTGTCATCCATCCAACGATTGCCGCACTATCCGCCGAGCATGATGCCTGCGTTTCGGTGGGCATCATTGGCATCGAGGGATTCGCTCAGGCAGGATGCTGAATCGACTTCCTTTCGCCACACGTGACACCCGGTCCATGGAGGGACAAGAGTGACAAGGATGATGTTCGCGGTGACCGCCGCATGGATGATGGTTACCGCAGTCCTCGCACAAACCGCTACGGCGACCGATGCGATCCTGCTCGAGTTCAGCTCGGCCCACTGTGCCCCTTGTCAAGCGATGCAGCCGGTCCTGGCTCGGATCGAACAGGCGGGAACCCCAATCCGACACGTCGATGTTCTTTCGGAACCCCATCTTGCCGCACGCTATGGGATTCGCAAGACACCCACCTTTGTCGTCGTGTCCGGCGGCAAAGAGGTCACTCGATTGGTAGGGACGCATAGCTTCGAAGAGCTCCGAGCCGCGCTGGCAATTGATCCCTCCGGTCCACTCATTCCAACCGGAGCCAAGTCCGCAACGGCTGACCGAGTCGAACCATCCCTTGCCGCGCCGCAAACCCGCTTGGCACCAATTGGTGGTGCTGGTTTCGGTGGCATGGCACCGACGGCGGTCGCACCGACGGCGGTCGGGGGTGAGCAGACCCTGGTTGCCATGACGCCTGCTGCAACACGAAGTGAGGCGATGCCGAGTGCCTCACTGGCCGACGCCGTCGAACGGGCACGCGCTGCAACGGTTCGATTAAGGGTTCACGACGGTCATGGTTATGGCGCCGGTACCGGCACCATCATCGATACTCACGGCGAAGAAGCCTTGGTGCTGACCTGCGGACACCTCTTTCGTGAGACCCAAGGCAAAGGAAAGATCGAAGTGGACCTGTACGTCGGCGGGGAAGTTCGCACCGTGCTAGGTCAGATCGTCGACTACGACGCAGACACGCGGGACATCGCCCTCGTGGCCATTCGCCCCGGGTTCCCCGTTCAGCCAGTGCAACTGGTAAGTGCAAAACAGCAAGTACGAAATGGCCAAACCGCATTCAGCTTTGGCTGTGATCGCGGTGACGATCCCTCACGCCGTGATACACGCATCACCGGCGTCAACAAGTACAATCAGCACCTCGGCGTTTCGAACTTGGAAATTGCTGGTGCTCCGATCGATGGCCGTAGCGGTGGCGGTCTGTTCGATGAGACAGGACGACTGATCGGTGTCTGCAATGCAGCCGACTACAAGGAAGACGTTGGAATCTACGCGGGACCTGGTTCCGTTCACTGGCAACTCGATCGCGTCGGTCTTTCCAAGCTTTATCAAGGCGGGGGATCGGATAGTCAGCAGCCGCCAGCTGAGCGTATCGCAAGCCTGCCCGGTGCCGCGTTAGCCGGTGCCGCGGTTTCGGACACTCCGTCATCGCTGCCCCAGGCTGCGCTGCAGCCTTCGGCACTCGATTCAACCTCGATGAATCCCGCAGAAGTTGGCCTCCCAGCCAGCCTCGGCGCCGCGACCGCTTCCCCGTCGGCGGGTATTCGCGAGGTCATCGTGATCGTTCGAGATCAGGGTGCGACCTCCCAGGTCATGACCCTCGACAAGCCATCAGAGGAACTCATGCAACTGATTCGACAGCAGGCCCGTCACTAAGATCAGGTATGGCATCACGCCTGCCAGTATTCTTTGCGTTCTCCAGCAACGGACGACTCCAAAGCCCGCTGCTCGAATCACGGTTCGTCCGCAGCGTCCTTTGGATCGCTCGGCGATTGAGGAAAGGTGAACTCGCTGACCACTTCTCCCGTGACCTTCCGGTGCCGCAGGGTCAGCTTGGGTGTCGTGCCCGTCGCCCCTTCGTACGTCAGGTCACCCGAGAGGAATCCGCCGGCAACTCTCAGAAAACGATGGGTGGGACGCTCGTCTCCCTTCTTCCAGCCCAGCTGGTGCTCTTCGCTCCCCGGACCACAACCGAACTCCCAGAGCCCGGTTTCGGCATCGACTGATGCGTATTGCCAATGTCGGTCACCGCAGAATGCGATCACGCCGTCACGCTTCGAAAGCTCGTCTCGAAGCAATTGACCTTCATAAGCAAAGTTTTCATTAGCGTGATTGTCATGCTTGTTCTCGCGATCGGGGCCCACGATGGGCGTCGGACTGAGGATCAATTTGAAGGCCGCGTCGGATTGATCCAGGGTGTCGAGTAACCATTCCCGTTGCTGCCTTCCCAAAATGGTTTTGTCCGGTCCGTCGGGCATGTTATTCGGGCTGCGAAAGTCTCGCCCCTCCAATAGCCAGATCTGCAGATCCTTTCCCCAATGGACCGTCTTGTAGCGTGGAGAGTGGGATGGAAACTGCTCCTCATTGAACAGTCGGACTCCCTCGTCGAATGTGACCGCTCCGTAGCGTTGTCCCTGCCAGCAGTCGTTCTTCAAGGTGTCGTGGTCATCCTTGATGAAGTAAGACGTAGTGTTCAGGTAGAAATCTCGGTTACTTGGTAGTGAGAAGATTCGAGCCCATTTGAATCGCATCAACTCAATCGTCCAGGCCCACGGATCTGGCTGGTCGTAGTATTCGATGTCGCCGGCATGCACCACGAAGTCGGGCGCGAGTTCACTCATGCTGCGATAGATCTTATGCCCGGCCAGACCATCGTCGCGGCGAATGAAGTCATGGCAAGTCGTGATGCAGAAGCCGATCGGCTCCGTCTGGTTTGCAGCGGGCGCCGTACGGAACTTTCCTCGCACGACCGCCGATACTTCACTCCCACCGCTCGGCCTGGCTTCCACCACGATGGCGTAAGCTCGCCCCGGCCGCAGATCCTCCAAATGCCACTGCGCCGTGAAATCGTGATCGGCGGAGGTCGCGGTCCATGGCGTGGTCTTGATCGCCTTGAGTTGCCCCTCCGGAAAATAGCTCAATCGCACCTCTCCCGGGGCGCCCGGGCAAGCCCCGAACATTGCATCCAGGGAGGCTCCCTCGGGAATTTGGCTTGCTAACAACGCGGCTGCATCGCGCACGTCAGCGTAATGGCGATCATCCGCCTTGGAGAACTGTAGGAATGTCGGACCATCCACGATCATTTCGGGATAGCGAGTCGTGCGTGTCCAAAGCACGATCGAGGTCTGATCAGCCCAACCGTTGCGGACGGCGTTGCCAAGAAACGGACCGTCAAGACTCGGTGTGGTTGCCTCGGGAGCTTCACAGGCAACGAATTGAAAATCCTTGTAGACAATCGTCCCTCCATGGTCGGTCAACATCACTCGGTTGTCGTCGGCCGCCTGGCCAAAATTCTCGAGTCCCCAAAACTTGCTTTTCGCGATCATCGCCTCCCACGCTGGGCCCGAAGCCGTGGCGACAGCGATCGGCTGGCCGTTCAAGTGGTGCTCCAGACGATCGCCACGAACGACGATTCGTGCATGATTCCATTGGCCAGTCGGCTGCAGCGGCTTGTCCTCCGACGGTGGCGCCAAGTCGTAGAGGGATCCCGTGCTGGACTTGCCGCTCGAAGAGGCCGGCTCATCGATCAGTTGGTACTCCAAGCCGAGCCACCGCGATCCGAATTTTTGGACCCGGTACTTCACGCCGGAGTTCGTTCCACGATCCAGCTTCCAATCCCAAGAGAGCTCGAAGTTGGCTGGCAACGGGCCGCTCAGGAGACTTCCCATGGCGCCTCGCGGTGCGCGAGGCAGATCAAGCCGTCACGAAAATCCCAGCTCAATTCGGCAGGTTGCCCGTCCAGGGTCTCCCAAAAGCTGGGTTTGGACCAATCCGTTTCGGGCTCGGCATCGAGCCGAACCACGACAGTGCTCTGTGCCGACAGGTTGCTCATGCTAGGAGCACCCCAGAGACCGCAAACACTCAACACGCACAGGAGAGTCGCCCGTCCCATCACAGCCCTTTCGGAAGATCGCGAATGCGCGTCAAAGATCGGACGCGCCGATGGGCTAAAGCTTAATAGCCAGGCGCGAGCCAGAGTAGTCAGCGCATGCGGCCAATCAACCGAACTGGACAAGGCGTCTGGCAGCAGGCCTCGGATTCTCATTGGCAAGCTTCTTGCGCTCGGCCAAATGCTGTCCCATTTTACGAGAGTTCGCAGACGAAAACCGAAAACGCGCCAAGGCCAACCGCCTAAGTAGTGCGCAGAGGTTCCCGCTCAATAGGCATCAGGCGTGGTGGAACGGCGGAATGGGCTACTCGCGACCTCCCATTATCGACCGCCGGATCGACGACGCGAATTGGGAGTGACATAGGCCTCGAGACGATCCTCGAGCAGGCGCAACTCATCCCGCAGCCAATCGCCGAAGGCCTCGGTCGATTCGCGGGAAAGCGTAGCCGTAAGTTCAAACCAGTGCTCACCACTAGGTTTGGGCGTTGTCGGGGTTCGATGATCGCTTGAGGTGGTCATCGGAGTGATCTCCGTTAATTAGCAATCCTTCGCGAAATGGATGTAACAAACCAAGCCCGTGCTAACGATCGGCTCTAGTTCGTTCGTTGGCTGCTCTTAGTTATTGAGAGCAACCATCACGACTCAAGGTTCATTGCAAGCAACGTGCCGAAACACATTACAAACTGGTCAAGCGGTGTAACTCATTACCAGTTGTTTGGTTAGGGTGATTGGTAAAAAGGGATTCGAATCACCCGCGCCGTCTTTTCGAAACGTTCCGTGTCTCGTTTTTGCCATCAAGACAGGCACTTGGACAAGTCATCGGCCGATTTGACCGTTTCAATCTAATTATATGCTGGACGACATGAAATGAAGTGGGAAAACACCCCTTTCTCTTCGATCGCGGTGGCCGCGGCTGACCTATGGAGCGGATCAGGAAAGGTTTTACGGCCAGCACGGAGCCCCCTTGATGAGCGTTCTGTTTTGAGGGTGTGGCGGGGCAGGAGAAATTGTCAGGATCTTGCCCAAGATGCCTAACGCCTCGACGAATGAGTGTTTGTGAGGCGGCAGGCCGGTCCCAGTTGTTCAAATCCGAAACCAGCCGCCCGAATCAGCCACCACCAGAGAGGGGATGACAATGATTAGAAAAATGGTTTTGACCGGGGGGGCTCTGGCGCTGCTTTCGAGCGTGACTCTGGGTGTTCCACTGTTTAGTTACGCCCGCTGCGGTGTCGACTGGCTTCGCAGTTCGGCCAGTGATGCCGTCCCGCTGGAATGGGAACTGAAGCGAGCGCGGCAAATGATTGCCGATCTCAAGCCAGAAATTGAAATCAATGCGACTCGGATCGCTCGCGAGAAAGTGGACTTCGCGCGATTGGAAAAGCAGTTGGAGGAAACCAACGCTCGTTTGGCTCAGAGCCGATCGGACATCGAACGATTGAGTGAGGACCTTCGCAGCGAGGATCAGGTCTACACTTATGGTGGGCGGACCTACACGTCGATCCAGGTGAAGAACGATCTGAGCAACCGCTTCAAACGCTTCAAGACGCGAAGTGAGACTGCCAACAAGTTGGAGCAGATGTTGACCGCGCGACAGGCGTCACTGCGGGCGGCCCAGGAGCGAATGGAAGCCATGCTCAGCGCGAGACGTCAGTTGGAGGTCGAGGTGGAAAACCTGCAGGCTCGTGTCGGTGCCCTACGGGTTGCCCAGACAAGCAGCCAGCTGAATTTGGACGACAGCCAGTTGTCGCGTACCCGTGAGCTACTCGATGAGATCGCGACTCGGATCGACGTTGAGGAAGAGACGATGAGCGTGGACGTGGAGTACTTCGGCGAGATTGATTTGGATGAGCCTTCGGACGAGTCCTTGCTGGACGACATCTCTACTTACTTCAATCAGAATGGTAGTCAGTCGTCCGAAGCACTGGTTTCGATTCAGCTCAACTGAGTCCAGCCGCGTTTTTGGCTCAAGCAAGTGCTTGAGCCTGATTGGTCTTCCGGTCATTCCATTCCCCTGACACTACAGGCTGATTCCGTGTCAGCAAATGCCACCGAGTTGAACGATACGCCTCCAGCTCCTCGCTGGAGGCTTTGGATTGACGGCTGCGGTGGATACTTGTTGTTAGCCGGAGAGCGTTGGACGTTGGGTGGAGTGAGTCAAGCTCGTCACGCCGATATTTGTGTGCACGCCGACCTACCGAGGCTTGCGGGCACCATCGTACGCAACGGAGGAGACTATTTTTGGACCGGGGTGCAGGGCTCCGATCGGCGGGAATTGATTACCAATGGGCAACCGCTTGCTGTTCAGGGATCAGCCCAACTCACCCTTCGCCAGCCGAGTGCATTGAGTGAATCGGCGGTTTTGACCCTCCGACCTCCCCACCGATTCGACCAGCATGTCGATGGGGTGGTGTTGACCAATGAAACGGTGCTGGTGGGACCCAGCCCCGATTGCCATATCCGTTGCCGCGACTCGTCCGATCGAGCGGTGCTCATTCGACGAGGCGATCAATGGTTGGCCAAGTCGGGTTTGGCCGGTGAATCGACGCCGCTTCCGCCTGGAAGTCGGACCATGCTACGAACCCTTGCAATGACGTTGGAAGAAGCATGAGCAATCCCAGCCAAGCCGCGATCGATCAACGGCCGGACAAGTTGGGCGGAACGGTGACCGTCGCGCCCCGATCCGGTCAGTTTGGTGCCCAGAAAAGTGGACCCGAGCGGTCTGACCAAGGATCTTCCAATGATCTTTCTCCATGGAAACATCGATTCATGACTGCGCTTCTCGATAAAATAAGGATGAATCCAGCACGTGGTGGAGAGTCGGCGGAGGCATCCGAGCCATTCGATACCGACGTGCGGGGATCGAAAATCCACGCCGATTTGGGCGATTCCCCAGACGAGAATGCCTGGTTGGGGGAGACCCAGTTCGGCGATTCTTCATCGCCAACACGACCGATGACCTTTACCTACCCACCCGGATCGACGCCGCTGCCTCGATACACGATTCGTCGTGGGATCGGCATGGGTGGTTTTGGGGAGGTCTACTTCGCTGTCAGCGATGCTGGCAAGGAGGTAGCACTCAAGCGGATCCAGAGGAATCTTGAAGTTGAACTCCGCGGTGTTTCTCACTGCTTGAACCTGAAGCATCCCAATTTGGTGGCCCTCTATGATGTCTGCCGCGACGACAAGGAACAATCTTGGGTCGTGATGGAGTACGTCGCGGGCCCCAACCTTCGTCAAGTCCTTGATGACGCGCCCACCGGCTTGCCAGCCGAAGAGGTGCGTCACTGGTTCCAGGGCATCTCCGCTGGCGTCCATCATCTTCATTCGGCCGGCTTGGTGCACCGCGACTTGAAGCCGGGCAACGTGTTCGACGACTTGGGCATCGTGAAGGTGGGTGATTACGGGCTGAGCAAGTTCATCTCTGCTTCCCATCGTGGCGGGCACACCGAAAGTGTGGGAACCTTCCACTACATGGCTCCCGAGATCGGCAGAGGCCAGTACGGTCGAGAGATCGATATCTACGCGATGGGCATCATGCTCTACGAGCTGCTCACCGGTCAGGTTCCCTTTGATGGTGAGAGTTGTCACGAGATCATTGTCAAGCATTTGACTGCCACCCCGGAGCTAGACGGTGTGGCCGAACCATTTCGCTCGACCATCGCTCGCTGTCTTCAGAAAGATCCCACCAAGCGGTTTGCCACCATCCCTGAGATGATGGAGTCACTGAGATTTTCTGGAGCGGGTGGCGTAGCCACGATGGCAACGGCAGGTGCGTCGATCGACTCCGGCGCCGCAGCCACGCCCTTCATTCCGGTTGCGGAGGTGGTACCAGAGGACGTCACGCCAGTGGACGCTGATTTGGTACACCCACGAGATCATCGAACGCGTCGCTGTGATGCTCGACCCATTTCGCATCCCGATCCGGACGAGCCGTTTGCCCGAGCGATTCGGCAGAGCTTCCAGGACTTGAGTCGATGGTGGTCATCGCTCGATCGTTCGCCTGGTGCCAAAGCCTTCTTGCTCTTGGTTGGTGCGTTCGTGCTGATCATCAACACCCATTGGTTGTTGCCGATGCTATCGGTCTTGGCTGTCTTCTACGTTCCCTACTACATCGTTCGGCAGATGGTTCTGCACGTTCGCCAGCAGCCGACTTATGCGGAAGCTCAGCGTATCGCAACGGCGGTGGGCGGTCGGCGAGTGCCGATTACGAAGGTCCAATGGCGAAACTACATGCGGACCGACCTGAGGGCGAAGCATTCGATTCATCGCGTTGCAGAGTTGAACACCTCATGGGTTGTCGCCAGCTTCTGCGCGATTGGACTCGCGATCGGAGCGGGTGCCATCGGCATGCGAAATGGACCGGTTGATGCAGTGACCCTTGCTCCCTACGCCTGGATGGCAGTGGTGGTCTTGCTTGGTTCCCTTTCGATCCTGGGAATGGGCAAGCTTTGGGAACGCGAGGATGGAGAATCCTTGCCGCGGCGAATGGTGCTCGCTGGCGTGGGTGCTGGCGTCGGGTTGGCCGCCTACTCGCTCCGTGAATTCTTGATGCTGCCACTCAATCAAGGACTGGGACGCGACATTGACGCGACCAATCTGCCACTCGCGCTGTACTCCGATGGAGTCCCCTCAGCAACGGCGCTGATGGCCCATTTCGCGCTGCTGTTTGCCGTGCTGAGATGGTGGAAACCGGTCGATCCGTTACGACGCACACGCTTGAGCCTGTGGGCGGTTGCGGTTGCGGTCGTCGGTGAGTGGGCGGTTCATCAGGTCCTACCCGTACCTCAACCTGCCGGCATGTTGATCGCAGGTGGGATCGCGATCAGCATTCAGCTTTCAGCCCCATGGATCAATCCGCGGATGATGCGTGAGTCGATGGCGAAAAACATGTTCGCCAACCGCGAGCGATCGAGTGCTAGGAGTATCGCATGAGCGTCACCATGACAAAGAGTTCGACCTGTTTGTTGTTGTTAACATTGGTGCCGGCAAGTTACGCCGCGGCGGCCACGATCCAATCGAAGGATGCTGCCCCGAAAGAACTCTCGGTCGCGCCCTTGGATCACGTCGAGTATCCAGAGTCTCGCCCAGATTGGGTGGCCAATCCGTCGGAGAGTGATGACGATGGATTTCGGACGGTGATTGTCTCCGGGCCATGCGACACCGTCGAAGAGAGCCTGGAAGAATTGCGTCTGATGCAGCGAGCGGCCGTTTCCACCTTGGTCACCCGGATCGCTCAATCCGATGGTCGCTTTGATTTCTATTGGCCTTCTGACGAAGAGATCGAACGTGATCTGGTGAGCCGCCAATATCAGGGCGAGGTCACACAAGGCGATCAGATTCGTTTTGAGCACGCGGTTGAAATCGAGTTTTCCGAAGCCGAGCAAGCAGAGGTGCGCCAAGCTTGGCAGAACCTCGAGGTGCGAGATCGACTCGGTGCTTTGGGCGTCGTGACCTTCACTGGTCTGGTGCTGTTGGTTTGCGGCTCAGGATTCACCGGACTGGTCAGTCGTCGCGCTCAGCGGCGAAGTCGCCAAGATCCAGATCCAGATCGCGATCCGAATCGAAACCCGTTGGGAGCCTAACTCGGCAACGCCAGTCTCTCTTCACCTCGATTCTGCTCAAAAGCCGTACGATGGACTTCCAAATCCGTCGCTTCCTTCGCCATCCCGTTGAAGTCGACGGACTTGGAAGTCCATCGTAGGGATCAGGATGTCCAGCGGCGCAGCCAGGTTTCAAGAATCAGTAGGTTCCAAAGCCTGTATCCATGATTCTGCTCACTCGTTTCGTGTGACCGGCAAAGTTCGGCAACCACATCACGCCGGAAATATTGGGCGATCCGAGCATCGGATGCCAGCAGTGTGTCGTGGACCAAGGGCTTCAACTCGTTTCGGAACCAAGCTGCGATTGGGATACCAAATCCCATCTTCGGTCGCGTAAAGATCGTCTTGGGGAGCTTGGAACCGAAAGCATCCTGTAGGATCAGCTTGCCTCGCCTTCCGCGAAACTTCAGCGATACGGGTAGGGAGGCTGCGAATTCAACGACGCGGTGATCGAGAAAAGGTTGACGCACCTCCAACCCGTGCGCCATCGATGCAATGTCGACTTTGGTGCAGAGGTCGCATGGGAGGTAAGTCAGGATATCGGTGGTCGAGGCACGTGTCACGACATCACGTCCCTGACTGCGCCGCCAGTTCGCTTCCAAGAATTCAAATGGATCGACATCCGGCAGTGTGGCAAGAAAGTCATCGGTATACATCGCGGCACGAAGCGACTCGGGAAAGATCTGCAGCCAGTTCAAGTAACGTCGCGCGGCAGGTTGTCCCAGCGCTTCCAGGAATCGCTTGCCGCGACGAACGATTGAGCGTCGGCGATTGGAGTCGGGCAGACGTTGCAGTTGTCCGATTCCTGGAATTCGATGAATCGGAAACAGCTTTTGCAAGTACTGACTGAGCCACAAGGCGCGGTAACGATCGTAACCAGCAAACAATTCGTCGCCCCCATCGCCGGAGAGCGCGACGGTGACTTCTGATCGAGTCAATTCCGACAGGTACCACGTTGGCACTGCGGATGAGTCGCCAAATGGCTCGTCGTAATGCCAAACCAGCTTGTCGATCACGTCGACGCCACTTGGCATCACTTCGAAACGTTGATGCTTTGTACCCAAGTGATCCGCAACCTGAGCCGCGTAAACCGTTTCATCAAAATCAGAGACGGGAAATCCAATGCTAAAGGTGCGGACCGGATCGGGGTTGAGGTCCTGGGCGATCGCCGTGATCAAGGAGGAGTCGATGCCGCCCGAAAGAAACGTCCCCAAGGGCACGTCGCTCTGCAATCGCAGCCGCACCGAATCGGTGAGCAGTTCATCGAGCCGCTGACACGCCTCCTCCTTTCCAATTGAGATCTCGATGGAAGGGTCAAAGTCCCAATACCTGCGAACGGAGACCTGACCATTCTCGAAGATCGCGAAGTGACCGGGAGCCAGTTTATGGACCCCTTTCCAGATGGTGCCCGGATGCGGCACGTACTGGTAGGTCAGAAACTCATCGATCGCCTCCGGATCGATCTCGGTGCAGATCCCTTCGACCGCCGCCAGGCACTTGAGTTCGCTTCCAAAGACGATGCGATCGTTGTGGACCGCGTAGTACAGCGGCTTTTGCCCGATGCGATCACGTGCCAGTACCAGCCGATTGCGATTGGCGTCCCAGAGTCGCGATCGCAAACATGCCGTTGAGCTCGGAGAAACAGTCGGTTCCGGCGTCTTCATAAAGGTGCAGAATCGATTCGCCGTCCCCGTCGGTGGCGAAGCGATGGCCGGTTCCCTCCAGCCTTCGGCGAAGTGAGCGGTAGTTGTAGACTTCACCATTGAAGACCATGTGGATGCTTGCATCCTCATTGGCCATGGGCTGCCGAGCGCCTTGCAAGTCGATGATGCTCAGTCGCCGGAAGCCGAGGGCCACTCCGATCGGTCGGCCATAGGCGTCTCGATGATCGGTCGATCGCCACGTTTGCGAGTCATCCGGACCGCGATGCGCGATGGCCTCGGTCATTCTGTTCAGCAATTCCGGGGAGACTGCCTCTCGTGGGTGTTGCCAAACCGCACCGGTGATACCGCACATTTACCGCTCCAGATCGGTCATTCGCATCGTTTCTGAGGACGAGTATGACGGGGCCAAGGGGTTCTCGAAAGTGAGCCCGCCGGTGGCCAAGGACAAGCACCGGCTATCCCCTTGCTCGTCTCAACCCGAAAATTCGCTTGGCGGGCCGCTCCATCAACCGATCATTCTCTCGCTACGGATCGGATGTGTAGAAGGGTTCAAGAATGTACTTGTGTTCACCTGTTGGGTTCGCTACAATTTTCGCCTGAACAGGATCACTTCACAGGAGGAAGCCATGCTGGTGCTGTCACGTAAGCTAGGAGAGTCGGTCGAAATCGGTGACAACAAAGTGATCGTGCGGGTGCTCGGCATCAAACGGTCCAAGGTTCAGTTGGGTGTCGATGCGCCGCCGGAAGTCGCGATCCATCGTAGTGAGAAAGCAGATCGATACACCCCCCAAGACTCGCATCGGACTCGGATCGATGACGTTGCCTCCTCCGAGACAGCGATTGACGATGCGGGGCAGCATCACGCGTCCCCGCAGGGGATAGCTGATTCCTTGATGGAGTCAACACGAGCGAATTCCAGCAGCGCTATCGAGTTCGCGATGGGGTTCGGCGAATCGATCTTGGAGGATCTGGTTCGTGTTCAAGCCGAGATTGCTGTCTTGGCGGAGTTGGCCCCCAGCCAGAAGCAATGCACGGCACAGCACGTTGCTGCGGAAGCAATCGAACGTTTAGCGGCCATGGAACGTTCCCTGAGATCTGTTCGTCGGCAAACAGCCGAACGACCGATCGCCGCCTTCGTCGGATCTCGTTCAAAAGCCTTGCAACAAATGGACTGCCAGGACGATTCGAACACTTCCGGCGAGCATGACAGCGATCCATGGAGTGATCCATGCAGCGATTCGTCTTCGTTGATTCGCGAAGAAAACGCACCTTTCCAAGTTGGGGCAGCTCACTGTTCGGTTTGTCTCGGACCCAACGGATGATCGTTATGTCGGCGAGTCGCTCCGAGACTCGCATTTGCTTCGAAACCACTGATGGTGCGAGGTTCCGTCTGGAAACATGTACGATGGGCTTCCAAGCCCGTCGACTGGTCGCTCCAGCAAGACCATTTTGATCATTGATGTGGGATCATCCGTAGGCCAAGAGATGTCCTGGTCTCCTAAGAAAAACCTCAAAACGCTCGAGTCGATGGGCTTGGAGGCCCATCGTAAGGCATGGGTCCTGAGCATGGAGGCTACGCCAATCTCGAAAGAGTCCCTCGAGACGCAGTCCAATCCTGGACGTGGCATCCCGGTTCGATGGCATTGGTTCCATAGCCTTGTCGGTCGGAACATCGTCATCCACTAGAGCGTTTTCATTTTTCATGTGCGTTGCTGGAAAAGGGGTCAGGCCCCAATAGCCGCAAGCGGCCCGAAGGGTGCTTCGCACTATTGGGGCCTGACCCCTTTTCCAGCTGGCTATGTTATTGTTGAAAATGCTCTAGTCTAGGGAAGCCAACGTTCATCAAAGAAGCCGGCCCGGAGGACGTGACCCGGATTCTGGCTCGTTGAGCCCTCCGTGACGTCCATCAATGCCCAGTCGGGTAGCTTTGGTGTCTGTCTCGCGTTGTTCAAGTAGTCGTACTCTCGAAATGTAAAGCCGCTGTTGAGTACCACGTAGTGATTCTGATTCAGCGGATTTGGATAGATCAACGCTGCAGCATGTCCACTTCGCGGTACCGAGTGTTCGCCGATCTCGATCGTCTCTGCCAACCAGCGGACGGGGAGATCGGCCGACATGCGCTCAATCATCCGATTGGATTCCGCATCCCCGAAGAGAACAAGATTTGCCGAGGCGATGTCCTCGTCGGTTACGTCACGGTCAAGCTTCTGACGAATGTCGCCGCGAAAGTGCTTGCGCCAGTGAAGCATGGCGTGGATCGATTCTGCGTCCACCCACTCTTGAAGGATCGGATCGCTACTTTTGCCACTCGGCAGAACAAACAGAAACGTGTCCATGAACGCATCGTCGATCGGGCCCTGCAGGCCAGGACGCTTGCGTAGCCCAACATCGGAATCGGCTCCCTGCCACGAACCCTCATGGAGCTCCACTTCCCAACTCCACGACCGGTCCGACTTCACGACGGGACCTTGCAGAGATTGATTGTCAATGTCGATGAAGATTGGACCGTTGGCGGTACCTTGCCATTCTCCTGGACCAAAAGCAAAACGGAGGTGGCTGACATTGCTGGTGTTGACACGGATTGCTGATTCACTCGCCTCCGCGGACACGGTGGCAGGAGACCAATGCTCGATCAACCCACGCACATCGATCCAGTGCATGCGATGGTATCGAAGTGTGACGGTGGTGAACTCAATTCGTGCCGGTGATCGCGGCGATGCTCGTCGAGCCAGTTGCTTCATCCTCGCTGCAATCTCAAACTTGGATTGATCATGGATCTTGTGTGCGGTCTCGGGGCCAATCACATGGACTAAATCAACACCCAGTTCGGCCAGTGATTGGGACATCACGTCAGCCGCCTGTTTCTGCTTGTCCAACGCACCGCTGTAAGCGATGGTGGGGCAATGGAGAAGGTTGCGGGCCCAGAGGGGGCAGTCGTAAAGTTGCCAGAGCTTCTGTTGATACCAGGGTGCACTGCCGCGTACGTTCTCCTCCTGAAAGAACGCGAGGAACTCTGGCGTTTCCGAGAACCCAGCTCCTGGGTTGGCTGCGAACCAGCGATCCGCGTAGTGGGTGGCAAATTGCCAACATGCGGCACCTCCCATCGAGAAACCACGAACGCTGATGCGGTCTTCATCAATGGCGAGTCGTTGCTGAATGTATTGAAGTGCTTCGAGAACGTCCGTCTCTCCCGCAAATTTGAAGGCATTGCTGTAGCGACCGTATGGGTGAAGGACCAGCGTGTCTTCCGGTGTGTATTGCCCCGTGCTTTCGCGCTGTTGCCCTAAGAATGCGAGCTCACTCAGTGTTTCACCACGGCCATGGAACCAGAGATCGAGTCGACGAGGACGCTCGAGATCTTGAGTCAGTCCCGCAGGAATCACCAAGCCGTAAGGTTGATAGGAGCCATCAATCCTGGACTGGTAACCTCCGATGATCGTGTGAGGTCCCGCGGCTCGTGAGAGCCCAACCACGTCGGACCAGTCGCCACCGTCCCGGACGATCTCCAGACGACGGTTTGCCTCATCCAGCATCTCGGAGGCGACGTTCAGTTCTCTCGGCTTATGGAATTGACCAAATTCGAGGGCGAGCTCGATCGCGCGAGGAAACACAAGCACTTCACTTGTCAGCGACTCGATCGCGACTGCTGAGTCGTCACTCGCCATTTGCGACTCTTTCTTCGAGTCGATGTTCGCCAACAGGGCCTGCCACTGCGCCGGATCGCTTTGCATCGCCACGCAAGTGCCTCACGGCTTGCCGCGTCAATCTCGATCCCAAGGGGAGGAATGGGCCGTACGGAATCGGGTCGATTGTCATCAGGACCATCGCACCAGGCGAGACTTGCCGCCAAGAAGATGCCTCCCAAGACAGGACCGGCAACCAACCATGCTACAGATAGGATTCGAGACATGACTCACTCGTAGGACGGGGAGACTTGGGAGACTCGGATGACGTTCAAAAGTGTTCCACTCGGTCCACTGCCCGGATGGAATGGGGTACAACGGAGGGTGTCTCATCATACTTGGAAAGGATTCGCTGCGAGCAATTCACGGTTGCAGGCCCATGGCATCGATTCTCTTGGCTGAAGACAGTCCCACACATACCGCACTCATCCGCTCCGTGTTGGAGGCGGATTCGCACCAGGTCACGAGCGTAGCGGACGGGCGTCAGGCGATCGACGCGATCAAGGCCTCCAAGCCAGATCTTGTGATCACCGACTTACGAATGCCAGAGATGAATGGCCAGGAATTGGTTCAGGAGATTGTCCGGCTAACACCATCCATTCCCTCGATCGTGGTGACCGCGAGAGGTTCGGAGAGTCTTGCCGTCGATGCGCTAGCCTTGGGTGCCGCCAACTTTGTCCCCAAGAACTCGATCAAGACGCTGCTGAATCATGTGGTTCGACAAACGCTTCGCATGGCACAAGTGGATGCGATCTTCCATGAGTTTCCTGGGCGATTGCGCCGCCCGGAGTTCAGTTTTCGGCTGCGAAATCATATCGAAGTGATTGAGCCCTCGGTCCTATTTGTGGTTCAGGCGATGGCGGCGACCTTGCATCTGAACGCGACACAACGGATTCGTGTTGGTACGGCTTTGGCTAGCGCGATCTTCAACGCGATTTGCTATGGCAACTTGGAGGTCAAGGATGAAGACACCTTCGTCAGTCGCCTGCTATCGGGCGATCCCACGGGAGCCCAAGACCTTCGAAAGCGAGCCAGCAAGCCGCCCTACTGCGATCGGACGGTTGACCTCAAGGTTTCCGTCGGATCGTCGGATACGCGAATCTTGGTTTCGCATAGTGGTCCGGGGCGACTCACGCGTTTGACTCCAGCGCCGGGGACTCCAGAGTCATTTGAGCTCGAGCAATGTCGAGGCCTGATGCTGATGACGAGTTTCATGGACGACATCGTTTTTCACTCGGGTCGCACCGAGGTCGTGATGGTGAAACGCCACGGTTCCTGACCAATCCCTCTAACCCTCGCGCTCATGCGGCGAACGGCCCGCCGCGAACCGCGACTTGGGTTGCCTGCGACTCCGTTGCCAGTTGACGATGGCTTCGATCGGACTGTCTTAAGGCTGCTGCGGCTTGACGACGACCTTCATCTGGTTCGGATCGCCTGCATGCAGGCGTTCAAACCACTGAGGTCCATCGGCAAGGGAGATCTTGGCGGTAATCAATGGCAGGACATTGATGATTCCACGATTCATCAAGTCGATGCATTGTGGGTACTCACCATTGCAACCGCAGGTTCCTCGAAGCGTGATCTCGCGGGTAACCACCGACTGCAGCGGCAGTTCGATGGTGGGCGAGACGTTTCCGACCAGGGTCACATGACCACCTTTGCGTACCGATTCGATGGCAGTCTTGATGGTGGCGGTTGCACCGACGACCTCCAACGAAACATCCGCACCTCTCCCTCCCGTCAGTTCACGTACCTTCGCAGGCACATCCTCTTTCTCGCCATGCAAGACATGGTCAGCACCAAGGTCTCTGGCAACTGCCAGTCGCTTCTCATTCAAATCAACTGCAATGACTTGAGAGGCGCCTGCCGCTCTCGCCGCTTGGATCGTCAGCAGTCCGATCATCCCCGCGCCGACGACGACGGCGGTATCACCGAGACGGATCGGCGTGACGTTCGCAGCATGGACGGCAACGGAAACGGCCTCCACCAAAGCCGCTTGTTCAAACGGCAAGGTATCCGGCAATCGATAGACGATTCGTCGGGGTACGCTGATTCGCTCGGCGAAGGCGCCATGTCGACGGTAATCGCCGCAAGAGACTCCGAGCACCATGCGATTGTCACAGAGATTGGCATCGCCACTTCGGCAGAAATCACACTTGCCACAGGAGACCATCGAGTCGAAGGTGACACGCGTTCCCTTGGGTAGGTCGGTGACATTCTCGCCGACTTCCACGACGATTCCTGCCGCTTCATGACCCATCACGAGTGGCGGAATTCGCCGTCCTGTGCTGCCGTCGTAGCCATGAATGTCGCTGCCGCAGATTCCACATGCTTCCACTTGCACCAGCACGTCGTCAGGACCAACCTCTGGTTCCTCGACGTCTGTCAATTGCATCTTCTTGTATTCGGTTAGTAGCAGCGCTTTCATGTTCGGAGTGATTCCAAGGTTGATTCGGTGTCGCTATCTGGCCGCGAGGGTATATTCGCAAGCCCCGAGTTTAGCATAGGTGGATCGATTTTGGATGATGAGGAAACACAAACGGCTTACCACGAGGCCGGTCACGCCGTGATCGCGTATGCCTTGGGAGGTGTGGTCGAGTCGCTGCAACTGGGCGGCGAGTCCGATGATCATTTGCCCGAGCGATTCGGGGACTGTCGTATTCACTGGGGTCGTGTTGACCCACTCGGCGACTGGCAATTGCAGCGTGAAGTTCTCACCGTTCTGGCGGGTCCAGCTGCCGAAATGGTCTATCGAGGGGAAAGGTTCGCGCCCGATTCCTTCGGCCCCTGGCAGGACGACTGGACGAGGGCCTGGGAGATTGGTCATGCCTTCGCGACGGATGCGACCAAGAGGAGCCAAGTCTTGTGGCTTCTGACGCTCCGTCTGGAGCGGCTCCTTCGCAGTGATCGCCTTTGGCCGGCAGTTTCGGCCCTGGCCGACGAGTTGCTGGCTCACGAATTCCTTGATCGTGACCAAACGGAGGACGTCTTGCAGTTCTGGATCAGGTAGTCAATTTGCTGAAACGAGGGATGTCGGTGACGCCGAATTGGTTGACGCGTGGTTTGTCAGTCGACTACAACAAGCTTGGCTTTCGGTTTCGCTAACCTTCTTAGGCAAACACTCGATGGGTTGTCGGCCTGGCGTACGATCGGCGTTCACACTGGTTGAATTACTTGTGGTCATCGCGATCATAGCCATCATGGTCGGCTTGCTGATGCCCGCAGTTCAGGCGGCCCGAGAAGCCGCGAGGCAAACGCGATGTCGTAACAACATTCGACAAATCGCTCTGGCATGCCACAACTACGAATCGATCTACAAAGAGTTGCCAGGATATGCAGGGGAACGAGCTCCCTTGCTTGTCGCGCAGGAGCTGCCTCGAAGTCGCGATCTTCTTTACTCCGGCGGCCCTTGGCCAGTTCAGGCTCTTGCATTCATGGAGCAGGGAACACTTGCGGCTGGCCTCTCGAGGCTCGCTGAGAATCGGTCACTCACACCGACGCCACGGATCGAGACGTTGGTACGGGCACCAGTCGATACCTTCCACTGTCCAACACGCCGCGACGCCGATTCCTATCCATTGGTGGAGCCCTTTGTTTCTCGCTATGGCGATCGCGGGGCGAGAACGGATTATGCCATGAATGGTGGGCCGGCTTACGTTTCGGAGATCGATGATCGCATCATTCATACGATGAGTGACGGAATCTGGATACTTGGAAAGCGAGTCAAGATGAATCGTGTCTTTGACGGTCTTAGCTACACCTATCTACTAGGCGAGAAGGCCATGGATTCGCTGAAGTACCAGACGGGTGATTGTTTTGGAGATCGTGCGCCTCTGGCCGGATACCATGATTCGGGTGTTTCGTCCCATTCGTATGTGCGATACGCATCGCGCAGTTCCCAAGATTGACTCCATCAATAACTGTCTGGTCTGTCATGATTTCGGTAGTGCGCATCCCGCCGGATGGAATGTAGCCATGGCAGATGGCTCCGTTCGATTGATGAATTTTGACCTCGACATGGTGGTCCATCGAGCCAATGCATCGGTCGACGGAGGAGAGGTTCCTGAGTACCGTCATTGAGCGTCCCGCAGGGCTGCTCTTTGGCTCGTCATCACGCGGTCGGTGGGAGACGTTGCTTTCTTCGCTTCCCGTCACCCTGCGGCTGCCGATCGGGGCGTTCTTCTTGATGCAGATGGCTAGAGCGTTTTCATTTTTCATGTGCGTTGCTGGAAAAGGGGTCAGGCCCCAATAGTGCGAAGCACCCTTCGGGCCGCTTGTGGCTATTGGGGCCTGACCCCTTTTCCAGCTGGCTACGTTAGAGTTGAAAATGCTCTATGGCATGGCAATCACGTCGTACTCACAGAGCATCTTGCCGGTTTGTGAGTCGACTTCGATCAGGCGGACGCGATAGCCCCACAGATTTGCGACGTGCCGGAGTGTGCGGTTGCAGTCGTCCTTGTCCAGTAGTCTGCCTTCACGAACACGATGCGTCAGCACCAGTCGCCGGTTTCCTTTCAAATCTGCCTCGGTGACTTCAATCTCGGGCTCCCGCTTGGAAAGGTCATGAAGGTCAGCCAATCGACGACGAATCTCACGATAGCCAGCTTCGTCGTGGATCGCATCCACTGTCATGTAAGGTCGATCGGCTGTATCGCCGACGGCAAACAGACGCATCTCTCGGATCAGCCTTGGACTCAAGAATTGAAGCACAAAACTCTCGTCTCGGTATTCGGACCAGGCATCGCGCAAGGTCGCCAAGGCCTCACCATTGCCGGCAAACTCGGGAAACCACTGCAAGTCCTCTTCGTCCGGTTGATCACAGATGCGTTGGATATCCCGCATCATCGCGAAGCCCAGGGCATATGGGTTGATGCCAGAGAATCGACGAGAGTTGAATTGAGGTTGAGCGACGACGCTGGAGTGCATGTGCAAGAACTCCAACATCGCGCCTTCATCAATCCGGCCGGCCTGGTACAACCGATTCATGATCTCGTAATGGACAAAGGTCGCACATCCTTCATTCATCAGCTTCGTTTGGCGTTGAGGATAGAAGTATTGTGCCATGCGACGCACGATCTCTAGCACTTCCCGTTGCCAGTCCTTGAGCTTGGGTGCATGGAGTGCCAGGAAACCCAGCAGGTTCTCCTCGGGAAGATATGCGGACTGAGTTGGTTCAGCCGACTCAGACTGGTCTGGCGAAGCCAGGTTCTGCGAATCCTTGTTGGGTGCTGGTAGCGTTCGCCATAGATCGTTGTACGTCGATTCCTGATAAGCGACGCGGGCCTTGGCGCTGATCCGCATGATCCGAAGAACGAATCGGATGATGAGGCAGGTAGCGATTTACCCCATGCGACATCAGGGCATGCGCAGAATCCAGTACGCTCTCGACTGCAGGCACGCCATGACGCTGCTCGCACTCGGCGATGAACCGTTTGGCATAGGAGAGTTGATCCAAAACGCGATCGGCTCTCGTCCACTGGCGGAACAGATGGTTGTTCTTGAAGAAGTGGTTATGGCCGAAGGCTGCATGAGCGATGACGAGCGCCTGCATTGTCATCGTGTTCTCCTCCATCACGTACGAAACGCAAGGATCCGAATTGATGACCAACTCATAAGCCAAAGACTCGCACCTTTGCGATACAGCAGTTCTTCGCGAGCGAACTGTTTTCCGAATGACCAGTGCGAGTACATCAGCGGCATGCCGGTGGCCGCATAAGCGTCCAGCATCTGCTCGCTGGTGATGACTTCAATCTGATTCCGATAGGGATTGAGCCCCAGTCCGTCCAGATGCAACCTGCTCGATAGCCTCGTACGCTCTGACGGAGGCGATCGAAATTCCACTCGGAGCCGCTGTAGAGTAATTGACTGTTGCCCATGTTGACCCACCACCAAGCCACCAGACGCTAGCGAGCACGCGTGCTGGCGAAAAGCTTGTGAAACACTGGATAGATGTCTGCCGGGTCGCTCACGCTCGCCCGAGCAAAGTGGTCGTAGCTGGCAAGCAGAGACGTATAGCCTGCCCACAAGAATGCTTTCGGATTCGACGTGTCTCGTCCATGACCTCGATGTAGGCATAGTACTGACATCGGGGAAGAATTTCGTTCTCAAGTAGCTCGACGGTGCGTTTCATATCGTGATCGAAGTTGTGCCCATCAGACGCTTGTGCAGCGTAGATGTTCCAATCGTTCTACCGGGTATCGTTGCTGGATGATTTTGCTCATTTCCTCCAGTGCCGAGGAAACGATCGTGCCTCCCGTCTCTCGCCCGTGAAAGAATGTCTCCTCGTCAACTTCCGATGCGGTGTAGGTGTGACGAATGAAAACGATCTCGACCGATCGATAGTGGCGTGTCAAGGAACAGATGCAGCAGCATGTAGAATCGCTTGGCCAGGTCTTTGAGTGATTCGGTCATCGATGCGGACGTGTCCATCAAGCAGAACATGACCGCTTGGGTCGTTGCTTTGGGTCTCGGCTCAAAGCGGTTGTAGCGAAGGTCGACTTTGTCGAGAAAGGTGATCGCCCGCATCCGAGTTCGGATTTGTTCGACCAGCAGACGAAGTCGCGCGACTTGCTCGGCGTCTCCCTCCTGCTCGGCCTGTTCAAGTTCCTGCTTCGGCCATGCAAGCAGGCATCGTAGCCTGGACGCCCGAGAGCAATTCTTCGGGACAGGCTCCGGCGCATGGTTTCCCGTTTGTTCAGGCGACTTGGCGACCCATCGCTTGGCATAACCGGCCCGAGACCTGGACGAGAAGCGATCGTCTTGAGCTTTCGCTTCGCTAGGTTGGGAAGTTCCAAGATCCTCGAAGAAGAGATCCAGGAACTCTTCGCGTGAGAGTTTGAAGACAAAGGGATCCTCACCATCCCCGTCGGGATCTCCCGACTGCGCCGCCTCCTCCCTCGCCGCCACGCGGCTTGCGAATGCGATCGCCGCGTTGATAACCTTGATTCCCTGGCAGGACAAAATCCCGCTTGCCTGTGGCCGAGTCGAGATGAAAGGAGGGTTCGCTGCAGGTCGCTTGAGCGGATCGACACCTGTTCGCTGCTCGCCAAGATCGGAAACCTTGCGATGCCGAATGGCCTCGCGAACCGCTTCACGAATGTGAGAGCGAACACGACGCATGAACCGTTGGCGGTTTCCAAGGCTCTTCGATTTCGGATTCTCACGCCGTCGATCACATGCATGGCACTGACCTCCCTATCCAGATTTGCTGATCCGCATGTACCAGTCCACGAGGCGTCGTACTTGGCGCCGAGTGTATCCGCGCTGGTCATCCGTTCGACGAACTCGTTGTGCTTTTGCTCGGCTTCGTTGTCCTTCTTGGCACCAAAGCTGATCACCGGCAAGCAGTTCTTCAATCTGGGTGAACATTCGACGCTCGATCACATCTCGAATCTTCTCATAAGATGTCCACTCAGGATTGCGCCCATTGTTCTTGGCACGTGCCCGCAGCGCAAATTTCACCACCTCGTAGCGAAAGTCTTTCGCGTTGGCGATTCCGGCGGGATGTTCAATCTTCTCGAGTTCCTCATTCAAGATTTCCCGATCCATCAATTGTCCGGTATCGGGATCCTTGTAGTCCTGGTCATCGATCCAGGCATCGGCATAAGCGATGTAACGATCGAACAAGTTCTGTCCATAACTGTGGTAGGACTCAAGATAGGCTTTGCGAATCTCGTTGCCGATGAACTCGGCGTACCGCGTTGCCAGTTCTTCCTTGACAAACTCCAGATATCGTCGCTCCGTTTCTTCGGGAAGCTGCTCGCGCCGAATCGCCTTTTCCAAGACGTACATCAGATGAACAGGATCGGCCGCAACTTCATCGGTATCGAAGTTGAAGGTTTCGGAGAGAATTTTGTAGGCGAAACGTGTCGAAACGCCCTCCATGCCTTCGGTCACCCCCGCCGCGTCGCGATACTCCTGCACGGTCTTTGCGTTGGGATCGGTGTCCTTGAGCGACTCGCCGTCGTAGACACGCATTTTGGAGTAGAGATTTGAATTCTCGTGCTCTTTCAGACGCGTCAGCACCGAGAATCGCGCCATCATGTCAAGGTGTCGGGGGCGCAAGGGGCTGATCCGAGTTTGGAGTTCTCGATCAACTTGTCATAGATCATTCGCTCTTCGGTGACGCGCAGGCAGTAGGGAACCTTGACCACGCAGATCCGATCGAGAAACGCCTCATTGTTTCGGTTCGCCTTGAAGGATTCCCATTCCGACTCGTTGCTGTGCGCAACGATGATCCCTTGGTAGGGCATCGCTCCGACGTTCTCGGTGCCGACGTAGGTGCCGTCCTGGGTGGCGGTCAACAACGGATGAAGCATCTTCAGCGGAGCTTTGAACATCTCGACAAACTCGAGCAAGCCCTGCGTCGTCCGGTTCAGCCCGCCGGTGTAGGAATAAGCATCGGCATCATCTTGCGAGAAGTGCTCAAGTTTGCGGATGTCGACGCGACCAACAAGCGAAGAGATGTCTTGGTTGTTTTCATCGCCCGGTTCGGTCTTGGCGACCAGGCAGCGTCTTTGTTCCGAAGGCATCAATCGAACGACCGAGAACTTTGAGATGTCACCGCCGAACTCGTCCAGTCGCTTCAGCGCCCATGGCGACATGTATCCGGTCAGGCGACGTCGGGGAATGCCGTAGTCGTCTTCCAGGACCGTTCCCATCGATCTCTGGATCGAACAGTCCCAACGGACTCTCGAACACGGGGCTGATTTCGTCCCCCGCACACAAGACATAGACGGGTCGCGTCTGCATCAGCTTCTTCAGCGTGTCGGCAAGCGAACTCTTGCCGCCACCACCGGTCCCAGCAGATAGAGAATCTGCTTTCGCTCCTCCAGTCCCTGGGCGGCATGGCGAAAGAAGCCAACGATTCGCTCGATCGCATTCTTCCAACCCATAGAACTCATTGAAAGGCTCCGATAGGTCTTGATGGTGCGATTCATGAAGATCCGACCCAGTCGCGGATCACTCGCAGTGTCGACATGAATTGGTTCGCCGATCGCTTCGACCATCCGTTCCGCCGCACTGGCGTAAAGCGATGGATCGTCGACTGGCCGTCTCCAGGTATTCCTTGAGCGAGAACGTTTGACGTTTCTCTCGCTCATAAGCTTCGGAATACAGACGCAGGATGTCAGATGATTTGGACATGATGATGTGAGGCCCCCCTCAAGTCAGGGAGACGAGACGCGACAAGATCAGGGAGATCGACCGATCCAACGCAATGGTCGACTCGAGTGATTCGCGAGGCGATCCCACGCACGGGCTAGGGTGGATGTCCAGATGGCATCACCGAGTGCGAGGAGAGACTGACGTCGCCTTGACCTCATTATAGAGAGCATCACTGGAAAGGCCATCGAATTTCTCGGGGGGCATGATGCAGGCACGCGACCGCAAGTCCATTGATGACAATGATTTGCAGGAGGCCGAGGCGACAGGATTTGATAGGGGCCGGCACACTCTGCGTGCTCAAACCGCAACGAATCGGGTGGCTTTTGACGTGGCCTCGCAAGCCCGACAAGTATTTCGGTATCCGTCTGACTTCCAATGGACACCTGACTGGCGGACGCACACTCTTGTCGACTTCGCCGAGTATCCCAACCCGAAGCGTGCGCGGGCAAATTTGGTGCAACCTGTTTCCTCGCTGATGCTCTTTGAAGTTGCGATTTTTTCATAACCCGACGCGTCAGCGAGGAAAATCGAGATTGACATCGACTCGCTGACGCGTCGGATAATGAAAATCCTCGTGCGGCAGCAAAAACGCAACTTGAAAACTAACGCTTCGGGTTACGATTGGCCGCCAAAGTGGCGATGTCCAGCTCATTCATTTGTACCGCGTGGTCGCTATCTTGATCGCAGGGAGTTCCGACGCGGCCAGTCACGCATGCTTGGAACGCTAGCTTACGAACTGCGATCACCCCATCGCATGCGGACGGCATCGAGCAGGACGGCGATCACGATGACCCCGCCCGTGATGATCTGCTTCATCGGGTCGGTCATTCCAATCTGAGCCAGTCCGGTCTGCAGCACCGCAATGATCAGCACTCCGAGAAACGAGCTGATCACGTTTCCGCGTCCCCCCATCAAGACTCGTTCCCCCGATCACGCATGCGGCAATCGCCGACAACTCGATTCCAATTGCGGCGTTCGGATCGGCCGTGGAAAGTTTCGACGTGTAGGTCAGGCCGGCCAGCCGCAGAGCGTTCCGCAAAGAACAAACACCGCGATCGAGTAGGGTGCCGATCGGATTCCCGACATTCGAACTGCTTCCGCATTGGTTCCAATCGCGATGCAGTAGCGACCGAATACCGTTCTGGACAGCAGAAACTGTCCCCCAGCAACCGCGATCAACGCGATCAGGAAGGCCGGCGAGAGCAAGATTCCCGCGATTGGTTCGCTGATCACCTCGACTGCGGAGCCAATGTACTTGGTTTGCGATTGAGTCACCACTTTGGTCGCACCCCGCGCGATCTCGAGCATGCCGAGCGTGACGATGAATGACGGGATCTTTGCAAGCACCGAGACGCAGCCATTGAACAAGCCGCAGGCGGCTCCCGTCAGCACACAGAAAGGAATCGATGCCCAAAGCGACCAACCGCGGTCCGCCATCAGTGCACCCAGCACTGCCGACGACAAGGCGAGCATGGAACCGACCGACAAGTCGATGCCACCGACGACCAAAACAAGCGTCATGCCGACAGCGATCAAGGTCAGATCGGGGATCTGGTTTGCGATCGAAACAAACGTCGCCGGCTTCAGGAAGTTCTCGCTCGAGAATCCAAAGATCAGGATCAGCAGCATCAGCACAGCCGATCAGTCCGGCGTATTGCAGAAGCGAATGGACGGAACGGTCGCGACTTCTTCATCCTGATGTTACCGATGTGTTCCGAAAAGGCGGCCTGAGTGATTCGATCCACCGACCAGTCTCCACGTGTGAAAAGTTGCGACCAGCTTTCCGGCCGACATCACTGCGATTCGGTCGCATGTCTCCAGCAGCTCATCCAAATCACTGCTGACGATCACAATCGCCTTCCCCTCGGCTGCCAGCGATTCGATCAGTCGATAGATTCTGCGTCTGGCGGCCACATCGATTCCCCGTGTTGGTTCGTCAAACAAGAAGACATCGGCTTCTCGCAGCAACCATTTGGCGATCGCGACTTTCTGTTGGTTGCCCCCGCTCAGTGTCTGGATTGCTTGTTCAATGTCGGGGCAGCGAACCTCCAAATCCTGGCGATGATCTCGGAGACCTTTTCGTGCTCCGCAGTGCGCTGGACCAATCCATGGCGGGAGAATCGACGGCGACAGCGATGGCGATCGAAGTGTTGCTCGCGAATCGAAAGTGGGAGGCAATAGTCCGTTGCTCTTGCGATCCTCGGTGACCATCGCCAGACCAGCGTCGACTGCTTCGTGGGGATGACGGAATCGCCGTGGTCGGACCGCTCGTGACCCAGCCGTAACGTTGCCTGATTCCGCCCGGTCGGCGCCAAAAATCAGCCGTAGCAGTTCGGTTCGTCCTGCACCGACCAGGCCCGCGATGCCCAGTCGCTCGCCATCGTGGACCTGGAAAGACACGTCTCGCACAACCTTCCTCGCGAAAAATTCTCGGCGCGGAGTGCCACTCGATCGGTCCGAAAGGATCGAAACATTCGCCAGCGTCACTGAATGTTGATTCTCCGGTCATCATGCCGACCATTTCACTCGGTCGATACCGCTCGGTGGCTTCGCAAGTGCAGACATGCCGGCCATCGCGCAGCACGGTGACGCGATTGGCAATCTGGCGACCTCGTCCAAACGGTGAGAAATGTAGATGATGCCGATTCCTTGGTCACGCAAACGATCAAGCCATCCGAACAAGTTCTCCGCCTCACCCGCACTCAACGCACTGGTTGGTTCATCCAGGATCAAGACGCGGCAATCGCGATCAAGTGCCGTGGCGATTTCAATGAGCTGTTGATGTCCGATCCCAAGTGACCCGGTGGGAGTGTCGGGATCGATGTCACTCAAGCCAACGCGATCGAGCGCGACGCTTCGCACTTGCTCATGAAGCTGTTGCCGGCGAATCACGCCGAGCTCTGTGAGGCATGCACGAGAGCAACACGTTCTCTGCGACCGATAGGGTTGGAATCAAGCATAGTTCTTGCTGGACGATTTGGATCCCTTGTCGCTCGGCCTCCTGTTTTCCGGAGGGCGAGTAGGATTCCCCGTCAAGTCGCATCGATCCCGATGTGGGGGTGATCAGCCCGGCAATGATCCGACAGAGGGTGCTCTTGCCCGCGCCGTTGGATCCGAGCAACGCATGGATTTCGCCGCGGCGCAGATCAAAATGAACATGGTCCAGTACATTGACCGCATAACATTTGGTCAGATCCTGAATCGACAGCAAGGGGTTCGGCATCAATACGCAAGACTCTCCGCGGTGATCAAGTCAACCGGCGTTTCCACGTCGGCCGGAGTTGCAGCTCGGATCGCCGAGGATCTCGCGTGCGATTTCGATTCCAAAGGCCGCTAACTGATCCCCATGTTGGTCGGCGGTTGCCAGAACCTTTCCCTCGCGGATCAGTTCTTGAGCAGCTGGAATGTTGTCGAATCCGACGATGATGACATCCCCAGTCCGGCCAGCGGATTTGACAGCTGCTACCGCTCCGATCGCCATGGAGTCGTTGGCGGCGAGAATCGCTTTGATTTCAGGATGCTCACTGAGCATTGATGCGGCTATCGTATTCGCTTTGTTGGTTTCCCAATCGGCGGATTGGCTCGAGACGATTTCGATTCCGGCGTCTTTCATGGCCGCTTCGAAATCCGAGTCGGCGTTGGACGCCATTGAAGGCGGTCGTCTTGCCTTCCAAGCACCGCCACCTTGTCGCCTTTGGCCAGCTTACTGGCCAAATAGTCACCCACTTTCTTCGCTCCGGCTTGATTGTCGGGCCCCACAAACGGAATCATGACGTCCTCCTGCTTGCAGAACCTGTGCGTCCAGGCGATTATCGATATTGACCACGACGACGCCCGCTTTGATTGCCTTCCGCAGGGCCGGCACGAGCGCTTTGGAATCAGCCGGGGCAATCACGATGGCGTCGACGCCTGAGGCGACCATCTCATCGACCAAGAGCGACCTGACGACCGAGATCCGATTCATCTTTGATTCCGTTGGACAAGCAACTCGTACTCGTCGGCATGCATGCGCATGGTGCGATTTGGCACCAGCCTCCATGGCGGAGAAAAAGTCATTCGCCAGCGACTTCATGATCAGGGCGATGCTTGGCTTTTCGCCATTCTCTCCGGCGGCTGCCGAGAGGTTTCTGAACTACGATCACTTGCCGAGCTGCAACCAGCGAACAGAAAAAGTGAGAGAAGAAGACGACGAGTCATGAGAGGATACTCCGCGATGTTTGCTTGATGCAGTTGATCATGAACGCCTGATTCAAACGCCCGACTGATCGATCAATTGTTCGATCTCATGACGTGTCGGCATGGCGGGTTGCGCTCCCAGTCGTGTCGCAGCGATCGCGCCGGCAGCCGCGGCAAAACGCGCCGAGTCAGCAGCGATGCGCCCTTCCGCCAACCTTACCGTCAGTGCTCCGGCAAATGCGTCGCCCGCCGCAGTTGTGTCGACGGCCGTGACCTCAAAGGGTTCGATCCAATGCGACGACGATCCGTCGTGGATGATCGCTCCTTGGTCGGCCAACGTAACAATCACCTGCCGGGCCCCGGTCCAAGCAGGTCTGTTGCGGCCCGTCTTGCGTCGCTGCACTGTCTCCACAGCATATCCGACGATCGCGGCCGCTTCCGATTGATTGGGACAGATCACGTCGACATGCGAAGGATTTTCGGAGGCAGTGACGTGGGCATTGGGGCAGGGTCAAGGATCGACCGGGACATCTGCCTCCCTGGCGATCTCGATCACGTGCAGGACCGTCGCCAGTGGGATCTCAAGCTGCAAGAAGCACAATCGTCGCCTCACGCAGGATCGCTTCCGCCGTCCTCGACATCTTCGACGGAGACACGGCCATTGGCACCCGGAACCACCATGATCGCATTCTCGCCGCTCGCCTCCACCGCGACGACCGCGATCCCGCTCGCACAGTCTCGGTTCGCAACACCGTATCGTTCGTATCTGTTGCTGACTTGAAGATTCTGCACCAATCGATCTGCCATCGAGTCATCGCCGACGCGTCCGATCATCGTCACGTCGCCACCCGGCCGGGCAGCCGCGACCGCTTGGTTGGCTCCCTTGCCACCAGGGATCTCAACGGATGATTCGGCGATGATCGTTTGGCCCGGGATACGGTAAGTGAGCGCAGCGGATCACCAAGTCCATGTTGATGGATCCTACCACGACGATCTTCGGTACTTGGACATGCGTCTTGCAATAATCCCCATGGTTCACAATCGATGACAATTCACATCAGTGGGAAGTAGCCGGCTCGGATGGTGGTTGGCTCGACAAGGCAACCAGTGTCGCCGTCAATCGAATCTTCTGTGCTTCGCTTGCCTTCAGGTAGTGATGATTGCCGCCACGAGCTCTGAAAAGGTCGTCAGTCCATCATCGGCAACCGAGACATTTCCAGCGGCGGACAGATCAAAGTAATCGCGATCGGGACGGACCGCGTAGAGGACACTGGTCAGGTCCCAAGTAGGTCGGTCATGAGGTGGAGGGTTGTAGGCGATGTAGGCTTCGGCCAGCGGATGATGTTCGACGTATCGATAGTCTAGCTCGATGCTTTGTGAGGATAGGGCATGGAGATTCCAATTTCGAATCCGCTCCAAACGATCGGGGTAGGCCAACTCGCTGCAAGTTTCTGAGCGGAAGGAATGTCCTTGATGATGTTGTACTCCTTGTGATCGTACGGCTTGCCGTCACGGCCTGGGATTTGCGTGAATGCTCCAGCCATGATGGAAAGTAATTTGACCTTCTTTCGGACCAAATCGACTCCGGAGAGAGGACTGATGTCGTCAGGAGTGGAATCGAGCAAGGTTCGCCAGGTTCGTCGAGAAGCCGACTTGTGCAATCGCAACGCGTACCATCCTCCGCACTCGCCAGCGCCGTTCGCAAAACCTGAACCGCATCAGGGGCGTCCTTTCCCGAGGTGAGATCGTGTGGATAGCGGTAACCATCGCCATCCTTCGACCTCCGCGAGCGGATTGAATTTGCCTGCTTCAGGCGTCACGCCGCTGCGACAGACGCCGATCGGAACATCACCCCGACCATAGAAACGTGTTGACAGCATCGGTGAAGGCGGCGGCCAGTTCATTGATCTTTCGTGATCGTCACTGCGAACAGCTTGCATTCGCCACGGCTTTCCAACGCATGAATCATTCCCAGCGCCAGCACGTCGTCGACATCATTGCCGATATCGGTATCAAAGATGAGTGGGGTCGGTTCGCGTGAGTCGGCCGCCCAGCATGACGTTGCCGGGAAGGCCGAGGCAACAACAGCATCAAGATCGCTTGGAAAGATCGAGGCAAGTACGTCATCGCAAGTCTTCAGGGAGCAGGGAATGTGGGGGAAATCGGCCTTTGTGAATCTGGTCCATGGTTAGGGTAATCGATGGCGAAGAATGCTCGTGGCACCAAGCAGCTGGTCGCTGCTGGATCCACGCCGACTGAAATTCGACAGTAGGGCAAACCCGATCTGCTGGCTGGTGTGCGGACGCAAAGAAAGAAACCGTCGCCCAATATCGAGGTTCAATCGATTCCGGAAGCAGCAAGCGTGATCCGCTGGACGGAAGGGTCGGTGGCCGGGTGGGCCGACAAGAATGGGAGAAGCGTGGTCGAGTATGCGAAGCGATCAATGGACGGGCGATCGTCGGAGGGCGATGTCGGTGGGCGAATCCTCTGCAAAATTTCCCGGTTTTAATGAAATCGGAGGTGCTAACGGTCCCTCTTGTTGAGATCATGGAGTTGGGCCGCAGTCTTTCGTAGCGAGTTGGTCATGCATTATCTCATCAAGTACATCGCTGCATCGGTTCTCGTTGCCTCGGCAGCGCTACCAGTTCAAGCCCAACTGGTAGGCCCGGCAGCTGCAGCTGACGCCGGAGGAAGTCGGCTTCTTCGAAACAAAGATCCGGCCCGTCTTGGTCAGGGAGTGTTACGGATGCCACTCCAGCCAGGCCGGTAACGTGCGCGGCGGGCTGCGACTGGACAACAAGGAGCTGATGCAACTGGGTGGCAGTAGTGGGCCGGCCGTCGTGCCGGGCGACTTGGAGGAGAGCATGCTGTTCAACGCGATCAACCATGAAGATTTCGTGATGCCGCCGAAGCGCAGACTTTCTGCGGCAGTGATTGAGGACTTTCGTAAGTGGATCGAGATGGGGGCGCCCGATCCGCGAGAGACCGCATCGCCGAGATCAAGTCATCGATCGTGAAGCAGACATCGAACATGCTAGACGGAGCATTCTGGGCTTATCAGCTGCCAGTTCACCAGAGATTCCCCGGTTGCCGAGACGCGGCGTGGCCCGAACAACGAGATCGATCATTTTGTGTTGGCTCGCCTGGAGGCATCCGAATTGAGCCCAGCTGCTGATGCCAAAGCCTATCAGGTGATCCGGCGACTTTGTTTTGATTTGACCGGACTGCCACCGACGCCCGAGCAGATTGCTTCGTTTCAATCGGACTGGAAAGGAGTCCACAGCAAGCGGTTGCGCAGAGTCGTCGATGAGTTGCTCGACCAGAAGCAGTTTGGCGAACGCTGGGGGCGGCATTGGCTGGATGTGCGCGCTATGCCGAATCGACCGGTCGCGAAGTCAACATGACGTTTCCTCATGCTTGGCGATATCGCGATTACGTCATCGATTCGTTCAATCAAGATAAACCTTTCATCGAATTCGTACAGGAACAAATCGCAGGCGACCTCCTTCCTGCGACGAGTCCGACGAGGAGTGGACGCAGAATCTAATCGCGACGACATTCCTGGCGATGGGTCCCAAGAACGTAAACGAACAGAATCGTGTGCAATTCGAGGCGGACCTGATCGATGAACAGATCGATGCAACCACACGCGTGTTTCTTGGAATGAGTGTGGCCTGTGCGAGATGCCACGATCACAAGTTTGATGCGATTCCGCAGACCGACTATTACGCGATGGCTGGGATCTTTCGTAACGCAGCGACCTACTTTGGGAATCCTCCGTCACAGTACGGCAACTTCAGTACTGCCCAAACGCGTCGTAGTAGCAGTCTGTTGTTACTGCCTGTCGAGGATCCGAATCCCTTTGACAAGCGTTACAGCAAGGACGAGCTTGCGAGTCTTCGGGGCGAGTTGACTGACAAGATGCGTGAGGCGGCGGACGGGCGTCGCTCTCTTGCCGCGGGCGGTGCAGGGACGCAGAACGCCATCCGCAACCGTTTGCGTTTGAGCAATGAGATGGCCCAGTTGTCAGCGAAGTTGGCCGTTGTCGACGCGGAGGGAAATCCTCTCAGCTATTGCATGGGTGTTCAGGAACGTGGGGCATCGCCGGCCAATGCTCGATGTGCTGGTGCGAGGCGAGATCGATCAGCCAGCTCAAGAAGTCGGACGCGGATTTCCTCAGGTTCTCTGTTCGAGCCCCGAGTCGATTCCAACTGATTCAAGCGGACGACTTGAGTTGGCACGTTGGATTGGAAGCGATCGCAATCCGCTGACCGCTCGGGTCATGGTCAACCGGGTTTGGCAGCAGTTACTAGGCCAGGGAATCGTGACGTCGACGGAGAATTTTGGAGTGACCGGGCAAGCTCCCAGTCATCCCGAGTTGCTTGATTACTTGGCCGTTCGTTTGGTTGATTCCGGGTGGTCGATCAAGGCTCTGGTGCGCGACATTGCCAATTCGCACGTGTATCGCATTGGCTCCGACTTCGACGAGGCGAGCCATCAGTATGATCCCGACAACGCACTGTTGTGGCGGGCGAATCCTCGCCGGCTCGATGCCGAAGCGATTCGGGATGCCATGCTGAGCATCAGCGGGGAGATCGATTTACAGCGGCCACGTGGGTCGGAAGTCGCAAAGGCGGGCTATCAGCGGGTGGTTGGCGGCTTCTTGGGGGATCCAAGAGAAGCCACCCGAAAGGCAATCGAGTCGGCAAATCAAGAACTTCGCGAATCGATGCGCGGACGATTTCAAACAGGTGGACGGCCGGGATCGGCAGCCTCACGATTTGGCACCGGTAGTCCGTTTCAACGCCCGATGATGGCCGTGCGACGCAACGCTAGTGGCGGAAATCCGTTTGAGACTGCGATGAACGAGGCGATGCGAAAGGTTACTTCGCAACTGGACATGGAGGACGCAAAGTACCGCAGCGTTTACCTTCCGATTGTTCGAGACAACGAACCGCGTTCCCTGGATGTATTCGACTTTGCCGATTCGAGTTCCGTCACCGGCACACGCGAGACGTCGAACACTGCGAATCAAGCGTTGTTCATGCTGAACAATCCTTTTGTGATTCAGCAGAGCGAAGCCTTCGCAAGCAGGGCGATGCGGAGTGAAGCCAACACTTGCCGATCAGATTCAAATCGCGTTCCTGCTCGCTTACGGTCGGCCACCGAGCAGAGAGGAACGTATCGCGTCGGCCTCCTTCCTGTCGCAGTTTGAAGATTCAGCCCAGCGTCGCAGCCGGTGGCGGTCGAGCATTCGCAGCCTTCTGCCAGAGTCTGTTTGCATCCGCGGAATTTCGTTACATCGATTGATCGGAACCAGTTGTCACTTGGTGAGAACCCCCAAAACAATCCACGATCCTGAATCCGCACAACTGCCGATTTGCTTGAAAAGGTTGACCCCATGAATTCGCGAAGACAGATCCTCCAGAACGTATCGGCCGGTTTTGGCTACCTCGCCTTCGCCGGAATCAGCACCATCGCCTCGGGTCGAGACAGGTCGGTTGGTAACAGCGGTCTCGAAACGGCACTCAACCCGCTGACACCAAAGCAACCGCATTTTCCAGCTCGCGCCAAGCGAGTGATTTTTCTCTGCATGCAGGGCGGTCCTTCCCACGTCGATACCTTCGACCACAAGCCTCAGCTGACAAAGGACCATGGCAAACGCGGAAAGTACGGCGGCACATTGCTAAAGTCGCCATGGGAATTCCGGCAACGAGGCGATAGCGGGTTGTGGATCTCCGATCTCTTTCCTGAAGTCGCAAAACATGCGGATGACCTCTGCCTGATCAGGTCGATGCAGTGTGACCAGCCGGTGCATCCCGGTGCGATGACACAAATGCATACCGGTACCGCTCAATTCATTCGCCCCTCTTTGGGTGCGTGGACACTTTATGGACTGGGTACCGAGAACGACAGTCTGCCTGGTTTCGTATCCTTGAGTCCGCCGGCAGGTTCCTCGAGAAACTACGGGAGTTCATTTCTACCGGCGATCTATGGCGGTACGAAAGTGGGCCGCAGCATGCAACGCAGTCGTTCGACGCGAGTTGGCGGGGAGGAGTCGATTCCAGACATCAAGAATCCCAAGCTCAGCCAACAACAGCAACGCCGCCAGCTTGATTTCATTCAGTCCCTCAATCACGAGAAATTGAAAGATGGGCTCCATCAACCCGGTGTCGAAGGGGTGATCGAGTCCTACGAATTGGCGTTCCGCATGCAGGACGCGGTACCTGCTTTGATGGATATGTCAGGTGAATCGCAACAGACCCTATCCATGTATGGTGCGGATGGGGGTGCTACCGAGAACTTCGGTAAGCAGTGTTTGCTGGCCAGACGCTTGATCGAAGCCGGCGTACGATTCGTAGAAGTGACGCATGGCAATTGGGATCAACATGTCAACCTATCAACGGATCATCAAGCCCGCGCGGAAGCCTGCGACAAACCGATTGCTGGTTTGATTGAGGATCTCAGGCAACGGGATTTGCTAAAGGACACATTGATCATTTGGGGCGGGGAGTTTGGACGAACGCCAGCAGCGCAGGGTGGGGATGGACGCAACCACAACAACCGCGGATACACGACTTGGATGGCGGGCGGCGGCGTGAAGGGCGGCTACAGCTATGGAGCGACCGATGAACACGGCTACGAGGCCGTTGAAAACGAGTGCCATATTCACGACTGGCACGCCACGATCCTGCACCTACTTGGACTCGATCACGAACAGCTGACCTATCGCTATGCCGGCCGTGACTTCCGGCTGACCGATGTTCATGGCAACGTGATCACCGATATCCTTGCTTAGAAGATGGACATCAAGCGTCGGTTCGTGCCAGCCAGTCTTTGGTGCTGAGGACTTCACTGATGAACATCTGCTGAGCGACAAGGATCGATTCCTGCATTTGCTCTGCCGTGACGCTGCCAGCTTCATTTGCCACGGGTAGGGTTCCGCAGGCATCGTTCAGAAACTCGACTTGATAGCCTCGGTGAAATGCTTGTCGGGCGGTTGTGTCGCAACAGATGTGGGTCATGTAACCGGCAATGCTGATCGTGTCGGCTTCGACACTGTCCAGCCAAGTCTTCAATTCCGTGTTCGTGAAAGAGCCGGGAAGTTGCTTGTCGATCAAGACATCACGGGGTCGCGATTCTACTTCCTCATGAAGTTCCCACATCGGCGAGTTCAATCGAAAGATCGGCGAGTCCGGATCGGGTTGGTGGTGGCGGATGAATGCAGTGGGGATCTTCCGACTTGCTGCATGGTCAATGACTTCGAGGATCCGTTCCAGGTGGCCGACTGGATGTGTGATCGGCAGGGCACCGTCAAAGTACTCACGCTGCACGTCAATGACCAACAATGCTCGACTCATGGATGACTCCGTCGGGGTCTGAAAGGAAAGGACAGATCAATTCGGGAAACAGCTTACTGTGCTCGGCTCGGTCGAGGCTACGGGCAGATCATCAGGTCCGCTGCCAGAGGCTGATGGGCATCGGATTAGCGATTTCAGCTGAGCCTTGCCGATCACGCCCAAGGCACATAAGGCCACGGGCCTTCACCCGAAGCTTCGGGCGGAAGTTGCACGAAACCGCTGCTGAGGCCAAGCGAAACAAGATCCCCGGATCCAAGGCTTTCGATGAGCTCGGCGACGCCATCTTCCACCAGTCGCACGAGCCTCATCCAGTGCAGGGGAATCTTCTTGCCGTCAGGATTGCGCAAACGGACCATGGGATGGATCGGCATCCAATGCTCAAGCCCCGCCAGCTTTCTGAGTAAGGGCATGGCCATTCTTCTGCAGCCCACCGTGGCGCTGACTGGATTGCCGGGAAGACCCATCAGCAACTTGCCCGACTCGGTCGCCGCGCCAAGAATCGGTTTGCCAGGGCGAATGGGAAGCCCGTGAAAGACGATCTCGCCTCCCGTCTCGCGAATCACATCGGGGACGAAGTCGTAGTCACCCATCGAGACGCCTCCCGTCAGCAGGATCGCGTCGGAATCCTCCAGGCAAGAGCGAAGCACTTCTGTCATCGAGTCGCGATCGTCACGGCAGTGATCGGAATGAACGATTCGCACCCAAGGAATTGTCTCGAGTAGGGCCGAGACCGATTCGCGATTGCTGTTGCGCAGCTGCCAAGGTTGAGGATCTTCATCAATGAAGCTACCGACTTCGTTGCCGGTGGTGAGCACGCTGACTCGAACGGGAGCGAAAAGATCAACACTTCGGCAGCCGAAATTCGCCATCGTCGCCCGAACCGCCGCCGTGATGGGGATGCCCGGCGACAGAACACAGCTTCCCGCTCGAGCGTTTTCACCAGCCCGCCGGATATGCATGCCGTGCTCGATCGGCTTGGCTGAATCCAACAGCCGCACGGAGCCCACTCCTTCCTCGGTATCCTCGCGTTTGACGACCGCGTCCAAGCCCTTCGGTACGATCGCACCGGTGAAGACTCGAATGGCTGTGCCCTCTTGTGGCTCGGGTGGCGGCGCGCCGGGTACGCTTTCACCACTGACAGGGATCACATCGGTCCGCTCGCGATCACACATTCGGATCGCGTATCCGTCCATCGCAGAAACGTCCGCAGCCGGGCTATCACGATCGGCAAGAACCTCACTGGCCAGAATCCGTCCAACCTGTGGGGCCTGCTCCGTCTCCCGTTGGGGCGATCGAAGCCGCGCGGCAAGATCTTGGATGGCGCTGTCGGGATGGTGAAGACTCGGAGAACTGGATCGGCTCACGTTGGGGGCTCGCTCACGGTTATTCGGCGGGCAAATGCAGCAGATTACAGTTGACAAGGTTAGGCGGCGAGAACGCAAGCTACAACCGCTACAGTCATGACCAGATGCAGACATCATTGCGGCAGGACGCAATATTAAGTCTCGATGAAGGCTCCCATGAGAGAACTGGCATACGGTTCCTAATGCACGTCACACCTGACCTCATGAGCCCGATTCAACTTATCTCGACCTCCGCGATAAAGGCAAACCAGACGCAAGTCTGAGACGCAAAGCCATGGGTCCATCGTCCGATCGATCGCCAGGCTACCGAACGGTTCCTGATTTGGCCTGTGACGCTCTCGTCCTATCTATCTATTGCAAATCGGGAAAAATCGATGGCTCTTCACGCTCCATGCGTCGTTTCGACGCTCGGCCGGTACGTCATCGGGGGGATTGCCGCAGTCTTGTCCATGTTGACTCTTTCCGCACGCGGTGACGAGCCGGCGATCTGGAAGATCGAGGAGGACTGGGAAATGGTGATCAGTGAACCAGATCCTAGTATCTACTCGCCTCAGGTCACTTTCTTCACCTCGCCTAGCACGGAGATTGGGGATACCTATTTCCAGCTGCAGATGAACTACGAGGCAGACACAGGGTTTTCCGCCGGCGGTTTTCACGTCGCAGCAGTACAGGGTGATTCGATCGTCGACGAGGAACGCAGCGATTCAAGAATCACGTTGGCTACCAACAACGATCGTATCCGCTGGACCAACGTGATGGCGGTCGTCGAGAACAAGCTGTTGTTCGCCGTCAAGGATGGACATGGCGACGAGTGGGGTGACTTTGGCGGACCTGAATACCTGGTCCGCTTGGTGCCCGCTCCTGTTGAGGATCTGAGTCGATATCACCATCAGCAGAGTCTTGACTCGGTGGATATCGGATTCGGCGCGAATCGCGTGCAATCGGTGACGTTGCGGCGCGTTCGCGTCTTTCACACCAACGGGGTTGTCAGAAGCTTCGAGTTGGGTCTGCACCCCTAATCACGGCTCGTTCGCCAATTGATTCGAAGCCCGATCAAGACATTCAGGACTTCCCCATGCGCTCACCACACTCGATTCGACGCAACAACCATTCCATCACCGGGGCCGATCTCCGACTGGCCTGTCGTCAAGGCAACCAGCGTCAGGGCAACCAGCGTCAGGGCACCGCTCTGGTCTTTGGATTGATCTTAAGCATTGCCATCGTCACGTTGACCGCCGTGACCTTGGACTTTGGCTACATCCACGTCGCAGAGACTGAGTTGCGGCGGTCGGCCGATGCAGCAGCGATGGCAGGTTGTTGGGAACTCTTCGATCGGCAACGTGCGAGCAATGCCTCCGAAGTGAGCCCAACCGAGATCATCAACGCGAGCAATGCCGTGGCTTCGTTGAATACCGTTGGCGAGCTATTGGCTCGACTTGGTGAAGACGATGTCGAGATTGGCCACTACGGATTGGATGGTTCCTGGAGTACGTCCGGTTCCTCAGATTTGAACGCGGTTCGTGTCGTGCTGCGACGACAGAACCAGATCAACGGCGAGTTGCCCCTGTTCTTTGGGCAGCTGACCGGTCGCAATCACCAGTCTCTTTCGACCACTGCGACCGCTGCGATGTTCAATGCAATCGCAGGATTCGAGGAACCGCAAGACGCTGATGAGACGCACGAGATACTCCCCATCGCCTTGGACTTGGAGAGCTGGCTGGACGCGATCGCCAATCGAACGGTGGATGAGTTCACTCTCGGTGGCGGTGGGGTTCGATCGGGTTCCGATGGAATCTTTGAAACCAATCTCTATCCGAAAGGGACAGGATCACCCGGTAATCGAGGCACCGTGGACATCGGTGGCGCCAACAACAGCACCGCCGATCTGTCACGTCAGGTGTTGCACGGAATCTCTCAACAGGATTTCATCGACCTGGGCAGGCCGCTCGTCTTTGATGAGCACGGCGAACTCGATCTCAACGGGGACACCGGAATCAGCGCGGGGATCAAGGACGAGCTCGCGACACTGATTGGCAAGACCCGAATCATCCCGATCTATAGTCGCGTTTCTGGCAACGGGAACAACGCCATGTTCACGATCGTGAGATGGGAAGGCGTCCGCATCTTGGACGTCAAACTAACCGGCAAGAAAGACGACAAGCGAGTGATCATACAACCTGCCAAAGTAATCGGTCGAGGGACGCGTATTGATTACACGGGCACCACGACTTCAAGCCATCTCGTGACGCCCGTCATGCTGGTCGAGTAAACGAACCAACCATTGGAAACTCTATCCATGAATCGCTCCACAAGCTCCTTGCGACACAAGCAACGCCGTCGTGGTGCGTCGGCAATCGAATTTGCCCTGATCGCACCCTTGATGATGATGTTCACCTTTGGATTGGTGGAGGTCGGTCGGTTGATGCTGGTGAAACAGACGGCCACCCATGCCACCAGGGAAGGTGCCCGCATCGCGGTGAGGCCAACCGCAGATACCGACGACGTGATCGCGCGAGTCCAAGCAGAGCTCGCTTTATTGCAGATCGACAATGCGATCATTGAAATTGTTCCTGAATCGATTGAAGACGCGGATCCAGGGTCCGAGGTCACCGTGAGAGTGCGAGTGGACATCGACTCGGTCAGCTGGGTCCCCGACTATTTTCAGTTCGCAGTCCCAGAGATCGTTGCGGAGTCTTCGATGAGACGAGAGAGTACGAACTAGAGGCCTGCGATCATGGCCCGAGCTCGTCCGGCGTGTTGACGTTCCTGCAGGCCCTGGCTGGCAACGGAACAAGGACCGGATCCTGGCTACTTAGCCAACGAGATAGACTGCGGTCTTGGGAGGCTGCCGCCCTTCTCAGCGTCTCCAGGAAAGCAACTGGGTAGATCGCCACCAGTGGTTGCAACCGTCCGCTGCCCTCGTCGAGACCGCAGACAAGGTGACGAGATTGGATCCACGCATTGCGAAGTAGCCGCAGAGGATCGGCCGTTAAATCAGGCATGTCCACCGGCGTGAACAGACAGGCATCCAACCCACGACGCTCGGCATCTGCCAGGCACTCGACCACTCCGATCATCGGCCCACGATACGAGACCGGATCCACCACGCGGCCGACGTCTTCCCTGGCGGACAGCGTCTGCCCTGGCGAAGTGGAAAGCCCAATCTCCTCACAGACGATTCGCAAACGATCGATGGCATGTTGCAGAAATGTACCGCCGTCTGGATGTGGGAGGCCCGCTTTGTCTCGGCCCATGCGGACCGAGCGGCCACCGCACAGGACCACACCTCTCAGTCGGAGTCTCGATTCGACCGACTCAGGCATCATCGCTCTTGACCACGTCCTCCACCCAAGATCTTGCCCGCATCATGGTGGGAAAGCCAATCGTCGGCGCCGACAACAGTGCGACATGGCGAAGATCATCGGGGCTGCAACCCACTTCGATCGCCTTGCGGCAATGCGAGTGCGCCGCACCTTCCAATCCGGCACCAATCGAGATCGCCAATTTGACCAACGAGACTTCTCGTGCCGACAAGCGGTCCCGCATCTCGCGCCGCCTGGCCAAATGATTCATAGGCCTGCATCAACTCCGGATAGGTCTGATGCATCTGCTTGTAGGGTTTTGGAATCATCGGTTCGCCTTCGCAATGGAATCAACCAGGGAGAGTATGGTATGAGGGTCGGCTTCCGCAGCCACCGACAATCCAAGTTGTCGAATTGACTCGGAGGTGATGGGGCTGATGCTGGCGATCTTCATCTGCCTCATCGCGCTTCCAAACAATCGGTTCAGGGCATTGGCCGATTCGCTGCTGGTGATGGTGATCCAGTCGATCTCACCTTCGTGAGCGAGCTTCAGGATGTGGGGGTCGACCTCTGCGACATCGCCGTGTTGGTAGGCGACCACCTGTTTGACTTCGGCACCCGAAGCGATGAGTGATTCGGCGAGGACATCGCGTCCGCGACTGGCTCGGATGATCAGTACCCGTTTGCCATCGATTTCGTGAGACAACTCGTCAGCCAGCGATTCAGCATGAAAATCTGTTGGGACGATATCGGGACGCAGATGGAAGTCGCCCAAGCGCAGATGCTGTCTTGCTGCCGACCGCTGCGATCGACAGCTTCGCCAGACGCCTCATGTCATGTCCCGGTCGCCCACATCCGTTCCAGGAAATGGTGGACTCCGTTGCGACTGCAGAAGACGATCAGATCCCAAGATTCGAGTGATTCGATCGCTTGGTCAACCTCGGTCCAATCGATGCGGTGGACGCGATGACGATGGCCGGTTGAACAAGACCGTGGCACCGAGTTCTCTGAAGCGGGCCGCCAGCGATTCGGCCTGTTCGGCAGGTCGCGTGACCAGGACGGTCTGGCCGGACAAGGGGACGACTGGGCAGCCAGTCACTGGTTTGGCCCAACCGTGCGACTTCGCCGACGATCACGATCACCGGAGGCCGGACCTTACTGGCGCGGGTGTAGGTAGTTGGGGACCTCACCGAGCTGGCAGCGAATGGTCCGCTGATCGGGCAGACTGCAACGGCGGATGATCGCGACCGGGGTCTGGGGAGATTTTCCCCCCTCGATCAACATCCGAGTCCAGGTTTCGGCAGTGGTGACTCCCATGTAGATCACCAGGGTCCCGGGGAATCTCGCCAAGGCATCCCAATCGAGAGCCGATTCCGATTTGCCCGGCTCTTCATGACCGGTCACCAGCGCGACCGCGGAGGCCAGTCCGCGGTGGGTGACGGGGATCCCAGCGTAGGATCCGGCCGCCAGTGCAGCGGTGATCCCGGGGACAATCTCGAAAGGAATTCCTGCCTGGTGGAGTCGCTTCCACCTCCTCGGCCGTTCTTGCGAAAACCGCTGGATCCCCCCCTTTGAGCCGAGCGACCGTCTTTCCCGATCTCGCATGGCGGAGAATTTCCTCGATGATCTCCTTTTGCCGCCAAATCCGACTCTGGCCATGTTTCCCCACGCAGATATGCTTGGCCTGCCGGGCATGACGCAGCAAATCGGCGTTGCTCAGCCCGTCGTAGAGGACGACCTCGGCGCGAGCCAGCAACTCGGCACCCCGCAACGTGAGGAGTTCTGGGGCCCCTGGGCCCGCACCGATCAGATAAACACGACCACTCATAGGCCGCATTGTGCGCACTGCTTGCCAACTCTGGACAGCCGGCATCGACTCTGGACAGCGGGCAACCGGGTCGCCATACTACGCGACCGATCAAACACAATTCCCAAGTCCGTTCGTTTCCAGCCAGATGACGTCGTTGACGTCCAATCACGATGCCAAACACCGCCAGCGCCAAGAAACGACTCCGCCAGAACGAGTCCAAGCGACTCCAGAATCGCGCCGCTCGCAGCAGCCTGCGATCCCAGATTCGTCGTGTCCGAGACGCGGTCAAAGCAGGTGATTCCGCTGCGGCTCAGTCCCAGTTTCGGCTTGCTCAGAAGTCAATCGACCAGGCTGCCAGCCGCAATCTGATTCATCGCAACGCGGCCGCTCGAACCAAGAGCCGCCTGGTCGACTGGTCAAGTCAGTCGCCTAGCTGCCGCTTCGCCCTAGTCTGTCGCTCTCGCACACCTTGGTCGTGCAACGGCCGAAGCTCGGAGCGTCGCCTCTGCGACGCCGAACCGATCGGCCTCGAGCAAGGCTACCAGGTCAACTCGTGCGCTCGCCGAGTCGCTTCTTTGCCTCGGCCATCAACGCATCTTCTTCCGCTTCGGTATCGGCAACGTAGGTCACGCTGAAGCGAAGGTACGCGCCGGCGTCGTCCCAGGGGACCGTGACGATCCCCAATTGTTCGATCAGGTAACGCGTCGCATCTTCAGCTGCGGAAAATTTCTCACCGGCCTCCGTTCCGGAGGGCGACTTGGTGTAGAGGAAATAACGTTCCGCCGGGCATCTGGCAATCGAACCCGCACTCACGAGCGTCGCGACCAGTTTCTCCAAACGCCGTCGGTATTTGGCGTTGATGCGTTGCGGGATCGAGTCGTCGTCGAGCGCAGCGGCCGCCGCTTTTTGCGTGGCGATGAATTGGCCGCTGTCACTGTTGTCCTTGACATCGGCAAAGGCTGAAACGATGCGAGGGTGACCGCAAACAAAACCCATTCGCCAGCCGATCATGTCGTAGCCCTTGCTCATCGAATGGACCTCGACACCGACGTCCATGGCACCCGGGGTTTGCAAGAAGCTACGAGGTTTTCCGTCAAAGGTGAGCAGGATGTGAGCAGCATCTTGGACGACGACGAATTCCTTCTCCTTGGCGAGCGCGACGACTTTCTCGAAAAATTCCGGTGTTGCAGTTCGGCCCGTCGGCGAATTCGGATAATTGATGACCAGCAACTTGGTTCGCTGATAGATGTCATCGGGTACGCGATCCAGGTCTGGCAGGAAGTTGTTCTCGGCCAGCAGTGGCAATTTGTAGACCTGACCGCCGTAGTAGCGTGTGTGGGTTCCGGCGACAGGGTATCCGGGCACCGTCATCAGCGTCACATCGCCCGGATTGATGAAGCAGGCGGGAAGCATCGCATAGGCGGGCTTGCTGCCGATGCAGTGGTTGATCTGTGTGACCGGATCGAGAGTCACATCAAAGCGTGCGCTGCATGAATCGCGCTGCGGCCTGCTTGAATTCAATCACGCCATTGTCGGCATAGCCACGATTTTCCGGCTTGTTGACCTCGGCAGCCATGACATCTCGTACCGATTGATCTGCCATGGAGTCATTCTCGCCAATGCCAAAGTCCAGCAGAGGGCGATCCGGATGATCGGCCAATGCTTTGCGCTTGGCTCGTTTGATCTTCTCGAACTTGTAGATCTCGGTGTCTTTGCCGTACTTGGCGCCACCAATGCGATCGGCGAAGAGAGATTGGAAATAGGGGTCGGCGGCGTTGGTGGTTTCGTCTTTGGTTGCGGTAGACATGGCTCAAGAAAGAATGGGCTTTGGGGGCTGATGAATACGACACGCTGTCGCGACCAACGGATCCATGGGACGGTCATTCGACTCGATCAGGTTACGTTGTTTCCAGACCCTTCGACAAGGGTGCGGTCGACCTTGCCCGCTGAGGAGCGATTGGTAGCACGGAGAATCCAACGGACGAAGAACATCGTCCCCAAGGCCCCGAATGCACCGGGTATCACCGCAATGAGCCATGACCAGGGATCGCGCACGTCAATCAGAATGACCGGGGAGCTTCCGCTGAGGAAACCGCAAATCACTGCAAAATTGCGGGCTTGGTGGGGAAGCCAGCCTTTGGAGAAAGGAATCAGCGGTGCGGCAAGGCAAAACGCCGCAAGCACCGTTGGGATGCCCGAGATCCCGGCAATCACTGCGCCGGCAAAGATCCCCACCGGCAACAGCATGACGACTTCTAGCACGTCGGTTGGCTTGGCCAGGGATAGAATGCCCGCCAAGATCAAACCGAATGTCGCCCCAGAAAGGACAATGCCTCCGAACGTCGCGGCCAACAACCCGATCGTCGGTAGATGGGGGAATCCAGCGGCTGGAAAGGGCTCCCCGTCCAATCGAATCGGCGCGTAGGGATTGGGCTGGGGCTGATTGCTCATCGTTTCACTCTGACGCGATGCCGCTACAATTTTAGAGCGTTTCCCACGATATCATTCGAAGCTGAGTCAAGATGCCCCCAGCCGACCACAATACCGAAGTCGATCCGATGCGGGCTCGGTACGAGGAGCTCGCGGAGTTGGCTGGTTCCTTGGCGCATGAAATCAAGAATCCGCTCTCGGTGATTCACATGAACATCGATTTGCTGAGCGAGGACTTGTCGGAGATGGATTCGCGCATCAGCCGTCGATCGCTGGAACGCGTCGACATCGTGCGAGGTCAATGCGAGCGGATGGAGGCCTTGCTGCGGGATTTCCTTCGCTACACCCGGCTTCGCGATATCGATTTGGTTTCAGGCAGCTTGAATGATCAGATCGACATGGTCCTGCGCGCCTACCAGGCACAAGCGGATATCGAGGGGATCGACATCGAAAAGTATCTCGATCCGGACCTGCCGGCTATCCTGCTGCATAGCGATTCCTTGCAGGCAGCCTTGATGAATCTGATCAAGAATGCGATCGAAGCGATGCAGGGAGGTGGGCAATTGATGGTCCGTACCTACACCATGCGAAATAGTGTGGCACTTGATTTGATCGACACCGGAAGCGGCGTGGACGATGTTACGGTGCTGCACATGTTTGAACCTTTCTACAGTACCAAGGAAGGAGGTTCTGGGCTCGGTTTGCCCACCGCCCGCCGAATCATCGAGGCGCACGGAGGACGCATCAGCGTGCAAAGCGAAGTGGGGCGAGGAACGAAGTTCGTGCTCGAGTTCCCGATCCCCAAACGACTGAAGTAACCGAACGGCTACTGTAGGTCCGCATTTCCAAGGCGGAGATTCGCAGATTTGCTGCCCCTCTTGCGACTCTCGGAGAGACTCGCCTACGGTAGGCGGGGCAAACCGACGCGTTCATGATTCGCATTGCTGCGACTTGCCAGGATGCCCCGCGATTCAAAGCTGAATCGCTTGTTCTTGATTGACGGTTTCCAGCTTTGCTTCGCAGACGGCTGCCAATTCCATTTGCACCACCCAGCGTCCATCGGCGTCGCCGTTGATGATCCAGTGAGGCATGACGCAAACGCTCTGGTGGACCAATTCAAAACCGCCTTCGCTCTGGCTGACCGTTTCAATCGGAAACGCCCAGATTCCGCTGGGCCGATCGATTTCGAGCGCGACATCGATACCAAGCCAGCGATCGGAAAGTCCGAGTCCTTGAACGTCATGCAAATCAAGCGATTCGCCAAGTTGTCCCAGCCGATTTCCCGTCGCGATCGCTGAAGTAGCGATCATCAGCACCCGCTGGCAGGCCGGCAAATTCAACTCAATGGCAAAATGAAGCGGCTTGTCCGGGAGGTAGGTTCTCCAGCAGGTACGTGATTGAAAGTCGATCACTGCCGGTCATCATCGTGATCGCTTTGGTGATCGTGATCGGAATGCCCCAGGCGTTCCCGTCGCGACGCATGTGCACCTGGGCACGATCTGACACCGCGACGGAGCTTGGTTTCAAAGGGCAGTTCAACGAAGTCGCCCCGTTCCATCGCCTCGCACTTGGCAACCGCTTCGAGAGTGGTTTCCTCGTCGTAGAAGTGGTCCATCAGGCTCTTGCGAGCGAAGCTGTCGTAGTGAAGTCGCTGATCGAGATCAGCCTGTTTGAAGACCACGCGATCATGGATGCTGGCGACGTCATCACCAGCTGCACTCGGCCCTGCAGGACCTTGCGATGATAACTCTCCGGTCGACGCTGCAGCGTCGCGAGCAGATTGTGTGAGATCTCTCGAACGTCCAGTTCGTAAAGCCGACCGCCCCGTCCCGGTGCGATCCAGGCACAGAGGCGGTCATTGCTCAGACGAATCTCTTGCAGGCCGTCGAAATCAAAGTCATCGGCGGTTGCCTGGACACGTTCGCCACTATCCGGAGATGCGATCGAGCAGCGTGTCAGCTTCGATCAGGTGGTAGTAGATCGCATTGCGAAGGTGAGGCAGGTAAACGCCCCCGAAGGCCCCGTGCCAATACGGGCAATTGCATTGACCTCGATAAAGATGATCGCGAATCGGAGCTAGTTCGGCCGGATCGGCACCATCGGATTCGGCTTCCGCCAGCCGCCGGCTGACCGACATCATCCGAGCGTACATCTCGTTCGTTTCTTCGTACTTGGCTTTGAAGTTGCGCCAGTAACCACCACGAACAAATGACTTCAAGTCGCCCCATCGTGGCGAGTCTTCAAACTCGTGGACGACATCGTCAAATGCTTCCTGAGCCTCGACGGGAAGCGACCACTCGGTCATTTCCCGGTAACTGCAATCAGGCAAGATAGACTTTGCCAACCGGAGGCGTCTGACGGATCGCCTCACTCAGGGTGACCGTGTGCAGCCAATCTGAATTCTCCGTCAATGCGTCGAAGAAGGATCGCAACCAGCCTCGTTCATAAACATGTGACCTTGGTGTCCGGCCAGGTTCCGAACTTCTCGCCATCATCTCCGAAGGTCAGGACGGCACCCGGCGACTGCTCAGCCACTTCACGACAGTATTCGATCGTTTCGGCAGCAGGCCGGAACGGGAATGGTGTACCGCAACCGCTCCGAGCCAGGGAAAATTCGCAGCACACGACCGTCATCTTCGGTCAAGAAGTAGCCGGTGCAGTTGTTCGTCACGAAGTCCAGCAGCACGAAAGTGAAAGTCGTCCAGCACGGTGTAGTGGATTCCCGCGTCCGCCACGTCGCTGGTCAACGAAGATTCCCAGACGCGTTCTGGGGTCCACATCCCCTTGGGTGCCGCCCCCAGATTTCCGCTGCAGCCATGCGGCGTACGCCTGGATCTGCCCGATTCGATCTCGACGGGGCAACATCGTCAGGATCGGCTCGTACTGCGGACCTCCTACGATTTCGATGCGTCCCACTTCGACCAGCATCCGCAGTCGGTCGATGTACTCAGGGTGACGCTCGGCCAACCAGAGCATCAACGGGCCGGACGTGTGCAAGCGAGATCTGCAGCTGGATCGTACGACTCGAATACATCCAGGAACGGGCAGGTAGCTGTCTTGATAAGCCTGCTCAAATACGCCGTCAAAGTTGCCGATCGGCTGGTGGTTGTGCAGAACAAGGCAAAGGAAGGCTTGTGACGTCATGATCGATACAGCGGTTGGATTCGGAGACTCAGCGAAGGCAGATTGTAGGCTTCGATCGCGAGTTTCCGAATGGTGGTGGAAGATCGTTTTGGGACGGTTCACTCGGGAAATGTCGGCTTCGCAGCGAGCACGAATTCGGCACGATCGCCGAGGTCGGCCTCATCGGTCGCCGATTGCCCAAATACTTTATCGGACGGCACGACCGTCAAAGTCCACCCGATTTGACCTTCGCATGACCGAACAGAAGCTGGCACCCGATGGCGTGGTTTCACGGACGTGTCTTGACGCCTCGGTCCGCGAGAGCTCACCGAGTCACTGCAAGCGGCGGGGGTCTTCTGCGCGGGCGCAGGCTCGGAACTTGGCTGCCGCCAATCTCGGGAAGCACCGGATTGATCATGCACTGGCTGCCCCACTCGAAGCCAGCGATTTGCGTCATCCGGGGGAAGATCTCAATCGACCAATGGAACGAATCCGGCGGGTCGTTCGCTCCCGGCGGCTTGGTGTGAAGGCAAAAATTGTAAGCCGTTCCGGGACGGATCTTTTCCAACCAGGCAAACGACACGCCTGACCAACCGAGCGGCCGATTCGATCGTCATGTCGTCCAAGTCTTCATAACAGGGCTTGGTGATCCAAGGTGGTGACACGAACCAGCATCGGAAGATGGCTGGCGAACGGGCAATAGGCGACCAACGACTTGTCACGCCAGACAACGTTGTCTGCGCCTTCAACTCGCCCGAACCAGGTCGCATATGCAGGCAGCAGCCGCTCGAGGCCCGATGACGAATCATGCGGTCGATCATGCCGGCCACCGCTGAGGGTATGCGGTCGGTTGCAATCAGTTGGCTGTGGGTGTGCCGCAATGAAGCACCGGCTCTCGCACCCGCATTCTTGAACGCGGTGACATAAGCGATGCGGGGAACCTCACGCCAGTGTCGGATCCGGTCACGAAAGGCGAGGAAGGCGAGTTGGATCTCCGCCACGTCCAACTGACTCAGAGATGTCGCATGCGATCGAGACTCGATGATCACCTCGTGCCCCCGGTGAGCGGGCGACGTTGAAACAGAGAGGCCTCGCGCGGCGGCTTGGGTGAGTTCTGCGAGCAAGGCGACACTCCCTCACCGCCGGGAATTTGTTGGGTACCACGCGAACCGACCAGTCGCTCTTGGCGGCCTGGAACGAGGAGGGATCGAGCACGTCGTGGGAAGAATCGTCTTCAGCCGACTCGCCCCACCCAAACCGGCGGCGGGTGTCGCCGACTCGTTGCCTGGACAGAAGGGGCACTGGATCTGTTTGCCAACAAAGTCCTTCGGAGGGACAAATTCTTCAGGTCGCTGGATCTCGATGCGGCGCGAAGATCGTCCAGTTTCCCGTGATCGGATCAAGCCTCGATTCAACCGCGTCACGTTTGACCGAACCGACGGATCGGAGAGGCCCGTCGCCGCCTCAGGCTTGGCTTCAATCATGACCAATCACTCCCGGAATGCTCCTGCCCGCAGACTCCCCGTGAATTGACAGTTCGAAACCGATCGAAGAATCGTACAGATTTCTGGCAACATTCGCAGTTCAACTGGGCAATTGGCGGCTTTTTCCGACTAGTCCGCTTGAGTCTGCTTTGCTCGCGTTTTAAGGGCAATCGATCGCACATAAAGCGACTCGTACTCCTTGGCACTCCTGTCTCCATGACCAGTCTTGGGACATCCCCGTCTCGACAATCTGCGTCCATTTGGACGGATGGTGGTAGCGGAGATTCAGGGCGCGGCCGATCGCTTCGTCCAACGCCGCGGGGTGACTCGTGCTCACGTAGAACCCCGTTGCCGTGCCATCGGCGAGCGTTGTCTCGGTGCAATCGACCACCGTGTCGGCCAGTCCGCCGGTCGGTGTCACGATCGGGACCGTGCCGTAGCGAAGACTGTAAAGCTGATTCAGTCCGCACGGTTCGTAGTGGCTCGGCATCACGAAGACGTCCGAACCCGCTTCGATCCGATGGGCCAGTTCGTCGCTGAAGCCGACGTGGAGCGCAAAACGACTGGGGAAACTGATCGGCCAAGATCGCGAAGCTCATCTTCGAACCTCGGCTCGCCGCTTCCCAGCACAATCCATTGCGTGGGGCGATCTTCACTGAGGTGCCAACGCAACACGGGTAAAATCAGATCCCATCCTTTTTGCTCGGCCAACCGCCCGACCAAGCCGATCAAGGGAACCTCGTTGTTCACTTCCAGTTGAAACTGGTCCTGAAGGGACTGCTTGTTGACCCACTTTGCCCTCCCGCCACGACGCGAGGTCATAGTTGGCGCTGAGCCGCGGATCGGTTGCCGGATTCCAGACCGTTTGATCGATGCCGTTGGTGATTCCCACCACGTCGATCTAGCCACGCTCTGCAAGACCGCCATCGAGTCCGCAGCCATGTTGCGAGGTGCGGATCTCCTGTGAGTATCGGGGGCTGACCGTGGTGATCATGTCCGCCTCATGATTCCCGTCTTCAGGAAGTTCAGTGGCCGTAAAACTCGAAGGACGTCGTGATGAAAATGCTTCCAATCCAGGCCGGTCCACTCGAATGCCTGGGCGGGGAATTGGCCCTGGTATGCCAGGTTGTGAATCGTCATCACCGTTGGCGGCATCCTTGAGTCGGACCGTCGATCGACGGATCCGCTTGGATCAAGGCCGGCACCAATCCGCTTTGCCAATCATTGCAGTGAACGACATCAGGCGAACCACCGATGCGACCGATCGCTTGAATGGCGGCACGGCAAAAAAAGGCGAATCGCTCGGCATTGTCGGGATAGTCGCCGGCCGGCGGTCCCGTAGAGTGAATCTCGGTCGAAGTACTGCGGCTGGTCAATGAACCAGACCGGAACCGCTCCTCCGGGCAAGTGACGCTCTTGAGGAGCCGACATCCGACCAGTTTTCGTGGACTCATCGGAGATGGCAAAACTGATGTCGGTCGGCTCCACCGGCAAGTCCGCAATGGTGCACGCTGCGAAAGGCTGGCATGATGACGGCCGCGTCGATGCCCCAAAGCCGAGGAACACGCGACGGGAGCGTTCCGCAGACATCAGCCAAGCCGCCTGTTTTGGCAAAGGGAACAGCTTCGGTGGTCAGGTAGACGATGTTCAAACTGATCTCGATCTAACGGTGCAGGCTGGGCACGCAATCCGTGAGCCTAAATCATGGCCATTCCATGCGATTCTGGGACTTCGCAGAGTGTAGTCGCCACCACCCGCTTGCACCACAACGAAGCACGCTTTGGGGGGCAATCGCGAGGATTGGACCGCTACGGATGCCTTATGGCGTTGGGGACGGCGTCGGCACGGGCTGACTGTTCCCAGATCGTCTGACACGAGCTGGTCCGGCCGAACGGATTCGGGGTCAAGGATCTTCGGGGCCAAGGATTCGGGGCCAAGGATTCGGGGCCAAGGATTCGGGGCCAGGCCACACGCTCGGCGAAGATCGAGACATTCAGTAAAAGGATTCGGGGCCAGGCCACACGCTCGGCGAAGATCGAGACATCCAGTAAAATCTAGGATGTCGCTCTTCTCTGTTCTTGCCCCCCCCTCTCCGTTTGATCCCGTCCCAGCATGTCGATTGCCCTCAGCGAATTCTGGACGCGGCTCGTGAGATCGGGCATTGCCGATGCCGAGGGCTGCAAGAAAGTGGCTTCGGCCTTCACCAAGGCTAACTCGGGAATGCCACCAGGCGATGCGCAAGCCGTGGCCCGCTTCATGGTCAAGCGTGGCGACCTGACGCGATTCCAAGCCCGCGCCATTTTCGCCAGCCCGCCGCGCGAGCTGCGAGCTGGGAACTTCCTGATTCGCTCTGATCAAACGCCGCCGCCACTTGGGCGTTGGTTGGAAGCAGCACGCATCGATGATGGCAGAACTGGCTTGTTATTCCATGACGCCAGTGCGGGCGAGAGTCAAGGCTTTCGTGAGAGGCTTCAACTTCACCAGACGGTCAATTGCCCGACACTGCAGCCCTTGGACCCCGAGTTCCACGCTGGCTCGGTACTGGTCTTTTCCGTATTGCCCGACGGTGCCTGTCTGAGCGAATGCCTCGTGAAGGATCAAGCAATGTCCGCCGCGGACGTCTGTCGTCTGGGAATTGCCATCGCCGATGCGTTGGAGTCCCTGCATGCAGCTTTCGTGATTCACGGTCAGGTTCGTGCAGATCGTGTTTGGGTCAAGAAGCAGGGGGGCGAGTTACTGCTGCGAGATCCCTCCGTTTCGGCGTCATCGCCTCAGCAGGTGGGTTGGCTGGATCAGCTGGAGTCGTCGTCACTCTATGTGGCACCCGAATCGCATGGCGACCAGCAAGTGCTGAGTATCGCCACCGATATCTACAGTCTCGGTTGTCTACTTTTTCGACTCGCGACGGGAAGTTTTCCATTCCACGGCAAGACGGAATCGGAAACCGCTGCCGCCCACCGTTCCGAGACCCCTCCGGAGCTCTCACAAGCGATCACGCAGGGCGAGTCTGGCGATCCATTGCTGCGAGTCATCGCTTTTGCCATGGCCAAGAATCCCGCTTCGCGTTTCGCGTCCGCGGCGCAACTGTCGAACGCATTGAAAGCGACTGCGACACTGCTGAAGCGAGATGCCCCAGAGACTGTTGCGAAGCAAACGCGGGTCGAGCCAGCCACGCCAAGCAAAAAGGCATCCGTCGATCTCACCGCCAGTACCAAGAGCAAGTCAGCTACCCTTTCCGCTGCTAGTCATGAGAGGACGAACAAGATTTCGGTTGAGGTTGCGGAAGAACCTTTGAGTCGATCTGAGATCAAGAAGCCAATGCGTTCGGTAGGGCCGAATCAAAAAGCTCCGCCGAGTAGTGACGCGCCGAGAGCTGATTCGAAGTCGATGCCCGGCACGACGGTGGGCCCGGCTGGTCCCCCTCACGCTCGTCCCCCGCAAGTTGGGCCCGCGATCGAGGCCCCACCAGAGGCAGGTTCATCCTCCAACGTAAAGCTTCGGTCGAAAACCACCACGGCTGAGCGTCCATCGAAGCGACGTCGAAAAAGGAAATCCAAGGCGCCACTTGTGCTGGGGGCATTGTGCGTTGCTTGCCTATTGTTGGTCATTGGATTGATGGTCGCCGACGACCAGGGGGAGGCTGAGCCTCCGGTTCGAAAGCGTCGCGCCATGCCTACGGTGATTCCGCCAGTGAACAACGGTCTGGCGAACAACGGTCTGGCGAACAACGGGCAAGGACCGGCAATTGATCCGCCGCCGACTCTCAAATCGGGTTATGACCTGGTCTCGGACGAACGACTGCTCTTCGCGCCGCCCTATCCTGCCGACTCCATGAGTCCACCACTGGATCTACTGCCGCCTGGTCCGGCTGTGATCGTGACAGCAAGACTTTCCTCCATGAAGAGGGATCCCGCCGCGTCCGAATTGCTTGATGGGATTTCGCCAGAGCTTGCCGACATGATTGGGCTTGCTGCGGATCGTACAAAGGTATCGGCCGAGTCAATCAAACGTCTCACTGCTGCATTGCACCCAGACACCAATGGTTGGCCGGAGGTCTCGCTAATGGTGCAACTGGAACAAGCGATTCCAGAGAACGAGTTAGCCTCGCGTCTGAAAGTGGGAGCGGCTCGCACAACGGACGGAGCCACCATTCAAGTTGGTGAAGACGATGCTGGCGATGCTTACTTTTGGAAATCATCTGATGCCGGATTGGTGGAGCGGTTTGCGATCGGTTCGATATCCCGTATCAGCGAAGTGGCAGCGATCGATGGGAGCGCGATTCCGCTACCAAGGACCGCTCAGTCACTCTGGAATGGCTCCAGTGACGAATCGGATTTGGTCGTCTTGTTCACCCCCAACTTCCTGTTCGCCGATGGTCGTGAACTATTGGGTTCATCCGTACCCGAGTTGGTTCGACCGCTTCGACGCCTGATGCAGCCGGATGTGGCTACCGCTTTGATATCCATCAGCTTGCACGATCGAGACCGTGTGTTCGTTGAGGCAATGTTTGCTCCGAGTGGTGGAATCAGCGAGGCGGCATTGATGCGCAAGATCGCCGACGCCGTGGCGAGCTGGCCGAAGTGGGCTGATGAGTTCATTTTGAATTCGGATCCCGATCCATCCTGGCGATTGCTCGCTACGCGACTTCCCTCGATGCTTCGCTTCGTCGAGAGCCAGGTTCGATTTGGGGTTTCCGATGGTCGCATTGTCGCCAATGCGTACTTACCCTCGAAGGCCTTTCCGCAAGTCGCCTTGGCGACTGCTTTGGCAATGAATACGCGCTCGGAGGCGGACACAGCGCCCGCGACAGTACAGCGAGCGGAAGCAATGACCGTTGAACAGATCTTGGATCGCGAGATGTCGGTCTCTTTCGATCAGGAGTCCCTTGAGTTTGCCCTCGAGGCGATCGTCGATGCATTCACGCGCTCGCTGCCACCCGGATCGACGATGCCGCCGGCGCGAATCGTTGGGGGTGATCTACAGTTGATGGGGATCACCCAGAATCAGCAGGTGAGAGATTTCGCGAAGACCAACCTGCCTCTGCGAACCGTGCTGACGGATCTTGTTTTGGGGGCGAATTCCGACAAGACCGCCACGGGGCCGTCGGATCCGAAGCAAACCTTGATCTGGGTGGTTTCGGATGACCCCGCCAATCCGGGCCAAAAGGAAATTCTGATCACGACCCGACAGGCTGCCCAGAGCAAGCGATATGAGATGCCCAGGGAGTTCATCGAGGCCGCCGTCGAACCGTGATGACTTCGGCACTTCTCTCAGCTGATGTCCTGGGTAGCTGGAGCCGATCTTCATCCGAGGTGCCGTTTTAGTGCATCGAAAGTCGACGATGCTGGACAAATGTCTCACTAGGCACGAGTCGTCTTCAACGCAGGGCGCACGATTGCTCCGATTGTGCAATCGATACGTTCATGAAAGGCACACGGCAAGGGAATCTTGTCCCCCTTTGAGGGGCATCCTTGGGTGTGCGCTCTAGTCTTCACTTGCTCACTCAATACAAACGCATAGGACGGCTTGGCCGGCGACCATGCTAGGTGTGGATTACATCCCGATCAGCGTCGCGACGCTTCTTCCCACAGAAGCGGTTGGGCTAGATCTCTACCAGCAGGAACAGGAGTCTGAACGTCTGGTGCTCTACCGTGGCGCCGACTTTCCGCTCTCGTTTGAGGACCTGGAACGTCTTCGAGGTCGCGGGGTTCACCGCCTCTTCATCACAAAAGATTCGCGTTCGATCTACCAGAAATACCTGCGTAAGATCGCCACCTGCGATGATCCGGGATCGATCCCTCTGGCCGCCCGGGCCGGTGCGCTGACCGAGGTCGTACGGGACGTGCTGCAGGTTGCATTTGCCAAGGGAAGCGTCGATCAGACGATTCAAGCAGCGGAGCAGCTAGGTTCGCTGGCCGCCGACATTCTTACCAAAGACACCTTTGCAGCAAACGACCTGTTTCGCGTGTTGCACCATGACTACACAACATTCACCCACTCGGCGAATGTCGCCTTCTATTGCGGATTGCTCGCGGGTGAACTTGGATTCGACGCTGACGAGATCAAACAGGTCACCATCGGCGGTCTGTTGCATGATCTCGGGAAGCTCGAGATCCAAGAAAATATCCTTTGTAAAGCCGGGAGATTGGATGAGACGGAGTACCGACAGATCCGACTTCATCCGACCTTGGGCTTCCGGAAGCTTGCCCATCGAGAAGATCTCGTCGAAGGCCAATTGATGATGGCGTATCAACACCATGAGCGCCTGGACGGCAAAGGCTACCCAGTGGGTTGCGTGGAAGCGGACATTCATCCATGGGCCAAGCTATGTGCCGTGGTCGATGTCTTCGAGGCCCTCACCAGCCAGCGTCCTTACCGTACACCAATGCCCCGCAGCAAGGCATTGATCTTACAACAGCGCGATAGCGGGACCGCGTTCGATCCGGAGATGCTAGCGTGTTGGAAGAACGTTATTCAACACAGTTTCGCGAACTAGTCAATTCCATCGATTGGGACATCGAGTTGCCCATCGAGTGGACTGACTATTTCCAAGACCGAGGTGAGGTTGGGTCCTACGCCGACGACGAGCGGAACAATCAGCGATTGAAAATTCGTACCCATGGTGTTCTTTGGTTCGATCAATCACTGCCCTTCTGTCCTCGCACGAAGGATCCTGTGGGCATCTATACGAGAGACTTTTCCAGGAATGGCATTGGCTTTCTTGCACCGTTCCAAGTCTACCCGGAAGAGCAGGTCCGGATCGTACTGCCAACTTTTTGGGTACAGCTCGCAGTCGTGCGTGCGCGACGGATCACCAGTCGATGCTACGAGCTAGGAGCGAAACTGACGTTGCGACATGATCCAAGCTCCGATGCGTTTGCTTCGAACAGCTTCGCCGGATCATTGGATTCCTAGAGCGTTTTCAGTGTTGATGTTCCAATCAGCTGGCTAGGTTGCTTAGGAAGACGCACAAGCAGATGGCAGCCAGGGCAAGTGCAAGCTCGGTTCGCGATCTCGGATCGAGCGAGTCGACAAAGAACCTGTCCGAAAAGGGGTCTGACCCTCTCCGGCGAGGACAAGCACGCATTGAAATCGACTCGCCTCCAAAAGGTCAGACCCCTTTTCGGATAGGTTCTAAATCTGCAGTTGCATGACTCGAATGGGATGCTCCGGGTCGTCGTCGAGTGCCATTCGATGCTCCGTGTATCGCCAGCCTTTCGTCTGGATCCACTCTCGGAATTCATTAGCGATCAGGCGATAGGGATCGCTTAGGAGGACCTGTCCCGAAGTCGCCAAATGGTCTCGAAGGCAAAGGTCAAGCTCGGGCCAAAGACCTCGTAGATACGTCACGTCGCTTCCCAGGATCAGTGGAAATCTTGGCTCGTTCAGACGGTCGATGCCGAAGCGAAGGCGGCGAACGTGACAGCGATGCTGCATCGCCCAGGTGCTGAGTCGCACCAATAGGAGCGGATCGGAAACGCCATCGGTTAGTGTGACGACCGCTCCGCGATGCGCCGCGGACAGCCCAACATGTCCGGTACCACAACCGAGTTCCAAGACGCGAGTTCCGCCGAGATCAAGTCGATCCATGTAGCGATCCAATCCAGCCGCTGCCCGCCAAGTCGTCGCCCAGAACGGATCGATGACTCCCGTTTGACCGGCGTCTTGGCGGCGGCAAGCATCAAGCAACATACCGTCCGGGTCGGATGCGACCGCTAGCTTTGAGACCTTTCCGGCAACCTCAATGGTCTGCCAATGCCAAGCGAATCGCTCGTGGGCTCGGCGGGCGATGGATTCCATCGCTGCATGGTGATCGCTTCTTCCAACAAGCTTACTCGCCAGCGTCACACCTCAATCCTCCGACAGCCAGGCTGCAACCTCGGCTGCGAAGTAGGTCAAGATTCCGTCGGCACCGGCTCGCTTGAATGCCAGCAAGCTTTCCTTCACCGTCTGTTCTTTATCGAGCCATCCGTTCTGAGCAGCGGCGGCCAGCATGGCATACTCACCACTGACCTGATAGACGAAGGTCGGCACTGCAAATGTCGATTTGATCCGATAGACGATATCCAAATACGGCATCCCGGGCTTGATCATCACACTGTCCGCGCCTTCTGCCAGATCAAGCGCAACCTCATGCAGGGCTTCGTCGGACTGCGTGGGAGATTGTTGATAAGTCTTCTTGCCGGCTTTGCCAAGATTAGCCGAGGAGCCGACCGCATCCCGAAACGGACCGTAGAATGAGCTGGCATACTTTGCGGCATAGGACATGATTTGAACATCGACGAAACCGCATCGGTCCAGCTCGCTCCGAATTGCTCCAATCCTGCCATCCATCATGTCGCTGGGTGCGATCACATCGCACCCCGCTTCCGCTTGAACCACCGCCTGTCGGCAGAGCACCTCGACCGTTTCATCATTCACGACATACCCATTTCGCACCAAACCGTCCTGTCCATGGCTGCTGTAGGGATCAAGGGCCACGTCGCAGATGATCCCAATCTGGTCGCCGACCTCCTTCTTGATTGCGCGAACCGTCCGGCAGACTAAATTGTCAGCGTTGACTGCTTCCCGAGCATCCTCCGTCTTCAGACCCGGATCGGTAGCGGGAAAGATTGCGATCGCTGGCAGGCCCAAATCACAGGCTTGGGACGCGACGCGACAAATCTGATCCGTGCCAAGCCGGTCGACGCCAGGCAGGCTGGTGATTGATTGACGGCCCGGGCCATCAAATACAAACAAGGGCCATATCAGATCGTTGACACTCAGTTGCGTCTCGGCAACCAGCTTTCGTGACCACTCGTGCCGACGAGGTCGTCTCAAGCGTGTCGCGGGAAACACCCGACGTGAAAATTCTGGCATACTCGGTTTCTCCTTCAGAATGCTGCATTCTATGAGCGAATGTCGCGTTGCAGAAGCTGTGGACGTTGAACCCAATGAAGCCGGCCGGCATACGCGGCAATCGGAACGGATCTAGCGGGAACGGTCTTGTCTTTGCGTGTTTCACGCGCACGGATCACATTCGAAAACGTATCAGGATTCTCCTGTTGGTTTGTCAGTATTAGGGTTTAGGGTTGCGAGCGAAAAGAGGGTCAGACACCAAAAAGCGGAACGGCCCGGAGGTTGCTTCGCATTTTGGTGTCTGACCCCTTTTCGCCGATCGCTGGCCCCTTTTGGCCGATCGACGTCACCCTGATTCTTGGCTCTGACAAACCCTTAGAAGGTCAGCCGACAGATGCCGGTTGCCTGCGACTTTGAGGATTGGTCGTGTTGTAACGCGATGAGTCTATCGGTCGAATGGGCTCGAACGACTGTTGCACCTTCTCCGGCTCTTCCGGTGAATCGTTTGATGTCGGATGCGCCTCTCATAATCAGGAATTGGGTTTCATCATGTTCGGAATTGCCCCTTCCCGTTGGGGTTGCGAGTCGATGACCTGGAGTGGTGACGTACCGAATGTCGTAAGGAGATGACATTCTCAACCGCCCTGAAAGTGATTGTTGATCTCATGGATGAGCTAAAACGCAAGGATGTCTTCACGCGTCGACTTGCATTGGCACTGAGCATCTGCTGTGCTGCGACAGCAGGTTCTGTTCAGGCAGCCGATGTCAGCCCAGCGAAGGCGACCTCCCTTCGACACCTTCTCAAGCAAGGCTGGGGTGCCTTACCGCCGGTTGCCCCTCCTGAGTCCGACTTGGCTGACTCGGTCCTTCGAAAATGGCCAAGTGCGATTCGGCAGGAGGCAGAGATTGTCGCGGCAGAAAGCAGCGACGATCTTTCGAAGAAGGTGCAGGACGACAAGTCCACCACCGTGCCCTCACCAGTCAAGAAGGATTCGCCCACTCGTTCCTCATCCGTGCTCGCGGAACTGATTCGAGGAAGCGAAGCGACGCGTGCGATTCTTCCAAAGGCCCCTCAGCCGGTCGCAGCAGAGCGGAGCGCTGCGTCGGTCATGGTTCCAGCCGCTCCGGCGACGGTTGAGTTTGAGCCGGAAGGATCTGATCAAAAGACGTCCGATGAGACTCCCGATCCGCTCCGTGACGTTGCCAGTGGCGATAGTCTGGCTGACTACCTGCGAGCACAGCGGCAACTCAATCAACCGGCTCCTCAACGAAATGCAAGTCAAGAGAAGCCAGAGACGGATCTAACCCCACCGAGTACGTTTGCTGCACCATCGCGTAAGCCGCTGCCAACGTATGCAGACGTGATCGCCCGCGAAGCGAATGATCACTTGATCGTGCAGAGCGCACCGGAGATGCTGAGCGTGCCGCCTGCCCAACAGCAAACTGTTTCTGAGGCAGTCACGGAGAGGGCCAAGCCGAATGCGCAGCAAGACGTCGCCATCAAGTCGGCCAAGATTGGAGCTTCCATCCATCGCGACCGTGCCACCGCGGATCGTACCGGCCTTGAAGCAGCTGCCCGAGCCGTCGCCGGCGCCGCAGCAAACTGAGACGCTCGATCGTGTCAGCGAGAGAATCACCCGCAAGCAGGCCGATCATGCCGCTGAACCAATCGCGACGATGCCTTCGCTTGCAGGGCTGAAACCATTGCCTTCACTCCCACCAGCCGATGTGGCCGAGCAGGAAGCTCCGTTGGCAAAAGAGGAAGCGGCCGTAGAAAGTGAAGTTACCAAACAAGAGAAAGTTGCCGTAAAAGAGGAAGCTGCAGCTCCAGGCGAGATGGAGCCTTCCCAGCACTCCACACGCGGCAAGCTTGCGAACGTTAAACCGAGTCTGTTGCCCGAGCCAGTGCTGGCGACGTTGCCTCAGCCACTTCGCGACCCCGTTGCGAAAACCATGACGGAGGAGTCTTCAGCGGCGGTTGAGCGTCTGAGAGAATTCTCCAACGACGATCGCATTGCGATCATGCCGATTCCAAGTCTGGAGAGTGGGGATGCGATCGTGCCTTCTCTCACTCACTCCACACCCTCGGTCACCCTACACACGGCTCGACTGCTCGAGTTGGCTCAGCACTCGATTGTGAAATCACAACAGAGCCTGCTTCGGGGTGCGACCCATACGGCAAGAAAGCATGCCATCAGCGCCATGCAGGCGATCGTGGCCATGCGGGATGCACAAGAGGGAGGCAATCTCCACAGCCAACAGCTCGACCATGCGTTCGATGCGATCCGCGAGTCGAAGGACTTTTGCGGGGAGTTTGGAAATATCGATTCCAATGCACTCCGTCGCATGGTGACCGTCCATGAGACGGCTGTTCTCAAACAGCAAGACCTCAGTGTGACATCGTCTTTGGAGGCGACCGAATCCTATCTCGACTATGCGAGGGAGCAGTTGGTGTTCGCCGCGGGAGGTGTTCGCGAAGGAAGCCAGGCATTGGTGCTTCTGGGGCAGATTGAGTTTCAGATGGCGAAACCGTCCGATACACACTCGACCTCGGTCGCTGTGACCGTACAGCAAGCCGCGGTAGAGGCAGATCCGTACTTCGCCGTGGGCTATCGTGTTCTTGGTACGACCATGCTGCAGCTCGGGATGGCCGAGGAAGCTGCGAACTGCTTGATCACCAGCCTACAGATTCAACCAACCCGACTGGCCTACGAACGGCTGCTGGATGTCGCAAGGCGACTCGGTGACGTCGACACAGCACGGATCTGCATGAAATCACTGGAAGACCCCAGGATGGAAGAGGGCAATCTCGTGCACAGCCTGTCCCCAACCGAGTTTGCTGCCACGCACCGACCGGCGCCCGCGTCCATCGAGCCGTCGCGATCGTCTGCCAATACGGAAACGGTCAAAGCGCAGGCGAAACCTGCTGCCCGCATCGGCTTCGGCTCGCTGTTTCCCTTTGGACGAAGGTAGCGAGAAGCTTCGTTGCCCGTGTCGACCCCCATGAACCACTCATCCACAACCAGCACTTTTTGAAACCCGATGATTTGGAATTGCAAGATGGCGATTAGAACGACAATTCAGTTACAACGGGCGGTCGCCCTTCTCGTTGCGTTGTACTCCGCCGGTGCTTTCGCGCAGACCCATCACCATCCGGTGAACCGCACGCAGGCCGACTGGGCAGTGACCGGCGTGTCAGGTGGACCGAATTCTTGCAATTCCTGCAACTGCGGGATCTGCCTGGAATGCGTGGATCGCGGTGGCGAGGAGTTGATCGGTGGATTTGGCATGCGTCAGGGCATCGGTCCGTGCCTGGAGCACCATGGACAGTGTTGGCAGTGTCCTTATCGTTATCCCTTCGATCAGTTTGGACCAGGCGAGTACGCTGGACCAGCGCGAACGCAAAGAGTTCCCGAATATCGCTTGCGAACCGGTGACGAAATCAGCTTCATGTTTGTCCTCGTGGGACTGCGCAGTGACGGATCCTATCGACTGGCCGTTGGCGACGAGTTACTCATCGAGTCGGAAGCAGATGACAAGCTCACACGAGGTGACCTCAAAGATGGTCTTGTCATTCAGCCTGACGGTACGATCACGCTTCGCTTGATTGGTCAAGTTCATGCGGCTGGACAAACCGTCGATCAGCTCCGATCGGTCATCAACGATCGCTACAAAAAGTTCTATCCGGATCCCTCCATCGACGTGACGCCGGTGAATACAGGTGTGTCGGCTACCCGGATCCGTGACGCGGTCAGTGGGGCAGGTGGCTTTGACCCCCAAGAAGTCGCGCAGACGATCACCCCTTCCGGTGAAATTCGCCTTCCTCGAATCGGTAGTGTCCAGGCACAAGGATTGACACTCGAAGAATTGAAAGAAGAGATCAACCTACGTTACGACGAAACGGTGGGCGGGCTCGAAGTCGAACCCTCGCTACAGACTCAGGCACCCCACAACATCTTTGTACTCGGTGAAGTCAATCGGCCGGGCCGATTCAACTTGGACAATTCGCCGACAACCGTGTTGGGAGCGATTGCGATGGCAGGTGGCCACATCTCCGGAGCCAACCTTCGGCAGGTCGTGATCTTCCGGCGCGGCGACAATTGGGAGCTGCTCTCGACCCAGCTCGACCTACGCGGTGCCATCCTCGGCCGTGAGGCACATCCTTGCGACGAGATTTGGATTCGCGACGGTGATGTGATCATCGTTCCCGCAGCCCCGATCAGGCTGTTCAACAACTTCGTTCGACAGGTTTTCACCGAGGGCGTTTACGGGATTGTTCCGATCACCGGAACGTACAACTTCAACAACAATGGCGCGATCACAACGGTCATTCCCTAGCCCGGAACGAAAACGATTCGCCGACAACGTCAACACACACCTTCGGGTGTGTGTTGGCGCTGAGGGGTTGAGGCAGGCACCCCAACGACTTCAAGACTTCTTGGCGTCCGCTCAAAGGCGTGGAACCACTGCACATGAAGATTCGACGTTCGGACTCTTCAGTTCCACCTCGAGGTGCTCTTCTTGCACCCGCTGGAGCCGGCAATCTGCTGGCAGGTCTCGGCCTTCTTGATGGCCCCACCACTTGCCTGACCCGAGATTCGCTTGACCCGAGATTCGATCGGGACAGGACGCTGGCGGTCTTCGTCGGCGGGACGCTCCATCGGCTGAGCGAAAGGCTCGATGCCTCAAGGATTCCTGGGGTAGTTGCGAGCGGGACCAGACTTGTCAATTGCCGGTTCGATAGACCTTGTACCGAGGCAAGACGAGGAGGCCAAATCGAAACCTTCACGTCATTCAGCGTCGGCAAATCTTTGAACGCACCCCATCGCCAACGTCTATCAAGAGGCAGCATGATGTCCAAGTTCTATGTTCAGTCCGGCACGATGCGCCGTGTGGTGGAAGCTGAGTCGAGCCGGAAGGCTGCGCTTCGGGCCGTCCACGAGACAATGCAGCAAGTCTTACCAATTGAAGATGAACCACTTCCGAGTGCAGGTTCTGAGGGGGATCCCCGGCGGGAGAAGATGCTTGCCGTATTGTCGGGCAGGCTTCGTGTTAGCCAATCCGGTTTCGACCGAGCTGACGCCACACAAATGGCGACCATGGAAGTGGTCAGTGAGTGGAATGCGTTGATCACCACGCTCGACCGTCTGGAAAAGATGCTCTATCGCGCCGCCTGAGCTATGAGATCGAGGCTCGGTGGCTTCAACTGGGCAGGGAGGGACATCAAGCGTAAGTTTCTTGTCACGCTCGCCGCCCTTCGGCCCAGTTTCAGGAGACTCTCAGGCTTGCCTGAGATTGATGTCACGTCCAGTTTTCGACCGACACCATGCCTTGACGCTTCAGCTCGAAGATTCGTCTTTGTTGGTCAGGTAGCCAGCACTGGTCTGGAAGTAGCGACGCCGACGTTGCGAAGGAAGCTCGTGCTCTCGCGAAGTCGCTTCCAAGTCAGTGAGATTCGCTTGGCAATAACGACATCCAATCGTCTCCAGGTGGAAACGAATGTAGTCCTCATGCTCTTCCTCGAGGGTCCCCAAGACAAACCTTCCTAGTTCCGTACGCGATGGGCAGGACAATCTCGCCCGCCTCCAGATTGCACCGATCGTATGCAGACCTGCCGACTCGCGGCCTCGAACCTCCACCAATCGGTTGCGAAGGTCACCGTTGCTGCGGAGTTCATGCTCCAGTTCCGCGCAGCGAGCGGCGGGTAGAGCTTCTTCCAAGAAGGCGTTCAGTTCAGCGTCAGAAAAATGGCTCATTAGCATGTTGCCGAGTAGCGGTTAACCATCGAAACGGCTCAGGCAAAGCGTGACGTTTTGACCGCCAAACCCAAAGCTGTTGTTCAAGGCGTGCCGAACGACGCCTGGTCTTGCTTCGTTCGGCACGTAATCGAGGTCGCAGTCCGGATCCGGATTTTCATAATTGATCGTGGGTGGAAGAACCGAGTCTCGAATCGCCATCAAACAGACAATCATCTCGGTCACACCGGCCGCTGCGATCAGGTGTCCCATCATGCTCTTCGTGCTGCTAACTGGAACATTGGCAGCGTTGTCACCAAATACTTCCTTGCAAGCTTTGGTTTCAACTTTGTCGTTGACCGTGGTGCTCGTGCCGTGGGCGTTGACATATTGAATGTCTGCGGGAGTCAGCCCGGCATCGGCAATTGCCATTCGCATTGCCGCAATTCCACCATGACCGTCGGGGGGAATGTCCGTGATGCGATAGGCATCGGCAGTGGTGCCATAGCCAGCGACTTCGCCATAGATCTTGCGCCGCGAGCTTTGGCCGAGTCCAATTCTTCCAGAATCACCATGGCTGATCCTTCGCCCAGCACGAATCCGTTTCGTAAGCGGTCAAAAGGACGGCTGGCCTTGGTCGGCTCGTCATTGCGTTCGCTCAGTGCGGTGAGCAGGTTGAAGCCCGTCACGCCAAATGGGTGAATCATGCTGTGAGTGCCACCGGCAAGCATCACGTCCGCGTCCCCGCGACGAATGATCTCGGTCGCTTCGCCAACCGCCTGGCTACTTGCAGCGCAAGCGGTCAAGCAGTTGGAATTGGGCCCCTGAGCGTTGAACATGGTGGCTAAATGGGCGGCCGGCATGTTCGGTTCCTGCTCCAGTTCAATCGCAGGATTGAGCAGTTCGAGTCCGGCGGCAATGAATTTCGACGCATCGTACTGGCCTGCTGCCAATGCAGCCGCCATCATCTTGCTGAAGGTCAGGAAGTCTTGGTTGCCTTCGCCGCTACCGAGGTAAACGCCAAACCGCGTCGGGTCACTGATCGATGCCAAGACATCGCTGTCAGCCATGGCCTGTTTTGCGGCACCGGCAGCAAACTTTGTGTGGCGTCCACGATTCTTCCACAACTCCGCCGGTTCACCGCAATTGGTGATGTCCCAGTTCTTCACTTCCGCGCTGATCTGAGTGGGAAAACCGCTGGCATCGAACAGCGTTGTTCGAGCCACGCCACTCTTGCCCTCCTTGAGCCCTGACCAAACCGTTTCCGGATCGTGGCCCATTGGGTTGATCATGCCGATCCCGGTAATGACAACTCGGCGTCGCATCTGGTGAGCTTTCTAAGGCGAGGATTCGTAAAGCGAGAGGAACGGTGGACAACGATCAGAGCCGGCAAAGGTCATGGAGAGCGATCATGGTGAGCTCGGTTCGTTGGACGCTAGCTGGCAGCCAGCAGGGCAGGGTACTCGGAGACGGGGTTGCCGTCGGAATCCACCGCCACATGGAAAAAATTCATCGCTCGCAGCATCGATCGCAGGTCGCCAGGTCCGAAAAGGGGCCCATCGGTAAAACGCCCCTCCTCCAGAAAGGCAAACATCAGATCAATTTCTGCCTGAAGCTCTCCGTTGCAGTGACTCACTCCGCTCACCGTGGCCCCCATGTCTTGCACCGCATCGAGGCGAACGGTGTAGTGCAATTGGTCGCCCTGTCGTGCCGGAGCCAAGAAGTTCGCCTTGCCAACTTTGGCGAGCACCACATGCTTCTCAAACGAATGATGCTCCGCTACCAGGATTCCACCGAGTTGAGCCATCCCTTCGATGATCAGCGTCGGGGGAAGCATTGGAAAGCCTGGGCTGTAATCGTCGACCGCTTCCTCGTCCAACGACACATTCTTGATGCCTTTGGCGAGACTGCCGCTTGAGAATTCGGTGAAACGATCGATCCAAAACCAACGCATTGGCCTGCATTACAAAACGGAGAAGTGATGGGAGCCTGATACTGGACGAACCGTACGAGACGAACCATGAAACGCGATGGTTCAGTCGATCTTGCTGGAGACATAACTGCACAGGTCGCCGACCGTCAGCAGGTTGCCAAAGTCTTGGACGCGGGGGTTCTTTTCAAATTCGGAGAGGTCGGCCCAGGGCATGCGTCGCTTCAATTCCGCCATGCCTTCGCCGGTGACCACGCCATCTTGGACATATTGACTGTTGGTCAAAATGTCTTCCGGTGAGAGCTCCTCACGCGGAATTGTGATGTCGAAAGCTTTCTCGAGCTTGAAGACGATATCAAGGAAGTCGATCGACTCGGCACCCAGATCGCCAACCAACGTGGCGTCCTCGGTTACCTCGTCGTCATCAACTCCCAACGCATCAACAAGTGCTTCCTGAACCTTCGCGAAAATCTCTTCTTGGGCAAGTGCCATGGGTGAATCCTTCTTGGGATGTCTTGTGGTAAAAGTGAGAGAAATGTGTGCTTAGTGCGAACTCGAGGCCATGGCGACGTTGCCATAGAGGTCATGAAATTGTTCTTTGGCAAGGGATCGAACTTGTACGTCGGTCCCCAGCCAAGCGGGATCGTCGGTTCCACATCGTTCAAGAATCAACCTTGCCGAGACCGTGACACGTCCCTGCTTGGAGGCGGTGGCTTTGACCGTGATGTGATTCTCGTGCTCCTTGATCGCCTCGACGGCAATCTCCAACGTCTCTCCTGGAGAGAGAAAGTCGCCAAACTTGACGCCGCGGGCCTCCCTCAGCAAGACCAAGGGTGACTGAAATTGATCGCCGGTTCTGATCATCCAGACCGCCGCCTGATGCAGTGCTTCGAGCATCATGACGCCCGGCATCACCGGGAAACGGGGGAAGTGATCCTTCAGATACTCCTCGTCCGGGTGCAACGTTCGTTCCGCAGTCAGTCGCTTGCCGGGCTCTAGCGACGTGATTCTATCGAGTTGACGGTATTTCATCTGCGAGTGGACGGCTTGAGAACGCGCCCGAGAAAAAGGGCCTGGGTCAGTGGACGCTCACTACAATAGGCCCACCTAAAAAATGCCTCAAGCTGGGTTTTCAGTGAACGGCGAGGTTTCCGTACTTTCCCAAAGTCTCGGCTGCATTAGAAGACGGGGGATCCCCGGCTCGATCCGGCTGCTGCCGACATCCAGACCAAGCGACCCCTTTTTGATGTCTCGTCCTGGCCATGCTCGGACGACACTCTAGTCGCTTTCTTGTTGATCGTGGGGCGTTCTTACCCCCTCTGGAATTGTCTGCTTGGCTGTCTCGTCCTGGAATTCCAGCCGTTTGGCCTGAACGATCACGAGCACGCCGGCAATCAGCAAGCCCGCCCCCAGCAGTCGCAGCGGCGACGCCTCGGCCCGCGGGTTTCCCAGCAGGCCGTAGTGGTCCAGGACAATTGCCGCCAGCGTTTGACCGGTCATCACGGCTGCAAACCAGGGGAGCGATCCGATGCGCGGCACGAGGATCAGGGAGGTCGTCACGAGCACCACGCCAATCGCGCCACCAAACCAGATCCACCATGGCAGAGCCTGAGGCGACGCTGTGAACGCGGGGGGAAAGACGCCGCTTGCCAGCGAAAGGACCAGCAAAATCGCCGTTCCGCTCGCGAAGGAGATCAGCGACGCCTGCAGCGGATGCTCCAGGTGACGTCCGAGTTGCCCGTTGACGCTCGGTTGGGTGCCCAGCAGGCCGCCGGCAAGCAAACCAATCACGATCGCGATCACAACGATGCCGGCGCCATGAGCCACAGGATCAACACCCCTTGGCGGACGGTCGCCGCTGCGGGCCAGCAATCTCGGGGCCTTCGTGCAGGATCCGATTGGACTCGTCCACGAAAATCAGCTTCGGGCGATGGTCGGCGATCGAATCGACCGGCACAAACGAAAAGCTCGCCAAAATGACGCGGTCACCCGGCCGAACCAAATGGGCCGCCGCTCCATTGGCACAAACGTCATGCGATCCCGGTAACCCGGCAATCGCGTAGGTTTCCAGGCGTGTCCCCCGAGTCGTATTCCAGATGTGGATCGATTCGTAAGGGGCAATCCCGGCGGCCTCCAGCAACTCGGGAGGTACCGTCACGCTTCCCTCGTAGTCCACATCGGCGGCAGTGACCGTGGCGCGGTGGATCTTTGCGGCAAGGAGTTTTCGGAAGGGCACGTTCATCGACTGACCATGGGGGATGCAAGGGACAGTGCAATCCTAACCATCTTTCGCCGGGAGTGAAGGGAAGGGAACTCCGAGCAGCGGGTCAACTGGCGGCCCCAGCGCCGGTCTGGATTCTCAACCTAGAGGCCAGCCTCCCGATTTGTCGTCGCGTGTTTCGGAGCGGCCGTGGACAAATCTGCTGGACTTGCTGCAGCTCCGCATTTCCAAGGCGGACAATCCATTCTCGGTACCCTTGTTGCGTTTTCACAATGAGCCTCCCAGAGACTCGACCACGGGAATGGACTCAGGTCGCTCGCTTGGCATCGTTGGAACTCGCATCGTTGGAACTCAGAAAGGGTCGCAAGGCCTCCTGCGTCCCCGAAGAACCAATGGACAACTTTCCAAATCCACGAGTGCAACCGACCGCCAGGGCCGCCAGTTGATGTTCCTCGTAATTGGTGATCAGCATGATCGGCACGTCGCTCAATTGCGGATCGGCTTTGATCGCTTTGGCAACCTCCAGACCGTCGCTGTAGTCCTGATCGAGCTTTCGATTGATGGTCACCAGATCGACCGTCCGCTCTCGAAGGACGGACAGGGTATCGTCCAATCCATGGCTTTGCAGAACGGTAGCCCCAAAGTCTCGCTCGGCCATCCTACGAATGGCGTTGAAATCGGGGGGGCAGTTGCCGCAATCAAGTAACGTCTTGGGCATCGTTCAAACCGTGATCAGACGAACTCGCCGCTTAGGGAGGAGGTCCCCAAGCGGCGATGCAATCAGAAAGAAAAGGACGGGCTACTGTTCCGATCCGAGCGAGAAGAGCTTGTCCTTGGTGCTGATGAAGATCGAATCGTTGGCGGCTACGGGCGTGCTGTACACGCTGCTGCCCATGTTGATCTCATCGATCGGCTCGTTATTCTCCGCACCGAAATCAAAAATCGCAACGTCACCATCCTCATCACCAATGAAGACATGTCCATCGGCGATCAAAGGGCTTCCCCAGCTTTGAGCCAACATGTCGTAGGTGAAGTGGACGATCGGCTTGCCATCCTTGGTGCCGCGAGCATCAAGGCAATGCACCAAGCCAGAGAAGTCGGCGACATAGAGCACGTCATCTTTGATGGCACAGGTACCGATGGAGCGATGCATCTCCTCTTCGAAGTCGATTTCGCTGTCGCCATTGCTGTCGAACATGCTGTAGTGCCAGACGACACCCGAGTTTGGGTTGTCGACTTCCACTTCACCGTTCTCCGGCTCGACCGCTTGAATACGTCGGTGTGCAATCGGAGTGCGATTGCCGTTATCATCGATCTTCATTGCCAATGTCGGCGAGATATCGCCTCGCATATTCGGGTTGATGCACCATAGGTGACCTTCGCCCTCGCCGTGTTCCGGGTCTTGGCCCACAGCAATGTAGACCAAGCCGTTGTAGGCGACAGGCGTTGCGATCAAGTTGTTTCTGGTTCCCTCGCCCCCCAAAACCCACTTGCTGGTTTTGGGGTTGCAGTCGAACTGCCACAAAAGTTCTGGCTTGCCATCTTTGCCCGCATCGGCACGGAAGCTGTAAAGAATCCCGTCGCCCCCGGCGAACAAGGCCTGTGGCACCCCTTCAAAGACCCCGACAGCCGGGCTGGACCATTGACCATGCAGGATGTTTTTCCCAGGCGATCGATCGGTCCACAACACTTTACCCGTGTTCTTGTCCATGCAGATGAAGCTTGGGGCGTCGGGCGCCGGTAGGTTGAGATGAGATTCGTCCAGGCCATTGCTCGTGTTCACGAACAACAGGTCCCCGTAGCTGGTGACGCTGCAGGAGCACATGTTGTGTTGGCTCACACCCAGCTCTCCCATCATGTCGAAGACCCAGATCACATCGGCATCCCGTTTGTCATCAACGCCAAGTGCCTTGAAGAAGGAAAGTCGGGGTCCGATCTGACGCGCGGTCAGGACGCGGTCGACGCCACCAAAATTGCCCGTTAGCTTCCAAGCCTTTCCTTCCGTGACGGTCTCTACCTTGACGTCGCCTTCAACGGCTTCACCGGCGCCTTCCAGTAGTGTCTTGGCGGCGTCGTCTAGCTTGCCCTCGCCCAGGCCCTGGATCGTGGCGGTGTACGAAGCGGCCGTCGGCCCAGCACTCATGAAGTCGGCGACGTACGCTGATTCATCGACAACAGGTCCGTCATCTTCGCCGTCATGAAATCCACGGGTGTCGAGGCATCGCACTTCGCCGCGACTCGTTACAAACCAAAGGCGTTCGCCTTCCACAAGCGCCGCGCAGCAGATCCCTTGCAGCGGCCAATCATGGACACGCCCTGTGATCAGCTTCTCACTGCTATGCTGCCACAGAAAGTCGCCGGTCGCTTCATCGAAGGCAAGCAAGCAACCGAGGTCGACGTTCGAGGGGTAGCGTTGGATGTGCCCAGCCCCGTTGTTGGTACCCACGAAGACACGTCCGTCGGCGACCACGGGATTGCCGTACGTTTGGCTGCCGAGATTCGAATACCAACGAACGTTCAATGCCTTGGAGTTATCCCAATCGCCCGTGCGTCGATCGAACTTTCCGATGTTCCATTCGATGGGCAAATTCTTGGCACCGGGAACGTTGTTGCGCTCGCGTGTGCCGCCCCACTGAGGCCAATCACCACCCGCCTCCAAAACCTGCTCCGGCGCCACCGATTCCACCGACGTCGAAACCAGTGCCGTCGCTTTGGACTCCTGGCTGGGTGCCCTGGATTCTTCGGAGGTGGATTCTTCGGAGGTCGACGAGGATGCGACGGTGGTTGGCTCAGCAGCCGCAGTCACTGGTTCTGCGGCGACCGCCTCGACGACCGCCACGCTCTCGACGGGTGTTTCACTGACGCGGACGGTGCTGCCCGTCACGTTGCTGCTTGCAGTCACGTTGCTGCTAGATGTGTTGTTGCCTGACTCGCCTGTGTTGGTGGAGACATCGACGCTGCTGGGGGCCGGTGGCTTGCAACCGCTAAGCAAGACAATGGTGAAGCAACCGAGCAGCGAAGCGCTCAGAAGCAGGGACCAAGCGGAGAGTTCTTTCTTCAACATGATTGGATTGGTTGTGGCAAAGGATTGGTTGTGGATGATTCGATCTCTGCTTGCTCCGTTCCGACTGGGAACTGAACAAGCCAATGCGACGGCAAGGGTCGCTGTTAGGTACGAGCCTGTTGGTCAACTAGGGCTCATCGGTGTTGGCGGTCACCTCAATGTTGTCCAAATAGAGCTCCGCAACCTTTGCGTTTCCGTAGAGGCCCGGGCTCGCCCCAAGATTCGGGGACTCATCACGAGCGGTGATCGTCCACTCTTTGGGTTCTGGTTCGTCACGCGGCCAGATCTTGCCACGCAACAGGGCAACGGCCGCCGGTGGTTCGCTTTCGATGTCGACACGGAACTTCATCCGGTACCAGACATCTTCCTTCCATGGAAAATCGATCGTCGAGGCATCGTTACCCAGGGCGATTCGATTCTGAGCCGACCAGGTACGAATCTGAAGTTGCTGGCTCTCTCCCATCAAATCGAGCACATAGCCGTTGTTGGTCAAGCCGATGTCTGGCAGTTGGTCGCTCATGCGTGCACCACGTGCATCCGCGCTGATGGTGTAGTTCTTCAGATCGCTCGGTCCCATCCACGCGCGGCTGCGGGCTCCCTTGGGGATCGTGGTGATCTTGACCAGGGCAGGAGATCCATCAACCTCACGAATCACGTGACGGTACCTGGCACCAACCCAGGATAGTGGCGGGTCCTTGAGCCCATCGAAGGTGAATTTCCAAGGCAGATCGGGCACGATTCTGAGTCGAGCAGAACCCGTGGCCTTGCCCGATCGGGCCGTGATCAGCGCTCCGGTGTGGGCCGCGTCGCCCGGTGCCGTGTAAGTGGTCCCATCGATGGTGCCTGGTCCCTCCACTTCGTAAACGACATCGGTCGGTGCAGGTACCTCCTGGCCCAATTTATTGAACGCCCTGACGCTCAACGTCATGGCCTGACCTGGCTTGAGCAGCGATTCGGCAGGCAGGATCTGCAACTGGGTTGCATCCGGGTTTTCTGATACCGGCGTTTCCTCACCCAGCAATTCGGACATCGATTGGGGTTGTTGCTTGGCCCCTTCGGCCGAGACACAGTACAGGGTTTTGGTGCTGGGGAAGTAAAGCCTTCCATCTGCAACGATCGGCGATCCTGCAAACTCGCCGTCGCGGATCCGCCCCTTGCTGAGGACCTCGAACCCGTCTTCGGTCGGGGCCACGACCGCCCAACGGCCATTCTCACTAAGCACGTAAATCTTGCCGTCGGCGTAAAGCAAGGCCGAACGCTGACGACTGCCGACAAACGATTGCCGTTCAACGATGGCTTCCCCGGTCTCCGCGTCGAAAATCCACATCTTGCAGCGGTCATCGACCACGTACAGACGGTCCCCGATCAATAGCGGCTCGCTGTAACCGCAGACGACCTCGATTTGCTTCCAAAGTTCTTCTGCTTTGGTTTCGTCCCCGGTGCCGGAAACTTTCAGTGCGACCACCGCTCCCATCACGTTGTTGTAGGGGGCTACGTTTTCTTCACTATGACTGGCGAAGACGAGGTTCCCGACAACGAGGGGCGTTGCGTAGATCCCGCGCAGCGAAAAGTCGTAATGCCACAGCGGCTTGCCCGTGCGAGGCTGGAATCCCCAGACCGCGCCGTCTCCGGTGCCGAGGATCAACTGACGCTGGCCATCAATCGTTACCAAACTGGGAGCAGAATAGGTTGTGTCGTAGGGCAGGTCCTTGGTTCCACTGAACCAGGCCACCTCACCGGTTTTTTTGTTCATCGCGATCAGTCGGTGGTTGGGCCGAGCCGCTTCACCCCAATTGATCACGATCCCGCTGATGATGACCAAGTCTTCATGAATCACGGGGAAATTCGTTCGGCCACCATAGGTGCTGAGCATCCCGAAGGCTTCATGCAGCGGCTTGCTCCAGACAGTCTCGCCCGTTTCGCCGTTGATGCACAGGAAGATGTCGCAGGCGCCGAGCACGTACACGTAGCCCGTCTCAGGATCGCCGACGACGCTGCTCCAACCGACGCGTTCGGCCGGCACATCCGACATCCAGACGTTGTACCGATTCTCCCAAAGCGTCTCTCCCGTCGCCGCGTCAAGGCAGACAACCTTTTCGCCTTCACGTGCGGTGCCCGGTTCGGCGCGCTGGATCGTGTAGAGCTTTCCATTCATCACGATCGGAGTGCAGGGACCACCAAGATCGTCCCGCATCCAAAGCACATTGCTTCCTTCGCCGCCGTCGGAATCCCAGGTATCAGGCAGCCCGGATACGTCTGCGCTCCCGTCGAACTTGGGGCCCCGCCAGTAGGCCCAGTCTGCTGCCTGTGCCTCTGTGAAAATGGACACCGTGAAACTGGACGCCAGGCCGGTGACGAGCAGCGTGAACGCTACCAGGATGTGCCCGACACGTGCGAGGCGACGAAATGGGCGATTCAAACTCGGGCGCATAACTGGTCTCTAACGGTCGCAAAGGGAGGGAAAGTCTCGAAGTCGGACGTCAGCCGTTCTGTATGGTACGCAAAAACATGCGGTTGCGGGTCGGGCTAAAAATGCTCATCCGCAGGATCAAAATTGGGTGTGCACAGAATTAACACCGTCATCCGGCCGCGGGCTCGGTGACGGACCCCCGGTGGGATCAGGACCGCCGTGCGGGGTGCGACCGGCTCGATCGCTCCATCCAGCTCGATGGCCGCGTCGGGCTCGCACTCCAGGATCACATAGATCTCGGTATGTTCGCGGTGAAAGTGCTCCCTCGCATCCTCCTGGATGTGAGTCAGGTGGACCGTTCCGGGAAACTCCTCACGGTCGGCAAACGCTCGTCGAGCCACCCCGCACGGGCACTTTACCGGCGGCAATGTGTTCAGATCAACGAGGGCAGCTTTGGCGGACACGCGATCCTCGGCTCTGGGAGTCATTGGCTCTGGGAGTCATTGGCTGTGGGAAACGGGGTAGGAGACGAAGGTGGGTCGGCCGCCTGACGAATCCGATCAGCAGGGCTTCGGCGACCTGGAGGACCGAATGCCCCCCTCGCTAGCGGATGACTCGAAGCTCAAACGATCGAGGATCACCAGTTGGGGGGTCTTTGGCGGCTCGTCGGTTCGGGCGGAAATGGAGGCGGATTTGCCTCCGAAGCGGCCCTGAAATTCAGTTTATCCGGATTGTGCCAAATACGCCACGCGCACAGGTGGTAGATCAATTTCAGCCGTTGAAATGGACCCGTTTTGCGCAGGCGTTAAAGCTTTCCAAGCGACCGAAAATCGCATGGAACACTGATTGAATGGCCAATCTACGTCGATATCGATACAGAATCGCACGCTAGAAGGACGCGGCTCGTTGCCACCTCACTCTGTGAGCGATTGACCCAGAGGCTCTGATACAGGATGTCAGGGCCTTGTTGGTGATCTTCATCGACCAAGACAACCTAAGTGATCTTCGGGTCACTGTTGATGAGTTTGAACAGCTGAACGAAGTCGGCGGGCCGGGTGTCCGCACCCGACCCGTTTGTGTTGGTCTAAGGGAACGAGAGGTGTGCTCGACGGCGACTTCGTCCGCCGACTGCACCTCTGCCTGAAAAGCCTCATCACGGAACGTTGCGGTGAACATGGATGTCACCACGAATTAAACCGCCAAATTGAGAAAGGGAGACGTGGCTCCAATGAAGCGGACTATCATGACAATGGCCCTCGTTCTCGGTTGCAGTATCTGCAGCCAGAGCTTTGGGTTTGACCTTTTGGATCGAATGCTTGGAATCAAGTGCGGTGGCTCGAGCTGCTGCGATACCGGTTGTTGCGATGCACCCTCTTGCTGCGAACCAGCTTGCGGATGCGAAGCTCCTGCCTGTGGATGCGACGCGGGTGCCGGCTGCGAACCAGCCTGTGGATGCGAAGCTCCGGCTTGTGGATGCGACGCGGGTGCTTGCTGCGAACCAGCTTGCGGTTGCGAAGCTCCTGCTTGTGGCTGTGAAGCCATGGGCTGCGATAGCGGATGCGACTCAGCTTGTGGATCGAAGGAAAGCTGCTGCGGTGGCCTTCTGTCGAAGCTCTTCGGCAAGAAGGGCTGCCATAGCGGATGCGACAGCTGCGAGCCAGCTTGCGGCTGTGAAGTTGCTGGCTGCTGCGAAGCACCGACCTGCGGCTGCGAAGTTGCGGCTTGCGACAGCGGCTGTGATTCCTGCTGCAGCAAGAAGAGCTGCTTGCTCGACAAGCTGTTCGGCTGCAAGAAAGACAAGGGCTGTGACGCTTGCGGCTGCGAACCAGCTTGCGGTTGCGAAACGTCGGCTTGCTGCGAACCAGCATGCGGATGTGAGCCAGCTTGTGGCTGCGACGCTCCTTGCGGATGTGCAACTGCGCCTGCTCCTGCCATGCAAGCTGCACCGATGCCAGCACCAGTTGTTGATCCCAGCGCTCGCATGACCAGCAAGCGTCGCGTCATTCAGGCCAGTGCCATCTACGTTCGCTGATAAAGCGAAAGTAACGCACTGTCTGCCTTTCAGACGCGACCCAAAATGACCCGCCGGAGGAAACTCCGACGGGTCGTTTTTTTTGCGCGATGTCGAAGATTCGCAGACAGCGACCCGAGCGGCATGGGGCGTCCGGTCGGCGGCCTGACCCGAGGCATTTCCTCTTCGATCGGCCAACCCCAAGCCAAGCCAACGCCGCAGGCGGCAGTTGCCTTGCGAGAGGAAATAGCTGGCTTTCCAGATCTTCGCGTGGTAGCCTCCTGCTGGTAATTGGCCGCTCAACGACCGTAGCCGGAGACTCGCGATGCCGATCATTCTCTTAGTCGACGATTCGGAAGTCGATCGCCTGCTGATGGCGGGCCTGCTGAACGCTGATTTCGATTGGCTCGTGTCTCACGCATGCAATGGTGTCGAAGCGCTCGCGTCGATGTCGGATGCCTCGCCCGATGTGGTGGTCACCGACATGCTCATGCCAGAGATGGATGGGATGCAGTTGGTCACGGAGCTCGGCGAAGCCTATCCCCAAGTTCCGGTCATACTGGTGACCGGACAGGAAGATACTTCGCTTGCAGTCAAGGCCCTCAAGCAAGGCGCCGCCAGTTACGTTCCAAAATCGAAACTGGCCGAGAAACTTCTCGAGACGGTTGAGCAGGTGTTGGCACTTCGCGATGCCGATCACTTCGACGATCGAATCGTTCAAGCCACCACCAATACCCGCTACCGATTTGACCTGGATAACGATCCAAGTCTGATCGCCCCCCTGGTGGACCGCGTACAGCAGGGAATGATCGGGATGCGTCTCTGTTCGCCTGCCCAACGCATGCACATCGGCGTCGCCTTGGAAGAGGCACTGATCAATGCGATGTACCACGGCAATCTTGAATTGCCCCCCCATCGTTTGACCGAAGTCCGACAGCTGCTGCACGAAGAGAAGAAGTCCGAGTTGGTCGAAGAGCGTCGCCAGCAGTCGCCATATTGTGAGCGACGCATTCACGTGGCGGCGGATTTGAATCGCCATCGAGCTCAGTTCGTCATTGGTGACCAAGGGAGCGGATTCGATGCCCAGGCAGCACTGGCTACCAACAACATGGACGGCAGCAACGGCCGCGGACTGACGTTGATTCAGACGTTCATGGATGAGGTCGTCTTCAATCCCAGCGGCAATGAGATGCGGATGACCCTGAAGGATCTGCGCCCCCCTGCCAAGGAAGGCAAGGGCTAGAACAAGCATTCCGGCAGCTCCCTGCGCTTGCTAGCATGCCATCGCCATTGACGTGGTCGACCTCGCGCACCTAGTTACTCTTTCTCCGGCGGGCTCTCGCTGCGCGAACGTAATTTGGAATGGACGCATGGCAAAGAATATCTTCTTCTCGGTTGGTGAACCCAGTGGCGACCAGCATGCCGCTCGCATGATCGCTGAGATGCGGCAGATCGACCCGACACTTCGTACGCGGGGATTCGGTGGACCGCGGATGCGCTCAGCCGGATGTCACATTGATCGCGACTTGACCCAACATGCCGTCGTCGGACTGCTGGAGGTGCTGCCAAAACTCCGACAGTTCTTTCGCTTCGCCAAGGAGGCCGAGGTCGCCTTTCAAGGTGGTCAGGTTGACGCGGTGGTTCTGGTCGACTTCCCTGGATTCAATTGGCACATCGCCAAGCGGGCCAAGCGATATGGAATTCCGGTCTACTACTATTGTCCGCCGCAGCTTTGGGCTTGGGGGGGATGGCGCGTGCGAAAGATGCGTCGCAGCGTTGACCATGTGCTGGCGGTGTTGCCGATCGAACAGGCGTACTTTCCGCGTAACGGGATTGAGACGACTTACGTGGGGCATCCCTTCTTCGACGCGGTCGAGGAGACACGTTTGGATCAGCAGCTGATGGATCGGTTGACCTCCCAGAGTCACCAAGGGGAGCGGCTGGTGGCTGTGCTTCCGGGGTCCCGCGATCACGAGGTTGAGCGAAACTGGCCCTTGATGCTCGCTTCCATCCGTCAACTGAATCGCCAGCATCCGAAGGCGAGGTTCCTGGTCGCCGCGTATCGGGATCGACAATGTCTTTCCTGCCGCGAGTCGTTGGCCCCAGAGGATCGATCGCTTCCGATCGAATTCTTTGTCGATCGTACCAGTGAAATCATCGAGGCATCCCACTGTGCCATGATGGTCAGCGGTAGTGTGAGCTTGGAGATGATGGCACGACGGACACCTGCTGTCGTGATCTATCGCGTGGGGCGGTTGCTGCATACCGTGGCCAAGTTGATGGTGCGTCTGGACAGCATCACGCTCCCCAACTTGATGAGCGATCGTAGAGTATTTCCCGAGATGGTTTCGGTGGGAGCCACCGATGAGGCGGTTGAATTCCTCAGCGAGTCCGTCGATGCCCTGTTGAGCGACGACTACTACTATCGGCAGTCGCTCGCGTCGCTGGATCAGCTCAGCGAGCGTTATGCGAAGCCGGGGGCGTCGACCCGCGCGGCCCATTGGGTTTGCCAGGCAGTTGGCGGCGTGCGAAGCGGAGTACCCTCGGTCAATGCCGGATGGGTTGCCGACGCCGCCTAAGGTGGCGATTTTGCCCGGCGTGCGAGGCAAGAAATGACGGAATTCGGCAAACCAAGCTGGGCCAGTCTGCGTAGCCTGCCAAGGGAGGATGTTCCATTGTGAGTCTCCTTCCGATGCAGCGGTCGCTGGTTTTCGCCAGCCTTGCTTTGATCTGGCCTGGCGGCCTCCCATTTTTGGTATCGTCCGATACTCTTTTTTGTCTCAACGGCTGAACTTATGGACTCACACGTTCCCCACATGCATGCCGAGGCGGGTTTCGAGGTCGACGAATCAGTGCGGCCTCTGCGAATCTCCGGTTTTCTATGCCTGCTGTTTGGCATCCTGAGCATTCTCAGCCCCATTGGGCGACCCATGCTGCTGTTGCCCCTGATCAGCTTTGCGCTGGGGTTCATTGCTTTGCGACGTTGGGAAGGTCCGACGCCGATCGGGAGGCGTCCTGCCTTGATTGGGCTCGTGTTGGCTGCAGGTTTTGGAATGTGCGGGCTGATGCTACCGACGTTCAAGACGATGACCCTTGCCAGGCAGGCCGAGAAGTTCTCTCGCGACTACCTGGAGGTGATCGCTTTGGAGGAAGACGAGTTTGCAATGGAATTGAACAAGGACTACGTCAATCGATTCCCCGAGACGATGTCGCTCAAGGAACACTATCACGCGAGTGAGCAATCCTATCAGCGTTTGTCGGAGTTTCGCGAGAACTCAATCCACGAAATGATCCGTCGGCGTGGCCCCAATGCCGAGTGGGCTCTGGATCGGCCGATTCGAATCTACTATTCCTACGACCGAGAGCATGCTGAAATTGTCTGGATGGACCCCACGGGCCAAATCGAGTCCAAGATCTACATGATTTTGGATTACACCATTGATCAACAGGGGCAGGGCCAGTGGCACGTTACCACCGCGACCCCTTTGACACCCAAGTACGTCGCCGATGCAGTGCTCTAGCTGGACATCCGCAGCTTTGCTGCGTTTTGTGCGAGTCTCGGAGAGACTCGCCTACTGTATGCGCTATCCGGCTAGTGAAAGTCGCGAGAGCTGACAGAGAGTCCCTTGGTTTCTTCGCTCAGGTCGGTGATCCGACCGGCGATCACGTGAATCACACCATTGCGGTTTTCCAGCTTGCCTTCGACCAACCATGCATTGCTGGTGCGGGCAATTCGGAAGAAGCGTTTCCAAACCGCAGCAAACAAGACCAGGTTGATGGTTCCCGTTTCGTCTTCCAGCGTGACGAACGTAATCCCCTTCGCAGTCGAAGGTCTTTGTCGCATCAGGACCAGGCCGCCCACACGCACGTGTCGTCCGTCACGTAAGTGAGTTAGATCCGACGCCCGTACGCATCGCTTGGCGTCCAGTTCGGATCGCACAAAGGTGATGGGATGGGCCCGCAAACTCATGCCCGTCGTGTGGTAGTCGGCATGGACTTCTTCCAACACGGACATGGGCATCAGCGTCGCCGGCGTGTCGTCGTCCTCGCTGACTCCTGCGAACAGTGGTTGGCGTCCAGGTGAGTCATCTTGTGAGAGCGAATGCCAGACTGCGGCGCGGCGATCTCCGGCAAGTGAGGCGAGCGCGTCGGCATCCGCCAGAATGGCCAGCGATGCCTTGCCCAATCCTGCACGCTGCACCAATTCGTCGAGATCTTGATAAGGTCCACCGAGACGACGTTGTTGGGCAACCGCTTGCCCCGCTTCGCTTTTCAAACCTCGAATCGTTCGCATCCCCAATCGGATCGCTGGCTGCGGTTGGCTTGTCCATCGAGTCCGCTGCTTCCTTTCGCTCGATGGAGCGGGTTGCTTGGGAGTTGTTTCCAGCGTCGATTCCCATTGGCTGTGGTTGACGTCCACGCCCAGCACGGCGACGCCGTGGTCGCTGGCATCGCTAATCAGTTGTGCCGGCGCATAGAAACCCATGGGTTGGCTGTTCAAGATCGCTGCGCAGTAGGCCGCCGGGTAGTGACACTTCAGATAGCATGACGCGTAAACGAGTAGCGCGAAGCTCGCCGCATGTGACTCCGGGAAACCGTATTCACCGAAGCCTCGAATTTGGTTGAAAACGTGTTGGGCGAACTCTTCGGAAAGACCGCTCCCCCTCATCCCCTCCAGCAACTTGATGCGGAACCGATCGATCACGCCAGGTCTTCGCCAGGCCGCCATCGCCCGCCTGAGTTGGTCGGCCTCGCCAGGGGTGAAGCCGGCCGCTACCACGGCCAACCGCATTGCCTGTTCCTGGAAAATGGGGACACCCAGCGTTTTCTCCAGCACCCCACGGATCGCATCGTTGGGATAAACGACCGAGTTCGGATTCTGGCGGGCCTTCAAGTAGGGGTGCACCATGTTGCCTTGGATGGGGCCAGGGCGAACGAGCGCGACTTCGACGACCAGATCGTAATAGCAGCGTGGCTGGAGTCTTGGCAGCATGCTCATCTGGGCACGACTCTCGATCTGGAACACTCCGATCGTGTCGGCGGCACAGATCATGTCGTAGGTTCGTTCGTCGTTCTGAGGGATCGTCGCCAGCGTGAAGTGTTGGTCATGATGTGCGGCGACCAGATCAAAGCATCGATGCAACGCGGAAAGCATGCCCAAGGAAAGCACGTCCACTTTCAAAATGCCAAGCTCATCCAAGTCGTCCTTGTTCCACTGAATCACCGTGCGTCCTTCCATCGACGCGTTTTCAATCGGACAGAGCTCGCAGAGGCTGCCCGCCGTCATGACCATCCCACCGACATGTTGTGAGAGATGGCGTGGGAAGCCTCGCAAATTCTCGACGAGATAAACGAATCGTTGCCCGGTCGGCGAGTCGGGATCGAGACCGCCGGAACGACATCGCACGGGGAACTCGTCACCACTGCCACCTAGCTTGGCAATGGCGTCGATTGCATCAGCCGACACACCAAGTGCCTTGCCGACCTCCCGAACCGCGCTCTTGGTGCGATAGCTGATCACGGTCGCGGTCATGCCGGCTCGGTCACGACCGTACTTGGCATACAGATACTGCAGCACCTCTTCACGGCGCTGGTGCTCGAAGTCCACATCGATATCGGGTGCTTCGTTGCGTTCGCGACTGACGAACCGCTCAAACAGGAGGTCCGCTTGGCTCGGATCGACGTTGGTGATCCCGAGGCAGTAACACACCGCTGAGTTGGCCGCCGATCCCCGCCCCTGACAGAGAATGTTCTGCTCACGAGCAAAACGTACCATGTCCCAGACGGTCAAAAAGTAAGCCTCGTAATGTAGTTCTTCGATGATGGCCATCTCATGTCGCAGCAGCTCAATCACGCGTGCAGGCACCCCGCCAGGCCAACGGCTGTTGGCGCCTTCCCAGGTCAATCGCTTGAGATGCTCGATCAGCGTCATGCCGCCAGGAGCAATCTCTTCTGGATACTCATACCGCAATTCATCCAGAGAGAATTGGCACCGCTGCGCAACCTCGATCGTCCGTGCCACCGCCTCGGGGACCTGGCGATACAGCTGTTTGATCTCCGCCAACGAACGCAGGTGGCGTTGGCTATTGGCAAAGCGGTCCTGATGCACGCCGTCAATCGTCGTTCCATGGTGGATGGCCGTCAGGCAATCATGCATGAGCATGCGATCAGGGGTGTGGTAATGCACGTCCCCGGCGGCTAGCAGCGGCACCTCGCAGCGATTCGATAGACCTTGCAATCGTCGCACGCGCAGTTTCATCGTCGACACCGCGATGCAACTCACAAAGCAAGTAGCCACGATCGTCAAATGCTTCCCGAAACTCGCCCTGCAAGAACTCAGGCAATGTCGGGAGCGGTTCCCGACTACTCTGGGCCTCGTCCGCTTGGGCGGGGCTTGCTTGGGCGGGGCTTGCTTGGCTCCCGACGCGAGGCGGCTGGGGAATCACTCCCGCCAGCATTCCCTGACTGAACTCAACGACATCGCTCCATGAGAGCTGACACTCTCCCTTCTCGGCGCGCATTCGACCACGAGAAATCAGTCGACACATCCGACCATATGCCGCGCGGTCGCTTGGCCAGAGTACCATCGCCGGCGCATCGAGCAGGTGTACTTCGGTCCCCACGATGTACTGAAGCCCCCGTTCTTGCGCAGGGGTGAACCCGCGAACGGCGCCGGCAACCGAAGCAATGTCGGTCAGAGCGAATCCTTCGTAGCCGATTTCGGCGGCCCGTTCGACCAGTTCGTGGGGATGCGAGGCGCCGAGCAGAAACGAAAAGTTGCTCTTGCTGTGCAGTTCGACGTACCGCATGAAACACCCACAGACAGGTAGTGAATATTTGTTCACATTACCGATTCGCGGAGTCCCCGACAACGGGAGATCGTCATTGCGATCCATGACGGATTGCCAAGAATGGCAACGGTACGGCGAATAGGTGGGAGAACTATATCCCGCCCGTGAACGATTTGGAAAACGCCTCGATGTCCTCTTACGCTGCGATGAGCCCGATGCATCAGACTCGTCTCGGAACCGACCAATACGAAGATTCAGCTCCCACGCATCCCGTCCTCGTGGGTTATCTCTTTTGGATCCTCGGCTTCACCGGAGGCGCATCGATTCTATTTCGGCAAGCCCCTCACGGGCGCTCTTTGGTTCTTCACCGGTGGACTGCTTTTGATCGGCTGGATTGTCGACTTGTTCTTGATCCCTGCCATGTCTGAACAGGCCAGTCACCGCTTTCGCCCTGGCCACACCGACTACACGGTTGCCTGGTGCCTGCTGCTATTGTTGGGACTGTTCGGCATCCATCGCCTCTACATGGGCAAGATCTTCACGGGCGTTTTGTATCTCCTCACCGGTGGTCTGCTCGGCATCGGCGTCGTCTACGACGTGTTGACACTCAATGAGCAGGTCCAAGAGGTCAACTGGAAGTCGGCTTGAGTGCACAGAAAGCACTGCCAGCGGCACGATGGGCTTCCAAGCCCGTCGCTCTCCACGATTCGCGTCAGTCGACGGGCTTGGAAGCCCCATCGTACGGTTGATGCGATCAAGCTTGACGCACCACGACCCGCGACCCTTGCTTGGTGATCACCTCAACGCGACTTCCAGCTTCCACGAAGTCTCCTTCGGTCACCACATCGACCGTGAAATCGCCGACTTGCATCTTGCCACTGGGCCGCAGTGGTGAGAGGGCTTCGCCCCGATCTCCGACGTCTACCCGTTGCCAACCGGGCAAGCTTGCATCGTGAGTCGCTTCGACGCTCGTGCCCGCGCCTTCGACCACAATCGGTGGTTGCAACGTCAGGCGACTCAGCCCCGGCACCTCACCAATGTAGTTCGAAAGGAAAATCAAGGCGACGAGGAAACCGAGGAAGGCACCGACCACGGTCAACACATCGTAGCCAAGACCCATCAGTTGCTCGTTGTTCTCTGGGATCAAGAACCTTCGTGACGCCATGATCAGGGATCCCAGCACGAGTACAACGCCTCCCACACCGGCGACCCCAAAGCCAGGAATCAGGAATAGCTCGGCCGCGATAAAGGCCAACCCAACTGCGAACAGCGTGACTTCCAGCCAACCCGATGTGCCACCGAGGAAACGGCTCCAAAAAAACAAGCTGAAACAGAGCAGTGAGACCAACCCACCGATTCCAAAACCTGGTGCGCTCAGTTCCACCGTCAAGGCGATCAAGCCGATCACAATCAAGAGAAAGGTCACGACCCCCGTGTTGAGCAGGAACACCATCGTGTCGACCGAGGTGCGTTCCATCACGCGAATTGGCTCGCGCACGTTCAAGACCTGGGCGAGTTGGTCACGCCTCTCGATGGTCTGATTCGCCATCCCCAGTTCGACCGCCCGAGCTCCGTTGCTGATGAAGAACATCTCCTTGCCAGCCTCACGTACCGGATTTCCGCGAAACCACTCTTCGCGGTCGGCTAGCGCCTCCCATTCCTTTTCGGAGAAATATGCCGTTTCGCCATTCGTCTTGTGAACCGCTTGAAACACAACCATGTCCTTGTCGACCATCTTCTCAGCAAGGGTGGCTGAGCGTCCCGTTCGCGCTGCGGTGTCGCGAACCTTTTGGGCTAGCGCACTGCGGCTCTTCGCTTCGGTGTAGCGGAACGCGCCGTCTTCTCCCATCACGATTTCGCCCGCGTCGCCCAATCGGCGCCGGGAAGCATGATGATCTTGTCGCAGGCAAGCGCCAGCAGAGCGGCACCGCTGATCGCGTCCTTCTCGATGTAGGCAACGGTCTCGACCTCCTTCGCGTCGAGGATCAAGTCCATCAATTCCATGGTGACGGACGTGTAACCGCCAGGGCTATGAATATCAAGAATGATCACGTCGACGCCCGAGTCGACCGCCTCTTGGAACTTTCTCTTCAGCAGAGCACCGCTCAAAGGCTCGATCATTTCATGAAGAGGAATGATCACTGCGGTTCGCTCGCCGCGATTCCCCTCGCCTGGATCCGCCTGCTGCGCAAACCCGTTCGCCGACCAAGATGCACACAGGAAACAGAAAATCAAGAAGATGCCAATGCCACGCATATCAGTCGGCTCATGACCTCGAGAGTAGGACAACCGGATTGGGAAAATCGAAGAATTCATTTGCAATGCTGTTGTTCTGCGATCGTCCAAAGCAGAGCAGCATCGATGGCCACGCGCTTCCTCGATTCTAACAAGCTCTCCATGGGACATCGTCCGCTACCACTCGATGCAGGCTCAAAACGACTACGAGCGAGTCACTCCCAGCGAGGCACACTGGCAACCGCTCCTCGGTTGTCTTCACGAGAGATTCGCCCCGACAAAGCCGCTGTCAGAAAGAAGCTACCCTTATCAACGAGGCCCGAACTGAGCTCAGACGCGGCGCCAAAAAGTCGGGAAAAAGAGAACCAGCACGCTGTAAACCTCCACCCGCCCGAGCATCATCAGCCAGACGAACAACAACTTCGCTCCTTGGCTAAAACCTGCATAATTACTTTCCGCACCGACGACACCGAGTCCTGGGCCAATGTTGTTCAAGGTCGCTGCGACGGCGCTGGCGGAGTCGAGAAGCTTTTCTTCCAGGTTGTTGGAAACCGCTGCCTCCACGTACATCGGACTCAGTTCCGCTGTCTCGGTCAACGTTTCCACTTTCTCCCACATCGTGTTGGGTTCAAACGTGATCAACAGCAACCAGGAAAAGACAAAGAGGGCGAGGATCATCGAGAAGTAGACGAGAATCGAATGCGGTAGATTGGGTTCGTCGACGGTCGCGCCTCCGATCCGAATGAAGCGCACCACACGAGGTCGGTGAGCCTTCTCGATCTCCAAACGAAGAATTTTGTAAAACAGGATGTGCCGGATGACTTTGATCCCGCCACCCGTACTGCCAGCACAACCGCCCACGAACATCAGCATCAACAAAATGCCCCGACCGAATGCGTTCCACTCATCGAAATTCGCTGTGCCATAGCCGGTTGTGGTCAAGACCGAAACGACGGTGAAAAGGCTGGCTCGAATCGCATCGGCCGGCGTGTCAAAGCGTTCATCGCTGGCACGCATGCCAAAGAAGATGACTCCCAACGTGACGACTGCAATGATGCCGACGAACGCGCGAAACTCGACATCTCGAAAAAGTCTCTTGGGGCCGCCAAGCAGCATCAGATACAGCAGGGTGAAGTTGGTCCCGGCAAGTATCATGAAAACCACGGTGGTGTATTCGATCAAGCTGCTGTTGAAGTGACCAAGGCTGGTGTTGTAGGTACTGAAGCCTCCCGTCGCCATCGTGCCAAAGGCGTGGCACAAGGCATCGAACATCGTCATTCCTTCGGCCAGGTAGATCACCGTCAAGAGAATGTTCAGGCTGACGTAAATGGCTGCGAACACGAGGGCCGTGTGCTGCATGCGGGGCATGCTGCCCTCTTTGGTGGGTCCCGGCATTTCTGCCCGCATCATCGCCTTCCCCGCGGAGCCCTGTCCAAGGATCGCAACGAACAACACAACGATCCCCAAGCCTCCCAAGAAGTGCGTCCAGGACCTCCAGAATAAGATGCAGTGGGGGACCGCCGAGGGAGATTCAAGGTCCGTCAGAATCGTGGCGCCGGTGGTGCTGAATCCAGATTGCGACTCGAACATCGCCTCGATGAAGGTGACCTGTCGGTTTCCTTCGGTCAGCGTCTCGCTGAGGTAAAAGGGCAGGGCACCGAGTACGGTGGCCAGCACCCAGCTCAGACCGACGACCGCCATCGCCTCCTTTTGGTAGAGGGCTCCGCCGCGGTGGCGACGCCCAATCACCCGAAACACTGCCCCAATGATCAGGCAAACCGCCATGCTCTGCAGCAACGCAAGGGCACCACGGCTCTCAAACGCTTCAGCCGGGTCCAGGTCGGTGCGACTTGCCAAGGCGGGGATCGCAAACGGCAGACTGAAGCTCATCGAGCCGCCAATCAGTAGGCAAATCGTGCCCAACATCCGGAACAGAAGCGGATAATTCAATGCTCAACCAATCATCGGTTCGGGGCTGACGGAAGCCGTGAGAGCTTAACCGCGACCAAGGAGATTGTCAGGACTGGAATACAGGTTCGATGATCGAATACTGGGCAAACGGCTGCTGCAGGCATGAATCCGCCGACCTGCGCTCCCACCGTGGGTGGCATGCCTGACCCGAGCCCGCCGCATTGTGTGTAACATTCTTCCTTACCTCGCTTCCTCTGCTCTCGCCAGGCAAGGGTGTCCACGTTCGATCCCCCGACAGAAAGAATGCATCATGAGATTTCCCCGACGGCTCGCTTCGCTCGCGGTCTGCTTGCTGTGCTCGCCAATCGCTCTGCCAACGTTCTCCTTTGCCGGCGAGCATCGCTTCGTTCTCAGCAGTGCCGCCGCAGGTACTCGGATCGAATCGTTCGAGCTATCGGACCACGTCGACCAAGCGATCAATTCTCGTTGGAAGGTCTCACAGCGTACCTTGCATGGCGGCATGCAGGAGGGTGTTCAGCTCATCACGATTGACAACGGTCAACTCATTGTTGAGATCGTTCCCACTCGCGGTATGAGCATTCGAAGAGTCATGAATGCCGCCACCGGCGAACGCCTGTTCGGATGGGACTCACCGGTCAAAGAAGTCGTGCACCCACTGTATGTCGACCTCGAGAGCCGTGGGGGACTCGGGTGGCTGCGAGGTTTCAACGAATGGATGGTACGCTGTGGATTGGAGTTCGCCGGACATCCTGGCAAAGATCAGTTTCTCAACAACACGGGTGAGGAAGCGGAACTGGATTTGACCTTGCATGGCAAGATTGGCAATATCCCGGCATCGGAAGTCGAACTGTTCATCGAAGATCAGCCTCCCTTTCGGCTGCGTCTGCGAGGCGCTGTGGAGGAACGGATGTTCTACGGCCCCAAGTTACAACTGGTGACCGAGATGTCGATGCAGCCGAAGCAAAGGAGCATCAACCTGGCAGAGTCGATCACCAATCTTCGCGCATCGGACCAGGAATACCAGATCATCTACCACACGAACTTCGGGACACCCTTGCTTGAGGCAGGTTCCAAAGTGGTAGTGGCGGCTGCTCAAGTCACGCCAATGAATGACCAAGCAGCCAAGGGTGTCGATGCGTTCGACACCTACCAGGCGCCGACGCTCGGCTTCATCGAGGAAGTCTATCTCGTTGAGCCGTTCTCAGATTCCAAGGGCACGACGGCCGCCGTGTTGCACAATGCAGCAAAAACGCGCAGGAGCACTGATGCGCTGGTCGACTTCACATCTTCCCTACCTGACCCTTTGGAAGAACACGGCAGCCACAGCAGATGGTTACGTGACGGGCATCGAACCGGGTAGCGGATTTCCGTTCAATCGCCGAGTGGAACGACATTTCGGTCGTGTGCCAGTGCTCGCGGCCGGTCAGTCCCACTCCTTTTCGCTGGAGTTCTCGCTTCTGGAGGACGCCGATGATGTCGACAAAGGGATCAAGATCGTCGAGGGGATCGCCGCCGGGCGCACCCCCACGATCCAAGCGAGCCCACCGGAGGTTCCGGCTGCCAAAGAGTAAGGACAAAAATCGAGAAGCTGGCATCCTGTTTGCGTTAGCTACCACTTGGGTCGGCCAGTTTTCGGTTCCCCACGGAGAATCGGTCGCCCTTTTGCGGGGCGGCGCTGGAGGCGGCGCCGCTCCGCTCCCTTTCATTGGGACTCGGCGGCCACATCGGGTTTCCAGCGAAAACGTCATGTTCCAGCCAAGAGATCGCCCTGACAGCACGACCAAGACTTTGGGTGTGGTGCGGACTTTTTTAGGTGCCACGACATCGTGTTGCCTGAGAACGAGTGTGTACGAGCTTGGAACTCTGTGTACGATTCTAAGACACGTCGTTTGCCACAATTGTTGCAATTTGCAGCAGCCCCTCAGGACCCGGTGGTCTTCAAATTTTGTGTGGTCGATTTACTCTCCGGACCCCCGTCGCCGAGTGGGCTCAGCTGTTTCTTCCTGACCTGGAGCCCGACTCAATCTCCATGGAAGAGCCTCCGCGCTACAACATCGCGCCGACCCAATCGGTCGCGTGCGTACTGAGGCCGTCCCCGGGTCAGGCGCGTATGATCTCGAAAATGAGATGGGGCTTGGTCCCGAGCTGGGCGGATGATCTTTCCATTGGCAACCGGATGATCAATGCGAGGGGCGAGACCGTCGACAGCAAGCCGTCGTTTCGTCGCGCCTTCGCATCATGTCGCTGCCTGATTCCGGCAGATGGGTTTTATGAATGGAAGAAGGTGGATCGTGGCAAGCAACCTTTTCTGATCGAGCCGGCAGCGGGCGGCGTGTTGGCCATGGCTGGCCTCTGGGAAGAAAACCGAAAGGTCACCGATGATGGCACACCCGTTCGAACCTTCACCATCATCACTACCTCAGCCAATCAGATGATGTCGTCCTTGCACGATCGGATGCCAGTGATCTTGAACGAAAACGATTTCGATCGCTGGCTCGATCCGGGCTTTCGAGACACGCAAGCACTCAAACAACTGCTCGTGCCGGCTGCCGACGATCTGCTGCGGATGACAGCCGTTTCGAAACGAGTCAACAGCCCGCGACACGACGACATGGAGTGCGTCGCGCCGGTTGAAGAGTAGGGGGTAGGGCAGTGGGTGAGTGGGTGAGTGGGTGAGTGGGTGAGTGGGTGAGTGGGTGAGTGGGTGAGTGGTGAGAGGGTGAGTGGGTGAGAGGGTGAGTGGGTGAGTGGGTGAGTGGGTGAGTGGGTGAGTGGGTGAGTGGGTGAGTGGGTGAGTGGGTGAGTGGGTGAGTGGGTGAGTGGGTGAGTGGGTGAGTGGGTGAGTGATTGCGCAGTCTTAGGGCTGCTTTCTTGATGCGTAGGTTCGGCCTAGGCGATTCACGATTTCTCGACGCAGCTCCGGGAAGTCGATTTCACCTTCCTTGCGGTACACAATCTCGCCACCCGGTGCTATCAGGATGGTGTAGGGAAGGGGGCCAGGCCACTTCGCGTCAAAGGCTTCAGCGAACGCATCGGTATCGGTCACACTCGAGTGGTAGTTCTTGGTCGAGACATGCAGCTTCTTCAAGACCTTCAACGCCGCTTCGTTCGCCTCAGGCTCATCCATCGAGATCGTGATCAACTCGAAGTGCCGGCCCCGATACATTCGGTTGACGTCCACCAGCTGCGGCAGTTCGATGACGCAAGGGCCACACCAGGTTGCCCAGAGATTGATCAGTCGAAAATTTTCTGTCTGGTTGGCGACGAGTGATTCAATGCCGGCGCGATCAATCGATTCGAGCTCGACCGGTTCTTGTTCCCATTTTTGAATCGATTGGGAGGCTCCCTCCCTCTTGGCGGCCCACTTCACGGAGCATCCGAAGACCCGCGTCGATGGGTTGGCTACCTCTCGGCCACTCAAGACCGCTTCGATGGCGTCTCGCAGGTCGTGCTTGGTAATCGGCCCAACCTCGCCATCATCAATGCGGCCGACATAACGAAGTTTCCGTTCTCGATCGAACAGGAAAGCATGAGGCGTCGCCTTCGCGCCGTACGCCTTCGTCACCGATTGCATCTCGCCATCGTAGAGGTAGGGGAACTCGAAACCGGCTTCCTTGGAGCGTATCTTCATGTCCTCCAGGGAATCGCCGAGGTCGCTGTACCCCAGTTCGTCGAGTCGCACTGCTTCCGCATCGTTCGGGGAGATCGCAACCAGTTGCAGTCCTCGGTTCCGGTAGTCTGCGTTCAACTTCTTGATGCGATCCTCATAAGCCTGTGCCGTGGGACAGTGATTGCACGTAAAGAGCACGAGCAACGCATCGGCTTCGTCAAAATCGGACAGACCGTAGCTCCTGTCATCGACCCCCGGAAGATTGAAGTCGGGTGCGGAAGAACCGATTTCAAGGGTCGGGTAGTCCTCCGCGGTGAGAGGGGCAGCAAACAGCAACGTGCTCACGATCAGACTCAATCGCCAGATACGCATCGCGAGGCTCCTAGAGGGGGAGGGGCAAAGACCGCGATTATAGACCCGCGCGCCGCACGGCGTTGCCGGGGCGTTATATCTTCCCTCCTTTGCCTCAGCTTTTCCATCGTAAGAGCCCGCTTGACCAGATGATCTTGCAGGCTTTTCCCGAATCGAACCGCCGGCGCCCTAACGGGCCTTCATCGGCAAATTCTTACAGCAAATTGTCGAAAATGGAGCGTCTGCGACACGATATCGTCTGAGGACAGACATCCCATTCCCCTCCTGGTTCCTGGTTGGTCTCGCGCATATGCGTCACGCAGTCGTCACCACCTTCGCACTGGCAAGCCTGTTGATGGCGGTTGATGTTCGGGCGCAGAGCACGATCACGGATCGTCCATTTGATCTGGTGGTGGGAAACGGCGTCTGGGGGGCATTCCTGCCTGACTACGAACTGGGTGACGGCGCCGGCGGCGCATCGGTCCTTCGTGACGACATGGATGGCGCCGGATACTACGGCGACATCAAAGCGATCCGTCGCTTCTTGGGAACTCGCACCAGCTTCGAAGCACGTGGCTTCTACGCCTACAGTGGGTCGGAGTCGAGCAGTACTGGCAACATGGATGTGCCAGATCCGATCAGCGGCGGTAGTAACTTGTTCACCGCCGGATCCTCTCGCTTGTCGGCCGATACGAATCACTACGGTTTCGACATCGGCCTTCGCGATACCTGGCGAACACGATTTGGTGGCCTCTCTGGTGGTTGCTACTTCAGCTACATGGCTTTCGATCAAACGTTTGACGTCGATAATGGAGCCACCCAGTTGATGAGTGAGAAGCTTGACTCGGCCTACACTGGTGGCAAGGGGTTCGTGGGCTGGGACGGCTGTCTGTGTGGCAAGCCATCGACACTCGATTTCGTCGTTGGTTTCTACCAGCTCCGTGCTGACTATGAGTTCAGCGGAGGCGCGTTGCCGGGTTCCTACACCGCGACCATGCATAAGACGCCAATCACTCTGGAAACGGTTTTCTCTCAGTATCACGAGTTTCGCGGCTTCCAGGTCGGCGTGACCTTCGCCGCCACCTACATCGCCCAGATGGCGCGGATCGACCACAACGTCGGTGCACCCGTCACGCTCGATTCTGATCGTGGCGGCTACATTCGCATGATGTTCGAGATCTTGCTGTAGTTGGCCTTTGCCAAAGGCTTGTCCAAATCGCTACAGCGATCTAGCTGGACAACGCCGCTCTGGTCGACTTCTCCGAGTATCCTAAACCGAAGCGTGAGCGAGGCGAATTTGGCACAACCTGTTTCCTCGCTAACGCTCTTTGAAGTTGCGGTTTTTTGCTGCCGCGGGAGGATTGTCATAACCCGACGCGTCAGCGAGTCGATGTCCATATCGACATTTCCTCGCTGACGCGTCGGGTTATGAAAAAAGCGCAACTTCAAAGCTTACGCTTTGGTTACGATTGGCCGCCAAAGTGGCGCTGTCCAGCTACTCAAACTAAGCGGTTGTGGAGAGTAACACGACTCTCCGAGTCGATTCTCTCGGCGATTTACGACTCGGAGAGTCGTGCTACTTTGGTGTCGAATCACCAGGCCCGACGTGAATCGAAACGATCTAAAAACGCGATCGAAAAGGATGGCTGACCGCAAAACCGCTCAGTTTGAGCAGCTAGGCGACGCGGCGAAACTGAGGTGGTCGGCCCGATTGCTGACTGGTCAGATCGCCATTGACCGCAGCGAAGATCTCGTTGGTCATGCGCTTCGATCTTCCCCAGTCGTACCACTGACCCGAAATCGTGGTGGCGAGCGAAACGCTGACAAACATCTGATGAACCTCAATCAAGATATTTAGCTTGCCTCGGTTGGTGATCAAGCCTGACGGAATTTCCGCCGAGAGCGAACACTTGCCAGGGTCCTGATGGACATCCGTGATCGTCAGCGACTTGGCCGCAAGCGTGCACAAGACCGCCAGCATCACGCGACCCGGGGGAGCATCGAAGATGCCTTTGGATTCATGACCCGTTTTGATGCCCAGCTTGTCATAGATCGGCAGGATCGCGTTGGTGAATTTTCCCAGCGAGAAGCCGATCGGCGAAACCGCGTCAAACACCGCCAACAAGTCTTCGCTGGTCACACCTTCCACCGCACTCCGGCCGGCCGCCGAAATCCGATCTCGAGCCTCGATCTGGGCCAGCACCGTTTCGTATTGGATGGACTCGGTCCAATTCGCCTCCGAGACAACGATGGCGAGGATCGGACTAGCCGAATCAGTGCTCAAACTCTCGCTTACCGAGCTGTTTGCGACGGCCTGATCCTTGTCGATCGCATCAGCCCGTTGACGCTGGCCACAGGAGGCACAGAAACTGACCGCGCCTTCGGCGCCACAGTGAACGCAGTACATTGAATTCCCTTCCTGGGTTTGGCGATTCCATGCAAAAACCCCATCGTCGCGGTAGGGCCACCCGGTGACGAACCGGCCAAGAGCCGCCAGCGTACTGAATGCCTCACCAGTGGGGCAAGTTCGAACACGCCTTCGTCGTCTTGTCGTCGAGAATCTGGCGGAGCCAACGAAGATCAATCACGCTTCGGGGTCGTGTTCCAGTCACTCTCCCTGGGAAGAGTCGAGCGACAGCGAGGATGAGGGAAGATGCGGCTTGCGGCTCGTGTGAGCTTCATAAGAAAGAAGAGCCCTCCCCGGCCGCTACCGCGTCCAACCCCGAGCGCAAGTTTTGAAGTTGCGGTTTTGGCTGCCGCACGAGGATTTTTATAACCCGACGCGTAAGCGAGTCGATGTCAATATCGATATTTCCTCGTTGACGCGTCGGGTTAGGAAGAAATCGCAACTTCAAAGAGCGCAAGCGGGAGGGTGCGAGCGATCGGATCGAGCCAGCGATTATCGTCTGGGCCGGAACTCCGCGATTCAACGTGTCGCGGTGTCGCCCTGGGCCAGTTGTCCGGCCAGCCAGACGCGGGCGTGACGCCACTGTCGGACCGCCGTCGCAGTCGAGATGCTTCCTGTCCACGTTCTCGCCGAAGCCATCGGCAACCGCTGTCTCGACCAAGCACAATGGGCCTGACCGTTCCGTTTCAGAACCCTCCGATCGCGATCCATGATCCTGCCTCCTGCCAGGGCAGAACACTAGTTTCCTGTTGGAATCATCGGGATCAGAAGAAACGATGTGTCGGTTCTGTCGTTGTTTGGGCTACTCGACGCATAATTGTTTGTGGTCAGCCACGGAAATCCTGTGGTCGGATCCCGTTCTGTCATGCCGTTGATGCGGATGTCAAAGAAACCGTTCAAAAAGAGCGGCGCGTCGTCAGCATGAACGAGATCATCCAGATTCATCGCACCATGCTCGGGGGTGTACAGCTGAGTGTAAACGTTGATGCCAATGTCACCGTCGTTATTGATTTCCCAGCCTTGTCCTGGCAGATCTTTTCGCCCGTTCTTCAATACCTTCAGCGAATCGTCATAGTAGGTGACAACGCTTCCCCGGTTCTTCACCCAACCGACCACCGTGCCAGCGTCGTTGATATCTCGCACCGCCGAGGGGATCACGGTTTCCTCAACGGCACCGCCGGCCTTGAAGCAGTATCGGGTGAAGCCAGCGGAGTGTTCAATGGCAATGTAGATCTCACCGTTCGTATTACGATTGCTGATCCAACCGTTGTACGCGTCGCTCGCAACCGGGATGTAGGACTGATCGATCGACCGATACAAATAGGCAATGTCAGACTGATACGCCATCAAAAGCACGTCCCCCGAGTTGTTCAGATCAGTGGCCCACGAGTCGCTCCCATCGGGCGACTGAAGTAGGGTGAGTGGCGTTCCGGAGTTTGGATCGAACAGGTACCCAGCACTTGCAACGCCGCTTAACACGGGTTGACCAGCCTCGGTCAACTTGGTTTGTCCGGCAATCAGGCCCGAGTCGTTGATCCCGCTGGCGAATGTGAGATTCCATCGCTCTCCCGTTGTCGGGTCGAATCTTTCCTGCGGGTCGACACCATCGACGTACGAATTGAGTGTCCATGCGGTGCTGCCGTCGAAACAAGCGGCTTGACCTGGTTGCGGATACTGACCTACTTCCCCACACACCTGGGCGGATTCGTTCATGCCGCGCAGAGAACGGCAGACCGTCGATTGCTGGAAGCTCATACACACGGTACTGGACCGGCGTACTCGTGCCGCTCCCACCTCCTCCGTTGCCCCCCTTTTTTCCTTTCTGAGCAAACGCCGACTCAATGGGAAGCGTCGTGATAGAAAACACCGCGAGGAGGCAGCAAAGCAGTCTCGAAGGGAAACGGATGTTCATGATGGTGGTCCTCGGGATTCGATCGTGGCGTCAACTGTCCCGCGTCAGGCTTGTCGCGCGGGCTCTACAAATGAAGTTGCCGTCGTGCGGTCAATGGTGTCGGGTTAACGCCCTCGATTACCACTTTTTCCTAACTGGCATACGCCGGTTTTGATCCTTCGCATCGCAAATCACGGCGAATTTTCGGATCGAACGCCTACCGTAGCCGAGTCTCTCCGAGACTCTTAGAAAGCGCAGCCAAGCTGTGAATGTCCGCCTTGGAAATGCGGACCTACGGCAAGTTGGCGGTATCCAGCGAATTCACAGGAACTCCATCGCTGAATTGATCCACTGCGAGAATTTTGAAGATTCTGATCAGGTAACCCGATACCAGCGCGCGACCGATGGCAACTAGTTCCCTGGAAGCCTCGTCGATCTCGTCGTGAGCTTCGCTCATGCACCTAGCCGACCCGCAGCGTGATATTTTGAGTGGTGGCGAAGTCACTCAAGGGAAGATGATCGGGATGAGCCCCCATTCAAGAGATTCTATCGAGCGTCTGATCGTTCAAGCGCGATCTGGTGATAACTCCGCTCTCGGAGATGTCTTGGAATCGTTCCGAGCATATCTGAAATTGCTCGCCCGTCTCCGGCTCAACCATCAACTCCAAGGCAAGGTCAGCCCCTCGGACGTTGTCCAAGAGACGTTCCTCTCGGCAAAGAGGGCGTTCAGGCAATTTCGTGGGCAGAACGAACGGGAGTTGATGGCTTGGTTGCGGAGTATCTTGGCCGCCGAGATCGCCGGCCAAACTCGCTACTTCTCGCGGGCTCGGCGGTCGATCGCGATGGAAAAACGGTTGTGTGCGGAACTCGACCAGACGTCGGCCGGGCTGCTACAAGGCGTGGTGGACCCGGGTGCCTCACCCAGCGCGATCGCGGCTAACCGAGAGGCGGAAGTGATGGTGGCCGAGGCGCTCTCGCACCTCGGTGATGACCAGCGGGAAGTGATCATTCGGCATAACTTTCAGCTTCAGACGTTTCCTGAGGTCGCGCAAGCCATGGGCGCAGCACCGCAGCGGTGAAGAGCCTGTGGGTTCGCGCTCTGGCAAACTTGCGCCGAGCGATCGACGGCGACAATCTGTCCACGCAGCATCTCGAGGATTCATCATGAGTTCACCTGCAAAGCCGTCAATTGGCGTTCCCAAGTTGGAGTCTGACGGCGCCGATCCGCTCGTCAGGGCGGTCGAGCGATATTTGGCGTTGGTCGACGCCGGCGAGATGGTAGAGGTCGACGCGTACGTGCAAGACTATCCCGATCTCGGCGACGAGTTGCGCGACTGCCTGCAAGCTTATGATCTGGTCGCAAGAGTCGCACCCGCAGTGGCCAGTGGTATGAGCCAAGCATCCAATGGCAATCTTCAGGCTGAGGCAATCGGCGACTTTCGCATCCTTCGTGAGATCGGCCGTGGTGGGATGGGAGTGGTCTATGAAGCCGAGCAGTTATCGCTGGGACGCTCGGTAGCGTTGAAGGTGTTACCGTACGCCGCGATGCTTGATCAAAAAGCGATCACTCGCTTCAAGAACGAAGCTCGCGCCGCAGCGACGCTGGATCATCCCAACATTGTGCCCGTGCACGCGGTCGGAAACGAACGGGGCATCTATTACTACGCCATGTCGCTCGTCGATGGGCAGACGCTGGCCGAAATGATCCACCACCTTCAAAATCAGATCTCCGATGCATCGGCCTCATCGGAGCGGTTGTCGATCGAGAACTTGGTGGGCGATCGGCGGCAGACAATGGAGAGTCGCAGTACCAGCCAACTCGATCCGACGATCGATAGTGGTCAGAATACGACCGTCGGAACGAGCGAGCGAACCAATGGGCATGCCGATCCGACTCTTGGAGACATACAGGTCGCGATCTCGACAAATCATAGCCGCTTTGACCGTCGCTTCTTTCATTCGGTAGCGAAGTTGGGTGCGCAAGCAGCCGACGCGCTTGATCACGCTCATCAACATGGAATCGTGCATCGTGACATCAAGCCTGGCAACTTGATGATCGACAAGCACGCCAAATTATGGGTCACCGACTTCGGGCTGGCACGCATCGAGAGCGAAGCGGGAATGACGATGACGGGAGACTTGATTGGAACGCTACGGTACATGGCTCCGGAGCAGGCGCTGGCCAAACGTATCGTGGTCGATCACCGCGCGGACATCTATTCGTTGGGGGCGTCGCTGTACGAGTTGTTGGCATTTCGTGCACCGTTCGATGGACGCAATCGCGAAGAGTTGCTTGAACAGATCGCGTTTACGGATCCGAAGCCGCTGCGACACGTCAATCCGTCCGTTCCACACGATCTGCAGACGATCGTGCACAAAGCGATCTCCAAAAATCCAGACGATCGCTACGACACGGCTCAAGAACTTGCCGATGACTTGCGGGCATTCATCGAGGATGAGCCCATCAAGGCGAGGCCATTGTCCCTCGCCCAGCGCACGACAAGGTGGGCGGTAAAACGCAAGAGCTTGGTGGCATCGGTCGCCGCCGTGCTGATTCTCGCGGTCATCGGGCTATCGATCAGCAACGCCATGATCGCGCATCAGCGCAACGTCGCGACGGAGGCAGAACGGCGGGAGCGAATCGAACGGAACGAGGCCGAGCGGCAGAGACAATTGGCCGAGACGAATGCAGGGCTGGCACGCGAGGCGGTCGACACCTACCTCACCAAGGTCAGCGAAGAAATGTTGCTCAATGCACCGGCGTTGCAACCGCTGCGGAAAGAGCTCCTTGAATTGGCATTGAATTACTATCAGCGATTCATCGAGCAGCAGCAGGATGACCCGAAGCTAAAATCACAGCTAGCCGATGCGCTGCTACGGGCTGGCGACATTGTCCGTGAGATTGGCTCGCAAACCAAAGCTCTCCAGTCGTATCAGCAAGCCGTTGCCATTCGCGAATCGTTGGCTGACACGACGGAAGTTATGTCGACGCAACTGGCTCTGATTGATGCCTACCAAAAAGTTGCGGCTCAACATGGTCGACTGCGACAACCGGAACTTCGAAATGAGATGCTTGATCGCGCGGCGACACGAATCGAGCACCTGGAGAAAACCCATGGAGAGTCCAGCGAGCTGACCTTGGCTCGCATACGGGGGCTGCGAATGGATCAAGTTCATACTCCGACCGCAGGACTGGAGAATGCCAAGCGAGCACTCAAGTTGCTGCAATCGATCGAGGGTCGATTCCAAGATTATGATCGAGAGTTCGTTCTATGTGAGGAACGCCTCGGAAGAGCATTCTCCGCGGCAACAATCTCAACCGATAACAGCGATCGTGAAACCACGTATCGGTATGCGCTTCAGCACTATGAAAATGCACGTCAGACTCAGCGTCGCGTCGTTGCCGACACGAATAGCATGGCAGATCGCGAGCGACTCGCCAAGCTCCATATCAATGTTGGAGCAGCAAGGGGGAATCTCGGCAGTATCCTCCTTGCCGGTCCCGCGACTTTCGATGAGGGATTGCAACTCGCCATGGAAGCAAACAACGACGACAAGGAAGCGATAGAAACCTTGGAGAAGTTGGCGTCAGAGAATCCGGTGATGGTTGACTTCAAGACAATGCTTGCGCACCTCTGCAGCAATGTCAGTGTCGGTCGCTTGGAATTGGCATTGAAAACAAAAGTTGCCCATCACTTCCAAGATGCCATGGGCTTTGCCATCCGTGCGGGCAATCTGTCTCGCGAGATCGAAGCGGAGTTTCCAAACATTCACCTAATCCGCACTCACCACGATATCGATTACCAGTGCCTTCAAATCATGAGCGCCGCCTTGGATTCGCCAGAGGTAAGCGAGGAGCAAAAACGACAGTTGATTGATCAGGCCATGGCTCCCATCCTTGAAATGAAATCAAAGGAGCGTGATTCTGGCGATCGATGTAATCTCGCCAATCTTGTCCTCACCGCCAATTCCAAATTCAACTTCGAGGATAAGGATCGTACACGCATGCTGGATGTCGCCATCCAAGCGTTGATGGACGTGCCCATGGAGGAGCGCCGTCCATGTGAATGCGGATTTTTGGGGCAGTTACTCTACTATGCCGGGCGGCACGAAGAATCGCTATTCGAGTTCGAACAATGCATCAAGTTGCATGGCGACCGTGGGCCATCGGTCAACAAGGGTAATCGGTGGTGGTACATGACTATGCTCTACCAACAATTGGGTGATCGCGAGCAGGCGCGACGCTGTTACAACATTCTCAAGACAGAAGCTGTGATTCTCGGAGGACAGTATTTGGAACAGATAGTGATACAAGAAGTGGAGGATGTTCTTGGCATCGAGAATGCTGACGTTGAGGAGACTCCCGTGCAAATGCTCGAACGGTTGCTCGCGGCGGATTCGTATTATTGGGTGCCGTACTTTCGACTGGGGACGACGCTTCGCAACGCAGGAGATGACAAGGCATCTCAGCGCGCCTTTGCTGCTGCGGCGACGAGATTGGAAACGCTTTCGGAGGCAGAGTCGATCAAAACATTGGGTTTTCTCGCTCAAGCTCACTATGAATCGCAACAGTACGAAAAAGCCCAATTGGCGCTCGATAAAACTTTCGAGTTGCGAAACGAGGGATCCATGCCCACGATCAGTTTGGGCCCACGTTGGTGGTATCGAGCCATGTTGCTCGCTCGCCGAGGCGAGCACGCCCCAGCTCGCAATATTTACAAAGTTCTCACCAACGAACTGTCGACTCATCCCGCGCCCGACCTTGCCAACAACGAACGATACAGACAGGAGTTGGCGACGCTACTGGGTATCACGGATCCACCGCCCCATTCGCTCGAGGGAATCGCCGCCAGCGGCCTAACAGCACGCCGTAATCGAGTGGCAGATTCTGCTCAAAACTCCGATCCGTCATTCGATCCAGTCGTCACCACTCCGGCGTACGAGACCGGCAGTGGCCCCGTCGTTCGGATCGACGAAGGGCATCAGAACTTTCACACGATCGACGGTCGTTACGCTGGTTTCGCCAAGCTCGTTCGTCGCGACGGCTACCGAGTTGACCGACACCTTGACCGGTTCACAGTCGATTCACTTCAGGGCGTCGACGTCTTGGTGATCGCCAACGCACGAAGTGCAGCCGATGCAGACAGTGGTTCCTCCGCTTTCGATCCAGATGAGATCGAGCGGGTGTTTCAATGGGTTTCGGCCGGTGGGTCACTCCTGCTGATCGCGGACCATGCGCCGTTTGGGTCGGCGTCGGTGGATTTGGCGAAGCGATTTGGAATCGAGCTGACCAACTCGTTCGCGGCCAAAATGGGCAATCGTCCGCCCATGATCTTTCACCGCAATGCCGGTTTGGCTTCCCATCCCATCATCGATGGACGTTCCGACGCAGAACGAGTCGACCGTGTGGCAACCTTCACCGGTCAAGCGTTTCAAATCGATGGCGAAGCCGTGCCACTGTTGCAGTTCGGGGCAGATTCGACGATGGTCGTCATGAAGCCGGGCACCCGCAACCAGGTCATCGACCGCCACTCGGCAAAAGGATTCCTGCAGGGAGCCGTGCTAAACGTTGGCAAAGGCCGAGTGGCGGTATTCGGTGAAGCGTCGATGTTCTCAGCGCAAGTCACTGGTCCCGACCGAAGAGCGATGGGAATGAACTCACCGCTGGCGCCAGACAACCAGCAATTCTTGCTGAATCTGATGCATTGGCTCACGCACCAGCTTTAGTGGCCTTCCAGCCGCTCTTGGGATTCAACGGCGGCGTTTCGATTGCGTCCATTTCTCTTTCGACTGTGACGTGCGAGAAAAGGCAAGTCGATGCCGAAGGTGCGAAGGCGATGATACTGATGCGTCGAATCCAACGGTTGTCGGTTCGCTTCATTGATTGCTTCGCATTGATTGAATGCTGCAACGGGCTGTGGTTGCGACATGCAGTCCCCGTTGAGATCGTTTTGACCGAATCCGAGCATCGCTGGAAACCCTAAAGTATGCGATGGTCATCGTGGCCTCAGTCGACAAGTCGTGCTCGAATCTCATCTTGGATTCGGTTGACTCCCAGCGTGCCGTCGAGATCGAGCACCAGTTCTTTGCGGCGGAATAGATCCAAGACGGGTGCTGTCTTGGAATGGTAATCGCGCAACCGACCCGCCAAGGCCTCCTCGGTATCATCAGGACGTGACACAAGATCTCCCCCGCACACGTCACACGTACTGTCTTTCGCCGGCCGATGCGAAATCAGGTTGTAGTCCAAACCACAATTGCTGCAGAGCCGACGTGAAAGGACGCGATCTCTCACGACCTGGTCAGGGACCTGGATGTGAATGACGGCGTTGACATCGTAACTCTCCAGAAAAAACTGAGCCTGGATAACGCTGCGGGGAAAGCCATCGAGAATGAAGCCAAAATTCCAGTCGTGCTCGTCCAACCGGCGGCGAACGATTGCCTCCACCAGATCATCGCCCACGAGATTGCCAGAAGCGACGATCCGTTTGACTTGCGCACCGAGCTTCGTGTGATGCTGGATATGCCAGCGAAAAATATCACCGACGCTGATGTGCACGAGGTCAAGCGACTCGGCGAGCATACGGGCTTGCGTACCCTTGCCACAGCCCTGGACCCCCATGATCACGTACTTGTGCATGATTTACCAAAGCTCCTTGACGAACGTCTGATCCTCGATCGGCGGGCGAAGGTACGAGCCGGCCTCGGGTCTCGGAGGCAACTCTGGTGGAGTGGGCGTCAAGTCTTTGTAGGGGATCCGGCTGAGAAAATGAGTGATGCAGTTCAGCCAGGCGCACTTTTTGACATCCGCTTTGACGACGTACCAGGGCGCTTGCTTGATGTCGGTGTGCGCAAACATAAGATCTTTCGCTTTCGAATACTCAATCCATCGGGAACGCGACTCAACATCCATGGGACTTAGCTTCCAACTACGAGTCGGGTCGTTCATCCGTTTCTGAAATCTTCGTTCCTGTTCTTCATCGCTGACCGAGAACCAATACTTACAGACCATGATGCCCGAGCGGACCAACATTCGCTCAAACTCGGGACATGAGCGGAGAAACTCGTTGTACTCGGCGTCCGAGCAAAAACCCATGACATGTTCGACTCCCGCTCGGTTGTACCAACTTCGATCGAAGAGCACGATCTCGCCCGCAGCGGGCAAGTGTGCGACATACCGCTGAAAGTACCAGCTTGACTTCTCTCTTTCAGTCGGTCGACCTAGGGCCACCACGCGACAGATTCTTGGATTCATGCTTTGAGTGATGCGCTTGATCACACCTCCCTTGCCGGCGGCATCTCGGCCTTCGAAAAGCACGACTAACTTTTGCGAAGTTACGAATGGTCATCATAGAACGAAACACCACTCGCTGTGAAAGCTCGAAGAATTCGAAGATCAGCCCCGGGCGTGTGAGGCGGACACACGCCCGGGACTACGATCCTCTGGCCCAGGCAAGAGCCAAAGACAGTGCCGGCGTGGTTACGCCCCGGCGAAAGCCTCCTGTTCCTCACCGACGGCCGCTCCGGATGGAGTGGCGACGGGTGCATGAGGTGTATCAAAGCCATAGTAGGCCGCCATTCCATGCTCACTGATGTCCAACCCAACCAGCTCGTGGTCCTCGCTGACACGGATACCGAGCGTCGCTTTCATCACGCCGAAGACCAGCAGCGAAAAAGCGAAGGAAAAACCACCGATGGCGAGAGTGCCAATCAGCTGGGTGACAAAACTATGGCTCGGGTCAAAGGAGAAGATGCCAACGGCGATCGTTCCCCAAATGCCGCACGCACCGTGCACCGAGATCGCACCCACTGGGTCGTCGATCTTCATCTTGTCGAAGGCAAGGATTGAAACCACCACCAACGCACCGGCGATCCCTCCGATAATGATGGAGGAACCTTCACCCACCGTATCGGCACCCGCGGTGATGCCAACCAATCCAGCCAGGATTCCGTTCAATGCCATCGATACATCGAGGCGATTGAGTAACAGCTGAGAGGCAACAATCGAGGTGACCGCTCCCGCAGCGGCTGCCAAACTTGTCGTTACGAAAACATAAGACACTGCCTTTGGATCGGCCGATAGTGCCGAACCACCGTTGAATCCATACCACCCCATCCACAAAAGGAAAACACCGATCACGGCCAAGGGCATGCTGTGACCGGCAATGGGTTCCGTTCCGTTGGCGGTGTACTTCCCGGCTCGTGGCCCCAGTAGCAACACGCACGCCAAAGCGGCAAAGCCACCGAATGCGTGTACAATCGTCGAGCCGGCGAAGTCATAGAATCCCATTTGATCCAACCATCCGGCACCCCATTTCCAACTGCCGGCTAGGGGATAGGCAAAACCGACCAACAACGTCGAAAAAAGCATGAAGGTGGTGAGCTTCACTCGCTCAGCAACAGCTCCCGACACAATCGTCGCCGCCGTCGCAGCAAACATCGCTTGGAAAATGAAGTCGCCCCACCACGTGTAACCGGGGTTGTATGCCGACGTTGTCATTCCCACGTCGTTCAGCGATTTGCCAAACCAGCTCCCCATTGCGAAGTAGCCGTTCCAATCCACGCCCATCTCACCAGGGTACATGGCGTTGAATCCCCAAGCCGCGTACAGCAAGATTCCCGTACAGACAATCCAGACGTTCTTGAAAATGATGTTGACCGTGTTCTTCTTTTGAGTCAGACCCGCTTCCAGCGTTGTGAATCCAAGGTGCATGATGAACACAAGCGCCGCAGAGATGCAGATCCAGATATTGTTCACAGCGAACGTCGCATATCCGGGTGAGTTGATGAACTCCTCCGACGAATAGGCCGATTCGGGTTCTTCTGCCGCGGCCGCTGCCGGTTCTGATTCCGCCGTTTCCTCCGCGGCGTCGGATTCGCCCAATTCCTGAGCTACCTCTACTACCTCTTGAGCCCACGCAGCAGAGGGCATGCAAAAGGCTCCAATGACCATCCAGGTCATCAAAAACCAACTTGTTCGCAAGGGGAATCGCATCAATGTCGTCATTCGAGTTCAAACCTTTCCAGAAGTGTGTTCGCTTAGGAATCGGGGCCGATACCTTCGGGTAATCGGAGCGGTGACGAACGACAGCGTTCCTCTCAATGCTTGATCGATCGCTTGACGCAGCCAGACTCACATCCCAACAACGCCTGCCCGACGTCGTGGACGCTCATCGCTCCCGCTCAACGGGCGCACCCGCTCGACGGGCTCTCCTTTGCTAGCAATATGCAGACCGCTTTGCACCATATCGCCGGGCTTTTCGCGCCTAAAACTAGTTGAGCAGTCAACTTGCGGTGATAAGGTTTCTTGAATCCATCCGTTTTGCTGGATCCCTGCTCGGTGAGTTGCATGGTATGCGCAGATCTCAGACATTTGTCTATTGTCTAAGCAGCATCCCGCGCGGCTTACGGTATCGCTCGCCACCGTGGAAATTCGCTGCGCCCTTCTGAAGCACGCGAGTTGACTGATCTCGGACGGCTTGAATCGCATCCTTTGACCACTTGATGTTCCACGAGCGTGGAATGCGCGTGACCATTGGACGACGCACCGAAGGTCGCAAAGATTCTCCAATCTGTGTCGCTTGACAGTCGCGACGTCATCGACGACGCCAGAATGCTGGACCACAAATCCCAGGTGTTGGGAATCGTTCCCGGGGATGGCAGTTTGCCACGGCCCAGGACGCCGAGCGCGACAGGCAGATCGCACGAAGCGACCAGTTCATCACGTCCCAATCGGCATGCCGACACCGACGCGGGTTCGTGGAACAGACTGCGGACCGAACAGGTTGGCTCCTAACCCATTCTCTACATTCAATAGTTCAGGTCGGCGCCGACGTAAAAATTCACGCCCGGTTGCAGTACGTAGCTCCCGGTGAGCGACTGGAAATCGAGGTGCTCGCGGTAGGCCTTGTCGGTGAAGTTTTCCACGCCGGCGACGAGTGTCAGTTGATCACGGAAGGCGGGCCGGTACGTGCTCCGGATGTCGAACACGGTGAATCCAGCCGTGGGAAGCTCTAGCAAACTCGTAGCGACTCGGTCCTGGTTGTCCACGATTCTGGCGCCGATCTCCATATTCCAATTCGGTTGGGCACTCGTGTCGGTCAATCGGATGCCCACTCTTGTCTCCAGCGGCGAGATCCCGGGAAGCGGCTCGGAATCCGATCCCGTGACACCGCTGAAGAATCCTCGCGGAAGGCCCTCGACGCGTCTCGATGGAACTCCCCGCCGACCATTTGTCGTGGCGAAGTTGCCGTTGCGTGTCCGGTCGCGACCGTCGACGTATCGCACGGTCGCGAAGGGGGTCCACCAATGGTCGGGGTTGAGTTCGACGAAGGACTCAAAGCCAGCCAGCGTCGCAAGGCTTGTATTGACGTATCGCAAGCTGACCTGCTGCACTTCGTTGTCTGGCGGACCAGTGACAATGTTCGTGTTCTCGAAGGTGATGTAGTCAAAGGCCCATCCATAGAAACCTCGAAGCCCGGCCCTCATGTGTGTACCGTCAAAGTCAATGCTGATGTCGGCCTGGATCAATTGTTCTCGTTTGAGTCTTGGATCACCGGTCACGTTGTTGAGTCCATTCTGGAGCAGCAGCAGAAATGGTTGTGCAGCGTACAACTCAGTGAGGGTTGGGGGACGTTGGGCATAGCCAAGCGAGACCGCGCTGAGCAATGACTCGTTATGCTGTCGAACCAGTGATCCGTACAAACTCCACATCACGCGGTCCGTCTGCGAAGTCGACGTCCCAACGATTTCCTCGTAGCTTGCAGGAAAGGTCCCCAAGCCCAGATCCTGCAACTTTTCTGGATCGTCGACGATATCCGTTTGTAAGTAGTCGACGCGGGCTCCGGCGCAAATATCCAGTCTTCGAGGACTGACTCGGTGTATTCCCCAAAGATGCCGGGATTGACGGCAAAGGAACGCGGGATGGGCGAATTTCGATCGACGAAAGGAATCGATAGCCCCAACGATCGGCCGCTGGCGATCTCATTCAACTCCTGCTTGATGAATCGCAGATCGTGCCCGACGGTTAAACTTCCCTGATCAAGGTCGGTACCCCAAGTACGGGCTCGCCGGTATCCCGTCGACATCGAATCGACGTTGGTGAACCCGACGTAATCGATTCGAGTCAGGAGGGGAAATTGACCTATCTTGGCAGGGTTTTGCGCATTCCCATTGAATCGTGTCCGATTGTACCAAACCTCTGTTGCAAGACGATCGCCGCAGCCCGGATCTGAATCGATGTAGGCGATCTCGTACCCGTCGGTCACGAGGGCATCGATGTCGAACACGTAGCCCGGAAATTGGACGTCTGTCTGATCGAGGCGGAGCAGTGAAAGCTCGATCGATGCGTCGCTTCCGAAGTCGCGGCCCAGAGCAAGTGTGAACTCACGAGACTCGTAGCCGGATGCAACGCGGGAACCGTCGCCGGCTCGATAGTCGCTGCCGATTCGCTGCAGGTAATTGCCTCGAACTCCCCAGCTTTCTCCGCCAGCCCAGAAGCTCTGGAGCCCGAGCCACTGGTTGCCGTTGCTGTTGTGATCGAAACTCGTTCTTCCGTGCACCTCATTCCCATGAGCGAACCGAGGGGACTGGAGTAATTCGAAGTCGACGAACTGAAAGCCTGGTCCGTAGACACTGCTGTAAGGTCCCGGAACAATCAGCACGTCGTTGATCAATCGTGAGTCAATCTTGCTAAGTACTGTGTCAAGATCCTCTCGCGCGGGAACCCAATGCGAACCGGAGGCCGCCAACGCTCCAACTCGCGAACTTCGAATTCGCGGATCGTTGACAACTGGCGTCCTCTTCTGGGTTCTGACACTCAGGGCTCCGGGTGACTTACCAAGCAGGCTGCCGACGTCGGTCGAGACCAGAGGTGCTGCTTCCTCACCGCGAACGAGATCAGTGCTTAAACTGCTGACACCCAATCTCGCTTGACGCAACACACTTCGATCAAGGCTCGCGTCTTGGAAAAGTTGTGACATCGGCGTCGCGGTCGCAGCCGGCGTGAGCGGCGTTTCGGTGACCGAGACGCGAGGCTCGACAAATGGCGTCGGCTGTAACATCGTCGCCTGCCTAAGAGGGGATGTCTCCAGGAAAAGCTGTCGCGCCTCAAATTCATTGTCGCGGTCAAAGATCGCAAACCGAATGGCTTGTGTGTCGAGCAACTCCGATTCGGCCTGCTCGCTTTGGTCTCCGTGACGAAGGGACTCCTGTCCGAACGCGACCACCGCAAGCATCCCCGCCAAAATGGTTGCAGCAAGGCGAACCGCCGAGACGTGATGGTGCAGGCGTTGAAGCAACAAAGTGGGGTTTCCGGGGGCAGCGGCAGCGGCAACGGAATAACGGGACTCACTTCATTGATCGGATTAGTCGACTCATCCGCTACAACCTTTGCAGATTCTCGTTAAAGTTCTCGCGGTTCCCCTATTTTCCCTAGCTTTGACTCCGCCATCTTCCTGAGCAGGCGCATCTCGGCATCGTGTGGTCGGTTCTCCTCCATCCACTTGGCTCCCTCGGTGTACGCCTGCTTCGACTCGTCGATTTTGCCGGATTCGTGATGCGCCATTGCCTGCACAAACCAGTCTTGGTCAATCGAATGCCCACGCAGCTTGTTGGACCGATCCAACAAGGCGAGCGCCCCATCCGGGTCACCAACCAACAAGGTCGCCAAGGCTTGCACCGAGACGTAGTTCGGATTTTCTGGGGCAAGTTCCGTCGCCTTCGCTGCGTAGCGAAGCGACTCCTCGGCGTCACGGATCGATGCCACTGGGCACGTCGCCAGAAGCCATGCCAACTGATGAGAGTGGCTGGCAGCCGGTCGTTCGATCTCGATCCACTGGTCGCGTGCTTCCCGGAATTGATCAAATGCTTGGGGGTCCCCCTGTTCCTCAAGCATCCTTGCATATCGATAATGGACGTGGGCAAGTGCGTTGGCGTATCTCGGTGTCGTTCCCTGGATTTCGATTAACTGTTGAAGCGTTGACAGGGCGCCAACGAAATGCTGAATCGCCGACTCATCTTCCTCTTGACGCTGAAGCGATTGGGCATAGTGGCTCTGTACAATGGCTTGCCGCTCAAAGTATTCCGGACGGGCCTCCATTTGGGTCAAGGCTTGGTACGACATCAGGGCGCGGGCGAGCATCGTCGTGGCCTGCTGTGGATCTTCGCTAGAGTCCATGAGTACTTGGCCCAGCGCGTCTTGACAGGCGGCTAGTCTATCCCGAAACCGAGGAACCTGACCGTAGGTGTCCACCAGCCGGGCGAGCCGCTGGAGTGCCTCGGTCAAGAGTGGTTGGGCCTCTTGATTCGAACCGGTTTCGTGGAGCGCAATCCCCAAGTCGGTCAAAGTGATCGCGTGATTCTCGACATAGGCAGGCACACCGGGCAACGCTGTTTCAAGGGCTTGGTAGTGATCGGCGGCCGACCGCAGTGCCTCGAACAATGGTTGCTCGAGCCCACGGTCCCGAAAGTTGGATGCCTCGGAGACATAAGCCGAGGCAAGTGCGTCGAGATAGTCCGGATGATCCGGTTCGTTTGACACGAGCCACAAGAGCCGCTGGATCGACTCGTTGAAGTAGATCAGGCCATTTTCATACCCTCCATTCTGTGTGTGGATCCGTCCGAGCAACTCGCGAGCGCGGGCGATCGCCAATTCGGAACTTGGTTCACGCTCTGGCCCCATTCGCTGGTAGGTGGCCAGGCCCAAGTTCAATTGTTGAATCGCATCATCAACTCGACCAAGACGCATGTACAATTCGCCCAGGTTGATATGTGCCGCAGCGAGTAGCCGCAGCGGCAGGGGACCCCCGTCGCCACGGCGCGCCAGTGGTGTCAACTCGTCGATCGCCAGCTGGAATTCATGTTCCGCTGACGCCGTTTCATCTTTCCCTGCGTACGCAAGCCCCAATCGTGTGTGGACGTTTCCGTGTTCCGATCGGAAACGCAAATCGAGATCCGCTTGATCGCTGCCTGTAGCGAACAGCGCGATCGCTTGATCGTAATGCGTCCTCGCGCCGTCAAAGTCTTCTTGCAATTGAAGCAGGTCTCCCAGATTCACCAACACGCGGCCCCGCTCCAGTTCAAGCTCGGGGTCGCGGCTGTCGAGATCGGAAAGTTTCTGATAGTCCTCGGTCGCGAGTTTCAGCAGACGCCCGCGGACCGTCTGAGTCCCCGGAAAATACTCGATCGCATTGCTGCTTTGCACGAGCCAGGTGTCAATGGCATTGCGGGAGACACGGTATCGTTCGACTGCGTCCTGCTTGAATTCTTGGGCCTCGATTTTTGCCGTCTGTTCCTTCCTTTTTGCCTGCTCAATGAGCAGCGAGGCGAGAACAGCAACACTCGTCACCAAGAGCAGCGATGCGGCTCCAGAAATCGTCCAGCTGCGATATCGCCGAATCAGTCGCCCCGCCCGTTCGGAGAAGGTTTCCTTTCCGACGTGCGCGAGAACGAGCTCATCGTTCATCCATCGATCGATATCGTCGGCCAACGCGATGGCGGTTGCATAGCGATTGGAAGGTTCCATCTCCATCGCCTTGTCGCATATCGATCCAAGCGGTCTCGGAGCGGAGGGTGCGACGGAGGCCAAACTTCTCGTCTTGCCCTCCCGAACACTCAACACGATGTCACGTGCGGTTTTTCCCTCGACCGGATAACTGCCTGTCACGATGTTGAAGAGCATCGCCCCCAGGCTGTAGACATCGGTTGTTCGATCAAGTTGGTCGTGTCGACCATACGCTTGCTCAGGGCTCATGTACATCGGCGTCCCCACCGCACTTCCATGACTCGTTTGGGTGCCACTTGTGCTGACCATGATCTTGGCCTTTTCGCCTCCTCCTGCTTGATCGGTCTTCACGTCGACAAGCTTGGCCAATCCCCAGTCGACCACCAAGGTCTCGCCATAGTTGCCGACCATGATATTGTCAGGCTTGATGTCCCGGTGCAGCACGCCGTGTTCATGCGCGTAGTGGATGGCGTTGCAGCATTCGATCAAGCGTCGCAGTAGCGATCGAAACTCCCGTGAGTAGTACGCCCCCGCGGCAAGGGTTGGGTTGTCTTTATGAAATGCCTCGATGACCTTGCGAAAGCTTTGGCCTCGGACGAATCGCATGGCGTAATAGGGTTGGTTGTCCCGATAGTGACCGAGGCCATGGACGGGCACGATTCCAGGATGTTCAAGCGATCCGGTGATCTCCGCCTCGAAAACGAACTTCTCTCGGATACGTGGGTTCTCGGAGAATTCGGGTAGAATCTCCTTAAGCGCAACGACTCGATTGAGTTCCCCGTCTTGCGCGATAGACCGCGCCAAGTCCACCCTTGGCATGGAAACCCATCGGGCGATACCGTGACATGGCATCGTCGGCACGCGTGAGGCGGTCGCGTCCCTCGTGTGAACCCATCGGCACCGTTCGCCCGCCTCTGCCAGGCGGCACGCTGGAACTCAGCGCCGATTGAACAGCGCTTTGACAATCGGGGAAACGCGACAGATATTCAGCGGGTTGCAGGCTCTTGTGACGCCGCTTTCGCCACTCAATGTCAAGCAGAATCAGTGCGCGGACGAGCGACATCCTCAGATCGAGATCCACTTCCGCCGGAATGTACCGCTCGACGCTCGGCACCTCCTTTCCCTCCCGCCAGTCGCTCTCGAATTTTCTGCAGATCTCAGCGATCTGCGATTGCTCCTCATCGCTCAGTGTGGTGTTTGCAAATCGCTCGTCGCTGGGACTCGGGCTCTTGTCAAACGGGTCTAGCGATCCGCCGAGCACATCTGATTTCGTCGGACCGGTTTTCTCGGGGTCGTAAGACGCGAGAGGATCGAGGGTTGCCAGTTCATCGATACTCGGCGCGTCGGAACTCGGTTCGGTAGGAGACATCTGTTTTCGATAGCAAGGGTGCGAGGATGCTTTCGTGATCCATGGCCAATCGTAACACCACGGCCGCGAAGGAGGATTTCTTGAGGGACAGCAGATCTCCGACGCGACACCAGGAGCGAAACACGCTGCTTCCCGTTTTGGTAGCAAGCAGGCGGAAAAGAAGGTGACTGTGAACTCGCGTTCATTCTCCTTCTTTCGGGTAGTCTCTGCCCCCGCGGCAGTTGCAGATTGGTTAGCATAGTCGGGGTACATCTGAACCAAACGGGGGGAGCCGTAATGCTGGACCGGGAACCGTATCGAAGTCGAATTCAGACGCTCAACAGGCGGCGGAGACTACTTTTGCAAGTTGAGCGGCTTGAACCGAGGAATCTCTTGGCCGGCGACTTGGACAACAACCCCTGGGGCTGGTTTGAATTTTTTGACGACGTACCGCGCGTCTCCCCAGCCAAGCTTGGAATTGAAATCCAACGCGATCACACCGCGATGGGCCCTCATGATCTGGTTGCCGGCGAATGGGTAGCCCAGCTCCAAGACGATTCTTGGCGTTCCGTGAATTCGCTCGAGACGGTCGATCACCTGTTGGATCAGCAACCGGTCGAATTCACCGTGATCGGCGGCCTGGGAACGCCTGGCTTGGTGTTGGTACGCAGCCGAAGCGCGACGTTGCAGGACGCTAGCGACGCACTTCGGAGAAACGATCATGTCGAACACTTTCATGCGAACTCAGTGATCGAAGCCCAGATGCAGCCAAATGACCCCGAGTTCGTTGGGGGACTGCTGACAGGGCTCGATACGATCGACGCATCCTGCGCGTGGAACACGACTCGGGGGAGTTCGCAGGTTGTTGTTGGGGTTGTCGACGGAGGTATTGATGCAACGCACCCAGATCTATTCCTCAACATCTGGTTGAACCAGGGCGAGATTCCGGCTGGACTTCGTGATCAATTGGTGGATGTCGATAACGACGGTTTGATCTCGTTCTACGATCTCAACAACCTTCAGCCGACGGATGGCGGCATCATCGTCGCATCGAGCGGTGCCCTTGCGACCGTGGAACAAATGACAACGGCGACGCCGTACCGAACCGGTGCGAACGCGGGTCTGGTGGTGGACAAGAACGCCAACGGGCGCATTGATGCGATCGACTTGCTGGAGGATGTGATCTGGGCGGACGGACGCGACACCGACGGCAATACGTTCTTCGACGATCTGTTTGGCGTGAACTTTCGAAGTGGCGCGGGCGACCCGTTCCCCAGCAACCGGCCCATGGACGAACTCGGCCATGGCACGCACGTCTCGGGAACGATTGGAGCCATTGGTAACAACGGGTTTGGGATCAGTGGCGTCAATTGGCAAACCTCCCTGATGTCGTTGCGCATCTTGGACAACAACAATCAATCGGACGCCAGCGCCGCGATTCGAGCCATCAACTACGCCAAGTCGATGCGGTCGCAATTCTCGATCGAGGATGGCCGAGTGGAAAGGGGCGCCAACGTCCGGGTGCTGAATAATAGCTGGGGCCAACCTGGCGGATTCGATCTGGCTCTCGAGACCACCATTCGCCAAAGCGGTGAAGAAGGAATCCTGTTCGTCGCGGCTGCCGGCAATGGCAACCTTTTGGGCAATGGTGTCGACAATGACCGCACCCCGTTTTATCCGGCCAGCTACGAGTCGGCCAATGTAATCGCAGTCGCTGCGCTTTCTGCATCGGGTGATCGTTTGGCGACGTTTAGCAATTACGGCGAAGACTCGGTCGACATTGCGGCTCCAGGCGTGGGTGTACGGAGCACGCTGCCGGGTGGAGCCATCGGCCCTGCCAATGGTACTAGCATGGCCACACCCCATGTCTCGGGAACCGCGGCATTGATCTGGGCGGCCATGCCTGCCGCATCGGTGGAAGAAGTTCGCGAATCAATTCTGAGCACCGTTGATCCGATTGCTGCTCTGACATCGACTCTTTCAACTGGCGGCAGGCTCAACGCTGGTGCGGCAGTCAACGCCAACGTCTTTGCGCCGACGGCGACGTTGATTGCTTCCCAGGACATCACGACCGCTGGAGGAACCAACACCGAGTTCACGGTCGAGTACCGGCATCGAGGCGGTATCGATCCGACCTCGATCGGGGATGACGATCTCACCGTGACGCGACAGTGGGGGCCGTCACGACCGATCGACGCCCGGCTCAAGCCCGGCACGATTGTCGTCGATGGAGAGACGGCAACGGCGACTTATGTGATTGACGCGCTGGATCAGGCGTGTTCCAAGGTCCCGCGGCAGACGCGATTGAAGTCGTCCCAGAGCGATCCTTTCGCAACGCGGTGGCCGTGCCGATCGACTCACAAATCCCAAACGTGATCACGTCGCAAGTCCTTGTCGAGAACATACCGCAGAACGCCAGTGAAGTGACTGTCTCGCTCAATATCGAACACACCTACGTCTCGGACCTTACCGCGACATTGATCGCGCCGGATGGTACTCGGGCTGTCCTGTTCTCTGGGATCGGCGACTTCTTTAGCACTGAGAATATCCTCGAAACCACCTTCGACGATACCGCTTCCTTTCCCATCTTCGCTGGATCCGCCCCATTCAACGGCATCTTTCTACCGCAAGAAAGCATCTCGCCTTTGCTGGCAGGCGGCCCAAACGGAACGTGGACTCTCGAGGTGGATGACAGCTTTGCGGCTGACGGCGGATCGCTTCTCGATTGGTCGCTGCATTTTCCGGAACCAACGCAGAGGTTCGAGAGTTTGGAGGTCGTTGCGATCGACGACGTCGATGCCAGTGTTATCTCATCAAGCATTCTCGTTGAGAACATTCCAGCTAGCACCAATGACTTTACCGTCACCGTCGACGTCCAGCACTCGTTTGTCAACGACTTGACGTTGACCTTGATCGCCCCAGACGGAACACGCTCAATCCTCGGTTCAAATGCAACCTTCGGCGAGCAGAATTTCTTTGGGACGACTTTTGATGACGCGGCGACGATTCCAATCAGTCTCGGCAGCGGGCCGTTCAACAATGTGTTTCGCCCGCTCGAGAGCCTCGCACCTCTTCTCAACTCCGGGGCCAACGGCGAGTGGACGTTAGAGATCGAGGACGGTTTTGAAGCCGACGGCGGGCAGTTGCTCGGTTGGTCCCTCGAGTTTCCCATCGAGGCGAGTCTCCCATCCACGCTCACCTCCCATATCCTTGTGGACGATTTATCTGAGAGCGCGGGTAACTTCACTGTGTCGGTCGACCTCGATCACCCGGCCGTTGAAAGTCTGACGGCAACGTTGATTGCCCCCGACGGCTCGCAAGCGGTTCTGTTTTCCAACGTCGGCGGTGACCAGCCCAATTTTCGGGGCACAACATTTGACGATTCTGCGGCGACTGGCATCGCCGCTGCTTCAGCACCTTTCACTGGCACCTTTCGACCACAGGAGAGCCTCGCTTCTTTAGGTGCGTCAGGACCCAATGGCCTTTGGACGCTAAGACTTGACGACGACGGTAGCGAGGTACCGGGTAGGTTGTTGGGATGGTCCTTGAATTTCTCGGGTTCCTGGGACGTGCTTGACTTTGGTGACTATGTGATCTCGACCGTTTCAGGGAGCGTTCAATCGGCAGGTGAATCGCAACCAATCCGAACGGCCGATGTCGGTTCCTTTCACGTTCGTATCGAGGACCCATCCGTTCAGTATGTCGATGTTTTCGACGATTCAACGGGACAAGGATCGCTGCGAGATGCAATTGCGGCCGCCAATGCAGCGGCTCCACGACCAAGCATCATTATTCTGGACACCGGGACCTACACGATTGACATCCCGCACGTGGCGGATCCAGCATCGAATTTCCCAGATCCCGCTCCCGATTTGTTCTGTGCCTCTGGCGCACCACGAACAGGTTGGTCCAACGAGATGACCGGCGATTTCGATATCACTGGCGATGTTTCGATTCTTGGCAACCTCAACGATCTCACAACGATTGATGGACAAGGCTTGGATCGCGTGATGAAGGTTCACCCCGGAGCCTCGCTTCACCTATCGCGCGTGACGGTCAGTGGAGGGTTTTCGCCTGCCGATCAGGGAGGGGGTGGAATCCTATCTGCCGGTGACCTGACGATTGAAGATTCGATCGTTCGCAACAATGCCGCGCTCGGCCAGACGCTCACCGCCCCAGTCGTGGCGGTGGCATTGCGGCCTGGGGCGGTACGACCAATGTGATCGAGTCTTGGATTACGGATAACGAGAGCAACTTTGGCGGCGGAGTCTTTTACTGCGGTTCGGCCACAGGTGACATTGATCGCAGTACGCTGAGTGACAATCGCGGCGGGGGGCTTCACTCACATTCCGAGCAAGACCTGAGGGTCACGAATTCGACGTTCTCTGCCAATGTCGGAGGTCTGGGTGCAATCTTCAACGGCAAACGGGATGGATTCGACATCGCAAGCGATCGAAGCCAGTCTTCAGTTCTCAGTGCGGATGGCCGATTTGTCGGTTTTGTTTCGCAAGCCTCGAACCTTGTGCCGGGTGATACCAATGGTCTTCCCGACGTCTTTCTCTACGATCGAGAGAACGAGCAGATCGAACGAATCAGCGTCCGTCCCGATGGCAGGGAAGCGACACTTATCAACAATACCTTCGACATGAATGCGGACGGACGGTTTGTCGTATTCGAGTCGCTCGCGGAGAACCTGTTACCTGGTGATTCAAATAGCACGTTTGACATCTTCATCCGTGATCGCGAAGCGGGCACGCTCGAACGACTGAGCAACTCGAGTGACGGATTCGCATCCAACGGGACCAGTGAAAAGCCGTCGATTAGCGCTGACGGGCGATTTGTCTCGTTTGTCTCCCTCTCCAACAATCTTGTCGCCGGTGACACCAACGGGACCTTTGACATCTTTGTCATTGACCGTGACACGGGTTCGATCAAGAGAGCGAGTGTCAATAACGACGGGCAAGAGGCGAACGACGTCAGTCTTGTCAATTCGCTCAGCGCAGATGGTCGGTTCATCGCGTTCTCCTCGCTCGCATCCAACTTGGTACCGGATGACACAAACAATTCCTACGACGTCTTCGTGTTTGATATTCAGCAGGAAACGATCGAACGAGTTAGCGTCGCTAGCGACGGCTCCGAAGCGATCGGCGGGCCAACCATCGTTGGGAGTGATTCGCCTGTGATCAGCGCTGATGGCCGATTTGTTGCTTTCGCATCCGACGCGCCCAACTTGGTGCCTGGCGATTTGAATGAGTCCACCGATGTCTTTGTGGTCGATCGTCAGAACGACACGATCGAGCGAATCAGTGTCAGCAGCGATGGGCTGGAAGCAAATGGAAACAGTGCCAACTCGCTGCGAGGTTTTAATCAGCAGCTCGCGATCAGTGATGACGGACGACTTGTTGCCTTCGCATCGGATGCGTCCAACCTTGTTCCGGATGATACCAATTCGTTCCGCGACGTCTTTGTGCACGACCGGGATTCTGGCGCGACAACAAGGGTCAGTGTCAGTGAGGAGGGGAATCAGAGCAATGGTATCAGCGGGGCCAGTGAACAAGGGGTCCTCAACGTACTTTCCCTAAGCGGTGATGGCCGTTTCGTCTCATTTGACTCCGCCGCATCCAACCTGGTGCCGGGTGACAGCAACGGAGTGGAGGACGTCTTTGTCGTCGACCTGTCCACGGGGCAGATCCGTGTGCCGTATCTGGTGCCTACCAGTTCCACGATCATCGCAACACAGGTCACCGTCAGCGGGACAAGGGGATCGCGTTTCGCGGTCAGCGGCGACGTCAGTCTCACCGAAACGTTGCTCAGCAACGGCAGTCTCTCGGTCGAGGACACGCGAGTGACCATCAACAATGTTGTCCCATCAGATGCTTTGGGAGCTAGTGCGCTCGGGCCGCTGACGAGATTTGGCAGCAACCCGCCGGTCCATCCCGTGTTGCTTGGTAACCCGGCGATCGACAACGGTAATCCACGTTTCGCTGGTGGAACGGATCAGCGAGGTGTACCACGAATCGTACCAGACATTGGTGCATTCGAGGCGGACGCCGCTTCGGTGGCTGGCAGTGTCTTTGTCGACGCAGACGAGAATCAGCTGCGTGCACTCGATGAGTTGGGAGTCCCACACATCGAAGTTCATGCTTTGAATCTCGATGGGAGTGATCCAGTCGTGGTATTGAGCGGGGCGGATGACCCTCGGACAGCGAACGACGTCGAGACTGGTGTTTTTGAGTTCGCAAGTCTGCCCGCCGGTGAGTACCGATTCGACATTGTCGCGCCGACTGGTTGGAGTTTGTCCGAGCCCCAGATTCAGCGTGTTCCGTCGACGCAACCTTCGTCCCTGTCGCTGTCTTCCGAACTGAGCGGCGATGGCCGCTTCGTGGTGTTTAGTTCCGAAGGCTTCAACCTTGTTCCCAATGACAACAACAATGTCGGAGATGTGTTCGTGTACGACCGTCAAGCCGACGCGGTGGAACGCGTGAGTGTGACCAGCACAGGAGCCGAAGCCAACGAATTGAGTGTTTTTCCTTCCATTAGTCTTGACGGCCGCTTTGTCACGTTCATGTCGCTCGCGTCGAACCTTGTCCCTGGAGATCTGAACCAAACGGCCGACGTGTTTGTTTATGATCGCCTCACCGATCGAACTGAAATGGTTGGTTTCGCAGGCGAGATTCCTGCGATCAGCGGCGATGGTAGATTCGTCGCGTTTGAGTCCGAGGCGCTCGGTTTGGTTGCCGGTGACAGCAACTCGCTCCGTGACATTTTCGTTTATGATCGACTCAACGGCACCACGGAACGAGTCAGCGTCCGAAGCGACGGGACCGAGGCGATGGGCGGTCAGGTTTCTGCGGGTAGCAAATTCGCATCGCTCAGCGACGACGGGCGTTTCGTTGTCTTTCAGTCCGATGCCATCAATCTTGTCGATGACGACACCAATGGCGTGGCTGATATTTTTGTCTTCGATCGCGATAGCAACACAATCGAGCGAGTCAGTGTAAGTAGCACCGGCGCGGAAGGGAACGATCTGGCCTTTTCACCGGCAATCAGTGGAGACGGCCGGTTCGTTGCCTTTTCCAGTCGTTCGAGCAACCTTGTTGCGGACGACGACAATGGGGATTTTGACGTCTTCGTTTTCGATCGAGTGAGCCGTACGGTCGAGCTGGTAAGTCGCAGTAGCGATGGGGTCCAAGGGAACTCAGCAAGTGGTGGAGCGGTGGGTGGCTCACTCGATATCAGTGGTGATGGCCGCTTCGTCAGCTTCGTTTCTCAAGCTTCCAATCTTGTGCCGAATGATACAAATGGCATTCTCGACACATTCTTGTACGACCGCGAGACACGACAAATCGAACGGATCAGTGTGGACCGAGATGGGACACAAGCCAACAACGGAAGCTCATTTGCATTCACATCAATCAGTGGCGACGGGCGATTCGTCTCATTTGATTCGCAAGCGTCCAATTTGATCCCCGATGATACGAATGACTCGTTCGATGTTTTTGTAACCCTCAATCCCTTGACCGAACCAGGAACCACGCTGTCTCTGCGACCGGGTGACAGCATCCGTGACCTGAATCTCGGAATCATTCCGGACCCCGGAGTGATTTCCGGAGTGTTGTTCGTGGATTCGGTCCCGAATGCCTTCTTTGATCTCGGTGAAACAACTTTGTCGGGTTGGACGGTGTTCGTTGACGACGATCAAGATCTTGTACTCGACGAAGGTGAACCCTTTACGGTCACCAACGACGACGGTTTCTATCAGTTCGCCAACGTCGCAGCTTTTCGGAATTACTCGCTTGCGGTGGATGTACCTGCAGGTTGGGAGCAGATTGCGCCAGGACAGGGCGACGGATTCTCCCATGATCTGTTTCTTCCACCGGGCGGCGAGATTCCAGGACGCGATTTTGGCTTCGTGCAGGTGAGTGGAAGCGGCCAATCTAGCAATGCTTCGGTCAGTGGCCGAATCTTTGAAGATCTCAATGGCAACGATATCTTTGATCCTGGGGTCGACGTTGCCTTCTCCGATGCGATCGTCTATCTGGACTCACAGAATTTTGGGGTTCGCGACGAGAATGAACCAGCGGTGGTCTCGGACAGTCAAGGCAACTATCGGATTGATAATCTCGGCGCCAGCATTGTTTCTGTCGCAACCCTGCTCGATGAAAGGACCGTGCACACCTCGCCGCTCGGCAGCGATTTCGCGCTCCAGAGTTACCCCCTGTTCGACGAAATTCGCCCGTTCGGCAATCCTCAAGCGATCGCTGCTGCGGACTTTAACGAAGATGGTTTTCCCGATGTCGCCGTGGCCTTGGGTGAAGCCAATCAAATCAGCATTCGATTGAACGATGGTACTGGCGGATTCCTTCAGCGCGAGATCGACATCGACTTGGGAACCGACGGTGGAGGTCCAACATCTCTCGTCGTGGGCCAGTTCAACGGTGCAGGGACGCCACTGGATATCGCCGTCACCAACAACTTCGCATCCAATGTGATGATTCTGCTCGATTTCGACGGTCAAGATTTTGCCTCCATGGTCGCTGTCCCTGTCGGGGAAGAACCGCTCGACATCGCCAGCGCGCAGATCTCGGGTGACGAGAACCATCTCGACTTGGTGGTCGTCAACAGGGCGGACAATACATTCCAGGTCCTGACCAATGACGGCAATGGAGGTTTTTCAGCGCTGACGGCTGTTGCCACCGGTGGTGTGGCTCCCGTCTCCGTCGTAACTGGCGACTTCACAGGAAATGGATTCGACGATGTGGTTGTCGCACATGCTTCGCCCGCAACTGTCGACACACCATTCGGAGATGTGCGGATCCTCGAGGGAAGCGGTACGGGAGCGTTCACGTTGACGCCGACTCGCTACCTTGTGCAAGCGAATCCGACCGACATGGTGGCCGCGAACTTTGACAATGACCCGGATGGCCGCCTCGATCTGGCCGTTTCCAACTTCGGGTCCAATTCGATCTCCATTCTGACCGGCAATGTGGACGGCACCTTCACGGTACAAGCCCAAACGTTAGGGACATCCAGTGGCGTATTCGATATCACCGCTGGTGACATCGACAACGATGGGGACACGGACGTCGTCGCCAGCAACTTGTTGGATGGTAACATTTCGGTTTTCCGGAATACCACCGTGGTCCCTGGTACGACGACATTCCAGCCTCTCGAAGCCGTGGGGCTTGGTCAGTTTGCGCTGGCTCAGAGGATGCCGCTTGTGCTGGCCAACTTCGATCAGGACCGATCCGCGCCCAATGGCGAGGGGACAATCGATATCGTTAGCATTCCGCAGCAGGCCGATCGGGTTCACGTCCTGCTGAATTCCCTTGTGGACGGAACGCACCGGGTCGAATTGACGGGCTTGAACAACGTCAGCGGTTTGGACTTCATCGTCACGCCGGCCCGTCTGGCCCCAAGACTCGATCCAATCTTGTCACCGATCCCCATACCCGAGGATTCGGCTGCGCAGGTGGTCACCTTGACTGGGATTGCCAAAGGACGCTCCGACGGGCCGCCGCTCAGGATCACCGCGACGAGCTCTGATCCATCCTTGATTCCTGACCCCAGCACGGACTATGTCGATGGTGATGCGACAGCGATCTTGTCCTACGAGCCCAGCCAAGACGCCAATGGCGTCGCTACGATAACCGTTCGGGTTACCGATGCTGGAGCAGACCAGCAAGTCAATACCACGGATGACGTGAGTATCACGCGGCAGTTCGACGTGACGGTGCAGGCGTCAAACGACCCACCCAAGTTCGCATTCAGTACCGGTGTGGTGAACGTTGAAGCGAATTCTGGACCACAGTCGATTGCGGACTTTGTCACCGGGATCTCACCTGGTGGCGGTTCCGATGAATCGAGTCAGGCGTTGCTTGGGTTCGTTCTCAACACCAACCCAGACGCGTTCGACGTCCTACCGACGATCGACGCGCTGGGCCAGTTGACCTTCACACCTGCCGCCGGTGTCGCCGGTACCGTGATCGTTCATGTGGCTTTGTCTGACAACGGCGGCATTGCGAATCAGGGCATGGATACTGCTACCGCTACTTTCGCGATCGCGATCCAGTCATTCGATCCTCAGTCGATTGTGCTGACCGGAAGCGGAAATACATTCTTCCTAACACAAACGGACTCACAATTGGATGGAGTCCAGTTGATTGATATCCGGGGCAGCGGGGACAACACGTTGATGCTCAACGCCGATCGGATCCGAACGGCGTTTCCTCTTGGCACGATCAATGTCGTGTCAGATGCTGGTGACTCGGTTGTGTTCGATGTTGGATGGGAGTTCGTCTCTGCTTTCTTAGAGGGCGGCCGAATCGTCCGGCAATTCGCCCAAACCGGCGCCGTTTTGAATTTGGTTGGTCCGTACGATTTCACGAATCCGGTGATCGAGACCGATGTTGACGCAGGTGGAACCGTGAGCTCGTTGGACGCACTCTTTGTCATCAACGAGTTGAGCAGACGGCGATTCAGCCAGGAGACGTCGGGAGATTTTCGCGACTTGGCAGACCTCGACTTCCGCGGATTTCGTTTCTACGACGTGACCCGAGATTTGAGGGTGACGGCACTCGACGCGCTTCGGGTGATCAACGCAATCGCGCGACCGTCCAACAGGGGCGTCGCCTCCGCAGAAGGGGAGTTCGTTGCCACGGAGACTCATCGCATCACGAAGGAAGAGTCATGGAGCGTCGTTCGAGAAGTTCATCCAGATTTCAATCCACCTGCATCGAGACCAACGTCCAGCACCGTCTCGGCCACTGATTTCAACACAGCTGCACCGTCGCCTGATGATCCTGATGACGCGACATCACGTCAATCAAATCGCGACTCACCACTGTCCGCCAACTTGGTGGACGATGCACTGAAGACCCTGTGGGAAAGCTTGTAGGACGCCAACGTTGGAGGTTCCGACAACCTTCCTCTTTCCTCCCTGCATCCGAGCCTCCCCAGGGCTGTCTGTTTTTTGACGTGCGAGGCATTGCCGTAGGCGAGTCTCTCCGAGACTCGTAAGAACACAGCAAAGCTGCGGGACCGCCTTGCAAATGCGGACCTACAGTGGGGCGAGAGCAGGGTGAGTCTTGGGTTAGAGAGATCGAACCAAAGATGTGTAGACACCAATGCCCCGAGGAAGAAGTGGTTTCGGGTTCTTAGGTCTTTGCGAAACCAGATCGTAACAGCAGGACGATCTTCACGGAGCAAATCGTTCGATTCCGCCAAAGCATTCATGATCTAGTCTGCTTACGCTGATTGTAAAATGCTACGCCTGCTCCAATCATGCCAGCGAGGAACGCCATCATCGATGGCTCCGGGACTGCGGTGGCCGTGATCTCGTCGATGCGAAACGTAGCCTGGTAGAAGAACGGGTTGAACTGGCCGCTCGGACGGGTTCCGCTAATGGTGCCTTCGGCGATCTCGAACAAACCCAGATCGAGCGATGTCGGTAGTTCCGTCTTGATTGAGATGTCACCTGGCCTTTGTCGCGTGTTCACACCTCAAAATCGAATGCGTTCCCTCATGTCTCCAAGATCTCATCGGGCCGGTAATCGGGCAGCCACTGGCACGGCAAGATTGCCAGCAGCGCAACGCTAGAAAGCGCAAGAAAGCCGATCTTGAGCGAGCGGAGACGCGTTTCGGAATTGATTCGCAAGGCCTCCTCTACCTTCTCGGGTGTGGCGGTCGTTTGAGCAAGTCGCTCGACGAGCTGCTGATTGCTAACGAAGTTGACGTTGTCGAGATCAAACTCTTTCGCCAATTCTGCATCGATGAACTCAGCTTGAATGACTGGATTCTCAATCAGCTTCTCCATGATGAGCGAACTGAGCAGGCCCACTAGCAAGGCGGCCATCAGCGCGGTACCGACGGCCGCCGCAAGATTCTGCGTGACCCCGCGGAGCGACCCCACATCACTGGCCAGTTCCTTGGGAGACTCGCTCACCAAGACGTTCAAGATGAGTGTCATCAAGGCGCCCTGACCAACGCCAACCGTGATCAGGCCGAGGATCACCGGCAGCACACTCCAATCATTGGCGGCTACAAACGCCAGCCACAATGTCCCTGCAAAGATGAGTGCAAACGCACAGCTGGCGAGCTGCCGTGGGCTGAATCGCTCATAGAGCCGGACAACAAGGATCGCTGAGAAAAACACTGCCAGCATGAGCGGCATGATGGCCAACGAAGTCTCGAGACCGGAGCGGCCCTGAATGATCTGAATGTAGAGCGGTACTGCGAAGTTGATTGCCGCCTCGATACCACCAATCGCGACGACAGCAACAACGGCCGCCCATTCGCGTGGTGAATCGACCACTTGCAACGCCAACAGGGGTGCTTTTCCCGCAGCCACGCGATGGTGCGTCCAAAAGAAGAATGCCGCGCCCATCATGATTCCGATAATGACCATCACCGGCACCGGCGAAACGCCAAGCAGATCAAATGGCGTACCAGGACCCGCCAGAAGAACGCCCCAGACGAGAACATTGTTGAGAGCAAATGCGACGAGCACGATTGCCGTCGCCGAAAGAGCCGCTCCGATCCCGTCGATCTTCACTTCGGGTTTCGGCTTGGTTGGCATGAGGCGGGCACTCAGCAGGAGGACTGCCGCCGCGTGAAAGATGAACAGGCCAAACGTAACGCGCCAGGTCAGGAAGGTCGCAATCGCTCCTCCGGCCAAAAATGCGAACACGCTGGCGCTGGCACCTGCCGCCCCCAACCATCCGAATGCTTCGGCTTGTTGTCGGCCGTGATAGTGAGTGGCGACGAGCACCACCAACGTTGGCACCAAGGCAGCGCACGCAACACCCGCAATCCCTTGCGCGGCAAACATCGTCTCGGCGCCGGGACTGAATGACATCAGCGCCATCGCCGCTCCAAAGATCAGCACATTCACCTGAAACAGCCGCCGCGCGCCAAATCTTTGTCCGATCTTGGCACCCGGCAGAATGAATGCCGAGACACAAAGGGAGTAGAGGACGATGGCGGTGGCGATCGTCGTCGGCGGCACATCAAAGCTCTGCACCATTCCGCCCATCGATACAGGGAGGGCTGAGACGTTGAATGACAGCAGCATCTGCCCCATCGCGATGACGATCATCGGCACCCACGAATCTCGCACGGGCTCAGCTTTGCTGTCGGACAAGATGGGATCATTCGCCATGGCGATTTGCTCGGTAAGTGTCGCTTGCAAGATTGATTGCCGTAGAGCGCGAACCCGCCATGCACCCTTTGAAGTTGCGCCATTTTTCATAACCCGACGCGTCAGCGAGGAAATATCGATCTTGACATCGACTCGCTTATGCGTCGGGTTAGGAAAATTCTCCTGCGGCAGCCAAAATCGCAACTTCAAAACATGCGCCTGCCGATCATTTCGCTCCCACACTGGTACAGAAATCGAGTCTGGATCCGATCCACTCAACATGAGTCGTCATCAACCAAAGTCGACCCCAAGTGGGCGCGAAGTTTTACCCTAGTGTTGATTGCGACCCTGTACCAGCCTGCTTCGTTTGCGGTGGCGCACGACCGAAGGGGGACTCACCTCATTTCTGACCACCAGGACCTGTCCGATGAACTGCGCGGCGCATCGCCGGAGGATCTCAGGGCGAGCGTGAAAGACGATGAAATCGAACGTGCAAGTGGGTGTCTGATCTTTGATGGACGAGACCATGCCATACCATTCGACATTGCGGACAGGATGCTTCAAAAGTCTGCGCCTTGGGGTGTCCATCACCCAGAAGTACAATCAGCGACTGTTTACCAATGGAGATCAGTCGATGAACGCATTGAGTTCCTTCAGCGCCCCGCGCACGGCTTGGTCGTTGCCGCCGCCTTCGCGATCGTCATCATGGTGATGCAGGCGGCCTCGCCAATCCTTTCGCCGATTCTACTGGCCATCTTCATCGCCATCGTGGCCACGCCAGGGTTGCGCTGGATGCGGCGCTACGGGGTACCGAAATGGTGCGCGTTGCTGGTGATCATTTTCATCCTGCTCGATGTCGGCAGCCTGCTGGCCTTGGTCTACACCGGAGCGCTCGAAGGGTTCCGCGATAGCCTGCCGAACTACCAGGAGCGGTTCCTGGTGCTAAGCGATCAGCTCGGTGGCTGGCTAGAGGATGTCGGGGTCAGCGGCTCGCGCGAGGCGGTGCCGGACCTGATCGATCCCAATAAGTTGAGTGGTGTCGTCCGCCTGCTCCTCTCCAATGCCAGCGGCTTCTTCGCGACCGGCCTGCTGGTCCTGCTCACCGTGATCTTCATCCTGATCGAAGTGCCGGCGATACCCGGCAAGCTGAAGGCGGCATTTCATCTGACCGACGCTGGCGACGCGCGACTGAAGCGGCTGCTGGACAACATCAACCGTTATATGCTGATCAAGACCATGACCAGCCTTGCCACCGCGTTCTGTGTCTGGATTTTTCTCTGGTACCTCGGGATCGACTTCGCCATCCTCTGGGCGATTCTGGCCTTCTTCCTGAACTTTGTGCCCGTCGTTGGCAACATCGTCATGATGTTCCCGGCCGTGCTGCTGGCGCTGGTGCAGCATGGTGTTTCGACCGCGCTGGTGGTCGCCGCCGGTTACCTGGTGATCAACACCGTGATGGGCAATGTGATCGAGCCCCGTGTCATGGGTAAGGGGCTTGGCATCTCCACGCTGGCGGTGTTTATTGCGCTGCTGTTCTGGGGCTGGTTGTTCGGCACCGTGGGCATGTTCTTGGCCGTTCCGCTGACGACGGCGCTGATCATCGCGCTGGACGCGAGCCCGCATACCCGCCCACTCGCGATCCTGATGGGACCAAGCTTAGAGCCGGAGCCGGACGCCGCCGGCGAGCAACCCAAGCTGGATTCTTAGCCAAGGCCCTGATGCCGCTCACTTTGATCCTCGCATCGCCGCACTGAACCCGGCGCGAGCCCGCCCAAGGAGCCTCGCTTCAACCGTCGCCACGTTTACCCAGGCATGATCCCGAGGATGGATCAAGGGTCAAAATGGAGTTTCCTCAGACCCACAGCTCCCGGTCGAGGCTTCTGTAACCGATGGCCTCGGCGAGATGGGTTTCATTGATGGACGCCTCGCCAGCAACATCGGCGATCGTTCGGGCAACCCGCAGGATCTTGTCGTGGGCACGCGCTGACAAGCCCATCTCTTCGACGCTGTGGCGGAGCATCTGTTGGCAGGCCCGATCAAGTCGGCAGTGATCGCGCACTTGACGGCTGGTCATTTGCGCAGTTGTAGCGAACGGGACCCCGAGCGAACCTCGCTTGCTGCGGCTCGCGAGCGCGGAGCACATCCTCACGCATCTGCTTGCTGGTAGTTCCAGCGGAAGTCGTTGTGGAGAGTTCTTCAAATGGCACCGCCGGCACTTCGATATGGATGTCAATGCGATCCAGCAAACTCAAATCCAATCCCCTACGTTTTCAACAGTGAGCCCATCAAGAGTTTCAACAAAGAATCGGACATCCCCGAATCACGCGTCCAGCAGCACCGGATTGCTCGCGATAGCACGGCTAAGGTCGGAAGTCTCGAGCTGCTTCCACAGAGAAGCACGCCTCTCTGGGTCGTTCCGGCCAGCCGAGTCGGAGACACGGGCTATTTGGTTTCCCTTCCTTACTTGCGATCGCAACGTAGCCGGCATTGGATGGGTCGCAGCTTCAGCTCTTGTGCCACTTGGGACGCGGTGTTCTGACCTCTGGATTCAAATTGAAATTCGATCCTACTCCGAATTGGCCAAAGCCGGCGAATTCTCATCGCCGTTTTCGAAACGCTCGTATCCACTGCACAGCTATGGTACGCAGCGGTGTTTCAATTCCAATCCAGCGCAGTCGTGATGGGATCGGGCCCATGCGGTACAGTTCGTCGACGTCAGGCGGCAAAGCATTCAGCCCCTGCTTGGTAATAAGGGCTACAAGCATCTGGCACTGTAAACCTCTCAACATGTAACGCCATTTTCGATGCAGATAGGTTTGGTAATCGGAAGGCAACCACGGCGATAACGATCGAAATGAGAATTCGGCCTTGCGGTGAAAGATACAGCGGGGGCCTTCTTCTACTGATAGCGAGCTGCGCCAGTCATCGCTTCTTACCAACCAGGATACAAAGACGTCTTCGCCAATCAGGCCAATGGGTATCCGAACTTGATGTTGTCGCAGGCATTGAATGAAGCTGATACGAAGGGCGTAAAACGCTCCAGCCAGCATTCCATTCTCAATCATGCGCTGCCGCCAGGCATCTCGATCCCGTCCGTTTGACGGCATTCCTCCAACTGCCTCTGCACTCGCAACTGCATCCAGCGCATCGACAAGCAAATGCAAAGTATTGGGCCTCAACGCAACATCACCGTCCATGAAAAACAACGCATCGAAAGCCGCAATTTCTTCTTCTGAGAAAAGGTCGTGAACATAAAGATTCCATGCATTCGCCTTATCTGCTAGGTCAATCTCCACCAGCCACAGGTTATCAAGAATCGAAGCGCTAGCCCGAACCTCCGCTAAGCCCGATTTGGTGCAACCGTTGGCAAGCACGTATACCCTCGGCTCGGTCCCTTCGGCAGCCGTCACAATGCTTTCGAGTGCACTGCGAATACACCTTGCTTCGCCATGAACGAACACCGCAATAGACAAGGTCGAGGCTGAAAAACCAGATGACAGCTGGGTCACTCGGAAACCGCGGTTTGCGCAATGTCTTGCTCTCATCGTTAGGCCTGATAAAGTGAACGAACAACTTAAGAAATTTCGGCGGGTATCGCCTGTTCCCGCAGATTCCGTTCCATCTCGCGGAAAGGCTGGTGCTAACGGGATCAATTCGAAAACGCGTCGGTTGTATCCGCCATGCGGCGAACCGAGACACCCGCCAACTACATCTCGACCAAGGTCGCGTCGGTACTCGACTCCCGCGTTCGTGACGCCCACTGATTTTAGTCCAAAACGTGGACTTCGCCGGCCTTACTTTGCAGTTGGTATCAGTAGCCTCGAGCCCTGGAGTTAACAAGATCGGGTGTCTGCTCATAAGGCTTCAAGTAACAGAGGTGGTCCGCTCCGGCGTTGGGAATCGGGCAATACGCATCCTCCACATTCGATCGCACGAGGTCATCAAGATGGCCGCGAGCGGTATCACTGTCAATCTTGCTCGCACTTCGAATCACTCTACTGACTTCCTGCTCTGAGGAATGCGACATTGTATTGCTCTGGCTCTCGAGATGGTTGATGTTGGCATCAAATCCACAATAGAGGTAGGACTGGCCCTCCATTGATCGCAATGTCCGCGAGGTTGTTATCGACGAGTTGCATCGTATAGGCCATTTTTGCGTTCGTGTACCAGATAGCCAATCCGTTCTAAATGCGAGACCAACTCACCGACGTCATAGAGTTTTGGAGTGGACTCGAAGATGATTCTTGATACTCTCTGACAGATTGCTGGTGTAATGCTCAATATGATCTCATGTTCTGCACCCTCGCAATCAAGCTTTAGCAAGTCACAGCTTTCCAGGTCGTTTGTTTCGAGTAAGGAAGCCAAGCCGATAAGCTCGACTTCCTCGTAATCGTCGGCGTCCACCTGCGACTTGATGATACTACTTCCACCAATGTTCCGTTTATGAACGAATAGCTTTTCCTTCCGATCATGCGCACCAACACCGAGTTTGAAGACATGAGTATCTGAAGGGTTGTTCAGCTTAAGTGTAGCGCAAAGAAGTGCGAAATTCGTTTCCTGTGGCTCATAGCCATACAGTTTTGCATTGGGATAGAGTTGTTTCATCCTCAGGATGAAGAGTCCAGTATTTGATCCAACATCAATGATCGTCGGACGCTCCGGCATTCCAAAGACTTCGATGTCGTAGCATTTATCACAGAATACTTCCTTGTAGATGTAGAGCGTCATGAATTGACTGACAATTATCTCGCCTCCATCTCGCAGTCCTAAATGCACATCGAAAGGCCAAAGGCCGGGGACAAGCTTGGCTAAGAGTGCAAAGTAGAATTTCCACGCGTGTCTAAGGCACTGGCGATGGTCGCCAAAGGCCTTTCGGTTCACGACTTGCTTGATTGTCCAATTCAGTGCGCAAGAGGTCACGCGAAATACCCTTCTATTTCTGTCGTTGCCAATTCTGATTTTGTCAACACGGTTTCGCAAGCACGATAGATGCTTTCGAAAGCTGTGCGCTTGATTAGCCCGAGGAACGGCGCATTTGTCGCTCGCTCTCCCACGCTAGCGGCCTATACAGGCCATAGGGACGCGCGCTAAACAAGACTAAGGGTCGACAATGATCGACGCCAGTAGCTGATTCTGAAGTGCTTGCGGTTCAATAAGCGACGTTTGCTGTACCAGGTCCATCTAGAGCGGTGCAGCGCCCTGTGAACGACATCTGGCGGTGTGGGTGTTTTTGCCAGCCTCGTGGGCAATTCCACTCGTCAGAATGGGATTGAACATCCACATCAGGACTAGCACACCGTACTGATCCATGTGCAGATCGCGATTGGCGGCTCGGTCACGCGCTGTGCCGACATGGTGCAGGGAATCCAGCAGCGGACGAATCTTTTTGAAGAACTTCAGTCCTTCCAAATCGCTCGCCCGGATCGCTGGTTCTGTGCCGCCTGTCTGCGCGGGCTGCTCGTATGACGGCGTCTCACTGCGCTGAGCGACTCTTTTTGGCATCGGAAGGCTCGCAACGTGTCACATTGGCGGAACGCCCGCTTTGCGTGATTATGTCGCAATCGGTGTGCCCCCCCCAAAAAAATGCACCGCGCAATTTTCGGGCCGAACAGTGTTGTTCCTAACCCCTTTTCGCGAGTCAGACCCACAGCTCCCGGTCGAGGCTTCTGTAACCGATGGCCTCGGCGAGATGGGTTTCATTGATGGACGCCTCGCCAGCAACATCGGCGATCGTTCGGGCAACCCGCAGGATCTTGTCGTGGGCACGCGCTGACAAGCCCATCTCTTCGACGCTGTGTCGCAGCATCTGTTGGCATGTCCGATCAAGTCGGCAGTGGTCGCGCACTTGACGGCTGGTCATTTGCGCGTTGTAGCGAACGGGACCCCGAGCGAATCTCGCTTGCTGCGGCTCGCGAGCGCGGAGCACATCGTCACGCATCTGCTTGCTGGTAGTTCCAGCGGACGTCGTTGTGGAGAGTTCTTCAAATGGCACCGCCGGCACTTCGATATGGATGTCAATGCGATCCATCAGTGGTCCCGAGATTCGCGACATGTACTTTTCAACTTGCGGTGGCGTGCAGTTGCAGTTTCTCCTGGGGTCGCTGCGATAACCGCAAGGACAGGGGTTGGCGGCAGCGATCAGCATGAAATCGGCAGGAAAGGTCGTCGATCGAAGGGCCCTGGAGATGGTGACCACGCTGTCTTCCATCGGCTGTCGCATCACCTCGAGTGTCTTGCGGTTGAACTCGGGGAGCTCATCGAGAAAGAGAATTCCATTGTGGGCTTTGCTGATTTCGCCAGGTGCCGGTGGGTTGCCGCCACCGACCAACCCCGCATCGCTAATCGTGTGATGTGGGCTGCGAAACGGCGCCGCGCCAAGAGGGGTTGTCCTGCCGGAAGCTGACCCAACGCACTGTAGATACGAGTGGTCTCAATTGACTCGCTTGCATCGAGCGCTGGCAAGATTGTCGGCATTCGTTTCGCCAACATGGTTTTACCTGATCCCGGCGGCCCCACCATGATCAGGTTGTGTCGTCCGGCGGCTGCCAGTGTCATCGCCCGTTTGGCCGATTCCTGTCCTCGCACGTCACCAAATTCGATGTCGTAGCTGCTGAAGCGTTCGAACAGTTCTTCGATTCGACCCGGTGTTGGAAAGAGATCGAGTTCGCCTGCGAAGAAGGCAACCGTTTGCGCCAGGCTGTCGACCGCGATCACCTCCAATCCTTCGACCACCGCGGCTTCACTGGCGTTTTCGCGTGGCACGACCAAGCCGCGAAGGTTCGCGTTCTTGGCCGCTTCGATCGCGATCGATAGCACTCCTTTGATCGGCCGCGCGATTCCCTCCAACGCCAGTTCACCGACGACGCCATATTCCTCGAGCCGTTCAATGGAAAGCTGCCCGCTGCCAGCCAGCACGCCGAGCGCGACGGGAAGATCAAAGGAAGAGGCCTGTTTGGGCAAGTCAGCAGGAGCCAGATTGATCACGACGCGATCATGTGGACGAATGAACCCGCTGTTGACGATCGCCCGCTCGACGCGATGCGTGCTCTCTTTGACCGCCGTATCGGGAAGCCCCACCAGGATCGTCTTCGGCATCGCGGCCGAAGAGATATCCACTTCGACATCAACGGGCATCGCTTCGATGCCCAACAACGTAAACGTCTTCAGACGTGCAAGCATTGCCCCATGCCCCACTGCGTCACCAAGAGTTTGCCCCGCGTCCCGGCATCGCAGTTTCCCGGGACTTGCAGCCAAGATGGTGACCATTTCTGTACTGGCAATCAACCCAGCACCGACGAAATCCACGAGCGAACCTCTCCTTGATCGCATCACTCACGTATGCAAGCAACGGGACATGGCCTGTCCCCAATTGACCTCCCAATTGACCTCCCAATTGACCTCTTTGATGTGTCCCCGTTGATGCTCCAGCAGAACTCGGTCGGCTGGTCATTGGCTGTCCCGGTTCTTTGCCTCATTGGCACCAAAACTCGGACTTTCTCCTCGCAGCGGCCAAGATGCTGTGGGTTCCTCCCAGTTCGGCCTACAATGGCGGTAGATTCATCAGGGGATACCGGGCAACGCTTTCGCGTCAGTTTCGCGCCCCCTGGCCACGAATCCAAGGGAGAATTCTGGGCATGTCCGCAGCGATCAAATACGCGCCGCGTTACACCATCGAAGATTACCGACTTTGGCAGGGCGATTGGGAGCTCTGGGATGGCATTGCGATTGCGATGACTCCGAGCCCCTTCGGGAGGCATCAGGCGATCTTGGTTGCCTTGGTTTCCGAACTTCGTGCCGCGCTTCGCGAGGGCGGTTGCGAGGCGACCGCTCTTGTTGAACTCGACTGGATTGTCGGCAATGAGACGGTGGTGCGGCCGGACGTGATCGTGGTCTGTGGAGCAGCGCCGGAGAAGCATCTCGAGCAGGCGCCCTCGCTGATTGCCGAGATTCTCTCGCCCTCGACGCGACAGAACGACCTGACCTACAAACGAGATCTTTACGCCAGTCAGGGCGTTGGCACCTATTTGATCGTCGATCCGGATGCCAAGACAGTTGAGCAACTGTCACTCAGGCAGGACGGCAACTACGAATCAGTCGACGCGTCGACGCGCCTGGAATTGACCCTTTGCGGTCACTGCGAGATTGAAGTCGACTTGGAGAGTCTGTTTTCCGGTTGAGTCGTGCAGGGTCGGTCAAATCGACATCGCCAAGACACACGTGAGAGCGTTTTCAGATTGCTCGTCGGCCAGGACTTGTCCTGGCCGACGGATGACCCCACATCAGTAAAGAAAATACTCTAGCCAGCGTGCCGCAGCGCATCGATCGGGCTCATCGCGGCGGCCCGTCTGGCCGGGTAGAGTCCGAAAATAACTCCCACACCGACTGAGATGCCGAATGCGATCGGTATTGACCAGGGGATGATGATCGGCTCCATGGTCTGCACCGTCTCCGGTAGCGACTTCATCACCTCCGGGAAACTTGTCATGAGCAGCCAACGAAACACCTCGAGCGCCTTGTTACAGGTCAGCCCGGCAATGATTCCCGTGATCCCGCCGGCAACAGAGAGCAGCACGGTTTCAATCAAAAACTGACGCGTGATGTCTCGGCGCCTCGCTCCCAGGGCTCGACGAATCCCAATTTCCCGCGTTCGTTCGGTCACGGTCGCCAACATGATATTCATGATACCGATGCCCCCAACGAGTAGCGGTGGGCGATACGCCGAATAGGGGTCGTACAATCGCGAGGCCTGGCTTGGATAGATCGAACCTTGATCCAAGTAGCCACCCTTCTCTTGGATCGCCTTGTAGACGTCTGCGTCCGCTTGCCGGCGAAACCATTTACGCGAACAACCGACCACGACGACGCAGCAAAGCAAACTGACCAAGAGATTGACCACTCGTCGATTCGGTCTTGCTCGCATGAGACGAGTGGTCACGCCTGTCAACGAACGAAAGTGGCGAGCCAGCATGAATCGTCGATACGAATTGCAAGCATTTAGCTTGTCTCGCATCGCGGTTCGCCACTACGCCTGGAAGGGAACTCTCTTCTTCATCATCGTCACGGGTCATAGCGATTCTGAGGATTCCTGATATCAATTCGGCTCGCATTCATGCCAACGCCGTGAAACAGGCCGCCCGAGGTCATTTGACCTCCGTCACGATTGACTCGGAACATCCAGGCAAACTTTCCTCCGGAATCAGAGACTGCCAGCGTGCCTCCATCGTTTGAAAGGGCGATAACGCCTGCAACAATAGGGGCCAATTCACTTCATCAGTGGTCCCGAGATTCGCGACATGTACTTTTCAACTTGCGGTGGTGTGCAGTTGCAGTTTCTCCTGGGGTCGCTGCGATAGCCGCAAGGGCAGGGGTTGGCGGCAGCGATCAGCATAAAATCGGCAGGAAAGGTCGTCGATCGAAGGGCCCTGGAGATGGTGACCACGCTGTCTTCCATCGGCTGTCGCATCACCTCGAGTGTCTTGCGATTGAACTCAGGGAGCTCATCGAGAAAGAGAATTCCATTGTGGGCTTTACTGATCTCGCCAGGTGCCGGTGGGTTGCCGCCACCGACCAACCCTGCATCGCTAATCGTGTGATGAGGACTGCGAAACGGGCGCCGCGCAAGAGGGGTTGTCCTGCCGGAAGCTGACCCAACGCACTGTAGATGCGAGTGGTCTCAATGGACTCGCTTGCATCGAGCGCTGGCAAGATTGTCGGCATTCGTTTCGCCAACATGGTTTTACCTGACCCAGGTGGGCCGACCATGATCAGGTTGTGTCGTCCGGCTGCTGCCAGCGTCATCGCCCGTTTGGCCGATTCCTGTCCGCGGACGTCACCAAATTCGATGTCGTAGCTGCTGAAGCGTTCGAACAGTTCTTCGATTCGACCCGGTGTTGGAAAGAGATCGAGTTCGCCTGCGAAGAAGGCAACCGTTTGCGCCAGGCTGTCGACCGCGATCACCTCTAGTCCTTCGACCACCGCAGCTTCACTGGCGTTTTCGCGGGGCACGACCAAGCCGCGAAGGTTCGCGTTCTTGGCTGCTTCCATCGCGATCGATAGCACTCCTTTGATTGGTCGTGCGATCCCTTCCAACGCCAGTTCACCGACGACGCCATATTCCTCGAGCCGTTCAATGGAAAGCTGCCCGCTGCCAGCCAGCACGCCGAGCGCGACGGGAAGATCAAAGGAAGAGGCCTGTTTGGGTAAATCAGCCGGTGCCAGATTGATCACGACGCGATCATGTGGACGAATGAACCCGCTGTTGACGATCGCCCGCTCGACGCGATGCGTGCTCTCTTTGACCGCCGTATCGGGAAGCCCCACCAGGATCGTCTTCGGCATCGCGGCCGAAGAGATATCCACTTCGACATCAACGGGCATCGCTTCGATGCCCAACAACGTAAACGTCTTCAGACGTGCAAGCATTGCCCCATGCCCCATGCGTCACCAAGAGTCTGCCCCAGCCTCCCCGGAGTTCAGTCTAGAAGATCGTGACGGGACTAGCCGACAGCGTCAACCCACACCATCTCAACCCGAAGTGTGAGCGAGTCGGATCGCTGGTCCACACGCGTCAGCTCGCCGAATCGGGATTCCTGGCTGACGCTCTTTGAAGTTGCGTTCCTTTCATAACCCGACGCGTCAGCGAGGAAATATCGATATTGCCATCAACTCGCTTACGCGTCGGGTTATGAAAGTCTTCTTGCGGCAGCCAAAAGCGAAGGACAAAAGAGGGACATGCAAAAACGGGTTGTAAGCAATGCAGCTTGTCAGAAACTCGGCCTGTCCCGTTCCTCTTTTGTGCCTTCATTTGTGCCTCACTACCAGGATCGATCAGCTTTCAAGGGACACTGCAAACGCTAGAAGCATGTCAGCCGATGATCGCCATGCACGCCGGTTACAGTCAAGAATCAAGATCGATTTGCGAGAGATTACTCAGCGTCACACAGAACCTTTTCGGTTGGTTTGTCAAATTCTCGAACTGATACAGAGCCAGCGGCAAAAGACATGCTGGCTCCCGTTCGCAGAGCGAAGACCATTACAAGATGACGGTGGTTCCTCTGTCATCCCTTCAAGCCCTGTCAAGCGACGTCCTTTGGGCTTGCCATCGAAGAGCGATTGTCGTGGATTTTGGGTTGGCTCAGTTGTATTATCAACCGAATGAATGAGGTCACCCAAATACTTGTGCAACTCGAAAATGGCGATATGGCTGGCTATGAGCGGCTTCTTCCGCTGGTCTATGCTGAGCTTCGAAAGATGGCGTCCGCTAAGATCGCCTTGGAGCGACCGGGCCACACCCTGCAGGCGACCGCCCTCGTGCACGAAGCCTATCTGCGCCTGGTCGGCACACAGAAAGAGTATTGCTGGGAAAGTCGAGGGCATTTCTTTGGCGCCGCTGCTGAGGCCATGCGCCGCGTGTTAGTGGATGCTGCTCGTCAGAAGCAATGTGCAAAGCGAGGTGGTCACCTCAGGCAACAGGAGCTGGATGCGTTGCAGTTGGCCGGTCCGGTCCGGGAAGACCGGTTACTCGCGCTAGACGAAGCGTTAGCAAGACTGGAGGAAACCGACAAACGGTCCGCTGAGGTTGTTAAACTGCGGTTTTTCGCCGGTTTTACGATTCCCGAGGTGGCCGCTGCGTTGGGGGTTTCGAGCCGAACGGCCGACAGCATTTGGGCGTACGCTCGCTCATGGTTGATGGAAGAAATGGCGGACCAGGATCTTCCGCCTGAAAAAAACTGAAAAAACGCGGGCCCTGACTTCGCGATTCTCCGCTGCATTCCGCATGACTTCTTGAACGGCAATTCATCAGTCTTTGAAGAGGTTCTACAAATGAATGGCGGCGTAACTTACGAAATTTCCACGATGAACGAACAAGAAATCTTTATGGCGGCGGTTCGGATTGAAAACCGAGAAAGCCGAGACGACTACCTGTCGGAAGTCTGCGGTGCTGATCGGTCGCTGCGGGAAAGAGTCGAAGCGCTTTTGGCGGCTAGAGAACGCGAAGATAGCCTTCTGGATCATCCGCTTGCGGGGCTCGATCCAACGATTGAGACGGCGCGTGATTGGGATGAATCGGATCAGCAGATCGGTCCTTACAAGCTTCGCGAAAAGCTCGGCGAAGGAGGTTTTGGAGTCGTCTATGTCGCCGAGCAGACGAAACCCATTCGCCGCAAAGTCGCTTTGAAGGTCGTCAAGCCCGGCATGGACTCCAAAGAGGTTGTGGCCCGATTCGAAGCCGAGCGGCAGGCCTTGGCGTTGATGGACCATCCCAACATTGCTCGCGTGCTGGACGCTGGAGTCACTGCTCAGGGCCGTCCGTTTTTCGTGATGGAATTGGTGCATGGTGTCCCGATTACAGAATTCTGCGACAAGAATCATTTGCCCACGATTAGGCGGCTCGAATTATTCCGAGATGTTTGCCGAGCGGTGCAGCATGCACATCAAAAAGGTGTGATCCACCGTGATCTGAAGCCAAGCAATGTCATGGTGACTCTCCGCGACGGGGAACCGATCCCGAAGGTGATTGATTTTGGCGTGGCCAAGGCGCTCAGCCAGCAACTGACCGAGAAGACTGTTTATACGCGGTACGGACAGGTAATTGGCACGCCTCAGTACATGAGCCCGGAACAGGCCGAAATGAACGAATTGGGCATCGACACCCGAAGTGACATCTATTCACTTGGCGTGCTGTTGTATGAGCTGCTGACCGGAAGACCGCCGATTGAAACAGATCGGCTGGTGGCAAGCGGCTATGCCGAAATGATAAGGCTTATCTGTGAGGATGAACCGCTGCGGCCGAGTGCCAAAGTCTCCACCCTGGGGCAACAGGCAACCGTGATTGCTGACGCCCGCCAAACGGACGCTGTCAGTCTTTCACGTTCGCTAAGAGGCGAGTTGGACTGGATCGTGATGAAGGCACTCGACAAGAATCGCGAACGGCGCGTATGAAACCGCCAATCAATTCGCCGCCGATATTCAGTGCTTTCTGGCCAACGAGCCCGTTCAGGCCTGCCCGCCAACCTTGACGTATCGCCTCGGCAAAACCGTCCGCAGGAATCGACGTTTGGTCGCTGCTGCGACAACCTTTGTGGCGTTGCTATGCCTTGGCCTGGTCGGGACAAGCATTGGGATGCTGCAAGCCAATGACCAGGCCCAGCGAGCGCAGGCAGCCCAGGTAGAAGCGCAAGCAGCGCAACAAGAAGAGGCGAATGCGCGGCGGGAGACTGAAAAACAGGCAGCGGCTCTCGCTGCGAAAAACCTCGAACTGCAGGCCGCCAAGGCGAAGGCGGTCGAGGCAACCAAGCTAGCGGAAGACCGCGCCGACGAGCTTAATGTCAGCCTGTATGGCGCGAACATGAGCCTGGCCGGCTACGCCAGACTCGAGACAGCCGGGCTCAGCGCCGTCGAGTCGCTGACAGCCCCTTGGATACCCGACTCAGAGCATCCCGAAGACCTGCGTGGCTGGGAATGGTATTACCTAACCAGCCTGGTGCATCAGGCTGATCGCACAATTCCGAAGTCGCCGGAAAATAAAGAGCAGCGAGGATTCTGGACAGACGATGGCATGCGTTTGGGAATCATTGAGGCGGACGGATCCTGGATCATGAGGGATGGAGAGACGGGCGCCGACATCGCGTCGCTTCCAGCTGAAAGTGGTCCGTATCAGTATTGGGAAGTGTCCCCTGAAAACGATCGATTAGCGGCCGCCCACAGCGACGGCACCGTCAAAATCTGGGATTTGAGTACCGGCCAGATATCGAACACACTTACCGGATTTGAACACCGCGTCCAGATAATTAGCTGGAGCCCGAATGGCGAACGGATTGCAACGGTCGATACTTCTCCGGCCGGCTCTAAGAGCCAGATCAAGCTTTGGGACCTCTCTGCGAATGGGGCGGTGCTGACCATTGATGCGAGTGGTTCTAATCTTGTCGATCAAGACAAAATTGCCTGGAGTCCTGATGGAGCGATGCTCGCAAACGGGGGCAGGTTTAATTCCCAGGGACTTCAAGTCTGGGATACGTCCAACGGCGATCTGATCAGCCGTTTTACCTTGCCATTGCAGTCATCTGGAGAAACAGATGGAGAAACAAACAGGGGGGGGCGCAATACCTTTTCGATCGCCTGGAGCCCGGATGGAACGCGCATCGCGCAGGCAGGCCATGACGGGGCCGTGCTCATCCGAGATGTTGAATCAGGAGAGGTCTTAAATGAATTGAAGGGGCACGATGATGCGGTGGAACTTTTATCCTGGAGCAGAGACAGTAAATATCTGGCCTCGGGCAGCTGGGATAAAACGATCCGGGTGTGGGATGCCGAGACCGGCAGGCAGGAGGGGATCTTGCGTGGGCACAAGAGCTGGGTCAAAAACATGCTCAACTGGGATCCCGCTGGCACGCATCTGATCTCGACAGCAATGAATCAGACGGTGAAAGTATGGAGTATTCACAGTGGTGGCCTGCCCCGCGACACGCGCAGCGCGAACTCGATTCTCGCTGGAAGTGAACATGCCGGTAAGAGCTTTCTCGGGTGGAGCCCGAAAGGCGATCGCTTCGTGACAAAAGACTCTGCGAACGATGTTCTGCAGCTCTGGGATACGGATTCGCAGCAATTGATCGCTTCCTTCAAGCAAGAGGGGGGGATTGCTGGGGGAGGCGTCTGGAGCCCAGACGGCGCCTACCTCGCGTTACGGGTCGAATTGAGCACCATCACGATTTGCGACGGGCAAACCGGCCGAACGATCAAGACGGTGGCCATCAAGAAAACTTTGCAGCCCTGGGCTCTGGGTCCCTTGGCTTGGAGTCCTGATGGTAAATGCATCGCCTACAGACGTTACAACACCATCAGGATTATTGATTGGCAAACGGAGAACGAAGTCACCACCCTCGACCATCAGTCTAAAGACCATGCGACGTATGCATGGAATGCAGCCTCGAATCGAAATCTGCTTGCAACCTGGAGTAGAGATGATCAGTGTGTTCGGATTTGGGATATCGAATCGGGACAAGTCATCGACAGTGTTAGTGGGGTGTATTCCAGGTCGAGTTTCCTGGCATGGGACCCAACAGGAACTCGACTGGCTCGCACTACCTCTGGCGGTTTTCAGATCTTTAACTGGGACGGTAAAACTCTCACGGAAGATCTCATCGCTGCTGGCCACTCGAATTATGCAATGTGGTTGTCTTGGAGCCCCGACGGAAGCCGGATCGCAACCGGATCCCAGGACGGTAACGCCAAGATCTGGAACTCGGTAACGGGGCAGGAACTTCTGACCCTGGGCGGCCATCTGAAGACCTCCGTGAGTGCGTATTGGCACCCAGATGGTCAACGCCTCGTCACCACCGAATACTCAATCGGCCAGCAAGCTCCCAGCATCTACCTGTGGGATGCCCGTAAAGGCTACGCCGCGGAACAACAGGCAGCCGAGCCGAAGGCCGGCAACGCACCCTAAGGCTATGCCCCTAGCGCTGGGGCAGAATCTCCGAGCGACTTATGAAGGAGTCTTCTTGGTGCAGCCCGGGGCTCGAAAGCCTGATCACGAAGGTCACGCAATCGGGTTTCCCTGGGCTGCACAGCAGCGTGTTGGATCCAAGCACTTGGTGCAACGTCAAGACATTTGACAAAGCGAAGCGGCGAAGCATTGCGGCAAAGTGCTGTCGGTGGTACAGACCAACGCGCTTTGCCGCTCGGTGTCGTGTCCCTTTAAATGTGGTCGCGTCCCACTCTGCGGCCAGTGTCATCGCTCGCTTCGCCGATTCTTGTCCTCGCACGTCACCAAATTCGATGTCGTGGCTGCTGAAGCGTTCGAACAGTTCGTCGATTCGACCCGGTGTTGGGAACAGATCGAGTTCGCCTGCGTAGAAGGCAACCGTTTGCGCCAGGCTGTCGACCGCGATCACCTCTAGTCCTTCGACCACCGCAGCTTCACTGGCGTTTTTGCGGGGCACGACCAAGCCGCGAAGGTTCGCGTTCTTGGCTGCTTCCATCGCGATCGACAGCACTCCTTTGATTGGTCGTGCGATCCCTTCCAACGCCAGTTCACCGACGATGCCATCTTCCTCAAGCGGTTCAATCGACAGCTGCCCGCTGCCAGCCAACACTCCGAACGCGACGGGAAGATCAAAGGAAGAGGCCTGCTTGGGTAAATCAGCCGGCGCCCGATTGATCACGACATGAACTTGCGGTTGAACGAACCCGGCGTTGACGATCGCTCGCTCAACTCGGTGGCTACTCGCCTTGACCGCTGTGACGGGAAGTCCGACCAGAATTGTCATCGGCCCAGAATTGTCATCGGCATCGCAGCCGGAGAGATGTCCACTTCGACATCAACGGGCATCGCTTCGATGCCCAGCAGCGTAAACGTCTTCAGACGTGCAAGCATTGCCCCATGCCACACTGCGACACCAAGAGTTTGCCCCGCGTCCCGGCATCGCAGTTTCCCGGGACTTGCAGCCAAGATGGTGACCATTTCTGTACTGGCAATCAACCCAGCACCGACGAAATCCACGTGCGAACCTCGGCTGGATCGCATCACTCACGTATGCAAAGCAAAGGGACATGGCCTGTCCCCAATTACCTTGCCTTTCCCAATTACCTTGCCCAATAGCGCCCCAATTGCCCTGGGACGGTGACGCCTCGATCTTCCCCAAATGTTCCTCCACTTGAAAGGCACAATGGCCGCTTCGCCGCCGCCGATCCTGATCGTCGGCGGCTGAACCGCGGTTGCGGGTTACGCCGTTTGGACGTACGCAGCACAACCACAAATTCTTGCTATCTTTCTGCGAAACCGCGTTGGGGCCAGTGATCCCATTCGCTTCCATCCGTTATTGGAAAGGTGTCGCGATGCCAACCGAGCGTCAATCCTTCAGCAAACGCAAAAAACTGGGTATCGCCGCTCTCTTGCTGATGCTGCTGGCCGGCTGGCTGACGTTAACGAAGTCGGGGAGGCAATCGCAATTTCTTCTCGGAGGCGCAATGGTCAACCTGGGTTATCGGATGCAGGATCATTTGGAGAGTTATGACTTCGAGCATCCCGAAGACATCTCACCCGACCAGGTGTGGGAGGAATTGAAAGAACAGAACGCGAGGGCGGCGTTGGTCCGTGACTGGTTCCCACGAACGGCGCGTCATCCACTCGTCGCATTAGTGGTGTGCATGGACGCAAGAATCGATACGAATGAACTGACCGGAGACACGCGGCGATACTACTACATCTTGAGAACGGCGGGATCGGTGCTCTCGGAACGAGAATTCGAGATGCTCGAACTGGCCGTTGAAAACGGGGTCGAGCTTGTCGTCCTCACCACGCATTCGGACTGCGCGGCGGAGAATGCTGCTTCAACACCCGAATTGCGTGAGCGTTTCCCGGCGCTCGCCAAAGCGGTTGACGAACGGGATTCGCAGATCCAAGAATTTCTGGCCCGACCGCTGATTGCTTCAAAAATTGCGGAAGGCAAGTTGGCCGTCAAGCTGCTTGACATCGATACCTTGTCCGAGCGGATGGTGCAAAGTCCCGAGCCAAGGACGAACGACGTTTCCGATCAGCAGGCCGAGTAGCAGCCTCGATGTCGACACAAGGTCTTGCCTGGCAACCAAGCACGGATCAACCTGACGAATTCGCGCTGCATCAAGGACCTCCGGGGAGGAGGACCTCTGGGGACATGGGAGGACCTCTGGGGACACGGACCTCTGGGGACACGATGCGACTTGTTTTGCTCGCAATCGATCGTAGCATCTTGCATCTCGAATTGACTGCAAACGGTTGCCGTTGAGTTGCAACCAGTACCGTGTTCCCGTTGATCCTGTCCCCGTTGATCAACCAGTACCGTGTCCCCGTTGATGCCCCTTGTCCCCGTTGATGCCCCTCACGCCATCATTCCTGGCTGAATTCCTCTCAGGCCATCACCAGGCCGAGAGGCCGCCGGCCGCCTTTCAGCAGACACTTTCGAACCATCGACCATTCGCAAGGAATCGTTCTGCCAAAATTGCCCCTGTCATGATGGGCTACGGAATCTCAGGATCACGAACGCCTGCATCACGAACGGGCGATTGGTCGCTTAATCGCAGTTCCAGTTGGCTCTCATCGATAAAGCCGGGATCCTGCCCGTAGCTTCCATTTGATTCGACGGTCGGCAAACCGTCAGGACGGCTACGCGCTGGATTGTCGATGCAGAACCAATGATTGTCGGCGAACTGAAACGTTTCTGGTGACGTGCCACCGCCGACGTTGACGATCGATCGCAGCTGATCAGAGCGGAAGACGATGAGGTTGTGGCTCAGGACGCCGTTTCGACAGGGGGTGAACTCGGGGCCTTGGGACTCCTGAAGAATTCGCATCACCCAATGACTGGGACAATAGATCGTGTTGTAGCGGACCGATGCACCATCGACTCCCACAAAGGCGATCGGCGACATCGATCCGATGAAGGTGCAATCTTCGACGTTGATTCGCTTCGCCTCATAGTCGGCTGACCTTGGCCGAAAATAGTCACGGCCGGTACTGCCACCAATGTTGACAGCCCGCCCTCCTGCATTTTCGAAACGGCACCGTTGAATGCTGATGTCGGAACTGCCTCCTTTGGTCTGGACGCCGTTGGCCGCGATGTCGCCGCGGTGCTTGAACTCGCAGCGATCAATGCGACCGTGATGGCAACCGACCATGTCGATCGCTGACCCGCCGCTTCCCCATTTTTCGACAAGACACTGCTCCACCACGAAATGATCGACACCGGACAATTTGATTCCATCACGGTTTCCGCTCGGACCCACATCGCGAACTCGCAGCCGACGCAAAACGAGATGTTCCGCGGGCGAATCCGCGTTGCCGCCGTCGTCGATGTTGAGGCCGTTGCCGGTCGCCTCGGCGAAGACAATGTCGTGCAACTCGACGTACGAGGGCCGCGATAGATGCATGCCTGATGCGCCTCCCTGGAACACAGGTGGATCGGCAGGATCCAGCGCGGCGATGACTACCGGACGCCCCTCGGCTCCGCGAAGGTCACGAATGGTCAGCCCTCCCCGATAGGTTCCCTTCGCAATCAGCACTCGGGTTCCCGGCTGGGCCGACTCCAATGCCTGCACCAATTCGGTCCGGTTGCGAACGGTTTTGGTGATTTCGCCGGATGATTGCTCGGCCTCCACGGAGGCTGCCTGCAGCAGGCAGATGATGGCAACGAGTGCCGTCCGCTTACCGAAATGAAGGTGGCGAAGCACGGTGTTCTCAATAGAAAGGGGTTTGTCTGGTTACTTCAACTTGGCGAGGTCAGCGCGACAGTCTTCGTAGGTTTCGCAGAATTCGAGCGCACGTGGATCGGGCTCCGTCTTCCACTTCTCGCAGGCCTTGCGGTAGATCTCGGGCCACCAGTTTCGATGCTGGGTCAAACCTTGGTCTCGATAGTCACGCCAATGACTGAGTACTTTCGACCAGCATTTGTCACCATAGCTGAGCGATTCTTTCAGCGATTCGTAGCGCGGTACATACCATCGCCGCCCGATTTGCGCGTGCAGGACCTCGTCGGCCCAATCAAAATCCTGGAACAGTGCCGACAAGGAATCACCACTTTGCGTGGCAACTTCCCATTCGTATCGCTTTCCGCTTCGCGGCATCAGCCCTTGTTCGATGAAGAAAAGAACGCCGTGCCGCTCGCGGGCGTTGAGCTGGAGGTTCAAGTTTCGCGACCATGTGAAGTTGATGGGAATTTCCCTCCAATCGATTCCCAGGGAAGCAAACCCGACTTCGCCCATCATTGCGTGACGTGCTTCGTCCCATAATTGCCGGGACATCTCCATGTGGAATTCCCATGGTTCCTCGTCACGAAGGTCGACCAGGATGCTGGCCATCATCTCCGGCACATCGATCTCGCGAAGACGCTTGTAGTACATCATCAGCGTCTTGTCCTGGGCCGAGAATCGCTGGTCGTAAAGAAAAGCCTCCGGGTTCACCCCCGCGTTGTACGGATCCTGGAAACGCTCGTCCCGGCGCGGTTCATGATCGTTTTGGTAAGGAGTCTTGCTGTGCCACGGATCGGGAATCGCATCGCTAGACTCGCGGGTCCCATCGAGCATCCCCGCAGCCACGAGACAGGCCTGCAAATGATCCTTCCATGGCAGGATCGTCGGACGATTCTGATCGATTTCCAGGCAAGCGATCGCTCGGTCGCCGAACTCAACCAGGTCGGCGAGTTCGAACTCAATCAGTTTCGCGACGCGTACAGTCGGCGCGTCGGCCAAGGGGTGCGCGTCGTTCTTGAGCCGACGACAGGCCGCGAGCACTTCGGGAAGAACAACCTGGTACGCTGCCGTCAACAGTTCCAACGTCGTCGGAGCACAGATCACTTCGTCCATCAGTCGCTCGAGCGCCGCGTGCGGCACATGCTCCAGCCCCAGTGGAGGCTCACGCATTTCACCGACACGACGGCGGATCAAAGTGACCTGTTCCGCACACAGATAGGCGTGGTGGCTGAACGCCGTTTTGATCTCATAAATCGGCTCGGCCGTGATCCTGGCTGTCAACGTCTCGTGCAGCCGGCGAAGAACGTAATGAAGTCGCTTCAATCGGTCGACACTCTCGTCGAGACTCCAATCGCTCGTCACCGCGCGCTCCAAGTCGCAAACGCCGGCCAACGGGGGAAGTCCACGATAGGTTGGGTAGCTGGTAAGATTGCTCATTGGCAAAGTGCTTGATTACAGAGTTTGGCGTGATCCAGTAGCGCGGGCTTTCGGAACACAGGGTTGGAGGACCGCAGGCATCAACAAGGCAAGCTTTGAGAATCACTTGATTATACGAGAGATGACGACGCCCGGCGTCATCCTGAGAGGCAAGCGCGTTCCTTCGTTCGTCAAGTCACGTCGGGAGCGATCTTGAAAGCCAGGTGGAGACTTCCTGCAAAGAGTTCATTGGTGGCACTCGTTGGTGTGACGATTTTGTCTCCGGTGTGGATTCCGTTTGTGATGGGTGGCGTTCCCTGCAAGCCGGTGATGAGCGAGTCGGCCTCGCCGCAATTCGTGTTGAAAAGCCCTTGGGATGGCTTGCACTTCGGTCGTGACTCAGGCGACGGAGTCCCTCTCCATGAAGGATTTCCGACGACCGTTGACTCACGAGCTTTCCGCACCGAGGGGGGCGCCGCCGAATGTCCGCTCCTTGGTCCGGCCTGGATTCGCTGCACTGGCCAAGGTCACTTCCGAAAGCGATGCGGCGGTTGGGTGCGGCGACCGCGCCTCGGCAAAGCGTGTCTTGTCCGCACTCGATTTCTGGGCAAGGGCGGACGCGTTTCACGGTTCGCCACGAATCTATCGAGACATGGAAGGATATGGCGAAGATCCCCCGCTGTGTGAGCTGACCGGAGAACCTTGGAACATCACTCCGCCGGAGCCGGTGCGTGGTTGGTCGGACGATTTCATCCAACTTGGACCCAATGGTTATGGAGAGCCGTTCTTCCTCGGCAAGATGGCAACCGGTGCAGCTGTCGCTTTCCTTCAGGTTCGGCCTGCGCTCTCTCCGCAAAGCGACGAGGTCCGTCGAGTGAAAAGCTGGTTCCGTGGTGATTTGATGCAGTTCCAAAAAGACTTTGCGATTCTCTGTTTTCATTCCCGACAGATAACTGACCATGCAGGACTTCGCCTTCCTGCGCGTCGTATGATGTTGTGGGGATGGGAAGGAGCGCACAACAAAGTCTTCTGTTCGCTGTTGGCGGTCGTGGCGCTCGCCATTGCCGCTGACGACGAGGCGAGTTTCCAGTGGGCGATGGAGGCCTTTGACTTTGCCCTGAATCAGATCGAAGACGACGGCACGCACCGCGCAACGCTCTACGAGAAGGGAAGCAAATCGCTGCTCTATCACAACTTCATTGCCGACACGATTGTCCCGCTTGCCGTACTGGCCGACGCCAACGGGTATTCGTTTCTGTCAGATCCACGGCTAACAAGGCTGATTCGCCGAGTTGCATCGAGTCTTGATGAACCATCCCATTTCGAGAATGTGACGGGGCTGCCCCAAGAGCATGGCTCGTTCCATCTCGCCGGCACGAGCGGCTGGACGGTGATCTACAGCAGCTATGTCGCCGATCCGGACGTGGCCAAGTTGGCCTCCCCAAATCGAGTTGTCTTTCCTCTCTTTGCCGGTTCGGGACGAAGATACGGAGGCCATCCGATGTTCTGGAACCCGAGCGCGGTCTCGCCGGCGGCTGTCTGGGTCGGGCAGTCAATCTTTTACGCCTGCGTCTTGTGCCTGGCGCTGGTTGCCTCCGCCTTGTCCATCCTCATTTGGATGCGAGGCCGGATTCCGAGAGGCGGGCGGTTCCGCATGCTTGTGGCACCCACCATGTTGCTGGCCACGCTGATCACGACCGGGATCGGATTTCTCTGGACTTACCTGCTTCTGCGGATCATCTGATCGTCAATGTCGTCATCTTCCCAGTCTCGCCGACTTCGCGGACTGCGAACCAGCTTGGAATATCAGGGCAGCTCCCTGGACGGGCTGTTCTCTCAGCGGAGCAATCTGCTTCGGCCGTCCTTCGATCGCATGAACGAGCTGAGAAGAGATATCCACTTCGACATCGACCGGCATCGCCTCGATACCAACCGCGTAGACTTCGTCAGACGCGCAAGCATTGCCCCAGCCTACTCGTAAGGTCAGCCTTCAAAATGGTGACCGTACGAGCAGGTAGCGTCAACCCACACCACATCATCCTAACCCGACGCGTCAGCGAGGAAGTATCGAAACAGCCATCAACTCGCTTACGCGTCGGGTTATGAAAATCTTCGTGCGGCAGCCAAAAGCGCCACTTCAAGACTCACGCTTCGGGTCGGGATAGGTCAGGATTCCTCGCTGACGCTCATTCAAGCAGCGTTCCTCTCATAACCCGACGCGTCAGCGAGGAAATATCGATACTGCCGTCAACTCGCTTACGCTCATTAAGGCAAGTTCTTTTCATAACCCGACGCGTCAGCGAGGAAATATCGATATTGCCATCAACTCGCTTACGCGTCGGGTTATGAAAATCCTCGTGCGGCAGCCAAAAGCGCAACTTCAAAACTCAGGCTTCGGGTTACGAAAGATCGCTTGCTTTTCGATCTTGTGCTTCGGTGACATACTGCACGACTGTTTGGAGATCTTCTTCGCCGAAGATCCATCGAATGCTGCCTCGCTCCGCCCACCATGTGTCTCGCGTCGGATCGATGGATTGCTTCAGCCGGCGCGTACACCATGCCTTGAGATCCTTGCGGATCTTCTTGGGATCGGTATTCGCGGACCCCACGACGACATGCATGTGGTTGTTGCGACAGTTGACGGCATGCAACGTCCAGTCGCGGTGCCGACACGTTTCACCCACTTGCAATTCGACGATCTGTCGCGCGGCGGGCCCCAACGTGCATGCGGCATGTTTCCTTCTCGCTTGAGATTCGAGATATCGCGATGAATCGGGGAGCTGCCATCCGCGTTTGAACAGCACCCATCCGCGCTGATCCCCCGGAAGCCAGGTGCCGTAGGTCGGCCAGGTGAAAAAGTATGCGAGGGGATCATCCATTGACGATCACCCTCCTCGGAAGCGGGCCCACTCGACAGAGAGAGACTGTCACCGTGAGCCGAATTGTGTCGAACCTAGACGGCATCGACAACTTCAGACGCGCAAGCATTGCCCCATGCCCCCACTGCATCACCAAGAAGATGTCCCGGCCTCCCCGTAAGGTCAGCCTTCAAAATGGTGACCGTGCAAGCAGACAGCGTCAACCCACACCACACCATCTCAACCCGAAGCGTCAGCGAGTCGGATCGGGATTCCTCACTGACGCTCTTTGAAGTTGCGTTCCTTTCATAACCCGACGCGTCAGCGAGGAAATATCGATACTGCCGTCAACTCGCTCACACGTCGGGTTATGAAAACCCTCGTGCGGCGGCCAAGAGCGCCACTTCAAAGCTCAGGCTTCGGGTCGGGATTCCTCGCTGACGCTCATTCAAGCAGCGTTCCTATCATAACCCGACGCGTCAGCGAGGAAATATCGATACTGCCGTCAACTCGCTTACGCGTCGGGTTATGAGAATCCTCGTGCGGCGGCCAAGAGCGCCACTTCAAAACTCAGGCTTCGGGTCGGGATTCCTCGCTGACGCTCATTCAAGCAGCGTTCCTTTCATAACCCGACGCGTCAGCGAGGAAATATCGATACTGCCGTCAACTCGCTTACGCGTCGGGTTATGAGAATCCTCGTGCGGCGGCCAAGAGCGCCACTTCAAAACTCAGGCTTCGGGTCGGGATTCCTCGCTGACGCTCATTCAAGCAGCGTTCCTTTCATAACCCGACGCGTCAGCGAGGAAATATCGATACTGCCGTCAACTCGCTTACGCGTCGGGTTATGAAAATCCTCGTGCGGCAGCCAAAAGCGCCACTTCAAAACTCAGGCTTCGGGTCGGGATTCCTCGCTGACGCTCATTCAAGCAGCGTTCCTCTCATAACCCGACGCGTCAGCGAGGAAATATCGATACTGCCATCAACTCGCTTACGCGTCGGGTTATGAAAATCCTCGTGCGGCAGCCAAAATCGCCACTTCAAAACTCAGACTTCGGGTCGGGATTCCTCGCTGACGCTCATTCAAGCAGCGTTCCTCTCATCAACCGACGCGTCAGCGAGGAAATATCGATATTGCCGTCAACTCGCTTACGCGTCGGGTTATGAAAATCCTCGTGCGGCAGCCAAAATCGCCACTTCAAAACTCAGGCTTCGGGTCGGGATTCCTCGCTGACGCTCATTCAAGCAGCGTTCCTCTCATAACCCGACGCGTCAGCGAGGAAATATCGATACTGCCATCGACTCGCTTACGCGTCGGGTTATGAAAATCCTCGTGCGGCAGCCAATGTCCCGGTTCCCGCTTGGGACGCTCGGCGAACAAGACTCTATTTTGACTTCTTGGCATGTTCGAGTGTTCCGGCTCCTGACCAGGTTAAGTCAAAGGGAGCCGAGAAGTTGGGATTAGAAGTGAACGCTATCGAGTCCGCCTTGGCGATCATCCTCCAACCACCTCCGACCACTTGCTTGAAGCGACCGCTGCTATGCTCCGGATCGGGACTGAAAATCGCATCGAACTCGATACTTGCAATGGAAGTTCCGTCGGCCGATAGCTGACCCCTAAACGTTGCGCTCGAACCGTCGCCATAGGTGACGGCAAGCTGATCACCATTGGCGGCGGTAAAGACGAACGCGCCTTGAAACGTTCCGCTGAGTTCGCCGGTCTCGTCGAACACCAGACTGCCCAGAGTAAAGGTTCCTTCGCCGGTGTATTTCCCCAGGCCGGTGGCCGTGCCGGATGCGCTGATACGTGGCAGTGGTGCCCTCCTTGAGCGGCAGACCTTCGGCAGCGGGGCCACCGCCGGTGATCTTGAAAGGCCGAGCCTTCTGGGCAAACGAATCGCGTTTGATTTCCGGCCCGAAGGGCGGAACGACCAACTGCTCCGAAGGCACGTCGGCGAGATTAACTTCCGCCAACGGCGCGCAGGTATTGATCGCACCCGCAAGTACGCGACGAGTTTCAAGTGGTTCCGCTTTGAGTCGGCGTGATCGCTTAGGTCGCGACAGGCGTGGTGAATCCAAGTTGAGAAATGAAAACATCAATCAATCTCCTGTGGTCGATCAAGGGTTCTATCGGCGAAAAGAAACTCAAAGAAGAAAACATGCCCAGGACGCCTTTATGCAGACGCCATCAAGACGATGGCGATTGGATGCGACCGCGCCAGTTTCAGAACGTCAGTAGGCGGTTGGGAGAGAGGTCCGGGTCATCGCTCCCTGATACGCCCTGGTGTCAGGTCCCAGGTGTAATCCAAGATTTCCTGGCTCTATCTGCTGTCCGGGAGCTCACTACGGCTTGAGAATCAGGATCTCGGTGCCGTCGCTATCGCCATCTAGATCATCGTTGTCGTCTTCGTTGTATGCAAAGCTTGCATGCACGAGGCTCGTGATTCTGAACGCGACACTCGTTGTTCTCTTATTGATGTTCTCCACGTTGATGACGGCAATACCATCGGCACCGGTCGTTGCCGTCCCCGGTCCACCGCTACTCCAGTCGCCGTTTACCGTTACGCCGGCAAGCGGGTTTCCGCTGCGCATCGACGACTAGGATCCTGACTTCCGCGTTCCATTTGCCGCGTGAAGCGTCTGTCGCGGTCGCTTCCAGATCGGCAACGTGCATTGTTGAGATGATAGGTGCGTCGTCATCTTGGATCGTGCCCACACCAACGGTCTTGACAATCGAAGCGCCGGCCGAGGCGTTGGAAAGTTCAACATAGAAATCCTCGTCACCTTCATCCAACATATCGCCATTGACGATCACCTCGACCGTCTTCGTCGTCTCGCCAACGTCGAATGTCAGGGTGCTGAGTGCGATGTCAACGTAGTCGTCCGGCGCCGTCGCCGATCCATTCTGAGTGCCGTCCTGAGTTTGATAGTCGACGCTGACTGTCGTCGATGTGTTACCCGAGCGGGTCACAGTGAACTGGGCAGTTGTCGTCCCGCTATCTCCCTCGACGACGGTGACATCGTTGATGGAGAACGAGGGTTGCGCAAGTTTGTACTTGGCGACGATCAACCAGTCGTCCAATGTGCCGATGGTTCCCTTGTTGTGATCGGTGATCCTCAGCTGCCAGGTGCCGTTGACCTCCAGTCCGTTGAGGCTGTTGAGACTTTCCACCGGACGGAACGATCCCCAGAACGGTGCGGTCGCGGTCGTAATCTCCGTGTCGGCCACGTCATCGAAGAAGGTGAAGTTGAAGTCAGCGCCGCTGTCGGAAAGACGATCGAACAACGTCACGGTCGTTCCATCAGGAGCAATGAGCTCGGCGGTCAAATCCCTGATGCGCGTATGGCTGATGTTCAACCGCACATCAATATCTTCGATCGTTCCGCTGTCGGCGATCGTGATCTCAGAAGTCGTGATACCGGCGTTTCGCCCCTTACTGTCTTTGAGCGAGGATGGCGTGTCGCTGCTGGCGTAGGCTTGGCGGGCTCGAGTCGAGTCTTTAACGAAGACGTATGCGGCACCGGAATCGATCCCGTTATGGTCATGCGAATCCAAGGAGTTTAAGATCATCCCGTCAGTGACCGCAATCTCGCGGAATCCCTCGTCTTTCGTTGGATCGCTCATAGATACAATTGCGGTTTCTTCCCACTCATCCGAGCCATTACGTTCGAGGACATATCCGTCTCCACCATGGTAAGAGCCGATCACCATCGTATCTGTTGTCATTCCCACGCTTCTTCCGACTCGCTCATCCGTTTCAGCGCCGTCGCTAGCGGTTAGCTTTCTATCATGAATCCACTGGCTGTTTTGACGCGTGAAAAGATAAGCCGCTCCGGCATCGACGGCTGTGCCAACGTCCACTCGCGTCGCTCCAACCAATAGGGCGTCCCCTACTTTCGCCACGCTGGCGCCGAAGAGGTCTCCCGCCTGGCCGTCATTGGCGTAGACAATGTCGGTCTCCGTCCAAACGCTTGTCTGAGTTTCAGAAAAGACGTAGACGGCGCCGGAATCGACTATTTGCGCGTCTCGATCTGCATACGGAGCACTGATTACGATCTTGCCCTGCGCAACATCGATATCGTAACCGAAGTTGTCCTCGGCGCTGCCATCTGAAGCAAGTAACCGCTGCTGCTGTTGCCACTGGTTCCCGTCAAAGCGGAAAACATAAGCGGCGCCTTGATCGACTCGTCCTTTTGCCACATTGTCAAAACTACGAGCGCCAATCGCAATGACATCGCCTTCGATGTCGAGACTCCAGCCAAATCTGTCATTCAGACCGCCGTAGCTGTCCGGCGTGAGTTTCTGTTCGAATTCCCAGTAATCCGTAGTAATGTTTCGCCGATAGACGTAAGCAACGCCGTATCCATCTCCCAGTTCGGTATTGGGACAACAGATATCGGTTGGGTGAAACGCTCCGACGACGAGCGTATCGCCATCCATTGCTAAAGCATGTCCGAAATAATCACCGTCACCGAGATCGGCGGGAACAAGTTCCTGTTTGACAGACCACGTATCGTCCCCCAAATCACTCGGGCTACCGTTGACGTCTCGTCCATAGATATAGACCTTACCCGAATTCGTGGTGGCAGCTCCGTCCGCTTTCCTCGAACCTACGACCAAGGTGTCGACGCTTGCAGCGACACCCCCGCCAGCGTCGCGAGGTGCGAAGGATGTGGAAGCCGACAGCTCGGTCAACTCATACCAGGGCGTCGCGGCTAACAGGCGGCGATCCTCCAGGCGCTCTAGTCGACAGCGTCGGCGCTGCAGCGATGACTTACGGACTCGACTGCTCGGATGTCGGCGTTTCATGTCTCGGTTCCCCTCGTGGATCGCGCTGGTTTGTCAGGAATCTGGCCGGTGGAAGACGACTGGTTCGAATCTTTGCAGGACGATGGCATTTGCCTCCAATCGTTTACCCGCAGTCACCCTGCTGGGTGGGACAGATTTTCCCAGGAAAGGGTGGCAATCCAAAAACAGACACCCTCAAAATGGGCTATAAACAACCCTTCGGTCGGAGCAGGCTGGTCCTGTCATGGAGGCTTCTGTCGGTCGGCGATCATTTCCGCCTGAACTCGAGTGATTCCTCGCGAAAATCGAGAAGGGCGGTCCCAATCCGGTGCTCGATTACGGGTTAGTTGATGGAAGAGAGGGGTGCGCTGGCGCCGACAGAAGATGCCCGCTGCCCTGGAACTGTCGGCCTGCGAATGGATTGTGAACTCCAGACCCGCCGATTTGCCTCGGATGTCATCCATGAGACGCACCGTTCGGTTCGCAAGCCGGCGGTCTGGAAACGATGAGCGACATGGAAAACAGTGATTCCTCCACGACCAATGACCTGCTGGAGCGAACGCGGCGCGGCGACCAGGATGCGCTCGGACGATTGTTCAATCTCCATCGTGACTATTTGCGACGACTGATTGAGACACACATCGAGAACGACCTCCGGGCGCGGCTCGATCCTTCGGACGTCATCCAGGAAGCGCAACTGGTGGTCAGTCAGCGCATCGAATCCTACTTGCAGAGGCGGCCCGCAACTTTTCGGGTTTGGTTGCGGAGCACGGCGATGGAGCGATTGATCGACCAGCGTCGCCGGCACCTGGCTGAAAAACGATCCGTTCATCGAGAAGTCGAATTCTCCGATGCCTCTTCGATGGCCTTGGCCACGAACTTATTGGTGGGCCGAGCGAGCGAAGATTTGCAGCGAAAGGAACTGACGACTCGGGTTCGACAGGCCATCTTGGAGATGAAACCCGCCGATCGTGAGATCCTGTTGTTACGACACGTCGAGGAGCTGAGTAACGCGGAAGCCGCCGAAGTCCTTGGCATCGAACCGGCGGCATCTCGCAAACGATTGGGACGAGCCCTGATCCGTCTGACTCGTCTGTTGTCGGACCAAGGACTGCCACTTGATGAACGCGACGGAGCACCATGAAGACCAAACCGGACACTGCACCCGTTCCCGACAGCGAAGAACTGGCAGCTGCCTTAGGAGACGTCGTCGATGACTACCTGGAACGACGTGCCGCCGGGGAGCGTCCGGATGTCTCGGAGTATGCCCAGCAACATCCCGAAATCGCGGACCTGATCCGCCAATCACTCCGCGCGCTCGAAGTGGTCGGTGACACCGTTGCTTCGGCAGGCCAGTCATTGGACGAAAGGTCGATCGTTGCGCCGAAGACCCTCGGCGATTTTCGCATCCTCGGCGAACTCGGACGGGGCGGCATGGGAGTGGTCTATGAGGCTGAGCAGATGTCGTTAGGGCGAATGGTGGCGTTGAAGGTCCTGCCCTTTGCGGCAATCATGGATCCGAGGGCGATCACTCGCTTTAAAAACGAAGCACGCGCCGCGGCGACGCTGGATCATCCGAACATCGTGCCGGTCCACGGTGTGGGTAACGAGCGAGGCGTCTACTACTACGCCATGTCGCTGATCAATGGATTGACACTTGCGGAAATCATTTCTCGACTGCGAGATCAGATACTCCGTCCTGACGATACAGCGTTGTCGATCGATGGATTGGTGACGTCCGACCCAGCACGCCCCACTTCAAGCACCAGCAGCAATCACCAGCTCCAACCGACGATCGACAGTGTTCAGCATGCGGAAGCTGCGAACTTGACTGCGCGGGATCACTATGACCCGACAACCAATCGTGAAATCCAAGCGGCGGTATCAACGCGTCGCAGCCGATTCGATCGCGAGTACTTTCGCTCGGTGGCACGACTTGGCGCACAGGCTGCCGAAGCATTGGATCATGCCCACCAACGAGGAATTGTGCATCGCGACATCAAGCCGGGAAATCTAATGGTTGATCACCAGGGAAAACCTTGGGTGACCGATTTCGGATTGGCGCGGATTGAGAGTGAGGCGGGACTGACAATGACCGGAGACATCGTTGGGACGCTGCGATACATGGCCCCCGAGCAGGCGTTGGTCAAGCGTAGCATCGTTGACCATCGAGTTGATATCTATTCGCTTGGTGCGACTTTGTACGAGTTGATCAGTCTTCAACCCGTGTTTGGTGGCCGGGACCGTCAAAGCATCTTGCGTCAAATTGCCGAGACAGAACCGACGCCACCGCGACGTACGAATCCCTCGATACCGCGTGACCTCGAGACAATCGTGCTCAAAGCCATTTTGAAGGACCCGGCCGAGCGTTATCAGACGGCCGAGGCAATGGCGCACGATCTTCGGAGTTACTCAGAAGACTTGCCGATTCAGGCGAAGCGTGCGAGTCCGGTCGCTCGAGTGGGGAGGTTGCTTCGCAGGCATCGTCCCCTGGTCGTGGCGACAACGGGAGTCACGATGTTGGCGCTCGCCATGTCGACCATCGCGATCGCAATCAAGCAGGACGAAACGAACGCGGCGCTCAACAAATCGATCGAAGAAACACAACGTGCTGAGCGAAACCTTGCCATCGCTCGTGGAGTGGTCGATCGAATCTATGACAATCTGTATTCTGACGACATTGTCGAGAATCGACTGGTGCAAGCGGAAGGTGAAGAGCAAGCCCTCAGGGAAATGTCTCTGGCCTACGAGGAACTTGCCCGAACCAACCATGAATCGCCAGAACTCCGCCTGCAAAACGCGCTTGCCTGGCAAAGAATCGGCTGGATTCGCTTCCACCTGTGGCAGGGCGATCTTTCTCTAGCTGCATGGAAGCGTTCCGTCGCGGAGTTGGATGATCTGGCAGCGACGCCAGATCATCCTCCTCAGGTCGATCGCGAAAGAGCGCTGTCCACGCGCGGACTGGCATACATACAAAGGGATTTGGGAGAGCTCGATCAGGCGGAACTGATGTATTCGTCGGCGATTTCCCAATTCGATGCTCTGCTCGATAGCGCCGCGATCGATGATGACTTGAGGGCGGACAGGTCACAAGCAGCTTTGGAGTATGCAATTGTATTAAGTACTTTGGGTCGCCATGCCGAGGCCGAGCAGATCTTTCGAGAGAACCTTCCGATTCAGCAGGAACTCGTCCGCGTGGATCCGGAGCATGCCGAGAAAACGGATGTACTGGCTGCTTACTATCAGTATCTTGGATACCTCATTTCTGGGCCGGGACGAAATCAAGAAGCCGCAACAATGTTTGAGGAGGCGAAAAGGTGGCGGGAACGATCAATCTTGCTTGCACAACAGCCACGTTCAGACCGGCGGCTCCTCGCCGGTGTCCATGAAGCATTGGATTTCACATATTGGGAAATGGGGAAAACCGAGAATGCGATCGCTGCGAGGCAAGAGGCATTCGAAATGCGACGGGAACTGCTGCGACGATGGCCATCAGCGGCTCAAATGACGCGAGATCTTGTTTTCACGGCGAGGATTCTCGCCGCTCGCACGCAGCAAGACAGACCCTATGAACAGGCACTGGAGGCATTGGACGAAGCGCTGCAAACCGTCAATGACAGCAAGTCCGAGGCTAACTTCATCATGGATGGCGGCTTGAATTATTCATCAAAAGGCGATCCTGCTGCTGTACCTGCGCCGCAACGAGGAATCCGAGCAAGCTTATCGTCATGCCTACGCAGCACTGCGCGATCTACGAAAGGTTCATCCGCGGACGCTCACGAGCGCGATGAACATCGCAAGCCTGCTGAACATGTCGCGAGGGCTGGCAACCTCCCTTGAGCGTCAAGGGAGACGAGACGACGCGGCCGAGGCTTTTGACATTGGCATCGGCGAACTCGATCACGCGATTCAGTTGGTTGATGCGACAAGCATGGCGTCTGACTACAATTTCTGCGCGTGGGCCTTGTCTGTCAATGATTCAGAGATTTACACAGATGAAGAACGGCGCTGAAGTTCGCGAAACGAGCTGTCGAACTAACTCCACCTGGACATTTTAATGCTCCACGCCATTTGAATACACTTGGCGCGGCTCAATTCTACAACGAACTGTACAGGGAAGCCGTCAAGTCTTTGGTGCGCTCAAAGGAGCTGTGTCCGGATAAATTCCACATTGCGGTTTGCTTTGACGATCTGTTTCTGTGTATGTGTTACTGGCAGCTCAACGAGCAGCAGCAAGCAATCGATGCCTACCGAAACGCACGGCATTTGTATACGACCAAGTATTCTTATATTGCTGAGCTCAAGCGATTGCTTGCCATTGCGGAAGAGATGTTGGAGTTGCCTGAATCGGAACGGGCGCAGTCGGATATCGTCGAGTCGCCGGCACTTGGCTATCCCTTTGACTTCACAGCCTACAGCCCATCAGCACCTCTTGTTTTCACGCGGCACAGTTCCCAGCCGTAGTGCCTCGTTGGGAAGCAATCGGGGAGGTATACGCAGGGACATAACACTTCGGACGCAGACGGCCACATGCATGCAAGGGTGGGAATTGCTTTCGTTTGCAATTACCCGAAAGGCCTCTGTCCCACGATCTCAGTCCCATCACCCGTCTTCGACTTCTCGAACTGCTTGACCCACCCTACGGAGTCCTGCCACAAGCATCTTCCCCCATTCCTAAAAAATATGCGCAGAGACTGGGGAGGCGCCGGGACGCGGAGAAGGTCGACTTGCTACGCGCCTTTGCGACTCCCCGCCTCCGCGTTCCTTTCTGCTGCGCCGCATCCCGGGACCAAAGTAGTTTCCCCGGGGGACATCGCGATCAGTCGCAAATCTACTTGGTCGCGAACGCACCACGAACGAGGTTCGAATCAAAGCCCTCTGGCATTTGGTCTTCGGCCGTGCAAGTCCCCGGGGACACGGTACCCATGTGCACGACAACGGCGAGATGGTGACGCGTCTTGCTTACAACTAGCATGAGAGAGGGAGTGCCCTGTCCCCGTACTGTTTTGCTGGATCTCGTGTTGAGAGTGGCGTCAGAAGGAAAGGATGCGGTCTGGTAAACCGTCGTTGTCATCGTCTTCGAGCCAGCCTTGCGCCGTATCCCAGGTGTGGTCCAAGAGTGCCAGGTCAACGACTTCGGCTTGGTAATTACCCCTGGACAATCTCAGCCAATTGGTGCGGAACAGACCATTGCTGTCGGTTTGACCACTGAATGTCACATTGTTGAAGGTCACGACGATCGTCGCGCCGCTGACGGCCAGGCCATTTTCGTCGCGGATCTCGAACGCCGCTCGCCATTCTTTTCCGCCCTTGCGAGATTGGAAGCTGATGTCGGAAACGAACATCGTGGGCGTGGACACGTCGCTCACGTCCACCGTCACGGTGGCGGTGGACAAGCCGCCTTGACCGTCGCTGATGGTGTAGCTGAACGTATCGGTCCCGGTGAAGCCCGGGGTGGACGTGTAGCTGAGCGTATTGTCGGGGTTCATCACGACTGTGCCACCTTGAGCAGTGGGGCTGTCCACCGATTCGACGACAAAGGGATCTCCTTCGGGGTCGGAGTCGTTGGCTAACACATCGATGATCTGCTCAACCTCGCTTGTCGCGGCTGCCGAATCGTCCACAGCAACCGGGGCGTTGTTGGAATCATCGTCGATGATGGTTCCGGTACCCGATCCGCTACCGAGTACGGCTCCTTCGGTGACGATCAATGATACCTGGAATGTTTCACTCGTCTCTTGGGCGACGTCGTCAATGATGGGTACATGGATCCGTTTCTCAGTAACACCCGGTTCGAAGACAATTTGCCCGGTGACTTCGGAGTAATCAGCTCTGGGTGGCGGGGGCAGTGCCGATTGGGCTAGTCGCGAAGTCGACCGCTACCGCTGAGTTACTAGCGGTTGATAGGCTCACGGTAAAAACTGCCTCATTTTGATCGCCGAACCGCATGATCTCGTTCTTTCCTGTAACCGTTACGTAGAGATCGCCGTCAGGTCCGAAACGAGGCGTTCGCGGGTTCGCCATCCCTGCGACCCCCGCGGGGATATAGTCATCGACATAAGTTCCATCGGGCATGAAACGGAGGATCCGGTCATTGCTCCCGCTGGTGACGTAAAGCAGATCATCCGGACCGAACGTCAGCCCGCGTGGGTAATCAAGTCCCGTGCTTGCAGCGACACCAAGGAAGTTTCCGCTGCTGGCTTCATACTTTAGAATCTGGTTCGTACCTGCACTGGTAACAAACAACTCATCATTCCGGAAGGCGAGAGAAAACGGATAGCTGAGCCCACCCGACCCTGCCGTCACAAAGGTGCCCAGCGTCGCACCGGTCATCCCGTCATAGCGAACCACGCTGTGGCTGAGCCATCCCGTGACGTAGAGTTCCGGCATCCCATCATCGTTCGCGTCGGGGCCAAACATCATGCCATCGGGATGCATGATGCCGCCCGCACCGGCGCTGACAAACACGTCAACAAACTCCCCGGTCACGGCGTCAAACCGCAAGACTTCTTCGGTGTATGCGCGGGCTACATAGACCTTGCCGTCGCTGGGATGAAAGACGATGTCGCGAACACCGTTGATCCTGTGATCGGGATCTGAGTTGTCTATGAACGTATCAATAAACGCACCCGTTGTCCCGTCAAATCTTTGAATGGTGTTGTAACCGATTCCAGTCCCTACAGCGGTGTAAATGTTTCCGTCGGGGCCGAAAGTAAGCGGGTTAAAATGTCCACCGGGATGACCGTCCACGAATCCGCCGCGATAGTGCGGTGTCTGGTCACCCTCGACCTCCGCAACGCTATTGATTGAAACCCGCCTGTCGGAGTCGTCATCGGTAATGGTGACCACGCCCGTTGGGTCACTGATCGTTGCTCCTCCGCCGGGATTACTCAGGGTCACCGTGAGCGTCTCCGGTCCCTCAACGATTGCGTCATCGACCGTGGTCAGCAAAACACGTTTCATTGTCTCACCAGGAGCAAACGTTAGTTTGCCAGTCGTGCCGATATAGTCGTCAGGCGACACCGCAGTCCAATTCATCGACGCAAAATCGACGGTAATGCTTTCCGTGCTCGGATATGACAAAGTTACCATCGGGCCCGTGCCAATCCGAGCGATGTTGTCAGTGTCACCCCCAGTGACGAGCAGATTTCCCACATGGTCGAACAAAAGAGATCGTGCTCTATTGAACACAAGTGGGTCGTCCAACAGTACCGCCAGGCGTTGCCCGGTGACCGCGTCGTACCGCACGACACGGTGGCCTTGCCATTCGCCTAAGTAAAGATCGCCGTCGGGCCCGAAAGCGATCCCGCCGGGTCGACGGCCTGCCTCCATCGCAATGAACTCGCCAATGAAAGTTCCACTTGCGTCGTACTTCAGAACCTGGTTGCTTGCAAAGCTTACAACGTAAACATTTCCGACCGAATCGAAGACAAATGGCGTTGGAGCGTCGAGACCACCGCTTTCGTCGACAGACGTGGTTGCCGGATCGTCGCCGATGAATACGTCCAGGAACTGCGCCGGTCGCCCCGTCGTAACGTAGTATGTTGTCGCTCGAGAAACCGCTGACGTAAAGATTCCCATCAGGCCCGTACTGCAGGTCGCTGTTGCCATCAATACCGCCGCTGCCGGCGGACACGAAGGCGCCAAGGAACGCACCCGTCGTCCCATCGTAACGTAGTACTTCATCGGTGTTTCGACTCGCGACCAGCAGGTCTCCGCCCGGCATGAACTCCACATCGATCGCGTTAGTCAGTCCACCGCTGCCACTGGAAACAAACACATCGACGAAGGCACCCGTCGTTGGATCGAATCGCATCACTGAGTTATTCTGATTGCTGACCACATAGAGGAGCCCATCGTCATGCAGTCGCATTCCCTTGGGACTATCGAGTCCACCGCTGCCAGCGGGAACGAGTATGTCGATTGCAGACTGCTCTCCCACAACGGAATCGGAGATTGAGATCTCCGGTGGGCTTGCGGGGATTCCTGTGATCTCCAGATTATCGACATTCGCGTCCTCATTCGCTCGATCCATGAGACCGCGGAAGCGAATCAGTACGCTGCCATCGACATAAGGCGTCAAATCAACCGTCTCCCTCTGCCAAACGTTCTCAGCATCAACGTTGCCCTCGAGCGTGACCTCGGTCTGCCAATTGGCGCCGCCGTCAGCGGAAACATCCAGCCGCCAGGTACTCTCCGCCGTCGAGGCCGTTTTCGATCAGCCAGTCGAACGTCAATTGGGCAGAGGCGTAGCCGCTCAGGTCCTCCGGCGTGGCCAGCGTCAGCGTCGCATTGTCGGCCGAACCATCGACCTCGGCCGAATAGGCCCCGTCGGTCGCCCGCTGGGTTGACCGGAACCAGTCGTTCTGGCCATCCTCGACCCAGTTGCCCGCCCAGTCACCAGCGCCCCCACCGGATTCAAAACTGTCGGCGAACAGAACTGCCAGTAGGTGACGATCCTCCAGACGCTCTAGTCGACAGCGTCGGCGCTGCAGCGATGACTTGCGGACTCGACTGCTCGGATGTCGACGTTTCATGTCTCGGTTCCCCTCGTGGATCGCTCGGGTTTGTGACGAATCTGGCTGGTGGAAGACAACCGATTCGAGTTTGCAGCCGGACGCTATTTGCCTCCGATCGTTAACCCGTAACCGCACTGCTGGGTGGGACAGTTTTTCCCAGGAAAGGGTGGCAATTTAAAAACAGACACCCTCCAAATGGGCTATAAACAACTCTTGGGCTCGGATCAGGCTGGTTCGGTCATCGCGTCTGCTGCCGGCGCGGCGGCGATCATTTCCGCCTGAATCCCAGTGTTTCCCTGCGAAACTAGAAAAGGACGGTCCCAACCCGGTGCTCGATTACGGGTTACTGGAAGGGAGGAGTGCGCTGGCGCCGACACAAGATGCCCGCTGACCAGGAACAGTCGGCCTGCGAATGGATCGTGAACTCCGGCCCCAACCATTTGCCTCGGATGTCATCCAATGAGACGCACCAAGTAGTTCGCAAGCCATGCGGTCTGGAAACGATGAGCCGCATGGAAAACAGTGAATCCTCCGTGACCAATGACCTGCTGGAGCGAACGCGGCGAGGCGACCAGGAATCGCTCGGACAATTGTTCAATCTCCATCGCGACTATTTGCGACGACTGATTGAGACACACATGGAGAATGACCTGCGGGCGCGGCTCGATCCTTCGGACGTCATCCAGGAAGCGCAGCTTGTGGTCAGTCAGCGCATCGAATCCTTCTTGCAGAAGCGGCCCGCCACGTTCCGGGTTTGGTTGCGCAGCACCGCAATGGAGCGATTGATCGACCTGCGCCGCCGGCACCTGGCCGAAAAACGATCCGTTCATCGCGAAGTCGACTTCTCCGATGCCTCTTCCATCGCATTGACCAGGAACTTATTGGTGGGCCGTGCGAGCGAAGATCTGCAACGAAAGGAACTGACGAATCGGGTTCGGCAGGCAATCTCGAAGATGAAACCGACGGATCGTGAGATCCTGATGTTACGACACGTCGAAGAGCTGAGTAACGCGGAAGCCGCCGAAGTCCTTGGCATCGAACCGGCGGCATCTCGCAAACGATTGGGACGGGCCCTGATCCGTCTGACCAGACTATTGTCGGACCAAGGACTGCCACTTGATTAGTGCTGCGGAGCACCGTGACGATGAGACCGACCAACGTACCGATTCCCGACAGCGAAGAACTGGCAGCTGCCTTAGGAGACGTCGTCGATGACTACCTGGAGCGACGTGCCGCCGGGGAGCGTCCGGATGTCTCGGAGTATGCCGAGCAACATCCCGAAATCGCGGACCTGATCCGCCAATCACTCCGCGCGCTCGAAGTGGTCGGCGACACCGTTGCTTCGGCAGGCGAGTCATTGGACGAAAGTTCGATCGTTACGCCCAAGACCCTCGGCGATTTTCGCATCTTCGGCGAACTCGGACGCGGCGGCATGGGAATTGTCTATGAGGCACACCAGATTTCGATGGGGCGAGACGTCGCGCTGAAAGTGCTGCCGTTGGCTGCCTTGGCGAGGGAGCGCGGCGTACAACGTTTTCACAACGAAGTGCGTGCCGCCGCGGCCCTCGATCACCCCAACATTGTTTCGATCTACTCTGTCGGTGAAGAGCGCGGCGTGCACTACTACGCCATGCGATTGATCCGCGGCCAGTCGCTGGCAGCAGTGATCCGTGAACTGGCGACCAATCCGAACATCCAGACGCGCATCAGCTCAGAGGTTCACGAGGATCATCAATCTTCAAGCTTCTTCCGCTCGGCCGCAGAGTTGGGAGTCCAGGCTGCCGAGGCGCTTCAGCATGCACACGATCAGGGGATTCTGCACCGCGACATCAAGCCAAGCAATTTGATGCTGGACGCCGAAGGTGATCTATTCATCACCGACTTCGGTCTTGCGCGGATCGAATCCGACGTCGGCATGACGATGACGGGAGACATGGTCGGAACGTTGCGCTACATGAGTCCTGAACAGGCATTGGGGAAACGGGGCGTGGTCGACCACCGGTGCGACATCTATGCGCTCGGTGTAACGTTGTACGAACTGTTGACGCTACGCCCCCCCTTCAATGGCGCCGACCGACGAAGAATTGCTTCGACAAATCGCTTTTGAGGAACCACCAAAGCTGCGAACGATCAACCCATCGATCCCCGCCGATTTGCAAACGATCGTGTTGAAGGCGATCGAGAGGGACCGAGACCAGCGGTACGAATCAGCCGGCGAGTTGGCCGCCGATCTGCGCGCGTTCCTGAAAGATCTTCCCATCAAAGCGAAACCGCCGACAACAGTGCAACGTGCGGCTAAATGGTCAAGACGCCACAGAACGTTTGTGAGGACTGCGCTAGCCACGCTGACGGTTGCAATTTTCGTTGGTGGCACGTTGCTCTGGAATGAGCGGAGCCGGACGATTGCGGCGTTGGGGCGAGAAACACAGCAGCGAGAACTCGCAGAGCGTCACCGAGAGATCGCTGACGGGGAACGACGCAGATCGCAGCAACTGCTGTATCTGTCTGACATGAAACTCGCGTCCGACGCGCTCCAACTAAGCGATATTCCGCGTGTGAGCGACCTCCTCGATCGGCATCGCCCAGAAGCAGAGGGGCAGGATTTACGAGACTTCGTTTGGTACTACTTGCACAAATCGGTGGAGGTTCGACCCAACTTTATTCTTGACGTGAACGCTTTTGTGTCGGCGGTGGAAGCCTCGCCGGACGGAAGAGTCTTCTGCGTTTCAACGAAAACCGGTCAGATTCAAGTTTATCAAACTTCATCGGGGAAGCTTCTCCGAACGTATATGTCTGTCTCACCAGTCAACGATGTAGCCTGGCATCCGAGCGGACGGAGCATCGCATCTGCATGCGCCGACGGATCGATTCGTGTCTGGAGTTATCCAGCGGATTTGACCGGCCTGGACAAAGAACGCCATGAGTCAACATCAGATTGGCTGGGGAGTGATAGCGCCGGCCAATCCGTTCCACTTCTGTCCTTCGCGGCGCATGACGGCGAGGCGAACTCGGTGTGCTTTACGCCTGATTCCAAGACGATCATCAGCTGCGGTGACGATCAAAAGATTCACTTTTCGGATAGCTCGACAGGGCAACTGCTGACCGTCCTTGAAGGGCATCAACGGGAGGTAGAAGAGATTGCGATATCGGCCGATGGATCGCTTTTGGCGTCAGCCAGCAGCGACGAAACGATTGCCTTGTGGGATCTTTCCAGCGGATCTCGAAAAGTAACATGGACGGCCCCCCATTTCGGCAGATTCTTCTCGGTTTGCTTTTCAGCGGATCAGCAGTATGTTGCCGCTGGGGAATTGAACGGCCATCTGATGGTTGGCAATACGAAAACTGGCGAGATGACGGCCGTACGACAACTGGATGCGATCGAAAGTGTGGCGTTTCTTGCGGACTCAAACCAAGTTGTGACCGGTGACTGGGGCGGCGCGACGCACGTTTGGACTGCGCCATATCGGCAGAACGGCCAACCTCAGTTGGCATCGAACACAACCTCGCAGTGGTCAGCACATCGCGGGCGAGTGGAATCGCTGACCACGGTTCCTGGCACCCAAGAAATCCTCTCGGGAAGCCGAGACGGTTACATCGCCAGTTGGTCGCCCGATACTGGTTCCATTCGGTGGACATGTTCTTCCGGGCAAGACTTCGCGATTGGAAATGACGACACACTCTTTGTCTGCGATCAGGAAGTCTTTCAATGTGACCTCGAAAATCGCCAGTCTGTTTCTGTAACGAAACCGAATCGGGTGGCATGGACAAACATGGCGTCGGCGAAGGCCTGCTCGCGTATCGTGACGGGCGATGAACAAGGTTACATTGCCGTTTACGACTGGCGGCGACACGAGGAGATTGCCCGCTGGAAGGTCGATCATGCGCCACATCGGATTGCGATTTCCCCCGAGGGACGCTACGTCGCAGTTGCCGATTTTGACAAACGTACTCATGTCGAAGTTTATGAGGTCCAGAATCCAACAGGGCCGAGAATCCTTGCCGCTCGTCAATGCAACTGTGTCGAATTCGGACCGAACGGCAACACCCTCGCCGTCGGTTCGATGGACGATCTATTGTTGTATGACTTACACGATGATGGTGGTCCGCCGCGAAGGTGCGTAGGCCACAACTCGAGTCTAACAGATGCTTCCTTTCGCCCCGATGGGAGGACGGTGGCCACGGTCAGCGACGATCGGCGACTGAAGTTGTGGGACGTGGGGTCGGGAAAGGAGATTCGGTCGACAGAAGCACACGAGCATGATGTTGACAGTGTCGATTTCTCGGACGACGGACGACTGCTGGCGACAGGCGGCCGAGATTTAACGGTTCGAGTTTGGCATGCCCAGACGTTGCAACCGCTACTGAAGCTCGGGACAAGAGACTGGGTCAAACAAGTCCGTTTTGCGTCGCGATGATCGCCGACTGATCGCGCGGTTGGGCTGACGGCGAAGTCATTGTCTTTGATTCATTGCCCGATCCTTCCATCGCAATTGAAAATCCAAGCTCGATCTCCCACGCGAGTTTGGTTGGATTGGGTAACATTGCCGAAGCGGAGTCATACACGGTCAAAGATGTTTCCGAAGACGGTCGTGTGATCGTGGGCGATTTCACGACTGAACAAGAATATCGATCGTTCCGCTGGAGTTGGGACCAGGGAATCGTTGTCCTGCCTTTGCCTGACGGATACCGACGTTCCTTTGTCAGCATACTGGGCGACGATGGCCAAGGGATCTTGGGCCGCTTCCACAAACTGATCAACACCGCTCACATCGGATGGTGGCCGTCCGATGGCGGCTCGCCTGTCATCGACCCGCTATCGGAAAATATGAAATACATCTCTCCCGCAGACATGGTTGGATCGCACATTGTGGGGGGCAATCGCATCGAGACAGAAGAAACGCGAGCTTTTCATTACAATGGTACCGACTTTGAAAAGCTCACTGGCGTAAGCGATCAGCTTCAATCCAGGATCCAGGCCGTTGCGAACAATGGATCGCTTTTAACCGGTATTGTCTGGTCCGGCAAGCGAACGGCGACGTCAAAATATAGTACTGGAATGCATGTCGTCCAATGGCGTAACGGCAAGGCAACGAGGCTACCTGGATTTAGCGAGGAAGTCGACAATTGGTTCGTTAGCGACACATCGGCCGATGGGTCTGTGATTGTCGGTAAATGTTGGCCGGACGGACGGCTCGCGGAGCGAACCGCGTTTCGCTGGGAGGCAGGAAAGGTCTCGTTGCTTGATGAGTTTTTGGGCTTCCCTGTCTATGGCTCGGCTGACCGTATCTCTGACGATGGGAGAGTGATCATCGGACATTATGAGAGCGGGTCTGGCGCGACTGCCTTTGTATGGGACGCGACGCACGGAATGCGTTCACTCAAAAGCGTCCTTCATCAGCATTGCGTTGACACCAGCGGTTGGCAGCTGCAATTCGCGGTTGCCACCTCCGCGGATGGGACGATGATCGCCGGCCAGGGAATCGATCCCTACGGCCGACCGCAAGCCTTTCTCGCCAGATTGCCTCTCAAAGCATTTGGGCAATCGATCGAATTCCCGTCAGACCGTCACCTCAATGAGTCAGCCGATCAGTAAAGCGATCATGTCGACACGACACGGGGACACGACACGGGGACACGACACGATACGGGGACACGACACGGGGACACACGACACGGGGACACGACACGGGGCACGATACGGGGACACGACACGGGGACATGGCACGGCTTTGGGGTTTATTTGGAAGCATCCTTGGTGTTGCCGTGTCCCCAGTGCTTTGTCCCCAGTGCTTGTGCGACCTGCTTGACCCATCCTACGGAGACTTGCCACAAGCATGTTCTCCCATTCATCAAGAAGTAGGCGCGGAGACGGGGAGGCGCCGGGACGCGGAGAAGATCGACTTGCTCTGCGTCTTTGCGACTCCCCGCCTCTGCGTTGCATTCTGTTGCGCCGCATCCCGGGACCAACGCCGTTTCCCCCCGGGGACATCGCGATAAGTCGGAAATCTACTTGGTCGCGAATGCACCACGAACGAGGTTCGGATCAAAGCCCTCTGGCATTTGGTCTTCGGCAGCGTAGATGTAGAGCGCTGCGAGAATGATCGCATTGAGAGCGGATGAGATCAGTGAAACCGCGATCAAAATCAAAATGCCGATTCCAATCAGGATACCCCCAAGGATCGTCGACTCCGCGTTGAGCAATGCGATTCCGCCGATCAATGGCACAATACCGATCAAGCTCAATAAAAACGTCACGAAGCCAATGCTGTAATTGGAGACCAACGCTTCTCCCCATGTCTTTCGCAGAACGCCAACGCTGCGTTTGACCGATGCGATTGGATCGAGACCCTCGATGACCAGAACGGGAACGACAAAAAAGGTAGTGATCGACCAGGCCATGCCGAGGAGTCCCGCGACGACTTGACCGACGCGTTCCGATCTCGATTCGATCATTTTCAGGACCACGCCAACCGTTGCACTGACCAACGCCCAGGCCGCGATCTGCGGTAGTCGAGCAAAAGCGGAATGGAATCCGTCCGCTACCGTCGGGTCGCCACCCTTGAGTCGGATGACGGCACATCCGACCAAAGCCGAGTTAAAGAAGGTGATTACGAAATAGTTCACAAAGTAAAACAGGAACAACACCACCCAGGCGATCGCATTCTGGGTAACGTTCTCCCGGTTCTCCTCGATCCCTTCCAACCCACCGGAAAGAAAAATCGGTACCGCAAAACTGGCTAATACCAAGAGGCAGGAGATGCCGCTAAGCACGGGGAACAACAAGAGTTCCTTGTCCATTTTCAGGACGTGGATCGACTGCTTGGTAAGCTGCCACCCCATGGCAATGCGCTGAAACATCGACAACTCCGCGAGAATCTGATGGCGAGATCCAAAGCTTACAGGCCCGCATGCGGGAATGCAAAGGAAGCTGCCATGGAGGATGGGTCCAAACGACTGCGGCAAAATCACGGGATGATCGTGGTTTCAACTTTGCGGGGCTCCATGATCTGACTCAAGACCATCGAAGGTTCCCATTTGCGCTTCGTCGCAGACTCCCTGCGGCGTCCTAGTCGTCGTTTTCCACGATGGCCGGATCGGGATCGGGATCGCTGAAATCCCAAGGGTCCCGTTTCTGTTGAGTTGCTGCGGGCTCTCCAGCCGGAAGCGGTTCCCCATTTTGTGCAACCGGCTGCTCAGCGATTTGCAGCCTTCTGACGGAACGGAAGATCGGCAGGTGTCGGAATGTCTCTTCGAGGCAGAGGCAGGCCATCGCGGTGGTGTACAGGCGACCGCCCGCGTCGCCTCCGTGGTCACCTCCGCGATTTCGGCCGCCAAAGAACCAGCTTCCCTCGAGATGACCTTGATCCTCCTGCGTTAACATCAGAGCCGTATTGAGCTGTTCGCTCCACTCCTTCCATTCAGCTCCGCCATGTTGAAACAACACCTGATTGGCGTAGTAGTTGTAGTACATGTCGCCGCCGATGGGTCCGCGAGCGGCGATTCGCTTCGCGGCGATTTCCATTCCCGCATGAAACGGCGTGGTGCCCATGTAGATGCGACAGGCGAGTCCGATGGCCGTGGTCGCTTCCGTCTTGAGTCTCATATTCGGCATGTAGGCGTATTGCGTACCAAGTGATCCGTACCAGCGATCATGCATCACCTCAACTTGCACCGCGTCGAGGAATCGGCTGGCCGCTGCATTCGTCTGCTCGTAGCTTCCCAGACCTGCGTCGCTGGCACTCTTGAGCGCCATGACCTGCCAGCCGACAACCGATGTGTCTCCCAATTGTCCGGGCTCGTAACGCCAGCCGCCATCGGCGGCCTGCGTTTTGACAATGAACTCGACCGCCGCTTTCGCCGCCAGTTCCAGCTGATCGATATCGACGGTTTTCGCCATCGCGTTGACGTCGTGCGGTTGGCTGATCGATGTTGGTTCGTTCGGAGTAACCATTTCGGCTGGAGCGATCTGTCGGTCGACGTTGGGTGGTGCCAGAGTCATGATTCCGTAGCACTCACAGAGTGCGCAGCGTCGCGATGCCTTGGCCGTACATGCGCCCCTCAGTACGCCAGAGGCTTCCATTTTTCCCGGTGTTGGAGATCAGGAAGTTGATCCCAGCGGCGACCGTGCGGCGGTACTCACCTTGGTCTGGCGAATTGCCGGCACCGAGAAAGGGAAGCAGCGCCAAACCAGTTGCGGCAACGCGCGCACCCGTTTTGCTACCTGGATTCGGGCAGCGACCCCGGCATTCGCCACCGCGATGCTCGAAGGACCAACCGCCGTCCGGTTGCTGGTGCCTTGCGAGCCAGATCAATCCCTTGTTGATCGTGTAGTCCATCTTGGGCGTGGAAAACTCCATCCGCCTGGCGGCGTGCATCCCCAAGTCGCCTTCGATACCAGTGCCCGGTTTTCCGGTAGAACCGGCTTGGCCAGGTTCGCCCCCGACGTCGCCACCTGCATCTCGTTGAACTGCGAGTTTGACGGGAAGGAGGCGGGCAGGTGGGCTGGGCGCAGACAATATCATCGCGAGCGACTCGATCGGCTCGACCATCGTCGGCATCTCATCCGGTGCCATGAGCGTCACCAAGGGGTCCGTGTCGATCGCGAAAGTCACATCATCGGTTTCGGCGACGTCCACCATCGGTTCGACGTCCAGCTCGTTCGGTTCCAGAATCTGAAACGTTTCCAATTCCTCATTGAGTACCGACTCGCCGATCGGCAGCGGGATCTGCATGACCATTTTGTCGACAGACGGGACGGTCACAGCAAACAGAGACAACGAGATCAGTAGCAAGAGATGGGTCAGAAGACTGACGATCCAACTGGATGACTGCCAGTGATGGGAAACTTGCTTGCCAGTTGTCTCGGCCTCGCTCGCGCGTAGAAGCGGAGGCGAATCCAAAGACGAGGCTCTGTTGGACCCGGCGGTGTCAGCCGAGTCGCCATCGCCAAAATTCAGCAGACTTCGACTGGGGCGTTGGTCGTTGCGTGTTACGAGGACTTTCATGGTTTTGGAATCAGCCCTCTCGCGCGGTTGGACTGAAAAGCGAACCCTCTGTTGCTCGGCTAGCACCTGTCGATGGGATGTCGTTCAACCATCCGTGGTTGATCGGTCGTCGCTTTGTGCAAAACCGGATCCGACATTCGCCTGAGACTTCTCGGCTGATTCCCAATTCGGGCGGAGCTCTGCACGTCTGCGAGACGCAACTTTCAAGTTTAGGCGAATCCAACTGCGATAGGCAAACGAGAATGCATGCGCCGAAGTCGATTCGACCAGGGCACTGGTGGCGCGAAGACTGGTTTTTGCGGCGTTTCAACCAACGGACGACATTCACAGAAAGAACAGCATCAACAGCCTTGCAAGCCGGGTCCTCCTGACGCCACAGTTCCTTGTCCTGTCAATCGTGTTCATCCTGTCAGACACTTTCCCTGCTCAAAGTGTTTGTTGCCCGGCAAGGCATCAATACCGCCCCGTTGGATTGGCTGGATAGTGCGCCATGTTGCAACAGACTTCTCGTATCGCATCGACTTGTTCTCGCTAACGTCGGGACCGCGGTGGTCCTGCCGAGTTTTCCAGGCTCAGGCGAGCGTTGCAACTAACTGGCGATGTGCATCCAGAGCGTTCTCAAGATTGGCGTGCGTTCTACTGGAGCCGCAACAGAAGAGGAAGCGAGGAGTCGGCGCGAACTCACAAACGTGCCTTTAGCCCGGGAAAATCACCTCGATCGATGCGCGAGCGTCGCGCAGGCCGTCCTATTTCTGTCGGTAGGTTTGTTGGGACCTGACTTGGATCTTTTGAAGTTGCGCTTTTGGCCGCCGCACGAGGATTTTCATAACCCGACGCGTAAGCGAGTCGATGTCAATATCGATATTTCCTCGCTGACGCGTCGGGTTATGGAAAATGCGCAACTTCAAAGCTTGGATCGTAGGTGGAACCCGCCGAAACTTGCACCATCGTGATTCGAACCTTGGTCGGGAAATACTTCTCGTGGTCGACCCGTTTGTGTGCATGCCCTTTGCCGCCGCTGTCGTCTTTGATCACCAGGTCCATCTGCTTGATGCCTTCTGACCAAACAATCGAGTCGTTTTCCCAGAACGAGGTCATGGCGATGTCCTGTTCATAAACGCCCGGCTCACGATAGATCTTTGTGCCTGTGCAGCCATAGCCGTTCTTTTGCCCTCGGTTTGGAATGTAGCAAAGGGACCAGGTCGTCGGCGCGCCACCAGGTGGCTTTTCGAGGACCTCCAGGCGGATGTGTACCGTCCCGTTTCGATAGTCGACAGGTGCCGTCCAATCTTTCGGGCGATCCGCATTCAACAGCTTGTCTTTGACATAGAAATGCGACTTACTGGGCTTCGAATTGTCTGCATCTTGCTTCGTGTATGTGAATGTCACGTCGAAGAGGACGAATTGCTCAGCACGTGCAACGGATCCCGGTGAAGCAACTTGACCAATGCCAAATAAAACAAGCCATAAACCGGCCGTGCGCGAAGGCGGAAAGAACAGCATGGTGGTCTCCTCTGGATTGGCGAAAAGCTCCCGAGAGCTGATTGTCGCAAGCTAGAAGCCCCCTGGATTGTAGCGTTGAAAGTGGAGGTGGAGTGGTCTGACCCGTAGCCGTACGAACCAGCCATCGATGTGAACGTGTCCCGTGACAAACTGTTCCCACTTGGCACCGATGTAGCCGACGCCGAATGCCACTGCGATGGAAAGGAGCGATGGAAAGGAGCGATGGAAAGGAGCGATGGAAAGGAGCGATGGAAAGGAGCGATGGAAAGGATGAGGGAACGCAAGGACGGAGAGTCGCCAGGTCGCAGGAAGGGCAAAGCAGGGCAAAGCAGCAGGGCAAAGCAGGGGACAGGCAAAATCTGTGACGACGTGCCTTGCTTGCAGCCCGCTTGTGGATGTCACGATTTCCGTGTTCTCAGCCACAACGATCTCGCGGTCGCTCTCGGCGTCTGCCCATTCAATCTCGATTGGATTCCAATTCATTCAACCTTCGCTCCAGTTCGGCCAGTCGCTTGGCCATCTCCTTTTCGGATCCTGGCCGTTGGTTGTCCGACTGTTGGTCGTCCTCGGGCGTCGCTTCACTGGGCGCGTCTTTACTGGCTGCCACATCACTGGCTGCCACATCACTGGCCGCCACATCATTGGGCGGATCCGCTTGGCCAGCCGAACCCGGCATCCAGAGCTTCCAAAGGTCCATCCCGGGAACGAAGTCGGCAGCGGTCGTTGAGGGAAGCGTCTCGATGAAGTTCTTCGCCTGACCAAGGTAAACCGTCAGCCAATCGAGCGCCATCTGGTCGGCGCGAAGGATTTCGTGAAGGAGGGCTACCGGAAACATTTGCAGCCGTTCCGGATGACGCTCGAGCAAGATCTGCGTCAGGATGACTCGGGTCAGGTCTTCCTCCGTCTTGCTATCGCGAACACGGACGTTCTTGCCGTTTCGGACCATTTCCTCGATGTCCCCAAGTGTCACGTACTGCCTCTGGCTCCGGTCGTACAAGCGACGATTGGGGTATCGAGTGACTTCAGCGGTTTGGCTCACGGTATTCCCTGCATCCAGGCGGTCGTGTGCATGGACAGCACGGCGTGCTGAGCATGCGAAGGGCATGTGCAAAGTATCGCCAAAAATGATCAAAAAGCAAGTAAAACGCTGTTTTTGAAAAAATGCTGCATTTGCAGCAATTTGGCATTGCCGGCGAGCTGGATCCGCCGAATAATAGGGTGTGGGATCAGCCTGAGCAGCAGCCGGGTTGATCCTCAGAGAGACGGCCATTTAGCAAGATCGAGGAGCTGGACATGTTTGATCAAGTCTTTAGCAACCTGCAACAGGCGACCGAGTCATCGGTCAAAATGCAGCAAGAGATGTTTCAGAAGTGGGTGGAAGCCTTTCCGGCGGCATCTTCTCAGGTCCCGACGGCCAGTGACGCCATGAGCCAGTGGCGACACAAGTGGGAGGCACTTGTCGCCCAGTCGCTCAAACAACAAAAGGAATTGGTGGACAAGAACTACGAAGCCGGGATCAAGGCCTTGGAAGACATCTTCGCAGTTGAGGAAGCCAAGAGCCCCCAAGAGTATCAACAGAAAGTGACGGAACTGTACCGCAAATCGTTTGAATCGATGCGTCAGTTGTCCGAAGCCCAGATGGCAGAATTCAGATCGGCTACAGAGAAGTTTTCAGAGCTGATGTCCGCCTCTCGAAGCTGAAGCGACTGATTGACGTGAGAGCCAGCGGAGGCAAAGACGCTGGTCGTTGGATAGTCTGTCGCATCTGCGGTCGGCATTGGCTCACGTGGTCGCCCGCCCGCTCGACGCACATTCAAACTGGTTGCCTATCACGCAGCAAACTGCACAGGGAGAAAGAATCAAATGGCGGAAGCACTCATTGTTTCGGGTGTGCGAACACCCATTGGCGCACTCAGCGGAAGTTTGGCGGAAGTTCCCGCGGTCGATCTGGGTGCCATCTGTATCCGGGAAGCGTTATCCCGAGCGGGCGTCGGCAGTGACGACGTGGATGAAGTGATCATGGGAAACGTGGTCGGTGCCGGCCAGGGCCAGAACCCTGCTCGGCAAGCAACGATCAAGTCGGGCCTACCAAACACCATCGGCGCGACAACCATCAACAAGGTCTGTGGGTCAGGCTTGAAGTCGGTGATGTGGGCGGCCCAGGGGATTCGACTCGGTGATATCGGCTTGGCTGTCGCTGGGGGCATGGAAAGCATGAGCCGCGCCCCTTACTTGTTGCCCAATGCCCGCAGTGGCTATCGCTTGGGCAACGGTGAGTTGGTCGATTCGGTTGTTCATGATGGCTTGTGGGACGTTTACGGCAACAAGCACATGGGGACTTACGGTGACCAGTGCGCCGCGAAGGTCGGTTTGACCCGGGAAGACCAGGATGACTTTGCCGTTCGCAGTTACGTCCGAGCCCGTCAGGCGCAGGCGGAGGGAGTTTTTGATTCGGAGATCGTTCCCGTGACATTCCAGGTGCGGCGAAACGAAGTCACCGTCAGCGAGGACGAGGGTCCGGCCAGGTTCAATGAAGAAAAGCTTCGAGCTCTCAGGCCCGCGTTTGGCGGCGAGGGTACCGTCACTGCCGGCAATGCCTCCAGTATCAATGATGGCGGCGCCGCAGTCGTGGTGGCTTCCGAGGAGTTTTGCAGCAAGAACGGACTGAAACCAAAGGCTCGAATCGTGGGGATGTCGACCCATAGTCGCGAGCCAGAGTGGTTCACTTTGGCGCCAATCGGTGCACTGCAAAAGCTGTTTGAGCAAACGGGTTGGACGGTCGAATCGACCGATGTGTTTGAGATCAACGAAGCGTTCGCAGCCGTCACCTTGGCGGCCGAACGAGAACTAAAAATCCCATCGGAAAAGGTCAATCTCTATGGTGGCGCCGTATCGCTGGGACATCCCATTGGCTGCAGCGGAACCAGGATTCTGGTAACGCTGTTGAATGCCTTGGAACGAACCGGAACCCGTCGGGGAATCGCTGCCCTCTGTATCGGTGGCGGCGAAGGTGTCGCGATGGCAGTTGAGCGTTTGGAATAAGCGAGGTGAACTCATGAGTGAAAACAACGGTGACTCAGGCCAATTCGGCGACGCGACCAATGCCTTGGTCCAGCCCTGGGTCGAATACTGGATGAAGCTGTACGAACAGAATACGGAGTGGACAAAAGGTCTCATGGCTGGAGTCCCACCCGATGTGGATCCGACAACCGTCCGCAAGCAGTGGACGGGTGCCATGGCCAAGAGCATCGAAGCCTACATTCGCACGCCCGCCTTTCTGGAATCCATGCGTCGCAACGCGGAAGCCATGACGGCAACCAAGGTCACGTCGGAATTGGCGAAGCGAGAATTTGCCCGCCAGTCTGGTATGCCACACATCGAAGACATCAGCGGTTTGTATGATCGGCTGGAAACGGCGCATGAGGTCCTCTTGGGACGATTGCAGTCGATTGAAGATCGGCTTGAAGCGATCGATAAGAAACTCAACTCGAAGTCAAACAAGTCATCAGGAAAAACGAAATGACTCAAGCAACAACCCAAACCGACGACTTTGCAGCCCGAAGCATCGATCTGAACGGAAAAGTCGCGCTGGTCACGGGCGCCTCTCGTGGGATCGGCAGAGCGATCGCAATCGCCTTGGCGGCCAGAGGTGCGCACGTAGCACTCAACTGCAACACCGGCGGCGCACTTGCCGAACAGGTCCGAGACGAGATTCGTGGCATGGGGTGCAATGCCGAGTACTACGCGCACAACGTGGCCGACGAAGAAGAGGTCCAAAAGATGCGAGACGAGATCTTCGCGGAGTTCAATCAGGTCGACATCCTGGTCAACAACGCCGGGATCACTCGCGACAAGACCTTTAAGAAGATGACTCGTGAGATGTGGGACTCCGTGATCAGCGTGGACTTGACCGGCGTCTTCCTGGTCACCAAGCAATTCATTGACCCGATGGCCGAGAGAAGATGGGGGCGAGTTGTGAACATCGCCAGTGTGATTGGCGAGATCGGCAACTTTGGCCAAGCCAACTACGCGGCGGCCAAGGGGGGACTGATCGCATTCAGCAAGTCATTGGCTCGCGAATACGCCCGCAAAGGGGTGACAGTCAATACCATCGCGCCGGGGTTCATCAAAACAGACATGACGGAGGCAGTTCCTGAGGAAGCACTGAAGATGGTCACCGACGCCACACCCATTGGACGGCTTGGTCTGCCCAGCGAAGTGGCCGCTGGCGTGGCCTTCCTCGCTTCCGACGCGGCCTCCTACGTCACCGGGCATGTTTTGGACATCAACGGCGGTTACGCCATGTGAGCCATTCAGTACAACAACGAGGTCCTTTTTTCTGGGAGCATCATGATGGATCCTGCATTGATGGAATGGGCTTTCGACATGCACAAGAAAGCATGGGACGAGAGCTTCAAACAGTGGAATCGGTTGATGAACGCGCCAACCGTCACCGAACACGCGTTGCAGCCCAAGGTCGCCGGGACACCGCATGACGTGGTGTACGAAAAAGACTCACTCCGCTTGTATCACTACCGTCGTGAATCGCCCGCGGTCGTGGCCGAGCCGGTGCTGATCTGTTACGCGCTGGTGAACCGTCCGTACATCCTGGATCTGCAATCGGAGCGCAGCGTCGTTCGGCGTCTGCTGGAAGGCGGCTTGGACGTCTACCTGATTGACTGGGGCGTTCCCTCCGCTGCCGACAAGACGTTGGCGCTGCAGGACTATGTCTGCGGCAGCATGCGAAAAGTCGCCGATGTCGTAAATGACAGGTCCGGGACGCCGAATTTCAACCTGCTCGGCTACTGCATGGGTGGAACGATGTCGACCATGTTTACGGCCCTTTATCCAGAGTTGGTCAAGAACCTTGGACTGATGGCTGCGCCAATCGACTTCAGCGGTGAAGAGTCGCTGCTGCACCTGTGGACCAAAGAAGAGTACTTCGATGTCGACCGGCTGATTGATGCGTACGGCAATTGTCCGGCTACTTTCCTGCAATCGACATTTCAGATGATGAAGCCCGTTCAGAGCTTCATCGATAAGTACGTCGACTTCGGCGAGAATATGCATAGCGATCGGTTCCTGGAAAACTACTTCGCGATGGAAAAATGGACCAATGACAACATTCCCGTTGCCGGCGAAACCTTTCGCGAATTCGTCAAGTGCCTGTATCAGCGCAATCAGCTGGTCAAAGGTGAATTTCACTTGGGACAACAGCTCGTCGACTTGAAGCGGATCGAGTGTCCATTGCTGCTGTTGGCGGCAACGTTCGATCACTTGGTCCGGCCGGATTCGACTTACGGTCTGATCCCACACGTCAGTTCCAGCGAGATCGAAAAGAAGGAGATTCATGCCGGCCATGTCGGTTTGGCCGTCAGCTCAAAAGCTCACAAGACGTTTTGGCCCGAGGTTGCCCAATGGTTTGTCGAACATTCAACACCAGTCGAGTCGGCATGAAGGGGTAAGAACCGGGACCAACCAACGCCCGAGTCGGGAGACTCGGATTTGCGGCAAAGACCGGGACGCCGGAAACTTCATTCAGAGACACAAGGAGTAGAGATCATGAACATTACCGATCGAGTTGCCATCGTTACCGGTGGCGGCAGTGGAATTGGCCGCGCCGCAGCGGAGGAATTGGCTGCACGCGGGGCCAAAGGAGTCGTCCTCGTCGATTTGAACGAAAGCGTTCGCGAAGTGGCTAAGTCGATCAATGATGATATCGGTGCCGAAGTCGCCGAAGGGATCGTTGGCGACGTGACCTGTGACGAGTTCCGCAAACGTTGCTTTGACCAGGCAACCGAGCAATTCGGGATCCCGCGAATTTGCGTTCCCGCCGCAGGCATCACACGAGATGCCATCGCGGTGAAAGTCGATAAGGAAACGGGCCTCGCCAATATCTATCCACGCGAAACGTTCGAGTTGGTGATCAATGTCAACTTGATCGCGCCGGTTTACTGGTGCTGGAAACCGTTGCCCGGATCGCGCAAGAACGGAAGCGGAGCGGACTTGGGCGTTGGGACCCAGAAGAAGAATCGCAAGGTGCGATTGTGCTGATAGGATCCGTCTCCTCGCAAGGGAACAAGGGTCAGATTTCCTATGCAGCCGCCAAAGCAGGGCTGGAAGGTGCTGCATCGACGATGAACAAAGAAGCAATGTTTTATGGTGTGCGATGCGCCGTGATTCATCCCGGTTTCACCGACACGCCGATGGTTCGCGCCATGGGCGAAGATGTGATCCAAGAACACGTCTTGCCGTACACACAATTAAGACGCTTGATCCGACCCAAGGAAATCGCCGATGCGATCTGCTTCCTGGTCTCCAACTGTGCGGTCAGCGGAGAACTCTGGGCCGACGCCGGGTGGCATCCCCAGGCCTGAAACGGAATGCAGCGTGCGAGGAGGACTGATTGCAAGGTAGAAGGATTGCCAGAGGTTGCTCGACAGGATTTACAGAGTGAACAGGATCGAGAGTCTTGGTTTCTTGTCCCATGACTCCCTGTTGCCTTGATCCTGTTCATCGAGTTGATCCTGTGTTGAAATCTTCCTGCTGTCCCGCGTCCTTGGCACGGATAACAGACAAAGGGGGACAGGCTCAAAAGACAAAGGGGGACAGGCACAAACGGGTTGCAAGCAATGCACCTTGTCAGAATCTTGCCCGGTCCCGGTCTGGTCCCTCTCCATCTGGTCCCTGGCGACGATTGATCGTGCTGAAGCTGATCGTGGCGACCGGGACGTGGTCGCCTTTTTCATTGACGGGTTCGGTGCAGTGGCGCGGTCGACCATTCACTGTATCCATTTTCGCAGAGCTGCGGCCGACATGAGAGCGGCCTTTTCATGTCCTCAAGCTCGCGCCCCCAGGCTCGCGTGATTCCTGCAGGACCGTATTTGGCGCTCCACGTGCGCCTCGCGTGCGTGATATAGTGATTGGTTATCCGCCGAACCGTGCCTCAGGAGAGCTTCCATGCCAAGTGCAAAACCAATCACGTTGTCATTTGGGCTGTTGGTCCTGCTGCTGACCGGCCAGTTCGCTGCCGGTGCGGAGAAAGCGAAGGTGCTGATCGTAACCGGCTTCGACGTGGATTCCCATAAATGGGAGGAGTCGGCGGAATTGAATCAGCTGATTCTTCGAGAGTCAGGCCGCTTCGACGTCTCGATCACCGCAGATAAGGAAGTCTTTGCGTCGCCCGACCTGAAAGATTATGACGTGCTCGTGCTCAATTATGGATTCTGGACAGAACCCGACCCGAGCGAGAAGGCCAGGGCAGGGCTGCTCGATTACGTGAGGAACGGTGGCAACGTCGTCGCGCTCCACTTCGCCTGCAGTTCGTTCCAGGATTGGAAAGAGTACGGCAGCCTCTTGGGCCGCGTTTGGGTCAAGGGCGTCGGTGGCCACGGACCCTATGGTGAATTCGAGGTGAATATCAAAGACATGGACCATCCCGTCACCAAGGGCCTCAGTGATTTCAAAATCGAAGATGAGCTCTACGCAAAGCTTTCGGGAGATGAACCGATCACGGTACTGGCCACGGCTGATTCCGATTGGAGCGGCAAGACCGAGCCCATCGTTTTTGCCAAGGTCTACGGGGAGGGCCGTGTTCTGCATAATTTGCTCGGCCACGGCCTCGATTCAAAACGCAACCCGGACTACCAGCGTCTTCTGTGCCGCAGCGTCGAATGGGCAGCAACCGGTAACGTGACCGTCGACTAGTAAGAACATTATTGGGCCAACCGTCCATTCTTGGTGCGGATCAGAACCAAGCGGGCGAGTTGGTGACCACAGCGGCGAGACGGGATCGGCACAAACGGGTTGAAAGCAATTCGTTGGCAAAACGGGGACGGCAAAACGGGTACAGGCGCAAACGGGTTGAAATCAATGGGCGTTGTCAGAGACTTTGCCTGTCCCCTTTTGTGACCCTTGTCATGCTGACTAGTTGGTTTCAATCTGCGACGCTTGATTCGCCTCGCCATGCGATACCTGGATCGAACCGTTGCTGGTGCGTAGCGAAAGCTTGGCCATCGCAGCCTCCAATGAATCGCCTGAACTGTCGGGGATGCCAAGCGTGACAGCTTGACCATGCTTGATCTTATGGCCGTCGGCCGTCACCTGACCATTGCTCGTCGTCGCCGTGACGGTGACCGGGACTCCAAACAGATCAGCATGGATCGAGCCATTGCTGGTTTGGATCTCATGGGCACCCGGAAGCAAACTGCCCTTCAACCGAACCGTTCCGTTACTGGTTCTCGCTTTGACGTCGGCCAGCAATTCTCCTTCAATGGTTATCTTCCCATTCGAAGTCCGCACGTCGAGATCTCCATCGCAATCGATCACGCGTGCCTCGCCGTTGCTGGTGACGGCCGTCACATTTCCGGAGACTCCAGTGACGTCAATGGCACCGTTGGTGGTTGTCAGGTCGAGCGACATTTCTATCGGAACGGTTAAGATGAAAGAGACGCCTCCCCGGACGCCGCGGGGGATTCTCGCGCTAATCACGGCGACCCCCTCCGATTCACTTCGCTCGACCGTGATCTGCTCCAGCCCTGATTCGGCCTGTTCGACCGTTGCGGCACGAGCCGTCAACACCGCTTCGACACCGATCTCGGAAACAGCTGCCGCCACGCAGTGTATCGAGCCGTTTTCGGAGCGAATCTGGCACTGATTGGACGTGGGGATCGGGACGGTAAACTCCGAACGTTTCGTCGCCGCTTCGATCCCGATCAAGTTCGCGATCGAACATCCCGGAAGAGCCAGGATGGCGGTAGCCAGAGCTATTGGGGCAGCGTTTCGGACGCAAGAAATTGAGCTTGGATACATCGGGAGACCCGCCGTTGAAACTGGGACGAATTGGAACGTTGATCAAAGATCGACTTGTGCTTCGCCGATCGCAATCAAATATTGGGAGCCGAGACGGCAATTATCCATTCATAATGGCTGAACGTAAGTGTTTTCGATGTCGCCGCATGGTCGTTCTAGAGCTTTCCGAAGCTGAAACCAGCAAGAATCAGATCATGGCCCAACAATATCAACGTCTTCAGACTGCGCAAGGATTCGCACATGCCCCCGTAGTGAGTAAGCCGGAGTCCGCGGGCGCTGACAAAGTGATCAACGTGCATGGGACAACAGGCCTGCGGCTTCGTCTCGTAAAATCATCGAATTTACTACATTGTCCCATCTCAATGGCTTCGTTTCGGAAGCGTTGCCGGGCAACAGGTCATCGATCCTCGAGGAGGCGATGTTGAACCAGTGTTGCGCTTCGCTCCGATTCCCACGTTGAAACTCGGTCATCGACAAAAACAAGGGATCACGCCAAGACTTTGTCGCTTCCCCGGACGGTTCCACCAAAGCTGATAGGATCTCAAATGCCGCGTCATATTCACCAGATCGATAGCAAAGGTAACCCCGATACCGAGCATAGTTTTCTTTCGCTAAAGAATGCGTCTCGATACGACGAGCTACCTGCAGAGCGGTGTCGTAGTCTTCCAACGCATTGGGTGCGCAAGGCGCACGTAAATGCGACCCAAGTCAGCATGCCGATTTCATAATCGCTCGTCAGTTCGGAATAGCGGTTGCCGTCGCCGCAGTATTCCTCCAGCATGCGAGCACAGGTCGCCCGATACTCGTCGTGGTCACCCTTGGTGAGCTGGCAAAATGCGAGGCAGGAATCGGAGTACCATGGTACATCCGTATGGTCTAACCGAGTTTCCAGTCGCTGCATCCAGCGGTCGACCATTGTAGGTGTTTGCTGATGTTGCAACTGAAGCTTGCAGAGACGCTCAACTGCTGCGATCGTCCACGGTGGCTCCGCTTCTTGTTGTGATTCGTTCGGTTCCATCAACCAGGCGGAACTGGGAAGTCGTGCCTGCAGCTTTTCGGCGTGATCCAACTGTTGCTGAACGCGATCAAGCGACGATTGTAATTCCGTCGCATTGACGTCAGGTTCGGCGATCAGGGTTTCGCAAGTCAGCACGGCCGAAGCAAATCGTTGCAAGTGAACGCTCTGAAGCATCCTCCAACAGGTCGCATCGTCGGGAAACTGAGCTGCCAGTGCTTCGGCAACACGTTCGGCAGCGTCCATCGTGGTCCAGCTTTCGTCCAGGTGTTTCAGTTTCGATTGCCTCCGTGCTTTTGCAAGGCTTGCCTGGATACGAGTTGCGAGCCAATGCTTGCCACTGGTTGGTTCATTCGTCAACAGCGTGCCGAGATGTTCGATGAGTCGATCAGCGAGGTAGATGGCGGACTCGTCGTCGTCTTGAGCATCGACAAGGACGCGCCAAGCCAGAACCAGATCGGTCTGCTCGTAATCCGAACTGGCGGTGCCGTCGCTTAACTCACTGAGAAAGTGATCGAACTGCGAACGATCGACTTTTCCTCCGTGGCCATGTGCGGCTTGCTGCAAGTCAGTCAGGGCGCCCGCCATGCAAGAGCGGGTACGGCCTTGAACCAGTCGACATTGCCATCGACAGCACTTTTGATCGACCCGATCATCGTGCCGGTTTCGTCAAATGTAGCCGTCGCGGGTGTTGGACGCACTTGGTTGGTGCCCCAGACGACGACTTCACGCGATCCCGTTCCGACGGCGAGTTGCAGCCCGTCGGGACTCCAAGCAACATCTGCGAAGTCGTGAATTCCCTCGGCGGACAATTGCAACAGTTCGGTTCCCGAAGCGAAGTCCCATATCCTAACCGTCCCATCGAAACTGGCCGAAGCCAGCCGTCGGCCGTTGGGTGAGAAGTCGAGTCCAGTGACCGCTCCACGATGCCCGGTGAGCGTTGCGACCAACCGGGCATCGTCGCCTTGGAAGATCGAGATCTGGCCGTCTTGGTCTCCCAATGCAAAGTAGGCATCGGTCGAATGCCAGGCGATTCCTTTCCTGATTCCGTTGACAACGTCTCTTGAATTCCCGTCGACGCTACGAAGGAAAGTGCCGCTATGGCCGCTTATGACAAGTCGATTCCCGGCATGATTCCATCTGCCGTAGACAAGTGATTGGGATCGGTCGATGCTCCATTGAGCAATCGGCTTCAGCGTTCTCGCGTTGCGAAACGCGATACCAGTCCCTGTCGTATTGGCTGCGAGGAGCTTGTTTTGTGGACTCCAAACGGCGATTGATTCATCAAGAAACTGCAGCGGTCGATCTTGTACGGAGAGGGTCGTCCGCGGGTCAACCACAACGAGTTGATCTTTGTGTTTTGGCAGTAAGACTCGATCCCCCTCACGTGACCAGCTGAGTTCTTTGCAGAGACCCGTTTCCCATCCGCTCACTCGGTTGAGGGTCGAAGCGTTCCAAACACTACAAGCTCCGCTGTAGCGACCATCACCCACGTAGATACCTCCAACCGCCGCCAGCATGGTCCCATCAGGTGACCACTCAATGCGGTACACTTCGTTCAGTGCGTTGGCCCGGTCTTTCCCCCAGTCACTTTCCTCGAACGCGGTTCCCCCTTCGATTTTGGCGATTTGGTAGGGGCGATGTCTCTGAAGGCTTGACACTCGCAAGTCCTTGGTCGATCCGCAACTAAACAGCCGGTCATGCTCAGCATCTACCGCGATCGAGTTGACCCCTGCGCCATGAATATTCACGACCGAGAGTGGCTGCTCTTGATCGACGGCGCAAATGTGAATGGTGTGGTCGTCCGAGCAGCTTACGAATCGTTTGTCGTCGATCCAGCGAATCGCATTCACAATTCCATCGTGAGCATCGCGTTGGAAAAGCGTCCGGCCTTGCTCATCCACCGTACGAACACGATTCTTTTCTGCCAACGCGAGGATCGTTCCTGATGGATTCCAACGAACGTCGACACCAACCGAATCATTGGTCTTTTCGAGAGCGATGCTGGAGCCAGTCGAAATGTCGTAGATTCGCCGCTCGCCGCTCCGCAAACCTGCCGCGATCAATGGTTTGGACGGATGCCAATCAAGGCTGTCGCAGAAAGACACACTTTCCGGCTGCCGAAGAAACTGCAATTCGCCAGTTTGAAGCTCGATCGTCGCGATTTGCCCGAACCAATTTCCAACCGCGACCGATAGCCCATCGGGACTCCAAGCCAAGCCACGGATCTCCGGATGATTGGCGTTCGAATCGTCTTTGTCATTACTTGGTGAAGAGAATGGCGAGATGGTCTGCGCCACCGTTAAAGATTCCATATCAACAATTTGTAGTTTTCCATCGACGGTTCCCAGAGCAATTCGGTCGCCCGACGGTGAAAACTCAAACTCCAACATGGAAGAAGGTAACGCCAGTTGATGGATCGGCTGGAGAGTGATGCCGTCCCAGATTCTCAGTTCGCGACTCCATCCAGCAATGGTTGCCAATCGATTGGTCTCGCCGCACCATCTGACCAACAAGTCAGGAGTGGTTTGCGGATTGGAGAGCAGTGATGAGATGGCTCGGTTTTGATCATCGAGGAAATACCATTCCCAGCCCCGATAGTCTGGATCGCCGGCCGCCGGAATCGTTTCCTCGAGCAACTTTTCTAAGATTCCGTGGTTGCCTTCTTTCAGCGACTGTCCCATCGGATAGAGCCGAGCGACGTAGAGATTCCATTTTGCGATGCGTTCACTACTTTCAGACTGCTCACGCAGCTGCCGTTCACGTTCCGCGGAAGCCATCATCGCTTCGGCAAGGCTGGTTGCCCTAGCTTTGGATTGCAGTGCATCCGCCGCACTGTTCTCGGCTGCGACGCGCAAATCAGTCTCGCGATGCCACGATCGCCACATCAGGCCCGCTCCAATGGCGAGAATCGCGAGCAAAGCGATCGTCGCGGTGGTGACCACTGCCTGATGTCGGCGCGCCATTTTGCCTGTTCGCTGCGCGATGCTGGCGCGTTTGGCTTTGATGGGACGGTTTTCCAAGAATGCTCTCAGGTCATCAGCAAATTCGCTGGCGCTGTCGTAGCGACTCTCCCGGTTCTTCTCGATCGACTTGAGCACGATGGTTTCCAGTTCACCTGGAATCATGCGATCGATCTGGCGAAGCCTTGTCGGTTCCTCAAATGCGATCTGCTTGAGCAATTCCTGTCGATCACTGGCAACAAAGACGGGCCGGAGCGTCAGGGCTTCGTAAAGCGTTGCACCCAGCGAATAAATGTCGCTGCGATGGTCCACGCTCACCCGCTTGGCAAGCGCCTGCTCTGGACTCATGTAGCGCAGCGTTCCGATCAGGTCGCCCGTCATGGTCATCGCGGCATCGGTCTCGATGCGTGCCAGGCCAAAGTCGGTCAGGTAGAGCTGAGACTCGGCATCCAGCATCAGGTTGCCCGGCTTGATGTCGCGATGCAGCACCCCCTGGTCGTGCGCGTGGGCGAGTGCGTCGGCGGCTTGAATCCCGATTTGGGCAATCGCGCGATAGAATTGGCGATCGTACCCGCTGGTCACCAGCGTATCGATTCTGCCATTGCGACTCGGCTGGGTCGAGGCTGCCGAATCCGCCTCCTTCTTTTCCGAAACTACTTCGGTCGGCTCGGTGCCGCTCGCACGTCCCGACAGGTTTGAGCTGGAGAGGATTCTGCCAAGGGATTCCTCGGTCAGCGGCTCCTTTCCGCGGCGCAGTACCGAAAGCTGTGCGATCACGTCCGCCAGGGATTGTCCGCGGATCAATTGCATCGCGTAGTAGTGCACGCCGCGCTCTTCACCGACCGAATAGACCGAGACAATGTTGGGGTGATCGAGTGCCGCGGCGGCTCGGACTTCGTTGTGAAAACGTTGAATTGCGTTCCCGCGGACCATGCCGGCGAATGGCAAGACTTTCAAGGCCACTTTACGACCGAGCGACAATTGTTCGGCTTCGTAAACGACGCCCATGCCCCCGCGCCCCAGTTCACCGACGATGCGAAAGTCGCCCAGTCTCTTGTTGTGAGAGAACGACTCGTGGGACGTGGTTGATTCCGTTCTGACCGTTGCGTGACCCGCGCTCGACTCGGCCACCGCGCGGAGTGCCGGCAGGGCATGCCGCAAGATGTCGGCTGCTTCGGGATGCTCGCGCGCGTAGGCTTCCACATCGATCGATTCGCCACGCGCCATCTTGGACAGGATTTCATCGACAATCGCACCGACTTCGGCGTCGTTGGTCGCTCCCGGGTTGGTTGGAGTCATGTGTTGTGCCCCACGTTTTCATCAGCCAGGCCGGCTTGCACCATCTCGGACAACAATCGCTTCAACGCCCGGCCGTGACGTTTTCGCGCGGTGGCCGGATCTACGCCCAGTAACTCGGCGGCTTCACCATTGGAAAGCGCTTCGACGTATCGGAGCAGCAGAACTTCGCGATCCGTTTCGGGCAGCCTCTCGACGAGCTCGCGTACTCGCTCCGCGAACTCTTTCCGTTCCACAATCTTGCTGGGGGTTCCCCGAATCAGGTTCCGCGCGATCAGCAGGCTCGATGCGTCCGACATGCTGCATTCCCGCTCGACCGAGCGGCGGGCGGCTCCCAGATGTCGCCGACGCTGAATGCCGATCTGTTGCATCGCCTCGCCGCGCAACCAAAGTTTGAAGGAGGTCGGCCGGCGTTCGATAAAATCGTCGATTCGTTTCGTCGCCACCATTTGAGTTTCCTGGATGATGTCCGAGGCATCGATCCGACCCCGCAAGGCTTGGTCCAATCGCAACTCGATCACACGACGCAGATAGTCGCGGTGCAGGTCAATCAATTCATTGACAGCCGTACGATTTCCCCGACCCACCTCACGCAGGAGTCGATCGGTGCCCGTGGTTTCATTCTCGGATTGCAAATCAATTCCCCCGTTTTCCTACCTGCCTCGAGCGGCGAAGTGGGACACGCATTCTGCAGGAAATGCGGCAATTCATGGGGGTTGGCGGATGACAATCCAGCGTTTTTCCGTATTTCAGCTCATTCACAGCTCTTTACTTCGTTTTCCATGTCCCATCCTCGTCGTCGATGGCAGGTAAGGGGGTAGGAGCGATCCCCACAGTTCAATTCGATTCTCTCACGAGAGTCTCGCTGACGGTCTCCGCCCGTTTTCCTTCCTGCAAAGACAGATTTCCATGATGAGTCGCACGCGACGTCGAATGACTGCTACGAGCCGACGAATCGCCCGCCGGCGAATTTCCACAGGCCTCGAAAAGCTCGAGAGCCGACAAATGCTCGCGGGGGATACGGTTCTGTTCTCGGACAGTTTCGAATCGGGAGCCAACAGCAATGACTGGGCCGGCGCTTGGGTCGAAGACAGTCAGAACGACTGGTTTCGCAGCAGTCAGCGTGCCAGTGACGGATCTGTTTCGGCAGAAGTGGATGGGCTTGCCTCGAACGCCACGCTGACGATGACCGGTCCGGTCGATCTGAGCGGCTACGACTCGGCCACATTGACATTCGACTGGCTGATTGAAAGCGGATTCGATGGAGGCGAATATCTGTCGATGGACGTTTCGAGCAATGGCGGAGCGACCTGGCAGACCGACATACGGCGTCTCAATGGAAACGTCGACGCCGAGAATACCTGGCACAGCGAGACGGTCGACTTGACGGCCTGTGCGTCCTCCAACCTGTTGGTCCGCTTCCGCAGTCTTGTCAGCGGCAGCAAGGAAGACGCCAACGTCGACAACGTGAAGATTATCGGCTTCCAAGCAAACACGACGCCCGTTGGGTTGGTCAGTCATTGGACGGCAGAGAACACCGCGTTGGACGCCGAGGGTAGAAACGATGGCCTGACGGTCAACGGGACTAGTTATACCTCAGGCCAAGTTGGTCAGGGTTTTCTGTTTGATGGAGTCGATGATGGCATCCTGCTTGAGGATTCGTCGAGCCTTCAACTGACTCGATCACTTACCATTGAAGCTTGGGTGCGCGCTGATTCGCTACCAACACAACATGGCATGATCCTGTTTCGCGGTGATGATCGCAGTGGTGTCGATCCCTATCAGTTGTACGTTAACTCAGATGGAACGATACGCTTTGGAATAAGCGACGAGAACGCGGGGGCTGGTCTACAAACTGATATGCCGCTCGGTGAATTTGTTTATGTCGCCGGTACGCTCGATGATGCGACGGGGGAGATGAGTCTGTACCTCAACGGCGTGCTCGTGTCGCAAAGGCAAACCGATGTCAGGCCATTCCGAAACCTCGACCCATCCCGAAACCCTGGTCTGGGAATCGGGAATCACGGTGGAGGCTCAACCTCGCCTCACAATTTCCCATTCCATGGCGTGATTGATGAACTGAAAATTCATGATGTTGCGTTGTCGAGCACCGAAGTTCTCACAAATTTCAACACAAACAAAGGTAGTTTGACGCCTAAGCTATCCATCGGTGATGTCTCTGTACAAGAAGGGGAGGCGACTTACCAGGTTCCGGACGTATTGGTAGATTCCGACGAAGGGGGGCTGTGGTCTCCGCGTGGAATGGTGTTCGGACCGGACGGGAATCTTTATGTGTCGAGTTCTGACACCGACAGCGTGCTGCGATACGACGGCACGACAGGAACGTTTATCGACGAATTCGTATCTGCTGGTTCAGGCGGGCTCGACTACCCCAGAGATCTGACTTTCCATGATGGTGATTTGTTTGTCTCCAGTGACCTCACCAATTCGGTCCTTCGTTACGATGGAGCAACTGGGGCGTTCTCAAACGAGTTTGTTACGTCGGGCTCTGGTGGACTCGAGAAACCACGTGGTTTGCTATTCGGATCGAATAACGATCTGTATGTAGCCAGCGCGGGCGAAGACGACGCGATCCTTCGTTACGATGCCACCACGGGTGCTTTTCTTAACGAGTTTATTTCAAGCGGCGACAGTGGACTGAACAATCCGACTCGCATGGCATTCGGTCCCGACGGCAATTTCTACGTTTCGAGTCCTAACGTAACCAGTAACTCCGTTTTGCGTTACGACCCAAGCGGAAGCTTTATGGATACTTTCGTCAGCCCGGGTTCTGGAGGGCTGGATGGACCAACGGGTCTTTTGTTTCGCGACGGACGACTGCTAGTTGGAAGCAATCGAAGTCATGCAGTCTTAGCATTTGATCAGGCGACTGGCCAGTTCATGGGCGAAACAGTCGGGTCTAGTGTTGGCGGTCTAAGAAATCCAAACTCATTGCTGCTAGACGCTAACGGAGATCTATTGGTTAGTAGTGTGACTACGAACCAAGTACTGCGATACGGTGAAGAAGTTGATGCTGCAAAAGCTGCTTTTCTCGTCAGGCTTTCATCGCCAAGTCCGGAGTCTGTCGTCGTTCAATTCAGTACCGCTGACGGTACGGCAATCGAGGGCGACGACTACACCGCCGCTTCAGGTACCGTTGTATTCGATCCCGGCATGACAACGGGTACGGTTGCCGTTTCGGTTATCGATGACTCGGAATTGGAAAGCGATGAAACGTTCGTCGTCAATCTTAGCAATGCGGTCGGAGCGACCATTGTGGATGCTTCCGCGGTCGGAACGATCATCGATGACGAAGTTCCCAATATGCCGCCTGCGGTTGATGCCGGTGTCGATCAAACATGGAGTGACTCCGATGTATCGGGAGTCGAGTCGGTCACGCTGGTGGGCACGGCTACTGATAGCGACGGCACGATTGCGGATTACTTGTGGATGGAAGGTGCAAGCGTCCTGGGTAACAACGCCTCCATTTCGCCGAGCCTGTCAATCGGCACTCATGTCTTGACCCTCACCGTCACCGACAATGGCGGCGCAACCGCCTCCGATACCGTTATCGTGAACGTCTCGCCCGCTCCCAATGACGTCGTGCTGTTTGAAGACAGCTTTGAAGTGGGCACCAACAACAATGACTGGATCGGGAAATGGGTCGAGGATAGCCAGAACGATTTCTTCCGCTCGACGCAACGCGCGACCGATGGAGCTGTTAGTGCTGAAGTGGATGGATCGGCCAACAATGCCACGCTCACACAGTCCGCGCCCGTTGACATCAGTGGTTTTGCTTCGGCAGTGCTGACATTTGACTGGCTGATTGAAAGCAGTTTCGACAGTGGTGAGTACTTGTCGATCGACATCTCCACCAACGGAGGTATCAGCTGGAATCAGGACGTGCGACGCCTGAGTGGGAACGTGGACGCCGAGAACACATGGCACAGCGAGAGCGTCGACCTGACCGCGTACGCTTCCGCGAATCTTCTTGTCCGCTTCCGCAGTTCGGTCAGCAGTTCGCGAGAAGACGCGAATATCGACAATGTCAAGATCGTAGGTTTAGGCAATGGCGGAGGAAGCCTGCTCGCGTATTCGGCGCTGAACGCGGCGACCGAGCCTGCGCTGCAGTCGACCTCTCCAGGCGAAGCATCTTCCATGCCCGAGGCAGCATCGCCGGCGATGGCTTCAACACCGACACAAGTCCCAGTCGAAGCCTACACCGACATTTTGGTTTCGTTCGAGCGATCGGCACCGTCAGCAGAAGCGACCGATGCTGCCCTTGCAGAGCTGGCCCTACTGGACCAGCTGACCGCTGACTTACTGAGTCGCAGCTAAAACGGCGGCTCTCGCCCCCGTGAGATCACCTTCTTCGATCACAACCGCGTCCGATAAAGGTCTCTCGCGGATTCACGGGGTCAGGATTCACGGGGTCACGGGGAAGTGTCCAATCGTGCGAATGTTCAGAGAAGCCGATTCTTGAACATCGACTGGCAATCTTGATTAATCTTGAGGCCACCACGATGCGGACAGCCACGCGAGAGAGTTGAATGAGTGACGAATTGGACGAACGCCCGAGAGGAGCGACGCTCGAAGAAATCCGTGAGCGATGTCTCCATTGGAAAGCGGATGGGCAGGGGAGGAGAGTGGTGGCCGGTTCCGCCTACAATCGGCTCTTGCTGCGTCGTATCTCGGTACACGTCACGCGTTACTTCTTAAAATTGGGAATCGGCGCCAATACCGCCACATGGATGATGATCGTCGCGGGCTTGGTGGGCATTGTATGCTGTGTACCGCACTCGATCGTAGCAACCATCGGGGGCGCGATCGCTTTTGCATTGTTTGATGTATTCGACGCGGTCGACGGAGAAATCGCGAGGTGGCATCGGTCTTGTTCGACGAAGGGATTGTACCTCGACAAAGTGGGACACTTGCTGGTTGGATACCCAAGCCTCGGCCTTCCTGCTCTCCACTACTACGGGATGTATCATGGTGATCTCTATTTGGCCCTGGCTGCAGCGGCCATCATTTGTGGCTTGATGGGATACACCCTCCGAGAGATCTTTTTTCGCATCAACGCAGAAGCCATCCGCGAGGATACCAGGTCGGAGTCCGCCGATCCTTCGAGCAACGACCGATCCCAGTCTCTGCTTGTGAACCTCTGCGGCTGGTTGAAATCGGGGGCGATCACCTCGTTCCCGATTACCAAAGCACGCGTCGTTCACATTTTGACGATCTGTGCAATCCTTGCATCCTATCGAAAGGTGGAAGGACCGCTGGTTTTCCTTGCCTGGTTCTATGCGGGATATGGTGCGTTACGACTGTCGCTAGAAATTCCCTACTTCTATCACAAGCGAGTCATTGACGTTCCGCATGAAAAACAAATCAATGACTACCGCTGGCCCATTTGATCAGCGCTAACCGAAACCTCATGACGACGTTTCATCAAGGCTTCCGCCGTCACGATATCCACTTCGGTTGTGATTTTAAAGTTCGTCGGGTCTCCGTCAACGAAACGCACGGCGTGTCCGTATTTCATCATCAGTTCGCAGTCTGAGCGCAACGTGAAATTTTCAGCGACTGCTTGTCGATGGCATTCTCGAAAGATGTCAGTGTCAAAAGACTGGGGCGTATTGATCAGTTTCAGATCATCCGTGCTCACCAGTTCGGTCGCGAACGAGCCACCTCGACAAAGCGCGTAATTCATGGGAGTCACCGTCGTGACGCAAGGGTCATGATAGTTTGCGACTTGCTCGATCATCTTTTCGGTCACCAGGGGCAACGCGGCATTGTGAGTGATAACACGATCGGTCCGAACATGCTGGAGTGCGAGTCGCACCGATGCCTGGCGCGTCGCTCCACCACAAACCACCTGAAAATTGGTGATACCGTGGTGTGCTAACAACGATTCGACAGCGGGGATGGATTCCTCTGGCGCCGCAACGATCTTTCGATTGATGAACGCTAATCGTTCGAAGGGCTTCAAGGCATGAATCATGACCGGAATCCCGGCAAGCCTCAGAAACTGTTTCGCGACCGGGTGAGTCGTTCGTGTTCCATTCCCGGCAGCCAAAAGTATCAAATCCAGTTTGCTCATCTTGTTGCATTCTCAAGGTGGCCAGTGAGCATTCGTCAAATGAACTGTTGCAAATCTTCCATTGCGTGATGACGGCCGAGCGGGAGCGTGGAGGCGCGCTACCGTCGCGGGGTGCCCTGGCCAAACGGAGCTCCTTGCACCCTTGAGACTGGGACGCTGGGAATCATGACAAAAGCTCCGTGGCTTGGTGCCACCGTGAGATCACTCTAATCCGAAACAATGGCGTCGGAGAAGATTTCTCAAGGGAGCCACGGAGAAGCGAGAAGCGAGGGAAAAAGGCGGGACCGGCATAAATGGTTGCAAGGAGTGCACGTTTTTGGAGACGTTTGCCTAACTTCGCTCTGCAGCCACCGTGCTGCAGCATTGGGCCAACGGCATACGGTTCTGAATCGACTCACCCATCGTTGTTGGAGACCTCGAACTCCGAGTAGGAATATGGGCTGAACCAGGATGGCCGCGTTGGATGTGCTTCGTTGGCACGGGCAATGGCCAGGTCATACTTTTCCTTGCTTTCTCGGACCGTTTCTGTAGAAGCCAAATAGCATTGCGTGGCGGTTGCCCAGAGGCCTGGACCATCGGACGGGGAGGAAACGCCAGCCAAGAAACTCGGCATAGCCGAGCCCGATCCAGCTGGAAAAAGGATCATATCGATTCAAAGCACCAATCTTGGCCGGCTGCTGACGAAGTAGCGTAAGTATCATCTTGATGACCGGTGATCATTCTTGAAGTGAGTGAAATCAGATTCCCCAGAGGGTGCACCTTCTGGCTAACGTCATTCAAGCAGGCAACAAAGGATTTCCGTCGGTACTTGGACAATACCAGCTAATGATCTTCTTTGTTCTCGTCCTGACCTTCAGCGCAGCAGTGGCTATGACTGCCATAGCGATTGGTGATGAGAACGTCGCCATTTTGACCATCTTTTCCCCCTCCTTGATTGCCATTGCCTTGACCGCTTTTGTCAGCGGCAAAGAGGGAGTGCGAGAACTCTTAGTAAAGCAGACTATACAGCCGGTTAAGTTCCGTTGGATTGTCGCTTCGTTGGGCACGATTCCACTTATTGCAGCGGTGGCTATTGGATTGCATTCGCTATTTGGTGGGCCAGCTCTAAAATCAAGCTGACCCCAGTAGCATAAGCGTCCAGCAGTTGCAGGTGCCATTCTGCTAGCCGGGCGCGGAGGAGTCGGCGTCTGGCGGGGTGGAGTTGCTTGCAGCCAACGTTGTCAGGTTGTTTCGCTTGCCTGTAGACGCGCAACCAGATGGGGACGCAACCAGATGGGGACAGGCCAAGTATCGGACAAGGTGGATTGCTTGCAACCCGTTTCTGCCTGTCCCCGTTTTGCTTTGGATGCCGATCTCGCGCGGTGTCAACAAAACCTCAAATGCGGATCAGCTTGCCGCCGAATTGGTGGTGGAGGCAATGCAAGACCGTGCTCCGTCCACGAGCGGTGGCACCCCAACAGTGGAAGATGTTTCCAACGTCGGCCGCGCGCCCGAACCAGTCATCTGAACCCAATCACATCGATTGCTGCGCTGGACAAACTGAAACGGTCGGAGACCCTCTTCGAACATCAGCGAAGCTGATCTGGCTGGGCGGTTTCACCGTCCATCGTCTCCGGCAGCCGGAACACATTCCCCTTGACGTCTGTGAAATGCAAGTCTGAGCTCGAAGGTTGTCGGCCGTGGCCATCGGCCCAAATCGCGATGAAGTCTGGGTGGGCATTGAGAACGCGGCGGACATACGTGTGATTCATCGGGCTGTCGTGGGTCAACTGGCGTTGCTCTGTCCAAGTGGCTCCCTGGTCGCGGCTTTGCCACATCACCACTTCCCCGCCCGGATTGTAGGCTTGCGGTCCGTCGGCGGTCGGTCCGATGACGCGCCAGTCGTCGTCTGCCTGCAACCAAAGTTCGCCCATGTCGTAATTGTTGTCCGAGGTCGTGATCGCGGACATCGACCATTTGGCACCCGTCCAGCGCGCAAGCATCCACGTGCGTGGACTGTTCTTCGGGCCTGACTCGTAGCCCTTGCTGGTTAGGTAGAGCAGTAATGGCCGATCGTTTTTGTCGAAGCGAAGGTCCTTCAAATAGACGTTCAGGCCTTCCGTTTCATAGTCGTGGATCAAGGCATCGTTTTGAACCTCGGTCAGTGGCAGCTTCAGTCTCTTTTGGTCCACGGTGTGCCAGGTTGCGCCATTGTCGCTTGTCTCGACGTAATACAGATTTGTCCGCCAGTTCAGTCCCTTGCCCTGCGGATGATAATTGAACATTGACCCGAGTTTCGCCTGGCCAATGCCCGTGACCTGGTAATGTCCCTCGCCAATCGCGGCGATCCGTTGCCACTCGCTCCAATGGCGTCCATCGGCGCTGCCCATGAAACAAATCGTACGGGCCGCCGGAAAATTGTAACGCGTGAAAAACGCGTCAAAACCGTGCTCGGCTGAATGCCAAATCTGCATGTAGGAAAAGTTCGTGATCGGTACTCGTTGATCGCCATCCGCACGAGTCGCTTCGATCAGTTCGAATTCATCAATGTGGTAGGGCCGTTTACTGCGATGGATGTACGACGGGCGACCCCTACCATGCGATGTCGAGAAAATCCAAATGTGTCCTTCGCTATCGACAGCAATGACGGGATTGTCGTGTGCGTCATCGGTCTGCTTGTCAAGCAGTATTGTTGGGCGCGGCACTGTCTTTGTCGCATGATCGAAATAGGACACCATGTGCAGCAGATGCTGATTGCTGTCCTCCATCGTCCCGCCGTAACAGAAAAAGGTTCGGTTGACGTCCTTGCAATAAATCGCAAACGGCTTGTGCTTGGCGCAGTACGTCCCCATCCCGCCGCTGTACTTGTAGACATACTCATCGCCGGACGGCTGATTCATGTACCAGATGCCGCGGTATCCGTTCGCTTTGCGGTTCAAAGTCAGTGAAGCGTCCTGCGCAACGGCAACAGGAAGACAGTTCGATACCAGCCAAACTGCGAGCAGTCGGGCCGGGGCTGCATCAAACCAACGCGATGCTCTTGAGGTTGTCATTGATAATCTCACGATATGCTTTGCTTTCGACCGACTTGTGGTTTTCGGTGAATTTCAGAACGGTCATCAACTCAGGGGCGATGTGTGACTTTTACTAGAATGACCTTGTTGCTTTCGCCCTCGCGCTTTCCTTGGCTGACTTGTCCTTCGGAGACGGTAATCCAGGCTTCCTTGTCGCTGATCGCACAGACACCGGAGTTGCCGAGCGTAGCATGATTCTCCGGGACGAGGATTTGTTCCGTGGACCGTCGTATTTGAAGCTTGACCGGATCCACTTCAGCAATGAACAGCGGAGCGCGGTGTCGCATGATGTGGTCGTTGTCTGCACCGCGCCGAGTGTAAACCAGATACAGCTCTCTACCAATAGTCATCCAGTGCTGCTGGGTGTGGTAACTGCCGAGTGAGAGACCGTCATCGAAAGTCCACGGCCGTTGGTTGGAGAAATGGATGTCTTGCCGGTGACCAAAATGGTGCGGGTCATCGGGTGATAGGTTGGCCATAAATCGCCGGCGACGACTTCGTACCCGTCGGTCTGTGGCGCACGCCTCAGCGAGGGAATCACTTCCGGCGACGACCACATCATTCCGAAATCGCGACTGACCGACAGGAACACGTCGAGGTACCCATGGGCTCCGACTTTCGCAGTTCGCGACATCATGGTTAGCCAGAGTGGCGACTGGCCGGGCACGTACGCCGTTCGCGCCTGAGTCCAGTCCCAGTTGACGTCGCCTTCCACAACCTTCGACAGTTCGAGCGTCAGTGCTTGGGCATGCGCGGGAATGACACTCGCTGCGCCGAGGGCGAATGACAGGACCCAAACACGAAGCAAACAGGCTGGGGCAAACGCAGTCAGTGTTTCCTCGAAAATTGCTTCCATATTTCGCATCGTCGGCTCTGCGAAAGAACGCGCTGGATACATCAGTCGCGCGGCATGAACACCTGATGTAGCTGGATGGGCAGATCCGTTTCAATCACGTCGATGCCGAAATCCAGCAAATCATGATACCGTTTTCGCAGTTCGCGATTTCCGCTGCCTTGCCCAGCCAGGTCCTTGTCGAGATTTCGTGACGTTCCCGCCATGCACATCGCGCCGCGCTGATGAATCGCCTCGATGAGCGCCGAATCGGCCGGCGGCTGGTGGCCAACAAAAGCGATCAATCGATCCCAGGGGACCCCCGACTCATCAATCGCTTTCACTCGCTGAAGGTCCGGCACCATGATTTCCATGACAATGTCTGGGTTGCTTTGGTGGACCGCTACCCCATCACTGACACTGCCGATGATCAACATCACAAAACCTTCCGCATCGTTTTCGGTGATGGCGTCGATGCGTCGCTGTAGTGGCAAATCCTTTTGGTCCAGGACCAAGACCGTCTTGCCCCGCGCCCACTGAATCGCTTCGTCGAGCGTTGGCATCTGCAATTCAGTTGGTTTTCCTTCCAAGTCGGTCAACGTCAATTGCTTTAGCTCCGCCAGTGTCTTTTCAACCAGTGGTCCACTACCGGAGGTCGTCCGATCGAGAGTGGCGTCATGGTGCAACACAACCTGCCCATTCTTGGTGAGGCGGGGATCGACTTCCAACATTACGCAGCCGTGTGCAAGCGAGTGTTCGAATGTGGCGATGCAGTTCTCCGGAAATCCAGGCTGGGCTCCCCCTCGATGAGCACTGATCAATACTTTGTGCGAGGGTCGGTAACGCAAGAGCTCACGAAGCCCACTCGGATTCGTTGCGTCCAACCCAAAGCAGTTCAATACGACAGAAGGTTTGGTTCCTGCTTCTTGAGCAGTCACAGCATAAAATGAAATCGATACCAGTAGGCAATAACCTGCTGCCAACAGCTTGGTGCGTGAATGTGTCATCGATGGGGGCTCGGGAGTGAAGGTGATACAAGCAACGGGATCCACGCGGCATGAATGCTGCGATCCAGTCTTTCTCTAGACAAGGCGACATGACCGTTCCACCGTTCCAAAGTAACACTTCGAAACAGACATTTTGATCGGGGCGGTGCTTGCCGCCGATCGACATCACCCCCACATAAAGATTTGACGATGCATTAGTCGGCAAACTCGAGCTTGCGAGGTGGACGCCGCATCCCTTCCGCGGCAGCTGTCGGTAGCAGTGACTCCAAAGCAGGCTTCACTCGACCATTGGAAAGCAGCAAGCCCCAATGTGGGCCGGGCCCACCCTCATCCTGCTGCTTCCACTGTTCGTCGCACATCGCGAACCAAAGATACTCGATCTTGTTCTGATTCAGCAGAGGAATCACTTCTCGAAAGTAGGTCGCCGCGTTTTCGCTACTCGCCGACGCATCGCCGATGTTCCCGCCATCGGTTGGCCAACCGAACTCGGTCAAAATGACTCGCTTGTTGGGAAATCGGCTTTGCAATTCCTGCACGCTTTCCAGTGTGTTGGCAGCGGCGTTTTCAATCGCCAGGCCGCCCCAATACGGATAGATCTGGACACCAAGGATGTCCACTTGGTCCGCGAGTTCAGGATGCTCCATCCAACTGTGCAACAGCTCCGCAGTCGCGACCGGGATATCCACCTGTCGCTTCACGCGACGAATGTACTGGATGTACTGATCGACGGAAAAGTCACCGCGATGGAGGACTTCATTGCCAACGATCACAGCTTTCACTCTCGGGTTGCCGCTTTGGCCGACCCGGATGAGCATCTCCAACTCCAGGTCATTCAGCCACGGGTATTTCCCCAACGCCGCGCCTGGGAAGCAGTCAATACCCACGTCGCCACAAATCTCTGGGACCAACGCAAAGGAATCGCTAACACTGTAGGTTCGTGCTGCGCGCGCCAGTTTCGCTGCAAAGGTCACATCCTCGCGGAGCTCGGACAGCAACGGCGTGATCCCAAAGTGCGGCGTTTCGTTGTCGCGAAAAAGACTCAGGCACACGCCGTGCAATTCGCTGGATCCGATAGGATCGCTGGATCTGATTGGGCTCTGCTCGCTCTCAGTCGATCGCCCCGAGTTCTTTTCGAATTCGGTTCGTTGGTCATCAGTCGGCGCACCCATGTTCGACGGCGGAACGCCATGGTCATCCAGTTCATCTCCATCGTCCTCCTTGGTCTCAACTGATTCTTCCTGCCTCAATCGAAGGGGGCGAAGTCCCGCATAGGGCGCTTCACCCGCCGGGCTTCGCGTAACCTCCAAACCAGGCCCGCGTCCGGTAATCTCGGCGCCTGACGGGTCCGAGGACGGAGTTCCAAGGGCGACCTGCGTCACCGATTCGTTACGGCCTTCGTCAACGGCAAGTCGAAACGTAACGCTGCGTGGTGGACGCATGGATCCGGCATGGACGTCGCTGGGAAGCACGTCTTGAAACTCGGGCTTGATGGTTCCGTCGGAGTGAAACAGTCCCCAGTGGGCGCCGACACCGCCCTCGGGGCCGACCTTCCATTGCTCATCCCAGACCGCGAAGTAGTAGTATTCGATATCGTTCTGTTCCAACAAAGGAATCACCTCGCGGATATAGCGGGCGGCATTGACCCCGCTTGCTTCGGCCTGTCCCAGGGAATCTCCATCGGTCGGCCAACCAAATTCTGTCAGGACGATGCGTTTGTCGGGATACTGCTGCTGCACATCACGGACGCGACGCACTGTGTATTCCGCTGCCCCCTCGATCGAAAGGCCTTCCCAGTAGGGATAGATCTGCACCCCGCAAATGTCGACCTCGGCAGCAAGCTTTGGATGCTCGATCCAAGCCCGCCAGGTATCGGCCACTGCGACGGGCACGTCGATCGACGCTTTCGCCTTTCGCACGTAGTCGATCAATTGGGATTCGCTGCAGTCGCCGCGGTGTAACACCTCGTTGCCGATGATCACTGCCTTGATCCGCTCGTTGCTTCCCCTTGCCAAATGCGTGAGCAATTCCAGTTGAGCATCGTTTTGCCATCGAGCCGGACCAATCCAGGCTCCAACGATGCAGTCGATGTCGTACTTCTCGCAAAACTCAGGGATCAGGTAGCTCGTGTTTTGAACCGTGTAGGTTCGGATCGCCTCGCAAAACTTGCTGGCGAATGCGACGTCTTTTTCGATCGCTGATGGCAACGCATGAATCTGCCTCGCTGGACTTTCATTGTCGCGAACGGAACTGAAGCAAACGCCTCGCAACTTTTCGGTTGCCTGCTGTCCTTGGCAATCGTTACCTATAGCTAGCGGGATCAACAAGCCAAGAATCAAGAATCGCATCAATCGGTCTCGTGCAGCAAGGGATCGGTCGCAAAGTCAGCACGGGAGACATTGTAGTGTGCGATGGAGCCGATCAAGAATTGCAGGAGGGATTTTAGCAGAATGATGCTGGTCAGAATGATGATGATCGACTGGTCAGAGACCTTGGTCTTGTCGTTTTGCCCATCATGATTCTGCCAGGAAGAATGTGATTGGCGTCAAAGAGACGGAACTCGTTTCTGGCACGAATGAAGCCGATAAAGACCATCCTCCGATTCGTACCAGTTCGTGAGATTCGCGGCTACTTTGACGCGCACGCGCGGGTTGGCCATCATTCAAACACTGGCTGGTAACTCACAAAGGCTACGTTGCGACTATCGGGTGACCAGGAGGGAACATTGATTGTCCCTTGCCCTCCGTACAGCTTGGCAAGGGTTCTGATTTCTCCACCGTCCGCGGGCATCATTCTCAGTCGCACGTCTTGGTTCGCAGGATGTCCCTTCACGTCCTTCTCATAGGAAAGAAAGACGATCCATTTCCCATCCGGTGATGGATGTGGGAACCAATCGTTATACGGGTCGGTTGTCACTTGAGTCTGGCCGGATCCATCTGTGCGCATCCGCCAGATTTGCATCGTACCCGTGCGATCGGAGTTGAAGTAAATCCACCTACCATCGGGCGAATAGTCCGGACCATCATCGAGCCCTGTCGCGGATGTCAGTCGGGTTTCCTTTCCCCCTTCGACCGGAATCGTATAGATGTCGAATTCGCCGGATCTTTCCGCACAGTAGGCCAGCGTCTTGCCGTCCGGCGACCAACCGTGCCAGTAGGTTGGTGCCGCGTCAGTGATCAGTTTCGGCTCACCGCCGCTCAGTGGCATGACGTACATTCTTGATCCGCCAGTTCTCGTTTGGTCACTGAACACAATCGTGCGGCCGTCCGGCGAGATGCCATGATCAGTGTTCAGTCGCGTCAGGTCACCCGTGATGATCTTCGTCGGCGTCCCCCCATCGCGAGAGATAGACGAGAGCCAACCGGCTCCGTTGAATAGGAGCGTTTCGCCGTCGGCAAGCCAATTGGGGGCCTCGATCCGATCCCTGGTGTGATACACCACTCGCCGGTCTGTCGAGGCGATCGAAATCGTCTCAAGGGTGCTTTCCACCGCTCCAGTCGTCCGGCTGGGTAAATCCCGCTCGATCACCACTTGAGAGAAGACGGCTGTTTCCAGTCGCTCGTCGTTATCGGCGCAAACACCAAGGCCGACGTAGAACGGTTCGTCAAACTCGATTCGAAACGTGCCGCCGGCGGGCATCATCCCATCGGCTTCGTCGCCGACCTTCATCGATACGTAACTTCCTCGCTTCTCGATCTTGATACGCTGGGGAGCGGTCACATTCGATTGAATCTCATGCGTCGCATCGCCGGCGGTTTCGCGATACTGAATCGAACAGAGTCCATCGCCGTGAACGACCGCATCGGCATAAGCCGAATCTGGATCGAGTGACTGCCGAATGATCAGACAGGCCTTGCGATGCGCATCGCCGCCGGCCTGCGGCCAGCGAACGTCAGCGGCCAGCGAAACGTCTCCGCGAACCTGCTTCCAAACGTAATGCAACTCGTCTTTGGCAAACCACATGTTCTCACCGCCACCGCTAACGGTGTAGGTATCTGCGTCGGCGTCGTACACAGCGTTTCCCGTTCGGCCCACATCTCCAATGTCCACGGCAGACTGAAACAGACCAAGGGTCTGAGCGGAACTTCGCGACGGGCATCCCAATAGGAAGCAAACGGTGACGAGCGTGACCAAGAGGCAAGATCGCGACAAGATTCTGTTCTCCAGAACTGATGAAAGCCAATGGCAGATCCGGTACACACGCGTGCGTTTGACGTCGGTCACCGCCTGAGTGATGCTGTCCAGTTAGCGTAACGCAATTCAATCGGGTGCTTTTGCTGAGCTCGCTGAGACAGTGGCTGCGGTCACCTTTTCTAGGAGCGATGCGACGTCCTCCAAAACGGTCTCGGTTGCGGAAACGACTAAGGTATTTTTTACAGAAACAATGCTGGCTGGACCGCCCAAGCTTTCCCATATGTCCGGGACGACGGTTGATTGCACAGCCTTGATGACGCTATCTTCACTACCAATCAACGATGCCGGAAGCGGGAATACTCGCACGATGAGATTCTGTTCAGCGGATTCCTCCGTGGTGATCAAAAGGACTTCGTTGCGGATCATGTAAGACAGTTCAAGATCATTGAGAAGCAAACGAAGTGCGCTTCGGAGACTGATGTCTTTTACGGTAAGGTTCACCGGCTCCTTGCTTGAGAGTCCGATTTCTTCCAAAGCACGCAAATCAATCAGGATCGGAATCTGATGCGCTTCCGACAATCTCTTGACCGCTTCCGCGAGGGGTGCTTCCACAAAACGAATGGAAGTCTTGTGGTTGAGTTCCGCGCGGATATTTTCTTCTGGGCTGAGCGGACCCGCGTCTTTCGCTGGTTCGGTCTCTTTGGAATCGGCTCGTGTGACTTCGGCTGTTCCGTGATGTTGTGGAGGAGTTGATCGACTGTTAAACGGATCGTCTGTTTCTTTACCCGGACCGCCTAAGGGATCTGCACTGGCCCGTCTTGGTTCCTGTGCCAGGCATGGGGCGAGCACGAACAACCCAATGACCGATGTCAGAGAAGAAAAGCGTAGCGATTGCATCGTAGGACCCGGAGAAGAGTGGAATGAGCATCCAGCCTGTGATTGTATCGCAAGCGGATCGGAGATTTAGCCATCGCGAATAGGGGTCAGCATGAAAAGTCCGGCGTACGTTAGGCTTTCTAGCCTGACTCATCTTTCCCGAGCCTGAGTCTCTACTAACTGAAGGAAAGTTGCGGATGCGTTAGCGGATTGTTGGGTCGGCGAACATAGGTCGTTCGCAGCGACGCCATCTTTTCGATTGGATGAAGGGGTTATTGTCCGACGCCTGCATTCGGCGGTACCTGCTTGATCCAACCTACCTCAAGCGGCGGCTAAACGATTTCGTTGATGACTTTGCCGTGAATCTGCGTGAGTCGTTCTTCACGTCCTAGATGCGGGTAGGTGAGCTCGTCTTGATGAATTCCGAGTTGGTGCAGAATGGTGGTGTGAATATCTCGGAAGTGATAGGGCTTCTCGATCGCTCGCAAGCCAATTTCATCGGTCGCGCCCACAACTTGGCCGCCATGGATTCCACCCCCGGCCATCCACATCGAGAATCCGAGATTGTGGTGATCACGCCCCTTGGAAGACTGAGCCTCTGGTGATCGTCCGAATTCGCCACCCCACACCACCAACGTTGAATCGAGAAGCCCGCGGCGTTTCAGGTCGATCAGGAGTGCAGCGATCGGCTGGTCCGTTTGCCCCGCCTTGCGATTGTGATTCTCGACGATGTCCTTGTGGGCATCCCACTGACGATCACCAGGCCCGCCTCCGGATACGACGACCGTGAATCGAACGCCTTTCTCAACCAGGCGTCGCGCGAGCAAACAACGACGGCCGTAGTCGTGCGTCGATTCGCCTCCAACACCGTACAGATCCAGCGTTTCCTGCGTTTCATCCGTAAGATCAAAAACCTGCGGTGCCTCCGTCTGCATTCTGAATGCGAGTTCGTAACTCTTGATCCTCGCCTCGAACTCATCGTCGCTGTTGGCCAGCACCGCTTCGTTCAATTGTCGGATCAGCTCCAGCGTCCGACGACGCTTCGCTGCTGAGGCGTGCGGCGGCAAGTCGAGATTCAGCACGGGACGCTCACCGGGCAACAGCATCAGCGGCTGATGTGCGGCCGGCAGAAAACCGTTCATGTACATCGGGCGGCCTGCCTCCAACGCACCATCCGGATCCGGCAGCACCACATAGGCTGGCAAGGAATCGGTCGCCGATCCTAAACCATAGACAATCCACGAACCCATGCTGGGAAAGCCGGGCACGATCCTTCCGGAGAAGAGTTCATACTGGGCGGCTGAATGGACAACGGAGTCGCCGTAACAGGAGCGAACCACCGCAATGTCATCAATGCATTTGGCGACATTCGGAAATAGCGTGGAGACTTCGATTCCACTCTCTCCATGCTTCTCAAATCGAACATGAGAGCCGAGCAGCTTTGCATCGGATTGAACAAACTGATACTTGGCTTCCCCAAACGCAGCGGGACGTGGTTGGCCATGCAGCTGGTTCAAGAGTGGCTTCGGGTCGAAGGTCTCAATGTGGCTTGGACCACCCGCCATGAACAGGAAGATGACCGACTTCGCCTTGCCGTCGAAACGAGCGGTCTCACCCATCGCAGACTGTCGCAGCAGCGTGTTGAGCGCCAATGCCCCCATCCCGCAGCAGGACTGCTGAAGAAAACTCCGTCGTCGGCCATTGAATCCGAGTGCGTTCATTTGCGGCAAGCTTTCATCCGATAGGAATCGATTCTTGAATCAATCGACGTAGAGGAACGCGTTCAAGTTAAACATTGCCAATGCGAATTCATCCAAGCCAACCTCTTGGACAAACTCCTGCGAAATTGCCAACTCGGATGCCGTCGGCTCACGAGCTGTGACCAATCGATAGGCATGCTGCACGATCGCCTGTGGATCCGATCCCACCTCTCTCGTCAGTCGACGAGCGAATGCTGCGGAAAGTTCGTTGGCGATCGGACCGTTCAAGAGCTCGAGCGCCTGCCTGGCGTGCGTGCTCTGCTCGCGCACCGCACAGCTTGTTTGCGAACTGGGTTGGTCGAATACCTCCATGAAGGGCAGTCGCAAGTTGCGTTTGGCAAGCAGGTAAATCGAACGACGGTGATGCTGCTGCGCGTCCTCGCTGACTTCCCACTGCGACGGCTTGTAAAGCTGGTCGACTAGTTCCTGTTCGACCGGAAGCACAATGCTCGGTCCGCCCATCTGAGGATTGATGCTTCCCGAGATGCTCAGCATGGCATCGCGAATCTCTTCCCCACTGAGTCGTCGTCGCGTGACGTGGCTCAAGAGCCGATTGGCTGGGTCGATCGCTGCGGCGGCAACGGTTGTGGCGGAGGCTTGCCGGTACACCCGACTGGTGACGATCTCTCGATGAAAATCCTTGAAACGCCAACCGCTGGCCACAAACCGCTGAGCCAGAAAATCAAGCAATTCCGGATGAGATGGTCTTGAGCCGTTCTTTCCAAAATCGTTGGCCGTGCTCACCAGCCCTGTTCCAAAGTGCTGCTGCCAAAGGCGATTCACGATGACACGCGTCGTGAGCGGATGCGTGGGATCAACGAGCTGCCTCGCCAGGATGGTCCGTGGTTGCTGGGCATCGAATGGCAATTCCCATGCATCGTCGGCAGACAGCACACCGAGGTTGCGCATACCGACCGTTGGGCCAGGCAAGTCGGGATCACCGCGTTTGAGTACGGAGATGGGAGACGCATCGTGCCAATCATTCTTGATGCTGCAAATGGTAGGGCCGGGTGGAGGGAGCTGTGCTTCGAGTTCCTGAATCTCAGCCTTCACACGTAACGCCTCGTCACCTTCCAAGCCTTGCAGGATCTCTTTCTGTTCCGCAATCTTGGCTTCCAGCTCGGTCTTCAAGGCAACCAGCCGCTCGTGCTCGGGGCCATCCAGCAGCGAAACGTTGTCCTCTTGAGTTGCGGCGAAGAAGGCTTGAAGCCGGTAGTAATCCCGTTGAGGAATCGGATCGAATTTGTGATCGTGACAGCGAGCACATCCGACGGTCAGCCCCAAAACAGCAGAGCCAATGATGTCCGTACGTTCGGTCAGCACCTCGTTGCGACTGCTCGCTACCGCTTGATTGCCCGCGTTGCGGCGAACGGCACCCAGGCGATGAAAGCCTGCTGCAATTCGTAGCGTGGGATTGTCACCCAGCTCATCGCCCGCAATTTGCTCCATCAAAAATTGGTCGTAAGGCATATCAGCATTCAAAGCGCTGATCACATAATCACGAAACCTCCAGATATCAGGCATCAATCGATCGTATTCAAAGCCCTCCGTTTCTGCGTAACGAACTACATCGAGCCAATGCTGTGCCTGACGCTCACCATACTGCGGACTGTCCAAAAGATCATTGACGATCCGACGATACGCCTGGTCGCTTGGATTGGCGAGAAAGGCATCGATCTGCTCAAGCGTAGGAGGCAACCCCGTCAGATCAAACGTGACGCGACGGAGTAGTTGTTCGGGTGCCGCATCAACCGCCGGCGTGATGGCTCGTGATTCGAGTTTTTGCAAGATGAAGTTGTCGATTGGCGACAGGCACCAGGTCTGGTCGCTTACTTGCGGGACCGGCTGTGGCTCGACCGGCTGAAACGCCCAGTACTCACGTGCCTCGCTGTAGTCAGGTTCTCGCCACGGCAACTCCTCCGCTGCATCACGTGGATCGAAGGCGCCGGCTATGATCCACGAACGAAAATCCGTCACGACTTCCGCGTCAAGCGGTTCGTCCGGCGGCATCGGATTGTCCTTGGAAGTGATCGCGGTCAGAAGCAAACTTTGAGATTCGCTTCCCGGCACGACGGCAGGACCGGAATCACCACCGTGCCGAAGCCCGGCACGACTATCCAATCTGAGTCCACCTTCGAGCTCCGCCGACGCTTGGGAGTGACACTCGTAACAACGGGAAACGAGAACGGGCAGGATCTTGCGTTCGAAGAACTCAGTATGTTTCTGTTCGTCGCTCGAAATAGCGACTTGCCCGGGTCTGCTCCCCACTGTTTTCGTTTGCTCGCTCTGGCCGATCGCAACGACATACATCGACTGTGCTAAGATTCCCGCCAACAGGCACGTAAAGCACTTCGACACTTGCCGATCCTCCAAAGAAATCCGGTCGCACCAACAACCAAGCTTCGCAAGATCGCCAGTATAGTGCAGATGCTCGACGATGAGCGACGATTTCTGCGGGGCTAGCAGCTGAAGATGGAGCACGCCCGGAGCCCAGATCGTCGTCAAGATTGACGTACCATCGTTCGGGAAGAAGTGTCAGCCTGGAAAGGTCGACGAACGCTAGGCTTTCTAGCCTGACCTATCTCTTGCGAGCCGATGTCTTGTCCAGAAATTCACTGACCGCCACATCCTGACGAAAATCGCTGGGGCGTGGAATTGAATAGTCGACGCACCAAACGCTGCCACGTAGCGGTTGAGATACCGAGTTGTTTGCTCATCGATTTCTGGGACCACTCCAGTCCCGGAGATTGCTCAATTGCATTCCACAATTGTTGAAGCACGGTCTCCCATGGATCAGCATTGATGTCCGGAGGTGATAGAACCTGCCGCAGATATTCAGCTACCAATTCACCGAACAGATTTGCCGTTCGACTGGATGGAATCATCGGTCCCGCTTCTCCAGCAACCCAACCCGATTCGGTAGCCCGAACCGAACGCCCCCATGAACCAGTCGCGATTCGAGGAGATTTTCGCTTCAGCAAAGACGGGGAAGGGTAGAATGTAAAAAAAGCGGCCAATCGGGTTCCGTCGGGCTTGAGGTCGCAGCATGCGTACCCGCTTCAATTGGAAACATGAACCTTCACAAAAAAATTCTGCCGCTGGCAATCCTGTTGGTGGCGTTTGTCGTCTCGATGCCGTCGGCCCACGCTCGGAGGATCAGCAGACAGAATCCTTACCGCAGCTTCAACCTGAGTGGTATCAACTACGGATCGATGCGCTGGGAGCAACAACACCGCAATTCCACTCGAACAGTCCCCAGAAAGTCCACACCACCTAGGAAGCGTATTTTCTGGCGAAGGTCACGATAGCGTTGCCAACAAGACTTGCCGTAGATTACTTTCGCATTGCGTGCGACGGGCCGTTTCCCGGACCGCTTGAACAGCCGGAATCGCAATGGCCAAAAGGATTGCGATGATGCCCAGCGAAACCGCAAGTTCCAGCAATGTAAAAGCTCGACGAGACGGTAACGTCACGGTTGCATCAGAAGTTTCGGTCACTGACGAAACCCTCAATTCAAAATACCCGTACGTCCCCCAAAGCATGCACCTTTCGCGGCGATCGGCAAACTAGAGAGTCTTGAGGAGCAAAGATTTGTTCGAGTATTTCTTGTAGAGATCGCGAACTACAGCTTCTCTTTTCAGCTCACTCGTCGTGCGAATGGCCGTCTTCTGCTCGGACCGAGGTGGAGCTGAGACGAAAGTCGTAGGGGGCTGGATAGACGCGATATCCCTTTTCGGTTGCCCCGTCATGGTCGTTGCCGTTGACGATGACGCCAATGACATTCGCCCTTAGCTTCGCAAGCATGTCGGTCGCACGTGTTGCCTGCTGCACGTCGCTCTGTTCGGACCCAACGACCAGCAGAACGGCGTCTGCTCTGCGAGCCAGGACGCTGGTATCGGTCACGGCGAGGATTGGCGGCGAATCAATCAGGACGCGATCGAACATGTCTCGAAGGGCATCGTAAACGAACGTGATGCAATCTCCGGAGAAGACGTCAGAGGGATTTCCCTGAGTCGACCCAGCAGCCATCACCGAAAGGTTTGCAACCGGCCCCTGCTGAATCACATCCCGAATTTGGTCGGCCAACTCCTTCGGCTCATCAGTTGGCGGTGCGTGGTCGAGCAACCACCCCAAGCCGCGAGATTCAGGTAGTCCGAAGAGTCCCTGGATCTTGGGGCGTCTGAAATCAGCGTCGATCAAGAGTACTCTTTTCCCCGTTCGGGCGATGGAAACGGCAAGGTTTGCTGTCACGGTTGATTTGCCGACACCTGGAGCGGCGCTGGTGACCTGGATGATCTGCTTGTCTTTCGCGGCGTCGCTACAAAGCAAAGCCGTGCGAATTGCATTGAATTCTTCGGCAGCGCCTCCGTAAGGTGCACCGACCGTACAGAGCTTCGGATCGATCGGAGTGTGTTCCAACGCACCCGCCGGTGCTTGGGAGGCTTCGATCGTCGGCAAAGGGGGCACGTGTCCCAGTACCGGCATCCGCAGGTCCTCGACGACTTGGTTGGAATGATGAAAGGAACGTTGGCGGGGAGGAAACATCATTCCGAGAATCAGGCCAGCGAGCGCGCCGATGAACCCGCCGATTGTGGTCAGATTACCCATCGGTCTTTCGACCTTGACGCCCAAGCGTGGACTATCGAGCACCGAGACTGCGATGCCTTGGTCCGCGGACAAGAGACTGACGTCGTCAATGCGAGCCAGAATCTTCTCGTACAGTTCACGCTGACGTTCGATATCGCGTTCGAATCGCTCTGATTCGCGCACAGCCTCGACCTCTTCTTTGGCCGCAGCTGACTCCGTTTGGTAGGAATCATTAACCGACTCAAGTTGCTGTTCGATGGATGCTAGTTGCTGCTTCAGTGCCGCGATCGCCATTTCAACACGTTTTCGAAGCTCTGCTTGTGGGTCGAGCTCACCCTCTTTACCCTCCTCGGCATCCGATTTTCCCCCAATCGACATGACCTTCTTGATAAGCCTTTCCTTCTCTTCTTCCTCGGCTTGCATCCTGGCGATCTGCTTCTCGACAACATCGATCTGCGTCTGAATCCCGACGATCTGCGGATGGCTACGCCCGAATTTTTTCAGAAGTGCGTCGCGTTCCAACTGCAGAGGCAGAAGGCTCGATTCACGAGTGCGCACCGACGCGCGGTCGCGTAGTTCATTCTGCAATCGTTCAAGCTGTCGCGAAATGTTCTGGTCGATCACATCCGAGGCGGTTTCCGAATCAGCTTTCAGGGCGAGCATGACCGTTTGAGGGTCGCTCTCTTGCAGGTTTCGTTCGGCCGAGCGCAGACGACTTTCGAGCTGCGACTTTTCGATCAGCAATTCTTCGCGCTGGGCAAGGAAACGGTCTGCCGTTTTCCGATGCACACTTATCGGTTCATTGTCGACAAATAGAAGATTGGTGCCCTTCAGGAACTTATTGTGCTCAAGCTCCATCTTTTGCAGTTTCTCGAACGCTTCGTCGCGCGCGGCCAGGATTTGCGAAAGAGCTTCGACGTCCCCCTTTTCGAACTTCTCTTGGCTGTGCTGGAGATAGGCATCGAGAATCGCCTGCACGACGCGCTGCGACGTAGTCGGTGCGGGCACGTCGTATTCGATCTGAATCACGTTGGTGACGAGCTGCGAGTTGGCCGGCTGGACAACCAGTTCGAGACTCTCGGCGAGTGCCGCCGCTACTTCCTGGGCGCTCATGCCCGTGAAGGGGGGCGAGCTACTCAAATCAGCCGAACTGGCTGCGCGACGAAGGACTTGCTCACTTCGTACAACGAAGACTTCGTCGCCCAATGAAGTCAAGGTCTCGGATTCACGGTCACTGGCGGTCGTCCCGGTGCCCTGGTCAACGATCTGCAATCGCGCGGTGGATCGATACGTCGCTGGCTGAAGCAGAATCCAAGCGTACGCCGATCCGGCACCCACAAGGCCGCACAGCACCGCCATCCAAACGCAGCGGGCCAGCCAGCGACTCCAATACCTTTCAACACCCGGATGGATGGACACGTCCGGGACCTGATCTGCTGCACGCTCGGCGGTGAGCCGCCCTGCTCGGTTCATGATGTTCAATTCGCATGCGATTCTTCACTTGATCCGTCGGGCGTTTGCGACTCTGTCCCCTCCGGGGTAGCGAACAAGAAATGAACCGCCACCTCGAATTTGTCGAGCGTTGGTCCCCAAGTGTTCGCGGCTGGCGGCTCTTGGGGCGCCAAAACTGAACCACCCATCTTAGCCCGATGCCCTCTCTTTTGGGTGGTGCAATCGACAGGGAAAGCACTAAGATTCGCGTTGCAGTTGGGTGGAGGTAGAATTCTCGTCAGGGCGCGCCTGGATCAAACCGGCTTGGATTGGGGAATCGTCAAAGTGAAGGAAACGACAGCGATCCCTGACCGCCGCCCGAGCCGATTCCTGAGCTTGGCAGTCCGGTGCTCAGCGGCGCGGGGGGTGGACGCGGAATGGCTTTCGTGAGCACCTCGATGCCGAACGCGGTTTGCATCTCCCATGCGGCGAGATCAGCCCAAGGCGTCGATGGGTTTTCACTTCGGCAACGTTCCAGGAGTCGCACAGCTTGCTGCGACATACTCGCAGACGAGGAGACGCGAAACTGGTTTCCTGGCACCAGACGAACTTCATTGGCTAGTTCGTTGAACCGGGTCTTCTGCAACTCTTCACAGGTTGCGATGTATTCATGGTAACGAACCGAGATCGCCAGTAATCTTCCCCGAGTCAAATCAAACCAGGCTCGCCATCGGGGCGATTCTTCTTTGGCATATTCATATTCGAGCTCTGGCTCGGCGATCTGTCCCAGCAGCATGTCAATTCGCTGCGAGGCGCACTGTGCCTTTCTCTGTTCCAGTACAAGTGCGTTCTTTAGCTTGCGGGGAAACGTGAGAGGTTCCATGTAGACGGACATCGGCGCGTAGGGATACTTCGTGCTGCGAGATCCAAAAAACATCATGCTCAGCGGCGTGAAGATTTCACTCTCTCGGAGCGTCGCCGCGGCTGCTTCGGCCACAAACATCCGAAGTGGGCGATCTTGAATCGATGCCTGATACTCAAAGAGCGAATCGTACTCCGGGAAGTACCGACGTAGTTGGTTCTGATCATACCGATCGTTTTCGCCCCGGTCGTACAGCGTGTAGCTGCCGCCAGTTTGGAGGGCCAATCGCGTCAGCGCGTAGGGACCGAATCCCGAGAGCACGCCCTCGCGGTATTCACCGCCGTACCAGGGTACCGAGTCGGCGGGACGTACACCGGGTCGCCAGGCAGTCAACGGACTTTCGTGCCAATACGGTAACAATGCACGTTCCGGTAGACAGGTTTCCGGTCCACGGTTGACTCTCAATAAAAACTGAAGTGGTCGCCCGTTGGCAGGGACTGTCCAGAGTTGTGAACCCTCCTCCAACCCCATCACCGCTGTGGGGCCAATGACGTGTACGGCGACTCCATTCTTCCGACAGTTCGCAATCGTTGCTTCCAGAGCTAGCCCGTCATCACCTGATTCGTCGGTCAGCACAATGATGATCATCCGCTCGCTTCGACGCTTTCCTCGATAGAGGCGAACCACCTGATTCACCGCGTACATGGTCCGCTCCACGCCACTGGTGTCGTTCGGCAGTCTTGCAATTGCGTCCACCGCCCTGAGCCCAGTGAGAGTTGGGCCTTGAACTTCCACAACGTTTCTGCCAAATGCCACCACGCTGGTGAACAATTGGCGTTCACTGTCACGACTTCGAAGCCCCTCTTCTCTGGTCGCGAGACCGATCGACGTTTGGAATTCCGCGATCCGACGCGCCAGCAGGTTGCGATTGAGTTGCAGACTAATGGACGCATCCATCAGCCAAACCACCAAAGTATCGCCTTGGTCGATCTCTGAACGGATCGCCTTCTCGATCGGTTCGAACGCTGCTGCAACGTCATAGGCTGCGGAGATTGCCTCGGTGGTCGCGGGTTGGCGAATCTCCCAGGACGCATCCGACTTCGGTCGAATCGGCTCCATCGATGCCGATTCCGTTTTACTGGTCCCCAGTCGTTTCAGACTTGCCATCGCTTCCAGCCTGGCTGACTGGTCACGCAAAACGGAAACCAATGGCTTGATGTCGTTGGTTCGAAGCGACATCCGCACGTCAACAGGGGTGTCCATCGAGGGAACGCTCGACGGCAGCGGTGCCGAGATGGAAACTTCGGTGATCAATTCGGGAGGTGCGACGCTCTCGGAATGCGAGGCATACAGCTTCAAGATGGATTGCTGAATCCTGCTCGGCAAGACAACGAATGCGAGCAACACCAAAAACAAAACGTGTAGCACTACCGAGACCGCCCAGGCTCGCGAGGCAGCAGCCGTCGGTCGTGTCGATAGGGTGTTCGTGGGCATGCTACCTCGATTGATCCAACGCAGGTAGACAGAGCAGGGCGACCAGTTTTGATGGCTTCCCCAAGACTCCATTGTTGCCGGTCCAGTTCCCTCGATCAACCAGTTGCTTCGCGAAGGGCGTTGCTCTGACCGATTCCTTTCGACCGGCAATCGCGCAGCCCATCGTGAGGGAGCCGGTGTGAGCCAAGTTGAGGCGCATTAGAAATGCGGACAGCCTGAGGATCGGTGAAGCACAGATCTGGAGCGCGGGAGGGAAGGGGACGATGCACAGGGAAAGGCCATTTCCACGGGTATGGAGGAAGAATGGCACGAGGAGAAGAAGTTATCGCGGAGGCGGGGAGCCGCTAAGACGCAGGGGGAAGCGTTGATGGCTTTCCCTCTGCATCACCTTTTGTTGATGAGAATTGGTTGTCAGGACATGACAGCAAAATAAAAAGGCCTGTCCCAATCCTGTTCGGCACGGTATTTGGTTGTGTTGTTGGACGCGTTGGTTGAGGGGGGATAGCGTCTGAATGTTGCGCCGCGCGGATCGATTCTTGATTTGCATCCTCGTGGGCTCTTCGGGCGGCGCGACGAATGATGCCATTGCTTTTCGCCAGCTGCACAACCCGAGTGTGTTTGATGATCGGCTCGGGTAGTCGATTGAATGCCTCCTACATCGACTCGGGTGGTTCCAACAGTTCTTTTCCCGGCGTCACCAGGGTTCGATGAAAACAGGTCGGGCAGGTGAATGGATTGGGGCCGTCCAGCTCGCGGATCGTGAACCAATGCGAACGGTTAGGACAATCCAATACCTGTTCGGCTGTCATCTCTGAGGGTGCCTTCCGTCACTCTCGGTCTTGAACGAATCGAATCACAAAACACAATCAACCAACGGATCACGAGAATGCGATCAGATCGCACAAGCTTTCTTCGATCTCGCGCGGAAAGCTTCTTTGATGTGGTGCAAGATGCCGTCTTTGAGAAGAGGCCGCAGGTTCGGGGACGAAATCTTCATGTTGGGAGACGGGATGAGGCATTCCGTGTTGAACCGACGATTCTAGGGGGGGCTTTCTTGCCTCGCGGGATCATAAGTTCGGGCGATGCGGAAGCCGGTGTTGTTGTATCGATTCAGCGTTCGGCTGCGGCCGCGACAAGCGGATCGGACGTCGCGAGGCCAAAGCCCGAATGAGCCGCCGCGTAGCAGGCGTTGCACCGAGTCGTTCACGGGCTCGGTGTCTTCTTCGTCCTCGCTTAGGAAACCAAGGCTTGGGGCGTATGCCACTTCAGCTTCCTGGCACCACTCCTGAACATTTCCGAGCATATCGAATAAGCCAAACCCGTTCGGTTTGAGCATTGCAACGGGCCACGTCCGATCGTCCGATACGTTGAGGTACCAGGCATAATCCCCGAGCAGGCGATCCGCGTCACCATAGTAGCGGCTGGTGATCGTATTCGCTCGACAGGCGTATTCCCACTCTGCCTCGGTTGGCAATCGATACCCGGTTCGGCGCAAATAGTCAGGCGGCAACTTCATCCCTGGCTTGATCTCAGCGATCGGTGGGTAGCAATATTCGTCCTCGCCAACGCTCTCCTTTTCGCTCAGCCAGCGGCAATACGCCGCCGCTTCGAACCAAGTCACCGAGACCTGTGGGCAGTTATCTTCGGGTGTGTATTTCCGTAAGACCTGGCGTCCCAGGTTCGGGTACTCGCGACGGAATGCCTGATACTGAGCGACCGTGACCTCCTTCGAAGCGATGGCGAAGCTGCGACCGATTCGCTTGCGGTGAAGTTGCTCGAGACTGCTACGATCTGGCTCTGTGTATGGGGATCCCATCCGCAATTCCACCGGCCCGGGAATCACAACCATGGTGTACCCGTGCTTGGTGATGTACCAGTCTCGGTCGCCCTCGGGCATCTCGCTGGCCAAGCTGCGATCGATCTCGTTCAGTTCGGCCTCGTTCCCCCAACGCCGTAGAACCCATTCCACTGCGGAGTGGATCCCAGCGTCGCTTTCGGATTGGTAGGCGGCGAGCAGGAGCGGGGCCAAAGCTTCCCGATCGATTGGTTCCGCATCGCCAAGAATCAGAGTCAGCGCCTGTCGAATCGACGGATCTGTCTCCACTTTCAGCCGCTGAACGATGGTTTCAGGCGAAGCTTCCATCGACGAGAAACGATGGATAATCCATGTTCGCAGCCGCGGATCGGGGCTCGCCTTCAGCAGCGGCCAGACCTGATCGGCATCGCCCATGCGGAGCGCGGCTATCGCTGCGTTGGCTTGTCGGCGAGCCAGCGTTTCTCGATCGGCATCGCTGATCAACGGGCGATACCATACCGAGCCGGTAACGCGTTGGCCGTTGACCCAAGTTGTGCTGATCGACGCGACCCGATAACCATTATCGTTCAGCTCACGACATTTGACGAGGTGCGATTTGGGATCGAGTCCAAAGGAAACCGCGGACTCAAGCCAGCCACTGTCGTTCCAAACCGCGGCGTAACGGACAGCGCGACCGTTCGATTCGAGCAGCTTCTTGAAACCATTGAGCTGGCGAATCGGGTCGAGGTCAGCATCGGACTCCAACCGCTCTTCGTCGAGGTAGCCGCTTTCGAGGGCGTCCCGGATCAACGTGACGGCCCGTTCTGCATACACTTTGGAGAGTGTGACATTGTTGCCATCAAGAATTCCAGAGACGATCGAATAGCAGCAAGCAACCTCATAAATCGCTGAGTGGTCCTGCGGGTTTCCCTCGAGTAGCGATTCCAGAAGTTCCATCTTGCTATTGTCATTGAGGTGGGCAGAAACGATTGCCTGCGTGCAAGTCTTGACGCTTGTCGGGACGTTCCGTTCGTTCAATCGCTTGAGGTCTTGCCTGGCTGCGTCAGCGTTGCCGTTGCGAGCATGAAGAATGGCTCGGAATCGCAAGGCGTCGTCGAGGGCGTGCGCCGGCAACGCTCCGCTGTCTCCGGTCTCTTTCGATGCCGATTCGAAACTCTCAATCACACCGTCGAGCTGTTCTGCGGCTTGTTTCTCATCACCCAAACGAAAGGACGCCAAGCCAACGGCTAAGCGGGCCTCGACCGACTGCGGCGTCTCCTTCAAGAGACGCCTGGCCGCGAAGAGTGCCTGCCGATTTCGGACGGTAGGACTCGGTTTCTCGCGTGCACGGCTGAGATCCAAGTCCCAAAGGATTCTGTTCAGATAATCGGTCTTCGCGAACGATTCGGATGATTGATTGAAAAGCAGCGTCGACGGATGATCGAACTTCAAAAGTACGCCACAAAACTGGCGTTGGCCGTTGAGGCTGCGAAACGCCTGGAGTGAGTGCGTGAATTGGTGCCCTGAGCTCTTGAACGCTCCGTAAATCGTTTTGACGTCATCAAAGAGTACACCCGCAAAGAGGCGTGCATCGTCCGAATCCTCGAGCATCTGCACCCAAGTTGCGACAAATCGCTCGGAAGGGTAGCCATCGACTTCGTCGATGTACCCAGCCACGTCCACGGCCGCGAATCCATCGCGTCTCTGCTTCTCGTCCTCCGCAAAAATCCTTTCCGAAGACTCGTCGAGCAACCAACGCCAAGGTCGATCATCACGTGTCCATGCTGCTGCAACGCAAATGGTGTCATGGTCCTGGAAGGGGCGGATCCGAATCGGGCGATATCCCGAGAGTTGCATCTGATCAACGACGCCGCGGAACTCCTCCATCGGCATGGCTTGGCAAAACGCAAAACGCTCCTCCACCATGCCGTCGGCCTGTTCGATCGATTGCAGCAGCCCCGCAGGCAGCTCGGTCCAATCTGGAGCAAGTGGGGAGTCCCGCCAGCGGGGCTTCAGAGTCCGCCGTAGTTCTTGCCTGAGACTTTCTCTGGACTCCTCCCCGTGGGCCGCAAACTCATCAAAAAGCGCGACGAACTGCTCCGGTTTCGCATCCAGCAGGAGCTCCGTGAGTGTCTGGGAATCATCGACAGCGTACTCCTCGAGTATGTCGGTCGCCCGATCGATCTCGGTTTGGGAGCGTCTTGGTATCTGTGCTCCGATACACTTCACCGAGTGGGCCCATCAAGTGACTGCGAGCTGGCCGAAGCGTCTTCATCCAGACCGCCAATCGTAGCGAATTCTCCTTGACGAGCATGTCGACGACTTGATCCGCAATCTCCGTCCATCTCGCTTCATTCGTCGGGTCGTATTCGGCTAACGCGCTGGCCACCTGTAGAAGCTGATCGCTGCGATCGGATGTGTTTCGTTGCGCCGCATCCCACAATTCCGGCACAAGCGATTTCTTGTGATCACGGAGCAGTTCACGTATCGTCTGAATCTGGCCAGCCTCGGCGGTCAACAGTCGGCGTTTGAGGTAATCCAGTTGGCCAGGATCGCTGGGAAGCAGAGCAAGACTGAGGTTCAATCGTTCCGCCGACTCGTGATCGTAGCTCGAGATGGCCTCGACTAGTTTGGGTTCGACCCAAGGTCGATAGGGTTCGAGGATTTCAATGATCTCGGGAACCTGATCGATGTGAGCACTCGCCAAAGCCGTGACAAAATACTCTCGCGCGGTTTTCGTTGGTTGCGACCGTCACTCGATTCCATATCTCGAATCCGGCAAAGGCGAGCGAGCTGCCAAGCAGCATCAGTAGGAACAAACGCAGACCGTGGGCTCTTCCGGCTGCTTCCATCATCCTTCGCTGGGTTTCCGTCCAATGCCGTTTCTCGGTGAAGGATTTGATGCTCGCCCATTCCAGCCAGGAAGGCAAATGCCGTGTTTCCGGCTTGGCATTCCAAAACGATGCTCGTTCCGCAAGCATCAACTCTGCTCGGCCGCGACGCGTCTCGCTCTGTTTACGAGTCAGCCATTTTCGCAGTGATGGGACCAGATAATCGTGCGTCAGTTGATAGTACTTCGAGTGACGATCGGACGCGGATTCGGTCTGAGATCCTTCCGGGTCCGTTGGCGTGATCAAACGCAACTTGCCGTCCAGGATCCTTAGCAGCTCGTTGAAATCACCCGATTGCTCGTCGTACCCCGAGGCCTCCAGCAGTTCCAGGTGCGAGCGCATGTGCCCCTTGATCTCGCTCCCGACCTCCGGCAGCAACTTCATCAAGACGTGGCGCGCCGCTTCTTGATGCAGGAGATGATCCGGGTTCGAGTCTCGACTACCGAACATTTCCTCCAAGAACTTGGCACCAATCCCCTCGGTTCCGCCAACTTCATCCAAGGTAGCCGGTACCCAGGGCTTGCCTTTGACCATTTCTGCAAACAACGCCAAGCGAACGGAAACCACTTTCCCGTCCGCCGCCAGACCCAAAGCAACATCATTGACAAACTGCTGTTGCTCTTCGCTGACCCGGCTGAACTCACTGGGTAGCATGCCGAATGCTTGGCCGAACTTCATCAGCACGTTCGATGCATGCGGCACATCGAATAGATCAACGGTTGCGAAGTTGTGCCCCTCGAGAATCCGCGTTTCCAGTTTGCGCATGAATCGCGATGCCGCCATGGAAAAGTCATCTCGAACCATCAAGATCGCCTGGACCCTGCCGCCGTCGCACTGCCTTAGGGCTCGGACCAGATCCGTGTCTTGTTCTGCGCGGTGGGCATGCAGCCACTGCTCAAATTGGTCCAATACCACCACAATTCTGCGACCTTCATTTCGTCGCAACCATGTGAAGCTGTCGACCAAATCAAGCGTTGGGGAGAGCTCAGGTACCTGTTTTCTCAGTCCCCGCAGAATTCGCGACTCGGTGTCATGGGGGGTCGCTTCGAGGTAGATCGCGATCACATCCTTTGATAGCCGAGGAAGCAGTCCCGCCTTGACCATCGAAGATTTTCCACAGCCGGAAGGCCCATAAATCAAGCCAACGTTGAAGGTCTTGTCGGGATCGGTTTCCTCGATACGCGTCTTCCAGAAGTGAATGCCCTCTGGCAATCCGTCCCGGCTCCGAGGCCCGGGCAAAAGATCAAGAAAAAACTCGGCATCGTCTGCGTCAAAGGAGCGAAGGCCTTTGGGCACAATCTGCTGGTCTGCAATCGCTTGCTCCGGTCCCTGCTGCCAGCTGAACAGGTCACTGGCAAGCTCGCCCGCGGTAGCGTACCGATCCGAAGCTGCGCTTCGACATCGCCTTGAGGCAGATACGTTCGAGTTCCAGCGGAATGGAATCATCAAGACTGCGTAGACTCCTCGGCTCGATCGATACAGTCTGATGCAGGATTTCGTTCTTGGTGCTACCCCGAAACGGTCGGCTACCGGTCAGCAATTCGTACAGGACCACGCCAAGTGAATAGATATCGCTGCGAGCATCCAATCGATGACCTTCACCGCGTGCCTGCTCAGGACTCATGTAATCGGGAGTGCCCGCGACTTTGTTATCGAGCAGATAGTCCTCTTCACGAATCGCGAGTCCAAAATCCGCGAGATACGCTCGTCCCGTCCTCTCTTCGAGCAGAATGTTCCCCGGCTTGATATCGCGATGGATGATCCGGCGCTGGTGAGCATGATGCAGGCCCTGAGCGACCGCGGCCAAAAGTTTTGCTGCCTCACTATGCGAAGGACGGTCGGCCTTCTTTCGCGCCGCTAGCGTGCTACCGTCGATAAACTTCGAGACCACATAGATCGATCCATCTACCGTCCGACCCATGTCATAGACCGGAACGATATTGGGGTGATCGAGACTCGCTACCATGCGGGCTTCGGCGAGATAAAGCTCGGCGTGCTCTGGAATGCGAAATCGCTTTGCCGTTGGTAGCTTGACGGCCACTGGACGGTGAAGCTCGGTATCAAAAGCTAGAAAAACCCGCCCGAATCCACCCTCGCCGAGCAAGCGAGACAGTCGATAGCGGTCACCACACGTCTCGTTTACCGACGAATCAACCTCAAACGTTTCACTGAGGCCGTCCGCGAGTGACCGCGTCTGGGCGGTGGCGGATTCCGGTCCGAGCTTCGTGAACTCATTCGCCGATGCTGCAGCAGAGAGCTGCTTTTTCAGGCGATCACTTAGATCGCTAAACCTCGATGTGAACTCATCAACACTCGGCGACACATTGCATTGCAACCGTGCGGAGAACTCACCCATCACCAGCTTCAGCTTGAGGTCCTGCTGTGCCGCGAGCTCTGGAAAGCGGGCAAGGTAATCCTCGACGGTCAGCGGATGAGAGGTTTTCCAGCGACGTTGCTGATCGAGACGCAAGACCGCGAGCACGGCCGCGGTATCGGTGTGATCGTGCTGATCGAGGAAGGCGAACACATCCGGTGGTGAGTCGCTCGACTCCCAGAGGGCATCAAATTCGATTGCCGCTTCGGGCTGCATACGAAGTCTCGTTCGGGTCGCATTGGCCACCACGTTTGCCCCACGCAAGATTGTCGCGTGCTGGTGCGGTCAGTTCAATGACAGGCTGCAACGCCAACATGTGAAAAGGCAAGTTCCAGTCAGATCCCCGGAGCAAACGCCGGTTTCCGACCGCTTGGGAGGCCCGCCAATTCCAATCTCTGACTTGGGAACTTGTCCGGAAGGTAGAAAAGGAGTCAGGCCTAGATGGCACGGGCGTAAGTGAAAATGCCCACATCTAGAGAGATGCTCTCCCACTCGCTCGACGGGCAGTGACATCAATTGGCGGTTGCACTGTTTGTGCCACGCGAGTGTCTAACGACGCTGCCTTCGAAGTTCAAAGTAAACTTCGAAGAGCGTCAACGCTTGTCCTGGACTTCCTTTTGCCACAAGTGGAGGTAGCTCGAATTGGCGATGCACCGAAGGACGATTATCGCGAGTGCATCGATCAGCCGATGTAAACCGTTTGGAGTTTCCTAGCGCAGGTGATTGCGGCAGACCACAGTTGCCAACAAGCGGTCACTTGGTTCAATGCGTATCGCGTTGCGAAAGGTTTGATTCGTGTCAGCAGTGCGACGACTCCCTACTGCACGGTGCGCGACCGACTCGAGTTAGAAAGGCTGCTTGCATGGACAGCGATGAGAATCAGGAGGAGTACCCACAGATGAGAAGCCAGAAGCCTGGCTGTGGTTTTCCAATCGCCAGAATGAATGGCTTGTTCTCTCGTGCGACAGGCGAGATTCAACTAACCGCACTAGGGCCATACCGCGGAATCAAACCTTGAGTCTTCGAAAACGGATAGCAATCAAGACCGCTTAGGTCGATGAGCTCGACGCAGTCAGTCGTCCCATGAAAACGTTGGCGATCAGCTTGACCAGGAGGGTCAGAATCAGGAGGCCGAATGCCCAGATGCCCGCCGTTACCTTCCACTCCACGAGACTGGGAGAATACTCGACAATTTCGTGAAGTGTTGAGGGAATGAAACCTGGAACGATCAATCCCATGCCTTTCTCGATCCAAATCCCAATGATGCAAAACAGGCATGCGAAGATGCGGACGGAACTCCGCTCCAACGCAGCCGGCATGAAGAAAAGAACAGTTCCCGTCAGATTCAATGCGATCGCGGACCATATCCACGGAACGAGCCCGTGGTAGCCGTGCAGGCCAAAGTAGAGGTATTTGATTGCAACCGCATGCGCACCTCCGGTGTAAAAAGACGTGAACAGTTCGCTGGACAGCATGAGTAGGTTTGCGATCATTGCGACGCGAATGATTTGAATCAGGGTCCTGGCCGGCCCGGGGTTGAAATCGTAGCCGTAGGTGATGCGTATCACTCTCATGACCAAGATGATGAAGGCGGGCCCACTCACGAACGCCGAGGCAAGGAATCGGGGGTCAAGCAGAGCCGAGTTCCAAAAGGGACGGCCTCCGAGTCCGCAATACAAGAACGCGGTCACCGTATGAACGCTAATCGCCCAAACGATCGAGAGAAACATGAAGGGTACGTACCATTTCGGGTTTGGGTCGCGTCCGAGGTACCGCATGTAGAGGAGGTAGCCGACAATGTGAAGATTGATCAACAGGTAGCCATTGAGCACGATGATGTCCCAAGTCAGCATCGACATCGGCCAGTTGAACTTGCCAATGCCCGGAATCATGTGCCAGGAGCGATCGGGGCGTCCCATGTCAACGACGACGCTAAGGATGCACATGACGATTGCGGCAATCGCAACTGCCTGACCGATGATCGCGACTTTGTTCATCTCTTCGTCGTTGTACAGGTAGGCAGGGATCAGCATCATGACTCCACCTGAAGCCAAGCCGACGCAGAACGTGAAGTTCGCAATGTACAAGCCCCAACTGACATGATCGGTCATGTTGGTGTCGATCATGCCGTCGACGACCTGATTGGCCCAAGCATTGGCGCCGACCAGAGACAGCGCGGTCAATGGCGTCATCCAAGCGTAGAAGCTGAGCGAGCCTTCGGTGGCGAGCCACAAGGAACGCGCGATGAACCTGGGGTAACTCAGCAGAGGGGAAGACTCTTGGGTCGGCGCTGCGGTGATGCTGCTCATGATGGAATTCGCTGTTGAACGATCACGTCCGGTGTTCGCGCCGGTCGACAAGAGTCGTGAAACGGCAGGTCAATGGTTCTCTTAGTCGAAGTAGTAGAAAAATGCCGGCTTGGTGCCGAGTTGCTCCTTAAGAATCAAAACGCGTTTGTTTTCCAGGATCCAGCGAATGTCCGAATCCTTGTCCAGGATGTTTCCGAAGACACGCAGCGCCGGTCGGACAGGCTTCCAGGCACGCCGGCAGTTTACCGCGGCGCGTTCGATGCAAGCAGTACGTGCACTTCTCGACCACGCCGACCGGGCGGATGCGATTGCTCAAATAGCTCTGGTCCGGATTCACTTCCTCCGCTGGCACTTCGGGTTGCTTCCAATTGAAGCGTCGAGCGTGATAGGGACAGGCGGCCTCACAATATCGACAGCCGATGCACCAGTTGTAGTCCACGACAACGATGCCGTCTTCTTCCTTCCATGTCGCTTTGACGGGGCAGACATCGACGCAGGGCGGCGCGTCGCATTGTTGACATTGGACCGGCAAATAGAATTTACCTTCCTTCGGCACGACTCCCGAGTACGTCGTCGTGCCATATTCCATCTCCGTGGTGCCCGTTGGCATCTCGAGGATACGGATGTACGACTGATTGGTTGCTCGATCGTGGTTGTTCTCGTTATGGCAGGCCTCGACGCACTTGCCGTTTCCGTTGCAGACACTCAAATTGATCGCGTAGACGAACTTGGTGCCCGGGATCGGACGGTCGTCCGCGATCACGACGTCGACACCGTACTGTTCCTTGGTTTCGGCTTCCAACCTCGCGATCACTTCGGACTTCTGCTCATCATTCAATTCGGTGTAGTGTTGCTGTAAAAATTCCGCCATGTTCGTGAGCTTCGCCGCTTCTCGAAGCGGAGAGACGGCTGCAACGAAGGCCCCCGCACCTAATGTGGCGAACCCGACTTTGACAGCGGCCCGGCGCGAGATGCTGGCGACGATCGGAAGCGATCGGTCGTTTCGGGAATCATTCGTGGTCGTCATGCTTAGCCTTTTCTCCTAAGAAGCGGTCACGCGGCTTGAAGCTGACGATCATCTTCGGGAAACTCGGTGAGTGGGGATCGTGACAGTCAATGCAGTTGTTCTTGATTTGAGGTCCCTGAGAAAGATCCCAAAAACCAATCATGCCTCCGTGCGCACCATGGGCGAAGGAGGTGGCCTGAGGACCGTGGCACTGTGAACACAGCTGCATCACATCTTGATACGAAATCTTGCTGCCATCGGCGGATCTGAGGGAGTCTGCATCGTCCGGGTTGTGGCAAGCGTAACAGGCGAGCTTGCCATGACCCACCTTCAGCCCTTGGTGGAATTCATCGAGCGAGCTCGAGTCTCGGTTCTCCAAGTTCGGCTTGCGGACGCTGTGGCAGGTAGAGCAGGCGACTTGACCAACGCGGCCCAGCGGATCGCCGCTTGCCAACTCCACCAGCGGCGGACCGGTCGGCCGACGGATTTGTACTGCGAAGGCGTGTGGTTCCCCGGACCCGCTGGTTCCCCGCCCGCTGATTCCAGGCCTGCGTCGCTGGACTGTTCGAATTCCGGCCCAGGGGGGGCTGCCAGCATCTCGAGGCTGGTTCCCCCACCGCTGCGTTGGCTCTCGTCCGGGGACGCCGCCGCCCAGAGCAAGACGACGAGCCCCAAAGCGACGACAACCAGTAGGTTCGTGGACTGAATCATCGATTTCCCAGTTGCATCGAGCTTTCATGATGAACCCCGATTCTACACACTCGTGTTCCGCTTTTAGGTTTTGTTTTGCCAGGGTTTACGAATCCGATCGCCCTTCCTGGGGAGAGTCGAGCCGATGCGAGGAGAGGGGCAATCCGAGTCGGAGCGCAGGTGGCGGATTCCGTTGCACCGGCGCAGGGGCAGGCAGAGCGTTCTCATGGTAAATTTGGACTCCAAACGCTCCGACTACCATAAATCGGGCCGAACAAGGTCGCAAACAAATGATGTGGAAACGGCGGTCCAAGTCCGGCGATGGCGGTGACAAGCCGCGGATCAACCGCCGAGATCTGCTGCAAGGAAAACTTTGGAAGCTGATTCGCCCGTCGCATTACGTCCCGCTGGTGATGCGGTATCCCAAGACCGCCGCGGACATCGATTCGACCAAATCGCCTGCGGAGGAATCGAGCACGCGAAGCATCAGCGGCATCGCGATTGAGGCGGTGGCTCCGACGCGACTCACATCGCCAACGCCGGCGAGGGCCTTTCCAGTCTTTCGACCCCCCGGCGCGATCGCAGAGAATCAGTTCTTGGCTGGTTGTACGCGCTGCAACGATTGTGCCGATGCCTGTCCTTACGATGCGATTCGCAAGGCACCCGAGCGACTTGGATCGATCGCTGGTACGCCCACGATCGAAGCGGACACCGCTGCCTGCATGATGTGCGAAGGTTTTCCTTGCATCACCGCTTGCGAGCCTGGCGTTTTGGTTCATTCCATTCCCAAGGTCATGGGAACGGCAAAAGTGACCGAACATCTATGCCTGGCGCATCACGGTACCACCTGCACCGTTTGCAGCGAACGCTGTCCTGTTGAAGGCGCGATCCAAGTCAGGCATGGCAAGCCTACGATCCTTGAAGATCGATGCGTCGGTTGCGGCGTCTGCCGCTACGTCTGCCCCGCCCCCGAGAATGCGATTCTTCTGATGCCCGCCTTCCTTCGCCCAACTCTCCCAGCAACATGAACGAAAACGAACCACTCCCGGAACTCTTGCAAGCCGAGTGGCCCAGGGACCAGATCATGGCCTTGTTCGCCGATTTGGCAGCCGGCGCGATCATCCAGGAAGTTCAGCTGCGCACCGGTTCGAGTGATCAAGCGGTCTCGCTGGCAGATGCCGAGGCCTCCTTTGTGGCCGATCAGGCCAGGGCGATCCAAGTGAGGTACCTGTTCGAGGGTGAGCTCTGGAGCGACACAATCATCCCGGGCGATCCGAACACCAAGATCATTCGCAATCGACTGCCCCTGGGATAGGCTCTCCAGACCGTCCCGCTAGGCGCTGCCTCGGATATCGCTTCGGAAAGCAAGACAGGCGGGAAACCCTATCGCACGGTTGGTGAGACGGCCAGCGCGGTCGCAGGCTCGGTGACATCGGTCGTTGCCGCGACCGCCTGTTCGAGCGTCGCGGAGGACGCGTGACATTGCACGCAGTTGGTTCTCCAGCGATGCGTGACTTCGAGACCGGGCCATCCGACAACTCCTCCGTGACAGGAGAGGCAACGTTCTCGCATCCAGGTCGAGTGGGGAATCACCGGCGGCGCACCTGGAAAGGCCCGCTCGCCGGCGATTGGGGCGGGCAGACCGACGAAGGAGTTTGCCACGACCGGCTCGACGTTGGCGAACGGTTGCGGTGGTGGAGCCACATGGCATTGCAGACAATTTGGTAGCGGACCATGCGACATGCGATTGGCCACGCGTTGACCGACCAGCGCCCCTTCGCCGTGACACGCATAGCACGCGGCGTCATTGGTTCGCTCGATCGCATGCGGAATCACTGGCGGCGCTCCGTTGAATGCTCGTCGCGACGCGCGAATCGCCAGCGATTCTAGTTTGTCCTGCTCGTTCGGCTTGACCCCTGCCGTGTGGGGATTGTGGCATGAGATGCATCGCTGATACTCGTTGCCCGAGTGGATCCGTTCCAAGCTCGGCTTGGATTGTGCGATGGAGCCAAGTTCTGCTTGACGCATTTCGGAATAGGCGGCGGCCGGTATGACCACCGCAGAACCAGCAACAAGATCGGCTTCCGCGGCAATGACTTCATCCGACACCGAATCCTGGTCTGAGCCCAGCACATCCATTGCTTGGGCAGCCGTTTCGTCGTAGTCCTCCCGTGGCACGCCGGCGTCGACGCCAACGAAATAGCCGACGACGGCGATCGCGATGATGCCGGTCAGCAGCAGCGAGGTCTTTCGTCCAGTCAGATGCGGATGCGTCACGCTCACTCGGCGCCCTCTGTTGAATCGCGCCGACGAATTCTCGCCGCGCACTTCTTGTAATCCGGTTGCTTGGAGAACGGGTCGGCGGCGTCGAGGGTGACGAGATTGATTAGCTTGGTCTCATCGAAAAACGGGACAAAGATTGAACCTGGTGGCGGTGCGCCTCGGCCGTTGATCCAAATGGGAAGCTCGATCGCTCCACGCCGCGACTCCACGATCACGAATTCGCCCTGGCGGAGATTCATCGCCTCGGCGTCTTCGGGATTCACCTCGACATACGCGGTAGGCATGGCCCGATTGAGCTGCGGGACGCGACGCTGTCATCGAACCGGTGTGCCATTGTTCGAGCACACGTCCCGTGCACAACCACAACGGATACGATTCGTCGGGCATCTCTGGCGGGAGCTGGTAATCATGGAACCAAATCTGGGCGCGGCCGTCATCCGTCGTCGAGTGATAGAACTCGATCGAGTTGCCTTCGGCAACAAACGGATCGTCACCACCCACAAAACGAAATCTTGTTTCGCGCCACGATCCATCTGGCTGCTCCACCACGGGCCACCGCAGTCCGCGGGCTTGGACATATTCGTCGTAGGGAGCGAGGTTCTTGTGCTTCAGTGGAGTGAATTTTCGGTACTGTTCAAAGAGGGCTTTGTCGACGTTGACGTCGTAATAGTGTTCCCACTCCCAAATCGGTACTTCGTTTCCTTCTTCGTCTTCGACGCGGAAGATGAAAGTTGCCATCTTTGTCCTGCATGCCTTCGTGTCCGAGTTCCAGCAGCCGGTGGGCGATGGCGATCGTCATCCAACAATCGTCGCGAGCGTCGCCGGGCGGATCGACCATCTTGAACCATTGCTGGGTGCGGCGTTCGGAGTTCCCAAACATGCCGTTCTTTTCGACCCACATCGCCGCGGGCAAGGATCAAGTCGGCGATTTCCGTCGTGGCCGTCGGATAAACGTCGGCCACGATCAGAAACTTGTCCGTCGAGCTCCTGCTTGTCTGCGAAATACTTGTTCAGATTCGGGAGCGTCTGGGCGGGGTTGGTGACCTGCACGAAGAGCGTGTCGATGTCGCCTCCGCCGTCGCTTGGAGTGCTGAACTGCTTGAACATCTGAAGCGTGTCGTAGCCGGGTGTCGGGTTGATTCGGCCCCGCGGGAGATTCCAGAACTGTTCGCATTGAGCCCGGTGTTCTGGATTGGCCACCAGTCGCCCGCCGGGCAGCGCATGCGCAAGCGTGCCGACCTCGCGTACGCGTTCCGCACGCCGAGGGCTGTCCCGTCAGGCTGGTCGGCGCATCGCCGGGCGGCCAAAATGCCCACTTAGCAAATGAACGCCATGCACCAGTGAGTTGACCGCGGTGCCCATGGTGTGCTGGTTCATCCCCATGCACCAGAGACTGGTGATGCGCAGGTCTGGGTCGGCAAACAACTCGGCCAGTTCCCGGATCTTGGACGCCGGAACGCCCGAAAGCTCGGCGCAACGTATTCGGGAGTGTATTTCGAAATGCGACGCTTGAATTCGTCGAAGGAAATCGCTTCGCCCAGGAGTGTCGGATTGCTCTCTTGAGGCGCACGGAAGTGACAGTGATTCTCCACGAACTCCGCGTCGTAGCGATTCTCGGTGACCAGCAGATGCATGATGCCCAGCGCAAGGGCCACGTCACCTTGCGGCTTCATCAATACGAATTCAGTGGCCAGCTCGCTGGTTCGGGTCCGACGTGTCCCGATGTCGATCACACGAGCGGGCTGCTCACGACCGTCGACCCCGTGCTTGGGGCGATCAATGACTCGCGAGAACAGCACGGGATGATTCTCAGCCGGATTATTTCCCCAGTTGATCAGGACATCGCAGGCATCCAGGTCATCGTAACAACCGGCCGGTTCATCCACGCCGTAAGTTGCGTTGAACCCGGTGACGGCGGACGCCATGCAAAGCCGGGCGTTGGGGTCGATGTGGTTGTTACCGAGTCCACCCTTCATGAACTTTTGGGCGGCGTACCCTTCGCTAATCGTCCATTGGCCCGAGCCGTAGAATGCAAAGTTCTCGGGGGCCCGCATGATCCGCTGGGCAATGGTTTCGATCGCCTCTTCCCAGGAGATCTCGACCAGGTCATCTCCGCGGCGCAGCAGCGGCTGGGTCAATCGATCCCTACCGTACATGATCGCGCCAACATGATAGCCCTTGACGCACAGCAGGCCTTTGTTCACTTCGGCGTGTTTGTCACCCGCAATGGCAACCACCCTTCCGCGATCAACGCCAACCTGAACGTGGCAACCGACCCCGCAAAAGCGACAAGGCGCCTTGTTCCAATGGATGCCGTTGTCCGTCGGTTCGGCAGCAACGACGGGCAAACCAGACGCGATCGGACTGCGAACGGTTACGGCGGCGGAGGCTGCCGCCATGGCGGCAGCCCTCATGAATTCGCGGCGATCAGCGTCCATCTTGTAAATTGTCCTTCCTACCCACGTTGGGATTGCATGAGGTTGCTGATGGAACGTGGCCAGCCTGCAACGGCGTCGAGTCCGTCTGCTGCTCGAAGCCGACCAAGGCGACTTCGAGTAGCGAAATGCCCGGAAGCGAACTGAGCCACTGCCACAATCGCCTGTCCTCTTGGCTTGAGGTCGTATCGACCACGATCGCGAGCCGGTTCCGTTCGAGGAGGCCCATTGTAATCTGCGGCTGCCGGCCGATCGCAGCGAGCGCCTCGTCACGCAAATGCGGCTCGTCGCGCAGCGATACGACCAGTCCGCTGACAGGCATTACCGACTCCTCCAACATTTGCACGGCGCACATGCTAACGGTCGTCCCGCACCAGTCGCGTCTCGGCCTCTGCCGGGAGGAGCTTTGGATCGGCCTCCGTCGGCAGCGGGGTGACGCGATCATCGAGCGTGTCGCTGAGAGCGGATTCGTTCGTCGATCGGCGGCCATGGATACTGTCAAAGAAACTGACCGAACCGCTTCGGGCGGGTGCCGGCAGCACCTCTTCCCGGTCAAAAGGCGGATGCTTCTTGTGAGCCTTGCTGACGTGGCACTTCACGCACTGCACCATGTCGAGGCGTTGGATCTTCCCACGCAGCGTTGTCAAACCTTCTTCCGTGATGATTTCGTTCACGAACCGCAACGCAAACTTGGAGTGCTCGCTCACCGGGACCATGACACGATTCGCAGGAGACGCCAAACTGTTGCGAAGTGGCGTCGGTGGCATGCTCCCGGTGGTGTGACACTCCAGGCACGATGCGTCGTTGCGATATTTCAATGGCAGGATTTCGAACGCTCGGTTGTGTTCGGATCCTTTCCAATCCTTGTATTGATCGAAGTGGCAGGCTGCACATTTCGTCAATCCGACATAGTCGCCGGCTTCGTGCGGCGACGCCGAACCCAAGACTGATCCCTGTTGGGCCTGGGATCTCTGCTGGGCCTGGCAAACGCCTGCCCACGGGCACGCCAGGATCATGGTCACAGCGGTGACCGTCAGGAGATTCACCGAAACCTGGATTCTTTCTAGCATTGCATGCTTCCTCAGGATCAAACGTTGCTTTTACAAATCCAGGCGGGGTTTTGAAGCAAGACTCGACGAGCCAACCACCATTTCTGCGCGGCAAACGCGCCCAACCTTGAACCATTTTAAACAAGATAACTGCAATGTCGGCGTCCGCAAGTTAGGAACCGATCCGAAAAGGGGTCTGACCCTTTGGAAGCGAGTCGATTTCAATGTGTTTTTGTCCTCGGCGGAGAGGGTCAGACCCCTTTTCGGATCGATTCAAAGTCCCGGCGAGAGCGGGTGGGAAGTAGCGAATCATGCAGGCCGCGGAGCGAAAGGGGGCGAGAAACCGGCGGGAAGCTCAGGCCGCATGTTTCGACGCGGTGGAGGTTCGTCGGCCCTTGGTTTGTGATGGATCCTTCCGACTAAACTTCATTCTGATCAGGCTCGTTGACGCGATCAGTCCGACGAGCACGGCGAGGGCCAGCCAGCGACCGTGAGTTGCCAACGAAAGAGGTGTGCTTTCCAGCTGAAGACGAATCACTTGATCGGCCGGAAGCATTTCGCCCGACGACTCGAAGGTGACCACGCCCTCGGTCTGCGATGACGCGAGGGCAAGGTTGCAAGTCACTTCGTCCGGAGTGTCGGTGTGAACTTCGATTCGCAGCTGATCGCAAGGCAAATCCAGCGGACGCTGCCAAACACGTTGGCGATCCTCGTTCGGCAGCACGTAGGTAAACGTCAGTTCTCGCTCGCCGGGCGTCCAAGGAATGTCGGTGACCAGATGCCCTTCGAATAGTGTGAACTGGCGGCCGTAGAACTCTTGGTCAAACGTGGTGCGGCGAAAGTTGGAGGGAATGGAAAGTCGCAACGTGGTCGCCCGACTACCTTCGCGCTGCGGATGACCGATGTACGTCCTCAAGCTGGGATTCTCGATCCACAACTGTTCCGTGACTCGAATCGCATCGGCTTCCGGACGGATCGTGACCTGGTGGCGGCGTAGCACCAACGGGCTTGGGTCGGTGATCGTTTCGTGGATCGCCAGGTTGACACTCGCATGCGGCCCTTCCGGGCTGAGTCGCACCCGCGAAGCCGGATAATGGATGCCGTCGTGATTGGCTCCAGGCAAGTAAATGTAGTCGGCGTCGGCGGGAATGTTGTCAAACATGAACCGGCCCTGCTCGTCCGCAACGCCTTCCGCCGCGATCACGAACTGTCCGTCGATCATCACGCGCAGCACGACCTCGGCCTCGCCCACCGGTGCATTCTTTTGCGATGCGTTCACCACCACGCCACTGATCGAACCAGCTTCAGGCGTCGCCTGTCCCCACAGTGCGAGCAGCGCGGCTATCGTCCATTGTGAAATCATCGATGCATCCTGACTAAGAACCTATCCAAAACGAGGTCTGAACCTAGCCGGAAAGGGTCAGATCCCTTTTCGGATAGGTTCTAAGCGGCTTTTGCGGGCGGCTCGCCGCTGTCCACATCTTGCTCGATTTGCGCTTGCAAATCATCGAGCGTTTGCTGCAAACGGCGCTGTCGTATCCCCATTCGAGCAACGTAGAGCATCACCGCTAACCAAACCGCCACGTAGGCCGTCATGAACGTTTCCATCTAGCGATCCTTTCTTCAAATAGGGTTTGTCAGTGTTTGGATTTTGGTCAGCTCGCTGGTCGCATCTGTTTGCAGGGCTCCCGACCGGTCATCAACCTGCATCTGAATCTCCGCCAAACGAGCTTCCAATCGCAGTTGGTTCCTGCGGCGAACCACCAAGAGGGTCATCAACGCTGTCAGTCCCACGATACTGGCCAAAAGTGCGAGTCGCATGGAGGGTTCCATTTCGGGCGACACGGGATGGATGCCACGAAACCAACGGGTTGCCATCACCACCAGAGGTACGTCCGCGACACCGATGATGGCCAACACGGCGCTCAATCTCGCACGTTGCTGGGGGTCTTCCAGGCCGCTGCGGAGAATCAAGTTGCCGCTGTACAAAGCCCACAGGATGAAGGACGTCACCAGTCGCGGATCCCACGTCCACCACGTTCCCCATGCCGAATGCGCCCACAGCGATCCTGTGACCAGCGTCAAAGTGGAGCAGAGCCAGCCGACTTCGCAGACCGCCAGCGACCACTGGTCCCACCACAAATTACCGGTCAGCAAGCATCGCAACGCACAAGCAGCCATCGTGACAAATCCCAGCAAAGCCAGCCAGGCGACGGCGATGTGCACGTACATAACTCGCTGCGCATCGCCCATCGTCTGCTCGGTGGGTGCGGATCCGATGGCCAAGATTGCGCCGGTCAGTAAGAGCCCAACCAACAAAGTCCAGAAGACCGAGTGGCTGTGTTTCGATGCCATGACGATTTTCATCCTTGCTTTATTTGCCTGTGGACCAGGTCACGGAGCGGCCCGCATGTTGTTGTCCGTTGCCCCGAGGGTGACGCTTTCAAATGGCTGCTTACGACGATTCACTCCTCCGCGATGAACCCAAACAAGACGATGCCTAGCGTCGTATAGACGATCGCAAAGCCACCGAGCAGCTGGATCCAACGCCACCACTCCACTCCCAACTCATCCTCTGCAATCCAGCGCGTCGCCTCCGCGGCCGATAGTACCAAGGGCAGCAACAATGGCAACACCAACAATGACAAAACGGCTCCGCGCTGGCGGAGACCATGGGTCAGTGTGCTGACCAGCGTCCCGACCGCGGCCATGCCCACACTGCCCAGCACTGCAACCAGAACCATCGCCCAGGCATGTCGCAGCAACGGCACATCGGCCAGGATCACGAACAGCGGAATCAGAACGCACTCCAGCGCCAGTAACGCGATGAAGTTGACGACTAGCTTGGCTAAAAAGATCGAGGAGTGCGGCAGCGGATAGAGCGTCAACGCATCCCAACAACCATCTTGCTGCTCGGCTGCTCCCGTCCGCTCGATCGCGACCAGCCCTGCAAACAAAGTCGCCAGCCAGAGCATCGTCCCCGCCGCGGCCGGCCGCTGCTGGCGAGGCAAATCGATCTGCAGGCTGAACAGCACGGACACGATGATGCCCAACAGCAGCATGGCGGGCCACGCTTGCCGCGTCCGAAATTCGACGACCAGATCCTTGTGAATCAGCCACCAAATCTGCTCGCCATGCCCGTTCCATTTCATGCCGCGTCTCGCCATGCACCGAGTTCAGCGGATTCATGCGGGGCGAGTGCATGGCCGGCCAGCGCTCCTTCCCGCGACTTCTCCAGCCTGCCGTTTTCCAGGAACATGGCGCGATCGGCGAGTTGCCGCGAATGTTCTGCGTCGTGAGTTGCAAAACAAATCGCACGTCCCCTTGCTCGTTGTTCGCACAGCATCCCGAGCAGCCAATCGCGGCTCGTCGCGTCGAGGCCAGTGAATGGCTCGTCGAGCAACAGGATCGGTGGATCGTAAATCAAGGTTCGCGCTAAAGCCAAACGCTGGCGCATTCCCTTGGAAAGCTGTCGAACTGGACGCCCGGCCATCTTTCGCAAGCCGATTTGCTCCAGTTGGTGGTCGACGAGCCGCGCACGATCGCTCAGCATTCGCATCCGCGCGGCGAAGAGCAGGTTCTCACGCAGCGTCAGGTGCCCGTACAGGCCAGTTTCGTGCGCCACGATTCCGACAAGCTGCCTTTGCTCTGGAACCTCGTTGGCCGGTCGGCCGAACCAGCGAACTTCGCCCGATGTCGGTCGCACGATGCCGGCCAGACAACGCAGCAGCGTCGTCTTCCCAGCACCATTGCCACCCATCAACGCAACGCATTCACCGCTGGCAATCTCCAGGTCAATCTCGCGCAGGACCCGATGGCCATCGAGATTCCTCGAAAGACGCAGGGCCTGAATCGCGCTGGAGGGGGTGATCATGATTCGTCGTTGTCACGGGTTGAATGTGTCACGGGTTGAATGTGTCACGGGTTGAAGGTGTGTCTCAGACGCTTGCCGTGACCAACTCACGCTGTCTTTTGACGGTCGGCTTGGTTCGGTGGTGGGGTGTCGGAGGCTGGCGGTGCTCGCTGACTCGGCGCCGAAGTGGCCACAAGCGGATCGCGGTACCGGCGACAATCACCCAGCCGCCAAACCACATGCAACGCATCAGCGGATTTTCGACCAGCGTCAGCCGCACCGCGTCGCGTCCTTCGCCGTTATGAAGAATCGTGTAGAAGTCGCCGCCCCAGGTTGAACGAATGGCAACTTCGGTTGTCCATTGGTCTTGCAGGCGGTGCAGATGCTGGCCGGGGAGCAGACGAAACGGCGGTTCGCCGTCGCGTGAAATCTCCAATTCCGCCTCGACGACAAACTTGTCCTGCAGCTCTCGTTCGATCAGCCGTTGGAAACGAATCGAGCGACCGGCCCAGCTGACGACATCGCCCTGTTGCATGACCACTTCATGCCGCTGGGTTCCCAGCGAAGATCCGGTCACGCCGACCACGATGCAAACCATGCCGAGATGAATCAAGAAACTTGCATACAAACGACGGCTCGCGGACAACGTGCCGAGCAGGCCTCGCCAGGGGCGCTGGGCATCTCGCAGGAACGACTCCAGGACCGCGGGGGCCACGTGCGTTGCGACGGAGCATGCGGCCAACCAAGCGACTGCCAACGCCAACGGATGACGCACCCCACACAGCCAGGCAATGAACGTCGGAACCAACGCCAAGGCGGCCGAGACAAGGAACGCTTTCTTTTCTCGCCCTAGCGGGGGCGATCCCCATCGCAGCAGTGGTGCCGCGGCCATCGTCCCCAACAACACCAATCCGATCGGCATCAGCACGTGATTGTAAAACTCGGGACCGACCATGATCCGGCGGCCGACCACCGCATCGGATAGGGCAACACTCAACGTGCCGGCTACCGTGACCGCGGCCAGTGACAGCAGCGCCCACATGGAGAGGATCACAAAGGCCTCACGCGTCCAGACACTCGTCAGCAGACGGTCCGACGCCAAGCCTTGCCGGTGGCGCGCGATCAACAACGTTCCGCCGATGCCAAGCAACACCATGAGACCAAGAAACAACCAGCCAATCGGCGACTGACTGAAGGCGTGCAGGCTGCTAAAGATGCCGCTCCGCGTGAGGAACGTGGCGAAGTTGCACATGCCGAATGTCGCGATCGCAAGGGCGACACTTGTCTTCTTCAGCATCCCGCAATACTGCCAGGCCATCAGCCCATGAATGAAGGCCGTGCCGATCAGCCAGGGAATCAAGGAGCCGTTCTCGACTGGATCCCATGCCCAGTAACCACCCCAACCCAGTTCTTCGTAGGACCAGTAGGCTCCCATCAAAATGCCAACACCGAGAACGGTCCACGCCAGCAACGTCCAGGGCCGGGCGATGCGAACCCAGCTCGAATCGAGCGGCGTTTGCAGAGCCGACGATCGTGGAGTCAGCAACGCAGCGATCGCCAGCGCGCAAGGGATCGCCCAGCTCGCATATCCCAGGAATACGATTGGCGGATGAATCAGCATCGCCGGGTGTTGCAGTAGCGGGCTCAGGCCGGCTCCTTCGTCACCAGGGGCGATGTTGGCTTCCATGGGGTCAGCGGCGAACACCATCGTTGCCGTGAGGAACCCGCAATAGGCCATCAAGATTCCGAAGGCCGGATCACGAAGGGCGGTCGGCTGCTTCCACGGCCAAAATCGAAACACAAGCGACAACACCCCAAGCATCCAGGTCCACAACAACAGCGAACCAGCTTGGCCAACCCAAAGAGCCGAAAGCGAATAGTGCCAGGGAAGCAGCCGGCTGGAATATTGGGCGACGTACTGGAAGTCGAAGTCCTTCTTGAGCAGCGCCCAGGCAAGCACCACCATGACGATCGTCAACAAGACCACACCCACCACGGCACTGACGAGGCCGGTCCGCCGCAAGTTGCGATGCTCCCAACGCGAACCCAACAGGCAAGCGAAGGCCGCGTAGCCGACGGCGACGAAAGCCGCGAGCAGACAGATTTGTCCCACCATGGTCATCGGCGACCTCCCTCCAGAAGTGGTGCAGGTTGGAAGTCGTCGTAGGTAGCGGCCTTCATCACCCTCCCGCATGCGGGAGGGTCGGACGCGATAGCGGCCGGGGAGGGTCCTTTCACGCTGCCGTCATTCAAAAATCCTCGCTTGGGCTCAACTCTCCCCAGGGAGAGTGATTCCCGTTCGCAAACGCTTTCAAAACCGAAACGAAGAAACGGCACGACCGCCAAAGCGAGAGTGTCTTGGTGCGCGTTCTTTGCTTCAAAATCAGACATCAATAACTGCACGACTTCTCGAGCGATTTGGGGGGACTCGCCTTCGCTGCCAAGCCAGTCTCCGACGCGTATTTGCTGGCGCAGCGCGTGAGCAGCTTGTTGCCCTGGAGCTTGCCCGACTCGTCCAGCCGTCCCTCGACCACCACGTCCATCTCTTCGGCCAGATTATCGGGCAACGGCCCATCGCAGCGGACCGACAATTCGAGGTCGGCTTCGCCGATCTTGAAGCTCGCTTGCTGGCGGCCAGGCGCAATCTCAAGCGAGTCCGTCACGACCTTGCCGCTGACGCGAATCGGCTGATTCACCAGGGCCGGCGCGTTGTGGAGACACTCTTCGATTGTCAAAAAGTATCGCCAGTCCGCCGTGGTGCCGACGTAGGCCATGTACACGGTAACGCTAGCAATGATGGTGGCGGCGATTCCCAGCTTGCCGTTCGTGTTCATGCCGGCCACGTATATCAAATACGCCAAGCCCGAATCAATCGGAATCCACGAAGCAGAAATCGCCCCATCAGCTCAGGTCATGATCAGGTCATGATCGGGTCATGATCGGGTCGTGGTCAGGTCATGGTGGGCGATGCCATCAGCGCAGGATCGTCAGTCCAGCGAGAAACATGTTTGTCGTTCCGCTGTTGAAGTTCGTCGAGAGATCTTCAAAATCGAAGTGCACGTAGCGGAAATAGGCATCCATCGACGGCCCGAACTCATGGTCCACCCCCAGGTTGATGCGGGTGGTTTCCACGATCACGTCAGAAAACGATGGCAGGGCCGTCCAGTCGGCACCGGCGGGCGAAGGGGGCACGGAAAACACGTTGCTGCCCCGATCCCATTCGACGCTACCGACCAGTTGCGTCCGCGACGAATAGGCATAGCTGGCGGCGACATTGACAACGTTGTTGTACCCGTCGTAGTTCCACTGAGTCGTTTCGGTCGGATTGTTAAGGAATCCGATCGTGATGTCCTGGTCGATCCAATTCGATAGAAAGGCGTAACCGCCGGTCAGCGAAAGTCGATCCGTGGGTGCGTACCAGGCGGTGAACAGGATTGGATAGTTGTCCTCATCAAAATTGGCAAACTGGGAGTGATTCCAACTGTTTTCGATGCCAAACAAAGCGGTGGCGACGAAGTTGGGCTGGGGGTTCCAGGTGCCGCCAAGTTCGATCCGGTGAAGTTGTTCGGGCTGGTTGGTGTTGAACCGTCCATCGGCCTGGCCGACGGCGACCAAGGGATTGTCGATGAAGCCTCCCTTGTAGCGGACGTACGTATCGAGAGTCGGTGACACCCGAATGTAGGGACCGAAATTGATCTGGTGGGTCTGCGTATCTTCTTGGGTGAACGGTCCCGACGGCGTGTTGTAAGTGGCAAACGCGCGGGAGAGGTCAAAGAACTCATAGCCGCCGACGAAGGATAGCCAGTTCTTGGAGGGTGACTGCCAGTTTCCTTTCAACCCGACTCGCCCGCCCGAGTAATTGATCGGCTGCCGCAGCGATCCCGGTTCGAAAGTTGGTGCGGCGCCAGCGTCGACACCGAACGGAGGTGAAGTCAGCAGGTTCGTAGGAAGATCGGTACGCTGTGTGTCGAGCGCGGCATACGCGGCCAACGTCACGTCCTCGAACGCGCGATTGGTCAGCCGCAGATCGAATCCGTTGAAGCTCCGATGGGTTCCCCGAAACTCGTTCTCGGTATCCCCCAAGTACATATTCGTGTAAACCTGATTCGTGTCGTTGAGCGGGACACTCAACTTCAGGCGATCGATCTGTGTGAAGTTTTCCGGCACCCATCCATAAACGAAGGGAGGCCCCTCGACCCCGAAAGCTGGCGAGAAGTCAAAGGCCGTGTAGGTTCGCTCCACCGCCTGATCGTTCTGGCCAAAGGCGCGCATGGTTCGTGAGTACTCGACCACGGCGTCACCGAAATTGGCCTCCAGGTGGGGCTCGATTTCGATCGTCGTCCAGTCAATGTTTTGCCGCTGACTGAGCACATGACAGGTGTAGTCGGCGGCGGCGGGAGCCTGATTCACGTTGAAGCAGTGAGCCATCGCGTTGGCCTGGCGTTCGCCAGACTTGCGCATGCCCCAAAGATTGACTCGCCACCTGAGATCCTTCGTCAGTTGCCCTCTGACGCTGGCGTCGAGCTGTTGGACGCGAATGGCGTAGTCCTCACCGACGTTCAAATCGTCCGTGACCACTTTGTCCGTGGGGCCTGGCGGGCCGCTGTTGATGTCGAAGCCCGCCAGCGGAACATGATCCAATCGGTGGAGGAAGCGCTCGTATTCGAATCTCGTCGTCAGGCGAGGACCATAGAAATAGGCCCGCGCGACGTTGGTGTCGTTATCCAGTCCCGACAAGGTGAAATCCAACGTTCGCCTACGATCGGTCCAGACGCCGTCCAAGTCCCAGAAAGGTGACGAGGAGAGACCTTGGTACTCGCCCACCTTGACCGGACTCCCGTCGTTTTCGACCCCCCACCAACCGAAACGCATCGCCAAACCGGGGCCAAAACCGGGTCTGCCCTGGACATCGCATCCACAGGTTTCGCAAACTCGGGAAGCGCTCGCACCTGTGTGCATGAATCGGGTGGTCTGGACGCCGCCGCAGTGGCGACAGGTGTGATCGGGAACTCGCGAAATGTCTTCAACGGGAGCGCTGGAGTTGATGTCGGACAGCGGCGACGTCTCTGCCGATCCGTCTTGGAGCATGGAAATGGACAATAGCGAATCGGACCGGACCGGATCCTCCAAGAGCGAATCGGAAAGCCGTGGCTCGGAAAGAATTGGATCCGAGAGCAGCGGATCCGACAGGAGCGGGGAGTGAGGCTGCGAATCCTCTGACCAGGGATCCAGGACGAGCTGATCGACGATGATCAAGCCGCCGTCCGTTAGCCCCTGCTCGATGGCATCGCCTTGCGCCGAATCGGTCAGCGCAGCGTACGGCTGCTGGGCGGTTGCCCATGCCGGCGCTAACACGATCGCGACCAGGATCAATCCTAATCGCGTGATTTGCTGGGACCCGAAGTTCATGACGCTGGTCGATCGAGCGGACCGAACTGATTGAAACAACCTATCTCAAGAAGGAGTGCGGATTGTTGGGGGAGGGTAGATCACTGCCATGGACCTGGGGGTGGCATTGGCTGCAATTGCTGAAGAACGCTTGCTGCTGGCCAACATCGTTTCCGACATCGGGAAGCCCTGCGAACGAGTGAGATCCCGAAGTCGGTCCAACACGGTGTCCCGAGTGGCACCGCAGGCAGAGGAATGTTTCCGGCTGGTGCAACAGGTTGTTCGCGACTGAGCCGTGCGGCGCATGACAAATGCCGCAATCCTGGGTCGCGGGTGGGTGCTCATAGGCAAACGGCCCTTGTTTCTCGGCATGGCAGCGGTAGCAGACCTGGTTGACGGTCGCCTCCCTTAAGTTGCCTTGCGTCTGGCCGTGACTGTCGTGGCAATCCGAGCAAACCATCTTCCCCTCTTTGATGGGATGATGTGACGGCATGGCGTTTTGCGCGAAGACCTTGGGATGGCACTTGTAGCAGGCATCCGGCTCGTCCACCGCCATCGGCATCCGCGGCGGCCGTGTGATGTGCGTGTGCGTGATGCCCACCGTTTCCTGGACAAACGTCTCGGGGTGAGGATTGTGGCAATCGGTGCAGGCGACACCGTTGAGGCTGTGAGTCGAGGAATGCCAGGCCATCGTGGGCGTGCCCTTGTGACACTCGACGCACAGATCGGTACGTGTCTCCGGCCGGACATTACCATGTGGATCGTGGCAGGTTTCGCAAGAGAATCCGTTCTTGCCCAGCGTTTGATGCGGGTGCGCCAAACGTTCGTATTGAGCCATGCTGCTATGGCACTGGTAACAAACCTGAGGCGCGATCGCTCCCAGAAAATTCGATTCGGCGCGGATCGATGCCATTTCGAATTCCGAGATGGGTGTTTCCTCAACCTGTTGTTCAACCAGAGCCACTTGCTGGATTTCCACCAGAGGGTTCTGAGCGATCTTGCCATCGACCTTGGGTGTTCCAGGAGGCACGTTGTAATGCGCGTTGTGGCAGTCGGTGCAGGCGACGCCGCTGTGGGCGTGCACCGAGGTGCGCCAGCTGGCTGTCGATTCGCAATGGTTCGTCTCGTGGCATTTCAAGCAGATTTCGGATCGCTCTGCTTTTTTTAGCTTGTTGAAGTTCACGATCAGTCCTGGCTCCTTGCCTCGCGTTTTCAGATGCTGGCTGGCCGGACCATGGCAGTCCTCGCACTTTTGGCCCCGATGGACGTTGTGGGCGAAGGTCTTGGCATAGGTTTCGTGACAGGTCATGCACAATTGATCGAAGTTGACGAATTCGGCATCCACCACCTGTGGATAGGCAACGCGAAGCACCGGATTCTTGGCTTCCTCGAACCGGACGTCCGCCGGCGTCCACCCGAACGGGATCGTCTTCGGCTTGACGGCATCGACCAGGTATTGGGAGCGGCGTGAGAGAGAGCAAGAAGCCAGAAGCCACACCGACAGCGCCAGGCACAACAAACCTTTCTTCTTGAGAAAGATCGGACCAACCTGCCACCGTTTCTGTTTCACGACTTACCTCCGTGTTGCCGCGTCAAATCCTTCGAATCGTTCAAACGATGATTGTTTCAATTGACGGGATCAGAGAGATAATGCAGGTTGTATCGACCGTCCCAAGCGTCTGGCATCATAAGATTTTCCTACTACTTTCCTGGCGAATCGCGGTGCCGGGCAGCTTGCCTGGCGGCGCCGCCCCGGCAAGCTCACCGGGGGTGGTCGGGGGAGCGTAGAGAAATTGTGCGATCTGAGTAAATATCGCTACCAAGGCCCGCGGCGCCGGCCCACGCCGCACGCCCCAATGCCATCAACTTCGCGACCATTGGGTCGCGTCTGTTCGCGGCGGTACCAGACGGCTCTCACCGTTCCGCTACAAAGTCGAAGGCATTGGTCTAACGCCAGAGGTTCACCGCAGATTGTGCGAATCGGCAGACGTGTGCGACTGTGCACGCATCGGCACCGGAAGGTGTGCGGAATTCGCCCCAGCGAGCCTGAAGTCGGCTCGCAAGGTGTTTCGTGGCGTCTTCGGAGGGGGCCAATCCGTTTGATTCTTGACCGGTGTTGCTAGTGCAAGTAACGTCGAGGACGGCAAATTGTCGCTCATCGAAGGCCTTCGGTAGGTTACCCGCTCACTCTCAATTCGCGGCATACAACCTGCAGAGAAGATTCATGAAGCAGCGCATCCCAACGGTGCGAACTAGGTTTACTCGATTCCATACGTTTTAGGGGTGCCGAATGAGCGAGCAGCACAATGGCGAAGAAGGAGTCACGCGCGTCTGTTCCGCCCGGCTGCCGACGATTTACGAGAAATTCTGCATGACCGTCTACCACGACAAAGACGGACGGGAGCATGTTTGTTTGGCTTTGGGTGACGTCACGGGGGAACCGTTGTTGGTGCGGGTTCACTCCGAATGCCTTACCGGTGATGCATTTGGATCCATTCGATGTGATTGCCGAGATCAGTTGCAGTTCGCGCTTGCTTCGATTGCCGAACAGGGGCGTGGAATTCTGGTCTATTTGCGACAGGAAGGGCGCGGCATCGGGCTGACCAATAAAATCCACGCCTACGTGCTCCAGGACGGAGGTCTTGATACGGTGGATGCCAACCTCCATTTAGGGTTGCCGGTCGATGGTCGCGACTATTCGGTAGCCGCGGCGATCCTTCGCGACCAGGGCGTCAAGCAGGTTCGTCTGTTGACCAACAATCCACAAAAGGTTCAAGGTCTGGAAGCCGGCGGAATCGAAGTGGCGGAACGTGTTCCCCATGAAGCGGCGCCACGACCGGAAAACGAAAACTACCTGAAGACGAAAGCGGACAGACTTGGGCATTTGCTTGAGATTACCGAATCCCGTCTCAACCCGCGGGAAGAGAAGGAATCGGTTGCGAGCGCGAACAAGGCTCGAGTGGGCTCGAGTTCGACTTGAATAAGTAGCATCATGAACACGAAGGATGATTTACTGTCCAGCCAAGTCGACGTATGCGAGATGTTGCGGAATCGCCTGGGGCAACTCTCTGATCGCCCCGAGGACCGGCCGAACCCTGTCATCACGCTGACCTACGCGCAGAGCATTGACGGCTGCATTGCCCCCATCGGCGGCGGCGCTTTGCGGCTGAGCAACGCGGAAACGCAGCGGATGACCCACGAGATTCGCGCGCTGCACGACGCGATCTTGGTCGGCATCAACACCGTTCTGTGCGACGACCCGTTGCTCACGGTCCGGTTGACATCGGGCAAGAGCCCACAGCCGATTGTCTTGGATAGCCGGCTGAGGTTTCCGCTGGATGCAAATCTGCTGCAGCAACCCGTCCTGCGACCGATCATTGCCACCGGCCCGTGCGCCTGTGACGACAAGGCAGAACGGTTAACCGCCGCCGGAGCCCGCGTGATTCGCGTGCCGCTGCAAGAAGATGGCTTGATCGATTTGTCGCAACTTCTGCCTCGGATCAAAGAGATGGGGTTTCACTCGGTGATGGTGGAGGGGGGAGCGAAAGTAATTACCAGCATGCTGGCTTCCCAGATCGCCGATCATTTGTTGCTGGCGATTGCCCCTCGATTCGTTGGCGGCATGCCCGCCGTCAATCCGGCGCTGGCGAGCCGGCCGATGCCCCAATTGCACGATGTGCATTATCAATCGATGGCGGGAGACCTCGTCGTGTGGGGAAAGTTCGAGCCCACCAACGGCAGAGGCCATCATGGATCGCCGGGCAACGCCGATGAAGGCGAAGAAGCACCCTATGAAAACTGATCAAATGGTCCTCGGCGTGCTGGACATCTCTGAGACAATGAGTGACTCATTGGTCGCCGACAAGTATCGCGACTTGACCATCTCTTGGTCCCGATATGACTACCGTGGCGAACTGATCGAAGACACAAGCGTCAACGCGATCCTGGATCGCGCAGGCATGCTCGGATATCGATGGTGTTTGATCCTTCCCTACGGCCATGTTATCGCGGAGCGCTGGAGGCCAGAGCATTGGCGGGGGCCGGACTTTGCTTCTGCGTTAAGAGATCGCATGGACCGCGATGATTTTCTGGTAGCGGGATCCATCCGTGCAGATGACGACGCCTGGTTCGGATTCCAAAACCAATGCGTGCTCGTGAATCTTGACATGTATCAGCAACTCGGGGCTCCCAGTTTTGACAGCGTTTGCGAGCGGCCGATTGAGTTGCCCAAGGCAGAGCAGCGGATCGAAGCTGGACGCATTGCCGCGCTCGTTCCCAGCGGCGAGAGCGAGTCGAGGCAACCGACCATGACAGGCTGGCATTTCATTGCGACTAGCCTCCGCGGTGGGGTTCCGGTCGTGGGGTTCGATGAGCCGTTGTCGGAAGGCATCTTGGATCTGTCTGCGACATGCCCAGCCCGTGCACAGGCGATGGCAAATTACTTCCACGCCGGCATCGTGAACTACGATCCGGAAGAAACGCACGCGGACCTGGGGCAGGATCAAGTCGCCTTCTTGAATATGGTCCGGCCGCAAACGACCGGGGCCCGTAATGGTGTGTTCTTGTGGAATATCGAAGCCTACGCCGACATCGAGACTCCCCGAGAGGATTTCCTGTCACCGATCGGCTCGCTCTACAGCGTGGCTGCTGGCTTCAAACCGAATCGAATCCTGCAGACGCATGGATGGGACCAGTCGACCCGAGTGGTCTTTTTTGATTACAGCCCGAGAGCTTTGGAGATCCGGCGTTATCTGGTCGAAAACTGGGACGGCGAGGATTTTCCAAAATTCGTCGAGCGACTGTTCGCTGCCTTCCCGCACCCGGAGACGTTCTATCAGTTGTGGGATGGTCGGACACCGGAGGACGTTGATTCATCCGACATCGAACGGGTGTGGCAACGTGAACTCGCACACTGGGGTACTGCTGAGGCCTTCCGTGATCATTGGCAGTCCTACGTGGAGCTACCACACGAATATGTTGACTGCAATCTCATGACCGATCCCACGCCGCTGCTGGACCAGATCGTCAACGAACCCAGTGCGATCATCTGGTGGAGCAACGCTTTTTTCACCGTTTACGGGAATTGGTTTTACTCGCTAGAGCAGCGGAAGCAGGTGTATGACAACTGGATCCAGCAGATCGCAGAACGCAACCCGGATCTTTACTTGTTTGGATCTGACTACAATAACGTCAACGTCAACGCCATTCGTGCGGGCGAGTACTGGGATGCCTATCAACGTGCCGGCAGCGATTGGCTGAATCCAAGCCGGCTTTCCAAAACCGAAATGAGGATGTGACGGCTTGTGGAACTGCACGGCCCAGTGACAAGGCACCGCAATGCAGTTCCCGGACAGCACTCCATGAGACAATGATGAGCAGGAGAAGATGAGCTTTGTTGAATGCAAGCGGTAACGGAAAATTTGTTCGGCATCGAGGGCCCGTGACATGCGTGGCCGGTATCCCAGGTTCTGACGCGGCGGTCAGTTCGGCGTATGACGGGGCGACCGCGTACGTGGATCTGAAGAAGCGTACCGTGGAGTTGCTCGGGTATCACGATCATTTGGTCAACAAGATCGTCGTCAACAGCAAGGGAACGCTGGCTGCTTCCTCATCGTCGGACTATACGATCTACATTTGGGATTTGGCGAAGCGACAGCGGCAGCAGGTTTTGTTGGGTCACAGCGACGACGTCGAAGACTTTGTGTTTGTCGACGACGAGACCGGCGTTTCGGTGTCCCGCGACTGGCGGATTCTGGTTTGGAACCTCAACACCGGCGCGGTTGCTCGCGTGATCGAAGGTCACGAGAAAGACGTCCTGTCGGTTGTCTACAGCGATGGTCGCATCTACACCTCGGGCGACGACATGACGCTCCGAGTCTGGGACCTGGGCACTGGCGAACTGATCAAGATGTGGGGACCGTTCGAGAATGAAACCGACAGTTGTGCCATCGATCCGATTCATGGGCGGGCGGTGTTGGGTTGCGACGACGGCGTAATTCGCGTCTTCGACATTGCCACTTCGGCAACCCTGGCAGAGATCGCCGCGCATGCATCAGGCATCAAGAAGGTGGCGACGTCTCCGGTCAACGGCGACATCCTTTCGGCAGCCTATGATCAAAAGATTCTTGTCTGGGATGCCAAAGACTTCAGCCAGAAAGTCGCGTTGCAGCGCAAGGCGACCACCTGGGAACGCTCCTTCAATTGGACTCCGGACGGGAAGCGGATCCTGGCAGGCACGTTCGACGGGACCGTCCTGGTTTGGGACGCGGCGAGCGGAGCATGTCTCGATGAGATCGGCGAACGTGGAACTGGCAACATCTGCCTCAACGACGTCACGTCCAACCAGCACGGTGAAATCGCTACGGTCAGCGATGACGGTTTTGTCCGGCTCGGCATGCTCAGTGACGAGGTTGCCCGGTGGACCACCCAAGTCGAACCAGCCTCGGGAAGAATGCTTGCCAATGCCGTGACCATGGACGACGAATATGGCGTGGTGATCAGCGGAGCGCACGATCAGAAACTTCACATCTTCGAGAAACGGGACGGTGAACTCGGTCAAGAGATCGAGGTAATGCTCGGCGAGGGCCCCATCAACTGCGTGCGGGTCGCCCATCATCCCGGATACGAGGGTCAGGCATTCGTAGCGTGCTACAGCGGTGCCATCGTGCGTGTCAGTCCAGAGGGGCAGATTCAAGATACCATTCGTGTTCACGATGGCGCTGTCAAAGCTTTGCGACTGCATCCGACGAAAACGCTCGGCGTGAGCTGCAGTGCCGACGGAGCACTGCTCGCATGGGACTTCAAGGGCAATCTGTTGCAACGGTTTCTCGGTCACATGGCGATCGTGGACGATGTGGACATCGATCCCGGCGGAGATTTCATCACCAGTGTTTCCCGCGATTTCACCATGAAAGTCTATCGCATCGAAGATGGCACTTTGCTCCACTCGTTCTCGCTGGGTCGTCGTTCCCCCAAAGGGGTCTGTTTCCTCGATCCAGAAACGGTGATCGTGACCAACTACTGGGGCGCACTGTTGCGATTCGATTTGACCAGTGGCGATGTTCTGACGCGACAGATTGCCGAGAATGGAATCAGCGCCGTGGCTCGCAGTGGTGATGAGCTGGTCGCTGTGTCCTACGACGGTGTCGCCTATCGGGTCTGCCCAAACGACTTGAGTGTTGTCAATTCATTGAGAAGCATGGCACAGAGATTGCATCCCAGCAACTTGATCCGTCCGGTTCTGACTGCGGCCGCCGAGTCGACTGTCGTAACGATCTGAAAAAGAGGCTGACCCTCTCTCCGATGACGACAGAAACGCAATGAATCGACTCGCCTCCAAAGGGCCAGGCCCCGTCTCGGATAGGTTCTTGGCGTCCCCAAGGTGACTGCAGTGACGCGATTTGTCATCCTGGCCGCTCCCCGAACGGGCAGCAATCTCTTATGCACCATGTTGAATTCTCACCCACAGGTGCTCTGCCACCATGAAGTCTTCAATCCTCAGGGTGTCTTCACGGCGCACGATTACCACGGGGACCTGTTGAAGGTCGACTCATTACGCCAGCGGGATGACGATCCGCTGGGCTTTCTCGACCGTGTCTGGCAAACCGGAGACAATGACATGCGCGTCGGTTTCAAATCGACCCGCGGTCAAGATCAGCAAGTCTTGAAGAGGGTCCTGGAGGATGCCGGTGTCAAGAAAATCGTGCTCCGCCGAAGGAATCGAATCAAGACTTATGTTTCGGAGAGGATCGCCCAAGAAACGCACCAATGGGAAGTCTATTCCCGAAAGGAACTGATGCTACCTCGACCCCGTATCCAAGTGGATGCCGAGGAGTTGCACCAACATATCGCGAGCAATGAACGCTTCTATGGCGAGATCATGGCCGCCCTCTCCTGTCCCAGCCAACCACGCCTGGAGGTCGACTACGAGACGCTGTTTGACCGCGTGGTCCAGGTTCGGATGTTCGAATTTCTGGAAGTCGACTGCCCCGAAACACCGCCAATCCCGGGGAGCGTCAAGCAGAATCCAAACGACTTGAGGGATACGATTGCAAACTTTGCCGAACTCTCCTCGTGCCTGTCGGATGGCGAACTAATCACGGAGCTTTTCGATCTTGGCATGTGAACAACGCCTCCGGTCGCCGCAGGCAATGCTTGAACCCGGGATCTTGCCTCCGTGCAGGCGGAATAACCGGCAAGGTCGACGTCGTCGTACCATCCAGCGGGTGGGCGAGTTGTTGGCACTCTGGAAACGATCAATTATAGTCGGATTTCGGCATGTTTCCCCTCGGCCGCCAAGCTCTTTTCCTGCTGGGCCACTGGACGATCTGTTGGTCCGGCGATTGCTCTAGGTATCAAACGACATCCCGGATGCAGAACGAATAGCGATGCAGCACATGCCAAATTACATCAGCAACGAGACTGGTCGCAGCGGACCAGGTTCCACGGTCGACTTGTTGGAACTCTTTTGGCGACGTCGAACTTACGTCATCGCGTGCACATTGCTTGGGATCGTCTTGGGGCTGATCTATGGCGTGTTGGCGACGCCCATGTATGAGTCGACAGCCGACGTGCTGGTTGTCCAGAAACGCCCACAGGCTGTGACGGGTGACAATCAATACGAGTCCGGCTTCGAGGACTACCTCGCCACTCACTTGGCAATCATCGTTAGCCCCGTCATCGTTGAGCGGGCAATCGAAGAATCCGATCTTGCTTCACTCGAAAGCTTTGCCGATCTCGAGAATCCCGAGGAGGACCTCGTTGACACCATCATCGACAACCTGGAAGTCGAGAGGTGGCTCCCGAGATCTTGGCGAAAATGCCGACAGCATCATGACGGTTGCGTATTCCAGCAGCGTTCCCGAGGACGCACCGATCGTGGTTCAGGCACTGCTGGATAGCTACGAGGCCTTTCACCATGAGATCTATCGCGGGATGTCTGACAGCACGGTGGATTTGATTGGTCAGGCCAGTGACTTGTTGAAGAACGACATCGCCGAGCAAGAAGAGTCGTACAGCAAGTTTCGACAGGCATCCCCTCTGGTCGCCAGTGGAAGCGAAGAGGTCAATCCGCTCCAGGAACGTTTGGCGGCAATCGAAGTGCGGCGATCGGAGCTGCTACTGCGACGAGCCGGAGTTGAGTCGCAATTGAAGGCCCTCGAAAAGGCCAAACAGGCGGGCGCCGGCTCGCAGCAACTGTTAGCGCGGGTTACCGAGATGCGACAGCAGCCGCAGACTCCTGATGGACTTCCAAATATCTCCACCGTGCTGGAAAACCAGTTGGTTCAGCTGATCGATGACGAGCAGGGGTTACTCGAGCACTATGGGCCCAACCACCCGCATGTGCTGACGATGCGTCAGCGGATCGCCGATACACGCCGATTGTTTGCCCTACCCACGACTGCACATTTGCCGGAGCTGGAGTCGGGCGATGCCTCCACGATGGCTTCGGTCCAAGAGGACCCCGTGTCGTCTACACCGAGTACCTGCAGCAAGAACTCAAGAGCCTGGAGATCGCAGAAGAACTGCTGGCCGATCTTTACAAGCATGAACATGCCTCCGCCAAAGAGCACAGCATCTTCCAGTTGAAGGACATGAGTTACCGCCGCGGTATCGAAAGAACCGAGGCGCTTGTATGACGTGGTCATCAATCGTTTGCAGGAGGCCAGTCTGGTCAAGGACTATGGCGGCTTCGAGACTTCCGTCATTGCCCCGCCAAGGCTGGGTATGAAGGTCAGCCCCCGACGTCGCATCATCTTGCCGGTTGCCGCCTTTGCGGGAATGCTTTTGGGATGCATGTTGGCCATGTTGGTTGAGCTTCGCGACGACAGCTTTCATTCCTGTGAACAGATCCAACAACAACTGGGTTTGCCGGTGGTTGGACAGATTCCGCAATTCTCTGCTGCCAAACTCGCGCCCTGCTGCAAACCTGCCAGTTGGAACGGACGACGCCGCAGGCCGCAGCATGGCGATCGATCCAATGCTCTGCTCCTATCATGGACCTCGTACCGCCCCCGCAGAGGCTTTTCGAACGCTTCGCACCGCGCTGTACCTCAACGGCTTGGAAGAGTCGTCTCGCGTCTTGCAGGTGACCGGCGCCGGAGCCGACGATGGCGGGAGTACCGTCGCGGCAAACCTGGCGATCAGCTTGGCCCAAACCGGAAAGCGTGTGTTGCTGATCGACGCTGATCTGCGCGAACAACGCCAATATCAGATGTTTGGCATCGACAGTCCCGAAACGGGATTGGCTGCGATCATCACGTCGGACGTCGAACCGCTTGACGCGATCTGCCAGACCTCGGTGAACAACCTATCCCTGCTACCCGCCGGTCCTCTTCCTGACGGTCCCTGTGAGTTGTTTACCTCGCCTCGATTTGGCGAGCTGATCAGTTTGGTCCGAGACTCGTACGACCATGTCTTGATCGACACCGAACCGTTGTTGGCGGCATCCGATCCGTTCGTCATCGCATCGCATACCGATGGTGTCATTCTGGTATTGCGGCTCGAGCGAGACGGTCGGCAGAAGGCACAGCAGGCAAAACAAATGATGGAGCGGCTCGATGTGAGCATCTTGGGTATCGTGGTCAATCGTGTGAATGATGTCAGCGCGGGACAACGCGTGATGGACTGGCATGACGCACATCGGCTCATCCGACACGCCACCACGTTCACTGACGCAGCAGACCGTCGGATAAGATCCATTGAGGACGCCGATTGATCGTCAATCGCACCGGGGAAAGTTGATGAAGTTGATCGAATCAAATGGTGCGAACGCGAGGAACCGCTAGGCGGCGAACGCCGCTTGGATCCACGCGCCGGATCGAGATCGGCATCTCGCCGATTTGGCCGCCCGGGCCTCAGGGCCGTCTTGATTGCGACCACCGCGCGCGGCGTGAAACGCACCATCGATGTGGCGATCGCTCTGCCGGTGGGCTTGCTGTTGCTGCCATGGCTGGTCGCGATCGCAGCGTGATCAAGTGCGTTTCGCGAGGTCCGGTTTTCTATGGCCAGGAGCGACTGGGCCAGAATGGGAGACCGTTTCGCGATGTGGAAGTTTCGCACGATGGTCGAGGACGCGAACGCTGATTGGATCGAATACCTGCGAAGAAAATCCCGGGGTCCTGAGGGAATGGAACACAGGGTTCAAATTGAAGAACGATCCTCGCGTCATTCCCTGTGTTGGCCAACTGCTCCGCGTCAGCAGCTTGGATGAGCTGCCTCAGCTTTGGAATGTGCATCTGCTGGTGAAATGAGTCTCGTCGGGCCTCGACCATTGCCGCGGTATCATCTCGATCAATTCGAACGAGGACTTTCGGATGTCTGCGAGAGTCGATGCCTCCTGGGATCACGGGGCAATGGCAGGTCTTCAGCCGGAAAGACGGCGCTCCTGAAATGTTTCGCAAGTGGGACACCTACTATGTGGTCAATTGGTCGCTCTGGTTGGACCTCAAGATCTTGACGCTCACGCCATGGGCTGTGCTGTTCGGAACGAAGGTCCGGGACTTTCCGCCAACTGAGGCTGCTGTCGAGAAACCCATAACTTGGACGAACCTCCTCTTGCGACTCATGCCTGATCCACCGCGAATGAAGCTGCTCGTCATTGCGATGATGTACGAGCCAGATTGCGTCGGCATTGCCGCGATTGCGTCGGACATGTGCGCGGCGCTCGCCGAGCGTGGTCACGAGGTCACGGTCTACACAACCTATCCCTATTACCCGGAATGGAAACTGAAAACCGACGCAGGTTGGCGGATTCAAGAAGAGTTCATTCGTAACGTTCGAGTCAGACGGCACCGCATTTTTGTTCCTTCCAAACCTTCACGATTGCTTCCACGTTTGATTCACGAACTTTCTTTTCCCGCCAGCCTGCTGCGGAGCCTCTTTCACGGCAAGCAACAGGATGTGGTGATGGTCTATTGTCCGCTGATGGGCGGGGTGGCGTTTGCTGCCGCTTCGCAAACTGTGGTTCCGTGATCCGCTTTGGGTGAACGTCCAGGACATTCCGGTCGAGGCGGCGTCCGCCAGCGGGATCATTCGATCAAGCCTGTTGGCCCGCCTGGCGTCGATGGTGCAAGGGTTTCCTGTTGAATCGAGCGGATGCTTGGAGCAGCATCTCGCCGGACATGATTCAACAACTGGAGACGATCAAGAGTGAGAAGATGCCGATGCATCTTTGTCCAAATTGGCTGACCGGAGAACTGCGTGAACAGATCAGCCAAGTCCCGTGCAAGGTAGGACGAACTCCGCAGCCAACAACCAAATTGCTCTACTGTGGAACCGTCGGCAAGAAGCAGGGCCTTTTGGAGTTCTGCCAATTACTGAGTCAGTCCGACGGCGAATTTGATTTTGAGATTCGCGGCGAAGGAGGCGAAGCAGGGGCGGTGCGGCAATGGGTCGAATCAAGTGGCGACCGCAGGTTTCGGTTCGATACGCTTGTTGTCGCAATCGGAATTCGTGAACGCCATTCATGCGGCCGATTGGTTCGTCGTTCCACAAAAATCAAGTGTCGGAAGTTCGTTCTTTCCTAGCAAGCTGATTCCGTCGATCAGCGTCGGCACGCCGATCCTCGCCATCACTGAAACCAGCGGACCACTGGGTCATGAGGTCTCGTCGCAGGGACTCGGTTTGGTCGTGCCATGGTCACAGGTGGAACGTTTGACAGAACGAGCTGGACGCGTTTCGGCGGGCTCCGGCAAGATTTGAAGAACTGCAGAGGAACTGCGTGCAGCGTGCGACCTGCTACCAGCGTGAATGTCGCGATCGACAAGCTTGAAGCACTGCTGTGGGAACAATGCTCTCGATCCAAGGGCTTGGTACCGACCGAATGCGATTGAGAAAGTCCGAAAGACCTCGAGCCGTCGACCGCTCGAGCACGAGAGTGACACGTCAGACCTCCGCGAGACGGTTGAATGCCGGTCATTTACGACTCGGCGCCGGACTGTACAGATGCGTGCCGTGCAGAAGACGGGTGCATGGCTTTCTCAACGCGGGCGTCGATTTGATCAGTTTCAGCTTTCGCCGTGCTCGATACAACGTGGACTTCGTTCCGGATTGGCCCAACATCGAACTCGGCGTTACAACCGAACGACGACTGCTGGCTCGCGTCTTCGCCTCATTTCGATGCGCTCAAGGTGATCTTACGACCACCGTCGAACGTGGCGTTCGGCATCGTTGTTGTACGCGCGCAATCTCGATTTGGCCGTGCTGGCCCTGATTGGCAAAGCTCTTGACGCGATCGCGCGCTGCGTTTGTGTACGAAGTCTTGGACGTCCATCCCGCAACGACGAAGCGTGGCATTCGCGGCGTCCTGTTGCGATGGCTGGAAAGACGGGTTCTGGCACCGTTCGTCAATTGCTGGTCGTCAGCTCGCCAGCGTTTCTCCGTCACTACTTTCAACCGATTCAACACTACCGGGGCGAGACGTTTCTGCTGGAGAACAAATGGCCCAGTTCGCGAGATGTCCGACTCTGACGAGGAACTTCCCTATGGGATTGAACGACCAGGAACCGATCTGGACCATCGGCTGGTTCGGAAATATCCGCTGCCCGGAAAGCCTGGAAATCTTGACCGAACTGGCAGACGCATTCCCGAAACGAGTTCGAATCTACATCCGCGGTTGTGCGTCCCTGTTGGGAGAGGGGAAACTGCTGGAGGTGATTCGCGACCGAGACAACATGATCTTTCGACGGCGAATACAACGCCCCAGGCGACCTGCCGGAGATCTACTCGCACGTGCATTTCAATTGGTGCGTTGACCTTTGCGGAGGCAAGAATTCTCTCTGGTTGCTGCCCAATCGGCTGTACGAAGGGGGTTATTTCGGCATTCCGGCACTCGCCATCGGAAGCCACGAAACCGGTCGCGTTGTCAGCGAACGACACTTGGGAATACCGCTGGACATGCCCGATCGCGGAGCACCTGAGCCGAATCCTGTTCGACGATCACGCGGGAGGAATACGCGAGGCTTCGACGAGGTGTCGAGGGATTGCCGGAGGCAAACTTTGTCGATTTCGGGGACATGGCACGGCTGATGCGAGCGGTGTCGCAGCAGGGCAGTCCCACGGATGCCTGGCAACCAGAGCGCGACGATCAGCATCGATGGAGTCGGGCAGACCAACTGAGATGACACAGCCATACCTCAATTACCGACAGGGAACTTGTCTTCGCATTCCTCGCGATTGCCTTTGCGGCCAGCGTGGTTTACGACACGCGGTTTATCATTCCGCTGGAGGGGCTGCGGTCGATGGTGGCCGCTGCGGTGGTCGGTTGTTTCGCTGCCATCTTCCTGCTGACGACTTACCCCAAGCGTGTGATCCAGCCGGCGCTGGTCGCCGCTTGGCCGCTGCATCTCTACACGATCTGTTTCCTGGGAGTGTCCTGGTGCTTTCACGGAGGAGCTCAGAAAGGGGCGATCATCGCTTACACGGTCGTCGCCTACGCAACGTTTCTGCTGGTGCCCGTATGCCTGTTAATGGATCGTCGACTGTTCGATGGGTTCGTGAAGATGGTGGCCGTCGGCAGCGCGCTGCTGGCAATTCCCTGTTACGTCGGCGCCGTTGGGATCGATTCCATTCTCGGCATTCCGCTGAGCAACAAGTACTCGTATTCCACGTTTTCGGGCATCATTGCCAGCGGTGGCATCTTTGAGCACGGCGAAGGTCATGCGCTTCAGATGGCCGTCGGGCTGTTTTGTTGTATCTACGCGTTCCGTAAGACGGGCCAAGTCTGTTTTATGGGATTGTGCATGCTGATGGTCCTGCTGGGTCTGATTGTCTCCCAGGGACGCGGAGCGATCTTCGGTGTGTTGATCGCTGCTGCTTATTATGTGTTGCCAGAACTGTTCCGCCGTTCCCGCCTGGTCTTTCTCGGCAGCCTTGCGTTCTGTCTGCTATTTCCTTTTCTGATTTGGCCGCAACTTGCAGAATGTCCCTGGCGTGGCGGATTATTTGAGGATGGAGCGTGGGCTTTCCGGGCGAGAAGTGGCGTGGCTGTACGCGACATCGCTGATTGAAGAAAAACCATGGACGGGCCATGGATTTGGGAGCTCCGGCGAATTGTCCGAAGACGCTTGGAGAGAGCTGAGGAAAAGTGGCTACAGCGGCGCCGGCACAACATTTCACAACACGTTCATCACCAAGGCGGTTGAGCTGGGCATGTTGACGACTATCGTGTACGCGCTGATGTACCTCGTTTCGCTTATGCGGATTTGCAAGCCGACCGATGATGTTCTGCGCCAGCAGTTGATTCGCAGCATCATCGTGTTGACGCTCACGGCGTCCATCTTCCGCGACTACAATGTGGGCGGTGTGAGATCGACTTCGATGTTGGTCGCCGTCTTCCTGGGCCTGGCCAACCTTTGGCCTCTGGCCGCCGGTTTGCCGCGGCATCGCAGGAGACCGCCGACATTCCAACGCAGTCGGCCGGAAAACGACCACTCGACCCCGCGAGAGGCGGTCGCCTGTTGAGAATCCCTGGCCAATCCGGAAGTTGAGTTCATACCTTGTCATCTCCACTTCCCATCCAACAGCAAGCCGGGCCTCGGCAGTCCAGTTGGTGAAACCGGACAGGAACAGAACTCGCTGCGATCCGCCAGCGCCCAATTGATCAAGGAACTGGTGTGGTCCTGCGTTCGCTTTCGCCCCACCAAGACAACCGATCTGCCTTTACGCCTCGCGACGCAGCGGCAGCACGCTGCTGATGCAAATGATCAGCGCCAATCGTGGCGTGATGTTCAGCGATCAGCCGTTTGGGCTGTACTCGATCGGTTCCGCCAACGTCAATCGATTGCCGGTGTTTGCCTACAGCCAGATCGCTTGCCCCGACGAGGACGAAGAGGCAATTCTCCGCAACTACTTCCAGCGACTGATCGACGGTCGAATCCGGGTCAACACGCCATGGAAGTTCTGGAGTCGTGACTTTCATTTCTTCAATGACCGCATTTGTCTCAAAATCACCGATGCGAAGGCGATGATCGATTGGATCGACCAACAGTTCGACGTGAACACCGTCGTGCTGACTCGCCATCCGATTGCCCAGGCTCTCTCGGTTTCGGAAAACCGTTGGCTGACGACGCGGAAAGGGTCTGCTCAAGAACGCCGATTTCGTTGCTCGATGGCTGACCAATGAGTTGGAAGCGGAATGTTGGGATCTGTATCGGCGGGGAACCGAACTGGAAGGGCGGATCGTCGATTGGGCGTTGGAGAACCTCGTGCCGCTGGCACTTGCTTCCTGACAGGCCAGAATGGCTGTTCGTCAGTTACGAAGACTTGATCGTTCGACACCCGACGGTCATTGATCACCTTGGCAACCGAATTGCAACTGGATGACCGCCAAGCCATGGCCAGGCAAATCGTTCGGCCCTCACGATCCACGCGGCGAGCCAGTAGCCAGGAGCGGCAACGAATGATTCAGGAGCAAAGTCGGGATCGACTTATGGACTCTTGGCAGAGCAAAAATCAGCAGCGAAGATCTCCACGCTTGCTTTCGTGTCCTGGACCGGTTTGGCATCGACCTCTATCGACCCGATGCCAGTCTTCCCGACCACCAACGCATTGGCCGTGGAGGATATCGCAGTGAGAACAGCGAGCAATCGGAAAAACGCTGAGTGAACGTATCGAAATCTGCCGTCCAGTGGCGGTCATTGGCTGCGGCGCCGCCGCCAGAGAATTCTGTCTGCCGGTGTTGACCAAGTACGCTGATTTCCGCCATTCGATCGTCCTGGTCGACAAAGTCGGACAAGCAGGCTGCAGCGGTGGCCGAGGAGTTTGGAATTCAACACCATTGCACGGACTACCAATGCCTGCCGGTGGAAGTCGATGCCGCCATTGTCACGACCCCGCATCATCTGCATGCCGAGCAGGCGATTCATTTCTTGAGCAGGGCAAGCCCGTATTCGTCGAGAAGCCCCTGGGCATGTCAGCGACGCGAAGTCAAGCAGATGCTTGATGCGGCCAACGCCGGTCGGTGCGACGCTGATGGTCAACAATTGCCGTCGGTTGTTTCCGTCCTATCGCCGCGTCGCACGAATTGCTCGCGCGCAGAGGAGTACGGAGCGATCCTGAACGTCCAGATCAGCGACGGAAGTCCATTCGAGTGGAGCAGCGTGTCCGATTTCTATCTCAGAAACGCCGCCGAGGCCAAGGGAGTGTTTCTCGATCGCGGGGCGCATACGGTCGACGTCGTCTGCTGGTGGCTGTCCGGACTCAGCGCGGGGAGTCAGTCCGCAGATCATCGACGCTCGGCATGACGCGATGGGCGGGGCCGAGGCACGATTTCATCTGGAAATGGCATTCGGCAAGACCGCGGTTCAGCTCGCGTTCAGCCGACTGTACAAACTCGAGAATTGCTACACGCGTGGAGTGCGAGCAGGCGCAGATTACCGGCAGACTTTTTCAGTCGACGAAGTTCGACGTCGTGCGCAAATGGCCGAGTGGAGTCGATTCGGGTTGGCAAGCCGGCTCTCTATCATGAATACGCCTGGCAGCTCTTGGAAAACTTCATCGAGGTTGTCCAGGGCGTCGCGTCTCCATTTTTCACAGCTGCCGATGTGGCGCCATCCATTGTCTTGATTGATGAGTCGTATCAGCTGCCGAAGCCATTTGAGTTGCCCTGGTACGAGAACGATCCCAATGTCGCGCTGCTGCGAGGCCAGACAATGAACCGAAAAATCAGTGGCCGGCAACCAATTCTTGAACTGAGTGGAATCGATGCAGAAAGTACTGGTCACGGGCGCGGCGGGATTTGTTGGCGCATGGGTTGTCGAGTGTTTTCAGCTCAGCGGGATTCCCGTGCGTGCCGGCATTCGCAGTTGGAGTAGCGCCATCCCGATTGGCTCGGCGAGCGACAGAGATTGTTCCCTGCGATGTGCTGTCGACACTCTCAGTTGCGTTCTGCGATGGAAGGATGCGACGCGGTGGTTCATTGTGCTGTCGGGAACGAGGAGGTGACCGTTTCCGGCACGCGAAACGTATTGACTGCGGCTCACGAAATGGGAATTCGTCGAGTGGTCCATCTCAGCTCCGCCGGCGTGTATGGCAATGCGGCTGGTGTCGTTGACGAGAACGTCGCCCAAACACGACGGGGAAGCGCCTACGCGAAACGTAAGATTGCTGCGGAGCAGATTTGTCAAGAGTTCATCGATCGGGGAACGCCGGTCGTTGTCCTCCGGCCGACGATCATTCATGGTCCCTTTAGCTACACGTGGACGGTGAGCTTTGCAAATCGACTGTGGTCCGGCCGATGGGGAACGTTCGGGCGAGCCGGCGAGGGCAAGTGCAATCTCGTTTACGTCACCGACGTCGTCCAGGCGATCTACCGAGCCATTGAATCCGACGACGCGCTTGGCAGAACTTTCAATGTCAACGGCGACGAGATCATCACTTGGAACGACTATTTTTCGCGATTCAACGAAGCCCTCGGTCGACCGCCGCTGCCGGCGCTCAACACGTGGCCCATCGCCGTCAAAAGTCGGTTGATGTCGCCAGTCCGCGTGGCCGGGCGATTCGCGCTGACGCGATTCAATAGCACGTTGATGAACCTGAACGCCAAGAGTTCGCTGGCTGCCAAGTACATGAAGGTCACCGAGTCTTCGCTCAAGCTGACGCCGACGAGCGACCAATTGAAGTTGTATGCCCTGGATGTCGAATACACGATCGACAAGGCCCGCAACCAACTGGGCTACGAGCCGCAGGTCGGTGTCTCCCAAGGACTCGAATTCGGTGCTGCCTGGCTCCGCCAACACGATCTTGCTGTTCTGACGGGTCGACGGGAAGGCGATGGCCTGTACGCAAGTTCATGTCTGGAGGCTGTCGTTCGCGAGCATCCGTTTACGGGCGTCTTGCGCCGCTGATCACGAAACATTCACAAGGGCCGAGCAAATCTCCGTGAGACTCGGATCGGAGCTCCGCGATCCAAGATGCGCGTAGGCTGCAAAACTGGAATTTGTCGTCAAAAACCGGATTTCTTCTCAGATAATGGTCCCTGTTAGAATAGGTAAGTTCGCAAATTTCACTGCCTGGCTCGAAGTCAAGCGATCCTTTCCGCTGCGAATTGCTCAACGCATGTGTTACACCCAACGAGCAGATGTCAGGATCCAAGAGGTCGATGGTGAGACATTGGTGCTTGATGACGAGAACGGCTACATCCATCAATTGAACGATACTGCGAGTTTTGTTTGGCAGCAGTGCGACGGAAAGTCTTCGACCGAAGAGATCGTTCGGCGGCTCGCCAAGGAATTTGATGTCGACGATGCCGTTGCAGCGAAGGATGTATCGGAAGTTATTGAGAAGCTCCGTCGAATTGCGGCTTCTAAGTGAATGACCCTGGAGATAAGAGCTATGAATGAGAAACCGTCGGAATCGACACGAGAAGTCCGCAGCAAAGAAATCGTCGCGAAGAGGTTTCGTCAAGAAGTTAACCTACGTCTCGCCCTTCATTCTTTCTTTGAAGGTATCTCCCGCCCACGCCACAAACGGTTCCGGTGGCGGAGGCGGCGGTGGCGACAACTGCAACACCAGAAGTCATGGCAGAAGTCCGCAGAAGCGTGGCAGAGGTCACGCGTAGGTACGGCTGATCGAGCCGGGGCGTGGTCACGCCAACATCAAGCAAGGCTGGTTCAGGACGACCTGTGCCTACCGCATCCTTCGGCGTCGACGTTGCCGGTTCACTGCCCGGATCCCGAACTGCGGAGCTCTGCTGCAAACGCACTGGGGTCACATGTCGGTTGATCGCGAGACGGACAAGGATCGGGGTCTCGGGGATCTGACTTATACGGTTTCGCGCGACGAATCGAACTCTGAGATCTTGATCGACCGCCCCGGGCAACCGACGCAGTCGATGCCCTGACGAAGGGCGAGTTTCTCTACGCGATGGAAGTCGATTCAACCATCGCGGTGCAGCGGATTCGCAAGGATCTCTATTTCCTTCACGCGGCCGTTGCCGAAGTGGACGGCAAGGCTTATCTGCTGGTGGCCAAATCCGGCGGCGGCAAATCGACGACGCTTTGGGGTTTGTTGCATCATGGCTGGCGTTATTTGAGCGACGAGCTGGCGCCGATTGATCTCGCGACGATGCGTGTCCACGCTTACCCACGGGCGCTCTCGCTGAAGCGGCACCCACCGGCATATCCGCTGCCCCAAGCTGACACTGGAGACGCCTCGGACGCTTCACGTTCCGATCGAGCGATTTGCCCTGCGTGTCGAAACTGGAGTCGTGTCCTTTGGCGGCCGCCTATTTCGTGCATTATTGTCCAAATGCCGACGCGCCGACCTTGCGAGCGATCAGCCGCCGGTGAAGCCGGTGCGAGACTCTATGCCAACTCGCTGAACCAGCTTGCACATGCCAACGCCGGGCTCGATGCGGCCGTTCAGATCGCCAAGAGCATTCCGAGTTTTACGCTCGAGTCAGCCGATCTGGCCGAGACCTGCGCGTTGGTTGCTTCCCAGATCCCTTTGCCATGATCGCCATGCTGCGGCTCAGGCAGAGTGAGGATCGGATGCTTGGCTGGACAGGCCACTTGACTGTAGGGCGATCTCTCCGAGACCGTCATTCCACGCGGCCTTGCCGCGAAAATCCGAGCCTCGGAGAGGCTCGGCTACAGGTAGCCGTTCCATCTAGTCATTCGCCGCGATTGACGTGGCGAAAGATCGAAACGGGTGCCGTCCAGTTAGATACTGGGCAATTGCGTGACGGCGGCTGCTCCGGCGGCGTCTCCACGTTGGAAAGCCTGCCAGAAGATGTTGAAGTTGAAGATGTCGTTGAAGTAGCGAGCCATCGATTCGTGTCTGGTTTCCTGGAGAATCAGCACGTCACCTGCTTGGACCAAGAATGCGCTCACGTGGATCGACCAGGGCGCGGTTCAAATCGACAAAATAGGAATCTGTCCGCCGTTGGGAGTTCGGCGAATCACGGTCAACGCACTGGGATTCGGATTGCCGATCCCTTTCTGGATCAGCAGGCCATTGAAGTTGTTTCCACCGAAAGCTCCGTTGACCAGCGTGCCACTGGCTTGCACGACCGCCTCCACGACATCCAGGTCATAATCGCGGGGCAGCACTCGTTCGCCGCAGGCAACAGACCGCCGGTGTAGAACGAGATCTTCGACGCGTGCTTCGAGCAGCACCACATCTCCCTCATGCAAGACGATGTCTTCTGCTTCAAACGGCATCGGCTCCATCGGGTGGCCATCGCGTCGGAATGTAGTCGGTCTCAACTGAAAGACTCGAGAGCTCCGAGGATCCGCCCCGACTGACAGTGATTCCAAGCTTTGAGTGAGTTCCAAATTGGACTGGCCGCCGCGAAAAATGTAGATGCCGTTGTAGGCGTCCAGTCCCGGCAACCCGCCTGTGTTGGCCAATGCATTGACCACGTCATTATCGTACGCGCGAAGATTGACAATGTGTCCCGTGCCACGCTTGACGCCGTTCGACGAAATATCACCGCGGCCACCTGCTGCGAATCCACCAACCTCCTGGCGAAATACCAGGATGCGAATTTGACGAGGCTGCATCAGCGTTAACATGACCGACTCGCGACCGGGCTGCAGGATTCCCTTGGCCGGCATACGCATCGCGAACCCGCTCATTGGCCTGCTCAACCGTCAAACCATCGAGTGAAATCGGGTCGACCAGCGGCAGTGCCAACGTCCCATCATTTCGAATCGTGACCGGGTAGCCGAGTGAAGGCGGTAAGCCGGCACCCAGCGGATCGATTTGCGAAGGAAAGTACACCGGTGGAGAGGCCAGCGGTTGGTCCGCGGTCGTGGGCGGAAAGACACCTGCGATGAAGACGCCCAAGACGTCGCCGGCGGCAAGGATATAGTCCTCAGGCTGCTTCTGACGCAGCAAGGAAAGCGGAACGGTCTGCAAATCATCGCGATCTGGCTGAGACAGCAGTTCCGGTGGCAACTTGCGAACAGGAATTCCGTTGAGCACCGGGTTGGTCAACGAGGAGCAACCGCTCAATAGGCAGCACGCCAACAGCACAAACCAACCGGCCTGGCTTCTGCAGGCACCCACCGCTCGCTTTCGCGTTACGATTTCGGCACGGCCCGCTTCGTGTCGCGTGGGCGATGGAATCGATTGCGGCTCGACGGGCACTCGCTGGTGATCGTTCGGCAGCCCGCTTTGTTGATTCGCGGACCGAACGAGAGCCCTCGGGCGGCGGCGAAGCAAAAACCCACTTGTCATCAACAGCAAAGCAGTCATGAAGATCGTTGTGCGCGGTTCCATGAGTGCCGCTCTCGATAGGGAAGCCCTGGTCTTGTTCGGACCATCATCAGGCAAGGCCGTGGGGATTGGCAGCGTCTTGGGACTCAATTCCTCGATGTCCGTTGAGCGACTCGGTGGAGTCGCTTGCTGCTCGATCAGGCCGTCATCGACTGGCTCGAGCGGCATCATGTTCAGCGGCGAGTTCCCGGGGGCGGATAACGACGGAGACAGTGGTGCTTCCTCAGAACCACGGATCTGCGGAAGTCGCTTGATCTCGATCAAGTCAGGGGCCTCGGAGAAACGGTTCGGTTCGGTCGTTGGAAGCGTGGCAGGGGCAGGTGCCCTGGGCGCGACCGGCCCTATGGAGGACGCCGCTGGTGGTGCGGTCGAATCGAACGGCTGAGCTGCGGCGATCACCAAAGGCGGCTCCGGACCGAATCGGGGATCGCGAACAATGACCGGGGCGGCGGATGAATCACTCGACTCGACCTCGGGGAACTGACCGTTCTGCAGCCAAGCTTCCCAGCTCTCGGGAAAACCGCTCGTCGGGGACCGGCAACTCGATCTCCTCGGCCGCTGAATCCGACGCCGGCAAGTCGGGTGCGCTCGCATCTGCGTCGCGCGGTCTGTCCAGCTCGCCGAGCGGTGTTTCGATGCTCTTCCGCGTAATCGGTTTCCAAAAACATGACCGGGATAATACGGCAACGTATTGGTTAGCAGCCCATCGCCCAGTGGAACCATGACGCAATTGCGATAGACCGGAGGCCTCGGCTACTGCTGCGCCGTGTTCGAATCCTTTGTACCAATCCTGGATTGCACCGTACTCCAAAGGGCCTTCCCAACCGCTCCACCAATAACGCCGTGGCGGCAAGGGGGGCGGATTGCCCGTTCCGCCATAGGTCAGGTAGTCGACAAAGCCAGCTTTGAAACCCCTCTCATGATCAAGCGAGAACGGCGGGCACGAATAATTGTCTGACTCTGCGCGGGCAAGTCGCTCCGCGCCCGTTCCAGCTCCACTTCGGCCAGCTTCGAAATCGATGACGCTCCAATTTGAGGTCCCAATAGCTGGAATAGAGGATTGGTTGAACCACCGATGTCCGCAACAGGTTATCGCTCAACGTGCAACCCGAATTCAGGATGCAGATCGCGGACATGGCTAGTAGAATTATGACTTTCATCGCCGCTTGCGGCCTAAGGATCAAAACCGAGTATCGGGAGGCAAGGATTCGACAGGATCGATCGCTTTCTCTTTGCCTGCTCTGACTGCTCACAGCGATGTGCGGTGATCGCGGCAGTCGGCGCGAAGGCTGTCTGATCCTGTGAGGAAACCTGCCGTATGGATTCGGCAAGATATGAGCGGTTGTCACTAATTTTTCTGGGGGTTTCTTCTCGATTCGCCACCGGCGGAAATGCTATCAAGTGATCGACGCACGGCTGGAATCAGGGGCCTGTGACGAAAGGACCTGCCGCAAGGCGATCGAATCTGTCGGATCACGTCAGCCGTTGGCGATGGGTCCCATGCCACCTGCTTTGGGCTGCCTGGCTCGATGGTGGGATCGGCCGCCGTGCGTGAGCGACCGGGTTTCCCTGTCCTTGAGAATCGGACGCGAAACGCGGATATTGCATCAGCCGCTGGATTCGCTCAGGCTTGTCCGAGTCGTGCGGCAAGGCCTTGAGAACTGGATGCGACCGCGCGTGGCGGCTGATCAGAACACCAACGACTTGGCATGGGGCGGTTGGCCCGACAGGGCACGCATTTTGCTGTCAAAAACAAAGCTGCCGACTATACTCGGTTCTGTTTGTCACTTTCCATTTGGGGGGATGGCTGGCAGGCGAGGGTGGTCTGTCAAAACGACAATCTTATCGCCGGCGACTGGTCCGCGAGATCCACAGAGCGAAACAAGTGAAGCAGCCAGGCGCTAACACGACGACTTGCTCCGAAGATGAGCTGTTGATTTGCTGCGCACGTGTTTCCCAGACCGCGGAAGTACGGGATCGGTTCGATCGGTTACTGTGCCAGAACGATCGACTGGCAAACCGTATTGAATCGGAGTTGGTGGCATCGGATTCGGCCGTTGGTCCATTCACACCTCAGCGTTCAGCCGTGCGGGGGTCGTTCCGGCGGCGGTGATGGAGGTGCTGGGCAACCAGTCGCGTCGAGCTTGAGCAACGGAACGGTCGGCTGATGGAGATGCTGGGGCATGTCGCTTCGCTGTTTGAGCAGTCGTCGGTGCCGATGCTTGTGTTCAAAGGACCAACACTGGCCGCCGATGCCTATGGCGATCTGCGTCTCCGGGAATGCGGGGACCTCGACATGCTCATCCGCCCAGAGGACTTCCCACGTGTACGCGAGCTCCTCTGCGACAACGGTTTCAGCTGTTTGTGGGATCAGGTGGATGGTGAACGGAAGCGGCAGCTGTTTGCTTGCGAGTTTCAGCGCGATGGCGTTGAGCTAGATGTGCACTGGGATCTGGCACCGAAATGGCACAACTTTGATGTCGATTTCGATCGGCTTTGGGAGAGCGGTTCTCCTCTCGAGTCGAGCACGCCGTTTGTCAGGAAGCTACGTCCCGAAGATTCGTTGGAGGTGTTGTGCATGCACGGAACGCGGCACTGGTGGGAACGCCTTCGTTGGATCTGCGACATTGCCGAACTGGTCAACCGTGGCACCATCACCGATTGGGATCGGGTGGCGGCCCGCGCTGCCGAAGCGCGCTGTTACCGGACGGTCTGGCTCGGCCTGTGGCTGGCCGGCGATCTTCTCGATGCCGATTTGCCTCAGGAAATTCGAAGTCAAATCGATCGGTTGCCGGTCCTCAAGCGACTCGGCACACAAGTCGGCGTTTGGTTGGAGAATGCCGAACAAGCGGCGAGCGTGCGAAAACTTCCAGACCGCTTTCTTTTCCGCATGCGACTTTGCGAGAGCTGGCGAGACCGTGTTCCGCAACTCGCGCATTACCTCGTGACCATGCCGTCAAGGAGTCTGAATTGGAATCCTTGATCGGCCGCAGCGAACGGCGTTGGAATCATGCGTTTCGCCTTGGTCCGATATCGGGGCACGTTGAGTTCAACTGGCCTGCGCCGCACCATGTCCGAGGATTTCCAGTCGGTGCAGGACGTTTCGGAGATGGTCGTGTTGACGCCGATTGCTCAGATCATCGGAGAGCTTTTCCAAAAGCGAAAATCGCTGCTGGTGCGGTTCGTGGTGACGTCCCTCGGTCGTGCCGTGACGTCGATGGCCGTGATATTTTTCATGCGTGAGTTTTTGGCCAGCACGGTAGCCGAGCACACGGGATTCGGTGATATGGTGACCGCGTCGCTCGGACCCAATGCGGGTCTCTGGGTGGCAGCCGGATTGATGCTGGTCACCTATTTGATCGGCGCCTTGTTCTTCTACGACAACCATATCGTTGTCCAACGCATCATCAAGGTGATCGAGTTGGGCTTCATGGAACGTGTCATTCGACACCTGTTGAAACTTTCCGTGCCCTTCGCCGATCATCAAAGTCATGGCGACATCATCCAAACCGTACGCACGGATGTGACGCAGTTGCGAATGGTCGTGCAAGCGACCGCACGCATGTTTTTGGAAGGCGCCGTCGTCTGCGGTCTCTTGGTTGTCGCCGTGTACATGAGCCCCTCGTTGGCCTTGTGGGTGCTGCTTGTGCTACCGATCGTCTCGTTGCCGATCATTCTGGTGTCACAGCGACTTCGCAAACGTTCCTACAGCGTGCGAACGACGGGGTATGTCTTGTTTGACATGATTCTGGAAATCCTCCGAGGCATGCGAGTCATCAAGACCTATCAGGGCGAGGAGATCCAAACGCAGATGGCCCTGGAAAAGGGACGCGAGTTTTTTGACGAGCTGATTGATGTGGCCCGACTTCAGGCCCTCGGACGCGTGGGCATGGAGTCGGTGGCTGGCTTGAGCGTTGTGATTGTGGTTTTGGTTGGCGGTTTTCAGGTGATGGACGGCAAGCTTGATTGGCCCTCGTTGTTAGCCTTCGTGATGGCCATCCGCGTCATGCATACGCCATTGAACTTGATGCACCAGCAGTATTTGGAGATCCATACGTATTTTGCTTCCTTCCGACGTATTCTTGATTTTCTCGGCACAACGCCTGAGATTCAGGACCGCGAGGATGCCGAGCCACTGGCATCACCACCGCGCGTGATTACCTGCGAGCACGTCGGCTTCGCCTACGGGAACACGAACGTCTTGAGTGACATCTCGATTTCCGTCAACGCCGGCGAAACGATCGGGATTGTCGGTCCATCCGGTGCCGGTAAGACGACGTTGTTGAACCTGATGATCCGGCTCTACGACCCTTCCTCCGGTTGCGTGCAATTTGATGGACGCGACTTGCGGAATCTGAAGCTGGACGACATCTATCATCAAGTTGCGATTGTCGCCCAAGAGCCATTCCTGTTCTCCACGAGCGTTCGTGAGAATATCCGCTGCGGGCGTCCCTCGGCATCGGACGCTGAGATCGAAGTTGCCGCGAGGGCAGCCTTCATGCATGACGAGATTCTGCGTTTTCCCGAGGGCTACGACACGCTGATCGGCGTCGGCGGACGAGGGCTTTCCCGCGGCCAGGCACAGAGAATCAATGTCGCTCGGGCCTTTGTCAAGAATGCCCCCATCCTGTTGCTGGACGAGGCCACGTCCAGTCTTGACTCGGTCACCGAAGCATCACGTTCAGGAAGCGATCGAACACTTGCTGGAGTCTCGAACGAGTTTCGTGGTCGCGCATCGGCTGTCAACACTTCGTAAAGCCGACCGATTGTTGGTGCTGGAGCACGGCAAGTGTGTCGGATTTGGTTCGCACGAAGAGCTAATGCGCGAGTGTCCGCTCTACGGACGACTTTGGAAATCCCAGCTGTTGACCGATCCGATTGAGTATCAACAAATCGAGCAGGCTTGAGACGCTTCATCCCCAGGCTCGGGGCTCGGCGTTGAAGTCCCGATCTACTGTTTAGGTTCGTTCACGTGAGCGCCGTCGATCTTTGCATCTTCTTAACGAGTTACACGCTTGTCGTCGCCGTGGTCGCCACGGCAGATCTACTGCGCTCGCGACGGGCTGCCTCGTTGCTCAGCGCGGTCGTCGCACTAGCCGCAGTCGTGGCGACGACCATCGTTGGTTTCTATCTGAAGCCCGGAAGTAACTATTTTGCGATCCTCGGGTTCTTGGTCAGGGAACTGGATTTCAGTGCCTTGGCAGCGATGGGATTGGGCATCGCGGCCGCACTCGTGTGGGTCACCCGCCTGACCGATCAAACTCCGGCCGGCAGCAACCCGATGGTTCCCCGAGCGATCAAGCAAGTCGTCGCGCAGCTCTTCTTGGCTGCATCGATCGTTGGCGTCGTGATTTGCAGCCTGGCGTTCATTTGGAAGGAGATTCGCGGAGGCCGGCGTGATCCCGCTGCGAGCATGCTCATGCCGGGATTCATCATCGAGAAGATCGCCGACCTCGATTATGCGCCGATACGAGTAGCCGTCAGCGAAAGCGGCAAGGTGTATGTCTGCTACGACTATTTCGAGAATGCGCGGCACGATGGGTGGAGGCATTGTTGAGTTGACCAGGGATGCCGCGACGGGCAAATATCAGAAACGGATCGTGGCTGACTCACCGCTTCTCATGCGCTGCTATGGCCTTGTGGCCCGAGACGATGAGTTGTTTGTCTCCAGGTCGGGCATCAGCGCCACGGCGACTCGAGGAGCCATCGCTTACCAGAACACGGGCGCGGTGACGCGGTTGCGGGATGTCGATGGCGATGGCTACTTCGAGTTCGCGGACGATATCGTGACCGGTCTGCCCGGAGCTCGGGGGCCAGACACGATGCAGCAAAACAACGGGATTTGCTTTGCCACCGACGGAACTCTCTATGTGACAACCGCCAGCGCCGCGAATCGGGCACTGACCGGCCATCCGTGGGAAGGGGCGGTGCTAAGGGTCAGCTCCGATCTCGGGGAACCCGAGGTCATTGCCAGCGGATTCCGCAATCCCTTTGGCATCGTGATCGGCCCCGATGGCGAATTGTTCGTCACCGACAATGACATCGATGAGAATCCGGGAGACGAATTGAACCACATCGTCCCCGGGGCGCACTATGGCCACCCCTATGTGGTTCCCAACGAGCCAACCGCTGAATCCTCCGGATTTCGTGATCCGATCCTGGTCGGAGAACACGAATGGAATTTCCTTGGGATCACCTATGCAACCTCGCCATCACTTTCCGACGATTATCGAGATTGCCTCTATGTGGCTGACTTCATGCAACATGCAATCTGGCGAATCAAGCTAGAGAGATCTGGCGACACCTACAAAGTGAGTGATGTCGACAAGTACGCGTCGGTCTCCTCGCCGATCGACATCGCGGTCACAAACTCAGGTGAGTTCTTTGTGATTTCACGCAACACAAAGAACCTTTATCGCATTCGACCACTCGATCCAACCAGCGGGAGGTCCGATGGATAAACCAACGCCAACCATGCCGACTCTGCGGTGGCTCGCGCTGTCGCTAGGGTTGCCGACGGCCACGATGCTCGCCACGGCCGCATTCATGTCGATTCCCCCCAATACACGCGGTATCGATACGGTCGCCGGAGGCCAGTCGTTTACGATGCACTGCGCCCCGTGTCACTTTACGAAAGTCGGTTTCCCCGCGCACCTTGGGCCCTAACCTTCACGACATCGGCAGCTCAGCGGCAACTCGAAAGCCGAATCAATCGGCTGCGGAGTACATCCTTGAGTCGATCCTCGAACCTGCTGCCTTCATCGCGCCGAGCGGCCGACCCGGAATGCCTCCCAATGTGGCCGCGGAACTCGACCCGAACGAGATCCGGAACATCGTGGGCTACCTGGCCGGTCACAGTGCGTTTGCCGACTATGACGAGATCAAGCAACTCGAGATTCCGGACCGACGCAGCGTGCAGACCGAGCCCACGTTGATCGATCGCCAACAGATGGAACTGGCCGAAGCGGTGCTGCGAGAAAAGGGCGATTGCCTGCAATGCCACTCGCGATACCACGTTCCCGAGGGAAAAACTGTTGCCCCAGGACTGTTTGGTGTCGGACTCAGCGATGCGAAAGCACTGCACGAATCAATCATCCATCCGCATCAGGAAATCAAACCGCAATACAAGTCAGTCAGCGTGCTATTGGAGCACGGGGAAATCGTCTCGGGGCAGTTGATTTCGCGCACCGATGATCGTCTGGTCATGCGCGTTTACGACGAGCAAAATCAAATGGTCTTGCGTGACATCCTGCTCGACGATGTCGTGAAGGAGGACGGAACTCCCCAGATTCGCGAAACGAACACGTCGTTGATGCCGACCGGATTTGACAAGACATTGACTCCCGAAGAGATCGATGCGGTGATCAACCTGATCCAAAAATTGAATTGAAGTCTCGAAAAGTACGATGCACTTCCTAGCCCGTCGGTCGCTGCCAGTTGATTGTAGGCCAGGACTTGTCCTGGCGTAATTGCGCAAGACAAGTCCTGGGCTACGGATGCTGAAGCCGATGGCACCCGTCACCAACCAGAGCGTCTTCAGGATACGCATGGCCGGTGGGAAGAGTGCGCGGGAAATTGGACGCAGAGACGGTGGGTCGCACGGGCGCAAGGGTACAGGGGCGCAAGGGTACAGGGGGCGCAAGGGTTACAGGGGCACAGGGGGACGAAAAGGCGAATGGGGCATCCGAGGGGGCGGAACATCGAAACGGTCAAATCGGCGGTTATTCTTCTCCGCGACTCGGAGCCTCCCCGTCTCCGCGCTCAATTCTCTGCAACGGCCAAAGGGCGAATCGGTTCTCACCGTCGCTGAGCCTTTGAAAGGGTCCCACTGTCACGTCGGAAACCGGCAATGGCTGCCCGAAAAAATCGTGCTGGACGGATTCGATACCGGTAGCTTCGACTTGTCTCGCCGCCGATCCCAAATCGAGGAACAGGACAAGGTCTGACGAAAGACTTGCACGGGCCGATTCGGCCCCAACATTCTGTGTGCCCCAAGGGTTGAGCAGATGCTGGCCGCTTGGGCCGAACAAGTTGCGGTCCACGCGATTGTCGATTGCGTCCGGTCCCGGTAAGGGCAAGTCGAAGGAGCCGGCTTGGTTGTCGATGAAGAGGTTATTTCGAATCACGATTCTCGACGCCCCCGCGCCAGGGCGACGGGTCATCTTGCGGTGCGAGGATCCAAAACGCTGGCAACCAAACACCAGGTTGTGCACAAAGGTCACACCCGACGCGTCATGTGTGCAAAGTCCGTCCGCTCGCGGATGGTCTCGACTGAAATCGAAACGTGATTTGGCAAGGACGTTGTGGTCAATCAGCACGGGACCTTGCCCCAGTTCTACGAAGATCGCGCTCCCTCGATTGCCGATGACGACGTTCTGTCGAATGCGCGCGTTTCGATAAACGTTGTCCAGCCAGATCCCGTGGGCATCATTGTCACGAACCAGATTCCCTTCGATCAGACCGTCGATAAAAAAGTGAACCTTGATACCGCCGATTTCCGGTGCGCTGTGAAGATTCCAATTGTTGCGTTCGACGGTGTTGCCAACAATCTTTGTTCCGAGACTGCGCATGCCCGCGATGCCGCAGCAACCGTTGTCCGTGACGTGATTGTTTCGAATGAGGTGGTAGCCCGTGTTCTGCGGCGTCGGCTGGTTTCCTTCCAGGTCCTTTCGTCCCTCGTACCCGCAGTCGATCCCGATCGACTTGGCAAAGCGAATCGTGTTGCCTTCAATCAGCCAGTGGTGGCCGGCGCGACAGCCGAGGGCACCTGCCTGTGGTGAGTCACTCTTCCAGAATTGTTCCGGGAATTGGTTCGCGCAGTGCTCCATGGTGAAGCCCCGCACGTGAATGTATCCCAAGCCGCGCCGATGGGGTGCAAAGATACGGGTCCGCGTGGTGACTTCGACCACACGTTGATCCGGATTCTTTTCCCCCAGCGGAAAATGGATCTGCAGTTGGTTGCCTCGATCATCGACCAGCCAGCTTGCCGGCGTTGCACTGAGCTCTTGTGGGTTGTCGACCTCGCGCAGCGGCTGACCATCCACGAACACCTGGCCGAGCGTGAGGCGTTGATTCACCGGCATCCCTTTGAGCCGTGTTCGATACGGATGAATCTGCTCACCGCGGAACATCGCTGCGTCCAGTTCGCCTCGGTAGATTGGACGTTCGTCACTGGTCTTGTGCCAGTTCGGTTGCCAGACATCCGACCCTTTGATGACGACTTCTGCCCCTGGAGCAGCGGTGTAAACGATGGGACGCTCCTGCGTGCCGCCCTGTGCGGGCGCGACTCGCTCGCGATAAACCCCGGCATGGACGAGCACGGTGTCACCAGGCAGAGCTTGCTGTGCCGCGCTCTGGATCGTTTCCAGAGGTTCCGCCTCGCTGCCTACATTCTGATCCGACGCGTTGGCATGTGCGCCATGGACGACGAAGGTGCGACCGAGACAGCTCGATGAAAGCAGTACAGCCATGCCGACCCCAACGATCGCAACACCTGCATGCGGCGGGAGGGACCGTCGTGCCTTCAAGGTTTACCTGCCGGTTGAAAAGGCTGGCCAGGGGACGAGAATACTGGCTCACGAATACTGGCTCACGAATACTGGCTCACGAATACTGGCTCACTTCCGAAAAGACGGTAGTTTGCACAGCGCTTGGTTAGCATGCAGTTTATACTGTTTTCCTCCGTGGCGGCTGTTCAACAGCCGGGCGGATCTTCCAGTCAAAATTCGCCGAAGCTTTTGAGACAACATCCATGTCATTGGTCGACAAAGAGTTTGTGAAATCGTATCTGACCGCCAGTGATCCCTGGTGTCGTGGCCATGGAGCCAAGGAAGGTTCCGAGGACCTGGGCGCCGGCATGCTGTACTATTCTCTGGCCTATGCATTCCGATCCAAGACGTGCGTTTGCCTAGGTTCGGGAGGAGGTTTTGTTCCCCGTATGATGAGACAGGCCCAGCGAGATTTGGAACTGGAAGGGAGCCGCACGCTGCTGGTCGACGGTACGCTGCAAGTGCCGCAGAGCAAGAAAGATATTTGGGGAGAGCCGTGTTGGGTCCCGGAAGATTCGGTGTTTCGCACCAATTACCCGGAGGTTGAAATCAGGCTCGAACTTACGGAAACCGCATTCCGAGAGTACTTCCAGCCCAACAACGTAAAAATCGACTATTTGCACATCGACGCCGATCATCACTACGAGGGTGTCAAAATCGATTGGGATCTCTACAGCACGCTTGTTCCCGACGATGGGATCATCACGCTCCACGATACGGTGAATTATCGCCCGCCATGCGGCGTCTACCTGCTGATGGACGAAATTCGTGAGACGGGCGATTATGAGATGATCAACCTCCCAATCGCCTATGGCACTGCCATCCTGCGGAAACGTCAATCCGACGGTCGTCCGGCTACATGAGAATTGCTCTGCTACAGGACGAGATCTATCTTCCGTCATATGCCGGTGGCAACAAGGTCAATCGCCTGTTGATGGAAGGCCTGGCTCAGCGCCAACACCAGTGCTTGGCCTTGACGCGCGCCCTTACCCGGTCGCCCGACGGTCCCAATGATCTGGCTCAGTTCAACGAGCAAGCCAAGTCGCGTGATTTGGCGGTGCGCGAGATCGAGCCCGAGGTCTTTTCCTATGAATCCAACGGAGTGGAGGTCGATGCCATCAATCTCCCCAGCTCGGACGCCAGACGAGAGTATCTCACTCGCCGCATCCGGGCGTTTCAACCGGATTGCGTGCTGGTCGCCGACGACAAGCGAAGGTTCATGATGGAAGCCGCGACCACAGCGGCGACGGGTAGCGTCATTGCCTTGGTACAAACCATCATCCAGCTTCCCTTTGGCCCAGTATCGATCGACGAAAACGAACACCAGACTCAACTCCTGCGTGATGCGCGGGCGATCATCGTCGTTAGCAAATACTTGCACAACTATGTCCGTGAGCATGGTGGCATGGAGTCACATCTGCTACGCAGCCCGGTCTACGGCCCAGGACCCTTTCCAAACCTCGCACGCCACGACACGGGATTCATCACACTGATCAATCCTTGCCAATTGAAAGGGGTCGCAATCTTTCTGTCGCTGGCCCGAGCGTTTCCTCAATTCATGTTTGCCGCCGTCCCTACCTGGGGTGCGGACGAGCAGTTGCTTAGCGAGCTGCGTTCGCTGCCCAATGTTCGCCTGCTCAAACCGGCGGACGATATCGAACAGATCTTCAGCCAAACACGGATTTTGCTGGTGCCGTCGTTGTGGCCGGAGACTTTCGGCAACGTCGTTCCTGAAGCGATGCTTCGTGGCATACCGGTGCTCGCCAGTGACATCGGCGGTTTGACTGAGGCAAAGCTGGGTGTTGAATACCTGCTGCCGGTGACCCCCGCGCAGCGTCACGACCATGGCTACCAATTCCCAACGCAGGATATCGATCCTTGGACCCAGACGCTTCAAGAGTTGCTTGGCGATCGGGAGGTATACCATTCCTGTTCGCGCCGTTCGAGAGATGCCGCGCTGAAGTTCGTCGCGGACGTCTCCGTTGCGCCCTTTGAGAAGCTGCTTTCCGATATTTCGAATGGTTAACAAGCCCGGCGGCCTGCCAAGCACCATTCGAATCCACGAGACCCCGGCGAAGAGTTGCCGATGCGTTCGAAAACCGTTGTAGCAATCGTCGATCCGTTTTCATCGGGATCTCAGTTGGCCCGTGAAGTCAGATCACGCGACCACGGCTGTGTGATGGTGAACAGTGTCGAAGAAATTCCGCCCATGTATCGCTCTTCCTTTCACGCAGAAGACTTTGACGCGATCGTTCAGCACCGAGGCAATCTCGAGGAAACGTGCGAAGAACTTGCCTCGCGAAACGTTGGTTGCGTTCTCGCCGGATGCGAGATGGGCGTCGAACTCGCTGACGACATCAGTGAGCGATTGGGGTTGGTCTCAAACGGAACGAGGCTTAGCCCAGCGCGAAGGAACAAGGCATTGATGGGGGAAACCTTGCGCAAACGGGGTGTTCGGACCCCTGCGGCATTCTCGACTGCCGAATTCGCTGCATTGAAAGACTGGATTCACGCTTATGGTAAGTGGCCAATTGTGTTGAAACCGCTTTGCAGTTCGGGGTCTGACGGCGTCTTCGTCTGTAGCACTCAGGCCGACGTCCAAACCGCCTTCGACAAGATCATGACTCGTAAGGACGTTTTTGGTTCAGCTAACAAAGCGGTCTTGGCGCAAGAGTTTTTGATAGGCACCGAATACGCGATAGACACAGTAAGTTGCCACGGAAGGCATAAAGTGGCGGCCTTCTGGCAGTATAGCAAGAGCCTCGCAGGCGAGTCCTTCCTGGGAATTGATTCGATGGAACTGTTGGCCTACAGTTCGTCGCTGCATCATCAGCTACTTCCTTACGTCGCCAGCGTACTTGATGCCTTGGAATTAACCAACGGACCAGCGCATTGCGAGCTCGTGTGGTCAGCCGACGGACCGGTCATCGTTGAAATTGGCGCAAGGCTCAATGGTGGGAACAATCCGATGCTGAGCCGGTACTGCGGCGGCGAATCTCAGATTGACTGGACGCTCGATGCCTATCTGGATCCCGCGAGTTTCCTCAGCCGCCTCGGCGAGCCCTACGAATTGACCAAATTTGCGATGCGTGTGTTTCTAATCCCTCGGCAACTAGGACGATTGAAATCCTCACCAGACTTCGAAGCGATCAAGCGTCTCGACTCTTTCCACGAAATGCGATTCTCGGCACGTCCCGGACAGTCTCTGTCTCGAATTGCCGGCTGGGTCCTGCTGGTGCATCATGATCGCGACGTGCTGCATCACGATCTCGACGAGATACGCCGTATGGAGATGCTTGGACTGTATCCGATCGACCCGGAATCGTAGGCGGCGTTTTTTGGTATTCATTGGAGAGCAGCACGATTCAACGCACACGCATGCGTGTTTTACGTCGGTCGCATACAAGCACAATGCGCAAGCGAGTGTGTCGGCCCCGTGCAAGGAAGACACATTCGCTTGCGCATCGTGCTTGTATTGAGGGCGGTCACTCCCAGAGGGGTTCCATCAGCTAGAACCTATTCAGTTCGACGCCACCTCATCGCATCGGACATGCAGGATTCGATGATGAAAATGATCGCAGATCAGCAATTCGTGGCGGTTGATCCGTTTCGCCCAGCGGGGTTGATTCAATCGCCCAGGATGCGTGCCTGGGACGCACGAGAACTCCCAAAGAAAGCGTCCTTCGCGGGTCGCCGCCAAGATCCGGTTGTGGCCTGTGTCGGCGATCACCATCGTGCCATCGGCGGCGATCTCAACATGCCGAGGAAAGTTCAGCCGAAAACGAGACCCGTCCGCATCGATCGCATCCAACTGACGGACGCACGCTCCATCGGGACCGACGAACAGAATTCGGTGATTTCCAGTGTCGGCAATCACGATGCAACCGTCGTCGAGTTGTTGTGCACTATGAGGATCCTTCAGTTTCAACTCCTCCGCGTTACCAATCGCCCGGTAGACTCGGCCTGACCAGTCAGCTTCGACCACCAGGTCCTGAGCGGAATCGGCGATCAGCAAGTGACCATCCGGCAGCAGCTGCACATCGTGCGGATCACTTAGATTCGTGGGTCCGTCTAGATCAACTTCGGTAAGCTCCCTGAGGATTTGTCCCTCAGCCGCGACTTCAATAATTCGACCGGTTCTTCCGTCCGCAACCAACATTCCGCCGGACGGCAAGGGGCGCGCACAGCGTGGCCAAAACAGCGGACGTTGGGCGCGAATGGGACGTTCGCGAACCTGACCTGCCGCAATCTCGACGACTCGATCATTGGCCGTGTCAGCCACCATGTACGTTCCTTCACAGATCCATTCGACAGAACGCGGATAGGACAAAATCCGCTGTGGCGGGGCGACGTTTTCGAACTGCCAAACCACATGGCCGCTGGGGTCTGTTTCCACCACGCGGCGATTCCCTGTGTCGCAGATCAGAAAATTTCCATCGCTGAGTTCGGTAGCATATGCCGGGTCGCTAAGTTTCACTTCGTCGAGCTTGAGTTGTTCGGCCGACCCATGATCATCGACCAACAACACTCGATGGTTTCTCGTGTCGGCGATGAGCCGCCGACCGTCCGCGATGAGTCGCGCTGAATTTGGGCTAGAGAGACGAGTTGTCGTTTTGGAAGGATCGTCTGCGACGCCGAACTGCCAGACAATATTCCCACCGCGATCGATTTCGATTGCGACATGTCGAAAAGGATCTGCAATCAGGAAAGTATCTGCAGGCAACCATTGGATGCTGCCTGCAAGACCGAGTTGGCTGGCACTCGGCTTGAGGAACCAGAGCAGCCGCCCTTGCCGATCGATTTCGGTGATCTCAACCTCTCCGACACGGTTACAGAAGACGATCAAGAATGTCGCTCGCTCGGTCCAGCAAACGTATCTGGGCATTCGTTTGCTGATCGACCACAGGGGCAGACATTCCGTGATCACTCCCTGAGGCGAGACGATCAGCAGTTCCCACTTGGTGCGACGCAAAATCGCTTGGAACCCGTTGTCCATCTGGCAGCCGATTCCATCATGGATACCGATCGGCAACGAGTCGAAGATGATCTGATGCTCGCGATTGACACGGATGGTGCGAGATTCGAACCGAAACGGTACCAGCTTTTCGGTGCCAAGTTCGTCGCCGATCAAATAGGTGCCGTCGGCCGACTTGGCGGCATAGGCGGGGAAATACAGTTCGGTTCCCATCGACTTACCGGGCGGACCTTTGACGCCCAGTTCATTGACGAGAGTCCAGTTCATCGCTGGCATGTCATCGGAATTCAATTCACATCTTTCGTTTGACTGGATTTGGAAACGCCGGGCTGGATGGCGATGCGTTCGATCAAGAATGCCCTTGTCCACGGCCAATACAACCGGCGCTGCGCAGCCGCGCAAACTGAGTTTCTTGACTCCGAGCCGTGAATCGGACGGGCACGGCACGGAGATTTGGTGACAGGATGAACTTGATGGACAGGCTCAGGAAAGACAACGTCAATCAACCAAAATTACACGCGATTTCCGATTCTGTCTATTCTGTGGAAGCTGTCTCGTGCAACAAGTTGACGTACCACACGCCAAATTTTGGTTGGCTTTCGAGCTGGTGTTTCAGCCTTGTTTCTTGACAAGCAAAGCACTGGTAAATAGCTTTACTTTCGTCGAGTTCGCCGACATGATGCCGTCAGAAAGGCCGAGATACGTGCCGCCAGCCAAGCCAAAACGACTCGATAGGATCAAGGCTCAATCTGCTGACGGCGCAGCCAGGCTGCTGGCGTTGCTATTGCGGCCTTGTGGCAAGCATACCTATCGCGATCTGGTGAACGCTCTTTGGGAACGACAGCCGCTCGATTCCCAGCGTGAGATTGTGCTTCGTGTCAACGAACCCCGGTCGCCGGACCCATCGGAGCGACCGCTCGTCGAACGTATCTTCGCGGCCTACCGGCTGGCCAAACGCGACCAATTGCAACAGGATTCCATGTTTCTTCCCGGCGGCGGCTGGAAGAATGTAACCGACTCTGCCTTTTCGTATCTCCTGGAGGGCTTCGAACAAAACGATCTCGATCGCTTTCACTACTTTCTTGCCAATTTTGGTGCCTGGGAGCAGCCCACCGGGATTGGCGAATCGTGGGTCTTCTCCAAACTCAACGCCTCGCCTAGCAAAAGGAGATTCTTCGAGCAACAGACGATGCCGCAATTGCTCCAGTGGTGGGAGACTTTTGAAAGCCAGGGACGGAGTTTGTCCGAGTTGGTGATCCCCAGTCATGGGAACCAGGGGGGAGCACTGGTAGATGGGCATCTCATTTTGCCGAACTCCGTTTTCAGCGAATGTTACGCGCGGATGCTGGCCGGATTCGTTGATCGACCACGACCGGTGATTAGCGAACTTGGAGGCGGTTTCGGACGGCTCTGCTGTTTCCTGAAACGCCAGTTCCAGGAGTCGACTTATGTCGGTTTCGATCTGCCCGAATGCCTGGCTTGTGCATCGTACTACCTGATGCTGAGTTTTCCTGAGAAGTCATTTCTTTTATACGGCGAGGGAGATTTGAACTCGGAAGCTCTCTCCAGCTTCGATTTCATTCTTCGTCCGTCGTTTGAGACCAAGAGTATTCCCGACAGGTCGGTTGACCTGTTTGTTAACGAGAACAGCTTGGGCATGGTGCCGCCGAAGACCTGCGAGTTTTTTGTCAAGGAGATGTGTCGAACGGCAAACGCGATTTGGCACCGCAATCACGAGGTCCGGCACAATGCGACCGGTGACGGAAGCGTATCACTCATCAATCACGAGTACCCATTCGATCGGGATCACTTCCGGGAAGTCGTAAGATTTAGTGATGTGTCGCGCCTGGTTGGTCACGAACGATCAAAGATCAAGGCTGATATGTACTGGTACTACTTTCGCCGCAAGGACGGATGGGAGTGATCTCATCCATGGATTCTCAAGCAGCGGCTACCCGTGTTGCCTCGTCGAAACGAATTCTCATCCTGGGTTCTCCGGGGGCCGGTAAGACAACGTTCGCCATCCGCCTTGGTCGCGTCTTGGACCTAGGGGCGATTCATCTGGATGCTCATTTTTGGAAACCGGGTTGGCTCGCTACTCCGCAGTCTCAGTGGCGGACGACCGTTGCTTCGCTGATCCAGCAAGATTCATGGATCATGGATGGTACTTACGAGAGCAGTTTGGACCTGCGGATCCCCGCGGCCGAGAGCATCATTCTGATCGAAAGTTCGCGATGGACTTGCCTCTGGCGAGCGCTGAAACGAAGGGCAACGGTCGATGATCACAGTCGCCCCGATGCTCCCAGCGGGCAAAAGCTGGAACTCGCCTTTCTGCGCTATATCTGGCAATATCCCGTCGTCACCCGCCCCTTCGTCGCGGAGTGCATTCGGAAGTATGGATCCGATAAAGACGTGATCCAACTCGAAGGGTCGCCGGAGATGCAGGAGTTTCTCCGCAACGTTCAGCAAATCGTTGATCGCGAAACGAACCCGCACTGACCTTGTGTTCGAACCAGTGAGTCAAGCGGCTAAACCGGGCACCGTTTATGGGCCCCTGAACAGTTCGGTCGTGGCAGAAATGATGAGGGGGCGAAATGATAGGAGAGAGGCCTCTTTTCAGGCATCTTCGACTCATTGCTAATCGAACGTCATCATTCTGCCAACATCACCCCTGCAATACTTGAACGTCGCTGATCGAAACCAGTTTTCAATAAGTCCTAACGGGACAGCGCCAATCGTGAACGCGTTAGCATTCCTAAGTCTCGGCGCTAAATAGGGATAAGGAAATTTCCATCGTAACCCGACGCGTGAGTTTTGAAGTTGCGGTTTTGGCTGCCGCACGAGGATTTTCATAACCCGACGCGTAAGCGAGTCGATGTCAATATCGATATTTCCTCGCTGACGCGTCGGGTTATGAAAGGAGCGCAACTTCAAAACGCGTGAGCGAGGAAGCAGGTTGCGCTGAATTCGCTTCTCCTACGCTTCGGGTTAGGATACTCGGAGAAGTCGACAAGAGTGGCGCGCTGTCCAGCTACTCAAACTGAACGGTTGTTTAGAGTAGCACGACTCTCCGAGTCGTAAATCGCCGAGCGAATCGACTCGGAGAGTCGTGCTACTTTGGTGTCGAATCACGAGGCCCGACGTGAATAGAAACCATGTGAAAACGCCATCGAAAAGCATGTCTGACCGCGAAACCGCTCAGTTTGAGCAGCTAGCGACAACTCTGTTCGATGGAGAAGTCTTTTCGACGCACGAACTGTCGCTCCTTCATCGTCGCTGCTGGCAAGTCGAACTCCACATCCGCAGTTTGAAAACGCCGATGCAAATGGATCACCTGCGCTGCAAGAGTCCGCAAATGGTTTTCGCAAAGAGCTTCACTGTCATATGATCAGCTACAAGCTGATGCAAACGCCGAGAAACCCGAACCGAAACCGCTATGCCCCAGCAGTTTAGGCACTATGCCCGTACCATTCAGGCCTGTCGCTAGTTCGTGTCCCAGTTCGCTGGCCGGGTCTCTGGTTCGTTCGCTCACTGCACCGTCTGATTTGCGTTCACTCGCTCAGTAGTATTCGCGAGTTGTCTCGCTGATCGATCAGCTCTTTGACACGATCCACTTGAACGCCGTTGGTTTGCTTGATCAGCAGTTCCGGTCGGTCAACGCGCGTTCTCGCTGTCGCTTCCGACCACTTTTGAAAGACCGACATCGCTGCCTGCTGGCGATCCTCGGGTGAGCTCGACGTCACGACATCCAACTGGAAATCCTTCATCCCTGGAAGCGTTCGCAACGAGCGGTGCGCGATCAGCCGAATTGCATCGTAGTGGTCATCCAACAGTCCGGCCAGATAGGGTGACTGCCAGTCGTTGCCGGATGCTTGCTGTGCCTCCTCCCATCCCATGCTCCAGGCACTCAAAGCCCGTTCCGCGGCATTGCCTCGCAACAACCAAAGGAGCGAAGCTGCGACCTCGCGCTGTTCGGTATCGAACTCCGGCGGTTCGATGTCATACCACTCCTGAAGATATCGTGCGGACCAGTCCATCGTCTTGTCCAGGTGGCAAAGGTTACAAGCATTGGGCCGTTGCGCTTGGTGGTCCTTGCCGACATCGGGAATGCTGATCTCGTGACTTCGAATCGCCTTCAGCAACCCGTAAACGGTGTGAGGCATGTGGCAGTTGTAGCATTTCGCGCCGGATGATCCGACCGCGTGATGCGTGTGTGCGGTCGAATACTGATCCGATTGGTGGCACTGGAGGCAAGCGGTGTCACCGAGCGCCTCAGGCTGAAGTTGATCGTTGGCCCACTCTTTCAAGGATCGTTCGTCCGATTCCGACTTATGCATCTGATGACATGACAAGCAAGTCATGTCACCGTTGATGTAGCAACTCGAATCGATCAAGGCATTGTACTCTCGGCCCGAAACCCTGATCATTCCATCGAGGTAGTAGGTTTCGTTCAGCAGCGTATCGAGGTCGGGGTAATGGAGGGTCTTCATCGTCGAGACATATTCGGGTGTGTCGCGATTCCAAACTCCGTGTGATTCCAATAGATCTTTACCGGGGCGATACTTGTGCCCGTTCTCCTGATAGTCCAGGTCCAGATGCAGTGGATCCATGACCGCATGGCATTGGCCACATACTTGAGCGGACCTGACCTTTGATAATCTCGCCGGATTGACGATCGGATCGGTGTGACCTGTCCCACCCGATACTGTGATCGAAGACTGTAATTCCGGATCACGATGAATCCGGACATGTTCCTGCCCCGGGCCATGACATGCTTCACACGAGATTCCGAATTCACCAACATGTGTGTCCCATTGTCCCGATGCAAGTCGCCGACCTTTTCGGTGCGTCGAATGACAACAACTGCATGTCTCATTCCATCGACCCATTTCGAACGATGGAGACTCGCAGGGGGGCCCCAGGAAGGCTGATTCTCGCGGGATCCATTCCTGAGATTCATTCAGATGCACCAGTGGGAGCATTCCCGTCATGTCGCCCTTGGCCACTGGCAAACCAATAGACCTGCATGTGGTGTGACCCAGTTGTCATCACGATCGGAACCGAAATTTGCTTCGAGGCATCGTTTTCCTCTGGCATGTCGACATAGAAGGTATCGTCGTTACGGGTCAGGATGTACTCGCGATCTCGATTGGTGACGTGAACGTCATCGAAGTTGCCCAGCACACTAGCGGGGGTTGCGAGCTGCGTCATCTTGCGATGGTAGGACGCTTCCCAGGTTGCATGGTTCTCTTGGTGGCATTCTTGGCAGGCTGCCGATCCAACGTAGCCGTGCGTCGGAACCTCGATGGGGCGAAGTTCCTCCAGCTGTTCCCTCGAAAGAGCGACATGCTGCACCGGAGCTTCCTGATCGGAAACTCGATTACTGGGAGCTGATGATTGTTCCTGCAACTGTTGAGCGATTTCTTGCGGGAGCGTCTCGTCCTCCCTCGCCGTGAGGATTGCAACCAGGCCCATCATCAATACAAAGGCCGACACGGATACCAAAAGGTTCCGGCTCCTCCACCAAAGGATGCCGCTCACTACCAGAGGCGCAACAATCGCGAGGATTGGAACGAGAAGATTCATGTTCGTCATTCGCGAATGAACATTCAATGAAATCGGCGAGACCGACTACGAACAGTCGCCGAAGCTCGGTCGATCGAAAGCCGACCTGCGGACCCGCAGTATACCCTCCCTGCACATGAATGTCGAAGCTCCGCCCAGTCGCGTTCTTCGCCCGAAAACTAGAATCAGACTCAGAGAACTCGATCGAGACCTCGGTAATTGACGGAAGCAGTGTTTCGTCGAAGTCGCTAACAAAGAAAGAGGGGGACAGAACAGGGGGGACAGGCCCAAATTATCTGTGTCCATTTGTGGAGGAGGCCCTCTTGGCAATCGTCAAACTGAGAATGTCGCGCGAATCGGTTTGCCCCTCTCCTCGCCGAGGCTCGACTCTTCCCAGGGAGAGTGATGGCGCTGGGGAACCATTTTCAAAGCGATCACGCTCAGTCTAAGCAGCGCAATGATCGAGCTCGAAGGGATTGCCGCGCGTTCGACTGCTTACGATTCGTTTTCGGCGAGCTGTGACCAGTGGGAGCGGGCGATCGCGATTTTTCTTCTCACCGATCGCGGACTCAGTTTGACCTGCTCAGCGATCTCCGACACTTCGTACCCCTCCAGTCGCAGCACAATGACCTCTCGCATCAAGTCGCTATCGAGTGACTCGATCAGCTGCTGATAGTGTTCTGCCAACATGGCTTCATCGAGTGGTGACGGATCATTGCCGCGTTCGTGGTCGATCCCAGCAGTTCCTTCGTTGTCACGTGGAATGAAAACGCTCTCACCACGCACATGTCCGCCGCCGCGCCGGGCTGCCCGCTCGCGTCGCACCGCATCGATGGTCTTGCTGCGCATCAGTCGAAGGAGCAATCGCCAAAGGTGTTCCCGATCCGAGATCGCCTCAACGTATTGATGATCGCCCGCCAGTCCCAAAAAGCTCTCGAAAACGCTCGCGGCAATGTCGTCCCCGTCCACCACCCGCACGCCCTGGGAACGCAATCGATTGGATGCGGCGAGCACGACACGATCGAAATATCGTCGTGTCAACTCATTAGCGGCTTCGGCGTCGCCGTTCTTGAACTCTCGAATCAATCGCGAAGTCGAATCGGAAGGGTCCAGCGTCATCAACGTCTCTCAACAGGTGAACATTCGACTAGCAGGCAGCAACGTTCGCCTCGTCAGCATGTCGCCAACAACTCCCAGCTATCTTCCCAATCAATCCATTCAACTCGGCGGTCGGGGCGCCGTGAAAGGACTGCTCTCGAAACCCATGCCACGTGCCGCATTGACTTGAATTCGCAGCCGCTTTGACGACTCGCCTCGGTCCGGGGTCAGTGGACCGGGGTCAGTGTAGCAGGTTCGCAAGGATTCGCCTTGCTCGCTCAAGTGAAGAAACTTTTTCTGAAATTCCTGGCCGCGCCGCAGATCGATTTCGCTCTACACGATAGCAGCGAAATGATGACCGCCTCCCGCCAGGAATCAACGAATGACGAAAACGAATCGTCGAGCCGCGATGCAAACGCTATCACTCGCGGCGCTGAGCCTCTCCTTCGCGAAGACGAGCCAGTTGATGGGAGCAGAGACCGCGTCCCATGGCCAGCTTGATCGATGGCTCCGCCGCCTTCAACGCAACGCGTCACTTCTTGGTCAGGAGCGAATCTCTGGTCTCCAGTGGCAGCAATGCATGGATGCCATCTACGCCGATGCACCGCTGGAACAGCTGAAAGGACAGTTGAATTTCGATCGTCTTCGCCTCGAGATTCTCGACCGCATGGGACGAAACCGCGGTGAACTATTTCATCGCGTTGAACTGGATGGGGCGATCCCAGCTTTGACGCATGGAGACGGCGAGCCCCATCGAGTGCTGATTACCAAGGTGGCGCACATTCGCAGAGGACGAAGCATTCCGCCCCACGGGCACTCGAACATGGCAAGTGCGTTCTTATGCCTTTCTGGCGAGTTCGCCGTCCGACAGTACGACCGGCTCGAAGATCACCCCGATCACATGATCATTCGGCAAACCAAGGATATCGCAGCCGCGGGTGTTGGAACCTGGTCGAGTATCTCGGATTACCGGAACAACGTTCACTGGCTGACCGCCAAGAGTGAAGACTGCTTTCTGTTCACCTGCAAACTGATCAATCTCGAATCGCATCGCCCACTGATCGGGCGAATCAACGTGGATGTCGGGCGGGCCAAGAACCTGGGAAGTCAGACCCTGAGGGCGCCGAAGATCACGTCGCAGGAAGCCGCCGATCGCTACTGATTCGCGATCGCTCTCTTTGAACGCTACAGCGAGTCCTGTCCTACAGACTCTCTCACTTCACGGTGAATACACGGGGGATCCACTCATGAATGACTATCGGAGTTTGGTCGTTCCATCGTTGCCGAACAAGGCGAAGCGACGCTTGGCGTTGGTTAGCACACGCATGCCAAAGCGATCGGGCGTGGCAACATTTTTTGCCGGTGTCGTTTCGATGGCGGCCTTCGTTGATCCGCGTCTAGCTTTGGCTAACGATGACTTGGCTGCACAGGGCACGGCACTTCTGCGTGAACGTTGCCTGCGATGTCACGGTGAGGCGTTCCGTGGCAATCCTCGCCTCGACTTCTCCGACGTCCAGACACTCTACGACGAATCGGTCCTTGTCGCCGGCGACCCCGAAGCATCCGCGATCTATCAGCGCGTTCGTGATGAGGAAATGCCTGAGGATGCACCACTTGACGACGCCGACAAGGATTTGCTTCGACGCTGGATCCAAGCCGGGGCACCGGTACCGCAGAGAACCGCAAGCCGATCTCCGGGTCGTGCCCTACGAAGTCTGGAGGATGAGATCTCCGACATTCGCCGTGACTTGACCTCGCTTTCTGAAGTCGATCAGACATTTCGTCGGTACCTCACGATTCGTCCACTTCACAACAATCTGGGTTTCGGAGACGCACAACTCGATCGAGCACGCAGCGCGATCGCGAAGCTTGTGAACAGCGTCTCGCGCAGTTCCGAAATCATTGTTCCTCGAGCAATCGATCCTCAGGAGACGCTCTTTGGAATTGACTTGCGAGATTACGAATGGGAGGTCGAAGCTTGGGCCGACCTGGAGTCGACCTATCCCTATGGAATCCGCCATCGCAGTCGCTTGGAGTCCAATCCGCTTGATGACGAGGAACAACTCGCGAAGACGATGGGTGTGCGTCATCTCGTTCTCCGTGGCGACTGGTTCGTCGACACGCTTGCACGGCCAAGGTTCTATCATCGCTTTCTCGATCTGCCCGATACGGTTGCCGGCTTGGAGAAGCGACTTGGCGTCGATTCGGCTGCAAACGTGCAAAACTTTCGAGCGGCGCGTGCTGGGTTTGCTGGCAGCGGCGTGTCGATCGGCCATCGAGTTCTTGAGCGGCATCCGTCTCGCGACGGTGCTTACTGGCAAAGCTTCGACTTTGCCGAATCGAATCCACTTGGCAATTTGTTTCGGCGACCCTTCGGTCCCGCAGGCTCCAGTAGCGCCGATCGCGACCTAGCTGACGTGTCATTCCAACACGACGGCGGCGAGATGATCTTCAGTCTTCCCAATGGATTGCAGGGATACTTCTTGTCCGACGGCAAGGGCAACCGGCTTGATCGTGGACCCATCACCGTCGTTCGAGATGACAAACAGACGGGTGGGACGGCGGAAGTCGTCAACGCGGTCTCCTGTATGAATTGCCACGCCCGAGGACTGATCGATTTTGAGGACACCGTTCGCAACGGGCATGTGTTGACTGGTCGCCTCGCACTCGATGTCGAACAGCTCTACGTACCGGCCGACAAGATGAAGCGGCTCGTGGAAAAGGATCGGCGAAGATTCGAACAAGCAGCCAACCTTGCAATGGGTAAGTGGGGCACACCAGTCAGCGAATCCGACGCGTCTGACGAACCGATTGGCTGGCTGGTTCGCTCGTACGGGCGTGATCTCGACCTGCAAACGGCCGCAGCTGAAGTCGGCACCGAGTCGAAAAGGCTTCGTGAGATGATTGAACTCAACAGGGAGCTTCAATCGCTCGGCCTTCGACCCCTTGTGCAAAGCGAGCGAATCAAAAGGTCGGCCTGGTCAAGCCGTGATGCGTTCGTATCACCGCTGCAAGAGACCTCGCGAATCTTACAGATCGGAACACCCAACAACTAGTTCCATTCCAACGAGCACTCCGTTCACGAATCTCGACAGAGACCGAATCCATCGCTGCGCCGTCGGCGCGTCATTTCAACCAGAACCGCTGAAGAGGTGGTCAAACATGTTCAGTCGTCAATCCCTTCTTCTCGTCGCCTACCTGGCATGCTTTGCCGGGGCAGCGACAGGCAAAACACACGCGAAGACATTGGATGTCGCGGTTGAGGATGCAACCAAGAACATCGTTCGATACCTGAAGTCCAAACAACAAACGACGATATCAATTGGTGAGTTCTTGGGGCCCCCGCAACTCTCCGCGACCGGCGGTCCCGGTCTGACCAAGCGATTTCGAGAAGCCTTCGAAAGACACAAGATTGACATCAAGTCCCGAAGTGCAATCGGACTGCAGGGCAAGTTCGTGCTTCGCAAACAAGAGGATGGAAGGATCATCGTTGAAATCAGTGGAAGCCTCGTCGATCCACTCGGCCAAACACTGACCGAGTTCAGTGAAATCGGCGATCAATCGCGGGCAAAAACTGCATCCAGCGCCCCCTCCGAAAGCTAAGTCAGACTCGTTTCCCAGTGACCTACCGCCCGCGATTTCGGAGACGGTGACCGATACGGGTGAAGTTGTCGATTTGGTCGGTGCCACCACACGACTCTTTCCCAATGACGTGCAGGAAGATCGGCAGGAGGATCTGACCCGTTCGATCTTGGATCCGTCGTTCCATCTCGATGGTACAGCGATCTCGGCGGCCGCCGGTGACCCTTACAGAATCGAAATCCTTTGCAACGAGAAGCCGTTGCCAGTGCGTGACGAAGAGGGACATGCATTCGTCTCGATCCATCGCGACCAGGAGTACGTCATCCGAGTCGTCAACGCAAGCCCGCACGATGCGGCCGTGTTCATCTCGATCGACGGTCTGAGCATCTTTGAATTCTCCGAGCTACGTGGCTCCGACGGACGTCCACGCTACAAGCATTACATCTTGCCGCCAAACCCGAGCGGTGACCTCTTCAGGGGTTGGCACAAGACGAATCAACTCGTCGACCGCTTCCTAGTCACCGAGTATTCCAAGTCGGCCGCGGGGCGGCTTGGTAAGGCTGCGAACGGCGATTCGATCGGCACCATCACGGTTCGGTTTCACGCAGCTTGGGATCCAAACGGTCCCCCGCCGAGTGATGAAGACGCGACGAAGGGGGATTCGGCCACCGGTTTCGGTCCACCAGTGCGACAAGTCGCTCGTGAAGTTCGTCGGCAGGTCGGTCGCCTGCGATCGTCGATCAGCGTTCGCTACATCAAATGAGAGGGAGCCTCCGGTCCATGAAGTTTGTAACCATCCAACTGTCGCTAGGTTTCACCTGCCTGCTGTCATCCGTGACGTGGAGCCAGGCGCCGCCGAGACTGCCACCCTCACTGAGATCGCTGAAGTCACCGGAAACGCCTACGCCTCCAATTGCCGATATTGGGACCCGCAAATCGCCCGCAGCCCAACTGGGTGACGCAGCCCAACTGGGGGATGCGGTGGGAGACCTCATGACGCATCCACCAGAGTTGATGCTCGACTTGGGAACCGTCTTGGGTGAGGTTCGAGACCTGTCGTTCTCTCCCGATGGCGGGCACTTGGCCATTGCCGGCGACCGCGTCGCACGCGTCTTCGATACCGCGAGTGGAAAACTTCTGCACACGATTCGTGGAGACCGCTCGCGCGGTTCCTACGGCAGCGTGATGACGCTGACGTATTCTCCTGATGGCAGATATCTGTTGATCGGAATCTACGACCACCATGAGCGGGGATCGATTCGTGTCTACCGCACGGACCAACTCGCAGAACTGGATCGGTTGCTTCCGGGTTTGGTCGCTCCCTGCCGTCATGTCCAGTTTTCACCTGATGGCAGCCGGTTGATCGCCTGTGACGACGACGGCGAAATGCTGGTCTACGACTGGCATCGCACGATCGCTTCCAATCAGCCGGTCATTGTCCAACGCATCAAGTCACGTCGTGGCGACTCGCGGATTGTCGATGAGCTTCAGTTCCCTGAATCGTCAGATGTCATTCTGGCGATCGAGGGCAACGCGCTCATGCCTACCGAGTTGACACGGGCCTCGAGTTGACCACCCCTGATGAGTTTCCGCATCGGCTCCTTGGATGGTCCTATGACATTGCGATGAAGAAGATTCGCTGGCCGATGGGGCAAACGGTCGAACCACGAATCTATGACTTCGACCTGCAACACAATCGTTGGGCGGCTGCTGGCTTCAGTGAGGCGAGCGGAACCACCAAGCATTGGGCAGCAGTATTCTCGGGTCGGCCGATGCAACCAGATTCACCGAAGTTGAACGCGTCCGCGATCTACGCGGGTCATCGCTGGGCGGTTAATGCCATCGCAATTTCCCCCGATGGCGCGGTGGTCGCAAGCGGCGACAAGTTTGGCGAGGTGCATCTCTGGCGTACGGCCGATGGGAAGTCGCTGCATGTTCTCCGCAGTCCTGGCAGGCCCGTGTACGACGCTGCAATCGATCGCAACGGAGAACGCATCGGGTTTGGCGTGCGGCCTGACCTGGCCTCTTGGGGAATCAATCGGTACGGAAACATCTCACACGTCATTGATCTTCGTGATCGGGTCGTTCGCGAGATCGCCTCGACGGATGATTTCCAGCCAATGCTCGAACTTCAACACGATGGTGTGGACAGTCTGACTCACCGGAAGGATGCCGCAACCCATCACCTGTCGCTGCAACGGAAGCGTGGCGGGAAGGTGGCCGCAAGCTATCGCATTCCAAGCGGCAAGTATCTGGCGACCTACACGTTTGTCGACGTTACCGACCAGCCGCTGCTGGGGACGCAGCGCCCCGTCCTCTTCGGTGATCACGAAGGCTTCCTTGGATGTTGGGACGCTACTGGCGATCAGCTGCGCCGGGCATTTCGAGGCCATGAGAACATGATCACTTCGATCAGTGTCGCCGAAAAGCGGAACGTCTTCATTAGCGGATCGACCGACAAGACCATCCGTGTATGGAGCCTTGGCAACTACGATCCTTCCGGAATCTTTGACTTTCGCTACGAAGGCAATGTGGTCTATCGCGTCGAACCCAACACTGATTCCGCTCACGCCGGCGTCAAGCCTGGAGACCGATTGATCAGTGCGAACGGAATCACACTGACGGATTTCTACGAGCGATTGCTTTCCGGAGAACGAGTGTTCCAGCCCAATGAACGTGTCGAAATCGAAATGAGCCGTGGCGAGAAATCGTATCGCTACTCGATGCAGCTTCGACGGGGCTTCGACTACGTGGAACCGATTCTCAATCTGTTCGTACGGGATCCACAAACCTGGATTCTCTGGACACCAGAAGGCTACTATGACTGCAGTCCGGGTGCTGACGACTTGATTGGCTGGCACGTCAATCACGGTCCGTTTCGTTCTGCCGAATTCTTTCGAGCGGAGCAGTTCCGAGAACTGATGTACCGCCCCGACGTCATTCGACGCGTGCTTGCCTCGGGAGTATTCGACAAGGCGATCGCCGGACTCGAGAACGAAACCGACCATCGGCCTGTTCCCAAGCCTCTGCGTGACCCAGAGCAGTTCGCAAAGGTTCGACCCCCGAAGGTTCGCAGCATCTCGCCACGGCCTGGTACTGAATTCTCCGACGACCGAATCGTGGCTGAGGCCGTTGTGGAAGCAACAGGCGAGTTGCCCATCACAGAGGTCACGTTGATGGTCAATGGTGTGCCCGCAAGTGTGATTCGTCCAAGAACGGCTGATGAACACCGGAAGATGGTTGTGAAGGAACGGATCAAACTGGGGCCTGGGCGAAACACCCTCTCCTGGATCGCCAACAACAGCGTCGCGTCGAGTGATCATTCCGACGCCATGACCGTCGTTCGGAACCGCAAGGCAGGTCGTAAACCCAACCTGGTTGCACTCCTGGTTGGCGTCAATGAATACAAGCATGCGGGGAAAAGTTTCTCCGGCTTACGTCACGCGGTTCAAGACGCGACCCGATTCGGTGAAGCCCTGAAGAGGCAAGCTGGTAGCGACGTCTATGATCGGGTTCAAACGCGTGTGCTGACCAATGCACAGGCAACCCGCACCGGCGTGCTGGATGCACTGAGTTGGTTGGTCGAGACGGCATCCGAGGGAGACACGGCGATGCTGTTTTTCTCCATGCACGGCTTCTTGGACGAGCGTGATCGATTCTACCTGGCGGGGCACGATGTCCAGCGAGAGCGGCTCCGCTCGACCGGTATTTCTTGGGATACGATCACAGACGCTCTGCACCAGGACCTTCCCGGATGCCGAAGGATCGTCTTCATCGATGCCTGTCATGCGGGCGGCATCTCGCCCGACGCTCGAAGCCCGCTCAATGAACTGGCCGACCCGAAACTCGGCGTGACGTTCTTCGCGTCATGTGAATTGCTCCAAAAGAGCATTGAGCGTGACGAATGGAATCACGGCGCGTTCACGAAGTCCCTTCTGGATGCCCTGGATGATCGCTCAGCCGACATTTCGCCGAGAACCGGCGACGGATTGCTCGATTCCGGCGAACTGACCATTTACGTGCGAAACCAAGTTCTCGTGCTAACTGGACGGCGACAACATCCAGTGACCTTCGTTGGCAATCGCATTGACGACGAGCACGTTTTTGAGTCGCAGGCCAGCCACGTCCCATCGATCCCTTGATACAGCCCCTGAATGCTTGCCTCGCTGCGGTAGCGAGGATGTCCGTTTGTTTATCTGTTTCCACCAAGTCGAAGAGAGAAGCCATGTGTATCCATTCCGCTCTGCCATTTCGATCGGTTCAAATCGCTTTGTCGTTGGTCGTAACATCCGTTCTTGTCGCGGGTTCTGGAGAAAGAGCGAAAGGCCAGGGGTTTCAACTGGCACCACCAAGTACCGCCGGGCGGAATAACACGCGAGGATTCACGCAAAACAACCCCAGCAATCTGTTCAGCGGCCTGCAAAGGAATGGCGGTCGCGCTGCACCGAACTCCCCAGGATTCAACAACACACCAGGATTCAACAACAACAACAACGGGATGAACATTGCCACGGGAGTACTCGGCCTTATCGGCGGTGCCATGAATGCGGCCAATCAGGCAAATGCCAATCAATTCGGCGGCGGAATGCGAACTCGGTCCCCGATGATGGTGCCCAACAGTTCCGGCCGGAACAATTTCAACGGGTTCACATCGAACCAGACATTCCGATCGGTGCCTGCCCGCAACTCAACGAGTTCGTCGAACTCCAATCGCTTCAACTCCTCCTCTTGGCGATCAGGCTACACGACCTATTACCCAGAATCGTCCAGCCGAACGTACCGCACGTCGTATCCACGAACCTCAACGACCCAGTATTCAAGTCGACCCGCGGAAATCGTCTACCCCCAGTCTCGCAGCACTTCGACGGTACGTGTGGTTGCTCAGTCTTCCCCCGCTCCCTATGTAGCCAATATGCCACCATCGATTGACGCGCTCAAGGATTCGATGCCGATCACACTGCGTTGCCCGGAGGAAGAGAACGGAATCTTTACCTACCAACTCATCAATCGATTGAGTGGCAAGACATATGACTACACCATGACTCCCGGCCAAAAGCAGGAACTCAAGGGCGGATCCAAGTGGAAGATTCGTTTTGATCAAGGTCAGGGAAAAGGAACGCTGACCTACGATCTCTCCGGTGGAGAGACCTACCAGACGCGCAAGAACGGCCAGCACCTTTGGGGCGTGTACGCCGAATAGACGCAGGCAACGATGGCTACCTCAAGGTCAGCCCAGAACAACCCATCGCCCGGTGGCTTCGAACGGGAGTTCAAGATTGAAGACGCCACTCACAACCATGCACGATTGTTTTCCGTCCTCGAAATTGGAGTTGAATGAAATGAGCCGATTTACCCACTGCCTTCACGGCTTGTCGATCGCCGCCTGTGTCCTCACGTTCTCGCTGACGACATCGCCCGCGGCGGAGGCAAGCGGTTACCGTCAGACGTATTCCTCTTGGAGCTACTATCCGAGTCGGACCTATTACTACAGCCAGTATTCGTATCGACCCTCCCCAACCGTGACGACGTACAGCCACCACTACTGTGTCTACGTTCCCAGTCGTCCCCGATACGTGTACTACTACAACCCTGTGAAGCGAGTCTATTGGGGCAGGTACGATCTGAAGGAGTCAGGCTACTCACTCTTGAAGGAAGCGGACCGCAAAGAGGACTTGGAATCGATCCCGGAGTCCGCATTTCCTGAGGCGGGAAAGATGCCGGTGATCCCAGATGCCGACGATGGAACACGAATGGATCCTCCTGATCGGAATGACCTGCCAAAGCTGGGCGCCCCCAAAGACGCTCCCTGACCGATTGCCCAAACTGCATTCGTCGATCCGACCCACGCCAGGCTCCTGGCGTGGGTCGTTTTCTTTGCATCCCGCTACTCAAACCGAGCGGTTGTTTCGAGTAGCAAGACTCTCCGAGACTGTGACTTTTTCGATGTGTGGGTTTCTACCGTAGGCGAGTCTTTCCGAGACTCGTAAAGAACGCAGCAAAGCTGCGGATGTCCGCCTTGGAAATGCGGACCTACAGTAGGGCGATCGAAAAACTCAAAGCCTCTCCGAGTCGTCGAGAAAATCGACTCGGAGAGTCGTGCTACTGTGATTCTGAAGACTTCCCTTGCGATAAATGACACACCTTGGATGGGCCGAGAGCCAGAGTAACGAAGGATCGCCTGGAACATTCAATCTGTAGGAATGAAGTGGTCACTGTGAACGCCAAGCAGTGACCCAGGCAATCCCTTCATCGTTCACCTTGACGACCAGAAAACGGTTGTCATCACCCCAGGCAACGGCTCGGTCACGCTCCGCGTTGGTGCGAACTTTAGGGGGCATCTTGGACAAAACTCCGTCGAGTTGCCGTAATTGCGTCGAGGTGGGCGGGTGCGACTGACCAAGGATGCTCTCGATTTCGGCTAGCGGCGTTCCCGACTTGATGTCTTTGGCCGAGTCGATCGAGATGGCCGGATAGGTCTTCCCGCAGCCAATCAACATCGCGGCGACCAGAATGATCCAACAATAGCGAGTGATCATCTTTCTGTTTCCTCTGCATGCTTCTGCAAACGGCGACTGCCGCTTTCACGACCTCTTAGCTGATAAGGGAAATGTTAACAAACTCGGTGCGTCGATGGATCCGGTGTCATCGCGGTCACGATTCCCACCTGACCCGTTCAAACGCCGGTCGTTTCGGTAATCCCACGGGGCAATCGGTTGGCTCTCTTTCCAGAGACCGCGACCGACTGTACGGGCCTGGCTCTGCGCGTAGGCTAGACGGGCATCCTGGTTGTATCGCGGGTAGTGCCATGCGAGTCCGGATGCAACCAAATCACGATTCAACCAACGTTCATTGATGTACAGGTTGGCCAGCGTTCGCCCATAACGGTCCGTTCCCAGGGCAATGACCTTCACAACTTGCTGTGATGTCGCATCGGCCAGCCATTGTTTCGACTCATCGCTGAAGGGCTGGCCCCTCTCCGGAGCATCGATGCCCTCTAGGCGGATTGTGATTTCCGATCCATCCGGCTGGGCTAGCTTGACGGTGTCCCCGTCGATGACGTAGGTGACCGTTCCAACGATCTCGTCGTATCGTCTATCGGCTTTCCATAGCCGCACGAGCCCGACCGACTCCAAGTAGCACGAACAAGCAGACGGCAACGAATCGGGACATTGATTTGGGACATGCGGGGCGTGCGGTCTCTGCGCGGGATTCTACACGAATTGGCCACAATCGCGCGAGGTGACCGACCCCTTCTGCTCAGTTTGCACAGTGCGAGCCTCGTCGCGGGGAGCTCGCTACAGGATCGGTAGCCCGAACGACGCATCACGTTGAATCGCGAGAGCGAGAACTCGCCCCGCTGCCTCACTCCTCGCTTCGCCCCTGCTGTCTGAGGATTGACTGCCCCAGCAAGCAAGGCCCCGGAGAAGTAGGCCCCAGCGAAGCAGGCCCCAGAGAAGCAGGCCCTGGAGAAGCAGGCCCCAGAGAAAAGGCCCTGGAGAAGCAGGCCCTGGAGAAGCAGGCGGCAGGGCGTGATTCGCCGTTCGGTTCGAGCCCTGCCGCTCCGAACTTTGCCTGTCCCTGAGTTTTCTTGCCAATCTCCTCTGGGCGACTAAAATCGTCATCAGCAACTTCGGGGACCAAAATCGCGATCGGTCCGGGGGCGAGACTTCAGGGGTTACAGTCGCTATCAGCGCTCACAATCATATCATCGTCCCCACACGTGGCACCCAACGTTTGATCAACGTGGTGGACCGTGACCAATTGCAGACGCGGTTGAGCGATTGGCAAACCTACGTCGCGACTCAGGGGGAAGGTCCTTTGAGTCGTGATCCCGCTTGGCTGTTTGTCTTGGAGCAAGGTCGGGGGCATGTGCCTTACTGCGTCGAAGCGATCAGCGATGGGCAGGTGTCAGGGATCCTACCGTTAGCGCTGGTTGCCAGCCCGCTGTTCGGGCGGTTCTTGGTTGGCCTGCCACACGTCAGCAGCGGCGGCGTCTGTTGCGACGATCCTTCAACAGCGATGGCGTTGGCGGACAAGGCGATCGCCTTGGCTGACGACTTGGACGTGGACTTCTTGGAGCTGCGTCATGAAACGCTGCTTGCCCACACGCGATTGCAGCACGTCGTTACGGACAAGGCCCACATGCGGATGGAGTTGCCCGCTGACGAGCGAGAGCTGTGGAAACAGGTAGGAACCAAGGTCCGCAATCAAGTACGAAAGGCGCAGCAGTTTTCGTTTCGAGGGTGTTGGGGAGGGGTGGAGCTGCTTGACGAGTTTTACTCCCTCTACGCGCATCGGATGCGCGACTTCGGTACCCCCGTCGATGGCAGATCGTTGTTCGAGCAGATTCTGGTTGCCTTTCCGGACAGAGCGGAAGTATTTGTTGTTCGACACCAAGACCAACCGGTCGCCGCGGCAATGATCTTGCATGGTCATGGACTCTCCGAGATGCACCGCAGTGCCACAACGACTTCTCTGCGCTGCACGGGCGTGAACACTTGGATGCATTGGCACTCGCTGCTGCGAGCACAGGAGCGTGGGAATCGACAATTTGACTTCGGCCGTCCGACGGTCGGATCCAGTGTCTATACGTTCAAGAAGCGTTTCGGAGCGACTCCCCAAACCGCGGCCGTGCAGCACTATCTGCGCCGTGGCTCCCCCGACGAATTGCGTCGCTCGGGTGGGAAATTTAGTCTACCCATCAAGCTCTGGAGTTGCATGCCTGTCTTTGCTACGCGCTGGATCGGGCCGGTGGTAGCACGGGGGATGCCTTGAACTGTGCCCGCAGCCGCTGAATTTCGGAAGCCCTTGAACTTTCGCAGCCCTTGAACTTTCGAAGCCCTTGTGAGCTGCGCTGTGGTTACTAAGCGGCTGTTGGCGAGGCATCCAAACCTTTCGTTCAACCATGGAAGCAGGCATGACAACGGTTCGGCCATCGCAGACAAGTATGGCGATCCTCTATGCGGCTCGGTACAGGTGCTCGCGTGTGGGCGGCATTCCAGAGAGTCCCTTTCCGGCTCGCTTGGTCGCCACAATTTGAAACAACTTGATCGAGCCGGCGGTAAATCCGGCTGAGCCTCCTGCCATGTAGGCGACCCACAAGCGATAGCGCTCCGGGCCAACCAGCCGGATCGCTTCGTCCTGATTCGCTGATAGATTCTTGCACCAATACTTCAGCGTTAGTGCGTAGTGTTCTCGCCAAGACTCAACGTCGTGCACCTCGAAGCCCGTGTTCTCCATGAAGTCGGTCGTCATGCCAACCGGCGTCAGCTCGGAGCCGGGAAAGATGTACTTCAAGATGAACTTGCGCTCCGGACGAATCTTGCGAGCGTGCCGCTTTGAACTCTTTGCGCGTCGGGCGATCGCATGGTTCAGCATCACACCGCGATCACGCAACATGGAATTGATCTTCCAGAAATAGCGAGGGTAGTTTGCCACGCCGATGTGTTCCGACATCCCAATGCTGGAGATCTTGTCATAGGTCCCCTCGTGGTCCGCATAATCACAGATTTCGACGCTCACTTGGTCGCTCAGCCCACGCTCCTCGATTCTTGCTTTCGCGTAATCATGTTGCTGCTGGGAGAGCGTGATCCCGTGGGCCTTGACGCCAAAGTTTTGGGCTGCGTGACAAATCAGTTCGCCCCAACCGCAACCAATGTCCAACATGCGTTCGCCCGGCTCGAGACGAAGCTTGCGACAGATCATGTCCATCTTGTCGTGCTGTGCCTGGTCGAGTGAGTTCGTCCATTTCTTGAAGTAGGCGCAGGTGTACTGCATCTTCTGTCCGAGAAACAGCTTGTAGAAATCATTGCCGACGTCGTAGTGAAATTGAATGTAATCAGTGTTGTCGCGCTTCGACTCATTTCGCCCAACCATGTCTTCATCGAATCCCTTGTCGAGAGTCGGGGCGTTGGACTTCGCAAACAAGAAGGGTAGCGTGTTCGTGAGTAACATTCGCTTGCTGATTGATTTCAGTCGCTGACGGTTTGAGCGACTGGTACGAAGCGCTTCGGTGAACTCGATGAGATCGCCTCCCTCGAAGGCAATCTGCCCGGTCGCATAGAGGCGAACCAGAGTTTCCAGAGTCGGCCGACGCAGCAACGAGCCGATCACCCCCGGCGAGGAGAGGGCAATCGTGTAGTTGCCGTCCACTTCCTTACCCATCGGAATCACGTCACCATTCCATAGTCGCACGGAGACGTTGACATCGAGTGGATCGACCAGCGAGTGAAGGACTTCCGTGATCGAGCGGATTTGCGTCTCGGCTGAGAAAAGGTGTCCCATCCTTGGAACCTCCAGAGTTGAATCAGACTGGGTATGGCGGGCGAAAAGCGATCGTCTGGAGAGGATAGCAAGTCTGCGGCGATCGGCTTAGATCAATTTCGGACCTTGAATCGTTTGGTTTTCCACGCCTGAAGCCTGGTGAAGCCGTCTCGGCAGGTCGCTGACGGTTCCGGGATCGGGACTGACGAGAAGCTGCCGCCATGTACCGACGCATTGGGCGCGTTCCCCTGGAGCAGCTAGCCCGCGGCCTGAAATAGAGCGACCCCCCGAAGCTGCTCTCGGTTGCCAACAACATCGGCTCGGACGACGTCATACTCCACCAGGATGAACTTGCCCGCGCGTGTCACCCGTCGCAGGTTTCCATGGATCCGAAAGCTACCGCGATGCTGGGGGTCTGTGGGATCCGCGACATCGATAACGTGCAGTCCAAAGCTATCGGTGACGTATGCGTAGGAATCCAGGACCGCGACATCCCTTGCCGAACCCTCCAATTGGTACAAGCCCGCCTGCACCGGCGCGCGGGGATCAGAAACGTTGACCAATTGGAACCAGCTCGCTTGGTCATGTATCGATGTCATGATGTAGGCCATCGAGTTGGAGACGGCGACACCACGTACCCAACGCCCGCGGCCCTTGAACGTGCTGAGCATGACAGCCTCAGTCGGGTCGGACACATCAACAAGTTTCAATCCACCCGCATTCGCGATGTAGAGAATGTCGTCGGACCTGACCAGGTCGTAGTTGCTTGCTCCCTTGGGCGTATCGATAGAGCTGAGGAGCAGGGGTGTTGAGGGATTCGAAATATCGATGATTTGAATCTGCTGGGTATCGGCTCGTCCATTCCAGTTCTCGCCGAAGATCAACGAACCGCTCACGGTTGAATCCCCAATCGTATTCCCCGGCACATCGCAGCCGGCGACTGGGCGTGCAACGGAACCCGAGACGTCGAAAGCGAGCAACTCACCTCCTTGCTGCCCGTGAGCAATTGAATCACTGAGCGAGAGAATTCGGCACTTCTCGGGAACGCGACTCCATTTGACCGGCAATCGCAGCGGATGACTGATAAGGAACGATGCCAGATGGGTGCCTTGTTGGATGCAGACTTCGTCACCGCGAATGTGGACGACTCGCGCATTGTCCCCAATCATGCCGATCAGCTCCACGCTAGGCTGCTGTGTGAGTAGTTTTGGATCGATGCCAACGTCTTCTCCGCTCTCCTTTCGAAGTGCCTTCCCAGTTAGCAGAAGAGTCCCGTCATCTCGACTGATCAGTTCAACCAAGAGCTCATCGCCCTGGCGGCGAACTTGCATCTGACAAGTGACGAGGCCTGCAAATCGAATGGGGAACGTGAAACGTAAGACGCCATTGAGCTGCTGAGCGTCATAGATCGACCGCTGAGGTCCCCGTTCTCCCTTGACGCCGACAACGATCTTGCCGTCCACGTCCATGATCAGCATTCCCCAAGATGTGGTCGGAGCATCTTTGGCAAGCGCACTCTTCACGAGTAGTTCCCATGCACCCAGCAATTCATCCGCGTCTTGAACGCGTAGCGCCGAATCGTTTGCTGACCATGCCTCACGCTGTTTGGCATCGGCACGCCGTAAGACCGTCTCTGCAGCAGAGCCAACGCGCGCGGCACGAACCGGCCAAGATCGCCGCAGTTCCCCTTCGCCTGTCGATGCGGTTCCCTGCAGAGTGTTTCCCTCGAGCTGCAAAGAAAGTTGGACCGGATGCAGGCCGTATCCAACCTCCATGCTGTAATTTAGCAGGCAGTTCTTCCCGTCGAGTTTGGTCTCATCGATTTGCATGGAACCATTGGGGCCGATCAACTTGGCGCTGGCTCCGGCTTGGCCGTCTCTCAGCTCAAGCCGAGCGGACTGAGGAAAGTCGTCCAAGTCGACAGTGATGAGCCAATCACCAGTGAGCTCCTCGGCGCGAGCCGGATCACTGTCGCCCATCGTGAACAGGCTGAGGTTCATCGCTAACGCAACCATCCAGCTCAAGGCGCGAGGGTTCAGAGTTTTCATGGCTTCAACTGTCGATTCAACTTTGAACAAGAGCGAGCATTGCCATCCGATGTGCATTCGCCATCGGCCATGTTGTCTTCGCTAAGTTGTACTATGATTCGCAGCCAATTTTCGAATCATAGAGAGATTTCGGACGGTCCCTACGTAGGCGAGTCTCTCCGAGACTCGCAAGCAACGCAGCCAAGCTGCGAATATCCGCCTTGGAAATGCGGACCTACGTAGGCGAGCCTCGGCTTCAGGTAAGCGTTCCTTCCGAGAAGTCGCCGTGATGCACGAGGCGAAAGATTGAAACTGGTGCCGTCCAGCCACTCAAACTAAGAGTTGTTTAGTAGGACGACTCTCCGAGTCGTAAATCGCCGAGAGAATCGACTCGGAGAAGAATCGACTTGGAGAGTCGTGCTACATTCTACTTTGGCGTCGAATCACGAGGCCCGACGTCGATAGAAACAATGTGAAAACGCGATCGAAAAGCATGGCTGACCGCAAAACCGCTCAGTTTGAACAGCTAGCCTCCCTGCACGACGTATCGCAGGATCGCAAAATAGTGGCAGGCGCAGGCCGCCAACACAAACAGATGCCAGATCGCGTGAAACCGCAGGTGCCGAATGTCCAACACCAGAAAGACCACGCCCACGGTGTAGAATCCGGCGCCCGCCAAGAGCCAAATCAAGGCTTCGCGAGGCAGTATCTCCAACAACGGAATCATCGCGATGGCTTGGCCCCATCCGAGCACCAGGTAGAACCACAACGAGATCTTGTCGACTCGGTGAGTGAACAGAACCTTCGATACGAAGCCTGCGGTCGCGAGTAGGGCGGACAGCGCGTAAAACGCCATCCAGCCTGGCGTCCGTAGAAACGTCAACGCAAATGGGGAAAGGCTCCCTACCGCAAGCAAGTAGATGAAGCCCTGATCAAGGGCGCGAAAGCGTCGATTGATGCGATCGGGAAGATGGAGATGAGATAGCGTCGACGACGTGAGCACTCCCACCAAGGCGACGCAATAGAACAGGCATCCCAGCGAACACCAGGTATCTCCTTTCGCCGAAACCTCCGCCAACATGTAGAGTGCTCCGACGGCAGCCATGACAGCACCCAGGCCATGGGTCAGTGCGGCTTCAAATTCCTCTCCGCGGCTACGCAACGCGCTCGCTGGTTGGCTACTGATTGAACTCATTCTTCAGAGGTATGATCTGGGGGACAAAGGCTGCAAGCATCGCAACATTCGCGATGCGACGACAACCCTTGTCGTCAATTTTACTCGCACAAGTCAAGAAGACCTTCCGCCAGCGACGGACTGGCCGGGCTTCGAGTCCTCCCATCCATGGACCCGGTCGGTGCCAGCTGCGAATGGCCGATCCGCCCGCTCTGACCCCAGATTCGCTGCCCCCGGATTCGCTGTCCCCTGTCTCGTCGGCAGACCCCTCCTATCGACGTATTGACCTCCGTGGAGCCAGCATTTGCACGCGACCGATCCATCCAGAGGCGGCGACCCTCAATGCGGCGGCATGCTCCATCAATCGTCTACAATTCGTCGTTTGCTTCCGACGCCTGCCATCCATACCTACACGAAGCCAAGGACTGAGCGCTTTCATGAAGAACACATGCGAGAAGTTTTCGATCCTCCTGTTCGCCCTTGCCATCGCCGGCGCGACTGCCAAGGTGAACGCGGCGGATTGGTCGGTGCCAATGGCGGGCAACGCTTTTCTCACGACACGAACGTCCGATGGCAGTGGGCTTGCTCGTGACGGGTTTCAACGAGACGGTACGGTCGCTTGGAAAGATCCCGACCATATCTTCACGGTCCATTTTCATATTGATCGTCCCGCGATTCTTGAACTCGCGATCCGTGCTCGCGCTCCCGCAGGGAGCGTGGATCTGATCACACGGGTCGAGGGCGAGACCTTTCGCACCTTGATCGACGGCAAGGTCATGACGGAGCACAAGGTAGGACGCATCGACATCCCAAACTCTGGCTACGTCCGCGTCGATTTTCAGGCGGAGAGTCAGACCGGAAGTTTCCACGCTGAAATTCGTGACCTGCTCGTTTCGTCAGATACCGAGGGGCTCATCGTGGACTACGTGGCAAGCAACGAAGGCAACATGTTTTATTGGGGACGCCGCGGGCCGTCCGTGCACTTGAGATACGAGGTGCCGAGTGAGCAACCGCTGCAGTACGCCTACAGTGAGATCACCGTGCCGCCGGGGATGGATCCTATCGGTTCGTTCTTCATGGCCAACGGCTTCGGAGAGGGTTACTTCGGGATTCAAGTCAATGGACCCGAGGAGCGGAGAGTTCTGTTCTCCGTGTGGAGTCCATTCCGAACCGACGATCCTCGCGACATCCCAGTGGACCAGCGAATTGTCACCCTTGGCAAGGGTACCGATGTGCACACCGGTGAGTTTGGTAACGAGGGTTCCGGAGGCCAGAGTTTTCTCGTCTATCCATGGAAATCTGGAATCACTTATCACTTTCTCACGGAGGTCAAACCGGATGGGCAGGGGAGCACGATCTATACGTCGTGGTTCAGTGAGAAAACGAACATGCCCTGGCGACTGATTGCCAGTTTCCGCCGACCCAAAACCGACACGTCGCTGCGCGGCTTTCATTCCTTTCTGGAGAGCTTTGCACCCTCCTCAGGCTACATCGAGCGCCGAGCATTGTACGGCAACGTGTGGGTAAGTGACACGCAAGGTCAGTGGCATGAATGCACACGTGCCCGCTTTTCGGTCGATGCCACAGGCAGCGGACGTCATCGGCTCGATTTTGCTGGTGGTGGTCTCGGTCAACACTTCTACTTGCGTAACTGCGGCTTCTTCGATCAAACGGGTCACCCTGGCGAGACCTTTACCCGCGAGTCCACGGCGACCGATCAACCAAACATTCAATTCGACGAGTTACCGCGAGGCTGACAGAACACCAGGGGCGCCCATTGTCGCTCTGTCCGGCCATCATTCTGCCAACACGTTCTCGCTCTGCGAGCCGTGTACTGCGAGCGCGTCCTCAGCCGGAGCCAAACGACGGCACTACTGCCTGCTGCGATACTTCAGTTGGTTGAGCCACTCGGTCCATTCGTCCAGATCTTCGTGGGAGAGAGTGGGTGTTGGCAAAGGGGGCAGGGTGGTGCTTCCCGAGGTACCCGGCGTCTGCGCTCGAACGCAGAGGACTCCATTCAAGTTGATCTCGAAGCCAATCATCCGTGAGCGGACTTTTGAGTCGCCGACTTCAAACTCATACCGGCCAAGCGACTGCCAATGGTTGCCCTCCACACCGGAAGATTCGACCAGTGAGAGTGTCATCGAATCGCGATCGGCGCCAACGGTCAACTGACGGTTGGTGCGGGCGGGCAGGGAAGTCCCTTTGGGAATCAGCGGCAGAATTCGATGTCGTCTTTTCGCATCGGAAACAACGATGCCGATGGTCTGGCTCGTGATCACACGAGCTGGCTTGGCGATGTCTCCTCGACCTGGCAACTCCGCCGCCAAACAGGCAGCCGCGCCTCGAGCGGTGTCGACGCGATCGAGTTGGTGAATCGCCAGGCTTTTGCTTTGTCCTCGAAGCACCGCTTCGCGGATCATGGGCATCCGTAGCAGTGGTCCCAACAAGACACATGATTCGATATCGGCAACAGCCACGGAGGCTTCACGGCAGGCGGTATCGATCGCTTGACGGACACCGGCGGCAAGGCCCTCGCATGCTCGTAGCCAATTTTGGCGTTCGATGCGGACCGATCTCTCCCGTCCTTGTATCCGGACCTTGATCTGGACCGAGGGCAACAGCAGCATCGAATTCATCGCCCGTTCGCATGCCAGTTGCAGTCGCGCCGCCCACCGTTGCGACTTGCGTGGATCGACCTTGTGCTTGACGACGAATGCCTCGGCAGCAAGCTTCACCAAGCGGTGCAACCACGGCAAAGTCCCGCTGTGCCAATGCCCGGCGGTGGACAGTTGCTGAAGACGTGATCCTTCGCGACGTATGACGGACACCTCCGTGGCCTGGCCAGTCAGACCCAAGAAGAGAATCGTCTCCGACTGAGTCGATCCCAGCGGCAGGTTGCTGTCGTGAGAATCCAGTGACGCGCTCTCGGGATCGATCAGGATGGACTGCACCGACGCGATCGATCGATCAAGAAGCCGAACGGAATGGATCCCAGCCATTTTTGCTGCTTGCAGGACGCTCTGTCGATGAAGTTGATCGTAGCTGGCGGGTACGGTCAGCACCGTCGCTTTGGCCGGCGATTTCTCTTTCCAAGCATTCTCTTGAACTCGCTGCAAAAGCATGGCCATCAAGACCTCGGGAGGACATTGACGTCCGGCGACGGTGCGTTCGACGATCGGCTTGCCGATGTACATCGGTAGACAGTGGATCACGCTCTTCGCGTTCAACGCACGACGTTCCATGGCGGAGGTACCAAAAATCAATTGATCCTGATCACTTGCTACCAACGTCCGCAGACTCATGCCGTCGCTACAGCCTGCCGCGAGGACACGCACGTCGCCACTCGGGGAGGCTTCCGCCGCGGTGGCGTAGAACATTCCAAAGTCGATCGACAAGACCTTCGAGACCGCCTGCGAAGTTGAGCCAGCCCCCGAACCACTCTGAAACGTTGATTGCTGAGACAAAGCCGCTTGCGGTTGCCCAAGCTCGCTCGCCCAGGAAGGCACGTCTGTATTGTTCTCGTACTCAGCAAGATCTTCGATCACTTCATCCAAGGAGGCATAACGCTCCCCGAGCGATTTGGCCATCATTCGATTGAAAATGTTGGCAAACCTCAAGTCGACATCATTACGAGATTGCATCAGATCGGGGATCTCGCCGTGGAGATGACCGTTGATCAGTTCAAGAAAACTGCCCGTGTAGGGAGGCTGAGCTGTTAACAAAAAGTAGAGTGTTGCGCCGAGCGAATAGATGTCGCTGCGTGCATCGACGGCATCGGCGTCCTCCAGTTGTTCGGGCGACATGAAGGGGAGGGTGCCGGTAAGGCGACCGCTCGAATGCCTTTGATTCTTTGTGAGAGGAGTCACCTCCCACCACAAGACCTGCGTTGCTGATGCGAGCCAATCCCAAATCCAATACCTTGACGGAACCGTCGACCGAACGCATCAGGTTGGCTGGTTTGACATCGCGGTGAATGATTCCGGCGCGATGGGCATGCAACAAACCCATTGCCGCCTGACGAATCACGGTTGCCGCCTCGCTCAAGTGGAGCGGGCCGTTGCTAACGACGATGTCGGCGAGTGTCTTTCCGTCGATGTATTCCATCGCGAAGTAATGCAAACCGTCCGATTCGCCAGCATCGAAGGCGGTCACAATCGCGGGGTGCATCAAGCGTGAAGCCGTTCGGACTTCTTCGTAGAACTTCTCAACCGCCGCCTCGTCCTCCATCCTCTCGATGGGCAACATCTTGATGGCGACGATTCTTTGCATCCGTTTGTGTTCGGCCAGGTAGACCTTTCCCATGCCTCCTGCACCGATGAGTCCCCGAATCGCATAAGCGCCGATCTCCTCCGGAACATCCTCAGCGAGTTCATTGTCTGACGTGGCGAACCCTGCATCATCGCTCGCGCTCATCGAGTCACGCGTCGGTTCGTCGACAGTCGGGTAGCTGTAGTCGGAGGGATCAGTCAATGGAGCTCGATCGTGGCGACAGGTGAAGGGACGAACTTCGTAAGCAGTCGCAGGGCGAAACCGTGCATTATAGGCTTGCCAGCCATCCTCACGAGCGATGAGTCGTTTTATTGGTGGAGGTCCATCAGCCCGTGTGAATCGGAGCGTCGGGTGATCTCACATGTGAACAACGGTCTACCAGTCGCCCAGTGAGGCTGGCTCTGAGTACAAGAGCCCCTGTTCGCGAATTGATGCGCAACTTGGAATCAGAATCCAAGTTCTTGGTTGATGGTGGCGAGTGCCTCCGTCGCTCTGCCACGGTTCACGGGACGGCTTGTTGGCCAGATACGACGATCCAAAGCGCGCTCGCGGTTCGTCCAACGATGGCGGAGGGACGCGACCTCCGAGCTGGCATTTTCAGGTTCGATGTAGGCCAGTACTCGTCCTGGCGACATGCTGCCAGGACCAGTCCTGGCCTCCGAGGATTCTCTATCAATGGTAAATTACTCTACCGTTTCGTTTTGAAACCAGATGCTTGCGCCGGCCTCTCATCAAGGACCGAGCATGGATCAGGCATAAGTCGTTTCTGCTGCCTAGCCTCTGGCCGGCTGCATCATGCTGAGGATCGGGGCGCGACCCGCGTTCGCTTCGAAGGCATGCAGACCGAAACGGCTGGAAAGCTCCTTGAAGACTTGAATGCCGCGAACGCTGTTGCCCTTTTCATCGAGCGGCGGCGAGAACGTACCAATACCAAGTTGCTCTGGGACAACGGCAACAATACCGCCACCGACGCCACTCTTGGCGGGTATCCCGACTCGGTACGCCCATTCACCTGCATAATCGTACATGCCACACGTGTGCATCACGGCTAGCACGTCTTTGACGTACTCGGCTGCAATGGCTCGCTCACCAGTGACGGGGTTCACGCCACCGTTGGCCAAGGTTGCGCCGATCATGGCCAAGTCATGACTGGTCACCAGGATGCTGCATTGTTGGAAGTAGATCTCGAGCGATTCTTCAATCTTCTCACCCACCATCCCAAAGTTGAGCATCAAATGGGCCATCGCCCGGTTGCGATGGCCCGTGGTTCTTTCGGAGGTGAAGACGGTATTGTTGACGTGGACTTCTCGCCCGCAATATCGGCTAAACATGTCAAGCATCCGACCCAATCGCTCCGTCAAGTCATTTCCCTTGATCAGGTCAGCGGCGGCAATTGCGCCAGCGTTGATCATTGGATTGAACGGTCGGTTCGTCGACTCATCCAACGTGATCGAATTGAACGCCTCGCCAATGGGCTGGACGCCGATCTTCGACAGCACATGTTCGCGGCCATGGTCCTCCAACGCCAATCCGAAAACAAACGGCTTGGATGCGGATTGGATCGTGAACTTCTGTTCGCAGTCACCCACATCGATGGTCTGACCGTCGACCGATGCGATGGAAATACCAAACCACTCAGGTTTCGACTTGGCAAGTTCTGGAATGTAATCCGCGACCTTGCCCTCGGTCGAACTGGCGTACTGGCTATGAAGTTCCAGAAGGGTTTGGCGAAGCGGCGAAGCGGCAGACTTCATCTTCGACAGCAAGGCATCGAGATGAGTCGAGGAATCGTTGGGCATGGTCGAGACCTGTGTTAATGCGCGATGATAGCGTTGGCCACTTGTTGCAATTCGCGGGTGAAGGGGTGCTCAGGAAAATGATTGACGAACAGTCCGTTGCTTGCGAGACGCACAATCTCATGATTGAGAGGAGCCATCGCGAGTACCTTGACTCCATAACTGGACTCGACCTTCTCCTTCAGCACTGCGCGATCCATTCCCGGTGGCACCTTGTTGACGATCAGCGAGACGTCGTTGACATCCAGTCGCCGCGCTAGTTCTAGCGTCACCGATGTTCCCTGGAAGTCCTGGCTATCCGGTCGCAGCACAAGAATCAGCATGTCGGAAACGACAATCGACAAGAGCGTCTCTTCATTAACGCCGGGATGGGTATCGATCAGCAGGTAGTCTAGGTTGAGTTCACTGACCAGCTTTTTGAAGCCATCGTTCAGCAAGCCAACGTCGTAACCCTCTTTGAGCACCCTGCCGATTTCGCCCGTTTTGATGCTCGCCGGGATCAAGAACAGTTTGGGGCGATCCTCTTCTGGGCCAACCGATCCAATCGCATTGTGTGTGACATCGTAAGCCGCCTTGTCGATCGTGCAGTTGCCCCACAAATAGTCGTTCAAAGCGAATTTGACGTCCGACTCTTTGAACCGGAAAAGGACGTGAACTCCCGGAGATTGGATATCGGTGTCGACAATTCCAACTCGGTTTCCCGCTCGAGCAATCAACACACCCAGGTTCGCCGTCGCATTGGACTTGCCTGTCCCTCCACGGAACGAATGAATCGAAACAACTTTGGCCAAGTGGATCTACTCCGGTTCGTACAAAGAGAAGGTTCTCAGAATCGATGTCGTGACAGAGAATTTGGTCGGAAATCATCCTTTGAGTCAGCAGTCAGTGCGCTCGTTGCCCGTTCGCAACTGCCGCGCCCGTTCCTGCAATGCTCGAAAAGCATCGGACTCAACAATCTGCCGTACTTCTTGTTCCGTCTGGTCTTCGTCAATTTCCAGAAAGTCAAAGGTTTCGGGGTCAACGTTTTCGATTGTCGCCATGATCGAGTTCTCTTCTCGGACGGTGGCGAATCGAAAGGAGGGACCATCGGGACCGAGTTGGAAGATCGTCTTGTCTCTGACTCGCATTTCGGAAACCTGCTTGCCCTCGACGCAGGTTCCATTCCGACCATGCGATCGCAGTACCCACTTGCCACTCGCATGAACCAACTCAACATGAAACCGCGAAACTCGAGAGTCGGGAATCGTGATGTCATTGTCGGTGGCCCGTCCGATTTTGATTTGATCCCGATTATCGAAGGTCCAAGACTGAATGGGATGCCCCAACGACGAGTCAAGCAAATGCAACGTGACTCGACCGCTTTCAAGATCCTGCTCGGTTTGCATTCACGCTTCTCTCAACGACGGGTGACCAACAACGTCAAGGCATTTAGCGTACCAAACCGATGGTTGTTTGACGCGCGGCCAATTTGCCTGGGCACAAGGAAGGGAGCGTTGCTCGCCCCTGTTTTGTTTGTTTTGAAGTGGCGATTTTGGCCGCCGCACGAGGATTTTCATAACCCGACGCCTCAGCGAGTCGATGTCAATATCGACATTTCCTCGCTGAGGCGTCGGGTTATGAAAAATGCGCAACTTCAAAGCTTGTTTGCTGGGTTGTTGGGCAATCGACGCCAGAATCCGAGGCAATTGGCCAGGCAACGCATCCCCCTTACTCAAAGTGGGCGGCATTCGACTCGCCTTGAGAAGGGTTGAACGAATCGACCATGAATTGGCGAGAGAAGTCGCCCTGGGACACGCCGATCGGGCTCCCCCTTCAGGCTCGGGGAGCTGCCAGCCTGATCGCCTCCGACGGCTGCCACCAGGTCCATTTCGTGGTCGCGGCAACCGGTCAGTTTGGGCAGAGATGGCCGGCTCGCGGGACCATGAGAGCCCCCTGAGATCGGCACCTCGGCGGGCACGATCTCTCAGCCAAGACGATCGGTGGCCACATGGTATTGTGGGTCTTCCGAAAGATTGACGTCCACCAAGTCACCCGCCCGATCGAGCAGGCCGCGACACTCGCCACTGAGATGGGTGAGGTGGAGCCGCTTTCCGCAGGCTTCGTACTTTTCGGCCAGCACGTTGATGGCCTCCAATCCTGACTGGTCGTAGACCCGCGTGTAGTAAAAGTCGATGACGACGTCGTCGGGGTCCTTTCCAGGATCAAACAGTTCCTTGAACGACGAGACGGAGGCGAAGAATAGCGGGCCATGCAGCTGGTAGATCTTGCTGCCATGCTCGTTGAGGTGAACATGGGCACCCAAATGCAAGGCATGTTTCCAGGCGAACACGAGGGCCGAGACAATCACACCCAGGATGACGGCCGTCGCCAGGTCATGCATCACAACGGTGTAGCCGGCGACCAAAACCATCACAGCCATGTCGCTCAGTGGCATGCGGTGGAACATCTTGAGGGATGCCCACTCGAAGGTACCGACGACCACCATGAACATCACTCCCACCAGCGCTGCCATCGGAATCTGCTGGATCCATGGCGCGAAGAACAGGATGAACAACAGGAGACAGACAGCGGCCGTGATACCCGATAGCCGTCCTCGGCCACCAGAATTCACATTGATCAGCGATTGGCCGATCATGGCACAGCCCCCCATGCCGCCAAACAGACCGCACAAGACGTTCGCCGCGCCTTGGCCAATGCACTCGCGGTTGCCCCGCCCGCGGGTTTCCGTGATCTCATCAATCAAGGTCATCGTCATCAACGATTCAATCAAACCGACCGCCGCGAGTGTCAAGGAAAATGGCAAGATGATCCACAGTGTTGCCAGGGTGAACGGCGGTACCACGTATTGAAAGAAGAACAATTGAGGCAAGCCCCCGCTGATCGTTGTGTTGTCGCCGGTTGTCACCACTTGCGTTGCAACGGCGGTTGAACCCGCCACATTCGTCGCGTCCATGCCCGTCGCAGTCGTTTCTGTCGCCGTCGTTTCTGTCGTGGCGCCGTTTTGTCCCCCCGAAGTCAACGTAACGCTAGCCAACGTGACACCTTCGGCAAGTGCGACCTGTTCGGAACCCGCCTTGGTCTGACCGGCCAAAGCTGCCGCGGCGTTCATGTTCAACATGTCACTTACCGTGGCCACAAGATTCTCCTTTGCAGGGCCGTCGGTGGTCGCGGCGAAGCGGTTGATGCCCACCGAGAGAATGGTCACCGACAGAATGGCAACGAGTGATGGCGGAACGGACTTGGTCCACTTCGGAAGCAACCAGATGATTGCCATTGTCAACGCAACGAGCCCCAGCATCACCAGCAGCGGCAAGCCTCGCAGGTAAACGAGTTGACTGGTCTGTGCATCGAATGTCCGAAAACTGCCAAACTGTGCCAGAAAGATGACGATGGCTAATCCATTGACGAACCCAAGCATCACGGGATGCGGTACCAGGCGAATCAGTTTTCCAAGTCGCAAGCTACCGACGATGATTTGAAACACGCCGCACAGGATGACGGCCGGGAACAGGTACTCGACACCATGGATCGCTACCAACCCAACGACGACGACCGCCATCGCACCCGTGGCGCCCGAGATCATGCCGGGACGGCCGCCGAAACAGGCGGTGATCAAACCGATGATGAAAGCGGAGTAGAGGCCGATCACGGGGGAGACGCCAGCGACAAATGCGAATGCGATCGCTTCGGGAACAAGCGCCAAAGCAACGGTCAGTCCCGAGAGAAGATCATCCTTGGCAGTCGCGGAGCGCGACCGAAAATACTGGAGCATGGCTACCAAACATGGAAAATGTGGATACTTCAGCGAAGGGATGCTGAAGATGCGCCGGTCAAGCCAGGTATCGGCGACCGGGAAGAGGTTTGGACTATAGTTTGTCTGCTCCTGCCGTCAACGCGAACCCTGACGATTCGCATGTGATCGCGCCAACGGGCTTATCCACTATCGTCATGATGGTGGGGATCGACGCCTCTAACCGACGAACGCGGGGAAACGTTGCCCGATCAAGGGAAAGATACGACGCACAACGGGTTCAGAAAAAAACGATCCAGTGCGGACACCCTCCGACGCCTCAGGGGAGTGAGCCGTCGCGGCGAGGCTGTGAAGCAAACCGTAGGTCCACGATTCCCAAGTGGACATTCGCAGCTCGAATGCGGTTTGGTACGAGTCTCGGAGAGACTCGCCTACGTAGGTCCGCATCTCCGAGGCGGACATTCGCAGCCTTGCTGCGAGCTGTGCGAGTCTCGGAGAGACTCGCCTACGGTAGGATCGCCGCATGGTCTGGTTCATCAGCCTCTTGCTACAATCGGACCGAGAATGCACTCAGGAAGCGAATGAATGCCCGCCGAGAATGAAGCCAAACTAGGAACGCTTTCCACCCTTTCGATTGGCATCGGCGGAATGGTGGGTGGAGGCATCTTTGCCGTGACGGGGTTGACGATCGAAGTCACGCGAGGGGCTGCGCCGACCGCATTCTTGATCGCGGGAATTGTCGCGTTGCTGACCAGCTACTCGTACCTCAAGTTGACCCTGCGATTTCCCGGTGAAGGTGGGACGGTCGATTTTCTTTGTCGAGCCTTTGGTACGGGGATCCTGACCGGTGCTACGAATATCCTGTTGTTGCTGAATTATGTGGTGCTGCTGGCGGTCTACGCCTACGCATTCGGAAGTTACGGCGTCACCTTTCTGCCGGAGCCAGATCGGGCGTACTGGTTGCATTTCGTGATGAGCGGTGTGATTGTTGGACTCGTGATTCTCAACTTGCTGGGGGGCAGTCTGGTTGTCCGCTCGGAGAATCTGTTCAATGCGGTCAAGATGTTGCTGTTGGCCGGATTCGTGGTGGTTGGTCTGCTGACACCGATGGAGTGGAGTCGCTTGTCGCCGGACAGCTTTGTCTCGCCCCTCGGTATTGTTGCCGGCGCGATGTTGATTTTTTTGAACTATGAGGGGTTTGAGCTGATTGCCAACGCTTCCCAGGACGTTGCCAATCCGAAGCGTTCCCTACCGATCGCTTATATCGGTGGCGTGCTGATTGTCATCGTTTTCTATGTGCTGATCGTTACCGTGGTGGTGGGGCATCTTGACTTTGCTGAGGTGACCAAAGTTAGCGATCACGCGTTGTCGGTAGCGGCCGATGACTTCATGGGCAAAGCCGGATTCATCACGATTGCGATCGCAGCCCTGCTGGCGACGAGTTCGGCGATCAATGCCACGTTCTACAGCACCGGGCGACTGACTTACATCATCGCCAAGAGTGGCGAGTTGCCCAAGGAAATGGAACGCTCGATTCGTGGTCAGCACTTCGAGGGGACTCTGTTGACGGCGTTCCTGGCGTTGATCGTTGCCAACTTCGTGCCCCTGGAGGCCATCGCAACCATGGGCAGTGCCGGATTCTTACTGGTGTTCATGGCGGTCAATATCGCCAACGTTCGACTGGCCAAGGAGACAGGCCGCGGCGCCTGGATTTCCGGCGTGGCGGCGATCAGTACTGGCGTGGCGTTGGTGATGTTGTGTCTCGAGGTTGCCGAAAACCCGGCCACCCGTCGCCATCTCTGGATTCTGCTGGGCATGATTCTCGTGTCATTCGCAATCGAAATCATTTATCGCGCCATCTCTGGACGCGAGATTCGGCTGGGCAGGGCGACGTCCCGCTGCCACGAATTCGATACGCAAACGTGAGTCTCCTCGGATCCGTTGCCGAAGTTGCAAGGACAAGGGACCAAGGGCAAGGGGCAGGTTCTGTCCTTTGATTTGCCCCTTCTGTCGATCGTGCACGGCGCATGGTGGACACCGCCGAGTCCATTTCACCGCATTCTGAACGCGACTGGCTTCCTTCGCTCATCTCTTGTCGGAATTGGCGCGACGTTTGCGGAACGAGTCTTTGCTATTTGCTCGACCCAAATGACGATGTGCCCATGGCTAGTTGCTTCTCGCATCGGACTCGGTACGTTGAGCAGTACCGACACTCACCTCCAACACCAACGGGAGATTTCGCTCGCCATGCGAAACCTATTGCTGATCTCGTCACTCGCGTTTCTCTTTTCGTCAAGCCTTGTCGTCGCGCAAACTACGCAGTCCCCCGAGAGTGTTGCCAAGTCGATTTCGGCGGGTAGCCAGGTCGTGGTTGTGGGGGAGGGAGTCGAGCTGAAGGCCGGAACGGAGGTGGTCGCCCCTCTCACCAAGGGTGAGCGTTTTAAGGTGCTAGCTGTCCGCGATGAATGGATCGGCTTGCAGACCAAAGTCAACGGCGTTCTGCGAAGTGGCTGGGTGCTTCGCTCGCAGGTTGCCACGGCGCCGGCTGACAGTAAGAAGTCGGAGGGCACGGAATCGTATCAACCGCAAGTTGTCGGTGAGCTTGGGTCACCGGCCGCCACAACCACGATTGCAGGCAAACAACTTCCGGCACCGCAGCCTCCGTTCGGGGGCGTGATCAAAGACGACGCCCTCAATTCCAAGGCTTGGTGGGCACCCCGCATTGTGCCACCCAAAGGTGCTCCCAACGTCTTGCTGATCCTGACCGATGACGCCGGCTTCGGCGTTCCCAGTACCTTCGGTGGCGTCATCCCGACACCGGCGATGGACCGAATCGCGAACAACGGACTGCGTTACAACCGAATCTTCTCCACCTCGCTTTGCTCGCCAACGCGTGCCGCGCTGATCACTGGTCGCAACCATCACTCGGTGGGCTTCGGCGTCATCGCCGAGCAGGCCACCGGATTCCCCGGTTACGACAGCATCATCGGTGTGGACAACGCGACGATCGGCGCATTCTTCGCGACAATGGCTATGCGACGTCTTGGTTTGGTAAAAACCACAACACCCCAACCTATGAAGCCAGCCAGGCAGGGCCGTTCACGCAGTGGCCCACCGGTATGGGCTTCGACTACTTTTACGGCTTCGTTGGCGGGGACGCCAACCAGTGGGGGCCGAACCTCTTCCGCAACACCACTCAGATCTATCCGTGGATTGGTCATGAGGGCACGCTGAAGATGGATCGATCCGATCCAAAAGCAGAAATCTGGCCAGTTACTGGCGAGGAGCCAACTTGGAATTTGATCACTGCGATGGCCGATGACGCCATTGCATGGATGGACCGGATTCACCAGACCGACCCCAGCCAGCCGATCTTCCTCCACTACTGCCCGGGCGCAACGCACGCGCCGCACCACCCGACCCGGGAGTGGGTGGACAAGATCCATGCGATGCACCTCTTCGACGGCGGTTACGAGAAGCTGCGCGAACAAATCTTTGAGAATCAGCAGAAGCTCGGCGTGGTCCCCAAGGGTTTGGAGCTGACGCCGTGGCCCAATGACATCCTGACGCCGTGGGACAAGCTGAGCGACCAGGAGAAAAAGCTCTTCATCCGCCAGGTCGAGGTCTTCGCCGCTTTTGTTGCCTACAGCGACCACGAGATCGGCCGCGTGATCCAGCACTTCGAGGATCTCGGCAAACTTGATAACACGCTGGTCATCTACCAGAACGGTGACAACGGGACCAGTGCCGAGGGCGGCCCAGAAGGCACGTTCAGCGAGGTGGCGTTCTTCAACGGCGTGAGGCCGCCTGTGGAAGAGCAGATGAAATTCTATGAAGCCTGGGGCACCGAATTTGCCTACAACCACATGTCGGCCGGTTGGTCCTGGGCCTTTGACACGCCATTCGATTGGTTCAAGCAAAACGCATCCCGGCTCGGCGGGACCAACCAGAACATGGTCATCCAGTGGCCGGCCCGCATCAAAGACAAGGGTGCGCTGCGAGAGCAGTTCATGCATGTCATCGACCACACACCCACGATCTTGGAAGTCACCGGCATCGAGGCGCCGGAAGTTGTGGACGGTATCAAGCAGAAGCCCATTGAGGGAACGAGCTACGCCTACACCTTCGACGCGGCCAACGCCAAGGCACCCTCCCGGCACACCACGCAGTACTTCGAGATGATGGGCCAGTGGGCCCTCTACCACGACGGCTGGTTGATGAGCACCAAGGTCAACCGCGCGCCGTGGGACGCCTTCTCCGCAGCCAATCCCGATCCGCTGAACAACCAGGTGTTCCAGCTCTATGACCTGAGCACCAGTTGGAACCAGTCCGACGACATCGCCGCGAAGCACCCGGACAAGGTGAAGGAAATGCGCGCGATGTTCCTCGAAGAAGCGAAGAAGTATCAGGTCTTGCCGCTCAATGCGTCGGTCGGTGCCCGCGTGGCGGCGGCGCGTCCGAGCCTCACGGCCGGCCGCAATGAGTATGTCTACACACGGCCCATGACCGGTTTGCCGCAGGGCGATGCACCGTTTCTGCTCGATACCTCTTTCACCATCACCGCGGACATCACCGTTCCCGAGGGGGGCGCCGAGGGCATGATCGTGACCTCCGGGGGGCGCTTCGCCGGATTCGGCATGTATTTGCTCGAGGGGAAGCCAGTATTTCTCTGGAACCTGCTCGATATGGAACGTGTGAAATGGGAAGGCCCCGAGGCCCTCGCACCCGGCCAGCACACCATTGAGTTCGAATCCAAATATGACGGAATCGGTGTCGGCACGATGGCCTTCAACAACTTCTCGGGGATCGGCCAGCCTGCGGAGACCACGTTCAAGGTGGACGGCAAGGTGGTCGAGACCAAGAAAATGGAGAAGACGATCCCGATCATCCTGCAATGGGACGAGAGCTTTGACATCGGCTCCGACACGATCACCGGTGTGAACGACGCCGATTACTTACCACCGTTCCCGCTGACCGCCGAGCTCAACAAGCTGACGATCAAGGTCGACCGTCCGCAGTTGTCGCCCGCGGACATCAAGAAGTTCGAGGAAGCCTTGAAAGCAATCGAGGCGGGACGCGAATAGTTGAGTGTCGCTTTCGAAACGCCCGGGCCAGACCTCAACTATCACAGGCAAAGATTCACTCGGCATGCTTGACGAGATGCAGAAGCAGTATGGATCGATCGAAAAGTAATTCTCGGAGGCTGGCATTGATGCCGCCGAGCAAGCGGCGGTCCGTGATCGTTTCTGTTCAAATCGTAGCCCAGAAGACTGATTACGCCGTCACCTTTCGCGTCAACGACTGAAACAGGAGCGACGTGTTCCGAGAGTTCTCGGAGCATGGGGCTCGAGATCCGCCCGACGGATGAATTACCGCGAACCGCGGCGTGCGCGCGGTCGAAATCGCCCAAGATGGATCGTGGATTCGTCAGGGAACAGCCGCGCTCGCTTCATCCGGCGGAAGAACCTCGACTGCCTCGCCCTCGGCTTCTGCGATCGCCTTCGAAGCGACTCGTGAGATGAAGATCATCAGAACGACGCAGATCAGGAAGGCGGCAACTGTTACGACCGTATGGAGCATCGAATGATCGCTCACGTTCGCCGCTGTCTTCGTGACATGGCTGGCCATGTAGCCGAAGTAAACATCAAGAAACAAACTAGGAATCAGTCCGAGTGTCCCCAACAGAAATTGTGGAAACCGTACGCCCGACGCACCCAAGACGTAACTGACCGATACCGGATTGATGGGGGCCAGCCGCAACAGCAGCTGTAGACGCAGACCCTCCCGTTTGGCGGCAGCTTGGATCGCTCGCAGCTTTGGGTGCTGCTCGAGAATCTTTTCGATCCGAGGTCTTAGCAGACTTCTTGCCGTCAGGAAGTTCAACGCTGCGGTGAGTACCGCTCCGATCACTGTCAACAGGGTCCCCCAAGCAAGTCCAAACAGGACCCCTGCCGAGATTGCCAGGAGCGTGTCGGGAACGAACACGGACGTGAACACAATCATCATGACGACAAATACGACCCAGCCCGCAAAGCCGTGACCGGCGATCCAGCCCTCCATCGCCTTGATCTCGTTGCCCGCGTTCCGTCCCAACCAGACGACCGTGATCAGGACCGCAGCGCCAACTAGCAAACGCAGTCCGATGGTCTTCCAGTTTACCTGCCGTCGCAGATGCTCTTGCAGCTCGGGTACCGGTTCGTTCATCCGATGGCTGTCCATTTTTCAGTTGGGTCAAAGCGGTCTCGGGTCGTCCAAGGAGCAGCACGGGGTGGGTTGCAGCAGGTGATGGAGAACAGCCGGAACTGGGGAGATCCAATCTGACGGGAAGTGACCTCGTCGAGTTGCCAAACCCCAAGAAACAGGCTTGAGTGCTCGCCGCTCGAAAGCTCTCAAGGAGCATCGGCCCCGTCGATCGCTGCGGGAACCTCCATACCGCCAGGACCGACTGCCTCGTCCAGAGTGAGAATGTAGATGCCAATTCCAACGAGCATGACGATCACCGTCCAGAACCGCCAATCGCGGTGTGGCCCTCGCTTGGTCGCTCCTTGATGGGAAGACGAACTCTTTCGAGAGTGGTCATGATCGTGGTGTTGTTGCTTGTGGGTCTTTTGATTCATGTTCGCCTACTGATACGTAGTCCAGACTTCAAGAAGGTCACTCGAAACGTCCGGCGTTAGTATTGAGCAGAACGTCACCGTGGGCAATTAGGGCTTGGCACTCGCTGACCGCACTCGCTGCCCTCTTACCGTAGGTCCGCATTTCCAAGGCGGACATTCGCAGCTTTGCTGCGTCCGATACGAGTCTCGGAGAGACTCGCCTACGGTAATGCCTCCCTCTTCGAAATTCTCACTGCCTGCTTCGGATTCTTCGGTCACTCCGCAGGAGGTGCTATTTGCGTGTTGCTCCCTGGTTTCTTTGGCTTGACCAGGCAGTGAAATCCGATGCAAGGTTCTTCCTCCTCCCGTTCTTCGCCCGCTTCACGCAAGATTTCTTGGACCTGTTGCATCCGCTTTGGGTCAAGCGACGCAGATATCACTCGTTGTTGGCCATCGGGTCCGAGCGCGACGGTGGTCAGCACGGCAACGGTATCTGCATGCTGCAGGGCTTGAATGATATGTTCACCGACTTGTTGTTCCGCATTCTTGATCGTCGTCACAAAGTGAGCAATCTCGGCACGATCCTTCGCACTCGTCGTAGCGATCGGCGTTTGGGGCGGCATCACAGGGGCTGGATCGTCTACTGGATTTTCTTCGGAATCTGGTGAATCAGGCAGGGACATGATGATCTCGATCTAGAAAAGACTTGTTTAGAGTTGACTGGCGGGAATGGTTTCGATTCGTCCGAAACCGGCAACGAGATGAACCTGATCAATATCGAGTCGAAAGAAGGAGAAGTCTCCGAAGTCGGCATACATCGCCGCAGAGGGATGCCGCTCGAGAAATTGGGCGCGGGCATCACGGTCTTGATCGCGCGATTCGCATCGCTTTGCCGCTGATCGTTAAACGTGCGCCCGCCAGTGGGTCGCCACGTTCGCCGCCCGGTTCAACCAAGAGCAGGGAGCAGTTCGAAACCTGATTCAGATTTTTGGTGTGCTGAGCCAAACCGCTCAACAACATGATCAGTGTCGTTGGTGAGGCAGAGGCAACGGTCACGAGAGTCACGAAGGGAAATCCATCGTTTCCAAGTGTGCCGAGACTGCCGACGAGTGCGCCTTCAATGATCTGGCGAGGTTGAGAGTGTTGAGCCACGCGTCTTCTCGGAGGAGCAAGGGAAAGAACGTTCATGATAACGTCCCAACGAACCACCGGGCGGCCTGTTGTCAAGAATCGCTCGCTGGTCCGAGCTGGCACCAACGAGCGAGACACCACCGGTGAGCCGGATCTGGCTATTCTGTTGGAATGAATGCCGTGATGCTTCCCCGGATTGACGAAATACGTGAGGCGGCCGAAGGCCTCCGCAAGGTGGTGCTGAGGACGCCGCTCGTGCCATTGCATTCGGCGACAGCTTCCACGGATGTCCTGCTGAAGTTGGAGACTCTGCAGTGTGTCAACTCATTCAAGATTCGTGGCGTGTTTCATGCTGTGGCCTCGATGAGCGAGGAAGAGCGACAGCGTGGGATCAGCACCGTGAGTGCGGGCAATACAGCGCAAGCGTTGGCCTGGGCGGGACGATACTTTGGTGTGCCCGCGCGAAGCATCATGCCCGACACGGCGCCCTCTAGCAAGATTGATGCGGTTCGCGCTTACGGAGGCACGCCGATTCTGGTGCCCATGGATGAGGTCTTTCGTTACATGCGAGAGCATCTGTGGGTGAACGAGCCCTATGCGTTCGTTCATCCCTGGACGGATCGCAATGTCATGATCGGTCACGCAAGTCTGGCGCTGGAAATCCTGGAGGATTGTCCACGAGTCGACTCCGTGTTCATTCCTGTCGGAGGAGGTGGTCTGATCGGAGGTGTCGGCACGGCGATCAAGGCGATCAAACCTGATACGAGGGTGATCGCGGTGGAACCAGCCGGTTGCGCATCGCTCCATGAGAGCATGGTAGCCGGTCGACCCGTTTCGGTTCCTTGCGACACGATCTGTGACGGCGTCGCCGTTCCCTACATGACTGAAGAAATGTTTCCGCTGCTTCGTGACATGGTCGACGAATGTGTTTTGGTAACCGAGGAGGATGTCAAAGCAGTGGTGCGGCGATTGGCGTTGGGTAACAAGTTGATCGTGGAGCCCTCTGCCGCACTGGCTACTGCCGCTGCATTGGCGACGCCTCGAGAGCGTCGAGGCCAGTCGGTTTGCCTCGTGACCGGCGGCAGCATCAACGCTTCGAAGTTCGCGGCGATTCTAGCCGAACAGGATTAGGTTTCCTTGGCTTTGGAAGGCCCTGCTGTAGGTCCGCATTTCCAAGGCGGACATTGCCAGCTTTGCTGTGTTTGGCACGAGTCTCGGAGAGACTCGCCTACGGTAACGCTTCTCACTTCGGAAAACTCTTTGCCGCGAGAGAGGCTCCGTTGCATCAGCGGCCCAACCAAAAAATTGCCGCGCCAGCCGGAAAACTGGTTGCGGGCTTGCTTTCAAGGGGTGCCGCCTAGGCGACAGAGGCCTGGGGTGTAAGGTTAGATTGCCATGTCGGCGATGAACCTTCCATCCTCCCAGCACGTCAAGGCACTGCATGGAAGACCTTGGGAACCGAAACGATCAGCACACAGGTGACCAATCGCCCGAGCGATTGGCTGGTGATTCGGTTTTGGTCTTGGAGCCAGGAGCAGATGGACGCCACACAGCGATCGGGCCGGCAGACGCCGTAGAAGGTCCGATGAAAGCCGTGAATTTGAAGCCAGAGGGCCAGTTGAGACCTCCGCTGGGCATTGTGGCGGGTTCCCTCTTTGGATTGGCTTCCGCCGTGCTCTATACCTTGGCGAACATCGCGCTTCGGCATTGTGTGGCAATGGATCCGTTCCTGGTGTCGGCCGTCAAGGCTGCTCCAACCGTCCTGATCCTGGGGCCCTTCCTTGGCTGGATGATCGCTCGTGGAGAAACCGTAGCCACCAGTCGACGGATGGTTCCGCGGTTCATGGGTGCGGCGCTGGTGGGACAGTTCTTGGGCAATGCCTGTTTCCAGATTTCATTGGGTATGATCGGCTTGGCGATCGCCGTTCCAATCACCTTAGGAATGATGATTGTCGGTGCTGCCGTCCTGGGTCGTGTGGTGTTGCATGAACCGGTGCGGATCCGAACGGCGTTGGCGATGCTGGTCTTGATCGCATCGGTAGTGGTCTTGTCTCTGCCAAGCGCTTCTGATCCGAATGGAACCGTGATGTCGGTGAGCGAAGCAAACGCTCGTTCGTCGCAGGTCTTGATGGGATCCCTGTGTGCGGCGCTGTCGGGCGCCGCCTACGCCCTGTTCGGGGTGGTGATGCGTCAGGCATTGACGGGCGGGCTTTCGGCTCCGCTGACGATGTTCATCAGTGGAGCGGTCGGTACACTTTCGTTGTGGTCGGCGACCTTCTTGAGGCTCGGGTACGAATCGATTTCGCAGGTCGCGGACGGGGATTGGGCCATCATGTTTGGTGCCGGGTTGTTGAATTTCACTGCCTTCGTGGCACTCGCTGCATCGTTGAAATCGCTGCCGGTCGTGGCGGTCAATCTGATCAATGCGTCTCAGGTCGCGATGGCCGCCGTTGCCGGAATCATTCTTTTCAACGAGCCAGTGACGGGCACGTTGATCCTCGGAATTGCCTTGACGATGATAGGGCTCTGCATCCTAGCCGACCGTCGCCGGCGTCCACGTGAGCCATCAAAACCGGTGGAGCAGCCGAGCCTGGCTGAGAACAGGTCGGTGCTGGCGGAATGACTCCGTCGATACTCTCTGGAGTCAATCAATCCCTACCGATGATTGTTGCAAGTCATACGCGAGTGAGTTTGCTGACCCGTCCGGTAGCGACCCACTCGGCCACGTAAATGTTGCCGTCCAGGTCAAAGCAGGCATCGTGCGGATGAACGAACTTTCCTTGTTGCCACTTGCTCTCATCGGTGCGAATGGAGAACGCGCCGGTATCCTCCTTGTCCTTTTGAATTCGATCACGATCATCGCCGAAGGTGGCAACGGTGTTGTGGTTGCGGTCCAGCAAAGAAACTCGTGCGACCAGTTCGGGAACAAGCATCAAGTCACCGAAGGTATCGATGTTGGCGGGAAGCCCGAATCCGTCGACCGTCTTTTTGTATTCGCCGTCAAGCGTGAAGACTTGTAGTGCGTTGTGGGCGCGGTCGGCGATCACGATCTCTGGCGAGTCGCCATCGCGAGTATCGATCCAAAGTCCATGCGGGAGGTTGAACGTGCCCTTGCCGTCTCCCGGGCCTCCGAAGGCAGAGAGCCAATTGCCGTCCGCATCGTAGCGATGGATGTAGTACGAGCCGTAGCCGTCAGCCAAGAGAAATCCCCCGTCGGGTAAGAAGGCGAAGTTCGTGGGCATGAACCGGTCACGCCCCCAAATCTTCTGGGGATCACTCGCTTCGCCCGCCGCGTAATGCCCGCATTGAACGGGGGCGTGCTGCTGCCAAACGGTTTCTCCGTCAAGAGTCAGCTTGGCGATCGACTTGACTTGCTGATAAGCAGCGACGTACAGGAATGGGGTTCCGTTCTCGACGTGCACTTCCAATCCGTGTCCACCCCCTTGGAACTGTTGCCCGAAAGCCCGGATGAACTTGCCCTCGGGATCGAAGACAAAAATCGACGGATGATCGGTAAGTTTCTGCTGGCCTTCATGAATCACGTAAAGATTGTTGTCCGGATCGACGGCGACATTGTGGGTGGTTTGCCATTTGAACTGGTCCGGCAATTGCGGAAACATGTGCTGACAATGAAACTTGAAGTCGCCGCTTCCGATGACTTCTTGCGCCTGGCTGCGTTTGCTGGTGATGATCGCCGGTGCGGCAGCGACGATGGCGGTCGTTCTCAAGAAGGAACGTCGATTGAGATTGGACATGGCAATGACGACTTCGGTGTACGAGGGGGGAGCCGTGAAAGGGAGTGACCACGTTATAGTGGAGTGCTGAGAGGAAGTACAACAATTCGCCGGATTCGATCTGCTGGGCCTGGGAGGCATGGCGGGCTTGTCGGTCCAAGAGCACACCTCCAATGCTGCCGATGGGATCCGACGTCGAAGACCGATTTGCCTTTGGGAGGAATTGGCAATCCTTTGCCAGTGCCATCGATCCGGCGCGTATCGATCACGCGGTCGAATCGTTACGAACGATCCTGAAAGTCGATTCGCTCCAAGGGAAGCGATTTGTCGACTTTGGATCCGGGAGCGGGCTCTTTTCGCTCGCAGCGCACCGGCTAGGTGCGGACGTCTTGTCGGTCGACTTCGATCCGGATTCTGTCGCTTGTACCGAGGCGATCCGTGACCAATTTTCCCAAGCGGATCCCCCCTGGCAGGTCTTGCAAGGATCGGTGCTTGACGAAGGGTTCATGGCATCGATTGGGAAGGCCGACGTTGTGTACTGCTGGGGCGTGGTCCATCACACAGGCCACATGTAGCGCGCGATCGCCATGGTTGCCAACACCGTCGCGATGGGTGGTTCGTTGTGCCTGGCCATTTACAACGATCAGGGCGGCGCAAGTCGACGCTGGTTGGCGATCAAACGAACTTACCACTGGCTGCCCGCTTGGCTGCAACCGGTTGGGTGTTGTTGATCGCTGGTTTCTACGAGACGAAGTTTGCCCTGGTCCGTCTGTTGCGAGGAAGGAACCCACTTCCATTCGCTGACTGGCGACAGAAAAAGCAAGACCGTGGCATGTCGGTATGGCACGACTGGGTGGACTGGATTGGAGGCCTGCCCTTTGAGGTCGCCACGCCGGAGCAAGTCATCGTGCCGTTGCGAGAGCGAGGTTTCGTCCTCGAGGATCTCAAGACGGTCGGCAGCGGTTGGGGCTGCAACGAATATGTCTTTTCACGTCAAGCTTCCGATTGACGTGCTCGCTTGCTTGCCGATGCGGATGTCAAATCCGTAATGAACTGGTCGCGATCGCGTGGTGAGAGGACGTAGTTCTTGAGTTTTGTGAACACCATGACCCGCTTCAGTGACAGGGCGGGACCGCTGATCAATGTCCTGGAGGGTTCGACTCGCTCAATGGTCTTGAGCGGAATTCGGTACGAAAGCATACCGCAGCGTACATGCAGGTCCTCCGCTTCGATCGTGTAGCGGCAGGGGGTCACAAAGGCCGACGTCGTCAACAGCGTTGCGACGGCTGTGATGAAGAGAGCCATTGCTCCGTCCTCGTTTCCTTCGTTCCAGAAGTACAACGCGAGGGCGCCGGCAAAAACGGGAGAGCTGAGTAGCAACACAGCGATCCAGAGGTCGACAGCAGATGTGTAAACGGTCGGACGATCCGGCGAAATGGTACTCTTGGAGGTCACGTGGCTGCCCCCTTCCACAGGTGATCGGAAATCGTTTCCATCGGTAGGATGGTCGGTTTGAGGAATCATGATCGTGCGACGAGACTTCGATCGCTTAAATTGTGATGGTCGCTAGCTCATGAAATCGAAGATTGATTCTGAGCAGCCTGAGCATGCATTGCATCATAGCTGCCTCATCGAAAGGAAGGAAAGCTGACCATTCCCCACGCGATACCCGATCCTGGCAAGGAGAATCGATCCGATCCACCCACCGCGTCCTGGGTCGCACGACGCCATCTATCCCGTGCCCGTCTACCAGGTTCGCAATTGCCCGAATCTCACTTGTCTTGCCCCTGGTTGCCCTGGGCCCGGCTGAATTTGTGGCGTAATCCCTTCGGTGAGCTGGCACGCGAGGAACTGGCTGAGCTTGCCGTGTTCGCAGACGGGAGATTGACGCGATGTCACGTGTCGGCCACGACCAGGCCATTCAGATGGTCGGTGCCTGTGGCAGGGGCAAGACAACACGACATGTTGGCGATTCGACGGAAGATGCCCGAGGCGAGCTACGTCTATCTTCCCGAAGACGAACCCTGCCCGGCGATCCCGGCTGGATCTCCGCTGTTGATCGACGAAGCGCAGCGTTTGCCGCAGGCGTGTGCGACGCGCAGATCTTTTCCAGCGGCTTGCCATTGGTGTTGGCCACCCACTGCGACCTGGAACGCGTGCTGCGAAGATTCGGTTATTCTGTCCGAACGATCTGGATTGGCAGCGAGAATACAGCCCGAGCTAGATTTGTCGATTGCTCAATCGCCGCATCGAAGCGTCGCGACTGGCGGCCGGTCCGCTGCCGGTGGTTTCGTTGCGACAAGTCGACTCAGTTGATCGAACGATTCGGCAGCAATGTTCGTGCGATCGAGCACTTCCTTTACGAGCGAGTTCAAACCCAAGTGATCAATCAAGTGACTAGATGGCGAAGTGCGATTTATCGATTGAGTTGGACCGAACCTGATGCATTGCATGAGGGTGGTGGCACGATCACGGGGGTCGTCCGTGTGGTGGTCGACGCGGATGTCAAGTGCAGCGGGCTCGAGGTGCAATCGGTTTGGCGGACGCACGGACGAGGGTAACGTCGCAGTCGGCACCGCCGGTGCGGCCACTCTGTTCAGCGGTCAATGGAAAGCGGGCGAGACGTCGGAGTATCGCTTTGAGTTGCCGATCGCCCACTGGCCGCCGACTTATCACGGCCACTACTTGAACGTCGACCACTACGTTGATGCTCGCGCCAAGATTCCCTTGGGGCTTCGATCCCAAAGCGTCCGCTCCCTTCATGATGCGGCCCACCTGCGACGGCGAGCTCGGCCAAGATCGTCAAGGAGGTCACGCGATGCAAGGCTTGGTGGGAGTTCATCATCGGCATCATCATCGTTCGCTTTTCTGGTCGCTTTTGTCGTGGGGATGGCGGTCGCCGGTCCCTTTTCGCTTGATCTTCTTGCTGTTCCCGTTGATCGGATTGGTGTATTGGTTCTTTCGCAAGTTTCTGCCCCGCTGGATCCTTGGCGAAGTCGTGGCCGAGTTTCCGGTGACGAGCCAATCAGTCCCGGTGAAGCCGGTTCAGGGAGAGCTGACGATCGAGCCGAAGAAGGGCGTGTCGATCAATGGCATCGCCTTGCTGTTTCAGGCACGCGAGCAATGCGTCAGCGGCAGCGGCAGTAATCGAACCACTCACAAGCATGTCATTCTTCGAGCAGACCGAGGTGTTGCAGGAGGCGACAACCTTGGCCGCCGGAGTCAAACATCGCTTTCCATTCGTTGGTCAAGCTACCCGGTCGACGCCCGCTCATTCCTTGGATCTGGATGACAACAAACTGATCTGGAGTGCCACGCTGCGGGTCGACATTCCCCGATGGCCCGATTGGGTCAGCGAGATTCCGATTCACGGTAGCTCCATCGGTCGCTTCTGTGTCGGCAGGGAAACCGGTCGCAGCCCAGGTCGATGGCAGGTCGACACCGCAGGGAGCTCCGTTGGATCGGATGCCGATGGGGGCTTCCGAAACTGCGGCAGGCTGAACTCGTCACCGAGGAACAGCTGGAGGAAGATGGAGTCACGTTCGCCGAAACCGCGTCGATCTCTGGTCGGCACAACGCGAAGAACGTGATCAGGTCGACATGTTGGTCGAAGCCGTGGCCGGTCTCTCCTTCACCATGGAGGCGATCGTTGAACGGCGGCTGCTCTACAGCGGCGACGATGATCCGCATGTCTTCCAGGATGGCTACGCTGTCTGGGCTCACTACCCCGAGCCTCCGTTGCCGCTGGTGCTCTACGTTCCGCACCAGTTGGCGGATGAATTCGAGCAAATCGGACGGGACGTCTGGCGCGGTCGCGGCACGATCGTCGGCTGGGATCAACGGCATCGTCGGCTGCAGGTCAAGTTGGAGGTGAGTGGGTGAGTGGGTGAGTGGGTGAGTGGGAGAGCTGGGTGAGTGGGTGAGATGGCGTGAGATCGGTGCGGATGGATCTTCGGGCGTGGTTCTCAACGAGCCCATGCGGTCTAAACTCCCCGGTTTGAACCTGTTGCCGCCGCCCTGACCACAACATGACGTCGCCACGCGTATTAGTCCTTCGAGCTCCCGGCACCAATTGCGATGAGGAAACGGCGTTCGCCTTTGAAAAAGCGGGAGCGGTTGCCGAACGTGTGCATGTCAACCGGCTGATCGATAATCCGGCCCTCAAGGACCGCTATCAGATTTTGTGCGTCCCGGGCGGATTCAGCTACGGCGACGACATCGCTGCAGGACGGATTCTTGCGACCCGATTGCGACAGCATCTCTCGGACCTGGTGGACACCTTTGCCCATGGCAATGGAGATCGACTTGATCCTGGGGATTTGCAATGGGATGCAAGTCCTGATGCGTCTGGGCGTGTTCACCGAAGGGGTAGGCAAATCGGGTTCCACCCCGGCCACGCTGACTTGGAACAATCATGGTCGCTTCGAAGATCGCTGGGTCCACCTGGTGGTTGACGAGACGCCCTGCGTCTTCCTTCGCAACATCGAGCGGATGTACCTGCCGATGGCGCATGCGGAAGGCAAGTTCGTCGCGGCCAGACAGCAAGTGCTGGATCAGCTGCGAGAGCAGGGGCGATTGGCGATTCGATATGCCCGAGGAAAGGAGGGGAGGGTGGAGGATGAGGTCCTTGCCGTTCCCCGATAATCCCAATGGCGCCGACGCCAACGTGGCTGGCGTTTGTGATCCCAGTGGCCGCGTCTTCGGACTGATGCCGCACCCGGAACGGCACATCGATCCGACTCAGCATCCCTTGTTGGACTCGTCGCGACGAGCAGCCAGAATTCGGCGACGGGTTGGCCCTGTTCCGCAACGCCGTCGAGTGGTTCGCGTAGGGCTAGGGCTGGAAAAGGGGTCAGGCCGCCAATAGCCGCAAGCTGGCCCGAAGGGTGCTTCGCTCGATTGGGGCCTGACCCCTTTTTCAGCAAACGTCTTGGTGCCACCCGAATTCGACGGACTTGGAAGTGCATCGTACGCTTGGCTAGTCGAAATGGATGCTGCAGGCGTCCTTCTCGCAGGACTTGCCGGCGAGCTTGTACCGCCGTTTTGCGACTTGGCGATAACCCCAACGCCACAGCCCCGCCGTGAACGGTAGGTGCAAGATCGGGGCGACCAACCAAAGGCTGGGAAGACGTCTGGAAAGGTATCGGACAGCATCGGCGCCTCCGTGGCGATTGCCCCGTCGATCGATCACGATACATCTGCTCCATCAGGGCGTCATGCGTCAGGTCGGGGTAACGCTCGGCGACACGAGGGTCATGGAGCGAGAGAAAGGCAAGGCGATTCCCGCAGCAATCGAGCCGCCGCAAGTTCTCCACCTGAGACCGGCAGAAATTGCATTCGCCGTCGTAAATCACCACATCCGCGTCACTTACGGAGTCGGGATCGGGGAGCTTGGTGGATCGAAGCAACGGAGTTCTCGTGTAAAAAAGCCGAATCGCCCTCAAAGAATGGCCTGCCCCGCCCGTATACTTATCATACGACGGTGCAAGTCTCGAAGGGCGCGGAACAATCGACTCGGGTCGGTTCCAATTCCGTTCGCCCCTGGACGAACACCCTCTTCGATCCCTCCAGTTACTGGTGTTTTGGGAAGCCCATCATGAATCAAGTCCAATCGAAAGTTCGTAACGCCCGGCGACGGATCATGTTGGCGAAATTTGGACAGGCCCTCTGTGTCACCTTGTTCGTGGCTCTGATTGTGGCGACCGTTGCGATCGCCCTACCGGCTCTTCGCGTGATGCCGGTCGATTTCCATCAGTGGGTGTACTCCTGGTTGGGTGGCTGTTCATTAGCGGCTGTGCTGGCCGCTGCGGTCTACACGGCCGTCACCGCTCCGAGCCTCGAATCGGTCGCGTCGGAGGTTGATAGACGATTTGGCCTCCGCGAACGTTTAAGTAGTTCCCTCACGCTTGATCGCGAAGAACAGGATAGTGATTTTGGGATGGCCTTGATGGCCGATGCGGAAAAGCGAGCCAACCAGTTGGATGTGTCCGATCGCTTCTCGCTCAAACCTTCTCGTTTGGGCTGGCTCCCCGTCGCGATCGTTCCTGTTTTGGCGATCGTGTTGATGCTTGTCGAGCCGATGAGTGCGACGAGCGCCAGCAGCGCCGGTAAGTCCGACCCGCTCGAGGTCCAGCAGGTCAAGACCGTCGCAAGTCAGTTGAAGAAGCGCCTCCAGCAGCAGCGACGAAAAGCCGAAGCCGAGGGGCTCAAGGACGCAGAAGACTTGTTCGAGAAGATGGAGGCTGATCTCGACAAGATCACCAGTCGTCAGGACATGAATCGTAAAGAAGCGATGATTGCCATGAACGACTTGAAGAAACAACTCGAGGAACGACGTGATCAACTCGGTTCCTCCGAGCAAATGCGACGGGCGATGTCGCAGATGAAAGGCCTCGAATCAGGGCCGGGAGAGAAAGTTGCCAAGTCGATCGAGAAAGGTGAATTCGGCAAGGCCCAAGACATGGTCAAGCAACTCGCCAGCAAAATGCGAGATGGCACCCTGAGCGAGCAGGACAAGGAACAGCTCAAGAAACAAGTGGAGCAGATGCAAAAGGCGATGGAAAAGGCCGCCGAAGCTCATGAACAGCAAAAGAAAGATCTCCAGCGAAAAATCGAGCAGGCTCGCAGCGAGGGCAATGGGGACGAGGCAGCTAAAATGCAGCAACAGCTCAATCAGTTGCAGCAAAAGGACTCGCAGATGCAACGGATGGGACAGATGGCCGAGGCACTCGAGCAAGGCCTCCAACGCCATGCAGAAAGGTGAAGGGGATCAGGCAGCCGATGCCTTGGATCAAATGGCGGATCAGTTAGGCGAGATGCAGCAAGAGATGTCGGAACTGGAGGACCTCGATTCCGCACTCGACCAGCTTTCGCAATCCAAGAATCAAATGCGATGCGATAAATGTGGCGGTGCCGGTTGCCAACAATGTCAAGGAAATGGAATGAATTTTGGGATGGGGCAGGGCAATGGCAATGGCGACGGATTGGGATCTGGCAGCGGGTACGGCGATCGGCCGGAGCAGGAAGAGGATACCAACACGTACGATACCCAGGTTCGAGGGGACGTGAAGAAGGGCAAAGCGATCATCGCAGGCTTTGCAGATGGCCCCAATCGAAAGGGAATCACTCGCGAAGACGTCAAGCTAGCGATCGAAGGGTCTCTGAGTGAGGAGAGTGACCCCACCGAGAATCAGACGCTACCCCGAACCGAGCGCGAGCACGCCCAGCAGTACTTCGACCAACTACGCGAAGGGAAGTGAGCGGTTTTCCCACCGTAGGCGAGTCTCTCCGAGACTCGTAATCAACGCAGCAAACATGCTGCTACCGTAGGCGAGTCTCTCCGAGACTCGTAAAGAACGCAGCAAAGCTGCGGATGTCCGCCCTGGAAATGCGGACCTACAGTACCGCATCCTTTTTCATCACGGTGGCACTGAGACCTGACATCGCTTCGTCGATCAATTCGGCTTGCTCGAGCTTGTGGGCGGCCATGCTGCCGGTGCTGGGGCTCGCTGATTCGACCCTGCTGACGCGATGAAGTTTGAATTCCTGAGCCAAGGCATCGCTAAAGGTGAGCTTGATGTAGGGCCAAGCTCCCATGTTCGTCGGTTCTTCCTGGACCCAGTACACCTCGCTTCCGCGTGGTAGACCTGCCAAGGAATCGATCAGCTCCTCGATGTTGAGTGGATAAAGCTGCTCGAGCCGAACGATTGCGACATTGCTGAGCCCGCGTTGCTCTCTGGCGTCCAAAAGATCGTAGTAAACTTTTCCGGTGCAAAGGATGACTCGGCGGCAATCCTCCAGAGCGACTTGATCGTCGGCCAAGATCTTTTTGAATCCGCCCGAGGCCAATTCTTCCAGCGGGCTAACTACCCGAGGATGTCGCAACAGGCTCTTCGGCGAAAGGATGACGAGCGGTTTTCGCCATTTGCGAATCACCTGGCGACGCAACAGGTGGTAATACTGAGCCGGAGTGGTGGGCTGACAAACCTGGATGTTGTGTTCGGCTGACATCGCCAGAAAGCGTTCCACGCGGGCGCTGCAGTGTTCGGGGCCTTGTCCCTCGAAGCCGTGGGGCAACAGCATGATCAAACCGCTGAGTCGATTCCACTTGTCTTCAGCACTGGCGATGAACTGATCCACGATCACTTGGGCACAGTTCCAAAAGTCACCGAACTGGGCTTCCCAGATCACCAGACCATCGGGACTGTCTAGCGAGTAGCCATACTCAAAGCCCAGAACGCCCGCTTCACAAAGCGGACTGTTGTAGAGTTCAAGTTTTGCCTGGTCGGGGCTGAGATTCTCGAGGGGAACGTAGCGATCGCCGTTTTTGGTGTCATGCAACACGGCATGCCGTTGGCTGAACGTACCGCGTTCGCAATCCTGGCCCGTCATGCGAATCGGATGGCCATCGACTAGCAGCGATGCGAAGGCGAGTGCTTCCCCGCTCGCCCAGTCCAACGGCTTTTTCTCTTGGGACATCTCACGACGAAGTGCCATCGGCCGTTTGAGCTTCTTGTTGGTCGCAAAGTTGGTCGGTATGCGTGTGAGTTGGTCGAGTAACTTGGCAAGCTCTTCTTTGTCGCAGGTGGTGTCGGATGGTTCGGTCGGTTCTTCGCCACCGAAGTACTCACTCCAATTGGCGGCGAGCGTCTGCGTGTCGGGAACAAAGGCCTCGTTCTTGCTGGCCTCGAACTCGGACTCGAGCTTCTCCGTTCGATCTTGCTGGATTTGCTCGGCCTCTTCCTGACTGATTTTTCCCAGTTCAAGCAGGCGTCCGAGATACTGTTCGCGAACGCTGGCGCGACGATCGATCTCGGCATACATGCGGGGCTGCGTGAACCGCGGCTCATCCCCTTCGTTGTGTCCCCAGCGCCGGAACGCGTAGAGGTCGATGACGACGTCCTTATGAAACTCTTTACGAAAGTCCATCGCGAGCGAAACGACCTGGGCGACCGCCTCGGGATCTTCGCCATTGACGTGGAAAATGGGAATCTGCAGCATCTTGGCGATGTCGGTCGCATAAGTGGTGCTGCGTCCCTGGTGCGGTTCGGTGGTGAAACCCACTTGGTTGTTGATCACGATGTGCAGCGTGCCACCGGTGCGATAGCCCGGCAATTCGCTCATGTTGAGCGTCTCCTGGACGATTCCTTCACCGGCGAAGGCAGCGTCGCCATGGATCAGGATCGTCATCACTTCTTGGCGTTTCGTGTCGCCACGACGGTCCTGTTTGCAGCGGGTGCGGCCCTGGGCGACCGTGTTGACAAACTCCAAGTGGCTGGGGTTGAAGCAGAGTGAGATGTGCAGATTCTCGCCCGAGGCGGTCTTCCAGTCACTGCTGTAGCCGAGGTGATAGCGGACGTCGCCGCCGCCGCGATTCATTTCCGGGTTAGGATCGTCGAACGACCAGAAAATGTTCATGGCGCGTTTTTTCAGAATATTCGCCATGACATTGAGTCGGCCTCGGTGGGCCATCCCCATCACCACCTCTTTGACGTTGTGCTGGCAGGCCTTCTCCAGAGCCAGGTCAAGCATCGGGATCAGCGTCTCGGCTCCCTCCAGCGAAAAGGTCTTGGCTCCGACAAATTTGCGACGCACGAACTCTTCGAAAATGGAGGCGTCGGCCAGTCGGGCGTAAATCCGCCTCTGCACGTCATGTGACAACTCCAACCGATTCTCGGTCGTTTCCATGCGCCGCTGCAACCAATCGCGGATGCTGCGGCGATTGATGTGCATGAATTGAGCGCCGATGCTGCGGCAATAGGTGTTTCGGAGCCTGGTCAGGATGGCATTGATCGTTCCACCGATGACATTCTCGATGGCGCTGCTATCAAAAGGGCGGCTCAGATCCTCTTCGCTCAGGCCGTAGACATTCGGGCTCAATTCCGGCGTGTCTGGTCGGTGCAGTCCCAGCGGATCGAGGTTGGCGACCAGATGCCCGCGCACCCGATACTCTCGTACCAGGTTGTTGACCCGGTCTTGGATTCGCGAGAGCCAAAGGGCCTGGTCCATCTCGTGGAACTCATCGGTCCCGAGCCCGGCTACGGCATCCTGGACCGAGCCATTGGTCTTCTTTTGCTTGTTCGCTCCACTGACGACCAAGAATTGCTCGAAGTACTTGCGCCAAGTCTCCGAAACACTCGAGGGGTCGCGGACGTACTGGACATACAAGTCGTCGATGTAGTCCAAACTGTAGTTATTCATGGGGGCGGCAGGCCGAACTTGGTGGCCGATCAATTGCGTGCGGTGGCAGGCCGAAACGGAGCATGGAGACACAGCGAAGACGGGAAACTGCAATTTAGAGAATCGCCCCAGATCGCGGTACCCTCGGATTTTGACTTTCGGGCGTCCCGGAGGGGTGGGTCAGGGGCGAGTTTCGTGAGGGTCCTTGCCAAGCTCCAGCCTGTCCACAAGATAGTTGCTGATTTCTGGCACAGGTTCCTTCGCCAATTTTTAGCCATGGCTGTATTGATTCAAGTTCGGGACGCCCAAAAGCGATTTGGCGACCAATTGTTGCTCGACGCGAGCCGAGTTGTCGTTGGTCGATGACGTCAAAGTTGGCTTCATTGGCCGCAATGGGGCGGGTAAGTCGACGCTGCTGCGCGTGCTGCTGGGAGAGGAGGAGCTGGAGAAGGGGGAGGTGATTCACCATCCCACGCTGCGGATCGGCTACCTGCGACAGCATGACCCCTTTCTGGCGGGCGAATCGGCCCTTGACTTCTTGATGCGGGACAGCGACCAGCCCGAGTGGCGATGCGGCGAGGTGGCGGGCCAGTTCGAGTTGAAAGGGGCTTACCTGGAGGGTCCCGTCAAGGAGTTGTCGGGGGGCTGGCAGACCCGGGTCAAATTGGCTGCCTTGCTGCTGCACAATCCCAACCTTCTGATGTTGGACGAGCCAACCAACTTCCTGGACCTTCGCACGCAGATTCTGCTCGAGCATTTTTTGCGAGAGTTTAACAAAGCAGCTTTGATTGTCAGCCACGATCGGGCGTTCCTGTCGGCGACTTGCTCCCAAACGTTGGAGCTTTCCCGCGGCAAGCTGACGATGTTCCCAGGCAAGATCAATGCCTTCCTGGAATATCGCGAAGAGCGTCGTGAACATGATCGCCGAGTCAACGCCACGGTGATCGCGAAGCAGAAACAACTGCAAGCGATTCATCGATAAGAATCGAGCCAACGCATCGACCGCCAGTCAGGCACGCAGCAAAGCCAAGCAGCTCGAACGCTTGCAAACGACTGAGATCGAGGTCGATGAGCCCACCGTTCAGCATTCGCGCGCCTCGCGTGGAGCCTCGCCAGGGCACGGCTGTCCGCTGCGAAGGATTGTCGATCGGCTATCCCGATCATGTGGTTGCCAGCGGGATCAGCCTTGGAAATCGAACATGGCGAACGAGCGGCGATCGTCGGTGACAACGGGCAGGGAAAGACAACCTTGCTGCGATCACTGGTCTATTCCCTGGATCCGTTGGCTGGCTCGATGAAGTGGGGTTACGGCGTCGAGATCGGCACCTACGCCCAGCACGTTTACACCAGCCTGGACGAGCGGCAAACGGTGCTGGAGCATTTGGAGTATGTCTCCGACAAGCAACACCACGCGGCAAGATTTGTTGGCGATGGCGGGGGCTCTGCTGTTCCGAGACGAGCACATTCACAAGAAGATCAAAGTGCTCAGCGGGGGCGAGCGGGCGAGGCTCTGCATGGCGGGCCTGCTTGTTGGGTACGGCCAACGTGCTCGTCTTGGACGAACCGGGCAACCACTTGGATGTGGAGACTGTCGAAGCTCTCGCCGAAGCGCTGCTCGAGTACAAAGGAACCGTCGTGTTCACGAGTCACGATCGGCATTTCATGCATCGAGTCGCAACGAGCGTGATCGAAGTCCGCGACGGGAGCGTCAAGAACTACTTTGGCGACTACGATACCTACCTACTCTCGGTGGAAAACGAAGTCGATGCCGGTGAACGTGAACGCATGGCCCAGGCCAAGGGCAAAACGGCACCCGCAGGCGGCAAGCCTCCGGCGGATTCGCCTGCAGATCACCGGCAAGTCCGCCGCGATCAACGCAAAACCGATAAAGAGATCAAGAATCTCGAGAAGAAGATTGCCAAGCTGGATGAAGAGAAGCGTGAACTCAACGCGAAGATGTTGACCGAGACCGATCCCAACGAGGCAATGCGTTTGCACGAAGCGATCGAGAAGCTGAACGCCGAGTTGGCGGAAACGGAACAGCGCTGGTTGGAACTGAGCGAAGAAGCCTGGCAGTGAACGAAGCCTGGACGTAAGCACGGATGCCTGACTCTCACGCTGCCCCGGCTCCCGTCCCCTCTTTGGGTCGTGCAAGATATTCACGCCGCGCCCAAATCTCTATTGAGATTGCCCATCCGAGACCGAAAGAGTCCTGGGGGTTTGCTCGGTCTCACTGCTTGCACTCGGTTTCACAGCATGTTTCATCCTTCAGCTCGACAGCATTCTCGCGTACTGGCTTTGCCGTGCACGTTGAGTCTGCTGCTGTCGCTTCTCGCGGTTTCGCCGACGCAGGCCGACGGCAGCGACCGCAAGAAGTTGGCCGACAAGCATGCACCTGCCGGCATCATGGGGGCCCACCTCCATGAGAAGGGAGAATGGATGGTTGAGTACAAGTACATGAACATGTACATGGACGGCAACCGGATCGGCAAAAACAACGTCAGTGACTTGGAGGCGATTGGCCCACCTGGTCCGCCACCAGGAATCGTTGTGGACGGGATCCGCACCAATGCGGGTGCCACGCCAACGAGCATGACGATGGAGATGCACATGGCGCACATCATGTACGGCGCCAGCGACGACGTGACGTTGTACACCATGTTGATGCTCCCCAGTCTGACCATGGACCACATTCGCGGCGACTTGAATCCACCGCGCGGCTCGGAATTCACAACCCACAACAGCGGCTTCGGTGACACCGCGTTTGGGGCTTTGATTCGGCTCTGGGGATGCTGTGACCAAGACCTGATCCTGAATCTCGGTTGTACGGTACCCACCGGCGATATCTACCGTGAGACATCAGTCCCGACGTCGGGTGCCGTGTTGCAACCGCTGCCCTATCCGATGCGGCTTGGAAGCGGCACCTTCAACGCCCGGCCAGGCATCACCTATCGACGCTATTGGGATTGGTACAGCTGGGGCGCCCAGTTTCAAACCGACCTGCCGATCGGCCGCAACTATCGGGACTACAGCGTCGGTGATGAGTTTCGGTTCAATTCTTGGACGAGCGTCCTGTTGACCGACAACTGGTCCGTTTCGATGCGGGGCCAGCATCTGTGGCGTACGAACTACGACGGCGCGGATCCACAAGCGAATGATCTGATCATCTCGACCAATGTCGAATCGTTTCGTGGCGGCTACTGGTACAGTTGCGGATTTGGTACTCAGGCGATCTGGAATCGTCAGTACTTCAACGTGGAGTTCGTACCCACCTTCTACCAGAATGTCGACGGCATCCAGCTGGAGACCGACTGGTCCGTGATCGCAAGCTGGTCCACATCCTGGTAGTCCCGTAGGCGAGTCTCTCCGCAGACTCGCAAGAACCGCAGACGAGCTGCGAGTGTCCACCTTGGAAATGCGGACCCTCAGCCTGCGATCACGGCGAATTCCAACCAGGGGAGTTCCGTTTTTCGCCATGGCCTGTGAGAATTGAGGGCGTTCGGCCTTGGCAAACCAGACCCGCGATCGACTCCTGCAAACCACAATGCCCGCTTCCCTCCGCATTGGCGACATCCTCATCGACCCGCCGATCCTGCAGGCGCCGATGGCCGGTTTTACCAACGCGGCCTTTCGCGAGGTGGTGCGGCAATTCGGTGGCGTCGGACTGCTGGCGACCGAGATGGTCAACGCCCGCGGCTTCGTTTGGATGGACCAGCATGTGGCCGAGCATCCCGACCGCTTGTGGGGAGTCGCCGAGGAGTCGCGTCCGCTGGCTGTACAGATCTGGGACAACGATCCCGAGACGATGGCCAAGGTGGGGAAACGTCTCGTGGAGGAGTATCGCGTCAGCATTGTCGACATCAATTTTGGTTGTCCGGTTCGCCAGGTTACCGAGAAAGCTCACAGCGGCAGCTATCTGCTTCGCGATCCGATGCGAATGTCCGAGATCATCAGCCGCCTGGTGAAAGCCTGCCATCCGACACCGGTGACTGCGAAGATCCGATTGGGTTGTACGCGGGACAACATCAACTGCAACCACGTGGCGCGCGTGGTCGAAGAGTCGGGCGCAGCGGCCTTGACGGTGCACGGACGGACCGCGCAAGACATGTTCCGCGGGCAAGCCGATTGGGACCGGATCAGCGAGATCAAAGATCATCTCGCGAAACATTCCCTTGATCGGAAACGGCGATCTTGATTCGGCAGAGAAAGTGGTCGAGGCATTCAAGCGCTACCGAGTCGATGGCGTGATGATTGCGCGGGCCTGTCTTGGTCGCCCCTGGTTGTTCGCACAGGCAGCAGCCGCGCTGCGAGGTGAGCCGATTCCACCGGAACCGACGTTGACCGAGCAACGTGATGTGATGCTGCGACACTATCGATTGGTGGTCGATCGATTCGGGGAAGAGAAGGGGACCGTGCTGATGAGAAAGTACGCTTGCTGTTATGCACAAGGCAAGCGAGGCGCACGCCACTTTCGCTCCAACGTCGCAAACGTCTCATCGGCCGGCGAGTTCTACGACGTGGTTGATGAGCATTTTCCTCGCGAGTCATCGGCCGCCCCTTCGCTGGGGTGAGGAAATGGACGTGCGGTAGGTCCGCATTTCCAAGGCGGACACAAAGCAGCTTTGCAGCGTGTCGCACGAGTCTCGGAGAGACTCGCCTACGTAGGGAACCCCCGCGTCACTGATGTTGCAGGAGTGTGTGGACGTAGGGTTTGAGCCCGCGCATGTCGGTCGGTAGTTCGCCCGGACCGATGATCAGTGGGCCCGCTTCAGGGTTGGCAGCGAGCAGGCCGTGACTTCCGCGAACCAGTGTGGCGTCCAGCGGGATCACATCCATCTTGTATCGGAATCCGAGCTTCTTTTGGGCCACGCGGGCAATCGCGCGAAGCTTGCTGGTCGCAAACAGTTCACAGGGGTCATAGCCCGGTTTTCGGTGGATGTCGACCGTCGGCGCGAAGTCGGGAGCCAGCGCATCGTCGAACCAGTAGTAGTACGTGAACCAGGCGTTAGGCTCGGCCAAGGCAATCAATTCGCCGCTGCGCGGATGATCGAGTTCGAGTTCCCCAGGCGGCACCACTCGGTCGACACCAGGGATTGACTCGACCATCGATTGGACACGTGGGATCATTTGGGGTCACGAACGTAGAGGTGGGCCAGCTGATGATCGGCCACGGCAAACGCGTCGCTTTCTCCCGGCATCAGCATCTCGCCGAATGGGCCTGAACGAACTCGCAGCAGACCGGCTTCGACGAAGGTGGCGATTGAAGTGCACCGGATGATCGACGGGCACCAGTCCGTATTCGGAAACCACCACAACCTTGGCTCCGATCGATTGCGCTGCGTCGATGATCATGTCCGGCACACTGGTCCACTTCGCTGACTCGCATGCGGATCATGATCGGGAAATCGCTGAAAGTCATAGTCCAGGTGAGGCAGGTAGACGAGCGTCAGTTGTGGCTGCTTCTCTCGCATCACGATGGCCGATCGCCTCGGCGATCCAATCGCTGCTGGGCAAGCCCGGCACTGGGTCCCCAGAACGAAAAGAAAGGGAAGGGGCCGAGACGCCGAGTCAGATTACATTCGGTGTGGTCGAGGATGTCAAAGACCTTCGAGCCATCGCATCCGTAATGAGGCTTTGGTGTTGCACTGTAACGAACGGGAGCCGATTGGTTGAACCACCAAAACATCTTGGCGGTCTCAATCCCTTCATAGAATTTCTCGCCGCTGACCAAGCGAGCAGGCTTGTTGCCAAAAGCGGAACTTCCGCGGTGTCTCGGTAATACCAGCCGTTGCCCACGATTCCATGATCGCGGGGCGCAAGGCCTGTCAGCATCGTGGCCTGCGAGGTGCACGTGACGGCCGGCAGTGGGCTGACCCAGGGCGAGACAGTTCCGAGTGACGCGATGCGCGGCGCGTGCTGCAGCAATGCAGGGGTCAGACCGACGACGTTGATGATGCAGAGACGTTCCATCCATTCACCGCATCAGTCTCGCTCGGTCGGAAGCAATTGGCCCGATGTGTACTTGCCCCAGTACTCATCGAGCTTCCGCTTCACCAGCCCGCTCAAGAGAAACACGCCAAGCAGATTGGGAAAGCTCATGCCCAGGATCATCAAGTCGCTGAAGGCAAGAATGTTGCCACGCGTGACAATCGAGCCAAGCACGGTGAAGACAAGAAACAGCAGCTTGTAGACAATCGAAAACCGTTCTCCAAAGAGTTCTACCCAACAACGTTCGCCGTAGTAGGACCAAGAGATGCAGGTTGAGAACGCGAACAAAATCACCGCTGCAAACAGGATGTAGCCGAACCACACGTGACCCACAGCTACGAAACGCGACCAGGGTCATTGCCGCACCACGCCGATTCTCGATGGTGGTTCCTGCAGTGTTTCTTTGGCGCTGGCTACTTGTGTCGCATCGACCTCGCCGCCATTGGTGATTCCCTGAACCGCCTCGACGACTGTCTGCGGGGACTGTCGCGTCGACGAAGGCGTCGGCGTTGTAGGCACCACTGACAACCAACACCAAGGCGGTGATCGTGCAGACCACAACGGTGTCGATAAAGGGCTCCAGCAATGCCACGATGCCTTCGCTAACCGGTTCGTCGGTCTTTGCCGCTGAGTGGGCGATCGCGGCGGAACCAACCCCCGCTTCGTTGCTGAAGACGGCTCGCTGGATACCAATGATCACGACCCCGAGGAAGCCACCATAGGCCGCCTGGGGCGAAAACGCCTCGCTGACGATCTGGGCGATCGCACTGGGGATGGCCGAGACATTGACAATCAAAATGTAGATTGCCGCCACGACGTAGCAGATGCACATCAGTGGCACGAGCCGACCTGCGACCGCACCGATACTGCGGATGCCGCCGACGATCACGACTCCGACCGCGACCGCCATGGCTAACCCATAAAGATAAGGATGATCCTGCAAGAATGCGTGATTTCGCCTCGAATGGCCTCCAGCGATTGGCCGACTTGAAAGGCATTGCCGCCCCCGAAGCTTGCCCCAATGCACAGGACCATGAAGACCACCGAAAGGACCGTCCCAAGGGGTCCCAGCCCCAGTTCGCTGAGGCCCGTCTTGAGGTATCGCATCGGGCCGCCCAGCACGTGCCCGTCGGCATCGCTGACGCGATAGAGTTGGCCCAATGTGCACTCGGCAAACTTAGCGGTCATTCCCAGGAAGCCGATCACAATGATCCACAAAGTCGCACCGGGACCCCCGGTACCAATCGCGATCGCGACACCGGCAATGTTTCCCAACCCGACGGTTGCGGACAGGGCCGCCGACAAAGCTTGAAAGTGGGAGACCTCGCCTGCGTCATCTGGGTTGTCGTAGACCCCGCGAGTCAGATCGATTGCGTGGCGGAAGGCCCGGAAGTTGATGAAGCCCATTCGCAGCGTCAGGAAGGTAGCGCCAAAGAGCAGCCATACCACCACAAACGGGATGGAGATGCCGTCGGGGTAGCTGCCAGTCATCAGCCACCCCGGGTGGATCACCTCTTGGCCATCGGCATCCAATTCTGGTCCGACTCGCGGTCCGGAATGGAAATCGTAGAACAGAACCTTCTCGAGCGGCACGACGAGGTACTCACCGAAAGCCTCGTCCACCTTCTGGGTCCATTGTTTCTCGGCCGGGTCCAATGCCTCACCGTCGGCGAGCGGTTCGCCGTCTACGGGCTCACTGGCTGCTGAATTGTTGGCGGCTGAATCACTGGCCGCCCCATCACTTTCGAGCGACGTCCGTCACTGGCAATCGCGTCACTGGCAATTGGTCGCGGCCTGGGCGACCGGAGCTTCGGCGGAGGTTGGAACATCGGATTGAGCATGGAGCGACCCAGCGGCGATCAGCCCCTGGAAAGTCAGGCAAAGGAGCAGGCAGGCCAGGTGGTTAGCACGGAGGACAGGCATGGCGGACTCGCAGTCAGCGTCGAAAGACCGAAGGTGGGGACGGGGCCTCCCCGGTGCAACTTGGAAACCGGAAACAGGCTAAGGTCTTCGTGGCCAGAAATCGACACCAAAGCGGGAAAGTCGAGCCGGTGACGGAGCGATTTGTGCGAAAAAGATGATTTCGATGTTCGCTTCGTCCGCCGGGGGTCGCCCCCAGAGACAGGGAGGCGGGCGTTCGAGGCCTGTTGCCGAACCGGCAGCCCTGCTGTTTGCTGGGCCGGCTGCGTTCTTGTTGAAAATGCTCGAGCAGGGCGCACCAAGAGATTGGGATGGCCAGGAATCGTCACGCGGTTGACAAACCCAGTGCGTGGAGAGCAAGAGTCGAAAGTGGTCAGGGGCGGGCTCGAACCGCCGACACCGGCCTTTTCAGGGCCGTGCTCTACCAACTGAGCTACCTGACCGAGATCGATTCGAAGGGCTCCTGCTGCGATACGAGAAAGTAGCAGAACGACTTCGCGCGATCAATTCGACGCTGAGCGATCGTAGGGTATGATGCGTCTTGTCGTCAATCGGTTCAAGGAAATCACAATCGAAGGTTCATGATGGAAGGAACTGGCAAGAAACGAGGCTTTGGCCCATCCGTCTTGGCAGCACTGCTGGCCGCCGTCGTTTTCGCGACTTTCACCGATTCCGCGTCGGCCTATACCCCAACTGATCCGGTTGTCACCAAGATGGTCGACCGAGGGATCGAGTACTTGGAAAACGTTGGAACCGACAAGTACGGGGGAAACCCCACGCAGTTCAGCGGGGGAGCGGGCGAGACCGTGCTGGTCGGCTATGCCCATCACAAGTGCCGGCATGACCCCGAGCACCCCTTGGTCAAACGGGCGATCGAGACGGCCAAGCAGATCGTGGCCTCCCTCGAAACCACGGGTGAGCGGGGCTCCAAACGCAACTACGAGATGGCGATGTGCGTGCTGCTGTTCGCAGAGGTCGACGCCGAACGGTACAAGAGTGAAATGAAGACGGTCCAGCAGTACCTGATGGATTGGCAATACCCCAACGGAGCCTTCGGTTACTACGGGGAAAAGGATGGGGATGTCTCGCAAACCCAATACGCATTGCTGGCGATTTGGACCCTCGACCGAAATGGAATCCCCTTGGATTACAGCCGCGTCGTGGAATCGGCACAGTGGTTGTTGCGAGTGCAAGACATCCGTGGAGGCTGGCCCTACAAGGGCAAGGACCCAGGTGTCGGGCGCCCGAATACTTCCCAGCACAACCCCGATATGTCGATGGGCCTGGCCGGCGGCAGCAGCATCTTGATCGCCGGCGACGCATTGCGGCTTTGGGGCGAGACCGTCGATGACAAAGATCCGGGAATCCCCGGCCTTCCCAAGGCGATCAAAATCTACAAAGAGGACACCAACACGGTCCGCCGTCGACGCGCTGGCATGTCGGAGGACCCGATCAAGCGAGCCGTGGCGGCGCTGAACAACTGGCGACAGCAGAACCCCTACAAGCGAAGCTCCGCCCTCGATTGGTACTACTACCAGCTCTATACGCTGGAGCGTTATGAGAGCTTCCTGGAAATCGCCAATGGATTGCCCAAGGATTCGAGTCCCGCCTGGTACAACCAAGGGGTCGACGAGCTGCGAGCCGTTCAGGGCCCCGAGGGAGGATGGGTGCAGCCTTCGAATACGCGCGGGCCGGTCAGTACCGCCTTTGCTCTACTGTTCTTGATTCGCAGCACCCAGAAGACGATCTTCACCCTGAGCCAGGGAAGCCTCCAAGGTGGTTACGGGCTTCCCAAGGATACGACCGACATTCGAGTCGACGGGACTCAGATCAAGGGACGTCCGATCGCGGCTCAAGTGACCGATATGTTGGACATTCTTGAACAGGATGGCGCAGGGGACACCGAAGGGAAATCGATTCCCGATGACCTGGAACTCGATCCCGATCCGAAGACACGCGCCGCGCAAATGGACCGCTTGGAACGATTGGTACGGGGTAGCCAGTCTTGGCAGGCCCGACGCGTCGCCGCCAAGCTGCTCGGACGCAGTGACGAGCTGCGAGTTGTGCCTTCGTTGATTTTTGCTCTGAGTGATCCGGATGAATCGGTGCGGCGGTATGCCCGCGATGGTCTCCGTTTCCTCAGTCGAAAGTTTGATGGATTCGGCATGTCCGACAAACCCAATCCCGCCGAAGTCGAAAAGGCCCAAAGGCAGTGGCGTGAGTGGTACCGAACGGTCAATCCGAAGTACGTCTTCTTGGATTACGATCTCTAATCGATGATGCTCTTCGTCGACCCCTTCACGTCCTTCCAAACTCCCAACGAGTCCCCACAGGTCAAGTCCGCATGGCATCGGTGATCAACCCGGACCCAACTGCCGAACAGGAATCTGGAAATCCGCAGATTGACGAGCGACGTCAGGAGCGAGAGAGGCTACGCATCAGCCGCTTTGACGTGGTCACCTCGCTCTTCATGGCGCTGATTCTTTTCATTGGCACGTTCGTCTTGATGCTGTTCATCATTTGGCTGACCACTCGTTGGTCGTTTCCCCCCAAAGCGATCCAGCCGATCATTGAGAACCCGGCTGGACGTGGAGAAAATCCTGAGGGGTTCGAACGGGACTTCGAGCCCCCGGGGGCCGAAGAGGTCGAGGAGCTGATGGAGCCAACCCTCCAGGACACGCTTGAGGCTGTGACCGACGCGGTCAGTTCGGTCGCCGGAGCGCTGGTCACGACCGACACTCAGGCGACTGCGACCACATCGGGAACCGGCGCGGGGGATAGCCGTCCCCCTGGCCCAGAAGGCGAGGGGGAGGACATCATCCCTCGATTCGAACGTTGGCAATTGAATTTCACCGCCCGAGACATTCGCCAGTATGCAACCCAGTTGGATTTTTATGAGATCGAATTGGGTGCAATTGGTGGTTCGATTCAAGGCGTGGATGTCGCCAAGAATCTTGTTGGCAGTCCCCAGAAGTACCGCATCGTCGATACCGAGTCGGAAAAACGGCTGTACTTCATGTGGAGCACACCCAGCCCGCTGATGGAATTCGACCGCCAACTGCTTCAGCAAGCTGGGATTCCCCTTCCCAATCGTCAGATGTTGAAGTTCATTCCCAAGGACCTGGAGAACGAGTTGCGCAGATCGAACTGGACTACTCCAAATCCAAGGGGCACCCCTCGGTTACCGAAATCGCAAAAACCGTGTTCGAGAGCAAGCCACAGGATGGTGGCTACAGGTTCGAGGTGGTCAACCAGCGGTATCGGAAGAGTCGTGGTAGTCGATAGAGAAACGGCCATTGGTTCGCGGAATCGCCACGACCTGACGCACTTCAACTTGAATCTTTGATCCCTCTCTATTGAAATCGACCCAACATAGCCAGCCGCCCGTATCGGCAGTAGAAAACAGACACATGGAGTTGGTGGAACTCGCGACGCCAACCGACTGACTTTTCTAGCGAGCCGCGGACGGCTGCCACCCCTGTCGTCGCCTCACCCTTTGACCCCACTTCCGGATTACCTAGTTTAAGGATCGACTCCTGATGCTTCTTGCTTCTTCTCTCTGGGACATCATTTCCAATGCCACCTACGGTGCTCTGGCGGGCGTTGCTCTCTGGGGGTTGTACTGCATCGTGATTGTCTGGACCCGCGTGAATCAAAAGCGGTTCAAGTCGGAGGAGGAGCAGGACGTCTTCATGGACGACATCGAACAGATGCTCAACGCGGGTGATTTCGAGGGAACGGCCGACTACTGCGAAGGGGACGCGCGGGCGATTCCCCAGATCGTCGAGATGGCAGTGCATCATCGAGAGATGGGATACAAGAAGGCTCGCCAGTTCGTCATGGACCGATTTCAACGGGATGTGATGAGCGACATCGAGTATCGGCTTTCCTGGGTCAGCACGGTTATCAAGAGCGCGCCGATGATCGGTTTGTTTGGGACGGTGTTCGGGATGATGGGTGCCTTTGAAACCTTGGCGACATCCGAGTCGGTCGAGCCAAAGTTCCTTGCCAAGGACATCAACGTCGCACTTCGTACGACCGCCTGCGGATTGGCGATTGCGATCCCGCTGATGATTCTTGTCGCCAATGTCAACATTCGAATCGCCAAGATGGAAGACCTGGTGGGGGCAGGGCTGGCTCGATTCATGGCCGCCTACCGCGCGGCGCTGGCCAAGTTTCACGACCCGCCCCGTCCATCAGCTGGCCCCGCTGCCGAAGCGATGGCCGTTCAATCAAAGCCCGAGTAGCAGCCAGTCGTCAGCAAGTGCATCACGAATGGGCAACGGCAAACGAGCGATAACGGACAACGATGAGCATTGACTTGGAAATGATTGAGGAGGACGAAGACGATTTCGTGATCCCGCGAAAGAAACGCGAGGATGACGAGATGGATATCACTCCGATGATTGACATCACGTTCTTGTTGCTGATCTTCTTCATCGTTTGTTCCACGATGGATCCGACGAAGATTGGTGGGATCCCGGAGGCGGAAAACGGTCTTGCGATCTCGGCCAAGAATTCAGCGGTGATCTTCATCGAACCTGGTAGCGGTGACAGCGTTGTTCTCTCGACGCCCGATGGAACCCAATTCAGTGCCGACGAAGACGCTCAAGCGACCGAGATCATCGAGTACATCACGAGCGAACTTGAAAAGTCGATGGGTGCCAGCAAGCAACAGGTGATGTTGTTTGGCGATGCAAACGTCAAGGTTGGCCAAGTCACACGCATTCAAAAAATCATCGGTGATGCCTTCGAGGATATCGACTCGACTTACATTGCCGTCAAGGAACAATGATCCCTTCCTGACCCCTGTCGTTCGCGGACGGAAATTCAACCCGAAGCCACCATCGCCCTTTTCCATGTCGATCAAAGTTACCTGCATACAGTGTGGATCCAGTCACCTTGTCAACGATCGGTTGGCCGGTCGACGTGTGCGCTGTCCGAGCTGTGATACCGCCGTGCATGTTCCCGAGCCGGAACAACCGGTCGTCTCGCGGCAGGACGAGCTCGAGCCCATTTCTGTCGAGGTCGAGGCGGTTCCGGTTGTGGACGCTGACGTAGCGGATCCGTTCGAAGAATCGGTGATGCTGCATCATCATGAAAGTTGGGACGAAGGGCACGCCGTCCAACATTGGATTGCCGACGAGGACGACGATGATGACGACGAAGTGCTGCCTCGTAAGAAGCGGCCCGAAGAAGAGATGGACATGACCCCCATGGTCGACGTCACCTTCCTACTCTTGATTTTCTTCATGGTCACGGCGGCATTCAGCCTGCAGAAGTCAATCCAGATGCCTCGGCAACAGACCGATGCACCCAGCACGACGGTGGACGAAGAGGAAGTCGAGGAGCTCGATATGGTGGAGGTCCAGGTCGACGAGTTCGGGTCTTTCCTCGTCATGGCACGCGATTGGGAACGAGAAACTCCGGGCAAACAAAACTTGATTTCCGCTCTCCGGGAAGCGATCGCGGGCAGCAGCGACGGGATGCGGCTTGTGGTGAAGGTCCATGAGCAGGCGAAGCTCCACGCCCTGGTCGATGCGATGGACGCCGGTACCATCGCCGGATATTCGCAGCTCGAAGTCACTCAGGTCGAGGAATTCGATTGATGATTCCGAGTTAGCGCCAACCCTTGATTGCCTACGTTCGTCGCTCTCCACGCCATCGCCAAATCAACACTCATTCACTGAAGAACCGACAAGAAGATGTTAGCAAACGAACTGATCGATCGATTGGAGCGGCTCGGGCTGCTTGATCAGGAGATTATCGAAGCGCTCCGTGAACAGCTCGAGCAGGGCGGGACGCGTGTCACGCCCGAGGCCGTCGCCAAGCTCTTGGTGGACAATGGTCAATTGACTCACTTCCAAGCCACGAAGTTGATTGGCGAGTTGCGAAGTGGACAGTACGACAGTGCCTCCGATTCTGGCGACGATCTAACAGCCGGATACGACGACCTTGCGGTGGTCGTGGACGAAGACGAATCTCCGGTCGAGCCCGTCTCCGTTGAGGCTGTGCCGGTATACGAAGCCGATCCAGTGAGCGTGACCGCCGTCGAGGTTTCGCCAGCCGGGCAGGACATGCCATCGAGATCTGCGACCGATCGACCCAAGCCTGTTCGCAAGAAGCCCGATCCGAAGAAGTCCGTCTGGGACTCGTTCAAGATCTATGGCTACGTCGGAATCATCGCACTGCTGTTGTTGGCAGGTGGCGGGATCTGGTTTGTCCTTTCGCGCGAAGACGCCGACAAGGTGATTGGCGAAGCGAACAAACGGTATGACCAACAGGATTTCCAGGCGGCACAGGACATGTACCTGGGATTTCTGGAGAGTTTCGGTGACGAAAGCCAGTACGCATCTCTGGCCCGCACCAGAATCACGATGACGGAGCTCTACAAAGCGGCTGAATTCAAACAGGAGCCCTGGCAAGCGGTCGAACTCGAAAAAGAAAAGTTGCCGTTGATTGCCAACGAAGAGGGTATGAATGAGGAACGTGGCAACCTGGCCGCTTTGATGGTTGACATTGCTCGCAATCTAGCGGACTCGGCAGGACGAGCCACGGAGACTACCAAGAAGCAGGAACTGTTGACCGTTTTGGATGAGCAGCTTGGGTTGATGGAGAACCCGATGTACATGTCATCCACCATGAAGGTAACGCTCGCGCCTCAGATTCAAAACGTCACTGAAGATCGAGCAAGGGTGCAGCGCGATATCAATCGCAACATCCGCCTTGATGAATCCGAAACGTCGATGACGTCGTCGCTTGAAGCGAAGAAAACCAAGGAAGCTTATGATACCAGGAAGGCGTTGTTGCGAGAGTTCCCCGAGCTGTACGATCATGTTCGGCTTGATACGCTGATTCGCAAGGCTAGCGATATTCAACAAACGCTCGTCAGCTCGTCTGCGAAGTTGCCCAAGTTGGTGACCGATGCGGCGGTCAGCGATTCTGTTCGCTCGATTGTGCTGACGACATTGGCAGGACGCAACGCGCCCGACCTTCGTGGTGTCACTCTTTATTTCCGTGCTGGGGGTTCGGTGCTGGCGCTCGATGGCGAGAACGGAAGTCTTCGTTGGCGGAAGTACGTCGGGAATTCAAAGGACTTACCGCCGGTCCGTTTGGAGGACGGTGTGCTCCTTAGCGAGTCCGCCGCTTTGCAGATTTTGCGTTGCAATGAGATGGACGGCAGCGTCGCCTGGCGGTCGGAGATTGGTGAGACGTTTAGCCAGCCAATCTTTGTGGACGAGGAAATCTATGTCGCGACGCAACCCGGTAGACTGCTGTCCCTTGATGCCATCTCGGGGGATGCCAAGTGGGCCACTCAGTTTCCCCAACCGCTTGAAGCTGGCCCGGGTGTCAACGACAAGCGCAGCGCGCCTACATCGCCGGGGATCATAGCAATCTCTATTTGCTCAATACTCGTGACGGATCCTGCCTCGAGAGCTACTACATCGGTCATGAGCAGGGCACGATTGACGTCCCGCCGATTCCACTCCAGGGACATGTGTTCGTGATCGAAAATGCAGGCACGACCTACGCGAACGTGCATGTCCTCCGGGTTGATGAGCGAGGCGAGAATCTGAAACAGGCCCAGCAACCTTTTCGTGTGACGGGCAACGTCGTGGTTCCACCGATCATCGACGGACGTCGCCTGATCGTCCTTACCGATCGAGGTGAGGTGACCGTTTACGATATTGAACCGACCGCGGAACGGGAGCAGGTGACCGTGGCCGCCACCCTTCCCGCCTTCTATGAGCAACCGACGGCAACGCAGATGGCGGTGGGTCGTAGCCAAATGTGGATCACGGGGACAAGACTTGGACGCTATGAACTGCAAATCAATACCGGTCGTGTGATCCGAGACTGGAGTTTGCACGAGCTGGATACCTTCATCGGTCAGCCCTTTGCAAGCGATGACACGTTGGTACATGCTCGTGTGCTCCGCGACACCTCGGCGATGCGCATCACCGCTGCCAACCCAAAGACAGGGGATGAGATTTGGCGAACCGATGTGGGGGCACCCGTGGTGATGTTGCGACCATCGACCGGCGGTTTGGACGTGGTCACAAGTCAGGCCGCGCTATTTCGGGTTGGCCGAGAAGCGATTCAAAGCGGCTCCACCACCGGTCCGATCGAGAACCCTGGTGAGAAAGCGATCGCGATCAAGTTTGAAGATCCGATTGCAATCGACGACACAAGCAGTGTGATGCTGAACCATGCCGGCGACCCCTCCATCCTTGTTTACAACCCCAAACGTGAAACGGAAGTCCTTCGCCGCGTCACGATGCGTCTGCCTGCCGGACTACCAAAGTCTGGCGGCGTCGTGGCCGGAGGCGGTTTGTTCTTGCCTCTCGACTCAGGCCGCGCCGTGCTGGTCGATTGGCGCACTGGCGCCGTCAGTGCGGCGCCCTTCCAGCCTGATAGTGATCCAGTGGGTAGCGTCAAATGGACCAATCCGATCCCGCTACCGGACGATCCGGATCAAGTCGTGTTGGCAGATAGCCGCAAGAAGCTCTATCGACTTCGTGTGGGCGAACAGATTCGCGATTTGCAGGTGGTCGACCTGGAGTACGAGCTGCTTGGCCCGGCTGCTGGAGTTGAGGGCATGATGATTGCCACCACCGGTGGTCCCGCGGCGGACTACCTGGTCGGTTTCGAGTTGGCGAGTCTGGGCGAGAAGTTCAAGACCCTGCTGAACGGTCGCGTGGTCTGGGGGCCGATTGCCGCTGGCGACCTCTGTTTGATTCAAACCGACGATTCAATGCTGCGAGCCTTCTCTGCTGAGGGCACACAGAAGTTTGAGTTGGCGTTGCCCGGGGGGCGTCCTGCCGGCAAGCCTCTTCGCGACGGAGAAAAGATCATTCTAGCTGGTACGGATGGTTGGATCGTCGCGCTCGATGCGGGGTCGGGCAAGCTGCTCGGGCAGAGCGATCTCGGCCAACCCGTTTCTGCGACGCCGTTGTTGGCGGGAAAAAATCTTTTGGTGCCAGGTGCCGAGGGCGTCGTTTATGTCACGGACGTGCCAGGCACTTGAGGCTTTGCATCTGAGTAAGGGGAATCGATATCGAGTATCCATTCATGTTCCAATCGAAACCGATTTTGACGCGTCCGAGTTGGCTGTGGGTGACTGCATGTCTTCTGCTCTTCGCGTGTCCTTTTGCGAGCCAATCGATCGCCCAAGAAGCCAACTATTCGCAATCCGGGTGCCGGCAGATTCCGGCCTTGGCTTGCTCCAAGAAGAACCGCATGACCTGATTTTCTTCACGTCGGCTGCCGGGGGCGGCTGGGCCAAAGTGCATCTCCTGGACTTTCCTGGACGCCGACCACCAGCGGACCGTACCGGCGCCTTGAAGTTTCAGGTGTTGGGCATCGAGGGAAAAGAATTTGCATCCAAGTGGTCGGACGTCGAGCGAATCGATCTCTGGGAGATCCGCTTGGAACGAGAGACCAATGAGCGGATTCGTAAGGGCGACTTCACAGGTGCCTACCCGTTCTTGTCGGTCCTGATTCGCGATTATCCTACTCGGCCTGGACTTCACGAACTTCGTTGCGAGTTTCTGTTTCAAGATGCGGTGGCTCGAGCCCGCAAGGGGGAATTCGATTCGACCCTGGCCATGCTGGAGGAGCTACGCTCCTACGCGCCAGAGTACAAACAGTCGACGGTGCTTCGCGCGATCGGCGGCGTTACCGATCGGCTGATGCAGCAGCTTCGAGATGAAGGCGAACTCGATCTGGCTCAGCAGATGCTTGCTCGACTCCAGGACGACTACAAGAACGAGAAGCTCGATTCGGTAGCCAAGTGGAATGTGGAATTCCTGAAGATGGCTAAAGCGAAACAGGAGGAGGCCAAGCAAGCTCGGGACGCCAAGGATTACCGCTTGGCACGCACGTTGGCGCGCGAGAGCGTCTACTTGAAGCCCGACATTCCGGGGGGACAGGAATTGATTCGCGAGATCGATGTGATCTATCCGCTGGTCAACGTGGGCGTGCTTCAAAGCGCGACAGAGCTCGACCCAACGCGAATTGATAACTGGGGGGCGCGGCGTGCGGGCCGGTTGATTTATCGAACACTATTTGAAATGCAGGGGGCCGGGCCCGAGGGTGGAGAGTACGATTTCATCTTTGGCGATGTGGAGATGAGCGCGGATCGAATGCACTTCGATTTGATGCTTGAGACGCAGGATTTGGTGCCGCCGCTGGATCGAGTGCAGGGATTCTTCATTGCCGATGTCCTTGCGGCCCGAGCCCAACCCGATTCACCGACTTACTTTTCTCCGTGGGCGGCAGCGGTGGAGTCGATTGGACTCAAAGGACCTCAGCAAGTCACCTTCAATTTGCGCCGTCCGCACGTCTTGCCGATTTGTTTGCTTCAGGTTCCCGTCGACGGCAGTTGGTTCGGTGGCGAACCTCTCTCGCCGACCGGCGATTACCGCCGCGATGTGGTCGAAGAGGATCTGGTTCGATATGTCTTGTCGGGTGAGCCCAAGACGCCAACGCAGCCTCGTGAAATTGTCGAACTCCGCACCAAGTCGGCGGCGGAAGGGGTGAACTTGTTGCTGCAAGGCAGGGTCGATGTCTTGGACCAGCTTTTTCCAGCCGATGCGGTTCGATTGAGCAGAAGCAAACGGATCAAGGTCGTGAACTATCCATTGCCGACCGTTCACATGCTCGTTCCCTGTTCTGATCATCCGTACCTCGTGGAGCGAACGTTCCGTCGTGCCTTGTTGTATGGGATCAATCGTCAAGACATTCTGACTGGAGAGTTGCTGGAAGGATTGGAATCGGAAGGCTGTCGTGTTCTCTCGGGACCCTTTCCAGCTGGAATCGAATTGAATGATCCACTCGGATACGCATACGATCAGTCGATCCTGCCGAGAAGTTATGAGCCGCCATTGGCGAAGTTGCTGCTTGCAATGAATGCCAATCAGATGAAGTCTCAGGCCGAACGCAAGGAAGAAGCCTTGCCCGAGATGACACCAATTCGACTTGCCTTTCCCCCTGATAATTTGTCGCGCGTCGCATGTGAGGCAATCCGATCCCAGTGGCAATTGCTCGGCTTGGAGGTCGAGTTGGTTGAACTGCCTCTAGGGCGAACGTTTCCAGAGCCCGATGAGGACATCGCCGATATCGTCTACGTTTCTGCGGCCGTATGGGAACCAGTGATCGATGCGAGACTTGTTCTGGGCCCGGAGGGATTGGCAGGATCCGAAGACCAACTCGTGGGTCTCGGTTTGCGGCGTCTGGAGGAAGCCAAGAACTGGCGTGAAGTGCGAGATCGTTTGCTCGACTTGCACGCAATCGCTCATCATGAATTGCCAGTCTTACCTCTTTGGCAGATGGTCGATTCCTATGCCTATCGACGCGAGTTGATTGGCGTGGGCTCCGATATTGTTTCCTTGTATCAGAACGCAGGCAATTGGCGGTTAGGACAATGATGCGACTGAAATGGCGGGTGATCGTCGGCATGATGGCCGGCATGATGTGGGTGAGTTGGACTTGGTCCAGCACTGTCGTCGCGGAAGATGTCGAGTCCCCATCGGCCGCGATTAACAGCAGCGTACCGGCTCCATCGCCCGCGCGACCAGCCGATTCGGGGGCGACGAGTGATGAGGGTGCAGAAGACGATGAGCAGGAAATTGCTTGGGACTACGAGCCATATCGCGTTTTGATTTGGCTTGTATCGGACGACCCTTCGGTCAGTGTTGCGACGTTGGAGGTTCCACTGCGGCAGTATCTCGATCGTGATTTTGCTGCTGTTTGGGCTCTCGACATTGCGGAGGCCCCCGCGGCGGTGCACACGGCCGCTGTTCGGAAAATCGGCGGGCTCTCCTACGACGCGATTACCGCCGCTGATTCCGTACTGGCGGTCAAGCGGGATCATCCCGATGCGGTTCGTATTCGGATTGCCAAGAACGTGGGTGAATACGTCAAGAAGGTTTACGCGACCGCGGAGCGGGTAGCCGACGTGAAACAGAAGGCGTTGGCGGTCGGGAATGAGACGGTGGACGGTGTCGATCAAAGAATCGAGATTGTCAATGGTGATGCCATTGCGGTGCAAGAACTTTGGTCCAATCCCGAAACCGAGGCGATATTGATTTCACGCGGAATGGCCAAGACGCTGACCGAGCCCGAAGCCAAGCTTGTGACCCCAACGATCGGCGACCTGGTGGGTGACGCCGTGGAAACGTATGACAAAATTTTCATAGCAAGGGTGACAACACAGGGCATCCCAATTGAAGTCGATGTCGTTGAATTCGACACGCTGATGCGGCACTTCGGTCCCGTCGCCAATGCGCAGGCGTCCACACTTCAATCACTGCCGGCGGCGGTCGGCCAAGGCCTGACCAAGGCCTTTGCGCCCGTGGTTCGGATCGAGAACGCGGGTCAAAGAAGCGCGGTCGGATTGCTTCGCGCTGGTGGTCTGATTCGTGAGCGCGATCGCGCGACCTCGCCCGCGGCGATCCGAGTCGGCGATGTACTCGAACCGATGACCAGGAAGGATGACCGCAACGGCAACCCAATCATGATTGGGCCGATGGACTTTGCATTTCTTCTGGTTGACGCGCTAACAGGCCACGAGGGACGCAACGTCGAAATGAAATTCTTTGCAGGTCGGGCCGGTGGCCTTCAAGGACGCAAGAACAAACGTACATTCCGCATGGCCTTGAAGGTTCGAGCCTTTGAACCCTCCACGATGGTACGGTTGCATCTGCAGAAGAAATCTGATTTCCCTTTGATCGGCTATGAGCTTTACGACAAGGACTTGGATTCCACGAACATGACGTTCATCGGGCGAACCGATTGGAATGGCCGTTTGTTGGTCGAGAAGACCGATAAGCCCCTTCGTTTGCTTTACGTCAAGAATGGTGGGGCGGTATTGGCTCGCTTGCCAATCGTACCGGGTTTGTATCCCACCGCTGTTGCCGATCTGTCCGGCGACGACATGCGTTTACAAGCTGAGGCCTACATTCGAGGCGTCCAGAACTCAATCATCGATTTGGTCGCCATACGCGAGTTGTTCAAAGCCCGAATTCGACTCCGGCTCGAGAGGGGCGAGATGAAGAAGGCGGAAGAACTGTTGAACGCGCTTCGCGATCAGCCCTCGAGTGAAAAACTCTACGATGAAGTCGGCAAGAAACATGCCGTGTTCATCAATCAACTGGGATCTGGCAACGCGAATCAGCGGCGCAAGGTTGACGAGATGTTCTCGACCACGCGAGAACTGCTCGCCAAGCACATCACTCCCAAGCTGGTGCGTGATTTGGAATCTGACATGATTGCGGCGACCAAGAACGGTGGCAAGCTGCCGACGAAATCGGACGAGACAGAGGACGAGCAAGTTGAGGCTGCCCCCGAAGCAGAGTCTCCTCCATCCGCCGCCGCACCCGTCAGTAGCGAAGCTGAGTAGCACGTCAGGATCAGACCCGCTGGGTGGGTCTCAATGCATCGTGAAATTGCGAGCCTGCTTCTTCACGACTCATGCCGCTCGTTACTCGCTCTTCCCTCTCCAGCTGGGACGCTTCCGCCGAGCTTTGGGATGGTGCGTCACAATGTGAAAGGTTGCATCGCGACCAGATAGTTTGCGCCCGATTGGACGATCGGTGGGACGGATTACCTTGGCTCGTAATCGTTTGTCCAAGTCGAATTGTTCGTCATCGAGTTCGAATTCAACCCAGAGGTCAAACGCAGGCTCTACATTGCGAGTGACTCCCTCTCTTGTCATCTGGCCTTGCCAGTTCGACGTATGAAAGAAGACGTCTTCACGGAAGTCCTCGGCCACGATGAAGCCGTAGTCACCGTCCTTGGAAAGAAACTTGATCTTTCCCAGTCGCCGCTTCTGAATGCGGAATCGCTTCTTGATGCCAGATTCTTCGTCGGATGGGTCCATCAGCTCACAGGTCCGCTTTCGAGCATTCTTGAAATCAAGGTCGCGAGTAGAAACAGTTCCAGCAGCAAGGGTCGTTGACCGGACTTCTGGGTACTTCACACTTCCGAGGCCCGTCCCTTCTCCGACGATGGCGAGAGCCACTTTGTGGATGATGCCCTCGCGACTTCCTACGATCCGCCGTCACTGGGGGCCGAGACGCGAAACGATCAGTTTAGCTCACCAGCCCGAATATTATCAGGAACCCCAATCCACTTTGACAACGAGTTGGTCGTACCCCTGCGAATCAAGCGTGGCCACATTTCGGCAGCCGGCGAAAAGACGGCTTCCACAGTCGCAGGCACTACGTGCCAGGCCCCCGCCTCGATCTCTTGCTCGATCTGCTCGGTCTGCCATCCCAAGTGTCCGACAATCAGGCGATACGGTCCCGCCTCCTGCCGCAACAGATCTTCCAAGTGTTGCTTCTGTGCTGCAACGTAAATTCCAATCCCCGTTTCGGCCTCGGCAAATTGACTTTCCTGATGAATGGCAAGGACCGGTCCAGACAGCGGGCCTCCGAAATGAACCATCCTCCAAGGTGAAATCTTGCCGAGATTCACGCCGGAGATCGTCAGGCCGTCCGATGTTTGCTCAGCGTCCGCTACCTCAGGTGACGCCTCGTCGGATCCGTGCGGCTCCGATTCCAAATCGTGCGAACTCAAACGGTTCCGCTCATCCTTTTTCACCCCAAACATTTCGGCCAGGGCTTCTGGTGTCGGCCTCAATGGTCGATTTAGCATCACACCAATGGTGTGCTGATCGTCCTGATGCATGACCAAACAGACGCCGCCTGCGTAAATCGGGTCGGTCACGAGTGAGGAGGCGACTAGCAAGTGACCCGGCAAGGAGTATGTCATCTTATTTCCAAAAAGCAGATATCGGCTGTCAGGTTGGCAGAACCTGCGCCCGGAAACAATGGAGGGGCAAGCGGTGCGCCAAACTAGCGCAGTCAATCTCGATTCGTCTCAGCCTCAATCATTGGACGCACTGAGTTCTAGGTTCGTTGCTGTTCTAGGTTCGTTGCTGTTCTAGGTTCGTTGCATGGCTTCGGATTGAACGCAACCAGAATCCAGGGCGTCCTGTGGAGGGGAGACTCCGAGGCCAAACCAATTGAAAGAGACGGACAAGGTGAACGACGGGTTCATGTCGATCGCCAGATCATCCGCGACCGCTTGGTCTCGCGACAGGCGATCCAATCCGTGCCTGTCCCCCATCACGCGGCTATCACACAGGTCTCCCCCATCACGCTCGTCGAGAATTACAGCATGTCCATGGGATCAATGTCGATGACGTACTGCACATCCGATTTATCCGGGACTTTGAACTGCTCCGTGGCGCGACGAATCGTTTCACCGAGATGTCGTTGATCGACGGATTGCAGCAAGATGTGGAAACGATACTTTCCTCGAAGCCTGGAAATGGGTGGAGGTGCTGGGCCAAGAATACGTACTTCATGGCCAAGGACATTCCTGGCGGCCTCCAGTCGTCCGAGGAGTGTTTCGGAGACCGCTTCGGTTTCCTCCTCGCTGGTTCCGCGAATGATGATGCGACCGACACTCCCCAACGGGGGGTAGTTGAACTTGCGCCGGTTGATCATTTCATCATGGGCAAACTTGGCGTAATCATGCCGTGATGCTGCCTGAATGGCTGGATGTTCGGGCGAGAAGGTTTGCACGATCACGCGGCCTCCTCGATCGCCGCGACCGGTGCGTCCGGCCACCTGCGTGACGAGCTGAAACGTGCGTTCGGCGGCGCGGAAGTCTGGAAAGTGAAGAGCGCTGTCGGCATTGATCACTCCCACCAGGAGAACGTTGGGAAAGTCGAGACCTTTGGCAATCATCTGCGTCCCAAGCAAAATATCGACTTCGCCGCGGCGAAAGGCTGACAAGACCCGTTGATGGCTGCCCGGTCGCCGCATCGTGTCGCTATCCATTCTTGCAACACGAGCATTTGCGAAACGGGCTTTGACTTCCACCTCGAGTCGCTGCGTGCCCAGGCCGCCGTAGCGGATTCCATCGAATCGGCAGGCGGGGCACCACGGCGGAGTGGCGATGGTGTAGTCGCAATAGTGACAAATCGCCTTGCCTCCGTCTCGATGATGAGTTAACGGCATGTCACAGTCGGGGCAAGCGACGACATGACCACATGCTGGACACTGGATCGTGGTTGCAAATCCGCGACGATTCAGCAGCAACATCACCTGCCCGCATTCGTTCATCGTCTCCTGAATCGCCGTCATGAGCGGGCGGCTAATCGCCCCTGACGTGCGATCCCCTCGCATGCGAAGGTCAACCAACTGAACATCGGGCATGGGAAGGTTGTTGACACGATTTGGAAGCGAAATCAATTCAGCATGGCCCGAGTTGGTGGCGTGCCACGATTCCAGCGAAGGAGTCGCTGAGCCAAGAACAAGTGGAATGCCAAGCGACGAGGCGCGCGCGAAGGCAACCTTTCTAGCGTGGTACCTGGGTTGCGTGTCCTGTTTGAAGGAGCCGTCGTGCTCTTCATCCAAGATGATCAGGCCAAGTCGGGGAAAGGGAGCAAACACAGCGCTACGCGGTCCGACGACGACCTGTACTTCACCACTGCGGATCCGTTGCCATTGGAAATGGCGTTCAGCCGGTGTCATCTGGCTGTGCAAGACTGCCACGGAACGGAACCGTCGTTCGAATCGCCCACGGGTCTGAGGAGTCAGACTGATTTCGGGGACCAGGACAATTGCACCGCGACCAAAGCGGACGACATGTTCGATCGCGCGAATGTAAACCTCCGTCTTCCCGCTTCCGGTCACACCGTGCAGCACGAGTGTCTTGGATTCACCCGAGTCGAGGGCCGAGACGACCCGCTGCAAAGCATAGGATTGATCGTCCGTGAGTGTCAGGGACTTGTCCGCTTCACCGTCATTCATCTGCCATCGCATCGGAGACGAGGATGCCATCTCGCGTCGCACATCGGCTTGCAGAAGACCCTTTGTTTGAAGTCCCTTGATCGGATTCTGCGTGCAGCTCGCTTCCACCATCAGCTGCGACGCGGTCATTGGATGACCTGCTGCGATCAGGAATCGCAGGACCGATTTCTGCTTCTTGGGCAAGGACTCAATGACCCCTTCATCGGAAGCCATTGGACTCGGCGTGTAATATGTTCGTTGGCGAGTTCCTGCGTGGCTGCGAACACTGGAGGGAATCAGCGCATCGAATACCTGGCCTGCCGGTGCCTGGTAGTAGTGGCTCATCCACAGGACCAAACGCACCAGGGCGCATCGCAGAGAGGTTCCGTGTCCACGATTTCAAGGATGTCGCGGAGTGGACGCTTTGCCATGGTTCCAAGCTCCACCTGGGTACACCAGGCAATCATCGACTTGCGCCGTTTTCCCAGTGGCACTCGGACTCGCATCCCTGCCTGCAACTGCCCCCGAAACGAGTCGGGAACCCGATAGTCATAGGGTCCATGCGGGGATTCGCTGAACACGACGGTCGCAATGTCGGCATCTTCCTGGGACTCCAATTCCCATGGAGGCGGCTCGAGCTCGAAGAGATCAGCCTGCTGTGCCTTGGAATCGCCCAGGCGAAGCTTGTCCTGGGGCGAAACGGGTTCTGCCCCAGACTGGTCAACGGAAGGGTCATCTTTCCTTGGCATAGGGATGGGGGAAAACGCGGATGGCTTGGTCAAGTCGATGGCATCCGTCAACATAGTGCAAGTTCCAAGGGTGTGAACGATGGGATGTCCCAAACGGGGTGGTCTTTCGAATCAGCAAGCGGGGGACGTGCGGAAGGATGTCAAGGATGGCGTGGCGGTCCGACACGTTTGGTCACCGATCGAGGTTGCACGTAGTAAATCGCTTGAATTTTGGGAGTGTTTGATGCGAATCGGATTATTTGGGGGATCCTTTGATCCCGTCCACCTTGGGCATCTGTGGATCGCGGAGGCGGCCAGAGAGTCACTCGAGCTGTCGCAGATCCGATGGCTCCCCGCGGCTCAGTCACCGCTAAAGCCGACGGGTACAGCCGCCTCGGGAGCGCAAAGACTGAGCATGTTGCAACTGGCACTCGCTGGTGCGGATGGGCACGTCATCGATGATCGCGAGCTGCGTCGAGGCGGTGTGAGCTACACGGTCGACACGATGGCGGAGCTGAAGCAAGAGTTACCCGATGCCCACTGGTGGATGATCATCGGCAGCGACTCGTTGGCGACGATTCAGCAATGGAATCGACCAGAATCGCTCCTCGAAATGGTGATCCCAGCGGTCGTCAGGCGGGGAGGAGAGCCCGAGCCAGACTTTACAGTGCTCCAGGGCCTGGTTCCGGAATCACGCATTGAATTGTTTCGCCGCAGCATCATTCCCATGCCGTTGATCGAACTCTCGAGCAGCGAAATGCGCGAACGTATCCGCCAAGGCCGAAGTATTCGATTTCGAACGCCCCGCGCCGTTGAAGCATTCATTGACGCGGAAGAACTGTACGATCGCCCTATCTGAGCCGGAAAAGTTTCACGATAGAAAAGTCGCTGTTGCCTCTGAGGGAATTGGAATTCTGCCGTTGGTGAATTGATTTGACCAGCGGAGAATTCCTGATGACCCGGAATCGATGCTCTTTCTCGCTTTCGTGCGGCCTCTTCAACCACGAAGTGTCGCCACAAGAATGGCCCTGGGAATCAACCCACGGATTTCGTTCAATCCAACAAGCTCTTCTCTTTTCTCCCCCGTCGATGATGGAGTGAAACCGCATCATCGACGGGGGAGAAGGGTGCAGGCGGGACATCGCACTGCTGCCTGACGGCACCGGCAATTCGTGCCTGATCGCCGTCGACCAAGGCGCTGCAAAAAAAGTCCGCTAGCGATCAGATGTCGAGTCTTGCTTCAGCGCATGCGTGATTCGGAGCGTATCGGCTACGAGTTGGTCCACACGCTGTTGAATCGCGTCATCAGCCAATCGACTGCCTTCAAAGGAGTCGCCCGTGGTGTACAGAAATCTCGGCACGATGAGGCAGCGAAAATCAAGCATCAGACTATTGGCGACGCCCATGGCCGACATGTAACTGCCTTGTCCGCCGGCGGCCAACATGATTCCGACGACTTTGCCTGTCCATGCACGCCCCGTCAGCTCGATCGCATTCTTGGCGGCGGAGTTGACGTCAAAGTTGTAGACGGGGGAAGCCAGAAGCACTCCGTCTGCCTGCTTGATCAGGGATGTCAATTCTTGAACGAAAGGATCGCCGTAGGCCGTGGCCCCATCGCAGAGTGGCAGGGGCTTTTGCGAAAGATCGAAGAGTGCAGCCGCCTCACCAACATCCGTTAGTCGCTCGATGCAGGCTTGGGCAAGGATGCGGCTACGGCTATCGGGGTGCAGGCTGGAGCTAATCACCAAAATCATGGCCGAGGACTACCGTGGAATCGCGCAGGGTGCTGGCACTTGAGTACTGACACTGAGTACTGGCAGTTAAGTGCGGGCAGTTGAAACGAGCGTCCAATGCTCGCAGACGGCACGGAGGTTGTCGAGCAGTCGCGAAATTCGGCTCCACGAGTCGCGCGACCGCTTCTGAGGCCCGCTTTGGAAAGCGGAGCGGTCCAGGTGCTCAGGTCGCCAGAGTAACAGGCAGATTACCAGGCACCGGCGAACTTATCGCCGTCGATCCCCAGTCGGCTCCGCAGGATGTTGAACTGATCGAACATCCGCTCGCTACTGCTGTGCACGTGCTCCGCCTCGGTGATGAACTGAATCTCCTTGTCGGGGTACACGTCGCCGTCGATCAGGACTGATTGGAAGTCACTGAGAGGGTTTCCATACATGATCAGCAACTTGTGTTCATCCAGCTGAACTTCCTGGCGTTTGGCCGGATTGATAACGGCAATGCCAGTACAACCATCGTTTAGAAGCAGTTCCTCGAATTCGAGCAGAATGCTCTTGAGTACCGGCATGTCGATGTGTTCACGGTACAGATCTTCGTGGGATCCTCTCGCCTTGTGGCTGGTTTCAAGGACCACATCGACCACCGAGCCGAGGGGTTCGATGAGATCCAAGAAGAGATCCATCAGGGCATGTCGGGTGGCGGAGGCCATGATCACGGGCGTCTTGGTGCCGGTGACCTCGTCGACATATTCGTCGAAACGGAAACCTTGCCGCGGGATAATTTGAAGATCATATGACGGTCGAATCGCGTCGGTCAGATCAAACACGCCATAGCTATTGATCCCCATGTGCGTTTGAAGCTCTTCATCGCTCAAAGCGTCGAAGCTTCCCTGGGAGATCTCTCGAAGCGTGTCGTCGCTCACCCCGTTACGGAGGATGCGTTTCAAAAATCCCATGTTGAATGCCGGCCTAGATCGCTGTGGTTATGGAGTGGCGAGAGCCAAGTACGGGCCGATCGACCACCTGGCCGATCTTTACAACCAACGCTAGGTCACACCGATCAAGAGGCTTTGTGATCAGGTGAACGATCAACAAATCGCCGCGAAATGCAGATGCCAGAATCGGCAGATTCGTTCGAAACCCTACTGCCGGTACAACTGGCCCCCGCTCGAGCATTGTGTGCAAGGGTCTGGTGGGGCACTGACGTGGCTGTCACGCTACTCCGATATACTTCGAGTGTGCTTCTCTTCCTTGGTCTTGTCGTCGATGCCGTTTGGGGGCGGTTTGGTATCGTGATTTCAATTCAGCGATGTCGTCTTCTCTTGGTGCTCTGCTGTGGAGTCCATCTGCTCATGCTGGCCGGGTGTGACTTGCCAAAGCGACCTCCACTCAAAGCGGAGCGACCCACGTCCCCTGAAAGCAGTGACGCTGGTTTCGGCAACAGCGGTGTGCCGCAGGTAGCATTGGAGGCGCCAGGGGCTGCCTTTGAAGGGAGCTGGGATACTTGGGACGCCTACTTCATCCAGGATCGCCAGGTGGGCTACGCGCACATCGCGGCGACGTCGATCGGTGAAGATGGTGCAGGCAGCGTGCAGTACGAAATGGACAGTCGGCTGTACGTCAAGCAAGGTTCTCTGCGTCTGCTGCAGCGAGTATCCCAGGTCAGCAACGAAACCAATGAAGGTCGGTTGCTGAGCTTCGAGGCGGCACTGAACGTTGGTCCCGTGGCTACCCGTTTTTTGGGCACCGTAGCCGACGGTCAGCTCAAGATCGAAACCATCCGCGATTCGTCGCGAACGGTTCGGACGTTGCCGTGGAACCCAACGTTTCGAGGATTGGTCGCCTTGGAGCAGTCGCTTCGGCAAACGCCAATGCAGCAGAAGGGCGAAGAACGAACGTTGAAGATGCTTTTGCCAGGTCGTTATGAGTTGGCAACCGTTTCCTTGAGCTGTGTCGGCAAGGCCTCCGTTCCACTCCTGGACGGGCAGCTTCATGAGTTGATTGAAATCAATAGCGAGATCCAGTCGGAGGATGGCTCGTCAACATTCTCGACGATCTGGACCGATCAGAATGGCGAGATTGCTCGCACGCATTCACCTGCCTTGCAATTGATTGCCTATCGAACAGATCAAGAAACGGCGACGAATTTCGCGGGCAACGACAATGTGGTCGCCTCGATTCCCGTTGTTGGCGAGATCGCGGAGCCGGGTCAAACGATACAAGTGGGATACGCCGTCGAGCCAACCGCGGCAGCGCTCCGCAAGAAGATCCCCGTCGACGTCAAACCGGCTCCTGGGCAATACGTACGGGGATTCGAAAATGGAGTGGTGCAAGTTCTGGTGAGTCGCCGAACGGAGACGCCGGGACATGGCTTTGAAGAAGTGGAGCTGCTACCCACTGAAGCCGACTTGGCTGCAAGTGCCTATGCCGACTTCAATCATGGAGAAGTTCGCAAGTTCCTCACGCTCACGATCAAGAATCCTCAGCTTTCGGCAAGGGAGGTCGCGATCGAGTTGACTCGACAAGTCCATCAGAACATCTCGGATCCAATTGAAAAAGGTAGTCGAGCTGGGATGAAGGGTTTTGCGCGGGCCTCACTGGTTGCACAGTATTTGATTGGTGATTCAACCGAACGTGCTGTCTTTCTGATGTCGCTCTGCGCGGTCAGAAGATCCCTGCAAGACTTGTATTCGGACTGAAGTTTCGTCCAGGCGAACCAGCTCGACTCAGCTTGCATCCGTGGACCATCGCCTACGTGGACGATGGTTGGCTGCACCTGGATCCGAGCGAAGGCGGACGGGCGGCGGCGGATCGCTTGGTGCTGCTTACGACCGATTTCGCAAACGGAAACGAGTTTGAAACGATCTTGCCACTGCTTGAAACGATGCGAAGTATTCAGGTAGAGATCAAGGGCCGAAAGTAAGCGTGCGGCCTAGCTGGCTTGATCCAGTCTCGATTTCGCTGATTGGCTAGCTGCTCAAACTGAGCGGTTTTGCGGTCAGCCATGCTTTTCGATCGCGTTTTCAAGTGGTTTCTATTCACGTCGGGCCTCGTGATTCGACACCAAAGTAGCACGACTCTCCGAGTCGATTCTCTCGGCGATTTACGACTCGGAGAGTCGTGCTACTCTCAACAACCAGTCAGTTTGGCTGGCTAGACAGCTCCACTTTTAACGCGGTCGCGTTCTTCAGTTTTTGCGTTGAACTAGGATTTGAAGAGTTCCATCGCAACCCAAAGGGTGAGTTTTGAAGTTGCGATTTTGGCTGCCGCACGAGGAGTTTCCTAACCCGACGCGTCAGCGAGTCGACGTCAATATCGATATTTCCTCGCTGACGCGTCGGGTTGCTATTGGCCGCCAAAGTGCCGCTGTCCAGCCCGGGCGCGTGGGTCAATTGGCACGACCTTTTCGATGGCTTGCTACCGCTGCCAGCAAGGGATCGATCGTCTCGGCTTGAATCTGATGAGGCGGATTCCAGGCAAACCACTTGGCACCCTCGTGCTCGGTCAGACGCAGCTCAGGCTTTACCGATAGGTGACCGAGAAAGTACCGCACCTGCTTCTCAAACGTTTGGTCGCCTGGGCGCAGGTAGGTCACTGGGTACGTGAGTTCAAAGACGAAGTGGTCGTCCAGATTGATGTCTTTGGCTGGAATACCGGTCTCTTCTTCGGTCTCTCGCAGCGCGGCATCTTGAAAGGATTCCCCCTCCTCACAGTGTCCCTTGGGCAGGTCCCAGCGATCGGCATGACGTAGCAGCAGGAACTCCGGAAGGGCAGGTGAATCTGTCATCAGCAGAATTCCCGCTGCTTTCACTCGTTGGCCCGGCACTTTCTTCATGGCTTGCCGATCGTCGACAGTTCCCTACAAATGAGACGAAACTCTTACGAATGCCCTCGTCGTGACGAGAAGTCGCGACGCTCTATGGAAATGGAAGATGAAAATTTACACTCGCACCGGTGACAATGGCAGTACTGGCCTCTTTGGTGGGCCTCGAGTGTCGAAGGATGATGCTCGTATCGAAGCTTATGGAACGGTGGATGAGCTGAACGCCGCCATCGGCATCGCACGGACTGCACCGATCAATACGTTGGTCGATCATCAATTGACGCAGATTCAGCATGAGCTGTTTGCCATGGGAGCCGAATTGGCAACACCTGATCCGGAAGGGAAGGGGATGCGCGTACTGGGTGCGACACACATTGGGAGGCTTGAGCAGTGGATCGACGTCCACGAGGAGTCCCTTTCGCCGCTGAAGAGTTTCATTCTTCCGGCCGGTGCTCCCGCTGCCGGGTACCTTCACTTGGCAAGAGCGATTTGCCGTCGTGCCGAGCGTCGGCTGGTCACCCTCAGCCGCCAGTGCCAAGGCGAGGTCTCGGAGGACTTGGCGGTCTATCTCAATCGTCTGAGCGACTTTCTGTTTGTCCTTTCGCGGGTCGCCAACGTGGAAGCGGGGACCGAGGAGGTAGCCTGGGTCGGGCTCGTCGAGCTTTCCTAGCTAGCGTTAGCCTACCGGACTACTACGGGCCTTCCAGGATCTTCTAAGGACAACCAATTGTCGCCGCGATGGGGCATGAATTGCTTCGAGCTTCTCGACGCCCGACGAACCGGTAAGGTGCCGAATCGGAAAACGGCCGAACCGGAAAGCGGGGAATCGATAAACGGGGAATCCCGAAAAGGTACGGGGACACCAAGGTACGGGGACACCAAGGTACGGGGACACCAAGGTACGGGGACGGACAACACCCACAGGGACGAAAGACGCGGGAGCGTCCTCGATCATGGGGCGGGAGCGGGGGCGGCCAGGCCGTTGAGCGGTCCGAGGGATCTCGCATGCATGAGCGATTGAACGCGAAATCGTGCCAAGATTCCTCTGAAAGGCGTTCAGGGGCGTTTTCCTAGCCTTTAGGAAGCCTGGCAGGTCTAGCCCTGGTGGTTCACCCCGTGGGCGAGTGTACAATGCCGCTTGCTTGCGAGAGCCGCATTGTACGTCCCTGTCCGAGGTAAGATCGTGAAGAAAGTTGAAGCAATTGTCCGTCACTTCAAGCTCGAAGATGTGAAGAACGCTCTTACCGACCAAGGGATTCACGGGATGACCGTCAGCGAAGTGCGAGGCTTTGGTCGTCAGAAGGGGCATACGGAGATCTATCGAGGCACGGAGTACGCCATCGACTTCGTGCCGAAGGTCAAGATTGAAGTGATCTGTACCGATGACAATCTGCAAATGGTGATCGACACAATTCTTCAGACTGCGCAGACGGGTCAGATCGGTGACGGAAAGATATTCGTTACCAACCTGGAAGATTCGATCCGCATCCGTACCGGCGAACGTGGCGAGGACGCACTCTAATCGACACCTCGCGTCTTGCGATCCACGTTGTGGGGAGCCGTTCGTGCGTCACTCTCCAGGGGTGGCCCCCTGAATCAGAGATGTTCACTCCGACTAAGGTAGCTACGGCAAGGCGGTTGCTTTTCAGCAGAATCGCTGCAAGAGTCGGTTTAAGCCCAAGCCCTTCTTCGACCCTGCTTGAATCACTGGTAGCGGTGTCCATGTCGATACGACCGATTGCCTTTCGCTGCCGACAGATGCTCCAGGAGGGGCGAGACGAAGGCGCGGGAGCGACACGAGTCTGGAACGCCCGGCATGCAGGTCTCGACGCTGCTAGCCGATCTCTATGACGATGTGGTTCTCGACGTTTGGAACGAGGCGATTCGGGAGCACACGACCGATGAGCGGTTAACCGGGCTGTCGTTGATCGCGCATGGCGGCTTCGGGCGCCGTGATCTGGCACCCTACTCCGACGCGGATCTGATGCTGTTGACGACATTCAGCTCTGAGAGTCTGGCCAACAAGATCGCCGGCAATTTGACGCGAGACTCTGGGTGATGCGGGTGTCCATCCCGGTTTGGCGATTCGGATGCCCGACGAAGCCTGCAAGATGTCATGGAATGACCCGGTTATTTTTTCATCGCTGGCCGAGTCAAGATTGCTAGCAGGCAGTCTGCAGCTGTACTCCAAGTACTTTCATGCGTTTCGCCATGGTGCGATGCGTCGAAAGAACCGTCTGATTCGGGACGTCGTTGACGCGCGCGTGGAGGAGCGACGCAAGTGGGGCGAGATCCAACTATCTTCTCCGTCCCAACGTCAAGCGATCCCGCGGGGCCCTTCGTGACATTCAATTGATCCGTTGGATTGGATTCGCCAGGTATGGCGAAACCGATCTCGAGCGGTTGGTCAAGCTCGGCGCGGTTCCTGAGGAGGATTATCGTCAGCTTCGACTTGCCTACGCGTTTCTACTTCGATTACGTCACGAATTGCATTTTCGAGAGAAGAAGAGCCAGGACGTGCTGGATCGGGGAATGCAGATGGAGATCGCCGAGGCCTGGGGATACCAGGGCACCGAAGGCGTGCTGCCTGTCGAACAGTTCATGCAGGACTATTTCGAGCATACCAGAAACGTTCGCTACGCTTCGACTTTCTTTGTCGACGATGCGAGGAGCCGGCCGCTGATTCATCGTTTCGTGGAGCGATGTCTTTCTCGAGAAAATCGATGAACGAGATTCGCATGGGGCCGACGCATATCTGGGTTCCTGACGGAGGATCTCGATCGATTTGCATCGAGCCTGCCGGATGTCCTTCGCTTGATGAGGCTTGCCAATCAGAACCGCCGAGGATTTCTCACCGCACATGGCAGGCGATTCGAAATGCCATGCAGGACCGTGATCCGACGCCGCCCGATCCGGCAACGATCGAGGAGTTTCTTTCGCTGTTGAGTAGTCCAGGGCGTCTGGCGCCGCTGCTGCGCCGACTTCACGAGTTGCGGATCATCGAGCAGTTGATTCCGGAATTCAAACGGATGCGAGGGCTCTTGCAATTCAATGCTTACCACAAATACACCGTCGATGCGCACAGTATTCGAGCGGTGGAGGCCGCGACAGATCTTGAGAATGATAAGCATGGGATGGGGCGCCGGTACCGTCGATCTGGATGACAAACGCCTGTTGCATTTGGCATTGTTGATTCATGACATCGGCAAGGGCTACGAGGAAGACCATTGCATTGTCGGGGCACGGATCGCCAAGAAGACTGCCGAACGTCTGATGCTCGACCCGAACTCGGCTGAAACGCTTGAATGGTTGGTGCTCAAACATCTCATCGTGAACGTTATCGCTTTCCGACATGATTTGAGCGATCCACAAATCGTCTTGTCCTTTGCGGCAGAGGTTGGGTCGATTCGTCGCTTGGAGTTGCTCGTGGTCCACACCTATGCCGATCTTGTCGCCGTCGGGCCAGGCGTCGCTACGGACTGGAAAGTGAATCTGATCGAGGACCTTTATCGGCGCACACGACGCTATTTCGATTCGGGGAACCTTCCCGGGAGCCCAGACGATCCGGAGATGGAATCGACACGGGCGAAGGTTCGCTGACAGCTCGAGGAACAGTCCGCGGCGCCGGGCTGCAAGGAATTACTCAATCAGTTGCCACTGTCGTTGCTGGATCGCTGCGAGCCGGAACACTTGGCCAAGGAGATTGAGCTGGTTCGGCGTACAAAGGAGGGTCATGAGCGGGACGCTTTGCACCTGCCAGTTCGACGATCGGTTCAAGGCAATGCGTTACACGGTCATTCGACGTGAGGGTGAGCGTTCGATCGGCACATTCGCTCGTGCGACGGGAGCCCTGAGTACGAGTGGATTGACGATCCTGAGAGCCCAGATTGAAACAGTTGGCGACGTTGCCTGGGATTACTTCTGGGTGATCGATCCTGCTTATCCGGACCAGGAGACTCCCGCATCACGAAGCCGGAAAGTCTGCGAACGCGTTTGTCATCTGCTCGATTCCCCGAACGAAGCGCTTCCTCCGCATCGCCGTACGTGGACGATGCAGGAAGAGTGTGAACCCGATTCGGTCAATGTGCTGCCTACCAAGGTGGTTTTCGACAATGAAACGGTCGACCGGTATACGATTCTCTCGTTCTTTGCCTATGACGAGGTCGGATTGTTGTATCGCATCGCCGCCACGCTCGCGGAGAAACGAGTCGTCCTCCACTTCGCCAAGATCGACACGCACTTGGATCAAGTTGCAGACGTGTTTTACGTCTCGGAACCGGATGGTTCCAAGTTGACCGACCCAGAGCGACGGCGTCAGATTCGGGAAGCCTTGTTGGCGGTTGCCGGGTAGAACCGTTGTTGGACGATTCTATGAGCCAGCGATCCGTCGGTTCTGCGACCGTTGCGATGCCTGATCTTCCAGCCGTTGATCGCCACCATCGAGCTGCGCTGTGGTGAGGTTTGATTCCACTAGGTAAGAGATGACTGTGGCATCGCCCAGGCAAGGCATGTCGTTGAAATCGATAGCGACGTCGTTGGTTTCCAACATCGAAAAAGTTCTGGTTACTTTTCGTTGCATCAGGTCTCGAAGCGCGGTAATGCTTCATTGGTTCATTGACCGCGATCGCTCGGCGGATCCTGCCAACCCTTCGCAAGCATCGACTTGCACATTCATTGGGAATCCATCCAAGCGATCACCAAATCAACGGTTAGCGCCGGTGTCCTAACGGATCGGCATGGAAACCTTGACTTTGCAGGTTGTAACCCTGACTATCCAATCTCCCTTCCAAACATGGATGTTGCCTTATGCGTACGTCTGCAATCACGGCTGCCGTCCTCGCTCTTTCAACGATCGCCGCCACAGCTAGTGCCGACGATGACTTTAGCGCATTGCTTGCTGATTTGAGCTTCGGTGATGCCCCTTCGTTGAACACTCCGGCTGAGGAGTCGTTAACGGTTGTCCAAGAAGAAACACTTCAGGATCTGCTTCCGCTGCCTGCGGGAATGTCGATGCCCGGAATGTTGGAAAGCGCACCCGGTCCAGCCGCGGTCTTCACCCCAGCTGGTCCCCAAGTTGTCGCTCAGGAGTCGAGTGCCGAACAACCCGCTCCGCAAGTCGCGCTGATGGATCCCATCGCTGCGCCCGTTCCGGTGCAAAGGATTGATTTGGATGCGGCGTTTGCATTGCAGGACGTCGCGGCGACCTCCGCAAAGACCGTGGGCCACCACTACTCAAATGGCTGTGAAACCGGCGACTGTGGCGTTTCGGGACACGAGGTCTATTGCCGACCTCGTGGCACGGTGAACCTGCCATCGTCGACCCTGCGAGAGTATTTCCGCAGCCATCCCTGCTACACCAACGTCTGGGACGGATACGGCGTTCACTGTGGTCCTCATCACAAACACCTGCATGGTGAGTGTGACTGCTTCAAGCATTCGGGTCACGGAAACTGTGACTGTCATGGAAACTGTGATTCCTGCGCAGGCCGATAGTCAGCGGGGAAGCGGCCGCTTTTGGCCGGCACGAAAAAAGTTCCACCCGCGGTAGGTTCTGTTTTAGTCCAAGCAGTCGACCTGCCGATGTTACTCATACCATGGATTGGGAGGGTGGAACGATCGGTGCCATCGTTCCAGCATTGATGGGCCATGGTGAGGCAGGGAGGGCTTCACCATGGCCCTTCTCTTTTTAAAGGCGATCCACTGGACGCCCGTCGAGACAACCGAATGCCCAAACAATGAGGCCGTGGATTGATTCCACGGCCTTGCTTGTTGAATCAGCTCGGAGGGGACTCACGCGACCTAGGAAAAGAGCTGGTCGATAATCCGTCCATCTCGGACCAGTGTGATCGGCCGACCTGTACTGCTGTCGAACTCCATCGTGGGATCGATCCCGAGATTGTGGTAGAAGCTGGCGGCGACGTCGTCAGGTGAGATGCCCTCATTGCGTGGACCGGAGGCAGTCTCGTCGCTTTCACCGATCACTTGACCGCCTCGAACGGCTCCCCCGGCCATCAGCATGAACATGCAGCGAGGGTAGTGGTCACGGCCCCCTTCCGGCACTGCGCTGATTGATCTTCGGCGTTCGACCAAATTCACCCGTCACATAGACCGCGGTCGAATCGAGCAAGCCGCGCTGCTCTAGCCCGATCAGCAACCCACTCAGTCCCGCATCCAACTTGGGAAGATTTGTCCCCTTCAACTTGGTGAAATTGTCGGTGTGGGTATCCCAGCCACCTAGTTGCAGGCTGACCAGGCGTACACCCGACTCGACCAGACGCAACGCCAGCATGCAGCTTTGCCCAAACGAATCTTCGCCGAACTGCTTCGCGAAACTTTCCGGCTCCTGACTGATGTCAAAGGCTTCACGCGTTCGCGACGAGGTGATCATGGAATAGGCTTGCTGACCGAATTGATCCAAGCCCTCGAGCAATTGATCGGACTGTTCCAGATCCGCAAATCGACGATCCAGTTTCTTCAGCAGGTCCTGCCGTCGACCGACTTCGTCAATGCCAATCCCGCCACCCAGGGAGATGCCTCGAACCGAGTAAGGGCGTCCAAATGTTGGCGTGGAGTTGGTTTCCAAGGCGGCATAGCGGATTCCAAGGAAACCGGCGCCTTGGCTGGCCCTTGGTACGGCGACCAAGCTAGGGATCTCGGCATCGCTGGGACGTTCTTTTGCCAGGACGGAGCCGTAGCTGGGATACTCCAAGGCGGGAATCGGTTTGCTTCCCGTATTGACGTACTCCTGGCCAAGGCGATGCGCGGCAAGGGTATGACTGACGCCGCGCAAAATGACAAACTTATCAGCGACGCCGGCAAGCTTGGGCAAGTGCTCCGAAATTTGAATCCCTGGAACGTTGGTTGCGATCGGATTGAAGGAGCCCCGAATCTCACTCGGAGCATCGGGTTTCAAGTCAAAGGTGTCCAAGTGAGAGGGGCCGCCGGGTAGTTCGATGAAGATGGCTCGTTCCGCGCGTCCGCTTTGAACTTGCCCGGCTTGGGCCATCCGCATGTAGCCGGCTAGCGTCAAGCCGCCCAAGGACAGGGTGCCCGCCTTGAGCATGTCGCGTCGCTTCATGCCGTCACAGGTGCGATGAATGTTCATAGGGTTCTACTCGCTTGCGTCTGGTATTGATTCGAGGGAATGAAGGATATTTTTCGTAAATTGGCTAGTGCGTGATGATGAACTCTTTCGTATTCACCAACGCCCAAAGCAGCGATTGCACCCCATCGGCAGGCGTCTTGGACTCACTGATGAAGTCCACCGAAACCGCGACTTCGTCGGTGTCCGGGAATCGACTGAGGGTGCGAAGGTAGGCTTCCTCGACCAAGTCTTCGACCGTCGCCGCAGATCCGGTCTTCTTCGCGACTGCATTCAGCTCGGCCCAAGCATTCTGGTCGGCAATCAGGCTTTCAAGCGATGGAACGTCGTAACCATGCGGTTTCATTCGCTGCACAACCTTCTGGTACTCGCGTTCCAGTTGCGGACGCGACTTCTCTTGCTGCCGCTCCCCTTGCTTGGAAAACCTTGCTACCTGACCCAAGAACTGCTTGCGAATCCCCTCGGCTCGACGTTGTGCTGCGGAAAGGCTTGCGTCGGCAGCGGACTGCGGCCCCGGGACACCGAGTTCCTGACACGCCTGGGCCACCCAGCCGTCCTTGTCCGCGAGTCGCTGATGCATCTCCACATCGTTGCGAAGGTAGATCAATTGCAACAGGCTCGGTGCGTTGCTTCGATCGCAATCGCAATTGGATTCACGGATCGATTGTCCGAAGACTTCGAGCGCGAACTCCTGTTGATTGCGGCGACGCGGTTTGCCGTCAGCGATTGCCATTTCGTCCATCTGCTCACGCAATCGGGCGGCGTGGGCGTCGGAGCCTGTCGCTAGGATGACCGCGTCGTACACGACCTCGGCTGGCAGACGTCGCGGAATGTGGTGGGAGAAGTTGGTTCGATCGGCAGCATTCGACTCGTTGGGCTCGGCGCTACGCTGATAGGTATCGCTGGTGACGATGGTTTGATGAAGCCACTTGAGATCGTACTGATGCTTGATGAACTCGGAGGCCAGGTAATCGAGCAAGGGTGCATTCACAGGCGGATTGGCAAGGTTCATGTCATCCGTCGGATCCACGATCCCGACGCCGAAGTAGTTGCTCCAAACGCGATTGACGATCGCCTTGGCGAAGTAGGGGTTCTCCGAAGATCTCAGCCACTTCATCAGGTCATCACGAGGATCCTTGTCCAGGGTGATCGCATTTGGCTGACCGAGAATCTTGCCGGTGGGGATGGCAGCGGCAGGGCTGTTCTTGCCCTTCCTGGCTCGCCCGACGGGCTGCCGCGTGTTGACGAGCAGTTCGCCGAACGGCACGGTCTTGCCGTCTCTCGCTCCCTCGGAGATGGCCTTCCTCAGCTCACCTCCATTGAGTTTCTTGCCGCCGGTGAGCTTCGATAACAAAGCCTCGCGTTCACTTTTCGATTCGCTCGCGACCTGGTTCTGGTTGACTCGAATGGGTGAGAATAAATTAGCGAATTGCTCGAAATCGTCCTTGGACCATTGATCAAACGGGTGCTTGTGACATTGAGCACATTCGATTCGAACACCCAAGAAGGTGTAAGCAAAACCGATCGCTCGCTCCTCGGGTTTCTGGAAATTCCGTCGTGCCCAGAACAAAGGGAGGCCATCTCGTTCGGCAAAAAGATTCTCATTACCGGGGCTGCATGCCTCGGTCATCGTCTTGCAGTAGTCGAGGTAACTCTCGTCGGGCTGACGACTCTCCGCAGTGACGATGCCTTCGATGATCTTGTCGTAGGGCATGTTGGCCTCCAGGCGAACTCGCAGCCACTCGTACCACAATCGTGTCGCCGCATTGCGAATTGGCAGCACATTGTTGAGTTGCTCGTCGCTGTTGCCTGTCCAATCACAAAAGCGAGTCGCCCACCAGGCAGCATAGCCCGGCGATTCAAGGAGCTCGCCGACCAATTGCTCTCGCTTATTCTCGGACGAATCAGAAAGGAATGCACGGACCTCATCGGCCGACGGCAGGATCCCGATCAGGTCGAGTGAGACGCGTCGAATGAACTCAGCATCGGTGCAAAGCTCGGAGGCTTGCATTCCGAGCTTGCGAAGCTTCTGATCGACCAGTTGGTCGATGGGGTGGGTGGCGTCTGTGGCGTCTTGCGTCGATGTGGCGAGCTTGGTCGAGACGGGCCGAATTACCGGAATGGGTACCACGGCGTTGTCGTAGTAGGCCACCACATGCGTGTCGCCTTGGACTCCTGATCGAACGTGTCCGTTCTCGTCAACTTCCGCAACCGAATCATCGTTCGTGCTAAAACGACAAAGCGGAGTGACGTCTTCCGCGGTCCCGTCTTCCCAGTGGGCGATCGCTCGCAGGTCGACCGATTCTCCTTCACCTTTGAACTGGATCTCCTCGGGACGAATCTCAAGCCTTACCAGTTGCTGAGGTTCCTTGGAGTCATTCTTGCGCCAGCCTGAATCCATCGGCGCAGCACGTGATGCTGCCAGCTTCCTTGGTCGAATCGCTTGCCACCTTCGTGGGCGTCTGCATCGAGTGGTTTGACAAGGATCAGACTCTCGTCGACGTCATCCACGTCCACTCGACCGGCCGACTCGTCGAGCATCGCTTGATGATCGGCATCGAAATCGTAGCCGAACAGCGAAAGCTGAAAGCCTCCGCGGCCTTGGAACGAGCCATGACAGGCGCGACCATTGCAGCCAAGACGTCCCATGAGTGGAATCACATGTCTTTGAAAGTCCGGGATCTCGCTCGAATTGGTATCGGCAAACCGCTCATCCAAGGAATCGGACGGGGCGGCTGCGACGCTCGAATCGGCGGACTTGTTGTCATTGGATTCAGCGAGAACGAGCGATGGCGGGAGCACCAGCCAACAGCCAATGACGGCAGCAGCAGTGAAGGGCAGTGCCTGCTTGCGGATCGAAGGTTTCATGCGCATTCGCTGGGGGTAGGAGAGGGAGCAGGTTTCCTGGGGCGAATCGATAAACGACAAGCCCCTGGGAAGAGGACTACTTGGGCGGAGGATTGTCGTTGGGCGGGGATTTTTTTGGTTTGGCACGCTCCTTGGCACGCTGGGCCGCGTCCGAATCGCCCACTTCGGCATCCCGGCCGGCCTTTCGAAGCATGGTCCGATACGATTTTTCGACTTCGTCGTTGGCATCCCCTTTCCGAGATTCCAAACGAGCCAATGCCGCATCCAGTTGCTGTTGCGATCGCGCCAATCGCAGACGCATCACATCGACGTCGTATTCGAGCGCGAGTGACTTGAGCGTCGTGCAATCGCTTGGCGGCGGCACGGAGTCGCTTGCGGTCGGATTCACTGTCACGAACCTTTAGTTTCGCCGTTAACAAGCTTATCCGATGTTGCGCCTGGAGAAGTTCTAGTTCGATGTCAAACAGTCGGGGATCACGGTTCTGCGCCAATTCGAGTTTTCGAGCAGCTTTGGCTAGATCCTGAATCGCCCGCTCATATTCTCGAGGCTGAACGGCGCGGAGTTGTTTGAGGACATCGGTCAGTTCGGGCAGGTGCGATTGGACGAGACGATTGACCACCGCTTCTGACTCACGATCGACCGCTGGCGATGTGGTACTTGCCGCCGGCGATGCAGGGCTTGTTGCTTTCCTGCCATTGTCCGCCACGGCATGGACCGACGACACGATCGCCAGCAGGCCAAGGATCATCGCAACCGAAAGACATCGCCATGAAGACGTTTCAACCATCATTGCCCTCCTCGTCCTGCATTTCCGGGCTCGAGGAGACGGCAACAAACATCCAGGACAATGTGGAGTCGATATCGCCCGGCTGTTCTTCAACCGCCAAGTCAAAGGCTTCGTCGCCGGAGGGTTCGGCCAGATCTTCCTGTTCCGGATCGGCGACGGGGTGACTGCTCGCCCAGGCTTTGGCGATCAAGGTGGTTTCATCGAAACCGTCAGCCAGTTCCGACAGACCGTGGTTCTGAATGGAGGCAACGGTCTTGGGTTCGGAAGCCATGCGAGCTGCTTGAAAGATCAAGGCGATGCATGCGGCGACGGAAACCAGAACGGCGATCCGCCCCCAATGCTGGGCTTCACCAGGAGGAGGCCCAACCGAGGTCGTTTTCGCCAGGGCGAGTACTTCAACGTTGGTGGTTCGAGCGACCGCGGTGATCAGATTCGCCTGCTCAAGCAATCTGTCGCTCAAGTCCGGTTCATCGGCCAGTCGCTTTTCGAAACGCTCGCTTGCCCGAGCATCGAGTTCGCCGAGCAGGTAGCGTAGCGACTCCTCCCGATCGGCATCACCAGGAAGATTCGGATCGTTTCGATTGAGGTCAGCGATGGTCATGGGGTGTTCTGGTCGACGTCGGATTTTAGACGCTCCAAAGCTCGTCGCATCCGTGTCAGAGCGGTACCGAGCGGAATGCCGAGCTGATCGGCGATTTCTCGAAAGGTGAGATTCTGGTGGATTCGTAAGTCGGACAACTTCCTGCCAGGCAGCTGGGAGTCGCTTCAAAGCCTGTTCAAGTTGAAGGGTTGTTTCGGTCAGGATGACTTGGTCGATCGGGTCATCGGTGTCGGTTGAATCGGCACCGTGCTGTTGAAGCATGCGTTGTCTTGGACGCCTCGCTTCGCCACATTCGAGCCGCCTCGTTCGCGGCGACCCGAAACAGCCAAGCTCGCCGAGCGGCCGGAGCCACCTCCTGACCCGACTGCGAGCATCTTGACCAAAACGACCTGCAAACAGTCGTCCACGTCGGATTCCTGTCGCAGGCGATTCCTCAGAAACGCGCGCAGCCCCCCAGCGACCTCCTCAAACAGCTGACGCCATTGCCGGGCGAGATCTCCGTCCTCGCCGGAAGGTGATCCCGAACCGATCGCTCGCGTGGAAACGTCGTCAGAGTCGGGCTTGGGCTGGGGGATTCGGCTCATGTCCGAGTCGTCACAGAAGAAGATGCGCGACTTGAGGCGATTATTTCGCCGCAAACGCAGATTATTTTTGCCGCTGGAGTCACGAGGCTGGCGGCCAGGGAAGGGCAGGGGGGTAAGGCGGGTTGAAGCCGTCGGCGGCTTGGGCTCTGCTTTCGATGGCCGCAAGAACGACATCGAGCTGCTGTCACAGCATTTGGACTGGATCAGACAATAGCGAAGACGTCTTCCCCCTTCAGCAGTTGGTGAGAGGATCGATGGCCGCAAATCAAGAAAAAGTTTGGATCGGGTTCGACCTGGGCGGCACCAAGATGCTGACGGTCGCCTACGACGAAGAGTTGGGGTGAGCTGGGACGCCGTCGCCGAAAGACGCGTGGTCGCGATGGCAGCGACAGTGGGATTGAGCGGATCGGTTCGACCATCGATCGGCTGTTGGAGGAATCCAAAATCGACAGGGATCGACTTGGCCGGGATCGGAATCGGATGCCCTGGTCCGATCGACTTGAAGAGTGGACGTCATCTTGACGACACCCAACCTGGGTTGGGACGACGTCGAGGTCGGGCAGTTATCTTGAAGAAGCGATTTGGTTGTCCCGTCGTGGTCCTCAACGACGTCGATGCGGGTGTCTTCGGCGAGTATCGATTTGGTTCGGCGAAGGGATCCCGGTGTGCCGTTGGCATCTTTCCCGGAACGGGTGTGGGCGGTGGATGCGTTTATGAGGGACGGATTTTGCACGGCGCGGGAATCAGCTGCATGGAGGTGGGGCACACCCGGATCAGCAGCAGCAGTCGCGCCAGCGGCTACAAGTTGCCGGGAACGGTGGAAGCCGAAGCGAGCCGGTTGACGATTGCGGCCGAAGCGGCCAAGGCCGCGTTTCGAGGCGATGCTCCCTACCTGCCAAGAAAGTCGGGACTGATCTCGCAGACATCCGCAGCAGCGCGATTGCCGATGCGATTGAGAATGGCGACAAAGTCCATCAAAGCCCTCGTCGAAGAGGCGTCCGAAGCGATCGGTTTGGCGGTGGTCAACATCGTCCATCTTCTCGCGCCCGATAAGGTCGTACTCGGTGGCGGCCTGGTGGAGGCGATGGAAGACTTGATCGTCGGAACGGTGCGAAAGACGGCACGGCAAAACGTGATGAGCGTCTACAAAGATCGCTTCGAGGTGGTGGCGGCGAAGTTGGGCGACGATGCCGGTGTGCTCGGCGCCGCTGCCTGGGCCCGCCAGGAACTGGCCAAGCCTTCCTGATCAGGGCAGAGGCGTAGTTTGGCGACCAACGCACGGTAGCTCGTGCGTCGTGAGAGTCGCAGGTTTCGCTGCGGTCACTGGGCGTTGGATCGGGAGCCGTCAGGCCCGCCGCTGATCAAGTGGTCCATCGGCAGCGGGCGTGCAGCGGTTGCAAAGCCGCGAGCATAGAGATGTTCCTTGAGTTGGCGAAAGGCGGCAAAGCTGTCGGGATAGACCCAAACCGTGATGGTGGTCGATCCGGGATTGCGTCCTGCTAGCTCGATGTCAAGTTCGCTGCGATTGGCCAGCACTTGCTGAATCGGTTGGCCATGGGGTTCGTCCAGAGGCTCGACGCTCATGCCCACCAACTGAATTCGAGTCGCCATCTGAACCTGTCCGCCGCGGGCGACCATGGCGCGATTCTTGTCCATGCGATAACGAGCGATGTAGCCGCGAACCGGACCCACGGCCGCTTCCATTTGCGCCATTGCGAGAACTGCTTGCGACGCGTTGAAAGTCGCTGCGGATCTCTCCAAGAAGCTTGTCGATGGGGACGACCGAAAGTCGATTGTCCTTCAGGCGAAAATGCAGTTCATCGCCGAACACAGTCTTTGCCATGGGCGTGGGCAGGTGCTCGACCGCCACGACCGATTCGGGTTGGTCCTCCAGTCGCTTTCGTTCTCCCTCTAGCTTCTCAAGCTCTTCCTGGGCGACTTTGAACTCGGAGCTTCGGCGCGCTGGTCGGTGGCTTGCCGGTCAAGCTCTTGCTTCTTGTCCTCCCAGGCGGCTTGCGCTTCGCTCAACAGGTCCATGATGAGGGCCCGCTGCTGGCGTTTGAAGTCATAGCTGTTGTCATACTTCTTGATCAAGTCCTTCGAAGCGATTGGAGTCCGCCTGGGCGGAGGCCGCCCGCATCGCTTGTTGGGATAGCTTGCGCCAGTTGTTCGTCGCTTGCGTAGTGGGCTCGGTCGGTGACCGAGTCCTCCTGCAAATGCTCCTTGATCTCCTCAATCACGGCGGTTGACTGCGAGCCTAGAACGACGACCAGAATGATCAGGATTCCGACGAGGTTGGCGACGATGTCGAGAAAGGCATCGTGTCCCAGTTCCAAGACGGCACGTTTCTTTCGCATCTGCATCATGGCGACTCCCTCCCAAGGAGTTCGATCCCACTGCCGTTCATCAGCGTTCGCAGCTGATGGAATCGCATTGTCACTGCGGCTGTGATTTGAACTTCCAGTCTGGGTTGCCAACGCCCGCCGGGCAGAGCCGGACCCCACTGGTCGATCCGGTTGCGCAGCGCCGTGGCGAGTTCAAGCGTGGCCCGGTCGATGTCACCATTGAAGAACGCGAAGACTTCGGTTGCACCTTCGTTCTTCGCCGGCAACAACACAAAGCGGTCGGGATAGCACTGCAGTCGAATCGTTCGCACGATCGCATTGCCGTGCATCCCGGCCACCGATTCGGGCAGCGCCCAATCGCGGCCCTGGCGGCGAACCAAGTTCGGCGGTCACTCCGCTGGGAGGTTGCATGTTGAAGTCCATCGTCGGTGGCGGAGACATCCTTGGATCGATTCGCCATGTCTTCTGGTCCATCATCACGGGAGATCCCGTCATCGTGGGCGAGCCCTGCATCTGCTGAGCTCCCTGCGTGTTCTGCAACTGCTGCATCGCTTGCGAAGGTTGAGCCCCACTTGGCGAACTGGAGCCAGAGGGGGCGCCACTCTGAGAACTCTCTGGATTGCTTGCAGCCGTAGTCGCCGAGGGGGCTCGGGAGGCAAGTCCGTCTCCTGGCAGGCCCTCGCTGCCGAGCGATTGGCTCGGAACCGAGTCGCCCGAGGCGTCACCTGCGAGGGGTTCGTTCGGCAGGTTCCCAGATTCTGAACCGTTGGATTCCGAACCATCGGCATCCCGAGTGCTGGGACCATCCTCCGGGCGACCCGCTTTCAACCGATCCGCAGCTTGGCTCGCATTTCCGGGAGCCGCCAAGTCGGCATAGTGGTTGCCCATCGGGGAACTGAGTTCTGCAGCTGGATTCATCGCATCCGCAGGCGATCCAGGGAACGGCAGCCTTGCCCTCCGATCGCATCTCATTGGCCGCTGCCTGCATCTGTTCGGCCATTCGTCGGGCCGCGGCCCCGGAGTCATTGAAGTCCGAACCGCTGGTGGCATAACCGTTCCCGGTGACTGATCCGATCTGCGGCCCCTGGCCGTACGGAGAGCCCCCATTCGCAGACGGTGCCTGTCCCCGATGATTTCCAGAACGAAAATCTGGGAGGCTGTCACGCAGTTGTCCGAAACCGTTGGCTCGCCCGGCCCGATCGAGGGCCGCGGCCGAGAGGGTAGGAAGGCTGGTTCGTGATGATTGGCCAGATCCGCGGCACGGTTCCACCCAGGGAGCCGCGGCCTCCGAGACTCGATTGACCATCGCCATCCGAACGCGTTGCTCCGCGGCGGCAGTGTTGATCGCGACGTCGACTCCGCCGCTTGAGGTTCGGGTCGGGCTTGGCAAACGCCAACTTGACTTCGGCGGGAACCAGTTCATACCCGAATTGATCGTCCCAATCCTGCATGGCCGGCGTGCCGCGCCATAGCAATCGATCCCATCCGGCCGCACCACCAGCAATGGATAGGGAGGGACCGAGTCGCCATAGGTCTGCATCGACGTGCATGCGAATCGTTCGCAGAGCCGCATCAAGTGGATTGGCCGAGTAGCCGGCGTTCTCAAGAAATTCCAATGGGATCTGCGAGCCCTCTGGCCGAATCGTGATTCCGTCGGCTCGGCATTCCAGATAGACGGGTCGACGATCGGTTCCGTTGGGTCCCTTGTGAGGTACGATGACGACACGCGGTGATGGTCGGCTGCTTCCTCCCGAAGCTTCTTGATGGCTTCTTTCTTCTGCGTCGATCTTGTCGCTTCGATCTCGTCGATCGCGGTGTCGCTGATCGAAGACGCTTCGGATTCGCCGGTCGCCTCGTCGCACTTCTTCATTGAGCTGGCTGATTTGCTGACGCAGGCGGTCGATGTGATCATCCAGATGGGTCATTTCATCTCGCCGCGATGCCAGTTCGGCATGTCTGTTGGTCGCGAACGGCCACCAACTCGTTGACGCGAAACTCCTCCTCGCGAAGGAGCGTCTTCGACCGATGCCCGAGCTCATACGGGGAGGCCCCGCGGCGGCCACGGCATCGTTTGCTGCGGCTTGCTTGTTCAGCTCTTGCTTTCTGTTCGCAGCCGCCGTGGCATTCTCTGCAACGAGGGCGAGCAACAGGATCAGCGTGCCCAGGGTGCAGACAAGTACAGCCAGAAATGGGAACAGAGATGGCGAGAGACCTTGGCGTCGTCGCCTGCTCATGCTGCACGCCTCGAAGCTTCTTGAAGGTTCTTGATCTGGCAATCGCTTCGCCAGCACGTCGACCGCTCGGGCAAGGAAACGCATCGCCTCGGCCATTCCATCTCCCGCCGCCGCTGAGATACTTCGATCGATCGCTGCGTTGGTCGCATTGAGTCGCTGCAGGTTTGCATCAAGCGATTGCTGAAGTGCCAGGATCGACTCGGTGCCCCGTTGGGTGTCGGCCAGCGTTTCAAATTGTTGCACCACCGATTGCTGCTGGGCGACAATGCGATTCGGAATGATGGTTGAATCGCATTCCTGCCAACGTTGCCATTGCCGTTCGAGTCGATCGGCAGCATGTACGTGCCGCCTCATCAATCGCCGTGGCGTGATCTTGTAGTGATGGTTGCAGGATCGCTTCCAAGCTTTCGATCAACTGATGTGCCGAGTCCTGGTTGGCCTCACGAACGATTGCTTGGGCTTCGTCCAACGTGTTTCGCCAGCGATCGCATTGTTCACCAGTTCCTGGCTGACACCGGAACTGGCCGCGGTCAAGGCTTTGTGCATGATTCGTTAGCGCCGGAATCAGCGAGCTCTCGATCGCGTCGACGATGCGGTTGGCATTGTCGTCCTGAACCAGTTCCCAGTGCCGTTGTGCTTCGTCGATTGTTTGACGCCAAAGTTTCGCTTGGTTGTCAAGCGATTCGGCGACCGCCGCCTGAACTCCGCGGCACAGGTCTGCGATCAACGCCGTTTGATTGTCCGAGGTTTCGTCGCTCGGCAGACTCGCCGACAGCAGATGTCCCACTCGTGAGTCGATCGTGGCCAGAAGTCGTTGCTCACTACGCTCAATTGGGAACTGCACGAAAGATCGCCAGCACCGACAAGACCAAGCCAATCGCCGTGGTATCAAAGGCCACGTACAGCCCACTTTTGAGGTTCTCAACCGCGGCCGAACCATTGGTGAAGTCAAGCCCGCCGAGCGTTTGCGTGATCCCAATGACCGTTCCTAGAAAGCCGAGCATCGGGATTGCCCAGATGATGATGCGGACCAGACCCAGCGAGTCGTGCGCCGCATCGGCATCTCGCGCCGACAGCTCGCGAAGGTCGTCCGCCAAATGTTTGGTGGAACCTCGCTGCGACTGCCTGCGTCAGCAACTCACTCAGCCGTCCGACCAATTGACTGGCCCGGATCTCCGCTCGGGAGCTTGCTCAATTCCGTGAGCCAGCGACGTGCGACATGGCCGGCGTCATTCTCCTCGAGCCAGCGGTTGGCAGGCGTCTCTTCGCTGGTGGGTGGCAGCAGAGTCTTCGTCCCGAATCGCTGCCAACTGATTCGACTGGGCCACGACGCTCAGCCACTTGGCGATCAGGACGGCGACGGCAAACCAGAACAGCACCGTGGCGGCCACGGCAATCGGATGGCCCAAGGAAGTAACGTTGCAGCGGGGCCCAGGGCACGGTGAAGACGAGCGCGTAGAAAGCGCCCGACAGAGCCGTTCCCAGCACCACGGTGACCAACGGGCTTGCAACCCGTCGCTTGGGGAATCGATTGCCCTAGATCGTTCGTGTCCTCGGGGGCTTTGGGTTGGACATTGGCGGTGAATGCGGACTTCCCGACACGGATACTCACAATCAGACCTCTGGTTTGGAGTGGGATCTCGGATGCGGTTGCCGCACCGGCTTGAATGGTCGATTTTCCGACCAACCGCGCCAGCTACATCGATCCAAACAATCGGATCGACCGTTGCCAGCCTCCAACTCCACCCAATCAGAAAATTTTCTCAGCCCCGCCGCCTTCCTGCGGCTCCCGCCTGGGGTCGAAGCGACGAGGCCACTGTCGCCCGACGAACCAACCCCCAGCTGTCCACTTGTTCTGAGCGGTGCGCCCTTGTTCTGGCCGCCGCACTCATCTTGCGGCCGTTGGAGTCTGGTCTTTACGATCGGGCGATCGAGGAGACCTCCAGCGGCAGTCCGTTTTTCGATTGGCGGCAGTTTTTGCCGTCGCCGAGACTTTCCGAATCTCTCCGAGACTCGCAAGAAACGCAGCAAAGTTGCGAAGTTCCGCCTTGCAACTGCGGACCAGCAGCAAGCCACACGATTTTTTGACAGCCTCTCCGTGCCGCGGGCACGCTTTCAAGACGCCGAAGGATTGGGTTGGATGCAGAAAGACAACGAATTCAGGCCGCGAGGCGACTCCCCTTCGCATGCTCAGGGAGTGCGGATGCTGCCGTTTCTTGGGGCCATGGGTCTCCTGATCGGAATCGCCTCGATCGGGATCAGCCAGCCCCCGCTACCCTCAGGGGAATCGGCGGCGCCTGTTGGCGGGGTCGTGACCCCGTTGGATCCGACGGCCCTATCGAAAGTCGGTGCCGCCGGCGACATGATCGGATTTTCCCATTCTGACGGCTCGGGAACTCAGATAATTACGCTAGTTCATACCGGAAAATCCTGGATGGCTGTGTATCATATCGATAGGTCGGGAACGATCCGGCTGGTCAGCAGCCGTCCGATCGATGCTGACTTTTCATTGCAACTCAATGCCACATCGCCGCTGCCGGAAGAGATTCGGCAGTTTGGTCGCCGGTGACTTCGCGACGGGTGGTTGAGTTGCAAAGGAAGTTCATCGCGACCTTCCCTTGTCTCATCACCTATCGACGATCCCGCATGTTGACGGGGTCTATCGGAGCCGAAGAAGTCGAATGGCAAACTACCTGTCGCTTGAAGAAGCTGCTGCGAAACTCGGAATTTCCACCGACCGACTTGTCGACCTTCGTAGCCAAGGGCAAGTTCGCGGTTTCCGCGACGGAACGAGCTGGAAGTTTCCCGAAGATGCGATCGAGAACTTGGCCGAAGATCTAGCTGCTAGCGGAAGCGAGCTGGGGATCGGGGAGCGATCTAGGACTTGGCAATGAGTCATTGATCCCTGGTAGTGGTGGCAGCGACGTCAATCTGGTTGACCTCCGAGGGGAGTGGCAGCGACGTCGAGATCGTTGCCATACGACAGCGACTTCATGATGGAGAGCGAAGGGGACGATCTGCTGGAGATCGATTCGTCCGAGCTTGCAACTCAAAGACATGGCGATCTCGCACGACTCCGCCCAATTGGATTTGGCGGTTGAACCAAATGCCGGCAGCACCGGTCCGGTCACTGACGAAGAGCTTCGTGAGATCTCCGAATCGCATCCCGATGTGTTGCCCCCAGACGGCGAACGAAGTGTCGGCGGCAGCAGTGTCATCGATATCGGCGGCGACGAGGACAGCGATGACATCAAACTCGAGAGCGAAAGCGACCTGAGCTTCTCGAGCGGGGCCCGAAGACCATGACAGTGGCGAAGAACTGATTGGCGATGATGGCGATAGCAGCATGGAGGTGCTTGGCAGCGGACTGGAAAGTGCCGGACCTGGCTCGCAGCTAGGTGGCGAGGGTGCCAGCAACCTGGAAATGATGGACGATCTTGACGACATGCTTGGATCGGACGCTGGGTCCAAGAGCAGCCGCAGTGCGGACGTCCTGAGTGAGTTCGATCTGTTGGGTGCCGAGCAACAGGGCAGTGGTCTGATCAGCGGCGACAGCGAGAACCTGCTTGCCTCCTCTGGCTTGGGTAGCAGCATCGGTGCTGATGCATTAAGCGACTCGGCCTTGAGTGGTATCGATGATGCCTTGGCTGATGACGATGACTTGGTGATCGCTGATGACGATGATGACCTCGTCCTGGGTAGCGCTGGCAGCGACATTTCCGTCGCTGGCGATAGCGGAATCAATTTGATGAGCCCCTCCGATAGTGGGCTTTCGCTGGAAAGTGAGCCGCTGGATCTGGCGGGAAGCAGCATCTCCGCGCTGGACCTCGGTGCCGAATTGTCCGATGGCGGCAGCAGCGGCAGCGGCCGACGTCCTGGAAGTGGAGTCGGTTCCGGTGTGGATTTTGATGCGGATGAAGAATTTCAGCTCTCTCCATCTGGGATCGGACTCGATGCGGACATCGAGAGTGGAAGTCAGGTAATCGAAGTGGAGGACTCCGAGGCACTTGGTGAACCGGTTGAATTCGGTGAGGCCGAGCCCCTCGGCGGCGATGTCTTCGCAGCCGATGCGGACGCAGATGATGTGCTCGCCCTGGACGAGGAGGGCGAGGCGATCGCGATCGATGATTCGGCGGGAACGTCGGTCGTTTCTTCCTCGATGGGTGGCTACGAGGTTCCCTTTACGACACTGCAGTGCGTGACATTGATGCTGATCATCTGCGTGTTGAGTCTCGGAGGAATGCTCCTGACAGACCTTGTGCGCAATATGTGGACCTATTCAGATCCGGCGACGCCAGTGAGTTCGTTGACCGACTCGTTGATTGGTCTGATGGGTTGGGGTGGTTAGCTCGACGTGCGGCGTTACCGTAGGCGGGCCTCTCCGAGACTCGCATTCAACGCAGCAAAGCTGCGAACGTGCGTCTCGGAGATGCGGACCCACAACTACGGCAGCTGATTTTTGCGCCCGCACTGATTTCTTACACCTGCACTGGCTCTTAACAGCCGGACTGGGGCCGACATTGCACGCAGCAATGCAGCGAAATCCAAGCTTCGGAGAGGCTCGGCTACAGTAGTCGAGCCAGCTGAGCAATCGTGCAAAATGGCAATTTGCGGTGGGATGTGAGGGTGTGCAGGACCACACGCCTGCGTTGGATCTGAAACTGGGAAGCCACCCTCGAATGGGCCGGTGAACGGGCAAATGGCGTCCATCTTTCCCGCTCTGGGCGAACCTCGCTGTGACATGCTGTCACAAGTAGCGAATGCCGGGTACGAACCATCAGGCTTCGGGGTTTATAGTACGGATAGGAAATCCCGCGCCGCCGCCGGTGCCTCGGTGCAGAAACTGCGCGAACCGAGGCCGCTTGTTCTGGCGCCCCCACCCCGGCGGCCAACTCGTGGCCCGCATGAATCGGATTCGTCACGCAAGCACAGGTCGATATGACGACTGCTCTCTCCCCGTTGTTTACCCCCCACAAAGCCAGTTCGAGCTCGCGATTTCGCATGCTGACGCTGGTCTTGGTGCCTTGGATGTTCGCTTTTGGCTGCAGCAGACCGGCTCCGGTGGAGGTGTACGAAATTTCGACGAAGGTTCCCGAGCAGCTTCGGGCGGGCAACGAGCGCATGTTGGCGGCGATGTTCCCCAAAGGCCAAGAGGTTTGGTTCTTCAAGGTGACTGGCCCCGAGACGGCGATCGAACAGATCGACACGACATTTCGCGAATTCGTGGAAAAGATCGAGTTTGGTGATGAGGTTCCGGACCTAGGCCAACTGCCAGAGGGTTGGCGTCAGGGAGCCAACAAGGAGTTTCGGTTTGCCTCGATTGACGTCAATACGCCGGAGAAACAACTGGATGTGAGCGTTTCCAAGCTTGAGCGTCAGGAGGACTGGGAGTCGCAAGTCAAGATGAACGTCAATCGCTGGCGTGGACAGCTCGGTTTATCCCCCTCGGACAAACAGTGGGCCGAGGGTGAGCAGTTCGATGTCGTTTCAGCCGACGCGAAAGGAATCTGGGTCGATCTGGTTGGCAATCCGAACGAATCCTCATCAGCCATGTCCCCCCCGTTCGCAGGTTCTATCGGGGAGCCAGCTCCCCGTTCACGTGAAGCCCCGTTCCGCCCGTGCTTCGAGCGCCGCTCCATCGTCGGCCCCGGACGAGGAGCGGTTGAAGTTTGAACGCCCCAAGGTTGGCGGGATGGCCAGAAGACGAGCATGCGGATGGCGGCCTTCTCAGTGGGACCAGAGGATTCGGCGGCCGAGTTGACCGTGATACCCGCTGGTGGAGATCTTCGCGGCAATGTTGCCAGATGGATTGGTCAAGTTCGCGGAGACCAAGCTCCTGATGAGATGGTCGACAAGGCGCTGGCCGATGCACAAGCAGTTAGAAGTTGACGGACGGCCTGCCCAGCGGTTCTTCTTAAGCAGGAGCCGATGGTCAAAGCGGGGACGCCATCGACGCGACGATCATCCCACTGGAAGATGGGATCAGCTTCTTCGTCAAGATGACAGGACCGGTGCAGACCGTGACGGAGTCAGTCCGAGGCGATTGCTTCGTTCCTCAATTCGCTCGAGTTGAATCTCTAGCCCACCCTCCAATCCCAATTCCTTCTTCCAGGGAAAGTGTGACGATGGCCACGATCACGTCCGACGCCAAATCGCCGATCACGCAGCATGAATCGACCCGTTCATTCGGGGCCGCCGTGCTCCAGATGCTCGGTTCGCTGAAGTTGACCGTTGCGCTGTTTGCATGCTCTCTGGTGATTGTCTTGGTCGGTACGCTCGCCCAAGACGAAATGAACATGCTGGAGGTGAAGCAGCGATACTTCCTGTCGTGGATCGCGATGCTGCACATCGATGATTTCTTCCCACAGGCTTTCTTTCCGCATGAGCGCCGTTTCCGGGGTCATTCCATTTCCGGGGGGGGCACTGATCGGGTTCCTGTTGATCGTCAACTTGATCGCCGCCAAGGTGACACGTTTCAAGATTCAATCGTCGGGGGCAGGCTGATCGGCGGGGATCGGCTATGATCGTCGCGGGCATTCTGGTGGCAGCGGTGGTCGTTGCAGCGGGCCACAGCAGCGATGGTCTGCAGGGCGTTCCTCCGATCAGTTACCAAGCGCTGTGGGCAGCGGTGCTGGCGGCGCTGACAGCTCTCGGCATTGGGTTGGGTGTCGGCTGCGAGTCGAATCTCCAACTCAACCGTCAAGTCATTGCCTATGGCTTCTGCGATCGTGTGCGGCGTCTTTGTCGCTTACTGCCTGTTTTCCGGGATTCCGAATTGGCGATCCAGGTCTGCGAATTGTTTGGCAACTGACCAAGGGTTTGGGTGCCGGCATCATCATGCTGATCGGACTGCATCTTGGTTTTCGATCGTCAGGGAGGCAACGTTTTGCTGCATGCTGGAGTTGGCTTGTTGATGGTCGGTCAGTTCGTGTTTGGCGATCGACAGCTCGAGCAGCGATTGAGTCTCGTCGAAGGGCAGTCGTCCAATACGCTGGTCAATCTGGATCAAGTTGAGATGACCTTGATTCGCGAGTGAAGATGACAACCAGTTCGTCACGGCGATTCCCGCCTCTCGGTTGCAGACCGCCTGGCGGTCCGGCGCCCTGATTGACGACGAGTCGCTTCCGGTCAACGTGCGTGTCTTGGCGTTCTACGAGAACTCGACCCTTGAAGGACGTCGATCCCAGCGAGAACCTCGCCGACACGGGTGTCGGATTGGAGGTCCGAGCGGTGGAGCGAAGCAAGTCCGGCGGTACCGATAGCCAGATGAATCTTGGCATCCGCCTACGTGGAATTGCTCGACAAGGATTCAGGTGAGTCGCTGCGGCAAGTACCTGGTCAGCCAACTGCTTTCGGACCGCGAAATTCTGGTACCCGATGGCAGTGCCAAAGACATTTTTGACTAGGTGGAAGTCGAAGGTCAGACGTACAACCTTGGTTTGAAGCTGCATCGCGAAGTCAAACCATACTGGGTGCAATTGGAGGATGTTCGCCAGGTCAACTACAGCGGGACCGCGACGACTCGCGACTACTCTTCATTCATTCGGATTGTCGACCCGGTGACTGGGGAAGATCGACGCGAACGCGTTTGGATGAACAATCCGCTTCGTTATCGTGGTGAGACGTTCTATCAATCGAATTACACAGCACTTGCCGGGTGGCAAGGAGATGACCGGGATCCAGGTGGTCCGTAATTCCGGTTGGCTGATTCCCTACGTTGCTTGCAGCATCACCGCATTGGGTATGCTGGCCCACTTCTTCGGGACATTGACCCGATTCTTGAAGCGGCGCGAGCGAGAAACGAAAGCCGAGCTTGAGCGGGCTTTCGAGTCGGGACCTGGAACCGCAAGCGGTCCGATCGAACCTTCCCGTCTTGTTGACCGTTGGTGGATTTGCGTTGCTGGCTGTCGTTCATGTTGGTTCCGTGGCAGGCGGTGATGTTCCGCATGCGACCACAGAGCCGCGTGACGCAAGTTCGACTTTTACACCGCCGGCAAGATTCCGACCCGAGTATCGCGGACGCGTGATGCCGTTGGATTCGTACGCTCGCCAATCACTCAAAGCGATCAGCAATCTCGAGAGACTTCCATCTCGAAACCGCGCCGCCCGGCGATTCAGGCACGTGTTCTTAGGTGGAGGGAAGTTCCGCGAAGGATGACAAGTCTGGCATGGCCGTCGGCGAACAAGGAAAATGCCAAAGGTAAGAAGCTGTCCGCGATGCAATGGTTGATGGAAGTCGCCGTCAATAGCCAAGAGCTTCGCTACTTGCCGATGTTTCGCATCGATGCCGAAGAGGTACGCAGCGAGCTCGGTTTGAGTCGTCGCAAGAGCAAGCTCTACTCATTGAACGAGATCAGTGAAAACTGGGGACGGGTTCGAAAGCAGGTCGATCGGGCGATTGAGAAGGAACCTCGTGATCGCTCTTTCAAGGAACGCAAACTGGTGGAGCTTGACAGTCGAACTCGTCAGTACACATTGACCGCGGCTTCGTTCGGGCTGCCGATCCCGGAGGAGATTCCGGCCGAGGAGTTTGAGAAAGTGTTCCCGGGTGCCGACGAGCAGACGCGACAAATGTTCGCGCTGCGCGAGCTGGAAAATCGCATGAATGCGCTCAAGAACATGACCGCTCCTGCGATCGTCGCTCCCGGCTCAGGCGACGATCGCGGCCGATCCGCTGGACCCTCGCTGGGATGCGTTTGGCTCCGGCGTTCTTTGACTACTACAGCGACTTGGCCAAGGCCGGAGCGGAAGCCGATCCGCCACCAGCGGGCCGGAATCGAAACGTTCAGTGAGATGATCAAGGCCTATGGCGATCAGCGACACGGAGGTTTTCAACAAGGCCGTGGATGAGCACCTGAGCCTGGTCAGCACCTATGAGATCCCAGGTTACAACGACAAGTTGGTGCGATGGAGCGATGGATGCAGTCGAATTGGCCCACCGGCGTTGCCATGTTTTTGTACTCTGATCGCGTTGGTGCTTGGTTTGATCTATTTCGCCGTCGATCTGCCTCGGCTTCGCCAGGCGATCTGGGGTGCTTTGCTCGTTGCGGTCGTGATTCATACGGCGGCGATCATCTGCCGTATCATGATCACCGGTCGCGCTCCGGTGATCAACATCTATTCCTCGGCCGTCTTCATCGGTTGGGCGGCCGTGGTGTTTGGTCTGATCCTGGAACGCATCTTCCGATACGGGATTGGTAACGTGCTGGCTGCTTCGGCGGGCGTGTTGACTCTGTTGGTCGCCTACGGGTCTCAACACGGGAGACACCATGCCCGTCTTGGAAGCGGTGCTCGATACGCAGTTCTGGCTCGCGACGCACGTGATCAGCGTCACCTTGGGCTACGTGGCGACGCTGGTCGCCGGGACCCTTGGCATCGGCTACTTGATTGCAGGCTGGCTGCAGACGAGGCAAGAAGACGCTGCACGATCTGTATCGCTGCTGCTACGGGGCGGCCTGTTTTGGGATCCTGTTCAGCTTTGTCGGCACCGTGCTGGGCGGATTTGTGGGCCGATGACAGTTGGGGGCGGTTTTGGGGTTGGGATCCAAAGGAGAACGGTGCCTTGCTGATCGTGATCTGGAACGCCTTGATGCTGCATGCACGATGGGATGGGATGGTGGGGCCGCGAGGCTTTTCGCTGCTTGCAATCGGCGGCAACATCGTCACGGCATGGAGTTGGTTCGGCACCAATGAACTTGGGATCGGACTGCACAGCTACGGATTCACCTCCGGCGTGCTGATGTGGTTGACGGTCTTCATTGGATTGCAATTCGCGGTCATGGCGATCGATGCATTCTTTCGAACGGGAGATTGCCGTTCGGATCGGATTCGACCCTAGCTGCTTCGCGCATGTTTCAGGTTGAACGTCTGCCGGAGCTCGTTCTGTCAGACGTCTGTCGGTTCGTGTTTGCAAGGCGGACTTTTGCGGCTTTGTCGCGTTGGATTTCGAGTCTCGGAGAGACTCGGTTACGGTAGAAAGCCGCGTCGCTGGGCCGTCTACTGGGGCTGCGATACCGAGGGGCCTCCCTCCCAGTTACCTGCCGAGCGAATTCGCGGCGGCAAGCCCTCGTGAGATGGGAGTGGACGACTGGGTGGAAGGAACACGTTGGTCAGCCAACTGGTCTGGTTCGACAGTGGAACTGGAACGCTGTGAGCCGGTGCAATCGCAGCGATCACCCGTAGCGACTCGAGCGTTTCTGAGGACGAATGCACCAGCGGATAGCCGTTGAGAAGCAATGCGACTCCGGCAGGATAACTCTCGTATCCGGTTCGGTTCGACAAATTCCATCGAGCCTTAGTTGCGTGTTGTTGATGTTGAAGCCGATGGCCAGGCGATCGAACGGAATGTCCCCGGGAGCGTCCAGCCAGCCCTCGGGGAGTCTCGAGTTCGAAGTCCAAGATTCTGATTGGCCGAGGTCAGTAACGATCGCCCAATCAGACCATCTTTGGCTCGAAAGGATCCGGCAATGTCGCTGCGGCGATTGTGCGGCTCGATGCGGCATCGATCCAGTTGCAATGACCCGAGGCCCGAAAGTCGATGGGCATGCTGCTCAAACAATCGGTCCAGTGAAATCTGCTCAAACCTCGATCCCGCCAGATCGATGGACCAGCGATCGGACTGCTGCCTCCACTGAAAGGTTCCCGAGAACATGGCTTCGCTTCCCAGGCCCTGCAATTGTGGCAGGAACTCAGCAACGGCGGAGCAGGGCAGGGCAGTGCCTTGCGTATTGAGCAGCCAGTCCGTTGCCGGAATCTCCTCGCTGCGGTCTCGCCGAACCTAATGATCAGCGGCACCTCCGAGGGAGTCATTGCCGGAAGACACTGAATGGTCGCTTCCGTTCCCTGGTCATCCGAGCGGACCCAGGCATCGACATCGCGAAGCGTCAGCGCCCCGCTGCGACTGTGAATGGTCAGATCGTTGCCGGCGATTTGCACGGGCACATCGGTGTACTCGGGGCGGCAAAGGAATCGGTCGTGGACCATCCGCCAAACGCCCGCTAACTGGCTGGATTGCAGTTCAGGTTGATGAAGCAGAATGGTCGCTTCATCCGATCGCCTGACCCACTGCACCTCTCGGACCCGCGCCACTTCACGACGTGTTTCGGGCTCGAGCAGTCGGACAGCGTACAGGTGGAGCGTGCTCGGTGCTGGCCGTGCGAAAGTCTCCGATCTCGACGACCAAGCCGGTCTCGCGGCTGATCTCGCGTTGCATCGTGGCCAACGACGCGGTGGTGATACCAGGGCGTCCAGGTTGTGATCACACAGGCCATGGTCAGCATGGTGGGGACCGCGCAGCAGAAAACGAACATCAGCCGCGCGACGGCTCGCTGCGTTCGTTCATGCATGGGAATCCTTTCCCGACGCGTCGTGATTCGATAGCCTCAACCGTCGGCCCGCTCAATTCGCAGGGGCTTCGGCGATGCTAGCTAGACTGTATCCTGTTTCTTTGGCCGCACTGCGATCTTAGATTCACGGCCTGTTTCACCGATAGGTCGTTTGGGAAGAAGGCAAGATGTGGGCAAGTCTCACAAAGCACTGGTTTTTGATCTCGCTTGGCGATCTGCTTTTCGCTCGGGTTTTTCTTTGCCGATCATTTGCAGCCGCTGCTGGAGATGTCGACTGCTCCGCAACGCGATCGTGTTCGCGGTGATGTGGGCGATGGGGGTGACCCTTCAGGCGGAAACCGTTCGTCGAAGTCTGGCCAAACCGTTCCCCTCCCTATTAGCGATTGCTATCAATGTGGTGGCGGTCCCGCTGCTCTGCCTTGCCCTGGATGTGGCTGCTGCCCGAGAGCCTCTTTGGGGGCTTGTTCGTGACCTCCATCGTCCCTTCACTCTGGCGTCGGCGTCGGTCTGGACACGTAAAGCGGGAGGTGACGACTCGATCGCGATGATGACGACGGTGGTCACCAATCTGGCCTGCGTGGTCGTCGTCCCGCTCGGGATCTGGTTGGTCCTGTCCCAGCAGGCCGAGATCGACGCGGTCGCCCAGGTCAAGAAGTTGGCGTTGTTGGTTGTCTGTCCCCTGATTCTGGCCCAGGTGATGCGGCGGCTGGGGGCAGGAGCTTGGGCTGATCGCAACCGGCTACCGGCTCTCGCTGGGCGGGCAAGTCGGGATTCTCGCGATGGTGTTGTTCGGTTCGGTCGCCAGCGCCATGACGGCGGAGGGGGAAGGTTCCGAGGCGACCGTGGCATGGCTCTCAGGCCTGGCCGTGCTTCTGGCGGCGATCCTCGATTCATTGCCTGGCCCTGTACTTGGGGATTGGTCTCGGCAAGAAGCGGCGGGGCTTGGGCGCGAGAGTCAGATTGCGGTCGGGATCGCTGGGAGCCAGAAAACGTTGATGGTTGGCCTGCAGATCGCGATCGACTGCGGCGTCAGCGTGGTTCCGATGATCGTTTACCACCTCAGCCAGTTGGTGATCGACACGATCGTCGCCGATCGCTGGAAGCGGCGAAATTTGGAGTTGGAATCGATGGCGGCGGCGGTCGGAATACTGACGCGCGACGCTAAACGTGTCCAGCGGAAAAGGACTGGCTACGAGAGCCCTTGAACAAGAGCATGCCCGTGGCGTACATTTCTGGGTTCCCCGGTGCTGTACCCAAAGCCAGCACCTCCTTCCGAACACCGAGAAAGACCGACCGAACGCCATGAAAGACGGCATCCACCCCAATTACCAGGAAACCACCGTTAGCTGTGGTTGTGGCAACACGTTCACGACTCGAAGTGTCCGCCCCGAGTTGAAGATCGACATTTGCAATGAATGTCATCCCTTTTACACCGGGAAGCTGAAATACGTCGACACGGCTGGCCGGATCGACAAGTTCCAGAAGAAGTTTGCTGCCGGAACCTACGGCAGCCTTGCGCCAAAGAAAGGGCAAGAAGAAGTAGCTGCCGTATCTGATCCTTGCATCACAGCCGCGCGGTCTGATCGCCATCGGACCGTCGCGGCTCTTTTTGTGAACGCTGCCTGGTCTGATGCGACGGCAACCTCCTCTGTAAAGACATCCCTCATGAGTGGATCGATACGCGATACGCTGGAAGAAAAGCTGACGCGATTCCATCAGCTTGAACGTGACATGTCGGACCCCGAGGTGCTCGGCAACGGGGCGCTGATGAGTGCCGCGGCGCGCGAGCACGGTGGGTTGGCCAAGATCGCCACCAAGTATCGCGAATTCAAGCGATTGACCGACGAGATCCGCGGCTGCAAGGAGATGGCTGAAGCGGCCGAGGATGTCGACGAGCGCGAGATGGCAGAGGCCGAGATCGAATCGTTGCGCGAACAGCGCGAGGAGCTTTGGGACGAGTTGTTGTCGTTGACCGTCGGTGGTGAGGACAGTCATCGAACCCGCTGTGTGATGGAAATCCGGGCCGGGACCGGAGGTGACGAAGCGGCGTTGTTCGCCCGCGATCTGTACGAGATGTATCGACGCTACGCGGAGCAACGCGGATGGAAGACCGAGATCATGGATGCCAGCGCCGACCGAGAAGGGTGGATTCAAGGACATCACCCTGACCCTGGAAGGCGAAGGGGTCTATCGAGACTTGCAGTACGAGTCGGGCGGACATCGCGTCCAGCGTGTTCCAGAAACAGAAACCCAAGGACGCGTTCACACGTCGGCCGCGACCGTTGCCGTGATGCCGGAGCCCGAGGATGTGGAAGTCGACCTCAAGCCCGATGATTATCGCGTCGACAAGTTCGGGGCTTCGGGTCCCGGCGGCCAGCACGTCAACAAGACCGAATCGGCGATTCGCTTGACGCATCACGACACTGGCATCGTCGTTCAGTGCCAGGATGAAAAGAGCCAGCACAAGAATCTTGCCAAGGCACTCCGCGTGCTCAAAGCTCGGATCTACGAGAAGAAGCGGGAAGAGGAAGCGGCCAAGCAGGCGGCGACCCGAAAAGGTTTGATCGGTTCGGGAGATCGCAGTCAACGGATTCGCACCTACAACTTCCCACAGAATCGCCTGACCGATCACCGCATCAATCTGACCCTCTACAAGCTGGATCAGATCATTGCTGGTGACCTCGCGCCGGTGACCGAAGCGTTGATTGAATACGATCGCGATCAGCTCCGCGGTGACATGGTCGACTGATCGTCATGACCGACTCAACTCGCACCGATCGCGTCACTCCAGTGGAAGCCATGTCACAGAGCTCGGAATAGCAAGGGCGACAACCAAAGGATCGCCTGAGCCCTGGACGGTGCTGCGGTTGTTGCAATGGACGACCGATTTCTTTCGGCAACGCGGCAGCGAATCGCCGCGACTGGATGCCGAGGTATTGCTGGCTCACGTCCGCGGCTGCAGCCGTGTTGAACTCTACACCGCCTTCGCCGAAGAGCCTGGCGAGGAGCAGCGGGTTGCCTTTCGCGAGATGGTTCGACGCCGCGGCGAAGGCATGCCGGTCGCCCAATTGGTTGGCTACCGAGAGTTCTATTCGCTTCGGTTTCGCGTCACCGAGGACACGCTCATTCCACGACCGGAAACAGAACACCTGGTCGTGGAGGCACTCGACTGTGCCGCGGCGATGACGGTCGAGGGACGTGCCCCTGCAGATCGCCGACATCGGAACTGGCAGTGGAGCGATCGCGGTCACACTCGCCAAGCACTTGCCCAGATGCCGAGATCACGGCGGTCGATCGCAGCGCCGGCTGCGTTGAAGATTGCCAGCTGGAATGCCGAGCAACACGACGTCGACCGAGCAGATCCGACTTCTTGGAGAGTGACCTGTTCGAGTTCGGTGCGATCAACCGGAGCAGTTTGATTTGGTCTGCAGCAATCCGCCTTACGTGAGCGAGGCGGAGTACCAGCAGCTTGCCGCCACCGTGCGTCAGTATGAACCGGTCGAGGCGCTTGTTGCCGGACCCAAGGGGACGGAGGTGATCGAACGAATCTTTCGAGAGATTCCCGAGCGATTGCGGCCCGGCGGTCGATTGATTATGGAACTCAGTCCGATGATCGCCGAGGCCTGTGCAGAATCTGGCTGGCGAGTCGGGTCGCATTCGAGGACCTACGATTCATCAAGGACCTCGCCGGTCACCGCCGTATTTTGTCACTACGCCGCGCATCCGTAGGCGAGTCTCTCCGAGACTCGTGAGCGACAGCGGGTGACGCAGCTTGCTGCGTTCTTACAGTCTCGGAGAGACTCGCCTACGAGTAGCGGAGCAGCAGGGCTTTGTCGCTGATGTCTTTGCGGCACCAGGCGCCGAGCCAGCGGATTTCCTTGACCGCTTTGTAGGCCTGCAGCTTCGCGACGCTGATCGTCGATCCCGAGCGCGGTGACGCCCAGCACGCGTCCGCCGTCGGACAAGACGCGTTGTCCGTCGAGTCGTGTGCCGGCATGGAAGACCTTGACGTCTTCTATCGCGTCGGCAGCATCAAGCCCGCTGATCTCGCGTCCCTTTTCGTAGTCACCCGGATAGCCTTCGCTGGCCATCACCACACAGATGCTCGGTCGTCGGATCCCACTCGAGCGGTTCAAGTTCGCCGAGCCGACCGTCGACGGTGGCTTCGAGCACATCTACCAGGTCGGTCTTCAGTCGCATCAGCAGCGGCTGGCATTCCGGATCGCCGAAGCGGACGTTGAACTCGAGCACCTTGGGGCCCGCGGCGGTCAGCATCAGTCCGGCGTAGAGGACCCCTTTGAATGGGCGTCGCGCTCGCTTCATGGCGTGCACGACCGGCACCAGCACATCCGACTCGATCTGAGTCATCATCGCTTCATCCACGATCGGCGTCGGGCAGTAGGCGCCCATGCCACCGGTGTTGGGACCGGTGTCGCCGTCGTAAGCCGGCTTGTGATCTTGGGCGGCCGGAAGGGTCACGATCGTCTCGCCATCGGTGATCGCCAACACGCTCGCTTCCATGCCGATCAGCTTCTCTTCGATGATCAATTCGTTGCCGGCCGCGCCGAACTCACGCCGCGAGGCGATCCGATCGATTGCGTCCAGCGCCTCGGCTCGCGGTACTGCAGACGATCACTCCTTTGCCGGCGGCAAGACCGTCGGCTTTGACCACCACGTGGACCGGGTCACTGCGGGTCGCTGTAACGGTCCTTGATGTATCGCGATGCCTCGTCGCCGCTGCGAAACGTCTGGTAGTGGCCGTGGGGATGTTGGCGGTGTGGAGCAGGTTCTTGCAGAAGACTTTGCTTCCTTCCAGCGCGGCGGCCGCCTTGCTGGGACCAAAGACCCGCAGGCCCTCCGCTTCCATGGCGTCGACCAGGCCCTCGGCCAATGGGGCTTCGGGCCCGACGACGGTCAAATCGATCCCGTTTTCCTTGGCGAACTGGATCAAGGCCGGCTGATCGGTCGCCGCGATGGGCACATTGGTCGCGTCACGGGCGGTGCCCGCATTTCCGGGGGCCACAAACACCTGCTCCACCCGGGGGCTCTGCGAAATCTTCCAGGCCAGGGCATGTTCACGACCCCCGTTGCCAACCACCAATACCTTCATCGTGAACACCTAATCCCGGTAGCGGTCCCGGATCCCGGTAGCGTGTGCCCGGGGTCAGAAAGAGAATGAAATCCAATCGCCGAGTGTGCGAGCGGGAAAATGTAAGGGGTGCAGTCCCTCTTCGACACCAGACAACCACCTCGGGAGGGGAGTGAGAATTTCCTTCCACTTAAGGCGTGTTAGTGGTGGACATTCTTCCGATAGTCAATAGAATGCGACTCGTCCCGCCGAAGATTGTCTTTCTGTTGTCCTACCCAAAGCCCCACCTTTAGGACGGCGCTTTCTTCGCTGAAGACTAATGAATTGGGCGGTGACTGGTTGACCTGATGGTCGACCAGTCACCGCTTTTCCCCATTCATCTTGCCGTGATTGCCCGATTACCCTTGGGACCCGATTACCTTTGGGAAAAGGGCTTTGACAAACCCCCTGCGCTTCTACCACCATGGGGAGCGCAAATTGTGAACACGACACTCTCAAGGAGAGACCAAGTTGAAGATCTCGATGTTGTCCGCAGTCGCTGTTGTGCTTCTGTTGGCCCACGTGGTTCCTGCAAATGCGCAAACAGGCGATTTGAAGGTCAAATTCCAGTACGGTGGAGATGCGCCAAAGCAAGGTCCCATCAACGCTACCGCGGACGCCGCGTTCTGTGGCAAGCAGGGGCTGATGGATGAGTCATTGATCGTGAATCCCGAAAACAAAGGGCTGAAGAACGTCATCCTGGCCATCTACACCGGTCGCGGTGGTTCCAAATTGGATCCGGTCGATCCCGCCAAGAACGAGCTCACATTGGCCAACGCGATGTGTCGCTTCGAGCCCCACGTGTTGATCTCGCAAGTTGGCGATGTGTTGAAGATCACGAACGAAGACCCCGTCGGCCACAACGCCAATCTGCAGTTCTTCAACAACGCCGCCAAAAATCCGATGATTCCGCCCAATCAAGAAGTCGTGGTGGAGCTGACCGAGAGCGAGCCAGGGATCGTTGAAGTTCGCTGCAACATTCACCCTTGGATGAAGGCACTGTTGCTGGTGCTTGACCATCCGTACGCCGGCGTGAGTGACGAGAATGGTGAGGTTGTGATCAAAGGCATTCCCGTCGGCAAGCACGTCTTTCGCGCCAATCACGAGTCGGCCAAGATCGAGAAGGTTTCGGTCAACGGCAAGGACGACGAGTGGGGACGTAGCCGATTTGAGTTCGAGATCAAGGAAGGGATGAATGATCTCGGCACGGTGATCCTTCCCGCCGCGTCGTTTTCGAATTAGAGACGCTGGCCGGACTGCCAACTGCTGGCAATTCTGTCGAACACCAGCCGTACGATGGACTTCCAAGTCCGTCGACCCTCAATCACCTCGTACATCGACGGACTTGGAAGTCCATCGTACGGTTCTCAAGTCATCGTACGGTTCTCAAGTAGAGGTACTTGGAATCCCATCGTACGGCGTGGGGCCCGTTCGAGTGGCGGGCTGTGCCAAAGAGGGCAGGGCACAGGTGCGACAATCGGTAGCGTTTGCGGTCATCGTCGTTTCACGGTTCAATGCGTGTCCTCTCTCGCATTGAATCCCCTGTCTGATCGATGACTGACTCTCATTCGCCACGCCTTCTGACTGTTCTGCTGATCTCTGCGTTCGCCGCGGTGATGGGATGTGATGCGCGGATCGAGCAGTTCGAGCCCAACCGCGTCTTCTCGCTCGACGCTCGCCAAGTCTCGTTCGATTCCCACCGAGTCGGCATCGGAGGATGTCGATCAAACCCTCGAGTCCTGTTCGGCACACCGAACGAGCCGAGATGGCCGGAGGAACTCTTTGAGGGCAGCGACGCGGAAGGGCTGGTCGACCTGGAAATTCTTCGGCGGGCAGCAGGCCCGGTCAGCAGTGGCAAAGATGGAACCCATCAGGGACTTTTCCGAGAGCACTGCGTGGTCTGTCATGCGCTGGAGGGCAGCGGGGCCGGGCCGGCAAGCCAGTTCCAGGATCCCTACCCGCGCGACTTTCGCCACGGCGTTTTCAAGTGGAAGTCAACGATTCGCGGTGCCAAACCGACCAAGCAGGATCTGCTCGATCTGTTGACACGTGGTGTGCCGGGAACCGGAATGCCCAGTCTTCTCTCTGCTGAGCCCGGACGACTTGGATGCCTTGGTCGATTACGTCATTTACCTCTCGGTTCGCGGCGAAACGGAACGTCGGCTTGCTTAGTCGGCGCGATGGATGAACTCGATTATGGCGATATCGGTTCCTGAGGAGGCGTTGAGACTTCAGTATCCGAGTGACACCGAAGGTGGAGAGGTGGTCGAGCAGACCGTTCGCCGTATCGCCGGACCAGTGGGCGGCGGCAGACGCCCAGACCGTTGCGATCCCCGAGCCTTCCGACTTGAATGGGGAAGCACTGCAGGCTTCGATCGAACGTGGCAAGAAGTTGTTTCATGGTCAGATCGCCAACTGCGTTGGCTGCCATGGGGCAGAGGGCAATGGTCGCTGCCGTTATTCTCGACTACGACGATTGGACCAAGGACTACACGACTCGAATTGGATTGACGCCGAGCGATCGTGATGCGATTCAGCCCTTTCGAGACGTGGGGGCACTGCGACCGAGGCCGATCAACCACGGAATCTGCAGAAGGGTGTGTTTCGCGGTGGCGGGGATGACCTCGCATCTTGTATTGCCGAATCACGCAGGGCATTGCGGGCACGCCGATGCCCGCGGTGATGGTGGTCGAAGAAGACAATGGCAAGGGATTGACAGCATCGCAAATTGGTGACTTGGTGCATTACGTGCAATCGCTTGCCCGATAGACGCAGGGAAGAAGACCAGGTGCATGCGATGAATGGCACGATTTGCGAACTCGAACTTGGATCTCTCAGCAGATGGCAAACACGCGCATGAGCGAAGACAACTACCGTTCGATTGGATCCATCATGGGGCTAGCGGCGGGAGTTGGCTTGATGATGGCGCTGGGTTTCTCCGGAATCGTGGCGGGTGCCGCCTTCGGCGCTGGCGGATGCGTTGCGGGCGCGATCGCCGCGGAGAAATTTTTCGCTTGGAATCAACGCAGGGGTCGATAGCGCGAGTGATGCCCGAGCAACTGATGGGAATTGAGTGATCTGCCGCCTGCTCGCGGTTTGCATCGACTGGCCGTGCTGGCGGTGTGTCTGGTGTGGCCGCTGATTTGGGTTGGCGGTCTGGTCACGACCTACGATGCGGGGATGGCGGTCCCCGATTGGCCGGGCGACCTACGGCTACAACCTGTTTCTCTATCCCTACAAGACCTGGCTGCTGGGTCCATTCGACCTGTTCATTGAGCATGGTCACCGCCTGTTGGGTGCGGTCGTGGGTATCGTGGCGATCGCGATCGTGGTGGTCGCCTACCTTCGCGAGCCTCGCCGCTGGGTTTGGCTGCTCGCCGTGGGGCTGCTGGTGGCAGTCATCGCCCAGGGAGTCCTCGGTGGGATGCGAGTCGTTTTGGGTGACCGAACGCTTGGCGATGGTGCACGGCTGCGTGGGGCCAGCCTTTTTCGCCCTCTGCGTGGTGGCGGCCGTGGTGACGAGCCGGATGTGGTGGCGGCAGCCTTCGGCGAAGGATGCCGCGGCTCGCTCGATCGGTTATCCGCTTGCTTTGCCTGGCCGGCTCCTTGATCGCGATCAGCTATCTTCAGCTTGTGTTGGGGGCACAGCTTCGGCACGTCCAGCCGACGACGCCTCCGAGTCAGTTCACCAGACTGTGGCCCAGCACGTGATGACCGCGTTGTTGCTGTGGGTGTTGACGGGGATCGTCGGCTGGCGATTGCGCCGGTGCGGCGATTTGACGCTGTCGCGGCCGGCGCTGGTCTTGGTAGGATTAGTCGGCCTTCAGATCCTCTTGGGGGTCGGAACTTGGGTGGTCAATTACGGTTGGCCGGCTTTCTTGGGACGGGTGCCGTTGTTGGGAGACGACTGGGGTCGTCCGGTTATTTGATCCAGGCCAAGGGGTTTGTGGACTCGATCATTGTCACGGCCCACGTGGCGACCGGTTCGCTGATTCTTGCCGTTTCGACCCTGCTGGTTCTTCGGATACTTCGCGTTCGGGATCGTCGGCAGCAAGCCCAGGGGATGCATTGGGACGCCGATGCAGCCAACGTCACTTCTTCCGCTGCACTCGGTTCGTAACGCATCGTCTCATGGCTATCGATATTTTGACTGTGGAAGCAGGCACGACCGACAGGGCGGTTCGACCCCGATCGAATCGCGAGTCACGTTATCAGAGCACGATGCCTTGGAGTGTCGTCTCGCAGCTGGCACACCGCGAGAGGACCGTCTGCGGTTTCGGCGACGCAAGTCGATCGCCGAGCCAGGTTTGTTCTCGGACCTTGTCCAGCTAACCAAGCCGCGAATCGTCGTGATGATCTTGGTGACCACCGCTGCCACGGCGCTGATCGGGGCTCAGGGGGCTGTTGGCCTGTTGCAGATGGCTTGGCTGCTGCTCGGAACCGGATTGATTGCCGGCAGTGCGGGTGCGGCGAACCAGGTTTGGGAGCGCATCGATTGATCAGCGGATGACGCGAACGGCACGCCGACCGCTTCCCGCGGGACGGATGAGTCTCGCCGCCGGCAATCGCCTACACAGCGATGCTCGGCGTTGCCGGAACCGCGATTCTCTACGGAAGTTTTCCGTCGTGCCGGCGGCCGTTGGGCTGGCGACCTGGGTGCTTGTACGTCTTGGTTTACACACCGATGAAGACGCGGACCTCTTGGAATACGACCGTCGGTGCGATCGCCGGAGCGATTCCCGATGTTGATCGGATACACCGCGACCGGCGGTTCGCCTCGTCGACATGACCGGATGGTTGTTGGTCGGCGTCTTGGTCGCTTGGCAGTACCCACACTTCATGGCGATTGCTTGGCTCTATCGGCGTCAGTACGGCGAGGCCGGCTTTCAGATGTCGACGACGGTCGATCCCAGCGGTCGCAGTGCCGCAATCCAGAGCATCGCAGGATCGATCTGGGCTGATCGCTTGTGCGATGGCTTTGTGTTGGATTCCAGCCGGGTGGAAGGGGGCAACGCTTGCCAGCTTGGCTGTTCTTTTGAGCGGATGGCCGATGCTTCGGGCATCGCTTCAATTCGCCGCTGCTCCCGGGGATATGCCGCTCGCAGACTTGTTGCGAAAGTCTCTGTTGGTACTGCCCGCGGTGTTCGCCATCGTCACCGTGCGATTGATTTGGTGAGCCAACGCGTGAACGGACCAGGCCGCTTCTCGCCTGAGCCAGTTTGTCTGGTGAGCGATGTCCATCACCGCTATGGCGAACACGGTGTGCCCTGTCGGGCGTGAACTTGCGTGTTGACGCCGGCCAGATCGTGTCGATTCTCGGTCCCAACGGCAGCGGCAAGACCACGTTGTTTCGATTGCTCTGCACCTTGATGCCCCTGCAGGCCGGTGAGATCCAAATCGGCGGTTTCGACTGCAAGACTCAACCGATTGCCGTTCGCAATCAGATTGGCATCGTCTTCCAGTCGCCGAGTCTGGATCAGAAGCTGACCGTCGATGAGAACATCGCCTGTCAGGGGGCCTTGTACGGAATCAAGGGAGCCGACCTGGTGCAACGACGCAACGAGCTGTTCGCACAATTGCAGCTGACGGAGCGCCGCGGCGACTTCTGCGAAACGCTCTCAGGTGGATTGAAACGCCGCGTCGAGTTGGCCAAAGGAATGTTGCATCGGCCTCGTCTGTTGTTGCTGGATGAGCCGAGTACGGGACTTGATCCAGCGGCCAGGCTCAGTTTTTGGGACGCGATCCAATCGATGGCCGACGAGGGGATGGCGGTGTTGATGACCACCCACCTGCTGGAAGAGGCGGACAAGGCGGACCGCGTGTCTGATCATGAGCGAGGGAAGGGTGATCGCCGAAGGGGCGCCGGAATCAACTGCGGGCGGAAATGGGAGAGGGCATCGTCACGATCGTCGCCGATGATGTGGAAGTCGGTGGAACGGTTGTTGGTCGAACGAGCTCGGTCTTTCGCCCCAACGGATGCATCATCAATTGCGGCTGCAAACGGAATCACCAGCCTCCTTGGTGCCTAGTCCTGGTCGAGACGCTGGGTGATCGGGCACAATCGATTTCGATCGGACGTCCAAGCCTGGAAGACGTGTTCATTGCCAAGACCGGCCTCGAGTTTCGTCAGCTGATGCTCATGAATACCATCGACCCAATCTTTGGATTCGCCGAGACGCGACACCGAACTTCCAGGTCATCCGACCGAAGCCCGTCGATGGTCGCAGCGCGCCGAGGACTTGCTGACGGCATCGGTGCGGCTTGGATGCTGGCCAAGCGGGAGTGGATTCGATTTTTTCGCCAACGCAATCGGGTGACGGCGGCGATCGCTCAGCCGCTGTTGTTCTGGCTGTTGTTTGGAACCGGCTTGAAGGGGTCGTTCTCGGGCTGCCGGCGAACTCGATTTCATGCAGTTCTTCTTGCCGGGAACGGTTGCCTTGATTGTGCTGTTTACCGCGATCTTTTCCACGATCTCGGTGATCGAGGATCGTCGCGAAGGGTTCATGCAGTCGGTGTTGGTCGCGCCGGTGGGGCGCTGGCCCGTATTGCTGGGCAAGGTGCTTGGTGGTTCGGCGATCGCGTGGGTGCAGGCGGTCGCGTTCCTGTTGCTGGTGTTCGTGGTGGGAACGGCGCAGGTCCAGTCGCGACGTTGCTCCCGCTGTTGGTATTGCTGGCGTTGATGGCGGTCGCGATGTGTTCTCTCGGTATGATTGTCGCCTGGCCGATGGACAGCACGCAGGGATTTCATGCGATCATGATGCTGGGTCTGATGCCGATGTGGCTGCTCAGTGGGTCGTTCTTTCCGATTCCCGAATTGGGTGCCGACGCTGGCGTCGGACAATGGCTGCTGGGAGGTATCATGAGGGTCAATCCGCTCAGTTACTCGATGGTGGAGATGCGGCGTTTGCTGTACCCCACAGATCGATCTTGCCGGTGGATTTGCTCCGCTCCCGCTGTTGTGTTGGAGCGTGACGATTGGCCGCTGCTGTGTTGACGTGCCTTGGCATGGTGGTTGATGAGGGGCAGTCGGAAAGTTGATGTCTATGGCTCTGAGACGAGGATTGATCATGCGAACCACAGTTCATGTAGCGTTGATCTCTGTTGTTGGGTGTCGGGGTGGGACTGGCGTTTCGAGCCTTGCGGCCACGGGCTGATGTCGGCGCGAATCGGTCCGGGACCCGACGACGTGGTCTACACCAATGACCGTCGCTGCCGATGGTTTGTCCGATGAGGAGTTCGCCGCGATCGAGAATCCGACCCCCAGCCATCCGCCCGAAGACGCAAACTGGCTGAGCCGATTCGAGTTGACCGAACGCAGCGGCAAGACGGTCACCAGCGAGCGATCTGCTGGGGCAGCCCTACGTGGTGAGCTTTTTCTTCAGCACCTGTCCCAGCATCTGCATTCAGCAGAATCAGAAGCTGAAGGAATTGCAGGATGAGTTTGAAGGGCGAGGGAGTCCGGTTCGTGGCGATCTCGGTCGATCCGGAAACCGATACCCCGAGGCGCTGCGAGAGTACGCCGCGCGATTCGGTGCCGACGAGGACCAGTGGTTATTCATGACTGGCGACCTGACCTACATCCGTCGGATCGGTGCGGAGATCTATTCAGCAACCGGTGGACAAGCAGTTTCACACCGAGCGATTCGTTCTGGTGGATCCCGCAGGGCGAGATCGAGGGCTTCTACAGCTGGCCGGAACGGCTCAGTTCGAGAAGCTGAAGGAAAAGATTCGCCGATACCTTGACGAGCAGCCATTGAAGAAGGACACCTGATGCCCTGGCAATTCCTGGCCGACAACCTTCCGCACGTGACCGCCGCACTCAACGCCACGGCGACGGTGTTGCTGGTGATGGGATTGATCCGGATTCGCCAGGGCAAGGCGAGGCTTCACAAGAAGATGATGCTTGCCGCCCTCGCGGTCAGCGGTCTGTTCTTGTTGCTCTACTTGTTTCACAAAGTGGCCCTTTATCAGGCCACCGGAGAGCCGAATAAGCGATTTCCCACCGATACCGGCGTCGCGCCCCTGTCGGCCCGCTACACCTACTACGGGATCCTGGCGACGCACTTGGTGTTGGCCATGACGGTTCCCTTTCTTGCTCTGCGAGCCGTTTACCTGGCGATGAAAGGGCCGAATCGTCGCTCACAAGCGGTTGGTCAAGTACGCCTATCCGATCTGGATGTACGTTTCGGTGACCGGCGTGCTGGTCTACCTGATGCTGTATCAGATCTACGCGGTGCCCAGTGCTTAGCTGGAACTGCGCCACTTTGGCGGTCAATCGTAACCCGAAGCGTCAGCGAGGAAATCGAGTTGCGTTGAAAGCCTCGCTGACGCTTCGGGTTGCGATGGAAAACACGCTATCCTGTTTCAACGCGAAGACTTAAGGATGCTACCGCGTTGAAAGTGTCGCTGTCCAGTAGGGTTCCCAACCCTTCGTTGAATCGGCGTGAAACTTCGGCGAGACATTCCCCTTCCGCCAGCGGTTGCTATTCTCTATATCTGCTGACTGGATTGCCCCCCTCCTTGTCGATGGAGCGACCGTGGTTTGATGCGGCTCGTTTGTCGTCGTACTGTTGTTTGCTCATCGGGACGCTTGCTGGCTCTGTCGTGGCTCAGGATCCGACTCGGTCCGGCCGCGCCCGATGATCGTCGAGCAGACGCCCCTGACGATTCCTGTGGAAACGCTCGACATGCTCGGTGGCGGTCCGGAGCAGTGGACCAGTCCCGAGGGAATGGCCAGCAGTCTGCAAGTGTTGCTGCTGTTGACCGTGCTGAGTCTGGCTCCCGCGATCCTGCTGATGACGACTTGTTACGTGCGGATCATCATCGTTTTGGGACTCTTGCGTCAGGCGATCGGATTGCAGTCGCTGCCACCGAGCCAGGTGATGACCAGCGTGGCGATGTTCATGACGCTGTTCGTGATGACGCCGGTCTGGAAGCGAGTCTACGACGAGGCGATTGAGACCCTACACCGACCCGGCGGTCTCGATGACGCTGGAGGAGGCGTACGACGCCGGATCGATCCCGATTCGCGAATTCATGTCGCAGCAGATCGACATCACTGGAAACCACGATGATGTTCATCTGTTTTACGAGTACATGGATCCCGACGCGCCACTTCCCAGCGGGTTCGAAGATGTGCCGCTGCGGGTGCTGCTGCCTGCCTACATCCTGAGCGAACTGAAGACGGCCTTCTTGATGGGCTTTCAGATCTATCTTCCGTTCTTGATTGTCGATTTGGTGGTCGCCAGCGTCACGATTTCGATGGGGATGCTGATGCTCCCGCCTCAGGTTGTGTCGCTTGCCATTCAAGCTGCTGTTGTTCGTCCTGGTCGATGGTTGGCGGTTGGTCGTGCAGATGTTGATGGACAGCTTTGGAACCATTATTTGACGGAGAGAGAATCATGGATGCTGCCGCTGCGGTGGACCTGTGCCGAACTACATTGATGGCCGCCGTTATCATTGCCGCGCCGATGTTGATCATTGGGATGGCTCGCCGGCCTGGTGGTCGGGCTGATGCAGGCGCTGACGCAAATCCAGGATCAAACGGTTGCGTTTGTGCCGAAGATTCTTGCCATGGCGGCGGTTCTGGTTGCTGTGCTTGCCATGGCTGGTGACGCGAATGGTTGAGTTCACGCGAGTTGTCTTCATCAACGCCGGCATGCCGTGATGGAATCGATGGCACAGTGGTTTGTCGATCATCTGGTGCTTGGCGTGTTGGTGCTGACACGACTGAGCACGCTCTTGATGGCGATGCCGGCCGTTGGCGTGGGTGTGCCGAAGCGGGTTCGTGCTTTGCTGGCCATCGTGATGACGATCTTGTTGGTCCCCACGGTCGCCGATGTCACGCCTGCCGCTTCGCTACCAAAGATCGACAACTTGATCGACTTGACGCATCGCCATCTCGCGCGAGGCGCTGATCGGAATGCTGATCGGTGCGACGATTCAGTTGATCATCACAGGCATACAGCTTGGCGGCGAGGCGATCACCAGCACCAGCGGTATGCAGTTGGGCGATGCGGTGGATCCCACCTCTGCGAGCAGCATGCCTTCGATTGCTCGAATGGTCGGCTTGTTGGTGACGGCTGTGATGTTGATGCTGGGCGGCCATCGAATCTTGCTGAGCGTGCTACTGGACAGCTTTTCGGCGCTGCCGGCTGGGCAGGTGCATTTTCAGGATTCGATGATGGAACTGGTGGTCGAGCAGTTGTCGGCCGGAACTGCCGCCGGGCGTGCGCTTCGCCGCTCCGGTGGTCGCCGCCTTGTTGCTGAGCAACTTGATCACGGGATTGATCAGTCGGACGCTACCCCAAATCAACGTGCTGGCGATCGGTTTGAGTATCAACGCGCTGGCGATGTTGGTGGTGTTGGCGTTGACCATCGGTTCGGCTGGGTTGCTGTTCCGTGACGAATTGGCACTTGTCGCACAGCGAATCAGTCAGTCCTGGTAAAGGTGTTTCGAGCTCAGCGAGCAGATAATCGATGGCGGATTCAAGTGGCGACAAGAAGCACCTAGCAACCGAGCGACGCCGTCGGCAGGCGCGCGAAGAAGGGCAGGTCGTCAAGAGTCAAGACCTGACCTCGCGGCCGCTGTTGCTATCTCAGCCTCGGCGCCCTTTGGCTGTTCGGTGGTGCGGCTGCTCAGCACCTTGCCGGTACGCTTGCCGATGCGCTCTCGACTCCGCGGCTCGACGCCATTGGGGACCAACGATGCCGCGCAATTGGTTGCTGACCTCGGCAGGTCGACTTGGCGATCGCGGCGCGTGCCGATGCTGTTGGCGATGTTCGTCGCCGGCATTCTGGTCAATCTGTCCCAGACGGGGATTGTGTTCTCAACGCAGAAGCTTGTTCCCAAGCTGAGCCACATCAGTCCTCTTTCTGGCGCCAAGCGAATTCTTTCGTTACAGGGACTGGCGCGGATCGGTTTCGGTCTATTCAAAGTCGCGGTGATCGCAGTCGTCGCCTTGCTTTCCCTTCAACACGATCGTCGACTCGATTCTCGGTCTCGCCTCGATGTCGGTACCGCAGATCGCCAAGGTTTTGTTCGATTGTTTGATGCGGACTTGTGTCTGGATCGGTGGCGCCCTGTTTGTTCTCGCGATCCTGGAGTACCTGTTTCAGCGTTGGAAGCACGAGCAGGATCTGATGATGACCGACCAGGAGATCCGGGATGAGCTGAAGGAAACCGAGGGGGATCCCCAGGTTGCCGCCCGGCGTCGGATGGTGCAGCGTCAGTTGATGATGCAGCGAGCCGAAACGGAGGTTCCCAAAGCGGACGTGGTGGTCAGCAATCCGACGGAACTTGCCATCGCGATCCAGTACGACCCGTTGACGATGCCCGCGCCGGTCGTGCTCGCCAAGGGGGCGGGGCCGCTGGCTCAGAAGATTCGCCGGATCGCACTGGAGAACGGCGTTCCGGTGGTGGAACGCAAACCGTTGGCCCAGGTGCTCTACAAGACCGTTGATGTCGGCGGTGTGATTCCCGCCGATCAGTACCAGGCAGTGGCGGAGGTCCTGCGATACGTTTATCAACTGCAGGGCAAAGAGATTCCCAAGGCGGCATGATATCGCTGCCGAAAAAAAAGGTTCGGCGCGAACCGTTGACGCTGATCTCCTCTCTTGCCTACCATACAGCCATGCAAAACCAAGCTCTCCTCCTATCGCTACTACTATTGCGACGCCAAACAGGCGGGTGATGAGGGTTTGTCGGGACCATGAAGGGGTCCAGCATCAAAAAGACACGTGACCCGAGTCGCCTCGCGACTCGGGTTTTTTTGTTTTAATTCGCGGATTCTCACAACGATTGAAAAGGTAACCTCTGCGATGTCCTCCTCTTCCACGCCGGCCAGTGATCCAAGCTCCGAGGTTTCGGAGCAGCACGCAACCTCGCTTGATTCGGATTTTTGATACGACACTCCGAGATGGCGAGCAGTCGCCTGGGGCGAGCATGAATCTGGCCGAGAAGCTTGAGGTTGCCCAGTTGCTGGCGGAGATGGGGGTCGATGTGATCGAGGCCGGTTTCCCGATCGCTTCGCCAGGAGACTTCGAGTCGGTCAAGCAGATCGCCCAGACAATCCGCGGAGCGACCATTTGTGGACTCGCCCGCTGCAACGACAAGGACATCGACGCCGCCTGGGATGCCGTCAAGTACGCGCCCAGTTCCAGAATCCACGTCTTCCTGGCGACCAGCGCCATCCATCGAGAGTTCAAGCTGCGAATGATCCACGGACGAGATCGTCGAACGTGCCGTGGCCGGGGTCACGGCGGGCCGTCGGCTATTGCGATGACGTCGAATTTTCACCGGAGGACGCTTGTCGAACGGAGCACGATTTTCTCTGCCGCGTCGTCGAAGCTGCAATCGATGCCGGCGCGACCACGGTCAACATTCCCGACACCGTTGGGTATGCGACGCCAAAAGAGATCTTCGAACGCTTCAAGATGCTGCGCGAACGCGTTCCCAACATCGACAAAGCGGTGATCAGCACCCATTGCCATGATGACCTCGGGATGGCGGTTGCCAATAGCCTGGCCGCGGTGGCGGCAGGTGCGGGGCAGATCGAGTGCACGATCAATGGCATCGGTGAGCGAGCAGGCAACGCGGCCTTGGAGGAAGTGGTGATGGCGCTCAAGACACGCAGCGATTTCTATCATTGTGCCACCAACATCGACTCCCGTCGGTTGGTGCCGGCAAGCCGGTTGGTCAGCAAGACCACAGGGATTCAGGTGCAACGAAACAAGGCGATCGTCGGTCGCAACGCGTTCGCCCATGAATCGGGAATTCATCAGGATGGCATGCTCAAAGAACGTAGCACCTACGAGATCATGCAGCCGGAGGAAGTTGGCTTTTCGAAGACCGATCTCGTGCTTGGGCAAGCACAGTGGTCGCGCGGCGCTGGCCGATCGTGCCAAGACGTTGGGCTTCACACTCACCGGTGAACAACTTGCAGGAAGTGTTCGAGCAATTCAAGTTGCTGGCGGATAAGAAGAAGGAAATCTACGACGGCGACATCATGGCGCTGGTTCAGCAGCAGATCAGCGGTAGTGTCGAAGAGCAATGGACCCTCGTCGATTACGTGGTGACCAGCGGGAAGTCTCGATCCCCTCACGTCGAGCTGACCCTCCGGCACGGTGACAAGGAGATCGACCGAGCGAGTTGAACAGGGGGACGGTCCGATCGATGCGGCCTTCTGGGCAGTTGAGAAGATCACGGGTATTGAACTCGTCTGCAAGGACTTCCGAGTTCGCAGTGCAACGTTGGGACGGGATGCGATCGGCGAGGTCAACCTGGAGGTGGAGTACAAGGGAAAGAGCTATCGAGGTGTGGGTGTCAGCACCGACAGTGTCGAAAGCACGATCCTGGCGATGCTCAACGCGATCAACCGAATCGTGTCGCTTCAAGAAAGGCGGGACGCTTAGACGTCGGCTCAGATCGAATCACTCGCGTGGTGCTTCCTCGTCATCCGCATCCAGGGAAGCGAAGTCGATCTCATCGGCATCCAGCTCCGCTACCTGCAGGCCGTCATCGTCACTCGGTTCGGGAATCTCGCTGCTTAGCTTCAGATCCGTTTCTTCATCGTCGGCCTGAACCGAATCGGCTTCAGGCTCCACGAAGAATAGTTCGCCGGTCACTGGATTGGGTTGTAGCCTCAATGATTCTTCATCGGCAGTAAACGACTGCTCGCCGCGCAGCATTCGAATCGTTGGGCTCCCGTCGTCCGCGTCACCGAGCAGCTCGCCGACATCAAGCGGCTCGTCATCCACTTCCGATTCGAGTGTCTCCTGGTCGATGACGACGCGTTCGCCTGCGGCATCTTGTAGTTCAACATCCTCGATCTCAAGTGACTCGATTTCGGTCGCCGTCGGCAGCGGATCGGTGGGGAATTCAGGAGCGGTTTCGTCGGCGGATCTCGCCTCCTGATCGATCTCCGGGGGGAGCGCGGCCATGCCCGACACGCCCGTGGCGAGCGCTGCCTGCTCGGGCTCAAATGTTTCGATGGCGACGACGTGATCATCGTCCCAGGAATCTTCCTCGTCCGTAGCAGTCAATGTCGCTGGGGAAGCTTCCCGTTTTGGGAAGATCGCATCGACGTTCTCGCGAAGTACCTGGCGTCCGAGGTCAATCGCACGCTCTTCGCTCCAACCACTCTGACCGACGAAGTGATCGGCCAGGATTCCCGCGAGCACCCGGCGGTACATGTCGAACTTTGGCCAAACGAATTCCAGCTTGTAGGCATCACTGTAGTAGGCAATTTGCTTCGTCTTGGGAACCGCTTCCAGTCTTGCCGCAGCATCTCGAGCGATGAAGGAGGGTGTGTTGCTGTACCACCAATGCCCATTGGTGATTACGTTGGGAAAGATCCACGCGTAACTGACCAGTTCCTGATTGGTGACGCTGGCCAAGACAGAGATTGGGAACTTGACATCAGGAAAGGCATTGAACAGTTCACGGTACTGGATCAGCGAAACGCGGCTGTCATAAAGATCTTGTCCTTGGAACACGCCATCTGCGTAGACACCACGATTGACACCGATCATCAGATCGAACGGCAGACCAAACTCATCACAGAGTTCTGCGAGCGTCCAGAACACACGCCGCGATAGGGCGGCTTGATGCGGGGTGTCCGCCAATGCTCCCTTGCGGAGCACTTCATCAAGAGCGGTCGCAGCCCTTCCGTCAGCGACAGGCGTCGGTTCGAACGTGGGTGGCAACGAGATCGCGCAGGCCCGAGCACCGCGTGAGACAAAGTGCTCGAACCTTTGTCGAAGCGACGTCGCGAAGGCTCGAAAGCGAGCCATCCAAGTCGACCCCGCTACACGCCTCGAGACGCTGTCGAGTGGGCGTTTTGGCCAAGTGAAAGACGAGGTCATCGGTGCGCAGACAGGGAATGTAAGTGTCGGTATCGAAGTCCGGATAAGGCGATCATCAAAATCATTGGTGAGAAACACCGCTTCCACGTTGCTCCGATCGAGGACGGTTTGCGGCCAGTCCGCCGACGCCATCCGCCGCTCTGCTGCGTCATAGAGCGGCTCCCAGTTGCCGCTGTCGATTCGATCCCCGTCGAAGTCAAAGAACTTGCGGCAGATCTCGACCAGCCATCGATACTGAGCGGTGTTCTCGATCGGCGATAATTGTTGACGAGCCGCCGACGAGTTCTCGAGGAGCGATTCCCTCTTCCTCGATCTCTGCCTTGGGCATGCCGGCCGAATGGGCGAGTTCCGTGTAATAGTGATAGCCCAGCAGATCCGCCAACGTGTTCGATGCCGGGCTGTGCGGGTTGATGTGTGTGTGCGGGATCGATCAACCGAATGGAGGCGATGGCCTGGTAGATCGTTTCTCGTACAGAGTCAGTCATGGGTCAGTGGGGTTTCGCGGCCGGTGGAGGGAGGTGCGCGAAAGTGAGCCAAGGGACAAAATACTCGGTTGGGCCCGTTTCTTCATCTTGCCGAGTGTCCAGAGAATTGGATCGGGCGATGTCGATTCGTGTGGGCAGGTCGCTCGAGGGAGCTGATCGATGAGAAACGAAGGGGTTTGGCACGATTCTGCCGCAGTGGAGGGGGGCCCCATCCCGCCAATCAGACAAAAATGATTACTCGAATCGGCTGACTCACCCTACAATGGAATCCACCAAGTCCGGCAACTGGGGCAATCGATCCTCGATGTCCCCTCCAGACGGTCTCGCCTCATTCCATCAGGGGAGTCGCAATCGATCATGCATGATGATCCGCGTCAGCACATCCTCTCTGCAAAGCAGCCTGAGCCGCGTGAATTGATCGCGCCGCCTCCGCTCGCGCAGGACTCCGCGCCGACGCCCTCGATACCTGCGAGATCAACGCCAATGGAACCGAAACCATTGGAATGGGGACCAGCGGAATTGAAACCGGGGGAATCATTTTCGGGTGAGACCGCTGGCGAGATGCCCGACCGACAGATCTCGTCGCAGAGGGACGTTCAATCCAGGGCGCCGGTCGCATCAGCGGTCGGCCATGCCAGGCTCTCCATCGAACGAATGGAGGTGGGTCCGACGACTCGTCCGCCAGCAGTGACCCGTCCGCCAGAATCGCCCGCCTCACGGGAGGTCGCTATGAATCGTCGTCGCCGATCGCAGCCCGATCCGCTGACTCAGAGCCTGACGATGTTGGCCACCATTGCCGTGATGTTGCTCGCCGCCCGTTTTGTCGTCCCACGAATTGTCGAGGAGACTCGTTATGCCTGGCATCGTGGCGAATTGCGAGCCGAATATGAAATGGGGACCGATGGCCTCAAGAATGTTTCGCTCGATGCATTGAGCGAGGCCTACCAGATGGTCACGGCCGCCGTGGGGCCAAGCGTGGTGCACATCGACATACAACGCCGTGTCGCGCTGGAGGATCCGAAGATGGCACGCTTGCTTTCCGGTGGCGTCATTCCCACGATTGGATCAAGGCAGCGGTATCGTCGTCGCTAGCGACGGCTATGTGTTGACCAATCGTCATGTGATTGCCGACGGCGATGACATCACCGTCACACTGAGTGACGGGCAGGCAAGTTCCCGCGACTGGTTGTCGGCACCGATGCTCTGACGGACCTCGCGCTGCTCAAGGTGAACGCAGATCGTTTGATTCCGATCACGTGGGGCAACAGTGATCGCTGCAAAGTCGGCTCGCCGGTTTGGGCCGTTGGCAGTCCTTTTGGGCTCGATCGTACGGTGACCTTCGGAATTTTGAGTGGCAAGCATCGAATGGTTCGGGCCAGTACTCAGTATCAAGACTTCATGCAAAGCGACGTCGCAGTCAATCCTGGAAACAGCGGTGGACCCTTGGTCGATGCTCGCGGAACCCTGGTCGGGATCAATACGGCGATCGTCGGTGACACCTACCGCGGGGTCAGTTTTTCGATTCCCAGTAATCTGGCCAAGCAGGTCTATGAGCAACTCCGGGAGTCGGGGCGTGTCGAGCGAGCCTGGTTGGGAGTCAAGTTGGATGAGGTGGCGTACGATCCCCGATCGAATGGGGATCCACTCGTTCGCGGTGCCAGAGTCGGCTATGTCACGAACTCAGATTCCCCCGCCGCCGTTGCCGGTCTGCAGACAGGTGACTTGATTCTCTCGGTGGACGGCCTGCCGGTTCAGGACTGGGCCCATCTGATGCGTGTGATCGGCGAGCGTTCGGCTGGATCCCAGGTCAAACTGCGAATTGTCCGGGATTCCGAACCGATGGAGATTGACGTGACGCTCGGATCCCGTCCCGAAGAGCTGAACGGCCGTTAGGCTACTGTTCAGGCGTGCGGATCGCCGCCATCGCGGACGAGCAAGGGGAGACGATCGCCGCGGTCCGAAGGGACCTTTAGCAATCGACCTCCGGCCAACTATCATGTGGTTCCTAGCACTTTGGCCAGCCAGCCTTTTCGGGTAGCTCGATTCGTCAGAATTTCGGCTGCTCCCGTCCGGTGGTCCCGTCTCGGTGGTCCCAGTCTCCGGTGGTCCCAGGCTTCCGAGGTGCTAAGCCTCCGAGGTGCTAGGCCTCCGGAACCGGCGAAGAGAGATTCTTTTTGCCAGCGGAAGAAGCACCACTTCCGGCCGTGGATTCGTCCGGCGCCGCCGGACGAGATTACCGGACGAGATACTGGTCATGTACCCTAACAGAGCCCTTCATCGATGCCATTGAACCGATTCCCGAATTTCGTGGTTGCGACGTGCTTGATCGCGCTCGTCACGTCCACCTCATCACTTGCCGAAGCCCCCGCGTCGAATGTGGGCATCGCTGAGGAGAAACCCGCCGACGGGCCTTCGGTCAAGGTCGAGGGCGGCTACATGGTTCCGTACACGGTGACGATTCCCGGTACGGACGTCAGCTTCGAGATGATTCCCGTGCCCGGTGGGAATTCAAACTGGGCAGCCCCGAGGACGAAGCGGGCCGCGCCGACGACGAGGGGCCTCAGATCGAGGTCGTCGTGGATCCGATGTGGGTCGCCAAGAGCGAGGTGACTTGGGCCGAGTACAAGGAGTTCATGCAGCTGTATGGCATTTTCAAGAATTTGAATCCAAAGGGGAACGGCAGGTCACCGATGACAACGTGGTTGACGCGATCACGGCGCCGACCGAACTGTACGACCCAACCTTCACCTACGAGTACGGCGAAGATCTCGATCAACCCGCTGTCACGATGACGCAATACGCCGCCCAGCAGTTCACGAAGTGGCTCAGTCGCATCACGGGACAGCAGTTCCGGCTGCCGACCGAAGCAGAGTGGGAGTACGCAGCGCGGGCTGGCACTTCGACCGCTTACAGCTTTGGTGAGAGGCGGACGAGATCGATGATTACGCCTGGTACTTCGATAACGCCGATACCATGGCTCCGAAGGTGGGCAGCAAGAAGCCCAACGCTTTCGGCTTGTTGGACATGCACGGCAGCGTGGCTGAATTGACGGTCAATCAATACACCGAGGATGGCTACGAAGGTTTCGATCAAGGGAAAGCCCCTGAATGCGATCGACGTGGTGGTCTGGCCAGAGACGTCGTACCCAATCGTTGTCCGCGGAGGCAGTTGGGAGATGGATGCGGAACAGCTTCGTAGTGCCGCTCGACTGGGCACCGAGGACGAGGAGTGGAAAGAGGAGGACCCCAACTTCCCAAAGAGTCCCTGGTGGTTCACCAGTGATCCGTCGCGCGGCGTCGGTTTCCGTCTTTTCCGCTCTTACAAACCTCTCGACCAGGAGACCGATCACGAAGTTCTGGGAAGCCGACTGCCGAAGAGGTCCGAGATGACGTCGAGTCTCGTCTGCGAGGTGGCCGTGGCGGTCTCGGTCTTGTCGACGAGACGTTGCCCGAAGCCATCAAGCAAATGAAAAAGTAGGTCGTTGGCAGGTCGTCCGCTCACCTTGACCATCCAATTGGTGTCTGCCAACTCGATCTGAGTACTGAAGCGAGCCTGAGGCTCGCATTGTTCTGTCCGTTTCGTCCTTCAACCAACCCCATCACGATCCGTGTACGAAAACATTGCCCTCGTTGGAGCGACCGGCGCCGTCGGTCGCATTGTGCTCGAGCAGTTGGCGCAACGCCAGTTTCCCTACAAGACGCTCAAGCTGCTTGCGTCGGAGCGTTCGGTCGGGACAGAAGTGCGAGTTGGCGAAAAGACAATGAAGATCGAATTGCTCGAGCCCGGCGCTTTCAAGAATGTCGATCTGGTCATTGCCAGCACACCTGATGAAGTCTCCCGCGAGTTCGCCCCTTGGGCTGTGAAGGCCGGGGCTCTGGTCGTTGACGAAAGCGGCTATTGGCGGATGGACCCCAAGGTGCCGTTGGTCGTTCCCGAAGTCAATCCAGATGCGGTTGACCATCATGAGGGGATCATTGCGAGCCCGAACTGCAGCACCACGCAAATGGTCGTCGCCCTGGCGCCATTGCACCGTGCGGCCCGTGTTCGTCGAGTGGTGGTCAGCACGTATCAGGCGACGAGCGGCGCTGGCATCGCCGGCAACGAAGAACTCTACAAGAGTGTGCGTGGTGAGCTGGAAGGTCAAACATGCCTTCCCTCAACCTTCGCCTATCCGATTGGTTTCAATTTGATTCCGCAGATCGGCTCGGAGAAGTACGAGGGGTACACCAGCGAAGAAATGAAGATGGTGTACGAGACTCGCAAGATCCTGGGTGACGAAGAGATCCAGGTCTGTCCCACGTGTGTTCGAGTGCCGGTCACGATCGGGCACAGCGAGTCGATTCTTGTGGAAACGGAAGAGCCGTTGACGCTTGAGCAAGCCAAGAAGTTGCTGCAGGATGCCGAAGGAGTCACCGTTGTCGATGATCTTGGCGCCAAGAAGTATCCGATGCCTCGCGATTGTAGCGGCAAGGACGACGTATTTGTCGGCCGCATTCGACGCGATATCAGCGGTGGAAACGGCATCGCTTTCTGGTGTGTGAGCGATAACCTGCGAAAGGGAGCCGCCACCAACGCTGTTCAGATCGCCGAGTTGCTCGTGCACCGCGCGTCAGCGGTCAGCTAGACCGTTTGCAATGTCGGGTTAGGCAGCAAGTTGGCATTTCGCCGTGGCTTTGTCTCGGGATCGAACCTGTTGCGCACGTTCAAGTTGACCATCTCGTATGACGGAACCGACTTCGCCGGCTGGCAGGTCCAGCCGGGGATGCCGACGATTCAGGGAATGTTGCACGTCGCGCTTCGGCGTGTGACGGGTTCCCACATTCAAGCCATTGGCAGTGGGCGCACCGACTCGGGCGTCCATGCGATCGCACAGGTCGCTAGCTGTACGTTGCCTTGGCGAGCACCGGCTGATCGCCTGGCCAGTGCCCTCAATGCCAACCTGCCCGATACGATTCTGGTGCGTGAGGCTGTCGACGCGCCTGACGGCTTTCACGCGATTCGTGATGCCATCGGGAAACGATATCGATACCAACTGCAAGTTGGCGGCAAACGTGACCCGTTCGAGTACCGCTATCGATGGTTTTTGCGGGGCGAGCCCAGCATTGAAAAGATCCAACTTGCGGCGGCTGCGCTTTGTTGGTCGCCAGGACTTCGCCAGCTTTCAAGCTTCCGGTTCGGATCGCAAGACGACGGTTCGGGACCTGCGCGCATGTGATGTGATTGTTCAACATGCCGATGCCGAAAGTGGCGTGCTCCACCTTGCCGTCGAAGTCGAGGCCGATGGCTTCCTCTACAACATGGTAAGGAACATTGTTGGAACCCTTGTCGAGGTGGGACGCGGCAAGCATCCGCCCGAGTGGATCGACGAGGTCATCGCGCGGCGCAATCGAGACGCTGCTGGGCCTACCGCGCCGGCGCATGGTTTGTTTCTCTTGCGAGTGGACTACCCATCCTTGCTGGTTGGATGATCGGAGCAGCCAGAGCGGTCGGCGCACCCCTGGGAAGCATCCGACAGCCAAGCAGATTGGTTGATTTCACCAAATCTTCATGTCAAGGGGCCCGAAACCCCTCGTATCTTGAGGTCTAAGGAAGAGGCTTCACTCTGAGATTGATTAGCCGATTGCTAAACTGGTAAGCGTTCGCGTCAATCAGATTAGACGAGCGGTCCTGTGACGCATGGTCCTGTGATGTTGAGTCCCCAGGTAGTCGCACGTCGAAAGAGTCGTCATGCAAGGCGAGATCAAAACCACACCCCGACCCATCCTGGATGAGGCGACACGTTCGTTCGTTCGCCGGTCGCTCGATGCTGGACTGGTAGAACTGGATGACTTGAAGAAGGTCGTCGTGTCGTTGATGGCGGAGAGCGAAACGTTCACTCCGAATCGCTTGGCCGAAGGTCTGGTTGGCGGTGGCATCCTGACGCAGTGGCAGGCAAACAAGCTGCTTGCTGGCAAGTGCAAGGGCTTCTATCTGGGGAGCTACCGGTTGCTTCGACCGCTGGGCAAAGGGGGCATGGGCATCGTCTATCTCGGCGAGCACCATGTGATGAAACGGTTGATGGCGTTGAAGATTCTCCCGCCTCACGCCGTTGCCGACTCGCGAAGGATCGAGCGTTTCAAAGCCGAGGCTCGTGCTTGCGCTCAACTCGATCACCCCAACATTGTCAGAGCCTATGATTTCGCGGACGCTGGAGACAAGCTTTACATCGTGATGGAGTATGTGGACGGCGTGGACCTTCAGTATGCGATTCAGCGTGACGGTCCGATGTCCGTTGCTGACGCACTGGACGTCCTTGTGCAAGCGACCGGTGGCCTAGCCCATGCTCACGAACGGGGAATCATTCATCGTGATATCAAGCCTTCCAACCTGCTGATGCGAACCGATGGGGTGGTCAAGCTTAGCGATCTGGGGTTAGCGCGAATTGGTTGGGGTGGCGACGGGGAACCCGAGCAGCATCGCATGATGGGTACCGCGGACTTTGTCGCGCCCGAACAGGCGATCAACAGCACGTCGGTCGATGCGCGGGCCGACATCTACTCGCTCGGATGTACCCTCTACTACTTGCTTTCGGGGCAATCACCCTTTGCCGGAACGTCGGCGCAGCGATTGGCCAAACATCAAACCGTACCCGTTCCCGATATCCGTACGGTGCGAGTCGATTGCCCGGTTGCGATCGCCGACCTGATTGCTCGGATGACAGCGAAGCGTCCCGATAACCGTCCCAAGTCGGCGGTCGAGTTGCTCGCCCAGTTGCAGCGATTGGGAGGATTCAGTGATGCCGTGCCTCGCAAGTCGAAACGGACGATCGCACCGGCGGGCGATACGGTTGTCGATGATGCGGTCTATCAGGCAACCATTGACGATAGCTCGCTGTCGGCTGATGGCGAGGTCGTGATTGCGGCGGAGGTGGAGGAGTTTGACTTTGGCTCATTGCCTCCACTAAATCTTGCCAGTGATGTGGTACCGGCCAAACCGATCCCCATGCCGACGCCAGGCAAGAGAGCCAGTGGCGCCTCCTCGGGTGCTACGGATGGCAAGCAGGCTTCCCTGCGTAGTGAGGGAAGTCAGCAGCTCTTGCTGGGTGTCGGGTTAGCCGTTGCCGTGATGGCCTTCATCACGGTTCTGGGGATGGGGATGGTTTCGTTGACCAAGCCGCTGCCGACGAAGGCTCCCCAAATCAAGTCGGTTGAAGACGGTGACGGCCGTCAGGTCTTCATCATTCACGAGTGACCGGAATCCATGGCGACGACACTGGTGGCATCAAGAAACAACCTGATGGATACTCCCGCAAGCACTGGCGCGGCGCGACTCGTGTTGGCAGTCGGAAGTCGTGCCGGTCGCGAAGCGCCGCTGCAGTACGGCTACTATCTGATTGGGCGACACAGGGAGTGTCAGATCCGACCCAAGAGTCGATCGGTCAGTCGACGCCACTGTCTGCTGTATCAAGATGACACCGGGTTGAAGGTGTTCGATCTCGGTAGCACGGCTGGGACGAGAGTGAACGACCTTCGGCTCCGACCGCAAACTTGGACAACGCTTCGGCATGGTGACATGCTTCGTTGTGGCAAGGTCGCCTTTCGAGTTGATTTTGGTGAGACGGAGTCGGGGAATTCCGTTGCCTCGAAGGATCCCGCTGCCCCGATGGATGCCGCGAGGGACACTGGGAAATCGATGCCGGTGGGTGAGGCATGGCACGATGTCGATATTGCTGGATTCCTAGAAACGGCCGACGACGCGGACCGTGAACGCCGCTACAGCAGCATTCGCTCGGCCAATGAGCACGATGCGGAGGATTCCGAAGACTCGTCGGATGATCATCAAACCACGATCGAGATGGACAGCGATCTTGACCTCTTTGACGACGCTTTCAATGATCCAGAGCCAGCCGTATCGGGTGCTGACGGTTCGAAGTATGGCACGCATGATCTTGCCAGGACCGTGTCTCATGCCGACGCCAAATCAGTTGCTCCAGCGGCACAGGACAGTCCCCCTGAGTCACGAAAGGAGACAAAGGCATCCCGTCGATCGAAAGCCATTCCTGAAAGACCGGCTCGTTCAGCGACCACTCGAAGATTCTCGATGGAGTTATTCGCCAACGGCGAACGCTGGAAGATGATAGGTATCACATTCTTGATGCTGACGATTCTTGCCGTAGTGGGGTACTCGGCCTATCACTTCTACACCGGTCCGCAGGTACGTGTGCTGCACAGCATCGATTGACTCTCCTGTTTGGACCGTTTCCTCTTCTCGACAGTGTCCTCGTCTGGACAGTCGATTCGAACACTCATCGCCGCTGGATGTCCAGGTCGTTACATTGTTTGGACGCTACCTGGTCGTTTGGAACGCTGTGAAGTTATCCGTGCCGCTCGCCACGGAGTTTGACGACGGAAGCGGATGGTTGGAGTCCTTGTGTCCTCATTACTGCTCTTGATCGATGGCTACAACGTGCTTGCGCCAGTGGCTCCGCCATCACGTGGAGGGGACGATCGGTGGTTACAGCGAGAGAGGATGCGATTGATCGGCCGATTGGTGGATCACCTGGTTCCCGAGCTTCGCCAGCGAACCTGTGTCGTGTTCGATGCGGCCAATCCACCCCGTGATCGTCCCGCAGAGTTTTCTGTGGAGGGGTTGGAAGTTCTGTTCGCGATCGACTATCCGGAAGCTGACGACTTGCTGGAGGAGTTGATCGCGAAGAACTCATCCCCCAAGAACTTGGCAGTTGTTTCCAGCGACCGTCGAGTGCAGCTTGCCGCCAGCCGGCGGGGATGCAAGGTCTTCGAAGCGCAAGCCTGGCTCGACGATCTACTTGAAGGCCAAGTCGGTTTAACAGCACATGGGCATCTGCGATCGGGGCAGGGCAGGGGACCCGCTGAGGCCGAGAATATGGAGGAGGAGAATAGGGAGCGGGGCGGGGAGCAGATTGACGATGCCGCCGTCCAGCGTTGGATGCGCGAATTCGGCTTCTAGCTGGGCAGCCACACGTTGCTGTGGGACGGTCTCTCCGGGACCGGCATTCTTCGCGGCTGTGCCGCAAAAATTCGAGCCTCGGTGAGACTTGCTGACGGGAGGACACCGCAGGTCGAAAACTAAAAAAGTCACCGTCTCAGAGGGTAGCGGGCCGAGACGAACGCGGCCGCGCCGAGGAAGCCTACGGCGTCCCCGGCCATCTGAGGTCAGGGAAGGGGGAAACCAAGGGGCCTGCGAGCGCCCAATTTTCCCTGGCTGCGGTATTTTGCCCGGCTTTGAGATGCAAGTTGAAAGCAAGGTTTGGGGGAACCTTCCGCAGTCTCCCCGGTGAGCATACAATCGCCTGCTTGCTTTGAATTTTTGCTCATTCACGTCCCTCCTCGAGCGGCGTGATGAAATCCCCTCTCGGACTTTCTAGGAATCGCACAACGATGAGTGCCACCGCGACCGCTCACCGCGTTTTCAACTTTTCGGCTGGTCCCGCAGGCTTGCCCCTTCCCGTTCTCCAACAGGTCCAGGAAGAGATGCTTTGTTATCCGGGGGCAGGTGCGTCGGTGATGGAACTGAGCCATCGCGGCAAGGTCTTCGTCGAGATTGCGCGGGACGCAGAGGCAACGCTACGATCGCTATTGGGCGTCTCGGACGACTATGCGGTCTTGTTCCTGCAGGGAGGCTCGGTCCTGCAGTTCTCGATGATTCCCGCGAATCTGCTGCGAGGAACGGACAAGACCGCCCAGTATCCTGGTGACAGGCTCCTGGAGTAAGAAGGCGGTGGGTGAGGCGAAGAAGGAAGGAGACGTCGTCGCTGGCGTACAACGGCAAGGATTCCAATTTCAACCAGCTTCCATCACCCGGCAGATTATTCCGTTCCCGGTGATGCGGCCTATCTGTACTACTGCAGCAACGAGACGATTCAGGGCGTTCAGTTCGGTTCGGAGCCGGAGTGCCCTGAATCGGTGCCGCTGGTTTGCGACTCGTCGAGCGATTTTCTGTCGCGACCGGTGCCGGTGGACAAGTATGGCATTCTCTATGCCTGTGCTCAAAAGAACGCTGGCCCGGCCGGGGTTACCGTCGTTGTGATCCGCAAGGACTTGATCGAGCGGGGAAGTGAGTCGCTTCCTGGTTACCTCTATTACAAGAATCATGCGGAAGCGGATTCGATGTGGAATACGCCACCAACCTTTGCCATCTATGTACTTGGCAAGGTCGCTCATTGGCTTGCCGATGACATCGGTGGGTTGGCCGCGATGGAGAAACTGAATCGCGAGAAGGCGCAGCTCCTGTACGACGTCATCGATACGCATGCTGGCTTCTACAAGGGTCATGCAGAAGCCGATTGCCGTTCGCAGATGAACGTGACATTCAAGCTTTCCAGTGAAGAATTGCAAAGCAAGTTTATTTCCGAGGCAGCCGCGGCAGGATTTGGACAGCTTGAAGGGGCACCGCAGCGTCGGCGGGATTCGTGCCAGTATCTACAACGCGATGCCGCGCGAAGGTGTCGAGACGCTTGCCAGCTTCATGAAGGATTTCGCTGCGAAGAACGGTTAATGCGACTTAAGGACGAGGCTTGGCATTTGCATCTTCGCTGGGGTCGTCAGACGCCAGTCATGCTCCAAGCGGGCGGAAACCTGTTCGATCCGTCTCCGGCATTGTCCCGACTCGAATGCACGCCGGGTCTTCGTTCGATTGTCACCATCAGCCGATTCAAGACCTAGAACCGTGACACGCTAACACTCTTCCCGACGACCAATGCTTCCCATGTACAAGATCCTCACGCTAAACAATATCTCGGTTCAAGGTCTGCAGCGGTTGCCGCGTGAGAGCTACGAGGTTGCCTCGGAGATCAGCCATCCGGACGCCATTCTGGTGCGTTCGTTCAAGATGCATGACATGGAGATCCCGTCGACCGTTGCGGCGATCGGCCGCGCGGGGGCCGGGCGTCAACAACATTCCGGTCGATGCCATGACCAAGCGGGGTGTACCGGTCTTCAATGCTCCGGGTGCCAACGCCAACGCGGTCAAGGAGTTGGTGCTTGGCTGGGTTGCTGATGGCGTCACGGAACATTCCCAGCTGCGATGAAATTTGCCTCAGAACTTCAGGGAAATGACAGCGAGATCTCGGCGGCAGTGGAATCGGGCAAGAAGAACTTTGTGGGTTCCGAGCTTCCTTCCAAGACATTGGGCGTGATTGGCTTGGGGGCGATTGGGCTTGCGAGTGGCCAACGCGGCACTGTCACTGGGCATGAAGGTCGTCGGTTACGATCCGCTGATCTCGGTGCAAAGTGCCTGGCAGCTTTCCAGCGGCGTGCAGCAGGCGGTCAGCGTGGACCACCTGTTTTCGCAGATGCGATGCCATCTCGGTTCATGTCCCGCTGGTCGATGCGACACGCGGCCTCGTCAACGCCGAGCGGATCAAGATGATGCCCAAGGGTGGAATCCTGGTGAACCTGGCGCGCGGCGGGATTTGTGATGATCGGCGGTGATTGGCGGCCCTTGATAGTGGTCATCTTGCACGCTTATGTCTGCGACTTCCCCACCGGTGCGGCTGTTGGCGCACCCCAAAGTGATCGCCTTTCCGCATCTGGGAGCCAGTACCGAAGAAGCAGAAGATCAACTGTGCCATCATGGTGGCGGATAGCGTTCGCGACTACCTCGAAGATGGCACCGTGCGCAACTCCGTCAACTTCCCAGAAGCCATCATGCCGCGAAACGGTGGCAGTCGAATCACCATTGCCAATGCGAACGTTCCCAACATGGTGGGGCAAATTTCCACGATCCTTGCCAAGCGCAGATTTGAACATCGCTGACCTTCTGAACAAGTCTCGAGGCGAAGTGGCTTACACAATCATCGATCTTGACGGCGGGATCACGGAGGAGACGCTCAATGCCATTCGCGGCATTCAGGGCGTGTTGACATTGCGTCACTTGCCTTGCAAGGCAAGCTAACTGGGTAGCGCAACTTAGAGCCTATCCGAAAAGGGGTCTGGCTCTCGCCGGAGAGGGTTCGACCCCTTTTCGGATAGGTTCTTCATATCGGGCGGTCTCCACGAGACTCTCATCTGTCGTTGCGATGTCCGAGCTCGACGAGGCAGTCGAGGAATCGTGTGGCTACGGTCGGTTCGCATTTCCAAGGCGGACAGTCGCAGCTTTGCTGCTGCTTTACGAGTCTCGGAGAGACTCGGCTACAGGAAGGGAGCCACTGAAGAAGCGTCGCGATTCACAACGTGAAGGCTCGAAAGTGGTGCACTCCAAACACGCACCTCGTCACGCATCTTGGTAGAATGCGGCCTCGTCCTGATTGCAGAGGCAGCAGGATGTTCGCGCCCTTTCTTGGTCGGAGGTCGAGGTCATGCTCCGTTTGTCGGTACGAACGCTCCTGATGTCGATCTGTTTGGTGTCGATGTTCAGCATGGGGCATGCTGCCGAGCCGCATGTGGTCATGCTGAGTCGCGGAGCAGGAATACCAGTACCGACGAATCGTTGCCGGCGTTTGCGAAGCAGCGATCTGCCCCATTGTCGAACCAGCTTCGTGGTCGCCGATCCGCAGGATCCCAATCGTCTACGGGGAATTGAGGCGGTCGATACGGCCGACGTCTTGGTCGTCAGCGTTCGTCGCGAACGTTCCCAAGGAGCAGCTTGATCGAATCCGACGGCTACGTTGCCTCGGGAAAGCCGGTGATCGGAATCCGCACAGCCAGCCACGCATTCACACTTCGCAATGCGAGATCCGCCCGAGGGACTCGACAGTTGGCCGGAGTTCGATCGTGAAGTCTTTGGTGGCAATTACACCAATCACTACGGGAATGCAATGAAGGTGACGATCAAATTGGTGGAAACTACCTGCGGCGATTCGGCGCTGACTGCTCGAAGGGATTCCGCGGCAGAGATACGTTGTCCGCTGGTGGCTCGCTCTACCGCGTCTCACCCCTTGTCCGAGGGACCGACCGTCGTGATCGAGGGATCCGTCGAGGGCCATGCGATCGCGAGCCAGTGGCGTGGACTTCGACGTGCGGACGGAGGGAAGTCGTTTTACACCTCGCTGGGGCATGTCGATGATTTTCATGGCGATGTCTTACCACAACTCTTGGCGAACGCGATCGCTTGGAGTCTAGACGAATGAGTCGAGTATTTCGGACGTCACAGGCTGGTTTTGTTTTGCAAGGTTTGCCGCAGGGATCCAGTGTGGCGGCTCACTGCAGTGCTCGCACTCTTGCTGCTGCAAGGATCGATGACGGCTACATGCTGCCGACCGACCCAACGTGTTGGTGATCATCACCGACGAACACAATTTTCGAACGCTCGGTTGTTATCGCGAGCAGCTGTCGCTCGAACAGGCCGAGATGTGGGGGCCTGGTACGATCGTGGAGACACCCCATATCGATCGGATTGCTCATGAGGGGTGCTCTGCACGAGAGCCTATGCGACGGCGCCGGTCTGTTCGCCTTGTCGGGCGGCGATGATCACCGGACTCTATCCGCAGAACACTGGGGTGCCCGCCAACGATCTGGAGCTCCGCTCCGACGTTCCGACGCTTGCCAAGATTCTGAAAGCCAACGGCTATCGAACCGGATTCGTTGGCAAGTGGCATCTTGGAGGGACTGGCAAGCCGGAGTGGGCGCCGAGCGATTGATGGAGGATTCGAGACACAAGAAGTTCATGTTCAATCGTGGTCACTGGAAGAAGTTTGCGATGGAGCCCGATGGTCCCGCAGTCGCGCGAAGGACAACCGCGGGCAACCGTCGTATGCGAGTGGACGGAGCCGACGCGAAGTCGTTCTCGACCGATTTCTTGACCGATCGTACGATCGAGTTGATTCGCCAATCCAAGGACAAGCCATTTCTTGCGGTGGTCAGCTATCCCGATCCGCACGGGCCCAACACTGTTCGAGCGCCCTACGACCGGATGTACAACCATCTGCGTTTTCTTGCGCCCCGAACCTACGGACGCGATGACATGCCGAGTCCCGGTTGGCTGGGGGGTGGCAAGAACCATGCGGTGTTTCCGTGGTGAACAGATGAGTCTGTACTTTGGGATGGTCAAGTGCATCGATGACAACGTGGGACGCTTGCTTGCAAACGCTGGAAGAAGAAGGGCAACTTGGAGTCCACGATCGTGTTGATGACATCCGATCACGGGGACTTGTGTTACGAACATGATCGCTTGAACAAAGGCAATCCGTACGAAGGTTCTGCTCGCGTTCCGTTCATGATTCGATTCCCAAGTCGCCTGAGCGGTGGCGGCGTCTACGCGCAACCCGTTGGGACAGTCGATGTCACACCCACGATCCTCGGATTGGCCGAGATTGATCACGATGCCAGGCTGCAGGGACGCGATCTTTCGGAGCGACTCGAGCAGCGGGGAAGGGCAGGGGAGTGAGACGATGTTTTCTGCGGAACGCGGGAACGGGCCCGAATTGGGTTGCGGCAATCGATGCCCGTTACAAGTTGGTGTTGTCGGTCAATGATCGACCCTGGCTGTTCGATCAGAGAGTCGGATCCCGGATGAGCTTCTGAACTTTTTTCAGCGACCGGGGACCGCGGAAGCGACGAAACGGTTGGCCGATGCGCTCGAGGCTTATGCCGGGGAAAACAAGGATCCCTTCATCCAGCATCCCAAAATCGCTGCATCCCTGGCCGAGTGTCGATCTGCTGCGGAGTGACCCGCGTCGTCATGAAACGGTCGGCGTGAAACTGCATCGCCGAGATGGCGAGAAACTGCAGAATACGGCTGCAGATGGCGGCTCAGACCACTGTTTCGGTTCGCCGCTTCTTCTCTAGACCCCCAGCTCCCATTTCCAGTACCGTTCCCTCTTCGAGGTAGTGAGTTTTTCGACGTGCCTTTTCCTAACGTAGGCGAGCCTCTCCGAGGCTCGTAAAAAACGCGGCAAAGCTGCCGGTGTCCGCCTTGGAAATGCGGACCTACAGGAGGGCCTCTCCGAGATGGATCGGACATCCGGAATGATTGTGCGAAGGAACGCCGATGCAGTTATTGATGCGATATCGTGATTTGGTGCTGCCCTTGGGCATCATCGGTTGTTTGGTCGTGATCCTGGTGCCGCTCCCGCCAGCGCTCATGGATCTACTTCTGGCGGCAAACATCACGGTCGGCGTGATTGTCCTGTTGACGACGGTTTACGTCGCGACACCGCTCGAGTTCAGCATCTTTCCTTCACTCCTGCTTGCCACGACCCTGGCGCGGCTGGTTTTGAATGTCGCGACAACGCGTTTGATTTTGACCGGGGCCGATACGCGTGGCATGAATGCGGCGGGCGGGGTGATTCAAAGCTTTGGCGAGTTCGTCGCGGGTGACCGGATTGAGGTTGGATTGATCATCTTCGTGATCATTGTCCTGATCCAGTTCATTGTGATCACCAAGGGTGCCACACGAATCAGCGAAGTGGCTGCCCGATTCGCGTTGGATGGGATGCCGGGACGACAGATGGCGATCGATGCCGATCTCAATGCCGGCCTGATCGACGAGAAGCAGGCTCAATCCCGTCGAGAAGAGATTTCGGCCCAGGCAGACTTTTATGGTGCCATGGATGGTGCGAGTAAGTTCGTGCGTGGTGATGCGATCGCAGGCATCGTGATCACAATCGTGAATGTGATCGGCGGTCTCTACATCGGTGTCGTTCAGGCTGGAATGACCTTCACGGAAGCGGCTGCACTCTTCACCAAGCTGACGATCGGCGATGGTTTGGTCAGCCAGGTACCCGCTCTGTTGATTTCGTTGGCCGCCGGCCTTCTTGTCACTCGCAGCGCCCAAAAGGCAAATCTGCCGGTTCAGTTTCTGCAGCAATTGCTGGGGAACTCCAAGGCGTTGGCGGTCGCAGGCGGTTTTTTGACGCTGTTGATCGTGACCAACCTTCCTACGATTCCAATGGCAACTCTCGGTGCCGGATGCATTGGCTTGGCGGTGGTCATGAACCGGCAGACCGCTCGCCGTCATGACGAAGAGGAGATGCCGTGCCGAGGCCGAGCGGGCCGAAGCTGCGGCGCCGCCGCCGAAACGAGTCGAAGATTTCTTGACCGATTGATCCCATGGAAATTTCGATCGGTTTGGGGCTCTTGGGGCTCGGCGGATCCCTCACGTGGCGGCGATCTGATGCAGCGGATCACCGGGGTGCGCAATGCGATCGCGACCGACTTGGGCATCATCCTTCCCAAGGTGCGAGTCCGTGACGAGATGAGCCTCGGAGAGCTCGAGTACGAGATTCGGATTCAGGGCAACCCCTTGGCGAAATCCAAGTCTGATGCCGAATCGCTTGCTCGCGATTGACAGCGGCCACACGACGGGGGTCATCGACGGGGAACCGACTCGTGATCCGACTTTCGGGGAGCCGGCCGTTTGGATTGATCCCACGCGGCGTGAGCAGGCTGCGATCTATGGATACATGACGGTCGAGCCCGGCGCCGTGCTGGCCACGCACCTGCAGGAAATCGCCAAGCGACATGCCGATGAGCTTGTTGTCGCGTGATGCCACCAAACATTTGATCGATGAACTGAAGGAAGTCTCGCCGACGGTCGTTGACGAACTCATACCGGGCGTGATGAAGATCAGCGAGGTGCAGCAGGTTTTGCATCTGTTGCTGAAAGAGGATGTGCCGATCCGCCAACTCGGCATCATCCTAGAGACCCTGGGCGACTTCGCACCCGCGTACGAAGGATCCCATCTGGCTATGCGAATACGTGCGTCACCGCCTGGCTCGTACGATCAGCACTCGGCATCGGGACGATCAGGGAAGGCTGCACGTTCTCGCGCTGGATCCATCGATGGAGGATCGGATTGCGGCGGGTTTGGAGCACAACGAACGCGGCTTGTTCGTCCGAATGAGTCCATCGGCGGTAGACCTCACTTGCGAAAGAATTCAAGAAGGCGTTAAGAAGCTGATTACGGCAGGTCATGCTCCCGTGGTTTTGGTCAGTCCGCAGGATACGACCTGGTTTGCGCCAGATCACCAACGCATCGATTCCCCGGTTGCGTGTATCTGTCCTACAACGAGATCACTCAGGACACAAAAATCGAATCTTACGGCGTGATCAGCGACCAGTAACCCAAGCAGAGTCAGGTTGCCGTCCTTCGTCATCCACTTGCTTTCAGAACGAATCACTCACATGCACATTCGCACCTTTCGAGCCGCAAGCTTGCAAGACGCCCTGGAACAGATCCGCCAGCAGATGGGTCCGGATGCTTCCGTGCTGCACACACGGCAAGTTCGAGATGGCTGGATGGGTTGGCTGGGAAGAACCTACGTCGAGGTCACGGCCGGTTTACGCGATTCAAACGGTCAGCCGCTGGTGGATACCGATGAGGGCCCACGCGAGCGCGAGATCGATTCGCGTTTTGCCATCCACCGGGGGAAGGTCCCTAGGAAGCGGTTCGGCGAAAGCTGCACGTGAGGAGCAACTCGGCATTCCCTTGCAATTGCAGGCCTACGAAGAGGAATTGATTGAATCGGGGGTGAGTCCCTCGACTGCCCAACGTTGGGTCGACGCGACGATGAGCTTCGCGGCAAGCCTGGGTGACGCGTCGGGACGTGGCACGCCGTGGCTGGAGCATCTGCAGCGGACCGTTGGCAGAGAGCTCTGTCTCGGAAGCCCGATTCGAACTCAAGTCGGGCGACCGCCGAATCGTGGCTCTGGTCGGGCCGACAGGAGTCGGCAAGACGACCACGGTCGCAAAGTTGGCGGCCGGATTTCGCATCGAGGCCAGGCGGCGCGTCGGTTTGCTGACCATTGACACTTTCCGGATCGCCGCCGTCCAGCAGCTGCGAGCCTACGCAGAAATCATGGACCTGCCGATGGAGGTGGTGGAAAAGCCGGATCAGATGAAGCCAGCCTTGGACCGTCTCGGCGACGTCGACTTGGTATTGATCGACACTGCGGGACGAAGCCCAAGGAGCGATGCGAGAATCGATCAACTGGTTGAACTGCTCCGCAGTGCCCAACCGGATGAAACGCATCTCGTGCTCAGTAGCACCAATTCGGCTTCCTCCATTCAACTGGCGTTGCGAGGGATTTGCGCCGGTTCGACCGACGGCAGCCATCCTCACGAAGTTGGACGAAGCGCCTCAGACGGCCGGTGTGATCTCGGCCGTCGTCGCCAGTGATCACTTTCAGGGCGTACCGCTAAGTTACACGACCAATGGTCAACAGGTGCCCGATGACATTTCAACTGCGGATGCGGAGTCTCTGTTGTCGCGATTGCTGCCAAGCAAGGTGATGGTGCCGCAGTTGGATGCCGCATGAACCATATCGGAATATTCGGCTCATGCCTGAGAGCTGGATGCGAGCCGATGACAGAAACAGGGCCGTCCCGCGCTGAACGAATGTGACTTGAGCATTCTTTTTCAACGATGGTCTGCCCAACTTTGGGAAAGCAAAAAGTCGTCATGTTCTAACCTCCAAGAAGCAACCTTGTTACGAAGCTATGCCGTTTCGCTTGGTGCACTCGCAATGGGATTGGTCGTTTTTCGCGGCCTGATCCTCGGTGAGTTTGCGGGCAGCGTGGCCAAGGAAGCGATCATCGCGATGGTTGTGTTCATCGGGAGTTGGGGCAGTGGCGGGATGGATTGCGGACTACCTGGTTCGTGATTCGATGGAACGAACATTTCGAGCTCGTGTCGATTGGTACCGTGACGGTCTGGTCGAGGCGGGTTACATGAAATCAAACTCATCGCAGGATTCGTGAACACGGATGTTCGTTAGCGATCCGGCGATGGGAGGAAGCGAAGTGGTTCGCGCAAGCATGGAAGCATGCGTGTGCCGCATCGCTTAGGCAGAATGCGGCCAGGGGCAGTCCTGGCTGTCATCGAGTAGCAAGAAGCTGCTTCATTTATTACTATCACGGAGGATTGGATGGCAGCGACAGCCACAGCCGACGACGAGATCCTGCAAGTCTGGAATGAGTTCAAGAAGCTCAGCAAGGATTCGCCGAATTACGAAGATCTCCGCAATCGGTTGGTCGAGCGATACATGCCATTGGTTCGCTACAACGGTGAGCGGATTTGGCAGCGTCTTCCGGACGGCGTGGAGCTGGACGACCTGATCAGCGCCGGGATCTTCGGATTGATGGACGCCATCGATGCCTTCGATATGGATCGTGGTGTCAAATTCGAAACGTATTGCGTGCCACGTATCCGTGGAGCGATGCTGGACGAGTTGCGAACGATGGACTGGGTTCCCCGTCTGGTTCGCAGCAAAGCGAGCAAGTTGGCGCGTTGCCCGCAAGACGCTCGAGACAAAGCTTGGGCGAGCCCCCACGGTTCACGAGCTTTCCGAGCATCTCGAGATGCCCATCAAGGAAGTGGAGAAGATGCAGTCCGACGCCAATGCAGTCGGCGTCGTCTCTCTCAACAAGAAATGGTACGAGACCGACAGCTACAAGGATGTTCGCGAGATCGACATCCTGGAAGACAAAAAGGGTGAGGATCCCGACACGTCGCGTCCAGAAGAACGATCTGATGCGATTGGTCACCAAAGGGCTGAATCGCAATGAGCGATTGATCATCATTCTGTACTACTACGAAGAACTGACGATGAAGGAGATCGGGGCTACGCTCGATCTATCCGAGTCGCGCGTCAGCCAGATGCACACCTCGATCGTCAATCGACTTCAGCAGCAATTGGGGTACCGTCGGGTCGAATTTGGAGCCTGAGGTTTGTCCTCGCCAGAAAGCCTACGCAGCAGCGTTTTGTCATCGGACAGAACGCTGCTCTTTTTTTGGGCTGCCGCACGAGGATTTTCATAACCCGATGCGCAAGCGAGTCGATCTCCGTATCGATATTTTCAAGATCGATCTTTCCTCGCTGACGCGTCGGGTTACGATTGGCCGTCAAAGTGGCGCTGTGCAGCCAAGGCATTTTCAATAATGAAGTAGCCAGCTGGAAAAGGGGTCAGGTACCAATAGCCGCAAGCGGCCCGGAGGGTGCTTCGCACTATTGGTACCTGACCCCTTTTCCAGCAACGTACATATGAAAAATGAAAACGCTCTCGGCAGTGCACCGTACCCATTTTTGGACCAGCTCCGACGGGATCCGTTTTCCTGACGTCAGCTTTTAGATCGCATCTGGCTGCTTGCAAGTCCGAGTCGTAACCCAAGAGAGAACTCGTGCGTGTTGCACACGTCATCACTCGAATGATCATCGGTGGGGCTCAGGAGAATACGCTTCTGAACTGCTTGGACCTGATACGTGAACATGGAGACGAGGTCTTGCTGATCACGGGACCTGCTCTGGGACCGGAAGGCGACTTGTTGAGCGAGGGAAGGGCAGGGGAGTTGCCCATTTGTTTGTTGCCAGATCTGCGTCGGGCGATTCATCCCTATCGCGATTGGCGAGCCAGCAAGGCGATCCGTGAGTGCACTCAAGCAGTTTCAACCGGACGTGGTTCACACTCACAGCGCGAAAGGAGGACTGTTGGGTCGCCATGTCGCTTGGGGCCTCGATGTTCCTGCGGTGGTGCACACGGTCCACGGTGCTCCTTTTCATCCTTACCAATCCGTCATGGCGCGAGAGTTTTTCCGCCGTTGTGAACGCTGGGCTGCCAAGCGATGTCACCGAATGATCTCCGTTGCCGATGCGATGACCGATCTCATGGTCGAAGCCAAGGTTGCACCGCGAGAGAAGTTCACGACGATTTACAGTGGGATGGATGTCGAGCCCTTTCGGAACGCAGGAGAGCATCGTGCCAGCGTTCGCGCCAAGTACGGGTTCACGGATGAGCATGTGGTGATTGGAAAAATTGCCAGACTCTTTCATCTCAAGGGACACGAGGATTTGATCGAGGCTGCGCAAGTTGTGGTGCGACAGCAGGCCAACGTGCGATTCTTGTTGGTCGGCGACGGGATCTTGCGAGGTACTTTGGTCGCGAGGATTTCCGAACTCGGACTTGCCGAGCATTTCGTGTTTGCGGGCCTGGTGCCTCCCAGCGAAGTGCCGGGACTGATCGGAGCGATGGATGTGCTCGTTCACACCTCTTATCGAGAGGGGTTGGCACGAGCCTTGCCGCAAGCGTTGATCGCTGGGCGTCCAGTGGTCAGCTACGATGTCGACGGTGCAAGGGAAGTGACGATCTCAGGTGAGACTGGATTCCTGGTGGCGCCGCGCGATACAGAAGGACTGGCTCGGGCCATAGCGGAACTCGCCAAGGATCCGACAACTCGCGCCAGGATGGGCAGAGAAGGGCAGCGCCGATTCACGGATCAATTTCGTCATCAGACCATGTCTCGTCTGGTTCGCCAACTCTACGACCAGATCCTGCAGGAGCGTCGCGGTTGATGGTCGCTGCGTGTGCCGAGTGCTTTTGGATTCGTAGGAACTGGCTTTCTGCAAACTGGCTTTCTGCAAACTGGCATTCGGCAAACTGGCATTCTGCAAACTGGGATCAGCAGAATCTGTGATCGCGCGGGGCAGGGGAGCGTATGGTTGCGGCGGCCCGGACTGGAGACCCCAGCGATAGGCCCTCAAACCGGTGAATTCGCCGCGGTGGGAGGCTCAGCATGGCGTGGGTCGGCCAACCCACGCGGTCCTACTGGGGTGGTGAATTTTTCAATTATCATGTCGAATTGTCCCTGGCGGGGATCCCATCAGCGTCTCGTCACAAGATCCCTTCTCGTTCACCGTATTTGAATTCAATCATGACCAAGACCCGAGATTTTCTGGGACCCTATCGTCTGACTCGGCTGATTCGAGTTGGCAGTACCGCAGAAGTGTGGGAAGCGATTGAAGAAAATTCCCAAGAACGCTTTGCGCTCAAGGTTCTGAAGCAGTCGCTGGCTACCGACAAGAACGAGGTCGCTCTTTTGAAGCACGAGTTCAACGTTGCCAAGGACCTCAGTAGCCCGCGGATCATCAAGATTTTCGAGTATCGGGAAGAGGGGGGACGCCCGTTGATGGTCCTGGAATTGTTCAGCGAACTGAACATGAAGCAGGCGTTCGACGGGGGCCGGAATCATTGGCCTTCATGCTCGACAAGATCGTCGAGCAATCAGCAGAAGGCCTCTATTACATGCATACCAAGGGCTGGCTGCACTTGGATGTGAAGCCCGACAATTTCTTAGTCAGCCGAGATGGGACCGTGAAGTTGATTGACTTCACGATCGCACAGAAGAAGAAGACGGGTCTGGGAAAATTGTTTCACAGGGCCAAGGTTGCCAAGGGCACGCGAAGTTACATGGCTCCTGAACAGATTCGTCGCAAGGTTTGCGATGAGCGAACGGACGTCTATGCATTCGGTTGCGTACTGTTTGAACTTTGCACTGGCAAGCCGCCGTACACCGGCGACAACCCAAATGATCTTCTCAATAAGCATCTGTCGGCATCCATCCCAAGCCCGATCGTCAACAACGACAATGTGACGCAAGAGTTTGCCGATCTCGTCAAGAGCATGATGGCGAAGAAGCCGGAGAATCGTCCGCCGTCGATGTGGGAGTTCCTGAAGATGTTCCGTAGCATGGAGATTTTCAAGAAGCGACCGCGCAAGCCAGAGATCAGTGTCTTCGATCACATGCCCGGTATCAAGGGCGCCGAAGACATGATCATCAAGGGCAATTCGAGCACAGGACTCGATACGGACGACTAAAGAACCTAACCGAAAAGGGCTCTGATCGCCTCCACAGGGTCGGACACCTTTTCGGATAGGTTCTCAGGAGGATCGTGAGTTTCTTTTTGTCCATCAGATCAATCATAGAAGCGTTGAATTTAGGATAGCGAGCACACATGAGCGCGGGCCCTGGACTTGAATTCGAAAATGACATTGCCGAACTCGAGAGTCGTATCGCCGGTCTGGAACGCCAGACCGAACGAAGCGAGGAGATCGAAGGCGAGATCCGCGAGCTGCGCTTGGCGCTGGTCAAGCAATTGCGCGAAACCTACAGTTCGCTCAATGCATGGCAGACCGTGCAGGTGGCCCGGCACAAGAATCGACCCTATACCCGCGACTACCTGAACCTGGCGTTCGACGAGTTTGTGGAACTGCACGGGGACAAACACTTCGGCGACGACCGTGCGATGCTCTCCGGATTTGCCAAACTCGATCGCTTCAAGGTGCTTGGTCGATCGGGCATCAGAAAGGTCGTACCTACAAGGAACGAGCCGCCTGTCACTTCGGCTGCGCTCATCCCGAAGGCTACCGCAAGGCGATGAGTAAGATGCGATTGGCGGAGAAGTATCGGCTGCCGCTGATCTGTTTCATCGATACGCCGGGTGCCTATCCTGGAATCGGAGCCGAAGAGCGAGGCCAGGCGCAGGTGATCGCCGAGAGCATGTTCAAAATGAGCCGGCTCCGCATTCCCGTCATATGCGTTGTGATCGGTGAAGGCGGCTCCGGCGGTGCGCTCGGTATCGGCGTGGGCGATCGTGTCGCAGTCCTGCAGCACGCCTACTACAGCGTGATCAGCCCTGAGGGCTGTGCCGGCATCTTGTGGAAGAGCCACGAACATGCCCCCAAGGCTGCCGCCGCACTGCGATTCACCAGCCGCGATCTGGCCCGATTGGGAGTCGTCGATGACGTGCTTGAAGAGCCACTGGGAGGTGCCCATCGCGACCATCATCAGATGGCCTCCAGACTGAAGACTTATCTGTCGCGGACGCTGGCAGAACTCGAGAGGCAAGACACCAGAGGAATTGGTCGACCAACGCTACGAAAAGTTCCGCCGCATCGGTGTCTTTCTGGAGATGCCTCCGAGACCGTCGTTTGATCGTCCGACAGCTGCCCACACGGTGGTTCGTCCACATTGCAAAGCGAGAGCAGACAGTCAGCGAGCAGGGCAAAAGCACCCCTTCTGCAACGTCCGATAATGCCCCTTATGTTGTATTCGGTCTATCCTGTTTCCCCGAGTGTTGACGCATTTCGGCTCCCTGGCCCGCCGGTACAGTGGAACTCCAGGAGCGGTCGCGCTGCGGACTTGGAAGTCCATCGTCGGGGTTCACGACTGTGTGGCGCGACGGACTTGGCAGTCCATCGTACGGGCGATTCAAGATGCGTGGCGCGACGGACTTGGAAAGTCCATCGAGGCGCGGGATTGGGAGCTGCAAATCGACGTTGTCGAGGCTACCGCTGCAGCCCATTCCAAACGGGTTGTTGCGCCTGTTGCGGTGCGATCCAGCGACTTGCTTCCTGGCCCGGACACCTGAACTTGGTCCGACTGCGGCAGCGGCTGATTCGACCATCTGCTGCGGAGCCAGATTCGGCAGAGACCGACTGGTTGGATTGGTATCCAAATCCCAGCTTCCGCGCTGCCGAGCTTCCTGACGGATGTCCGCCGTCCAAGGCGATTGCAGCGATCCGCCCGAATTCTCCGGTTGATGGAATTCTGCTCAAAGCGCTCCAGGTACGGTTGGACCACCTCATGGATCTCTGCTGGGATCACCGCCTCGCTGCGATCAGCACGTTGGCGATGTAGTTGCCACTCTTGCTGTGCACGATCTCTCGTCGGACTCGCTCTCCGGCCAACGTGTCACCGCGAAGAGTGTGATCAGGATGCAGTACAGCCCGCCCTTGGCCAGCCCGAACAGCGCCCCCACTTGCCGATCGAACTCTCGAAGCTTGAGCCGGTCGATGGAGCCGCTGATCATTCGAAACACAACCCAGATCACCAGCGACGTTCCAATGTAAAGAATCAGCATCGCCAGGAAACGATTCCATGGTGGATCCGCCTGAATCGATTGACTGAAGGGCTCGCGATATTGAAACGCAACGGTGTAGCTGACACGATCGAAGCGATCGAGGCGAGCTGCCAGGCGAATCCCTTGATGGCGCCAAAGATCATCGCACCAACGAGCACGACGATCATCACGATATCGTAGATCTCCATCCGAACGCTTCCATGCCGAGGGCGGGTAGGGGGCTGACAGGAGGAACGGGGGTAGGGGAGGTCGCGAGCCGAGTCGAGTTCAAGGGAAGCACGGGTCAGTCCTCCATGGCCGGCAAGGCCGAAAAGGTGCCCAGCACCATTGCTGCCCGTCCCAACTCTCCATTCAAAAGCAATCGCTAGCAACCAAGCAAGCTCCTGGCATGAACCGGACTATAGCGATCGGACCTCGGGAACGAAGATCAATCGATTCGACGTGGCGTCGAACGGCGAAATGGCTTATCTATCAGTCCGTTGGTTACCGTTGAACTCCCCTGCCCTGTCGTGCCGTGGCTGATTTCAAATCCCACATCACCGGAAGCACGTTGGTCGGGATCGGCTACGGATACTGGGGTGTCACGACGCAGTCGATGTCGCTAGAGAGTGGGATTGTGGCAGCCGGTCTCTGCTCGGTCAGCGGCATGCTGCCCGACTTGGATAGCGACTCGGGGATTCCCCTTCGCGAGACGAGCATGTTCATCGCGGCCGTGATGCCGATGCTGATGATCGATCGATTTCGCGATCTTGGGCTTGTCACACGAGGCGATGGCGGTCGCGGCGATGCTGGTCTACATCGCGATTCGATTTGTGCCGTCGAGTTTTTCAAGCGGTACACGGTGCATCGTGGCATGTGGCACAGCATTCCCGCGGCAGCTTCCGTGCGGGTTGATCGCCTACTTGGTGATGCCTTGTCAGAGTGAAGCGGCGCGGGTCTACAAGTCGCTGGCGGTCGTGCTTGGGATTTCCTGTCCACTTGACCATGGACGAGATCTGGAGCGTGGATACCAGTGGCGGCTTTCGATTGAAGAAGTCATTTGGTACCGCGTTGAAGTTCTTTGGCGACAGCGCGCTGGCGAATCTTTCGGTCTATGGAAAGCTGGCGATCTTGGTCTATTTGGCTTGGGGTGACAGCTGGAATTGCGGAGCGGATTCGCAACCGATCCAACTCGAGCGAACCTACATCGCCCAGCCGCAAGCCGAATCCGATCGATTTCCAGAAATGGATTCCTTGGCGATAATCGTCGTGAGTGTCAGCTTCGCAATCATTGGTCGCCCCGTCTCGGCACGCCGGTCGATCACGATCGTCACCGGCCCGTCATTGACGAGGCTGACCTTCATGTCGGCGGCAAAGATCCCACGTTTGCACTTCGATACCACGCTCGGCCAAGAGAGTCTGCGAAGCGCGAGTACAAGCCGCTCGGCGAGTTCCGGCGGGCCCGCGTCGGTGAAGGCGGGGCGTCGGCCGCGTCGGCAATCGGCCAGCAGCGTGAACTGGCTGACGACCAACGCCGAGCCACCGATGTCGATCAGCGAGCGGTTCATCTTGCCCTGCTCGTCTTCGAAGACTCGCAGCTCGGCCGTTTTGTTGGCAAGCCAACGAGCCTCTGCTTCGCTGTCGTGTGGGCAACACCCACCAGCACCAACAAGCCTCGCTGGATGCTTCCCACGATGCGGTTAGTCGACCTCGAACCTGAGCCGAGGCGACCCGCTGTAGCACGATTCTCACAAGCAGGCCTCTCCTCAGCCCGAACGATTCTCTTGGCCGGTGGGTCTTGGGTCGAACCGGCGCGTCCGCAGGTCGAACAGGCGTTAGGATACCGAGACGGGCGGGCACTGGGCGACGGCGAACGGTTGAATCGTCGGAGGTTCGTGGCCCTGATTGCATAGTGGTTCGTACTGCGACGTTGGTCCAAAGCACTCCCCTGCCCTGCTCACGCATCCTTTGTCCCACTCCGGTCTGGTTTCGCGATGCCGTTCCTGTTCACCTGTCCCCACTGCCAGATCGAAGACGCAGGTCGATGATCGGTACAGCGGTCAAGCTGGAAAATGTGTCACCTGTGGTGGGGCGATTCAACTGCCGCGGTTTGCTGCCGGGGCGACTCAGGCTGTCGCCGTCTCGCGTCGGTGACCTCAAGAGCGAACGGCTGATCCGTTGGATCGTCGCGGGCGCGGTCGGGATTGTCCTGTTCGGGGCTCTGCTGCTGGCGCTGTTTCGAGTGGGTGGCCAGACGGTGAGCCAGCTGACCTCCAATCGCGAACGATCTGCCTCGATGCGAAATCTCGAGCGGATTGCCGCAGCGTTGAACGCCTACGCCGCGGACTACGGGACCTATCCTCCCAGTGCGACGCGTGACAGCACCGGCAAGAAGCTGCATTCATGGCGAGTCTTGATCTTGCCCTACCTGGGCGAGGATGAGTTGTACAACAAGTTTGATCTTAGTGTTCCCTGGGATCACCCAAGAACATGCGAGCCGGCCTATGAGATGCCGGTGTTGTTACCGGCATCCCAATGGCAACCAGGGTGGGTTGCCCTACACGGGCGGCCTACTACATGATCGTCGGTCCTGGCACGCTGCATGCCGGCCAGCGGACCGCTCGCGCCTGCCGAGATCGGCGATGATCCGTCTCAGACCATCTTGGTCATTGAGGGCACGCCGATCGTGCCATCGGGATTGTGGACCGAGCCGATGGATTTGGATATCACGAAGATGCAGGGAAGCTTGACGGCGAATCCCGGGATCGAGCCAGGCGGGCTGCTTGGAGAGGGCGTTGCCTTTGCGACCGTCGACGGACGAGCGCATTTTGTTCCAACACGATCGAACCGGTCACGATGATGTCGTTGATCACCGCCAATGGAGGCGAGCGGTTGCCCGATGACACGCTGGACTAATCGCTTTCTCAAAGCCGTACGATGGGCTTCGAAGCCCTTCGACACAGTGCAGAGCAAGAGGGCTGACGGGCTTGGAAGCCCATCGTACGGCTTGCGATCGCAGTAGGAAGGACGGGTTGCGATCGGAGCAGGAAGACAAAACTCCAAGACTGCCAGTGTCTCATCTCCCGTCAATTACTCATGACAGGAAGCCGATGGGCAAGGCGGAACCGGCCGAATGAAAGTTTCGGATGTTGGGAAGAATCTGTTCCATGTTGTTGATCGTTGGCGACGCCGTACCAGATGGCGAGTTCTGCCGCCATTTGATCGACGGAGGTGGTCGGGATCAGACGTCCACGCCCGGTATCAAGATCGAAGCTGCCCAAGGGACCTGGGGCCTTGGGATTGGTAAGCGAGGTTGGGAAGTGTCCGTGCAGTCGTCCGCCCACGACATCACCACCCATGACGATTTGGTTGCCGCCCCATGCGTGATCGGACCCTCGGCCATTGCTCGAGAGCGTTCTCGCGAAATCGCTGGCGGTGAAAGTGACCACGTCATTCGTCATTCCGAGGCCATCGATCGCATCTTGAAAACTCTTGAGGGCGCCTGGCTGATGGTCCCCAAGTTGTTGTTCTGGTTGTTGATCAATTCATCATGGTTGTCCCAGCCAAAGTGGCTAACGAAGAAAACCTGACGATTTTGTCCCAGCGTGCTCTGTGCTCCGATCGCTTTGGCGACCATCCGCAATTGCTTTTGCAGGCTGCTGGGGTTCCCGGTGAAGTAGTCGTCAACGGCGGATTGTTGCTCGACGGCTTCGTTGAACTCGATCGCGGCATCGAGTGAGTTGCGATTTTGCTGTGCAAAGGTCTGCTCCAAGCAGGTTGCCGTAGGACCGTGACAGGACATCGTCGGTCAGGGTGCGTGAAGATCTTGGCCTGTGTCCAAGTCGGTCCATACCAACTGACTTCTTGGCGCCCGAATCGGTGATCACGTAGGGAACGACAGTGCCGCCGGTCTGCAGCATGTTGACGCTATTGAGCGAGATATTCATCGAGATGTTCGCGTTCGAATTCGTCGCGCCGGTGACCATGTCCGCCATCCGACCGGCCCAACCGGTGATCTGGGATCGGGTTTGTGGTACCGATGTCATCCAATGCCGCTGCAGATCAGCGTGCGAGAACAAGCCGAGAGGAAGATTCGATTCGCGATTGGTACTGCGCCATCGTGGTCGGTTCGACGAGACTGCCGACATTGCAGAGGAAAGTCAGCTTTCCCTGATCGTACAGCGTCTTCATCTCCGGCATCGAAGGATGAATGCCGAAAGACCTGCCATGTGCGTGTTATCGATGATCGAGTGCAAGCCGTCGGTCTGGCAGGCCGAGTGCACCGTTTCCCGGCGCGTAGACACCGCCTCGCGCGGCCTCGTAATCGCACGTTCGCCGGCAGTCAAGGGAGTGAGCATATTGAAGGAGTCATTGCCGCCGAACAGAAACAAGCAGACCATTGCCTTGTATCCGGTAGTGTCGCCCGATTGGGCAACGGCGCAGTTGGTGGCGGAGAGGCTAAATAGCGTTGAAAGTAGTGACGTGTTGGTCAAGGCCGCGCATCCACCGGCGGTCTTCAGCATGCGCGCGGCGAGTAACCGCATCGGCATCGAGCTTGTGAGTACGTTTCATGACTCGGCTTTGCAAGAATGGAGGGTGCATGCTGATCGCCAGGCAGTTGGTGTTGTTGCAAGGCTTGCGGTTCAGGCCTACTCGGAGATGGCGGCAAACGGCGACGTGGCGATCGCCATCAGGGCGCTCTCAACGCGGTAGTCTTCGAGTTCGGGGCGATAAGTGGCGTTGTTCTTCATCCATTGCGTTTCGGTGTTCACGACTTCCACCACGAGGTCCTTGTAGTCTTGCGGGAGCGAGCCACAGCAGAACACGAGATCAAACAGATCGAGCAGTTTTGGCATGTCGGCGTCGTTGGTTGCCAAGGCCTTTTCTCTGCTCAAGTCGAAGTTCAAATTGCATTCCAGGTTGAAGTTCGTGCCGGAGGTCGTGAATCGGGCCCTTTGGCTACTGATGTCCCAGAGGAAGCGATTGATGAGCCGATTGGATGTGACGGCCGTCTTCTGCTGGAACTCGGGAGCCACGAGGGATCCATTGGGGATACGCCGCGAGGGTTGGAATCCAATCAAGTCGCCCGGTGGCTGGAAGTCGGGCAGGAAGAAATTGAACACGCTTGGTTGCTTGTATGGCTCTTGCAGCCAGTTCCAGTCTTGTGGTGTGACCATCATCCGACCGGTGGGATAGTCGCTGGTGGCATGAACGGCTCTCAACAGCGACGTGTATCGAATCACCGGTTCGCGAAGACGAGAGTACTCGGTGCCCCGAGGAGTGACTTCGACTCGATACGGATCACGTAGCGTACGAATGCGTTCGGAGCGCCAAACCTCCGGATCGAGCAAAACCGCTTTGATCACGGCCCCCATGTCTCCCTTGACGCCTTGGCCGTTGTCGCTGAACGCTCGGGCGACGCGTCGGATGTATCCGCGCGAAGGATTGCTTTTGACCAGTCGCTGAATCAGTCGGTAGGAGACAAAGGGAGCGACGTTCTCGTGAGCGTAAAGAACATCCAGAGCAGCGTCGATGTCGGCTACTCCGTCGTCAACATCAATGGTCTTTCCGAAAATGGTCTTCGGGTCGGTGTCATGCTCAGGCTGGTACATCTCCATTGGATACAGGAAATCGTTTCCCGACCAAAAGAAGTTACTCGGATTCGAGGGTTTGTAAGTCAGTCCCGTGAAGACGCGCGCCAGCTCTTTGATCGTTTCATTGTCGTAGGTAGGAATCAGCTCACCCTCGGCCGTCTTCTTGAGCCGACCGTCAAGCTGCACCTGATAAAGACCGATCGAAAACAGCTGCATGATCTCACGAGCGTAGTTCTCGTCTGGGAAACGAGTGCCGTTGGATTTGCGGTTGCGCATGTGGCTCAGATAGACGCCCATCACTGGGTGATACGTCACGTCCCCAAGAATCTTGCGATAGTTGGCGAAAGCATTGTCGACCAACATGTCGTAGTAGTGAGTCGGTCCCAGCCATCTCCCCTTCCCCGATAGGTTGCCCGGGTTTTGGTCATTGAAGCCATTCCCATCTTCGCTGGTCACAAGAATCTGAATCAGTGCCCACGCCACGCGTTGGCGCAGTTGGTCTTCGCATGTCAGGGCGTTGTGCCACCAGGCGTGGTACCGGTAGCGTTGAATCCAGACGCCATCCTGTGTGGTCGTGAAGCCGTCATCGGCGATCATCGCTTCGGCGACTGGCTGATGGAGCGTCGCAGGCATTGAGAGCTGTTCATCGATCCATTCCTCGCAGGCACGACGCACACCGATCTGCTGCATCCGAGCGGCCAACGCGTCGATCTGTTCAATCGTCGGTCCAAAGGTGGCGCGATGCAGAAACTGGGCGGCGCGAACCTTCCGTTTCATCAAGGCAGCCTCGCTGCGTGAATCGACGGTGAAGTTGCCCGCCGAAACGTTCACGGCAAGCGAGGCGATGAGAACCAAGACTGCATGCGAACGACAGCGGATGAAACGATGCATCACCATCTACCAGTTTGTGTCGCGCTGGTTCGGCCCTCGTCGAGCGACGAGGAGACGTCGAGCGACGAGGAGACAACGAAGAGGCGTTGGAAAAGGAACTTGTCGTTCGACGGGTATTCGCGAAGGAACGGAGCTCCATCCCTCCCAGGTGGAAAAGCTCCCGGTGGGCGGTTGGACCTCTCTGTACGGCTGTACCCGCCAAAGCGCAAGGATCTATCGTAGGTGGAGCCCGAAGGAGCGTCAACGAATTGGAGGCAGCCGCACGACAAACAGAGGGGTAGTCAGTGTGAGAGGTGCCGACAACTCCACCCCGCCGCGGGGCGAGGCGAGCCTGGACGACTGGGATGTCGTCGCGACTTGACAAGATCCACTTACCCGCCTGGGAGGTGATCCAAATCCCGCCGCGCCAACGAATCGAGATTCCCACAAACAGCTAGTACGATCGCGGGGTAATGGATCCCTGAACGCGTGATGGCAACCCCTGGATTCGTAGGAAACCTTCGGCATCGTCTTGATTGTATGATCCGCCCCCTTCCATGGTCGCGATCTCAGCATCGTAAAGACTATTGGGGCTGCTGCGTTTGTCGACGATCACGTTCCCCTTGTAGAGCTTGAGGGTGACCTCCCCGGTGACTGGTTTTTGAGCCTGGTGGATGAAAGCCATCAAGGCATCCATCTTGGGCGTGTACCAGAATCCGTAATACACCATCTCGGCCACCTCTGGCGCCAAGCGATCCCGCAGGTGGGCCAGATCACGATCCATCGTCAATTGTTCGACGTACATCAGTGCGTCGTAGAGCACGGTCATGCCAGGCGACTCGTAGACGCCTCGGCTTTTCATGCCGACAAAGCGATTCTCAACCATGTCGATTCGCCCCACACCGTTGCGGCCGGCAATCTGATTCAGCCCTTCGACCATTGCCAAGGCGCTCACCGTTTGGCCATTGAGCGTCTTCGGGACGCCCGATTCAAAACCGATGGTTACCGATTCGGGCTTGTCGGGGGCTTCCTGCGGGCTGACCCCCATCCCGAACTCCACCAACTCCACTCCGTTGACATCGAGCTCTTCCAGTTGGCCGGCTTCATAGCTGATGTGGAGGACATTTTCGTCGCTGCTGTAGGGTTTGGAGGACGAAGCCTTGACAGGAATGTTTTTGCTCTCGCAGTAGGCGATCAACTCGGTCCGGCCGGGAAATGCCTTGCGAAACTCCTTGATCCGCCAGGGAGCGATGATTTCCACACTCGGGTCGAGAGCTTCGGCGGCAAGTTGGAAGCGGCACTGATCGTTCCCCTTGCCCGTGGCACCGTGAGCGTAGGCGGTGGCGCCGACCTCGCGAGCGACCTGCAGGCAAACTTTGCTGATCAATGGGCGAGCGATGGACGTGCCGAGCAGATATATTTGTTCGTACTTGGCCTGCCATGCTAAGACGGGAAACGCGAAATCGCGACAGAGCTCCTCTCGGACATCGATGATCCGGGCAGAGACCGCACCGCCGTTTTTTGCTTTTTCCATGGTCGCCGCCCGATCCTCGCAAGGTTGGCCAAGATCGACATACACCGCATGGACTTCGTAGCCCTGGTCCTGAAGCCAGCCAAGGATCACAGAAGTATCGAGGCCGCCAGAATAGGCCAGTACGCAACTTTTCATTGGGTTGATGTCCGCGAGATGTTGGAACCATGGAATGTACTACCGAGATTTAAGAATCGATTCCTTTTCACTGCAACCCACCCATGACTTCCCCCTCCCCTGCCCTGTTGGAACTGCTCGCCCAAGTCGTCAATGGCAAAGCCTCCGGAGAGGAGCTGTTGCGGCAAATTGAATCGGCGCGTCCGGATGCCGCGCGAGGGACGCGCCAGTGATTCGGGCCGATCCAGCTCACAGCGAACTGGCTCCTCATGACCCGCTTCGCAGCGACCCACATGGCGACTTCGACCGCGACTTTGTCGCTGCCCGGGGCCACCGTCGACCTCGGCAGACAGGCTCGCTGTGGTTTTGGTGAGGTGATCTATGGAGAGGGAAAGTCGGCCGAATTGGTCGCGCGAATCATCCGGGCTCAGTTGGACTCAGGTCAGTCGGCTCTGGTCACGCGGATCGATAGTGGCGTCGCCTTTCAGGTTCGTCAGTCTTTTGAGTTTGCCTATCACAACCCGATGGCAAGAACCCTTCGTGTCACGCCATCTGCCGTGGCGACGCCAACGCCCTTGACGTCCCAGGAAGCGAGCCAGCGGTTTCATGCGGCGGTCGTGACGGCCGGCAGCACCGATGCGCCGATCGCGGAAGAGGCGATGGAGACGCTGCATTGGATGGGAGTCCCGGTCCAGCGATTCGAAGATATCGGAGTGGCGGGACCACAACGATTGGTGGCGGCCCTCCCTTCGCTTCGCAAAGCGTCCGTCATCGTCGTCGTCGCCGGGATGGAGGGAGCGTTGCCGGCGGTCATGGCCGGGTATCTGCCTGTCCCTGTTTTTGCGGTTCCCACCAGTATCGGCTATGGCGCCAATCTCGGCGGATTGACCGCCTTGATGTCGATGCTGACAACCTGTTCGGCGAGTGTCGCAGTGGTCAACATCGACAGCGGGTTCAAAGGTGGTTACATGGCCGGACTGGTGGTTCGACAGCTGGAAGAGGTGACCAAGCGAAGGGAGGGACCACTCGACCAGAGGGCACAGGCAGCGACTGCAAAGGCAGCGACGGCAAAGGAAGCGAGTGGGCAGAATCGCGTCGCGTCCCGGACGCGACGGTCCCGGACGCGACGGTCCCGGACGCGACGGTCCCGGACGCATCTGCGCAGGACGTCACGGCACAGGGGACAGCGGACACCATCACACCTCCTTCCTCAGCGCGATCCGCAGGAGTCGGGGCGTGAACCAGCACCCGCCGCTGCGTCTTCCCCCACGACAAGTCGATGCGCACAAGGGCTCGTTTGGGCGTTTGCTGCTCGTGGGTGGGTCGCGCGGCATGAGCGGGTCGATCTCGATGTCGGCGATCGCCGCCTTACGCGTCGGCAGCGGATTGGTGAGCGTTGCGGTACCCGATCGATGTTTGGAGACGGTGGCAGGCTTTCATCCCTGCCTGATGAGCTTGCCGATGCCAGACGACGGCGCCGGCAGGTTCTCGATCGAGGCAGCGGCCGAGATTGTGCCGATTGGCCGTGCCGCCGGGGCCATCGCATGTGGGCCCGGGATGACGGTCGAGCCGGGATCGGTCCGCATCGTGGAACGATTGTTGACGATCAAGCGGGTTCCCCGGGTCCTCGACGCCGACGCCCTCAATGTGCTGTCGCAGCTCGGTTGGCCAGAAGTTTGTGATCTCCGGGATGGAGACGTCGATTGGGGCCCCCTCGTGTTGACGCCCCACCCGGGTGAATTGGAGCGTTTGACCGAGGTTTCCTCGCAGGACCGGACCGGTCAAATCGCTGCGGCGCAGGGTTTGGCCGAGCGAAGTGGCGCGGTCGTCGTGATCAAGGGTGGGCCCACGGTCGTCGTCAGCCGTGACGAGACGGAAGGATGGATCAACGAGACAGGAAACCCCGGGATGGCGACCGCCGGGAGTGGTGACGTGTTGACGGGGGTCATCAGTAGCCTGCTTGGACAGGGGCTGCCCCCTTGGGATGCGGCTCGGCTCGGGGTCTGGGTGCACGGGATGGCGGGGGATTTGGCGACGGTGCGTCATGGGCAGGCCGGTCTGATCGCCAGCGATATTCTCGAGACATTGCCCGAGGCAATTGCGCGGGCCGTGACAGCGTGACGGATCGCCAAAAGGGTCCAGATCGCCAAAAGGGGCGGCGCCAAAAGGGGCGGCAAGGGGCGGCCAAAAGGGGCGGCGCCAAAAAAGGGGCGGCGCCAAAAGGGGCCAGGCACTGAAAGATTGCAAGCAACCTTCGAGCCGCTGGCGGCTGTAGGTATCCGACCCCATCTCACGATCTGTTTCCCTTTGCTGTCGATACCCTAGTGGGGCTGGCGATCTCAGTCATAATCGTTGGCTTGCTCCCCTGCCCTTTCCGACCGCACTTGGCTGCACGTGACTGAAATCGTACCGCTTGCGAAGGTGACGCTTGATGCTGCAGCGTGGGAGGCTCCATCGGCCTCGTCCGGGAGTGTGCCCATTGGTGGGGGTGTGATCACGATTGGCAATTTCGACGGGGTGCATCAGGGGCACGCCTCGCTTCTCCGCGAGGTTCGTCGAATGGCCGATCGACTGGGGGGACCGGCGGTCGCGGTCGTCTTGGATCCGCATCCAGCTTCGATCCTACGCCCCGAGAGGGCTCCCACCCGTTTGACCTGGATTGAGCGGCGAGCGGAATTGATGTCGGCCTTTGGGATCGATGCACTGGTGGTTTGTCCGACCAGCCGCGAGTTCTTGAGCCTGACTGCCGAGTCTTTTTTTCAGTCTTTGGTTGTGGAGCGGTTGCAGGCTCGGGCGATGGTCGAAGGACCGAACTTCTTTTTTGGCCGCAATCGTGGTGGCGACATTCAGACGCTGGGCCGGTTATGTGGGGACGCCGGAATCGAACTGCAGATCATTCAACCGAGCGAGTTTGGGGGCGAGATGGTCAGCAGCACGCGGATCCGTCAACTGCTTGAACAGGGCCAGATCGAACAGGCCGTGAACCTTTTGGGGGCACCCTATCGAATTCGTGGCAGGGTGGTCCGGGGCGCGCGACGGGGCCGAGAAATCGGGTTTCCCACTGCCAATCTCGGTGACATCGACGTCTTGATTCCCGGGCCTGGGGTCTATGGAGGCTACATGGTTGCCGGCAGCCAACCGCAAGTCGCGGCGATCCATGTTGGTCCCAATCCGACCTTCGAAAGTGACGGCAATCTCAAGGTCGAAGTGCATCTTCTCGATTACGATGGCGATCTCTATGGTCGACTGCTTCCGGTTGACGTCGAGATCCGTGTTCGTGACATTGCTCGGTTCGACTCCGCCCAAAGTCTGGTCGGACAACTGAATCAGGATGTTGATTTCATTCGTTCCCGATTGGCTCCCTTGCGACGCTCGCGAGGATGAGTTTGGAATCGCAGAGGAAAAGCTAAATGGGTGTCAATTGGAAAGCCTTCACCGAACAAATCTCGCACTACGAGTCATTTGTCCTGGTCAGTCACATTCGACCGGATTGCGATGCACTGGGGAGCGAGTTCGGGATGGCCGAAGTATTGCGGGCCGTCGGCAAGAAGGTTCGCATCATCAATGCCCATCGGACGCCAACGGCACTTCAGTTCCTCGATCCGGCGGCGAATATCGAGGTGCTTGGGCGATGATGTGGAGGCGGAAGAGATCTCGGCCGATTGCATCATGGTGCTCGATACCAGTGCCTGGGCACAGCTCGGCGACATGGGCGATGTGATCCGTGCCTCGCGTGCCGACAAGATGGTTCTCGACCACCATGTTGGCGAAGACGATCTCGGGGCGACGATGTACAAGGACTACCAGGCCGAGGCAACAGGGCATCTGGTCGTTCAAGCAGCCGATGCATTGAAGGTCCCTTTGACCCGTGCGCTGTCGATGCCTCTTTTTGCGGCGATTGCAACCGATACGGGTTGGTTTCGTTTCGGAAGTGTGACGGCAGAAACCTATCGGGTTGTGGCTCGCTTGATCGATGCCGGTGTCGTGCCGAGTGAAATTTACGGTGACCTCTATGAACGGGACACGTTGGGCCGGTTGAAATTGCGTGGCCTGATTCTTTCCCGAACCGCCTCTGAGCTCGATGGCACACTGATGCACACCTACGTCACGAAGGAAGACTTCGAGGCGACGGGAGCCGAGCCGAGCGATACCGAGGATGTGATCAATCTCACCTTGGCCGTGGCCGGTGCTCAGGCAGCCGTCATCTTCGTCGGCCAAATTCGTGGCGGATTCAAGTTGAGCTTCCGCAGCCGATGCCAAATGGACTGCAATGAAGTGGCCAAGCATTTTGGCGGTGGCGGACACAAAGCAGCGGCCGGCGCCTTCCAGGAGGGCAGCCTTGAAGAGGTTCAAGAGCGCGTTCTAACGGTGGTTCGCGAGGCGATGAAAGACGTGACCGTTTGAATCGGGGTCGCACGCAGTCGCTGCGATGCCCAACCGTAGGACACGCAGCAGAGCGGCGAAGGACCGCCTAGGAAATGCGGACTAACGGTAGGCGAGTCTCTTCGAGGCTCGTCTTACTTCAGCAGGAAGCCGGTCATCAACCAGCCGTCGTCGGTCGTTTCGAAGTAGCTGCCGCCGTCGGGCAGGTATTGCTCGATCTTCTCCAGCGGCGGAAGTGTGCCAACTTTCAGCGGATCCGGATCTTCTTCCTGATCGCTCTGTAGGAAACGACGGTAGAACGAAGCCATCACTGAACCGCTTTCCTTCAGTCTTCCTTGACGCAGCAATTCGTATTTCGCGCGAAGGGAAAGCTTCAATCGCACGGCACGGTCGAAGGCCGCGGCTTCGCCGCCGAGATCTTTGAGCGACGCCGCCACCTGCTGAATCGACTCGATGCTATCGAGCCCGTCTTGGTCACCCGCCTTGATCCGCTTGGCGATCAAGACCAGTAAATCCGAATCGTTGGAAAACATCAGGTAGGGGGCGATTGAAGCAGGCCCCTGATCAACCACAGCGATGGCCCAGTGGTCCAACAGCGGCGGAGATTCCTCAATCGCGTCCTCGTCAAAACCAAGCTCCAAGTCCTTGAATAGCTCGGCGTCGAAATCCTCGTCCTCGCCACCACGCTGGACTTTCCAGATGTCGGTTCCAGGGAGCTCGACGGCCAGGTTCGCATCGTCGAGCAGCTTTGCATCGGGTTCCACTTCCATCGCCTTGCGGACCGATGCTTTGATGGTTTCTGCATCACGGACTTCGATCGCGACCAGCATTCGTTCGGATTGCAAATCCGCGGGGGTCGTATTGTCGGTCAGGATGATCAGTTGACCGCCCAAGTTGGGCAACACATTCTTGGCGATGTCAATCTGTGGGCCCGTCTCGTCATCGCGGATTCCGTCAATGATGTCCCGAAAAATCTCGTCCCCGAGGGCTTCGTTGATCAGCGTTTCGGAGGCCCAGAAGACGTCCTCGATCTTCAGATTCACGCGGTTGAAGCTGGCGGCATCGGTCGGAATCCAACATGGAATGGCGGCGACGGGAGCATTCGGGAACTGAAGCATCTGGGCTGCCCTCTCATACTTGCTCGGCTCGCCAGTCGTTGGCGGCGCCAGAATGCAGCCACGATGAAGGATGTCGTATCGACTGCCGGCGATCGCAAACACACCACCCGCCGCTTTCACCGCGTCAAAGCCTTGATTCTCCAGTAGCTTCAAAATGTCGACGTCATTGCCGCGATCAATTTCAAGCGACTCTCGAAGGATTCGCCCCATCTGAAAGGGACGGGCAAACCATTCACCAGAGATGATGCCACCCCCTTCCTTCAGCGGGTCACGAATCGCTTTGGCCGGATCGGGTCAGCACTGTCTTGAACGCTTCATCCGTTGAGATGGATGGGGACTTGGGTTCCCCGGCGAGCGCATCGAGCAGATCGGTCACCACTGAGTCACGATCGGCCGCAATGATTCGCGAGTCATCTACGGAGATCACGATCTGCTCGACCTTCAATTGGCCCGGCTTGGGCTTGTTGTTGTAGAGGCGAACGTTTTGATCCCGATGAGCCACATCGACTCGCTCCCAGCCACCCACTTTCAGGTCGCTGTCGATCTTTGCAATCGCCTCGTCTGCTTTGGCGCGAAGACCACGAATGTCGGCGACGACGCAGAGCGCGAAGGGTCGGCGCTTGTCGTTCTCGAACGGCAACCAGGCGATCACCACTTCTCCCGAGGCGATGTCGTAAAGGTCCTGTGGACGCAAGCCTACCTTGTTTCCGAACGACTCCACGTAATCGATGACCCGATCCCGCTGCAGACTCGATATACGGCTGCATCGCTTCGTCTTCCATCAGCTGCCCAATGTGGGTCTTGTTCCACGCCTCGCAGAATTTGGGCAAATTGGGAATGCGGACCAAGCCGGCCAGCGAATCCGGGAAGCAACTCGATGGCGGGCACGTAGACGGTGCCCTTCTCCGTCACGACCTGGATGTCAACCTCGTCCTGGGCCTCAGCAAAGGGGACCCTATCAACAGCGAGAATGGCGGCCCAGCACGCGCCAACGTTGCGCGAGTGGACCAGTCGAGCACCTTGAAAAGCGAACATGCGGATTCCGGGAAAATGGATAAAGAGATCGGCAGACGTACGATTGCGAACCTGAGACAGCCAGTATGGTATCGAACTCGTTTTGAGGCCGAAACGCCGCCTAGCAACAAACCTTAGCCAAGTGGGGGGTGTGGTCGTGGCTCCCGGCATCGATTTTCCATGGGCGTCGCAATTTGTGTCGACGAAGTTCGGCCCCCAAGGCTGAGGCAAAGGAGACCAACGTGACACTCGTACTCCCCAACGTACTGGCATCACGGTACGCCAGCGAAGCCATGGTGCAGATCTGGTCGCCGGAGCGAAAGGTGGTCTTGGAACGGGAGTTTTGGATCGCCGTCATGGAGGCCCAGCGAGATCTTGGGGTCGAAATTCCCGAGGAGGCGATCGACGCCTACCGTCGGGCCATCGATCAGGTTGATCTGAACTCGATTGACGATCGCGAGCGGGTGACCCGACACGACGTCAAGGCGCGGATCGAAGAGTTCAACTCGCTGGCTGGCTACGAACACATTCACAAGGGAATGACCTCTCGCGATTTGACTGAGAATGTCGAGCAGCTTCAGATTCTCTCGGGGCTGGTGTTGGTGCGGGATCGGATCACCGCCTGTCTTGATCTGATCGGTCAACGGGCAGCGGAATACTGCGAGTTGGCGATCGCAGGCCGCAGTCATAACGTGCCGGCTCAGGTCACCACCATCGGCAAACGGTTTGCCAATGTGGCCGAGGAGATGCTCGTCGCCTTTCATGGTCTGGACGACTTGATCCAGAGATTACCGCTTCGTGGTATCAAAGGCCCTGTCGGTACCCAGCAAGACATGCTCGACCTGTTTCAAGGTGACACCGATAAGCTCGATGTGCTGGACCGTCGAGTCGCCGAGATTCTTGGTTTTGAGACCTGTTTGGATTCGGTCGGACAAGTTTATCCGCGCTCGCTCGACTTCGAAGTCGTGGCGATGCTGACCCAACTCTCGTCGGCACCCGCAAACTTCGCTCGCACCTTACGACTGATGGCGGGAGCCGAACTGGCAACCGAGGGCTTCAAGCCCGGTCAGGTCGGATCGTCCGCGATGCCTCACAAGATGAACGCAAGATCATCCGAGCGGATCGATGGATTCTGCGTGATCCTGCGTGGGTACCTGACGATGGTCGGCGGGTTGTTGGGAGACCAATGGAACGAAGGGGATGTCAGCTGCAGCGTGGTGCGTCGTGTCGCCCTGCCGGACGCTTTTCTTGCCATCGATGGTCAACTGGAAACCTTTCTCACTGTGCTGGGAGATTTTGGTGCCTACCCTGCGGTGATTGATCGCGAATTGCGGCGATACCTTCCCTTCCTGGGCACGACCAAGATTTTGGTAGCAGCCGTCAAAGCAGGGGTGGGTCGCGAGGCAGCGCATGAAGCGATCAAGGAGCACGCAGTCGCAGCGGCGCTGGCGATGCGCGAAGCCGGTAGTGACGAAAATGATCTGATCGAACGGCTGGCAGCGGATGACCGCATCCCCATGGATGCTGCAACGCTTTTGGCTGCGATCGGAGATCCCGATCTGTTCATCGGCAACGCGCCGGCTCAAGTGCGTACGGTGGTGGCGAAGATTGAAGCCGTGACCCGCAAGTATCCCGAGGCGGCCAGTTATCGGCCGGGATCGATTCTGTAGTTCGGCAGTCGAAGGGAAGCCCCGCCCCACAGCCCGTACGATGGACTTCCAAGTCCGTCGATTCGTACAAGCAGGACCAAAGTCGACGGACTTGGAAGTCCATCGTACGTGGTTTCCAACTGGCCGTGTCCGTGCTCTCAATCAGTTCTTTTGCGGAACATGGGGTTCGAATCGCGTGAGTCGGTTTTGCTTGATGTCTCGCATCGCCTCGTACGCGCGTTGATAGAGCCGCTCCTGTGCTCGATAGGGCTCCTCGTGCGGTTTGACCCGCTTGTAACTTCCGTTGGATTGCATTACCCACGTGTTGGTGTTGTCTTTGAAGTAGGTTCGCAGTGTCTCGATCAGCTTTTCGCGGCAACGCTCGTCATCGACTGGGATCAGTAGCTCGACTCGGCGATCGAGGTTGCGTGGCATCCAATCGGCGCTGCTGATGAACAGCTCGGGACTTCCGCCATGCCGAAAATAGATGATGCGAGCATGTTCCAGGAAGCGATCGACGATGGAGACGACGCGAATGGACTCGCTCAGTCCTTTCACCCCCGGCTTCAAGCAACAGACGCCACGAACATTCAACAGGATCTTCACGCCCGCCTGGCTGGCCCGATACAACGCATCAATGACCGCAGTATCGACCAACGCATTGACCTTCGCAATGATCTCGGCTTTCTGACCTTCCTGGCAACGAAGCGTCTCGTTTTCGATCAGTCCCACGATCCGATTGCGGAGGGTGATTGGGGCCGAAGACAGGTGCTGCAGCTGCTGCGGTTGGCTTGCTCCGGTGACGGCATTGAAGAAAGCTGTGGCGTCGGCGCCAAGTTGCTCGTTGCAGGTAAGCAGCGACACATCGCTGTAGAGCATCGCGGTGACTTCGTTGTAGTTTCCCGTTCCAAAGTGCATGTAGCGGACGATTCCTTGTGATTCACGGCGAACGATGATGCAGATCTTGGCGTGCGTCTTCAGGCCACGAATTCCATAGATCACTTGGACTCCAGCCTGCTCCATTTCCCTCGCCCATTCGATGTTTCGCGCCTCGTCAAATCTGGCTTTCAATTCAACGATGACCGATACGTACTTTCCATGCTCCGCCGCTCGCATCAGCGCCGCGACCACGGGGCTATTGCGACTGGTTCGGTAAAGCACTTGTTTGATGGCCAGTACATCGGGATCGACCGCGGCTTCTTCAATCAAGCGAACGACTGGATCGAATCGCTCATAGGGATGCACCATCAACACGTCTTCTCTCGCGATACTCGTGAACATCGATTCGGTGGGATCGATTGCTGGGGTCCCCTGGGGCGGCCATGGCTTGTCACGCAGAGAATCGAATCCCTCCAGACCATGAAGCGTGAACAGGTAGGTCAGGTCGAGCGGACCATCGATGGGAAACAGTTCTTGACTTCGAAGTTGCATCTTCTCAGATAGAAACGCCATCATCGGATCGCTCGCCCCGGCGGTGTACTCCAGTCGCACAACGCGCGATTGGCGACGGCTTTCGAGTACCTCTTCCATCCCGACCATCAGGTCTGCGGCCGAGTCCTCTTGTAGTTCCACGTCCGCATTGCGAGTGATGCGAAAGGCGATGCATTCCGCCACTTCCCTGCCAGGAAAGAAATCGTCGATGTAGTGGGAGACAAGCTCCTCAAGCAGCACGTAAGCATGCCCACGATCGGCGGGCATCGGCAGCATTCGAGGCACGGTGCGTCCCAACGGTACGATGGCGAATTCCCACTGCGGCTCCGTGGAGTCTTGTTGCTTCGAAGCCTTGCTCTTTGGGATGCTTTTGAGTCGGACGCAGAGGTGGACGCCCAAGCCTTGCAGCAGTGGAAAGGGACGTTCTTCAAATACCGCCTGAGGCGAAAGGACTGCCAGCACGTCATTGTGAAATCGACGGTCGGCGGCGTCCAAACACCGATCGCTGCAGTGCTTCAAGTCGATCCGATGGATTTCTGATTCGGCCAACACCGGCTCGAGCGATTCTCGCAGCACTTGATATTGCTTCGTGACGATCTCGTTGCAGCGTTCGGCCACCGCCTGCAACTGCTGGCTGACGGTGCGGCCCGAGGGATCGCGAACCATCGAGTTGCGTTCGTACTGCAGCTCGCAGGCTCCCGACCCGCACCATCATGAACTCGTCCAGGTTCGAGCTGGTGATCGCCAGAAACTTGGCCCGTTCCAACGCGGGCAGCGAAGTGTCGGCCGGCCTGCTCCAAGACGCGCTGGTTGAACTCCAGCCAACTCAATTCACGATTGACGAACCTTGGGTCGGTTGGTCGAGGGCTTGGCGGGACGCGGTTTCTTCTTGGAAGCGGAAGGCTTGCGTGTCACGGGAAGTGTCCGAGCAGGGAGAAGAGGTCATGGATCAACGACATCAACGGCCGTCACCATACCATCCCCACGCCAATCGATTAAGCGAGCTATCTCGGCTCGCGTCCCCAGCGTCCCCAGCGGCCTCGACCGCGAGCCGAGTTCTCGGTCGCTGGCGGTTTTTCGCTCTGCTACTGGCTGCTCGATTGATCCTGCGTCTTCGACCTGACCGGTGAGAATCCGCAGGCCTTCGGATAGAAGTCCGTCCCGTAGCTCATCTCGCCCCCCTGGTGTCCCACCGCGCCGACCATCCCGGCACAGACGAGCAAGCCAATCTTCCAGGTCTTTGTCAGTCGGGGGCTGTCGTTCCAAACCGCGATCAAGGCGATCGACGGCGAAGAGACAGGAGGCGATCGATACAATCACCCCGCTCCATCGATGGACGTCGACTCTCGCGATCCCAATCCATCAGATTCCAGCCGCCGCCGTAGCCTTGCTCCGGCGCGAACGCCCAACCCATCAACGTCGACACCACTGCTGAGATCGCTCCGAGCAGCAGGCAGGCCAGAGGGAATCTGGGTGCCGATCGAAGGCCATTTCCAGCCGAGCACCACGAACAGTGCCCCAACGGTCAGCAATGCGATGGGAAAGTGAACCGTGGCGGGATGCAGGAACCCCTGTGCCATCCAAACCCGGTCGCTCAACGATCTGGGTGCCGCGGGTGGTGTCGAAGCAGGTCTCGGGCTCCTTTCCATCGTGCGTGAACTCGAAGTCTTCCGGCCAATCGCTCCCTCTTCGATCCAAACTCGAATCAACGCCAACTCGCTCGGCCGACAGCGGACCGCCATGCGACTTCGGTGGCATCAGCATGTCTTCGTCGTCGATCGTCAAGTAGTCGACGATAGATCGTGCTGGATTCGACATCCTCCGGCTCGATGTAATCCATCATCAAGTCTCGGTCGTCGACGCGGAAGTCGTTCTTGGCGTCTTCCGGGCCATGGCATTCCAAGCACTTGGCCTGCAGGATCGGCGCGATGTCACGCTCAAATTGAACCAGCCGTCCTTCCTCATCCAGCGGCCAGACCGGTCTCCACGACGATCGTTGTCTCTTGTGCCGAAAGCGTCGGCGACCATCACCAATCCGAGTGAAAACGTAAGCGTCTGGGCGACGCATCGGAGCAAGGATCGCATTGGCAAGAGTCCTCCTGCGGCGAATCTCAATGCCGCGACAAACTAGGCGGGATCGGACCGAGCGACATCCTGAGTCGATCGAAGCAGTCCGATGTGGCGACAATCGCACACGTCACTCCATTGTCGTCTGCTGCGTCGATCGTTTCCAGTGCCACGCTGTGGTATCGACATGGATCCGAGCAGAACCGCCTGCAGGGCTCAAAATCATGCAGGTAAAAATTGTCGCAGAGACGCGGTAGGGAGAGTCTTAGCTATCCGCTTCGACACTGATTCCGTTGAAGGCTCGGCTCAGTCCGAGCAACTGAATCTCTGCCTTGACATCGTCACCACTCGGGCTTTCCAAAGTCTCGGCAACCTCGTCGGCTACCAATTGGGCGAAGATCGCGCGGGCCTCCGGCAACGTCGCTCGCACGGTTGCGGCATCGGTTTGAACCCCATTGTCCGTGGCGATTTGGACCACCAGCATCTCTGGCGTCGCCTGCGGATTCGCGGTCGCACTGTGAAGGACCGAAAACAGAGGCACTTCCGGTTTGGCATGCTCCAACCGCTCCAGCGATCGCCAAGCCCGTTCCAGCAGATCCTTCACGCCAAAACTTGATCCACTCCTTGAGTCCAACGTCAATTGCTCGAGGCGAGTCTTGGCACGTTCGTCCTCTGGCATCTCATTGAGCCTCGCTCTGGCTGCCGATCGCAGCCCGCGAACCAGAAAGTCACGTAGCTTTCCCTGTCGGTACTCGCCAAAGCCGGCGTTGACCAAATGGGTGAGCAAAAGATTGAGTGCTTCGTCCGCCTCGTCAACCGAACCCAACGTCGCCGTGAGTTGGCGTCGCATCGCCGCCAAATAGCGCAGCACAAAGCCAGCCGCACTATCGGCCTTGGTCCAAGGGTGGGAGGAGCGAACCAGATTCACCGCGCTGGAACGCTGTGGATCAGACGACGAGACATCGGACATACCCATCAGTTTAACCACTCCCGCTGGCGGGGTAAGCGCCCCGAGGGGACGGAAAAAGACTCCATTTTAGAAACGCGAGTTTGCTTCCTGCTCCTACTCCGGCTCCTGCTCGACTCCGCCCTCCATGCTGCGGGCATTCCGTAATCCGCAACCGAGATTGCCCAAAGAGTTACGACGGAGGAGTCGGCCTCTTGGGGCGTAAGGCGATCGCCGGTGCCTCGTTCGGCTTTCCCTCCTTGGATTTGAATCGGGTGGCCGTGGCGTTGACATTGTCGCGAATCAAGACGATCGTGATCAAATCGCTCGCGGCTGCTGCGAACGAAATCGTCAAGGGCTGGCGAGAAAAACCGAACGCCGTCGGTGACACTGGTGAGGTGGTCCTTGAAATTGTCGATGGTGAACTGGCCAAGATACTTCTGCCCACCAACGTTGTCGCGACATGGCGAACGATCCCAGGTCAGCGACGTCCTTTCCCGTTTCTTTCCATTGATCATCCAAATCTGACTCGATCCCATAAACATTGATCATGCTCTTCCCCTTGCAAGCCGCCCGGTTGGACGCTCAGCAGCAGCACGGAGCGATCAAACGCGTCCTTGGGTACTTCGCTCTTCGACAAATCGAATCGCAAGTAAATGTGTTCACTGTTCGGCGTTCCCCTTGCCGCCCTTGCGAAGAGTCTGCAGCATCGGCTTTCGCCCCAGGGCTTTGGGATTGCTGCTGGAGACATAGCGTGTCGGCGCCACGACCGGCATGCGTCCGCAGCAACTCGAAGCCGAGCAATTCGCCCTCCGCCAAGTTTTCAGCAACCTGTAAGCGTTTCGCTGATTCGGCTGATCGTATCACCGGCGGGTGTTTGCAATTCAAAGGCGACGTCGAAGTCGGCGGGTCAAAGGTCATCGGTCAGGAACTGAATCTCAAACTCGATCCGAATCACCAGGACTGCGGGAGTTGAGAGGGACGAGAACTTCTTGGCGAAGGTTGGTCGAATCACGCGATTGGATCCGGCTTGATTCAGCAGCGTGACAACTTGGGCTGCCACAGGCGCATCGGCATTGATGACACGAGGATCATGAGCGGCATCGGCTGCGTTATTCGTGATGTCGCATCTTGAACCTGGCCGCTTCACCGCCGGTCACGCTTCGAGTCCCTGCGTTGATCGGCTGCAATTCCAGTGGCTTGAGTGACAGCGCCGTCACTCGAGTCACGGTGCGAGGCGTCGGGATCAGCGGCTCCGAAGGAGTGGTCGATTGGTCATCGAAGCGTTGTCCGTGCGCAGTGGCCCACCATGCCAGGCCTGCCATCAGCAAGGAAGCGGCGAGCCGGCACCGGCAGCGATTCCGATCGACTTTGGCGGAAACCTGGAAACGGTTGCCTCATCGGAGAGCGGCGCGGTCGTCGGTTTGGTATCAGGCTCCGTCACGATGCGAAGGGCTGCCTGGCTTTCCGTCGTGCACTGACGGGCGACGTCGTCGACCAACCGTTCGAGTTCCAATGCCGATCTGGGGCGATTCCGAGGCTCCTTGTCCATCAGTCGATGGATCAGTTGGCACAGCGGCAGTGGGATGTTGGGATTCCGCTGATGCAGTGGCACTGGCTGGCGGCAGATGTTGTAGATCAGCTGCTCCGGGATGGTCTTGGCATCCAGCGGCAAACGGCCAGCAGACATTTGATAGAGCACGACCCCAAGACTGTAGAGATCGGTGCGATCATCGAGCGGTTCTCCGCGAGACTGTTCCGGCGACAGATAGGCGGGGCTGCCAAGCACCGATCCGCGCGCTGAAAAACGATCAAAACTCGATCCTGCGATTGCCAAACCAAAGTCCAGGATCTTCGCCCGGCCAGTTGGCTCTTCGATCCAAATATTGGCCGGTTTGATGTCGCGATGAATGATTCCGCAGGCATGTGCGGCAGCAAGACCGCGAGCCACCTCGAGAGCCAACCGCAGGACTTCTTGGTACGAAAACTGGTTGGTCGCCTTGATCCATTCGTCGAGAGGTTGTCCCTTGAGCATCTCCATCGCCATGAAGGGAACGCCGCGATGAACGCCGACCTCAAAGACCGTGGCAACATTATCGTGATGGACTGCCGCCATCGATCGCGCTTCCTCGACGAAGCGTTTCCGGCCGACCACCGTCGCGGCCCACTTCTTTTGCATCATCTTCAAGGCGACATGCCGCTTGAGGCGGCCGTCGCGTGCATGAAAGACGGCCCCCATGCCTCCCTGCCCGAGCAACTCCAGAACGCGGTACGGACCAAGTCGCCCCAATTCGCCGTCTCGCTGCGGCGGATCGAGGAATTCGTAAACCGGATGCTCTGCGTTCATGAGTCGTGCGTGAGGGTGGAGAGACGTATCCGATCGAATATACCGACTGAAATTGAGAATCCGTCGTCGGCAAGGCGATTCAAATCCGGGCAGGTCGGGGGTTGCCAGTTTGCAAGTCTCCCGGCCATCCTTGTGTGCGTCTTCCAGCTTCCAGCCCTCTTCCCCGCCCTGCACCAGATGCCAATGTCCGCGACCCGAACCCCGATCTTGCAGTTGAGCGATGGCCAGCAATTGGAGCAATCGTTTCGAGCCGCCGACAAACAATTGCGGGTCAATCGGCAAGGGGGCAAGTACATCTTACTTCGTTTGGCCGATCGCACCGGCGTGATCGCGGGCATGCTCTGGAACGCGGACGAAAGGGTTTTTGATTCCTTTGATCGAGGCGATTACGTCTTCTGCCGTGGCCGCACGCAGATCCACAATGGGGCCCTGCAGGTGATCGTTTCGGACATCGAGCGGATGGATCCCTCCGAGGTCGACGTGGCCGATTTCGAGCAATTCGACGCCGAGCAGTCCGAGCAGCTGATCGAACGATTGGGCGAATTGATTGGGCAGATCAAGAATCGTCCACCTGCGGCGTCTGGGTGAGGCCTTTCTCGCCGACGAATCCTTCGTGTCCAAGTTCAAGTTGTCCCCGGCGGCTGTCAGCAACCACCACGCCTATCCTGGCGGGTTGCTGCAGCACACGGTCGATTTGATGGAACTCGTCGGCATTGGTTGCCCCCCGCTATCCGCAGCTCGACGGCGATCTGATGATCATGGGGGCGTTTCTTCACGATCTTGGCAAGATCGAAGAGATGGCGGGCGGTGGTGAGGTTTCGTACACGGATCGTGGCCAAATGGTCGGCCACATCGTGATTGGTGTTGCAAATGTTGGGCGACAAGATTGTCGAGCTGGAACAGTCTTCCGGTGAGAGCCTTTCCGGGCGAACTCGCGGTTGCACTTGGAACACATGATTGTCAGCCATCATGGACAACTGGAGTTCGGGAGCCCCCGGTTGCCGGTCACTCTCGAGGCGGTGGCGCTGCATCATCTCGATAATTTGGATGCAAAGATTGACGTCGTACACCAATGTGATCGAAACCGACGTTGCGGCTGACGGAAACTGGACGAACTACAATCCCTCGATTGGACGCAAGCTTTGGAAGAAGCGAGGCTAAAGCGTTGCTCGTCGTGACGTCGCCAGCCAGTGGGTACGTGAAAAGCTCGAATGCTCTCGCTGGCAAACAAGTGGTGATTGGAGATGTCGGAAATGAAACCAGCCGTCGTATTGCTCTCCGGCGGACTGGACAGCGCAACCTGTCTGGCCATTGCTTGTGAGCAGGGTTTTCAGCCGCACGCGATCAGCTTTCGATACGGTCAACGGCATCAGTACGAATTGGAGCGGGCACAGAAGAGTGGCCCGTCAATTGGGCGTGGCCTCGCATCGAGTGATTGATATCGACCTGGCGCAGTTCGGTGGCTCCGCACTGACCGATCCTGACGATCGCGGTTCCCAAGTCGGCATCGGTCGAAGACATCGGTCGACGCGATACCGGTGACCTACGTGCCGGCCCGTAATACCGTCTTTCTTTCTTTGGCACTGGCCTTCGCCGAAACGATCGCTGCCAGAGATATCTTCATCGGCGTCAATGCACTGGATTACAGCGGCTATCCCGATTGCCGCCCTGAGTTCATCGCGGCGTACGAAGGCATGGCCAATCTGGCCACCAAGGCGAGCGTTGACAGGACTCGTGCCAGCTACGAATCCATACACCTTTGATCGATTTGACGAAGGGCCAGATCATCCAACGGGGACTCGAGCTTGGGGTCGACTATTCCTTGACACTTTCCTGCTATGATCCCGCCGACGCTGGTACGCCATGTCGGCGCTGCGACGCTTGTCTGCTGCGAGAAAGAGGCTTCGCCGAGAACGGTCTCACGGATCCATCACTGCCAGCGCCGTAGGAACCGGCGCAGTAGGATCTGGCTCACCACAAGCCGTACGATGGACTTCCAAGTCCGTCGATCATCGTCCTCATCACCTGGGCGACGGACTTGGAAGTCCATCCTACGGGTTTGACGGCAAACCCCTTCGACCGTGAGGCATGACACCCGACGAATCTGTGGGTCAGGCGAACATCTGATAGCGTCCATGTGCTTCGAAGGCCGCTTCGTAGTGTTCGATTCGCCTGGGTAGCGGGTCCTGACCTGGCCACCAGACCGCCACCACGTCAAACCGGGCGGGCAAGCCAAGCAATTGTCTTGCGTTTCAGGTAACGCATCGCCGCACGAGTGATCCGAGCTTGCTTCACCTCGTCAACGCGATCGGCAGGATGCCCGGGCTTGGTGGTTGCAAGCGTTTTGACTTCGACAAAAACGATCGTGTTGGAGCGACGGTCGATTGCGATCAGATCAATCTCGCCCAAGCGATCGTCCTCGCTTTCGGCGACGACCAGGAGCCTTTCTGACGAAGCAGTCGTGGCGGCCGCCTGTTCGCCACGCTTGCCCAGCGGCGCTCGAGGATCAATCGATCCGAAACGAAAGGCCAGATACTTGCGCTCGATCAGCGCGAATCAAACCTTTCAAAGCGAATGCCCCTTTCGCTTGAAGTCTGTCCTGCTTGTCCCGCGTTGGGTGGCCGCGTTCGCGACCACCCCGCAGATTTCAGCTAGCTCTTACGAGCGACGTCGTTCTTTCAAGCGGACCGCCTTGCCGACGCGATCGCGGAGGAAGTACAGCTTGGCGCGTCGCACGACACCGCTGCGTTTGACTTCCACCTTTTCGATGCGAGGGCTGTGAACGGCGAACTTTCGCTCCACACCTTCACCGGCCACGATGCGTCGGACCGAGAACATTTCTCGACTGCCGCTGCCGCTGCGGGCGATGACGACACCCGTGAAGACCTGAATGCGTTCCTTGTTGCCTTCGAGAATCTTCAGGTGAACATCGACGGTATCACCGATATCGAACTGCGGCGGATCTTCTTTCAGCGAGGATTTTTCGACCAAATCCATGATGGCTTGAGACATAGGACTTACTCACTCTTCGGGTGAAATGATGTGTGGTGGGTTCGAGTCGGTTTGGAGAGGTTGCCGGAATCGGCTCAGCAGGTCACTTCGCCGCTGCTTGCGTTCGTCAGTCGGCTTTGCTCGGCACGCCAGCGTGCGATCGCCGCATGATCGCCTCCCAGCAGGACATCTGGAACGGTGTGTCCTCGAAACTCTCTCGGTCTGGTGTATTGGGGAAACTCAAGCAACCGATTTCCGCGGCTGAAGGAGTCGTCAATGTTACTTTGTTCGTCGCCGAGGACACCAGGCAACAGCCGGATGACCGCGTCGACAATTACCATCGCGGCAACTTCGCCTCCATTCAAGACGAAATCACCAATGCTGACCTCCTCCGGTTGGAGAATGTCCATGACCCGTTGGTCGAATCCCTCGTAACGACCGCAGAGCATCAAAACTCTGTCGCTCGTCGCGAAGTCCTCGGCCATCGGCTGGTCGAATCGTTTGCCCTGTGGCGTCAGCAGGATTCGCCGAGCTTGGCCGGGGTGCATTGCCTCGACCGCCTCGACGCATCGTACCGTCGGCTCCACTTGGATCAGCATTCCGGGTCCGCCACCGAATGGTTTGTCATCGACCGGTCGATGAGGGGTCGGGGGTGCCCAATCTCGAAGTTATGCCGATGGATTTGAACCAAGTCGCGCTGAATCGCTTTGTCCAGCAAGCCTTGCGTCAAATAGCCGTCGAAAATCGCCGGAAACAGGGTGATGATGTCGAATCGCATGGTGTATTCCGTCGTCACGTTTCCCAACGGTCCTCATCCGCTCAGTTTCCAGACTCGCGCGAATCCGATCCGGAACATCGCTGGCCTCAGCTCGTCCTCGGCGGCGGTTTGCTCGGCAGCTGTCTCTTCCGCGGGTGCCTCTTCGGGAGCAGCCTCTGCTTTGGGCTCTTCCTTCTTCTTCTTGACTGGTTCTGCAGGAGCAGGCGTGTAATTCCTTACGTTTGCTCAATCGCTCGAACGCAGCCTTCTGCGCTTCGAGGTGGGTTCCGTTGGTGCCGTACTTCTTGATCAGCGTGGCAACTTTGTCACTGGGTTGAGCCCCGACGCCGAGCCAGTAATCGACCCGTTCGGCTTTGAGTGTGACGCGAGCGTCGGTCTCCGGGCACATCGGATCGTAGGTGCCGAGTTCTTCGATCACACGGCCGTCTCGAGGGCTGCGCTGATCCATCGCACAAACGCGAAAGAACGGGCGATGGGTGCGTCCCATCTTCTTCATTCGTAAACGAACTGCCATTGGGTTTCTGCTCCAAAATGGTAGGGGTTCAACTTCCAGTCAGACTGCCTGGGGCCACGTCGATTCGGTGAATCGATCGAGACGCCGGGTCGATGCCAGCACGCCTGGCAACTGTCGTGTTTTCAAAACGTCTTGAATTCTGAGTGTCTTCATTACTGTGCTTCGTGCATCAAATCCAGCAGAGTGCGTTGGCGGATCGATGCTACTTGCCCTTGCCCCGCTTCATTCGCCGCATCAATCTCTCTCGTTCTTTTTTTTGCTTGGCTCTTTCGGCGGGCGTCAGCCGTTTGCCCGTACCCTTCTTGATCTTCATGCCGCGCATCGTGGGGTCGTCCATCAGCCCGCTGGACTGCATCTGTTGCATCATCTTCATGCGGTCGCCGACCCCTTTGCCGGCCATGCCCTGCATCAGCGGCTTCATCACATCGAACTGCTTGATCAGCTGGGAGACGACCGGGGTTTGCACTCCGGCCCCTTGCGCGATCCGCGTTCGACGTTGGGCGTCGATGAGCTTGGGGTTGCGCCGCTCTTCCATCGTCATGCTGTTGATGGCACCGATCGTCTGGCGAATTCCACCTGCCGCTTCATCACTTTCGAGCAAGTCCTTGAATTGTCCCATGCCGGGCATCAGGCCCATCATTTTTCCCATCAGGCCCGGCTTGGCGACTTTCTCCATCATGTTCTTGAAGTCGTCCAGCGTGAAATCTCCGGAAGCCATCTTCGCTTCCAGTTCCTCACGCTCTTTTTCGTCGACGATGCGGTGAGCTTCGCGAGCGGCGGCAACGATGTCGCCCATCTGCAGGATGCGACCGGCCATCCCTTCCGGGCGAAATGGCTCCAGAGCATCAAAGTGCTCGCCGGTCCCGATGAACTTGATGGGAACCCCCGTCACGTGCTTGACCGAAAGCAACGCCCCACCGCGGGCGTCTCCGTCAAGCTTGGTCATGATCACGCCATCCAGCTCCAACGCCTCGTTGAACGCACCGGCGCTGTTGACCGCGTCCTGACCCGTCATGCCGTCGACGACGAGGTAGGCCTGATCTGGACCGACCTTCTTGTCGATGCGTTGCAATTCCGCCATCAACTCCTGGTCGATCGCAAGGCGGCCTGCGGTATCCAGGATCACGACGCGAGCACCCTCGGCGACTCGCTTTGGCGACACCATCCTGACAGACCTTGACCGGATTGGTGTTGCCCGGATCGCTGTATACCGGCACTCCCAACTGTCGACCGATCACATGCAATTGTTCGATCGCCGCGGGACGCTGCAAGTCGGCGGCGACAAGCATCGGCTTGATGTTCTCTTCCAGTAGCAGTTGCGAGAGCTTTCCGCAGGTCGTCGTCTTCCCGCTACCTTGCAGCCCGCAAAGCATGATGATCGTGGGGCCGTCCTTCTTGAGGTGAAGCGACGGATCGACCGGTCCGAGTATCGACGTCAACTCGCTGTGAACGATGTTGATCAATTCCTCGTGCGGTCTCAGGCTCAGCAGCACCCGCTTGCCCAACGCCCGCTCGCGGACGTGCGCCATGAAATCCTGGACGACCTCGTAACTGACATCCGCCTCCAACATCGCTTTCTCGACGATGTCCAGGCCGTCGCGCATGTTGCCTTCGGTTAACTTGCCCTTGCCAGACAAGCTCTTGAAAGCAGATTGCAGACCGTCAGAGAGGGATTCGAACACGGGAATTCAGAGCGAGATTCAAGGGGACGCGTAGACGCGGCATGGGCCGCGATCGGATCACTGAACAGAAGGCCATTTCAACCACAACATCGGATCTGGCCGGACGGTGACCCCGATAACGAGCCGCGTAGTTTAGGCTTTCCAGCCCGTTTTTGTAAATGGACGGTGCCGCAGCTCTCCAGAAATCGCCTCATTCCGCAAGAAATTGAGAACGCAAGCGGGAATCGGAGTCACCAGGAGGACGTCCCACCTCCACCTCCCGCTCGCATCCCCCGATCGTCTGGCTGCTCGCTGCTAGCCACTCGCCCCTCACCTCACACATTGTCCCTCTCCCCTAACCGAGCAGCTCCAGCGTTCCCGCGTGGAGTTTTCCGTTGGTGCCGACCCCGTCACCGCCTCGCGAGGTTGGATTTCCCTTCCAATCGGTGAACGTTCCCCCGGCCTCCACCACGACGGGTAAGATCGCGGCCACATCCCAAGCGTTGCAAACTGGATCGACCATGATGTCGGCACGTCCCGTCGCCACCATCAGGTAGCCGTAGCCGTCACCCCAGCTGCGGGTCAACCACGCGGCTTGCTCCAGTCGCTTGTAGGCGTCGGCGGCATCACGAGCATCAAATGAATCCACTTGGCTGGTCACGAAGACCGCCTCGTCGAGCCTGCTCTTGCTGGAGACCGAGGCGCGGGTCCAATCGCCCGAGTCGGAGTCACGATACCAGCATCCATGGTCGATTGCGGCGACGGCCATTTCTCCAAGGGCGGGAATGTAAATCGCTCCGGCCAGCGGCTGGCCATCCAATTCCAGTGCCAGCAGCGTCGAGTAGAGGGGGACGCCGCAGACGAATGACTTGGTGCCATCAATCGGATCGACGACCCAGCGATAAGGACTGATGCCCTGCTTTTCGGCAAATTCTTCCCCTTGGAGCGTGTCGTCCGGATACCGTTCCAGGAGCAATTTTCGCACCAGTTGCTCGGCTTCCCGATCCGCCACTGTCACGGGTGACTGATCCGATTTTGTATCGATGGTCAGCCCATGGCGACGAAAATGATTCAGCGTGTGGCGGCCTGCGGCGACGCAAACCTCCAGGAGCGCCGAGAGTCTGCCCTGATGATGGGATCCCCATGACGACGGCCCATTGCCCATGATTCAAACTCCTCTCGTTGCCCGATCGTCCGATGCGGTGGTGGTGGCTTGCTGGCTGCGATGATGTCTTGCTGGGATGTCTTGCTGGCTGCCGGAGCGAGCTAGGAATCGGTACCCGGTTCGGGCGCCGATGGCTCGTTTTTTTCCTCCAGAAACACTGATTGATACAGCAACATGCAGGCTCCGACCACAAGGAGCGAGTCGGCGATGTTGAAGTTGGGCCAAGGATCCAACAATGGCACCCCCTCGATCCGAAACAGGATCCAATCACGAACGCCACTCTTCCATTCGATCGGCATGTAGGGCTCCCACCAAATACCGAGCCGGTCGTACAGATTGCCGATGATTCCGCCGGTGATCAGACCCAACGCGGTGGTCAGCCAAAGTGAGCGAGCTGCCTTGAACCAAAACAGCCACACCAGAATGCCAATGGCGGCGACCACCGAGAAAATGGCGAAGATCACTCCTTTGCCGGCACCGAGACCGAAGACAGCTCCCGGATTCACGGCGGTTTCAATCCCCAGGATGCCCTCGAGGATCCACCAAACGTCTCGTTCGCCTGGGAGTCCACGCCAGCGAAAAATGGCTTCCTTCGTCCACAGGTCGATGGTGGCTCCGGCGACGGCAAGTGCGGCGAACAGCGAGGCCCGGCGAAGCAATCTGGGCTCAGCGGCTGCGGAACCCCCGCTATCTTCCGAGAAACCCGGGTCTGCGGCATTTCTGGCTAAAATCGGATCGGATACGTCCATGGGTCCGGTGGAGGTCAAAAGGTCAAAGGAGTCAAAATGGCCTCTTCACGGTAGAATGCAGCGGCCGTGATGCCCAGGCGAATTTGCCTGCGGGGTTGGTATCTTCGCTACATTTTCTCTGCTACTGCAAACCCGAATCTAGCGACACGCGGGCTCTGCCGATCTACTCTTAGGATGCCGCTCCTCGGTTTCCAGGGGTGATTTTGGGGGTGCTGACACGGTCTGCATCCTGTTTTCCAGTGAACTTCGACGACATTAGCCATGTTGCAAACTGCCCAAAAGCACAACGCGACCCAAACTGACCTGGCAGTCCAGCGCTGCATCAATCCCAGTTGTGGGGCGACTTACGACGCCCGCAGCGTGAGAACGTCGTGTGACCGATGTGGGGATCTGCTTGACGTCGACTATGACTGGCAGCGGGCGGCTGTCCCCAGTTCGCTCAAGGAATTCGAGGCGGCCTGGAGCCAACGGACCAACCCTGTTCGGTTCAGCGGCGTGTGGCGGTTCCACGAACTGTTGCCGTTTGCGCCCCAGAGCGAATTGATCACCGTTGGCGAGGGGCAAACACTCCTCCAGCAGGCTGACAAAGTCGCCGGTTACGTTGGAGTCAGCCCTGGTCAGCTGCATCTGCAATACGAGGGGATGAATCCCTCGGGAAGCTTCAAGGACAACGGCATGTGTGCAGCGGTCACGCACGCCCACATGATGGGTGCCAAACGGGCCGCCTGCGCGAGCACCGGCAACACGAGTGCATCCCTTGCACTCTACTGCAGTGCCACCCAACTGATGAAGGCAGTGATCTTCATTGGCAGCGGCAAGATTTCCTACGGGAAGCTCAGTCAGGCGCTCGACTACGGGGCGCTGACGGTACAAATCGCCGGTGATTTTGACGATGCCATGCTCCGCGTGCGACAGGTCTCTCAAGAATTGGGGATCTATCTGGTCAACAGCGTCAATCCATTTCGTCTGGAAGGCCAGAAGACGATCATGCTCCGCGTGTTGGAGGCGATGCGTTGGGAGGTTCCCGATTGGATCGTCGTTCCCGGCGGCAATCTTGGCAACAGCAGTGCGTTTGGTAAAGCATTCATGGAGCTCAAGGCGCTCGGATTGGTCGATCGTGTCCCGCGTTTGGCTGTCATCAACGCAGCCGGTGCCGATACGCTGTACGAGTTGTTCGAACGACGAGGTGTGCGATGGAACGGTGGCCACGTCAAGATGGATCCGATCGTTGAGTACAACGATCTGATGGATCGCGAAGGCAAGAAGGCGGATACGATTGCCAGCGCCATCGAAATCAACCGACCTGTGAATTTGAAGAAGTGTTTGCGGGCTCTTGAGTTTATGGATGGAGTCGTCCGACAGGTTAGCGACCAAGAGATCCTTGATGCGAAGGCGAAAGTAGGAGCTGGCGGATTCGGTTGTGAGCCGGCCTCGGCGGCCAGTGTGGCCGGCGCCAAGTTGCTTCGACGCGAAGGGGTGATCGCGCCGAGCGATCGCGTGGTCTGCATCTTGACGGGTCATGAATTGAAGGACCCGACCGCCACCGTGGCCTATCACACGACCGATCAAGAGGTCTTCAACAAGACGTTGGGTGCCCGAGGTGTCAAGAAAGCCAGCTACGCCAACCGAGCTGTCGCGGTGCCCAACGAACTGGATGACATCATCAAGACGATTCAGCTCTACGCCTAAGCCGGCGGGCCGAATGAATGTCTGCTTCTGCAAAGCGGGCATTCGCAGCTTTGCTGCGTTTCGTACGAGTCTCGGAGAGACTCGCCTACGGTAACGCCTTGTGGGCGTCCTATACTCACTGCGGGCATTCCCAGCTAAATTCTCGTGGATGAGCACTCCAATCAAACTTGCCGTTCACGGCGCAGCGGGACGCATGGGCCGACGCGTGGTCGCGCTGGCGACTGAGGATCCCTCGTTTCAAGTGGTCGGCGCCGTGGAGCACGATCGCTGTCCCCTGCTTGGCCAAGACGCTGGCGCCGTCGCGGGAATCACTCCCATCGACGTTGCGCTTTCCGATCAATGGCCGAGTGACGCGCAAGTTGTGATCGACTTCTCACTGCCGACGGCTGTCGATGGATGCGTCGCCAAATGTGTTGCAATCAAGGTCCCGCTGGTGGTGGCAACAACGGGATTGAGTGAATCACAGAAACAATCGCTCGCCGACGCGGCCACTTCCATTCCCATTGTGTGGGCCCCAAGCATGTCGTTGGCCGTCAACCTGACCATGAAGCTAACGCAGCAGATCACTCAAACGCTGAAAGAGGTGGCGGGAGGAGTCGACATTGAGATCCTCGAACGCCATCATCGATTCAAGGCGGATGCACCGAGTGGGACAGCGCTTCGATTTGGTGAGCTGATCGCTGAGAAGTTGGGCGGGAACGTTCAGCACGTGCACGGCAGAAAAGGCGAGACCGGCCAACGGACGCGAAACGAGATCGGTTATCACGCGATTCGCGTTGGCGACAATCCGGGCGAACACACGATTGTGTTCGGAATGCTGGGCGAACGCATCGAGATCAATGTGGCGGCCAGCAACCGAGACTGTTACGCATCGGGTGCGCTGGCGGCCGCAAAATGGTTGCAAGACAAGCCCAACGGTCTCTACAACATGTTTGACGTCCTGGGACTGTCTTAGAGTCATTGGTACGATGGCGAAGGGGAAGATGGCCAAGTGTGATGAAGGTTACCGCTGTGATGTATGTGGAAAAGACGTCGCGCGTCTAATCGAGAGCGACTTGTACCTGCGATATGTGATCGGCGAACTCGATCCAGAGGTGCTGCATACGAGTCCCGAGCGGCACATTCGTTGCAATCCCGTGCTAGCCCAGTTCATCGATCACGAGGAGTTTGAGCCGGTCGCGGTTGAAGGCGATCTGTCACGCGAAGCATTGGATCCCGACTTCGTTTGCCGACGCGTCACGCTGCTGACGCGAGGCTTTGAGCGACTCTTGGAGATCGACTCAAGCGAAGCGGACCGTGATGTCACCGCCTATCCACTGCCTGAGGTGATCGACAAATACCGAAAGTGATTCACTTGGAGCCGTCACGAGATCTCGTGCTTCCGAATTTTCTTGTCACAACGCCCCGTTTTCCGGTCGTTTTGGCGCGTCGGGCTTCAGCGGTTATCTGCTAAGATCTCCGCGGCCGACTGAACTCCAGTTTCGATGCGAGATGACGTGGTAAGTAATCTATTCAAACGCGGATTCCTGAGCCTGATCGCAACGCAGTTCTTCGGCGCGATGAATGACAACGTGCTCAAGGGCGTCTTGACCTTCATGGTGATCGATGGTGCCTGGGCAGGACGGTTGGGCGCTGGCGGTCAAGGGATCGTGGGGATTTGCTTCACCATCCCATTCATCCTGTTGTCGGGAATTGCGGGGCAAATCGCCGACAAGCACTCGAAGCGATTGGTGACCTGGTGGGTCAAGGCTGCCGAGATTCCCATCGCCATGATCGCAGCCATCGGCTTTTACACCGGCAATCTTTGGATCACGTTGCTGGCATTGATCGCGCTGACATGCCAGAGCTCCTTCTTTGGCCCGGCCAAGTATGGAATGATCCCGGAGCTCGTAGCCGATTCGGATCTGAGCCGCGCCAACGGCACGATCAACATGATGACCAACGCGGCGGTGATTGTTGGCACGCTTGTCGCGGGTTTGGTAAGTGATCGGTTCAGTCCGCAGAACGGTGATGCTGGTTTAGCCTGGTTGCCGGGTTTGGTTTTGGTTGCGATCGCGGTCGGCGGCCTGCTCGTTTCCCTGTTTCTGACACCGCTCCAGGCCGGCGATCAGAATCTGAAGTACAAGTTCAATCCGTTCGATACCTACATCGAAACCATTCGCGAGATGGCGAAGACGCGTTTGCTGATGGTGATGATGGCATGGGGTTACTTTTACCTATTGGCGGGAATCGCCTTGTTCATCGTCCCCGAGTACACGGTGGTGCTGAACATCACGCGAGCGGAGGCGAGCATCTTGATGGGAGTCCTGGGGATCGCCATCGGGGTCGGCTGCGCCATGGCTGGCTTGCTCTCAGGTCATCACATCGAGCCGCGACTGATCCCAATCGGTGCCGCGGGGCTGATCGTTTTCTTCCTGTTGTTGGCCGCGATACCACCAACGCTCGCCAACCAGGAGGGAATCCTGCGAGTCGCCTTGAGCAATGTAGCGATCTTCATTTTGGGAGCCGGTTTCTTTGCCGGCTTCTACATCATTCCACTCCAGGCGTTGTTGCAGAAAATGTCGCCTGATGACGAGCGCGGTCGATTCCTGGGAACCGCCAACGCAGTTTCCTTCACCTTCATGACGGTTGCCGCCCTTTTCTACTGGGCGGTACGTCCCCTGTTTGGGAACCAGCCCCAGCACATCTTCTACCTTTGCAGCCTGTTGATGGCCGCTGGAGCAGCCTACTTCTTATGGAAGCTGAGAGGCACTGGGATTTTGATCGGCAATGGTAAGGACTCGAATGCCTCGGACGAGTCCGTCGAAGTCGCATCGGCAGAATGATGTTGGGCGGATGCATGAACAAGGCCGAGTTCTAACGGAATCGGTCTTTCAGGCTTCCAACTGCTGCCGCATCATCAAAGCGTTTTTAGGTATTCCAGAACGGCTCGGCGCTCCGACTCGGTAAGCTTTTGTGGGTAGTCGTGTCCACCGTTGCTCTTGCCGTATCGTCTCGTGTCGAAATGGCTACGGCGAACGGCCACGTCGGTACCGATCAGAGGTACCTTGTCCACGGTCTCGAATCTTAGCCCCACGTTTTGTTCGTCCAGTTCGTCAGCCGTGCGATGCCAAATCGTTGGTCTTTGATCGGGATGGAGCACATGCCAAAGTGTGGGGACACTTCCGTTGTGAAAATAGGGTGCCGAAGCCCACACGCCATCGAGCGGCGGCGCCACGTAACCGTCCGGATCAGTTACGGTGGATTGTTGGGTCGCTTGACCTGCGTGAGCAAACCAGCTCTCGGCGTACTTTTGCCTCCCTTCGACCGACAATGCCTTCAGCCGCACGGGGTCGGTGCCGATTTCGTCGATCGGGACCCGTCGATTCGGATAGCTCCAGTCATCACCGTACGTACCATGGCATTCGGAGCAGTTCTGCGTGAACACTCCCCTGCCCTGCTCTGCTAACGCCTGGTCAATGAAACCCGGATACTTGGGTGGACGCAGGGACGAAAGATAAGCGAAGACATCACGAAAGTCGTTCTCGTGTTTGTGAAAAAACTTGGGACCATTCTCAGGGATCAACATGAACTGCATCAATCCGCGATGTCCCTTCTCGGCGAATCCGTCAATGTAGAGATAGGGACGCTTGTAAAAGTACCACCATGGCGGTGCGTCCATGTCGTGATGATCGAATGCCTGGGCGCTGAATTGATGAGGTTGAGGTCTCGATCGCGATGACTCATCAGCCCCATACCAAAGACGACCGCATTGGTCGTACCGTGCGTCGTCCCCAGCGGGATCACCAGTGAACCGAGGTCCATCCGAGACAATGGTTCGCCGATGCGAAACTTGGTAGCACGCAGTTCTTCGGTCATGGTTTGCAGTGCGAAGCGATTGTTGGGAGCGCCAGGTGTGGGGATCCCGTAAACCTCGCCGCCGTGACAGGAGAAGCAATTCATGGTCCATTTGCCCTCCTCGTCCACGACATACTGCAGTGGCTTGCCGCTATTGTCATTCGGACGCGGCGTGAGCCCATAGCGTTCGAACGCCATCCTGCGACGCTGCTCGAGCGTCGACTTTTCCGCCTCGTCGCGCAGTGGCTGTGGCCACGATTGCCAAGTCTGATCAAACACCTTCTGATTGAAGTCGCTCGAAAGCGTCGGCTGCTCGGTCAGCACTCGATAACCACGAGACACCGCGTCCTCCGCCAACGCGGAGGTTGGTGCGCAGGTCCACGTGATCCCCGACAGCAGGACCATCAGAACGAGTGATAGGGCGATCGACTTGAACATAGGGGTGACCGACGGAGGAGGAAACACGACCTCCATTCTAAACCGCGGACAACCCGGACCGGTTCACTTACCAAAATGTCTCGGAAAAATCGGGAATCGAGAACGATATCAAACAATTCTCCTCACTTGGAAATCTTGTTGACGCGCGTATAGACATCATGGAGCTTCGGTAGTTCTTCGCCGTCGAGCTGAACGGCGCCCTGGATGATGTGTTGGTTTCCCTTGTCCTCGATCAGCCAAGATCCCTGACCCGTCAACTTTCGACCATCGTTCAGACTGCCATTGGCCACGATCCATCCCCAGTCGGTATCACTCTTCTTCCAGATCGTCGATTGCCAGGTCCCGCCACCGGCATCGAGATTAAAACTGCGGATCGTTTTTGCTGCGGCGTCGTAGGCGATCAGGGTCTTGCTGGTTCCCATTCCACCAACGTCGCTCCATTCGATGCCGCTTCCGTCGGCGATCCACTGATATGTCGCGTAGGCAGTGATCTTGTCTCCCTGTTTCTTCACCTCGCCCGGCCAATCCGCGATCAACGTGATGTCGCCCATCCAGCGACCTGCAAGCAGGTTGCCGAATTCCTCGAATTCTTCACGCGTGGAGGTATGGCCGATTCTTTCAAAGCGTCCTTCGAACGTGACGTCGGCACCCTTCTCGTCCTTCCCCTTGAAAAGGGTGGTGCTCGAGTCGTTGTTCTTTGCCTTCAGCTCGAAGTCGCCCCGTTTCAGGCTGCCATCGCGTTCGCCGAAGACGCCTTGCCCGCTGAAACCAGAGCCATGGACCTCTTTCGCTTCGATATTCCAAAAGGTTCCATCCGATTCAAAGCCGGCGACCACGAGTCTTTTGGCTCCAGGTTGCCAACCGGCGATCTCGGTGGCCGTTTCTCCCTTCGCGCCCAACCAGTCTCCTCGGATTGAATTGTCATCGATCTGGGTGAACGTCACGATTGACTTCTCGCCGGTTGAATCGGTGTACTGAAATACACCCACCATCCACGGATAGGGGCAGGCTTCCGGTTCTGCGGTGCGCAGGTTTGGGTCGTCGATTTTCGTAACGAAAGTGATCGCGACAAGCATCAAAACGTGGAAACGAAGCATGGCATGGCTCCAGAAAGCGAGCGTGAAAAGAACGAGAGACAAAAAGCGATTCATTGCTACTCCTATCACGAATCTCGCGCCACCATGCTGCGCACGGTACGCAAAGAAATTGCAGTGGCCCTGGATTGATTCGCCCTGGATTGATTCGTTTCGTTCGGGACGTATCTGGCATGACCCGTCTTCCCATTCGGACTCCTCCGTTGCTGCCACCTTGAAAGTCTGAACGCATGGCGATGGAAAGTTCTTATGCTGAAAGGGCGGGTCAGCGCATGAGGCGCCCTGTTGTCGATGAAGAATCGGTCGAACGAGTCATGTATTCCTTGTGGGGAGGATGATTTGAAACGAGACGACGAGCCTAGAGAACGGTCGACTCTCCGGCCTGCGGAGGGCGACCGGCGTGACCAGCAGCAGGTTCATCAACAACCCCATGAGCTTTGGGCACTGTCCAGTTCCGATCTCAGGGAGCCGATTACCCAAGATCGAAGCGATGGAAATCCCAGCTACAAGGATCCCATCGCCCGAGATTCAGTCGCAGGGGATCCCATCGTCTCCAATCGCAGCCTCGGTGATTCATCTGTCCCAGGAGACCTGGGACTGCCGAGACTGATTGGAAGGTATGTCGTCCAGCGACGGCTCGGGCGGGGCGGATTCGCCGTGGTCTATTTGGCTCGCGACCAGGATCTCGATCGCGACGTCGCGATCAAGGTTCCTAGGCCCGATCGCTTTACGAGTAAGCACCGGCTCGTTGATTTCGTCGAAGAAGCACGCAAGACGGCTCAGTTTGATCACCCCGGTATCGTTCGTGTTTACGATGTCGGGCGCGAGGCAGATTTTGCCTACATTGTCGAACAGTACATCGATGGCGCAGACCTGGCCAGCTACGCCAGGTCACACTCGCTATCGAATCGAGACGCGGCGGAGTTGATGATCGCTGTCGCCGACGCTGTCGGTTACGCGCACGATCGCGGCTTCATGCATCGCGACTTGAAACCGGGGAATATCCTGATCGATCATCGGGGCACGCCCTACGTTGCCGATTTTGGTTTGGCAGTTCACGAAACCGACCTGGACTCTTTGGCAGGCCAATTGGCTGGCACCTATCCCTTCATGTCGCCAGAACAGGTGCGCGGAGAGTCACATCGAATCGACGCTCGAAGCGACATTTGGAGCCTCGGTGTCATCCTTTATCAGTTGCTGACCAATCGACTTCCATTCAACGGCAGCAGTCGAGATGAAGTCCGCAGCAGCATTGTCGAATCGGATCCCGAGCCTCCCGTGCTTGCCGACTCAAAGTTGTTGGGCGAGCTATCCCGGATTTGTCTTTGCTGTCTGGCAAAGCGCGCGGATGACCGATATCAATCGACCGAAGAATTCGTCGCTGACTTGAGGCACTGGCTCAGCCGGTACTCAGACTCGGATCTGAGCGGTTGTATAGATCCAACTCGCAATCCTTCGAAGATTGAATTGGCGATCGAGCCGCAGGGATTGCGGATGTTCGAACGCCAGCATGCTGACTTCTTCCCGCAGCTATTGCCCGGTCCACACGACCGCGAGGGATTGCCCAAGAGCATTCGTTTTTGGAAGACCAGAATTGAAGCTCGCAACGCCTGCGAAACCTTCAGCGTGGGGCTGATGTGTGGGCCTTCGGGTTGTGGCAAATCCTCCATGATCCAGGCGGGGATCCTGCCACGATTGAGCGACCAGATTCTGCCGGTTCTTATCGATGCTTCCTCGAACAGTACGATCGAACAGATCACCCTCAAGCTCAGTCGGCTTTGTCCGGAGCTTCCAGTTCATGCTGGATTGGCGGCGAAGATTGGGCGTCTTCGGGAGGCACGGGGCTCGGAAGGTCGCAAGGTCCTCATTGTGCTCGATCAATTCGAGCAGTTTCTGCATGTCCATGATCCCACGCAGCACGAACAGCTGGCGCTCGCGCTGCGGCAGGCCGACGGCGACGGCGTTCAAGTATTGCTTCTCGTTCGCGATGACTTTTTTGGATCGATCAATCGATTCCTAAATCGACTCGAGATCCCGATCATGGAGGGACGTAACGCCGCCTTGGTTGATCTTCTTCCTACCGCTCATGCTCGGCGGGTGTTGACGGCCTTTGGACGCGCCTACGGGCAAGTCCCTGCCTTGCCCGCTCTTCCAGATGCACGGCAACAACGCTTCATCAAACGCGCGATCGAGGGACTTGCCGAGGACGATCGCGTGGTTTGTATTCGGTTGGTCGTCTTTGCCGAGATGATGAAGTCACGGCCGTGGACCGAGCAGTCACTTCGCGATGTCGGCGGAATTGAAGGCGTCGGAGTCACGTTCCTGCAGGAGCAGTTCAGTAAACGGGGTGCACCACCGCTCCATCGACTCCATGAACGAGCCGTCCGAGCCGTGTTGCAGGGATTGATCTCAAACGACGGCTCGAATCTGAAAGGTCCCAAGCGGTCCTACGCGCAGCTTCTTGCAGCGTCTGGATATCATCAACGTCCAATGGACTTTGACGTGGTGTTGCAAATACTCGACCGAGAATTGCACCTGATCACACCGGCCGATGCATTGGAATCAGCCGAGCCCGATGGGACGAATTCAAACCGGCACTACGAGCTGGCACATGATTATCTTGCTCATGCGGTGAGCCAGTGGTTGAATCTGCATCGGCTGGAAACTCGGGCCGGTCGTGCGCAAGTTCGCCTCCAGGAACGGGCGCGAGCCTTCACTTCCAATCCGGAAAAGCGAAATCTTCCTACGGCATCGGAGTATTTGCGGATTACGATGCTGACCAACCGGAGCCATTGGAGTTCCGACCAGCGGCTGGTGATGCGAAAAGCCCGGCGTCTGCACCTGAAAAGAGCTGCCGCCCTTTTCGTGGCCCTCCTCGTTCCCGCCTACTTGCTCGATGACGGGCGACGTCAAAACCACGCCAAGGACTTGGCCAATCAACTCCTTCTCTCCAGCGAGGCGAACCTGCCCGATAGGATCGACGCGGTGAACGCCAACCCGAGGGCCGCACAGCTGCTGCAGGATCGTCTCGATTATCCGAGTGAGAGCGACGATTCGCTGCAACAGATCAAGATTCGATTGGTCCTACTCAAGGATGATCCTCGGCAGTTCGAGCCACTGCGTGCGGCCCTGTTCAACCCGACCGTTCCCTGCAGCTTCCTGCCGCTGTTGAGCGAGATCCTGTTGACGTCAGACAAACCGGAGCTTGTCGAGGAGCTCCGTGACCAGGTTTTTCGTTCGACAGCTGCGGACGACGAGATTCGACTTCGTGCTGGGATTGCGCTCGCGCGACACGATCCGTCCATTGAATCTTGGACCGATCAAGAGTTGGATTTCCTAGCCAATCAGTTGGTAGCTGCGGACCCAGAACAACGGGCGGTCCTTTTGGATTGTCTGCGTCCCATTCAAGCCATGATGAAGCAACCGCTGTTGGAACTGTTTGGGGATCAAGAGAAGGACGCGTCGCAACAATTGTCGCTGGCCCATGTTGCCGCCGATTACTTCAGCGAGGATCCGGAATATCTCTCCAAAGCGATCAGCATGGCGACGGTCACACAGTTTCGGATTCTCTATGGACCGTTTGGCAAGATGGACATTTCGGAGGTCAAACCTTGGTTGATGGAGATTGCTCGCGCCCGAGTTCGAGGTGATGGCGAAGCACGGCGCTGGTGGAAAGCAACGGGCAGGTGCAGCGATCGCGCTGCTGAGGAGAAACGATCCCGATGCGGTCCCGATCGTTTCGATCGTCAGGGAAGATCCCGAGTCACTGACACAGTTCATCCATGGCTGCAGAGAGCGGGACGTGTCGCCGAATCAGCTTCTCGCTTGCTTGCAGCGAGAAGTGATGGAGGAGCAATCAGAAGAGGGCGAAGTATCGGTGCCGGAGAGCCAGTCGAACCCATTGGTTCTGTACGGGCTGTTGTTGGCGCTGGGTGAGTTTGAGCTCAACGAACTTCCGCTGAACCAGCAGGAGGCGGTCATTCAACAAGTTGTGTACTGGTACGAGTCTCATCCGAGCTCTGGCGTTCACGGTGCGGCGGGATGGTTGCTCCGCCGCTGGGGAAAGGATGAGTTGGCTCGCCGAGTTGATCAGAAGCCAGTTGACTTTAGGGAGGGATGTGAGTGGTTCACAAGGGTGATCACGATCTCGCCCGAGGATGGCTCCGACAAGGAGAGCAAGACCTTCAGCATGACGTTCGTGGTGTTTGAACCGGGGCGCTACAAGATTGGTACCCTTGCAAGTCGAGAGTGGTTCACGCCGATGGAGCGTCGCGCAAGCATCACGATTCCGCGACGATTCGCTCTGCTTGATCGCGAACTGACCAACGACGAGATCATGCTCTGTCGAGACTTTTCCAAGGGATTTGGCTATCCGAGAACCTCCACCGATCAAGCCTATGGTGGAATCGCTTGGTACGACTCCGTCGCCTATTGTCGATGGTTGAACTCGAGAGTGAAGTGGCATGAGGGGGACCAGCCCTATCCGGCGATCAGTGGCCTGGACCCACGAAAGTATCCGCCAGATCCAGCCGTTCAGAGAGCCCGATTGCCGCGTCTTTGGCCGGTCCATTTGGATCGATTGGGAGCGAGGCTCCCCACCGAAGCAGAGTGGGAGACTGCCTGTCGAGGCGGCACGATGAGTAGCTGGTCGTTTGGTGAGGACCTTCGGTGGCTCGACGAATACGCCTGGACCGCGAATGGCTGTTCGCAGGCAATGGTTACCCGATTGAAGCGGCCGAATCTTCGCGGCCTGTTCGACATGCTTGGGAATCGCCGTGAATGGTGTCACGATTGGTGTGGCATGCGTGCTAATCCGGACGAGCATGGTTTGAGATTGGACACGGGAGGGAAAGAGAATGGGGCCTCTCGGAGCGTTCGTGGTGGGAGTGTGAGAGATGCGTCCGCCGAAATGCGATCGGCGGCACGCGAGAGCGCAGCGCCAGGGCAGAGAATGATTGGAACCGGGCTGCGTATTGCGATGACGCTTCCGCCTCCGACTCCGATGGACGAAGGCATGGGGCAGGACGACGCTGCTGGCGATGCCGCGAAATCCGAGTCTCTGAGCGACTGTGATTCTTTGGCTGCCCTGCCGTAGGTCTGCATTTCCAAGACGGACATTCGCAGCTTTGCTACGTTTCTTACGAGTCTCGGAGAGACTCGCCTACGGCGGTAAGCCGTGAAAACGCTAGGAGGCGGCGGACGAGTCGGAGGAGGGAGGCGCGTCCAGGTAGGTTTGAATCAAACCGCGGCAGCGTTCGTCGATCCAGGGGAACGCGACCACTTCATTCATGGCGGTCGTCAGTTCTTGCCTGGGAACGCTGGTGATCGTGCGACCACATCTCGTGTCGGCAAGGGCGATCAGCGCGAGACGAAGAACACCGGCGATGCTTGCCGGAACGTGGACACCACTCCCACCGCGGATCGATCTCTTGAAGAGTTTGGCAAGTGACTCAAGGCACTTGGGATCAGGCGTGGCCTGGGCCAGGATGTCCTCCAGGTGCTGGTCCGCGATCGTCTCGTCGAAACCGGCGGAAGAATCCGTTCCCAGTAGAAGGCCGATTGGTGTGCGCAAGTGAGTCTCGAACAACAGGCTCTGCTCGATGGGAAGCAACTGATCAAATCCGTCGGTCGCCAAGTCAAGGATGCCCTGATAGGTCGTTTCATCAACGTGACATGCGAGCAGATCCGCAGGCTCCGTTGACCGAGGGCTCCTGTGCATGGCCTGGCTCAGCAAACGTGAAAAGTCGATGTACCTTGCCATTCGCACACTGAGTCTTGCGTCGTGGAGTGCATCGGCAAGTCCTCGCTCATTGTTCTTGCCAACGTCCTCGATCAAGACATCCTTCCATTTTTGCTTGAAAGTTCTCAGGACATTTGTGAGCACGTTGCCAACTTGCTTCGCGCTATCGAAGCCATGCTCCCTCGCCAATGCTTCGTGCGACGGTGGCTCCTTGCTCATCACCAGGGGCTCGATCCACCGGATCACGAACAGAGTCCAGTCCAGTTCCTTGTTTCGGTTGAGGTAGTGCAATCGCGTTCGCTGAAATGCGGCTGCCAGGATGTCTTGCGCCCACTCGAGTCTGTAAAGATCGGCGTATTCCGAGCCCAAAACGTCCTCCTCGGGCGACTCCGACATTGTGATGTGTTTTTGTTTTCGAAGCCGGTCAATCGTGAAATTGCAAAGTGCTCGTACCAGGTAAGGTCGAAAAGCGCGATGTCCGGATTGAGATTGCCGTAGACAATCGAGATAGGAACGGATCAATCCCGCATCCACGAGTTTCTCGCACAAGAAGTCATGCAGGATGTCATTGGCGTCTTGAGCGTCCAGTCCATAGCGGGCCGTTAAGAAATTGGCCAAGCCTCCACGATAACGTTCATAGAAGACGCCAAGCGTGATCAGGCTTTGTTCGCGCGAGTCTTGCTCGATCGCTTTCAGCAGAGAAGTTCGTGTCCCTGGAAGATCGTTCGACAAAACGCAGCCCTCGAAAATTTGAAACAAGCACCTATCGCGAAACGCCGCTTCGCTTCGAGTCCTCTGGATGGTCTTGGGTGACGTACGATGGACTTCCAAGTCCGTCGATTGTCACCGTTGAAAGGAATCGACGGACTTGGAAGGCCATCGTACAGCCGGTGTTTGGATCATCGAGGCTCTACCTGATTAGCAAAAGAACGCAAGTGGTGCAGTCCATTTAGTCGCGATTTTCGAGTGCTCCAGTTCTTACGATCACGGTCACGCCTCCAAACGGAACCATTTCCACTGCTTCCTGTTGTACGCTCTTGAGCCCGGTGGCGGGTCGTCGGACAATGAATATCCGTCTGCCCTGAAAGGCTGACTCGCCGTTGGTCGACGGGTTGCCCGATCGAAGATGAATTGGCGATTCCAAGCTGCGCAGTTCCACGGGCCAATCGACCGAATAAGGTCCCCCCACCGGAAACAGAAGGTAGTCGGACGAAGGAGACACGCGTTGCTGGAGCGTGGCCCCAGCGGAACGCTGGAGCGTGGCCCCAGCGGAACGGTTGCCATGAGCGGAGTTTTGGGAGTCGGCTTGAAACAGAATGTCCGATTCAATGAGCCCCGGATCCAAAAGGATTCGATCCTCGCTACCCGCTCGATTTCTTACCCAGTCAATTGCCTCACGCCATCCCTCGCCCCGGACCGCCAGGGCAACCGGGTAGTTGGGTAACGCTTGAATCGTCCCTTGATGAAGACCCAGGCCCGTGATCATTACGAAACCGGCGGCAGACGTGATCAACACTTCGTTTCGACCTCGTAATACGGTCCACTTGCTGATCATTCCCACCGCGCCACCAGGGACGCAGGCCAGGATCGGCAGCACTGCCACCATGTATCTTCGGTGCCAGATGGGGACGAACTCACACCGAGCGAGTATCCAGAAGAGGCACGTCGCGGTGATCGCAAGTAGCGACACCCCAACGACCGTCCGGTACAGGCGAAGCATTGCAGCAGGCGTTTCGGATCGCAGAGAAATCATGACAGCAACGCTTGCCACGGCCAGGGGAATGCCCAACATCCAAAGCCAATCCCAGATCTCGAGCATCTGCCTGACTTTCGTTGCCGACCCAAACGCCGCCCACTGTGCTCGATCCTGCCACGACTCACCTAACGTCATTCGCCAAAGCGCAAAGATGGTCGTGGCAGCACTGAACAATAGAACGCCATCCAGCGCACCCAAGCGGGTCAGCTCACGGATGTTGTGCCGGGCCCAATGGACCAAGAGAACGATCGGGAAGAAAACCAGGACTCCGATCGACGTCGGCTGAATCAAAGCGGCCAGCAGCACCATGAGGTTCAGCAGGACCCAGAGACCCGGACGGTCAAATCTCGATCGCGAATCGAGCAGCAGTAGGAAACAAGTCAATGCGATCGTGGCAACGAGTAGGATGAAGGAATAGGGGCGCAACTCGGTGCCAAAAAAGATCGCATTGCTCTCGATCGCCAGGATCAGACCAGACGTGACGCCAGCGACCAAGTTTTGTGTCCACTTCGTGATGCCAATGGTCAAGGCAACGCAGGCAAGTGAGGTCGCAATCACGCTGCTCATCCGCAATGCGAGTTCGCTACCGCCAAAAGGCTGCTTCCAAAACCAAAGGGCGAAGAAGTAGAGCGGGGATTGGTGACCCGCGTCGGCGCGAGGGGCGACATCGGACAGGTTTCCCCAAATGGTCCACGCCGAATGCAATTCGTCGAGCCAAAAACTCTCGTAGCACGAGGGCATGCGCAATGCCACGGCGACTGCAAACACAAGGATTGCCGCCGCGATTGATCCAGCGGCCAGTCGGCTGGTCACGTTCCATCAAACGCTTTTGGCCGCCTGCGCTCCGGCAACGGATTGAATGATGTCGCAGGCCGAGTCAATTTGCTCTCGCGTGACGTCCAAGTGGGTGACGAATCGGATGGCATGCGCGACCGATGGCCAGGCAGAGTACGCCCTTTTCCTCGAGTAGCTTCACCATTTGGTTGGCAGTGCCCCAGTTCGGATCGACCTCGCAAATCACGATATTCGTGTCGATTCGATCGCCGCGAATGGTCAGCGGTTCGCAAGAGCGGCAGGCCTCGCCCAATCGACTTGCGTGCTCGTGATCCTCGGCCAATCGCTCGCGATGATGCTCAAGTCGCATAGATAGCGGCAGCCGCCAGGATTCCTGCCTGTCGCATTCCGCCGCCGAACAGCTTGCGGGCACGGCGCAGCTTCGCGAATGAACTCGGTCGTTCCCGCCAGAGCCGAGCCGACCGGAGCACCAAGTCCCTTGCTGAAGCAGACACTGACCGAGTCAAACGGATCGCAAAGCTCTGCTCGCTTCTGTCCCGTCGCGGCCGCAGCATTCCAGAGCCGGCGCCGTCGAGGTGCGTGCGAAGCCCAATGCGATCGGGCCCAGTCACAAATGCGAATCGACTTCGTCTTGAGGCTGAATCCGGCCGCCCCATCGATTGTGCGTGTTTTCCAGCGAGACCAGACGAGTACGAACCATGTGCTCGTTTTCGGGTCGAATCAGCCCGTCGAAGCTGTTCAAGCCGAAGCACCCCGCCCTGCTCCTGCCACCGTCTGCGCGACCAGACCCGACAGTTGGGCGAACGCGCCCTGCTCGTATTGATAGACGTGGCAGTCTGCTTCGCAGAGGAACTCGCTGCCGCGGTCACAATGGACTCGGATCGCGATCTGGTTGGACATCGATCCGCTGGGCATGAAGATCGCCGCTTCCTTGCCCAAGCAATTCGGCCGTCATCCGCTCGAGTCGCTCGACGGTGGGATCGAAATCGATCACATCATCCCCCACCTCGGCTTCGAAGATGGCCTGTCGCATCCCCGGCGTCGGTTTGGTGACCGTATCGCTGCGAAGATCGATTTCCTGGTCGTTGGGAGCTAGATGATTCTGCGGCATCTTGCTGGGTCGCCCGAAATATTGGGGGTGGAGAGATCGAAAGGTCTGCAGCCGCTGGGGAAGGAATACTCCAGAAACGCGTTGCTTTCCGGAAGGGACCGCGGGTAAACAACTTCATTGTACCGGCTTATGATATTCGTCCTAGATGCGCACGCCGCACGTCTGAACAGACACGCTAGCCATGGGGCTGGCCGCCACGCAGCGAACCTGGATCGATGACCTTGAACATGGAACGACTGAATATCCAACGGGTTGACGCGAGAAACGGTTCGGCAGAGATTCTTCGGCAATTGCGCGACAAACTCAGCCCACAAGGTGATGTCGTCAGTCCGCGGGGCGAGCCTTGACCGAAGAGGTCTTCGGCAAGCCCCTTTCGCCGATCGAAGTGGTGCGGACGATTTGCAGTGATGTTGAGCGAGAGGAACCCCTGCCCTGCTCCGCTACACCGCGGCTCTCGACAAGGCCGATCTGACTGCCGAGCAACTGCGTGTGCCGGCCGACGAATTGGCTCGGGCCCATGCGGCGGCCGATCCCGATTTGATCGATTCGATTCGCCGAATCCGGGACAACGTCGCTGAGTTTCAATCCGCGATCTTGCATCGCGACGTGACCATCGAGCCCCGCAGCGGGTGTCCGACTGACGCAACGTTACGTTCCCATTCGCCGCGTCGGCGTCTGTGTGCCAGGTGGTGCGGCGGCGTACCCGTCGACGGTCTTGATGACGGTCGTGCCGGCTCAAGTTGCCGGGGTCGAAGAGATCGCCGTGGTGGCTCCGCCGACACCGTTTGGTGCCTACAACACGGACATGTTGGCGACCTGTCATGAACTGGGCGTCACCGAGGTGTATCGTGCCGGCGGTGCCCAGGCGGTCGCCGCCCTGGCCTACGGTTGCGATGCGATCGCGGCGGTCGACAAGATCGTCGGACCGGGCAACCTGTTCGTGGCCTTGGCCAAGAAGCACGTTTATGGGACGGTCGACATTGATTCGTTTGCCGGTCCGAGCGAAGTGATCGTGATCGCGCGACGAAACGGCGCGGGCCGATTACATCGCCGCCGATCTGTTGGCCCAGGCCGAACACTCGCCCGGTTCGGCCATCCTGATTACCTGGGAGGAGACGACTGATCGACGCTGTCCACCGAGCAGTTGGTCGCTCAGCTCGCTTCGCTGGAGCGCAACGCAGTTGACACTTGACAGTCTGGAGGCATTTCGGGGCGTTGATTCTGGTCCGCGATGAAGCCCATGCGTGCGAATTGACCGACGAGTTTGCACCGGAACACCTGCACATCGAAACGGCCAATCCGCGCGACCAGATCGCCAAGATCCGCAACAGTGGTGCCGCGTTTCTGGGACATCACACGCCTGTCGCCCTGGGGGACTACGCGGCCGGTCCAAGCCACGTGTTGCCCACCGGCGGAACCTGCACCTGGGCGGCGGGACTCTCCAGCAACAGCTTCCTGCGAAGTGGCAGCGTCACCGAATTCGATCAGGCTGCCCTGAACCAGATCGCCGAGGATGTTGTCCGATTGGCGGAGAAAGGAAGGACTGACCGCTCACGCCCGTAGTGTCACGATTCGCACCGAAGGCTAACCTGTTGCTTGGGTTCGTACGTGCCCTCGCTCCTTCCGGCGACATGCTGCGAAGCTGGGAGTTGGATCAGAGACGATCCCGAAGCATGGGTTGCATCCGCAGTCAAGTTCCCAATCACTCGCAACCAATCACGTCGTAACCAGTCACGTCGCAACCAGTCACGTCGCAACCAGTCACGTCTTAACCAGTCACGTCGTAACGCAGTCACCGGGCAACCGGCATCACCCGGCTTCCAATCACGCTGTTCCCGAGATCTCAGATGGCAGACACTTCGATCTTTCGTTCCGCAGTCACCAACATGGCGGGTTACGTGCCGGGCGAGCAGCCGCCGCCAGGCAAGTACATCAAGCTGAACACCAACGAGAATCCCTACCCGCCACCGGCGCTGGTGGTCGAGGCGATTCGCGCTGCGGCCGGCGGACCCCTGAATCGATATCCCGACCCGATGGCGACGGCCTTTCGACGCGCCGGCGGCGAATGCATTGGGCTTGCCCGGGCCCGAGTGGATCTTGGCCGGAAACGGAAGCGACGAGATTCTCACGATTCTTGTCCGGGGATTCGTTGGCGACGGCGAGCGATTGCGACTGCCCTATCCGAGTTATGTTCTGTATCGCACGCTGGCCGAAATTCAGGGAGCGAAGTGGGAGCAGGTCGAATTTCGAAGACGGTTGGAAGCTTGCCCGCCGCATTTGGCCAGCCAGCCGAGGGATTGAAGCTGGTGCTGCTGCCGAATCCGAATAGCCCCAGTGGCACCATGGTGTCTCCGCGAAGAGGTCGCCGGAGTTTCGCTCAGACGCTGAATTGTCCACTCGTTGTGGATGAAGCCTACGCCGATTTCGCCGAGCAGAATTGCTTGAAGTTGGTGCAGCAGAATCCGCGCATCCTCGTCACCCGCACGCTGAGCAAGTCCTACGGATTGGCCGGCATTCGTTTCGGGTTTCTTGTGGCCAATCCCGACGTGATTCGAGAGTTGGCCAAGATCAAAGACAGCTACAATTGCGATGGCTTGTCGATTGCCGCGGCAACCGCAGCGATGGGATGCCGAGACTGGCTCGCCGAAACTTGCGGCAAGATCATTGCCACTCGCGCAGCGAATGACCAAGAAGCTGACGAGATTGGGTTTTCAGGTCACTCCGTCTCAGGCCAACTTCGTGTGGTGCCAGCATCCTAACCGCAACCATCAGGCAATCTACGAATACTTGAAGGACAACCAGATCTTGGTTCGATACATGCAGTTCGGCTCATGGGGCGACGGACTTCGCATTTCCGTCGGTACCGATGAGCAAATCGACGCTTGCATGATGCTGTTGCAGAAGTATCTCGACCGAACGACGACTTGAAGCGAACAATGAGAATGCCATGACACGCACTGCATCGATCCATCGAAAGACCGGCGAAACCGACATCAAACTTGCGATCGACTTGGACGGTCAAGGTGCGGGAAATCGTGATTCGGGCATCGGCTTCCTCGATCACATGCTCGACTTGTTCGCCAAGCATTCCTTGATCAATTTGGAACTGAAAGCGATCGGTGATCTTGCACGTCGATGATCACCACACCGCGGAAGACATCGGGATCGCACTCGGTCAGGCGGTCGATCAGGCGCTGGGCGACCGGGCTGGCGTGCGTCGCTATGGACACTTCACCTTGCCGATGGATGAGTGTTTGGTGACCTCGGCCGTCGACATGGGTGGTCGCTATGCATTCGAGTACCAGGCTCCGATCGCGGCGAGCAAGATCGGCACCTTCGACAGTGAATTGGTCGAGCATTTCTGGCAATCATTCGCCGCCAACGCGAAGTGCAACCTGCATGTCTTGTTGCACCACGGTCGTAACGCCCATCACATTTCCGAATGCGTCTTCAAGGCAACCGCGCGGGCCATCCGGATGGCCGTTGAAAGTGATCCACGAAGCACAGCGATTCCCAGCACCAAGGGCGTCCTGTAGCAGCGTCTCTCCTACCGTAGGCGAGTCTCTCCGAGACTCGTACAAAACGCAGCCAAGCTGCGGATGACCGCCTTGGAATGTGGGCCTACGGGAGCGCGGCTCGATTTTCTTACGGGCCTTCCGAGACCGTTGTCGCTCGTGGCACCAGGAACCCGACGGCGGCCAGCCCGATCAGGCAGGAGAGGACTGAGAATAACAGCCAGTTGGACAGGACGGCGATCGAGGTCAGGACCAACACGCCCACTGCCGCTGCCCATCTTGGTGGCAACAACCAAAGCCCAAGCCCGACGACCGTTTCGATGACCACCACTTGCCGGCTGTACCAGGTCGAGATTTCGCGCAGCGTGTCGGGTTCACAATTGGCCCGCAACAGATTGAAGACCCAGAAGTCGCGATCACGGAAATAGATGTCGTAGAAGACTTCGCCCGACCAGTATTCAGCGGTCCATTTGCCGATGCCTCCACCCAAGCAGAATCACGGAGATGATCAAGCGTGAGAGGAAAGCAGCCTTGCGCATCAACACGTCCTGATCGTCGATGTCCAAGCGATGCACAAACCAGAGTGACCACAGGCTGGTCCACCATGCTGTCACAAATGTCATGTCGTTGTAACTGCCCTGGTGCAAGCACAAGATGGTCGCGCCCAGCAGTGTGATCCAACTGCACCAACGGCGCACCACCGGATTCGTCGTAACCAGGTTCAATCCGAGCGTTGGCCACCATGGACAGAAAGGCAACTCGCAAGATGAAGATCGAACGAAGCCAATGCTGGGAAGAAAGGGATCGTCCAGCGGGATCTCACCATAGACATCGGTTAGAAAAGAGAAAGTAAGACCACTTCCATATCGAGGGTCGCCAGAATTCCGATCAGCACCATGCGGTGAGCGAAGATCGCACGATTGATTTTGGCGATGACTGAAGGGATCGACGGAGTTGGGTAGATCTGATGGCCGAGGCTCCTGTGGCTACAACTTGCTCGTTCATCGCGAAATCGCCTCGGCGTCCGATAGACGGATGAATTCGAAGCGTCCGTCCGGATTGACTTTGGCGTGAAAGTGGGACTCAAGCTTCTGGCCGCGATACGAGCTGATCGAGTGTGATCCAGCGATCTTGGCCTTCGCTCAAGTAGCGTGCAGCGACCATCTGCAAAGGTCAAGCAGCGTACCGGAAAATGGTTGAGGTATCGCTTTTCTGTCTCAGCAAGAAGCGGATCGACGAGGCCTGGTGGATAACGATCGATCTCGGCCCGGTTCGAAAAGTTGTACATCGCTGGAATTGGAAACTGAATCGCCCAAGCGATGAACGAAGAAGTCTGCAGGTGAAACCGTCGCATCGTTGTCATCGAGACGCTCCGTACCCAGGGCATCAACAGCAACCATATGACGATGCAAGCCAGCAAGGCGATGATCGCAACGAAGCCACGGTCAGGTTCGTTGGCACGCACCGCTGGCGATGATTCCGAGGCGCGTCGCGTGCTTGCTTTGTCGGCCCTCGGAAGCCGACTGCTTCGATGCTCGGCTTTTTGACTTTCGATCTCTGGACACGGTGCACTTCCTCGCCCGGGGTCCTCTCGTTCTATCGTCGTCGCGTCTCTCCAAACCTTGGAGAGACGGCGGTTAGGTGTTGGCCCTTCTGTAGGTCCGCGTTTACAAAGCGAAGCTCCGCAGCATGGCTGCGTTTTGTGCAGCTTGGCTGCGTTTCTACGAGTCTCGGAGAGACTCGCCTACGGTAGGGGCTATTGCTGTTCGATCAGCCTCAACAGGGTCTCGCGAACCTGTTTGGGATTGGCATTGGGGTTCTTCTTCTTGGCTTGGCCGATCAGGGACCCGATCGCCTGTTTCTTGCCGTTACGATAATCGTCGACGACGTTGGGGTTGGCTTCCAGCAATTCCTGGCAGAGCGAGTCGATTTCGTCTGCTATCGACCGCTTCGATCCCTAAAGCCTGGACGGCATCGTCGACGGAGACGGAATTTTCAAGCAAATAATTAAAGACGTCTCGTGCCCGCGTGTTGTCGATCGCCCCGTCGGTGACACGGCCGATCAGGTCGCCCAGGGTGTCGGCAGCGATTGGGAAATCGGCGACTCCCAATTGGCCGATCGTTCATCGTTCGCAACACGTCTTGTTGGATCCATGAGCTGGATCGTTTGCCATCGCCCGACCGGGTGGCGACCTGCTCAAAGTAGTCGATCAAGGGGCGGCCCTGATTGACGATCACGTCGGCATCATAGGCTTTGACTCCGTACTGGCTCTGCAGTCGCGAGCGGATCTCCGCAGGCATTTCGCCCAACTGCGTCGCGAATGCGATCGACTTCTCCGCTGGGAATCGAATGGGCAGCAGGTCGGGATCGGGGAAGTATCGATAGTCGGCCGATTCTTCTTTCTCACGTTGCAGGAACGTCTTGCCGGCGACATCGTCCCAACCACGAGTCGTTTTCGATTCATCGTGAATCGTCTTGCCGGTCTCTTCCCACTCGTCGTATTGTCGATCGATCTCGATAATCGATCGCCCGTTCGACGGCGCGAAAACTGTTCATGTTCTTTGATTTCGACGATCGGCGTGGCGATCTTCTTGCCGTCGACGTCGATGTGCAGGTTGACATTCGCATCCACACGCAGACTCCCCTCCTGCATCTCGCAATCGGAGACATCGAGGTGGGTCATTCGCAGCTTGAGTTCAGTCAGGTATGCCTTGGCTTCGGCCGATGATCGCAGGTCGGGCTGGCTGACGATCTCCAAGAGTGGTGTGCCGCATCGGTTCAGATCGATGCGCGAGTCCGACTGGCCTGCTGCCTCATCGTGCATGCTCTTGCCGGCATCTTCTTCCAGGTGAGCACGAATGATGCCGATGCGTCGAAGCTGATCCGGGATCCTGCGTCGTCCGATGATCTCCAGGAAACCATCGGCGCAGATCGGCAAGATCGAACTGGCTGATCTGATATCCCTTGGGAAGATCAGGATAGAAGTATTGTTTGCGATCCCACTTGGTCATCGGCGGAATCGAACAGTCCAAGGCCAATCCGGCGCGGATCGCAAGTTCAATGGCCTCTTCGTTCATCACCGGCAAGGCGCCGGGAAGTCCAAGGCAGACAGGGCAGACCTGCGTGTTGGGAGGTGCGCCGAACTGCGTGCTGCATCCGCAGAACAGTTTCGTCTTGGTCTTGAGTTGAACGTGGACCTCGAGACCGATGATGGTTTCGATGGGGTATCCGTCGGAATGGGTCATGGTATTGGTGGATTCAAAGTGCGGTGAATTCAACGGCCCGGTGATCGGAATGTGGTGGCGATCTCAATCTGGCTGGGATCTCAATGGCCGAGCGGAGCCGGACGAAGCTTGTGATGCTCCGTCGCGGCCTGGAAGGCGGCACCGGCGAACAGCAGTCGCGGTTCCTCGAGCGCGGGAGCCTGGAGCTGGATACCGACTGGAAGCCCGTTCTTGGCTTAGTCCTGCGGGCAGCGAGATCGCTGGGATCCCTGCGAGATTGGCGCCGACGGTGAAGAGGTCACAGAGATACATTTGGATCGGATCGTCGATCTTTTCTCCGATCGGAAATGCCGGCGTCGGCGTGGTCGGCCCAAGCAGCAGGTCCACTTGCGAGAATGCGGCGTCGTAGTCCCCTTTGATCAAGCGTCGGACCTTGAGAGCCTGGTTGTAGTATTGTTCGGCGTATCCTTCGCTCAACGCATAGGTACCGATCATGATTCGCCGCTTGACTTCGGTGCCGAATCCCTCGGATCGACTTTTGCAGTAGGTTGCAACCAGCGGTCCAAGCTGTTCCGTCTTGTTTGGATCAAGATCGGTCGGCTCGATGGCCGTAGTGGGCGCCGTCGTAGCGAGACAGGTTGCTGCTCGCTTCACTTGGCGCGATCACGTAGTAAGTGGGCACGCAGTATTCGCTGTGCGGAAGATGGATATCCACGATTTCTGCACCGGCAGCGCGAAAGACGTCAGCCGCTTCACCGCACCGCAACTGCGGATCGCCTCATCCGATTCCTTCCGACTCCAAGGCTTCGTTGAGCAGTCCAATCTTCAGTCCCGCGAAGATCGGTCGACTTCAGGGCCGCGGTCAGATCGGGAACGGCGAGATCGAGTGAGGTGGAGTCACGTGGTTCGTAGCCTGCGATCACTTGCGTCAACAGAGCCACGTCTTCGACCGACCAGGCGAGCGGACCAACTTGGTCGAGACTACTGGCGAATGCGACCAGGCCATACCGGCTGACGCGACCATAGGTTGGTTTCAGGCCGGTCACCCCACAGAACGCGGCGGGCTGTCGAATCGAGCCGCCTGTGTCACTGCCCAGGCTAAGAGGGACCGTTCCCGCCGCCACGCAGGCTGCGGCACCACCGCTGCTTCCGCCCGGCGTCCGTCGGTCGTCCCAAGGATTGCGAGCGATGCCAAACGCACTGGTCTCGGTGCTGCCTCCCATGGCGAACTCGTCCATGTTCGTCTTGCCGACGATGATCGCGTCGGCTTGTCGAAGCCGTTCGATGACGGTGGCATCGTAGGGCGGACGGAATTCTCGCAGCATGTTCGAGGCGCATGTGGTGGGCATGTCCTTGGTGCAGAGCACGTCCTTGACGGCAACGGGGACGTCCCGCGAGCGGACCGAGCAGGCTTGCCGGCGGCTCGTTTTGCATCGACGGCACTGCGGCGGCGGCGATTGCCCCTTCACGGTCGACGTAGGTGTAGGCGTTCATCGCGTCTTGCGAAGCCTCGATCCGCTCGATCGAAGCTTCTGACGATCTCAACCGCCGTCGCCTCTCCGCTGGTCTGCAGTCGCAATAATTCCGAGGCGGAATCGAGCATTTCTTTGGCTTCCCATGGTGCTTACGTTGGCTGCATCGCCAGCGGATTATCGGCCATCGGAATCAAATCGACCAGCCCGCGGTCAGGTCGCGTCGACGGGGCCTTGTTCGGTCTGGTCCTCTCGGTCGCCCGTCTTGGCAAGGGTGATCGTCGCGACACACCCCGCTGGTCCGCCCGCCAACGAGATCTCTCCATGATGCAAGTGGACGATGCGATAGGCTCGGCATAGCCCCAGTCCCAGCCCACGTCCTGCTTCCCGCCCGCTGAAGTAGGGATCAAACGCGTGCTCTCGGGCCTTTGCCGAAATCCCTGGCCCACTGTCGGCGACGTGGATCTCCCATCGGTCGGGAGGGTCTTCCAGCGAAACCACAATCGTCCCCTGGCATCCGATTGCCTCGATGGCATTGCGGATCAAGGCACCGACCGCCTCGCCAATCATCCGTGGATCGGCTTCCGTCTCGAGTCGGCTTTCGGCCAGATTGAGTTCCAAGCGAATCGCCTGTCGCTTCGCTTCGTCGCGATAGGCGTCGACGGTGCTGGACAGCAACGCTCCCAAGTCGACACGAAGGAAGCGAGCTGCTGGCGGATTCGCATAAAACATCAAGTCGGCGATCATCTCGTGGGCCCGGTAAACCTGGTCCACGATCCGTTGCAGCGTCGCGGCTCGCGCGGGATCCTCTTCCCTGCGTTGCAACTGTTGAGCACGCGTGGAAATATTCGCCAATGGATTGTTGATCTCGTGACTCAATCCGTAGGCCAGTTGTTTCAAGGCGCCCAGTTTGTTTTTGTGAAGCCGCCTGATCGAACGCCGATTCCAGCGAACGCTGGTGTTGGACTGTTCGCGCCAGTTGTTGAAGCAGATGAAATGGGGGGTCCGGGATCGTCCAGCTGGCTGAGAGGCATCGATCTGCGCAGGAGTTCCTCATCAGGCTGAACCGCCGGCCACTGTTGCTTCCAGGCCGCTGGGACCGCGGGCCCGTCACCTCCAGCCAGAGCGCCGCATCCTCCAGCCATCGCTGGATCGGCAGCGTACGAAAATGATCCCGCAGCCGATTCCAACGCTTAGCGACGGCGGAGGTGATTGGAGGCTCGCCAAGATAGGCGTCGCCGCTGGCCAATCGGCTCACGATGTGGTCGGCCAGCCAATCGACCAGCTGCATTGGTTCAACGCGGTCGCCCGTCCAACCGAGCGACGCGTAGATCATCAGTGGCGGGTCGGTCAGGATCGCACGATGGGCCCGCCTCCTGCTGGCCGCAGTGAGGGGCTGGCCTGGTTCGGTCCGAAGCAGGAGCTCGCCCAATACCTCCGTCACCTGGAGACTGCAAGGCAGCCACCAGCGGTCCGAACCACGTCGCAAACAGGGCATCAACCCCATCGGGCCGGTCCTCATGAAGGTTTCCCGGCTGGCGATAGGGCACTTCCCACGCCTAGCCCGGAGGTATTCCTTGACTTTGCGTCGCACTGAACAGGATCAAGCGATTCACCGCCATTCACCTCAGCCTACCACGCTCCGCTCAATCTCCAGCAGGTCACAGGCGCGACCGACTAATTCATCGATGGCAAACGGTTTCTGCATGAAATCGTTGGCGCCGGCTGCTTTCAAACCGTCGACTTTGCTGTGTTCCACCATCCCGAGATGCAGAGGATCTTGACCATGTCCATGGCGGGATCGCTGCGCACTCGCTGGCAAACTTCTTTGCCGTTGATATCGGGAAGCATGACATCAAGGATGACCAGGTCGGGACGGAACTCCTTCACACCCATCCCTGCATCAAAGCCGTTGTTGGCCGTACGAATATCAAATCGACCATCGCGTTCAAACCCGTCCTTGATCAAATCCACCAAATCCTGATCGTCGTCAACAATCAGCAACTTCTTCTTGCCGCTTTCCAACGCATCGGTGGGAATGCCATTGTCCTTCATGAACAGATAGAGCTGGTCACGAGGGATGCGGCGAAACTTGCTGCCGGGGACGCGAAAGCCTTTCAGCGAGCCGTTGTCGAAACAACGAATGATCGTCTGCTGGCTTACCTTACAAATTTTGGCTGCTTCGCCTGTCGTGAAGACCGTTTTCGTGGTCATGTCAGAAACCATCCTCCCTGCATGACTAGACGTTTCCGAGTGAATTTTGTCCCACCCCAATTCATCCTTTCGAACTCGGGGTGAGTGAATTGCTGGATTGAAGCAGCCCAGAGTCCGGCAAACGCCGATTCTGGCCCATGCTTCCGAACAAGCTGCCACGCTCATGCCCTGCGCAGCCAGCTCATTCATCCACCAAGAGGCTTCTTTAGCAAACTCCCCGGTCTCCCGCACTAGCACATTTCGTTGCCAGCTTGCGTGAAGAACGCAGGCGGCAGGAAACTCCGAGTCTCTCTGCCTTGCCAGCCTTGCCTCGATGACGAATTCTATCGAATCGAACGAGCTGGTCAAGATCGATTCGAAACAGCGCAAGTTAAAGCATGGCAAGGATTTAAGCTGATTGACGAGAGAAAGTGGAAAATTTACTTACCACCCAACTCAGTGAGACAATTTGTGGTAGGTCCCTCGTTCTTTGTCATGCTTGAGCTCAGAGAATGGTGGCCGTCACCGACGCGAATTACCTCGATGCGGCTCCTGGCCTAACGACGTGAGGAGCCCTCCAGATGGGCCAGGACCAGAGGCAATGTCGGCCGGCGTGATGCCACTGATTCGTTTCGCTTGATCGAGGTTGATGGGGCGAATTCGACTGAGCTTTTCCCGAGCTTCGATGCGCAGCGGACCGATGGTGGCATAATCGAAGGAGGTGGGGATTTTCCTTTCCGCCATGCGCATGTTGCTTGTCGACCTCCAACTTCTGACGGCTGATGTAGCCCTCGTATTTGATGTCGTAGAGACACTGCTGCGCGGCATCTTGTTCGATGGGACGCAACGCCTCGATCCTGCTTCGCATTTCGTCCCAATCGACTTCCGGTCGACGCAGGTACACGTCACCCGGCACGGATTCGATCCTGGACTTGCTTGAGGATCTGCATTGCCTGGTCGATCTGCAGCCATTTTGGCCGCAAAGGCTTCGCGGCGGTCTTGCGTTGATCAATCCGAGTTCGTCTGCCAATGGTGTGAGTCGTCGATCGGCGTTGTCTTGACGAAGCAACAATCGATACTCGGCACGACTGGTGAACATCCGATAAGGTTCGTCGGTGCCGGCGGTGACCAGGTCGTCAACCAACACACCGATGTAAGCCTGATCACGCGTGGGGACCCAGGGCGCCTGGCCGGCAACCTGTCGTGCGGCATTGAGACCGGCGACCAGTCCCTGGCCGGCCGCCTCTTCGTAACCGGTGGTGCCGTTGATCTGACCGGCAAAGAAAAGACCGGTGATCGACTTGGATTCCAAGTGGGGCCAGAGCTGGGTCGGTGGACAGTAGTCGTACTCGACGGCGTAGCCGTATCGCATGATGACGGCCCGTTCGAGACCCGGGATCATCTTGAACATTTGATCCTGGACATCGCGAGGCAGGCTGGTGGAGATGCCGTTGACGTAGACTTCTTGCGTGTTGCGACCTTCCGGCTCGAGAAACAATTGGTGGCCGTCTTTGTCGGCAAACCGAACCACTTTGTCTTCGATGCTCGGACAATAGCGGGGGCCTCGCGAGTTGATCTGGCCGCTGTACATCGGGGCGCGGTGCAAGATTGGCCCGGATCAACTCATGCACCCGCTCGTTGGTGTAGGTGATGTGACACGGGAGTTGTTCGAGCCGCAGTCGATCGGTCAGGAATGAAAACGGTTGGGGCGGATCGTCACCCGGTTGCTCTTGCAGTTGCGAGTAGTCAATCGATCGGGCGTTCAATCGAGGCGGCGTTCCCGTCTTGAATCGATCGATTTGAATCCCCAGTCGATGCAGCGCACCGCTGATTCCCGAAGAAGTCCCCTCCCCTGCCCTGCCCCCGGCGGTCTGCGCATCGCCGGTGTGCATGATGGCTTGCAGGAACGTTCCGGTGGTCAGAACGACGGTCGTGCGCAAGGTACTCGGCGTCGCCGCGAACTCGAACACCCAACGATCCGATTCGTCTCGCCGTCTTGCTCGGTCAGCAGGTCTTCGACCAGCTCTTGTCGAAGTTCGAGATTTGGCTGGCTTTCGATCTGGTGCTTGATGTGCTGTTGGTAGGCCTTCTTGTCGGCTTGAGCCCGCGGGCTGTGCATCGCCGGCCCCTTGCGACAATTGAGCAACCGAAACTGAATCCCGGTCGCATCGATCGCCTGACCCATCAGGCCGCCCATGGCGTCGACTTCGCGAACGATCTGGCCTTTGGCGACGCCCCCGATCGCCGGGTTGCACGACATCTGGCCGACGGTGTCGAGGTTCGTGGTCAGCAACACCGTTTTGGCCCCCAGCCGCGCCGCGGCGGCAGCGGCCTCGGTGCCGGCGTGCCCCGCTCCGATGACGATCACGTCGTAGTGATAGCTACTGCTCATGGGATTCCGTGGGGGATGGGATTCAGTTGGGGGTAGGGGGATCAGAGAGGGGCTTGCGGCTGAGGCAGGGAAGATCGGGGGAAATGGGTGCCCGGGGGCTGTTCGGCAGGACGTGGGGTCTCGAATCCGCCGAAAACCTCAAGAAACCGGTCGAGACAACGGCCGAAGCCGAGTAAGTGGGATTCGGTTCCCGCTGCTCAGCTACGGAATTTAGGACATTCCAGCCTCGGCGAGAACATGCAACTGGTTACTCGAGCGACTTCGATTGCCGCGGTCGCCGTGGTTTTCACCTCCATGCTGATGCAGATGGCGGCCGCTGTCGAGGTCACCAGCGAGGCCGCTGCCAGCCCTGCAACTCGGATGCTGACGCCCACTTCCCAATTCGTCGAGCCCGGGCACCTGGCGGAATCTGGATCCGGCGGCGATCTGAGTCCTGCGCAGCGGATCTGGGCCTGCTGATGCGTCCGGAGCGACCACTCCTCCGCCGAGCCCCAATTGCTTCATTCTGGGCTCACGTTCGTTCTCCATTCCCTTTTCTGTCGATTCGGCGGTGCGCAGCCGGTGGAAGTGCACCTGTTTGTTTCACGAGGTCCCGACGATGCTTGGCAACTGCTCGATCGCAAAGACGCCCAACGTCCCCGCAGAAGCAATTCCAGTTCGAGGCGGACGGTGATGGCGAGTTCTGGTTCGCCACTCGCACGATCGACGCCATGGGTCGATCGCATCCGCCGGGCAAATCGAGTCGCAACTGAAGGTCTACGTCGACACGACCAAACCTCGCGTGAGCTCTCCAGGCCGATGCCGACGCCGACGGGCGAGTCGATGTGACCCTCTCGATCCAAGACGCCACCAAGCTCAAGGACATGCAAGCTTCGCTATGTCACCGACGACCGTGAAGCAATGGGTCAAGTCGATTTGGGACAACTCTCCGCCGACGGCAGGCTTCAATTCCACCCGAAGAGACCCTTGGAAACAGTTGTCGATTCAGCTGGTGGTGATCGATACGCCCGGCAACCAAAGCGTGGTCAATCAGCTGCTGCGTCGACCCCGCTTGGCCGAAGCCGATACCAACCGGCTTGCTGCTGCCCCCAGCCGCAGTTCCACCGAAGCGATGGCTTTGCCCTACCGGATTGGCCCGGATGACGCGATTACCGGCCCATCCTGTTTCCAATCCCGTGATCAAGCTGGATCGTCACCAGCCCCGTCCCGTCTCCAACGTGACCACCGCGCAGGGCTACGCACGCCAGGTGCAATCACAGGGGAATAGCTCCCTTTATGGGTTCCGTGGCGCTCAGACTCCGATCGCTCCGTCGCCCGCGATGACGTCATGTACCACCGCCCGAATTGGCTCCGGCACCCGCACCGCCGTTTTCGGGAACACCCGATCCTGCGGCCGCAGTCCACGTCACCGCTTTCTGTAGGACCCTCGCAGACAGCGGGGGCTTTGCCGCAAGCCTCATCCGCCTGCTTCGCAATCCATGGCCACCTATGGGTTCGATTCCGTCTCAGGGGTCCATCCCAACCAATGGCATGGTTCCTCAGCAAGCCGCTCCATCCCAGCCCGCTTCGCTGTTGGATCGATTGTTCGGGACGTCGCCAAGCCCGTCCTATCCGGTCCCTTCCAACGCAGAGCAGGGGTCGCCTACACAATCGGCTCCAGCCCTCGATGTTGGGTTTCGGGCCGCCGTCGGTTCGTGGAGCTGGAGTGCAACCACGCTTTGCGGGCAACGTTGACAGCGGGCTGCCTCGACCAGCCACACCCGACCAGATCAGCAATGGTTTTGGTCTGAACTCGCCCGGGCAATCTCAGCCTGAAACGATTCCAGTTCCTGGCAACCCGGAACCAAGTCCGCCGCAACGTCCGCGACCGAAGACGGCGGCCGAGGCGATGAGGCCGATCACGGAGCGATCCGAAGTCTCCGCCCTTTCCCAGGAGGAGGTGCCAACGCCTCAAGGAGAACCGGAGCCGTATCAGTCGAGACGAGCAACTTCCCCTCCCGCCTTTCCGTCCGCCGCCAAGCGGGGATTCATTGTCCTCCGTCACGCTGGACAGTCTGCGTGGGCGAGCGCCGGTGAGATACAGCGACTAGGTGCGATTCAGTTTGGCCTACGAATTGGAGGCGGTCGGAGCCCAGGGAGTCGACGCGATTGAGCTCTATGGCAGCACCGACGGCGGCCGCAAGTGGGAACTGTGGGGGCTCGACCCAGATCGCACCAGCCCCTTCGATATTGAAACGAAAGAAGCGGGGGTCTTCGGCTTTCGAATCGTCGTGATCAGTCGCAATGGTTTGGCCAGTCCTCGTCCGCTCTCTGGTGAGAGCTCCTGACATCGTCGTGGTGGTCGACAACCAGCGTCCGAATGTACGAATCACCGGAGCGCAGTACGGTGAAGGGGATCGGATCGGATCGCTGATCATTCGTTACGAATGCAGCGACGACTATTTGAAGCAGCGACCGATCTCCCTTTCCTTCAGCGACTCAACGAGCGGGCCATGGACCACGATCGCGGCAGGTCTGCGCAACCAGGGCGAATACATCTGGACGGCCGACCCAAACCTGCCGCGACAACTGTTCTTGCGCATCGATGCGACCGACGAAGCGGGCAACACCGGCTCCTACGTGTTGGACCAGCCGATCGATGCACAAGGGTTGGCCCCACGGGCTCGGATTCGAGGCTTTCAATCGATCTCCGGCGCTGACGTGCCAGCCAGTGAAGGCCAAACCGCAAAGCGACCGCGGGTGCTGTTCAAGTAACCCGACCGTACGATGGACTTGCAGGTCCGTCGGCAATGGCCGTGAACAAGCAGGCAATCCGCTAACCAGAGTGGAAACACGGAGGCGACGGACTTGGAAGTCCATCGTACGGTCGGGAGACGAAGGGCCTGATCTTGGTTCACCCGTCGCGGTGGCCACGGCTCGTTGGTATCGTTGAAGACATGCCATTGATTCACGCTTTCGACTTCCTCACCAACCCTCCCGCCTCGTCGCCCGATGTGGTCGCGGTGTTCGGTAATGACGTGACGCTCCGAGCTTGGGTCTTGCAGCAGGTGGCTCGCGATGGGGACGTGATGCAGGTGGAGGGGGAGACAACCAAGTGGTCCGATTTGAAGGACGAACTGGCAACCGCCTCCCTGTTCGATTTTGGCGATAGCAAACGGACTGTCATGGTCCGCGGAGCCGATCCCTTTCTGAGCAGCCATCGGACCGAGCTTGAAAAGTATGCCGCCAAGCCTGGCACAGCGAGCCGGTTTGTGATCGAGCTGGATTCATTCGCGTCCAACACGCGTCTTTACAAAGCCCTCGACAAGGATCAGTTGCTAGTCGCTTGTGGTGCGGCGGTTGACACAAAACGTGGTGTCACCGCTGCGCTGCGACAGAAGTTCATCTGCAACTATCTTGGGGCGCGACACGACAGCAAGTTGACCAAAGCGGCAGCCGATGCATTGGTCGAATTGTTGGGCGAGGAGATCGGTATGATCGATACCGAAATCGCGAAGCTCGCCCTCTACCTCGAACCTGGCGGAACGATTGATGAGTCCTTGGTTCGGGATGTCGTCGCTGGTTGGCAGGGCAAGACGGTCTGGCAGATCAACGATGCAATTGCGGCGGGTGATGCGGCGGAAGCACTGCGGCACTTGGATAAGTTGATGAGCGGTGGTCAGCCACCGATCGCCCTGTTGCCACAGATCGCTTGGGCGCTGCGACGCTTGGGGATGGCTACCGCGGTGGTTGAGTACACGGAGCAAATTGGACGCAAACGCCGATTGGAAGATTCGCTGACGGCGGCTGGTTTTCGTTCGAATGAACTTCAACGCGCCAAGGCACATCTGATCGGTATGGGCCGAGAACGCGCGCAAACTACTGTTGCCTTGGCTGCTGGACGCCGACCTCCGCTTGAAGGGGACGCATAGCGCCGATGGTCGCGACCGATTCTTGCTGGAGCACTTGATCGTTCGTCTCGCCAAGCAAGTCGGGTAGTCTTCACGTGGGTCCGCATTTCCAAGGCGGACATCCGCAGCTTTGCTGCATGCTTTGCGAGTCTCGGAGAGACTCGGCTACGGTAAAGGCAGCGAGAACCTGTTGCGTGTCCTCCCAGCTACATGCGGCTGCTGGTTCCTTTGGTGAGTGCCATGAAGGCGGATTCCAAGTCCAGTTCTTCCTCGGAGAATTGCCGTAGATCGATTCCGCTCTGGATCAACAACCTGGGCAGGTCGCTGTAGTCTTCCACCTCACTCTTGAGCACGACTCGTATCACGTTGTCGCCAACCTCGCAGCCTTGAACTTTTTCATGGCCTTCCAGCAGCTTGCCAATCGCATCCAACTGCTCACTCGAGGCAGGTTGAACGACCAAGACCGTGTGTTCGCGAACCATCCGGATCACTTCGGCCTTGGTTGCATTCTGTTTCAATTCGCCTTTGTCGATGATCCCGACCTTGTTACAGACATCGGCCAATTCAGGCAGGATGTGGCTACTCACGATGATGGTCTTGCCCATTTCGCCAAGTTTTCTCAGCAGGTTTCGCATCTCGATGCGGGCCCGTGGATCGAGACCAGAGAGCGGTTCGTCCAGTAGCAGCACTTGCGGATCGTGGAGCAGGGTACGGGCCAGACCAAGTCGTTGTGTCTGGCCACGCGAGAGCGTGTTGGCAAAGGCATCGCGTTTGAAATCAAGGTCGACGACTTCCAACATCTCGTCGACGCGATTGCGTCTTGCCTGGCCATTGATTCGATACGACGCCGCGAAGAACTCCAGGTACTCGACGACTGTCATGTCATCGTAGACGCCAAAGAAATCGGGCATGTAGCCAACCAGGCGGCGGATTTCTTTGGGGGCGGTGTGCACGCTGTGATCACACACGTAGGCTTCGCCCCAGGTTGGCTCCAACAGCGTCGCAATGATTCGCATCGTCGTCGTCTTGCCTGCTCCATTGGGACCGATGAATCCGAACAGGTCTCCAGGATGCAAATCAAGATCGATGCCCTTGATCGCGTAAGCGTCACCGTACTTTTTCGTTAAGTCGACGGTCTTGATCACGTGTGTTTCAATCAGTGAAGTGTTTCGTGAATGGAAATCAATGTCGGCATGGATCAGGCCGCGACATTCGTGTCTAGGGCTGCGGATCCACGACCGGAAGGACCGTTCGAATGATCGTCAATCGTCGGCCTGCTGGTTGAGTTGTTGTCTCGTCGATCTCCGCCACAATATCGGTGGCCGGATCGGCAACGTGACCCATCAAGATACAGCGATCCTCGCTGAGTACGTGACTCAAGTCGAGAAAGGAGAGCGGTCCGTTGCGAAGGGTCGTGTAACGCGTTCCACCGACGGCACCATGGAACATCAGCATCTCAGCGATGCGGTCGGTGGAATCGATGGCTGCGGGGTCCCAGCTCTCCGTCTCCCCCTCGCTCTCGAGTGTCTGTTGGCGAGATAATTGCCAGCGAAAATTTTTCTGACGCAGAGTTTCCAGGGAAGCGATCCGCCCGCCCGCCGGAAATCGTGTTGGCAACAGATAGGTCCAGTTTCGATAGATCAACATCCCGTCCAAAAGATCGACCGGCAGCGGATTGACCAACTCGCCTCGCAGCAATTCACTCCCGGGTCGCCGTTGAATCGACGGTTTGTCAGCAAGCTCTGGGACGAAACGCGAACGGGTGAGCACTCCCTTGCTGCTACGCGAGGCGAGCGGCATGTCAATCAAAGACGATCGCAGTTCGGCTTGCCCGTCGCTCGTCGCCGCGCGCTGGAGCCGAACCTCGTAGACCGGCAGTCGACTATCTTCAATTGCGATCTGAATGCCGCCGAATGATTCGCCGGGGTAGCCAAAAGGTGCCGTCAGCATGCGAGTGGTCGTCTGTGTCATCCGCCGGAGCATGTCACTTTCGGTGACCTGCAAATCGGCACGAATCGCGTCATGCGAATACAGATAGGCGATGGTGCAGACTCGCCCCACGTCTCGGGTCGAATCAACGTCAACGATCTCAATGCGGTTGCATTGCCGGGTTGCCTCGCCCACCGCGTCGGTCGAGCCCACGGCGGACTGGAGCTCCGCCGAGGTGACCGGACGCGACTGAGAGACCAGGATGGCGCTCATTCCGAGGGCGACGATTGGGAAGGTCAGCCACCCCAAGATCGGTCGCCCAAAGACTCGGTTGAGCAACAGGTAGTCCAGCGGCCCAATGGCCGCGATCAACGCCATCAGCATCAGTGAGACGAGGGAAAAACCGAACTGCCGTTTCACATCGAACTGGTCCAGGCTCGAGCGAACCTGTCCGGCCAGGTCGTTGTAGGCGGTGGAGCGAGTCTTCCGTCCAGGAGGATCCTGGTTGGAAACCAGGATCGATCCTGTTAGCTGTGTGATCAAGTCGAGACGTTCTGGCCACGAAGCAAAGAGGTCGCTCTCCAAGTCGGCAGCGACGACGGTGATGCGACCAAATCCAACATTGAATTCGGCCGCGATCGGTGTGCTGACTCTTCGCGTCGTGCGACCCATGATCAATGTGCGACCTTGATTTTTAGGAAGCACGATTCCTTCAAACGGGATCAGCGGCGTCTGAGAAGAGGTGAACGTTTCGATTGCCGAAGGATCCATCCGGGCCAATTCAAAACCGTCCATGGGTAACAGCGTGGAAAGCCATGGAGCGGCAGTCAGCAGGTCGGGCGCCGACTCGCCAAGGGTTAGCAACACGCGGCCACCGTCGACGATCCAATCCACCAACGCCTGTTGCTGCGATTCCGAGAGTTCCGCCAACAGCGATCGGCTGGATCCTCCCAGGATCATCATGTCGACGCCGTCATAACCGAGTGACGAATCGGGCAAATCCTGAGAACGATCGGGACGAGATACGGCGACGACCGCGTCACGGTCGAGCAGTTCGTTGGCGCCGATTTGGTCGACACCGAGGGGGTCTCCCACGACGATGATCCAAGGCATCTCGAGCGGGATCATCGCTGGCCCCCGAGATGGGGAACCGATCGTCGGAAAGCGTGCCGAAGTCACGATGCCCTTCTCGTCGCGCACGATCAGAGGTGCGGCCTCACTGCCCGGGACCACGTAGCTCCAGTCGGTCGTGTCGTTGCCTTCAGGCTGAGTGTAGCGAACCTCCACGCCATCTCCGTCGCGCGTCTCGATCGAGCGGATGGAGGCTGCCTGGTTGATCCGAACGCCGGTCCATCGCCCCACACGATAGTGACCGTCGATACCGACAAGGACTTCGGGCGTGGCCACCCCTTCGGCTGAATCGGCGGTGCGTGCACCAAGGAACGGACTCAAGGAAACCAGCAGCCAAAGCAGAGGACGTGCGAGGCGATTCGATAAGAAGGCGGTTTGCGACATGCCGAAGTTGGATTCGTTTCCTTAAGGCTTTTCCGAATCGGGACACTCGCATTCCAGTCGTCCACAGCCGGGACAGCCGTGCCCGTACTTGGCAACGAGTGCCGCGTTGAGGTCGACGTCGGCCACATTGGCAATTGTCGCCAACCAGGCGATGACGTCCGCGAACTCCTCTGCCAGGTTCTCGCGGTCGTTTCCACGCAGGGCCGAGGCGAGCTCGCCGATTTCCTCCATCAGCCACATGAAGGTGCCGTCCACACCCCGGGCGAGGTCCTTTTCAAAATACATCGTGCGGATGTGCCGTTGCAGATCGCCGATGGAAAGCTCATCAATCGGGTGCTCAGCAGAAGCCATAGCCGTTTCATGGGGCTGAAGAGAGTAGGAGCGGGTCGTTTTGGGGATGATACGAGGAATCCAAGTGGAATTTCACCGAAGCCTCCGTCGCCAGCAGGATATCCCGCTGCACGATCAGACGGTAGTCAAGTACAGTGTGGACACCGGTTTGGTTCCGATCTTCTACACGCATCCAGGACAAATTTGTTGGCCGAGTCGCCGGACGATTCGATTCTTGCCTCCCAACTGCCATCGTCCCCATCGACGACCGCGGGGGGAAACCGCCTTGTCGCGCCCGAACGATTTGACGGCCGCCGGGGATCAAGCGAACGCCCAACCGAAAGCGAGTTTTCACAAGTATCCCGCCTATTCGCCCCGATTTTGGCACGGCATGCGTCCTGCCACCTGGTTTCGCTTGTTGGTCAGCGGCCGATTTCGCGTCCATCCCACTCGGATGCCCATGGCACTGGGGATCACAGCGGCCGGCCCCTTCAACACGGGACTGTACCTGACACAGCGGTTGATCTACGGCCGGAAGCTGGCTGCGGCCGAATTGCACGGACCACCCGTTTTCATTGTCGGCCACTGGCGCAGCGGGACCACGCTGTTGCATGAGTTGATGGTTCGGGACGAGAGGTTGAGCAGCCCATCGACATTTCAGTGTTTCGCACCGCACCACTTTCTTGTCTCCGAGTGGTTCTTTCGCAGATTCGGGGCCTGGTTGTTGCCTGGTAAACGCCCGATGGACAACATGGCCGCCGGCTGGGATCGACCACAGGAAGATGAATTCGCGCTGATTGAACTTGGCCTGCCCTCCCCCTACCGCCGCATGGCCTTTCCGAACCAGCCGCCAGTCGATTTGGATTATCTCGACTTCAAGAGCGTTCCCCAAGCTGATATCGACCGGTGGCTGCGAGTCGTTGCGTTCGTTCTTGCTGGCCGTCAGTACTTCGACCGCATCGACCTCTGATCATCAAGAGTCCGACGCACACCGGGCGTATTGGTTGGCTGGCCAAGGAGTTTCCTGATGCGAAGTTCATTCACATCACCCGTGACCCCCGCGAACTTGTTTCCGTCGACTTGTCGTCTGTGGCGCGGATTGGATGAGGTGCAGTCGCTCCAGCGTCCCAATCACGAGGGACTCGAAGACTACGTGGTCGAGTGCTTTCAACGGATGTACGCCGCGTTTCATCGAGCAGCGAAAGAGCATCGATCCATGCCGGATCGTCGATGTCCGCTACGAAGACCTGATCGCGAAGCCCAGTCGAAACGTTGCGCAGTATCTACGAAACGCTTGCGATTGGGCGACTTTGATTCGGTGCAGCCGATCATCGAGAATTGGGTCGAGTCGGAGCATCGCAGCTACAAAACCAATCGACATCAACTTCCGCCTGAACAGGATGCCATGATCCACGATGCATGGCGGGATTACTTCGAGACCTATCACTATGGATAGCCGACCCATGAACGTTTTGTCGCCGCTGCGAACTCTCCGAATGCTGCCTTCGGCTTCGCTATTGCTTGTCGGAATCCATTCGCCAGCGCGGGCTGTCATCGTGCGAAAGATCCCGGGACGGCGACAGATTCTGGGGCGCGGCAGATTCAAGTGTGGACCGCAGCATGTCCCAAAGCGAGAGCCAGTCGTCGGCTGAGGAGAAAGTCTCTAGCGAGCCGAAATCGTATGAGGTCAGTGCCGAGGAGTTGTTGGCGGCCCGCCTTTCTGCTGAAGAAGTGTCGGAGGGATGGATCCGTCTGTTCGACGGGCACACGCTGTTTGGTTGGGAGATCGCTGGCGACGCAAACTTTCGCGTCGAAGAGGGTAGCATCGTGGTCGACCAAGGTGATGTCTGTCTGCTGTGCACGTCCCTTCCCTGGCGCGACTATGAATTGGTGGTCGAGTTCAAAGCTCAGGAAAAGACGAACAGTGGCATTTTTCTACGTACGCAGTTGGACCCGCAGAACGTCGAGACCGATTGCTATGAGGTCAACATTGCCCCGGACGACAATCCCTTCCCAACCGGCGGGATTGTCCAACGTCAGAAGGCAGAATCGGATGGCAGCGCACAGCCGTTCGATGTTTGGCGCACGATGAAGATGCGGGTCGAGGGGGACCGGGTGCAAGTCACTCTCGATGATCAGCTGGTTTGCGACTACACCGATCCCAGCGGTTTGGAATCGGGCCGCATCGGTCTGCAGCACAACAGCGGGCGAGTCGAATTTCGCAATGTGTTGTTGCGTCCACTCGGATTCGAATCGCTCCTCGACGCTGAACTGACACGCTGGAAGCAGTATCCGGAGATGGACGCTGAGTTCTCGGTCACAGAGGAAGGATACCTGCACATCGAACGTGGAAGCGGTCAGCTGGAAACACAGGACATGTTTGGCGACTTCGTGTTACTCGCCGATTACAAGTTGCCGACCGAGGAAATCAACTCGGGGATCTTTTTTCGTTGTATCCCGGGTGACAAGATGATGGGATACGAATGTCAGCTGAGCAATCAGATGAAGGATGGCAATCCACTGATTCCCGCGGACTGCGGTACCGGCGGGATTTTTCGACGCCAAGATGCCCGCATTGTGGCTGGTGATGTCGACCAGTGGGCAACGGTCCTGCTCGCCGTCGAGGGCGCCACCATGGCCGCCTGGGTCAATGGTGTTCAAGTCAGTGGTTGGTACGACGATCGAGAAGCCGATGAGAATCCGCGCAAGGGACGGAGGACCGATCCGGGAACCCTCATGCTGCAGGGACACGATCCCAGCACCGACGCTCTGATCCGGCAATTTCAAGTCGTAGCATTCGATGAGCCGGTGGGTCCATGAGAAGACGGTAGGTCTGCATTTCCATCGCAGACGTTCGCAGCTTTGTTGCGATTTCCTACGAGTCTCGGAGAGACTCGCCTACGGTAGGTCCGACCTGTCCATCAGTCGTCAGCCGCGCTTGCATCTTTGATCACGAATCTTGCGCGGAGGCGAGCGACTTCTCTTGCTAAGCCCGCCGCCTCGACACTCTTCAAGACTTGGTCGAAGTCCTTGTAAGCGGCTGGCGCTTCGTCTTTGGGATAGCGACGGCAGTTGGTCAAGATATCGGCGCGCGTGAACGAGTCATCCACCATCTGCTGATCCAATTCGCGGATGGCCCGCTTGCGTCCCAGCATGCGGCCCGCTCCATGATTGACGCTGAAACAGCTCGCCTCGGCACCTGGCAGTGCAACCATCACGCTGGAGCCGGCTTGTGGGTTGCCCGGCAGCAGGATCGGGTGACCGGTCTCATGAAACGGTGTGCCGCGCAGGGCAGCATGCCTCGCCGGGAAAGCGCGGGTTGCGCCCTTGCGATGGATCCACGTCGGGCGATTCCCAACGATCTCCTTTCGGGCGATGTTGTGACTGATGAAGTAGACCAAATGCCCGCTGGTCCCCGGCAAGACCTCCTGAAAGGCCTCCAGCACCAAAGCATTGATCAACAGATGATTGACGGTGGCGAAGTTTGCCCCCATCGCCATATCGTCCAAGTAGGCGTCTGCCTCGGGTGTGCCCAACGGGGCGTAAACGAGTTGCCGATCCCCGCCAGGAAACGGCAGCCCCCAAGTTTGAAACTTTGCTTCGAGGCTCTTGAACTGTCCGCTGGCAAGTCGATGACCCACACCACGCGATCCACAGTGGGAAAGAAATGCGACCTGTCCATCCACCAAGACCGAAGACCGAGGCGATCTCGCGAGACTCTGGATCATCGGCCACCTCCACCACCTCGCATTCGCCGAAATGATTGCCCCCTCCGTAGGAGCCAAGTTGTTGAACCTTGTCGGCAAAGTTGGGAAATTGTCTCGCCTCCAAGAGATGATCCAATCGCTCTCTGAGCGAATCGATCGAGTCGTCGTGGCCGCGATGGTGGGCATCTTCGCAGCGCTGGGCCCACTCGGCTGGAACATCGATCGATCGTAGGACCTGCTCGGACGCCCCCTGGAGCATGGCTTCGCTGCCAATTTGCGCGTCGATGGGTCGGCTGTCTGGAACATGACGAGCCCCTCGACCCGCACCCGTTGGAATGCGCCGAGAAATCGCTTCGATCAATTCGCGCCGAGTCGGTTTGTCTTCCACGGCTTCTGCAGGCAGATTCGTCTGCAACAGACTCATCGAACACTTGATGTCGAATCCAACCGGTCCGGGGTAGATGTGGGTTGGTGATGCCAGGACGCATCCAATGGGCGCCCCATAGCCGCAATGCGCATCGGGATTCAGAACGACGTCGGTCACACCTGGCGCGCATCGCGAATTGATCGCCTGCTGCAAACAGAGTTCGTCAAAGGTTTGACGAATGGTCTCATTGGCAAAAACCTTGACCGGTGAGTGGTGGTCGCCTGCCGGTAAAATCGCCGTCGCCTCACCCGTAGCGATCATTCGATTTGCTGTGTTCATTGTGCCTACTCCTACTCCCACTCGTGCTCGAATCCACCCTCAACTTCCGAGCACAACTTCAAAGAGCGCAAGCGATGCAGAGTGAGAGCCAACACATGGCAGCCAGGTTCACCTCCTCGACCAGATGACGACGATTGGCCGCTACAGGGTCATCCAAGCCGCAAGCGTGCTGGCGATCGCCCCCAAGCCGGCCGCCAACAGCGCAAGGGGTAACTGGGTCGTGACATGATCCATCAAGTCGCAACCGGTGAACATGGATGAGAGAATGGTGGTATCAGAAATCGGCGAGCACTGATCCCCGAAAACGGCTCCGCCAAGTACGGCACCGAAACAAATCGAAAGAAAGACCGGGTCGTCGATGAATGGCCCATGCCAGCGGCATCGCGATGGGAAAGACGACGGCATAGGTTCCCCAGCTCGTTCCGCATGAGAAGGCGATCATCATGCACAAGGCGGTCAGGATCGCTGGCAGGGCGATGGCCGGCACCTGATCACGGATCAGCATGACCAGGTAATCGGCCGCATGCAGCTCCTTGGAAACGTAGCCAATCGTGACGGCCAGCCCGAGGATGATGGCACCGATGGTCATCGTTTTGCACCCGTCAATGAACCCCCCGAGGATGTCGCTGCAAGGCCATGCCACGGATGGCGGCCAAGCACCATTGCCGATAACAAGCACGCCATGAACGCTTCGTTGATGAAATTGGTGTTGAACAGGACGTAGGGGAGGACTGCAAGCGAGAGCAGCACGGCGATCGGCAAGAAGAAGTCGATCAGGCTGGGCTTGTAGCCACGGGCTCGTTTGTTGGCTGGATCCGCCGCACCCTCCGTCACTGCAAGCATCGGAGCAGCACCATCGCGATCGAGCTTGCCCGTCTCCCTCGCTCGCTTCCTTGCGGATCCCATCTTTGGTCCTACCCAAGGCATCCAGCCCAGTGCGAATAGCAACGTCATGCCGACGGCAAAGAACCCGTAAAAGTTGTAGCGGATGCTTGAGAAAAAAAAGGTGATGCCATCGTCGACGGTCTCGATGACGGGTACCGTTCCGACGACCAAGGCGGCGATGAATCCAGGCCATGCATTGAATGGCAGGATCGTCGCCACAGGTGAGGCGGTTGAATCGACGACGTAAGCGAGTTCTTCGTGCGAGACGCGATGTTTGTCCGAGACCGGCTTGACCGTCGTCCCTGCCAAGACGGTGCTGACCGTACCGCCCTGATGAAAGATGCAACCCAATAGCCAAGCAAAGAACAACGAAGACCTTGGGCCTTTTGCAACCCGACCGCCCACCACCTCAGCAAAATGCAACGCGCCGCCGGTACGTTCCCACAGACCCATCAGCCCGCCTAGACACCACAGGTAGACGAGCAAGATCGTCGCATAAGATTTTTGGCCGAGCGCTGGCAAGAAGAAATTCTGCACGAAGTTGGCCTCGTGGACGTCGCCACTGGATAGCCACATCACCAATCCACCCGAAACCACTCCGAGGAACAGCGACAACAAGACTTCACGCGTCAAGAATGCCAAGCCGATGGCGACCAGAGCAGGGACGAGCGAGAGAAAGCTGGGATCCATTGGCTGAACGCTCGCATCGGACTTGGTTGTGGCTTGCCCAGGTCAGGAGAAGGCTCTCCCTGGGAAACGACGGGATACGGATGGAACGACCGCTAGGTCTGCGGAGTGACCGTTTGGTTTCGTAGCGGTTTGGGTAATGGGAATTTGACCGACTCTTCACGAATGCTCTGTGTTTCAACCGATGCGTCAAAACATTCGACCAGCCAATTCACGGTCGCTTCAACGACCGATTCCGGCGCGCTGGCGCCCGCCGTGACCAGGACGGTCTGGCCTTTTCGAAAATTCTTCTTGTCAAGATCGTGCGGACCGTCAATCAGGAAGGCCGGGATTCCATTTTCTGCAGCCAACTCACGAAGCCGCTGACTGTTGCTGCTGTTCTGGCTCCCCAGCACGACGACCACGTCCGCTTGGTCGCTGAGCAAGCGTACGGCCTCCTGACGATTCTGGGTCGCGTAACAAATGTCTTCTTTGGGAGGACTTTGTATGTGCGGGTAACGCTCCTTGAGACGTCGAATGATCCGATTCGCATCGTCGACACTAAGCGTCGTCTGGGTAAGGTAGGCGAGTTTGGTGCCGTCTTTGATCCTCAAGTCATCCACGGCCGCTTCATCCTCGATCAGCAGGATTGCCTCGGGAGCCTCGCCCATCGTGCCGATCACCTCATCATGCCCGTCGTGGCCGATCAACAGGATCGTGAAGCCCTCCCGTGCGTACTTGACCGCTTCGAGATGGACCTTGGTGACCAGCGGACAGGTTGCATCGAGCGCGTTCAAATTTCGCTGCTTGGCAGCCTGCCGAATCGCAGGGGAAACTCCGTGAGCCGAAAAGAGCAGCACGCTTCCCTCGGGGACTTCTTCAATGCTGTTGACAAAGACCGCTCCCTTATCCCGGAATCGATTGACAACATACTGGTTGTGCACGATTTCATGGTACACGTAGACCGGCGGACCGAATTTTTGTAGCGTCAAATCCAGGGAATCAATCGCCATGTTGACGCCGGCGCAGAATCCTCTCGGAGCGGCCAAAATGATCTTCATAAGAACTCGATGCGATGGAATCGGAACGAATTGAGCCGACCGGAAGATACCTCCCGCCGACCCTCTCCCCAAGTTGATGGTGCCGTGACCAAGGATCTCGGTGCGAGCCCCAGCATAACCGTCCGATCACCAAGGCGTCTAACGGGAGTTGGCCGGTGGCAGACCGAAAACCTGTGAAGGATCGCGATCTTGGACTCACAGCGGCGGAAAACGAGACGCGGCGGCTAGCGAGATCCCACTACGAAAATTTCCTGGTGGCCTCCATTCTGCTTCCTCGCAGGCTGCATCAGCCTTTTTTCAACGTCTACGCCTTCTGCCGAACCGCTGATGACTTGGCGGATGAATCGCCAACCAAAGAGTTGGCACTGCAGCGGCTCGAAGCCTTCCAACGGGATCTCGATGCGACGTTTGCCGGGAGTCCAAGCGAGGGGCTGTTTCTTGCTCTGGCCCACACGGTCGAGGAGTTCAAGCTCGACAAGCAACCGTTCGACGATCTGCTCGATGCATTCCGTCAGGACCAACGCAAGTCGCGTTATGAGACCTTTGCGGAAGTCTTGGATTACTGCCGCGGTTCCGCCAATCCCGTCGGTCGAATCGTGCTTGCACTGGCCGATTGTCACGACGCGGAGAATGCGACGCTGTCTGATTCGATCTGCACCGGCCTTCAGCTTGCAAACTTTCTGCAGGACGTCTCCAGCGACTATCAACGGGGGCGGATCTATTTGCCGAGAGATGAGATGAATCGCTTCGAGGTCGCGGAGGCGATGTTCGATCAAGCCACGACGCCCCCGGCATTGCGTCATTTGTTGGGTAGCGAATGCCAGCGAGCCGAGGATTTCTTGCGAGCCGGTTTGCGGCTTGCCGAGCAGGTTCCACGTTGGTTTGCCGGCGATGTCCGGCTCTTTGCCCATGGTGGACTCGCGACGCTGGACGCGATTCGCCGCATCGATTTTGATGTCCTCAGGATTCGACCCACGGTCAGCAAACGCCAGCAGTGTTCGTTGCTCTTGAGGGCAATGTTCCGTCTTCTGTAGCGGTGCGAGTTGGGTTTCCGTAACGGTATCAGTCGAGCAGTCCCTCGTGCCTGCGGCCTCGCCCAGATGCTTTGAAGTGGCGCTCCTTTCATAACCCGACGCGTCAGCGAGGAAATATCGAGATTGACATCGACTCGCTGACGCGTCGGGTTACGAAAATCCTCTTGTGGCAGCCAAAAGCGCAACTTCAAAACCCAGAGGTTGGGGGCAATTCGGACGCGGCGGCCGCCGGGAGAGGGTCGTTTCATCCCTGCACGTTGAACCCCTGGCCAACCCGGCTTGCCCCTGACCTCCCTTCTTGACCGGCGGTTATGATGACGCGAACCATGAATGATCCCATCACGATTCGAAAGAGCTATCGTCTTGCTCGCCGCATTTCGCGCCGCAGCGGAAGCAATTTCTACCGATCGTTCTGGCTCCTCCCGCGAGCCAAACGAGACGCGATGTGCTCGCTGTATGCCTTTGCCCGCACGACCGATGACTTGGGCGACTGCAACGAACCCCTGGCGCTGCGCACTCGCTGGCTTGATTGGTGGCGACAGACTGCGGCCTTGAACTTGATCCGCGATCGGCCGTTTGAGCAGGTGGTGATCCCCGATGGCCTGGTCCGACCAAGCCAACGAGCGGGGACCCGTGGGTGGCCGATCGATTTGCATCGCCGCGCCAATGAAATCTTGCCGGCCTTGCGAGATACGGTGCAGCGGTACGAGATACCCTCGCGTTACCTGTTGGAGATTGTCGATGGCGTGTTAGCGGATCAACAGAAGACTCGGTTCGATACGTACGAGCAGGTGGAACACTATTGTTATCTCGTGGCCTCGGCAGTCGGTTTGGCCTGTTTGCACGTGTGGGGATTCGACGAACCGCTACCGGCCGATGCTGCCATCGACTGTGGAATCGCATTCCAATTGACGAACATTCTGCGGGACGTCGTCGGAAGATGCGGGTCGCGGCCGAATTTATCTGCCAAGGCAACACTACGAGCAACACGGACTGACCGAAGACGATCTGCTTCAACCCCGCAGTGACGACCGACTTCGCTGTCTGGTGATGGACGAGGTGAATCGGGCCAAGAAGCTTTTCGATTCCGGTTGGAGGGTTTGGGATTCGCTCCATCCCGATGGCCGTCCGATGTTCAGCATGATGTGGCGGACCTACCGAAAGCTGCTGGAGCGAATCGCAGAAGATCCCGGCTCGATTGTGGATCGACGTGTCTCGCTTTCGGCAAGCGACGATTCGGAATCGTCTCGCACCACTTCTTTCCACCGATGTTTCGCCGACTTCCCGTCCCCCCCCTAGAACTCCGCGCATCGGAAACGAGTTGTTGAGTAAGCGAAGGCGACAGGGCTCGGAACCAGCGGCGATTGAAGTTGCCATCGTCGGCGGCGGTCTGGCGGGACTTGCGGCGGCGGAGGCGATTTCGCGACGTGACGGGAATCGTGCGAACGTGAGGGTGCTGGAAGCGAAACGCGTGACCGGTGGCCGAGCCGGTTCGTTTGCCGACCCAGCTGCGTCACGAGACGGTCGACTACTGCCAACACGTTGCCATGGGCTGCTGCACGAACTTGATTCAGTTGTTGCAGCGATGCGGGCTGGATGATTTGATGAGTCGCCATCAATCGCTGACCTTCGTCCATCCCGTTTCGCCACCCTCCTTGTTTGCCCCCTCGGCGTTTCTCCCTGCACCGCTGCATCTGGCCGGGGTTCTCGGAAAGATGTCGTTTCTCGATCGGCGACAAAAAGGGCAAGTGGGCCGCGGGATGACTCGGCTGCTGCGAAGCACCGAAGAAGAGTTGCGCGGATCGACTGCAGGAAGCTGGTTGCGACGAGCATGGGCAGGACGACGATACGATCGGTGAGTTTTGGGGAACGTTCGTCGTCAGTGCCTTGGGCGAGGAGATCGAATTTGTGGACATGTCGGCAGTTCGCAAGGTGATGGTCGACGGCTTTGCAGCTGCTCGCGGTGCTTCCGACGTGCTGGTTCCTACGATTCCCTTGGCAGAGTTGTTTGGCCGTCGGCTACCGCGGAAGATTGCCGAACTTGGTGTCACGATTCAAACGGGGCATGCGGTCACCGGCATCGATCGCTGCGACGGGAAGGCGGTCGTCCATTCAAATCTGGGCCCACCGATTCTCGCCGACCATGTGATCTCGTCGGTTCCCTGGCAAAGCGTTGGCAAACTCTTGCCTCCAGCTCCTGAACTCTCGAACTTGCCGCGTTTTGACAAGATTCCAGCGTCGGCGATCACCGGAGTCCATCTGTGGCTCGATCGCGAGATCACGCCACTGTCGCTGGTGGTGTTGACCGGCACGTTGGCCCAGTGGTTGTTTCGGCCTCCATGGCGCGATGAGGCCGGCGACGGTCGGGACCACTACTACCAGGTGGTCATCAGTGCCTCGAACAAGTGGAAGTCCTTATCGAAGGACTCTCTGATCGAGACAGTCATGTCGGATCTACAACATGTCTCTGCCGAGGCGAAACAGGCTCGCGTCTTGCATAGCCGCGTGGTGACCGATCCGAATTCGGTGTTCTCGATTCGGCCGGAGGTCCTGGAGCTGCGACCTTCTTCGTCCACTGCCCTGCCCTGGTTTCATTTGGCGGGCGATTGGATCGATACTGGCTGGCCTGCCACCATGGAGGGTGCCGTGATCAGCGGGCGAATGGCTGCCAATAGCATCGCAAAGCAGGAGGGCTGGCAACCGATCGAGATCGACAGCGGACTCCCCAGGGGCCTGTTGGCAAGAGCCCTGATTCGATCGTCGTGAACCACGATCTTGCCAACGACAGCAGGGCGAACTGCGATTGCTCGGCACGGCCGTGGGTCCGCATTTCCATGGTGGACATTTGCAGCCTTGCTGCGTTGCAGCGTTGCTGCGTTGCAGCGTTGCTTACGAGTCTCGGAGAGACTCGCCTACGGTAGCTTGCCCTGGGGCATCAGGCTTGGATTCGTGCTTTGAGTTCATTCGCGACGTCGCCAATCTTGACGCGCCATTGTTTCAGTGAATCACGATCGCGAATGGTCACGGTTTGGTCGGTCAACGATTCGGTATCGACGGTGATACAAAACGGAGTGCCCGCTTCGTCCTGACGCCGGTAGCGTCGCCCCACCGCGCCCTTTTCGTCATAGAAGACCGTCATCTCGCGTTTGAGCTCGCCATAGATCTCTTTCGCCACCTCCGGCATGCCATCCTTCTTGACCAGCGGGAAGACGGCCGCCTTGATGGGGGCCAATCGAGGATGCAGCTTCATCACGGTGCGTGTCTGCATGTTTCCGTTTTCGTCCGGAGCTTCGTCCTCGGTGTAGGCTTCGCAGAGGAATGCCAGGGCACCGCGATCGGCGCCCGCTGAGGGTTCGATCACGTGCGGTACAAACTTCTCATTGGTCAATTCATCGCGATAGCTCAAGTCCTTGCCGCTGCCACGGTGCTTGGGTTTGCCATCCTCACCGAGTTCCACCTCCATCCGCTGTCCCTTGGGGGTCTTGGGATCGAGCTTGCCTTCCATGTGGCTGCGAAGGTCAAAGTCGCCACGATGGGCGATCCCTTCCAGTTCGCCGAATTCGCCCTCGGGCAAGAATGGAAACGCGTACTCGATGTCGGCCGTCCCGATGCTGTAATGGGCGAGCTCCTCGGTGTGATGTTCACGCATGATCAGCGAATCGCTGGAAAGCCCGAGCGCGGTGTACCAGGCCAGACGCCGATCGCGCCAATAGCGGTACCACTGACTGGACTGGTCGGGGTGGCAGAAGAACTCAATCTCCATCTGCTCGAACTCGCGCGAGCGGAAGGTGAAGTTGCGTGGTGTGATTTCGTTGCGAAAGCTCTTGCCGATTTGACCGATGCCAAACGGGACCCGCACGCGGCTGCTATCGACGACGTTCTTGAAGTTCACGAAGATGCCCTGCGCCGTCTCTGGACGAAGGAAGGCGACACTTTCCTCACCCCCCAAGGCGCCGAGAGTGGTTTTGAACATCAAGTTGAACTCGCGGGGCTCGGTCAGCGTGTCGAGCGATTTGGCGTCAGGTCCGAGGACCTGCTTGGTGGAATCGAGTTTGTCGATCGTCAGAGATTCTTCGCTGACGCTCAGCTTGTCGGCATCCTTGTTTCGCAGCTTGAAGAACTTCATGCCGCGACGCCGTACCTCGTCGAGCTCCCCTTCGGCCTCGGCCAAGGTGGCGACAAAGATCTTTTGGTCCCCATGCTCCACCCACCGACCCCGCACCTGGTCAAATCGGTAGCGTTTCTTGGATTCGCGACAATCGACCATGTGATCATGAAACAGATCGTAGTGTCCGCTGCACTTCCAAACCTGGGGGTGCATGATGATGGTGCAGTCGAGTCCCACCATTTCGAAGGTGCTCGGCGCCGCGGGGTCGGCAACCAATTCGTTGTGGCTGGTGATCATGTCGTACCACCACGCTTCCTTGAGGTTCCGCTTCAGCTCGACCCCCAGCGGCCCGTAGTCCCAGAAGCCCTGAACCCCTCCGTAGATTTCGCTGGACTGGAATAGAAAGCCTCGTCGCTTGCAGAGCGACACGATTTTTTCCATCGACTTCATCGGGAGATTGTTGGTTGGGGGAGTTGGGTGAACGGGGAGGGAGAATGTAGAGTCTTTTGCGTCGTCGGCGTAGACCGGAACCCGCCGAACGAGGCTTGTTCATGGTGTAGAACAAGGAATCAAGGCGACGGCAGGCCGCTCAGCAATCCAGGTTCTTGAGCCAAGCGAGATCGCGCCGGGTTGGAATCGCGGGTTGGAATCGCGGGTTTGCGGCGAGCTGGATCAGGCTCCCTTGGCAGGGCCCTGCCCAAGCGAGGGAAGGTTCCTTGGGCATTCGGAACCGCGTCGAGTTCATGCTGGGCAATGATTCCCTTCCCAGGGCGTCGCCCGCAGCTGGATGGCAGAGATCGACGGGCTCGGAAGCCACCTCGTACGCCTTGCGAATCTCGTCGCGGGCCAGGACCTAGTAAGCAGGACCTAGTAGCGGTTGTTGAAGCCGCCGCCATAGGTTGGCGGAGCCGCGATCTGAGTTTGTCCGGCCGCGACGGTGGCCTCGTAATTGGCACTGATTTGGCGATTCAATGCCGCCACGCGTTCGGCTGCCATGGGCTGCATGTTGTTGATTGCCAGGCTGCGTTGGTAGTTCTGCACCGCTTGGACGTAGTCCCCCGATTGTTCTCGAAGTGCTCCCAAGGCAAGCCAGGCTCGGGCGTTGTTGGCATCCTTTTGAACGGCATCTTCGAGGTACTTCAGGGCCGCTTGCGGGTCGTTGGATTCTTCGTACAGGCGAGCCATCTCGATTCGTGGCTCGGCCGAGTTGGGATTCTTGGAGGGCCCAGTTCTTGGTCAAGGCGAAGGCGCGATCGGGGCGTCCGGTGTCGATCAGCAGGACGGCCAGGCCGCGATGGCACTCGACGTGATTCGGATCGTGGTCGAGGCATTGGTTGTAGAGCGACTTCGGCCTGGATCAGCATCGCTTCATCTTTTCGCTGCAGCCCGAGCCGATGTTTGGTCGCGGCCAAGTTGTAGTAGCCGTCGGCATTATCGGGGTCGATGGCAATAACTTCTTGGAACTGCTGCATCGCAGCCGAATATTGTCCTTGCTCGTAGAGCCTTGCGCCGGTGGAATTTTGTCCGGTCGCGGCCCATTGGCAGCCCGGCGCGGTCAGTAGCACTGCGACGCTCCACCAAAGCGGTGTGAGCTGGCCGGTGTGCCATTTTCTGGCGCAGCGGATTTTCCGCCGTCCTGTCATGATGCGGGGGCTGATGAAGGCGGGTTTACTGAGCGAATTTTGTTTCGGCACAGGCATGAGACGAGTCTTCCTGACGCGGGTGGCTTTGGGGCCTTCGAGAGGGGGTTTCGGGCGATTGTTGCTGCACGAGCGAGCCCTCGAAAATGGTCCGGTGCGAAGGGGACCGTATCAACGTGGCATCAAACCTTGCAATACCGGAACTTTCTTGGAACCAGCTCCGTCAAACACGGCTGACATTACGGCCGCGACCGGAAACTGACTACAACCGCGCCAGGCCGACCTAAACCCCGTCCCACAGACGATTTTCGTTGCGTAATGGCGAGGTCCAACTACACTCCGAAGCTGGTTCTAGCTTGGAATCCAACCACCTCATCCACGATGTAACCGGCGTCTTTTTTCCCTTTCAAACCCCGACCGTCGGCTCCAAAACGGCCGCTCGCGTCGCCCCGTTCAGCGTACCCAAGCCAGTCTCCATGGAGCGGGAACTGGTTCGTTGAATCCGACTCAAAAGTTTCCGCCAAGTCATGTTGGCACCTGAATACGAGGCTACTTGATGACTCTCCGTGACTCGAGTGTTCGCAACCAGACGCGAAAAGGCGATCGCACCTTTCTTGGGCGAATTCGTGACAAGCGGCGGCGCAAGGATCGTCGGCTGCTGTCCGAATCGCTCGAACAGCGACAGCTCTTGGCTGGTCCCGATCTGATTGGGATTCAGCCCAATGAAGGGCAGTTGATTCAGGGTGGCGAGGTGCTCAGCGTTTCGCCCCGCGAGCTCGTCTTTCGCTTCGACGACCAGTCCGACCTGGATCCGCTGACGATTGCCAGCGGGATCAGCATCACCCGAGCCGGTGATGACCGCGGATTCGAGTCAGCAACGGCGACCACCGATTTGGGTACGGGTGGGACCGTGCTGCTTGAGTTCCGGGCGGCCGAGAGTGGGGTCCGGGGCAACGGGATCGAGGTGCGACTGCGCAGCAGCGACCGGGGAACCAGTTCGCAGCAAGTTCTGGTCAGCGTCAATTCGGTCGACCAGATCGTCGAGTTGAGTCTGAACAGCAATCCGGGGCGACCGTCGGTGGTTCGCGACCTGATCACAGCGATCGAAAGCAATCCCGCAGCCCGAGCACTGATCGAAGTGGATCAAATCAGCGGTCCGTCTCTCTCGCCGGTTGGGCCCCAGCGTGGGTAGCGGGATCGACCTGATGTTGGCCGGCGCCAATGCGGCGCAGTTTGTCACCGACTTGGGTACCGGTGGCCAGGTCCGCACGCGCTTCATCGCCGCGACCAGTGGGACCGATGGGGTGGGCACCACCGATTTCGGTAAGCCGCAGCCAATCTGAATCTCCAAGCGGGCCAGTTGCCTTTCGTCTCGGTCTCCGGAAAAAACATCCAGGTCATTCTCGATTCGACGCCAGGCAAGGTTTCCACCGCTGGCGACTTGATCGCAGCGATCAACAGCAATGCAGATGCCTCGAACCTGGTCCTTGCGGCAGGTGGAGTTCGGCAATGCCAGCACGCCCCTGACCAACACCGCCTTCTCCCCTTTGACGTTGATCGGCGCGACCGACACGGTGGTGGAGCCAGGGTTCGTCGGACTGGGCGATACGCCTCACGAAGTGGTATTCCGATTTGCCGAGCCGCTTCCGCAGGACATCTATCAAATCGAGATGTTCGGTTCTGGACCGTTGGCCCTTCGCAATGTCGACGGAGAGGCTTTCTCCGACGGCGAAGATTTTGGCGTTCAGTTTTCCTTGAACAACGCCCCGCAGGTTGCCGCCGTCGTGCCGACGCCGGTGCGTCGCCAAGCTGACGGATCGCTTGCCCCCGAGCTGAATATCGTCGAAGTCTATTTCAACGAAGAGATGGGCAACGCGACCGATCCGTCGTTCTACGAGTTGCTCTACACACGTGACACCGTCAGCAATCTGGATGACTTTCCGGTTCGTCCGACCGTCGGTGAGTTACGATTCGGCGACCCGCGTTGCCCGTTTGACGTTCGCCACCGCGCTGTCGCGAGTGCGGGATCCCGACGATCCCACGCAGTTCTTGGGCGGAGCGATCCGCCTGCGGTTGGGGCGGATCGTGTCGACACCCGATGCCCCTGCACCGATCACCGTGTGGGACCGAGCCTGGGGATTCGTTCTCCCAAGCGTTCCCACTGGGCGGGAGCTTGTTGAATGGTGCGGCTGGCGAAATCAAATCTCTGATCCTCAGCGGTGCGATTCAGAACACGGCGGGTGAGTATGAGTTGCAATTTCCTGGCGGCAGCGATGTTCCCGGGCGTTCGCAACATTCGCCCGGAGGATCCGTCCCGTCTTGACCGCACCGTGCCGCTTGGATGTTTGGCGGCGAGATGGTGATGACGTCGAAGGTATCACCACGGTTTACTACGACTTCCCCGATTCCTGGTTGGGGGACGATCCCAATTTTGGTCTCAGTTCCCAGCCGGACCGACTGCAACGCTACTTCAACCTGATCACCGAGGAGCAGAAGCAACGTATCCGTGAGGTCGTCTCGCTCTACAGCGAATACCTTGGCGTTCAGTTTGTCGAGACCGACGGTGTGCCGGCCGAGGCAGCGATGGCGAACGCGACCTACGTCGCGATCGCGGTGGGCGAGCTTTACGGGGCTGGCTACACCACGTTTGACAACAGTGAGATTGGCGGCGTCACCGTGGCGACCCGAGCCGCTTGATGCCAATGGCAACACGTTTCTCCCATCGGATCCCAATGCCCCGGCGAATCTGGCGACCGGCAACAACTTGCTGGTCATGGACTTCCAGGATTTCGACAGCTTCGTCCGATGACCAGTTGGGTGGCGAGTTTTTCCGCGGTGGGCTGTTAGGCGTCGGACAGCTTCTGGGGTACGGCTATGCCGATCACCTGCCCCAGCCCGTCACCCAGGCGACCGGTTCGGTGCTGAGCCCCGGGCTCGACAACGAACCCGCCTACCCAAGTCCTTCGGATATCGTCAACGGTCAATACCTCTATCGGCCCGAGAGCAACGATGTGGACCTGTACCGGTTCACGCTCGATCGCGCGGGCAAGATCAACATTCAAACCGTCGCCGAGCGATTGCAGTCGGCGAGTTCCTTGGACACGGCGCTGCGTTTGTATCGCAATGTCGGTGGTCAGTGGCAAGAGGTTGCCGCCAACGATGACTACTTCAGCGATGACTCGCTGATTGAGCTCGAGTTGGAGGCAGGCGATTACGTCGTCGGTGTCAGTGCGTCTGGCAACACGGTTTACGATCCCATCGATCAGCGGAACCGGGATCGGCGGTCGCACGCAAGGTGCATTATGACCTCCGCATCACGTTCGAATCGGCCGGCACGCAACACGCTGGTCGACCAGACACAGGTTGCGCTCGATGGTGATCTTGATGGGCGAGCCGGCGGCGAGTTCAACTTCTGGTTCCTCCCCACCGATCCCGTCAGCACGGCCTACGTCGATCAGTCCTATACCGGGCCAAGAAGTGGTGCGATGGGCTCGACCACGAATCCCTACTCCAGCGTCAACGCGGCGGTCGGCGATGCTGGCAGCGATTTCCTCAGCTCCGGGGATGTGCAGCAGGTACGTGTGGTCGGCGGTACCTACACGATTGGCCTCGACAACATCGGCATTCCGTCGGATGGCTCGACCCTTGAGTTGCCTCAGGGTGTTCAACTGATCGTCGATGCCGGCACGACCTTCAAGATGCGTCGAAGCCGCATTGGTGTGGGCAGCACGACCGAGGGTGTGGATCGAAGCAACAGCTCGATTCAAGTCTTGGGTGTGCCCGGCAACCCCGTGCTCTTCACCTCTTCCTCCACCTCTCCGCGGCAGGGGACTGGGGAGGCATCGACATTCGTGGTGACATTGACTCCACGGACGAGAGCAAGGTGAATCCAGAAAATGCCGGGATCTTCCTGAACCACATTCAGTATGCCGACATTCGTTACGGCGGTGGCCCGGTGTCGATCGATGGTGTGCAGGTCAAGGTCAGCCCAATCGACTTGGCAGTCACGCGACCGACGATCATCAACAGTCATGATCTCCAACTCGGCGGACGCGGCGATTTCAGCGACCCCCGATACGTTCGCAGAAACTCGATTTGACGAGTATCGTTTCCAGCGGGAGGAGTCCTTCACGCCCGACGTGATGCGTGCCGGTCCTCACATTCGCGGCAACGTGCTGGTCGATAATTCGATCAACGGTTTGTTCTTCCAGATCCAAACGCGAGCGGGTGAAGCGCTCGAGCCGCTCAAGGTCACGGCTCGGATTGACGATACCGACATCGTGCACGTCATGACCGACAATCTGTTGATCGAAGGTCAGCCGGGCGGCCCAAACGCCAGCATTGATCCACCTAGTTCGCTGTTGGTTCGCGGCTCAACCGTCGCCGGTGGCGGCGCCATCACCGCCGGTGCCTACGTCTACAAGCTGACGTTCGTCAATCGCGAAGGCTATGAGACCGACGCGAGCGACCAAACGCTCGTGATCAATGTGCCAACGGATAACCGATCGATTCGTTTGACCGGTTTGCCCACCGTTCCCCAGGCTTTGCGGGATCAAGGCTTCACAGGACGCCGACTCTACCGCGCTCCGGTCAATGCCGGTGTCACGGGAACGTTCATGGAGGTCGCGAGCCTCAACTCGAACGATCGCGGTTTCACCGACACGATCGCCAATGCAGACCTGGTGGGACGTCCAACGATCGGGGCGAGCAATGTTCGACTCGCTCGCATGGATCCCGGTTTGAAGATCGATCCGGGTACCGTTCTGAAGCTGCAAGGCGCACGGATTGACGTGACGCTCGGCGCCCATCTCTATGCCGAGGGTACTGAGTCACTGCCAATCGTGATGACCAGCACACGGGACGATCGATATGGTACCGGTGGTTCTTTCGAGACAGTTCAGTCGGAGTCGAGCCAGGCGAGGCGTCTCCCCGGGTGACTGGGGTGGTGTCTACGTTGGCTTCGGTGCAGAGGCCTCGTTCGATTATGTAACCATTGCCGGTGGTGGTGGCGCCACTCGCGTAGAAGGTGGTTTCGGCAGTTTCAACACGATCGAGGTGCATCAGGCGAACCTGCGCGTCGCGAACAGTCGCTTCGAACAAAATGCCGACGGACGCAGCTTCGTCAACGATCCGTTGGATGTTCGTACGGGCCGAGTTGGCCGTGGCGACAACGCCAGTGGCACCATCTTCGTTCGTGCCAGCCAGCCCGTGCTGGTGAACAATGAGTTCGTCAACGGAAATGGCCCGGTCGATGTCGTTTGACGTCAACAGCTTTACCTGGCAGGAAGTCACCGACCAAGGGCGAAGCACCGGCATGGTCGATGCCTTTGTCGCCAACGGGAATAGCGGCCCGTTGGTCCAGGGCAATCGAATTGGCACGACGCGATTGAATCAGCTCGATCCCAACCAGGATCCTGATCAGCCGATCAATCGCAATTACTCCCCCTACGATGCCTTGGGCGAGAATCCCTTGGTCGACGACAATGGCGACCCGATCTATGCCACCCTCAACGGGATGGAGATTCGCGGTGGCCAGGTGGCAAGCGAAGTGGTGTTCGACGATGTGGACATCGTGCACATCGTTCGCGACTTGATCGAAGTCCCCAACCAGCACATCTATGGCGGCTTGAGGCTGCAGAGCGACGCCCGCGGCTCGTTGGTTGTGAAGTTCCAGAACCAGGATCTCGACAATCCCGATACGCTCGCCCGACGGCACGCCGGCATCGTGGTCGGTGGCAACCTGGTTACAGCGGAAGATCAGTTCGTCGATGTCGATGATCGCATCGGCGGTAGTCTGCAGGTCGTCGGCCATCCCGATTTCCCTGTCATTTTGACTTCGCTTGATCGATGATACCGTCGGCGCGGGCTTCACGCCCGATGGTCGAGCCAACTTCGATACCGACAACAATGGACGGCTCGAGGACGCGAACGGTAATCCCGTCAACCCTTCGGAGTCCCAAGCTCTCCAGGGATCCGGCACCTGGGATGGCGTTACCATTCGTGAGGCCGCTTCGGATGCGAACGTGGCCGATCACCAGTGAGAACGAGCCTCGGAACATCGGCGACATCGTGGTCAATGACCCCAATCGCTTCAAAGCTCGCAACGAGATTCCGGGTGATGCACAGTTCCTCGGAGAACTGGCCAATAGCACGTCGGCTGGCGACAACATTCGCCGCCTCGGATTCATTGTCGACGGGACGATCGCCAAGCCAAACGATTTGGACGTTTACTCGTTCGTCGGCGAGGCGGGCACGCAGGTCTGGTTGGATATCGACCGAACCAATTCTCGTTTGGATACGGTCATCGAGCTGATCGATGCCAACGGCAATGTTCGTGTGCTGTCGGACAACTCCCTGACCGAGGCTCAAGAAACGACCTCACGCTTGACCCCCAATTTTGATGAAACCTCGGCTCGCTCGCTCAACGGCGGTCCGATCGCCAGTGGTTCGAGTACATCGGAGTACCAGGATCTTTACTCGACCAACCCACGAGACGCCGGCATGCGGCTGGTGTTGCCAGGCAACGTCGGTCAGCGTTTCCTCTATCACATCCGCGTTCGCAGTAGCAATTCGAACGCCGCTTCCGATTCGTCGTTGCTGGATCCGACCCGCGTTCGCGGCGGATTACGACCGGGTGCCTATCAGTTGCAGGTTCGTTTGCAAGAAACAGGACGTCTTTGCCGGTACCCAAGTCCGATACAGTGACGTTCGTTACGCCGTCAATGGCGTGCAGATCGTCGGGGGGCCTAATCACAGCCCGATCTTGGCTGACGAGTACGAAACCAAGTCGTCCAATGACACCCTGACCAGTGCTCAGCGACTGGGCCTGTACGAAACTCAGTACGACACGGTCGGTGGTCTGAACTACGACCGCAATGCGGGCAATGCCGCTGGTGATCCCCAGGTGCAGAACGTCACCCTCGACAATTCGGCGGGTCCACTTTCGAGTGATCGACTTGCCAAGAGCATTGCTGGATTCTTGGACGAGCAACACCGACGTGGACTGGTACGAGTTCGACGTCGCCTACAAGCAGCTGACGCGCGATTCAACGGCCGGTATCTGTCGACGGTCTTCGACCTGGACTACGCAGACGGTGTGGCACGTGCCGACACGTCGATCTACGTCTTCGACGCTCAAGGCAATCTGGTCTTGGTCGGAACGGACAGCAACATCGCCGACGATCAACCTGTCGGCAACGCAGACGAATCGGATCTCTCGCGCGGATCGTACGGCACCGGTGACCCCTTCATCGGCGTGGCCGAGTTGCTCGAAGGTACCTACTTACGTCGCCGTCGCCAATCAGACACGCGTACCGGGCCAGCTGGGCCAGTTCTTCCAAGCCGACGCCGTCAACCCACTGCTGCGGTTGGAGCCGATCGACTCGATTACACGTATCGCCGAGGATCACATCGGTTCGTCCGGTGGGGGGACTGCGACGCCGCCCCAGGTCCCACTGTTGTTCGACAGCGATTCGATCGTTTCCTACTCGTTCGATGACGTGCTGTTGTACGTCAATACCGGAACGAGCTTGGAAGTCGTCAATCCCTTCACGGGTCAGCAATACGCTGGGCGACCCAACATTGGATCCCTCGGTAACTTCACCGGAAACGAAGTGGTCCGCGACATCGCCTTCCGGGCCAACGGCGAACTGTTCGGTTACACCAGCAACGGCCCGACCGTCGGTGACAACACCACCGAGTACGTGCGGATCGACACCTCCAATGCCTCGTTGAACGTGATCGGCAACCTGGGCATGCAGACCTTTCATCTGACCAATACCGACCCCACCAACCTGGTTCTGGATACGACAAGCGACGACGGGATTCAGGTCGAGGCGATCACGATTCGTGCTTTCACGGATCTGTCGGGCGTGACCGACAGAGCGCGGATACCTGGTCGGAAATCGACCCACCAGTCGACTCGGACTCAATTACACCCAGAACATCTTGTACGAGTTCGACGACGCCAATGGCCAGGTCGTCGGTCCGACCTATGATCGAAACCGCTTCAACGCGGGAGCCGGTACCACACCGCGAGAAGTTGGGCAAATCAATACGGCCGATCCAAACGTCGATTTCGACGAAGCCTATCTCGGGATCACCGACGCCACCTTGGTCGGATCCAAATGGGGTTTCCTCGCCGAGCCTGTTTGACGGTGACACCTTCACGCTCAGCAATGTGACCGACTCGGTCACATTCGAGCTGGAACAGTCCTTTACCTTGATTGCGGATACCAACCGGCCGGTCAACGACGGGGATGCCGTGATCATCGACGGCGTGATCTTTGAATTCAATCTGACTGGGGACCCAGCCCTGAGTCGTCCTGGCGCCATCGAGGTGCCCGTCGATGCAAACGCAAGTCCCGAAGTTGTGATTCGCAATTTGGCCGACACGATTCGTAGCGTTGGGATTCCGGTTTCCAACGCTGGCACCCAGCTCAGCTCTGCCGACTGCGGCTTCGGTGTCGATTTCGCCCTTCACACCCGGGACCACCGTCGGCGCTGCGACTGTTTGGTGCACCCGGTGTCGTCTCCGGCAACGTGGCGATCCTGCTGTTGCCGACCGACACTGCGGAAACCATCGCCAATCGAATTGCGATCTCCGTCCAAGCGGCCAGCGACTCCGGTAGTCTTGCCGAACGTGTCGGCTGTTCCGGCTGGCCAGCTAAGTCATTCCGTCGCGCTCGTCGGTGGTTTCGTGAGCCAGGCCTCTGGCAACCTGACAATCGGTGGTGTCGCCAATGGTGGCTCGGTGACCGGCATCGAATTGGTAGGCAACCAGCTGTACGCCGTGACCAACACCGGTGGACTTTACCTGGTCACCCGCGGTGAGCTCGATACGAACGGGAATCGAAGCTTCAATCGTTATGTACAATCGGCGACGGACCTGCGTGGGATCAACTTCAGTGGTCTGCGTGCGGGGCCGCTTTCGGTCGAGAACGGTTCGCTCAGCCAAATCCTGTTTGGGATCACTGGCAACGGCGACATCTATGCGTTCAATACGTCGGGAGAGTTGGTTCCGATGTTCGCTGGTGGACGGAGCATGATCTCGACGGGTGTCTCGGGAGCGGTCGGACTCGATTTCAGCGTGGTCGATTTCAACCTCTGGCATGTGACCCAACAGCGTGAATTCGACGCTGGTCATGGTATCAATCCAACCTTCAACGGCGCGCGTCCGCGCACCGAAGGTGGTTCGAGTCTGTCGTTCAACTACGAAAATGGTGTCTTCCGAGGCAATTACCCGGCAGTGGTCGAGGAACCGACCTTCACACCCCGTTTGGATGGAACCGGCTTTGAAGGCACGTACAACGTGCCCGGTGGAACCAAGGGTGTGGTGCAGAGCAACGACGTTCAGTCTCGTTGGCTACGCGGAAGCAAGACCTTCCGACGCTTTACTTCAACTACTTCATGGAGACCGAATCGGTCGGTGGGCGTGATGCCTTGCGGGTTTACCTCGTCACCGATGATGGCGTCGAGCATCTGATCACGACCAACAATCGGATTCTCCGCTCGGGATTGAATGACGATGAGTTTGACGATCCGATTCCAGGCTTGAACTCGACTTACGACGATGACATCGATGCCGATGTCCAGCCGTTGTTTGATGTCACCGGAGCCGCCAACCCACAGTGGCGTCAAGCTCGTGTGCCATTCGGCGAATTTGCCGGCCGGTCCGGCTTGAGCCTGCGGGTCGAGTTCTCGACATCGCGGAACCACGCTGACGACTTCCAATTCAATGCGTGTGGTCAGCGGCAGCGTCTTGGCGGAATCGAGCGATCTTGACTTCGTGATCAGTGATTCGCCTGGCGGCATGGGTGAAACCTTCCGTGTCCAGTTGGCTCCGACGATTTCGTTCCCATCGGGCCTGCAACTAGCGGATCTCTATGTCGATCCAACCCAATCGGCTGTGATCACCATTGATGACCAGGAATACCTGCTCAACGACGGGACGCGAGTCGCCACGTCAGACCAGGTCGATGTGGATCTGTTGGCTGGTTTGCCCGCTGGTACCACCCTCTCGAGCTTGAGTGCGGATCAGGTCGCAGCGACAGTTGCAGCGGCGATCGAAGGCAGCCCTGCTGGCAATCCGGTCGTTCCCGATTTCTACTTCTCCGATCCTTCGGATGATCCGAACGTCCCCAGTGGCCGAAACGATCTGATCTACGAAGCGACTCCTTTGCCTTACAACGGCGGCAACCTGACGATCACTGGTACCGGCCGCTTGGGCTCGGTCGACGATCCACTTCAACCGCCGACCAATCTTGATGACGTCGATCTTGTTGCGACTGGAGGTCCGTCAGGGCACCACGATCGCGGTTGATGTCGATCTTGATTTCAACACCGCGCTCAATGCTGCGATTCGCTTCTTTGACGCCGCCGGTGACGAGTTGCCAGGCGTACCGAACGCAGCCAACGACACGATGGAATACACCGCCGCGAGGGATGGTGTGGTTTACATCGGGATCAGCGGGCTCGGAAACGAGACCTACGATCCGCGGATTCCTGGATCGGCTCAAGTCGGCCAGATCGATACCTACACCGCCAGCGTCAGCGTCTCGGTACCTTCGTCCTATCAGTCCGATGGAAGTCTCGTCGAATTCGATGGAGGGCAGCAGTTCCTCGGCGCTTCGCCTGCGGCGCTGTTCAACGTCACGGAGCGAACGTCGGGCGATGGAGCGATCGTGGTACCAGTCAGCCGCTTCATGAGTGCCAAAGAAGTGGCGGTCGAAGTGCAACGAGCGATCGCGAATCGTTACGCTCAAGGCAATGTCGACTTGATCCCGACGGCGGGCACGACCGTGCGATTGCCCAGCCTGTTCATTGATGACTCCGGTCCGTTCACGAACGAATCGGATCGTTATCAGTTCGATGCCGGCGCTTTCCGTCCAAACCAAAACAGTTTCCCTGCCGGAACCGAGAACAACTACTTCGAAGGGGTCTATCTCGACGACTTCATCATTGGTTTTGCCGAGCGTGGCGAGTTAGCCACCGGCGCGACAGCGGAGGATCCAAACGGGTCGTTCGTCGCCAATGGGTCGTTGAACTTGACACTGCCGGGTCAAACGACACAGCCAACCGATCAGGGCGCTTACCAGCTCGAGATCCGAGACGGAAGCGAGTACGTCAGTGGTGGTCGCGTCGCGATCAACCAGGCCGATGTGCAGCGTTTTGCCTCGGCCCCAATTGTGATCCCGATCAATGGCGTTCCCTATGGCGTTCCCGTCGGGTCGGTGCCGACCTCGGAGGTCATTCCTGCGATTCAGCGACCTCCATTCCAGATCTTCGACCTGCCGACCGCCGATGTGATCGTCGACGCAACGACCGGGCAACCGATCACGCAGTTTGCGGGTGGTTCCTTGGTTGTCACTTTGGACGATGGCGCCGGAACGTTGGTGCCTTTGATCGAGCTTGACGGAAGCTTCAAACCGGTTGTTACCTCGTTCTCCGCCGTTTCTTCGGAAGCCCGCTTCCGAACGTTCGATACCAACGATCGACTCTCCGGAGGTTATTCATTTGTGGCGCCGTCCGGTTCGGCCATGGTCGATGGATCGACGTTCGCGATCTTCGATTCGCTCAATCAGCTGCAATTCGAGTTTGATGTTCGACCCGCTCCGACCCCCTCGGATGCCCAATCCGGTCTTCGATGGTCCGAGCAATCCCGATGCGGTGGTGATCGAGATCGAAGCCGACCGATTCTGCGGCGATCGTGGCCAACAAGGTCATCGAGGTGATCAATTCGCCCAACGTCCAGGCAGTCCTTGAAGTCATGGCCGCTCGTTCCAATTCCACGTTGCCGCAGCGAGTCGCTGCGCGAGTACGAAGACAGCCGAGTCAATCTGTACGGCGACATCAGCTTCGTGGAAGTGACTCCCGACATTCCGTGATGTTTCGCTGACTATCACAACGGGGTGATGCCAATCGTGATCGTTCGCAGCAGGGAATGATCATCATTGAGAACAGCCGCTTCCTGTTCAACTCCGAGAACGGGATTTCAATCATTCGTGATGCCGAAGTGGGACTTGCCTCGAGCGATCCGCGGGACGAGTTCCCTGTGGCGTTGACCTATCCACAGAATCTCCTGGAGTTGAATTCCGAAGGCTTGCTGCCTGGCGTTGTCGTGCAGAACAATGTGGTTGGATTCAACGCCAACGCCGGAATCTTCGTGACGGGGATCGAGGGTGGTGGTGGCGCCATCACCACGCCCGTCGGTTTCGACCAGATCATCAACAACACCCTGATTGGTGGCATCGGTTAACGCCTGGCGTCGATCTGGGAACCGAGATCTTCGCCGGGTACCTGTTCGCCCGCGGCGGCATTTCTTTCGCCGATGAAGTCGATCTGAACACGTTGAGCCTGGGTAGCGATGTCGATTCGGAATACACCGATCCTCAAGCAGCGTTGAGTTCGCCTGATGGAACGCGGTCGCGGACCGGAACCGACCGATGGCGAGTTCACCCTCTCACTGGGGACCGGTGGCACCGCGACCTTCCGATTCACGGACAACTTCTTGACCGGGAATGACGCCTCGACGCCCGACCTGGTGATCTTCGAAAGTGGAGCAAGCGAGTCGGTTCGAGTCGAGATCAGCCGTGACGGCAACAACTACTTCTTCGTTGGCAATGCCAGTGGATTGAATCCCACGATCGATATCGACCAGTACGGCTTCGATTCCAACGATCGCTTCGCCTTCGTGCGTCTGACCGACTTGGTGACGCCGCTGGATGAGCCCACTGTGAGGTTTGGTCCGGCTGGTGCGGACATCGATGCGATCGGCGCTCTGTCGACGGTTCCGGCCGAACAGTACACGCCGGGAAGCCAAGGCATCGTTGTCACCAACAATTCGGGTCCCACCCTGTTGAACAACATCGTGGCGAACTTCGAGACCGGCATCGTGGTATCGGATGTTGTTGGCGGACCGAACGCGGATACCGTTGAGCTCTCCAAGGCTCGCACCGTCCTGGGAGCGAACAGCTACTTCCGCAATCACGGCCAATTCCAATGGCACCAGCCAGCAAGACTTGGGTCTGTTCAGCCAGGTCATTAGCAGCAATCAGCAACTCTTTGTTGATGCGTCGAACCTTGTGTTCACACCACAGGACAATGTGCCAACGATCGACAGTTCCATCGATTCGTTGGAAGACCGAGCTTCCTTGCGAACCGTACGTGCTGCGGTTGGATTGCCGCCGGTTCCGATCTTGGCTCCGCTGATCGACCTGAACGGCCAGCTACGCGTTGACGATCCAGAGGTTGAAACGCCCGGCGGGATTGGCCAGAGCGTTTTCAAGGATCGCGGTGCCGAGGATCGAGCCGACGAAATTGGTCCACGCGTGACCTTGGTTTCCCCGCGTGCCGACGATCTGCAGCGTGACAGCGGTTCCGTGGTGACCTCCGCCACCATCTTCGATTCGTTCGACATTCAATTGATCGATGGAATCACCCCGGCTGATCCGAGCTCGGGCGTCGGTGTCAACGACATCACGCTGAGCGATGGCTCGTTGATTCGAGTCACGCGGATGGCGGGCGGCAGCCAGGCGACCGAGACGTTGGTCGAAGGCATCGATTATCGCTACGCCTATGAGGCCTCGGACAACATCATTCGGTTGACTCCGATTGCCGGGATTTGGGAAAACGAGTCGGTCTACACGATCGAAATTCTTGGTCGTGATGCTGGGATCATCAAGGGCGAACCGGCCACACGCTATGCCGATGGTGCTCTCACTCAGATCGATATTCTGAGCGGTAGCGGCAGCAACGAGACGATTGATCGCCGGGCGATTGAGCTGGATACCGGCATCGGTATCTCGATCGCGCAAAGTGCGTTGACAACGGTGATCAATGGTGTCGCCGTGCCAAACATTCAGGGCCAGGCGATTGAGGTGTTCGACGGTTACTCGCCGTCGTCGTCGATTTTCGAATTGACCACCACCAATGATCCGTTCATCAACGACGCGATCATGAGTCGTGGCGCGATTCCGGTTCGCGTCGGGCAACTGGCCACTGCCGAACAGATTGCCGAGGCGGTTGCTGCTGCGATCAACGAATCCGATGTTCGCCTCCTCGCGACCGCCGTTGGAAACCGTATCCAGCTGCGAGACTTCGGTGGTCAAGGCTCCGAGCCTGTTCAATGTCGAGGGTGTCAGCATGCAGGGTGCCGCCGCCTACCAAGGTGCCGACATCACGCTGTCGTCCGAAGTACGCGGTTTGGATGTGCTCGGCCAGAGCATGCTGGTCTTTGACGGTGACAACGAGGTCACGTTCAGTTTCGTCAGCGATGCGTCACAAGCCGCCCCGGGCACGACAGCAATTGTGATCGCTACGACGGACCAGAGAACTGCGATCAATGACGCCATCAAGGCCGCGGTCGATGCTTCGGGATTGCAGCTCGACACCAGCGTCGATGGGGGCGTACTGAGCTTGCGAGGACTCTCCGATCGCGCTCATCCCGACACCGCACTTTCCTTTGCGATGCCGATCTCCTTGACTGGCAATCCGCTGGGCGATGCGTTCAAGTTGACCAACTACTCGCTTGATGTCACGCTGACCGATACCGCCATCAACGCCATCGATGGCGCGAGCGTGACCATTTTTGACGGTCAGACTGAGCAAACGTTCGAGTTTGATACCGCGACGTTCCCTGGTGTGCAGCCCGGCAACCTCCCCGTGCTGGTCGCCGTCAATGCGACGCCACGAGACATGCTCGCGGCACTCAAGACGGAAGTCCAGGCATCGGGACTCAGCGTCCAGATGGTCAATGCCGCTCGCAGTTTCCGAATCACCGGAACTGCCGATCCGATCAGCGTCACCTCTGCCAACGACGCGGTCACGGTCAACGGTTTCGGGTCGATTGGTACCTCGCCAGGCTACGGTATCGGAGTCCCTGCGATGGGACTGGAGCTCTCCGACACGGTGGTCGACGGTCAAACCTTCACGATCACTCGTGGGCCGACCACGATCACGTTCGAACTTGACTTCGACCAAACGCGACAGGTGACTGGGTCGACACTTGTGCCGATTCCCGCACGCACGCTCGATGCGGTTGCCGATGCAATTGCCCTGGCGATCAACAACGCCCAACTCGGCTTGACGGCCGAGAATATCGATGCAGGTCGAGTGACCCTCAGCGGCGTGGGCACCGAGGATGTCACCCTTGATCTGCGTGCTTCGTCGCTGACCCAACTCGGCATCGCCGGATTGCCGACACCATCGGCCGTGGTGGTGCCATTGGATGCCAGCCAGACGGAGATTGCGGTTGCCTACCAAGATGCCTTGGCAGACTTCGCACAGATCGGAGTGGAAAGCGAGCAGATCGGCGATCGTGTGATCCTGCGATCGAGTTCCGACCAGTTCCGATTGGCGATTAGCGGAACATCGGTAGTCGAACACCGTATCAGTGATGAGGTCAACAATGAAGCCAGTGGCGACGGATTGCCGTCCCTTGTGATCTTCGTCGGCGGTGGGTTCGATTACGGTGACGCTCCCAGTCCCTACCCGTCGACCGCCGCTCAACTTGGTCCTCGCCACTTCGTCAACGAGAACTTCGCACTGTGGCGGGACAACCCGGCCGATCCCGATGATCGCCCGGTCACCCGTGACAGTGACGCGAAGCTTCCCGACGCCGACGAGGACAATGGTGTTCGCATCATCGGATCGCTACAACCAGGGTTCGATGCGAACTTCGAAGTCAGCATCCACAACGAAGACGGCCGTCAGATCTACTTGGATGCCTGGTTCGACTGGAATGCCAACGGTGTCTTTGAAGTCAGTGAATCGCGACGCTTTGGATCCGCTGGCACGGGCCGACCATTCGTGGGTACTGGCACCAACGTGATTTCCGTCACGGTTCCATCCGATGCAACGCTCGGTGCCATCTATGCACGTTTCCGTCTGAGCGAGCAGATCAACCTGGGACCGATCGGTGATGCATCCAGTGGCGAAGTGGAAGACATTCGTTTGGTGGTTACCAACAATCCCTTCCAGAATCCGTCGAACCAGTACGACGTCAACGACAGCGGTGCCGTCACACCTCTGGATGCTCTGAACGTCATCAACGCCATCGCCCGCAACGGTGGGAACAACATCGTTCTCGATGTGCTCCCATTGCCACCTGGTTTGCCAGCCTACCCAGATGTCACGGGTGATGGAGTCGTCAGTGCATTCGATGCCCTGCAAGTCATCAACGAGCTGGCTCGCATTCCCAACACCAACTTCGAGTTGGTCGCCGAAGGGGAAGCCACCAGCTACCTGCAGACCGGCAACGGTGTGATGGCATCGGGTGCAACTTTACTCGGCGACTACTTGATCGCGGATGCACTGGACAAGGAGACGCCTGCCGAACCGGTTGCCCCTGTGACCCCGGAGACGAGCAAGATCAGCGTCTTTGACAGCCCTGCGGTTGTCGAGCTCGACTCGATGATCGATGGACTCGCCGAGGATGCGGCCACGGTTCGGGGTGAGGGAGAAAACGACGCGTTGGATCAGGCGTTCGCGTCGTTGTAGTCGTCGCAACGCGCCATGCGGGAACATCGCCGCACCGGATGTGGAAGGTTCTGCCTTCCCCCGGTGCTGGCTTCGGATCATCATGATCCGAGTTGGTTCCGGTCGGGGAGACTACATCAACCTCTTGGAGGGCGTTCGTATCTACCAAGGTCGAGAGACCCATTCATACTCCAACTGGCGTTGCCAATCATATTCGCTAGGGGGGTGGGTTGGCATGGCCGGCCCTATCGAGTTCGCGCCGCGTCGTGACTCCCTCCCCGGCCGCTAACGCGTCCGACCCTCGCAAGGAGAGTGATGGAAGTCCTATCAGGCCAACTACTTAGCGCTTCGCGACAGCGGCCGGTGGCCCGTTTGACGATCGATCAGGCGAGCTGCGAGGGGGTTGGCGACGTCGCGGATTAGAGAATCTGCGGGAATCGACCGCGACAAATCCAGTGTTCGCGAATCTAACGTAGGAAGTCTCCACCGCTTCCGATGAAGAAGGGTAAATGCCTCGACGACGATCCAAGCAGACTCTCCGCAAGGTGAAGCGGTCTCGATTGGTACAACTCGAAAAGTTGGAGCCACGGCATCTGCTCGCCGCGACACCCTTGGGGGCGACCCCGTTGGATACGGGGGAATTCTTGCTCGGCTCCGTCGCCGTGACACCCGTCTTCTTCGAGAGCGACGGATCGATCAATCCGCAGTCCCAAAACTGGACGCCCGAGGAGATTGACGAGGCGCTGGCGAAGGTGACCGAAGGGGTCACTTGGTGGAGTGATCTGCTGGACAGGCAGGGCACGGTCCACACGCTCGATTTCGTGATCGACGACAGCTTTGCTATCGATCCGGTGGAGACTGGCTACGAGCCGATCGATCTTCGCAGCGATCAATTCAACTTGTACGTGGGAGCTTTCGTTACTTCGCTGGGCTACGGCGACTCCGCTTCGATTGAAGAGGGTGTCAGGCGATTCAACCACGATCAACGGCTGAAATTGGGGACGGACTGGGCGTTCACGATCTTCCTGGTCGACTCGTCCGATGGCGACGGACTGTTTTCTTCGGGTGGAACGTTTTCGGGGGCGTTCGCCTATGCAGGTGGGCTGTTCCTGGTCGCGCCATCAAGTCGACCCGCTTCCACGATCGCACATGAAATGGGTCACATCTTTTGGGCTCGCGATGAATACCCAGGCGGCGGCTCCTGGTCGGAACGTCGGGGCTACTACGACACCCAGAATTGGAATGCTGCTGACAATCCCACCCCCGGATTTGAGCAAGAAGCCAGCATCATGCGCTCCGGAACACCCCTGAGCACGGCCTATGAGAACTACGTCAGTCCCGAGACGACGTTGGCAATGGTCGGCTGGCTCGACTCCGACGGCGATGGCATCTTTGATGTGTTGGATGTGCCCTTGGACCTGTCCGCGGCTGGCTACTTTGATCCGGTCAGCTCGCAGTACCACTTCACCGGCACTGCCTCGGCGGTGCCGCTGTTGAATCAAAACTCTTCCGGCACCCAGAGTGATATCACGCTCAATCGCGTTTCGCAGCTGCAATACAGCCTGGATGGCGGCGATTGGGTGGTGGCTGCTTCTCCCGATCAGCAGACCGTCGACTTCGATCTCTCCGTCATGATCGCCACGCCATTCAACGAAATCCGCTGGAGAGCGATCGACAGGGCGAGCGGTGTGACGAGTGAAACGGTGACCGGCACCGCTGCGAGTCCGGCCATCAGCCGTGCAAGCGTTTCGGGAAGTTCCTTCCTCGATCTTGACGGGGACAGCCAAGCCGATTTGCAGGACTTGCCGCTGGCGGTCACCCGTTTAGCCATTCGCAACGCCGACGGCTCTGCCCTGTTTGGGGGCGAGCTTGATGCAGCGAACGCCGGATTCTTGGATGGTCGTGACGGGATCCTGTTGTCCGCCGATGGCCTGTTCGCCCGAGATCAGATTCGAGCCGCGCCAACCAATTCCCTAGGCGACCGGTATGTGTTCCAGTCGTTTGATCAACGACGAAATGGCTGGATCATCCAGTGGTCCGACGAAGTGGCTTTCCAGGCAAGCTTCGATCAGCCAGTGGGTGAGGTGAATCTTCACGCGATCGGACTGGGGGATGGCAGTTTTGCGAGGGTGGAGGCCTACGATGCGTCCGGAGCCATGATCGGTCGTGTCGCAAGTGACTGGATCGAGTCTGGTGAGGAATTCGTCCTTCACATCAGCGATGCGAAGGGTCGCATTGCCCAGATTCGTGCCTACGGGCACGCCGACACGGTTGTCGCCTTCGATCGAATCGATTTCGGTTTTGACGAGGTGGCCGTCTCCGGTCCCGGTGGGGCATTTCAATTCAAGAACCTTGCAGATGGCGACTACCGAATCGAACTCGTGCCCGATCTGCTGATTCATGCATTCGCCGAGCCATCGATTCAGGTCAGTGTCGTCGACGGCGCCAGCCGTTTCGTGGAGGCCGCGGCAAGCCGAGTTGACAGCCCAAGGCACAACCTCTTTCTGGCCGAAGATGTCAGCCGCGACGGCATGGTGACGGCTCAGGACTCCCTGCTTGTGATCAACGATTTGAGTCGCTCCGGCCCCCGGAACCTGCAACCATCCGAGACATCCGGGGTTGCCGTCGATGTCAACAATGATGGACGTGTCACCGCGCTGGACGCCCTGATTGTGATCAACCATCTGTCCGCTCCAAACGGGGGCTCTGGCGAGCTCCTCCAGGCTTCGAGCCGCCTGGCGGGGAAGGAAACCGGCACGGCCGCCACCGATCAGGCCACCGATCAGGCTCTCGCCCAGTGGGCAGTCCCCTCGCCCCAAATGTTCAACTCTGCGGGTTCGGACATCCGTGACAAAAGTATGGTCGATGGGGGAACCGATACCTCAGAGCAGCCATTGGTGGGAGATCCGCCCCTGGCAAAGCTCCAGAGTGATGCCTCAGCAGGGGGCCTTTGGTCCCCTGTCGCCGCGGTCGCAAAGGAGTCCCACGGGGATAACTCCCCTGAGGATGACCTTCGTGGGTCCCAAGCCATCGTTGAGATTTTGACGGAAGTGATTTTTGCCAAATATTCGGAACCAGATTGAAGCTCGAGCGGTCTAAGGCCCAACGGAATGTCGTCTCCTGCTTCGACTTACAGTAAATCGTTGCTAAAATGGGAGATCTGGGTAGCATAGAGTCCCTAATCGCTTCAATGCCACGGGTTGTCACTGGCTGAACTACGAACTTCCTGTTCCCCCCAGAGCAATCGCTCGAACGACGACCCCATGTGCCAAGTTTTCCCCACGATTCCTTCATCGTCCCGAGATAACAGATGAGAAGTCTGCTTCAGTTCATTCGCCGCTCCGGCATGGTCGCTCCTGCAAGGCGACGCCAGCGCCCAGAGAAGGCCGGGCGAGCGTCGACCAGCCCACGCCGCCTGTCGCGAGAGCAGCTTGAGCGTCGGGAATTGTTGGCGGGTGACATTTTGGCGTCGCACAACTACCACAACGCCTACGACGTCAACAACGACTACCAAATCACTGCTTCGGATGCTTTGACGGTCGTCAACCACTTGTCGCGGCAGGCCCAGAGTGAGGGAGAGTTGGCCTCTGTGGTCCTTCTTGAGCAGTCGAAGGCATTTGTGGATGTCAATGCGGATGGCAATCTGACGCCCGCCGATGCGCTGAGCGTGATCAATGCCCTTGCACGCGGCGAGGGGATGGCTGAGCCGTTGGTCGAGATTCATCTCAATGCTAGCGACATCAATGGTCAGTTGCTGCAACCGTCCAATGGGACTCTGAATCTCGAGGTCGGACAGTTATTCGATCTCGAGGTGGGTTATCGCGATCTGCGTGAAGTCATTTTCAACGATCAGTTCCCAGCCAGTCAGAACCCGGTTGTCGAACCGATCGGGCTTTTTCAGTTGGTGACCGACATCACCGCCGATCAAGCGGGCTTTCTTCGCCCGGTGATGTATGAAACGCAGACCTTGAGTTTTGAGAAGTTGGCACTGCGTCCAGGTTCGGACGTCACCAATTTGTTGTACACCAATGGCCCCGGCGGCGCGACCTTCAACGTTGCTAGAGCGAACATCACGTCGGAAGCCGCGATCGAGCAGTCGCTCATCGATGCACTGACCTCGTTTGGGTACACCGAGGGGACCGACTTTGTCGTTCAGGATCAATCGTCGACCGTCGACTACATCTATCGAGTCAAGTGGGATGGTGCGTTGGGCAATATCGATTTGCCCGACTTGCAGTTGGATCTGGTCGAAACCGCTGGTGATGACTTTGTCGCGGCGAACGTGAGCATTTCTCCGGTCTTGGGCGATGGCTCACTCAACCCTGCTGCCGTTCGCGAGAACATCGACTTCCGCAGCCGCTCCTTGAGTGGCGAACCGAACGAGTTCTTCTACGGCCAGCTTGGCAATCCGCCGCTGATTTACGGCACGCTTGACGGGGAGAGTGTTGTTCGTATGGGTGGCCCTGGGCAATTGGCCTCGGTGGTCGAGCTGACGGACTTCGACTTCTTGAATGATTTCACCGGTGAGTACAATCCGGAGCCATTCCACGCTTATAGCTTCCGCTACGAAATCGTCGCTCCCGTCGTCGGCCTGAACGTTCAGGTAGGAGCCTCGCCGAACTTCACTGGCAACGAGGCGGTCCTGGTATACGGCTCTTACGACCCCGACAATCCAGATGGACCGAATTCATCCAAGGTGCCGTTGGACTTGGTTGCTCAAGGCCCGACCGCCTTGTTGACAATCACGGCGACCGGTGACGCTCCCAGTGGTCTCTCGATCGCTCCGACCGATGCGAACAAGGCCGAGGGGAATAGTGGCACGACCGACTTCACCTTCACAGTGACGCGTGGTGGCGACACCAGTGGCGCCGCCAGCGCGAGTTACACAGTCAGTGGAAGTGGCGGTAGTCCAGCCGACGCCGCTGATTTTGGTGGCGCCTTACCGAGCGGCACGGTCGACTTCGCCGCCGGCGAGACCAGCCAGCTGATCACAATCAGCGTCAGTGGCGACACGGACGTCGAGGCAAGTGAGGGATTCACCGTCACCCTCTCGAATCCTATCGGGACGACCCTGGGAACGGCCACTGCCAATGGCGTGATCCAGAATGACGATGCCAGTCTCTCGCTTGCTGCGACCGATGCAGTCAAGGCCGAAGGAAACAGTGGCACCACCGCCTACACCTTCACCGTGACCCGCAGCGGCGATACCAGTGTCGCGGCCAGTGCGACCTACACCGTCAGCGGCAGCGGTGCTGATGCGGCCGACGCGGCGGACTTTGGTGGCGCCCTGCCGAGCGGCACGGTCAACTTCGCGGCTGGTTCCGCGAGCCAAGTGATCACGATCAATGTTTCCGGAGACACCGACGTGGAAGCCAGTGAAGGCTTCACCGTCACCCTCTCCAATGCCACGGGTGCGGTACTGGGAACTGCAGCCGCCAATGGCTTGATTCAAAATGATGATGCCAGCCTGTCGATTGCCGCGACCGACGCGGACAAAGCCGAGGGTGACAGCGGCACGACCGACTTCACTTTCACCGTGACTCGCAGCGGCGACACCAGTGGCGCGGCGAGTGCGACGTACACCGTCAGCGGCAGCGGCGGTGACCCAGCCAATGCGGCTGACTTCGGTGGCACATTACCGACCGGCACTGTCGACTTTGCTGCGGGCGAGAACAGCAAGGTGATTACGATCAGCGTCAGTGGAGACACCGACGTCGAAGCCACCGAAGGCTTCACGGTCACACTCTCAGGTCCAAGTGCGGGTGCGACGCTGGGAACGGCGACCGCAGTCGGCTCCATCCAAAACGATGACGGCGACTTGTTGGTTGTCGCGACCGATGCGAACAAAGCAGAAGGCAACAGCGGCACGACCGACTTCACCTTCACCGTGACCCGCAGCGGCGATACCAGTGAAGCGGCCACTGCGACCTACACCGTCAGCGGCAGTGGCGCGGCAGCTGCCAACGCGGCTGACTTCGGAGGCACGCTACCAAGTGGCACGGTCAACTTTGCGGCTGGATCAGCGAGCCAAGTGATCACGATCAGCGTTAGCGGTGATACCACTGTCGAATCAGACGAAGGCTTCACGGTCAACGTCTCGAGTGCGACTCTGGGATCGGCGACTGCAAACGGCTTGATCCGCAATGACGACGCCAGCCTGTCGATTGCTGCGACCGACGCAAGCAAGGACGAGGGCAACAGTGGGACGACCCCCTTCACCTTCACCGTCACGCGAGACGGCGACACCAGTGGTGTGGCGAGTGCGGACTACACCGTCAGTGGCACTGGCGCCAACGCTGCCGATGCAGCGGACTTTGGTGGCACGCTCCCTAGCGGCACGGTCAACTTCGCGGCTGGCGAGGCCAGCAAAGTGGTCACGGTCAATGTCAGTGGGGACACCGTCGTGGAAGCCAGCGAAGGCTTCACCGTTACCCTATCGAATCCTACCGGTGCGACGCTGGGAACAGTGGCTGCCAGTGGTTTGATTCAGAATGATGATTCTGCCGGTGTCCTCTCGATTCCGACGAGCGTGACGGTCGGTGAGAGGGATGGTTCGGTGACGATCACCGTTTCGCGAGCCAGTGGTACCGCGGGCGACGTGACCGTTCAGTACGCGACCGCCGATGGTACTGCTCAAGCCGGACTTGATTACACCTCCAAGTCCGGCACGCTGACCTTCCTGGCAGGCGAGACGACAAAGACAATCGAAATTGAGATCCTGGACGATGTCCTCGGATCCGAGCCGCAAGAATTCTTCACCGTCACGCTAAGCAACCCGACCGGTGAGGCAACACTCGGCAACGCGTCCACCCAGGTGAACATCGACAATGTCAATGAGCCACCGACTGTCAGCGGCCCAGTGGTGGTCGATGGAGTGTCGGAACAGGATGCAAACTTTACGATTACCGAGTCTGAGTTGTTGACCAACGCGAGCGATCGTGAAGGCGACACACTTTCGGTTAGCGGTTTGACTCTCGTTTCTGGTGATGCCAGTGGCGTCACCGTCAATTCAAGCAGCCTGGCGGTCAGTCCGGCTGCCTATGGATCACTGACGGATGGTCAAACGGCTGTCGTGATTTACAGCTACTCGATTTCTGATGGTGTCAACGATCCGATTTCGCAGACGGTGACTCTCACCATCGATGGTTTCAACGATCCACCAGTCGCCCGTGACGACACGGGTGTGGTCACGTTCAAGGGCGTTACCGTGAACGTGGACGTGCTGGACAACGATGATGCTGGCAACGGAGAAGACCAGGCGTTGACGATAACCGCCGCCACCTCCGATGACGGAACGGTGGTCATCAAGGCGGATGGAACGATTGACTTCACTCCGAATGCCAATTTCCTAGGCGGAGCGACAATCGACTACACGATCGAGGACGAACAAGGCAAGACCGACAGTGCGACCGTCTTTGTGACGGTTCAGGATTTCGCTGTTTCGAGCATTTCGGGTGCCGTCTTCATCGACCATGTGGAAAACCTGCCACAGTTCCTCGAAGGTGCCGATCCGATTCGCAATGGCGTCTTGGATGCCGATGAAGAAGGGCTGGGTGGCGTCGAAGTTCGATTGGTCTCCGCAGCCAATGAGAACAGCACGGGAGTGGCGATTGAGCAAACCATCCTGAGCGACTTGGACGGTAAGTTCACGTTCGACAATCTGGCTCCTGGCGTCTATCACGTGATTTACGACGTGCCGAACACCGTCATCTTCGTCGGCGAGAGCAACTTGCTCCACACCATTCCAGAAGGTGGCGACGTCGACCTAACCAATGCGAATTTCCCGATTCTGGGGACCAAAGGATCGGCACTCGAGAACGTCGACATTCTGGCGTCGACCTACCTGCGCACCAATGCAACGATGGACCAGATCAGCAATGGTGGCCGCGAAGGTGGGGTGGTTTCTTACGATGCCGAAGGGAACCAGGAGTTCGTCATGGCCTACTCGGGCTATGAGGGGATCAAGTTCGCAGAGCTTGTGCTGAGCGGTGACCGCGACTCAGCGTTGTTGACGATCATCGAGGAAGACGGCGACGTGATGACGGCTTTGTTGTCGAGCGATCACTTTGTGGTATCTCGCGATGGCCGCGGCGTTCAGTTCTTTGGTGGAATGAATGACCTTGATTTTGTGGACGCATCCGAAATGGGTGCCGTGGAGGGTAATTTTCCAAACTATCGCGATGCCATTGATCGCGTGCTGGCTGACCTCTAAGGATTGAGTTCCCAACCAAACTTCGACTCAGCCCTGAGAAGTAGACGCTTCTCAGGGCTTTTCCTTGGAATCGAACTGTTGGACAGGCCGATGCATGTGATTCGCCTGCGCAAGCCGTGGAGCAAGACAATCGGCGATCGCGACACCGTGCGTCGCGTCGAGATACCTGAGCCTTCAGGCCTCGAGCTGGAGGCGGTTGGTGTCGTGGCTCGTTACGATCGCAGTTTCAATCGTCCTAGCCGACTGGATGACGCGCGGGTCTACCTGCGGATCGCGGGATGGCAGGGAAAGTTGAACTCGCTGAGCCTCAACGAGATCATGATTCCGGTCGGCGAATCGTCGACCCAAGTGGATGTTGAGATCACGTCGCTATTGCAGGCTCACAACCAACTATCGGTGACGATCGCCGGAACCGCTATCCAGCCTCCGAGACTCTCGGGTGAAGTAACGCTCGGGATTGAGGAAACGTTGATCAAGTGACGGTGTGAACCACCACGAGGTTGTGTGCTTTGTCGAACACACCGGTGCCGGTGACGAACACAACATGATCACCACTATGGAGATGGGCATGCTCTCGACCCCAACGACAAATCTCGTCGATGAATGCTGAGGGATCGTCGATGAACTGGGTTGCAATCGGTTTGATTCCCCAGAACAAACTCATCCGTCGAAGCGACGTCAGCGAATCGCTTGCTGCCAGAGTTGGGATGCGGCTTCGACTTTGACTCTTGACCCAGGCTGTGTTCCCGCTGCGCGTGGCGATCACGATCAGTTTGGCTCGGATCGACTCGGCGATGTGCGTGGCGGCTTGCGTCACGGCGGAAGTGATTGGATGCACGCGTTGGTTCACGCTGAACTCTCCGATATGGTGGCGGAGCATGTCTCGCTCCGTACAAAGCATGATGCGGTTCATCGTCTCCACCGTCTTGACAGGATACTTACCAATCGCGGTCTCGCCACTGAGCATGCAAGCGTCGGTGCCGTCAAGAATCGCATTGGCAACATCGCTGACTTCCGCACGCGTGGGTCGCGTGCTGTTGTGCATCGATTCAAGCATCTGGGTAGCGACGATGACCGGCTTGAGCCTCTCCCGACAGACGCGGATGATCCGCTTTTGCGCGACAGGGGTCTCCGCCACGTCAATCTCAACACCGAGATCGCCGCGCGCCACCATGATTCCATCCGATACGTCGACGATCTGCTCAAGGACTTGGAGAGCCTCTGGTTTTTCAATCTTTGCAATCACCAATGCCTTCGATCCATAGCTGCTGAGCAAGTCCTTGAGCGCCTGCACATCCGCGGCCGTACGAACGAACGAAAGGCTGACAAGATCGATCTCGTTCTCGGCGGCCCAGATGGCATTCTCGATGTCGCGCGGCAACATCGCCGAGACAGAGAGCTTGACACCCGGAAGGTTGATTCCCTGTCGGCTCCGCAGGCTGCCACCCGCGGTGACACGACAATCGGCGCGGTCGGCTGAGACACTTTCCACGATCAGCGAGACAGTCCCGTCAGCGAGCATGACACGATCACCGACCTCGAGTTCATCGATCAAGCGATCGTAGGTGCTGGTGAATTCCGTCTCGGCGGCGGCCTCGTCTCCCCGCACGAAGCTCACCTTCATGCCGTTCTCGCACTCAAGAGGATCGGTAAGCAGTTCACCCAAGCGTATCTTGGGTCCGGCGAGATCAAGCAGAACGCCAACGGGATAGCCAACCTGTTCCGAGGCGGCGCGAATGTTGCGCAAGACCAGTTCGTGCTGCTCTCGGTCTCCGTGAGCCGTGTTGATGCGGAAGACGTCGACACCCGCTTCAATCAACTGTACGAGCATCTCCTGCGTGCTACAGGCCGGACCGACGGTCGCGACGATCTTGGTACAGGCTTCCGTGAGGGAGGGTCTCGACATGACAGGGTCTTCCAGCAAATGGAGGGATGTCGACTGATTCCGCAGCGAACGGGTTTCGGCGGAGAACGGGTTTCAGCAGAGAACGGGTTTCGGCGGAGAACGGGTTTCGGCGGAGAACGGGTCGGGGGGGGGTGTGTCTTCGAGCCACACTCAGGCGATGCGTCGGTGGCCGCGGGTTTTCAACAGGCGACAACCACTTGCAAACAGTATTGACGATTCGTCGGTGCAGTGGCGATACCCGATGCCTGCGGATCGTACTACACTTGGCCAGGGTCACAATGATTCTCCCAATCTTTCATTCCGTATTCTTGGCCGCCTCTCCATGGATTCACACGAAGCAGGCGTCGCACTGGTCACGGGGGGCTCTGCCGGTCTTGGGTTTCATGTCGCCCTAAAATTTCTCGCTGAGGGTTATCGGGTGATTCTCGTCGGGCGGGATGCATCTCGACTCCGGGCGGCCATCGATCGAATGCCAAAACGCGGTGAAGATCGCGTCTGCGCGGAGGTCTGCGATTTGACCGATCCCCAGCAGGTAGCCAGGTTGATCGACAACGTGAATCGCAAATTCGGCCGCCTCGATGTGCTTGTGAATTGTGTGGGAGCTAGCGACCGGGGATTGATCGAGAATCTGGATCCAGAAAAGTTGAACGAGTTGTTTCGCCAGAATGTGGTCACTGCCCTGCTCTGCTCGCAGGCCGCGCTCCCGATGTTGGAAACGAGTCGCGGGGTGATCGTCAACATCGGCTCACTCGCGTCCAAGGTGGGGGCCCGTTACATCGGGGGCTATGCGACGGCGAAACACGCGCTAGCCGGCATGACGCAACAAATGCGATTGGAATTGAAATCTCGCGGTGTTCACGTGGGACTGGTAAGCCCAGGACCCATTCGCCGCGAGGATGCCGGTTCCCGCTATGATGCCACCGTTGACGCATCGCTGCCGTCGCAGGCATCCAAGCCTGGGGGTGGAACCCGCCTGAAGGGCTTGCCGCCAGAGCGAGTCGCCGACGCGGTCCTGCGAGTCGTTCGCAAGCGGAAGCCCGACGTCGTCTTGCCCGGATACCTTCGCATCTTGATCGCCGTCGGACATGCCTGGCCCCGCCTGGGAGACTGGTTGCTGCTTCAATTCACCAGCGACAAATCGAAATAGGGTTCCGGGGGAAACAACCGTCGCTTCGGCCGTGTACCATAGGCTTCCGGTCTGTTCGGGCGTGAACCACAGACCAGAGGCCTCTCTCTTTGTTTCGTGAACGAACGATCTGCTGATGAATCGCTACCTACTTGCTGTGTTGACCGCTTGCTTGCTCGACTCGGTTGGATTTGGTGCCACGATCGACGACCTTCCCGACCGGCCCAATTACGTCGTGATCTTTTGTGACGATCTCGGCTGGGGCGACCTCAGTTGTTACGGCCATCCCACCATTGCCACGCCGAATCTCGATCGGATGGCGTCCGAGGGAATGAGGATGACACAGTTCTACGTGGCGGCCAGTGTTTGCACGCCGAGTCGCGCCGGCTTGATGACCGGAAGGTATCCGGTGCGAAGTGGCATGTGCGGCAAACGTCGCGTGCTCTTTCCAGATTCTGTTGGAGGACTTCCTGAGACCGAACGGACGATCGCGGAAGTCCTCAAACAGCGGGGGTATTCGACGGGCATGGTGGGCAAGTGGCATCTCGGGCACCTGCCGCAGTACTTGCCAACCCAACATGGCTTCGACAGCTACTACGGGATTCCCTACAGCAATGATATGGACAGTCTTGCACCGAAGGGGACGAAACGATGGGATATCTTTGGCGATCCCGACTGGAAGAATTTCAACGTACCGCTGCTGGAGGGAACGCACGCGGGTGGCGTTGCGCAAATCGAACGTCCTGTGGATCAGCGTACCATCACTCGACGATACGTCGGGAAGGCGATCGACTTCATTCGCAATCAAGACGAGGACCAGCCTTTCTTTCTTTACCTTGCCCACTCGCTTCCCCACGTGCCTTTGTTTCGCAGTGATGACTACGTAGGTCACTCGCGTGCGGGTATCTACGGCGACGTGATCGAAGAGATTGATTGGGGCGTCGGCGAAATCATGCAAACGCTACGAGAGCGAGGAATCGACGAAAGCACCATGGTGGTTTTCACCAGCGACAATGGACCATGGCTGGTATTCGACGATCACGGTGGCTCCGCCGGGCCGCTCCGCAATGGCAAGGGGACCACGTTTGAAGGGGGTGTTCGCGTCCCTGGGTTGTTCTGGATGCCTGGGATCATCCCCGCGGGAGTGGTCTCGTCACAACTGGCCAGTACGCTCGATCTCCTTCCTACCTTCGCGTCGATGAGTGGTGCCGAGGTGCCGGGGGACATCGTCCTGGATGGGCATGATCTTTCCGCCACGCTTGTTGAACAAGCATCATCGCCGCGTGAGTCGATGTTCTACTATCGGGATAATCGTCTGATGGCGGTACGTCGCGGTCGCTACAAGGCTCATTTCATCACCCAGGACAGCTACGTTCCCGGTAGCAACGTGGTCACCAACCACGACCCGCCACTGCTTTACGATTTGGAGATCGATTTGGGCGAGAAGCGTGACATCGCCTCGGAGCATCCCGACGTGGTCGAGCAGATCATCAAGCTCAAGCGCGAACACGAATCGGCCATGGAGATGGCGGAAAGTCAGACCGATCGCAAGCCGAGCCCTTAGGGAATAAGGTGCGGAGGGATTGGCTAGAACAACGTGGCCTGACCAAGAGTCGGGTCCAGACGTGGCACGCGAAGGCACCAGACCGTGACGAGAAACGCATGGGCGTCCATCCGTTTTGGCCTCCCACCTTCCATCCTGTCAGAGAGAAAATCCATCGATCGCGGCCACCGCCAACACACCCGATCGATGACACAGGACGGCTTGGCTCTGCTACAAAAAATGCCGTGTTTTAGCGGGATTCGTACGTTCTCCCCCGGTTGCTTCTGGTCATCACCATCGGGATACTGTGCCAGTTGATTCATTTCGCGGCCGCGAGTTTTCATCTCCTCTCCTTGCTCTCCTTCCGTCCATAGGAATACCCCGTCCATGAGTGCCTTTCCAGAAATCAAGACAGTCCAGTACGAAGGCCCTCAAAGCGACAACCCCTTGGCGTTTCGTTGGTACAACCCAACGGAGGTGGTGGAAGGCAAAACGATGAAGGATCACCTGCGATTCTCCATCGTATACTGGCACACCTTTCGAGGGACTGGATCGGATCCCTTCGGACCGGGTACTGCCGTTCGTCCATGGGATGACGGATCCGAGTCAGTGGAGAATGCCCAGAATCGTGCGCGGGCTGCCTTCGAGTTATTCGAAAAGCTGCAAGCTCCCTACTATGCATTTCATGATCGCGACGTCGCACCCGAAGGTGCCACACTGGCCGAGTCACATAATAACTTCGATGCAGTTGCTGACGTTCTCGAGGAAGAGCAAAAGCGCAGCGGTGTCAAGTTGCTCTGGGGTACGGCCAACATGTTCAGCAATCCGCGATTCATGCATGGTGCCGCGACCAGTTGCAACGCCGATGTCTTCGCGTACGCAGCTGCTCAGGTGAAGAAGGCGATGGAGGTAACGCACCGACTCGGTGGCGAGAACTATGTGTTCTGGGGTGGGCGTGAGGGCTACCAGAATCTCTACAACACCGACATGAAGCGAGAACTCGATCACCTGGGAGCCTTCTTCCACATGGCCGTGGACTACGCCAAGAAGATCGGATTCACGGGGCAATTCTTGATTGAGCCCAAGCCGAAAGAACCGACCAAGCACCAGTATGACAGCGATGCCGCGGCGTGCTTGAATTTTCTCCGAGCCTATGGCCTGCTCGATCATTTCAAGCTCAATCTGGAAACCAACCATGCCACGTTGGCTGGGCATACGATGATGCACGAAGTCGATTATGCCGGAAGCCAAGGTGCTCTGGGCAGCATTGACGCCAACACCGGAGACATGTTGCTGGGCTGGGATACCGACCAGTTCGCGACCGACTACTACCTGACGACTCAGACGATGTACTACATCTTGAAGTATGGTGGGCTCGGCAGTGGAGGTGTGAATTTCGATGCCAAGGTGCGGCGTGAATCGTTCGAGCCAATCGATCTGTTCTATGCGCACGTCGGCAGCATGGATGCATTCGCCAAGGGCCTGAAAGTGGCGGCCGCCATTCGCGCCAACCGTGGCTTGGACGACTTCATCGCCAAGCGTTACAGCAGTTGGGACGATGGGATCGGAGCCAAGATTGAAGCGGGCCAAGTTGGCTTCGCCGAGCTCGAGGCCTACATGTTGGAAAAGGGAGAAGTCACCCCGAACGCCAGCGGTCGCCAGGAGTTGCTCGAGAGCTTGATCAACCGCTACCTCGATCGTGTCTAGCCCAGACGGGGCAGACTCCGCACGCCGATGCGTGCCTGGAAGCGTTTGGGGTCGCAGATGCTTGGGCCATCACTTCTCGGGTTGATCATGGGCCAGGGCTCGTCCTGGCTGAGTGTCTTTCAAGCTTTCAGATCGGGGATCGCGGCGGTTCCAGTTCTGGGTCACTCAACCTAGCCCAGCCTCTCCGAGTCTGTGAGTTTTTCTACCGTAGGCGTAGTACCGTAGGCGAGTCTCTCCGAGACTCGTAAAGAACGCAGCAAAGCTGCGGATGTCCGCCTTGGAAATGCGGACCTACGCAATCGCTGAGAGATTCGACTCGGAGAGTCGTGCTACTTTGGTGTCGAATCACGAGGCCCGACATGAATAGAAACCATGTGAAGACGCGATCGAAAAAGCATGGTTGAGCTGGAAAAGGGGTCAGGCCCCAATAGCCGCAAGCGGCCCGAACGGTGCTTCGCACTATTGGGGCCTAACGGTGCTTCGCACTATTGGGGCCTGACCCCTTTTCCAGCAACGCACATGAAAAATAAAAACGCTCTAATGAGCCGTCTCTTCGTAGATCGGAAGATGGCGGTAGTAGACTTCCAGGTTGAGTAGATTCATGGTCGTCACGTAAATGCGTCCGGCGTGCGGACTCCAGCGATCGGCGACCGGATACCTCGGATCCCAGCTGCCCGAGTTGGGACCGTGATTGATCTGGCTTTCGAGCAACAACGGATTGAGGTATTGGTTCCATTGGTCCCAGTGGCGTCCGCCCATGTGGAACATGACCTGCGTCGCGTAGTACCAGTAGTAGGCATCGCGCTGCGGCAATCGTTCCGTTCCCATTTGTGGCGGAAACTGAAGCAGGTAGTCGGCGGCGGACTGCATCTCCTCGGTGTCTCGTCGCCAACCGGAGTACATCCGCATCAGCATGCCGACCGCCGTCATCGTTGGCGTCGCGACCCGGCCGTGGCGCTGAGTGGGTGTGTCGGGTGCAAAGGGGTTGTACCGATAACGATCTGGTCGATCGGGACTTTGGGCCAGTTCGAGCCAGTTTTCGATCCCTGAATAGGTTTTCTCTGGGACATCCAGCCCGGAAAGTTGGCCACTCTTGAGTGCCATCATCATCCAGCCGGTGACGCTGGTGTCGGAGCTAACCTGTGGCGAGTACCTCCATCCACCTCGTTGCCGATGTTGCGTCTTGATGATGTAGTTCAAGCAGTCCTGAGCAGCCTCCTTGAGCTCGGGATCTTGCGTCATGCCATAGGCTTCGCACAACGCCAAGGCAGCAATCCCGTGACTATAGAATGCGACGTTGCGATTGCTGATCGCGTTCTCAACTCGATACAAGTCCCCATTTGTTTTTTGGTTGTCCATCAAGAACTTCAGCCCGCGGCTAACCGTGTCGGCATGCTGGTGTTGTCGATGTGTGTAGCCCGCTCCTTGGAATGCGAGCAGGCACAAGCCGGTCGCGGCGGTGTCACTTTGCAGCACCACATCACTACCGTGCCCTTGGAGTGACCAGCTGCCATCCTTGTTTTGGATGTTGGCCAGGTACGAAAGGCCCCGCTCGATGGCCTCTTCAGTTGCCGGTGCGACGAGACCGGCGGCTGGCGCGGCGGATCCACCCTGCGTTCTTAGCACCCTTCGGTTGAACGATTCGACGGTCGCGATTTTCGAGCCGAATGGAGTGACCGGGCCGCCGACGTCTCGTTTGGGACGTGCCGGTCTTGTCAGATCCATCGCGCCGACGCGCGGCAAGTCCTCGGCGATGGCGATGCCGACCTCCGATTGGGGACGCGTTTGTTCGGTGAACCCGACGGGACCCTCTTCGAACAGGAAGTCGAGGGAGGGTCCGGCTGGGGACAGGCTGGGGGCGGACGCGACCGCCCTTCCCTGTTCGGCGCGATTGGCCAGAGACTGACGATCCAGTCGATCCGTGGCAGACGCCGTGTCAGCCGATTCCGACACGGCGGGATTCCCCGCGGGCTGAAACCGCGGCGTTCCCAGCGGTGACATGCCGGCGCCGAGATTGAGCCGCGGCGAATGTCCCGGGGCACGCTCCGCCGCTCCGCCGGTGACCTCGGGGACGCCGCTGCGCGCCGACGAGCTGTCGCTCGCCCGGGCGGCTCCCGTGGCGAGGGTGGCTTGCGGCGAGGGGAGTCCCGTGTCGGCGGTCGCGCCTTGCGTCAGCTGAGCGCCGCGGGTCTGGCCCCGTCGGCTCAGTGGGACATCCAGGGGCGAAACCATTCGGCTGGCCGCGTCGTCGATTCTCGCGATCGCTACGGTATGAGGAGCCGGGGCAGAACCAGCCGGTTGGACGTGCGCAATCGACCGCTGACGACGCTCGCTCCGCAGTCCCGCGTCGCCCACCGCCGGCAATGCTTGGTCGCGAGTCCGCGCACCTTCGAGCGAGGGCGGGGTCGCCCGCTCCAGTTCCGGCTGGAGCGGAGCCGGCTGTGCGAGACTGGCGGCGAATGATTGCGGTTGGCGTTGTGGTGAGGAAACGCTCCGTTCGGGGCTGGGGCGAGTCCGTTCCGCTTCAGTCGGTACCTCGGGTGCAACCGGTGCCTGTGAGTTGAAGGGGCTCGTGCGTGATTCCAGCTGGCGGCGCGCCATCTTGGCCGGAGAGTTGGTCGGCATCGGCGGAGACTCGGATGCCTGATCCCGCTTCATCAGGTACTTCTTAATCGGACGTTGCTCGGGTTCGCGAGCACGTGGAACTTCCAGCTTGGGCGCTGCCTGGTCCATTGGCGGAAGTTGGCGTGGTTCCTCCGGCTCGACTCGTGACGCCGTTTCCGCTTCCACCGGCTGCGCCAGTCGGGGGTGGTTGATGTTTGCTGCGGCGTTTGAAACAGATACTCGGGAAGTGTTTTGCGGACCACCGACCGCTCGGGTCGCATGCCCGTGAAGGCTTCTGGAAAGTAGCGGCTGAAAATGATCACGTTGACCGCCAGAATCAGCAGCAGCAAGTGCACCAAGAGGCTGAATAGCAAGCCAAGTTGAATCGAACGATGAACGTAACGCGACAGAAGCGAATGCGAGCAGAGGGCCAACAGCAGTGCGACGGCCGGAACACCCACCGCATAGGTCCATGCGTTGTAAAGCAATCGAGGATCATCGAACCTCAGCTGTGTCACCGAGAGATACAACACGAGTCCCGCCAACGCAGCGATCGACACGTCCAACGGCCACACCCGTTCGCGTGGCTCGAAGTCGTTCTCTCTGGGCGGAGGTTTCGGTGAGTTCACAGCTCTGGGAGTCTCCACAAGTTGGCCGATTTTCCGATAAGTTACGGCTGGGGACCTTCTTGCGTCGTGACGCTGTAGTCGCTGACGCCCGTCTTGTTGCACATGTCCATCACGCTAACGACTGGTTGGAAGGAGGTCGAGGCATCGGCGCGGATGACCACGGTCTGATTGGTTGGATTGCTGGCAACGGCGACCCGGAGCAGACGCTGTAACTCGGTCAAGTCCGTCGGTTGTCCCGATAGATAGAGTGATCCGCCAGCATCAATGTCAACCACGATCTCACGAGGCTTGCCAATCATCGGCACCGCGCTGGTAGCCGAGGGAAGCACAATATCGAGTCGGCGTTCTTCTTCCTCAAACTCGCTGGTGACCAAAAAGAAGATGAGCAGCAGGAACACAACATCAATCAGAGGTGTCAAGCTGAGCGTGCTGGCAACAGATGAATGTTTGAATCTCGCCATGGTCAAACTGCCTTGACGCCATCGTGTTGCTTGGACGGGCGAGGTGGTGGCGGCGGCTTGGGGCCATCGCCCGGCGAAGCGGCCGCCTCCATCGGACGCATGACTCCGCTGCTGTCGATGCGTCGTTGACCGATGAAGCGGGCAAAACCAGGAGCCAGATCCGAAACCAGCTCCTCGACACGGTGAAACGACTTGGCCAACCGGTTTTCCAGGTAGAGCGCCAAGATCGCCGCTGGAATTGCCACGATCAGACCCGCCAAGGTGGTCACCAATGCGGTGTAGATCCCCTCGGACAACTGTTCGCTGCGGCTGCGGTCCGGTGTCAGGGTGGTCGACTCATGAAAGGCGACAATCATGCCCCAAACGGTTCCCAGGAGTCCCATCAGTGGCGTGGCGGCAGCAGCGAGTGTCAGCCAGCGTATCGGCGAGCCGCACTTGTCCGCCTCGCGTTGGATCGTGTCGTTGGCAGCCTGCTCAATTTCGCTCAGCGGTTGCCCTGTACGCTGCAACATCGCTGTGAACACGCGACTTGCCGGAGATGGAAATTCGCGGCATGACTGCAACGCCGCGGCTGGATCAAAGAGTTCCATTGGGTCACGCAACTCGTTCAGATCACGAGCCAGCCCGCGAGGAAGAATTCTCTGTTGTCGCAGACTGACCAATCGTTCGAACGCCAATGCTACCACCATCAGACTCATCACGCCGATCGGAATCATGAAGACGCCGCCTCGCATGATCAGCGAGAGCAAATCGATACCCGAAGGAGCCGAGGTGGGCGCCTCGTCGGCAACAGGTTCGTCGTTCATCACCGACTGAATCTCAGCAGCGTCGATCGAAATCCGTTCCCGCCCCAGGTCTTCGCGCTCTGGCGGCGAGGGGATGTTGTTCTGCTGCGCGTTCACCAGGACGCCGCTGATCAAAACCAGCAGCCAAGCGATGGCGAAATTCGGCAGGCGTCTAGACCGACCGCGGTTTGCGGACTGAATCACTTTCTCAATGCCTCGATGCGATCGCGAGCCTTGGCGGCGAGCTCATGATTGGGGTGCCTCTCAATGACGTACTCGAAAAAGTCGTTCGCGATCTGACGCGATTTCTGCTTGCTCGACGTGGTTTTGGCCGTTTCGATCAGTAGCTCTCCACAGCGACCAGCTTCAAAGCCGCTCTTTGCCTGCCAGTTCTTGATTCGATCGGGCGCTTGTTCCGCTCCGAATCCATACATGACACGTTGGAACTCCGGGATCGCTTTGTCGAATTCACGATTGGCGAAGTAGATCTCACCCATCATAAACCGAGCCCGAGCCGCAAGCTCGTTTCGGTACTTGTCAGCGACTTCCTGATAAAACTGCAGTGCCTGAACGTCATCGCCTTTCTGTTGATATGCAAATCCTGTCTCGTAGAAGACCTGTGGAAGGTACTCGGTAGAGGGGAATCGTTTTCGCAGTTCATCGTACCATTGGATCGCATCTTCCCAGGACTTGAGCTGAGCCGCGCATTGCCCACCATGCAGGAAGACGAGTTCGCGAACACGCCTCTCGGCATCATCCCGGACCGTCTTGGAGGTTTCATCACGACTTCGAATCCGATCGCGGGCGACCCGAAACCCTTCAAGTGCCTCCCGGTGCTGACCACGTTTGAACCGGCACTCGCCGATCATCATCAGCGAATCCAGTGCAAGCTTTCCATCGTCATGCTTGGCCGCCTGATCGGTGAAGGCTCGCTCGGCAGCCTCGTAATTCTCGTCTTTGAACTCAGACCAACCCAATCGATAATGGGCCTTCTCCGAGAGGCTGTCCTCGCTTGCCTTCTTGGCCGCGATTCCGAACTGGCTCGCCGCTAACGCCCAGTTTTCGGCGTTGTAATGCTGCTGACCAATGAAGTAGGCAGCGTCGGCTACCCACGACGTGTTCGGAAACTGTGTGATCAGCGAGCTGAAATACTGGACGGCCTCCTGCGGTTTGCCACTCTCCTGAAGCGACCACCCGAGTTCGTACAACACCTTGTCCATCGATGGATAGTCGGGGACTTCTTGAACAAGTCGCTCGAGCTTCTCGGCTGCCTTGTCAGGTTTTTTGGCGGTCTGATCGATCAACGCGAGCTCATAGAGCACGTGTCCAAGATTGATCCCAGTGGGTGGGATCTGCAGGTAGGTCTCGAGATCCTTCCTGGCGGCGTCGAATTGGCCCAGGTTTCGAAGTGTGATCCCACGAGCCAACATGGCGTCATTGCGAAGGGGGTGCTCGGTGTTGCTGGCGACGAACTCGAGCGACTCGAGGGCTGGAGCAAATTGGTTGGTTTGCATCAGTGCCCAGCCCTTGCCGTACTGGGCATAGGGGATCAAGCCGGTCGCTTTTCCCGATTGCAAAATCTGGTCGTAGTAGCTCACCGCTTGCTCAAACTCTTCGTTCGAACTTGCGAGTTGGGCCAGTTGATAACGCGCCTGGTCTGCCAACGACGCTTCGGGATTGGAATCGATCACCCCTTTCCAACTGCTCGCTGCATCCGCCCCGCGACCCGATTTGAGGAGAGCCTGGCCTTGCAGAAGCAACGCCTCATTGGTCCGGCTCCAATTCGGGTCAGCTTTGCGAGAGGCCAGGAGAGACTGGATGGCGGCCTCCGGCTGACCGCTTCGAAATTGAGCCTGTCCGATGAGCAGGTAGGCTTCCGCCTTTTGAGATGGCGATGTGAAGACGTTCAGCTCTGCGGTCAGTGTGTCAATCGTTGCTTCCAACCGCCCTGCCGCGTTGCTGGTCGCCCCGGCACGCAACAGCCAATAGGGCCTCTGTGGGTTGTCTCTCGCAGTCGACGCTAGCAGCTGTTGATATGTGTCCGACGCGTCTTTGGCGCTTCCCAGCATCAGCTGACTCTCGGCCCCCACGTGTCGGACGTCCGCCACCAGCGTATCCTTGGGAAACTTGGCGATGAACTCTTCCGCGAATTCAAGTGCCTGCTTCGCTTGGTTCAATTGAAGCGATGTGAATGCCGCGTTGTAGAGAGCTCGAGATGCAAGTGGATCCTCCGGTGCATCGCGGTACGCCTGGCTGAAAAGCTTCAGCGATTCTTCGATCTGATTGGGGTCCAACGAGAGAGCTTCGGCGAGGTCGAGCCGTAGATCCATCGCGAACGAACCCTCGACGCCGCGATCGAGTTGTTGTCGGACGATCTTAGCGGCCTCCGCCGGTTTGCCCCTGGAGATCTCGATTCTGGCCAACCAGTGAGCTGCTTCGGTGGCAGCATCCAGATTGTTTTGCTCCAAGACCTTTCGGAAACGCTCGGCAGCACCCTCGATGTCGCCGCCGCGATAACTGCTCTGGGCAGACGCCAAGACGGCCGATCCTGCATAGGGAGACTTGGGAAACTCCGTCAGAATCTGTTCATACTTCGCCGCTGCCTCATTCGGACGATCAGCCTGGACGAGCGCAAAAGCCTGACGGAACAGAGCGTAGGAGCGATCGTCTGCGGATTCGGTGGCGTCAAATGCAGCGGCGAATGATTCAATCGCCTGCTCAAAGTCCTTCCGCATGATCAACAGATCGCCGACTCGAAGTCGTACATCCGATACCAGTTCCTCTCGATCGCAGCCGCCGAGAAGTTGCCGGTAGGACGCGAGTGCCGCATCGAGCTCTTTCAACTCTTCCTGGGCAACACCACGGGCATAGAGAGCATCGCACCGCAGCGCCGACGATTTGGCATCCGGCATGGAGAGGAGCTTGTCGTAGAACTCAATCGCCTGCTTCGCATCTCCCAGTCCATAGGCCGCTTCGCCACTGTAAAAGTAGGCTCGATCGAGAAACTTGGTTTCCGGAGCCTCCTTTTGCAGCATCTGAAAGGTCGAGATCGATTGCTTCAGCAGCGTCGCGTCACGCTGGTCCCCTTCACCAGCCGACGCATACAGACACCATCCTAGGTTTGCCAAGCTCTCTTGCCGCAGGTCATACTCCTTTTGCTTCAGCGCACGCTGGAACGCCTTGGTTGCCCCGGCGTAATCCGGATTCTCCTTCTGCATCAAGCAGACACCGAGGTAGTGTGCCGCGGGTGCGGCCAGAGGATGCTCGGGATACTCCTTGAGGAATTTGTTCCATGCCTCAATCGCCAGATCAAAGGCACCGCCGGTTTGAAAATTCGCGGCGTCGGCGTAGTCGGCCATCGAGGCATCGCTCGCCTTCTGCTGCTGCGCAACACGATCGGCACCCACAAACAGACAACAACCAAGCAACAGCGATGCCCAGGCAAACTGCCGAACGGTGCGGTGGATGGGGGAACGAGATGGCTGCTGGATGCAGACCTGCTGCCGTTTCACAATAAGCTCCAATCGAACGCCGATGCAGGACCAAGCGAGGTTTGCGAGAGTCCCTCCCCCGACGATGAACCGAGTCCTGTATGCCAGAGCATTTTAGCGGTCGAGCGATAAAGTCGATAGTTCGACGCGTTGTCTTGCCCAGCCGGCAAAGTCAAGAGTTGCCGTGAATTGCCTATTCCGCCGTAATCTGGCGGGGCCTGGGTGAACACTCTGGGGACGTCGCTCGTAGCTCTCTGCGGGGAATGTCTGGCAACGGTGTTCTCTGGGCCGCACGCCGCCCCGATTGTCGGATTCCTGTCCGCTATGGCGTGGGGGTTTGGTTGCCAGCCTGTCTCTGCCGAAGTTGTTCCTCCCGCTGAATGAATTCAAATATCGTGACCTCGATTACCTCGCTTATCACTGGCGGCGCCGGCTTCATCGGTTCGCATCTGACGGAACACTTACTTTTTCAGGGGCATCGCGTGATCGTCGTCGACGATCTCTCTACCGGTCGGGCGACCAACCTCGCCGCTGTGATGGGTCATGAACGGCTGGAGTACATCGAAGGCACCGTGGAGGACGAATCACTTGTCGCGGAAGTCGTGGATCGCGCCGATCGCGTCTATCACCTTGCCGCGGCGGTCGGCGTGGCCTTGATTGCCAAGCAACCCATTCAAACCATCGAGCGGAACATTTATCCGACGCAGCTGATTCTGAATCGACTCGGGTTGCGGACCGCCGCTGGCGATCGTATTCCCTGCTTCATCGCTAGCACGAGTGAGGTCTACGGTAAGAACCCCAAGGAAGTATGGACCGAGGAAGACGACCTGGTATTCGGTGCCACCACCAAGCCACGTTGGAGCTACGGTGTTTCCAAAGCCATTGATGAGTTCTTGGCGCTTGCCTTCTACAAGGACTGTGGTTTGCCAGTGGTGGTCGGGCGTTTCTTCAACGTAGTCGGGCCGAGGCAAACCGGCGCCTACGGAATGGTTTTGCCACGGTTCGTGGATGCAGCGATCGAGGGGCGAGACTTGGTGGTGCACGATGACGGTCGCCAAGTGCGATGCTTCGCACATGTCGCTGATGTCGTAGAAGCCGTTGCCACGCTTGTGGATACGCCTGAGGCCGCAGGTCGCGTCTACAACATTGGCAGCGACGCGCCGGTATCGATTCTTGAGTTGGCGCAACGAGTGATCGCACGAGTGAATCCTCAGACGAACATCGAGTTTCAGAGTTACTCCGACGCCTACGACGAATCCTTCGAAGACATTCGAAGGCGAGTACCCGATCTGACCAGAATCCGTGATGCGATTGGTTACCGTCCGAGCAAGGATCTGGATTCGATCATCGACGCGGTCGCTGAATATCAACGAGAACACGCCCAGGCATGAAACGCGTTGCATCAGATGGACTCGATCGAGTCTGTCGTGTACCCGACGGGTCAGGCCGACGCGTCAAACCGTTTCGCCGGGGTCGCTTTGCGTCTGCATGATGTCGGTCCAGATTTCACGGACGATCTTCAGCTTTCGCTCCACCGATCGCAGCGAAATCCCTAGCTGCTCAGCGATTTCTTCGTTCGAAAACCCGTCGAACCGCATCTTCGCGACCTGTCGTTGTGAATCGTCCGGAAGCGCCTCGAACAGGTCACGCCGTTGCTCTTCCATGATTGCGAGGAATTCGGCAGTGGGTTCGCTGTGGAGGAGTTGATCAAAGCCCCCGAGTTCACCGGCAAGACCAGCGACAATCGACTCGCCACGTACATGGGTGCCGCCTCGCTTCTTAGCCGTTTGTCGACGGATCTGATCGACGGCCTTCATGCTGGAGATCGCTGTCAACAGTCTCCATAGATCGTCTCGATCCTTCAATTGCGCGAAACGTCCTGCCGCCGCGCCATCGCAGAGGCTCTGAAAGACGCTGATGGCGACGTCCTCCTCATCTGCGATTCGCTTGGGTGCGGATCCCAATTGCCTGGAGGCAACACGAACAAGCCTTTGAAAGTATCGCTCCCAGATCTTCTGCGTGGCAATGTCCTGGCCAGACTTGAGATCGCTGATCCAAGCGGTCACCGATTCATTGAAGGGATCCATTTGCTTCTTCCTCAGTGAGTCCAATGTGCTCGACGAGTTCCGACACGTCGCGTCCCCAGGCCGCAATCGTGTCAAGATTCATTGCTCGCTTGGTGATCGATGGCTGGATTGCCCCGGCCACCAACGATCGATACTCATCGCTCGCGTTCAGCGAGGGCCAGTGGGTATCTGGCTCATGCTGTTTGAGATCGCTCAGCTCGCCTGTGCGATCATCACGCGAGAATAGCGGCTTCCCCGTGATCAGTTCATAGGCAATGCATCCAAGAGCGTACCAGTCGGAATGCGTTCCAACGTCGGTCATCGTAAACTGCTCAGGCGGCATGTAGAGTGGCGTTCCAACAGCCTCCACGTCACAGCCATCGGACTCAATCAATTTACTCAGTCCAAAGTCGGTAATCGCGATATGTCCTTGATGATTGATCAGGATATTCGCAGGCTTGAGGTCAAGATGGAGGACACCACACTCGTGTGCATGTCGCAGTCCGTCAGCGATTTGGCCTAGCACGCCGCGAGCGGTCTCTTCATTCACGGGACCCTGATCTCTTAGAAGTCGACGAAGATCGAGACCGTTGTACAGGTCCAGGACGATGAATCGCGTCTTGTAGGCGACGAAATGATCTCGCATCGACACGATGTTCGGATGGTGAAGGTTGCGGAGCAGTTCGGCTTCTTGTTCAAACCGAGAGACAACCCTGGGGTGGTAGATGAATCGATGTCGGAGCATCTTCAATGCGTGAAACGTTCCGTCGGATTCATTGGCGGCACGATAGACGACGCCCATTGCACCGGAACTAATGCAGCGATCGAGCCGATATCCGCCAAGTGACTTGCCACACAGAGCGTCTCGTTGCCGTTGTCCCAGTCGGTCGCTGACCAACTGGCTCAATGCGATCTCGACTTCAGGGTGTCGGCTGCGGATTGCGTCAAACGTGTCAGCTGGCAAGACAAGCGCATCGACGGTTGTGACCGCAATCACATCAGCCGTACACGGCTCACCGGTGATCGTCGAAATCTCTCCCAGGATGGAACCTGGGCCGTCCACATCAAGGGTCGTCCGCGTGTCGCCATCCCTGGCCACGATTTCCACCTGGCCCTCCAGAATCAGGCAAAGCCCCTCGGCTCGCTGACCAGCTTGGAGGATCGTTGCGCCTGCAGCGAAGATTCGCGGCCGAATCCCCTTGGCAAGTGACCCCTTGGCATCGACCGACAAGGGACGAAAGGTCTGGTTGCGTTTGATTGCCCGCCAGATCATCGGATCGACAGCGATTGGCCCGTCGTCATCCGAACGCGTTGCTTTGATCGACGAGCTTGAGGTCAGCTCACGGTACAGAGTGATCAACTCGCGTCGAAGCCATGGTCGCAAAGCAGGTTCCACTCGGAGGAGCCATGGGTCGAGGTTTCCGAGGTCCCCCTTGCGGGACTCCCCATGGCTCGCGTCGCGGTTCAAGGCAACGGCACGCTCGAACTCGTCGCAGATCGCGTCCAGTTCAGCGATCATGTGCGCCTTCTTCTTTGTCGCCATCACCCACCTTTGGTTGTTGCGGTTCTCGATCGACAAATCGAGCGGTTCGCGTCAGCCACCTCGCCCCTTGCGCGGGGAGACGTCGGACATCGTAACGGTCTGGAGAGGGTCTTGGCACGCCTCGGACGAGCCCTGGTGGTCCAAGGATGCAACCATTTTGTGGTTGGGCAAGCGCACCCGCCCGAGATTGCCACCTGACCGCTCCCGCTGCGCCGGAGGTGAGGGGATTGGCTGAATTCAAGTTGCCCTTGCTTCCAGCAATCGCAAGGAGACTGGATCGCTCAAATCGAAGCATTCAGTCTTGGGGGGCCGGAGAATGGTCAAGCGGTTGGAAGCAGGGAGCGGTCTCAGTCGCCCGGCTTTTGTTTCGCCCGGGCTTCTGTTTCGTTGTCGGGATCGTCTGTCGGGCACAGACCGTCACGACGATTGTGCGTTCACATACGACATCCGCAACGCATGCAAGACTTCCGAGAGCATCGCCGCTTCGTCCTCGCTGAGATTACCCTTCGTCTTTTCACTCAAGATGTCGAGTGTATCGATGTAGTGTTTGGCAAACGGCTTGTTGATGGACACTTCGCCGGTGTTCGGATCAGGTATCTGCCCAAGCATGTGCATCGCTTGGTTGAACAGGTTGAAGACGAGGAACTCGAACGAGGCAGGTGGCGGGTCTGGATTCGAATCCCCCTGCGAAGGCACTGGTTTCACATCCTCAACTTCACTGGCTGGCTCGGCTGCCTGTTCCCTCTCCTTGGCAACCTGCTCTTTCCAGTCCGAGTCGATAATGATTTTTGGTTCGTCGTCTGCCGAAGGGTTGGTATCACCGTTCATGGGAGTGCCGAGAGAAGGACCTAGGAGAATGTTTGTCGTGCGTTTCAATCGTCGGAAGAAGCCGACTTGATCGAGTTTTGCGTATGTGTCATGGGAGAGGATTCTCCCGACGCCCTGCGTGCGTAGCGCTGAATCGCGGCACCAACAAAACCCGCAAAGAGCGGATGTGCTTTCAGCGGCTTGCTCTTGAACTCGGGATGGAACTGAACCGCGACGAACCACGGATGATCGGGGACCTCGACGATCTCCACAAGCCCACCGTCGGGGCTGGTTCCCGCGAAACGCATCCCATTGGCCTCAAACTGCTGGCGGTACAGATTGTTGAATTCGTATCGATGCCGGTGGCGTTCCTCGATGAAGTCGGTGCCGTAAGCCTTTCCTGAGAGACTGTGGCGATCGAGCTTCGCTGGTTGGCTGCCGAGCCGCATCGTGCCGCCCATCTGAGTGACGTTTTGCTGCTCGTCAAGCAAGCAGATCACCGGGTGACGGGTGTCCTTGTCGAACTCGCTCGAGTGGGCTCCCTCCAAGCCAATCACGTCACGGCCGTATTCTATCACGGCACACTGCATTCCCAAGCAGATTCCCAAGAAAGGGATGCCTCGCTCGCGCGCGAATCGAATGGCTTGCACCTTGCCTTCGATTCCTCGCTCGCCAAAGCCGCCCGGCACCAACACACCGTGGTAACCGCTGAGCAGCCGTTCAGCACCTTCACGTTCGATGTCCGCGCTTTGGATTCGCCCGATTCGGACCTGAGCCTGGTGGTGCATGCCGGCGTGGTCGATCGCCTCGTAAATCGATTTGTAGGCGTCTTTGTGTTCCGCATACTTGCCGACCACGGCGATCGAGATTTCGTGCCGGGGATTGCGAAGCCGATGCAGCAGGTCGGTCCACGGTGTGATGTCCAAAGCCTTGGCACCACGAAGTCCGAGCTTCCGGACAATCAGCTCGTCGAGTTTGTTGTCCACCAACGACAGCGGCACTTCATAAATCGAAAAGTCCTTGTCCTTTTCCTCAATCACCGCCTCGGTAGGGACGTTGCAGAACAGGGCGATCTTCTCGCGATCTTCCCGACTGATCGAATGTTCACAACGGCAGACCAAGACATCAGGCTGGATACCGATCTCCCGCAGCTGGCCGACCGAATGCTGCGTCGGTTTCGTCTTCAGCTCATCCGCCGCCTTCAGGTAGGGGACCAGGGTCAGGTGCAGATAAAGACAGTTCTCGCGACCGACGTCCAGGGAGAACTGGCGGATCGCTTCCAAGAAGGGAAGGCTTTCGATGTCGCCGACCGTTCCGCCGATTTCGGTAATCACGACGTCGACATCGTCTCCCCCCATTCGCTTGATCACCGACTTGATCTCGTTGGTGATGTGGGGGATCACCTGGACCGTTTTTCCTAGAAATTGCCCCTTTCGCTCTTTCTCAATCACCGACAAGTAAATCTGACCGGTCGTGTAATTGCAGTCGCGGGTCAAAGGACTGGATGTGAAGCGTTCGTAATGACCGAGGTCGAGGTCGGTCTCGCTTCCATCGTCCAGCACGTAGACCTCCCCGTGCTGATAGGGGCTCATCGTGCCGGGGTCGACATTGATGTACGGATCCAGTTTCTGCATCCGTACGCGTAAACCACGTTGTTCCAGCAACATTCCGATCGAAGCACTGGTTAGCCCTTTGCCTAAGGAACTGACCACGCCGCCGGTTACGAAGATGTGTTTTGTCATGGAGTCGAATGATACCAAGCTGGAGTGATTTCGGAAGTCACACGAGATCACGATCTCGCACGCGGAAAGAACCAAGGAATTGTCGGGATTTGAAACTTGCTTCGCCTGATCCGGGTAAAATCCTCATGGAGAACACATGTATCGGTTGGCCTGGGCTCGCCTGCCTGCCACCCATCATTCCCCGGGATTGACCTCTCTCGCCATTGTCGGAGTTGTTGAAAATGTTGCGGATTCTGCTCGTCTCGATCGTGGCGATGTCAGCAGTGGGCAGGGCGGAGACGCCGCCCTTGCCCCATTCTGACTCCGATTCGCGGTTCTTTCCGGGGTCGACGGTCGCCTACCTCGAGGTTCCGGATCCCAAGAGCGTGATCTCGCTGGTCTTTGATCATCCACTTCGGGAAAAGATTGAATCGCTTGAACCTTATCGTGCGGCGACCCGCAGCGACGAGTACAAGAAGTTTCTCTTCGGTCGCACGATGGTCGAAGCCCAGGTGGAGATGCCTTGGCGAGAAGCGCTCGAGACATTTCTCGCGCACGGCGTTTGCGTCGCCTTGGACAGTCAATCCAACGGGCTCGCCGTGATCGTCCACGGCAAGGATGCGGAGTCGATGACGTTGCTCCGAGAAAAGTTGCTTGAGTTTGCGAAGCTAGCGCCGAACCCTGAACGGATCAAGGAGGCTGAGTATCGAGGGGTCACGGTGAACCAGATCGACAAAGTCTTGTTCGCCGTTCACGGTGAGAGAATGCTGGTCACCAACCAGAAGGATCTCGGCAAGCAGATCGTGGACCAGATGCTTGACGGGGGCGAATCGCTCGCCGATCAACCGCGATTCAAGTCCGCGTTGGAAACTCGCCGCGAAGACCTGCTTGCTTGGGGATTTGTCGATGTGGAAACGATTCGCGACGCCAACGTCGCCGACAACGTTTTTTATGACCAGATCAATCAGCCGGTCGCGGAATTGATATTTGGCGGCATTCAAAGCTCGTTGCAACAGACATCCTTCGCGACCGCGTCGCTGCAAGGTGATGCTTCCCAGTTCCAATTGGTTTTGGACATGCCGTATCAGGCCGATTGGATTCCCGAGTCCCGCGAGTACTACTTTGGTCCAGACGGTGGTGGTCGTGCCCCACAGATGCCGTCGCTGCCCGAGACCTTGTTTGCGATGAGCACGTATCGAAATTTCTCCGAGATGTGGTTACGTGCAGGTGACTTGTTCAACGCCGATACGAATGACGCGCTTGCTCAGGCTGATGCGACACTGACGACGCTGTTCGCGGGTCGCGATTTTGGCGAGGACATCCTTGGCTCGTTCCAGCCGGAAGTTGGCTTCATCGCGGTTCGTCAGGACTTTGCTGATGTCGGTGCCCAAGCCGGCGATCCGACTCCCCGCCTTTGCCGCCGTCTTTGAGTTGCGCGAACCGGAAACGATGGCGCCGCAACTGCGACGAACTTTTCAAAGTCTTGTCGGTTTTCTCAATGTTGTCGGAGCGATGAATGGACAGCATCAACTTGAGCTTGGCATGGAATCGCGTGATGCTCGTGGCGAGCTCGTTACCGCCAGCTACGTTGCCGAAGATGGCGAAACGGAATCGAGCGATGCAGAAATCGTGTTCAACTTTTCGCCGAGTATGGGATTCGTGGGAAATCGTTGCATCGTGGCAAGTACCAAATCACTCGCAAGAGTCTTGACGGACAAGGGAGATGCCGAGGTGCAAACGGTTGACGACAACACTCGTGCGGAGCTGCATGCAAACGTGCTTCGCGACGTCCTCTCGGACAATCGTTCCCAGTTGGTGGCTCAGAACATGCTCGAAGAAGGCAACTCTCGGGAGGAGGCCGAGTCGAGCATTGAGTTGCTCTTGCAGGTGCTCGACTATGTCGAGGGAGCCTCGGCTTCACTCGGGACCGAAGATGGGCGTTTGAAATTCAAACTGTCGTTGGAGGTCGGCACATGAGCCGTTTGGATGTGGATGTTGATTGGGCTTGGGCCCCATACAAACCCAGCTCCGAGATGCCCTGGGATCTTCGTGCGGCAGCCCATCTCTATCGACGTGCCGGTTTTGGCGCGAATTGGCAAATGCTCCAACAAGCTGTCGGTCGCGACCAAAAAGATCTCATTGGGGAGTTGGTCGCCGCAGACGAGCCAGAATCCTTTCGCTCGGATATGAGCGCCCTGTTACGAGCTTCAATGGCGACGGGTAAAGTCAAGCAGCTGTCCGCGCAGTGGGTCTATCGGATGATCAACACGCCAGCCCCGTTGCTTGAGAAGATGACGTTGTTTTGGCATGGTCACTTTGCCACCAGTGCCGCCAAAGTGGACGACGCCGAATTGATGCAGCAGCAAAATGATCTGCTGCGAACGCATGCGATGGGCCGCTTCGATGAGCTGTTGTTGGAGATTTCGCGTGATCCGGCGATGCTGCTTTATCTCGATTCCGCAACCAACCGAAAGTCGCATCCGAACGAGAATTATGCTCGCGAGATCATGGAGCTATTCAGTCTTGGCGAGGGGAACTACAGCGAGCAGGACATTCGCGAGCTAGCCCGCTGCTTCACTGGCTGGGAAGTCAAACGCAATAGGTTCCGCTTCAATCGCTACCAATACGACACGGGTACCAAGGCAGTTCTGGGCACAATGGGTGAGTTTGGGGGCGAGGATGGCGTCGAGATCGTTGCTTCGCAGGATGCGGCCCCGAAGTTTCTGATACGGAAGCTATTGCGTTTCTTCTTGATCGACGAAGAAGAGATTCCGTCGGCGTTGATCGAGCCCCTGGCTGTTCAATTGCGAGAGAATCAGTTGCAGATCGGGCCATCCGTCGAACGTATTCTGGGCAGCAATCTCTTCTTCTCGCCAATCGTTCGCGGGAAGAAGATTCGCTCCCCGGTGGAGCTCGGCGTCGATTTCTTGATGGCAACCGATGGCAGTACGGACTGCTTCCAACTAGCCGATGCATTTGAGCAGTTGGGACAGGGACTCTATTTTCCGCCCAGTGTCAAAGGCTGGGACGGGGGGCGAAGCTGGATCAACTCCTCCACGCTCCTTGGCAGAGCGAACCTGATTGGTGGGCTACTTGGCGGTGAGAGGACGCAATTCGCCAAGTCGTCGATTTCACAATGGGTGAAAGAGAACGGACTTGAGAGCCCAACCGAGCTGATCGATCGCCTGGAGACCCTGTTGTTTGCGGTTTCGATTTCCGAGTCGAGTCGCCAACGGATCAACAAGCTCGCGGACGAGTTGGATGGCGAGACGAACTGGGCTGAGAAAACGATTTACGCGACCTGTACTTTGCCGGAGTTTCAACTGGCATGACGATGAATCCATTGCTTGAACGATTGACAAGAAGAAGCTTCCTCCGAGCCGCGGCGTCGAGTGGGGCGTTGATATCTTTGGAGCGAGTTGCACCGGGTGTCTTGCTTCAGGCTGCCGAAGCCTCTCGAAACGACCATCGTATTCTCGTCGTGCTGGAAATGGCGGGTGGAAACGATGGGCTGAATACAGTGATTCCGCACGCGGATGAGGCGTACAGGAAAGCACGACCCACGATCGGGATCTCCGCAACCGATTGCTTGACCGTCAATCCGCAGGTTGGGTTGCATCCAGCAATGCGTGGGATGGCCGATCTACTTGAAGGGGGAAAACTCGTGATCGTCCAAGGTGTTGGTTATCCGGATCCCAACCGGTCACACTTTGAATCGATGGACATTTGGCATACCTGCCGACACAAAGGCGCTGCCCGAAACGATGGTTGGCTGGGACGTTACCTTGAGGAAGCGAAGCTGGGTTCACTTGAAGATCCCCCGGCGCTGCACCTCGGTTGGGAAAACCAACCGCTGGCGCTCATGTCCCGAGAGCTTCGTGTGCCCTCGATTCAATCGCTCGAACAGTTTCGATTGCGGGGAGCCGATCGACCTGAGTTGGTTCAGGCGATTCGAGACTTGTCGAGCGTTCAACGCGACAACTCAAATGAACTGTTGGGATTCATTCAGTCCAGTTCGAGCAGCGCCCTTGCGACCAGCGAAAGACTGGAGTCGATAGGTGCTTCCTACAAGCCGTCGCAAGCCTATCCGACCTCTCAGTTAGGCCGAAAATTCGAGACGGTCGCAAGGTTGGTGGCGTCTGGCTTGAAGACCAAAATCTACTACCTTCGCATCGACGGTTTCGACACACATGCCAATCAACCGGATGCGCATGCCGCATTGCTGAGGGAAGTAAGCGAGTCGGTCTCCACGTTTCTGAAAGATGCAAATACGCAAGGTTTTGGAGACCAGTTGATCGTGATGGGTTTCAGCGAATTCGGCAGACGAGTTGACGAGAACGCAAGTGAGGGAACCGATCATGGGACGGCCGGTCCCATCTTGATTGCCGGAAATGACGTCCACTCGGGGCTGATCGGCGAACATCCGAGCCTGATCGACTTGGACCAAGGCGACTTGAAACACCACACCGATTTTCGACAGGTCTATGCTGCTCTGCTCGAGCAATGGCTTGAAGTTCCGAGTGAGCACTCACTGGGCGGCAAGTATGACGCGGTTCGTATTTTGAAATCGTGAGGTAGACCGTGACGGCGATGTCGATCGGGCTTGAACCTAGAGAGATCGCTTAGCATTCGGTCGTGCGCTGACTGACTCGCTTCGCAAACGCGTCCAGGTCAGCTTGGGTATCGATTCCGGGTGTGGCCGACTCGACTCTCGCGACCACGATCCGCTTGTCCGCTTCGATGGCACGCAGTTGCTCCAGTCGTTCCGCCTGTTCGAGCATGCTTGGTTGGGCGGCGGCGAACCACCGAAGAAATTTGCGTCGGTACGCGTAGAGTCCAATGTGGTGCCAGAAGAGTGGTGGTTCGGCATCGAGATGCCCTTGCGTGACGCCTTCACGAACGAAGGGGACCGCCGCGCGGCTGAAGTACACTGCCCTCCCCTTCCCTGCACCGCCGTCCTGAGCTGATTCCCTGGCCATCACAATCTTGACGCAAGAAGGGTCCTGCAAACTGCTCAGGTCGCGAATGGGAGTGCCTGCCGTTGCCATCTCCGCCAGCGGATCGAGGATCAGGAGCGAGGCAACCAGATCGATGACATTGGGATCGATCTCAGGCTCATCGGCCTGAACGTTGATGAAGACTTCGATTTCAGGCATTGCCTCGGCAACTTCTGCGATTCGGTCAGTTCCGCTGGCACAGCTCTGGCTGGTCATCAGCCAGCGACCGCCGAAGCGGTCGACTTCTTTTGCGATCCGTTCGTCATCCACGGCGACCACGATTCCCTCCCCAGCTGTGGCGTGGCTAGCCGCCTCGTAAGTGTGTTGGAGAACACTCTTGCCTGCGACTTGGCGAAGAAGCTTCTCGGGGAGTCGCGTCGAGGCGAGGCGGGCTGGAAGAACGATCTGGCAGCGAGTCATGGATAAGGAGCGGTGGGGGCAATTTTTTCAGTCGATTCAGGTTGGTCACGGTGAGAGATTTTCCAGCATTTGGGGTCGATGTCAAAGCAGTTCCGAATCTTGGTAGCCAGTTCAATCGGTTTGACACCTCGCACGGCGAGCGATAGATTGCCGCCGAAAGGTGCGTGGTGACATGTTCGGACATTCCGATCATGTGAACAGGGAACTCCGGTGCGATTCCGGGACGGCCCGGCCGCTGTGACCGATGTGATGGGAAATCAGTTCCATCATCCGCTGGTTCTATCTCAGCCATTGCTGAAAAGCCTGCATTCGCGCGATTTGCGAGTGGGATTTCGGTGAGAAGGCGAAGCAGCGGGAACGTCGGGAGTCAGAAGACCTACCGCTTCACCCGGCACGAAGTGACCTTCCAGGGCGAGGTCCGTGTCATGAGCCGAATTGTCACGATGCCAATGTGCGGCCATGCCGCAAGAGGCTCAGTTCAGAATTCAAGCAACACCAACGTTGGTCCATCGCTTCGCAACCTGCCTTGCAGCGGGCATCGGGCCGATTGGGTTTTGACAATGATTGATGCATTGGTCCACCGCATCGACCGTCGCCGCATGCGCTCCGCCTTCACCATGGTCGAGCTGTTGGTGGTGTTGGCCATCATCGGTATTCTTGTCTCCCTCTTGCTTCCCGCGGTTCAATCGGTCCGAGAGGCGGCACGTCGAATGCAGTGCCAGAACAACCTGCATCAGATCGGAATCGCGCTCCACAATTACCATTCCGCTTTTCGAAAATTTCCACCCGGTGGAATCGAGGTCCGGCCAGAAGTTCGGCGCGGCAAGCAGCTTGCCTGGTCAGCCTTTCTACTGCCATTTCTGGAGGAGTCTGCGGCCTACGAACGTGTCGATTTCAGCTATGCGTTCGATCATCCAGTCAATGAAAAGGTAGCTGCGACGACCATCGAAACCTACATGTGTCCTAGTACGACGAGGGTCACGCCCCTTAGCCGCGGTCGCGGTGTCACGGACTATGGCGGGATCTACGGCGAACGCATCGTCAGCACCAACACGCCTCCGCGCGGTGTGATGATTCACGATCAAGCGATTCGGTTTCGTGACATCATCGACGGAACGACGCGGACTCTGATGGTTTCGGAGGATGCTGGATTCCCGGACGGACAGTGGATCAATGCCTGGAATCTGTTCGACCAGGCCTTCTCGATCAATCGAGCGCCCAGCTTTGAGAACGACATTCGAAGCATGCACCCTGCCGGGGCCAACGGACTGTTTGCCGACGGCTCCGTCTCTTTCATGGATGAGAACATCGACCTGGAACTCTTGGCGGCCCTTTGCACGCGAAACGGTAGAGAGTTCCTTCCCGACCTCGAGCGGTGACTATCACGTGAGATCCACGACGATGAAGCGAAATTCGATTCTGCGTCCCGCAAGGCGCCGCCTGCTTACCGAGAAACTGGAAGCTCGACTTCTGCTCGCAGGCCCCTACTCGCCGGCTGCGGGAACGTCCGGGTCCACGGCGATCGACAGAGCCGATCCCGCTTTGGTGGGATGGGCGTCGTCTGTCGTGAATTACGCACCAGGGTCCGACGTTGATGCTGAGTTTCAGGTACTTGGCAAAGCGATTGGCGCTGCGAGCGAATCCAGTGAGGACACGGTCAGTCTCGGTCGCGGTGGATCGATCACCCTCGCCTTCGATCATCCGATTCGTGATGGTCTTGGCTTTGACTTCGCAGTTTTCGAGAACGCAATCAACGACAGTTTTCTTGAGCTTGGCTTTGTCGAAGTATCTTCGGACGGAGTCAATTTCTTCCGTTTCGACAATGACTCACTGACGACGTCACTCGTGGCCTCGTTTGGCGAAGTCGACCCTACGAATGTTCGCAATCTTGCGGGCAAGTATCGCCAAGGTTTCGGGACGCCATTTGATCTGGAGGAGTTGCGAGGGGTGAGTCCGCTCCTCGATACAACCCGAGTTTCTCAGGTCCGCATCGTCGATATTGTGGGAGACGGGAGCGCCAAGGACTCGAGCAATCGTTCCATCTTTGATCCGTATCCCACGATCGGCAGTGCGGGATTTGATCTCGATGCGGTCGGCATCCTTCATCAATTGGACGGCGGCCAAGATGTGATTAGCTTTGAGGATGTCGGCGCAACGCTGCCCTCGCACTCAGCGTTCTACGGACCGTTTCCCGGTAGTTCGTTGTCGGTGGGTCCATTTGAGGATGCGATTGCCCTTGGCAAGTTTCAAAGCGAGGAGTTGGAATTCAACAATGCTTACTCCTACGATTTCGGTTCCTGGAATCAGTGGGCGTATTCCAACGTGACCGACAATGTTACCCCTAATTTTACAAATCAATTCGGCGTGATTGCCGGCGAGGGGGGCAATCGGACAGCAACCTTTGGTGTGGGTTTCGCAGATCAAAGCGATTTCTTTGAGCCTCCGACCATTCAAAAGCCGGCGGACGACATCCGCACGTTCTCTTCATTGTTGGTGACCAACACCACCTACGCCGCGCAGTCCATGCGTTTTGGCGATTCGTTCGCAAAGCGATTTGGTGGGGCTAGTGGTAATGACCCCGACTATTTGTTGTTGACCATCACAGGCAAAGATGATGCAGGACAGTCGATTGGAGAAGTTGATTTCTATCTCGCCGACTACCGATTCGCTGACAACACACGAGACTACATCGTGGATCAGTGGGTCGAGGTCGATTTGAGTCCGATTGGCAAGGCGAGTTCACTTGAGTTCAGCATTGGATCCTCCGACGCCGGAACCTTCGGCATCAATACGCCAGCCTACTTTGCGGTGGACGAAATCACGTTGGCGACACCCGCAATCTTCCTGGATCTGGCTGATCAGGAGGTGAGCGAGTCCGACGGGGCGAACGCGACCATCGCCCGCGTGAGTCGAGCAAGTCGCGATGTGTCCTCACCGATACGAGTCGATCTGGAATCGATTCCTGGGGCGATCGCGAACGTTCCAGCGACCGTAACCATTCCCGCTGGTCAGCCCTACACTGAGTTTCCGATCGGTGTCGTCGACAACAACCTCGTCCATGGGGATCGTTTGGTCGTCATTCGTGCATCGTCCGAAGGCATGCTTGGCTCCGAAAGCAGCTTGTTGATTCGTGAAGATGATCAAGCCGCTCTGACGTTGATGTTCGACTCGCAGACGTTATCCGAAGGAGAATCCGGTACTGCAACGATTCATCGAAATGATGCCGACCTGTCGAACTCACTTCAGGTTCAGGTTGCCTCCAGTCTTTCATCGCTGTTCTCCTTCAACCGGACAGTGACCATTGGTGCGGGAAGTTCTTCGGCCACGCTGACGGTCAATGCGTTGGAGGACCAAACGGATCGAGCCGACCTAGAGATTGAGTTTTCCGTTTCTGCGACTGGCTACGTCGATGGAACTGATTCCTTCACATGGCTGGATAACGATTCTCCACAACTTCTGTTGGGCGCCGACCAGTCGTCTTGGGATGAGTCGTTGGCCAGACCTACGGCGGACATGGAAGATCTTGGTCGATCGCTGGTTTCCGAATCGTTCTACAACGGATCGGATCTGGCTGGCGGATTCTCGAGCCAAGGCCTGATCTTCAACAACAGCTACGATGCGACATTCGATAGTTGGGCGGGCTGGTCGTTCTCAAACACAACCGATACGACGACATTTGGATTTGAGAATCAGTACAGCGCGTACACGGGCGGCGGTGCTGCGGCATCTGATACCTATGCGGTTGCAGCGGCTTTCGGTTATCCATCACTGCCGAGCATTCGTCGTGATCCAGATCTCTCCACTCCCTTTCGTTCCATCGAGATCACCAACAGCACCTATGCGGCCCTTTCGATGTCGCAGGGAGACGATTTCGCCAAGAAGTTCGGTGGTGAAAGTGGTGACGAACCCGACTGGCTGCGTCTCACAATCGAGGGCTTCAGCGGCGATCAGCAATCGATCGGATCGGTCGATTTTTACCTCGCCGACTATCGATTCTCCGACAACGATCTTGACTACCTAGTCGATCAATGGACAGAAGTGTCTCTGGAGTCGATCTCGCAAGCGGTGGAGCTGCAGTTTTCGCTATCATCCAGTGATGTGGGCGAGTTCGGGATGAACACGCCGGCCTATTTCGCTGTGGACAACGTTTCGTTGGTCGGAGGTCAGGAAGTGCCGACCGTCACACTTGCACGCAACTCGTTTGATACGAGCACTGACTTGCAGGTGCAACTTACAAGCAGCGACACTAGCGAGCTGCGAGTACCCGCTCAGGTCTTGATTCCGGCGGGTTCCGCCGCAGTGACAGTACCGATTGAGATCTTGAACGACCGACTCGTGGATGGGACGCAGGTCGTCCAACTCACTGCATCGGCTGATTCGTTCGGCACGGCGACGATCAACGCATCGGTGTTAGACATTGATGATCCCCAACTTGCGGTGACCTTTTTGGCTTCCGAGGTCGACGAGAGCGGTGAATCGGTAACGGCCATCGTTCATCGCAATTCGGCGGACCTGACCAGTCCACTGGAAGTCTCTTTGGTAACAGAACCTGGGGGGCAGTTGCAATTCCCGTCGCAGGTGTCGATTCCGATTGGCTTACGCTCCATTTCCGTCACGTTGACGACCATCGATAATCTGATGCTTGATGGTGATCGGACGGTGAGCGTGGAGGCATCGGCCTTGGGGCATGCTGTCAGCAGCAACTCCATCACGGTTGTTGACGACGAGCTTGGATTACGCATCGAAATCGACCGAGACGTGATCAGTGAAGCCGACGCGTCGGCGACGGGATCTTTGGAGGATCGTGGAGCAATTCTTCCACCCAATTCCTTCTATAACGGGGCTGATAGTCTGGGGGGCTTTGTGTCGGGACCGGTCGCGTTCAACAACGCCTACGATCCTACCTTTGGAAGCTGGGCCGGATGGTCTGTGTCGAATATGACCGATCCCACGACGCCGGGATTCGTCAATCAGTACAGTTCGGTCGTGGGCCAAGGAGCTCTCGGCTCAGCGACATACGCGGTCGCAAATGCCTTCCCAGGTGATCTGATCCCGACGATCACCATCGAAGATGCGTTTTCAGCAAGCTCATTCGAGTCGATCATGGTGACCAATACGACGTACGCCGCACGGTCGATGGAAAACGGGGACGGTTTTGCAAAGAGGTTCGGAGGTGAGTCCGGCGATGACCCAGACTTCCTGCTGTTGAGCATTGAAGGAATCAATACGCTGGGCGAATCAGTCGGGCAGGTTGATTTCTACTTGGCAGATTTTCGGTTCGACGACAACCGCATGGACTACGTGGTGGACCAATGGACGAAGATCGATTTGACAGCGTTGGCGGGAGCGACAAAGCTCTCGTTCATGCTCAGTTCTTCCGATGTTGGGGCATTCGGTATCAACACGCCAGCCTACTTTGCCTTGGACCAGGTCGTACTTTCCGATCCGGATCGAAATCCGATACTTGCTAGCGTTCACCGCAGCACCAGAGATGTATCCGAACCGTTGGTGGTTCAACTCGCAAGCAGCGATGAGTCCGAGGCTCGCGTTCGCTCGACGGTGACCATACCGGCCGGGGCTGGATCGGTCGCCTTTGAGATCGGCAGCGTCGATGATGCGGTCGTGGACGGTACCCAGTGGTTGAACGTCACTGCTAGCTCGGTTGGCTACTTCTCTTCGCTCGTCAGCATTTCTGTCGAGGACGACGAGCAGGCTGGATTGCGGATTCTCCAGAGTGACGGGTCTACCTTCTTCTCGGAGCTGCGCGGTGAAGATGATCTCCTTGTCACGCTCAGCGCCCGACCCTTGTCGGATGTCGTGGTCTCGATCAGCTCAAGTTCATCAGACTTTCAATGGTCCTCATCGAGATTGACGTTCACGCCGGATGATTGGAATCAACCGCAAGTGGTTATTGTCAGCGGAATACCTGATCTACACATCGAGGGAGACGAAACTCAGGAACTCTTCTTCGAAACTGTTCCCATCGAATCCGACGATCGATTTGTCGAAGTGGAACCGATAGGAATCGACGTGGTGGTGCTAGATCAAAATCCGACTGAACTGCGGGTCGGTGAAGATGTTCTCGAGGTATTTCTGGTTGACGAAGCGACTGGGGTGAGGATTCTGAGTTATCCGCTGGAGAATGGCATTCACGTGGTGGGTAACGAAGATTCTCAACTGATTCAGATTGACGACCTGCGGCAAACGGCTGGATTGGTGCGAGTCGAGGCAGACCGTGGTGACGACACCGTGATGCTAAGAGGAGGTTACTTCAGCTTGGTCGACGGTGGTGTTGGCTTCGATTCCCTCATCCTGAATTTGGAGGAAGCCATCGAGTTTGCGGCCTTCCTGGACCAGCGCGCTATCGGCTTCGAGGAGTATGTGCTAGCGAGCGATTCGGGAGCCAGTCTTCGGATCAATGGGGTGGGACTGGATTCCGTGGCCTCCCAGGACGGGCAAATCGTTCTACGCGTCAGGGCCAACCAGACGCTGGAGTTCAGTCAAGAGGCGGTGCTGGTCGAGCCGCGAATGCATGGCGGAGAATTCGCTCAGGTGGTCGAGTTGGGAGAATCACAGGTTGTGGTGATCACTGTGACGCCTTGGCAAAACATACAGAATCCTTTGGATGTCAACGGCAATGGAGAGGTCACCGCGTTGGATGCGCTAGCCGTGATCAATGAACTTGCCTGGCGAGAGCAGCCAGAATTACCGTCCATTCAAACGCTCAACGACTTTGCGGGCCAATACGTCGACGTAACGGCCGACGGGATGATCACCGCCATGGACGCCCTCCGTGTGATCAACGAAATGACACGCCGGAATCGTGGAGTCGAATTTGAGCAGCTCGCTGGAGCAGTGGCCGTGGCGAGTTCATCAATGTTCACGGAGGGGTCTCGTCAGTCCGAAGCGAGTGTTGACGACGAGGTGCCCCGGGGTCCAGTCCTGTCCAGAGTGAGCCCGTCATTTTTTCCGCTCCAAGTCCAGGTCCTTCAGCAAGATCACGAAGATCAGATTGCTGAGGACACAAGCCGGATCGAAGAGGCGAACATCGAGACGATCGATCGCGTTCTCTCTCTATTAACGGACTCTTGAGCACCTAGACCCAGTGTAGTCCTTCATCTTCTGGTGCCTCGTCAGCATCGAGAAAGGCAAGGTGATCCTTGTCGAAAAAGTACCCAAGCATCGCGCGGATGGGGACAAGAAGCGCGATGAAGATCGGGAACATAATACGAAGCGGCTTGTAGGGGCTGATGTTGATGAAACAAAGGATGACGAGGCAGATGAGCTGCACGAGTGTGAAAAGATGAATCGTTCTTGTTGGAACTCGACGTGTGTAGTGGTTGATCGGGTAAAGCGCTGAATCCATCAACCAGTATCCAAGCCTTTGGATGAACTGGACGCCCTTCAGAGAGACAAAGCCCATGAATAGGAAGATTCCGTAGAGGGTTGCCATTGGGACGAACTGCAATAGGGGCAGTACCAGCAGGGAACCACCGATCAATAGGTGGATTGCGATTCCACTGACTCGGTTTTCTGCAACGTGGACAATTTCACTCCTCTGGCCTCGTGGTCCAACGACCTCTTCCGCGACAGCCAGCGAACGCACATGAGCGAGCGAACGAACCGTCGCAGCAACCATCCAAGGCCATCCGAACAGCGAGCATAGCCCGACCAGTCCACCGACCACGGCGAGGTCGAGATGGTAGGACTCCCCTTTCCTTAGCCGATTCTGGGGACTGTTGACCAGGCGAGCCGTGATGTTCTGTGAGAGGAAGATCAGAACCGTTGCTAGGAATGCAGGGCCGATCGCAGCGAAGCGAATCCAGACAGGGACGCGCGCGGAAGTTGACGATCCACGACGAGGATCCAGAGGGATCGTCGGTCTCTTTCCCGACATGCAGTGTGTCCAGCGTCGTGGCATCGCCCAACCACCATGCCACAGCAATCATGCAGAGCAAGGCAATCGAGGGTCCAAAGTCAGCTAGAAACTCTCGCATCCAAGGAAACAGGTAGACGCTACTTCGAAACCTCGCCAAGGTCATCGCGATGTAAAATGTGCCAATTGCGAGGACCAGAGCAAGGAGCGCACGCTGTGCGGATGCAGGATCACTCGTGTCTTGGAATGATTCGACAATGCCCTGAACGGCCTTGTAGATAAAGATAAGCGACATCAGGGCAGAGAAGATTTCGTCGGTGAACCGCGTGAAATGCCTCATCAGGTTGCTCGCATTGGTTATCGCAAGCAGGATTGTGAGCAACGATGTCCAAAGCCCGATCCATCCATAAATCCCCAGGAAGTTCGTTTCTTCACCCAGGTCAACACAGAGCTGGTAAAGAATGATTGTAAAGATCAGCAAGGGACCAATCCCGCCAAGGATGATCAAGGGTTGACCCGCAAACAATGCGTAGATCAGTCCGCAGACCGCCGTCGACATCAGCATCTCAGCAGCGCCGATGTGACCGTCCGTTTCGATGCCCATCAAGCCACCAAACGTTACCGCAGGTGCGAGACAAGCAAAGAACATGAAGATAATGGCTGCGAGGGTCTTCGCTCGGAAGCCATCGCGAAAGTCGCTTAGATAATGAGGCAGTCTCCGGCGAATATCAGCGTTCAGACCTGCGAACGGGCGGGGTTCCGTCTGCAATCCCTCGCTGGTCTCGCGTGGTTTCGGTGGCGCTGCAAGTACGTTTCGATTAACGTAGCGCTCCAGTGCGTCCAGAATGTCTTGCTGGCTTTTTGCATACATCATCTCGAAGTGAACGACGTTGTCTGACATCAAGCGAGCGATGGACGATAGCGTGTCCAGATGTTGAGTCGTTTGCTCGGTCGATCCGATCAACAGATAGACATATCGCGTGGCAATGCCATCGGGAGCACCCAGATTGGTGCCATGCTTGAGTCGTATGAATACCATCGCAGGTTCAGCGATGGCGTCGTTGTAGTAGTGTGGTACAGCGCAGGCGTTTCCAATCACGGTGGGAACCGCCCTCTCCCGCTCCAACAATCCAGCCGTCACCATTTGCGTCTGATGCTCGGGAAGCCGCCCAGTTTGGACCAGGAACTTGACCGCGGCTTCGATGATTTCCTCCATGTTCCGCGCTTCCAAATTCAGCAAACAGCATCCTTCGGCGATGGAGCGAAATAGAATATTCACGGCTGTCGTTCCCAGTCGAGCAGAGAAGCAGAAAGGTCGAAGCGTTCGCTCAGAATGAAATGAAGATGGTCGATAAGCTCCTTGCTGGAGATTATGGGCGGATTCTTCCCTGGGATGGTGATGGCGATCGCCGGTTTCCGATATCGCCCCCTGAAACCGTGTCAGATCACGCGAAACCGTGGTGCAACGGGTCGATCACGGCTGGGAGTCTTTCGATGCTCTCTGGAAGAGACACGCCGCCGCGTGCGGATATCTTCGGAGGACATCAACCGATGGGTCGCAACGCGAAGCTGGCGTAGGAATCCAGAACGGGATGCCGATGCCTTTTGTTTACGGCCGCGACGGTCCGCCGACCGCCATCAGAGGCTCGTCACTGCATTTCGCGGCTTCGGGGGAATTGCTCATCTGGACTTCGCGCAGTGCAAGAAGCTCGTCACGAATCTGATTGAACGAGCCTGCTACTTCTTGCCAGTAGTCGCCCTCACGAAAAGCCAGCGGTTCCAAGCTATTGCCCTGAGCCAATCGATTCATTTCACGGCGAAGGCGAAAGATGGGTCCCGCCAAGCGATTGGTGACCGTAAGAAGATCGTAGATGATTATCGGGATTAGCAGCATCACCCCCGGCGCCCAAAGAGAGCTTCTTCCAAGCAGCGGCGGGTGGTTTCGGCGATGGCTTCCCGCGGATTGGAAAGGGACTCGGTGATCACCAGAGTCATGGTGAAATAGAGACTACAGGCGAGGCTGTAGAAGGCGATTCGGCGTAGCAGGGACCCTTGAACCGATTGATCAATTAGAAGGTGCTGACGCAGAAGGGCCGACTGTTTTCTTGAGTCCACGATGGATCCCTAGCCAAACCGGACAGACTAGTTGCCAAAGGCCGCGGCGATTGCGGCCGAGGAGTCGTTGAAGCTCTCTCCTGTGTTCTGCGCCAGGACGTTCACCGATCCGATGCAGACTGCGATAATCAAGGCCAGCATGACAGCGTATTCGACCGCGGTTGCTGCATCTTCTTCAGCAAAAAAGTTTGCCGTCGCTTTTCTTATCTTTTCCCATTGCTCACTCGTTCACTTTGTATCTTCTGACTGGGACCAATTCCGTTTGAGAGATGGAATCTCCGTCCATGAAAACCCTAGTATGCGATCCGGCGTCGAGAGGTGGTTAAGATCGAGGAAACGGGAAAATTGCCCCGGTCAGTCGGGATTTGCTGATGATTCCGCCGGGGGCCCGCATTGAGCTCCCCGACCTGTTTCCATTGGATGTCTCTGGTAGTCTATTACCGGCTGAGTCTTTTGCCGTGAAATGCCCCGCTTTTTTAGTGAATTCATGTTCGGACCCATCTTCTATCGCGAAGCCGCGGTGGCACCCAAACGCGCCAAGACGTTCGTAATTCGGGGGGTCTACGTTCTGGCTCTATTCCTGTTGCTTTGCACCGGCTACCTCGTGCTCGATGGGTCTCGATCTTTGGCAACCAGCGGCGATTCGGCACGCTTTGGCGGCTGGATGTTCACGCTGCTGGCGCCTCTGCAGCTACTCGTTCTTGCCAGCCTTGCCGCTGTCGGGGCGGCCGCTAGTGTGGCTCAGGAGAAGGATCGTCGCACGCTCATTCTGCTGTTATTAACTCGGCTGTCTGGATTTGAGATCGTAGCGGGTAAATTGGCTGCGACATTGCTCTCACCGTTGAGCATGCTGGTTTGTTCGTTACCCCTGTTCTTGACACTTCCGCTATTTGGCGGTGTTTCTCCCCAGCAGGTATTTGGGGTCTTCATCGTCACGGCGGCATCGATCCTCTTGGCTGGGAGCGTGGGAACCGTCATCGGAATGTGGCGAGAGAAGACATTCCAGGCGATCGCGATGACGGTACTCGGCTTGCTCATGTACGTTGGGCTGGGCGAGATGGCAGGAAACGTGATGACCGAAATGCCCGAATCCGTTCGTCTGGCGCTGAGTCCTCCGAGAGCCTTGGCGGCTGCAGCTTCGCCGATGGCCAGCTTGTCTGCGGAAACCGCAACAGGTGTCGCACTCTTTATCGTGATGACGGTGTTACTGTCACTGGCGGTACTCGTGATCGGGGTGGCCAAAGTTCGCGTGTGGAATCCATCTCGAGAGATCCGACTCAAATCGTCCGAGACGGAAACGTCGACGGCCGCCAGTGGCGATGCCACGCCCGCGAGTTGGAAGGCTAGGGCACCTCGTCGGGTTTGGGAGAATCCGATTCTTTGGCGGGAAGTCTGTACCTGGGCCTATGGTCGCAAAGTGATGGTCATTCGCGTGGCGTTCTTATTGTTTTTCATCCTGATTGCCGCCGTACTCCAATCACAAATCAACAGTGGTGTTGCGATGGAACCCGGAGGAAGAATTGGGCGTGCCCTTCCAGCGGCCACCTTGCCATTGGCTGCCTTGGGAGTGATCAGTTTGGTTCTTGTCAACGCGTTAGCGGTGAATTCGGTAACGGGTGAGCGAGATGGGTTGGCCTTGGATCTGCTTCTCGTGACCGATTTGAGCCCCCGAGAGTTTGTGTTCGGAAAATTGCTCGGTGTGCTTTACGTTGCCAAGGAGATGATTCTGCTTCCGATCCTACTGGTGGTTTTCCTTGCGATCAAAGGCGTGATGACCTTTGAGAACATGAGTTACGTGATCTTCAGTGCGATCACGCTTTACGTCTTCGTGGCGATGCTCGGTTTGCACTCTGGATTGAACTACGTATCGGGAAGGACGGCAATTCTGACGAGTCTCGGTACCGTGTTTTTTCTTTGCGTCGGGATCGCCATTTGTATGACAATCATGGTGAGTTTCCGGGGTGCATTTCAACTTCAACTGGCCCCATTTCTGGTGATGATTCTGGGTGGTGGAGCGGCACTGTTTGCTTCTCTAGGCTGGCGGAATCCAAGCTCTGCGATCCTCTTCGCCTCCTTTGGTCTTCCGCTTGTCACCTTTTACGCCATCACGCAGTTTCTGCTCCAAATCGATCACCTGTATGTGTTTGTCGCTTTGCTGGTTGGTTATGTGTTTACGACCGCAGCGATGATGGTACCAGCGCTCAGCGAGTTTGACGTGTCGCTGGAGCGGGGGCGTGGCGCGGCTGGAGATGAAGCTTGACTTGGATCGGCGAAGCCGGGATGTGGCTGCTTGCGATGGGTGCCTTGATACTGATGAGCGCCCTGTTCAGTGGTAGCGAAGCGGCATTGTTCTCCTTGAATCAGCGGGCGCAAGAGTCTTGGACGCGCCGGCAGGGCGGTCGAATTGCAAGTCGGCTGCTTCAGCAACCCGAGCAATTGTTATCAGCGATTCTGTTTTGGAATCTGTTGATCAACATGACCTATTTTGCCATCACCGCAATCATTGGGGGAAGGTTGGAGGTCGATGAAGCAGCGGGCCCGTCAGTGGCCCTTGCCTTTACCGCGGTGAGTCTGCTTGCGATCATCTTTTTCAGTGAGATGCTTCCCAAGAGTGTGGCGGTGCTCGCCCCGGTACGAATCTCCGCACTGGTCGGGCCGCCTCTCACGCTTGCCGTTAAGCTGGTCAGCCCCATTTTGCCTCTTGTCACCAAGACAAACATAGCGGCGAGTCGACTGTTCTGGCCCAATTTTGAGCCAGAACCAGAGATTGATCTTGCCGACATCGAACGGGCAATTGAGCTTGGTACCGACGACGCCGCTCTGCTGCAACGCGAACGCATGGCGCTACGCGGTTTGGTCGAGATGGCGGAGACGCGAGTTAGCGAGTTGATGCGACCTCGCAACAAGCTCTGGACGTGCTCCGACACGTCCGACCCGAGCTTCGTGATCGACGGTATCCCTGCGGGCGGTTACCTGATGGTTACGAACCAGCGAGGCGACATGATTGTCAAGGCCATCGGAGTGCGCATGCTCCGTCCCAGTCAACTGGATGATCTAGAGAACGCGTCTGAGCCAGTGATCTATGTTCCCTGGTCCGCTCTCGTGTCTCAAGTTCTCGATCAACTCAATGCCGAAGATCGTGCTGTTGCTGTGGTTGTGAACGAGTTCGGGGAGTTGGCAGGTGCGGTGACGCTGGATGATATCCTGCATTTTGTGTTGGCACCAAGGAGTGATGATGATTTCGCTGGTGTTTGGTCAGTTCAAGAACTCGCGGTTGATCACTATCGAGTTTCTGGATCGGTCAGCGTACGAAGTTTGACGAAACGGCTGGGGATCGAGGCATCCGACGAGGGTGTCATCACGCTTGCCGGCTACGTTCAGCGACATTGTGGGCGATTTCCAAGGCCAGGCGACGTTGCTCCTCTCGGTCGTTTTCAACTGACGGTAGTCAGTCTGTTGGACGAGGGTCTCCTGATCGACATCGCGCCGATTCCCAATGTGGAAGGAACGCCAACATGATTCTTGCGGGGCTTCTTTTTCTTGTCGGCTTGATGTTGAGTGCGTTCTTCAGCGGGACAGAAACAGGTCTCTATCGAGTATCAAGAACACGCTTGGTCTTGGATGGCCTCAGCGGTTCGAGAGCCGCCCGCGGTATCATTTGGCTGTTGAATCATCCATCCATTTTTGTCGCCACAACACTGGTCGGAAATAATCTCGCGAACTACCTGACGAGCCTGGCGGTGGTGATGGTCGGGGCCTCACTCTTTGATCACGATTCGGCAGCTGAGCTTCTTGGTCCCATGCTGATGACTCCGGTTGTCTTTGTGTTTGGTGAGCTATTGCCGAAGTATCTCTTTTTTCATGCCCCGTATCGGTTGATCAGGGCCACACGACCGTTGTTGCTCATCGCCGCCACCCTCTTCTCGCCGGTCTCCTTGGTGCTTGGACTCTTGGGACTCGGCCTGCAAAGGATTACCGGGCAGACCCCCTTTCCGGTACGCTTGGCGATGGCAAGGAGCGAGCTGGAGCAGGTTTTGCGGCACGGACAAGAAGCTGGAATTCTAGCCGCCGGACAAAGATTCTTGGCGCAGCGTTTACTAGAGGTTGGAAACCTGCCAGCGATTTCCTTCGGGGTTTCCGTCGATCGATTCGCGGTCGTCAACGCACCCATCGACGTCACCGAGGCCAGGCATCGCGCCAGGCGTTGCAATCATCCAATCGTACTCGTGCAGCGAGCAGGCAGAATCGTAGGCTTTTTGTGGTATGCAGATCTTGACGCACGCGAGCCAGTCGTTGAGTGGAGCCCTGTCGTGAAAGCGCGCGTTGAAGACCGTCACTTGCAGGTCCTGCTCCGGCTCTATGATGCCGGTAGCGACGTGGCGGTTTTGCGAGGAGAAGGGGGAGTCGTGAGGAGTGTCGTCACACGCAGGCAGTTGGTTCAGCCACTGATCAAGTGAGAGACGCATCCTGCTTCGCGTAGCCGAGCCTCGAAAGGACGAGCAGCATTTCATCACAGGTCAGGTAGCGGCGATGGTGTTGAACCTTGTACTGGTCGATCGCGAAGGCCAGTTCGCGGCCAGCATCAGAGAGCCCCGAATGCGAGCTACCGAATTGACGCCGTTCGGGACGGTCCCGATCGCCGCTGGGTGATCGTCGTCGGTCCACAAAATCGTCGCCAGCGACCGTTCGTCCCGCACTTTGGCTCGAATTCAGAGCAACTGCGGAAACGGGACCTTCGGCGGATCTGGATACGTTTGACAGCGGCATGTAGATTCTCAGCTGAGGGGTTTGATACACGATCAACGTGCACCCGTGCAGAATTGTCCAAGGGAAGCTTACGCTGAATTTTGCTGTCGGGCCGTAAGCTTGCCGCTGTTTTTTTCGATCCGACGTGTCCCGATCAATCACAATCGTCCACGACTCGCAAATCGAGGATGATTCGCAGAGTCAATGACGGCGCCGTTGTAATCGCTATCGCCGGTACCACCGTTAATGGGGTGCCGATGCTTAGCGGCGCTCAGGCATGACGTTAAGCGTCGAGGCTTCACGCGCAACCCTAGCATGCTGGTCCTGCAACTGCTTCATCCAGGCCGATTCGTCATTCGAATCCGCATTCAGGTGCATGGCCATATCGAGCGAGGCCCGTGCGGTCGCGATCTCGCCGCGCTCCATGGCAAGTTCTGCTAGTTGGAGATGCGGCGTGGCATCGTCGATGTCCTTGGCCGAGGCTCTGGCAAAACAGCGCCGCGCCTCCTCCGCGCGTCCCAGCTCCCTCATCGCAATTCCCTGCAACAGGTCGACCTGTGAAGGAGCGTCATCGACCCCCATGCCATCTTGAAGTCGGTCCAAGGTGGCGAGCAAGCGGTCGAAGCGACGCTGGGCGAGGTAAATATCGGCCGCCTGGAGCTGCACCTCGGCATAGTCGGGCTGGAGAGCGAGCGCACGGTGATAGGACGCCAATGCATCGTCCAGCTCTCCAGCGGCCTTCAAGCAGTCACCACGCAATGCCCAAGCTTCCGAGGAATCCCTTTTCGATTCCAGGGCCCACAGACTGTGAGTCTCTGCCTCCTGCAATCGACCGAGTTCCAAATACATACGGCCGAGTCGCTGTACGAACTTCGGATCGCCCGCACTGAGGCGAACAGCCTGCTCCATGTGGGCGACTGCCAGTTCCAGGTCTCCCCGCTTCCAGTAGGACTCAGCGAGACCCCAATGAGCCCGGTCATCCGCCTTGGAGACTTCCAGGGCGTCCGTGAAGAGTTTCTCGGCGATCTCCCACTGACCATCATGCATCGCTTGGAATCCCTGTCCAGAGAGTCGCCGCGCGGCAATCGATTGGCGACTGTCCCCGAAACGGCCAATGGCGCGACAACCGGGTAAGCCCGCGATCGCGGCTAGCAGACATGTGGAGGCGATCAGGAGTTGAGAGCGTTTCATCATCCATCCGAGGAGACCTGGTCGGCTTGGAGATACCAAACTGAGCCCCCCTGTGGCAACCGGAACCGCTTCCATTGGCCGCTCAAAACGCCCTCAGAATTCCCGGCGAATTGGTCGTCTCGCCCCGATAGCGAAGTCCCCCGGTCTTACCCCGACTGGGAGAAGTTCGGATTCTAGGCAATGATGCCCCGAGTCCAGTTCGTTCCTACCAACCAACGCAGCCAAGATGCCGGCAACGTTTGATTCATTTGGTATTAGTTTCCTTTATCCAGAAAACTGGAAGCCGGTTGAGCGCAGCGAGGCCGAAGGCCAAGAGGGGGTGACGCTCGAATTGCCGGCTGGTGGCTTTTTCTCGCTAGAGCGTGAACACGAGGGCCAGCTCTACGAGGAATTGGTCGAAGAGGCTTTCAGTTCGTTTGAAAACGGATTACGGCGAAGTCGAGCTTGAGGAACTCCCCCTTCCTGAGATGCCTGGCGTCGCGAGACTTGTTGAGTTCCGCTTCTACTACCTGGATCTCCTGGTCATCTCGCGATTGCTGATCCTGGAACGGGGAGGCAAGACCTACGTGATCCAGATGCAAGCCGAGAGCCGCGACTTTGACCGAAACGAGATGGTCTTTGACGCGATCCTCAAGCAATTGACCGAACAAGCGTGAGACCTGAGCGGTAATCGGCTAGGGGATCCCCGTCGAGCTGGGACGGTGGAGCTGGAACGGCCTCTCACACGTTGGAGCCGACGAAACGGTAGCCCGCCGATCGGATCACACCAAGTCCTGCTTCCTCTTCTTGCGTCGTCGCTTTCCGCAGTCGCGACAGATTCCATGGATGATCATCCGGTGACCGGTCACACGAAAGCCCTTTTCGTTAGCCACGTCATCACGGATCGACATCAGCTCATCACTCTGAAACTCAATCAGCTTGCGGCAGGTCGTGCAGTAGAGATGATCGTGCTGTGGGTATCCATAATCCAATTCGTAGACGGTTCGCCCATCAAGCTGGAAGCTCTTCAGTAGTCCCGCATCGACAAACTCTCGGAGCGTTCGATAGACGGTGGCTGAGCTGACATAGTTTTGCTCGCCTCTTCGAGGCAGCCGATCGATGAGCTCATCGGCGTCGAAATGGTCATGTTCTTGAAAAACCGCCTCAATCAAGAACTTACGTTGATTGGTTTGCCGCAATCCGCGGGTCTGCAAGTACTCCTCAAACCGCTCCTGTGGCGACAGGGAAACGTCGAGCGGCTGCAGAGATTCGGAGGGAGAGGACACGATGGAAATCGGATGGTGGATTGAAAATCGGGCAGGAACCATCGTCGCTCTCGCGTCGAGCCGCGAGGCGACGAAACAACCTGCTTCATTCTATCCGACTGTCGACGTTTGCGTTCTCCCGGTCGGCGCGACGATCAGGCGAACTGATCCAGTAGACGGTCGAGGGCGGCATCGAGCTTTTCCGCTGTCTCGTAGCCGCCGCTGGCGATTTGTCGACGGATTTCTGCGACTCGCTCGATCCGAATCTCGCCACCGCCCGCAATCTCGCTCGAGGATTGCATTCGATTGACGCTTGAAATCGAGTTCGATAGGTCGAGTTGATCGATCGGAGTCGAGCTGCTTTTCGGTGCGGCATCGACCGACCTTTGCGGCTGAGCTCGCTGTGCCGAGGTCGTTGGTTGAGTCGTCGAAACCCGATAGGGGCCGTAGATTTGCATCGTCGAATTGCTCCCAGGAGGGACAGGAATATCCACCGGCCTCGTTTCCTGCCATGAGAGGCAGTGACGAATCCAGAGGATGCAAAAGCGCATGAATGACCGGGCCTGTCTCAGCAAATTCCGCGAATTCGCCACGATTTTTGGCCGTTTCCGTGTCGGTCGTCAGCGCCGCGATCCTTGTCCCAGGATGCAATCCGTAAGCGAAAAGAGACTTTTCAGCGCAAAGAGGACGGAAACACTAGGCTTATCGTCTGCCTTGAGCACGAAGCTTCAGCCAAATCCGCGAAAAGAATGGCAACCTGGTTCAGGGACGAAGCGAAACCTATCAAAGGCGTGAAACAGCCGGCAAGATCAAGTTCGGTCGGAAGCCTCCAACCTGTCGTGGTCTTGCTCACGCAAGGGTACTGGCTACCTATGCTGAGAATTGGCTTGCTACTTGCTAGCAATCCGGGAGGCGATTGGCAGTCGCTACCAGATCTTCAGGACGCTCACCAGGTTGTGTCGTTGGTCGGTCCAAAGGGGAGCCTTTTCAAGCTCTTCGATGGTTGCCCGGGTCGCGTTGGCCAGGGACGGCGACGCCCAGATGGAATTGCCAGGTTGAGCGACCAGCATCCACGAGGCCTGTTGCAACCCTCTTGCTTGATCAGCAGCGACTGAGAATCAGACGGCTTTCCAGGCCAGCATCATGACTGAGACGGTGGGTAAGTGGCACCAGATCGAGGTGATTGTTGGAAAGATGGATCGCCAGCATGCCGTTGTGCTTCAAGCGGGCTCTGGTATAGCGCGATGGCCTCTCGCGTGAGGAGGTGTGCTGGAATCGCGTCACTGCTGAAGGCATCGAGCACCAGTAGATCGAAGCGAGCCTCGGGCATGCCGCTCCAGAGCCAAGCGTCCGTCCCCCAGGTGCGTCCGAATGGGAGCCTGACTTCGGGTAAGAAATGTAAAGTGTCTGTTTGCGATTTCGACGACGGCCGGATTGATCTCAAACAGGTCGAGAGAGTCCTCCTGCCGTCCATAGGTTGCAAGCACGCCACAACCCAGACCGACCACGCCGATCCGCAACGACTTCTGCTCCCGCTGCTTCGCTTCGATCGCCAATCCGACTCCGCTTTGACGTCCGTAGTAGGTCGTCGGCTCGAGGGCTTGATCTCCTTTGAGCTGCATGCCGTGAATCGTACTTCCGTGAACGAGTCGCGTCCCTTGGTCGTCGCGACGCACTTGCAGTACCCCAAAAAAATTTCGCTCGGAGGCGATCGTTTCGTCTTGAGAGGCCAGCGTCATCGCCAGCAGAGGAGCGACCAGCAATGCCAAAGCTCCGTAACGCAATCGGTAGGCAGCATGCCAGTCATACCGCGGATATCTCCAGCCACGGCAAGCAAAGTACATCAGGAATGCTAGGGCGGTCACGAGTGACAATGTCACGGGAAGCTCCAGATGCGTGCTCAGTACCATCGGGCAAATGACTGCCACAATCATGCCACCCACTGCGCCCCCCGCCGAGAGCAGCAAATAGAACTGCGTTAGGAAGGAGGCCGCTGGCTTCAAGCGAGCAACCTCGCCATGGCAGAGCAAGCAAACACCCAACAAGATCAGCATGTAGCAGGCGACTTCGGCGAGGAGTTGTACGGAGCCGGGCAAGACCGACTTGATCTGGATCGCCATGATTGACAGCAGCGTCGCCGCAGCGATCCACTTTGGCTTGTACCACTGGGGGGAGTCAAAGCAAATGACAAAGCTGAGCAAGTAGAGACTCAGGGGAAGTACCCACAGAAAGGGAATCACCGCGACGTCTTGGCAGACGTGATTGGTAACCACAAGCAGCATCGTTGAGGCAAGAGCGGGAAGCGCAACCCAGACGAATCGGAGAGGCCAAGTCGGAGCAAGGCCCTGCCGATCGTCAGATTCCGAATTGGCTGGCTCAGGCCTTGCTCCCCGGAATCGAAATAGCCGAACAGCAACTGTTCCCTGAACAAGAACGAAACCGCAGAACATCAGTGACCAGATCATCGATTGGCTGGACACTGAGAAGATGGGTTCGACCAGGAATGGATAGCTTAGGAGAGCTCCCAAAGAACCCGCGTTGGAGAGTGCATAGAGGCGGTAGACGCGTTGTGAATTCTCCTGGTAGCTCAGCCAGGCTTGGATCAATGGTCCTGTGCTCGAGAGTACAAAATATGGCAATCCAACATGTGCGGCCAACATCCACAGGAGATGAACCGCCGGCGTTTCGCTACCCGTGGGCTTCCAAGTCTCGCTGGGTTCGATCGGCAGCATCAGGGCCGCCGCGCTTAGCAGCAGCAAGTGGACGGAAGCTTGCATGGCAGGCTGAAGGCATGACCGGAGCAGATGCGCATAGAGGTAGCCTGCGAAAAGCAGTAGCTGGAAGAACAGCATGCAGGTCGTCCAGACGGCCGGGGTCCCACCGAACCACGGAAGCACGCACTTGCTGATGACCGGTTGCACCTGAAAGACAAGGAAAGCGCCGAGCAGCGTCGTCGTGGCAAACCAGAAGATCGATTGTCCTGGAGCGGACGACCGATGGGTCACTCCACAGGATGATCGTCCGGAATAGGTGGGATGTGCGGCCATGAGATTCCTCGGAGCGAAGTGCGTATGCCGAAGAATCCTAGGTCACAAATCTCTGTCGACATCTCCTGCCTGGTGTCACAAAACCTGTCAGTGGACGAGACGGTCATCCGGCCCCGTTTGCTAGATGGCCCCGTTTGCTAGATGGCCCCGTTTGCTAGATGGCCCCGTTTGCTAGATGGCATTGGCGAGGTCCGCCAATTGGATGGCTGCCCTGCCCTGCTCTTTCTCCAAATAGGCACGTCCAAACTTGACATTGACATGGTCCCACGGGAGTTTATCTAGCAGTTCATACTTCTCGTGAACTTGGCGTTCGACGTCGATCTCCGCGTCGGCGATCGCCTTCCACCAGCGGTCGGCATCGAGATACTCGGTCCAACCATCCATCCTGGCTCCACGTTCCCAAGCCAAGCGAATCGCCTTTCCGGTCCGCCGGTCACCGCGGCTAAGCACACCTTCCAATAGGCTGGTCTCGATGTTGTGGCACTTGACGCTGACGCTGCGGATCTGGAGGCGGTCGCGTAGGTATCGATGCGCCCACTTGAAGTATTCACGACGTTGCATCCCATTCCATTGATAGGGCGTGTGTGCCTTTGGGACGAAGTTCGAAACGCTTGCCGTCACTCGTGCATAGCGACCGTTGACCTCTTTCCCCACCGTCGCAATGGTCTCTGCCAAATCAATGATACCATCAAGATCGACTGGTCGCTCGCCCGGAAGTCCGCACATAAAGTAGAGTTTGATACTATCGAATCCATTTTGAAAAGCGACGCGGCATCCTTCGATCAAGTCACTGTTCTTGATCTTCTTACGGATTTGCTCCCGCATATCGTCCCTCGCTACCTCGGGCGCCAACGTCATGCTGCGGCGACGTTCGCTACCCAGCAGGATCGGCAAGGTACGAAGCTGTTCGTTGACTCGCAGGCTCGGCACACTGATGTTAACGCCCAGCGGTTTGAAGACTTCATGCAGCTTCATGACCAGCGGCTCGAAGTGAGGATAGTCACTACTGGACAGCGACAGGATGCTGATCTCGTTGAAGCCTGTGTTTCGATAACTCTCCAAGGCGCCCTCGACAATCGTGTCGACTTCGCGAATTCGTAGCGGGCGTTTGATCACCGTACTCTGACAGAAACGGCACAAGTGAGGGCAGCCACGCATGATCTCAACGGCGATTCGATCGTGAACACACTCGATGTAGGGAACGATCGGACTTGTCGGCAGTGGGATGGAATCGAGGTCCCCGATCACGCTTGGTGCGATCGTTGCAGGGACATCATCGCGGGTCCGATTCAGTGCCAGGATGCGGCCGTCCGCGTACTCCGGTTGATAGAATCGAGGAACGTAGGCCGATTCGATCGTTCTAGCGACCACTGCCAAGGCCTCGCTCCGTTGCCGCTTTCCCTCGGCACCGTTGGCAAAGCTGCCATCTTCGCGGCGGACCTTCTGTTTCTGTTCCAACCAGAGGTCACAGATTACCGGCAAGATTGGCTCGCCATCGCCGGAGATCATCACATCGAAATAGTCGGCCATTGGCTCCGGGTTCTGGCAGCAGGGCCCGCCAGCCAGAACCAAGGGGTCGGACATCGTCCGTTCGACTGCCTCCAGTGGAATCCCTCCCAATTCAATCATCGTGAGTACATTTGGAGAACTGATCTCGTACTGAAGGGATAAACCAATCACGTCGAAGTCGCGGAGCGCCGTGAATGTCTCCAGGCTGTAGAGGGGTTGCTGATGTTGGCGCAGCAACGCCTCCATGTCGGGCCAGGGAGCGAAGACCCGCTCGGCGCACCAGTCGTCACGACGATTCATCAGGGAGTAGAGAACCTGAAGCCCGTGGTGGCTCATTCCAATCGTGTAGGCATCGGGAAAACCGAGACAGAGCTTTCCGCGTACCACTCGGTGGTCTTTGACCACAATGTTTCGCTCGCCCCCCACGTACTGGGCAGGCGTCTGAACGTGCGGCCAGATTCGCGATTCAAGCAGCTTTCGTCGAGATTGATTGATCATCAGGTTAGCTTGGGCGGTTCTGTGATTCGGTCGGGTTACGAGCGCTTTGGGCGGTGGGCAGGAAATCCCGCCACGCTAAAGTGTGTCGGACAGACAACCAGTTTTGCAAGGGAACCCAGTTTTTGGTGAGAGAGAGCCAGTCGTGAGCGAGTTTGAAATAGTCGGGAAGGTCTCGGAATTTGAGGATGGCCAGGGGCGGGCGGTTCCGGTGGACGGTCGCATGGTGGCGGTTTTTCGCACCGGGGATGAGTGGTTTGCGATCGACGACTTGTGTCCCCACATGGGCGCGTCCCTCGCCGAGGGTTACGTCGAGGATCATACGGTGACCTGTCCTTGGCACGCCTGGCGGTTCTGTATCAAGGACGGTTCCTGGGAGGACAATCCTCGAACCAAGGTGGACTGTTTCGAGATCAAGATCGATGGCGATGATGTACTGGTCCGGGAGCGGCCAGCGACGACCGACAGCCCCTCTTGAGCGTTCAGCGAACCAATCGTGGAGTTTGGGTCCGATTTTACCGAAGCGTCAGGGCGAAACTTCTCGATCCCAGTTTCCCCGGTCCAGTCGTTCACCGGTTTGAAGCAAAGCCGGATCGATCACCACGTGTTTGATGCGCTGCCGTTTCCAGGTGTAGGTCAAGTGAATGAGTCCATCCTCACTTTGAATGATGGCAGGGTAGCTAAATTCGGCTTTGGGCTCGCGTTCCAAGACTGCTGCCCGGTACCAACTCACGCCATCATTGGAAACCGCCAGATTCAACAGCCCGCGGCGGCCCCAACCGGTCGTTCCCGAGCCTAAATGGTTGTAGATGAGCAGGTGCCGACCGTCGCTTAGTGTGACAACCTCAATCCCGGAGTTGGGATTCGGTAGGCTGGTCGCCTCCATCGGGGACCACGTTTCCCCGTGATCATCGGAATAGGTGGTGCTGATCACCCCCTCCTTCGTGCGGCAGAGCGCACGGATTCGGCCATCGGCCTGGCGGAGAAACGTCGGTTGAATTGCATTGAAGTCCTCCTTGTCGTTGACCGGGCCGATTCGCTTCCAGCTGCCCGCTGGGATTCCATTGGCAAGCTTGACTTGCTCGAAGTGAACTCGCCATCCGTCATGCTCGGTCGAGGATCCACATAGCAACGTGTGGTCATCGAGAAGAAGAGGCTTGCAGCGGACGGGACCATCAATCGATTCGGGCAGACGACGTCGCTCACGGAATGTGCGTCCCCGATCGTAACTGAGCATCATCTCGCCCCACCAATGAGCCGGATCGGGACCAACTTTGAAGAACAGGAGTGTTGGCCCGTCTCCAGGTGATTGAAAAAGAACAGGATTCCAGCAGGGGTAACGAAGGTCAGCATGCTGAATTCCGTTGGCCCACTCCTTGGGCGCCGACCAATTGACACCGTCGTGATAGCTTACCCAAATCCCGACATCCTTGTCTTTCTCCTTGGTCCCGCCGAACCAAGCGACCACCAGTCCGCGGTTTGTTTCACAGATCGTTGAAGCATGACACTCTGGGAAGCTGGATTTGGTGAAAACAAACTCTTCCTTCACCAGGCCTGGGAAACGAGGTGACTCTGGTGCAATCGGTTGGCGAGCCTGCAATGCTTGTTCCGTGAACGAAACACAATCATCGTGCTTGATGTAGTAGATGCGTCCGTTTTCTGATCCCACGATCAAATCCAACCTGCCATCGCGATCGAAATCACAGACTGCGGGGCTGGACGTGTGCCCAGCCACGTTTCGCCTCGCCAAGTTTCCGATCCTCTTGAGCACGATCTTCCCATCGCGGGAAAGACAGTTTCGATACCACGTCGCATTCTCGGAATTGACAATGACATCCATCCTGGAGTCGCCATCCCAGTCAGCGACTGCGAGTTTGATGCGACCCGATCCGCCACAGGTTTTTGCGTTGAGGCAGATGGCTTGGTCGTCTTCATCGACGAACAGACGCATCGCCTTTGCGTCAGACGATCTCATGGTAAGGAAGCCGTCCTGATCCAGGGACACGATATCCAGTGAACCGTCGCGGTCGAAGTCGACCGCTACCGGCGTCGTTCGCCATTGCGTCAAGGAAGTGTCCGATTCCTGATCCCACCAGTACCAACGGGGTGGTTGCTCCGAGACCCCTATATCGAAGGGGACTTCCTGCAACGTCTCGCCATCTCCTCGCAGTAGTCCGAGTCGCGACCAGATCGAGTTGTAGAGGATATCGCCGTCTCCATCCCCATCCCAGTCGGCAACGCTCAACGTGGTATAGCCCCACTTGGCCTCGCCAGGGCCCTGGATGGATCCGTTTGGTCCCGCCATGATCCGGAACGGTTGTGGCTTGGCGTCGCGACTCGATTGGACCCGCAGAAGCTTCGGGGCAGACCAGGAGGGCAAGCTGTTATCTCCTTGCCCAAGGTTCTCAAACCAACCGATGTAGCCTGCTGTGTTGCCGCAAAGGATGTCTTCGTCGCCGTCACGATCCCAGTCGTACGCGAAAGGGGTCGCCAATGCACCGAACTTCAGCGTATCGGCCTGCTGTTGAAAATAGACGGGAGGATTGAAGGTTGGTTCTCCATTCAGAGTCGTGCCCGTTTCTTCAAAGGTATTTTCGATCAAGGCAACGCGTCCATCCTCGTCACCCACAATGAGGTCCACATCGCCATCTTGGTCCCAATCGATGGCAGTGGGTGTGATCATTTGCAGATCCATGACCAGTGGGGCGCCGTGATTGTCTTGCAATCGTCGTCCTGCTGCGTAAGCCGGATTGCTACGCGTTCCCTCGTTCTCGAAATAGGTGAAGCCGTCGAGAAACTCGCCACAGATCAAGTCAAGATCACCGTCGTTATCGAAGTCGGCGAAGTTTGGCGAAGGCCAACCGTATACATCGATGTCGCCCCCGCCAGCACGAAGCCGTACAGGATCGTCGGAGAAGTCAGGTTGGGCGTTCGATCCATTGTTCTCAATCAGATAGACGTAGCCATGTAGAGGTCCGTTGCGCCACTGACCTTGACTGTCATAGGCATTGTCCCATCCATAGTCCGTCCAGTCGCCGACACCCACAATCAGGTCCTGGTCACCATCCTCGTCGTAGTCGACGTAACGCCACATATTCGCACGGACTGCATTCTCATGGACGTTGCTTCTTGGATAGATCTTCTTTGCCTTCTCAAAATCAAATTGTCCCGTTTCTCCATCCCGTATGAATTCAAAGCCTGGCTTCAGGATATGTGGCTCACCGTCGACATAGCTAACTTGATAGTTCTGTCCTGCCCCGCCAATTCGAACGCCTGCCTCAAAGACTGGGAACTTGACGCTCGTATCTTGTGAGGAGTTTTCGAAGAAGTAGACGCCATTGGATGGCTTGTCAGGACATGCAACCAGCAGGTCCAGGTCTCCATCTCGGTCGTAATCGACTGGCATCGGCCAAGCCCACAATCCGACTCCGAGATCCACAACAAGGTTCTCCTGGTTGTATCGCAGCGGCTGGAGTTTCCAGTCCTCGGCCTCCGCATGCGCAATGAACGGAACCAAGACCGAGACCAGGATGATCAAGAGCCGTTGCATACCAGATCCAGGGGAGCGTCAAGGAAGGAGGGGCAGTCGCTTCAGGAAGTTTGCGACGCTGTGAGGGGAGATCCAGTATAGAGCGAACGGCGGCGAGGTTTTGCTCTTGAGGGATTGGTTTTTTGAGAAGAGCCGTCTATCGACAGCAGCCGCTCGCTAACCCCGACCCACAAACGGCATGTTCGTGGCCATGACGGTCATGCTAAGTACATTTGCGTCGAGAGGCAGATTGGCCATCATCAGAACGGCGCGGGCAACATGCTCCAACCCGAGACGCGGCTCAGCCGTAATCGATCCGTTGGCCTGTCGGATTCCCTGGATCGCCTTGGAGGCCATCGCTGTATCGGCGTTTCCAATATCAATTTGTCCGCAGGCAATGCGGTACGGTCGTCCGTCCAAAGCAATCGATTTGGTCAAACCTGTGATGGCATGCTTGGTGGCGGTATAGGGAGCCGAGAGCGGACGCGGAGTCGTTGCGGAAATGGACCCGTTGTTGATGATGCGACCTCCCCCCGGTGACTGACATTTCATCAAGCGAAACGCGGCTTGAGCACAGAGAAATGCACCAGTCAGGTTCACGTCGACGACCTGCCGCCACTGTTCGAGCGACAAAGCATCGATTTCGACCGCTGGGGCACCGATCCCCGCGTTGTTGAAGAGCACGTCCAAACGACCATGCGCCTCTCGCGTTCTCAAAAAGAGCGAGTCCACGCTCGCGGGATTCGTGATGTCGGTCGAGTGCACTGTGAACGTCACTTGCGCATTGCTGGCGAGCTGTGCGGTTTCCAGCAGCATCTCCTCGCGGCGTCCCGCCAGGACCACTTCGTAACCATCCTTCAACAGCGCAATCGCAACAGCACGCCCGATACCCGACCCCGCACCGGTCACGAGTGCGACCCTCGATGTGGCCGTCAAGGAGACTCTCCCGACTCGAGGAATTGAAACAATACATTCGGCTTACAGTTCAAACGTTTCACCCACTTCGAGGACAACCGGTTCAGCGCCCGTCTCCTGGCTGACTCGCATCCGCCACGTTTTGACATCAACGGTAATCGGAGGCCAGGTGTTGTAGTGGGCGGGGAGGACGATCTTCGGATCAATCAGCTTGATTGCAGCTAAGCTGTCTTCGATTCCCATCGTGTAGAGGTCACCAATCGGCAGAATCGCTAGCTCCACGCCGCCGGCATAGTGCCTCATGTCACTGAAGTAGGCCGTGTCACAAGCAAAGTAGATTCGCTTCTCTTCGATGGTTAGCACGAAGCCTGCCGGATTGCCTCCATAACTTCCATCGGGCAGATTGCTGCTGTGCAGCGCGGGAACCATCTTGATGGTGCCAAATGGAAGCTTGGTTTGTCCGCCCAAATTCATGCCGATGGTTGACTTCACGCCTTGTTGATCCGCGAACCACTGCGCAATCTCAAAGACAGCGACGATCGAAGCGCCACACCGGTTGGCGATGCTAGCGGCGTCGGCCACATGGTCAAAGTGACCGTGGGAGACCAGGATATGGCTGATGTCCTCAAATTCCTCCGCCTTCGCAGTCGCAGCGGGATTTTCTGTTAAGAATGGGTCGAGCAAGATGCGGGATCCACCTGCTTCAATCAACCAGCTGCCGTGTGATAGCCAAGTTAGTTTGATCATGATTGCACCAAGGGGAATGGTCTGAGATCGCACTGCCCAGTGACGTTGCCTTCAAGTGACGTTGCCTTCAAGTGACGGGACATTGCCTTCAAGTAACGCTGACCTACCGTGACTTCGTAAGCAGAATCGATCTCGTGATCACTGATAGCTCGGGTCTGGTGGTTCTTACCAAGACTCGCCACGCAAACGGGCGATCTCCATGGCATCCTTGTCACCGCGTCCCGACAGGCAGACCACGATGTGTTGGTTGGCGGGCATCTGACCGGCAATTTCAATGGCCTTGGCGATCGCATGACTCGTTTCGAGTGCCGCGATGATGCCCTCACTGCGAGCGAGTCGGTCAAAGGCCTGCATGGCCGCGTCGTCACCGCACTCACGGTACTCGACGCGACCGGTGTCTTTCCAGTAGCTATGTTCGGGACCCACGCCGGGGTAGTCCAAACCAGCGCTCATCGAATGCACATCGCAGGTTTGACCATCGTCGTCCTGCATCACATAGCTGTAGCTGCCATGCAGGACCCCGGGGCTTCCAAAGGAAAGGGGGGATGCATGATCACCTGGTGCTGCGCCTCGACCACCGGCTTCCACACCAACGAGTCGTACCTCATCGTCGTCGATAAAGGGATAGAACATGCCTGCCGCATTGCTCCCGCCACCGACGCAGGCCACGATGCAGTCGGGCAACCGCTCGAAGGAGTCTCGGCACTGCTCACGAGCCTCGCGGCCGATCACCGATTGAAAGTCTCGGACCATCATGGGAAAGGGATGAGGCCCAATCACGCTGCCGATGATGTAGTGAGTTTGCTCCACCGATGACATCCAGTCACGCATCGCCTCATTGACGGCGTCGCGCAGGGTTTTGGATCCACTCTCGACCGGGCAGATTTCAGCTCCCAAGAGCTTCATGCTGAACACATTGGGCTTCTGTCGGCGGATGTCTTCGCTTCCCATGTAGACCACGCATGGCAGCCCGAAATGGGCACACGCGGTGGCGGTGGCGACCCCATGTTGTCCGGCACCGGTCTCCGCGATGACACGTGTCTTGCCCATCCGTAGTGTTAGCAGAGCCTGCCCCACGGTGTTGTTGATTTTGTGCGCACCGGTGTGGTTGAGGTCTTCCCGCTTGAGCCAGATTTGCGCACCGCCGACTGCTTCGCTCAGTCGACGAGCGTGATACAGGGGGCTTGGTCTCCCCACAAAGGTCTTCAGTAGCCCCTGCAGCTCGTTGCGAAACGACGGGTCCTTCTTGGCCTTTTCGTATTCCTCCGACAATTGATCCAGAGCCCGGGTCAAGGTCTCTGGGACAAATCGGCCCCCGAACATGCCGAAACGGCCTTGGCTGTCGGGGACCGCGGTCGAGGCGCTCGACGCGCCTGGTAAGGTACTCATGGCTGGAATTCTCGATCGGCAAGCGTCGAATCCTTTCCAGTCGATCAGCGTGAGCGACTGGAGGACGGACGTAAAATCTGGTTTCGCCTGGACTCACTCTTAAGGGACCGTAGCGGTGCCGCTACATTCACGCTCGATTCTCACTGCGGCGAGACAATCGGTCAACGCGAGGAACGGGGGACATCTGGCTGGGGAGGTTCAGGACGATCCAACCTGTCCGGGCCCGACAAGACAGCGTCAGGGATGTTCGAATCATCGGATGTTCGAATCATCGAGGGGACTGCTTTGCCCGAACTACCAGAAGTCGAAACGATGCGACGTGGCGTCCTGGGTGTGGTTGGGAGTCGAGTCGAATCGGCGGAAAAACCTGCCTGCTCTCTTCGCCCCATTCTGCTCCAGCCCCGCATCGATGCTTTGAACCGACGTCTTCGAGGTAGGAAGATCCTCCGCGTCGGACGCCGCGGAAAACGTGTCGTGATCGAGTTCGAGGGGGACCAATTCTTGGTCATTGAGCCGCGGATGACGGGGCTAGTGTTGCTCGCTGACCCACCCGATCGGGAACATCTGCGGTTGAGGCTACGGCTCTCCGGTGGCTCGAGCGATCAACTGCTGTTCTGGGATCGTCGAGGTTTGGGCACCGTGCGATTGATGAACGGGGAGCAGATTGCCGAATTGGTGGACCAAAAGCTGGGTGTCGACGCGCTGCGGATCAGCTCGGACCAACTCCAGCAACGATTGAAATCAAGCCAGCGGGCGATCAAGGTCGCGTTGCTCGACCAATCGGCGGTCGCCGGGATCGGCAATCTGTACGCCGCAGAGATCCTCTTTTTGGCTGGAATTGATCCGCGGACTCGATGCGCTCGCCTGACGCGTCCCCAGTGGGAACGAATTCAACGAGCGATGCGCCATGTGTTGGAGGAGGCGATCGAGCATGAGGGGAGCACGCTGAGCGACGGAACCTATCGAAACGCTCTCAACGGCGAAGGGGGGTACCAGCACTTTCACCGCGTCTACGATCGAGCCGACGCCACGTGCCCACGCTGTCAAATGGGACGAATTCGCCGAATCGTCCAGGCTCAGCGAAGTACCTTCTTTTGTCCCTGTTGCCAACAAAAGCGGGGTTTGCACGCTTCGGTTGCCAGCGATTGAAGTTTCTCTCCACGGTCACACGGCGGTACAATGAATTTGTCAACGGTGACAGACCATGAGCCTCTCAAGCAAATTCAAACGGTCGAAGCGAGACGATAGATGACAGTTCGGCAAACGCGAAGAGATTGGCTCCAAACGGCTGCGATGCTGACCTTGGCCGGAACCGCGGGGACGGCGCGGGCGGCGGGTGGTCAGCGTAGCTCGCGGTGGGACGAATCCATCACCAAGGGACTGAATTGGTTGAGCCGAACTCAGTCATCGCGAGGCCAGTGGAACACCCAGGTCTACCCGACTGCGATGGCCTCCCTGGCAGGCACAGCCCTGATCTCCAGCGGAAGCACGACGACACAGGGACCTTACGCCAAGGAAATTGGCCGGGCCTCGGACTACCTGATTAGCAAGAGTCGTGACAATGGTTTGATCGGTGATCCGCAGACCGATTCGCGATACACCTATGGTCACGGCTTCGCCATGCTCATGCTCTCACAGGTTCTGGGCGAAGAAGGATTGCTAGACCGACGCCAGGAGCTCGTCGAGGTGCTGACCAAGGCGGTCGAGTTCAGCGGCAGCGCTCAAACAGCCGCGGGTGGATGGGGATACGTCTCGGCTCGCGAAGGAAACGATTTTGATGAAGGATCCACGACGATCACCCAGGTTCAAGGTTTGCGAGGATGTCGCAATGCTGGAATCCCGGTCAGTGGGAAGGTGATCGACAACGCCAAAGAGTACATCTATGGATGCAAGAATCCAGACGGTGGAATCAGTTACAGCAGTCGCCAGAAAGGCAGCAGTCGACCGGCAATCACTGCGGCTGCACTGGCCGCTCTTTACAATGCCGGCGACTACGATAGCCAGCACGTACCCGAGATGCTGAGCTACGCGAAAGAATCCCTCCACGACATCAGTGACGGAACTCGGGCGTTCGGCCACTGGCACTACACCTATCTGTATTACAGTCAGGTCGTTTATCGGCAAGGCAGTGAGTTGTGGGAACCGTTTCGCGATCGTCTTTATGATCGCATTGTCAGCGAGCAACGTCCCGACGGGTATTGGGAGGGGCAGATCCATCCGGTCTACGTTACAGCTTGTAACCTCATCATGCTGCAACTCGATAAGGGTTACCTGCCGATTTACCAACGGTAACGAAGTCGGCTTTCAGCGGGCTTGTGGCACCACCGGTTCAGACATTTGCAAGTAGACCATGTCGCGGTAACGTCCGCCCTGCTCCAGCAGCTCTTCATGGGTCCCGACTTCTACGATTCGACCTTCGTCGAGTACGACAATCTTGTCAGCGCCCGCAATGGTGCTGAGCCGATGGGCAATGACGAAGGCGGTGCGATCTTGAAGCAGTTCTTTCAGGCTGGTCTGAATCAGGCGCTCACTCTCACTGTCTAGATTGCTGGTTGCTTCATCAAGCACAAGAATCTTTGGGTCCGCCAGCAGGGCTCGGGCGATCGCGATTCGCTGTCGCTGGCCACCGGAAAGCTTCACGCCTCGTTCGCCAATGATCGAATCATAACCATCTGGCAAGCGTTCAATGAACTCGTTGGCTGCCGCGGCCCGTGCAGCGGAAACAATCTCTTCTTGCGTGGCATTTCGGCGTGCATAGCCGATGTTGTCGCGAACGGTGCCATCGAACAAGAACACATCCTGCTCGACGATTCCAAGCAGGCTGCGGTAGCTAGCGAGTTCGATCTCGCGAAGATCACGTCCGTCTAGGCTGATGCTGCCTGAGGTTGGATCGTAAAACCGCGAGATCAAGTTGGTCAAAGTGGTCTTCCCTGCCCCGCTGCGGCCAACGAGCGCCACGGTCTCGCCAGGCAAGACGTCCAACGTGAGATCTTGCAGGACCAAAGTCTTCGAATCGGGATAAGCAAAAGAAACATCACGAATCGATACAGCGCCTTGAACCGAACTCCGGCGAAGCGCCACAGCACCTTCCCGGCTTGGGAGTTCGTGATGAACGTCGAGCACATCCAAGATGCGATCGAGGCCAGCCAAGTTGTTTTGAAAGGTAACCGCGACTCCCAGCCAAGGTTGCCAACGGGTCCAGCAACATCGTCAGGTAGACGAGGAACATCATCAGGTCGCCGAGCGTTAGCCCGCCATGAATGATCTGGTAGCCGCCGTAGAGCAGCAGGCCTGTGGAAGCGAGCGGAATCACCACCTCCCAAATCGTCTCGATGATGCGTGTCCACCACCAAGTGAAGAGCTGCTGGCGGACCAGGTAGTCGCCTTCTCGAACGAACTTGGATGACTCGTTCCGATCACGCGAGAATGTACGCACCACACGGATACCGCCAAACGTCTCGGTTGCATTCGCATCAATTCGTTGACGCTGTTTGCGGATGTCACGATACAGCGGGCGAATTCGATTGATCCAGGTTCGATGGGAGATCCAAACCAAGGGGAGCATCAAGAGACCGCCCACCATTAGCTTCCAATCGACAAGCATCAAAATGATAAGGCTGCCGACGAACTGTACGATCGCGCACCACGGGTTGTACAGCATGCTGAAGATCAGTTCCGCAACACCCCCCGCATCCTCCCGGATCAGGCTAGCGACGCCGCCACTCTTCATGTCGTGAACTAGATTCAGGGGAAGCTTGATCGCATGTTCAAAAACTTCCCGACGAATTGACACTTGTGTTTGATTGACGGCCTTCGTTGCCATCCAGCGACTGGTCAAGTGGACCAGCGTGGAAACCATGGTGACCGCTACGACAATCACGGCGATTGCCACCAGCAGCGACATTGGCTCGCTAGGCAAGTGAAGAAAACCAAGCCACGATGGCATCGGCTTGGGCGGATCGGTGAGCGCCAAATCAATTGCGAGCTTGGTCCCTAGCGGTGGAATCAAACGCAAGCCAATGCCAATCGTCAACAAAGACATCGCCAAGAGGATTTCTTTGCGATGGCCGGCGACCAGCCTTAAGAATGCACGAAACAATTCCCAGAATTGACGGTCTCGTGTCCCCAGTTTCTTCGGGTTGCGGTCGCTGTGACCATGCGGTGGCAGTCGTTCTCCGCTGGCTTGGCGTTCACGGACACTCTGCCGATACTCGGCGAAACGACGACGGCTTGATTGACTTGGCATAGCTAATTGGTAGTGTCGCCCGCCGTTTCGGACAACCGCTCACCACAGGTTCGCAGGAAAAGCTCTCGGGTTCTCGAAAAAAGCTCTCGTCTCGACTCGGGGACCGCGGCCGTGGTGACGCAAATGGTGCGGGCTGCTGCTCCCCTGGATCCCGCATTTTGGGTCCCGCAAACTGGATCCCGAAAATTGGATCCCGAAAACTGGGGCCGGCAAACTGGGGCCGGCAAACGAACTGGGGCTGGCAATTTATGGGCACATTCATCCGCAGAGGAAACCCGGTCCGCCCCAACGCCATTACACTGTCGGTCTCTGCCAACTCCCCTTCGCTCCCCCCTCCAGCGGCGACTCGTTGCCGAAGACGCATGCAGACCATCGATTACATCGTCCTCGTTGCCTACTTCGCAATCATGATTGGGATTGGTCTGTGGGCGATGCGGCGCGTTAGCGATCAGGAAGATTACTTCATGGGGGGGCGTGGCTTCGGGAAATTGCTGCAGACCTTCGCGGCCTTCGGCGCCGGCACCGGAGCCCACGAGCCGGTCCAGGTTGGACGGACGGTATGGACCAGCGGCTTGAGCGGAGTCTGGTCGGCGCTGATGTGGTTGTTCGTCACGCCGATCTACTGGATCACGGCGGTTTGGTACCGGCGGATGCGACATCTGACCCTGGGGGATTGGTTTGTGGAGCGATACCAATCACCGGCCTTGGGCGTCGCCTACACACTCTTCGCGATCGTCTTCTACATGTTCTACCTGTCAACGATGTTCTCGGCGATTGCCAAGTTCGCCGTGCCCCTGATGGGATTCGAGACGGGACTCTTTGGTTATGAGCTTCGATTCACGTTGATCCCTCTGATCGCTGGCGTTGTGATCCTATATGGGGTGCTGGGTGGGCTCACCGCAGCCTACTGGACCGATTTGATACAGGGCTTGTTCATCATCTTGCTGTCGATCCTGCTGATACCTTACGGACTTTGGTTATTGGCCGATCGGTTTTCCGCAGATGGTTCGCACAGTCTGATGGAAGGCTTTCGCATCATGCACGATCGGGTCTCACCCGATTATTTCAGCTTGTTCTCAGGTCCGAGTAGTGGTGAGTTTCCCATCCAATACATCCTGTCCCTCTCGCTGCTCGGTATGGTTGGGATCGTTGTGCAGCCACATTTCATCGCGACCGGTGGCGGATCCGCCAAGAGTGAGGATGAAGCGAGAATCGGTCTCGTCGTTGGCAATTTTCTCAAACGGCTGTGCACGATCGGCTGGGCGCTAACCGCGTTGATTGCCCTGGCGCTGTTGGCCGGCAGCACCGAGATTGCCGCCGACCCCGACCGCGTCTGGGGAGTCGCAGCACGCGAGATTCTTGGTCCCCTGAATATCGGTTTGGTCGGATTGATGTTGGCCTGTCTGCTTGCGGCCATGATGAGTTCGGCTGATACCTACATGATCGTGACGTCGGCCTTGGTAGTTCGAAACGTGTACGCCGCCTACATCAATCCCAACGCCGAAGAGAAGCAGTACGTGTTTCTCGGACGGATGACTGGCTTGTTGATCATTGTCGGCGCCGCAGTCGTCTCCTTGACATATGCCGATGTGTTTGGCCAGTTCAAAATGGCAATGGAATTGCCGATTCTCTTTGCAGCGCCGTTCTGGATTGGGATGTACTGGCGCCGTGCAAATCGTGTGGCTGTCTGGGGAACGGTCTTGGTCTCGCTTCTGATCTTCTTCATTCTCCCCGCAGTGATTCCCCTCTTGCGACCAGAGTTGCGTGAGCATGCGATGTTGTCCACGACGACCGAGGTAATATCGAAATCGTTTGAACGACCGGCTACCGAATCCGACGTCGCCCGGTATGACGCCTGGCAACAAGCCCGTCAGGACCTCGAGAGCAAGTTCGATCCCTCGGCATATGAGAGCGATGAGTTCAAGGGACTGCTCAAGTCGCTCGGGGCATCGCCACCCCAAGCCAAGGTAGGACAATCAATCGTGATTGCGATCAAGTCTGGAGGTGAATCCATTTTCTGGCGGGATGGCGTGGTCCCAATTGACGACGCCGGCGCCCCCCTTTCGGCACCACAACTTGAATTCGTCTCGGAGCAGCAAGACGACGGCGTCAAGATTCGCACGGAGAGAATTGTCGGGCGCAAGCGAGGCAACGGATCGTTGAATCTTGACTTTCTGCTCTACTCGCTAGCCGGCTTTGACCTTTCCACTGTCTCCAAGGCGACGTTGGAAACGCTGCGACTCCCTTCGCGGTTGCTGACGCCATTCCTAGTGCTGATGGTGTTGAGTTACGTGACGCGACGAGATGAGAAGTCGGTTTTGGATCGCTACTTCGCAAAGATGAATACGCCGGTGCTTGCCGATCCGGAGGCAGATCATCAGGCGTTGCAGCGGGCCTATGCGTCCCCCGCGGCAACCGAGGTGCGAAAGCTGTTTCCTGGCTCCGATTGGGAGTTCGTCAGGCCGACCAAGAAGGACTTGGTTGGGTTCTTTGTTTCTTGCTTCGCCTGCTTCTTGATCATCGGATTGCTGGTGTGGTTGGCAGGCATCGGAGCCTAAGCCGAGGGGGCCAAGGTCGTTGCCACCGACCCTCGATTATGGAAAGCTGCCAGGCGGTTTCGACTCCAGTGATCCTCACTGTCCAGAGCCTTGAAGCGGGTTCAACAGCCGATCGACGCTTGCTTGGCAAGGTCTCGTATCTCACGCAAGACGGCAACCTGTTCGGGCGACCAAGATGGCTCACGCTGCTTCACCTTATCGCGTTCGTCCCCAAGGCCTGTCGTTTGATTGTTGCGAACGTGATTCATGATGGCGTCACGGATCTGAGCCGCTTCGGCGACCCCTTCGATCAGTCCAGCATGCATGGAGAGGCCTGCCCCATGTTCACCGCTCGAGCCACCACCACCTGCCGTCTCCACCACAACGTTGGCAATGCCGAAGAGACGCTGCAAAGGCCCCTGGGTGACTTTCACATTCTGAATGTTCTCAAACGTGATGGTCGATTCCCGGATGATCCATATTCCTCGTCGCAGTCGCATGCTGCGATCACTGAAAACGTACCAGGTCGTGTCGTAGCGTAGGTGGATCGCGAGATACCCGATCAACGCCATGACGAAGATTAGCGATGCAATGAGGCACGTGCCAATCAGGACCCACGCATTCTGCGCCGCAACAATGATCGAGATGGAGAGGAAAAGCGTCACGATCAGTGCGAGCAGGATGGCCAACCAGAGTTGAACCTTCAGATAACTGACGAAGGCGGGTGACGGTTTGCGAGACACGACAGACTCTGAGTCCACGCTTGGTAGTCGTGGTGCTTCTCGGGGGACACAGAAAACGCTCGTCAAGAATCCCCAAATGCCCTCGTAGAGCCAAGGCAATTTTGCTGCAGTCGAGTCACTCATGGGTTGAGTCTCCCGCGCCTGTGGAAACTCGCCGGGCAATCGTTCGCATCGAATCGCGGATCTCTTCGAGCAAGGCCAGTGATTCATCTGGTCCCGATTCGACCTCGGTCTCCCCATCGATGCCCGGCTTGGCGCCGCGCATTTTCGCATACAAGTGATCGCGCAGTGGCTCGGCTTCCAAGATTCCCTCGATGCTCATTTCGGGAGTGGCACTGCCCGAGGCAGTCTGCACGGCGAGCGTTGCGAGTCCGAACCAGCGTTGAACGATGTTTCGGGTCAGGTGAATGTCCTGGATTCTTCGATAAGTCAGGTAGATCTCACGACGAAACAGGACGCCCCATTGCATGGCGATGCCACTTTCGTCGAATCGATAGCGAAGCGTGAGGTACTTGCAAACAAGAGGAATCAAGGCGATCGGAAACAGCGGCCCCAGAACGAGACTGCAAAGAATGTAGTAGCTAAGTAGGACGGGGGCAGGACGCGTGACTTGCTCAGGACGAAAGCCAGTCGCTGTGTCAGGAAGAGGACTTTCTGGCTGGTGCATGCAAGAGTTCCGGCAGGAGGGAACGGCGACAGAAACATAGCGTCAGGTTTGATTCGTTGGAAACCGCGGTTTCTTGGCTACCCCGACACCGAAGTTCTTCAAGAACTCGCACTGCGATAGCTGGATAGAGCTCGCTTGAACACCCAACGACTTGCCAGTAGGCTCAACACCGTAGCCAACACCGCCCAGCCGACCAGCATCCATTCCTCAGTCGTCCGGGGATCGATTGGCTTGGCGATCAATCTTGCAGGCACATTGACTACCAAGAGAACCGGTACCACGAACGTGAAAAAACCGTACAGAGGCTTACCCCAGCCCCGATTGTACATCTCCATCGGATAGCGGCTGAAATTGGTGATATAGAACCAGAAGTTGTAAAGCGTCTGGTTGCGTCCCAACCAAATGCTTGTGGCGCTTAGACAGATCATCAAGCTGTACATGATGGCGACGCCGCAGCCAATGAAGACGACGTAGAGCGTCAGTGACATCAACGACGGAATCATCGGATTCAGTTCTTGCGTTGCCAAATTTCTCAGCGAGACGATCGCAATCACGAATCCAGCGAGGAAATTGGAAAGCGAACTCCAATCCACCTTGCGAAACGAGACGAGGAACTGCGTATCGATCGGCTTGAGTAAGGCAAAGTCCAATCCGCCGGTACGAATCAGCTCACTGAATTCTTCGGCATTCGGCATGAAGAAAGCTTGGACCAGGCTATTGATGAACCAAGTGGTCGCAAGGAACAGAAAGAATCGGTCTCGGTCCCAACCGCTTCCCTGGCCGAGTGAGTCGGTGTACTGAAAGATGATCATGTAAAAACCGACATTCATCAGGGTCCATCCGATGCTACTGACGCACTGAATGACGAAGTTTGTGCGAAACGTCATGTCACGCACCAAACTGTTCCCGGCAAAGGTCAGAAATACTTTCCAGTAATTCGGACTAGCAAGCCAACGTTCGTTCGACGCCAAGACTCTTAACCCCCGTATCCGCTGTATCGATTGACCCCTCTCGCATAGGCGATTCGGCACACCACGATGAAGAAGAAGAGCCAGCAAGCCTCGATCCCCAACTCGACGGCCAACTGATCCTCCGGAATCTTTCCCAAGAAGATCGCAGCTGGAAAAAAGGCGAGGTACTTGAATGGTAGAAAATTCACGAATTGCTCAATTCCGTCCGGAAGCAACGTCAGAGGAAACATGTGTCCCGAGAGGAAGAAGCTGAACAGCATGTAGACGAAGAGCAAGGAAGATACTTCGAGAAACCAGAAACCAATCATGCCAATCGCTGCTTCGGTAAAGAATCCGATCAAAAAGCCCATGATCAGCGAAGCCGCAAACGCCGAGAGCACCTGCAAGCTTGGCCAGCCGCTGACGAAGTAATGTCGGCATAGGAAGAATACCAACGCAAAGGGAGCGATCGCTACTGCGTAATAGGCTAACTTATGGGCGATCCGATTGATTAGCAGGAATCCAATTAGATCGATTGGCTGAATCAAGTATCGTTTGATCTCCCCGTCACGAATCTGAGCCGCGATTCCAGAGGCCAGGCCGGGCATGCTAGAGAAAGCTCGCGCCACCATGGTCAACAAGTAGTACGCGACAATCTCGCGGAACCCAAAGCCGCCAATTGTGGTTGCCTTGGCGCCTTCCGCGCTGCCAATCGAATCGAAGACGGCGTACCATAGGAAAATTTGCGTGATGATCGGTAGGAATCGCATCAGCGTTCCCAACGCGAAGTCGCCTCGATAAACCAAACGCTCCTCAATCGCGGTCCTCAGAATGGTCCACCAAAGCGACAATCGCCACTTCAGGCCAAAGGACTGCGAAGAGTGATCGGGCGGAGGAGCTGTAGAGAGCTGCGACACAGCAGAATGATCAACGGAGGGTAGGTTAGCCCGCAAACGCAAGCGAGTGTACACTTCGATTGATATCGGCTTGGACTCCACTTGGCGAGGCCCCCAGTTCCTGATCGCCGCCCGAATTCCAAGTGCTAGATCCGATTTCTCGATCGCCGACCCTTGTCAAAACTGGGCGAGGAAGTTTGATCTCAGGTTGGCAAGAGCCGGGCAAATTTCCCGGGAAGGCACCCAATGCCGATCTCTCCCCGTGAACACTCTCGTATGTCACAGGCCGCTCCTCCCGCTCGTCTGCGCACAGCGTCAGCCGATCCGATAAACTGCCTTCTTTGGCTGGGGTGATCAGAGTTTCCCTTCGGTGAGAAAGGCTTGTGGATGCGAGTTCAAACCATGTTGGCGATTTGCCTTTTCTTCGTGTTCCCGTGCTCAGCGCCCACCCGTGGCGAGGCTCCCATTCGGATGACGGAAGTGTTGTGGCCGGACGGCGCTCCCGGTGCACCAAAGCAGGGCGGCGGACAGGTGGGCGACGTGCCGGACCTGATTCTGACACGCGCGAAGTCCGAACAACCAACTGCCGCTGTGGTGATTCTGCCCGGTGGCGGTTACCATACGCACGCAATTGATCATGAGGGATTCCAGTTTGCCGATTGGTTTCAGTCGATCGGTATCACTTCTGCAATCTGCACTTATCGACATCGGGGTAAAGGAAACGATGGAAAGGGTTATGGTCACCCTTACCCGATGCTGGATGCACAGCGAGCGATCCAGACCCTGCGATCACGAAGCAAAGAGTGGAACATTGATCCAGACCGAATTGGCGTGATCGGGTTTTCTGCAGGAGGCCATTTATGCTCAACCGTTTCGACACATTTTGCCGCGGAAGACTCCAAAGCGACCGATCCAGTGGCCAGAGTTTCCTCACGTCCTGACTTTGCGATTCTGTGCTATCCGGTGATCGTGTTCGACCAGGCTTTCACTCACCGGGGAAGTCAGAGGAATCTATTAGGCGATGATCCCGACCCAGGATTGATAGAGAGTCTTTCGAACGAACGTCAGGTCAGCGATCAGACCCCGCCCACTTTTCTCTTCCATACGGCGAAGGACAAGGCCGTGCCCGCCGAGAACAGCCTGCTCTACTACTCGGCCTGTTTGAAGAATGGTGTTGAGGCAGAATTGCACGTGTTTCCAGAAGGGGCCCACGGTTTGGGACTGGCCAAGAGTCAGCCCGGCGCTGCACAGTGGCCGGCGCTCTGTCACGATTGGTTGAAGCGACTTGGAATGACCCCTGCGAATTGATTCTCTTTCGATTTTGGCACGTCAGCCGCTGTGAGAGGCTGCAGGCTCAGCAGCCTATCGACAACATCCTTGGTTCGAGTCTGACCTGCGGAGCCATGACAACTGGTTTGGCAGTTGCTTCGCCAACGACTTTGATGCCCTAGGCAGATGTGAAGAGTCGGCGACGGGTTGGAGTTGCTAGGTTGTTGGGTTTGGACCCCAGAAAACCGCCGCTGGTCTTCTCTTCCTCGATAGCTCGCAGTGCGGTGGCGAAATCCTGCTTGGAGCTTCCCAGGCAAGCGGCCGTCAGTGCCTGGACTTCTTCGGGATCGGTGATTTCGCACAGGGTCTGGGCTGCTCCCGCCGTCTGCCCCAGCACAAGAATGCGATTGCCACATCTCAACATCGTCACATGGGTTCTCGCGTCGATCGCAGTCGAGCCAAGGGATTGCATCACTTCTTTCGGAATGGAGCCTTTGTGCATGGACCCGTTTCCGAATTTTCTGCTGCCCCACACGAGCGCGGCGAACAGACCCAGCACGACCGCGAGACTACTTGCAACGGTGATGGTGGGCGCGGCAATCTTGCTGGAGCGGGCTTCCACTTCGCCTGAGCCGTGACCGACATCCGTTGAAGGGGGACGCGGTTTCAGGGAGGGAAATGATGGATCAGCTCGATCTGCCGCGAGCATTGGCTGAGCCGCATCGGATGCCGCCAACGCAGTCGATCGGGGTTGGGCGTAGATCGTGGTGGATCCATTCTGGCTCAGTGCATTCCCCTGCCATGCAACTGCCAAGAGGAATGAAAGAATGGCTGGGCGAATTCGTGGCATCGCCAAACTCCGGAGACGGTACGGGCGTTGAGGGCACTGGCGACGTGACAAACGTTTAGACGCCGACAAGTTCTGTGACCCGTATACAGAAATTGTCATTCATCACCAAGACTTCTCCACGGGCGATCAGTCGGCCATTGACAAAGACGTCCACAGGATCGCCTGCTAGCTTGTCCAAGGCCACGACCGATCCGCTTCGCAGTTGAAGGACCTCATCCAATCGCATCAGTGTGCGTCCAAGCTCAATGCGAAGATCCATTTCAACCTCGCCGAGCAGGTCTATGGGTTGCCGCTGCTGCCCATCCGACTTGGGCTTGAGATCGCCCAGGGTGAAAGGTTTGGTTTCGGGGTCTTCCGAAGCCTTGGCACCGGCTGCCTGTTCGAGCGATTCGGTGGCCTGGTCTAAGAGCTTTTCGATGTCTGCGGTGTTGAGTCGGTCTGCGCCGAGTGCATCGCTGCCAGGGCTCGAAGGGGCAACGCTTGGTGCCTCCGTTGAGGCAGTCGCATCCTTGCCTTCGGCCTGAGTTAAATCGTCGTTGGGGTCAGCCACTTCAACGCCCTTCCCTGGACCAGTTGTTGGGGACGGAATGTTTCACGGTTGCCGTTTCACACCCGTCGGTAGTGCTTTCAATGGCTCACGCGCTCCAAAGCACTACTGTTCGATCAGTTGGTAGCTCTTGAAACCGATGCCTAGAAGCAAGTCTTCTTCAAGAAGGTGGTTACATGTCGTCAAAATACGGCGTTCCAGCAAGCCCAAATTGTTCTCGTTGAGCTCTTTCAGCTCACTGTTACGAATTTTTCTCCGTATTTCGTGGCGTAGTCTTCCCTCTTTCTCCGCGAATTCAGCTTCCATCTTGTCTTGATTCTTCTTGCGGACCAGCCCGTAAAGATCGATCTCCACCCGATAAGAACGTTCCGTGTCGATGGGGCTAAACGTTTCGCCAAACAACCCAAGTTTGAATTCCTTGACCAAATTCTCGCTAGACGCTTGTTCTTCGGCGGCAACTTCGCCTTCCTGAACTGATCGTATCAACTGAGCTTCGGCCAATGCGCTAACTTGCTCGGCGCTAGGCACAAGAAAGAAGAACATGGCGGTTTCGAGCATGATGACCAGGCCTACAAAGGCCATGATCAGCATACGTCCGCCAACGCGGGGCTGTAATTCTTCGTCAGACTGCAATTCAGGGGATTCGGTGGTCTCGGCCATGTTCATTGATCCTCTCGGTTCGAATCATTGATTGGAATGACTGCCGCGTTGCGTTCTTCGGCGGTGCCATGCAGGTCTTCGACGGTTTCATCGAGCATGAAGACCTCAACACGCGGATTGCGGGCCACGGCACTGCTCCGACTCGTACGGCTCATCGGTTCGCTATCGCCGGCGGAGGAAATGCGGAACCGACTTGGATCGACTCCTTCTCGATCGACCAGCAGTCGACGTACCGCAGCGGCACGTCGGAAGCCGAGCATGATCGCTTCGTCGGTACCTTCCGTCCGCGCGGCGTACTCGGACGAAACGTGCCCTCTTACTTCAATCTTTTGCGGCTTGCCACGCAGTTGGGCGGCAAGATCATGAATCACGGCGTCCCCCTGTTTGGTAACGCTGTCAGAACCGATCTCGAAGAAGACCACCGATCCTACGGCCGTCATTTGCCCGGGTCGAACGATACGAACCATCGGCTCTTCACCACTGGGGGCCTTCTGAGGAACACCCCCTTGTGCCGTATCTTTCCGCTTGGCTCGGCCTGTGGTCGCCAGTGTTGTGTAGGCCGAACTTCGCGGCCGTGACTCCCCGGGTGTCAACGCATCAATGGTTCGAGCGTAGCCGAACTGGCGTTGCATGGAATCCACGAGTGCTTGGTAAGTTTCTTCCTCTTTGATCTCACTCAGAGAGACCAGCATGATGAAAAAGGTTAACAGCAGACTCATCATGTCGCCGAAGGTCACAACCCATTCGGGGATGGCGATTACGTCGGGTTCTTCATTCATTTGGCTACTCCGAGTCACGTTGCTTGGGGGGAAGGAACGTTCGAAGTTTTTGATCGATCGCGCGAGGGCTCTCGCCTGACTGAATGGCCATCACACCGCGAATCGCGATCTCGAAACTGACCATTTCGTTTCGACTGATCAAACCGAGCTTTTCGGCAAACGGGCTGAAGAAAACGTTCGCGACGATCGCGCCATACAAGGTCGTGATCAACGCCACCGCCATTCCAGCGCCGATGCCAGAAGGATCGCTCATGTCCTGTAGCATCATGATCAGACCCATCAGCGTACCGATCATTCCGTAAGCGGGAGCAAACCGGCCCAACTGGTCCATGATGCTCTTTCCTTCGCGATGTCGCGTTGCAATCGCTTCCACTTCGGTGCGCAAGACCTCCTCGACCACTTCGGGAGAACTTCCGTCGACAGCCATCTGAATCCCAGTTCGGACAAGTGAATTCTCAATGTCAGGGACCATCGACTCCAATGCCAGCAGACCGTCGCGTCGGGCCGTTTCGGCCAGTCCAACAATCTGCTTGATCAACGTGAGGCGATCTTCGCTCTTGTTGAGGATGACCTTCAATGCGATCACCGGTGCTCGTAGCATGGTGCTAATCGGGAAACAGATTAGAGCTGCAGCAACGGCGCCGCCGACCACGACCAGCAACGACGGAATGTCGATGAATGCCGTGAACGGCGCGTTTCCCAAGGCGATCGACGCGAAGATCAAACCAATCGCGAGAATCAACCCAATCAGGCTGGCAATGTCCATGGTTTAGTGAGTCGTTTGGGTCGATGGAGATGAATGGATGGGCTGGCTTTGCAGCGTGGCAGCGGGCGCCGGCAGAAAGTGCTTTTGCTGCTGGTAACGCACCGCGCGCTCAACAACTTCATCCATCGACTCCGCGACGACGATTCGCTCACCACTGGTCAGCGTGATGAACGTATCGGGCCGACGTTCGACGTATCGAATCAGATCGGCATTGAGCACGAACTGTTCGCCATCTAGTCGAGTCAACTTGATCATGAAGATTCCCCGCGCGGTTGGCTAACCGGTCATCCGCGGCTCTCCCGGTCAGGATCGCTCGCGATAGATAGCCGGTTGCATTGAAGACGCCACGACATCCGGCCATCGATCCAGAACGGAACGGCGGCCTGAAATTCGCCTCTGAAGGCTAGATCACGTCGAGACAACGAGACGGACGTGGTGAAAAAGAAACGTTGTGATGCATGGCGTATGAGATCGACTCCACCGTCAGCACCGCTACGATCGTTGCCTTGGCTAGATACGCTTGGGCCGGTAGAGGTCCAAATCGTTGCGACCGGCCAGCCGAGCGTAGAGGTCGACGATTTCGCGATGACCGGCCAGCAAGCTTTCCTCCCAATGATCGGAGAATGCGCTTCCAATCGAGAAGAAGTAGGGCGCGGGAATAGCAAAACCTAGCTCGATGGGTTGCGAGCGGCCGACTGCGACAATGACCGATTCAACGTCAAGCGACTCGGTTTGATCATCGTGGTCGACAATTGTAAGGCGAAAATCGGGTGGAATCGATTCCAGCTCTTCGCCGTTCTCATCCTCTTCCAACTCGACGGGAACTGTCGTGATTTTGGACACCCGTCTGCCAACGAGTAGACGTCCGCGCAGCAAGTCGGTGTCGGTTAGAGGGATCAAGGCATCGTGAATCCACTGCGAAACCGTTAGAGGCAGGACCAGACCAGCCGATTCTTGGCGCTGAGCGTGCAACGCCCCAATCGCCAGCGGCGATAAGCAGCGGTTGGGTAGCAGCGGTAGAGGCGAGTCTGCATGATCTGCAAGGGAATGACCGACCTGGTGAGCCTCCAAGATTCTCACGTCATAGCCAAGAAAGCGTCCGTAAAGAGCCGCTTCGATGCCAAGTGGACCGGCGCCAATGACGGCAATCGTTCCCGGTGGATCGAGTGTCGGTAGGTCGTCGTTGTCCCACTCGTTCGATTCGTTCATGACAGGGGGTTCGGGTCGGTCGAGCTAGGAGCTGTCTGTTGCTTGCCCACACGAAACGCGTCCAAGGACAACATCGGATTTCGATCAAGGATCAGGTCCGTGACCACCGAGGCGGTCCCTGGCGACAAGTGTAGGCCGCTGCGAAAATGTCCACCAGCAACATACACGTTTTTGCATTCGGGGACCCGGCCAATCATCGGGAATCCATCGAAGGTCATTGGCCGCAATCCTGACCAACTGCCCACCCTTTCGGCTGTCGCCAATGACGGGATCACGCTTGCCGCAAATTCCTTCAACGCCTCCAGCGTGGAATCGGTTGTCCCCAATTCGAAACCCGTTTCCTCTTCGCAGGATCCCACCAGAATGTGACCGTCCTCACGAAAGACCAAGTAGCGTTGGCCAACGTTGATCACTCGCTTGGACAACGGAGTCGATGTTTTCAGCAACAACATTTGACCACGGATCGGAATGATGCTTCGCTCCAACCGCAACGACGTTGCGATCTGCCCGATCCACGCACCGCCACACAACACGACTGAGTCCGCCATTCGCCAGCGATCACGCTCCAGAACGCCAGCGGTCTGGTCGGTGTCTCGGACATCCGTGACGTGGACACCTTCTTCGATCTTGACCCCACTCAACAGGCATGCCCGTTGCAAAGCTCGCAGGTACCAGGGCGATCGGAGTTGGTACTCGTCGGGAACCCACCAAGCAGCGGCGTCTGTGGCCTGAGTGGCCCACTCGGAAAGAGCTGGTTCTCGCTGCGGCAGCTGTTGACGGCCAACCGCTTCACATTCGATCCCAAGTTGAGCCCAGTAACCGGTCATGCCCTGCATTGCGGCACGTTCCCCGGGGGTGTCCGCCAAGTACCAACCACCGCATCGTCTGAGACCAGGGTCGATACCGGTAAGAGTCTGCAGGTCGCTCGCCCACTGAGGAAACAGCTGGTGACTGTAGCCCCGTAGCTGGTCCATGGGATCGGTTGCTCTGGAGAGATTTGCCGGTGGCAAAATGCCAGCGCCCGCCCAGGACGTGGCGCGTCCTACCCGATCTCGTTCCAGCAGCACCACTTCAGCGCCTTGTCGCGACAGGTTCCATGCGATGCTCAGTCCGACAATTCCTCCTCCAACGACAATGGTTCGATGTGGAACACTCATGATCGATACACCGCCGGATCAATCTGCCCAAACTCGTCCGCCAGAATCCTATCGATTCCGACGCGGAGATCATCGAGCGCTGGTCGGCCTGACCCGGCCCCGATCCATGGTGAAGGGAGACGCGAGTTGCTCACGCAGTCGGTTCAGCTCTGCCAGCGTGTCGATATCTTCTCGAACCTCCAGTTCGCAGAAGGAAAGCCCCGCATCGACCAGTCGCTCTCGGGTGATTGAAAGAACTCGATTCGTACTCCAGGGGATCTGGTGAAAAACGGTTTGAAACCGCAGCGACGTCCAGGGACTCGCAAGACCGATCAGGTAGTAGCCACCATCGGCGGCAGGGCCAAGAACGACGTCATGGCTCTCTAGTTCGTCACAGGCTTTCTCGATCAGTTCGACGGAGACGGTTGGGCAATCGGCTCCAATCAGAATCGCCTTTGATGCTGGGGCGGCGCGGGTCCTGCAGGACCGATTCAAACCAGTTCTGCATGCGATTTCCCAGGCAACCCTCCGCCTGGCATATGGTTTCCCAGCTCTGATCAAGCTGCAAAGACCGCAGTTCCGAGCGAAAGGACTCCAGTTTCGAATCAGGGGCCAGGCAAACGATTCGACGGCCCCGCAGCGCCGAAAGGGACTGGCAAAGGTGGAGTGAAAAACAGTCGGTGGAGCAAAGCAGCCTGGGGCATCCCAATGGTTGCCCCAAGCCGCGTTTTGACCTTCCCGACGTCCCAGTACTTGGTCATCAATCCCAGGGTGAAGTTATTAGCGGATGCCCGCAAGGCTGGCCTCAGCGTGCTGATCTTGGTGGTAGCCGTCGGTCACCCGAGGGATCCGTCAGCAGAAGTCGACTGGATCGGCGACAACTCCAACTGAGAACCGCGGAATAACGTCGCAAGCGACACGGTTTAAGACTAAATTGATGGGGGACACACGCGATGGGAGCGACTTCAGAATGAAATCGAACATTCGCTTAACCATCCAGTCCCAAGCTGATATCTTCTCACAACCTCGCCATCAACTCCATGGGGTCACGGCCGGCAGCCCATGACGCAAAAGCTGACATCGGAACGCTTTCTGGACATGGTCGCGCAAAGCGGCCTGGTTGATCCACAGGCAACGGAGCGATTGGTAGGGAAGGTCCGCGCGAAGCTCGACGGGAAGCTTCCCGAAAATCCCAAGAAGCTGGCGGCTGTGTTCGTCAAGGAAGATTTGCTGACCGATTGGCATGTCGAGAAGCTGCTGGGTGGCAAGTACAAAGGATTCTTTCTCGGCAAGTACAAGCTGCTGGGGCATATCGGCACGGGTGGGATGAGCAGCGTCTATCTTGCCCAGCACATGCGGATGGGCGACAAACGAGCGATCAAGGTCCTGCCTAAGAGTCGCGTTCGTGATGCGACGTACTTGGCTCGGTTCCAGCTTGAGGCCAAAGCGATTGCTTCGCTGAACCATCCGAACATTGTTTTGGCTTACGACATCGACAACGAAGATGATGTCCACTACATCGTGATGGAGTATGTCGACGGCGTTGATCTCCAACAGTTGGTCAAACGTGATGGGCCGGTCGATTTTTCGACCGCCGCCGACATGATTGCACAGGCGGCTCGAGGTCTCCATCATGCTCACTCCAAAGGTGTGATCCATCGTGACGTCAAACCAGCCAATCTGTTGATCGACAAGAGGGAAGCGTGCAGACTGTTGGACATGGGCCTGGCTTTGGTGGGTTCCGGTGATGACGAGTCGTTGACCGTCGCCAACAACGAGAACGTGCTGGGCACCGCTGACTACCTGGCTCCTGAGCAGGCGTTGAACAGTCATCAAGTTGACCATCGCGCCGACATCTACGGTCTTGGTTGCACTCTCTACTTCTTGCTGACTGGCAAGCCGCCGTTCAGTGATGGCACGCTCGCGCAGCGGATCGCCAAGCATCAATCCGAGATGCCAACACCCATTCGCCAGTTCCGACCGGATTGTCCGGGCGAATTGGAAGGCATCTGCGTCAAGATGATTCAGAAGGATCCGCGATACCGTTACCAGTCGGCCAGAGACGTTGCGGAAGTCTTGGAGAAGTTCGTCGGCGTGGTCCCCAAGGGGGCGAAGGTCACTGCTGGCTTGGGCACATCACCGGAATTTGATGAGGATGGGTCGTCGTCGATCTCGCTGGACCGAACGGGTCGACCTCGACAGGCCAGGGCGACACGGTCACCAACAAGAACGATGACACCTCGCGAGTGCCCGCAGTGCATTGATTCGCGGAAAGGGACTGAGCCCCAGTGACAGTGGACGACTGGTCGACGTCAAGCCGCGAGCCGATTTGGTAGAAGGGAGCTTTCTGGACCTGCAGATGGAATCGGGATACCGACCGAACTCGAGTGTCTCGCTGCGAACGGCCGAAAAGCGAAGCAGGATCCGGTGCTAGAGCGGCTTCTCGGCCCAGCAGTCGTTCGGGCATTCGCCTGAAGCTGAATCCGAGCCGTCGCTGGTAGCCCAGGAAGGTTCCTCGGCAGGCGCAAGCAGCGGACGAATCCCGGCTTCGCAGACGAAAAAAGGGAATGGATCCGATGCTGATCGGAGCCTTGATCACCGCGCTGTTCATCGTCGCCCTGGCGATGGGCTTCTTCTTGGCGCGAGTCACAGGCTGAACGCGGTCCTCAGATCGACGAACCAAAGATTGGGATCCGTCGATGACCGTCGTTTTCGATCGACCCTACCAGTTTGTTCCGCCGCATCAGTGGCAACCTCTGGCCTTCGTTCATTCAACCACTGCGCTGGTCGATGGTTACCTTCGCAAGAAGGAGGGGGTCGTTCGCTATGAGTGTCGAAACCTGGATCGGTTCCCCGAGTCGCTCGACCGCGGCGACGGGATTTTGCTGGCCCCGAATCATTGCCGTTACGCCGATCCATTGGTTCTGGGCTGGCCGGCCCGCGAGAGCTCCGGACGCACGTGTTCGCGATGGCTTCGTGGCATTTGTTCAACGAAGGTCGATTCGATGCTTTGCGATTCAGAAAATGGGTGGGTTCAGCATCAATCGCGAGGGGACCGATCGGCAGTCGCTGGAAACGGCGATCGAGATTCTGCGACTGCCGAACGGCCGCTCATCCTTTTTCCCGAGGGAACGACCAATCGAACCAACGATGTGCTCAAACCTCTGCTCGATGGCGTCTCTTTCATTGCCAGATCGGCGGCAAGACGTCGGCAAAAGCAGGCACGGCAACGTCGTGATGCACCCCGTCGGCGATCAAGTATCTTGTGTCAAGACGACTTACCGATTGGGCCGATGCCCAGTTGTCCGAAATGGAACAACGATTGGGTTGGCGCAAGCACCCAGGACAAACGATCCTGCAGAGGACGATGCGGTTCGTTGAGGGCTCCTGGCGCTTGAAAGAGATCCAGTACCTTGGGCTACAGCGAATCAGGACCGTTGCCCCAGCGACGCGATCAGCTTGATCGCGCATCTGCTCGAATCAAACCGAGAGACGATTGGGCATGCAGCCTTCCGAAGAGCTGACGCCGGGAACGTGTTCGAGCGATCCGCTAGCGAAGTCGTTTCGAGGTACTTTCGCACTCCGGCTGACGATCAGGAGAGCGAGCGGCTGAGACAGGATGTGGCGGCGGCCGACCTGGCCCTGGATCTTGCTCTCCTATCCTGATCGCTATTTGATACCCGGATCAGGTCACCGACACGCGGATTGTCGAAACGATCCAGCGAATGCAGGAGTTCCACTGCGGAAAAGCCGATACCTCCGTGCCGCTGAAAGTCGTGATTCAGTTTGCCGAGGCGATTCCCGTTCCCGCCGACAAGGCACCGCGTGATGCACAGGATCCGATCATGAGCAGTTGCGTGATCGCTTATCGAGTTATGATCGAAGCTTGTCACGCGAGGCCCGGCCCGTTTCGCGACCTGAACCGTGAGTCCCCGACGGTTCGCCCACGTTTCACCTGAGAGTCGACGAAGATGATTATTGGTGTTCCCACCGAAGTCAAGACCGACGAGTATCGCGTCGCCATGTTGCCGGTCGGTGTCGAAGAACTTGTCGCACGAGGGCATCAGTGTGATTCAGGCGGGCGCCGGTCTGGGGAGCGGGCTTCCCGATCAAGACTACTTGAGAGCCGGCGCGGAGATGGTGGCCGAGCGGCAGACGAAGTCTTCGAGCAGGTCCGATCTGATTGTCAAAGTAAGGAACCGCAGCCGCGCGAGTATCCGCTGATTCGCCCGGGCCAACTGCTCTTCACCTACTTTCATTTTGCGGCGAGTCGACGCGCTGACCGAGGCGATGATGGCATCCGGAGCGACCTGTCTTGCCTACGAAACGTTGCGTGACCAGCATGGCCGACTTGCCGTTGTTGACGCCGATGAGCGAGGTGGCCGGGCGAATGAGCATTCAGGAGGGTGCCAAGTTTCTTGAGCGACCGCAGATGGGTCGGGGGATCTTGCTGGGCGGCGTCCCAGGGGTCGCGCCGGCGCACATCACCATTCTCGGCGGCGGCGTCGTCGGAGCCAATGCCGCCAAGATCGCAGCAGGTTTTCAGGCGGACGTGGCGATTCTGGATGTCGATCTCGATCGACTGCGTTACCTGGATGACGTGATGCCCGCCAACGTCAACATGCTGTACAGCGACCGGCACACCATCCTCGAGCAATTGCAGCGTGCCGACTTGGTGATCGGCGCGGTCTTGATTCCGGGTGCAAAAGCTCCCGGCTTGTGCGTGCCGAGGATCTGCGACTGATGAAGCCGGGCAGCGTCATCATCGATGTGGCCGTTGACCAGGGTGGTTGCGTGGAAACCAGCCGTCCGACGACGCACAGCGATCCGACCTACATCATCGACGAGGTCGTGCACTACTGTGTTGCCAACATGCCGGGGGCGGTCGGGCGAACCAGCACCTTTGCACTCTGCAACGCGACGCTTGAGTTGGGTGATGCGATTGGCAAAGATGGGGATCGAGGAGGTGCTGAACGAGAAAGGTCCGCTCCGAGAATCGGTCAACGTCCATCGTGGAAAAGTGATGAATGCGGCGGTTGCCGATGCCTTTGGTATCTCCATGGCATAGTGGAACCACGTCTTGTCACACGCAAACGATCGAGGCACGCTCGCTCCAGTCCCTGGTCCTGATACTGAGCGATCTTCGTGGTTTGTTCCTGGTTCAATCTCTGTTGCTCGCTTTCACCTTCCTGCTGACGCCAGGGGACGGAGGTGATGTCCGAGTCCAAGTCGCGTGGCTCGCCTTTCTTGATTCCCGGCTGGTTGTTTGTCCGCATTCTGGACCGGGACTTCCGCATCACTCCCAATTCGATACACGCATGGGGTGATCAGCGCCATCGGGCTTCACGGATGTTCTGGCGGGAATTGGTAGTCTCTTCAGATCGGTTTTGACGGTTACTTCGCGATTTCTGTCGTTGGCGACGGTCTTGCTTGTTGGCTTGCGCGGCCGTTTCTTGGTCCGAACGCGAAGCGAGCAACGATTGCGAATCTCAGCAATCGATTGCATGGTCTGGGTAGCTGTCATGATCTGGTGGTCTCGGTGTACCGTGAGCCTCGTTCGTCCGACATGATTCAGTTCTCGTTGCAGCAGCAGGACATGACATCCCATCGGTCTCTTCAGCCCAGTTCGATTGGGATGAAGGCAATGGGTGTGGACGAACCGATGCCCCGGTGGCGAGCCCATCTTTGGCATTTGGCTCCTAGCTTGCTTGCCCACGTGACTTCGCTGCCGGTCGATGGTGTGCTTCGTCGTTGGGCGCCCATACCAGTCGCCTTCTCCACGCTTGTCGTGCTCATTTGCGTGATCCGCCGTCTTGCCGGTCGACGCGTTCCGCTCTGGGCGGTCGGGCTCGCAGTCTCGGGGCCCGTCATCCTTTGGTACCGATCTTACAACGCGTTCAACTACTCCTTTCGGCTGACCAACAACTTCTGCTTGGACAAGGATCTTTGTCTCTTTCTGTTGACGCCCGCAGTGGTGTACGTGGCGATACGCTGGATCCGCGCCGTGCCGCACAGTTTTCTGCCTTTGGCACTTCTGATCCCTGCGATCGTGAAGTTTCACCCGATGACGGCGGTCTACCTGCTGCTGCTCATTCCGTTTGTGGTCATCGGTTATGACCGCTCGCCATCGTGGTCAAGCATTGGGAAGTCCGATCGCCGCTGGTTTTCAAGGACTCGGTTCGCAGGGATGGGGATGCCGAGCAGGCGGGCCGCCCACTGGATCCTGCTTTGCATCGCCCTGTTCATCGCCGTGGTGTACATCGGAGATGCGCAAACCGCCCACGAGCAGATCGCAGAAGTCTTGAGATTCGATTGGCGGGCATATCAGTCAGGCCGTCCGCTTCATTACTGGGTGGGGCATTATGGGGCAATTCCCGATAACGGACTCCAACTCGATACCACCGAGTGGGTCGACGGACGCCTGACGCTGCCGCTCCGAGTCCTACTGAATTGTGGATTGTTGGGAGCCATGCACCTCGCCTGGTTGATCCAGCTTCTTGGTCTGAGGCGATCCTCCGACGTCGCTTCCAACCGTCGGTTCTTGGGAGTGACCGTGGTGCTGGTCATGCTTTGGGGTATGTGGTTGGTCGCGCCAGCCTTCCTGACTTGGAGGCCTCACTACCTGGCCGGATACGAACGCTTGCACTGGTTCGCCTACGTGCCTGCATTGGTCTCCGTGGCGACTGCGGTGGAAGTCGTGGCTCAGTTTGTCTCGTCGAAGTCGAGTTTGTTGAACGGCTCCTTCGACGACGTTCGTCCACGCATGCATCCTGTCCTTGGCTTGCTCGGCGCCGCGGCCGTCACTGCGGTTATTCGTTTACAGTGCCCTTTGCTTTCGGCTGCAACGCGAAACCTTACTGACCAGAGTACGAGGTTTCAATAGCTTGCTCGATTTCGAATTGCCAGCTCAAGTTGCGAGAGAAGAGGAATACGACGTTCAGTCGATAGGTAGCGACCTTGTATCCGATCGACCCATCTATCTGATGGACGACGATCGTGTTTTGTTTCTCGATAATGATGGGAACGATCAATATTGGCTAATCGAGCAGGGAGTTTTTTGGAGCGAGCCCTACGCCGAGGCATATGCGTTACGAAGCCATGGCGACGACTTCATTGAAGATCGGTATTTCTTCTATCGACTCTTGGATCGTCAACCTGTTGAGTCGTTATCAAGCTGGTTGAAAAAGAAGCGAGTGACGCTGTTGGTCGACCGGGGCACCGATGCCGACGCGTACCTGGGTGAACTCAACCAACGGCAAGGACTTGGTATGCGGCATCTCGATGCCGGCGTATGGCGGTTACCCTCCTCGGGAGACTAGGAAACGGAAGCGAAATCACTTGCGTGGGGCGCCGATATAGGCAAGTTTGCCCCAGCGAGTCTTCTTACTCTCGGTTCGAAAATACTCGTCGAAGACTCTCATGATCAATTCCGGTTGCCCCAGCCATTGCTCGTAGGTGTCACGCTCATGCTCGGTCATGACGGCCAGTGCGTCGCCTTTGGCGTAGAACCTCCGTACCAGCGGACGTTCAACGATGAGATGGACGAGGGTTAGAAAAGGGGTTGACCAAGGTTCAATGACATAGAACCTTCCTTCCGGTTTTAGGATTCTGCAGGCTTGCCCCAGTGCCCGGTCCAAGTCATCTGGAAGTTTTTGCAGATGGTGCAAGCCGCCTTGTACGATCACGATGTCGTAGGCGTCGCTCTCGAGAGGTAGATTGAGACAATCGGCAAGGTGAAGCGTTGCGGGACCACGATACTGCTGCAGCAAGGAATCGGACAAGTCAACTCCCTCGAGTCGGTCGAAGCCCATCCGCTGGAGCGCGACCAAGCCGTTGCCTCGCCCACAAAAGATCTCAGCAATTCTTGATGACTTGGGAAGTCCTGGGAAACCAAACGAGGTCAAACGTCGAATGAACTTTTGAATCTCTTCTTCCGGGGTTTCAAAGCGTTCATAGGCGGCCTCCCATTCCGGGACGCAGCAAATCTCTCCCGTCTGGACATGTCGGATGATCTTGGGTGGTTGGTTCGAAGTGTTCACTCGATACATCCGCTTAAAGAGCGGCTTGATAGGATGCGGCGTTACCCCAGTTCACGGGGAAATCAATCGTATTCTGTCGTCGAACGTCGACGATGGGCTTCCCGGTCCGTCGCCTAAGGGTGGATTCGCTTGGAATCCAATCGTGCGGCTAGTGATTCGAGTATCGGGCCGTTACTGCGTCTCCAAAGCTGGGCTCATTGCGGCGTTCTTCGATCGACGCGGTTGCATTTTCAGTACGCCCGCCATCAGTGCCGCCATCATCGTTTGAAACCCGAGAGCCGCAAACGTCACGCCCGGGAACGACCCACCGCATGGTCATCGGATAGTCCAACTCACCAAACTCGAGGTTGTCACCACTGAACGACCACCATTGCAATGAGCGACAGCCCGACGACAAGTAGAACACAAGCCAAATCCCAGACCTCGTTCAACCGTCAGCCTTTCGAGTCGCGGATGGGGTGGCATCATGCCTTCTCTCGCAGCGAAGATACGGGCCAACGCGGCCAGCAAGATCGATTGCCATCCCATCAGTCCCGCAAGGCTGGCAACCAGGAGAGTGTGAACATCGAGTGCGATGCCAAACACATGAACCTGTGGCAGTGCCAACGCATAGCCAATCAGCCCCAAGAGCGATCAGCACCAATCCGGGACGAAAGAATGTCCACCGTGGACTGAAGATGAGAAACAACCGCAGCGTACGCCAGCCATCGCGGAATGTCCGCAAGTGTGGGCCGTGCACCTTCCGTCCGTCAGGATGCAACGTAATCGGAACCTGTGTCATCGAGGCGCCATGAAGCCCACTCTTGATGATCATCTCCGTCGCGAATTCCATTCCTGGCGAACGTAGGTCGAGTCGTGAATAGAGAGTTTGAGTGAAGCCTCGCATCCCACAATAAACATCATTGATCGGAATCCGAAACATCCGTCGAACCAGCCATGAGAGGATGGGATTGCCAATCCAGCGATGAAGAAACGGCATCGCACCCGGCATGACTCGCCCACCACCTCGAGGCAGTCGACAGCCCTGGACGAGATCAAAACCGCTACGAAGCTCCTTGACGAATGCAGGGATCTCCAAGAAATCGTAGCTGTCGTCGCAATCACCCATGATGATGAATTCACCGCGACTCGCTTCGATCCCGCCCATCAGTGCGGCACCGTAGCCCCGTTCGGGCACATCCACCACGCGTCGCACCGAGCGACAAAGCGATCTGCTTGGATGCTCGGTGCTTCCGTTGTCTGCCACGACGACTTCCCCTGCGATCCCGATCTCTCGCATCGCGCGAATAGCTTTCTCGACACAGATCCCAATCGTGTCCGATTCATTCAGACAGGGCATGACAACCGAAAGCTCAGGATTCTCGCTCATTTCGCCGTTCATGCTTTGTCGCTGGCCAAGGGTTACGGGGTCAATCCGAATCGTCCAACAGGGAGGCGAGCTCGGCGTCGGCTCTTTCCGCTACGCTGCTGGGAAGGAAAAGGTTTCCTCAGTTGGAGCTGACCAGTGTGGCGTCAAGTCGTCTCCAGGACAACAACACCGCCGCGGCAGCTCCGATCACCAGGGCAACGATTGGCTCGACCACCATCCGGTAGCGATAAGCCGGTATCTCCAAGATGCCCGTGACGACACAGAAGTAGGCGAGAATCAGCGCCAGCCAGATTCCGTAGGGACGAGTCGTCGGGCTGATCCACAGGACGCTCAGGGAAGCGATGAGTACGAGCAGTAAAATCGTGTTCCCAAGAAACGGACTGGCTCCAGCGATGATCAATCGCCCACTCGATCATCGGCAGATTGTGCTTCCAACTGACTTGACCAAAGTAAGCTCCTGATTCAACGCCCTGTGCTGGCAGATCCGTTGCCGCGCACCTCCAGAAGTTCACGATCCGGCGGAATGCTTGGTAGGAGAAATTAGAGGGGTCGGCTTGAATCGCATCGATTGAGACCTCTTTCATCAGCCGGTCGGCGTCGGTGTCTTTCAAACCAGATTGAACCAGCGCGTTGGAGACCGCCCAGGTCGCTTGCCAGTGCTCTTCGGCGCCAACGCGATGGAGTCGCAACCGAAGACGGTTTCCGGCTTCGCTATTCGGGAGAGAAAGTCCAGAGCCCGATTCGTCCTGAAATGCCACGATCCAGATGTTTCGACCCAAGAATTCCGTGAGAAAGGTTTGCCAAACAGATGATTGTTTCGGAGCAACCACGGAAAACAGAGGATCGCGACCACAATCGCAGCGATCGCGACATGACTCAGCCGAGCGATCAAGCCCATCGGGGTCCGCCAAGCTCAAGGAACCGGCGGCGTTGCCGAAAGTGAATTGCCGTCACGAAGACAAGGTGAGGAATCCAAAGCATCAGGATGATCGGACGGGTCAACACAGCCAACGCGAAGGTGACTCCCACCCAGACCGCTCGCCCTACGCTACCGTATTTGCAGTAGTCCATCACGGACAACAGATTCAACATCAACAGGAAGACGAACAACGACTCCGAAAGAATGGCGGCGCAAAACGTTAGCGAGGATACTGCCGGAAGCGAGACGGCAAGTGTGCATGCCATCGCTTGCGGCAGTTTGCTGATTCGCGCCGCAATCCGGCTGGCAATCACGATTGCTGAGAAAGCGAGGAAGCCTTGTGTCAGGCTGATCATCCACAACGCGTGTGGACCAAAGAGGGCCCGCATGGCAGCCAAAAACCAAGGATAGACTGGGGTGCGAAAGGCGATCGGCTCGGACAGCATCAGCCAGTCACCATTCAGGACCAGCGTGCTCAAATGCCAGTAGCCGAAGGCATCTCGCTCGAGGGGCACAGGTCCGCGCACGATCACGGCCGCAATCTTTGCTGCAAGTAGCGCGAGTAGAACGAGGACAGTGACTTTTCTCACGCGACCAAGGTTGCTGGGGCATCGAATCTGGTTGCGAGCCTACCTCTACTCGCACGACGATCGCTCCAGTCTAACGTCAATGGACGTTTTCTCCCTCTCACCCTCTGCGACGAATCATGCTTTACTGGGGTGGAGGTACCAGAATCGCACCGGAGGGAAGTCTTGTGATGTTTAGAGGAGTGATGGTCGGGCCTTTCAGGTAGCTATCGCGACGCGCCGAATTTTGCGGAATTCTCCTGACGGCCCCGTCATGGTCCGGATTCTCAATCTGATAGAAGTACTCTTCGGCGAACAGGACATAGTTGTACGCGACGACATTCCAAGCCTGAATCAAGTCATGATTCGGCGTGTACTTGCCAAAAATGGTTCGTTCGACCTCGGCGTGCAATTTTTGTACAGCTCGCCACTCATGGAAGAGCCGACTGAGGTGGCGGGGGTTCTTGGCGGCCAGTCGCATCTTCGCGGTGGCATCATCCAAACGGTCAACCAATCGCTCGTCCCCTCGGTCGACACCACGGACACTGCGGACGGTCTCCTCGAAGGCGTCGACCGCCACCCGATATTGATTGGCGAGCACATAGAGTGAATTGCTGCCTTTGGCCTGTGCGTTGCATGCACAGGACAAGAATCCAATCGTCATGGCGGCAAGGACAGATAGTCGATTCATGGCTTCCCCCGAGAAGTGGCAGCCGATAACGGCTTTGGAAAATGTGGGCCTGAGATCAGTCCGGAGATGGCTGACACCGGAAGCCATCACGCAATTGAAGACGGACACGGAAAGCTGAGTACGGACGCTGAAAGGAAAGTGCATCCAGCGTGCCGAGTCTGATCGTTTCTTGTGATTCGCTGAAAAGGATTCGACGAAACAGGCGGAATGCCGCCAGGACAAGCCCGGCCTACCGATGATGCCACGTTCTCGCTGACGCAGCGGCACCACATCGAACTTGTGCTCAAATCGACGGCGTGAAGATCAACTTGATCCTCGAGACGAACCTCTGGTTGCCCCACACTTGATCAACGCTTTCCCTGAGGGGGCGGAATCCTAGTGGTTTGTCAGTATTCAATTTTTTGGTTGCGAGCGAAAAGGGGTCGGATACCAAGAACCGGAACGGCCCGGAGGGTGCTTCGCGTTTTTGGTATCCGAGCCCTTTTCGCCGATCGACGTCATCCCAATTCTTGGCTCTGACAAACCACTAGCGTCGATTTCGCTTCTTCTTTTTGTCTCGACGATCCTTCTTTCGCTTCGACTTTGTAGTGGGACTTGCTAGGCTTGGAGCGGCCAACTGCTGGCTCGATGCGGGACGAATGGTTCTTGACGGCTTCCAGATAAAGCTGGCGGTCCTGCAGGTCCACCTTGGCAACCTTGACGGTCAACTGATCACCGAGCCGATAGCGGTTGCCTTCCTTGAATCCGATGATCATCTGACCACGACGTTCAAATCGATACTTGTCGTTGGGAAGAGTGGTGACCGGAATGAAACCGTCGACAGGTAGCTTGATGCAGCGTGCATGAATGCCATCGGCAAAGACGCGGCTGATCACCGCTTCCATGGTTTGCCCGATATGCTTGTTGAGGAAATGGAGCAGTTTCAGCTCGATCAATTCTCGTTCGGCTGCAGCCGCGTTTCGTTCCATGTCGCTGCAGTGATGCCCCAGCTTGACCAGCGTGGGAAACGCATCGTCGGGTGTCTACTTGCCCTCGAGTAACTTCTGAACCAGCCGATGGACGGTCAAATCGGGGTAGCGTCGAATCGGGCTGGTGAAGTGGCAGTAGTGTTCCATGTCGAGGGCGTAGTGCCCCTCTCGCTGCGGAGCATAGACCGCTTTGTTCATGCTCTTGAGAACGGCAAAGTTGACGGCGTCTTCCAGCGGTGTGCCGGCCACAGACATCCAAGACTTTTTGAATCTCAAAGCGACTTTCGATCGAATCAACCGGAAGCCCAAGATCTTTGACGAAGTGACCCAACTGTCGAAGTTTGCGGCGCTCTGGTGGAGGGTGAATGCGATGCAGGAAGTTCAACTTCAGGTCATCCAACCAAGTCGCGACCGCCTGGTTGGCGGCGAGCATGAACTCTTCGATGATCTGATGGCTTTCCGTGTGATGGACTCGGAAGGCACCTTTGACCTTGCCTGATTTGTCGAGTATCCAGCTTGATGTCCGGCATGTCCATCGATAGCGCGCCCTGCTTGAAACGCGCCTTTCGCATTTGCATCGCCAGTTCGTGCATTCCCGTCAGCAAATCACAAATGGGCTCCCCCCATTTCTCGCGGAACTCATTCGGCGAGCCGATGAATTGATCGACTTGTTCGTAGTTCAGCCGCATGTCGCTGTGGATCGCGGCGTTGTGAACTTCGACGTGCGTGATCGTCAGGTCATCAAGCATCTCGATCTCGGCCGTCTTTCACCAATCGCATTTTCTGCGGCTGCAGACTGGCAAGATGGTTGCTGATGATCTCTGGGATCATCGGGATCACGCGATCAGGAAGATAGACGCTAGTCGCACGTTGTCTTCGCTTCTTCGTCGATTGCACCTCCGAGTGGCACGAAGTGGCTGACGTCGGCAATGTGGACCCACAGTCGCCAGCGACCTTCCTCCCGCTCCAACGAAATCGCGTCGTCAAAATCTCGGGCGTCGAAGGGATCGATCGTGATCGTCAGCAGTCCGGTGAGATCCTTGCGTCCCTCTGGGATCGTATCGTCTTGAAATTGGTCGGCTTGCTCTCGAGCATCTTGCAAAACGGCTTCAGAGAATGCATCTGGCAGTGCGTATTGACGCATGATCGTGAGCGTGTCGATCGCCGGATTCTTGGTGCTGCCGAGTCGCTCCAAGATGACCGCTTGGCCGCCGCGTACCGGTATCATCCGGGTACTCGACGATCTCGACAAAGACCTTGTCGTCATTCTCCAGCGGCAGCCCTCGAACATCACCGACTTCCACCGGGTGTTCATAAGGGGTGCCATCCAAGGAACACGGAGGCGACGCCACGAACCATTTGAAAGGTACCTGTGAATTGCCGTCTCGCCCGTTCAATCACCGCAGTGATCGTGCCTTCGAATCCGCCTCGGCGACTGGGCTTGATCGAGACCGCAACCAGGTCGCCCTCCAGCGCGCCGGCGGTCGCGCCCGGTGGAATGAAGATATCCTCCGGCATTTCGGCATCATCACTGGCATGATTGGGGCGGACGAAGCCAAATCCGCCACCCATGGCTTGCCGGAAGGTGCCTCGAATGAAATCGCTGGGGCCGCCGGCTGACCCGACACTCATGACCAAGTGGTTCGATCCATAGACGAGACGGCCTTCCAAGACCAGTTGTTTGATGACCCGTCTAAGTTCGCGAAACTCTTCGGCATCAAGTTTCAGAATCGCAGCAATTTGTCTCGGCTTGCTGGGACGGTATTCCGACGATACGACCAATCGCATCAGGCGATCAGCCAGTTCTGTTGAGATTTCCATAAGGAGAACATATCCGATTTGTAAAGAAGTTGGAGCGGGTTGGCTCGGCCCCTGCGGGATGGGCAGGGTGCATGGGGCCCGCTCTCAGAGTGGTCGATCCAGTTCCAACGGCCGCCCGCTAACTGTTAGCTGGGAAGAGCGTTTGGTAGCCGACCCTGAGGGATTCGCGAAGAGCGCGAATCGCAAGAATGTGTAGCAGTCTAGACCACATAGCCCGATGAGAGGTTCGCGGGTCCGCCCCAATTTGGTTCCAAGATGTTGATTGCCGATTACTGGGCCGACTGCAACAGCGCGAGCAGGTCCGCGAGATCCTGCTTGGAGAGAACCTGATCGATTCCCTGGGGCATGACCGATATGTCGCTCGGTTCCATCCGCTCGATCTCACTGCGAGCAATGACGAGTTTTCGTTCGGCGTTGAGTTGCAGTTCGATCGATTCTTCGCCATGAACCCGCAGCAGACCGTTGTAGATCTGTCCATCGGTCGTCAGGACCCGAGTCGAATGGTAGCTCTGTTCCAATCTCGCACTCGGAAAGAGGATTGCTTCCAACAGTGCTGACGCAGTGCGAGATCCTCCAATCCGAGTCAGATCGGGGCCGATCTCTTTGCCGATGTAGCCCATCCGATGACAACCACTGCAGGAGGCTCTCTGGCCTCGAAAGACTTGCAGGCCCCGGACGGGATCCCCATCACTCAGTTGGCTCAACATCTTTTCCACCGCTTGCTTGATGTCTTCTGGGTGGGCTTTCCAGCTCGCTGGTGGTGAGGGCAGCCTGCTTGCGCAACGCTTGTTCAGCTGGTTTGTAGAGATTGGTCAAGAAACCTCGAGGCAACGTTCTCGCGGCTGGTAGCGATCGAAGGTCATCCAACATCGCTGCTTCGATTTCGCGATGATGGGATCGATGAATCGCTTCAATGGCCGTCATCAGGTGTTGCGGTGCGACGCTCGGCAAGGAGTCCGCCAAGCGTTTTGCCTCCACTTTGGACAACTCGCATCGCAGCAAGACATTCGATGCCAGGTCGGTCAGTGTTCCGGTCGGGTCGACGAAGGCGGTCACGACCTCTTGCTCGGACGGGCTTCCTGCAATCCTTTCTTGCAGTGGAACGGCGGCCAGAAGTTTGAATTGGAGCGGGACCGAATCGGTTTGAGACGCCAGAGCCACCATTTGGTCTACAGAGCTGGGAATGCTGGGGGCTGTCTGAGGTCAAGCTGAGCCAGGCTCTCCGCCAGGGACGTTTGTAGCTCGGGATTGGCCTTCGCGATCCAACCGGCAATCCCTGGGGACCATGCCGGCCACAACTGACGTGGGGAGAATCGCTGCAAGTTTTCGGCAAGAAACGCCTGTTGGGTGGTCGAAGCGGTGGACGTTGCGGTAATCCAATCGCCGACCAGCTTCGCGACGGCGGGTTGTTCTCGCCAGCCTGAGATGATTTCCGATAAGACTTGGCGCGTTTTGGGATCGGAATCCAACTCCGCCCACATCGTGGCAAGCGTCTCCGTGGAATCCGCGGCCCACTGTGGGTGTGATGCAAGCACTTCGATTGCTGCACCGCGCAAAGGCTCAAATTCGCTTTGCCCAGCGAGGAATAGTTGCGTTGGGTCGAGTTCCGCGCCACGCCCTAGCTGGTCCAGTACCAAGATGGTTGCGTGCAGTCGCTTGTTCGAAGTTGCCTGTTTCCGAATATCCAGAGTTGGGTTCCGTCGCAGCACTTCGATCAACGCATACAACAAGGAATGGTCGAGATGGCGTTCGCCCGGCGAGGCTTCCAGACCACTCAACAGTGGCTCGACGACGTCAGCCTCCCCAACGCGACCGAGGGCTTCGGCTGCCGCGCGGCTTAACTGCGGTGAAGGATGATGGAGAAGCGACAACAGAGAAGGTGTGGCTTTGTCATAGCGGTGAACGGAAACGATGTGGCAAACGGCCTGAGCAAGCCGGGGTTCATCCGCGTCAAGATTCTCTGCGGCCGCCGCGATTGAGGCTTCGGTGCCGACTTGACATAGCGTCCAGAAGGGCGCTGAGCCGTTCGTCGAGTTCACGATTCTCATCACGAACGATTTGGTTCAACGGCGCGACCGAGCCGTCACCTTTGCCGAGGACGAATTCGGCAGCGCGACGACGCACCCACGGTCGGGTGTCGCTCAGCAGTGAAAGTACTCTATCCAGGGTGACCGATGTCCAATCAACCTCCGCCGAGTGGTTGACTGCGGCGTCGGTTGATTCGCTCGTGATGCGATAGATTCCGCCGGAAGCGGTCTTCTGATCGATTCGAGAGGTCGGGCAGCAGAGGTCGTACCAGCCTCCGGTGTCCAATACGAGCAAGCTTCCGTCGGCGTCCTCGATCACATCGGTCGGGTGGAAATCGACGCGGTCGGTCACCAGCAGGTCGTGATCTTCCGTTCGAAAACTCGCCCCATCGGGTATCAATCGATGCGCCGTTACCTTATGCAGGTTGAATAACGCGGCACAAAGAAAACCCCTGTCATCGCCATCGGAGCGTGGAGCAACCAACCGATCCGACTCCAGGCAAATCAATCCGCTTGGTGCTGCGGGACCTAACTGAGTCATGACAGGCATCAAGGGGCCGGTGCGAACATGACCATCGATCACGCCATGATCTTTGCCAAACAGACCACCGTAAACCGCGTGAGCGATGCCGTCGCGAAGCCCTTCACCGGGGTGTTGCAGGAACGTGCTCGTGAAAAATTTTTCGCCCTCCGGCGTAAAGGCCATCTCGACAGGGTTATCCATCCCTCCCGAAATGATGGGTTCGATCAAATCGGAATCGAGACGACGTCGATAGATATGGGCCGCCGATGATTGGAGTTGCCTGCCATCGCTCAGTTCATGAGTTTGTTCGCCAAATGCTCCCTTGCACCAATAGATCCATCCATCGCGTCCAAGGTAGGGGCCATGCAAGTCGTTCGCGCAATTCGTGACAGTCGTTCCGTCGAACCAAACCTCGCGTTTCTCGCAGACGCCGTCCTGGTCAGAGTCAGTCAGTCTCCAAATCACGGGCGGCGCTGAAACGAGAATGTCATCTCCGATACAGAGCACGCCTTCGGGAAATGCCAATGATTCAGCGGCGACGATTCGGCGATCAAACTTGCCATCGTGATCTTCGTCGACCAACCGAATGATCTTGTGAAGTCCACGCTGGTTGTGCTCTTGAATGGGCCAGCCAACCCCTCCCGACTCGGCGACCACAAGACGACCCAAGGAGTCCCAGTCGGCCACGATCGGCCATTTGATCAGCGGTTCGCCAGCCACTTTCTCGACACGCAATCCATCGGCAAGCGAGAAGGCAACGCCATCCACCACCCTTCCCTGCCCTGCCGAAGATGCAGTCCGAGACTGAGCATCGCTAACGAGGGTGAACGCCGGTGATAAGGCGACGGCGAGCAACACCAGAGAACGTGGGAAAATCGAATTCATCGAACGACCTTGAAGCGTGTCTTATTGGAACGACGCACGATTATGACTCGATTCGACCTGATCCGGGGACACCTTCTTGAAAACCTGCGATGTGGAAAACAACAACGCGGCGATGTTACAGCCTGTTTCGTCCGTCCGTTGCTACCCAGTGAGAATTTTTGAGACGGAGTCGGAGCTCCGTGTTTCCCGCCACGCATTTGGCGTGAACGGCGAGGCCCGTCCTCAAGGGACTGTACGTCCCCGGGGGGCTGTCACGCAAAACGCCATGATGCGGCATCTGACGAGCGGAAGCCTATCCGGGGTCGTAGGCGAGGTTTGGCCCGAGCCAACGTTCGATCTCCTCAATCGGCTTGCCCTTTCGAGCGGCGTATGATTCGATTTGATCCTTGGTGACGCGATCGACCGCGAAATACCGGGCCTCCGGGTGTGCGAAGTACAAGCCACTCACGCTGGCACCGGGTGTCATCGCAAAACTTGAGGTCAGCTGAACGCCGGTGGATTTTCTCGGCATCGAGCAAGTCGAACAGCGTTTGTTTCTCGGTGTGGTCGGGACAGGCGGGGTAGCCTGCCGCCGGTCGAATGCCGCGATACTTCTCGTCAATCAATTCGTCGGTCGAGAGATTCTCCGATTTGCCGAATCCCCAATCGCACCTGACTCTCTGGTGCATCAGTTCCGCGAATGCTTCGGCAAAGCGATCCGCGACCGCCTGAACCATGATCGCATGGTAGTCATCATGATCGGCTTTGTACTTACCGGCCAATTGGTCAGCCCCGATTCCGGCGGTCACGACGAATCCGCCGATATGGTCTCGGCGTCCGCTATCGACGGGGGCAATGTAGTCGGCCAGCGACCGGTAGTCCTTTTGGCCGCGGCGTTCCCATTGTTGGCGAAGGAAATGAAACTTCGCGAGCTCGGTGGTACGTCCTTCATCGGTGTACAACACGACATCGTCGCCAACGCTGGCGGCTGGCCAAATCGCATAGGTCGCATTGGCGGTCAACGTCTTGTTTTCGATGATCTGATCGATCAATCGATTGGCATCCCGGTAGAGTTCTTTGGCATGGGGGCCGACGACTTTGTCGTCAAAGATCTTGGGGTACTTGCCCTTGAGTTCCCAGGTCATGAAGAACGGAGACCAATCGATGTAGGGACGTATCTCAGCGAGTGGAAAATCCTTGAGGATGCGCGTGCCAGTAAACGAAGGGGTGTCAATCGCAACGTTTTCCCAATCGGTAACGAAGTGATTCGCCAAAGCATCGGTATACGGCACGAGCTTCTGTTGCCGGTCCGCATAACTCTCGACCAATTTCTTTTGTGTTGCGATATTGTCGGTGATGAATTGGTCACGGTGTTCGCGACTGAGCAGCTTTTCGACGACGCCGACACTCCGGCTGGCGTCCAGGATATGAACGATCGGACCGCTGTACGCCGGTGCAATCTTGACTGCCGTGTGCTTGGCACTGGTGGTGGCACCTCCGATCAAGAGCGGCAGGTCCATCTTCCTCCGCTTCATTTCGCGGGCAACATGAACCATCTCGTCCAGACTTGGCGTGATCAGCCCACTCAAGCCGATCATGTCGACTTGCTGCTTTTCAGCTTCGTCCAAAATCGTTTCGCTGGAGACCATCACGCCCGAGATCGATCACCTCGTAGTTGTTGCATTGCAGCACGACGCCGACGATATTCTTTCCGATGTCATGAACGTCCCCTTTCACGGTAGCGATCAGGAACTTGCCGCGTGCCGCGGCGCCCTCGAGACCACTGGCTCGTTTCTCCTCTTCCATGAACGGTTCCAAGTAGGCAACGGCCTTCTTCATGACCCGCGCCGATTTGACGACCTGTGGCAGGAACATCTTGCCTTCACCGAAAAGATCGCCGACGACTTGCATGCCGTCCATCAGCGGTCCTTCGATCACTTGCAAACAGCGATCGTAGTGTTGGCGAGCTTCCTCGGTATCCTCAACGATGAATTTGTCGATGCCTTTGATCAGGGCGTGTTTCATTCGCTCCGTGACGGTGGCATCGCGCCAGGAGAGGTCCTCGCCAGCCTTCTTCATGCCCGATCCCTTGACGGTCTCGGCATACTCCAGCAATCGGTCAGTGGCATCGGGACGACGATTCAGCAAGACGTCCTCAACACGCACCAGCAGTTCCTTCGGGATCTCCTCATAGACCTCGAGTTGACCTGCATTGACGATTCCCATGTCCAAGCCGGCTTTCACGGCATGGTACAGAAACGCGCTGTGCATGGCCTCGCGGACCCGATCGTTGCCGCGAAAACTGAAACTGATGTTGCTGACGCCGCCGCTTGTCTTGGCCCCGGGGCATTCCTTCTTGATGCGACGGACGGCGTTGATGAAATCCACGGCGTAGTTGTTGTGCTCTTCGATCCCGGTCGCGACCGTCAGGATGTTCGGGTCGAAGATAATGTCCGTCGGAGGGAAGTCAGCTTCCTGAACCAGCAGGTCGTAGGCGCGTTTGCAAATCCGCACCTTGCTGTCCTCGTCGGCGGCTTGCCCCTTCTCATCAAATGCCATCACGACCGCCGCCGCGCCGTATTGGCGGACGAGTCGAGCCCGGCGAAGGAACTCCGCTTCTCCATCTTTCAAAGAGATCGAATTGACGATCGATTTGCCTTGTGTGCTACAAAGACCCGCCTCAAGCACTTCCCATTTGCTGCTGTCGATCATGACGGGGACCGCCGCGACGACATCGTCACCCGAGATCAGTCGCAGAAAGCGCGTCATCGCTTCCACGCCATCCAGCAGGGCATCGTCAAAGTTGATGTCGATGATCGTTGCACCGTTGAGAACCTGTTCTCGTGCGACCTCAACGGCCTCTTCGTAGTTCTCGTTCTGGATCAGCCTGGAGAACTTGCGACTGCCGGTCACATTGGTTCGCTCCCCAACCATCGTGAAAGGGATCTCGGGACGCATCACCATTGGGAGTTGGCCCGAGAGTCTGGTCCAGACCGGACCCGTGCTCTCCTGCTTTGGTTTCTTGCCGCGAGTTCGCTCGGCAAACGCGCGAATGTGATCGGGCGTCGTTCCGCAACAGCCACCCAGGATGTTGACCCAACCGTTGTCGGCGAACTCACCCACAATTTCAGCCATGGCGGCCGGTCCAAGATCGAACTCGCCCATTTCGTTGGGTAGGCCTGCGTTCGGATGACAGCTGATCGGAGTACCGGTGGACATCGACATCTCTTCCAAGTGAGGTCGCATCACGTCAGGACCCAGCGCGCAGTTCATGCCGATGGAAAGCACGGGAAAGTGCGCCAGACGACGTGACAAACGCCTCGACACTTTGTCCGCTGACGAAGGTGCGTCCCATTTTGTCGAAGGTGCCGCTGACCATCACCGGGACCCGTCGGCCACCGGCGTTGATGTGATCCTGAATGGCGAACAAGCAGGCTTTCAGATTCAGCGTGTCGATCGCAGTCTCGGGCAAGAGGATATCGACGCCAGCATTGACGAGCGATTCGATCTGAGCCCGATAGCTGTCTCGCATTTCCTGAAACGTGACATCCCGATGGGCTGCGTCATCGACTCGCGTACTGATCGCGGTTTGCTTGGTGGTCGGGCCGATCGAGCCGGCGACGAAACGGGGTTTCTCCGGGCGTCCGCTCCGTCCAACGCTCGGCAGCTTTCTTGGCACAGGCAACCGCGGCCCGATTGATTTCGTCCACCAACTCGAGTGGTAAATCAAACTCGACCATCCCCACCGGAGAGGCTCCAAAGGTGTTGGTCTCGACAATGTCGCTGCCGGCGGCATAGTAGGCGTCATGGATCTCCGTGATTTTCTCAGGATGGGTCAGGCAGAGAATATCAGCGAAGTTCTTGAGGTCCTTGTCGGGGCGATGGTCGGCAAACCGTTCCCCCCGAACTGCCTTTTCGTCAAGCTTGAGCCTCTGGATCATGGTCCCCATGGCCCCATCAAGCAGTAGGATTCGCTCGCGGACCAATTCAGAAAGGAGGGAGGCAGTGGCGTCAGGCTGAAGCATTTTGGGTCGTCGGAGGCAGGAATCGCTGGAGCTAAATGAAGTGAACGCCCTTTATCTTCCTTCCGACAGGTGGATCTCACAACCCGAAAGGAAGATGGGATTGTTGGAGATCATGGGACAGCGTCGCAGGCAATCAGGTTCGTTCCGAGACAGTCGCCAGGAAACGCCCGCTGTGAAACATCTTTGTTTGGGCCATTCAATCTTGCCCTGGCGGCACAGTTTGGCTATTCCGCAGATCCCTAAAGATCGGCAGGTTAGTGTCCGATCTAGAAACTGAATGGATTTGCGCGGGATGCCGCTTTGGCGGGCCATCGTTCGCGCGTTTTGACCAACCCAAGATCAGGAAGATCGCATGACCGTCTCGCCAAATCGGCCCCAAGACGGCAATCCTCAGCACAAAGTTGGGGGTAGCGGAGTCGAACCGAACGATCGTACTCGCTTTGCTAGTCTGCCGCCCACTTTGTTCAAGCTCCCAAATTTGGGTGCCTCCAACCGTATGCCCGCGACCGATGGGCCGGAAACAGAGGGCAACGATGCAATTGGCCCCGCCATTGTCGCCGAGTCGGCTCGCGGCGGACTCGGATCGACCGATGGCCTGAGCCAGGCCAATGCGTCCCCTTCGAGTCCCGTGGTGCCAACAAACGCCAGCGATTCAGCCTTCGGATTCCAATCGCCGATCAAGGCAGGGGAAGAGTACGACTCACATGAAAGTTTTTCCAAGGGAGCCTCCAAGGGAGCTTCTCTGAGGGGGGAACGGGCCTCGATCCAAGAGATCGCGAAGGCGAATTCAGTCGAAAAGTCCGATTCGCCTCACGGTTCGTCCGGTCTCTCACCGGTCGCGTCCTCGCCCGCGAGCGATCCCGTGAGTCGTCCTGCCCCAGTCTCGCAGAGTCCCGTGACCCCCACGCCAATCTCGCCAGCACCGGTATCACCTGTACCCCCATCGCCGACTCCTGCCAGTTCGACGCCACGAGTTTCCAGCGTCGAGGCACCGGCGGGCCGAACGTGGATGGAGTCGCTGGGTTCCCACGGCGTTGTCATCGTCTTGCTGCTTGTCGTGGTGGCCGCGGCGTTGTTGACCGGACAAGGTGAAGAGGATCCCTCGGCGAGATCGCTGAGCACGCAGAGTGAACTCTTGGACTTCGATGAGTTGAACGTCGATCTGCCAATTCCCGTGGAGGGTAATTCCGTCACCTTGGCAGAGACAGAGTCGATCGCTGCCGCGGAATCGAACACCTCACCGGAGACCGCTTCGGCCGTCGCGTCGACGCCAGCGTCCGCACCCGCGACGACCGAGTACCTTGCACCACCAGCCGCCACCGTGGAAACCTCACTGGCGACAACCGCTGAAGCTCCGGTCGCTTCTCTGGAGGCACCTCGCCCAAGTGTTACCAGCGAACTGGATCACGAACTCAATGCTGGCTTCGTGAACAATGGCGTGCAAACCAACCGGTTCGTTACCCCTCAAGCGGGAGTCGACGCAGTCCCCGCTTCGAGTCCTGCGGCCCCGAGCGAAACCGATTCGTCACTGCCCAGCCTCGAGCAGCTCGCCGGGGCACAAGAACAGACCGTTCAAACGCCGCAGGCAACGCCCGTTGCCCCGGCGCGCCTCCTAACCGAAACGCCGGTAGGAATCTCGGATTGGTCGCAATACCTGCCACCGCTCGACCCCACCGTCGAGCCCGACGCCGGGACTTCTTCCTCTTCTAACCAGGTGTTCCAGCAATGAGTTCGATGGATCAAGTATTTGTGAAGGCGTTTTCTCGGCGCCGACTTGCTGAATCAGACGGTCAGCCCGGTTCGCATGCGGCGCACAGTGATGCGTCGCCAACTGCCACAACCCCAGCTCAGCCAGCCATCGATCCTGATCGTCCGAGTGGCGAAATTGGGTCGCTGCAGGTGGACCGATCCGTTGCTGAAACCGCAGAAGTCTGGGTAGATGGAGAGAGCGGTAAGGACGTGATCGCGCGAGCGGATCATGCCAGCCTCGAAATCCCCCGACCACACGTTGAGCTACCCAGCGAGTCGCAGGCCGACCCGTCGCAACATGTTCACACCGCTTACGCCGGGGCCTTCGCGGACCCGTCGTTGATCGCCGCGAGCTTGCCCCAGGAAGAATCTTTCGCGCAGATCGGCAGTTGGCCCGACGCGGACGACACGGACACGCGCCGCGATTCGAGTGAGGCGTCGTCCGAGTCGACGTTGACCGAGACAAGTGATTTGTTTGCTGAGGAGCCGGTTGTCGAGATGCGAATCGATCCGCCGGTTCCCGCATCGTCCCCCAAGCAGGTTCCCACGCCAGACGTGGTCGCGACGCCAGATGAGGTGGAGGATACCCAGCCCGTTTCCGCGTCTGAGTTGAACCTTCCGCAGACAATGACTTCCGAGGAAGCCGCGAACGAATCGGGGGCGACCTATGTTCCGTTTCAAGCGGTTTGGGAAGTCGACGTGTTTGATGTACCTACACCGGTTGCGGATTTGTTCTTCGAAGGGGCTCTGTTTCAGCAGATCGCCGAACGGATGTCCGATGCGGTCAGCTCCGGACTGCGAAGCGTGCTGGTGACCAGCGCAAAACCAGGAGAGGGACGCAGCAGTGTTGCGATCGGAATGGCCATGGCAGCCGCTGCTTCTGGGATTCGGGTCGCCTTGGTAGACGCAGACAGCGAATCGCCTTCGTTGGCCGACGAACTACGGCTCGAGCTTCAATACGGATGGGTCGACGTCATTCGTCGTGGATTGCCGATCAAGGAGATCGCCGTGCAAGCCGTCGAAGATGGTGTCACCTTGATCCCCCTGATGCCGCCGGGTGTTCGCCCCGCCGCGACAGGCTTCGAGATGGTCCAGTTGATCGATTTGCTGACCAGCAATTTTGAACTGATCATCCTCGATGGTCCGACCAGCCTGTCGAACGGACTTCATCAATGCGCCGCAAAGGTGGATAGCGCCGTGATTGTGCGTGATGTCACCCGATCGGACGAGTTGGCCGTTTGTGAACTTTCCAACCGCCTGCAAGAAGCGGGTGTCCGAGGAGTTGGAGTCGTCGAGAACTTCGTCTGAAGTCTGCCGTCGGAGAGTTTTTCAACGTCTGGCTTACCGTAGGCGAGTCTCTCCGAGACTCGCAAAAAACGCAGCCACCTGAAAAACACAGCCAGGCTGCAAAGGTCCGCCTTGGAAATGCGAACCTAGGTAGGGTCACTACGTAGGGTCACCGGGGTCTTTGCCAAGCCAGGTTCGTCTCCCGGCGAGAACCACATCGCGGCAACCACATCGCGGCAACCACGTCGCCGCCAGCACGTCGCCGCCAGCACGTCGTCTCAGCTGCTGTTTCTCGCTTGCAGGAGCAACTCAATCCACGGACCGACGTAGTGGCCGTTGTCATGAAAGGTGCGGCCGCTGACAAGATTGCCATCGATCACGCAGGGCTCGTTGACAAAGATTCCGCCACAGACTTCCAAGTCAAACTGGCATTTGGGTACGGTGGCCATTCGCCGCCCGCGTACACAGTCGGCGTAGGCGGGAATTTCAACGCCATGACAAACACTAGCGATCGGCTTGTTGGCCTCGAAGAAGTGTTTGGTGACCCGGACCAAGTCCTTGTCGTAGCGGATGTATTCTGGAGCCCGGCCTCCGCTGAACATGATGCCGGCATATTGCTCAGGTTGAACATCGGCGAAGGCGATGTCGGCTTCAATCGTATAGCCCTCCCATTCCTTGGTAATCGTCCAGCCTGGTTTTACTTCATGCATGACCATCTGGTAGCGGCGTTTCTCTGGCGCCGCGACGACCGGCTGGAAGCCCGCTTCCTGCAATCGATAGAAGGGGTACATCGTATCGAGCGTTTCGCTGGCGTCGCCAACGATGATCAAGACTTTATCGGACATGTGGCTGCTCTCGGGCTACGGAATTCGCGAAGCAACATTTGACTCGCGAATTCACCGGTGCTCAATGGCACTGCCCTGCTACAGCAGCACGCCGGCGTAGCCCACGACTCTGGAACGGTCACCGGATACCTCGGCACTGGTCGCGTAACCGATTTCACGGAAATTGGTCTGGCGTCCCATCGCCTGCAGGGTCAACAGAACCAGCGCGGCCGGGATCTTTCCACACATGCTGATGTTTTCTTCGTCGCAGCGTTTTAGCAATTCGCCCGGGTCGCCGTGCTCAAGGGCCTCGAGGGCGATGCGATCGCGTCGCCGATTCTCGATGTCGTCAGCAAAGTGATTCATGTCACTGCTGATCACCAACAACGGGGGCCTTTCGAGGTCCGTCAGCATCTTCGCCAACGACTTGGAAGCCTGTTCCAACTCCTCCAAGGTCGCGGCGGCCATCGCGATCGCGGCCACCCGCACTTTGGGAGCAATTCTGTACAGCAGGGGCAACTGGACTTCGATGCCATGTTCGCGAGCATGGGCCGCAGCATCGAGCTGCATGCCGGGAACCGACTCGGCGATTTGGTGTGCCAATTCAATATCGCCCGCCATGGAGGTTTGGCCGGACAACTGCCAGCGGTCATGGGGTGCGACCGCCCAGTCGACACCATCTGCCGTGTGCTTAGGCCCGATGATCAGAACGCTTTCCGGCATTTTGATCCGGCGCCAGACATCGGCCGCGATTCGTCCCGAGTAACGGAGTCCGGCATGCGGCACCATCGCTGCCGCGACCTCCACTTGTGTGACGGTTGGGAGTCCGTCGAGCAATTCATCGACCAACGATTCCCGCTCCCCATCGTCGGCAGGATAGAACATGCCAGCGACCGCTGGCGGCCGAGTCGAGATTTGTGGCTGCGCTTGAGGTCCCATGGAGATCGCGAACTCTCGCTCCGTCGAATCACAACGAGCCGAATAAACCATCGTGTGCTCGCGCCGAAATGGCTGAGCCGCCAATGTTCGCTCCAGCAACTCATCCGCCTTCGCCAATTGATCAAACGAGACGGCCCAGCGACGACCATCCATTGCCAGGATCGCTCGGCGTTTGCATGCGACGCCGGCGAGGTCGCAATCGTCTGCCGTCCCATGATGCACGATCGCAGTGAGAATTCCGAGTTCAGGTTGCCATGCAGCATCGTCCGCGCCGGTTGCCAGGGAACTCGCCGCATGCTGCGTCATCTGGAAAAGCGTGGACTGAAGTGGCAGGCTCTCGCGAATGGTCAACTGCAACCAACTCGATCGGTGGCTGGTCTGGCTCCCCGAACACACGAAGCACGATCCCTTGGACGCTGTCATCGTCGACGTCGCTGGCATAGTAGAGTGGCGTGGCGCCCTGGCGGATTGCCGCGAGATTGGATTGCGTCCAACTGGCGAGTCGCTCAAGATCGCCGGGCGTCACGGCGCTCGGGGTCCGCCGGATCGCTCGGTGCCCTGCAGCAGAAGTGGTCGCCATGGTCGATCCCTTCAAAGATCTCAATGTTCGCTTGATCGCTGAGCCAACTTCCCGGAGGCAATCCTGCCTTGGTGCAAATGGCATCCAGGAATTGCCGTGCGTTCCATTGCCGATCTCGCGCCACGCTCGGCAACAGGAGCCCTGCCTTGCCAGCCATGCGAATACGCAAACCATGCCGGCCAACCGCGATCGCCTCGACTCGCTCCTCGCCCCGAGCTCCGATCGGTCGAGGCGGACCGATGATCGACGTCGACAGGGTCAGGTGTGGCAGTTCCACAGCAGCGATGGGAGTCATCCTAGGATCATGTTTGGCCGTTCTGGTTGCAGCATCGGCGAGCGCATCGGCAAGGGCGACAGGTGCCCCCTGTAAACCACAACAGCCTCGGAGCGTTTCGCCCCGCTTGAGCGAAACGTAAACTCCAGCAACCTTTCGCTCGGCGAGGTCCCCGAGCAGTGATCGCGTGTCGCAATGCCGATTCTCCACGGCACATTCCACCTGCGCGCAGGCTGCCTGATGGATTCGATTGAGCTCCTCTTCGCTAAAGGTTGCAACACCCGCTGATTCGCTACTGACAGGCATCCTCGCGGCTTCCTCTGATGTCGATGTGTTGCGGGGGCTTGGTGCGATTCGAATCGGTTGACGACGGCGTCCCCAGGTCCCGGGCTGTGATTCAAAGTGCCCCGGAATTTGATAACCGCAGTGTCGACAATGGTCTCCATCGAGCGCGTAACGACCAATCTGGTGCCAGTCACGCTCGATCAAGAGTTGTCCACAGCCTGGACAATAGGTGCTTTGCCGGCCCACATCATGGACGTTGCCAACGTACACGAAACGTAAGCCGGCTTGGCGGGCCAGATCGTAGGCTTTTGCCAAAGTCTCTGGCGCTGTCGATGGGCGGTCGTTCATGCGAAAGTCGGGATGAAACGCGGTGAAGTGAACGGGTACTTCTGGCCCAACCGCCTCAAGAATCCATTCGCACATCCGCTTCAATTCGTCGGGGCGATCATTCGCATCGGGAATGAGAAGATTTGTCAACTCGACCCAGCAATCGGTCTCGTTACAGACGTAGCGAATGGTGTCGAGCACCGGATCGAGATGAGCTCCGGTCAGTTTGAAATAGAAGTCTTCCGTGAAGCCCTTCAGGTCAATGTTCGCGGCATCCATGGCCTGGAAAAACTCGCCGCGCGCTTGTGGGGTGATGTAGCCAGCCGTTACGGCGATCGTTTTCAGCCCGAAGCGATGGCATTCGTGGGCCGTGTCAATCGCATACTCAGCCCAAATCACGGGGTCGTTGTAGGTGAAGGCGACGCTGCGACATTCGCTACCCACGGCAGCCTGGGCGATGTCGGTAGGGGAAGCCACATCACTGAGTCGAGCCACTTCGCGGCTCTTGGAGATGTCCCAGTTCTGACAAAATTTGCAACCAAGATTGCAACCAGCTGTGCCAAAGCTGAGTACTGGCGTGCCAGGCAAGAAGTGGTTGAGCGGTTTCTTCTCGATGGGATCAATGCAGAAACCGGTGCTGCGGCCATAGGTATCGAGCACCATTTGCCCGTCCCGATTGACTCGCACGAAACAAAAGCCGCGGTCGCCAGGACTTAGGCGACAATTGCGGGGACACAGATGGCATTCGATTCGACCATCGGGTTGCGTCGACCACCACCGGCCAAGGGCATCACCCAATGGATTGGACGCGATGGTCGGGAGGCTCGTGTTCATTCCCGCATTTTACCATTTTCGCCCGTCAAAGGGACAAACAAATGCCAACTCCCCGTGGGCCGACTCAGCTATACTCCTCCGATCGACCCAACCCAATTGGAGTTCTCAGCTCATGATTCGCGGACTCGCTCTCCCCTTGTTTGTCATCAACTTGTTGTGGTTAGGAATCGTCTCAGTAGCTACCTACGGACAGCAAACGGAGGCAACCACCGTCATTCTCGAGGATGATTTCAACCGCGAGGAGGCGGATCCGTCGGCGGAGCAGGTCGGGAACGGCTGGGGGACCAATAGTCAATCGCGTGCAAAAGGGGTCAAGCAAGTTGATTTGGTGGACGGTGCGATCAAGATCACTCGCGCCGAAGTAGCCGATCATGGAGTTTCCGTCACGCATGAGGCGGACTTTCGTGACGCCGTGATCACACTGCGATTCAAGCTCGGGGCAGGCGATGATCTCGGTATCAACCTTGCTGACATGAATGAGAAATCGGTGCACGCCGGTCACATCTGTGTCGCCCGGATTCGTCCCCACCGAGTCGAGATCAGTGATCTGAAGACGGGTCGCATGGATCTGGCCAGAAGAACCCGACGATTGGCAGGAGAGGAAACCGCCGCCGACAAGGCTCGAATCAAAGCCACCTCAACCACAGTGGACGTGGATCTTACGCTCAATCAATGGCATGCGTTGGAGGTCAAGGTCGAGGGCGATCGGATGGCCGTTGCCATCGATGGGAAGCCTGTGGGCGAGTTTCGTTCCGAGGGCATCTCGCATCCAACCAAGAGTCGATTGCGATTGTCCGTCAATCAAAACGCATGGGTGGATGACGTGAAGCTGGCCCGCATTCATTGAGATTGGCCGGCCGAGGCAAATTACCAATCGGTTCTGTCCGCTAACCCGTACGATGGACTTCCAAGTCCGTCGCCTCAATCGGCGGTCCTAAGCCGACGGACTTGGAAGTCCATCGTACGGGTTAGCGACGGACTTGGAAGTCCATCGTACGGCTTAGGCGACGGACTTGGAAGTCCGACGTACGGCGTGGGCATGGCCTTCGCCCTCTGGTCCCACACGGGCTTTCCGACTGGCCCGTCCGCGATAGACTTGAAGCTTCGCTCATGTCCTTTTCCTGGAACGACCGGCCACCATGTCCGCAGAACTCGCCACCACTCCGCTGGATGCTTGGCACCGAAACGCTGGTGCTCGGCTCGTGCCGTTCGCCGGCTACGAAATGCCGATCCAATACTCGTCGATCGTGACCGAGCACCACGCCTGTCGCAACAGCGCTGCGCTGTTTGACGTTTCGCACATGGGTCGCCTTCGTTTTGACGGCGAAGGGAGCGAGCAGTTGCTGGATCAACTGCTAACGCGTCGCATCTCTGATTTACCGATCGGTGGCGTCCGTTATGGATTGCTCTGCGATGTCCAGGGAGGCGTGCTGGATGATGTGTTGGTGTCGCATCTGGAGACGCCGTCGCAGCAGCGATACCACTTGATGGTCGTCAATGCTTCAAATCGCGAGAAGATTCTCAACTGGCTGACTCCCCATCTGGCTGATTTTCCCAAGGTGACGATGACCGATCGTACCGAACTGACGGCCATGATCGCCGTGCAAGGGCCGCGAGCCGTGGAGGTCTGCAAGCGGCTGTTCCGCTACGACCCATCCCGCTTGAAGTACTATCGCGCCGTGGTGACGGAGCAACTTTCCAAGCCAGTCATCGTGAGTCGAACTGGTTACACCGGCGAAGATGGTTTCGAGTTGATCGTGCGAGCCGAAGACGCTACTCGCGTCTGGGAGAATCTCTTGTTAGCGGGGCGTGACGAAAACTTCATGGCAGCGGGTCTTGGGGCGCGGGACACCCTTCGGCTTGAGGCCGGTATGCCACTGTACGGGCACGAACTCGACCAAACGATCGACCCACTGTCGGCGGGATTGGCGTTTGCCTGTAATTTGGACAATCGATCGTTCATCGGCGACGAGGCGCTGCGCAAGATTGCCGCCGATGGACCAGCCCGCAAGCGAATTGGACTGCTGCCCGAAGGCAAGCGACCGGCCCGTGAGGGATGCCAGGTGCTCGATAGCGACGGTCATCCGGTTGGCGTGGTCACCAGCGGCGGCCCCTCCCCAACGTTGGGACGACCGATTGCGATGGCCTACGTGAACTCCGATCATGCAGGGGACACTCACTTCCAAATTGATATTCGTGGTAACGCGGTCACTGCCTCTGCGACCCCATTGCCGTTCTACACCCGACCCAAAAGTTGATCCGAGGGATTTTGAATCATGCCGCGTGATGAATCGAAGCTGCTGTTTGCTCCTACACACGAATGGGCCGATATCGCCGAGGTCGGAGGGGACAAGATCGCGACGATCGGAATTTCGGCGTTCGCGATGGAACAGCTCAACGACTTGGTCTACATGGATTTGCCGGAGGTGGGCCGCGTCGTGAACGCGGGCGACGAACTCGGCGAAGTCGAATCGGTCAAGGCGGTCAGCCCAGTCTACAGTCCGGTCTCCGGAGAAGTGATCGAGGTCCACTCGGAACTTCCTGACAATCTCGAAAAGCTGGGCATCGAGCCTTACGAGTTTGGTTGGATGGTGAAGGTCAAACTCAGCGGCGATGGTGGAATCGATGCCTTGATGGACTTGGCGGCCTATCAGAAGCAGTGTTCTGAATCGGCTTAACAGATCAGAACGGAACTCACCGCTTGTTGCGATCGCCGGAAAGTGCGATCGCCGGAAAGTGCGATCGCCGGAAAGACTGGGAAGACCGGGAAGGAACCTGCGATGCGGTCGTTCCTGGGGATGACCCGTGCGACTATTGGTCCACTCATTGCTGAAGACTCAACGGAATCTCACGCGTGCCTGTTCATCTCGGTCGCTTGATACCGCTACATGCTTGCCCAGGTGCGGAAAACATGGCGACCGACCAGGCACTGCTGGAGTCGGTCGATGTGACGGGGCAACCGGTGTTGAGATTCTATGTCTGGCAATCGCCAACAATCTCCCTCGGCTACTTCCAGCGTGTTGCCGATTGCGCGGAGCATGTCGAAAGCAGTGGGCTTGATTGTGTGCGACGATCGACCGGTGGCGGTGCGATCATCCATCATCATGAGTTGACCTATAGTCTTGCAGTTCCAATCGACGGCACCACTGCGGGTCCACGCTTGGATCTCTATCGACAAACGCATCAGTGCCTGGTCCAGACGCTGCGAGAGCATGGCGTGCGGGCTGCACCTTATCGGATGCTCGCCCACAGCCAATCTGCCGGCGACGGAGATCCCTTTCTCTGTTTCCAGCGTCGCACCGCCGAAGATTTGATTGTCAACGGCTACAAGGTGGTCGGGAGCGCCCAACGAAAATCACGGAGCTCGATGTTGCAGCACGGGAGTGTGTTGCTGCGGTCAAGCCAATGGGCCCCACAGCTTCCCGGCATCGAGGACTTAACTTCTCAAGCAGTTTCGATCGAAGTCTTGGCCGACTCCTTTGCGCAGCAGCTGGGCTTGGCTTTGTCGGTCGACTGGCAACGCGATCAGCTCAGCGAGTTCGAGCATCAGAGGGCGAAGGAGGTGGTTCAACGAACGTTCGGAAACGAACGCTGGCTCAATCGTCGCTGAATGTCCCTCTCGCCGAGGCTGTGACTACGGTAGGCGAGTCTCTCCGAGACTCGCACAAAACGCAGCAAAGCTGCGTGCGTCCGCCTTGGAAATGCGGACCGACGCAGGGCCAGCCAATGAGTCACAGCCTCGCAAAGGCTCGACTCTCCCAGAGGAACCAGCGGAGCCAGAGGTAAATGGGTTCTTTGTTCGGAATTCTTTGCAGAACGGAAATTCAACCTGGATCGTGTTCCCGGCGGGAGGGGGTGAATTGCGGAATCGGTCCGGGGGGTACGGGATAGCCAAATCGCCCGCCGAGCCATCAGCACAGCACCCTCACAACCAGGATCGTCAAAGAGATTCGGGAGCGGGTCAAGGCGCTGACCAATCTTGATAGAAATCGCGATGCGATCCGCACTTCTCATAAACCATTGATTGCTCTAGTTCCGCAGGGTGGTAAGCAATTGAAATGGAACTTTCCAGGCGAAGTGTGTTACACTAACTAGGGCAGAGTGGTGTATTTCCAGCCTTCCATCTGCTTAGACTATGACCATGCAGTTGATTGATTCGTCGCTAGGAAGCGAGGGACAAAACAGCAGGATTGCAAGTCGCGATCGAGAGAATTGAACGCTACGACTTATCTGGGTGAGACTCCCTTCGAATGCGGCACACTTCTTTTCACCCCTGCTCTGTTTCTCGTTGTTGAACGTCGGCGTTTCGGTGGCGGATACTCGGGCGTGATCTGAAATAGCACGTACCGGTCATCCCAATTTAGGAATTAGGTGTTCTATGCAAGTAAAGCTCAAAGTCCTGGGCGGAAGTCACGAGGGGAAGGAGATCAATGTCTCCAGTGAAAAATTTCTGATTGGACGGAGCGAATCTTGCCAGCTGCGCCCCAAGAGCGAATCGGTCAGTCGCAAGCACTGCATCATTGTTCTGCGAGACAACAAGGTCTTGATTCAAGATTTGAAGAGCCGCAACGGAACCTTTGTCAACGAGAAGCGTTTGCCCTCGGACAAAGCAAAGGTGCTCAAGGCGGGTGATCAACTTCGCATTGGTAAGCTGTCGTTCGAGCTGTTGATCGAACATGGCCTGCAGGCTGCCAAGAAGCCTGAAGTTGCCAACATGGGTGATGCGGCGGCTAGGATGGTCGAGGCCGGAGCGAACGACAGTCGTTTTGAGGCAGTCGATGTTAGCGCATGGTTGGACGAAGCCGATCAAATCGATCGAGTCCGTAAACTTTCCGATCCCGAGACGCGACAATTCCGTCTTGATGAGGCCGCTGAGGAAGCTGCTGATTCCAGTCACGACAGTGTCAGTTCGGATAGCTCGGAACTGTCTGTCGACGAATCGGATCCTGGATCCGGCGTGAAGAAGAAGAAACGCGAGAAGCAGAAGCCTGGTAAGCTCCCTGAGGGTTATCGAAAGCCGATGACGGACAACTCACGCGACGCCGCTGACAACGCGCTGAAGCGATTCTTCAGCGGTCGCTAACACGGTCAGTCCGTGGGCGATCAGGCGGCGACTTTTGCGTGTCGATTTCTGAGGGGCGTGTATTGCCGGTTGATCGTGGATCGCAAAAAGTGAGACAGACGTATGAACGAGTCCAACGCTCTGCTTGCTCAGCAGTTTCACCAAAACGATCAGAATGCGTTCAGCAAACTGATGGGACGGCATCAATCGCTCGTGTTCCGGGTTTGTCTGAGAATTCTCGGCCACCGCCAGGATGCCGAAGACGCCACTCAAGAGACGTTCTCACGGGTGGCAAAGTATCTGCATCGTTGGGATTCGGAGCGACCGTTGGAGCCCTGGCTCGTCGCGATCGCCGGGAATCGTTGCCGCAGCCTACTGGCCAGCAAACGTTCCTTTCAGGCGTTGACCGCTTCGACCGAGCCGATCAGTTCCGAGGGTGTGAATCAGCGAGAAGCGGAATCATTGCGTGAAGAGTTGAATTTGGCCCTGATGCAGGTACCCGAATGTCAGCGTCAGGCATTCGAACTGTTCCATGAGCACTCGCTCTCGTACGCCGAGATCGCTCAGGCCATGGAGTGCCCGCTGGGGACCGTCAAGACCTGGGTCCATCGCGCCCGGGCGAACATCATCAATCAGCTTCGCGATCGCGAGGTGGTGAACCAAGCGGATGGATCGGGTTCCGAGTCAGATCGCAAAGAGGTTCGCGGATGAACTGCCACGAATTCAATGAGCGACTGCAGCGACGGCTTGATGATCGCGTTCGACCAGAGACCGATCGTGAATTGGTGCGGCACACAGAGCAATGTGATGGTTGTCGAGGCCAGCTCAGTGCCTGGGGAAGGGTTTCGTCGTTGATGACGACGTCACCAAAGCCTGTTCATCCATTGCCTACCTCCAGATGGCCAAATCGACAAGTCGGATGGGCTGCCAGCGGCTTGGTGGCTGCCGTGATCTTGATGATCGTTGCCACCATTGATTTCAAGGAAGCTTCGCCAACGCCACACGGACAGGTGGAAGCGATCGCGCAAGCGGAGCCAATCGACGGTCGAGAACGTGTTCTGGCTGCAACGGCCATGGACGTGGATCCCGCGCAATGGTGGCAGCAAGTCCAAGGTCATGATTGGGTCAGCCAAACGATGCCGACGGTTCGATCGATGCAGGATGGCGTCGCGCCGCTCGGTCGCACGCTGATGCGAGCGATGACCATATTGACGACCGGTGGTAGCGATCCAACATCATGAGCAGCTGGTCAGCCTCAAAACGAATTCATCGCGAGTCAGAAACCCAGGATGAACTCTCTCGCCGTGGATTCACTCGCCTGTGCTTGGGGAAGTTGCGCTGCGTTGCCTCGCGTTGGGGTTTGCGTCGGCAAGCGACGATGAGCTCAAGGCTTGATGCGAGATCAAGCTCACCAATCGCGGGGTTGGTCTTGTTGCTGCTGCCGCTGGTCATTCTTCTTCCTGGCTCGCCATCGCAGGCAGAACAGCTATTTCAACTTCGCAACGGACTCGTGCTGCGAGGGTCGAAGGCGGAGATTGCGTCCTTGAAGGAAGGCTTCGGAGCCGCTTCGGCAGGCGAGTCGCATCTGCGACCGATCTGGTTGATCGATGATGGACTGCGGCGGACCTATCTTCATGGAAAGGGGATGTCGGACGGGAATCCGGTCGATGTCGGTGACTTGGAAAGGTCGATCGAACTGTGGCAGCCGAAGCCGCTCGGAGGCAAAGTCGTTGCGGGGTTGGGCAATGCCATCGGTGTTTCGCCCTTCAACGAATTTGGTCGTCGAATACTGACCGTTCGAGGACCCGAAGGCCCGGTACAGATCATTCAAGGCGTGACCGAGCTGAACTCACGTTACGCGAAGTTGGTCGCGCTCAAGGGCAAACCGGCGCTCGAGTTGGGACATGCGAGTTGCGACCAGTTCCATCGATTCCGCCACACTCAACAAGATCTTTCATCGACGAATTGATCCGACCGATCTGAACGCACGTTTGGAAGTGGTTCGCTTCTTCATCAACGCGGAGCGCTACGATGACGCCAAGCAGGCGCTGCAGGAGACGATCGATGCGTTTCCCGAAGAGGCCGATTTGAAGCCGCAGTTGGTGGCGCTGACGGAGAAGCAGGCAGAGCAACTGTTGGATGAGGCGCAGGTACGCGAAGCGGCTGGCCAGCACCAGTTGGCTCGAGGAATTCTCGAAGGATTTCCTTTAGGGATTGTCGGTCGAATCAAACGATTGCAGGTTCAAGATGCTTTGAAGGCGTTGAACGACACGGATCGTCAATCCTCCACGCTGATCGAACAACTCAAGAGCCAAGTGGGACAGCTTGATCCACGTCAGGCCGAGTCGCTTCAGCCGATTCTCGGAGAGATCGAAGCTGGGCTTTCCGCCGACACCATCACTCGGCTGAGTGACTACTCGCGATTGGGTTTGTCCGATGCGATACCACTTGATAACCGCATCGCCCTGGGAGTTGCTGGTTGGCTGCTCGGATCGGGTTCAGGAGAACAGAACCTCAGCGTCGTGATCTCACTGATCCAAGTGCGAGATCTGGTGGCGGAGTTTCTGCGCACGCCGGATGCGGCTCGAAGGGGCGAAATTCTCGATCAGCTTCGCAACCTGGAAGGGGCCCAGCCAGAATATGTCGATCGCATGTTGCCACTACTCGAGCCACCACTGCCGTGGCCCGAGGGTTCCGAGCGTCCAGAAGTCGCGGGGATGTACATCGTGGACTCTGCGGAGGGTGATGGTCCCCGTTACATCATTCAGTTGCCGCCAGAGTACAACCCGCTTCGCGAGTATCCCTGTGTGTTAGCCCTGCACGAGTCGCGTTCTGATCCCGTCACACAGATTGATTGGTGGGCGGGACAGCACGATAGCGAAACGGGTTTGCGTCGTGGTCACGCCTCTCGACACGGATTCATCGTGGTCGCGCCGGTTTGGTCACGACCGGGACAGGTTCTTTACGAATACACGCCGCAAGAGCATCAACGTGTTTTGGTGGCGATGCGTGATGCGATGCGACGAGCGTCGATCGATGCTGATCGAGTCTTCATCGCCGGACATGGCGAAGGGGCGACCGCAGCATGGGACATGGGGTTAGCGCATCCCGATCTTGTGGGCCGGGATGATTTCGATCAGCGGTTCGCCTGGCAAGACCGTTCCGCATTACGAACCCAATGCGCGTTACGTCCCGATGTACATGGTGATGGGTGAGCTCGATAAGTCGAAAGCCGACGGTGCGATCATCGATGATTACATGTCGTTCAACCACAATGCGATGGTGGTGATGTACCGCGGCAATGGGCGCGCCTACTTCTACGATGAGATTCAACGACTGTTCGAATGGATGCAACTTCCGGCACATCGTCGTCGCGAACCTCCCACGGAAATCGAGACGGCCTCGATGCGTGACGGGTGATCAGTTCTTCTGGTGGTTGGAACTGGGTGATTTGAAGCCTGGCGTTGCCATCGATCCGATCCAATGGGATCAGGCAAGCCGAATACGGGCCGGCAAGGTTTCGGCGTCGATTGGTACGGATAACCAGATTCGCATTCGCAGCGGTCCGGCAGATCAGTTTCGTGTTCTGCTGCGTCCGCAGCCGAGCATCGATCTGGGCCAGGAGGTGGTGATTCGTTTTGGTACGGCCCCGGCTCGCCGCGTTCAGTTCGACGGCAGCCTGGACGTGCTCTTGGAAGACGTCCGGCAGCGGGCCGATCGCAAGCGGCCCTTCTGGATGACGGTCACGATTCCTTAACCGGATGGCTGCCCTGTCATTGAAAACGCTCTTTGACGGGTCGCAAGCGTGATTCATGTGACCGAACCTCGCAAGCGCGTCATCCGTTTCTGCGCCCCGCAATCGTTCCCTTTGTGCCAAAAGAATGTGTGCGGCGCATCCCGGCGTTCTACAATGGATTCTGCGTGTTCCCAGCGGTAGGGTCCCTGTCGTCCGCCTTTCTCGGTCGACCCATCCAGTTATAGCCAGCTCTGAGGTGCTTTGTGAAACGTCGCGAATTCATGGCCTCCAACGTTGCCTTTGTCGGTGCTGCCGCAATGGCTGCACGATCCACTGCGGCGGCAACGTCGGAGCCTGCAGGTGGTCGAGTTCGCCAATCGGTCATGGGCTGGTGTTTCAAGCCGATGGATCCGATCACCTTGGCCGGACACGGTAAGCGAGATTGGACTCGAGGCGATCGAAGGGATTCCCTCGTCGGACTATGACACGGTCACCGCGATGGGCCTGAAGATTTCCCTGGTTGGAAGTCACGGCTTCGCCACAGGGCCACTCGATCCCGAGAACCACGCCGAGGTCGAGGCCAAACTCCGTGAAGGGATCGATCTGGCCGTGAAGTACGGTGCTCCCAACGTGATCACCTTCACCGGGATGAAGAAGAAGGGGATTTCCGACGAGGCGGCTCGGCGAAACTGCCTTGCTTGCTGGAAACGGGTCGTGCCCTACGCCGAGGAGAAGAAGATCGGAATCGTTCTGGAGCATCTCAACAGCAAGGACGATTCACACCCGATGAAGGGGCACCCCGGTTACTGGGGTGACGACCTGCACCTCTGTGCCGATTTGGTCCAGGCGGTCGATTCACCAAGTTTCCAGTTGCTGTTTGATATCTATCACGTCCAAATCATGAACGGGGACTTGATCCGGAATATTCGCCGTTATCACGAGATTGTGGGGCACTATCACACCGCGGGGAATCCAGGCCGAGGAGAACTGGACGATTCTCAAGAAATTAACTATCCACCTGTGATTCGTGCGATAATGGAGACGGGTTACCAGGGCTTCATCGCCCAGGAGTTCATCCCCACGGCCGACGATCCAATTGCCGCTCTCAAGCAAGCATTCGACGTTTGCAATGTTTGATGGCGCCAAAACCGGGATTCTCGGGGCAGATGGGAACCTTCTGGATTCAAGAGTTGTCTTGAGCTGTACGAAATTGTTTTGATTGCAATCCTCCGACTTCCGTTCCTCAGTTCACCCGCATCCTGTCCATTGCCTGCAACCGTTTGACGAAGCGATCGACTAATAGCTTCTTGTCGACCATCGAAAATTCGTGACATGGTACGCCGATCCACCACCGCCGCCGGCTTGAACCTCGAAGACTTTCGACGGTTGGGAGTGCGTCCTCAGGAATATCGGTTGACAGTGATTCGTCGTGCTGCGATTCGCAGCGCTCGGTCCCTCGCCGAACAGCAGCTGACCGCACCCACGCAGCAGACTGGATTGCAGCTTTCGCGTGTGGCGGCATCCACCTATCGCTTGCTGGATCCCCGACAGCGCCGTGATATGAATCATCGAGCCCACGTCGGGCGAATTCTTCCACAGGCACTCAGTTGGGCTGGCCAGACAGGGTTTCATAGTGATGAGCTGTCTGATTTCGGTTCGACGTCTGGCGAAATCGGCAAGGTTCCTTTCGAACGTTCATCGCTTTCGGATGTCGAGTTGATTGAGATGCTCGATCTCGATTCGCCATCAAGATCCAAGGCACAAGCCAAGCAGGATTGGGCGAGTAGCCTCAGTGACGTCGACTTGATTCAATCGACGCGGGCCTCCCGACGTGTCCGTCGTTGGAGTTCGCGAAGCCGGTCTCCCTGGTTTTGGCTGGCTGTGGCTGGCTTGGGCTTTGGTGGATTGGTGGGCTTTGCCGTGCATCAATGGTTGAGTTTGGGACCGGCCTATGCGGATGCCGGATCGGGAGATGTGGTAACCAGGCCAGCGGCTACCGTCGTTCAATCGAGCTCACATGGCCAGGTTTCGCTCCTGTCGTCCGACCACAATGGGCCGACGAGTTCAGTCGCTCGAACGCCTCGAGTGAGCCGTCCCTTGGTACCGTCTGGGAAGCGAGAGTTGCTGTCGGGGCAAAGTCCTCCAGCCACCTCACCGCTCGACGGAAAGACGGACGAAGTTCAGGGAATTGCAACGGGACATGCACCGGGACATGCACCGGGACATGCACCGGGCGATGCACCAAAACAACTCGATGGCCTGACTGCTCAGCCGTCGTCGCCAGATGTCGGCGAAGAGGGGTCGGCTAGGAAAGTTGTCGCGAGCATGGGTTCTCAGTTCCCCGAGTCGCAGGTCGCTGAAACCCAGGTCGCTGAAACCCAGGTCGCTGAAACCCAGGTCGCTGGGATGGTGAATCCCGCCTTATCGAGTCTCGGTGGGCAGGATGATGTTTCGCTGCCAGACGTTTCGTCCAGTCAGGGTGAGGCGGGATCCGCTGACGTCGCGGATTCCCGTTCGTCCATTTTTTTGCCAGATCCATTTGCACCCGTTTTGTCCGCAACGGAGCTCGATGCCCGCGCGTCGGAATCTATCGCGCCTGGACCGCCGGCGCCGAAGGTTGCGTTTGCATCGCCGAAGAGTGAACAGGCGGAAACGCCATCCGCGCGATTGCGTGGCCTGGCGGATGTCCCGGATGGTTCCGACTCGAACGACGTCCCCGGCCCTTTGCGGGTGCCGGTACCCAACGAGGCGATTCTTCGAACCGCGCGGCGAGAGCTGGTGGAGATGCTGCCACAGTTAGCCGTTAGCATTGAAGCCGACACAGCGGCGGGTCGTATCCAGCAGCTGGAAGCGATCCAGGAGCGATTCAAAGCAGGCTCAGCGAAGCAGTGGGTTGTCTGCGTGTGGATTGCGGAGTCGGCTTGGCTGGTCGAAACCCTTGAGCAGATCGAGGAACGCTTGAGCCCCTTGGTTGGACGCTTCGACGTGACTTCACAGCGGCTCCTGGCTGAGACGTTTGTTGAAGCCTCATCGCATGCCATTCTCCCGACGACTCGCGAGCATCTCCTGAACAGTGGGCTTCGGCTCGCTGACCAACTCCTGCTCGCATCTTCTCCCAAATTGTGTAAGCAAGTCGTGACGGCTGTTGGTCCTTTTGCCTCGTCCAATCCGGGACAGAGCGTGCAGGCGAATCAGTACCTGGGAAACTATTTTGAAGCCGTCAATCTGATGACGCGACATGCAGACGTGGTGGCGCGAGCGACTCGGCAACCTGACGGTCTTGAATTGTCAGAGTTGCGGGTTCTCGGTCGGCATTACTGTCTGCTCTTGAGACGCTGGGACAAGGGACTCGTCTGGCTGAGCAAGTCGACCAACTGGCGGATTGCAAGCGCGGCGGAAAAGGAGCTGGAGCTGGGGGAAAAACCAACGGCTGATGAACTCAAGGAGCTCGTTGACCAGTGGCTTGTGGCTGCAAATCAGGTGGAGGGTTGTTTGGCAGATGCGGTCCGGTTGCATGCGATCGAACTGCTCCAGCAAGCACAGCCGAAAGCAACACCCTTGAAGAAGTTGCAGATCGACGGTCTGTTGGAAGAGACAATCGCACTCGTTCCACCACATCTTCTACCGACGCCCAACATGAGTCTTGGATCGACGCAAGGCTCACGCTCAACGCGACTCGTACCTCTCCCCGGTACGCCTCTTTTTTGATTCGGGATTCCTTCCTGATTGGGTGAATGGGCAGCATTGATCGCGATCGTGCCTCCTTGCGGTAGCCGGTCGCTTCGATGAATTGCCAGCTTTCTCGATTTTATGCAGGCTGCTGTCCGGGGCGCTACAATGACTCAAACGCTTCTAGCACCTGAGTTTCTGGGACCCGAGCTCCTGGGACCTGAAACTTCAATGCCCCGAGGGAATCACAGGATATGAATGCCATCATGGCGCCGCCACAGCCGACGAATCTTCGCGAGTTGCTTGACAGCGGTTGGGAATCGAAATCGGTCAAGCAGGAAATGCGCGACAATTTCACTCGGATGCTCGCAGCGGGCGAAGAACTGTTTCCGGGGATCGTGGGTTACGACGATACGGTGATTCCGGAGATCAACCTCGCGCTGCTGGCCGGTCACGACATGCTCTTCCTTGGGGAAAAGGGACAGGCCAAGAGTCGGATCATGCGGATGTTGACTCGGTTCCTGGATGAGTGGATCCCTTACATCGACCATCCCGATCTTGCCGATTCACGAAGATCCGACGCGACCGATTTCGTCGCTTGGCCGACGTTTGGTCGCCGAACACGATCCGGACGATATCAAGATCGCCTGGTGGCATCGCGATCGTCGCTACGCCGAACGCCTCAGTCCCGGCACAAAGTTCGCCGACATCATTGGCGAGATTGACCCCGCCAAGCTGACCGGCGGCGTCAGCATGAGTGCCGAAGAGGCCTTGTCCTTCGGTCTGATTCCACGGATGCATCGTGGCATCTTTGCGATGAATGAATTGCCCGAACTGGATGATCTGGTTCAGGTCGGGCTGTTCAACATCCTGGAGGAACGTGACGTGCAAATCCGCGGCTATCCGATCCAGTTCGATCTCGACATCGTGATCCTGTTCTCCGCGAATCCGGCGACCTACAACCGCAGCGGGAAAGTGATCCCGCAATTGAAGGATCGAATCGGGTCGATCGTTCAAACGCACTATCCGGTCGAGCGCGATCGAGGGCATCGAGATTCTGCGACAGGAAGTCGGTGACCAGCTTGACCGGAGACTATCCCGTTCAGGTCCCTTACTTCATGTACCAGATCGTCGAAGAGATCACCAATCAGGCCCGAAAGAGCAAGTACATCGATCAGGCCTCGGGTGTTTCGGCACGGTTCTCGCTTGCCAACTTTCGCACCTTGATCGCCTCGGCTCGGCAGCGGGGCATCCTTCACCAGGAGCGTCCGGCCGTCCCCCGCATCAGCGACTTCGGCCACATCTACTCCAGTTCGCTGGGCAAGCTTGAACTCGACATGATGGGGACGCATCAGATGAGCGAACGTCAGGTGCTCGATGCGGTGATGGCCGAAGCGATCCGGGTTGTGTTCAGCGAGTATGTGGAAGAGCATGGCTTGGGAGCGATTGCCGAGATCTTCCGCGGTGGCGTTCGAGTGGAGGTGGGCGACCAGCTTCCCAGCAGCGAGTACGCAGCGCGTCTGAAGAGCGTTCCGCCGGCTTGGGATCTGGCGTTCGAGGTCAACGCGAGCGAAAACGAGGCGGTGCGCGCAAGTTGCGTCGAGTTCGTCCTCGCCGGTCTTTACAGCATGGATCGGATCAGCCGCAGTCAGCGTCACGGCAAGATCGAATATGAAGCTCTAATCGTCGACGCATCGGCTATCGTCCCGGCGGCGTGATTCACGCTTATCAGAAGTATGATCCGGCCCAGTTTCCGCCTCCGTCGCAGCCGCCGCCTGACCTGGTCTCGCCGGCTTTTGAGCAGGCGTTGATGTACGGCAATTACCGCGAGCTGACCGAAGAGGAACTGGCCCGGGCGGTTCGTCTGGATCCCAGCCAGATCGCGGGACTGGGTCCGAGTCTGGACATGTTGCGTGCGATGCTCGAGGAACGCAAACGCAAGATCCTGGAGACTTACGAAACGCAGACCAGTCCAGAAGAAGGCCCGCTCGGCATTTCAACAAGCGTGCCAAGAAATTGCGGGTGCCGCGGGAGATGGAACAGGTTTATCGCCGTGCGATCGCGCAGGAACAGCCGTTTCTCATGGAGCATCTGTGGTATCGAACCGGAGACGATCACGGGCCACTCGCACGAGGACTGCTGCAGGTCGGCGCAGCGGATGAGCGACAAGCACCAGATCGAAGAGCTTGCCAGCAAGTACGAGTTCACCGGCAACGAATCGATGACGGTCCCCAAGGCTCTGGAGGTCAAGGAGGAGCTCGAGAAGATCGACGAGCTGCTGAAGCAGCTCGAGGAGGCGGCCAAGACGGCTCAGATCGGCATCATCGACATGGAAATGCTGAGCGAGTTTGCCGAGCCTGGCGACATGAACCAGCTCGAGGAGATGCGACGTCAGGTCGAGAATCTGCTTCGCGAGCAGGCCGAACGTCAGGGTTTGGAACGCAACGGGAGAGGGCGGCGGAGGTTTTCGACTGACCCCCAAGGCCTACAAGATCTTTCAAGGCACGTTTGCTCGAACGGATTTTCAGTGAACTCGTTCCTTCCAAGAGTGGTCGGCACCAAGGCGACGTGATCGGTGAGGGTGCCGTCGAACTGCAGCAGACCAAGCCCTACGAATTTGGCGACAGCGTCGCCAACATCGATCTTGCCTCAAACCGTGATCAACGCGCTGCTTCGGCAAGGAGACGAGCGACCGATCCGGCTGCGTGGCGAAGACATCGAAGTCCACAAGACTCGCAATCATCCGAAGTGCGCCACATGCGTGATCATGGACATGAGCGGGTCGATGCGATACGACGGCCAATACGTGAACGTCAAGCGCATGGCATTGGCCCTGCAGGGATTGATCCAGAGCGAGTACCCCGGCGATTTCCTTCGCTTCATCGAAATGTACACGTTCGCGAAGCTTCGCAGTCCCGGGCGAGATCATCGAGATGATGCCCAAGCCGGTCACGATCCACGATCCTTGGGTTCAACTTGTGGGCCGACATGAGTGATCCGGAGATCAGCGAGCAGCAGATCCATCCCCACTTCACCAACATCCAGCACGCACTGCAGCTGGCGCGGCAGAATCTGGTCAACTGCGACACGCCCAATCGCCAGATCGTGTTGATCACCGATGGATTGCCGACCGCGCACTTCGAGCAGGAAAAGCTCTACATGCTGTACCCGCCCGATCCGCGCACCGAGCTGGCGACGATGCGCGAGGCAGTGCTCTGTCAGAAGGAGGGCATCACGATCAACATCTTTCTCGTCCCCAGTTGGTCACAGAGCGAAGAGGACATTCGTTTTGCGCAGCGGTTGGCGCAGTCGACCAAGGGACGCGTTTTCTTCACCAGCGGTCGCGATCTGGATCGATTTCGTGCTTGTGGGATTACGTCCAAAACCGTCGCGACATCATCGCCTGAGTCCACATGTGATGGATTTGCAGGACTTTCGACTCGCTTGCGAGATGCATCAAAAAGGTGAAAGCGACGGACTTGGAAGTCCATCGTACGGTCTGTAGTGTGAGTCGTGGCTTCTAAGACTGGCTCGACTGGACCAGCAGATCGTCTTCGAGCAGATGGCAGTAGGAATCGTATCGTCTGGCATCGATGCGGCCGTCCGCGACTGCATCCTTGACGGCGCAGGCATGTTCGCTCAGGTGCAGACAGTCCGGGAATCGGCAGGCACTGACATAGGGGCGGAGGTCAGGCATCAAACCCGCAACTTCGCTTGCTGAAATGTCCCAAAGTTGAAACTGTCGGATGCCAGGCGTGTCGAAGACGGCGCCTCCGAATTCGAGCGGGATCAACTGTGCCGCCGTGGTGGTATGCCGTCCTTTCTCGTTGTCTTGGCTGACCTCGGCAGACGGCCAGGCCCAGTCCAGGCTGGATCGCATTGAAAAGACTGCTCTTGCCCACACCGCTTTGGCCCGCCAAAGCCGTTTGTTTGCCGTTCAACAAGGCTTTGAGGTATTCGATGTTGCAGCCCGTTTCCGCCGAGGTCAGCAGAACTCGGTATCCCAGGGACGCGTAGACCCCGGCAATCTGTTGGAGGCCGACGGGATCGATCAGGTCAATCTTGTTGATCACAACGATCGGCTCCACGTCGCACTGTTCGGCGGTCAACAGGAAGCGATCGATCAGAGCGGGTTTCAGCGTGGGTTCGGCCGCGCTGGCGATGATCAGCAGATAGTCAATGTTCGCCACGAGGATGTGCTGTTGACCGCGGCTGGTGCGGCTGATCACTCCGCGCCGCGGTTCGACATGTTCGATCATTCCATCGAGGAGCGATCTCGGCACGGATGCGAACATGGTCCCCGGCGACGAGAACGCTTCGCTGATCGATGCTCGAGCGACTTGAGCACTTGGCGGATCGCACATTCATAAGAACTGGCCATCCTCGGCCAAGACTCGGCTCTTGAGTCCATGAACGCTGATCACGCGACCGCGAGATCAAGTTGATCGGATGACGGTGTCATCCCGCGAGTCTTCATCGATGCCTGAGAGACGGTTCGTTTTCGAGTCAGTTCGCCCTTGCCGCTGACGCTTTCGCCTTGCTCGATGTCGGCGAGGCGTTCTGGGTCGCCGCTGTGGAAGTCTCGGGTGAAGTCGCCGCGGCGAACCCGCTCCTGGTGCTTCTTGCGAAAATCGGTTCGCTGCTTGGACCGCTTTTTCTTCCCCATCAGAGATCGACAATACGTCGGTCGCGCCGAACGTCGGTTGATCATTCGGATGGGACCCCGTCTTGACGGCAGGGCCGGGGCTGTGTTCGGCGGCGCTTTCAGGGGCGAGCGACTGACCGACCTCGGAATCAGAATTCGGTCGGGTCGTGTCTTCGATTGAATGGAGGGTCCAATCAACTCGGTCAGATCGTTCTCGCTCAGTTCCTCGTGTTCCAGCAGCGACTGCGCGATCTTTTCCAGGTCGACTCGACGCTCACGAAGCAACTGTTCGGCTTTCTGGTCTGCTTCGAGCAGGATCCGGGCGACCTCTTCGTCGATCAACTCTTGAGTGTGTTCGCTGAATTGGCGGGACTGATGGATCTCACGACCGAGGAACGGATCTTCGTCGCTGGTCTTGTAGCTGACCGGCCCGATCTTCGGACTCATGCCCCAGTGCGTGACCATCCGTCGGGCGATGCTGGTCGCTCGTTCGAGGTCGTTCTCGGCCCCGACACAGGTTTCGTTGTAGATGATCTTCTCCGCCGCCCGCCCGCCGAGCAAGCACGATCAGCTGGTGATCGAGTTCCTTCTTGCTGATGCTGAGACGGTCTTCGTTGGGAACGTACTGGGTGACGCCCAAGGCGCGTCCACGCGGAATGATCGTGACCTTGTGGACGATGTGGGCACCATCCAGATGCCAGGCGGTCAAGGTATGCCCCGCTTCGTGGTAAGCCGTCTTTTCCTTCTCGCTTTCCTGCAGGACTTCTTCGCGTTTGGCCCCCATCAAGATTTTGTCGCGAGCGTAGTCAAAGTCGCTCATGTCGACGATCTTCTTGTCCTGGCGGGCCGCCCACAGCGCCGCCTCGTTGACCATGTTGCGAATGTCGGCACCGGTCAAGACCAACCGTTCCGGCCGCAAGCCGTCTGCAGATCGACATCGTCGGCCAGCGGAACATCGCGAACATGCACCTTGAAGATCGCCTCGCGTCCTTTCATCGTCGGCCGGCCGACGGTGATGTGGCGGTCGAAGCGACCGGGGCGAAGCAAGGCCGGGATCGAGCACATCGGGGCGGTTGGTCGCGGCAACGACGATCACCGCCTGGTTGCCGGTAAAGCCATCCATCTCGCCGAGAATTTGGTTCAAGCGTCTGTTCGCGCTCGTCGTGACCCCCACCCAGACCGGCACCACGTTGGCGGCCGACGGCATCAATTTCGTCGATGAAGATGATGGCCGGGCTATGCTCCTTGGCGGTCTTGAACAGGTCGCGAACGCGGCTGGCACCAACACCCACGAACATCTGAATGAATTCGCTGCCGTTGACCGAAAAGAACGGTACGCCCGCCTCTCCCGCGATCGCTCTGGCAAGCAAGCGTCTTTCCCGTTCCGGGAGGTCCGTTGAGCAACACGCCCTTGGGGACGCGGCCACCGAGTTTCTGGAACTTCTCCGGCGTCTTCAAGAAGTCGACGATCTCCTGCAGGTCGGCTTTGACTCCTTCGAGTCCGGCGACGTCATTGAACGTCACCATCTTCTCGCTGGCTTCGAATCGCTTCGCCGGACTCTTGCTGAATCCGGACAGGAAACCGCCTCCCATGATGTCGCTGCGCGTGCGACGAAGCATCATGAACAGGAAGAACAGGATCGCCAGCGGCAAACCGATCAAGGCGATGAAGTACATGATTTGCTGCGTGTTGTCTGGATCGAGATAGTCGTAGCTGACACCAGCAGCCTTGAGCTGTTTCTCCAGTTGCACCACCCAGCCGGCGTCGGTGGGGCGATTGAAGGCAAACTTGTCAGGTACTTCTCGGTCCGGCTCGCTATCGTCCTTCGCCGCGTTGTCCGCGCGCGGTCTCGTCACGCCGCTGGAGGCAGCCTTGTCAGGCATCTGCTCGCCCGGCGGGATTTCGGGCCGGGTGATGAACGTGCCATAGACGCGACGCTCGCCGATGCTGACTCGCTCGATGTTGTCTCGTTCCAGTTCCGACTGGAAGAAGCTCGCCGAGATCAGCGACCGTTCCTCGCCCCGGTTGTAGAACAACAGGACGACCAGACCCGCCAAGATCAAGGCGATGAAAAGCGAGTTGTTCCCGCGTCGATTCTCTTGAGGCTCCGAGCCGCCGGAGTCGTTTTGATCGGACTTCTTTTCCATTTCCTGCCTTTTGGCGAGTCAAAACCTGAGACGGCGTAACTGACACGTCCAACGCCGTCTTCGATCTGGCGATCCGGGCTGCCAAATCTGCGATGTGCCACCACGGATCGAACGCCATTGTAGTGATTGATGCCGAAAGTGACTAACCGCCGATGACGGTGTCGCCGATCGCCTGCTCGAACCCGCCGAACCGCTCGACTGTCGGGCATCCAGGCTCGGATCGACGGACTGCCCCGCCTCGGCCGCAAGGACCAAATCGTCGGCCAGGGAGGAGATATCGCGATGACGAATCCTCTCGATCTGTGCCGCCGAATATCCATCGTGGAACAACCGCCACGTCCAGTAGGCATCCGAGGTCTCCCATTCGCAATGTACTATCGTGATCCGGCAAGCTCCTGCCTGGGGTTTCACTGAGCGAGCCAGAGGTTCTGGAGGTGGATCCAATTTGGCGTCTGGTGGGGAGTCATCGGCCTTCCGCTCGGAGCCCTTCCACTTGGAAGCCGCTTCCGCTTGGAGCCCAGCATCCTCGACCCTGGCATCGCTCGACTCTGGCGAGGGCGTCCGGACCTCTTTCTGGCGAACCAGTTCGACGATGTCGTAGCCAAACTGCTCGATCGTCGCGGGGCCGACCCCGCTGATCGATTCCAGTTGTTCGGTGGTCGTTGGCCAAGCTTCGGCGATGCGGTCGATCGTCGCGTTGGTCAAGACGCGATAGGCGGGGATACCCAAGGCCGCCGATGTCTTCCGCCGCCACCGCTTCAGGTGGTCGGCCAACTCGATCGCGGCAGGCGAGTCCTTCGGTCGATGGCTGCAAATCACGCGAGCTGGTCCCCAGCGATGCTGATCCAGCCGATTCCAGCCTGCGAAGACTCCGAGTCCCCCTGGCCAGCCGCAATGCGGTGGTCCGCCGACTCGATGCTCGCGTCGCGGCTGCCAGTCGCCTGGCCAACGGAAACTTGATCGCGACCGATCTCGGGAAGGGGTTGTCTCGCAGCATCACCTCTCGTCCCGAGTCGGTGATGTGGATCGTTGGACGGCGCTGATCGATCTCGCGTTGTTCCAGCAAACCGGCCTCGATCAGCGAATCCATGACGGAAACGACTTCCGATTGTTTCATCGCGGAGAGCAATCCATAGGTGCTCAGTTGATGCAATTTCCACTGCTGCAGCTTCTTGTTCTTCGATCCGCACAGCATCTGCGCCACCAGGTTCTTCCCGAATCGACCGTGCATGCGTGTAACACCGCTGAGGATCACCTGAATGCCTCGCAGCAGGTCTCGTCTGATCGCGTCGGATTGAGTTTGGAAACTTTGCCCGGCGTGGTTGCCGCTTTCACCGTTTCGAGCGTCGGCTGGCATCGATCACAAGTTCCGCATTTTGAGCTTCCGGTTTCGCCAAAGTACTGAAGGATCACTTGTTGGCGACAATCGCTGGTGCGGGCGAATCGAATCACCGATTCCAGTTTTTCATACTCTGCCGCTTTGCGTCGATCCAGTTCGTCGAAGTCGATCTGCAGCTGTTCGAACGGGACATCGCGCTGGATGAAATGGACGGCCCGTCCACGAAAGGGAGGGACATAATCAAACGACTTCAGCTTCTTCAGCTCACGCAGGGTTCTGGAAAGCTGCTCGCGGTCCACGTCGGCCAGTTCGGCCAGTCGCGACGGGACGGACATAAACGTCTTCGCCTCGTCTCTTTCCGACGACCGTTTCCACCGCTTGCATCACGCGCCGCCTCAGCTTCGCCTCCTTCGGGAAGAAAATCGAGCAGCGTGGGTGCGTCGCTGTCGATTCGCACCACCGCGTGATTCGAATTGCTGTCCAATCGCTTCAACACGCCGGCCTTGGCCAGCAATGTTTCGGCGGTGCCCACTGCTTCGCTTCCGTCTTTGACATTGATGGCTTCGCGCACCTGATCAAGCGTCAATTCAATTGGGTCTTCCGGCCGTGCACAGCAGGAATTCGTAGACCTTGCGAACCGTTTCGCGAGACGGGATAGCGATTCTCGATGAAGAACTCTTGGATGTAGCGATCGCTGTAGGAAAACATCAAGACGGCAATCGCTCGGCTGGCCATCACGTCCGGCCCGTACCCGCTTCCTGGTAGTAGGCTTCCAAGCTTCCCGGCATGTTGTAGTGAATGACGTAGCGAATATCGGCTTTATCGATCCCCATCCCAAACGCGTTGGTGGCGACGATCGCGGCCAGTTTGCCCGACATGAACTCATCTTGCACCTTGCTGTCGTTGAGCCGGGTTCCAGTCCCGCGTGATAGACACCGATCGGCCGCCGTGTTTTTTCCGGCAACCAGTCGGCAAGCTCCTCGCATCGTTTGCGGGTTGCCGCGTAAATGATGCCCGCTGCCGTGCTTGCTGCGTTGATGAACGCCTCCAGCTGCTCGTCCTTTTCACGATCGGTCTTGGTATGCGAGACGCGAAAATCGCAGGTTGGTCCGGGCGAATCCTGTGACAAAGACGCGAGGTGACTTGCAGTCCCAGCAACTCTTCGATATCGCGTCGCACCGTCGGCGTCGCGGTTGCGGTCAAGGCGATCGTTTGCACGTTGTTCAGATATCGCTCGCGAAATCGGCCCAGTCGCGAATAGTCCGGACGAAAGTCATGCCCCCACTCGCTCACGCAGTGGGCTTCGTCGACCGCCAACAAGCTGACATTCGCTCTGCTCGACCGATTCCAGAAAGCGGCCGTTGCGAAGCCGCTCCGGTGCAACGTAAACCAGATCCAACTCACCCGCCGCCATCTCCTGCATCACTTCCGACTGTTCGCTTGCGGTCAGACTGCTGTTGATCAACTTGGCGTCGAATCCCCAGCCGTTGCAACGAATCGACCTGGTCCTTCATCAACGCGATCAGCGGCGAAACAACGATCGTGGTTCCAGGCGCGGGAAAGGCTGGGCAGCTGGTAGCAGAGACTCTTGCCACCGCCGGTCGGCATCACGCACATCACATCGTGGCCGGACGCCACCGCATCGACGACGTCACGCTGCCCGGGTCGGAATTGCGTCGAGACCGAAATCGCTGCAGCAGTGACGTTGGGTTTGTGGTGTCGACCATGACGATAAAATCCACCTCGTTGAGTAGGTCCCAGCTGGGTCCGTGTGAGACCCCGACGCCGTTCCCCCATGTTCCAGACTTGCAATGTTCCAGACTTGCGATCGATTATACGGTTCTTGGAGGTCGCTCCAAACCACGCCCCGCCCATGAGCCATCGCCATGCAAGCCATCACGCTGCAGAACCAGCGATCTGACGCTTCCAAAGCGATCATCCCGATCCGGTTCCCGGGCCGGGCGAGGTGATCGTCGAAGTCATCCAAGCAGGCATCTGTGAAACCGATCTGCAGCTGCATCGTGGCTACATGGGGTTTTCCGGCGTGCTGGGCCACGAGTTTGTGGGGATTGCTCACACAGGGAACGCATGCCGGTTATCGCGTCGTCGGCGAGATCAATTGCAGTTGCCGAGTCTGTTGCCACCTGCCTTCGTGGTATGGGGAATCATTGCCCCAATCGCACGGTGATCGGGATTGATCGTCACGACGGAGCTTTTGCAGAGAGGGTCGCCGTGCCAGAGGCGAACCTCCATCGGCGTTCCCGATTCGGTCAGCGATGATGAGGCCGTCTTGGTGGAACCGCTGGCAGCAGCATTTCAGATCGGCCGACAGGTCGAACTCGACGGTGCTCGCGTGGCCGTCCTCGGCGATGGACGGCTGGCGATGCTGTGCGTCCAGGCGATCTTGCTGCGAACCGCTCGATGTGACCGTGGTTGGCAAGCATAAGACCAAGCTCGCCAGGTTCGAAAGGTTGCCTGTCCGCACGCTCCGACTGGAGGATCCGGTGGAGTCCAAGTCATTCGATGTGGTGGTCGACTGCACAGGATCCGAAACGGGTTTGCCACTGGCACTTCAATTGGTGCGGCCAAGGGGCACGATCGTGATGAAGACAACCGATTGCGGTCGAGCACCAGCTGTCGTTGGCGGCGATCGTCATCGATGAGATTACCATGGTGGGTTCTCGGTGCGGTCCCTTTGACGAAGCGTTGGATGCACTTGAAAGGGGGCTCGTTGACGTATCCGGCTTGATCACGCACCGATTTTCCTTGTCGCAATCCGAACAGGCGATGACCACCGCCTGTGATCCTCAGGCGATGAAGGTCGTCTTCGAGATAGCGGCCAAGAGCTGATTGGCTTTAGCGAGGGGTACTGTAGGCGAGTCTCTCGGAGACTCGAATTCCTCGGCCTCGCCGCTATGAATGACGGTCTCGGAGGGACCGCCCTACGGTAAATTGGCGACGACGGGTTAGAAGCTGGCGAACATCGCCAACAGGAACAGAACCAAGGCAATGCCAGCGGCGATCGTCAACACGATCTTGGCGGTTGAGTAGGGGGCCGTCCCGATGATCTGCTTTCGGTCTTGCCCGCAGATCACGACACGATAGAGCTGCTGCTTGTATCGATACGCCAGCACATAGGCAGGCAAGGAGAGTCGGCGAGTGACCAGGGCTTGAACGACGACCGAAACATTGACCTTGCGGAATCGAGTGCCCGGAATGTTGTGCTGTTGAACATGTTGGGAGGCCATGTGATGCAACGCGTCGACCACCTGCCTTCTGGCCTGCGAACGCTGGACGTCGAACTGTTCCAGTGTGGCATCTTCGGCGCCCTCTGGATCGGGACGAACGGTTCGAAGATCCAGTCCGGGGCTGATGGCTTGGACCTCCGCAATGGAAAGGCCACGGGACGCCGAGGCCAGGATATTGCGAAACTTCACGTGGGTCTGGCCGGAGTGCGGCGCCCAGGAGGAGCGACGTGTGTCATGATTGGAATCGGCGGCCCAGCTGATCATGGAGTCGGCATCGAACACCCATGCGACCCACCACAGCGGACGCAGTTCTTGCAGTCGTGACGAAGAACGCAAGTCCGACGGACGAAACCAACCGAGGGAGCCGAGCCAGCTCTTGAGCGCCGCGTGGGCTTGCTCGGGGGTGACGGTGAAAGGAACGTAGCCACTGGTCTGTTCCATCGGGTCTTCGATCGTTTCGATCTTGACCAGACTGTCGCAGAATGAGCAACTCGGCGCTTGCCGTTTGGGGTCGTATGCAATGGCCGCCCCGCAACCGGTGCAGCGAAGGATCTTGACGACGGTCTGTGCGCTGCTCGGTCGTTTGCTTGGGAGCGGCCTGGCCACAAATGCTGCAGCGGATATCTCCTGCTTCCAGTGGCGTTCGACAGCGACTACAGATCAGTTGTGCAGATTCCACGCGTCAATCAGTTGGCAAGGAGAAACAATAGCGCGACCAAACCGATCAACACGATCACCGCAACCACGGCCAGTGAGACCTTGGTGACGCTGACGGGCACGCTGCCACCGACGCGACCGGTTTGTCCGTTGACCAGGATCTGAATCGGAGCCTTGGTCGTGTCGTAACGGACTGCGAACGTCCAGATCGGAAACAAGACAAGGTCGATCACTTCGCGAGATAACTTGGTGTCGAAATTAAGGTTTCGGTGCGAGTCTCCCGGCATGAAGCTTTTGAGCATGACGCCTACTTTGCCCAGCGTTTCGCTGTGAGCCATCCCAAAGCAATCCTCTTGAGACAGCGAAGGTTCTTCGGCAAGCCATCCACTAATCAGAGCGGGCGTGAACCGTCGAAGCGATCTGAGATCGAATGGTTCGATCGCCTCGAGCGCCGCGTTGGCGACACCGCGCGATGCGGTGACAACCACGTCCACCACGTAGCAGGAGTGATTTCCTTGAATCGGACGCCATTCGGTCTTGGTGACCGTTCGAGTCCGTGTCACGGTTCGCCCGTTCGCGTCGGTCGTCGTGAACGTTTCGACTTCCGTATAGTTTTCACCAATGCTCGCTGAGTATTGCGAGTCGGCGACGGCACCGTAGAGATAGCCAGGCAGATAGACGCCGCGCGTTAACTCGGGGACGGCTCGCTTGAAATCGGATCTGGCGAAGAGATGACTTCTTCGAAGCCATTGCCGGACGAGCTCCGTTGCCCGATCGTGGTCGATCACGAAGCCGATCGCGAAAGAAGGAGTGGGAAGGTTCTTCGAGGGTGGTCGTTGAATGATCGATGGCGAAGCGCAATAGGGACAAATCGCCGTGAGCATGTGCGATTCGACGATCAGTTTCGCGCCGCAGGATTGGCAGGAAACCTCGATGTGGCCAGATTTGGAATCGATCGAATCGCTGGGCATCAGATCACTGGGCATCAGATCAGGTCAGCTCCTCTCGTCTGCAACTTCGCGCTTGCGCATGAGTCTCCTCGCTCCTGAGTCCGCCCGTGCCGTGGTTCGGCGCAGTCTGTTGGGGCACGGTTGCGGGGGATCCAAGGCGCTCAAAAAGGTCACATTTGCTCGGAGTGGTTTCCCAGGTCGGGCCATCGAAACATTGCCGGACGCGAGCCTCTCGAAGATTGTTAGAAAAACGCAGCACAGCCGCGGATTTCCGCCTTGCCAGGGCGGACCTACCGCAGGCCGCGTGATCTTCCACGGATCCTTCAGGCGGGTGAGCCGAGCTGACGCATCACTCGTTGCACAATCTTCTCGATGGTTTCCGGGGGCAAGACGAGCGAATCGTCCAAGTCAGCGACTTCGGCGACCAGCGCATCGATCTCGCGTTGAGTACGGGCGACCGCATCGCGTTGTGCTGGCGAGAGTGGCACACGGCCTGTCCCCAAATTCCAACCGCGCGATCTGGCGCCAGCCCGGAATCCCTCGGGGAATTCGCCCAAGGAAATCATTGCGTCAAACAGGGGCAGCAGTTGGTACTGCAGTCTCATCGCCTCCGCGATGTTTCCAGCGAGCACACTGCGATGAATCGCACGAGTCAATTCAGGAACGACCCCACTGGTCGCGTTGGTTCCGCCATCGGCGCCCACGATCAACATCGGCGCCAGAGAGGCGTCCCAGCCAGTCAGGAAGGTAAAGTCATCTCGGATCGGTCGGATGGCGGCAATCATTCGCATCATGTTGGGAAGATCGCCGCTGCTGTCCTTGATTCCGACCACGCGGGGGCACTCCGATGCCAGCCGAATCACCGTGGGCACGTCGATTGGAGAGGCGAAGAGCGGGATGTTGTAAAGTGTGACATCAACCGACACGTGGTCCGCGATCTCACGAAAGTAGGCATAGACCCCCTCGCTGCTGAGGCGGTAGTAGAAGGGGGCGACGATCGCGACCGCCCGTGCCCCCATCGCACCATAGGCCTCGCAAGCGTCGATGGTCGCCTGCACATTGGCCTCGGCAGCACCCGCCAGAACGGGAACACGTCCATCAGCTTGCTCGACGACCACCTCCACGATTCGGCGGCGTTCTTCGGCAGTGAAGCGAACGAATTCTCCGGTGCTGCCGTTGGGATAGAGCCCATCGACCCCGCGATCGATCAGCCAATCAACGTAGCCGCGCAGACGTTCCTCATCGACACGCCCGTTGGCATCAACGGGCGTGATGTTGGGGGTCAAAATCCCTGAAATTCGATCGGGCATGGTGGCAGGATTGGGTGGGGCAAACTCAAAGCTGAAAACGGGAGCAAAGACGCCCCTTGCGGGGGCAGTCCGACCAACACAATACCCTCCAATCTCAGATCAGCGAAGCGATCACAAGTGCAACCACGCTCATCAGCTTTAACAAAATGTTCAGCGAAGGTCCCGACGTGTCCTTGAAGGGGTCACCCACCGTGTCGCCAACGACGGCAGCCTTGTGCGCGTCGCTTCCTTTGACCAGCATGTTGCCGTCGTATTCAAAACCGACTTCGATCATCTTCTTGGCGTTATCCCAGGCTCCCCCCGCATTCGATTGGAAGAGCGCCATCAACACGCCGCTCACCGTCACCCCCGCCAGCAGGCCTCCTAGCATCAGGGCGTTGGTATTGCCTTCCAAGCCAACCATCTTGGGAACGAAACCGAAACCAACGGGGACCAGGACAGCGACCAGACCAGGCAAGATCATTTCGCGGATCGATGCCCGCGTCGAGATCGCGACGCACTTGCCATACTCGGCCTTGCCATCGGCAGCGTGGAAGATGGCCTGATCCGCTTCGCTCCATTGCTCCATGGGTTGGCCGTCATTTTTATTCATGACCTGCAGAGCCGCCTTGAGTTCGGGAATGTCTTGGAATTGTCGACGCACCTCTTGGATCATGGCCATCGCAGCGCGACCCACCGCATTCATTGACAAGGCAGAAAAGAGATAGGGGAGCATGCCACCGACAAAGAGTGACGCCATCACATAAGGATTGGTGATGCTGATGGCTTCAATCGGTGTATCAAGGTGGGTCGCATTGTAGGAAGCGACGAATGCCGCAAAGAGGGCCAACGCTGTCAGGGCTGCTGAGCCGATGGCGAATCCCTTCCCGATCGCCGCGGTGGTGTTGCCCACGGCGTCCAGCTTGTCGGTGCGCTCGCGGACCTCTTTGGGCAGTTCCGCCATTTCTGCGATGCCACCCGCGTTGTCAGAAATTGGACCGTAGGCATCCACCGCCAATTGAATGCCTGTGTTGGAAAGCATTCCCACCGCTGCGATCGCGATCCCATACAGTCCCGCCATCGCATACGAACCCAGAATCGCGGCGGCAATGATCAGAATTGGAATGGCCGTCGAGGCCATGCCGACTCCGAGACCCGCGATGATGTTGGTTGCCGGTCCGGTTAGCGATTGTCGTACGATCGACTTGACCGGCGCCGTACCGGTTCCCGTGTAAAACTCGGTGACTTTGCCAATTCCAAGTCCTGCACCGAGCCCAAAGAGAATCGCAATGAAGACGCCATTGCTGGTGTACTCGAATCCGTTATGAGTCCATGTGGTTGGCAACATGAAGGAGATGATCGCGTAGGTAATGACCAACAGAATCGCCGCGGATCCAAACTCGCCGAGATTCAAAGCGCGATGCGGATCACCACCATCTTTGACCTTGACAAAAAAGGTCCCCACGATCGACGTGAGGATCCCAACACCCGCCAGAACCAGCGGTAGCAGCACCGCCGAAAGGCCATTGAAGTTATCCAGGCCTTCCATTTGAAAACCGGTATAGAAGACGGCTCCCAAGACCATGGTGCCGACAATGGAACCCACATAGGACTCAAACAAGTCAGCACCCATTCCGGCGACGTCGCCGACGTTGTCTCCCACGTTGTCGGCAATGGTGGCTGGATTGAGGGGGTGGTCCTCTGGGATGCCCGCCTCGACTTTTCCGACCAGGTCGGCGCCCACGTCGGCAGCCTTGGTGTAGATGCCTCCGCCAACTCGCGCGAACAAGGCGATCGAAGAGGCGCCAAAGGAAAACCCGGTCACAACGGTGATCACCCGGCTGATGTTGGCCTGACTATCGATTCCGAAGAGGTTCGCATAGATCACGAAGAGGACGCTCAAGCCGAGCACTCCGAGGCCGACCACGCCCATCCCCATCACCGATCCGCCGGCGAAGGCGACTTCTAGTGCGGGACCGAGTCCAGTGCGGGCGGCATGGGTGGTGCGAACATTCGCCTTGGTCGCCACCTTCATCCCGACAAATCCCGCCAACCCTGAGCAGAGCGCACCCAACGCAAACGAAACCGCGATCAGCGGCGAGGAGGTGTCGCCGCCCGTCGTTCCGCTGTATCCCAGCAGCAAGGCCACGGCCGCCACAAACATGATCAGAATCGTGTACTCCGCCTTGAGGAACGACATGGCTCCTTCGGTGATATTCGCCGCGATCTTGGCCATCCGCTCGGTCCCCACCTCCTGGCGGGCAACCCAGGATGATTTCCAGTAGGTGAACACCAGGCCTGCCAGCCCGAAGAACGGAATCAAGTAGGCGATCCAGGGCACATTCATCGAGCCCTCGGCGGGCACGCTGAGAGACGGTGTATCGGCGGCCGTCGTCGTTTCCGTCACCGACGTTTCGGTGACATCTTGAACCGCGATTTCGTCGGTTTGCTGTAAAGCGAAAGCCTCCAGGGGAGCCAAAGCCGAAACAAGAAAGAGAGCCAAGGAGAAGGACCTGGTCATCGCCAGCATGTTGTTTTTCTTTCGATACATGAATGGCAACCGCTTGGATCCCCCGTAGGGATTCTTCAAAAGCCTCTGCAGAGAGGCTTCGGGCGGTTATGGGAATGGAGTCAACCGTGAGGGAGGCATTATGGGCGAAACCACTCACCTTTGAACATATGGACTGTGACGTTGAAGTTCCCTTTCCAGAGCCGGCATCTCGGCGATGTGCGATCTGGGTCGGCGATGGGCGAACTGGTGACGAAGTCCGCCAGCAGCCCGATCCTGAGGAGCGGAGTGCGCCCCCGTGAGGCTCGCATTCCAAAGGCGGCCCTCCCCGGCTTTCCGGTGTTTTTTGTGAGTCGGGAAGAGACTCGCCCCTAGCAAGGCACCGCCGCCAAAGAATCCAAGACCACGGGTTGAGTGGGGCTCAAGCCGTCGGTGTAAGGGGACTCCAAGTGCTCGGGATGACCGTGAAAGGACGGAGGAGCCTGCGTCATTTTTTCCTTGTCTCAATCAGGTTTTTTGCGATCAGGCCAGTCGCGGGGCGATTGCCAAGGCACCTCACCGCCTCGTTGCAGATGAAACTGCAATCGCTGAACCATCTCTCGAAGTTCTTTGGGGCGTTGATCAGCCAGGTCGCGCGTTTCGCCTGGGTCGAGGCGGAGGTCGAACAGTTCCAGCTTGCTGGTGGGCAGGTTGTGCACGAGTTTCAGATTGCCCTTCAGGACGGCTTCAATGGTCAGCCCTGCGTAGCGAAGGCCCCCTTCACGTCGAATGAAATAGACCTCGCGCTCTGGCCAGGCCGCCTGGGGATTCGCCAGGAGCGGTCGTAGCGAGATTCCGTCAATCGCGCCGGTCGCTTCCCCACCGACCAGCTCAACCAGCGTGGGGAGAAAATCGGCGGTTGTGCAGACTGCATCGGTACTCGAGCCGGCTAGGGTTTGGTTCGGGACTCGAATGCAACCAGGAATTCGCAGGCCACCCTCGTACATCGATTGCTTGCCGTCACGCAGCGGTCCGTTGTTGGCGCCAACATCGATCTGCCCACCATTGTCGCTGGTGAAGACGACGATCGTGTCTTCTTCGTTACCCGCTTGTCGGAGTGATTCCAGAACCCGACCGATTCCGGCGTCCAGATGCTCGATCAGAGCCACCAGCCTGGCACGTCGGTCGGAAATCCCGGGCTCTCGGTCTTTGACCTTCTGCAGCCATTGATCGGGAGGCTGGATCGGCGTGTGGGGTGCGTTGTAGGCAAGGTACAAGAACCACGGTTTCTCCACGCCGCTGCCGCTGCCACTCGCATTGGATTGGATGAAATCGATCGCCCACTGAGAAAACAATTCGGTCGCGTGACCTTCCGGGTCGATCTCGGTGCGGTTCTTCCGCATGTAGTTGATGTTGTGGCGACGGTGCGTGAAGTAGTCGTCCATCATGTCACCGAGGAATCCTTGGAACGTATCGAAACCATGATTCATCGGATCGTCTTCAGGGCTGAGCCCCAAATGCCACTTGCCGATGGCCGCCGTTTGATAGCCGAGTTGACGCAACCGTTGTGGGAGCGTCTGAGTCGCGGGGGCGAAGTTTCCCCAGCTGTTGGCCGGATCGGTGCGAATGACGCCGGGGACCCCCACGCGATCGGGGTAACAGCCCGTCATCACCGAGGCTCGTGTCGGGGAGCAAACGGGGCAGTTGGCATACAAACGGTTGAGTTTGAGCGATTGTGCGATAAGCGAATCGAGATTGGGCGTTCGCATGTCGGGGCTGCCCAGAGAGCTCAAATCGGCGAAGCCCAGGTCATCGACGATGATCAACAAAATGTTCGGTTTTGCCGTGATCGTCTCACCAGGGGATTCGGGCTTGGCCCCGGCGTTGGCCGATGGGGCGAGGAGTGGGGTGAGCAATGACGTGGTAATTGCAACGAAAAAGGTGGCGCAAACGCTGGAGATATTCACGACGGGGTCGCCCTGGAGGGAACGGGATAGGGAGCGGGAAAGGGGCCACCATGTTAGCCGCCGCGACACTCAATTTGTTGACCAAAGGGGCTGCGGAAAGTAGACTCAAGGCGTCCTGTTTGCTTGTCTGTAACTTTTTTGGTCACAACCACTTAGCCGCCATGCGGTGGATGGTTTTCGAGCGTGACCGAGCTCTTTTTCCCGTGAAGATCGTGGGAACTTAGCGATCTCGGGAACGCCAGCCTGTTTTTGGGCGCTGGTGATGTCTTCGGAAGAATCAATCCGAACGGACGCCTCGACGGTCCACCGCCACGGTGACTTGGTCGCTGGGGATACTGGCACAGAAGGATCAAGCTCTGGACGCTCGTCCCTCCCGCGCGAAGCGCTCGCCAAGGACTCCCTGCCGGGTTTTGATGAGAGATCAGTCGACGACGACGCGGAGCATCTGGCGGAGGCGAAGACGGTCATTCGAGGATCGTCACGGGTCCAAACGCCGCCTCACCGGCTGGACCCAATGCAGCGTTCGCCGGCTGCGGTCGCCCAGGTCTTGCTCGGGCAGCGACTGAATCACTTTTTGCTCGAGGAGCTGATTGGTGGAGGAGGAATGGGGGCGGTGTTTCGCGCCCAGGATGAGCAGCTGGACCGAACGGTTGCGATCAAGGTGATCCCGTTTGTCGGCGACGATCCCGATTTGCAGCGGCGTTTCCGAAACGAGGCGCAGAGTGCTGCCAAGCTCGATCATCCTCGTATCGCTCGTGTCTTCGATGCCGGCAGCCATGGCGATTGGCACTACATCGTCTTCGAGTACATCGAGGGGACGAACATTCGCGATCTGGTCGCCAGGAGTGGTGTCCTTTCGATTGATGATGCCGTCTATTACACCTCGCAGCTTGCCGATGCACTTCAGCATGCCGCCGATCGCGGGATCGTGCATCGGGACATCAAGCCTTCGAACGTGTTGATCGGAAAGGAAGGCCTCATCAAGTTGGTGGACATGGGTCTTGCTCGATCGGAGAACCTTGATCTCAGTGACGACATGACCGCCACGGGGGTCACGTTGGGAACCTTCGATTACATTTCGCCCGAGCAGGCCAATGACCCTCGTGATGCCGACCTGCGGAGCGACATCTACTCCCTTGGCTGCACGCTCTATTTCATGTTGACGGGCAACCCGCCCTATCCCGGCGGCACGATGCTGCAGAAGTTGCTGAGCCATGGCAATGCGCCCCCGCCGGACCCGCGACTGCTGCGACCGGAGGTCAGCGACAACCTGGTCGCTGTGATTCGAAAGATGCTCGCCAAGAAGCCGGCGGATCGCTATCAGACGGCGACTGACCTGATCGCAGATTTACACGAAGTTGCCTTTCGTGACGGGCTGTCGCGATCACAAACGTTGAGCCCTGTCACGATCACGCCCGACCGGCCGTTGGTGGTTGTGGCTCGAACGCCACGCTCCCTGGATCGTGGCAGCGACATTGCTGATCGTCAGCGCCGGTTGGTTGCAATTGGAATCGGCGGCATTCCGAGAAGAGATGACGATCCCGAGCAACGTGGATCGCCCTCAGGCCGAAGCGATCACGGAGTCCTTGAACGAGAGCGACTTGAGCAACGGCGCCGACGTGACATCGACGGCCAACAGTGGGCCCTCCGAAACCATCAACGCGGTGGCTGCCTCGCCTTACGGTCCTCCCGAGCAACCACCCAAACTTGGCGACCTCAAAGCTCCCGAGGAATGGACTGGAGACGCCCTGGCCGGGGACGAGACGTTGGAGATGCCGTTGCTGACGTTTGATCCGTTCGCGGTCGAGACCGACCAGCTCTCCAGCGATGGGATGGTCCAACCCGAAATCGGTATCGTCCGGCTTGTCAGTCCAGGCTCACTCCCAGATGAAGACTTGTTAAGCCAAGGGGTAGCCGTCGCCACCTCGCTGAGCGAAGCACTCGAATTGGCGGCGCTGTACGAGAGTACCAGTCGAATCGAGATCGCGGTTCCCGTGGTCTACTGTGTGGAACCAGTTCGCGTCGAAGTGGACGACCTGTTGATTACCTCCACGGTCGGCGGCAGCACCATCATCTTTCAACCGGTGGACTCGGTCGCCATGGCGCGATCGAAGATGTTCACCATCGGTTCGCATCCGACCGTCTTTGAAGACCTGCATTTCATCTGGAATGTACCCAGTGGCGACTTGGATGGGGGAACCCTCTTTGAGCTGCATGACAACGACCTGGTGCGGTTCACCGACTGCAGCCTGACGGTCAGCAATCCCACCTTGCGAGACGAAGTCTACGCGTTTGATGTGATTACCGATCCGAACAAATTGCCTCGACGCGACGACATCAAAAAGGACGATTTTCCACACGTCTGGTTAGAACTCAACAACGTGGTGGTACGCGGGCAGATGACGATGCTGCACATGGATTATGCGGCCAAGCTTTGGCTGGACTGGGACAACGGATTGTTGGCGGTGACGCAGCGGATGATCGATACCGCTGGCGCAAGGCTGGAGCCTGCGGCGGCGGCGGGACCGATTCGCTTGAAGCTGTGGCGCGTCACGGTCCACGCCCCGCAAGGGCTCTTCTTGATGCGAGTCGGCGTCAGCGGCGCGTTTCCAGTTCCCGTCGATCGGTTGGCCCATGAATGCGTTTTCTTAGTGAACGAAGGGGTCCCCCACTATGACTTTCGAGGGCTCGCCTCACTGGTGGGTTTGAACCCCCTGCGGCTTCAGGGGGCGTCCAACGCCTATGTCACGGACGTCTCCCTTTCGGATCCCGATGCTGCGGTTGCTGACGGCCGATGAGCAACTCGATGCGACGCTGATGGATGACATTCTGACCTCGACTCCGCCCTGGGCATTGGACAAATCCCCACGTTGGGCCGTGAACTGGCAACAGATTCCTCTGACCGATGCCCCTGCCAGCCAGCGAAGCCCTGCGGATTATCGGCAACGCGACGAATCGCCGCTGGGATTCGACGAGAAGGCACTTCCCATCTTGCCGGACAGTAGCGAAACTGGTGGAAGTTCGGTCCGCTCCGCCGCGAGATCGGCGGTAATCGGGAGGAGATCGCTGACCCCGATTTGACTTTTTCGTCCCTCTGAGACTTAATTGAGGGGCGTCGCGGAAGGACCCCATTTTACCAACCTACCGCCCCGGCTCGAGCCATTTGCTTCGGCTTCTCACCAATGTCGGGATTTTCGCTATCTCTGGAGAGTTTGAATGAAACGATTGGCTGTTCTAGTTGGATGTCTGATGCTCGTTGCCAACACCGCGATGGCGAACAGCACGTTTAGCAAGTTCTGGAAAGAGAAGTACGCGGGGGCCGACGCCGACGAGGGCTTTCAAAAGGCCGTCAAGACGCAGGGCTGTTACATCTGTCACGTCAATGGCGAAGACAAGAAGAAGGTTCGCAACGAATACGGCACTGCGATCCACGAATACATCAAGGCCGAGGACTTCCCGAAGGATTACGTGAAGGAAAACCCCGAAGAGGCCAAGGCGAAGATCTTGGAAGGTTTCAAGAAGGCTGGCAAGCACAAGAGCAAGGACGGCAAGACCTTTGAGGAGAAGATCAGTGCCAACGAAATTCCCGCGACCGATTCCGGCAAAGAGTAGCATCTGCTCCAGAAGAATCGACGACAATCTCCAGCCGCCTGTTCGCTTTCGCTGCAGGCGGCTTTTTCTTGCGCCACCCCCCTGCCCTCCTCTCTCCTTCACCAAGCCATCGATCATGAAAAAGTTCGCTCCACTCACGGTTGCCCCGCTGGCCATCGCCCTGATGGTTTGCGTTTCATCGGCCCTCTCGCACCAACTCGACAGCCCAGGCCGAGGAGCCCGATTTGAAGACCGGATTCGTGTCGCTCTTCGATGGCAAGTCGCTCGACGGTTGGAAGGCAGCGGAAGAAAACCCCGAGAGCTGGAAAGTGGTCGACGGGATGCTGGTTTGCGAAGGACCCCGCTGCCACCTGTTTTATGATGGTGAAATCGCACCCTTCAAGAATTTCCACTTTGTCGCCGAAGTGATGACCACTCCCGGCAGCAACGCCGGGATCTACTTTCACACCCAGTATCAACCGACAGGTTGGCCCAAGTACGGTTTTGAATGCCAGGTCAACGTCTCACACAGCGACCCCAAGAAGACGAGCAGCCTCTACGCCGTTGAGAACGTTGCCGATCCCGGCGTGAAGGACAACGAGTGGTACACGCAGGAAATCATCGTCCAGGGGCGGCGGATTCAACTCAAGGTCAACGGCGAGACCTTGGTGGATTACACCGAACCGGAGGGCAAGCAAGCCGACAGCGCGCAGTTCGAGCGCCGGCTTGGGCGAAGGTACCTTCGCGCTGCAAGCCCACGATCCCGATAGCAAGGTTTACTTCCGCAACCTTCGCGTCAAGAAACTCGACTGAGTATCCGCTCCCCAGAAGTTTCTGGCCAAGCGGAGTTACTGGCCAATCATCGCTTTGACGAGCACCTGCATCGCGGGGGATGCCGCTTTGGAGACCATCACCCGGTCTCCGGGCTGCAGCGAGTAGTCACTCTCTGGCCGTACCACGCGTCCTTCCTTGTCCATTTTGACTTCCATTCGGAATCCCACCGATCGAGTCGGTCAGAGTTGCGAAAGAGCGTCGCCTCGACGTATTCCAGTTCTTGCATCACACCGGTCTGCTCAGCAACTCGCTGACATAGACCGCATGATTGTCCGGCGGCAGGGGCAAAACTTCGGCTGGGATTTCACCGCCGACGACCTGCAGCACGACGCCGTTCTCGGCCTTCGCTCGGCGCACCGCGTGATACACCGCCTCGGAGACGGAGGTTTGGCCTCCGTCATAACTCGAGTCGACACCCTGGTATTCCGAGTGTGCTTGACCGAGAACGACGGTTTTGGGAAAGGTGAATGAGCTGCATCCTTGGGCCGACACGGTCAGTGCCGCGGCGCAGATGCAGCATCCAGTTTGGATCGTCGAAGATGGGGAGTCATGGGGGGAGGACTCTCTGTTGATTCCGTTCGTGTCAGCGTCATTGGTCGCCTGGTAAAGTTTGCTGATTAGGCAGGATGTTCGGTCCATCGACATTCCAGGCGTGCAGGCTTGAGAGAATTCCCCCAAAATTGGATCAGATTCCCTTTTCGTTTGCGGCGATCCCGAGGGCTGATTCGACTCCGTTCTGGCCCCCCAAGCGGAGGTGCTTCGACCTGTTTTGAATGGGAATTACTGCTTCACGTGATCGGCAGGGATCGGTATATTGCCGGGCCCTCCGAACAATAAGCATTCGAGTCAACCGATCAATCGAGATTTCTGATGGCACGGCAATGTGAAGCGTGCGGCAAGAAGGTCCAAATGGGCAATCGTGTCGAGACCCGTGGTAAAGCCAAGTACTTGGGCGGTGTTGGTACCAAAATCACCGGTATCACGCGGCGAAAATTCGTTCCCAACCTGCAAAAAGTTCATGTGACGCTGCCCAGCGGTCAAAACACCAGCATGCGAGTTTGCACCCAGTGCATCCGCAGCGGCGTGGTTCGCAAGACCGTCAAGACCAAGCCCTTTGATGTCAGTGGCGCAAAGAAGTAGCTGCGGTGTCGCTTAACGGATGAAGAAGTCCGCAAGCTCGCCTTTCTCGCCCGGCTGGAGTTGTCGGACGATGAAGTGGCGATGGTTCGTCCGCAGCTGGATCGCATTCTCGAGTTCGTCGAGAGTCTGTCCGCTCTCGATACCGAGGACGTCGAGCCGATGACCACGGCTCTCGACGTGGACAATCGGTGGCGCGCCGACGAGTTGGTCAGTGGGCTGTCCAATGCCCAGGCGCTCGAGAACGCCCCGGCACATGACGACGAGTGCTTTCTGGTTCCGGCAGTACTGGGGACAGCGGCGGCGCGAAAGTAGCGATTCACGGCGGTCATTGCTTCTTCACCGGTGCCGTCGAGGTCTGCCAAAACGATGCAATTCGGGCCCGAGAGTCTTCTGCCGCCTGTCGTGGCAATCGTGCTTGCGATTCTGACCCGCAAGGTCGTTCTCCCGTTGGCCGCCGGAGTCTTCACCGGTGCCCTGCTGCTGGCTCACGGCGACCCCGAGCGATCCTGGTACGAAGCGCCAAGCGCTCTTCGCCGAGGCGATGACGGAATCGATGTTCTCCACGTCGCACCTGCAGGCTCTTGCTTTCAGTTTGTTGCTTGGGGCGATGGTGGGGGTGATCGAATCAGGCGGCGGCATGCGGGCACTGGTGCGGTGGCTCTCGCGGAGGGTTCGTTCGCGCCGTGGTGCCCAAACGATGATTGCCACATCGGGATTGGCGATCTTCTTTGACGACTACGCCAACTCACTGCTGCTAGGCGGGACAATGCGATCGACATCGGATCGATATGGCATCTCTCGCGAAAAACTGGCCTACCTGGTCGATTCGACGGCCGCGCCGGTCGCCGGTCTGGCGGTGGTGGGTACCTGGGCGGCGATCGAGATCAGCTACATGGGTGAGGGGCTCCGGGCGGGCGGCATCGCCGATTCGCAGGCCGCGTTCCGTCTGTTCGTCGAGTCGATTCCCTATCGATTCTATCCCTGGTTGGCACTCGCGTTCGTGTTCGTCGTGGCGCTGAGTGGCCGTGATTTCGGACCAATGCGTCAGGCAGAACTCGAATCGGCCAGTGATAGCGCCGGCGCCGCTGACACCTTGGACGCCGACCAGGATCGACGGCCCAAACAGAATCCATTCCTATGGATTGCCGCCGTGTTGCCCGTGCTGGTTTGTATTCTGGTCGTGGCGGGAGTCTTGGTGGTGACCGGAATCCATTCGATCCCGCGCTGGAATCCCAGTGATGGTCCACTGCGACAGGCGGGGGAAGTGCTCGGCAATGGTGACTCCTATGTCGCGCTGATCTACGGCAGCTTGATCGGTTTGCTTGTCGCCATCCTGCTCTCTTTGGCACTCGGTGGTTGCCAGGCTCTGGGCGCACTTCGCTCGACGATCGGCGGAGCTCGACAGATGATGCCCGCTCTGGTGATTTTGTGGTTCGCTTGGGCGCTCAGTGGCATGACCGATCCGGAGAAACTCGATACCGGTGGCTACCTGTCGAGCGTGCTCTCGGATCGGTTGGACGTTCGTTTGCTGCCGACCGTTGTCTTCTTGCTGGCCGGGGCAATTGCGTTCTCAACAGGTACCAGTTGGGGAACGATGGGCATCCTGACTCCACTGTCGATCGCCCTGGCGTTGCGGATGGAGGGAACAGGGCAACCCGATACGACCATCGTGCTGGCGACATGCGGGTCGGTCTTGGCTGGTGCGATTTTCGGTGATCATTGCTCCCCGATCTCCGACACCACGGTCCTGTCCAGTCAGGCAAGCGGCTGCAGCCACGTGGCTCATGTACGAACTCAGATGCCCTATGCCCTGCTCGTCGCGACGGTCTGTGTGTTCATCGGGACGCTTCCCGCGGCGTTTGGAATGTCGCCCTGGATCAGCCTGCTGGTCGGAACGTTGTTCCTGACAGCATTGATGCGACTCATCGGGAAACGCCCCCATGAAACTGATCAATCGCGTTGATTTACAACGCGATTGAATCATCTACAAGCTGATCGAGCGGTGCTTCGCCATTTTGGCCCCGTTCTCAAACTTGGCATCGATCTTGCTCTGAAGTGGGTTCGTCGAGTAGGCGCATTGTTGTGGAGTGGCACTTGATGCGGTTCGATGCCAGTCTGAAGCCGACTCGCTTGGAGAAGCAAGCGAGTAAACGAACTCCACGACACGAGAAAAGACCAGAAGGGACGCGAACGCGAAAAGGGAACACGAAAAGTGAAGACAACGAATCGGGACGGAACACAAAAAGGGACGGGCAACGTTTGTGTCCAACCTGTTCCGATGAAAAGGGGACAGGCACAATTCGGTCCTACCCTCATGGAACCGCTGAATTTCGTGCCTGTCCCGTTTCCCCAGCGGCCTTTTCTTGAGCGCTTGCTCGTCAATGATGAACACGAACTTGCGCGACGGTGTTGGTGTGGGGTTCGCCGCAGGGTGACAATCTCCTACGACGCCGAAGAGCTAAGAAAATGACAACCTGTTTAGGCAACCATCCCATGCTTCGAAGAACCACTCCTCGCCTGAAATACCAAGTCCCGAGCCATCGGGCGGGGACTGGCGCAGCGATCGTCGGTCCGATTGCAATCGGCCTGCTATCGTTCACGCCACTGCTTGGACAAGATCCGGAAACACCGATGACCCGTTTGCGGCCGATCACCGATTCGAGCGCGGTGGACCAATACACTCGTGGCTCAGAGGGTGTGGGCTCTCACAATGCTACCCCACAGGTTGTGACGGCAGAATGGGAATCGACCCCTTGGAGAATTGACGCGCCCGTCAACGGACAGTCCGCTACCGGCGTTCGCCATACCGCCATGATGCAGTTCGGGATGCCCGGTGGGTCCGGTGCTCCGACGATTGCGCCGGCAGTTCGACCCTCCGATTCGAGCATGGTTCCACCACCCTCGCTCGGTCCGTCCTCGCCTCCGACCTCCGGTACGATACTCGGTCCCTCGACACCCCCTTCGATGACAATTTCGCCGGTCGCCCCTCCCGGCGGTTTGCCCATGAACCCCGGTCTTCCCATGAGCCCTGGTCTTCCCATGAATTCCGGTCTTCCCATGAATTCAGGCGGGTATCCGTCGACACAAACGATCGCGCCTCCGGTCACCAGCAGCAGTGACCTCTTGCCAGTAGCTCCACCGCAGCTGAACGACCAGTTTGCTACCATCGACAACTGTAGTTGCGTGTCGCCCCCGAGCGGCTATGTGGCGGCGACCGGTTGGACGCAGCCTCCACCGACGACGAACTTTGTGGCAGCGCCCGCTCCTTCGGCCTACATCACGCCAGCGGCCCCGGTTGTCGTTCCCGCTCCCATCGGTGGGCCACCGGTGATCCCCGACGCGTCGATGATGCCCAAGGGCTCTGGCGTGCCCCGACATTCCTTGATCAGTTTTGGTCAGGATCGCAATCCCATCGTTGTCGGTCAGGGACTCATTGGACAGCCCGTCGCCTACGTGCCCGGTCAACCGGTGCGCAATTGGATTCGTTACATCTTTCCCTAGTGGTTGATCAGCATTTCGTTTTCGGATTGCGAGCGAAAAGGTGTCACGAGCGAACAGGGGGTCAGGCACCAAAAATGCGAAGCACCCTCCGGGCCGTTCCGGTTTTTGGTGTCTGACCCCTTTTCGCCGACCAACCATCAGGGATTCCATCAAATGACGGCCGCACTGCGGCGGGAAACTCTGCCATGAATTACCGGCCCGACATCTTCACCCCCAGTCAGCTTGGAAATGCCGCAGTACTTGAGCGCTGATGAAATTCACCACATGCTTGCTAGCCGCTGAGCCTTCGTCGCAAGGTGATTTCGCTGAGCGGGCCGACGCCGCTGTCGTGATCGATGTCTTGCGGGCCACTTCGGTCATGGTGACCGCTTTGGAGAGCGGAGCCGCACGCGTGCTGACCTGTCGCGAGGTCGACGAGGCCCGCACGCTGGCGGAAAGCCTGCATCCCAAGCCTTTGCTCTGCGGCGAACGCGGATGCAAGCCAATTGATGGTTTTGATCTGGGAAACTCACCGGCCGAATACCGGCCGGAACGAGTCCGTGGTGAAACCCTTGTGCTGACCACCACCAATGGAACGCGCGCGATCGCGGCGGTCGATGCGGTGCCCCGCGTGCTGATTGCTAGCTTCCTCAATCTGACAGCTGTGGTCGACACCATCCGTCGGTGCGGTCGTGTTCATCTGGTCTGCGCGGGCACCGAGGGGCGTGTCACCCTCGAAGATGTCCTGTTGGCGGGTGCGATTCTTTGGAAGTGTCAGGCCATCCACGCCGCCGAGCTGCTCGACGACGATTCGGTGCTGGCGATGCAGCTCTGGAAGTCATGGTTTCCTCGCGAAACCGATGCCGGCGTGATGCCCGAGCGAGTTTCTCTGGCTCGGCGTTTTCGTGAAACTCGGGGTGGCAGGAATCTGATTCGAGTCGGTTTCGAAGCCGATCTCGAGCGATGCGCGGCGATCGATGCCAGCCGCGTGGTTCCCCAGCGAGTTTCCCAAGCACCCCCGACCTTTGCCCTGCTCGATTGAATGCCTCCAACAGCCAGTCGGACTTGATCAGGGGGATGGCGATTTGGTAGTGATTGCTGTCTTCCTCATGGATGGTTGAGAGTGGTCGCTAAGAAACCGAGCAGGAACGAACCGACCGAGCGGGGACGGGGCGATGCAATCGCCACCGGCATGCTGATGGTGGGTGCGTTGGCGGCCATCGTTGGATTCGGTGTTTTGTTCTCTCTGTGGTGGCAAAACCGTGTCGGCGACGATTTCGAGGTGCTCCGACTCGCTTCGCAAGAGTTCGTCAATGGAAGACCAATCGTAGCCGGCGAACTCGCGGAGACCGTCGAGTTCAGTGATCCTATCGAGTTCAGTGATCCTATCGAGCAGGTCGATGCCGAAGAGGCCGATGCGATGCTCGAGCCGACAATGGTGGCGGCTGATCAACCAGAGTCGCCTCAGGCAAAGGCTGCGCGTGAGGAGGCCGAAAAGCGAAGTCGCTGGCAGAGTCTCCGTGATTTTCTGATCGGAGTTGGAAGGGCCGTTCGAGCGCCACAACGAAGAGGACTCTCGAGATCGCCGGCACCTGCTTGTCGAGGCCATCCCCTATCTCGAGTCGGCAGAGCGAAAGGGGTTCCCACCTGGGCGCATGGCACAGGGGTACCGAGTGCTTGGCGAATCTCGATTTCATGTTGGACGTTACGACGAGGCGGTCGATGCGCTGTCTCAGGCAATCGAACAAGATCCTTCACAACGACGCGTCTTGCTCCCTTTGCTGGCGGAGTCGCAGCTCAATGCGATCGCTCCCCTGACAGAGCAAGCCTTGCAAACGATCGAAGCGTACCTACGGGATCCGGCGTTGATGCCGCGACAGCGTTGGGCTGGCGAATTGATTCATCTGCGGGTGATGATCGCGCTCGGGATGTGGGAGCAGGTCAAGGCAACCGTTCGGCGAGAGTTGCAGGGCGAACGTCGGCTCGACTTTGACCAACAGGACGAGGAGACAGCCTACCGTCACAACTTGTTGCTCTTGGAATCAGTCGCCGATGTGACTCGAGCGATGAGACGTCACGGAAGGTATGCAAAACAGGATCGCATGGATGGACAGCAAGGCGATCCGACGAACGGGGAGCTGATCGATGCCTTGGCGCAGATGAACAAGCTGCAGCGAGAGGCCTCGTCAAATCTGGCGGCCCAGGCCAGACTCTGGTTGGCACGGGCGCATTTGATTCAAGGCAAAACCGAGGACGCGTTGGGCCAGCTGACTGCCGTTCGTCGACAGCGTCCCTTCAGGCGCGGAGGCGATTGCTGGAGGATTGGAAGAGATCGAGCTGCTGGCACGTCAAGGACGCGGTGTTGAAATGCTGCTGGCGACACGTTACCTCATCCGCGAACTCGGTGATGATCGAGGGTTCGATGCCAGCTTGATGACTTTCGATGAGTTTCAACGACGAATGATCGGCGCGATCGAGCAGCTGCGTCAAATGGGCGAGTACGAGAGTGCGATTGATGCTGCGCGCAGTCTGCCACCCGTATTCGATCTCGTCGAGGCACTGACTCAGGAAGGCATCGGCTTTCGCGAGTGGGCTGCGGCGACGATAGCTGACGGGACCGATCTCTCAGGCCAGGTCGCGCAGTCCGCGTCCATTCAAGCTCGCGCTCGATACCGGGCCGCCGGCGATGCGTTCGCACAAGCAGCGGAGCTGCAGTTCGACTACGGATGAATACGTTTCGACGCAATGGTCGGCCATCGAAGCTTATCAACAAGGCCGTCACTTTTGCACAGAGCATTCGCTTGCTCAAGCCTTACCTGCGATACGAGAACCGTGGTCGAATGCCACGCGGGTTGGTGGCCTATGGTCGCGCGTTGCTCGCCGAGGATGATCCGGATACGCGCGATCGAGGCACTGACGACCTGCATCATCGAATACCCTCGCGATCCGCTGCGTTACGATGCCAGGCTGCTTGTCCGCGCTGGCCTACGCCGAGAAGGGCGATCTCGAGGATGCCAAACGCTTGCTGCAGGACAATCTTCAAGACGGGGAGCTGACGCCACAGAGTCCCGCCTGGCGAGATTCCCTGTTAACGTTGGGTGAATTGCTTTACGAGCGAGGCTATCGCAATCACCTGGTCGCCGAGCAATCGCCGGCAACGGAGAAGTTGCGGCTGTTGCGTGAGAATCAGCCGATCCTCGAGGAGGCGATTCGGCGTCTTGATGAGGCGGTGGAGCGATATTGGCCGATCCCGCGGGCAGAAGCGGCTGCCTACCTTTCTGCGCGAGCCCACGTGATGTCGTCGAAGTGGCCGCGAATCGAGTCGCAGTTACCAGAGATCCTCGACGCAGCCCGTCGCACGCTGCGCAATCAAGCGGATCAGAAGCTGCAGACCGCTCTGGATGGCTTTGTCCGATTGCAGCGTCTACCTGTCGCATAACAGGAAGAAGAGCAGCGGCTGCGCAGAAAAGGAGCAATCGATCCTGCGCAACTGCCTGTTGGCCGAAGCGGACGTGTTGCGCGAGATGGAACGTCTGGAAGATGCGGCTTCGGCATACCGCACCGTTGAACTGCGCTTCATGAATGAACCGCCGGCGCTGGAGGCGATTCTCGGGCGAGCAGCCTGCGCCAGAGAGACTCGGTCGTCCACGTGAAGCCGATATGCTGATTCGTCAAGCCAGCGTCGTCTTGCAGCGGATTCCCAATGAGATGGACGATCAATTTGCCGAGACGACCCGCTACGATCGAAGCGGCTGGGAGCAACTCCTCGGCTGGATGAACCAACGCATTACCGCCGGCGGCGTTTGAGGTACCCGAAATGAATGGACAAGAACTCTCCCAACTGATCGAGAACCGTTGGTCGACGCTGCAGCAATTGCTCGAGATTGGCTCGCGACAGATGGACGCGATCCAAGGTTGTCGAATGGGTGAGCTGATGCGGCTGCTGTCTGACAAGCAGGCACCACTGAAGCGGTCTGGCGGAGATTGCTGACCAGATTCGTGCAGCCGTGGGAGATGACCATGGCTCGAGGCGATGGGACAGCCAGTCGCAACGTCGAGCGTTGTCGACAGCAACAAGAGGAGTGTGAACGCATGCACCTCGAGTTGCTCGCGATCGAAGCGGAGTGCGAGTCTGCGCTGCAACAAAGTCGTGATCACGCTTGCAACAGCGGCTCGATCGTGTCGACGCGGGGCAAGCGGCCGCCAACGGTTACGCCCGGAGCGATGGTCCACCGACGAGCGGAGCGACGCTGGACCTGTCGAGCCTGTAGAGCGATGTCGGTGCCAAGCAGATGGTGGTCGCTACGGTGGATCCGCATTTCCAAGGCGGACATTCGCAGCTTGACTGCGTCTTCGAGCGAGACTGCCGACGGGACATTGGCGTTTGAGCGGATTGCAGGATAGGGCAACTGCGGCAAATCGCAAGAGTCGTCCGATCGTCCGCTGGGCAATTCATCTTGCGTCGAACGGCCTCGGCGCGTTTAAGAGCCATGGTGACGGTTGTTTTTCAGTCCGCAGCACCGAATGAATCGGGAACGCATTATGTCAAGTCAGTGGATCGACCCCAGCTCCTGTCGTTCTTTAGCCGTTCTCGTGGAATCTGTGATTGCACCGCTGCTGATTCAGCATGCCTCGCCGGTTTGCCTGGAACTCGACATCGACACCGCGTTGCCCGTTCCCGCTGATGCGTCCAAGACCGTTGAGCTGCTCAAGACGTTGGTCAGTCAATCGCTGCTGGAGATGCCCGAGGGTGGTGATTTGATGGTGACCGCCTGTGAGACCCCAGCGGGAATCGAGCTGGAACTGGCCGACACCGGTTGTGACGTGGGCGAACGCGAGAAGCGTTTCCCAATGTCGGCAGCCGCGATTGGCGCGGCGGTCACCTGGCAGAACTGTCCGCAAGGTGGCGGTGCCGTGACGATCAAGTTTCGTCCGCAAGAAGGTGCCCGGCGGGCAGCCGCCTGAGGCAGTTCGCATCAATCTATCCAAGGATACATGTCACGCATGCATCATGTTTGGCATCTTCAGCACCACGACGATTCCGGCGCTTGAGCAAACGCTGTCGTTTGCCCAGCGGCGGCACGAATTGTTGGCTGGTAACGTTGCCAACATCGATACGCCCGAGTATCGCGCCGCGATCTGGATGTCGCCGACTTTCAGAACGCGTTGGCGGAGTCGATTCATGCGCGCCAATGAGTCAGCCGTCGAGTCCGTTTCCCCGGTCACTCGAGACGACATCTACTCGGGACCGCGAGCCGCGACGGAGCAGGTTGTTTTCCATGACGGCAGCGACGTTTCGCTCGAGCATCAGGTCACCGAACTGGCCAAGAACCAACATCTTCACTCGCTGGCTGTGACGACGATGCGGAGCCAGTTCGCACTGTTGCGAGCCGCCATCACCGAACGCGCCTGATCCAGTCGTCCGACCCAACACTTCCGAATCCAATGGAGTCTTTCGCCATGCTTCGAGCCCTTGATATCAGCACGTCGGCTTTGGTCGCCCAACGCACGCGTCTGAACGCCGTTTCCGGCAACATCGCCAACATCTCATCTTTGAAGGATGAGAACGGCGAAGCCAATCCCTACCGAGCTCGCGAGGTTGTATTCCAAACGGACGATTCGCTGACGATCAGCGGCGCGTCGGGAGTCAAGGTGCAAGAGATTCGCACCAGCGAAGCCGAACCGCTCTATCGATATCAGCCGGATCATCCCCTGGCGATCAAGGAAGGCAAGTGGAAAGGCTACGTCGCTTATCCCAACATTGACCTGACGACGCAGATGGTGGACGCCCTGGAGTCGACGCGAGCCTATGAAGCCAACGTCGGCGTGATGGAGATTACCAAGAACCTGAGTCGCGAAACGCTGACGATTCTTGCTTGAGATCACTAGAAAGGAATGCGAACGCTCCCGATGAACCCGATCACTGGAATCCGACCGCCACCGCGACCCGCTTCGCCGCTGGAAACGTTCGGCAAGCCGACCGGCGGCAGCCAAGACGACCGGCGGATCGACAAGTTCGCCAAACTGCTGGACCGATCAGGTTCAGAGACGTCAACTCGATGCAAACCGATGCCAACAGCATGGTGCACTCGTTGCTGACCGGCGGCGATGTCAATGAAGCGGAGGTCTTGACCGCGGTCCAGAAAGCGGATCTCGCCTTCCGCATGCTGCTGCAAGTTCGTAACAAGTTGATCGAAGCCTATCGCGAAGTCCAGCAGATCCAGATTTAGAACCCATCCGAAAAGGGGTCAGGCCTCTTTTGGAGGGTCGAGAACCGGGGTGGGAGACGCACAGCGATTGTAGGAATGGATTTGATTCGGGATCGCGCCGGATCATAGCAAGAATTAAAGGGTTTACTATGGATTTACTGAAACAATCGACCGGCCAGGCTCGTGAAGCATTCGTCGCGATGCCAATGCAGTCGCGAGTGATCTCGATCATGTTGGTCGTCGCGATCGTCATCGGGCTCGCCTTCTTGGTTCGCGGATCGGAGTCGGCCGGCAAGCAAATGCTGTTCGGTGGACGCTCATTCAGCGAACAGGAACTCGATGCGATCGAACTTGCCTTCAGCCGTGCGGGACTCAGTGCGTGGAAGCGTGAGGGGCGGCGGATCGAGATTCCCGCCGAATCAAAGGCCGAATACCTGGCCGCTTTGCAGGAGTCTTCATCGCTGCCGATCACGCTTCGCAGTTACATGAAGGAGGCGATCAAGAATACGAACATTTTCGATTCGACTGGACTACGTGATTCGCGCGAAACGCTCGCCAAGCAACAGGACTTGGGGATCAAGATCTCCGCGTTTCCCGATGTGCAATGGGCCAGTGTGGAATACGACCAGGGAGAACGCCGAGGACTCTCGCGCACACGGCCTCAATCCGCCAGCGTGCTGGTCATCCCAGAAGGGACCATGTCGTTGTCCCGCAATCGAATCAAGGACATCGAGAACCTCGTACGCGGTTCCTATGCGGGACTCTCCAGCGACGACATCGAGGTGATCGATACCAATTCGACTTCAGGATCATCGTTGGCAGACGAAGATGATCCGTTGCTTCGCAAACAGCGAGAGGCGGAGGCGCGGGTCGAGCAAAAGGTGCGAAGCATTGCTGGTTGGATTTCCAGCCAAGGTTGCCGTCGCAGCCGAGATCGATCCCACGATGGACGTACAAAAGACGGTGCTAACCTACGACGCCGAGCCGACGAATCTGTTCCAACAAGACGATGAAGGTTGAAGTCACCAACAATCGGCAACCCGTTCGGCGGAGTTCCCGGTACCGCGGCCCAATGCGATTGGGAACCGTGCGGTAAGCCTCGAGGATGAGATCGCGACTTCGAGAACCAAGGAAGACGCGCGGGAGACCTCCGGGGTCGCCGGACAGCAATACGAGAATTCACGGTTGGCCTCGCTGCAGGTCAAAGCGATTCGCGTCTCGGTGGGATTGCCGACCAGCTACTACGAGAAGCTTCATGTCCAAGACTTCTTGAAGAAGAACATTGACAAGACGGCCGTGGACGCCACGCCGATGACGGACACCGACCTGGAGAACTTGCGGGTGAATACCAAGAAGCGTGATTCAGTCTGCGGTCACGCGTGCTGTTGCCAGAGGTCGCCGCCGGCGCCGATCGCTTTCCATTGGTCGAGGTTTGGGACTACACCGACTTTCCCGAGCCCGCTGCACCCGAGCCTGAAACCGCGAAGTTGGCCCTGACTTGGCTCGCCGATTCGTGGCAGACCCTCGCATTGATTGGCCTGGCAGTCGTCGCCCTGTTGGTCGCGCGCTCGGCCGCGAAGAGCGGCGGAGACAGTGCGCCCCCGGCGTTCGCTGAGGGTTTCGGCTTGGAGATCCCCGCGCCGCCGCCGGAACTCAATGAGACCGCCGACGACCGTGAGCGAATGACCATCACCGGCGGGTCGCTGCAAGAAGAACTCTTGACGCTGGTCGAGGGCAATCCGGAAGTCGCCGCCAACGTGATTCGCGGTTGGGTCGGCGAGGCGGCCTGATTCGAGCGATGGAACCCCCTTCGTCCCTCGTTTTCCAGGTTCGGACTGCGGTCACACGGAGTCACTGATTCACTCTTCCCCGCTGCTAGCTCGTTCTCTATAAGGGACTCCCCCCGGTCAACTTGGCAGGGACTGCTTTTGAGTCCGGGGTCACCACCAGTGGCATCACAATTCAGCGTTGCGAAGGAGCGGAGCTCGATGGCAAGCGGATGGAACTCGGGATCGGATCGTGAAGCGATGTTGCGTCGCGTCGCCATCGTCCTGAGCAGTCTGCCCGCTCCGATGGCTTCTAAGCTGCTCGGTTCGATGGGCGCGGAATCGAAACAGGCGGTGCGTCGAACCATGTCCACGTTGACGGACGTCGATCCGCTGGAACATCAGCGCGCGATTCAGGCTTTCAAGTTCATGTTTGAACGGCAGCCGACTCCCACTGCTCAAACGCCGCCAGAAGGGGACTCGCTTCAGCTACAATCCTCTTCCCAGTCTGGACACACGACGCCCGGCTCCCGAGTCGTGACACCCGCAGCCGCCTCGCCTGTGGACAGCAAGCCAGCCGAGCGATCTCCACTATCGTTTCTCAGCGACATCGACGAACGTTCCCTGGCGAAGTTGCTGACGGCGGAACATCCTCAGACGATCGCTTTTGTGCTCGCGTCGATCTCGCCCGATCAGGCTGCCCGCGTGCTGCCTCATCTCGGTTCGAAGTTGCAGGTTGAGACGATGAGCCGAATCGGACGACTGGGCGAGATTCCAGAAACGGCGATCGATGAGGTTGCCGAGCACTTTCGCAGTCGTCTTCAAGACCACAGTTCCTCAGATCGACATGGGCTTGGTCGACAAGCACTCGATGCGATTCTCGCCGCCATGCCAAAGCACGAGGCCTCCCAAACAACAGAAGCCCCGGCCCCCCGCTCAGCTTCGGTGGCTGGTTCCCAAACCCGATCGGGTCTGAATCGGATCACAGCGAACACGATCGATTCGGATGACCGTCCCAGTCACTTCTCTGCTGCCGACATACCGGCACTTGATCTGACTCATCGATTGAAGGCCGCCGAGCAGACTTGGCCGAAGCAATTTGCTGAGATGCCAAACCATCGCCAAAACGATTCAGCCTCCGGCGATCGCCAGGCGAGTTCGCAGCAAGCCGCATCCGTTGGCGATTCTTCGGAGGCCGACGCTGCTAGTGAGGATGCTCGGGCCCTCGCCCAGCAGACGCCTCGCCCAAGTCAATCCTTCGGCTCGACCGATGGGATCCATCAGCACCTGATCGGCCTGAGTCCTACCGAACTCTGTCAGGCCCTTGCGAAAGTCGACACACGCGACGCGATGTTGGCACTTTGTGGATTGCCCGTTCAGGTCGCCGATGCTGCACTGGCCGTGTTGCCCCGAGCCCAAGCCAAAGTCGGTCCGAATCAAGATGAATGTCGCTTGGTTCGATTCATCTTCGCGAGATCGATCGGGCGAAGGAGCACGTCGCCGAGGCGTCTTTAGGCCTACCCTCCTCCCCTTCCCTGCTCACCCCTTTGGCCGCTTGAAGGAGCGTGATCGGATGGCAAATGTTCTCAAAACGATATCGCAATCGGAGCAAGCCGCGGCCGCAGGCAATGTTTCCGGACTTGCAGGATTCAACCTCAATGACCTCGCTGACGAAGGGCGACTGCGTCTGGACGAATGTCGCAAGCAGGTTCGCGAAATGTTGATCCGACGCGCAGCAACAGGCCGAAGCCATTCGCGCCGAGGCGAAACAGGATGGCTACGAAGAAGGATTGGCTCAAGCCAAGGTCGATCTCGGATCAACGTATTCTTGCCGAGGCAGAGATTCTTGCCCGTGATGGATTGCAGCGGCTTCAACAGTCGGTCGAGAAACTTCATCGCGTCCATGAATCCTGGATGAAAGACTATGCCGACTCGCTTTCTCGAATCGCGATCGCCGCCGCCGAACGAGTGGTGATGGATCGGCTGGACCAAGAACGAGAGCTGTTGGTTCGATGGGCAGAGGAGGCGCTGACGCAGCACTCGCAGCCGCCAGCCGACTGACGCTCGCGGTCCATCCCGAAACGCTGGCGGAACTGGGTGGTGCACTCGACCAACTTCTGGCTGGACCGGATCTGCCCGAGCAAACGCATGTGGAGCCCGACGAATCGGTCGACCGAAATTCGGTGGTCGTGCGACAACCCGGAGGCGAGATCAAGGCGGGGCTGATGACGCAGCTTCGACGCCTTGGAGGAGATGTTGTCATGACCGCGACGCTGGATCCAGACCTTCAACTTGACTCGCCGCTGCTGCCCGATGTGGAGTCGATGGAACGAATGATCCGCACCTCGATCTCTTTCGAGGTGCGGGGACGCGTCGCCTCGGTCGCCGGGGAATCGATCGAGATCGAAGGGATGACGGCGCCACTTGGAGCGATCTGCGCCGTTCGTTCAAGCGATGGCGTGGACACGCGAGGGCGAGTGATCGGCTTTCATGGCGTGCGCCCGATTCTCGCTCCGCTGGAAAGGCTGGGTGCCTTGTCGGCGGGGGATCCGGTGCGACTCCTCGATTCAACATTGAGACTGCGTGTGGGGGCATCACTTTGTGGACGCGTGATCGATGCCTTTGGTCAACCACTCGATGGAAAGCCGCTTCCACAAGACCTGGTCTCGGTGGATGCGGATCGCAACCCACCGGAATCACTGGATCGTCCTCCAATCGATACACCGCTGGAAACGGGTGTGCAAGCGATCGACGCCGTTTTGACTTGCGGCCAGGGACAGCGACTTGGAATCTTTGCAGGCTCCGGAGTTGGCAAGAGCACGCTGCTGGGAATGTTGGCTCGCGGTAGCGAGGCGGATCGCATCGTCATTGGCCTGGTCGGTGAACGAGGCCGCGAGGTCAAGGAGTTTCTCACGCATTGTTTGGGCGAATCTGGATTCGCGCGAAGCGTTGTGGTGGTCGCCACGAGTGATCGGCCGGCGGCTCAGCGTGTTTGCGCGGCCTGGACGGCCACCGCGATTGCGGAGGCCTATCGTGACGAAGGACACAACGTACTGCTTCTCTTGGATTCGGTCACCCGTTTTGCCTTGGCCCAGCGTGAGCTTGGCTTGGCTGCAGGCGAACCGCCGACGACGCGTGGTTATCCCCCCAGTGTGTTCAATATGTTGCCCAGATTGGTTGAGCGATCGGGACGAACCAACAAGGGCTCGATCACCGCCTTCTATACCGTGTTGGTCGAGGGGGACGACAACAACGAACCGGTGGCGGACACGCTACGGGGACTGCTCGACGGGCATATCATGCTCAGCCGAGCCCTGGCGGAAGAATCGCATTGGCCACCGATCGATGTGTTGCAGTCCCTGAGTCGCTTGCAGCCACAATTGGTGTCAGCCGAGACCAGTCAGGCGGTTGCCGCTGCTCGACAACACCTCAGCGAGTATCGCCGCCATGCCGATTTGATCTCGATCGGCGCCTACCGATCCGGTAGCGACCCAAGAGTCGACATGGCCATCGCAATGAGAGATCCACTCCGCAATTTTCTGGTCCAAGACGCAAGACAGATCACAAGTTTGCAGGCATCGCAACTCGAGATGATCCGCTTGCTTCGTAGCCAGGCGTTCTCTCCAACCCCGACTGACGCAGCGAACACGCCGAGATCCACTTAGGGCGTTTGCAGTCATGACTTACATCGCAAGTTCGTAGATGAAACATTGAATGCAAGGGATGGATGTTGTCACATGGAGAAAGGGTGCCTCCAACGAAAAGCATCCGGGTGAGGGAATCGGGTTCGCGCTTCGACGTAATCAACATGAATTTTCAATACCGCTTCGCCTCGATCCTTGAGCTTCGCAGACGCCAGCGAGACGAAGTCGGTGCGGCGGTGGGCCAAGCACACGAGGCCATTCGTCGTGTGGACGAGCAAACCGAAATGATCCAACGTGAGCGAACGTCGCTGCATACCGACGCTCAGCACCGGCGACTTGGGTCGGTCTCCGTTGATGGACTGTTGAGCCAGGGAAGGTACGACATGCAACTACAGGCCCAGATTCAATCATTGGCGAAGACGCGTGGTGAGCTGGTTCAAGAACTGCAACGCCGCCAGCAGGCCTTGGTGCTTGCGGAGGCCGAAGTGCGGCGTTTTGAAAAGCTCGAGGAGAAAGACCGGATGGCATTTCGCAGCGCCATCCTTCGCCGCGAGCAGGCAGAATCCGACGATGCGACGGCAAGTCGCTACATCATCGATCGACAGCGATAATCCAATATGATTTCAAAACTGACGACGCCTCTGGCTGCGTTTTGTGTCGCGACCGTGATCACGCAGGTGATCCTGACGGGTTACTTCGCATCCCGAGGTGCCCTGACGGCGGAAAGCATGACCAAACTGTTGGCGCTGATGAATGGCATCGATATCACCGGCAACAAACTCCAGCAGATCTTGCGGGAGAGTGAAGATCGGCGAGCAGCCCGACTTTGATGAGATCCTCGAAGCCAGAAAGGCTGCAGAGCTACGACATGGACATGCGTCTACGTAGTCAAAAGGAATTTCGTGATGAGCTCAGCACGATGCTAGCAGAGCTTCGCAACGAGCGCGATCGATTCGATGAAACGGCTGACTTCCTTTCGCCGAGAATTGGCAGAAATCCGCCAGGGGGCGCAACAGCGAAGGCTTGCAGGACGTGCAGCGAACGCTTCAGTCACTCGATCCGGTTCAGGCAAAAGAGCAACTCCTGATAATGTATGACGATGAAAGAATTGATGACGTCGTCACAATCGTTCAAGCCATGTCGACAGAAAAACGAAAAGACATACTGGCAGAGTTTGTTTCAAAGGATGAAGCGGACAAGCTCGCCGAGATTCTTCGCCGAATTAGCGAAGGAATGCCGACTTCATCATTGATTGACACGGTAAGCGACGGTCTTTGATCGGAGCCTTTCGAAGCGGAGTGTGATGTTTCACGCTCATCGTCCTCGAAACCTCGACGCATCGCCGCGGTCGATCGCAACGGGGGGACGATTGGAATGGCCGAAGTCGACGCGCGAGCTGCGCGGCGCAGTTGCTGCGCCCATCACTGCGATTGCTTTTGGAAAACTCAACGAGCGAACCGCCGATCCGCGGCTGTTCGCATCCGATGGCGGGCTCGTCGATGCGTTTGCCGAGGTCTTCGCACGGATGTCCAAAGCATCCGCGCCCTGGAACCGCCGGGACGTCCGTGACCGAAGCCTCTGTGGATCGATCAGCCAGGGATGAGGAGAATCATCAGGACGCGCGGGATCGCGCGGACGGGACAGCGCGGGACGGTTTCACAGCCCATTCACAAGAGCCCCTTGACCAGCGACGTGATTCGCAGAGTCAGGACCGGGGACCAAGCAACGACCGCGACCGGCTAGACGTTCAAGAGTCAAGCCATGTCGTGGTGTCGGATTCGGCGACGAATTCAGTGAGGCAACCGGAGGACTCGATCGTTGCCCCAGAGCCTGATCACGAATTGCAAACACCGTCCAAAGGGAAGCTTGACGGCCAATCTCAGGAAAGCCTGCCTCATCTGGGTCTTGCCGAAGAATCCAAACGGGCCGGTAAGTATCAGGCTAACCGCGAGTCGGCTGAACCAAGCAATCCAACCGGCGACCCCTCGTCGCAGCCGGAAACCGTCGCGAAGGGTCGTGATGGCTTGGCGATCGCTCGGGATGGCAGTGAGGCCGCCGTGAAGGACGCGTCCGTGGGGCAAGCAGCGGATCAGGGCTCGCTACAGTCCGATTCAGGTGACGCTGATCCGAGAGACGATCGCCGACGTCCCCATCGACCGTCCCCCTGGGAAAACGCTCCGACAAACGAGGTGAGATCGTCCGCTGGCGGGCAAGGTTCCTCCTCCAGGTCATCATCCCTTGAAATCCCAGTGGCGGCGGAAACTGTTGGCTCCGTCGGCGCAGAGAGTGGGACGTTCCAGACGCCGTTAGCGAATGTACCAACGCCCCGGCCGGTCGCGAACGTTCACCAGCTGCAGACAACGGCGGCATCGCTGCCCGGATCCAAATCGACGGCAGCAGGGGGAACGAACCCAAGAGCATCGAGCCCCCTGGCTGATATCAGCAAGACGCTCGAGTCTGGATCGAATGCCGCGGCGCGCGGGCCTCAATCGGACCGATCTTCATCGGACGTCGTGGCCAGAATTAAATTGATTCAACGAGTGAGCAAGGCCTTTCAGCACTTGGGTCCGGAGGGAGGCTCGATTCGTATTCGTCTCGCGCCGGCCGAGCTCGGCGCGGTTCGAGTTGAGATGCATGTGCAAGACCGCCAGGTTCGGCGCGGGTGGTGGCTGAGACCGAGGCGGCGAGTGCTGTGCTCCGCGAGCATCTTCCCGATCTCCGTGCGCGCCTTGAGTCTCAAGGGATGCAGATTGAGCGGCTTGACGTGGAAACGGAGCAATTGGAACACGGGTTTGACGCGAGACAGGACGCCGATTCCCGCTGGCAACCACCACAGCAACAACGAGGATCGCACGGCGGTTTCACGACTGAGCAGGTAGCATCAATTCCGGGCGAGACCAAATCTCATGCGGCGTCGGCGGACCCCGCAGCGGCCATCGTTTCCTCCGCAAATCGAGGTGTCGACGTCCAGCTGTAGGTTGACGTTCTCCCGTAGGCGATACCGTAGGCGAGTCTCTCCGAGACTCGAAAGCAACGCAGCGAAGCTGCCAATGTCCGCTTTGGAAATGCGGACCTACCGTGGTTCACACGACTTTTTACCAACTCTCCTCGTCACGAAGGTAGCTGCGAACGCCAATTGAACCTGGCTGCTGATCGATGAAGGCACTGGGAAAGCGATTGATCTCGCTTTGAACAGCCGGGGATTCGTACAACCTGTTGGTCGAGTCACGCCTCAGGGCCCGTCACGCTCCAGGGCATGCGCGGCCAGCCGGTTTCGTGATCGACATCCTCCAGCCCCTCTCTCTCGGAACTGCATCATGTCACAAATCGGACAACCATCGACCGCGAGTTTCACGGCGCAGCAATCGGCCGGTCAAGTCGGTCGAGCGAGTGACAGCTACAACGAACTGGACATCGACTCGTTCCTGAAGCTGCTGATCAGCGAGCTGCAGAATCAGGATCCGCTCGATCCGATGGACAACAGCGAGATGGTCGCAGCAGATCGGCCAGATCCGCGAGATCGGTGCGACCGATCGAGCTGACCAAACGCTCGGCAAACTTTCTTCGAGCCAGGAATTGGTCACCGCCAGCAGCCTGATTGGGCAGACGGTCAGCGGTCTGGCGGATGATGCGACGGCGGTCGATGGCGTGGTCGATCGGATCACCGTCGAAACAAGTGCTGAAAACGACGCACGATCGGTCAAAGTTCACGTGGGTGGAAAGACGATGGATATTAAGAACATTCGGGAAATACAAACTGGGTAAACTCTGCCGCCTGGTGATCCCCCGTGATGGGCGTCGCGCTTCGAAGTCGGTCACGTCTGCCATGGGATGCAATGGATCTCCGCAGGCTGAGTGAGCCAGACACATGCCGGGAGATCCAAGTCGATGGGACTCACATCCGCCCTGACCACTGCCCTGACGGGACTGAGCGCCGCCGAAACCCAAATCGACGTGATTGGCAACAACCTGGCCAACTCGCAAACGGTTGGATTCAAGTCGTCCGACGTGATCTTCGGGACCCAGTTCCTGCAAACCCTGTCGCTTGGGTGCCGGCCCACCGCCAAACAACGGCGGCAACAACCCACGCCAAATCGGCCTGGGGGTTCAGGTCGCCGAGATCGCCGCCAATCACAACCAGGGCACGATCGAGATCAGCAGCAGTTCGTCGGACCTGGCGATCCAAGGCGACGGCTTCTTCATCGTCGAAGGTGCCGAGGGCGAACGGCTCTACACTCGCAACGGTATCTTCAAACTCAACAGCGATGCCGAGCTTGTCAACGCAACGGGTCAACGATTGCTGGGTTATGGCGTCGATGAGCAGTTTCGCTTGCAGGAGTCGCAACTGGTACCGTTCTCGGTCCCGCTGGGAACCGAGAGCGTTGCCAAGGCAACCGAGAACGTGACCTTCGAAGGGTCGCTGACGCCCGAGGGTGAACTGGCGACCGTGTCTCAGGTCATCGAATCGGTCAAATTGGGCAACGATCAGGTGCCGCGTCCCGATGCATCGAAGTGTGCGTCGGCGCCGCGCCGCTGTCCGACGCCAGCAACGTCACCGTCGAACAACGCGTGGTGTGGGAACCCTCCCCGCAGGGACTTACCAGTATCGCGTCGCGCTGGTCGATTCCAGCGGAAATGAATCGACGCCCAGTGCGGCGATCAGCGCGACGGTGGGAGCGGGCGGCAGAGTCGAACTCGAGCAATCTTCCTGCGGAGGTGGCGGGCAACTATCCAAACGTCAACATCTATCGAACCGGTCCCAACGGCAACGACTTCTTCTTGCTCGGATCGGCGGCGGCCGGCGGAACGTTTACGGACAATGGATCGACGCCCTTGTCCGGGACGCCGCTCGAACGACAAGACACTGACGGGAAACTACACCTACATGGTGACGTTTCATCGAGCCGGTGAGAAAGAGAGTCGACCGAGCGTCCTGATCGGTCCTCAGAACGTTGTCAATGGACGCGTCACGCTGTCCGATTTCCCGACGCCACCCGTCCCAGGTGCTGGACGGCGGTTTTCCGCCCTACGACGAGATCCGCATCTATCGCAACTTGGCGGGCGACCAAAACAACTTCTATCTGGTCGATACGGTGGCCCCAGGTGACATCTACACCGATAGTCGCAGCGACGCGGAGATCGCTGACCTGAGCCGTTCCTGGAAACCAACTGGTCGACCTCGATGGTCCGACCGATCAACAGCAACACGCTGTTGACCAACGTCTTGAAGCGGGACGGATTGACCTATCAGAACGCCTTTCAGATCGGCACGCTCAGCTACAGTGGTCGCAAGGGAGGACGGGCGCTGGGTGCCAACGAATTTGAGATCACCGCAGACTTCGACCGTTCAGGACTTCATCGACTTCATCGAATCGTCATCGGGAATCCAAAGTGTGCAACTGGATTCGCAGAATCCCATTCTGGCGTCGGAAAACCGGATTCCCGGCGAGACGGGTGACCTGGTTCCTGGTGGCTACATCCAGGACGGGGCGATTCGCTTCGTCAGCAACACCGGTGAACTCAATGCGCTCGAGATCGACCTGGCCGCGTTCCGAATCGAGGACGAGGTCGGCAACGTCACCACGCCCAACCTGGCGTTCGGTGTCTTGCAGGAAGCGCAGGGGCAAAGCGCGGCGAGTGACTTCATCGTCTACGACTCACTGGGAGTTCCGATCAATGTGCGAGTCACCGCAACGCTTGAGGAACGCACCGACGAGCAAACGGTTTATCGCTGGTATGCCGACAGCCCCGAGAATCAACCTCTCTCCGGCGACCGATGTCTCGGTCGGGACTGGTTTGCTACGGTTCGACGGCAACGGCAACTTCATCAGTGCAACCAATGACGAGATCGCGATCGAACGCATCGGACTCCCCAGTGTTTCGCCGCTGCAGTTCAAGCTCGATTTCGGGCTCGTCTCGGGTCTGGCCACGCAAGAGGCGATCGCTGGCCGCGACGCGTCAGGACGGAAGCGAGCCGGGCGTGCTGAACAGCTTCGTCGTCGGTGAAGACGGGACGATTCGTGGCGTGTTCAGCAACGGCGTCTCCCGAGACCTGGGCCAACTGCAACTGGCTCGCTTCGCCAACCCGGTTGGTCTCGAAGCCCGCGGTTTGAACCTCTATGCCAAAGGGATCAACACCGGGCTTGCCCGTTCAGGGAGCTCCCGGCGAAAGCGGGATCGGCAGCGTGATCGGCGGTGCTTTGGAACTGAGCAACACCGACATCGGCCGCGACCTGGTCGAATTGGTCCTGGCCAGCACCCAGTACCGTGGCAACAGCCGGGTGATCACGACCAGCCAGCAGTTGCTGGACGAACTGTTGAACCTGCGTCGATAATTTCTTGCCTACCGTAGGCGAGTCTCTCCGAGACTCGCTAGCGACGCAGCAAAGCTGCGAATGTCCGCCTTGTAAATGCGGACCTAAAAATTTCACAGCCTTTCCACTGCGATTCCGTGCTGATTCCAGCAGGGCTCGGCTTGGATCGCCCACCCTCGATGTGGCCAGCCAGGGGTTCGGTTCGGAAGTCCTGCGACTTCGTTTGCCTGCCAACTCGGTGGATAGTGGGCTGGTCAGAATCGTGCCAGATCGCAAAATGGCTTGCGATCGGCGTGACATACTTCTCCACCCACTCCTGCAACTGATCCAAGATGGCCAAAGCTCCTTCCACCGCGATTACTCCGACTCGCGCCGAAGACTATCCGGAATGGTATCAGCAGGTCATCCGAGCGGCGGACCTGGCGGAAAACTCGCCGGTCCGCGGATGCATGGTGATCAAACCTTGGGGCTATCGGCTGTGGGAGAACATGCAGCGGGCGCTGGACGACATGTTCAAGGCGACCGGACACCAGAACGCCTACTTTCCGCTGTTCATCCCGATGAGCTTTCTGGAGAAGGAAGCGGAACACGTGGAGGGGTTTGCCAAGGAGTGTGCCGTCGTCACCCATCACCGCCTGGAACCCGATCCCGACGGCGGATTGCGCCCGGCGGGCCCATTGGAAGAACCGCTGATCGTTCGCCCGACCAGCGAGACGATCATCGGGGCGACCTATGCCAAGTGGGTCCAAAGCCATCGCGACCTGCCGATCTTGATCAACCAGTGGGCCAACGTCGTGCGCTGGGAAATGCGAACGCGGATGTTTCTTCGTACCGCCGAGTTCCTATGGCAGGAAGGTCATACGGTCCATGCCACCAGCGAAGAGGCGATCGAAGAAACCGAGCGGATGATCGATGTCTACGCCGACTTTGCCGAGAACTGGATGGCGATGCCGGTCATCGTGGGCAGCAAGACTCCCGCCGAGCGATTTCCCGGTGCGGTCGAAACGCTGTCGATCGAAGCGATGATGCAAGATCGCAAGGCTCTGCAGGCGGGCACCAGCCATTTCCTTGGGCAGAATTTTTCAAAGGCCCAAGAGATCATGTTCCAGGCGGAGAATGGCGAACGTCAATACGCTTGGACGACCAGCTGGGGAGTCTCGACACGATTGGTCGGTGCTTTGATCATGACTCACAGCGACGATGACGGCTTGGTGTTGCCACCGCGTTTGGCACCAGAACAGGTCGTGATCCTGCCGATCTATCGCGACGAGGCTCAACGAGCGCGAGGTGCTGCGGTACGTGGATGCACTGCGTGACTGAGCTGGCGAGCCAGCAGTACGCCGGCGCCCCGATACGCGTCGCCATCGACGATCGGGACGTTCGCGGCGGCGAAAAGAAGTGGCACCACGTCAAACGGGGAGTTCCGATTCGGCTCGAAGTCGGCCCCAAGGACATCGAGAAGAATTCGGTGTTCGTCGGTCGCCGTGATCAGCCCAAGAGCATTGGGGTCGGTCGAGACGAGTTCGTCGCAAACGTCGGTTCGATTCTCGCCGAGATGCAGCAATCGCTCTTCGATCGCGCCTTGGAAATGCGACAAGACAATCTCAAGGAGATTGGAAACGAATCGGATTTCCGCGACTTCTTTGGGACGGTGGATGACGACCAGATTCAAGGTGGTTTCGCCCGCTGTTACTTTTCCGACGAACAGGTGCTGGAACCGCTACTCAAGGAACTGAAGGTAACCATTCGCTGCATTCCTCGTGAGGGAAATGAGCAGCCCGGAATCTGTTTCTATTCAGGCAAGGCTGCCGAGAAGCATGCGATCTTTGCCAAAGCCTATTGATCGGCGACGCGATCCAATTCGTACGAGGGCCTTGCAAGCCCGTCGAAGGTGAGTCATTCGAAGCTAGCGACGGGCTTGGAAGCCCATCGTACCGGGTTGTTCTTGGGCGACGGGCTTGGAAGCCCATCGTACCGGGTTGTTCTTGGGCGACAGGCTTGGAAGCCCATCGTACCGGGCTGTTCTCGGGCGACGGGCTTGGAAGCCCATCGTACGTGCTAATGCGACCTTTGGTAGATGGCCGTCAGCAGCGACTCGGTGTCCTTGAACTTCTTGCCCGAGGCGATTGCATCGTCGATCAATTTCCTTGCGTCCGCCTCGCTGTGGCCGAGCGTGACCAATGCGTCGAAGGTCTCGCGAACCACTTCCGAACCACCTTCGACGACATCGCTTGCTTCTTCGCGTTGCACCATCAGGGCGAACCGAGGCATCTTTCGACGGAGTTTGGCGATCACTCGCTCGCTCGTTGCCGGGCCAATGCCGGGCAGTGCCGATAGGGACTTGGCGTCCTGCTCTTCGATCATCACAGCCATTTCCCGAACCGGTCGAACCATCGCTCGCAGTGCTTTCTTGACACCCACGCCGTCGACACTGCAGAACAGATCAAAGAACTGTCGTTCCGGTTCGGTCAGGAATCCGATCAAGCGTGGTGTCATCCGTCCGCCCTGAGGATTCCCCTCGATGTAATCAATCGTATGCAGCCGGGTCTCGCTCCCGGTACGACCTTGCAACTGGCGTCGGGTGTAGTCCGCCACGAGGACTTCGTACTCGAAGGGCACTGACTCGATGGTCACGGAGGTTTCTCCGACGTGGGTCAGCTTTCCGTTGATGGTCACGATCACGTCAAAGAATCTCCGGGTTGTGAACCGCTGGCTAGGTGGAGGCAGATTGTTTGCCGAGCGACAGGGGGTTGCCAAGGTGGTGACCACACAGAGCGATCGCCAAGGCATCGGCAACATCCGCCGGCTCGGGAACGCTGTGGAGGCCAAGTTGCAGCTTGACCGCGAGCTGGATCTGGTGCTTCGGGGCTCGGCCATTGCCCGTCATGACTTTCTTGACCCTCGTCGGTTCAAAATGGACGACATTCAGGCCAGCCTGTCCAGCGGCCAAGCAAATCACTCCTCGAGCGTGACCCATCAGGATTGCAGTGCGCGGTCGCTCGTAGTGCGAAAAGAGCTGCTCGAGTGCCACCATCTGGGGACGGAACGAGTCAATCACCTCGCGGACACCGCTGTAGATTTCATTCAATCGGCTTTCAATGCTGGCGCCAGCACGACTGCGGACGATTCCCGCTTCGATCAGACGGACGCGACCGAGGGCGGAGCGGGCGCGATCGACTTCGATGACGCCGTAGCCCGTTGTATTCAGACCTGGATCGATCCCAAGGATTCGCATCCGTTCCGATTCCTTTGCTGAGGATCCCTTCGCAGACGATGCCGGGGCATCGCTCACGAGCTGCGTTCCCAGCTGGTGCCCTCTTTCTTGTCCAACAGGGCCACGCCCAATTCGGTCAGACGGTTGCGGATCGCGTCGCCGGTCGCGTAATCCTTTCGCTCGCGAGCCTCTTTGCGGAGATCGATCAAGAGGTGAATCACGTCATCGAGCAATGCCGCGTCGGATTCATTGCCCTCGCCAGCGCTGACGGTGGGTTTGACGAACAAGCCGAGCACAACGGCGAGCTCCCGCATCACCGTCGCTCCCTTGATCAACGATTGAACCTCGGGCTTACTGGGATCCGCTGCGGGGCCAATGCCATGCTGGTCGATGTGTCGATTCAGCATTCGCAGCATGTCAAACAACACGCTGATGGCCGAGCCGGTATTGAAGTCATCATCCATCGCCGCAAGGAATTTTTCACGTCCCGCGTGGATCTCCACCAACAGCGGATCGTCCCCTGGATCGAACTGACCTGCCTCGCGAGTACTCGCCACGGGCAATTCGAAAAACAGTTGTCCAGGATAGGTGGTGGTTTCCAACTTGGAGGTGATTTCGTTGAAGCGTTGGAAGAATCGATAGAAGCCCTCCAGCGAAGCTCCGGCTTCTTGCAGACCGTCCTCGTCGTAAACAATGGTGGAACGATAATGGGTTCGCAACAACAAGAAGCGAATCCGCTCGCCGGTATGACGGCGAATCACAGTGGCCAGGCCTCCGTCTCCCTTGCTACGGCTGATCTTGCCGGCAGCGGCCTCTTCTGGGGTCGCATCGTCGCGATCACTCTTGCCGCCGACTTTGCCCTTTTCACCTGCTCGCATCAATCCGTTGTGCATCCAGTACTTTGCCATCGGAGCACCATGGCAACAACTGCTCTGCGCACGTTCGTTCTCGTGATGGGGGAACATCAAGTCCAAGCCGCCACCATGAATGTCAAAGGTTTGACCAAGAATCTCATGGCTCATCGCCGAGCACTCGATGTGCCAACCCGGACGTCCCCGTCCCCAAGGGCTATCCCATGCGATCTCCTCCCCCTTGGCGCTTTTCCAAAGAGCAAAGTCTCCTGGTGATCGCTTCTTGGATGCCGCTTCGCCACCCTCGCCCTGCTGGGCATCGGCGCTGCGATTGGAGAGTTGGCCATAGTTGGGATCCTTGGCCACGTCGAAGAAGACATCCCCATCGACAGCGTAGGCATGCCCCTTTTCTTCCAGCGTTTGAATGAAACGGATGATCTGTGGGATGTGGTCGGTCGCTCTCGGCAGGTAGTCGATCTGGTTGACGCCGAGCTCCTTGAGATTCGAGAGGTAATCCGCTGTCATCTCGCATGCGATCTGACTGATTGGGATCTGCCGCTGACGACTCTTGGCGATCAATTTGTCATCGACGTCGGTGATATTGACTACCCAGGTGACGTCGTAACCGCTGTATCGCAGGTAGCGTTTGATCGTGTCGAAGATCACCGGGCCAACCATGTGGCCGATGTGGCTTTCGGCGTAGACGGTTGGACCGCAAAGATAGATACCAACCTTCGGAGCCCGCAATGGTTTGAAGGGCTCTTTGGTCTTGCTCAGGGTGTTGTAGACGCGGATCTCAGGCTTCTTGGTCGACACGTTGCTTTGACTTTGGGATTCGGTGGCAGTGCTCATTTGTTACCGCTGGGAGCGTGTTACCGTCGGGAAGATCAATCTCAGGAACGATCTTGCGGTCGGTGATTCTAGGGCCGGTGATTATAGGGCCGGTGATTATAGGGGCAGGGGGGAATCGTGCAGAGGGCGATTCTGGGCGTGGCAGGTGGCGGAAGGACGGGTCGCAGCATGCCGAGAAACCAGTGAGGACTGCAGCTCGACAATCTTGATCATTCCGCCAGCCGCTCAGGACTGGCAATCTTGTAGACCAGGACGACCGTGCGGGCCGAGATCGCCTCGCCGTGGCCGACCGGCCCGATTCCTTCGCCCGTTTTGGCCTTGATGCCGATTCGATCGGGTGGCAGGTCGAGATACTCGCCGATTTTTTTCTTCATCGCGTCGACATGGGGCGCCATTTTGGGTCGCTCGGCAAGGATCACGCAGTCGAGATTGACCACGTCCATGCCGTGCCGGCGAAGTCGCACCAGCGCTTCGCGGAGAAAATCGGCGCTGTCGCGGCCAAGATTTTCGTGGTCGTCGTCGGGGAACAGGCGACCAATGTCGTCCTCCGAGACCGAGCCCAGGATCGCGTCGGTGATCGCGTGCAGGAGGACGTCGGCATCGCTGTGACCGATCGCGTGGACTTCCGCAGGGACGTCGATGCCGCCGACTCGCAATGGGCCTCCATTTCCCAGTCGATGGGTATCAAATCCCAATCCAATTCGCAGTGGGGGAAGATCGGGTGTCATGCTGGTCCTTTTTGGTAGTTCGATCGGAGGGCTTGATGGAGGGGCGAGTTGGAGCAGTGTCGCGGTTGGTCGTCAGAGCAGGCTTTTGCGAGGACAGGATGCCGTCAGGTCGTACTGCCAGTCGGGGTCGGACCATTAGGCATCGGGCCAGTTCGCGTCGTTTGGCGGTCAGCGGCGGGGGTCCCGCCCTGCCACTCGATGCAACGCCCCCTACAATATCGCACTTCCACTCCCCTCCGAACCACCGCCCCAATGCCAATCATCGAAGTTCGCCAGTTGATGAAGTCCTACCGCGTTTATAAAAAGCGGGAGGGACTCGGTGAAAGTATCCGCGGATTGTTTCACCGTGACTACAAAGAGGTCAACGCCGTCGCGGGAATCGATTTGGACGTCGAGCAGGGCGAGTTCGTGGCATTTCTCGGTCCCAACGGTGCGGGAAAGACCACGACGCTGAAACTACTCAGCGGTGTGATCAATCCGACCAGCGGTTCGGCGGAACGTCATGGGATTTGTCCCCTGGCAGCGAAGGAACGAATATCGTCGCCGGTTTGCGCTCGTGATGGGGCAAAAGAACCAACTCTGGTGGGACCTCCCGGCGCAGGAATCGTATCGACTGCACCAACATATTTATGGGGTTCCGGCCGAGCAATTTGATGCCACGCTCGCAGAGTTAACCGATCTGCTGGACGTCGGCCGACTGTTGAGCCAGCCAGTGCGAGAGTTGTCGTTGGGCGAGCGGATGAAGATGGAGTTGATCGCCGCCCTGTTGCATCGCCCGGAAGTGCTGTTTCTCGATGAACCGACGATTGGGCTGGACGTGATTGCCCAGCACAACATCCAGCAATTTCTTCGATACTATCAAGAGAAACGCAAGATCACGATCCTGTTGACCAGTCACTACATGAAGGACGTCGCTGCGCTCTGTCGACGTGTGGTCATCATCGCCCACGGCCGAATCGAATACGACGGTTCCCTGGCTGGCGTGATTGATCAGTTTTCGGGTCATAAGATCGTGACGTTCGAGTTTGCCGATGGCCATCATCCCAATCTCGCGGCCTTGGGTGAGGTGGTCGAAGAAACATGGCCCAAAGTCCAGATGCGCATCAAGCGCAGTGACGTGCCGAGGGTGCTGGCCGAAGTTCTACGGGACAACCCGATCGAGGATGTCTCGGTCGAAGACGTGCCCCTGGAGGAAGTGATCGCGACTCTCTTCCGCGAGTCGAATGAAAAGGCCGCGCTGAATTCGTGAGCTCAACCATCGGATCTCACTGATCTTGTCTCAACGATTGGCGCCGCAAGTGACGGCCGCCAAGACATTCCTCTAACCCACTTTCGCGCACGCATGGCTCTGATTTCGATCGACGACGTCTCCATTGGCTTTCGCGGGCCTTCGCTGCTGGATGGGGTCTCCGCCCAGATCGATGCGGGGCAACGCATCGGCTTGCTTGGTCGCAACGGCGCGGGCAAGACAACGCTTCTGCGGATGCTCGAGGGGACGGTCCAGCCTGATCATGGGTCGATCACGATTTCCGCCGGCGCGACCGTCGCCCGCTTGATTCAGGAAGTGCCACGGAGATCTGACCGGCACCATCGAGTCGGTCGTCTTGTCCAAGCAACCTGTGAAAGACGATCCGCATGACCGCTGGGAAGTCGAGCATGCGGTCGAGAAGACGCTTTCACGAATGCAACTCGATCCGAACCAACCATTCGAGACCCTTTCCAGTGGCATGAAACGCCGCGTGTTGTTGGCCTGCGCGATCGCGAATGAGCCAGATGTGCTTGTTGCTGGACGAACCGACCAACCACCTCGACATTCCAGCAATCCTGTGGTTCGAAGACTTTCTTGAAGCGTTGGCCCAAGACGCTGGTGTTCGTCACGCACGACCGTTCGTTCCTGCAGAATCTGGCGACACGAATCTGGGAGATCGATCGGGGACGCCTGTTTGATTGGTCCTGTGATTACCCAACCTTTCTGGTCCGTAAAGAACAGGCGATCGCGGCCGAAGAAAAACAGAACGCCCTGTTCGACAAGCGATTGGCGGAAGAGGAAGTTTGGATTCGGCAAGGGATCAAGGCACGTCGGACACGCAACGAAGGTCGCGTTCGTGCACTCAAGGCGATGCGTGTCGAACGGAGTGAACGTCGTCAAGCGGAAGGGACGGCGAAACTCCGACTGCAGGAAGCGGAGCGAACCGGCATGCTGGTCGCCGACGTGAAAGATGTTGGTTTCCGCTATGACGATCGCCCTGTCATCGAAGGCTTCACGACGATGCTGATGCGTGGTGACAAGGTGGGAATCGTCGGGCCCAACGGTGCCGGGCAAGACGACGCTGCTAAAACTGCTGCTCGGACAACTCAAGCCCGATAGCGGTACGGTCAAGCTCGGGACCAATCTGCAGGTTGCCTACTTCGATCAGCTTCGCGATACCTTGGATCCCGACAAGACGGTTCAAGAGAATGTCGGCGAGGGAAGCGATAAGATTCAGATCGGTGACAAGACCAAGCACATTGTCGGTTACCTGCAGGATTTCTTGTTCACACCGGAACGGGCGCGGACGCAGGTTCGGTTTTTGTCCGGTGGTGAACGAAACCGGGCACTCCTGGCCAAGCTGATGACCCGTCCAGCCAACGTGATCGTTTTGGACGAACCGACCAATGATCTGGACAGCGAAACGCTTGAGCTGCTTGGAAGACCAGCTGGTGGATTTCCGCGGCACGCTGTTGATCGTGAGCCATGACCGAACGTTTCTGAACAACGTCGTGACCAGCACGCTGGTCTTTGAAGATGGACGAGTGAATGAGTACGTCGGCGGCTACGATGATTGGCAGGCTGCGGTGAAACGGCGCGAGGATCAGGCTGCCACCCCCGTGGTCAAGGAAGCGAAAGCGAAGAGCCCACCCCGGAACGGGACCACCCCCCCGACCTCGACAGCGACCGATCACCGCAAACGCTCCTACAAAGAAAAGCGTGAACTCGAGCAATTGCCTCAGCAGATCGAGAAGCTTGAAGGCGCGATCGCTGAGTCTACACGAGGCGATGGGAGACCCCTCCTATTACCAGCAAGCGGGCGAAAAGATCGCAGCTGAGGCGGCCAAACTGGCCGAGTTGGAGGAGTCGCTCGCCAAAGCCTATGCCCGCTGGGAAGAGTTGGAGGCGTGAATCGTTTTCGTTTCTACCGGGGGCTTCTGCTAGAATGAGACCTGCCGTCATACCACGTACGATGGACTTCCAAGTCCGTCGGTCCTCTCGATCCAACACTGGTCGACGGACTTGGAAGTCCATCGTACGTGGTATTGGACCGAATTTGGGAGCTCAGCTTGCTTGGTGGTTTCCCAACCGGTCGGCGTCATGCCCGCGATTGCCCTGCCCTTCCCTGCCCTCCTCTTCTCCCCGTCCCGCCCGAAACCGATGAATCAGCTTTGGACCCTTGGCCCAAACGATAGCCTTGGCTTGCCCCTGCGTGCGGCGAATTGGCTCGCGGTGCTTGCACTCACCGTTGGTGTGGTGAACGACTCCATCGCAAATTTCAGCTTGGCTGGAGAAACGGTTGACTTCAATCGCGATATCCGACCTCTGTTGTCGGCCAACTGTTTTGCCTGTCATGGACCGGACGAACAGGAACGCGCGGCGGACTTGCGTTTTGATACCGAGCAGGGATCGCGCGCTGACCTGGGCGGCTACGCTGCGATTGTGCCGAATGATCCCGATTCAAGTGAGTTGATCGAAAGATTGATTTCCGACGACGAGGATCTGCGGATGCCACCGGAGGGCAAAGGACGCCGATTGACGGAATTGGAAGTCGAACGCGTCCGCCGCTGGATCGAACAGGGCGCCAGTTATCAACGGCATTGGGCCTACCAGGTGCCGCAGCGACCTGAAGTTGCCGCGAGGTTGCCAATCCCCACTGGGTCGGAAACCCAATCGACCACTTCATCCTCCATCGATTGGAGGAGGAAGGTCTCGAGCCGTCACCTCAGGCAGATCGCTTGGTCCTTGCCCGGCGCGTGGCGATCGATCTGACCGGTCTGCCTCCCACGTGGGAAGAGGCGATCGCGTTTCGGGACGATCCCCATCCTGACGCGTACCAACGCTTCGTCGATCGAATGCTCAGCAAGTTGTCGTTCGGCGAGCGGTGGGCTCGCGTTTGGCTTGATCTTGCTCGCTACGCCGACTCGACTGGCTACGCGGACGATCCCCCGCGAACCATTTGGGCGTATCGCGATTACGTCATTCGCTCGCTCAACGAAAACAAACCGTTCGACCAATTCACGATGGAACAGATTGCCGGAGATCTGCTTGAGAATCCGACAACGGATCAGTTGGTTGCCACAGCCTTCCATCGCAATACGTTGACCAACAACGAAGGAGGGACCAACGATGAGGAATTCCGTAACGTGGCGGTCGTCGATCGCGTCAACACAACGATGGCGGTTTGGATGGGTACCACGATGGCTTGTGCCCAGTGTCATACGCACAAGTACGATCCGATCACCCAGGAAGAGTACTTCCGTTTCTTCGCCTTCTTCAACAGCACACAAGATGCGGATCGGAAGGATGAAAGCCCGTTGCTAGAGATCTGGCCAGACGATCTGGAATCGCACAAGTTACACCTTCGCGAAGAAATCGAGCGAATCGAAAAGTTACTGACTGTCTCAACGCCAGAGATCGTGGCAGGTCAAGCCAGATGGCTGGCTTCCCTTCGCCATGAACCGACCTGGGACACCATGGTTCCTCTATCGGCTGAGGCGCAACAGCGTGACTTCATCGTGGACGACGATGGATGGATTGAAGCTTCGCAAGACCAAGCGACGGAGAAGCCTGATCAAGAGCATTACACAGTTCGTTACAAGACCCAGAGAGCGACGGTTTCCGCTCTCCGAATCGAAGTGCCAGCTGAGCAGCGTGACAACTTTGTCTTGTCTGGAGTCGAAGCAACGTGGGTTCCCGTCGATCAGCAAGCGGTCCAAGCTCAATACGTCCGGGTCGAGTTGCCAGGCGAAGGGAAGATGATTCATCTGGCCGAGGTCCAGGCCTTTAGCGGCGGCAAGAACGTGGCGACCGAAGGCAAGGCAAGTCAGAGTTCGACCAACTTCAACGGCAGAGTCGAATACGCCATTGATGGAAATACCGATGGCGAGTTTCAGCATCGATCGGTCACCCACACCGCCATTGAAAAAGACCCATGGCTGGAAATCGACTTGGGGAGCTCGCGGCCGATCCAACGTCTCGTGATTTGGAATCGGACCGATGGCGGCGATTCGATCAGCAATCGAATTGCCGGCTATCGAGTCGCTTTGCTCGACTCGCAGCGCAAGGAAGTCTGGAGTCGAACTCCGAACGAGGTTCCAAGTCCGGATACCACCCTGGTTCCGGACGGCTCGATTCGGCTGGATTTCACCGCAGCCCTGGCAGATCACGAGCAGAAAGGATTTCCAGCGGACTCGGTTCTCGTGGTGCCACCTTCGAGCGATGGAGGCTCGACCGATGGAGGCTCGACCACCGATGGGGTCTCGACCACCGATGGGGGTTGGGCCGTCGCACCGCAACAAGGCAAGGCTCATGAGCTCACGCTCGTGCTTCGCGAGCCGTTGGAATGGAGTGAAGGATTCCTGACGTTCCATTTGATTCATGCCTCCAAGCACCCTCGCCACCTGTTGGATCGATTTCGAATTCGTATGACCTCGGATCGAGATGCCGCGCAGTGGGCGAAAGTTCCGACGTCGATCCGCCACTTGATCCCAGTGCCAGAGGAAGAGCTCAATACGAAGCAACGAGATCGCTTGGCCGAGTATTACCGCAGCATCGCTACCGAACTGGAGCCGCTGCGTGTCAGCCTGCGCGAGCGACGTGCTGCCTTGGATGAGATGAAGCCGTTGACGACGGTGCCCATCATGCGTGAACTCGCGGACGCCAAGCGACGAACGACCAAGGTTCAGATTCGAGGCAACTATCTCAGTACCGGCCAGGAAGTGACGGAGGGTGTTCCCGCTGCCTTTCATCCATTGCCTGACGACATTCCTGCCGATCGGCTTGCCTTGGCGAAATGGCTCGTTGATCCTCAGAATCCTCTTACCGCTCGCGTCATCGTGAACCGTCACTGGGAGGAGATCTTTGGTACTGGTATCGTGCAGACCAGTGAAGAGTTTGGTTCGCAAGGGGAACTTCCCTCGCATCCGGAATTGCTCGATTGGCTAGCGGTGGAGCTTGTCGACAGCGGCTGGGACTTGAAGCATCTGTTGAAGCGTTTGGTGATGTCGTCAACCTATCGCCAATCGTCGTACTGCAGCGAGACGAATCAGAGTGTTGATCCGTTCAATCGACTCCTTGCTCGAGGACCCAGGTTTCGTGCCTCAGCCGAGATGGTGCGCGATCAATCGCTACGGGTCAGTGGACTGCTGAGCCCGCAGATGTACGGTCCGCCGGTAAACCCGCCGCAGCCGGAACTGGGGCTGAAAGCGGCCTTTGGTTCCGCTACGGATTGGAAGACCAGCGAAGGGGGGGATCGCTATCGCCGCGGGATCTACACAACCTGGCGTCGCTCCAGTCCCTATCCTTCGATGGCTCAGTTTGATGCGCCCAATCGCGAGGTCTGCACGGTTCGCCGAATTCGCACCAACACACCGCTGCAGGCGCTGGTCACACTGAACGATCCCGTTTACGTCGAGGCGGCACAGTCGCTGGCACGGCAAATGATCAGCGCAGACACCGATTCCGACGCGCGGATTCGGTGGGCTTTCCATCGCTGCCTGATTCGCGACCCCAGTGAATCGGAGATCCGCAGATTGACCGAGCTAGCTGACCTGGCATACCAGACGTACGAATCCGATCTCGAGCAGGCCGAGCGTTTGGCAACCGAACCGCTTGGAGCATTGCCGATCGGAATGGATGCAGCCGAGGCAGCCGCCTGGACGGTTGTGGGCAACGTGATTTTGAATCTCGACGAAATGTTCATGAAGCGATAACCGGCACCATGAAACCGCTGGAGAGAAACGTGAGACCGACTGGGGAACAGATTCAGACGCAGATCCAAGCACAGACCCGACGCCACTTTTTCAGGCAGTCGACGGCTGGGATTGGTGGTCTGGCCCTTAGCAGTCTGCTCGCACAGGAGACTCCTGGCGCTGCAGAACGCGTTCGATCCGCTTGCCAGCAGGCCGCCTCACTTCGCTCCCAAGGCGAAGCGAGTGATCTATTTGCACATGACCGGATCGCCGCCAAATCTGGATCTGTATGATTACAAGCCAGAACTTGTGAAACGCGATTCACAGGATTGTCCCGATCAGTTCTTGGCGGGACGTGAGTTCGCCTTCACGTCCGGAGTCCCCAAGTTGATGGGATCGCCGCGCAAGTGGTCGCAGGTGGGGCAAAGTGGGATGTGGATGTCCGATGCGATTCCACACTTTCATGAGGTCGCTGACGATCTATGTGTGATCCACTCCATGCATACGGATCAGTTCAATCATGCTCCGGCCGAGCTGTTGGTTTACACCGGTTCGCCACGTTCGGGCCGTCCGTCGATGGGTGCGTGGGTGACGTACGGACTGGGCAGCGAAAACGAGAACCTGCCCGGCTTCGTGGTCTTGATCTCCAGTGGTGTTCAACCCAATGGGGGTAAGAACTCATTCGGCAGCGGATTCCTCCCATCGGTCTATCAAGGCGTGCAGTGCCGATCCAAGGGAGATCCCGTGCTTTATGCTTCGGATCCGGCGGGCATGAGTCGCGATGTACGACGAATGACCCTGGATGCCTTGAAGGATCTCAATGAACGGCAAGCGGCCGAGATGGGGCATCCCGAGACGTTGACAAGAATCTCTCAGTACGAGCTGGCGTTTCGCATGCAAACAGCGGTTCCCGAGGTCATGGACATTTCACAGGAATCGCAAGCGACGCTTGACCTGTACGGTGCGGAACCAGGTGTGGCGAGCCTCGCGAACAATTGCTTGCTGGCCCGTCGATTGGCCGAGGCAGGTGTCCGATTTGTACAACTATTCGACTGGGGATGGGATTTTCACGGGACCCAGGAAGGAACCGGGTTGACCGACGGATTGACTTCCAAGTGTGCGACGATGGACCGGCCGATCGCAGCGCTGATCAAGGATTTGAAGCAACGTGGTCTGTTTGAAGAGACGCTGATCATCTGGGGTGGCGAGTTTGGACGCACGCCGTTTCGCGAGGGCCGCACGGCGGCCAGCAAGATTCTTGGCCGAGATCACTATCCCGATGCATTCACGATGTGGATGGCCGGAGGGGGCGTGAAAGGTGGATTCGAGTATGGTACCTCCGATGAACTTGGCTTCCAGGTCGCTGAGAATCCGGTTCATGTGCATGACCTGCAAGCGACCATCTTGCACCAGCTTGGTTTCGATCATGAGCGATTGACCTATCGATTCCAGGGCCGCGACTATCGGCTGACCGATGTTCATGGACGCGTCGTGCATGAACTGTTGACTTAAGCACACTCCCTCGGCTTGGGACTGCGATGATGCGAGACCGAATCCTGCTCGTCCTCTCCTGTTTGGTTTGGATGCCTTCCACGCGCGTGCTGGGCCAAGATCCAGTGGAGAATCGTGTCGAGACCATCGGTGTCGAGACCATCGGTGTCGAGGCTCAGCCGCTGATTTCCAATGTGCGGCGGGTCCGCGAGACGCTCGAGCTGCTCGGCCAACCTCTTGAGCCAGTTCGAGCGACGGCTGTCCAGGAGGCGATGCAGTCAGGTGATGCCTTGGCAGTCCAACGCGCGCTCGATCCGCTGACACTCGCGATTGTCACGATCAATCCCGAAGAGCGAGTCAGCGTGCAACGTGGACCGGTCGCTGCCTCGCTTCAACAAGCCGGTTATCGACCGATGCTCGTCAAAGTGATCAATCACGGGACGTCCACGTCTCGCCTACGCGTGACCAGCCCTCAGGCAGGCCCGGTCTACGCAGGAACCGCCTCGTTGAGCATGGAGCGCCAGCAACAAACGGAGCTCCTGGAGAATCAGAACGTCGAGGGATCGCACGAGCGATTCTTGGGAGTCGAGCTGCATCGTGCTTCGCCCATGACACCGCAGTTATCCGGTTTGGAAGTGGAGTACGTGATCCTGCTCTTGGCGTCGAGTGATGCAGGAAAGCGCGAAGCCGTTTTGCAGTTTGATATTGGCGACGGGACAGCGGATCTCGAGCATCGTAATGAGTTGCCCGTGCTGATGGAGATCGAACCAGCGATCCCGCTGAGGTTGAAGATCCGCGACCACGACGGTGAACCTTCGATTGCCCGGATCGATTTTCGCGATTCGCTTGGTCGCGTCTTTCCGCTGCAGGTCAAACGGATCGCACCCGATTTTTTCTTTCAAACGCATGTCTATCGAATCGACGGCGAGTCCGTGTGGTTGCCGCCAGGACACTTTGAGGTCACTTACAGCCGAGGTCCCGAGTATCGCGTCGTGACGGACGGAGGTTGACATCGATCCTGGGCGCGAGAATCAGTTGTCGCTGCAACTTGAACGTTGGTTCGACGCTGCGGAGCACGGATTCTATAGCGGCGATCATCACATTCATGCTGCCGGTTGCGCGCACTACACGCATCCCACCGAAGGGGTGACGCCCGCTGACATGTTTCGTCAGGTGCAAGGGGAGGGATTGAACGTGGGATGCGTGCTGACCTGGGGACCATGCTTCGAATACCAGCGACAGTACTTCAACGCCGAGGCAAGCCTCTTTGGCACCGCCGATACGCTGCTGAAGTATGACCTCGAGATCAGCGGATTTGGTTCTCAAGCGTTGGGGCATGTCTGCCTATTGAATCTGACCGACCAAACCTATCCCAACAGCGGGGGAACCAAGACCAAAGGTTGGCCGACCTGGACGACGCCCGTGATGCGATGGGCAAAGGAGCAGGGAGGCTTTGCCGGTTACGCCCACTCGGCCAGCGGATTGGCCATCGATCCTCAATCTGCGACACATCGTTTGATCGGACAATACGACAGCGATGGTGATGGTTCCTTGCAACGCCAAGAGGTGTCCAGGGCGTTGCTGCCTGCTTCGTTTGATGAGATCAATCGTGATGGTGATCTACGATTGTCATCCGAAGAACTGGTTCAATCTCATCGAGTGGCGGCGGAGCAATTACCGAACCTTGCAATTCCCGAGATGAATGGCGTCGGCGCCATGGAGATCTGTGTGAGCACGGTGGCTGGGGTCTGCGACTTCATCAGTGCCATGGACACCAGTCGCATTCAAGAGTGGAACACTTGGTATCACTTGCTGAACTGCGGATTCCCCCTGAAGGTTTCCGGCGAAACCGATTTTCCTTGCATGAGCAGTCGGCGCGTCGGGAAAGGGCGTGTCTACGTGCATCTGGGCCAGGACGCCAAGCTTGAGTTTGGGAGCTGGTGCGAAGGGCTGGTCGCTGGACGATCGTATGTTTCCGATGGCTATGCTCATTTGCCCACGATGACCGTTGCGGGTGTTTCGCCGGGGTACGGTGACGTGGCTCTGAGTCAACCTGGGACTGTGAAGTTGGAGGTGGAAGTGGCCTTCGCCGCGCAAACACCCGCCGGCGTCGCCTATGGAACCCAGGACGCTGCCGCCGGGCGCAGTGTGACGGGCGACACGGTGATTCTGCATCGCGATCGTTCCGAGGATTGGGTCCCCGGTGGGACGCGCGACGTTGAGATCATTGTCAACGGACAGTCGGTTGCCAGCCAAAGCGTTCCTGCTGACGGGACGATCCATCGTCTGGAATTTACGATTCCGATCGAGCAGAGCAGTTGGATCGCGGTTCGGCAATTTCCTCAGCTCCATTCCAACCCCGTCGACGTGATCGTGGCTGACCAGCCGATACGCGCGTCGTCCGAGAGCGCTCGCTGGTGCGGAGAAATGACCCGGCTACTCTGGAAGAATCGCGAACGCAGTATCGCGGAGCCAGAGAGGCCCGCGGCGAAAGAGGCCTTCGACCATGCGTTGAGCGTCTTGGCTGCGAGGGAGAAGGAAGCCAATGCAGCAGCATCTCGAGCGGCACGCTAGCGACGCAGCAAACAAGACCCGTACGATGGGCTTCCAAGCCCGTCGCCTCTCGTCATGCGTCTCTCGGCTCTCCGCTTCGGTCGACGGGCTTGGAAGCCCATCGTACGGGGCGTGGCGCACCGGGCTATTCGTCGGTAACGCAGCCTTCGCTGGCGGTTTTGACGCTCTTGATGTACTTGAACAGCGTACCCCGCGTCGCTTTCAAAGGTGGTGCGGTCCATGCTTGGCGTCGCTTCTCCAATTCCTCCTCACTCACATCGACATCGAGCCGGTTTGTCTCGGCATCGATCGTCACGACGTCGCCATCTTGAAGCAGCCCCAACGGACCTCCGAGCTGCGCTTCGGGCGTGATGTGGCCAACGATGAAGCCGTGGCTGCCTCCACTAAAACGGCCATCGGTCAACATGGCGACGTCCGATCCGAGTCCGGCCCCCATGATGGCACTGGTTGGCGTCAGCATCTCTGGCATGCCCGGTCCACCTTTGGGGCCTTCGTAACGAATCACGACGACGTCCCCCTTCTGAATCTTCTTGTCTTCCAAGGCCTTCAGCATCTCTTCTTCGCTGTCAAAGCAACGGGCCGGTCCTGTGAACAGCAGGCCTTCTTTTCCGGTGATCTTGGCGACAGCCCCCTCGGGTGCGAGCGAGCCCTTTGAGAATGCGGATGTGACCGCTCGACTTGATCGGGTTGGCTAACCGGTCGCACGATCGTTTGACCCTCCTTCAAGCCGGGAAGTTGCTCGAGATTCTCTGCCAATGTCTTGCCGGTCACGGTCATGCAGGATCCGTCCATCAATCCTTCTTGCAGCAGGTACTTCATCACCGCCGGTGTCCCGCCAATCGAATGCAGGTCTTCCTGCACAAACTTGCCGCTCGGTTTCAGATCGGCCAGGTAGGGAATTCGGTCGCTGACGCTTTGAAAGTCATCAATGGTCAAGTCGACGCCAACGCTGCGTGCCATCGCGATCAGATGGAGCACGGCATTGGTGCTTCCTCCCAGTGCCATCACGGTCACCATGGCATTCTCGAAGGCGGTTCGCGTCATGATGTCGCGTGGTTTGATATCGGCCTTGAGCAACTCAAGCATCGCCTCGCCGGCACGACGGCATTCCTCTTTCTTCGCCGGATCCTCGGCAGGGATACTGGCTGAGTATGGCAGGGACATTCCCATCGCTTCGATCGCGGTCGCCATGGTGTTGGCAGTGTACATGCCTCCACAAGCACCCGCGCCGGGACAGCTTCGCCGGACGATTTCGCCGCGTTCCTCTTCACTGATCTCGCCTGCGATGAATTGCCCGTAGCATTGAAACGCGCTGACGATGTCCAGCTTTTGATTTCGATAGCATCCCGGCTTGATGGTGCCGCCGTAGACCATGATGGAGGGTCGGTTGAGACGCCCCATCGCGATCAGGCATCCCGGCATATTCTTGTCGCAGCCTGGCAGGGCGATCAGCCCGTCGTACCACTGGGCTGCCATGATCGTTTCGATCGAATCGGCGATCAGGTCGCGGCTTTGCAGGCTGTAACTCATTCCCTCGGTGCCCATCGAGATCCCGTCGCTGACCCCGATGGTGTTGAATCGCATCCCGACCAGCCCGGCATCGGTCACCCCCTTCTTGACCTCCGCCGCCAGATCCAGCAGGTGCATGTTGCAGCTGTTGCCCTCGTACCAGACGCTGCCGATGCCGACTTGCGCCTTGTCCATGTCCTCCGAGGTCATGCCCGTCGCGTAGAGCATGGCCTGCGATGCTCCTTGGCTCTTGGGTTGCGTGATTCGGCTGCTGTACTTGTTGAGAGGTTGGTTCATGGCGTTTCTTCGGGGGCATTCGCGACTTTGGACGGGAAAAGGATTATGATCATCCGAGCAGGATTGAAAAAGGGACAGGCAATTGCACAAATGGGTTCTCCGTCACGAGGCTCACCGATGAATCGACGATTTTTTGCCATCACTCGCGACTCGCTTGGGTCTCGATCGCGGTCAGCGTGGGAGTTTGTCGGGCTCAAGACGCCGATGATTTTCAGGCGAAATCGCTTCCACTGTTCGACGGCGAGTCGATGGCCGGCTGGGAGGGAAACGCTTATTGGTTCCGGATCGAGGGGGACGCGATTGTCGCCGGTCGATTGGATGAAAAAATTCCGCACAACGAGTTTCTCTGCACCACACAGAACTATGATGACTTTGAGTTGCGGCTCGAAGCGAAATTGGTCGGGGAAGGGACAGAATGCGGGGATTCAGTTCCGCTCCAAGCGTGTTCCCGGCAGCACCGAGGTATCGGGGTACCAGGCCGACATGGGTGTCGCCTGGGATCGGCCGGTGTGGGGAGCTCTCTACGATGAGTCGCGACGCAACAAGATGTTAGCGGAACCCGATCCGTGAATTGGCCAAGCGACTGGTCAAGCCGGATCAGTGGAACCAGATGCGAGTGGTTTGTCGTGGGCCGAAGATCCAGATTTTCCTCAATGGCGAACAGACGGTGGATTACACCGAAACGGATGATGTCGATCCCGCGCCACGGCGTGATCGGGCTGCAGATCCACAGTGGCGAGCCAAGCGAAGCCTGGTACCGCAACATTCGCATCCGCCAGCTCTAGTAGCCAGCGAGCGTGCGGGCAGCGAATGAGTGCGGACGCAGCAATCGTTTGCGGCGAGATTGAGTTTGTTTTCTTCGATCTCGGCAACATCTTGTTATCGTTTGATCCCAAGCTTGGCCTGTGAGAACGTGGCCGGCGATTCGGAGTCCCGATGGAGTCGGCTCGTAAGGCGATCTACGAAAGTGACCTGCAGCACCGGTTTGAGCGGGGCCAATTGACAGGTGAGTCCTTTGCCGAGCAGTCCGAGCTGCGCTGGGGCGAAGTCGTGATCAGATGCCGACGATCGGAACTGCTCGACGCGGTGAGCGATATGTTCTTGCCGGTCGATTCGATGCCCGAGGCATTGCAGGCGGTTCGCGATGCGGGCTTGCCGGTCGGTCTGCTCTCCAATACCTGCCATGCTCATTGGGATTGGATTCGCCGTCAGCGTTATCCGGCGACCGAGTTTCGCTTTGACGTGACGATCCTCAGTTACGAGGTGGGCGCGATGAAGCCGGATGCTAGCGATCTACAGGCGGCCGAGGAGGCCTGCGGCGTTGCCGCTGGAGCGGATTCTCTTTCTTGGATGATCGTGCCGAGAACGTAGCCGGTGCAGCCCAACGAAATTGGCGCGCGGTGGAGTGTTTCGGTGGCCCGCCGTCGTGGGAAGTCTTGCGCGCAACACGGCGTGGTGAGGTAGACCGAATTGCGTGCACTGGCTGGTTCGATTCTGTTTTGGCTCGTCGTGACGTCGGGCATTGCTCTGATCTGGCCGGCCGAGCATGGGGCTTCGATCCGTTCGTCTCGAACACCTGGCTGTTGTGGTCGCTGATCGTGGTCACGATGCTTTCGCTGGGGACGCTGGTGCAACCAGACGAATTGCAGCCGCTTCGCCAGCGTCCCTGGTGGGTCGCGCTTGGGGGTGGCAACCCAGGTGATGGTGATGCCGCGGCCGCCTGGTTGGCGACGAAGTTGGTGCCCATGGATGAAGAGTTAGCGGCGGGAGTCATCCTGGTTGGATGCGTCCCTGGTGCGATGGCATCCAATGTCTTGACCAGCACCGCGCGAGGTAGCGTTGCCTATTCGGTCAGTTTGACGACCGTCGCCACGTTGCTCTCGCCGCTGACCGTGCCAGCTGGTCCTGTGGATCGTGATGGGCATGCAGAGCGACCAATCGCTGGCCAAGTCCGTCGTTGTTGTTGGCGTTCCTGGTCGTGCTGCCAACGGTCGCCGGATACGTCCTTGGCAAGACGTGTCTGCGACGGATCCGCCGATTCTGCTCGCGTTGCGGGTCGTTGCTCGCTTCGGTGGCCTTGCTGTGGATCATTGCCACGGTGGTTGCGGCAAATCGAGAGCGGCTGATGGATGTCGGAGGCATACTCGTCGCGGCGTTGTTGTTGATCAATTTGACGGGATACGCTGCGGGATATGCGCGTGGGCATTCGGGCGGGACTGCCCGAGGCGTATCGCCGGGCGTTGACGCTGGAGGTTGGGATGCAGAACGCGGGGCTGGGGACCGCTCTTGGCGGCTTCGTTGTACGGTCCCGACGACGATCGCGACGATCCCGACGGCGGCCTACACCTTCGGGTGCATGCTGACGGGGACCGTGTTGGCGGTGTTCTGGAAAGCGGCGGCGAGAAGGGAATCACGCTCCGAAGCTCTGATGAAGAGGCGATCCTCCCCACGAATGCAAATGAGTTGAGTGGCACTGGAGTCCAAGGATTGTGGGATGTCCAAGGGGTGGGATTTCCAGAGGGATTGCGTGCAATGCACAGATTCCAGGGAGTCGGGTTCCGCCGGTCGCATCGACTGCCCTTTAAGCCTCGACGTCGAGGCGGTATGATGGAGGTCGTCGATTCACCGCCGCGTTGCCGCTACGTATTCATTCATGTCTCAGCCAACGGTACGACCGACATTGCAACCGAATCGGAATCGCCGCGCCCCGCGGCGGTGATTGATATCGGGGCGACCAGCATTCGGATGGCGATCGCCGAGATCCATCCCGATGGCGCAGGTTCGCACGCTCGACACGCTGGTCCAGGCGGTCGATCTGGGGCGCGAGGCCTTCGAGAATCGCAGGATTTCGCGCAAGAGCATCGAGCGATCTGCTGCGGTCTTGCAACGCTATCAGCGTGTCTTGCAGGAGTATGGGATCACGTCCTCGAGCGATGTCCGCGTGGTGGCCACCACCGCGGTTCGTGAGGCGACCAATCGACTCGCCTTTGCCGACCGCATCTTCGTTGCGACTGGCTTGAATGTGGATCCGATCGATGAGGCGGAGGTCAATCGCATCACCTACATGGGAGTGATTCCCCATCTGCAATCGCATCCCGAGCTTGCCGATGGCAAGTCGTTGGTTGTCGAAGTGGGTGGCGGCAATACCGAGATGCTGGTGGTCCGTGGCGGCAACGTGCTCAATAGCCAGTCGTTTCGCCTCGGTTCGATGCGTTTGATTCAAACGCTCGATGGGATTCGCGCAAGCGCTGCGCGTCGCCGGGCGCTGATGGAGAGCCACATTCGTCGAACGCTGATCAGGATCGCCGAGTGCATTCAAGATGACACGCAGATCCATGTGGTGGCGCTGGGCGGCGATATCCGCTTCGCTGTCCATCAATTGCAAGAGGATTGGGATGGCGAAACGTTGGCGCAGTTGCCCACGAAGAGCCTCGCTAAGTTCACTGACAAGATCTTTGCGATGGACGAGGATGCCATCGTGAAGCGATATGGGGCGAGTTATCATCGAGGCCGAGACGTTGGCCCCGGCCCTGCTGGCCTACACGATGCTGGCGAATCATTTTCGCCTTGCCTCACATCTATGTTTGCGACACGAATCTTCGCGATGGTTTGTTGCACGACATGGCGGTTGGTGGAAGTTGGACCGCCGAGTTTCGCAACCAGATCGTGCGATCCGCAATCTCGCTGGGACAGAAAGTTCGATTTCGACGAGTCTCATGCCCGCAATGTTGCCGAGTTGTCTCGCAAGTTGTTTGACCAATTGCATCACGAACATCGGCTCGATAGCCGTCACGAGGTGATCCTTTTTGTCGCGGCGCTGCTGCACGAAATCGGCCTGATCGTCAATGTCCGCAGCAACCACAAACATGCGCTGTATTTGATCCGCACACAGCGATCTGTTCGGTTTATCCAAGGGAGAGCTCCTGCAGGTTGGATTGGTGGCCCGCTATCACCGGCGGGCTGCACCGCAGCCAGCGCACGAGGGTTACGGGACGTTGCCGCAAGAGGAACGTGTGATGGTCGCAAAATTGGCGGCCATGTCTGCGGTTGGCGATCGCCTTGGACGATACGCGCAGCGGACGCATTCGCGACATTGTGTGTGTGCAAGAGGACAAGCAGTTGGTGATCAATGTTCCTGGTGTGGACGATGTTTCCCTCGAACAGATCGCGATGCGGGAGAACTCGGTGCTGTTCCGTGACATCTTCGGCATGCCGGTCTTGCTGAGAGCCGGAAAATGATGAACATGAAGTCGATCCCGGTTTCCGACGGGTTCATGCGTTGTCTGGAGTGGTGAGATGTTTCTGATACCGGTGCCTCCGTTCGTCCGCTCGTAGCGTGTTTGCGACTCTAATTGGTACGTGACGATGGCGGTGTGGTTAGGGCTCATTGATTCTGGATTAGGCCAGGATCCGTTTGCCGCAGCCCGGCTCGAAATGGTGGAGAGGTACATCGCATCGGCAGGTGTCAAAGACGCACGCGTGCTCGCAAGCGATTGGCGAAACGCCGCGACATGAATTCATACCCGAGGTCGATGCGTGATCGCGCCTATTTCGACATGGCACTGCCGATCGGTCATGCCCAGACGATCAGCAGCCCTTTCATTGTCGCCCTGATGACAGAGGCACTCGATCCCCAACCGACCGATGCGGTTTTGGAGATCGGAACCGGCAGCGGGTATCAGGCAGCGGTGCTCAGTCCGCTGGTCGATCGCGTGTACTCGATCGAAATCGTCGAGGAGTTGGGAGAGCGGGCCGCCGAGACGCTCGCAACGACTCGGTTACGAGAATGTTTCCACCCGCGTCGGGGACGGGTTTTCTGGGTTGGCCCGACGCGGCTCCGTTCGACAAGATCATCGTGACCTGCAGCCCAGAGTCGGTTCCCGAGCCGCTCGTCGAACAGCTGCGTGAAGGAGGACAGATCATCATTCCGGTTGGCGAGCGTTATCAGCAGACGTTGTATCGAATGACCAAGAAGGATGGGATCTCTGGTACGCGAGGCGCTTCGTCCCACCCTCTTCGTGCCCATGACCGGAGAGGCCGAAGAGACCCGAACGGTTCAGCCTGATCCCGCAAAATCCTCAGAGTGGTCAACGGCGACTTCGAGGATTCCGCCGATGCGCTTGCGGTTGGCGATGAATTCGTTCCCGGCTGGTACTACGGTCGGCAGGTGCAGCGGATCGATGGGACAGGGACAAGCGAACGGCGCCCGCGTGGAAATGCTTTCGTCCGTTTTGAGCAACGAGACCCCAGGACTGGAACTCCCATCTGTTACAGGGAATTCCGATCGACGGCCAAACGCATCGCGCTGATCCGGCTTGCCGGCTACGTGCGGACCAAGGACGTGCGGCAGGGTCCCGGCCAGGAGTCCCTGCCGATGATTGCCGTGAGCCTTTATGACGAGGATCGAGAGCGAGTTGGGCACCTTCTGGCTCGGTCCTTACCGCGGGACCTCGCGATGGCGATCGGGTGACGCGGCTGATTCAGGTCCCGCCGGCAACCCGCGAGGCAATTCTGCGAATCGGGCTTTTTGGGGCCACCGGGACCGCGGATTTCGACCACATTTCGATCGAAAAGGTTGACTGAATCCCGGGTTCTAGCAGAGCCCTTGGCATGCCGGCAAATGCCTCCCACTCCCCCTAGCGGCTCGCAATCAGCAAAATTTACCTGATATGCTTGTTTCGCCAATTTATGCCGCTATCCTACTTTCTTAGCCGTTCGCCTTGGGGCCGGCCGGAATCTCACGCCGCAGTGAAGTGTAGTAGGAGAGCTTGAAATCATGACGTATTTCCGATTCTTGTTGATAGCGGGTGCGGTCTCCGTATTCGCGGCCACGGCCGATGCAGAACGGGTCGTGGGGTGGCTCGTCCGGTGGGTCCTCGGGCGGTTCGTCCGGCGGATCTTCAGGAGGATGGGGAGCGTCCAGCGGTAGTCAGGGCGGCGGTCTTTTGTCGCGTTGGAAGGCTCGGCATCAAGGTGGTTCTTGGGGCGGGTCGTCGGGAGGATCTTCAGGAGGATCCTCCGGGGGTTCTTCGGGTGGATCGTCAGGCGGCACGACGGTTCATCATGCTTCCTACAGCAGCGGTTCATCGGGCGGAAGCAGTGGTTCAGCGGGCGGAAGCAGTGGCTCATCGGGCGGAAGTAGTGGCGAACGAGTGGGACCACTCAGGAGCCTGATTCAAAGAATCCAAGCTCGTCACGCTCATCGCGGTGGAAGCAGTGGCGGAAGTAGCGGTGGCAGCAGTGGCGGCTACAGTTCTTCTTATGGCTCCTCCGGCGGCTCTTCTGGTGGATCATCCGGTGGAAGCAGCGGCGGTTCATCCGGTGGGAGTAGTGGCGGTTCATCCGGTGGAAGTAGTGGTGGTGGCTATGCCTACAGCTATTCGTCGCCTGTCGTTCATTCGGTTTCGCTCGGAAGCACCGCAGCCTACGAGTCGAATGTCGTGCGAACTCAGATACAACAGCCTGCATCGCGTGCGGTGGTTGCCAACCGAACCAGTGTCGCTCGCTATGAGGTGGCCAAGCCAGTTGTGGTGGATCCCGAATCGGAAACGGCGATTCTGACCGTTTCGGTTCCCGAAGATGCCAAGGTGACCGTGAACGGTCATCCCACCACGAGTGACGGATCGGTTCGCCAGTTCAAGTCCCGTGGTCTCAAGGAAGGCTACGTTTACACCTATGTGGTGGAAGCGACTTACAGTGTTGCAGGGGAGCAAAAGGTCGAAAGCAAGGCGGTCAAGCTTCGCTCGGGCGACGCGGAACAAATTGAGTTTGACTCTCAGGCTCAGGAACCAGCAGCTGAATCGGCAGCGTCACAGGCCTCGGGCGATGTGGTGACGGTCGTGCGTCTTCGAGTTCCTGCGAACGCTCAGGTCTCTTTGGCTGGCAACGCGACCAAGGGAAGCGGTTCTGTTCGAACCTTCCGTACCAAGCAGTTGGGCGCGGGACAGAAGTGGTCTGGCTACACGATCCGAGTGACCGCGGACATCAATGGCCAAGCGATCAGCAAGGAACGCACCATCGATGTGCTAGCTGGTAGCAGTAACGAACTGACGTTTGATTTTGATGCAGCAGCGGTCGCCAGCCGCTAACGGTCAGATTCAAATCGAATCACGAGAGCCGCGCCGGTATAGGTAGCGGCTTTTTCGTTTTCCCGATGTCCGTTTTGGGCGGAAGTCTTCTGCGCTGCAGGATTGAACTGTACATCCCGGGCCGTGCAGTTAACGTAGGTCAGAAGCCATCCGCCTCGACCGCTGGTTTCCCAAGACCATGACCGCGAAACGACTGTTCTCTTCGAAGCGATTTCGACTTGTCGTCAGCTGTTTTCTTGTCCTGCACCTGCTGGCCCTGTTCTTGCCGCCGCTGTCGTTTCAGACGCAGGGCCCACTCGGTCAGTCGCCCGCCGTGGCCTCGGCATTGCTGCCGTTGGAAGCGTACGGGCAGTTTCTATACATCGATCGTGGCTACGCTTTCTTTGCACCCGATCCAGGCCCAAGCCACATGATCCAGGTGGCGGTCACCAATCCCGAGGGCAACCGCGAGGAGTTCTTGTATCCGGACCGTCGCCGGCAGTGGCCCCGTCTGCTCTACCACCGACATTTCATGCTGACTGAGTTCCTGTATGACATCTATCAGCCGCCACTACCAACGGGGGAGGCTGAACTCGCGGCGCTGGACCCGCAGGAACTGGAATACTGGAGCAACGGCAGAGCCCGTTACGAGCGATTCCGTCAATCGATGGTTCACCATTTGGAAGCAGTCAATCCTGGCCGGGAGGTCGCGATTCGGAGGATCGAACACCTGATTCCAGACCTCGTTGCCTTTCGCGAGCGTCCTCTCGTCCTGACCGATGAAGAGTCGTATCGGGTCCTGCTCGATCAACCGATCCCGGTGACCGAGCCGACGGGTTTGGGGGACACGGGTTTGGGGAACATGGAATCCCTTCCCGAGGCAATCCCTGCTCCCACGGCAGCTTCTGCGGCGCTCCGCGCGGCAGACGTGCGAGAGGGGGAAGCCTTGTCGCGGGATTCGACCGCTCCAGCCACGTCGGACACGGGTTCCAGCGGCGAATCAAACGCATCACCGCAAAGTTCAACAACACCCGCCCCGAAGCCCTTGCCGAGTCCACAGGTCGTACCCGCCGACGATATCCCACAGCGTGAATTGCAGAACGCAGGCGGGGGTGATTCATGATGTTCGCCAGAAACGCATTCGACGCGAGCCGTCAGTGGATAGCGGATTGCTTCGTTGCATGGGATCGATTCTGGTTCACGCCGCGGCTGCCGCATACGTTGGGGATGCTTCGCATTGCGGTCGGAGCGATGTTGTTCTATTCCCACTTGGTGCTGGCGACTGACCTCACTTCGTTTCTTGGCGAAGAAGCGTGGGTCAACAATGAGATGGCGAAGCAGCTGCATGACGGCACTTTCGGGTCAGCCAACTGGGCTCGTAGTTATCTATGGCACCTCCAGAGTCCCGTCGTGCTCTGGCTGCATCACGCCGTGACGATGTTGGTGACGTTCTGCTTTGCGATCGGATTCCTGACGCGATTCACTGCACCGGCAGCCTGGTTTCTGCAGTTGATGTACCTTCATCGATTGACCGGTGCTCTGTTCGGTCTTGATCAGATCGTGACCTACAGTGCGATGTACTTGATGATCGCGCCATGTGGTAGTTGCTTCAGTGTCGACGCCCGCTTGCGGGAGCGATATCGAGATCGCAAAAAGCCGAGTCGGTTCTTGGAGTGGCTGCTTCCTGATGCGGCGCCGAGTGTGACGGCCAATCTGGCGACACGATTGTTGCAGATCCATCTTTGTGTGATCTACATGTTTGGAGGACTGAGCAAGGCTCGGGGGCAGACATGGTGGGATGGAACCGCAATGTGGTACGCGATTGGCAACTATGAATACCAGTCAATCGACACCACTTGGCTCGTGAACTATCCTCGCATCTTCACTGGCATGACCCACCTGACCCTCTTTTGGGAAGTGTTTTATTGTGCACTGGTGTGGCCTCGGTTGACGCGACCAATTGCCGTGGGGCTGGCAGTGATCGTGCATGCGGGGATCGCGATGTTCTTGGGGATGATCACCTTCGGAACGATGATGATTGCGGCCAATATGATTTTTGTGGAGCCAACATTCCTGCTCCGACTTCTGGGACAGGCACCGAAAGGTAGCCTGGCAGCAACGACTCAAGTTGAGGATTCTGCTGCCGATAGGACGGCGTCCGGCGAGCGGGAAGCGGACTTGGCGCTCCGCGAGGAAGCACTCCGTCTCGCCAACCAGAAACTGCGGGAGAAGCGGGGACGGATGAAGACCAGGGAAGCGACCTACCGGGACCGCGTACGAAGACTCCGGGAACGAGAAGGCAAGATCAAGAGGCTCGTCGATCGCGGTCGGCAGGCAAATCAGGCCTCCGAAGACCCCTCCGATCTATCGAGCGGTTAGAGGATTCTCGAGATCCTCATGCTGGGTGGGATTTCCAGGTTGGCAGGACCTAAAGCTCTGCACCACTGTTTCCCAGGACTCATTGGCTTCTTGTCCTGGACGTCCTGTGCGAAGATCTTCTCCGCTGAACGGCTGAGCATCTCGACGGCTTCTTCGACTCGGCGGACGCGGTTGATCGCCCCTTGGATGGGTCCCACTGTGCGATATGGGGCACCCACGTCCGCTTGGAGTCTTGCTTCCGGAACACGCTGTGCAATTCTCGCCTGACTCACTCTGGCCTCATCGGTTGACAAGCGAACTTTCGAAAAATTTTAAGGTTTCTCGCCTCTCGGCGCATCAATCGCGTGCCCATGGGATCTGTATAGAGCAAGCCACAGGTTTCAACGGAGTTCAGGAAATGCTAACGAAACAGATCCAAGCCGTCGCTTCGGTCAATCTTGATCCCGAGGACGTCATTCGCTTCGTCACTGATATCCGCAACCGATCGAAGTATCTGGAATCGCTGACCTCCGTCTCCAATATCCAGGGAGCCCCGGGCGAGGTCACCAAGAGTTGGAATTGGAAATGGGATCTGCTCGGCCACGAATTTGAAGGGACGGGTCGGACCGTCGATTTTGAGCCCGGTCGCCTCTATTCGTTCGTCACCGAGGGTGGAATCCAGAGCCGCTTCACTTATCGAGCGGAACCCGAGAACGATGGGACGAGGCTCTGGATTGAGGTGGACTTCGAAGTTCCCCCCTCCTTCGCCGATCGCGAGGACCTCGATGGATTACTGACAATCACCAAGGTGCGGGCTCAGGATTCGGCGTTGAGGCTCAAAGAATTGATGGAGCAAGGGTCGGAGTGAAGCGTGGACAGGGTGGCGAAGAGGCGGACGCCAACAGCGCGATGGAATCTACTGGACCCTACTACGACTGGGCCCTACTACGACTGGGCCCAGCTGCCAAGCCACCGATTTATTCCATGAGTACATCATGCAACGAAGTGCTGAAGGGGGAACCAAGATGCGACTCGCTTTGATCGCGATGAGCGGAATCCGCTGCTGTGACGACGAGCTATTGCGAAAGGGGCTAACGCTGCCCGGCTTCGTAGAACGCAGCGAAACCATCGCTTCGTTGCCAAGCCTGAGTCTGTTGACGCTCGCTGGAATGACGCCACGGCATCACAGCATCACCTATCTGGAGGTGAAGGACTTGCAGCAGCTGAATGAACTGCCCAAGGAATTTGATCTGGTCGCAATTTCAAGCTTCACCGCTCAGATCCCAGAGGCATACTTCCTGGCGGATCGGTATCGGGACCTTGGAGTTCGCGTGGTCATGGGGGGACTTCACGTGACCTCGTTACCCGATGAAGCTTTGTTGCACTGCGATTCGGTCGTGATTGGCGAGGGTGAGGTGGTCTGGCTCGACGTACTTGAGGATGCGGAGGCGAACCGCTTGAAGCCTCGTTACACCTCCTTTGCAAGACCAGAATTCAACATGGACGAAGCGCCGATGCCAGCTTACGAGTTGTTGGATATCTCGAAGTACAACCGACTGACCGTGCAATCGAGTCGTGGCTGTCCACGGCGATGCGAATTTTGCGCCTCCAGCATTTTGTTGACACGGCGGTACAAGCAGAAGCCGATCTCTCGTGTGCTGGCCGAAGTGGATCGAATTCGTGAGATCTGGCCGCGCCCCTTCATCGAATTTGCCGATGACAACTCCTTTGTGAACCGCGCCTATTGGAAGGAGCTCTTGCCACAGTTGAAGCAGCGGCATGTAAAGTGGTTTGCGGAAACCGATCTTGCCGTGCATGAGGACGAAGAGCTGTTGCAAATGATGCGAAGCAGCGGTTGCGCAGAAGTGCTAATCGGTCTTGAGAGTCCCATCCAACCTGGGTTGGAAGGTCTTGAAATGAAGAATGATTGGAAGCTTCGTCAGTGGCCGAAATACATTGATGCCGTTGAGCGAATTCAAAGCAATGGTATTCGCGTCAACGGTTGCTTCATCCTGGGGTTGGATGGGCATGGACCAGACATTTTTGATGCGGTCTTCGACTTCGCCGAGAAATCGAAGCTTTACGATGTACAGATCACCTACCAAACCCCATTCCCGGGTACCCCTTTGTACGCGCGGCTCGAGCAAGAGAATCGCTTGCTCTATCCGGGTGCATGGGAGCGATGCACGCTCTTTGATCTCAATTTTGAACCCAGGCCGATGAGTTTTGCAGAGCTCCAAGAAGGGTTTCATGCACTCGCAGGACGACTCTATTCCGAAGACTTCACCCGTTGGCGACGAGCTCAATTTGCGGAGAACTATCTGTACTCGCGAAAACACAAGAGGCGTGAGTTCTCTTTGAACTGACATCCGGCCACTTCACTTGGCGAGCAACGGGCCTTCATCGAGATGATCCAGGGGACCACTGTGCGAGGCAATTCATCGAGCTTCGTTACCGACGGAGGATTGAATCGTACGGTGGGCTGGATACTGTTGCTCGCTGGAATGGCGGCTCGCTGCCGTCCTCGATCCTTGGCTGTTCTCGGTACAGACGGCAGCTGAGTACGATCTTGGCCTCCGATCGAGTGCGCGTCACGCACAAGGCGTTGTGATTGGCATGGGGCTGTTGCAGTTGGCAATGGCACACCTTCTAACAACGCCAGCATTCGACCACGTAGCGCGCCGCCGGGCCGCGGTCCTGACAACAGTGGGTGCGTGCCTTTATGCAACAGGGTACGGATTGGGGATGTTCTCTCTGCCCTTCCATGGCCTGGTCTTGCTGGGAGCGATCATTAACTTCAGCGGGTTCGGCTACCTGCTGGTTGTTGGACCCAGCGGTCAGTATGCCGGCCAGATCCGAATCATCTTGCCCGTTGTCTGCTTTGGAATGAGCTTGGACTTCCTGGCTGGCCTACTTCCGGTGATGCCCGACTCGTGGATCGTGGATCATCTGGGGGCTGCCGATGGGGTTCGCATGCGAATGATGCGACTGGCTCGCGTGGCCGCGATTGCACTCTCCGTGCTCACCCTGTTGTATTACGGTCTACTCGACCGACAGTCTGGCGAGCGTGGCCGCGTCACAAGATCGGGTGGCATTCTGATGGCGATGGGGGCAGTGGGTATGCCAGCGATTCTTGCTCTCGCCAGCTTCACGTGGCTGCCAGTGAAGTACCTCTTGCCACTTCCGGCGACAGCCGCATACCTGAGTGCTTGCTTCGGGCTCTACTTGGCGTCGCGCCGTGGCAATCCGCTTGAGTGGTTCGGTTGGGGTCTGATTGTCGCTTCGATTTCGATCGGCATGCTGATGGGTTTCTATGCGTTTGACGGACCCTTTCACACGCCGGAATTCTTGGGGCAGTACAATGACGCGCCTCGTCGACTCTCGCGAGTATCGCACAGCTACTCGATCGTGTTGGGAATGGTCTCGATCTTCCTAGCCCGTGAGCTTGCGGCGTCACCATCGTCGGATTTCACTCGTAAGGCAGGGATTGGCCTTCTCATGTTGGGTTCCATCCTCACCGTTGGCGGCTTGCTATACCGAATGGCTTGGCACATTCCGGCGCAAAGTCTTGCCCTCGGTCCCGGCCTCGTGTTGATCGGTGCACTGGTCTGTCTTGGCGAATCGGGAATGAGACGCAGACGCTAGCCGAGCCTATCCGAGACGGTGAGTTTTTCGACGTGCACGGCACGACCGTAGGCGAGTCCCTCCGAGACTCGTAAGAAACGCAGAAACGCAGCGGATGTCCGCCTTGAAAATGCGGACCTGAATGACACCCTGGGCGAACAGCCGATTCCAACTGGCGATGGCATGGATCAAGAATCGCTGCCAATCAAAAATCGCTGCCAATCGATGCGGAGACTCCCTCCTGGAATGTCGTCTCAGCGATTGGTCTTGGCGTTGACTCGAATCAGCGGTTCTCCGGTCATCTCGGCAGGGATGGGCAGGCCCATCAGTTCGAGAATCGTGGGGGCGATGTCGGCCAATCGACCACCCGAACGCAGTTCACATCCCTCGAGGCCAGGTTCGACTACGATCAAAGGCACGTCATAGGTCGTGTGCGCGGTGTGGGGGCCACCGGTCTTGGGATCGATCATCTGCTCACAATTACCGTGGTCGGCAGTGACGATCAGCGAGCCTCCTTTGGCTAGCGTCGCTTCGACCACGCGACCCACGCAGGCGTCGACCGTTTCGACGGCCTTGACGGCCGCCTCGATCACGCCGGTGTGTCCCACCATATCGCCGTTGGCAAAGTTGACAATGATCAGAGCGGCTTCGTCCGACTCAATTTCTTTCAGTACTTTTTGCGTGACTTCCTCCGCCGACATTTCCGGCTTCTGGTCATACGTGGAAACATCACGGGGCGAAGGAGCCATGTCTCGGTCTTCGCTCGCGAAGGGGTCGTCGCGATAGTCATTGAAGAAAAAGGTAACGTGCGGGTACTTTTCCGTTTCCGCACAACGGAACTGATGAAGTCCGAGTGAGCTGACGTATTCACCGAGGATATGGGGCATCTTGGCCGGCTTCTCAAAGATCACGTGGACTGGTAGGCCCGTTTCATATCCCGTCATGGTTGCGAAGTAGAGGTTCTCGATTCGCTTGCCACGGTCGAAGCCACCCCCCTCGATCGCCTTCCACTGGTCATCGGGAAGGACGAAAGCCTTGGTCAACTCACGCGTTCGGTCGCCACGATAATTCAGGAAGATGATGGCGTCCCCGTCGCGGACCAGTGGTGACTTCCCCACCCCGTCGACGATGGTCGTTGCCGTGATGAACTCATCCCCTTTGCGGCTGGGCTCGGTGGGATGATCGTAATAGTTTTGGATGGCTTCCTGCGCCGAGGGTGCCGTCTGAGCGGCGCCCTGGGTCATCATTTGGTACGCTTGCTCGACGCGTTCCCATCGCAGGTCACGGTCCATCGCGTAGAACCGGCCGATGACGCTGGCAACGCGACCAACCCCTTCGGATTTCAGGTTGTTTTCGAGCCTGCCGACGTATTGAAGGCCGCCATTGGGTGAAGTATCACGCCCATCCGTAATTGCGTGGACCGCGAACCGGTCCCCTGCGAGCCCGTTGCGTTTGAGCAGATCGACCACTGCAAACGCATGTTCGAGATCACTGTGAACACGGCCATCGGACATCAGTCCAAGTAGGTGCAGCGTGCCTCCCGTCTGCTTGACGTGTTCGACCGCCTCCTGCAGGACGGCATTGCTGAAGAACGACTCATTGCGTATTGCCCGCGTGATGCGCATGACTTCCTGATCGACGATTCGGCCGGCTCCAATGTTTTGATGGCCGACTTCGCTGTTGCCCATCACGCCTTCGGGGAGCCCCACATCCTCGCCAGAGGTGTGAATCAGGACATGTGGGTACTTCGCCATCAGCGAATCCGCTACAGGTGTACGGGCAAGGTGCACCGCGTTGGCATGATTCCATTCCGGATACGGATTCTCGCCCCAACCGTCTCGGACAATCAGGACCACAGGCTTTCGGCGGACTTCAGTCAACGTTCTATCTCGCGAGCTGGGATGGGAATCGGGTGGGCGGGGCCGATCGAAGGCACCGCCTGACTCAGAATAAAGGTGCCTCACAGCCGCTGGTGAGGCTGCTTGGGGGCGGCTGACAACGACACGTTTCGAGCACCATTTGCCGGTCCCCGCCAATGTAGCCGACCCACTTCCGATTGGCAGCGCCCGGATCGGTCGCCAAGTCTCGACGTGCGGGCGCCGGTTGGAGGGCAGATCGATCTGATTCACCAGAACGTCGCCTTCGAGAGCGAACCTGCATGAGTTACTCTAGCGAACTCACAATGTTCCCCCTTTCGGCTGGAAATGCCCGCCATGAGCTTGCTCCGCTTCGACCCCTCCGGGAGCTTTGATCCTCAGTGGGGAATCACTGCTGCGGAGGTTGCGTCGTTGGAGGGGTCCTTGCAATTGCTGCGCACGGAGATCTTGGAGGCGGATCCTCTGCAATTCGACAGCGGTCAGATCCCTGAGGGGAAACAGCCTCTGGATGCTCGTTTCTTTTGGTTGCCAGAAGAGACGTTGGCGAATTATGAGCGGGATCGCGAGAAGTCAGAACTTGGGCGAATCTTCAAAGTTGCCAACGGAATTCATAACGAGATCGACGCTGTCGTTGTCTTGGGAATCGGCGGATCCTACATGGGGGCTCGCGCGATGATGGAAGCAAGCTGTGACCCCTATCACAACGAGCTTTCAAGGGGTGATCGAGGCAGCAAACCACGGATGTACTTCGCAGGGAACAACGTTGACAACGACGCTACGGCTGCCCTGCTGCATCGATTGGCTGCGGGAGGATATGGAGAGAGTGCGGCAGAAGACCGCCACGCTCTGGTCGTCATCAGCAAGAGCGGTGGGACGATGGAAACGGCAGTGGCGTTTCGCCAGTTCCTGGCATCGCTTGAATGTTCGCTGGGGGCGGATGCCCCGAAAGCAGCTTGGTCGACTGGTCATCCCGATCACGGGGGACTGCGGCAAACTCCATGACCTGGCCACGAGCATCGGCTGCGAGGAGATCTTCAGCGTGCCCGAAGGGGTGGGCGGACGATTCAGCGTATTGTCATCCGTTGGACTGATGCCTGCGGCGCTCTTGGGGCTCGACTGCATTCGATTGCTGGAAGGTGCAGTCGCCATGAATCGACATTTCACAACGGCCAGTTTTCAGGACAACATCGTGCTGCAGTACGTTGCGGTCAACCATCTCTTGGCTACGAAGCGAGACAAGACCATTCGTGTGATGAGCCTCTGGAGCAAATCGCTCGAGTCGGTTGGACTGTGGTACGATCAGCTTCTCGCGGAATCCCATGGCAAGCAGGGACTTGGCGTGACCCCGCTGACGACGGTCAATACGCGGGACTTGCACAGTCGGCATCAGCAGCATCAGCAAGGTCGTGACGACAAGGTGTTCAACAACGTGATCGTGGAGAATCATCGTTGCGACTACTTGGCGGTGGGCAAGAGCGATCGCAACCAAGACGCTCTGAACGACATCGCGGACAAGACGTTACCCGAGATCATGACGGCGGCCATCCAAGGCACCAACGACGCGTTGCACGCAGAGGGCCGAGCCACAACGGATCTCATCCTTCCTCACATCGACACCCATGTGTTGGGCCAGTTGTTCCAAATGCTGATGATCGCGACGGTCATTGAGGGCCGTCTGTTGGGGATCAATCCCTATGGTCAGCCGGGCGTGGAACGGTACAAAGGCAACATGAATCGGTATCTTTGCCCTGTCTGATGTCGGCGCGATCACTCACCTTCCCTGCACTTCCATCCATATCCCTGATTCGAACTGACATCCATGTCTGCTGTTGATCAACTGTTTTCTGATTTGCGATCCAAGAAGCGAAAAGCACTGATGCCGTTCTTCACGGCTGGCGATCCCGACATTGCGACGACGGCCGCGTTGGTCCGGGCCGCCGAAACAGCCGGAGCCAATCTCTGTGAAATCGGTGTTCCCTACAGCGACCCGATCGCCGACGGACCGGTGATTCAGGCTTCCTACCAGCGAGCGCTGGATAAAGGGTTCAAACTGCGACAGGTCTTCGAGATGGGGCTTCAATTGGGTAGCGATGTTGCAATGCCCTTGGTCACGATGGTTAGCTACTCCATCATTTTTCGAGTGGGACTGCAGCGATACGTGGAGCAGGCGAAGGAAGCAGGGTATGCGGGTGCGATCGTTCCCGATTTGTTGGTAGAGGAAGCCGAAGAGCTTTCGAAGGTTTGCCAAGAGGCTGACTTCAGTCTGATACAGTTGGTGACGCCGACCACGCCACGGGACCGCCAAGTCAAAATTGCGAAGTCCTCCTCTGGCTTCCTCTACTACGTCTCGGTCACGGGGATCACCGGGGAACGCAGAGAGCTGCCTCCGGATCTGGTGGACAATGTCGCATGGTTGCGCAGCCAGACCGAGCTGCCCATTTGCATTGGCTTTGGAATCAGCGGAGCCGAAACGGCGGCACAGTTGGCTCCCGTCGCAGACGGTCTGATTGTTGGCTCAGCCGTCGTACGCCGTGTGGCGGAGGCCGCCGCAGACCGCGTTGCCGCGACAAATGCCGTCTCGACGTTCGTGCGCGAGTTGCGAGAAGCGATTGATGCGGCATCCTGATGCCCACCAGTAGGGGTGGTTGATCCGAACCGTTCTCTTGCCGCGTTCCCACGAAATGCCAACCAATCAGCGAGAAATCGGGTGAATTGTCGTTGGATTGCGATCGCATTGTGGCTCGCAATCCAGCACGTGCCTCACAACCGGTACAAGCTGCCCTCTTGCCGGACCGATTCATCTTCTCTGGGGTGAAAAGTGGACGTATTTGGAAAGGTTTTCGCAATCGGCGTGCTACGTTTTTTTGCCACCTTTCCACACAGAGCTCAACCACGCGAATCGGTGACGCGTCGGTGAGCTCTCTGATCATAAAAAGGATCTCACGCATGTCCGTTTCGAATCCCGCTCAAACCGTCGCAGACAACATCATCACGATCGATCGACGCCGGGGCGACCGCCGCGACGCGAAGAACGACGGTGCTGCCAAGAGAGCCACCAAGGCTCCCCAACCAAAGAAGCAACGACGTCGTCACATTGACCCGACGACTTGCGAACGGGATTACAGCGGCGACGAAATTGAGTTCATGCGAGCCATGGATGACTACAAGCGAGATTCGGGACGCATGTTTCCGACCTGCAGCGAGGTTCTGGAAGTGATTCGCGCCCTGGGTTACCACAAGATCAGCGACGAACAGGTTGCCCAGCTGGGCCTTGAGGTGACGGCGTTGCCCTGCAGCGACGCGAGCCTTCAGGACGACGAGTCCGAGGACGAATTCGGCGAGGATTGATCCTTTCGCACGACCTCCCTACTTCAAATTCAGCTAAGTTCAGAACAGCCTGGGCCTGCGATCATGGGCAACCTTGATCGCGTCCGGGCTGTTCTCGGTTTGAAGTTTGAGGAATGAGAGCGATTTTGCGACTACTAGCCTACATGTGGCCATCGCCATACACGCTCATCGGCATCGCAGTCGGTTTGTTGTTGGGTGGGCGATTCCAAACCGTCAACGGCGTGATCGAGATTCATGGTCCGCGAGTCGCACACGTTCTCAAACGTATGTATTTGCCCGCCTTGGCGATGACATTCGGTCATGTCGTCTTCGGACAAAACGAGACAGCCCTCGCGATCACTCGGCTTCACGAGCGTGTGCATGTACGCCAATACGAGCGATGGGGTCCATTGTTCGTTCCAGCCTACATCCTGGTTTCCATCTTGTTGTACATGCGCGGGCGTGACGGCTATCGAGACAATCCGTTTGAGATCGAAGCGTATGCGGTGGATCAAATCACCAAACACTCATGATTTTATGTCCAGGCCTTCGCTGGAAGCTCGCCCGCCAACTGATCCATCGCCTCACATAGTTCCGCCATGAATTCCTTCTTGTCGGTGCAAGGGCGAAGCGGCTCGCCGACGAACACATCGCAGAAGAACGGGACCAGGATTGCCTCACCCTTGGGCAACGCCTTGCCTAAACCATACATGAAGATGGGAATGATCGGGACGCCCGGATGCATTCGGGCAAGATGGGCGACGCCCGATTGGAAGGTATCCATTCGCTCGGGCTCGCCACGAGTTCCTTCAGGAAATAACAGCACGATCCCCTGGTCATTCAATGCATCGGAGATCGGCTGCAAAGGGTGCTTGCCATCTTCACGGCGAGTCTTGGTGCGATCGATGGGAATGATACCTACGATCCTCGTGGCAAACCATGCTCGCAATGGTCGCGTCAGGAAGTAGTCGGCGGCGGCAACGGGCCGAACATATCTCAGGCGTGGAAGTCCCAGAATGTTCATCAACGCAAAGGCATCCAGATGACTGTTGTGATTGGCGACGATGATCGCCGGACCGTGCTCGGGTAACCATTCCTTGTGGCGAATGTTGGTCCCCAAAACCACCATCATCAATGGCCGAACAATCAACGCGAAGAACAGGTACCGCAGGAAGTGATTCATTATCCGTAGCAGTAATACACGAAGTGAAAAAACAACGGGGCGGTGAAGACGAGCGAGTCGACACGATCAAGCACTCCACCATGCCCAGGTAGGGTGGCACCAAAATCCTCGATCCCCAAGTCACGCTTGAGCGCGGAAAAGCACAAGTCGCCTGCAAAACCCGATACCGAGATCACCACGCCCGCCAGCAAGGCACGGCCGGGATCGAGCAGCGTGAGCCGAGGCCCTATCAATACTGCTAGCGCAATGGCGGTCAGAGCGCCGCCAATCAGGCCGGCATAGGTCTTTCCCGGGCTGACAGTGGGTGCCACTTGATGACGACCAAGGGCCCGACCCCAAAAGTACTGCATGATATCGTTCCCTTCGGTGATCACCACCAAGAACAACAGGAGTCCCGGACCTGGGAGTTCTGATGCCACCAGCGATGGATGGGCAGGGGCAAACCGGGGCATCGGGCCAGCTTGAAACGCCAGCAAGTACGCGGCATGCGAAAGGCTGAACACCGTGATCATCAACGCCCAATGGAGCGTACCGGCCGCCTTCAAGAAGCCTTCGGTCTCTCCAATCATCCACATGCGAGTGGGCAACCACACGAACATCAAGACCGGGATGAACATGATGAACATCCCATACCACTCGACCGCCGCGAAGTAGTACTGCACGATCACCGCAAGGTAGGCATAGAACAGGACCCGGCGATCGGCCCGCCGGGTCGGGGCCATGGAAAGAAACTCCTTCAGTGCCAGGTAGCTGACGAATCCCATGAAGAAGATCATGGCGCCCGATGACCAAACCAACGCAACCGCAAACAGTCCAATGATCATCCACCAGGTGCGAATGCGATCGAGCAACTGCGTGAAATCGCGAGCCGGCCAGATTCTCGCCGCAACCAGGGCGGCGATGCTTGACAGGGTGAGCAGCCGCGAAGATCGCGAGCAGGGCAATTCTGACTTCGGCGGCAAGATGTGGCATGCTTTGAAATTTATTTGGCAGCGTGAACGGTGAAACCACGTCCAGCAATCGATGAGCCCCCGGGACGAGAGCGCACGCGAGACTCGCGTTGGATTTGTCGGTTTCCCAGCACGGCCTGGTTGTTTGATCCAGAGGGCTGATGGAGGCAGGCCCAATCGCCGTCGTGCCAGTTGTGCTCGCACATCTTAGTGGATCACCGACCACCGTAGGCAACCATTCAGAGAGCCAACCGAGAGAGTCCGCTCTCGAAACGCGAGCCCTCAGCCAATTCCAATGTCCATGTCGAACCTTCCGAGAATGTTCTCGATTCGAGTACGCAGTGCAACCGCTCAGGCAGCGTATTGACGCTGTTCGGCGGGGACGATCCCCATTGCGAGGAGCGAATTCTTGCCGTCATGAAGTTTCGCGATGGTGGCAGCGTGTGCCTTGGAGCGAGGCTGGATCTCGCCACGACGCTTGGCGAATTGCCTCATCAGATCTGGGATCTCCGTACGATCCTGATAGATGAAGCCGATCGAGCGATGGCCGCCTGCCAGACGCACCTGATTCGCGAGCCAACAATGATCAGGAACGATAACTGGAATTCCACGCGCCAACATTTCCAGCAGCACACCACTGCACCTGGCGACGTACCTCGTCGGTTCATAGAGGAACAAGCCGAGATCGGCCATGTTCAACCATTGATGATAGGTTTCCGTGGACAGATGTGACGTAATGATCTCCAGCGGACGCTCGATCTCACCGGCATGGTTCTTCACAGCTTCGATGGAGCGAGGCCGGGACCATGGAACGCCAACGATCCTGGGTAGTTGCATCGAGAGCCGATAGCGGCCAGGTTTTAGATGACTGCCCTCGATGCCGGCAAGCAGATCGGAGATCGCGTCCTTGCCCTTTTCCGCTCGTGGCATCCCCGCAATGATCGCCGTCAAGCGGCTCGGCGTTTGAGCCCGATGGCCAAGTCGCAGTGACGTGTCGGGTAGGGAATGGAGCGGATCGAACAACCACATTCCACTTCACGCAGTTGTTCCGCGAGCGAGTCGGTGGTGGCATGCAGGTGAACCTGGTGTGGCTCCAGTTCCTTCAACGCCGCTCGAATCTGCCGTCCCATGTGACGAGTCGCTCGGCGCGATCGGCTGTCCCGTTTCATAAAGGGCAAAATGAAAGAGCACATCGATGCGCAGTGGGTGGGACCTCGGCACGCTTCATCGCGTTTGCCAAGGCAAGCAACGCAAAGTCATCGCCAGTGTTGACCAGAATGGAGTCAGATGCAGTCGGCCGAACCTCGGCCAGCAGTCGGGCAGAGATCGTCGGACCATTGCCGCAAGCATCTGCGTCGGGCGTTTCGCGGCGGGGCCTAGCCAATCGGAAAGCTTGAAGGTCGGCATTCTGCAAGCGGACTGCCGCCGATGGGGTTGCCGTTGAGATCGCGTTGGCAACGCGAGTTCCCATCGACCCCCAGTGACCATCGGACCAGACGACGCGTGTCAAAGAGCCGATGAATCTGCCAGTTGCGTCCAGCCAGACGCGACTGTTCGAACTCGCGATGCGTCGCCAGCACACACCGGAATCCAAGTTGCTCGGCGCCGCGAAGGAGCAGGTAGGCGAGTTCCAGATAATGCCCACCTGTATCTCGAATATTGTCGTCGACAAGAATCAGCCGTGGCGTTCTGGCATGCTGTCGCCCTGCAACCAGAGGAACGGGCAAACCCTTGAGACGAATCTTGGCTCATATGGACATCCTTTCCATTAGCTCGCCGCAAACTGGTGAAGTTGCGACTCGCTTGCTAGCTTATTGCTCTTTGTCGAAAAGGGGCCCGCTGCCCCAAAAGGCGGCCCCAGCCATCTTGGCGGACGATTCGTGGCTGCCAATTTAAAGTGGTCGATTCCAGGTCGTCGAATACTAGTCGGCGACTTGTCCGTAAACCAAGAGCAACCTGATTGCCGAATCAGCGTTGTCGCCGGTGTGGCAATTTTCGTAGGGTCGGACGAATTCGAAGGAAGTTTCGGCGGCCCATGCTGTCCGAACCGATTGATCCGTATCTGGATGATGGAATTCAAGCGATGGCATCGATGCACGCCCCTGCCGGACGAGCGATTCGTTGGATGTTGGTCATTGTGATTGCAGTGACGTTAGGTTGTCGAGGTTCCAGACCCTTTAGCCGCTACGTCCAAGTGACCAAGACCAGCGATCCAGACCTGCCCTCGATTGAGGCTCCCGCGCAGCGGCTTGCGACTGCGAAGCCTCGCAATGGCGAGGACGCCACTTCCCCACACCAATCCGCTCGAAGTCCCTCAACGGCGGCCGTCAATGCGGAGACGGCGTTGGATCGGGGGCCGAACGCATCAGAAGCGGTCGCTATCGAAGCGGCCTCCAGCAACGTCCCGCAAGATCGCACAGCAACTTCACGAACTTCCACACCTGCGACGGCCGTTTCGACGCGACTCACCTCGAATTCATCACCGACTGTCGGCGCCGAAATCGAGCGACCGGCAACCTGCCTCAGCCAGCGGAGAGGCTCCATCGGCTGGAAACCATTCTCGACCAAGTGTTTCATCAACCGGTCAATCGACAGACTCCACCGCGAAGAGCCCTCTCCCAGGTCTGCCGCCGACGGCGAAGATCGGGGATGACGTGACCTCCGACGAGTTGCTGGCGGCGTTGCAAGATTTTCCGCCTGAATTGCGTCAGCAGGCGCTTCGCCAGTTCGTCGCAGCGGCCGCTCGCTCCGCTGGCCAAACCAACCAGCCCAACGCATTGGCTGCCGAACTTGCCAAGAATCTTCGCGATTTGCCATCGCTTCCCGACGCAAAGACGACCGCCTCCGATATTTTGCCGCAACGCATTGCGTTAGAAGACCACGCGGACCAAGCGATGTACGCGTCTCTGAGCGACACGACCGCGGCTTCCAAATCGAGCCCCACACCGGGGGCAATCGCCTCCCTGAGCGATTTCGATGAGGGTGAGTTGAAATCGGTTGGATCCAACGAGCATTCAGTCAAGACCGCCTCGGCTGCGCGGGAGATGAACGAGGGACAGATGGTCTCTCAAGCCGTCGTCGACGACTCGCAACCTGCCTCCGAAAGGGGACAGGCATCGAATCCGCCTGGGAAGATCGATCCCCCCGAAGTGGTGGATCCGCAATCGGAGAGCGAGCTGATCGCGGAGCTTGTGACGCGGCTATCGACTCCCGTGCCCGGGGAAAGTGAGGCCGAACGCAGCAGCCGGCTCATCAAACTCCGTCACTTGATGGTGATCAACGGTGATCCCGACGCCGCCGTCGAGCGGATCGAGGGAATGGCCGATGCCGAACAGGAGTACTTGCGGCATCATCTCTTGGGACTTTGGACAATGATTGATCCGCACGGGCACCCCGTCCCAAGTCGCCGCTTCACCACGGCGATTCCGCAGATTCGAGAAGCAGCGAAATTCGCAGCTGCGGCAACCGATTCGCTCGAAGTGCGATCCTTGGCGTTTTGTACGGAAATAGAATCCTATGGCCAGGTCACGCCGTTTTCTGGCAATCGATTCACCCCAGGACAGCAAGTCATCCTGTACTGCGAAATCGAGAACTTCACGGTCAAAAAGCTGGAGAACGGCTTTGAAACTCACCTCCAGGGCAGCTACGACGTGTACGACGCCAAGAACGAAAAGGTATTCAGCCAGGTCCTTCCCGCCGACCAGCAAGTTTCGGCGAATTACCTCCGCGACTACTTCATCGCTTACCAGATGTTTCTTCCCAGTGAGCTTGCCCCGGGAACCTATCGCTTGCAGTTGACGATGGAAGATGCCCATGGCAAGAAGTACGGCCAGTCGAGCATTCCATTCGAGATCGCGAAGAAATAGCCGCCAGAGGAAACCACGTCGCCAACCGTACGATGGACTTCCAAGTCCGTCGGTCTCAACAGAGCGTGGGGCGGTTCTGGCGACGGACTTGGAAGTCCATCGTACGTTCAACGGGCTGCCAGGACGGTTTTGGCGACGGACTTGGAAGTCCATCGTACGTTCAACGGGCTGATAGGGCGGTTGTGGCGACGGACTTGCGAGTCCACCGCACGTTCAGGGACGATCAGAGATCGACGGTGTCCATGATCTGGTAGGTGGGGCCCCCCTTATCCAGGAAGCTCGCGATCATCTGTACTTCTGTGACCCACATACTGCCGAGAACCGTTTGGGTCTCCTTGTGAACTCGCTCAATGACCTCGTCATTGGCCCGGCGCGACTTGGACCGGCCCAAGGTCAGGTGGGGCTTGTAGTCACGTGGTTCAGGTTTGAAGCCGAGCGACGCGAGCTCCTTTTCCAGCGTCATCACGATCTCAGTGAGTTTTCCGCTGGAATCCTCGACGCCTGCGTAGACTACTCTGGCTCTGTCGGTGCTCGGTAGCCCGCCCGCTCCGGCGAATTTCAGCTCAAACGGGGCATGGGCACCACATACGGTTCGAATTACCTCACACACTTGGGGGACCTCGGTGTTGTGGACGTCGCCCAAGAATTTTAGAGTCAGATGCAGGTGATCCGTCGGCACCCATTTGATTCCGTCGCCAGTTTCACGAATGCGTTCAATCATTCGGACCGCAGCCCGTGAGACCTCCGGGTCCAATGGAATGGCAATGAAGGATCGAATTGATTTCATACTCTCGAGAATGCTTAAGGACCATGCCTCAGTTTCAGCCGCCCCGGTTCCAGCCACATCGCGTGATTCGCGGGGGACACCTTCAGACCATCGTATCGATTCGGGCCGAACACGCGACCGGCCTGACACCGATTCGTCATCGAGTCGAGCTTTCCGACGGTGATGTGATCCTGTTGCATGAGGATCGGCCCGAGGGCTGGTCTGACGAAGATCCCTCGATGTTGTTGCTGCATGGATTGTCGGGCTGTCATTCGGCTCCCTACATGCTTCGTTTGGCCCGACGGTTTACCAGTCAAGGCGTCCGTGTGTATCGCATCGATATGCGAGGCTGTGGGGCGGCCCGGGATTTGTCCGACAACCTGACCCATGCAGGTCGCAGTGACGATCTTGTGCAAGCCCTCAACTTTATCGCGGCTCGGAGCGAGGGAGGCCCCCTGCACGCAGTGGGCGTGTCTCTCGGTGCTAGCCAGTTGTTGAGGGCGGTTGGACGGATTGGTGCCGGGCTCGATTCAACGCCGGCCTGGTTCACTCGGCTCGAGCGAATCGCTGCCGTTGCACCGCCGCTCGACTTGCAACGTTGCAGTGACAACATGAATCGATGGGTATTGCGACCCTACAACTACTACTTCATCAAAGCGTTGCTCGAACGAGCGCCCACCCGCATACGTGAGCGTGAAGCGTTCAAGCGTGAGCTGAATTGCCCGAGACCCAAGACGCTGCGCGAATTGGACGATCGCTTCACTGCACCGATGAGCGGCTTTGTTGATGCGTGCGATTATTATTCGAAGGCCTCCTGCCACCAGGTCACCCCGCACAACCCCGTCCCAACCCTTGTCTTGACCGCGGCGGATGATCCGATCGTGCCAATCGGATGTTTCGTCGATGATCCCAAGGTCTTTTCGAACACCACGGAGTTGCTCATCACCAAGACGGGCGGTCACGTTGGGTTTATCGACCAAGAGAAACGATCCTGGATGGACCGAGCCCTCGATGCCTGGTTTGACTTTGAGTGAATGACGGGCAATGAAGCGTGGGGTGAACGTTTTTCGGCGACGGTGCCGACTCTCTGCCCTATCAATTGCCTTGCTAGGTTGTTGCCTCGCGTCCCAGGAAAATCGCCGGCATGAAGCGATACCACCCCTATTCGACAGAAAACGGGATCCGCTGCCCCTCGACCAATCGATCACATGCGATTCGAAAGCTTGATGCGTCGCCGGCAGCTGGTATTGAAAATGTTCGTTGCTCGCCAGGCAACAACAGTCTGAGCGTTTCCGCGGCTCGAATTTCTTTGCCTCCCGAGCCAAGCATGGCAGGCCAGGCATCAAAGTAGATCGGTGCGACACCACGATTGACAACGGTGCCGCGAGTTTCGCTGCCATTGGTTTCGATTTGCTCGACTTGGAATCGATAACCGCAGGCCATGCTGGCTTCACGGAGTCGATCGGTCGACTGATACTTCGCTTGATCGTCACCAATCATGAATGAAATATGAAATCGGGCTGCTGCCTGGTCAAAGCTCTCTCCATTTGGTCCTGATGGTGAAAGCGCCATGCGCTGGTCACGGCGGTTGTAATAACTGAACTCACCACCGGCCGGAGACCGTTTCCAGCGATCGACACCGAAAGCTTGCCAGTTCAGAGCATTGACCTTGGGATGTTCCTTGCAGAGAAAGGAGTCATCGAACAAACCGAAGTTCAGCTCACGGATTTCCGAGTCCTCGGCCATCGGAGACCATTCCTCGTCCGCCGCATCGACTGAGATCATCCAGGGAAGATGCTTGAACGTTGAGCTCATGTGCTGCGCAAAGCGTGTTTGAAATGTCTTGCTTGGAAAGGTCTTTCCGAGTCGCATGGGACCGTCATAAATGTGGTACTCGGCCCAAAGTCCAAAACCGGTTTGTAGGAAAGCCAGGCGTCGATCGTCGTCATAACGCTTCGCGAGCTTGCTGTAAAAGTCGATGAGAAACGATTGCAGTTGTGGATGAGACCAATCGCAAAAGCCGGTCGGCTTGCCCTCGCTCTCGCCCGTCACTTCCGAGTAGTCAGGCAAATTCTTGATGGAGGCAGGAACGGTCGACGGCTTGCCAACGTACACGAAGTAGAAGCGTAGCACAGCTTGATGGCCACGTTCTGCAATGGCAGTCAGTTTCCGATCGACAATCTTCCAGTCGTATGCGCCGTTCTCTGAAACGATCTGATCGTAGCCGACGTAAGAGTACTCGAGCTGGATTGCATCGGTTTGATTTTTGTCGTTGTCGTCCCACAGAACGATACCAGTCATTGGTGCAACACGTTGGTCCGCTTGCGGCAGTACGATAGGCCGCCATGGCTCAGCGGCATCGCCCACGATACTTGCAAGGATCGCGAGCATGGAGAACAACGCCGAGCGGAAGACCAACATGTGGATGCTTTCAGATTCTCGAGTCATGTTCCGGAAACCTAGCTGGATGCGATGCCTGAGACACAAACAATCTCAGCAGTCTAGCGATCCGAACCGTCGCGGTCTGGGTCGCCATCCATCGACCTGGTTCAGATCGCCGAGATTGAGAGGTCGAGGGAATCGTAAAAAAGTCTAGCAAGTCTGTAGGTTGAACGAGTCCCTGGAGTGGGAGAGACGCCGCCAGGCAAGATCCCCCTGAACCATCCTCCTGGCGGACTGGACCGTCCAGCATGCAGGTGTGAGAGGAAACGAATCTAGCAGTCGGCGGGCCGGCGGGCTTCCTGAATCAGATTCTCCAAGTGGTCTGGGTCGATCGGTTTGACCAGGTGAGAATCGAAGCCGGCTGAGATCGCCCGATCAATATCTGCCTGCTGACCAAAACCAGTCAAAGCGATCAGGAAAGTGCGATCACAAGCTGGATTCCGACGCGTCTGTCGTGCGACTTCGTACCCGTCGATACCGGGTAAGCCGATGTCGACCAGAGCGATGTCAGGCTGATGCTTGGCAATCGCTCCGACGCCGGACTCGCCGTCGGGATGTGGATAGACGAGGTGCCCGTTGAGCGACAAAAACGATGCAAGCATCTGGCGACTATCGCCAAAATCCTCGATCAATACGATCTTTCGCGCCGCACTTGGTCGCAGCTCTTCGGCAGGTGCCGTCACCGACGGAATCGCAGGCTCTTCGGTCGACGTTTCGAGTGCTGGCAACCAGACACGAAAGGTGCTTCCCGTACCAAGTCCATCGCTCGCCGCTTCGACGCGTCCACCGTGCTCCTCCACCAGCGACTTGACCAGGGTTAGGCCGACCCCCAAACCACCGTCGCTTTGCCCAAGCGTCTCACTGATTTGTACGAACGGATCAAAGATTCGCTGCAATCGGTCAGGCGGTATCCCCACTCCCTCATCGGCTACCTCGATTACCGCCCAATCACCGTCTCGCGTGATCGACACCCGCACGTCGGTATCAACGGGAGAGTACTTGGCAGCGTTGCTGATCAGATTCACGCACACCTGTACCAATCGCATTGCGTCACCCGCGACAACGACTGGACGATCAGGGACACTGCAAACCAACTGCCGCGCATGCTTCGCGATATCCGACTGGACAGTTTCTCGCACGTTATCAATCAGTTCACGGAGGTCCACGTTCTCCAGTTTTAGATCGATCTTGCCCTGCGAGATCCGGGACATCTCCAGCAGGTCCACAAGCAAGGTCCGCGTCATGGAAATTTGCCGTTCGACGATCTCGGCCGCTTGATGACGAGTCGCCTGGTCTGTTCGGTGGTCGCGAATCAAGCGGCTTGCATTGAGTGCAGCGGCAAGTGGATTGCGAAGCTCGTGCGAGAGCGTTGCCAGGAAGGCTTCGCGCTGTCGAACCTGATCCCGGATCTCGTTCTCCATCGTGATCCGCTCCGACACATCACGAGCGATCTTGGAAATGCCGATTAGCCGGTTCTGGGAGTCATGAACTGGCGAGACGGTTAGCGACACGTGCAGGGGCGTACCGTCCTGGCGAACGCGAATGGTGTCGCGAGTATGCATCCGCTCGCCAGCAGCGATCGAGGCATGATACTCTTGAACTTCCTCACGACGCTCTTCGGGAATCAAGATTGAGACATGCTTGCCGATTGCTTCGTGCGACGCGTGTCCATAAAGCTGTTCTGCACCCTTGTTCCAGCTGGTAATCACTCCGTTTAAATCTTGACCAATGATCGCGTCGTCAGTGGATTCTACGATTGCCGACATCCAGCGCAGTCGATCCCTGAGCACCTCCAGCGACGACACGTCAACGAGCATCAGCACGACCCCTTCCACGGCGCCCTCAATGCGATAGGGGAGGAGACGCATCAGATAACAGTTTCCGTCATTTGCGATGGTTTCGCATTCCTGAGGCTGTTCGGTCTCCAGAACCTGCTGCAATCGAGTCGTCAAGTCTCCCACATCAAACTTGGGCAGGAAACTGCGAATCGGTCGGCCGATATCTTGCTCGACCAAATCAAACGCGCTGGTGACACGCGATGTGAATCGGCGGACTCTCATTTTCCGATCCAGAAATACCGTGGCGACGTCGGTGTTCTCCAGCAGGTGACTCATGTCCTGGTTCAGCTCAGCCAGTTCAGTGATTTTCCGCTGATGCTCGGCGTTGACCGTGTAGAGTTCTTCATTGACGCTATGCAATTCCTCATTCGTACTTTGTAGCTCTTCGTTCGACGCGATTAGTTCTTCGTTGGTGGCTTGCAATTCCTCATTGCTAGTCTCCAGCTCCTCAATCGTTGCCTGTAGGTTCTCACGCGAATAGCGGAGATCTTCTTCAAGCTGACGGATGTGATCGCGTGACTCAGTGAATTCGCAGGTCAGTGCCTCCTGCGAGATCTCGGGAGCGATCGGTAGGGCATCCAATGCGTCAAACGAGATGAGATGGTATACGCCTGAGATCGAAGCGTGACTCACAGGCGTGACGGTCAAATTGTAGGCTCGCTCGATCTGCTCGCCGTTAGGTTCATTCGTGGGAAGAATGACATTGGAAAATCGCACCGGCGAATTCTCCATCAGCGTTCGACCAATCGCGCCGGAGAGTGTGGTCCGCAGATTCGCGTCCATCAGATCAAGCACGTCAAGCGAAGGCTGTCTCGCTCGGAGGCGAAGGAAACGCTCTGCGCCTCCAAAACTATCAATCAGCGAACGATTTTCATCGATCAAGAGGCTCGGCGGCATGAACCGATTGAGGAGTTGATCATGCAGCGATCGAGACTCAGCTTCTTTCCGACGTGATGATGTCGATACACGTGCTGCCGAGGCATGCAGATTGCCAACGGAGGAACGCTGAGACGGCGCTCGAAACTCACTCGGTAAGCGAATGGAGTGGCGTTTACGATAGACTCTCGCTCGCTCGTGAACGACATCAAACTCACTTGCCAACTCGCCCGTTGATTCGCTACCGCCCAGCAGCAGAATGCCCCCTTTGTTGAGCGCGTAATGGAACATCGACAGCGCTCTCGTCTGAGCGACCGTTTGAAAGTAGATCAGCAGATTCCTGCAGGAGACGAAGTCCAGATCGGTGAAGGGCGCGTCATTCAGGACATTGTGTGGCGCGAAGACGATCGACTTGCGTATCTCGGGCGACACCTGGTAGTCATTCTTGCGTTTGACGAAGAACTTCTTCAATCGTTCTTCGCTCATTCCCTTCAGCACATCAGCGGAGTAGATACCACGGCCGGCGTGCTCGAGAGATGACTTGTGAACGTCCGTGGCGAATAGCTTGAGGTGGGGTTTGCACCCCAGATTCTCAAACGCTTCGTGGATTGCGATGGCCATCGAATAGGGTTCTTCACCCGTGGCGCAACCGGAGACCCAAGCGCGAATCGGGATATCCCCTTTTTGGTTTCTGACCAATTCAGGAAAGATCGTCTTGGAAAGGAGTGTGTACGTCTCCGGGTCTCGAAAGAACTGGGTCACGCCGATCAACAGGTCGCTATAAAGAGCATCCAGCTCGTCTGGCTCGTCATAGAGTTTCCGCGCGTAGTCATCCAGACTGGCGCTGCCGACCATGGCAACGCGACGATGGATCCGGCGCAAAACGGTGGTGTCTTTGTAGACGGAAAAGTCAATGTCGCGGTGGCGGCGAAAGAGTTGGTAGATCGCATCCAAACCTTGCAAGGAGCCCTGCCGTCGCTCCTCAAGAACCAGTCGTTCCCTTCGAGTCAGGCTCGGCTCGGTGGCAATTCGAACGAGTCGCTGACCGATCTCTTCCGGCACCAGAATCTCATCCACCACGCCTGAAGCTTGGGCGCTGGCCGGCATGCCATCGAACTTGGCCGTTTTGGGGCTTTCGCTAATGACAAAGCCGCCCCGCTGAGCAATCTCGATCACACCACTCGATCCGTCCGAACCGCTTCCCGAGAGGATGATCGCAATCGCTTGGCTTCCGCATTCGCGAGCGAGCGATTCCAAGAACAGATTGATCGGCAAAGCCAACCCTTGACTTCGATCTTTGTCCGTCAGTCGCAGTCGTCCATCATGGATGATCATTTCCTTTTTCGGAGGCAACAAATAGATGGAGTCGGCTTCGACGGGCATTCCATCCTCCGCTCGGTGGATCGCCATCGAGGTATCGCGACCAAGCAGCTCCAGCATCATGCTCTTGAAGTCTGGTGACAGATGTTGCAAGACAACGAAGGCCATCCCGGTATCGGCTGGCAGGTTGCGGAAAAGCTTCTCGAGCGATTCGAGTCCGCCTGCTGACGCTCCGATGCCAACGACATGGCTAGGGGGAACAATGGTCGAGACATCGTGCCCTTGATGTTCACGGACCCCCCCATCGAGAAAGGCTCCATCGTCCATTGCCGCATCCTTCATCGGGTCGCTGGATCAGTTCAGACTCCAACCAATCGTACGAACTCGACCAGTCAAAGATCATTTCAAATGAGCATGATCTCAGATAGCTTTTCTCTATGCGTCGTCGAGATCCCGTCAATTGGCAAGCCTGGAGGGTTTGGAGTACCTTAGGCAACGTAGCGAATCAACGGTGGCTGGAATGCTTCAGGCAGGCTGCCGTTCCGTCTGAAATGGCGAGATCCAACACGACCATCAGGAGCTTGCTCACGCAGTGAGCGATCAGCCATGCTTTTCAACAAGCTGCTTCTTCCGCTTTTGATCCCATTCCTCCAGGTGGCACCGGTAAGCGGAGCGACCATTGAGCTTCGACGCACCGACGACTGGTTTTCCGTTCTTTCAGGGAATGGTTTGCAGGCGGGCGACGAAGTCGTTTTGTTCGGTGGCGTCTACACCGACTCACGCCGGTTGGTCATCCGCCATCGTGGGACGGCTGGCAAGCCCATCATCATCCGAGCGAAGGAGGGGGAGACCGTCGTCTTTCGAAGGCCAGACGCCAGTCAAAACACATTCAACCTGGAGGGCAACCAGCATCTGCATCTGATCGGATTGGAAATCACTGGGGGTGCGTCAGCGATTCGGATTGGCCCGCATGGAGAGCGTCAGCCGAGCGACCTCTTGTTGCAAGGATTGTCAATCCATCACATCGGTGGTGTCGCCGTTACCTGCAATCACGAGGGTGCGGACTATCGACGGATCGTCTTCCGCGGCAATCACATCCATCATACCTCCGGTCATGGCGAAGCCTTCTATCTCGGTGGTAACAACGCAACAGCCATCATTTCCGAATCGGTCATCGAGAATAATTACATTCATGACCTGAACGGTGAGAAGGTGAGTCAGGGAGACGGCATCGAGATCAAGCACGGCAGCTTCGGCAACTTGATCATTGGAAACGTGATTCACGATACGAAGTATCCGGGTATCACCGTCTATGGAACAAATGGTCGAACCCGAAACAAGATCGAAGGCAATTTGGTCTGGAATACCGGTGATCACGGGATCCAAGTCGCCGCCGACGCGGTCATCCGTGACAACTTTGTTGCCAATGCTCATGGATGTGGGATCTATTCACGTGAGCATCAGGGGGCGATACCAGGCAATCTACGAATCGAAGCCAATCGGGTTGTCGCTTCGCACAGCGCTGCAATTCGGATCATTGGCAGCTCCAAGTTCCGAAGTCAGATGGCGCCAATCGAACTGATCGGCAACCGACTCCTCGCTAGCAAGGGTCAACCCGCGATTCGAGTCGACCAGGAAGCCAACCTGACTGGCAGGGGAAACCAGGGGCGAGGAGAAGTGGTCGGGGCCGACGACATCTCAGGATTTTGGAACTCCAATCCTTTGGCCAAAGTGGAGTTGCCCGAGCTGCCGAACCATCCCGCCTGGAAGTTTCTCGATCAAGGCAGCGTTGAAAAGCTATTCGCCGGGGATGATTTGTCGGTCAGCGACGTACCGTGAATCTCGTTTGAGTCCGGCTCAATCGACAAGAACTTCAGGTCCTGATTGGCAAGACCACGGATGGCGACATTGGGGGCCCATGGGAGTGCGTGCACAAAACACTTCCAGTTTGTCTTCTGCCAGGTAGGTCACACAACTGGTGATGATCCTTTCGTTTTGCGTCAAGGTGTATTCGCTTTATCAATGTTTCCACCGTGTTCTATCATCATAAAATTTGGTTGATGGAAGACGTCGGGACGCCTGGGGAATCCCGAGGCACCACAAGTTCTCAAGAAGCGGGAAGACCACGATGCGGACGATCACCAAACAGGCCAGGTTCCATTCCGACCACCAAGATTGGGATTGGAGCCCGATTGCCTTTGTTCCGCTTTGCAAACAATCCCCGTCTGAGCTTCTTGATACATACATGGCACGAGAGGCTGACAAGAAGTCGCTCGCCGATTTCGCACGCATCGATGACGATGAATTGCTAGGTGATTTGGTCGATGCGGGGTTCACTCCCGCGACACTGCCCGCATTGCAACTCGCTCCGATCGCTTTCGTCGCCTGGGCAAGTCAATACGTTACGGAGGAGGAGTGTCAATCAGCGGTGGCAACCATCTACGAGAGTCGACTCCACGAATTTCCCGCAGCGATGAGCCGAATGCAGTCCTGGCTGGACATGCGTCCCGACCAGAACCTGTGGGATTTGTGGTTCGCCTTCACCAGGTGCCGCTTGGAGCGAACTGAAGTGAAAATGCGAATCACGATGGGGAACCAACTTTTGCGACAAGCTACCGCCGTGGCGCTTGCATCAGGTGGCTTCCTCGGTATCGGAAGAATCTGCCCTGGCGAGCAATGGATTCTCGACGGAATTCGAAGCGCATTCGATCTTCCTTGAAACGTGTTGTGAGCGGATGGAAGAACGGTGGATGTCCGATCCGGCAATAGGTCTCGATCTTGGCGGTTTCACTCAGCTTTCGCCAAAAAGATGGGCCCTCGCCGAGTCGGAGATGGCGACGACCGCGGGGTGTTTGAGGCGACGTTCCACCGAGATTGCGTAGAACCGTTCGGTGATTTCCGGAATGCGTCCGATTGGCTTCAGGTCGTACTGCGCGGCAACTTCTTGAGAAATGACGCTGGGTACGACGATCATCCCCTCTCCGGCTTGACCGAAGACTTTCAAGACGGCGCTGTCTTCGAACTCATGAGCTGTGTCGGGATGAATATCTTGGTCGTCAAACCATTGCTCAAGCGCTCGCCTCAACGTCGTATTCTGGGTCGGTAATAACATCGGAGCCTCATTGAGCGATCTCGGAAATCCAGGTTTGTACTTCTTTGCCATCGCGGCGGTGCCGAAGACCGTCACGTCGCACTGGCCTAGCAAGTGATTGAATGCACGCACATTCAACTCTGGCGTCAAAGGGGAATCGGCCAAGACCACATCAAGGCGGTGCATGGCCAGACTTCCTAGCAGATCCTTTAGCTTGCCTTCGTAGCAGACCAGCTTGACTCGCTCGTCCATTTCAAGCACTGGTTTGAGAATTCGATAGGTCACCAGTTTCGGTAGCACGTCGGGCACGCCAACGATGAGCCGCAGAGAATCCTCGGTCGGTCGACCGCGCACGGCATCGGTCAGTTCCCGACCGAGAGAGAAAATCTCATCCGCGTAACGAAAAACCATCTGGCCACGATCGGTCAGAAACATCGCGCGACCCTTGCGTTCAAACAGCTTCATCCCCAACGACTTTTCGAGCTTTTGGATCTGAGTGCTGAGCGTTGGCTGCGATAGTTTCAGTTGCTCTGCCGCTGCTGTAATCCCTCCCTCCTTGGCGACCATCCAGAAGTACAGCAGGTGGTGGTAGTTGAGCCAATCGACCATCGGATGCCTCGGTTAGCATAATTCAATGGATGAAGAGTTGAATTTCTATTTGTCTAACTCTATGCACTGACCGTAGAGTTAAACAGTGTTGAATCAAGAATCCGTCTGCCTTCGCTTTCTGGGCCCAACCGTGACCATTTTCATCACAGACCGCGCCGGACTTCTGAACGGGGAACTACGGCAATTGGCCGAGCGACGTTTCCTGTTCGCTCTGTCACGATTCGACTCCCGTATCTCCAAGGTGGAGCTGGTGATCAGCGACGAGAATGGCCCGCGAGGAGGCATCGACAAAGCCTGCCGCGTGTCAATCACGTTGCACCGTGCTCCGTTGGTGGTGATCTCGGAGAAGAATTCAGACCTTGCCAAATGCATTTCTCGGATTGCGGAACGCGCCGGTCGCACTGTCGCCCGAGCAATCGAAAAATCACAGCGTTTCGACCGATCTCGCCCGCTTGACGGGTCTTTCACGCTGCTGGAAGAGACCGGCTTGATTCGCTAACGCGTGAATCCCAGCATTCGTGATTCACCTACATCGATTCGAGTGAGTCAGCAAGCCAAGAAAGTGACGCCCCGCTAGCTCGGCCCCTCGGGCTAGCGCCTCTTCTGATCATCATGCTGTTCCATCATGCTGTTCCTCCCGGAGACCTCGTTCATGTTGCTTTCGACTCTCTTGGATTCCTCTGCCCCTACGGCAAGCGATGGTATCATTCAGGGGCGCCTGGCATCTCCCAAGCCAAGCGATGGCGTCGCGACGGCGGGCTACTTTTTTGAAGATTCATTCACTGACGACTCATGTTCGGCGATATTCCTCGACACCATGCCGGTGGATTCGGATTCGAAAACAAAGGCACCACCTAACGACCTGCCGGCATACTTGAAGCACTTGTGGTCAGTCCCATTGCTGACAGCCCAGCAGCAGCATCATTGTTTTCGCAAACTGAACTATCTGAAGTTTCTCTCAGCCAGAAATCAAGCGTTGGCCGCTTCGTGTATGGGCTGTGCGCGGATGCTGGATGATGTCGCCGACTGGGATGAGCAAGCATGCAAGGTGCGCAATTTGATTGTGGAATCGAATTTGCGTCTGGTCGTTTCGCTTGCCAAGAAGTATGCGGCCTTCGCCTCGGACGAGTTTGACGAAATGGTATGCGTTGGCAATGCTGCTGTGGTCCGCGCGGTGGATTTGTTCGACTATCGGCGCGGTGTTTGCTTTAGCACCTACGCCTATCATGCAATCCAGCATTCGATCTTTGCTGCGTTTCGTAAGGAAGGTCGGATCAAGAGTAGGTTCGCCGCGGATGGAAGCGAAGCGATTGAGTCGGCCAGCGCCGATGCGGGTGCCAGTGAATTGGCCGAGATCCGGGCAAGCGAGGCTCGCATTCAGGTCATGGAATTGATCCAGAACCTTGACGAGCGAGATCAGCAAATCGTGATGGCTCGCTTTGGGATTGATCGCGAGGCAGAGGGGGTTGCGTTCCACGTGATCGCGAAGGAAATCGGACTGAGCACCACGCGAACGGCGCAGTTGTTCCGGCGCAGCATGGAGAAGCTCCGAACCTTTATCGCACCATGAGCCCCACTTGCTGTCTTCGTTAAGAAGGTAGGTGCCACAAGCGAACACCCACCAAACCCGACTTCTGCAGGCTCGCCACTTCGCCAGCAGGGAGACTCACTTGGTTGTCCATACGGCAGGCGGCTGGATCTCCGCCGCGACCGGTGACCCCTGGTCCGCGCGACCACTTCCCTCCAGTCGGCTGATCAGCTCGACCGTCATGTCTGCGTCACACGCAATTTGACAGCTCAGGCGGATGCCTGGTTCGGTCACGCCACGAGCTCGCAACGTTTCCTTCTCTGCCTCGGTCATCTTCTCGGGTTCGCCCTCGACGAAGTGAACGCGACAGGTTGTGCATCTCGAGTTGCCGCCGCATGCATGCAACTGGTCCGTCTTTGCATCGTCGACGAGTGCCTTGACGAGCCGCGTGCCTTCGGCCACCTGGAACTCTCCAACACCTTGTACGGTCAACTTGGGCATGATTCTTCCTGATTCTTGAAGCGGAGTTGAATGGCGACAGGATAAAGCAAATGAATGGAATCTGCACCTGACAGCCAATCAATTCGCCTGCGGAACTTCGTCCCCCCTGCCCTGCTCTGCATCTTCGCCGGATGTCAAGTCAGTTGATTCGGTTGATTCGGATGTCAAGTCAGATGAGAGTGATGAGAAAGTGCTCTCCTGACCCGCCGTCCTTTTCTGAGTTTGCAAACGCAATTTAAGCAATTGCAATTCCTTCTCCAGGAGCTTTTCGCTCATGAGCAACCTTCGCAAGTGATCGCTCGTTGTGTAACCCTTGGCCACAAATTTCTTAGTGAGTTCCTTCTCGCGGCTTAGCTGGAAGAGTTCGTTTTCGGCATGAAGGACATCCAATTCGAGGATTACCAGACGTTCCTCATACGAAGCCTTGGCACTTTCCAGTTGGCCTTGTGCCCGAACCAAAGCAAGACGGTCCCGTGCGAACTGAACTTCCGAAGCTTCGCCCCGTTCGAGTTGGTATTCCGTTTCTTTCAACTGCGCTTTCGCAAAGTCGAGAGTCGCCAAGGCCTCTGCGATTGAGATGGCGGGAAGTTGGGCAGACCGTAGCTGGTGTCTTTCCAATCGAATGACCTTGTCACTGAGAGTTTCGACCAGGCCTTCCAATCGACTTACCTCGGTTTGTCGCTGAACACGTTCATCACCGATTCTCGATCGTGTCACGTCGAGATTGCTCCCGAACCGTGGAGGTGTTACGACTTGAGCGGAAGCTGCCGTAGGGAGCAGCAAAGCGAACAAGGTCAAGGTCGCCAAAGCGACGGGATAGCCGCGCATCAGATTTCCAGATTCAGGTGGTTGGGAAAAAACCCAGCCGGGCTGCTTCCTGAGTCCCAGGCTGCTCCATGAATCATAGACCGGTGGTGCACCCTTTGTCGAATCAGGGCTCAGGCACCCAGTTTGCGCAAGGGTCCTTCCAAGGCATTGGCTTGGCGGAAGAACCCCAGGTCGTTGGGGTGGGATCCATCGGTGGTGTCGTCTCGGTCTTCGCCCAGCATCCCGTCACCCTCGACGTAACCGAGTTTTTCAAAGCCGGCCGCGATCAAGGATTCATAGGCATCGCGCAGGGCCTTGCGACTTGTTCGATGTCGATCCATCAGGGACTTCACAAAGGGGGCATGAGCATACGTTCGATCTTCTACCAGCAGGATCGGTGTGTCGGGGTGAGCTTCACGCAACTGTCGAACGAGCGGCTCCGCTCTCTCGGCCACTTCCTTGCCCTGCATGTTGGGCAGGCAATCGATGACATAGATCAATGGGTCCAGTTCACAGAGAAACTCTCCCACTTCCTGTTCCATGCGGCCGTTGCCGGAGAAGCCAAGATTGATGACAGGCCGATTCAATCGTCTTCCCAAGATGGCAGGATGTGGCATCCCTGGCCGTGAGGCGCACGCGCCATGTGTGATGGAAGTGCCGTAAAAGACGATCGGCTTTTCGCGGCGCGGCGCGATTGGTTCGAAGCTGGCCCCCTCGGGTACTCCGATCTTCAAAGATTCCGTTCCGTTGTAGAGCGGCAGGTAGGCGGTGAACTCGTGGGTCTGAGGTTCGAGCGATTGGATCAGACGCGTCTTGGTCGCCTGTTGCGTTGGACGGGAAACGGCAAGCCAACGCCAATGACCGGAAGGATCGGTTGCGTAGAGGTCGATCCCGCTGACTCCGGTAGCCGGCATGTGGGGCATGGCCAAATTAGGCGAGGTCACCTCATAGTCGACCCAAACTTCAGTGGCGTCCGTGCGAAATCTGGTCAGCATTCCCGCGGAGTGGCGACTCAAATTCCAAACGGCATCGCGGACCCGACCCTTGCGCGAGAAGGCAATCGATCGAAGTACTTTTCCGTTTCGGTTTCCGGCCAGCCCTTTCCTTCGACTCCCCAGTCACGAACGTCATGCCAGACCGTCGTGCTCTTTGCGGGTGCTTCCTGTGCGCGGCATACCTGACCGATCGCCGCCGCCGTTGAAAGGGCTGTGTAACGCAGGAACGTTCGTCGACAGAGTTTCGTGTTCATCAAAGTGACCTTATAGCAGATGGGTAGGGATTCAGATCAAAGACGAGTTCGTAGGGGAATCTCCGATGCGACTCCACTCGTAGATCTGTCCAGTTAGAAAGATTGCCAGTCCAAGTTGGAACTCGACTTGGGTCGATCCTGGTCCCCGATGGGTTTCCGAAGTAATTGATGCCTGGAAGAAATGGCCGCAGAGGCAGTTCGGAATCCGGTTGCATGCGATCGACTTGAAGACGGACCGACAGAACAGTTGGGCCACTCGGTTTTTCGCCCTGGTACTCCCAACGCCGTTTGCATTCGACGCAGTCCTGGCCGACCAGTCGCCACGCGTCGCGCATGATCCAAGGCCCGTCGGCCGTGTTCACGGTGCCGGTCAAAATCGTCCACGGTCCAACCTCCGCGATGGTCTCTGGATCTGCATGCGACCATTCCTGGGGCCACTCCTCGTGCCATCCGTTGCCGATCGACCACAGGCCCTCGGGCGGTACCTTGATCGAGGTGCTGGACTGACGAGTTTCCTGATCAACCAGATTGAGTTGGAGCGACGGTTCGATCGATAACTCCAGTTGCTCACCGCCAGCCTGGGCCACCGTGGCCATGAGCATGACCACCAGGAGCAGCGTCACCATGCGGGGGCGCGAGGGCAATGCCAATCGATTGAGGGAGATCATCAGCAGGCCCTGCAGTGCGTGTTGGCTTCAGTGCGACATCGTCAGCGAAGTTTACACGAAGACGGCAGGGCCAAGATGGGTCTCGTCACCAAGGCGAACATTCGCAGCTTTGCTGCTGTTCTTTGTGAGTCGACGTAGGTCCGCATTTCCAAGGCGGACATTGGCAGCTTTGCTGGATTTCTTACGAGTCTCGGAGAGACTCGCCTACGTGGCAAGCCCGAGAGGAGCCGGGTGGGGGCGCCTGATGCGGAGTGACACTGCCTTCGCGGCCTGGAGGGCTCGTGGTAGACTGACCCATTGGCCCGATTCGGAACTCCCCGCTGGCCGCTGGATTGGACGCTGAAATGGCCGGGGGGGACGCCGAACTGAACGAAATCCCGTTGAGTATTTGGTTTCAGCGGGCGGAGCACACAGGAATCTCGTTTTGCAGTGGATAGCACGGTATGGATTTGATGTCCGATGAGGCGATCGGCGCCCTGGGTCTGTTGGTCGCCGAGGCTGCCGAGCGACTGGTCGATTCACACGACGAATCGCTCGACAAGCGGGCCGCGATGTTGGTGGTCGAATCCCCCACGTTCAGCAACGAAGATGGGCGAATGCAGTTTGCGTTCAAGGTCAAGGGAAATCGGCAGACACCAGTCGACGCATCGATTGTCGTGGCTCCGGAAGACTTCGACGGCGAAGAGGACTACGACTTCCAGCCGCTGAGTGTCTCCCTGCAAGCGGAACCACATTGTGGCTGCGATCAGTTCGGTGACGATCGGCGATGCCCGCACACGTTGGCGATTGCCTGGTGGTTGCAGGAGCAGCTTGGACGGCGATCGATCAACCAAGTTTTCGAGTTTCTCGGTGAGTTGGAAGTGGATTCGGTGGCGGCCGGACGTGAGCTGGTGAGCCGTGTTGCGGTTGGCCGAGGGCGCCGGTGAGAGCCAGGCCGACTCGAGGCGACTCGTCTGCAGTGGCGGGTCGGCTTGTCAACTTCACGTTACTACTGCCCCATCTCGATCACCGCATTACGAGCAGACGGCCGCGAAAGAACGGAAAGGGATGGACGAAGGGCAAGGAGGTTCGCAGCTTCGACTTGCTACGGCGAGATTTTCCGATCATCCGATTGATGGACGGATCGCCGCGCTGGTAGCGAACCCCAGCTATTCATTCAACGAAGATCACTTTTCGGAATTTCAAGCGTTGGGGCTGCTTGCCGGCCAACCCAACGTGGTTTGGGACGACGTCAATGTGCGGCCCTGCCATGTGTTCTCCGGCGAGTTGATTCTCACGCTTCAGCCGGTCGAGGTCGAGGAGGATCTCGGAAGCGGATGCATGGAGACGATCGCCAGGTCATGTTTCGCCCTCAAATCGAAATCAATGGTATCGGCATCGATCTGAATCAATGTGACGATCGTCTACGGGCATGCCAGCCCGGTCGAGCCGATCGTCGTGATCGCCGACCAGGAACATGATCGCTTGGTCGTTTGCACGACTGCGTAACGCTCGCGGGACGCAATTGATTCAGCATTTGCTTGATTCGGACCTGACGGATTTGTTGATTGATGCCGAGGCGGCCGCGAAGTTTTCGGTTGGAAGTAGCAGTGTCGATCCGCTGATTCGCGTCGAGTTGCCACCGCAGTTGGCAGGCCCGATCGAGCCGGTATCGGCGGAGTTGGTCTTTGAGTTGCGACCTCGTCCGGGCGCCGGACTGCGCGTCGCCCTGCGGATGCATGAAGACCGATTCCGCGAACTGATGATTCCCGGTCAGCCGCCCGATATCGTTTCCTGTTTGACCGAGAATGGTCCGGTGCGCTTGCAGCGTGATCTCAGCCGAAGAGCGAGCCAGGGTCGACGAGGTGATCGAGCGATTTTCGCTGAGTCGTTTGAGCGCCGATGGTTTGCACCACTGGGTTGCCGAAACAGACGAGATCGCTCTGGACCTGCTCGGCTCGTTGTACAGCGGCGGCGATCAGACGCCGCGAATCATTTGGCCTGAAGGTGAGTCGATTCGCGTTCGTGGCGAGATCACGCCGTCGGCGCTTGCGTGTGCAGATCGATGATCGCCGCGATTGGTTCGGTCTGAGCGGATCGATTTCACTCGATGGTCGAGAGATCCCGTTGGCCGAACTGCTTGCTGCGGTACGAGATCATCGGGCCTTGGTCCAGGTGGGCGATCGTCAGTTTGCCAAGATCAGCGATGCGTTTCGCACGTCGGTTGCAGCAACTCGGCGATGCCGTGGTTGCCGAACGTGGGACGCTCAAGGTCGCCGACGCTGCCGTGCCGGCGGTTCAAGAATTGATCAGCACCGATGTTCCGCTGGAGGCGACCGCCCGCTGGCACGAGTCGCTGCGGCGGTCTGGAGTCGCTCGCCGATTGGACGCCGCAACAACCCGAAGGACCTCGACGCGACGCTGCGCGATTATCAACTGGAGGGTTTCCAGTGGCTGGCGCAGACTCAGTGCCTGGGGTGTCGGTGGTGTGCTTGCCGACGACATGGGTCTCGGCAAGACGGTTCAGACTCTCGGTGTTCTTCTCGAACGGGCTGCCGGACGGACCCGCCTTGGTGGTGGCGCCGACCAGCGTCGGGGAAAACTGGCTGCGAGAGACCGAGCGATTTGCGCCTTCGCTCAACGCCTATCTCTATCGCGACTCGGACCGCGCGGCATTGATCGAAGCGGCCGGGCCGAGGGCGACCTTGTGATTGTCAGCTACCAACTACTGCAGCGCGATGCGAAACGATTTGCGTCGCGAAGCTTGGCGAACACTCGGTGCTCGATGAAGCTCAGTTCATCAAGAACTCGCAAACCAAGACCTCGCAAGCGATTCGTCGCATCGAAGCCGATTGGCGAATCGGACTCTCGGGGACGCCCCTGGAAAATCATCTCGGGGAATTGTGGAGTCTGTTCCGCACGATCAGTCCGGGACTGCTCGGATCCTGGGATCGTTTTCGCCAGCGTTTTGCCGATCCGATCGAACGGCACAAGGATGATCGAACGACGTCAGTCGCTCGCGCGGCTGGTTCGACCCTTCATTCTTCGACGGACCAAAGACAAGGTGCTGCAAGAGCTGCCACCGCGCACCGAGATCACGTTGCAGGCGGAACTGAGCCAAGCGGAACGTCGCAGGTATGAAGATGCCCGATTGGCGGCGCTGGCCGAACTCAGTGGTGTGCACCGAGGGGGACCAACAGGCTGGCCAGCAGCGGATCCGCACGCTCGCTTGGCTGACTCGCTTGCGGCAACTGGCTTGCCACCCCCGACTGGTCGATGCGACTTGGAAGAAGAGTTCGGCGAAGCTCGATCTGCTGATGTCGTTGGTGGAGGAGCTTCGCGAGGGGGAGCATCGGGCCTTGGTCTTCAGCCAGTTCGTCAAGCATCTCACGGTGATCCGAGAGGCGCTCGATGAGCGGGGCGTGACTTACCAGTACCTCGATGGCACCACCCCGGCCAAAGAACGCCAGCGTCGAGTCGATGCGTTCCAGGCCGGCGAGGGCGAGCTGTTCCTGATTTCTCTCAAAGCGGGCGGGACGGGGTTGAACCTGACCGGCGCCGATTACGTGATCCATCTCGATCCCTGGTGGAATCCGGCGGTGGAGGATCAGGCGACCGACCGCGCTCACCGAATCGGTCAGGAGCGACCCGTGACCGTTTACCGACTGGTGGCCGAGGGGACGATCGAGGAACAGATCCTTGCCCTTCACGCCGACAAGCGGGAGCTGGTTGCCGGAGTGCTGGACGGAACCGACCGGGCGGCCAGCATGGAAACGGCGGATCTGATCCGTTGATCAAAGAAGGAGCCACCGGGTAATTGTCCAGCTGGCAGGGACCAGAGGTGTCACAGGGCCGTCGCCGGATACTAGACACTGTTAAGCGGCCGTGGGGCGTTCACCGGCGGCCGCGGCAGTTGGTGCTGGCTGACTATTCAGGTTGTGGCCTAACCGCTCATTCGGTACTATAAGTGTGTTCACTGATCGTCCCCGTCGCTGGTCGCGAGTTCTGTCGCTTGGGCTCGAATTTTATCGGCTTGGGACACGCCAGATTGGTCTTCACATTGGTTTCACTCGGAAGGACTAGGGAATGGCTAAGAAGACAAAAGCATCGGCAAAGAGCAAGGTTGATCCAGGTATCAAGGCGTTGCTGGAACGCGAACCAGGGCTTGAAGACGACGCTGGAGCAGATCGACAAGACCTTCGGTGAAGGGGCGATCATGCCGCTGGGGGCCTCTCAGCACCTGCAGATCGATGGGATTCCGACCGGCAGCCTCAGCCTCGACATGGCGTTGGGGGGGTTCGGTGTTCCTCGTGGCCGGATGATCGAGGTCTTCGGGCCGGAATCGAGCGGTAAAACAACCTTGGCCTTGCACATCGGTGCCGAGGCTCAGAGGATGGGGGGCATCGCCGCGATCATCGATGCCGAACACGCGTTTGACCCCAGCTGGGCCAAGAAGATCGGTGTCGAACTCGATACCCTGCTAGTCAGCCAGCCCAGCTGTGGCGAAGAGGCCATGCAGATCTGCGAGATGCTGGTCAAGAGCAACGCGGTCGACGTGATCATCATTGACTCGGTGGCCGCCCTGGTTCCCGAGAAGGAATTGGAGGGAGAGATCGGCGACAGCCACGTCGGTCTGCAAGCTCGACTGATGAGCCAGTCGATGCGGAAGTTGACCGGTGCAATCGCCAAGAGCAAGTGCTGCGTGATCTTCATCAACCAGATTCGTGAAAAGGTTGGCGTGATGTTCGGGAGTCCCGAAACGACGCCAGGCGGCCGTGCCTTGAAGTTCTACTGCTCCTGCCGTATCGACGTGCGACGTATCGGTGCACTCAAAGATGGCGAGGAACAGGTGGGGCAGCGGGTCAAGGCCAAGATCGTCAAGAACAAGGTGGCCCCTCCATTCCGTATCGCCGAATTCGACATGATGCACGATCACGGGATTAGCTACGAAGGTGACTTGCTCGACCTGGGGACAACCCACAAGGTGGTCAGCCGCAGTGGGTCGTGGTTCAAGTACGGTGAAACCTACCTGGGTCAGGGCAAAGAGAAGGCTCGTAATTTCCTGATCGAAAACACCGACGTGGCGGAGGAAATCAAACAAGGCGTGCTGGCAGCCGGAGGCTATGCTGGTCCCGTTGAGCCGGAGGAGGCGACCGCTGCAGCCGACCAAGTCGAAGAGCCGCAAGAAGAGGAAATTCCCAACAGCTAGGCTTTGAAACTGCCTTGACGACGATTCCTGGTTGCGGGCGGCCCGATTTCGAGCCGCCCGTTTCTTGTTGGCCGGATCGACCGGCAGCCCCGGGCAAGACAATCGATGCCAATCGAACTCATGGTCCCGTGGGTGCGTAGAAAACCAGCCTCGCTTCCGTCATCTCCCAGAATCAAGTTTCGATGGATAACAGACGACCATTCGTACGTTTGGCCATCGTGACGGTGGTGGCTGTGCTGGTCGGATGTGGTACCAAGACCGCGACCGATTCAGGTTCCGGGGAAGGGAGATCAGACGAATCCGGTCAGGTTTCTGCCGCTCGGACCGTTGATCATCTCCGTGTTGCCAAGCAGAAGCTATTGCTTCAGGACTTTGATGCTGCCGCCGATGCGGCTTACAAGGCGCTCGTCCAGGACCCCGATGGGATCGAAGCGACCCTCGTGGCGGCTCAGGTCGAATCTGGTCGTGGGAACCATCAGATCGCGATTGATCTGGCCTCGACGATCGATCCGAAATCGACCTTTGGAAAGGATGCTGTCGAGGTAGAGGCTTTCTCGTTGGCGAAGCTTGATCGTCTTTCGGATGCCGCAGATGTCCTGCTTGAGGGGCTGATGGCCTTGCCGGAGATGTCCACATGGCGGCATCGAGCATGGGACCTGCTCAACCAGGTCGGTCGTCGTGAAGAGGCGTCGCTGCAAGCCGAATCGCTCTGCATTGCCAGTGAAGCCACGCAGCAAGAGTTGCTGTCGCTGACTCGACGCGATTGGTCATTCCCATTTGCATTGGAAGAGGGTGAAGATCCGACGGATGAATTCGCGCCTGGTTTGGGGATGGCTCGCTGGCATTACACGCAACTTGACTTTCGACGGGGATTGGAAGAACTCGCGCCGCAATACGAAGCCGATGCCTTTGAATCGCCCGCCGCATCGGCCCTCTATGGACGGATGTTGACCGAGACTCAATCTTTCGAAGAGTTTCGCCGATGGTACGCCAGGTGTGATGATCGTGTGCAGCAGCTGGGTGACTACTGGGCAGCCCTGGGTGTTTACTTCTACGACGAGCGTCAGTACGAAGCGTCGGCACGGGCTCTGTTGGAATCGGTTTACCGGAATCCAACGGATCGCGTTAGCTTCCAGAGACTCTCCAAGGCATTTGGTAGCCTCGAACGCGTGGATCTCGGTCAGCAGTTTCGCCATCGCGGCGTCAAGATTTCGGAAACCGAAAAGTTGGCGGAGAAGATTGAGGAGGCACCAGCCGAACGCATTCTCAAATTGGAATTGGCACGTGGGTTGGCGGAATTGGGACGTCCCTTCGAGATGCTGCAGTGGTCAAGGATGGTGCTGACCCCTTCGAATCAGAGGGAACGAATCCAACTCGACAATCAGATCCAGGCGTTGCGCGGAGACCCCAAGGCGTTTCAGATGGCGTCTGCCGTCTCACTGTGTGGGGTCTCCATGGACGAGTACAGCCTCCAACAGGGGATGGAATCGTTGCAAGCGTTCAGCGAGCCTGCGACCCAAGAGAAGCCAAAGCAGGCCCAATTGCTGGCGCGGCCGAGGCTGTCGAATGTAGCGAACGAAGTCGGGATTGATTTCCAGTGGTATCAAGACGTGGAGATGAATCTTGCTGTGATTCCCATTCACGAGTCGCTGGGTGGTGGGATTGGCGTTCTGGACTACGACTTGGACGGTTGGCCAGACGTTTACCTTGGGCAAGGCAGCGGTGATCCACCGACCGATCAGTGCACGCGTTCCAACGTGCTCGTTCGCAACCTCGATGGAGTCTTCACGGAAGTCACGCAGCAGGCGGTGGTCCAGGATTTCAACTACACATCGGGCATTGCGGCGGGCGACGTGAACCAGGATGGCTTTGCGGATCTGTGGATTGGCAGCCTGGGTCACAATCGATTGCTCTTGAATAACGGTGACGGAACGTTTCAAGAGATTACCGACAAGTTGCAGTGCGACGATCAGTTCACCTCCTCACTCGCCATCGGCGATATCAACGGGGATACACTGCCCGATTTGTTTGAGGCCAACTACGTGGCCATGGAAGGAGGCTTTGCATTGCCAGAGATCGGTCCCGATGGAAAGCCTAAGTTGCCAGGGCCCCTCTCTCACTTGGCCGGTTTTGATCGCTGGTTCGAGAATCTCGGCAACGGAGAATTTGGGACGCATGTCATTCCCTTGGAGATCTCCGAGCCGGGGACATCGCTGGGTGTCATCGTGACCGATTTTGATTCAAGCGGTACGAACCAGGTCTTCGTTGGGAACGACGTGCGCGCCAACCACCTGCTCGTGCATCGCGGTGACGACGTCTTGTACAACGTCGCCGATGTGAAGGGGGTCGCCAACGGATTTCAGGGAGTTCCCAATGGCTGCATGGGAATTAGCGCGGCCGACTTCAACCGCGACGGATTGATCGACATCTATATCTCGAACTACTACAACGAAGCAAACAACCTGTACATCCAGGATGCAAGCAGCCTGTTTACCGACGTTGCCATCCGCTACGGGCTCAGTGAGTTGAGCATCCCCATGGTTGGTTTTGGGACCAAGGCAATCGATCTCGACCGCAACGGTTGGCTTGATTTGATGGTCACCAACGGACACATCTTTGATACCAGGATCTTCGACGAAAAGCATCTCTTTCAAATGTCACCTCAGATGTTGATGAGTGAGGGAAATCGATTCGAGCTTGCCGAAGTCGAGGACGATTCCGGGTATTGGGGTCAGATGTACTTGGGCCGCGCGATGGCCAGTCTGGATTTCAATCGAGACGGTTTGATTGACTTGCTGATCGGACACATGGATGCGCCCGTGGCCTTGCTTCGCAATGAGACGCAGTCGCCTGGAAACTGGATTCAATTCGAACTGATCGGCACGAAGTGTGAGCGAGATGCGATTGGCGCGAGGGCTGTCGTCCATGTCGGCGGCGAGTCGTTCACGCAGTGGGTCACTGCTGGGGACGGGTACCTCTGCAGCGACGAACCGGTGCTCGATTTTGGCCTGGGGACTCTGCAGGGCCCGGTTCGCATCGACATTCATTGGCCGGCAGGTGATGTGCAGTCCCTCACCGATCTGACTCCCGGTCGACGTTATTTGGTGATTGAAGGTGAGGACGCTGCCTTCCCGCGAATGCGATGATCTGCTGGCTCTTGCGATCGACGACGCCAAAACGAACCTTACCTCGCTCGGCTTGCATCTCAGCAAGTTCCATGGGTCTCTTTCGGCGTTTCATGGATCCTTGTCACAACGTTTCAGCCAGACACGAGCGTGGCGACGTTCTTGCCAGGCATGGAAACCGATTTATTCGTGGAATGCCATGTTTTTGTCGCTGCCGGGGGCGGTTATAATCACGAACTGGCCGATCGTCATCTGCAGCGGTAGCGATCCGACGCACTATTTTCCTTTTGGTATTCAGGACTGAAAAACATGAAGAAACTGACTTCCTTCGCGATGCTTGGATTGCTTGCTTTTGGTGGACTTGCCGTGACGGGATGTGGCGGCGGCGGAGACAACAAAGTCGTCGAACTTGAGAAGGATCCACCACCAGCTTTGAATCAGGTTCAAATGGAGGACTACTCCAAGCAACAGAAGTCCGCAGGCGCTGCGAAGCCAGGCAACTAGAAAGTTTGTGGGGCCGAGTCCCTGGTTCCGTTAAGCGTGCGCCATGTGCCTTCACGGCATCAGGGCCTTCACGGTATCAGGGCCATTCGGTATGAGGCTAGCCTTGGGTTGAGCCCCCCCTTCGTGGTAAGGTCACCACGAACAGAATCGGGAAGGTCATCCTGCATGACCACTGTTTCTCAGTCGCTTCGACGAGATAGAGGCCTCATTCACAGAAGTTGCCGCGCAGTTCAAGCAGAGCCCTTCGCGATGTTGTTCGCGAAGGGCTTTTCTTTTGTCTGGAAGGGACCCCTCGGTCCTGCTGAGACTCACGTGCAGCGAATCAAAGCCGCGGGTGTCCTCCCTGGAAACGCGGATCTGCAGCAGGTCCGCTGCTTGGACGCACGGCTAATCCATGGCCTCGGCGTATCGGGTCAGCGGATAAGGAGACTGATCGCGAACCACCAGGTACGTCGCATCTGTCTGGAGGGTCCCGATCATCTGTTGGTTACCATCAGGCCAGGTCACTTTCACCTGCCGCACTTCGTCGGCAGATCCAGTGCCGGCCCAAAGCAATTGCTGGTTGCTGCAGAGATAACCATGTCCTGCAAGTTGATAGAGCCGACGCGTCATCGGTCGGGCCTCGTCGCCCAGTTCAAATTCGACGATGGCACCGACGGCGTCGCGACACTGTTCGCGATCGATCAAGCGAAAAGCAATCCGATGGTTCGTTCGCTCGGAGTCGTTGACAAGCACCGCGACAGGTTCGGTGGCGTGGGTCACCACCGCATCAGCCATGCCGTCCCCATTGATGTCGCCGGTGAACAGGCTGCGTCCCACATGAGGCCTGTCAAAGTAACCGCCCCATGCTCTCAGATCGATTGACTCATAACGACCTTCTCGATCGACTCGGAAGACCTGAAACGGCTGGGCATAACCGGGAAGTGGCGGGTTGAAAATTCCGACATGTCCGTTGGTCACGACAATCTCATCAATGCCATCATTGTCGAGGTCCATCGCCTCACTTCCAAAACCAACGGTCCGCAGTGTCGGATCAACCAATCCCTTGGAAGCGGTGCCGTCGGCCCAGAATCCGGGGGACTGCTGTTCGTAAAGAATGTTGTATTCGTTGGAGAACCCCGTGACATACAAGTCGAGATCGCCGTCATGATCGAAATCGCTGGCGGCAATGCCCATGGAACCTTGGTCCAGAGATTGCCCGTCGACCGCCAACCCGCTGGCGATTCCCTGATCGAGCAACTTGTTCGCCGAGGAGAACCATCGATAGAACGTATTGGGTGAGGCGTCGTTGACGACGTAAACGCACTGCTGTTGACCGTCTAGGCGACCGGCAACGATGCCGAGTCCTCGCCCGAGCGTGGCTTGGGCAATCCATTCAGCTGTCTTATCGACAAACGAGCCATCGCCTTGCCCCGCTAAGATCTGGTCCTGAGCCGCTCGATATTCTCGCGGATAACAATTGATCTGTCGGCCTGCAGAATCAAAACAGGGCTGTTCCAACGGATCACGACTATCGCAGTAGTTCACGATCACAATGTCATTGTGACCGTCCCCGTTGACGTCAAGGATTGCCCCACTGGTGCTCCATTGACTCTCGCTCTGGTCACCGAGCAAGCCACTGGCATCGCGAAAGCTGCCATCCCCATTGTTTTGGAAAAGACGATTGGGACCAAGATTCAAGACGAGGACGTCCGCGAATCCGTCATCATTAAAATCGCCGACGGCAATACCGTGTGAGTAGCCCGTGTCACCGAACCCTGTCGCCTGGGTCACGTCGACAAACGTATCCTGATTGCGAAAGAGTGCACCCGGGTCGCTGTCTCGCTCGCGAAGTCGCCCGCCGGCCGCTGCGAAGATCAAGTCCTGTCTCCCATCCTGGTCGAAATCGATCATCCCTCCGCCACAGCCGAGCGTTTGAGTAATGGGAATACGAGGGCCTTCGACGCTGTCGCCCACGCGACCGTAGAAGGAGACGCCGAGTGATGCGGCGGCGTCATGCATCCGAATCGATTTCGCATTGCTGAGAGAGAGTCGTTCGGATGCTTGCGGATTGTCTTCTTGATCATCATGTAGATGGTCCGGCAGCCCGAATCTCGACACATCGAAGGCGAGTTCGGGATGGAATTGTGTGCTCTGCCAGTCACGATCATCCGTCAAGCGTTGGATGACGCTTTCGCGAAAGGAGGTCAGTTCCGGTGCCGGGTCCTCTTGCAGTGTGGTGGCGACAGCAAGCCAGGCCTCCGCCTCCCACAGTCGACCCAACTCGCTGAGGGTCTTGGCGATCGAAACTGCCTTTTTCTGACTGGTTTGCCCATCGCCTTTGAAGGCGGCAAATTGGTCGCGAAGGGTAAGTAAGTCGGTTTGACGGTCCGTGATCCCGGCGGCAACGGCCTCCATGTCGAATTCGTCAGACGTCGGATTTTGGCTTTGCCATTGCCGCAACGCTGTGGCAAGCATGGGCCAGTAGGCGGACTCGTTGGGCGCCAGACGGGTCGCCTCGGACATCGCCCTAACGGCCCCTTCGAGATCACCCTTGCTACTCGCCCAATCTCCCAGAGCAATCCAATAGCCCGAATAGTTGTATGCTCCCTCAGCCACTGATTCATGCCACTCCGAGAGGGCGTCGCGTTTGCCCTGGGCCACCAACGCCACGCCAAGCATCGCATGCGCAGCTGCAAAATCGGGATGCTCTCGAAGAATTTCGCGTAGTACCGTTTCCGCGCCCTTGGCATCACGCTGGTCCAAGAATTGTTTGGCCTCGCCCAGCCGCGGGCGCAGATCATTCGGGTTCCGTTGTAGCAGCAGCTCGATCGTACTCTTAGCGAATCGCCGCGAACTGGTTTCCGTCGTTGCCAGCAGGAGTGGCAAGTCAAACTCACGCTGCTGAATCAAAGCCTGCATGTGTTCAGCCGCATCTTCGGTCAGTTGGGCTTCGCTTAGAAATCCGACCAACATGCGTCGATAGGAAGCTGCATCGGGATGCTGCTGCACCACGTCCTGTAGCAAGTCGATTGCGTCGTACAGGTGTCCGACATCGAGCAGCCCGGCGATTGCATTTTCGATCCGACCGCCATTCTTGTCGTAGTCGGTGGCGCGAACAGCTTCAACAAGAAGCTCCGCCGCTTCGACTCGATTCCCCGTTTGCGCGGTCGCGATCGCCACATTCGTCAAGACATCCGCATCGCCGGGGTGGGCGATCATCGCTTGTTGAGATACAGCCAGGGCAGCCGCCCAGTCCTTCACGGTGATCGCCCCCTGCAGCGCCGCTTTGGGATCGTCGCTGGAGGTTTCGGCAGTCGGGGGGGGATCACGCCGCCGGGCACCGCACCCCATCGTGCTCACGGTCAAGGCGATGAGCAGCCAACCCATGGTCAGCCAATCTGGTAGCAAGCATCTGTCGTAATTGGGAGTTTGCCGAGGCACAGTTCGGTTGATCTGGTAAGCGTTGAGGCAGCGGGCAGCAGCGGAGACGACGTGCATGCCTTGAAAGGGAGTTTGACGATAAACTGAAAGTCGATTCGTTTCGTAGCAATCGACGTATCGTACCCGGTTTTCTGTGTAGGGCATTCTCGACTCGATACGGCCAATCCTACCCATTTTGTCCCATCCGGACCGTTCCTGATGACCCGAGTCTTCGCTGCCCATCCTAGCTGTTTGTGCGTGATCTTGGCCCTAGGCCTGCTCGGCTGTGATGCCTCGAAACCTGCGCACGATACAGATACGTCGGCAAACGTCCAGCGGATCGAAAGGAGGAGCGAATCGACGAGCGAATCGGCCTCGAACTCGACCGAGCCTGCTGAGCCCGCGCTCTTTGATCGTGAGCAGCGGCTGAACCAAGCGACTCGGCTGATGGAAAGGGGCCAGTTTGCGGAAGCGGCGTCGACCCTGACACGCTTGCTGGTTGCCGACCCTGATGACGTGGAAGTGCTGTTCATGCTGGCCAACCTGGATGCATCTCAGGGCAATCTAGCAGCGGGGATCGAGAAGCTTGATGCCATCCCTCGCGAGCATCCCGAGGCGGGCATCCCTGCGTTGGGACAATCGGCTGATTGGTGCATGGAGTTGGGACGTTACGAGGATGCGGAGCAGCGGTACCGCGACGTGTTGCGTATCGTGCCGGACGCTTATCCCGCCCGGCGACAACTCGCATTTCTCCTCAATTGTCAGGGCAGGCGTCATGAGGCAGCGGTGGAGGTGCGTGAACTCTGCAAGCTTGGGAACGTCCGCCAAGACGAACTGCATTCATTGATCATGCTCAGCCATGCGATGCATGACGATCCCGACAAAGCTGGCGATGCGGTTAGCACGGGAGGTCGAGAACAGGGAGTCATTTACGCACCAATTGGACCGGGCGGTGTGGCCCGCAAGCTGTTCACCGACGGAAAGTTTTCAGAAGCGGCTGATGTCCTGGAAGCGTCGGTGGAGAGTGGCACGGCACCCGCTGCGCTCGTCGCTTTGTATGGCCGGGCAGTTGTCGAAGCACAAGACGATCGACGATTTCTTTCTTGGTTGTCCCAAGTCGATGATGCGACCCGGGATACTGCCGACTACTGGGCCGCGATCGGGACCTATCTGATCAGCCAGCGGCGTTTTGAAGAGGCGACGCGTGCGCTCCTTGAGGCTGCGGATCGTGATCCTACCGACATGTATTCGTTCGGTCGATTGGGTCAGACTTTGCTCACGCTGGATGACGCGGATGGATCGCAGCGCTGGATTGATCGTTGGGATGAAATCAACGAATTGATCAAGGCGAATAACCGATTGAGCGAAACCAGCCCTCCAGATCCAGATCGTATGGCCGACTTGATTGTCTTGTTGGAGAAATTGAATCGGCCGCTGGAGGCAGTGCTTTGGAAGTCCATCGAGGATCACCAACGCGGAGCAATGGAGGAGCAACAAGTTGCCAACAACGATCGGCTCCAGCAACTTGTCGCTAGCGATGAAGGATTTGCAAGTCGAGAGGATCGGCTTTGCGGCATCGACCTCAACGCCTATCCGCTGCCATCGCTTGAGGCAATCCAGCGTCGAGTCGCCGGACCATCCGACCGTCGGGCTCAGCCCGCCAAGTCGCCAACCGCTGCGAGTTTCCTCAACGTTGCAGCGAAGCTTGGATTGAATCACGCCTACCAAGTTGCTGCGAAACCTCAGAGCGAAGGATTCGCAATTTATCAAACGTACGGCGGTGCGGTTGCCTGTTTGGATTTTGACTTGGACGGAAACTCCGATCTGTACTTTGCCCAAGGTGGTTCCGATCCGCCTTCCTTCCAAGGTCCTCTCTCCAATCAACTCTATCGCAACATGCCCAGTGCTGGGGGTCGTCAATCGGGCGCTCGTGGGGATGACGTTGGTGAGGATTCGGTCGGTGAGCATAGGGCTGTCGACGATGCCTACGAATTCAAGATGCTGGATGTCACGGCGTCTGCAGAGGCAACCGATTTTCGGTACTCCATGGGCGTCACCGCCGGGGACTGGAATCAGGATGGCTTCGCGGATCTAGTGGTTGCCAATCTGGGCGACGACACGCTGTTGATCAACAACGGGGACGGCACCTTTCGACACACTCCCGTCATCGATCCCCATGATCAGTTTCGGGTACCGGCATCGGTGGCGATCGCAGATCTGACAGGGGATGGGCTACCCGATATCTTCGAACTCTCCTACGTCGACGATCCCGAGATGATCTTCTTGCCGAAACGAAATGAAGCACGGCAAGTCATCAAGGCGATGTCGCCGATGCAGTACGCCCCGGGAGCTGATCGAATCTGCATCAATGACGGAAGCGGAGGCATGTCGATTCAGCAGTTCAACACGGACGAAACGGATTATCGCAGCGGGCTTGGGTTGATCGTCACGAACTTCGATCAAAAGCCCGGTAATGAAGTTTTCGTCGGGAACGACCTCTACCCGGATCAGTTGTGGGTTCGTGATGCCACCAGTGGGGGCTGGTCCGATATCGCGCCCGCGGTGGGATGCGCCTTTGGAATTCGTGGGTCCAAGACAGCCTCCATGGGGATCGCGGTGGGAGATGTTGACAACAGTGGGACGATCGATATCCACATCAGCAACTATCAGAATCGCAACTCCAGCTTGTTTCTCAATCTTGGCGAGTCGTTCCTGGAGAAAAACGTCCAGTATGGATTAGCGGAGGCGAGTCAAGCCGTTCTGGGATTTGGAACGCAGACGCTTGATTATGACAACGACGGCTTGCTCGATTTGGTTGTCACCAATGGCCACATCGAAAAGGCGATCACGATCGACGAGCCATTCGAGCAACCGGCCCAGTTGTTCAGCAATGTCGGTGGTCGCTTCAAGCTAATTGATGTCAACGATCCATCGGGTTACTGGGGGCGAAAGCATCTTGGACGAGGACTGGCGCGTGTGGATCTGAATCGGGACGGCAAACAGGACTTCGTCGTCACCCATCTGGGTGAACCGTCAGCGATTCTCCTGAACCAAACCGACACACAAGGTCACTGGCTGCAGGTGCAGTTGGTCGGAGTTGAAAGCGAACGAGATGCGGTCGGGGCAAAAGTCACGGTTGAATCCAGCGTGGGAAGCTTCCGTTCATGGGTCACCGCAGGAGATGGTTACATCGCGCGCAATCAGCCTGTGGTCGCGTTCGGGCTTGGCGAAGCGAATGCCCCCGTACGAGTGACCGTCGATTGGCCCGATGGCAAAATGGAGACGTTTGAAAAGGTTGCTACCGACCAACGCATGCTGATCATCGAAGGAAGCGGCGAAGCCTTTTCGTTATCGGATCTGCCACAGGATGGGATGGAGAGGAAGTGAGCGCAGAGACGGAGAGGCGGTGAGTCGCAGGGCGAGCGTTGGGATTTCTTCTTTGCGACTCACCGCCTCTCCGTCTCTGCGCTCACTTCTTGTTTCCAGCCTTCTGTGGACGATCCATCGTCTTGGATCAATAGTCTCGGGTGGCCACCGCTTGCGAGTCACCCTCGACGATCGTGTACTGGTGATCGGCTTCGAGTGAGCCGATTGGTTCGACGGTCCCATCGGGCCAGGTAACCGTAACGTTTTCGACTCGATCGGTGGCGCCGAAGCCTGCGCGAAGAATCTGTTCATTGGCGGTCATGTAGCCGTGGCCAGAGAGGCACCAGAGGGTGCGTTGTCGGCCGCCAGCCTCGAATCGGATCACCGCTCCGATCGCATCTCGCGAGCTCTTGGTACCGACCAGCTTGAAGCCGATTCGATGATGGATATCTTCCCCAGCGACCAGTAACAAGCGAACCTGTTCGTCGGTGTGGGTCAGCATCAAATCGTTTCGTCCATCGCTGTCTGCATCGATCGTCCACAACGCCCGGCCGACGTGGGGCTTGGTGAAGTATTCGCCCCAAGAATTATCCTCCAGGACTGCGAACCCACCCGACTTGTCGCGACGAAAAGCCTGGAAGGGTTGCTCGAAGGACAATTCATCGTCCTGGAAGTCACCAATGTGCCCATTGGTGACGATCAGTTCGTCGATCCCGTCACTGTCAAGATCAATCGCCTGGGTGCCGAAACCGACCCACTGCAATGAAGGCTCCACCAGGCCGAGCTTTCTGGTTTCATCCTTCCAAAGACCCGGCGCCACCTGTTCGTAGTAAATGTTGTACTCCTTGCCGAAACCGGTGACGAAGATGTCCAGATCGCCGTCGCCGTCCAGGTCTCCGCTGGCAATTCCCATCGATGCTTGCGTCAAGGTACGGCCGTCGACGGCAACGCCTCGCGCCGACGCGCTCTCGATCAGTTGGGTGCTGCCATCGGTGGGCCGCGTGTAGTATTCGTTGCTGGACATGTCATTGGCGATGAAGATCCCCAAGCCCTTTCCATCAAGCGATCCAGCGAGAATCCCCAAACCGCGGCCGGGTGAAATCGAGGGGATCCACCTCGCGGTCGCATCGATCAACTTGCCATCGCCAGACCCGGCGAAGTATTGGTCTCGATCAGCTGGGAATTTTAGCGGGTGACAGGGCCCAAGCACTCCGTCCGATCGTGGGCAGGCACGATCGAGCGTTGCCATCGCTTCGCAGTAATTGGTCGTGACCAGGTCGGCGATCGCATCTTGGTCGATGTCGACGAAGGCAGCGCAAGTCGTCCATTGCATGGCCCCACCGTCATCAAGAAGTTCGGTGCAGTCGGTAAACGTTCCGTCCCCATTGTTGCGCAGCAAACGGTTTTTCCCCAGGTTGGCATAAAACAGATCTGGAAACCCGTCTTCGTTGAAGTCGCCGACGGCAAGTCCTTGTCCAAAACCTGTATCACCCGTTTGCGTTGATTCGGTGACTGGCGTGAAGTGGTCCCCGAGGTTTCGAAGAAGCTCGTTGGGGAACGAATCGCGTTGGAGCATCGTCCCGCCTGCACCCATCACCAGCGCGTCCGACCGACCATCCAGGTCGTAATCAATGGCTCCCCCACCGACGCCGGTCGAACGGATCAGCGGACCCAGTCGGGCGTCGCTCGCGTAGTTCCCTGCCCCGATGCCATCCAGGCCCCAAGTCTCACTGGCATCCAGCAATCGGATGTGGTCGCTTGATTCAATTTCAGGCACCACAGCGATGTCACGTGAACTCTGGGGAACGCCATCCTGCGATCCAGCAACATCAGGCAACATCGGGTAGACCGAAAGATCCATCGATAGCGAGGGATGACCCGCGATGGAAAGCCAGTTGGGATCTTGCTTCAGCTTTTGGACGATCGATTGACGGACCGACTCAAGCTCTTTGGAGGGGTCGTCTGTTAGCGTTGTGGCCGCAGCGGACCATGCCTCGGCTTCCCAATACCGTCCCAGGCTTTCCAGATTTTTCGCGGTCTCGACGGCGTAGCGCTGACTGATTCGGCCGCTCTTCTCGAATCCAAACAGGTGCTTACGCATCTCAAGAAGATCCGCGACCCGCTTGTCGATATCCTCCACATCTGCCGATGTGAACGGCATGTCGGTGACGCTTGAATCACTGGCAATCCGCCGCAGAGTGAGGGCAAGTCGAGACCACGCATTGGGGTCGTTGTGATCGCGGCGCGTTGCCTCCCAGTAGGCTCGCGCAGCCTCTGGTAGCTGGTTACGAGAGCTGGCCCAATCTCCAAGTGTCAACCAGTAATCAGCGAATTCATCGCTCCCCTCTGGTGCGGCGTCGCGCCACTGGTTGATCTCATCGAGCTGCTGTTGTTCGATGAGGACCTGCCCCAGCAGCGCATGGGCCGCGCAAAATCAGGATGGTGCTCGAGGATCTGTTCGAGGACTCGCCGCGCCTCCTCGACCTCTTTCAAGTCGAGGCGGTAGCGAGCCTCGCCCAGACGCACGCGATGATCCGATGGATTTCGCTCGATCATCAACTCCCCGGTCTTGGGATAGAAACGCCTCGTCGTGGCTTCGGAGATCGCGACGAGCAACGGAAAATCAAAGGCTCGCTTCTGGATCAACGTTTCATAGTGCGGTCCGATTCGCTCGGGGCGCTGGGCTTCGCCTAACATTCCGACAAGCATCCGGCGATGTTGATGATCGTCGGGGTGGGCACTCACCGTTCGTTCCAGAAGTTCAATCGCTTCGTACAACTCGCCGACGTCGATCAGGGCTTGAAAGGCGAAGTCCACACTTGCTGCAGGCGAATAATTCGTCAAAGCAAGACCGTCGACCAACAGCTTCGCCGCCTCGCGCTTGTGGCCACACATCGCATTGGCCTTGGCCGCATCCTGGATGATTTGGGGATCATCAGGGTTGGACAGCATTGCCTGTTGCGAAAATTTCAGTGCCCTTTCCCACTGACCGACCCGCAGTGCATCTCGCATTTGGCGAACCGAATCGATTGGATCGGATACGGCCTGATCACTGCCATGAGGGCGATTCTGGTCTGACTTTCCACAGCCACCTGGCACCACGATCAACAGGGGCGAACCAAGAGTGATCACTACGAAAAGGGTTCGGGACCAACGCACGATGAACGTCCGAGCTAGGAAAAGGGAGCGTCCAAAATGGGACACTGGGATAATGAGGCCTGACAAATGCATGTTGACCGAATCTGCTCCACCATTACCGGCCGTTTTCGCAACGAGTGAAAAGAAAGTAACGAAAAACTCACATCCCGAGAATTTCAAGGGATCTCTTCCCGTTCTGACGCGTTCTAAAGCGCAGTCGCGGGTGTGACGAACCGATTCATCGTAATGTCCGAGATCTGAGTGACCGAATTCTCTGTGACCTCTCGCTTTCAGCGTTCGGGCGAAACCGAATGGCTGGGGCCGCTTTGCTCTTCAGGGGGGCATGGTGGGCGCGGAGAGACGGAAAACTTTCAACGCAGAGCGTATTGAATCCGTGAATCCCGCACGAAATTCCGTTAGACTTGAGGGCGGTGAGCTTGCCGCCAAATTACACTCATGGGAAAGCTTTTCTACGCAATTTCCGTAGAACTTGTTCCTTCGGGGAATTGTTTTGCTATTCTTTACGGTCGTTTTGTTAATCTTTACAGTTGGATACATGGGTGAAAGATCGTCGCAGCTGCGGAATTTTGTGGTTGTGCGTCTCTAGCTCTTCTTCCTTTTTCCTCCAGTACTTCAGGAGAATTTCATGAAGCTTAGGAAGTCGGTAACGAGTGGTTTCACGTTGGTGGAATTGCTTGTTGTCATTGCCATCATTGGCGTTCTTGTTGGGTTGCTATTGCCAGCAGTCCAGGCGGCTCGCGAAGCCGCTCGCCGTATGAGTTGTAGTAACAACTTCAAACAGATCGGCCTCGGCATTCATAATTATCATTCTGCCTACAAGCAGATCCCGACGCAGGGCACCGGTTCGGGCCCCAATGACTTGGCCATCGGTAACGACGGCGAGTGGTGGAAAGAGAACGAGTGTGCCAGCATGCGTCAGCTGAGCAGCTTGGTTGGAATTCTTCCTTTCATCGAGCAGCAAGCACTTTGGGAGAAGATTTCGAATCCCAGCATCGAGTTCACCGGCGGGCAAGGGGCCACTCAAGGACGTAACTCAGGTGTTGCTGGTACGAGCGCCGCATGTCATGGCCCCAACGTTCAGTGGAACGCCATGGGACCGAGCGTTCGAAGTCGCTGGAACTACATTCCTTGGTTGACCGAGATTCCGACCCTACGCTGTCCTAGCGACCCTGGTTTCGGCGTGTCGACCCCAGGACGAACCAACTACGTTTCGTGCATGGGTGATTCGTGCCACCAAATGGGTAAGTTGGGTGTCACGTTCCACCACACGCTTCGACCTACTGACAATTGGGAATCGCAGTACGCCAACGCTTGTCAGCGTGGCTTCTTCTCGATGCACAAGGAAATGAAGTTCCGAGACATTCTGGATGGTTTGTCGAATACGATCGCGATGTTGGAAGTGGCCACCGAACTGGGTGACCGCGATATCCGCACCACGATTGCTACCGACACGGCAGGTCAGCCTTGGGATGCGACTGGTACCGCCGGTGCCGTGTACAACCCCAACTTCTGCCGTGACATGAATTGGATCAGTCCCGAGACGCCCCAATTCTGGTCGGATGGTACCGATGGCGGTACCCCTCCTGCTCGTGAATTCGGTCAGGCCGAATCCCGTGGAGCGAGTTGGGCAACCAACATGCACTACGCCTCGATGGGCTGGACCATTCTGCCTCCAAACCGTGAATCGTGCGGTAACAACTGGCATGATGAACCGGGTGCCTTCGGTGCTTCGAGCCGCCATCAAGGTGGTGCTCACGTGCTGATGGGTGACGGTGCAGTTGTCTTCATGACCGACTCGACTGAGGCGGGTGATGGTCGGGCTTCCTCGATCAACTTCGCTAACAATCGTGGTAAGAAGAGTCCTTACGGTCTCTGGGGTGCACTCGGTACCCGTGCTTCGAAGGAACAAGTCGAAGAGCAGTTGAACCAGTAAGGTTCCGCTGAGCTTGATTTAGAAACGAACCTCGCCTGAGTTCGCTCAGGCGAGGTTTTTTTGTAGGTGCAAGTAGGTCGGCATTTGCAACGCGGATGCCGCGCAGCGTTGCAGCGTTGCTTACGATTCGACGTAGGTCCGCATTTCCAAGGCGGACATTGGCAGCTTTGCTGCATTGTTTACGAGTCTCGGAGAGACTCGGCTACGGTAGTCTTACTCGGTCTTGCCTTTCGCTTCCATCTTTCCCCAGGAATCTCGCAGGGGGACGATGCGGTTGAAGACAGGTTTCTCGTCGGTGCTGTCTTGATCGACGACGAAGTAACCAAGCCGTTCGAACTGAATGCGATCACCAACTTCCTGTTCGGCCAAAGCGGGTTCCACAAAGGCGTTGACGACTTGCAGCGAATCGGCGTTCAGATAGTCGAGGTAAGTCTTGCCCTCTTCAGGTGAACCTGGATCTTCCGTCGTAAAGAGTCGATCATAGAGTCGCACCTCGACCCGTTTCGCATGCTCCGCGCTGACCCAGTGGATCGTCCCTTTTACCTTTCGACCTGACTGATCCGATCCACTCCGTGTTTCCGGATCGTAGGTGCAGAGGATCTCAATCACATTGCCATCTTCATCTTTGATTACATCGTGGCAATCGATGATGTAACCGGCACGCAATCGAACCGCACCACCTTTCTTCAATCGAAAGAACTTGCGAGGTGCTTCCTCGCGAAAGTCTTCTTGCTCGATCAGCAGGCTTCCGCTGATGGGCACCTGTCGAACGCCGGCCGATGGGTCCTCGGGATTGTTAACGGCCTCGGTCATTTCAACCTTGCCCTCGGGCCAATTTGTAATCGTCAACTTGATCGGATCCAGGACCGCCATGCGGCGAGGCGCCACGCGATTGAGATGTTCCCGAACGGCGTTCTCGAGGCGGACGATATCGATCGTGCTGTTGAACTTCGCCACCCCGACATCTGCACAGAAATTGCGGATCGACTCAGGGGTGTAGCCACGTCGTCGATAGCCGCAGATGGTGGGCATTCGGGGGTCGTCCCAGCCACTGACGTAGCCTTCCTTGACCATCCGCAGCATGAAACGCTTGCCCATCAGCAACGTGCTTAGTTTCAGTTTGGCGAACTCGATCTGACGCGGATGGTGGATTCTCAGTTTCTGACAATACCAATCATAAAGCGGCCGATGATTCTCAAACTCCAGAGTGCAAATCGAAAAAGAGATCCCTTCGATTGAGTCGCTTTGGCCGTGTGTCCAGTCGTAGGTTGGATAGAGGCACCAGTCGTCACCCGTGCGATGGTGGGTGGCCCGCAGGATTCGATACATCACCGGGTCACGCAGGTTGATGTTGGGGGAGGCCATGTCGATCTTGGCGCGAAGCGACCGAGAACCGTCGGCGAATTCGCCGGCTCGCATGCGACGAAACAGATCGAGGTTCTCGTCGACGCTGCGGTCGCGATAGGGACTGTTACGGCCCGTTTCGGTCAACGTGCCCCGGTGCTCGCGAATCTCATCGGCGCTCAAATCACAAACGAACGCGTCCCCATTTTGGATCAGCGTTTCCGCCCACTGATACAACTGTTCAAAGTAGTCACTGGCATAGTGCAACTCGTCCCACTCGAAGCCGAGCCAGCGAATGTCCTCCATGATCGAATCGACGTATTCCACCTCTTCCTTGGTTGGATTGGTGTCATCAAATCGAAGGTTGCAGGTACCACCGTAAGTTTTGGCGAGACCGAAATTCAGACAGATGCTCTTCGCATGTCCGATGTGCAGGTAGCCGTTGGGCTCAGGGGGGAAGCGGGTAAAGACCCCGGAAAACCGACCCGATTGCAAATCGGAGTCGATGGCCTGTTCGACGAAGTTCTTGGGTTCCCGCTTTTCGGATTCCCGAATCTCTGACGACTCACTCATTGATCCACCTTTGCGATTCCTGCTCAAGGGCCACCGACGTGACCGCGTGAGTAGGTTAGCGAATGTCTGTGCATCTTCGTAGAGTGCGCGGAGGCAAAACGGAGGTCGGGAAGGCAATCGCACCGACAAATTGACAAGCGTCAATCGCCAATCGAACAAAACTTAGCCGATTACCGCCACGTTCATCCCGTTCGACTCTGCCCCCAATCCGTACGATGGACTTCCAAGTCCGTCGCCTGACGAGGGATGGGCCTGACGAGGGATGGGCCTGACGAGGGATGGGCCTGACGAGGGATGGATCGACGGACTTGGAAGTCCATCGTACGTGTCTTCAAGCCGCGGCTGGTCTGATCGGACCACGTCAGGCAGAGCCGTTTCTCCACCTAGGTGGCGCTGAGCGGGGGCTCGACCGATTCTTCGGTCTGCAGCGAACGGATGAAATTGATCAGGTGCCAGATGTCTTCCTCTTCGTACTTGCCTTCGACAAAAGTTGCCGCCGGCATGGGTGAACCGTCAATTCCCTGTGTGATCCTGCGGTACAAGTCGGTGGACGCGGAGCCGCCACGAAAGATCCCCTCCGCAAAATTGCGAGGCATGGCGTTGAGAGGTGGCAGGGCCCCTCGAGCGAGCAGGGGCACGAGCAAGTCCTGCTCCTTGGGCAATTCGATTCCCACGCGTTGCGTCCAGTCCTTGGTCCAGTCGTCGTAGTCGGTGGTCTGCCCGTTCCCCAGACCCTTTTCGCCGTGGCATTTGCTGCAGGAAGCTTCCTTGCTGATGAACACCGCTTGCCCGCGTTTCACCGAGGCCTCGAATGCAGAGGCTTGATCCCCCTGCCGAAATTTCAGCACGTCGGCGTACGATTCCGCGAGCGGGAGATCCGACGGCGGATCGGGAACTTCGACCACCTTGTCCTCGGCCTCTAGCCAGGAATCACCGATGTCGGTGGCATACTCCTCGGCGTAACTCCAGTCCTCCTCAAACTGCTCGGCCGTTTCGAGTTCCTCCTTCTCGGAGACGCTCAACGGTTCATCTTCCTGGTCCATCTTGGCAAGAGCAGCGATTCGCTCTTTGGAGGCCCTTCGGGACTCTCGATCTTGCCATCCGATCTGGTTTCCAAAGTCGGAGTTGATCAGGCGGTCACCGTCCTGTTCGATGATCCCGTCCATGATGGCCATATCGACCTGCTGCCGCTCATGTTCGCCGCGCCAGGAAAGATAGATCACGTAGTCGACCAACGCGTCGACATCTTCATCGGTAATCGTTTTGGGTAACCAAGCGGCCGCATCGGGACCGCGGGTAAGCTTTTCGACGGCAAGCAGCTCTTGGACGTTCTTCATGTTTGTGCCCGCGATACCATGCTTGATCACGCGTCTCAGGTCATCCTTGGTCGGCTTGGCACCCGCGCGGTTGACTTGAACTTGAAGATCCCCATGCGGTAATCACGCGGGTAGGGAACTTGGGCGGCCCCAACGGGACCGCGACCGTTGCCTGAGACACCGTGACAACTGGCACAAAGTGTCCGGAACAGTCCGCGACCTTCGGCATGTTCCGGTCCCGAAGCTCGCGTCAGCTTCTCCAGCGACACGACCTTGGAAAGCTCAGGGTCCTCCATCACCACCTCTGGCAAACGCGGCTGATCGGGGGTGCCAAACATGGTGGTGACGACCCAGTTCGAATCGACCGAAGCCTGTTCCATCGGCAATTCGGGATTCTTGACCTGGTACTTGGTCGTCAGGACCAGATTGGGCTCGAATGCGACTGGCGCCGGTTCTGCCGAGCACCCGACCAACAGCAGGGAGAATCCGAGCAGCGCAACAATGCCAACGCCTGGGTTCGGTTTCGTTTTCAACATGGCTTTCACAGAAAAATGGTTTGAGTTGGTCACGCTCCGCGCGGCGTCCACTTTTTTAACCGAGAAACGAGGCTCCAGCGAACAACTTCATTGTAGGAAGTCGCTGCCGCGTAGGAATGGTAGTGACAATCGGTCGCGGGTAGCCTGAGCAGGGACGTCGACAGCCTGGCGAGCCTGCCCGAGGGCTGCATCGGGTCGGAGGGCTGCATCGGGTCGCGAACTCGATTTTAGCCACTCACGTGCGCAATCGCGGCGTCGATACGGGCGATCACACGGTCCCGACCCAGGATGGCCAGGGTCTCGAACATGCCAAAGCCCGATGTGATTCCGGTCGTCGCCACACGAAGGGCGTGAATGATATCGCGCAGCCGGATTCCGACCGATTCGCAGTACTCATTGACGGCGGCCTCGACCGAGGCGGCGTCGAATGGCTCCAAGCCCGCCAGTCGCTTGTTGAGCGAGGCCAGATGTTGAGTTGCTCCCTCGGCGCTGCGAATCCGTTTCTCAAAGGCCGCGTCGTCGTAATGAATCTGTTCTGAGAACAAGTAGTCATAGTCGATGATGTCACCCGCCATGGTCAACCGATCACTGGCAGATTCGACGACTGCAGCGAGCCGATCTTCGGCTTCGGGCGTCGTCAGCATGCCGGCGGCCCGTGCGAAGGGCTCGACACGTTCGACTCGCGTCTGCAAAGGCAACTGGGCAAAGGCATCGGCTTGAAACGCGGACAACTTCTTGGGGTCAAACGAGGCGGGAGACTTGTTGACGCGATCAAGAGTGAATTTTTCAATCATCTCGTCGACGGTGAACTTCTCGGTCTGTCCATCGAGCGACCACCCTAGCAGCAACAAGTAGTTCAGGATTGCTTCGGGTTCGAAGCCAATTTCGCGATAGAAGTCAACAATCACCGGGTTGAAGGTATCGGCTTCGGTGGGGATCCCACAGCGCGCCGCGATCTCCTGTCCACGGGCAAGCAGTTGGGCGAAGTCCTTGTTCTTCTGGTACTTAGCGAGCTTCCGCTTGCTGAGTTTCGCGGAGCCACCGGGTTCCGCTACGTAAGGCAGGTGCGCGTAGGCAGGACGATCGTATCCAAGCGATTCCAGAATGAAAATCTGGCGTGGTGTGTTAGGCAGATGCTCCTCCGCCCGAACCACGTGGGTGATTTGGAAATCATGATCGTCGATCACGCTCGCCAGGTGGTAAAGACAGCTCCCGTCGGGGCGCTGAATGACGGTGTCTTGTTCCTTGGCCCACTCAAAGCGAACCTCACCGCGAACCAGATCGTCGATCACGCACTCCCCATCGCGCGGCATCTTGAGCCGTACGGTGCGAGGACGTCCTTCGGATTCGAAAACGCTGGCCTCTTCGTCTGTTTCGGCGGCCCAGCGACGATCGTAAAAGTATCGCTCGCCTCGCTTCTCCGCCGCTTCCCGCTCCACCTGCAACTCTTCGGGTCTGGCATAGTCTCGGTAGGCGTGTCCGGACGCGAGCAATTGTTCAACCGCATCACGATATCGATCGGATCGCTGCGACTGATAGTAGGGCGCGTGCGGTCCCTCCACCTCGGGCCCCTCGTCCCAGTTCAGTCCCAGCCAGCGAAATCCATCCAGGATCGGCTGCAGCGCCTCGGCCACGTTTCGTCCCGCATCGGTGTCGTCGATTCTCAAGACGAATTGGCCGCCCGACTGTTTGGCCAGCAACCAATTGAAGAGTGCGGTGCGGACACCACCGATGTGAAGGTAACCGGTGGGACTGGGGGCGAAACGGGTGCGAATCATCGCGGGTCCATCAATGGGCAGGAAAAGGGAAGGTTCCGCGTGAGGATACACGATCAAAGGCTACCGTAGGCGAGTCTCTCCGAGACTCGTAAGAAACGCAGCAAAGCTGCGTGTGTCCGCCGGCTTGGTCATTGTGGCTTGATCATTGTGGCTTGATCATTGCGGCTTGGGGACGACTCGGCCCAGGTGCTGGTAGGCCTTGGCGGTGGCGATGCGACCACGCCGTGTGCGCACGATCAACTCGCTGCGGAGCAAAAAGGGCTCCACTTCGTCCTCCAACGTGTCGCTGCTGACATTCATGGTGTGGGCGATCGCCTCCAGTCCCGCCGGGCCGCCGACGAAGACTCGCATCAACGTATCGAGATAGCCGCGATCTTGTTTATCAAGTCCAAGTGGGTCGATTCCGATCATGTCCAACGCCAATGTCGCCAACTGGTCGGTGACCTTGCCGTCGGCTTTGCTCTGGGCATAGTCGCGGACCCAAAGCAGACGGTTGTTGGCCAACCGCGGTGTGCTGCGACTGCGCGAGGCGATCACGCTGGCCGAGTCCTGATCGACGGGGATGTCAAGTTTGACAGAGTTCCGTCGAACGATCTCACAGAGTTCCGTGTGGTTGTACCAGCCAAGGTGCTCGCGAATTTGGAAACGGTCTCGCAACGGGGCACTCAGCATGCCGGCCCGCGTGGTGGCACCGATCAGCGTGAAGGGACGCAGTTCGTAATTGAGGGTTCGCGCGTTGACTCCATCGCCAAGGATGATGTCGATCCGGAAATCCTCCATCGCGGTGTAAAGATACTCCTCGACTGCTTTGGGGACCCGATGGATCTCGTCGATAAACAGCACGCTTCCTTCGGACAGGTTCGTCAGGTAGGGAAGAAGATCCTTGGGGGCCTTCAAGCCGGCGCCGTTGGCCATTTGCACCGAGGTTCCCATCTCGGCCGGAATGACGGTGGCGAAGGTGGTCTTGCCAAGTCCCGGAGGACCATCGAATAGAATATGGCCCAGGGGCTCGCCACGTTTCTGGGCCGCCTCGATCGCGATGTGCAGTCGTTCGATGACGTCGCGTTGGCCAACCATCTCGGCCATCAGGCGTGGACGCAGCGAGTTGTCCTGCTCACGCGGCAAACCTTCCGCCTGGGCGGTCTCCGGATCGGATTGTTGGTAGACTGCTTCTCGTGCCATCGCCCGCATCACTCCTTTGTCTCGAATTCGCCCAATCTTCCCTTGTTCCCGATCGCCCTGTCGCAAATTGCGTTGCCGCTGGTTGCCCTGCTCCCGTTTTGCCACTCTGGTCCCGGTCGGAACGCGGCGGCTTGGATTGCCAGAGATGGGCGAAGGGGGCGGGACCCGGGCACCCTAGTTGTACCGGTTGCTGAACTGGATGCGAACCGCAAAAGCCCGTTTTGAAGCATTCCATGACGACCCCACTTCCCGATCCATCGTGCCACTGGCATGGATTCACACAGATGGCCCACTACGATCCGCTGGTGATCGTGCGAGCCAGCGGGTGTTGGCTCACGACCAACGATGGTCGGCGTCTGTTTGATGGGGCAGCGAGCCTGTGGTGCAACGTGCACGGCCATGGGCGAGCGGAGATCAACGAGGCGATCCGCGATCAACTCGAAAGGGTCGCGCACGTGACCACCCTGGGGATGTCGTGCGATACCACGGAGCGATTGGCTCAGCGGTTGGTCGAAATCACGCCGGGTGATTTGTCCCACGTGTTCTTCAGTAACGATGGATCGTCGGGCGTGGAAGCGGCGATCAAGATGGCGTTCCAGTACTGGCAACAGCGGACGGATCCTCGCCCCGAGAAGACGCAGTACCTTGCCCTTGCGTCGGCCTACCACGGTGACACCACCGGAGCGGTCTCGCTGGGTGGTATCAAGTACTTTCATCAGCTGTTCGCGCCGATTCTTTTCACTCCCATTCGCGGTCCCCTGCCCTGCACCTATCGGTTGCCAGAGGGTGTGGCCATGGAAGCGTCGTGCGATTTCTACGCGGGGCAGATCGAGTCGCTGCTGCAAGCTCATCACTCGCAGTTGGCCGCGGTGGTGATGGAACCGCTGGTTCAAGGCGCCGCTGGCATGATCACGCACCCCGAGGGGCTGTTGCGTCGAGTCCGCGAGTTGTGCGATCAGTACGAAGTGCTTTTGATTTGTGATGAAGTGGCAACGGGATTCGGGCGGACGGGCACTCTGTTCGCTTGCGAGCATGAGGGGGTCACGCCCGACATTCTCTGCTTGGGGAAAGGATTGACCGGAGGGTACCTGCCGATGGCGGCGACCTTGGCACGCCCGCATGTTTACGACGCATTCCTCGGACCGGTGTCTGCGTCGCGTCAATTCTTTCATGGCCACACCTTCGCCGGCAATCCGCTGGCGGCCGCGGCCGCCCTGGCTTCCATCGATCTTTTCGAGCAAGAGACGACGCTGGCTCAGGTGACATCCAAGGGGGATCACCTGCGAGACCAACTCGGCCAGTTGGATGATCATCCGCATGTCGGTAGCCTGCGCGGACGCGGTTTGATGCTCGGCATCGAGCTCGTCGAAAACCGCCTGACGAAGGCTAGCTTTGATCCTTCGATGCTCGTCGGTCGCAAGGTTTGTGAGCGAGCCATCCAAAAGGGAGTTTGGATTCGTCCCCTCGGCGACGTGATCGTGCTGATGCCGCCACTGTCGGCCAACCAGCAAGAACTCGATAGGTTGGCAGAGGTGGTCATCGAATGTGTCCGAGAGGAAACCGGACAACTCGCGGGAGTGAATCGTCAGCACCAGTTTTCGGGAAAGGAGCTAGAGGCCAATGAGTCTTGAAAATGGTTTTGATCCTGAGAGTGAACCGATCGACGTCAGCGATCCCGTCGTGGTGGCCCGTTACGAGCCGTACTTACGCATGTTGGCTCGGACACAGATGCGCAAGGCCTATCAGGCGAAGGTTGGAGCCTCCGACATTGTCCAGCAGGCGATGATGCAGGCGGTGCAAGGACTCGATGGGTTTCGCGGCAGCACCGAAGCGGAATTTCGTGGCTGGTTGCGACAGATTCTTGCCCGTCATCTTTGTCACTTGGATCGTGATCTGCATCGAGACAAGCGAGACATCCGCCGTGAACAATCGATGGAGCAAAAACTAGCGGCCTCGTCGATGCGACTGCAGGGTTTGCTGGCTGGAGACGGACCGACACCCAGTCAAAATGTGGCGATGAGTGAGAAGGTCCTGCAACTTGCTGCAGCGGTGAATCGGCTTCCCGAATCGCAGCGTGATGCGATCCGCTTGCACTACTTGGAAGGGATGAAGCTCAGCGAGGTTGCCGAGCAGTTGGACAAGTCCCCCGGGGCCATCGCTGGATTGCTCCATCGTGGCATGAAGTCGCTACGAGACCAGTTGGGTGAGTAACGATCGCCCCAACCCCCGGACAAGGAACCCGGGCAGCGAACCCGTACGATGGACTTCCAAGTCCGTCGATTCACAAAACACTCAAGGCGACGGACTTGGAAGTCCATCGTACACAAGGCGACGGACTTGGAAGTCCATCGTACGCAAGGCGACGGACTTGGAAGTCCATCGTACGCAAGGCGACGGACTTGGAAGTCCATCGTACACGAGGCGACGGTGTTGGGGTTGCGTTAGAGAGGGCGAACGACCGATGTGTTGCGCCAATAATCAAGCAGCGTTTCGATGGACAGCACGCCGCCACCCATGCCACTCTTGTTGACGCCACCGTAAGGCACGCCCTGGGCGAACACGTTATGAGCATTGATCCAACTGTTGCCAGCGACCATCGATTCGGCAACTCGGGACGCCCGCCCGAGGTCAGACGTCCAGACACTATTGGCGAGGCCGTAATCGGTATGATTCGCCATCCGTACCGCCTCCTCTTCGTTTCGGAAGCTTGCTAGATAGGCGACCGGACCAAAGATCTCCTCGCGCGCCGCGACGTTATCGAGCGAACCGGCAAGCAACGCTGGCTTGACGAAATGGCCAGGGAAGCCATCGACCGTTGCCAAGCCTCCTTCGAGCACGCATTCGGCTCCTTCCGCCCTGCCCTTCTCCAAGTAGCCGAGCACCCGTTGAAGCTGTTTGTCGTTCACGACCGGTCCCATCTGTGTGTTGCCATCGAGTTGGTAGCCGACACGCACCTCGCTCAATCGGCTGACACACTCGCTCACAAACTTGTCATAGATGTCTTGCTGAACGAGCCAGCGAGTCGCATCACAGCAGACCTGTCCGGTATGAAACGTGATTGCGTTGACAAGCTTTTCGGCGGTATCAGGAATGTCGACGTCGTCAAACACGACCGCGGCTCCCTTGCCACCGAGCTCCAGTTTGACCGGGACCAGGTTGTGGCCGCATGACTGCGCGACAAGCCGTCCGACCTCAGGGGATCCGGTGAACGACATTCGTTTGATGTTCACGTTGGCGCTCAGCGCCGCGCCGGCCGTTTCACCGCGGCCGGTCACCACGTTGATCACTCCATCGGGAATACCGACTTCCTTCGCGACTCTCGCCAGGTAGATTGCCGATAGGGGCGTGTCTTCGGCCGGTTTGATGACCACGGTGTTGCCAGCAGCGAGCGCCGGAGAGATCCCCCAGCCGATCAGGAGGAAAGGGAAGTTCCAAGGAAAGATGAATGCGCATGCGCCCCAAGGTTGACGCACCGTCCAGGCTTCGTGGCCTTTGACTGCCAGCGTGGTTCGATGCTGGACATGTTGGGCCAAGTCGGTGAAATAGCGCAGGGTGTCGACGAAATTTTGGACATCCCCTTGCGCCTGCGACTCGATCTTGCCTGCGTCGAGTGCTTCGATCTGGGCAATGATTGCCTTTCGCTTTTCGATTTCATCCGCCAGGCGGTGGAGCAACGCACCGCGCTCGTTCGCCGGCAGTCGGGCCCAAGGCTGTTTGCGAAACGCTTCGTTGGCGACATCCACGGCGCGGGCCACGTCATTCGGTTCCAGGTCATGAACGTCCGCTAACTTCTCACCCGACCCGGGATCGTAGGTGGTGAAGGTCGCACCGTCCTCGCTATGGACCGGTTTCCCACCAACGAAACTCGCCAACGTTTCTTCTGCCAAGAACTCCTGGACTTCGGGAAGCAACGCGGAGGCAATCGTGGAATTCATGTTCAAGACCTTCGAGAATCGAATGGGACGGATACCATGGCGGTACAGACAGCCGATCGGCCCATGATAACAGACCGGCCGTTTGCAAGTTCATCTGGAGAGGCTGCGAATCAATCGGGTGTCGAAAGGGTGCTCTGCATTTTCCAAGGCGGATGGTCGCAGCTTGGCTGTCTTTTTTGCGAGTCTCGGAGAGGCTCGCCGACGGTAGGCATTGCAAGTGAAGAACGACAACCTCGGCGTAGCCGATTTTAGCGGGTTGCATCGTTGCCCGTTTCCGAATCAACTTTTGGGGGCACCAACTCTCGTGCCAGTGAACGACCCCATCCCTCCGGAGGACTTTGCCTTGACCGCACCTGCCGAGCTGACCGAAGAACACATTCTCGTGATTCCCGAAGCGGTCATTGAAAGGATTGGGACCATTCAAGGGTTCGAGGCGGATGTGGATCGTTTCCTGATGCCGATCCTGGGCAGCGATCAACTCTCGTTTCAGCCGCGAAGCCAGATGGAGACCGATCCATCCTTCAAGCAGTTGATTCCCTACGTCCTACTGCAGTGGACCGATCCAAGCGGCGTCGTCAACTTGTTCACCTACACGCGGGGCGGCGGTGGGGGCGAAGCGAGGTTGCATGCCAAGCGAAGCGTTGGAATTGGTGGGCATATCAGTCGAGAAGATGCCAGCGACGGATCCGATCCCTATTTCATTGGAATGCAGCGGGAACTTTCTGAGGAGGTGCAGCTGAATTCCGCCTATCAGGAGTTTCGCGATGGATTGATTTATGATCCCTCCAACGAGGTTGGCAAAGTTCATTTGGGAGTCGTGCACCGATTCGTCTTGGAGCAACCCGATGTCCAAAGCAATGAAGAAGACCTTTCTGAGGGGGGCTTCGTCAGCGTCGACGAACTGATGGAGGACTTGGACCGTCTGGAAACGTGGAGCCAGTTGGCGATCAAAGCACTGTTTTGAGCTACCGTAGCCGAGTCTTTCCAAGACTCGTCATCGACGCAGCCAAGCTGACAATGTCCGCCTTGAAAATGCGGACCTACTTTCAGGGCACACCACTTGCTCACGAGCCTCTCCCAGGCTCGCAAACGAGCCAGACAGAATCGTGTCGGACATCCCTCCATGATCTACCTTGATAACCATGCCACAACGCGTTGCGATCCTCGGGTGGTCGAGGCGATGTTGCCTTGGTTTGCCGATCACTATGGCAATCCCCACAGTAGCCACGAGGCGGGTCGAATTGCAGCGGACGCGGTCGACCGAGCAATCGAAGAGATCGCAGCGTTGCTGCAGGTGAAGAAGGAAACCGTTGTCATCACCAGCGGGGCGACCGAAAGCAACAACCTTGCGATTCGCGGCGTCTGCACCCACCCGCGGCAGAAGCGTCGCCATCTTGTCACGGTCACCACGGAGCATCCCGCCGTTCTCGATGTCATCATGGAATTGGAGGGAGAGGGTTTTCGCGTCACACGAGTACCGGTGATCCCCTGCGGTCAGGAGGATGCGGGGCTGGTCGACCTGAATCGCTTAGAAGATGCGGTGAAGGAGGACACGGCGTTGGTGTCAGTGATGTGGGCCAACAATGAGATCGGCGCGATTGCACCGATGACGGAGGTCGCTGAGATCTGCGAGCGATATGGCGCCCTGCTGCACAGCGATGCGACCCAAGCCGTTGGCAGAATTCCGGTCGATCTGAAAGCGATCGGTGTGGACCTGCTCAGTGCGACCGCCCACAAGTTGTACGGGCCAAAAGGAACAGGGATCCTGCTGGTCGGAAGCGCCGATCGACGCGTGCGGTTGCGACCCCAGATCGTTGGCGGCGGCCAGCAGCGCGGACGACGCAGTGGCACCATGAATCCCGCCGGAGTGATCGGCATCGCCACTGCCCTCCGGTTGTGCGCCGACGCCATGGAAGCCCATACCGAGCGAATCACGCAGCTTCGTGATCGTTTATGGCAACGCCTCTCCTCGGCCATCGATGGCCTGGTGATCAACGGCTCGTCGCTCACAGGGAAAACTCGGCTGCCGGGGAACCTCAACCTGATGCTCCCTGGGATCGAGGGTCAGGCTTGGCTGTCGGCAACGCCCAACGTCTTGTTCAGCAGTGGTTCAGCATGCAGCGGTCACGAGCCCGCACCGAGTCACGTTTTGACAGCATTGGGGCTAAGCGAATCGGAAGCCCGACGAAGCCTCCGCTTTGGTGTCGGCCGCTTCAATACGATCGAAGAGATCGACGAAGCTGCTGACGCCCTGATCCAATCCTACAGAAAACTCAACGAATTCGCCGGCTGACCGAGACCGTTTTGGCCTCCGGTAGCAACTGGATCCTCCCTTCTTTCGCTCCCCCACGTTCTCCTCTGCTTTCCCGCTCACCTGCTCCCCTGCTGCCTAACCACCCCTCTTTCCCACATTCCCGGCTTGTCCGCAGAATGTCTCTTTACCTAAGTCGTGAAACCTCGTTAGGATCGCCAGCGAATCGTCGGGAGCTGCTGCGCATTGGAGCAGCAAAACCTTCATGACTGGACAAGCATGATTCAAGGATTGAACAATGGGCGGAGTCCCTGCGCTATTGTTGGTGATCGCAGCCGGGATCACTTACGGATGGCAACCTGATCGCGAAGGTGGTGTTGAGTACATCATTCAAGTCCCGCCGGACCAGATCGAGCGGTTAGAGCAAATCGGTGAGATTAGCAGCGTCATTGACCCTCAAGTTCGTGGGCAGGTTTCGCGCGTCATCATCCGCGTCGGCAATGGGCCTGTCCCCAAGACGACTCCTGCAAACCTGACCGGTCGCAGCGCGGCAACCAGGACGCTCGGCGGATCGGAATTAGCCATCCTGGATGATGCTCCCGTTCCCATCCCCGAGATGGCCGACGGCAACATCGCCGAGCCGATCCCGGGTCTCGAGTCTGCACAGCGATCGGTTTTGAAGCCCGACACGAATAGCCCCCAAGGAGCGTCGGCTTACGGCTACCCGGGGTTGCCTCCAACCCTTGGTGGGACTGCTCCGGCAGCGAATCAAGGTACGTCTGGGATCAGCAGTCCGCCTGGTTCGCAAGCGAACTCTATTTTTGGACCCCAACCACCGAGTTCCACCGGCGCAGCGTCTGCCAGCAGCGGCTCGATTCGTGTGCCCCCACCCGCCACACGTTCTCCCGCTTACAACACGGGACAGGTGCCGCCGCCGTTCACAGGAAGCGATCCCCAAGGGGACTACGCACGGACCCGTGCTGGAGGACCCTCGACCGATCCAACCAACCCACGCGACAACACCTGGCAAGACTTCCCCGGTGTCCCTTCCTCCACGTCGGCCGCGTCAAATGGCCAGCCGATGGCCGGTACCAGTGGTGCCGAGAACCCCTTTCGAAGCTCGGGTTCGACCAACGCCGCTTCGATGAACGGGGCGAGTGGTTATCCGGCAACCGGCTCACCGAGTGGTTCAAACGGGCTGGCCCCGAGCGACACCTATGGCAAGCTTCCCAGCGGGTTCAGCTTTTCTGGGGCCAATGGAGCAACGGGGACAAACACTGCTGCGACCCGATCTTCCAGCGCAGGTTTGGCGTCAGGCGGGGCTGCAGTGGCTGACATGCGACTCACTCCGGGGCAGGTCGCCGCGGGCGCCTGGTCGATTGATCCCTTGACCGGCCAGATTCTCGATCGGCAAGGTCAACCCATGCGGGCTGGCATCTTGAACACGGGCTCGGCAGCTCCGACAAACTCAGGCAACGCTTTCAATTACGGTTCCACCCCCAGTCAGACAAGCGGCACGCCTCAGGCGGGATCGGGCTTTCCGAATTACGCCGCAAACGGCAATCCCACCTCCTCAGCGGGGAACCGTTCCGCTTCGATGAACAGTTCACTTGGGCAACCGACCGCACAGAGCTCTGGTTTCGATCAGAGCAACAACTACGGCCAAGGCACGATGTTTGGCCAGGGCACAAACTTTGGCCAAAATAGCGGTTTCGGACAGGTCTCCAACAGCAGGGGCATCGATCCCAACCAGCCGTTGACTCGAACGATCCCGGCTGACTACGGAGCGGTGAGAGCGTCGGCCGGCGGAGAGACAGGATTCAACGACGCCGCGCCGGTGAGGCGGACGTCGGCCACTTCAAGCGGCGATGCCACGTTGGGACGTCTGGATCCTCCCTCGTTGACGAAACAAACTGACACAACGGACTCTCGGGAGAGCGAAGGCCGCCGTGATGTGGTCGCCCCGCAACCGCTGTTCAACGGGTTGCTGCTGATCTCGTTGGTCGCGAACGTCTACCTGATCTTCTGGTTGAAGAACCTGCGGCTTCAGTTTCGAGACTTGGTTGCCGCAAAACGCATGGCCGCATCAAGTAGCACTTAGGATCGATCCAGCTGCTCCACCCTCTTCGCCAGCCCTTCGCCCCCGCAATGCAAGCCGAGCGGGTGTACTTGCTGGAAACAAGTCTCATCCACCTTCCTCCGGGAAGGTCGGACGTTGGAACGGTCGGATAGGGTCGTTCCGCTCTGCGAAGCATGAACGGCTACCACCACAATGCGGTGGCTCAAGAACCGTGCCCCAAGCTGGGGGAAGCGGTGCCAGTGCGAGTTGTCGAGAACCAATGCCCTCCAACCAATGCCCTCCGGGTGGTCCGGTAGTGGCTCTTGTCCCCCGGATCGTGTTCCCCGGATCCGCGCTTCTCAATCGGAGTGTGATTCCGTTCCAAGAGCGCTTCCCCGGCACTTTCGGCCCGCCGAATCGTCCACGCCAGCTTCGTACTCTCGAAATCTAAAAAAAAGCCAAGAAATTTTGGAGAGCGAAACGAACGCAAAATATCCACATTTACGCGGTGTTCCTGTATTTATCCCATCCCATTGGCGGTTATCCGTACGCCTTTTGGGGAGAACACAATGCGGAATGGCTTGATGATTGGTTATCATGGATATGCCCAGATGGGGGACTAAAAGGCCTTTATCTAGGAGCTTGGGTGACCATGTGGCTCGCCTTCAAGTCTCCGAGGAAGTTGCTTCCCTAAAAATCACGAACCCCTGCGGAGTCGGGGGGGATTATTCGCTTACCTTCTATAGAGGGGAAGCGGGTGTTTCTCCACGACGAGATTTGGGTAAACAACTTTCATGCGGGTGTGAATGGATCGGGGGATGGTGGTCTCGATTCTGTTCGCGAGTGGAGTTGCGAACCAGTTTACAAACACGACTTGGAGATGCGATGAGCAAGAAACTACTGATTGTGGACGATCACGAGATCATTCGAATGGGGCTTCGCCTGATGCTTGATGGCTCGGGATTGGAAATTGCAGCAGAAGCCACCACCGCTGCCGAGGCCATTGAGGCTGTCGAGCGGTCGGCGCCGGATGTGGTGCTGATGGACATTCGCATGGAAGGAGGCGATGGCCTCAATGCGTTGGGACGCATGAAGCTGGATCACCCTGATCTACCGATCGTGCTGTTCTCGGCTTACGACAACCCGACCTACATCGCTCGTGCGGTCGCCCTTGGGGCCTCGGGTTACGTGTTGAAGTCGGCTCCTCGTGAGCGACTGATCGAAGCCCTCAACACCGCGGTTGCCGGCGAATCGGCATGGACCCGTGAAGAGCTGCGTCGCGTCACAGGTGCCCTGGCCACGCCGCGACTGAGCCAAGACATCGAAGTGCCGCTGACGCAACGCGAGAGCGAAGTCCTTCGACAAATGGCCCTCGGACTGACCAACAAAGAAATCGCGAAGATGCTGGGAATCAGTTATGAAACTGTGAAGGAGCATGTTCAGCACATTTTGCGAAAGATCGGCGTTAGCGATCGTACGCAAGCCGCGGTTTGGGCCGTTCGCAAGAACCTCGTCTAGTCAGATCGATCACCCGCCGCGAAAGCAAGCAAGGCCGGACCGAAAGGTTCGGCCTTTTTTGCTGCGCGAGTGGTGATTGGTGAGTGAGGTGAGTGGGTGAGTGGGTGAGTGGGTGAGTGGGTGAGTGGGTGAGTGGGTGAGTGGGTGAGTGGGTGAGTGGTGAGTGGTGAGTGGTGATTGGTGAGTGGGGTGGTGAGTGGTGAGTGGTGAGTGGTGAGCTGGGTGAGTGGGTGAGTGGGTGAGTGGTGAGTGGTGAGTGGTGAGTGGTGAGTGGTGAGTGGTGAGTGGTGAGAGTGCGCAAAAAACTGGCCAGCAGGCTTGGAGGCGTGCTGGCCAGTTTCGTCGTTTTTAACTGGGATTGGGGGCCTATTCCTTGGTGGGAATCAGCGGGCCATCGCCACTTCCGAGACCACCCTTGAGCTCGCCATCGTCGACGCTTGGCATGCCGCCGTTCTCAGCAGCTTCGGCCTCGGCCGCCGCCCGTTCCTGCTCTTCACCCCAATCGACTCGCTTGAGCGACAGGCCGATCTTTCGCTCATCGGTATCGACTCGCAGCACCTTGACCTCAATTTCCTGACCGACCTTGACCACTTCTTCGGGGTCTTCGACCTTGTGCTCGGCAAGTTCGCTGATGTGCAGCAGCCCTTCGAGTCCGTCTTCCAGGCCGATGAAGACACCGAAGTTGGTGATCTTGGTGACCGTTCCCTTGACCAGTTGCCCGGGCTGGTACTTGTCAGGAATGTCGCCATCCCAGGGGTCATTGTCGAGCTGCTTCAAGCCCAAGCGCGATGCGGCGGCGAGACTCGTCGACGCTCAACACGCGGCACTTGATTTCCTGACCCTTCTCCAGCAATTCGCTGGGGTGACCGATCTTGCGGGTCCATGACATGTCGCTGACGTGCAGCAGGCCGTCGATCCCTTCTTCCAGCTCGATGAACGCACCGTAGTTGGTCAGGTTGCGAACCTTTCCGACGACGTCCTGGCCTTCCGGATAACGCTCGATGACCTCGTCCCAAGGGTTCTTTTGGGTCTGCTTCATCCCCAGGGACAGTTGCTGGCCTTCGGGATCGACCCCCAGAATCTTGACATCGATTTCAGGTCGCCGATGTTGACCAATTCGCTGGGGTGGTTGACCCGCTTGGTCCAGCTCATTTCGCTGATGTGGACCAGGCCTTCGATCCCCGGTTCGAGCTTCACGAACGCACCGTAGCTCATCACATTGACCACTTCGCCCTTGTAGATCGGTGCCGACGGGATACTTGGTCTCGATGTTCTCCCAAGGGTTGCGGTCCTTTTGCTTCAGACCCGAGCGCGATCTTTTGCTTCTCGCGATCGATATGGAGCACCTTGACCTCGATTTCCTGGTCGATCGAGACCATTTCGGTGGGGTGGCCAATTCGCTCCCATGCCATGTCGGTGATGTGCAGCAGGCCATCGATGCCGCCAAGGTCGACGAACGCACCGAAATCGGCGATGTTCTTGACAATCCCCTTGCGGATCTGGCCGACTTCCAATTCTTTCATCAAGTAGGCGCGGTCTTCTTCGCGCTGACGCTCGATCAGCGAGCGGCGACTGATCACGATGTTTCGGCGGGTGTCGTCGATCTTCAGCACTTCGGCTTGGATCACGCGGCCAATGAAGTCCCCGATATCGCCAGGGCGTCGAATGTCGACCTGGCTGCCCGGCAGGAAGACGTTGACCCCGATGTCGACGAGCAAACCACCCTTGATCTTGCGGATCACGGTACCAGTGACGACCTGGCCCTCGCTGATCTCGCCAATGATCTTTTCCCATTCGATGATCTTTTCCGCTTTCGACTTGCTCAGCGAGATCATGCCGTAGGGGTCATCGGCGGCGCCGAGTTCGTCCTCCATCTCCTCGATGAGAACTTTGACCGTGTCGCCAACCTTGGGTCGGTCTTCGTCGGGACCCCATTCGCTCAGGCTGACGGTGCCTTCGCTCTTGAATCCAACGTCGATCAAGGCCCATTCCTCGTTCACTTCGACGATTCGGCCGTCAACGATTTCGCCTTGAGCGTAGTCTTGTTGTTCGCGTCCGAGCCATTCCAGCAGCCATTCGTCGGCTTCTTCTTCCGGCGCCAGGACGGCCAATTCGCTTTCGATATCTTCGTCGTCGAGGTTGCGGATGAGGTTTCGATTCACCATAAGAGAGAATTCCAGAGTTGAGCACACCGCGAGCGTGACTGACGACCCGGAGATCCGCTTCCAACCGCTAGGACGCTAGCAAAAGATGGTCGGAGCGGAAAAAACCAGTCGCTCGATGGCTCAAAAAGGGGGTTAGAGGATGGAAGTGGTCGTCGGATTCGCGACAAGACACCCTGCCTCGCGCGTTGTCTGGTAACGTATCAAAGCCGATTTTGCCCACAACAGCTAACTGATCTGTTTCACGACAATTGGCGGGCGTCCCCATGGATCGACCTCGACTGCGGACCCCACCGCCACGAATTGGCTGCTCGGTTGAGCATCCTGCAAGCCAGCCCATTGAGTTCCGTAGAGTGTCGCCATGTCGATCTGCTGGCTCAGACTCTCGATCTCTCTCCATTGCCAGGGCGGATGTTGGACGTGGTACTGGCGTGTGCCCGACGGCGTCCCCGTATAGCCCCAGTAGTGCTCGGCGATGAATTGGGCTTCGCTCCCTTCGATGAGATCGTGCCGCTTCGCGCCGGCAATCGTCTCGAGCCAGTGGTTGCCCCACTGATATCGCAGTTCCAACCGTCCGTCGGGGAGCTCCACTCGCCGATGGGACATCGACATCGCGTCATAGGGCTCGCGGTACAGCGTTCTGGCGACCCAGGCAATCATCCGCCGGGGAACAATTTCCCGCACGAACACGACGCCTCGCCGAACCTCACCTGTTTCAGTGGTATGCCGCACGTACAGCCGCAGGTTGACCTCCTCGAAATGAATGTGGCCTGGGATTGGCAAGCCGAGCACCCGTGTGTCCCGGAACTGAAAGGCGACCAACGAGGCATAGGTGCGGCCCTCGAAGCAATCGACTTCACAGCCAGCAGGAATCCAGGGCTGGACCTGTTCGGGGGCGATCGCCCAGTTGATCATCACCAGGTCGCGCCAATGGGCTCGCAGGAAGGGCATCTTGGCTCCGCGGCAGGGATGGGTGGCTCCGTTTCAACCGGTGATCCTAGCAGAAATCGCCGAATTCACTTGGTGGAGTTCTTCCCCCCGGTGGGCATCGGGGCCAATCGCGGGTATCAAATCGAGGCTTGGCCCATCTCCGCGTCTTCCCCCGTTCCGCTGTCATGTCCGATTCGCTCTCAGTTCGCGTCGCCCTTGGTGGCGATCACGCCGGGTTCTCCCTCAAGCAGGCTGTCGCCGCTCGATTCTCGGGCCGCGTGACGGAGTTACTGGACTGCGGGACCCACTCCGAGGAGAGCTGTGACTATCCCGATTTCGCCATTGCCGTGGCTCGTCAATTGATCGAGGGCAAAGCGGACCGTGGCATTGTGGTCTGCGGCAGCGGAGTGGGTGTGAGCGTCGCGGCGAACAAGATTCCAGGAATCCGTGCCGCGATCTGTCACGACACCTATTCCGCCCACCAAGGTGTTGAGCACGACGACATGAACGTCCTCTGCATCGGCGGACGAATCATCGGTTCGGAGCTGGCATTCGAAATCGTCGACGCATTCCTGAATGCCAAGTATGTCCCACAAGCGAGGCATGCCCGCCGACTGGCAAAGGTGCTGGACATCGAGCAACGCGGCCTTGACGCTCTCAAGGAGCTAGCGCCGTTTCCTTGTCCAGCCGCGATTCAATGCCGGAGGCTTCTCAAAAAAGTTGTGACAGCCCTGAATCCAGCTTTTGGGACTGATGCATCAAGGCTGCATTGAGCAGTTCGATGGCGAGACGCGACTCAAGCGTCACGCCTGCACGGACGCCGACGCACGGATCGTGACGTCCCTTCTTCAACTCGAAATCGATCTCATCGAGGTTCTTGCGGACCGACTGTTGTGTGCGGTTGATCGTTGAGGTCGGCTTGAAGCCAACTCGACAGACCAACGGCATGCCCGTGGTGACACCACCGAGCAAGCCGCCGTGAGAATTCGAAACGTAGCCAGTCGAACGAATCGGGTCGTTGTTCTCGCTGCCACGTCGCTCGATCACGTCAATCCCAGCACCGATCTCACAAGACTCCGCAGCATTCAAGCCCCCCAGGGCTCCCATCAGTCGAACCTTCAAGCTCTGGTAGAGAGGTTCGCCCAACAAGGGCGGTACGTTCAAGGCGATCACCTCGACCGCTGCACCAATCGAATCACCCGCTTTGCGAGTCTCTTTGATCAGTTCACCCGCCTCAGCGGCGAACTCAGGGTCAATCGAGTGTATCTCCGAGGCCTCCAGTTGCTGTTGCAGGCCAGCGATGTCCCCCCGCGAAAGCGAGTGATTGTGCGACTTCCCAACAATCCCATCGATCTGCTGGGCAAGGGTGGTCTTGGTCCGCAGGGGTCCCACCTGGCAAATCGACGAGAGGATCGCGGTTCCAAATCTCTCTTGAAGCACCATCCTGGCAATCGATCCGGCAATGACATCGGTGATCGTCGCTCGATAGCTCGACCGGCCCCCGCCACGAACGTCAATGAAGCCGAACGACTTGTGATACTTGACCAAGTCCGTGTGTCCCGGGCGTACTTCGCCAGTGGGACCTGAGAACTGTTGGTAGTCTCCTGACTTCTTGGAGGTCGACAACACGATCGCTGCAATCGGCTCGCCCGTCGTGTATCCCTCTTCATAGCCTTCGGACTGGAACGAATCGTCCGCGACGTTCACGGTCACCGAAGCCCCGCCGAGCAGTTTGTCGTGATCCTCCTGGTAGAGACCCGACAGGAACACAACCTTATCCTTTTCGTTTCGAGGGGTCCCATGACGGTTACTCCCCGGCCGACGTCGATCGAGAAACGCCTGAATGTCCTGACGACGAATGTACTGACCGGCCGGACACCCAAAAACAATCGTGGTCACCGCCGGACCGTGCGATTCACCGGCGCCAGCTGCCGCGAAGAGTGGCCCGCCAAGGATTTCCATGAACAATGCTTCCAACGAGGACAAGGAGGAACTTCCAGCCCAGCATACCCAACGCGGTTTTCTTTCGTTAGAGCTCCGGCCGCCGAAATCGCCACCGCCTGGGTCATCGCCGCGGTCGGTCGCGAAAGGACCCTCTGCCAGCGGAACGTTCCCCGAACGCTGATCGCAGCCGATACGATGGCGGCAGCGCGACGCTCGGTCGCGCGGGGATGGTTGGTCGCGCGGGGATGGTTGCGTCAGGGGATCGATTCGTTGGAGGAAACACATTCGGTGACCCACTGGCATCAAAGAACGATCGATGACTGCCTGCAAGAGCTGGACTCCAACGCCGCAACCGGGTTGACCGAACAGCAAGCGCGGGCGAGACGGCTTCGATACGGCTTGAATGAAATCGTCGAAACGGGAGGCCGCGGACCCCTTCGTATCCTCTGGGAGCAACTCAGTGGTGCGATGGTGGTACTGCTGATCGTGGCCGCAGCCGTCTCGATCTACCTAAACGAGATGGTCGATGCGGGGGTGATCGTTGCGATCGTCGTGCTCAACGCGATGCTGGGATTCTTCCAAGACTATCGAGCCGAACTGCGCACTGGCGGCTCTTAAGAAGCTGTCGGTTCCAACCGTTCGAGTGCGGCGTGATGGCGTGGTGCGCGAGATGTCGGCTCGTGAATTGGTTCCCGGCGACATCGTGTTGCTCGAAGTAGGAAACTATGTTCCGGCCGATTGCTCGCCTGTTGGAGGCGTTCAATTTCAAATTCCAAGAGTCCGCCCTGACGGGAGAATCCGAGCCAGTCGAGAAGCAGATTGAACCGTGCTCGGGTGACGATTTGCCTTTGGGTGACCGCAGCAACATGGTCTTCATGGGCACGATTGCGGCGTATGGACATGGCCTGGCCGTGATCACGGCTACCGGTATGGACACCGAGTTGGGACACATCGCGCGCTCGCTGCAGACCATGGAAACCGAGCCAACGCCTCTCCAGCGACGACTGGCCCAGCTGGGACGGACGTTGGCCCTTGTCGCGATTTGCATCGTGGCCATGGTGTTTGCGGTGGGGCTGACCCGCGGTGAAGATCCGAAGTTGATGCTGATGACCGCGCTGAGCCTGGCCGTGGCGGTGGTACCTGAGGGCCTGCCTGCTGTGGCCACCGTGGCGCTGGCGATTGGTGCCAAGCGAATGTTCGACAGGCGGGCCCTGATTCGTAAGCTTCCCGCGGTCGAAACGCTTGGTTCGGTGACCGTCATCTGTTCGGACAAAACTGGGACCCTGACCGAGAATTGCATGACGGTCACGGTGCTCGATGTGGCGGGCGACCGAATCGATCTGACCGAGTCACTGCAGCAGGACCAGCCCTGCCTGGATTCCAAGCCTACCAACGAACGCATCGCTTTGCGAAAGGTGGTGACCGACGATTCGTCGCTGGCACTGCTGTTGGCGGGAGCCGCCCTTTGCAACGATGCGGAGCTCGAAGCGGAGGAGTCGGAACGTGGGTTCAGCGCGGTGGGTGATCCGACGGAGGCGGCCTTGTGTCTGGCCGCGGCCCATTTGGGGCTTCGCAAGGACCACTTGATGGCGATGCTGCCGCGCGAGTCGGAAGTTCCATTCGATTCGGACCGCAAGCGAATGACCACCGTCCACCACCTGGTTCCGCATGCGATCGATCAATGCGACGTGATTCAGCAAACGGTTGATCCGTGCGCGGTTGATCAAGGTGATGGGCCAGTCGAGACCGTACGCTCGGCGCTCGTCAAGCTGGAAGCCGAGCAGCTCGCGATTACCAAGGGCGCCGTCGACAGCATCCTCAGCATCTGCCGTTACGTCTGGCACGACGACGGAACAAAGCCGCTTGACGATGTTTGGCATCGGCGAATCATGGAGGCGAACGAGACGCTCGCATCTCAAGGCATGCGAGTCCTGGGCGTCGCCATTCGTCCACTCCGCCCAAGTCTCGAAAGCGACGAGATCGCGAATGCGACGGCCAATCGACCCATGACCATGCTCCCTTCGTCATCGGGTGAGGAGATCGAAAATGACCTGATCTTCGTCGGCATGCTCGGCATGATCGATCCGCCACGTCAGGAAGTTGCGGACGCGGTCGCCCAATGTCGATCGGCGGGCATTCGTCCGGTGATGATTACCGGTGATCACCCACTGACCGCGCTCTACATCGCCCATCAACTGAAAATATCGGACGACGATCGAGTCCTCACCGGCCAAGAACTGGAACACAGCAGTCGCGAAGAGTTACGAGTCCAGGCTGAAGCAACTTCGGTCTACGCGCGGGTGGCTCCCAAACACAAGATGCAGTTGGTGCAGGCACTGCAAGACAACGGGCACGTGGTGGCGATGACGGGCGACGGCGTCAATGACGCGCCGGCGCTCAAGCAAGCACATATCGGTGTCGCCATGGGGATCAACGGCACCGACGTTGCCAAGGAAGCGTCACAGATGGTCCTGCTGGATGATAATTTTGCCACCATTGTCAGTGCTGTTGAAGAAGGTCGCATCGTCTACGACAACATTCGCAAGTTCGTCAAATACACGATGACCAGCAATGCGGGCGAGGTCTGGGTGATGGTGCTGGGTCCGCTGTTGGGCATGCCACTGCCGTTGTTACCGCTTCAGATTCTCTGGATCAATCTCGTGACCGATGGACTGCCCGGCTTGGCTTTGGCAGTGGAACGAGCGGAGCGGAACACCATGCAGCGACCACCCTACCCACCCGGTGAGCATGTTTTCGGACGTGGCATGGTGCGTGACATCGCCTGGATCGGCCTGTTGATGGGGGTCGTGTCACTGGCCATGGGTTACTGGTATTGGGGCTATCGTGGGGCTGACGCGAGTCATTGGCGTACGATCGTCTTCACCGTGTTGACGCTCTCGCAGATGGGAAACGCAATGTCGATTCGCTCGAGCCGCGACTCGCTATTTCGAATTGGCGTCTTTTCCAATCGGGCCCTGATCGGAGCGATCACGTTGACATTCGTGTTGCAAATGCTGGTGATCTATTGGCCGACGCTGCAACAGATTTTCAAGACGACGCCGCTGTCGATTCTGGAGCTCCTCGCCTGCATCGCATTGAGCACGATTGTGTTCTGGGCCCTTGAGTCACAAAAGTGGTTGCTGCGACGCTGGGAGAGCGAGTAGAAGACCCTGCTGGCAAGGACGATTGTCAGCCTTCAACACTTGGCCTTTCGCAGCCCTGCGGATGACAGGTCAAAAAGTGCTGGCCAGAAGGCAGGTTGTGACAAGCGGTGGCGGACCGCAAATGGTTGTAAACTATCTCTTTCGTCAATCCGATCAACTCCAATCCCCCACATGAAGATGAACACCACGAACCGACGTGAGCTATTGAAGACCACCGCGATGACGGCGGCAGCCACTTTCGCGGCTCCTGCATTCGTTCGAGGTCAAAACTTGAATGATAGAATCCGTGTCGCAATCGTCGGGATGGGCGGCCGGGCGACTTCGCACGCCGAAAGTCTGGTCGAGCTCGAGAAGGAATCGACCGCCGGTGTTGAACTAGCCGGTATTTGCGACTGTGACGAAGCCAAGCGTCGGTCTGCAGAAAAAGTATGGGGCGAACGGAGCGGACATGCGATCAAGACCTACGACGACATGCGACGCGTGTTGGACGATCCATCGATCGATGCGGTGACGTTTGCGACGCCAAATCACTGGCATTCGTTGAACGTGATCTGGGGATGCCAGGCAGGGAAAGACGTGTACGTCGAGAAGCCCGGATCCCACAACATTAGCGAGGGCCGCAAAATGGTTCAGGCGGCAAGGAAGTACGATCGCATCGTCCAACACGGAACGCAATGTCGATCCTCGCACAACATCATGGAAGGCATTGAGAAGCTACACCAAGGGGTGATCGGCGACGTCTATTTTGCGAGGGGAATCGCTTACAAGATTCGTGGCGATCTTGGCAAGCACGCACCGCGACCAGTGCCTGAGGGTCTTGATTGGAATGCCTGGTGTGGTCCCGCTCCCGTTCACGAGTTCAGCAACTTCCAGCACAAACGTTGGCACTGGATCTGGGACTATGGAAATGGGGAGATTGGCAATCAGGGCGTGCACCAAATGGATATCTTGCGATGGGGGCTGAAGCTTGACTCGCACCCCAAGCAGATTTCGTCGGTAGGTACCAACTACATGCAAGAGAAGGTTCATCAAAGCAGCGCTGAGACGCCGGGCGTCTTGTCGACTTCCATGAAGTGGGGTGATGGCAAGATGATCGAATTCGAAGTCCGTGACTGGTACACCAATGCCGAGGCAGGTTTTCGAGATAAGTATCCGTTTGTGCAAAAGGACTTTCCCGTCGGGGCAATCTTCCTAGGCACCGAAGGGACGATGATCATTCCCGACTATTCCAGCTACCACACCTTTCTGGGACGCAATCGCGAACCGGGACCGAGTGCCTTCGAAGAAGGAAGTCCGATCTCCAACCTGCCCCATTTTCGTAATTGGGCATTGGCAGTCCGATCGCGACGCCAGGACGACCTCTCCGCGGAGATCGAACAGGGACACATGTCCTCGGCCCTGTGCCATCTGGCGAACATTGCCTATCGAGTGGATCGTACGGTTCAGTTTGACCCCCAGCAAGAAACGTTCATCGGTGACGCCGACGCGGATGCCTTGTTGACGAGACCTGAACGTGCCGGGTTCGCCGTGCCACGAGAAGTCTGATTCCTCGCTTTGGTTCTTAACCGCGTACGATGGGCTTCCAAGCTCGTCGATTCTCTCGGGATGACAAAGATCGACGGGCTTGGAAGCCCATCGTACGTGAGCGAAGCTGCGTCCAACGTCCCCGGGGGGAGGTTGCCTGGAAACCTCTTGACCGGCCACTGCACCTTCGCATCGATCCAAAACAATCGGTTAGTGGCCGACGTAATCGGCTCCGGTCAGGCTGCGAAGCACCGACTCTTGCCATTGGCGAAGTTCGTCACGCAATTCGGTGGCGGCTGCTGGTTGGCTCTCAACCAAATTGTTTGCTTCCGACGGGTCGCTGCGAAGATCGAACAATTCCCGTTTCTCCGCTTCGCCCTGCCCCGCGACAACCAGTTTGTAGTCCCCTTGGAGGATGGATCGGACACCGCCGTAGTCGCTTTCAAGAATGACCGGATGACGATAGTTGACGAAGTTGCGAGTGTTCTTGTCCCCCATCAGTTTCACGAGCGGCGTCGTGCCACTTTGTAATTCCGGGGCAATCGATGATTCGCGTTGTTTATCACGCTTGCTGTCGAAGCTCCAGAAACAGATGGGTGCCGAGCGGGTTTGCGGCTGACCTAGAATCAGCGGTTTCAGACTGATTCCGTCGAGCGGCCGATCGGGTAGGGATACATCAACGATGTCGCAAAGCGTTGGCAAGATGTCGGAGGTCACCGCATCGATATCGGATATTCGAGCGACACCAACTTTGCCAGGCCACTCGATCAAGCCAGGCACGCGAACGCCCCCTTCGTAGTGATTTCCTTTCTGGCCTCGAAACGGTGATGTCACGATCCCGTCGCTCGACGTGCCGTTGTCACCGCAATACCACAGCAATGTGTTGTCTCGGAGGTCATTCTCTGCCAGCCACTGTCGCAGCGTACCGATCGAACGGTCCATCGCGGTGATCTCGGCGTAACGTTCGCGAAGTACCTGATCAAGCGGACGTTGCGTCGGGCGACCGGTCTCATTGGATGTCAGCTTGACTTGCTTCTGCGAATAACTTGACGGCAGGTCATCGTAGATCGCCAGGTCTTCTGGCAGCCCACTGTAGGGTTCGTGCGGAGATCCGAACCAAACGACTAGAAAGAAAGGTTTCTGATTCTGCTTTGCCGTTCTTGCGAATTCAATTGCATGATCAACCACGATCTGCGAACTCTCACCAAAAAACTGCTGTGGCGGCCCGCCATCGCGAGAGAACCAGGGGTCAAGCTCGAAGAAGTTGTCGTGTGACAACCAATGGTGGAAGCCCATCGCGCCGGGATTGGTCGGTGAATCCTTCTTGACGGGACCAAGATGCCATTTTCCAAAATGTCCACATTGGTAACCAGCGTTGGCGAGTAGCCGAGCAATCGTGATTTCTTGCGGGCGAATCGAATGCCCCGGAGAAAACGTGCCGTAACGATTGGGATGCCGACCCGTCAACACGCTGCCGCGAGTGGGGGAGCAAGAAGGGTGCCACGCGTAGAACCGATCGAAACGCAGACCATCCTGCGACATCTGATCCAGGATGGGCGTCTTGAGGTGCGGATGCCCGTTGTACCCCGTTTCGTCCCAGCCATGATCATCCCCCATCAACAACACGATGTTCGGACGCTCATCGGCGAATACGATTGCCCGATCGGCAAGCGTCGCGAGCCCGATCAATCCAAGGCCGATGCAGATACGGAATGTGATTTTCATTGCTTGGGTTCTCCCAGCTTAGGATAGGCCGCCAGTCTGTCTATAATCGTCGGCTCATCCATGATCAGCTCAAGGCCTGTCACCATGCAACATGATACTGAGATCACAAGCCGTACTGAGATCACAAGCCGTACGATGGGCTTCCAAGCCCGTCGATCTTTGTCGTCATGTGAGAGCCGACGGGCTTGGAAGCCCATCGTACACGTTCTGGGACGCAACCTGGCTCTGGCGATCCTCCTTCTATCCGTTTCCACGAAGGCTTTTGCACAAGGCTCCGGGTGGCCGAGCTCCGAGTGGCCGATTGCCAGCGAGTCGGCTCCCACAAGTTGGAGTGTCGCGCAAGATCAGAACATCGCCTGGAAGCTCACTTTACCCGAAACGGGCCAGAACACACCGGTGGTGCATCGGGGGCGAGTATTCTTTAGCACGATGGTGCCTGTGGCTGGCGACTCCGAACTCGGTAGCGATATCTTGGCTTGGTGTTGTGACGCAAAGACCGGCGATGTGCTTTGGCAGCATGAGATTCCCGGCCGATATCCGCTGCGGTTGTCGGGATGTTTTGGCGACAGCACCTCACCACCGTCCGTTTGTGACGCCGATCGAGTCGTCTTCATCAACGCATCGGGGACGATTGCCTGTTTCGCCCTCGATGGGAAGCCCTTGTGGAGCAAGGAGATTCTGAGCGTCTCACGCACCTTGCCATTCCTGCATCAAGGCAAGTTTGTCTTCACCCGACAAGTCTACCCACCAGATCCGGATGGAAACTTTCCAGCCAAGTATCAGGAGGCTCCGCTTGAGATGTGGACGCAGCTTCAAGCTTTGGATATGAGAAATGGCGACGTCGTCTGGACGTCTCGTTGTGGCGTGAACATGGGCAATGCGATCCTGCCGCAAACGCTCAGCGACGGCCGTGCGATCGCGGTCGTTGGACGCGGCGGCGGCCATGGACCACCGGAGAAACCGGATGGAATTTCGCTCCTTGACCTTCGCGATGGCAGCACGTTGTGGTCACTGGAACTGACCGACTTCATGTCGACCATGAGCTACAGCGTGCGCCATGATCAAGTGCACCTCTTTCACAAGGGTGAGCATCTGTCGGTCGATGCACTGTCGGGATTGATCGTGGAACGCCAGTCGATTCTCAATCACGTGCCTGTAAGGGTATGGAACGACGGTAGCCGTACCACGGAGACAGAGTCGCTTCCGGAAACGTCATCGCGGATGATCACGCAGACCTCCAATCTGCTGGTCGGGCCATGGCACTATTTTCGCAGCTACACGCGACCCTGGCTCGGGCGAGTGAATGTGGACTCAGGTGATGTTGAGTATCTGGAGTTGCCGTTGCAGATTGCACGCTCAAAGGGTCAGCCCGACCAATTGCGTTGGTTCATTCCCCCCTCTGGCAAGCAAGAACCTGCCTTGAAGGACCAGGCAGTCGCAGCCAACGACATGAGGAACTCGCGTGGGCTCCTTGTGGTGGGAGATAAACGCTCCCGAGGCAACGGTTGGGGCCATATCGCAGCGCCGACTCCTTCGGTCGCCGGCGCAAATCTTTACGTCCCTGTCATGAATGGCACTGTGTATGTCATCGACTGGAATGCGGAGACGCTCGACGAGAACGCCATTGTGGCGATCAGCGACTTGGGACAGGCGGGCCAGTCGTTCACGCGAGCGAGTCTAGCGTCCGACACTGGCCATCTCTATGCGCACACGATCCGTGATCTGATCTGCATCGGTCCCGAATTCTAGTGCATTTTCATCGTTGACGTAGCCATCTCCCAAAAAGGGGTCAGGTACGAATAGTGCGAAGCACCCGAAGGGCCGCTTGCGGCTATTGGTACCTGACCCCTTTTTGGGACGGAGAGGCTGTGAGTTGTTCGTTCGCCCTACTGTAGGTTCGCATTTCCAAGGCGGACATCCGCAGCTTTGCTGCGTTCTTTAAGAGTCTCGGAGAGACTCGCCTACGGTAGAAGGCTGCACATCGAAAAAGTCACAGTCTCGGAGAGACCGCTCTTGTAACGTTCTCTCGACATCAAATCCGCAACAAGCGATGATCAATACGTCGGGATCAGCGGCAAGGACACGCTTCCATTGGAGTGTTTCCGAACGCTGGCCGGCCACGCCAATCGCCTCGATTCCACCTGCAAGACGTACCAGCTCCGGACTCCAGTGACCCGCACTGAAGGGCGGATCGATCCATTCCAGCAGCAGCACGCTGGGCGTGTCCTCGATCGTCTTGGTTCGCTCTGCGACTGTGCGGATGCGATTCTCCAAGTTTGCAACCACGGTTTCGCCTCGTGTTTCGAGGCCGGCAGCGCCTGCTACCCGCCGAATGCAATTCAGCACATCCGCGAGGCAACTCGGTTCCAGATTGATCACCTTGGGCTTGCTGCTCAACGCGCAGGTCGCGGCGTTGACTTCACTCTCCGCAACGGCGCACACGTTACAAAGGGACTGGGTCACGATCAGGTCGGGTGAGAGTGTCTCGAGCACCGACATGTTCAACGAGTACAGCGCCTTCTCGGTTCTCAGCCGATCGCGAACGAGCGAGTCAATTTCACCGCTGGTAGCATCGTGCGGGATCAGCGTTTGCGTGACTTTTGGCAAGTCGCGGATACCGGCGGGATAATCACATTCGTGAGTGACACCGACTAGTTGGTCACGTAATCCAAGGGAGCAAACGATCTCAGTAGCACTTGGCAGGAGTGAAACGATTCGCATGGCGACACGGTTCCGTGGTGAGTTGTGGGAAAGTGCGTTTCTTTCGCGTTCCCATTGGAGCTGCTTGCGTCCTTCTGCGGGAAGCAGATCTACTATTTGTAACAATTGCGTTGAACGCAATGCTTGCGAATTGTTGATAGGATCAACGCCAAGAGCATGGACCCATAAACGGACGACAAATGACCTGGTTTCAACGGCTCACTGGAATTGAAGAACAATCACCTGATCAGGTTCGGTCACAGCTCAGCATCGACGGTGATCAGATCGTTTGTCCAGATGGCGCTCGCATTGCGTTTGGGCAATTGGAGATCGAGAAACTGGGAGCATTGCGATCGCGTGTTGAAGCTATCCCGTCTCCAGCTGGCCGATTGCGGTTGCATGAGATCGTCGGAGACGTGCGTCAGTTGCATGCGGATGCGGCCAATGCCGGGGCAATGTTCCAGGTCGCCTCACAGTTCAATCTTCTGGAGATGGCGGACCCTGCCACAACGCCCGAGCAGGGAGTGGGAATCTACGAGCACGATCACACTCAGGGGCCGGTGCTGCGCGATTGCCTGCGGTGGTGGCACGATCTATCGCAACTACTTTGTGCAGCTTGGCATGCAGGTTGGTCAGTCGGCTGATTGTCAGGTCGATTGCTCCGCCGATCTCGGGGATTTGCTGGGCAACCGACATGGCGAACTCTGGCGCATGCTCAACGGATATTTGTTCCCAACCGATGCGGGGCTCGAGCGGATCACGGCGATCCTGCGATCCTGTGACGAGGATGGGAGGGATCGTTACCGGGCAAGTCTCCGCATTGGAATTCAACGCAACGTTGCGGTAACGCTCCCGGGGGCGAGCCACCACGTTTCACAGGCCTATTGCTCGGCGCTTCCCATCGCCTACGGACGACAGCCCTCCTCAAAATGGTCCGACTTTGCAAGGCTCGTTCTCGAGGCGGCCTATGAATCCACGGTCTGCGCAGCCATCATCAACCGAATGGAAACCGGATCCAGCCGACTGTTCCTGACGCTGCTTGGTGGGGGCGTCTTCGGCAACCATGAAGGCTGGATCCTCGATGCAATCGAATCGGCACTCCACCGATATCGGGAACACGATCTTGATGTAGCGATCGTATCCCACGGTTCGTCCAAGCCGTCGGTTGTCGATCTAGTTCGTCGCGTCGCCTGACCTACGCCAAAGTCGCATCAGTGCCCTGTCAGGGCCGCGCGGGATTCAGGAATGCAGGCCTGAAAAATTCGCGCGACGTGCCCGTGGTCAGTACCGCAGCAACCACCAAGAACCCGAAGTCCAGGAAGCAAGGCTTGCAGTCGTCGATAGTCCTGTGCCAAGTCAGCAGGATCACCCGCATCAAGTTGCTTTGCATTGTCCAGTTCCTCATGGCTCATCTTCGAAGCATTCGCGCGTATGGACCCGATTCGAGAAATCCATGGCTCCTCTCTGCTCAAGGCGTCCATGAAATGTGTCGGGTGAGCGCAGTTGATTCCAAAATATTGAACCGCGTCGACAGCCTGAGAATCGACTGCATCAATCGCCTCCCCAAGCGACTCGCTCGAGGGCAAGCGACCATCGGTTTCAAGCGTAAACGAGATCACTGCGGGCAATCCTGCCGCATTTGCCGCGTTGGCGATTCCAATCGCCTCGTTTGAATTCGTAATCGTCATCGCAGAGATACAGTCGGCTCCCGATTCGCGCAGCAACTCGACTTGCTCTGAGTGATATTCGGCAGCCTCATCTCCCGACATCTGGATATCCGCTCGGTAACCATCAAATCTTGGGCCGAGATTGCCACTCACGATGAAACGGCCTGAATCGAACGAGGCCTCATGACGCAGGTCCTGCAGTAGGTGAACCGCAGCAAAGTTGAGCCGACGACGGTCGCTCGCACTCAATCCCAGCTTCTCCGACCAGTCAGGACTCAGACGCCACGTCGGTGTCTCCAGGAGGACGCCACATCCGTAAGCGGAAGCAAGCTCGATGAACGTGCCGAAATATTGCCGCAGCCGTCTACGCCCCTGGGGGCTATCGAGCAACACGGCCGAGCAGAAGTATGGCAAATCGATGCCATCGTGGAACGTCAGTTCGGTTTCCATGCCAGCCTCGGTCATAAAGATGTCCCCTGGCTCGGGCATGTCCATGCGTTTGACGTTTGTTGGTAGAATCACGGTAGGTCCTCCGGCAATGGTCATGAGTCGCTTCTAGAATCAATTGACTGGCAATCCTAGCGGCAGGTTCGGCGATATCCAGAGACTTGTGTTCCCTTTAAGTTGACTCGAGGTCAACCTTGGCTCGTCAGACGTACGGCAGGCAGGTCGGTGTCGAGTGGTCAGCACAGATGTCGCAGGTCATCGGACATGAGTGAGAAACGTATCCACGAATTATTCGCCGGAATCACTGCTCCGCGAACCACACGCGAGCGGATCTTGTTCGTCGCAACGGAGCTGTTTTATACGCATGGATTCAACGCTGTCGGTTTGGACCAGATCCTGACGGAGGCAGACTTAACGAAAACGACGTTCTACAACCACTTTCAGAGCAAGGATGATCTGGTTGAGCAAGCGATTCAGCTGCGGGATCAGTGGGAAACCGAGGCCTTTACGAAGGCTTTGCACAAAAAGGCTGGCTATGAGCCAAGGTCAATGTTGATCGCTTTTTTTGATGTCCTGCATGACTGGTTCACGGCGCCGGAGTTCCGAGGCTGCCTGTTCTTGATGGCGGTCACCGACTATCCGGTCAAGCATCATCCCGCACATCGTGCCGGCGCCCAGCATTACATCGTGGGTCGAGAGGTGATCGAACGCATGGCCGAAGCGGCAGGGGTGCGAAACCCATCAGCGTTCGCGAAACAATGGAGCCTTTTGATCACCGGCGCCGTCTCCCAGCATTTGCTCGATCCTGACCAACAAGCCGCGCTGACGGCAAAAGAGATTGCCCAGACAATGCTCGAGTCACACCTCTCGGCTTGAATCTTCCGCAGCCTTTGTCACCAGGCTATCAATAATCGGAAAATGCACTAGCTGGACAGCGCCACTTTGCTGTAGGTCGGTCTCTCCGAGACCGTCATTCAACGCGGCTTTGCCGCGAAAATCCGAGCCTCGGAGAGGCTCGGCTACAGGCAAGCGTTCCATCCGAAATTTTCGCCGTGATTTACGAGGTGAAAGATCAAAACTGGCGCTCTCCAGCTAGACGAGCGTTGCCATGTGATCGCCGACTCTGGCGTAGAGTTCTCGATGCTGCTGAGAGTGATCGATGAGATCCTGATCGAAGCGGACGCGTCCCGGTTCAAAGATCGTGATGGTTGACGATCCGCCGAAGCGAAAATAGCCCTTCTCTTGCCCCTTTGAGATCGACGAGCCGGTTTGGCACGTCTGGCAGATGCCACCCACACAGGTCGCACCAACCTCGATCAGAAGAACAGTGCCGCATGAGTCGGTTTCGAGCAGGGTCAGACAGCGCTTGTTGGTTGCGAGAATCTGAATGTTCTGGCAGAGCGCGATCGGATTCACCGAGAGGAGTGGTCCGTTTAGCAGGCTCGCGGGCCCGGGCCGGCCGGCAATGGGAAAATGAAATCGGTGGTAATCCACCGGGCATAGTCGAGACAGCACCAGACTGCCCTTGGCGTAGCGGCTTGCGAGCACTGCATCACCCAGTAATGTCGGGAGATCAAACATCTCTCCTTTCACAAAGAGTCCATCGCACACCGAGAGATCCGGCACACATAGATGGCGACCATCGGCCGGGAATACGACCGTGGAGGGCCCAGGATCGATCGGCCTTGCTTCCGGCCTGAGCTTGCGGAAGAAGAACTCGTTGAAGTTCTCAAATTCTTCTGGACCAAGCACGAATTCGCTCGAATCAAGTTCGTACTCGTTGATGAACGACGCAATTTTCTGACGCGAACTGGGTCGATCCATTCGCCATCCGTACCAGTGAGAAAACCAAGCTCGCTTCACCACCGTATTCAGGGCGATCCTGCCGGCCACCGTGCCGTAAGTCCAGCGAAGAAACTTGTCACCATAAACCTTCTCAATGCACGTTTCGTCCCGGTAACGGTCGTAGTAAACGATTTCGTCCATGGTGGCACACATGTCATCAAGAGAGACTTCTGAATCGGCGCGATCGGCAGGCAGTATCATGACGATCTTGTCGGACAACGTGTAGCCGGTCTACGCAGAACCGGCGAGACGATTGAACTCCACCCGACAACAGGTTGCTTGGGGTTGGATTGGGAAAGCCAACGATTCAGTCGGTTCGATGGATTCAAGGAAGCCTCTCCGAGGCTGTGATCTATTTCCTACCGTAGGCGAGACTCTCCGAGACTCGAAGTCAACGCAGCAATGCTGCGAGTGTCAGCCTTGGCAATGCGGACATCTCTGGTGCGATCAACTCTCGAATGTGAAGAATCGTGAAAACCGGCCAATTCGCCTTGTCTTAGCGATCTCTACGCATAGATTGAACGCGGTGTTCACATTGTCGGGTGCAATGCTGGCGGTCTGGGCACGTGATCATGAGCCAGGTTGGTCGTCAATGAGCAAGTCAGAGAAATGGGTCACACGCTGTGAGCCAACCGCCCCCGTCACCCTCTTCGCGAAGGGCTGCATCAAACATCGCCTGAAGTCGGTGAGGCGGTTCGCGGCGCTGGCTGCGAAGGATGCAGACGAAAATATGGAGCACGTCCACCAACTCCGGGTTTGTGTGCGACGCGCGAATGCGGCCATCAAGCTGTTCTCTCCTTTGTTGGCGCACAAGAAGGCTCGAAAAACCAAAAAGTTGCTGCGCGCATTGAGGCAAGCGGCGGGTCCCGCGAGAGAACTTGATGTGTTGGCAGAGAGACTTGCAAAGGTCGATGCTGGATTTTTCACGGGAAATATCGCAGACCTACGTCGACTCATCGCGGTGCGCCGTGCGGATGCTCAACGACCGATCAAGCGGATCCATAAGAAATCGCAACACAACGGGTTTGCTCGAGTCGCAAAGAAGCTGGTCAAGGGTGTGAAGTGGAGGGGGGCGGACGGGGAACCCGATTTCCGCTCCTTCGCAAGAACGACCTTTGAGCCGATCATGCATCGATTTTTCGCTGCGGGCCAGGCCAATCTTCACGACATCGACGCTTTGCATCGACTGCGGATTGAGGGAAAGACGGTTCGCTACGCGATGGAATTGTTGTCGCCCGCTCTTGATGAATCGTTTTGCAAGGAGCTTCGTTCTGTCTTTGCACAAACGCAAGACAGGCTTGGTGCGATCAATGATCACGCTTCAGCAATCCGCTTCTACCGTTCCTTCCGAAAAGAGGATGATGCGAGGGAGTGCACCACGGTCATCAAGCAGATGATCGATCTTGAGACCACTGAACTTGAATCGTCGCGACTCGCGTTCTTGGATTGGTGGAGTTCGGAGCGCATCTCTGATTTGCACCGTCTGTTCAATGAGTCTTGGCTGCCAGCTAGAGATCGAAACAGCGATTCAAGTGAGAACGTGGGTGATTCGCCCTCGGAGGACACCTCCCATTGGTCCGTTGGATAGGTTGGTCCGTTGGATAGGTCCGGGGGAACATCGTGGAAGGTGGATGCTGTCTAAAGCAGACAAACCGATGATTGGCCAACGTCACTCTCATGTTTTTGAAGTGGATTGGCGACGGAGTAGAAAGGAAGATTGCATGACAGATCTTAGTCCTTCCATTGATGTGGATGACATGATCGTGGAGTTCCTTTCGCAAACACGGAATGCGGTTCGAGCAGTGATCCGGCGTGGAGACTCGCTGCTGGTTCAACGCAAACTCTACGGGAGCGGAGAAGTTCGTTTCACACTTCCCGGCGGTGCGGCAGAAGTCGGCGAGACGCTCGAGCAGGGCTTGCGTCGCGAATGCCTCGAGGAAATTGGTGTGGAGATTGAGGTGCAGCGGTTGATGCATGTGGCGGACTTTTACAAGCATCGCGATACCGTTCCGCTCACAATGCGGCACCAGATTGAATTCCTCTTTCGCTGCCAGGTCCCTTCCAATTATGTTGCCGGCAATGGAAGCAAGCCTGACAAGCACCAGCAAGACGTGGTCTGGTTGGATCCTGCCAGCGAATCGGCCGAGTTGTTGTGGCCTGAGTCTCTTCAACGGATTCTTCTCAAGGACTTCGCTGAAGCTCCCGTTTATCTTGGGTTGATTGACTGAATCCGATGCGTCTTCCCCAGCCCATGCGCAACAACCTGCAATTCATGTTGGCCGAGGCCAGCACGCAGTTGAGCGACCTTGTCACCTTACTTGCCGCGCCTTCGTAAGAACTGACACAGCGAATCCTCGATCGTCGGGGATACTCGTTCAACTTGAAGATGCGTATCGAGGAGTCTTGCACCAACGCAGTGCGCACGACCGAATCGGTTCAAGCCCTGCTCAACGCTTTGGTCGAAGGAGTCACCAAGGGCAAGATTGTCTTGGAGGATGAAGATGGGACGATGGTGATCAAGCCCAATGACCTTGCCAACCTCAAGATTTCTGCGTCGCAGGACGACAAGAAGAACCGACCTGATCTTCGGCTGACCTGATCTTCGGCTGACCTGATCTTCGGCTGACTTGGTACGAAAGTACGGAACCTGTCCGCGAAAAGGAGATCAAGATTTCGGCCAAGTAGCTCAAGGTGCGCGACGACAGGTTTGCATCGCGGCATGCAAAGTAGGACCGTTCGGCGACCCACGCTTCATCACGACCGGTACTTCAGGTCGTGTGTCTGCCCATGTTCAGGATGCGCGCGATCGAGCGCACGCAATTCTAGCCGCAGACGATCCGGCCCCAGTTCTGCCCGGACCCATCCATTGGGCCTCGAGGCATCGAACAGATACGCGCATGGCGGCTGATTGATCAAGTGCAGATTACGTGCTGTTTGTCGGATGTTCCAATTGTGTGTGTGTCCGAAGATGTAGGCTTGCACGTGAGGTCGGTCGTGCAACGTGTCCAATAGCACCTGCGAATCGCTGAGCCCCGTGACTTGCTCGCTCGAGCCCTCGGGAGGAAACTGAAGATTGTGGTGCCCGATCACAATCGCTGGCTTTTGACGGTTTGCGTCCAAGGCTTTGGTAAGCCAATCGAGCTGCTGTCCGCCCAGTTTCCCAGTCACGTGATCCACTTTCCAGAGCGAGTCGACCAGGAACAGATTCGCAGCGGGTGATGCGAGCATGCTGACGTGCTTGCCCTCGACCAGCGGATTGTCAGGTCGCTGCTCGTTGAACGCATCGTAGAATGGAACCCGATCATCGTGATTGCCCATCGTCATGTGTACGGGCAAGTCCGCATCGACAAGCCGCTGCAGCGTTTTGCTCAAGGTCGCATAGTCCGCGGCGAGCCCCTGCAAGTAGGCACAATCGCCATTGATGATGACTCCCGACAAATCCGCCTGCTCGGCCAGCACCTCGTCCAGGATGTGATTGAGGTTGTCATTCATCGTGACACCACGGGCAATCTCCGAGGGGTTGCCGGCGATGTGTGTATCAGCAAGCAGCGCCCAGCGATTGGACTTCGGTTCCGAGTCAGCAGCGTCTACTGATCGCGAAGCCAGCATCGCCGTGCCACCGGCAAGCGTGGTCTTCAGGAAATGCCTGCGTGTTTGGGGGGTCAAATGCAGTGGCATGGTCAATTCGCCTCGATAAACGTTTGTTGCCCAGGTCGATGTTAGGAAGCCAACGCTCTGTTCCATTCTGGGGCAATCGATCGAACCAGCAATTGCGAGGCTCTATTCGAATGAGAGCCCGATCTCCGATCCGCCTACTCCGGTACATCCAACTCTGCATGACGGAATGTGGTGACCGCGTTGAATAAGAACTATCATAGCACGACTTGCCAAGGCGTTGCCATTGTCGCGGCATGACGCCTTGCTGAAGAGCGTCAACACGTTGTGATGACGGATGGACGGACCACCACCAAAGAATGGATCATGAAGCTTCTATCCAGGTTCTTGTTGACGCTGTCGATCGCTTCCACTGCATGGGCGGCGCCACCGGACGAGTTGTCGTTTACCATCGAACGCACAGTGGCTCACAGCGGTTTTGATGGCAGCACGTGTTGGGTGCATGCGCGCGGTGGGACGATTCCCCCAGGCCAGGCGGGAAACGACTCGCAGGTACCGCTCGTGGTGATGACGATGCAACGACTGCTTCTGAGTGGTTCGGATGTGTTCGATGGGCTCAACGAGATCCACTCAACCGATCTAGGTCAGTCATGGACCGAACCAGTACCACAGGCGTCGTTTGCGAGACAGGTCGTAGGGGCAAACCCGGCAGAAGGACTTCCGACGGGGGCGTCCCTTGCGCCGGAGCTCCTTCAGCCTGGCGACGAAACGACCGTTTGCGACTTCACCCCTCAGTGGCATGCAGCCAGTCAGCGTTTGCTAGGACTCGGACACACGGTTTGGTACCGCGACAATCGAGTGATGCAAGTGCGACCGCGCGGGATTGCCTATGCCTTGTACGATGCGCCTGCACGGAAGTGGGGGGCGTGGAGCACCGTCGATCTGCCCGCCGAAGCGAAGTTTCAGTGTGCTGGTTCGGGGAGCGCTCAGCGAGTTGATCTGCCGGGCGGCGACGTGTTGATTCCAATCTACTTCAAGGAACCGACCCAGAGGCAGTACTCCGTGACGGTTTGCCGCTGTCGATGTGATGGCCGAACGTTGGATTACGTCGAACATGGTGACGAGTTGACGGTACCGATCAAACGCGGGCTTTACGAACCGTCACTAACGCGTTTCCAAGGGCGATATTTCCTGACGATCCGGAACGACGACCATGGTTACGTCAGCGTCAGCGATGATGGGCTACATTTTGAGCCACCGCGACGCTGGACGTTCGACGATGGCAGCGATCTAGGCAACTACAACACTCAGCAACACTGGGTGACGCACCGCGATGGTTTGTTTTTGGTCTACACGCGACGTGGAGCGAACAACGATCACGTCTTTCGCCACCGTGCGCCGCTATTCATCGCACGCGTCGACCCGGACAAGCTCCATGTCATCCGCGAGACCGAACAGATCCTCGTGCCGGAGCGAGGTGCAAGACTTGGAAACTTCGGCGTGGTGGATGTGTCGCCCAACGAAACCTGGGTGACAGTCACGGAGTGGATGCAGCCAGCAGGCGTTGAGCAATATGGCAGCGACAATCGAGTTTTTGTCGTCAAGTTGAAATGGAATCGATCCAACCATTCCGCGGTACATCCAGATCCTGCTGAGACGATCAAACCGTACTTCTCTCCTCCGCTTGCGTGGCAGGGCAAAACTGGCGACTATCAATCGCCCCTTGAATTCGCTGACGGCAGTCAAGTTCAAACGCCCGCCGATTGGAAACGCCGCCGCGCCGAGATTCTCAAGGATTGGGAGGATGATTTGGGCAAGTGGCCAGCCCTGATCACCCAGCCAGAGGTAGAGATTCTCGAGACGACAAGTCGCGAGAACTCCACGCAGCATCGGATTCGCTTCCATTGGACTCCTGACGAGAAGACCACCGGTTACCTGTTGATCCCGCACGGCGACGGACCGCGACCGGCTGTCGTGACCGTATTCTACGAGCCGGAAACGGCGATCGGTCTGGGCACCGCGAATCGCGACTTCGCGTTACAACTTGCCCGACGTGGTTTCGTAACCCTGTCGATTGGAACGACCGAAGCTAGTGAGGCGAAGAACTACGCGCTCTACTATCCCAGTATCGCCGATGCTCAAGTCGAACCGCTCTCGATGCTCGGCTACGCTGCGGCCAACGCCTGGTATGTGCTGGCGAATCGGCCGGAAGTAGATAGCGAGCGGATTGGCATCGTCGGCCATTCGTTTGGTGGCAAGTGGGCAATGTTCGCCTCCTGTTTGTTTGACAAGTTTGCGTGCGCAGCGTGGTCGGACCCTGGTATCGTCTTTGACGAGTCCCGGCCCAGCGTCAATTATTGGGAGCCGTGGTATCTCGGCTATCATCCCAAGCCGTGGCGACAACGGGGGCTCATCACCAACGACAATCCAGCACGCGGGCTGTACCCAAGGCTTACCGATGCTGGTCGCGATCTGCATGAGTTGCACACGCTGATGGCACCTCGCCCATTCCTAGTCTCGGGTGGGGCCGAAGACCCGCCGAAACGTTGGGAAGCCCTCCATTACTCCATCGAAGTCAATCGGATTTTGGGCCACGGCAATCGAGTTGCCATGACGAATCGACCTGATCACTCGCCCAATGACGACTCGAACAAAGTGATCTACGCGTTTTTCGAGCACTTCTTGTTACCACGGGCGGAGTAGCCGACACAGAGAGCTGGCGGTCTTTCAGGGCATCCGTCTCTCGGCAGACTTCGACTACCCCCGCGGCACGGCGCGGCGGGCGTTCATCGAGTCAAGTTGCTGTTGCAAGAGTGCCTGCAACCTGGCCGCGACGGCCGGTTGCTCGTTGCTCAAGTCATAACGTTCCGAAATGTCTTCGCCAAGGTCGTACAGTTCCGCGCGAGCGTCTTCGGCAAACTGAATCAGCTTGAGGTTCCCATTGCGGATGGCAGATTGAGGATGCGTCTTGCTGACGGCGAAATCGTCGATACCAATTTTGTCGATGGCAGTCGAATACGACCCTTCCGGATGGTAGTACGGAAAGTGCCAGACGAGACTTCGGTTGGGTTGCCAGTCCTGATCTGCAAAGGCACCTTCCAAGCTGATGCCATCAAGTTCTTCGACCTCGCCACCGGCCACAGCAACAAATGTTGGCAAGATGTCGTAACCGATCACTGCTGTTTCACTCATCACTCCGGCAGAAATACGTTTGGGCCAACGAATGATCATCGGGATGCGAATGCCTCCTTCGTAAAGATTCCATTTCGATCCTCGCAGCGGCGCGTTGGAACAGTACTCGGGGTGCCCGCCATTGTCAGACATCAAGAACACAAGCGTATTGTCTCGCTGTCCTGACTCGTCGATCGCGTCGAGAATTGTTCCGATGTGATGATCAAGCGTTTCGACAAATGCTGCATACTCGAGTCGCTTTCTTCGGTTGGGTGCATTGGCCTGAAGGTGTCGCTCGTAGCTCTGTACGAGCCATCGACAGCGATTCTTCACGGGAGTGTGCACGTAGAAGGACGAGGCCATAACGAAATATGGCATTCTGCTGTCGCGTTGATCGCGAATGTACTCAGCCGTGCGGAGAATCATCGAGTCCGCGGGAAAGGTTCCATCAGGCAAATCCGACGGTGTCTCATTTTTCTGCCAAGCATAGGGATGGTCGCCAAAGTCTTCATGTGCGAATTGGAAACCTTGCTGCTTCGGTCCAAAGTCTGGATGCCATGCAAGGTAGCGGCCCTCGTGGTGCTGACTGACGTGCCACTTGCCGAAGAATGCGGTCTTGTATCCCACCGAATTGAGCCTCTCAGCGATCGTTCGTTCCGCCAACGGTAGGTTCAAGGTGAATGGCGGTGTCCGAAGGGGTACGTCGGCGTCGAGTTGCTGATGGCCGGGTTCATTCTTGGTCACGAATTCAAAGCCCAGTCGTGCGGGTGTCTTTCCGGTAAGGATGCTCGCCCGCGAGGCGGAGCAGATCGGCGCTGGTACATAGCCGTTGGTAAATCGCAGTCCGTCGGCGGACAAACGATCGATGTTTGGAGTTCGATGATACGGGTGCCCGTAGCAGTGAAGATCGGACCAGCCAAGATCGTCGACGAGAATGAAAACGATGTTGGGGCGCTGGCGCTCACGTCATTCGCTGAAGCGTTGGCGAAGCGTAAGGCTACCGTGAGGATCAGTATTAGAAGTTTGGAAAGTCGCATCGTCCTTCTCCCGTTTCAACGCTCATCAACAACCGCTCACCCAGCCCTTACGACTTCTCGAGTCTTCGTGCATCCGGGGGCCCCGCAGCAGATTGGGTTCTTGCAATGTGACAAGCGTACCAGCATGCCGCCTTCGTTGTGTGGGCCTCTTGCTTGCCCAGATGATGTTCATGCGGCGGATTGAGCAGCGAAACTGGGAATGCCTCAACCAGTCAAGCTTGGCGGCACTTCTTGCGCTAGACCAAGGAGTGCCGCAGGGCGTTCTTTCAAAATGTCGGCAGACGACTGAGAATGCTGCCGGCCAAGTGTGTTTGGTCACAGCGCTGCTCTTGTGCTGTGAAGGAGAGCGAAAATTGGTTGCGGATCATTCGCCTCATTGCCGCGGATGTTCGTGCAGCCACAGGTGGCGAGCCTTGCCACCAGTGGCTGCCTTTTCAATCACGTTGAAGCTGGCGAGCAATCCGATGCTTAGAAGCTATGAGCAAGCCTCGCTCCTGTACCTTGCCCCTGTACCTTGCTCCCGTACCTTGCTCCCGTACGTTGCTCCCGTACGTTGATCACTGCGATGCGCAGAGAATCTTCGGCGTCCTGACTATCGGATGACCGGGGCAGCCCAACGTGTGATTGCCTCGGTCGTCAGCAAAGAGCAGCAGCATGTTTGGACGACTGGGACCGGGCGTGGCTCTGGTTGGCATGGTCCTGGTTGGTGGTGCAGCAGAGTTTTGGGTCGCTCTCCTTTAGTTCCGCTCTTTGTTGGGATTGCGCTTTCGAGCTGGCTCGTCAGGATCACTCGCACGCGGTGTCGCGGCGCCCTGCTTCCGCTGCGCGAGGGGATACCATTGGGTGAGCAGGTCGCTGAGTTCTTTCACGACATGTGGTTGATCCGCCGCCAGGTTGACCTTCTCGTGCGGATCCGATTTCAGGTCGAATAGCTGCGGTTCGCCACCCTCCGGTGGATACTTCATCTTGCCGGGTTGGCCATCATACGTAAGCAGCAGTTTGGTATGGTCGCGAATCACCCAGCGATACAGCAGCGAAGCTTCGGGGTTTTCGATATCGGCGATGTCATGAGCAAACGATTCGCCAAAGATTGTATCCCGCTGAATCGGTGTTCGATCCTCGAGGTTGGGTAGCAGATTCAATCCCGGTAAACCATTGGGAATCTCGGCATCCGCTGCGGCCAGGATCGTGGGGACAATGTCGATACTGCTGCAAAGCTCTGGTCGATCCTGAGGCTTCACCCTCGCAGGCCAGCGAAACAGGATCGGCGTGCGTGTGCCACCTTCATAGGGACTCCGCTTGGAACGCACCGTGTAGCCATTGCCATCGGGGTTCTGAATCCATCCGTTGTCGGTAACGTAAATGACCAGCGTATTGTCAGCGATTCCCTTTTCGTCGAGTCGACGGAGCAATTGCCCGCACGTTTCGTCAAACCAGTCGACCATCGCATAGTAAGTTGCAATGGACTTTGGACGTCCTTCCTGTTCGTACTTCCGAAGAATCCTCTCCGGTGGGTTGTGTGGTGTATGTGGCAGGAAGGGCGCGTACCAGAGAAAGAATGGCTTGTCTGCTTGGATGGCCATGTCAATGAACTCGTTGACCGGTTCCATTCCTTCGCGGCCGATTTTCAGGCCGTCGTCGCCGTGCCGCCCTCCCCTCTCGGGATAACCCCGCGTCATACCGTGAGTGAACCCGCCTCGCCGAAAGCTCCCTTCCCACCACTTGCCGCATTGAAAGCTGAGGTAGCCCTCTTCCGCCAGAATCCGTGGCACGGTTGGATGCTTGTCGATGTTGGAAATCAATAATTCACGAGCACTCTTTCCGGCCGCCATTGCGTGCTGTTGGTTCGCTTGGGTTGGCGCCGGATCATTGCCGGTCACCATGTTCTGGTGTGAGTAGAGTCCCGTGATCAACGTTGCAAGTGATGGTCGACACAACGCAGTCGGCACATAGCCTCGGCGAAAGGTCGCACTCTGCGCAGCGAGTTGATCAAGATTCGGCGTCTGAATCGCCGGATGTTCCATGAAGCCATAGTCGGTCCACGATTGGTCGTCCGACAGAATCAAGACAATGTTGGGCGGCTGGTCGGCAGATGCCGGCTGCATGGCCAGTAGACTGCTCGCGATGGTAAGCACACTGAAAATGGTTCGTAAGTTCATGTTGGAGGGATTCCCTACCTGATTCGGAGTTTGATTCGGTGGTCCGTGAAAGATGAAGGACACGACGTTCGTGTCCCGTGCGAGGGATCAAGGCGGAATGAAAGCAGCAGCGGGAGGACTACGCCAAGTCGAGCTTGCATCGGCAGGTTGCCGGCTCCCTCCTGCTTGGCGGCAATCACTGCCCCCTCCACCTAGCGCCGACCATAAAGTTTGTCCTCGGGATCACCACCGGACATGATGTAGGTCAGCAGATCGCGTACCTCGGCTGCGCTCAGAGGATCCAGCAATCCTTCCGGCATCTGTGAGAGCTTTGATTCCGCGATCTGGTCGATGCTGTCGGCGGGCACCAGTACCGAACCAGCATTCTCATCAATCGGATAGACGAGCAAGTCACCGTTGTCCTGTTCGATGACCAGACCAGTCAGCACGTTGCCTTCGTCGGTCAACACGGTCGAAGAACCATATTGATCAGAGATGTGCTTGCTAGGATGAACGATCGCCTCAACCAGGTATCTCTCGTCAAACTTATTGCGCACGCTGGTGAGGTCCGGACCAATCGCTCCACCCAGGCCACTCAAGCGATGGCAGGCTGCGCATTTGGCGCTGAAGAACAGCGAGCGTCCTCGTTCGAAATCCTTCTTGCCACTGTTCGTTGCCAGGGCCTCGTCCACCGTCCACTTCCGACCGGGACCAACCGGATCGTCGATGGGGAAATCGGGTTTCGGATTGAAGTCTTCGCCGGTGACATCTTGCAAAGCGATCCGCTCGGCATCGCTGCAATTGGCCAGTGCTTCGTCGCGGATTCGGGTCAGGTATCCGGCGTAGCTGGACCCACCGGACGCCTTGGCTGCTTCGTTGAGAAACGTGAAGTACGCGCGGCGTTGATCGAGTGTCCAGCCGTCCCGAACGTGGCGCAACATGAATGCGTACAGTAGCTCGCGTGTCGGCGGATGCGACTGCAGCAATCGGTTGACAGCGGCACCATAGCGTGCATTGCGTTTCGCGAGATCGGACCACGCGGGGAGTTCTGGCTCACTGCGGTTTTCGATCAAAGGCAGCACCTTCGCCACCAAGTTTTCCTCGCGCAGATAGGTGAGAATTCGAATGATTTCGGTGTTCACATCGGCATTCGCGTGAGGAAATAGCGGGCTGATTTGTTCGATGACCGCTCGGCGTTCGTCATCGCTCGTGCGCCAAGTTCGATGAACGCCAATGCATAGGCCCGCAGCATGCCCAGTAGCTGCGAATCTTCGAGTGTGGCCACGTTCAACTGCAATAGGGTCTGAATCAATGGCTCTCTGTGTTCGGCGTCCCCCATTCTCGCCAGCGCAACGGATGCTGTGATCCGCGACTGTGGATCGGTTTCTGTCGCAATGCGGTCCACCCACGATTCAACGGGCTGGCTCTCGATCGCGATTCGTGCCGCATGCCGAAGGAATCGGTCCCGGCTGGAAAGTGATGGCCACGCGGTCGCAACGGCGTCGGGATTGGCAACACCATGAAAGGTTTCGAGCAATCGACGTTGCTGACGTGCCGAAAACGCAGCTGCCTCTGTCTTCGTGGGGGCCTCGCATGATGCATCGCCCTCGTATCGAATGCGATAAAGGGCTGATTGCGATTGACGTCCGCCCACGGTGAAGTACATCGAACCATCGTTGCCGATCGCCGCATCGGTCAATGGCAAGGGAGATCCGTAGACGAAGTGTTCCACTTCGCCACGGTAACCCGCTCCATCAGGGATCAGGTGGATGGCGTACATCGTTCCATAGGTCCAATCAAGAGCGAAGAGAGCATCTTGATACTTCGTTGGAAACGTGGTTCCCCCACCCGAGATCAGACCGGTCGGGGAACCGGGGCCGATTTCAACAACCGGTGGCAGCGTGTCTTCGTAATAGGTCGGCCACTTGCCCGCACCGCTCCGCCATCCATAGTCCGATCCGCTGGCGGCAAGACAAATTCGCGTTGGTCGGTACCATGGCAAACCCAAATCCCATTCCATGTCGGCGTCGTAGGTGAACAGATCGCCGTACCGATTGAGCGTCAGGTCATATTGATTTCGATAGCCGATCGAATGAACGGTCTGTTCGTTTGTCTGTGGATCGAGCCGTGTGATCCAGCCAGCAGGAGCCAGGCGTCCTCGCGCGTGTCCTTTGGCGTCCCACATGCGAGGCAGCAGCAACCCTTCGCTCCATATGGGGACCCGGCTTGCTGAGTACTCTGCGATCGGAGCCGCGTTACCGCCATCAAGATACAAGCCGGTTCCATCCTCCGTCGTGATCACGCCGTGGTTGCCGTGTTCGCCACCACCAGTTCCACCAGGAATTGTCTCCATGGTGTCAAGTACATCGTCACCATCGGCATCGCTCACGCGGATCAAGTTGCCGCCATTCTTGTGGAACCACAAACTGTCGAAGGCCCACTCCAGGCCTTGGGCGCCGGTGAGATCTGACAGAGCCCCAGTGGAAACCTTCTCCACCAAAGGTGGCTCATTCTCTTGTAGCGTCAGACGGTAGAGGCCTTCCTTTCCCTGGTCGCAAGCATAGAGGCGGCCTTTGGGATCCGTTGTCAAGGAAACCCAACTCCCTTGATCGCTGGCCACTGTGTAGATTCGTTCCACCACAAAGCCGGGTGCTGCGACGATGTTGGGTTCACGATCGGCTGAGTCGGTGGTTGGTTTCCCCGACACGGAAACCTCCGATGCCTTGCCAGGAACGCCCCAAGGACTGTTGCCCAACTTCTTGATCGATTTGGATGCCGCCCATTTCGAATCATCGAACGTTTGATTCTGCCAGCCCCTCGCTTCGTTCTCCGATAGCTTCCATTGTGATGTGGTCACGACGTCTCGATGCTCGCCGCCAAGCATCTTGATTGACAACTTTGCGACGAGGGCTGCCGTTCCGCCCTCATTCTCCCCCGCCACGGCAACGACATTCTTGCCCTTCTTCAGCATTTCCGAGACCTGCGTGACCAGCGGTGTTTGCCAGGCTTTGCTTCGTCCCGCGGATCTACCGTTGATGAACAATTCCATCTGGTTATCGCATGAGCCGTAGAACTCCGCTGACTCGACCGCTTCGGGGAGCTCAAAGGAATGACGAAACCAAACCCTTTGGTTAGCGGACGAATGGTCGGCCCAGATCCATTCGGGCACCGGCGACGCCAGCAGCCATTCTGACCTCGGCGTCTGCATGGACTTCGTATTGTCGGCGTCCTTGGGCGTTGCCCTTTTCTGTTTCGTGGTCGTGTCGGTTGCTTTTGAAGAGGCTGCGAGTGCTGTTGTGGCAATGGCTTTCGCGAGGACACGTTTCCCTTCGTCACCGCTCAGTTCCCGTAGTCGCAGGTTGCGGAACTCAGCCTTCATGGGAGCTCCTCTGTGTAACTGTAGACCTAACAGGCCAGTCAGCCGGGCGTCGGGATGATCGTCCGTGACATCGACGGTTGTGGTGCCATTGATTTGATGAATCATTCGGTTGCCAATGGCGATGATTCGCAGCTCATTCCATTCTTCCGCGACTGGGTTCGCGAGGCGGGCAATTTGATCCACGACCTTGGTCTCGCCCTGGGCTGACACCACCACGCGTTGCCCACCGCTGGCGATGATTCCACGTCCCGTCTTCTCGCCGTACATCATCCCCATGTAATTCGGCTTGGGATGCAGGTCTGCTTGATAACCCGTTAGCGCCAAGTTTTCCTCGTCGGCGAAAGTACTCCGGTACTGAACGCCCGAGTTGACCCCTTCAAACCGCACGTCGCAGAGAAACTCAAAGTCACCGACTTCCCCACCCTGCCAAACGAGAAACGTGTTGGCTTCGATCGGCTTGTCTCGCGACGTCTGACCAAGGATGACGCCATCACGAACCGTCCAGAGGGAATCGAGTCCCTTCCAGCCGTCCAGGTCATTGCCGTTGAATAGTCTGCGATAGGTAGGCTCCGCCGCGCCCAGCGGCAAGCTTGGGAAGGCAACCGAAAAGAATCCAAGCCAGGAGGTCAATAGAAGTAAATGGAATCTTGTCATTCGGAGTGGTTTGTCGCGTAAGTTGGAGGGTTGGTTGGAGGGTTGGTTGGAGGGGATCGCGAACCGACATTTCCGAGCGGCCCCTGCGAACTCGCAACGCTCTTAAGGATCCGTGCGCTTGGGGAACATGCAGAGACGCAATGTACCCGCTTCTTCAAGTGCAGACTCGCTTGCGGACTTGATCCACGTTCCGGCCTGCCCTGTCGACCAGCAAACCGGTACGTTCGCCTGGATGCCGCAATCCGACCATGAACCAACGTCAGGCTGGGGGAGTGCTGCTATCGAAGAGATCGTAATCGATTCTTCCGCATAGGAATTTGCAAAGTCTGTAAGAAATCATTAGGATGTTGGTTTCGTGCGTATGCGTACGAAATGAGTGGCCAGCTGAGTTAGAGTCACCAGCAGAGAATTTCGAGCGATGAGTTGCAGTGCGAGTTGAAAGCGAACTTCCCATGGCGCTGTGCGCCCGCGTACTTGGCGCTTCATCGCGTCTCGGATTCGCGGTTCGCGGAGCATGGCGTCACGGCCGATCAGTTTGTGTTGTTGGCAACCCTTGAACGTGGTGAAGCATTTACACAGCGTGAGCTTGCCAAAAGGATGTCATCGGATCCGAGCACGGTACGAGCGATGCTTGTGCTGTTGGAACGCAATGGACTGGTCGAACGCCGGTCGCATCCCACGGATGCTCGGGCTCGAACGGTCTCGCTGACCCCGGCTGGCGAACGAAAATTCCGTGCACTCTGGGAGGCGGGAGAATCCATCCGCAAGCGAATGCTCGAGGTGTTGGGCTATGACGAGGCGAGCGCACTGGTCGAGATGCTTACTCGAGTCTCAGCGGCTTTGAGCATCGCGAGTGTCGATTCTGACAGGCCCGCTCGTGTCGGCTCATCATGATTGACCGGACTGTCGCGAGACTCCCAAGTGGCTTGGTGAGTTTTCTTCAGCGCCAAACACGAGGCCAGTTGAGCAGCACGTTCCGAATATTGACGATCTCCAAGCGAAAGCAAAGCTACTGGTCCTGACATGCGGTAGCAAAGATGGCTTGATTGTCATCTCGCAGAATCTCCACCGATTCCATCAGGCCAAAGGTGTCGAACACATTTGGCATGTGGATGAGCAGGGGCACGATCCAGAACACTGGCGAAGCAGCCTCTGCTGATTTGCTCAAAGTGTTTTTCGGGACTCACAATAAGCTGTTCCCATGAAGAAGAGTCGTATAGGCTTAGAGGTTGTGATCCGTGCAACGACATAAGACTTCCTTTTAGGACGGGCTCGAATCCTATGCTGCGTTTCGTCGTGTCAGCGCTCTCAGTCTTCTTGCTGATGATCTCGAGTCCAGTTCTTGCACGAGAGCCACAAGCGCGGATGCTCGCCTTCCTGGAACAGCATTGTGAGGGCTGTCATGATACGGATACTCGTGAGGGTGGACTTGATTTGGCGAGCTTGGATTGGCAGGCGCAGCGGTCCTGGCTTCGACTCGCGAGTTCGCGTTTTCGAGCGTGTTTCGGCTGGTGAGATGCCGCCAGCTTCTGAAGAGGCGCCGAGCAATGAGTCGAAAGCAGCTTTTGAGTCCGATCTGCGAGTCTGGTTGAACGAACAGGACCTGCAGCGGATCGCGGAGGAGGGCCGAGCGATGAAACGCCGGCTGAACCGTGATGAATACGAGAATTCCCTCCGAGACATTCTGAATCTGCCGTGGATTCAGGTTCGCGATATGCTTCCCGAGGATGGGGAACGTTATCGCTTCAATAAGATCGGCGAGGCGCTCGATGTTTCCCATGTCCAGCTCACTCGTTACATGGCGGCTGCCGATCATGCGCTGCGGCAAGCATTGATTGTCAAGCTGGAGAGGCCCGAACATTCCACCAAGAGATACTATGCACGCGACGAATTCTCACTGACTCTCAATTTCTGGCCACGCGAGAATTCCACGTTGTCGGATCGGCATTCGTTCCCCGTGTTGGACGCCCACTCGCAGCCTGCTGTGCGGCGAGGCGAGGCGCCACGATCGTCGCCAGAGACACGAGAGCGGGAAGCGGTTGGTCGAGTATCGAGTATTTTCAGCGATGCTGGCGGCTACAGTTGGGGCCAGTTTCGTGTGCCGGCATCCGGTAAGTATCGACTCAAATTCAAAGGCTATTCGATTTGGGTCAGTGGCGGCGGGATCGCCAGATGGTTCTACGAGGGCTTCGGGGACGAGAAAGCTCCGGTCTACCATCTACCCCTTTGGCATCGTCCGAATGCTGACGAAGTTTGGCCGGGACGCCGCTCAGAGCCGATCGGCGTTTACGCGCAGAGTTCCGGCAAGAGTCGTCCCCTCGGAGAATTTGACTTTGGCACGGAACCGACCGAGACTGAGATTGAAGCGGTGTTGGTTGCCAACGAAGTGATCCAAACGGATGGACTGCGCTTGTTTCGCACGCGAGTGAATGGGACGGACGAGCAGTATGTCAACCCGTTGGCGACCGAGTCGGGTATGCCAGGCTACGCGATCCAATGGATGGAGGTTGCCGGTCCGTTTGATGACGAAGCTACGGCGAGCGGGTACTCACTCTTATTTGGCAATCTGCCAATCCTTCGTGTCGAAGACGAGGATTCGTCTGGCGTCACACTTCAAGTGCCAGAGCAACTGATCTCGCCGAAGGACGATGGCGAACCACCATCTGCACCAGGCGATCCTGCCGGACGACGCGGTCCTCCTCGCCGGGGTCTTGGTGGCCCGAGGAATGTGGATATCAAAATCGAAGTGCAGTCCGACCACCCTAACGAAGATGCAGAACGATTGATCAAAGCTTTCATGGAGCGTTGTTATCGCCGAAACGTCGAATCAAAGCATGTGCAATTGTTCGTGAATCTATTTGACAAGCAATTTGAGTTAGGCTTTGGCTTCGCTCACTCGATGCTGACCGCCTACACTGCGATCTTGGCCTCACCAGCTTTCCTGTTTATCGATGAAGAGCCGGGACCGCTCGACGATGACGCGATCGCAACACGCCTCGCCTTGTTTTTGTGGAATTCCGAGCCGGATGTTGAGCTGCGTGGGGTCTCAGGAGAGGGCAGATTACGCGATCCGCAGACGCTTCGAGCACAAACCAACCGATTGCTGAATGATCCGAGGTCTCGACGATTCGTTGAGGCCTTTACGGACTATTGGTTGGACCTGCGTAAGATCGATGACACATCGCCTTCCACGACCCTGTACAACGATTACGAACTCGACGATCCCTTGAAATTGGCTTCGTTGGAGGAAACGCGGTTGTTCGTTGCCAGTCTGATTGCAGACGATTTGCCAGCACGCAATGTCGTCGATTCCGACTTCACGTTCTTGAACGAACGTCTCGCCGATCACTATGGCATTGCGGATGTTCAGGGAGCAAGAATGCGCTACGTTCCACTGCCAGCGGGCAGTGTTCGCGGCGGGGTGATGACGCAGGCCAGTGTGTTGAAGGTCACTGCAAATGGCACGACCACTTCGCCGGTCATACGGGGCAACTGGATCGCCGAACGTATCATGGGAGTGCGGATCTCTCCACCGCCATCGGTGCCGGCCGTTGAACCCGATATCCGCGGTGCCGTCACCATTCGCCAGCAGCTCGAGAAGCACCGCGCCGATGCATCGTGTGCGTCTTGCCATGCGAAGATCGACCCTCCTGGCTTCGCGTTGGAGTCCTTTGATGTCATGGGCGGGTATCGTGAACGCTATCGGGCCGTGAGTGAAGGTGTGCCGGCGGCAACGGGCATTGGCATGAATGGACAGGCCTTCGCCTTCCATTACGCCTTGCCGGTCGATTGTGCGGGGAAGCTAGAAGATGGAAGGGAATTTCAAGACATTCTTGACTTGAAGCGTTTGATGCTTCAGGACCAACGATCCATCGCGCGAAACCTGACGCAACAACTGATGATTTACGCGACCGGCGCTCCGATATCCTTCTCGGATCAAGAAACGATCGAGAAGGTCCTGGATCACGCGCAGTCGTCGGCATTCGGCGTTCGCAGCATCATTCATGCAATCGTTCAGAGCGACTTGTTTCTCCGTAAATAGTGTTGGCGGCCAGGTGGTAGGATCATGAAATCAATATCAATGCACGACTATGCGAGGCGAGGCTTTCTGCGGGCGGCCGGTGTCGCGCTGACGCTCCCTTGGCTTGAGTCGGTTCGGACGCAAACGGCCTTTGCTCAAACGGCAACGCGCGAAACGCCCGCTCGTCCGCATCGCTTTTTCGGTATCTGCAATAACCTTGGCTTGTTGCCCGAAGAGTTCTTTCCCAAACAGCCTGGTCGTGATTACCAGCCATCACCCTACTTGGCGTCACTTCAAGAGCACCGCGACGACTTTACCGTTTTCAGCGGGGTCTCTCACCCGAATGTTGACGGTGGTCATCCGTCCGACATTAGCTTTCTCAGTGCTGCACCACATCCCGCTAGTAGTTCATTTCGCAACACGATCTCACTGGATCAGCATGTGGCGGAGTACGTGGGCAGTCAGACACGTTTTCCCTCACTGACACTAGCGGTGAACACAGCAAGTCGCAGTCTTTCCTGGACCGGGACAGGTGTTGCGATTCCACCAGAACAGAGCGCGTCCGCCGTGTTCAGGCAGCTCTTTCTGCAGGGCAGTCCGGATGAGATTGCGGGGCAAATCCGTAAACTGGACACTGGGCGGAGTATCCTGGATGCCCTGGCCGAACAAGCCAGCGATCTCCGGCGGAGCGCAAGCAATCACGATCGAGGTCGGCTGGATCAGTTCTTCTTCAGTGTCCGTGATCTTGAGCAACGCTTGCTGGCTTCCCGCGAGTGGGAGAGCAAGCCGAAACCGGAAGTGTCGGTGCCAGAGCCGGTGGATTTTTCGAATCCGGCATTGTACATGGCGAAGGTCAAGTTGATGTATGACATCGCCAAGCTCGCGTTTGAAACCGATTCAACGCGCTCGATCACACTGATGCTCAATAGCGTCGGGACACCCGTGCTGCAGATTCGTGGTGCAACCATCAACGATGGGTATCACAACCTTTCACACCACGGGAAATCTGAAGACAAGTTATCGCAATTGCGAATCATTGACCAGGAACATATGAAGCTCTTGGCAGGATTGTTCGCAGGGCTGAAGAATGCGAGCGAACAAGGCGAAACCTTGTTGGATCGAAGCATGATCCTCTACGGTTCGAATCTGGGTGATGCCAACGCGCACTCGACCACCAACATGCCGCTTCTGTTCGCCGGAGGCGGGTTCAAACATGGTCAGCACTTGGTATTTGACCAGGAACAGAATTATCCCTTGCCAAACTTGTTCGTTTCGATTTTGCAGCGCATGGGAATCGAACAAGACAGGTTTGCTTCCTCCACCGGGACCATGCGCGGACTTGAGATGGTTTCGTCATGAACAATTGGGCAATCCTGCTCACCGCGCTGTTTGCACTTGCCTCGCCCAATCTCGTTGTCGCAGATGAATCGATCGTCGACTTTGAATCGGCTGAGATTGGCAAGCCGATTCCTCAGTGGACGGAGCAGGAAGTCGTTTTCGAACTGGCGCATGCGCCGAAAAAGAGCAAGGCCCTTGGGCGGATCATGTTCTTTCCACACATTGGCAGCGGAAAAAAAGGGATTCTCAATGCCATGGCAAATGAACCGATTCCGATCCGTGTGACGTTTCCAAGACCTGTCAGTCGAGTTCGACTCAAATTGTGGGGCTCGACAACCAGTGCCTCTCTTATCGAAGCTTTTGATGCGAATGGTAAAGTGATTGCGAAAGACAGTCTTGAGCAGGTCCCCACCCGCACAAAACCCGAGGAGCACGTTCCATTTTTCGACGCGACACTGCAGGGGGACTCGATTGCCTACCTCGAAGTCAGCGGCTCCCAACCTGGTGGTTTTCTTGCGATCGATGAGATGGACATCACTTACTTTGGCAATGAAAGCGTCTCACCAGGTAAGTAGTGACGGATGCCTTTCATGGTTGCTGCAGCACGAGGAGATCGGGATCATCTTGGATAACGTCGAGCCGAGTGAACACGGGCGGGTCGGTGTTCACGGCAGGTGTCTCCAGGATGGCCCAGTACCGTTTGTTCCTCCTGGACTCGGACGTCTCCCATCGTCTCACTCGCATTTCGAAAGTGCCATCCTGATTCGTTTGCGATTGACCGCGTAGGTGTCGATAGACGCCTGAGTGGAGCACGACTTCTTGGTTTGCGACGGGCTTGCCATCACGATCGAGTACCCTGCCCTTCACCAGATGCCGTGGCTGGATCAAGATTTCGGCAGCTTCGAACTCGCTTTGGTTGGCCTCGATCTGAAGGTTCGTTTTCCCGGGAGTGTCATAGTTAGCTGCGATGCGAGTGGATCCGAGTGAGATGACCTGAAGCGTTGAGTTTCCCGCAGGAAGACGAATGGAATACCGTCCGTTGGCATCGGTCGTCGCACGGATGGGAATTCTCGGAACTCGTGGAGGAGAGCGACCTGAGATTTCTGCGCCAACGACGGGCTCCCTGGTGTCCGAGGTCAGGATCGCTCCCTTTACCAGGATCGTTCGCTCGGCTTCCATGACGATCCGGAGCTCTTGATCGGCCTGAACCACCAAGTTGGAGGGTCCCTGGAGAACTGGCAGGACTTCCAAGTCTGTGTCCCATGTCATCGAAAGGAGAACGAGGCCTTCGGTGATTGCCGGAATGAAGAAATTGCCATGTTCATCCAGAACTGCCTGCCCGAGTCCCTCAACTTCCCAACCACTCTGGACACTGTTCGGTGTGATTCGGAGTTGAGTTTCCGAACCGCTTTGCACGGTACGACGAGATGTCTCGATATAAACCGTCTGTCCAGCAAATCTCTCGGGTGAATCGGCGATCAACGTCCCGCGTATCTTGCCGACCGGTAACAGCCGGATCGTGTGGGAGAAGTTGCGAAAGCGACGGAATTGTTGACGCCCATAGTTCGGAGTTTCGATTTCCAAGGATCTGAGTAGTTCGAGTGGAATCGACTCGACCGTCACACGCCCTTCCGAGTCGGTGCGCCAAGTCAACAGCGGCTTCAAACCGTCCGGAACAAAGCCCGACAGCCCCGTTCCTTCGTCGGCCGCAAATGTGCCGTTTGGGATCTCGACGTACCATGGTCGTACGATGGCATCGGCAACGGGCGCGCTATCGGGAGCCAAGATTCGAAGTTCGATTGACTCCTGTGGTGGGAGCTTGATTTCGACGTCGGTAGCGCCATCGTCGCCGAGAAACTTTCGCACCATCATCACCACGCGAACACCATGTCCCTTCGCGTAGGTCCAAGTATGAAAGAGCTCGTAGGAGTTTCGGTTTCGCGGGTAGTCGATCGAAAACTCACCGTTCTCGTTTGACGTTGCTGACAACGATTGGTTGGAGTTGTCGTCCAAATACGCGTCGCAGAAGAGCTTTGCACCGGCGACTGGATTTCCGCTGGCATCGATCACGCGTCCAGAGGCTCGCAAGGGTGCGGACTTCTCTTGCTGGGTTAGCGCCGATCGCTCCGCAACTTCGGCAGTCTTGGCGTTGGTGGCTGGAGGATCTCCGTTCGTCGATTCCCCTGGAGATTGTTCTTGTAAGGAATGTTCGTTAACCAAACCGGACGCACTGGTTGCTCCCGGTGGGGTGGTCTCGTTTGCAGTGGAGTCCTGTGGAGTGGACTCCTGGGCGGCAACCGATCGACGTTCCGTATCGCTCAATCCCACCAACACCAGCGAGAATGCAATGACGGCGCCGAGGGCCGCATGCCATCCTTTCGGTTGCCGCCAAGCAATCAATCGCTCCACTCGCCGTCGAAGATTCGAGCGTCCTGCCATTTGAGCCAACCCCAGGTGAGCGTGAGCACGGCTGGCGATGCGCACCAGCAACTCGCTATAGGCTGTTGCTCGTGAAGCCCCCAATTGTCCGAGGGTTGAGGCGTCGACCGCCAGTTCGATTTCGCGAGCGAGCGCTCTTCGCAACACGTAGGCCAGCGGATTGAACCAATGCAGGGTGATGGCAAGCCGTCCCAACCACAACATCATGCAGTCCAGACGCCTGATGTGCTCCAGCTCGTGGGCGATAATGATGCGCAGGTCGTCCTCGGCGAGTTCGTGGAGCAATGGCTTGGCGACCAGGATTCTCGGTTGTAGCAGACCACAGGTCGCTGGCCCGACCTCCTCGTCGGGTACCACGCCAATGACACGACGAACGAGTCTTGCCCTGGTGGTGTACTCATCGATCAATCCTTGCAGTGACGCATCGGCAACATCGCTCTGCGCAATCAAACGATGGGCTATCCAAGACGATCGGATCCACTTGGCTAACAGCAAAGAGGCGCCCGACAACCAGATCAAGATCATGATTGGTACCACGCGCGACTCGTTCGTCGTGACCGCCGCGGTATGAGGCCGCATCACCAGTTCACGGTGCCGATCCGATGTGTGAAGGGGGTGGCCGATCGTGGAGAAGGGTTCGGCGATCGTTTCTGCGGTTGCGATCCACGCCGGTTGGACTTGGGCCTCGCGAGGTAAGTCAAAAACCGGGCCAGTGACCCAACCGAACAGGCTGAAGCTGGTCACGGGGACGACCAGAACAACAAGCCGACACAACGGGATCGCGAACAGAATCGCTCGCCACGAAGGGGCGATCCAGCGACCTAGTAGGCCAACGATCACAAACACGAGGCAGGCCAGGCATGCCGATTGCCAAGTTGCATCCCAAAGGATAGAAGCCATTTGATCCGAAAGAGCCATCCAACTCATGATCGCTTTCTCCGACGGTTGCGAGGGGACTGCAGCTTTCCCGTCGGGCTCGACTCGCGATCGGCAATCGCCTGCCGTAACGCTTCCAGTTCCTCCGGGGAGATCTCGTCGTGCTCCACAAAGTGCAGCAGCAACGATTTGAGATCGCCAGCGAAGAATCGCTCGCGAAACGACTTGGCTGCCGAGCGAACGCAATCGGCCTTCGAGACCGAGGCGCGATAAAGATGCCTGTTGCCGTCGATTCGAACGGCGACCGCCCCTTTGCCCACCAATCTCGCCAGCAGCGTGCGAATGGTTCGGTGGTTCCAATCACGACTGACTGCAAGACGGTAGCGATCAAGTCGCCGGCCGCTTGCTCGTCCCTCTCCCACACCGCTTCCATGACCGCCCATTCGGCATCGGTGATCTGCAAGTTTGTATCAGCCATTTTCACCTCCAGGCTTCCGTTTACCACAGTTGTGGTCACGTGGCGCGGCCAGGTTACCACGGATGTAGTCAGCCGTCAAGCCTTTCCGCAACACCCCGCATGCTGGCCGCCAAGGAATGCGGCCGGCGGCATCGATGTTTCTAAGAAAATCTTCGAAAACCGTGAAGGAAGCGGCCTGCTGCTGCATCCAAGAAGGGTCAGGGTATCTGCCTTTGAGTGCCCAGCTGAGTGTCCCGCCAGCAACCCATGTTTTCAAGCGGACCGTGATCAGCCCGAGGCAAGCGTCCATGAACTGCATCGAAATCCAAGAGCTGCTCTCGCCGTACTACGACGGTGAGCTTTCGGTGGATGCCCGGACGTCGGTTGCGGAGCACTTGCAGCAGTGTGAGTCGTGCTCGGAGTTGCTGGTTGGTTACGGAAGGTTGAGCGACTCATTTTCAGCGGATTCGTTGGGGGGCCCGCCCGAGAGTGTTTGGGCGAGCATCGTCAGCGAGTTGGGTCAGCCTGGCGAGCGGATACCTGCACGGAGAATCATCCGTCGATTCCTCCGCGCAAGAGCAGCGGCCTTGGGCGACGGTAGCGACTTATCGACGCTTGGCCATTGCGGCCGCCATCTCGTTGCTGGTTGGCATAGGCGTTTGGCTTCGCAGCCATGATGCCATGACAGACATGCATGGCGATCACGGTACGGAGTTCGTCGCGACGATGGACCACTACTTGGAGATATTGCCCGCGAATCCAGATCAGGCGGAACGGTTACTTCTCGATAAGTACGACGGCAAGGTGGTTGCGCCGGAGCAGGCCATCCATCTGGTTGGTTATCGCCCGGCGGTCGCCGACGGACTTCCCGAGGGTTACACATTGGCGTCGACCAGTGTTTTGAAGATGCCTTGTTGCACCTGTTTCAAAGCCGTTTGCAAACGAAAGGATGGGTCAACGCTCGTGTTGTTTGAGCATGATGACGAGAAGACGGCTTGGTTTGGTGGGCGTCCAGAAACCATGGCGACGTGCGGCGACACGGAATGCTGTCTCGTCGACTTGGATTCCAACATCGCGGCAACCTGGCGGGAAGGCACGCGCAGTGTGACGGCGGTTGGGCGCAGGATCAAGCGGAAGTCACGTCGCTGGTCAATTGGTTCAAAAGGGGCTGAGTGCACGAGTGAGGGTGTGGAGAAGGTGGGATCTTCTTGTGTCGTGTCGATCGCTGGCAGGAATTCTTTGTCGCAAGCGACCTGCTCCCAATTTCCTACTCCCGAGTCCCGGCTGGAAACGAGTCCATGAAAGAGTTCTTCCAACGACTTCTCAGGCAGGCTTGGTTCCTACAAGCGATCGGCTTCATCGTGGTTGGCTTCGCGGCTGCCTGGTGGTTGCGCGGACCAAACGGGTCACCCGAATCGCTACCGATCACTGCCGCCGAAGTTTCGGTCAGGGATGGCACCGAAAAACCAACCATCTGGACTTGCAGCATGCACCCGCAGATCCGGCGCGACGGACCTGGTAGTTGTCCGATCTGCGGGATGGATCTGGTACCAGTCAGGAAATCTGTGGGGGGTGTTCGCACCATTTCAATCAATCCCAATATCAAAAAGTTGATGAACTTGGAGACCGTACCGGTATCGCGTCGGTACGTTACGGCCGACGTCAGGATGGTTGGAAAAATCGAGTACGACGAAACGCGGCTGTCACACATCACGGCCTGGGTTTCTGGACGATTGGATCGACTTTACGTCGACTTCACGGGCGTTGAAGTCAAGAAAGGTGATCATATGGCGTACATCTACAGCGAGGAACTGTTCTCCGCGCAAGAAGAGCTGCTCGCTGCACTTGACTCGAAATCGATTGGTTCATCGTCACGATTCGTCATCCCGATCGACTTAGCCGAATCTGCCCGCGAGAAGTTGCGTCTGCTGGGGATCACGGAAGGGCAGATTCAAGAAATTGAGCAGAAAGGTAAAGCCGAAGAACACCTCACAATCTATTCGCCCATCGGTGGCGTCGTGATTGAGAAGTTTAGGCAAGAAGGTGACCGCGTGCGCACGGGTGATCGCATCTATACGGTCGCTGATTTGAACCACCTGTGGGTACAGATGGATGCTTACGAGTCTGACCTGGCCTGGCTGAGGTATGGCCAAGAAGTCGAGTTCACAACCGAGGCTTATCCCGGTGAGGTGTTTAGGGGACGCATCGCCTTCATCGACCCGATGCTCGACAAGATGACGCGAACGGTCAAGGTTCGCGTCAACGTTTCCAACGAGGATGGGCGGCTGAAGCCGGAGATGTTCGTCCGCGCGATCGTGCAATCCAAGATCGCGGCGGGCGGAAGGGTGCTTGACGCTTCTCTCGCTGGGAAATGGATCAGCCCCATGCACCCAGAGATCGTCAAGGACGAACCGGGTAGTTGCGATATTTGCGGAATGCCGTTGGTGAGGGCCGAAACGCTTGGCTATGTCACCGCAGAGCCAAGTGATACGGCGAAGCCATTGGTGATACCGGTGACAGCGGCATTGCTAACCGGAACGCGTGCCATCGTCTATGTCCAAGTTCCCGACGCCGAAGAACCGACCTACGAAGGACGTGAAATCGTGCTCGGTCCTCGCGCGGGTGATTACTACCTGGTCAAGGCAGGCCTGAAGGAAGGTGAATTGGTGGTCACAAGTGGCAACTTCAAACTTGACAGTGCACTGCAAATCTCTGCCAAACCCTCGATGATGACGCCGGAAGGCGGCGGTGGCGGAAGTGGTCACCATCACGGAGGCGAATCGATGCCAAGCGAGGGTGGAGGCGATATGCAAATGACGGGTGGAGGCAGCATGCCGCTGCCTCCTGAGCTGAAGACACGATTGATACAGACGATTGAAAGGGTTGAGGCTATCAAGCAAGCGATCGAGGCGGCTGAACTCAATCGAATCCGCGAGTCGTTCAAGTCGCTTGGCCAAAACCTAGCCGAGATTGATCCGAATTCACTTCCCGGTGACATGGGTGATCAGCTTGGTGAGTTTGTCATGCTGCTGGGTAATGATGCGGTCGAGGGAGGTGATGTGCAGTCCTTGCAAGATGCCGACCGAGTGGCGCTCGTGACAAAACGGCACGCCGAGCGGCTGCAGGAAATGTTTGGGCTGTTTCATACGGATCATGAAATGGCAGAAACACAACTCGACGTGCCTGATGCGTTTCGTCAGCAACTGAGCAAGCTGATTGCACCTTACCTGGCCATCAGTCGCTCGCTCGCCGCAGATGATGTGAACGGAGCGATCGCGTCGGTCGGTGGTCTGCATCAGGTAGCTAGCTCCCTTGACGACGAATCCCTGCGAGGCAGGGCGGCAGAACGCTGGAAGGCGGAGCGAAACAGCTTGTCAATGATCATTGCTAGACTCGCAAAGGCAAACGATTTGGACACGATGCGATCCACCTTTGCGTTACTGTCGGATCAATTTCTTGCGTGGCAGCGATCGTTTGGATTTGCAGGTGCCGGCCAGCTTTTTGAGTTGCATTGTCCAATGGCTTTCGATGGTCGCGGTGCAAGCTGGATTCAAGCCGATGATGCCGTTCGCAATCCGTACTATGGAGCGTCCATGCTGAAGTGTGCGGATAAGGTTGAACCCTTGGTAATGCAGAACGATAAACAGGCAGGCCACAATCACCAATGATTTATCGTCTCCAACCCTTGGCGAATGCTTTGTACTTTCTAACTGGACTGCGCCACTTTGGCGGCCAATGGTAACCCGAAGCGTAAGCGAGGAAATGAGTGACGTTAAAAGCCTTGCTCGCGCTTCGGGTTGCGAAGGAAATCACCCTGTCCTATTTCAACTCGAAGACTACGAATGCTACCGCGTTGAATGTGGCGCTGTCCAGTTAGAGCGTTTTCAGAAGTTTCGTAGGTCAGGACTTGTCCTAGCCTTCGGAAGATCCCACCTCAATGATCAGAATGCTCTCGTCATTGATACAGCAACTGCATAACTTGAATGACCGAGTCTCCTGACAACGCGATTCCTGAAGACATTGAGGCGAGTCGGAAGACAATTGTTGGGGGGCTTCTCTGGTTCTGTCTTCACAACAAGCTCGTGATTCTTCTTGTCGTACTGGCGACGTTGACATGGGGCGCCATGGTCGCGCCTTTCGACTGGGACTTGGGCGGATTGCCTCGCGATCCAGTGCCTGTCGATGCGATCCCCGACATTGGTGAGAACCAACAGATCGTCTTTACCGAATGGATGGGGCGGTCACCGCAGGATGTCGAAGATCAGATCGGGTATCCACTGACCGTCGCGCTCCTGGGTATCCCAGAAGTCAAGACCATTCGCAGCTATTCGTTGTTCGGATTCTCGTCGATCTTTATCATTTTCAACGATGATGCGGAGTTCTATTGGTCGCGCAGTCGTGTGCTTGAAAAGCTGAATAGTCTTCCCGCTGGAACTTTGCCGGAGGGGGTGCAGCCCGCGATTGGCCCCGATGCGACCGCTCTTGGCCAAGTCTATCTCTACACGATTGAAGGCCACGATCCAGACGGTCATCCGACAGGTGGCTGGGGCTTGGACGAGCTACGAACGATTCAGGATTGGTACGTTCGCTATTCGCTGACTTCGGCCGGGGGAATTAGCGAAGTCGCCTCGATCGGAGGTTTTGTTCGCGAATACCAAATCGACGTAGATCCCGATGCCATGCGTGCTGCCGGTGTGAGCCTGGCGGATGTTTTCGAGTCGGTGAAGATGACCAACGTCGATGTAGGAGCTCGAACGATCGAGCTGAACAAGGTCGAATACGTGATCCGTGGCCTGGGGTTTATCGAGCAAATCGAGGACATTGAGAAGACGGTTCTGAGAGTCGCGGACAACGTGCCGATCACGATCAAAGAGGTGGCCAACGTTTCGCTCGGCCCGGCTCTCCGACGTGGTGCCCTGGACAAGGCGGGTGCGGAAGCCGTTGGCGGAGTATGCGTCGTCCGCTTTGGATACAATCCGCTCGAAGCGATCAAGAACATCAAGGCGCAGCGTGGAGGAGATTTCGCCAGGCCTGCCATCCAAAGTCGTCATTGATTACTCGATGACTACTCAAGAGCAAGTCGATGCTTACGCAGTTGCGAATGGTTTGAATCGAATCACAGAACCGGATGCTGATCATGGTCCGTGGGTGAAATTCCTTCGTTCCCAACCGCGACAGCAGTGGCCAGCTTGGATCACGACCAGTCAGGTGACGATCGTGCCCTTTTATGACCGCACTGGGTTGATCTATGAGACGCTCGGGACTCTCAATACGGCACTCACCGAAGAGATTTTGGTCACGATCATCGTGATCTTAGTCATGGTATTGCACCTACGTAGTTCCATCTTGATCAGCGCGTTGCTTCCACTTGCTGTTCTGATGTGCTTCATCGCGATGAAGACGTTTGGTGTGGACGCAAACATCGTTGCCTTGTCAGGGATTGCAATCGCGATCGGCACCATGGTCGATATGGGGATCATCCTCTGCGAGAATATATTGAAGCATCTGGATGAAGCGAGGCCCGATGAAGACACCGGGCACGTCATTTTTCGGGCCGCAAATGAAGTCGCTAGCGCCGTATTGACAGCCGTTTCGACGACGGTGGTGAGTTTCCTGCCAGTGTTCACGATGGTCGCGGCCGAAGGAAAGCTCTTTCGGCCGCTTGCCTTCACCAAAACGTTTGCTCTCGCGGCTTCCGTGATCGTTGCGCTGACCATCCTTCCCCCAGCCGCACACGTTCTTTTTGGTGGGCGAATCAAGTCTGACACGTTGCGCCGCGCCGCCCTGCTGGCCTTGATTGTTGCAGGAGTCATCGCGACGGTTGTCGTGACCTGGTGGGTTGGCGCGATCGTCATCGGGCTGGGTGTCTACAAGTTGATCGAGGAGAGAATCCCGGAGAGGTATCAGCGATTTGGTCCCTACGCTGCCAGCACGATCGCGGTATTGGTGGTCGGATTCATATTAACTGATCACTGGCTGCCACTTGGCCCGGAACGGGGACTACTACGGAACCTGCTATTCGTCGCTGGATTGATTGGCGGACTCCTCGGGTTCTTTACGATCTTCCAGCGATTGATCTACGAACCGCTGCTGCGTTGGTGCCTGGCTCACAAGTTGCTTTTCCTGTCGTTTCCAGCCTTGATCTTGCTCTTCGGTGCCTCCGCGTGGCTTGGGTTTGATCGCATCTTCGGATTCCTACCCAGAGTAGCCTCGGTCGCGGGCGTTGCTGAATCGACCGTTCGTGAATCACGGGCTTGGTCTGCAGTTTCCGCGGCGCTGCCAGGTTTGGGCAAAGAGTTCATGCCGCCGCTGGACGAAGGCTCGTACCTGTACATGCCGACCACAATGCCACACGCTTCGATCGGCGAAGCGATGGACGTCTTGCAGTTACAAAACAGGTTTTTGGTTTCGATCCCTGAAGTCGAATCGGTGGTTGGCAAGATCGGACGGGCGGAGAGTCCGCTCGATCCCGCCCCGATCTCGATGATCGAAACCTACATCACCTACAAGTCGGAATACAAAACTGACAAAGATGGTCACCGCTTGACGTTTCAGTTCGATGACGAGGCCGGCGAGTTCATTCGTGATAAGAATGGCGAACTGATCGAAGTCGACAATGGTCGACCTTTCCGCCAGTGGCGGGATGAGATCAAGACGCCGAACGATATCTGGGAAGAGATCACGAAAGCTGCGGACATTCCTGGTACCACGTCGGCTCCGAAGTTGCAGCCGATCGCAGCTCGGATGGTGATGCTGCAAAGCGGGATGCGTGCGCCGATGGGAATGAAGGTCAAGGGACCTGATCTCGAAACCATCGAGAGGGTCGCACTACAGATCGAGGGATTGTTGAAGCAGGTTCCCACCATACAGGCATCGGCTGTCATCGCGGACCGAATTGTTGGCAAACCCTATCTGGAAATCGACATCGACCGGGACGCGATCAAACGCTATGGGCTGCATATTCGCACGGTGCAGGACGTGATTGAAGTGGCGATTGGGGGCCGCAGAATCACGACGACCGTCGAGGGACGTGAACGTTATCCAGTCCGGGTCCGCTATGCACGCGAATTACGTGACGAGGCCGAGTCGCTCGAACGCATTCTGGTTCCAACGCCAATGGGATCGCAGATTCCCTTGGAGCAACTTGCCGAGATTCGTTATGTGCGTGGTCCGCAGGTGATCAAGAGCGAAGACACGTTCCTGCTCGGCTACGTGCTATTCGACATGAAGCCCGGTAACGCGGAGGTCGATGTTGTCGAGGATGCGCAGGCGTTCTTGCAAGAGAAGATTGACAGTGGTGAGTTGGTTCTGCCGGCGGGCGTCAGCTATACGTTTGCAGGCAACTACGAGAACCAATTGCGTTCACAGAAGACTCTGATGGTCGTGCTGCCACTTGCTCTTGTGATCATTTTCTTGATTCTCTACATGCAATTCAGGTCGATCATCACGACAGCGCTCGTGTTCAGCGGCATCATGATCGCGTGGTCGGGAGGTTTCATCATGCTATGGCTATACGGTACAGGTTGGTTTTTGAACTTTGACCTGTTCGGGACCGACATGAGAACTCTCTTCCAAGTCCACACGATCAACCTCAGCGTCGCCGTTTGGGTCGGTTTCCTGGCCCTGTTTGGAATCGCCAGCGATGACGGCGTGGTGATTGCATCCTATCTCGACGAGAGTTTTCGCAGAGACCGGATTACCAACATCGAACATGCTCGCGAAGCAACGGTTACCGCCGGGGTCCGTCGCGTTCGCCCGTGCTTGATGACCACTGCCACCACGCTGCTCGCCTTGATCCCCATTCTGACATCCACAGGGCGAGGTAGCGACATCATGGTTCCAATGGCGATCCCCAGTTTCGGCGGCATGGCAATCGAAATCATGACCATGCTGGTTGTTCCAGTCCTCTACTGCCTCGTGATGGAATGGAAACTAAGACTAGGCATCGACGATCCTCGGTTCGCAAAAGGCGCGTAGCAAGATAACTCCGGGTCAAAGACAAGTTGCTCTAGTGTTTGTCTTCGTCCTGACCATGTGCGGCGTGGTCATGGCCTTCAAGCGTTCCCGCTTTGACTAGCTCTTGCGCCTTTGCCAACGTCCCGGCGGGATCGGCTTGTGCCTTCTTTGTACAACCACCGCAACACAAGTAGACGGGCTTACCATCGATCTCAAGTTTGAGAGGTGCGCCCATGGAACCAAGGAAGCTGGTGTTGACAACGGCACAAAATTTCTGAGCTTCAACAGCCATTCGCTCATCCATTGGCAACTTGGCGAGAGTCGCTGTCGAATCTCGTAGCTTCTCAACTGTCTTCAGTGTCTTTGCACCCTCCTCCTGAGCCTCTTCGACGCATGCCTTGCAACAAACGAATACGGGCTTGCCTTCTATCATGACCTTGAGCGGTGTGCTCATTGAGCCGAGGCGATCGTAGGTCATGATAGGGCAGAATCGTTGCTCCTTGACGAGCTTCTGGTCCTCGTCCGACAGCGAGGACAACGCTTCGGCGATCTTCTCTTCCGATTTTATCATGGCCTGATGGTCGTGACCTGCATGATCTTCGCCCTCGTGGGCAGCCGCAGCCAAGCAACCAAAGCCGCTGGCAATCATGCCGAGGGCCAGCGAGAACAGGAGGGGTGTTCGTTTGATCGTCATCCGGAAAATCCTTCGATTCAGTGCTGGGGGAGCAATCTCTCGCCAGTCAGCTCACATGGCAAACTTTTTACCGGCAGAGATTGAGCGAAAACAATATACATTGCCAGTTTAGATGCTCCTCCCCGCCCGTTCCTTCAGGCAAACCTCAGAATATTTTCTGGGATCACCAGAGTCCTCCGAGCTCTTCTTCTCGGACGCTTGCCTCGGGCTTGGAAAGCCGCCAAAGGGCAGCTCTGTTCAGCAAAGCTAGCCAGGATGGTGTTCAAGTACGCATCACGCTCTTCATCTCTTGTTATCCTTGGTTGAGAGAGCGAGCTTGAAGAGCTGGTCGTCCTGCGGCAGAGGTGCCGTTACAGATGCTTGGATGTCCCTCTCCAATGGACTCTTCGGAATGGGGCGGGAAGAATCCGAATGTTTGTTGAGGCACGTTGGTCGTTCAGAGATCAGTTCTCGGGATGATCTTTTCGTCGGCGATCGATCGAATGTCCCTTCCTTTGCGAAGAGATGCGGGAAGAACTTGGCTCAGTCGAGAGGTTCCCAGCCCACCACTGCGCCGCTTCATGGAGATGTCACTGTTTGACTGAATCTGGATTCGAACCGCTGGCGGACAATGATTCCGTCGGCACCAGCGACGCGTCGACGCAGCGCATGATTGCGGCTTGCATCTCGAGTGAACATGATGCAATGGAGCAGCTCTACAAGCGTTGTAGTGGGCCCGTTTACGCACTGATGATTCGCATCGTCGGACGGCAAGACGCAGACGACGCGATGCAGCTGGCGTTCATGCAGATTTTTCGCAAGCTTGATCAATTTCGTGGTGGATCAAGTTTGGAAACCTGGGTTTACCGAGTCGCGACGAATGAGGCATTGCAGTTTTTGCGACGTCGTCAGCGCGATTCCACGGACGCACTGAGTCGCGAACCAGAATCCACCATGATCCAGTCAGCGTCTCGGCTTGAAGACAGAGAGATTCTCGAAACTGGACTTGCAAGGCTCGAGCCCGAGCTGCGCGCCATGCTGACCCTGAGGGAAATGAAACAGCTTTCATACGCGGAGATTGCTGAGATCATGAATATCCCCGAGGGTACCGTCGGCTCAAGATTGAACCGAGCGCGTCGTGAATTGCGAGAAGAGCTTGAGAGGCTTGGTTGGGGTTGAGCTGGGAGAAGTCGAGAACGCGATTCGGAAAAGATCGAGAATCTGGCGATCTTGACTGGGCGTAAACGCACTGTTTTGCGTAGATTTTGTGACAAACTGGCTCCCTTCAGTTATTCTTCAAGTAGAAAGCCTGGAAACGAGTCGATATTCGCCTTGAACTTCCCAAGGCGTTTTCCGATATTCGCCACCTGCCGGCCATTGGTATCTGTTTCAAAAGGTTGCAAGTCTTGCGCTGTCGTCTGGTTCGCGCCATCGTTCATCTTTCACTGATCGTCGTCATGATGATTCAGCCGGGGATCGCATTGGCTTTTGCGAACGACTGTGGTGAAGAATGTTCGTCGTCGTTCACCTGCGAAGGCTGTGGATGCTGTGAAGTTGCCACGCAGGCAGAGAAATGCGACTGCTGTGGAGGCGGCTCACAGGTCGGTTCCAGCGGTGGTTGCTGCAAGGATTCGAGTGGCTCATCGGCACCCGACGAATTCACTCGCGATGATTGCGACTTGGATTCCGGCGAAGCGCTGGAGCTGAAAGTCATCGTCATCAGCACGACTGAATCGGTCATTTCGTCTGATTCGCAAGAGCCAGATAACAATCAAGTCGTTTCTGGTTGCCATTGCGGCTTTGAAAGCCAACCCATTGGTGACTCGTCGCCGGTGCGTCCGACGGTCGAGCAACGCGACTCGGTTGCCGTTCGTTTTGCCGACTTGGCAACCATCTTTGGTGGTGTGGTTCCACGCCCACCTCGCATCGCTGGCAGTGACGAGGCTATGTCACCGCCACGCTTCTCTCAAATACATCTCTGTATTTGGCGGCTGTGATTCTGTCTGCATAAGCAGTTTCACGCGCGTTCCACGTGTGTCCATGCCATAGCGGAAGTCGTCAAGACTTTTGATGTTGGCTGAACATTCACGCAATTGCTCTCTCTTTTTCGCTGTCCCCGCGTGTCAATCCCCGCGGGTCAATCGGTCCAAGGTGCTACAGCCTAGAGGATCGCGATCGATCGACGCGAGATTCCCTCGGGTTTTGGATTGATTGCTCGCTGCCCTCATCGCTGCCACCTCTGAGTTTGTTGAGAAGCCGAATCACAACGAGGCATCCATCATGAAAGAAGCCATCCCAGCGAATGATGCAGATACTGACGAGATCGCTTCGTCGCCAGACTCTGCACCCTCATCCGAGGAATCAGTGGAGACCGATCCCATGGCGGTCGAATCGCCCGCGAAGCCAGCGCCAGTCGATGAGACCAAAGTCGGCGGCCTCGGTTGGCTGCTTCGTGTCGGTGTGAATGCGGGTGTCGTCTTAGCCGTCGCCGCGCTCGTGCTGGTCATGATTGGTGTCGCTCAGCGAACCAAGTGGATCACGCCCGCCGGCTTTGCCGCTGGCGGAGACACCGGCGCACTGGCGGCCGCAGGTGGCGGCGGGAATAAGAGATACATCTGCCCGATGATGTGCACACCGCCGTCGACTGAGCCAGGTCGCTGTCCGGTCTGTGCGATGGAACTCGTTGAGGCGACCGCTGGTGGTGGTGGCGACGGCATTTCCGTCACGATCGATTCATCGGCTCGGCGACTGGTCGGCATCCAAACCGCCCAAAGCAAGCTGGGCGAAGTGACTCGAACGATTCGCACCATTGGCTCAATCGACTTTGACGAAAGTCGTCTCTCGACGATTTCTGCCTACACCGACGGACGTATCGAAGAACTCTACGCGGACTATGTCGGTGTGAAGGTCAACCAAGGGGATGACCTCGCACTGATCTACAGTCCCAAACTGTTCTCTGCACAAACCGAATACATCGCGAGCATGGAGAGCAAGTCAGTCGGTAGATTCAGTCTGAACAACGCCGACCTGCGAGCGATGGCTGAGGAAAACCTCGCTGAGCTTGGCATGACCGAAGGCCAGATTGCTGATTTGAATGAGAGTGGCAAGCCGCAGTCGCGCATTCGAATCAAGTCACCTCAAACGGGAACGGTGCTGGAGAAGGCCGCTGTCGAAGGCGACTACATCAAAACCGGCCAGAAGATCTACCGGATCGCTGACCTGACGTCGGTGTGGTTGATGTTGGACTTGTTCCCCGATGACGCAGCGTCGATCCGTTTCGGCCAGCAAGTCGAGGCTGAGATTCAGTCGATGCCTGGCGAAGTCTTCACGGGCCGCGTCGCATTCATCGACCCAACAGTGGATCCGACAACTCGCACCGTTCGGGTTCGCGTGGAAGTCATGAATGATGACGGCAAACTGCGTCCCGGTGATTATGCGACGGCCCGTATCGCCGTTCCCGCGATCCCGACAGACCTGGTCTACGATCCTGCGCTTGCCGGAAAATACATCAGTCCGATGCACCCGCAGGTGATTCGTGACGAACCGGGCGATTGCCCGTTGTGCGGTATGGCGTTGGTTCCCACCAATCGCAACTCGGTTACGCGGATGAGCCGCAACCGGAACAGCGAGTCGTCACGGTGCCCCGTGATGCCGTGTTGCTAACAGGTGACAACGGCGTCATCTACGTCGAAACCGAACCGGGGCGATTTGAAATTCGCCGCGTCACGGTGGGAGCCAATGAACGACACCGACGCCGTCATCTTGGAGGGCATGTCGCCGGGCGAAACTGTGGCGACAGGCGGCAACTTCCTGATCGACTCGCAAATGCAGCTTGCCGGAAACCCTTCACTGATGGACCCCAGTAAGGCCCCCAGCTATGCGCCGGGACCACTTGCAATTACCTGAAAAGGGATCCACGGATGTTGGTGGGCCGAGCCAGGTGAGCAGTTTGACCGCGCCTACGACGCCTACTTCGAAATCCAGAGTGCGATGGCGGCCGACCAAACGCCGCCGCCGATTGCCCTGAACACACTACTCGACGCACTTCGCAAGACTGGAGATGCTCCCCCAAGTTCCGGACGAAGCACAACGTCAATTTGCAACCGCCCGCCGTGGAGCGTCACGGATGGACGGCTCACTGGAAACCGCCCGCGAGGCGTATCGCAGTGTCAGTCATGCGATGTTGAAAGCGGCGACAGCAGCCCGTGGACCCAAGACGGCCCAGCAATTGACTCACTACTACTGCCCGATGGTTCCCGGCGGCGGTGGCGATTGGATGCAGCCCGGCGGCGACTTGGCCAATCCGTACTGGGGTAGCGAGATGCTGACGTGCGGGGAAGTGGTGAACGACATTTCGGTGAAGGGCTTGGGAGCATTCAATTGAGCGAGCGAATTGGAACGCACTGCGATTTGATTGTGCTTCGAAAGTCTTTTGCGACTGCGAAGCGAGTCGTTGAGTTATCGAAGTCGTCTGCTCGAGAGCGGATGGATTCGTTCCGAGGAGTCGAACGATGCTTAACCTACTCATTCGCTTTTGCGTCAAAGAACCTTGGCTGGTGGTGTTGCTGACGATCGGTGCGTCAGCGTCGCCGGTTGGTTTGCTTTCAAGGCGGTTCCGATCGATGCGATTCCCAACGTTGGTGAGAACCAAGTCATCGTGTTGACGCCTTGGCCGGGTCGTTCGCCCAAAGACATCGAAGACCAAGTCACCTATCCGCTGAGCGTTTCGTTGCTCGCCGTGCCCGGTGCCGAATCGGTGCGCGGCAAGAGCATGTTCGGCTACAGCTTTGTGCAGGTCACGTTCAAGGATGAGATTGACTTCTATTGGGCACGAAGCCGCGTTTCGGAACAACTCGGTGCGGCAGCGTCACAGTTGCCCGAGGGCGTCGTGCCGCAACTTGGTCCCGACGCGACGGGACTCGGGCAGGTCTACTACTACACGCTGCAGCCACCCGACGGAAGGCATGGGCCTGGCGGAGCTTCGCAGCCTGCAAGACTTCGTCGTGAAGTACGAATTGCAAGCCGTCGAAGGCGTCAGCGAAGTCGCGTCGATCGGCGGCTACGTTCGCCAGTACCAGATCGAAGTGGATCCCGACAAACTGCGCTTCCACGACATATCGCTCGACAAGTTGGCGATGGCGATCAAGGGCTCGAACCTGGATGTCGGTGCCAAGACGGTGGAAACGACCGGCATGGAGTACATCGTCCGCGGCAAGGGATTCCTCGGCACCGACGGTGACAAGGAGAAAGCGATTCGAGACATCGAAGACACCGTCATCATGCAGCGCGACGGTGTGCCGGTTCGCGTCCGTGACGTCGCCAGCGTGCAACTCGGCCCCGACTTTCGCCGCGGTGCACTGGACTACAACGGAGCCGAAGCGGTCGGCGGCGTCGTCGTGATGCGATACGGCGAGAACCCGCGAGTGGTCATCGACCGAGTCAAAGCGAAGATCGCCGCGATCGAACCGGCACTCAAGGGCGTCAAGATTCATGGCGTCTACGATCGCAGCGGTCTGATCGACGAGACGATGGCGACGCTGACGCATGCGCTGCGAGACGAGATCATCATCACGGCGATCATCATTCTGCTGTTCCTGCTGCATATCCGCAGCAGCTTCGTCGTCGCGATTTGCTTGCCCGCTGCTGTGCTGATGTCGTTCATCGCGATGCGATGTCGTCGGCGTCGGTTCGAACATCATGTCGCTGGCCGGCATCGCGATCGCGATCGGCACGATGGTCGACATGGGGATCATTGTTTCGGAAAACATCTATCAGCATTTGGCGGACTGGGAGAAGGGAGTTGAGACTGGAAGAGTGGGAGTCAGGATGCGTCTCCTTCACTCCCAGCTCCCACCTCATCGATCAGAACACGAAGCGACGTCGTCTACGAAGCCACGATCGAAGTCGCACCGGCGGTTGTGACCGCGGTGGCGACGACGATCGTCAGCTTTCTTGCCGGTGTTCTTTCTGACCGGGCGAGACTACCGGCTGTTTTCGCCACTGGCATACACAAAAACATTCGCGATCGCCGCGGCCATGATCACGGCGGTCACGATCGTGCCCGCGTTGAGTCGGTTGATGCTGCGAAGCTGCGAACTATCGCAAAACGGACCGCGATTGGCTGCCGGCATTGCGTTCGCCGGCCTTGCTGGCGACGACGTCGCATTTCCTGTGGGGCGACGATCTTGCCGAGCTACTTCGAGCTCGACCACTGGATCGTCACCGTGGTCGCAGCGGTGCTCGGCGTTCGTCGTTGGCTGGCAACTGATGCGCGAACGCATTCGGCCGATCGAAGAGATTCCGTCCAGCCGTTTCGTTCGCTGGATCTATGCGGCGCGATTGCGACATGCGCTTGAACCACAAAGCGTTTGCATTGTCGTTTCCCGCTGATCTTGCTGTTCATTGGGTTCGGAGCCTGCTTCGGCCTGCCGACGGTTCTGCAGCCGGTCGAGAAGGTTGCCAGCGTGTTCGGAGCGGAACTGAACGAGTTTCCCGGCTACGTCGATGCCAAGCACTCTTCACCGGTCTGCAAAGCGACGACTGGATCGCGTTGGACGAGGGCAGTTGGTTCTACATGCCGACGCTGTACCCGGCGGCAAGCTTTTCGCAGGCGATGCAGGTGCTGCAGACGCAAGATGTCTTGATCGGCCAGATCCCGGAAGTCAAAGACGTGCTGGGCAAGATCGGCCGCGTCGAATCGGCACTCGATCCCGCACCGGCCGCGATGGTCGAAACCTACGTGATGCTCAAGCCGGAGAGCGAGTGGCGGGAAGGCGTCACGGCTCGCGATGTTTGGGACGAGATCAATCGCGTCGCAACACTGCCCGGCGTTACGCCCGCATCGGCGTTGCAGCCGATCGAAGGCCGCGTCGTGATGTTGCAATCCGGCATCAAGGCACCGATGGCGATTCGTATCTACGGCGACGAACTCGAAGACACTGGCCGACGCCGCGATGGATGTCGCGGCACAACTGAAGAAGTCGCCGCTACGTCAACGCGGGTACGGTCAATCCCGACATCGTGCTTGGGCAAGCCGTACATCGAGTTCACCGTCGATCGCGAAGCCGCGTCTCGCTACGGAATGAGCGCGTCGATGGTCAATCAAGTCATCGAAACCGCTCTCGGCGGAATGAACCTGATCAAGACAGTCGAAGGCCGCGAGCGCTATCCGGTGCGTCTGCGGTACAACCGCGACTTGCGTGAACGGATCGACGGACTGAGACGCTTGCCCGTCGTCACGCACAGCGGTGCGGTCGTGCCGCTGGAAGAACTGGCGAAGCTGGAAACGACTTGGGGACCGGGAGCGATCAATAGCGAGAACGGACGACTGGTCGCTCACGTTGCGTTCATGACCAACGGCAGCTGCGGGCGATTTGGAATCGGTCGCCGCGATCGAGGAACAACTTCGCGAGGCCCAGTCGCTGCCGCCGTCGAATCCAAATCGGCTGACGCTCCCGACCGGCTATTCGCTCGAAGCGGTGGGCAGCTTTCGCAATCAGATCGAAGCCAACTTGCGACTGATGTGGATCATCCCGTTGGTCATGTTGATCAACCTGCTGTTGATCTACATGGAGTTTCGCAACTTGCCGATTTCGTTGGCCGTGTTTTCCGGCATTCCAGTCGCGTTCGCCGGTGGCATGATTGCTGGTGGCATGGATGGACGTTGAACTGAATACGGCAGTTTGGGTCGGATTCATCGCCTTGTTCGGTCTGGCGGTCGACGATGGTGTCGTGATGGCGACCTACATCCATCAGCTGATGCAGAGACGCAAGATCTCGAGTCGTTCGAAGACATCCGCAACACGGTTTACGAAGCCGGTTTGAAACGCATTCGGCCCTGCATGATGACGACCGTGACGACGCTGGCAGCATTGATTCCCGTGTTGATCGCGACCGGGCGCGGTGCGGACGTGGCACGCGCGATGGCGATCCCGGTGTTCGGCGGCATGTTGGCCGAACCATTCACGTCGTTCATCGTGCCGACACTGTATTGCGGCATACCTCGAATTGAAGATGCGATTCGGATTCGAAGATGAACTTTGGAAAGGCACCGAAGACGATGCCGGGAAGGAGGAGCAAATGCAAGCCGCTTGAAGTGCGAGAGACTGGGGTGAACGTCGCGGCACAATAGGTTCTCGCTTAGCAACTCGCATCTCCCACAATATTCTGATTGGCTCGCGAAGAAACCACTCGGACCGAGCATCGGATCCACAACCAACGATATTGCGACCAACGGATTGGTCGTCTAGCCTCATGAAATCTTGACTACTGAAACACACTGCTCTACTCGCATGCCGCTTCGGTTCTCGCTACAGCCAACACGGTCCATGCTCAGCACGAATCATGCCGGCCACAACCACGCCATGCCGGGCAGACCGCGACGGCGGAAATGGCACTTGCTGTTGCGGGGCCGCATGGCGGCAGCCTTGAAACAAGCCGGCGACCTGCAAATCGAAACGTCGTTTCCCAAGGCGGGATGCAAATGTTCGTCTATGATCGCAAGCGGCCAGGCGGTTTCGGTCGACCAGGGACGCGGGTCTGCCTCCGCTGCGAGTCGAAGGCAACGCAAAACGCTATCGCTACGACTTGTTGCCCGATGGAAAAGGAGGGTTGACGGCTCCGGTGAATCTTTCGCAAGATCGCTGGCCGACAAATCGAAGTCGATGTTCAGTTGGTCGGAATCGCTGCATCCGGCGGACAAACCATCCGCTTCAACGAAGTCGCCACGGTCCCCGCGAGCGAAAAGCAACTGGCCGCAGCCGCGATCGCACGGCAGAAAATCTGTCCCGTCAGCGGCAAGCCGCTCGGCAGCATGGGCGATCCTGTCGCGGTCGATGTCAACGGACAAGGTCTGTTCGTTTGCTGTGCCGGATGCGTCAACGCCGTCAAGTCCGACCCGACAAGTACGCAGCTGGCCGCCCACAGATCACGGTCAGTACGTCCACACCAGCCGACGCTGCCGCGATCGCTGCCCAGAAGGTTTGTCCCGTGATGGACGAACCACTCGGTGGCATGGGAACGCCGATCAAGGTGATGGTCGGTGACAAGCCGATCTATTTGTGCTGCAAGGGCTGCATCAAGAAAGGTGCAGGCTGAGCCAGCGAAGTACCTGGCAATGGTTTACGGCGAGTGGCGTCGGCGGGTTCGGTGCCTGCTGGCACCGAGCAAGTCCGCGAAGGCATTTTCAAGGTCAGTGCCGAAGATGCACCCTTCATTGCGGCTCAAAAGAAGTGCCCCGTGATGGATGAACCTCTCGATGCAATGGGTGGCCCCTACAAGGTTCACGCCGCTGGCAAAGCGATCTACATCTGTTGCCCCGGTTGCGCTAAGAAGATCGCAGCTGAACCACAGAAGTGGCTGGCCGTTCTAGCCCAGCAGGGCGTCACCGCTCCAACGCTTCGCTGAAGAAAGAAAGGGCAAGTTCGATCCTAACCCGAAGCGTGAGTTTTGAAGTAGGGCTCCTTTCATAACCCGACGCGTCAGCGAGCAAATTTCGATATTGACATCGACTCGCTTACGCGTCGGGTTATGAAAATCCTCGTGCGGCAGCCGAAAGCGCAACTTCAAAGAGCGTGAGCGAGGCTTTTTACGTAGCTCATTTCCTCGCTTACGCTTTCGGGTTGGCTCTTGCCCCTGAGTGGTGATGTCCAGCTAAGTGAGACGCGCTGCGTAGCCGCAACGCATTGAGGATCACTGACACGCTACTCAAGCTCATCGCCGCCGCTGCAATCATGGGACTCAGTAGGACTCCGAACAGCGGGTACAAGAGTCCTGCGGCTACCGGGATTCCGAGTGCGTTGTAGATAAAGGCGAAGAACAAATTCTGACGAATGTTGCTCATCGTCTTTCGGCTCAAGTTGGCTGCTGCAGCGACGCCACGCAAGATCACCTCCGACCAGCGTCACGCCCGCCGACTCGATCGCCACTCCAGTTCCTGTTCCCATCGCGATGCCCACGTTCGCCTCGGCCAGTGCTGGAGCGTCATTGATTCCGTCGCCCGCCATCGCAACGGTCTTGCCGTCGCTTTTCAACTTTCGAACGAATTCGTGCTTGTCCTCGGAGAAACGCCAGCATGAAATTCGTCAATGCCTAACTTCGTGGCGACGGCCTTCGCCGTGGGCTCTGCGTCGCCCGTCAACATCACGACACTCAGGCCCAGTTGATGCAGCGTTTTCAATGCTGCGGGAGTTGACTCTCTTGATCGGATCAGTGATCGCCATGATCGCGGCGAACTGCCTATCGATCGGCGACGAACACGACGGTCGCCCCTTCCTTTTGGTGAACCGATGCCCTCTCCCGCCCCGAACTCACACGCCAATCTTCTTGTCCGCCAACAAATCCGCTTTGCCGATCATACGTCGTGCGACCATCCGTTGGCCCGAACTCCACCGCCTGTGATGCTGTCAAACTCGGTCGCCTCGAACATCGGCAACTTCATCGCTTTTCGCTCTTCGCACCACTGCCTGAGCCAGGGGATGTTCGCTTTGGGCTTCGACCGATGCCGCCAAACGTCAGAACGTCGCTATCATTCCAATCACCGAACGTCTCGATCGCGGTGACCTCCGGTCTTCCTTGCGTCAGCGTGCCCGTCTTGTCAACTACGATCGTGTCGACCTTTTCCATCACCTCCAGCACTTCCGCGTTCTTGATCAACACGCCTTCTTTTGCACCACGCCCCACGCCCACCATCACCGACATCGGTGTCGCCAAACCTAAAGCGCACGGGCAAGCAATGATCAACACGGCGACGGCCGCCACGAACGCATGGGCCAGTCGCGGTTCCGGGCCAAACACTGCCCAGCCGATGAACGCGGCAATCGAACATGCGATCACAGCGGGCACAAAGTACCGAGCGACCACATCAACCAGCTTCTGGATCGGAGCACGACTTCGCTGGGCGTCAGCGACCATTTGCACGATCCGGTTAAGAACCGTGTCGCCGCCAACACCGACGGCTTCCATCACCAACGCACCCGTTTGATTCAGCGTCCCGCCGGTGATCTCGTCGCCCTCGGACTTTCTATACCGGGATCGGCTCGCCGGTCAGCATCGACTCATCAACGCTGCTGCTACCACTCAGGACTCGACCATCCACTGGGACTTTCTCTCCGGGACGAACTCGCAAACGATCACCCTTGTGAACCGCATCGAGCGATACGTCTTCTTCGCCATCGTCCGTTAATCGGTGTAGCCGTCTCGGGAGCAAGTTCCATCAATTCACGAATCGCACCGCCCGTTTGCTGGCGTGCTCGCAACTCCAGTACCTGTCCGAGCAACACCAATGTGATGATTACGGCGGCGGCTTCGAAGTACAGCGGCGGGACACCGTTTTCAAAGAACGCTTCGGGGATCGCGCCCGGTAGCAGAACAACCACCAAGCTGAACAAGTAAGCCGCCAAGCGTTCCCACGGTAATCAAGGAGAACATGTTCAGGTTCATGCTGCGAAACGATTTCGCGCCGCGAACCAACAGTGGCCAACCGCACCAAAATACGACTGGCGTTGCCAACGCCAGTTGCAACCACCCAAACGCTCGATTCGATCATCCAGTCGGCAACTCGCAGCCCGACCATCGGCCCCATCGCGATCACCAGCAGTGGCACTGACAGCACGACACCAACCCAGAATCGACGTTTCATGTCGGCGTACTGTTCATCATCGCCTTGTTCTGCCAGATCAACAAACTTTGGCTCCAAATCCATGCCGCAAATCGGACAGTCGCCCGGCCCGACCTGCTCAATCTCGGGATGCATGGGACAGGTGAAAATCGCGGTCGAATCTGTCTGGTTTTTGTTCGTCTTGGTCGATGAACCACCATGGCCACCACAGCAAGCATGGGCACTTTCTGCCCCGCTCAGTGTTACCACTTCCATTTGCTTTGCCGCTTGCTTCTCTGCTCGTGCCGTCAGTACATCAGCTGGAGCAGCCTCGAACTTGCGTTGGCAATTCTCGCAACAAAAGAAGTATTCCTTTCCCTCGAATTCGCTGCGAAGTGATTCACTTGGCTGTACCGACATCCCGCAGACAGGATCGGTGGCGGAAACCTTGGTGGTTGACATGGGAACTCCCCGGGCTGACCTTTTGGCAATCTTCATTATACCCGTAACGGGATGCAAGTTGCATTCCGTTGGCTCTCAGCAACGGTCTCAATACTGCGTCTTGATGGTCTTCTTATTCATCATTTCACAGGTCACCAACGAGCTTTGCCTCTGCATCGCTGCCAAACGCATTCTGATTGACGTTCCAAATGGATTGCCGGTCTTCAGCAAGTTCAGGGCGAATTGAAATCTTCATCGATGAGGCTTCACTTTCTGATGTCTCGGATCTTCAACCCGATGATTGGGCTGAAGAACAAGATCAGTAGCCCCACTGGCATCAATCCGCCCTGCAGCAGGTTGTAGTCGGAAAGAATTCGCTGCCACGACAATCCGATCATGTACCGGCCAAACAACACCTCGAACGCCACGGTCAATGCAAGCCAGATTGAGCCAACCCATAACAACTCGGAGCGTTGATTCGCCCCGATCCATCGAATCGTCAGCGAGGCAATGACAAGGATGATGGCCGAACCAGTGAACACGCCAATCTGATTCGAGCGGAACTCACCAACAAGCGGCACGAAAAGAATCGCTCGGAGAATACCATGGATGATCTCGGCAGCTATCAGGACAAACCAGATCATCAGACTACGGACGACGAGTCGCCGTCGATTGGCAGTTCCCATTTCACTCATTTGCCATCTGGTCCACGAGATTCAGGAAAGCCTCTTTCGGGTAGCCATACTTCTGGCCATCCCGGCCGACCAGCGTACAGCTGGCATGTCGGGATCGGCTATTTTGTACGATGGGCTTCCAAGCCCGTCGAGTGTGGCGTGCGAGGAAAGGGGACGGAGGTCTTTTTGTGATCGCCAGGCAGTTGGCTTGCTCGGATGTCAAACTTGCTTGGAGGAAATCTGCCGCTATCCGCTACCCCGCCGTCAACGGTTTTGAGAAAGACATGATCAACGTTAACTTCATCGTTCGGTCCGATAGCCGCTTACGAAAACCCGACCCCCAACGCCCCCAATGGCGTGATACCCAAGTGACTTGTGCGAAGAGGCTTGGTGTCATCACCCCAAGAGCGTCGAGTGAGGTTTCATCGTTTGCCCGTCGACGCATCAAGGGCGCGGAGCCTACCTTCATCGCATCGAAATTCGTCGAGTTCGCGTAGTTGGCGGTATCGCTAACCCATATCGGTTGTGACAGCGATTGGAAGAAAGTGCGTCGCGGATTGTGGCGTGATTGGGTTTCTTTCGATCCGCAAGGCAGTCGCATGACGTACAACGTCGGCCGTGTTCGATCATCGGAATCGCCCGTGAGAGGGCTCGCCTCCGCCGCATGGCGGTTCCACTGAACTGAGCATCATCACCGACGAACGCCAGCAGGTTTGTCAATCGAATTCGGCTGACACACCGCCGACGCCTCGCAGATAGAGATATCGGAAGTAGTCTCGGACCATTCGATCGGCGCTGAAACGCCAGCCCAAAGTCTGAATCGCACGCTTCATCAATTTGATCCACTGTGTCGGGTTGCCGTCTTGATCACGGTCGTAAAACAGTGGAACCACGTGATGCTCGAGCACATCAAGCAAGGATTGCCGATCACGGTCATCCTGAACCCTGAAATCGGTATGGGTTTCGGTCGTGCCGATCGCAAATCCGTTCTTCCCATCGTAGGCTTCGGCCCACCAGCCATCGAGAATCGACAGGTTCAGGCCACCGTTGAGCACGACTTTTTGACCGCTCGTACCGGACGCCTCCAGCGGGCGTCGGGGATTGTTCAACCAAACGTCAACGCCCTGGACCAAGTGACGTCCGACGTTGATGTCATAATTTTCGACCATCACGATCTTGCCCAAGAATCGCGGATCGCGACTCAAGCGATGAATCTTTTGAATCACCTCCTTGCCGGGAATATCTTTGGGATGGGCCTTGCCCGCTAACACGAATTGAATTGGTCGTTTGGGATCATTGACGAGTTCCAGCAGACGTTCTTCGTCTTCAAATACCAATCCGGCTCGTTTGTATGTCGCAAATCGTCTCGCAAATCCGATCGTTACGCGCATCGGGACTGAGGGCACGTCGCAGCTGGGTACAAATCGTTGCTGACTCGCCTCGCTGTTCCGCCTCAGCCGCCGCTCGTCGCCGGACAAAATCCAGCAACCGGGTCTTCAAGGCCATGTGCGTTTCCCAAAGCTCCGCATCACTGATGCGTTTCGTGTTACTCCAGATTTCCGGGAACCCTAACGACGCTCGCCATTCTGGACCCAAATAGCGATCATACAATTGATGCATTTGTGGTGCCAACCAAGTCGGCACATGGACGCCGTTGGTAACGTGTCCAATCGGCACCTCGCTGAGCGACCTCTCCGGCCATAGTGCATTCCACATACGGCGCGAGACATCACCGTGTAACGACGACACCGCGTTGGCTTGGTGCGAGTGTTTCAGGGCCAACACCGTCATGCAAAACTTCTCGCTTGGGTCGTCTGGGTCAACACGTCCCAAAGCCATCAAGGCGTCGAGCCCCAAACCAATTGCGTCCCCGATTGGGCCGAGATGTTCGTTGATCAGTTCTGCATCAAATCGATCATGTCCTGCGGGCACTGGCGTGTGCGTCGTGAAAACCGTCGATCCCGAAGCCCGCTGCGCAGCCTCTTCGAAATCAATCGCTTCGTATACCATCCTGCGACGGATTTCCTCGAGGACTGCGAATGCGCTGTGGCCCTCGTTCATATGAATCACACCCGGGTCGATTCCCATCGCCCGCAGTGCACGTAGCCCGCCGATCCCCAGCAACACCTCGTGACGAATCCGCACGCGATCGTCCCCACCATACAGTCGCGACGTCAGTTGGCGGTCTTCCGAAGCATTTCCATCGACGTCCGAGTCAAGCAACAACAACGTGCGGCGGCCAACATTGACCTGCCATACCTGTGCATGAATGTCGCCACTGCGGGTTTCTACTTTGACGCGTACTGGGTTTCCGTCGGTGCCAACGGCCGGCAACATTGGAAGCTGTTCGCGATCAACCTGGAGGTAATCCTCTTGCTGCATCCCGTCGGCGTCGAGGCGCTGACGAAAGTATCCCTGATCATAATAGAGTCCCACTGCGACCAGTGGTATGTCCAAGTCCGAAGCACTCTTGAGATGGTCCCCGGCCAACACACCGAGACCACCAGAGTAAATTGGGATCGACTCATGCAAACCGAATTCGGCGGAGAAGTAGGCCACCGGACGCGCACGAAGGGGGCCCGCATTGACGCCGCCCCATGTCGTCTCGTTTTCAAGGTACTCCTGCATGCGACGGTACGCGTGACTGATTCGACTATGCAGCACGAGTTGATTGACGCGTTGTTCCAGTCGCTCCAGCGGTAACTCCGACAGCAGCGCAAGTGGATTGTGCGAAAGCTCGCGCCATCGCACGGGGTCAATCTCGCGAAAGAGGCTAACGGTGTCTGTGTCCCAACACCACCAAAGATTGCGTGCTAGTGCCCAAAGTCGTTGCTGTAACGGAGCGATGAACTGCTTCAGATCTCTGGCTTCGCAGATTACCGGCGCCAACAGCTCAGCGGCGGCGACCAAAGCGTTGGTTTCGGTTTCGGCAAACTCACGCGGCTCGCGCGTCTGAACGGTTAGCACCCCCTGCAGCAAGCCACGATCAATCACTGGCACGCCCAAAAACGAATGGAATTGTTCCTCGGCAAGTTGGGAGAAGTATTTATAGCGCGGATGCGTCGCCGCTTCGTGCATCGAAAAAGGTTGGAGTTGCTCGGCGGCGATCCCCACCAATCCTTCGCGGATATTCATCCGCACGTTGCCCACGCCGCTCGTATTGAGCCCAACTGTGGCTGCCAATACCAGTGTCGCTCGATCCGGTTCCAGCAGGTAGACACTGCTGGCATCCACGTGCAGGCGTGTTTGAATGAGATGAACCAATTCCTCCAAGACTCTCGCGGGATCTCCCTCACGGGAAGTCAGTGCGGCGAGGTCTTCGAGGGAAAGTGCGGGATCTGTAGAGAGATCATCTGCGGTTGCGTGGGGGGATGCGTTCATTCGGCTGCCGGAAAGGGTTTCGCGTCGACTTCATCGGCCCACCGCAACGTTGGATTCAACGCTGGGATGGACCCAGTTTTTCGTCAAGCAAACCGTGTACCGTGAAACCATGTTTCCCGGATCGCGATTTCACTTGCCATTCCGACATCGCATCCCCATCGGTACTGCGAGATGCGACTTGCTCAGGCAATACGTGCCTGTCGCATGAGCAGGACAGGTCGCTGCGGCTCCACAGGCGGCCCCATCAGGAAGGTCGTTCGGGGATCGCGATTGGCTGATTCAACGTTCACGTGAAGGAGGCTCCTTCCGAAGCACTTCGGAAGCGATGAGGCACTTGCTGCACGCTCCGCGTGGTGCTCGAAGGCCGTTTGTCGGATTGGTCGTTTGTCGGATTGGTTCGATGTCGGATTGGTTCCATGTCGGATTGGTTCCATGTCGGATTGGTTCCATGGCTGCCCAAGCGAAGACTGATCCATCGACGACGAGCCCGTATTGTGGTGCGGGGGTGGTCCAAGAACCCGGCCGTTCGATAGACTCTCGGCATGCGACGCCTGAAAATCATGCACACGACGCGCTACCGCTACCCTCATCCCGTGAAATTGCACGCGCACAAGCTCTTGCTGCGGCCGCGCGAGGGCCACGATATTCGCATCGAATCATCGCATCTGGGGATTCGACCGCGCAACGAGGTTCATTGGAACCGTGACGTTCACAGTAATTCGGTGGCCGTGGTTAGCTTTCAAGAGGAAACCGATTTACTTGAATTTAATAGCAAGGTGATCATCGAACACTACGAGGATGCTCCGGTCGAACTCAGTTTGGATGCGGCGCGGAGCAGTTTCCGTTTCAATATGACGTTGGGGAACGAGCGGATTTGATGCCCTTCATGCAGCCGCTGTTCACGCAGAACATCGGTGCCCTGCGGGACTGGATTGACGGTTTTTGGACACCGGGACAAACGTTGCCGACGTTTGATTTGTTGGAGCAGATGAATCAAGCGATCTCCGAACAGTTGCTTTATGGCCGACGTGAGGCGATCGGCGTCCAGCGACCTGCCGAGACGCTGGCCAAAGGCAGCGGTTCGTGTCGCGATTTCGCCACGCTCTTTATGGAAGCTTGCCGACATCTGGGGCTGGCGGCCCGCTTTGTCAGCGGCTACCGCCACGAACCCGACCTGTCACCGGGCTTGGGAGCGACCCATGCCTGGTGCGAAGTCTATCTGACGGGCGCTGGTTGGCGCGGGTTCGATTCGACGGCAGGGATTCGGGTCGGTGGCGACCACATCGCCGTTGCCGTGGCGAGACATCCCGAATGGATCCCCCCGGTCTCTGGCAGCTACCACGGTCATGCGAAGTCGAAGATGGAAGTCGAGGTCGAAGTCACCAAATTGGATTGAGCTTGCTACTTTCCAATCGCAACCTTCGTCAGGTCCAACAGGTAAGGAAACCGCGGATCGTGATTTTGGTAAAGCGAGTCAACCAGTCCCGCGCCGCTGCCATGGTCAGCGAAGCGTCCTGCGACGGAGGTTGCTGCCATCCTTGCCGCGGGTCGTGTTGGGGTGATCGGCTGGCGACCGCTGCGATCAGGTATCGTCGGCGCACCGGTGACGCCGTACGTCCATGTCAGGGGTGGGGCCGGGTAATAGGTGCACCCACCGATGATTCGACCCGTCCATGTATCGATCAAATCGAAAACAAGCTCGTGAATCGGGGCGATCGTGGGGTGCAGCGTCGAAATGGGTTGAAATACCTTGTATCGAACACCTGCGACGTATTGACCTTGAATTGAGCAGGGGTGCAGCGGCACCGATGCTTGATTGCATTTAAGCAAGTAGCGGTCAGGTGCCAAGCCACTGACGAGGACCTGCAATCGTTCACTGGCGACGTCGATGAAGCGTGCGACTCCTCCGCCAGCGACTTCTTCGGCCAGCAATGGCCAAGGCTCGTGAGCTCGCCGCAATTCCAATGTGATTTCACCGATTTGCACGTGGCCTAAACGGGGAAAGTTCATGTCCAGAAACGGCGCGAACCAGTCTTGTTGCAGTGGGAATCCTGACGCGCCGACGTCATCGATGACATCGGCGAAATCGTCCCACAGCACGTGCGGCAGCATGAAACGATCGTGCAGATCGCTTTGCCACGCCACCAACGGCTTCGTGTAAGGTCGGCGGATGAATCCGGCGATTAACGCGCGCAGCAGCAAGGTTTGCAACGCTGCAAGGCGATGATTCGGCGGCATGTCAAAACTGCGCAGTCGAATCTGACCCAACCGCCGGCTTTGTCGTTCCGGTGCATAGAGTTCATCGACGCGAATCTCGGCGCAGTGCATGTCTCCCGTTGAATCGGCCAGCAAATGACGCAACAAGCGATCGGGCACCCATGGCAGTGAGGACAGTCCGACGGGGAATCGCGACAACGCAATGCCGAGTTCATACAGCGCATCATCGCGGCCTTCATCCGGTCGTGGTGCGCTCCCGCTGGGACCAATTTGCGTGCCCGAGAACAGATACGACAAACAGGGATGGTTTTGCCAATACGTGATCAACGACCGCAGTGCCTGCGGATGACTCAGAAAGGGGCTCGTCGATGGCGTCGGCCCACTGAGTGTCGACGTTGTGTAGCTGTTGGGGCGTTGCCGCGCATCGCGTCTGCCCCCATGTTCGGACGCCAGGTCCAGCGCACTGGCTTCGGCATAGGCGGTCTCGTAAAGCCCGGACTGCTCCTGCCAGCTCGATGCTGTAGGTAAGAACAAACGCAACAGACCGCAGTCCGGCTCGATCACAAATCGTTTCAGACGCTGATCGTGCGGCGGATCGTAACCTTCCAGGACAACCGGTAGACGCTGGTTCCGAGCGGTTAAGTCGATCGCCGCCATCAAATCCACATAATGTTCCACATAATGAATCGGCGGCAAAAAGACGTGCACGGCACCGTCGCGGGCTTGCATGCAGATCGCGGTGCGTGGCGCACGACGATTCTGTTTGCTATCGGTATCAAGGTTCACGTGGCCTTCTTGACCATTGACCGAATGTCTTGCTTGTCCGAAGGATTCAGGCAATGGCGGTTTGTCCTCGAAGAGACTCGGCTCAACCGCAATGTCGTCCGCTTCCGTCGCCCCCTTCGCCAGGCTGTCGAGCGGCAGACGGAAACCAAGTGGGAAATCGCCTGGCAGGAGATAGATCGCATCGCGGCGAAACTGCCAGGTACCGCTCGCCCAACCTGCCTGGTCTGAATCCCATCGCAGGGGCAACACGTAACCAGCTGGTTGATCGTGCGAAGTGGACAGCCGATTTGCAAGATCTTTCCGACGAAGTGGATCTTTCAGTTCATCCGACGGCGGTAGGTAGCCCGCCAAAAGCCCGGATTGGTCGACATCTGGCGGAGCGGATCTTCGTAGGCCGGTACGACAAAGTCCAGACTCAGTCCCAAGTTGTGCGCGAGTTCCTTGGCAAACCGCTGTGCGTCGCTTTCGGTTACTTCTTGAGTGGAGTCGGGGCCATTGACCAACCACTCGGGATTTCGCCAAAGCGGAAGACCGTCAGCGCGGTAGCAACAAGTCATTCGCCATCTTGCGGTAGCCTCTCCCTGAAAGTGTTCGCCTTGTCCGAGATGGACGGCGCCACCCGGCGCCCAGAGCGACCTCAAGCGATTCAGCAGTGCCCGGGCTTGATGGAGTTTGTCTTGGCCCAGGACTGCATAGGTCCACTCTGCGAGCCCGTTGTTATGGGTGGAAACGAAGTTCACTTCCGCGCTGCTACATAAACCGACGCCTTGCAATTGCAAGTCGTCGTCGACGAAACGACCCGTCGCCGCGATGTCTCGCCAGTGCGTCTCGCTGACCGGCTTGCTGGGCGAGATCGGTTCTAAACGGTGTAGTCGTACCTCGTCGCGTTGGCTCGCGACGAGGTGTTGGGGGATGCCGATCAACGGCAGGGTACGGAACCGGTCGGGTGCGCTTGCCAATGGCACATGCATTTCCGCAGTGAAGACTCCCAAGCTTGGGTCGAGGCCGATCCAACCCGCACCAGGTAGGAACACTTCGCTCCACGCATGGATGCGGGCATGATCCCCATCGTTTGCACCGACATCGTGATCGTCTTCCTTGGCCAGTGAGAGCAGGTAGCCACATGTAAACCGAGAGGCCAAGCCGAGAGCGCGGAGGCTTTGCGTGAACACCCAGGCCAGATCGCGCGATGAGCCGCCACCTTGTTCAATGACGGTTTCCAAATCAATGGGTTTGGCGTCCATCGGCCACTTCGCGCTCAAGGATTCATGAACAAAATCATTGAGCTTGGTGAGGAATTCGACAGCGTAGCAAGGTGACCGGTCGAATTGGGCAAGCCAAGTCGTAAACGCCGGTCCAGTGTCTTCGAGATGCAAATAGGGCGTGAGCTCTTTACGTAGTTGGTCGGGGTACTCAAACGGAATCTCGTGTGCGTACGAATCTACAAAGAATGAGAATGGATTGACGGGCTCCAAGTCGGCGATGAACTCGACATCGAAGCCGATGTGACAAAAGGGTTCTGGTAGATCGAGCCGCCCAAGATGATTTTCAAATGGATCACGTACCCAGGTGAGCCAGTTTGGTTCGGCATGCACTTTGATCGAATACGACTCCAACTTCGCGGCGGTATGCGGCGCAGGGCGCAGACGCAACCAAAGCGTCGTGGGACTGACCTCACGGCGAAAGTCGAAGTGCAGATGATGGCTGAGAGCAACACGCGTGGTCATGATTGAATTTCGCGACGCAAATCTAAAGTGTGCGGGTAATCTGGATTGTGTTCCGGTGCCGGTTCACGGTGGGACGGCATCGGCAGTTGGGCGTAATAGTCTTTGATTTGGTTCACCCAATCGGGCAGCGGCGGTGCACCCACACTATGTCCCCAGGGCCAAAAGCGAGACATGCGGCGAGCCTCGGCCTCAAAGGCGTTGACAGGAAAGGTTTCGTATCCCAAGCCGCCGGGATGAGACACGTGATAGACACAACCGCCGATGGATCGGCCCAACCGAAGATCAAACACATCGAACACGAGCGGCGCGTGCATACCGACCGAGGGGTGCAACCCGAAAGCTGCCTTCCACGCCTTGAATCGAACGCCGGCGACATACTCCTGCGGAACACCCGTTTCGTGCAGAGGTAGACATCGGCGATTGCAGGTAACCCGATAGCGCTGAGGATCAAGGCCGCGGCATGTGATCTCGAGTCGTTCAACGGCCGAATCAACCACGCGTGCCTGGCGTTGAGCAGCGGTCTCTTCGCCCAACACCAACCATGGTTCGAGCGCCATCCGCAATTCCAGCTCGACGCCGCCATAAGTAACGCGACCGTAGACAGGGAAACGAAACTCAAAAAAGGGCTCATACCATTCGAGGTCAAACGGATAACCATCGTCAGCGAGTTCCTGCATGACAGCGCTGAAGTCGCTGCGCACGTAGTGGGGCAACATGAACCGATCGTGCAACATCGTGCCCCAGCGGACGAGGCGGTGACGATAGGGTTTCCGCCAAAATTTCGCGACCAATGCACGCAGTAGCAGCATCTGCGCCATACTCATCCGCGAGTGCGGTGGCATTTCAAAGGCTCGGAATTCGACCAGGCCCAAGCGACCTTGAGGACGGTCGGCGGGGTATAGCTTGTCGATACAGAATTCAGCGCGATGCGTATTCCCGGTCAAGTCGGCGAGAAAACTTCGCAAACAATAATCCAGTTCGATCGGTGACACACCGGATTCAATCTCGCTTAAGCTGACCTCCAATTCATCGAGCAAATGATTGCCTCGCTCGTCGATGCGCGGCGCCTGGGAGGTCGGGCCGATGAACAATCCGGAAAACAAGTACGACAGCGAAGGGTGGTGCTGCCAATAGGTGATCAGTGATCGCAGCAGATCCGGGCGGCGCAAAAATGGACTTTCACTGGGACTTGCCGCGCCCAGGGTCACGTGGTTACCGCCACCGGTGCCCGTATGGCGACCGTCCAGCATGAATTTCTCAGTCGCCAACCGCGAAAGCCTCGCTTGCTCGTACAAAATCGTGGTGTTCTGTTCCAGGTCATCCCAATTGTCAGCCGGCTGAATGTTCACCTCGATCACACCCGGATCCGGCGTGACTTTCAGCGACTCCAACTGGGGCACGAAGGGGGCTCGTAGCCTTCGATCAACACTGGCATGTGCAACTGGGCAGCCGTTGCCTCGACCGCTTCGAGCAGCGCCGCGTAGTGATCAAACTGATCCAGTCGCGGCATGAACACATACAAATGACCCAGCCGCGGTTCGATGCACAATGCGGTATAGGGTACTTCGACAAACTGTTTGAAATAGGAGCGAACGGTTGCGGGCTTGGCATCCGCGGCCGGTGGCGGCTCGTGATCAATTGCGACCGACGAACCGCTTGGCGGTAACTGGACGGCTGGTTCCTGCGCAGCTGGTTCCTGGACGGCTGGTTCCTGTGCAGCTGGTTCCTGTGCAGCTGGGGGAGCGTGATCGTATTCAAAGTACTCCTCCACAGCCCAAGGCAGCTGGCCCAGTGGAAGCCGCAATCCCATCGGCGAGCCACCGGGCATCAAGAACATTTCGCCGCGTGGGAAGAGCCAGGTTCCCGATCGCCAATGGTTGATTCCCCAATCCCAACGCAGTGGCAAGGCGTAGCCGATCGGGCCGTCGAGGCCGCGGGCAAGAGCGAGACTGAGGTCGTCGCGATACTGTGGCGCCCAGGGAATCACAATTCCATCGGCCCCCACGGGCTGCTGGCTCTCACGCCAAAGATAGTAAATCCAGTCCTCGCGCGCGGGGACCAGGAAGTGCGTGGCAATGCCTAACTTGTTCGACAGGACCTGGCCAAATCGCACCGCGTCTTCGACCGTGACGGACGAACGCTTCGTCTCGTCGGCGATCAGCTTCTCGTCGCGCCACAACGGGACGCCGTCGGACCTCCAAAAACAGCCCAACGCCCAGCGCGGCAACGGTTCACCTGGATACCATTTTCCTTCGCCATAGTGCAGCAAAGCGCCCGAGGCGAAGGAATCCCTTAATCGCTTCAGCAAGACGCCAGCGCGCTCGCGTTTGTGAACGCCCAGCGCTTCGGTGTTCCATTGGCGCCGTCCATGTCGTCGATCGAAACAAACGTCGGTTCGCCTCCCATCGTTAATCGAACGTCGAGGTCGCTGAGTTCACCGTCAACCTGTCGACCAAGCTTGCGAATCGATTCCCATTGATCGTCGGTATAGGGACGCGTGACACGAGGATCTTCGTGGATACGTTTGACTTCGTTGTGAAAATCAAACTCGACCTCGCATTTCTCGGATGACCCCGTGATGGGAACCGCGCTGACGGGGTCCGGCGTGCAGGCCAGCGGAATATGGCCTTCACCAGCAAACAGACCCGACGTTGGATCCAATCCAATCCATCCCGCTCCCGGGATGTAGACCTCTGCCCAGGCATGCAGATCGGTAAAGTCATGGTCCGTACCGGAGGGTCCATCCAGTGATTTCTCGTCGGGCGTGAGCTGCACCAGATAGCCGGATACAAAACGAGCGGCGAGTCCGCAACGCCGGAGAATCTGTACGAGCAGCCAAGCGGTATCGCGGCACGACCCTTTTCTTAGCTCGAGCGTTTCTTCACATGTTTGAATGCCGACGGCCAACCGAATGTTGTAACCGATGTCCTGTTGCAACTTGTTATTGATGTAGACAAGAAAGTCGACACAGCGTCGGCGCGAAAGGTCGACGTCCTCGAGCCATTTGGCCAGCAACGGGCCGTGTTCGGTCTCTTCGAAATAGGGTTCCAACTCGTGACGCAGCAACGCGTCGTATTCGAAGGGATACTTTTCCGCGTATTCTTCCACGAAAAAGTCAAACGGATTGATCACCGTCATTTCGGCGTCGAGCCGTACGTCGACCACGAACTCGTTCACCGGTTCGGGGAAAATCACCCTCGCGATTTGATTGCCGAACGGATCTTGCTGCCAATGAATTTGATGATCGGCGGGCTCGATCTTCATCTCATAGTGATGAATTGGCGTTCGTGCATGTGGCGCCGGGTGCAACCGAATGACATGCGGCGACATTCGGATCGGACGGTCATAGACATAACGCGTGTAATGTTCGATACCAACGTGTATTGCCACGGTGAAGCCGACTCCGTTGGTTCGAGCAAACGACTTGATGGTCGTTTTTTTGATTTGTCTTAAGAGAACAGAGGCGTTGAGTGTAATCAAACTGTTTCAGCAGTGGCAGTCGATACTGACCACAGCAATGCACCGCCATCAAAACCTGTGCGACTGATCCGGGCAACGCCCATGGAGTCCCCCCAGTTCGAAGTGCCTATGCCGGCGCGTAACGACGTGGATGACGCTGTTGCAATCGCGAAATTGGTGAATTGGCACCCTTAGGACCGCCGGCTTCCCAGAATTGGCCCGTTGCCTTGCCTTCGCGGTTGCTCGGGTGGGCGATCGTCTCGGCCGGCGAATTTGGCAATGCGGTTGTACTGGCCGAAGACGGAAGCGCCGTCCGTGCTCCCTCCCGGCGAAGGTACCTGGAAGCCGCCGGGTATCGTGAAGGCGGAGTAGTCTTGCAGGAGTTCCTTCTCTTGGAGGCTCGGAAGGGTATCGTCCTCTTCTATCGCTATGTGTTCATGGAGGTCGCCTGTCAACACGATAAGCCCCCTCCGGGAAGGTCGTACTGATTCATTTTTCACCGGCCCTTCTGGTGAAATCTCAGGCGATCAGCGGCTCCAACATTCTGCGAAAGCGCCGTGTAAGGCATGGCCTCGGTTCAACAACAACTGCGGCGTGTCCGAGTGGAGTATCTTTCATGCCGGACAAAGTTCATTGTCGTTCGGGTCGTGCGCTATTGAAAGTGATCGACAAAGAATCAGAACTCGAGGGGATTTTGAAACTCATGGCAACGCCTCAAATTATATGCATGACTAGTTTTCTGTCGCTGTTTTTGGTTGCGACCGGCTTGGTGCAAGCCGACGAGGCAGCAAACGAGACATTGTCGGGAGGCGCGTTGGTTGGCGAGCGGCCGCGAGTGATCGTCTCGACGGACATTGGCGGCTCGGACCCGGATGATTTTCAATCCATGGTCCATCTTCTGGTCTATGCGGATGTGCTCGATATCGAAGGCTTGATCTCTTCGCCTCCGGACAAAGGCCGGCTTCGCCATCTTCACGAAGCCCTGGCTGCCTACGAAGCAGACTTTTTGAAGCTCAAGCAAAACTCTGGTCGACCATTTCCGACACCCCAGCAGCTTCGAGATGTTTCAGTACAAGGTGCGGTTCAGTCCGCTCCTGAAAAAGGCTGGAGCGAACCAACCGATGGATCACGATTGATTGTTCAATGTTCGAAAGCAGACGACGAGCGTCCGTTGTGGATTCTGGTTTGGGGGAGTATCACCGATGTGGCTCAGGCAGTTCATGATCGGCCGGCGATGAAGGCTCAAATCCGCGTGTACTCCATCGGCTCGTGGAATACAAAGCAAGATCAAGCAGCGAGGGACTATCTTTTTAGACAGCATCCCGATCTTTGGTGGATCGAATCGGACACGACATTTCGGGGAATGTACATGGGTGGAGAACAGCAAGGGGAATGGAGCAATCTGGCGTTTGTGGAGAGACATGTTCGCCACCACGGCGCGCTCGGCGATCTGTTCGATGCGAAGAAGCGTGACATCAAAATGGGAGACACACCTTCGCTGCTTTATCTACTGCGAGGAGATCCGGACGACCCTGCTTCGGCCCACTGGGGTGGCAGTTACCGGCGCACCAATCATGGCCCCAACTACTGGACCGACGATCCCAATCCGGAACTCAGCGTGAACCGTCGTGCAGGGGCAGCAACCGTCAACCGATGGCGTCGCGAATTCCTGTCCGATTGGCAAACAAGAATGGACGATGCCCTGGAGCCACAGGCTTCATTGAAGGATTAGGCGCTCGACATTCTTGATTGTGTTTGTTGTCCATTTGTTTGGCCACACAGAGTGGAGAAACGCCGTCCTGCCTTGAGGGGAGCCTTCAGTCGTGATGTTTATCCCGCCAAGTTTGAGGCGATAATTGTATTTCCCGCGAGGATCTTGCCGTTGGGCAAAACGAGATCGCCCGGGTAGCCCTCGTTCTTGGACTCTTTCTCCGCATTGAGGTGGTACAGATAGCTCAGGAACTCGTCGAAGCCGTGCACGGTGGGAAGGTGTTGGTCGCGGTCGCCCAGATGATTCTCGCCGAACTGTCCGGTGGCCTTGCCGAGGCTCTTCATGATGGTGACCATCGTGACGTCGGTTCACTGCCAACTTTCTGGGGTGCCGGGCACGCTGACCTTCCCTGATCAGTTGAAGCCGTTCGCAGATCTCCGCGGCTGAGTGGGAAGACCCGTATTTCCCCCAAATTCGTTTCCAAATTTCGACTCTTCACGACTCGTCAAGAAATGAGCGGTCGCCCTTTGCGATAGAAAAGCATGTGGCGGCTGCAAAGATTCCAAACACAACCGGCTGGCAGGGCATCCGTGTCAAAAGCACTGCAGCAAGCGACCAGAACGCTCCAATCCATCGATACGTCTTCCAGAAGTTCCCGCTCTTCGCAAAGAACGCGAGCGAAGAAATCGCTGCCCAGCACGGATAGAAAAGAGTGATCGTTCTCGCAAAGTCCGGGTGGCACAGGATGCGAAGACTTACCATGCAGGCGAATGTACTTGCCAGATGCCCGCTCCATATGGACCACAATTCGCGGCGAGCCTGTTGAGCCGTACGGCTTTGTCGCTGACTAGCACTGAAGGTCGCAAACAGAGGTACGTATCCACCGAAGATGACAAGCCAAGTCCAGATCTCCGGTGCGTCTGCCGAACTCAGCCACCAGACCGCAGTCCCGCTGGCAAGCAAGACCGGGGCGACAACCATCCATAACAGATTGCGCAGTGCCGGAAAGTGTCTGTTCCATTGAGGTCGTTCCAGCCACGTTGAGAGGTCGTCGGCAAGTGCCCCGGCACTGTCGTACCGTGCTATCGGATCTTCCGCGACACATTTCAGGATGATCCGCAATATCTCAGGCGGCAGATCCCCCTGAAACTCCTTTGCGAATCGAAGGTTTCTGCTGGCGACGTCGTGCAACTGCTGTTTCGGGGTTCGGTTTTCATAGCACGGTGAGCATCCTGTTACGGATGCCCAAAGTGTAGCGCCCAGCGAATAGACATCGGAGGCTACCGAACGACTGGCTGCCACCTCTTCGCTGCTTTCCTGCCGGATTGCGGCAACGGCGAGTTCCGGCGCCATGTACGCCGGTGTTCCTGCGATTCCCGCCAGGGCCTCTTTTGAAAGGGGCGAATCGAAGTCGGCCAGTCCAAAATCGCTGATCAAGGGACGATCCGTTTCGCGTTCAATTAGAATATTGTGAGGCTTGATGTCTCCGTGCAAAATTCCGTGTCGGTGAACCGTGTCGACGGCGCGGGCGATCTGTTCGATATATTTGACCACTCGCTCCGGAGTTGTCGGCGAATCGCGCGTGAGTTCATGCAGGCTCGCACCATCGACCAGTTGCATCGAGTACCAGGAGCAATCGTCCGATTCGCCCACCTGATAGACCGGGACAATGTGTTCGTGAGCCACGCGAGCCGCCAGTTTCGTTTCCTGTTGAAACCGCAATCGCATCAGACTCACGGTTTCTTTCGGCAGGCCTGCTAACTGATCAGGTCGAATGACTTTGATTGCGTCAACTCGCTGTGTCTTTTTATGGAGCGCTCGGTAGACGACTCCCATGCCGCCGCGGGCGAGTTCGCTGAGTTCTTCGTAGTCGTGAAGTTGTGGTGGCCTGTCGACCGCAGCAATCGCAGTGCGCACGGGAGCGGAAAGGTTGTGGATGAGCTGATAGGCAAGGCGATGCTGGTCTCGCTGCGAGAAACGATTTCCTTCAGTATCAAAGGATTCGCCGGACTCAATCGCAAGTTCGAGCCCCAGAAGCTCGTCGTCACTTAGCATGTGAACGCCGTGTTCTTCAGAGTTCGGTTCTATCATTCCCATGCTCCTCCATGCACCGAAGCAGCTCTTGTCTGCCTCGGTGCAGCAGTCCTGCGGCGGCGGATTCCGAAACCCCCAGCGACATCGCGACCTCTTTGATGGAATGACCTCGCAGGTGCTTCATGATCACTGCCATTCGCTGATTGGTGGGAAGAGTTTGCAAAGCAAAGAGCATCAGAGCGATCTGTTCATTGCGTTGAAGGACTTGACTGGGTGAGGTTTCGTCAGCGGCTAGAACGTTCTCCAGTCGGGCGAAAGATTCTTCGAGGTCAGCTTGACGGACACGACGACTGATATTGTTCCTTTGCGTTTTCAGATGTTTGACTGCGTCCAGGACGTTGTTCTGCAGGGATTTTCGCAACCACCCGAAGAATGGACCCTCTTCCAGCGTTTCCAGCACATCCGCATGACAATGCGCCTCCAGCAGCGTCTGTTGCACCAGGTCTGACGCCTCGATTTGGCCTCGAAAGGCGGGAGAAACGAGTGCTTCCGCAAGGGTGACGAGGATAGGACGAAAACGATTCAGCTCCTGCTCAATGTTTCTGTCGGGGCGATCCATTTGGGGTTCCTATTGAGATAAGCGAGCTACCCAAAGTGATTGTGCGAAGAAAATCACAAAAAACTCGTTCCTCTGCGCACAGTACCAGCCTAGATCTCGCTTTCTATCTGAGAGGCAGCTTACCACACGAGTCCGAATCGGCCCGCAAACATGCAGCAAACGAACTTTGGTCGAAACGTCGAGATCACACCTCAGCACTTTTATACACCCACAAGTGAAAGTGAGGTCGTAGATATTCTTAATCGACACAAGGGGCAGCGGATTCGCTGCGTGGGACGGCGTCATTCATGGAGCAACGTCCTCGTTAGTAATGATGTATTGCTTGACCTGTGGCAACTCGACGGAGTGGAACCTCAACAGCACGAAGAGATGATGTCTGTCCGTGTCGGGGCGGGCTGTCAGATCAAACGATTGCTGGCGGAATTGCAGCAACTGCGACGATGGACGTTGCCGTCCGTTGGATTCATCACGGAACAAACCGTAGCGGGAGCCATCGCGACGGGCACGCACGGTTCTGGCCGACATTCTCTTTCCCATTACGTGATCAGCGTCCGCGTCGCGCGATACGACGGCGACAGCGGAAAGGCAGTCATCGAAGAAATTTCCACCGGTGACGAACTGCGCTGCACGTTGCTCACTGGGATGTGTGGGCGTCATCCTCAGCATCACCATGCAGTGCCGCCCGATGTATTCTGTTGAAGAACACTTCATGGAGTACTCGGCTCTCAACGATGTCCTGAACTCAGAAGAAACCTATCCACTACAGCAGTTCTTTCTGGTCCCGTGCCGCTGGACGTATTTTGTTCAACATCGATGTGAGACAAACATACCCGATTCCAGAACCTTGTCGTTGTACCACTGGTATCGCTTTCTCGTATTCGATATCGCCATGCACCTGCTGATACTGTTCGTTGTACGGATACTCCCGTTTCGGGCGGTGGTGCGAGCTGCGTTTCGATGGATCGTACCGAACTGCGTGATCCGAAACTGGCGCGTGGTCGGGCCCTCCAGCTCGCAACTGGTGATGGAACACGAACTGTTTCGACATTTGGAACTCGAACTTTTTGTAAAGCGAAGTCAACTCGACGCAGCCCTCCACTTTCTTAAGCACGTTCTTACATTGGCAGAGAACCGGACCGCCGCCGTTGATGGAACCTTTCGAAATCAGCTCGAAGACGCAGGTTGCACAAAAGAAATGGCCCATTTACGAGGCGACTATTGTCACCACTATCCAATTTGTGTCCGAAAGATCCTGCCCGACGATACGCTGATCTCAATGGCAAGCGATGCAGCAGCATCGGCATCTCAGACTATCGATGACGCCGAGCATGTCGCTCAGTTAAGCGGTGCGTGGTACTCGATAACGCTGACTAACTACCACGTTGGATGTGCAGGGCAGCCATTCAAAGACCTTGCCAGGTTACTTGTCGTGAGCATGACTCGACTGTTCGGGGCCCGGCCACACTGGGGTAAACTCTGCCCTTTGGGGACAGACGAACTGCGCAACCTGTATCCTGCGTTCGAACGATTCGCACAGGTATGTGGTAACGCCGATCCAGATGGCACTTTCCGTAATCAATGGACCACAGAATTGCTCAGGGCACCGCACCGGGGAAACCCTGGGAAGAAACTGGAGACCTCATGATGCAACCAAGTTCACTCGCAAACAAAATTGCGGGGACAAAATTGCGGGGACAAAATTGCGGGGACATGGTACCAAGTCTCTATCTGTTGCTTGCAATTGATCCGGGTGAATTCAGTTTGCGAATTGACTGCAAACGGTCGCCGATTAGGCGCCACCGGTACCATGTCCCCGTACGTTGTGTCCCCGTACGTTGTGTCTGCGTTCGGCTGGTCAACCGATGCGAGTTGAGAATGAAATCGACGAGATGGCTTGCGGGAACATTTAGGCCTTTCTGTTTTGGCTTTCCACGATGAAGCAACCGCATACCGCCTCCGATCGGACAGCTGGATCCGCCCAAGAGGCAGCATTCCCTTCGCGGCGGTCACACCTGCTGTGATGTCACGATTTCCGCTGACCGAATGAGCTATCGGCGAGAACCGGGCTGGTATGTTGTAGTGTTTCCGAGGGGAGTTCTTCAAACAGCTGACGATAGTTAGCGGCAAAGCGCCCCATGTGCCAAAATCCATAGTCGTTGGCAACATCGACAACCTTCGTCGTGGAATGGTCTGAGTCGCGAAGCTCTCTCCGCACCATGTTTAATCGATGGGTCAGCAGGAGCGCTTTCGGCGTCACCCCAAATCGCTCGTCGAATGCGTACTCGAGCGTCCGCTGGCTGACACCGGCTGCGACACAAAGGCTCTTGATTGAGAGTGGACCACGTGCGTGACGTTCGATATAGGCTAGCGCCTCGCGTCACGGCGAGGTTTCGCTTTTGACTCGTGGCTGGAACGCAAACTCCTTCGGAGGCTGCGATTGTTCGCAGTAATTGTCGCGGAAATGCAAACCTGATGTGATGTTGAGTGTTCTGATGACAAAGCGACATCTTTTCGCGGCGGACAGAACCACAGAGAGCTCGTAGGTGCCTCTGAAGCTGATGCATCAAGTCAGAATCACAGTGAATGACCTCATGACCACCCCTTAATTGATCCAGTTCGCCAATCTTAAGTTCCTCACTTAACAAAGCCAGCAGATCTTCCGGGAATGAGCACGTGTAGATATGGAACTCAGGCGTTGAGACGCTTGCCAATTCGGTGCCGCGGAAACACGATGAGGTTGTTTCCAGAAATCTGTTGTCCACGCCAGATGAAGTTCACCTTCCGATTGGCCGGAATTCCGATGGTGCGTAATCCGGCCGGCGGAGCCCCTCTTTGATCGAGTGCTCGGCCGAAGCGGCCTTCGGAGATGTGAATGCCCGCCATTCCGAATTGCAGCACCTCGCCTCTAAACAGCCCGCGATCGATCTGCCGAAAATCGAGATCCCATTGCCGCACGTCAGCTACCAGCTGATCAAAATTGCAATAGGAGTGTTGGAAGAAATACGTGTCGGGCAAATTCGAAGTCATTTGGTCAGCAAGGATTTGCGCAATTGCGATTTTCGGATGCGGTGCGGTCAAGCGAGTAGGGTACGCTGCCGAAGTCGCCATTACTTTACCAGCAAACTATTGCCCCGTCCAAAAAGGGTAGGATGACAGACGTCGCCAATCCAAAACGAAAGCCTCGAATGGGCCGACCGCCGTCTTCCCGAAAAACGGTTCGCGGAAAGCGTGTGGTGACCATGATGACCGATGCAGAATTCACGCAGCTCAAACTGCTGGCGGACGCCGAAGGCAGATCTCTGTCGTCGGTCGCCTATGGAGTTTTGAGCCGATACTTAAAACGGCGTTCCTGAACAATCCATGTCAATATTCCATCAGCTGTCGCCTCGAAATATCAACATGAAAAACGAAGTCTGGAAAATTTTGCTGCTTGGTCTGCTTGTTGCAGCCCCGACGCTCGCATCAGCGCAATCCCGGGGAACCATCGTCCATGATGCCGAGTACTACATTCTTGAAGCCCAAAATGGAAAAGCTTGGGCCGTCGAGGATACTGAACTCGATCAGAAACTGGCCGAGCTTCGACAAAAATTCGGCGCCCCTCCAAACATCATCCACTACATGTGGGACGATCAGCCGCCCATGTCATTTGGCGACCCGATCTACCAAAAGATTCGTGGTTACGAGACACCGAATCTCAACAAACTGGCGAAGGAAGGGATGGTCTTTGCCCGCATGTACACCGAGCCCGGCTGCACGCCGAGTCGTGCGGCCATGATGACTGGTCAACTAGCGATACGCACCGGTCACTACGAGATTGGCTTCCCCGTGGAGTACACGGGTTTGGCGGCGGAGAACGTCACGCTTGCGGAGGTGCTTTCCAAAGCCGGATATGCGACGGGGTTCTTTGGCAAACTGCACCTCGGAGACATCCAGGAAAGCTACCCGCACAACCAGGGATACGACGAGGCTTTTTGGGGTGTCTACAACCAGATTGTCAGTCTTTACAACAAGCAGGGAGAGGGGGCGAACGCGATCATTGGGATGAAACAGGAACTGCTTGCGAAGAACCCCTATCAACGCGATCCCAAATTCGTGAACGATGAATCGTTTGTCTTCTACCTGGAAGGGAAAACGGGCGAAGTGGCCAAGGAATGGCGTGATGGCTCTCAGGAGATTCAGGATTACCGTGACTTCGACGGCGAATCGCGAAAGCGCGCTCTCGCATTCATTCGCCGCAACGCTGAAGCAAAGAAACCTTTTCTTGTTTCCTGGTGGCCGCTCATGTTCAGCTTCATCACGCAACCCCAGAAGACCACGCTTCAGCGGGGCATGGTCGGCGAGGAATATAACCGGGTGGTTGAACCAGACATCGAGCAGCTTCGAGCGACGCTCGAAGATCTTGGCATCGCCGAAAACACGCTGATCGTCGCAATGGCCGACAATGGGCCGATGACCCACAACCCGCCGCCCGGTGCGGGGCTCGGCGAGGGACTGTTCCGGGGAGGAAAAGGTGACTTTACGGAGGGTGGAGTGCGCGTCTGTGCCGCTGCACTTTGGCCGGGCGTAATTCAACCGGACCAGGTGGCAGGAGACATGATTCACGAGACCGATCTGTTCACGACGTTTGCCCGACTCGCAGGTGCGACGGAGCATATTCCCACAGATCGCATCATCGACGGCATCGACCAGACGGCCTTGCTTATCAAGGGAGACACTCATGGTCGTCGAGATCACAACTTCATCTACCAGGGCCCCGATCTGGCAGCCACGATAAAGGACCAGTACAAAATCCATTGGATATCGGATGATCCCGGCCAGGCAAAGTCAGGCCTGACCGCCGTCTATGATCTTTACAACGATCATCGAGAGGTCAGCGCGATGGTGGTTGGCGCGTTCCACATGAAGGAGCCGTTCAAACGCATGCGTGCGCGGCACGAGCTGTGGAAAAAGAAGTATCCGGATCTTCCTCACAAACATGGTCCAGCTTACACCGGAATTTCCAATGCCCGTCCCGCCACTCGGGCTCTGTCCAACCCGCCGGCGAATTGGAAGGACTTGCCGTTCAACCCCCTCGAGTTCATCGAGCATCTCGACGAGTTACCATTCGATCCGGCCAGCGAACCTGGACTAGGTCAATAAATCCTTGAAGGCCTGTGACGGCAACCAGTTGCGGAGAGTCCAGCCTTACCCCAACGCGGCCATCCCCGCACCATCACGTCCCCGCTGGTCAACTATTGCCGATCCGTTGGTCCGATCCAGTGTCACGGCGTGCGATCATTGATGGTGGTGCAACCGCAGAACGATTTTTGTCCATCAGCCCATCAACTTGGTTAGACCAACAACTGCGGCTTGACCCGAAGCGGTCAATTTCAACGCCCGATCTATGCGACTGCCGCCATGCCGGGCAGGTCTCCACCGTTATGAAAAAGTAAAGATGAACATCACGAGAAGAACGGCTCTCCGCAATCTGCTGATCGCTCCCGCCGGGGTGGCTGGGCTGACGCCTTTTCATCTGCGATCAGTTGTGGCGGAGGAAAACATCGCGTCGTCACAGGAACGGTCGTCAGGGGAGCAGCCGCTCAAATTACAGGTGGCTGGCTATCAATACGATCGTGTGGCCGCACTAGCGGACGGGCGTGTGAAAGTTGATGGCTGCGACGTGGACTTCTGCAAGGACAACATAGGAAACTTGAATACCCATGTCTTCTCCGGGCCGGGGACGCGTGACGTGTCCGAAGTGGGGCTGCACCCCTTTATCTTGGCCTATGCCAACGGCGACTTTCGGGACTACACGCTGCTCCCGATCTTCCCTCTCCGAGTCTTCCGCCACAAGAGCATCTTTATTCGAGGCGATCGGGGAATCACGCGACCTGAAGATCTCGCTGGCAAGAAAATCGCGACACCCGGTTATTCCTCGACTTCGCTAACCTGGATTCGGGGCACGTTGGAGGACGAATACGGTGTCAAGCCTACCGATATCGAATGGTATGTCTCAGCCGAGGACTCTTCAGTCAATGACACCGGCGGACCTTCAGAGTTTGAAAATGTCTTACCGAAGAATCTGAAGGTAAACCAGGGGCCAGCGGGCAAGGACGAATCCGAGATGCTGGCGGATGGTGACGTGGACGCTTTGTTTCACGCCATGGAACCGAGGTGCTATGTCGAGGGCGATCCAAAAGTATCGCGTCTTTTTCCAGACTTTCGCGCGACAGAGCGTTCTTATTTCAAGAAGACAGGGATCTTTCCGATCATGCACGCCGTGGCCATCCGCAAAGAACTTGTCGATACGCACCCTTGGTTGTCGTCTGCGATTTTTGAGGCGTATGCAAAAGCCAAGTCCACTTCCATTCGCGAACTGACGACTTTGGGATGGGCCAACATCTCTCTGCCGTGGCTGGCTCAAGAAATCGAAGAAACTCGCTCACTGATGGGGGATAACTTTTGGCCTTATGGAATCGAGCCGAACAGGAAAGCGATTGATACACTCTGCCGGTATTCACACGATCAGGGCCTTGCGAGCAGGCAACTCAAAATTGAAGAATTGTTCCACGCCTCGTCGATGGATTTGGCGGAGAAGGAAAACTCGTAACGACCGTTCATGTGTCTCCAAGTAGTGTCTCAACTGTGGTGGCCCGGAGATTCCAAACGTTGTTGGAAATGAGGACCCAAGTACCGCAAGGGCGCCGAGCGAGCCCTTCTGGAACTAGGCTCTCCTTTCCCCAACTCGCTTCGGATGCATCGCTCTCCGCGCCGTAGCGATTTTGCTTCGACGCACACTGCTCGAAATCCCGGACCAGATTTTCAGGAAACTGCGCCCAAGCGGTTAACCTGCTTCGGTCTCGCCACCGAACGCACGACTCCGCTCGCGCAACTCCGCGAAGTTGGTCCAACGAATGGCACTA
>CAVYFC010000009.1:0-691959 GCA_963767665.1 Pirellulaceae bacterium
ACCTTCCGGCACATCGATTTGCCCAGCACTGTTGCGGCCCCACCCGACCAGCGTGCCATCTCGCTTGATCCCAAGACTGTGGTAGCCGCCCGCAGCAATTGCCAAAAGTATGCGTCCGGGGCAGATGATTGACCATAGTCATTGTGACCCCAACCAACGAGTGTACCGTCGCGTTTGATTCCAAGGCTATGTTGTTGTCCGGCCGAGATAGCTGTGAACTGTCCGTCGGGAACTGTGGCTTGGCCGTGATCGTTCCGACCCCACCCGACCAGCGTGCCATTCGTGCGGATGGCCAAGCAATGGGCACCTCCGGCTGCGATCGTAGTGAACTCACCCTCAGGGCCAGCCATCTCTCCGACCTCGTCGCCCCAGCCAACGAGGGTACCATCGTCGCGGAGTCCTAGGCTGATATTCCAGCCTGCCGAAATCGACGTAAACGTTCCAGCTGGTACGGTGCCGCTATGCCCAAAGACATTGTGCCCCCAACCGATTTAGCGACCCGTCCGTCCGAACGGCCAGACTGTGATAACCACCAGCCGCAATGGATGTGTATTTTCCCTCGGGTACGGTTGCTTGACCAGATTTGTCCAACGCCCCAACCGATGAGCGTCCCGTCGGTCGAGATGGCCAGGCCATGATATGCACAGCGGCAATAGCCTTGAACTTGCCGGTTGGCACTTTGCATTGGCCTTGGGCCTTCATACCCCATGCCGCCAGCGTTCCATCTGGACGGAGTCCAAGGCCATACAACTCACCGGCCGCAATGGCAACAAATTTACCCGATGGAACATCCCGCAAACCGGCAACCCCCCAGCCCCAGGCAGCAAGAAAGTTCATAAATCGAAGACCGATACTGTGATCAAGTCCCGCTGCAACTGCTTCGAATTTTCCCACCGGTACGTTCGTTTGGCCGTAATTGTTGCGTCCCCAACCAACCAGCGTACCGTCTTCACGAATCGCCATACTATGATGTAATCCCGCTGCGACCGCTGTGAATCTTCCCTCGGGCACATTGATTTGGCCGTAATTGTTGGCACCACACCCGGTCAGTGTACCGTCGATCCTGATTGCCAGATTGTGATCCCGACCCGTTGCGATTCTCTGAAACTGGCCAATAAGGGAGGCGGTTGAAACGGTCCGAAATATTTGCACCCCAAACGACAACCGTACCGTCGTTCCGTAGACCAATCGAGTACAAAGCGCCAGGCAGAAACGGCTACGAACTGACGAACCGGTTCCGGGATTTGAATCTGACCACGGTGGTTCGAGCCCCAGCCAACTAGCCTGCCCTCACTCAAGATCCCCAAACTGAATGCGTGCCCCGCAGATATAGATTTGAAATCGGCCTCCGGGAACGTGGCACATTGTCCAAAGTTGTCATCACCCCACGTCACAACCTCGCCACCAGTGCTAGTGGTTGCTAAAAAAATCCCAGTACAAAAGTGGGAAGCAACGCTGTTGTGCATGCGATCATTCTCGGATGAGGTCGTTTTCATCACGGACTTCTCCATTTGACGGCGTAGCGCAAAGCCCATGCAGGAAAGCACCGCCCATTTTGGACGTCGCAAATAGACTCGCGGAATTTCCAAGGGACTGGATAACCTTCGGTGCACTAACTCTACCGTGATCGTATGGCAGTTGTGCGATACCCTTGAGTGTGCATTTCTGCACACCGAATTTGGTTCAACGCCACAAGGCGTCGAGATGCGACCCCCTCAAGCTAAGCAAACAAGAAAAAGCAATTGTTGTGCCAAGCCACCATTCTATGACAGTTGTAAGCTGAGTTACGCCTAAAACGACGGATTTGAATTGAAGGACCATGGACAGCGTGACAAACCGTCACGAACAACTCAAGGCGGTTCTTTCTCGGAGAGAAACAGCGACGGTCGTTCCTTTAATTCGAGTTTGAACACGAGGGTTGGCTTCAATGCTAGGCCTGAAATAACGCTGTTTGAATTATGACGAGCATCGTAACACGCCGTGCCGAGGCACGGCCGTTGCGACGGATAAGGTGTCGTGGTCGCGAAAGACCTACGCAGTCGCTCGCCGAACGCCAGCCATTCAGCGAAGCAAATGCCAGGAGTGCAATGGCGGGCAACCTCCTTTGCTAGAGTCAGATCTTCTGATCCGAACTCGCATAGGTTGCATCGACCGAACGGAGTTCGGTCGGGGCGCAAGTCGCTTCGGTCTTTTCACCGATGCGCCGTGTGCTGCACGAGACCGCTGGCAATAACTGCGGTCTCAACGGTCGACCAAGAGTTCGACTCTCTCGATCGATCTTCGCTGTGACTCTCGATGTCGCGCAGAGAGCCAGAGGTTGTTAACTAATGGGGCAGTAAACTGAGAGAGGGTGAGAGTATTCGTTGTTGCCCAAGGGGTAGACGGCGGGAAAGTACCTTTCTGGCAAGGCACCCATGGCGGGAAGAGACGCACGCGAGAAAACGGGCGAACGTGAGAAAGTGCCGGAAACACGGGGATAAAACGCGAGAAGGCCGATGCGGGTGCATCGGCCTTCGTTGTCTACTGGCGGGCAGTCGCTTTTCGCAACTGTCCGGAAAGGCTCCCCCGGCAGGCCTCGAAGCTACAGGCGACGATACGAGTCCTTACGAAGATTGTTGCTTCCGCTCTGTCTCTTTCATCTGCGGAATTGGTCCTGCCGGCCAAATTCCACACGATGAGAGTCCCCACCGGTCATTCTTGGCCGGTCAGCGAACGCCATGTTTTGAGCGTTCTTCGAATTGTGGCAAGCTTGGTCCGCTCTCCCCAACGCGGCCCGTGAACGCCAATCCGCATCGGTTGGTTCCGTCCCAACGGCATTTTTCTCTGCGAGCCAACTCGCTATCGGTTTTGATGCTGGCTGCTTGTTACCATGCCGTTTGCTTCCTACTCACCAAATCGAACGGTCCTATTTGGTTCGGGTGAACGGGTTGAGAACCTTTGATCACTTGCCACATTTTGCATTGCTGTTTCCAGTCGAGCGTTCTGGCGACGGGGCGGACGAAATCTGCGAAAGTGGAAACGATGGCCAGTGAAGACTAGGATCGGTCAAAGATGACTCAGTGAGTCCGAGATAACGGAATAGGAAGTATGAAATCGATATCCATGGCGATCGTCTTCGCGACATTGCTGGCAGGACTATGTGAGCGTGGCTTCTCGACCGAACAGCCCAATGTCGTCCTCATCTTGGCTGACGATCTTGGTTATGGCGACCTCAGCTGCTACGGCGCAACAAAAGTTTCGACGCCGAATATTGATTCGCTCGCTCGAGATGGACGGCGCTTTACCGATGCGTATTCTCCATCCTCGGTGTGCACGCCGTCCCGATACAACCTGTTGACGGGACGTTACGCATGGCGGACATGGATTCAATCGGGAACCGCATGGGCTTACGATCCATTGCTGATCGAGCCTGAACGATTCACATTGGCCGATTTGTTCAAAGCACATGGCTACCAGACGGCGCTGATCGGCAAGTGGCATCTGGGATTTGGCACGCCCGATGGGATCGGATGGAGTGACATTGTTGGACCCGACTACAACGGTGAACTGAAACCGGGGCCGCTGGAAGTCGGCTTTGACTATTTCTGGGGCTTCCCGCACGTCGGTCAGCTACCGCACGTCATTATCGAAAATCATCATGTGCTTGGACTTTCGTCGGATGACCCGATTCGCATCGTTGCTGACAAGCGTCCCGAGCACAGGCTGGACTATCTAAGTCGGTCGCGAATCGGCGCGGCGAACCTGCAAGTCGAAGGTGGCGAGTCGGCTAGGTACACTCACGAAGAACTCTCTGATCGATTGACTGAAAAGGCTGTCCAATACATCCGGGAGCGTTCAAGCGACAAACCGTTCTTCCTTTACCTCGCGCATCGAAACATTCACGGCCCGCGAATCCCGGCGAAGAGATTTGATGGAGTGTCTTCAATCGGAGAATACGGCGATTTCCTAATGGAATTTGACGCGTCCATCGGAAAGGTACTCGATGCGATTGATGAGAAGGGCATGCGGGACAACACGCTGGTCATTTTCAGCAGCGACAACGGGGGCGTCGTGGAGTATCGACCGATCGAATACGCATCCACGCAAGGTCACTTTCCCAACGCGCCCTGCGCGGACAAAAGACGGGTGTGTACGAGGGCGGCGTAAGAGTTCCATTGATCGCCCGATGGCCCAGCCGAGTTCCGCCGGGCACGGAAGACGATTCGTTGATCGCCCTCACAGACATGCTGGCGACGTTTGCTGAGCTATTCAATCACACGCTACCCGCCGATTCAGCGGAGGACAGCGTCTCATGTTGGTCATCACTGACAGGAACCAGTACCGACGGCGCACAGCGTCAATCGCTTGTTTGTGACAGCTTCACAGGAATGATGGCAATTCGAAGTGGCCATTGGAAACTGATTCAAGGTCAGCATGGCGGCGGAGCAAGAACTGAGAACCAACCCTACGATCAAGACTTGCCGCCAGTGCAGTTGTACGATTTGTCGAATGATATTGGCGAAGAGAATAACGTCTCGATGCAGCACCCGGCGAAAGTCAGCGAGCTAACGAAATTGTTGCTACAGATCATTGCTCGTCCATCCGCAAGGCTATCGAGTCAATGACCAGCCGAAGTTGACGATTGCCCGATCTTTCAGAGGAACCAATGAACCGATTGCTCTTGCTTGCGATCTCGATTCTCGTTGCTAGCCCTTTTGTATCCGCACAGGATGGTGAAGCGAAACCGCGCGTGATCGTCCTCACCGACATCACCAACGAACCTGATGACCAGGAATCACTGGTACGGTTCCTTGTGTATTCGAACGAGTATGACGTCGAAGGTCTCATCGCCACAACGTCTACCTGGCTGCGAAACCGCATTAGCCCTAAGAACATTCAGCAGTGCGTCGATGCCTACGGCAAAGTTCGAGACAACCTAGCCAAGCACGCCGACGAGTTTCCAACCGAAAGCTATCTGCGAGACCGAATCAAGAAGGGCAATCCGAAGTACGGTATGACTGGAGTTGGCAAAGATCAGGACTCGGAAGGTTCTCAGCACATCATCAGCGTTGTGGACGCCGAAGACCCGCGTCCCGTTTGGGTCACGGCGTGGGGTGGAGCTAACTGCGTCGCCCAAGCATTGTGGCGCGTCAAGGAAACGCGTTCTCAAGAGGAACTTGACAAATTCGTCGCCAAGCTCCGCATCTATGCTATCAGCGATCAGGACGATTCCGGCGAGTGGATGCGGAGGACGTTTCCCAAACTGTTTTACGTCGTTAGTCCCAGCGGCCAGAGCCATACCGAGTACTACCAGGCAACCTGGACAGGCATTTCGGGCGACGAGTACTACATCAATGGGCCCGGCTATCGCAAAGACTTGGTCAGCAACGAATGGCTCAAGAAGAACATCCGAGAGAACCACGGCCCGCTCGGTGAGTTCTATTTGCAGTGGGAGTACATCATGGAAGGCGACACGCCCTCGTTCATGAACCTCATCAACAACGGCCTCGGCAGCCACGCAAGCCCTGGTTACGGAGGCTGGGGCGGGCGGTACGAGTTCAAAAAGGTTGCCGCTGGCAACGGCCCCATTTGGACTGATTCCCGAGACGCCGTCACGCTTCCCGACGGCAACTCCTACACCAGCAACCAAGCCACAATCTGGCGTTGGCGAGAGGCCTACCAACACGACTTTGCCGCTCGCATGGACTGGTGCGTCAAGGCCCCGAATGAGGCGAACCACAACCCGATCGTCGTGGTCGATGGCGACAAAACAAAGAACATCATCCGCCAACGCGTTCGTCCGGGCGACAAAATTCAAATCAGCGCCGAAGGAACCACTGATCCCGACGGCAACCAACTCAGCTACCGCTGGATCCACTACCCCGAAGTCGGTGTCCCCTTGTCCAATGCGCGTCAAGCCTGGAAAGTGAAACTTTCTGGCGAAGACACATCAGAAGTTTCATTCGTTGTGCCAGACAAGCTCCCGAACAATGACAAAGATATTCACATCATTCTGGACGTGAGTGATGATGGCGAACCGAGTTTGCATGCGTACCGACGTGTGATCTTGACCGTAGCGAAGTAGTGGTAGGTGGACGAGGGACCGACTCCAAACTGGCATTGTCTGTTTACATCCAACCGCCCGTGCCGTTCAAACTCATCACGGTCCACGACGAATGGTGCCAACACATGAGTTGTTTGGAAAACATGAAAGTGGACGTGGGTTTGGTTTTACGGGAGCCCACAATCACGTCAGTTGTCGAGATGAGAACTTTCGCAAGGTTATGCTGAACGCGATACGATGGACTGAGAAGGTAGAAATTCACGAAGAGGGTTGCCCGTCACCACCGGTGAGCGAATCGCGGATCAAAGAAAACGTCGACGAGAAGAAAGCAAACAGCAAGAATGAAGTGCCTGGGACCGACAAATGAATAGCAACACACTGAAGAACTACATCATTCAGACTCTGGTCGGGATAACAGCTGCCTTCATCCTCAGCATGAAGGCATCATCGGCCGGCATGCCGCCCAACATTCTGTTCTGTATTTCAGACGATCAAAGCTATGCCCACACTGGCGTCAATGGTGATCCGGTCGTGCAGACACCAGCGTTCGATCGGATCGCTCGCGAAGGTCTGCGGTTTACTCACGCTTTCTGCGACGCACCAACATGTGGGCCGTCCCGATCAGCGATTCTGACGGGTCAGCATATCTGGCGTTTGGAGGAAGCTGGAAACATTCACAGCACACTCCCGGCCAAGTTCGCCACTTACACCGAGTTGCTGGAAGAGGCAGGCTACGCCATCGGTTACACGGGCAAGGGATGGGGACCCGGTCGACTTGAGCCAGGTGGGCGCGAAACCAATCCTGCCGGAACGCCGTTCAATCGCCAGCGGCTTGAACCGCCGCTGAAGGGCATGAGCGACGCAGACTATGCGGGAAACTTCCAGGACTTTCTCAACCAAGTTCCGAAGGACCAGCCTTTTTGCTTCTGGCTGGGAACCTACGAACCACATCGCAGTTATCAGCCCGGGGCGGGGAAACTGACGGGCAAGGACCCCGCGAAAGCAGTCGTGCCGCCGATTCTTCCGGACAACGATATTGTGCGCAATGACATCCTCGATTACTTGGTGGAAGTCGAGCATTTCGACTCGATGGTGGCACGCGCGATCGCGGACTTGGAAGCGCGAGGTGAGCTGGACAACACGCTTGTGGTCATCACGAGCGATCACGGGATGCCGTTTCCTCGTGGGAAGGCGAGTCTGTACGACGCAGGTTCGCGAGTGCCACTGGCAATGCGCTGGCCGAAAGGGATCGTCAGCCCTGGCCGCGATGTGAACTCATTCGTCAACCTGAGCGATCTCGCGCCGACCTTTTTGACAGTGGCCGGCCTGCAGATTCCCGAAATGATGACCGCGCGCAGTCTTAGTGAAATATTGGATGGCAAGGACCCTGTCGAGTTGGATGCTGCTTTTGTCGCGATGGAACGTCACGACGGCTGTCGAAAGGGCGGCAAGGGATATCCCTGCCGCGCGATTCGGACTCAGGACTATCTCTATATTCACAACTTCGAGCCGACGCGTTGGCCGTCGGGTTCTCCGGACCCGAGCGTCTGTGCGCGGTCGCTTCCCTTCGGCGAGATCGACAGCTCACCAACGAAGACCTACATGATGGAACATCGCAACAAGCACGGCGTGGCGCGGTTGGCGGAACTTGCTTTCGGGATACGGCCAGCTGAGGAACTTTACGCTCTCAGCAGCGACCCGCATCAGATGGTGAACTTGGCAGGTTCCGCTGCGATCACCGAGATACAGGCATCGCTTCGTCAACGACTCTTTGATCATCTCCGAAAGACCCACGATCCACGCGTCGTCGGTGGCACCGTGGATTGGGACTACTACCCCTATTACGGACAGATCAGCACGCAGGGATGGAGCGTCGATGCGAAGCCCCGATCGTCGCAGCAAGAATCCGAATAGCGCACTGGTCGAGTTCTTTGAGGTCTACCCAACATTGGTCGACATCGGCGGACGGAATGTACCTCTGGGCGTTGAAGGCATCAGCCTCAAGCCACTGCTGGGCAAGCCGGATCAACCTTGGAAGCGTGCTGTTTTCAGCCAATGCCCGCGCGTTCGCCGCGAGTGCCGACAGCCGTTCTTCCTGATGCTCTCACACTACGCCGTGCACACCCCTTTTCCAGCAACCGACCAAATTTTGATAGAACGACGGTAGTAGCCAGTGCCAACGAATCGAACGCAGCGGGCCGTAAACAGAGCTGAACGTCAACGATGAATGGAGCAATCAGATGGGTCGGATGATTTTGGTGTGGGGAAGTGCGCTGGTGTTGACATTGGGCGTGTACCAGCCGCATGCGATCGCTGCAGACGAACCACTCAATGTGCTGCTGATAATGGCGGACGATATCGGCTTCGAGTGCTTCAGTAGCTACGGCAGTGAGGAATACGACACGCCGCGGATCGATGCGCTGGCTAAACAAGGCGTCCGTTTTACCAACGCGCACTCGACGCCGTTGTGCACGCCATCCAGGGTGAACCTGATGTCGGGCAAGAGCAATGTGTTCAACTACCAGGACTTTGGCGTTTACCCGCATGGCGAGCCGACGTTTGCAAACCACTTCAAAGAGCATGGATACCGCACGGCGGTGGCGGGCAAGTGGCAGCTTCAGAGCGGACAGCCGGGCAATGGTATCACGCCAAGCGAGGCAGGCTTTGACACCTACAGCTTGTGGAACATTCCCGGCGGGGCTCGCGAGCGTTACTGGAAGCCGTCATTTGTGCAGAACGGCAAACTGCTGGACTTGCCGCCGGATACCTTCGGCCCGGACGTGATGACGGATTTTTTGATTGACTTCATGACGGAAAAGAATGACAAGCCGTTTATCGCTTATTACCCGATGATCCTTGTCCATGATCCCTTCGTGCCCACGCCGGATAGTGATGGTGGAATGCGGGCCGACAAGGCGAAGCGGACAACCAAACGGCTCAAGCAAAACTACGTCGACATGGTCGCCTACATGGATAAGTGTGTCGGACGCCTCGTCGATGCCCTGGATGCCAGCGGCCAGCGCGAGAACACCCTCGTCATCTTTACCGGCGACAACGGCACCAACGCTGTGCTAACGTCTGAGCTCAACAGCAAGACCGTCAAGGGCGGCAAGGGCTACACTCATGACTACGGCACGCATGTCCCGCTGGTGGTCAACCTGCCAGGCCGCGTCCCGCCGGGGCAGATTAACGAAGACCTGATCGCCTTCTCCGATTTCTTTCCCACGATCGTCGAAGCGGCCGGGCTACCGGCCAAGGAAGTGAAAGATGGCGACGGTTGGAGTTTCTGGCCCCAGTGTCTCGGACAGCGGGGCCGCAATCGTCAATGGATCTACGGATACTATTTCCCGCGACCCTACGCCGCCAAACTCGACAACAAGTACAACCATTACGAGGTCCGTTACGCCCGCGACAAGCAGTACAAGCTGTACGGCAACGGCGACCTGTACGACACGGTCAACGACGTGATGGAGAAGACACCCCTGCCGATCGGCGACACCGAGACCGAGCAGGAAGCGGCCCGCGAGAAGTTACACCGGGCGCTGGAGGCCTATCCGAAAAGGGGCCAAGCCATCCGCCACGACAAGGTCAGCGGTGAGCGGAAGGCAGGGTCCGAGAAGCGTTCGAACTACTGAATCCCGAGACGGACGGAAGTCTGTCAACGGGTTGAAATGGCTTGCCTGGGTTGCATGATGTGGGCTGGACAATCGGCGAGCGGGTAGGAGAGGTGGCAGACACGATACGAACCGCTGGTATTCGAAGGGATGCCATGCCGGTTGATGAAGCCGCTGAAGTTTGACGCAAAGCAGAGCGATCCGGTCATCGTTTCGCTGCACGGCGCGGGCGGAAGGGGAGCCAACAACGACAAGCAACGGAAGGACTGGAATCGTCAAAAGGACACGGTACGACACACGGAATCAGTGAAGAGATGCTGCTGAAATACCTGACGACGAAAACGTGGGTCAGAAATGACAAATTTGAATTGCTACCTGAAACTACTGCCTTCGTTGTTCATTTTCATTGTCCTGTTGGAAAACTCCGCTCTTTCGCAGCTGTCCGCGGATCAGCAACGTCCCGCGGACTGGATTCTCCAGCCGAAGGATCATGAGGTTGAACTGAAATGGAAGCAGAGGATTGAATCCAATCATTGTGGATGATGGATCATGCGGAACATTCACGCCCCGCGCCAGCCCAGTGCGCCACATTCGCAAGACACCTGAGAAGAAGATCATCGAAGATCCTGCAGGGCAGATGCAGTCGGCCGACGCGCTCCAATCTCGCAGACTGTTCGCCCCGAGCGTCCATCATTACGAACACGAATGACAACCCCCAAAACGTACTCAATGATTCAACCGAGACAGACAATGATGAACAATATTCGCTTCCTACGGCTTTCCGTTACCGTGTGGGGTGCAATGGCCCTGCTTCTAATATCGTCGCTCGGGTATGCCACCGAGCCTGCGAAGCCGAATGTGTTGTTCCTCATCGCGGATGACCTGAATACTGCCCTAAGCGGTTTCGGGCACGCTCAGTGCAAGACACCGAACCTTGATCGCTTGGCTGAACGCGGGGTGAAATTTACAAACATGCACTGCCAGTATCCGGTCTGCGGTGCATCGCGTGCGTCGCTTATGTCAGGCCTGTATCCGTATACCAACTTGACGCTGGGCAACCAAGGCACGTTGCGTGGAAGTATGCCGGATGTGGTGAGCCTCTCGCAAACCTTTCGCAACAATGGCTACTTTGCGGCGCGTGTCAGCAAGATTTACCACATGAGGATTCCGTTTGAGATCATTGACGGAACCGCTGAAAGCGATGATCCATTTTCCTGGGATGAAGCGTTCAACATGGTGGCTCCGGAACAAAACGCTCCGGGGGAATTGACCAATTGGTCGCCGAAAGACAAGAGCTCGCAGAACTTCACTGGCGTTGTCGCATCCGGCGGTGACAGCGATCACGCCGATGGTATGGCGGCCGACCGCGCCATCGAGATTCTGGCTCGAGTGAAGGACCGGCCCTTTTTTCTGGCGGTGGGCTTTGTGCGTCCACATGTGCCACTGGTCGCTCCGAGAAAGTACTTTGACAAATACGATCGCGCGGCCATGGTTGCGCCGATCGTTCCAGAAGACGATCTCGATGATGTACCTGGAGTCATCCGTGACTACAAACGCAATAGCACAACCTATGGTGTGACTCCTGAACTGCATCAGGGACTCCTGCAAGCCTACTATGCCAGTGTTTCCTACATGGATGCTCAGGTTGGACGCGTGCTGGATGCACTCAGAGAAGAGGGACTGGACGACAAGACCATCGTCGTATTCTGCAGTGATCACGGCTACCTGCTTGGACATCATCACAAATTTCAGAAGCAGCACTTGTTTGAAGAAGCAACGCGAGTACCGTTCATCATCAGTGTCCCGTGGCTGAAAGATCAGCATGGAAGTGGAACAACCAAGATCACGGAGCTGGTTGATCTTTATCCGACGCTTGCTGAACTAGCCGGTGTTCCTGCACCGGAGACATTGCAAGGAACAAGTCTGAAACCGCTACTGATCGACACCGAATCTGCCGCCTGGACGAAGGATCAAGCGTTTACAATCAGTCGCAGCGGTGGAGAATCCATTCGCACAGACGACTGGCGTTTCACAGAGTGGGGCTTTGGTGAGAAGGGCACCGAGCTTTACGATTTGAGAGAGGACCCAGGCGAGTTCACGAACCAAGCCGACAATCCCGCCTATGCCGATGTGGTGGAGACATTGCGAAAGCGGTTGCGAGCCACACGGGACCAGGCTGGATTCGGAAAGAACCGAGCAGCCATCCTTGGTAAGGAAATTGGCAAGCAGAAGTAGGCGAACCAAGCGTCGCCCTTGGCAATGTTCCTGACGAACGATGAGGGCAACGCAGGCATGAGGGCCGCCATGGGCGCAAAGACCGCACCGATCCAGCTGGACAGCGCCAATCTTGTCGAGTTCTCCGAGTATCCTAACCCGAAGCATGAGCGACGCGAATTCGTCGCAACCTGTTTCCTCGCTTACGCTCTTTGAAGTTGTGCTCCTTTCATAACCCGACGCGTCAGCGAGGAAATCTCGATATTGACATCGCCTCGCTGACGCGTCGGGTTATGAGAATCCTCGTGCGGAAGCCAAAAGCGGAACTTCAAAACTGACGCTTCGGGTTACCATTGGCCGCTAAAGTGGCGCTGTCCAGCTAGGTCCAGAACTTCGGAGGTCAATCGGGGTGCCTCGGACTTTTCGTGGTACGAGGGGCCAATCTTTGGTCAGGAAGTAGGCGTACGTTCCACCGGAGAAATCGGGCGTGACGCAAAAGCGGCCGTTGCATTCGTCCAGAGTTCCACTCGCTTCAACGTTCTCATAGTCGCGAGTGAACGCTCCCTCATACTTGCTGACGGACCGATCGTTCTCGAAGGGACGATTGGGAGGGCCCCATCGACCGGCGGGATAAGCAGCCGAAGCAATCTGATCAGCGACTTCTGGATCATGAGGGATCTTGAACAGACAACGCTGCTGCGCGATCGCGTGTGGATTGCCTCGGTTGGGGAACTGCCCAACTTTGTGTTCACGAATGCCATTCGACTCGAATACTCGCTTGCCGTCTTCTGTCCGCTCACCGTGTTGGCTACTGCTTGTTGGCTCTGCGGTTGCTGGGACCAGTCGCAGCGACTGGGACTTGGTGGCCGTATGCCTCCGCATTCCCGGACTGCGTCCCGATGGCTGGGCAAGTGTCACGGTGAGTGCCGTTACGAGAGCAATTACCATGACTGGAATGAAGCGTCTTGACGGTATGGAAAATGGACTCTCGTTTTAGAATTGGCGGATCGAACAAAGACGTATCGCCGCTCCTACCGCAAAAAGTTTTTGGAACGAATGCCCCAAGCCACGAAGATTCTAGGCGATCAAGCTGAACTTGACCGGATGATCGCGCAAATCCAGTATCCACCGCTACAATCTGTTGGTAGTCCCATTTGAAAAGAACGACCTCGCGGCCGATCCCTCTGAAAGAGTAGAGCAACTTTGTGAGCAACTGATCGAATGGGATGCAAGCTTTCAGCGAAGCCGCGATGGTTGAGGTTTCTCGTTACGAGGACTGACTGCAGAATGAGGTCGTTAATCGCCCACGCAACCAAGTTTTGGCATGTGATGAAACCGCAATACTCCATCGTACTGATGCTGATCGTGGCGACGACGACTGGTTTGTGCGGTGCGGAGGAACGAGTCTTCGTCTCGAGTGTTCGCCTTGTTCTGGGTACGGAGACCAATCGATCAGCCTCGTTGCGGAGCACGGACATCGACCGGGACGGCGACACCGACCTGATCGTTGCCAATGGTCGTCATTGGCCGCAGCAAAACTTTGTGTTCGTCAATCAAGGTCGTAGTCGATTCAATGTCATGCGCCCTTTGGGAGTGGATCGTTCGACGACCTACGCATGTGAGCCAGCCGACTTTGACGGGGATGGAGATCTCGACATCGCGGTCGGCAACGACAGTGCACCATGCCAAATCATGCTCAATGATGGGAAGGGCATGTTCTCGGAGGGCAGTGAATTCGGCAAACCTTCTAGCGTTCGTAGCCTTGCGGTGGCGGATATCGATGGAGACGGCGACGTCGATATTCTGTCGACCTGTCGCGGGAGGGCGAACCAAATCTACCTGAACGATGGTACCGCAAAATTCCCTTCATCGCGGGAATTCGGAAACGTCAATGATTCAACCATTGATGTCGCCGTCGCGGATCTCAATGAAGATGGACGACTGGACCTGTTGCTCGCCAATCGCGATGGTCAGCCCAACACAATCTTGATTGCCAATGATATTGGCGGCTTTGGCAAACCGCTGGTCTTCGGTCCCGTTCGCGTTTCCAGTCGCGCGATCGTAACGGCTGACTTCAACGCCGATGGCCATACTGATTGGGCGGTCGGCAACGTCGATGCGGCAAATTTGATTTTCATGGGTGACGGAAAAGGGGGCGTGCTCAGCCAGCAGTCATTCGGTGCCGCTGACGGGATAACCTACTCCCTGGACGTAGCCGATTTTGACAACGATGGTCTCGTTGACCTTGCTGTCGGTAACGTGGGGCAACAAAACGCCATCCATTTCAACCGCGATCACGCCAACAGGTTTGAAGGGACTTCGTTCGGCGCACAAGATTCAGCGACTTACGGCCTGTGTACCGGTGACTTCAATGGAGATGGTTTCACCGATGTAGCGGTTGCCAACTCCGATGGCATCAATCGCGTGTTCCTCAATCAAGCAAAGAATGATCAATGACCCGAATGTCAGCTCGCTGTTCCCTGTTCATGCTGCTGGCAGGCTTGTTCTTGCCAGCAATGGCCAGTCGTGCCAATGATTGGCCTGGCTTTCGCGGGCCCGGCGGACGAGGCGTCGCTTTGGGGCAGAAGACCGCCGAGACTTGGGATGCGACGAACTCAGCCGACAAGGCGATCCAGTGGACAATCGATGTGCCCGGTCTGGGGCACTCCAGCCCAACCATCATCGGCGACAAGATCTTTCTGGCGACGGCGGTACCAACCAGTGGCGATGCGCCGTTGAATGTCGGGCCCAATGGCGGCATCGCGGCGGCTGACGACAATGGCGAGCAAACGTGGTGGGTCCTGTGCTACGACAAAGCCACTGGGATGGAAAAATGGCGAAAAGCAGCCCGGAAGGGGATTCCCAGAGCAACTCGGCATGCGAAGGCAACCCATGCGAACACGACGATCGCGGCCAATGCTGATCGCGTTGTCGCGTTCTTTGGTTCCGAAGGGTTGTACTGCTACGACCACGATGGCAAACCGCTGTGGCAACGTGATCTAGGCGTCATCGACGTTAGTAAGTACGGGATCGGTTGGGGCTACGCAAGTTCGCCCGCGATACATGGCGACCGCATTGTGTTGGTTTGTGATGACCCCACGGATCCTTTTTTGGTCTCATTGCGTCTATCCGATGGCGAAGAGATTTGGCGAAAGTCGCGACAAGACGATTGCGAACGCAGTTGGGGAACGCCGCTGATACACACAAGCGGCGATACCTCCCAAGTCGTCGTCAACGGTTGGCCTTGGATCATTTCGTACGATCTGGAAAGCGGCGAGGAGCTTTGGAGAATCGAGGGTGGTGGCGATAATCCCGTTCCGACGCCGTTCGTCCACCATGATCGAATCTATGTCACCAATTCCCACGGTGGAAAATCGCCCATCTATGCGGTCTCGACCAACGCCAGCGGTAACCTGAGCGAAACCGCTTCGGCGGCTGAGCAAGGCGTCGTGTGGAGTGTCGAACGCGGTGGCAGCTACATGTCGACGCCCGTGGTGTGGGACGACTACCTGTACCTGGGCAATACCAACGGAGTGCTGCGTTGCTTTCTTGCTGACACCGGTGAGAAGATCTACGAAGAACGACTCGGTAGCGGCGCTTCGATTACCGCATCACTGGTCGCCGCCGATGACAAGATTTACTGTCCCTCCGAAGACGGCAAGATGTACGTCGTCCAAGCTGGGCCGGAATTCAAAGTTCTGGCGAAGAACGAGATGGGCCACCCGTGCTTTGCCACGCCCGCGATTTCCGATGGAGTACTCTACGTACGTACAACGGAGACTCTGGTTGCAATTCAGCCGGAGTCGGAAACCGTACCCGAATCAAAGACCGCGGGACAAGCAAAACCCAACATCTTGTTCATCGCGGTGGATGACTTGCGTCCGTCGATGGGTTGCTACGGTGACCCGCACGCGATCACACCGAACATGGATGGCTTGGCGGCGCGAGGCGTTCAGTTCAATCGTGCTTACTGCCAAGTCGCGGTGTGCAATCCGTCGCGAGCCAGTTTGATGACTGGGCTGCGCCCCGATAACTTGGGCGTCTGGACGCTGCCCATTCACTTTCGCGAAGCCAAACCGGACGCGGTCACGCTGCCACAATGGTTTCACAAGTTTGGTTACACGACGATTAGTCACGGAAAAATTTATCACAACCCGACGCCCGATCCGCAGTCTTGGAGCGAGCCGATTCGTGCGCTGCGATCGCTTCCCGATCCGTATCCCGAAGGCACTCGCGAGCAAGTGCGAGCAGCGATGAGAGAACTGCCTCCGAATGATTGGCGAAAGAACAACTTGCGAAACCCGAGCACCGCATCGCCCGAGTTGCCCGACAACCAAGTACTAGATGGCGCGCGAACGGACATGGCGATCGAAGATCTGCGGCGGTTGGGCAAGCAGCCCGAGCCGTTTTTCTTAGCGATGGGCTACATCCGCCCGCACTTGGCTTGGGTCGCCCCCAAGAAGTATTGGGACATGCACGATCCTTCCAGGTTGCCCGTGCTGGAAAATCAACAAGTGATTCCGAATACGCCAGCTTACGCTCCACACAACAACAGCGAACTATCGCACTACGTCGACTTGATCGACATGCCTAAACCATGGGACGACGCCCAACTGCCGCTGGAAAAGCGTCGTCACCTAGTGCACGGCTACTACGCCTGCGTTAGCTACGTGGACTCCCAGATTGGGCGGTTGCTTGATGCCCTGGACGAAGAAGGTCTTGCTGACAACACCATCGTTGTTCTTTGGAGTGACCATGGTTGGAAGCTTGGTGAGAACCGAGGTTGGGGAAAGATGACCAACTATGAAATCGACGCGCGAGTGCCGTTGATCATCGCTGCTCCCAGAATGCGAACGGCGGGACAGGCAACCAATCAACTGGCCGAGTTGCTAGATCTGTACCCAACCTTGTGTGAGATGGCCGGAATTGAAAAACCCGACTTTGTCGATGGCCGTAGCCTTGTTCCAATCCTGAATGACAGTGAAACAAAGGTGCACGATGAGGTGATGAGTCAGTACTACCGAAACTTCAATGGTCGTCAATACATGGGCTATTCGATGCGAACGAACGACTATCGAATGATCGAATGGCGAGACTTTGAAACGGGCTCAGTAACAGCTCGCGAACTCTACGACCACCGAGACAGTGACGTCGAAAGCCGCAATATCATCGATACCGCTTCCCAGGAGGTCGTCAATCAACTCACCGATCAATTGGTCCAATCGCATCCAAGAAAACAACTGGTCATGACGCCTGCGGTTCATTCCAGCCCGAGTCCGGGTCGTTGGCGTGCAGACTTGAATTTTGTCAACCAATCCGAAACCGATTTGATGGTGTACCCGATCACACCGGCGGGTCAACGTGGTCGTGTCAAACGAATCAAGCCTTCCCAAGATGCAACCTTCAACGCACGGATCGGTGGCGTCTACGTGGTCGAGAGCCAGAATGGCAAGATTTACCAAATTCACTCGCCTTCGTATCCGAAAGGCAAGGTCGTGATCGAGTAGGCATGCAGTTTGAAGTTTGCCTCGGCGTTTCCTTGCCATAGTCAGTTACCGGTGCTGTGCTTTTCGTCTTACTCGTCTGTCAGATTCCTGAAGACTGCTTCAACCGTCAGAGTCCCAAAATGGTAGTTCGGCCCTTGCCTGGAGGGGGTGGTACGCAAGCGGGCACGAAGTGAACACTGGCAATAGACGACTCCTCGCAATCACTTCGCCCTTCAAATAGAGTAGAGGGACGGGGTACGAGCCATCAGCAAACGGCTGCTTGCGTACCACGCGACCGCAGTCAATCATTCGCTGGGAGTAAGGACAATCGACGTTTTTGATATCTTCGCCTTTGTTGTCTTTGGGGTCCTGCTGTCGGCGGTTGTGATCGTTGTGGTTACCCTGGGCCAATTACCAGGCCAGATTGCGAAACAGCGAAATCATCCCCAGGCTGCTGCGATCAATATCGCAGGTTGGCTTGGTGTCGCCACACTCGGAATTCTCTGGCCGCTCGCCCTGATCTGGGCTTTTCTCAAGCCGTTTTCCGTTGACGCAAACGATACGACGTCCGACGAGGCGCGCACTTCGCGTCCCGGTCCAGAACCACAGGGACAACTTGCAAAAATGCAGGCGCAAGTCGACACCCTGGAAGCTGCCTTCAACAAACTCCAAGCCAAGTAGGAAATGAAGCTTTGATTGCTTTCTTGCTGACGATCTATGTGGCTGCTGTGGTGTTGCTCTTCAAACTGAAGTTGGTCAAACCGCGGCCCTATCCGATTGCCCTGGTGGTGGTGGCTGGCCTTCTTGTGATCGGTGCTCCAGCCGTCGCCTGGACCCTCTGCGCCCCGGTGACTCCTCGCGTCGTCACGATCCAATACGTCATCCAGCTGGTGCCCTACGTCAAGGGGCAGGTCACGAAGGTACATGCCAAGGCGAACGTGCCAATGAAGAAGGGCGACTTGCTCCTCGAGATCAACCCCGCGCCTTATCAGTACGCCCTTGACCAAGCGGTTGCACAGCTTCAAGTTTCGCAAGAACAGCTCAAACAAGCCGAAGCTGGTGTGGATGTCGCCAAGGCCAGCGTGGCCAGCGCCGAGGCCGGTATCCAACAGGCGATTGCAACAGTCAGCCAGTCCAAAGCGGCTGTGACCAATGCTTTGGCTGGCATCACCAAGGCCAAAGCGGGAGTGGCCGATTCGGAGGCGGGGGTCCTCAAGGCCAAGGCGGCGGACGACTTGGCGAAGACCGAAGAGCAGATTGCCGTCAACCTTCAGAAGACCGACGCGGGTGCGATCAGCGCGCTTCGCGTCACCCAGTCGGTCCAAAGTCGTGAAGCCGCAGATGCATCACTCCAGGCGGCGGGAACAGCGGTCGCCCAGGCGCGGGCGGCACTTCAGCAGGCCGAGGCGACTCTCATTCAATTTCAGGCGGCAGAGCAACAGGCCGAAGCGGGACTCGCCGCAGCCACGGCTGCCCTGCAACAGGCGCAGGCGGCGGAAAGTCAGGCGACGCTCGGTGTGAAGGTGGCCGCAAGCAAGATTCAAGCTGCCCAGGCACAGGTCAGTGACGCCGAGTTCAATTTGGAACAGTGCAAGATGTTGGCGCCTGCGGATGGTTATGTCGTGGCTTGGGCTGTGCAGGAGGGGACCATGCTGGTGCCCATGCCGCTGACGGCAGCCGGAACATTCATCAACACCGAACAGACTTCTATCGCGGCATCGTTTCATCAGAACTGGCTGATGAATGTGCAGCCCGGCAATGATGTCGAGTTCGTGCTGGATCCCTTCCCTGGCCGACTTTTTAAAGGAAAGGTCGGCGACGTCATTCCCGCCACGGGTGAGGGGCAATACGACCCCAGCAAGACGATCCCCCTCGCCTCCAAAGTCGGATCCCAAGGGTACTTGGCCGTGAAGATCCTTGTGAATGACGATCAGGCGTTACCACCGCTCCCGCTTGGGGCTGGCGGAACGGTTGCCATTTACACCGATCATGGCAAGCCGGTTCACATCATCTCGAAGGTCGCGATTCGCATGAAGAAGTGGCTTCTGTACGTGATACCCAGTTAGCTCGATCGCACCAGTTTCGATGCTTCGTTTCTGTAGCCGATACCTGTAGCCGATACCTGTAGCCGAGTCTCTCCGAGACTCGTGTCAAAGTCAGCGAAACTGCGGACATTGGCAGCCATTGCTGCGTTTTGTGCGAATCTCGGAGAGATTCGCCTAAGGTAGTTCGCCGCACGTCCGGGAACCCACAGCCTTGGGGAGACCGCCCTCCAGCGGAGTAACGCGCTGTCGAATTTGACATTGCCGTTGGTCCACCACTTCCAAGATCGTGGCGGGGATTCGCGATGGGACTGATTCTGAGGCCGCATTCTTTTCCTAGTTAGCCAAGCCCTCTCAGCACGCGGCCTTCTTGAAGATCTGTCTCAACCAGATCGAGGCGGTCAACCGATACGACCAACGTAGGATGAATTGTCAGCATTCTGTTTGTAATGCGAGATCTGGGTTACCGCGAACGACAGGTACAGAATCCTGTCTTCTTGTGAACCATCTGCATCCGATGCGCATTGGGGATACGGTCGGGATGGAATCGCGATGAACGCTTGCAAGCCTTCATATTCACGGCACCCGACATCGTTGGAGGGACGCTCACCCTACAAGAACCCAGTCGTCTTGTGTGTGCTAGGCCTGACGCTCCTCGGTGGTTGCTCTACTCCGCTTCGGGAATTTGTTCGGAACGGATTCAAGGTCGGTCCGGACTACAAACGCCCGCCAGCGCCACTGGCAAATGAATGGATCGACTCGGAGCACGTTGGCGTCAACACCGAATCAGCAAACTACAGCGATTGGTGGGCGGTCTTTGACGATCCCGTTCTCAACGAGCTGATCGCGACCGCGTACCAGCAGAACGTGAACCTGCGCGTGGCCGGTGTTCGAGTACTCGAGGCCCGTGCGCAAAGGGCGATCGCCGTCGGCGCCCTGTTTCCTCAAAGCCAGACTTTTGACGGATCATTCACCCGCTCACAGACAAGCAAGAATGTCGCGCTGCCGACCCCGATACGCAACTTCAATACCCTGAGCACCACCTTCGGGGCTTCATGGGAGATTGATTTTTGGGGCAAGATTCGTCGCATCATTGAATCAACCGATGATGTCGTCGACGCCTCGATCGATGACTATGACAATGTGATGGTCTCGCTGATCGGAGATGTGGCGGCCACCTACGTAAGCTATCGAATCCTGCAACAGCAACTCACGTACTTGGAAGAGAACGTCAGCCTACAGCAAGGCACACTCAAGATTGCCACGGAGCGATGGCAGGCGGGCCAGACGAATGAATTGGGTACGGTTCAGGCCAACTCGCTGCTGGAACAACTGCAAGCGACCATACCGACGGTTGAGACCGGAATCCGCGTGGCACAGAACCAACTTTGCGTCTTGCTGGGCATGCCACCGACCGACCTGGAAGCCATGCTTGGCAAGGCACCCATCCCTGAATCTCCGCCGGAGGTACTCGTGGGCATTCCCGCGGATCTGATTCGTCGAAGGCCTGATCTTCGCGCGGCAGAACGCTTCATCGCCGCCCAGAATGCCCAGATCGGTGTCGCAGAAGCCGATCTCTACCCCAACTTTTTCATCAGTGGGGACATCGGTTACCAGGCAAAGGATCTCGACCTCCTCTTCGGATCGGGAAGTGGAATCGGGCAAATCACTCCGGGCTTCAGTTGGAATGTTCTGAACTATGGACGCATCGCGAACAATGTCCGCTTGCAAGAGTTCAAAACGCAAGAACTGGTGGCGGTCTACCAACAAAAAGTTTTGGTTGCGGCCAGGGAAGTCGAAAATGGCATCATCAACTACTTGAACTCTCAAGTGACGGCTCGACGCCTCGCGGCTAGCGTTGCGACAGCCGAGCGTGCAGTCAAGTTAGCCACCGACCAATACAATGCAGGTGTCATTGATTTCACTTCGGTGTTTGTCGCTGAGCAATTCTTGGTGCAGCAACAAAACCTGTTGGCTCAGGCCCAAGGGGACATCGCTCTCGGCCTGATTACGGTCTATCGATCCCTTGGCGGCGGGTGGGAACTGCGTTTGTCCGATCCCCTGATGACAGCGACTGGTATTGCTTTCCCTTCGCCTATGCTCGCGTCCGGTGAGACCGTAACAAACATCACCTATTCTGTCGGACCCATGCTTGAGGCGGATGCCATGATCGAGGCCGAGACCAGTGTGCTGGACAGACCGGTGGTTCGACCGGTACTGGATCCAACGGAGAGAGCGACGACGGTGACGGAAAATCGAGAGCCGGTGACTACAGAATAGGAAAGAGATTCGATGGCGAGAGTTTTGGTTTGCCTGCTCGGTCTTCTGACGGTATGCGAGTTCGGAGAGTTGGCCGTTTCCCAGGAAGTGACGCTCGCTTCAGTGCGTTCATCTGCATTGCTGTGTGATTCACTGGCGGACGGTCCAAGCGATTGCCGAACCAAGAGCGTTCCTTGCGTGGACTGTTGCTTCCCAGCAAGTTGCTGCTGCGACGACTACACGCCGCATCCGTTTCCGCGTTCCTGCTTCCCTGTCTACCCACCGGGGTACCAGTGTGTTCCCGCTGGCGATGCTGCGTCATGTCCGAACGCCTGTGCGAACAAGGAAAAGCGAAGCTGGTGGTTCCTTCCCACTTGCCACGCCCTGCGTGAGTGCGTCTGGCTGGATCCGTGAGATCGACAAGCGGTTGCAAGGGAACATCGGCAGACACTTTGCGCGAGGAAATCCAAGATCACGGGAGGATCCTGATTCGCTGCAACGCGAATCCCAGCAACGCACGTTAGAAAAAAAACGCTTTAGTAGCGGCTCAAGTAGTAGACGTAACTGATGAGGAGACCCACGAAGTAGAGGATCGGGAAAGACCACTGCGCAGCGCGGTCCACTCTCTCCGCCGCCTCCTTGCGCCCCGCTTTGCACAGCGAATAGAGAATCAGACTTTCAAAGATCGCCAGGCACATGACAAGGAACGAGTACAGCAACACTGTGTCGGTGAATGTGAAGTAGGAGATCCGAGGCATCGTGCCATCGATCAGGAACTGGTACGCCACGATCGTCAGAATTCCGATGAATGCGATGTTCAGCCGATCCGACAAGTTGTCCACCTCCATCCAGAAGACCGCCCACATCAAGAGAACCAGGACGATCAGCGGGATGATCACCTTCCAAACGACATTCGCCGATCGGCGTTCCAGCGTGATCAATAGACGAATCTCGGAAAGCTGCTTCGGTGCTCCGTAATACCGATAATCCGCGAGCCCTGCCACCATATCGAGGTTGATCAGCCGCCACTGCGCGATGTTGACCCGCTCGTTGCTCTGGATGTGTTCCTCAGTGGCGCCCAAAACGCGCGCGTCCACCTCCAGCATCACCTGCCCGTCGTAATTGCCAAATGCGATCATCTTCGCCTCCAGCGTTTGCGTGTCGAACGGAAACGGCTGAAGCTTCATCGGTGTCTCCAAGGTGACGTTCCGCTGCTCCATGTAGCGGACACGACCTTCGGGATGGACCTCGATCGTGATGGCGTTGATGTCGCCCGTGCCGATCTCGTTGACGATTAGCAGCTGTGGCCACCAACCGGTAAAGACTTCGTTGAACTGGAATTGCCCCTGGAAGAGCTTCATGTCCGTTCCGTCCACCGCTGGATCAAACGACAGTCTCGGGTCCTCCCATTCCGCCACAATGATGAATTCGGCCTGAAAGGTTTCCTCTAGCTCGTCCAGGTCGATGATGTCGGCCAGGAAAATTCCTACCCTCACAACGGTGGGCGAGCTAGGGGGATTCGGCATCCCAGCCTCGACGGCGCAAGCTGGGCCCTCGTCAAACGCCAGGAAGGCAAACGCCAAAAGAGAGGCACTCAGGAAGTGAGAAATCCAATGGAAGCTTCGGTTCTTCATTCGCAGTCTTGACGTGGGAGCCCAGGTGGTCGCATCGGATGGCCGGAATCGACCAACGTTTGGCACTCACTCTATCAAGAATTGCGAGGTGACCAAAGACAGCCACGCCCCTCCGCGTTGTCAACTGTGAAGTGGCCCCGACGCGTGGCGAATTTGTAATGAGGATCGGGCCAACAAGATCGTCCGAAGGCTTTGCGTCGCCCCACTATCAGTGGCGGCATCGAGTGAGACGATTCGACAACTTGGCGCCCCCGCTGATCGCATGCTCGACGCGGAAGTCGGATACTTCCGGATTCTCGGCTGCGTCGCGAAGGACGAGGCGGAGAATCGAGCGCCGAACAAGGATCAGCTGGTACCTTCGATAGTCGCGTCAGCTGAACTGCTGACTATCGCAGCTTAGCAATTGCAGGACGTTTCGAACTCTTTCACCTGCTTCTCGGCCTCTTCTTTCGCGACGCCGTAGCGCTCTTGCACCTTACCAACCAGCTCTTCACGTTTGCCATCAACCCATTCGAGGTCATCTTCAGTCAGATCGCCCCACTTCTGTTGAGCTTGACCCTTGATTTGCTTCCACTTGCCTTCAATTTGATCCCAATTCATCGTTCGTACCTTTTCGAAAAGGAAAAGAAAATGCCTCTCACGCTGAGAGACGGTGTTTTCGGGGAGATGTCTTGACGCTTGGCCGTTCCGCTCTCTGCCCCGGAATGCATCCCACTTGGGAAGCGGTGGCTCGAAGCAAGACGGTCAACTTGAATGTGATGGCGGCCATTACCGATTCTTGTATGCGTCCCGCAGGTCGCGGACCTTATCGTGGCCAGCTTTGACGGCGCGGTATTGATCAAGCAGCAGGTCATTCATCACGCTGCTCGTGGTCTCTTCGAGCACTTCTTCATAGGCAGCCTTGATATGATCTTCGCCACGCTCGGCTTCGATCAGGATGACATAGGGGTCACCACGGTTGATCTTGCTACGAATGTTGATCCAAATGCGGTGCGTTTTCGCAGCCACGCTGCCATCGTCTTCCGCTTCCTTGCCGTTGAATGCGACGACCTCTTGTAACTCGGTTGCCATTACCGAACGTTGATCGCCCAGCTCCTTAAACAGGGCGGTCAGCTTCGCATCATCGATTTCCTCGGCGGCTTCGTGAAAACCGTTGTACGAGTCGATGTTAGCGCGAATCAGCTTTTGTAATTTGTTGATGGTGGTTTCGCTGAGATCAGTCTTTGTTTGGAGAGACATCATTTGATCCTGTGAGAGTTGGTTGATATGTGTTGATATGTGTTGTCGCGGGTCTGCATGGCCCGCGTCTGATGAGAAAGGGAGATGCAATCAGTATGCCGAAGGCGATGCAACGGCTTGCTAGTCGTTGTCACGAATCCATGACCCAACGATTTGTACGCAGTACGATGGACACCCCGCGTTCTTCCATCTACGCAATGGCCATCGGTCGTGCGTCGAGTGATCCATCATCCCCGCGCGTGACTAGCATTGCAGAATCGAAGTCATGGAGAAGATCCATCAGTTTTCGATGAGTATCCATTGTTCTATTCCTGACTTGGAGGTCCTGACTTGGAGGTCCTGACTGGAGGTCCTGACTTGGAGGGAGCAGATCTAGGCGGATTGCTTGGCGTGCTTGCCTTCCGCGAACTCTTCGATGGCCTTCGCGCAAAATGCAGCGAGATCATCCGGATTACGACTCGTTACCAAGCCTTCGTCGCAGACGCATTGCTGGTCAACCCACTTGGCACCAGCGTTCTGAAGGTCGGTTTTCAGACTTGGCCATGAGGTGACGGTACGACCGCGCACGACATCGGCTTCGATCAGCGTCCAGGGGCCGTGACAGATCGCGGCTACCGGCTTGTGTTGCTTGAAGAAGTCACGTACGAAACTGACCGAGTCTTCGCAGGTTCGCAGCGTATCTGGATTGGCAACGCCACCTGGTAAGACGAGTCCGTCATAGTTTTCGGCGGATGCGGTATGAACGGATTCGTCGACTCTGAACCTGTCAGCCTTCTCGTTATGATGCATGCCCTGGATCTCGCCATCTTTTGGCGACACCAGCACGACGTCCGCGCCAGCTTCCTTGATCGAGTTCCAAGGCTTGGTGAGTTCTACTTGTTCAAAGCCATCAGTGGCGAGGAAGGCAATTCGCTTGCCTTGGAGCGACTGCTTGCTCATGGTTCTCTCCTGTTTTGGGAATGATTCTTTTCTGTAGTCTTTTCTGCAGGGATTGGTGACGCACGTTACATGCCAAAGGCTGCGGCACGGCAGGATCTCCTTGACTCGGCGTTTCGTCCTTGCGATGAAGGTTGCCAATCAACCAAGACGACTTCTATGCGATCAATGGCCTTGTTGAGAATCCGCTGTGTGTCCGCATCCCTGGTTCATCGAGACGCGGCCGTCGATGTGCGCTGTCAACCTGGTGGATTCGAGAGGCAACCTGGTGGATTCGAGAGGCAAGCTGGTGGATTCGGGAGGCAAGCTGGTGGGTTCGAGCGGACCCATCGGTTCCGGGCAGGTCATCAGCAACCCCCCTCGCATCAGGAACTGCGGACGCCAAACGACCACCATCGCAGACGATCGCTCTCCTCCTGCTGGCTGTCCCTCTGTCACGTCATGTGGTGTTTGCGTTGTTCGGGTAAGCAGATATCGTGTTCGCTGGCAGCGTTTGGTAGGCCATCAACGATGCGATCGGAGTCGAATCGGGTTTCGATGTTGCTCGAAAGAGGACTTGACAGAATGATGGGTAGCAGCGTGATTGCAGAGCGGCGGCATCCTTTCAATCGAGTTTGCGGCGAGTCGCTGTCGCCAACGGTAGCTAATAACAATCAACTTGGATTTGGAACTGGGACATGTTTTCAGAAACGGACGGCAGCAGGAAGACGATTGGTGATGTAGACGTCTTGTTTCATGATGGCCTCTATCATTTGTTTCATCTTGTCTTGCCCAACCATGATTTCATCGCTCACGCAGTTAGCACCGATGCGCTCAATTGGCGGCGAGTCAACAACGCGCTATTCATTGGTGATCCTGGCAGTTGGGATGACTTGATGCTGTGGACCATGCACGTTTCACCTGATCCTCACCAATTGGGTCGATGGCGAATGTTCTACACCGGGCTGTCACGTCGCGATCAGGGCAATTATCAACGGCTGGGGCTAGCGGTCAGCCACGATCTGTTTCATTGGCAGAAAGCGCCGGTCCATTGGGAGGACCATCGTGGCCCCAAAGATCCGGAACTTGTCAAGCTGGCGGTACGTCAGAGTCGATCCGATGCAGCCGATTGTCGTCACGCGTTGTTTGATGAGGAAAGTTGCTTTCCGCTGGAGCCGGATCCGAGGTACTACGAAGCGTCACTTCAAGAAGGTCGGCACTGGGTCAGCTTCCGCGATCCGTTCTTCTATCATGACGGTACTGACGGATGGTTGATGGCTGCCGGCCGAGTCAATACAGGTTCGATCGTCCGACGCGGGTGTGTCGCCTTGATGAAAGAAGTCGCACCCAATCACTTTGTCGGCCAGCCACCGCTCCATCATCCTCGCCTCTATGACGACATCGAAGTTCCCAATCTCATCGTCGTCGAAGAAGACCATTACTTAATTGGCAGTATTCGCGAAGACGCCAAGATTCGATACTGGCACACCAACAAGATCGGTAGTCGCTGGCAGAGTTATCACGACAATGTGCTTTTGCCTCAGGGCAACTACGCGGGCAGAGTGTGTCACGACGAGAGGGGCTGGTTGCTGTGGAATTTCTATTCCATGAATCTGGCGGACCGTACCGCAGAAAACTTGATGCCGCCACCGAAACGCCTCGTCAAGAATGAACAAGGGCTTTTGCGAGCGGTATCGTTTGAGGGGATCACCGAGTACGTGCGGGAGCCATTTGACGCGAAGTGCATTCACAGCTTGATCGACGATGTGGGACCGCAGGTTCAACTGTGTCGCGTTGATGGCGGGCATCTGGACCTCGCCTGCGAGAGCGGCTTCCAGGCGTTCGTATTCGACGATTCGCTCGATCACTTTCGTTTTCTGGCCACCTTGCAGATGCAGGGACTCGGCAAGTGTGGCTTGGTGTTCCGACTCGATGCTGAATCGCGCGATGGCTACTACCTATCGCTTGACATGCTGAAAGGAGTCGCTCAGCTGCGAGCGTGGGGCACCGGCGAGCACGGAAGTGGCGAACACATGATGCAGTTTCAGGCGTTGCAATCGGGTTTCTGGTACTCCAACACTCGTCTCGAAGCGACCGTGCAGCTGATTGCATTCGGTAGTTACATCGAGCTGTCAGTCAACGGTCGAGTTGTCTTATCGCTGGCAGATCAGAGCTTCGAGAGCGGACGGTTGGGTGTCTATCTCGAAACAGCCGAAGTTCGAGTGTCAGAGATAAAGCTGGAGCGGCTGGCCTCACCAAGGCAAACGGACGAACATCTGGCGAGTGGTTGACCATTCTGACGCTGGTGTTCTGTCGGCCGTCAATTGCCGTGCAGCAAAAGGGAACACACCGGACGGCTCGCGCGGTTCCGCCACTTCAAGCTAAGGCAGTCTCTCCGAGATCGTCATTCATCACGGTGATGCCGCAAGATCCAAGCCTCGTCTCGGAAAGACTGTGAGTTATTCGTTCGCCATACTGTAGGTTCGCATTTCCAAGGCGGACATTCGCAGCGTTGCTGCGTTCCTTGCGAGTCTCGGAGAGACTCGCCTACGATGACCACCTCGATATCCAAAGGCGTACTGACAAGCATTTGGTAGCGATGTCATCAGGCGTCGGTAGCGGAGCTGATGTTGGCTGCTTTCGGCTTGGTCGTTTCCGTGGGTAGTTTTGACTCCCAGCGTTTCAGTTCGTCAAACTGAGACTGCAACTGTTCAGTAAGACTCGATAGAGCCCCGCCGCGATGCATCGCTGGCTCTCGGCACTTGTCCTGCACGCGAGTTTCGATATCAACCCGCAGAGTCGTACCCTCATGGCGAGCATAGCCACTCATCAGGAGCGACTTCAACAACGCCATGGTGGATGGGCCCTCGAACGTCGGAGCGGTGTTGTCTCCCTCAAGATGTGCGCAACAGATCGTTGCCAACTTGTCGAGTTGTTCTTTGATTTCAGGATTGGTATCGCTCATGAGTCGCCTTTCAATGGAGTGTCGATGTTTCCGAGCCCGTCGGTCGAAAGACTTGGGTCAACCGACTCATGTTGGGTAGCTGCAATCTTCGTGCCAGCTCGCAGTCGAGCATGGGAAGCTCATGTCACCTCATATCTCTCCAGCGACTTCGGATGCGTTGCTTTTAGCACCTCTCTCGCATTGTCAAGAGTGACGTCATCGACATCGTGGACGATTACGAGTACGGATCCCGATTTGACCCGCTTCTCGTAGTCGGCGGTCACGTCGTGCGCAACTCCCCACCTCTTCATTCCCGCTAAACTGCCGATCGCCGCTCCAACAGCGATTCCAACCAGCGGTCCCGCGATGATGAAAGGTCCGACGAGGGTTCCCGCAGCGATCGGGGCCGCGAGGGTTCCTCCGATCAGCATCCCCAATGATGTACCGCGACCTTCCGGAGCGGATGCAGACGAGTAAGACTCGTCGTGCTCATCCTCGAGATGGCGTAAGTGTTCGGCGGATGGATCATTTGCATGGGACACGACCGAGACGTACTCAATCGTCAGCTGCTTCTCTTCCAGCACCTCCAAAGCAATCTTGGCTGCGGCATTGGTTTCGTACTCGGCGATCAAACATTTGGACATGATATCCTCCATGGTATGAGGTTTGTCTCGCACACCACCTGTCGTCTCAGAAGGTCGTCGGGCAAGTTGTCGCCCTGACGGTGTTCGAAGACAAGAGCATTGTAAACGAACAAGGACAAGCCTTCGGGGACGCCATTTCCAATTTGGGGCTAGCTGGGCAGCGTCACTTTCGAGCCTTGATTTCCTGATTCGCGACGATTCTTCCGCTGGATCGACTGCCGTAGCCGAGCCTCCCGAAGCTCGCCATTCACGGCATCGCCGCGATGAATGATGGTTGCGGAGAGGCGGTGGTCGATTGGTTCGCTACGGTAGGACTGCATTTCCAAGGCGGAAATTCGCAGTTTGCTGCGTCCCTTACGAGTCTCGGAGAGACTCGCCTACGGTAGCAAGCCGTAGGTCGAAAGACTCACAGCTTTGGAGAGACCGTTTTACTGTAGAGTCGCACTCTTCTGCTGGGCTCCAAGGTGATCCTTGCGGGCTTTTGCCCATGGATCACTCTCGATCTCTGGTCGCGAAGCCACTCACTGCTGTGTCTCCAGACTGGCAACTTCCAATTTCTTCCCGATGGACGAATCCTTGAACGTCAACGTTCGATACGGGAACGGAATCTCGATATTCGCGTCATCGAGTGATCGTTTGATTGCAGCGACAACTTGATCACGACTACGTCGAACATCGATTGGTTTGGAACCTGTCCACCAGGCGACTTCGTAGTTCAAGCTTGAACTGGCAAACTCCGCTGCGAACACCTCGACCGTCCGAATGCCCTCGACAGAAGCACAGCTCTGCACTGCCTGTCGGATGACCTCACGAGCTTGATCGACATCAACATCGTAAGCAATGCCGCAAGTGATGCGTACGCGACGCTGCGGCTGACTCGTCAACACATCCACATTGTTCTTAAACAACGTTGCGTTTGGGATCACCACCAACTCGCCGTCCAGCCGCCGCATCATCGTATTGCGAATGGTGATCTGCTCGACTTTTCCTGTGATTCCGTCACAAGTGATGAAGTCACCACGGTCGAAAGGGTAGCGCCAGAGAATCAGAATGCCTGCAAAGAAGTTCTCAAAAATGTCCTTGAAGGCGAAGCCAATCGCAATGGAACCCAGACCCAGTACCGTTAGTGCCTTCGATGGGGTCATGCCTGGGAACGCGACGACCGTCGCCGTCAACAGACCCACGATCCAAATGCCAATCGAACTGAGCTGATAGACCAAGTCCTTCAAGCTGGTACGCAAGTTGCGGTTCCCGAGAAGCTTCACCAACAACCATCCCAACACTTTGGCGAGCAAAGCGGTGATTGCGACAACGATGGACGCCGCGATCAGCAGCGGTGATCGGACCAGGAAGTCTCGCCAGAGCGAATCCAAGCTCTCTTGAACCACCTCTTTGCTGGAACCGAGATCGACCGTTGTATCGACATCAAGCTTGTTAATAACTGCAATCACATCTTGGGTCCGACGAGCGGTGTTGCCTGCCCACTCCCGATGCTCTTCTTTGTCGGCTACGCCCGTGAGTGTCACGATTCCGTTGTCCGTGCTAACCTCAAGCAACTCATACCAGCCGGACGATTCAAAGATACGCCCCAGACGGCTCGTGATCGCTGAGTCCTCGGCGACATCGTCGACCTCAACGATCGTGTTCGGTGGCGAGTCGCTCTCCGTTCGGTTCGAAGCCGATTCCTGGGCGATCGATGTTGATGCGGCTGTGAACGTCACCGCCAGCAAAACGCAGAGTCGTTGGATCATGAATGTCGCAATTGGCGGCGGAAGAAGGTGAAGAGGACGGAAGTGGTGGGTTGTGCTCACGCTTCGATCCGAGTGCGTCGCGACTGCGAGCAAGGCGACGGCACCGATGATCGATCCGATCTAGCCAGCGGCTTGCATCGGCGACCCCCCAAACAACAGGAACCCAACAAAGCCGCCGACAAATGATCCTGCCACGCCCAGCAGCGTCGTGCGGATCAATCCAATGTCCTGGCGGCCTGAATAGTTCGCGCGAGCAAGCGCTGCAATCAGCAATCCGAAAACGATCCAACCAAGGATGGGTATCAACATCTCCAATCTCCACGAATGGGTATTGAGGCGGCATGCGCTCGTCAAGTTCGAGCCACCGTTCGGTAAGTAGCGAGCTGGACGCCACAATGTTCAACGGTTCGCCCTGGATGGGGTGCGAATGCCGTGCCTCTCGCGTTTTGCGAGAATAGACGGCGTTTCGCGGGTGCTAACCTTGGTCGATGGCCTGTCAGGTTGGTTGATTAGCGGGCAAGGTGCCTGCAGTCAGGCACACGCAGTCTGAAGCCGGCGCCCCTGTCTTCTTACGAATGGTTCGTCTCTTTCCGAAACGTAAGCCGTTCCCAAGAGAACTAGCACTGGCATTGGAGTTGCGTCTCCTTTCATCATTCACAAACAGGAACCGACTCATGCGAAAGGGCGACATTCACCATGCACTGCAACTGTATTTCAAACCTGACTGTCATGTTCTCGCTGCTGATTGTCGGCGCCGGTGTATGTTCGGCGCAAGCAGAGAGTGACTCCGCTCCTACGGACCCAAATGAAATATCCTTAGCGATTCGACTTGATTTCGATGATGCCGAACGACTTGCTGCGGAGTCGCTCAAGGTCGAAGCGACGGAGGGGCTCGTGACACTTTCTGGGGAAGTCGCCTGTCTCCAAGACAAGCACCTGGCTTCTCGCATCGCCAAACGAACGCGTGGTGTGGAAGCGGTTCTCAACCAAATCTTGGTAAGAGTTTCAAAGCGTCCTGACGACGCAGTTCGCGAAGACGTATTGAAAGTGCTTCATGCCAACGACGGTGTTGATAAGCCTCAAATTGCGGTGGACGTCTCCCACGGGGAAGTCGCCATGACTGGCAAAGTTGATTCGCTGGCGGAAAAGCGGATCGCCGAGTACGCGGCTTCGGGCGTTCGTGGCGTTACTAAAGTCACAAACCAGTTGACAGTTTCTTTGCTAACCCAACGAGGCGACCGAGAGTTGCGAGATGAGATCAATGCTCTCATCGTTCAATCCGTTTACCTGGATGACGCTGACATCCGTGTCGACGTTCAGGATCAGGTAGTCAAGCTGACAGGAACCGTTGCCTCGGCTGATGTGAAAGACCGACTGGAAGTCGTCGCGGAAGTCCGAGGAGTTAGAGAAGTCGACGTGACTGACGTCAAGGTCGATCCCGACACGGCAGATGGTTCTCGCCGAAAAGCACGCTTCGCCGATGTGACCGATGCAAAGATCGGTGAAGCAATCAGGCGAGCGTTTGAGGCGGATCCAGTAGTATTTAGTCAAGCAGATGCAATTGTGGCCTCCGTCGACTCGGGTAGTGTGACGCTGACTGGCACGGTCAGTCGCTTGAGGATCAAAGACAAAGCCGAACGGTTGGCGATGGACGTGATTGGTACCCAACGAGTGATAGATGAAATCAGGGTGAAACCGACAAGGCAGTCGCCTAGCGATAGAGAAATCGTTGTGGAGACTCAGGGGGCGATTGGACGAAGCCCCTATTTGGAACGTCGCGACCTGCGGATTCACTGCCAACGAGCGCACGTCAGTCTCTACGGGATCGTCGAAAGTGAGATGGAAAAGCAGGTCGCCGGCTGGCTTGCTTCGGGCGTGACGGGAGTCGTTCACGTCAACAATTCGCTAACGGTTGAGAGGGCATGGAAGGAAAAGAGTGATGAACAGATCCAGAGTGATCTCGAGAGAAAGCTGAAATTTACTTTGTTCGATACAAGTAATCAGATTGACGTGACAGTGGCGAACGGAGTGGCCATTCTGAGCGGTGAGGTGGATACCTGGCGTCAATGGCAAACCGCGCTCAATCTTTCCTTGGAAGCTGGAGCGAGACACCCGCACAACATGATCGACGTACGGTACCATCCACCACACGGTGCCTCCCGCCTGTATGTGCCGCAGTGAGAAAAGTCGACAATTGACCAGTTCTTCCGCTAGCGAGCGTGCTCGCACGCGCACCGCGGTAGGAGGTGACGCCGACTAACTCGTTATCTCGCCAGATTTCTTATCGCCTAGCCGGTCCTCCACGTACAGCATCTGCACCAAGACCATCGCTGCGACCACGAGTGGAGCAGCCATCATCACGCCGATGATTCCGGCCAAGACTCCCATCACCAACTGGGCAGCAATGGTCAAAATTGGAGGTAGAGCAACCTTGCGTCGTTGGACCAGAGGCGTAATCAGATAGCTCTCGACAATTTGCAACATGACGTTGAACAGCAGCACGTAGAAAACTGTTTCAGTCCCGACGTTGATGGCCAGTAACATTTGGGGTACTGCCGCGAGCAGCGGCCCAACACTGGGGATGAACGTTAGCAACGCTGCCAACACGCCCAGCGAGATCGGTAACGGTATACCCAGAAGCCACATCGCGACGGCCGTCGCGACCCCTACGATGGCCATCGAAAGGAAACGTCCCACCAGCCACAAACTCAGTGCCGAATTCAGTTCGTCAAGAACCTCCTCCGCACGCTTGCGTCGGTCGATCGGTACCAGTTTGACCAGTCCGGTTCGATATAGATCAGGCTCATAAGCTGCGAACAGTCCAATGAAGAAGATCACGAGCGCCCCGGTGAGACCCCATCCGAACCACTGCAAACCTTGAAACATCTCGGGCCAGATCGAGCTGGTCGACTGGGTCAGTTTCTCAGGGACTTCAGAGATGCTAAGCAGATGCTCATTGGCCCAATCATTCTGATCGAGTCTCTCTTCAGCCGTTTGTGCGGCCGATTGCAATTGTGTCCAGAGATCATCGGTACGGCGAGCAACCTGTGAGCCAAGCTGAAAGCAACCTAGGCCAATCGTTAACAGCATCAGCACGACCACCACCAGATAGCTGACATGGTACGAGATGGGAAAACGGTTCGCCGGCCAGGCACAGAGCCCGTGAACAAACACGCCAAACAGCAGCCCCGCGAGAATCAGTAACACCACGCTGAGGGTAGCGACAAACAGGTTAGCTGTCGCCAGAACCAACGCTGCCAGCAGCAGCGCAATGATCAGCACCTGCGTGTTGCTGGCTCGATTCAAAGTGATTGGTTTGTACATCAAGGCATGGTGAAGCAATAAGGCATGGTGAAGCAATTGGTATTTCAAGCGACGATCGCCACCTGATACGGATTCACAGCTCCTCAGAGCGGTTTCGGCTTTTTGTCTCTGATCCCTTTTCGCTCGCAACTCCAAAACTAAGTACTGACGAACCTCTAGAACCGAAGGTCATCGTTCGACCGTATCAGTGTGCGGGAAGGTCGAGTGCTAGTTTCTGGCCTGTTCTCGTGTTTGCCTTGCTGGAATTTGACGTCGAAACTGAAAACGACACTGCCGACCAAGCCGAACAAGATCATAGATTGCGATGCTTGCGGGAGCACCATTGCTTCGGAGTTCAATACCCTCGAGCATGTCGAACTGTGCCAGAGAAACCGGTGTCTCAATCCGGTCTGGCATGGCCCGGAGGGCTTTTCGGCCGATTGTCTCGCGATGACCGTCTAACGGACCACCATAAAACTCAATAACGATCCCCTTGGCCGGAGGCGCTTTTCCGACAGGGTCGCCTGAAGTTGACCGCTTGCGAAGCCAACAGCAAGCCCACGCGAAGACGATCCGAACCGGATTCATCTGGTTACACCCGTTGCGTGTGCATTGGCATCAATCGACCTACGGATGGGACGCAAACATCGTGCCGACAAAGAACCCAAGCGGGAACGGAGGTTGCCTTCGGGCTGAGGTCACTTCGCAACAAGCCGGCAGCATAAGGGCTTGATGGCATCACATTTCACATGCTGAGATCACGTGAACGCTTCAGACCAACTTCCGCCAGGTAAAGACTCGTAGCGGCGGCAGATTCATCGCAATCACCTCACTGTCCGAAGGACCGAACAATGGTCGAGCGAATCGTTCGATATCCGACCGCACCTGGTAGGCGATAAACGTTCCACCAGGTTTCAACGCGGCATGAATTGACTCGGCAATGGTTTTGGCCGTCGTTGCCGGCAACGCACTGAACGGAATCCCTGAGACGATCACATCTGGTTGACACAGTGAGTATTTCTCAAGCGTGTCCAGCAAATCTGCCGCGTCACCAATCTCCAATGTGAACCGCGGATCGACAATAGCTTCGAGCGCCTCGCTGAACGCTGGCATCTTCTCGATTGCCAACAAGCGACCGTCCGGCTTCAGTTCATGCAGCAGTGCGGCTGTCGTTTCCCCAGCACCGGGACCCAGTTCCAAGATGAATGATGCTTCACGAATGCAGTCGCGCTCGGCAATGTTCTCGGTCAGGAAAGGTGAGCTCGGGCAGATCGTCGCAACATCTGCCGGATGCTTCAACCAAGCTTTCAATACGAACAGAGCTCGCTTGGAGAACGAAGGTTTGCCGGCGTGCTTCAAAGACAAGGTCATCAATATTGCTCGTTTGGTGTTGTGGTGAATGATGCAGCCGGTCGGTTAGCCCTCTTCGGCATGACGAATCTCCTCAACCACTCGTACCGCGTTGTTCTGGGGCTGGATCCCTTTGCCGCAGCGAGCAGCGTACACCTGTGTCGCCTCCGCCCCAAGCAACACGATCATTGCAGAGTAGTAGACCCAGGCCAGAATGACTGCCAATGAAGCCGCAGCGGCGCCCAGGTGGGCCCCCGGAGCGCTGTATGAAAAGTAGACCTGCATCGCAAACCGCCCTGTCAAGAAGAGTGCTGTCGTGATCGCGGATCCAACAAACACATCACGCCATCGGACGATGGCGTCAGGCATGAACTTGAAAATCGCTGCGAAGACAATGAACACAACCAAAGCGAGAAGCACACGGTTGATCATGCTGGCGACGCCGCCGCTAATGCCGATGGAATCGCCCAGTTGTTCGCCAGCACGGGAAAGTAACGACGAAACAACAATGGATACGAGCAACAGGAACCCGAGTCCCATGATCATCGCAAATGACAGCACCCGTTTCCCCAGCATCGTCCTCAATGCGGAGGTCTCCGGGTCAGGCTTCACCTTCCAGACTCGATTCAGCGAATCCTGCAAAGCCCCGACCACCCCTGTTGCCCCGATGGCGATCCCCGCGAAGCTAAGTACTGTCTTCCACCACACGCCACCCGACTCACGGTTGTTTTCCATGATCTCGGAAATGCCTTGTGCCGCTGCTGCGTTGCCCAGCATTTCCGTCGCCTGATCCTCCAAGACCGACCGTGCTTTGGCTTTTGCCTCGTCGCTCGAATAGGCGACTGACAAACCGAACGTGAGTACGGTCAGCAACAAGTACAACAACGGCGGCAATGCGAATGTCGTGTAGTAAGCGAGCGCCGCTGCAAGTGTGGTGCAACGGTCCTCGGAAAACGCGGAGATCGTGTGTCTTAGAAAGTCCATCTGCTTGCGAAAGCTCGAGAGTCATGCGTTGTCGCGCGATGCGACCGCATCCGTACCGATAACGAATGCCCTAACTGGACAGCGCCACTTCGGCGGCCAATGGTAAACCGAATCGTAAGCGAGGAAACAGGTTGCGCCGAATTCGTATCGTTTACGCTGCAGATACTCGGAGAATTCGACAAGAGTGGCTCCAGACAATTAGGGCAAATCATATACCAGCCGACTCAGTCTCGAGCCCCACGGTACAAACATCGTCAGACAGGCTCGCTCAGTCGCCAGCGATCGGGTCCTCAATGATGGAAGCGACCTTCCACCTTACTCGTTAGCGATCTGCAGAATGTCTGGCTGGGGTGGTCGTCTTCTTGATGTTGCGGGGCGGATTGCCGGATGGATCGTAGTCTGGGTTGGTTTGCATTTCGTCGGCCCCGATGTCATGCCGCCATTTGACAAGTTGATCTCGCATGCTTCGCGCACGGTCGGGCATGTCATCTGCTAAATTCGCTCGCTCACCAAGATCGCTCATGAGATCGTAGAGCTCGATGCCTGGCGGATCGAAAGTCTCGATCAATTTCCAACGGCCATCACGGATCGTGCCGGACGGTACTGAGTCGGGATGATTGTTGTAGTGTGGAAAATGCCAGTAGAGCGAGCGTGCTGGAAGTTCAGCGGAATCGGCCAACAAGGGGCCAAGGTCGTAACCGTCGGGGTGCTGGTGCGGACGCATGTCCTGACCTGCCATGGCAAGGATCGTCGGATACAAGTCCGTGCTGATGACGGGCGTGGACACGATGCTCCCCGGTACAGAGACGCCCGGCCACTTGACTACCAACGGCACGCGAATGCCGCCCTCCCAATGGGTTCCCTTGTGACCACGAAGCGGTGCATGATGGGTCGCCTTCCAGAATCCGCCGTTGTCGGACGTGACGATCACGGCTGTGCGATCCTCCAGTTTCAACTCACCAAGAGTCTTCAACACTCGGCCAACACTCTCGTCCACGCTTTCAACCATTGCTGCATAGACGGGATCGCCTTGTCGGTGATTGGTATCAACGCTCTCATACTTTGCGACCATCGCCGGCTTGGCCTGCAGCGGCGTATGCACGCCATAGTGCGCGAAGTGCAAGAAGAATGGCTGGTCACGATGTTCGCGAATCACTCGCACCGCCTCATCGGTTAATCGATCGGTTAGGTATTCGCCTGGTTCTCCGTCAGACAACACATTCCATCTTGCTCGGAGGCCCGTCGTCGGAATCACCCAGTCACCGGCATAAGGGAAAAAGTAGTCGCCCGGTGCCCCATGAGCATTCCCCGCGATGTTCACTTGGAAACCGTGGTGCTCAGGCATCGAGAAAGGGGGGCCGCCGAGATGCCATTTGCCGATGTGTGCCGTGAAATAGCCGGCCTCTCGAAGTGCTTCCGCGATGGTCGTTTCTTCCAGTGGCAAGGCTCTCAGAAACCGGGCCTCTCGCAATCGCGATTTGGGATCCCATCGACCATCGGGAGTCCAATTGGTCATCAACATACGAGCCGGATACTTTCCGGTCATGATCGCCGCTCGCGTCGGCGTGCAAACTGCACACGCCGCATAGGCATCGGTGAATCGGACGCCATCTTCCGCCAGTCGATCAATGTGCGGAGTTTGGTAGTAGCCACTTCCTTGGCATCCAAGGTCCTTCCAGCCAAGATCGTCGATCAGGAAAAGGACGACATTCATCGATCCGCTTTCCACTGCCGGAGCCGCCGCGGGCAGGCACGTCAAGGACAAGACCAGAAAGGCAAACCGACCGGGACATGTGCGACAAAGAGGCGGCTGCACGGCATTCACCTAAGCGTTTGAGATGGGGTCTGCAGGTTTGGAAGTTGCGATTTGGGCTACCGCACGAGGATTCTCATAACCCGACGCGTAAGCGAGTCGATGTCAATATCGATATTTCCTCGCTTACGCGTCGGGTTATGAAACAAGCGCAACTTCAAAGTCTGCAGGTCACGTCGATTGCCCTCTCATTGTGCTCACGGCGTCTGCAGCGCGAAAGTGGTCTCGAAGGCGTGGCCACTCAGTATAGGCGTTTGGCATGGGAAACCTCGCCCGGTTGTGGCAGAGGTTCGATCCATAGCGGCTACGAGAGAAGCTTGGTATTCAAGTGCGAACGCTTCGGGTCAGAAGAGGCACGTTGTTCCTGACGAGTCTTGAGGTTGACGAGCATCCACCAGCCCGGAGTCAAGGAGCCCCCATTCGATGAATGCTGTTCGATGGACGCTATTCCAAACCAAGTTTGACAAACCACTGCCTGTCCGACGACTGGATCCTCGAAATTCTGATGGCAATTTCCGAACTGGCCCGGCAATTGCTTCCCGATCAACCAAACTGATCGATAACCGATTGCCCCACCAATACCTTAGATTTGTGTGAACTCAGATGGCAGCAGGTACCACTTGCAACGAACCCAATACAACGTCCCAATCGAAGTGGTTCAAATCCATGCCTAGCCTCCTCGTCATTGACGACGATCGTGCCGTTCTCGCTCTCACCGAGAAAACGCTCGCCCCGATCGCGGACATTACGTCGGCTTCCAACGCCGCCGACGGACTCCAAAAGCTACGCAGTGGTTCGTTCGATGCCGTGCTACTGGATATTCAACTGCCAGATCAGAACGGGTTGGGGGTTTACTGTGAAATTCGCGAACATGATCGCCGGATTCCGGTCATTTTCATGACGGTGGAAGCAGCCAGCAATACGGCGATCGAAGCGATGCAGTTGGGTGCTTTCGACTACATCGCGAAGCCACTGAATGTGGAACCATTGCGAGACTTGGTCGAAAAGGCGATCGAGCAGCGACAGATCTGTAGCGTGCCGGTGGCGATTTCCGCCGACGACGAAGGTGGGGACCAGTCAGTCGAGCTTTTCATTGGTCGATCACCGGCCATGTTGGACGTTTTCAAAGCAATCGGAAAAGTCGCCAAGCAGGACGTGCCGATTTTGGTGCGGGGCGAAAGTGGCACCGGCAAGGAGTTGGTGGCTCGAGCGTTGTTTCAATACAGTCTTCGCAGTGATGAAACCTTCTTGGCCGTGAACTGTGCCGCGCTGCCGGACAACCTCCTGGAGAGTGAGTTGTTTGGGCACGAGAAGGGGGCTTTCACGGGTGCCGAAGCTCGGCGGATCGGGAAATTTGAACAATGCAACGGCGGAACGCTGTTCCTGGACGAGATCGGCGATATGGCGCCGACCGTTCAAGCGAAGGTGCTGAGGGTGCTCCAAGAACAACGCTTTGAGCGGGTTGGAGGCAACAAGGAATTGACCACCGACGTTCGCATCATCGCCGCGACCAACCGACCGTTGGAACAGATGGTCGAGGAAGGCGACTACCGCGAAGATCTGTTGTACCGACTGAATGGTGTCACCATCGAGCTGCCGCCGCTACGCGAGCGCCTGAGCGATGTGCCGGCACTGATTCGATTCTTTCTCTCACAAGCAAAGAAGGAGTTCAACAAACCCGATTTGGAAGGATTGTCTCCCGAAGCGGTTGAGCTCTTTTCGAGTTACCCATGGCCGGGAAACGTTCGCCAACTACGCGCTGTGATTCGGCGATGTGTTCTGGATGCGGTGATGCCCGTCATCACGCCTGACATCCTGCCTGATGCCATCACCGGGAAGCGTCACCGCGATGCGAGTGCGATCTCCGAGGCCTCGCCCTCCGTCGATGCGGATGCACCGGGCAGTCAATTGCCTCAGTTGGTGCAGCGTTTGCTTCGAGAAAAATCGACGAATGTGTATGGGGAGGCGATGGAGTACATGGAGCGGTTCGTGATCGTACAGGTCTTGCAGGCGACTGACGGCAATCAAAGTCAGGCAGCTGAGATCCTTGGTATCACTCGGGGTAAACTGCGAGACCGAATCAACTCCTTCAAAATCGTCCTGAAAAGCGACGTAGGGGTCGGACGGTAGTGCCGTTCTTCCACGGTTGATGCGACCCGTCGACAGGCAATTGAGTATTTCTTCTACAACCGCCGATCGTAACAAATGATGACCGAAACGCAGAAGCAACGATTCTCCGACGCGCTTGCTCGTATGGCAGGTGACGAAGAAATGCTGGAAGTTCTGGCGAAGATCGCGGTGGAGGATGCTCCGAATCTGCTGGCTCTTCTTAGCGATCACGTGAAGCAAGGCGATTGCCTTGAAGTGGCAAGGGTTGGCCACGCATTGAAAGGACTGCTCAGTACGTTTGAAACGGGCGAACCGGTCAGCGACTTGCAATTCATGATCGATGCGGCGCGGCAGGGCGACGTCAAGTCCGTGCGACAGATCCAAGCGGACGTTGAACCAAAGTTGGGCATCTTGATGAATGAGATTGAAGAGGTCTCCCAGGTCTCGGCGTGAACGCAGCGAGAATCCTGCCGATCGCTTGCCGTAGCCGAGTCTCTCCGAGACTCGTAAGAAAGGCAGCTGAGACGCAGCAAAGTTGCGGCTTGCCGCCTTGGAAATGCGGACTTACGGCAGGGCAAGCCAATGAATTCCAGTCTCTCCGATCCTTGAATCTTACGCAACATCAGTGTCTTGCTGTTTTTATCACGAGCCTCGGAGAGACTCAGCTGCTTGTGGACGCCGCATGTCCTTGTGCTGATGCGCCGCTGTCGAATTGGCTGCGGTGACATTCGGAACGTAATATCCGGATCATGGAACGGCCCAAATGAGAAAGGCAAACGCACCGCATGCGATGCCTAACACCACCAGGTAGCTCAAAGCCACGACGGCAAACGGAGTCCCCGGAGCTTTCTCGCCGATGGAGTGCTCGTTATCCATGATTGATTTCTTGGCTTCTTCGATGATGCCCGACTCTTTGGCGATGCCCGAATCATTGACCATGATGATTTCCTCTTTCGGAATGTAAATGAAGTGGTGGAATGACGTTGCCTGCTGAGAGGGTGCAAGCTTCATGCCACTGCATCCGCGACCTTGACCTTGGCCGCATGCGATGGTTGCCAAGCGAACAGTCCACTGATCGATCTGCGGTCAATGGTTCCTGAGCGACCACATGACGACCTGGCGTCACGAAGTTCATGGATTCAAAGAATAGGCAACAGTCCAAAGAATCGCGGGGCTTGCCAGTCTGCGACGGTCGAGTTGAGTCAAAGATCGGATTTTTGGAACAATCATTGCTCTTTCCTCCGAGCGTCATTTCGAGCCCCTAGCAAGGAAGTTGCAAATGTTGGTTCTGAGTCGCAAGGCAGGTGAAAAATTGGTGATTGGCGACAATGTCGAGATCACCGTCTCCAAGATCAGCGGGAACCGGGTAACGGTGGCCATTGACGCCCCGCGAGAGGTGGCGATCAGACGCGGGGAGTTAGTCGCCTTGGCTGGCAACGATGTGCCTGGCGGAGGGAGCTCCGACGCCGCCTCACTTCATGTTGCCGCATACCACGCCTGAAGGCTCATGCCTGGCAGAAAAATGTCCGTCCTGAGTGATTGATCTGCGACGACTTCGCTTCGTGACTTTCTCGACGAACTCCTTCTCGACGCAAACCGTTTCGTTTGGGCAGGTAGATCGATAGGCATCCACACACGGATACTGCGAACGAGAATTCGTCAACTACATTGATTCCACGGCACGATCAAGCCACCATCAACGCGCTGAAGTCTCACGCGATCACGGGAGAGGCGAAGGGATGGGAGCAGCTGTGCCTGATGTGGGAGCAGCCGTAGGCCAGCACTTTTCCTGGCGACGTTCCTCCAGCACAGGTCCCTGCCTGCGATCGCCCTGGAGAACTCATTCGCCCAGTCTTCGTAGCGCCGTCGTTCTCCGTAGCGACGTCGAAGAGGGATTCGCTCCGCCGGTGGTTGGCACGTCCTCTGCGTTCGCTTCGATCCGAAAAGGGGTCTGAATTTCTTCGGCGAGCTGGGGGCGATCGGATTGACGTTGCGATTAGCCCTGTGCGATTAGCCAACCACTCTCTTCTCCTGTCAAGCGAGTCGACCCGAATCACGGTACGATGGAGGGACGAGACTTGTACCGCGATTTTCGAGAGTTGTTCGATTGCCGCGTTGTGAGTTCGGCAACATCAGTTCAGTGCAACATTCAGTTCAGTGCAACATTCAGTTCAGTGCAATCCAAGGCAAGGTTCTCCGATGGGTTCGGGAGAAGATGGGGATCCTGCTGATGGCGTTCCCGACCGCGCGTTTCTGGTTTTGGGATTCGGTAGGGAGGCATTGAGGAAGGGGAATCAAAAGTGACAAACGTTTCGGGTTCTATCTGTCTGGGACGGAGAGCCTTCGTAAGAGGTGGAACGCTTGTACTGGCGGCCGCGCCTCTGCATGCCGGGCGAGTATTCGCGAATGCGGAACCGTCACGACTTCGTGTTGGACTTCTCACGGATCTCCATTACGCCGACAAGGCACCAGTTGGAACTCGGCATTACCGGGAAACCCTTGCCAAGCTCGAGGAGGCGGCGTTGCAGTTCGAACGAGACAAGCCGACATTCCTGGTCGAACTTGGAGACCTGATTGACGCTGCAGATTCGGTGGAGCTGGAACAGAGCTATCTGAAGACGATCAATCGAGAGTTCTCCATGATCTGTAGGGACCGTCACTACGTCTTGGGGAATCACTGCGTGGATACACTGACGAAGGAGGAGTTTCTAGGCGATGTCGGGCAGGAGAATTCGTACTACTCTTTCGAGCGAGGTGGCATTCAGTTCGTTGTGTTGGATTCATGCTTCCGAGGCGATGGCGAACCATATGGCCGTAAGAATTTTCGATGGACCGACGCCAATGTGCCTCCCGCCGAAATCGAGTGGCTCGAGGCTGTTCTCAAGGCCGGGGACAAGCCCGTGATCGTTTTTGCTCATCAGCGTTTGGATATCAGCAGCGGCCATGGTGTGAAGAACAACGCCAAGATACGAAAAGTACTTGAGAATTCACGCCGGGTCTTGGCAGTATTTCAGGGGCACAGCCATCAGAATGATCTCAAGGAGATCGGAGGCATCCACTACTGCACGCTGGTGGCCATGGTCGAAGGGTCGGGAGCCGCGAACAACGGCTACTCGCTGATGGACATCGCGTCCGACGGTACGATTCAACTCACAGGCTTCCGCAAACAGAAGTCGTTCGATTGGGAGCGTCGGCAATGAGCCTGCGCGAGAGCTGCTAGAGACGGTTTGGCCGAACCAGCTCGGCAGGGCCTGGACCTTCAAGAAGAATCGAAAGCAAGATGGAGAGACAAAGCCCCATGACGAAGACATCCATTCGCCTTGCCCGTCGCTGGCTGTGCATCACAGCGATTGCGGGGATCGGACTTGTGGTCGCAGTCGATGCTGACGCGGACGAACCAGCCCCCGTGAAGGTGGTGGAGGATCTTGTCTTCGCGGAGATCGACCGACATCCACTCAAAATGGATCTTCACGTGCCTGCCATGGAGAGCAAACCTCCGCTAGTTGTCTGGATTCATGGAGGCGGCTGGCGCGGCGGTTCCCGCAAGAAGCTGCCGATCCTCGATGTCACCAGGCATGGTTATGCGTTGGCGAGCATCGAGTATCGATTCACCGACAAAGCGATCTTTCCTGCTCAGATTCACGATTGCAAAGGGGCCATCCGTTGGCTCCGGGCCCATGCAGATCATTACGGCTACAACGCGGAATGGATCGCTGTTGCGGGGAGTTCAGCCGGCGGTCATTTGGCACTCTTGTTGGGAACCTCCGGCGACGTTTCGGAACTGGAAGGCGAGATTGGCGGCAACTCGGAGATGTCGTCGAAGGTGCAGGCTGTGATTGATTACTTCGGACCGTCCGATTTTGTGCTGCGTGGTAGGACGCAACCGGACCGAGCCTATACCGAAAAGTCTGGTAGCTTTGCATTGCTTGGTGGTTTACGTGACGGCAAAGTAACGCGGGAAATGGAGCAATTCGCTAGTCCGGCTCACTACGTTTCTGCAGGCGACCCGCCCCTGCTCATCTTTCACGGAACGGCCGATCAAACGGTCCTTCTTGATCAAAGCCAGCAAATGATTTCCCTCTACAGGGATGAGGGATTGCAGGCTCGTCTGGTCACACTCGAAGAAGCAGGCCACGGAGGCAAACCGTTCTTCAGCGATAAGCACCTCCAAGCGGCAATCGAATTCCTGAACGTTCATCGCCCTCCCCAATGATCACAACCGCTTCCCACGCACAAATAGCATCCCCGCGAAGACCCGCAGCCTGTCGACCTGCTATCATCGACAGAAAAACTGACAGGATGGAACTCACATGAAAACTGGCGTCACAACAACTCTTCTGCTACTTCTTGTCGTCCTCGCGATGCCTCGCGATGCATTTTCGGCTCAGCCGAATCTGGTCATCTTTCTGGCCGATGACGCTGGCTGGGGAGACTACAGCCATTCAGGCAATCAGCAGGTCTCGACACCGAACATTGACTCGATCGCCAATGGTGGCGTGTCTCTCGATCGTTTCTACGTTTGTTCCGTCTGCTCGCCGACGCGCAGAGTTTCTCACGGGGCGTTATCATCCGCGTGGAGGCGTACGTGGTGTGTCGACGGGGCAGGAGCGGCTTGACATTGATGAGAAGACGATTGCGGATGCGTTCCAAGCGGCTGGATACGCAACTGGTGCGTTTGGTAAGTGGCACAATGGCAGCCAATGGCCCTACCATCCGATGGCGCGAGGATTCGATGAGTATTTCGGCCATACCTCTGGACATTGGGGCGAGTATTTTGATCCGCCACTTGAAGAGAACGGGCGCATGGTGCGGACGCAGGGATTCATCGTCGATGTCTGCACGGATCGCGCGCTGAACTTCATTGACAAGAACAAGGACAAACCGTTCTTGTGCTATGTCCCCTTCACCACTCCGCATTCGCCCTGGACGGCACCCGAGGAAGACTGGAAGCGATTCAAGGAGATGCCGATCACGCAGCGTGCTAGCGATCCGAAGGCGGAAGTGGACGATCACACTCGCTGTGCGCTGGCGATGATCGAGAATCAAGACATGAACGTTGGGCGTGTGCTTGCCAAGCTCAAAGCAGATGGTGTTGAGGAGAACACAATCGTCGTCTATTTTTCGGACAATGGTCCGAACAGCCATCGCTGGACAGGCGGCATGAAGGGGCGCAAGGGTAGCACTGACGAAGGAGGCCTGCGCTCCGTTTGCTACATTCGATGGCCTGCCAAGATCCCAGCCGGACAGACCGTCACCCAGATCTGCGGTGCGATCGATCTACTGCCAACGCTTACGAATTTGGCGGGGGTCAAGCGGGTCGGCGACAAGCCGCTTGATGGACGTGATCTGACAAGCCTACTCATGCAGCAGGACGGCGACTTTTCGGGACATCGTCACTTTTCCACTTGGGCCGGTAAGGTGAGCGTACGAACGCAGACGCATCGACTTGACCACGAGGGCAAGCTCTTTGACATGATCGCCGACCCCGGTCAAACCAAACCGATCAATGACCAAGAGCAGGAGCTCGCGGCTGAACTCAGCGACGCGGTTGAATCTTGGCGCCAGGAAATGTTTGGTGCGACGCAAACGCCTGCCAAGGGTAAGAACTCGAGAAGGAAAGGAAATGGCCAAGCGGTGGATCCGCGTCCGCTCACGGTCGGATACCGCGAGTTCCCAATCACGATGTTGCCAGCGCGTGATGGAGAACCACGCGGCGGTGTCCGTCGCAGCAGTAACGCCCCGAACTGTTCCTACTTCGTCGATTGGACCAGCAAAGAGGACAGCATGGTCTGGTTGATCGACGTTCACACCGCGGGCCGGTATGGCGTCACAATCGACTATACGTGCAAGCTACCTGACGTCGGGTCCACGATCGAGTTGAGTTTCAAGGAGGCAAGCATGACTGGGAAAGTGGCGCACTGGTTGGGATCCACCCCTCTACACCAATCAAGACACACTGCCGCGACCAAGTGCAGAAAGTCAGATGAAAGAGTTTCACACACTGAACCTCGGCGAACTCAGCCTCCCCGCAGGCGTGGGGCCCCTCACGTTACGAGCGGTCGACATCCCTGGCGAGTCCGTCATGGACGTCCGTCGCATCACGCTGACTCTGCTCCCTTAAGCAGATGACTGCTGCTTAGCAATCAATGGGTGTGTTGGGACTTCGCGTTTTGAAGAAGCTTCGCTTTCGTGGAATGCCAGCCTTCCTGCAACTCACCAGCATGCCAGATCGTCATGTTGTCGATGTAGATCGTGCCTTTGTCGGTGGCGGTAATGCCGACATTGTAATTCGAAAACTCGGCGCCCACGCCCGGGTGACACCCGTAGAGGGTGGGTCCATCTTGAATGCGTACGAGGAACTCATCACCCTTGATTTCCAGCATGATGTGATACCACGTATCGGTCTGCAAAACAAAATCGTTCTCGGCGATCGTGGTCTTTTCGTGATCTACCAATAACTGACTTCCTTCGGGCCCAAAATAAATGCGTCGGAGATGGTGCCCCGCTTCGATCATGGGCAAGAGCTTGGTGCCCTTTCCACCCGAGATCTTGAAGGAGTACTTCACGATGATGTCCTTTGGCGAATTTGGAAACTGCAGCCTTGGTGCCGTGCCAAGGTGGCCATTGCCTTGAGCCCTCTTTTTCGCCTGATACTCCGGTGACGATTCGGTACCAACCAGCATTCCCTCTTTTGCCTGCCAGGTCGTGCCTTGTCCCAGCGTGAAGAATTCATGCCCTTTCTTGATAACAAAGCCTGAATCGAAATCCATCTCCAAATGAACCGCACCGGGAGTAGCCAGGATCGGGACCAGCGCGTTCGCGTCAGCGCCTGAAGAGGCGCATTGCTGTGATACTGCAAGACTCAAGATCAATGTGTACCTAAGCATCGGTGGCTTCTCTCTTGACTAGAGCGTTTGCTTCATGGATGAGGGATCGTTCATCGGCCAGGACTTGTGTTGAGACATTCTGTCAGGTCAAGTCCGGACCTTCAACAAGCCCGAAACGTCAAGGAAGCAACGACTGATGTTGAAACCTGGCTACACTGCTATGGGTAAGAGCATCACATGAGGTAGCGAAGCCAGCTCTGGGCACGGATGAGAAACATAATCGGAATACCGGCGATCTGAAAATCATCCGTGTAAACCGCAACCTGCACTTGAGAGCCACCAGGCATCCTTAACTCGTCCCCCTGGTCGAGCTTGATCTTGACGGCAAATTGAGTGGGTGCCTTGCCCCCGAGGTCGGAAGGCAACATCCCAGAGGCAGTCAACTGGCCCTCGCCCGAGACATCGATCGGATTCAGGACACGACCGGTGAAGATCTCGCCGGGATAGCCATACAGGGCAACTTCCGCGTATTGTCCCTCCTTGATCCGCAAGAAGTTCTTCTGGTTGAAGGCGGCCACGACCACACCTCGAGTGGATTCGCTGCGATTAAGCACAAACGTCATCACGGCACCGCCTCCGGACCCACCGACGAGCATGCCCTCGCGGAGCTGCAGGTTGGTGACGTAGCCGTCGCCGGGGGCGTAAACCGTCGTTTGCTCCAAGTCGTATTTGGCATCCTCTAGCTGCGTCGCGACCTCCTCAATCTGGCTCTTCGCAGTTTCGATCGATAGCCCTGCCTGGGTCAGCGAGGCCCCGGCTTGTACGACCGCCGCCTCCGCCTCCGCATACCGATTGATGGAAAGATCGTACTCGGATTGGCTGACGGCACTGGTCTCAAGGAGTTTGGTGTTCCTGTCACGGGTTTGTGTCGCGAACGTCAGATTGGCGTTCGCGCACGACAGCGTCGCTTCTGCCATCACCACAGTCGCTGTACCAACTTGCTCGCTCTGTTTCGCCTCTGCGAGCGCCGCTGTCAGCCGGGCGACACGATTCTGATAGGGAACTTCATCAACGCGAAACAACACGTCTCCCTTCTTGATAGGAGTATTCGGCTCGACCGCAATCTCCGTGATACGTCCCGCTTGACGCAGTTGTGGCGTCACAGGAATCACTTCTTGAAAGACGCGAGCGGTGGAGGTGAAGGGATGAAAGTACTGCGCAGAACAGCAGGGCGATGATCAACGCTGGGCCCAACGACGCGGCCAAGATGGCCAGCGGGAGAGATAGCCTCAGTAGCTTCAACTTGGCAAAGACCAGCCACAAAAGTCCGCAGTAGACTAGGCCGAGAATCCAACTCATCAGCGGTTGCCTCCGTTGTTATGGTGAGCGTCCAATTGCTCGATCCTGGATTGAAGGATACGGAGTCGCTCCGTCAATTCCTCCAAGGAAAGGTTGGATGCATCGTTCTCCACGAATGACTCGGGCGAATGCGGCGACTCATTGAGCGTGTGATACAGGTACACGACAAAGATGCAACTGAGAATGGCAGGGATCATTGTTTGACCTCGTCGGTACGCGACTCCAAAGCGGTAACGGCTTGCTCCAGTGCAACGACTTGCGCCCGAGAGCTTGAATGGCCGAAGACGCGTTAGCTTGCGTCGATCCGGAAGGATTGGTCCGTAGAAATGCCCACACCATGGCGACGACCCACAGGATGCCAGTCGGCAAACCGAGCCAGCCGCAGACATTGATCGCATCCGCTTGAGGATGATGGCGAGATCTTGCAATTTGTCCTGGTAAGGCCGCAATCAAGACGACCACTCCCAATGCGATCAACGCAAACACAATCAGGAAGATCAGTACGACGATCCGCACTGTTGGACCGAGCGATTCAAATTGATATTCCATCTGCATCAAGAGCCTCGTGTGAACAGCTTCCCATTTCAAGCGGATCCTCCAGCCAAATTTGCTGGAGGAGTCCCCCCAGTAACATTCCTACTTGTTGAGGTACTCAGTCTTTGTCGTACCAATCGTGCCATTGAACGCAAACGGTGCCTGATCGAAATAGTCAAGCGACACGGGCGAGTCGAGGTCGGTTCCAATATCGAACGTGGCGTTGCTTGTGAAGTGTAACGACATCGCGGCCGGAACGCGGCCCTTTGCCACCGACGCACCATTGACTCTCAACGTCACGACCATCGGGCCACCGATCTTGTCCACGAGACGAGATTCGATTTCGATTGCCACTTTTCCCAGCGGCAACTTATCTTGAGACTTCAGCTTGGTGCGTTGGATTTCAATCAGGTTGAATTCGTAACAGAGAAAGCCATCCTTGACATAGCAGGTGATCCCACCGGAGAAGCCGGCGAGCGCATAGAGGACGCCGTTAGCATTTGGTGGAACATCGACTTCCATCGTCACCAGGCTGTCGACTTTACCGAGCCTCTTCTGATTGGCAAAGACGCGCTCGCGATAGGCGTCCCAGCCGTCATCAAACTTGCCCTTGTACCGATCCGCCCACTCCTTCATCACCTGATGAGGTCCGTGGGATGCACCGGGCGCCCAATACATGAAGAACGGCTTGTCCGGAGCATACGACTTCTGCTCTCGTAGCCAATGGATGGCGTCGTCGGCGATGTCTTCGGAAAGGTGGTAGTGATCATTGCCGCCGGTGGTCTTTGGTCGTTCGACATAGCTGGTGTTGCGCACCAGCGTGGGCTCGTATTGCGAGGCTTCTCCGGCGAGAAAACCGTAGAAGTACTCGAAGCCATAGCCGGTGGGCCAATGGTCAAAAGGACCTTTCGAGGTGATCTGTTCTTCCGGTGTGTTGTGCCATTTTCCCCAGACTCCTGTGTTGTAACCATACGCTTTCAGCACTTCGGCTATGGTCGCGGACGACTTGGGAATGACGCCGCTAAAGCCATCAAAGTCATTGGCGATCGCCGCAATTTGCCCATTCCCCACAAGAGTGTGATTGCGACCGGTCAACAATGCAGCACGTGTCGGTGAACACATCGCGGTGGAGTGAAAGCGGTTGTAGGAGATCCCCAGTCCCGCAATCCGGTCAAGGGTCGGCGTATTGATCTCGCCACCGTAAGTCGACGGGGTCGCTGCTCCGACATCATCGATCAGAATGTTGGGCGCATCCTCAGGCAGGCGTTTCGGTTCCACCCGCTTTTGATAGGTCGAACTCTCGATCGTGACACCGGCTTGGGAAGCCGAGGGGGCCGGCGGAAAAGGCAGAACGTCTTGTGCGGTAGCAGTGTTTGCGCCGCCAGCGGCCATCAGAACGATTATCGTCAGCAGGGATGGCAGTCTCATGAAAGGTTCTCAATTTTCCGAGTAGGAAACTTCGTGTTGCAAAAAGAAAGTGCTGCCGCGCATGCCCGCTCCCTAACCCGACAATTCTAATGCATCGCCGTCCTGCAACGCATGAGTAGAATTACTCAACGATCAAGGCCTGAGACCCACCGCTCGACCGTGTTGCTTCCAGTAGCATCGGACCCATGAACCTGCGCTGGAAGCCTTTGGAGGATGAGGTTGCGCTCTTGTCATAACCCACGCGTAAGCCTTGAAGTTGCGTTCCTTTCCTAACCCGACGCGTCAGCGAGGAAGTATCGATATTGACATCGACTCGCTGACGCGTCGGGTTAGGAAGATCCTCGTGCGGCAGAAAAAACGCAACGTCCAAAAGCCTGCGGTGGGGGCAATCGGCGGAGATGATGCCGTGCCGAATCGCGTACTGCACAAGATCGGCGGTCGTCGAGAGCCCCAATTGTCCGCCTCGGAGATGCGGACCTACGTAGGCGAGTCTCTCCGAGACTCGTAAATAGCGCAGCAAAGCTGCGGATTTCCCCCGCGGAGATATGGACTTACACTGAAGTTCTGCTGTCCCGTCAATCCCGCGCCTCTCCAAACGCACCCCATGTCCATGCACAAGCTCGTACCCATCGGTGTCCCGCGATGGATGATCGCCGTTCTCTCGCTATGGATCGGCGGTATCGCCTTTGCCGACCCACGTCCCAACTTCGTGATCTTTATCGCGGATGACATGGCCTGGAATGATTGCGGCGCGTATGGAAATCCATCGGTGCGTACACCGAATATCGATTCTCTGGCCAAGTCTGGTTTGCGATTCGATCGTGCGTACCTCACTTGCTCATCCTGTAGCCCCAGTCGCTGCTCGATCCTGACGGGTCGCTATCCTCATTCAACCGGTGCCGGTGAGTTGCATCTGCCATTGCCAGCTGACCAGATAATGTTGACGCGGCCGCTCCAGCAAGCTGGCTACTGGACCGCGGCCGTTGGGAAATGGCATTTGGGCGAGGCGGTGGCGGACCAAGTCGACTATCGAAAAGGCTCTACACCGCAGGCGATGGGTGAGGCATGGGTGACTGCTTTGAAGGACCGTCCGGTCGATCAGCCCTTTTTTCTCTGGGCCGCTCACTCCGATCCCCACCGCGGCTATGCACCGGGCGCCGTCGATCCTCCCCATGATGCCGCACAGGTGGTCGTTCCCCCGTTCTTGCCAGATACAGTGGAAGTGCGTGACGACTTGGCGTTGTACTACGACGAAGTCAGTCGGTTTGATGAGCACATTGGCATGGCCCTGGCGGAACTTGAAAGGCAGAACATCGTCGAGAACACGTTTGTCCTGGTGATCAGCGATAACGGCCGCCCTTTTCCTTACTGCAAGACAATGGTTCATGTGCCAGGAGTTCGGACTCCATTTATCATTCGCTGGCCTGCGAAAGTTGCCGCCGGTGGTTCGAGCGAAAGTGTTGTTAGCACGGTCGATCTAGCGCCGACGGTTCTGGAGCTGGCGGGTTTGCAACCATTGGCGAGTTTTCAAGGAAGCAGCCTGGTCGAGTTGCTTTCGAATCCTTCCGCCAAGATTCGCGAGTTCGCCTTTGCAGAGCACAACTGGCATGACTACGCCGCATTCGAACGAGCCGTCCACTCACAACGCTATTGTTACGTGCGAAATTGGATCCCAGAGTTTCCTGGTACGCCCCCTGCCGACGCGGTCAACAGTCCAACCTTCAAGGTCATGAAGCGTCAACGAGCGGCCGGTACACTATCCAGCCTCCACCAAACCACTTCCTTTGCGACGCCGCGTGCGATCGAGTTCCTGTACGACGTCACGACCGACCCGGATTGCATCGATAACCTGGTGGAGAGCCCAACGCATCAGCAAACGCTTCAGTCGATGCGGACGGCGCTGGAAGCCTGGCAGGCTGAGACCGGAGATCGGTTTCCTGGGGCAGACAAGATCACGCCCGATGGCTTTGATCGAGACAGCGGAAAACGGGTGATCACGGCGGCACACCCATCACTGCAGTAGCCGAAAGGTGAAATCTGGATCCCCCGTGGTACGAATGGAAATCGCGTGGAGATGACGACGGTGCCCAATTCGCGCGATCGGGTGTGGGCGAAAGTAGATGGACAGGTTGGATCGCTTGTACCGAACCAATCGGCAGAACACTAGTGATCCCCTGGTGCGATATGGTCGGGATTGGGAGCCATCATCTTGGCAGATACACTTTGTCTCCAAGCGCACAGCATGGCGAGCAGCCTGGAGGCCTTGTCGGGTTCCAACTGCGACAGGTCATTCTGTTCACCGATGTCATCGCGAAGATTGAATAACTGGATCGTGTTGTTCTCGAAGTACTCCAGCAGTTTGTAATCCCCGACACGAATGGCACCGCCGGGGCTCTGCATGCCATGATTGCTGTAGTGCGGAAAGTGCCAGTAGATTGCCTGTCGGTTGATCGTGCCAGATCCACTCACCAAGGGCGCGATGCTCCGTCCGTCAACGTGCTGCCGCGGTATCAGTGGTAGGCCCACCATTTCGAGGATGGTTGGATAGAGGTCCGTGCTGATCACAGGAACGTCGGATACTTGTCCCCGCAGTCCCTTCCCTGGCCAATGAATGATCAGTGGTTCACGAATGCCGCCTTCGTAGAGCCAACCCTTGCCGCCACGCAAGGGAAGATTCGATGTCGAGAACGCTTTGTCCAGGCTGTCAGCTCGCACCACGCGATTGGGGTTACCAAAATTCGCAGCTGACATGCCACCGTTATCCGAGAACAAGATCACAATCGTGTCGTCTTCGAGCTGCAACGCCTTGAGCTTGGCAATCAGACGACCGAGGCTCTCGTCCACGGACTCTACCATGCCGGCAAACTGAACGTTGTCCTGTTGCTGCTTGATCTTGACCGTTCGATCGGGAAACAGACGATAGCCCGACCAAGTGCGATCTTGCTCTCGCGATTGCAACTCCTTCTGAGCCGGCAGTGGCTGAGAGTCGGGGTTGCCTTCCAGAATGAACGCAGGGGCATCCAACGGCCGCATCTTATCGATCTTCTGCTGATACTTGGCCACCAGATCTTCACGTCCTTCGATCGGATCGTGAACGGCAAAGTGGGCCAGATAGAGAAAGAAAGGATGATCCTTGCTGGACTCGATGAACTTCTCCGCCTCGTCAGTCAATCGATCGGTTAGATACTGGCCCCGGTCATTCTCGAGACCATCCATCTGGAACGGCCCGTGGTAGCCCGCTTTGGGCCAGCCCTTGTTCCAGCGGGGAATCTGCATGTCGAATCCCTGCTGCAACGGACCGAAGGGCTCCTCACCCAGATGCCATTTCCCAATGTGCGCGGTTCGATAGCCGTACTCCTTGAGCGTTTCAGCAATCGTCACTTCTTCAAGTGGGAGTTGCTGATGGATCTCGGCGTTGAGGAGCTCTTGAAATGGAAAGTTCTTCCGTCCCGGTAACCAATCGGTCAAGTGGAGTCTCGCGGGATACTTTCCAGTGACGATGCTGGCGCGGGTTGGCGAGCAAACATGACACGCCGCGTAGGCTTGGGTGAATCGAACACCCTTCTCGGCCAGTTGATCAATGTTCGGCGTGTCGTGGAACTTGCTGCCATAGCATCCAAGATCTCGCCAACCCAGATCATCGACCAGAAAGAGGATGACATTCGGACGACGCTCTTCCGCAAGTAGAGAAGTCGTTTGCAGCAATGCGCAGGCAATCGTGGCCACGAAAACGCTAACTTTGCATCGACTCATGTTGGGTTACCGCTTATTGGTCTCTTGGAAACGGGCCTGTTTGCGCCGACGATCCGGCGGGCGATTTGCAAATGCCGGTCGTTGGTAGTTGTTGCTGGGTATCCGCGATTCCCTCCCGCGTCTACAAGGCTGATAGCAAGTGGGATCCTTAGCGCAAGGATTCCGCAGATCTTCACCGTCGTCTGGGTACGCTCCGGCCGCTCTCCTTGAACTCCTCAAGCTTCCCCTTCAACTCCTTCACAACTTGCGGATACTCGAAGTACAGATTGTCCGTTTCGCCGGGGTCCGCTGCCAGGTTGTAGAGCTGTCCAGGTGCGCTCGGAACGGGATTCCCAAGCGTAGACAACTGCTTCAGCCTATCGCTGTTGTAGTTGTTGCCTCCGGATCCGGGGTGGTCGAGATACTTCCAGTCGCCTTTGCGAATGGCTAGAGCGAGGCTGATCGTCTGGTGCAACGTGTAGTCGCGCACCTCATCATTCGTATGACCGAGCAGAATCGGCAGGATATCCACGCTGTCCTCGGCGGCATCATCGGGCAGTTCTGCACCGACCAACGCAGCGCACGTCGCCATGATGTCGGTCAGGCAGACGGTCTGGTTCGCGATCGCTCCGGCGGGCACCTTTCCCGGCCAACGAGCGATCATGGGGACGCGATGCCCGCCTTCCCAGTTGTCTCGTTTGAGCCCGCGCCAAGGGCGTGCGCCGTCGTGCTCGTACTTCTCGCGCATGTTGATCACGGTACCAACTTCCGGACCGTTGTCACTGGTGACGATCACGAGCGTCTCGTCGGCTAGCCCGAGCACTTCCAACTGTTCCAGCAAACGACCCACCACATGATCAAACTCGAAGATGAAGTCCCCATGGGGCCCTGCCTCCGTTTGGCCCTGAAAGTCCTTGCCAGGAAAGGAGGGAAGATGAACCGCCTGCAGGGAGTGAAACAGGAAGAACGGCTTGTCGGGCTTCTTGGTGCTGTGTGTCTGGAGAAACTCGAGGCTCTTTTTCAAGAAGACCATGTCGACTTCCTCGTGCTCAAAGTCGGGTGCGACCCAACCGGGACGACAGTCGAACGACCACTCATGTTTTGGCAAAGCAGCCCTATCAATCATCTCCGTAGGCGGCCGAGGGATGCGATCGCCGTCGATATACGCGTACAACCAATCGGTCGTCGGACAGCAGGCTGTGCCAAAGAAGTGATCAAAGCCACGATGAATCGGTGCGTCGGGAATGGCTCGTGAATGGTCGATCCGTTTGACCGCTTCCACGCCAAGATTGATCCCTGACCCTCGATCGAAATCAGGTGGTAGCTGTTTGTCGTCGATCACGTCGCCATTCTCGTCGAGAAAGGACATGCCGATATGCCACTTGCCAAACAGAGCCGTCTCGTAACCTTTGTCGCGTAGCATGGCAGGCAGAGTCAGCCTGTCTTCCGTGATCAGGCAGGGGCCACCCACTCCGGTGAACACACCGGCGTACTTGAGGCGAAATGCCATTTGTCCTGTCAGGATGCTGTAGCGAGTCGGAGTGCAGACCGTCGACGGGCTGTGCGCGTCGGTGAATCGCATTCCCTCCTTGGCCATGCGATCAAGATTGGGCGTCGCAACCTTCGACTCCGGGTTGTAACATCCCACATCGCCATAGCCGAGATCGTCGGCAAGGATGAAGAGGATGTTGGGATAAGAGTCGCCAGCAAGCGAGGATTGAACGCTTAAGAAAGCGACGATCGCACAAATCAAGAGAGAAGATGTTCTCATTTGCAAATTCTCTGCCATCCGCTGACCAACACGCAGCTGATCTCGGTCTCATTGAGTCTTGTCTTGATCCCAAAGTCGATAGGGGTCATCGAGTCGCTCCATTTCCGCCAGCAATTTTGCCTCGAGCTCGACGCGTTGCTTGGCGTAGGCGGGATCGTCCGCGAGATTCCTTTCCAGTGGGTTCGTGGTGCCATGCTCAGTGAGAAGTTCATGGGGATTTTCGGCGAGATTGAACAACTGCGTCTGGTGAACGGTACCGTCCAACACGTCGTACTTGATCAGCTTCCAATCGCCCTGCTTGATGCATCGCATCCCGGGTTTGGTACCACCGCAGTAGACGCCATAGAGAACATCGCGGACCGTTTGCTGACGGCCGGTCAGCACGGGTTTGAAACTGATACCCTCGACGGTTGCCGGCGGTGAGATGCCGGCGAGATCGCAGAACGTTGGCAGCACATCCAACAGATAGATGTTGCCTTCGACCCTCGATCCGGCTTCGATCCCTGGGCCTTTGACGATGAAAGGTACCCGCCATGTGTGCTCGTAAAGGTTCTGCTTGCCTTGCAATCCATGCCGACCGATCGCTATCCCGTGATCGGCCGTGTAGATGACGTACGTGTTCTCCAGTTCACCCATCGATTCGAGCTTCTCGAGGACCTTGCCGACTTGAACGTCGATGTTCTCGCTGCACGCAAATTCACGTCCCAGTTCATTTCGGATCGTTCGTTCGTCGCGTCGCTCCCAGACGCCGCTGACCGATACTTCATCTCGAAGGTTGGGATGGCCATGGGGAAAAGGGTGCTCGGGAAGATAGTTTTCGGGCAACACAGGTTGCTTTGGATTCGCGGGAGGGAGCGTCGCTTTGTCTGTATGATTGACTGCCCCATACTTGGCCAGTAATTCCGGTTTGCCATCTCGCGTGTCATGGGGGTGTGAGAAACCGAAGTAGATCAGGAACGGATCGGTGTCGCGCGTCCGCTCTCGCTCACCTAAGTAATCCATGACCTGTCGACCGTGCCACGCGCTACCCGTTTCATCGGTGCCCCCGCGCTTCGATGCATCGCGGCGAACGGTGAACAGCTTGTTCGCCGCTTCGTAGCTGTTGCCGATCTTGCAAGTTCGCATGGTGTCGTAACCGGCTCGATTGAAAACGGCGGCCAGAGTATTCTCTGACAGATCGGGCGGTACCAGTCTCGGGTCAACTGCATTGGGATTCCCGGTCGCCCTTTTTCCCTTGTCTGGAATGTGCCAGACCGTTCGACCGCTCATGATCATGTGGCGCGAAGGTGTGCAGACAGCGCCAACCCAGGCACCCATGTGATACGCTCCATCGAACACCATCCCCTCGGCCGCCAAGCGATCAATGTTGGGTGACTCGAGCGAAGACTTGGGGTTGTAGACTCGCAGGTCAAACGGCGACTGGTCGTCCACCACGATGAACAAAAAGTTCGGTCGCTCAGCAGCGTTCGCAGCTGAGCCAACACCGTCGGTGAACCTCGATGCGAGACAAACCACCAGCGTCAGGGCGAACCTCGTCAGCCACCCAACCAAATTTCGACTTCGAACAAACATATGTTTTTCTGTCCACGTTCCACTGCATTGAATACTCGGATCCAACAACCCGTACGATGGGCTTCCAAGCCCGTCGGGGACTATGAATCGGGGACTATGAATCGGGGAGAAAGAAGCGACGGGCTTGGAAGCCCATCGTACGGGTTGTGGGAGGGTACCTGCCCAACCTCGTCGATTGTATCGGACAGAGCTGGTGACGAGGACTTCGCTAGGCCGATTTCGCATTTTGTGTTAGCCGGTTTGTTCGAGAAGACCCCGAATTCGGCCTCAGGCTTTGCGATCCGGCTCGCAGAATTGGAGCTTCCGTGTAGCGTGCAACCGGAATAGACTTGCTCGTTGAGTTGTGATTGAAATTTGGAAGACCGATTCACAACGTGCCGTCCGCATTCACAAACGTGCCGTCCGCGAAGACCACCCGCCCATCAACGGACCATCTCTCCATGCTTCGAACCAAGATCATCCTGTTGGCCTGCTTGCTCACATCGCCTGTGAGTTTTGCAGCCGAGCGTCCAAACGTCTTGTTCATCGCGATCGACGATCTTCGTCCCCAACTGACGTGCTATGGTCAGCCCGCGATGCACACGCCGAACATCGATGCGCTGGCGAAGCGAGGGGTCTTGTTCGAACGCGCGTACTGCATGGTGCCGACGTGCGGCGCGTCACGAGCGTCGCTGATGACCAGCATTCGCCCGGCACCCAAACGGTTCGTGACCCATTTAACTTGGGCAGAGAAAGATGCGCCAGGTGTGCTGCCGCTGCATACCCATTTCAAGAACAATGGATACACGACGATCAGCCTTGGAAAGGTATTCCATCAAAAGGCCGATCATGCCAATGGCTGGAGCGAGCCTGCCTGGTGCTCAGGGAAGCCTGGCTATCAAGACCAAGCAGCGACGCAGAAAGCGATCGCTACGAATAAGAAGGCTTGGCCTCGGAAGAGGGATCATCGAGGACCTGCTTTTGAAGCATCGGCTTCCGTCAATGACGATCATCCCGACGGCGACTGCGTCAATCACGCAGTTGAGTATTTGGAGAGGTTCGCCAAGTCGCCGGATCAGCCGTTCTTTCTCACCGTCGGGTTGTACAAACCTCACTTGCCGTTCAATGCCCCACAGCAATACTTTGATCTGTACGACCTCGACCAGATCGAAGTCCCAGACAACTATGCGTTGCCAACCGATCTTCCGCAGGGCGCAGTCCACAATTCGGGTGAGCTACGAGCCTATGCAGGGATTCCCGCCACTGGGCCGGTCGATCCGGAGACGGCAAAAAAGCTGATTCAGGGATACAACGCCTGTGTCAGCTTCACCGATGCCAACGTCGGCAAACTGCTCAACAGACTCGACGAATTGAAGCTCGCCGACAACACGATCATCGTCCTCTGGGGCGATCATGGCTGGCAACTGGGTGAACATGGTATGTGGAACAAGCACTCGTGCTTCGAAACCTCGATGCATGCACCCTTGATTGTGGCGGCACCGCAGCGAGGGAGTGTCGCGCCGGGAAGTCGGACCGCAGCACTGACCGAGTTCATCGACATCTACCCTTCTCTATGTGAGCTGGCAGGGCTGGCGACTCCTGAGCACGTTCAAGGCACCAGTTTCGTTTCCCTGATGGAAGATCCAACGTTACCCGGCAAGCCCTTTGCGATCGGACGATTCATGACGGGTGATACGATAAGGACCGACCAGCTGCGGTACAGTGAGTACTTCAACAAGGAACCGGTCGGCAGCATGCTCTACGATCACACGACTGACCCGGATGAGAACGTGAACATCCGCGATGAGCGGACCGCCGAGTCGAGAAAACTCGCTGAAACGCTGCGTCAGAATAAGGGCAAGTGATCGCTGGAACGAGAGGCTCGACTCGATCCAACAAATCCCAAGGTCAAAGCTTCGGCTCGACAGGATAGCCGCGCAAACAGGAGAGGTAGCTTCGTCGGTTGGAAATGGGGTGATTGGCAATCAGCACGAAAGCGATGCCATCGCCTCCACTCTTCGGCGTCTGCGATAGAACACGCACGCTGCGATGCCGCCAGCGCCCAATAGCAACCATGTCGCAGGTTCGGGTACCGCTTGAACCCTATCAATCGAAAAGCTGAACTGAGAGAGAGCCGGCGACGGGGTGAGTGCGAAACGCAACAGACTTACGCCGGCAAGTTCGGCGGCACCGGTGAAGTCAAAACTCAACTTACCTCCGGTCACGGGAACACTGGAAACCGCCAGCACACTCGTGCCGCCGTTCAGCTGTGCAGTGGCCGTTACATTGGATACGGTTGGAGAACCCGAAGCGCCGAAGTTCACACCTGCGAGCTCGAAAATTGGATTCGAGCTGAAGTCGTAAGGACTGTTGAACTCAAAGGAGAGCAGAACGAGACTTTCCGGACTGCCACTCACTTTGCCGTCGGCAACCGAAGTCGTTGCTGGGATGCCGATCAATGAGCGCGAATCTGCGACTCCATCGGGTGCAGACACGTTCGTGAAGTCATCGATGGAGACGAAGCCCGCCTCCGTTGGCTTGGCGAGCAAGCCAACAAGACATAGCGAAAAGAGAAGCGTCATAATCTTCATGGAGATGTTCCCTGCGTACACTGAATCGTGATCTCTAAACTCTCCGCCTGTTAGGCCGAAATTCTATGCGAGGCGGACAGTCGATCAATGCGAAAAGTTACGAATTACCCCAAACAAAGAGCCTGTGTGAGGCGGCTGCGAGAGAGCTACTTCACGAGACAAACACCGTGAAGGTTAGGCCACTTGAGGTGCCCTAGGGTTCGATCAAGGGGCTGGCGACAACCCTCCGATCTTGAATTCAGATCAGTCGACGACGAGTTGGAAAGATGCCGACCGCAATCGAATCGCGATGCTCGCCTCCTCACATGAAGTAGCCTGTTTGTTTTTGGTCCGAAATTCTCTTGAGGGTCGCGGTGGCGGCAATCTTGACGATCAGAATGGTCGACCACGGTGACGAATGAGCGGGCACCTGTTACATCGCATTCCTGCGACTTTGCTAGCTATGGTTGCACTGTTGGTCGGGTCAGGCAGGTCGCGTTTCCGACGAAGCCGCGAATCAGGACTTTCTTCCCATCCTGAATGCGAATTGTCCTCGCTTCGATTTCACTGCTCAGCTAACGGGCAGTCACTTTCTCCAATTGGTCAGACGCATTCGACGGGTCGTCTCGTCCACAGACTGTTGTGCAGCTCTCGCTCGTGGCTTCTAGATACTTATCACTTCCGTATTGACGATAGCCATGACCGAACTCGCTGCCGGGGCGACCACCATATTTCTCCGACCAGGCGCGGGCGTAGGAGGCACTCTGACTGCTGTCGCCTACTGCATTGATGATCAGGCCGACCACATTGGTATGAAGACTCTGCAGCATGGTGAGTGCCCGCTTGGAGAGAGGCTTGATATTGCGAACGATACGGAACACAACGATCACGCCATCGACATGGCCGGCCACGTTGCTTGCGTCGGTAACGGCCAGTAATGGTGGCGTATCCACCAACACCATGTCAAAGTCTGGCCTTAGATCATCGATCACTTGCTGGAATTCTGGCATCTGAAGTGCTTCTGCGGGATTGTTCGGCCTCGGACCACTGGGAAGCAGGAAGAGTCCCTTCACTTGCGTTTCCACCAGCGCCTCATCGAGCGAGCATTCCCCATTCAGTACGGAGGTCAACCCTAACTTCGCGTCAATCCCAAACAGTTTGTGTTGGACAGGCAGTCTCAGGTCAGCATCGATCAATACAACACGACGCTTCGCATTCGCGAGACTGCAAGCGAGGTTCGCAGAGATCATGCTCTTGCCGTCACCCGGAAGCGCACTGGTGATTTGCACAACTCTGTAATTGGGTTGACCGTTACCATAGGAGAGCAGTGACGTGCGAATGGATCGAATCCCCTCGGCCATCGGAGTCTGAGGAGCGTGGACTACCGCCACATTCGGAGAAATTCTGTCCAGCGGATCGCGTTCACGAGTCGCTTCGCTTCCACTCCGTTTGTTAGCCAGGAAGAGCGGTAGGTGCGCCAGGATAGGCGTCTCAAGCGTCTGAGCGATCTCGTCGGGGCCGTGGTAAGTTCGCTGGGAGATATCGAATAGGAATCCCAGCCCCGCACCGAGCACGCCTCCGACAAACGCACCCATCAAAAGACTCTTGGCAAAAGAAGGGGCCACCAAGTATCCCCTGCCCGCAGGCCGCAGCGTTGTCACCTCCAGGCCTGCATTCAATGTGGGGACCTTGGCCATTTCCAATTGGCCATCGTAGGAATCGAGCATGCTCTGATAGCGTTCAATGCGACGCTGGTAGGATATGTTTTGGTTTTCGAATTGGATCAGTTCGGCCGCCTTCTTCCGAATAACCGTGAGCCGGTTGTTAACCTGATCGACTTCATCCCTCAGCAAGTCGCGCTTCTTCTGAAGGCCGCTGATATACATTCTTAGAATCGAGAAGGACTGCTCTTTGAGCCTTTGCTCCGTCTCCTTGGCCGTTCTGAACGTCGAAGTCCCGTTTCTCGCATCTTGCTCGTCCACCTGTTTCTCGACGACCGAAAGCTCCTGCTCAACCGACAGGCGAGATGGGTGGCCAGCTGCTAACTGAGCGGCCAAGACGTTTCTTTGAATTCGCAAATCAAGGAGTCGCGCAGCAAGAGGCGCTTGTGAGCTGTTCTCGACAAAATCATCCGCCTCCTCAATCTTGCTAGCGTCCTCAAAAATGTATCGAAGTTCCTTGAGAACATACTGCGGGTCTTTCTCTGCATTCCAGGTACTCTCAATGAGCCCAAGCTGGGAGTCGAGTTGGGACAGCTCAAGCTCCAGACCAGCCAAACGTTCGTCCAGTTCGGAGGCCTCCGCACGGAACGGATTGACGGCTTGACCATCCGTTGTCCACTCCAAGGGAGCCTCCGACCGGAACTGTGTGTATTCCTGATCGAGTTGTTCGAGCTTCGGAAGGACGGTTTCACGCCCTTCACGGAAGAATCCAACCACATTATCAATCGTCCCCCGGTGGCGCTGATCGACGAAGTTCTCATATGCCTGAATCACTGAATTCACAACCGTTGCCGCCGCAGTTGGATCCCCGCATTCGAATACCACCTCGACGATCGAACGATCAATGGCCGACGCGTCCTCGGGAGACTCGATGGCAAGGTCTCTTCGGATTAAACCATGGACGGCGCCAGGATCGCTGGGAAAACCCTCGATGGCAGTTAACTGTCCAATGCGGACCGCATCTTGCATGACCGGCTCGCTCGTCAATTCGGCTTCGATGAAAGCCACACCGGGCGCAAGATCGGTAATCTTCTCTATCGCGTTCTCGTCGTCCGTCTGCACTTGGCGACGAACCACTTCAATCGTCGCTCCTGCTCGAAAGGTCTCGGGAGTGTAAGTGAAGTAGACATAGCCGGCGATCAGTCCGCACGCGATCGAGAAGGCAACCAATCCTTTGCGTCGCCATAGGACTTGAAGCGGAGTCGAAGAGGTTGGTTGCACTTGTCGACGTCCGCGTGACACTTCGGAATGCGAAGAATTGGAGTTGCGCGAAAGGCTACGCTGTTTATCGTGCATGGGGACCACTGTAACTAAGTTGAAGAGACCTTCGCAGGCGACCAATTGGCAGTACCACATTGTTCAGCCGCAGCGTTCGCAAGGCTGTCAGTTGAGTATGGTAGGGCAGTCTCTCTGAGGCCATGATTGAAAATGAATAGAATCCACTCCGCGAAGTATCCTTCCCTCGGCGTGATCTTACGGAGCTGAATACGACGTTCTTCCGAAACGCATCAAGAAGCTCACCGCCCTTCTGGGGCCGACATTTCGGCATGCGTTTTGCTAGCCTTGGCGATACTCTCCAACCGATCCAACAGGTGGTCACAAGGATGGGCCCAAGGCCGCCTCTCGAAACCGCTTGGCGGTGGCCTTGTCACCCATTCTCTCGTACACCTCTGCCAGCTTCTCCTGAATGGACGAGGGAGCGTTTGACTTCTGAAGCGCGCGCTCATAGTCCACAGCGGCCTCTGCCAAATTCCCCATTTTCTGGTGGATCGCACCTCTGGTATCCAAGAACTCGGCGCTTTCCGGTTCGGCTTGGAGTGCTTGATTGACCATCTCAAGGGCCGCGCCAAGATCGCCATTCTCGTCCTCCGCCATTAGGAACGCGAGATTGTTTGCGATCACCGCCATGGAACCGTCAATCGCAAGCGCCTGACGCATGTTCAATTTGGCCAGTTCTTGGTTGCCGGCTATCCATTCAAGGCTACCGAGGGCAAAGTGGGACATCGCCGATGCGTTTCCATCTGCGATCAGTGTTCGCATCAACTCACGACTCTGGTCGAGCCTTGCGTCGCTCGCTGTCGCAAAGGAGACGACGCGAGTCAAAGCCGGTACATAGTTGCCATCGTAGGCAATCGCCGTATCCAAGAACTGAAAGGCCTTCTCGCTCGTTCCATTCTCGGTCACCTCTGCGTCGTGCATCCGCGTGAAGATGGCCGCAAGGAGTTGTCGGAATGATTGGTTGTCTTCGGCTTGAAGCCCCTGTTTGAGCAAGCGTTCGGCATCAGGGAGCTGGCCGATGTAGAACAGACTCGTCGCGTACAGGAGTCGATTCTCAGCGATATCTGGATTGCTGACGAAACGCCGTTCCAAGGCATCGCGAGCCGTGATGAGCGTTCGCCTTACCGCCTCCTGGTCACCTCGTTTCGCTTCGATTTCCGCAATCTTGAGCCAAATCTGCGGTTCTTCCAATGCTGCAACCCTCAAGTGTTGGACCGCTTTTTCCAAGTCGCCCCCAACAAGGTAGTAGAGTCCCCAAGATTTCTGAAACGTCGGATCGCTTGTTTGATCGGCGTGGGAGAGGTGCCAATGCCATTCCTCAATGTTGTCGATCTCATTGTGGTTGGTCACCATGGCAGCCTTGCGAATCGCCAGGTAACGGTGGGCTGGAGGAAAACCGATTTCGTCCGATGGCGCCAGAGACTTCATTAGCGCTAGTGCTGTAGCTGCATCGTCGGTTTCGTCGTAAGCTTGCCCCAACGCGAAAAGCACCTCGCGACGGTTGACACCGGTTCCTGTCGCTGCCCGCTGCAGCAACATCTTTGCTTCGGCTGACTTGCCCTGTTGCAGCAACCGAGTTCCTTGCAACCAATGGTTGCGTGCCGCGCCGGACTGTTTTGCATGTCCGAGCGCGGTCACTGTCGTCACCCCCACGAAAGCCAAAATGGCCGGGATCCCAATGCATAGATCGCGAGTGCGACGACTCTCCGAGGAAAGCCGATCGAAGCGCCTCAAGGCGTGGGACGACGCCGTCGTGACAGCACGACCAGGCCAGCTCAGCAGCCGCTGCCACGCTGTATATAGCCGAGTGAAAGGGTCTCGCCGGCGTGAGCGATAGCTGGAAGCCTTCAAATGACGCTTCAGTCGGTACGTTCGCCAGAACTCAAACATGGATTGCCATTCCTTCAGATCGGATCGAGGAACTGATCATTGCCCGTCGCGCACCGACCATGACCCACCGCGACCGCTTCGCATTGCCACAACTGAATCGTTTGCCACCCTTGAAGCGTCACTTTCCGATTTGGCAAAATCGACCCAGTGGGCTTCGGTCGGCGTTTTCTTCCAGGCGACATCAAGTTTGCCGCTTGGCGGTATGATCCTGCAATGCTGTAGAACATGGTGAACCACTGCACCGAGCAGCTGACGATTCTCTTCGCGTTGCGTTTCCTCCAATTCCATCGGAGTCACATCAAGAATTTGGACTTGTATCACACCTCCACCAAGATTCGGCCTGTCTTGGATGCCCCATCCGAGTCTCGTGAACAGACTGTCCCGAATTCCGTCGAGGATTGGCGTGGGTGGAACGAATTGACCCTTCGGACCGAGGCAGACAAAGGATACATGAGCATGATCAAACGGCGGGCGTCTCAAGCGTAGGTCATCGAGAACGGGCCCGGAATTGAAATGCGGTACACTGAAGTGTGCACGGCTAGACAGATTCCAGCCGATTGCTTGATAGCACAGCTCTAGGGGATGCCAGTCCGCATAGGGTCCGTCGATGCTGACGGCTACTTGTCGACCACCATTGGAGTATCTCCAAATCAAGCTACGTAAGCCGCCGAAAGCGGTGTTCTCGGTCTGCTCTTTCACTTCGAATCCAATCATCGACCAGCCTTCGATATGCGATGGAAGCAATGACTGATCGAGTGCGCGATTATCGATCAGCGACTTCTCGTTCAGCAACTCGAGCGTGGTAGTGGAAGCCAGTACTCCGGATGTCGAGTATCTGGAGTACGCGAATGTCATTGCCAGCACGCCCAGCGAGAACAACGCACCTCCGAGCACGACAGAGCGAGAGTGGATTGGATGGTCTAAGAATGCCATCCGATAACGATTGCCCTCGGTGACAGCAGCGGAGTTGACGGTGTTCACAGCAAAGATGTAATTCAGCAAGTGGTCGCTGCTGATCGCGAGCATGATTCCGATTGCGAACGTCATGACACCCAGAGCGATATGGGTGGCGGAAGACGTCAGGTCGATGTCGTATGCGTATCCGAAGTAGACGACGAGAAAGACGCGAATCGCGTTCGTCAACACGACCCAGAAGATCATCTGGACAACGACCAGCACCAGTCGCGGCAAGCGATAGTTGACAAAGATTCCGTATCCGATTCCGATCGTGATAGCGGCAAACGTCGAACTGATTCCGCTGCAGGCATCCTCCACGAGATAGTTTCGTGTGAGCGTCTGGATTGCGACACCAGTTGTGAGATGCAACACGCCGAAAAAATCTAGCCAGATGCTTGCGAACCAGGTTGCAAGTCGCTGCATGTCCAAGACGAGCCTTGAGTCGAGTTGGAACGGCAAGGGAATGCAGGATGCAGCCAGAATGACCGGTCCGGCCATTCGCGTTGCCGCTTCGCGGCCTCCGTAGAAATTGACTGCTGCACAAAGAGTAAAGATCGCGGCCGGCGCCGCGGCCCAATGACTTGGCAAAACGTAAACGCAGCAGGTGAGAAAACCCGCAATCGCTGCTTGCATTGCAACTCGGTAGCTTGTCTCAAAAACAGGACTTACTGGCTGGGCTCTGAACCTCTGGATTGCCAGCGCGAATGCAGCCAGCAATACGATGGGCAGATGCTGGTAGTACTCGCGTGACATCATGATCTTGGCAAGATCCGTGAGCGGGCGAATCAGGGCCAAGAACACAACGATCAAGAGGCAGCCGGTCAGGATGGCCGACCATTCTGCCCGCAAGCCGATCCGTCGCAGCAGTCCGGAGAAATCGGATGGCGATTTCCGATTGATGTCGTATGAACTCATTCGCTGTGGATCAACCTGAGTCGGGCGAAAGGGTCTGCCATCCATGGCCTCAGCTATTCTGGATCACGAATCCATTCGTGATTGCATTCGCTCATGCTCGCTGCGCAAGGAATGGAAGTCTGTCTCAACGCGCGACGACAGACTCAATCAAGCGATTGATTTCATCGACCCGAGCCGACAAATCAAATCTCGCAACAGCCTCGGATCGCGCTCTCATGACAAATGACCGCGTTGTCTCGGGGTCCGACAATGACTGGGCGATGGCAGCAGACAGTGCAGCGGGGTCAGCAGGAGGCGTGAGCAGGCCAGTCGTCCCATGCGTGACGATCTCGGCAGCACCACCCGCGTCGGATGCAATGATAGGCCGCTGGGCAAGCATGGCTTCGACAATCACTCGTCCAAATGGCTCCGGTGCCGTCGAGCAATGGACAATCACGTCCGCCAAACGCATGCACTCGATCACGTCGCCGCGAAATCCAAGGAAGTGGACCCGTCCGTGTGCCGCTGAGGAGTTCGCCAGCTTGTGAAGCGATTCGACATAGGAGTCTTCCCCAAAGAGCGCATCTCCGACGAGCAACAAATGAACATCGTGTAGATCCTTGATTGCCTCGATGGCGACGTGCTGCCCCTTCCAGGCGCAAGCCGACCGAACACAGCGACAAGTTTAGCGGACTTTGGCCAACTCATCGCATTGAGATCTTCTTTGCGTGCGCCCATTTCGAACTTCGAGAGTTCAAATCCGTTGTAGATCACAGATACCTTCGAGCGGTTGCCACCGGCTTCGGCGAATGCGTCTGCGGTCGCATGCGAATTGGCGATCACAGCCTGACAAAAACGATTAGCAAGGTGAACGAGTAGCCGCACATTTGATTTGCTGAAGTGTTCGGGCGACAAGATGTCATGCAAATGATAGATCACCGGCCGCCGAGCCAACCGTCCGGCAATGGCCGATACGACCAGGGCCTTGGGTGTATTGGCATAGATCACATCGAATTGACGAGCGACCGCGGCGACGCGTCGGCTCAAGCGAATGGTGTCCAACAATGCGGAGAACTTCTTCGTGAATCCGCTCCCTTTCCGAGTGTTGGCAGCGCGTGACCCGAGGGGGCAGACCATTACGTCAATCCCCGACGTCATCAATGAGTCCTCGAGGGGACCCGCTTGAAAAAGAATCACGCAATCGCTTCCGTTGCCTGAACGATTGCAGACAATGTCCTTCAAGCAAAGTTCGGCACCGCCGAGTTGAGCGGTTTGGTCGACGAATAGGACACGGGACCGAGACCGCGGCGAGGAATGATCGTCGAGTTGTGAGTCGTGAGTTGCGAGTTCAGACTCTTCGCAAGCTGAATCAGAGGCTTCGGTCAATCGGTCGGACTCTCGTCCCTGATGATGCACCACAGCCCAATTCTTGCTACCGGAGTCTCGCAACTCGCTGCTCGTGACTCGCATTTCTACTTCAATGCCTCGCGATAGACAGCCAAGACCTTCGGCCCGATCACGGTCCAGTCGAAATGCTGCTTGACGTACTTTCGGCACTCCGTCTCGGTCGGCATCGCAATTTTCCCTTCGAGCACAGCCTCGACTCCATCGGCGATCTGGTCGGAGGACTTACCAGGCAGAATCAGCGACTCGTTCAGATCGCGAACAACCTCGGGGAGCGAACCAATGGGTGTGACGAGTGCGGGCGTTCCAGCGGCGAGCGATTCGATCACGACCAGACCGAAACCCTCCAATTCCTGTGTCGGCACGATGGAGTAGTCCGCGGCACGATAGGCCAGCGGCAGGTCCTCTTCGGAAACGTAGCCAAGCAGGCGTACATTTCGCGATAATTCCGACGTCTCGATTCGATGCTCAAGCTCTTTGCGAAGTGGCCCGGTGCCGCCAATCATCACCAGCAGATCGTTGTGCCGTTCGACGATGCGGGCGACTGCATCGAGCAGCACATCGACGCCCACACGTCGCACCAAACGCCGTATCGAAACCAGGATCGGTCGATCGGTTGGCCAGCCGAGTTTCTCGCGTGCCGCGTTTCGCGAAACGCCAGGATCGGCCGCCACTGCATCAATGCCGCCGGGGACCACTTCGACACGATCCGGATCGACATCGTACCGATCGATGACCACATCACGAAATGCGGTAGAGAGGGTGATGATCCGATCCGCGCTGTGGTAGGCAATCCGCTCATGACGTCGTTGAATGCTGGTCTTCCACCACGACGCACCTTCAACGGCCGCTTCGTCGGCCCAAGGACCTTGGAAATGGACAACGTGAGGTCGGTTTACCAGTATTCCGGCCAAAGCGGCACTGACGGATGCGTGATGAGAAACAAGCAAGCAGGGATCTGACGCGAATTGCTCCGACGCCAGTCGACGAAGCTTGGCCAACCGGTCTCGACGTCGATCCTCTTGTGATGCAAACGCAACGACTTCATAGTTTGGATTGTTCGTGATGCCAGTTCGGCTTTGAACCCACGCCGTCACGTCGACGCCCATGGAGGCATGCGTGGTGCAAATCCCATGCTGGTACCGTTCCAGCCCGCCACCCCGATCGCCGAGCCAGCCAAGGCCCAAGTGCACAAACCGTTCTCGCCGGTCGCTAATTGGCTGCTTGTCTTGCATTGATTCGGATGGACATGATGTAGACTGCTTCGTATCAGACTTTCGTTCGACTTCACTCAATACCATGTTTTCCTCTCGGCTGGCCCCGATCCTGATGCCACTCCTAGCCCAGCGAAACCACGTGTGCTCTCAGTGCGGAAAGAGTTCGTTGCTCAGATCCTGAAGAAACTGCGTGACGCGCTCAATCTGGCTCGCTCGGCAGAATTCTGAGTCGGGAGTTGGTTCGACTTCTTCCGCGAGTTCATGAAGTTCTTGCTGCGAGGCTGTCATCATGAGATCGGCCATCGCATCGATGAAAACTGGTTCCCACGGGCCTGCGCCTGGCAACCGCCAACTCATACCCAGATCCAAGTCATAGGATGCCGGGATCCGAGAAGTTACGATTGGCAGATTCAGCGAGCGGTATTCACTGATTTTGGTGGTGTAGCGGAACGCGCCGACGGCATCCATGCTTTGGGGCAGACTGGCAACATCAAAACCACAGAGGTTCTCCATCACCTGATCCAGGGGGACTCGGCCGGGAAGAAAGACTCTTTTCCCAAGATCGCTGCCTGCCTCTTTGCGGAGATGATCAAGACCGGAACCATCACCGATCACAACAACAGCAATGTCATCACGAGAAACCTGGCGGATGGCACGCACCAATTCCAAACCGTAGCAATACTTGCGTCGACGACTCCAAACCAAGGCGCCAGCGATACCAAAAACGATGCAGTTGTCCGAGACACCCCACCGACTTCGTGCTTCCTGACGAGCAATCACAGCATCCGCACTGCTGCGTCCGATCACCCAGCCAGGAGCCGTAACGCCTCGCGGAGCACCAAATGTCATGGCGCGCCCGACTAGATAGGGTGTCCATCCGATGAACCCCGAGCTTGCTTGACATAGTATCCGCTCATAGATTCCGAACGGAATTGCCAAGAGTCGGTAATGAGACCCCACGAAGGGACCCACCGCATCGCCACTGCTGAAGACATATCGGTGACCAAAAAGCAGACGCCCAAGAAGACAAGCCAGTCCTCCTGCGATGCCAGTACCTTCCATCACGATGAGCCTGCGACGAAACTTGCTGAAGACTCGCAGCAATCTCCAAAAGCTCAAAAACTTCTTCGATTTGTCGTACGGCAAGAACGACGCGTCGACGACTTGTAACAGTGATCGAAGCCTCTTCTCTTCGTTGCTTCCTGTTCCTTTCGTCGCAAACGCGAGAATACTGGATTCACCGCCTACCTCAATGTTTTGAAGAGCGGTCTGACTGCTTTGCAAGGAGCAAGTGCTCATAGAAGGCCTCGGTACGTTCGGCAATGCGATCCCAATTGAATAACCTTTCCACCTTCGCTCTGGCCTCGTTTCCCAACCGTTGGCGTAACTCTGTGTCGGAGGCAAGTTCATCGATTGCAACCGCTATCGCTTGCGGATTCCGTTCGACGATACGTCCGCCGCTGCCGTCACCAAGCAATTCGTGCGCACCGCAGATGTCACACATGATGACCGGCAGTCCAGTAGCAGCGGCTTCGATGGTGGCGAGGCTGAACGCCTCATATGCCGACGGAAAAACAAAAATGTCTGCCGCAGCGTAGAGGTACGCGATATCCTTTCGGAAACCCAGCCAACGAATGCGGTCAGCGACACCGAGCTGTTTAGCCAGGTCCCGATAGGTAGCCCGCTCGGGATCGTCACCAGCGACGATCAAGACGGTATTCCGATGCTCGGCCTTGCTCACTGCTTCAATGGCAAGCCGCAACCCTTTGCGGTTCCACTCACCGCCCACGAACAAGAGAACGATTTCCTGCTCGTTGCACCCAATTTCACAACGGATCCTTGAGCGATGATGTCCCTTCAACCCGGGCTGAAAAGTATCCACATCCGCCCCGTTGGGGACAATCTCGACGGGCGCACCGTCTATTGGGTAACACTCTAGCAACTCTTGTGCGGTGCCCCGAGACACGGGCAAGTAGCCAACCAGGCCACGCTCGTTCTCGATCCGATAGGCACGCTGCTCTGATCGAAGCACCTGGCGATCGTACAACGCACGCGTCGAACGACGTAGCGCGCCCACGTTCTCGTTGCGTGCCTGAGAATGGTTGACTTCCATCTTCTTGGGATGAACCGTCTGAATGGCGTACACGTCGGCACCCCAGACATTGCAACCGGCCGAGTGGATCAAGTCGAAACGCTCGCGACGAAGCATTCGCGTTACGTTCATGCGAAACCCCTCGAACTCGGCCACGTCAGGCCATTGCGGTGCCATCACACGGCGCCAAGCAACCTTCGACTGATCAAGGCTCTCTGCTGTCCGTGAAAATATGGTCACGTCGTGCCGCGTCCCGAGGCGCTCCGCAACCTCAACGACAGCACGTGACGTCCCTTCTCGACGGTTCGCGTTTATCAGGATGTAAGCGATTCTCATACTGTTTTCATTCCGGTCGAAACGGGCAGGAATGCATGCGGACCAACTTTTCTAAACAAGTGTTTTGTGCCAACACCCGAGGTATGAGGTCAGCGGTAATTGGCCGTTGTGCGCCGATCGTGTGCCCGCTTGAAGGGGTCAACAGTGTAAACCAACAACCTTGAATGCAATGATGGAATCGCTGCGGGATCCGAGTAGGTCTGGGAAACATCGTATTTTTGCAACCGCTGCACGATCTTCTTGACAGCTTGCAACTCTTCAAACCGCTGTGCTTCGATTCGCAAACTCTCGAATTCAGCTGGAAAGGAACTGTCGCTTGCGATCCCAGCAATTGACGAACTTCCTCTGGCAGTGGGGCTACCACCAATTTGAACGTGTGCAGATTCCCAAAAACGTTCCTTGCCGGGGAAGTATCTCATCCCAGTTACGTCGCAGATTCTCTTCAATACACTTGCCGGGTGCTGCTGCAGGTCTGAACAGCGGATTGTGCAAAGTGGCATCCCTGCGTTGACAAAAAATGAGTGGATTCTTAGCCATTGTCGATCCCATCTACCGCGTCCTGTACCAATCTCACGACGTCTCCACCTGGAGTAAGCCAACTCTGTTGGGCTTTTCCAAATGAGGAGGTTGACCACTCGCATCCCATTCCGGATTGCTCGTAGGTGAGACTTGACGACCCAACATCGATCCTTGGCCGAGTCCGTTACAATTCCCGTGGGGCAAAGTTTTGAAGCCTGAAAGTGAAACTGGGATTCAGGTGTATTTTCAAGCAACTGCAAGTGCTCTGGAAATGGTTGTCGCAGTCGAATCGCACCTGCAACCTCACCGCACTGAACGCAGTCCTCACCGTTTGCCAGCATCTTTTCCAGCATCGTCGTTCCGCTTCGTGGCACGCCGATAATTTGGACAAGTAGACCAGCATTCGCTGGACTGCTCTCAAGATTTCTCGCAGTATTCACAGATACAACAAACTCCTGATACCTATTCGTTCCACCAGGATCAAAGCGCACGCTCTCGCGACACAGCTAACTTGTCAATTCTTCGTCGGATCGGATCCGAACGACTTTTCCCGGAACACCGACCACGATTGCCCGCGGAGGCACGTTGGTGGTCACAACTGCACCAGCACCAATGATTGCGTCATCGCCAATTGTTAGACCACGACAAAGACGCGGCAGAATCACCGCATTGACGCCGATTGTCACGCGATCACCGATCACGACTCGCTCCGGCGCATCGATTGCCATCTCTCCGGCGATCGTGACGTGATGATAGATCCGACAATCATTTCCAATCGTCACATTGGGATGCATGACAATCCCCAACGCATAATGCTCGAGTATGAGGTGTTCGCCCACAATCGCCTCGGCCGGCAGGAGAGCGCGGTGAGCAAGATAATTGAGGGTTTTGACAATACGAGCCGTGCGTCGATAGCCACGTGCATGCAGACGCCGCGACCATTTCCAAATCAACTCGGGCGAACGTAGTCGCATTTCCGTCTCTCTGCCGTTGCCAATCTCGCATTGTCCATCAACGCAAGAACGGGTTAGCCTTGCACGAGCGAACGTCGGTTGTAGGAAAGCGCTCCGCCAACGGTCCCACGACGACTCACTCCCTCGGACTCACTTTCCCAATCCTCATCAAATTCCTCATCCGCCGCGTGCTGTTCAATCTCATCAACTCGACCGAGACAGTAGCCCGCCAGAACCCAAAAGAAAGATGCCCCAGCTAACCAATTACCGGAGAACAATGCCACCATTCCAGCAATGAACCAGGCACGAAAAATGCGCACGTTTGCGTCATCGAGTTGTGACGCAATCAAGTCAGCCGAGGCCCGCCAAAGACGGTAGAGGACCGATATGATGATGAGGAAACCGATCCATCCGTAGGTGCTGAGAGTCTCCGCATAGCCAGTACTATCTCCGTGTCCACTTTTCTCCGCCTTTTCCACTCGTTGGGATATCCCAGTCGCACCGATTCCAAGTCCAAGCGGCTCCGTCAAGGATGCCTTCATAGAAAGTCCAAGTAGGGTCATTCGACCTTTAAAGGAACCGTCATCCTGGATCGAACCAATCGTTTCGACCCTGGCCGATGCTTGACCTGGTAGACGGTTCATCAAGGCAGGACCACCGACCATCGCTAGAACTGAGAGTGCGATCACGGGAATGATTGCGGAACCACGATTCAGAATCGGAAACACAAGCACGGCCAGTCCCGCAAAGATCACAGTTGTTCGCGAATAGGTCAGCAACATCGCATACAAGACGACGGCGGCGGATGGCCATCTTAAGACGCCCAATGTCCCCGGTCGCAGCGAGAGCAGCAACAATCCGCTGCACAAATAGGTCGCCGCTGGACCGCGTTCTGCCATCGTGGAAAACAATGTCATTTTCGTTGGTTCTGGGAGCCCCATGTAGCCGTCCAATTTCGTCGCCATTAGCCAAAAGCTGTCCCAGGGCGGGATCGTATAGAATTGCCAGATTCCATAGACCGCGACAGCCAATACTGAAATGGCGAACGATTGGCACCAGCGATCGATCGTCCTTTCATCGTCCGACCAAAGCGCTCCATACCCCATCAAACCAATCGGCGCAATGTAGTCACCCAGCGCGTACACCGCTCCAAATTTCGCATTGACGAATCCAATCGCAAACGCATAGGCCACCGCGCCGCCGTAGAGGTACAAAACCGTGGCAGTTCGACGTCCGAATTGGTGGTCACGACGATTCAGTTCGATCAACACCACCAGTACTGCTAGGCCACCTACGATGATCGGTGTCAAGCTGATGAGGGATAGTGAGTTGAATTCACCATTGTGGTAATCGACGATGCGCCGAATGCCGCGGTTCAGAGCGACGACAAAGAACAGATAGTCGATCAACCATGTCGACTGCCGCATCGCCATCTCCACCGCTGGCAGACAGATCAGGAACGCGACAATGACGGTTGTAGTCTCAAACATTCATGGGCCGCGCGAAGACTCGGCAGGCGACGTCCAAATTTGATCGGATTGCTGATGGCGTTTTACATGCCACCTGCTCAACGATCTTTCGATAAAGTTGCAGATTCACCACAGCCTGCATGGTCTACTCGCTCGCCAGCGGTCTGCGACAGACTACCGACTGACCCGCCGTTCGCCCCTTCAACCATCGCTGACGCCATTTTTGAATCGGGCGATCGACGCATTGCAGCAACACAATCGCTCCGCCAAACGCCATTGCAATGTTTGCAAAGAGCAGTCCACCAGTTTGCAAAACTCCCAGCGACAAATCCATGTTGGCGTAGTACCAATCCCTCGGAATCCAGTGGAACAGATACAGCGGGTACGACAAATCCCCCAACCAGCGATCCCAACTGGATGACCGCTGATGAACCGTCCGCATCGCTAGTGGGAGTGCGACCAGCGCAGTGCTCACAAAAAACAGCGAGCCCCAAATTTCTTGTGATGTTACCTCTCGCGATGTTGCCTCAGCACCGCGAACCCAAACAAGATGCCTGGTTGCAGCATTGGCGTAGGTCAAACCGATGACGGCGATCAACAGCAAGCCACTGGCAAGGGCAGCCGTCGCCGAGGGTCGCCAGTTGGCCAACTCGCATCCCACGCCGATCAGGAATAACCAGGCAAAGACGTCCAACCTCGGCGTTTCTAGGGTTGCCCCATGCTCCAGTCGCCAAACGCACCAAACGCCCAATCCAACAACCGTCAGCAACGCAGCCGAGCGAGCAAGTTTTCCATGCCTACTGAATTCGTTAGCCACTGCCTCGAGACTTTGCTCGTCACTCAATACCGACGGTGCGGTGTGAGCAGGTAGGTTCTCACGCTTCTCGGCGAACGGAATACTGCCAACTGATAACCGACGACGCCTCTGCTCCGCGAGCATCACCGCTGCCGCCACAACAAACGGGGCGATCAGATAGAACTGCATTTCCACGTCCAAAGACCACGAGGGCGGTAACAGTCGCCCAAACTGGGTTGAGCCAACGACGGTCGGCTGGGTAGCCCACCAACACCAGTCGGATATCTCTGACGGTTTGACTACGGAATTCCCGCCGAGGACAAGTGCAGCGGCAATCAATTGCACGGCGACAAACAGAGGAGCGATTCGCCACCAGCGGCTGATCACGAACGTTCGGTAGGGAGATGGCTTTCGCGAGTAACTGGCCCGCCACATGCGAGAAATCCAGAACCCTGAAAGTATGAAGAACATCGCCACCGCCCAGGCGCCCAAACGCAATGGGAAGCTGTGGTGGATGACAACCACGAAGGCAAGGAAGAGTCGGAAAAGACCTGGCAAAATCAATCGCAGTTTCAAGCTGCGAGCCACCGTTGGGGCTCTGGGCGTGAATGTAGAGGAACAAGAATCATGAAATCTGCTCGTAGAGCTTGAGCGTTTGAGCCACCATTTCGCTACGACACAATTCCGACGCCCGATGCGTCGCAGTCACCGAAAGCTCTTGCCGAAGCTTGGTATCAGAAACGATTCGATTGATCGCTAGCGCCAGTTCTTCAGCATTTCCGCGTGGAACGACTAGACCGCCTCGTCCATCCTGCAGAATATCCTTCGGTCCCGATGCATCACACGCAACCACCGGCAGACCGAGTGCCATCGACTCAAGCAGCACTAAACCAAAACCCTCTGACAAAGCAGGATGGACCAACGCGATCGCATTGCTATAGAGAGACCGCAGTTGGGCATCCGAGCAGTCTTCGACGAAACAAAACATGTTATCCAAATTGGATGCCTTGATCTCATTTACCACGCGAGACCGATATGCCATTTCGGCGTTGTTCGATGGTTTGCCGACCAGAACAAACTTGAGGTCCTCGTGTCCACTGCTTGTTTCTCTCAATCGCTTAGCGGCCGCGGCCAGAACGTGAAGACCCTTGTGCGGTTGCCAGCGGCACACCGTGACAACGAACCTCGCATCTCCTAGACCGTGCTGGGTCAGCGCCGAATCGTCACGTGGCGCGAGGCGAAAGTCGTTGGGTTCCACGGTAATCGGAGGGATGACCACGTGGCGTCGTTTCGTTAGATTCGGATAGGCCGACGCTACATACTTTGAGGTGAACAAGGTCGCATTGGGTGGACAACGCTCGCCGATGCGGGTCGGCAGGTCACGGTGGTCGGGGTAATCATACAGATGCCACACCGTGGACGCGCTCAAACCTCGTGCAGCCCAGGCAGAAATCCACCAGCTTGCATGATTGGCATGGGTGATGCTTGGCTTGTAGAGTCGCAGTTCTCGGCGTAGCCACATTGCGACGCGAGCCACTGACCAAGGGTACCGAATACGATAACCATGCGTCGGTGCGACAACCTCTACGTCCGAACCCCATGCGCCACGTGTCCAGCTTCCCTCGCGCAGACAGAAGACTTTCGCCTTGTGGCCCTTGCTCTGCAATTCACGAGCGACTTCCAGTAAAACGCGCTCGCCGCCAGCAATCGAGCCAATCGGGGATACAAACGCGACTCGCATTTCGCGACTCAATGGAGCATTCCTTCGATTAGCATCGGACTGACGAGGTTCTGGGCATTCTTGTAACTCGGACGACATTCTGATCTGCCAAGGTGACTGCGACGAATACTCTCATGACGATAAGTTTGACAAAGTGCAAACAGACACTTACAAGACTTTCGAAGCTCAATGGAGCTTCGGATCCAGACTTGGAGAGGCGTGTGTTCGAGAAGACGGGCTGAGGCAAAACAAGGCCGAGATACGGCCCCGCAAGGTGAACCAATATCGAGACAACGATGACGCCAGACTGCACTGCCTGGCAACAACCCGCGGCAGCTGCAACAGACCTGGCGTCGATCCCGTGCCGAATAGCATGGCCCAAGCAATGAAAGCGGACCTCCGCGACCATGACAAATGCTCCATCACCAGCAGTGTTTCGTTGTAAACCGAATCGGCATGTGACGCGCCGTTGAAGATGCCTCGGTTGTTGGTGTCGTCGTCAAACCGTGGTCCAGTATGATGGATGATTTCTAACGATGGATCGAAGACAAGTCGATAACCTTGTCGCGCAAACGCAAAACACACGGCAAGCTCCCAGTTTGAAACGTTGCCGAGTCCTCGCAATCGCCGGTCAAAACCGATCGCCCGCAGTTCGTCACCGCGAAAGCAACAATTCACTCCTTTGAGTACATCGACATCGCGAACGGGCCCGATTCCAAGATGATGATTGCCGATGATTCGTCCAAACCATTGGAGTAACCCGACCTTTGTCGCTTCACCGGGGTTGGCAGCTTGGATATCTTTCCCGCCCGCACCGCCGACAGAAGGATCGTGGAACAACGAAACCATTCGTTCCAACCAATCGCTCGGAAATTCAGCATCATCATCAGTCAATGCGACCAGACTACCTGTGGACAGCGCCAACGCTGCGTTCATGGAGGCAACGAGATTGTCATCTCGGCCAACGACCGCATCACGAACGAGACCACCGCTACGACTCTTGTATTGAGCAAGAATCTTTGCGGAGTCGATATCTCCCTCACGTCTCCCCACGATGATTTCACAAGCGGGATGGGTCTGTGTGAGAAGCGTGTCGAGACATCTGCGCAGCAGTTCGGGCCTTCGGAATGTCGGAAGCACGATTGATATGGTGGGTCGATTCACGCGCGGTGCAAGATTCGAAATCCCTGGCGATAACGGGCTTTCGCAAGCTGCTACTTCGTTGTGCCATGGGTTCGATGTGCAAACGGGACTCGATGGACGCATTGACATGATTAGTCACTCATCGTTGGGCGGCATGACGTGATACTGATTCCAAATTCACTAGTGATTCGCCCGGGATTGGGGAACTCTTGCAACGGTTTCTCGCAGCCTGGCACAATCCCGGCAAGACGGACAACTCAATCCCGAAGTCCGGCATTCTTCGACTTGACCAGATTGTCATCTGGACCAATGATCGCCTCGGTAGGTTGATCGTGGCCTTGCTCGAGGAATTCCCGACGACGATTCTTCATTGGAAATGCCGGTGGTCATACTGAAACACTCGATCTCGTGGAAGCAACGTGATTGAGTATCGATTCAAGCCGCCGGGTCACCGAAGTTGGATCAAACAGTCGCTCGGCTACCGATCGGCTCGGTCTTGGATCAACCAATTCGCCACGTCGCTTTGCTTCACTGAAATGCGAGATCGCAGTGGCAAACTCTTCCTTCGTATCTCCCGACAAACGGATCGATCGGGGGCAGAGGTAATCGGCCGTCCCGTTTGTTGCGCCGACGATCACGGGGACTCCGCAGGCAAGCGATTCCGCCACGGAGGAGCCGAAGTCTTCATTGTCACTCGGCTGGGCCAAAACATCTGTTTCCGAGAACAGTTCCGGAACGCTCTCACGCTTGACAAACGGTCGGTAGGCGAGTCGATCCTGAAACGGAAACATCTCGAGCAACTTTTCAAACCCCGGCACGAAACCAGAACGTCCCACGACCGTTGCTCGCACATCGATGCCGTTTCTGATTGCAAGTTCCAGACCGTCCAAAAAAAGATCCAATCGCTTTCGCGGAACAAATCTTCCTAGCCACAGAACCCTCAACGGTCCGTCGGTTCGGCGTTGCTCTTCAGGCGGTCGGAAGAGAGCGAGATCGATCGGATAGGGAAGCGTCGATACGTTCTTGTCTGCCACATTCAGTGTTCGTATCAATTCGCGTTTGGACCATGAACTTCCAACAATCACATGATCACTGTGCTTGGCCAAATTGACGGAAGTCACCATTCGCAACTGTGCCAGCGCTCGCATTTGAAGGTAAAACTTGCGACTCGTCAGACGTTCGATCAACACGCGGTGTCGCGAGACCGATCGTGCATCCGTTCCCGGTGGGCCCTGCGCAAAGCTAATCGTCGGCACCCCGGCAAGCCGCGATGCCGCCCAAGTCCCCAGCCAGAGCGAAATGTCACTGCAATGCGTCGACACGCGAGCACGCATGGACTCGATCACGCTGCGGTTGTAGGAATTGTGTTCGATCGCAGAGATCACTCGTCCCGGAAGACTTCGCGGATGACTGGACATGTAACCCGCTAAGTGTGTTGGGAAACGATTCGTGCAGTCGACAAACGAAAACCGATCCATTCCGTCGCAATTCCTGACAGCTGATCGCGGATCGACGAAGCTGGGTTTGGAATGAAAGGTCACAGTGTGCCCCATTCCGAGGAGTTCTCGCAGGAACACTGCATTCGCCGCCGCAACACTTCCTTCATCTGTCGAGACGTACCCGGTCGCCGAAATCCGCAGCGGAGCGATGTCCTTCACGATTGGCGTGCCCCACATGCGAAGGTGAGCGTTTTGTCGACACACTGCTCGATGGAGAGCTCTCGCGCGAGAATCTGTCTTAGCCGCTTGGTTTCAGCCAGCGCTTCCTCCGGATGCCGGACGAGCCAGACAATCCGCTCGACAGCCGCTGCTTCATCCGACACACAGATTGTCGAAAGGATCTCCTCGGGAAGTCCTTCACCACCCTCCGCGTTTGTCACGACGGGTGTCCCGAGAGCGATCGATTCGATCACCTTTACCTTCATGCCGCTGCCAACGGTCGGCAGATAGACCATCACATCAAGCCGACGGAAAAAAGGCAGAGAATCGGGGACGTCAGTATGCACCTCCATGTCTTCTTGCAGATCCCATCCACTGCAGAATTCATCCGCTTGGCGGCCCACTAGCATCAACGTCGCATCGGTAAGTTGACTCTTGACTACGGGCCAAATCGATCGAATGAGTGTGGTGCCCGCTGACTGTGTTGGGCCCCAGTGGAATGAGCCGATCATCCCGATGCAGGGCGCCGACGACGATTGAGGTGGGCGAGCTTCGAAATCGTAGAGTTTCAGGTCGACCGACATCGGACAGACGACTACAGGAGTTCCTGGGACCATCTCGTTGAGGCGTTGCGAAAGCCGCGGAGTCAATGCGGAAAGCCTTTGGAAGCGATTGAGCATCTTCCGCTCGGCTCGCAATAGAAATAGGGCTGCGAGACGTCCGCGAAGCGTGCTGGCGGAACGTTGGTGATCGATCGCGAACAGACTGTGAACGTTCATCACGGCGTGGTCGATTGACTTATCAACAAGCCAGCCTGAGAAATGCGTTTCGAACTGGATGATATCGAAACCTTCAAGATCAAGTGAGTACAACTCCTCCTGCATTTGAGAACTGAAAAGGTGACTGAGTGGGTGGACCAAGCTGGCAAGACGTCTCAATCCACGACGTTGCTGTGGGCTGAAGAAATGGATCTCCGCGTCTCGCCCCAGTAACTCCGCTGCTTCCTGATCCCGATCGTCCCCTCCGGAACAGCACAAGATTTTCACCGATGCCCCGCGGCGAATCAGCTCTGTCGCCAAAACATAGTACCATCGAGAAGCTGCACCGCCGAATGGCAGCGGCGGTTCTGTCAATACCAAGAGCGCTTTGAGCGACGAATGATAACCGGCGGGATCCTTGCGATCTTCGCCACCAATCCGTGGCGGCTTCACGTTGTCGTGACTTTCCGACGAGCGACTTCCCGCTTCGATGATCAATTCTGTTTCGGACAATTCCATCTCAAATGTCGAGGTGAGTTTTCGCCGACACAAACCGCATTCGTTCCCAACCTAGGAGGCCCTGCAACGAAAAAGCGGTTTGAATCCATCATCGAACTAGACTGACTCGATGAAGGATCTTTGCTCTGACAAGCGGTCCCAGGTCTGGCGGTGGCGTTTCGCAACCGCGGACCAGCTGAGTTCGCTTTGCACGGCATCGCGTCCGGCATTCCCCAGGGCTGTGCGAAGCTGCGGATCATCCAAGAGTCTTTCGAGTGTCTTCGCCAGTTGATCGGGTTGCATCGAACCAACCAGACCAGCGCCGTGTCGATCGACCAGTTCCTGCGAGGCTGGCGACGGGCCACAGACAACGGGTTTTCCGTATGCCCAAGCTTCGGTGTAGACAATGCCGAACGATTCAACCGACGAGGGAAGCGCCATCACATCACAGGCCGCCAGCGCATCGGCTTTGTCAAGATCGTCGACACGACCCAAATCCAAATCAGCTTCCTTCGGCAAAGCCGGGTAGGAGTCATCCACGTCTGCCCCGATGGAGATCAAAGTCACTGGACGGCCGCGCCCCGCCATTATCGAAACCGCCTGGCGAACGGCATGGTAACCCTTTCGATGACACTTGCGACCGATGAACAGAACCAACTGTCTGCCGACCAATCCGTGGCGTTGGATGAACGCAGTTGGATTCCCAGACATCGAAACGGAGGGTGCCAAATCACATCGAACGAGTCGTTCGGGATCAATCCCACGTGAAACAAAGAGATCCTTTTCGAAGTCTGATTGCACGAAAATCGCGTCCAACCTGGAATACAGATCAAAGTCCAGTTCGCTGTCACCCCATTGCCCCGGGTGAATCGCTGGCCAACAGGTGGAAACCACACCGAGCTTTCTTGCGGCTCGGACTGCGGGAAAGCCGAGCAGGTTCCATCCTGTCCCGACATAGTGCATGACCCGTGCTTGACGGAGCCAGTCTTCGCATAGGCTCTTACCGACCGATTCGGCGATCTTACGACTCATCCATCGCACATGGGAGCGCGTCATGAGCGATAACAACCGACGGTTCAAACTCGCCCAATCTGGATCGAATTGATACGTCTCGAGTGTTGGTTGTCCATTCCAAGTGATGGCCTGGCCCTCGGCGACCAGTTCGGTACTCAGCGACCGCACGTAGGTTTCGAGCCCCCCGTGCCGATTGAGATCGAGCGTGGAGATCACACCCACATCGATCGCGCTGTGTCTGGATGGAGCTGCGCTTCGTTTCTTCGGCAACCGAGATTGACGCTGGCTCAGGAAATCGACGGTGTCAATCAATTGGCCAGCTCGCTTCGAAAGTCACCAGCGGCGGCCGGTAGTAAGACAGCTCGTCGTGCGAACGCCATTGCGTTCTTCCCCATCGCGACTCTTTGACTCGGATTTTCGATCATCCATCGTAGCTGCTCTGTCAGCTGCCCTTTCGATCCGGCAATCAAGGCAAAATCAGAGATCTCGGATTCGATGAAACGTTGTGCCGCGCTACCCTCGGACACCCTGGCAATGAATGGTAAACCGAAGGCGGCAAAGTCCCCCATCTTCGACGGAATGGAATACTTAGCAAAGGGGCACTGATTCACGTCGTTGGCCGGGCCGGCCAAGATGGCAAAGTCGCAACTTGCACCAATCTGATCCCGCTGCTCATTTGAAACGATGCCGTGGTCGATCATCGATAGGACGTTCGACGATTCAAAATTCAAGCCTGCAATCGGCGCCCCAACGTAATTCAGTTCAAGTTTGGGAACAGTGTGACTCGATGCCACTTCGATCAGCGCTTGCTCCAACTCGGAAAGAGGTCCCGGCGCCGCATGCCCCAGCACCAAAATCCTGATCGGGTTCAATTCAGGCCTATTCTGGCAATGATCCAATGTCGAGACAGGTGGACGGAAAAAGCCGATCGGCGAAACGGATGTCGCACCAAGCTGCTTCGCCACGTCTTCGAGCGGCTCGCTGATTGCGAACACGTGTCGCGCATTCGCGATACAACGCTTCAGCTCCGCCAATTCACTGGTCTTCGCCACATCGCAATGCACCAGATCGTAGAGCACCACCGAATATGGACGTTCAACGCCCTCCTGGATCGAGTTGAATCGACATGCCGTTCGTTCGCTATCGACCACCACGAGTGCATGATCGCAATCGGTCGCCTTGATCGCTTTGCGGACGAATCGCCGACCACGCTCCGTTAGATGATTGTTTCGCCAGAACGCCAGTGGAGACGCTTCGCAAGCCCGCATCCAAAGCCGGCGTCCGCGAGATTTCAGAGGCCAAGCAGCAGCCAACTTTGACTCGACCAATATCGATGTGTCGACGACACCGTACTCTTTCCCACCAAAGTTGAAGGCGACAAACTCATTCGGAAAAAAACTCTGCAAGTAGCTCAGCTGCACACCCGTTCCATGTCGGAAATTCACAGATCTCGGCGTAAAAACGACGACACGTCGGCTCGACTTTGGCGCGCGCCTTCGACAGGACGGGGTGCAGTCAACGATTCGCTGATCACCGACATTTCAGTCGCGAGTACAGTGAAATGTACTCGTCCAGCATTCGATCGTAATCGAAGTGCGAAGTGATTCCCGGAACACATTGACAAGCCACGCTGGCGATTTTCTCTGGCGAGTTCAGCAGATTCTCAAGCAGCGATACGATTTCACCAAACTGCCGGTTCTCTACCAGCCACCCGCCCCCCGTCGCTTGAATGATCTCTGCCGTGCCAGAACCACCAAAGGCAAGTACCGGAGTCCCGCATGCCATCGACTCGAGGACCGTGTTGGGGCAATTATCTTGCAGCGAGGGAAACACTATCAAGTCAGCTGCACTGTAAATCAGACGCAGAATGGACCTGTCTTGAGTCGCGGAGAAGGTCTTCCAACCCGCCTGACGACTCAGAGAATTTTCGCTCTGGCCAAGCATGATGAAACACTGCTTCGACAGACGTGACTCATCAATTGACTTCACCAAGCGGTCGAGGCCCTTTCTCGGCTCGCCCGAGAATCCGCACAGCAACGCAAGCGGGGACGTCGTTTCAATTCCAAGTGCTTTCCTAGCAGTCGCCTTATCGATCGGGTAGAAAACGGAGCGGTCAACACCATTCGGGATGACCACGCGATCAAATCTTTGCAGTAGAGAACTGGATTGGGCCAACCCACTCATCCACTCACTCTGGCAAACAAGAGTCAAATCTTCGTCTCGGAGCCATGCGAGGGCTTCTTGCTTCTGCCTAAACTGATTCTCAGCGCGATCACGATGTCGTTGCGGCGGCTGCTGGGGGCAATTTCGACAGATCGATTGAAACTTTTCGCAATCATCAGCGTAGTGGCAGCCACCGGTCATGGGATTCATATCCGCTAACCGCCACACCAGCGGAGTCGAGGGCCTAGAACGAAAGAACGATCTCCAATCCAGGAACTCGGCGACCCAGTTGAGCTGGATCACGGTCGGCTGCCCAAGCGATCTGGCCAGCTTTCGAAACGAACTAGATGGATGGCTGGCGTAGCTAAAACGCCCTTGGCCCGCCGGGGACAGCACTCTCAGCTAGCTAGGCAAACTCGAGTCTTTCCATTGATTGGCAAGCTCCGGTCACGGGCGACGCGGCAAGCTGCTCGTAAACTCGTAGCGTTGCAGCTGCGGTTCTGTCCCAGTCGTATCGTGTTGCGTTGGCATAGCCAAGTGCTCTCAAGTCCTGTGAATCGGTCGATTGCATGAAGCCGGCGACTGCTGCGACGAGACTCTCGCTCAGCCTCGGATCAAAGTAGACGGCTGCATTGCCTGCGACTTCCCTAAATGCCGGTATGTCACTACATAAAACGGGGCATCCATTCAACTGAGCTTCGAGCAAAGGCAGACCAAATCCTTCCATCAGGCTTGGAAAGATGAAGAACTCGGCATGGCGATACTCGGCCTGAAGATCTTCATCAGAAACTCTACCTGCCTCCGAGATAAGCTTGCGGATCGACAGTGCATCAATCAGTCGCCACTCATGATCGCCAAGCGGATTACCGACGACCCGCAGACGCAAACCCGGTGGCCAGGAAGGATGGGTTAGTGCTCAGAACTGTGGCAAAGTTCTTGTAAGCGTCGCGATGCCCAACGAACAATGCATACTCGAAGTCAAGCTTCTTTTCAGCAGCAAAGTCCTTTTCAGGACAAAGATGGTTGGCGCCCAATGGGATTGCTTCGATGCAATCTGCAACTTGCGGGTAAAAGCGAACCAGGTCCGATGCTGTCGCATTCGATATCGCGATGATCCGCTTTGCAGCCCGGACTTCACGAAGCTTCACTTCGGTACTCAAATCCGTATGAGGTCCCATGATCGAATAAGCCATATCCGCAATCATGTCGAACACCGTAGTCACTTGTTTCAGTTCCTGCAGCGGACACGGGGTGTAGAACGTTGAGTGAAAAATTGTGTTTGAATCGACCTGCTTTCGGATGGCATGAGGTACTTCTGGTCGTAATCGCTTCAGGAAACGTCTTGGCACATCCCTACGCCGTATCGCAACTCGAGAGCAATCGTGTATGACGTTGATACCCGGCGGAAGTGGTTGAACGGCAGGGGCTCGCAACCACAGCGTGATGTCTGCTTGACCTGCCAATCTAGAGAGCAGCTCATAGAACATTCGCCAGATGCCGATTTGGTATCTGTTCTCAGAAAGAACCACACCGTCAATGAGCACAGATGGTCTGGGTCTCATGTCCCAACTTCGCTTCGGCTGTGGTCTTGCTGCAAATGATCCAAAGCTAGTTCAAAATCTTGCTGAAGTAGGCTTTCTCTCCGTTTCACTGCACAAGCGAGGTATGAGAGGAGGCAAGGGATCCAAGCCTTCTAGCGAAGCGGTGGAGCATGCTCACTTGCCTTCGAACGAATGGGTCGGTCTTCAGTTCTGATCCGCACAACAGATGCGTGCCAAAACCGTCTGAGTAGAAATGAAGGTTCTGCTCCTTGGCCAGCGTGGAAATCGCATCGGCCGTATAGAAGCTAACATGCTGACCGGTCTCCGGGGTAAAGTACCACCAGTCATCCGGCTTCGTGATGCTACGTTGAGGCACGAGTTCGGTTGAGAATAGAATCGCATCGGTTACCGACATAAGTTGAGCCAATAACTCCCTCGGGTTTGGAATGTGCTCAAACACTTCCCAGGCTGTGGTAAGCGAAAAGCGATTTACGCTACGATCATCTAGGCTCTCAATCGCAGCCCCGGATGCAAAGAGATTCTTGCAGTGAGAGTCATAGTGCGTGAAATCGTAACCGCGATCCCGCATGAGTCTGGTGAACATTCCGTAGCCACCCCCGAAGTCAAGAAAGCTTGAACCTTCGGGCAACGCACACTCAATCGTGGACTCCGCAATTGCAGCCTTTTCAATGTTCCGTGACACAATGCCGAGGTCCAACGCCGTGATGGCCGTCGAATAGGCTTCCGAGAGCCAGTAAGGATCTTCCGTCTGTATGAAGCCTGTCTGCTCACACTGGAAATACTGAACGTCGTATCGCCCCAAGACTTTGGCTTTGAACAATGCTCGCGTTGGCCCACCGGTGATTCGGCTTTTGGGATTCACTGGATTCAAGCCCTGCATTCTTTGGATCGCGTGAGCCGAAGATCCCGATTGGTTCAAGAGCGATCGATTTCGTCAAAGATCGAATCAACCTTCCAGAATCTACGTGTAGTACGAAAGTTCGTAAAAAGCCGGCTCTTGTAGACACAGCTGTGCTTGGATCCTTTCGAGCCAAGCAGCGTGCTCGCTCCGATCTGCAGAGGTGATCCACCAAAGTTCTCTCACCGCGCGTCGGTCGGGTGATTCCGTCGATCGCAAGGATGCAAGTCGAGCCTAGAGTGGGTAGTCCAAGCATTTCAGGGCGTCACCGCAGAGCTCATTGAAACGAATTATCTGTGCTTTTGAAAGTTCGTCCTTGAAGTATCCGCTCACGCCACGTCGAACGAATGCCTTGTCGGCCGGCCACACTTTGTTGTCCCAGCCTAGCTTTCTTTCGCGCTCTTTCATGTTGTCAACCTGGGTCAATTCAGCGATTGCGACGAGATCTTCGTAACACCGGGAGAGCCCTAGGAATTCGCTGATTCGCTGCAATTCATAGGAGCAATTTGTCTTCAAATCTTCGTAGCGAATCGTAAGCACTTCGGCATTGAACGGATTCGCATTCCAAGCCAGAACATGATCTCTCCAGGTGCCAAACTCCAGTAGGTTGTCGCCATCGAGCATGGCGTCGATGTCGCTAACCCCACCCAATGCCTGACTGAAGCTTCGATATGAGCATAGGACGTCACGTCCATCTCGCACGATGTTCAGTACGCGCTTGTACTCTCGTTGCGGTAGAGCGTGAGTCTTGAAGCAGGTGACGGCGCCAAATCTCTTGTAGAAAGTCTTGTAATGTATGTCCGGTACCAACTCCTGAATCAATGTGTCTGGGGTATTCATGGGGTCCAACCCATACATCACTGACGCAACAAGTAATTGCATCCATGTGTTGCCTGACTTCGGGTAGCCGGCTATGAACACGTCGGTGTCCTGAAACTCGTCGATTGGCGTTAAGGTCGTAGCCAGCCGGTCGAGTGAGTGTCTTTCCACAGCAAGTTGGTGGAGTTCGCTCCGAAGGATGCGGCGAGAGATCTTCTTTAGCATGTTAGAGTCTGCCATTCGAATCGTGGTTGTAGCAGACCGTGTCTGCGTACACGGTGTGGATCTTCATGCTGGCTCTCTTGGATCATGAATTTTACGATCGCTTCTCGATTCCAAAGGTTCGCGACGTTCGGAATCCCCGCATTCACTGTTAGTGCATACGTGCCAGGTCTTAGGAGTCGTCCTGGAATGGTACAGGACGTGCAATAGTGACCCGCCGAACGTGGTATCCGATACTGAGGGTCGTCGGAGTCGTACGCTTCAACGACGACGGTTCCGTCCGATGCACAGAGTTGAAAGCCTAAACGCATGGGTGGAAGAGTCTCGCGAATGACGTAACGCATGTTGATCACGAAGGAGTCATCTGGGTCAATCACGCGTGATCTTGCGTCTTGGCCCACCACATCAATCTCTTCGACTGAGAAGGCCGCATCCGACTTGCTCCGGGATCTCCAACACGAATCATTTCCCGCTTCGGAGTTCATTTCGAAGTAGGCGTTCACCGTCTCTGATGCCGAAGCAATGGACGCTACCATCCCGCGGTCCAGCAAGACCCCCTTTCTGCATAAGGCTTGAATGGAACCCATATTGTGGCTCACAAACAGGACGGTCTTACCGCTTCCTTGGGAAACCTCATGCATTTTTCCAATGCACTTCTTTTGAAATTCGGCGTCGCCAACTGCTAGCACTTCATCTACCACGAGGATTTCACAATCCAAATGTGCGGCGACGGCAAATCCTAGCCTCACCGTCATCCCGCTGCTGTAACGTTTCGTTGGCGTGTCGATGTACTTTGCACAGCCACTGAACTCCACAATGGCATCGAGTTGTCTGGTGATTTCATGTCGTCGCATCCCAAGGACTGCACCATTGAGATAGATGTTCTCACGGCCAGTGAGTTCCGGATGAAAGCCAGTTCCCACCTCTAGCAGGCTGGCGATCCGTCCCCTGGCTTTGATTCGGCCCGTCGTTGGGGCGGTAACACGCGAGAGTAGCTTTAGCAGTGTCGATTTCCCGGCGCCGTTGCGGCCGATGATCCCAAGGATTTCTCCCTTCTCGACTCCAAAGTCAATGTCCTTCAGCGCCCAGACATACTTTGACTCACCGCCGCTAGGAGAAGTCTTCTTCTCACGGTCATTGACCTGCCCCACTTTGGCAAATGGATCCGCCTGACCTCGCAATTTTGCCCAGGCCCGATGCAGATCATGCGAGAGCGCGCCGGTACCGACTTCTCCCAGTCGATACTGCTTGGAGACATTTTCAAATCGGATGGCGGTCGTCACTACACCGTATCCATGAACGTGCGTTCAACGCGATTAAATATCAAAATCGAAATGAGAAATGCAACGATGCTAAAGGTCGCCGAATAGATCAGCCCTCCCGACGAGAAGCTTCCTACCCCGAGGAACCCGTATCGTGTCGCTTCAAACAGAGGTGCGAGTGGGTTCCAGGCGAGTACCGCGGCAATCCTCGGCGGCATCTGTGATGCCGGGTAGATCACGGGGGTCGCGTACATGAGCAGTTGCACGCCGAATTGCAACAAGAACACCATGTCCCGGTACTTCGTCGTGAGGGCCGAGAACAACATCCCGAAACTCAATCCCATCATTGCCATGATCAGGATCGTGATCGGCAGCAGTAGCGCGACCGTGTTGGGTTGAACATCGCCTCGCCAAATGTACCAAGCAAGAAAGGCAAGAAATAGGCAAAACTGAATCGCAAACCGCATCAGATTCGATAGCACGATCGACAGTGGTGTAATCAATCGTGGAAAGTAGACTTTCCCGAAAAGGCTCGCATTGTCCTTGAAGACCGTTGCAGTCTTATTGAAGCATTCCGCGAAGTAGTTCCACAGCGTGATCCCGGCCATGTAGAACAAGAGCTGTGGAGCTCCGTCGGTCGACAACTGCGCGATCTGGCCAAAGACGAGCACATAGATCAGTGTCGTGAAGATTGGCTGAATGAAAAACCAGATCGGGCCAAGGATCGTTTGTTTGTAGAACGAAACGATGTCGCGATGCGTGAACAGATACAACAAGTCGCGATAACGCCACACGTCACCCAGTTGCAGTGACAGCAGCGAAGAATGTGGCTCAATTACCAGATCCCAAGCCTCGTCGTCGGGCGACTGCGCGGCGACCGGATCTCGCTCATCGACGATTGACTGAGCTAGGGTCGACATGTTCGAACCCTCATTCGACTCTGACTGCCAAGACGGATGTCATTCTCCTTGAAAAGACAAGAATCACTGAAGTAGGGAACTTTCCAATGCTTCGTCACGCTGCCTGCCACCCTCTGCATGCAACTCTCGGACGTCATGATTCACCATTTCTCTGACCAAGCCCGAAAGGTTGGTTTCGGCTTTCCAACCCAACTCTCGTTCTGCGTGGCTGGCGTCACCGACGAGGCGGGAAACTTCGGCGGGGCGCATGAACCGAGGATCGGCTTCGTAATGGTCTTTCCAATTCAGGCCGACGGCATCGAACGCGGCCGCTAGAAACTCTTGGACACGATGGGACTTGCCCGTTGCGAGCACGTAATCGTCTGGCTTGTCGTGCTGGAGCATTCTCCACATCGCCTCGACGTATTCCGGTGCATAGCCCCAGTCACGACGACCATCGAGGCTGCCCATTTTCAACTTGTCTTGTAAGCCGAGTGAAATGGCTGCGGCGGCTCGCGTGATCTTTCGCGTCACAAACGATTCACCGCGACGGGGCGATTCATGGTTGTAACAGATCGCATTGCAGGCAAATATTCCGAAGGACTCGCGGTAGACTCGGGTCATGTTCGTGGCGAACGCCTTGGCGACACCATAGGGCGACACGGGCCGCATCGGAGTTTGCTCGTTCTGTGGTGACTCGTCTGGTCGTCCGAAAATTTCGCTGCTGCTGATATTTAGAAGCCGGGGATGCTTCCCCAGGTCGCGGACAATCTCGAGCAATCGTAATGTTCCCATCGCGGTAAACTGACAAGTCGACTCGGGAATCTCGAAGCTTGCGCCGACATGGCTCTGGCCTGCCAGGTGATACAGTTCATCGGGCTCGGTTTTCAGCAGCACCCGACGAATGGTCGTGGTGTCGTCAAGGTCGGCGTAATGGAAGAACAGTTTGTTGTCGTAGATCTCTTTGTCAAAGAACAAGGGATCCAGACGTGTTCTCTTGATCGAACTACTGTGGCGCACCAAGCCGTGAACGGTGTAGCCCTTGGCCAATAACAGCTCGGTCAAGTACGAGCCGTCCTGGCCGGTGATTCCGGTGATTAAGGCCGTTGGCATATGTGGACATCCGTGAGTTGGCGGGAACGAGACGACAGAGCAGCTGTCGGTGGTTTGCCGTTGCCAGTCGTTTGCCGCCTCACTCTCACTGGTGCCACCGCGAAATGCGTGGCTGAGAGGTCCAAAACGGAGTCAAACGTTGGCATTTGGCCGTCGTGTGTCATTCACTTGCAATGCTGACTTGGTGGCCGTGTTGTTTCAGCAAGGCGTGTTTGCGGGCGTCGTCCAGGTCGCTGGCGATCATCTCGGCGCACATTTCTTCGATCCCGATTTCACATTCCCAACCCAGCTTCTCTTTTGCTTTGCTGGGATCACCGAGCAGTGTCTCGACCTCTGCCGGTCGGAAGTACCTCGGGTCGACGCGGACGATGACGTCGCCGACCGAAACTTCCGGTGCTTTCTCAGAATCGAGTACCCCGGTGACGGTGGCGATTTCATCGATGCCTGTGCCGCTGAAAACTCGAGTTCGATTCCGGCTTCCGCCGCCGACATTCGGATGAAATCGCGGACACTGATCTGACGTCCTGTGGCGATGACAAAGTCTTCGGCTGTTTCCTGCTGCAGCATCATCCACTGCATCCGGACATAGTCCCTGGCATGTCCCCAGTCTCGTAGCGCATCCAGGTTTCCAAGGAAAAGACAGGACTCGAGACCCCAAGCGATGTTAGCGACACCTCGCGTGATCTTGCGAGTCACAAAGGTTTCGCCGCGCCGCGGTGATTCATGGTTGAAGAGGATCCCGTTGCAGGCGTAAATCCCGTACGCTTCCCGATAGTTCACCGTAATCCAATACGCATACAGTTTTGCAACGCCGTAAGGGGAACGAGGATGGAAAGGCGTTTTCTCACTTTGCGGTATTTCTTGGACCAGGCCGTAAAGCTCCGATGTGGAGGCCTGATAGAATCGAGTCTTTGTTTCGAGTCCCAAGAATCGGATCGCTTCTAAGAGACGAAGCGTGCCGAGCCCGTCGACGTCGGCGGTGTACTCGGGTGACTCAAAGGAGACGGCCACGTGGCTTTGGGCACCAAGATTGTAAACCTCGTCCGGTTGGACTTCTTTCATGACCCGTGTCAGGTTTGATGTGTCCGTCAGGTCGCCGTAATGCAATTTGAATTGGGCGTTCTCGACATGAGGTGACTGATAGATATGGTCGACACGCTGGGTATTGAATGACGACGCACGTCGTTTGATGCCGTGGACCTCGTAGCCCTTTTCCAGCAAGAACTCCGCCAGGTACGAACCGTCTTGGCCGGTGATACCGGTGATTAAGGCCGTGGGCATTGGTGGTCAGTCATCAGAAAAAGGGCGTGATAGAATCAGTATGAAAGTCTGTCGTTGTCCGCCGCCGGGCTTTCCGTGCTTGGTTGTTCTAGCACATTCGACGTCGCCGGTGTCTTGGCAAGTAGGAGACTGTCGGTTGGGCTTTCGGTTGGCCCTCGCGAAGCCTCAGACGAGGCCACGGTCCTCGCCCATTTTTCATCTGCCCATTTCTTGACTCGCTCTGTGACTTTCTCAGCGAATAGGTCGTTTGAGAAGTCCAGGCTGCGGCGGTGGAGTTCGTCGGGGTCGTACTGACGTAAATCGTACCCGGCTTCGAAGCGGTCGACGGCTTCGATCAGGCTCTCTTCGGTTTGCTCGTTGAAGAAGATGCCATGCTCGCCTTCGACGATCGACTCGGTCACGCCTCCTTTGCGGTATGCGATCACGGGGGTGCCACAAGCGAGGGCCTCGACAGGGACAATCCCAAAGTCTTCCTCGGCTGCAAAAATCAGAGCTTTCGCAGTGCTGCATACTCTTCGATCAGGCGGTCGGCCGGTTGTCGTCCGAGGATCTCGATATTCTCGCCTGCGATCGCTCGAACTGCTTCCATGTCGGGACCGTCGCCGATAACCATCAGGCGGCGTTCGGGCATCTCGGAAAAGGCCTCGACGATCATCTTGGTTTGCTTGTAGGGAACCATCCGCCCAACGACGAAATAGTCTTGGCGATTCTTGCGGGAACCCACCGTGAAGGACTCGGTGTCGACGGGCGGATGGATCACCGTCGCCGGTCGGCGGTAAACCTTTTCGATTCGCCGGGCGATGAATTCGCTGTTGGCGATGAAATGGTCGACACCGTTCGACGACCGCACATCCCAGGTGCGCAGATAATGCAAGGTCGAACGGGCAAGCATCCCTCGGGGGCCAAAATTCGAGGCCAGATTCATCGAGGTATTGATGCTGGAGATCCCAAGCGTAGCGGGCTGGGCTATGGCAATAACAAACATGCAGTTGGTCGGGCCCGGTGATCACCCCCTTTGCGGCCAAGTAGGAACTGGAAATCACCAGGTCGTAGCCGGAGACATCCAATTGTTCGATCGCCAGCGGCATCAGTGGCAGGTAACAGCGATGTGCGGTGCGAGCAAACGGCAATTGCTGCAGGAAAGACGTCGTGACCGGTTTGTCACGTAAGAAGCCCCGCTCTTCCTCGGGTAAGAAATCGAACAGGGCACAGACGTCACAGTGCGGAAAGACATTGATCAGCTGCTCGACGACACGTTCCGCACCGCAGTAGGTGTAGAGGAAGTCGTGGACGATCGCGACACGCAGATGCCCAAACTCGCCGTACTCGCCGGAGGATGCCGGGCTGATCGCGTCGTTGGATGTCAGATCGCGAGCCAATGTCGTAGTCGATCGTAGCTTCGATTCATTCTTGTGCAGATGATCGAGGCTATACTCAGTCATCAGTCGCGAGAACAGGGCCAGCCGCTCACCGGCTAGCTCAAGGGAATCGAGCGAAGCGATCTCGACCTTCATGGGTGCGACTTCACCTGTCCTCTTTCGCTCCGATATGGGAATCGTGGCATGAAGCCGGTCGCCATCAAACCTTGCTGTGTCGGTCGCTTCCCACTCGAGGCGTCTCGGTTTCGATGCATTGCTAGGTAGCGTCAATTCGACCCGTCGGAAGTCGAGGCGTTCCGCGGTCGCGACAGACTCCCTGCCACCACTGACTCAGCGTTATGACGTGTTGGAATTCCAACTGGAGGCTTTCGAAGCTTTCGCGATGTCGGCGCGATGCTCGATCGAGCTCTCGCTTGCGACGTAGCGCCGTGAAGCATCTCATCGGTGCGAACCGATCCAGCCAAGCGGAACGTACCAAGGACGAGAGGCACAAGGAGGGCGAAACCTCCCAGGGAGCTCCAGCCTTCCATGGACAACGCTACCAGACCGATCCCGACGGCAGCCAGAGAAACGAACAGAATTGTGACTACCGTTTGCGTCTGTGAGAAGCCACGATCTAGAAGCCGATGATGGATGTGACCTCGCTCCGCCGAGAACACCGATCGTCGCTGTTGGTAATGACGTCGGAACATTGTCAGCACCGCATCAATGATCGCGACCGAAAGGGCGAGTGAAGGCAGGATGACACCCTCCATCGTTCCCAAGAGCGGATTGGCCATCGCCATGCAAGATGCCAGCAGAAAGCCGATCAGCATGCTGCCACAATCGCCCATGAACGTTTTCGCAGGATGCCAATTGAACAACAAGAATCCCGCCAGACTCGCCGCGAGGGCCACCGGGATGATGGCCGCTACGAGATTCCCGTTGGAGATGAGACCGATGGCCAGGATCGACGCTGACAGCATTCCCAAACTTCCGGCCAAGCCATCAAGTCCATCCATGAAGTTGATCGAAACGGCGATGCCGACAATCCAAACGATCGTGATGATCCAGTTGATCCAGCCGAAGTTCATCAGCAGTTCGCCGCCGAACCATAGTTCTCCCAGTAGTGCGCCCGATCCACACGTGACAGCCGAGGCTGCGATCAAGGTCAACAGCTTGAAGCGTGAAGAGATGGTACGAATGTCATCGACGAAGCCCACTAGGAAGACGAAGAGCCCCGCCGCACCAATGGCTAGGACTTGGCCGTACTGAGTCCTCGAAATCGCGTCTCCGCTCATCACCTGGAATACGGTCGCCGCAACCATCGCGACCAGGATACCTGCCGCAATTGCGATCCCACCCAGACGTGGTGTAGGAAACTTGTGGACTTTACTGCGCCTCGGGCTGATCGAGCAAACCGAGACGATGTGCCATTAGAATCGAAAGTGGCACACAGGCCACGGTCGTTAGGAATGCAGTGATAGCAGTTACAATAATCATCGGTGGCATCAACTATTGATGGCGTTTCGATCGATCCGACTAGACGAGATGGGTTGCATGTGCAGGATTCCTGCAACGGTGCAGAGTGGATCGAACAGGTTTAGAAAAGAACGGAGCGAAGAACCGATTCAAAAATGGGGTCTGAACCCTCGGCGCCGCAGAGGCTCAAAGTCTTTCAGAGATCCAATGTGTTGTTCCGATGTGCGTGCCACAAACTTTGGGTGTTGTGCAGCATTGGAGTCTTCATTGAAGTCTTCGCGTCTCGGCCTGACCGGAGTCCTGGGGAGGGCTCCGATAGCTGGCTGGTCACCGCTGAAGCTAGATGCTCACCGCTGAGCCAGCGATCGCCGCTAAAGCTCGCTCCCAGCGGGCACGCATCTTTCAGGGAGAACCACAATGGACGGTCACGTTGGACTCGAGTGGGAGGCTTGACTCTCAAATCGTTTCCAGCAGTCCGCCGTCGAGTTCGATTGCCATGGCCGATTGCAGGAGATCGACCTGGAGGATCAGCTTGGTCTTGTCGGTTTCACGATCGACGCGCCCCCGAACCCCCTTGTAGGGGCCAGCCTTGACCTCAGCCCAAATGCCATGATGTAAGTACGGATAGGGGTCGAAACCGGCGTCAAGCTGAATCGCTTTTCGAAGACTCGATAGCTCCTGGTGAAGCAGTTCTTGGTCGATCACTTCGAGGAAGCTCGCCACGCGTTTGGTACGGTCGATCTCATAAACCGATTCACGCTCACCAAACAGGAAGACATACCCCGGGAAAAGGGGAAGCTGGACGCTCGCCTTGCGTGCGCCGTGAAACCGCTCCGACTTCACTAAGGGAAGAAAGTGCACACAGGCCATGGCGTCCAAAGCCTTGGCAACGGCCTTCTCTTGCCGGCTGCGAGTCCTCAGTACCCACCACCCGGCATCGGGGTTTTCCCCTAGCGAAGGCCAATCTTCCACATCAATTACGCAGGCTTCTCTTTGGATCATTGCGTCACAATCGCCATCAATCAGATTCAAAAAAGTGCTTAGGGAGCAGAATCGTTCGGCAAGAGAGGCGGCCACGACGAGCCGTTCGGGACTCCGTCCATTTCGACCGCAGCACCCACTTTGCTGCGTTCGGTGTGACCTATTTCGAGACAATCCATCGCCCAGAAGTGGTTCTGTGATTCCATTCGGAATTGAAAAGTGCGGGACAACCGGCTTCGTCAGGGACGGACGGTTTCGATTCCCAGGAAGCACTCTAACGCCGTCTCAAAACGATTCAAGGCTTGTGCGATCGAGCGACTTTCGTGCCATCCAAAACGAAGATCGAGTCAACATGCGAGTCTGGATGCTCAGGCGGCGCTGCTGATACTCAATGGCGTCGTATTCAACATTCGCAAACGCAAACGGATCCTCATTAGAGAAAAAGAAAGTGTCGTGGCGGTCACTTAGACATTTATAGAAGTGGAAAAGATTTCGTATTCATGATCGAGAGTCGAACATTTGTCCGATGTCATCTTTGCTGGCGCTCATTGCTTGCACTCCATGACAAGTCAGCAACTCATGCTATGAACTGTTCGAGCCATGCAAGCCTGTCATGGTGACTCGACGAGGCCACTGCAATCGCGATGGTCCAACGCTTGAAAAGAAGAGTTTCGCAACAGAGCATCGATTCTGAACATAGCCGATCACTTTCGAACCATGCTCTGTTGCGAAATAGATTATCTCTCAGCGAAGTGAGGTTCAATAACGCAGACAGGCGATTTGAAGAACCACCCGCGCGATCAACAAGCAACTTGTTCGATGTTGCATCACCCAACCAAGAGGATGCGGGATACATCGAAGGCCCAATCGAAGGGGGTAGCCCGGTTAACTAGACGGTTGTGCCACCACTCAGTCGAGGGTGTGGTGATCAAGCATCACAATTTGATAGCTCGTTCTTGACTGAGCGCGCAACGTGCTAACGATTGATCAAAGGACGAATGCGCGCCGTTGCTATCTCTCTGTCTAATTCGCTTTCTGTATGCGCAATTCACTCATGGCCTTCCGTTAGCTCTTTGACGCGGATACCTTTCCACAGCACGGTACCAGATTGTCCCTTGTGGATTTGCAGGCCAAAGAAACCTTCTGGATAGCTTCCGTCATCAACCCAGTGCGCGACAGGGACACCATTGATCCAGGTCTTGACCACATTGCCTTTTGCCGAGATCGTCAAACGGTTCCAACCGTTTCGATTCAAGGCGGCTCGCGCTTCGGCGTGTTCCTTCAACCAGAGTGGATAGAAGTAACCACCGCAACTCTGGCCGTAGATTCCACCTGACCAATAACGATCGCCTGTGATGCCTTCCATTTCGGCTTGTGGTCCGAAAACGGTTTCTTCGTTCTTGCCAGGCTTCGTTTGGGCTCGGAACATGACACCGGAATTGCCATCGGCTTCCCATTTCATCTCGCACGTGAAGATGAAGTCCTTGTAGTCCTTCTTGTCTGTGCAGAGGTACGTGCTGGAGGATCCGGGGACACAGGTTCCCACGAGCAGTCCATCCTTTGCTTCGAAGGTGCAGGTACCGCCTTTGGGTGACCAGCCCGTCAAGTCCTTGCCGTTGAACAGAGGTGCGAAGCCATCCGAAAGATCTGGCTCTTCATCGGTGTTCAATAACATCTCGGCCGGATCCGGTACGTTCTGTTGATTCTTGTACTTCGCGTGCCATTCTCCTTGCGCGGGATCGATGGTCCCAGCAAAGGAAACGCCGCTCAGAACGAGGGAACCGGAGAGGATTCCTTGAACAGCCAAGTGGCGGACGGAGGTCTCTGCAAAACATCGCTTCAAAGGGTTGTGCATGGTTTCAACTTGATATGCATTGGAGTGGTTTCGAAAGAACTTGGCCCGACCCATGACACGGTCCCTGATGGCCATCAGAAACATCGCACTCGGGTGGGGAGCCCATTGTAACTCGTTCCCGATTTTGGCGGTCAAGCTCCCCACAAACTGGTCGCCGTGGATTCAGAGGGGGCCAAGGATGGATGGCACCGATGGGTGCCACTGATCGCAAAGCCCTTCTCCGTTACGACGCAATGAAAAGTGCTGTGGGATTTCTTGCAGGGAGCTTATCGTCGCGCGTTGGGGTACCGCTCGACGAAGCTCGGTTGCGTCGGCGCTTCCCACAATTGAAATTCGGCCCACACCGGCAAATGATCGGAGATCGTCAGGGCGACATCACGCGAGATCCCAAACAAGGATTCCATGTCAATGATTCCCCATCGGCCCGTGTACTCCGTCGTCGCTTGGCCTTGAAAGATGATGTTGTCGTAGGCTTTGTTCTTGCGTGTGTTCGTCATCGCGCCGCCGCTCACGACCCAGCGGATTCCGGGATACTGACCCAGTCGTCCCAGTTGCGTTTCGCTCGCATTCAAGTCACCCAGCAAGATCACATCGTCCTCATCCGCTCGCGCGGATCGCATGGCATGAAACACATCGGCCAGCGCATCGACCTCTTGTTTCACTTCGTCCGGATCTGTGTGTGAGTTGACCATCCAAAAGGTGAATGCTTGGGCCGGCGAATGGGTGCGTGCTCGAAACCGCGCGACGAGCGGTTCACGATGGAGCATGTCCGAGGGGTCATTGATGGTACCGACCGACGCAGGATCGTGCTCGACCGTATTTGTATTGAAGACAAACGCGTATTGCTCGGTGCTGACGGTACGTCCAAGGCGTGGGCCGATGATGAAGCTGTATCGACTACCATCCGCGTTCACCGCCGCCACCAATTCCGGCAGGATATTGTCGTCCTTGGCTCGCACTTCCTGAATGGCTACCAAATCAAACTGCCGAATGATGGTTGCAAGTGCTTGCGGCATGTTCGGTTTTGACATCTTGCTCTGGCCAAGCACTTGAATGTTGAATGTGGCGATCAAGAGGCTGTTGGTGGGAACACGTGCCGACGCTAGTTGCGCAGTGACTTGGCCCTGATTCAACGCGGGACCCGAACCCGATGTCGGAGGCTGTCCATTTGACAGAGACCCATTCGCAAAATTGCGGATCGCGTCCTGCGCTTCGGGCATGCCCGCTAGATTGACGCCGTCCTTTGACTGGAATCTCGCCACAATCCTTGCGACGAGGTTTCCGACCACCGGCAGATCAGGTTTCAGATAGCCACTGACGCTGCTTCCGGAAAGTCCGGTGAACAGCAGCCATGCGAACATGGAAAGGCGAGATTTCTTGCGTGCCAAGACAGGCCTCCATGCCCGTGATCGCGTGCTGTTTGGTATGCAGTGAAGCTAGGCTGGCGGTTTCTCGAGTGAGGCCGCAGCGATCCGCGAAAGTCTTGGGTCGGATGACTTGGCGGCCTCTTCGAGCGCAGTGATCGCGCCATCGGATGTTGCACGCATCTCTCCCAACGCCCAGGCTGCTCGTTGCCGAACGCTCATCTCTGTCGATGCCTGCAACACGTTGGCGAGTTGCTCTTGGCTTGATTGCGCGGCCTCAGCACTTCGTCCCAGCAGCGTGATCGCCCAGTAAGCGACCAGAGAATCCTTCGCAGAGGCCAATGTGGCCAGTTCCTCAAGCGATTCCACGGGGGGAGGTCCGAGTTCTTCGAGTGCCGCGACGGACCACTCTTTGACTGCGTCTTCATCAGCGCAGGCTTTGACGAGCTCAACCGAAGCGAAGGCAGCATCTGGCCCCATCAGGCTCAGAGCCTCTGCTGCTGCGGCGCACTCTTGGAGATCTTCGCTTTGCAATCGTTGTGATTCATTCATAATCGGTCAACCAGTGTCAACAGTTCGTCATGCTGTTATCTAGGAAACTGACTCGATCGAGGAAAGGTCAATCAGCCAGATCAGATGGTCGACAGGCCATTCCGCTGAGAAACTGAGCATGAAACTGGTGCATCACCGGGTTTCTACGACTGGCGGCGCACGACCACAGGCGCGTCTCTCGGAGAGACTGTGAGTTTTTGTTTCGCCCTACCGTAGGTCCGCATTTCCTAGGCGGACATCCGCAGCATTGCTGTGTTGATTACGAGTCTCGGAGAGACTCGCCTACGGTTGAAACCCGCACATCGAAAAAACCACAGCCTCGGAGAGTCGTGCTACTCTCAACAACCGCTCAGTTTGAGTCGCTGATCGGATATCGATGCAATTTGCACCCCTGGATTGGCATGGTCACAGACGGAGGCTACGAATGCAAATGCAGACGCTAGTAAGTCTGGTGAACAACGGAGCAAACTACTCCGAGTTGGCTGCGAAGTAATCGTCGTCGGCAATATCAGGAACACCGATCACCAGCACCCGCATCCGACCAATGGCTGAGTGAACAACACCCGGCGGAATGTGCACGAGTGAACCTCTCCGCACCGGTTCTTTGACGCCATCCAAGACGACGAATCCCTCACCATCGATGACGTAATAGAGTTCCGTGGAGCGCTGATGGTAGTGCGGCTGGGCCCCATCGATGTCGACGGCATGCGCCCAGGCGGCCGGTTGCAGCTCGGCATCTTCGCGGCTGATCAACCGATCACGAAAGCCACATGCACTCTGTTCACGAGGCGTCTCGCCTTCGTGTCTGACCAACAGGGGGCCTTTCTTTTGCCTGTCACACGTTCGATCAGCCATCATTCAAATCCCATTGCCATATTCCCACGAGATGCGTTCCAAACAAGAACGGCCGCGGTGATCAGATCTTCATCTTGTATGCACTCTCTGCGAGGAAGCAGGTTCACTTGACGTTGGTTCCGACCGCATCGGATAGACGCTCGAATCCACCTCGCTGGAGGAGTGCAAGCAATCCCCGGTTGATGCGTTGGGTAATGCCCGGCCCTTCATAGATCATAGCGGAATAGATCTGCACCAGCGAAGCACCGCTGCAGATCTTCTCATAGGCGTCTTCAGCAGAGAAAACGCCTCCAGCGCCAATGATGGTGTACCGTTCACATGGCATCCGTCGATAGAGTTCTTGAATGCATGAATTAATCAGGGCCTCCACTGGTTTGCCCGCTACGGCACCGGGCATGCTTGCCAAGCTTGACCGTGGTGTGTTGAGTTGGAGAGTATCCGGTTTCCCAGAGGGTAGATTGAAAATGAAGCCTTTGACAAATTCAAACGGCTCGACCTCCAGAAGCATTTGGTCCAAGGCTGCCGGATTGGCGGTTGGTGCCAATTTGAGAAACACGGGGCAATTGATTTGAATGGAGGCGATGCTTTTCAGCAAACGCCTGATACTTCCCGTTATGCCAAAGTGCTCGGTCCCCCCCTTCGCGTTGGGACAGCTTAGATTGAGAGTCAGGTAGTTCGCGTGGCGATGCGTCAACGAAACGCTTCGTTCATAATCTTCCAGGATGCGATCCTCGCTACACATCGGTGCGGCGGGGCCATCATTTGTTTTGACGATGTTGACGCCGATCGGAATGCGAGAGCGATAATCAGCCAATCGCTGGGCAATGATCTCTGCCCCGTCGTTGGGCAGGCCATAGTTGACGATGATGGCTCGATCCTCGGGGAGACGAAACAATCGTGCTCCCGGATTACCGACAGAGGGACGTGCAGAAATCGATCCGATCTCCGCGAACCCAAAGCCCAGATGATCGAGCATCCGTAGCGCCCGGCGCTCTTGTCCCAGCCTGCCGCCAAACCGATCGGGTTGGAGAAATGGAGACCCGCCACCTCCGTCTCCAGTTCGGGTGCCGTCCATGTCATGCAGCGACGCGTCAGTTGCGGCACCAGAGGGATCCTGCCCGCCAAGCGACACGCTTCGACCGAGAAATGGTGAGCCGTCTCAGGATTCAAACTGAACAGTGCCGGTCGAAAGAGGCGGTTGTAAAGATTCATGGAGTCGTGGGGAGACCTCTGCACGCGGTCACCCGGATCATGCCCAACGGAAAGCTGCTATTGTAGAGCATCAACTCATCATCGTGATGGAATGATAAGCAAGTTCGATAGCCATTAGTAAATGACCAATTCGTTCCACGTGAAGAGCGCCACGTCAATAGCGCCAAGTCAATAGAGCCGACGGCGTGCTTTGCTAGTGCCCCGCGTTGGCCCAATTATTTTCTCAAGTAACAAGCACGATAAAGACTGGGCTCACTCTCTTTCGGGAGAGTCGAGCCCAAGCGGGGAGAGGGGGGCATCGCAGTCGACTGTCGTTTGTCTTGTTGCTGCAAGGGAACCTCTCCGGCCGTGATCGCGTCCCACCCTCCCAAGACGGAAGAGGGACAATGGAAATCGTATCGTCAACACTTCGCATTCAGAATTCAACCATGTCAAGAATCTACGACCTCTTCTTACCAATGATGATCCTACTGTTGGTTGGGACGAGCCTGCATGCGCAGCGGCCTCCCTACGACGTGTTCCCGACGGCGGAGCCCCCCTACTATCGCGTTCGTTACGAGGCCTCCAGCGCACCTGGCGAACTGATCTATCCGGTCAACTACACGGTTTGGATACCACCTGAAGTGAAGTTGTTGCGAGGTGTGATCGTTCATCAACATGGTTGCGGCGAAGGTTCCTGCAAGTCAGGGCTAACCGGCGCTTATGACTTGCATTGGCAGGCTTTGGCGAAACAGCACTCCTGCGCACTGCTTGCCCCATCCTACGAACAGCCCGAAGGTGCTGATTGTCAAATGTGGTGCGACCCTCGCAACGGATCGAGTGACGCCTTCGAGAAGTGTTTGGTTGATCTCGGCGAAAGGTCGGGGCACCCCGAGCTATCCGAAGTGCCATGGGCGCTGTGGGGCCATAGTGGCGGCGGACACTGGGCGGGAGGAATGGTACTGTTGCATCCGCATCGTGTTGCAGCAGCCTGGCTTCGTTCGGGAGTGCCGCTGATGGAAGCGAATCCAGATCGCGAAACGATCAGGCCGCATGTTCTCCCGGACGCTGCGCCTGAAGGTCCCGGTCATGTGCAATCCGGGAACCAAGGAGGGCGTCACGGAAAAGGAGGGAAGGTTCGCAAGCGTTTGGCCGGCAAACGAAGCCTTCTTCTCGAGTGTCCGTGGCAAGGGAGGCCTTGTCGGCGTCGCGGTCGATCCGTTGACAAGTCATGAATGTGGCAACCAGCGTTACTTTGCGATTCCCTGGCTCGATGCTTGCTTGGAAATGCGGCTCCCCAACAACCATGGCGAACCGCTTGCTGAGATGCCCACTGACGATATTTGGTTGGCCCCAGTGCCTGGCTTCCAAGCGACGCCTGAGGCGAAGTTCGAGGGCGATCCCAAGAAAGCAACTTGGCTGCCGAACGAGTCGATTGCAAAGGCCTGGATGGAGTACGTTCGAGATACAGAGTTGTCCGACGTCACGCCTCCACCCCCTCCAACCCATGTAAGAGTCGAGGGCAATGAGCTGAGTTGGCAAGCGGAAGCCGATCTTGAAAGTGGTTTGGCCAGTTTCGTGATCGAACGGGATGGTGAGTTCCTTGCCCAGGTTCCAGAGCAAGGGAAAAATCCATTCGGTCGCCCGATCTTTCAAAACTTGCAATACAGCGACACACCGACGCAACCGCTGGTGCCGATGCGTTTCACAGACACGACCGCCCTACGCGATGGGAATCACCAGTATCGTGTGATCGCCGTCAATACGGTGGGCCTGAAGTCAAAGCCGACCAACGGTGTGTCCGTGGGCTCGAATCCCTCAACGATCGAATGACGGGCTCGCGCTCAGGCAAGCCCGCAACGCCTCGAATGAGATCGACGAAAAGATGACCGATGTGGAGCGACTCAAGGCAGCGATTGATGCCCATGATTTCGAATCTGTCAAGAGAATCATGACGGACCGCCCCGACTTGCATCAGGCTTCGCTTGGTTACAACGGGAATGGTCCGCTAACCTGGGTGGCCGAGTGTCGCGGCACGACACCCACAAGGGAAAGGCTGGCCATCGCGCTGGATGATCGAAAACGGCTCCGATGTCCACCAAGGTGGAGACGGTCCGCTCATGCGAGCAGCGCTATTCGATAACCGCATTCCCATGATGGAACTCCTGGTCGAGTTTGGCGCCGATGTCAATGCGAAGTGGGATGGACGCTACCCAATCCTGTGCCGCACCCTGTGAAACACTGCAACCCGAGGCACTGAGGTGGCTGCTGCAGCACGGTGCCGATCCCCATGTGATCGATTCCCAACATGGTGATTGTCTGCAAATGTTGCTTTCGACTTACTCACGCAACCCAACCGGCAAACACGCGTGCATCGAAGTCCTTGCAGAGGCGGGCACACCTTTGCCAGAGACGGCACCGATGGCCATTCACCGAGGCAGAATCGATCTACTGGAAGCTTGCTTGAATCGTGAACCGTCGATTCTTGGGCGGCACTTTTCTGAACAAGAGATGTACCCGGCTGAGTTGGGTATCAAACCGGGCAATGGCCTTCACGGCGCACCGCTCGACGGTGCAACCTTGCTCCACCTTGCGATTGAGTATCAGGAGTGGGAGATCGCGAACTGGCTGATCGACCAGGGCGCCGACGTCAACGCGCGCGCCGCGGTTGATGCGGACGGCTTCGGGGGTCATCCACCTCTGTTTCATACCACCGTGACGCTCGGTCCCAAGACAGAAACGTTTGCACGGCTGTTGCTGGACAAGGGCGCGGACCCCACCATACGTGCCACCCTACGCAAGCAGCTCCGCTACATGGGTGACGCCGAGAAGGAGCAAATGCGCGAGTTCCGCGACGTCACCGCGATCGAGTTTGCGAGACAGTTTCAAGAACCCGGAATGGTGAACGAAAGTTCGATTGAGGCGATCGAAGAGGATGCTTGACCTTCAGGAAGGACTGAACTGGATGTATCAGCCGCGCTGGATTCATTTGTCTTGGTGGTGGTTCTGCCTGCAGGTCGTGTTGACGACCGTGGGTGGCGCGGTCGAACCGGAGATTGTATTTCCCCAGTAGACCTGGGCGATTCGCTCTCCTGAAGATCTCGGATTGGATCAATCGAAACTGAAGAAGTTCTCTCAGCGTGTGGGAGGGGACGGATGCGTCATTCGCTACGGCTACCTCGCCCATCGTTGGGGTGACTTCACACGGCACAAGGATTGGGCCTCCGCGGCGAAGCCAGTATTGAGCACGTTGCTCAAGTTGGCGGTCGCGGACGAGCGATTGCCGAGTGTTGATGCACCACGGAAGCCCTTGGGTTGGGAGTTCAAGCCCAAGTATCAGGCCAATGGCCTTTGGAATCGCGACACGGTAACGATCATTCCCAGCCTCAAGATGGTGATTGTCTCCCGAGCAGCCACGCCCGGCAAGTTTGAGCCTGGTGAGGAACAGGGACAAGACAATCAGGGCCTGTTGTTGTTGATGCATGCTGTCACTGGACGGTAGCGGCATCGCCGTGGGTCGCATCTCATTGCAATGGCGACGATGGACGAGCGCCGAAGTGAGCTTCCCTCTTTAACCTCCACGATGCTTGATCGCACGGGGCAGGTGCAGCCCGATGCTTGGACACGGCTTGTGGAATCATTGTCTGGGGAACGTGGGCGATCCGCTGATTGCCCTCTCGCTAGGCAGGCTCACGCGGTAGCAGACCGCTTCGGGTACTGATAGAAACCAACGAGATCAGACGCTAGGTAGAAACGCAATTCTTGCCTTGCGACTTGGCTCGATAGAGAGCCTCGTCGGACTTGGAGATGAGGTCGAGCAGGGCGTGACCGGATTGAGGATAGCAGCCCACCCCGATGCTGATCGTCGGCTTGAGAGCGATACCATCTTTCTCCATGGCCGCCGTCTCCACCGCGTATCGAATCTGTTCGGCAATCGCCAGCGCCGCGGTCAAATCATGCCCCGGCAGGAAGGCGCTGAATTCGTCCCCTCCGAAGCGGCAGGCTCGACCCCGTGATCCCAGCACTCGCGCGATGCAACGACCGGTTTCACCGATAACGTGCGCGCCAAACAAATGACCAAACGTATCATTGATCCGCTTGACGCCGTCCATGTCCATCATCAGCACTGGTAACGATCCGCCTGCTTGCGTGGCGGACTGTAACGCAAACTCGAGGGCTTCGTCAAAGCGGCGTTTGGATGGTAGGCCCGTGAGCGGATCGGTCCCAACCAACATCGCGATCTCGCTTTGAAAATCGATGTCGATTTCGTCGGCCAACGAGAATCGAATGACCGATTCACCAACCAGAATTTTCTCGCCGTCCTGCAGCAGATGAGGTCCGGCGATCAAGGAACCTCCAATGCGGGTACCATTGGTCGATCCCAAATCCTGGACGAGGTAGCGGTCGACACCCAGCGGCATGATTGCCGCATGTCGACGCGAAACGCGATGGTCGAGCAATGGAAACTCGCACCCCGGGTCGCGGCCGAGAACGGTGCGGCCTTCGATGAACGCATGAAGCCCCAAATCGGCTCGCCCACGTATCACCGTCAAGAATGCCCTCTTCGGCTGAGCGCTTGGCATTTGACCAACAGGGCCGTCGACGCGAATCGTACCGGTCAACGGCATGACCGGCGGCGAAGATTTCGACGGCTGGTAGTTGTTTTGAATGCTCATTTCAGGGCGGATACTAGGGAGACCGGATCGCCCCGTCAACGCAGATCTTGGGCGGTTCTCTCCCTCGGGCGGCTTGGAAGCGATTGGGTTGATCCAATCATCCAATGGCGACTTGTAAGGCAGCTCATCAATCCCATCCTCTCCATCGTCATCATTGCTTTCATTCGAGGGGGCGAATCTGCTGACGGACGAATCAGGCCGCGGATCGGTCGACGGGACAGGATTCGGAGGATCGTGCGCGTGGAGAAGTGGCGAGGAATTGGCACGCTCAGCGACGCTGTAACAACGAGCCCACTTTTTCGCTTGGCTTTCTAGGTGTTGATAATCTGCTCGCTCACAAATTTCTAGGAAGACTTCCGATGCGAAACTCACTCTGTTTGATGTTGTTGGCTGCGATGACGGCACTGACGGGAACTCAGGCGAAAGCTGCCGATCTGGTCACCAATGTCGAGACCTCCTTCCATCAGGCTCTTAGCCGAGGGGATGCGGCGAAGGTTCAGGCACAAATGCACCCGGAACTTCAGAAGTTGACGGACATGCCAGTGCTGGAAGCCTGGGCCTTTGCGTTTCGAGACAAGCTTGGCAGACACATCTCGTCAAATCGTTTGGCTACCAATCGCACGCGGAAACTGACGGGAGTCGAAATCGAGATTGAGTCGGAGGTTGTCTTTGAGAAAGGGACAGCTTCATCCTCCATGCGATTCTTTGACGGCCAGCTCGTCTCCTTCAGCATTACCTCGGATCAGCTTGTCAACTGGTTTGAGGGGCCGAGTCGAATCGACCCGTACACACGGCGGGCCGAAGCGTTCATCGCTGCATTTGTGAACCAGCAAGCGGAGGAAGCTCGTTCGATGATGCACGAGGCCCTCAGGCAGCTTGTGATCGATGGAAAGCTTGAGTCGATGATGCAGCGAATCGCCGCAAACGGGGGTGCGTTTCAATCGGCGACGCTGCGGACGCATCGGATGTCGCTGGAGCAGGACCGTCAGGCGCTGATCCTGCTGTTCGACCTCGATTGCGAGCTCGTCAAGGGCGAATGTGAAATCGAGTTCCAGTTCGCCGGCATGCAAGGGCATCTGATCAGCTTCGATTTCAGGTAACGGACCGGGGTGGAGATCGTCGGCACAGCATATGCTACGATCGAAAGGAACGAGGTTTTGACGCCCGCTGCCGAGCAGGCCAAGGGCTATTGATTTTCTGCAGGCTCCCCATGAACGTTCTGATCGCTATCGCATTGATGGCCGGACTGACGATCGTCTTGGCTTCGTTCGTGGTGGTTGCCAATCGTTGGTTGGCCGTGGTCGAAGATCCTCGGATTGGAACCGTGGAGCAGATGTTGCCCCATACCAATTGCGGCGCTTGCGGCTACCCCGGCTGCCAGGCCTTTGCCGAAGCCCTGGTTCGAGGCGATGTGCGACCGGGAAAGTGCAGCGTGGGGACGCCGGCCGATCACGCACGCATCGCCTCGTATCTCGGTGTGGACGTGGGCGCCGAGGAAGCTCGCGTGGCGCGGTTGGCCTGCGCTGGCGGTGCGAATGTGGCCCGCAATCGGGCTCACTACGAAGGGCTGCAATCGTGTGCGGCGGCGGCTCTGGTCGCGGGTGGGGGAAAGGGTTGCTTCTGGGGGTGCCTTGGACTCGCGGACTGTCAGCTCGCCTGCGATTTCGATGCGATTGAGATGGATCCACATCGATTGCCCGTCGTGGAGGAGGACCGATGTACAGGTTGTGGCGACTGCGTGAGGGCTTGCCCAAAGGACCTCTTTTCTCTCCATCCCGTCAGTCATCGGCTCTGGGTCGCCTGCTCCTCGTTGGCCCATGGTGATGAAGTGCTGGAGGAATGCGAAGTGGGTTGCACCGGATGCGGTCGATGCGCCATGGATGCTCCTGGCCAGATCGACATGCAGAACGATTTACCGGTGATCGACTACGGCAAGGGGCCATTGTCCGCAATCGCGACCGAGCGGTGTCCGACAGGGGCAATCGTTTGGATCGATAAGGTTCGCGGCCCGATCAAGGGTCATGCGGCCAAGCTAGTCGTCCGCCAAGGTGATCGGCGCGATGGCGCGAGCTAGTTTTCCGTGGTGTCGCGGGTCGTCCACGCTCGAAGGGCACATGCTTTGCATAACGGCGACCCAGGCCAGGTCCTGTGAAGATCCAGGCCAAGACTGGCCAGGCCAAGAATGACCAGGCCAAGAATGAATCGAGCCCGCAGTGTTCAGGTAAGCGATCATGAAATCGGTAGCACCCTTTAGATTTCCCGGGATACGAACAGCCGTCGACGGGAATACGGCCGTCTCTCTCTGTGAACAGGAGGCCAGCGATGCAGCCGGCGCGTATCCAATCACGCCGTCGACTCAGATGGGTGAATACTGGGCGGAGGCGGCCGCCAAAGGGCATCTGAATATCTCGGGACGACCGCTGATTTTCATTGAGCCCGAGGGGGAACACGCCGCTGCCGCCGTCACCGCAGGGCTTTCGATGACGGGATTGCGTGCCACCAACTTCTCGTCGGGCCAGGGGATCGCCTACATGCACGAGTCCCTCTACGCGGCGGTGGGCAAACGGCTCACCTACGTCCTGAATCTGGGGGCCAGGGCGATGACCAAGGCGACTCTGAATGTCCACGCCGGGCATGATGATTATCACTGCATCGATGACACCGGCTTCTTTCAGATGTTCGCCAAGGACGCACAGTCGGTCGCCGATCTGAACCTAATCGCACACCGAGTTGCCGAATTGGCCCTCACACCGGGCGTTATCGCACAGGATGGTTTCTTGACCACCCACCTGATCGAGTCAATTCAGTTGCCCGAGCGAGAATTGATTGCCGAGTTTCTGGGACGCCCCGACGACACGATCGACTCCCCCACGCCGGCCCAGCGGATCATCTACGGAGCCAAACGTCGTCGGATTCCCGAGGTCTGGACGGTCGACAACCCGCTGATGACGGGCACCGTTCAGAACCAGGACGCCTACATGCAAAGCGTCGCAGCCCAGCGCCCCTACTTCTTCGATCACATTCCGCAATTGGCCGAGCAAGCGTTCGCAGACTTTCACGCGCTGACCGGGAGGCGTTACGACCGAGTGATGTCCTATCGCGCGAGCGATGCGGACTACTTGATCCTCGGTCAGGGCAGCATGATTCCGACGGCGGAGGTGGTGGCCGATTACCTGCGCGAACAGCGTGGCATCAAAGTCGGCGTGATCAATTTGCTCATGTTCCGGCCATTTCCCGCTGACTTGATCAGCCGCCTGCTCAAGGGCAAGCGGGGTGTCGCGGTCTTGGAACGGCTCGATCAACCACTTGCCGTTGAGCTTCCACTGATGCGGGAGGTCCGTGCGGTGATGAGTCGCGCCCTCGAAAACGGACGTGACTCGGCGCGACGACCGTTCCCCGAATTGGAAACGTATCACGCCGTTTCCGATTCGCCCTCGCTTTATTCCGGCTCCTTCGGCATGGGCAGCCGCGACCTTCAGCCCGAGGGGGTTGTTGCGGCCATCGAGAACATGTTGCCGGCGGGAGAGCAACGAAAGTTCTTTTACCTGTCGATCGACTTCCTGCGGGACAATCCGGTCAGTCCAAAGCAACGCATCCACCAGGAAGAGATCGAAGACAGCTATCCGGAGATTCGCAAGCTCGCAATTCGTGGTTCGGAGAACCCAAACCTGATGCCCAAGAGCAGCATCACGGTCCGCATGCATTCGGTCGGTGGTTGGGGCGCCATCACGACGGGCAAGAATTTGGCGATGACGCTTTACGACTTGCTCGGATTTCATATCAAGGCGAATCCAAAGTACGGCTCCGAGAAGAAGGGGCAACCGACTACGTACTACCTGTCGGCCGCACCGGAGCCGATTCGGGTCAACAGCGAGTACTTCTATGTGGATGTGGTTCTGTCCCCCGATCCCAACGTCTTTCATCACACCAATGCGTTGGCCGGTTTGAAAGAAGGGGGCGTGTTGATCATCCAAAGCGACAAGCCATCGCCCAGCACAATGTGGAGCAGTATCCCGGATCCCTATCGACGCATCATCGTCGACAAGAAGATCCAACTCTTCTACTTGGATGCCTTCAAGATCGCCCGTGAGGAAGCGAGTGATCCGGATCTTCAATTGCGGATGCAGGGCATCGCCTTTCAAGGGGCATTCTTCGCTGCCTCGCCCGTTGCTGAGAATGCCGGATTGTCCCAGCAGCAACTTCTTGAATCAATTCACAACCAGTTGCAGCACAAATTCGGTGGCAAGGGGGCGCGGATCGTCGAAGAGAACATGGCGGTGGTCAAACGCGGCTTCGATGAGGTCAAGCCCGTTCCCTACGAATCGATCGAAGTCGTGATGGAAGCGGAGACCGCGGCCAAACCCGCCGCCGGTATTCCAATGATGCTCAAGTCGCTGCCCAAGAGCGAGTCGGCCGCCTCCGACGTTCATCGATTCTGGGAGCAAACGGGAAGTCTTTATGCCCGTGGAATGGGCTCCGATGTGATCTGTGATCCGTTCATCGGTCTCGGGACGATGCCTGCCGTCACGACGCTGTTTCGGGACATGAGCGGGATTCGCTTCGAACACCCACAGTGGATTGCGGAGAACTGCACGGCGTGCGGTAGGTGTTACACCGTCTGTCCCGACACGGCCATTCCCGGCCTGGTCAGCGAAGTCACTCAAGTCTTTGACACCGTCGTCGCGCGCGTTCGCAAGCACCATCCCGATACGAAGCAGTTGCCCAAGGCAGCGCGAGAAATCGAGCGCAACCTGAGGACACTGTTAGCCGAGGCGGGCGAAAATGAGAATGTCAGGGGGCTGCTCGATGATGCAATTGGAAAAACGATTCGCGACAGCAAACTGGATGAGCCGGACCGCGCGGAGCTGAGGCAAGAATTGAGATGGTTTCGTGAAGAGATTGGCGATTTTCAGTTGGCTCTTTCTCGTCCCTACTTCACCAACAAGGAGAAGGAGTCACCAGGTGAAGGTGGCTTGTTGAGCATCACGGTCAACCCGTATACCTGCAAGGGATGCATGGAATGTGTTCAGGTTTGCGATGACGACGCTTTGCGCTCGGTCCGGCAGACCGACGAGTCTCTTGAGACCTTGAGACACAACTGGGACGTCTGGCAGGACCTGCCGACGACGTCACCGAAGTACATTCGCATCCAGGATATCGAGCAGGGCATTGGGGCGTTGGAAACGCTACTGCTCGATAAACGCAACTACTCAGCGTTTGTCAGTGGTGATGGTGCCTGTTTGGGTTGTGGTGAGAAGAGCATCGTTCATCTTTTCACGGCGACGATCGAAGCGCTGATGCAACCCCGTGTCGAGCGGCACTTGGCACGACTCGACGAGCTGATTAAGAAACTGGAGACCCGAATTCAACAAGAGTTGGTGCAAGAGATTGATGTCGGGGATCCGGAGACGATCGCGAAGCTCATTGACGATGACGATCGGGGCGACCTTACCTTGGCCGGCATTGCCCAGCGGTTCGAAAAGAATCGGGGCGGTGAGCCGATCGACCGACAGTGGTTGCGTCGCGTCACCGATCTGTTGTCGCAGCTCAAGCGGCTCCGATGGAATTACATGTCTGGCACCAGCGGACGCGGCCGTGCCAATGCGGGGATCTTGAACGCGACCGGTTGCTCGTCGGTGTGGGGCAGCACGTTTCCCTTCAATCCCTATCCATTTCCTTGGGCCAATCATCTCTTCCAAGATGCTGCCTCGATGGCGATGGGCGTTTTCGAAGGGCACATGCGGAAGATGGCAGACGGATTCAAGGCGATTCGATTGGCAGAGCATGAACTTGCCGAGGGAGCCGATGGCGATGAAGCGAAGCGGCTGACACACTTCAACTGGCAGCAGTTCACCGATGAGGAGTGGGAGCTCTGCCCACCCGTGGTCGCTCTGGGAGGCGACGGTGCGATGTACGACATCGGCTTCCAGAACCTCTCCAGAGCCATGATGTCAGGAAAGCCGATCAAGGTCTTGGTGCTGGATACCCAGGTCTACTCCAATACGGGCGGCCAAGCCTGTACCTCGGGCTTCTTCGGACAGATATCCGACATGGCACAGTTTGGTGCCGCACTTCAAGGAAAGGAGGAGGTGCGCAAAGAAATTGGCTTGATCGGAATGGCACATCGCACAACCTATGTGATGCAAAGCACCATTGCGCACCCGAACCACTTGATCGAAGGATTCATTCAAGGATTGAAATCTCGCCGCCCTGCCCTGTTCAATCTTTACACCTCTTGCCAGCCCGAGCATGGGATTGGCGATGACATGAGTGCCCTCCAGGCAAAGCTGGTGGTCGAGTCGCGAGCCTATCCGTTGTTCCGATACAACCCGGACCTGGGCGTCACACCGGAAGAGTGCTTTGACCTCGAAGGCAACCCGGCGATGCAAGATGACTGGCCGACTTATCAGCTCGCCTACACCGAGAATGGCCGCAAGAAGACAATGGAGTTGCCATTCACGTTTGCGGACTTTGCCGCTACCGAGATTCGCTTCCGCAAACACTTTCGTGTCGCACCGCCTGAGACATGGAATGACAAGATGCTTCCGGTGGACGAGTACTTGGAACTTTCCGAAGAGGAGCGAGCCTCGCACGTTCCATTTGTTTGGAGCGTCAATCGTCAGCAGCAGTTGACGCGATTGCTGGTCGCACCGCCGATCATTCATTCCTGCGAGGACCGCCGAGATTTCTGGCAGATGCTCAAGGCCATCGCCCGCGTTGGGGATACGGTGCCCGATCGATCACAAATCGAGGCGGAAGTGCGTCAAGAGATGACGGGTCGGATCGCCACCGGTATCATGCAGTTGATCACGGGCGATTCCAGTGCAGTGGCAGCGCCGGCTACGGGCACGCTGGACAAACCCGCCGCGAATGGCAGCGATACGGTTGCCCCTGGTGGGAACGGCGCGCCCGCATCATCGGCCGATTACATGGCACCATGGATCGATACGCCTCAATGCACCTCCTGCGATGAGTGTGTCCGCTTGAATCCGGCAATCTTTCAGTATGACGAGCACAAGAAGGCGATCATCAAGAACCCGCAGGGAGGACCCTACAAGGATCTCGTCAAAGCCGCGGAGCGATGTACCGCACAGATCATTCATCCTGGTCTGCCAAAGGATCGAAGTGCGAAGGACATTGACAAGTGGATCGCGCGGGCCGAGAAGTACAACTGATGAATCAGCTCGCGATGAAATTGTTCGGTGTCCACAGCTTTGCACATGGCATTCATCCGCCAGAATGCAAGGAGGAGACGCGCGGTTTGGCGATCCACCAGTTTCCCTTTGCGGACTTGCTGATCGTGCCACTGTCCCAGCACATTGGACGCCCCGCCATCCCCGTCGTGAATGAAGGAGACGAGGTGACACGCGGGCAGATGGTCGCCAAGCCCGATGGATTTCTGTCCGTAGCAATCCATGCACCCGCCTCCGGAATGATCCGCTGCATCGCGCCGACTCCTGCGATCAATGGAAAGATGGAGCCGGCGTTCTTCCTCGAAGTGTTTCCTGGTTCCACGCAGGAGGCTATCGAGGGCCAATCACGACAGGCCGGAGATGCGTCGTCGGAACAAATCATCGAGGCCATTCAGGCCGCCGGCGTGGTGGGGCTCGGTGGCGCCGGATTTCCGACGCACGCGAAGCTCAAGGTTCCGCAAGACAAACACATCGACACCTTGCTGATCAACGGCGCAGAGTGTGAACCCTATCTGACGACGGATCATCGAGTGATGTTGGAACATCCTGCTGATGTGATGTTGGGTCTCCCTTTCCTGATGAAGGCGACCGGTGCGAAGCGATCGATCATTGCAGTCGAAGCGAACAAGCAGGACGCTGCTGAGTCGCTGCGGCGTGCGATTCTCCCGGGTGCTCCGGTGAGTGTGGAAGTGTTGCCGGTAAAATACCCGCAAGGCGCCGAGAAGATGTTGATCACCGCCTTGCTCGGTCGTGAGGTCCCCTCCGGCGGGCTGCCCGCCGATGTCGGTGTCGTTTGCGTCAACGTCGGGACTGCGGCCGAGCTTGGAAAGTTGCTGCCACATGGCATGGGTCTGCAGGAACGGGTCATCACTGTGGGAGGTCCCGCAATCAAGAAGAAGGGGAACTACCGGGTTCCAATCGGGACAACCTTGCGCTTCATCCTCGACTACGTGGGCACGGAGCAGGATCTCACAACGGTGATCATGGGTGGTCCGATGATGGGAGCCACCGCATCGAGCCTCGACATTCCGATCACGAAGGGATCAACCGGCGTGATCGCACTGACGGAACGAGAAACGGGTCCGATGGTGGGTCGCAAGCCGTTTCCCTGCATTCGCTGCGGGCACTGTGTGGAGGCTTGCCCCATGTTGCTCAATCCCGCTCAGCTTGGCCTGTTGGGAAAGACCGGTCATTATGAAACGATGGCCCAAGAGCATCATCTGTTCGACTGTTTTGAGTGCGGATGTTGCACCTTCGTTTGCCCCTCGCACATCCCCCTGGTCCAAGAGTTTCGGATTGCAAAGGCGGCGATTCGTAAGGCGCGGAGGGTTGCCGGATGAATGCGGTGGGCAAGACGCTGGCGATTCGAAGTTCGCCCCACCTCGGAGGGAAGTTGAGTACCGATACGATCATGTTTCATGTCGTGTTGGCGCTGCTACCTGTCAGCCTCTTTTCCGTGTACCAGTTCGGCTTGGCTGCTCTGCTGGTTCTCGTGACCGCCGTCGCGTCGTGTGCGCTGACCGAGCACTTGTTGTGTCGACTCAGTGGGCAGGCAACCACGGTCGGAGACTGGTCGGTCGTTATCACTGGCCTTCTCTATGGCCTGATCCTGCCGCCAGGTCTGGCCCTTTGGATGGTTGCGGCCGGAGGTGTGATTGCAGTCGCGATCGGCAAGTTCTTGTTCGGGGGCTTGGGATCCAATCCATTCAATCCTGCGCTGGTGGGGCGAGCGATCTTGCAGGCGGCATTTCCCGCTGCGATGACGACCTGGCCGTCCACTCCTACCCCCTTCGCTTCGCTACCCTCCTCGACGCTGGCCCTGCCATTGACCAAGCCTGTTTACGACGGCATTTCCGCAGCAACACCCCTCGCGGATTGGAAGTTCAACCAGGCGACGACAGGGATTGGCGATCTGTTTTTCGGCACCGTCTCGGGATCAACGGGTGAAACGTCGGTTCTATTGATTCTCCTTGGCGGAATTTACCTGGTGGTGCGGAGGATGATGAGCTGGCAGATTCCGGTCGCGATCCTTGGCACCGTCGCGTTGTGCAGCGCCGTTTTGCACACGGTCGACGCAGATCGATATGCCAGCCCAATGTTCATGTTGTGTTCGGGCGGGTTGATGCTGGGAGCCGTCTTCATGGCAACCGATATGGTTGCTTCGCCGATCACTTCGATGGGAGTCGTCGTTTATGGCGTGTTGATTGGATTGCTTGTCGTCTTGATTCGGGTTTGGGGGGGAATGCCAGAAGGGGTGATGTACGCGATTCTGCTTGGCAATGCCGTTTCGCCCCACATTGACCGAATGATTCAGCCAAGGGTCTACGGATCAATCCGACGGGGGAAGTCGGCATGAATGCGAATCAGAAGTCAATCGCTTTGGATGTGATGCCGCGCCCAGCTTCATCGATTCGGATCTACGGTGTGGTGTTGAGTGTCGGCGTGTTGTGTAGTCTTGCCATCGTGATGACCTATGAAGTCACGCGACCGATCATTGCCAGGAACAAAATCGTGCAGCGACGAGAGGCAATCATGGACGTCCTCCCACAAGCCAGCTCGATCACCCCCTTTGGATTCGACTCTGCGAAGAAACAGTTTCGACAGGTATCCGAGGAGACAGACGCTGGCGATCTTGTGTTCGCCGGATTCGATGACTCCGGGAAGCTTGTGGGAGTGGCGGTGCCCGCTCAGGGCATGGGGTATCAAGACACCATTCGGCTTCTCTATGGCTACGTTCCGTCGAGCCAGTCGGTGATCGGAATTCGAGTGCTCGAGAGCCGGGAAACGCCAGGTCTTGGAGATCGCATCGAGACGGACCCAGCCTTCCTGCGCAACTTTGAGCACTTGGACGTTCGCGTGAGCGAGGATGGCGAGCGATTGGAACACGAGATCACCTTCATGAAGCCAGGCGAGAAGTCAGAGCTCTGGCAGATTGACGGCATCACTGGTGCCACGATCTCATCTCGCGCGGTAGCAGAAACGCTGCGCCGGAGCACAAATGATTGGGTGCCGAGAATTCGGGCTGGTCAGGCGGTGTTCCAGCCCACAGGGAAAGGAGGGCCATCATGAGCGGGCAGGCATTGGACGAGGCTCCACGCCCCATGGACGATTTTCTCAACGGCGTGTTGAAACGGAATCCTGTTTTTGTGCAAGTGCTGGGGATGTGCCCTGTGCTCGCGGTCTCCAACACGGCTGTCAATGCGCTGGCGATGGGACTGGCGACCGCATTTGTGTTGCTGATGTCGAATATCGTGGTTTCGACATTGCGGAACTGGGTGCCGACTCAAGTTCGGATCGTGACGTTCATCTTGATCATTGCCACGTTTGTCACCATCGTTGACTACGTGATTCAGGCGATCAGTCTCGATTTACACAAGTCGCTGGGTGCGTTCATCTCGCTGATCGTCGTCAATTGTTTGATTCTGGGCCGTGCTGAGGCGTTCGCTTCTCGACAACCCATTGCTCGTTCAGCCATGGACGCATTGGGCATGGGTACTGGATTCACGCTGGGCCTGCTCTGCTTGGGCTCGGTGCGAGAGTTCTTCGGCGCCGGTTCGCTCTTCGGGATTCGTCTGTTGGGCGAACATTTCCAAGAGTGGACGATCATGATGTTGCCCCCCGGAGGATTCTTCGTGCTGGCAGCCTGGTTGATGCTCATCCAAGCTTGGAATCGACGAATCGGACAAGTCAAGATGGCACAGGAGACCGCGTCATGAGCGACCAGTCGTTATGGGCGATCTTCATCAACGCCAGCCTCGTGAATAATTTTGTCTTGGCGTACTTCCTCGGGATCTGTCCCTTCTTGGGAGTCTCTGCAAAACGAGAGACGGCGTTTCGGATGGGGATTGCGGTGACCGTCGTGATGCTGATCAGCTCCATGGCTGCCTATGGAATTCGAGCAGTCCTCCTTTATGCCAATGCACCCTATCTCCAGTTGATCTCATTCATCGCTGTGATTGCTTCGACTGTTCAACTCGTTGAGATGTTTATCAAGAAGACGAGCCCGGCGCTGTTTCAGGCGCTTGGCATCTTCCTGCCATTGATCACCACCAATTGTGCGATCCTCGCGGTTGCCCTGTTTCAATCGAATCGGCAATACAGTTTCGTGGAGTCGTTTGTCTTCGCATTGGGGGCGGGCATCGGGTTCACATTGGCTTTGATCCTGATGGCTGGTCTACGCGAGAAGCTCGAACTCTCATCGACACCAGACTTGGTAAAGGGAGCCGCGATCACGCTGGTGCTTGCTGGATTGCTTTCGGTTTGTTTCATGGGATTCGCAGGGTTGTTTGGCTGAAATGTTCACCTCTGTCATCACTGCCGTATTGAGTATGAGTGCGTTGCTAGTCGTGTGGCTGGTGATCCACTCGTTGTGGCGCCATCAGAGTGGCCGATCATGCGGCGAGGATCCGTTAAGCGGGCGGCTTGGCTGCCATGGTTGTGATTGTGGGTCACGGACTTCCGAAACGACGTCACACGATCCCACGAGCGGCGAACGTGTTACTTTTTGAACGAGATTGGGGTTCATGAAATGAGACTACAAGACTACGACCTGACAAAACGCTATTCGGCGAAGGCTCTTTCGAGTCGTCGGATCAGCGATCCAAACGCGGAAGAGGAAGTCCGCGACATTCTTCTGGAGACGGACGGAACCTTCGACGTGCAAGTCGGCCAGAATATCGGTGTGCTGGTCCCGGGACGGGAAGACATCGGACAAAAGCACCATTTCCGTCTCTACAGCATTGCCGATGTACCACAGGCGACGGAAGACGGGCATCTTCGCTTCAGCATCTGTGTGCGCCGCTGTAGTTACATCGATGAATTTAGCGGCGAGCGGTACCCGGGGATCGCATCCAATTATCTTTGTGATCTCAAACCGGGCGATACGGTGACGCTGACCGGGCCATATGGACAGGCCTTCGCGATCCCGCAAGAGAAGAATGCGACCTTGATCATGATTGGAGCTGGTACGGGCATCGCACCATTTCGCGCGTTCATCAAGTATCTCTATCAGCGGCGACCTGATTTCGCAGGAAAGATTTGGTTGTTTCATGGAGGGGAAACAGGTCTGGACCTCCTCTATCGCAATCGGGAGACCGACGATTTCGCTCTGTACTACGATCGAGATACCTTCGAAGCCTTCAACGCACTCTCCAAACGACCCGGCTGGTCCGACGCGACCGACTGGGGATCGGCCATGCACCAGCGGAGTGAGGAACTTGGGCGGCTTCTCTCTGAGCCCGATACGTATGTGTACGTTGCCGGTTTGGAGAAGATCATTGACGAATTGGATTTGGTGCTGGCCGAGGTCGCGGGATCGAACCGCACCTGGTTTCGATGGAAAGAGGATCTAAAAGCGGAGGGGCGATGGGTGGAGCTGGTCTATTGATTCCTGCAGTCCCCGATCTGCTCTTTGATTTTTCAGGTACTGGTTCTAGAGCAGTTTCGTCCTTGACGTAGCCGTCTCCCAAAGAGGGGGCAGGTACCTGACTCCTTATTGGGAGGAAACATGATTGTTGAAAATGCTTTAGCTGGACAGCGCCATTCTTGAACGTGATAGCAATCTTAAGTCGTTTCGCCGACACAGGATGTGGAGATTTCAATCGTAACCCGAAGCGTGAGCGAGGTTTGTTGCGCAACTCATTTCCTCGCTGACGCTTCGGGTTAGGATTGGCCGCCAAAGGGGCGCTGTCTAGCTAGGCTTGAGGCCTGGTTCCGCCCCGGCCCTGCTTGCTGCTACAACGTTGTGACGACAGGGCTGCATGGGGCATGATCAGCAGTGAGCCACGCGCAGCCTTCGGAACCGCTGCAGGCGAGTCCCCCGTCCCGATCGGCACGTTGTTCGTCAGAATGTGCAGGATTGGTGTTCCAAGGACGTCGTGGTTGTGGTGAGTCTTCCTTCGCTGCGATAGTCACCTGGGTTGCAGAACGAGTTCATGGATCCGTTTCCCGTCGATCGGCTTGTTGTCGACCTCTTGGTGGTGCTAGCGGCTGGGCTCGTTTCCGGCGTGATCTGCAAGCGACTCGGCGTTTCCCTGTTGGTCGGGTACCTGATGATCGGTGCCATCATCGGCCAGGGCGTGCTCGGCATTGTCTCTCAGGAGCATCATGAGCTGGAGTACCTTGCGCGGGCCGGTGCCTTGCTGCTTCTGTTCGCGGTGGGGATTGAGTTTTCGTTGGAGGAGTTGGTGCGTCTGAGCCGCTACTCCCTGGTTGGTGGCGCCGTTCAGATGCTGATTGTGGCGATTCCCCTGGCGATGGCCGCCTGGCTCATCGGGATGACCTGGCAAGCGGCGCTGCTGATTGGAGCCGCCGGATCGCTCAGTTCTACGATTCTCGTTTTCAAGGCGCTCAACGAGTGGGGCCAGACGGCGACACCCCATGGCCGTCGGGCGATCGGCATTCTTCTTTTCCAGGATGTGGCGCTGGTCCCCATGATGTTGGTGCTGCCGTTGCTTACCGGCTCAACGGATCAACCCAGCGGGCGAGCCTTCGGTTTGTTGCTGGCGACAGCCGTTGTGTTTGTGTTGGCGGTCAACATCGTGCGCCGGTTGATCAGCAGTTTCATCGTTCCGCTGCTCGCAGACCTGCGTAGCGTCGAACTGCTTGTTTTATTCGCAGTGCTCGTCTTAGCGGGCACCTGTTGGGCAGCCGTGTGCATTGGATTGCCTCCTGCCATCGGAGCGCTGGCCGCAGGACTCATGCTGAGCGGCAATCGGCTGACTCAGCAGATCGACACGCTGGTTTTGCCATTCCGCGAGTCATTCTCGGCTGTATTCTTTGTCACCTTGGGCACGCTACTGCGTCCTCAGGTTTTCTTCGAAGAACCATTGCTACTCATGCTTGGATTGGGTGCGGTGGTCGTGTTGAAATCGATCGCAGCCACCTTCGCACTGCGACTGACCGGATTGACCTGGCGAGCATCGGCCGGCATGGGAATTGGGTTGGCACAGTTGGGTGAGTTCTCATTCTTGTTGATGGCGATCGGCGTCGCTCAGGGAATCGTCAGCGATCTCGATTACAACCGAATGCTGTTCATCGCGATGGGATCGCTATTGCTGACACCGCAGATGATGAAGCTGGGATTGGAGTGGACCGATTCCGAGCAAGCGGATGAGCAAGAACAACACTTCGTCGGATTGCCAGCGAGCGACTCAGCGCCACATGCCATCGTGATTGGTGCCGGTTTGATCGGCCGCAAGACAGCCGCGCGCTTGGAGACACTTGGCGCAGACGTCTGCTTGATCGATCGAAGTTCCGTCAATCTGTATCCCTTCGCCCAGCAAGGGTTCCACACCGTGACGGGTGAAGCGGCTGACTTGGACGTCCTCAAGAGAGCGCATATTGACGTCTGCAGGCTCTGCGTGGTCTGTGTTCCCGACGATCCCATTGCCAGCCAGATTGTGGATGTCCTCCGCAAGATCAATCCTTCGATGTCGATCCTGGTGCGCTGTCGATACTATTCCAATGTGGCAGCTCTGACGCGATCCGGAGCCGACGTTGCCATCAGTGAGGAGCAGGAAACCTCCGTCACGATCTTGCGCGTCTGCGAGCAGATTCTCTGGCGAGCCGATGGTGAGGGTGACTCGTCGACGGGCTCGGGCTGAGATGGGGTTGGCGGAATGACGGAGTGAGCAGTGGCCGGGTGGTTTCCGGGGCCGCGATCCTTTTGCCATCCATCATTTCGTCGAGTTCTCTCGGTATTCGCTGCGTTACTTTTATACGACCTCACTCGCTCGGATTCATCTTGCGGCGTTGCGGCAGAATTTGCTATTCCCCCTTCATGAGTGAGCACCCCCAATTCGAATTCGATTTGCCGCCTTCGTTCGGTATTTCGTCGATCTCGACCTTTCGTCCTAAACAGGCGATTTCCAATGCCTGGTACGAGTCGATGCTTCCACGGAAGTTCGTCAATCATACAGGGATCGAAAGTCGATTCGTCTCGTTTGAGGACGAGGTCACGATGGCATCCCGATGCATTGGCAATCTGGTCAGTGAGTCGTCTTGCTTTCTGGAGGATTGTGCAGGGGTTGTGTTCGCGTCGCCTTCGTTCGTCCCGATGGCAGTCGCCAATCGATTCATGGGGCGAGAGCGGGCTCGCGGGAGCAGCCAAACCGGGCAGCCCATCGTTTGGTAGAAGGGCTGGGCCTTCACCCACGTCGCGTTGTCGGCATCAATGGCTTCTGCAGCGGCTATGCCAAAGCATTGTCCTTGGTGAAGAACAAGCTGATGCCGACGATCGGGTTGTCCGACTCGGAGTTCATTCTGGTGGTCACCGCCAGTCGGATCAGCCGCATCACCGACTATTCATGTCGGCAGTCGGGCGGCCTGTTTGGTGACCTTGCGACGGCGACCATGCTTTCGCGTTGCGACAGCAGGACCTATCCGGTTGCCTTGGAGGTGGTCGATGCGCAATACAGCAAGAAGCCGGTCAACCGTCCCTATTTTGACTTCACGATGAAAGACGATGTGCTGGTCCCCACTGACGATGGCGGACGAAGTCACGTAGCAAAACGTTTGGTCTTCTCGATGGACGGGATGGGGATCGCCGATACCGCGCCCCGTGCCATGGCCGCATCGGCACATGAGATTCTGGTGGCCAACTCGGTCAACCCGAGCGACATTCAACACATCGTTCCACATCAAGCGGGTGACGGCATTTTGCGTCTAGCCGGAATGAAGTTTGAAAGTGTCGGATTGACGGCTGAGGTGGTGAGTGGAATGGCGAAGGAGGTCGGCAACGTTAGCTCCGGCTCGGTGCCTTTCGCGCTCAAGCGATTGTGGGGCAAACTGCATGGAAACGTCCTCTGTCCCGTTGCCGCCGTCGGTGGACCTGGAAAGAGTGAAGTCTCGCAAGGGTGCATTCTGCTGCGATCGACTCGCAAGACACAGTCCATCGCTGCCTAACTGGACTGCACCACTTTGGCGGCCAACAGTCACCCGAAGCGTCAGCGAGGCAATGAGTGACGCTGTCCAGCTAAGCTTCGCGGCATGCCATGAATCTTGACTGCAATGGCCCCGGCGGAATCAGCGATCGAGTCAGGCAGATCCAATCCTGCTGGGCGAATCATGGCAGTCCACTCGTGGTGGTCCAATCACGGCAGACCGTGGCGTACAATCGATGCGTGTGAACTCCCTACCGTATCGATGGCCAAAGGCATGGACCCACAAGTCGTCGCGTCGCATCCGAGTGCTTCGGACTCATTCACGGAAGGTCGCCTTGAATCGGCAGGTGAATGGCACCGATCCCCTTCGTGGGTGCGACGGTACGGGCTGATCATCGTTGGGGTCTCGCCGATTCTCGCCAATGCGATCGGCAGCCTGTTCAACATCCTCTACAACCAGACCCAGATCGAACCTTTGTTGTCGTCGACACAAATGGAGCGGTTCGAGCTTTGTTGGCAATGGTTCAATGTGCTCGTCTATCCGCTCGCGATCGGGTGCTACGTGGTTCCCCTGCTCTCCCTGTGGCCCTCTTACCAGGCGCTGCTCCAGGGCCGCCCTGTCGATGGGGAGCGTCTCTTGGCGGCGCGACGGCTCGTGATCAATCTTCCCTGGTGGTTCCTTGCCGTCGCCTCCTTCGGCTGGCTCCTCTGTATCCCCGTGTTTCCGTTGGCTTTGCACGCGTTGGGAGAGCCACTTTCCTCGGAGGTGGTCCTGCATCTGATCACGTCATTTGTCATCGCCTCGTTGATCGCGGTCACGCAGAGCTTCTTCGCTGTCGAACTGGCGACGCAAAAGCTGCTGTTTCCCGTCTACTTCGGTCAAGTCAATCCTGCCGATCAGGCCAACCTGGCGAGTGTTCCGAGTCCCGCAAGCATCCCTGGCACGTTCCCCTTGAGCATGACCGCCCGCGGACTGTTGTGGGTCTTCTCGGCCGTGATTTGTCCAGTGATTTCGCTCGTGTTGATCCTACTTGTGCCAGATGCCGCCAATCAGTCGCCTCAGTTTGGAGCTGCCGTTGGTTTGGTTGCCATCGTGTTTGCGATCGTGACCAGTTGGATGTTGGTGCGACTGGTCGTGGTACCGGTGCGCCAGCTACAGAAGGCGGCCCAGCGAGTTGCCGAAGGGGATCTGGATACACGTGTCAGCCTGCTTCGCGCCGATGAGCTCGGCCTGCTGATCGATCGCTTCAACCAGATGGTCGATGGGCTGCGCGAACGTGAGCATCTTCAGCAGACGTTTGGCCGGCACGTGGGACGCGAAGCAGCCCGCCAGATCCTAAACGAAGGCGACGACCTGTCCGGTCGCGAACAGCAGATCACCGTCATGTTCGTCGATGTCCGAGACTTCACTGCCCACTCGTCTCGGCATTCGCCCGAACAGGTTGTCTCGGCGCTCAACATCTTCTTTCGAGAGGCAGTCGATACCGTCGAATCCCATGGTGGCATGGTCAATAAGTACTTAGGGGACGGCTTCATGGCCTTGTTCGGAATTGGTCCCCAATCCGATCACCATCCGCGGCGTGCCGTGGAGGCCGGAATCGCCTTGCATCGCTGCTTGCATGATATCTCCGCCGAGCTGTCCAAGGCGGGATGGCCGGGACTGCGGATCGGTATCGGGATCAACACAGGTCCCGCAGTTGTCGGCAGCATCGGATCACCCAAACGCCAGGAGTACACCGCCATCGGTGATACGATCAACGTCGCCGCCAGGGTCGAATCGCTGACCAAGCAACTCGGACAAGCCTTGCTGATCACGGCTGCGACCCGATCCCATTTAGGGGAGCGGCTAGCAGTGACTCCGGTGCCGCGCCAGCGTGTCAAAGGGAAAGAGGAACGGTTGGAGCTGTATGCTGTCGAATTCGCGCCAGTGGGTCATTCGCCACCGTTGAGCCCTGATCGAGATTCCAATTGAAGCGGTTAGGGAAACTGATCGCCCCGACTTATTTGCTAGCAATTGGGGTTCGTCCGGTTTTCCTTTTCGCATGATTCCGGGGGAGCCGATCAGAGAAGCGATACCGGTCGCGTCGATCGTGATCTGCCGCACGCTAACCGTCCCTGATCGCTTGTGTCCGCCACCCGTCCAAACCTGACTGCTCATCGCTGGTTGCGAGAGGTGCGACCGAGCCGCCTGGCCGAAATGCTGGGCGCGCGTTCGTGGATCGATTGTTGTTGGTGGCCTCGATCCTAGCGATCCTATGGGCCACGATCATGCTGGCGTTTCGTCGGCAATCATGGACACCGCCCGTTCGCAGCGTGCTGGGTCGACAGTTGTTATTCACGGGCGTTGACGGCACATCGGCAGCGATTCGATTCGGGGCGGCCGTGGGAATCTTGATCATCGTGCAAGCGGCCTTGTGGATCGACGCGATCGGCATGACGACCGATGTGATCGCACCAGTCCTGTGGAGGGCAATCGTGCGAGAGTTGGCACCCTTGCTTGCCTGCATGGTCGTGATTGGACGGAGTGGCATTGCCATCTCGACGGAGCTGGCGACGATGCTGGTCGATGGCGAATTGGAGGTGATGGATGCGCAGGGAATCGATCCCATGACCTGCTTGGTGATGCCCCGCATCATCAGTGTCATCGTCAGTGTCTTTTGTTTGGCCGTGATCACCGCCGCAGCCATGATCGTAACGGGCTACATTGCGGGTCGAGCGATCGACGTGATTCGAGTGCCTTGGCTGACGTTTCTGGATCAGATTCTCAGTCAGTTCAGCACGCTGGACATGGTCTTCTTTGTACCCAAGACGATCATCGCGGGCGGATTCGCAGCTGCGATCTGCTGCATTGACGGATTGAGCGTCCGCGGCACGATCACCGATGTACCGCGTGTCTCGAGTCGATCGGGTATCCATGCTTTGACCGCGGTCTTTGCCGTTTCCGCCGTCCTTTCGGTCGTGATTTATGGTCGCATCCTGATCTTCAAGGTGGTCTAAAGATGGCAGACGACCTACCTATGCTCGAAACACCATCGACAACGGAGCATCCAGCGGAGAAGCCCAAGCCGATGGTATTGGAGCTCGACAAGGTTTCCTTTCGGGGGCGATCGGAGAACGGGATCCAATTGGAGAGAGCTGATTTGCAGCTTCGTGAAGGAGAGTTGGTGACGCTCCAACTTGAGTCAGCAACGAGTACGCGGGAGTTGGCATCGATGCTGCAAGGCTTGCTTGCGCCGACCGGGGGCAAGGTGACTTTCTGCGATGAAGACTGGCTCGGCAACGACCACGATCGGCACTTTCGCATGCGGAGTCGGATTGGTCGCGTCTTCGAGGGGCAAGCGTGGCTGGAGAATTTGAACCTGGATGAGAACGTGACCCTCTCCTGTCGACACCATGGCATGAGTGACGAATCGATTCGCGAACAGGTTCAAGACTGGGTTTCCCGTCTCGGATTGGAAAAGTTGTCACAGAATCGACCCGCTTTCACCGAACCGTCGGTGCTCCAATCGCATCAGTGGATTCGGGCCTTTCTGGGTCCACCGGCGTTGGTCATCCTGGAGCGTCCGTTACGATTCTTGACCACCCAATGGACGGCCAAGTTGATCGATGCGATCAACGAACTGAGGTCGCGTGGTGCGGCGGTTCTGTGGTTCAGCAGCGAACCAGAGCCGGCAGCCGCAAACCTCTCACCGCCGTCGATCCGCCTGCAGGTGCGGGACAACAGGCTGCTGCCTTACGACGGAGGTACCCAACATGAATGAGCCTTATCGGCTGCGGTATACCAACCAAATCGTTGGTGTCTTTCTATTGGTTTTCCTGTTGTTTTTGTTTGTGCTGTCGCTGTTGGTGTTCCGCGTCAGCGATCGGTTCGGGAAGAAGGAAACGTTTTGGTTGCGAGCCAATGAATCGGAGATTCGTGACCTTCATCGGGGAGCGGAAGTGATCATTCTCGGTGAACGAGCGGGCGAGGTCCGTGCCATCGGGTATGACGAGGATCCGGGATCGATTCGAGTCGATCTTCAGATCGATCGAGAATTCGCTGATCAGATCTTTGAAGATTCTGTGATCCGATTGGAACGAAAATTTGGTGTCGGCGCGCCCGTGCTTGTGATGCGCCGAGGTGATCGGGACTCCGGTTCCCCGAAACCACTTGCTGCGGGCAGTGAAATCAGGAACTTCCAAGGCGAGTCGGATCGTGTGGATCAACTCTCACGCGACGTCGAGGTGATTACGGAGTCGATTCGAGCCATTCAAAGATCGGCTGAGCCTTCGTTGGAGAGTGTCGATACCGCCGCCGATCGGTTTCGTGGGTCACTCGACAATACTGTCGATCCTGCTTTCGATAGGACTCGGGAGGCCTCGGAGTCCTTCATCCAGACGAACGAAGCGATTCGATTGGCGACGAGCAATCTGGAGGGACGGATTGAACTGCTAACGAAGAAGATTGAGACGCTGGTCGAACAGGACATGCGTCGTACGTTGGAAGAAGTACGGGAGTCGAGCGATGACTTCAGTGATGCGGCCAGGAATGTGAACCAAACCTCGAGCGACGTCAACCAGGACGTCGCGGTGACACTTGAGCGAATGCGCGAGGCGATTGATCAGGTGCGAGTTCTAGCCGAAGAGACTCGCGATGTGGTTCAGATCGTGCGACGCGAGGCGAACGAATTGCCGGGAACCACCTCTCGCGTCAATGAGACGGTCAACGACACGCAAGAGTTGGTAGGCGAAATACGCAGTCATTGGTTACTACGCCGCTACAGCAATCAGTCGACTCCATCGAGTCAGGTTTCACCCGCCGCAGTACGTGGGGGGGCGATGCGTTGAGGGCAACTCGCCGGACGATCATCGAGTGCGTGCGAATACCCCGTGTCCTCAGGATGTGGGTGTATTGTGGTTTTGCGCTGACGATGGTGTGGATCTCGGGCTGCCAGGGGCCATCGACTTCCCAACGCAAGATGGACTCGACGCTGCAGCGTCACGTCAAGTATGCGAGCCAGGCCTATTCGGAGGGACAGCTCGAGCGCGCGATCACGGAGTATCGCAAAGCAGTCCGTCGAGCTTGGGCGATGGATGATCCCTACGAATCGGGGACCGCTGCCTACAACTTGGCGGCATGTCTGACCAGTGATTCACGATCTATCGAAGCGAGGGACTGGCTACTGGACGCACGTGTTGAATTCCAACGTGCTGGAACATCGGCTGGTAACGTCTGGCTGATGGAGGCCAAGATTGCCCAAAGCGAATCACGTCTGGAGGATGTGTACTACCTGGTGCAACGGGCCGCCTGCACCGAGCCGCCCTGCCCAGACTCGGGATCCAATGGGTGCCCGGGATCCAATGGGTGTTGCGCTGACGACGATCCATGTCGCGAGCGCTGTGTTGCGAAGATCCCATGTCTCGGACCGAGGCTGACGCGGCGACGAACGGCCAAGGATTGTGAAGATGCATATCAAGCGCAGATTCATTTGTTACGAGCCAGACTTGCTGCGGAGCAGTACGACATTCCCGTTGCCCAGCAAGAACTGGCCTGTGCGTGCAGTCTCACCGAGGGCATCTGCAGTCACGACTTGCAAGCCGAGCTGCACAACGTCGCAGCGCTGATCCACATCGCCAAGGGTGAGTACCTGCAGGCCGGCGGGCACCTCGATCGTGAGGCAGAGAAGCTGCGATGGGCTGGCAACTATCGCGAGATCCCAGCGGCGCTCGAGCTAGCTTCGGCCGCTTACGAGCAGGCTGGCAGATTTGATCTGGCAGCAGATCGATTGTTACGAGTCGCAAGGATCCTTTATGGAAGGGGCGATGTCGATCGAGCATGGCGCTACGTTCAACAGGCCGTACCGATCGCCGAGATGGCAGCTTGCGAAACGACCAAGGTGCGCCTGGCGCTGCTAGCGAACGAGATTCTGCAGGTCCTTTCCGATCAGGGAGAGTCACCGCCTGAGGCTCCGGCGGAGGGCGACGTGGGGATGCTGGCCCCTGCCAACGAGACCGCCGCACCGGAGACACCAGAGGATGAGATCACGGCAGATGAGATCCCTTCGGATGAGATCACGGCGGACTTGTAGACCCACTTTTTGGCGATGACTTCCCCACGCCACTTGCGCGTTGCTTCGTGCGCGAGATCTCGGCGGATAGCTGTGGCTATAATCGAGCGATCCGCGGGCGGCTGACTGTGATGAACCTCCTGCGATCTTTCAGTGAGACTTTCTTCGGAGAGAAGGCCCGATGGCGTTTGACGTTGATCGACATGCTCGAGCGGTGGCCGAATTATTGAGGTCGAATACACCCTTTGTGATTGTCACGATGGTGGATCGTCGCGGCAGCGCGCCGCAGATCGAGGGTGCGAAGGCTTTGGTGACGGCGAGCGGGATCGTGGATGGAACCGTGGGTGGCGGCAAGGTCGAGGCACGGGCGATCCAGCACGCGAAGAAGTTGCTGCAGAGTCACGATGGCCGCAGTTGCGAGCTTGTGGTTTGGAACCTGCAGACTGAGATCGGTATGACGTGTGGAGGGGAGGTGAAATTCTTCTTCGAAGTCTGCCTTTGCAACGATTGGACGATCTCACTATTTGGTGCCGGGCACATCGCCCAAGTATTGGTCCCCCTGTTGCTGAAAATGAACTGCCGCGTCACCTGTCTTGATCAACGCCAAGATTGGCTCGATAAGATGCCCGACCATCCTCGTCTCGAGAAGGTATGCCGACAGGACCTCGATGGCTCCGTCAAAGACTTGGATCCAAGCAGTTTCTTTGTGCTGATGACACAGGGGCACGCCACCGACCTTCCCGTGCTCGCTGCCGTGCTGAGACAGATTGAACCGCCGTATCTCGGGGTGCTAGGGAGTCTTCAGAAGGCAAAGATCCTTCGCAGGGACTTGAAAGAGATGGGGATCCCCGACGCAAAGATCGCATCGTTCTTCTGCCCGATGGGCTTGCCAATCGGTAACAACACGCCGCCAGAGATCGCGATCAGCATCTCGGCGCAGTTGATTCAAGAAAGAGATCGATTGGGAATCATCCAACAAAAAACGAAATCGTTTTAGGTATCAGAATCAACCTTTGTACGATGGGCTTCCAAGCCCGTCGATTCTCTACTTTCCAGCTAGAGCATCTTTCGATTCAACGTAGATCGGGAAAAAAGGGGTCAGACACCAAAAGCCGGAACGGCCCTTCGGGTGCTTCGCACTTTTGGTGTCTGACCCCTTTTTTTCCGACCGCCCTGGGCTACGATCAACCCGCATCAATGGCAAAGATGCTCGAGTCGACGGGCTTGGAAGCCCATCGTACGATTGGTGACCCGGATGGGTGAAACCGATCCGACTTGACTAGGCGCGGCCTTGAAAACAGTCGCGGCCATCGACACACGCATGACGGTCGACGATTTCATGATCGGGACCGAGGACATGCTGAGTCTTGTTGCACCAGCAATTGAACCGCGTGCTACCTGCTTCGGCGGGCGACTGCGGATCGGGATTGCCGGTCACGTAAATCGCCTTGCTGCGAAGATTCATGCAGGGAGGCAATGGCTGAACGGTCTTCTCGTCGAACGAGCGTTGGTAACCCATGAGATGCTCCGTTGCTAAACAAGCGGTGTGGATTCAGGTTGTGGTTGAGGCTGGCGATGAGGCATGGGACCTTCCAGACCACCAGTTTCTAGGCCGGCAGCCCGAAGGATCGCCCGCTTGACCGCGACCTGCGCGAGTTGAATCTTGTATTCGTTCTCGGACAGAGCGATCGCGCCGGCCACCGCTTCATGACCCACAATCGCTGCGGACTCTTCCGAGATGGTCTTGCCGATGAAGTGACTTGCCGCCTCCGACGCGACCCAGGGCACCGGCGCAACCTGGCCAAGCACGATCCTGGCGTCCTGGACACGACCGAGTCGAACGTCCAGGTTGACCGCAGCAGCAGCCAGCGGCGGATCGGGACCTTCGCCGTGACGAACCTCGTAGGCAGCGCTAATGCGATTGCCGTGTGGCGGCAGAATCACGTGCGTGACCAGTTGACCGCGTGACAGTACGTTCTCTTTCTCGCCTTCAGCAGCAGGTGCTCGATAGAGATCCGCCAAGTCGATGAATGTCTCCTGATCCGGCTCGGGACCAAGAATCCGAACTCGTGCGCCGAGCGTGATCAACGCAGGTGCCAGTCGCGACGCATTCACGAACTTCGCCGTCCCACGGTTGCCCAGAATGGCGTGATACCGGTTGGCCCCCCCGATCACCATGGTGCCCTGCTTTGCCAACAATCCATGACCGTCACGGAAGTACCAGCAGTTGGGGCGGCGTAACAGTTCGCCGACGAGCGTTCCTTGGGATTGCAGTTGGATACTGCTGATCCCCTGGATCACCTGTTTGGCCGACGCATAAGGATCGGTCAGGCCCGCATCGAGAAACTCGTCAAGATGCACCGCGGCGCCGACCCAGATGTTACCGTCGGCATCGCGATCGACATTTTGAAGCGATCGAATCTCGCAAATGTTGACGACCTGATCGGGCGTGACCACCATCCGCTTCATCAGACCGACCAGATCGGTACCGCCGGCGAGCACGGCTGAGTCCTTCTTGGCATCGGCCAACAAGGCCACCGCTTCGTCTTCGGTGCGAGGCTGGGCGTATTGAAATCTCTTCATGGCTTTTATCCTTTCGCAGTTCGCAGGGCGTCAAGGACGCGCTTGGGCGTGAGCGGAAGCGTGGGGACGCGGACGCCGAGTGCATTGCAGACGGCGTTCGAAATCGCGGCACCGCCACTGATTGCCGGCGGTTCGCCCAACCCGATCACACCTCTGGCCCGTTCGCTTTCTGGTTCATGCAGATAAACGATCAGCTCACCGATGTCGCCGAGTCGCGGCAGACGATAGCTGTCGAGTTGGCTGTTGACGAAGAGCCCGGTCTTGGGATCGTTGATCCGCTGTTCGAACAGTGCGGCCGCAATGCTCATCGTCAAAGCACCGTGAATTTGACTTTCGGCAGTCAAACGGTTGATGATCAGGCCCATGTCCTGGACCGCGACCATCCGTTTGATCTTGACCACGCCTGTGTCGGTGTCGACGGCAACGTGCGCCATTTGGCATCCCGCCACATCCTGACTCGATAACGGGCTCTGATCACCGCGTGTGTAGGTCGAGTTGACTTCCAACGGCTTGATGCCAATCAGGCTACAGGCTTGCTTCCAAGTCATTTCCTTGTCGCTGTAACCCGTTACGGCGATCTTGCCGTTGGCGGCTTCCAGCTGGTCGACCGGGACTTCCAGTTTCTTCGAAACGAGTTCCAGAATCTGGGCCAATGCATCCTGTGCAACACGACGATGGGATTCGCTGACCGCGCCCACGGTGGTACTGCCCCCTGATGCTCCGCTGAAGGGATAGGTCGAGCTGCCAATGTTGACCTTGACCCCCTCGATCGGCAATCCAAGCGTTTCGGCCAGGACCATTGCACAGACCGTCCGCGTCCCGGTCCCCAAGTCCTGGGTTCCGCAGTAGGACTCGACGCCACCGTCGGGATGGATCTTGAGCAAGCAATTGGAACTGTTGGCGGTTCCCGCCCACTTGTGAAGTCCGATCCCCAAGCCTTCCACGACGGAACCTCTCTTCGGTCCCTTGCCATGAGGATGCCAGTGCTGTCGCCATTCGATCAAGTCGGCAGCGATGCGAAGCTGTTCCGCATAGACGGCAGCCTTTTCGGGTGTATCGATGTTCTGGAGATTACGAAGGAAGATATCCAGGCTGTCGGCCTGCATCTTCGCGGCCAAATCATCATAAGCGGTCTGCGTGATCGCACATGCTTGCGGATGATTGGGCGCGCGCCAGGCGACGGAGGGTTCGTTGTCCGTGATGATTCCCGTCGCCTTACGGCGATAGTTTTTCGGGACAAACACATAGGGGAAGTTTCCGACCGAAACGGTTGACCCGTTGAAGCCAGTGGTTCCCCAGTGCTGAGAATCCCAGACCTGAACCACGCCACTTTCGTCGGCGCCCAATTTGACTTGGATGAATGCGGAAGGTCGATTTCCGGCGATCTTCAGTTCTTGATCACGGCTGAGCATGAACTTGACTGGGCGTCCGGTCAGCTTGGAGATTTCGGCTGCCGCGATCCCCCAGTAGTTCGGCTGAAACTTGCTGCCGAAACCACCGCCGATGTAATCGCAGTGGACATCCACGTCGTCGGCAGTCACGTTCAATGCACCGGCAAAACCATCGTCGGTCTGGGAAACATTCTGGGTGGAAAGGTTGACCTTGAGCTTGTCACCTTCCCAATGCAAAGTCGAACCGTGGGGTTCGAGACAGCAGTGGGTGATCGCATCGATTCCGTAGTTGCCTTCGACCACAAAGGCTGACTCGTCAAACAACTTCTGAATCGTCTTGTCTTCCCATTCCTCTTCGTCTTCGTCGTCGCCCGGTTCGCCCAGGGCTTCATCCAAGGAAATGCCGCCGCCGGCGGGACGTGTTCGATTCTTAGAAATCGCGGCTTCCAGGTCATGGTCGTCCGTGAACGGCTCGAGCAATTCATACTTGACGTTCAATTTGGAAACGCCCTCGGCTGCTGCTGCTTCGCTTTCGGCGGCGACACATGCCAGCAGCGTTCCATCGGCTCGAACCTCAATCGGTTCCTGTCCGTCCTTTGGCGCATTGAGAAGGTGCACGAGCACAACACCGGGAACCTTCTCGGCCGCAGACGAATCGATCGATACCACTTTGCAATGCGCATGGGGGCAACCGAGCGCATGAACGATCAACTGCTTGGGAAGATTGATGTCGTACGTGTACTTCGCCGTCCCCGTCGACTTGACCATGCCATCCAAGCGGGTGACCCGCTTGCCGATCAGTCGAGATTGATAATTTTCGGGCCATCGATATTGAACTTCAGCCATCTTGCTCTCCTTTCACGAGAGAAACGACCGCCTGCAGGACGTTCGCGTAGGTACCGCATCGACAGATGTTACCGTTGAGTCCTGCTAGGATCTGTTCTTCGGTCGCATCGGGATGCTTGTTCAAAAACGCTCGCACCGCGACGACAAAACCGGGGGTGCAGAATCCGCACTGCTGGGCGTCATGCTTGACGAAAGCGCGAGGCACCTCGTCCTCGACAAGACTCTCGCAGGTCGTGATCTCTTTACCGGCTACCGCCAGCGCCAACGTGGTGGAAGCCATCGTTGGCCGGCCGTCAACAAGGACGGTGCTGGCACCGCTGCTGCCATCGGCGCTGACCGGTTTGGCCGCCGTCAAATCAAACTGGTAACGAAGCACGTCGAGCAGCGTGGTTCGGGGCTCTACCTTGGCCGTCATCGACTTGCCGTTGACTTTCATCGAGACAGAGGTTTCGCCGGAGACGACCTGAGGTTCAACGGCGACGTCTTGCCCGAGCGCGTTGGTGGCAACCGAGGAGGCGGCCGCCGCAGCACCCGACCCTCTCAGAAATGCACGCCTACTGAAGCCCTGGGAGGTTGGTTGCGACATGGTGAATCCGTCGGCTTGGAGCTGAGGAAGCGAGTTGCAATGGGATGGCCTGGGAGATTCAGGCAAACCGAGAGTATAGGGATCGCGCCGCCAGAATCAACAAAATGGACGCCCGAAGTGACCCAGAGAGGAAAAATAAATCGCCTTCGCGGCCTTTGCTCTTTCCCAAGGGCTCCCCCTGAGAACCGTACGATGCGCTTCCAAGCCCCTCTGAGAACCGTACGATGGGCTTCCAAGCCCGTCTGAGCACCGTACGATGGGCTTCCAAGCCCGTCTGAGCACCGTACGATGGGCTTCCAAGCCCGTCGATGCTCGTCGCTCGAAGTCCTGAATCCTGACCGAAGTGAAATCCTGGTCTGGCCGACGGGCTAACTCGGACGACTAGCTCGCGCAACCAACTCGCGCAACGGGCTGGGAAGCCCATCGTCCAGGTTGACCGACTGGCTGGCGCGAATCACTCGCCACCACTGATCGCCGGGATGCCGTCGATCGCGGCCTCGGCGTCCGCTACCAATCGCTTGCGAATCCGATTGTGGTCTTGGCAGCAGGCGCATGGCCCGGTTTCGTACATCGGAATCGCACAGACATCGCACCAGTAATCGACTTCGAATCGTTGACCGTCCTTCAGCTCAAAGACTCGCAGCACTTGGACGAGCGGTTGCTTGTCATAACGCCGGACCCAAATTTCTAAATCCATGTCCCGCAGCCGCTCGTCTTTGCGAAAGGCTCGACCGCGGAGGTTTTCGACGAGCGGAAGAAGTTGATCGTCCTCGGTCTCAATGGCAAGCGACTGCTCCGCCACTTCCGGGACGGTTGAAATCCCGAACTTGTCCTTCAGCGCTGCGGCAAGCCAAACGACTCGTCCGCGCACGACTTCATTGCGATGGGTCGGCTCGCTGGATTCCAGCTCGCTGGATTCTGGAACGCTGGATTCTGGAACGCTGGATTCTGGAACGCTGGATTCTGGAACGCTGGTCTCTTGCCCGCTCGCAACCAGAGCACCAAGCAACAATACAAGGCAGCCAGCCAAGCTCGACCAGATCTTGATGCGAGAACGGGTATTCAAGGTGATCTCTCGGCTCGTGTTCGCGGTCGACGTTCTATTCCAAAGCATGGCCGACCACAACCATTTCCACGGGGACAGCTTTCGGCTCGTCGTCGCCGCTGATCCCTTTGCCCTGGGCCCGCAAGATCCACCAGTCGTTGGCTTCATCGTGACGAAGACCCATCGCTTCTGCGGACTCCTCAGGAGCCTGCAGACAGATCATCGCTGGATGCGTCGATCCTGCGGCTCCCGCGCTGGCCTGGTTCAAGTCGTCGTCACTCCAATCCTTGTCGGCGGCATCTTGATCCGCGTCGACGAGCACGAAGAAGTCACGTGTTGGTGAGGTCCCCACATGATTTCCATCGACCGGCTGCAGGGCGAACCGCAACGTGTACCAGCCACTGGAGATCGACTGATCGCGGAAGTCCGATCCGCGACGGCCGAAGTGCAACAGGCCGACCAATTGGCCCGGTGCAAAGGGATACAGTCGTTCCATCGATTTTTCAAACGCGGGGTCGAGTTCCCACTTCTTGCTGAGCCAGATCTCGGCGGACGTGCGGGATCCTTTCTTGATGCGATAGCCCTTGTCTGACATCACCTCCACCAAGTCGGCCGAAACCTTCTCTGCATCTGGACCGTTCTCGATGACTTCGACACTGAAGTCTTGGCCTTGAACCGGGGGCAAAGCAAAGCAAGTCAGCAGCGCTGCCAGCGTTAGGAAGGACTTGAGCATGAACTTTCCTCGGGTCGTTAAACGTGTGGCGGAGTCATGAAGGAAGGTGGGAATCGTTTCCCCAAATCAATGAACGTCTGTTTCAATGAACGTCAGTTCGGCTCTGGGTCTGTCAGCGAACAGACTTGAGGTGCTGCATTGACAGTGCATGCGGGCTAGCTTCTATCCCACATCTCGGGAAAACTCAGAACGTCTTGGCGAGTCGCAGGGAAGCCGAGTCGACGTCGAAGGTTCCCAGATAGGCGGTGCGACTGTCGGGAATCGACCAGCGGCCACCGAGTCGACGGGCCCTGACATCCCCTTCGATAGTGACTCCCGGTACAAAGCCTTTCAGCTTCGTCAGTGGCGGGTAGTAGGCGCTCTCGTTGGAGCAAATGCAGTCACCCTTTCTAGCCTTCCGCGTCACCAGCGTGGCGAAATCTTGCACGTTGACTGTGGCGGTCAAATCGGTCATGTCAAAGTTCATTTCGATCTCGCGTTGGTAGACCTCGGCGACTTGAGATTCTTGAATTCCCGTTTGCGCCAGTGCGAACTGCTGCAAGGCGGCCGCTTGGGACTCATCGGCCTCGGAATCGACAATCACGATCGCCTTGGTGGATCTGGCGTCGTCAAAGCCATTGAATCCCAAGGTGTGCGAAGTCCTGACGATGACGGCGACGGCGTGTCCCTTCAGGTTCACGCCACCCAGTTCGCCACTCTTGATTTGCCAGGTCATGATGGCGTCTTTGCCTGTTGAACCGACCTCACCATTCGCAAAACAAGGCCCGGTGTAGACTTGGCATGTTCGCGCCTCGACATAGGTTCCACGCAGAGGCTCGGCCGCAAGTAAAGACATTGTCGAAATCGCGACGGCGACCACAGATAGCATCAGAACACGGATCATCAGAGAGAACCCCCAGTGGTTGGTTCGAATTGGTTGGCTCGAAGTGGCGTGAACAAACAAGCGTGGATCGCTCAGCCACTTGACGCAAATCATTCTAAATTCGTAGCAGCCCTGCGTCCATTGCTTTGTCGCGGCTGAGCCTCTCGGAGACCCGCGAAAACACCGCAATGCTGCCTGTTTCTCTCTCCAAACGCGTACGATTGGCTTCCAAGCCCATCGCCGAGAATTCGCGAGATGGAGGAATCGACGGGCTTGGAAGCCCATCTTACGTGTCTGCATGCTGAGTTTGGAGGCAAGCTGCTGGCCTGGCTTGGACACCCACCAGACTACTGACCTTGTTCAGCATCTTGCGCCTGACGAAGACGCCGGTAGTCGTCTTGTGTGTCCACGTCTCGGGGGTAGTGATCGGCCCCAAACTGCAACCATTGCACCGGAAATCGCTCGAGAAGTTGGTTGATCCCCTGCCCGGCAGCCAATTGATCGATCTGGTTGGAAAGCGACCAGGGAAAGGAGACGGGATGTCCTCGCCGCTGCTCGAATTTGGGCACCACGATATCGTTGGTCTCGCGGCTCTTGAGGATGACTTGATCGATCAGCCAGGGGGTCATCGTCGGCAGGTCGGCCGGGGCCATCAACCAGCGATCGTGGTCGCTACAGGTTTCACTCTCCAGATGCAGCAGCCCGAGCGAGACCGAACGTTTCATGTCGGCAGGCGATTCCTCGGGGATCACCAAGTCGACGTTGGGGAAGTGCCGGACCACCTCATGAAGCAACGTATCGTCGGGTCGACTTACCAGTACCACTCGGTCGATTCGACTGCTTAGCCAGACGTTCAGCACGTGTTCGATGATGGTCGAGCCGCTCCAGGGCAAAAGCAATTTGTGCAGGGATCCCATTCGGCGGCTTTGACCGGCGGCTGGAATCACAGCAAAACTTTTCGTTGCAGCGGTTCTCAAGTTCTTTTCGCGTTTGACGTCTCGATCGGGGGCATGCAGAGAGAGGTGGTCCGATCAGTCCATCCGCACCCCGATGGTCAGCAGAATATTGGCGTATCGCTGTTGATCGGCGGTTTGAATGGTCAGTACATGGTCGGGAGTGCTGACCGCTTCGTAAAAGGCCCACTTGTCGACCGGTTGGAGCTCCACGTCGATGCCAGCATCCTTGATCGTCTTGCGGTAGTCATCCCAAACGGGCGGATCGCCGTCGAGAGCGTAGGGCCCGCTCGTCTCCGTTTTCATGGTTTGGATCGCTTCAACTGGAATCGCCGACAAGATGGCTTCGAGCACCTGATCGCAGGTGGGCACGCCCGGCATCAGGTTCAGGCTGATCAATTCGGCGCGAGGCCCCCGTTTGCTGGCGGCAGGATAATTGCCATCGGCGATCAAAACGGTGCTATGGTGTCCGGCGGCGGCCAGGATCGCGGTGATCTGTGGGTGAATCAGCTTGTGGCGTAACATTCGTTCGGTACTCGGACAGAAGTTGACAGTGCGATAGGATCAGGGGGCCCAACAGGACCCGCGTTTCCAACAGGATGGCTGGTTTCTGATCGATCCACGACCGATCCTACGTTCCGAGAACTGGAGTGCCATCGACAACCCAAGTCCCCCCCATGCCGGAACGCACGAAACGAATCGTGAAACCTGGGACATCGTGAACTCGGGGACATCGTGAACTCGGGGATATCGTGAACTCGGGGATATCGTGAACTCGGGGATATCGTGAACTCGGGGATTTGGGAGACGTCCGTTGGCGGCGTCGACATTGAAAAATTCTAGGAACTAGGGTGGATCGCCACCGACTGACATTGTGACGGAGTCGTCATTTGCCGGAAAGCCTGTTAGCTCGCCGTTTGAAACTTGGAAAGTTCCTTGGAATCGGCCTTTATGTGCACTGGTCGTTTGCGCTGTTGGTTCTGTACGTCGTCTGGTCGACGCGGGGCGACGGCCCGACTGTGACGGCGTTCGCGATCTGCCAGTTGTTCGGCGTCTTTCTTTGTGTGACGTTGCACGAGTATGGTCACGCAATGGCCGCACGCGCCTTTGGGATCGGCACCGCCGATATTACTCTCCTGCCGATCGGTGGCGTGGCTCGTTTGCATCGCATGCCGCGGATACCGTGGCAGGAATTGATCGTGGCCGTCGCTGGTCCTGCCGTGAACGTTGTCATTGCCATCTCGTTGCTGATCGGGTTTGCTGTTTTTCTGGATCGATCGGTGCTCTCGGCGCTGGCTGCCTCGTTTCAGGCCGGATTCACCGATGCACCGATCGATGACGAGGTGGTTGAGCAGGTCAATACGATCTTCCTGGCGCCATCGTTCACGGGGTTTGCTGTGCTGATGCTTGTCGTCAACATCATGCTGGTTCTGTTCAACATGATTCCTGCCTTTCCGATGGATGGGGGACGGGTATTTCGCAGTCTGATGGCGATGGTGTTCGACTATGCCAAGGCAACTTGGATCGCTTCACGAGTCGGTCTGGTGTGCGCCTTTATGATGGCGATGGGTGCGATTACCCTCGATCCATCCAATCCGATTCCAGTCTTGATTGCTGTGTTCATTGGATACGCAGGGCTTTCCGAAGCTCGACATGTTCAGGTGATGGAGTCCGTCCGCGGCCTGACGGTCGGTCAAGTCATGATTCGGTCCAACTTGGCATTGCCCATGGACACGCCGCTGTCGGAGATTCTTCGTCAATGGCGCAACATCACGGCCTCGGCCATGCCAGTGATTTCCATGGTGGGAACCGTGGTCGGGATGTTGACCCTGCGCGAGGTTTCCGACGCGTTGGAGAAAGGCATCGACCTATCGACGACCGCCGGCCAGTTGATCGATCACGATGCCTCAGTGGGAACCATCCGGGCAAGCGAATCGCTCGAATCGGTCCTGATGCGTCAGGGCAAACAGGCTCGGCAAATCCCAGTGGTCGACGAGGGAGGGTATCTGGTCGGCGTCCTCGATTTGGACACGATGTTGACGCGACGAGCACTCTCACCGGGTGAGCCACCACTGATTTCTGATGCGGCCCTGCCCCGTTTTGATCGGATCACATGAGCGAACTCGATGGCGCCAGGTTACCGTAGGGCGGTCTCTCCGAGACCGTCATTGGTCGCGGCGACGCCGGGAACATTGCGGCGACGCCGGGAACATTGCGGCGACGCCGGGAACATCCGAGCCTTGGAGAGACCGTCATTGATTGGCTTGCCCTTGGCGTCGATCCGTATTTTCAAGGCGGACATTCGCAGCTTTGCTGCGTTACTCACGAGTCTCGGAGAGACTCGGCTACGGTAGAAGTTACCGGTGTTGTCCTTGGAAATGCGGGCCACCGACAACTACAGCGTGCCGGCTTCCGCTTGGCGGCAGCTGGTTTCTTGTACGGATCGCTCGATTTGAATCGTGCAATGGCCGATGTCGAAGCGATGATGCAACTCGTCACCAGCTTGCCTCAACAACTCGTCGTCATTGATCAGCTCGGGGCGAACCAAGTGGACGGTGAGCGCAATTTCTGTGGTGCTCATTGCCCAGATGTGAAGATCGTGCACCTCGGCCACACCCGGAAGCTGAAGCAGGTACTGCTCCACCTCACCGAGGGAAATGTGAGAGGGAACCGCCTGCATCGCCAACCGAAGGGATTCTCGTAGCAAGCCCCAAGTGCTGAACAAGATCACCGCGGCAATGATCAGGCTGGTCACGGGGTCCACCCACTGGTAGCCGGTCGCCCAGATGATCAGGCCGGCGACAACGACGCCCAACGAGAGCAAGGCATCGGCGGCCATGTGCAAGTAGGCACCGCGTAGATTCAAGTCGTGATCGCGTCCCCTGACAAAAAGCAGGGCCGTTCCCGTGTTGATCACCACGCCAATCATCGCCACGGTGATGACGACGGGAGCGGCGACCGACGACGGCTCACTGATTCGTCCGATCGCTTCCCAGGCGATGCCCCCCACCGCGATCAGCAAAAGACAGGCGTTGAAAAGAGCGGCCAGAATCGTGGTGCCCCGCCAGCCATAGGTTCGTTTGGAATCGGGTGGCAGTTTGGCAAGCGCGTAGCCACCCCATGCCATCAGCAGCCCGAGCACGTCACTCAGGTTGTGTCCCGCATCGGCCAGCAGGGCAAGCGAATCAGCCCACCAACCATACGCCGCTTCGATGACCACGAAGATGACATTCAAGACGACGCCAATCGCAAAAGCACGCCCGTAGTTCCCGTGGGAATGATCGTGATGGGCGCACTGGTGCATGGAGTTCGTTGGATCGCGAAGCTTGGTGTCACAGGAGTTGCGACCGGAACGGAAGATGGTCGCAACATCGTCGATTGTATGTCGTTAACGTACGTCGATCGGCCAGGTAGCACTAGGACCTGTCAGATGGACTTCCAAGTCCGTCATCCTTTGTGATTTTATTCTGGTCGACGGACTTGGAAGTCCATCGTACGGCTTTCAGGATGACGAAGGCGACGGACTTGGAAGTCCATCGTACGGCTTTCAGGATGACGAAGTCGACGGACTTGGAAGTCCATCGTACGGCTTTTAGGATGACGAAGGGGACGGACTTGGAAGTCCATCGTACGGCTTTTAGGATGACGAAGGCGACGGACTTGGAAGTCCATCGTACCGGTTGGTTGGCAAACCCAATTTCGCAACCTAGTTGCCGAATCTTGGTGGAACGATCGGGTCGCTGGCACTGTTGAGTGCGTTGATGTAGGTGCTGAACAGGCGGAAGATGAAGAAGATCAGGATCCCCATGACGGAGATGCGAATGAGCACCGTGAAGACGCCGGCAATGACCTTGATCGCCCGCTTGGCCCGCTCGTCATATTCTTTGGTGAGATAGTCGATCGATTCTGCATCCGTCCCAGAATGTTCCGCAATATCGATCCGTTGTAGGAAATCGTCAGGAAATATTCCGGTCGCCTCCAGCGCGCCCGAGAGTGTCGCCCCACCACGAATCGCATCCTCTGCGTCCTGGGCACCGCTGCGGTAGTAGTCGCTATCGGTGCTATCGAGCGACAAACGGATCGCGTGAATCGGGTCGATCCCTGCGCCGAGCGACAACGACAGCGTCCAGCAGAATTTGGCCAGTGTGATGGTTTGCACCGACGGACCCATGATCGGCACCTTGTAGATCAGCGGAATCAGGTTTTGAATGCCAGCCACATTGCGAAAGAAACACCAAACCAAAAAACCAATGGCGCCGAAGAGGACGGCGAGGTAGAACCAAAACCAAAGCACTCCGGAGCCCCCCTTGAGCCCCAGCCCCAAGACGTCGGCCATGTCAAACATGCCCATGATCAGGATTAGCAGCGAGATCACGCCAATCCCGGCAAACAATTGCAAGGCAGGCCAAGTGATCGAAGAGATGAACCATCGTCGCGTGGAGATCTGGTGCTGGAAATGCTCGCTCAGCGTCAGCATTGTGCGTTCGAGTTTGCCCGTCTCTTCACCGACTCGCGTCATCGCCGACATCAAGCGGGGAAAGTATGGCTCTCGTGCCATCACCGCACTGAGTTGCTCGCCCTGTTTGACCCCTGCGATCAGCTTCTGCATCGCTTGACGTTGCTGCGGAGGGCCCATGCCGGCTTCACTTTGCAGCAGCCGCACCAGGTCCGCCCCCGCGTTCAAGCCCGTGCCGAGCCGATAGGTAAACTTCGACGCGGTCGGTAACTTCATTCGTCTGGAAAACACGCTGACGCTGCCTCAAAACAGGTGGGATGAACGCGCCCGTGGCGACCGCGTCAGGAAGGAGCCCCGAACAGGGCCCCGCTGGTCCCCGAAAGCAGGACCTCCCCATTTTGATCAGATCGGAGGCAGCGGTGAAAGTCAGGCAGCGAGTTTCACGCTGCCCGATCGGTGACTTGGGTGCCCAGCGAGGCAGCCGATTGCCCTGTCAATGGCTCACTGGTCCGCCGACAGTAGGTAGTCAGCGATTCCTCGAGCTGCCGCAACTGTTCGGCGGCAGTCTGAGAGAGATCGATGAAGAGGGTGGGGATGCCGGCGATTTCGCACCACGTCGCCTGTTCACCGTCTAGGGGTTCCATGCGAACCTTGAATCCAAGCGAACGAGCATCGTCAATGCGACGCTTCAGCCGTGCTACGACGTTCTGGTCCATCGTCATTCTCCTTCGTCCCTTTGCTGAGAATGTCGGTCCTGGTGACCCTCGGACCTCGCAAGCGTTACAAATCGATCAATTTACCTACCCCCGTGCGCTGTTGCGGAGAGTTGGCAATCTATGAGGGAACTGGTGACCTATCTGTAGCAGATACAACATCTTCGACGATAGATCTTTTGTACTCACCTGGTCTCATGTGAAACACTTTTGGGCATATTTCCGTTGGACATTCATTCGCAAGCGTTGTCATCCTCCGAGTCGCGTGACGGCGATCCCCTCGCCGATCAGCAGCAGCACGTTCAATACCTGAAGAGCGAGCTGCGCAAGATGCAGTCGCTGGCTGCATTGGGAGAGCTGACGGGGACCGCGACCCATGAGTTCAACAACGTTCTGATGACGATCATCAATTACGCCAAGCTCGGCATCCGCAATCGCGATGATGCGAGTCGCGATAAGGCGCTCAACAAGATCTTGGAAGCCTCCGAACGGGCGGCCAAGATCACCAAGACCATTCTCGCGCAGGCCCGCAATCGCAGTGAAAGCTTCGAACCAACCGATCTGGGCGAAATCATACGGGATGCCCTCGTCCTGCTCGAGCGGGAGATGCGTAAGTACCGTGTCGCGGTCGAAACAGAGTTTGATGCGGAGACCCCCCCGGCCATTGCCAATGGCAACCAGATTCAACGGGTGCTTTTGAACCTGCTGATCAACGCGAGACAGTCGATGCCCGATGGCGGCACGATCCTGATCCGTTTGCAGCCAAGTCGAGAATCGGGTTTTGTCGAATTGGTGGTGCGAGATTCGGGTGCCGGGATTCCTCGCGAGTCCCTGCCGCGGATCTTCGATGCGTTCTACACCACCAAGGAAGGCCCAGACGATTCAGGCAAGGGTGGCACCGGCTTGGGACTGGCGGCCTGCAAAGAGATCATCGATTCGCATCGAGGCCGGATTCGTGTGGAAAGCACCGTGGGTCGAGGGACTGCCTTCATCATTCGCCTTCCCACCACCCGCGACTCCCAAGCGGCCGCCTAACGGCTCAAGATTGGGCGGGCTTCCTGCACCATTGGTAACGGGAGTCACCATCCGCCGGGAGGTTTTGAAGTTGCGCTTTTGGCTGCCGCACGAGGATTTTCATAACCCGACGCGTCAGCGAGTCGATGTCAATATCGATGTTTCCTCGCTGACGCGTCGGGTTATGAAAAAAGCGCAACTTCAAAGGTCGGAGGTTGGGTTGTTGCTACCGCCTGGATCTGTCAGTCGTTTCCCTATCCTCTCTTGGCTTGGGGACGCTGTCCCGCTACAAGTGTCATCCTTGCGCTATCGAGGATCTGGGTAGAGGAGGATGGGCTGATCGCTTGTCCTGCATGGCAACTTCAAGGAGGCCGAACGATGAGACAGCGACCACTGCTAGCCATCTTCTTCGCGCTACTGGCCGGTACGGTCGGAACGATGTTTCTTCAGGCGGCCGACCCACCTGTCGATCCAATTTCCGAGACGAAGGTCTTGATGCGCGCCAAACTCACCAGTTCCCAGAAGGTTTTGGAGGGATTGCTGGCAGAGGATTTCACCTTGATCGCTCAAGGGGCCCGGGAGATGAAGCGGATTAGCGAGGCAGCTGAGTGGCCACGCGTTCGTGATGCCGTTTACGAACATCATGCGGCAGAGTTCCGCCGGCAATGCATCAAACTGGAGAGTCTCGCTGAGAAGACGAACCACGAGGGAGCGTCATTCACCTACCTGCAAATGACGACCACGTGCATCGCTTGCCACAATCACGTTCGCGACGCGCTTCGCATCGCAGAAAAGCCAAACGGCGGCGTGCAGTTGATTCCAGCATTGGTGCCAGAGCATTAGAGTGACGGCGCCAGTCTGCTTCGAAAAGACTGGAAGGAATTAGGTCCTACCTAGAAATTTGTACGATGGGCTTCCAAGCCCGTCGAACAGTTCCGGATGACACAGGCGACGGGCTTGGAAGCCCATCGTACGGCTTCGGGATGACATAGGCGACGGGCTTGGAAGCCCATCGTACGGCTTTTCGGGATGACAAAGGCGACGGGCTTGGAAGCCCATCGTACGTCCGCCTTGTTGACCGGGTGCGAACCTGCAATCGAGCAACTTCGAGCCTCACCCCTTGAGTTGCCACCGATGACGAGGTTTCGCTACTGAACGGCGACGCCATCGGCCAGTTTGTCCAACTGCCTCACCACAAATCGCGGCAGCAAGAGCAGGGCCCGTCCGCTTTGCGGATCGACAGTGATGCGAAATGCGTCGCGCGACGCTCCTTCCATCACTTTGGATAGTTCCTCCACGAAGCGATCGCTTGACTCACCGAGCGGCGGCGTCCAAACGATTACCGGCAGTCGATCATAGGTCGACTCACGACCAATCCACCAATGATTGGGGTCGACCTGCCGAGCTTGCAGCCCAAGTGGTCGAAGCACACGGTCCAACGTCTTGGCTGCATCGGCTTCGGCATGAGGAAGCAGAAGATGTTCGGGTGCGACGCCCCGTCTCCCAAAGTCGTACCAATTGACCAGATTCGCGACACCGTTCCTTTTGGCCATTCTTCGAAGAAAGTCTGCCATGGTGATGGGCGTGTCTTGTTGCGGGCCTGCCTCGCCCCCGGTCAGTGGCGTCCACTCGCCAGTTGGATCGTTGCTGCAATGGGCCCAGCGATGGATGCGTTGATCGGTCACCTTTGGTTGGATTCCCCGCATTCGACGCAAGGCTTCGATCGCGATCGCAGAGATCTGTTGAATGTCTCGGGAGACGCCAAGAGAAGGTTCCTTGCCCGCTTCTTCTCCCTCACCTCGCAAGAAATCAATCAGCACTTCGTTGGCCGATCCTTGCTGGTCTCCGAAATCATTCAGGTCAGCGATCGACGCGAGTTGTTGAGCAAACGCTTCGTCCGTTAGCGAGATGCTGACGAGCGTCTCTTCATCGCGAACTTCGGCGCCGAGGCCTTCGGTTACCGATCGAAGGATCTCGCGGGCGGTCTGCCATCCCTGCGGTGTCGCCAGGGGTTGGTTGAGATCGACTCCCGCCAGATCGAACGAGACCCAGTCGAGCTGAATCGGAACACCTGTGATTTGTCCAATCAACAGAGCCAGATCGGGCAGTGGGTAACCCTTGGTTGCCAAGGCCATCTTCATGGCGAGGTCAGCCTTGAGGTTGACCTGTTTGCGACGGACGGTAATCGTGGGATCGTCCAGTTCGTCGGCGGCGGCTTCGATCGTCACGTCGTCCATGGTGGGAGGCGCCTCGAGCGTGGGCCTGTCGTTCGATCCTTCCTCCAGCAGAAACTTCGTGTACTTGGCAAGTTCGGGTGGCAAGTCTTGCGCACCGATGGGCCCTTCGTCTGGGCTGTCCAAGGGGCTGGCAGTCGCCGATCCACTGGGGACTTGTGGCGAGGGCGGCGCGGGCACGTCTCCAGGCATCGGGTCGAGTGGTGAACGCGGAATCAGATCAGCCGGCGCTGAGGTCGCTGCGAGCGGACGTTCCGTTGTTCCAGGAATGATCGATGGGTCCCCGACGTTAGCAGAATCGGTCGCGGGCTCCGCAACACCGATCTCCGTTGCGTCTGGAACTGGCGGCGGGTTCAGCCCAGGTCCAGGCATCCCAGGTCCAGGCATCCCAGGTCCAGGCATCCCAGGGCCAGGCGTTGGTTCTTGTTTGGCCGTCTCGCTCGACGCCTCTTCGATGATACCGGCACTGACGGGCGGATCGTTGGGTTCAGCCGCCAACGTCTCGATTGGAGGTTTGACCACCTGATTGGCTGATTCGCGATTGCGCCAAGACTTGACGAACCAGCTGAAACCAGCGATCGCAACGAGCAGGCTTGTCAGCGAGACGGCAATGACCAACGCGATCTGTCTCGACCGCCGCGTCTGATCACTTTGCCACGGCGGCGGCATGGACGAGGTCGCGATCGGTGCCGCGGCGTCCTGTTCTGCGTTGCCGGCAAAACCGCTGGCGCTTGATTCAAGCGAGCCAAGCCGGGTCGCCTCCTCTGCCGAAATTGCCTCTTCGGTAATCGCCTGGCTGTCGATGCTCGACCCACCCACCGCAACCTGCTGGCTGGGTCGATCGATCTGCACCATCGAGTTGCACCTGGGACAGGCCGCGATCGTCCCCACGATTGCAGGATCCGTCACGCGCAGCTGGCTGCCGCAGGTCAGGCATTGAACCACGAAGGGCTGGAAAGACAATCGATTTTCCTGAGTTGGCGAGTCAATGGCCTGACGCTCCGGCGCCACGCGATCGCAAGTCCGATGAAGACTTCTGCGCCGAGGCCAGGCTCAGCCTCCATGATGAGACATTTGCCCTGGCAAACCAACCTCCTACGTCCAGAATCGTTCAACCCCCGGTCTCGACGTCGAGACTCGGGGGTTGTTTGATCAAGTAAAAAGCTCGTAGCTGTTTGGATTAGCTCCAAAGCCCTGTCACATCATCGGCGAGCAGTGACAGGATATCGTCCTCGTCCTCACCGTCACCAGCAACGCTGTCGATCAAAGGCAGCTGTTGGGCGGCAACTGGATCGGCGGCACCAGCGGCGACCAATTTTTCGGGTTCGTCACCCAGTTCGGCGAAGACGTCGTCCGAGGATTCGCTGGTCGCCGGGCTGGCAGCGGCATTACGCTGGATGATCGCGATCTGCTCACCATTGGCTTGGACATTGGACATACGTGTCAGGTAATTGATGACCTGAAGAGCGTCCAAAGCCGAAGTCGTGTTGTCGCCGTTGACGTCCGTGAAGTAAGTGCTGGCGAGGCTTGTCGAGGCTGCGAATTCACCCTCACTCGACACCCCGAAGCGGTTCATCTGGTTGATAATCAGCAGAGCATCAATGGGCGAGACCGAACCATCATTGTTGACGTCTTGTGGCAGCGATCGGTTTTGCAGTGGTGCTCCATTATCAACCCTGATCGGAAGCGTATCGAAGCGAAGCAAGCCGCGGTCAATCGGGTTGTCCTCATCGAAAAGCAACGTGTCCTGGAAGGGCGAGAAGTCGGCTGGCGAACCGACCACGGTGGTGGTGCCTACATTAACAGCTTCGAAGTAGATCGTTGCGAGCAGGCCGGGATTGTATTGACTCACCGGAAGCGATGGGCTTGCCGTACTGAACAGAGTACCGAACTCGTCGATGATGCCCGGCCGAGCCGCGGTCCCCACGCCTGCTTCGGCGTTGTAATTGGGCCCGAAGACGACATCGAAGTCAAAATCTGGGTTCGCATCGGTATCGCTTGGGGTGATGATCCCCGAGTCGTATAGCAGGTCCATGAACCCGGCGAAGACGAAGGTCGGATTAGCCCGAAGGTCTTCCACATGAATCTCGACACCGAACCGATCGCCAACGCGAACTTCGCTGATCGGGGTGTTTGAGCCATCGCCACTGACCAATTCAAAGTCATAGGCAACTTGCGAATTGAGGTTCTGGTTCCCCAGAGCGACCGTCACTTCCGCCGTACTGCGGACATTGTCATCCGTCACGATCACATAGGTGAAGGAATCCAGGCCATTGGCGCCGAAGGCGTTGGGTCTGTAAATGATTCTGTCGTCATTCGCGTTGTCAGGAGTTCCGTTGCGGTCAATCTCGACGGAGCCCAAACTCGGATTGTTAGCAGTGTTCAGCTCAAACTCGCGAACAATTCCGGTTTCTCCAAGGTTGTCATTGGCAAGCACGTCGAGCACGATTGAGCTGGCCGAGGAGTTGGCGAACGAATCTGGGTAGGAGTCGTCGATCGCTGAGGTGAAGTTGTCGGAATTCGGCAGGATCAAGAGTTCGGTGGATCCCAATCGCAGCTGACTTGGAAGCAGAGCCACGTCCGATCCCAACAACACCGTTTCACTAATCAGCTCGTCGGCAGGGTCGGCCTGGAAGATCGCAACACCAGGTGAAACCGCTTTCATCTTCAACGTGAAGAGTTCCACTGGACCAGCGTGCTCTTGTTGATTGTCGATGCGTTGAAGCCCACCCACTTCATCGATCAGGCCAGGGACTTGTGCGTTGCCCCGTTGCAGCACATTGACACCCGAGAACAGCGGTCCGAACGAAATGTCAAACGGGAAGTCCGGGTTGTTGTCGGTATCAAGGGTCGATACCAACTCGTCGGTGTAGAGCAAGTCAAGGAACGCCGAGGCTACCCCTTCTGGACTGGCACCCTCGATTAGATCATCAACCGAAACACGGACAAGGATCTCGTCGCCGACTTGGACATTGGTCACCGGTCGATTGTTGCGGGGATCAAAGACTCCAATCGAAAACTCCATCAGTTCATCGTTACGCGAACCTGGCAGCAGTTTGACGGTGACTGTCGCGGTGCTTGGAGTCCAGCCGCATCTTGAATGCTATAGGTGAACTGCTCCGTGCCGGCAAAGCCAGGCAGCGGCGTGTAACGAATGGACTGGCCACCGCCTACGATCGATAGCGTGCCACCGTTGCTTCCGGAGGTGACGCTGGTGATGGTGAGCCCGCCGAAGATGCTGGCCAAATCATTGTCCAAGACATTCAGGGCCCGGTTGGAAGAGCCTTGCGGGACCTCAAAGACGTCATCCACTGCAATCGGGACGTTCGATTGGAAGGAGACATTGACGACGACCTGGGCGAAGATCAGATCGCCATTGGAATCCCTGATTGGATTGCCCAGCGAATCAACCACACTGTAACTGAACACGTCGCGGCCGATGAAACCGTTTGGAGGCGTGTAGGTGAGAATGTCACCACGGTTGACCACGATACCCGCAGTGCCGGCCGTGTTGACGCTACCGATTCGCAGCGGATTTTCAGGTGTCTGGAAGTCGTTGGCCAAGACATCCAAAGGTTCGGAAATTGAGTTCCGGGGAATGGTGAAGGTGTTATCGTTGACGATGTTCGATGACTCGGCAATCGTGAACGCGTAATCCTCCACTTCACCCGAAGAAGCAAATCCCTTGGCACCGACGTCGCGTGAGAGGCTCAGGCGGAAACGCGTGTTAGCGGACCCCGGATCAATTCCAGCCGGAACATTGACGGGGACGAAAAGCTCCTCGGATACCGTTCCGCCGATGACCGGCACGTTGAGAGCGAATTGCTCACCAGCGCCAAACACACCGTCACGGTTGAAGTCCATGAAGCCTTGCAAGTAGGCCGTCGAGGGTGACGTGTTGGTGACGGTGACTCCGAAGGTCGCCGTGGCACCCGGTCCAAGTGGGGTGATCAGACGCACGCCGTCCTCATCATCCAGACCGGTGTTGTCGTCACCATCGGCCAAAACGCCTGGCTGACCATCGATTTCACGATCGACCGTCGCTCCCAGGTTCAAGGCACTCGAGATACCGTGGCGAGCACCATCGGCCGCTGTGGTGGTTCCGTAGGAATCGGGCAGGTCACCGAAGTCTTGCGACGGCAGGAATCCAAAGTTGTAGTTGTCGGTCAGCGAGACCCCATCAAACACCACGGTGTGCTCGTCGCCTTCTGGGAAGGTCCGCTCAAAGCCGGGGTCAAGATCGCTGCGAACGTGTAGGTGCCAGCTCCGGGGAAGTTCAATGAGTAGGTGCCGTCACCCTTCGTGTTGGTGCCTGGTTCGCCCAGGTCAGGTCGATCGTCTCCATCCAAGTCCAGGTAAACGTAGACGCCCGGGAGTCCCGGCTCACCTTCGTCACGAATGCCATCGCCATCGTTGTCGACAAACGCCGTCCCGGTGACATTCGGGATGACTTGATTCAAACCAAAATTCACACCGCTTCGGGTGCCACCGACCGAAACTGTTGTCGATACCGAGACGGAGGTGGTTGCGGCGAACCCAACAAGGCCTTCCGAGATGATGTTGAAAGTCCCGGGACGAACACTGAGGGCATAATCGCCACTGGTGCCCGAAAGGGTCGAAGGCTCGCTCAGATCGCGAACGCCGTTGCCATTGATGTCAGCAAAAACGGTGACACCACTGAGCCCTGGTTCATTCCCTCGTCGGCCGTCTCGGTTGAGGTCCGAGAAGACCGTACCGGTGACGTTGCCGCCAACGCGGCCGGAGACGAGCGTGTTGGCCAGGCCGTCCAAGACGCGGTGGATCCCGAAGTAACCCTCGGTCGGCTCAAATCGATCGTCAATGAAATCGACGTCGATGTCGTCAAGGGTGCCGTAGATCAAGTCGGGGCCCACGCCCAAGTCTTGAGGCACATTGACCCCACCGTCGATGATCGAAACGCGATTGTTCAAAATGAATGGGTTTCGCTCGGTATGTCGCAGTCCAAACGAGTGTCCCGCTTCGTGCGAGATCGTCAGAGCGATCAGGTCGGCTGCCGCATCCAAGATGCTTGCGGTTGGTGATAGGTTCACAGCGCTGGCGTCGGCCGCAGCCTGATCCAGCACGGAAACCACGATGTCATCCATGCTGAAGTTACCAACGTCGATCGTCGAGGAGATCCCGTAGAGGCCAGGTGTGAAGCCCGCGTTGACCGCGGTGCCACCGACCAAGACGCGAGTCACCAAGGGATGGTTTCCTGGGTCGGCATGATCGCGGCTGTTGAGGATCATCACCCCGTAGTCGCCCGCGATTCCAGTGCGGTTGTAATCACCAGCATTGCCGTTGACGCCCACGAAATTGAACTGTCGCTCCACTTCGGCGACCGTCGAAATCGATCAGCTCATTGAGTCCGTTGGTATCCAATTCCTGAATACCCAGAATCGGCAGCGAGTCCTGCAGACTTGGAATCCGGACCACCCCCGGCTGTGGAATACCGGTGCCGTCGCTGAAGACGCTGCGCGGATAGATCGCCCCGTCGAAATCCAAGAAGATGACCTGCTGAGCACCGATCGGCAACTGCTCCACGACCGGTCGATAGGTCCGCAGACCGACCGTGTAATTCGCTGTGGTGTCCACAGGTGATACGGTCAAGTAATAACGCCCGTCTTCAGGAACGACCTGCGCGGCAACCGCGTTGCCAAAAGTTTGAAGCGGAGAATCGGCTGGATAAAAGATCGCCTGGTTGATGTCGGTGCCAAACCAGTGGCGACCATCGGCATAACTCACATCGATGGTACCTGCCGCTCCGATCGTCGCGATGTCCAAGATGTCCCCGGCGCGGAGATCGAATGCGTAGACGTCGAGGTCGGTCGAGAACTCAAACGGATTGTTCGTAAACGAGTTGACCGGCAAAGATCCACGGACGTCAATCGTTGCCTGTTTGCCTGGAGCCGTCCCCAGCGGAAGGTAGTCCGCCGAAAGGTAGTAGTCGTTCTTGCCGGTTTGCCCCAACGTCTCCTTCTCAAAGTGCTGGGTCGCCTGCACCGCGCCAATGTTGCGAGGTCCGGTGAACAATGGCACTGACACGTTCGGCAAAAAGACTTCAGCAGCAAGCAGTTGCCGCGATTCCAAGCCCTCCATCGTCAAACGACGCTTCTTGTTCGCTCGGTCCGCACGTTTGCGGTTGGAGCTGTTGGATGTTGTTTTTGCTTCGTTCGATCATCGAGGGTCTCTACCAAACTTCATGACCAGCAGTACGGACGATGGGACGCCGGTCGGAACGGTTTGAACGGATGAACTTGGTTGTCAATCATTCTTGACAATGATTACGCCGGACAGCAAACACCCGATCAGCGGGATGAGTGATCTGCGGCGTATTGTCTTGCATCGGTCAAAAGGATCGCTTTCGTTTGCCAATTAGCCACCAGCGCCCATACAGCAACCCGGTCAAGAACGGGCGATTAGGCAAGATGCACTGAATGGAAAAGGAGCGACTGCGATTCTAATTGCACCCCTTGAAGTGTCAACGAATCGCAACTTGTCGGACGCGGGGCTGTTATCTAAAGTTCCATCGAGGTGACCCAAATTCGGCTTAATCGGCGCTCAACCGCGCCCGATCGCAATACCCCTCCGCGTTGGTGGGTTTCGAGGCGGTCTTTGACTGACGTGGGTCCGGTCTCAGGAAGAATTTCGCCGAATTTTACGACGACGAAGCCCGCCTGGATCGGTCCAAGCGGGCTTCGCGTTGGGTGAACAGTCGGCTCCCTGGCCGTGGAAATCGTTGCACGGTTACCACATGTACTCGGTACCGAGCGAGAATCCTTGGACCACCAGCGAATTGCGATGATATGGCGGGTTCCGGAAATCGGGCTGACCGTGATGAAGTCGCGGGCCGACTCGCCGTCGACCGTGCCAAAGGCGACATCGTCGACGCCGATCGCGTAGTACGAGGTGCGTAACGACCAAGAGTGGCGTGAAACGGTAGATCAGCGTTGCCTCGAGTTCGCCAATCACCGTGCCATAGCGTCGGTATCGTTGAGAGCACGAGCGTGCCGGGAGTCGCCAGCGGATCGAGCGAGTTGCCGGTCAGAATCGTTTGACGCTTGGCATCGTTTTGAACCCAGGCACCCTTCATGCCCAATGCCCAGATTCACTCCGGGGATCACGTTCCACCAGCAGGTCGAAGCCGGCCTGAGGGCCGAACAGGTTGTTCTTGATCTTGTCGTTGGACGAGAAGAAGCGAGGCAAATCGGCGTTGACGGTGTTGTCGTTCTCGCCTCGAGCCGAGTAGACCAGTCGATTGTCGAAGCGAACATAGCGAAGTCCGACCAGCCAAGAGCCTTGGAATCGGCAGTAGGGGCCCATGCTGCGTCGACGATAATTCCATTCACGCGCTGTGGAAGTCACTGCTGGCTTCCAGTGTTTGACGCAGCGAGCGGTCGGTATCGTCGAAGCCGTATCCTCGGGGGTTGGTGCCGAAGTCACTGATGAACGAGAACAGCGTGGGGTCCGCGGTCGGGTCGGGACAGGCCACCGCATGGTCGCTCCACTCCTGGCCGCCCACGTAGGTCAGTTCCATGTTGGAACCGACGCCGAAGATCAGCGATCCGGAGACCCGAACACCGCCTTCGAGCGAGTCGCCGACGTCTGACATCTGCCGAGATCGAGCACGGGGATCCCTTCGACCCCGTCGGTGGTGACCACACCACTTTGGCCGCCGCTGGAGTGGCCCAAAGCGACAGCTTCGACCGACACGTCGTACCAGCGCTCGGCACAGATGCCGGCTTCCCGTAGGGCAGCAGACAACTGGCCATCGCGCCGCAGTACTTCAGACCTTGGCAGGCACTGCAACCGCCACCGCGACAGAACAGGCAGAGATGACGCAGGCAGCACCTGCTGTCGTTCGCACACAGTTTGCCAAGCAGTCCGCCTTCGAGCAGGGTGCTGCAGCAGCCCAAGCAACCCCCACTGCCGCCATCACAGCTGCCATCGCAACCGCCCGGCGAATCACAGTATCCGCGAATCTCCGTAGCCGCCGCCGTACGCCATGGGATCACCGTACCCCATCGCATCGCCGTAGCCGCCACTGAAGAAGCCCCCGTCGCCGTCCGCACCAGGATCAGCATGGACACCGGGGCCCGGGTAGGCTGCGGCGATTGCCGTAGCCTGCATGGATGTCCGACTTGCCTCACGCCGCCTTGGTACATCGATGGATGCACCATCCCGGCGGGCGTCACGAAGCCGCTTGCCTCGAAGTCGATGTCGGCTTGTCGCACCATCTGGGCGTTGGCCGGCAAAGCCATGCAGGTGGCGCAGATGGCGGCCATCGTGGCAACCAACAGTGAAGTTGTATTTCTTTGAGTCATTCGGTGCATCGCAAACGTCTCCGCGGCGGCTGCCGCCTCGCTGTGGGCCGGTGATTCACTCGAGGGGCGATCGCGAGCCGCAACGACCGAGTCGCGTTTCTTCGATCTCACAACGGCTGGATCGCCGGGCGATCCGGCTGTGGAGGCCTGCTCGTCGCCTGGACTCCAGGTCACTCCGAGCGAGGCTTCCCCCTTACTTTTGTGGCTCCTGAAGCGGCAAGACCTCGCCGGCGAATCGTTCGGACCTTGGTGCCGATACGATCCGTGCCGTCTGGAATAACCGCTCCACGCGGATTTATCGGCACAACCTGTCCCCGGCATTTGGTTATTCCGCTCGATCCGAGTAGGAAAACTTTGCGGGGCCCGCCGGCAATCGCCCGATTCGAGGCATTTTCGGTCAGCGGGCCTTTTTTGGCCTCTTTTTCAGAGGCTCGTTCCGGCGGGGGTTAGCCGGTGATCAGATCGTCGAAGCAATGCAATTCCACGCCGCGGGCTGCAGCATCGATCTCCCGGCAGGCCACCGCGATCGCCCCGACGTACCCGGGTCTCGGTTCGATGCAGAAGAAACTCCAGCCAAGATCGCTCTCAAGTTTGGAGAGAGCATGCGAATGCGAGGGAGATCGGAATCGATCTCTTCGAAGGCAAAATCCGACGAGCGGTGTTTGCAGGCCAGTGCCGATCGCCTTGATGAACGATTCCTTCAACGTCCAGATTCTCAAGAAGAGTCCTGACGCGCGTGCGCGTCACGGAACTGACGCAAGTACTCGACTTCGGGTTGGGAAAAGTAACGGTTGGCCAATTCCGGATCGGTTCGTCGGCCGAGCCGTTCCACATCGACTCCGACCAAATGGTGGCCGATTGGATCCGACCCCACAGAGCACCAAGCCGTCGGTGTGGGCAACGTTGAAGGGTCGCTTCGCGACGACAGGTTCGATCACGAAGGGCTTTGCCGTGCGGCTCGACATCGAACCGAATGGCACGGGGATCGACGGGGTCACTGCTCAACAATCGACTCGCCATGCCTCGACCCACGATGTTTTGATTGCGACTGGTCGCCACGCGAAATCGCTCGGCCCGCTCCCGTTCGGATTCATCCAGCCAGGAGCTGCACCATGTTCGATCGGTCCCGGATGCGCCGAGGAACTGGTCGCGTGCCAAACGCGAATCGGATGGTTCGAGTCGAGAGTGCTGTCGTGGCCATGGGGTCCAAAATGTGCACGAGGGAACAACCTGAATATCTGAGATTACCGACAATCCCAGCGAAAAGCGACCTGCTTCATTCTGTCTGGGCGGTACCCGATGAGGCTGTCGATAACCCAAGCTATTGATCACCCCCATCTGTCACTTGCTCCCGGCTAGATTGACTCGAATTCCATGGTCTGCCCACTTCCCTTCTCGCTGCTGTTGGCCGACATGCCCCAAGCTCAACTCTTGATGGTGGGGGGTTTCGTCATGTTGGGCTGGGTCCTGGCGCGCCGTCAGATTCGCATGCGCCGCCGCGTGAATCAAGAGACTCGCGTGGCCAACACGGCGATTCAGCAAATGCGCGACGCAGCGTGATCCCTCGCTTCCCCTGAGCGACGCGCCGGTGGAGACCCAGCGCTGGCAGGTCGCGATGTTCGACCTGCAGCGGGAGCTCAAGGCGGAACTCGATACCCGCATCTCCATCGTTCAAGCCTTGATTCGCCAACTCGACGAACGAATCGAGACCCTTGCCGCGATCGAGTCCAAGGGAGCATCGAGCAAGCTAGAATCCGCACGCGCGCCGCAGCTGCCCGGCAACGACCCGGAGTAGCGATCCTCCTCAGATCAGGACGAGTCCTGGCCTGCGAGAGATCTGAAAATGCTCTCGCCACCAGATCACGGTTGGATGAGGTTCTAGCTTGGTGCAGCCTCCTCCTTGCCCGGCTCGAGTGGCTGTTGGAGCAACCAATGCCTCGTCTCGGCCGCAAGGAAGAACGAACCGCAGACCACGAGCGTGCCGCCTGGGGCTGCCAACGCAAGACCTCGTCGACAGGCTTCGATGGGATCGTCGATGATCATCGTCGCTTGAAGAAACGACTCTGGGACCAAGTTCGACAATTGATCGGGTGGTCGGAATCTTGGGTTGCCGTGGTAGCGGGTCAGGATCAATCGGCTGGCCACACCGGCAAGTGAGGCGAGCATGATGTCGGCGGACTTGTCGATGCTCGTGCCAAAAACGACCGTGATCGGCCGATTCGCCGAACGACGTTCCAGGCTTCGGCAAAGGGCTTGGATGGAGTCTTCGTTGTGGGAGGCATCGACGATTGCCAGCACGTCACCCAGCAAGGCGAACATGTTCGATCCGGGCATCGCACTGCAGTTGCGAGAAGGCAGATTCGATCGTCGCTGGAGGAAGTTCCAGCCGAGGCGGACCCAAGGCCGCGTCGCGATCGGGCTCGTGATCGGCTTGCGGTGGTGGAAGCTGCACGTCGGGAAGCCGAGCGTCACGCAGCAAGTCGAGCGTCGCCAGGGCGATCGCCGCGTTGCCCGCCTGGTGCTGGCCTTCGAGAGCAAGCGTCAACGAGGAGCTTGGACGAAGCGGATGGGTGATACCGTGATATTGAACGCTTGATCCCCAGTCCGGCAGGGGCTCGCTCTGGTAAGTGAAGTCGCGGCCGAGCCAGTACAGTTTGGAACCGCTCTCTTCGGCTCGCTCTTGAACGACGGCCGCCGCTTCCGGATCGGCCACGCCGCTGACCACGGGAACGCCCGCCTTGATGATGCCGGCCTTCTCACGGGCGATCGATGGCAAGTCGTTGCCTAAAACGTGTTGGTGGTCCAAACCGATCGAGGTCACGACGGACACCGAAGGGGCAAACACGTTGGTGCTGTCGAGTCGTCCACCCAGACCAACCTCGATCACCAGCGCATCACAACCGCGAGGTGTCAAAATGGAGCATCGCCATCGCTGTCGTCAATTCAAAGAACGAAGGGCCGCCGCTGGAGCGTTCGACTTGCCGGGATGCCGACTCGACTCGCTCAACAAGTGAGATCAGATCGGCCGGCGAGCAGGGACGCCGTCGATCCGAAATCGCTCCTCCAGTCGATGCAGATGGGGTGAGGTGTACAGGCCCGTCCGCCAACCGCAGGCGGTCAGCGCCGTGGCGATCATTGCGGCTACCGATCCCTTCCCCTTGGTCCCCGCAATGTGAATCAGCGGCACACTTGGCTGGGGCGAGTCGGCGTACAGGTACCGCTGAAGGTTCAGCAATCGCATCAACTCGATCACGCGATGCAATCGGAACGGGATATCGGGAGGTGCTGCCAACCGCCAAACGCTCGTAGTTGATTCTCTCGTACAGAAAGCGGAGTGCGTCGCGGTAGCGGTCGCTTTCACTGGCGAGAGGGTCCATGGTCTGGCTGGTGGTGGTCACAGCGGTCGCACTTGGCTCAAGAAGTGGTTGGGATTTCGCTTGACAGCTCGAGACGGGCGAGATGGCGAAGGGGATTGATTGACGCATTCGGGCCTATTTTGCAAGCCCCATCGGGCGAGATCGGAGGCAATCTGCTGCGGTGGCAGGCCCCTGGCTGGTGGTTCTCGGCCGTGAGCTGATCGCGGCGGCCGCGGTGAGGGTCGATTCGCTTGGTCAATTCTCGTTAGACAACATGGGACCCCAGGCGGAGGCAGCGATTGGCTGGCGAACGCCACGGCCCGCATGGCCGGGGCGGGCCGGTGACAAAAATACGAACTCTTTGGCCTGAACTCCCGTAGCGAAGACATTCGTGATCATGAATCCAAACGGGGATCTCCTGCGATCTGAACCAGCGATTCGAAATGACGCTGGTGGATCGAGTTACCAGGTGGTCCCGGTTCCAGCAAATCTCGCTCCACACCCTCCTCCATTGTCCTCCTAGGGAAGCAACTGCTCGTGGATAACGATTCAACCGCGTTAGCGGAAACCGAGCCAACGCTCGACGGCTGGCACCGGGCCTGCTGACGAGTCCAAGCCAGGCGTCGTCATCGAAACCCGCAACCTGAGCAAGATTTACCGGGACTTTTGGGGTCGCAAGAAGGTTCACGCACTGAAGTCGCTGGACATCGAGGTCCGCAAGGGTGAGATCTTCGGGTTGCTTGGGTCCCAACGGCAGTGGCAAGTCGACCACGATCAAATTGATTCTTGGGTCTCCTGTTCCCCAGCAGCGGGCGGGTTCTGGTCTTTGACAAGGATGCCAGCGAAACGAGCAAGAATGAGCGGATCGGCTACCTGCCTGAGGAATCCTACCTGTACAAGTTCCTGACGGCCGAGGAGACACTCGACTTCTACGGTCGGCTTTTCGATATGTCGGGTGCCGATCGGAAGAAGCGGGTGGAGGAACTGATCCAGTTGGTCGGACTCTCCGGGGCCAAGCATCGTCAATTGCGAGAGTACAGCAAAGGGATGACCCGTCGTGTCGGTTTGGCTCAGGCCCTGATCAACGATCCCGACCTGATCCTGTTGGACGAGCCGACGACCGGTTTGGACCCGATCGGGACGCGGGAGATGAAGGACCTGATCCTTGCCTTGCGAGACCGGGGCAAGACGGTCCTGCTTTGCAGCCATCAGTTGGCAGACGTTCAGGACGTTTGTGACCGGGTTGCGATTTTGCACCAGGGCGAATTGAAAGAGCTTGGCAGCGTGACCGACCTGCTCAAGGTTCAGGACGTGACCGAAGTGCACGCCGAGGGCCTCACGGAGGAAGCCAAAGCGGAGATTGCAGACGTCATCCGTCGCCACGGTGGAACGGTCAAGTCGATCGACAATCCAACCACCACGATGGAAGACCTGTTCTTGAACATCGTACGGGAGAGTGAGGCGAGGCCAGGCGCCCGACGTGTTTCCACCAGGCATGTCATCGGCGACGCCAGACGAGGGCGACCAGAAAGACGAGGCTGGTCAATGATTCTGCAGCAGGATGATTTTTGGTCGTTCTACGAATGGCTGATGCGCCCGGACGCGTTCCTCCAAAGCGCACTGCTCAAGGGGATCGTGTTGATTCTCTTGGCCATCGTGCTGGGATTGATCGTCGGATACGTCTACTCGGCAAGTCGTTATGGTCCCGCCGAAGGCTTTTATGCGGTCGCCAGAGCCATACGCGACCTGATTCGCTTTGACCTGCCGGGTACGTCGATTCGTCGCGTGTTCGCATTGGCCCGCTTGGCTTTCAAGGAAGCGATTCGCCGCAAGGTGTTGTTTGTCGTCGGACTCTTTCTGGTCGTGCTGTTGCTGGCCGGTTGGTACCTGAATCCAGAGAGCGATGATCCGGCGCGTCTCTACATTAGCTTCGTCCTCACGGCCACCAACTACCTGATTTTGGTGTTGGCGTTGTTCATCAGTACGTTCTCGCTTCCGGCCGATATCAAGAACAAGACGATCTACACGATCGTGACCAAGCCAGTTCGGGCAACGGAGATCGTGTTGGGTCGGATGTTGGGATTCGTCGCGGTGGGAACCGTGATGCTGATTCCGATGGGTTTGGCCAGTTACCTGTTTGTCACGCGTGGACTCCGGCACACGCATCAAGAAGTCGTCGAGTTGAAGGATGTGGGTGGAGGCCGCTTGGAGGGCGAAACCGATTACGTTCGCAATCACAAGCACAGCTTCTCGATCAATCCCGATTCGGATGGGCTTGGCCTGACCGACATCGTCCGCGGTCACCGTCACGTCGTCACCAAGACTGGCGACACCTTTGTGATTGGGCCGCCGACTGGAGCACTTGCGCGCCCGCGTCCCCTCCTACGGCGAGATTCAGTTCTACGACCGCACGGGCGAGAAAAAGGAAGCGGGAATTGACATTGGTGCCGAGCGGATTGATACCGGTGGATACGGCAGCGCGGGGATTGCCCGCGTGATCGGTCTGGCCCGTGGTAGTCGCAAGATCACCCATGGTTACGTGGAAGGGGGCACGTTGGGGGCCGCCGAATTTACCTTCGGCGAGTGTCACGCCCCAGCGATATCCAAGCAACATCCCCGTGGACCTCACCCTGCGTGCTTATCGCTCCTACAAGGGAGACATCGAGTCCGGTATCCGTGGCTCGATCACGATGAAGCATCCCACCAAGGAGATCGAAAGCAACCCGATCCCCTTCGTGGTTGACGAGTATGACGTCGACGAGAAACTGCTGCCTCTAGAGATCGAAGGAACCGACAACAGCGAAACTCGCATGTTGAGCGTGTTCGATGATCTGGTCGACGAAGCAGGGCCGACTCAAGCTGGTCATCCGTTGCCTCGACCGTAGTCAGTACCTTGGGTGTCACCAAGAGTGGTGTCTATCTGCGAGCCCGCCGAGAATTCGTTCGAATGGAATCTGACCAAGGCATACATCTCGATCTGGTTGCAGATGACGATGGTGATCGCGTTCGGTGTCATGTTCAGCACGTTCCTCAGTGGTCCGGTCGCGATGGTCGCCACGGCAGTCATGCGTGCTGCTCGGTTTCTCTGCCGAGCAGATTTACGACACGCGTCATTACATTGACGAGGGCATTGAGCGCGGGGGTGGGCCGATCGAAGCAACGATCCGGTTGCTCAAACAGGACGCGATGACGACTCAGTTGGACGTCGATACGGTCGCGGCCAACGTCATCAAGTCGGTCGATGCAGGGATTGTCTACTCGCTTGACGCGATCGCGACCGCGCTTCCAAACTTACCCAAGATGGTGACCACGGCCGAGTATGCGGCCAGCGGGTTTGACATCTTCGGTGCCCTCTTGCTACGGCACGGGGTCGCCACGCTTGGATATTGCTTCCTGGCGTTCATCATCAGTTACTTCTTCCTGAAATCACGCGAGATCGCGGCATGAATCGTACGACGGCTCTGGGTCGCAAACTCATTTATCTGGCGGTGCTGGTCGCCATGCTGATTCCCCTCTATCTGCTCGGCCAACCGGCCGGTGGGCAGGGGGATCTCGGTGGCCGCCTTTCGGTCATGCGGCACCAGTTCAACATTGCTGAGAGTGATCTTGGAGAGATCAGTCCTGCCAGCGAAACAATGAAGCTCGCCTCACTGGGTCTACGCGGCGTGGCCGCGACCCTGCTATGGAACAAGGCACATGAGTACCGAGTGCTGCACGAGTGGGACCGTCTCAAGGCGACGCTGAACAACATCGCCTTGTTGCAACCGCACTTCGACAAGGTCTGGGAGCATCAGGCTCACAACCTGGCGTACAACGTCTCGGTCGAATTCGACGATTATCGCCAGCGATACGAAATGGTGCGGGAGGGAACGGAGTTCTTGACTCGTGGTGTACGGCAAAACACCAACGCGACTCGATTGGTTTGGTACACCGGATGGTTCTATGGATCAAAGATGGGAATGTCGGACGAGAAGGTTCAGTTCCGACGCCTCTTCGCCGACGATGAAGTTCTGCATGAGTCGTTGCTGAAAGAGAACATCGCGGTCGACAGCCCGGAGGCCCGCGGTCCTCTCGGCAAGCCGGACAATTGGCTCGTCGGCCGCCTGTGGCTCAATCATGGTTACGACCTAGTCGACAGCGGCGTGAAAATTCGTCGTCAAACACCCTTGAACTTCTTCGACACCGGTCCGAAGTGGCGGATCAAACACGCCGAGTCGATCGAGAGCGAGGGGATTCTCGACGAGCGGGCACAGAATGCATGGCAGATGGCTTCCGAGGATTGGGCGGCCTTTGGCAACCGAAGCATCCCCACCACCTCCCGTACACAATCAAGTTGGGGGAGCTCGAAGTGCTCAAGGCGGAAAAGGAAGCCAAGCTCGCTCGCTTCCGCGAGCTCAACCGAGGAGATCTATGATGCCGAGCGTCAGAAATTGATCGACAGCGATGCCGGCGGAGATCCAGGAATACTGGCAGATGCCTGGAGTCGGAGATGACCTACACCCAAAGATCCTTGTTGCCATCGATCAAAGCGGGTTTGATTCCCGATCTCCCCAGCATTGCCAAGCGTTCCGATCCCGCGGTGCGCTTGGAAGCGGTCAATTTGATCGATGAGATGAAGGACCTCGAAGATCGTATTCAAAAGACCGAAGGCTATCGCACTCAAATCAACTACCCGTACTGGGAAGCACTTGCGGAAGCGGAACAGGAGGACCGCACCGTCACCGCGCGGCGGTTGATCTATGAGGCCGAGCAGGCCAACGATGCAGCAGAACTCGACAAGGCCATCGACCTTTACGAGCAAGCATTCGCGATCTGGGCCGAGATCTTCGACGAGTATCCGCTGTTGACGCTGGACGATTCCGCCGAGGATCTCTTCGAGTCGGTCGTCGCTACATGGTGGCAATCGACTCTCAAGACATCCCCGAGGATTTCCCGCTCGCGACCTTCGTCGAAATGATGGGTCAATTCGGCCGGATCGAGGCCAATGACTATCAACGGATTCGCGAGGAGGCACTCGCCAAACGCCGCCGGGAGCTGGAGGCTGCGGAGCAGTCCGACACAACCGAGGCGGTGCAAGCGGATGGCAAAGCTGAGGAGCAGTCAGAAGCCGCAGAGGTCGAAGCAGTAGAGGTCGAAGCCGCAGAGGTCGAATAAGCTGCGGCGTACCGTAGGCGAGTCTCTCCGAGACTCGCAAAAAAAAGCGGCGGTAAGGTGTGGACCTTCGCAACTTTGCTGCGCTTGATACGAGTCTCGGAGAGACTCGCCTACGAAAGACTCACCTGCAAACAAAAAAGGCAGGCCCCTCGGCCTGCCTTTTCTCGTTGGTTGGATTGCGTTTCCTCGCCAGTCGTCGACTACTCGATCCCGAGCAGTTCGACTTCGAAGACCAGCACTTCGTTGGGGCCGATGCCACCTGAAGGACTGCCCTGTTCCCCATAGGCCAAATCGGACGGGATGTAGAGCATCCACTTGCCACCCACCTTCATCTGTGGGATCGCATTCTGCCATCCCTGAATGACTCGGTTCACCGGGAAGGTCGCTGGCTCGCCCCGTTCGACGGAGCTGTCAAACTTGGTGCCATCGATCAGGGTGCCGGTGTAGTGAACGCGTACGGTGTCGGTTGGCTTGGGAGAAGGACCCGTTCCCGCCTTCAACTCCTTGTACTGAATGCCGCCGGGAAGTTCTTTGATCCCCTCTTGTTTGGCGTTGTCGGCAAGGAATTTGACTCCCTTCTCTTTGTTGGCAGCCGCCTGCTTGGACATGGCCTGTTGCTGTTCCTGCTGGCGCGACTGGAGCAGGGACTGGATCTTCGTCCGCACTTCGCTCAATTGCGTTTGGGTTAGCGCAGGTTCCTTGTTCTCGATCCCATCCCGAAAGCCTTCGATCAAGCCTTCCAGATCAAGATCGGCGAGTTGAAAACCAGATTGGCCCATCTGCTGACCGACAGAAATGCCGAGGAAGTAGCTGAGGGGATCCTTGACTCCCGAGGCCGAGTCTTGTGTCGCTGGGGATTCTTGAGCCATGACAGTCACAGTACTGAGCAGTGAAACCTGGAGGATGGTGGCCCCCAAAATAGAAATTCGCTTGAGCATGTTGATTTCCTGACGGGCGAGCGGCTAGCGCATCTGCAGCTGCCGAACGGTGCGGGTGCGGCGTTCCCGTCGCGGCACACCAGGCCGGCAAGGGGGAACGTGGGGCAATCGGCAGATCCGACGCCGATAAACAAGCTGCAAGATAGCAGTGAGCGAGCGATTGGGCACGGCCCCCGCAGTCGATTTTGTCACCGTGGTCGCGACCCGCTCGGATCGTCACCGGCCCAGGAGGGTGGCGAGGAAAATCAGCGCCGCGATCGCCGCGACCATCACCACCAGCTTTTGCCAGCTGATCTCGGCTCGCGAAAAGCTGCCGAACTGCTGGTCGATTTCGTCCTTGAGCAGCTCGCGCCCCGCGCAGCGACATCCTCTGCCGAGATATCTTGGGCCGGATCAGGTGATTCGGTGGTTGCTGTCGCAGTCTGATTGGAATCGTCCAGCTGCAGCATGATCGCTTGCACCTGGCGTGCATTGAAGGGGCGATCCTCGGGGTTCTTCGCCAGCAATTTGAAGATGATCGCATCGAGTTCCGGCGGGCAATCGGGAACAAAGTTGCGCACGCGAGGAGGCTCGGCACGAAAGTGTTGCTCGAACAACTGTGCAAAATTGTCCCCTTGAAAGGGAGTTCGGCCCACGAGCATCTCGAACAGACAACACCCCAGTGAGTAAAGATCGGCTTTGCCCGATACCGCTTCGCCGGTGATCTGCTCCGGAGCCATGTAGGCATGCGTTCCGACCGTCATACCGCTGGATGTGATGTCGGTACCACGGAGGTCGCGAGCAATCCCAAAGTCCCCCAGCTTGACCTCGGCTTCGCGGGTCAGGAACAGGTTCCCCGGTTTGAGATCCCGGTGAATGACCCCGTGATTGTGGGCAAATTGCAGAGCCGAACAGACTTGCCGTGCGATCTCAACGACGATGGGCCAGCGAAAGGCCCCTTTTGTTTGCAGCAGGTTCTTGACCGTCCCGCCGTCCACGAACTCCATCACATAGAAGAGCTGGCCGTTGTCGTTGCCCCCACCGAAGGAGCGAACGATGTTGGGGTGGTGGAGGCGTTCCAGAATCGTCACCTCCCGCTGGAAGCGAGCCCGGATCAGCGGGTCCTGACAAACCACTGGATGAAGCTTCTTGATCGCCACTCGCTCGCCGCTGCGACGGTCGATGGCCGAATAGATGGTGCCGACCGTGCCGACGCCAACGACCTCGCCGACCTCATAGTCGTCAATTTGAGCCGAAAACATGGGGCATCTCGATCGTGCACAGGTTGGGTGATCGCGTCACCTATTGATCCAGTTGAAACCCCTCTGCCACTCGCGTGGGCGCAGGATCGAATCAGATCGGTGAACCGGGATTGTGAGGCGATCGGGGAGGCAACCGCGGCCAACGTCCCACCTCACGAACTGGACCCACCAATGGGGCCTGTCTTCCAGGGCCATAGTGTAGCTGAGGGAGCGACGCGTTGCGTCCCCGGAACAACGCCAATCAGCGGCCGGTCGCGACAAAAGCCGGTTCACGCCCACAAGCGTCTGCCGCCAAGCATGATGCCCGCCACGACCTCCGTACCAACGCATCTCAATAGAAAGGCCTTCTGACCGAAAACACGATCTACCGACAGGTCCGACGCTTCAGACGCCCGCGATTTCTTCGATACGAACGCGCGTGTGAATCTGACGATGCCCCGTGCGACGACGGCTATTCTTGCGACGTCGGAACTTCTGGATGTACAGCTTCTTGTCCATTTTGGGACCGATCACCGAGGCGGTGACACTGACGCCATCGACCGTTGGTGAGCCCAGCTTCATCCCCTCGTCCCCGCTGACCGCCAGGACCTTTTCGAAGGTGAGATGCTCCCCTTGGGGGATGTCGCGATAGTCGACATCGACTTCCATGCCGGGTTCTACGCGATATTGGCGACCGCCGTCGACGATGATGGCGTACATATTTCGATCTCTCAGGGGATACAGTTACTGTTTTTCGAGCCGCGTAGTTTACCGATCGAACCGGGCGGCGCACAGGCCTTGGTCCCAAATTGGCGGCGATCTTGACGGATTCGTCGTTTGGCGCTAATTCCCAGGGCGGAGCTGAGAATTCCCAGGACGGAGCTGAGAATTCCCAGGGCGGAGCTGAGAATTCCCAGGGCGGAGCTGATCCAACAAGAACTTGTGGGTCATCTGAGACAAGTGCCAAAGCTGGTTCGGCTGGCGAACCGCATGGGCCTGATCGGGGTACAGCATCAGCCGGAACTCCTTCCCGGCCTCCTGGAGCGCTCTTGGCCATCCTCAGGGTCCCCGAGGGATGCACGTTGTCGTCCGCTTCTCCGTGAATCAGCATCACCACCCCATGCATCTGGTCGGCGGTTCTCACCGGTGCGGTGGCCTGATAGCCCTCCTCATTCTCGCTCGGCAGACCCATGTATCGCTCGGTATAGAACGCGTCGTACTCCTTCCAGTCGGTGACCGATCCGCCGGCAATGCCGGCCACGAAGGCCTCGCTGTGCGTCATGGCGTAGAGGGTCAGGAATCCTCCGAAGGACCAGCCGCGAATGGCAAGACGATCAGGATCGGCCCAATCCTGCTGGCGAAGCCACTCGACGCCCGTCATCAAGTCCTGGAACTCGATCTCGCCTACCCGGCCCTGAATCGACCAGGTATCGGCAAGGCCGCGGCCGGCGCTGGAGCGATTGTCGAGCACCAGCGTGGCGATGCCCTGACGGGCCAGCAACTCGCGATCAAGCGTTTGCAGGGACCAGCGATTGACCACCTTGGGTGCTTGAGGTCCACCATAGACCTCGACGACGACCGGGATTCGTTGCCCCGCCGCAGATGCTGGACGGACCAGCATCGCCGGCAGCGAGATACCATCGGCAGTGGCGATGCGAAAGAACTCTGGCTCGATCAGCTTGCCGGCAAGCCGCAGTTTGGTTTGAACCAGGTCATGGGAGTCAGGGCCGCTCGTGGAGCGAATCGACATGGCAGGTGGTGACGACGCCGTGCTGTGCGAGTCGACGAACCAACTACAGTCAGGACTCGGTGTGATCGCATGCCAACCGGTGGCGTCGGTCAATCGGTTCAAGTTGAAGTCCTGGGAAGTGAAGTCGCGAGAACCTGACCCGATCGCAACCCGGTACGCCTGCTGGTTGACCGTTCGCCCCTCGGCATCGCCGGTCACAATCAGAAAATCACCGGCCGGCGATGTCCAGAAATCCCTCGCGTCGAAGTTCTCGGGAGTCAGGGGGGAGACCCGTTGTCCGCCGGAAGAGAGGTGATACAGCCTCGTGCGCCCCGTGGGGAGTTCGCTACGCCAGATCAAATTGCCGTCTGGTAAAAAACCGGGTGGCGAGGGGGGTTCGACCCAGGCGGGGCTCTCCTCGCGAAGCACGACCGTCGCGCCGTCTTGACCGTTGACGAGCGAGCTGACGTCAAGGCTCCGCAGTTCCCGCCACGTCTGTTTGCGATCGCTGATACAAAACAGCAGCGCAGGCTGATGAGGATTCCACCAAACACCGGTGATGATGCGTTCCTGATGAGCGCTGGACTGGGCAATCGTCCGCGGCGGTGGTAAATGCCCGGAATCGAGACTTCTCAGGTCCCAAACAAGCAACGCGGCGTGCGGAATCGGATCGCCCGCCTTGGGATAGCGGCTCCGCTCACCGCTTCCACGCGCACTTGCGGCCGACGGCAAGGTGTAAGGTTCGATCGCGCTGATGTCGATTCGCAGCATCGCCAACCAGTCGCCATCGGGGCTAAACCAAAACGCACGGAAGTTGCCACGCCCAAAGATCTCCTCCTGATAAGTCCAATCAAGGAGTCCATCGAGGAGCGTTTCGGAACCATCGTTGGTCAGTTGCAACTGTTGGCCGGTCGTTGCATCGAGAATGAACAGGTCACCGTCATGTGTGTAGGCGACACGGCGTGAGGACGGATCAAGCGTGGCATCTCGCCAGGCGGCGGCATCTCGCGTCAGCCACCTGGCGCGCGGCGGAGTCTGTCCCGTGGCCGATGCGATCGCGAGTGACTTTCCGATTCGAATCAGCACCGTGTCACTGCCTGCTCGGAGCGACGGGACCGCGCCGATGGCCGCGCTCGTCGCCTGCGCTGCGTCGACTCCCTCCAACGCCGCGAGGTTGTCACTCAGTTGCCGGACGACTGGCCAAACCGACTCCGATCCAGTTTCTAGATTCAACTGATTCCATGTCTCGTCCCGTTTGACCAACAACTGATTGGGCGTTCCATCGATCCAGTGAGTTGTTGGCAACTCGCCATCAAAGTCCACCTTGAGCTGTGGATGGTAGAGAGACTCCAGGGTCAGCTCAGTCGGCGCGGCGATCGGCGACTCCTGAGCCATGACCGGAGGAGAGCTGGCAATCGGCGACACGATCACAAGGGCGGCAATCGCAATCCGTTGAATGGAGCTGTCTCGAAGCATGATCGTGGACCAACTTGTCGTCGCTGGGCCTCAGTGGGGCCATGAAGAAATCGACTTACTGTAGGTCCGCAATTCCAAGGCGGACAGACGCAGCTTTGCTGCGCTTCGTTGGAGTCTCAGAGAGACTCACCTACGATAAAGTGGCGTTGCCCCGCTAAGAAGGCCAATTCGGCTCGCGTCGTTCCAGGAACGCCCGAATCCCCTCCCCGGCTGACTCGGTCGTGCAGGCCGTCGCGCCGTCGGCGGCGCCCGCGGACAATTGAGTCAGCAGCATTTCACCGACCCCTTCATTGAGAAAACGCTTGGTCGCCTGCACGGCCTCCCGCGGTGCCTGGGAGCATTGGTTGGCCAGCTCCGCGGCGGCGACCCAAACCTGCTCGGGTGAAACGGGCTGCCCACACATTCCCAGACGATAGGCCTCGGCCGCGTCGATCGGCAGGCCTGTGAGCAACATCCGCGCGGCCAAAGCGCTTCCAAAGCGAAAGGACAAGAGGGCTGCCGTTGAGCTCCCCACCAGGCCTCGGCGGACCGCCATCGCCGAGAACGAAGCCCGCGTCGAGGCAACGATCAGGTCGGCTGCCAGGGCCAGACCAAATCCCGCGCCGACCGCCGCTCCATCGACCGCCGCCACGATTGGTTTCGGGAATCGCAACATCTGCTCCAGCAATTCCGTCAAATGTTGCCAGCTCGCGTACCACTGGGGCAAGGCTTCCTCGCGGGGCATCTCCGCGATGGCCGCGAAAACACGGAGGTCCAAGCCAGAGCAAAAGTGCTCCCCATTGCCCGCCAGCACCACCGCTCGCACCCGCTTTTCTTGGTGCACATCCGAAAAGGCTGTCGAGAGATCTTGGAGCAGCTGCGGGTTGATCGCATTGCGCACCGCGGCGCGATCCATCAGGATGGTGGCGATGTTTCCATGGACTTTGACATCGACGTATTGCACCAGTCGCCTCGCAGGAGTGGAGGGGTTGTGAAGTCTTGGCTTGATCTCAAGACACGTTTGCTTGGCTTTCCATCATGGCCCACGCGGGCAGATGAAAACCAGCTGAGCGCAAAGCAAGAGCCCCGCTCGATCCAGAGATCCAGCGGGGCTCGTTGATGATCGATCGCGCGGCTACCCTCTGGCAGCCCGCTTATCGGGAACGTCTAGTTGCAGTTGGTGCAGCCAGCGCCGGTTGCCATTGGGGCCACTGACATCGTGGCTCATGACGGCTCCTTCACCACCGACGATCATGACGGGCCGACAGACGCGAACTTGGACTTCCTTCATGGTCGTTACCGGAACGCACACGGTGTACGTTTCCGGAACTTCCTCGGTGACCGTTTCGTACACGCAAACGTTGTAGCTGCGGGTACGGGTTTCTGGTATGTACGTGGTGTAGTTGACGTCGCGGGTTCGCTCTTGAGCTTCCATACGAGTCTTCTGCACGGTACGAGTACGGTTTTCCGTCTGGTAGGTCGTTTGATTGACCATGCGGGTCTGGTTTCCAGGCGAGTCTTGGTCATCGGAACCATACGGGTCTTGGTTTCGGTAACCATCTTGGTGACTGGCACCATACGAGTTTGCTCTTCGCTGGCGATACTTGGTGATGTCACGAGTTCGCTCTTCCTGGCGGCTCTTGGAGACGTTGACCATACGAGTCCGGTCCTGAACTTCCCACTCACAGTAGGCAACCGTTCGCGAACGGTCTTCCATGCGAGTCCTGGTCACAGGCACGGTACGAGTTCGAGTTTCCAACGCCATGGTGGTAACGGGAACTTCGCGAGTTCGGGTTTCCATCCGCGTGCGCTGAACCGGTACTTCGCGAGTCCGCTGTTCGGTGCGGTACTTGGTGACCGTGTAGTCACGCGTTCGCTGTTCTTGGCGACATCGTTGCACGTTGACCATGCGGGTGCGGGTTTCCGTACGACACTTCTGGACCTGAAGCGTACGAGTACGCGTCTCTTGCTTGTACTTGGTCACAGGCACGGTTCGCGTGCGAGTTTCCGTATTGTACGTGGTCGAGGTGTAGGTGTAAGGAACCTGATTCGTCTGGCGTTGGTAGGTCGTCACTGGAACCTCTTGGGTTACCAGGTTGGGGACGTAAACGCGACGATAGGAGATCTGCGGAGCACAAGGATCGGATCCACCAGCGGAACCGTAAACAACCGCTGAACCGCAACCGTCAGCCGAACCGCAACCGCCAGCTGAACCACAACCACCACCGCAGTCGCTAGCCAGCCACCACATCCGGAGGTCGATCCACATCCGCCGCAACCCGAGGTCGATCCGCATCCGCCGCCACAACCGGCGTCGCCGCAACCGCCACCACTCACTGCACCGGCGGTGCCGCTCATGACGCTTCCGCCAACCTCAACAGCCTGGGACTCATAGTGACCCATGTCCTTGGTGACCGTTCGCATGGTCGTGACAGGCACGCACTTGGTCTCGGTTCGGTAACCGGTCTTGGTTTCCTGGACTGGAACGCGAACTGGTAGGTCTGCTCGACCTGCTCGGTGTAAGGAACGTTGACGGTGTAGGTCTGCTCGACCGCTTCCATGTAAGGAACGGTGACATTGTAGGTCTGCTCGACCTGCTCAACGTAAGGAACATTGACCGTGTAGGTCTGGGTCATCGTTTCCTGGTAAGGAACGTTGACGGTGTAAGTCTGGGTAACGGTTTCGGTGTAAGGAACGCAGACCTGATATGTTTGAGTGTGCATCGTGGTCTGTGGCACCTGCACTTGGTAAGTCTGCTCGACTTGTTCGGTGTAAGGAACACAAACCTGGTAGGACTCTTCACGGGTCTTCTGGACGGGAACTCGAACCTGATAGGATTGTTCGACTTGCTCCGTGTAAGGAACGGTGACCGTGTAGGTTTGAGGCTCCGTGTAAGGCACGCTGACCGTGTAGGACTGCGAGACCTGTTCGGTCTTCGGCACGCTGACCGTGTAGGTCTGCTCAACCTGTTCGGTGTAGGGCACCGAAACCTGATACTCCTGAGCGACTTGGGTCGTCACAGGAACTTGAACGGTGTACTGCTCTTCCTCGGTGTAGGGAACGCAAACGTTGACCGTGTAGGTTTCGGTACGGGTTTCGGTCTTCGGAACATTGACCGTGTAGGTCTGTTCACGAGTTTCCATCTTGGCAACCCGACGCATCACCGTCCGCATACGGGTGCGGGTTTCTTGCTGGTAAGTCGTCTGCGGCACCATTCGCGTTTCGGTCACATACTCCGAACGCATCACGGTTTGAGGCGCACAAGCCGCGCCGCCATCGCCAACGTACATTGCACCGCTAGCGCCAGCGCAATCTGAGCAGCCTGCACCAGCGCACCCTGCACCGCCATCGCAGCCACTGCTTTCAGTGACACACCCGGATCCGCTTTCGCAGCCTCCGCACGCGCCACAACCGGCTTGCGCGTTGACGGCGAACAACATCGCCAAGCCAAGCCCAAGCACTCCCTGAATCAAATTTTTTCTCATTTAAACAACCTCTAGAACGGTAAATCTCAGCGAATGAGGAGAAGTGGAAACAATGTAACCGCGTGGCAAAGCCTGACGACTGCGCAGTTTAGGCAGGGTGTTATGCGGGCCCTGAATTTAGGCACACAGTCCGCAATGTCAACAACCACCCGAAGAAATTCGTGGAAAATGGAGGGGAGATCCGAGATTTTTCGGAACCCGGTGCTGGGCGATTCTTGACGGATACCGACCAACGAGGGTCATTCCTGCCCGCGAACGGCGAAAGCGGCCCACCCATCGCGCAGATTTTGATTTGGGAATCACGTCAAGCAAGCTCCCGGTCAGGGAAAATCACTTCGAAAGGAGAGGGTCTCGAGTGCGGATCAGTAACGGACCAATGGACCGCCGCGGGGTTCCCCGACGCCGCTGGTTCGCGCTGAGGCACCAAGATGCTGTGGAGCTGAAACTTCTGAGAGTGAGAACACGGCGTCCAACTGCATGGCAAGGACTCGAGGTTCAAGCACGTCCCAGGTGAGATGGAGACTGCTTCCTTGGCCAGGGAGTGAACTTCCGTAAGCCCTACTGGCAGTCAACTTCCCGTCAAAGAAGTAGGAGGGAGATCGCCGATAGCCCTTTCCGTGAAAATGGCTTGGCGGACCAACACCGACTGCATTCGGCGGCGAATGTTGTCGCCGGCGTTCGGTTTGCCGTTAACTTGCTGTTCAGGGCAGGGATCGTGCCAGTGAGCAGGTGAAGGAGTAGGAGTGAGTTGTCTTGGGTTGGTAACAAAGCGGTCGAATCGCGACGGTGCGGCCGTCTGCCCTATGACAAACCGGAATGGTTTTCCTATGATTTTGAAATAGAGACAGTCCGTCTGCGATCTCACGCGTTTTCAAATGTGTAGGTGAGAAAGAGACAACTAGTGTTGCAATGTATGCACCATCGACAGGCGGGTTGTGTGGGAGTAGATCGATGAATCGATCGCCGCAGGCGACAACGTCCACCAGTGGACCACGCAAACTGATTTGCGTTGGGGATCCGCAGACTCTGCCTGCGGACGTTGAAATCGAGAACGTGATCGTCGTCGATACCTCCGTGGCGGTGGTGGATGAGTTGAACGAACCGCTGGTTGACGGGGTTTGGATCGCTCGAGATCAGCTACCCCAGTTGAGCGAGCTGCGCGGTTTGGCGCAGAGCGGGATCATGCTTCGCGACATGCCCGAGGGCGTGGCGTTGCTCGATTCGAGCATTCGAGTCCTGTGGGCAAATCGCCGGCTGCTCGAGTGGGCGGGGCGAGCCGAGGGCTCAGTCGCCGGCATGAACTTCTATGAGTTGTTGTCCAATCCCGAGATCATGGGACCCGATTTCTGTCCCTTTCACACGGCTTTGGCCACGGGCGAGGAAAGCAACAGCACCTTGCATGCAAGTAGCAACCGATACTTTCAGGTTCATGCAGCGCCGATCGTCCAGGCCAATCACTCCCGCCAGCTGATCGTGACGGTCAGCGACATCACCGAAGAGATTCTCCAACAGCAGAAATTGGCTGCGATCCATCAAGCAGGACGAGAGCTGGCGGATCTGCGGCCGACCGAGATCTTCATGATGGAGGTTGACGAGCGAATCGATTTGCTCAAAGAGAACATCCGCCACTATCTAAGTGACCTGTTGAATTTTCAGGTCATCGAAATTCGTTTGTTGGAACATGCGACGGGAAATCTGGTGCCTCTACTGAGTGTGGGGATCGACCAGGACGCGGCGGACCGCCAGCTCTTTGCCCATCCGCAGGGCAACGGAATCACCGGATACGTGGCCGCCAGCGGAATGAGTTACGTTTGTCAGGACGTCGAGAACGATCCACTGTTCATTCCTGGTGCGAACAACTCCAAGAGTTCGATCACCGCTCCCTTGATTCTGCATGATCAGGTACTGGGCACGCTCAACGTTGAGAGTCCCGAGCCGGCAGCCTTCTCAGACAGCGATCTTCAGTTCTTGGAGATTTTTGCTCGCGATGTTGCCTTTGCACTCAATACGCTTGAGTTGCTTGTCGCCCAGAAAGCCAATACTGCTCAGCAGAGTTGCGATGCGATCCACAGTGCGGTGGCGATGCCAGTGGACGAGATCTTGAACGATGCGGTCAACGTGATGGAGGACTACATTGGCCATAGTCCCGAAGTGGTCGATCGCCTTCGTCGAATTCTTCACAATGCCCGCGACATCAAACAAACGATTCAGCAGATCGGCCAAAAGATGACGCCCCTGGAGGCGGTGCCGGCAGGAGTCCAGTCGCCGCAGCACGCAAGTCTACGTGGCCGACGAATTTTGGTGGTGGACGCCGATGGCCAAGTTCGAGAGGACGCCCATCAGTTGCTGGAACGTTACGGATGTGTTGTGGAAACGGCGCACAAGGGTGATGAAGCGGTCTTGATGGTGCGCAGCAGCGGTGGGGTTGGTAGCTACGACGTGATCATCAGTGATATTCGCCTGCCTGACTACAGCGGCTACCAGTTGATGTTGCGGTTGGGTGAGATCATGGAACGGGTGCCGATGGTGTTGATGACCGGCTTTGGCTACGACCCTGGTCATTCCATCGTCAAGGCACGTCAAAGTGGCTTGCATCCAAAGTGTGTGCTCTTCAAGCCGTTCCGTCTCGATCAGTTGATCGATGTGATCAAGACGATGCTGGAGCTCAACAGAAAGGATCCCCTCCAGCCCAAACCGAGCAGGGACCTATCGTAGGCGAGTCTCGCCGAGGCTCGCAAAGATCGCGGCAAAGCTGCGAATGTCCGCTATGGAAATGCGGACCTGTCGTAGACCACACGTTTCTTCACCGTCTGCTCGGGATTCGTAAGTCAGTGGCACAGCAATGCTGCGGACCGAAACCAGGTCGAAGATCTGATTCGCTGGACAGCGCCACTTTATCGCGCAGTCGTAACCCGACGCGTAAGCGAGGAAATGAGTGACCACAAAGCCTCACTCACGCTCTTTGAAGTGGCGCTCTTTTCATATCCCGATGCGTCAGCGAGGAAATGTCGATATTGACATCGACTCGCTGACGCGTCGGGTTATGAAAATCCTCGTGCGGCAGCCAAAAGCGCAACTTCAAAACTCACGCTTCGGGTTACGATGGGAATTACCCGATCTATATTCAGCGCCAGGACCTGGGAATGCTAACGCGTTCAGGATTGGCGGTGTCCAGTTAGGCAGAACGAAGCACCACAAGCTTGGCATTCATGCCAAAGCTCATCGCCTCTCGTTCACTCGCCTACAGAAGACCTGTGATCAAGTCGCTGCATCCTCTTCGACTCCCTTGTCGGCTGCCTCCATCAAGGATCGCTGGACATCCCCTGGGACCGTTTCGTAGTGGCTAAAGTTCAGTGTGTAGCTGCCCTGACCTGCGGTCATGCTTGAAAGGGTGCGACTGTAATGCCCAACGCTGCGCAGGGGCACTTCGCAATGAATCGATTGCAATCCGCCCCCGACCGATTCGCTACCAGAGACACGTCCGCCGCGGCTGCTCATGTCGCTGTAGATGTCACCGACATGATCCTCGGGTGTGGTGATCTCCATGTGGACGATCGGTTCGAGCAAGCGAGGGTTTCGCCTGGTTGAAGACGTCACGGAAGCAGAGGCTACCGGCCATCTTGAAAGCCGCTTCACTGCTGTCGACGGGATGATGTTTGCCAAAGTGGACCTCGACAGCGATGTCTTGGATCGGGTAGCCCGCGATCACGCCGCGAGCAAGTCGATCCAGAAATCCTTTTTCGATTGCCGGCATGAAGTTTCCCGGGATCACCCCACCAACGATTGAATCGACCCAAAGAAAATTCCAATCAGGGTGGTAGTGGTGACTCTTCATTGCATGGAATCGTTCTTTGGTTGCGAACGACTCGATGTCGGTACCTCGGGGCAGAGGCATCATGCGAATGTGGACCTCACCAAACTGACCACGGCCACCACTTTGCTTCTTGTGGCGGTAGGACCCTCCGCCGCTTGTGTGATCGTTTCGCGAAAGGGGATGTGCGGATCATGTGTATTGACTTCGATCTTATCGCGTCGCAGCAAGACGTTCGCGGAGAATCTGCAGGTGCAATTCACTGGTTCCCATCATCACGATCTCACTGGTCTGCGGGTCCCGCGATAGTTTCAGTGTGGGATCCTCTTCGGTCAGCTTGTGCATGGCCGTGGACAGCTTGTTTTCATCGCCTCGATTGGTGGGCGAGATCGCGAGTCCCACCATCGGCTCGGGGAACTGAATCGCGGCAATTGATGTGTACCGAGCGACGAACCGACGTGCAGGTCCTCCATCTTTGCGATGGCAACGATGTCGCCCGATTCGGCAACGTCGATCGCCTCGGTGTGTTCGCCCTGGACTCGAAGCACCGGATTGAGCTTGACATCTTTACGCACGCCGCTGGCGTGAATCATCTGGTCCTTGGCAAGACTGCCGGCGAAGACACGTACGTAGCTCAGCTTTTGAACAAACGGATCGATGCGAACCTTGAAGACCTGTGCCAGCGCGGGGGCGTCGACAGACTGGTCGATGACGGTCTCGTTTCCCTTTTCGTCCATCGCTTTCCGCTCGATGTCTTCGGGTCCGGGGGCCACATGGGCCAGCAGCTCAGCAGTTCCTTCAAGCCCAACCCCTTGAGTGGCAGAGGTGCAAAGCACGGGAATGATCGATCCGCTGGCGATTCCCGCTCTTGAGCAATCGCTCGAGCGACTCGGTGTCGGGCATCACCCCCTCAAAGTACTGTTCCATGAGCGATTCATCGGCCTCGACCAGTTTCTCAACCAACTGTTCGTGCGCGTGGGCCAGATTCAGGACGACGCCGCGGGCTTCGGTCGGTAGGGCCATCGTCGACATGACACTGGACAGGGAAGCACCTTGCCCGACAGGTACCTGCAGGGGAACGACCGATCCCCAGAGCTCACGGCAACTCTCCAGGATCGAGGAAAAATCAGCTTGAGCGTCGTCCAATTTGGTGATGACCAGGATTCTCGCGATCCCGGCTTTCTTGGCTTCCTTCATCGCGCGGCGCGTGTTGAGTTGGATCCCAGTGTGGGCGTTGATGCAGACCACGGCGCAATCGACCGCGGCGATCGCGCCAATCGTGCCTCCGATGAAGTCGGAATAGCCAGGTGTGTCGATCAAATTGAATTGGGTCCCCTCGTGCTCCAGGTGGACCAGGGTTGACTCGATCGTATGTCCATGAGCCTTCTCTTCCTCGTCGAAGTCGCAAACGCTCGACTTGTCGGTGACGTCGGGCGTTCCCGAAACCACCCCGCTGACGGCCAACAAGCGATCGACGAGTGTCGTCTTGCCGGCCGAAGCGTGGCCGCAAATTGCAAGGTTCCTCCGGGCAGATGAACGAGCCATCACACAATCTCCATGAAGAGAAGGACGTCGGCGAATCGTTCCCGAACCTACGGGCTCGTCGGACACGCCGGACTGAGATCACCCCAATGTAGGGCCGCGAGAATCGCGATGCAAAGATGGCGGGACAGCTCGCCGCATTCGACACGAGAAATCACCAAGTCAGATCCATTGATGAGTCAGCCCTGACGTGGAAGATCCACGAGCCCGTGTTCTTGGAGCTGGGGTTTCTCTTGCGGATGAGACGATTGGCCATTCATGCCAGCCAGTCGCTCTGGCCTGCGGTCGACAATCGCGGCGCCTGGCACAGCCTTGCGAACTCATGCCGGTGCGAAAGATCCGCCGATGTTGAGTTAGGCTTCGCGTGAAGGGATGGAACGGGCTGACTTTTCGTCTTCCATCTCCTGAATGTACTGACGAAGTCGCTCCAGTTCGTCCTTGGTCCCCTTGAGCTTCAGCATGTTGTCGACCCGCTTGAGAAGCTCAATCTTGTTGACTGGCTTGCTCAAAAAGTCATCGGTCCCAGCAGCGACCGCCCGTTCGATGTCACCCAATTCGTTCAGGGCGGTGACCATCAGGACCATCACCCGCTTGGTCTCAGGGTCGTCCTTGATTTTCTTGCAGACCTCAAAACCGCTCAGCTTGGGCATCATGACATCCAAGAGCACCAGGTCGGGTCGAAACGACTCGACTTTTTGAAGCGTGTCTTGTCCGTCCACTGAAGTTTCGATTTCGCACTCGACGTTGACCAGGTAGGCTTCCAAGAGTTCCCGGTTAGCGTCGTTGTCGTCAGCGATCAGGATGCGATGCATGGAGCCGTCTTCAGTTGCGACAGAAGGAGAGGGAAATCAGCGGAGATGATGGTTGCGTTCGTCGAGGGGTGCGACGCGGTCACGCGGGTTCAACAGCCGCAATCCGACCAGCTGGCACAGGAAAGTGCTCGCACAGTTCTGCTGACTTCGCGCCGAATGGTTTCAAGCTGCGGCTTCGTCGTCGGCGCTGGCAAGCGCCTGATAGATCCAATCGCCAATCCGTTTCATTTCGTCCACCCCCATGCCTCGGGTGGTCAAGGCTGGCGTGCCAATGCGAATGCCCGAAGGATCCATCGGCTTTCGCGTGTCGAACGGGATCATGTTCATGTTGACGGTGATGCCACACTTGTCCAGCACGGCTTCGGCCCGCTTTCCTCCCAAGTCCCAACGGCGGTGACATCGACCAACATCAGGTGGTTGTCCGTTCCACCACTGACCAACGGCAATCCGGCCGACAGTCAAGGCCTCGTGCCAACGCCTTGGCGTTGTCGACGACCGATTGGCCGTACGCCTTGTAGTCCTCTGTCATCGCTTCTGCGAAACAGACCGCTTTGGCCGCGACGATGTGCATCAAGGGGCCCCCCTGGATGCCAGGAAAAACGCTCCGATTGATGTCCTTGAGCGACTCCTCCTTGCAGAGGATCAGACCGCTTCGAGGGCCTCGCAGCGTCTTGTGCGTCGTGGTGGTGACGAAAGTCGGCGTAGGGAACGGGGCTGTTGTGAACCCCGGCCGCCACCAAACCCGCGTAGTGGGCCATGTCGACCATCAACAATGCCCCGACCTCGTGTGCGATCTCCGCAAACCTGTCGTGCGGAATCTCCCGTGGGTAGGCGCTGGCGCCGGCGACGATCAACTTCGGCTTGTGCTCGCGGGCAAGGGAGGCGACTTGGTCAAAATCGAGCCGATGGTGTCTTTGGATCGACGCCGTAGGAGTGGAAATTGTAGAGCTGGCCGCTGATGTTCAAACGCATCCCGTGGGTCAGGTGACCGCCTTGAGCCAGGTCCAATCCGAGCACCGAATCGCCCGGCTTCAAGCAGCTCAGGTAGACGGCCGTGTTGGCTTGCGAACCGCTGTGGGGTTGGACGTTGGCCGCTTCCGCCCCGAAAAGTTGCTTGGCGCGATCGATCGCCAGGTTCTCGACCACGTCGACGAACTGGCAGCCGCCATAGTAGCGACGTCCGGGGTAGCCTTCGGCGTACTTGTTGGTCAAGACGCTGCCGGCGGCCTGCATGATCGCCAGGCTGGTGTAGTTCTCGCTGGCAATCATTTCCAGCCCGTCCTGCTGACGTGCCGCCTCGGCCTCGATGGCCTCCCAAACTTGCGGATCTTGCTGCTGCAGCGGGTTCATTCGACGTCGTCTCAAGCGAAAAGGGGTTGGTTGATGCGGGGGAAGCGCGAACGAATTGCGAGCATCCTCGGGCACTTGATTGTCGACCCAGGGGCAACAACCGTCAATGTCCGCGACAGGATCACGGGCAACGAGTGAGTTGGACCGGGTATCCGGCAGAATCGATCCCTCGCGTCGGGCCGGACACCTCGCGTCAAGCTCGCCGGCACTTTCCCTCCAGCCGGGGGCTCGCTCCTCGACCTGAGACACTTGGTCCGATGGGATTCTGGCTGTCCGAGCGCCTCGGCAAGATTTCGGCAAAGCGAGCATCTTTGTTTGGATTCGAACGGAGTTTATCGGCTAAAACGAGGAATAGTGGCGAGACGGCCACGTCTGACGGACCGTCAAAGCTAGAATGAAGGTTCGCGAAGCGTGCCTCCCCGCCCCCTCCAACGCGCCCGCTCGACTGCTCCGTTCGGCTCGTAATTGGCTCACCATGTCGGTCAGTTCCGAATCGGACGAGCGATCGTTGCCCAGTCCGCTTCGAACCGCATCGGACACGCATCGGGTCCTGGGAGATCGATTCGGGTTTGGTCGGGCTTTCCCGCGATTTCAATAGGTCGCCGTGACCTACCTTTTGAAGGATCCAATTCCTCCAAGAAGCAGTATATCGGAATGAAATACACCCATCTGATCGCTGCCATGGCGATGCTCCTGTCCGGTCTTCCGCGTTGCCGGGGCCGCCGATTTGCCTCCCTTCGACAAGGTTTCCGAGGGTTATACCAAGGTTCCCGTTTCGGACCAGCAGAACCCCAAGGGACTTTTCAACCTCTGGACCCGCGAGAAGCGACGCTCAGCTGCTTGGGTGAGTTGCCCAAGAACTTTGCCGGCAAGAGCTATTTCATCGCCTTGACGGTCAGCAGCGGTGACCGCTACGCCGGACTGCAGTCGGGTGACTGGGTGGTGGAATGGCGTCGATACGATGATCGTCTCGCTCTGATCGCTCCGAATCTGGATATTCGTGCCACCGGCGACGCAGAGAGCAAAGCCTCGGTCAAGCGATTGTTCACCGACCAGGTGCTGCTTGGACGTGCCGATCGTGGCGATGGGTCCGACCGGTGGACCGGTCGTCGATTTCGATGCACTGCTGGTTGGCAACGCCAGCCGATTCTTTGGCTCTTCGGTTCGCGTGAGCAATTCGCGGATCATCAAGCTCGCTTCGGCAAAGGTGTTCCCCGGCGAATGTCGAAGTCGCGTTTGAAATTGTCGGTGGCAGCGGACGGCTGCAGACCATTCATTACTCATTCAGCGAAGTGCCCGCGACCAGTCGCCGGCTTCAAGCCTCGAAAGGCCGACGAGCGGGTCGGTTACTTCACCACCGCCTTTTCGGACTTGAGCAAGTACGAGGACGATGAAACGCGCGTGCGATACATCAATCGCTGGCATCTGCAAAAGCGGGATTCGTCACTGCAACTCAGCCCCCCCAAGGAGCCGATTCGCTTCTATGTCGAACACACCGCGCCGGTCCGTTACCGACGTTGGATCAAGGCGGGGATCGACTACTGGAACAAGGCGTTCGAGAAGGTTGGGTTGGTCGATGCCATCGTGATCGAGTACCAGGACGCTGAAAGCGGTGCCCACATGGAGAAAGATCCCGAGGATGTTCGCTACAACTTCATCCGTTGGTTGAACAACGATGTGGGAACCGCCATTGGTCCCAGCCGCGTGCATCCGATGACCGGCCAGATCCTGGATGCCGACATCATTCTGACAGATGGCTGGATTCGCCATTTCAATTTCAACTACGCAGACCTGATGCCAAAGTTGGCGATGGAAGGTGTGGCGCCGGAAACGTTGGCGTGGCTGGGCCAACATCCGCGTTGGGATCCCCGCGTTCGCATGGCGCCGACCGGAGCGAGCCAACTTCCTTCGCAATCAGTTTGCGCGGCAGTCGCACCAGCCGATGGCTGGATTCGCGATGGCGCAGGCCGACCCTTCGCTGCTGGGTGACGACGAGTTCGATGGTCTCTACGGCCACGTCAGCCAGAAGAATGGTCTCTGCATGGCGGCCAGCGGTCGCAGTCTCGATCTGGCCTTGGCTCGAATGGATTGGGCGTTGACGCTGATGGCCAGCGAAGAAGCCGAGAAGGAGAAAAAGAAGAAGAAGAAAGCAAGAGGAGCAAGAACAGGCCGCGTCGGGCGACGGAAGTCGAAGGACCAGTCAAATGCTCCGAGGGCGAGAAGAAAGCGAAGGATGCCGAGACCAAGGACGAGGAATCGGACGACGACGAGGAACAAGACGACGACAAGAAGTCGGCCGAAGAGTCGACCGCCAAGGGTGATCTTCTTGACGGCATGCCCGAATGGTTCGTCGGCCCGTTGCTTGGCGGATCTCGTCGCCCACGAAGTCGGGCACACCCTTGGCCTGCGGCACAACTTCAAGGCGTCGTCGTTGCTCACGCTCGACGAGATCAACAGTGATGAGGTCAAGGGCAAGAAGACGATCACCGCTTCGGTGATGGATTACACCCCGATCAACTACCGACTGGAAGCCGGTTCGGTCCAGGGCGACTACGCCATGATCGACATCGGACCTTACGACTTCTGGGCGATCGAGTACGGCTACACGTTCGAGGACAAGAAGCTGCCTGAGATCCTGAAGCGTTGCAGCGAACCAGAACTGCAATACGCGACGGACGAAGACACGTCGGGACCCGATCCGTTGGCTCGTCGCTACGACTTCTCCAAGGATCCGCTGGACTACGCCCAGGAGCAGATGAAGCTCGATCAACCTGTACCGTGGCCGGATCCTGGACAAGTTTGTCAAGGACGGAGACAGCTGGGCCAAGGCCCGTCGCGGTTACGAGCTGACCCTCAGCCTGCAGACTCGTGCTGCCGGCATGATGGCCAACTGGGTCGGCGGTGCCTTCGTCAATCGCGACAAGAAGGGTGATCCCGGTGATCGACCCCCGGTTGAAGTCGTTCCCGCCGAGCAGCAGCGAGCCGCGCTGAAGTTCGTCATCGATACGTCCTTCAGCGACGAAGCCTACGGGTTGACCCCCAAGTTGTTGGAGCGGATGAGCGTCGATAAGTGGCTCGACGGTGGCGTGCATTCGTCGATGTCCAACGAGGCGACATGGCCGATTCACGATCGCATTCTGGGGGTGCAGGCCTCGGCGCTGACTTGGTTGATGAATCCGACCACCCTGCGCCGGGTTTACGACAACGAACTGCGACTTCCCGCAGACGAGGACACGCTGACGCTGCCCGAGTTGCTGGAATCGATCAACAAGGCGGTTTGGTCCGAGCTGGAACAGGATTGTCCCGAGGATCGAAACGATCGTCAAACCGATGATTTCGTCGCTCCGTCGCAATCTGCAGCGAGAGCACATGCAGCGGTTGCTCGATTTGGTGCTGGAGACCTCCGACGACACGGCTGCCTACAAGCCGATCAGCAATCTCGCTCGGATGGAACTGCGAACCCTCTCGAGCCGGATCAAGACGATGCTCGATGAGTGCGGCGAGAGGATGGATGCCTACACCAACGCTCATCTGATCGAGACCAAGGAGAGGATCGATCGGGCTTTGGAGGCGGGTTACACCTACAACACCGGGTCGGGCCAGCAGCGACGATGATGATGCTGTTGCTCGGCGAGGAAGGGCAGCTCATCGAGGCTCCCGGTCAATGATGGGTAGAGAGTGATCGATTCAGAGTGATCGATTCAGTGAAAACCTAGCAAGAGGGACGTCGCGACCCCGGTTGCGACGTCCCTTTTCGCTTGCTGATTGTTAGGTTTCTAGCGTAGCTCCGCTACCAGCACGAAGTGCCAGTTTTGATGTTCGCCGTTGATGTCACCCTCCCGCCTCGGGAGGGTCGGACGCGGTAGCGGCCGGGGAGGGTGATGGAAATGCGTGGAGATGCACGTCTCCTGTAAGAAAACGGATTGGCCCTCTCCTCGCCGAGGCTCGACTCTCCCAAAGGGAGAGTAAATTTTGGAAACGCAACGTCATCCCGTCATTTACTCAATGAGATTGCGGTTACATGCCAGCGCCAGAATCTCCGCCACCCGCTCGCTCGGGCGGCAGGAAATGGTTGAAGGGTTCGGCCATGTGGTCGCTGCAGATCCCTCGGATGCGACAGCGCGCACTTGGTAGCCTTGATGAAGCGGCTGGCGTACTTGCCCACGGTGTAGATCTGTTGGAGCTTCTCAACTCGCTGGGTCAGCACCTCGACCTGATTGCGATCGCCATCAATCGCCGCCTGATAGAGTGAGACGAAGAGCTCGGGAAAGATGTTGGCGCCACCATTGACGCCGCCGTCTCCGCCCAGGGCGATCGCCTCGGCGGTCAAGATGTTCGGGACCGATCATGATCGACCAGTCCGGTCGACTTTGCTTGAGCCCGACGATGCGGGCGAAGTAGTCGATGTCGCCGCTGCTGTCTTTGATTCCGACGATCGTCGGATGATGGCAGAGCTTTTCGAGCGTATCGAACTCGAACCAGACTTTCGTCAGGCTGGGCATGTTGTACAGCATCAGTGGCAGCGGCAACTCGGCGATGCACGTGCTGGACGTATTGCATCAATTCCGTTTGCCCGGCGGGAAAGTAGTAGGGGGTGGACAAAACCACGGCCGCTGGCGCCCGCTTGCTGCGGCAAACCGGGCCAGGTCGATGGCTTTCGACAAAGGCTGGTGTCGGTGATGCCGACCAGTACAGGAACGCGTCCGCCGACGATTTGACAGACAAGCTGGATGAATTCGCGACGAAGCCGGTAACTGAGGCTGGGTGCCTCGCCGGTCGTGCCCAGGATGAAGACGCCGTGCACACCGCCGCCGATCACGTGCTCGAGCAAGCGCTGCGTCCCTTCGACGTCGATCACGTCGCGAGCTGCCAGCGGGGTCACCAGCGGTGGGATGATGCCGTGAAAGCGGACGGCTTGTGGTCGGCTGTTGTTCATGTTCAAACGGTCATCCAGGCGGCCTTGTAACTCAGGCCGAGGTTGAGAATTCGCTGCAGCAATGCCTCGTAGGAGATTCCGATCGCCTCGGCCGATTCAGCGAAATCTTCGCCATATTCGATGTTTGGATTCGCGTTGGCTTCGATCACGTAGATCTCGCCGTCGGCGGTCATGCGCAGGTCCATTCGTCCATATCCGCTCATGCTCAACGCTCGGTAGACTCGTTTGCAGAGTCTTGGAGATGCGTTCTTGGGTGGCGTCGTCGATGTCGCTGGCGGCACGGGTGGTGATGCCATGTTTCTCCTGGTAGTTGCGATCCCACTTCACGCGGCTGGTGGCGATCCGTGCCACGTCTTCGGGCATCTTGCCAAAGTCCATCTCCCACGCCGGAAAGGTGGTCAGCCGATTGTTTCCGATCACGCCCACGTACAATTCGCGACCCTTCGATGTACTGCTCGGCGATCGCGTCATCGCCTCGTTTTCTCGTGAATGAACTTGACTCGCTCGGCGAGCGCTTCATCGGTATGGACGATCGAAGCCTGCGAGATGCCAAAGGACGCATCTTCCACGACCGACTTGACAAACAGTGGGAAGGCGAGTTTCTTGGGCCGGTGAACCGTTCGGCCAAAGGGGAAACACGGTGAATCTTGGCGTGGGAATGCGATGATAGGTGAGCACCTTCTTCGACAGCGCCTTGTCTTTGGTCAGCAGCAGGCCCCTGGGGTTGCATCCCGTGTAGGGCTGCTGCATCAGTTCCAGATAGCTGATCACCGCGAAGTCGTAGGTGACCACGCCGTGGAACTCTTCCAGCAGCATGAAGGTGATGTCGGGTTGAAACTCGCCGAGTGCATTTGCGAATCGGTGCCAGGTCGTCGTAAACGCCCAACGGAAGCACTTCGTGGCCAAGTCGACGCAGCGTTTCGCAGACATCGAACTCGGCCTTCCATGGATCCATCTCCTCGTCGCTGACGCCGTCGAGCGTATCCGGCGGCACATGGCCCTCTCGTACCAGGACAAGAATCCGAAGCTTGCTCATGCGGAAACTCGAATCTTCATAGAACAGCTTTCTCCACTGAGGCATCTCTGCAGTTTTGTGTGGGTGGATGAGGAATCGGGGCGGCCAACGAGTAGAGCGAGGTGTCGAGCGCTACATGGCAATCCGATGTCGGCCCTCATGGATGAAGTTGGTGGTTCGCACGGCGACCAAAATGATCGCGTCTCGTTTCGTTTCTTCCGCGTTGGTCGCCGACGCGAAGCTGCAGTTCCCGGCAGCGCTCGATCATCTCTTGAACCACTTGGTCGATCGTGTAGCTGTATTCCCCGGTCCAGCGAGCGACGCTGCGGCGAAGTTCCCCGCGAATTCGGCTCAGAAAGGCCGCCGCCGTCGGATTTCGCTTGTGGGCGGGATCACTGGAGAACAGCTTTCGCAGGTCGTTGTCGTAAATGCTGGGGTAATCGAGCCCATAGTGCTCGCGTTTGCGACGGTAGTGGGAACGCAGGGTGCGGCGGATCTCGCGACAGCGAATCGATCGTGCGACGATTGTTGACCAGAGGTTTCCGGCCACGGATGGACTTCATGTAAGGAGTCGACCATTTCCAGTTTTTTGATTGCCGGCCATTTGCGATAGCGTGTTCGCCAGCGTGATCCAGGACGAAGCCAAACCGCAAAGGTCTCCGCAAAATCCTCCAGCGGATGGGCCTGAGCGTACCACATCTCCAGGTGCAACACGAAGTCGCGGCTGGAGGTTTTGGGGTGATAGTATTCCGGATAGGGCTCCGACGGCCTTGCCGAAAACCTTGCGATAACTGGCCTTGCGACGCAATCGGTAGGCGGTGTCGATGGCGTGGCCCGCCTCATGCCGCAGGATCTTCATGCACCACTGGTGCGTCCCCCCTTCGACCTCCAGCAACTGTTTTCGTTCCAGCCGCATCAGCCGAGGGTGGGCCAGGTAAAACGGGATCGCAATCCCCGGGGATCCCGTCGGGTGAGTACCAGTCGTCGCTGAGCCAACAGTGGGGTGTGAACCGAATGCCGCGGGCCGCCAGTTCTTCGTTAAGCTGACGGATCCGGTCTTCCAATGGAGTATTGCGGATGGTCAGCTTCAGATCACACATCCGCATATCGAGCAACTGCTCGTCGGTCAGAGCGTCGAGATCTGGCTTTCGGCTCGCCATGATGTGCGCGGCAGTGACTCGCAGTTCGGGACTGGGAAGTGGATCACCGGTTGCTGCGTCAGTTTATTCAACAATCGCAACATGTCTTTACCCCAAAACCGGCATCCAAGCAAAACTGATCGACGAGTGATCTCGGATCCGGTCACGATCAAGGCGCGATGCTGCGTTGATCACGGGATCGGGTCGCAGTGCGGTTGCGGTGGTTGCGGTCGACGGCCGCGAGGCGATCCAGCCAATTGTCGCGCGTGTTTTCAAGCGGCCAGCCCGGCACGCTATCGGCCGGTCAGGTGCGATATGGGATGATTGGTGCGGAACCGCCGAGACAGACTGGCGCCGGCGAGTCGGTCGTCGTGACTCCGTTGAACGATGGTGGTATCGAGATTCATTGCCACGGTGGGCCGGCTGCGAGTCGAACGAATCATGGCGGACTTGCGGGCATGTGGCGTCACGCCGTGGCAGTCAGAGAGCTGGAACCGGGACGATCGCTCAGCCTGCTGATTCGGCGAAGCCGAGCGAGGTTCTGGCCCGCTGTTTGACGGCTCGAACCGCGGCCATCGCGATGGATCAGGTGCGCGGCGCCATGCATGGACTTGGACGCATCGGATGTCGACTTCGGAAGCTGGCAATCGAGACTCAACCACGACGGCGGACGTCGTCGATGGGCGGACCGAATCGATCGAGGCGATTCATCGCGAAGCGGCGAGCGATTCTGCGGTTTGCCCCGCTCGGACTTCGATCTGCTCGACCCGTTTCGAATCGTGCTGGTGGGACCGCCCAATGTCGGTAAGAGCAGCCTGCTCAATGCGATCGTGGGCTATGACCGAAGCATCACCTTTGACGGCGCCGGAACCACTCGCGATGTCCTGCATGCCGAAACCGTGATCGACGGTTGGCCGGTCCGGCTCAGTGATACCGCGGGGATTCGCGAGAGTGATCGAGCCGATCGAGCGGGAGGGGGTCGTGCGCGCACGATTTGCCGCGGACGAAGCCGATCTGCTGCTCTGCGTGACCGAACCGGCTTTGATCGACCCGACTCCTTGGCGGAGCCGTCGATCCGTGCGCACCCAGTCCTCGCCGAGAGGATTCCCACGCATTCGACTCTTGAACAAGTCGGATCTCTGGCCGTCAGACGTCATGCCGGCGACTGATCCAGACCTGGCACGCGAGGGACTTGAAGCGGCAATCCAGATGCTTCGATTTGTTCACCAGCGCGCGCACCGGTGAAGGGATGGATGCATTGATCGAGGATGATTTCTCGTCGACTCGGCCAGGGCATCCCCGAGCCGGGCGCCCCGGTCCCCGTTACCGAGCGGCAAGTCGAATCGCTGTGCGAGTATTTCGCGTGCAGAGACGCCTGAGCAGCTCTGGCAGATGCCCTAAACTCATTGCTCGGTTTCGAAACGAATTCGGAGGAATCATGATGTGTGCGAGCTTGCTTGCTTGTTGTTCATTCGTGTTGATCGGAGTGATCTGGATGGACGTGGCCCATGGTTCGGGAAGGCGATTGGGTGAAGAGCAGCCCGCGGATATAAGCCGAAAGACGTGGGCAATTGCGATCCATGGTGGGGCGGGTAGCGATCCCGTTCCTTGGGATGAACGCAAAATCGAGGCTCGAAAGCAGGGCCTTGCCCGAGCGCTGGCGACAGGCCGCGACATGTTGGCCGAGGGCCGCAGCGCCCTGGATACGGTCGAGTCGGTGATTCGAGTCCTGGAAGATGATGCGGCGTTCAATGCGGGCCGTGGAGCGGTGCTGACCGAAGAGGGACGGGCTGAGCTGGATGCTTCGATCATGGACGGCGAGACGCTCAGCTTGCGGTGCGGTTGCCGGTGTGACCCGTGTCAAGAACCCGATCACCTTGGCCCGTCGAGTGATGACGGAAACCAAACATGTGCTGTTGGCCGGTCCCGGGGCCGATCAAGTTTGCCGAGGAGCAGCAAGTGCAGCTCGTCGATCCCGACTATTTTCTTAGCCGACTGAGGACGCCAATCGATCGCGAACTCCGCCGATCCGATCAGCCACATTTCGGCACGGTCGGTTGTGTCGTCCTGGACACCGATGGCAACCTTGCCGCCGGAACCAGCACCGGGGGAACGTCCAAGAAGTTGCCCGGACGAGTTGGAGATTCACCCATCGTCGGTGCCGGGACCTACGCCGCGAACGACGCTTGTGCGGTATCGGGTACCGGAATCGGCGAAGAGTTCATTCGCCACAGCGTGGCCTACGACGTCGCCGCCCAGATGCGATACGCCGGTCGATCGATGACAGCGCGGTCGATGAGATCATGACCGACCAGGCTCAGGCCGGTGTGGGTGGATTGATCGCCGTCTCGCATCTTGGCGAGATCGTGATGCAGCACAACACGCCCGGGATGAGTTGCGGTGCCGCCGATAGCGAGCGGTCGTTTCGAGACCTTGCTGTTGCTCAAGGACAGCGGCTCCCCAGAGGAAGCCGATGATGGCCAGGATGCCGATGATGGCCAGGATGCTGATGATGCCAATGATGTTCGGCAGGCGGCGATCACCGGCATACTCCGCACTCAGGTTGCCGCTTGGAACGCAGGCGACATCGATGCCTTCATGAAGCCGTATTGGAACAGCGAGCAATTGACGTTCTCGTCCGGGGGCACCACAACACGCGGTTTCCGGGCGACGCTCGAGCGATACCAACGACGCTATCCGACCAAGACCGAGATGGGAAAGCTCGAGTTCCGCGAACTTGAGTTCCTCTCCTTGGGGCCACAGGCGACGCAGGTACTCGGCACTTGGCAACTGGTCAATGCAAGCGGCGCCCCGGTTGGCGGTCGGTTCACTCTGGTACTTCGAAAGTTCGAGGAAGGCTGGAGGATCATTCACGATCACACATCCGCCCTGCCCTCCACGCAAACGCCCTCCACGGAAAACTGAGATGCAAGTCCTGCGATTTGACGTGATACGATCGCTGACCGTCCTTTTCGGTCTCCTTGCATTCATGGTTGTTCCGGGGCCAGTTGCAGCCCAGAGCACCGATCAAGTTCGCCGACGCAATGCATCGCGCCGTTCGCTTCTTTCGCGAACAGGCGTCAGCCCAGGGCGGCTACGTTTACCAGTGGAGCGCGGATCTTTCCAAGCGGGAAGGCGAAGGCAAGGTTGGCGGAGACCACTGCCTGGATTGAACCGCCGGGTACCCCCGCCGTCGGAATGGCGTTTCTGGATGCGTATCGCACCTGCGGGGATCCCGATGTTGTTGGAAGCCGCGAAGGAGACGGCGGGCGCGTTGATCCGTGGCCAACTGGAGTCGGGCGGATGGGATAACCTGATCGAATTCGATCCGCGAGCAGCGATTGAAGTTTGCCTACCGGACCGATCGGGCAACCAATGAGCCGTCGTCGCGAGCCGAGTCGCAACGTGACCACGTTTGACGATGACAAGTCGCAGTCAGCCGCCAGGTTCATGATGCAACTCGATCGAGAGCTCCAGTTTCAGGATCCGGTGATCCACGAGGCGGTGATCTACGCGTTGGATTGCTTCGTCAAGGCACAATACGCCAACGGGGCGTGGCCCCAACGCTACAGCGAGTTTCCGCTCGCCTTCCAAGATCCCCCGAAGCAGGCATCGTTCGATGCGCGATTGGCCTCGAGTCTTTCCTGGTGACAACTATTCAGGGTTCTATACGCTCAATGACAACACGATGAGCGACATGATCGTCACCATGCTCGACGCCTGGGACATCTATGGCGACAAGCGGTATCTCGATGCGGCGATTCGTGGCGGTGAGTTTTTCTTGCGGGCTCAGCTTCCCGAGCCGCAGCCCGGCTGGGCTCAGCAATACGACCAGCAGATGCATCCCGCGTGGGCGCGCAAGTTCGAGCCGCCCGCTGTTTCGGGCGGGGAGTCGCAAGGCGTGATGAACACGTTGATTCTCTTGTACCGGCGAACCGCCGGCTCAAGCCAGGAGCGCGGCGAAAGTTCCTCGATCCACTGCCCGATGCACTTGCCTATTTTCGTCGCTCGTTGCTGGATGACGGCCGCCTTGCCCGATTCTACGAGCTCGAAACCAATCGTCCGCTGTTTTTCACCAAGCAATACGAACTGACCTATTCGCCCGACGACCTGCCCACGCACTACGCATTCATCGTCAGCTCGCGATTGGATCGGATTGAAAAGGAGCTGAATCAAGTTCGAGAGTTGCCATTGGATCAGCTCTGGGAACCGAAGCGTGTCAGCACTTCGCGGCGGACCGACAGTCTGAACCGAGCCGTCCTCAGCCATCATCGAAGGACTTGATTCAAGAGGAGCCTGGGTGGAGCCCGGTCGCTTGCGATACCACGGCGACGAGGATCCGACCGAGGAGGTGATTCGCAGTGCAACGTTCATGAAGAATCTCAGCGCTCCTCGCATCCTGGCTCGGTGGAGATTGATCGGCTCGTGGGTGAAGATGCCTCAGACGTATGACGGGCGATGCTCCCAAACTGCCGTCGCCAGCGGAGCGAATGCCTGTGGAGATGCAGGTCGGCGCCTCACCCTGCCACGCTTGCCTCCGAGGATTTGCTGGAGCAATGTGAGCTGCGAACGCAGCGGCGCAGCGGACCTGGTGGTCAACATCGCAACAAGACCAGTAGTGGTGCTTTCCTGCTTCACCGACCGACCGGGATCGTCGCGGAAGCGACCGAGCGTCGAAGTCAGGCGGAGAATCGCGACGTCGCTTTCGCACGACTGCGATTGCGATTGGCTGTTGAGATTCGCAGCCCATCGGTCCTGGACGGTGCGGTCGACGGTGAGGAGCAGGCGTTACGTGAACAGTTTCGCGGCAGCGGTTTGAGAATCGGCGTCAACAATCCGGCCAAACCTGCCGTGTTGGCTCTGGTCCTGAACGATCTTCATGCCAGTGGTGGCCAGCCGAGCGCCGTGGCACCTGGTTGGCGCACGACCACCAGCGCCGTTGTCCGCTTCGTCAAGACGCATCCTCCGGCATTTGCACTGCTCAACACCATTCGCCGCCACCATGGCCGAGGGCCGCTGAAGTAGCCGCGGACTCCCCGCCTCTGCGGCGGCGCTCTTGTCCGTTCGGATCGCTTGTCCGGGTCCAGGTTGATAGCGATCTTGTGATGACAATCCGATCGCGTCCCCAGACGAGTCCCCAGACGAGGGTCGCCACTGCGGTTACAATTTGGGTCTTGGGCGTCCAGCTTACGACCACGTTCTTTGTGCCTTTTTCTTGATGAGAGTTCGTTTCGTGATCAACCATTTACGAGTCTCTGTTGCTTGTTTCGCGTTGTTGTTTGCGGCTGCTTTTCATGCGACAGCAGCCGAGGTCTTTGTCGAGGCGGAGAGCTTTGCCGAGCGAGGCGGATGGAAGCTGGACACGCAGTTCATTCAGTCGATGGGATCGCCCTACCTGCTGGCCCATGGCTTGGGACGAAAAGTCGATGACGCGGTCACGAGCGTCAACGTGTCCCAACCGGGCACCTATCGTGTTTGGGTTCGAACCTTCGATTGGGTCGCCCGCTGGAACGCGAAGCCATCGCCGGGGCAGTTTCAAATCTCGATCAACGGGACGCCGCTCGACGAAACCTTTGGCACCAAGGGGAGCAGTGGAGTTGGCACGACGGCGGCACGATCAAGCTCGAGAAAGGTGACTGTGAATTGCGACTGATCGATCTGACCGGTTTTGATGGCCGCTGCGACTGCATCTACTTGACCACGGACGTGGATGCGACGCCGCCGCCGGCTGACGAAGTGCTTGTCCTCATGGCGACGCAAACAACTGGGATTGCCAGAAGAGACCGCAGGTTCGCGGGCCGTATGACTTGGTGGTCGTCGGCGGCGGTTACGCGGGCATGGGATCGGCGATTTCCGCGGCCCGCATGGGGTGCCGCGTCGCGTTGATCCAAGATCGTCCTGTGCTCGGCGGGAATGGTTCGAGCGAAGTGCGTGTTTGGGCGATGGGCAACATTCGTCGCGGTAAGTTTCCTCGCATTGGCGAGATCATGGAAGAGTTCGCCGATCATGCCACGAAGTCACCCGGCGACCTACGAAGAGTTCGGCGATGAAGTCAAGGAGCAGGTTGTCCGCGACGAGCCGAATATCGACCTGATGCTCAATCACCATGCCTTCGCGGTCGAGAAGGAGGGCAACAGGATCACCGCTGTGCGGGCCTTCGACACCCAGACTGGCGGCGGAGATCCGCGTGATTGGCGATTACTTCGCCGATTGCACCGGACATGCCTGGATCGGCTACTGGGCCGAGGCAGACAGCGAGATGACTCCCGAAGGCCGGATGGGAATGAGCAACATGTGGGCCTGGGACGAATTGGACGCAGCCAGCTGAGTTTCCCGAGACTCCTTGGGCACTCGATCTTGAAGATGGAGGACTTTCCCTATCCTCGCGATCATCACGGGCAATGGTTTTGGGAGAGTGGTTTCGACAAGGATGCCATCGGGGATGCCGAGGGAATTCGCGACTGGAACTTGCGGGCGGTCTTCGGTGCCTTCAACGCGATGAAGAATCGCGACGGCGCCGACCAGCACAAGACCGCCGTGCTGACTTGGGTGGCCTTCGTCGGCGGACCGCGCGAGAGTCGCCGGTTGATGGGCGACGTGGTGCTTGAACGAAGAGGACATCGTCACCAAGCGAGACTTTCCCGATGGATGCGTGCCCGAGCACCTGGTCGATCGACTTGCATTATCCCAAGGAAGCAGTACGCCAAGAAGTTCCCTGACAATCCGTTCATCTCCATTGCCGTGCACGGCAAGGGCGTGGATCGATCGTACGGCTATCCGATCCCCTACCGCTGTTTCTACAGCCGGAACGTCGACAATCTGTTCATGGCAGGTCGCTGCATCAGCGTGACCCACGAAGCCTTGGGCACGACGCGAGTGATGAAGACCTGTGGCATGATGGGGGAAGTCGTCGGCAAAGCAGCCTCGATCTGTGCCTTGAACGATTGCAGTCCCCGCGATGTCTACGAGAAGCATCTCGATGATTTGCTCGAGCTGATGCGATTGCCAGGCAAGGCCCGACGCAGCACGCCCTCCGCTGAGATCGTCATCGCAGCCGATGCACTTCCGCTGGCCGGACCCCTGGGGCCGCCCAGCAGGCCAAGATCCCACGAAGTTGGAGGGAGTCGTCGTCGACGACAGTCTGGCTCGCTTGGAAGGAAAATGGACGGAGGGAACCGGTCTGAAGAATTACGTCTACTACGGATATCGGTACGCCGGCGCCGACAGCGGGGCAACCGCGATCTTCACACTCAAACCACCCAAAGTCGGGACGGTACGTGGTCCAGCTGTTCAGCCAGCCACATGAGAATCGATCCAGCAAAACACCGGTCACGATTCGTCACGGCGATCTCGTTCGTCAATTCCGTGTCGATCAACGTAGCAAGTCCGAGAATGATCTGATTTCTGTCGAGACGATTGACTTGATGAACTGGAAGAAGTCACTGTCACGATCGGGACCGAGAAGGCCGATGGATTCGTCCACATCGATGCAGTCCGGCTACTCGAAGCCAAGTGAGTCGACCAAACGCGGTCATGGTCGATCGTTCCCGACAGCAACCTTGGCGAGCGAGGATCGTGCATGGCACCCGCATCCTGCTGGTGATTGCATTGCTCTTGGCGATTCCCTCGCCTCGGTACTCGCAACTGGATGGTAACTTGCCGCCGAGCATCAAGCAGCTGCGCGAGAGCGGCCACGAGATCCCGAGCGGATGGGAACTTGGAAAGCGCGATGATTCAATTGGCCTGTGGCAAGTCGTCGACGCAAAACAACAAGTCGTGGGTTGGGTTGCCCGAACCTTGCCAGCGGCAGAGGACATCGTGGGATATCGAGGCCCGACCGAAGCATCCATCCTTCTCGATACGGATCTCGTGATCGATTCTGTCGGCCTGTTGGGGAGCAGCGACACCAAAGAGCATGCCCAAGCTGTGGGCCAAGACAACGAGTTCTTTCAACAGTTTCGTGGGTGGGTTTGGGGCGAGCTACCAAATGATCTACGGGTCGATGCTGTTTCTGGGGCAACCCTCACGTCACTTGCCCTGGCCGAGGGTGTGATTGAGCGAATGGGGAGCTTCCGTCCATCGCTGATCTTTCCTGAGAAGCTAACGATCGACGAGATTCAATCCTGGTATCCCGGTGCGGAAACGGTCGACGATGAGACCGGCGATGTCTTCGACGAGAAACGAAGGATCATCGGTCGGGTCTTGCGCACCGGTCCCTACAGTGATGACCTGATCGGCTATCAAGGACCGACCGAGCTGTTAATCCGCATCGATGCTGCTGTGGGAAACGACACCGACGGCAAGGTGACCGACGGCAAGGTCGAGCAGATTCGCTTGCGAGGATCTTTCGACAACGAGCCTTACGTGGATTACGTACGCACCGAAGCCAGCTTCTGGCAACGTTTCGTCGGGATGAGCATCCAGGAACTGGCGGACTTCGATCCTCAAGCGGCTCGCGTCGAGGGGGTTTCTGGCGCGACCATGACCAGTCAAACCGTCGCCGACACGATGGCGGCCGCAGCCCGCCGCTACGTGGAGGAGACGATGCGACGGGGACAGGCCAAGAATCACTGGGCAGACCAAATGCGGTGGACGGAGGCAGATCTCGCGACGATCCTTCTTCTCGGTTTGGCAGGTCTATTCAGCCGTCTCCGCTGGTTCCGCCATGTTCGGCTGCGGCGAGTCTGGTTGATCGTGGTCGTGGCGGTCATCGGATTGTGGGCTGGCAACTTGATCTCGCTCGCCCTGATTGCCGGTTGGTCCGCGGAGGGAATTGCCTGGCGACTGGCTCCCGGTCTTGCGGCCGTTGCCTTTGTCGCGATGGTGTTCCCTCCGATCACCAGAGGGAATCCCTACTGCAACCACCTCTGTCCTCACGGTGCATTGCAACAGCTGATCAAGCCGACCAGAACCTCGATGCGGCGTCGCAGCGTTTCACATCGGGTCAACCGCTGGCTCACTCAGATTCCAGGTTGTCTGTTGCTGATCGCCTATCTGACGCTACTGGTCGTTCCTTCCGTCGATCTCTCTTCGTGGGAACCATTTCACGCCTATCTGTTTCGGATTGCGCCGTGGTTTGCGTTCGTCTTGGCGGCAGCAAGCCTGGTTGTGGCGGCGATGGTACCCATGGCCTATTGCCGCTGGGGATGTCCCACCGGACGATTGCTTGACTATGTCCGACTTTCCGCGACCAGTGGGCGAATTGGGCGGGGCGATCTGGTTGCGATCGGTCTCCTTGTTCTCGCCCTCTCCCTTGCTAGATGAGCGAATACCGTTACTTGGGTTCTCACACGAGGGCGCGAACGCACCAAGTGAGGATGTCGGGGAGTCGTTCGACATAGCGAGGCACGCGTTGTGGCTGCGCGCTCTGGTGTGACATTTCTTCGAACCACGTCGCGAATCAACCATTGCGTTTGAAGACAAACTCATTGCAACCGTGTCCTCCCGAGGTTGTCATCTCTGTCAAGGTAAAGCCGCGATCACGCAGGAAGCGAAATACCTCTTCCGGACGAGCGACTTCAAATGGCCAACCGCCGACCCAGTCGACCAGGTCATACCAAGAATGCATGCCACGGGAGCGTGATTCCTGAATCCAGTTGGCAAATGGCTTGAGTGGATTCCTGAGCGTCACCAAACGCAACAGACTCGCTGCACTCGTGAGTAGCCCACGCCGCAGGAAGAGGATGGTCCAGATCAAGAGGACATAAACCCTTTGCAACACTGGCGGCAGACACTGATAGATCTGTTTGATGCCTCGCCACGCTCGCGAGACGTATTGCTCGTCGTTGTAAATCGCCAGAAGCCAGAAGCCCTCCTGGGGCGACAAGCTGGGTCAGGTTGTCAATTGCCTTCCACATGTCCCCGGTGTGATGGGCGACGCCCCAGCAATAGACGACGTCGGCAGGCTGGAGTGTCGACAGAAACGCTTTGTCCAACAGGGATCCCTCGCGGACGAACCAGGTGGGCGGATCTTCGAACCGATTTCGCAACCGATTGGTGCAGGCGACCGAATCAGGATCGGCGTCAAACGACATGACCTCGGCACCCATTCGATAAGCTGCCAGGCTGAACAGACCGCTTCCACTTCCCGCATCAAGAAAACGTCGCGACACGAGGGATTCCAGGCCAAGTAAATCCCGCAGCGAAGCTTCGCAGCTCGATCGACTCCTGGTCGACAGTCTGAACAAACTGCGACCAATTACGACCGAAAGCAAACTTCTCGATCGGTTCGGTAGCGGAGGAGTTCGGGTCGTTTTGGTTCGTCATCAATGAAATTCCCGTCGCAAGCAATGTTGCGTCATTTCGAACGTTGGGATTGCAAGTAGACCGCTCGAGGATCGGTTCTCAGATGTCCGTGCGCTGACGAAATCGATGGTAAGCCCATGTGTGTGCCGGCACCAGCACAAGTGTCATGGCAAGTGCGTAGCCGACGACGACGCCGGACGTTGAGTACAGGTAGCCACCGATCCAGACAGCTGCCGCGGTTGCTAGTGAGCCGACCAAGGAGGCGCCGAGCAGCGGTCTGGCTCTCCTCGATAGGACATAGAACCCTTGGACTGCCGCGATGTGATTGGCCAGGCAGCCAAGCGAAAGCATGATCACTTGCCAAGGTTCGATGAATCGCTTCTCCAGTCCCATGTCGACGAGCGGCAGCAGGGCGATCAAGCCGGTCAAGGCGGCACACGCCAAGACCAACAGGCTCGTTGAAACCATCAGCCATGCGCCGCCACATCTTTCCCGCCTCTTCCCGATCCCCCGAGCCATGATGTGCCGAGACAAGTGGGAACTTTGGTCTGGACCCATGCCAAGGCGAGCATCTGAATCGCGCCGGTGATGCTGAGGGTCATTCCAAGCGGTCCGGCTTCGGCATCACTATGAAACATCAGTACGATGATCGTGAAGAACTGGGTGGCAAAGTGAAACGTCGCACTGATCAAGGCGACTCGCCACTGCATGGGCAAGACATCGCGCGTCCATCGGAAGTTGGAGGGTTGATCGCTGATCGAACGGAACTCTCGGAAGAACGAGCCCCTCGCAACGAACGTGATGTAGATCGCCAGGAACGACTGGACAAGCGACGACACCACCAACGCCCAGAGCTTCATCCCCATCGCCAGCGCCAGCCAGACGACCAGCGAACCGATGCACCATCTGCACGAATCGAAAACGATAGATCAAATCACGTTGTCCGGCGCCTTCAAGGATCGCCAACGCGGGGGCAAGGAAGACGGAAACCGCGGCGATCGGTACCAGCGCCAGTAGCGGGCCCTGCCAGTTCACGGCCGAGTCGGAAAGGGTGAACCAGCCGAAAGCGAGTGCGCAAGACACGTATAGAGAATGGCTGCGCCGCCAAACCAGCGAAACGAAGACTGGATCAGGTCCCGCATTCGTGCCGCAGCATGATCCAATTCGGATTGGCTTCGCCGCGATGTCGCGATCAATGGACTCTTGGGTTGCCTTCCGCATCGCCGCCGCTTCATGACCGCTATGACTGACAAGGACATTCAGCAGTCCAAGCTCGAAATAGGCTTGAATCCCGATGATGCCGACGATCGCGTAATAGACGCCCTGCTCCGAGAGATTCAAACGACGGATCAGAAGAACGATCGTGATCGGTCCGGACATCGCCTGCCAACAACGAGTCGCCAAGGCGAAAGCGAGCGGCCGGTCCAGTTGCAATCGATCACGAATCTGACGCAACATGATCGCTAAGCTGGTGGGGCTGCTGGGGAGAACAGTTGGCGGCGAAACCGATTCAGGCTTCGGCCCAATCGATAGCACGAAACCAAGGGAAGCGAGCCAATCTGGGCCGGCTTGCCAGGGGCAAAAGTTGGCGGTCTTGTTACCCAAGAAAAAGAATTGTATCACAAACCGAGACAATGGCCGCCAGCCACATGACCAACGGACATTGGGTGTTTGCGGAGGGCCACGTCGAAGCATCTCAAGTGCGGAGAAGTGGATTGCCCGATTTCAACGCGATGTTGATCCAATAGAGTCGCCGATTCCAATCATCCTTCTTCGCAGGCGGAATCTGCTGAGCCGCGTCTTGCAAGGGAATCAGGCCACGACGCTCACGCGCTTCATTCATGATCTGGTGCCCTTGCTGTCGCTGGTCAACATTGACCGTCCAGTTCGCCGAGGTCGAATGAACGCGATAGTACAGGTGCACGCCATCAAGTTTGCGAGGGAACCGATCTCGGCAAGACTGCAGCCAGAGACGCGTAATCTTCCGCACAAGGATATCGCTCGTCATAGCCGACCCGCGCGAATCACCGCGGATTTGCGAACCAGCACGCACGATTGAAAGAAGGCATTCGCTTCGCCGTTGATGTGCTGGCGGTCGATTTCTTCTCCATCAAGGGATGAGTCATCGGTCCAATCGCGCGGCCGCTACCGGTCATCGAGTAGCCTTGGCCGCTGACCGCAACACAAGCGGGATGATGAAGCAAGAAAGTCGACTTGGTCCTCGATCCAGGTTGGCGAGGCAAGGTCGTCGGCATCCAACCATGCGATCGTTCGGTCTGCGCAAGTTCAACCAGCCGATTGCGAGTCGCTGCCCGGCCCTGGTTGGGCTGCGTGTGCACGTGGATTCGCACCATGCTGCTCGGCCAAACGACGGGCGACTCAAGGGTTTCATCGGACGAACCATCATCGAGAATGATCACCGAAACCGGTCCGCGATACGATTGCTGCAGAACACTTTCCACCGCATCAGCCAGGTACTTCGCCAAGTTGTAGGCGGGGATGAAGACGGTCACGGGCGGCAAGTCGGAGGCGGCTCGGTCGTCATGAGGACTGATCATTCTGATGCGGACGCCTCACTGACCGACAGACCGATTGGCCCCAAACAGGATGATCGGTTCCCGCCCCAACACACGGCGAACACAGGCGACCGCATCGTGGTCATCGTTGGCAACCCAAAGAATCGGCATGGTTGTTTTCTGGTCGGTCAGCAAGATCGCGATAATTCAAGTCGCTGAGGATCTCGGCGCAGTGGATCGCTTCGTGGATGCCATGGATCTCGACAAGCAATCGGGGTCGCGCCTTCGCGAGAAGTGCCGACCCGCATTGAGGATCGCGGCTTCAGCTCCCTCCGCGTCGATCTTGATGAAGCTTGGAGCGGGCAGCGGGTTCACCAGCGAATCGAGCGTGACAGCCTGAACGTTGATACGAGAAAACGAGCGATAGTGTTCATGGGCCGCCGGTGTATCGACGCCGCCATACGCATCAAGATAGGCCATCGAATCGTCTGCCTCGTCACGATTCGGCAAGTGCAACGTCATCTCACCAACTTCCCCGGCGACCGCCGCTTGATGCACGGTGACATGCCGCAGCCCCGATCGCATCGGCCGATTGTTCGATGCGAGCGGCATGAGCGGCGACCGGTTCAAAGGTGTGCACTTGGCCGTGCGGCGCAAGCTTGGCGAGCGACAGCGTGTAGTATCCGTAATGACCGCCGATGTCGAAGCAAACGTCGTCCTTGCCCACCAATTCAACCACGAAGGCCAAGACGGACTGTTCGTAACTACCCGTCGTGATGGCTTTCGGCGATCGGAGTCTCCTGGGGAAGCAGCACCTCGGCGCCGGCGGCGGCTCCGCCGTCAATCCGATGCCAGTCAAACTCGACCGGTGGTTCGCTCGGTGTGAGTGCCCAACGAACGCCGCGGGCCAGCGGGCGAAGCATCGTCCGGCAAGCGTTCTGGAGATGCGACTTCAGCTGGTTCATCGCCGGTCAATCAAAGAAGAAGTGGAAAGGTCGCGATCCGGTCTGTGCTGTTTTCCTACGAGGTCCACCCATCAGGCGAGGCCCCATCGTCGCCGCAAGAACCACTCGGTGGAGATCGCCGCAGCGAACCATCCAAACAGCATCCATCCGGTGATCGGATCATCGCCAAGTCGGAACTTTTCCACAATCGGAGTTTCGGCTTGGCGTCGGCGTTGTTTGATCGTGTTGATCAACGCATCGGTCTCGTCTGGCGTGAAAGCGGCACCTCCGTGACTGGCGGTCAGATCGGCCAATTGACGAAGGTAGACGGGATCGGCAATCGGCTGTGCCATTTCGCGACTGTCATCGATTACTTGAAAAGCAACCTCCTCACTGGCTAGCGACTCGGACGGATTGTTTGGGTGAAACCCGCAGACGATAGATACCAGGACTGAGTTCCGGTAGCGAACCACGGATCGACGTCTGCAACGAACCTTCGTCGAGGCTGTCGGTACTGGTTGCGAGGGGAGTGGCATTGCCCTTTTCATCGATCACTTCCGCGACAAGCTCCGTGAGGCTGTCGTTGTCCGCAACCATCTCCAAGCTTGCGCGAAACTCGGTGGCTGATCCGTGGCAAAGCGACGGGAATCGATTTCAATCAGGATTTTGTCATCACTGGATTCCTCACGTGACAAAAGCCACAGGATCAGTTGCCGCCAAAAGCGACGATGGGCATCGCTCTTGCCGGCTCGCCACCAACGCCAGGTAGAATCGAATGCGAGAGAGGCGACACGACCGCCGCCATACTCGCCGATCACCATTAGCGGAGATTGATCTGGCGTTTCCAGCAGGATCGACACACCTGGCGCGACCTTCGGACCGATCCATCGATTCGCGCCCAGCAGTGGCGGCAGTTCTCGCCAAATCTCGGCCGGGTCGTTTCCACCAAGTTCAGTGATCGGATGGACCTTGGCCAGTCGAATATCAAGCGGACCCGGTGATCTGGTCGGACGCCACAGGTTGCGAGCCGATTCGTCGCGCACGGCTTGAATCCATCACCAGAGGAATCACATCGGCCAATGGCGTCGACGCGTAGCCCCCGTTGTCGTAAGCCTGAAAACCTCCAAGCGTCAAAGCCCCGCCCCGGCAGAGACCGTTGCTGCAAGCTCACGGAGTTGCCTGTCGCCGAGCGCTGCTGCACTGAGGTCGCCGATGATGTAGATGTCATACTTGCCCGGCTTGAAATCGTCACCCAAGATCCATCGGCCAACCGGATGCAGTGTCACTGGGAATCCAGCGATAGGTCAAATCGAGATCGGGAAAGCGTCGCAGCGATCGTCGCAAAAAGGTTGCTCGAGTCGTGCCGCCCCTTCGAGATACAGGATTCTTCCACCACCTTCGCGAACGTCGACAAACGCTATTTGCGAGTTGTTGGTCGTGACCAATTCGCCTTGTTGCGCACTCGCCTCGACCTTCAAACGATAGACACCGGCAGGCGGCGCGAGCACCGGAATCGACATCGAGACGACGTCAGGTGATGCGGACGGAACGACGGTCCGAGTCGCCACCTCGGTCGACTTTTCCATCGACGTCGATCCAGGAGAGTCGTCAGTGGGACGCCGATGTCTGGCAAGTCCGCGAGTCAGAACTTGAAAGTCGATCGAAACTTCGTTGCCGGCGAACAGTTGAAAACTCTCCGGGAGGGCGTCGATGCTGACTTCGCGTGATGCCGAAGAACTGCCTGCGGGTCCGATCGGAACGGTCCACAGTGGAACGCCCAGTGAGTTGAGTGTTTCGACGACACGTTGGGCACCAGCTCCCTGAAGCGGCGCCGTTTGCGTTCCATCGCCGATCAGCACGACACCTGCGATCGGCTGCCCTTCGGCCGATTGGATTGCCGCCAGCGCGGCGGCGGAAAGATCGGTCAAGTCGCCATCGGGTGTTTCCCCGTTGAGTGACTCTGCGTTTGCATTGGCAAGCGTTCGTCCGGCGTCGTCGTAGACCAACAATCGAAAATCAAGTGACCCGTCCAAGCTCATCCATGGACTCGGCCAGCGTTGCCAAACCCGATTCTGGCGTTTCCCAACGCGTCTGGCCGTCACCATCGGGTAGCGTCATGCTTCGCGAAACATCCGCGGCAACGACCAGGGCAGCCTCGGCCGGACGATTGTCGGTCCGGAAGATGGCGGGTCGAAACACGGCCAACAGCAACACCAAAGTGGCGGCCAGACGCAGCAGAATCAGCCATCGACGGTGTTGAGCATTCTCAGTCGGGGGCGTCACCCACAGGATAACGCCGAACGCAGCGAACGCGACCAATGACGCCAACGCGATGGATCCATAGATCGGTTCAAACGCGAATGACGTCATCAGCGACTTGCCCGCGAGAGCATCACCTTCATTCGCCGCTGTAGTTCGGTACGAAAGGTTCCGCAGCAATCCCAATGGCGAGTCGATAATTCGCGCGGGCCATCCGCACATTGCCCTCGGACTCAGCTCGCTCGGCACGTTGCAGGTATTGGGCCAGCTTGCGATCCTGCAACTCGACCTGAGATTGAAGCAGCGACGACCGCTGCGACTGTCCGCAATTGCTGCGAGAACGACGCGGCCTGATCCAATGGGGCGGTGGCCACGGCATAGTCACCCACCACGGGTGTGAAACCAATCACGAAGGGTTGAATCACTCCGGAACTGATCGATCCCGGCATCCCATCGGTCGTCGTCAACGAGGGTGTCGTGCTCACGTTCGATTGACGACTGCTCTGCCCAAAATTGAAGCCGAGGCTCCCCGAGACGCCCCCACCACCAAAGCCGAACCCCACCGCTCAGCCCGCCACCTGGGTCCGCCGGTCCAAACGGGGGCAACAACGGCCCGCCTCCACCAAAATTGGCAAACCAGTTGGGACCGTTGAGTGACCAGGCAACCGATCCACCCTCGGAATAGCTCGAACCGATTGTCTGGAACGGGGTCGAGCTATGAATCATCTGTGCTTCGCAAGACGATCCGCGCAGCAACGCCATGATCATGATCGCAGCCAGAACCGATAGATGCCGCAACATGTTTGGATCCCCGCGTATTCCCAAGGCAAAATGAAATGCAAGTTGTCGGAGTCTCAGCTACGTAGGCCAGCCTCTGCGCGGCTGAGCACTCGAGTCTCGGAGAGACTCGGCTACGGTCGCGACTCCACAACCGCACGATCATTGTACGCCTTGGAGTGCTTGCCGCAAAACCTTGCTGACGGAGGCAGTGCGGCGTCCCGCAGCCATGCGTGATTGCGTCTGGTTTGAACGCAAGTGGTGAGATTGGGGAAACGGCGCACAATGCGTGGATGGTTTCCCATTATCGACGAGCGGCTTAAGTTGGAGACCTTCCAATCGACAGCGATGGTCTTTTCAATGAAAAAAGTCAGTCTCTTTACCGACGGCGCGTGTAGCGGCAATCCTGGCCCCGGAGGGTGGGCGTTCATTCTGCGCTGCGACCTCACGGAAAAGGAGCTGGAGCGAAGCGATGGGGATCCGCAGACCACCAACAACAAGATGGAGCTGATGGCGGTCATTCGAGGCCTGGAGGCCCTGAAGGAACCGTGCGAGGTGACACTGTATGCCGACAGCAGTTATGTGCTTCAGGGGATGAGCAGCTGGATGAAGGGGTGGAAGCAACGGGGCTGGAAACGAAAGGATGGCTCCCGATTGGTTCCCGTCAAGAATGTCGAACTCTGGCAGCAGTTGGACGAGCTGATGCAGATGCACCAGGTCCAGTTCGAGCACGTCAAGGGACATGCTGGACATGTGGAAAACGAGCGTTGCGACGAGCTGGCCGTGGCGGCCTACCAGAAGTATCTAAAAAAGTCTTGAAAACCAGCTTTTTCAACGCTTTTTCTGGCTCTCTTGCCCCCGATGCCGCATCGCGGAAAGTGGCGAAAAACGCTAGAATTTTGCGTTGAAGCACACCCCGGTGCAGCTGCCCCTTTTCTACGTCTTGCTTGCAGGTCCACATGAGCGACGCTCTCAATCCGGAATCCCCCGTCAGTGGTAGGCCAGTCTCCACGATTCCCGCCGCCAACTCGGAGTACACGGAAAAGGACTTGCAGCACCTGTCGGACCTCGAGCACGTTCGCGAGCGCCCGGGGATGTATATCGGTGATACGGCCAACCGCGGTCTGCATCACCTCGTCTACGAGGTCGTGGACAACTCCATCGACGAGGCCATGGCTGACTTCGCAAAGGTGATTTCGGTCACGGTTCACAACGACGGTAGCGTCACGGTCGAAGACGATGGACGGGGAATTCCCGTCACCCGCCACGAGCAGTTGTCTGAAGAGTATGACCGTGATGTCAGCACCCTGGAGGGGGTGATGACGGTTTTGAAGTTCGGCGGCAAGTTCGAAAAAGGTGCCTATCAAACCTCCGGTGGTCTGCATGGCGTCGGTGTCACGGTCGTCAACTTTCTAAGCCAATGGGCCGAGGTGGAAGTCAGCCGAGATGGGTTCACCTGGACTCAAGAATACGAACGTGGCGTGCCGACCGGTCCGGTCTTGAAAGGACGCGCGACGAAAAAGACAGGGACCAAGACCACCTTCAAACCCGATAGCCAGATCTTCAGCACGACGAAGTACAGCTTCGACACGCTCTACAAGCGTCTCCAGGAACTCGCCTTCCTCAATAGTGGTGTCCATATCCAGCTACCTCGACGAGCGAAACGGCGAAGGGGGCGATTTTCAGTACGAACGTGGTCTGGTCGAGTTCGTCGAGCACCTCAACCGGGCGAGCGATCCGCTTCACGCCGATGTGATCCAAATCGTGGGTGAAAAGGATGGGACTCAGTTCGAGATCGCGTTGCAGTACAGTACCGAGTACACCGAGAACGTTCAGTCCTACGTCAACAACATTCATACCATTGAAGGCGGAACGCACGTTTCTGGCTTCCGTAGCGGATTGACCCGGACACTGAACAATTACGGAAAGAACGCGAACCTATTCAAGGGTGTCGCCCCCGGCGGCGACGACTTCCGCGAGGGGATCACGGCGGTGATCAGTGTTCGCGTGCCCCATCCGCAATTCGAAGGACAAACCAAAACAAAGCTCGGCAATAGTGACGTCGAAGGCATCATCAGCGCCGGTGTCGGCGAACAGCTGAGCAAGTACTTTGAAGAGAATCCTCGAGTGGCCCAGGCGATCGTCCGCAAAGGGTTGCTGGCCGCAGAGGCTCGCGAGGCTGCTCGCAAGGCGAAGGACCTGCTACGCAAGCGAAAGGATGCGCTCGGCGGAGGAGGCTTGCCAGGCAAGTTGCGAGATTGTATCAGCAAGAATCGCGACGAGTGCGAGTTGTACCTGGTGGAAGGTGACTCGGCCGGTGGTTCGGCCGAAGGTGGGCGGATGCGTGACTTTCAGGCGATCCTGCCCCTGCGCGGGAAGATCATCAACGCCTACAAGAGTCGCGAAGCGAAAGTCTTGGAGAACACCGAAGTTCAATCGATGATTCAGGCGATCGGAACCGGAATCGGTGCCGATCAAGATCTGACCAAGCGTCGCTATGACAAGGTCGTGATCATGACGGACGCCGACGTCGACGGCAGTCACATTCGTACGCTGCTGCTCTGTTTTTTCTACCGACAAATGTATGAGCTGGTAGCTCGAGGTCATGTCTACGTCGCCCAGCCACCACTGTTTCGAGTGCAGCACGGCAAGAGCCGATACTATGTGCAATCCGATGGTGAGATGAAGTCACAGTTGCTCGAGCGAGGTCTCAACGACACGATCTTTGAAGCAGAGGATGGTCGTCGCATCGAAGGGGAGAACATGCGGGCGCTGTGCACGACGTTGGCTGCGATGGAGGATTCGATTCTGGCGCTCGAACATCGTGGTTTCAGCTTGCGTGCCCACGCCCTGCGGATCGATCCGACGACCGAGAAGCTGCCAGCATTGCTGGTCACCCACGGCAACGAAGAACACTGGTTTCAGTCTCAAGACGAAGTCGAAACGTTTCTCAATGAGCAGAACCTTAGCCTCGACACCGAGCAGGATGAAGACGACGAAGAAGCCCAAGAGTCGGCAGTCGAAGTTCGTCTGGCCCATCTAGCCGAGGTTCACGAAGTACGGACGATCAATAGTGGCTTGAAAGAATTGTCGGCACTCGGTTTCAATATCGATGACTTGATTCCTGCCGATCGGACTGGATCGACGACCGCACGGTTCGAGTTGATTCGGGGTGATGACATTCGTCGACCGCTCGAGGATCTGAGAGGCTTGTTGCCCGAGGTCCGAGCCGCAGGTGAAAAGGGTCTGCAGGTCACTCGCTTCAAAGGCCTTGGTGAAATGAATGCCGAGGAGCTGCGGGAGACGACACTCGATCCGGCCAACCGCACGCTGTTGAAAGTCAATCTGACCGACGCTGGTGCCGCCGATGAAATGTTTCGGCTGCTGATGGGTGATAAGGTTGAACCGCGCAGAGAGTTCATCGAGAAGCACGCGCTCGACGTACGCAACCTCGACATCTAGGCGTTTGTCAGTCACCGTAGCCGAGTCTCTCCGAGACTCGATCGCTCAGCCTCGGAGAGGCTGGCTTACGTAGCCGAGTCTCTCCGAGACTCGAACACTCAGCCTCGGAGAGGCTGGCCTACGCAGGCAACTCTCCAGGGATTTCCATGCGCAGGCGGGCCGCATGTTGGATCGAACTCCGCTGCAGCCAGCCAATACGTCGCTTCCCCCACCCCAACCAGGATTCTGTTGTGAATCGCCTTGCCAGCTCGCTCAGCCCCTACCTGCTGCAACACAAGGACAATCCAGTCGAATGGTTTCCCTGGGGTGACGAAGCATTCGATCTCGCTCGAGAGACCGATAAGCCGGTCTTCTTGTCGGTTGGCTACGCGGCATGTCACTGGTGCCATGTGATGGAACGCGAGAGCTTCGAGAATGCAGGGATCGCGAGATTGCTCAACGATCACTTTGTTTCAATCAAGGTGGACCGCGAGGAGCGGCCTGACATTGACCAGATCTACATGAACGCGGTCCAGGTCATGACAGGACGCGGTGGCTGGCCGATGAGCGTTTTCCTGAATCATCAGCGCCGCCCATTCTTTGCCGGCACCTATTGGCCCCCACAACAAAAGTTTGGCATGCCGGGCTTCCCGCAAGTCTTGGATGCGATCGCAGATGCTTGGAAGGATCGCCGCGGCGAGGTGGATCAACATGCCGATCAAATCACCGCCGCACTGCAACAGTTGGCGATATGGTGTCGGCAAAGACCAGGAATCCTCCATTCCCGACGACTCCGCCATTGATCAGCGCTGCGGACCATCTGATGCGTGTGCTTGATCCAAGGGATGGTGGATTCGGAGGTGCTCCCAAGTTTCCTCATGCAACGGATCTGGATTTGCTGATCCGTCTCGGTGTCACACGAGGTCAAGTCCAAGTGGATCGATGCAGTTGAGTTGACCCTGGACCGTATGGCGGCGGGAGGCATCCGCGATCACATCGGTGGTGGCTTTGCCAGGTACAGCGTCGATGCAAAATGGCTCGTCCCCCACTTTGAAAAGATGCTTTACGACAATGCATTGCTAAGTGAGGTCTACTTGCACGCTTTTCAAGCGACCGGGCACCCGCGTCATGCGGCGGTGGCTCGCGAAACCTTTGAGTATCTCTGTCGTGACATGGTGGATCGCGACGGTGGGTTCCACTGCAGCGAGGATGCGGACAGCGAAGGAGTCGAAGGCAAGTTCTATGTTTGGACCCCCGAGGAAGTTGCCCACGTCCTGCCAGCCGATCGGGCCGAACGGTTTTGCGCAGATCTACGACATCACAAGGCAGGGAAACTTTGAAGGCAAGAGCATCCCCAATTTGCCAGTCACCATCGAGCAATGGGCGGACGACCGCGGCCTGTCGGTTGACGTCTTGCAGGGAGAGCTGGCCGAAGATCGCGAGCGCTTGCGTTTGGCTCGTGAGACCGCGTGCATCCTGGCCGCGATGACAAAGTCTTGACCGCCTGGAACTCATTGGCAATCAAGGCACTTGCCGCCGGCGGTGCGATCCTGGATGAGCCACGCTACATCGAAGCGGCCGAGCGACGCCGCACGGTTCCTGTTGTCCAAAATGAGGTCGGAGGACGGGCGATTGGTTGCATGCGTTTCGAGCTGGCAAGGCCCACCTGGATGCCTACGTTGACGATTACGCCTACACGGTGGAAGCCTTCATCGCCTTGTTCGAAGCCACCGGTGATGTGAGTTGGATTCGACACGCAGTCGATCTGGCCGATCGGATGCTCTCGCACTTTGAGGACGTGATGGAGGTGGTTTCTTCTACACCGCCGACGATGCCGAGTCGCTGATCGCACGCACCAAAGACTGGCATGACGGTAGCCTTGTTAGCGGCAATGCGTCGGCGGCAATGGGGCTGATCAAGTTGTCCGCCCTTTGTGATCGCAACGACTATCGATCGGCCGCGGAACGCACGTTCCAGCGCGGCGGGAGAGATCATGCGAACGCAGTCGGGAGCATGCGGAGCCTTGTTGTCAGCCCTGGATCGCTTCTTGCACGATCACCAACAAGTCGTTCTCGCGGTGCCGGACCAGGAGGCGCAGCGACGACTGCGGGCCAGCTTCCTCGGTGTGTTCCGTCCGCATGCCACCCTGTCTTGGGTGATCGGCGATTCGATGGAACGGCCGTCCCCCGTTGCCCTCAATCGCGATCGTGTCGTCCTCGAGCATCAGCCGACGATCTACCAATGTCGCGACTTCCAGTGTGATCTGCCGTTGGTGGGCCCGGCTGCAAAGACATGGCTCGGCGAGTTGTTGGCAGAATGAGGAACGGCAGAATGAGGGTTCGCTCATTCTTAGGGTCTTCTCATTTTGCCCTGGATCGTTCTGCCAACTCCCCCAATCACGCCGCCAGATTCGACCCCACGTCGGTACGGTAAGCCGACCAGGCGGGAAGCAACGCCGCGATCAGTGCGAGGACGAGAACCAGCGGAAAGATCGACAGTTCATTTCCGCTCGTCGTGAAGAAACCGACTTGGACACCGGTTTGATCCTCGATGCGGCTTGAGTACGCGGCAATGGCGGCATGGGCAAGAATCCAGCCGATTGCGGCGCCGATCACCGATACCAGCAAGCTCTCGTAGACGATGATGGCTGTGACCGTCGAGCGGCGGGCCCCGAGTGCACGCATGACAGCGATGTCTCGACGACGATCATTCATGGAGTTGTAGATCGCCACGAGAATTCCAACAGCGGCGACCGCACAGGTGATCAGCGTGATGACCAGGAGGGCGTTCTTCAGTGGCCCCACGATCAATTCCATCAACTTGTTGATCTCACCAACCGGCGCGGCGGCTTGGGCACGAATGCCCTCGTTGATGGCGTTCTGCATGGCTGGGGCAAACATGATGTCGCCAGTTCGCACCAACAGTGATGTCACCTCTCGCTGCGGGATCGAGAGCAATCGATACTCGTCGGGACTTGCAGCGGCTGGTGATTCAACGGACTCCGAAGCAGACCCCATCATGTTGTTCTCGGTCTGGTCTTCTGCCGATTCCGCATTGCCCTTCTCAATCGGTTTGGCATGTCCATCCATCAGGTAAAAGCCTTCCAGATTGACGAAGGCGGCCCGGTCGTTGGGCGTACCTGTCGGATCCATCACGCCGACGATTGTGAATCCCAGGTCATGCCCATGGCCCGTTGGATCTCCGTGAGTTGGATAGAACTTGTCCCCCAATCCAACGTTCATCTCCTTTGCGACACGTGATCCCACCACCGCTTCGAAGTAACTGTGGTCGCTCGAGAATTCCTGCAAGGCGCGGCCAGCGGAAAACGTGAAAGGGTTCGTCGACGTTGGGGCCGTGACGCAGTCTTTCAAAGAACTCTGGGGTCGTTCCCACCACGCGAAACTCACCGAAGTAGTCGCCCAGCGCCAGAGGTATGACAAAGCCGTCGCCGATAAAGGGAGCGTATCGGCCGCCACGTTCTGCAAGCTTCGGGTCCCCACCGAATCGCTCGACCGCAGCTTGCCGCTTCGCCTTGGACATGAACTCCATGTATTCGGTGTAGGGTAAGTTCTCGATAGGCTGGCTCAAGTAGAAGACGCTATTCAAGGTCAGTTGCAGTGGACTTCCCTTCGGTCCGACCACCAGGTTGTAGCCCACCGAGGCGTTGCGGGTGAATGCCTCGGTGATCACGCCGTAGATCGACAACACCAGCACGACCAGACCGACACCGAGGGCCAGTGAGAGGGTGGTCAGGATGCTGGAGAGCGAACGATGACAGAAGTTTCGCCACGCGATTTGAATCAGGGACATTGCGATTGTGGCCGTGGTCGGCTGGCGAGGATGCTGGGAATGGATTCTGGGGACAGAGATGCTGGGGACAGAGAGGCTGGGATGCTGCGAGCTGTCCGATCAGGATTGTTGCCATCGAGGCAAAGACTCGATTGATTTCGTCAAGCTTCTCGATGCGATCGAACGTCTCGGCAATCCGCATGTCATGCGTCACCATCAGCAGAGCGACGTCTTCTTCACGACACGTCTGCCGGATCAGGTCGAGCACCGTTTCGGCACTGACGGGATCCACGTTGGCGGTCGGTTCGTCGGCCAGAAGAATCTTCGGCTTGCCAGCCAGTGCTCGAGCGATCGCCACCCGCTGTTGTTGGCCGACTGACAATTGGCCGGGACGATAATTTGCCCGATCGGACAATCCGACGCGGGCAAGCAGCTCCACGGCGCGCGAAGCTTCATGGCGACCGTGCCCGAACGTCATGCCCAGGCGAACGTTCTCCAGGGCGGTGAAGGCGGGCAGCAGATTGAAGGTCTGAAAGACGTAGCCGATCGTTCCGGCACGAAATCGATCACGGCCTTGCTCGCTCAATCGCGTCAGCTCGGTGCCATTGATGCGGATGGAGCCGCTGATCGGGAACCAGCAAGCCGGCGATCAAGTGCAAGAGCGTCGTCTTGCCGCCGCCGCTCTGGCCAATCAACGCGACTTGCTCTCCCGCTGCGATTTCCAAATTCGCGATATCAAGAACGGTCAGGCTTCCCCCTTCTGGTTGCGGGTAGCTCTTGACCACGTCCGCTAGCTGTCAACATCGGCTTCATCGTCCTCTCATCGCCCGTTGCAATCCTCGATCCGCGTCACGTTTCTTCAGCGTTTCGCGTTTGTCGTGAAGCTTCTTGCCCTTCACCAAGCCCATCACACACTTGGCGATACCTCGCTCATTGAAATAGACACGAACGGAACGAGGGTCAGTCCACGCTCGTGGGCACGCCCGGCAAACTTCTCGTACTCCCGGCGATGCAGCAGCAGTTTTCTTGGACGCCGCGGGTCGTGATTCCACATCCCCGCGTTGTTGTAGTGGGCGATGTCGGCACCGATCAGCCACAACTCCTTGTCTTTGACTCGAATGTAGGCTTCATCGAGCGATAGCTTTCCCTCACGCATCGATTTGACTTCGCTTCCCATCAACATCATCCCGCACTCGATCGAGTCGAGAATCTCGTAGCGGTGACGGGCCTTGCGGTTCTCGGAGACCTGAGTGAATTGGGAATTCGGGCCCTTGCGGCCGCTCGATTTGCGATTTTGGATTTCTTGTTTGCCATGGCGAAGGGGATTGTAGGCCCGATTGGCTTCCAGACGTAGTCGCCCTGGCCGTCACGGGCAATCCCATTACAATGCGTTGGTCGTCCTCCTTTGGTTCACCGTTTTTCCGGAATTGCCCTCCGCCCATGGCATTTCGCCTGCCCGTCGTCGCTGAGCCCGAAATTCCCGAGAACACGCCCGTCAGCGGGTCGGGAAGGCTTCCGAGTTGGCTTCGACGCCCGATTCCACGCAGCAATGCCAATCATCTGACCCAGGGCTTGCTGGACGAATTGAAGCTCGAGACGGTTTGCGACAACGCCAAGTGCCCCAATCGCATGGAGTGCTACAGCCAGCAGACGGCGACCTTCATGATCCTCGGCAACGTCTGCACTCGGCCTTGTGGATTTTGCGCGGTCCATCGCGGCCGGCCTCCCCAATTGCCCGAATCGGACGAACCCGAGCGGGTGGCCGAAGCGGCCGCCAGACTCGGTTTGAAGCACGTCGTGATCACCAGCGTGACCCGCGACGATCTTCCCGATGGCGGGGCGGAGCACTTCTATCGCTGTGTCGTCGCGGTTCGGGAGCGAACTGGGGCGACGACCGAAGTGCTGACCCCCGACTTTGTCCATTGCAAACCGGCGCTGAAGCGGGTGGCCGACGCCCGACCGGACGTCTTCAATCACAACATGGAGACCGTGCCAAGACTGTATCGTCGAATTCGTGGTCCAAAAAGCGATTATCGCTGGACCCTGCAGATGATGCGCAAGATCAAAAGTACAATCCGGCCGATCAAGACCAAGAGTGGCTTGATGCTCGGGATGGGAGAAGAGCGCGGCGAACTGCTCGAGGCGCTTGCCGATCTGCGCGAATATGGTGTCGACTTTCTTGACCCTGGGGCAGTACCTGCAGCCAGGTGCAAAGTACCTGCCGGTCGTGCGCTACGTGCCACCGGAAGAATTTGACGAACTCGGTGAGATCGCCAAGAAGATGGGCTTCAAGAAAGTTGCCAGCGGCCCGTTTGTTCGCAGCAGTTACCATGCTCGCGACATGGCCGAAAGCGACTTCTAGCTGCTCAAACTGAGCGATTTTGTGCTCAGCCATGCTTTTCGATCGCGTCTTCCCATCATTTCTATTCACGTCGGACCTCGTGATTCGACAACAAAGTAGCACGACTCTCCGAGTCGTAAATCGCCCAGAAAATCGACTCGGAGAGTCGTGCTACTCTCAACAACCGCTCAGTTTGAGTAGCTGGACAGCGCCACTTTGGCGGCCAATAGTAACCCGACGCGTCAGCGAGGAAACAGGTTGCGCTGAATTCACCTCGCTTACGCTCTTTGAAACTGCGCTTTTTTCATCACCCGACGCGTCAGTGAGGAAGTGTCGATATTGAAATCGACTCGCTGACGCGTCGGGTGATGGAAATCCTCGTGCGGCAGCCAAGAGCGCAACTTCAAAACTCACGCTTCGGGTTGCGATGGAAATCACCCTATCCTGTTTCAACTCGTGCGCTTGAGGTGCTGGCAGACTTCCGCCACGACGTCATCCCAGCGTCCGATTTCTTGTTGACGAAACAACGTCATGCTGGGGTACCATGGCTGTGTCGTCCCCTCTAGCAGCCATCGCCAATCGGGAACTCGTCCCAGCATCATGGCTACCGGTGTTCCCGTCGCCCCCGCGAGATGAGCGATCGCTGTGTCGGTCGTGACCACACAGTCCAGGTTCCGTAGGATCGCTGTCGTGTCGGTAAAGGCTCCGCCGTCGGTGTCAACGTGGTCGGGCAATCGCAAGATCTTGTCGGCGAAGTCGCAGTGCTTGAGTTGCTCACTGCCAAAACCGAACTGCAGGTTGATCAACTCGATTCCTGGAATCAGTGACAGCGGTCGCAGTACCTCCAAGGGAACGCTGCGATACACGTCCGCATGATGGATCGGATTGCCTTGCCAATTGATACCGACGCGCATCCCCTTGGTTTGCTGATCTAGCCAGGTTCGCCAGTAGTCGATCAAGGCGTCGGAAACGGTCAGGTAGCCAGGCCACCCTCGAAAAGCCCGGTGCCCCAATCGATCTGCCCCGTTTGCCCATGAAGCACGTCCATCACTTCGATCATGGAAGCGTGGTAGTCGACATGGTGGTATGGCGGCGGTATCGAGCACCAACTGATCAACGTCGGGGGCCGATGTGAACAGCGGCAACATCCGCAGATTGCACTGGACCAGCACGCGTGCTCCGCGTCGTTTCAAGGCGGAAGCAACACGAATGAAATGGATCGTGTCTCCGAGCCCCTGTTCTGGGTAGATCAGGATCGATTTGTCTCGCAAGGATTCGCCTTGCCAGATCGCTGCGGCGACGCGCGGACGCTGCAATCCCGGCATCCGCCATCGCCAGCGATACTCCGGCCAGCCGACATCGTAGTCACCCAGAAGCAAGTGGATCACGCCGAGATTGCGATGCAGTTCGGCATGGTTGGGATCGATTTGTAATCCCTGCTTCATACCAATGGAGCCCTCGTTCAATCTGACCGCTCCACACCCACAATGTTCCCCGGTTCTTCAGCGCCGAGAGGTAGTCCGGCCGCTGCCGCAGCGCCTCGGCAAAACAGGCATCGGCCTCTTCGATCTCACCAAGCATGCGGAGCGAGTTGCCCAGGTTATTCCAGGCGATGGGAAATTCGTTGCGGATCGAAATCGCTTGCCGGTAGGCGTCGATCGAATGCCAGAAATTGGCGTTGATCAAACAACGCGATGCCAAGATAGACCAGCGCTTCGGGATGGCTGGGGGAAGCGATAAGTGCTTCTCGTAGCACCGTCTGGCCCCTTCGACGTCACCAGCCTGATGCAATTGCCAGCCATGTTGCAGCATTGTGATCGATCGATTGCATGCTGAATCAAGCAGAAGCAGGCGGCCAAAAAGAAAAGGCGATGCATCCCGGTGCGGGACGCATCGCCAAAGCGACTACCGTAGGCGAGTCTCTCCGAGACTCGCAACCAACGCAGCAAAGCTGCATCAACGCAGCCAAGGCACGCCTTGAAAATGCGGGCCTCAGGAAGGCAACGCGATTCTCGCACAGTCTCTCCGAGACTCGCGAAAATCGATGCGAAGCGTATTTTGTTGTCTTGCACGTGCGGACGCAAATCGGACCGCACGGTGACTCACCATCACTCCGCTTCACGTGATCAATCGAGAAAACCAACCAGGTCTTGGCTGCGGCTAGGTTGCTGCAGTTTGCGAACCGCTTTGGCTTCGATCTGTCGGATGCGTTCTCGTGTCACCTTGAAGATGTGCCCAACTTCTTCCAGCGTGTAGCTGTAGCCGTCACCGAGACCGTAGCGGAGCTTGATGATCTCACGTTCTCGGTAGGAGAGCGACTTGAGCACGTTGCTGATGCGGTCACGAAGCATTTCCTGAGTCGCACCGATTTGCGGGCTTTCCGCCGTCCCATCGGGAAGCAAGTCACCGAACTGGCTGTCTTCGCTATTGCCGACAGGGCGATCAAGCGAAATCGGGAAGCGGCTCATGGTCAACACGCGACGGGCCTCTTCCACGGTGACATCGGCACGGCGAGCGGTTTCTTCGATGGTCGGTTCACGACCGAGTTCCTGGAGCAACTGGCGAGCCACGTTGCGGACCCGGCTCATCGTTTCGACCATGTGCACGGGAATTCGAATCGTGCGGCTCTGATCGGCAACCGCTCGCGTGATCGCCTGGCGAATCCACCAGGTGGCGTACGTGCAGAACTTGAACCCGCGGCGATATTCAAACTTGTCGACCGCACGCATCAAGCCAGCGTTTCCTTCCTGGATCAGATCAAGGAAGGAGAGTCCGCGGTTGCGATACTTCTTGGCAATCGAAACGACCAAGCGGAGGTTGCCTTCGCTCAGTTCACGCTTGGCTTGCTGGTATTCGGCATAGACCGTGTTGAGCATCTTCACGCGATTTCGCAGGGACGTCGGCGTTTCCTGGCAGGCGGTCAGGATCTGGCGTCGTTCATGAAGCAATGCGTCACGCACTTCGCGGCCATGCTTGGTCCGCTTTTGCGAGGCGATCTCGTTGTCGATTTCGGTCAAGCGGCGCGAGAATTTTTCCAACAGGTCGATGCGAGTTTCGATCCGCTGTGTTCGCAAGCCCAACTCTTCGATCAGCCGCACCGCCCGTCGACGCCGACGAGCGAGGGAACGCCAGGCTTCCGCGCGGCGGCGCTGCGAGGCACTCTTGCTCAGGGCAATCTTCCAGTCGTGGCGATTGCGACGCAGCAGGGTTTGCAGGGTGCGAAGGTTGTGAGGCAGGCGGCCGATGATCTGCTCCTTTTCGAGCCGATCGGTCACCGAGACCTGCACGGTGCGGTCAAAGGGGAGTTGGCCTCGATAAACCTTCTTCAGGGTCTTGTAGGCCTCCACCAAGACGAAGTGGTTTTCCAGCAGTTTGGTGCGGAAACGACGGCGAGTTTCTTCGATCCGCTTGGCAAGTTCGATTTCTTGCTTCCGGGTCAACAGCGGAATCTCACCCATTTGGGTCAGGTACATGCGGACCGGGTCATCGGACCACGATTCGCTTTCGTCAACGGATAGCAATTCATCGGGGCTATCGAGTTGAACTTCGCCATCGGCCTGTTCGGCCATCGCGACGGCAACGCTGTTGTCTTCGTTGTCGTCCACAGGCAACTTGCGAAATCCACCAGTCATTGCCTCGGTGCTTTGATCTGCGACGGCTTCAAATTCGTCAAGTAAGGTGTCAAACAAGACAGGAACTCCTGCGGAAACGGTATTGGGTGTGTTGGTATCCAGCGATGAATCGCTCACGTCGGCCACATCACCCGAGTTCTGATCAAATAGGATTCCGTTGCTTCGCGGGGGTCACTCCCCTCTCGGGAGCGAGGCACGAATGCATCAATGATGGAATCAGTAACTCAGGCGTTCTGCTTGCCTTTTGGACGCGAGAACATCGGAAACGGTCTGGTCGAATATTTGGTCCGATTTGCAAAAGTCGAACCGGGCAACGGTCAGTAGGAAATGGGATTATTACGGTGAATGCATGGAGCAAAGGTAGTTACGGAAGCACGTCCTGCGCCGTAAGGAATTCCCATTTTTGAGAACGGTATATGAAACACCAAAGTGCGTGACCTAGCGGTATTTGTTTGCCCAAAGAAGTGTTGACGGCGATGGTTCGAGAATGGTTCAAAAACGAATCGCCAACAAACTCTACCACTTGATGAACTTCGGCCTTCTGACGTCTGACTGAAATGGAAAAACTTTACGACTGGGAGAGTCTTGTGCTTTGCGGCGGACTGTGCCGTCACCAACTTTCGTAGCGTTACCAGACTGGACGGAAATCGGTGCATGCCGGAACCTACGATCGCGGGAAAACATCACCCCACTCAAAATCTTACGCGCCCATCGAAACTGCGACTTGCGAAACTGCGACTTGCGAAACTGCGACTTGAAATTGGGTTCGCGGGGAGGGAAAGGTCAGTAACAGCCATGGTGGCCTAACTTCGTCCTTTTGTTCTGACACGTCGGTAGGATTCCCTCGCGAACCAACGCGAGAAAACAGACGTATCGAGAAACTCCCCCCGGTCCTTACAACTTCACGCCAACTGGCTCTCGCCTTCCTGGCTGCATTCGGCAATTCTGACCACACGAGATGCGACGCGAATCATTCGGGTCACGGATCGAACATAACAGTTCGTTATTTTATTGCCGGCTTGGCCCACAATGGTGGAGCGGCGGTTGGGCGGGTGGTGCCGTTTGCTCATTGAGGATTCTAGTCACCTCGCAATGACGGTCTAGTCGGCTCTACTTCAAATCTTCGTCAAATATGCACCTACTGCCCTGCCCTCATTGCCACGCGAACCTCCCTGTCTCCCCCACACAGGCGGGCGGAGTGGCGAATTGTCCGAGTTGCCAGGCGAGCGTTCCCATCCCCAAACTGGGCGAGCTTCGCAAGTTGCCCCTTGCCGCGACCGATGACGACGTAGACCCCCGAGTCAGGGGTGAGGCGGGGGAGGCGCTCGAGGTTGCTTCAGGCGGGCTTTGGCGTGGCCGGCCTGACCGCCGCCGCATGCTTGCTGATCGCGGGTTTCTGCGGCATTCGCTGGGCTTTGACGGCGGTTCCCGCCACGACCGAGGAGCACATCGCCGAAGTCCGCCAGCACCTTAGCGAGCGTTCGGCTGCCGAACTGGTTCGCGAGTACGAAGACATGGAAAAGCGGGGCATCGATCTGGGGGTCCCCTTCAAATACAAGGAGATCGCGATGCGTAAATCGAAGTGGGGAAAGGATGCAAGCATTGCGGCAACGATCGGCGGCGTCGCGTTGCTGACAGCGATTGGACTTGCCATGGCGGGAAGACGAAAAGAGGCCTAGCCAGCGGACACTTGGTTCCCGAAGCCTCTGCCATGGAGACCCCGCCGCGTCAAATTGCCATTGCCGGCTGCCCGCCACAGACCATCCCGCTTCTCAACCGAGCCAACGACTTCTTCGATCCCGTCAGCACTCTACGTACTTGCTTGCCCACTGCCTAAGGTCCCGCCGCCCTCTCGTTGGCTCCCCTTGCCCATTTTCTTGCCTTTGAAGTTGCGATTTTTTCGTAACCCGACGCGTCAGCGAGGAAATGTCGATATTCACATCGACTCGCTGACGCGTCGGGTTATGAAAATCCTCGAGCGGCAGCCAAAAGCGCAACTTCAAAACTCTTTGCGGCGCAGCACATAAACCACATCTTCCGTTGCACATCGACTTCGATCGGATCCTCCAGGTCGTAGGCAAAGCTGAAAGTCTCGATAACTTCCCAGCAGAGACTTGATCGGATCAGACGCTTCATTTGCGCCGGCGTGTAGCTTCGAAGTACCAATTCATCGACGATGCGGATGCTTCCCGTCGGACGATGGACATCGAAGCGAATTCCAAATCGCTCGACACGCTTCTTTCGATCGCGATCCTTGGTCCACATGTGCGTATTGATGGCAAGATGTCCGCGTCGTGCTGACCATGATTCCGTTTCACTCGGTGCCACTTCTGTCGGCGTCAGATGGACACCGAGCAGGTACAGCCCACCTTCACGGATCGCCTCCCCCATGCATTGCAAATGTCGTCGCGCAGCGCGCTCGCTATCGAGATGTCGAAAACTGTTGATCGTATTGAATCCGATGTCATAGCGGCGTGGGACCTGAAAGTCGGACATGTCGGCAACAAAGGCCGATGGCGGAAACCCGTGTCCGCTTCAGTCTTGCGTTACAGAACGCGACAGCTTTGTGATTCAGATCCAACCCGCCGACCGTGCAACCCCGCTTTGCCAAAGCATAGCAGTAAGCGTCCCGTTCCACATGCCGGTTCGAAAAACCGCTTCGGTTTGCGACGCATGAAGGTGTCGCCGCAACCAAGGATGAATTTAACCTCCGCGGCACAATCGGCGCCGAAAACCAGATCGTAGTACTTGGGATGATCGTAGATCGACTCCTCCACCGCGTCGATCTCGTTCGATCATGCTTGCGATTCATCGTGCCATTCAAAGTCGCGATCCTCAACGTACGGGAGCAAGTCCCAAGCCGCGACGGATCAAGCCGATCTGTCCAGCATGGATGTGCTCGTGAAGCGGACAAAATAAGATCGCCCCCAATTTGAGTGGATAGGCGGCATAGGGCATCTCAACCGGTTCCAACAAAACCTCAGGCGTCACCTGGGACAGTTCCGCCAGACCAAGCTCGTGCACGTCCGTTCATTCGGCTTAGCAATTCGTCCGCGGTCGGTTGTCTCGATGGATCGGACGAGGGAATCGATTCGCGGCTGTAGGCTTTGCGAAACCGTCCTGGGATCAACGAGAGATCTTCCGGACGGCGTCCACGAATCCGAAACATCAGCAACCCGTATTGGCTGACCGTCAAATGGCCCACTTGCCAGGCGATGTGGGTGGGCAGGCCGGCAGGGCACTCAAACCAGCGATCCTTCGGGGTCGCGTCAAGTAACTGCAAGGTGTAGTCGCGAGCGAACTTGATCTGTCCGATCGCGGCGGTCAGCATTTGCATGGCTCCATCGGTATCGGGAGCCGAGGGGTGTTGGTTGGCATTCATGGCCGGGATCATAGCAAAGCCGACCGCCGATGACCTCCGGGAGGGTCGTTTGAGGCGGGATCGACTTTACCCCACGCACACATTCCTACCCCAAGCAAGATCGCTAGGCGGCCGATCGGGCGCCCTCTGCTGGTCTGGTGACAGCTCGCCTCCGAGTGGCGACCTCGTCAGGGTCGTATCGCTCTTCGAGTTCCGCAATACCCCTTCGATCCGCTCGGTAAAGCGTTCGAGCGACTCGCCCGCCTTGGTCCACAGCGGATCACTCAGGTAGAGATCGATTCTGGAGAAAGGTCGTGGGAGTTGAAACCGATCCCAGGTCTTGCGGAAGATCCAGCGTTTCGAGGGGACCGCAACTGCCATCAGGACTGCTGCGTTGGTTTTCTCGGCGAGCAATCCAATCCCCTTCTGAACCGATCCTCGGGGTCCCCGCGGTCCATCGACCGCCAGCATGGCACCGTGCCCCTTGAGCACATGCTTGATCAGAGACTGAAGCGCCGTCGCGCCTCCTTTGTGACCCGGGCCGCTGCTGCCCCGAATCGGCACATGCCCCGACCAGACCAGAGTCGGGCACAACGATCTCACCGTCAGCCGAACGAGAAACCATCGCGCCGGTTCCCGGTTCTGCCGCCATCAGGCCACCGATCTGGTGCGCATGAAACGTGCCATATACATAGCGAGGCCGTCAGCGGACCAATCTGCTCGCGCATGTCATTGTGCATGCGAATTCGGCAGGTGATCCGCAGCAGGAAGACGTAGGCACCAACGATCAGGCCGGCGATTCTGGGCAGCAAACGTTTCATGGATGCAAGATCGTCCAGAGACGTGTGAAAGCAGATCAACCAGAGCGGGATTCAAGCCCGCTCCACTTCCAGAGATCGATATACGAATTCGGTTCCGACAAGTGAACACTCAAAAACCCCAATTCACCGCAGATTTGCTAGCAAATTCGAACGGGCATAGCTGACGTTGGCCCGGTATTGGCCCGGCGTTTGTCCGACTTCTCGTTTGAAGACAACGCTGAAGTATTCCGAGTGCTTGAATCCGGTCAGCGAGGCGATTTGCGTCAGGGTCAGATCGGTTTCGCAAAGTAGTTGGCGAGCCCGCTTCATTTGCACACCGCGGATTTCGGCCTGCGGCGAGCTGCCAACGGTCTTGCGGAATCGTCGTTCCAGCGAACTGCGGGCGATCGGCACTTCGCGCAGGATATCGGCGACCGAAAGTCCGAGGCAGGCACGATCACGGATGATCTTGAGAGCGGCGACGACATCGCCGTCATCGATTGCCATCACGTCGGTGCTCTGCCGCGGCGGCCACGCCGAGCGGCTTGATTCGAACTTGACGTTCGCTCAGGGTTTCACCTCTGCATCAGTCGATCGAGCATGCCGGCCGCTTCAAAGCCGATCCGTTCGGCCGCGGGAATGACACTCGAGAGTGGCGGCTGGCAAAAGTCGCAGATCACCTGGTCGTTATCGACACCGATCACGGCGACTTCGTCCGGCACCGAGATCGCGCGGCGCGACATCCTTCCAGCACATGCTGACCTCGAAAGTCATTGCATGCCATGATGCCAATCGGCTTGGGCAGACCTTTGAGCCAATCGATCAGTTGCGACTGCTGTCGTTCCCATCCGGTGCGACGGGCCTGGGCCCAGTCGGACATGGTGACAGGCCGCGATGTAAGCCGTGCTGGGACAACCGCTGTCGAGAAGCCCTCGAAGTCGAGCCTCGGACCAGTGGTGATCGGTGAAACCGCAGTAGGCGAAATGGTTCAGGCCGCGTTGCATCAGGTGGTCTGCCGCCATCCGCCCGATGGCATCGTGATCATTCCAAATCGAGGGGAGTCCCTGGTCGCCGTAGATGTCGGTCAGGTTGACCGTCGGAATTCCCCACTTCAGGATGATCTCGGCCATCTCCGGCGTGGTCGATCGCGTGATGATCCCGTCGCCATCCCATCGCCGCAGCCATGCCGGCGGCGTGACCAGCAGTTCACGCAGATCGAGTTGCACCGACCAGGGCGGGTTCTCCACCAAATAGCGGCTGATTCCCTCCAGCACGCCGCGTCCGAACGCCATCGCCGTTTCCACGATCAGCAGCACGTGGGGACGTTTGCCATTGGCCGGGGCTGAGCGTCGATCGTTGGTTCCTCACGCCGAACCATCGCTGACGGGAGGGAGGGAAATCGGGATGGCAGGCAAGACCAACGAACCATGCCGCAACCGCAAGAAAATGTCTCAATCCGTGTTGCCGATCAGACCGATTCCAATGTAACCTTCGTCAATCACCGTTACGAGCGGATAAAATGGCGATTCGCGGCAGATCTTCTGCCTCGGCATGCCGGTGGAATACTTCTCAGCGAAAGTACGTCGGTTCTCATTGGCAGGCTGGCCGTGGCCGGTAACAATGGAAGGGTGGCTGGACCGATCGCAGCCTCTCTGAATCACCGCTGGCAATGCCTTCCCACCCGCCGCGGTCCTGCCAACCTTCCGGTGAATCTCTCATGACGTTCTCCCACTCGACCTGATCAAGAACGTTGTCGCTGTTTCGCCGCCGCGATGCTTGATGCTCCTTGTCGACCGGTCTCTGCTGGCCGCCGCCGAGTCGCCGATGCCAATCGAAACAGGCCGATGACCAGCGGGAGTCGATTTCATCCAGCAGGTTCAGCCGATCCTGGCGAAGCGTTGTTTCGCCTGTCACGGACCCGATGAATCCGAAGGGGGTCTTGCGTTTTTCGGACGAGGAGTCAGCGTTTGCGGAATCCGACTCGGGTGAACCGGCGATTGTGCCCGGCGATGCCGAGGCCAGCACGCTGATCGCCCGCATCACCAGCGAAGACGAGTTCGAGCGAATGCCGCCGGAGGGAGATCCGGTCTCGCCGGCCGAGGTGGAGGTGCTGCGCCGCTGGATCGATCAAGGTGCCGACTGGGATAAGCACTGGGCATTCAAACCGATGAAGCGGTCAGAGTCCCCCGATGGTTGATGATGCGCGAGTGGGCGCGGCCACCCGATCGACGCGTTCATCTTTCGATTCGCTGGCCGCGGCCGGTTTGCAGCCCAACCCGCCTGCCGATCGCGCGACGCTTGATCCGTCGAGCCTACTACGACCTGATCGGTCTGCCTCCGACGGCTGAGCAAGTGCGAGGCTTCGTCAACGATCCCGATCCCCAGGCGTTCGAGAAGCTGATCGACCGAGTTCTTGGAGTCGCCTCATTACGGCGAACGTTGGGGACGTCATTGGCTCGACCTGGTTCGCTATGCCGAAACCAACTCGTTCGAACGCGATGGCGTCAAGCCCAACGCATGGAAGTATCGCGACTACGTCATCGAATCGTTCAACGAAGACAAGCCGTACGACCAGTTCGTTCGCGAGCAGTTGGCCGGCGACGAACTCGACGAGGTCAATCGCGAAACGTTGACCGCCACCGGCTACTATCGACTGGGGATTTGGGATGACGAACCTGCCGATCCGCTGTTGGCCAAGTACGACGAGCTGGACGACATCATCATGACCACCGGGCCAGGTCATGCTCGGGTTGACCATCAACTGCGCACGCTGCCATGACCACAAGATCGATCCGATTCCGCAAAAGGATTACTACAGCCTGGTGGCGTTGCTCGGCGACGTGACGAGTTGGGGGACCCGCGGTGACCAGCAAACCAACAACCAGATCGATGTTTCCTCCGAAGAAGTGAAGGACCGGTACCGCGAGAACGACGAAGCACGCCGGCGGTCGAACTTGCGATGCGCGAGATCGAGCAGGCAGGGATCGCCAAGATGTCGGCTCCCGACCAGCGGGCAACCGAAGGCCCGAAGAAGCAACGCAACAGGTCCTGAAGCAAAAGCTGAGGGATCACCTCAGTGATCGAGCAGTGGCAAGAGTACCAGGGGCTGCGAGAAAGACCTGGAGCGAGTCGAGAGAGGAAGCCGCCGAGTTGCCTCCACGCGAGATGGTGATGGGATTGGGCCGATGCAAGACACCCGGAGCAGACCTTCGTGTTGTACCGCGGCAGTCCCCACTCCCCGGCGGATCCAGTGGAGCCTGACTTTCCCGACAATTTTCGAGGCGCCAGCTCCCGAGCCGTCACCAAGTTCGCCGCGACCGAGCGGTCATCGGGTCGGCGTCGCGTGTTGGCCGAGTGGATCACCAGTCCCGACAACATGCTCTCGGCCGTGTGATCGCCAACCGAATTTGGCAGTTCCATTTCGGCCGCGGATTGGTCCGCAGCAGCAACAATTTTGGACAACTCGGCACGCCGCCGACTCATCCCGAACTGCTTGACTGGTTGGCCCTGCGGTTCATTGACGAAGGATGGAGCTTCAAGTCGATGCACCGACTGATCATGACCAGCCGCGCCTACCAGATGTCATCGGCGTCGCGTGAAGATGGTCAGGCGGCCGATCCCAACAACGATCTGTTCTGGCGATTCGATCCCCGCCGGCTCAGTGCCGAGGAGGTTCGCGATACGATCCTGGCGGCCAACGGTTCACTCAATCGACAACTTTACGGACCAAGCTTCTATCCGACGCTCAGCCAGGAAGTGCTTGCCGGTCAATCACGAGCCGGGAAGCGGTTGGGGAGATTCGAGCGAGCAGGATCAGAATCGTCGCAGCGTCTACATTCACGTCAAGCGATCGCTGTTGACGCCACTTGTTGACCGTCTTTGATTTTCCCGATCCCGATCTGACTTGTGAAGAGCGGTTTGTGACGCTGCAACCCGGCCAGGCCCTGTCGCTGCTCAACAGCGATTTCATTCACGAGCAGGCGAGCACGCCTGGCCGCCTCGATCGACGCCGAGCAGATCGACGACGCCGAAGTGGTGCGACGGACGATCTCGGCGGTCGTTGTCGCGGACCGCTACCGAACGAAGAGATCGAGGCGGGCCGTGATTTGATCGAAACGCTGCAGAGAGAGCAGGGCTCCAGCGCAGCCGGCCGTGGAACTGTACTGCCTGACTGTGATTGAACTGGAACGAGTTTTTGTTTGTTGACTGACTGAGGAGTGCCCGAGCGGCGTCCTTGTGTTCCATGATGACCGAGTGAACCTCATGGCTACGAATCGAAAACGAAACGGCTTTTGCGGACGCACCCGTCGCGAGTTCCTCTGGCAAACCGGCGGTGGTTTCGGTGCGGCGGCCCTCGCTTCGATGTTGTCGGGCGACGGCTTCTTCTCCGAGGCCGATGGAGCGGAATCGCAGTACCGCAACCCACTTGGCGGCCAAGCCACCGCACTTCGCTCCCAAGGCCAAGTCGGTCATCTTCCTGTTCATGTACGGCGGGCCGAGCCACATCGACACGTTCGACCACAAGCCGAAGATGAAGGGGATGGACGGCAAGACGGTCGAAGTCAAGACGTTCGGTCGCGGCGGCCACAAGACGGGTGGCCGGATCGTCGAACCCCGCTGGGATTTCAAGCAATACGGCCAATGCGGCAAGTGGGTCAGCTCGCTGTTTCCGCATCTGGCCGAGCACGTCGACGACATCGCGTTTCTGCATTCCATGACCGCCGATTCGCCCATTCATGGTTCGGCGATGTTGATGATGAACAGCGGCAAGATTCTCTCGGGCAGCCCCGCCCTGGGCTCTTGGGTCAATTACGGACTGGGCAGCGAGAACGAGAATCTGCCCGGCTTCGTGGTCATGCTTGATCCAACCGGTGGTCCGATCAGCGGGGCGAAGAATTGGAGCAGCGGTTACATGCCGGCAACCTACCAGGGCAACGTGTTCCGCACCGAAGGGCGCACCGATTCTTGACTTGGCGCCGCCCAATGGCATCTCGCCCAGAGTTGCAGCGCGAACTGATCGATTCGATCCAGGACGCCAACTCGCGACACCTGCTGACGCGACGCGGGCAACGATGATCTCGCCTCGCGGATCGCCAGCTACGAACTCGCCTACAAGATGCAATCGACCGCGCCGGAGGCGGTCGATCTGTCCACCGAGGACGAGCGGACGTTGCGGATGTACGGCGTGGATCAAGAACAGACGCGTGATTTCGGTACCCGTTGCCTGCTCGCCCGGCGACTGGTCCAACGCGGCGTGCGATTCATCCAGCTCTACAGCGGCGGTGCCCACAACGACGACAACTGGGACGCTCACGGCGACCTGGAGTTGAACCACAATCGACACGCCGGACAGAACCGACCAGCCCATCGCCGCTCTGCTGACCGACTTGAAGCAACGCGGGCATGCTGGACGAAACGCTGGTCGTGTGGGGTGGCGAATTCGGTCGTCAGCCGACAGCTGAATACGCCCAAGGGCTCCGGTCGCGACCACAACTCCTACGGCTTCACGATGTGGATGGCCGGAGGCGGGATCAAGGGAGGCGTCAGCTTTGGTTCAACCGATGAATTGGGATCACGGGCGGTCGAGCATCCGCTGCATGTCAAGCATCTGCATGCCACGATCTTGCATCAGCTTGGACTCAATCCCAACCGTCTCTCCTACTTCTACAGCGGTTTGGATCAGAAACTGGTCGGCGTCGAGGAAGTCGAACCGATCCACGAGATCATCGCTTGATGTTCGATGATCCCATCGGCTTACCTAGGCGAGTCTCTCCGAGACTCGTAAGCTTTACGAAGTAGGAGGCGTCACCGTAGGCGAGTCTCTCCGAGACTCGTCAAGAAACGCAGCAACTCTGCAGCCGTCCGCCGTGGAGATGCGGACCTCTCGTGAGGGGATGTTTCCAGCGAGCTTACTCAGCCGAAGCCTGAGTCGCCGTTTCCGTTTCTGTCACTTCAATGGGTGTTGCCTCAGAGGGCGTGACAGGCGCGATGGCCTTTTGCTTTGCGGCGCAAGCGGGACAAGCATCGACTTCCTTGATGATTTCGATACCTGAACCACCTCGGTCCTGAACGGAATCATCTCGATCCCGATCTCGGTCACGAAAATTTCGGCGTTTCGCCTCACGACGGCGTGCGGAATACTGCTTGGTGCGTGCTTCAATCACAACGCTATGACGCGTCGTTTTCGGCGGTGTCACCTGGTGACAGAAGTAACATCGAAACATGAGGTTCCCCTTGTGGTAGGTCCGTGCGTGCTTGCGAAGAGAGCGAAGGCTTCTAGCGAAGCCGTATCGCTCAGAGAGGTTTGTCCGGTCAGGGACGGTCGCCGGGAGTCAGCGACAGTCGCCCGCTCGATAGATCGAACGACTGTGTGCAAGCTAACTCAGGCGGGACTGCTGATTACCAGCGGCCGCGACCACCACCACCACCACCGCCGCCACTACGGTTTTCGCGGGGTCGTGCTTCGTTGACGGTCACGGGGCGGCCAGCGATCTGTTGGTCGTTCAACCTTCGATCGCCTGTTGACCACTCTGCTTGTCGTGCATTTCGACAAAGGCGAATCCTCGCGAACGCCCGGTGTCACGATCCTTGACGATATTGACCGACTTCACATCACCGAACTCGCTGAACGCGTGTTCGATGTCCGCTTCGGTTGCTTCAAAACTAAGATTGCCTACGTAAATGTTCATTCCAAATCTCCTGGAAACGAAACCAATGGTTTTGGTGTCCCGGCTGCAACATGCCGCTGGGATCAAACACGTTCCCTGCCATCCCACACAATGTGAGCAAGTAATGAACCTAACGTGAACTACATCTGCGGACGCAGAGGCGCCGTGAAGAATCCAGCCGTAGGCACTGGAACAATTAGTAGGACCTAAGACGATACCAGGGAACTTTCAAGAAAGCCCGGCCCGAAAAAGAAACCCAACTCAACCGTTACAACAACTTGTTCGAATGTGCTCTTTGTTGATCCTATGTTGATCGGGCAGTCCCTGCAAAACGCACGATTAGTGCGCGAGAACGTCGCAGGGATGTTGGCAGAAGCATAGCAAAATTCGACCTGCTGTCGATACGAATTCGAAGAGATTCTCAAAAGAGTTGGAGGTGAAAAAAGCGGGGACAATGGAGCAGTTCGAGGACGATTCGACTGCTCTCTTGCCTTCCGCCGCCCTCGTACGATGGACTTCCAAGTCCGTCGATGTTCGTCGTTCTGAGCTAGAGGACGCCACCCCATGGGCTGAACGCTGGGCTCAACGCTGGGCTGAACGCTGGGCGAAGCCCTGTGCGACGGACTTGGGGCGACGGACTTGGGGCGACGGACTTGGGGCGATGGACTTGGGGCGACGGACTGGGGCGACGGACTTGGAAGTCCATCGTACGGGGGCTGCCTGCCGCGGTTCAGTTGTCCGAAGTCGCCGTCGAGATGCTTGTCATCGTGTTGTTCGAGCAGTCCCGCACGCGTGCCCTGCCTCCAGGGCTCCAGACGCATCGCGCCCGGCAGGTAGGGACACCGCTGCCCCCAAGCACCAGACTTGTCTGATTGCCGTCAGCCCTTCGCTGGCAAGGCAGTCTCAAAGGATCCGCTTGGGCGAAATGATTTGGTTGGCCAGCAGCAACCCGCCGACCAGGGCGACTCCGATGATTGACATCGAAAAGGCGAGTGCGACGCCCCGAATCGTGTCATTCTCAATCATCGCGGTCAGCGACGAATAGCCGATCGCCCCTGGGACAAGGATCAGAAGTCCCGGCGTTTGGGTGATCATTGCCGGACGGTTTCGAAGTCTTGCATAGGCGTTGCTTCCGCAACCAACCACCAGCGCGCGGCGAAGGCGCCCACTTCCACACCTGCTAACCCGCTGACGACTCGGCTCATGACAAATCCGCTGACCACCACCATCACGATCGCAGGCCACTGCGAGATCGGAGCCTTCAGAACGACCGCAAATGCGATGGGAGTCAGGCCAACTGCGATCCAAAGGCACCAGCTGGGAAGTGGATTCAGGATAGCCTGTCCAGGTACCACCCATGCACTCGTGATGCGCCAGGCAATGGCGACGCCAACGACAAGGGTGAAGAGCGTGATCATGGCGCCCGCCAATCTTGCGCTTCCCGAAGAGAGGTGGCGAAGGGCGAGTTCCGTGAGCGCAATCGTGAGGGCTAGCCCGGGAATCGGCAGGATCAACGCTGCCAGGGTGATCAGTCTGTCGTTCACCGGAATCCACTGACCAATGACAACGGCCGAGATTGCCACAGCGAATCCAAGGAGTGGTTCCAGCAACCCGCGTTGCACAAATCGAGATACGAAAGTGGAAATGCAGGCGATGATGAAGCCGAAGGCGCCGGCGACGATCACTTCCGCTGCGCTGCCACGAAAAATCACCGCGACTCCCGCACAAGCGACCGCACCGGCGATCAGCGAGACAAGCGGAGAAAAGGGGGCCGGCGCGAGGGCCGCCGACTCGAGCTTCGCCGCAGCCTGACGGATTGTGATCGCGCCCGACTCGAGTTCTTCCAGGATCGCATCGAGCGCCAGCAACTTGCTGATATCCACGTCGCCCGGGTCGATGCGTCGGATGTAGGCCCTTTCCTTCTCTCCTTCGCCCAACGAGACCACCAGTGCGGTGGGTGTGTAGAGAAAAACGCTTGGGACCTGCAGGCTCGAGGCAACCTTCGCCATCACCCCCTCTAAGCGGAAAGAGGGCGTTCCATATCGATGCAGCAGCTCGGCGGCGCGCAACAAGAATGCATGCGTTTCTCCGTCGGAAGTTTCAATCGAGGGAGTGGAGGTCAAATTGATGGTCGTGGAAGGCGCACCCATGTTCAAATTCACAGCCCTTGGGTTGGTGAGACCATGTCAGCGACACAAGACTCCAGATCAACGTTCGCTGGCACGCCAGAGTCGGAGGTCACCCGCCAGCCCGCCTGAGGCGATACAGCAACCGTCGGGGGAAACCGCGAGGGCAAAGATTTGGCGTTCGTGACCGCGTAGAATGCCGACACGTTCGAGCGATTGCAAGTCCCAGATGTTGATGCTCTGGTCGCGTCCGGCCGACGCCAAACGCTTGCCATTGGGAAAGACCGCCAACGCGTTGATCCGTCCCTGATGTGCATCGATCGATTTGGACGAGCCATCACCGAGATCCAAGATCAGGATTTTGCCCGATCGCGAGCCTACGTAACACACATCGCCAGAGGCTGAGGCCAACAGTCACGGAGGCGTTGTCGGCAGTTCGAACTGCCGAGCGACTCGGCCAGAGGGAACCTCCAAGATGATCACATGATTGTCTGAATAGGCAACCGCGAGCCGGTTGGGGGAAGCGGCAAAGGCGACATCCAGCACCTGGGCTTCGGCGCGTTGGTCCTCCATCAACGGTTCACCAGACGAATCGTCGCTGGAGATGGCGAAGACCAGCACGGCGCCGCTGCGACTACCTGCCGCCAATCGCTTTCCATCAGGAGAGATCGATAGCGATGCGATCCCGCCGATGCCTTGCTCCAAAGCAGGATGGTTCCGCCCGGTTTCCACGTCCAGTCGCAGGATCGACGGCCGCATTCCCGAAGCGTAGAGGGTGCCACCATTGGGATCCAAGGCAAGGGCCAGCATCTCGCGTTGACTGATCGGTACCAGATCCTTCTCGATTCCCGTCTGCAGGTCCCATGCGTGTACCGAGCCATCACCCAGGCAGGTTGCCACATGTTGAGAATCCAAAAACGTGACGTCACGGATGTGGGTCTCGTGCCACAGGACTTCGGACGTCTGTAGCTGACCGACGGCCAAGACCTTGACGGTTCCGTCGCCGCCACCAACGACCAACGTTGTTCCGTCTCGCGAGTGATCGAGTACTCCGGGACTCAGTGCGTGCGTCGATGAACGTGCGACTTCAACATGCTCCGCATTCAAGAGCCTGAGGCCAGCCGAAGCAGAGACCATCGCGACCTGGTCCCACTCGGGCAAGTACTCGATATCGCCGATCACGTTGCCGTCGAGGACCACGCCTCGTGTGGAGCCCTCGCTCAGAGAGGTGAACAAGATGCCGTTTGTTGGCGGGTCGTTCGCTCCGTTTTCGGGTAGGGGGTGGAAACGAACAGTTCGCCACCAAAGATGCAGCCAGGAGCCAACATGTTGAGCCCCTTTTTTCGGAGAGTCCCGCGATGCAAAGGCCGCTCCTCGGGGAGTCAAGCTCTTTGCCCCCTGCGATTCCAATCACTTGAATGTCGGCGGTTGTTCGCGGCGGATGTGCCCGGGACGGTGACGTGCCCCCTACCGAGCAGATCTCGCTGAACTATGAAAAAATTGATTGATGCAAAAGGGGATTCTCGATCGATTTCATCGCGGACGTGGTACCCTCTTGGGCCGAGTCAAACCCAGATTCGAATAAAATCGACGATCACTACTACCGAATCAACCAGTTGCGGTGAGTTGAGTCATTGCTTCAACTCGCCTTGGCGGTGGAGAAGTTTCCAACTTGTCAATCAAGCCTCAGGTCGATCCTTGCACTAGCAATATGCTGTCTTCGACGCAGGGCGAGCTCGCGATTCGTCGTGTCGATTCTCGGCGCGATCGGGAGCTCTTTCTCCGAGCCCCGGATGCACTATGCCGAAGATCCGGCGTGGGTCCAGCCGTTGCTTACGATTGGCCGAGAGCGATTGTCAATTCGCAAGAACCCTTACTTTCAACACGCCGAAGCGGTCTGTTTCCTGGCGGAACGCTGCGGGAAGGTTGTGGGAAGAATCTCGGCGCAAGTCTGCTCGTTGGTCCAAGAACATCACGGTTCAGGCACCGGACACTTTGGATCTTTCGAATGCGAGAACCGTCCGGAAACGGCAAGAGCGCTTTTCAAGGCAGCTGAACAATGGCTGAGGCATCAAGGAATGACTCGCGTGCTTGGCCCCTTCGATCTATCCATCAATGATGAAGTCGGAATGCTCGTCGAGGGATTCGAGACGCCTCCCTATGTCATGATGGGGCATCACCGAAAGTACTATGCAACGCTCATGAATGAGGTTGGATACCGGAAAGAGATGGACCTGGGCGCGTACTTCCTGGACATCTCGAAACCCTACACCGATCGCATTCAACGGGTGGTGGAAAGAGCCTCCCGTGACTCACGGATTGTCATTCGAGCCATCGACAAGAGCGAGCATCACTCGGGGCTCCGACATGTTTTGGACGTCTTCAAAGAGGCTTGGTCGGACAACTGGGGTTACCTCCCTCCCACCGATGCAGAGGTCGAGAACCTGATTCGTCAAATGCAACCCTTGCTACATCGGGGACGGGTTGTGCTTGCCGAAGTGGAGAATGAATTGGCAGGATTCATGATTGTCCTGCCAAACTTGAATGAGTTCATCCGTGATCTCAATGGCCGGATCTTTCCCGTCGGTTGGTCGCGACTCCTTTGGAGGCTCCGATTCGGTTCCTTTCGCTCCGTTCGCGTCCCGTTGATGGGAGTCCGCAAGAAGTTTCAGGCCAGTCGTATTGGCGCGTCGATTGCGCTCGCCATGATCGATCATTGTCGCACCAGTTTCTTGCCGATGGGCGTCACGGACTGTGAAATGTCCTGGATTCTGGAGTCAAACATCGCGATGAATTCAATCCTGGAGGCCGCAGGTTGCGAGCGGTACAAGTCCTATCGTATCTTTTCTAAGTCGCTCAAGCCGGTCGCTTGAATGATGGAATCCCAACTCTGTTAAAGTCCTTCACACAATGGCCACTTCTGCACTCCGTCTCGTAATGCTCGTTTCGTTGGCGCTGGCAGCGACGCTGCTTCACGCAGAGACGAAGCCGCGCAACGTGTTGTTGATTTGCATCGACGATCTCAAGCCGACCATTGGCTGCTATAGCGATCCGGTAGCAGTGACGCCAAACATCGATGCCTTGGCCTCTCGCGGCATGCGATTCGACATGGCCTTTTGCAACCAGGCGGTCTGCTCTCCCAGTCGCAACTCATTGATGACGGGTCTGCGTCCCCAAACGATCGGAATCTATGACCTGGGCACCCACTTTCGTTCAGCGGTTCCCGATGCGGTGACGGTGAGTCAGTACTTCATGAACCATGGCTATCATTCGGCAGGGCTCGGCAAAATTTATCACACTGGTCATGGAAACAAAGACGATAAGTTTTCCTGGAGCGTTGAGTCATGGCGACCCAAGGCCCCGAGTTATGTCGACAAGAAGAGCCTCGCCACGATGGCGCCAGATACCAAGGGTCGGATGCGCGGGCCAGCCACCGAGTCGGCGGACGTGGCCGATGAGGTCTATGCCGATGGCATGATCGCTGATGAAGCGGTTCATCGCCTCGAAGCTTTGAGTGAGAAGCCAGGTCAACCGTTCTTCCTTGCCGTTGGCTTCTTGAAGCCGCACCTGCCGTTCGTGGCTCCCAAGAAGTATTGGGATCTCTATGAGCCCAGCGAACTACCGATGCCGCAAACGGATTCGGCCCCTGCGGACGCACCGAGTTACGCAGCAACCAGCAGTGGCGAGCTACGCAGTTACAGTGACATGCCGGGCAAGGGACCGATCGATGAGGCGACCACGCGGCATCTGATCCATGGTTATTATGCAGCAACCAGCTACACCGACACACAGATCGGTAAGGTGCTCGATGCGCTGGAGCGTTTAGGACTTGCAGAGGATACGATCGTGGCGCTGTGGGGAGATCATGGCTGGCATCTCGGCGACCATGCCATGTGGTGCAAGCACACCAATTATGAGCAAGCCGCGAGGATACCCCTGATCGTCGCGGCCCCAGAGGGCGCCCGTGGAGTATCAACTTCAGCCATGATTGAGACGGTCGATTTGTATCCGACACTCTGCGAGCTCGCTGGTCTTCCGCTTCCGGGTAGGCTCGACGGACAAAGCTTCGCAACGGTCGTGCGGCAGCCCGACTCCCAAGCACGCGATCATGTCACGCACGTCTATCCACGTGCTAATCGTCTGGGGCGGGCGATCCGTACACCACGATATCGAATGGTCGAGTGGAAGGTCCCAGGAGACTCTCCGTCGACCGCTGACATCGAGCTCTACGATTACCAGAACGACCCATTGGAAACGAAGAACATCGCATCGACGTCGTCGGTTATCGTCGCAGAGTTGCGTGAACTGCTTGCCAGACAAGGCGAAGCGAAGAAATAGTGATGGCTTCGGGTCGATACTCGGAGGTGCATCCGACGTCCCTATACGCCAGTGATTCCTAACATCCAGTGATTCCTAACATGTTGAGTACTCTCGGATGATCGGAGATTGAACATGCGTACGTCACTTGCACTTGTCGGTGTTGCCGCAGCTCTGCTTTTTGAGTCGAACAATCTGCTGGCACAGCAAGATTCTGATGAGCAATCTGCCGTCAAAATTCGTGATGCGATCGGAACGCTGTCATCGCTCGAGCTGATCGATGGGCGATTGCGAGTGGATGAGAGTCGCTGGCACGAAGCGGCCTATCCAGCCGCCATGGGAAACCCGCATGAACAATTGCTGGCCGATACCACGATTCACGGAATGACGTTCGAAGAAGCCCAAAGCGGTATCGAGTGGCAATCCGATAAGACCCTTAGCTTGTACTCAGCCAAGAAGCGAATGTTGCAGCTACTGAGCGACTTGAGGACGGGAAGTGACGGTAGCTCGCTCGGCAAGAATGTCGAGATCGATTTTACAAAAGGCAAGTCCGTCGCTTGCTTCGATGTTCGCGCCGATCCCTATGCCCGAGTCATTTTCAGGCTCCATCGTCCCGAAGTTCGCGACGTTGTCATCGACGACAATCCTGATGCACTTTTTCGGCTGGCTAGTCGATGTTCCGGCCGGGTTGGATTGCTCTCACAGAATCTCGCTGGCAGGATTCATCTAGTATTCGACGGTGGCGATACCTCTGTTGCAAAGTCTTGGCCTGACTACGGGTCGATGCTCAGCGACACCGAGAGCTTTCCGCCCCTACTCCGTTCCGATCTCTCTCGCTTTGCCATCCAGTTTCCCAAGTCGGATTCCCAGTCAAACATCCGAGTTCCCCCCTCCAACTTGCAAGAGGGTCCGTTGACGGAGGTTCGGAATGAGTTGAGTCAGCTCACCCAATTGCATTTGGTGGAGGGCCGGGTTGCTTTCGATCGACAGCATTGGAAGGAAGCGGCCGATGAACTGGCCGCCAAGCGTGCCGCCGGCGCGACAACACCACGGGCGAGCGACGATCCGCTCGGCAATGATCCTTTCGGTGGCGATCCTTTCGGTGGCAATCGATTGGCTCAGCGTCGGCGATCACGCAGTCGTTCACCGTTGGAGACGCTGATCCAGAATTTCGGAATCGCCATCGGTAGACAGGGCTTTTCGGGTGGTTCTCATTCGGGCATCAACACGTCTCAGTTTCACAATCCGCGTCTGTTTGCTGATTTCCTCGTCGATTCAGAGAGCGACCGTGTCGTGATGTCGTTCGTCGAATACACGCGACAGGCCCGGATGTTGACGATTGAAGAAATTCCGGGCGAGACCTTCAGCCTGCTGCTGAGTGATCCTGACTACACCATCCTGTTTGTCCAGGATGCCGAGGGTCGGCTTCGGCTTGCGTCCTGTGATTCCCAGGAATCGGTCGCCGATTCCTGGACCTCCTATGCTGAAATGCGATCGAGCAATCACGCCGGCTTGAGACTTCTCGACCGTCTCTTGGATACGATTGGCGTGACGTTTCCAAATGAGGCGTGATGGAGACGGAAGGAAGAAGCCGTGATCGCCGGGTCATCGTTGATCCGAGAAACGGCCGTGGGCAGAGATTATACTGAAGGTGAGCCACGCCATGGAGGAGACATCGCCTGATCCCTTTTTGGGAGATAGCTACGTCAAAGATGAAGATGCTCTAGCTGGACAGCGCCAATCTTGAACGCGTTAGCATTCCTAAGTCTTGTCGCTGAAGATGGATAGGGTGATTTTTTTCGTATCCCGAAGCGTGAGTTGTGAAGTTGCTTTTTTGGCTGCTGCACGAGGATTTTCATAACCCGACGCGTAAGCGAGTCGATGTCAAGATCGATATTTCCTCGCTGACGCATCGGGTTATGAAAAATCGCAACCTCAAAAAGCGTGAACGAGGCTTTGTGGTAACTCATTTCCTCGCTGACGCATCGGGTTACTTTTGGCCGCCAAAGTGGCGCTGTCCAGCTAGCAAGACGTGTCAGCGAAAACGAAGCCTGGCAGGAGGCGAGTGAATGATGCTCCCTTCCCTGTCGCCGTGGGGTCCACGCCGTCGCCGTCACTCGCCTTTCGTGCGATCGCACAAGCACAATCTGGGAACGCATCGCATGAATTCGCAGTCCATGGCGCCCCTCGCCGTCATGCTTCTACTCGTCGGCACCGTGATGGCTGATGAGCGTATCAGCTTCGAGAAGGATATCGCGCCGATCTTCTCGGCTCATTGTGCTCGTTGTCACTCGGAGGCGACGGACAAAGGAGACTTCTCCATCGAAACGTTCGATGACGCCCGCGAGAATGCGTACGTCGTTGAGCATGATCCGGACGGATCCCACTTGCTGGATTTGATCACCCGGTCTAGCGATGGACTTGCTGAGATGCCGAAAGAAGGAGAGCCATTGTCACCGTCGGAGGTCTCCCTCGTTCGCCAATGGATTGCTGAGGGTGCCGTGTGGCCCGAGAACGTGCGGGTTCTGGAGAAACCGAAAGCCGATCTGTCGTGGTGGTCGTTGCAGCCTCTCGCGGCGAGGATTCCGATCGACACCAAGGGGTCGATGATTTCGTTCTTGGCTGAGCTTGCCGAGCGGGGCCTCAAGCTCAATCCGCCTGCCGATCGCCGGACGCTGATTCGCCGTGCGACCTACGATTTGATCGGATTGCCACCCACGCCCGAAGAAGTGGAAGCCTTTGTCAGCGATCCCGATGCAAACGCCTACGAGCAGCTTGTGGACCGACTGCTTGCGTCGCCACATTACGGGGAGCATTGGGGACGACATTGGCTGGACGTTGTCCGCTTTGGTGAGAGCAACGGATTTGAACGGAATGTTGTCATCAATGACCTTTGGCCGTTTCGCGATTACGTGATCCGCTCGATCAACGAAGACAAGCCGTTTGACGAGTTCATTCGCGAACACTTGGCGGGTGACGTGTTTGCGGCGAACGATCCGAATGTGACCATCGCCACGGCATTTCTCGTCGCCGGGCCGTATGATGATGTGGGGAACCAGGATGCCGTGCAGGCCGCTCAGATTCGCGCCAACACGCTCGATGAAATCATCCGTTCGACGAGTGAAGCGTTCTTGGGTTTGACCGTCGGATGTGCTCGCTGCCACAACCACAAGTTCGATCCGATCACGCAAGCCGACTATTACTCGTTGCTGGCCACATTCGCAGGGATTCGACATGGGAGCGCCACGTTGGCGACGGCGGAGCAGGAGCACGAACGAACGGCGAAGCTGATGCCGCTTGTCACACGCCAAACCGAAGTCGAGAAGTCGCTGAATGATCTTCACGAGGGCATTCGCAAGCGTGGCCTTGCAAGTCTTTCAGAACACTCGAAGGCTTGGACTCGGCCCTCCGTTGACCGACGACGTACCGAAGACGTTCTCGATCCGGTGCCAGCGAAGTTTGTGCGTCTGGTTTGTGACGCAAACGACGTTCGACCACAGAGTCGGAATTTTGGCATCGATGAGATGGAAGTCTGGTCACATGCAGAGTCACCGCGAAACGTGGCTCTCGCGTCGAGTGGGGGCCAGGCCTCTGGCAAGGCTCGCAGCATCGAGGACTATCCTGATGCTTACGGTGCCCATCACGCCATCGACGGCAAGACTGGCACCAGGTTCATTTCCGCGGGACCCGAACTAACAATCGAATTGGCGGAACTGACGACGATTGATCGCATCGTCTTCTCGAGCGCACGAGGCGAATCCAATCCCGGGCATGGCAAGTTCAACTTCGTGGCCGAGTATCACATCGAGATCTCGACGGACGGAGAGAATTGGACGACAGTTGCCAGCGGTGCCGATCGAGCACCGGTCGACTATGTGGAAGGGGCTGCCGAGGAGAAACACGCGGCGAGTCCCTTCCTGCAGCGGCGGCTCGAGCAACTGGAGATCACCGCCGAGGAGAAACGCCAACAAGCCGAATGGAACCGTGAGTTGGCCAGGCTGAAGCGTGAGATCGCGGCGATTCCATCCCTACCGACGGCGTGGATTGGCCGTCGCGTTGCCGAGGACGCAAAGGGGCCTTTCCACTTGTATCTCGGTGGCAGCCCTCAGCGTCTGGGCGACGAAGTGGTGCCGGCGAGTCTCGCCTCGCTCGATGACGTGACGCCCCCTTATCGACTTTCCTCGGACTTGCCGGAAAGTGAACGAAGACTGGCACTCGCGAACTGGATCATCGATCGGGGAAATCCGCTGACCCCTCGCGTCTTGGCCAATCGGGTTTGGCACTATCACTTCGGCGCGGGGATCGTCGGCACCCCCAACGACTTTGGCTACATGGGGGAAAGGCCCTCGCATCCCGAGTTGTTGGATTGGTTGGCTTCGCTTTTGATGCAGAACGATTGGCGCATCAAGCCTCTGCACAAGATCATCATGATGTCGAAGGCCTATCAGCAGTCAAGCGACTACGATGACGAGGCGGCCAAGGTCGATCGCGATGCTCGGCTTCTGTGGCGGTTCCCACCTCGACGACTCTCAGCCGAACAAGTGAGAGACACGATGTTGAGTGTTGGCGGAAAGCTGACCCGTCTGGATGGAATCCATCACAGTGAAAATGCGAAACAAGCTCCTGGCAGCCCAGTCAACTTGGTGCCAGACGGCGGTCCCGGTTTTCGCTTGTACCATTTCATGCAGGACAACGTGTGCACCTATGTTCCGCTCAATGTACATGGGCCGGAAACCTACCGCCGAGCCGTCTATCATCAGAACGCGCGAGCGTCCGTCGTTGATCTGATGACGGAGTTCGACCAACCTGATTGCACGTATTCGTCACCTCGGCGATCCGAAACCACGACGCCGCTGCAAGCGCTGACGATGCTCAATCACCGTTTCACCTACGACATGGCGTTAGCCTTTGCGGACAGACTGAAACGCGATGTCGGCGACGAGACGCAAGTTCAAGTCGAGCGAGCGTATCAGCTTTGCTATTCGCGAGACCCCACGATGGATGAGTCGGTGGAAAGCCGCGAGTTCATCTCCGAGCATGGCCTGGCTGCCTTCTGTCGCGTGCTGATGAACACGAGTGAGCTGATCTATGTGCGTTAGTGGTGTGTCTGTTCAGTTCACGCGACGGGGTTATGCGTTCTCCTACCGTAGGCAAGTCTCTCCGAGACTCTCAATCAACTCAGCAAAGCTGCGTTTGACAAACACAAGGCTGTCGTCTTTCACTTTCAAGTCAACCTTTCTCGGCGGTTCCATTCCATCATGACCGGCAACCTTGATCCAATGCGCGAGACCACGCGACGGTCCTTCCTTGGAAACATCACCACTGGTCTCGGCGGTGTTGGACTGATGCACTTGTTGGAGCAGGAGGCTTACGCGGCGGAGAAAGGCTCGTCTCGGTCAACCTCCATGAAGCCGCATCACGTCCCCAAGGCAAAGCGGGTCTTACAAATCATGTGTCCCGGTGCTGCCTCCCACATGGATCTGTGGGAGTACAAACCATCCTTGGAAAAGTATCATGGTCAACCCTTGCCCGGCGAAGAGGACATGGTGTCGTTTCAGGGCAAGAACGGGAACCTGATGCGGAGTCCCTGGGCCTTCGAACCGACTGGCCAATGCGGCAAGCCCATCACGACGATGCTACCGCATATGGCCAGGCACGTGGATGATATCGCTTTCTTTCATGCGATGCACAGCAAGACCAACACCCACGGCCCGGGCTGCGTCTTCATGAACACCGGCCATGATACGGAGGGATTTCCCAGTGCCGGTGCATGGGTCAGCTATGCGCTGGGAAGCGAGAACGAGAACCTGCCGACTTACGTTGCGATCTCCGACATCCGCGGTGAACCGCCAAACGGCAAGGCGAATTGGTCCAACGGTTTCCTCCCTGCGAGATACCAGGCGATCATGATGAGCGACCAGCAGCCGATACGGAATCTGCTCACGCCGGATGGGATTTCACAATCGGAAGAACTGGCCTCTCGCAGCTTCCTGCAACGTCTCAATCGAAGATATGCCGAGGCCAATCAATCGGAAACCGATCTACAGGCTCGCATCGCAGCCTACGAACTGGCCGCACGGATGCAGGTCTCGGCACCGGAGGTTTCCAACTTGTCTGGCGAAACCCAGGCCACACATGTCGCCTATGGAACAGACGATCCCAATAAGCTGAAAGCTGCATATGCGCGAAATTGCCTGCTAGCGCGACGGTTGTTGCAGCGCGATGTTCGCTTTGTGAGCTTGTACTGTGCATCACGCGCATCGGGAGTCGACGGACTGCTCAACTGGGATGCGCACAAGACACTGAAGTCTGATTACGAACGTCATTGTCCAATCTTCGATCAACCCACAGCGGCACTTCTGACGGACTTGAAGCAAACCGGCTTGCTGGACGATACCCTCGTGTTGTGGACAACGGAATTTGGAAGAATGCCAACCCATCAAGCCGGAACAGCTGGACGTGATCACAACCCGGACGGATTTACCTGTTGGATGATGGGGGCAGGCGTGAAGGGTGGCGTCAGTCACGGAGCCACGGACGAATTCGGACGTCGGGCCGAGGTCAATCCCACGACCGTGTGGGATTACCATGCAACCGTGCTATATCTGCTCGGCTTTGAGCATGAGCGATTGACTTGGTATCACAACGGTCTGGATCGCCGACTGACCGACGTGCACGGTCACGTCGTCACAGAAGTGTTGACCTGAGCCCTTTTCCAGCGGCGTTCAATTCACCATTTGCACGCGGATGGCCTGTGTGCTGGCATCTCAAGGTCCATCTCCGATGCAGATGATCTCTCTGCTGGTGCGCTGATACAGATGTCCGTTGGCGGCCGTCAATGGACTCAATGTCCACGTTCTACCTGGAACGCCAAGGTCGTTGACTGCCACCAGCGAAGATTCGTCAAAGCGTTCGGCGGTCGCGTCGACCACGTAGACCGTACCGAGAACGGTAGAAAAGAAGATGTGATCATTCACGACGATCGGCGTGGCGGCTGAAATGTGTCCAAAGCCGTGGCTCAGACGGCGTCGATCACCTTCAACAGTAAAGCCAGAGCCCGTATCGTCGCCGGACTTGAAGTCACTCCATGAGAGTTTCCTTCTGCCATTCTCGACAAACACCTGAACCGGTACTTGTAGGTAGCTGACTGCATCCGACTCGACGTCGATACGCCCTAGGATGCCCGGCAGGCCGCCCATGAAGAAGTGATACCTGCCAACACCGATATTCGTGCGGTGCGTCAGCAAACGCCCCATTTTCAGAGTCGACGCATCCGTCGGCTCTTTGTAGTGGCCGCTTGTTTCATCGAACGCGATGACGCTGCCGGTGTCGCGGGTAGGGATTCGTTTGACCGTCTCGCCAGTTGCGAGATCAAGTACAGTGAAGTCGTCTCTGTCGAAGCAATAGGCGTACTTCTCGTCAACGAAGTGCGTGCCTTCCAAGTAGAGTCCCGGCCTCTCCCAGATCAGGTCATGCTTAGCGTTGAGCCGGGAAAGACCAATGCCATACGGCTTTTCCGGAGGACTGTGACTGCCACCTTTGGCGTGCAGCAAAACGGTCTCGCCATTCAACGATCCTAGGGCTCCCTTGCTGTGAACGCTGATGCCTTCCGGTATGATTCCGGTGGGTCGTCCGGTCAGTGCATCGAAGCATCGAACGTAAATCCATGGCCAGCCGGTCTTGCTATTCTTGTCGTAATCGGTGGCCGTTTGTGGGCGGCGTTGTGGGTCACTCGCATCACGCATCATTGCGTAATAGAGGTTACCGCCATGCAGGAACGGCTGAAACTGTTTTGCCGAGTGCTTGGTACGAACCTCGAAATCCTTTTCCCAGATCCGATTGCCGTCCACGGTATGGCAGGCCATGTAGCCGCCGGCGTTGACGAACCAAACATGCTTGCCATCGGTCACCGGCGTTGGTGTCGTCGAATCAGTGAAGGTACCGTTGACCTGGTTCGGCCGTTTGCCTGGCAGATCACAGCTCCAGAGAATCTTCCCGGTCTCCGCATCGAGACAATAGCCACGGGTTTCCGACACCCAAGTGCCATTTGTACCGTTATCCTTCGCCGTGAGTTCTCGGAAACAGGTTAGAAAGAGCCGGTCACCCCAAACGGCAATCCCGCTGTGACCTGTTTCCGGCAGCGGCATTCTCCAGCGGATGTTTTCGCCGCTGGCGACGCTCCATTTTTTTGGATACGCCGTCTTCGAGGTCAGGTGGTAGTTTCCCTGGGGTCCGCGATTCTCTGGCCAGCGGTCCTGGCTCAGCGCTGCTGACGTAGCCGCAAGGACGCCAACAAAAGCGATGGGTCTCGATAACATTGAAACGGTCTTTCTCGCAAGCGGGCTCGGCAGCTGTGCTAGGAACCCGTCTTGGACTGCGCCAGAATTCCCCGTTCAGAATTCGCTGTTTCCGAGGAGCGGACTTCTGGCGAAGTCCATTACCGGCTGTAGCGAATTCTAATTCACATCAACCAACGCCGGCTCACTCCTTGTACGGTACAAAAACGCATCGGAGGTGAGTAGTGATACGAGCAGTGCTTTCATGCTTCCGCCGCTGTCTTTGTAGGCGTGATACGCTTCCTGAAGAACAGGCGCATCGTTGAGCGTTTCGTTGCGGCCCATCCAGAAACGAAAGGCGTGGCGGACGAAGACCTGTTCGGCGCGTTCACTTTCCGCGAGCTTCTGAATCATCTCGAGGGCGTTGGCGACTTTGCCGTCGAGCGTGGGGTCGCCGGAATCGATGATCTCGCCCGTGGTGTCGACGGGCTTGTTCAGTTCCGTTTCCCGATACAGGCCGGCGTGGTTGTACATCTCAAAAGGCAAGCCAAGCGGATCCATCTTCTTGTGACACGTCCAGCAATAGGTTTCCCTTGTGACCCGCATGCGTTCACGGAGTGTGTTGTGTGGCTCATCTGGCAGCATCGCATCCACGGTGATCGGTACGTCGGGAATACCGCCACCAAGCAGCCGTTCGCGAATCCATTTGCCGCGGCGGATGGCATGATTGTCCATCGCATCGGAGTGGGAAACGAGCCAACTGGGATGGGTCAGGATACCCAGGCGTTGACCCTCTGGCGCCGTGGCCAGGATACGTTCTGGTCGCATGGACCCGTTGCCGAAGCTTCGACGACTCACGCGGGCGTAAAGTTTCGGCCCCGACAGGCTTGCCTCGGTAACGCTGTGATTGACATTGGATCGTTTCTTTTTGCTGGGCTTCGGCGGTTCCTTCCCCGGATTGGCCTTCCGCCAAGCTTCAAGTTCGGCCGCCTCTTTCTTCGCCGCCTCGGCCTCCGCCTTCTTGGCTGCAGCGACGGAAGCTTGTCTCTCTTCGCTGGTGCGCATCGAGCCGAAATAGACGGTGTCGGACTTGGTGGCGACCACCTTGTTGGTCGTTAACAACTGCTTGAACACATCCTTGTCCTCCTGCAGGATAAGTTCAATCAGGCGATCGGTGCTCGCCGATGCGTCGAACATGTCGCGATAGTAGGACTGTCCCCTTGAACTCACGCCCGTATCGGACAGCGCTTTTGTATCCTTGCAGATGTAGCCGCCAAGGTCGTAGTCGAAGTAATCACGGAAGAAGCGTAGGATGCGGGGCTTTCGGAGGCTGTCGTCGGCCAGCATGCGTTCGACTTCGCGCTTCACGTCCGCCTTGGTCCGCATGCGCCCTTCAACGATTGCCGTCCGCAGTTCTTCGTCTGGCTTGATGTAGCGCAACGCGTGATTGACCGCCAGGCCCAGTTCCCAGTCCTGGAGCATGACACGTCCATGGCGATCCGGCATGCCGTTCTTAGCAACTTCCGGTCGAAATAGCGCGTCGCGGTCGAGGAAGATGGATGACAGGCCGAGAACCGTGCCATCTTCCTTACCGAGTTTCTCGATGGATTGCTGGACGATTGTCAGGTATTCGTCTGATTCCTGTTTGCTTGGGGGACGGAAGGTCAGCGCTTCGAAAAGGTAGTCGACCGCAGCGCGTAAACGCTCGTCGGCGACGCCCTCCTCCTTCATCAGGTCATGGACCGGTGTCAGCGGACGCATGACTTTCGTGCTGTAAACAAGACTCGTTGGCAGACCTCGAAGATCCCCCTCCATTTTGTCCTTGATTGAATTGGGATCGTCTGTGATTTGATACGGTTTGGCGATGCTCAATGGGCCATAGGCCATGTAACGAATGATGTCCTGGGCGACGCCCATGATCTGTGTCGCTTCTGCGCTATTAACCGTGTAAAAATCTGGGTAGTTTTCCAACCCATGATCGCGAGCCGACGCCAGGACGGCGGGGACGCTCTTGACCGCTGTGGCATAGGCCACTGTCCCGCCCTGCCATTGGATGATGCGATCCGTTCCGAAGTAGAGTTTGAGTTCTCCGCCGTGGTTGGTGGGAACCACATCGCCATGCGTGCGAAGGCCTGGCTTGTCCGGATCAAACTCCGGCTCCTTGTTGATCAAATCATTGAGCCGCGTGATGTGTTCCTGTGGTGTCACACGCCAGATCCGCGCCGGTGAAGACGTTGGTACCAGATGGATGCCATCTGGTAGCGGACCGAAGAGCAGTTCATGATCGAGAAAGTTGCCCTTGTTGGGATCGAGGTGGGCGCGGAACCCGCCCTTGTCGTGCATGATGCGAGTCAGTTCACCAACAATCCAGTCTGAAAACTGCAGCCGTTCCACAACCTTGGGCTGCGTCATCTCCTTGGGGGGCATCTCTTTCAAGGTGACCTGGGCCCAGACGCTTCTCCAAATGCCGGCGTTGACTTCATCCATGGGCCCCAGATCGTGAAGCGAGAGATTGCCCTCCGGTTCCGTCTCACCATGACAGTCCACGCAGTGGCTGACAAGAAACGGTTGAGCAAAGTTCTCGAAGTCCTGTGGGACGGGCCGTCCGGGCGTGTAGGTCTCGCCCCTGGCCACGGACAGCAAACCCCACAACAGCGCTATTGTCAGAACAACTCTGACCTTGTTCATACCAGCACTTCCTTGAGCGGGCCGCTACCGGCGTCGAACTTCTTGGCCAACTTGTCATCCATGTTGAAGTGATCACAGTTCTGCCCGGCGGCGCGCAGGAGCGTCGCGAAGAGCGCGTTGATGGGACGCTTGCCGTCCAGTTGCGTGAAGCAACCTGTCTTGAATGCCCCGTCGAAGTTACCAAGCAGCATGACCGGCCAGTTGGCGCCGTTGGTATGCTGTTTGTCCGCGTTGTTGCTGGTGTAGACAATCAGCGTGTGATCCATCATGGTGCCACTGCCTTCCGGCACGCTTTCCAGCGATTCCACGATTCTCACTAGCATGCGGCTGTTGTACTGACGGATTTTGATCCAGATAGGATTGTCGGGCTGCTCCATATGCCCAAGGTTATGGCCCTGTTCCGTGACACCCAGTCCCTTCCACGCACCGAAGATCTCCCCACGACCTGACCCAATGGTAAGCGTATTGGTGATGCCGGAGGTTAACGCCGAGATACCGAGGTCCAGCAAGACATCGTGCCAGTCGGTTTCGAACTCCGGCTTGGTGTAGCGTTCGTCCACCTTGGGCGCAAACTTGCGCAAGTGATCGGCAACTGTGTCGAGGCGATCGCGCAGACCGTTGACCTCTTTGAATCCCTGGACGTATTGGCCATAACGCTGCCGGTCCGCGGTCGGCAGCGATTGGCCCTTTGCAGCGGCAAGCTTTTCGATCTGATTCAACACATTCGATTGCGCTTCGTGCTGGAGTCGAATGTCGCCTGTGGAGATACCACCATACAGCATTTGATAAAGATGATTCGGATTCGAATGCATGAAAATCGGCTGTCCGGCGCCGCTGGCCGACAGCGTTGCAATCGTGGGCTTGGTCGTCATGTTCTCAATGGAGTCCATGCCGATGCACAAATGAGGCAGAAGCGTCTGCGGCATGACCTTGCTCAGTTCATAATCGATCGTCGATGCACTGGGCGGCACACCGTCACCACCACGATAGCCGCCGAGCGCGCCAAAGAAGGCGCTGTGCGAGGGACTGGTGTGGAGTCCATGCAGACCGTTGATGATGTGCAGCCGCTCCTTGTAAGGTTCGAGTGCACTGATCGGCTCGGGAAGTTTTGCTTTCGCAAGCGAGCCGCTGCTGTTCATCCCTTCTGGAATACAGGTCTTCGGATCGAAGCCCTGGTTTTGCATGAAGAAGACCACACGCTTTGGATTCGTGTGACTGGTGGGCGCAGCGAAGAGACGTTCGGGAATGAGCGAAGCACCAAATGCGGCACCGGTGGTGGCTGCCATTCCATGCAACATTTTTCTACGGTTGAGCATGATCGATCTTTCAACGAGATGAACGGTCAAGTGTCTTCTTGCAGGGCCTCTGCGGGAGCTTCTTGAGCGGCCCAGCGATTGCTGATCGCAAACCACGCGCCCCCGCCTGCGGGGAGGCAGGGGAGATCGCAGCGGCAGGCAATTGTGACTTGAAGGGAATGCGAAATGGTGGGGGGCTTTGCAGTATAGATGCTTGACGCACCGCAATTATTTTAACTATCCAGGGAATCGCCGCAACTGACTGATTGGCAAGGCTTTACGACGGCACGTCGATGTCGCGAATTCGCGGGAATGCCTGACTCAGATCCACCTGCGCTGGGCGCTCCGCTTTGAATGTCGGGTGGCCAATTGACGGGTGGACAACGGAAGGGCGGGCCGCGGGTCTGAAGCGATCTGCACGATTCGCGGCATTCAAATCTCAAACCGTCCGAGGCGAGGAAAATCCTCGGTAGGTCGCATCGACCGAGGCGTCCGCATGGATCCGATCTGAAACGTAAATCAACAAAGGGATCGCGATGGCCCAGAGGGAGCCGAGTATCATCAGGTTTGTCAGCTGTGGCGAGTAAATCGACACCGCACCTATTTTCTCGCCTCCCACGAATGCCAACGGTGCTCCCACGAATCCCAAAAGTGCGGACAACAAGTACCGACCACTCAACCACTTCAGCCAGTAACGAAAGGTGGTCGCAAACTGAATCCACAGCAGCGACATCCACAACGGCGGTAGCCAGCCGATCGCTGATTCAATGGGAAAGCGATAAACCTTGAGGCCAAGAAGAGAGCTATCGACGGCGAAGCCAACTCCGGTTGCGATCAACAGCAGCTTCGCTTGATTGGTTCTGTCGCTGGTAAGCAGCATGTGAACTGCGACCAGCGACGTCGCGATTGTGATTCCCCACCAGGGCTGCGAGTAAGCCGCACTCAGAACGATCGCAAACCAGCCGGTCTGATAGAGCAAGAAATTCACGTACTGAGGCATTGTCCTTTCCTTTGCTAGCCAGGACTGTCGCGGCCGACGATTTGCTTCTCGACGGATGTTAAGTCTTCGACACGGCTCTGGCCTGTATCCGCCGCCTCCTGTAGACCGATCATGATTGCTCCCGTGCCTGTGATCACCGTAACAACCAGACCCAATACGAAAATTGCAAGGGAAGTCATTGCTGCGCTCCCTGACCGGCAAATAGTAGGCTGCCGAATGAAAGAATCGACGGTACCCAAATGCCCACGAAAAGTCCTTCTTCCCGCTGACCAGAAAACCAAAGGCCGACCGAGAAGAGGAACGAAAGTCCTGCTCCCACGATGACAAGTAGCTTGCCAAGAGATTGTTTTTTCATGCCTCTATCTGAGTTTGGAATGTTGAAGCGTTCAATTCGCTGCACCTGATCCTCACGGATCGCGTTGGGAAGCGAGATGCTCGAGAGATAGTCTGTAGAAGAGCGTAAAGGGCCGCTGACTTGCCTGTCGTCTAACGTATCTCATGCACCTGACAGTTCGTCACGTGCCGACAATTCTCCACGCAGGACCTAAACATGACGAATGCTACCGACTCACAGACATGGCCTGACCTTGCAATCGGCCTGTACGACAAGTTGACGGGGCGAAATGCTGAAATCAGCTATTCGTTTGACGATTTCGAAATCAAAGTCCCTAGCTCGACTTCAGCCGACGCCAAACATGCGTCTTGGAAAATGAGCGGCACGGTGCGAATCACATCACGTAACGATCAAGAGTCGAATGCTTGATCTGCGACTACTACAGATCGATGCGGAGTTAGCCTGTGAGCTTAACGGCAACAGTCTCCGCATTCGTAGCGATGGCGATCGAAAATTGGTTTTCGAATTGACAAACGTGAAGTCTCTTTTCGCCTTGAGGAAGATTGCAGGCGAAGTGACGTCCTTACGCAAGATCGGTTGCCGACTCAACCGGATCGAGCAAACTGTCGAGGTGTTGGCTGCCGGACAGCTGATCGCTCGCTTCGGACGCAAAGCGAATAGTCGGCTACTGAACCTGATCAGAGTACGGTCGACCGAGTTGAGGCTATGGAGGCTTCTCACGCTTGTGATGAAGGGTTAGCGAATACTTCATTGTTTTGCGATCGGCCCAAGACGGGTCAAGTCGAGCGACGCACCGTCGCCTCCGGTGATGTTCGAATTCATCCTCGTCATCGTCGGCGCAAAGAAGATCACCTTCCGGTGTTGGCCCACTCGCTTCACGGCAATTCGCCGCTGGCAGAGCACAGGCCGCTCACAATGTTTGAGCACTTCCACGCCTCGTACGACCGCGGATCGGCGAATGCTCGAGCCGATGATCTGGCTGCTGACGCTTCATTCCTTCCGATTTGCCCGGTACCTTCCGAGTAGCAGATGGCTGAGAGATGCAGTGATCGGACTGATCTTGTCCTCGATCGATCGTACAAGCTAGGGAATGGCCTATGGTTACGTTCGATCCGTTCTGCGCACGCCCTGTGGCGTGTCTTGCAGCCTTGCTGCTCTTGACAGCTGCCAGCTGCGCACATCGGGACGTCGCTATGAGTTTCCCGACAGCCCCCGCCGCGCCCTTCTCCCCCAGCGGTCAGGTGATGGTGCCGGATCGCTGGTGGACCACGTTTGACGACACTGGGTTGGATCAGCAAATCAATCAAGCATTCAGCGGCAGTTTCACGCTGGCGGCTGCCTTGGAACGCTTGGCTGCCGCCCGGGCGTTGGCACGCCGTGAGGCGTCGGACCTTTGGCCCGACGTCAATGGTGTGGCCGATATCGGGAGCGTCTTCGGACCTGGCGATGATCGAACCGTATTCACTTGGGGCCTGGACGCATCGTATCAAGTCGACCTTTGGGGACAAATCGAATCGCGAGTGCAGGCCGAGCGGAACTGCGGGCTGCGGCAACGGACGCGGACTATCACGCGATCGCTTTGACCTTGTCGGCCGAGGTTGCCCGCACCTGGTTTGCTCTGATCGAGTCCCACGCCCAGTTGGCGCTGCTGGACGAACAAATCGAAACCAACCAAACAGGGTTATCGCTGCAGGAATCGCGGTTTGGGCTGGGGCAGGTTCGCAGCGCCGATGTGCTGCGGCAACGGCAGTTGGTGGAGTCGACGCTCGAACAAGCCGTGGTGGTCAAGGCACGGATCGAAGTGCTCGAACATCAATTGGCGGTGCTTCTGGGCCAACCGCCCCAAGAAGCCAGCTATTCGAGACCGGAGCAAAGTTGCCCGAGTTGCCACCACTGCCGGCCACCGGGTTGCCGTCGGAATTGCTCAATCGCAGACCCGATGTTCGCCGCGACTATCTGGCATTCGTGGCCGCTGATCGCGATCTGGCAGTCGGCGATCACCGCGCAATACCCTCGCATCAGTCTGTCCGGTTCGGTCCTCAATATTGCTGATCGGCCCGAGACGCTTTTCCGCGATTGGTTTACTGCGATCGGTGGTCAATTGATCGCTCCACTGATCGACGGCGGGCAGCGGCGAGCCGAAGTCGATCGCACAGCGGCGGTGGTCCGCCAGCGCTTCAATGAGTATGGTCAGACGATGCTGAATGCGTTTCGCGAAGTGGAAGATAGTTTGGCGTTCGAGCGATACCAAATTGAGCGACTCGAGCTCTTGGACAAGCAGGTGGAATTGGCTCGGCAGGCCTCGGAGCAATTGCGCGAGCAGTATCTGATCGGCGATACCGACTACCTCAATGTTCTGAGTGCGATCACGACCCAACAGCGTTTGCAGCGCGAAACGCTAGCCGCTCGACTAGAATTACTTTTGATCCGGATCGGACTGTACCAGGCCTTGGCCGGTGATTTCGAACCCGTCGCAGAGTACCCTTTGGAATTCCAAGCCCCCCTTGTCGCTGAAGAACTGTTCTTAGAATCGGAGAACGGTCCCATGCAGACCGACGAGCTTCCTGAAGCGGAGACGACTCCCGAAGTCTGAGGATCTGCCGGAGATCGGACGTGAGTCTGAACTGAGCCACTCCCCAGTCCGTTGGAGCTTCAGCTCGAGAATCAATGTCGATGAATGACGCCGCGCAACCACGATCGATTTGGTTTTGGCTTCGCATTCGCTGGGTAACTTGATCGTGTGTGTCGCCATTCTCGCCGCGGCCGCGGGCCGCGATTGTGTGGATCAACCGGACCGAGCCAACAGCCGAGCAGATCACAGCGACTCGCAAGTCCGCGGCACTGGTCGAAACCGTGACCGTCCGACGTGGCACCTACTCTCCTCGCATTGGTCGTCCTCGGTACGGTTGCAGCCCGCGCAAGACATCGTGCTGAGTCCGCGCGTTGAGCGGTCAAGTGACCGAACTATCACCCAAACTGGTTCCTGGCGGAATGGTCCGCGAGGGCGATCTGCTGCTGCGAATCGACCCGGCCGACTTTGAAAACGCGGTGTCGATCAGCAAGAGCGAACTCGAGCAGGCCGAGGCTTCTCTGGAAATCGAACAGGGCCGACAGAGCCTCGCGAAAAAAGAGCTTGAGTTGCTGGAGGGAACGATCGACGAGACCAACCGCGCGTTGGTGCTGCGTGAACCGCAAATCGCATCGATTCGAGCCGAGGTCAGTGCGGCCAAAGCCGCGGTCGAACGGGCGGAGTTGGACCTCGAGCGCTCGAGCGTCTTCGCTCCTTTCGATGCTCAAATCCTAAGCCGCATCAATCAATGTTGGTTCTCAAGTTTCAACCGGTGACGAACTGGCGCGGTTGGTTGGAATCGACGAGTATTGGATCATGGCTGCAGTACCCGTGCGCAGCCCTTCAGTGGCTGCAGTTTCCCGAATCGGATGACCAGGAGGGTTCAACTGTGCGTTTGCGAGACCCCGACTCTTGGCCTCCAGGAGTCGGAGCGTCATCGGCCACGTCGCACGTATGATCGGCACGCTCGATCAACAGACCCGTCTAGCTCGCGTGCTGGTCATTGTGCGCGATCCACTGGGGCAAACGTCTGACGCACCGCCGCTGATCCTGGACACGTTGATCGAAACGGAAATCGAAGGCCGGCCCGATCGACGACGTGGTTCGGCTCGACCGAGAACTGATTCGCGATTCCGACACGGTTTGGGTGATGAAAGAGGGCAAGCTGGAGATTCGCGAGGTCGAGATTGTGTTTCGCGATGCCGAGCATGCTTACATCCGCGAGGGCCTGGAGCAGGGCGAGGAAGTGGTCGTGACGACGCTTGCTACCGTGGCCGAGGGCGTCGGTCTGCGCAAAGTAGCGTGATCGCCTCCGAACCGACCGAACCCTCCGGCGAGGAGATCGGCCGAATGACGAAAGCTTCCGAGGGCCGCCGGTTTCAACGTGGGCCCGATTGCCTGGATGGCTCGCAACTCGATTGCGGCCAACCTGTTGATGTTTCATCCTTCTCGGCGGCGGAATCTGGTCGGCCGCGACGATCCAGAAGGAAGTCTTTCCACAGTTTGAACTCGATATCGTGGAGGTCCGCGTCGATTATCCGGGTGCTGCGCCATCAGGAAGTCGAGCAAGGAATTCTGCGACCGATCGAAGGGGCCATTCGCGGCGTGGATGGGATCCGAGAGATCAGCAGCGAAGCGCGGGAAGGCCGAGGCGAAGTACTGATCGAACTGGTGGCCGGCCAGCAACGGATGAAGGCCTTTCAGGATATCGAGCAAGCGGTCAGCCGAATTCGTACGTTTCCCGATCAGATCGAACAGCCCGAGGTTCGCTTGCAATCGGAACAACGCGAAGCCGTGCAAGTGGCGATCTACGGCCCCATCAATGTTTGGGAACTTCGCAAGCTTGCCGAACAACTGCGAGATCAACTTCAAGCCAACGAGCAAATCACGCAGGTCGAATTGCGTCGCGTCCCTGCCGTATGTCACGCACGTGGAGATCCCGCGTCAGCGACTGCGTGAGTACGGTCTGACGTTGCCCGATGTGGCTCGGATCATTCGAACGTCCAGCCAGGATGTGGCGGCCGGTTCGGTGCAGACCAGCGGCGGCGAAATCCTGCTACGAGTCAAGGCTCGCAAACAGTGGGCCGAAGAGTTCGCGGCGATGGAAGTTGTGAGCCGGAAGCGAAGGACCCGCCGTAACGCTTGGAGACATCGCCGACGATCCGCGATGGATTCGAAGAGGTCGGCTTTCACTCCCAGTTCAGTCAAACGCCCTCGGTCGAATTGGACATCTTTCGGATTGGCTCTCAATCGCCAATCGATATCGCCGAGGCGGTTGAAAAGACGATGCGGGAGTTCGAATCCGTCGTTGCCTCCCGGGCGTGAAGTGGCGGATTGATCGCAACAATGCGGAAGAGTTTCGCCGGCGACTGTCGCTGGTTCTGGAAAACGCCGTGATGGCGGTTGGCATCGTCTTGTTGATCCTGGCATTGTTCCTGGAGATTCGACTCGCGTTCTGGGTCATGATGGGGATGGTCGTGGCGTTTGTCGGCGGGCTACTGCTGATGCCACTCGCCGGTGTAAGCGTGAACATGATCTCGTTGTTCGGCTTTCTGGTTGTGCTCGGGATCGTCGTCGATGACGCCATCGTCGTCGGTGAGAATGTTTACGAGAAACGGCAGGAGACCGGCGATTACGAGGTTGCCGCGATCGAGGGAACGCGTGAAGTCGCCGGTCCAGTCACGTTTAGCATCCTGACCAATATCGTTGCGTTTGTGCCCTTGATGTTCATCCCGGGTGAAACCGGCAAGTTCTGGGCTCCGCTGCCCGTCGTTGTGATCCTCGTTCTGGCTCTATCGCTGATTGAGTCGCTGTTTATTCTTCCCGCGCACCTGGCCCACGCCCGAGCCGGGGTTCGCAAAGGCCGGGGTCTGGGGGCAATGCTCCACCGGGGGCAACAGGGATTCAGCCGGCTGTTCAACCGCCTCGTCGAACTCTTGTTCCGGCCCGTTCTTGTGATGTGCTTGCGTTTCCGTTACATCACGGCGTGCACGGCGCTGGGGCTGTTCCTCGTCATCAGTGGCTACGCTACCAGCGCTCACATGGGCATGATTCTGATGCCCGAAGTTTCCGCCGACGAAATCGAAGCAGGTGTGCGGATGCCTGTTGGGACCACACCAGCTCAGGCGGCCGAAATCGCCGATGCCGTGACGCAGGCCAGTCTGCGAATGTTCGACGAGCATAACCTGTATGAGGTCGCGGAAGGAATCAAAACCAATGTCCGCGGCGATAGCTTTATCGATGTGGAAATCGTGATGAAGCCTCCGGATCAGCGAGACATGACCGCAAAGGAGGTCATCGAACTCTGGCGAGATTCGATCGGCGATTTGCCGGGCGTGAACCAGGTAACTTTTGAAGCCGAGCGTGGCCCCGGCGGAGGCGGACGCCGCGATATCAGCTATCGATCTCAGTCACAGCGACATCCAGGTACTTGAAAAGGCATCCCAGGCACTGGTCGAGCGATGTGAGCGGTTTGCCAACGCGCGTGATGTCAACGACAGCTACAACAAAGGCAAGATTCAATACGACTTCCGACTCCGCCCGGAGGGGCGGGCGCTTGGATTGACCGATCAAGAACTTGGCGAGCAACTACGTGGCGCGTTCTTCGGCTCGTTGGCGCTGCGCCTCTTACGAGGGACCAATGAAATCGAAGTCCGCGTGAAGTTACCCGAGGACGAACGAGAAGACATCTACAGCCTCGAGGACCTTGTCATTCGCACCCCGTCGGGATCGGAGGTGCCGTTGCTGGAGGTGGCCGATATCGAGAGATCTTCGGCGTTTCGATCCATCGACCGGCGCGACGGCCGGCGCGTCGTCAGCGTTTCAATGGATATCGAACCGCAGCGGGCGGTGACCCAAGTGATCAATGCCCTCCGCACCGAAGAGCTGCCCAGATTACGCGAAGACTTCCCCGGGATCACGTGGAGTTTCGAGGGAAGCGATGCGGAAATGCGGCGTGCCACCGCTTCGCTGTGGGGATCTTTTGGACTTGCGTTGGCGGTCATTTATTCGCTGCTGGCAATCGCGTTTCGCGGTTACATTCAACCGCTGATCGTGTTGGTTGCGATTCCCTTCGGCGTCGTCGGTGCCGTCCTCGGGACACATTTTGCTTGGCTATGACCTGTCGCTTGTCAGCCTGATGGGCGTCATCGCACTCTCCGGCGTCGTGATCAACGATTCCTTGATCATGATCGACTATGCCAACCGTTGCCGAGTGAACCATTCGGCGTTCGAGGCAATCATCTCAGGCGGGCGTGCGACGTTTTCGACCGATCCTGCTGACAACGCTGACAACGTTCGGTGGGCTGATGCCGCTGATCTTTGAGGACTCGCTTCAAGCGCAGTACATCATCCCCATGGCGATTTCGCTTGGCTTTGGCATCCTGTTCGCGACCGCAATTGTCCTGGTGCTCGTACCTTGCTTGTACCTGATCCTGGAAGACATTCGCTCAGCCTTTTCGGCCAATCCAAAATGAGGAGTTCGGATGACGGTTCCTCGGCATTCTCACAGCAAAGTCGTTTTGATAGGCTGATCGCCAACACCAGATCGTGGCGTGGTTGTCGCTGAGCCAGCGGTTGTCGATTCCCAACACTTCGTCTTCAGCGTCCGCCCAGAACGGTCGCTTTTCTTCCTGCAGGTGCCACTTCTGTTTGCGCGGCGTGGATGGTTCGTAGCGTCCTCCCCAACCGCCCCAGTCCCGGTGTTCGGGATCGCTCAGGCCATTGTCAATGAGATTGAAGAACGACGGCGTGTCGCCCTCCATCAGATATTCCTAGTGCGGGTAATCAATGTTGGCCGCGCCAACCACGTAAATGCGGCGAGCAGAGCTCATGAACTCACATTCTCCAGACGACCTGAGATCACTTGACATTGATGATGACGCGACGGTAGGCGTAAAGACTGGGTTTGCCGTCGTCGTGAAGTTCAAGAATGACATGCAAGTTCTTGCCACCGGCGTTTGACGGAATCATTACCTTTGCAGTAGCGGCGGAAGAGTCTTCAATTCTCACTTCGCCCTTGTAGGAACTCGGTTCCTGGTAGAACGACCATTCGTAAGACAATGCATCTTCGTCCGGATCGCTTGATCCGACAGCACTCAAATCAACCGCCGAATCAGGTTCGGCCGAGACCTGCAGAACTCGTCGCGAAGTGTCGCCGTTGACGACGGCAACCGGGTGGTGGTTGGCGTCGGAGTATTTGCTCGTGATGCTCCAGTCCATGCGGGCTGCGAAGTCATTGTCGTAGCCGTTGCTCCAGCGTTTGATTGCTTTCGCACCTTCGGACGTATTGCCGTACATTTCGTAAGGATCGTACTGGCGCTCTTCTTCCTTGACGGCTCGCATGCTCTTGATGCCGATATTCTTTTTCAAGCTGAAGCGTCCGCCCCAACCACCCTGATCAATCCTGTCCGGGTCGTTCAGACCGTTGGGATAGATATGCATGAAGGCCGGCGTATCGCCTTCGGTCGCCCATTGCGTATCTGGGTAGACAGCTCCCAGCGGTCCATGACTTTGGATGTCTGAACGTTGATACTCGCCGTTTTTGGGAGGTTGCCAGCCATAAACGCCGGTCGCTCGGATGTACAACACTTCCGGGAAGTTCTTCGCAATCCAGGCTCCGGCGTCGTCCTGTCCAAGAATGTCGAACACACGCAGCTTTGAGAGGAACTGGTTGAGTTCTTCCTTCGACCGAGTCGCTCGTACTTTCCAGATGGCCTGGGCGATATTGTTGGCTCCACCCCACGCACCTACCCACACGGGCCGTGGGTCGTCTTTATCGACCGAACGAATAATCAGGTCCGAACCCGGACTATCTTTGCCATCGCCAACGTCGCTCATGCCGTAACCCTTCTGGCCCATGACCGAAATCGACCGGAGGTATTCGACTGAAGGAAACCCGTCGGCGTGCACCTTCAAGTTGTCTTCGCACCTTGCGTAAGCGTCGAGCAGCTTATCCAGTATCTTGGTGTCGCTTTGAGTCTTTTTCCAACAGCCGGTTGAGACAATCAACCCTTCGATATCAAACTCGTTCGCGCAAACCAACTGGCGGACCATCGACTGTTCGTCGTCCGGGTCGGCTCCCAGGTCGGTCGTGTTGATGACTCGCGGCTTGTAAGTCGGATGCGAGGGCTCTAAACCAGTCTCCTGAGCGGATACGAATCCGGAAAGCAGCGTGACCACCAAGGCCACATAGTAGAGTTGCTTTGGGTTGTTCATGGGGAATCTTTCTCCGGGCGCGGTGTTGCAGTCGGTGATGGAGACTTGCATCGCAACATGCGATTTGCGAAGTCGCTAAGAAAATCTTCACGCCAGCGGCTCACCGATTTCGCACCATGGTGCTCACCTTCGGCGAACTCAGGAGCAGGATCATCGGTCCACCAGTTCGGAAGGCTCGGTGACGGATTTTGAGCAAGTCTGGCTGCGGGAGCGACGGACCTGATCCCGCCGGTCTTGCCATCGAGTACAGGCAAATTGCTGCGGATTGTGAACTGGTAGGTTCTTGCAGCTTTCGGACAGAAGCGAAATCTCACCGTGCCGTCGCCCGGCACGTGGCCGGGAATCGCCTGGTTCTCAACCATGAGCTGCGCTTCGGGCTTGTCCGGCGCTATCGCCCAGTGGCAGTACTAATTCAAGAACGCCGAACACTTCCATCTGATCGGTTGGCGTCGTGAGTCGGTCGAATCGCGAATGGGGTCGCTTCCATGCGCGGACGAACTGGCCGCCCCAGCCGGGCTGCGACGGGTCTTCCGGCTTTCCATTCAGCAGCCAGCCCACCGAAGGCGTATCGCCCATCTTGATGGATTCGAGTTGCTCATTGAAGAAATCTCCGAGTGCTCCATGGCCGACAATATGTTGTTTCACGAACTCCTTGTTGCCCCATTCACCAGACTGATTGCCACCCGTGAACCAGCCGCGATAAGTTGCATTCGCTTCGATGATCCAGAGTTTAGGGTGGTGCGTCGCAATGTACTGGTACGCATTCGGTCCCCATTTCTTGTTGGGACCGCCAATGTAATGAACTCGCAGCTTCGGCAGGATGTCCGGAGCATCGTGCAGTGCCTGCGCGAGATCTTCGATGCCACCCCAGACCAATACGTGCAGCGGTCGCGGATCGTCACGCCGCGCGCACTCAACGAGCCATCGCGAACCTTCCGTGGGTGCTTGCACGCCGACATACGGCGCGATTTCGGTTCCGCCCTGTTTGGTGATCGCTCGCAACGCATCGGGCGTCGGATACTTGTAAGAATACGTTTTCAGGTTTGCGAAGTCTTTGTCGTAGCAATCGATCACGTCCAGGATGTGCAGCTTGCGGCCCGGCCCAAACGGCGACGAAATCAGTCCTTCGATATCCAGTACGTCGGCATAGACAAGCAGATGCACCAACGATTGGAAATCATCCGGATCGGTACCGCCAATGTCGGTGGAGACAATCACACGGTGCCGTTCGGCAGCCAACAAGACATCTTGCTGTTGGGCATCTGCGGCATGACCTGTTTCCTGAGCCAGCGCAGTCGTTGTAGCGCTGGCGATGAATAGGAACATAGCGAGTTTTATGGGGACGTGGAATTGATCCAACATTCGCATTCCAATCAGTTCAGTGGCAGCCAAACCGACATTTCGGACGCACCGCGATTCGACCACGTGTAATAAGGAACTAGCTTAATAGAGATCGAAGTCGCCTCAGGATGTTTGAACTCGCGGTACAGTTTGTCCTTCCAGTCTCCGGCCTTGTCAGACAGGAAGGTTCCTTCAACGACGGTGACACCATCGAAAAGATCCTCATCAAAGCGAGGTTGTAATTTCACGCCGGCAGGAATTTTTACGTCTGCCAGCGATGTTCCTTCAGCAAGATCGACGGACTCCAGGCAGTAAACAAGCGGGCCGCGTTTGACGGCTAAGTGATTGCGAGTTTCTTCAACCAAAGGATGCCTGGTATCGAGCGTGTTGCTTCCGTACAGATTGACCCAGATCGCTTTGTCCGACTTGCCGTAGGCGTAACCGCCGACCTCCGCGATCGTACGAGCCACATTGGGCGGGCAGCAAAACGACGTCACAAATGGCTCTCGCGTTCGAGACCAACGCAGGTCCACGGGAGCGACTGCCGACACACGCAGCGGGTTGGTGTAAAAGAATTCGGTCCCGCTCAGGCTGACTCCCGAAAGCACCGAGTTGTAAACCGCGAGTTCCATCACGTCGATGTGCTTTGCATCGCCACTGGCAAGAAACATTCTCCAGTTCCAGAGCACGTTGCCGATATTCGCACACGTCTCGTTGTGAGCGGTCGTATTGGGCAGCTGGTAGTTGCGTCCGAAGGCCCGTTGACCTCGACGATTTCATCCAAGCGATGATCCCATGCAGGGTCAGGTTCGGTTGCCTGCAACGCACAAACCGCTTCCATCCATCTATAAAAGTCGCCATCATTGAACGGTGCGCCGTGGTAGGTGCCTTCCGACAAACCGGCAGCGATGCGGAAATGTTCCAGGTACGGCTTGTACTTCGTCCCTCGCATGATCTCCCACATCGCCGGGACTGTTTTGTTGCGGCAAGTGTCCAGACGCTGCTTCCAGAAATCGTCCGTCCATTTGACTTCGGACAAACGAACGGGAGCGACCGCGCGATAGCGGCTCACTTGAACCGACTGCGCCGACGCTTGCTCTGCGACGCAGCAAGCGATAGTGAAGAGTATCAGTGGTGTGTAGATCATGGGCATGGTTTGTCGTTCTTCGCAAGCTGGAAGCTCACGCCACCGAAGACTTCAGTTTCCTTTGATGTCGCAGACAACGCGTTGATAGCCAACGAGCGGTGGCGTGCCGTCGTCGGTTACTTCGAGAATGATGTGAACCTGCTTGCCCGGTTCGTTGGGCACAACAAAGTTGGCTTCGTTCGCCGAATCGCTTCCGGTGATGGTGACGGTATCCCTCGCTGAATCTGCTTCGCTGTACTGCCACCAGCGGAACGTCAGTTTGTCGTCATCGGGGTCGGTCGCTACGGCTTCGAGCATCACGGTTTCACCGGGCTTCACATCACGTTGATTGCTGCCCTTGAGCTTTGCCACAGGCGCGTGGTTCGCGTGTGCATAGTCGTTCACGCACCAGTCCATCCTAGCTGCGAAATCGTTTTGAGCCGCTGGAACCCAACGCCAGAACATCTTGTGCGAGTCCCCATCGTCCGTGAGTGTCTTGTCGGTGACATGATTGGGGAACTTCGGATCATCGTGTGCGGCTCGTCCGCCCCAGCCGCCTCGCGTGTAGTCGAGGTCGGCGGCGAGCCCGTTGTTGATCAGATTCAGGAAGGATGGCGTGTCACCTTCGCTGATGTATTTTTGCGGGGTCATGGCACCGAGTGGTCCGTGCCCATTCTTGACATGCTCGTTCACCCATGCGTCTTTCATGTACTCCTGGATCGCTGGCGGACTTGCACTCACCCGGCCTTGCTTTCGCGCATGGTCGTAACTCTCGTAGTCCCAGACATCGTCCCAGCCATACGCTTCGTAAATGTAGGCACCGGGGATCTTCTTCTGAATCCAGGAACCACCGCCGTCCTGGTACCAAATGCAGTAGATGCGGATACGCGAGACTGCGTAGTCAAACTTCTCCTGGGAATACTCTGTCTTCAATTTCCAAAGCGCCGAAGCCGTTGTGTTTGCACCCCCCCACGAAAGGACATGCACGGGCCGCGGATCATCGTCAAGCAAGGTGTCGACAATCAACTGGGCACCCGCCGTATGTTTGGTTTGCATGTCGGGCGGAGCGATCCAAAGATCTGCCTCCGTCTCGTTGCCGACTCGCATCACGCTTCGCAGTGTGTTCGCGTCGGGGTAGCCAGCATTGTGTTTCCGCAAGTTCGGCAGGACTTGTTCATAGGCATCGAGCTGTGCCTCAATCCATTTTTCGTCGCTGTGGCCATGTTTTTGGTACTTGGAGTTCACCTGGATGATCCCGGCGACGTCCATGTCGCAAGCGTAAAGCAGAAAGCGAATCATTGAACTGCGATCATCCACCTCGCCATCAGTGGTCGCGATCACTCGGGGTCGCGGCGGCGAACCAGGCTCAGCGGCCAAAACAGAAGCCAATTGAGTTGTTAGGAACGCGAAGCCGCTAAGCAGCCAAACAAGGGAAAGATGAATCATTTTTGTCTCTTCGAGTTGTTTGGGATCAATGATGTGGCCATTGGGAGTACGAGTTGGCGAGGCTTTCGCCCCAGTTGCCGTACCACGTGTAACCGCCGCGTCGCTCGGGTCCGATTTCTTCGACATCGTATTTCACGATTCCGTCGCGATCGCAGAACATCGGACGGAACGTTTCGATTTCATAGAATCGTGCCCAAAGCGGCCGAGCGGATGGGTCGGGCGTGAGGCAGCGCTCACTCTCGCTCCGCTTGTATCTGAAGCCTTCAATTCTCACGGAATCAAACCACGCCGCTCCACTGTTCACCGCGTGAATTACCTCCGGTGTCGGGTCGTCAAGGCTCATCAGAAATTTCAAGACACCAGCGCTCTCGGCGCCGCTGAGCGAGGCAAGTTCATACGCCCGAGCATTGGCCGGAGCGAGCGTGACTTCGTCATGTTGGGCACACCAAACGGTTGCCTTACCATCGACGATCACTTGGCATTTCACGATGCAGTCGACTCCGCGTTGGATTGCTTTTGTTGCCGCCGCTCGGCGATCTGAATCGACAAACGTATACTCGGCGCGTGTTGTGACGTCGAGGAGAAACTCAAGGATGCGAATCATCGCTCCATCGTTGAATGTGATGTGGCGGTGATACTGCTTGCTGAGCGGAAAGTACTGCGGCCAACCTCCATTGGAGTATTGAGCTTCGAGGATGTGGTCGAAACCCGCGAGAAACGCTTTCTCGTAAACAATGTCGTCGGTTGCCCGAAAAGCTCGCGCCAGAACTTTCAATTCACCGACGGTCGCGCCGTTGTCGAATGTACCTTGAAGCTTGCTCCGGTCACCGGTGTATCTTGCGCTGGTGGTATCTCTATTCTTGGGCCAATCACCGTGTTCGGATTGCCATGACACGATGCAGGCCATGGCCTCTCGCCCTTCGTCACTTTGAAACCAAACGTCCGGTTTCTTGAGCAAGTCCTCCGCGGACGTGCCAGCGAACAGCGGTGTACCGAATGCGGTTGCGAGCACGGCGAAGACTAGAATGTGATAAATCATGTCGGTGTCATTCATCTGTGCTGGATGGCTGGGGCGATGAAGAAACTCCCAAGCAGCGTGCTGAATGGGATGCATACGAGTAGGTTCAGGTGGTTCAATCGTATCGCTCGTATCTCAGAATCAAAGCTAGGGGTTCGATGCGGCGTAAGCTTTGTAGGCTTCTGCGATTTTGGCTGCCTCGTCGTCACCCTCATGGAAGATGATGCGATGGCGCAGTTGGACGTTCTCGCCTTGCTTCAGCATGAACGTGCCAGATTCAGTAGTTTCGTCGAGGCTGTGCTGACCAAACGCATTGGCCGTGAACAGCCCGTAGTCGCGAACATGCCAACGGGTTGGATGACGGAAACTTGACGGATGATTCAGAAATGCAACGCCAAGTTGTTCGCCGTCAACGGGGCCGTAGTAGTCGACCCAATTAGCGGCTTTCGACCAAGTATCACCGTCGCGATCTCCGACGCTATTGATGATGTGTCCCTTGCCATCGGTGAGCGACATGGACGTTGGGACGCGAACGTTCAAACCGGCGTCCTTCATGTCCTGCAATTCGACGTCGCCGTACTTGCCGAGCAGCCTAATATCAAAATCGAGTACGAGCTGGCCGTTGGACATGTGAAAGACCATCGATCGCTCGTCCGCCATGAGTTGCTTCCCAGCTGAATCCAGGTAATCGTTCGTTGAACGAATGGCTACGTGATCTTCGCTGGCCGAGATCTCGGTGAACGCGGTGTGAGCGATTGTTCCTAAGCTCGCCAAGAACGCTTCTTGTTTTTCGCCCTTGAAATTCTTCGATGCCGCTTCGAGCCAGGTATCAGCGCCTCCGACGCCCTGGTGACCGAACCAAACACCACGGTGGTGCGGATGGTCATGCTGTTCACCATCGACGGTTTTCATCGGAAACGCCCGCGTCATCGACTTACCCTTGGGGCCGATCACGGGCCAGAAATATGGCTTCCTCGCATCCGCGTCTCGATAGTGATACTTGGTGACAAGGTTGCCGTCGTATTCAATCGTGACCTGCGACTCCTCGCACGAGATCGAAAATCCATCAGCACGGACCTGGCAATGCACGCCAAGCAAGATGACAAAGGCAATCGATGCGAAGACGACTTGCCGGACATGTTCCCATCTCATTTCAATTTCCTTTGATGTTGCAGATGACGCGCTGATAGCCAACGATTGGTTTCAACCGCTGTCGGCCCCAGGCGGAATTCGTGTACCAGCGACCCTTGGGATATTGATAGCCGGGCACGAGCACGAGATCGAGCCATGTGTTCTCGCGGAGCTCGACAAATCGCCCTCCCCAGCCTGGTGATTCATTGCTGTGCAGGCCGTTTGGGATGTCCCATTACGATTGCGGCCAATAGAAACAGCAGAAGTCGAATGTCCAAGCTGTGATGCGGCTTACTTTCCATGTGATCTCTCAAATGAATGGATACGGTTTTCCGGCTTTGTGTAGTCGATGAACTCAGTCGGGTCGGTCCCGTTGAGATACTCTTCGACATTGGTATATCCATCGCCGTCTTTGTCGGATGAGTTGTCATCTCCCTCGTTCGCGTCCAATCCGTATTTCTTCTCCCAGTCGTCGGGCATGCCATCACCGTCCGAATCCTGCGGCGGTTCCGCTGTTTGCAGCTTCGGCCAGCCGCCAACATCCTCCTGGGAGGTGATGATTCCGTTGATGCCATGAGTCGCGGTACCCTTGCGGACTTCTTCTGCGATGCGTGCATCGATCGAATCACGCTTGGGAAGTGAGCAGCCTGCATGTTCAAGGACAGCCAAATAGGCATCCTTCGGGGATTGCTGATGAATGGTCATTGCCTCCCACGGTGCCGCCAACTTTTTGAACGTCTTGCCTTTCACGCCCAACCAGTTGTCAGTCGTCACTTCGGGAAAACCATCGATGTAGTTATCGGCGACGTGCCAACTGCCATAATCGCCATCGCCCCGGGACGAAGGACTCACGATGCAGTCCTTCACATCGCTTCGCGTGGCGGGACCAGGTTTGTAGTAGTTTGCGATCATGTTAATTGTGGAGAACTCGATTGGTGGTTGTCTCCGATCGCCCTTCTGGCGTGCTTCGCCACCGTAGCAGCTTTGATAACCCCAGTTGAACAGCACGTTGTTTCGATAATCGTTGTACCCACAACCCGATGCCCAGCGGGGATTACGACTGTCATTGTGAGCAATCAGGTTGTGATGATAAGTGCCGTGATGGTTTCCCCAGATGCCGCCAAAGCGATGCGACCCGTCTTCCTTGGCGCAGGCTTCGGTAATCATGCACCATTGAATCGTGACGTTTTCATTGTGGTACAGCGAGAACACTTCATCGCTGCTCCAACTGGCTGACACATGGTCCACCATGATATTCTTTCGGTATCTTCCCCCCAACGCGTCGCCATCGTGGTCAGTTCTTATCCGGAGATAGCGAATGACGACATCATTGGCGTCGATGCCGAGATTGCCTTTGATCGTGATGCCATCTCCAGGAGCGGTCTGGCCTGCAATGGTGATGAAATCATTCTTGATTTTCACGTCACCATCGATTGTTCCCGCCACCTTGAAGACGACAATTCTTGGCCCCTTGGCATCACAGGCCGCTTGAAGGCTGCCCGGACCGGTGGCATTGAGATTGGTGACAGCAATCACCTTGCCGCCTCGGCCCCCAGGCGTTACCGAACCGTATCCCTCCTGCGCCCGGAAATGCAGCCACGCTGGCCGGTTTGCCTTCGTCGCCGGTTACGTTGGAAAGCAGGCCCATCGGCCCGCCAAGTGTCAGCAGAGCGACGAAGGTGGCTGGGAGTCTCATCTCTTTTCCTTTCGGTAGTGTTCTGCCTGACTTCATGAAGGCGAGCCTTGGCGCCAGCGGGGTACGATTCGAGTCTTGATGCAGATTATCCGTACGTACACCGCAAGTCTCCCTGTCAGCCAGGGAATACTCACGATATTCTAAGGTGGTGAAGCGATTCGACACCAAACGCCCTGAGTTCTCGCCCTACGGTTTCACCTGCGAATCGTGGACACCGACCCGCATGTCGCGTCCAGACCGGCACAACGAGATCGAACTGAACCTGCTCACCGCTGGTTCCCTGACCTACTTGCTGGGTGGCCAGCGGACAACGATCGAGGCCAGGAGGCTCGGCATTTTCTGGGCAGCGATTCCACATCAGATCGTGGAGGTCGAAGGGGATGCTCCGTACTTTGTCGTGACGTTGCCGTTGAGCGAGTTCCTGCAAGCAGGACTCGATTTGAGTTTCGTGAATCGCATCCTGCAGGGAGAGCTCCTGGTCGATTACACCCAGTATCAGTGGGACGAAATGGCCTTCCGGCGATGGGAGCAGGACCTCCAGACCGACGACCGAGTGCTGCAGCGTGCCGCTCGTTTGGAAGTACAGGGTCGACTGTTACGATTTGCTCGCGAGATTTCCGACGGGGCAGTGACGACCTCGATGGCCGCATTGACTCGGGCTGATCAAATGGCCTGCTACATAGCGAGGAACTACCAGCAGCCGCTAACGTCGCAATCGATCGCTGAAGCAATCGGCGTCCATGCCAACTACGCGATGACTTTGTTCCGAAAGACGTTTGGTACGACGATGACGGCATTCATCATCCAGCACCGCATCTCCCACGCTCAACGGCTTCTGGTCACAACGGACGATGGGATCTTGAACGTCGCACTGGACTCCGGTTTCCAAAGTCTTAGCCGATTCAACGAGGCGTTCAAAGCGGGCTGTGGCTGCGCTCCGCGAGAATTCCGCAAAGCGCATCGTCCATCAGTTCCACGTCAATCGTCATCCGGACGAGGCAATGCTCTACCGCCAACGAGAAACGGGATCAGCGCCCAATCGGAGGATGATCCCGACGTCTAATCTGAGGACGGTTATGTTCGGATAACCGAGCGAAAGCTCCCCAATCAGTCAGCGTTCGAACTGCAGAAGGACGAAGCATCAAGTGCAAGTGAGAATAATGGACGGCAGGTAGAACTCTGCAAGTGCTTTGATGACAGTCACTTGCCGAATTTGGTGCCGAAGTCGCTGATACTGATTGACTTCGTTAAGACGGGCCACGGATACGAAAAAGCCCATGAAAAGAGCCGTCGATCGCAAAAGATCAGCGGCTCGTTTTTTGAAGGTGGAGGATAACGTACTTGAACCGATGACCTCCACAATGCCATTGTACGAGCGACTCGACGAAAAGACCGCAAAAGACGGGGCCGATCGAGACGGCCCGGCTGATCTTGCTCGTATCTTGCATTCGGCCATCATTAAGCCGCTCTAGGAAAGACTTACTCCCGACAAGATCGAAGCAATACATCCAACCACACGTTTGCCCTTCAGGTCAGCAACTCTATCCGTCCCTGCGATCAATGCGGCAGCGATCAGCATCAAGACATTGGTGACGACCATGATCGGGCCAATGGCAGTCATTACCGCGGCTGATACTCCCAGTAGCAATGGCGTGGGGATCACTACAGGCCACCCTATGCTGACGATCAACAACGTGATTGTTGACCACGTCCTGCAGTGCATGGGTGAAATCACCTTTGCGTCATGATGTTCTCTCTATACCCGGCTCTGCGGATCTCAGCGGGCCCCATTCGTGATTCTCTCTGGACCCACTACACCAGTAACGTAAATGTCCGCTTCACTCAAGGGAATGAGGAATCCACCAGCCGTGTTAAAAATAGGGTTTGTACCAAGCATGGCTTTCCGGACTTCTTTGCCAGTGTCCCAATCGACATGCACGAGGCTGTAAACGCCATCGTCCAATAGCGCGAGGGTCACCCTCTTGCTTGACGGCATCAGGCCACGCCGACGCCATCATCATTACGCCGTTGCCGTAGGCGTGCGGCGAACATTCAATCGTTGCGGGGACCTTGGACGATGCCCGTTGGCGGCGGACTACGAAAGCCTGCTCCCGGAAGTTTGGCGAGCCACGCATCCGGGCTCGATCCGAGTGTATCGCGATTCTAAGAAGAAGTCGCGTCGATTGACGACTCAGCAGCGACCCGTGCGTCGGCGTGAAGCCAAGGTGGCGTGATGGCCAAGCTGAAACACCGAATCGAGCTGACGATGGAGCATCGCGGCCTGATCCTGCAGTACGGATACGTCTCGGGGCGTTTGGAGGCGGCGCTTCGTCGTTGGCCCAAAGATCAGGCGATCCGCCGGGTAGGCACGAGCGGTGCCGAACTGCACCTGCTCATCGTCGATTTGAGTTACTCGTACAACCACGACAAACCGGGTCGAGATTCCAATGCGGTCTGGGAGTTGTGCGAGCACCTGGAGTACGCCCAGCGAACCGGTGGCGGGGATCTGGACATCCTTGTGGTAATCGCCGCCACCCGACGAACCGGCACGGCTGATCGTCCGATGGGCAGATCGACGCTTACAGCAATGCATGATTTGAATCGTAGTACAGATAAGATTCCGAACTCCAATTGAATCACTTCTCGCATCGAAGAATCTTCGGCAACCGCCAAGGCGACCAAAATCTTGCAGAGAAATGGTAAATCGCGTCGCAAACAGATCAGCCGGAAATTTTGGCGGCAACGTTCCCTTTAGAATCGTCTCGATTGAGGATCCGATATCGCCAGAAGGGTGCCGGATTGAGTAGCAGTCTTCCCGTTCCTTCGTAGACACGAACCCAGCCTTCGCCGGCGGTCAAGAAGCCCATCAGGTTTTCGGTGATGCGGCGAACGTTGAAGCGGACATCGCCGGTTCGGGCAATCACAAGGCTGCCGTCGCACACCACTCGTTCCCCTGGCTGCAGCTGGTGTTCGAAAACCGGCCCGCGGGTCGTCAGCACGACTTTACCAACGCCCCGTACCCGGGTGAGCAGATAGATGGGACCCTCGCCCGCCAGGACGGCTCGGGTAACTGGCTCCCGGTGAAAGCCGACTTCCACCGTTCCCTCGGAGGCCCAATACGCCCCGCGATCCAACAGCCACGTTTCACTGTCCAGTTCCAAGACGTGGTAGCCTCCCAGGGAAGACTCCAGCGTAATCACGCCACTGCCGGCATACACGGGACGGTACACCGATTCGTTGGCCAGCCACGATTTCAGGACCGTGCCGATGGGAGGCAGCACATTGGAATAAACGCGGATGTCTCCCACCATGTAATTTAGCGCACCGGCCTCTACCCGAACCGCTTCATTCTCGAGATGGATTGCAACGTAGTGCGTTCCCTCCAGTTCCTCGACCTCAAACCTAGCCATCCTCAAGGCTCCTTCGGGTAGAGAGTCGGTGCGTTTGGACTCGGTTCCATCATTTCTTCCATCATGATACTGTGCGTCAATTCAAACGCGCTGGTCGAGATTCCGAATTCACGGCTGCGATACGGGCGTTCGAGGACGGCAATCAGAAGGATCAAAGCTCCCAGAAAGAACGCCACCAGTCCGCCAAGAAACAGCTGCGTGAGGAACCGCATGTCGAACGACCACATCAAGCCGAAATTGATCAACGTTCCCACGAGCACCACGTACCACATCACAGTGGGAATCGCCGTCTCGGCTGCATTACGTCGCTGTAGCCCCAGGCTCGCCATCTCTTCGAAATGCTGAATCGAAAACTGTTGGATGTATTTCTCTTGATCGGAGGGATCTTTGAGAGAGATGAGTTGCAAAACGATCGGCTCCAAGTGCGCATTGGCACCACGCGGGTGCTGGCCCTTTCGCAACAGCGGCCACTCGTCGTCGATGATTCGGCGGCAGTAGACGCGAAGATCCTCCCGAAGATCTTCCCGTAGCGGCGAGGGGTATCTGCCAACGTAGCGGTACAGCGACAACATGGAATCCGCTTCTGCCTCGACCTTCGAATTGACATCATTCATGTTCTGATAGGCCGCTACCGTGATCAAACTCATTAACAAGCCGTACAGGACTCCGAACGATGCCACCACGGAGCCGACGATCTCGTTGTCGCGCCCATTGGAGCGCACGAGGGCGCGAAAAAACGGGCGCAGGGCAACCGTGCCGACCCAATAGACACCGACAAAGACGATCGCTACCAGCGCGGACAACGCTTCGAGGGGAAGGTCGTAAAGGAGTGTCGTTAACATGGACGCATTTCCAGACTCATCAACCTGAACATTTAACATTCCTCCGATGACATGCCCGCTCCCCACGAGCGATTTGGACTGAGACCGACGCCGGGGAGCTCTTTGACCTGCTGTTGGCAACAGCGACAGTGTCGGAATCGCGATGTTCGCCGATGTTCAACCCGGCGTTCCCGCCCAAATATGTTGAACCCCCATCGATGAAGCAGGATCCCGATGACCGGGAAACCAACCAGCACGAAAACTACCGCCCAACGGAAAGACGTCCAATCCCAAAGGAACGCGGCAGCCAACACGGTTGCGATCAACAACAGTGGCCAATATCCCTCCTGCGGTTCTAGGTAGACGGCGGGGGGCTCCTCCCGTTCCACCTGTTCTTCACAGACATCGCATAAGAGCTTGCCGTAGTACCCGCATTGCTGATTGGTGCACTTGTATTGGACCTCGCCGGGCAATACGTGAGCCCGACAATGAAAGCAGAATGAACTGCGACAGGTCGGGCAGAGATAAGCCTCGCCATCGACGCGTGACCCACAAACGGGACACTTTTCCACGTCGCCCAAACGCCGCGGGGATCGTGACGAAGATAGGGGATCGTCGACTGGTACGCTCGGATCGCTCTGCTCGGCGGTGCTCGGATCGCTCTGCTCGGTGCTCGGATCGCTCTGCTCGGTGCCGTGACCTTGAGGCTGATCTGGAGACATCGCCCCTGGTTGTTGTTCTGGCTTCATGTGCGAATGTCAAGGTATCGCGTATGGGCGTCGTACCCGTGCAATCTGTGATAGCGAGTTGTCTCTCACCATCATAACCGTTCAATCGAGGCCAACGATGGCCATGTCTGTGAGTATTCCGTTTGGGCAAGTGCTCTCCAGGTCGCCCCTCCTTACGGATCCCGTTCGCATGCGAGCCGACAATGACGGACATCACGAGTGAGGTCGACGGGGCATTCCAACGCCAGTCGCCTCCGCCGCAAACCGTGCCGGCGCTGTTGTTTGTTCGGTCCGAGAATCTCCATAACCACAGCAACGCTCCCCCGATGTCTCGATTCTGACGGTCAATCCATCAACAACACGAGAAATACGGATCCTTCGTTGGGACGCCGCGCAGCGATCAGGATCCCCGACATGGCACTGCCGTCACCGATCTTGAAGACTTGCAGTTCCCATACCGTACTGTCATCAAAGGTCTTGCTCAGCGCTGCGCGAGCTTCGGCTGAGTGATCGCTGTTTTCGATCAGAAGCGAAGCAGAAGTTTTTGCGGCTCGATCGGAGATCGAGCGAAGTTCCGCAACGATGTCACGCGTTGATTTGGGGTCCCGTGTATAAACGGACTCCCACTCCGCCATCCAATTTTCCTCACCGTACCGCTCCCAAGTCTCACCCGCGAAGTGCTTGTATTTGGCGATCGCGGCTTGTTCGAGGGGGGCTTCCGATACGTCCATCGCATCATAGAAAACGGAACTTCCGAATGCCTCCTGACTTGGCATTCCGTAGCATCGCTCGAGCTCGACAACATAGTCAGGTTTTCCGAGAGTGCGTCTTGATTTTTCCGGCATGAGCTGCTCCTTTTGCGAAGTGTCTGCGTTCCGCCATCCTGTGAACAGGCAGGTGGGGGAACGGTGTAGAGAAGTCTGGGAAAATCACCAGCGGCAAGCTGACATTGGTTGGAAGGAGTCGCAAGAGAGCAGTCGAAGCGGGGCATCGATCGTGTCATTCAGAAGTCCCAATAATGTCGATTTGGCTTCGCTTGGCAACGGTCGACATGGCGTTACATTTCCAGAACTTTCGGCAAAGCTAGCCGTTTGTCCGAAGTTTTGCGGCATGTGCAACAACTCTCAAGGTTCTTTCTACGTGCCATCTTCTGACCGACTTGCTGTCGCTTATCTGGCATCCAGACGCGACCATAACTGTCAAGCAAGTTCAGTCAAAACCTTGCCAATCAAGTGTATCGAATCATGATTTTACAACACCGATTGCTATTGATTCTCTTTATCGTCTCGGTGAATCACGGGGCTTCGGTCGCACCACCTATGGGACGGATTTAGGTGAGTTCTTGCGTGCGGTATTCGAGAACCACCACCAACGCTCACCGACCGGGGCTGAAATCAACCACTATTCAAAATTGACACGAAACGCCGAGCCATTGGAGAGTCATATCGCCATGGACAGTTCGGAGGCACTTGGTTTTGGGAGAAATCTGCTGTCGGCGACAGCGAGCTTGCAAGCTGCCGCTTCTCAATTCCGTGACACCGTTAGCTCAGGCGACAGCACTCGGCAGCAGACCAAGATCGCTGCTGATCACTTGCAACGCGCCCTGCAACAGGTCGAGTCTCAATTTCGTGCAGTGCCCTCTGCGTCCGATCAGTGCCGAAATCTGCTTTGGGAGATTTCGGAACTTGTAACGGCGTTGCAAACTGCCAATGTGACTGACTGATAGGGAGTTTTATCTCCGACTGAGGGTTGAGAGTACCTGAAAGCGTTCGTTGGGTCCAACTGTCGAAAGTCATCTAGTGGCTTTTGCGAAGCGATTGACGGTCCGTCGACGTCATCCAGCCGATCATGGCTCCGGCCTCCCGACTTTGAGCCCATGCAACGCATCAACCAATCGAAATCCGCTCTTCGGAGGATGGTTCTTCGTCTTGATGCGGCCCCGCGGCGCGGACCGCGAGCCAGCCGGTTACTGCTCAGCAAAAAGACAGGGATCGCGCGGCGGCTAGAAGAAATCGGGATCGAGTATCAACTGCAACTCGCGCCTCGCGTCCGCCCGGGACTTCCGGGACTCGGATTCCCAAGACTCGGACTCGAGATAATCGGGGTTCGGGACGTACTGCGGTTCGGTTAGTTCATCCGAGACTTGATGCGACGTGTTTGGCGGCCCCGCGCGCTGGCGTTGGTGCGAAGCCGACCTTTCCACTGCCCGCAGTGGCGAAGGATCCGCTCGAAAACTTCCGCCTGGCAACGTTCAACGAAGCTCACGAACTTCATCTGCCCGCCGCAGCAAGGGCACTCTCAGCAGGTCGACTTCGTACACCCTCTTGATGAACATTGCCCACGTAGACATCGACTTCAGACCGCCGCCCTTCGCCGACTTTTGGACCGCGAACGCCGAACGATCGATGGTGAGTTTGCCTGTTTCGGCTTGGCCGGATTGTTAGCATTTCTTGCGGATACCACGGTGCCGATGTGAATACCAACCGTAGTAGCGAACCAGGTGCTCGCCCCGCTCGGGAATGTGTTGGGTGACTTCGGCCAGGAAATCCAAGGCGCTGAAGACCTGAAAGGTACGCTTCGGTCCGCCTCCTAAATTGGAGCTGGCCGGCCCGGGAAAACGGCGGCAGAGGTCCTTTTCCGCTCGATAGATCACCGAACCGTCGTCGGTCAGACGCACCACGCGAGCCAGGCTGAAGGGACAGCGGAGGATGTACTCGGCCAACCGACGCAGCCCTGCGATGTCGCGCGGCGCGAGGTACGTGCTGTCATCAACGCTAGAGCCGGAATGTGGCCAGCACCGCATCTGGTCGGCCGTCACCTCATCGATCTTGCCTTCCTCGACGAACAGCTCAAAAACGTTGTCTTGCCAAACCGCGAGCATTAGTTGCTTGTCGATCCTGGGGAGGCACCGGAAAGCCCCGTCAGAGGTGAAGACGTCGTCAGTGGCAATAGCATGATCTCGCGATTGTCGCGGGGGAGAAGGGCTGGGGAGGAGGGGGCCGCGTTCGCTACATACGATTATCAATTGCCTGTTCGATTTGACGCCGTACCGCAGTAGCATTCCGAAAGACCTCGTAACCCAGTATCCGCTCGACCTGGTACCCTTGCTCGGCAAAAAAACTGGTCGCGGCGCTGATCATGCTGGCGGCCTTCGTCGGTCTGATGATGCTCACCATCGACCTCGATGATCAGCCTGAGTGAAACGCAACAGAAATCGACAGTGTACGGAGGGATTGGATATTCACGACGAAACTTCTGGTTTCGACAACGACGATTCCGCAGCATCTGCCACACGTCTTGCGCAAACTCGTTCGCGGTGGTTCGCTGATGACGAGCGAACTGAATCGCGTCCTGGTCACGCTACAGTCTTCTGTTCATGATGCCTCTGTGACTGGCCGGTGCCGTCTGCTTGCCCCCTCATCCCCAGCCCTTCTCCCCCTTCCATGAAAGCGAGCACCACTCGCCTTCATGGAAGGGGGAGAAGGGAGCCAGTTTAGAGTTGGTCGGCTACGGAGTGAAGATCGTGAACCCGTGCTCCGGCGAATACCGAACGCAGTTCGAGTTTCGCACTCGTGCACGAAGCTGGACCAACTTCGCTCATGAAGCGATTTCCGTTCGGCGCGTCGGTCTCTTTCACCTCCTGCAGAAAGCCGGGTTGGTTCGCCGCGTCGCGCGATGCAACCGAAAACAGTTCCGGAAGGAGACAGCAAACAGGCTGCAGCACAAGCGAGCGCGAGAAGCGTCAACAGGCTGAAGCGGAAGCTATTGGCGAAACGACGAGCCTTGCGGGGTACTTGACGATTGAGTTCTCGAAGATCTTTTGACTCAGCACATAGAACTCCCCTTCGTCAAGCTTCGAGCGACGAACGAGAAGAATCCCAAAGGCTCGTCGCTCATATCCACGCGATCCGGCATAGCTTCGCGCAACTATCGCGGGCCGGCGCTTCCCCTCGAATCACGCAGGCCGCAATGCGACACAGTAAGACCGAATTGACGACCGGGGTTTCTACCGACGCGAGGCTTCTTGATACCTCGGCCGCGATCAAATCACTCGGCTTGCTCAAACCTTGTTCAAATCTTGCTTTGCCCTCGGTCGAAAAGAGCCCATAAGATCGAGAGAGTTGCCCTCGTCGCTTTAGCGAGACCAACGACGAGACGAGCGAAGACATAAAAAAACCCCGCGAATCGCGGGATTCACGGGATCTTTTGAAGGTGGAGGATAACGGACTTGAACCGATGACCTCTACAATGCCATTGTAGCGCTCTCCCAACTGAGCTAATCCCCCCGAAAGGTTTTGGGACGGAAGCGGGCTGGCCGACGCGAACGACGGTTCATCGCTTCCGATGCTCAAGACAGTAACAGTTTGATTTCTAACTCGTCAAGTGGCGAAGGAATCTCGCTATTTCCGTGGTTTTTTAGGTCTCTTTTCCGACTTGGCTCCGCCTGGGAGGTGAATTGGCTCGCCTTGCCTCAGTCGGCCGTTCCTCCGACCTGGCTCAAGACCTCCGCGAAGGGGACCTTGCTGCAAACGCCGAAGCTGGCGTGCCGCGTCAGACGGGCGCGAATCAGTCCGGGCGAGGAGAGCCCACAGAGAAATCGGGCCCGATCTCGGGCCGTCATGAATCGATCGGGGTACTCGCGAGCCAGTTCTTCGATCACCCGCTTGGCAGACGATCCAATCGACCGCGAGCCGACCTCCGAGATGATCCAAGGGCCTTCTCCCAGGCAGGCACTGCAACTGCCACAGGGCTGTGCGATCACCTCGCCAAAGTGTCGCGACAAGGCCTCCGCTTGGCATGAGGCTGCTGAGGCCAATTCGAACACGTCCTCGACCCTCGCCACTTCGCTTCGCTCGCGTAGGCTCAGATTTTCGTGTAGTTGATCGGCCAACGTCTTGGGTTGCTCGATCCGCTTCAACCAGCGGTAGCCGTGGACCAGATCCGACACCTGGACCTCCAGCCAGCCCTGCTCCGCCATGTAATCGATGGCTTTGACGATTCGTTCTCGCTCGACTCCAAGCTTCTTGGCTGCCAGAACTGTGTTGAGAGAAAACCACACGCGACCCTTTGTCAGGGAGCTCAGCACACCACTTAAGAACTGACGACGCTCTCCTTCGAAGCGATCGAGGATGGACTTCGAGGAAACCAAGGGCTTGATCTTGTAGGAATCGTAGCGGGGCGACGTCGCTTTCAAGTAGCCATCCAGCTCCAAGTAGGTCAACAAGGTACGCACAACCAAAATTCGAATGTCGGTCTCGGACGACAGTTTGTAATGAGACACATGAAACGTATCGGGTTGTCGTGCGATCAAATCGATCATGCGACCCACACTATGTCGCGAGGGCGTGTCGCCGTAGGTAAAGTTCTCCAAGACCGTGCGATCGTCCGGCATCAGAAGGAGTTCGCAGATTGACGCATTGCCATCGCGGCCGGCTCGACCAATTTCTTGTGCATAGGACTCAAGCGACTTCGGCGGATTGAAGTGATAGACGTATCGAATGTCTGCCTTGTCGATGCCCATCCCAAACGCGATCGTCGCCACCACAATTTGGTCGCTGGAATCGATGAACGATTGTTGAATCCGCTCACGCTCCTCCGAATCCATGCCTGCGTGGTAGCCCATCGCAGGGAGTCCGTCAGCGGTCAAGCGCTCTGCGACTTCCTCGGCAGTCTTCTGCAGCGTCACGTAAACCAGGGTGGGACCGCGCGGACGATCTCGAAGTCGTTCAAGCAAGGTTTCATAGTGCGAATCGTCTGCGACGACGCAACTTCGCAGCTGCAGATTGGGACGAAAAAACTCGGTGCGAATGGCATCGTCGGCGTCGATCTGGAACGCCTCCCGAATGTCCTCCAAGACTTCCGGGGTAGCCGTGGCCGTCAGGGCGAGTACACGATCGGCCGACAAGGTCTTCGCTAGCTCTGCCAGCTTCAAGTAGTCCGGCCGGAAATTATGCCCCCATTGGCTGATGCAATGCGCTTCGTCGATCGCGAACAGGGAAACATCCAACTGGCCGACCGAAGCGAGAAATCGTTCGTTGAAGAATCGCTCGGGCGCCACATACAGCAACTTGATCGTCCGGTCACGGATCCCCTGCATCGCATCCCGAAAGGCTTCCACCGACATGGTTGAATCAAGTCGCGCCGCGGCGATTCCACGGGCGGCGAGCGCGTCACACTGGTCCTTCATCAGCGCGATCAGGGGGGACACCACGACCGTGGTCCCTGGAAGCATTTGACTGGGGAGTTGGTAGCAAAGGCTCTTGCCGCCACCGGTTGGAAAGACGGCGGCGACGTTCTTTCCGGCGAGCAGCCGTTGAATCACCGTTTCCTGACCCTCGCGAAACCCGTCCAGGCCGAAGCGATCGCGAAGGACCTTGACGGGATCCCCCAACTTCGCCGCTGCGTCCGACGTTTCGACCGCTTCCGATGAGGATGTTGGCATCGATCTTGTCGCCCAGCCTTGTGGCGACACTCCATGAAGAGAAAAGAAAGCGTCGATGGGAAATGTACAGGCGTACACTCGCTGTGTCAAATGCCAATTCCTGATTCGATCCGCTTACCGTAGGCGAGTCTTTCCGAGACTCGTAAGAAACGCAGCCAAGCTGCGTGCGTCCGCCTCGGAGATGCGGACCTACGGTACGGCCGCTCACACCTTCGGTTGCTTCAAGCCCAGCATTCGGTCGAGTGAGTCGGCGGTCTGATACACCAAGGCTTCCGGGAAGTGCTGGTAAGGATGGAAATACTCGAAGGTCAGGTACCCGTCGTAGCCCACGTTGTCGAACGCTTCGAGCACAGCAGGCCAGTTCGTGGTGCCATCGAGTAGCGGTCGGAATGCTTCGAGTGAATGATCGGTGCCCTTCTTGGTGAACTCCTTCAGGTGCACGTTCTTGATCCGCTTGCCGAGGATCGGAATCCAGTGTTCAGGAAACTGGTACTCCATGATGTTCCCCGTGTCGAAGTGAACTTGAACATAGGGGCTGTCGAAGCCGTCAACAAAATCGACCATTTCCATCGGTGAAAGGAGGAACCCGTTGAAGAAAATGTTCTCCATGTTGAGATGGACGTTTAGCTTCTCAGCCTGTGGCAGGAGTTTGCCGATCGATTCCTTGGCACGAGCCAGGCAGACGTCGTTGGGTGTGGGGTCGTGGTCCGCCCGCCACGGCATGTGCACGGCGCCGGGCACAACCAAGAGATTCTCCGTCCCAAGATCGTGTGCGGCTTGTGTCATCTTGCCAGCGAGTTCCATGCCCTTGGCGCGTTCGACGGGATCATTGCTTGTGAGCGGGTAGGGCCAAAACAAGAAGGAGCAAACCCCACTGATGTTGATCCCGATTTGCTCCGCCATGTTGCGGATCTCGACGAACTCCTTGGTCCCCGACTTGGGCGACAAGTCACTTTCCAGATCGTAGTTCAACTCGATGCCGTCGAAGCCTGCATCCTTGGCAAGCTGGAGACACTCTTTGAGCGACATCTTCTCGGGATAAGGGAACGCCCAGAGATTGATCGACTTCTTCATGTTGAAGCGGCGCCGCGGCGCGACAGGTTGATCGGCTGCCGACGCCTGTCGATTCGACGCGGCTGCAGCGATCGCCGCACTTCCAAAAGCGGCGTAGGCGAGCAAGTCACGACGCTTCAAGGCATTCTCTGGATTCATCAAGCTATCCTCAAGGATTGATTTCTGGCATGGATTGGAGGTAAGTCACCAAGTCTCGCATGACGTCTGGCGGGAGCACGGACTGGAGTCCCTCGGGCATCAGCGAGACACCGGAATTCTTCATCTCGGCGATCTCCTCGCGGCGAATCGTCGTCCGTTTTCCATCGGCGTGCGCCAGCGTCATGCTTTGCCCCGCTTCATCTTCGATCGTCCCGACAAGAATGCGATCGTCATCGGTTCGAATCACATAGCTGAGATACTTCGGGTCCACCGCACGATTGGGATCGAGAATCGCAGTCAGAAGTGCCTCACGACTGCGGTCAGTCAGGTTGTTCAGGCTCGCACCAATCGCCTGGCCTTGCGCGTTCGACGCATGACAGACGGCACAGTGCTGCTTGAACGCCTCCGCTCCACGACTGGGGTCAGCCGAACCCTTGATTGCTGCGAGATAGCCGTCGATCAACTCGCGTTTTTCCTCGGATCCGCCCAGTCGCGTCAGCCGTTCCGCACGCACTCGCATCGACTGCGAACCCATCTGTGAGAGTTGCTGTCGAACCGACGGCGATAGATCGGTAGCCCTTATGGTCCCGTTCTCCAATGCGTCGAGTAGCGTCTCGACCCATTTGCGACGTTCCAATACCCGGCCGATGCAATGATCACGCACTGACTTGGACATCGATGGCCATTTCTGAAGCAGCCTTTCGATCCCGTCGGCATCCGCAAACTCCAAGAGCCGACTGATGGCCACCTGCTGCACCGACACCGGTGCACTGGGGCTCAGCAAATCAAGCAGAAGTTCCGTGTCACGTCCCGAGGGCTGGATGCCGATGCCCACCAGTTGCAGTGCCTCGCAACGCACGGACTCATCGCTGTCCGGCGAGTTCACTGTTTGTACCGCTTTGGCGAAGAGTGGTTGAAACATCTTAGCAGCCTTTTGCGAGCCGTCGGAACGCAGGGCTGTCGTAAAGCTTCCGGCCAGTTTCAACTGACTGAGAAAGTCGCTGTCTTCTTTGGCGAACAGGTCGCCATAGCGATCCGTAATGTCGACGCCGCTGTCACCAAGTGTGACCAAAAGGTTCGTGATCAGCTCCGATGGGATCTGATTCGGCTGTTCACGAATCGTGGGCAACAGCCGATCGAGAATCGTCGCAGCATGAGGCTTGGCGGATGAGCTGATCGCACGCACCAGCCATGAATCAAGATGATCGTTGCTAGAAATTTCGGCCAGGATCTCTCCCGCTCGGGAATCGTTGCTTTGACCGAGTGCCAGCGCCGACCGCAATACCACTCGAGGGTCATCGTGTTGGGAGGCTCTCGCAATCCCTTCGAGTAACTCGGGTTCCGATGCGAGTCGCCGTTCACACAAGCCAACTGCGACGTACAGCAGACAAGCATCACCACTTTCCATTGCGATCAGGAGTGACGTCTGATCGAGACGGTCCAGGACATCGAGTATCGAGAGGGCATGCACCCTGGCCAGCGGAGATTCATCAGAACGGGCCATCTCTGTCAATTGCGCCAAGACCGCTTCGTCACTGGCCTCTTCGTCACTGGCCTCTTCGTCAATCCGTTCGATAATCAGCTGCTGGGCCAAGTCGCGACGCGCACCAATGGGCGATCGAAGTTCTTCGGCCAGCTTCGTCGTCGTCAAGCTTGCCAGATCACGATCACTTTCTCCCATTCCGTCAAGGCGAATGCGATAGATCCTGCCACGATCGGAGCCTGCGTACAAATCCAATTGCGACTGCCAGGATTCAGGGATCCACTCGGGGTGCTCGATCGTCTCGCGATACATATCGACGATGTACAGGAATCCATCGGGACCGATGACCGCACGGACCGGACGAAACCAAGGATCGCTCGATCGCAGAAATTCGCGATCCAATTCTTGCTCGCTCCGTTCGGCGCGATAGGACACACCCTCCTGCTCAAGTACGGCACGATGGACCAGATTGTGGACCGGTTCGCAGATGAAGGCGACTTCGTGGTGCCCTTGCATGTCGGCCGAAAACGCTGGTGTCCGGGCCACGATGGCACTGCAGGCCGATGTGAAGCGATTGGCGGCAAAGAGGTCGTTGAATCGCTCCGAGGCAGAGGTCAGTGCATGGACGGGGGGCGCGACAGGCGGATCGAACAATTGTTGGCTACTGCCGGAGTAGCTGACCGCGGGATTGCGTTGCAGGTAGGCGTCGTCGATGGGAAAGTGAAACATCGGGCGCGAGTTGTCGTTCCCAAACCACTCGCCGCAATCGTTTCGGCTGCGGACATATTGCGTCCGTCCACTGGTGACAGCGATCGCACCACGGTCGGGCCAGATCTGGACATCGTGACCTGACGCGTTGACTTGATCACCCGTGACGAGACTCGTGATCTCACCCAGATTGTCACCGCTGGCTAGATGAAGGGAGTGATCGAGTCCGTAACTGAAGCCATTGATACGGTGCTGTGGGTTTGCCAGGGCAAAGCCGCTGTAGAGTTTTTCGACTTCGTCGGCCTTGCCATCCCCATCGGTATCGCGGGCCATCAAGACGTCGGGCGCGACCGAGATCAGCAGGCCGTCTTTCCATGGCAGCACACCGGTGGGGTAAGACAGATCGCTGAGAAATTCCACCGTGTGATCAAAACGTCCATCGCCATCTGTGTCGGTCAGCGTCTTGATACGACCGCCCGTTTCTTTCTCGGGGTAGTCTCCCATTTCGACAACCCAAAGTCTGCCTTGCGAGTCGAAGGCGATGTTGATCGGATCCTCCACAAGGGGTTCCGAGGCAACCAGTTCCAGAGAAAACCCTTTCGTCAACTCCAATGTCTTGACGGCTTGATCGGCCGGTAGAGGCTTGGAACGCCCCCTCGAAGCAAGCATCTCCACCACCCGTGCAACCAGCAAGTCCTCGGTTCCGCTGGCCCAGGGTCCCGGCAGACCGTAATACACGCCACTGCGATCGTATTCATAACCACCCTCCGCAATCATCCGTTCACTGGCGACATAGCCCATCACGTCATTGGCATAGGCAGTCACCCAAAGGTCCGGTTGATCGAGCTGCTCCCTGAGTCGCAACGCATAATCGACGACAACCTCGCCGCCCAAGAAGACCATCGTCAATTGATCACCAAACTGCCACGATTGGATGGGGACGGGATAAGTCGCTGGCAATCGTCCATGCTCACCGATGACCGAGAGGAGTTGCTCAGCATGGCGGCGAGCCTGGGGGTTGGAATCGCCCGTGCGTTGTTGCAGTTCTTCCTTGGTCGGCAGGTCGAACGAGAGTGCCGCGTAATCGAATCGTGGGCTGAGTTCGGCATCGATCGAGGTCATCGGTTCGTTGACGACTCGTCGCTACCTCGGCCGAAAGGGTGCGACCATGAATCTTCGTCGCATCGAGTGAGCCCCGTGGCTCCGGATTGGCGTCGGCACCACAGCCGATCGTGCACAATGCGACTGCACCCGGGTATTGAGCTTCCAGGTTCGCTGTGGCATAGCCTGCCCAGTCGCCGTTGATCTGGTAGTGTTCGCCACCGAGTGTGGTGCAGTGACAGGCATAGTTGAAAACGATTCCGCGCAAGGTACCGTCGGAATCTTTGATTCGAATCACAGGGACAACGTGATCGACGGGTCCGTCGGCCTGCACGCCAAAACCGCTCCAGCGCCCATTGGTCAAGACGCGACGATTTGCAGCGAACTCCGCTTTTCCCGATCCGTAAGCCAAAGAGGATGGCCGGAGATCTTCGATTGCCAGATCGACGGAGCGAAGAATGCCTTCGGCGAGCTGTTTCTTGTAACGCTCGCCCGCGGCGACTTCTTCTTCGGACAAGGGGTTGGCAAAGATGTTCGACAACTCGCTGACGAGGTCAGGTCCCGCGTGCGTGTGGGTCGAGCAAAACACGATTTGCTCGCGGCCAACGGGATGTCTCTCCTGAATCGAGTTGGCCAGCCCCCGCGTCATCGCACCCGGCAGGCCGATGGTGTCGACGGAGACCAGCAGAGCCAGTGATTCATCGCGCGAGTCGCGGAGGGCGAGGCATCGAACGTACAGCGGCGTGTCGATGCCTTCACTGGCGTGATCGCGGCTACCGTAGCCCGCCATCCGTACCGGTTGGGTCGGCGTGACATCCACTCGCGACAGCCCTGCATGCCACGCCGGACCCTCTGCTCGAGTCTCCGTGGTCAGGCCCAGGAAACAACTAGCGAGTGTCGCGATTCCAACCAGAGTTCCGAGATTCAAATATCGGTCCATGTTCGTCTGCCTTCCGAGGAAACAAGAGTCCTCCATATTATCCGAGATCGGCTGCCCAGGTTGAGTCGGGTCGATCGTCCAAGGGGGTTCCCGGCGGCCCCACCCCGATTCTTGGATGGCCCGAGCAATCTGGGTGACCCGAGCAATGGCGGGTTCACGTACTCCTTTTCGGGATAGAGATACCTTTCGACTGTATCTGCCCCCTGACACAAAATCTGCCGAGGTGAATCGTATGGTTCCAGTTGCCGCTTCCCATGCTGTCCAGATCGACCCCACCCGCCCCGGTAAGAGCCGTGGGTTCACGCTGATCGAGCTCTTGGTTGTGATTGCGATCATTGCCATTCTGATTGGCTTGCTGTTGCCCGCAGTCCAGAAAGCACGAGAGGCATCCAACGCTCGGGCCTGTGGCAACAATCTCAAGCAGATCGGAATGGCGGTTCACAACTATCACGCCATGTTCGGTAGGTTGCCGGGAAGCATCTCCGCGACGAGCGAATTTTGGATCGAACAAGAGTTTCTTTACGACTATCGAATCACCTCTCAGGGCACACTGCTCGGCGGCGGCTATGAGATCCGGTTTGGCCAACAGGCCGATCGCTACTGGATGACCGGTGAACCGGTGGCTCCAGGTTTGACCGGCAGCGAGACCTTGATGTTGGTCTCCAACGCGAGCGGGCCAATCGCTGATCAAGAGGTGCTTGGCATTCCGACACCGGAAGCCGACCAGAATCGTGAAGCCGCATTTGCCGCAATTCAAGATTCGGCCAAGCAAGTCGTGGCGTCGTTACTGCTTGCTTCCGAGGAAGGAGAAAAGGTGACCGCCGAAACGGTCGATGGGAACCTACCGGTCTCTCTCGTGTTCGACGATTTCGATCGTGATGGTGACGCTCAGGTCACGTTCGCTGAGATCTGTGACGAATCCGACTCGCTGGTTCCCCGCCAGCTGCTTGGTGATCTGCGCCGTCACTTACGACTGGGCGATGGCGGCGAAGATGTATCCAGCCTGCCCGGCGTCTCGCTTTTCGATCTGCAAGGTGACGGATCCGCGGCGAACCTGGTTCGCTGAGCATCGCCAGGGACACCATCGCTGCGGTCAGTGAGCAAGGCCTGACTTCGAATTTGTACGATGGACTTCCAAGTCCGTCGATCGTGGTTGAGGGAGCCAGATGCGACGGACTTGGAAGTCCATCGTACGGGTTGGTTGGAGTCGTACGGGTTGGTTGGAGTCGTACGGGTTGGTTGGAGTCGTACGGGTTGGTTGGAGTCGTACGGGTTGGTTGGAGTCCTGTGGCAGAGCCAGCCAGCAGGCAAACGTGGTGCCATGTGGCTAAGGACTGCTCGTTCGATCGAATCGAAGCAGGCTTCCGGTGTCTCCTTCGAACTTCCCATCAATCACCCAGGCGTTGCGAAGCAACACATAGAGCCTGCCGCTGGGGTCAAAGCGAAGGTCGACCGGTCGCCGCAAACCCGAAGCGAAAATATCTGCTTTCAAGGGATTCGATCTGTCGAGCACCTTGATCCAACCATGCACAAAATCGGCAAAGAAATAGCGGTCGCCATACGGAGACCCAAGGCTGCCGGGTGCGAAGGCGCCGCCTGAGATCGACGCTTGTGGGTAGACATGAATGGGGCCGACGTAGCCCTGCTTGTCGGTCAATCCATGGTTGAGGGTCGGCCAGCCATAGTTGGCACCGGGAACTCCTGGATTGATCTCTTCAAAGTCGCCTCCGACATCGTTGATCAGCATTTCACCTTGCGGATTGATGGCGAAGGTAAATGGATTGCGACATCCAAAGGCCCAGATCGCCTGGTACTTTCCAGAGGTTCGATCAAGTAGCGGGTTGTCTTTCGGAATCGATCCATCCTCGTTGATGCGCAGGATCTTGCCCTGGAACGTGTCCAATGCTTGAGCAGGCGTTCCAGCGGTCTGTTCGCCGATGCCAACGTACAGTTTGCCGTCGCTACCGAAGTGCAAGCCTCCGCCCTGATGACCCGCTGGAACGTTTCCACCGAGCTTGGTTTGATCGTCGCCGCGAAGCAGGATCTCTTCGCTCTCGGGTGCCACCACATCACCATCCACGGTGAACCGACTGATGCGATGATGCGGGTAGGGCTCGGCGGCGACATAGCAGACGTAAAGAAAAGGCATGGCGGGAAACTGTGGATGAACCGTGACACCGATTAGCCCTCGCTCCCACGTTGAGTCGACCTCAAGTTCAAGCATCGGTTGCTCCAGAAGTCGACCATCCTTGACGACCCGTAAAGAGCCCGTCTGTTCACAGACGAGAACACGGCCGTCGTCGAGGACTTCCAGGGCGGTCGCACCCGTCAGTCCCGTCGCCACCGTGGTGACGCGAAAGCCGTCCGGGATCGAAATCGGACCACGAGTCGCTGCGCCGAACTTATCCTTGATTCCGCTGCGGAGTGTCTCCAGATAGGCGATCAGGTCACAAAACTGGTCATGCGAGAGCGTGGCTGCGAGCCCGTCGGGCATCAGCGACACAGGACTCGAAGCGACCTGCTCAATGTCGCTTCGTTCCAATCGATGGCGTTTGGCCTCTGCATCTTCGATCACCAATACATCATCCGACTCCTCCTTGATGATTCCCGAGAACACTTGGCCAGAGGTCGTGAGGAGCTTGCTGGTTCGGTAGCCCTCCACGATCTGCTGCGAGGGCAGCAGCAGTGATTCAATCAGGTGGGGCCTGTCGAACTTGCCCCCAATGCGTGACAAATCGGGTCCAACCTTCCCTCCCTGGCCATCGACTTGATGGCAGACCGCGCAGCGGGTTCTCTTTTCATCCAGGAAGAGCTTTCTACCGCGGTCCGCGTCGCCTGGTTGCGTCAGCGCGTATTGCTCGAACTTCGTTCTCGTTTCTGGCGTGACCTCGGCCGGTGGATCCGCAGCCATTGCCGATGCGCAGAGCACGAAAAGGGTCAAGCATGAAAACAAACGCATGAGGCTATCCGACTAGAGTTTGCGAACCCGAATGTCTTTGATTTTGATCTGCATCGGTGTTCCTGAGTGAAGTTGAAAGGCGAAGATGCCGCTGGCAGTTCGGTTCTTCTCGTCCTCATCCCAGGCGATCGCCATGACCCGGCCATTGATGATGTGAGTGAACTGAAAACCATTGGCGATGATCGTGTATTCGTTCCAGCCGTCCCGGCGAATCGCCTTCTCCAATTCGACGGGATCCCCAAGCGAGCCAACCTTTTCGATCCGAGGCTTTTTCTCGCCCTCCGGAGCGGTGCGAACAATCACTGCCTCGCCTCGTTGGCCCATGAACATTCGCCCATTCTCTTCGAAGAACATGCCGGAGAACTTGTCGATCGCTCCCTTGTCATGCCAGCGAGCCTCGAAGTCTGCCTGGTAGCCCTTCACAACGTAATCGTCCTGCTCTTCGCTGCGGTATTGGATTCCAGAGTTGAACCCGCTGACCTGGTAGGAGAAACGCAGTTCGAAGTTGCCGAACTCCTCTCCGCGATGAATCAGGAACGTGTTGTGCTCTGCCGGATTGTCTTCGCTGGTCTGACCGACGATTGCACCATCCTCTACCCGCCAAAACCGTTTGTCCCCTTCCCATCCACTGAGCTCACTGCCATTGAACAGGGAAACGAAACCGGCTTCGGGTTGCTCGGCGAGAGCCACGGAACCAACGAACAGAGCAGACAGCAAGCCAAGCAAGAGGGTACGAGGCAGTCCAGCGAAGAGGGCGCGAGGCATGGGAATCACCTATCGATTGAGGAGATGTTGCTTGAGAACCTTGCCGACGTCGTGCGCCGCCGCCACGCCATCGTCAAACATTCCAGCGAAGTGCATGAATCCGTGTAGGTTGCCATCGTAACGACGGGTGGTGGTGGGGACACCGGCCAGGGCGAGCATCCGGGCGTACGCCTCTCCCTCGTCACGCAGCACATCATACTCCGCCGTGACCACGTGGGCGGTGGGAAGATCCGCATGCGAAGCGGCTCGTGACGGTGCAGCTAGCGCGGCGGGCTGCTGATCCCCAAGATACTGTTGCCAGAACCACTGCATGTTGGCCAGCGACAAACCATGCTTCTCAGCGAATTGTTTGTAGGTGTCGGTCTCAAAGTTGGGCTCGATGACGGGATAGAGCAAGACCTGGAGTTCGATGGCGGGCCCCCCTTCGTCGCGAGCTTTCATTGCCACGGCGGCGGCAAGATTGCCACCGGCGCTGTCGCCTGCGACCGCGAGTTTGCCACCGAGCACGCCCAGTTCGTCCGCATGATCGGCAACATACGTCGTCGCCTCGTAGCCTTCCTGAAGCGCCGTGGGAAAACGCGCCTCGGGAGATAGCGAGTAGTCGACCGAGACGATGGTGCAGCCCGATGCCTGAGCCAGACGCCGACAGAGCGCATCGTGCGTGTCCAGGTTTCCCAAGACCCAGCCCCCACCGTGAAAGTAGATCACCGCAGGTTGGCTCGTTTCACTTTTCGAATCGGTGTCTGAATCGGCATAGACTGAATCGGCATAGAGTCGAATGTTGATTCCACCTGGAAGCGATCGATCCTCGATGCGTGAGATCGTTGGACCCTCACCGAAGAGGTCGCCCAGGCCGTTGAACGCCTCGCGTCCTTCCTGAGGTGTGAGCTCTTCCCAGCCGGGACGATTCAGCGCGGCAACCGCTTCGAGGAACATTCGTGCTTGTGCAGTCAGCGGCATATTCAGGGACTCGATGAGAATTGATTAAAAGCTGTTCATTGTGCAGATGATAGTCGACGACGGATGGCCTCATATCCCGCGATGTCGCGACCATTGTGTTCCAGCAAGCCGATCCGAAAGGAATGCACGCCACGCAAAAGTGGTTCGATCCCTTCTCTTCCGCGTCCGAAACCGAAGACGACCATTCCATCCTCGGAGTCCAGCCCCTGATCACTGTTACCAAGGTGTGCGAAGGTGTCGAGGGCGTCGTCGGCCTGTTCATGCAAGACGAACAGGACACGCGGCGATTGATCGTCGCCAAAGTAAGCCCACTGCCATTGGTCGAAGAGTTTGTCGCCCTTGAAGTAGTCATGGGGTTCGGTGATGGGCGCCGCAGCGTTGGTGGCGAAGTATTGTTCGTGCGGCGCCCAGCGACCGGCAATCGGTCCTTCGTACAGAAACCAGTAGGGTCTGTCGCCATCGGTCATCGCGACGGTCATGCGAACTTCGTCTGTGTCGAATTCCCAGCGGAGCTGCCATTTACCGGAGTGACTTGTGCTGACGATGGTGTTGGCGTCAATCTGGTGACTGGTTGCCAGGTCCCACCCGGGATGCCCAAAACCACTCTCCGAACCACCATGGAGAAGATTCGGGATGCCGCGGTACGCGCTTCCAGCAGAGGGTGGGTACTCACCCCATGGCTCTCGCTTGAACGCGATCCAATCACGACCGTCACCATCGATCAGCCTCGACAAACCCCCGGCATGTTTGTCCAGCCAGTATGTCGCATTGCGTGTTTCAATCACGAAATGATCGCGGTCTTGATAGCTACCCGAGCCGATCGTGACGTCGGGTTTGGTCGATCGCGTCACCAAGGCAGGGCCCGGCCACAACAGTTCCAATTGATGGTGCTCGGTGTCGGAGTGGATCCGAAACACGTTCTCCCCACGGTGAAGCGACGAGGGAGGAATCTCCAGTAGATCGTAGTCGTAGAAGTGATTCTTACCGCTGATAGGCATTTCGTGGTCGTTGATTCGAATGGGATCGTGATGCCCATCCCAACCGTGCCAGGTACGAAGGTGGACAGCAGCTTCCGCGATCTTATCGATTGCGACATCGGCAGGGAGATCGAAATAGCACTCTTTCGTTTCCCCTGCCCGCACGCCGTGGTCTTCCGTCATGCCGCGTGCCGGATAAAGCCTGACCGAAACGTCATCTCGCACCAAAGAGAGGTCTTCGACAATTTCGGTGATGTACCAGTAACCACGCGAGTCCTGGATGTGGGCAACCAGGGCAACCCCACCTTGCGGTTGATCAGGCAGCCAATGTGTGTCCCAAGTCACGCGGTAGGGTTCGCGCCAAAGGGTCGCCACGTGATCACGCCTTTCATTGGCTTCCCCTCGAATGAGTTGAAAGCGACTCTGATGAAATCCACCAAACGCTCCATCGCCGTCCTCGTCGTAGCCATCATAGGAGGCCAAGACATCGATGCGTGCAACGCCCATAGCCGCCTCGGCGGAGATCTCGATTCGGGGATGATCGGCTATCGTTTCGCCCTTGGTTGGTGATACGATCTTGCCACCGATGGCCGCGTCGCTTCCCTTTGCCTCTGCATCGTAGTAAACACGTAGGATCAGCGAAAAGATTCCCCACTGGCCCCAGCCAAATCCACCTTCTTCATCACAGTCGGCATCGAATACATTGATCCCCTCGTGAAGATCTCCGAGTGGGATCTCGATCACAGGATTGTCTTGATACATCAGCATCACCGATCGCAATCCATCTGGAACATTTTCAAGTTCCGGTACGGGGATCCATGCCTGATCGTTGAATCGAATGCGTTTGTTGATGGTGCCACGATGGCCGCCCCAACGATCAAGGATCAATTCGGCCCGCACGGCATGCTTGAGATCGTTGACTTCGATTTCGATCCGCGGATTCGGCAAGAACTCCGAAGCCCGCTCAAACTTTTCCACAGCCTTCCTGTCGGTAACCCGCCAATCGCGATTGCCACCGTTGTGTTTGGCGAATTCGCAGTAGTAGGATCCTGGCGGTGGTGAAAGTTGTGCCTGTCCTGGTGAGGCCGTGATGCCAACGATCATCATGCAGACGACAGGCAGCAAGTCGATGATCCGAAAGGGAAGCGGTTTCAACGATTCGCCTCGAGAGTGTGAGGGAAGTGACAGGTGTCCCGAGGGGAAAATCATAAACGCTCGACTGGCCGAGGTGTGGTGAGGGTGGGTGAGACGCGTCCAAACCTGCCAAGCCAATGGTCTCCGCCCCGCAAGTTCACTTCCACATCACTACCTTAGCTGCTCAAACTGAGCGGTTTTGCGGTCAGCCATGCTTTTCGATCGCGTTTCCAGATCGTTTCGATTCACGTCGGGCCTGGTGATTTGACACCAAAGTAGCACGACTCTCCGAGTCGATTCTCTCGGCGCTTTACGACTCGGAGAGTCGTGCTACTCTCAACAACCGCTCAGTTTGAGTAGCTGGACAACGCCACTTTTGCGGCCAATCGTAACCCGAAGCGTCAGCGAGGAAATGAGTCACGTGAAAATCCTCTTGCGGCAGCCAAAAGCGCAACTCTAAAACTCACGCTTCGGGTTGCCATGGAAATCGCCCTACCCCTTTTCCAGCTGTCGAAGTTATTGTTGAAAATGCCTCAGCCGCCGACGAATCGATCGCAGAGCGTCCTGGCCTCGCTGACTTGGTCGGTGCCGGTCACGACAACCCGTCCGTCGCGAAAGAGGGTCAGGCTATGGGTCGCGTTTGGATAGAGCCTGACAAAGAATGGAGTGCTTTGGACGCGACCAATCCCTTCCCAGCGGCGTGCCATCATGCCGAGGTCGACGCCGATTGAACCGGTTTGAATCTGGACCGCGTCGCGACCGCAGAGGGGGGCCGCCGTTTCCGATTCGACCGCCCGGGAACCCTCCAGAAATTCGTACTCACCGCGCGAGCAGGCGATGCATGTGTCCGTGATCGATGGAGGAATCGATAGCTCTCGAATTCGGTTGTGCCAGAGATCGACCGACAGCAGCTTTTCACGCACCGCGTCTCGGTTTCCTGAAAGCCACTTGATCGCCTCGGTCGCCTGCAAACTCGCAATCACATGCGTGGCGGACCCGACCACACCGGCCGTGTCGCACGTATCAACCGCGGCAGCTGGCGGTGGCTCTGGGACAAGGCATCGAAAGCAGGGCGATCCGGCTCCTGAAAAGAGAAGAACTTGTCCCGTCGCTCCGACGCAACCACCGTGGACCCAAGGCGTCTTTGTCTTGAGCGACCAATCGTTCAGTAGAAATCGAATCAGAAAATTGTCGGCCGCATCGACAACAAAATGGATCCCGTCGAGAATCGACCCAATGTTGTGAGAGGTCACATCTGCAACCACCGGCTCGATCTTGATCGAACCATTGATGGCGACCAGGTGCTGGCAGGCTGCTCCGGCTTTGGATTGCCCGTCGATCGCATCCTGCTCGATGTAGAGCGATTGTCGCTGCAGATTCGTCCATTCCACGACATCCCGATCGATCAAACGCACGTGTCCGGCACCGGCACGTACCAGGATCTCGGCGGCTACCGTTCCCAATGCACCACAGCCCAGGATGGCGACACGTGATTCGCTGAGCCGCTGCTGCCCCTCGATTCCAATCGGCGCAAACTGAACCTGGCGTGCGTAGCGGTTGGATGCGGAATCACTCGACATGTTCGGTGCTCGCCAGTCAAAACGTTTGCGGTCAAAACGATTGCGGTCAGGCAAAAGTCAGGTAGTGTAAGCCGTTCTCGATCTTGAGTGCTTTCCCCATTCCTTGCAAGGCGCGAACTTTGCCTGAAGAAACCCAACGCCATCGTCTACCAACGAGTCGACCCAACATCGGCATGTTACGCGAGCGTTCCCTGTTGCTGCGGGAGTTGCGTCAGTTTTTTGATGATCGGGGCTTCTTGGAAGTGCAGCCCCCCTGTTTGTCGCAAGACTGCATTGTCGACGCCTTCATCGATCCGATCGAGGTGTCGACGAATCAGTTGCGACTCGCGATGGACCTGCCGCCGAAGTACTATCTTCAAACTTCCCCCGAGCTGGCCATGAAGCGGTTGTTGGCGGCTGGCGCCCCATCGATTTACAGCCTCGGTCCGGTTTTTCGTGGTGGAGAGATCGGAGACAACCACAATCCTGAGTTCACCATGCTGGAGTGGTACGAAGTGGGAGCGGAACTCAACGCCGGCATCGAATTGCTCGGGACGTTGGCGGCCAAGCTTCTCGACCGTGATACCTTCGATGTCAGGAGCTATCGACAGCTATTCGCCGACACGCTTGGTTTCGACCCCATCGATGCCGAGCTGGGGCTCATCGAAAGTCATGTTCGAGATTTCGATTCGGCACTCGCTGACTCCCTTGGCGCGGATCGGGACGGGCTGCTGGACGTGTTGCTGACCGAACGCATCCAGCCAATGCTCGGACGGGAACGCCCAATCATCGTCAAGAATTACCCCATCAGCCAAGCGGCGCTGGCGAGGCAAGCGGACGACGACGTTCAGTGTGCGGCCCGCTTTGAACTGTTTGCCGAAGGCTTGGAGCTTGCCAATGGCTACGACGAGCTTCGAGACAAGAAGATATTGTCGCAGCGAATCCAACGTCAGGTCGATCGTAGAATCTCTCTCGGTCGAAGTTTCGTGGGACGCAAGAACCCGACACTCGAGCAAACGATCAGCGCGGAACTGCCGCCATGCACAGGAGTTGCGCTTGGGGTTGATCGTTTGTTCATGGTCCGGACTGGAAAGCGTACCCTCCGCGAGGTGATTCCCTTTTCGATCGATTTGGCATGAAGCGCTGCTTCGCTTCGTCCACCCGGTGTGGGTACAATGGATTTCTGCCACGAATCAAGGAGTCGCCATGGCCACGACAGATCCTCAAACACGACGACTCGCCGTCAACGCAGCGTTTCTGAAGGATATCAAGGACGATAACCGAGACTTGAAGCTCTTGTTGGATAAGATCTTCCCGTTTGCCAACTATCCGCAGACCGCATCGAACCATTGGCAGGAATTGAGTGAGCTCTTTGCCGAGTTGCGAGATCAGCTGGCGATGCACTTTGCTTTGGAAGAAGCCTACGGTTACTTTGACGATGCATTGGTGTCCGCACCCCAGTTAAGCGTGAGGGCAGAATGCTTACGGGGTCAGCACGCGAAGCTGTTCGAACGCATTCGCTGCCTGGCCGATAAGGCCGCCGAGATACACATTGACAGCAGCGAACAGGTGGCACGGTTTCTGGCCGAATTCAATCGTTTTCGTACGGAGTTTGAGAAGCACGAGGAAGACGAATTGAAGTTGATTCTCGATGCCTTGGACGATGATCTTGGCGTCGGAGACTGAGCGGATCAAGACAGAGAGAGGCGGGCAGGTGCAGGGACGCAATGAAGACGCCTGATGAGCCGTGCGCCCCCGCACCTCGCCGCCTCTGCACTATCCCTTGCTGGGACGATTTTCGGATGTCGTAACGCGGCCAAACCACTTGGGCTAGAGCTGGAATAGGGGTCAGGCCCCAATAGTGCGAAGCATCCTTCGGGCCGCTTGCGGCTATTGGGGCCTGACCCCTTTTCCAGCAACGCACATGAAAAATGAAAACGCTCTAACGTGCTGAACGATGGCCGAGGAAGGCGACGAAGCTAGGCACGAGGATCGTGCGGACGTAGAAGGTGTCGATGAGGACGCCCAGTCCCAGTGCGAAACCGAGTTCAATGATTCCGCGTAGGGATCGGCCACTCGTCGCCATCTCGAATCCAAACATCTCGGCCAGAGGCGGAATCCAAGCCGATCCCGTCATGCTGAAGAAAGTGGCGGCCATCACCAGTCCGCAAGCGGTGATGATCCCTCCCGTACGGGAGACCGCGCGACGAAGCGCCGAAAGCCAGCCCAGGTTACGCTGCTCTTCCACAATGCGGGTGACCAGGTAGACGTTGTAGTCCTGTCCCACCGCAACCAGGATCACGAACAGGAAGAGAGGGAGTTTCCAGTCCAGGCCTACAAAGTCGCTCGCCATAGGCTTGCTGGAAAAATAGCAGCGTCAGGCCCAGAGTCGCGTAGTAGCTAATCAGCACCGTGACGATCAGATACAGGCAGAGTCCAAGTCTTCGAATCACCAGCAGGAGTACGAGAAAGACGGCGACGACGACCGCAATCTTGATCTCGTCGATTGTCCTGAAGCGTGACCGTTCGCAAATCGATGATCGATGGCGTCGTGCCGGTCAGTAGCACACTCGAGCCTTGCCATGGTGAGGATTCGAGTCGCGTTTGATCATGCAGATAGCGGTCGAGTTGGCTGACAAAGCCAGCGGTTTCGATCGAGAACGGATCCCCATCGATGGTCACATCGAGCCGCGCCAGACGCTTCTCAAACTCTGGACGTGAGGAAAAAAAGTGTCGCTGCGCCAATGCGGTGATTCCGAAGTGCTCGACGCCGCCAGGCATCTCCGCTCAACAAGCCCATGTCACGATCGGGAGGAAAATCACCTAGCGGATCGTCTGCCGTGCGAACCGTTGCCACACCCTCGACCGCATAGAGCTGAGTGGCCAGTTCCTTGATCTCCTTTTCGAAGTCCTCGCGTGGCTGATCATTTGGCCGCAACATCAACACCGTCACCGGGTTGATGTCTCCGATGTCGAAGTGCTTCGCCAGCAAGCGGAGTCCCTGCCGACTCTCCGCGGAGTGGTTCAACTGGCTACTGAGGTCGTAGGTCACTTGCGTCCTCATGGCGAAGTCCGTACACGCCAGGAATCGAGAGCAGCAGCAGGCCGACGACCAAGGCGGTGGTCGGATGGCGCGTCAGCATCAGTGCGATCCAACCCCACAATCCGCTCGTTGGCGAATGACGGCCCGTCGTCGCGCTGAATCAGACCCACCAGTTGCGAAGACGTCTCAGGCGAGACCTTGCCCGGCCAGAATACCTTGGGTCCGATTGTGTAAAGTAGTGCCGGCGTCAGCGTTGTGCAGACAAGCAGGCCCACCAACAGGCAAATGGCGATCACGGGTCCGGTGTAATGGAACTTACCAAAGCTTGCGATCCACAGCATGCCGAGCCCAACGACGGTGGTCATCGCGCTGCCCATCAAGGCGCCCATGACCCCTTGCAACGATCGAAGGCATGCCTCACGCCAAGGATGGTTCATTGCCTCTTCACGAAGCCGAGCAATCAGAAACAGGCAGTAATCGGTTCCGGCGCCGAATAGAATCACAACCACAAAGATCCGGCTGGTCGTGAAAATCCGCAAGTCCAATCCGGGAATCACGCCCGCGATGGACCAACTTGTTAACAAGGCGACCAGCGACGTCGAGACGATGACAGCGAATCCAATGGAGATCATCGGGACGGCAACCAACAGGGGAGCCCGATAGACCGCAGCCAGAATCAGCAGAATCATCGCGACAGTGATCCACTCGGTGTAGCGAATCGCATCCCGTGCTGCGAGCAATGTCTCGCCACCAATGGCGGCCGAACCTGTCATCCGCAATTGCAGCCCCGGATCGGCATGATGGCCGCTGTAACGGAGAACGTTTGCCGAGCTAGCTTTTCCACCGCCTCGACGGTCGCAATGTTGCTCGTCGCGGCGAGCTCACTCGAGAGTTGCATCACGACCAATTGGGCGCTGGGATGTCGCAGGCTTGCTCCAATCAGGGGATCGTCATAGGACAATAAATCCAGCAGCGAATTCCACGGCTTCAAGTCGCGCTGTTCGATCGGCGGAACCTCCGTTGGCAGTTCCGGCATCAACACCAGTGCGGCTTCGAAGTCTCGTCCGACCTCTTCTTCGGAAGCACCGATCGCCTCCAGCAACTTGCCGCGGTCGTAATAGGCGATGGCCATCCGTGGTTCACGTGGATTCGGCGGCGCGTCCGAGACCTGTTCCGAGATCCGCTCGTAGAACGTTGTCATCGGCTGCGATCGAACGATCGAAAGATTCCCGAGCCAGGGCGATCCAAGTCCCGGCGGCCGCATCGTCGGGCGGCCCACCTTCGTAGCCGTACCGAATCGCCCGCTGCCAACAGACTTCGCCCAAGCGATGATAGAGTCGACGGACGAGATCGAGCGACACGATCTCATCGTTCTTTTTCAGCTTCTCATCTTCCCGGCCGATGCACCAAAACGATCTGGCTGCGACTCCGTTCTTCCGGAAAGGCATCGTCCAGCAGTCGGCCACCTGCGACGCTGCTCATGTTGGCAGGCAGGTACTCGAAGTCTCCATCGTAGGCGACGTCATTCCATGACGGTGCCGTCACGCGAATCACGACCGCGAGAATCAGCCAAGCGGCCAAAACCCACCAAGCGCCTCGCCAAAACGGCGTTTGCCCAGCGACTGGAGAGGGAATCGTGCATCCGCTGATGGGACAAAGGCAGGGAGGATGAGGGGGCAAACCGGGCTAGCTAATGTAACAACTGGCAGTGAGGGCAATAGTCCCACACCCCTTCCGTGTCCATGAAAGGATCAGCAACGTCTATTCCGCTTCGACCTTCGGGGTTGACTTCTGCTGGCTTCCCCGTGCCACTTGGAGCCGCGTTGGGGAGCGTCACCCGTGATGGGTCGCAGCGCGTTTTGCAGCGATTCGCCACTGATGCGGCCTGACAGCTGCAAGACTTCCACCACGCCTTGCGGACGAGCCGCTTCATCGAGTTGCTTGATCATGTCGGTGACCAGTTCGAGCAGCGGTTCCCCTTCGGCGCTAACCAACAAGGTGTTCCCCACACTGTCGATGCCAAGCGAGAGCTTTGCCCTTGAACGAGAAGTCGGTCCGCCACCGTCTTGACCCCGCTCGGAATTTTGCAGTCCGCTGCCAGTTTCCATCGCGGCTTTTGGTCGCCTCGCCTGCCACCGCCGCCTTGCTGGTTCGGCGCTTGTCGCCACCTGTGAATGCTTTGTCGTTGCTGCTGAGCAAGTCGCGGTAAGCTTCCTTGACGGTCTCGGCGATCTTCTCCGCCGTCCCGAATTCAATGCTGTACCAACCGCGTGAATCGGGTCTTCCGCTTGTTGACCGGCTCGGGAACGTCCCAGAGTTCAATCAGTTCTGCGATCGTGCGAAGTTGCTCGCCGGTCGCCCCGCTCACGACCAAGGTATTGGTATCGGGATCGTCGACAAAACGAAGCTTGTTTCCCTTTCCAAGCCCGTTGGGGCCCTTGTCCTCTTTCTGATTGTCAAATCCCCAGTACCAGCGAAAAAAATCGTCTGACCCTGAATCGTCTTCATCCAATTCCTTGAAGTAATCTTCCAGATTCAAACGCATCCAGGACGGCGCTGGCATGTTCGATATGGAAGACTTGATAAGGTCGCTTCGGTGGTGAGATCTGGAGCATCAGAGTTTTCAAGTTGATCTAGGCGCTTCGGTATCGGGGCTAATTAGCACCAGGTTTCCGGAGCTATCAATTTCGATACGTACCGACGCGGGTGCTTCCGCCGGTCTTGCGGGGTGACTCAACCTGGCTTCAGGTTGCTCAAAGGCGCGCTTGAAATCATTGGCAGAGCGGATCGGTGGAATCTCGTCTGGCTCAATCGTCCCCATCGGCCTGCCGCTGCTCTGTCGACGTCGATGAATCATTCGAGTTTGAAACCGCTGCCTCGCCACGCTGTGTATTGGTCAGTCGATAGCCCGACGGACCCGCGTACGGAGGCCAGACTGTCGTCAATCGATTCCTGTCTTCTTGCTAGGTTCCGATTCGGAATCATCGTTGTCCTCCGCGTCGGTTCGCTTCCCTCGAAGGTGGTGCTCGTTGGGATCCTTGAATTGCTTCGGAGGCGGGCAATTCCAAAGGGTTCGGTGAGAGCCGATTCCATTGTTGACGAAGTCGTTGCAGATACTCGTAGGTCTCGGGCGTTGCCGAGGCGTCGATGATGCGGACGGTGTTTCGACTGCCACCGGGAGGAGGCAGCTCGCCGAGCTTGATCAGCAGCGAGCGGACCTCTTCCATTTCCTGTTCATTGGCCCATAACAGCACCTGGCGATATCGCGAGTTGGCGGCGACACGGAACTCGTCGGTGTCCTTCTTCTCTTCCTCGTTACCGCCATAGTACCCGTAGTAGTAGCGTCGACTCGAACGATTGGTCCTTCTCTTCGTCCTTCTGCCCCATCAGGAATGCGATCGATTCGGCGACCTCCGCAGGATCAAGGCGTCGCAGTGGAAGCACTTCGAAACTTCGCCCGCTTCCATCGAGTCGTTTGATGAGCGAGTCGATGATGTAACGATCGGCTGCCGAACCGGAGACGATCAGTGCGTTGTTGTCTTTGTCGACGCGGACTCTCGTGGTCGGCTCCAAGACATTCATCTCGGTAACGATCTCGATCAGCTTTTCGGGATCGAGGGAAGCCAGCCGAAAGACTTGGACCCGAGTCTGGATATCGGCGAGCGACGCCATCGATTCGCTCGGAACATCGATTCGTTCTTAGAAACTCCATGGCGATGGCGGTGCGATCGGCTGGAGCTCGAATGATCACCGAATTTTGACGCATGTTGGCAACGATGGAGATTTCTTGCTTCGGCTCCTGCTGGCGGCGCATTGTTGCGCCTTCTGAGCCCGCATCTGCTGCATCATCTGCATCTGCTGCGGCGTCATGGGCGTTGCTCCTTCTTTTTCTCGACGCCAAGAAACTGCTCCAGCATCTGCTTGGCTTCTTCGGCGGGAAGGTAGCGCAGCTTGAATTCAGGCGCAAGTGCTTCCAGGCTCGCACTGCTTCGCTCCTGCTCAAGCAGTTGAGCGATCTGGCGCAGGTTGATCGCCGCATCCATCGCTTCGATACGATTGGTGGTCGTCAGCGCAGTTAACTTTCCGTTGCCACTGATCATCGGAGCGAGTTCCTGGGACAACTTGTCCGCCGAGAGCCAACCGACGTCGAGCGATGTGCGGCACGAAGGTATGAGGTGGCAACGAGAGAAGCTTCGCGACATCGACCCGAGGAACGATCGCAGGATTGATCGTCTCTGTCTTGGCAACGGTCAATCCGCCATCGATCTCCAAAAGCGTGTAGCCGCGTGCCAATAGATATCGGTTGAAGAGATCTCGAGTCTCTTCCACCGTGTAGCGACCGGGCGACCTCAAGTTGACTCGATCGCCAGGCAATTCCAGCCAATCAAGCGGCTTGTCGGAGATGTCGGCAAGCCATTGAACCAATTCCACCCAACGCTGATTGCGGAATTCAAAGGCGACGCGACCGTCCTCCCCCACCATTACGTTGAACTCATCGGGATTCGATTTCTCGATCGTGGCCTCGTCTCGCCGGATCACTTTTGGCGGAGGCGGGGCGCCCTCCTTCGCATCCCCTGCTTCCTTCGAACCGTCCTGATTTTCCGCTTTGGCTTTGTCGTTTGGATTGGGCTTGCCACGACTTGGTCCTGCGGCCGCCGGTTTTCCGCCCTCTGTCACCACCATCGGTTGACCGTTCGGGCCCACGGCGATCACTTGATCCTGAGCGGAGGTTCGTTCCACCCAGAAAATGGCAACGATGACAACGGGCAAGAGACGTTGCAGAGAGAGCACAGGGCACCATCGAAGAGGAGAAGAAGTCGGCGAGACCGAACTTCCAGTATGAGTGGTTTGAAACACGGTGACAAACCAAATCGATGATGCGCAGCGACGATCCGTTTCTTCAAGAAAACTCGAAGATTCTTGAAGACCCCCTCAAATCGAGCTACTTGTATCGGTCACTCGTAGGGAGAAACGGGTCCAGCGGGCTGAGATCGATTTGATGACTCGCCGCGAACTCAAAGCCAAGCTGTGCCACCTGATCCGCCGCCGCATTGAGCTCTTCCGCGTTATTGAGCCTCAGTGTGACACTTTGAAAGACGGTGTTGATTTGGTTGAGCAGGGGTGAGGGAACCTTCTCGCTGACGCTCTTGACTCGGGCCGCCGCCCGAGCTGCCCGTTTGGCAACGGTCACCCCGTAGGCCGCCTTTTCGGTCGCGACTGCCGTCGCACGGAGGCTCGCCTCAAGTTCCGCGATCAGCCCTGCCACGAACATCGTCCGCAATCGCTCGGGGTCACTCGGCAAATTCGCGTTGCCGTCGCCTCTTAAGAAGTTGTGCCGAACCGTGCCTTGACTCCACGACACGAACTCGAAATCGAGACTACCCGCGGAATGTCCTCCCACGTTCACCAGTTCTTCGTCTGCAGTCGTATGGCAACGAAGGCAGCTTTGGGCCACGAGAAAGACATTCACGGGATTGCGCATGCCGGCCGAGAGGCTGCTGGTCAAGCGTTGAAGGCGATGTTCGGGCGACTCACTCATGCGATCGATTCCCTCACCTCCATAGTCGTGATGAATCTCGACCCAATTCTTGGCGGCGCCGTGACATGATTCGCAGGAGATCCCTGCGATCGCGTGATGTTGGCCGCTGGGATCTGCTCGCTGCGTGTAATGGCAAGCGGCACAGCGTCCTTCGTTCTTGATCGACTGAAGTCCGAGCTTCGCAGCGATCTGCTTTGCCTCGGTACGGCGATGCAGCTGGTCAAACGTCAATGCGTGAGGTGTCTGCTTCCATGTCTGGATCTCGGCTGCGTGACACTTGACACATGCCTCGTTGCCCAACACCTGGGTTGGATCGGCCGGAGTTGCTTGTCCGGCGTGGCCACCGTTGATTTGTACGAGGCTTGGATTGGCCGAGTAAGCATGCGGCGCGGGCATGCAGAGAAGGCCGATCACCATCGCCAAGCATGGAGTCGTGCAGCTTGCCTTTTTTGAATCGACCCGAAAGGTGCCAACGGATGATGAATACGACAGGATGCAGGTTCGCATGGTGTGACTCACGGTGGCAGGAAGATCCGGAACAATCGGAACGATCCAACAGCAGCTCGCTGGCGCACCGCCCGCAAAGAATCCTAGGTCACGGATCGCACCACCAATCTTCCCGCCCGTCGGTCTGCATCTCCAAGGGTGACACCGGTCGCTTCGCAGCGTTGTTGAGCCATCATGGAGAGGTTGTGAGTCTTCATCGCCCAGGACGTGTCCTGGCAGCATGTCGCCAGGACAAGTCCTGGCCTACGAAGGATCCCACAGGCATGGCGAAATTTCTCTCGAAGAAATCCACGCCGTCAGAGAGTACGCCGAAGCAACACACCGAGATAGCAACGCACAGAGATCTTGTGAATCGGCGACCTCCTGAATCGGCGACCTCCTGAATCGGCGATCTCGTGAATCGGCAGAGAGATAGAGATGATGTACCGCTCGGTCAATGAATGATCTGCTGGACTTCGCTCATCACAGTGGCGACATCGATCGTGTCGACATCGTAAGTGTGCGTGTGGATGACCTGACTATCCTTGGCGACCACGATTGTGACGGCAGCGTCGGTGGCAAGCTTGTAGTTGACGGGGCCTGTGTTTGCTTCGTTGGCGACGACCACCGGAACCGTTTTGACCGCAGCCGACTTTGCACAGCTTGCGGCAGACTCTTTCGCCTCGGTAGGAGTCTCACCAACGAAGGTGATCAGTCCTTTCAGGCTCGAATCACGATTGCTAGCGACGGCACGATCCAGTCTCCGGACCAGTTCCGTAAGCCGACCACCGGAACGTCGCGCAAAAACCATGACCAACGGACGCGATCCGTATCGACAGCGATAGCAGAGGTTTTCACCGGGGAAGACACCGTCATCTTCGGCCCCAGCCACTTTGGTTACATAGAACACACCCACCGAATCGCCTTGCTTGAGACATGGTTCGGCTGCGAGGGATTGCGAGTGGGACAATCCCAGCGACAGACAAACCGCCAAGATCAAACCAGTGGACAACCGCGGCATCGTCGTACTTTCGAGCATGGTGGCGTGGCGGTTAGAGGAAAGTCGAAAGTGACCAGATCACATTCGCTCGGTCGATGCAAACGGAGCCTTGGAGGGGAATCTCGGAGAGTCCCAGGTAAAACAAAAGTCCCAGGAGTCCGTTCCGAGCAGTCCCGTAAGTTCCCGGGGACATAAGTTCCCGGGGACATGAGTTCCCGGGGACAGGTCCCGTGAACAAGCCCCTCATCAACCTCAAGGACCTGTTGGCGAGCCGATGATTATCCATCTTTTGGATGGCTACGCAATCTGCGTAAAGAATGCCGGCTTGGGCGCCCTTGAAAGCCCTTTGCGGGTGGCCATCTGGAACGATGACGGGTCATGGTCGATGTGGAAAACATGTCGAACTTCAAGCTCGACCAAGAGTTGGACGCTCCCGCCGGCCAGACGAAAGAGAGGAAAGACATTGATTTGGATTTCAAGAAGACTTGAAAGAGGCCAGATCACCGCGAAAATCAAGCTCGCCGATCACGATGTCGGGCGAGGTAGCTGTCTCCGGGGCCGACATGCCGAAGGAAACGCTGGATCGAGGCGTCAAATGCCCGCCTTCGTCCCGGTCAGCCACACAGCCCAGGCGATGGGTCAGTCCGTTGCCAGCTCGAGGGTCACCAGCTCGAGGGTCATGGTTCCGATTGGGTGGCATCACCGCTGGTGAGTTCGAAGCCACTCAAGAACCCATCACCGTTTTGATCGAGCGGATCGAACTGTTCCGGTTGGCCCAAGAACTCTTCACGTGAAATGTCACCGTCCCGATTGGCGTCCATCGACTCGGCCCATCTTGGCCAAGGCCTGTCGGCTTGCACCCGAGTTGTTGCGAGGGCGAACAACTGTTCTTGTTGCTGCGGATCGCTTCTTCCAAACTGAATCAGGTAGGTATCGGGAAAGTCAGTTGCCCTCAGACTGCCTGTCGGCGCGGCGAGTTTCAGAAGCCGCTCTTGGCAGCCAAGTAGCTCACGTGTGGAGAGCAAGCCATTGTCATCCCGATCCAACCAAGTGAAGACTGCGTCGGGCGCTTCAGCGCCACGTGCGCGAACTTGGCTTGTCCAGATCGGATCAACAGCCCTCATCCCTTCAACCAATTCCCGATGAGTCAGTTTGCCGTCATTGTCTTGGTCAAGATCCTCGAAAGAGTATTCACGCAAGACTCCGGTTGGGATTTCGGTCTCGTCGAGTCCACCATCTTTGTTGGCATCAATTGCGGCAAAAGCCTCCTGCGGAATGGTGTCGGTGTGACGGCGAAGGTCACGTACCATCGCAATCAACTGAAACCGTTCCGATGCGATCCTGACCCGATCCTTGGTCGCAGTGTTTTCCACGACGACCGCTTCCTCTCTATCTGGAACGACGACTTCGATTTGAGGCTCAGAGGAACGAGTGGAGTCAAATTGGATCTGCATGCGAATGTCGGCGGGGACCTCGAGGATCCCTTGCGACTCGTCTTGATCGATCGTCTCGTCGCCATCTCGATCAAGGCCATCGATCGCATTGGGGCCAGCATGAAAAACTCCCTGACGGGGCGCTTCGTCCAATGAGTAGGAGACCATGGACCAATCGACGAATCCCCCAAGGTCCATGGCAACATCGCCCCAGCGGCTGGTATGTCGATTACTCCAGGCGTCGTTGATGGATCCATTGCCGCGTGGTGGCGTCATCACTTCCGCGGCGTCAAGGCGACGATCGCCGTTGCGATCGAGTTGCCCGAGTGATTGGTAGGCAATTTCTATTTCATCGGGCTCAAGGATCCGGTTTCCGTTCTGGTCCAGCGCTTTGAACAAGGGGGATTGGCTGCGGTTCATCTGGCGAAAAAAATTGGTCCCCACCATTCGAAAGGGTCCCGAAAAACCGCTGTCACGAAACAAGAAGAGTGCAATCTCCTCCGCGTCGGGTTGCTTGTTCCGATTCCTGTCATACATCTGAATCATGTTTCGATACTGCTGCGCATCGATTCGCGAGCGACCAAACGGCTGCGGATTGGCCTCGATGTACTTGAAGAGTCCATGCCATGTCAAATCAGCGGCGTCCCCTCGTGCTGCTTCGGCGATCGATTCGATCCGCCTGTCAAAGACTTCGGCTAGTGGGCGGCCATCAACGTGGATGTCGAGATCAACAAGCAGGGGACCTGCAGTGGTCGGCAGCAACAGGCGATAGGGAGCCCGCTCTGGAGTCTCGGCCTTCTGTGTGTCGCGATCTGTACCGTCGTTCGCGATGGCCGAGAGTACTTCTTCGCCTACCTGAGGTTGCTCCAGTCGATCTTTTGACGCCTCCAAGTGTTCGACTGATGCCAAGTCAGATACAGACGCATCGTCGGAACTTGCTTGTGGATCAGGCAGCGAGGATTCCGATGCCGAGGATTCCGGTACCGTTGGTTCAGCAGCATCTGGCTTCAACGGAACTCTCTGGACTGCTTCCGGTTTTGGGGAAGCGGGCGTTGCTGCTGGCTGACGGTCGCAACCCATCGGCGCTAGGGAGGTGATCGCGAGCAAGGTCGCCCACAGCAAGTGATTGGTCTCCCATAGGCAACTCACCCTTCGCTGAGGATCGTGCATCAGCTGAGAACTCCTTGAATCACATTGCCCTCGGCGATCGCGATCGGTCGGCCTCCGTCTGCGATGTTCTCGGTCGAAGGTGGGACGCCGAGCGCTTGGCATAGGGTGGCCAGCAAATCTTGCTGGTTGATCTTTCCATCGATCACCTCCATGCCGTCTTTGCTTGTCGTGCCATGGATGGTGCCGCCAGCGACGCCACCCCCGGCCAAAACACAGCTGAATGCCTGGGGAAAATGGTCGCGGCCACCATTGGAATTGATCACGGGTGTCCGTCCAAACTCACCGGCCCAAAGGATGGTTGTCCGCTGGAGTAGACCACGATCGCGAAGCTCGCTGATCAGCGTCGCCCAGCCTGCATCCAGCTGCTCACTTAGCCGACGCACTTGCGTGAAGTTGTCGGCATGGGTGTCCCAGCCGAGTCCGTCACCGAGAGTAACTTCCACCAGCGGCACGTCTCGCTCGATTAGTCGTCTTGCCATCAAGCATCCTTGGCCGAACGTTCCTCGGCCGTAAGCTTCACGAACGTTATCCGGTTCTTGGGAGAGGTCAAACGCGTCGCGAGCTTGACTGTCGAGCATTCTGATTGCCGACTGATAAACCGTGTCGTGGGCCAGAACGTTAGCAGAAGTATGGTTGCTCATGTATTCCGCTTGCATCGACCGCCACAGATCAAGACGCTGCGCGTTTCGCTGATCGCCAATCTGCTCCGCCCGTCGAAGAAAGTCGACGCGCAACTGCGCAAACTCGGAATCGTTAGCTGGCGTTACCGAGGCCACCGAAGTGGCGGCATACTTGGGGCCCAGAAAGCCCGGACTGATTGAGTTTCGCGCGAAGGGTCCTGGCGAGATACTGACATAGCTGGGCAATTCCCCGTTCTCTCGCCGCAGCGACTTGGAGAGTGAGCAACCGATCGAAGGATAGCGAACGGGCCCGCCCGGGATGTGTCCGGTGCGCATCAAGATCGTACCACGCTCGTGATCACCCTCCTTGGTGCTGACGCCGCGTAGGATTGCCAACGAGTCGGCATGTGTTGCCAGCTTGGGCAGGTGCTCACTGAAGCGCAGGCCTGGGACGCTTGTCGATGTCTCCTTGAACGACCCACCATGAACGTGACCGGGTTTCATGTCGAAAGTATCGAGCTGGCTGGGGCCGCCCGACATCCAAAGCAAGACGCAGTGTCGCCCCTGTTCGCGCACCGTCTCTGCAGCAGCCGCCAGTTGCGGTAGCCAACCACTCGAGCAGGCTCCCATCGCGCCGAACGTGACAAACTGAGCCCAGCGGCGGCGATCGATTCGGAGGTCATTCATCAATGGGTCTTTCAGTTTGAATTCAACCATGCCGGCAAGGCTCAAGGGCACATCGCACATTCAGCGGTGTTCAGCAACACCCAAAGCACATCGGCGATGGCGGCAGCATGTTGCTCGGGTGTTTCAGCCTCGGATAAAAGCGCTTGGATACGTTGGGATTCCTGGGCGGTGGGAAAACGAGAAAGCGTCGCCAGGAAGATCGTTTCGATCCGCTGCGCATCATCAAAGAAGGGGGCCTGGAGCGCAGGCGAGCAATCCCCTTTGGTCCTGGTTGCTGGCGGCGAGGATCTCCGGACCGTTCATCATCCCCAAGACCTGAACGACACCGTGCGGGTAATCGGTCGGTGAGGAGCCAACGGCACGCATGCGAGCAAGAAACGGTTGTCTGGCGGCCATGAAATCGGGCGATCCCTCCGTCTGCCCGAGCCCGCTGCGACAGAATACGTTCTGCAGCAGGCTGTCGTAGTACTGCTCGCCGGTGAGCGTCTTGACCGTCATGGCGGCGAACGAGTCCGCAGGCGGTCGCTGCTCGGAAGTGAGCGCGCTGGTCCGCCCGTACGCTTGTGTCCGAGCGAGAGTGGCATAGAACTTTCGCAAGTCAAAACGAAGCTGAATCAGATGATTCGCTAAGTAGTCGAGCAGCTCGGGATGGCTCGGTGGATTGAGGGCATCCATGGCGTCAACGGGGTCGACGATGCCTCGTCCAAAGAGATGCGCCCGAGCGCGATTGGCGGCAGCGCGAGCGAAATAGGGATTGTCTCGCGACGCCAACCAAATCGTCAATTGTCTGCGACGGATATCGCGGGGGTCTTCCTCTGGTGGTTCGGAAACACCTGGATAGCGAGGCTTCATGACCTGATTGGTTTCGGGAAGCATGACCTCGCGCCCGGCACGATCCTCAATGATGGCTTGGCGTCCCCCTTGCGAATCACTTTGCTCCAGTTGGCTAAAGAAGGCTGCGTAATGCCAGAAGTCCTTTTGGGTCCAACGATCAAACGGATGATCGTGACACTGAGCGCACTGAAGTTGCAGCCCCAGAAAGATGCGAGAGGTCGCCGCCGCTACTTTCTCGGGCTCAACGGAATGAGATGTGTAGAAGATTGCCGGCCCCGAGTCGGCGGCGCCTCCGGCGGTGAGAAAGCTGCCTACGAGATGATCGTAGGGAACGTTGTTGTAGAACTGGTCTTGCAGCCAGCGATGAAGCGAGGTGACGTTCCCCTGCTGCTGCAACTGTGACTGAGCGTCGGGTGGGAGCAACGTTTCATTCCACCGTGTCGCCATGTGGTTAGCGAACTGAGGCGAGCGAAGCAAATGGTCGACAAGGTCCTTGCGTTTGTCTTGTCGCTGGTCCGCAAGAAACGCCCGGGTCTCGGCGACCGGTGGCGCGACTCCGGCGAAATCGAGCCAAGCCCGACGATGGAACGCCGCGTCGCTGCTCGATGGCGCCGGAGCGATTCCGTCCACCTGCCAACTCGCTTCGAGGATTGAGTCAATCTTCTCGGCAGCCCGATCCAGAATCGCATCGCGATCCGCCGAGCGTGCAGGATGATTCAAGCCAGCCACCAGCAGCAGGACAAGTGAAAAGCGATGCATGGGAATCGAGCCCAGGTGAATTCGGTTGGGGGCCGCTGAGCATCATTTATAACAGCCGCGTGCTAGCGATTTCAAAGGAAACACCGGTTTGGCACCCCAAGGTTCGTCGTTCGACGCGTGAAACCGTGTGATTCGTAGGCAGCATCGAGGCCGACCTACCGTAGGTGAGTCTCTCCGAGACTCACAGAACAGCGCAGCAAAGCTGCCAATGTCCGCCTTGAACATGCGGACCCCTCGTCGGCAAACCTGCCCCGTTTGGGGTCCCTTCCAGCCAGGAAATTGGCCGGCGGTCTGGGGATTCGGGTTGTCTTTGACGACTGTGAGGGGCGCGCGGGCACTGGCGCGATCGCTCTTCGCGACCCCTCTCAAGTCGTCCACCAGGGGAACCGATCGAGACGAAGAAGGTCGATCGCGAGATCGATCAACACTGCATGGATGCAAGGATGGACGATGCAAGCTTCCAAATGTCGACGAATCTGCCGACGCATTTTTTTCATATCCAGCGCTTGGCTCGCGGCGTGCCTTGTGCTTGCGGGGCCGGTTTGGGGCCAGCTCAGCGACCCGATCCGAGCTCAGGACGCAGGTCAGGGGCTGCGAATCGAGGCGGCGACGGAGTTGGAATCCGACGCCGGCATGATCGTCGATCCCGCGCCCAATGCATGGACGCTTGAGTCGTTCGAGTCGATGGCTCTATCAGCCAGCCCTGCGATTCAACGAGCGTCGGCGCTCTACAACGCAGCCCGTGGGCGGGCGCTGCAGGCGGGCTTGAAGCCGAATCCTGCGGTCGGGATCGATCTGCAACAGCTCGGCAGTGACGGTTTGGCCGAGCAGTATGGAGTCGGTTTCTCCCAAGAAATCGTGGTGCCTAAGAAGCTGCAGCTCGATCGTTCGATAGCTCTGCATGACGCGAACCGGCTCTACCAGGAACTCATGGCCGAACGACAGCGTGTCTTGACGGACGTGCGCAAGGCCTACGTGCGAGCCCTTCGCGCCGAGCGGCAATTGGAGCTCACGCAAGAGCTCGTTCAGATCAGCGAGAAAGGGGTGCAAATTGCGTCGGAGCTGCTCCGGGCGAAAGAGGTAAGCCGTGCAGACGTGCTGCAAGCGGAGTTGGAAGTCGAGTCTTCCAGCATCCTGAATCAAAACGCGCACAATGCACAGTTACGAGTTTGGCGTGAGCTTGCCGCACTGCTCGGCCAAGCTTCGATGATGCCCCAACCGCTGGCCGGTAGCCTCGAACAAGTTGCCGAGGGTTTGATCTTTGCCGAATCCTTGTCACAGATTCAAAGCCAAAGTCCAGAGATCGTATCGGTCCTGGCCAAGATCGAACGCGCACGCTGCAATCTGCAACGGCAGTTGATCGAGCCCCGGCCGAACGTCACCGTCTCGGGGCTGTACAACTGGCGCGACAACGGAATTGGTGGTGATCCCGATGGTGCCTTGACGGTTTCCCTACCGATTCCCATTTGGAACCAAAATCAAGGCGCGATTAGCGCAGCGCGATACGAGCTGGCAGCAGCGCAGCGTGAGCTACAGCGAGTCGAACTCGGGCTTGGCCAGCGACTTGCCCCCGTGTTCGAGCGTTACAGCAATGCGGCGCAGCAAGTCGATCGATTCCGCGATCGTATTCTTCCCAAGGCGGTGGAAACTTTGGAGCTGACCCGCCAATCGTATGAGCTCGGCGAGATCAGCTTTGTCAATCTACTAACAGTCCAACGCACCTATGCCAACAATCAATTGGCCTACGTCGACGCGATGCAGTCCCTGCGCTTGGCTGAGATCGAGATCGCGGGACTGCTGCTCTCGGGTAGTCTCAACCCGGGTTCCGAGTGAATCTTTTTGGTGATCGGTAATCGTTTTCGGCCAAAATCGATGCGACGGACTTGGAAGTCCATCGTACGGATTTAGGGTGGGATGCCGACGGACTTGGAAGTCCATCGTACGGATCTAGGGTGGGATGCGACGGACTTGGAAGTCCATCGTACGGATCTACGGTGGGATGCGACGGACTTGGAAGTCCATCGTACGAATTTAGGGCAGGAAGCGACGGACTTGGATGTCCCTCGTGCGGATTCAGGGTAGGATGCGACGGACTTGGAAGTCCATCGTACGGATGGTTGTGGAAGGTTCTCCTTCCGCGCGTGCATGAAGCTCCGCCTTGCCTCGATCACTGTCGACACCATGAGAACTGTTCATCGGCTCGTCCTTGGGATTTCACTCGTAACGTTAGCTTGGCTTCCCCCTTTTCCCATGGCGAAGGCGGATGAGCCGGTTGACGTCGCTGCGCGACTTGGGCAATACGTCCCCGTCGAATTGACAACCGACGTCTCGCAATTGTCTGAAAACGAGCGGAAGATGATTCCGCTGCTGATTCGTGCCGCGTCCATCATGAATGATTGCTTCTGGTACGAGGCCTACGGTGACCGCAGCGGGCTGCTCGACGGGATCAAAGACCCACTGCAGCGCCGCTTCACCGAGATCAACTACGGACCCTGGGATCGATTGAATGGGAACCAGCCTTTCATCCCCGGATTTGGTGCCAAGCCCCTTGGTGCCAACTTCTATCCTGACGACATGAGCAAAGAAGAGTTTGAGGCCGCGAAGCTAACCGGAAAAGATGATCTCTACACATTCATCCGACGCGATCAGGATGGCAATCTTCAGGTCGTTCCCTACCGCAAGCAATTTGCCAATGAGATGGAGCAAACGGCCCAGTTGTTGAATCAGGCCGCAGAACTGGCCGAGGACGCAGGGCTCGCACGCTACCTCCGGCTTCGTGCCGACGCATTGCTGACCGACGATTATCAGCCGAGCGACCTCGCTTGGCTCAATATGCACGACAACACGATCGATGTCGTGATCGGCCCGATCGAGAACTATGAAGACCAACTCTATGGCTACAAGACCGCTCACGAATGTTATGTATTGGTGAAGGACAAACAGTGGAGCGCACGGTTGGCTCGCTATGCGGAGTTTCTTCCACAGCTTCAGTCCTCGCTGCCCGTTCCCGATCGTTACAAGCAAGAACAGCCCGGAACCGATACGGAGCTCAATGCCTACGACGTGGTCTATTACGCTGGGGATTGCAATGCCGGTTCCAAGACAATCGCGATCAATCTGCCGAATGATGAACAGGTGCAGCTGCAAAAGGGGACCCGACGGCTACAGCTGCAGAACGCCATGCGAGCCAAGTTCGATAAGATCTTGCTGCCTATCGCTGATGAGCTGATCGCTGAGGATCAACGTGATCACGTCACCTTCGAGGCATTTTTCAGCAACACGATGTTTCATGAAGTGGCCCATGGTCTTGGCATCAAAAACACGATCAACGGGCGTGGCAGCGTGAGGACTGCGCTGAAGGAACATGCCGGCGCGATTGAGGAGGGAAAGGCCGATATCTTGGGGCTTCACATGATTCAGCAGCTACAACGCGATGGAGAGTTGGAAGCTGAGCTGGAAGATTTTTACGTCACCTTCATGGCTGGTATCTTTCGAAGCGTACGATTCGGTGCCTCCAGCGCCCACGGCAAGGCGAACATGATTCGCTTCAACTTCTTTCGCGATCAGGGAGCGTTTGAGCGGCAAGCGGATGGGAAGTATCGTGTCAACGTTGATCGGTTTCGCGCTGCTGCCGAGGCCCTTTCGGCGAAGTTGCTTCAGCTTCAAGGGGACGGCGATTATGAGGGGGCAGCCCGTCTCGTGGAGCAAATGGGCGTGATCGGTCCTCAGCTTCAAGAAGAACTCGATTTGCTGCAGAGGAAGGGGATCCCTGTGGATGTCGTGTTTCGCCAGGGAGTCGAGGTCTTGGGCCTCTAAGCGTCGGCACGCCTTGGTTGGACGAACCTCTTGGTCGTGGCTGCTCTGTTGCCCATGTTGGGCTGACGCCCTTGCGTGGCCTGGGGGTCACGTGGCTTGGAGGTCACGCCGTGCGCAAACGTCCGCGGTCCTGCCCGTTTGAGTTGCACAGGTCGTTCAGTCATACTCATGGCGGTTCACTGACCATTTCAAATCCCTGTTCTTGCATAACGATCCGGAGCTCCTGCATGATTCGATCATTGACAATGTCCGCCTTGATTTTGGCGACGACTTTTACATTCGCGGAAGACCTTCCGATGGAAGCGCCGCCCGAGTCGGCCGATATGAAAGTCATCTTCAACGGCGAGGACCTAAGTGGCTGGGATGGCGATCCCACGATGTGGTCGGTTCGTGATGGGGTGATCCATGGCGAAACCACCAAGGAAAATCCTTCGAAGGGAAATACGTTCCTGATTTGGAAGGATGGAGTTCTGAAGGACTTTGAGCTGCGTCTCTCTTTTCGTTGCACCGCGAGCAACAACTCAGGAATTCAGTATCGATCGCGGCATCTGACCAATGGAGATAAGGCCAAGAACGATTGGGTTGTTGCCGGGTATCAACATGAGCTCCGCAACGAAGAGGATTTTCCGAACGTCTCCTCCTTTATCTATGATGAGAAGGGGACTCGTGGTCGGATCTGTATGGTAGGCGAGCAAGCCGTTTGGGACGCGGACGGCAAGAAAGTGATTCGCGACGATCTGATTGATCAGGCCGGCTTCAAGGACCTGATGAAGGTCGATGACTGGAATGACGTCGTGATCATTGCCAAAGGCAATCGAATTCGTCACTACCTCAACGGCCGGCTGGTCCTTGATTTCACCGATAACAATCCGAAATTGGGGCTGGCCGAAGGCATCCTTGCCGTTCAATTGCACGGCGGCGCACCGATGTGGACCGAGTTCAAAGACATTCGGGTGCGACCTCTCGATTGATCGGGTGCAAACGAGGCCTGGAAACAATTGGGCCTGGAAACAATTGGGCCTGGGAATAATTGGGCCTGGGAACACAGCACACGAGTCTCGGAGAGACTCGCCTACGGTAGGTCCGCCTTTCCAAGGCGGACGTTTGCTGCGTTTCTTGCGAGTCTCGGAGAGACTCGCCTACGGTAGGGCATCGGAACTCAACGTCTTTGCGAGTCTCATGGATTCACCGGCCTGGAGGGGACATTGACCGATTTTGGTACTGAACGGACGCCCCTTCCCCAACGGTCCTTGCCCCAGATCTCGCTCCGCTTCTGCATCTTCTTGATCGCTCTTTGCGCGCTGATGATGTACACGTTTCGCGCCGCGATTGTTGACGACCAGCAATGGGCCAAGGTCGGTTCGCTGCTGATCGCTACATCGCTGGGCTGCTTTCTGGTTTATGCCGGCATGTTCTCGGTGGCTTACCTCTTTTCCACAGCAACGGGTTTGACCTGGAGAGCCTTTGCCGGGCGTCGTGGTCGAGGTTCGCGTGACGTGCCTGCTCCGACTCAGGAGAGCACGAGATGAACCATCGTGCGGCTATTTGGCTGCGCAAGATCGTTGGAATCATCGGAGCCTGTTGCGCGGTTGTCCTCTCACTTTGGACGTCGGCGGCGCGAGGCGAAACGCTGACCGTGGCTAGCCTGCCGAATAAGCCCCGCGTCGCTGGATTCGTGATGACCGTCGAGATGGAGGCGACCTCAGGCAACGGATACCAACCGATGTCCCTTTACTTCTTGCCTACAGGACAGGCGTTTCTTCGAGATCGTCACCTCGAGGTCACGCTGGAACCAAAGGCCCGCAACAAGAGCCAGTTGGACTTTCAGTACCGCCGCGCCGTCACCCTTCCTCAGGGCGCGAGTCAATTCCGACTGCCGATTTTTGTGCCGCATTATGTGCCTTGGGACTCACTTCGTATTGGGCTCATCGAGGACGGCAAGCAACTGGACCCACAATTCAATTCATTCTCATTGCCCGGTGGGCTACGGTCGCGTGACGCAGAGCAAACCACGTTGGTCGGAATTCTCTCTGGAGAAGAGTCGTCAGCGAGGGGCGAGCCTTGGGAGATGTATCCCGATGTACGAACACTGATGACCGTCTTGGGAGATGGCCCACTTCCCGAGGATGCTGCGGTTCACCGACTCAAGCATGTCGCAGCCAAAAGGTTGGCTCAGGGTATTCAGCCAGCAAAGGTCCAGTTCCGAACCTTTGACGAAGTCCATTTGCAGGAGCAGTGGCTCGGTTATTCGCAGCTGGACATCATTCTCGTTTCGGCCCCAGTGCTTGCGCGAATCGAGACGACGCAGCCGGGACGATTTGAGCACTTGATGTCTTGGCTGGCCGCGGGAGGCAATCTATGGGTGCACGCTGCGTTGGCGCCGAAAGCGGAGTCCTTTCTAGGCAGACTGTCGACCCAGGAACTTGACAGCCGTCACGCATCCTTCATCAAGACGATTCCGGTAGTGCCAGAACTGAAAGGGGACAACGATACGTCCGAGCTGATCGCTCAATGGGGTGGAGTGATGCAGGCCTCCAGCTCGTATTCGCGACGCAACAACTTGAAACTGGAACCACGTCGAGCTGTTTATGCTGAACTGAAGAAGAAGAACCATCCCTTTGCTCGGACGGTCAGCCCATCCAGCGTGGCCGATGGTGTTCGCATTGGCTCGTTCGGTTTGGGAACGGTCCTCGCGATCGACTCGCCAGATCCTTTCCCCGGCAGTTTCCAGTTCTGGAACACGATCGTCCAGTGTCATGAGGCTGGCCAAGTCAACTGGCGAGAGCGGATGGGGATCGATGTTGCTCGGGGCAACTCCAACTATTGGATGTGGTTGATTCCGTCGGTAGGTCAGCCGCCGGTTAAGTCCTTTGTGCTACTCAACACCTTGTTCGTCGTGCTAATTGGACCCGTTTGCTACTGGTTTCTGAGAAAGCGTCGGCGACTTTACATTCTCTATTTTGTCGCCCCAGTTCTTGCAGCGCTCGTGACCATCAGCCTGTTCGTTTACGCCATTGGTTCCGACGGCACAACCACGAAGGTCCGGTCGCGTCAGTTGACTTGGGTCGATTCGGCGAACGGTTATCTGGTCGAGCAGTCGAGGCAGACCTATTACGCGGTGCTCGGTAGCGGTCAAGGGATCGAGCTACCGAAGGACACAGCTGTTTTTCCCGTACGCCATACGCCGGCGCTGAATCGGTACAACCGTAGCAACGGTGGATCAGGTCGGCTTGGATTGCTTCGCGTCCAAGGGGATCGACAGTTTCTTGACGGTTCGTTTTTGCCGCCGAGAGATCAGGTTCAGTACTTGAGCATGCGTCCGATTCCTTCGCCATCGGGGTTGGTGTTTCAGTTTGCTTCCGATGGGGCAACGGTCAGCAATGGACTGTCGGTAACGCTGCACGAGCTGCTGGTCTGTGATTCGAGTGGAATCACGTGGGAAGTCGATGAGGTGAAAGCGGGCGAAACGAAACCACTAGGCCGGGCCGGCGCGGATCGGGTCAAGCAGATTCTCGGGCCCAACGTACTGCCAAGCCTTGGGGAGGTGCCGATGCTGCGCAACAACATGGTGCGATTGGGTGGCGCCATGGCGGGCTTGCAAGTTAGTCAGTTGGAGCGACGTTTGGAACTTTGGTCGCGGCGTTTACCTTCCGGTGCTTTCGTCGCCAAGGCCAGCGTGGCAAAGGATCGCATCGGAATCGAGGACACCATCATCATGGACAGCGTTCATGTGGTGCTGGGAGAGGTGGAATGATCCTGCCATCCAGGGAGAAAGCAAAGCCTGGCGGCTCATCCGGTTTGCAAACGGTCTGGGATGGACCGGTGATCGAACTCCGGGACTTACGTCGTACGTTTGGGTCGACTCATGCAGTCGATGGCGTTTCCTTCGAAGTCCCTCGCGGCAGCGTCTTTGGTTACATCGGACCGAATGGCGCTGGCAAGACGACCAGCATGCGCATCCTTGCGACCTTGGAGCTGCCAACTTCTGGCGAGGCCTATGTGGAAGGTTTGTCATCGGTGAACGATCCCGACCGCGTCCGGTCGCGGCTGGGTTTCATGCCGGATGCCTTTGGAACCTACGCCGACACGAACTGCATTGAGTACTTGGACTTCTTTGCCCGCTCGCATGGATTGGTTGGCCGAGAACGAACACGTCGCTTGCGTTGGGTGATGGATTTCACCGGGTTGCGCGGTCTGGCAGAGAAACCGATTCGCGGACTTAGCAAAGGGATGCGACAGCGGCTCTGCTTGGGACGTGCTTTGATCCATGATCCAGCGGTGCTGATTCTCGACGAACCGGCGGCTGGTTTGGATCCCAGGGCGCGAATCGAGCTCCGGCGCATCATTCGTGCACTGGCTGCTGAGAACAAAACGATTTTGATCAGCAGCCACATTCTCACGGAACTTGCCGAGATGTGCGATCGCATCGGGATCATCGAACAAGGGCGACTGTTGGCGACCGGGACCGTTGACGACATTCGAAAGTCGATGGAACGGGCTCGCGAAGTTCGAGTGAGGATCGCAGGGCCAATCGATGCTGCGATGAGGATCTTGCACCAGATCGACTCAGCCATTGACCCCAAATTCAAGGACGATCTGATTCAATTTTCAATCGATGGCGGACCATCACAGCAGATCGAGATTTTGCGACGATTGTGTGACGCGCGGATCGAAGTTCTGGAGTATTCCGCGAGGGAGGAAACCCTTGAGGATGTCTTCCTGCACATCACGAAGGGCCGGGTGCAGTGAGCGATGCCAGCCAGCCAGCGACGCACCTGGGGGCGACGACCTCGCAGTTTCGAGAGGATGATCCCGAGGCTGAGGTTGCCTATCATCCGCTTGCTTTGGATGTGGAGGGGACAGGTTTCTTGTCATGGCTCGACCGGCGGGTCGAGCAGGTTTCCAGTTGGCTCAATCCGATCCTCATCAAGGAAGCCCGGCAATCGCTCAAGAGTCGCCAGTTCATCATTACCTTCTTTCTGCTCCTTCTTGCATCGACATCATGGACGATCCTCGGCGTTATTCTCAACGCTCCCGACGTCTACTACGTGCCCACGGGGCAGAGTCTGCTGGCCGGCTACTACTTCATCTTGGCCATCCCGATGATGGGGATCGTTCCGCTGGCCGCCTATCGTTCGCTGGCGGCTGAAATTGATGATGACACGTTCGAAATGCTGGTCATCACACGCCTGTCTTCGATGCGGATTGTCGTCGGCAAACTGAATAGTGCGATGCTTCAGATGATGATCTATTTCGCGGCGATTGTGCCCTGCCTGGCCTTTTCCTATCTGCTGCGCGGTGTCGATCTGCCAACGATCGCGCTGCTGCTTGCGATCGTATTCGTCAGCTCGCTCGTACTCACGTCGTTCGCATTGATGTTGGCGACCATCGCCTCCGGTCGTGTGGGCCAGACCATGATCTTGCTCGTGCTGATCGTCGTGATCTTCTTGGTCGAGCTATTCTGCGCGATCCTCTGTTTGGACGGACTGCTCAGTGAGAATTGGGGCGCCGATGCAGAGGTCATCATGATGACGGTCGTCTGCTTCTTGATCAGCGCGTCCTGTGCCGTGGTGTTCCTCAAGGCCGCGGCGGCTCGCGTCGCGCCAATCACCGAGAATCGATCGACGGGACTGCGGTGGTGCATGTTCATCCAGCAGTTGCTTTGGGTGGGCTCCATCGCTGGAATCGCCATGACCTTCAAGGATCCCGACGTGCTGAACTTTGGAACGATGATCGTCGGCGGCTATTGGCTGCTGATGGGCATGCTCACGCTCTCGGAGTCACCAGAACTGAGCCCGCGAGTGCAGCGAGGTTTGCCTCGAACGCTGGCGGGTCGGGTGTTCTTGACTTGGTTCACTCCGGGCCCCGGCACCGGTTATGTGTTTGCGCTCGCCAGCGGAACCGTTGGGGCGATCTCGCTCGGAGCATTCGGTCAGTTGCTGGAGTTCAATCGTCGGCCATCGACGGAGACGGTCGTGTTTGCCATGCTGATTGTGGGTTACCTGTGGGCGTATCTCGGTGTGATTCGATTGATTTCGATGCCGTTGAGTCATCGTTTTGGAAGAATGTTGCCGATCCCGATCAGCACGGCGATCGCTGTCTTGGGCTTGGCAGCCCTGCTACCGACAATTCTCTCGGTGTTGACGACGGGCTCGCCACCCTATTCCTACACGCCCATGGAGGCAATCGATTGGGCCTGGTCACTGGTCGAGGCGTTCGACAAGGGCTTCGACCCAATGCTCGCGATTCTGGTTTTGATCGTGGGCCTGCTGGTCACACTGTTGAATCTCGCGATGCTGTTCCGCGAGTTCGAGTATCGCCGCATTGCCATACCAGCAAGGGTTGCCCAAGACCAAGGCAAGTGAGACCGATTTTGGATCCTGGGCATTGCTGACGGATCAACTCAAGGCACGAAGCCGCAACGTCGTGCTTTGGGTCATCAAAAGATCCACTACGGCCGGCTACGGCCCGATTCGATGATCTGGGCAAGTTGCTCTTTCAGTCGCGTCGCGACTTCTGAGTGCTGATCGATCACGTTGGTTCGCTCACCGGGGTCGCTACTCAGGTTGTAGAGTTGAAACGGCTCGATCGATCGGCGCTGGAGCCTTCGTTCCGTGTTGGACGTTTTTCCCGAGTCATGGCGAAGTAACTTCCAATCGCCTTCGCGAAATCCGTAGTTGCCACCTTGCCCATTGTCTTGCTGGACGAGACTCTCGCGGCCTTTGGCATCGGCTTCCCCAAGCAATGCCCCCGACAGATTGAAGCTGTCCAGACACGCGCTCTCAGGCAATTCCACACCAGCCATTGCCGCACAGCTAGCGGCGAGGTCGACCGTGCAAACCATTTGATCCGATTCCCCGGCTGGTATTCGACCAAGCCAGCGTGTGATGAAGGGCGTTCGGGTCCCACCTTCGAAGACGTTGTACTTGCCGCCACGATAGGGTCCCGCCGGTTTGTGGAGACCAATCTTCTCGATCGCATCATCCTTGTACCCGTCGTCGAGGACGGGGCCGTTGTCGCTACAAAAGACGACCAGTGTCTTGTCTGCCAGGCCAAGCTGATCGAGCTTCTCGAGCAACTGTCCCACGCACCAGTCGAGTTCAACGATGGCATCACCCCGAGGTCCCAGGGAAGTCGCCCCCTGAAATCTCTCGTGGACGACTCGCGGAACGTGCAGATCATGAGAGGAGAAGAAGAGAAAGAAGGGATGATCTCGGTTTTGGTCGATCCACTCCGTCGAACTCTCAACCCACTTGTCAGCGAGATCTTCATCGCGAAACCTGGCAGCATGCCCGCCGGTGTAAAAGCCAATCCGACTGATGCCGTTGTGGATCGTTGAGTTGTGCCCATGCGACCAGTCCATCTTGAGCGAATCGCGATGTGTGATGCCCGTGGGGTGATCGTCGCTAGGGAGTTCATCGCCGACCCATAGCGGGTCCGTGGGGTCCAGATTGGGCACTCGATGATCGGCAACGTAGACCTGCGGAACACGATCGTTGGTCGTCGGCAACAAGAAACAGTGATCAAACCCGATTTCCAATGGTCCGGGATTCAGTTCCCCGTTCCAGTCTGGTGCACCGGTCCCCAAGCCAAGGTGCCATTTCCCGATCACTGCTGTGCGGTACCCGGCCTGCTTCAACACAGAAGCGATCGTGACGGTTCCTGGCTGTGATCAATGCAGGGCTGTTGGGCGGGGCAATGCCGGTCCCCTTCTGGCGGAACGCATAGGTGCCAGTCAGGAACGAGTAACGTGTGGGTGTACAGGTTGACGCGCTGCAGTAACCACTGGTGAAACGCTGACCCTCGGCAGCGAGTCGATCAATGTTCGGTGTCTTTAGCTCCGTCGCTCCATAGCACGAGACATCTCCGTAGCCCATGTCATCGGCCATGATCACGATCACGTTGGGAAGGAGGGGGTCGGCAGCGTTGGCCCGTATTTCGATCCCCGTCCAGCTGACGAGGAACGCGAGGAGCACACCGACCACTGGCGAGAGCAGGGTTCGATGGATTGACAGCAGCGGCATGGGAGGATCCTTGATTCCGTCAGGCGAACGTGCGTGGGCTGATGAACAACCGCCCCCGATCGCCCGATGCATTCGCTCGATGCGATCATCAAGTTCGATCATCAAGTTCGATCATCAAGTTCGATCATCAAGTTCGATCATCAAGTTCGGGCGATCAAGACGAGCGTTCAAGGCGATCGAAGCGGATCGCCGGCGAGCGATCATTGTGTTCGCCATGTTTCGTCACGTCAAATCGCTCGCAGCCGCAACCGCTGGCGATCACTCGCGTGGCCAACTGCGTCATGCGGTTGCTTGTGCCCGAGCCGGTCCATTTGGCTCCGCGGGGCAGATCGCTTCTGGGCCGCCAAGCCGTATTGATAGACCGAGACCGTGATGCCAGCTATGAAGAAGAGGAACATATGGGCCATGGGAATGATCAACAGATCATGGAACATCCCGTTGCAAACGTATGCTGTCATCATTCCCAACATCAGCAGGCCAACGGATCGCGTTTCAGGTCCTGCGAGGGAATTGCGAGCCACCGACCACCCAATTCCCGCAACCATCATCATCCACGCGAGCACGAGTCCGAAACCGATCAGTCCGGTATCGACCAGGATCGACAGGAACACGTTGTGCTGGACATAGTCACGAGCTTGTTCCAGCGGCAGGGCGTAGCTTCGGTTGGTATGGAAGCGATCTTTCTTTTGCGGGTAGCGTCCATAGGCGTGGCCCGTCAGGGGGCGATCCTTGAACATCTCCCAAGCAACGACTGCCAAGAGTGGACGGAGCTTGACCGATTTCTCCGCATCGGCAGCCGTCAGGTTTTTGTCACGTTTCATCCGAACCAATTGATCCTTGACCCCAAGAACAGACGCCCCCCAAGAGCACAACGGTCGCTAGTCCGAGCACACGAATCCATCGAGGTGAGTACACCAAGCCAACCATCGCTAGCCCACCGAGCCCGCCAAGCCAGATACTTCTTGTCAAGGTTGCGTAGAGTCCACCGAGCAAAATGACCAGGGCTACTCCGTAAAGCAACTTGCCTCTCGACCCGATCTGATGATTCCCAGCAAACAGGCGGTCAGAGAAATGCCGATCAGGAAGCCATTTCCTGATGGGTTCATCAACGGACCGCGGCCGCGACCGAAGAACTGCCATGATTCCGGATCGACGATGTACTGCGGGAACACGAGCCCATGCAGACCCACACACCTCGAACATGGCGGTGACTGCGAGGTACAGACCGAGTCCGACCAATCCGAGTGTCAGCCACTGGATGTCTCTGCTGCGAACGGGAACGATCCTTGCAATCAGGTACATGCCGGCCGGCATCGCCACGTAGAACAACCACGTTCCTCGGGGGAACTTTTCGGGAGCACTGGGCCGCCGCGCGAGGGCGCTGATCAAGAACCATCCCACGATGGCCATCACGACCCAGTCCATGCGTGTGATCGCCGGGATCCGTACGTGACCCAAACGCCATCCAGCCAGCGACAGCCCAAACATCGCGATCCAAAGAATTCGATCCAGGCTGAATTGAATGGGACCGTCAATTGCAAAGAAGTAGGGCCCCAGCACGGTGCCGACCCCGAGAGTCAACATCGCGATGGCCAACAGTCGACCTCGCTGAATCACGGGTACGAGCCAGATCAAACTCGCGACGGAAAACAGAGCGACAAGTACGTTCATGGAAAGAAGGGCGCGATGGAACGGGAACGTCACGATCTGGACTCAACGTGGATCCGAAACTGGCGTGAGTTCCGGTCCTGACGGTTGGTTCGATCAAGCAATCCAACGGTCGGGCAAGCACGCCACCGTCTGCTTCCGAGGAAGCATAGGTCACGACGTGCGCACCACGTTAAGAAGCGGAGGCCGCCGACGACTCGGCCGTGGCAATCGTGGGAGCCGTCAAATCAACAGGTCGATGAGGGGCATATCGCCAGGGGAGAATGACCCAAAACGAACTCCCCCGTCCCAGTTCGCTCTCAAAGTCGACTTCGCCGCCCAGCAACTTGGCCAACTCCTTGACGATCGACAATCCAAGTCCGGTACCCGCAAACTCTCGTGTCAGCCCCTCTCCGTCGAGGACTTTTCGGCTTTGACGAAACTTCTGGAAGATGATGGGTTGGTCTTCCTCGGCGATGCCGACACCCGTATCACGAACCAGCATTCGGAATCTGCCGTTCTCCAGGTCGGACACGCGCACCGAGATCATGCCACCTTCGGGCGTGAACTTGATCGCGTTGCTGAGCAGGTTGTTGACAATCTGTCCAAGCTTGTTGGGATCTTGGTAGGCCCTTGGCAATTCGTCCGGGACCTCCACCGATAGCGAGATGTTCTTGTCTTCCGATAGCGACTGGATCATGTCGCATTGAGCGGAGATCAATCTGGCAAGATCGAACTCGGTGCACTTGATTTCCATCTTGCCCGCCTCGACTTTGGCCAGGTCGAGAATGTCGTTGATCATCTCCAGCAGCAGGCGGCCACTCTTTTGAATGTTCGATGCGTAACGCCGCTGTTTGTCGTTGAGCGATTCAATCCCTTGCAGGACCTCCGAAAACCCAATGATGCTATTGAGCGGTGTGCGAAGTTCGTGACTCATGTTCGCAAGGAAGTCACTCTTGAGCCGGTTGGCTTCGTAGAGCTGCAGGTTCAACTGAGCAAGCTGGTCGACTCGTGCATCCAGCTCTTTGTTGACTTCCTGGATCTGGTCCTGCGTTTCAGTCAGATGGCGCAGCATGCGATTGAAGGCATCCGCCAGTTCGCGAAACTCGTCTTCCGTTTCAATCGCGGCTCGCAGATCCGTATTTCCATGCGTGATCGCGTCACTGACGTCCCGCAGGTGATACATCGGATAGAGCACGAGGTATCGGACGATCGCATGCAATACAAAGAGGGTGACCGCGACAATCAACATTCCCAAGGCAACGACGATCGCTCGAATCGCAGTCGTCTGGTCATGCGTTTGCTTGTAAGGCATCGTGACTTTGAAGACACGAAAAGGAAATTGTCCGGCCAGCCGGTAAGGATCTTCGTTGGGATTCATGCTGAGCATCCCAGGCGACGAATGGCAGGCCATGCACTCGAACGTAAAGAAGATTGGTGTGTAATAGATGTAACGACCATCGACCGGTCCTTCCTCCTGATAGAGAGGCGAGGCCAAGCTTGGACCGATTTGGCTCATCGGCTCGTTCTCGGCAAGGTCCAGAGGGCGAGAGACGTCGGGCCGATCGACGTCGATTCGCGCGGCAAGCCGAACGCGATAGTCAGCATTGAGTTTCTCGAGTTGCTCGATTTCCCTCGGGTCCGACGGAACCTTCATTGGCAGCTTGTCGTAGCGGTTGCCATCATCGAGCGCGAGGATCTCATACTCGGTGCGGATGTCCAGGTTGTCGTCCAGGAATGCTTCGCGAAGTCCACCCAACGTGTCTCGCTTCGAAGCGATCTCCTCCGGCGATTGACCCTTCGACCACTCCGCATCCGAATGAATGCGGAGCACTTCGGCGGCGCTGAAGTCGCGAGCCCGTGTCCGTGTGGTGTTCTTGACCAGCTCACGCCCGAGTTTCTCCACCACGAGAAAGGCACCGAACATCAGCACCATCAGCGCTGAGCCAAAAAAGAGCAGACACTTCCGCTCGAGGCTCATCGACGCAAACAGGCCTTGGAGAAGCCGGAACATTCAGGATCGATTGAATACGGGGGAGAGTCAGCGGGTTCCGGTCCTCGGTGTCCACCCCCAAAGGGCGGTCAGGCCGGATCGGTTACCGAGATTGCGAGGCCACCTAGGGAGTTTGACTGATTTTGGCAGGCGGTGGCACCCGAGTTTTTGCCGCAGTGATCGACAAAATCGGTAGCGAACTCGCAGAACACGCAGTTTAGCTAAGTTTCGCTGCTTGCCGCCTGATTTTCAGACAACTAGCATATGGGGCTACGCTTCCGGCTTCGTGCCGACTCCTCGTGTCCTGCTGACTGTTCGAGCAGCCTGACCCGAGGTTGCGCACTGATCGCCCCCATTCACGCACCCGCAACCGATCCACCGTTTTGCTGTGGAGGAGTCCTATTATCATGAAACGTAAGCTCAGACGAATTTGTCAGTGGGCCCTCGTTGTCACCTTGACCTCGGTCATGGGTGTCACCCCGGTGACAGCGGGCTGGTTTCGATCCGGCTGCACGCCGCAAGTCGTCTGCTGCCCACCAGCTCCGGCCTGCGCACCTGTTTGCGCACCGGCCCCGAGCTACCGTGCGCCCAGCTACCCCGTACCCAGCTACCCGGCTCCGAGTTGCTGTGGTCCTGAGGAAATCGGCTGCGGTGAGATGATCATCGACGGACCCATGATGGATGGCATGATCATCGAAGGAAGTGTGATCGAGGGAACCGTGATTGAGTCGGCTCCAGTGCACCACGGCGACCATTCGCATGAACACCACGCCGAAGTGATCGAGTCTCCCTCCGATGCTCACCAGGAAGCACCGTCAGCGGCACCGGCACCGGAAGCGGAAAAGGCTCCCCCGGAGCCAGCTGCTGAGAAGCCAGCTGCTGAGAAGGCTCCGGCGCCTCCCGCGGCGAAGCCAGAACCCAAGCCGACGCCAGCACCAGCTCCTAAGGTTGAGGCACCCGCGCCAGCCTCGGATCCCGCGCCTCCCAAACCGGCACCTGCCGAAACGAACCCCTTCCCAGCCGCTGATCCCGCTCCAGCTGATCCTGCTCCGGCTGATCCTGCTCCGGCTGACGACCTGTTCGGCGCTCCCGCACCAGCGACCGACGTCCCAGCGGAGGATGATCTGTTCGGTACCCCCGCCCCGGCTGCGGACGAGCCGGCGGCAGCGGATGACCTGTTTGGCACGCCAGCCCCTGCAGCCGACGCTGCTCCTGCGGACGACCTGTTCGGTGATCCGGCTCCGGCAGCCGACGCACCCGCAGCGGACGATCTGTTCGGCGATCCCGCTCCCAGCTTCGATGCACCGGGTAGTGAACCTGCTGTCGATGACCTCTTTGGTGATCCAGCCCCGGCCGCCGATGCCCCGGCTGGCGTCGATGATTTGTTCGGTGATCCCGCTCCAGCGACCGATCAGCCCGCCGTCGACGATCTGTTCGGCGATCCTGCTCCTGGCTTTGACGCACCGGGCAGTGAGCCTGCTGTCGATGACTTGTTCGGGGATCCAGCACCTGCGGCCGAAGCACCTGCGGTCGATGACATCTTCGGTGCTCCGGGTGATTCTTTCGACGCTGCTCCATCCGATGCCGCGCCCGCTGACGAGGGCAACCTGGATGATTTGTTCGGTGCTCCTGTCGAGGACGCTTCTTCGGGTGAGGTGACCGACTTGGATGATCTTTTCGGGGCGACGGCTACACCTTCGGACGTCCAACCAGCGATCCGTGCCTCGGTCGAACCTGCCTCCAAGCAGGTTGTCCGCGTGGTGGAGGCGGATCTGCCAGTGAACCATTCGGTGACCATCACCCCCTATCGGGTTTGGATCGACAACACCGGAAGCTACAGCACCGAGGGGCGATTGATCAAAATTGCCGACGATTACGTTCGATTGCTGAAGCGAAATGGAAAGACCTGCACCGTTCCCAACGAGCGACTTTGCGGGGCCGATGCGGCTTACGTTGCCTCGGTTCGCCAGCAGGTCAACGATTCGCGATTTGCGATGCTAAGCAGCAAGTAGAGAATTGATCGTTTCGCCGGATCGCAACGAAGCGGCAAACGCTACACAATGAACCGAGTCCACTTCGCTGGGCTCGGTTCTTTTTTGTTCATGTGTTGGCTGCCCAAATGTTTGATCCTCCTCCTGTGCGACTGATGCATTACGACGCCCGCTGGCGACAGGAATTCCAGCAGACACGCAGTGGCATTCTCTTTAGCTGCGATGGTTGGGTCACGGTGGTCGAGCACATCGGGAGCACGTCGGTCTCAGGATTGATTTCACGGCCGACGATTGACATGGTGGCCGGGGTCGCCGACCGGGCGGCGATGGACGCAGCCACACCGCGGATCGAGGGGTTGAATTATCGCGAGATTTCCCTGCCGGATTGGATCCCGGGGCCAGATCAGGAAAGGGATGCGAGGCTGCTGATCAAGCCGAGGCATTCGGTCCCGGAGCAGCCAGATCCCACCCATCTCGTGCTCTTGACCCTGCTTGAATCACCCCTTTGGCGCCGTTTGGTCCGGATGCGCGATTGGCTCCGCGAGCATCCGGAGACAGCGATTCGCTTCGAGGAAGCCAAGGTAGCCCACTGGCGAAGTGGCGAAGGCGACCTTGACAGCTATCAGTCCGCCAAGGCTATCTTCTTTGCTCATCTGGAGGATCAGATCGAGGCGTCGCGAGGCCCGTGATTTAGTGCGCTCGCGGGATATAATGAAGGGGATCGACTTCGAGCCTTGCCAGCAACGACGTAGTCAGCAAGTTGACCCATGTGAAAATGAAGGTGATCGAAATGGTGCCGGAAAAGTTTTCGGTGCTGGATTTTTTCTGCGGCGTTGGGATGGTCGGGTTGGTCGAGCTGCTCGCGCTGCGAAGCCAGCCTCTTGAATTCTCTTTTCACTCGATGGACTTACTTGACGATGCCTCGGAGCCGCCTAGGACCGCTCGCCATTGAGTCAAAGCTGGGTGACCATCCCTCGCAGAGTTCGGTCTGGCGCGCGATCCATGTTCCCTTGCAACGTGCCGTCGCGGTCAAAGTCTTTGCTTCACCTTTCGGAGCCACGCCGGAAGCTCGGACCGAGTTCGCCAACGAGTGGGAGCGTCTCAAGCAGATCCAACATCCGGCGATCGTAAGATGTTACGGCGGCGGCTTCGAAGGGACCGATGCTTACCTGGCCCATGAGCTGATCGAAGGCGAAACGCTTTCGTCGCAGCTCGATCGTCGTACGCGTCTCTCCTGGGAATCGGTTTTGGAGATCGCCGAACCGATCGCCGACGCGCTGAAGTATCTCCATCAGCAAAAGGTCATTTATGGTTGTTTGCGACCTGAGAAGATCATCACCGCCGGTTTGAGCCCCGTGTTGCTTGACGTTCGGATCAATCGCCGCTCCCCGTTTCGGACCGGTCGACCTCCTACGGTTCAAGAGCTGGCGCTGCTGCCCCCTGAATTGTTGGCCGATCCAACCAACGTGACGGCGGGATCCGATTTGTACTGCCTTGGCGCCACGCTCTACCGGGCCTTGACCGGACGACCCCCCGCCGACGGTGCCACGATAGAGGAAGTGACGGCGAATGTGTTGAATCAGAAGCCCTCGCCGCCCGCATCCATCGTGCTCGAGTGTCCGGTGTGGCTGGACAAACTTGTCATGCATCTTCTCGAGAAGGATCCCTCGGCCCGACCTCACGGAGCTGCCGCTGTCACACTGGCACTGGCTGAAGTACGCCGACGATCGATGTCGCGTGCGGGAGTGGCGGAGCATGTATCGGCGGGCTTCAGTCCGCTGAACGTGACCGATCAAAAACAGCGTGATGAAGCTCGCGTCTTGCTAGGTCAGGGCGCGGTCGGGGCCGACGAGGATCACCATGCTGATGGGATGCCCTGGCATGAACGGCCGATCGTCCTGATTGCTGGACTGCTACTTTGCGCCTTGATCTTTCTCTACTTCATCTGGCCGCTGAACGAAGACCAAATGCGAGAGCGAGCCGAAGCCCTGCTCGGCGAGAGCTCTCGCACCTCCATGAATCAGGCCAAAGTCAGCTACTTGCAGCCGATGCTCCAAAAGTATCCTGAGGGCGAGCATGCGCAGTGGGCCAGCGAGCAGCTGGCGCGTGTCGAAATGCTCCAAGCTGAACATGCACTGAGTGTCAAACAAAATCGGAATCTGCCACTCAAGAACGAAGGTGAGCGGCTGTATGCCGAGGCGAGCGAATTCGAACGATTTGGAGATACCGCCGCGGCGCTCGATCGCTACCGCAGCATGGAGACATTGTTGGGTGATGATCCACAGTATCTTCCCTACGTTGATTTGGCGAGGCGACAGATTGCGTTGATCGAATCTTCAGGCTTGGAGGAAGGTGAGGCCTCGCGAATCGTTCAAGCCAAGCTAGTCGAGGCCGATGAACTACATGAGGCGGGTCGAGTCATTGCTGCAAGGAAGATCTGGTACAGTGTCGTCGAGCTCTATGGAAATAACCAAAACGTTGCACCACTGGTCGCAAGAGCCCAACAGCGACTGGAGAATGCTGGTTCGAGTGACTAGGAGATGATGCGATGAGGCCATCCCGAGAGGGCGATTCGGATGACTCGCCCATCGATGCTCAATTGGCGGCGCCACCCGTCTCCTACAACGAGCATTTCGCGGCTCAAAACGAATCCGTCGAATACGTCGAACCGACCACGTTTGCCGACATGATTCAAAATCGGCGGATCGTGTTGGCGACGCTGTTTCTAGCAACCGGAGCACTGGGTATTCCCTTGCTCTGGATGAACGAGAAGTTCAGCGATCGAGAGCGGATCTTCTGGGCGATCGTGGTCACGCTCTACACGATCTTGCTTGTCCTCGGTGCTGTCTGGATTTGTCTCTGGAGCTACCGCAGAGTCTTTGGTTGATGAGACCGTACGATGGACTTCCAAGTCCGTCGCTGCTGAGGGAACATATCGGTCGACGGACTTGGAAGTCCATCGTACGGGGATTGGCTGGCAGTCCCTTGCTCTGGATGAACAAGAAGTTCAGCGATCGAGAGCGGATCTTCTGGGCGATCGTGGTCACGCTCTACACGATCTTGCTTGTCCTCGGTGCTGTCTGGATTTGTCTCTGGAGCTACCGCAGAGTCTTTGGTTGATGAGACCGTACGATGGACTTCCGAGTCCGTCGCTGCTGAGGGAACATATCGGTCGACGGACTTGGAAGTCCATCGTACGGGGATTGGCTGGCAGTCCCTTGCTCTGGATGAACAAGAAGTTCAGCGATCGAGAGCGGATCTTCTGGGCGATCGTGGTCACGCTCTACACGATCTTGCTTGTCCTCGGTGCTGTCTGGATTTGTCTCTGGAGCTACCGCAGAGTCTTTGGTTGATGAGACCGTACGATGGACTTCCAAGTCCGTCGCTGCTGAGGGAACATATCGGTCGACGGACTTGGAAGTCCATCGTACGGGGATTGGCTGGCAGTCCCTTGCTCTGGATGAACAAGAAGTTCAGCGATCGAGAGCGGATCTTCTGGGCGATCGTGGTCACGCTCTACACGATCTTGCTTGTCCTCGGTGCTGTCTGGATTTGTCTCTGGAGCTACCGCAGAGTCTTTGGTTGATGAGACCGTACGATGGACTTCCGAGTCCGTCGCTGCTGAGGGAACATATCGGTCGACGGACTTGGAAGTCCATCGTACGGGGATTGGCTGGCAGTCCCTTGCTCTGGATGAACGAGAAGTTCAGCGATCGAGAGCGGATCTTCTGGGCGATCGTGGTCACGCTCTACACGATCTTGCTTGTCCTCGGTGCTGTCTGGATTTGTCTCTGGAGCTACCGCAGAGTCTTTGGTTGATGAGACCGTACGATGGACTTCCGAGTCCGTCGCTGCTGAGGGAACATATCGGTCGACGGACTTGGAAGTCCATCGTACGGGGATTGGCTGGCAGTCCCTTGCTCTGGATGAACGAGAAGTTCAGCGATCGAGAGCGGATCTTCTGGGCGATCGTGGTCACGCTCTACACGATCTTGCTTGTCCTCGGTGCTGTCTGGATTTGTCTCTGGAGCTACCGCAGAGTCTTTGGTTGATGAGACCGTACGATGGACTTCCAAGTCCGTCGCTGCTGAGGGAACATATCGGTCGACGGACTTGGAAGTCCATCGTACGGGGATTGGTGGACAGTCGATTTCGCGGCTGCGTCGCTATCCCATCAATATCGACGTCCAACGATCGATTTGCGACCGCACCTGGTCGGGTGCAGTGGAGCCATAGCTCACGAAGGCGGCCACTGCGTTCTTGGTTCCCAGGCAATTGTAGACACTCGCGTCGATCTCCTCGGCGTGCGATTGCAGGACCTCGATAGGGAGATCGCTCAGCGAGACGCCTCGTTGCATCGCTTCGCCGACGATGGCGCCAACCAGGTGATGAGCACGCCTTTGGGGTGTGCCCTTGCGAATCATCCATTCCATCAGGGTCGTGGCGTCCAAGTATCCTCGCTCCAATCGGTCAGCGATCGACTCACGCTGAAGCTCACTCCCCGCCACAATCGGTGCAGCCAATTCCAGCATTGCCATCACTGTGTCGAATGAATCAAACAGTGGCGGTTTGTCTTCTTGGAGGTCACGGTTGTAAGCCAGCGGTAAGTTCTTGACCAACAGCATCAAGGTCTGCAGGTTTCCCATCACACGAGCCGATTTGCCACGGGTCAATTCCAACGCATCCGGGTTGACTTTTTGCGGCATGATGCTGCTACCGGTACAGAATTCTTGAGGCAATTTGAGGAAGTTGTATTCGACGGTGCTCCAAAGAATCCATTCCTCCGCCCAGCCACTCATGTGTGATGCGATCAGCGACAACACGAAGGCAGTTTCCAACATGAAGTCGCGATCGCTGCTGGTATCCAGACTGTTGGCCGTGACCCCTTCGAAGTCCAGTCGCTTCGCCGTCTGTTCTCGATCAATTGGCAGCGTGGTGCCTGCGACTGCGGCCACACCGAGGCTGCACCGGTTGACCCGGCGGCGACAATCGGCAATCCGTTCTCGATCCCGCGCGAATTTTTCGATGTAGGCAAGCCAGTAGTGTGGGGCCAAGACGGGTTGGGCACGCTGCAGGTGCGTGTAGGCCGGAAGGATCACATAGAAATCACGTTCGCAGCGGCTCAGAAACGCTCGTTGCAAGGCTTCGAGTCGGCCGTCCAGTGCGTCGAGGGCGTCGCGGACCCACATTCGAATGTCCGTGCTGACCTGGTCGTTGCGACTGCGGGCGGTGTGAAGCTTGCGTCCCACATCGCCGATGCGATCGATTAGGGCCTGCTCGATATGCATGTGAATGTCTTCGAGCTCGAAGCGAGTTGGCAGCGTATCGGCATCGAGTTCCGCTTCGATCTCACGCAACGTGTCCCGAATCTGAACAAACTCTTGCGATGAGATCAGACCGACGCTTGCAAGCATTTCCGCGTGCGCGATCGAACCGCGGATGTCGTGACGATAGAGCCGACGGTCGAAGCTGATGCTCTCGGCGAACGCTTCCATTCGAGAGTCGGCATTGGCCTGAAAGACGCCACTGCGGGAGGGGCTTTTCACTGGTTGACTGTTCCGTTGGGCACTGAATCGGGATAATGCATGGGGCCGGCAACTGGGGGGCAGCCTGACACGACGCTTGGCTATTATCCTCGACGGCATCACAATGACGACCCCCGGCTGGTAACTTTGCAGCGGCAGCCTAAGGAACATCCAATCGCCGTCACGAGTGAGCAATGCCTGCCGGGTCGCGACATGCTCCTCCCCAAGGATTTCGAGGCGAGACAGAGACAGATGAAGAACGAGCAAGACATCGCAAGAGTCCTGCGGCACTCGGTGAAGCTACGGTTGAATCGGCTTCCTTTGCTGCTGGCCCTGACCACACTCCTGATTCCCGTTGGCGATGCCATCGCCGTCGACGTGCTGGCGAGGGCAGTCGTGGGTCAGCCCTATGGAGTGGCGACGGTGGAGATACCGATTGGCGTTCCAGTTGTGGGACGCGAGTACCCGCCTCTCGAAGTGACCGACGATTCTGGGCGTGTGCTTTTTTCAGCCGCCAACGACGTGCAGGTGGAAGTCGGATTGCCCTCCGAGCGACCGCTACCGCGAGCTGGTGGGGGGCGACTTCTCGGGCGAGTGGGCGAACTGGTCCGCGAGCTAACGAGTGATGGCAAGCCGATGCTGCAAACGGTCTCGAGACGTGTGTCGTTTTTGTTCACCGGTTCACAACCGCTGCGAGTCAGCCTCCGCGATGAGCAGGGCTCGTTCGGGACTTATCAGATCGTTCCTCAAGTGGACACCGGATCGCATCCGCAGCTGCTCGAGCAATGGTGGAATGGTTACACCGAAGCGGCTCGCGGTCAAATGGAGTCAGCCGATTATCCCACGGTCGTTGAGAGTTACCTCGTCGCCATGCTTTCATCCCGGACCGGCATGCCACTCCCTGATTGGTACTTTGATACCAATCAGGGAGAGGATGAGCTGCTTGATACTTTGAAGTTGATCGCCGGTGCCGAGGGGGCCAGCGATGCCGTCTTTCGACGAGCTGCCGCGGCCCGCCGCGATGAACCTGCCGTCGCCAACCTGCCGCTTCCCTCCCCTCCAGCATGGAAGCCGGCTGAGATTCCCGGCGACCAGGATGGCATCGTGGTGGAATCGCTCGCCACATGCGTTCCGCCCGAGTGCTTTTACATTCGGTACGGTTCGTTTGACAACTTTCTTTGGTTCAGCGATCTCTCGGCGGAGTATGGCGGCGATATCACTCGGATGGTGACACTGCGCGGGATTGATCAGGGTGCGATGTCGCGAATCGAAGATCAGTTGGCGATGAAGCTGACGCAGCTTTCGCGGATGCTTGGTGGGACGGTGATTCATGATCAAGCCTTGATCGGACGCGACCTGTTCATGGCAGATGGTGCCACGATCGGTGTCTTGATTCAGGCCCAAAACATATTCCTACTTCAGACGTCGGTGAACGCCGATCGAAGCAAGTTGGCCAACGCCGATCCCTCGATCACGCTCAAGAATGTGAACATCGGCAACCGAAGCGTGTCCTTGCTCAGTAGCGCGGATCATCGCGTTCGTTCCTTCATGGCAATCGATGGAGAGTACATGCTGGTTGCCAACAGCCGTTCCATGGTGGAGCGTTTCTTTGAAGTGATCGAGTCGGGCGAATCCCTTGCGGCGACCCCCTCGTTTCGGTTGGCTCGACAGTTGATGCCGCTGGAACGCAGCGACACGATTTTCGCCTATTTTTCCCCGCAAATGCTGCAGGGCCTGGTCTCGCCCCAGTACTTGATCGAGTTGAGGCGACGACTCTACGCCAAGGCCGATATCACGATGGTTCATTTGGCACGATTTGCCGCTGCACTCGAATCGGAGGTTCCATCGGCTCAACTTGGGATCGATGAACTTGCAGAGCGGGGCTTTCTGCCGATGAGTTTTGAGAACCGATCGGACGGGAGTGGGTCGGTCGCGGTGGGGCGTGAGGTCGTCGACACGCTTCGTGGCGCTCGCGGAACGTTCCTTCCCATTGCCGATGTGGAGGTGGAGTCCGTCACGCAGCAAGAGTCTGAGTGGTACGAAGGAATCGCGCGAGGCTTACGATGCACGTTTTCCAACATTCGATCCGATCATGGTCGGTGTGCAGCGCGAAGTGCTTGGGGACCAATCGGGTCGCGAGCGGGTCACGATCCATGCTGAGGTCGCGCCTTGGGATCCGGGCAAGTACGGGAAAATCGCCGAGCAGCTCGGTCCGCCGACAACGACGGCAATCACATTTGCGCCGGATGACATTGTGACCGTCCAGGCTCACGTGGCGTCGGCTTTGCTGGGCCCGCCCACTCATTTGTTTGTGGGTATCAAGGATTCACGCCCGCCCGATCCTCAGGAATTCGAAGGGATTCTCGGAACCTACTTTTCGCTGAAACAGATACCTGGTTACCTTGGCGCCTGGCCACTACCCGGTGCGCTTGATCGCTTGCCCTTGGGGCTGGGGCGTGGCCAACCGGTTGCGCCAGGAATGTCGCGATTGATCGGTGGGTTGTACCGATACAACGACGGGCAATTCAGCGTGATTTCGTTTTACCCCGAGATTTTGCAAGCGAGTTTGTCGCACATGGCGGCGACGCAAGCGGATGACTCGGCGCAAGTCAGGCTGCATGTGGGCAACCTGAACGGAAGTCAGCTCGAAGACTGGGTCAACGCTCAGCTCTATGAGCGGGCTCGCGATGCGAGTGCGGCGGGCGCGAGCTACTTAGCCATGTTGAGCCGGCAGTTACGGATCGAGCCTGATCGGGTCATGGACGCCGTGGAACCGATCCTGGCTGCCAAGATACAATGTCCTCTTGGCGGCACGTATCAACCTTCGCAAGTCGCGGCCGGTCGGTGGATCAGTTCCGCCTGGGCTGGCGAGGCGCCGCCTGCGACGCCACCGGCAGGTTATGTGGCACCGTTGATGAAATGGCTGCGTGGTGCGGATGCTTCCTTGACACAGTTGGATGATCGTGTCGTGGTCGATGCTGTGATCGAAGTCGCCAGAGTACCGTAGGCAAGTCTCTCCGAGACTCGTAAGAAACGCAGCAAAGCTGCGAACGTTCGGCTTGGAAATGCGGACCTACAAGACGCTTTGCTACGATCTCTCAGCCTTGCCGATGCCGTTCAACCTCCGACAGCCAGCACCCGCTTGGCAATCGCTTCGGCCACCAATGGATCCGGCCCCAAGTACTCGGAATGGATCCATTGAATCGAGGGGTGTCGCTTCGAGGCCTCCTCGATTTGACCAAGGATGGCTTGAAAGAGGCGCCCCTCGAATAGCAGGTGTGGCTGAACCGCGATGGTGTCGTATCGTCCGCTGGAGGCAAGCTGTTCCATGACCTCAGGAAGTCGTGGATTGGCCATGGCGTAGAAGGCAGTTGCGACGAGTCCGACATCGACGCGACGCGACACCACTTCCGCCAGGACCCGCATGTCGGCTTGCGCCACGGATCGTGACTGCCACGTCCCACCATGACCACGGCCGTACGATCAGCGGCTGCCTTTGATTTGCAAAGCGCGCTGGCCAGTCGCAGCTGTGCCAGTTCGATCATTGCGGGATGACGGGAAAGGGGACGCGCTTGATCAAAGAGAATTCCCGGAGTCTTGGCCTGACATTCGATCAGTGTGTCAGGGATGTCCCGCTTGGCGTGTCCGGCAGCGAACAACAACAGAGGTGCAACGTGCACATGCTGGACTCCCCGAGAAACCAACGCCTCCCAAGCTTGCCCGATGGTGGGTTCTTGGAACTCCAGGAGTGCGCTTTGCACCGCCAGTGGACGCAGCCGATTGGCTAGCAGCGTCGCCAGTTCGAAGAATTGAGAGGTTCCGACGCTGTCACGCGTTCCGTGGCCAATCAGGAGAACACCGACGTCGTCACGGACACCTTGATCGATCACGGAAGCTGTCGCTTGGGCTCTGGTCTCTTCCCGGTTTCGCATCCAACGTGCGATGTCGGGTCTACTGGACGATGTCCGATTTCGAATAGCCGGCTGCTTCCAAGGATCCGATCGCGGCATGCACGTCGAATCCCGGTTGATACCTGACGATCACTTGACGGTTGTCGAGGACACCTTCTTCCTTTTGAGCGGCCAGTGAAACCTCTTCGACACCTTCAGCTTTCTCGAGCGTTTCCTTGACGTTTGGGAAACAAGCGAATTGGCAGTGCATCTCAGGCACGCTCAGGGTCAGCGTCCCTGCCTCGGTCATGACATCGGAGCCTGCTGCGACGTTGACGGCCGACGATCCAACGCCAGCTGGCTGTGACTGAGGATCGGGAGCTGTGGCGATCACGAACATGATGCCCAAGGCGGCGATGGCGGCGATGACGTAAGCGACTGCTCGCATGGTTGGTCTCTCCAAAGACAATCTAAAACTGAATCTCCTCTACAAGCATTGCCAAATGGGTTGCTCCCGACAAGCGGCATTTTTGCGCAGTTTCACGATATACCTGTCTTGACCTCGGTCGTTGAAATTCGCGAATGTCGGCTTCGAAGCTTGAAAACTTGAGTCAAGTCCGTCCGTTTGGATGAAAAAAGTTGAGATCGGAGACTTCCTTGAACCTACGCTGGAAACTAGCCGTCGTCGCGCTGCTGCTGCTGCTGACGCCCGCCGCTGTCGACGCCCAGGGCGTGGTGTTGGCCCCCGTTGGCAGTGCTGATCCCTACGCCATGACTCCCACCTCAACGAACCCGTATCTCTGGGGCAACGGCTTTGCGTTTCCGACTACTTCCTGGGTGCGGGATCGAATGTGGGTGAGTCTTGACTACTTGCTCTGGCGGGCGGAAGGCATGGATGCCCCCCCCTTGGTCACCACCAGCCCCGATGGAACCAGCCCTGCTGCGGCCGGCGTGCTTGGGCTGAGCAGCACGAGCGTCTTGTATGGAGGCGACACACTCAACGACGGGACATCCAATGGGGTACGGCTACGGACAGGTTGGTGGTTTCGCCAAGGAACCTGGGCGCTCGAGAGTGAATTCTTTCGTTTGGACAGTGGCTCTGACAACTTCACCGCCAGCAGCAATGGCAGTCCAATCCTCGCCAGACCTTACCTGAATATTGTCGACGGCCAGCAGGCAAGGCGATTGATTGCCTTCCCGACGAACAGTTCCGGCACTGTCTCCGTGTCGTCTAGCAGCCAGCTTGAATCAGCCATGCTCAACGCTCGCGTTTCCCTGATTCCAGTCAGCTCGCTTGGCCTCAACGACGGTTGTGATCCACCGGACCGAATTGATTGGATCATTGGCTATCGTGGGATGAAGCTTGACGATGATTTTTCGATCGTCGACTTTCGAGAAGCCATGGTGGCGGCCGATCCCGACTCGAGGACCTCCAGCGACTCCTTTTCGACGAAGAATCGATTCAACGGATTGCAGTTGGGGGCCATCTATCAGGCACACTTTCGCCGCGTCTGGATGGAATCGATGATTCGAGTCGCGATCGGGAACAATCAACGCTCTGCAACGATCTTGGGCTCGACGACGATCACCGACAATGGTGTCACGAACCCGTACAACGGCGGACTGCTCGCGTTGAATTCCAACATCGGCAGCTACTCAGACAGTGACTTCACCATGATTCCGGAAATCGGATTCAATTTTGGCGTTCGCGCTACGCGTTGTTTGCATTTCACCTTCGGCTATACCCTGCTCTATTTCCCGAATGTCTGGCGAGCTAGCGAGCAGATCAATACGGACATCAATCCCGGTTTGATCCCGCCACAGGTGGCCAACGTAACAGGAGCACTGAGGCCCCAGTTCCGAGCCATTGAAGATAATTATTGGGCAAACGGATTGAACTTCGGTGCGGAACTGAACTTCTAAACGCTTCGGATCGTTCCAGGCTACGTTTCTCGCAGCGAACGGCTTTGTGTTTCCGAAACGCCGTGCCCTACCGTAGGCGAGTCTCTCCGAGACTCGTAATCAACACAGCAGGGGCAAACGGCTTTTCCACAGACCGCTCCGAGATGGTCCAACCTCGAAGGAGCACTCGTTGCCTAGGCGTTGGTCTTCACGTCGGCCGAATCGGCAACGTTGACCCAGACGTGAACGTGCGGCGCACCTCGATAGTGCCATACGAACGAGGGTCCTTCCAAACGCCAGTTATCCCAGACGCCATCTTTGCCGATGTCGTGGTCGCTGTAGAACGATAGTTGGCAGGCGTCGAGACCGCCCTGTTTGGCCAGGCACTGGATCGCCTCGTCTTGGTCGCTGGTGCGATACATTTCGGTCAGCAAGCCAAGCACCTTTTGAAGATGCTCTTTCTGGTCGGCCGACATATCGCGTGACCGGCAGGCCAGTCATGCCACCCTTTTGGCCGCGAAAACCAACAGCTTGTTCGCGTGGTGTGACTTGGCAACCAGAGCCTCTTTGCTGTTGACGGCCATCGAGCATCTGGTAGAGCTTGTTGGCCGCGACAGCTTGATGCCAAAAGACGTTGTCGGTGTGCTTGGGATCTTCGTTGAACTCGGTGCGTGGCCGTAGAAGATCGGTCCGCCAAAGGCGACATGGTCGGCCGAGTTGCCGTCACATCGGAGCGTCATGTGACGACCGGTCATCACCAACTCGTACTTTCCTTGTCCTGGTTGCCGAAGATCGCGATCGATTGCTCGTTGCCAAATCCGCCGGCATCATCTTCAAGTTGTTGGTAGTAGCGCTCATGCCAATCGGGATGAATGATCCCTTCGAAGACTCTCCGGATCAGGTCGCGCTGCTGTCGGAGTAGAAGTCGGAGTTGATCTCTTGCTTGGTGATGTTCCAGTTGTTGGCGACGAACGTTCGCAGCAAACCCCGCTTTTCGTCTTGATGGTCCCAATCAAAGCAGATCTGCCTTCTTCTGCTTGTCGCTCAAGGTGCGCATGCAGCTCGGCAACCAGCGATTCCGCGGAGGTCGCCGGAGGTGAGGCCGCGACTGCCCGTGCGGAAACAACCGAACCGGCGGTGACGGCGACCGCAGCCGATGCGCTCGGTTTCAAGAAACGTTCGCCGATTGATCGATTTGGATTCGTTCATTGCAAGGGATACCTTTGGATGCTGGAGGGATGGAGTGGAAGACGCGCTCCGGGACCACATTGTACGCCTCTGCGCCGTCGGTTTCAGCAAGCTCTGGGCAAATCGGGCGGAGGATGAGCCACCCAATTGGTTCACGCCACGATTCTTGGCGGTTTGGCCACGAAACCTCGCCTCGGAGTAGATGGGATCTCGGAGTATTATATGGGTGCTTTCGGTCCGCATTTCCAAGGGGGACCTTTGCAGCTTTGCTGCGTTTCTTACGAGCTCGGAGAGACTCGCCTACGAGAACGGCTTGCGTTCGGAAAGGCGCACGGCCTCGTCGAGGCTCGCCTAGACACGCGTTTCCGGTGAGGAATCTTCCTGTTGCGGTTCGACTCTTGCAGACTTGTAATGGTGGGCCAGCGAACAGAGGCTCACCAGCCACATGCCCCCGAGCAAGAGTGGCGACACGCTGGTATAGGAGTTGGCGATCATCGCGACCCCCAAAAATCCAAGCCCAAACAGGGCGGAGCCACCCCACACATGGCCCGACATGGCTAGGAATCCAAACCCACTCAGGACGGAGGCAAGAACAAAGACCCTCTCCGGAGTGTCGTCTCGCCCCGCTTCCAAGACATTCATCACCGCCAAGCGTCAGCAGGTAACCAAGCCAAATCGAAAAAACGGGGCGCTCGGCAACGCTGCGAGGCAGGATCGAGCCTTGCCGCGCGTAATAGATCGCCGCGAAGATGGTGCAGAGCATGATCGCGCGCGGCATCCAGAATGCGATCCAGGGAGGCAATTCAGACAAACGCAGCAGAAACATTGCCGTATGGCAAACGAAGATCACAATGCCGATGAAAGCCAGCGTCCGACCCCAATCCTCAAAGTAGGTTTGATGTTGGTCGCGACGAATCTCGCGGGCTACCCGATCTAACAGCCCACTACCTGTGGCGCTGGTCGGTTCTCCGCGCAGAAAGCGATCCAGGTCCTCGGCGAGCGACTTTGCCGAGGGATAACGCTCGGCAGGTTCATAATGCATCGCCTTCATGCAGATCTTTTCCAACTCCGCGGAAACATCGCGTCGAAGACATCCGCGGTGGTTCCGGTTCGTCCTGCAGAACACTCCTCAGCACGTCCGCCGCGTTGGATCCGGTATGCGGTGGTGATCCGGTCAAGCAACGCGTAAAGGATCGCGCCGAGCGAATAGATATCGGTCGCGATTCCGGCGTCGCCCCGTCCGCAAGCCTGTTCGGGACTCATGTAATGCGGCGTACCGAGGACTTGTCCGGTGCGGGTGATCATGGTTCCTTCGCGATGCCATTTGGCCAGACCGAAGTCGGTGACCAATGGTCGGCCTTCGGGGCTGATCAGAACGTTGTCAGGTTTCAGGTCGCGATGGACGATTCCGGCGCCATGGGCGTAATCGACCGCTTCGGCAATGTCGCGCACCAAGCGTGCGGCTTCACGATCATCGAAGCAATCGCTCGTCGACTCGTTTCTGCAAGCGTGGGTCCATCGACCAGCGTCATCGAAAAGTACTCGTAGCCTTGCCACGAACCGATCTCATGGATGGGAATGATGCCCGGGTGGTGGAGTCGTGCAGCTGCCTCCGCCTCGATCCGAAAACGTCGTCGCTCTTCTCGGCCTGCCAACACACCGCTGCTGATCAATTTCAGTGCGACCGGCCGCTGCAGCCCCTGCTGCCGCGCCCGATAGACGACCCCCATGCCTCCGCGTGCGATTTCCGCTTCGATCACATAGGGACCGATCTGGGTGCCGATCAGCGAATGGTTTTGCGCCGGGGCCTCGCCGAACCAGTGATGGTTGCGAAAGAAGGTCCGCAGGTCTGCCTCGTATTGCGGGTAGGCTTCCAGGAACGACTTGGGATCTGGCTTTCGGCCGGACTCGACTCGTTGAAGATAGTCGGCCATGACCGATTCGAGCGAGGCGGTGGGCTCATGATCGACGGAGGTCGGCAGCAATTCTGAGTTTTCACTTGAATCGGGGTGTTTGGCCATTCTCTCAGTATAGATTGGTAGCGGTAAGCGTAGTCCCACGTAGGGGGCCCTTTTTTGTGTGTGGCGATTTTGGGCGTGCCGAACCTTCCTATACCGGCGCAACATGTTTGCAGCATCAGGCTCTGAATGTTGAGCTCTGAATGTTGAGCTCTGAATGTTGAGCTCTGCATGTTGGGCTCTTCATGATGCCGGTCTGCCAGCCTGCTCCCACCACGGTCCCACTTCGGAGATTCTCCAGTGGAAATAGTCTTTGTCCTGTTCATCGTGTGGTTGCTCATCACGTTGGTGGGACATGCGAGCTGGGTGATCGTGCGAGGACTGTTTCGGCTAATCGCCGGCGTGGCTCAGCCTCCGGCCGTCCCCTCCTCTGCTCGCAAACACCGCGAATCTGACTTCCAGGTTACACGTCGCATGATCCTGAGGATGCGAGAGGAGCATCGTATTGAGGAGTCGGAAGCCGTCGAGATGCTGCGCCAACTTCGCGCGACAGAGTTCCGTGAGCCGGCTGCGGCGATGCAAACGAGGCCATCGGAGCAGCCGGAGACTTCAACAAAAGGAGGCTATGAATCGGTGTCAGTCGGAATTCCGCCGACGCCAGCGATCCCAGCCCCGTCCGATGACGACTTGCCGGCGGTCGCGATCCTAGCCGACGCCGTTTCCCCTGAATCTGCGTTTCAGCAACCCGCGGCGTCTGCGGTCACGCCGGACAAAACGATTGACCACTCCATCAGGGCGGAGCCACCCAGTGTGTCCATCGAGCCATTGGGCAGCGCGGCCGTGGCACCCACCAAGTCCGTTCTTTCTGTCAGCGAAGTCATTCAGTCCTTTCTCTCGGCGCACAACATCCGCTGGGGCGAGTTGGTCGCGGGCGTGCTCATCGTGGTCTGTTCCATCGGGCTGGTGATCAGCCTGTGGAGTCCACTCGTCACCACGCACCCCGTGATTCCTTCGCTGATCTTCCTTGGCGCCAACGCCACGATCTATGCAGCGGGTCTCTACACGCTCTCGCGTTGGCGATTGAGACACACGAGTCGCGCGGTGCTGGTGATTGCGACGCTGCTGGTGCCCCTCAGCGTGCTGGCGGGATTGGCTGCCACGGGAACCAAGTCGGATGCCGTGCCGTTGACCGCTCCGATCACCTTGATCGCGATCGCTGCGGCTGGTTTGATCTACACGGGACTCCTCTATTGCGGCGGCAAAGCGCTATCACGACGGTCTCATACTCTGCCGATGGTGATGGCGGTGGCCGGGCCCGTGATGACACTGCCGTTGGTGCCAGCGGCGATACGCAACGTCGGCAGCGGGGCGGGATGGTTCATGGCGATCGGTTCGGCGTCCGTCTTTGCAGCCGCGGTGTTGATGAATCGCCTGCGAAGTCCCAAAGCGAGGTCGATCGGCCCAGCTGGTAGTCGTGTGCGGTTGCTGTTGATGGGGTTTGGTGCATTCTCGCTGGCGGTAGCGATCGCCTACCTCGCGTTTTGGCTTGCTGGCCATGAGCTTGTTGCGATCCTTCCGCTGGCCATCGCGTCGATCCCTGCGCTGATCGCTTTGGCTGGCATGTCGCGTTCGATCATGGTTCACGCGCGTAGCAGCACTTGGTCCATGGTCGGTGCGGTGTCGCTGGTGTTGCTGACAAGTATGGCATGGATGGTCATGCCCCCGTCTTTGCTCTCCCCTGTGTGGTTATGGACCTGGGCGTTGACGCTCGGCTTGAGTTCGATTGCCGTCGGATTCTTGTTCCTTCAGCCAGCTTGGTTGGGAATGTCGACGTTGCCAATCGGAATCGCCGCAGTCTTGACGTCCAAGGTCTGGATCGCTGGCCATGGCTGGTCGGTCGATCCGTTCTGGACCCGAGTGCTCAGCGGGGAGGCGATGATTGCGTCGGCGCTGATGGCAATCGCTTCCGGTATCGCTTTCTGGGCGATTTCCAAATCGGAACCGCGTCGGTGGATGGAGCGAGCCTCGATTGGCTGGGGTGGGCTCACGATCGCGATCGCTTCCATCCTTGCCGTGGCCCCCGTTGATTGGCTCGGAGTGATTCCTGGTTGGATCGTGACGTTCGTGCTGTTGGCTTCGGTGCTGATGTCCTTCCATGTCTCGCTTCGAGATCATCGCGCCGCTTACGCCGCAGCCTCGGCTGCTACCTTCGCCTGGCTATCCATACTGCGACCCAGCAATTGGTTCGCGATGGATGCGGTGAAGGAGTGGATGTTCTTGGGAGCAGCAGTCGCAGCCACCCTCTTGCTGATGCGCGAGGCCTTCGATTGGCTCGCAGCAAGGAAAATGAATCGAGTCCAATCGGTCGCCGATCGCGGAGGACTCTTGTGGGTTCGTACGGCCATGGTATCTGCCGGGGTGGCCGCACTGGCAGGGATGATCGGTGTCGATCAAGATTGGATCGCCTCTGCAGTCACCCTTTCGGTGGTGGCAACGCTCGTACTGTGGGCGTCGTCCATCACGGGGTCGGTCGAACTGGTGCGAGGCTCACAGATTGCTACGATCGCACTGGCCGGAGTCATCGGGTACGTACGATTCGATCACTGGCTTCTTGGATCGGCGGCATGGTCCAGTGGAAGAGCGATGTGGAGCTTGGCGATCGCTGCAGGTTTGGTGGCAGCCGTCTGGTGGTTGATCCGAGCAACGGTCAGCCACCTGACGGCTCACCACGCCGTCGATGCTCTGCGCGTGGATGTGGTAGGTGTTGAGTCGTCGGATCCGGAAACGGTGACAGACGCGGAGAGCGTCGCATCCGCAAGGCGTGCTTCACTCGCCGATCGGTGCAGCCATCTTTCCGGCGCAGCGATGGATCCCATTCGCATGCCCGATGGTTGGATTGCCACGCTTGCGATTGCCATGTCAGCCCTTGGTGCGGGCTACTTCTTCGCGACACAAGCGATTCGAGTCGGAACAAGTGACCTGCAGCTGTACGAGCCGACGTGGGGATTGCCAATGGCCGCGATTGGGCTCGTCGGTCTCATCAGCCATGGCTTGGGCCGTTACGAGACCAAAATCCACCAATCACACTGGTTGACTGCGTCGGTGATGATTACGGCGATCCTCTGGTTGGCCTGCCAGCTGTCGGGACTATTCCCATTGGATTCAAGTGCCACACTGATCGTCAGCACGACGATCGCCGCGATCTCTCTTTTCGCTGGCATGATCTGGCTCGATCGGTGGATCTCCGGTGAACGAGGTTCAGCCTTCCGGCAGTTGTCCTTGATTGCCGTTGTTTTGATTGTCGGCGTCGCATCCACTTCGCTGTTGTTGACGGATTGGTACGAACCGATGGCTCGCCAACAGCTGGCTGTTCGCTCAAGCACGATCGCGGTTTCACTTTGGTGGTGGGTATCTTCGTTGGGACTGCTTTGGCAGGCGAGAAAGCTCCCCCAGCCGCTGTGTGGTGTCGCTTCGGTGATCTTGTTCGCATCTGCCGCGGCGATCGTCTTGCCTGCATTCAGCTTGGTACCGCCAGTGGTTGGGGCACAGTCCGCCGCGTTGTCCGCCATGGTCTGGATCGGGTTAACGCGTAGGATGCCAGGCGAGGAAGGTCGAACACTGCTTCAGCCGGTCATTGACGGCGCGTACGCCCTTGTGATTGTTCTGGGGGTGGCGACGTCGATTGCGGCCACGGCAAGTATCGTTTTGAAATGGGATGCGCTGCAGCCTGTGTTCGGACCCATTGGAGCATTGCTCTCGATCGTTTCGAGTGTCGGGCTATGCAGCAAGCCACTGAGAAGCATTCTTGTTGGTCAACGGTCGTCAGGCCAACGGGGATCCGACTGGTTCGTCTCCTGGCCGGTCGGCCTATCATTACTCGCTGGACAGATCGCTTGGCTGGTCGCTGAGTTGGGCTGGGTAGGTGGTGTCCACGTCGTCGAGGTCGTGGTTGCGGTTTGGGTCGCGACTTCGATTGCTGCACTCTGGACTTTTCGCAGGTCGGAAAGCTTCATCGACTTCTCTCACGTCGCGGGAGTCGCGGTGGTTAGCACGATCCTGGTGATCGCGTTGGGATCTCGATCGGAGTGGATGCCCTGGCTAGCCTTGGCGAGTCTGATTGCAGCTGGCGTGCAAGTCGCTCTGGTTGCGATCGGCAAGGAGTCCACACGCGTACGCTCAGCGATGACGCGTCTGGTTGGATGGATTGTCGGTGGCGCAGGGGTGTTCTTGTTGGTCCGTGAGTTCGCTGATTGGAACGACGTCAACCAACTCTACGCGGTGGGCCCTTTGTGGCTTTCTTTCTGGGTGGTCGTGTGGCGATTGTTCACACACGAGTCTTTGCCAGAGTCGGAGCGACGTGAGCGATCGATGCAGGCGATCCCAGATATGGAATTCGCGACCTTGCTGATGTTGATCGGCATCGTGGAGACCCTGTTCTTTGTAGCAGCGGGTCCCGTGGACAGGATTCCAGGTGTGAGCGGCGACGCTTGGTTGTGGGGAAGGATCGTCGCTTACTTGATGGCGGCTGGTTCGGCAGCGTTGCATGCCAGTCGCGGCTTCGTTTGGACGGTTGCCATTGGGACACTTGTCGCAGCGACGTCACTCTTGAGCGTCAGGGTGGCAATTGACTTGGATTCCTCGTTGTCCCAGCGATGCGCTTGGGCCGCCTTGTCGAGCGGTTTCGTCGTCGCATTGATCTCCCATTGGTTGCCTCGTGTTTCAAGCTTGCTGGGGCGAGTCACGAACGCTTCGCCGAATCGAGTGTTCAGTGGGCTTGTTCAGGCAACCTGGCAGAACGCGGCAGTGGTCGCAATGATTGGGGGGTTCGTTGCGATCTATATGATGCTGCTCGGGGCACCGGCGGCCGATATTCAATTGACGATCGCGACGGTGGCATTGGCGTCCTGGGCAATCGCCGAGATGGCCGAAGAGAGCAACCTGTCGCGATTGAGGTATGCCGCGGTCGGGCTTGGACTGGTCGCAATCGGATTGTGGGCGAGTGTGGATGCGGGGGGAACCGCTCATCCGCTGCTCGCCGGTTCGATGCGTTGGTTGGTTGCCGCCGTGTTGATGATCCCGACACTGTTCTTCGCTGTGCCGAAGGTCTTGGGGCAGCAGGCGGCCGAGCGATGGCGTGACGCTTTGCGGATGGGGATCCAAGTCGCAGCTGCCGCAGCCGTGGGTTCGCTGTGCAGCATGCTCGTGATGGAGTTTGCACTACGCGATGAGAATGGAATCAGTGGCGTTCCTGTACCCGTCGTCGTTATCGCAGCGATCACACTTGGCATACTCAGTGGGCTGGCAGGAGGGATCGCAGTTGCAAGTGGGCCAACGTCAAGCTGGCGTGAGCGGCTGAATCTCAGTGATCCTCAACGCATCACGCTGATCGCAGCGGCGCAAGTGCTCGCTGTGCTGACATGGCTGCATGTGTTCCTTTGTCGGCCGGATTGGACGTTTACGGGCCTGCGAGAATTCTGGCCGTACATTGTCATGGCCTTGTCATTCTTGACGGTGGGGGCCACCGCATGGGCGAGACGTCATGGCGACGAAGTGATGTCCCGAACGCTCAAGCAGACGGCACTCTACTTACCGCTCCTACCTGTGCTTGGATTCTGGCTCAGCGGTGCCTTCCATCGTTTCGACTGGGCATTCGCCGAGGGTGGCGTCCGCTACGACGTGCTGCTTGTGATCGGGACGATCTACTACATTGCGATCGCGTCAATGTGGAAGGGTATCATGCCTCGAGTTGCGGCGATTATCTTGGGCAATGCGGCGTGGTGGGTCGTCTTGATCCAATGGCCCGGATGGGACTTTCTTTCACACCCACAGATTTGGTTGATCCCACCTGCGGCATGTGTGTTGGTCGTCTCGCAGCTGTACAGTGATCGGCTTGATTCACGAGTGCTTTCAGCGATTCGCTATGCAACCACACTCGTGATCTACGTCAGCAGCACAGCGGACATGTTGATTCAACAGATCGGAACGACGTTGGCTGGACCCATCATCTTGATTCTTCTTGCCTTGGCAGGAATGCTGGCGGGCGTGGTGCTTCGAGTCCAAGCCTTTCTGTACCTGGGCGCCACCTTCGTATTCTTGGGGGTGACTAGCATGGTCTGGCACGCTCAGCGAGCGTTCGATTCAGTCTGGCCATGGTGGGTCTTTGGAATCTCGACCGGACTTTGCCTGCTGATCGGGCTAATGGCAATCGAGAAATACAAGCCTCAGCTACGCCAGTACGCCAATCAATTGGCGAGTTGGGAGAGATGATCAGGTCGCACTCGCGACGATGCGAATACGGCGCAGTACCGAGATGCGACGATGCCGGTTGCTCCCCGGGATTGTTGCTTCGACAATGGGAGGGGATTAACCTGCCCAAGCGGCTCGCTCCCACACTCTAGGGGTCAGCCGTACGATGGACTTCCAAGCCCGTCGATGTGCTGCGATGCTCTGGGAATCGACGGGCTTGGAAGTCCATCGTCCATGTTTCTAAATGGAATCTCGTCGTGCTGCGGATGCGGCCTTTGTAACAATTTGCTGGTGGAATGAACTTGATGAACAGACGAATGCAAACATGGCTTTGTGCGACCAGGATGCATGGGGCTGTTGATCGTGCCCCGGCTATCTTTCCCTTCAAACTCCTGCTGCTCTCATTGGCTGGTGTCGTCGGTTTGGCGCACGCTCGATGCACTGCCGCGCAGCCCGCTGGACGACCCAATGTGCTTGTGATCCTGGCGGACGATCAGGGATGGGGCGACCTGAGTCTACATGGCAATCCCAATCTGAAGACTCCGAACATCGATGCCATGGCCCGCGACGGGGCCGCGATCGACCATTTCTACGTTTGCGCAGTTTGCTCTCCAACGCGAGCCGAGTTTTTGACTGGTCGCTATCACACTCGCATGGGTGTTTACAGCACTTCGAGCGGCGGTGAACGATTCAACGCCGATGAGCAAACGATCGCCGAAGTGTTTCGTCAGGCCGGCTACGCGACGGCAGCGCTCGGAAAATGGCATAGTGGCATGCAGTATCCCTACCATCCTAACGCTCGAGGCTTTGATGACTACTATGGATTTTGCAGCGGCCATTGGGGGAATTACTTCTCGCCGATGCTGGAGCATAACGGCGAGATCGTGAAGGGCGAAGGATTCATCGTCGACGATCTGACAAGTCGAGCGATCGAGTTCATTGATGAACATCGGGATCAGCCATTCTTCGTCTACCTTGCCGCTCAACACGCCCCATTCTCCGATGCAGGTGCCCGATCCCTACTGGAATCGGTTTGCCGACAAAGAGATCGTCCCCGACCCGGCCCGAGAGAATGCTCGGCGCAGGACCTGATGCAACACGAGCCGCGCTGGCGATGTGCGAGAACATCGACGACAACGTGGGGCGATTGATCGACCATCTCGAAATGACGCAGTTGGCGGACGACACGATTGTGATTTATTTCTCCGACAATGGTCCCAATGGTGCCCGCTTCAACGGCGGCATGCGGGGACGGAAGGGAAGCACGTTCGAAGGCGGGCTGCGTGTCCCCTGTCTGATTCGCTACCCGCGTGAAATCGCTGGCGGTACCAAAGTCGGACAGGTTGCTGGGGCGATCGATCTGTTACCCACCCTCGCTGACTTTGCCGGCATTGATCATCAACCCAAGAAGGCCCTAGACGGGATTTCGATTGCCGATTCCCTTCGTGGGAAGACGTCGGACGTCCCACAACGGTTGCTCTTTAGCGCCTGGAACAACAAGGCGAGCGTTCGCAGCGAGCGGTTCCGCATGCAGGCGAGGGTGGCTTGTACGATCTGATCAGCGATCCTGGTGAATCCACCGATGTCCGCGGTGAACATGCCGACGCTGCCACACGCCTCCAATCGGCACTCCGAGGATGGATGGACGAGACGAAACCGAAATCGTCCCAGGCTCCGTGAGTCCCGCCCGATCACCCTTGGCCATCCCAAGGAGCGTCAAACTCAATTGCCGGCACGCGACGCAGACCCACACGGAGGCATCACTCGCAGCAACCGGTTCCCCAACTGTACTTACATGACCCAATGGACTGCAGCCCCGGAGGATCGAATCACTTGGGACGTCGAGGTCATCCAAGGGGGAACGTTCGAGGTGGTGATGTATTACGCTTGTCCCCAAGGAGAGCGTTGGGTCGGAGATCGAATTGAGCTTTGGCGATCAGAGGCTTCGCGGCAACCATCGAGGTCCCCAATGAGGTTCCGCAGCTCGGCCGCAGAGCACGATCGCGTGAAACGCCAGGAAGGCTACGTCAAGGATTGGCGTCCCGATGAAATTGGGCGTGATTGATCTGAAGAGGGGCTGCGGGACACTTCCTTGCGGGCGACCAAGGCGACGGCACCAGAAGTCGCCGACATGCGATTGCTGATGTTCCGTCGCGTTACCCCATCCCCCTAGCTCGACGGCAAAGCCCGTACGATGGACTTCCAAGTCCGTCGATGCGCTGCGATGTTCTGGGAATCGACGGACTTGGAAGTCCATCGTACGGGTTGTTTGCTCGGAATGGAGACGACAGTTTTGCGGTCTTGCGATGACCGTTTTCCACGAATGTGTCGGTCGAACTCGTTAAACTTTGCGGCCTATCGCGTTTGGTGTGCCAAATAGCGCAGCGCGATGCCGGGTGAACACCGAAAAAGGTGTGCTGGCGCTGGCTACTGGACGATCTAGCCAATTGTCTGAAAGCGGGGCGATCTCGCACTCGTCCGGCGGCAAGCGGATTCCCGCGCCATTGGATTCGATTGGCATTGTGCTGGCAGCCGAGTCGACTCCACCCACTTCGTAACAAGTCAGAAGAGAAGCCTGTGGCAGCCTCCCTGAAGATTTTTCGCGGCGAAACGGATGAGCCTCGGTCCCTGCGAGTTGGCAATCGCCTCGACAAGTATCGGCTGCTCAAGACGGATGGGCGAGGGAGGCTTTGCTACCGTCTTCTCGGCCCAGGACACGATCGAAGATCGCAAAGTGGCGCTCAAGATCCCCGACAGCCGCTACGTGACCAATCACGCAGTCGCTGGACGACATGCAGCGAGAGGTTCGGATCATGGCGCGGTTGGACCATCCGGGAGTGCTGCCGCTCTGAAGGACGCCAGATTCATCGACGGCCATTTCGTGATGGTCTTCCCCCTCGGTGAGGAGACGCTTGGAGGATCGACTGACTCGGCGGCTCTCGCGGGCGACAGCGATTGACTACGTCGTGCAGATGATCAGCGCAGTGGCTTACGCCCACAAACAATCGGTGTTGCACCGCGACATCAAGCCTGAGAACTTTGTGCTGTTTCCCGGCCAAGTCATCCAGTTGAGCGATTTCGGATCTGGCCCGAATCGAGCGAGGTGGCCACGACGTGTCGGGCTCGGGCACGATCGGTTACATGTCGCCCGAGCAGGCGATGGGACGACCGAGCTATCGCAGCGATGTGTTCTCGCTTGGCCTGGTGATCTATCGAACCCTGGCGGGCGAGATCCCGGAATACCCGTTCGATTCACTTCCGGGGTTCAATCGGCTGCGACGCGGGCTGTCGCAGCGATTTCGTCGCACTGATTCGCAAGGCGATCGACCCTTCGCCTCGCAAACGGTTTCGCGATGCCGTTGCCATGCAGAACGCAATGCGAAAGATTCGGTTTCCCCTCAGCGATCGCTCGGTCGTGCGTCAAGGGGATGGCCGGATTCAGGTTCCCTGTCCGCTCGCCGCGTTGCTTGATGCCTGCCAACGCGCCGCAATCTCGTTTGCCACGCGGTCCGCTTGGCCGATGACCGGGGCGATACCCACACCATGCAAGGCGTTGGACATCAGCGAGATTCCATCGACGCTGATCGATCGCCTGCTCGATCCGTCTCGACGCGGTCGCAAGTGGCCAACGTGATACTGCGGCATCGCTTCGTTCCAACGGACCACGCGTGTGACCACCGGCTCACCTTCGGAATCCGATCAACTCGGCCAATTCCTCGCGGACGAGCTCGACGATCTGGTCATCGGGCAACAGCAGCAACTCCGGTTGCATCGCTCCCCCGACAAACACGCGGATCAAGACATGATCCTCGGGGGCTCGTCCGGCAAACTTGTGACTCGCGAAACTGCCCGCGAGGATTCGTCTGCCTTTCGGTCAACGGGACGACGAAGCCAAAGGTGTTGATGTCGCCTTCGATCTCAGCTCGGCGAACACCGAGCACGACAATCGCCACCGAGGCGGATTCGATTTTCGCCAGTTCTTCGCGGCGACCGGCGCGTGAGGCTCCAGCAATCGCGATGCGGCGCACGGGTGGAACGCCAACACCACCTGATCGAACTCCTGCGAATCGTTCCTGCACGTTGACCATCCACGCCGTCCGATCGGCGATCGATTCGACAGGGCGATTGCAGTCGGATCGTGTTCGGCGGGAAGCGCATGGGCCAGCGTCGAGATCAATTCGATCATGCCCCCCTGGAAGGCCCGAAACTGACTGTAGCGAGCCCCGGCGCTGCTTCGCTCGACGGAGTCCAGGCCGCTGCGCCGCCGTGCTGCGGTGGCACGTGCCAGCGATCCGTAGTCGCGTTCCATCTTCGCGATCGGCCCCATCGTCGCCTGCATGCTGAGCTTGGTTGATGTCAGCGGTGTAAATCCCGGCTGAAAGGGGTGCGACGATGCGATCGAGGACTTCCTGTCCCATGCGTCTGGCGAACGAAAGTCGCTGACCGATTCATCGGGCGGAAGAGCTACGCATCGGGATTCCTGAACGAGTCTCGTCGGCTCGATCGACGGATCCATCGTTCGGCCAAGAAACGAAGCTTGCCGCGAAGGGAAAGCAGCGGCGTGGTCAACATCGGCCACAGCTGCGTGGCCCGCATCAGGACGAATCCCTCCGGAAGCGGCAACAGCTCGATCCCGCGAGCGATCCGGGCTCCCCGGCCCTCCGTCTGCGGTTCGATCAAGCGACTCTCGACACCGAGCTGGTGGCACAAGCTCGATTGCAGCGGGCGGATTGGTGGAAAACATGTCCGCGCCGTGGTCGATCAAGAATCCGTCGGCCCGCTCCGTGTGAATCACGCCGCCAAGACGATCGCTAGCTTCGAACAAAGTCAGCGTCGGCATTTGGGCAGGGCGAGATGCAGCTTGACGGCAGTCGCTAGCCCGGAAAGCCCACCTCCAATGATGGCGATGCGCGGGTTCGGTTCAGAAATCAATCGACACTCAGCCTACGGATCGGGACAAGAAAACGAGGGGCAGCGTACTGGGAGGCAACGAGTGCACGGGATGGGAACGTTCTACTCGAGGGTGACTGATGAAGTCCGTCCACCTGAACGACACAAGAAACTCAATGACCACAGAAAAGAGGCTGAGGGGGGGCCCAGCAAAGGGGCTGCAATCGGTGACGCGACGAGGATCGGCAGAAACCTAGTTTCGCCTCACCGTTCCTTGGATCTGCCCGCGGCCAAGCCCCATCCTATTGGCTGCTCATGTCATCGCTGTAATCACTCATGTCATCATCGTAATCGCTCATGTCGTCCTCGTAATCGCTACTCATGTCGTCACCGTAGTCGTCCATGCTGTCGTAGTAATCGCTCATGTCATCGCCGTAGCCTTGATCATAGCCATAAGCATTGTTCCCTTGACCGGCAAGACTCATGTTCTTGCCCAGCATTGCCGCGACGCGGTGACGATCGTTTCCGCCGGCGTGAACACCGACTCCATGGCGCTATGATAGGAACCGGCATCGGTAGCGCTGGCCAACGAATCCAGCGAGGGTGCGATTGGCTGTAGCACCACCGAAGCAGCCATCACCGCTGCAGCAAGGTTCGATTCGGGCGCCTGTTTCCAATTCTTGCACCGAGGCCGCCCATCGATCGGCGAGTGACTTGGGCACCCAGTACCCCTCGACCCAAACGTAGGTCACTTTCTTTTTCGATCCACCGACGTCGATGGAGGCCACGGCCACCCCGTCTCGTTCGGATTCAATGGTGATCTCACGCAGCGAATCGGCACCAATTTGTTGGAACAGTTGTGCCAGGTAGGGGGCGATCGCCTGATCACGTTCGGCCAGCCATTGGCGAAAGTCCATCGATTTGAAGTTTCTCTAGCTGCATCGCATCGGGACTCAGACCCACTCGCAAGAGCCCTGCGAAGTCATCAGGGGCCCTTCGGCCATCTCGCATCTGCTCGGCGGCAACGCCTGGATTCGCGGGCTGGATACAAACCACCTTTGTCGCGTCTCAATCAAATCACCCAGACGCTGAATGGTCCCGACCAGGCCATACCAGGTCGCAGGATCCATTCGCTGCGCGGACGCTTTGACAATGTCATTGACGTCTTGCCGATAGCTCGGCGGAAGCGAGTCATAGATGGCCAGAACATGGCCAGATGCAATCGCTTCATCAAATTGAGCAAAGAAATTCGTTCGAAGATTGATTGGGCTGGGGTGCCACGTACTCTGGCGCAGCGGGAGGTACCGGCAATGGATCGGGTGCGGGCGCCGCAGCGGCGGCCGCTTGACCCTTCAGCTTGTTGATGCGATCCAGCCTGCGAGCTGTCAACGATTCGCGCTAGCTCCCTGGCCTGGATTCGGCTCTCGCTGCGAAGGTCATCCAGTTTGACCGTGACCCGGCGGCCGTTGCTCAGTTGCAGGATCACACTATCGCCCCACATCCCGACCATCTTGGCATCGACCGAGTGCTGCCGCGGAGGCTCGTCCAGGTTTCGGCGAAGACCGACGGTAATGCGAGAAGTGAGCTGGTGACCAGGATCACTGTCCAGCGGGAGACGACGCCACGATTTGGTAAATGAGCTTGAATCATGCCAACTGATCATGAAAGAAGGGAAACCAGCCAACGCCGCCTCGGTTGCCAATTCAACAGCGTTTGCACCGCCCCCGCTTCGCCTTCAATGCCAAGGCGACACGAACGGGGATTTCAGGGGATGTCGGGACCGTCACGAGATCGGGTCCACCAGGGCAACACCCACCGAACAATCCATTATATTGACATCGGGTCGTTGATGCGGCCCCGAAAACGACCGAGAATCGGTGCAGTTTTTTCGGACGGGATGCTCAGCCGCCACGGCAAGCACGCGACAAGAATCGGATTCAGCGGTCATTCCTGCGGAGGATCACATTGAGTGACACGATCGACTCGGCACCCTTGGACGCCGAAGAAGCCAGCGAGTTACGGCAAAAGCACTACAACGCGACGATCATTGAGCGGATCGACGCCCATAGCGAACTGGCTCGCTTTCGAATTCGCCCAGATCAGCCGATCCCCCCGTTCAAGCCGGGCCAGTACGTCGCGCTCGGCCTGGGAAACTGGGAACCCCGCCTGGCGGGAACCCAGGAAGAGCTCGTTCCCGAGAACCGATTGCGAAAGCTTTCTCGCCGAGCCTACTCGATTTCTTGTCCGTTGCTTGACGCTGACGAACAGGTTGCCCCGGTCGATTCGATCGACTACCTGGAGTTCTACATCACCCTTGTTCGCTCGGCCGATTCACCGGAAAAGAAACCACCCGTTCTGACACCCCGATTGTTTCAAATGAAAGTCGGTGATCGGATCGAAGTTCAAAAGAAGATCACTGGCAGCTACACGCTCGAAACCTACGGGCCCGATGACACGATTTTGATGTTGGGAACCGGCACCGGCGAAGCGCCGCACAACGCCATGACCGCGAAACTGTTAGCCGAGAATCATCGCGGCCGAATCGTCAACGTCACCAGTGTGCGGAATCGATGCTGATTTGGCTTATGCCGTGGAGCATGCCACGTTGATGAAACGGTTCCCGCAATACCGCTACCTGCCCTTCACGACTCGCGATCCTGAGAACCTTGATCCGTCGCATCCGAAGTACGTCGGAAAGCAATACCTGCAGGATCTGTTTACCTCGGGTCAATTGGCCGAGGCAGCCGGCGACGATTTGTCCCCGTCCAATACACATGTGTTTCTATGTGGCAATCCGGCGATGATCGGTTACGTCCCTCCTGGAGGTCAGCCGCTGACGAAACCAGGCATGTTGCCGATCCTGCGAGACGCGGATTCAGTGACGATAGTGATGCGCACGGACCGGGAACGATTCGATTCGAAAAGTACTGGTAAAGATTCGCTGACGGAACCTACCGAACGATCGTCGGTGCAGGTTAAAACCAGCGGCTCAATATCCTGCAAACCGCTTTTATCCCCTCGGGCTGGTAAATGGACCTCTCTAGAACAATCGCTTTGATCCTCGGCGGTGGCCGCGGGAAGTCGACTCTTTCCCTTGACGAAGATTCGGGCAAAGCCCGCCGTTCCGCTCGCGGCCAAGTATCGCCTGATCGATATTCCGATCAGCAACTGCATCAACAGTGGTTTGAATCGTGCCTATGTGCTGACGCAGTTTCTTTCCGAGAGCTTGCATCGCCATCTTCGACAAACGTACTTCTTTGACCACTTCAGCGGCGGCTTCGTGGAGTTGTTGGCCGCGCAGGAGACGGTCGACGACGGGACCGACTGGTACCAGGGCACGGCCGACGCCGTTCGCAAGAACCTGGTCCATCTCGAGGAGGATTGGATCGAACACGTGCTGATCCTTTCGGGTGACCAACTCTACCGAATGGACTTTCGCGACATGATGCGGACCCATATCGAATCGGGTGCGGACGCGACGATCGCCGGGATCCCCGTGACGCGCAAGGACGCCTCATCGCTTGGGCATCATGCAGGTTGATGATGCCGGCCAAGTGCGGGGCTTCGTCGAAAAGCCGCAGACCGAGGAGGAATTGGCGAGCGTGCGGATGGATCCCGCATGGATCGATGCACGTGGAATCCCTAGCAACGGTCGAGATTGCGTGGCCAGCATGGGACTTTACATCTTCAACAAGGATGTGATGGTCGATCTGCTTCGCAATGACCACGCATCAGGACTTCGGCCGCGAAGTCTTCCCTCAGGCGATCAAATCCCACAAAGTCCAAGTCCACCTGTTCGACGGCTACTGGGAGGACATCGGGACGATTCGAGCGTTCTACGAAGCCAATCTGAGTCTGGCCAGCAAGTCGCCTCCCTTCGATATCCGCAACCGCGATGCGCCGATCTACAGCCGCCCTCGATTTCTTGCCTCCCACCATCATGGGCAATGACGCAGATCACTGGCAGCCTGATCGCCGATGGATGCAAGATCGGTGACAACGTGACGATCGAGAATAGCGTGATCGGGTTGCGAACCGTCATCGGCGACAACGTCACGATCAAGGACAGCGTGGTCATGGGGGCCGACTACATCGAAGTCCGCGATGGACTGGCACCCGGTCGTGTTCCGCTCGGTATCGGTGACGAACACGCTGATCTCGGGAACCATCCTGGATAAGAATTGTCGCATCGGTGAGAACGTCAAGATCACCAATGCGACAGGCATTGAGAACCAGGGCGAAGACGAGGCAATCCAGGTCCGCGATGGAATCCCGATCGTGATCAAGAACGCCACGATCGAGACTGGCTTTCAACTGTAAGCGGCACGGATTGCGAGAAGCCCCGATCTGATGTCGGTTTCCTGATATCAGGTTGGTCTCTCCGAGACCGTCATTCATTGGGCTGCCCTGCCGTGGGTCCGCATTTCCAAGGCGGACACTCGCAGATTGGCTGCGTCGTCGTAGGTCCGCATTTCCAAGGCGGACACTCGCAGCTTGGCTGCGTTGTCGTAGGTCCGCATTTCCAAGGCGGACACTCGCAGCTTGGCTGCGTTGCTTGCGAGTCTCGGAGAGACTCGCCTACGGGTTACGTCGTTCCGTCCGAGAATTCGCCTTGATTGACAAGGTGAAAGATCGAAGCTGACGCTGTCTGGCTAGGGAAGCTCCAGCAATCGCTTCGCCTCTGTGAGCAAGAATTCCGGATCGTTGAAGGGCTCGTAGCTGATGTCTTGCCAGCGTACTTGACCCTTCGCGTCGATCAAGAATGTTCCATGTAGCGGCTGGTTCTCGAAATCGTCCCAGCAGCGAAATGCTCTGAAGACTTGCTTCTCGCCATCGCTGAGGAGAGGGATCTCAATTTGGTCATCGAAGTTCTTGATCCCAATTTGGAGTTCCTCTGGTGTTTCCGTGCTGATGGCGACGAGATCAATCCCTGCTGCCCGAAAGTCCTGCAGTTTCGGGGCGAACGAGTGCAATTGCTCAACACAATGCAAACAGCCGAAACCGAGGTAGAAGATCAGGATTCGCGGTCGGCCGTCATACTCCTCGCCACTGACCAGGTCGTTGCTAGCGGTGCGAGCGCCCCAAGACGGCGCCATGTAGGGTTGCCAGCGAAACGGGCCGAGTTCATCCAACGGCGGCCGGTCACCAAGGTCTTCTGCCGGATCCGCTGGCGTTCGCCAGTCACCTTTGACGCCGGCAGCTTCAGCTACCGGTGCAAGTTTAGCGAGCATCGGCGTCTCGATATCGGCATTCGCAGCGACCGTTCGCAACGTCTCGAATTGGGCCAGTGCGTCGTCCTTGCGATCCTTTCGCCAAAGCAGATCGACGAGAATTGCCAACGGACGCACCTGAGCAGCATCCTCCTTGACGGCTTTCTGAGCGATGTCGATTGATTGGTCCAAATCGCCAGCGTCTGCTAACCACTGTGCCTGGATCAACGTTTCCAACTTGGCAACGTCGAGGTGTCGTTGAAGTGACTTCAGGTCCTTCCTGGTGGTCGCCGCTGCGGCTGCCGCTCGGGCGATGATCGGACGCAGCTTTTCGATTCGTTTCTTGATCTGCTCTGGACTACGAGGCTCAGGATCCTCGTCGGCCTGTGATTCCTCGTCATCAGCCTCCGTCAGCAAGGCCGATTCAGGTGGCGTCGACGTATTCTCATCGGAGGAGGATTCCGCGTCGCGCCGATCAAGCAGTTGAGTCTGTAGCGACAATCGCCGCCGCTGCAAAGACCGTAGCGTTCGCCCTCCCTGCTTGGAATCACCCGTCATGAATTGGGCGACCGCAAGCCATCCAAGCCACTCGTCCTGGGCGGCTCCATCGTCGGTCGGCGGAAGAAAGTTCCCACCCGCCTCACGCAGCATTTCCTCCCAAAGTCCGTACTCCGACAACACCTGCAACAATCGCTCACGCCCATATCCGTAGCTCCCACGCTTGGAAAGTGTGTTGTAGCGAGGATGGCGCGGAAGGGAGACAAGGTTGCGAGAAAGGTCGAACGCATCTTGGACACGACCAATGAAAATCAAGTTGCGGACCAACCATTCGTTGTTGTGTGCGAAGTTGTGAATTTCGTCCGGCATCAGACGGGTGCGGATCATGTGAGCATGGTCGACTCGCGCGGAGGCTTCCTGTTGCCAGGCAGCGTCGGAGTAGCGTTTGAGCCTGGAATAGATGTGCCCGGGCATGTGCCACATGTGGGCGATGCCCGGGCTCGCTGGACCACACTTTGCCGCCGACTCGAGTGCATTCTCCGGTCGAGCACGATCCCAAAGGTGAATGCGATAGTGGTGAGCCGGATGCGAGGGATTCTTGGCAAAAATTTCGCTGATCAGCGCATTGACGGCATAGCGACTTGCCAACTTCACGCCCTCCCCATCCGCCTTCCATAATTGGACTGCGATGAAGGCTTTCGCTTCGTTGTCATCAGGAAACTCGTCAAGGATCTTATCCATGGCGGTCAGGTAACGTTCGTTCCGTTCCTTCTTGGCGTTTTCCTTTGCTTCTCGAGTCTTGTTGGCGTCTGCGTCCTCTTTGGCGTCGCCCTCTTCTTCTTGATCGCTTGGTTTAGGAATCAGCTGATCCAGAGCTTCGATGTACAGCTTCTCGCGTTGACTGGTCTCGCCCTTCCTTCGCTTCATGGCTTCATCGATGAATCCTCTGGCCCTCTCTTGGTTGTTCGTGTTTGCCATCGCCATGCCCCAATAGGCAATCGCAAGGTCAGGATCCTCGTTGAGCGCTTGACGAAACGAACGTTCGGCTTCGAGATACCAGAAGCCATGGAGTTGCAGCACTCCCTGCTCGATGAACCGCTGCGCCGTCGCCGATTTGGTCGACGTGGGGAAGTCAATCGAGCCCATGCCAGGAATCAGTACGGCGGCCTGTCGCGGACCTTCGTTGAATGCCTCGCCGTGATAGCTGTGGCCAGCCAAGACGGGATCGATTTCGGCAAGTTCCGTGTTTTCAGGATCGTTCGCATTCTCCGCCCCAAACGATGAAGAGCTAACGAACAAAACGAAAACGAGAGTCCAGCAGTGGCGAACAAGCATGACGTCGGGCGGGGGTAGGAAGGAGGCAGGCGGGGGTTCGGGGAACAGCGTGATTGTAACTCCTGTGTCCTCTGCCTGCCCCATCGCCTTGTCGCTTCTCTGCGGCGAACTCTCAACGGTGGTGAACCTTCAGGGTTGCGTGGTGTGTTCGACAATCTCGACGTCGCGTTCGACCAGTAACCCAAATTCGCGAGCGTAAGCGATCGCGGTCCGCCGCAGGGGAAAAAGTGTCGCAAACTCTGCCCCACACCATTGCCCAGTGCCAATTTGCAGAAACCGACGATCGGAGGCACCCACTCGCTTGCCCGCCTTTTGCTCTCGCGAAGACTCGATCAACCATCCGCGTGTGAGAGCCGTGTGAGGGGGGCCGTCCCCGCTTTCTAGCGGAGGGGAATCATGCGACGCTGGCTCGATGGAACGATGAGAAGGTGGTCGCGACAGTTCCACTTTGACCGATCGATTGTGTGATTGCCGTTCGGTCTGGCCAAGGTCAAACATCATGTGCCTCATGCGAAGGTGGAAAACGGGTAGCTCTCCCGAGTATCCCCGGGCCACGTGACACGTTTGGTCCCCAGCGAATCCGTCGGGGTCCAACGGGTCAGGGCCGAGCCCCACTCCGACGGCAAACCGGTGCGGCGCGGGAAGTTACAATACCGCTGGAATATCAAGGACGGAGCGCGGCCGCCGCGGTTCCCCTTGACCGAGCACGAGCACGAGCACGAGCACGAGCACGAGCACGAGCACGAGCTGGCGACTAATCGCGAGCCGGAGTCGAGGTTGGTGCACGAATGGATTGGCGATAACCGATCGAGTTGTTTTGTCTGCTCCGGATGTCGACATACCCCACGCATGAACAATCCCAGCCGATTCAATTCGGCGTGAACCACGAGGCATTTTTCGATGAGAAGTACTGTGCAAGACCGTCGGCTGTTTCTCAAGGCGGGTGCGGCATCGGCTCTTGCCGTCGCGTCGGCGGCCGGTCGGGGAGTCCAGGGCCAGGAGGCCGAGCAAGGGAGCGGTTCGCCAGGAGAGCGAGTTGTGCTGGGCATCATGGGGGTCAATGGTCGCGGGGCCGCGATCGCTCAAGGGATGATGGCGGCTGACAATGCGGAGATCGGCGCGATCTGCGATGTGGATTCAAGAGCTGCGATTCGTGTTGGCGATCTGGTCGCGGACAAGCAGGGGCGCAAGCCGAAGGTCGTCGGTGACTTTCGCCGCATCCTGGATAACGGCGATATCGACGTGCTGGTCGTCGCGGCGCCGAACCACTGGCATGCGCCGGCAACCATCTTGGGCTGTGCTGCAGGGAAACATGTGTACGTTGAGAAGCCTTGTAGCTACACGCCAGCCGAAGGCGAATTAGCTGTGGCTGCCGCGCAAGCACAATCGCATTGTTCAAATGGGTAGCCAACGACGATCGTGGCCGGCGATCCAAGAAGCGATCGCCAAGCTGCACGATGGCGAGCTCGGCGACGTGCTCTATTCACGCACCTGGTACAACAATCGTCGACCCTCGATCGGCTTTGGAAAGCAAACCGAGGTTCCCCAGTGGCTCGACTGGGATCTTTGGCAAGGTCCAGCGCCCCGCAGGCCCTTCAAAGACAACGTTGTGCATTACAACTGGCACTGGCATTGGCACTGGGGCAACGGTGAGCTTGGTAACAATGGTGTCCACGCGATTGACGTGGCCCGCTGGGGACTGGAGGTGACCTATCCCATTCGCGTGACGGCAGGGGGCGGGAAATACCGTCACGAAGATGACCAGGAGACTCCCGATACGATGATGGTGACGATCGACTTTCCAGAGAACAAGACGATCACTTGGGAAGGATTGAGCTGGTCGCCACTGGGACCGCACGACAACGGCTTCGGTCTCAGCTTTCATGGTACCGACGGGTCGATGGTGATCCGTGGAGCCGGCTACACACAGTACGACATGAAGGGAAACGAGGTTGGATCGGCAACGGGCGACGGAGGGGACCGCGATCACTTTGCCGATTTTCTTGATGCCGTACGGACGGGCCGACTGCCCAATGCGGATATCGAGAAAGCGCACCAGAGCACACTCCTTTGCCATCTGGGGAACATCGCCTACCGAACGGGAAGTGTGTTGAACCTGGATCCGAGCAACGGACACATTCAGGGCAACTCGCAAGCGCAAGGGCTGTGGGCACGTGAGTACGAACCGGGATGGGAGCCGGTGGTTTGAATGCTTGGCGGAGGCGATTGACGGCAGGCTGATTGCTGACAGAATGCGTTCTTTCTTGGAGAACGCCTCCTCTCTTCACGGATGACAGCAATCGACGGCCACGAGAGACGAATCGGCTTATTCGCAGCAACCGGGATTGGTGTCGGCGCGATTGTCGGCGGCGGTATTCTGGCACTCTCGGGCGTTGCCTTCGAAACGACGGGACCGGCTGCCTTGGTAGCCTTCTCGATCAACGGCGTGATCGCTCTGTTGACGGCGCTCAGCTTCGCAGAGATGTCTTCGAAGTTTCCCGAATCGGGTGGGACCTACGCGTTTAGCCGCAAGGTCCTCTCTGTGGAAGCTGCCTTCACCGTGGGCTGGGTCGTTTGGTTTGCATCCATCGTGGCCGCCATGCTGTACGCCGTTGGGTTCGGCTACTTTGCACTGGTCATGTTGGAAGACCTTCTCAGGGGGATGGGGCACGAGGTTCCCGATTGGTCGGAGGATGACTCGGTCGTCGCGCTGGTCGCGCTGGGTGCGACTTTGCTGTTGACCGTTGGCATGCTGCGAACGTCGTCGGGTGGTGGCAATTGGGCGAACGTCGCGAAAGTCATCGTTTTTTGCATCTTGATACTGGGTGGATTTTGGGCGGTGACTGGGCAGCCGCTCAGCCAAACTCGCGATGCATTTCGCCCCTTCTTTTCCTCTGGCTGGCTCGGTGTGCTGCAGGCGATGGGTTACACATTCATTGCGCTTCAGGGATTCGATCTGATTGCTGCTGTGGGTGGCGAGATTCGAAATCCGACCAAGACGATCCCGCGCGCGATGATCCTTTCGCTGTTGATTGCGATGCTGATCTATTTGCCCCTGCTGTTTGTGCTGACGGCAGTGGGACCGGGCGAAGGGATGAACATTGCCGAAGCGGCGGCGGCGAACCCAGAAGCGATTGTGGCGAACGGGGCCATGAACTTCCTGGGCCCGTTCGGCTATTGGCTGGTGATTGTCGCAGCGGTGTTGTCGATGTTCACGGCCCTCCAGGCCAACCTGTTTGCAGCCTCTCGGATTGCCCTGGCGATGTCGCGCGATCACACATTGCCGTCGTTCCTGAGCCATCTTACGGTCCATCGACAGATACCTGTCCATGCGATCCTGGTGACGTCCGTGCTGGTATGTCTGTTGGTCTTCATGCTTCCGGATGTAGCGGCGGCCGGTGCGGCGGCGAGTTTGATATTTCTGGTAACGTTCGCCATCGCGCATTTCTTGCGATTCTTGTACGACAGCGCAGTCTTCAGTATCCACCACCTTTTCGTTCGCCCTGCTTTCCTGCGGTACCCACGATTGGTGGTCTGGCTTGTGTCTCGCTCGCCATCTTTCAAGGCTTGGCCGTGCCTTCCGCGGGGACGATCGCGGTCGTGTGGTTGAGCATTGGTGGTTTGTTGTTCCTGTCGCTCTTTGCCCGCACGGCGCGGCTGAAGGATGTGTCGAGCGTCGCGGCCAATCCCGAGTTGGTGCGACTGCGTGGCAGTACACCCCTTGTGTTGGTGCCGATTGCCAACCCGCACAATGCGGAACCGATGATCAGTTTGGCCGAAACGTTGGTCCCCTCGGAAGTCGGACGGGTCCTGATACAAACAATTGTGGTCGCCCCGGAGGCCTGGGATCCAGAGACCGATCCTGGCCCCGTCAATCGCTCGCAGGAAGTGATGCGTGCCTCCCTCAGCGCGTCGGTGAAGTTGGGCGTCCGAGTCGAGACGCTGACGACGGTCTCATCGCATCCGATGGAAGAAATTGCCCGCGTCGCTCAGCTCCACCGTTGCGAGTCGGTCCTGTTGGGTCTGACGGAGATTACGGAGGAACGTGATGGGACACCGCTGGAGAGGCTATTGGGCACACTGACCACCGATGTCGTGGTGTTGCGTGCCACGTTGAACTGGCGATTGACCGATACTGAAACGATTCTTGTGCCAGTTGGAGGGCGTGGCGGACACGATTACTTGTTGGCAAGGCTGCTGGGTAGCCTGTCGCGCAAACAGCAAAGAAATGTCAAGTTCTTGCGAGTGGTACCCACCAATACGTCACCCGCCGACATGAAACGATTTCGGCGGCGGCTGGATCGAATTGCTCGAGAAAACTCGGGCGGTCATTGCGAGCGAGAGGTGATCCAAAGCGATGACGCGGTTGCTACGATCGTTGATGCGGCTAGCCGGAGCGGCTTGTTGATTCTTGGCGTGCAACGAATCGGACCTCGGCAGAAGCTGTTTGGAGGATTCACGCGGCGGATCGCTAAGCAGACCGATTGCCGGCTGATCATCATCAGCCGCAGAGGATGATTGGTCTCGGTCGTCGGGTGTTCCCAGCAGGTCCGCATTTCCAAGGCGGACGGCGGCAGCTTTGCTGCGTTGCTTACGAGTCTCGGAGAGACTCGCCTACGGTATCGCTTACGGTAGGATTCAGAAGTTTTGAGAAACTTTCAAAGTTCGGCGCGCCGCTGGGTAGTCGGACCGCACTACTTTGATAGAAGTCATGAGTAGTGCCATCGATCCTATCGACCAACGCCCCTCGCATTGCGACCTCAGCGTGCAGAGCCTCGGATCCACGAGTGACGCCGATTTGCTGGAAGCCTGGTGGCGAGATTCGCACAGTCCAGCCCTGGCGGCGCTGGTCGATCGGTATAGCGTGATGGTGCTGAGCATCTGTCGCCGCCGCTGTCGGACGGAAGCTGACGCGGAAGACGCCTACCAAACCACCTTTCTGTACCTTGCCCGCAATGGTCGGAAGATTCGCCGGCCCGAGTGCCTCCCTGGTTGGCTCCAACGGGTCGCCCAGCGCGCATCGATCGCAACCCTGAGTTCTTCCAAATGGGAAACCGAGCCGATGGTCGAGCCGCCTGCCGATCCTGTTGACCCGCTGGATCGATTGACCCAGCGACACGAAGCGATCGTGCTGGACGAAGAACTCGCGGATTTGCCCGAACACTATCGAACGGCAATCGTGATGCATTGCTACGAGGATCGTCCGCTGCAAGCTTTGGCCGATCATTTCGGAACGACCGTTGGGTCAATCCGTGGTCGATTGCAACGCGGCAAGCAACTGCTCGCACGACGACTCAGGCACCGTGGCGTGGTACCCGTGGTCGCCTTTGCCGCCGCCGAAGCATGGAAGGTGTCCGACGCTCAAGCCGCGCAGGCAGCTGACCAGTTCATTGAAACAACTTCTTTAGGCGGCAGTCTTCCCGATCCGCCGCTAGATACTCCTCTTCTCGAATCTCTTCTCTTTCAAGGAGTCCGACTGATGCCTTCGCTATACACCACGCTTGGTTTGATTGGTGGATCGGCTTTGATCCTAGCAATCATGATGAACGACGGAAGTCAGGCACAGAATGCGCCGAGCCTCGCCAATAGGCAGGTCGTCACGTTGCAGGGAGACACGGTGGCACATCTCGAGGCCGATGCTGTGGTTTCCGTGCAGGCTCAGTCATCCGATAACGTTAGTGGAAAGCCATCGGTCGGCGAGTCAAACGCGGGGATGTCGATGATGGGCGGTGGCGAGGGCATGGACATGGGCGCCATGGGCATGGACACGGGTGGCGGCATGGGCATGAGCATGGGCGGTGGCATGGGCGGTGGCGGCAATTTTGGTGGCATGGCCGACTTCCCAGCTGCAACAGGCCAAAACTCTCAGTGGACTCGGCGAGCGGTCGTTGCGAAACCGACCGGTCCCATTGCTAGGGAGATCATGGCCAAGCTGGACGCGGAGATCGCTCTCGATATTTCGACATCGCTCGCCGATCTGCCGCGCAAGATGGCCGACGCTTTGGAGATTCCCGTGATGCTCGATGAACGGGGAATCGCTTTTGCTAAGCAGTCGCGGGATGCAAACGTTCAGTTCCAAGGCCAGCAACCGCTGCGCACTGCCCTCCGGCGCGTCTTGCAACCCTTGGGACTGCAGGCGGTGGTCGAGGAAGAAGGTCTCGTGATCACGGCCGATCCCGCAGCGCTGGTGCATCAAGGGGTTGGAGTGGATCGCTGGATCAACATCGACGATCAGGCCGCGCAGAAGATCGGTGAACAGCTCGATCAATTCATTGCCGTTCAGTTCTTTGACATGCCTCTCAACGAAGCGATTCAGAATCTGGAAGAGACTCATCAGATTCCGATGATGATCGATGCGCAGGCACTGGAAGACTTTGGAATATCCGTCGACCAGGAGATCAGTTTCTCTTCCCAGAAGCTCTCCATTCGGAATTGCCTTTCCCTCATGCTTCGGCCCTTGGAGCTGACCTACACGATCCAGGGCGACATGCTGGTTGTTACCACCGAGGACGCAGCCGAACACTCGCTAATCAGCCGCATCTATTGGCTCGAGGGAACCGGATTTGCCAGCGATGATTTCCAATCGGTGATCGATACGATTCAGACGAGCATTGTTCCCGACACTTGGGAAGCCTTGGGTGGGCCTTCGACAATGTGTCCGATTGGATCGGCACGGCCTGCCCTGCTCATCAGCACAACCTACGGCATCCACCACTCCATCGAACGATTCTTCGAGGCATTGCGTCAGACCCATTTTGGCAGTGAACCGGTGCTGGAGCGAGTTCAGGTCCCGGCCCCTTCCCCATCGATCGGTGGCGGCGCAATGGGTGGTGGCGGGATGTTCTAGAGTTCATGGCCGGTCTTCGCCTCGGCCATGACTTTTTCAACGTACGGTGCAAAACGACCGTCTGAGTACCGTAGGCGAGTCTCTCCGAGACTCGTAAGCAACGCAGCAAAGCTGCTAACGTCCGCCTTGGAAAGGCGGACCTACAGTAGGGCGACCCAATTCATCACAGTCTCTCCGAGACTCGTAAGCAACGCGGCCAAGCTGCGAATGTCCGCCTTGAACTGCGGACCTACGACCGTTCCCTATGGAAGATTTCGGCCTGTATCACGGCTCGTTCGCCCAACGGGTATGTTGAGCGTTGAGCTCGCTCCAGAGATTGCTGAGGGCTTCGAGCCTGCTCGGATCGGAATCGGCGAGATTGGTGGTCTCGGTGCGGTCGACGGTCATCTCGTACAACTCCCATGGGCCGGATTTGCCTGCCGCGCTGATCTTCCAATCCCCCTGTCGCAGCGCACGGTTTCCTTCGTGTGACCACCAAAGTGTTCGCTCCTGAACCTGGTCGGTCGAGAAGGTGGGAACGAGACTCATACCGGGCCGAGGGTGGTTCACGTCCTCGTCGGGATCGGCTCCAGCCAACTCGATGATCGTTGGCCAGAGATCGATCACGTGACCAGGTTGATGACGAAGCTCGCCATCAGATTGGATACCCCGCTTCCAATGCACGATCAGCGGAGTGGCGATGCCCCCTTCGTGAGTCCACGTCTTGTGGTAGCGAAAGGGCGTGTTGGAAGTCGTGGACCAGCCTGGCCCCAAGCAAAGGTGGCTTGCCCACGATCCCATCGGGGCGGCCGGGTCATGCCCATCTCCACGGACCATGATTTCCGCACTCGCACCATTGTCGGAGAGGAAGAAGATCACCGTGTTGTCGAGTTCACCCATGGCACGAAGCTTGTCCAGCACGCGACCGATCTGTTGATCCATGCAATCGATCATGGCTGCATGAATCGACATCTTGGCTGCCTGAAAGGAACGTTGTTTCTCTGTCAGGGAATCCCAGTCAAGCGGGCGGTTCACTTCGCCATCACCCAGTTGCTCGATGGCGTCGGGAAAGTCATAGGGAGGGCCAACATTCGGCATAACGCGAGACAGAGACGCCTGCACGAGCCCCATGGACTCGACTCGATTCCAGCGCGCCTTGCGAATTGCCTCCCATCCGACTTGATAGGTGTCGTCGTAACGCGCGATGTCCTGTGGCAATGCTTGCAGCGGAAAATGCGGGGCCGCAAATGCGAGGTAGTGAAAGAAGGGCTGGTCACGATGGTCGGTCGCGTGTTGCTCCAGACACTCAATCGCGTGATCGGCCAAGGCAACGGTCGCGTAGAAGTCCGTTCCCTTGGGCACCGGCGGCAACTGGACATCATCCTTCCAGTGTTCGGTTGGATTGAAGAATCGATGCTGGTCCTTGAGGTAATAGGAATGATCGAACCCCGACGCGATTGGCATCCCATCCAAGTGCCACTTGCCAGTGTGATAGGCACGGTACCCCGCCTTCTTGAGCGGTTGACACAGCAGGGGCGCCCACGCGGGTCGAACACCACGGTTCCCGCTGGCAACGCCGGGCACCTGGTCGCGGCGCACGCTCTGGGGATAGTAACCGGTCAGTAGTGAAGCGCGAGTCGGCCAGCAACGGCCCGTGTTGTAGAACTGTGTGAATCGCAAGCCTCCCTCTGCGAGCCGATCAAGGTTGGGTGTTCGGATCTCGCCGCCATAGCAACCAAGGTCGGAGTACCCAAGGTCATCAGCCAGGATCAGCAAAATGTTGGGCCGGTCATCTGCCAGCAGTGGTGACACCATCAAGCATAGGAAAGCAAAACCGATCCATCGCATCATGATCGAGATCCGCCTTCTGTCTTCGTTGGCAGTCGGCATGCAGTGGGGTTCGTCACCGATCATCAAGGACTCCAGGCTAGCGTGGTAGGACTCATTGCGATCAGCGGCAGCGAGATCATCGCTGTCGCCGAACCAAACGCATGTTCCAGCCATGGTAATATAGTTGGCGAGATGAAGAGCGTGCAAAGACACGCTTGTGGCAAGGGTGTTGCTCGCAGGGCCAGCAAAATGTTCGAGCATTTTCAACAATCATGTATCCTCCAAAAAAGGGGTCAGGTACCAATAGCCGCAAGCGGCCCTTCGGGTGCTTCGCACTATTGGTACCTGACCCCTTTTTTGGAGATGCCTACGTCAAAGATGAAAATGCTCTAAGTGAGGATGCTGTTGCGTAGCAAAGCTACGTCGAGGTTGGCTCATCTGGGATGGGCCGCCCGTGTGGATCGACTTGCGGTGCATCGGTCTCGGAATCGAGTCGGCGTCGCAAGGTCTCGTCGGTGAAGTGCTCCATTTTCTCCGCCTGAGGATGCACGCGACTGGCGTCCACGCCTGCCTGTTCCTGGAGGTATTGCTCCCACAGCCGATGGCTTCTTACCAGGTTCTGTGCACGATCTCGACCTTGATGGGTCAGCGTGATCAGGTCCCCTTTGCGAACCACATCGCCCCGAAGATTGAGCCAAGTGATCACGCTCCGAAGCGAAACGTTGCCACAAAACAGCAGCTCGCGTAGATCCCTCCGTTTCGAGGATGCTTGATCTTCTTGTTCGCCGATCCGATACAACAAGGCGACGACATCATCGGCAAGAATATTCATACTCAATAGTTGTTGGCGAACAAACTTCACCAGGATTCCATGTCGCGGTCCAAACAGCGTCGCTAGCAGTAGGACGCCGCCGGCGGCAACGGCCATCATGCCCGCGGTCGTTGTGCTTTGGTACCCGAACCAGTTTGGTACGACCAAGGCACCAAGGTGCCCAAGCACCGCCGCGACGATCGCCACCAACGCACTTAGAAGAATCATGGCGAAGAGTCGATCGGTCAACATGTAGGCCGTCGCCGGAGGCACAATCAACATTGCGACAACGAGTACGCTGCCAACACTCTCGAAACTGGCTACCGCCGTCACGGCGACCAGAATCATCAGAGAATAGTGCATGGTGCTAGCGCTAAATCCCGATGTGGTCGCCAAGGCAGGATCAAAAGAAGTGATCTTGAGCTCCTTGAAGAATAGCATGATGAACAGCAAGTTGAGTGTTGCCACGATCGTAAGCACGACAAAGGCTCGTGGTGCGCTGAACCCCATCACATCCACGAGATCAAGGGGTGTCATCTCGATCGCGCCGTAGAGCACACATCCCGCATCGAGATCGACGTGGTCAGCGGCCTGAACGATCAGCACCAACCCGACAGCGAAGAGAGACGTGAAGACGACACCCATCGAGGCCCCTTCGTCCACTTTGCCGACGCGACGGATCCATTCGGTGAAGAAGGCGGTCAAGATCCCAACGATCACGGCGCCCACGAACATCGGCCAACTGCTGCGGCTATCGCTGATGAAGAAGGCAATCGCGAGACCCGGAAGCACGGCGTGAGTGATCGCATCTCCCAGCATGCTCATCCGCCGCAACACCAGGAAATTCCCTAAAAGTGAACAGGCGACGGCACACATGATGGCAACCGCAACAATCCAGCCATCGAGTTCCCAGCTCCATTGCTGTCCGGTCCAGAGCAAACCTGTCCATTGCAATCCCAGTGTCATGACGACACCTCGCTTCCTGGGGCACCACGGGTTCCCGAGGCAGACGAATCCGCGTGCCCCTTCCCAGCATGGTCGAAAGCGCCGCTTAAAGCTGTATCTGCCGAGTGCGGGCTTTCCGGGACAGGACGTGTCTCGCCCGTTAGCATGGCTTCAAGTTCGGCAACCACCTCCGGTTCCAAAACGTGTTCGATGTGATCCGCCTCACGATCGACGCGACTCGGTGCGATGTCCGCATGGGTGATCAGGTATAGCTCCCAGAGTCGATGTTCCCGCGTTAAACGTTCGGCCTCGATTCGACCTCGCTTGGTGAGGTGCAACTGATCGCCGATCTGAACGACCAACTCGGCGAGCTGAGCTTGAATCGTCACCTTTCGCAGACGTCCCGCGGACCAGCTTCTCTCGGGTAGCAGTTGCTCCAATGCAATGCCTGGTGACGTTTCTGCCTGAGCACTGTTCTCGCTCAGTTCATACATGGCCCGTAGTAAGTGCTGAATGGCAATCGATCGGTTGACGCGGTTTCGCCGGATCGTTCGGATCAGAACGCCACGAACTCGTCCAAACACGAGGCTGAACAAAAACAATGCCGCGCACGTCAAAACGATCATCGCACCAGACGGAAGATTGGGGAACAGGCGCTGGTTGCCGCCCCGAACATGCCACTGATCGTTCCGAGCAGCGATGCGATCAACAGCATCTGCCAGAGCTGCTCCGTCCAGAACCGAGCCGAGGCAGCCGGAATGATGAGGAGCGCCACCATCAGGATCAAACCGACCGCTTGCAGTCCGACGATCGAGATGATCACGACGGTCGACATCAATGCCAAGTCGAGGGCTACCACCGGAAACCCTCGAGAACCGGCGAAGGCCTCATCAAAGCAGAGCAGCTTCAGTTCCTTGTACAACAGGCCGCATACGGCGAGGCAGAGCAATGCTGCGGCTGCAATCAACTTTGCGTCCGCTGCGCCCATCGATGCAGTCTTGCCGAAGACAAATGACTCCAAGCCAGCAGCATGTCCCGATGGCATCTGTTGAATCACGCCCAACAGCGCGATCCCGGCACCAAAGAAGACGCTGAGTACGACACCCAGGGCAGTGTCTTCCTTCAATCGAGTCAGGTTTCGCAGGACCAGAATCACGCCGACTCCCAAGAGCCCAGTCACTGTCGCACCGCACAACAACAGGGGCAGCGATTTGCTGTTCCACCCAAAGAAGTTGGCAAGGATGAACGCCATCGCGATACCCGGTAGTGTGGCATGACTGATCGCGTCCCCCATCAATGCTCGCTTTCGCAGCAGCGTGAAGCAACCAACCGCGCCAGCTGCGCACCCCAGAATCGCTGTTCCGAACACGACCACCCGCGTGTTGTAATCCTCGATCAGGAGAACACGTTGCCACTGTTCCCATGTCGGCCAGCCAATGGACCGGTCCGTGATTGAGCGGGTTTGAGCCACGATCATGTTGGCCGGTCCCACTGCATCAGCTACTAGGAAAGCGATCATAGTGACCGCTCCCTCCGCCGCATCGCCTCGGTGACCTCTTCTAGCAGTGTGAGTCGACCGCCGTAGGTCTTGTGCAAATTCTCCGGTGTGAAAACCTGTTCAACGGGACCATGCGCGACCACACGCATGTTCAGCAGAATCACGTAATCAAAGTAATCGGGTACGGTTTGAAGGTCGTGGTGAATCACCACTGCCGTCTTGCCGCAATCCTTCATGCCTCGAAGGATCCGCACGATCGCCTTCTCGGTTGCCGCGTCGACGGCTGCAAACGGTTCGTCCATCAGGTACAGATCGGCATCCTGCACCAGCGCACGGGCTAGGAACGTCCGCTGTTGCTGGCCACCGGACAGCTGACTGATTTGCCGCCCGGCCAACTCGGCGATCCCAACACGCTCAAGTGCTTCCATTGCCGCGAGGCGATGCTTTCTTGCGCACCGGAAGACACCAACCGATCTTGCTGTAGAGCCCCATCGTGACCACATCGAGTGCGCTGACGGGAAAATCCCAGTCAACACTTTCACGCTGGGGAACGTAGCCGACCCGATGTCGGTTCTGTCGATAGCTCTTACCGAAGACCGTCACACGACCAGAGACTCGTGGGATCAGATCCATGACCGCCTTGAGCAGAGTGCTCTTTCCGGCACCATTGGGTCCGACCACGCCGACGAGCGATCCATGCGGGACTTCGAACTCAATGTCCCAGACCACGGGTTTGCGATGATAGGCGACGGTCAGATCGTAGACCGACAGCGGCGACGGTGGGGGGGTGCTGTTCTTGGAAGCCGAATCGGCTGGAGTCGCGGAGGTGGTGGACACGCTACCTTCTTACTGATGGTTTGAGAGCTTTCCCTGCATTCCCTTTTCGGGAGCCTGGCCCCCCAAGCCTCGGGTGACCAGGGTGATGTTGTGATCAAGCATCCCTACGTAGGTCCCTTCATACGTTCCGGCGGGACCCATTGCATCGGAGTACAATTCGCCTCCAATCAAGACCTCATGTCCTCTCGAGCGGGCTCCTTCCACCAGCGAATCGATGTTCTTTCGGGACACACTGCTTTCCACGAAAACCGCTTTCACCTTCCGATCGACGAGCAAGTCGACCAACTGGTTGATGCGTTGCAAGCCCGCTTCGGACTCCGTGGACAGCCCCTGGACTCCCAGCACTTCCAGACCGTAGGCCCGTCCAAAGTAATTGAAGGCGTCGTGAGAAGTCACCAGAATCCGAGTCTCCTCTGGTACGGTACCGAGTGCTTCCGCCGCGTACTGGTGGAGTGAATCGAGCTGTTGCTTGTAAGCGGCTGCATTGGCCCGATAGGCTTCGGCATGCGTCGGATCGAAATCCGCCAGCGCCTCCGCAATCACGTCGAGACATCGGCTCCACGCGGCCACGTCCATCCAGACGTGTGGGTCGTAGTGGCCCTCCATCTCTTCGGGTTCCAGCAACTGCTCTTGGTCAATTTCTTCCGTGATTGCGATGACCGGTTTGCTGCGAGCCACCTTGATCAGGGTGTCGGCCATCTTTCCCTCCAGCATCAAGCCGGAATAAAAGATCATGTCTCCCTGCATGATGATTTGGACGTCGTCGCGAGTGGCCTTGTAAAGGTGTGGGTCGACACCGGCGCCCATGATTTGGGTCACCTGCACGTGTTCCCCGCCGACGTTGCGCACGAGGTCTGCAACCATACCGACCGTGGCGATGGCCGCAACGGCACCATGTTCACCGTCCAAACCATTGGGGGCTTGGGAGGGCGTCGAGGCGGGCCGCGAGCATCCCAACATGGCAACCAGGATCATCGGTACCAAGGTTCGGCACTTCACGGTGGCGTTCTCTTTGAGGTCCAGGGCTCAATGCATGACGATCGATGACAACCGCGTTGCATCAGGAATTCATAAGATGGCTTCTTTTGTAGTGTATGCTACAAACGTTCTTGTGACAGATTGTAGCATCGGCTAAATTCGTGTCAATGTCCATCCGACTGTGTCCGCTGCGGTTGCACCCATGAAGGCAAGCGAGTGAGCGAATCTGCGAAGAAATCGGTTCCCCATCAACGCACGCGTCGCGATCATTCGACCGAGACGGCCGAGGACTATGTGGAGGCCGTAGCGGAGATCATCGCCGAACGAGTGCATTGCCGCCTCGTCGATCTGGCGGACTATTTTGGAGTCAGCCATGTAACCGCCAATCGGACGGTCGCCCGATTGCAGAAAGAGGGATTGTTATCGACGGAACCCTATCAGCCAATCGAACTGACCCCCAAAGGAAAGCGGCTTGCCACCCGTTGTCGAGAGCGGCACGAGATTGTTTATCGATTCCTGCTCTCGATTGGCATCGATGAGACCACTGCCGCCATTGATGCCGAGGGCATCGAGCATCACGTCAGCCCCAAAACGCTGCGGCGATTCAGAGAATTGACTTACGCGGCCCCCTACCGTAGGCGAGTCTCTCCGAGACTCGTAAGTAACGCAGCAAAGCTGCGAATATCCGCCTTAGAAACGCGGACCTACGTAGGCGAGTCTCTCCGAGACTCGTAAGCAGCGCAGCGAAGCTGCGAATGTCCGCCTTGGAAATGCGGACCTACGTGCGTCCTCTGGGAACACCTGGGCGAGCGTCGCTACCCCCACTGCGGCGCTGTCTTGTCAGGAGCCTTCTTCGCTCTCGTGTTTCACCACCATCACATTGGACGCCAAGTCCTTGACGGTCTTTCGCTCCAGGCTTCTTGCTTCGGATCGATTCTCACGTAGTTCATCCGCGTGGGTGTCGGTGTGGAGCTGACCAATGTGGCAGACCGGCTCTCCGGGGCTGACCGCAGGCAGCGTTGTCATCCCCAGAATCACGCCCTTGAAAGGAGCGACCAAGAGGCTCTTCTCTTGTCCCAGCAAACTGGTGTTGGTGGCCAGTGGTTGATCTTTGTCGATGACTTGCCCCGGACGCACGTGGAATTGCAGAAATCCGCCTCGGTCCGCTCGCACCCATTTGGTCGTGTCGATCACCACGCGAGATTCCGGACCTTCCACCTCGCCATCGATCATGTCAATCGAACGAAGAATGTTCTTGATGCCCCGCACCGCGGTCGCGACGATAGCAGGTTCCACCTTCCAAACTTCACCCCCTTCCATGACGATCGTGGGGACGCCAGCACGCGTCGCTTCACGCCGCAGCGAGCCATCGGGGCCACTAGAATTGAGGATCACTTCGGCACCGAAATCGATCGCCAGCTTGCGTGCTGCTGGATTGGACATCTCGGCACGAACATTGGGATAGTTGGTTCGGCGGATCGCAGCGGTATGCAGATCGATTCCCATCGTGGATCGCGCCACGATTTCATTGAAAATTTGCCGAGCGATGCGGCCGGTCAGACTGCCACTGGGCGACCCTGGAAAGAATCGATTCAGATCGCGACGGTCGGGTAGGTAGCGGCTGTGTCGGTCAAAAGCCAACAGGTTCAAGATCGGTACCAGAATCAAAGTGCCCCCGTTTCAGTGTGAGGCTGTCGTCGCAAATCAGTTCACGCACGGCGCCAGTGCCATTGAGCTCATCGCCGTGCAGCGCTGCGGTGATGAAGACGACCGGACCATCTTCCAGACCCCTTCGGATCTGAATCGGGATCTTCAGAGAAATGCCACTGTAGCTTTCGCTGACCGGCAGAAAGACGTTGCTACGTTGTCCGCGAGGAATCTCAATGCCTCGCCAACTATCGATCGACTTGCGTTTCGGGCGCTCAGGCATGGTGAGGATCGCCTACTTCGCGAGGCTGTTCGGTCTCGGTGGGGAGCTTCTTCAGCTTAGGACTTCGACGGCGTCTCGTCTTTTCCGGGACCAATCCTCGCATCGATTCGAGCTTTCCAAAGCAGAGCAGTCGATCATTCGGCTCAAGGGAGCGTTTGAGTCGGGGGTTGGGAATGACGGTGGATCCGCGGTAAAGGGTCAAGACATTGATATCCTGCTCTGGTAAGCCTGCCTCGTCAATCGTCTTGCCCACGAAGTCGGAGCCTTCGGGGATATGGATTTCTGTGACACCGTATCCCCGGCTAACGGTCAGGCGTTGGCGGAGGTCGACTTCTGGGAAATCGACTTGAGCCGCGATGTGGTCAACAATGGCACCTGCGATGTCGAGTTGCGTGCAGCTTTCAATCCCCTCCAGGCCTGGAGAGGAATTGACCTCCATGACCTGAGGCCCGCTTGCGACTCTCGAGCATGTCCACACCAGCCACGCGGAGCCCCATGATCTGTGCCGCACGAACGGCTGTCTCGCAATAGGTTTCGTCCAAGAGCACACGTTCGGTTCTTCCACCACGATGCACATTGCTGCGGAACTCTTGGCCTTGTGCCACCCGCCGCATCGAGGCGACCACACGATCGCCCACGACCAGGGCGCGGATGTCTCGTCCCTTGCTCTCGGAAACAAACTTCTGGACCAAAACGTTTTGCCGAGTGCTCTGAAGGGTTTCGATGATGGCTTCGGCAATCTTCACACTCTCGGCCAGAATCACACCGACTCCTTGGGTTCCCTCCAGCAGCTTGATGATGATGGGGACTCCCCCGACACGCTCGATCGCAGGGAGCACATCCGCTTTTCTCGTACAAACGTCGTCTCAGGAATTCCGATCTGGTGGCGGCTCAGGATCTGTAGGCAACGGAGTTTGTCGCGAGAGTTGGCGATGCCCGCCGAGGACGCGCTGGTGAACACGTCCATTTGCTCGAACTGACGGACGACTGCGGTACCGAAGTACGTGATTGATGCTCCCATGCGCGGAATGATCGCGTCATAATGATCGAGATGCGCGATCGGTAGTGCAGATCGGGTTCTCCCTGCTTCAAATCAATGGCGAAACGCAAGGTATCGAGCACCTTGACATCGTACCCACGATGCTTAGCAGCTTCCTTCAATCGTCGCGTGCTGTAGCAGCCTTGGCTGCGCGATAGGATTGCCAGCTTCACTTTCTGTTCTCCTGCAAACTCATTCCGATCGCGTGCCGCAGATTTTCTCTGGCGGAATGTTGCCAGGAGACACTTCCGGACCCAACTCTACGAATTCCGATGACGGGTCCTTGAATGAACAAGAACGTTAGCTACTTCTTCGCCGCTTCTTCTTTCGCTTCGGGCGGCCGCCGAAGTACGATCGACCGGGGTCGACCAGCATGCGTCCACGGATCGCTTCCCGTCCGATCAACATGCGAAAGCCCATTTCAGATCGGTTCGCCAGGGTCAGGTCAACGGTCCAAGACTCGCCCATCCATCGCACCAGGGTCTGAATCACGAATCGATCGGCGGCTTCCCCGCTTGAACTGCGAACGCTGCGAACATCATGAACCGGCGCCTGGCAGGTCACCGAGAACTCATCGTGCCGCTGGATGGGATGCACCTTGAACCGCACAAACGGACGACCCTCTAGTTCAAAAGATTCGATTTCATAAGTGTGCAAGCAGGAGGAACTCGCCCCGGTATCGATCTTTGCCTTGATCCGGGCAATCCCCAGCTCGGGAAGCGAGATCCATTCACGCCAACCAATGATGACCAGTGGCGTGTCAGCGGTTGGCGGCCTCGATGTGACGGACAAGTTCGGTTCTCTTCAGCAATGGGATGGTATCAACTTCCATCGAAACCTATCCAGAGCAACTGTGGCAACAATCTCGTCGCCTCGTCGACCTGAATTCGACCCCGCGGGGCCGATGGATGCAACCCTTCCCACGGCGCGGACCCGCCAGTGGCAGGTCGGGCAACGGCGAGACCCCTGGTAGGTGACTGGTCGCCCCGGTATTCGGTCGCGCCGGTATTTGGATGCCCCGGTGTTTGGATGCCCCGGTGTTTGCACGCGATGGGATTGGTCGGTCTGGCCAGGAACCACTACAATGCAGCACTTCAACCCAGAAAGTCAATGCCGGTGAATGCGAAATCAAGCCGTTCCAACGCAGCAGATCGGTCTGCTGGCGACAAGCCTCGCGTTCGCCGAATTGGTTCGCTGGTCAGTCAATTGATGTCGCGACGTGGCTATGCACAGGTGCTGGCCAATGACGCCATCCACCAGGCGATTGCCTCGGTGCTCGATCCACACTTGAGCTCGTCGTTCCAGGTTGGCAACCTGCGAAGTGGTGTGCTGCAGATTTACGCGACGGATTCGGTGAGCATGCAGGAGCTGAATTTTCGCAAGCGGGCCATGTTGAAGCATCTGCAAACGACCATGCCCGAGAGCCACGTGACCGACCTCCGCTTTCGCGTTCAGACGTAAAGGGTTCGTGCGGTCGGCCTTCTAGGCTGGCGTGCTTTCATTGGCGAGCGTTAGGGTCATTGATGTCGAAGCAGGTCGATACGATTCTTGGAGCCGACGACGTGACCCGATGCTGGTGGTGCGGCGACGATCCTGTGTACGTCCGATATCACGATGAGGAATGGGGAATGCCCGTTGGCGATGATCGGCGATTGTTTGAGAAGATTTGCCTGGAAGGATTTCAGTCCGGTTTGAGTTGGATCACGATTCTAAGAAAACGTGATGCATTTCGAGATGCGTTCTGCGACTTCGAATTGCAGCGGGTCTCTCGATTTACCAAACGCAAGGTGGAACAGTTGGTCACCGACGCGGGGATCGTGCGGCATCGCGGCAAGATTGAATCCGTGGTCAACAATGCCAAACGGGCGATCGATCTGATCGAAGAGTGGGCTCGCTGGCTGCATTCCTTTGGCAATTCGAACCGTCCAAGACAAACCGTTTTGCGTCGCCGCGAACAGATCGTCGCCAAGACGGACGAGTCGACCGCGATGAGCAAGGACTTGAAGCAACGCGGATGGACTTTCGTTGGGCCGACGACTTGCTACGCGATGATGCAGGCCATCGGAATGGTCAATGATCATCTGCTCGGGTGCGACGCTCGGGAAACAGTCGATCATGCACGCAGAGCCTTTCAGCGACCGACTTGAACCTAGTCGTCGATTGCTTGCCGACAGAGTGAATCAGCTCGAGTCATTTCGCTTCTTGACGCCGAGTCTCGGCCTTCTTGTTGACTTTCCTTGGCGCACGGAGCGTCTGTAAAGGGTGGCGCTTCGAAGATCACGTGGTCGCTGACGCGAGGGTCACCGGTGCGACGTCAGCTCATTCATCAGTCGGGTACGGAGTGATGCTTTGACTTCGGCAGCTTCGGCGACATCTGCCAGATTGTTCATGCAATGCGGATCCGCGTTGATGTCGTAGAATTCTTCGCCCGGGCGGCGACCGACGGCGAACTCAAAGATACTCCGGTCCTTCGTCGCGGTGCGTGACCACCCAAGCTTTGGTCGGGCTCGCATCGAGATCGCCGAATGCGGCAAACGTGTTTTCCTGCAAGCGACTTCATAGTCGGGCATCTCGTGTCCTCATCCGGCCGTAGCCCGGTCCGGTTCCCATCGGCCAGCGGTCGGGTTCGAAGTTCACGATGTAAAGGTATCGGTCGGTCCGAATGGCACGTTGTGGATAGGGCTTGTTTCCAGTGCGAGCGCGGCCACGTGACGTTCACGTCCGGTGAAGACCGCATCGCGATTCGGGTCGACTTGACCGATCGATCACTCGTGAAGATCGGAACCAGCGAGCGGGCAATCATCGTCTCTGGCTTTGCCACGCCCGCCGCCTCCAGAAACGTCGGCGCGAGATCGGGCAGCGAGACAAAGTCATCGATGACGCGTGCGTTGGTCTGGATGCCGGCGGGCCAGCGAATCGCCAAGCGGAACTTGGGTCCCAAGATCGTACAGGTTGCATTTGCCACGCGTGACGCCGGGATGCCATGGTCGCCGCTGACGACCAGGATCGTGTTGTCGTAGATCCCGACTCGTTTCAGTTCCTCGATCAAAACACCAAGTCCGGCATCGAAGGCGGCAACTTCGCCCAGGTAGTCGGCAAAGTCTTCGCGAACCACGGGGACATCGGGAAGGTAGGGTGGCAGTTTGCCTTGAAGATCATCGGGATCGATTCCCCACAGCGTCTTGCCGCTGCCGGCGATCCACTTGCGGTGCGTATTGGTTGGTCCAAGCCAGTAACAGATGGGTTGGTCGCCATCGAGCGTCCCATCGTTGTCGGCATCGAGGAACGAGCGGACATTGCTGCGAACCTCGTCGAGCAGTGCCGCCTTGGCCGACTCGTGATCCGGGTTGGCCATCGCGGCCTGAGAGAAACCATTGAAGCGGCCCCCGTGACTTTTGGAACTTGCGCGCCGCCCCGCCGTGCGGATCGTCGGCGGGTGTACCAGGGCTCCAAACCTTGTAGGTGTGCCCGATTCGATAACCCGATGCCTCCAGCAGCAACGGATAGCTTGGAATCGATCGGTCCCAAATCGCTCCCTGCAAGATCGCTCCTCTTCCGCATCGCCAAAAGTGTTGTCCGCGAAAGCAACGAGCTTCGACACGGCGTGCACGAGGGGGCGCTGACGAAGGCCCGCGTAAACAGCAAGCCCTCCTCCGCGACGCGCGTCAAAATTCGGTGTGGAGACGTGGTCGTTGATTCCACCTGGGTCAAGCTTGCCATAGATGCTCGCGTACTTGCCCCAGTCGTCAGCAAACGCCATCACGATATGAGGACGATCATCGGCCTGACGCTCAGGGCTGGTGCGAACGGCAGTCAGCAAGAAGGATCCCGAACAGGAATCAGTCCCATCGCAGACGAGTCTTTCCGAGAAGTGCGTTGAGCGAACATGGAGGTCTGTTTGAATTCGAGGAATTCGTTGCTGGAGCGAGCTCATATCGTAATCGATCTGTCCGTGGGAATCTCCGTCGAGATCTGGTTGAGGAACCGGGAGTTGATCCGAAAGTGGCGTTCCAGGATGACGAATGGAAGGCTGACCTGGATCTGGTTGCTTGCGATCGGACGGCGAATCGCGAATACTCGTCGAGCACCGTTGCGAGCCGAACTGATGCCCGGCCCGTTTCTGCATTCCCAGTCATTCGACCCTCCAGCACTCGAACGCCAAGTCCATGAACGAATCATCCAGTGACGAGCAACGCAAGCCGGTGCCCCTCTCGGCCGCAGCCCGACGGGTCCTGGGCGTTCTGGTCGAGAAGGCAAAGACGACGCCGGACCATTATCCGTTGACTCTCAACGCGATCATCACCGGCAGCAACCAGAAATCGAATCGAGCACCAAAGATGGAGCTGGACGAAGACGACGCGCTTGTCTGCCATGGACGAGCTGCGCGGGGTGGTGCGGCCCGCGAAGTGCAAGGGAGTGGGCGGGCGGTCAAGTATCGACATGCCGCCTACGAATGGTTTGATGTCGACGGTCCGGCGCCGCCGTGATGACGGAGCTGCTGCTTGCGCGGTCCACAGACCATTGGCGAGATTCGAACGCGAGCTTCGCGGATGCATCCTTTCGATGACTTGCAGGCTGCCCAAGACGGTTGTCGATACGCTCGTCGAGAAGGGGCTGGTCGAAGCAGTCACACCTCCGGGGCGTGGCCAAGTGTTTGCCCACACGCTGTATCCGCCCCAAGAACGGCAATACTTGGAAGCACGAATCGAAAAGCATGCGACGGCGGAGGCTCCGGCGGCAATCGCAGCGCGGTCGATCAGTTGCTGGCGCGACTCGATTCGGTCAATGAGCGGATCGATGCCCTCGAGAAACGAATCGCGAACTGGAAAGCTAAGATCGTGCGAGGTGCAGAGTGCAGATGATGTTGGGCAGGATCGATGTTGGGCCTGCGAAATGGTCTCGTTTGCTATCGAAACTCGCCATGATTCTGCCCTACATCATTCTACCAACAGCGAGTTGCTTCGAGACCGAGTCAAGGCAAGCGTTGGATTCACGACCATTGCAGAGCGAGTCGATGTAATCCGCGCTGCCATCGAGCTTCCAGGGATCGAGCTGAGCTTGCGACTTGAGTTGCTGTCCTCGACGCATCGGCGTGACCAAGAAAGAGCAATCGATTTCCGGGAGCGCCGTCATGTCGCCCCATAGCTTTTCGAACTGGGCCACCGGAAAGATATCTTCCTGGGCATGACCCCAGCGTTTCTTGACGTCTTTGAGCGTGATGTAGGTCGGCAATCGTCCCGCCATCTCGCGAACGGCGGTCTCGGTTCGCTGGCGTCGTCCAAGTCGGCACGCGTCAGACCCATCGCGTCGAGCAGCCGATCGATGTCGATCCAAGTCGTCATCGAGTTGTAGATAGGTCAAGCCAAACTCCGCTTCCTCGTTCGGCATCGCCAGTCCTTCGACAAGTCGCGCGCGACCGATCGACCCGGGCCAAACCGCCACCACGATCCTCGATGCGCCGCCCGATCACTTCAAAACTGAGAGTGCTGCCGAATCGATATGCTTGCCCGAGCAAGCCGGGGTCAACATTGGCTCCCAGGGTGTCAATGTTGTGAAGCAGAAGGTAACGCAGCGACGGTTGGTCGCTCGAGCATTCGGCGCAACGATCCCATTGCGAATCATGTTCGGGAACTTCGTACCAGTGACCGACCGGGTGAATGCATTGATGGGGAAGGTTGTCGGTGTAGTCACTCCCCTCGCCCGCTTGTTGGGCCCACTGGATCAAGGCCTGCCGGAGGCTTTCACGAACCTTCTGCTGCTGTTCGTCGAGACCTGTTGAGGGGTTTCTTCCCAGAGAAATCGCAGGTCCCGGACCATGGGAACCATCCGCAAGCCGATGCTTCGTCCCGTGGAAACGTAAAGCGGGCCGTCGAATCCGAAGTTGTCGATGGCGTGCGAGTTGTTCGCGGATCGGTTCGTCGGTCAGGTAGCTGGTGGTGACCACATGCGGAACCGAACCGCCATGCTTGCGAACTCGTTTTGCGATTCTTGGCGAGGTGCACTTCGAGAAAGCAGCGATGCCGCCCGCGAATCGGTTGAACGGATGCAGCGCCTTGCAAACCCCCGCCCCTTCGGTCCAGCGACTGCCGACTCCGGCCGCCAGGGTGACCACGCCAACCTTGCCGTCTCGAATCGCTTGGGCACCCAGATCGACAAACTTGCGATCGATTCCGTCGCGAACATCAAGGACGTCCGCGGGATCGACGTCGGTGATCGTCGTGTTGGCGGAAAGACGGTTTTGAGACAGGCCGATGCGGCCGCTGCGCAAGTCATCGCGGACCGTCTCATGTTGTCGCCGATCAAATCCGCATTCCGCGAGCACTTCCGTAAGGACGCGTCGTTGTCGGCGCTGTCCGAAGCTACGCGGCAGAACGCTGTCGAGCAGCAGTCCCGCTGTGTCGCCACCGTGTTCGCGGCACCGGGCGCCAATCCGCTCCAGTTCGAGCCGACGGTCTCGTGACAAGATCTCGAATGGGCGTCCGCAGCAGTTCGGGCAGCACCAACGCGTAGTAGCGATCGGGCATCGGTGCGGCTTCCCCTTCGACCAACTGCGCCGTCGTCCCGTTGTCGTTGATCTTGAAGTCGTAAACGACGGGGTCCATTGCAAAGGGCAGTGAGTGCTGCATCGCACGCTTCGTCTTGACCATCGTCTCGGCGAGCCAGTCCTGTGCTTGAGACTTGACTTCGGGATCGAAGATGAAGCCCATGCCGCCACCCGCCATGCCGCCTAGCATCCAGAAACCCCAGAACTGTCCCCCGTACTTGTTGCGACACGCTTCGATCAGCACGTCGGTGAAGCGATTGGTGGCCCAAGGGATAATCGTTTGCAGCGGACCTTCGAAGTTGCGCGTCGTCAGTTCGCCAATTCTTGAACGTCGCCGACGTCCAATGGCGTCGACCACATCGTCCAGGATCTGGATCGCTGCCTTGCGGCCTTGCCATTCACGTTCGCTACGCAGCAGGTAACGCTCGGTGACCATTTCCAGAATCGGCCCGACATTCTGGGCCATGCCGCCATGGACGAGCACGAGGCTGTCCTGGATCTTCTGTCGTGTTTGTTGTGAAGCCTCTCTGTTCGCCCAAGACATGGTGCACCGGCATCAAGCGTCCGCGGCTGATCCCGAATTCGGGGTCGCCATCCTCGGCCGTCGTGCCGCAGATCAATTTGATTCCCGGCCAGATCCCGCCGGAATCCTGCCAGCCGCCGCCACTGCCGCCGATCCATTCACCGAGGATCGCGCGGGCCGCCACCAATCGCCGATCGTTCTCGGCGAGCGGGCCGGTCAGCGATGCGATCTGACCGGTGGCACGCATCAGGATCGCGATGAGCGATCCGAGCAAGTTGGTGGAAACGGCCAATCGCGAGCCCTTGGGAATGTCATTGATCTTGCTGACCAGTTCGATGCCTCTTACCGGGACCGGCGATCGTTCGAGAGTTCGGCGATCGACTGGCGACACCCGTCCAGGCCGGGCGGAACGATGCCCGCAGCCACGACCGCGGCTTTGAGCAGTCCCAGATAATCGCGGGCGAAGTCGAACATCTCGGAGATCGAGTCGATCTCCGCGGTCGCACCGAGGTCGATGCTGGTCAGGCGGATGGTCGGTCGGTCGATGATCCGCAAGGTAGGTTTCGATTGGTGGCTTGGGCTCGGCATCACGTCCGCGAACCGCCAAGATCGACCGAGGCGTTCAGGACGCGGGCACCTTCGGGAAAATCCATCCCAAGAAAGAAGATGTCGCTCCAGGCACTGTGCGAAAAGTCCATTCGCACCGCGGTGACCTCGCGCAGCATGCGGCATCGCGCCGCTGTTGCGATCGGCCGTGAGCAGCTCGCGGCGGATCCGCAGCGGATGATCGGCGGGATGCCCCAAGTCGAAACATCCACTGGTTGCCGCGAACCGTACGCACACTGCGACGAACCTGATCGGCCAGCGTTTGAAAGCCGAGTTGATGATAGGCTTCGGCCAACGCGCTGGCCAAGGCATCGCTCGGTCCGTCGCCGACTGCGACTTGAAGAAACGAGTCGATCGCCTCCACAAAACGGCGCGACAACAGATGCTCATAGCCGCCGAAAGGAATTTGTCCCGTTTGGGTCGCCGGCAGCGATCGCGGCAGGTGGTATCGGTAGATCGCCGAGAGAAAGAACAGCGCCCGTACTCGGTGGTACAGGTTATCGGCGGTCGCGACGAAACTGGTCCAGGGCACCGACATGCTCAAGCAGTTGATCGGATCGAAAGCCCCTGGCAGATGAGAATCGAGCGACTGATTGCGGGTCGCATCGTCTTCCGAAAGAATGATTTCGATCAGAGGGATTCATCGAGCTGGCTGCGCCTCCGTGCGATTGCCAAGAGATCGACGATTTCGGTCAGAATCAGATCTCGATCGGTTCCCGAGAGCCCGATCGCCAGCTGTGCTTTGAGCAGGCCATACTTGATTCCCAGATTGCAACGCGTCCCCTGCAACTGGTAGGCGAGATACTTTTCTCGCGATGGCAACAGATTGGCGGCATCCGAAAGAGTCGGCTTTGTCGATCGTCTTGTCGGCCGACAGACGCTCGATCAAGCGAAGGATCTCGGGCGTCAGCACATGCATCCCGAAGAAGCCCAGGTAGTGCCCGGCTCGCAGTCCCGGCGTCACCAACTCTTGTTCGGCAAGTGTCGGGGTCGGCTTTTCCACCACGCGCTCGACTTCATAGAGACTGTCACGATGGGGAACACGAGGGCCACTGACGATGCCAAAGTAGGGCAGGTTGTTCTCACGCGTCGATTGAACGGCGGAAACCGTGCATTCGAATTCGCTTGCGACTTCGATCAGTTGTTTGGCGCACGGCTGGTCGGTTTCGCTGAGATACAAGTGGTCGCCGACGAGATGCAGGAACGGATCGTCGCCGACGAAGTCTCGTGCCCGATAAATCGCGTCGGCGTATCCTCGAGGTTCTTCTTGGACGACAAACTGCAGACTCCCCAGTTGGTTCCCCGGCGGCGGAGCGGTAGGCGTCTTGATCACCCGGACGAATCACGACGCAGATCTCTTCGACGCCCGCCGCCGCCGTTTCCTCCACGATCAGTTGCAGGGCCGTCTTGTCGTCACCGTTTCGATCGACCAATTGCTGCAGGGGAAGCCGATTCTGGTCGGGTGCGGCGGCGGTGATCACCGCTTTTCGTACGTGCATGGCGAGGCTAGCTCACGTTCTCGGGGGACAAATCGCCGCCGGTAGCATACCGGAATCCCCCGTCTTTGAGGATCGCACTCGCAAAATGATCTACTTGCGGCCGAGCACCAGGAAGGTGGGATTCAGGGCATCGAATCGAACCCGATCGAACTGATACTGTCCCCGCGCGATGTTGATCATCCGCACGTCGCTGCGAAGCTCCGCCTGATCGATCTTGGCCTGGACCGCCACCAGGTTATCAGGGCTGGAGACATTGACGACGATGCTCCCGTCGGGCCGCAGTCGTCGTACCGCTTCGCCGACAAGATCGGGAACCATGCGACCGCTGCCGCCGACAAAGATCGCATCGGGATCAGGTAGATCCTGCCAAGCTCTGCGGCGCCTGGCCATGCACGGGGATTAGCGCGGGCACGTCGAACATCTTGGCGTTCTCGATCATCAACCGGTAGTCTTCCGCATCCATTTCGATCGCGAAGACTTTTCCCTTTGATGCGATCGACGCGGCTTCGATCGCCAGCGATCCACTTCCCGCGCCGACGTCCCACACGATGCTGGTGGGGGACAGATCCAATTCCGCCAGCGCGATGCAGCGAACTTCCGACGGGGTCAACAGTCCCCGCTTGGGGCGCAGACTGAAGAAACAAGTCATCCGGATTGCCAAACAGTCGACGACGTTCGCTTCCGCTGGGCCGATCGGCAGCACCTTGGCGGCGAACCAGTACCATCACGTTCATCGGTCCGAAGGATTGCTCACGGATCGAACGCAGGTCGCCTTGCGTGACCGTTTCATCAGGGCGTCCCAAGATTCTCGCAGACATAGGCCGTGAAGTAGTCGATCCGTCGGTCGAGCAATGCTTCGGCGACGACCGCTGGCGAAATCGCTTCGGTCGTGAACAGTCCGACTCGCTCGGCGGTGCGAATGCTGTCGACGACTCGGTCCAGGGATTGGGTTGGCGAGATTTGAAAGATAGGCGTCGTCCCAACTTCTCCTTGACCCGCGCGAATGCCAACTGCATGCTGCTGACGTGCGGGACCACCTCGAATCGATCTTTGCCGAACGCAGTCGGTGAGGTATCGCGAGATGCCATAGAACAACGGATCGCCGCCTGCCAGCATCACCGCGTGGGCGATCGCTCAGTCCAGCAATGGCCTGCTTCAACGCCTCCAGGTCGCCGCCGACGGCAATCCGCTTGTGCCTCGGACGCAGGCATCTTGTCCAGCAGAGCGCGGGGACCGATCAATACTTCGGCTTGATCGATCAATGGCGGGCGTACGGAGTCAGTCCGTCAATTCCGTCGTCACCAATCCCAACAATATGTATGCGAGGAGCCAAGGGATTACTTTCCTGTTGATGGTTTGTTTGATGCTACGCAATGGAGATTTGAAGCTCCTGCAGGAGGTCATTGCACGATTAATCAGTTGCCCGCTTGACCAGAGAGTTGGATCACCGTGCGGCCTCAGGGAGGGCTCGACTCTCCGAGAGGGAAAGTGAACCCGCGTTCGTAAACCACTTCAAGACGGCGAGTGAAGAAGGTGATACAGAATGATTGCACGTGCCTGCTAAGGCACGCGTGACTATCCGATTTTCTACAGCTTTCGCAGCTCTTTGAGAATCTCCTCGACACTGCTTCGCTCGGCGTGCGATCGGCTGACTTTCTTCCAGGCGACTCGCCCATAGCGATCCAACACAAAGGTCGCTGGGTAGGCGGTTTCCCGAGGGTTGAATTCCATCGCACGCCCCACTGATTCACGACTCTCATGATCATCGTCCCGTAACGAAGACCAGCGGCTCGGGCAGTCTCCGCGAGAGCCATGAAATCTTCGGCTCGCGCTCGAGTCCCTCGTCTGGCCAGGATAGACCAGCACCACGCGGTGGGCCGCCTGATGCGAGCACTTTGGCGCGGTTGACCAGCGAGTTGACTTGCCGTCGAGACAGATCGGACATTGGTAACCGGGATAACCTCGCAGGAAGATCACGACAGTCGGTCCCCCTTTGTACGTGTCGCTCAACGACAGATAGCCATCGCCGTTAACGATCGGCAATTCGAAATCGATCGCCCGCTGTCCCACCTCCAGCTGTCTCGAAGCATTCGCATCCTGTCCTTGCGTGCTCGCTTGCGGTCCAAGGCATACCGCGATAAGCAGAACCAAAAAGTTGAGGAAGGAGTTCCCATGCGGTTTCATACTCATGTCCAAATTCCTTGTTTCGCATGTGAGTGTGATAGGTCCGCATTTCCAAGGCGGAGACTCACAGCTTTGCTGCGTTTCTGGTCGTTTACTTCTGCGAGTTATGGTGGCGTGAGTCTCCGAGAGGCTCGTCTGCGGACCGTGTTCGCGAGCCCAAAGGACTCTCACAGATCTCGCTTCTCTCTCTGTCGGCGACTGTAACGTTCGAGTGTTTTCCGCTCGCTCGATGTCAAACTCGATTCACCATGATCATGGATCTTGGCAAGAATTCGATCAGCCTCTTCGGCATCCCGTTCGAATCTTCGGTCGGGATCATGAATCTTCAACCGCATCCGCCGCGAACGTTGCCGCAGTCGCTGTGGCAACTCTCCGAGGGACAAGAAGTCGAGTTTGCGAAAGTTCCACCCCAGGAAGTAGTAACCCAGGGCAAAGAAGGCTCCCGCAAGGTGGACCGTAAAAGCCGTGCTGGACCCCGTTCCACCGGCCCCAAGCAAACCAAATGCTCCCGCCATGTCGGCCAGGACAAAAATGACCGCCAACACCCAGGCTTTGACTGGTAGGACCAGCATCAGCAGTAGTTCGCGGTGCGGAAAGAAGCAGGCAAAGAGAATGGCACAGGCGATCACTGCACCGCTGGCGCCGATCGTTCCACCGCCACTGCCCATCAACATGTGTGTCAAGCCACCCACGATGCCGCCCACGACGACCGCCACCAAGTAGAAACGCAGAAACTCCGTTCGGCCCAATCGACGCTCCACATCCCGCCCAAAGACGTAGAGGCCGATCATGTTGAAGAGCAGGTGAGAAATTCCGCGGATATCGTGTGCGAAGCCGTAGGTCAGGAATTGCCACCACATCCAAGGCTGTTTGATGGTGTTGCCGTCGACCGCCAGCCATTCGATCACCACGTTCGGTGGGGCTGGCGTGAAGGGGTCCGACGATTGGTTCGGGCGATCAACTCCGCGACGAACACCGCGACATTGATGATGATCAGCGTGACCGTGATGCTGCGAGGATTCTGAGCACGGTCCCAAGGAGTTGGTTCCTCTCGCCCATAATCGCGGTCGTAAATCCCCATGACTTGCCTGTGAACCGATGCAAAAATTTTAGTAGTTCGACGAAGTATCCGCAGAAAGGCTTTGCAAGCATTTCCTGGTTAACGCAACCGCTCGAGTGCCTCATCCATCGACACTGCATGGAGGAGGCACTGGGGTGGGGCGATCCCCTTTTCCTGTCCTGGCTCCGGCCCATCCTAGCAATCAATCGCAGGTGGCGCGTAGACGTGTCAGCACCTCCCTGAAACCGAGACCGTGTTTCGATCGGTCAGGCGGCGGCCGCCACCGCCCGTGAGGGAGTGATCTGTTCACGCAGATGTTCCACGGCCCGCCGGAGTTGAGGATCGATCGATCAGGCCCGATTCGAGCACCTCAGGCTGCTCGCCCGGCGAAATCGGCCTCGACCCCGTCGGATGGCGTCTGCCCCTGCCTGGTCTTCTCTTTTCAGCTTTTGTCGCACCGATGTCAGCGAGGGGTAGGAGGCCTCACGCCAGCGCTGGGCCAGTTTCCGCAGACTCTCGTCATCGAGTTCCACCGCGAGGCCTTCGTCTGGCGTCACACCCCACTGGTCGGTTTCGGCAGCTTCCTTGCTTCGATGTATGTTTTCGCCGTTGGGTCGATAATAGCGAGCCACCGTCAATCGAAGCGCACTGCGGCCGTACTGGAGGGGCAGAATGTTCTGCACGGTCCCTTTGCCGTAGCTCCGCGTTCCCACGATCGCCGCGCGATCGTGGTCTTGCAGGCAGGCGGCGACGATCTCGCTGGCACTGGCCGAGTTGCTGTCGATCAACACGGCGACCGGTTTGCGAGGGTCGACCAGCGTTCCGGGATCGGCATTGAAACGGTCTTCGATCTTGCCACCGCGGGTCCGGGTCGAAACGATCCGACCTGTATTCAAAAACATGTTGCTGATGTCGACCGCGGCATGCAAGAGTCCGCCCGCCGTTGCCACGAAGATCCAGGACCAGTGCTGCAAAGTCGTTGTCCAGCTCCTTCAGAACCGTCTCCAGCTCGCCGACTGTCTTGTCGCCAAAACCCGTGAGCCGCACGTAGGCGATGGAGGGGTCGTCTCGCAGGCGAAAGACCCAGCGGTTGTCGTCGTCTCGGTAATCACCGATCACCGATTCCAATTCAATGCGGCCGCGTTGCACGGTGAGATCAAGCTGTTGCGTTTCACGCTGCACCGACAAGCGGACGACGCTTCCAGCCTGTCCCTTCAGCTTGGCGCTGACCTCGATGCAGCTCCATTGTCGAGACATCTTGTCCGTCAACGCGAACGATTTCGTCGCCAGGCAGGATTCCGGCTTGCAGGGCAGGCGATCCCACCAGGGGAGTCACAACCCGTACTGGTTTGCCTTGCTCGGGCTGTTCGACAAAGATGCCGATCCCTGCAAACTCTTGGTTGATGCTGTCCTGAAACGACTCGTAGTCCTCACGCGGGATGAATTCGCTGTGCTCATCCAGGGTTGCCGTCATGCCATCCATCGCTGCAATGAGCAGACGATCCTGGTCCACCGGGTCGACGTAAAAAGTGTCGATCATCTCCAAGGCATCCCCCACGATCATCGCCGTCTTGACGCGACGCTGCACAAAGTAGCAGAGCAGGCTCAGACAGGCCGCGATGATGATGATGTTAAGGTTGCGTGCCGGCATGTTTCAGCAATCGGAGATCAGTGGCGGAGCGGTTCCCTTGATTGTATCAACTCAAGCCAACCGTACGATGGACTTCCAAGTCCGTCGAGGCTTGCCAGGGCGACGGACTCAAAAGTGCTGCTTGCCAGGGCGACGGACTCAAAAGTGCTGCTTGCCAGGGCGACGGACTTGGAAGTGCTGTTTTCTAGGGCGACGGACTTGGAAGTGCTGTTTTCTAGGGCGACGGACTTGGAAGTCCATCGTACGGGTGGGGGGATTGCTTTGCCTCGCCGCTAGATCCCGCTGACAAACGGGACCGGAATCAGGATCGCATGCTGCTGGACCCAGGTCAGCAACCCATCCCAACTGGTGTACTGGGAGACGTAAACAAAGAGCAGGTAGATCGCCACCACCCCTGGCATCAAGAAACGCACGAGCCAGCGTGAAATGCGGGCCCAAGTGCCCACCGATTCATCGTGGCATCGCGCCCGGCGAAGAGCTAGTCCCGTCGCGATTCGGGCTGGCAGAATGAATGCAATGAAGACCAGGCATGGCAGCCACATCACTTCGCGCGGCGTCGCTTCGATCTTCAACAAGTACAAGGGAATGGGTGTCAAGACCAACGCGATGATCATCGCTGCCAGCCACGCCCAAGGTGCAGAGCGAAAATTGCGGCGAATGACGCGGACTTCGAATAACGCTGAGAATCGGTTCTCGGCAGCAAAGTGGGCCTGCAGCATCGGAAGGTACAGCATGCCAATTCCGAGAAAGACCAGCGAAACAAAGCCAACGAGGCCAGCCAGACCTGTCTCCCCATTACGAAAGGCAGCCACGATGATCATCGCAGGAATCAACCAGATCAAAGTACCGACCGCCCCCCGCAAGCCGAGCCAAAAGTACCGTGGCAACTGAAGCGAGACCGTGAAGTCCCAAAGCCGATCGGCTGCAGTGTTCCATGTGGTCCATCGCCAACCCTCACGAAGAAATCGTTTCGGTTGTGGCCATAAATAGTGCTTCAATCGTCCACCACGAATCCAAGCCCAGAGGAGGTAGATGGTGGCGAGCGCTGAACAGGTGATCGCCAACACCCGCATGGCCGCGGCCTGATTGGAATCGGGATTGATCAGGGTGGCCACCGATTCCCAATGCGACAACAGTTGCGTCGGTAGGGCGGCCAAAATGATGGCCAAGGCTGCCATGCCGATCTGACCAGCCTCACGAAGATGAGGGAGGCAGTCCCGAAACCTGGTGCCCGCAGCCAATCCGCCAGCAACGCTCAATAGGTAACCGAAGGCGACGAGCTGAACGACCGGAATCGCGGTCAGCGCGGCTAGCAAGACGATCAAAGCGACGATGCAGAACGAACCACGGAGGGACCAGCCGATGAAGGACAGAAAGCTTCGCACGATCCCTCGCTTTGGCTCACCTTCTTCCCTGTCAATCTCGTCCGGTTCCTGCCGGGCGGCCGAACCGTCAGCCGGGCCGTGAAACCCGTCGTTGTGGATACCGCTTGATGGAACCGGCGCCGCGTCCACGATCTCCTCGTTCCCCGCCAGCGGGAGGGTTTGCTGAAATCGATCGTCGATCGTGAGGGGATCAGACACGGTTCTCTGTTTGAACGCGTAGTTTGGAGGTCGGGGGGATATCAAGCCGGCGTTGAGAGATCGTGCGATCCGTCACGAGGATGATTCTTGATAGCCCTGGAAGGTTGATCGTACGGCCTGGATTCGTCTTGGCTTGGTCGATCTTGGTAGCCAAGGACAACTTCCTGTCAAAGCTTGCCCAATACATCGTAAATGATGCTTGGGCAAGATTTCCTGCAGTTGCGGGAAAAACTCGCCGATACTTTACTGGCAAGGTCTTTCGTGGGGGGATACTCGAATGGCAAGCAGCCGGCCACCTGCGGCAGCTGCACGCGCTTGCTCATGCTCAACCACTCACATCGCTCACGCTTGCTGCTTGCACTGGCCAGTTTGCTAGTGATTGCACACACCGGCTGCGTCGCACTGAACATTCCCAGTCGACGTCATCACGATCCGGGTGATCAGGGCGGACTATTTGGTCCTTGGAACGGGAATGCCGGGTCGGGCGTTTCCGCAGGCCATTCGACCTCCGCAGGGATCGACGGTCCCTGTGCCACCTGCGGCGATTCTGGCTGCCAGAGCTGCATGGACACCGAGCGCCGGGACGAGTGCGAATCGGGATGCGGCAGTCACGAAGAGGTCAAGCCGCCCGAGATCCCTTGGCCCAAGTACCATCCGGTGCCGACGCGCCCAGTCTTTGGAGCACCCACCGCGCCATAGAGGCAGCCGGCCAGCTGCGTCGCCAAGCCACGCGTGCCGACAGGCATTCGAGTCCGGCTTTTTCGCCTCTCGCCCGTCAGCCCGACGTTGGTGCAGAGCCCACCAATGCCCCTCAAGCCAGCGCGAGCAGGCGGAGCCTTGACGGTTCGGTCATCGCGATTCGTTTAGCCAACCTTTTTATGGCAAAATCTGGCAACTTTGAGCCCTCTCGGTTGGGTCAATGTTAAGCTTGGCAAACCTTGCGGCGTTGCCCTCCATGGCGTCAAGGCGAGCTGCAAAATGTTCCGATGCAAAGGCCCATACCGGTGTTTCCGGAAGATCCTCGGCGGAAGCTTGTGATGTCCGTCGAATCAATGCATCCGAACGATTCGGGTACGGGAATCTATGCGACCCTCCTTTCACGTTTCCCGCGCCAAGGGCTGTCTCGCTGCTGCCAGTATTCTGATTGGCATGTGGATGACAACAGAGCCGGCGGCCGCGCAGCAAGTCAGTGGCCACGTTACCGAGCTGCGAGAGACGCCAACGGTTTTGGCCATCCGTCGCGCCTCGCCGGCCGTGGTCAACATTCATGGCCAGAAGACCGTCCGTGCGACGGCCGCGGGAATGGCCGGAGCGATCGGACCTGAGTCGTTCAAGCAGGTCAATGGGATGGGAACCGGCGTCGTCATTGACCCGCGAGGCTACGTGATCACCAATTACCACGTCGTCGAAGACGTGGATGACATCCGGGTGACGCTGGACAACGGCGAAGAGGCGACCGCCGATCTGATTTCCTCGCGGATTCGTAACGACTTGGCTTTGATCAAGGTCAATGTTGATCGACCATTGCCGACCATTCCCCGCGGCACCAGTAGCGATCTGATGGTGGGCGAAAGTGTGATTGCGATCGGAAACGCATTTGGATACGTCCACACCAGCACGCAGGGGATCATCAGCGCCCTGCATCGTGATGTTCCGGTCAATGAAACTCAAGAATACAGCGATCTGATCCAGATCAGTGCAGGAATCAATCCGGGAAACTCGGGCGGTCCCTTGCTGAACATCGAGGGTGAGATCATTGGCATCAACGTCGCCGTCCGTGTCGGTGCTCAACAGATCGCCTTCGCGATTCCGATCGATCAGGTCGTCGAAATCGTGACGGAAATGATCGAGCAGCACAACGATGCACGGTTGACGATGGGAATGCGAACCGATGGCGGACCCCGCGAAGGCGATGGTGTTACCATTGTCAATGTCTCCGCTAGCAGCCCAGCCGAAAGGGATGGTTTGAAACCGGGTGACCGCGTGGTCCGCGTCGGTTCGCAACCTGTCGATGATCGTCTCGACTTCGCGTTGGCGATGTTGAATGTGTTCCCTGGCGACGAATTGGAACTGGAGGTCGAACGGGGTGGTCAGCGGCTCGGTGTCGCCATGAAGACGGCCTCGAGAAGTAGCGATGCCCTGACAATTGCCGAAATGGCTTGGGACGTGATCGGGGTTCAGGCAAAGCCAGTTGCCGAGGCCACCATGCGACGTCTCAACACAAGGATGCGAACGAAGTATCGCGGCGGACTGTATATCACCAGTGTGCGGCCAGGCTCGCCCGCTGAGCAGCAAGGGATGTTGCCTGGCGACGTGTTGTTGGGAATCCACGGCTGGCAGACTGCCACCATGAAGGACTTGGCTGGAATTCTAGAACATCCCGACATCCAACGAGGACCACGGGCCAAGTTCTACCTGGTCCGTCGAGAGCAGACACTGTTTGGGCACATGGAATTGGCAGCTCAGCCGACCACCGGCCGCCACTGAGTCCTCGAGAGTCAGCACCGTTGGCCAATCCCCGCAGAACGCGCGTCCCGGGGCAACCTCGATCCATGCCCCGCCGCAGCTCGAGTTTGCCGACCCAGCCGGGACGCGAGCGTTCTTTCTTCTTCACCGACCCCAGCGCCTCGGAAGTCAGGAAGTGGGAAAGTTGACGCAGAGGCGGGGAGTCGCCGAGACGCAGAGTGGCTCGGAGAAGAAGCCAAACCTTCATCACGCTTGGATCCCTGGGCTTGGATCCCTGGGCTTGGATCCCTGGGCTTGGATCCCTGGGCTTGGCCATCCCTGGGCTTGGATCCCTGGGCTTGGATCCCTGGGCTTGGATCCCTGGGCTTGGATCCTGCGTCTCCCCGCCTCTACGCTCAATCTTCCTCCGTCGCCCCCTTTCGAGATCACACGCCCGTCTTGAAAGTGCTCTAAGCTAAGCAACTTCACAAACACTTCTGCGACTTTCGAGGTGTCAGCGTGGCGTGGCGTGCTGGACGATTTTCACTCTTGATCCTGTTGGTTGCTTGCCGCTGGCCGAACGGTTTGGCCGCTGAAGCAATCGACGTGATCTTGGTTGCGGGGCAATCCAACGCGGTTGGCTACGACGCACCGCCAAGCGAGCTTCCGCCCGATGCACGAGATGCGGAAGTGATGTTTTGGTGGCGGTGCGGTGATCCGCCTCCGGACCAGCATGATTCGAGGAGTGAGGGTTGGACGACACTACCGCGCAGCCACTCGGAAATCCGATCTTGCCTCGTCAAGGGCGACAGTATGGAAATTTTGGACAGGCCGATGGCGGTTTCGGACCTGAGATGGGTTTGGCGAGGCAGATCGTCCGCGCCCATTCCACGCCTTTGGCCATCATCAAGGTTGCATTCAGCGGTACGCATGCGGCGGGTGATTGGAACCCCAAGCTCGCTGCCGTGTCGCAACCGCCGACCGAGGATGACTCTCGCGGCGCTTGCTACCGTGCCTTGGTCGATGAGACAAGGTCGGCACTGACCGCACTTCCCCCTCAGTACGAGCCACGCCTGATCGCTTTGGTTTGGGTTCAGGGGGAGAGCGACGCCAATGCCGAGCGGGCTGCCCAGTATCAACAGCACATGGCCGCCATGATCGGTTCTCTGCGATCCGACTTGCAGGCGCAGAAATGTACGCGCTATTGGGAGTGAACACCAAGTTTCAAAGCAGCTCCCTACCCATGATGAAGGAAGTGATCGAGGCTCAAAAGGCGTACTGCGAGTCCGATCCCCTGGCCGGGTACGTCGACACCGCAAATGTCACGATTGCCAATCCCTATCATTTTGATGCTGCGGGAACAATTGAGGTCGGAAGACGTTTCGCCACCGCACTCGACGCTCTGCGAAGCAGTTTTGCAGTGAGTCCTGAGCCGGTGGTCCCTGAGTCGGTGGTCCCTGCGCCGTCACCTCTGCATCGTACCTCTGCATCGTCACCTCTGCATCGTCACCTCTGCATCGTCACCTCTGCATCGTCACAGCGTGGTGGTCACTGTGAGCTTACTGCTTTGCCGTGATAACCAACCTCGCGGCTACCAGGTGCGCGCCGCCTCGTACGCGCTGATCTTGTCTTCATGCTGAAGTGTCTGGGCGATGTCGTCGAGCCCATGAAGCAGGTTGTGCCGGCGGCTACCATCGATCTCGAACGTGAGCTGGAGCCCTTGATCATCTTGAATCGTTTGCTGCTCCAAATCGACCGTCAAGCGATAAGGGGGGTTCGCTGACGCACGGCGAAAAATCTCTTCAACGTCCGACTCCGGCAAGACGATGGGCAACACCCCATTCTTGAAGCAATTGTTGAAGAAGATGTCAGCAAAGGAGGGAGCGATGACAGCACGGAATCCATAATCTTCCAGAGCCCAAACGGCATGCTCGCGGCTGCTGCCACTGCCGAAGTTCTGGCGAGCGACAAGAATCGAGGCGTCCTTCACTTGCGGTTGATTCAACTCGAAGTCACTGCGAGGAGTCGTTCCGTCATCTTCGAATCGCCAATCGTAAAACAAGAACTGGCCAAATCCTGTTCTTTCAATCCGCTTGAGAAACTGCTTAGGAATGATTTGATCCGTATCAACATTGGCACGATCCATCGTTGCGACCACGCCGGAGAGAACGGTAAAACTTTGCATGATGAAGACTGTTGATCAAAGACGGTGTTGGAGAGATGACAGGTAGGCGAGCGATGCGGGGGCGAACTGGTGTCGGTACCGAAGTCATGGGCCGCCTGGATCGTCCGCTTGATTGGGACTGACCGAGTTACGCCTTGTAGTCCCATTGACGGATGTCCACAAAGTGTCCGGTGACAGCTGCGGCGGCGGCCATCGCAGGACTGACCAAATGAGTGCGTCCCCCTTTTCCTTGCCGACCTTCAAAGTTGCGATTACTCGTACTGGCGCATCGTTCGCCAACCGCCAATTTGTCTGGGTTCATCGCCAGGCACATGCTGCAACCCGGTTCGCGCCAGTCGAAGCCGGCGTCCTTGAAAATGTGGTCCAGTCCTTCCTTCTCAGCCTGTACCTTCACCTGGCCGCTGCCGGGGACCACCATGGCGTTGACGTTGGAGGAGACATGATGGCCTTTGACCACCTTGGCGGCCGCGCAAGTCTTCGATCCGCGCGTTGGTACAGGATCCGATGAACACGCGTTGGATCGGAATGTCATGGATGGGCGTCTTGGCCGTCAAACCCATGTAGTTCAAGGCATTGCTCGTCGACTTCTGCTCCGTGAGATCATCGAAGTCCGTTGGATCAGGGACCCGATCATTGATCCCACAGACCTGTCCGGGATTCGTCCCCCACGTCACCTGGGGCTCGATGTCACGACCGTCGTAGGTGTGGACGACATCAAATTTGGCGCCTTCGTCACTGGGGAGTTGTTTCCATCGTGCGACTGCCGCATCAAAGTCGGCAGGGACTTCCGGACGACCGCGCAAGTAATCGAATGTGGTCTGGTCCGGAGCAATCATGCCGGCCCGCGCGCCCGCCTCGATCGACATGTTGCAGACGGTCATGCGTTCTTCCATGGTCAAAGCCCGCATGCAGGCGCCGGTGTACTCCAGAACGTATCCCGTGCCACCGGCGGTTCCCAATTTGCCGATCAGATACAGGATCATGTCCTTGGCCGTCACTCCTGGGGGGAGTTCCCCGTCAACACGCAGTTCCATCGTCTTTGGCTTGAATTGTCGTAACGTTTGGGTCGCCAGAACGTGCTCGACTTCGCTAGTGCCAATCCCAAACGCCAACGCCCCGAATGCACCATGCGTGGCCGTGTGGCTATCGCCGCAGACGATCGTCATTCCCGGCTGCGTGTATCCGTTCTCGGGACCGATGACATGGACAATTCCCTGCCGAACATCGCCGATGTCAAACAGAGTGACTCCAAACTCAGCACAATTGTTACGGAGTGTCTCGATCTGCTTTCGGCTGATCGGGTCGGCGATCGGAAGGCTCCGATCCGACGTGGGGACATTATGATCGGGCGTCGCGATGGTCCGCTCGGGCCTGCGGATCTTTCGGCCGTTCAAACGCAGTCCCTCAAATGCTTGGGGGCTCGTTACCTCATGCACCAGATGCAGGTCGACGTAGAGAATGGATGGACCGGTCTCGGGTGCGTCGACCAGATGTTCGTCCCAGATCTTTTCAAGCATGGTCCGCAGGGCGGACGAGGTTACGTCGGACATGAGGTTTGAGGGCTGAGGGTTCCTGGAAGGGTTTCAAGCTGGCGCCAGCCGTCAACTGTCAACTGTCGACGTCGGACTGTCAACGGCCGGATCGCAAAACCAGCGATAGGAAGCGCCGTCGGCTAACTGAAGGGACCCAAGCCGGGGAGGCGGGTTCGGCCCCAATTGCTGCAAAACGCGGCGGCGAAGGACTGATGCAGAGCAAGTTTTGGGAGCCCAGTGAACTCGACCGCGGTCAATCGCGGGAACAGGGCGGATCCCGTTTGCTGGGCCGCCAGAGCACGTGGATTCGGCCGCTGGATTCGGCTGCTGGATTCGGCCGCTGGGATGCAGCAGCGACTTGGTTTCCCACGCTTACCGCCAGGCCCTGGCCGTGGATGAATCGACCACGCCGTCAACCTTTGAAGTGGCGCTCCTTTCATAACCCGACGCGTAAGCGAGGAAATATCGAGATTGACATCGACTCGCTTACGCGTCGGGTTATGAAAATCCTCGTGCGGCAGCCAAAATCGCAACTTCAAAACCGTCAACGACGGGTTACACGCCGAAGTACTCTCGGTACCAAAGGATGAACCGCTCGACGCCCGTTTCGATGCTGGTAGCGGGTCGAAACCCGACAGCTGCCTCCAAGGCTTCGATATCCGCGTAGGTTGCGGGCACATCACCGGGCTGCATGGGCAGCAGGTTGCGCTTCGCCTTCATTCCCAAGGCGTTTTCAATCACTTCGATGAAGTGCGAAAGCTCGACCGGTTGATGGTTGCCGATGTTGTAGACCCGATAGGGTGCTGAACTGGTCGAGGGATTGGGGTCGTCGCTGTTCCAAGAGGGATCGGGGGCTGCGATCTGTTGTGAGGTTCGATCGACACCCTCGACGATGTCATCAATGTAAGTGAAGTCGCGACGCATCTTGCCTTCGTTGAAGACATCGATCGGACGGCCTTCGAGGATTGCCTTGGTGAACAAGAACAAGGCCATGTCGGGGCGTCCCCACGGTCCGTATACCGTGAAAAAGCGAAGACCCGTGGTGGGCAAACCGTAGAGATGGCTATACGTATGCGCCATCAGCTCGTTGCTCTTTTTGGTGGCCGCGTAGAGGCTCAGTGGATGATCGACGCGATCCGAGGTTGAGAACGGCATCCGCGTTCCACCGCCGTACACGCTACTGCTACTGGCGTAAGTCAGGTGGGGTGTCTTGGCGTGCCGGCATGCCTCGAGAATATTCAGGAAGCCAACAATGTTGCTTTCTGTATAGGCTCGAGGATTCGTCAACGAGTATCGCACACCGGCCTGGGCGGCAAGATTGACCACGCGTTCGAAATCATGCTGACGAAATGCTGAATCAACCTGGCCCTGGTCAGCCAAGTCGGCTTCGATGAGCGTGAACTTTTCGAAATCGGCGAGCTGTGCCAATCGATCTCGCTTGAGCTCAACGCTGTAGTAGTCGTTGACGTTGTCGAAGCCGACGACTTCATCGCCACGTTCAAGCAGACGTTTCGCCAAATGAAAACCGATGAAGCCGGCCGTCCCGGTGACCAGGTGTTTTGTCATGAGCCTTGACGAGATTGAACGGAGAAAACGAGAAAGCGAGAAAGCGAGACGAAATGGATTCGGCAGAATAGCCAGCAGGGCAGCGTCCTGAGGAGGCCAAACCACAAAGAAAGATTCTAGACTCGGTTCCCAGACTCATCACGCGCGCCGAACGATGGACTTGCAAGTCCGTCGATCGTCGTCACCCGCGTTCCGATCCGGCGACGGGCTAGAAAGCCCAACTTGCGCGGTTGAAGATGGAACCTCGCCCGAAGAGATTCCGCCTAGATAGGCTCTTCGACGAAGTGTTCGCGGGTATCCATCGAGCTGGGGACGATCTTGGTCACGTTGACCTTGGTTCGGCGAAGTTCTTCAATTTCGGCAGCCATCTGCGAAATCAGATTGGCCAGTTCCGTTCCTGCGGCCTCGCCGATATTGACCATCAAGGCTTTGCGTGAATTGTAACTAAGACCAGTATTTTTCATCGCAGGGGACTCCCGTTGATTTGATGGGGCAGAAAAGAAGTCTCACAATTAGTTCGGTCCTGGTGCAAGGCAAGCAGGGATCACTCAACCGTGACACTTTTTGCAAGGTTTCTCGGTTTGTCGACGTCACATCCCCGCAAAATGGCGATGTGGTAGGCAAGCAATTGGAGCGGGATGACGGTAACGATCGGCTGCAAGATCTCCGGTACCTGAGGCACGTGGATGACGTCATCGGCGATGGCCTCCACTCGCGGGTCGTTGTGGCTGGCGACGGCAATGATCGGGCCGCCGCGGGCTTTCACTTCCTCCATGTTCGCCATCACTTTGTCATAGGTCGTGCCGTGAGGAATGATGAACACACTCGGCGTGGCCTCGTCAACCAATGCAATCGGGCCATGCTTCATCTCGGCAGCTGGGTAGCCTTCGGCGTGCACATAACTGATTTCCTTCAGCTTCAGAGCCCCTTCCAAAGCTGTCGGGAAATTGTATTGCCGTCCGAGATAGAGGACGTTGGTTGCCCCCTGATACTTGATCGCGACCTGACGAACCTGTGAGTCACAAGCCAAGGCTTGCTGGACCGCCGCAGGCAGCGATCGCAATTCTTCGATGATTCGCCGACCACCTTCAAAACTCAAGTGACGCATGCGACCGAAGTACAATGCCAGCATGGCCAATACACAGCACTGCGACGTGTAAGCCTTGGTGCTGGCGACCCCGATTTCTGGTCCCGCATGGAGATAGACACCACCGTCGGCTGCCTGGGCAATCGAGCTGGCCACGACATTGCAAATCGCTAGCGTTCGGTGACCCTTGCGCTTCGTTTCACGAAGCGCGGCGAGCGTGTCGGCGGTTTCACCGCTCTGGGTGATCCCGAAAACGAGTGTATTGTTTTCGATCGGCGGATTGCGATAGCGAAGCTCGCTCGCGTATTCAACGCAGACAGGAATGCGAGCCAGTTCCTCGATCAGGTACTCGCCAACCAAGGCCGAATGCCAACTGGTGCCGCAACCCGTTAGGATGATTCGGTCGACCGTGGACAGTTGCTGTGGAGTGAGATTCAATCCGCCAAAGACCGCCGTGGCATCCTGGTCATCCAGGCGGCCTCGCATCGCGTTACGAATGGACTCCGGTTGCTCGTAGATCTCCTTGAGCATGTAGTGGTCGAATCCATCCAGACTGACCTCGTTGCTATCGGCCTCCAAGGGTCGGATGTCGACACGAATCTTGCCCTGATCTCGATGAACGACCGAGAATCCCTCGGGCGTCAGTACCGCGATCTGATGATCTGCTAGATAGACGATACGATCGGTTCGCCCTACCAATGGCGACGCATCGCTGGACACAAAGTACTCGCCCCGACCAACACCGATCACCAGCGGGCTGCCAAAGCGGGCCGCGATCATCAGGTTTGGCTTGTCGCGAAACGCAATCGCCAATCCATAAGTTCCCCGCAATCGGGCCAACGTCGTTTTCACGGCGTTCAAGTAACGAACGTTCGGCTGGCCTGGCGTTTCTGGTGCCCGCTTCAGCGACTCGGAGATCAGGTGGGCGATCACCTCGCTATCGGTTTCCGATTTGAATTCGTAGCCCTTGGCGATCAGCTCATCTTTGAGCGCTTGAAAGTTCTCGATCACCCCGTTGTGAACCAGAACGACTTCCCCGTCCCCACCAAGATGTGGATGGGCATTGGCCTCGGTCGCCGGACCATGCGTCGCCCAACGCGTATGTCCGATGCCGAGGCTTCCGGCAGCAGGCTGTGTGCCAATCCGCTCGACCAGCGAATCGATGCGACCCACCGAACGCGTCAAGGAAAAGGAGGCTCCGTCGTGAATCGCAACCCCTGAACTGTCGTAGCCGCGGTACTCCAGACGACGCAAACCATCGATCAGGAACGCACACGCTTCATCGGCACCGACATACCCAACAATTCCACACATAGCCTGGGATTCTCCTAGCGACCTAAGTTCAACATGCGGAATCTGTGACGGAATTGCGCATTTGAATCAACATTGACTTTGACAACACTAGGTCATGTTGGGCAAGCACGGGAAGATCGGCCAATCTTGCGTACCCCCCCGACGGCAAGATGTGCAGAATAGTTGCCGTCCCGTCATTCGTGAAGGGTTCCCGACCCCTCCACTTGGGATTTTCATGATCCGCTGGTCAGGCTGCACGGCGCAGGAAGCTGGATTCCCGATCGAGACGTGCCCAGACGTCGTCCTGGCGGTACAAGACAGTGGTGGATCCGTGCGAAACCCGTGAAAGAAGCTGCTGAAATCGAGGATCCTCCAGGAGCAGACCGGGCTCCGAGAGCATGACCAGATCGGCGTGGCCAACCGTGTGCAGGAAACGGACCAGCCCTCGATCGACCGGCTCGGGAAAGATTTGAGGACGAATGCCGGCGGACCGGAGCGTCCGATGGAATTCCTTCAGGCTCACGGTGCCCCCGGCCAGTTCGAATTCATCGACTCCAAAATAACGGACAGGCATCCCTCGCTTGGCTAGCGTCCCCACCACTGCGATCGCCCGAGACCCATCTCCAACCCCAACTTCCAGCACCGATTGGGCCTGGCTGGCGGCGACCATTTTGCATAGTGCCGCATGGGGGTTGCTGCCGAACAGGCTTAGCCCAGAGCTGACGGCGTTGCTGAACCCTGAGCTGACCGGCTTGATCGCTGCAACCGCTGGCCGCGCCACTTCCGGTTGTTTCTCGGCCAACTTTTCTTCAGCGGTTCGACCCCAAATGGCATTCCAGATTTTCAGCAACGGCATAGGAAAAGGCCTTCGCCCAGGTCAGAGGTGCGGATTTGAGGACTCATCTTGTTGTGTCGACAGCGGGCGGCGACGGGGTCGATAGGTTCTCTGCGCGATTAGGTTAGGAAGACCGCACAAGAGTCTCCCGTCTGGGCATCCTGTAACAGATATGCACGAAACAGGGCCGCGGCAGTCCCGTGGTGGCGAGCAATGGATACCCAGGGGGGCGCTGCATGCGGAGAGGCAACTTTGAATCGCTTGGCGAGACGCTTTCGCCTTCACAGCTTGGATCACTGAAACTTGGATCACTGAAAACAGATGGCTCGAATCACGAAACGCACGACTGGATTCCTAGCCCGTCACTCGGCGTCATCACTCGGCGTCATCACTGGGGAGGCGACGGGCTAGCAAGCCCAGCGTACGAGTGGCTACCCTCGACGGCGACACGTAACTCACTCCCGGCGTGGACTTGGCTGCTTAGAGTGACATCAGGTACTTCAGCAATTCCAGTTTCTCTCGATGGTTCAGTGGTGCCAACAATCCTTCGGGCATGAAGGAGTTTTCCGAGACCCGGATCTCTTCGATTTCCTCCTTGGCGATCGTCACGCTGTTGGTGGCGGTTCGGATCGTAATCGCGGAGTCCGTTTCGTTCTCGACCAGTCCCGTGATTACCAGCCCTGGGGCGGTCAGCACGTTGCGAGCCTGGAAGTCACGACCGATCACCGCATTTGGATCGAGGACGTTCTCCGCCAGATACTCGATCCCCTTTGATCCACTTCCAGCGAGCTTCGGCGCCAGGTTCTTGCCCTCGGTGTCCGGCTGATGACAGTTGGCACAAAGCTTTTTGAAGTGGCTGGCGCCCTGCTGTTCGCTGTAAGCCCACAGCGGCGCCGATCGGTAGGCCTCGACCATCCCATCGATTTCCTGCCGACGAACCTCCGAAGACTGACTCAGACGGCCCCATTGCCGTTTCAGACGATCGCGAAGAGTCGGCTCTCCCAGGTCGAAGATCTGCCTGGCATCGTAGGCCGTCAATCGATCTCTGGAGATTGCTTTCGACTCGATCGCATCGAGCAATTGTTCCGCCCAGGCAGCCCGACTGACCAACACTCCCATGGCTTCCCTATCGATCTCATCTGTCCAAGCAGGCAATCGAGCGATCAATGCATCGGCCACCGTCGGGTCGTCGAATGTCATCAGCATCGGGATCACCTGCTTGGCGAGGGCTTGGTTGTCGAGCAGATCCAAGAGCAGAGCAAGATTCTCCTCGTGCTGGTCCCTTTCCAGAATCTTCAACGCATGGCGTCGCGAGGGGTCATTCGCATTCCTGTCAGCGAGCACGTTTCGCATCCTTTCGAACAAGATGCGATCGTCGAAGGCCGATCCTAGCGACTCCGAAGCCTTTCGAATGGATGCATCAGCGGAATCGTAGAGTTGCGGAGCATGTTCCAACCAACCTTCGGGCGCATGGAGCCCTCGCATCCCTCGAACTGCGAGCTCGAGCAGTTCCAGAAAATGGAGTCGGTCTTGCTCGGACGCAGAAAACAACTTGGCTGCCAACACGTCCCGCCCTGCCTCCGATCGCTTCGCTGCATACCAGAAAATGAAGTCGCGAAGGATGGGGATCGGAGTCACCTCGGCCAATCCCAAAGCTCGACTCATGTCATTGCCACTGATGGTTGCGATCGCATACCACAACAGTAGCGTTAGCTCGCGATCTTCCTGAGTGTCCGTCCGCGCAGCGAGACTGGTGGCAAGCGTCCAGTCGAGATCGGCGGGTAGCCGCGGAATCGCCGAAGCAAGATAACGCCGCACCAACAAAGAAGAATCAACTTGGCTCAATTGGCGAAGCGGTTGCTCAAGATCGTCAGGCGAGATGGACTCGACCGCCAGTTGGATCGTCCAGGCCCGGACATACTCATCGTCGTCAGCCAGAAGTGCTTTTGCCGTTGAGATGTCGACCAATCCGACCAGGTGAAGCGACCACAAAGCTCGCAGCCGCTTGTCCACTTCCGGATGCTCCGTCGCCATTTTGCGAAGCCGAGCGGCGCTAGCCTCGGAAAAGTGATTGCTTGCGGCTCGCTCCTGCATGACAAGCCTTGCCATCCTGGCATGCCAGTCGTTCTTGTGTAATTGGGCTTGAACCAACTCGTCATCCGAAGCGGCGGAATAATCGACCGTCACCGGTCGAAAGGTCGCGTCGTACTTCATGCGATACATTCGTCCGTTGCCACGATCCCATTGTTCCACGTTGGGATTGTGGCAGTGGCGGGGATCATACCAGTCGCTGATGTAGACGGCTCCGTCAGGCCCCACCTTCAGGTCAACACCGATGTATTGAGGATCGGCACAGAACAGCAGGTCGTGCCCTGCGTGCAACGTTCGGTAACCACCCGCTTCACGAACGTTCACCTGATGATTCATCTGGTGCCCGTGGAGGTTATGAGTGAAGAGATGATTGCGATACTGCGTCCGGCCAATTGTCACCTAGGTAGATCATCGTGCCGACATGAGAATGGCCTCCATAAACCTCGCGAGATCCTTGTTTCCCCGCGCCGCCTTCTCCATGGCCGTAACGCGCCGATGCGAGCAAATGGTTTTTCATCGCCGGCTGGTTGGAAGCTGCGACCGAAGAAATGAACGGAGCGTAACCACCATTGACTTGGTTCCAGTAGTGTCCGCCCTGCATCACATGCGTCGTCGGTCCCTTGCCCCAGTAACTTCGGCAATGCGTCATGAACAGTTGGCCGTGTTGATCGTAATCGAGTCCCCACTGATTGCTGCCGCCATGAGCGAAGACCTCGAAATGATGACGAGTTGGGTGATATCGCCAAACACCGGCGCTCAATGAGATGCGTTGGGCATCGGCAGCGCCTGGTTTTCCAATGCGCGACGAATTGAATACCCCTTGGTTTCCATAGAGCCAGCCGTCGGGTCCCCAAAGAAAGCTGTTGAGGGTCTCGTGTGTGTCGGCAAAACCGAACCCATCGAGCAAGACCTCTGGTTCGCTGTCGGGTTGATCGTCGCCATCTCGATCGGGGATGAACAGCAACTCGGGAGCCGCGCCAACCCAGACGCCTCCATGGCCAACCTCCATACCACTGACCAGGTTCAAGCCTTCTATGAATACTTTGCGTTGCTCGAACGATCCGTCGCCGTCGGAATCGGTGAAGATCAGAATGCGGTCCAGCCCTTCGCCCGGGGGCCGCTTCTGCGGGTAGGAGTAACCTTCGGCAACCCACAGTCGTCCTTTGGCGTCGAACGTGAATGCCATTGGCTGATGCACGTCAGGCTCGGCAGCAATCAAGTCGACCGAAAAACCAGCGAGGCACGAACATCTGATCCAGCGTGTTCGTAGCGGGTTCGTCCTGACCTTCACCTGCCGCTGGTGGCACCTCGTTCGCGACGAGGTGTTGGAGAAGTGGATTCCGCGTCGATCGCCAGGCGGCCGATTCGCTTTCGACGACAGGGGGCTGATCATGAAAGCGAAAATCGTCGAAGTTCAGATGCCCCCAAGCTCCCGGGCTTGCATCGACCAATCGGATCATGGCCTTCTCGTCTTGCCAGGGACGCAGGTCGATGACCACCCGCCGCATTTGCTCTCGTTGATGACCCACTGCGGTATGAATCACGCTGTCTGGCTTGTCATCGGTCCCAACGAGCACCAATTCGACACGTGTCTCTGGGGAGGGGCCACCACCGACCAGAAAACTTGCAAAGGGGTGGGACAGGACGAACGGCTTGGACGTCAACGTCCCCGTGCCGCGATCCTTCACCACCTCAAACCCGCCGATGAAATAGTCACCTCGTTTGTTGCTGGTTTGGCCGGGCCATCGGTTCGCGATGCCGTCCTCCTTGATCGGCTGGCCGTTGAAAGCGTTTCCTGTCGCGGTCCAGCCCGCGAGGTCCCCCTGCTCAAATCCCAGGTTCCCGTCATCAACGATCTGATCGCCGGGCGAAACCTTCTCCGCTGATTCCCGCTTCAGATCGCGCTCGGCGAGTCGAAACTCACCGAGCCGCTTGTCCTGTTCATCGAGTCGCTCCAGCAGAATTTCGCGAAACTCGACCCGCGTTTCCGGACCGCTGTGAAGCTGCAGTGCGAGGGATCCGGAACGATCACTTTGGTCCCGTTGCCGGTCAATCATCTCGCTAAATAGCGTTCCATTGACGTAGACGGCAACCCGATCGCCGATGGCCACGATCCGATAGTCATTCCACTCGTTGTCCCGAAACAGGACGGCATATTGGTTTGCAGGAGCAAAGGACTCGACTTGCCGCGTCCCGTCCGCTTCGATCAACACACGAGAACCTCGCTCGACCAGCAGCGCCCGTCCATGTTCGTCGTAGATACGGCCGAGCCAGGTGGCGCCCTGGTCCAAATCGGCCTGATACCCCGAGACGTGTTCGATGCCCTCGGCCTGGCAACGAAACTGAATGCCAGAGTTAGCCGCCGCCGCGCCGGAAAGCTTCACACGGACACGCAAGTCAAAATCCTCCAGCTCCCCGCCACGCCATACGAGCCAGGTGTTCTTGCTGAGTGTTTGGCCTTTGGGGATCTCGCCGACAATCGCTCCGTTTTCAACACGCCAATGCTGTGCGTCGCCTTCCCAGCCTTGCAATGACTTTCCATCAAACAGCGAGATCGTTTCTCCGGCATGCCCGCAACTGCTGGCAAGACTGATGGCGATTGCGGTACCGAGACAAAGCAAAGCCGGAAATTTCAAAACGATCATCACGATGGCTGTCTACAAATTGCGGGTGTCGATCTGGTTGCGTCAGGACTCAAGTTGGCGGAAGCACGTCGCATCGCAGCGGTCGGCTTGGCGTCGTTGCGTGTCAAGGTCCGCCAGCCATATTCTTACTTCGCTTGACCAAGTGCGTGTTGAACCAAGCGACCGCCTCACGCGTGACGGTGCTGCGATTGTCATCCCCTTCCAAACCGTGACCCGCGTCTGGAACGATGATCAGCTTGTGCGGTACCTCTTGCTGCTCGAATGCGTCGGCGATCCACTGCCCGTGTTTGGCAGGGACCAGTTCGTCTTTGCCACCCATGATGACCAGCGATGGTGCGTCATCGGAGGTCACATGAACCAATGGAGAACTCTGCTCCGCCTTGTCCATCGCCAAATCCAGCGCAGGAAAGTTTCGGTAGGCGGGGAGCGACTCGGGTGATTCCCAAACCGCGACACGCAGATCGGTGGGAGGGACCAACGCGACGACCGCCGCCACGCGACTGGGGTAGTGATCCAGTCCAGCACCCCCTTCGGATCCGTCATCACCCGTGGTGCCAAGCACCAGTGAAAGATGCCCTCCGGCGCTCATGCCCATGACGCCAAGACGATCTGGATCCACGCCGTACTGATGGGCTTCACTTCGCACAAAACGAACGGCACGCGTTACATCGGAAATGGCGTCCGGGATCGAATAACGGGGACTGCTTCCATGACGGACCGCAAACATGGTGTAACCCTCATCGAGATAGGGTTGAAACAACGGGAGTGTTTGTTCAGGCGGCGACCAACGGGAAAACCAGCCGCCGCTGACCATGAACAAGATTCCCGCTCGATTGCTTTCTACCGTGGGACGATAGACATCCATCGTTAGTGCCAGCCCGTCTTTATGACCGTAGACAAGGTCGGCTTGAATCGCGGGGGGGGCTGCCAACTCGTCAGCTTGTACGATGCCACCATGGATGACAAGCAAGACAAGGAAGCAAAATTGACGATCGTAAGAAACGGTAGGACTCATGAAAGAGACTCCAGCAACGACCCGAGCGAAGGGATTGATTCGGAAGAACACTCCACTCGTTATGGTAAAGGATTCTCGCATCCCGCTGTCGTGATGGCGTCGTCGCCGCTCCCGGTTTCAAGCGACGGTTTTATGGACGCCGGCATGCCTGGCTGGATTAGGAAGGGATCACTTTGTTGAGCCGATGTCAGGCAAATGGATTCTTTTCAGTTGCCCGTCGCTCCCACCCACCAGGATGATTGGGTCGCTCGGGTGCACCGCCAGGGCGTAGGCCCAGCCCTCCATGGCGGGCGACGTCTGTGTCACTTGTACCGTCTCGGGATCAAGCACGCGAACCTGTCCATCGTCGCAGGCGACCACGATTCTTGAGCCATCGGTCGTCCAGGCAACGTCGAGTGGGACAGCATTCAGACGTGCAAAGCGGACCATGCGACCAATCGATGGTTGCCACAGTCGCACGGTCTTGTCCTCACTCGCCGAGGCGACCATTGCCAGCCGGTGCTCTCCAGGTCGTATCGCGAGTGCGTGGACGGGTAATGTGTGGTTGTTCAAGCTGCGCACGAGTTGCTTCGAGGCGAGATCCCAAACTCGGAGGTTCTGGTCGACTCCCGCACTGATCAGAAGACCCTCCTTCTTCATCCAGCAAAGTGCTGTGACCCCCTTGGAGTGTCCACGGAGAACCCCGCTGGGCGAACCCGACGCAGCGTCATGGACCAAAATCTGATGATCCAGCGCAGCGGAGACAATCGTGGCATCGTCGATCCAGTCGATCGCCATCACGGAGTCATCGTGCTCGCCGATTCGCGTCTGCAGATCCACTGTCGGCCAAGAGACAATCTCAATCATCCCTGTCTCGCCTGGGCTCCCTCCTCCGATCGCCAACCTCCCGCCATCGGGCGAGAACGCGAGCACGTGCAGGTTCGTCACCTTGGACGAGAACTCCCTGGTTCGACGAAGCGTTGGCCACTCGTATTCGCAAACGCCTGCTTGCGATCCGGCCAATACCGACTTCCCGTCGGGGGCGAAGACGATCGATGTGATCGGTGGCTCCCCTGCGATCGGTGGCTCCCCTGCCAAGCCTGATTTCATTGCCAAGCCAGATTGCATCGCCAAGCCCAAGGCGGTGAGGATGGCGATGAGAGTTGGGAGCCCGAACAGGCAGGTAGGGATCACGGCAGGCATCACGGTCGAAAAATGGGACGGTCTGGCCAATAACCTCCTTGTTGATTGACAGCTTAACAGAACACTAGCTTAGTTTCGTATTGTCCTGAGGACGCCGAAAGATTCTCAGTGGGGCGAGCAGGTTGTCTCGCAAACTCACGGAGCTGTTGGTGACGCGGCAAACCAGAATCGTGCTGTCTTCGCTGGGCGGATTCGAGTTCTGAATGAGTTGGGTCAAGTGAGAGAGCCTCGTCTCAGGGTCGGTATGAGGAGCGTCTTGAAGCGCGGCGATCAAACGCTTGTGACCAACCACCTCTCCGCCAGGAAACGACGATTGAGCGAAGCCGTTCCCGTAAATCACAAACAGGTCGTCAACTGCGAACCTGGTATTGATGTGACGATACTCGTGCTCTCCAAACACGCCCTCCAGCTCGCTTTCCGTCTCGACGGCTTCTACATCGCCATCCAGCACTTCTTCGCCGTGCAGGACTTCCCAAATCCGTTGCTGGGCTCGATAGATCAGGGGTGGTGGATTGCCGATGTTGCACATCACGAAACTTCGGGTGGGAGCGAAGAACGTAGCGATGGAGGCGGTGGCGAAACCTCCCCGCGCTGCGAACAGTCGAAATTGCTTGCCCATGTCGGCGACAACCCGACTTTGCCAAATGGAGTTGATGTGTCGCATCAGTCCACCCCGCATCTCACTGGAGAGCTGGCGAAAGACGTCCTCGGATCCGCAAATGTCCGCCAGCAGCATGCGCGTGATTCGGCCAGATGCACAGGACGAGATGTAGTGCACCTCCCCGCCGCCGGCCATGCCGTGTTCGGACTGGCGACTGAAGACCTGCATCGTTAAGCCCGGCATCTCGTATTGGATATCGCAGGTAAGACGCCCGCCCGTGACTTCCATGCAACTCTTGCGTTTGGCTGGCACCTGCATCAATTGACCTCGTGAGAGCACGCGATGATCCATCTGTTTCGCCATTTGTTACGTGGAGCAACAAGTTGGAAGCACCTGACGAATGGTGAGACATGTGCGGGGACGGGTTTGCTGAGGCGTGTCGCTTTGGAAAACCTGACCAATGAACTCGGCAAACTCGCCGTATGAAATCTCTTCATGTTTTCTGGTTCCCTCCCCAGCTTCCCCGTGTTTCCATCACCGCTATTTAGCATCTTTGCAGCAGGTCAAGCGGCCTTGCCGTGAGTCAACACTACTTCGTCACGTCGGACTCACATCTTGAGCGACAAACTTTCAAAGCATCTTCCGTCTCGTTTCTCGGGTCACTCTTCATGTCGGAAAAGCACTTCTTAATCGTCGGTGGAAGCCATGGAATTGGTCAAGGCATCGTTCATCGGTTGCTGCGGTCTGGAGCCGAGGTGACCGTTGTTTCACGAACACTCGATCCGGCCGACAAGGTGCAGGGCCTGACCCACGTCCAAGCTGACGTGACGAAGGATGTGATTGGCCCGGAGAGCTTACCCAAAGTGATCGATGGGATGGCTTACTGCCCCGGATCGATCAATCTGGGCCCGCTGCGTCAACTCACGCCGGAAGCGATGAACGAGGATTTTCAGCTCAATGTGGTGGGAGCGGTCAAGGTGCTCCAGGCCGCCCTGCCCGCCCTGAAGTCGGCGGGCGGCACGGTGGTACTTTTCAGCACCGTTGCCGTTTCCCAAGGCCTGCCAATGCATGCATCGGTTGCCGCATCCAAGGGGGCCGTCGAGGGACTGACCCGTTCGTTAGCCGCCGAGCTTGCCCCCACGATTCGTGTGAACTGCATCGCGCCCGCTTTGACCTCGACGCCGTTGGCCGCCCGGTTCTTGTCGACCGATCAAAAGCGAACCGCGATGGCCGAGAAGTACCCACTCAAGCGAGTTGGGGAAGTGGATGACATCGCCGCCATGGCCGAGTTCCTGCTCTCCAGTGAGTCCGGGTGGATCACCGGTCAGGTCTTCGGCGTCGACGGCGGCATGTCCACCGTCCGCGTCTGAGAACCATTTCTCAAGCAGTCCCCAAGGAAAGTTCTTCTTCACGCGTGCGGCATGCACGACGATCACTGGATCGCGTGAACCGGTCTCATGGGCCGTCGTCACGGGCTGGGCAGCCCACGGCACGATCGATTTGTGCCAGAGTTCCAGCGAGATTTGCCTCGATCCTCGCTCGCTGGGTCTCAAACATCAGCAGTTCACGATAGGTCTCGATCAGGCTATAGAAATCGGTTCGCTTGCCACGGTAGTCGGCGATAGCGAGCTTCAGCGTCTCTTCGGTTCTCGGGATGATTCGCTGAGCAATGATGGCTCGCTGCTCATCCAGGGCATCCGCCTGAGCAAGAAGTCGCCTCAGCTTTCCGTACAAGGCATCTCGCTCGGCCTCCAAACGCTGAGCCGAACTGCTTGTGCGATGCGAGGCTTCGCGGACGCCCGCTTGAATCTTGTTACGCCAGATCGGAAGTGTCGTGCCAACGTTGAAGCTGACGATGTCATGGCCGTTAGCGACAGGACTGAGGACGTTTTGGTCGTCACTCAACAGCCCCCATTGCACACCGGCTTGCAAATCGGGGTAGCGTTCCAGGCAGGCCAGTTTCTGTTTTTGGCGATCACGCTGAATCTCCCAAGCAAGACCCATGAGTTTTGGATTGCACTGCTCTGCCTTGGCGATCAACTCATCGAGTTGTGCCGGAACATTCTCAATGTTCAAGTCGCGATTGGTCTCAGCGATTAGAGACATCGGTTGCTGAACGAGTGCGCCAGATCTGCCTGCGCCATTCGCTTCTGTTTCCTCAGCGCCACATGCTGTTCCTCGAGGCGATCGGCTTCAAGGCGGGCGCGCAGGACATCTTGTTGGGTACCGCCACTTCGGTAACGGGCCTCCGCCACCTGAGTCGCATCACTTACCAGTTCAAGAATCTCCTCGGTGATGGTGATTGCCCGCGTGGCAAACCAGAGTTCGTAATAGGCCAGACGAACCGACTCGGTGATCTCGCGTTCGATTTCTTCGACTTCTGCCTGTGCGATCTGAACCTCTTGACTGACAATCGCGGCCTTGGTCTTCAGCTTCTGAGGCCACGGGACCCCTTGCGTCAGGCTCATCTGATTGCCCACGCGTCCGGCCGCGGTCTGCAGTGCCTGGTCCTGAATCGGCCAGAACACATTGTTGAACATCGGATCAGGCAGCGCGCGGGCCTGTGGAATGCGATTGATCTCAGCCGAGACTCGATGACGTGCGGCCTGGATGCTGGGGTGCCCCGCCAAGGCGAGGTTCACGTAGTAGTCAACGGACTGAGGCGAGCTCGCGTCCACTGCAGAGGGTTCAGCAATCGGAATGCTGACGGGCATCGGTAACTCGAGATCGGACGGTGACTGAGTCTCGAAGGTCGCTGGGTCGGGCGCAATTTCAACCGTGGGAATCCTGTAGGCAGCGGTGCTCGCGATCAGCCCTGGCTGTCGATTCCCCACCGTGATCACCTCGGTGCCCCTCTCCAGCGACGAACTTTCCAGTAGATTCCCGTCGATGACGCTCTCTTGGTTACCTGGTTCCTTGGCCGCGATCCGATCGGTGGTCGAGGCCCGCGCTATCGTCTGAACACGGCGGTATCGTTGTGGTACCGCGCAGCCGACTGTCGAGATCGAGGCCAAGACAGTCAGGAACAGGGCGCGTGTTCGATCGAGTCGGCGCATGGTTGATTGTTTCGATCGTTTCACGGTGCCGCTTCGCAAGAATAGACTTTGTCCGAAAATGACTGATTTCATGGTGTCACCAGGCTAACTGGCCCAGCGAATCTCGTATCAGTCAACAGGCCAAGAGGCGCTTTGCCAGTTTGGAAACCGGGACTCGTCATCCGAAGAGTCTCACCAACCGGCAGACTCCAATGGAATCCGCAACCGACGGACTGTTTGCCCGCACAGAGTATTCTTTCGGAACGTGCGGATGCCGGACTTCCCATTGAGTCGCATTGCCGTCAATCTTTCGCTGATCGTCGCGATGGAAACGGAGCCCGTGGCGTTTTGCAGCGCTGCGGTGGAGCGATGAAGTTCTCCTCAAGCCAGAAGTAGCAAGGCTGCCCAGGCCCGAATGCCTCACTGGGGCCGAAGCCTCGCAGGACCGGGCAACGAACGTTCTTGCTTGTCCCGTGGCGAACGAGGGATTGGAACCCATGGATTCCTCGATGATCGACCCCCTCATGGATTTCTTTCCGCGTTACGGACTCCTTTTCATGGATGGCAGAACGCTCCAATCAAGGGCCTGTTTCCTATCATCTTGGGCCCATCATGCTGACAGGGTGATCGGCTAGCTCGGCGTCGTGCGTCGGTGATTCCCCTTGATCTCGATCGGAAACCCCGAATCTGCGTTCCCGATTGCGCTCGCGACCATTAGCATGCCCGCTATGAGAATGCACAAAAGGAATGGAACGTTGTGGGGCGTCGCCTTCTGGATCTCCTTGACATTGCTTGCCCGTGATGGAATTGCCGCGGACCGAGTGATCGATCATTTTCCCGCTGCGGCCAACAGCGGATGCATGGCCTGCCACGCGGAGATCGAGCTGATTCGTGAGCCGGGATCGGAGATGATGAAGCAGATCATCGCGTTAGGCACAGAGCTTGGTGATCCGGCCGGTTGCATCGTGTGTCACAACGGTGATCCAGCCGAGCGAGTCGACAAGGAGAAGGCCCACGGAGGTGAAGACTTTTACGCGGATCCCGGCAGCCCCTGGATCAACGCGAACACCTGTGGTCAGTGCCACGAGGATCAGGTCCGTGTGCAGTGGCAGAGTTTGATGATGACCGAAGCCGGCAAGATCCAGGGCGTTGCCTGGGCGTTCGGCTCGCTGACGGGCTACGAACACAAGTGGGCGAACTACGCTGTCGAGAATCCCGACTCTCCCGACGCGCGACTCGGCACCGATGTCTACCGACAGTACATGCAGAAGCTCAAGGAGTTGGAGCCGAACGTGTTTGTGGAGGCTCACGATCCCCTTCCCGAAGCCATTGGTTTCGATGAGCTGGCTCGGCTACATGAAGATCCGAGCCTGGCGGCCTTCACCTACATTCGCGAAGAGTGCCAACGCTGTCACCATGCCGTCAAAGGTCGACAAACGCGCGGCGACTATCGGGGCATGGGGTGTTCATCCTGCCACATTCCCTATGGCAACGAAGGATATTACGAAGGGGCCGATCCCACCATCAACAAGGATCAGCCGGGCCATCTGCTCGTGCATTCCATTCAGGGCACGCGCGAAGCCAAAGTGACGGTGCACGACACGACCTATTCGGGCGTCCCAATCGAAACCTGCACCACCTGTCACGACCGCGGTAAACGGATCGGCGTCTCATTCCAGGGCCTGATGGAGACTCCCTATCATTCGCCCTTTGCCGCCGATGGCAGTGATCAGCCCGCGCTGCATACGAAGCATTACATCGCGATGGAACAGGATGTCCACTACAAGAAGGGGATGACCTGTCAAGATTGCCACACGTCGCTCGACGTTCATGGCGATGGCTTCTTGGCCGCTGCGAATCTGGCTGCCGTTCAGATCGAGTGTTCCGATTGCCACGGGACACCCGATCAGTATCCCTGGGAATTGCCAATCGGATTCATGGACGAGTTTGCCGACGTCCCCGCATCCGGTTCGCCCCGAGGAACCGCCGACAAGGCACTTCCCCATACGCTCCAAGGATCACCGGTCGATGCTCAAGACGGATTCTTGCTGACTGCTCGCGGCAATCCATTCGAAAACGTCGTTCGCGATGGGGACGAGATCATTGTGTTCACCGCGGCCGGACAAGATCTGCGCATGAAGCCACTCAAGAAACTGATTGAAGAGAAGGAGGTCAGCCAGCGCGGGATCGTGGCGATGAAAGGGGTCACCAAGCATCTCGAGCGGATGGAGTGTTACACCTGTCACGCCAGTTGGACGCCGCAGTGCTATGGCTGCCATGTCAAAATCGACTACTCGCAACGTGACAAATGTCCCGAGTGCGATGAATCGAAGATGGGCTTCGACTGGGTCGCCGCCGGACGCACCCACATGAAGGCCGATCACGCGGCCGACCGCGGAGAAAGCAATTACGACACGATCATTCCAGGCAAAGTATCCGAAGAACGATCGTATCTTCGCTGGGAAGAACCGATGTTGGGCGTCAATGGTGAGGGACGCGTGACCCCGCTTGCCCCCGGCTGCCAACCCTCGGTGACGATCATCGGTGAAGACGGCAAGCCGCTGTTGCTGAACCACATTTTCAAGACGCAGCCCGGTGCCGAAGGGGGTGGCGAGGATGGGCAGCTCGCGATCGACATGAGTCCGACTCAGCCGCACACGACGGTGCTGGAAGCGAGAAGCTGCGAGTCATGTCACGCATCGAGAAAGGCGTTGGGATTGGGAATCGGATCGACACGTCCTTGGGATGAACAGCACATCGTCGATTTAGAAACGGTCGACGGCAAGATCCTTCCCCAGAGAACACGGCCCCAAATGGAGCCGGTGATCAATCTCGATCACGATTGGTCGCAGATTGTCACCGAGGATGGAGAGCAGGTCGCCACCGTCGGCCACCATTTCAAACTCTCCCGCGCCTTCAACAAGACCGAGCTCGATCACATGAGTCGCGAGGGAACCTGCGTCGCCTGTCACCAGGAAATTCCGGAGAAATCGCTAGCTGTCAGCCTGCTGCATCACGTCGCCGCCTACACCGGTCAGCTACCCAAGACGACGGCCCAACATGATTCGCTGGTCCACAAGATCGTCCTCTCCAGCGCCTGGTCGCAGGTCCTCGGCGCCGCCCTCGGATTCCCACTGCTGCTCATCGGAATGACCCTCGGCTGGCGAAGATGGAAACGGAGATCGGCAGCCGATTGATTCCTGGCGACGGGCGAAAGAGTTCGGACAGGAACAACAGAATTCGCAGGATGAGAAGCCGTGGTTTTCCATTGCCTTCACGCCGGAGGTCGTGCATTTTTCACGTCGTTTGATTGATACGCCTTACATCACCCTCTCGTTTCGGGAGGGTCGAGCGACAGCGAGGGGGAGGGCTCTGCTTGTGGATTGCCCCTCTCCTCGCCTGGGCTCGACTCTCCCGAGGGAGAGTGATTCACTGTTGCATGACAGTTTAAGCTTGACCCAGATTGGCAAAGATCTAGTTCGGAGTCTTCGCCGACGCATCCGAAATGGGGAACCCAGTGAGAGCCAGAATTCAGCAGTGGATCTATCGCATCCAGGGGAGCTATTGGTTTGTTCCTGCGCTGATGGCGATTGGGGCCATCGTTTTGAGTCAACTGATGGTCTTGCTTGACCGGAGGATTGACTCTGATTGGATGAGTGACGCGTGGTGGGCGAGCCTCAATCAGCCGGAAGGGGCGCGGACGCTGCTTGCTACCGTTGCCGGTTCGATGATTACGGTGGCCGGTGTGACCTTCTCCCTGACGATCCTGGCGGTCTCTTATGCGACCAGTCATTTCGGGCCGCGATTGCTCGACAACTTCATGCGCGACCGTGGCAACCAAGTCACGCTGGGGACGTTCCTTGCCACCTTCCTGTACTGCCTTCTGGTCCTGCGCACCGTCCGTAGTGGCTCCGACATCTTCAATCCGGATGACAACGCCGAGCTGTTTGTTCCCAATCTTTCCGTCTTGGTCGCCATTGCCCTGACGCTAGCGAGCGTCGGCGTGCTGATCTATTTCATTCACCACATCCCTGAGAGCATTCATATCTCCAACGTGCTCGATCAGATTTCAAACCGTCTTTCCAGTAAGATTGAACAACTGTATCCAGAATCACTTGGCGAAGCAGGCGAGCCACCAAGTGAAGGAGAGTCCACGCCAGGTGACGACGGCGAACCGATTCGAAGTCAGCAATCGGGCTACCTTCAGGGCATCGACGAGACGCAACTGCTGGATAGGGCCAATGCACATGATGTCGTTCTGGAGATGCATGTGCGGCCTGGAGACTTCTTGCTGGAAGGACAGAGGGTTGCCTCGGTTCACTTTCATCAAGCAGTTGAGCAGAGCCAGCGAGAGGACTGCTGTTCTGAAGTCCTCGATTGCTTCGCCATCGGTGCCTCCAGAACGCCGACTCAGGACATCGACTTCATCATCAGTCAACTCTTCGAGATCGCGGTCCGTGCCCTGTCTCCGGGCGTGAACGATCCGCTGACGGCGATTCAGTGCATTGATCAACTTTCCAAGGGCATGGTCGAATTGTCCGCTCGTTCCATGCCATCACGCTTTCGCAAGGATGAAGATGGCGTGCTCCGGGTGATCACCACGGAGACCAGCTGGGAAATGATCGTCCACGGAGCCTTTGGGCGGCTGATTCCCTATGCTCGCGGCGACGTCAACGTGATGAAACATCTCCGCCAGCAGATTGGTGAAGTCCAACGCATTTCCAGCAATGCGGAATTGAATCGACTTCTCGACCAACTCCGGGAAGCCACGCGTTCCAGTGAGTGATAGGGCTGCCGACTGTGGGGCCGCATTTCCAAGGCGTACACCGGCAGCTTTGCTGGGTGATTTGCGAGTCTCGGAGAGACTCGCCTACAGTCGTCCGCCTGTCGACAAAATTGCATTCTGTTGTCGAAGGAGGTTGCTTAAGACGGGCGGAATCGACGGGCTTGGAAGCCCATCGTACGATGGAATGGACTGCCTGTTAACGCTGACGCAGTGCATCGGTGATCTCGAGGCGGATGGCTCGGATCGCGGGGAACAGTCCGCCGATCAGCCCCATCGCGATCGCTAGCCCCATTCCCTGCATCAGGACCTTGGGACCGAAGCGAAACGAGAACACAATCTCGCTAAATGAGTTCATCGTTCCTCCCGTGATCCCGTTCAGTGGCAGGGTCGCAAGACAACCCAGCACGCCTCCGAGCACACAGATCACCAGCGACTCGAACACGAACGACGCGAGCACGGCCCGGCGAGGAAAACCGACGGCCCGGAGTGTACCGATCTCTCGTCCACGACTGGAGACTGCCGAGTACATCGTGTTCGCTGCGGCAAACATAGCACCGACTGTCAGGAAACCAGCGATCAAATAGGCGACAACCTTGATCGCAATCGTGGACGACTTTTGGTCCTCAAAGTAGTCGGTTTCCGTGATCGCCTTGAGCTTGAATTGCTCGTCATTGCGAACCCGGTCAATGATTTCAGTCCGCTTGGCTTCGTCGGGCACTCGCATGTTGACAACCGATACGGCGCCGTCAAAGCGTTGTGCCGAGGTCAGGTCGCGAAGATCGGTCCAGACTTCGGACTCGGCCGAGCTGCCTCCTGCTTCAAACAATCCAACCACACGAAAGGTGACATTGTTGATGTCGAACGACTCACCGATCCCTAAGTTTTCAAAGCGACTGGCGATGCTACGACTGGTAATGACTTCATTGACGCCGGGTTCCAGATCGCGGCCCTCGACGATCTTGAAATCGGGACGAAGCTGTCGACCGACCAGATCGAGTCCGCGGACGATCACGTTTGCCGTACCTCCACCATTGCGGCGCGGCTTGATCAGAATCGTCACGAACTCTCTTGAGGCGAGTGGTTGTCCATCCGATCCCGTTTCAATGCCCGCCAAATTCGCCAACTCTCGCGCACTGTTTCCAGGCACATTGCTGGACATTTCATCGTTGGATCCCTGACGCATGATGATCAGATCGGCGGGATCACCCGAAGCGCTGAGCGCATGCTCGATCCCGTCGATCATGCCAAATGTCAAGACAGAGGCAAAAACCACGACGCCGATTGCGACACAGGTTAACAGCGTGGTGACCCAGCGGACACGAAGGCTGCGGAGATTGTATTTCAACGGAATCATCAATGGCGCTTCCTGAGAATCGATCCGAAAAAGGGACGGAACCTTTGGAGACAGTACGGTTGCATTACGTTGCTGCCCTTGCCGAGGAGGCTCAGATCGTTCTTGGAATTGGCTCGGCGAGGTTCCTGCATCAGACGACTCTGCGAAGTCCATCGACCACCGACAATTGCGATGCGAGCACCGCCGGTGCTAGACCGCTGACAAACCCAATGCCGGCGGCGACCAGCACCAAGCCCGCCAACCAAGGACCAATCAGATTCGCCACGGGAATCGGAAACAGTGCTGCGGCGATCGGGACGCTCGAAAGCAAACTCAATGCACCCAAACCGCCGGCAATTCCCAAGATCCCACCAATCATCGCAATCAACGTCGATTCGCCAAGCACCATCGCGAGTACTCTTTGCTTGGAAAAACCGATCGCTTTCAGTACCGCCACCTCGGTCGTTCTCTCTCGCATCGACATCGCCATGGCGGTTGCAGCGACCAATGCCAATGCGAAGACGACCGCTAACGTGATGTAGCGTATGTACGATTGAACGTCACCGAGCATCTCGGCGAACATTCTTTGGAAAGCCGCTTCGGTCCGAGTCCGGGTTGAGTTCTCTGAATTTGCGAACATCGCATCGACCTCTTCGCAGACGATTGCCACATCGTCTTGCGTCTTGCACTTTGCGTAGATCGAACCCGCGCCGATCGAAAAATCGGCCGCCACACTGCGCATCTGTTCGTCCAAATAGGTCCAGTTGAACCACAACGATCCGGTGTTGGTAGGCGCCTCGAAGACTCCCACCAATTGAAGATCGAGGTCAGCCGGGTAGATCACTCCTTGCAAGGGAATCCGATCTCCAATCTTCCAATCCATCTGTTGGGCAAGTCCGCTATCGACAACACAAGCACGACGATTGCTCTTGAATTCTGCAAGTTGATCTTCGGCGATCGTGTACTCGCTGAAAACGTCGAATACGAACTGCGGATCGACGGCAAACTGGGCAAACAAGGCTTGTTTGTTCTGGTAGTTGCCGCCGTACCATGCGAAGGGAGTCGCACAGGAAATCGCGTCCATTCTGCGAACCTTGTCCACATGCGCGATCGGCAAGGGAGCGGCAAAGCCAAGTTTGTTGAGCACGATGACGCGATCGTACTTCTCCGCCTCGCGCTCGGCGACTTTCTGCATCGCCAGGTAGCCATAAAGGATTGTCATCAGGGCGAGGCTAAAGCCCACGGATAGGATGGTCAGCCCTGACCGCAGTTTGTTGCGAGTCACATTTCGCCAGATATAGACGAGCAATTTCATACCGGGCTCCCCGCTTCGGCGCCAGTGGTTTCGCGCACCAAACGCCCGTCTTCCAGGTGCAGGGTTCGCTTGGCACATGCCGCGGCGCGAGGGTCGTGCGTCACCATCACGATGGACTTGTGAAAGTCTTCATTCAGGCGACGCATCAGATCGAGAATCTCGTGTCCTGACTTCGCGTCCAAGTCGCCCGTCGGTTCGTCCGCGACGATCAAGGTGGGGTCGGTGGCAATTGCCCGAGCGATCGAGACCCGTTGTTCCTGACCGCCCGAGAGTTGTCGTGGGTAGTGATCCATTCGGTCCGACAGTCCCACCACCTCGAGCGCCGTCTTGACCTGCTCCTTTCGCTGCCGCCGATTCAAAGGGGTCAATGTCAGCGGAAGCTCCACGTTCTCATACGCCGTCAAAACCGGAATCAAGTTATACATTTGAAAGATGAATCCAATGTGGCGCGAGCGCCATTTAGCCAGCTCACCTTGCGATGTGTTCCCCAAGTCCTGGCCACAGACGTAGACACGTCCAGACGTGGGCTTGTCCAGCCCGGCGATCAGGTTCAGCAACGTCGACTTGCCAGATCCCGATGGGCCCATCAAGGCCATGTAGTCACCGGCGTCCAGACGCAAGTCCATATCGATCAGGACGGGTACGACGATTTCATTGCGTCTGTACTCCTTGCAGACCTTGTCCACCAGAACGATCGGCTCCGAGGACCTCGCTGAATCATTCATCAAGTCACTTTCCTTGCTGGGTTGTTGGCGCTGATTCCTGATGACTCATTCTGTGATTCTGACGGGAGTTCCGCTCTGCAAATCCTTCGGATCCATCACGACCCGCTCCTTCCCCGTGAGTCCTTCCAAGACTTCGGTTCGACCATCGCGATCTTGGCCCGTCTTGATCTCGATTCTTCGAGCAAGGTTTTCTGGATCGACCACCCAAACGGATGCGTTGCCTTCTGGGTCGAAGTCAACGGCTGCCGTTGGGCAGAAAATCCTCCGTTCTTCACTCACTTCCACCTCCTTCTCGGTGGGCAGGAAGAAGACGGTGCCGCTCATCTCGGGAAACAGCAATTCGTCCGTGTCATTGATCTGCACCTGGACCTTGATGGTAGCTCTGGCGCGATCGCCCATGGGAATGATCTTGCGAACGACGCCGTGATACTTCTTGTCAGGGACGGCATCGATGGCAATGTCAGCCTCTTGAGCCTCACGGACGCGCGAAATGAAGCCTTCCTGGACGTCGCATACGATGTCAAGCGTATCGAGATCGGCGATCGTTGCCACGCTCCCACGACCCGACGTGCCGCCTGTACCACCTGGCATGATCGATTCGCCTTCTTCCGCATCCTTGGAAATCACGGTCCCATTGAAGGGCGCTCGGATGAACATGTTCTCAAGGAGTTGTTCAGCCTGCTGTTGTTGTGCTTCAGCCAGAAGCAAATCTGCTTTCAGGCTCTCCAGCCGGGCCAGCGCTGACTGATGCGTGAAGTTGAATTGGTCGTATTCGGCTTGCGAGATCGCTGCAGTCCCTCGCAACCTCTCAGCTCGCTGCTTATCGGCGTCAGCCTGTTGGATGAGAATCTGCTGTTCGCCCAACGCGGCTTTCGCTCGCGCGACCGATGCGGCCGATGCAGCGAGGGATGCGTCCAGGTCCTTGTGGTCGAGTTCGGCCAGCAACTCACCTGCCGTGACCCGGTCCCCTTCTTCGAAGGTAACGCTATCGATTCGTCCCGGCGCACGAGCTCCGATACGGGCCTGCCTCCGCGATTCGACGTAACCGGTTGCCACGACGACCGCATCGGCCGAGCGGCCCTGCTGAACCTCTACCGACTTCAATCGCACGTCGATTCGGTTCTGCATGATCTCTGGCATCCAGCTCGAATTCTGCATGCCAGCAGGCATCCCCATCGGTTTGCCCGATTGGAGCCGGTAGAGGGCGTAGCCCGAGCCAGCAAGCACCACCAGCAGCAATAGCCAGAGCCATCGACGCCGCTTGCGTTCCACTCGGGGAGCCGTCCGCTCGATGCGAAGGGACGCGAGCGCGTCACGTCCCGAGTTGGACGTTTCGCTAGGGGGCGGAATATTCGGCGGGGCCGAAGTCAGAGTCATGGAAACGCTCGGTCGGTCAGTTCGTTGGGTTGCCTCGAAGTTCTCATCGCCCCTCGGCAGGGCTTCTCGCCCAAGCACGCCGCTGATGAAGCTCATCGCCTCACCGTCAGTTGGACTTTCTTGCCGCTCGCTTGCCGGATGTGAGAGGCTTACGAGCTTTCCTTCCGAAACCACAGTCGTCGCTTACGCCGAAATCCAAATCGACTGGAAAATTGGGTTGCGACCCATTGTAACAGCCGGGAGGCGGGGAGCCGACGATTGTTATCCCTGTGTCGCGAAGCTGGGGAATCGTCCGATTTCCCCTTCTCGAGCGTGAATTCAGCCTGTTGGAGGCGTCCAGGACGGCACGGCGTTTTGCCCTGTTTTCCAAACTGAATCCACTCTCTTGCTGGGCATTGGTATCTACAGATCCTTGGTTCGATCTCTCCAACCGAAAATCACCCTCCCGGAGTGAGTGTGAGGTTGGATGACGATCGCCGGGGAGGGAATTCGAGTCCTGCGGATGGTCTGCAGCGAATCGCCGCAACCCTGAGAACCGGATGCCCTTGCTTTTGACGACTTCGTTCGGAGCTCAGATCCTTACATCACAATCGGCTTGTCGAGTTGGCGGCGAACGATCACGAACTGGCCGGCATGCATCATCGGATGTGTCGCAATCAAGACAAACATGTTCCCCATCGTGGGGCAGAAGCTTCGAAAACTCTCGGGTGCCGGGTTGTCCAGATCCGCCACTGGAAATACGTCGAGAGCCGCAAGCGTTGCAGCTCGCACCCTCTCAAACAGCTCGGTGTATTCAGCTTTGCTAAGGAACGCAGCTGGATCGTCGTTCTCACAATTGTCCTTGGAGTGCGCGGCAACAAACTCGTCCGCCAAGGAAATCCCGCTGCCGGGTACGACACTCTCCAAGAGATTTACCTCCGAAGCGATCAGGTGCCCCAGTTGCCAGGCAAGATGATTGCAGCCCTTTCCCGGGCGTCGCATCAGATCTGCGTCATCCAGATCGCTGATGTAGGAGTTGAGAACCATCGAACTCAATTGACCGGCCGCGCGGATCGCGTCTTTCGCATCCATCGATTGCTCCGAAACTTAGTACCCGAAAAGGGGTCTGACCCTCTCCAGCGAGGAAAGAAACGCAATGAAAATCGACCCGCCTCGAAAGGGTCAGACCCCTTTTCCGATCGGCTCTTCAGATTGGGTGACGAGGAACGTGAGAGCAAGTGAGTCTATCAGATTGAGGCAATCCGGCGAGTGACCGCACATGGCCCCGATGACAATCGTACCGCTAGACCAGTCGCTTATGGAATCGGAGCACGCTCAACCAGAGCACGACAATTCCACAGATGATCAGCCCGATTACCGATGGAATCAGATCGAGGAGGTCGGCACTCCTGAGAACGATGCCTCGCAGGATTTCGAGGAAGTAGGTCACAGGAATGGCGAACGTAACCAAGTAGATCGGCAGGGGCATCTCGGAGCGTGGAAACATGAACCCGGACAACAACACCGACGGCAGCATGATGACAAAGGCGAACTGCACCGCTTCCAACTGGGTTCGGGCTACGGTGGAAACGAGCAAGCCGAGTCCCAGCGAGCAGACCATGAACAAAAGGGACAGTGTCAAAAGCAAGGGAATGCTGCCGCTGATGGGCACTTCAAAGACATAGATCATCACAGAAAGAATCATCAACATCTCGATGAATCCGAGCATGGCGTAGGGTAGTAACTTGCCCAGCAGCAGACCCATGCGACCCACGGGCGTGACAAACAGTTGTTCGAGTGTGCCCAGTTCACGCTCACGCACGATGGCAAAGGAAGTCAAGAAGAGAGTCACCAACTGAAGAATGATTCCAACCAAGCCAGGCACAAAGAAACGCTCGCTCTTGAGGTCGGGGTTGTAAAGCATTCGCGTCCGAGTTTCGACTGGTAACACGCCATGTCCCATTGGATCACGTGCGGGAGCGACCTGCAGCGATTCGCCTTTGGCACGAGCCAGATTGATCGAAATGCGGAGGCCCAAGAGTTGTGCTGTGCTCTGCGCCGTCGTCGCCACTTGCGAGTCGCTGCCGTCAATCAAGACCTGGACGTCAACCTGTTCGCCGCGAAGCATGCGGTCGCTGTAGTAGGGAGGGATCCGTAGCCCAACCTTTGCACGGCCGGAAGTCAATGCACGCTGAAAGGATGCTTCGTCATGCACCGATTCTGTGACTCGAAAACGTCGAGTATTCTCCATGGCGGCGATGAAGTCGCGCGCGTATCGCCTTCCGTCCATGTCGAGAACAACCGTTGGGATGTGCTCGATCTGGGTATCGATGGCGTAGCCAAAGATGATGGTCTGCATCACGGGCACGACCAGCATGAAGAACAAGGTGATGGGTTGCCGGCGAATGTGGTAGAACTCTTTCACCAGGACAGCCCATAGACCACGCGTCGAAAAACCGTCGGTCCGCTGCGGTTCGGAGGGCTTCGTCGCGGAATCAGAGGATGCTTGGATCGGCACTTCTCGTTGGTCACTCTGAGTTGGCTGGGCTGCTTGAGCTTCTGCGTTCGACGTGAGTGTGACGAAGACGTCTTCGAGTGAAGGCGAGATTTCGCGAAACCCAGTGGCGGACTCTGCGACGCCGATTTTCTCCAGCGTCCGCTCCGGCACGAACGTTTCATCAACGAGCACATGGACTGTCTCGCCGAAAAGTGTCGCATCACGCACTCCATCGAGTCGACGGAGTTCGGCAAGGTGTGTCGCTGCTTCGGGGATTTGCAACTCATATCGGCGCGTACCCTCAGGGGTCACCTCTGGGAGCGACTTGAGTTCCTGGGGCTTTCCCAGTACCAACAGCTCCGACATGAAAATGTAACCGACGTCGGTACAACGTTCTGCCTCGTCCATGTAGTGGGTCGTGACAAACAGCGTGACGCCACGACCGGAGAGTTCGAACAACAGGTCCCAAAGATGTCGCCGTGCGACGGGATCAATCCCTGCGGTGGGCTCGTCCAGGAACAAAACCTCCGGTTCGTGCACCAGGGCACAGGCCAAGGCGAGTCGGCGTTGCCATCCGCCCGAGAGAGTGCCGGCCTGTTGGTGCACATAATCCTGCATCGATGTCAGTTCCAGCACAGCGTCCATTCGCCGCTTGAGTCGCTCAGAATCCAGCCCGTACACTCGTCCGTAGAATTGGATGTTCTCCGCGATCGATAGATCGGCATAGAGGCCAAAGTGTTGCGACATGTAGCCGATGCGGGGCTTGATCCACTCGGCCTCGGCCGAGGCGTCGTGATCCAAAGCAATCACCGTGCCATCGCTTGGAGGCAGGATTCCGAGCAACATCCGAATGATGGTCGACTTGCCGCTGCCATTGGGACCAAGCAGTCCAAAGATCGCGCCCCGTCGCACCTGGAAGCTAACGTTTCGGACTGCAACCAAATCACCGAAGCGACGCGTGAGGTTCCTCGCGTCAATCACGATTCTGTTCATGACGGGTCGCTCAACGGGGTCAGCCATACATCGGCCGTCATGCCAGGTCGGACCCGATCAAGACCGCCGGAAAGGTTGACCTTGATGCGGAAGACCTGTTTGGCTCGTTCCTCGGAAGTCTGTACATTGCTCGGCGTGAACTCCGCTTCGCGAGAGATGAAAGTGATCGTGCCCTCAAACGTTTCCTCCGGAAGACTGTCAATCGTGATTTTGAGAGTCTGACCCACTTGCAGTCCGACTTGATTCTGTGGCACATACGCGCGGACCCACAGGTGGCTGGTGTCCATGATCGATAGCACAGGAGCACCTGTGGGTACCAAGTCGCCTTTCTGCAAATCAAGAGCTTCAATGACACCGTCGCTCGGGCATGTGATCACCAATTCCCTCGTCTGCTCACGGATCACGTCGAGGGCAGATTGAGCTGCGTCGCGCACGGCCTTGGCTCGCTCGATCTCCTCCTTGCGATATCCATTCTTGGCGAGGATCCATGCCTGCTCCGCTTCATCAAGGCGAGCCTTCCCCTCCCGCTTCTCCTCTTCTCTCGTTCCCAGAGTCAGCAGTTCGAGTTCTTGCCTGCGAACGACGAGCAGCGCCTGCGCCGCATCAAGCCTTTCAAGAGTCGAATCGAACTCGGCCTGAGAGATGGCGTTGTCGCCAATCAACTGCTTGCCGCGATTGTAGTTTTGCTGAGCGAGCACCTGCTCACTCTCGGCCAGTTGGACTCGACCGCGAGCCGCTTCGATCTCTTGTGGACGAGGTCCGGCGACCAGCATGTCGTACTTCGCTCTGTACTGCTCAAGGCGGGCCTTCGCCTGGGCGATCTCTTCCTCCCGAAACCCCGATAACTTCAGTTGGTAATCTGCCTCCAACGCTGCCAAGGACATCGCCGCCTCTTGCTCACGTTGCAGCAAATCGAATGGCTCCAGTTCGACAAGCGTCTCGCCTTGCCGAACCCGCTGCCCTTCGGCCACATGCACCTTCAAAACGCGTCCGCCGATCCTGGAACCGACGCGGATTTCATCCGCTTCAACGAACCCCGAAACACGATTGGGAACGGGACGGAACTTGCTGTAGGTGATCAGCCCAAGCAGGACCGCAATCACAAGAGCAATCGCGGCGAATCGTTGAACCATGCTGACAAGACCCTAATGACTAAGTACAAGGAAAACAATGACAGAACGAAGTACATGGTACCGCTGACGCCATCCACCGGCGAACTCGGCAGAAAGGGCTCACCAGCCGTCACTTCGTTCAGAAACCGAGTCGTTACCCAGATGATCGCGGTCGCCAGTGCCGACTTCCAAATGGTCTCGACCGTTCCTTGGAGGAGTCGGGATTGGTTCGAGTTGTGGGCCTGGTTCCCGTGGGTCAAATCAACGCTTGCATTCATGGTTCGCTTCTTTTGCTTCAAAGGGTCGATGGTGGAAACCGCTAGGCCCGGTATCGCGTGCTCGTTAGACGCTCGACTGAACGCCAAAATGGCTCAACGCCTTTGCGCCCAAGAACGCCGAGCCTCGTAGACTTCGATCCCAGCTTCCAAAGCGAGCCGTCCGTGCAGTGGGACATCAGCGGGCATCGATTGATGCTCCGCTTTCAACTCGGCGATGTAGGCTTCGGTCTGGGTCAAGAAGCCTCGCAGGAACTTCTTCGAGTCATTCTTCCTTTTTGAAATTGGCAGAAAGGCGAATCGCAGCATCAACTCATCGATGCAAAAGGCGACTGCATGCCTGTCAATCTCTTGGGTCATCCATGCGATCATGCAGACCGTTCCCGCCTTGGTGGGTCCAAAAAGACGACGAGGACGCAATGAGCTGTCCTCCTCGTTGACCTGCTCGACGAATCCAGCTTCGGCCAGCTTCGCGATCGCAGGATAAATTGCTCCGGGACTGCTGCTGAAATGAGCCATGGGCGTCGTCGCAAAGATTCTGCGAAGGTCGTACCCAGACATTGGGCGCTGATGGACCAGCCCCAGCAGGGCAAAACCGAGCACCGTGGGTCCCTTCTTCTCCGTCATGCCTACCTCATCGAAAACAAACAAGCTGACCCCAATGCTCTGCCCGCCGAGGGAGTCCATCTGCCGCGAGGCGACCGTCTCGGATGACTCATTCGCAAAGAGGCACCGGGCAGTTGGGGCGGGCTCCGGTTACAATCGCCAACTCCGACCGCAGACCCTTGATGGCGTTTGATCTCGCTCGATCAACGAATCAAGGGATGGCCGTCTCGGCCGTCCTGCGACGTTGACCCCGAGATTTACGCTCTCATCTGCACCGGACTCCCGCCGATTCACTCCCGCCAACTTGCTGCCATGTCTTGTGAAATCCGTCTGTTGACCGCCATGGTTGCCAACGCATTGTGCGTGGTATCTGCGGTGGCGTCGGCGGCGGGCTTTCAGACGGACGTCCGACCACTTTTACAGAAATACTGTCTGGAGTGTCACAGCGGCGACGACGCCAGTGGCGAAGTCGACTTCACAGCGATCGGTTCTCTCGATGACGTTGCCGATACGTTTGAAACCTGGGATGCGGTGGTTGAGCACTTGAAGGCCCGCACGATGCCTCCGCACGACGAACCACAGCCCACCGACGAAGAACGCCAACGGGTCTTCGATTGGTATCGTCCATTCATCGCCTCGGTTGAGACTCGCCCCGCTGTCTTCAAGCCGAGACGCTTGTCCGTGATTGAGTACCGTAACACGCTGCGGTCTGTGTTCGGATTCGACCTGGTCGTGGCGATCATCGAGGCGGAGCAAACGGTGGCAGAGAGATCGCTGGTGATCAAGCTGTTGCCAACCGATCCACCAGGCAAGAGTGGGTTCACCAATGACACGCATGCAAACCCGCTGACCACCGTCGTCTGGGATCAATACGCGTACTTGATAGACGTCGCCGTCGAGCAATTGTTTTCGGACTCGCGGCGTCAAGAACTTGAAAGGATTGTCGGTCCGGTTGAAGACGGCCAGCTGACCCATGATCAGGCCTTTCGGTTGCTGGAAGTGATGGTGTCGCGAGCATGGCGGCGCCCCGTGCCGAGTCTTCAACTTGGAAAGGTCCTCGCGAGGCTGAATGGTAGGCAAGGAGACGACCTGACCGAGGTCGTGAAGTTTGAGATCAAGGCAACGTTGATGTCGCCGCACTTCATGTATCGTGGGCTGTTGGTCTCGGGCGAACCAGGGAAGCGACAGGCGGTGGATGATTTTGAACTCGCCGAAAGGCTGTCGTATTTCCTTTGGGGCGACATGCCCGACGAACGCCTGCACTCGTTAGCGGCCAGTGGCGTGTTAACGGACACGTTGGTTTACGCGTCAGAAGTCGATCGTCTGTTGGCATCACCAAAGTCGTGGCATCTTGCGAACGTCTTTGCGACGGAGTGGATGACGCTGAACGAGATCGAGCATGTCTCCGACAATGTGCCAAAGATGGTCGCTCTGAAGTCGCAGCCGACCGATTTCATTCATTACCTGTTCACCGAGAATCGTCCGCTGATGGAGTTGGTCGATTCCCGGGTCGCCTTCATCAATCCTCATACTTCGCGTCTGTACGGTCGTGATGCCAAACAGATGACCAAGTACGTGAAGCAGAAGGGTATCGAGGTGGAGATTGTTCCCAATCAGAGGATCCAATTGGAAGAGACGACTGAGCGGGGCGGAATTCTGACCATGCCGGGAATCTTGGCGATGAACAAGGGTCCGATCCTGCGAGGGACCTGGATCCTGGAGCGAATTCTTGGTGAGGAGTTACCGGATCCTCCGGCCAATGTGGGGCAAGTTCCGGCGAACGCGCGAGGCGAGAACCTCAGTTTTCGCGAGCGATTCGAACAGCATCGTAGCAGTCCGGCCTGTGCGGCATGTCATGATAAGATTGATCCACTGGGATTCGCACTGCAGAATTTCGATGATCAGGGACGCTATCTATCGGTTGCAGGGAGCAAGTCGGGCGATGCCGCGCGAGGTGACAAAGTGGAGGCAGAGTTGGCATCATCCCTGGATACGAGTGGTCGATTGCCAACGGGCGAAACGTTTCAAGACATGACGGAGCTGAAAGAAATTCTCGTTACCGGCCAGCGCGAAGCCGTGATTCGTAACATTGTGAAGCGAACGATGTCGTTTGCGTTGTGTCGAGAGCTGATCCTCTACGATCAACCCAGCGTTGAGGCGATCGTCGAAGAGATGAACCGGTCCAACGGCACTTGGCGCGACCTGTTTCTGGCAATTGCCAACAGCGTCCCGTTTCGCGAGACGATCCTATCCAAAGCGAACTGAATCACCATGACCCAAGTTATCCAACGTCGTACGTTTCTTCGAGGCCTGGGTGTGCTGCTGCCGCTGCCGCTTCTGAACCTGATGGAAGCCAAGGCTAGGGACACCGACGCGAACTTAGCGCCGAAGCGATTCTTGACATTGTTCAAGCCGAATGGAGTGCATCCCCCATCATGGAATATCAGTGGTGGCACCGAGCGTGACTTTCGGCTTTCGCCACTGATGAAGCCATTCGAGCGGCATCGCGATGACATTCTGATCTTGGACAACATGGGCGACTTCGGCTTTTCGTCGCATGCGAATTCCACGCGACGGTTTCTGTCTGGTCATCACACCAACACAGAATCAGCATCGATCGATCAATTGATCGCTGATCAGATCAAGGGGGACACGCCACATCGCTCTTTGGAGCTGACGACGGAGGGGCTGTTTCCAAATCAGATCGGCTGTAGCTACATCTCCTACGATCGCAGCGGATCACCGATTCCTCGCGAGAGCGATCCACAACTGATTTTTGATCGTCTGTTTCGCAACCCGCTGGCGAATCCGAAACATCGCCAGCAGATGGCAAGCGTCCTCGATCGCGTCCAGGAAGACGCTCGCTCGCTGTCGCGTCAAGCCGGTCGCGAAGACCGGCGAACGCTGGACGAGTACCTGAATGTCGTTCGTGAATCGGAGAAACGACTGGCCAACATGCAGCAGGCGGAGCCCGGAATGGACGTCGCCCGATTCACTCGGCCCGGAAGTGGTGCGAATCTGGACGAGCAGGTTGAGTCGATGTTGGACATGATTGAGCTCGCCCTCTGGACTGACTCGACGCGTTGCATCACCTACATGCTGGGCAATAGCAACAGTCGTATGGTGTTTGACTTCTTGGGCGTCAGCGAGCAGCATCACTATCTCTCACACTTCTTTCGAAACTTCAGTCGAACGAATCTCGAGTCGTTGCTGAAGATTAGTTTGTGGCATATGGAGAAGTTCGATTCACTGTTGGCTCGGCTAAAGTCTCGACGTGACGGCGAGGGCTGCCTGCTGGATAACACGCTGGTCTTGTACGGTTCTGGGATGGGGCATAGCGATAACCACACGGTAACCAGAATTCCGATCATCCTTGCCGGAGGAGGATCGTTCCTCAAGACTGGCCGCTATGTCCGCTACTCCGAAAACCAGGAGCTTGGTCGACTTCACCTGTCGTTGCTGGAGAAGTTTGGTATTGATGTCGAATCGTTCGCCGGTGCCAGCACTCCATTACCCGGGCTCAATGGTTCCGATTTCGAGCCCTACCGCGAGCGACCTTTTGAAAGCTGGGTTAAGGTCGATGGGGACCAAATGACCGTTCAGGGACGCATCCGAATGTCCGACGATCTTGATGAGGCGAAGGTATTCTTCGTTGATGTCGACGGACAACCCGCCGTTCGTGTGGAAGTCGAATTCCGCGACTTCCATCGATTCAATCTTGCCTACCATTGTGGCACGGGCATCACCTTGAAGGGCATCGGGAAGACTCTGGGCGAGCAACGGGTCATCACGAAGGTAATCGAGTTGAAATCGATTCATGGGAAGCAGCCGGGCACTCAGGATGGCTGACCGTCGGTGAGTCCAGTCCAGCGTTGTCAGCCTCACAATTCAATCGCGTGGGAAGCATGATCTCCAGAGTTCCTAAGATGATACGACCTATCTGCTTGATGTTGTTCGCACTGCCGCTCCATTCGTCCACTCACTTGCGGGCAATGGACTCTGCCTCCGTCAAACCGAATGTCGTCCTGGTGTACGCCGACGATCTCGGCTACGGCGACGTCCAGTGTTACAACCCGGAGCGTGGAAAAATTGCCACGCCCCAGATTGACCGCCTGGCCTCGCAAGGGATGCGATTCACCGATGCGCATTCCTCCTCCGGTGTCTGTTCGCCATCGCGTTACACACTGTTGACCGGACGCTATCACTGGCGATCGCGTTTGCAGAAAGGGATTGTGGGGTTGTGGGGAGCACCACTGATCGCACCAGAGCGGATGACCCTGGGCGGGCTTGCGAAGCAACATGGCTACGAGACCGCATGCATTGGCAAGTGGCATCTCGGTTGGGACTGGCCCATCCCCGCGGATCGCGCAGCACTTTTTAAGGAGCGACCGAAAGGGGAAGCGATCGCGACCGACGATCATCGTTCGGTCTGGCGCGAGGTTTTTCAGCAGGCCATCGGTGGTGGCCCGGTTCAACGTGGCTTCGATGTTTACTTCGGTACTGACGTGCCGAACTGGCCGCCCTATTGCTTCATTGAGAACGACAGGACGGTCGGCGTTCCCTCTGAGTTCCTTCCCTCGCTTCTGCTGCGAAAGAATCAAGCCAGCAACCAGGGGCCAGCCTTGAAGGACTGGACACTCGAGCCGATTTTGCCTGCCCTCGGCGATCGCGCGACACAATTCATTGCGGATGCTGCCAAGAAACCCGAACCCTTTCTGCTCTACATGCCGCTGACTTCGCCCCACACGCCTTTGTCGGTCAACGATGAGTGGAGAGGTAAGAGCGGACTGAATCTTTATGCAGACTTCGTGATGGAAACCGATGCGGTCGTGGGACAAGTTCTCGACGCGATTGAGCGGAATGGCTTGGCCGATGAAACGCTGATCGTTTTCACCAGCGACAACGGATGCGCCCCGTACATTGGGGTAACGGACCTGGAGCAACAAGGGCATTACCCCAGCGGTCCCTTGCGAGGTTACAAGTCCGACGCCTGGGAAGGGGGCCATCGCGTTCCCTTCATCGTGCGCTGGCCCAGTGTGGTTCGACCTGGCAGCGTTTGCAGCCAGCTGGTGCATCAGGCTGACTTGATGGCGACGCTCGCAGATGTGCTTGGTTGGCAGCTTCCGGAGAATGTTGGTGAGGACAGTTTCAGTTTGTTGCCGCTGCTCAAGGGTGACCCAAGCCCTGTGCGGGATCATTCCATCAGCTGTTCGAGCAGCGGTGTCCCCAGCCTTCGCAACGGGGATTGGAAATACATCGCTGCACCTGGATCGGGCGGCTGGGGCAAGGGAGGTGATCAAACGCAGCCCCTCCAGCTTTACGACCTGTCCAACGATGTTGGGGAAGCCAAGAACCTCGCCGCAGCGGAACCCGATCGCGTTGTTCAAATGCAGTCCTTGCTAGAACGGTTGATCACTGACGGTCGTAGCAATCGGGGAAAGCCGGGGCAGAACGACGTCGAGGTGAATCGCTTTCCAATCCAACCTGTTACCAAAGCTGAATCCAAGAATCCCTCCAGAGTCTCTCCATGAAGTATCTCATCACCCTGTTGGTCTTCCCGTTTGCATTGCATCCCGCCTTGGCTCAGGAACGCGAGACCAAGGCGAAGCAACCGCGTGCTGCAGCGGGTCAAGCAGCCAGCTACGATCCGTCCGTTCCGCCGCCGACGATGTCCGAGGTGCGCTACGGGCCGCATCAACGTAACGTGCTCGACTTTTGGAAAGCCGAGTCGGCCACGCCGACACCATTGGTGTTCGTCATCCACGGAGGTGGTTGGCAAGGGGGAGAGAAGGAGCGGGCCAACCGGTTTGCGAATGTGAGTGAGCTGCTGAACGCTGGCATCTCCGTGGTGGCCATCAACTACCGCTATGTCAAACAAGCGGTGGCCGAAGGTGTTGAGCCGCCTGTGAAGGCACCACTCCATGACGCAGCCCGTGCGCTACAGTTCGTCCGTAGTAAGGCCGATGTTTGGAACATTGACAAGCAGCGCATCGGAGCCGCAGGTGGCTCGGCGGGTGCTTGCTCGAGTCTCTGGCTGGCCTTTCACGATGACCTCGCCGACCCCTCCGACGATGATCCGGTCGCACGCGAGTCCACGCGACTCTGGTGCGCGGCAGTGATCGGTGCACAAACCACGCTCGATCCGCAGCAGATGAAAGAGTGGACGCCCAATAGCAGGTATGGTGGTCATGCTTTCGGACTGAGCGGCTTTCCAATGTTCTTGGCCAACCGGGAGAAAATCCTTCCATGGATCACCGAGTATTCGCCCTACGCTTTGGCCAGCGCTGATGATCCACCGGTCTATCTGAGTTACTCAACGCCGCCGTCCCTCGGCCAAGATCAGAAGGATCCGACGCATACCTCCAATTTTGGTGTCAAGCTTCAGGAACATCTCGACGCACTGGGAGTGGAAAGTGAGCTCGCCTATCCGGGGGCTCCCTCCGTGAAGCATGAAACGCCGACGGACTACTTCATTGCCAAGCTGAAATGATCCGTGAATTGATTGCGGAGCCTCTTTGAGGGTGGGGTGCGTGTTCCTTTTCTCGTGCGTTTGCCGGGCAAGACCCCTGCTGGCGCGACGAACAACCACTCTGTGATCACAGCGGTTGTCCTGCTGCCCAATCTTTGTGCCGCCGCCGGTGCGGCTCTGCCAATCGACGTCACCCTCATTTCTTGGCTCTGACAAACCACGAGCCCACCGAACGGGAAGTAGCCAAAGGTTGCAAGTAAACCAAGGTTACAGGGCCATCACCCCTTGGATTCTTTGATTTCTGGGGCCCGTTTCGGTAGACTGCGTCGGTCAGTCGAAGGCGGCGATACTGGAGTTGGTGAGTGATACCGAGTTGGCCGCAGGCGTGAACGAGTCCGATCCAAACGATCTAACGCAACAAGACGTCGACGGACCAACCAATTCGTCCGATAGTGAGGGATCGCGGTTCGAGGTGGGTCGAATCGGCCGCTACCGCATTGAGAGACTGCTTGGAAAAGGCGGATTCGGCAGCGTTTACCTTGCCCATGACGAAGAGCTGGATCGCGACGTTGCCGTCAAGATTCCCCATCCACGACTGGTCACGCGTCGCCAGGATGCCAAGGAATACCTGACCGAAGCACGGACCGTCGCGAATCTCGATCATCCCAACATCGTGCCAGTCCACGATGTGGGAAGCACGACGGAGATTCCCTTCTACCTGGTATCCAAGTACGTCGAAGGGACCGATCTGTCGACCCGGTTGAAGACGACGCGCTATCACTTTGTTGAAGCGGCTGCCTTGATCGCCAAAGTAGCCAACGCGTTGCACTATGCTCACAAACAGGGCTTGGTGCACCGCGACGTGAAGCCTGGCAATATTCTGATCGGTTCTGATGGCGAGCCCTACGTCGTGGACTTCGGATTGGCCCTGCGCGAGGAGGACATCGGAAAGGGTCCACGATATGCAGGAACCGCCGCCTACATGTCGCCAGAGCAAGCCCGCGGCGAGGGACATCGCGTCGACGGACGATCCGATGTCTTTAGTCTTGGTGTGGTGCTGTACCAGTTGTTGGTCGGACGCCGACCCTTTCGCGGCGACACGCAAGCGGAGGTGTTATCGCAGGTGGTCGGCCTGGAGCCCCGACCGATTCGGCAGTACGACGAGAAGTTGCCCAAAGAGCTCGAACGTATCTGCAATCGGGCATTGTCGAAGCGTGCAAGCGAGCGATACTCCTCTGCCCATGACTTCGCCGAGGACCTTCGGCAATTCGTGGCTGAGCAAAACGTGCTCACAAACTCTCAGGCAACAGGAGGATCCCAAGCAGACTCGGCCTCTGCGCATGACACCCGTGTGATGCACGCGGGACAAAGCACGACTCCTTCAAAAAGTGGCATCTCAGGCCTCATGGAGTCTGGGGCGGTCTCGGAAGGTTTGCCAGTCAGAATTGTCCCGAAGGGATTGCGTTCCTTCGATTCGCATGACGCGGACTTCTTCCTTGAGCTGCTGCCGGGGCCCCGGGATCGCGCGGGACTTCCGGATGGATTGCGCTTCTGGAAAACGAAGATCGAAGAGACCGATTCGGATCATACCTTTCCCGTTGGCATGATTTACGGGAAGTCGGGGTGCGGCAAGTCCTCCTTGATCAAAGCAGGGCTCCTGCCACGCCTCTCGAGTGACGTGATTTCGGTTTATATCGAAGCGACGCCGGATGAGACGGAGACTCGATTGCTGCGTGGGCTACGCAAACGGTGTCCTGGTTTGGATGGCAACCTCAATCTGAGGGATTCTTTGACGGCGCTGCGGCGTGGTGTGGGGATACCGTCCGCACAAAAGCTTCTGATCGTGATCGACCAATTCGAGCAGTGGCTACATGTCGCCAATCAAGAGGACTCCGATCTGGTTCAAGCACTGCGACAGTGCGACGGTGGCCGTGTCCAATGCATCGTGATGGTCCGCGATGACTTCTGGATGGCGGCAACTCGTTTCATGCGTGAGCTCGATTTGCGGTTGCTCGAGGGGGTGAATTCCGCTGCTGTCGAACTGTTTCCGATTCGGCATGCAGCGAAAGTACTGACGGCTTACGGCCGCGCTTTCGGCGAACTACCGGATGATGGCAGCAAGAACACGGACGCACAACGACAGTTTGTAACCGAAGCATCCGCTGGCTTGGCGGAGGATGGGAGAGTTGTCTGCGTTCGATTGGCGCTGTTCGCTGAAATGATGAAAGGCAAAGCTTGGACGCCGGAGACTTTGCAACAGGTTGGGGGTACCAAGGGGGTGGGAGCGACTTTTCTTGAAGAAACGTTTAGCGCAGCGAACGCACCACCAGAACATCGCTTCCATCAGGCAGCCGCTCGCCGCGTGCTCAACGCATTGCTTCCCGATTCGGGAACGAACATCAAAGGTGAGATGAAGTCGTATGAGGATCTGCTCAAGGCCTCTGGTTATGTGAATCGTCCACGCGACTTTGATGATCTGATCCGCATTCTTGATAGTGAGATCAGGCTCGTTACGCCGACCGATCCCGATGGCCGTCTCGACGAAGAGGAACCCTCCTCGCGTGGCGAAATCGGCCAGAAGTATTACCAGCTGACTCACGATTACCTGGTCAACTCGCTTCGCGATTGGCTGACGAGAAAGCAAAAGGAGACTCGTCGTGGCCGCGCAGAACTGCAGCTGATCGATCGCGTGTCGGTTTGGTCAACGAAACGAGAAAGGAGGTACCTACCGTCTCTCTTGGAGCTGCTCAACATCCGCATGAGCACGGATCCCAACGCTTGGAGCGCCGCTCAACGCGAAATGATGAAGGTCGCGACGCGGCATCACGTCATCCAAGCTTCGTCGATCCTCTCTGTGCTTGCCGCGATCGGACTGATCGCGGGGTTATGGATGTCGCGAGAGCGTCAAAGAAGCTTGCGTTCGCACGTCGTCGCAGCTACCGACACCTTGCAGAATAGCCGTGGCGATGTGGTTCGATATGCATTGGACGATTTAGCGGAGCTTCCACAAGACATGGTGAGGGAGGAGCTGAAACGGCGGGCTTTGTCGTCGATTGGTCTGCGCCGTCTACCCATCGCCTACGCGTTTGCATCGTATGGCGAAGTCGATCACGAGTTCTTTCTTTCTCTGATTGAGAAGGTGCCTGATAGCGAATGTGGCAACATCGCGTCCGCGCTGGTGGCAGACCCATCCAAGTCGCGCACCGAGCTTGCAAGAGCGGTGCAAGCCGCCGACTCCGAGCAAGATTGGAAGCGGAAAGCCCGCCTGGCGATCGTTGCATTGCTGATCGGCGAGCCTGAGCATGCCGCGGCGATGCTCTCGGCAACGGCTGAGTCAAATCCAATCGAACGTGCCACCTTCATCGCGGAATTTGTCGATTGGCATGCAGATCTGGATCGCATTGCGGGTGAGCTTGCAAGACTTCAAGACAACACCTTTGTATCGGGGATGGTGCTTTCCCTGGGACGCATTCCCCAGGATTCACTCTCGCCGCGCGACGCGACGACCGTCCAGCAGGTTGTCACCCAATTGTACGAAACGAATCTGGACGCTGCTGTCCACAGCGCGGCGGGTTGGACTTTGAAGACGTGGGGGTCTGCGCCGCCAGACATACAAGACACAGGGAATGCCACAGGGAATGCCGTGGAGCAAGATCATCGATGGCTTGCTTCCGACGAAGGTTTGTCGATGGTGATGGTACCGCCAGGCTCGCTCTCGCGGCCACGACCCGACGGTTCGCTGGACATCATCCCTATCGAACGGGAGTTCCTGATCTGCGATCGAGAGATCTGGGTCGGGCTGTTTCACCGCTTCATCGACGACGAGCAATACGACGGTGAAAAGCCGAAAAATTGGCCTGGTGAAGACGAGTTCTTTAGCCCCACTTTCTCACATCCGATCCAGAAGGTCAGTTGGATCGACGCGATCCTGTTTTGCAACTGGCTTAGCGATCGTGAAGGTTTCACGCCGTATTACGTTCGCGGTCCGACGGGGGCGTGGGAGTCTGATAAGTCCAGCAACGGTTATCGTTTGCCGAGTGATTCCGAGTGGGAGTATGCATGTCGTGCGGGCACCATCACACCCTATTCATGCGGAGATGAAACCTTCCTCGACCAATATGCGATTTTCCGTGGGCAGGATACTCGCGTCACCAGTGGCACCAAGATGTGCAACGCATGGGGGTTGTTCGATATGCACGGAAGTGTCTGGGAGTGGGTCGATGAATTTCCTGCCGAAGTTGCCGTTGAAGACTCGATCACGAACCGATCTTTGAAGACCTTGCGAGGCGGATCCCGCGGCTTGCCGGCGATCCAAGTTCGATCCAGCACACGAACCTGGCATTCTCCTGGACATCGAAGTTCAGCACTGGGATTTCGCGTCGTCCGCTGGCCATGAGTTCCCATTCAACAAGAGTCACCACGCTGATTCGCATCGTTTGAAAGGTGGACCGGATGTGGGATCCCAGCGGTATCATCGCTCAAGCAAGAAAGGCGCTGGAGATTCGCGACTTGCGCGAGTCGTGGAGGCAGCTTGACCTCGTCCGCTCGAACTTCCCCGAGTTGTCTGAAATCACAAACGGGCTAGGTCGCATGGTCATCCAGGCATCGCTGGAGCAAGATCGATGGGGACGCGTCTCGATTGCGACGTGGCCCGGTGAGGCCAGCGCAGCGGTTTGTCTAACCTTTGACGACCGGCTCACCAGCCACATCGACGTCGTTCGTCCCGACCTCGACAGCTTCGGGTTTCTCGGGACCTTCTTTGTGATTCGCGACAATCCTCCTTTGGAGCCAAACGGAAAGTGGTATCGCGGCTGGTGCTCGCTCGCCGAGAGCCAACATGAACTCGGAAATCATACCGCCACGCATCCGAAGGGCTTGCCGGAACTGCAAGCTGCGATGATTGAACAGGAGTGCGAGAGTTGCAACCGCTTCATTCGTCAGCTTGGTCAAGACGCAGTGACGTCGTTTGCCTATCCCTTTGGAGACCATGGTCGAGCTGATGGTCCGCTATCTCGTGTCGTGTGTCAGCGGTTCGCTCTCGGCCGCGCCACTCACCAGTCAGAGATCGGCCCCAATGCGGCGACGCCAGGCAACATGCATCGACTACAAAGTCTAAGCGTGTCTCGCAAATGCTCCCTTGAGAGGCTTCAGTCTCACCTGGATCGCGCAATCGCGAGTCGCGGTTGGTCGATTCTGACCTTTCACAAAGTGGCAACGGGTTCGGGCGCTTTGGGCATTGAACGGGATCATTGGATCGGCTGCTTGAATTGTCTCGCAACACGCGCCGAGACGTTTTGGATCGGCACCGCCAGTCAGGGGGCTGCGTACGTCTACACACGTCGATCGGCGAAGGTGAACTGTCATCAAGCCACCGAGGATGCACTGTTTCTATCGCTAAAAAGCGACGATCTCCCCGTGCCAACACTCGTGAAGCCGCCGCTGACGGCCACGATCGAAGTACCCAAATCCTGGAAATCTGCCAGGGTTACCGATGATCGGGCGCGATTCTCCGATCATCATGTAACCCAAAATCGAGTTCGAACCACTCTGAGCGCCGACGGACGCCTGTACCGCATTACCCAATTGAGTTGAAGCACAATGAAAATGCGCCGGCTTCATGTTCATCTTCACATCGATCGCGAACTACTCGCTGACCCCGAGAGTGCGATCCACATTCATCTCAAACCGGAAGGATCGTCGCCGCGGCAGCCTTCGATTCAACAGGCTTCGATTCAACAGGCTGTATCGCAGCCGAGTGTTCCGGAAAGGAGCACGATCGCGGCATTCCAGGCTGACGCAGAACCTTCGTACGCGGCGGAGGTCTCCGGACGAAGCGATGGTGTCTCGAAAGCAGCGATGCAGTACGACAGTACCGGGATGCAAGTCATGGGTGTCGTGGGCCCACTCGCCGAAGAGCAACGAATCCGCTCCAAGTTCTATCGCGTCGATGTCGTACCCTCCGTTAGCCCAGACCAGACGTTCGATGCAATGTCCGCGTTGGATTTCGATACGTCAAATGGAATGATGCTGGAACTCGCCACTGGCAGCCAAGTCAATCCAGTGGTCTGGGAATCGTTTGCTCCCGATTCGCAGCGTGGACTGTGGCGACTTTGTGTGCACATCGATTTCGACCGTCTTTTGGGAACGCTGACTTCGGCAAGAGACCATCGAGCAATTTGGGTCGTTTCGCAATGGTCACCGCGCGGCACCCTGATTCTTGAACCAGCTGAGCCGCAACGTTACCCACGATTGATGCTGCAACCAAAAACTCTCTCTCAGTAGAGCAAGCATGCGTGACTTACCGCCCTGTCGGCACCGCGGCAGTCAAGTCGCCAACAATCGTTGGGTCTGTCATTCTCCCGGCGTGGAGGTGCTGGGGGGCATTGCAAGTGGTGAGATGTGCCTTGACCTCTGCCCGCACATCGACCACCCCGTCAGCTTGGGCAAGCTCGATCGCGACATGGATCGTCCGGGAGTGATGGAAGGATCGAACCCGAATTCGGCTCGTCTGGAGCTCGAAGCACCTGTGAAGGTCATCGTTCAGCCCTCCCAGTTGTCGATCGCAATGGTCACGGCGCCCCGCCCGATCAGCACCGTCGAGAGAAGCTTGACCGAACTGCGTCATGGGGGTTTCACTCAACGGGTTCATCTCTTCTCGGAGCCAGGCTCGAGTCTGCTCTGCCAGTCCGATGTTGTCACGCATCAACACAGCAAGAGGCTAGGCGCTTGGAAAAACTGGATCACCACCGCGCAAACGATGTTGGACGAGTGTGACTCACCGTTCATTCTCTTGTGCGAGGACGATATCCGATTGGCTCGGTGTGCTGCGAACGGTTTGCAGTTTGCCATCGATCATCTCCCCCATGGAGATTGGGGATTCGTCTCGCTGTACTCGCCCATTCATAACGTGAAAGAACAACTGAAGCAGTCGGGCTGGATTCAGGTGACGCGACGATCAATCTGGGGAGTGCTCGCATGGTGCTTCAGTCGCGAATCGCTGGAGATGCTCGTCAGCTCTGATCTTGTGACGCAGTTCGATGGAGATCGTGACACCGACCTCGTGGTCCCCGAAGCGATTCGGCGATCTGGAAGGCGTATCTATTCTCATTTGCCAAGCTTGGCCGCTCACACGGGAGGAGGCATCTCCAGTCTCGGCCACATGCCACTGGGCGATTCCGACGCGGTGGGGTTCGACAGTCATTATCAGAGATATGTTGCAACTTGCAGTCTCTCATTCGCCATGAGCGGTCATTCGAAGGCGACTCCATCGGCAACGATCACTTCGCCAAGGGATCATTCGATCGCAGTCGTTGTCGCCAATTACAACTGTGGCCCTCACCTCAAGACTTGTCTCGATAGTTTGCATCGACAGACGGTCGGCTGCGAAATCGTGGTGGTGGACGACGCCAGCACCGATGACTCGTTGTATCAGCTTGCAACCCATCATCCGAGCACGCGAGTCATCCGACATCCCCACAATCTTGGGGCGAATCCATCGCGTTTGACTGGACTTCGAAACTCGGAGTCGACGTGGGTCGTCATGGCAGATGCCGACGCTGTCTACGCGCCGCGTTACCTCGAGTCCATGCTGGCATCTGCGAATGACGAGACGTCGGTGGTCTATTGTTCCATGCGCCGCAGTGATGTCGAAACAGGCAAAGAGAAAGTGCTCGGATGCCGGCCATTCGATGCGAGCGATCTATGGTGGAAGAACTATGTTTCGATGTGTTCCCTGGTTCGGCGCAGTGCCTTGCCGCTGGATCTGATGGCGACCAGTGATTTTCTGGAAGACTGGCGACTTTGGCTTCACTTAGCCTCTTGTGGACATCGCTTCGAGTTCGTCAACGAGGTGCTATTTGATGCCTTCTTGCGACGAGATGGAAAATCGCGACACATCGAAATCAATGCTCATCGACTGTCGGTCGAGATCGCCGACTTACGCCGTCCTTATGCCAAGCTGATTGGTTGTGATCAGCCGATCACCGTTGTGATCCCGGCGACGAACTGCGCGGACTTGACGTCTGAGTCCCTTTGGCACCTTGCTCGATATACCGGCCTTCCTCTGCATGTGGTCTATGTCGACAACGGTAGTCGTCCGGGGGTCGTTGAGGAGGTTCAGCAGGTTGCCACAGCGTTACGGTTGCCATTGGAAGTCATCCGCAACCGCGTTAATCGAGGATTCACAAGAGCGGTCAACCAAGGGATCGAGCGAGCAGGTGGTTCTCATGTGTTGTGCCTCAACAATGATTGTTTCGTCGGTCCTCAATGCGTGGATCGCATGTTCTCAGCATTCCAGACGCCAGGCGATCGAGTGGCGGCAGTCGGTCCTCTCACCGGCGACAACTCAAGGCATTCCCTTCGGCAAGATTGGCTTCGTGACGAGGCGAAAGTGGCTCGCGACAACCGGTTTGATTACAACGATCCGGTCGCCGGCTTCCAGGCGGTAAGAGGGGCACGCCGATCCAGAAGGGACCCGCTGATCGCATTCTTCTGCACACTGCTTCATCGTGACGCTCTGGCTCAATGCGGCTGGCTTGATGAACGCACACCCGAGTTCCGTAGTGGTCTCGGGGCCGATGACGAGTGGTGTCACCGAGTCGTTCGATCGGGATGGCAACTGCGAATGGAAATGAGCGCCTACGCGGCACACCTCGGCAAGCGTACCTTCGAACATCTTGGCATGGATCGAGAGAATCTGCAGCAGGAATCACTGCAGCGACTCGCCGCAATGGACTACCACCCTCCCACCCCTCAACGCTGATACCCCCGGAGAAGTTTTCCGTCATGGCGCTGATCCTGCGAAACTGCCGACTTCTGCACATCCCCAAGACGGGAGGGACTTGGGTGAGGACTGCTTTGAAAAGCGCTGGCACGACCCTCGCCGAATCGGGCTATTCACACAATATTTTGGACGAATCCCCCGGTCGTGGCATGTTCACGATCGCCTTTGTCAGACATCCGTGGAGCTGGTGGAGGAGTTACTGGGCACACAAGCGTCGCTGCAAATGGGATTTTCAAAACCGCCTTGATCTTCATTGCATGCACAATGAATTCGAGCAGTTCATGATCAACGTCTTGGACTACCACCCCGGCTACTGCTCCGAAGTGTTTCGCAGCTACGTGGGACCGCCGGGTCACGAAATCAACTTCATCGGCAAACACGAGAACTTGGTGGAGGATCTTGTCGCGGCACTGCGCCGCGTGGGTGAACCTTTTGACGAAGCGGCTTTGCGTGCAACTCGCAGAATCAACGTCGGGGATTATGGGGCGTTCCCCACCCAATGCTCCGACGAAATCCGAGTTCGAATGATTGAAGCCGAGAGCGAGGCGATTGAGCGGTTTGGCTATCAAACGTCCGACTGTCGTTCGCAGACCCCAGTGATAGCTCGTTGACGCACGAAGAAGAACGGGGCTCTTTGCCGCCGCGCCAACCACAGGACGAGGAGCAAGCACATGCCCACGCCAGCCGTTTGTGATGGCTCCGGCACGGAGGTTGCCGCACCATTGAGCACTCGAAAGTTGTCAAAGACTGCTTCCGCGGTGCCCCCCTGCCATCCAGTCCCATCACTGCGTACGAAGAACGAAGTCAACAGGCCCTGGCCGTTCCACTGCTTTTGAATACCGATAAAGGTATCGCTCGCCGTCGGTGCGCTGGCGCCCTGGGTGGATGCGGCCCCTACGGTCACATCGCCTGAGCTTGCGTCGTACTGAACGAACAGACTGCCTGTCAATGTGGAGGAGAGGCTCAGTAGCAGAGGCGACTGATCTTGGTCATTGATGCGAGCTGCCCCGCCGAACGACAGAAACGGGGCACCGTTGAACGTCGCCATTCCGACACCCGCTGAATTCATCCCGTCGCCGTCCTCACCAATGCCAAATCCCAATCCCAGAAATCCCTGTGCTCCCGCGCCAAAGTCCAAGTTGTAATCGATCGCGATCGTGAAGTTGTTGCTGGGGTCAAAGTACGAACCCGAAGTCGAAGACCCCAGCGTCACGCCATCGACGCTTTGAAAACCAATGTCGGTGCCGACCGGGATCGACCCGTTGGCGACCTGAATGCTCGCCGATGAGACGGTTGCCGATGAAGTGAAATTTGGATCAGCGGGATCGGCAACGGGCGTCCAAGTGGTGAAGTCGACGATTGCGGCGAATGACGTGGCGCAAGGCGCCACGAGAAGAAGTGCAAGCAGCAGGACGATCCGAAGGTTCATGTTGTGGCCATGGTTTTCGCGGCATAGATCCTGGAATCCTCGCCGACTCTTTCAACTCGAGACTGTCGTGGCGGCGTCTGGGTTCAACTCGCAACAGGATCATTGGATGACCTCAATGAATCCAAAAGATTCGTCTGAATTCAACGTTATCCCGACGCAACCTGGTTCGAATGCGAGGATCCCGACGAACAGTTGGCGATTTCGCATTGCAGCGAACTCTGGTTGAATCGCGCCAGGCAGGGAGTTTTTACCGTAGGCGAGTCTCTCCGAGACTCGAAGAATCCGCAGCAACGCTGCGAATGTCCGCCTTGGAAATGCGGACCTACCGAGACTCGTAAAATCCGCAGCAACGCTGCGAATGTCCGCCTCGGAAAAGCGGACCTACGGAGACTCGTAAGATCCGCAGCAACGCTGCGAATGTCCGCCTTGGAAATGCGGACCTACGGTAGGCAACGCGATCTCTTCACCGTCTCTCAGAGGCTCGGATGACGCGCTCGCACGCGGCCAATGACGGTCTCGGAGAGACCGACCAACGAAGGTCCCTTGAGGTCCAGATTGGGGTGATTCTGGCACCACGAATCAAGCCTTTTCGTGGCGATCGCCCCGTGATTTTCCTGGTCGTCACTGCCCTGCCCAGTAGAATCGAGCCTGGAACCACCTTGGCACTCGCTCGGTGGGTAGGCCGAACTCTGTCATGACTCTAGCCCAGATCGCTCGGATGAATCATTCTCGAACTGCCGTGGTGCTGATCGTGCTGGCACCTCTCGCATGCATGTGGAGCCCTCCTGCAAGTGGCCAAGATTTCATTGGCGAAGCGATTGGTCGGGTGGTGATTCCCGGGCTGGGAGAAGCTGCCAAGCGAGGCATTGGTGAGGAACTCGGCGAACGTCTGTTTGGACGTCGACGGCCTCCCACCGATCCCGGACCGCTTCCGTCCCCGCTTCCCTATCCAAGACCGAATCCCCAACCGCAACCCCAGCCGCAACCGATCTGGCGACCCAAGCCGCCGCAGGTCGTGAACCCACCTCAAATCATTACGCAACCCTACATCCCGATCGAGCCTGCGCCGGCGCCACCGGTTACGCCAAGCAACAGAATCGTGCGGAGAATTGTTCCCGCCAAAAATGCGTCGCCACAGGAGATCGCGTTGACGCTTGTGCTGGAACGCGGCTTGGCGTCTTCGATTCTGTTCGCGCGACGCGAATCGGCCGAGCTCGCCGATTCCCTTCGTGTCGGCTTGTCAGTGGACGAGCCGAGTTCCTCCCAGCGAGTCGATGCCGCCAACCTTGCCGAGTCGATTGCGTCCGATACCGCGTCGATCAGCAAAGCGACGTCGAGCGAAACACGCCAGCGTGTCGAGTCTTTGCGGGAGGTTCTAACGCGAGTTGCTGCTGATTCGTCTCTACCCGCCCAGGAGCTGGCGGTCATTGCCCAGCGCACAAGAACATCAAGAACATGTTGCTCCTCGGCGATCTGGCACATCTACTCGGTGCGCAGCGTCGCGACGATCTCTTCCCGGTGCTCGCCGACGCTGTGCGCCGGGCGGATGCCCCCAGCAACACGATGCCCGCATTGACCGGCTTCATCGCCGTGATCGGCCCTGAAGACTCGCCGCAAGGATTCGATGGCGAACCACGCGCGGCCCTCTTCAACCCCAGTTCGATGACTCAACCCGTTCACTTTGTGGTTGATCGCGAATCCTCCGCTTCGCTTGGCCCGGGTGAAATGATCTGGTTCGAACGACCCTTCGTGATCACTTTCGACAATGGTGCCGGACTAACAAAGAGCTACACGCTTTCCAACGGCACGTATGCTTGGAGTCTCAAGGAGCAGCGAATCGATGTGAACAAACGTCCCCAGATGCGACTTGCAGTTGATGCTGGCGGAATTCCCGTCGGCTTTGAATTCGTGATGGGGGGTGAGAGCGAGCAGCTTGATGCGGGCCAACAAAAGGAATGGATGATCTCCGGGCCGCAGCGGATCATTTTTGATCGTGGGAATCGCAAGTTGCAGCCCTCTTCATCGGTCTATTTTGGTGGCGATTTCAAAGTCGGAGTCAATACCACGACCGGAGGATATGAGTTGATCCCGGTATCGATCTTGGAAGATGCGGACACCGAACAAACTGTCAGCTCAGTCGCCAAGATGCATTGGCGTCAATCGCTCGACGAAGTGATGCGCAGCCCCGGTTCCCCGGCCGACACCGCCGTGGAGACACTCTTGGAAGGCATTGAATGAGATTCCCTTCTGAGGTGCGCCACGCTCGCTAACCTTCGTTGACACCTCGTGATGAAGAGGTCTCGTCTCAATTCAAAGCAGCGTCCCTGGAGCGCGATGTCTGCTGGCTCCACTAGCTGCTCAAACTGAGCGGTTTTGCGGTCAGCCATGCTTTTCGATCGCGTTTCCAGATCGTTTCGATTCACGTCGGGCCTGGTGATTTGACATCAAAGTAGCACGACTCTCCGAGTCGATTCTCTCGGCGATTTACGACTCGGAGAGTCGTGCTACTCTCAACAACCGCTCAGTTTGAGTAGCTGGACAGCGCCACTTTGCGGCCAAACGTAACCCGAAGCGTCAGCGAGGAAATGAGTTGCGCAACGAGCCTCGCTCACGCTTCGGGTTATGATCGAAATCTCCACATCCTGTGTCGGCGAAACGACTGAAGATTGCTAGTGCATTCAAGAATGGTGCTGTCCAGTTAGAGCGTTTTCATTCTTCATGTCCGTTGCTGGAAAAGGGTCGAGCGATAGCCAAGGATTGATGAATGAATGCCAGCGAACGCGTCAGGCTCGTTTGTGGGCTGCCGAGGGTCGGCACTGCGAAATCCGCAAAGGGCGGCCCACTAGTATCGGCGCGCACCAATGCCCGCATCCTCTGTGTTATGCTCGTTCGCTCGACACAGTCTGCCGCCCCCGTTTTCTGACGCACGGTCTTGAGGTGGGGTTCGGTCGACTTCCCTTTTTCCTTTCGTTTGATCTTATCAGGAGGCATGCAAGCACAATGCGCAACTCAAGGTTTCGAATCGTCTCTGTCGCAATTGCGATGGCGGTTTCAGCGGTCGGATCGTGGACCGCACAAGCACAGGAAACGAACCGTCCGAATATTGTCATCATTTGGGGTGATGATGTTGGACGAGCCAATATCAGCGCCTACACACATGGCGTGATGGGATATCAGACGCCAAACATCGATCGAGTCGCCCGTGAAGGGATGATGTTCACCGATTATTACGCGGAGCAAAGCTGCACCGCAGGTCGCGCCTCGTTCATCATGGGCCAGCACGGTATGCGTACGGGTCTGACGAAAGTCGGACTGCCGGGGGCCGCGCTTGGCATGCAGCCAGAGGATCCAACCATCGCCGGTCTGCTCAAGCCACTCGGCTATGCAACGGGTCAGTTCGGTAAGAATCACCTGGGCGACCGCGATGAAATGCTGCCGACCAATCATGGATTCGATGAGTTCTACGGCAACCTCTATCACTTGAACGCGGAGGAAGAACCAGAACTTCCCGACTATCCAAAGGATCCCGAGTTCCGCAAGAAGTACGGCCCTCGAGGCGTTTTGCACTCGTTCGCCGATGGCAAGATTGAAGACACGGGACCGTTGACGCGTAAGCGAATGGAAACGATTGATGACGATGTGGCTGCTCGCGCTGCGGACTTCATGGAGCGACAAGTCAAAGCCGACAAGCCTTTCTTTGTCTGGGTCAATTTTACGCACATGCACTTTCGGACGCACGTCAAGCCGGAAAGCCGAGGCCAGTCGGGTCGTTGGATGAGCGAGTACGCCGATGCGATGATCGATCACGACAAGAATGTCGGCACCGTGCTCGACAAGATCGACGAACTCGGTATCGCGGACAACACGTTTGTGATGTACAGCACCGACAACGGCCCCCACATGAACAGTTGGCCAGATGCGGCAATGACTCCGTTCCGCAGTGAGAAGAACTCGAACTGGGAAGGTGCCTACCGCGTGCCCGCGATGGTTCGTTTTCCGGGCAAGATCAAGCCTGGCACGATTTCTACTGAGATCGTCTCGCATCTCGATTGGCTACCGACCATCCTGGCCATGGCGGGTGAGCCGAATATCAAGGAGAAGCTGCTCAAGGGACACAAGGCGATCGGCCGCGACTACAAGGTCCACCTTGATGGTTACAACTTCCTCCCTTACTTAACTGGCCAGGAAGCCAAGGGGCCGCGCGAGTCATTCATCTATTGCAACGACGACCAACAGTTGACCGGTTTGCGTTTCGATAATTGGAAGCTCGTGTTCCTGGAGCAACGTGCGCCCGGCACGCTCCAGATCTGGTCCGAACCTTTCACGTCACTCCGCTTGCCAAAGATCTTCAATCTTCGCACGGACCCGTACGAACGGGCGGATATCACGTCGAATACCTATTATGACTGGTTGCTCGATCACGCGTTTCTATTGGTGCCGGCTCAGGATTACGTCGGCAAGTTCTTGATGACGTTCAAGGAATATCCGCCACGGCAGAAAGCTGCCAGCTTCAATCTCGATGACGTGATGAAGAAGCTGCAGGAAAGTGGCGGCAGCAAGTAGGTTTTCTTGCGGATCTTCAAGCGGGGCGTCGCGACAGTCGCGACGCTCCGCTCTGGTCATTTCCATTCTTGTTGCCATCGCGTGAGTGATAGCTCGAGCGCCGTTCGTGGTTCCTGAGTTGACCGTTCGAGTTGGTGGGCCATTCGAATTGCTGGAGACGATCGCATGCTGATTCCGACCAACCGACGAGAGTTCCTGGCAGCCTCCGCCGCCGGATTGGCATCGTTGCCGACCTTGGTTCAAGCCAAGCCATCAGGAAAGCAGAGGATCCGAATTGGTCAGATTGGTGTGGGACATGCACACGCCACCAAGTTATCGGTCTATCGTGCCTCGGCGGACTACGAGGTCATCGGAATCGTCGAGCCGGACGGTGAGCTACGTGCCAAGGCACAGTCACAGCCCGCATTTCGAGACCTTCCCTGGATGACGCAAGACCAATTGCTCAACGCTCCTGGTTTGCAGGCGGTGTTGGTCGAGACACCTGTGCGAGATTGCCTCGACACAGCAGAAGCCTGCATCACGGCCGGCAAGCACGTTCATTTGGACAAGCCAGCTGGCGAGTCGATGCCACAGTTCGAACGGATTCTGACCGCGGCGAAGGAGCATCAGTTACTCGTGCAGATGGGTTACATGTACCGCTACAACCCAGCGGTCATGATGCTGCGAGAATTCCTTGCCAGTGGATGGCTGGGAGACGTTTTTGAGATCCATACGGTGATGAGCAAAGTCGTTGATCCCACAGGCAGAGACAAACTCGCCGAGTATCGTGGGGGAATGATGTTTGAATTGGGATGCCACGTTCTCGATCTGGTGATCGGAGTTCTGGGGGAGCCGTCGGAGGTGACCTCGATCAACCTGCATTCATCAGCACGGGACGACGGGCTGCTCGACAATGCGTTGTGCGTCCTTCGGTACCCCCGAGCAATCGCCACGGTGAAATCGAGTGCCCTCGAGGTGGAAGGCTTTGCGCGTCGACATTTCGTGGTTTGCGGTACGGGTGGGACGTTTCATATCCAACCACTCGACGCCCCTTCTGCTCGCTTGGCACTCGCACAGCCACGAGGGGACTACAAGACTGGTTACCAGGACATCCACTATCCCAAATACACTCGCTACATCGGCGATGCCGCCGACATGGCTCAGATCATCCGTGGCGAGAAGGAGAGCGACTTTACCTATGACCATGATTTAGCCGTCCAGCGAACGCTGCTCCAAGCATGCAGGCTTCCACTCGATGCATGAGATCCTGCAAGAATTGGCGACGTGGGCCAGAGACGCGTTCGACGCAGCTCGAACAGGATGAACATGAGTAACAGGATGGGGGCAGATGAGATCCTATCAGTTCGGAACCGAGCATGCTTGACGAGGTTTGCCTCGTAGCTCGCCGACCAATCCGCCCGTCGAGGGTTCGATCCGTCACTCCGTCACTCGCTGCCAGCGAAGTGTCTCGGGGTCAAACCCCTTGGGGAATTTCGTTTGGTCGTCGTAGGTTGGAGCATTTTTGAAGTAGCAGCTCTCCAAATCATCCCCGTCGAGTGCAGTAAGATCAGCACCTTCGAAGTGCGCTCCGCTGAAGTTCACGGACTGAAACGAGCCAGCCAGTTTCGCTTGCGCCAGCGTTGCATTTTCGAAAGAGGATCCTTGGAAGGAGGCGCTACCGCCACTCAGTACGGCACCGGTGAGATCACAACTCACGAACGTCGCCATTTGAAAGGAAGAGCCACCGCCGGTCAGTTTTGTATTGATGAGTTTTGAGCCGTCAAACCTCGCGAATTGGAAGGCGGCGCCGCCTCCCTTTAAGCGAGCGTTCTCCAGATCGCAGTCTTTGAACGATGCCCGTTGGAAAGCGTTGCCAGGACTGGAGATCGTTACACCTTGCAAATGGGCCCCGTCCAGGTTGCTCGCCCAAAGGACTCTCGATCGGTCCTGGAGGATTCGGTCCCGGTCCTTGAGTTCAACGCGGGCTCTCTCGAGCTCCTCCTCGGCGTATCGCATACGATTTGCCTGTCGCGAAATGGTAAGGCTTGCTCGCTTTGCGGTCGCCATCCAACCCAGCATCGCCGCCACCAGCAAGGTAAGAATCAAGGCGCCGCGTATGGTGAAGCGTGGTCTTCGACGTGTCTGATTCAGATTACTGTTCATGACAATTCCCATCCTTCATTTCTGACGACCGAGGACGGAAGTCACGCGAGTTCGGAAGACCTTGGGAGCGTGAGACACAGGGCCCCTGCGCACAAGAACGGGGCTCAGTAAGAGTCCGTCGAGATGCACTGCTAGATTTCATCAAATCCGTTCATGATCGCCGAATGGGTGAGCACGGCGGGCGTTACCATCGCTGCCAGCAAGCAGCGGCCAAAAGTATCTGTGTCGTATGTGCTCACATTTGAAACATGATTTGATATCCAAGCAACGATTCTGTGCCAATACGACACATGCTCTGGCGATCAATCTCTTCCGAACCCTCGGACTTGTCCATAAATTGGTTTAAGATCTAGGGTTCGATGCAAGTGGGTGAGCATTAGCTGGACAGCGCCACTTTGATTGCTGTTGGTAAACCAAAGCGTCAGTTTTGAAGTTGCGCTTTTGGCTGCCGCACGAGGCTTTTCCTAACCCGACGCGTCAGCGAGTCGATGTCAATATCGATATTTCCTCGCTGACGCGTCGGGTTAGGAAAGGAACGCAACTTCAAAACTCACGCTTCGGGTTACGATTCCCGTCGCAGTCAGTGAGAAAGACGTTGTCCAGTTAGGCCGACGGTTGAATGGAGTCCTTGGCCAAAGCATGTTGCCGCAGGACGCGGGAGTCAATTGATCTCACCAGTTTCCTCGTTGTCGCGGGTTGGTTGTGATCAGTAGGGGTCGTTCAGGTTCCCCAGCGAATTTCGAGGTGGCAACGTGGCATTGGTTTCCACAAGGACTGAGTAACAATCATGCGAAAGCCTAACGCCCGTAATTCGCGTATCGAATTGCTTGAGCGCCGTGATCTGTTGACCGCAATTGTTTGGGCTTCCGGCCCTCCCTTGCCAGCACCGCGAACGGACGCGGTTGCCCTGGTGGTTCCGAGCAATTCGGTCTACCTGTTTGGCGGTGATTCCTTGGCTGCCACTTCAACGCCGACGTTGCCTGCAACGGGAACGAGTTGGGGAACTGGCCAGGACATTGACACCCAACGGAACGATCTCGGCGCGGTACGACTTGGCAACTCAATCATTTTATTCGGTGGCACAGGCAATGATGAGGGAAACGATGAAGTATTGAAGTACGACCCTGTCGGCGGCGATCACTTGGATGTCGCGAAGATGAACGACATTCGATACGACTTTGGATATGCCTCCGACACGATGGGACGAGCCTATGCGATTGGCGGGATCGGTGTCCTGGCTGACAATGAGATTTGGTCGGGGGTAGAACGCTACAGTCCAACGAGTGATACGTGGGAGGAGATTGCACCGTTGCCAGTTGGGCTGCATGGGATGTCCGCGATCGGTGACGGGGGTGGTCACATCCTTGTCTTTGGTGGCTCGAGCGCCCTGGATGACTCTGGGATTCAAAATGGGACGCTTCAGTATGACGTCGTATCCAACGTATGGCAGGTGATTGCTCCCATGCCCGTACCGACACGTGACAGTGCGGTCGTGATGGATGAAGACGGACTGATCTACGTACTCGGCGGCGTCTCCGCACAAGGTCCGACCGCCTCGGTTCAGGTCTACGATCCGGAATTCAATAGTTGGACATTGCAAACGGAGTTGCCGGAACCGCTGTATTCTCATGCGGCCGTCTACGATTCACTTGGGCGGATTTTGGTGGCTGGTGGTTTTGACGCCGACGGCAACGCAACGACATCGGTGTATCGAACTCAGCGTCTGAATATTCCAGAGTCGGCGCCGAGCATTTCGTCCACGCCGCAGACGGGCGCATCGCTGGATACATTTTATCAATACGATGTGAATGCCAGCGGTAATCCCGAACCGACTTACTCGCTCGTGACCGCACCGAGCGGGATGAGCATTGAAGCGACCACAGGGCTGATCTCATGGCAGCCCCTTGATGGACAAGTAGGGGTCCACTCGGTAACCGTGCGCGCCACGAACGTTGCGGGCCAGCAGGATCAGTCGTTTGAAGTTTCGGTGTTGCCCGACACCACGGCGCCCACGACGCCTGCCAACTTTAGCTTTGACAGTGCGACAGAAACTTCGGTCACACTGAGCTGGTCGCCCTCTTTCGATGCTAGCGGGGTCGATCGCTATGAGGTATTTCATGCTCAGTGGACCGGTACTCGCTTTAACAAGCACTATGTTTACACACTGGTGGACACCGTTACGTCCACAACCTCGACCATCACAGGTCTGAACCCTTACAGCAGTTCCAAGTACACCGTTCAGGCGGTCGACGCACAAGGAAATCGATCGGCCCGTGCGCCGCTCGTCCTTGCCACGACGGTTTCCGTGCCCACGCTTTCCTTCCAGTTTGGTGCACAAACCAGCGGTCCCATTTCCAGTCCAGCGCTGCATGCGTTGGAGATTCATCTCACGAGTCGTGCCAATCCATCCTCGACGTTTTCTTTGGTCAGCGGCCCAGCAGCGATGCAAGTCGACTCGGTATCTGGCCTGGTCCAGTGGACACCAACGGACGATGACATCGGACTTCATTCGTTGACATTTCGCGCGTCGAACTTGGTGGGAAGCACCGATTTGGTTGTGGGACTCGAGGTCCTCGCCGATGCTCCGCAGCTGAGCGTGGAGTACAACCCAACATCGGGTGGAGAACGATTCGCCGTGGCTGGCAATCCATTCCATGCTCAGATGCACGATGCCAGCTTGACCCCATCGACATTCCAGCTGATTGCTGCACCGACAGCGATGACGATCGATCCGGCGAACGGATTGATCTCTTGGATCCCCACGGGAGATCAGGGGGGCACGCAGAGTGTCACCGTTCGCGCCACGAATTCTGGTGGCACCGCCGACCTAACCTTCGACATTCCAACCCGCTTCACCGGTGCGGTGACGCTCGTTGATGTGACCGGAACCACGCTGCTTGTTCCCACAGCCCATTGGTCGGCACCGACCGGAGAGGGAGCCGGGCTGGTCAGCAGCTATCAGATCGATGGTGTCGCCACCTGGGGCGTGGGCAGGACGAAACAGACTCATCGCGTTCACTACACCGTGGCCGCGAACGAAACCAGTGTGTTGTTGACGGGATTGGTCACAGGAAAGCAATACGCTATGACCGTGACCCCTTTGAATTCCGCAGGGAATCAAGGTCTAGGTAGTCAGCCGGTGAGCTTCGTATCCTTGCCTGCTTTGCCCCAGATACGTTGGACCGTCAATGGGCGAAGTGGTGGTTCCAGCGTTCCAGGCGAAGTGATCGCAGGGCAATCATCGCAGATCGTCTTGACGGACCAGCGGCCCGATCCAAGCACCATTGAGTTGGTGGACGGACCTGTGGGCCTGACATTCGATCCGCTCGACAACTCAGCCGTTTGGACGCCGACCACCGATGAGGTTACAGCGGGCTATGGGACCACCAGCGTGACGTTTCGCGCCACCAACGACGTGGGCTCGGTCGTCGTCGTCGTACCAGTCCGCGTGTTCTTTTCCGGCCCCGTCACCGCTGCCTCGACGACGCGATTGGGGAACAACGCGACTGCCCAGTGGACTCCACCTGCCAACAATGTCACTCCGGTCGTTGGCTACAGCATCACTCGCAAATGGACGTGGAGTGGTCGCCCCCGTTCGGTGACTTGGACGGTCGGTAATGTCACCAACATTACCTTCCCTTTGTATCCGACAGGAGCGGTCTCTCATAAAGGCATTACTGTTACGCCGATCGACAGCAATGGGAACTTGGGTGTTTCGTCGGGGCTTCTTCTGTACGGCGCTCCACCAAACACGTTGCCCCCGCTCGCGGTCAATGACAGCTACAACGCGACGGAAGATGTCGAGCTCTTGATTGATGTAGCGAATGGGGTACGAGCGAATGACATTGACACCGACGGCACGCCACTGATCAACCCGCTGAGCACGCGTCTCGTATCCGGTCCGGGGAACGGAACGCTGAGACTTGATCCAGATGGGTCTTTTAGCTACTCGCCGAATCAGAATTTTTACGGCACCGATACGTTTACCTACCTCGTCAACGATGGCTTGTATGTCAGCAATGAGGCGACCGTCACGCTTCAGGTTGCTCCACAGAACGATGCGCCAACAGCACGCTATGACTACTACAGTTCCGAGCAAGATGTCTCGCTGGCCATTGGGTCGGGAAGCGGAGTTTTGGCGAATGATGTGGAGGTCGATCAAGATCTGCTAACAGCCAGGTTAGTCAGCGGGCCCTCCAGCGGTACGGTGACGATGAACCCCGATGGGTCATTCGAATACTTGCCGAACCTAGGTTTCATCGGCGTGGACAACTTCCAGTACGTTGCCAGCGACGGCGTGGTCGATTCAAACACTGCGACGGTCAGCGTGGCGGTCGACTCGCCGTTTGCGCTGAACGATTCCTATGCGACGCAGGCAGACGTTCCGCTGGTCGTTGATCTTGCTGTGACGAGCGCCATGTATTTGGAAACGTTCGACGTTCCCAATGCGCCTTCACCATTGGCGGCAGCCGGCTGGTCGATCGTGACCGGGACGAGTAATCCGACGACGGAATCAGCCGACTTTGCAGTCGAGGACAACCTCAATGTCAATAAAATCACGGCAATCGACGAGTCGGGATTTGGATTCACATCCGGTCACGTCTTTCTGGAGCACGACATCAATGAATTGATCGTGGGTGGGCAAGGATTTGGTGAAACGTTCATCTACACGGATGAGGTGGTTGCCAACAACGACGGAAATCCGCTGGACCTCAATGGAGCCTACTTGTTCGTTGACTACGCAAACGGCGATCGATTGAACCCCGGGCCCGCGTTTCAGTTTGCCATTCGCACGGGCGAAAGCTGGTTCGTCGCCGAGCAGGTGAATAACGTTGGTGCCGCAGGTCAGAGCGTTGGCATCGCAACTGCTTCTTCGGATCCCTTGGGAGCGAATGTCCCGTTTGTGCCGATCCAGGTATCCCCCAATGCGTTCCAAGCGGATGCACGAATTCTCTACTTGGAGGCTGTGCCGCGAGCTCTTACCGCGGCTGAACTCGCGAACGTGACCGCGGTCGGTGTCTTGACTTCGGCGCAGGCCGATGGCATCCCCGCGAGATTCGACAACTTTGCGATTTCAAGAAGCAACCTGCCCCCATCGGCAACCGTTGGCGTGCTGGATAATGACCACGACCCCAATCCGGATGCGGGGCCGCTGGCCGCAGAGCTCTTGGAAGCTCCAGCGAACGGAACGCTTACGCTAAACGCTGATGGGTCGTTCGCATACACGCCCAATGCAGGCTTCATTGGAATCGACCACTTCACCTACCAGGCAAACAACGGCACGATTCTTAGCAATGTCGCCACGGTAGAAATTGCAGTCTCGGGCTTGGTCGGGACTCCCGCGCCAAGCGTCGAGAGTGTCGAGATCAACGAGGGCGGGGACCAGCGTTCCAACATCACCTCCCTGACTGTGGCATTCGACCAACTTGTCAATGTCCCGGCGTCTGCATTCTTGTTGACAAGCCTGAACGCAGGCGGCGCCGGCATCGACGTTCCTTTGACTAGCCTGATCATTGAACCGGCGGATTATGGCGGCAAGACCTTCGTGTCTTTGACATTTGCTTCTGGCGAGGGCGTGACGGATCGTTCGATTGGCAATTCGTTATCCGATGGACAGTATCAATTGGTGATTGATGCCTCCCAAGTGACGTCCCGCGATGGACAGACAATGAGTGAGAACTATTCATTCGGCACAACCAGCGTCGATAGGTTCTTTCGAAAGTTCGGTGACGTGAATGGCAATGGGGTCGTCGATCTACTGGACTTCGCAGAGTTTCGGCGAACCTTTGGAACACCGGCGGACGGAAGCAACCAAATCGAGCGTTTTGACTTCGATGGCGATCAAACCGTCGGACTTCTCGATTTTGCAGAGTTCCGACGTCGCTTCGGAACATGATTCGGATCAACGTCGTGCCGATCGTCGCCAGGATCGCCACGTCGCCTGGGATTGCCGAACGTCCAAGCTCCTGAATGGTCGGCCACCGCCTGGCTGTCGCCCCTTGTCCTGATGCAAAAAGAAACCCCGATCCTGCCAGGTAGCAGAATCGGGGTTTTCACGCACCCGCGAGAGGATTCGAACCTCCGACACCCGCTTTAGGAAAGCGGTGCTCTATCCCCTGAGCTACGCGGGCCCCTGAGCTACGCGGGCCCCTGAGCTGGCTGGACAGCGCCAGTTTCGATCTTTCGCCAGGTTAATCACGGCGAATTCTCGGATGGAACGGCTACCTGTAGCCGAGCCTCTCCGAGGCTCGGATTTTCGCGGCAAAGCCGCGTGAAATGGCGGTCTCGGAGAGACCGCCCTACCGTAAAGTGACGCTGTCCAGCTAGGCAGGCAATGCCTTGGATTGTTTCGCCACACAAAATTAACGCACGTCAACCTTTCCGGCCAGGGCAGCTCGAACAACCTTGCCGAATTACCGACCGCGAACGCTGCTCTCCCACGTGCCTGTGATGCCTGCGTTTGTCCTGCTGCAGCTCAGCATGCTCGGTCGCAAATTCGAGAGGTGCTGATGGTTCACTTTGCGATCTGTTGGATTCAAACCGTCCGAGAAGTTCGGTTTTGGTCATGAAGCCCATTCCGGACCCATCTAGCGAGTTGTGAAGTTACGATTTTGGCTACCGCACGAGGCTTTTCATAACCCGACGCGTCAGCGAGGCGATGTCAATATCGATATTTCCTCGGCTACGCGTCGGGCTAAAAAAAAGACGCAACTTCAAAGATAGCGAGCGAGGGAAACATCGTGATTCATTGGGGTTCGAATTACACAGGGGCATAACTGGCGATTAACCAGGGCATGGATTAACCGGGGCATGGTCGCGTCTGGCGTTGGGTACACTGGTGGCCCTCCCCCATCCCATCCACGTTACCGAGGTATCGAAATGATCCGACTGTTCCATGGCCTCTTGCTTTGCTTGATTGCCGCTCCCCTCACAGCGCAGAATCCCGCCTTCCAGCCGCCGACGGTCGATCCCAATCTTCCCAATGTTCTACTGATCGGAGATTCCATCTCGATCGGTTACATGCTGGATGTACGTAAACAACTCGAAGGCAAAGCCAACGTATTTCGACCAGCCACCAACTGCGGGCCATCCACCAACGGAGTGAAATCAATCGACGAGTGGTTGGGGGATCGAAAGTGGGACGTGATCCACTGGAATCACGGATTGCACGACCTCAAGTACCTTGGTCCCAAGGGCAAGAATCTCGCCGATCCTAAGGCTGAGGGCAGCTATCAACAGGTGCCGATCGAGGCATACCAAGTGAATCTCAAACGGATCGCCGAGCGACTCAAGAAAACCGGCGCCACGGTGATTTGGTGTGAGACGACACCGGTTCCTGAAGGGTCCGCTGGTCGCGTCGCTGGAGATTCCAAACGGTACAACGAAGCCGCTGCAGAGGTCATGAACGAAGTAGGCGGAATCAAAACGGATCCGCTGTATGAATTTGCAATCAAACATGCTGACATGCAACGGCCCGCGAACGTGCACTACACACCGGAAGGTTCCGCCAAGCTTGCTGAACAGGTTTCAGAGGTCATTCGCGAATCTCTGAAGCAATAGCAAAGAGTCCATTCGTTACCGACCCATAGCAAGATTGGCAACGTCGAGATCAGAAGGGATTCGTTCCCGCGAGCCTGAGGGAGGATCATCGGTTGGACCGGAGCACTCCAGGATGTTTTTGCAAATGGGTGCTCGCTCCTACACGACCGGTCGATCTTCAGGCGATCGATCGACTCCTCGATGAATCGTCGTTCATTGCCGACTTGCCAAGTTGTCCTTGAATGTGCATTCGACGGTTTCCATTAGCTTGGGTTCATGGTAGGAAACACTTGCAACGCGTCTCCAGCGAAGATCAGATGTCCGAGTTACCAGCCGCCTATCGAATCCTTGATGCCTCCGCCAACCGGGCCGCGGAGGGGCTTCGCACCATGGAAGAGTACGCAAGGTTCGGCCTGAACGATTCGGCGCTCGCTGCAGATTTGAAGTCGCTCCGCCACGTTTTATCTGCATCGTTGGCGTCGTTTCCTCGTGAGGAACTACTGCTGGCTCGCGACACTGAGGCAGATGTGGGGGTAACGATCGGGGAGCCTTCCGAGTACGTTCGAGGTGAATTGGCCGACGTCATTCGCGCGGCGACCTCACGGGTGCAGCAGTCGTTGCGGGTGTTGGAAGAGTACAGCAAAGTCGCCGATGCTGGTGTTTCCAAACAGATCGAGCAGCTTCGCTACCGCAGCTATACGCTGGGTGCGGCATTGGAACTGCGTGCTTCGCGAAGCGATTGTCTGACGAGGCTTCGACAAGCCTGCTTGTATGTCTTGATCGATGCGGGGAAAGATGAATCGGCATTCGTGGAGTCAGTCCGTCGATTGGCGCAGAGCGATGTCGATATCCTGCAGTTGCGAGATCGCACGGTGGACGATCGAACGCTCTGGTTGCGTGCCCGATTGGGCACCGAGATCGCACGGGAGCAGAACAAGCTGTTCATCATGAACGACCGGCCTGATCTTGCCGTCGCTGCCGACACCGATGGAGTCCATGTGGGACAAGACGAGTTGCCGGCGATTGAGGCGAGAAGGATTGTAGGAGCAAAACGCCTGGTAGGTGTCTCAACGCACTCCATCGAACAGGCTCGCGACGCGGTTCGCGAAGGTGCCGACTACATTGGTTGCGGGCCGGTGTTTCCTGGTCGCACGAAACAGTTTGATGCTTACGTTGGCACAAGGTTTCTGGAGCAGGTCGCCGATGAGATCAAGATTCCGGCGTTTGCGATCGGTGGCATTGACGACTCCAATGTCACACAGGTGGTAAACGCTGGCATTCACCGAGTTGCGGTGACCGGCGCGATTCGTGACGCCGAGGACCCGATCATCGCCGCACACCAACTCAAGAAGGTTCTTGTGGGGCCACTCTCTGCTGCAGCAAGCGATTGACAAGCGAATCGATTTCGTCAACGGAAGCGGGTGAATAGCCTTCCCAAATGCCAGCGATGCGACCGTTTGCATCGATCACCACGGTGGTCGGATAAACCATCTCGTCACCCTCCAGACGCTGAGCCAGGCTGCGACGAGTCACACCTCTCGGATCGGCCAAGCAGGGCAAGGCAATTCCTTCCGATGCGAAGTAGCCTTGCGTTTTGGATAACAACCCATCAAACGTCTCGCCGCTATCAGCCTCGCACGAGACGGGTAGAAACAGAAAGGAGGGTGTGTCACGATGCCGGATGACCATGGCCGCCAGTTCGGGGAATTCCATTCGGCATGGACCGCACCAGGTCCCCCAGAAATGCAAGACGGTGATTGAGTCGCTCGGGTAGGCCTGCAGACGCTGGAAGTCTGGTTGAGAATCGACCAGAACCAGATCAAGCTGTGGGGCCGGTTTGCCAACCGCGGGACTATCGTTGGAGGCCGATGAGAAAATCGTGGGGAATCGAACGAAGGCGACCAGGCCGAGTACGATGAGGACAGGGATCGTCCAAGACAACGTGCGAGTCTTCGGGCGAATGGATTCCGCGGTCGTTTCGGTAGGGCCTCGATTGATAGTCATGATAGGATGCTCAGCAGACAGACGATGATGCCAGCTTTTTTCTCGATTTGGACCTTTCTGCTCCGTATGAGTCGCCGTTTTTTGAACTTGATTCAGGATGACCGCAAGAAGGTTCAAAACCTTGGGCGATGTCTTGCTCTGACATTCCTGTTAGTAATGGGCCAAACCTGTGTTTCGTCCGCCGAGGATTCGAAAACGCCGGAGATGGATCCCTCGGGTGTGACCGACGTCGTGCATCTGGAAGAATCCGATTTGCGTGAAAGCAGCGGTCTGACGGTATCGAATCGGCGCTCCAGCTTTTTCTGGACACACAATGACTCCGGAGGTGAAGCGAGGCTCTATGCCTTCGATCGCAGGGGCGGCAAGACAGGTCATGTCAAATTGAAGTCGACCGACATGAACGACTGGGAGGATGTCGCCGGTTTTCTAGACGGTGACGTGCCTAGGTTGTTGGTTGCGGACACTGGGGACAACGATTCCAAACGATCCGACGTGCGGCTTTATCTTTTCGAGGAGCCGGACCCCAAGAAGAAGACGACGCTTGGTAGCAGAGAGGTCCAAACAATCCGAGTCACGTATCCCGACGGCGCTCAGGACTGCGAAGCTGTGGCCGTTGATGTCGTCCGGAAGGCCATCATTCTCGTGACGAAAACGAAGTTGCCTCTATGCGGCGTCTACACGATTCCCTTGCCATCGATCGAGCAGGGAACGGACGACTACGCGACGACGGCAAAACGGGTCACGTCGTTGCCAATCCCGATGGTGACCGCATTGGACATCGATCCAATCAATGGTGATCTGTGGCTCGTCAGCTATTTTCAAACGTTCTGTTTTCGATGTCCCGATCGTGGGATGCACTTGCAGCGACAGTTTTCGTCGCTGCCTGAAGCTTATGAACTGCCCAGATGGAGGCAGATCGAGGCGGTTGCGATCGATCCATCGCATAACGTTTGGGTAACGAGTGAGGGGAAGCACGCACCGCTGGGCCGACTCTCTCCCGAAGCGCTGGCCGGCCAGAGACGCCCTTGAACGGTTCTGCTTGAAAACATGTACGATGGGCTTCCAAGCCGTCGTTTAGCAGATGCCGGCAACCTCGACGGGCTTGGAAGCCCATCGTACGGGTTGGGAGCGGAATTTTGGACAGTGCTTCAGCTAGTGTGGATGACCAAACCTAATTCAGTCATGAGAGTGAGCAGGGAATGAGCTTTGAGATCGAACAGAAGTTCCATTTGGACGACCTCGAAAGTCTGGAGCGGCGGTTGGCGGAGCTCGGTGCGGTCGAGCAGAGGACGCAGCAGCACAGCGACAGCTACTACAACCACCCGAGCCGCGATTTCGCAGAAACCCGAGAGGCGCTGCGAGTTCGACGTGTCGATGGGGTCCCCATGATCACTTACAAGGGGCCAAAGTTACCTGGCCTGGTCAAGGCGCGGCTGGAACGCGAGTGGCGGCTCGACCCGGGTGATCCCGATGGTTCGTCCACCGAGGAGCTGCTGCAAATCTTGGGCTTTCGGCCGGTGGGGCTCGTGCGAAAGTGCCGTCGCTGCTTCCGCCTTCCCGAGAATCGGTCCGATTTCTCTGTGGTCATTGACGACGTCGAATCGCTCGGATTGTTTGCCGAAGTGGAGCTGGTGGTGGCCCAATCCAGTGAAATAGAGGGTGCCAGGGCGCGGATCGAAGGGCTTTCTGAACATTTGGGCCTGCAGCGATCGGAGCCACGCAGCTACCTCCTCATGAGTCTGGAGTTGTCAGCTGGTTAAGATTTGACGGCTGCGCGGTTGGTTGCGTATCCTCATAGCTTGCATGAAGCCCAGCAAGACGACCGCCGGATTGGAAAATCGTCACCAATTCGAAAGATGGCGCGATTTGGTACCTCACTCCCTGTTTCGGAGATTTGACTCGATGATCAAGAAAGCACTCAGTTGTTTCGCAGTCCTCTTGGTAGCGGCGGCGACCGTCGTAGCCGCCGACGTGGACTTGAAAGGTGTGAAGTGTGTCGTGGCCGACAAGGCTGCTAACCCGGAAAAGTCGGCGGAATACAAAGGGGGCAACGTTTATTTCTGCTGCGGAAACTGCGCAGGTAAGTTTGCGGAAGATTCGAAGAAATTCGCCGTCAAGGCCAACCATCAGCTGGTTGCGACCAAGCAGTTTGAGCAAAAGGTTTGTCCCTTCAGCGGTGGCGATTTGAACGCAGAAACTGCCGTCAAGTTGGCTGGTGTGAACGTCGCCTTCTGCTGCAACAACTGCAAGGGCAAGGTTGAATCGGCAGAGAAGGACGCTGATAAACTAGAGATGGTCTTCAACGACAAGGCCTTCGAGAAGGGTTTTGCCAAGAAGAAAAGTGACGGTTAGTGGTCACCTGGGAGATCACTCCTCCCGTTCGATGACTGTATGATCGAGACGACATCGGACCGGCAGTCGCCCAGTTGGGGTGCCTGCCGGTTTCGTTTTGTCGGTTTCGGACAATAATGGACCTGTCCGCCTCCGCGATCCCTGGGGTCGCTTCCCTTCCGCTTCCGTAAGCCCGATCCATGTACCTGCGACTTGCCCGTCGATTTCTTACCGAGACCGATAAGCGACTGCTCTTCAAAGCGGCCTGGATTCTGGGTGTGCGTGGCTTGTGGAGTGTGCATCAACATAAGCGGCGTCTGAAAAAGGGTGAATTCTTTCCCCCGTTCTTGTACATGTCGGTAATCAACAGCTGCAATCTCCGTTGCCAAGGTTGTTGGGTCGACGTGGGAGCGAAGCAGCATCGTATCGAAGTCGATGCTGCCAACCGAACGATCGCGCAGGCCAAAGCGATGGGCAACAGCTTCTTTGGGATTTTGGGGGGCGAGCCCTTCATGCACAAAGACTTGCTCAAGATCTTTGAAGCGAATCGGGACGTCTATTTCCAAGTCTTCACCAACGGTCATTTCATTACCGATGAGGTGGCAGCCGAACTTCGACGGTCTGGGGAACGTGACCCCTTTGATCAGCGTCGAGGGATCGGAAATCATCAGTGACACGCGACGCGGCCGCGAGGGTGTTCTGAACCAGACGATGAGCGGCTTGCAGGCAGCGCTCCGCAATAAGTTGCTGGTTGGCGTCTGCACGAGTGTTTGTAAGTCCAATATCGATGATCTTGTCAACAACGCCTGGGTCGATCGCTTGATCGACATGGGGGTGATGTATTGCTGGTACCACATCTATCGCCCGGTCGGACCGGAGCCCAATCCCGATTTGGCGCTCAGCAGTGAACAACAGCGCCGCGTCCGCCAATTCGTGGTTGATACGCGAGCGACCAAGCCGATTGTGGTGATCGATGCCTATCACGATGATGCGGGTAACGCGCTGTGTCCTGCCGCGACGGGATTCACCCATCACATTGGGCCTTGGGGCGACATCGAGCCGTGTCCCGTGATCCAACTGGCAAAGGAATCGATTCACGACGATCGACCCTTGGCCGAGACGTTCAACGAATCGGAATTCCTGAGAGACTTCCGCGAGTTGACCGCCCAGAACACGCGAGGTTGCGTGATCATGGAACGCCCCGACTTGTTGGTCCAGCTTGCTGAGAAACATGGCGCCCGCGACACGACCGCCCGCGGCGGTGTGATCGAAGAGCTGAAGCATGTCACACCTCGGCGAAGCCAGTTCCAACCGGGTGACGAGATCCCAGAGCGAAGCTTCGTCTATCGCTGGGCCAAGCGGTACGCCTTCAATGACTTCGGGACCTATTCCCGCCATTTCGAGTTGGGGAACTACCGAGACCCCGACAGCAGCAGTCACGATGCCTTGAATTCTGTCGATTCGGGGACCCAAGTGGCTGGAGACGTTGGGAAAGCGAGCGACCTACCCATCGTTTCACGCTAAGACGCGATTACTACCGTAGGCGAGTCTCTCCGAGACTCGTAAAAAACCGCAGCGAAGCTGCGAACATCCGCCTTGGAAATGCGGAGCTACGGTAGCAGCGAGGCTGCGAACATCCGCCTTGGCAATGCGGATTTGTATGAGGGCTGCCGACGGGGACAGAGCCAAGGGCTGCCGACGGGGACAGAGCCACGCTGAGTTTCACGGCGGTTGACGGCGAAATTCTCTTTACGTGATACCGGTCGGTACTCTAAAGCTTGCTATCTCGGCGAGAGGAACAGCTGCGGGCGCGGTGCGCGCTGCAGCAGAACAAACGGTGAGGTGTCGGTCGACCTCGCGATCAGAAAGGAATCGGAAGTGGTGGAAGCAGCAGATGGGCCCAAACAGGGAATTGTCGAGGCCACACAAAGCGCGGTCGCCCAATTGACCCAAGGAGACATATCCGGGCTGTCGCAGTACGCCCTGTCGCATCTGGGGCCTTCCCTGTTGGCAGCCGGCATCGGCCTGGGGATGGTTTTTCTGGGGTACCTGTTTGCGAAATACATTTCGGATCTGATCAGTCGTCCCATTTGTCGACGAGTGGATGAAACGCTGGGCAAGTTTGTCGGGCGGGTGGTGTTCTATAGCATCGTCTTTGGAGTGACTGGCTCGGTCCTCTCCAAGCTTGGCGCTCCACTGGGTGGACTTGCTGCGATGCTCGCCGCCGCTGGTTTCGCGATCGGCTTGGCCTTTCAGGGAACGCTCAGCAATTTCGCTGCTGGCGTGCTGATGCTGGTCTTTCGCCCGTTCAAGGTTGGCGACGTGATCAATGCTGGCGGTGTGATGGGAAAGGTCCACGAGATCGATCTCTTTACCACCGCAATCGATACGCCAGACAATCGACGCATCATTGTCCCCAACAGCGCGATCTCTGGAAACACGATCGAGAACGTTACGTACAACCCGCATCGGCGAATTGAAGTACTTGTCGGAGTCGAGTATCAGGCGGACCTTGACCGCACTCGGGAAGCACTGCAGGCTGCCGTAACGAAATTTCCAATGGAGACGATTCAGGGAGAAGGACGGGGGACCGCCGTCATTCTGAGTAACCTTGGCGCCAGCAGCGTTGAATGGAAAGTTCGGATGTGGGTTGCATCGAAAGATTACTGGAGGATGCATGAGTTGCTCACGGAGCAGGTCAAGCGACAGCTCGACTCCGCCAGCATCGGCATTCCCTTCCCGCAGCTCGACATTCACGTTCGTCGAGAGGACGGCGCCGACGAAGTACTCCAACGGCCCCGAATGCGGCCAATGCGCCGGGAGCCGCATGACGGCTTTCAGATCGAGTCGGCTGGGCGCACGTTTTGAACAGGCTAGCTTTTCGTAAACTGGTGAACATAGGTTGACTTTTGTGGCTCCCGGGAAGCGTTGTTTTCCTGAGTTGCGGTTCATGTCCTTGGAACCCACCACTAAGTCAAGCCACGACCGGTTAAGGACTTACGAAAAGAGAAAAAAATGCTAGCGGGGCTTGAAACACAAAGCTCGGAAAACGTCGTGATTTTTGTCTTTCTAAGCGCTCCTCTTGGGATCCTCTTAGCTATCATGTCGCCGACTTATCCGTTGCGGACAAATTTTCTTGCGCGCCCTGAATTCAGTGTGTTGCAAACCGTCGGGGAGTTTCGGGGAGCTAGCTTGCCATGTGGCATACCAGCCGAGGCGATCGGACATTAGACGGCCATGAAGCCGTACTGGTGAGTGATGCTATCGAGGTCATGGTTGCCTCTTTGCTGGTGCACATTGATGAAGACTTTGAAGATTCGGCGCCCGATTGTGAGTCTGGGGTCGCCATCTATGATCTCTGCACTCCGGCACAGCGCATCGGCCTGTTGCACGAGGTCGCAAAGTTCTTGTTGACTGAAACGGAGGAGGTGCTTCCCCTCTCGGCGTTAACGGACGCAACCGTCGCTGCTATCTTCGTTGAGATCCGCGATCAGATCGCGATTGAGATTGAGTTTGCCACCAGCGATCAGCAAGACGGACGGTCGAAGTGGCGAGAGAATGTCTTGGCCGCGCATGGTTGGGTCTTCTCGAACCCTGGCGATGAGGCTCGCGAAACGACTGGGCAGCCGTACGATGCGCTTTCGGACGACCTGCGGGCCTGGGAAGGGATCGTCGATGAGTTGGCCGACAGCATTCTTTGGGATCGAGACTTTGAAATGGCTGACGGCTTCCTCGACATTGATCCAGGGGTGTCGCGGCAGCGTCGTCGCCTGCTTGGAATCGATGATGAGTACTTTACTTGCGTCGCTCCTGATCCTCGCCCCGAGCAAGCCTACAAGTTGGCGTCACGCACTCGCGAGATCGTCCGAGCCAAGCCTCGCTAGCTTGTTCGCTTCGTAAAATGGTCAGAGAAGCCAAGTGTATCGGTGGCAATCTGGTGGTCTCGATATCCGGGGCTGACAGGTCTTTCGGATCTCACAATCGTCTCCCCAGTCGGGTGATGCGGCTGACGAGGGCCATTCTGCTTGTCTCCGTGATGCACCGGTGTCGTGATGCACTGTCCATGATGCACTGTGTCCGTGATACACCGGGCATCGCTTGGCACCTCTTGGCCCGTTCGTGGTATTCTTGACTCCAACTTGTCGGCCCACCCTTATTGAGCTTTCCTATGCGAGCTTTTGAAGCGACCCAGTACTTCTTCGACATGGCAGCCGAACAACTCGGGATCGAGGGCGAGATTCGTGAAACCTTGTTGATGCCACACCGCGAGGTTCAAGTCCAGGTAACGATCGAGCGCGATGATGGGCGGCTTGCCAACTATGTCGGATTCCGTGTCCAGCATGATAATTATCGTGGTCCGATGAAGGGTGGTCTGCGCTTTCATCCCGACGTCGACTTGGATGAAGTCCGAGCGCTCGCCAGTTTGATGACCTGGAAGACCGCGGTGGTCGATTTGCCCTATGGTGGTGCCAAGGGTGGAATCGGCGTGGATCCCTCCACCTTGTCCCTGCGCGAAATTGAGCGGTTGACCCGTGCCTTCGTCGATCAGATTCATGACATCGTTGGACCCGACACTGACATCCCGGCACCCGACATGGGAACCGATCACCGTGTGATGGCTTGGTTTCGAAATCAATGGGAGAAGTACCATGGTTTCAATCCGTCGGTGATCACCGGGAAGCCGGTCGAGGAATATGGCGCCAAAGGGAGAGAGGAAGCGACCGGTCGAGGCGTTGGTTTGTTAACGACGAAATTGGTGAAGCGACTTGGGCGAACGGCCGCGCAGACCAATGTGGCGATTCAAGGATTTGGAAATGTCGGGACGCATGCCGCCAAATTCTTGAGCGAGTCTCAGTTTCCGATCGTGGCGGTGAGCGACATTAGCGGAACCTACTACGATCCGCGCGGATTGGATATTCAATCGATCCTTCGTCACACGCTGAACCATCCACGAAGGTCACTCGAGGGTTACAACAATTGTGAGAAGCTTCCCGGCGAAGCCTTGTTGGAACTGAAAGATGTCCAGGTCTTGATTCCCGCGGCCCTCGGCGGCGTGATCACCGAAAAAAATGTCGACCGAATTCATGCTCCGATCATCGTCGAAGCAGCCAATGGTCCGATCTATCCCGCCGCCGACAAAATCTTGCAAGAGCGAGGCGTGACGGTGCTACCCGACATCCTTGCCAATGCCGGAGGCGTGACGGTCAGTTACTTTGAGTGGGTTCAAAACCGTCAGCATTATCGATGGACCTTGGATCGAGTCCGTCAGGAGCTCGATCACACCATGAGCGAAGCCTTTGAGAACGTCTGGCAAACCGCCAGTCAGCAGGACGTCTCGCTGAGAACCGCAGCCTACATCATCGGGATCACGCGAGTCCGGCGGGCCGCCGAACTGGCAGGATACGCCTAACCACGTACGATGGGCTTCCAAGCCCGTCGATTAAGAGTGGTGAGTGGTGAGTGTGAGTGGTGAGTGGTGAGTGGTGAGTGGTGAGTGGTGAGTGGTGAGTGGTGAGTGGTGAGTGGTGAGTGGTGAGTGGTGAGTGGTGAGTGGTGAGTGGTGAGTGGTGAGTGGTGAGTGGTGAGTGGTGAGCGACGGACTTGGAAGTCCATCGTACGGTTACGGGTACGGGTTAGGCGGGAGATCGGCTTGCTTGGGGTTTGGACAGGACGGTCAACATGGAATGCCCGGGGATCGAGCCTTTCCATGGATAGGCTGCGAAGCCAAGTCGCGCAATCGGTTTGCTGACCTTTCGACGCAGGCTGCCTTTGGGCATGTGCTCGACCAGACTGTTGGCGTAAAACCGATAGTGATACTTGGCAAGTGGCTCACGCTTGATCGCCTCGACCGACAGCCCCAGTAACTCTGCCGTCTTGCGATACGAGGCTTCGTCCCAGCGACTCATGTGGTGCGGGGGCAAGTCCAACAAGCACCACTTGTAGCGACCCAGGAACGAATCAGCGTTTGGGGTGCTGAGGATCAATTTGCCCCCGGGCCGGACCAGCTTGGCCGCAGCGCGGAGGAATCCGATGGGATCGGGGACATGCTCCAACACCTGAAACGCACAGACGACATCGAGGGACTCGGCTGATGCAACCATCTGCTCCATCAACTCGTCGCGAACGTCGTGCCCTTTGTCACGGCACGCTTGCCGGGCGCGTTGATTCAATTCGAGCCCTCGGACCTGGTTGAACCCAGCGTCTCGGCATCGATCAAGAAAGGCGCCCGTCCCACAACCGATCTCAAGCAGGCGAGCCTCTTTGGCAAGACCGTCGAGGCAACGCATCGCCTCGCCAAACTCCCACTTTTCTTGGAGGTAGTATTCGTCTCGTGAATGGAGTCGTTCGTAGAAAGGGCCATCCCCAGGGGTCCCGCCGCGAAACATCCACGCACCACTCGTCGCATCACGCTCCAGGGTGACTTCCTGTTCGGACAGATAGGGCGCACGTCAATCGCGTACTCGCGTTGATAGCGATCAGCGAGCTCTTGGGAATTCCATTTTTGCTTCATCGTTGGATCTCTCGCATAGCAACGATCAGTGAAACGCTAGCAATGTTTCAACGGGCTTCTTGATGTTCCACGCCGCCGATCGACATTGACCCCTTTCGGGCACACCTCTACAAGAACGACCAGGAACATACAGGGTCTGGCGATCGAGATGAAGCTCGATCGTGTCAGAGAGGTCAGAAGATTGCGAGGATCGAGGAGCACCGCCGTGTCACGATCGGAGGAGTCGTTTGGACGTTTGCTAAACGTTGGTTGTGGACGTTGTTTTCATCCGCAATGGACCAACATCGACTTGGTCGCTAGCGGGCCCGAGGTGCGTCAGTACGATCTGCGGCGAGGCCTGCCCTACGACCCGAATTCCTTTGATGCCGTTTATCATTCGCATGTCTTGGAGCATCTCACGCCAGAGGATGCTGTGACCATGTTGCGTGAATGCCATCGCGTGCTCCGCCCCGGCGGTGTGATGCGCGTCGTGGTACCCGACCTGGAAGGAATCGCCAGGGTCTATCTGCAAACCTTGGAGGCCGCCGCCGGCGACGGGGATGGGCAGGCAGTCGCGAATCACCAGTGGATGACCTTTGAGCTACTGGATCAGATGACACGGCAGCAGTGTGGCGGGCAGATGGGCAATGCCATGCGCCAAGCTGATCAACTCAACCGCCAGTTCATTCGCGAACGAATGGGTGGCGAGATGGATCCACCACCAAGCAGATCCCGCAAGACAATCTCGATGCGACTGAGTCGGTCGGTGCGCGACCTGCGTCGGCAATTGGCATTGGCTGCCGTCACCCTGATCGAAGGTTCCGCGGGACGATCGGTTTATCGAGAGGCCAGCTTCCGGCAATCGGGTGAGATCCATCGCTGGATGTACGATCGCGTCTCTTTATCTCGCTTGCTTCGGAATGTTGGGTTTGAATCGCCGAGCGTCTGCGCGGCAGAGGAGAGCCGCATTCCCAGTTTCGACTCCTATCAGCTCGATCGGGTCAATGGATCGATTCGTAAGCCTGATTCGCTTTACATCGAAGCGATCAAGCATCCCCTTTCCCTACCCGTTGATTCCAACGCCCAAACTGCTCGCGTGGCACAAGTGGTTGCATGATTGTTGATCATCTTTGTTACAGTCAAACAGGAGGTGCCGCTGTTGCCGCCTTGCGGATCCACGAGGGTTTGCGAAGTCGAGGCGTTGACAGCCGGTATTGGCACGCACCCAATTTGACGCCGCGCCGGAATCGACCCGCAAGGCTCCCTCTTCATCCCCCAGCGAAACTGTCGGCGAGCCCGATGATTCGCGTCGTCCTTTGAGTTGGCCACGGCCTCCAGCCGGCCGAGCGATGGGCCGGCTGGTTTCAAGTCTGACGCGAACGGCGCATGACTTAGGGGTCAAGATTCGGCACCTTCGGCATCGACCCGCCGGATTTGAATACTTCAGTACCGGTCGCCTGCGATCCCCAACACCATGGCCATCCGATCAGCTCAGCGGTGACGTGTTGGTGTTGCATTGGATTGGCAAGTTGGTTGACTACCCGAGTTTCTTTGCTTCGTTGCCGAAAGACCGCCCAGTGGTTTGGGTCCTGCATGACATGAACCCCTTTACCGGTGGCTGTCACTTTTCTGCTGGCTGCGATCGCTTCACCACTCACTGTGGGAATTGTCCGCAGATCGCAGGGTCGGGTGACCGCGACATCACCTTTCAAACGTTGCGGATGAAGCGACAGCTGTATCAGGGATTGAATCTTCACATCGTTTCGCCGAGCCGATGGTTGTCCGCCGAGGCGCAGCGTTCGGTTCCTTTCGCCGACGTTGCCAGCCATCGGGTCATTCCCTACGGCCTGGAGACCGACCAGTTCACGCCGGTGGATCGACAGCAAGCCCGCCGAGCTCTCAACCTGGGTGACGACAAGCGGATTGTCTTGTTCGGTGCTGCAAGCAGCGAGAACCGCCGAAAGGGATTTCACTGTTTGCTCAATGCCTGGTCCGAGCTCCCCGCAGAGACGGTCCGAGGGGTCATGTTTGGCGCCGGTCAGGCACCCACGCTGCTCCGGGGACAGGCCGAGATTCAGCATTTGGGATTCATTCGCGATCCGGCCAAGCTGAGGCTGGTGTATTCGGCTGCCGACCTGTTTGTGCTGCCTTCCTTGGAGGACAACCTGCCTCAGACCGGGATGGAGGCGATGTCATGCGGGACGCCGGTGGTTGCCTTTTCCGCTGGTGGAATTCCCGATTACGTCCGCCCGGGTGAGACTGGAATGTTGGTCCCGACAGGGGACGCCAGGGCGTTGGGGGGGCAAATTCGCCGGCTCCTGGAGAACCCGGATCAACTGCGTCGGATGGGAGCCCAGGCCCGCGAGACGATGGTTCGCGAGTACTCTCAGCCCATCGAATCGATGCGTTACGCCGAATTCCTGGAATCTCTTGCCCAGGCTTCGCCAGCGGGTGCTCAAGCCGCCTGATCCTGCCGCGCCGTTCCAGACGCCGTCCAGCGACGCGGTCCAGCCACGGGGTCCAGCGACGGGGTCAGCCATCCGTCGCGTCAATCCTGCCGCGGTGGTCTCGACGAAATCGGACTCGGGGTGATACAGTACGCGGCTCGGCTGGCAGTCCCGATCTTCCCTAATTTGCCATCAATCTCCACCCCAACCCTTTCGACGACCCGTGATTCTGATCCTGAAAAGCAACGCCACCGACGAGCAGATCGATCACGTCCTGCAACGGGTCGAGGCGATGGGATTGCAGCATCACTTGAGTCGGGGAACCTATCGTACGATCGTCGGCATCATCGGCGACGAGGAGCAATTGCGAGAGGAGCCCCTTCGGGCGATCCCAGGGGTGGCCAGCGTGGTGCCGGTGTTGCCACCCTACAAGCTTGCTTCCCGCGATGCCCATCCCGAGTCGAGCGTGGTCGACGTCTCGGGTGTCAAGATTGGTGGCGGACATCTGGGAATGATCGCCGGGCCTTGCAGCGTGGAAGATCGCGACCGCATGTTCCGCATTGCCGAGGCGGTTAGCAATTCAGGTGCAAACCTGTATCCGAGGCGGCGCCTACAAGCCAAGAACCAGTCCCTATTCGTTCCAAGGGTCTGGGGGAAGCAGGTTTGGAGCTGCTGCGGGAAGTTGGCGACAAGTTCTCGTTGCCGGTCGTCACCGAAGTGACCGATCCTCGATTGGTTGAAACGGTTGCCCAGTACGCTGACATGTTTCAAGTTGGCGCCGCAACATGCAGAATTTTGCCCTGCTGACCGAGGTGGGTAAATCGGATCGTCCGGTGTTGCTCAAGCGAGGCATGAGCGCGACGGTGACCGATCTGTTGATGTGTGCCGAATACATCTTGTCGCAAGGCAATGCAAACGTGGTCCTTTGCGAACGGGGCATCAAGGGTTTTGACCCGGCCACGCGCAACGTGTTCGATGTGGCGGCCGTGCCACTGGTTCGCACGTTGTCCCATTTGCCGATCATTGTGGATCCATCGCATGCAACGGGGCGACCCGATTTGATACCGGCCTGTGCCATGGCTGGGCTGGCGGCCGGTGCAGATGGTGTTCATATCGAAGTTCACGATTGTCCAGAGGTTGCCAAGAGCGACGGGCCACAGGCGTTGCTACCCGAGCAATACGACGAGTTGATGAGCCAGATGCGTCAGCTGGCTCAAGTGCTTAGGAAAAACGATTTCCCCTTTGCCGGAGAAGCAGGTTTGAGCCGTCGACAATTGATTGCTGGTAACTGGAAAATGAACACACGCGGGGCGTCTGCCGCGGCTCTCGCCAAGGGGGTGGTGGCTGCGGTCGGTGGTGAACCGGCGGTGGACATCGTCTTGTGTCCTCCCTTGGTCTATTTGAGCGTGGTAGCCGATGCGATCGCGGGAACGCCGATCGGCTTGGGCGCGCAGAACTTGTACGCGGCCGATGACGGTGCCTTCACCGGCGAAATCAACGCCGGCATGCTGAGCGACGTCGGTTGCCGCTACGTGATCCTTGGTCACAGTGAGCGACGCGCGTTGATGGGCGAGACCGACCAGCAGGTCAGCGAAAAACTCCAGCGAGCCATGGCGGGTAATCTGATCCCCATCGTCTGCGTGGGTGAGACCCTGGAGGACCGCGAAGCAGGTCGGACCGAGAAGGTCGTTGGCACACAACTGCGAGGATCGCTGGAAGGACTCGATGAGGCGCGAGCCGCGTCGATCGTCGTGGCATACGAGCCTGTTTGGGCTATCGGCACCGGCAGGACCGCCACGCCCGAGCAAGCCGAGGAAGTGCATGCGTTCATTCGCAAACTTCTCGGTGAACTCTTCACGCCAGAAGTCGCCGATCAGATTCGGATTCAGTACGGTGGTAGTGTGAAGCCGGGCAACGCCAAGGAATTGCTCGGCCAACCGAATATCGATGGTGCGCTGGTCGGTGGCGCAAGCCTCAAGACAGAAGATTTCCTTGGGATCATCCAAGCGGGTTGATCCCCCGCTGCTCCCCGCACCCAACCTCCAACTTTCAGAACTTTGGAAGAGATAATGACGATGTTACTCTTGGGATCCTTGACCGGTACTCTGCTCGGATGGCTGATGGGATTCTTGTCTCTGTTCCTGATCATGCTGATCCTGATCCAGCGTGGAAAAGGGGGCGGTTTGACAGGCGCACTGGGCGGACCGGGCGGTCAGAGCGCATTTGGAAGCAAGGCGGGCGATACGTTCACGGTGATCACGGTGGTTGTCGCATCGCTGTGGGGATTCACGTGTGCCCTGACCATGTTCCTGCTAGGTACGGACACCATGGCACCGGCGGTCGCGGATGAGCCCAAGATCTCGGCGGGACCGGGTGACGACGAAGAGTTGCCCAACAGTTTGATCATCCCACCAAGTGGTGGCTTGAGCGGTGGCGCCGCCGATGATTCGTCGAGCAGTGGTGAGACCCCTTCGATGGACTTGACCCCGCTCACTCCAGCCGAGGGAACAACCGCAACTGAGGAAACAACCCCAGCTGAGGGAACAGCCCCAGCGGCGAGCGACGAAAGCGAAAAGTAAACCGATTCTTTCGCTCCCGGGCTGATGAAATGACGAGAGTCCATCTTTGCTCCGCGAGCGATCGGTGTCTCGACGTTAAACAGCGACTTCATGTCTGGCCCTGCATCGTGAACAAAGCATCCTGAATGTCGCATACAAAGATTCGAGCGGTTCGCAGCATGACCGGACAGGGGCATGCGACCGAGCAGGGCGATCGGGGAATCGTTCTCGTCGAACTCCGGACGGTCAATAGCCGTGGGTTCAAGTGCGTTCCCAGGATCAGCGATTCCCTCTCATCCCTGGAAACCAAGATCGAGGCCTTGGTTCGTTCGCGGATTCATCGCGGCACGGTCCATGTTTCGGTCTCGCTGCGGCGGGCCCCCGGTGAGGAAATTCCCAATATCAATACCGACGCTCTGCTTTCCTACCTGAAAGAGTTGCGGCAGCTGCGCGACGGCAATCAAGACGTGGTGGGCGAAGTCGATCTTGCCTTGCTGTTGACCCTGCCCGGTGTGCTCAGTTCGACCAAGGAGAGCCGCCGAGACGATCGGGAACTGTGGAGTTTCGTCGAATCGGTGGTCACCAAGGCGATCGATAATTTGGATCAGATGCGGGCCATCGAAGGCCATCGCATGGCGGAAACGCTGGAGGAGGACTGCCGTCAGGCCAGCGAGCGGTTGGCCCTCATCGAGCAGCTGGCGCCGCGAGCGGTGGACGTTTATCGCAATCGGCTGCAAACGAAGATCGAACGTGTCCTGCAGGAACATGACCTCCAGGTCCAGACCGTCGAACTCCTGCGTGAGGTCCAGGTGTATGCCGATCGTGTGGACATCAGCGAAGAAGTCATGCGACTGGGAAGCCATCTGGCGATGTTCACCAGCGTCCTGCAGGGGGGCGACCAGCCGGAGCCGATGGGCCGCAAACTCGACTTCATCCTGCAGGAGATGTTCCGCGAAACCAATACCATCGGTAGCAAGGCGTCCGATGCGGAGATTTCGGCCCATGTGGTTGAGATCAAATGTGCGATTGAACGAATGCGAGAACTCGTCCAGAATCTTGAGTAGGCAAGTTGCGACGAAAACCGTGAGAAGTGAGGGGTGATGGGTAGCACCGGTCAGGGCCGATTGATCATCATTTCCGGGCCAAGTGGTGCCGGGAAATCAACGGTGGTGCGCCATCTGTTGCAGGAGTGTGATCTCCCGTTGACGCTGAGCATCTCGGCTACCACCCGCCCACCCCGAGTGGGTGAGCAGGACGGCAATGACTACTTTTTCATGGACCAGGACGAGTTTGATCGCCGGCGGGAAGCTGGGGAATTCCTGGAAAGCAAGGAGGTTTTCGGGCTCGGCTACTGGTATGGTACCCTCCGCCAGCAGGTTGCCTCTGGCCTGTCGCAGGGGCGTTGGGTTATTTTGGAGATCGATGTTCAAGGGGCTTTGGCGGTTTTGGACCAACAGGATTTGGATCCGATTACCGTATTCATTCATCCCGGCGGGATGGAAGAGCTTGAACAACGCCTGCGAAACCGCGAGACCGAGAGCGAAGAGGTCGATTTGTGCCCGCCTGGAAACGGCACTGGCCGAGATGCGGTACATGTATCGATATCAATACCAAGTCATCAATGGTTCGGTCGACATTGCCGTTGCCGAGATCTGTCAAATATTGAAAGTCCAAAAGGAAAAACATCCATGCTCGAAGAGCTAAAAGAAGAAGAGATCGTCAACAAGGTTGGTGGCCGGTTCAAGCTCAGCACGCTGATTCAAAAGCGTTTGGTGCAGCTCAACCAGGGAAGTCGGGCGCTTGGTCAACGTCGACACGCACGACAAGATGTCCATCGTGCTTCAGGAAATCATGCAGGACAAGATCGTCTTGAACATGGACAACGAGGTCGAGCAGATGATGGACTTGGATGCCACGATCGCAGCTGCCGAAGGTCCTGACCTCGACATCTCCGATCTATGAGCGAACGCGGGTCGGCAGTCCTGCTGGCCGTCGGCGGAGGGATCGCCGCTTACAAATCGGCCTTTCTGTGCAGCCGACTGGTTCAGTGCGGTTACGACGTTCGCGTCGCCATGACCCGTTCGGCAACGGAGTTTGTGGGCGCTGCGGCCCTTGCGGCGCTGTCGGGAAAACCGGTCGCCCAGAAGGTCTTTGAGGGCGGGCGTTATCCCTTGGGCGCACATCGAGCTGGCAGCCGACGTCGACTTGATGGTCGTGGCTCCAGCAACTGCCAATTTATTGGCCAAGTTCGCCACCGGCATCGCAGACGATTTGATCAGCACACTCTATTTGCAGGTGGCGGGGCCAGTTCTGATCGCTCCGGCAATGAGCGCTTCGATGTGGAACAAGCCGTCGGTCCAACGCAATGTCGCTCAGCTGCGCGACGACGGTTGCCATTTTGTCGGTCCCGAATCGGGTTGGCTCAGTTGCCGCGTCAGTGGGGAGGGAAGGATGAGCGAGCCCGATGAAATTTTGGCGGCCGCCGAGGAATTGCTGAATCGATAAGCTCGCTGGCACCCGTTCGACGCTCGTCTGGTTGCACTCCGAGGACCTGGATCGCCTGGGGTAGCTGATCCCATCGGCCCTTCTTTCTCTCTTCGCCTCCAGGCATTCCCACGGGGAGTGAAGTAGTTACGATCGTAGCATCGAGTCGCGCCAGGTTCCTGTGGGCTTTGGTGGATTCGGCGCGAACCTTCCTTTCCAGCTGCCAGCGGAATCATTCATGCCTGTGTACGTTTTTGGCCACCGCAACCCAGATACCGATGCGATCTGCAGCGCGTTGGCTTATGCGGACTTCTTGCGACGCACCACGCGCCCGGATGCGATCGCCGCCTGTTGCGGGACGCCCAACCAGCGCACGGAGTTCGTCCTTCGCAAAGCAAATGTGGCGTCACCGAAGATCATCATGGACATTCGTCCTGAGGTCGAAGATGTTTGCAATCGCCAACCGGTGGTGGCCAGGCAGAATGACGTCTTCTTCGACGTTTACCAGCGGATGAACGACCACGGTGTGCGGGCGATTCCGGTGCTCGACGAGAGTGATCGCGTCATTGGGATCGTCACGCTTCTCGATCTGTTGGAATTGATGCTGCAAGGTGGTGTCGACCCAATCAAGTCGCGCGAGGTCCGCAGCAGCCTTGATCAAGTCGTCTCGGTCATCGGTGGCACGTTTCAGCACGCCGTCGAATCCTGATCGCAGGTTGATGATTTGGTCGTCACCGTGGGTGCGATGAGCGCCGATGGCATTCACTTCGCGGGTGGAGGAGTTTCCTGCGGAGACGACTCTTGGTCGTCAGTGGTGACCGGCCAACGATTCAGCTTCCGGCCGTCGAGACGGGGGTCCGCGCGCTGGTGGTCACCGGTGGCTACAAGCTTTCCAGCGGCTTGATGCACTTGGCGGAGGCGCAGAGGTGTCTCGATCATCAATAGCCCCTATGACACCGCGACAACGACGATGCGGATCAAGGCTGCGCAGATGATTGAATCCGTGATCGACACCAACTTCATGACGATCCCGTCCCGAATGCCGGTCGCCACCGCGCGTCAGCAAGTGTTTCGTTCGCCGCAAACCATCTTTCCGGTCGTCGACGGCGAGCAAACTGATCGGCGTGTCTCAGCAAGAGTGACCTGGTGAATCCACCGCAGCCCGAACTCGTGCTGGTCGACCACAACGAACTCTCTCAAGCGGTTCAGGGAGCGGAGGAGGCGGACATCGTTGAAGTGCTCGATCATCATCGACTCGGAGGCTCGCTGAAGTCGAACCATCCGATTCGCTTCTACATGGAACCCGTCGGATCGACCTGTACGCTGGTTGCCCGAATGTTTCAAAACGCCAGGATTGGAGCCAACGCCGGGAATCGCTCTTTGCATGGCGTCAGGAATGATCAGCGATACGCTCTTTCTGCGTTCGCCGACGGCGACTGACACCGACAGCGAACTGCTTGAGTGGCTGCAGCAGTTCTGCAGCGTCGACCTGAAGGAATACGCCAACGAGTTCTTCCAGGTGGGTTCTGCGCTGCGCTCCTGTGATCCCGATCAGGTCGTGCGCGAGGACTGCAAAGAGTTCGAAGAATCGGGACGCCGCTTTTCGATCTCGCAAATTGAAGAGATTGGGTTCGATTTGTTCTGGCAACGTAAGAAAGAGCTTTCTGTGGCCCTGGAGAAGCTGGCACGCGAAGATGGGCTCGATTTCTCCGCACTGCTGGTCACCGATATCGCCAGCAACGGAAGCTTGCTGCTGATGAGCCGCGAGCCGGACGGCTGGGAAGAGATCAACTACCCTCAGCTCGAGGAGAAACTCTATCAACTGGATGAGGTTGTCAGTCGAAAGAAGCAACTCTTGCCGCTGATCATCAGTCTCCTGGAATCCACACCACTCTCGGCCCACTAGCTGGACATCGCCACTTTGCGGCCAAACGTAACCCGAAGCGTCAGCGAGGAAATGAGTTGCGCAACAAGCCTCGCTGACGCTTCGGGTTACGATCGAAATCTCCACATCCAGCTGCCTGCAACCCTCCGAGCATTCAACTTGCTCAGGGCTTGGCCAGATCGACGGCCACGATTTCTTTGTCGTTGCGGATGTAGGCGGTGCGGTTGGCGTAGGCTGGATGACTCCATACCACCGAGCGACCGAAGCACTCGGAAGTCGGTTCGACGACATGGAAACGTCCAAGCTCTTCGAATCCCTTTTCGGTCAAATTTGCCATCAGCAAGTCGCCCGTCTCGCTCATCAGCAGATAGCGGTCGCTGTCGCCGATGCGTGTGATGAAGGCGGTGCCATGTGAGAGGAAGCGATTTTCGCCTGGCTTGGTCGCCTCAAATGTTTTCCATAGTCTTGTTCCGTCCTTGCTGTCGACGGCGATCAGGCAGCCCTCGTTGCAATCGGTCCCGTAGATGACACCGTCGACAAAGAGTGGTGTGGAGTTGCCAGCGTGTACCGCTTCCTTCGGTTCCCCTCGCCAAAGTTCCTTGGCGGTCGGCTCGTTTTCGTCCAGACCGATCATCAAAGCTTCAGTTCGAATCGCACTGACGTACATCCGGTTGCCGTCAATCATCGGTCGGGCGATCGACATCTCAAAATCGGGAGTAATCGGAATCTCCCAGTGTTGACTTCCGTCCTTTGGATTGAGGCTGACAACGCCTTGTGGATGGAACACGATCAACTGACGCGTGCCGCCGGCGGAGATGATCGACGGGGGGCAATAGCCGGTTTGTGCGTCGAGAGCTTTCCAACGCACCTCGCCGGTCAACTTGTCAAAAGCGACGATTCCCTGCCCCGCACCGCCGACCATCGTGTAGAGCAGATCCCCATCGACGAGCGGATGCGATGCAAAACCCCAGATCGGCACCTCGACGCCAAAGTCTTGCTTCAGGCTCCGTTCCCAAACGACCTCGCCGTCTCGCCTTTTTCAAGCACTTCAAGTCGCCCTCGGCACCAAGGGTGTAGACATGATCGCCATCGACGGTTGGCGTGCATCGTGGGCCGTTCGGATAGGAGATGCTGTAGGGACAATCGTACTCGTATTGCCAGATCTGTTCTCCGCTAGCAGCATCGAACGCGGTCAAACGTTCCTTTCCCTTGAGCGTTGCCCGTTGGCCCGGGTCGTTGAACGACCGCGCCCGATTCCGCCTTGTAGTCAAAAACGTAGACATGATCTTCGGCGGCTGCGGGACCGGCATACCCCACCGCGATCGGTTTTCGCCACTTTATCTTCAAACCATCCTGAGGGACCTCGTCGACGATTCCCGTTTCGCGGTAAACTCCGTCTCGTTGGTTTCCCATCCATCCAGACCAATCTTCGGCGGTCACTGTCGCGGGCAGCGAGCTGAGAAGAATGGCAATTGCGGCGGAGATTCCGACGGAACGTGGCGAGTCGCATGAGTCTGATCGCTGTGATGGGGAAAGGATTCATTCGAGCGAGGGTTCAGTGTACCCGGCGGCCATTACTTGCGGAATCGTCTCTACAACATCATGTCCAAGCGTTCTCCCCCAAAAAGACATTCAGCCGTACGCCAGTCTGCTGAGGCCGCATCGTCAGCGTCTGAGCCGTTGGCTGACGCGACGTCACAGCGATCGCTGATTGTGATGCGACACGCCAAGAGTGATTGGAGTGATCCGGATTGTCGGATCACGATCGCCCTCTCAATGAACGGGGGCGTCGCGATGCGCCGCGGATGGCCCGCTGGCTCGCTGACGTCGACGCCATCCCCGACCTGATCCTCAGTTCCACCTCCGCAAGGACTTGCGAAACGGTCGAGCTGATGAAGGAGGAATGGGCGAGCGATCCGATGGTCTCCTACTGCCCCGCGCTTTATCTGGCCTCTCCCGAGGCATTGCTGCGGACGATTCGCAGCGACGGAGGTGATGCCAAGCGGCTGATGGTGTTGGCTCACAATCCAGGGGTCACTCATCTTGCCTCCTTACTTGCTGGTCAATCGCTCGACATGCCAACGGCAGCGATCGCCATCTTTGATGTCGCATTGGATGATTGGTGCAGGCTCACCGCGGACGGCGCGGCGAAGTTCGTTCAAGCCATGCGTCCCAAGGCTTTGTAAAGGCAGATGAAACCTTACGCTTGGTGGATCATCGTGGCAGCGATTCTGATCGGTCACTTCGGATTGAATCTTGCCATCTACAATCGCTTGAATGGCTTTGGATTGCCCCGAAGATCGATCAAGGCATTGGTCAAGTTGTTCTTCGTCTTCACGATCGTGTTGCCGCTGCTGGTGATCATTCTTCAATGGGATCTTGTCTGCGATGTGTTGCAGGGCCGACCGCAGGCGATTCCCATTCCAATGCCGTTGCAGTTCTATGCATGGCTTTGCCTGTCTTCTTGGTTGTGGCTCGGATTGCCCTGGTTGCTTTGGAGGCCGCTCTTCGGGTTGGAGTGGATGCCGGTCCAGCGAGAATCGGAGGTGGTTTCGGTTGGGACGCAAGTCGATAACCCGCTTGCTCTATCCCTCCGTTGCAAGATCCAGTCGCGATTGCCTTTGAACCAGATCTTCGAGTTGGCGGTGGAGACGATTGAGTTGCCCGTGGTGCATTTGCCAAAGCAATTGGACGGCTATCGGATTCGCCCAATTGTCCGACATTCATTTGACCGGGGACGTGCATCCCGACTTCACTCGCTATGTGGTGGAGCGCGCGGCTGAGTGGGAACCCGACTTGATGGCGTTGACCGGTGACATCATTGATGCACAGCCGTGCATTGATTGGCTGGAACAGATCTTCTCACCGGCCAAGGCCCGTGATGGTTGCTACTACGTTCTGGGGAATCACGACAAGCGAGTCGTGGACTCATCACAAACACGCGACGCCATGAGCCGTGCAGGCTGGACTGATCTTGGAGGTCGTGCCGTCGATCTTCAACTGGGTGAGGTGGATGCCACGTTGATTGGAAACGAGCACCCCTGGTTTGAGCGGCCGCATCTGCCGCCAGATGAAGAGGGCCGATTTCGCCTCTTGCTCAGTCATAGCCCCGATCAAATCTGGTGGGCGCGGAGACATGGTGTCACGTTGATGCTGGCGGGACACACGCATGGTGGCCAAGGGCGGCTTCCATTGCCGGACCGCTGCTGAGTCCCAGTTTCCACGGCAGCCGATACGCATCGGGCGATTTCTTCAAACCGCCCACGACGATGCATGTCACGCGAGGTCTGAGCGGCACGCATCTGCTGCGAATCAATTGCCGCCCCGAACTTTCGTTGCTCACACTGCGTGCACGATGAAAACGGGAGTGACGCCATCGCTGCGATCAAAGGGCTCGTCCTGCGAATCGCCGCCGAGCGTACTTGAATCCCGGAATGAAGAAGCAGGCTGCGGACGACGATGCCAAAGAGCAGGTGCGGCGTGTTCGGGCATCAACGCCATCATCACGGCGGCGTGAGCAAGACGGCGGCCTGGATGTAGAACACGCCGTGAAGCATGCCCGCCTTGATGATGAAGACCATCCCACTGATCACGCCCAGCAGCGGCGAAAACGTCAGCACCGGCAGGCCGAGCAACCACTCGATCGGAAACAGCATGCCGATCGCGATCATGCTGGCGCCCCAGACATGGGCAACCTGACGCTCGATGAAGGTGACCGGTCCCATTCGCTGGCGCAGTTTCCAGAAAACGGCCGCCCAGGTGCCCAGCCCGACTGTCCATACCGCCGCGTAGACCCAACGCTGCGTCACGCCGTGACGACTCAGTTGCCAAGTCAAGAGGCCGGCGACCAGCAAGCACCATCGAATGCCAAATCCAAAGCGTGCCCCAGTTCTCCAGAATGGCCGCATGATGGGTTTCGCGAAAGACACGGGCGATCACCTGGTGAAATCGGCCGCTGCTTGCCGAAACCTTCTCGTCAGCGAGATAGGCCTCCAGGTCGTCGGCCAACGCATCGGCCGATTCGTAACGCAGGTCGATTGGTTTTTGCAGGCAGCGAATCACGATCATTTCCAGATCGCGATCGAGACTCGGACGCAGCGCCCGCGGTGGCGTCGGATCCTGCTCGATCACCTGCATCACCAAGTCCATGGGCGTATCGGCCACGAACGGGACTGCGACCCGTCAATGCAAAGTACAAGCACGCAACCGAGTGAGTAGACGTCGCTCTGCGGGCCGACCAGATTGCGACGTCCGCCTGGCTTGCTCGGGCGACATGTAAGCGGGCGTGCCGATCAGCATCCCGCTGCGCGTCAGGTCGGCTTTGCTGCCTGTTTGCTTGGCCAGGCCAAAGTCGGTGATCATCGGCGTGCCATCCGATCGTGACCAAGATGTTGCTCGGCTTCAGGTCGCGATGCAGGATGCCTTGCTCGATGCGCGTAGCCAATCGCGCGAGCGATCGCGGCGACGATCCTCGCCGCCTCACGTTGGTGCAGCGGAGCAGCGGCGACCAGGTCCGCGAGCGTCGGCCCTTCCACCAACTGCATGCTGAAATAGGCACGCCCCTCGATGTCCCCCGCTTCGTAGACCGGGCACGATGTTGGGATGTTCCAGCCGAGCCGTGGCGCGTCGCTTCGGAGAGGAATCGCTGCAAGTCGGATTCGCTCGCCAAACGACCGCGAAGGATCATCTTGACGGCGACGATTCGATCAAGACTGATTTGTCGGGCGCGAAAGACGACTCCCATGCCACCGCGACCGATCTCTTCGATCAACTCGTAGTCGCCGAGCGTCGTGGGCAAGCGTGAGACTTCGCCAGCGACTCGCCGAGCTCACGCTCGCGACGCCTTCGTCCAGAACGGCGCCCGCCGTGTCGGTCACCAACATCGTTCCGAACAGTCGATTCAGCTCATCCGCCAAGTCGGGATTGCGCCTGACACATCGAATTCAAGTCGATCAGTTCGCCACGACAAACTGCGTCGGCAGCGTCCGAGAGAATATCGGCGAGTCGTTGTTCGCGATCGGCATCCTGCGCTGGCACGGCTTGGCTCATTCCGAATCCCCATCGCCCGCCCTCAACATCCTCCTGCTCAAGCAATTCACGCAGCCGTCGCAGTGCACGCAGGTAACGCATGCTTGCCGCCGGCGGGTTGAGTCCGAGGACTTCAGCGATTTCAAAATTGGACAGATGCTCGTAGTGACGCATCAGGATGATTTCGCGATCCTGTTCGCTGAGCATCTTGGATCACCGCTTCCACCTTGGCCGCGATCTCTCGCTGAGCCGCGGCAGTGGCAGGCGTCATGCCCGGGATCACAGATCTGGGCCGCCAAGCTCGATCGTGGATTGGTCGTTGCCCGCCGCGACCGTCATCGGCCGCTCGCGATCCATGTTGCGCTTCGCACTGACGCGATGGCGGCGGTAGGTATCGATGATGCGATCCCAAGCGATCTGACGCATCCAAAGATGAAAGGCCATCGCTGGATCGTTCAGGTACTTCTCCAGCCGACCACTCGCCTCGACCAGCACATCTTGAACCACATCGCTGACGTCAACGCGTTGCTGCACTTTGCGGTCGAGCCGCATTTCAACCAGTCGGCGGACCGGCCCGCGGTGCTTCTCCAGCAACTGGTTGACCGCATCGCTGTCCCCCTGCCGAGCCGCTTCCAAAAGCGACTCCGTTTGATCGTCGGCGGGCCAGATCGACTTTGCCATGAGCGTGGGCAGAGGGGAGTTTGCCGAATGGGGGGATCTAAAAATCAGGTCGATCAGATGACCTTCTCATCCTTCATCATAGCGGCGAGGAAACAGGCCCCGACGACAAACGGGTGCCTGCGATCTCCCAGATCGACTTGCGGAGCTCGACAGGATGCGCTATTTCAGTTTGCGAAGCTTGATGTTCTTGAATCGCACCGTCATTGCTGGGCCTTGGTGGATCTGCAGCGCGATCACGCCGTCGCTTGCCGCCTTCTCGGATTGCTCATCGATCACTTCGGCGGTCAGCGTTTCATTGATGAAGTGTTGCAGATGGTTGCCATTGGCGACGACTCGAAAGTCGTTCCACTGGCCTGGATGAATGCCGGCGGCAAGTGCCCGCTTCGTCGCCGAATCGTGAGGTCGGCTTTTTCGCCAGCCTCGTCGATCGTGACCTTCTCGCCGCGTTTTGCCAGGATGCCACGACCCTTCTCCTCGTAGAGAATGCCAGCGAACTTGTTGGTAAAGTCGATGTCGGCCTGATAGCCACTGACCACGAACTTGTCTTCGTCGATGACCTTGCTGCGATATTGGATTCCGGAGTTCCCGCCTTCGATCTTGAATTGCGCGGTCAATTCGAAGTTGTCCGGCTGCATCACCTCTGCCAGACCAGAAACGTGTTGCCATCGATCGGTTTCTCGTCGGTCGTCCGCCCGACGATCTCACCATTCTCGGCGGACCAAAGATCCTAGCGACCCGCCCATCCGCTCAAGTCGCCGCCGTCGTACAAGACGATGACATCGGAATCGGACAATGCAGGTTGATCGGCCACGGCGAGTCGTTGCGATCAGGGTCAATGCGAGGGAAAGTCCAAATGCGTATTTCATCGGCGGGTCTCCGGTTGGTTGGGGCTCAGGAAGGGAAGCGAAGATTGTAGTTGATTCTGGCCTTCGTCAGAATCTCCGCTCGACTGTCGAAAGGTCGATCTTGCGTCAATCACGCCGACTGGCTCAGCCAGTGCCGATCCATTCCTCGGGAGTGTTCCAGTAATCCGCCGCGGGTGTGATCAAAGCGGAGTTTGCAGCCACGATGGCTTTCATCGAAGCCGTGGCCCGGCTCCAGACTTGACGGCCCATCAGGAACGTACGCGACCGGCCAACCGGTCAAGCGTCTGGCCATGCCAAGGACTCCAGCGAGACTTGGTCAATTGTTCCTCATCGCGAATCGTTCGTGTTTCGTCGAGATCGACCAGCACCAGATCGGCGTCGTAACCGGCTTCGATGCGCCCTTTGCCGACCATCCCCCAGACTCGCGCCGGCGCATCACACATCCAGGAGGCGACCTGCGTGATCGAACAATGCCCGGCGTTCACTTGATCGAGCATCAAGGCCAGACTGTTTTCGACCGCCGGCAATCCGGAAGGACTTTGCGGGTACGGCTGTTGCTTTTCCTCCAGCGTGTGAGGGGCATGATCGGTCGCGATGACCTGAATCGTGCCATCGAGCAGTGCCTTGCCAGAGTCCTGCATTGTCGGCAGCCGTCTTGATCGAAGGATTCATCTGGATCCGACTACCCAATCGCGGATAGTCGTCGACATTAAAAAACAGATGGTGCAGACAGACCTCGGCAGTCACATAGGGCGCGGCATCCGCGAGCAGCGGGAATTCTGCAGCGGTGGAAACGTGCAACACGTGAAAACGATGCTGGTGACGGAGGGCCAGGTCGATCGCACGACGCGTTGCGATCACCGCGGCCCGTTCGTCGCGAATCCGCGAGTGGTCGGCGACGTCGGAGGTGCCCTTGAAACGTTCGGCGTTGGCGCGCACCGTCGACTCGTCTTCGCAGTGTGCGCAGATCGGAAGGGTGGTTTCCGCGAAGATCCGTTCGAGCGCTTCCTGCTGATCGACCAACAGGCTCCCCGTGCTGCTGCCGATGAAGATCTTGATCCCCGGCACGTCCGACGCACGCGATAGCTCTTCGACGTTGTCGGGAGTCGCGCCGATGTAGAACCCGTAATGGACCAGCGACTTCGCCGCTGCCAAACGTTCCTTGGCGCGAACCCCTTCGAACGTGATCGCTGGGGGCTTGGTGTTGGGCATTTCCAAGAACGAGGTGACACCGCCAACGGCGCATGCGCGGGAGGCTGTTCGCAGGTCTTCCTTGTGAGTCAGTCCGGGCTCGCGAAAATGAACCTGATCGTCGATCACGCCCGGCATCAGATGCAAACCGGATGCGTCGATGACATGATCGGCGGACACGGCTGGTCCCGCATCCACTTCCAGAATCGTTCCGTCTTGAACCAGCAGCGAACCGATTCGCACCTCATGGGGCAAGACAAGCGAGGCGTTGCGAAACAGGGTTCGATTGGATTTGGCGGTCATGCAATTCTCTTCGGACTTGGGTTAGAAAGAGAATACCGCAATCCAAGTCCGAAGCGAAGCTGAAGCATTCCCTACGCGAACACAGGCTTGCAACGCCCAACCGCGCGACAATTACTGCTGCTGGCCCACCGCGCGACGAAACGCATCAAACGCGTCGCGGAATGCTGGAGGAGGTGGTTTGCGATTGCCCGAGTCACGAATGCCGCGTAGTGCGTCGCCCGACTCACGATTCGTGCTGGCCCCGCCTCCCTTTGGACGCATGCCGAGGCTTTTGAGCGCCTCTTCGACGTCGCGATTTCCCTGCAGGCCAGGCTGCTGGGACATGTCGCGAACCTGTTGCCAACGTTCGGTGAAACGCCGCAGATCATCCTTGCTCCACTGCAACTCCTCCAGCAATTCGGGATCGGGAGCCTCACGGGTTTGATCGAGGTAGTCCAAGACGAGGTCCGTTGCCTTCTTCGCGTACTCAACGTTGACAGGATCGGGAGGGACCGGCGGTTGCACGGCTGAATCGTCTTGCTCGCCCCCATCCCCCGCACCGCCTGAGGATGCGCTGGCTGACGCATTGGGTTGCCCCGGTTCGCCCCCCTGGGATGCGTTGTTCGGTGTGGCACTGCCGCTCGCGGTCCCCTGCCCCGAATCGGATTCGGGCGTCGAGGAATTGCTTCCGGGAGTTTGCGTCGAGGTCGCTTCGGAACCCTTGCTGGAAGCCGCATCAGCCGATGCATCGGACTCACTGTCTCCCGACTCGCCGGACTGACCCTGCGACGGATCGCCGGAAGGTTGTCCGCTCGAGGCTTGGTCATCAGTAGACCGGTCATCGGCAGACCGGTCACCGGGCGACCCGTTGTTCGAGGGCGGAGTCCCACTCGACTGAGCATCCGCGGATCCCTGCGCAGTTGAATCCTGACCCTCAGTGCCTGCGGCCTGGTCGCTTCCTGTTCCTTGGTCGGTTTCCGCGGAGTCTTCCCCGCCGTTTTGTTGGTTACCCGATTCCTCGCCGCTGCGACCGCCGTCGCTCTGCTCGCTTGTCGATCCAGGTTGTGCACTTGCTGGCGATCCTCGCTCCTGCTGCGCCGAAGACCCGCGCTGGTCGCCAGAATCGCGATTGCCTTGACCAGAGGAGTCGGAACCAGACGGTGATTGATCAGTCTGCGAGCCCTGATCTGGGTTGCCCTGATCTGCATTGCTCTGGCCCTGAGTTCCCTGGCCCTGGGTTCCCTGGCCCTGAGTTCCCTGGCCCTGAGTTCCCTGGCCCTGGGTTCCCTGATTGGAGGATCGATCCTGAGAGCCCTGGTTGCGATTCTTCTCCAGGTAGTCTTGAATCCGCTCGAAAGCTTCGCCGTCATGCTTCGGTGCTTGCTTCGGAGCGTTTCCCTGATCGCCCTGTGATCCAGTTTGCGAACCAGATGGCTCGCCGGGGGAGGCAGACTCGCCGGCGTTTTGGGGGCCACGGGCTGAATTGTCCTGACCGGTCGAGTCCGCGCCACTCGATGATCCTTGTCTCGATGATCCTTGTCCCTGTTGGGTCTGATCGCTTCCTGCCTCGGTGTTGGAGTCCGCCTCCCCATTGGTCCCTCGATTTGGATCGCTGGCCCCACTGGGATCGCCTGCTCCACGGGGATCATTTTGGGCACCCCCTTGTGGCTGCCCTGGCGGTTCGGCGCCACCGGAATCCTTGCCTGTCCCCGCATTGCCCCCCGCATTACCCGAGTTGGAGCTGTCGCTGCTGGCGCCTTCGGAACCGGTCCCAGATCCTGAATTCGATTCGGAGTCGGAGCCAGGCGATTGCGTTTCCTGCTCCTGGCCACCCTCACTTGCATCGGATGAGCCGGATTGTTCACCGCCTGCGCCACCACCGTCGGATGAGCCCTTCCCCGATTCGTTGCCTGTCCCCGATTCGTTCTGCCCCGATTCGTTCTGCCCCGATTCGTTCTGGTCGCCACCTTCTCCCTGTTGGCCTCCGGCTTGGTTGCCTTCGGATTGTTGTGGCGTGTCGGAGCCCGCACCTCCTCCACCGGACTGCTGCTGTCCCGTCTCACCGGCGTTGGCAGAGTCGCCGGATTCTCCACCGCTGCCGCCACTTCCCTTGCCTCCAGAATCGCCAGCGTCGCCTGACGAATTCTGCTTGGATTGCTCGCTTTTGCCGGAGTCTGGTTCGGGACTCGACAACCCATCGGCGCTCGGATCGTTCGGCTCCGGCAAATCGCCACCGGCAGTGATTCGCAGGGTGACCGGATCGGTGCGAACCACGTTGGCTTCCACGTTGGGATAGAGATCGCTGGATCGATTGTCGGTTGCGATCGCCACGACCTGGACCGTGTCACCGATTCTCAATTGCAGTGCGGTCGGACGCAGACGAAACTCGGCAACGCGATGTCCCTTTTCGCCGGCCTCGCTGCTCCAGAGTACCGGTTCGTCGACCAAGTCGATGCCAGCGCGGATCTCGAGACTGATCGATTTCAATCCGTAGTCGGGGTCCGATGCATGCACCTCGATGATTTGCTGCGCGTCAATCGGCACCTCTTTGGGCGAAGAGGCAGGGACGGTGATGGCCACTTCGGGCGGCAGATCCGGCACGACGCGGATGGGATAGATGATGGGGTCGGGATTCCCTTGGTCCGACGCGTCCCAGACCAGGATGCGGTAATCTTCCAATTCGACTGCGGCCGATCGGCCGTAGGCGCTGCGGAGTGGGAAAGCGACGGATAGGGCGGTGCCGGTCGCGTCAATTTCCATTTCGGTGGCGCCGGCCGTGGCTTGCATCCGATTGCCCAACGCGCGAGGATTGAACTCGATCTTCGCCTTGTCGATCGCCCGATTCGTGTTGGCGACAATCTTGACGGTACTGCCGTCGAGTGCCGTGATTGCGCCGTTGCTGCTGCGATAGGGAGTCTGTCCTGTGTATTTCGGCGGCGTGTAATGCACCGACTCAAGGGCGACAACGGGAACGTCCTGAACCGTCAGCTCAAATGGGCCCGCCGTCGCGTCCCCCGCCCAAAGCGTGTAGCGCACGACGCCGCCGGCGGAGTGGGGCAAGGCCAATGGACCGCTGAACCGCCTCGAGTCGGGATCACGGACCAAGGCGAACTCTTGCCGACCGGCTGGAAGTTCCCAGTGGCAAACGGCCTCTTCTCCGCTGCGCAGGCCGTCGATCTCAGCTGAAATCTCAACCGATCGCCCGGCGATCGCCTCGGAGTCTCCTGGCTTCACCTCCCGGATCGAAACACGAAGAGGTGGATCGATCGCAGCGATCGGTGCGGCCAAGCGGGCTGCCGACTGAAGTGTGTTCTTCGGAGAGAACGCCGCGTAAGCCACCAAGACAGCAAGAGCACTGGCGGTCGCCACCCACCAACGAAGCGTGCCGGTCGCTTCTATCGGCAAGGCATCATGCCCGCGCAAACGGCTTGCCGTCGAGGCTCCGATCGAACGCACCACGCGACTACGAAGGTCCCCTGCATCGCGATCGGCCTGCAGCGTGACATAGCTTGTCAACGCTTGACGCAGCTCAGGCATGTCTCGTTCAAGTGACCGAGCCGCGTACTCCGGCCGGATGGTGCTCCCAATCAGCGGTCGAACCCGGACGTAGAGGTACCGACCTATCAACGCGACCATGCCAAGGAAGGCAGCCAGTCGGAGCCACCGTCCAGGGGAATAGATCCATTGGTCGATGACCACCCAGATGAGCAGCGCGGTGATCGAGAACACGACCATCCCGAGGACCGTGCGGACAAGTTCGGCTCGCCACAAAGCCCGACAAGCCTCCTCGATGCGAGAGTGGATCACGTGCTCCGAAGCCACTCGAGCTGAACCGCTCGGTGACGCAGTGGCAGAGGGCTTGGGAGGGGAGGCAATGGACATGGCGGCAATTCACGAGGACCGAGGGACCGATCCATTATACGCTGACGAGGGTCAATCCTCGGCACGCCAAGGCAGCCTACCGAGGAATTCGCATCCCCCGAGCATCATTCCCGGGCCCCTCGCCAGCCCCATTCAGAGCCAAGCATGGCGCCGGGAAAAAACAAGAAGAAGCCAAAAAGGAGCCAAGCAGGGAGGAAGGAGCCGATAAGGGACAGGCCTCCAATGCGAGCAGCACCACCCGGGAACTTTGCCTGTCCTCTCTTCCCCTGCCCTTCTTCCCGATTGATTTTCTTCTCGATGAGAGCTTGGCACTTTCGGGGGGATCTGTTTCCGCGACCTGGTTCGCCGCCATTGGATGCGAACTATGGGTTCCCGCGGTACCTAAAGCCTGGGGGGGAATTGCATTCTGGATCTGGGCGCGGTTGACTGCCGGTGGAGCCATCGTATGGAAAGCACAGCAACGGGGTGCCGATACCCAAACGGGTCTCGTTCGCACCCATTGGTGACAACGGCCCAATCCGTCTGTGGCCTGGCCGTTCCCCCGTTTTTGGATGAACCAGAACCATTGCTTTCAATTCCGAAGGGCCTGGATTGGTATTTTCACAGCTGACACCTTGTCCCCCGATCCGTCGATCGCTTTGGTAGACTATCGCACCTCATTACCAGCCTTCTCATCCCCACAGTCGTAACCTTCCATGAGATATGCATTTCGCTTGGCGGAACTGCTCGGTCACACTCCAGATCGGCGCAAGCGTCCTGGGACTATCAAGTCGATCGTTGAGCACACGGGTCTGGACCGCCATCAGGTCGCGTCCTTGCTGAAGAACGAAGCCAAGTACATCCCCCTCGATGCCCTCTCGCGAATTTGCGATTACCTGATCGATCATGGTTATGCCGCGGCCGATCAACTGCCCGGGGCCTTGTTTGCTGTCAACGCCGAGAATTTTTGGGAGCTGCTCGCTCGGCGAGGCGAGATCGAGATTGTCTTGGGGGTGCGCCAGAATGCCACCACCAATTCCCCCGACAACGCGACGGTCGTTGCCAGCGACGCGGTTCTCTTCGGTGAATTGCTCAATGGCGTCTCGACGCTTGGAGGATCCGCCAAGCATCAGGGCTCGTCCGAGGATGATGATGGCAAGAGCCTCCCGGTTCCCATGCCGGATCGCATTCAGCAATCGTTGGTCTGGAGTCCCGGTGAGGTCAGCCTTGAGGATGCTCGAGCTCGAGCCTCGGAAGTGTTTGAAGGTTTTGTCGAGGCTCAGGGCGATCGCGGCATGGTCTGCATCGGCAGCGTGAAGAGCAACCCCGTGGTCGAGCTCCTGTTTGCCGATGCCTTTGGCTGCACGCCATTTGTAACCGAGGACGATGTGGATGATGTGTCCGCACGGTCGTGCCCATTCTTTTTGCGTTACCGCGACAGTGATCCCAAACCAGGTGGGGCATCGGCGGGCGTGCGACTGAGCAAGAACGAAAATGCTCCCGAGCCCGGTTTCTACTACGAAAAGGACAACGGCACCTGGGCCTACGCCGGGGGCAAGGACCGGGACACTGCATTGGTCTTCTATCTGTTTCGCGAGGCGCTCGGGCGGCTTGACATGGTGCTCAGTGGTTTCTCCGGACGGGCGACGCGGTTGCTTGCCAAGACGCTTGCGATTCGCGGTGAGGAATTCTGGCCGCCCGTTTACGAAGAGGGTGGCGTCCAGATCGGCGCTTACCTCGTGCAATACGAGAACACCGATACCAAGCCAAGCCGAGACGATCTGCTCTTCAATCCCGGTGGAGCAGCCAAGATCATGCCGTTGCCGCGTGCTGCCATTGCCAAGCGGATGGCCCGCAGGTAGCACCAGGTGCCATGGCCTTACGAAAGCAGCGTCGGTTGATCGCTCGTTGAAAATGAGTCAGCGCGACAACACTGCTGGTGCTGTTTCTACGCTCGCCAGGGCGTCGAGCATGTCGCTTCACCTTGATTGGAGCGACGGAGGATTCAACGGGTCGACGATTGACGGCCACCATGGTTCAAACTGGCACTTTCCAGCTTGTTAGGCCGTTGCCTCGACTTTGACCATCGCACTGCGACCTGGTGCGCCGCATCAATCAGCGTTCGACTTCAACTGCCACTGCTCGCTAAAGAATCCATCGGCAACCACTTGGCCGGGAAAGGTCGCATCGTCGTCGCCGCTGACATCCATCACGGCCCAGTCAGGAAGCATTGCGATCTGACGCGAGTTGCTGACGTTGGAAAACTCGCGAAACGTCATGCCGCTGTTGACGACCACGTACTTGTTCGGGTTTCGTGGGTTGGGAAAACAGAGAGCCGCTGCATGCCGACTTGGGTCGTAGTGATCCGCCCCGACCTGGAGATCATCCCGGGTCCACTTGATGGGCAATTGAGAAGCAATTTCGCGGAGATACAGATTGCTTGAGAAATCGCCGAAGCAGATCAAGTGGTTGGATTGAATGTCCTCCTCCGTCAAGTCTTTGTCGTCGACGATTCGAACTTCGCCACGCATCAAACGCCGCCACCGGTCCTGGGCGTATTGAAACTCGTGATCGATCCAGCGTTGCACCACGCCGTGACTTGCTGGACGACTCGGCGCCACGAAGAGGAAACGTTCACAAAACGCATCGTCGATTGGGCCCTGCATCCCCGGTCGTTTGCGCAGTGCGTTATCAATCGTTTCCACCACGCTCCAGGATTGGCCGGACGGTTGCTCCAGACGCTCAAGCTCGACCTGAAGTCCCGCGGCTTCCTCCCAATCTTGAACCAAGATGGTCTGACCGTCGATCGTCAATTCGACATCGCCAGGGATGGTCGGCCACGGTGTCTCACGAAAGTCAAGCTTCACACGATGGACGCCGGAGGTTGACATGTCGATTTTTCGGTCCGCGACAATTCTTGCTTGGACGCGCCCCTCGGTCCAATGTTCATGCAAGCCAGTGACGGTCAACCAATCGACCCCGGGGTATCGCAACGTGTAGGTGACGAAGTTGATTTCACGACGCGGCTTCGGTTCCAGATCCTCTGCCCAGGTGGCCAGAAGTGCGTCAACCTTCTTGCCGCTCTCCGGATCGATTTTGTGTGCCATGCCAGCCCCGATCACGTAGTCGACTTCGACTCCGTCTTGATCGGCTTGAGCGATCACACGATCGGCGGCCTGTCTTTGCTTGTCGACCTCACCACTGTAGGCGACCACACGCGTGTTGCTGAGGTTGGAAACCCATGGCAGCACGTCGTACCATTTCAACAATCGCAACCGGTTTTCAGTCAGCTCAAACGGTGCCGATCTCTCCCATCCTTGGTAGACAATCGTATCGACGAATCCTGCTCCTGGATTGGCGGCGAACCAGGCTGCGGGATTGTGCACCGCCAAGTGCCAACACCCGGCACCACCCATGGAGAATCCCCGAATCGCAATCCGTCGCGGATCCACAGGAAGCAACGTTCCGAGATGATTGAGTGACTCGTAGACATCGGTCTCGCCCGCAAACTTGAAGGCGTTGCAATGACGGCCAAACGGATGCAGCACCACAGCATCCTCGGGTGCGTACTGGCCGACTTTGTTCATCCGTTCGTCCAGGAAGGCGACCTCGGTCTTCGTGTCACCACGACCATGCAGCCAGACGTCCACGCGATACCCGCCAGCCTTGTCCGAAACAAAGCCGGCCGGAATGACCAGCCCATAGGGTTGCACCGAGTCGTCAATGTTGGAGCGAAATCCGCCCACGAGCAATTGAGGGCCGTCCACTGCTTCGGGTTGCAATCCAAGCAACAACAGTCCGCGATCCCCAGCCGACGCCCTCTCCAAGCGACGCTCCGCTTCGTCCAGCAGTTTGGCGGCGATCTCCGGTTCGCTCTTCTTGTAAAAGCCGCCTTGGGCCAAAGCGAGCCGAACAGCACGCGTCAAGACTTCCACATCCGGCCGCCAGCTCGATGACGCCGCATCGTTCTCGGCGAGCAGTTCGACGCGGATCCGTAACTCCTCGACGCGCTTCGTCAGCTGCTTGATGACCTGCGGATCGACTTCGATCCCAGGCGGAGGCAGTGGCTTGAAAGTCTGCGCCGTTGCACTGGCTGCAAGGACCAACGAGACCACACAAGGAATCAACAACAGCGATCGAAACACCTTGGCATGCTCCTAGGAAATTGGGTTGGCTCCATGATAACCCGAGAAGCAGCCTGCTGTTGGCGACGTCATGGCGGACGTGCCCTCGATCAGGTTCGCGCGAGTGAGTGATCGATTCAAGAACCAATCTGTTTCACCTCGACAATGATGCCAGGTTCGATGACGAGCGCTTCGTCGGACTCCGGATCAAGCAGGATCCCAAACCCATCGGGCAGGTAGTCCAGCAACGCCCCACCCTCCACAACCACGCCGTCGACCTCCTCATCATCTTCAAACAGGTCGCCACTTTCGTGAACGAAGTGTCCGGCACTCTCCTCGCTGGAGAATACCACCAAGACCTCGATGTCACCAATCTCCGCAGTGACCGCGCCAATGTTCTCATCATCGTCTTGCTCGCTCTTGGTCGTGCTCAACAAGATGTACTCCCCCTTGGTCAACAGGGAATGCAACTGCTTGGAATCTCGTTCTGATACGGCATCATGAATCGGCGATGGGTTGTCAGTCATTCTGAATCCGGGATGGGGAATGAAGCGTCGCCGATTCGATCGAAGCAATCGGAACGATGGCCGGAGTATATCGATTCGCTTCCGGCTCGGTCACCCTTGGCCAGTCCCCAGTCCCCAGTCCCCAGTCACCAGTCACCAGTCACCAGTCACCAGTCCCAGTCCAGTTCCAGTCCCAGTTCCAGTCCCAGTTCCAGTCCCAGTTCCGAGTGGCCAGTCCCAGTCCCGTCACCCGAGTCTGTCAGGCCCCCGAGTCTGTCAGGCCCCCGAGGCCAAGCCCGTTCGCCCGCGGCCAGTCCCGCGGCATGAGTTGCCGGCCGTGATTGGTTTCGTTGCCCCAAAGTGGTTCCGATCTGTCTAGACTATGGGAGGTGACCGCGGGGTTCTCGGATCTTTCGGGACGTTATCGCCACCACTCGAATTCCTGCCACTCGAGATTCCCCCAAACCCACTCCGGAAATCCCGTTCCACAAATCCCGTTCCACAGATCCCAGTCCACAGATCCCAGTCTCTCCATTCCAGGTCCAGATTTTTCGTCCGGACTCTGGCTCCAGATTTGGGACCCCCGTTCTTGGTTTGCCGTCCCTGGTTTGCCGGGATGCGGGCGCCGGAATCATCAAACTTTGAAATTCATCTTCTTTTTGAACCAAGATCCAGGAGGAAACGCGTGTTCCCGAGACAACCCAATCGACGAAATTTTTTGAAGACCTCGGCCGCCGCTGGGGCCGCCGTGTCGGTGCCCTATTTCTGTTCCCAACCCAAGACGTTGGCCCAGGAAACTCGCAGCAAGAATGATCGAATCGCCATGGGGGTGATCGGTGCTGGTGGCATGGCCAACGGCAACGTTCGGTCCGCCAAAGATTGGATCGACGTGGTGGCAATCGCCGATGTTGATCAAGGGTCGGGCCGAGAGCTCCAACCAACGGATGAGCGGCGGCAAGGCAGCGCTTTACGAGGACTATCGAGAGCTATTGGATCGTGATGACATCGACGTCATTCATGTTGCCACGCCCGACCACTGGCACACCAAGCCGCTGGTGGAAGCGATGTTGGCCGGCAAAGACGTCTACTGCGAGAAGCCACTGACCCTGACGATCGACGAAGGCAAGTTGATTCGCAAGGTACAGAAGGACACCAACCGTGTTGTTCAAGTGGGCACGCAGCAGCGAAGCACGTTCAACCTGTTCGTCAAGGCGATGGCCATCGTTGCCGAGGGTCGGCTTGGCAAAATCAATCGCCTTCAAGCATCGATTGGTGGTGCGCCGACGAGCCCATCGATTCCTGTCGTCGATGTGCCTCAAGAACTCAACTGGGATCGCTGGCTCGGACCCGCACCCAAAGTCGACTACCGGTACTTGCCCAGCAAGGACGGCAAGGGTGGCGGCAACACCAACTGCCACTATGAGTTCCGCTGGTGGTACGAGTACTCGGGCGGCAAGTTGACCGATTGGGGTGCCCACCACGTCGATATCTGCAACTGGGCGCTGAAGCTCAATGGACAAACCGATGGACCGGTTTCCATTAGCGGCAGCGGCAATACGAAACACCCCGTCGCCTTCCAAGACGGATACCCCACGCAAAACGATCGCTACAACACTGCGACGGAATTCATGTTCACCGTTGCCTATCCTGATGGCGCTGAAATGGTCATTCGAAATGACGAACGCAATGGCGTGTTGATTGAAGGGGAAAAGGGACGCATCTTCGTCAGCCGTCAAACGCTTGCTGGAAAGCCGGTCGAGGATCTCGCCGACAACCCGTTGCCAGAGGATGCGATCTCCAAGGTTTACAAAGGGATGCCCATGGAACGGAATGAACGCTCCGCTCATTGGGCGAACTTCCTGCACTGCGTGAAGACGCGCCAACAGCCGATTTCAGATGTGCATACCCATATGGAAATGCTCAATGTTTGCCACCTGGCAGGCATCTCGGCCCGCTTCGGGCGCGATCTGAAATGGGACAACCAAACCGAGCAGATCGTGGGCGATGATCAGGCCAACGCGTTCCTGGCACGCCCCTATCGATCTGGTTACGAGATCGAAATGGGCTAATGACTCCGCTTGGGGTTCGGTGCTGCCTGAAGACACGTCCGATGGGCTTCCAAGCCCGTCGGCCTGCTCAGGCGACAGCGGCCGTTCGGCGCAGCGCAATCGACGGGCTTGGAAGCCCATCGGACGGCCGTGTCATCGGAGTGCTGAAATGATCAGGCCGCTTCCAGGCGGCCGCTGGTCAGCTCGAGCGAATCGTCGCAGAGACGAATACCGGGTTGCGACTCGTGCTCGGCGATCTGCTGGGTCGCCAATTGGTCCAGCCAGCTTCCCAGACGCGTGCGTTTTGAGTGTGGGCTCTTGAGCATCAAAGCCTCGCCATGCTGATTCAATCGTCCGACGGAGCCCGGCAGCTTGCGTGTCAGCGTTGAGAGGATGTCAAGCAATTCGATCAGCCCGTCGGTTGATCGAATCATGGCGATCTCCGTGCGAGAATTCGGGCCGCCATAAATCGGTAGTCGGCGTCCGAGCTTGGATGCCGCGTCGCGGATCAGGAACATCGACAACTCGCTCCGCGTTGTGAACATCTGCAGAGGAAAGGCGACCGAGCCCACCACGGGCAGCATCCCTGCCAGCAACGCCTCGCCGTGAGGAATCCTCTGGCGGCGAGTGGACCACCAACTCGCCAGGGTCACCAGCGAACGTAGGACCGGCATCAAAAGCATCGGCAGCAAGAACCATAGATTGCCGCTGGCGATGAATGCTGCGATCCCACCGTACTTGGCGGGCACCACGACCGGCGCGAATGTTTTCAATGCCAAGTGGGCACCAAGTCCTCGCATGTAGGCTCGCACCTCGTTTCCCGACAACTGCAGACGAAGCTGATCGGCCTGCTGAGCGGAAATCCGTTGGGCACGCTGCCAGGAAGTGATCGACGATTCGATCCGTGATTGTCCAAACCAGGACTGGTAACGCGAGCTGAACATCAGCAGCATTGCCTGTCGCGCACGCTTCCTACGGAGTCGACGGTCCGTCATCAGGCGGTGGATGGCTCGCGGCGTGCACATTCCAAGAATTCGGTGGCCAAGATAGCTAAATGCAGTCAGCCGCGTCGAAGGACCAAGCCGCTGGGATTCAATCCACTTCACTTCTTGGTTTCGGATCATTCGGTCCATTTGCTCGCTGCGATACGCTCGACTGACGATGCACCTGGAGAGATGGCTTCGATAGTCTCGATTGCCGATCAGGCGACTGGCATGTCTGCCCATGGCTCCTGGAAAAAGACCTGCGTACCAGATCAGGCGCGCCTTCCAGCCCTGCTTGGGCAGGGCGGTCGCGGTCGCTCGATCAATCGTTCGGTCCTGCTCCCAGCGGCGGAGACACTCATGCTGATAGTTGGTCATCCCATCGCGGCGCAGCAGTCGCCAAGGACGCCGCAGCAACGACAATTCCGAGTCCTTCCAGCGCGACGAATGCTCGATCAGCTTCTCGAAGTCGTCTCTTAGCTGCAGCAGGCCGTCGGCCCCGAGACGACCGTGAAGGAGACGATCGTTCCGGATGATCCACTTGCAGAGCTTGTCGATTTCGAGATCATCGAACGGTGGAAGTTCGCCTCGCACCGCCCCAGCGATCAAGTACTTCGGGACCAGAACCGCGGGGATCCCCGATTCCAGATCGATGACGGTGTAGTGGTCCTTGTCTCGAAGCAGATTTGCGGTCGAGACCAGGGCTCGAGGGGCGACTTGCCAGCCGGAACCGGTCAAACCGCTGTCGTTGAACAACGTTTCGAGCTGATGCATGGTGTCGACAAGATCTTCCACTTCCGTTTTCTTCTTCGGCGACTCGCCAGCGTGCTTGGTGAATCGTGGGGCCGATAGGCTTCTTCGCCAGCGCGAGCGATCGGCGGGAGCCGGTTTGATCCCGCGGCCGTTGATCCACTGGGCAGCAAGGACCCAAGACCCAGTGGCTTCGTCGAAGCGGACGTAGAGCGGCGTCGCAACCTTGACGCCCGTATCCGAGGCCGCCACGATTGCGGCCGCAACCCGTCGTCGGTAGAAGGAGGCAAGAATCGCATCTCGGTTGCTCTGGTAAGCAAACGGAGCTTGGAATGACAGCCGATAGATGGTGCGGGTTAGCCAGCCAGCTGAGAAGACCTTTTCGACGCAGATTTGCTTGCGACCCTCTGGCATGGTCGCCTCCACCAGGACAGCCTGCGCGGCACGACCCTTGCCCAGCACGCGAAGGTGGCGGACAGATGTGGGCACGGTCATTGGGTTGGCGGCACCAACCTCGGTCGACGGCGTGGGCTTCATGCGGGCGTACTGTCTTCCTGACATGCGATCGCGGGTCAAAGGCCGGTGTGGGCGTCGGCCTCGATCGCAGACTAGGTAACCAGGCCCTGGGCATCAAGGTGAATTGCCGCCTCAGCTTCGCTACCATTGGAGAAACGATCGCACCTGGAAGTGGCCGTTTCCTTCCAATCACGTGACGCGGGGCGAAATTCAGTTGAAGGATCAGACTTCACTCAAGCTAGCAACACCCGTTCAGTACCTGCCTGGAATGGGCCGGGCTCGGGCCGGTCGTTTGGCAAAGCTCGGGCTGCGGACCGCCCAGGACGTGCTGTTTCTGTTCCCGCGCGACTATGAATTTCCCGCTCCCTGGGCCAACGTGGATCAGTTGCAGGAGGGGGAGCCCGCCTCGATGGTCGGAACGATCACCGACGCCGAACTGGTATCTCGCACTCCGGGCAAATCGATGTTCGGAGCGATCGTCGAGAACGAAACTGGGGCCGTTCGAATCCTCTTTTTCAATCAGCCGTTCCGAGCCGAACAGTTGACGCTGGATCGACGGGTGCTGATCTCGGGCGTTCCCAAGTTGCATGGAGTTGCGGATGGAGTTTTCTCATCCGCAAGTGACGATTCTGGACGAGCACGAAGACATGCCTCGACCTCGTATTCTGCCTGTCTATCCGTTAACCGAGGGGATCAAACAGTCGGACATGCGGCGGCTCACCCAGGAGGTTTCGCGAGTCGTTGGCCAGCGAACTGGCGGAGGTCATGCCCCCGTCGCTCCGAGCAACGGCGGGCGATGCATTGAGGGCTCACGGCATCGATCTCGTCTGGAGAGTTGCCCGGCATCGACGAAGCGATTCGTGGGCTGCATTTCCCGACCGATCAGCGGGAACTCTTGCGGGCGAGAACCAGGTTGGTTTTTCAGGAACTGCTGGTGATGCAACTGGCATTGGCGATGCGTCGGCGGCGACTTACCACGGAGTTGCGATCACCGCCTCTACCGTCGTCAGCGATCATTGACGCGCGGATCGTGAATCGGTTTCCGTTTGAGTTGACCGACGACCAGAAGCAGGCGATTGCCGAGATCCGCGGCGACATGTCGCGTCAATTTCCCATGAACCGTTTGCTGCAAGGGGATGTTGGCAGCGGCAAGACGGTCGTCGCGATCTATGCCATGATGCTGGCGGTCGCCAATCGATATCAGGCGGTCTTGATGGCCCCGACCGAGGTGCTCGCACGTCAGCACTATGAAACGCTGCACGCGAGTTCTCGCCGATAGTCGAGTGCGAGTCGGGTTGCTCTGCGGTTCGCTCTCCGCCGGTGAGCGGCGTGCGGTGATCGAAGCGACCGAGTCGGGCGAAGATCGAGTTGTTGGTCGGGACGCAAGCCGTTCTGCACGATCGACGTGAAGTTCAAACAGCTGGGTTTGTGCGTGATCGACGAGCAACACAAGTTCGGAGTGACGCAGCGTGACGCACTGCAGAGCGGCGGCGTCGATCCGCATTACCTGGTGATGTCCGCCACGCCGATTCCCCGATCCATTGCGATGACCCTGTTCGGTGACGTGGAACTCAGCACGATTCGCCAACTGCCACCGGGACGGGGCAAGGTCAACACTTACCTGGCTCATGACGGTTGGCGGACTGCGCTGGTGGGAGTTCGTCGCGCCAACGATTGAAGGAGGGCCGCCAGGCCTACGTGGTGGCGCCGAAGGTTTCGGCTCGCCGATCCGATGCCGAGGATCAGAACGAGAAGATGTCACGCTCGGTCGAATCGGTATTCGAAGAGCTGTGCAACGGTCCCCTCTCGGACTATCCGCGTCGGTCTCTTGCATGGTCGGATGAATCACGACGCGAAGCGGAGCGTGATGGATGCATTTGCCGAGGGACGACTGCAGGTTTTGGTCACGACGACCGTGATCGAAGTGGGCATCGACGTCCCCAATGCCACGGTGATGACGATCCTCGGGGCACAGCGTTTTGGACTGGCCCAACTGCATCAACTTCGCGGTCGCGTCTCGCGTGGTTCGCATGCGGGCCACGTTTGCGTGTTCACCGACGGCGAGGGTCAACCGGAGGAGAACGAGCGGCTGAAGATCTTCGCGGAAACCGAAGACGGATTCGCGTTGGCCGAGGCGGACTTTCGGTTGCGAGGTCCCGGCGACGTTTTGGGGCGAAGTCAAAGTGGGCTTCCGCCGATGCGGATCGCGGAGCTCGATCGCGACTTCGAGATCCTGGTCGTCGCCCGCGAGATCGCGCAGGCGATGGTCGAGGCGGATCCGAATCTGGAAGCCGAAGAACTGGGTCGAACTGCGGGGCCAAGTCTTGCGGCGTTACGGAAAGCGACTCGAATTGGGCGACGTTGCCTGATCTCCAAACGTACGATGGGCTTCCAAGCCCGTCGATTCTTGCGTCTTATCTTCTCTTCGCTCTTCCTTCCCCTCAGGCAACGGTTTCCCTTGCTTTGCGAATCGACGGGCTTGGAAGCCCATCGTACGATTCCTGAGCTACTCGGTGCCGAGTTGGCCGTCGATCAATTCCCTGCGCTGGCCCATCGCCGCGGCCAGCGCATCGCTGTGGGTGACCGTGATCAGGATCGCGCCGGATGACTTTTGCAGATCAAGCAGCACTGCGGTGACCTGCTCGGCGGTCTTGCGATCCAAGATTGCCCGTTGGCTCGTCGGCCAGAATCAGCGAGGGATTCATCAGCAGCGCGCGAGCGATCGCAACTCGTTCTCGTTCGCCTCCGGACAATTCACTCGGGAGGTGCCCGAGGCGATCACCCAGCCCAACCGAATCGACGAGCGATCTGGCACGTTCCAGGTCCTCTTGGCTCGGCTTGCCGGTGGCCAGCGTTGGCACCAGCACGTTCTCGATCACGGTTAACTGGGGCAGCAGGTGGTGGTCCTGGAAGACGAACCCGATGTGCTGGTTGCGAAATCTTGCCAGTTCCCCTTCATTCAGGGCAAACGGGTCCTGGCCATCGATGGCAACCGATCCACTGTCGGGACGATCAAGCGTTCCGAGGATCTGCAGCAGCGTGCTCTTTCCGCTTCCGCTCGGTACCCACGATCGCGACCGAGTCACCTGAGGTCAGCGACAGGGAAACATCTCGCAGGACCTGCAAGTGTCGATTGGCCGTCGGGAAGGATTTGGCCACGTGATCAACGGCGAGAGAGTGGTGATTCATTGGTAGGTCTGGCAGAGCGAGAGGGCGGCAATGCCGTAGAACGAGTATTCAACGTCAGCGGTTTGATCGAGAGAGAACCCGACGAAACCACCTTCGGGTGATTGCATGGCTAAAGCATATCGATTGATCGCCTCGACGTTGACCAGCGAGATCGCATCCAAATCGGCGAGGGTCAAGAGACCGGTAAACGTGCTGAGCAGATCGGCAAAGGGAATTCGCGTATTGGCGGTCAGGCCTCCCTCGTCGGACTGCATTTCGGCCAGGAAGTCTGCGGTCGCCGCATGATCGTCGGTGGTCGAGCCGATCCGAGTGCCTTGAGGGTGCCAATCGCGGCGGCGGTTGGGTTCACGCCTGGTCGTTTGGCGGCCCGGATTTCCAGATAGCCTCCGTCCGGATGCCGCTGTGAGGCAAGAAACGATTCGATCCGATCCGACATCGGGAATCGGCAGCTCAATCAGCTCGTGGCAGAGTACCGACAAGAAAGTCTGATAGGTGCTGCCGGCGCGACCTTCGGGGGTCTTGGCAAAGCCGCCGTCTTCGGTTCGCAAGCTGGCAAGGAGCGAAGCCACGTTGTCTCGCCAGGCCAGGTCGTCGTCCGGGAGCACGACTTCGCCCACGGCCATCTCACAGATCGCCGCAGCAAAGATCAGCGAGATCAAATCGATGATCGATTCGCGCTCGAGTCAATCGTGCTTCGCAAAAAGGAGGCCGCGGCGGCCCCGGTTGCTGCATCCAGCTCACCAAGCACCCACAAGCCGCGCAAGGCGAACGCCGTGTAGTACGGATCGCTTTCCCCTTCCCTGCCCCGCGAATCCGCCATCGGGCGACTGCTGTTCCCGCAACCACTGGGCATGCCGCTCGCGCACGGTCGGGGTCAAGCTGCGCCGCTCCGAGCGCGAGACCGATCGTCAACTCTTGAAGATAGGGGACGCTCACGCAGTCCCTTGTGGGTTGAAGTACTGCGGCTCATTGCCTTCTTTCCACTTGATGTTGCAGCCGATCGACGGAGTCTGCTTCTCGCTGGGCGCATTGGCCGGCCAAGACGGCATCCAAGGCAGCTCGCAGATCTTCACCGGTCACCGGGATGTCGCTTTGGGTCGACTGGAGTCGAGCTGTCCGCGATAGACGAGTTTGTGGTCGCCATCGAACAGAAAGAAGTCGGGCGTGCAGGCCGCATGATAGGCCTGGGCGACCTCTTGGTCGGCGTCATAGAGGTAGGGAAACTGATAGCCCCGCTCTGCCTTCTCCGCTGCCATCGCGTCGGGCCCATCGTCGGGATACTTGTCCGCATCGTTGCTGTTGATCCCCACGATCGCCACTCCCTTGGCGAGATACTCATCCGACAATCGCTTCAATTCGTCGGCGACATGTTTGACGTAGGGACAGTGATTGCACATGAAAATCACCAGCAGTGCCCGGCTGCCGGCAAAGTCTTGAAGCGAGACCCTGTTGCCATCGGTATCAGGCAGTGAGAAATCGGGTGCCGAGGTGCCCAACGGGAAGCATGGTGCTTGCGGTGCGAACCATTGCGAGTGACCTTTCGAATCGTCGAGGAATGGAAGAATCTGGCAACGGAGCTTAGCGACGGGACAGGTCGACGCTCACGATTGCTGCTTCTTGAAATGATCGAGCAGTCGACCGGGGCTGCCCATGGCATGATACCCGCCATCGACATGCAGGATCTCGCCGGTGATGCCGTTGCTGTCGTCGCTTAGCAGAAAGGCGCCGGTGCGTCCAACCTCTTCGTGGCTGATGTTGCGACCCAGCGGCGCCATGTGTTCGTACAGCGTGAGCATGTCTTCCACGCCCGCGGCGCGACCGGCGAGCGTGCGGATCGGGCCCGGCCGACAACGCATTGACGCGGACCCCGTGCGGTCCCATGTCATAGGCCAGGTAGCGCACGGTGGCTTCGAGGGCCGCTTTGCAGATCCCCATCACGTTGTAGCCGGGCACACATTTTTCGCCGCCGAAGTAGGTCATCGTGGCGATGGCCCCGCCCGGATTCATGATCGGTTTGGCGGCGGCGGTGCAGGCAAGCAGCGTGTAGACGCTGACATCCATCGCCAACTTGAAGCCGTCGCGGCTGGTGTAGACCGTTTCGCGAGCCAAGTCATCGCGGTCGGCAAAGGCAATCGAGTGCAGCAGGAAGTCGATTTTCCCGAACGTTTCGGCCGTTTGCTCGAAAACTGCGCTGCAATGTCCTCGTCCTTTTGGGCATCCATGGGGACGAGAAACTTCGCATTTTCGTACTTGTCGGTCAGCTGGGCGACGCGGCGTCGATTTCGCTTTCGCTCGTCATCCTCGCGGTCGGGCAAATGAGTGAACCCGCATTCCCCTCCCGCGTCCATGATTTGCTGTTGCGATGGCCCAAGCGATCGAATGATCGTTGGCAACCCCAAGCACGAGCCCCTTTTTCCCTTCAAATTGCATATCGCCTGTTCCCGATGATTTCGTCAATCGTCTCGCCGCCTCAACGAGTCTTTCCGCCGAGGGGGGCGACCACAAGATACCGACTTGGTAGCGGATTCGTCTATTTGCCGTCCACCGGGGGACGTCCACGAGCTCGGGTACGCCACTACCATGAGATTCCCACGTACCCATCGGGACCGTAGCGGCGACCATGTTGACTTCTCCCGGCACGTTTTCCTTCAGAAGAGCATCTTGACCAAATCCGTTCCCACCCCCGCGAGACCGATCCGATCGAGGCCGACTTGGCCATGGAGATGGTCGAGATCGCTGCAGCGCGACGGCTCCAAGACCGCGTTCCTTCAGTCCGTGTTGCCGGAATCGTTGGTCGAGTGCTTGGGGTGCGAGCGGGAGGATCGTGGTCGTCCAGGCGATCGGGACGCTGGATCGCCGAGGCATGGGTTGGGTCGCCGCAGGAAATCCCCGAGTTGCTGATCGCCGAGGCGGTCGACCAGGGAGCCATCCAGTTCGCCGACGTGGTGCGTGGTGCCGTTGCATGCCAGGGCTGAGTCAACTTCATTCGGACGACCCACGATCAGTCGCACGGCCCTGACTCCGGCGTCGTTCCCTCGGCGCTGGATCCTTCACCTCGGCGAGCCACCGGCCGCGGACCAGTGCAACTCGAGGGCATTTCGCTATGGGAACACTGTCTCGGCGGATCGGGGGCAGCTGCATCGGATTGAGACGAACCGGCGACAGCTGCGCCGCATCGAGCAACTCACCGCGGTGCTCGAAGCGGCGGCGGATTGGCAGCGACTGGAGGATGATGAGGCGCTGCTGCATCGCATCGCCGACACCGCAACCGAATTGTTGAATTGTGAACGGGCCAGCATCTTTCTGTGGGATCGTCGCCGCAAGAAGTTGATCGGGCGACCGGCGCTGGGCGTCGAAGGGGATTCGCTCGAGGTGGACGACAGTGCGGGAGTCGTGGGCGAAGTCCTGCGGTCCGGCGAGGCAAAGATCTGGAATGGCGGAAGTGACGACGAGTCGCGAGTCAATCGCAAGGTCGATCGGTCGCTCGAGTTTCAGACGCGCTCACTGGTCGCCGTCCCGATGTCGGGCCAACGCGACGAGTTGATCGGTGTCTTTGAAGCGATCAATCATCGCGGCGAGGGGTTTGACAGATGCCGATACCGAGATCTTGGCCGATCTCGCTACTCACGCCGCCGTGGCGATCCAAGCCCACCGCACGCGAAGGCATCTGACCGAGACCCGAGATCGATTGGTCGATGATGCGGCCGCTACCACGCATTTGATCGGCGAGGATCCGAAGATCGAAGCGGTTCGGCAAACCGCTGCCAAGGTTGCCAAGACCGATCTGACCGTGCTGATGCTGGGAAAGAACGGAACCGGCAAGGAGGTGCTCGGCCCGGCACATTCATTTTGAGAGTCAACGCCGCAACGGACCCTTCATCGCGGTCAACTGCGCGGCGCTGGTCGAAACCTGTTGGAAAGTGAGCTATTTGGTCACGAGAAGGGCGCCTTCACCGACGCTCATGCGACTCGCGTGTCGGCAAGTTTGAACTGGCCAACGGTGGAACCCTGTTTCTCGATGAAGTCGGTGACATGAGTCCCGGCGGTCAAGCGAAACTGCTGCGTGTGCTGGAAGAGAAAGTGGTGGTTCGCGTCGGCGGGTCCCAGCCGATTCCTGTGGATGTCCGCGTGATCGCCGCGACGAACCAACCCCTGGAGGAGTTGATCCGCCAAAGGCGATTTCGCGAGGACCTTTTCTTCCGATTTGAACGTCGTCAACTTGTCGCTGCCGCCGCTGGCCGAGCGAGGCGACGACGTGCTGGTGCTGGCGGATCATTCCTGAGCCAGTTCTGCTACCAGATTGGTCGCCAGGTTCCCCGCTTGTTGCCCGATGCGCAGACAGGCTCTGAAATCGCATCGCTGGCCGGGCAATATTCGTGAATTGAGAAACACGATCGAACGGGTTTGTTACCTCTGCAGCGAAGATCAGATCGGAGCGGACGACTTGATGCTGACCACCTCGGCGCCGATGCCTGCCCAGACACACAGCCAATTATCACGGGGACGCTGGGTGACGCGACGCGAGATTTTCAAGTCGACTCATATCCAACGAGCGATCGATGCCTGCCAAGGCAACATGACCGACGCAGCCGCCCGGTTGGGGCTGCATCGGTCCAATCTCTACCGCAAGATGCGACAACTCGGAATGCCGACCTCCGGTGATTAGGTGGGGCCGGAATGGCCCGGTGAGGGTATTTGATTGGCGTTACACCCAGCCCGAACTACCGAAGGCCCCGTAGTGAGTCAAATTGCCTGATCTGACGTTCTCTCGTCGTTGTGATGCCTGGGAGCCCCCCGAATTGTGTATGGTGCAAGAGGGGATTGGCTGAGTACGAATGTCACCCCAATCGGTTCCAAGTCATGAGGAGCTTCGTTCATGCGCTCCCTGTACAGACAAAAACAGGCGTTTTTGCAATCAGGGAGATAGAGAGAGAGCTCATCACGGGAAGCGGATCACCAATCGTTTTGCATTGGTTTTGTCGGGGAAGGCGATCAGAAACCTGCCTAGCTCTGAAGGGTGGTTTTTGATTATCTAACAGGGCTCCCCGTGATTTGCTGCCTATGTTTTGTAGATTGCCAAGGTTACTATTGTGCAAACCCCCCAAAAAACATGTTTGGTGGTATGCCTATCCCTACGTTCCTCCCGGCAACCCCCAATGTGACGGTTCAGGGTTGTTGAGGTTGCCTGATTTGCCCCTATCGAGTGATTGAATGGATATTGCCAATCGTGCTGTACTGCGGGCTTCCAAGAAGCGTTCTCGACGGGAGCGTTTTCAGCGTTTACTGATTGAGAGACTGGAGGCACGTCGGCTCTTGGCCGCCGAGTTTGGTTTGAACCAGGAGCCGTCCGCTGCTGCTGACATCGCCTGGCAGGTCTCGGAGGCGAGTCAGGAGCCGGAGGCCGCGTTGGCGGTCCTGCCTACGGTTTCGATCTCGTCGGTGACGTCGCTGAAGAAGGAGGGGAGCTCGGGGCCGACGGTGTTCACGTTCCAGGTCACGCGAGGGACCGATACAAGTGGTAGCACGACGGTGGGTTTCTCTGTCTCGGGCAGCGGAGCCAATCCAGCAGAAGCCGCCGACTTTGAGGGAGGGGTCTTCCCGGCCGATACTGTCACGTTCGACGTCGGTGACGTCACGAAGACATTTGACGTCACCGTTCAGGGCGACAGTCTTGCCGAACGCGATGAGCAGTTCACGGTGACGCTTTCGGGCGATGCGGGGGACGCAGTTGAGATCGAGCAGGCGACTGCTTCGTCACTGATTCGCAATGATGACAACGTGGATGCGGGTGACCTGCCTTCGCACTTTCGCACCTTGATCGATGACAACGGGCCAACACACTTGGCGATCGGACCGACCCTTGGGACGGAACGCGATGTGGACTCTGATGGCCAGCCAAACGCTTTCGCCGATGGGGACGATACAAATGGAGCGCCCGATGACGAGGACGGCGTGACCTTTGCGCCGGTCAAGATCGGAGCCCTGGCTGCCGAAGTCCGAGTGTTCGTTTCGGCCGATACAAAGCTTGATGCCTGGATCGACTTCAATGGTGATGGGACGCTCAACGGCGCGAACGAGCAGATCTTCCGCAGCCAGGATGTCGTAGCCGGCAATAACATCCTGACCTTTGCTGTCCCAGCCGACGCGCGAGCTGGATCGACCTACGCCCGTTTTCGCGTTAGCACCGCAGGCGGTCTTTCGATCGGCGGCGACGCAGCGGACGGCGAAGTCGAGGACCACGTGGTCACGATCCTTGGTGCCTCTGGGAACGGCACCGTCACTACTTCGTCGGCACAACCGAGAGCTTCCAGACACGAGGCGTGAAGCTCGGTGACCTGGATGGGGACGGGGATCTGGACGCGTTTACGGTTAACTTTGAGCAAGTTAATCAAGTCTTCTTGAACAATGGTTCAGCAGGATTCACCTTCAACGATCAGTCCTCATTAACTCCATTCCCCGTGACGGGTGCCAGCACGAGTGTGGCTCTGGGCGATGTCGACGGCGACGGCGATCTCGATGCCTTCGTTGGTAACACAGGTGAGGCGAATCGAGTTTGGATCAACAATGGTGCAGGGAACTTTTCGGATTCGCTCCAGGCATTGGGGAGTGAAGACACAACAGGTGTGGCGCTCGGCGACTTGGACGGCGACGGCGATCTCGATGCAGTCAGTTCAAACTTGAATCAGGGCGACCGTGTCTATCTGAATGATGGTCTTGGCAATTTCCTCGAAACAGCTCAGTCACTCGGGACCTTCGACAGCTATGCCGTGGATTTGGGAGACATTGACCGCGACGGCGATCTGGACATTTTTATCGTCGGTGACGGCGCCAATCTCATCTATCTCAACGATGGCCTCGGCAACTTTACCGACAGCGGGCAAACACTTGGAACTAGCGCAAGCCGAGCCGTGGTTCTTGGTGACCTGGACGCGGACGGGGATCTCGACGCCTACATCGGTAATGTTAGCGGCCAGACTGATGAAGTCTGGCTGAACAGCGGCGGCATCTTCAGCCTGTCGGCACAAACGCTAAACACGGCTGGTACTGGTGGAGTAGCACTGAGCGACTTGGATGGCGACGGTGACTTGGACGCCTTCGTTGCAATTGAGTCTGGGCAGGATCGTGTTTGGAAAAATGATGGAAACGCGGGTTTTTCTGCTTCGGGGCCACCTCTCACCGCCTCGAATTCTCGTGGAGTTTCTTTAGGCGACCTCGATGGGGACGGCGACGTTGATGCGTTTGTCGCCAATTACAACCAAGCCAATCGAATCTGGCTGAATAGCGGGCTGGATTCGGCTTCCTTGCTCACCATCAAGCCTGATGATGCGGTGCGAGCCGAAGGAAATATCGGCACGACGCCGTTTACTTTCACGGTCACGCGATCTGGGCGAACGTCCGGCGAGGTAAAGGTCACGTACAACGTGCTGCCTGGCGACGGGCCAAATCCAGCATCAGCCGACGACTTCGAAAATGCGGAATTTCCAACGGGCGAAGTGACGCTTGGTAGCGGCGTCTCGACACAGACGATCACGATCAATGTCAACGGCGATACCTTGTTCGAGCCAGATGAGAGTTTCGTCGTTCAGTTGGATTCGGATTCGGTAGTTGGCGGCGCTCAAATCAGCGGTTTTGGTGAAGCTTACGGAACGATTCTCAACGATGAAACCAGCATCAGCATCGCACCCGACAATGCGGACCAAGACGAAGGCAACAGTGGTCTAACTGATTTCACCTTCACGGTGGTGCGAGACGGTGATGTAAGCCTCGCGGGAAGCGTGCAGTACGATGTGAGCGGCGCTGGGCCTACACCTGCGAGTCCGAGTGACTTCGAACTGGGTACATTTCCCTCCGAAACCTTAGATTTCTTGCCTGGCGAGGCTTCCAGGACGGTCACAATCAAGGTCATTGGCGACACTGAGATCGAGCCCGACGAAGACTTCATCGTCACCCTCTCCAACGCGAACAACAACGCGCAAATCATTACGGCAACTGCTAATGGCACGATTCGTAATGATGACGCCAGCCTTTCGATCGCCGCCACATCGGCTACCAAGCCAGAAGGAACAGGTGGCACGACGCCCTTCATCTTCACCGTGACTCGAGTTGGCGACACCAGTGGCACGGCGAGTGCGACTTACACGGTGACCGGCAGCGGCGGTGATCCTGCCGATGCGGCCGACTTCAGTGGCTCGCTAACCGGTACGGTCGAGTTCGCTGACGGCGAGACGAGCAAGGAGATCACGATCGATGTGTTGGGTGACTCCGACGTAGAAGCCAACGAAGGCTTCACGGTCACCCTTTCTTCGCCTGTGGACGCCATCCTTGGCACGACCACGGCTGATGGCCTGATTGAGAACGATGACGCGAGTTTGTCGATCGCCGCCACATCGGCTACCAAGCCAGAAGGAACGGGTGGAACAACTCCCTTTATCTTCACCGTGACTCGCACTGGCGACACCAGTGGCACGGCGAGTGCGATTTACACGGTGACCGGCAGCGGCGGTGATCCCGCCGACGCGGCCGACTTCAATGGGTCGCTCAGCGGTACCGTTTCCTTCGCGGACGGCGAATCCAGCAAGGAGATCACAATCAACGTCGTGGGTGATACCGATGTGGAGCCCAATGAAGGCTTCACTGTTACCCTTTCTTCGCCTGTGAACGCCATCCTTGGCACGACCACTGCTGATGGCCTGATTGAGAACGATGACGCGAGTTTGTCGATCGCCGCCACATCGGCTTCCAAGCCAGAAGGAACTGGCGGCACGACTCCGTTTATCTTCACAGTGACTCGCACCGGTGACACCAGTGGCACGGCGAGTGTGATCTACACGGTGTCGGGCAGCGGTGGTAATCCCGCCGACGGCGCTGACTTCGCTGGCTTGCTCACCGACACCGTCAATTTCGCCGACGGCGAATCCAGCAAGGAGATCACGGTCAATGTGGTGGGTGACACGGATGTGGAACCCAATGAAGGCTTCACCGTTACCCTTTCTTCGCCTGTGGACGCCATACTTGGCACGGCCACGGCTGAAGGTCTGATTCAGAACGATGACGCCAGCCTTTCGATCGCGGCAACATCGGCTACCAAGCCAGAAGGAACCGGTGGCACGACTCCCTTCATCTTCACAGTGACTCGCACTGGCGACACCAGTGGCACGGCTAGCGCGACCTACACGGTAATGGGCAGCGGCGGTGATCCTGCCAACGCGGCCGACTTTGCTGACGAGCTTACCGGTACGGTCAATTTCGCCGACGGTGAAGCCAGCAAGGAGATCACAATCAACGTCGTGGGCGATACCGATGTGGAGCCCAATGAAGGCTTCACAGTCACCCTGTCCTTGCCCGTGGATGCCACACTTGGTACCGCGGCGGCAGATGGCTTGATTGAGAATGATGACGCCAGTCTGTCGATCGCCGCCACATCGGCTAGCAAGCCCGAGGGAACGGGTGGCACGACTCCGTTTATCTTCACAGTGACTCGCAGCGGTGACACCAGTGGTACGGCGAGTGTGATCTACACGGTGTCGGGCAGCGGTGGTAATCCCGCCGACGCAGCCGACTTCGCTGACGAGTTCACTGGTACCGTCAATTTCGCAGACGGCGAAGCCAGTAAGGAGATCACGATCAACGTAGTGGGTGATACCGATGTGGAGCCCAATGAAGGCTTCACGGTCACTCTTTCGTCACCAGTGAACGCCATACTTGGCACGACCACTGCTGATGGCTTGATCGAGAACGATGACGCCAGCGTTTCGATCGCGGCAACATCGGCTAGCAAGCCAGAAGGAACCGGTGGCACGACTCCGTTTATCTTCACAGTGACTCGCACCGGTGACACCAGTGGTACGGCGAGTGTGATCTACACGGTGTCGGGCAGCGGTGGTAATCCCGCCGATGCAGCCGACTTCGCTGGCTTGCTCACCGACACCGTCAATTTCGCCGACGGCGAATCCAGCAAGGAGATCACGGTCAATGTGGTGGGTGATACCGATGTGGAGCCCAATGAAGGCTTCACCGTTACCCTTTCTTCGCCTGTGGACGCCATCCTTGGCACGACCACGGCTGAAGGTTTGATTCAGAATGATGATGGTGGACTTTCGATCTCAGCGACCGATGCAGTGAAAGCCGAGGGAACCGGTGGCACGACTCCATTCATCTTCACGGTAACCCGCACTGGCGACACCAGTGGCACGGCGAGTGCGATTTACACGGTGACCGGCAGCGGCGGTGATCCCGCCGACGCGGCCGACTTCAATGGGGCGCTCAGCGGTACCGTTTCCTTCGCAGACGGCGAATCCAGCAAGGAGATCACAATCAACGTCGTGGGTGATACCGATGTGGAGCCCAATGAAGGCTTCACTGTTACCCTTTCTTCGCCTGTGAACGCCATCCTTGGCACGACCACTGCTGATGGCCTGATTGAGAACGATGACGCGAGTTTGTCGATCGCCGCCACATCGGCTACCAAGCCAGAAGGAACTGGCGGCACGACTCCGTTTATCTTCACAGTGACTCGCACCGGTGACACCAGTGGCACGGCGAGTGTGATCTACACGGTGTCGGGCAGCGGTGGTAATCCCGCCGACGGCGCTGACTTCGCTGGCTTGCTCACCGACACCGTCAATTTCGCCGACGGCGAATCCAGCAAGGAGATCACGGTCAATGTGGTGGGTGACACGGATGTGGAACCCAATGAAGGCTTCACCGTTACCCTTTCTTCGCCTGTGGACGCCATACTTGGCACGACCACGGCTGAAGGTCTGATTCAGAACGATGACGCCAGCCTTTCGATCGCGGCAACATCGGCTAGCAAGCCAGAAGGAACCGGTGGCACGACTCCCTTCATCTTCACAGTGACTCGCACTGGCGACACCAGTGGCACGGCGAGTGCGACCTACACGGTGACGGGCAGCGGTGGTAATCCCGCCGACGCAGCCGACTTCGCTGACGAGCTCACCGGTACGGTCAATTTCGCAGACGGCGAAGCCAGCAAGGAGATCACGATCGATGTGTTGGGGGATACCGATGTGGAGCCCAATGAAGGCTTCACAGTCACCCTGTCCTTGCCCGTGGATGCCACACTTGGTACCGCGGCGGCAGATGGCTTGATTGAGAATGATGACGCCAGTCTGTCGATCGCCGCCACATCGGCTAGCAAGCCCGAGGGAACGGGCGGCACGACTCCCTTCATCTTCACAGTGACTCGCACTGGCGACACCAGTGGCACGGCGAGCGCGACCTACACGGTGACTGGCAGCGGTGGTAATCCCGCCGACGCAGCCGACTTCGCTGACGAGCTCACCGGTACGGTCAATTTCGCCGACGGCGAAGCCAGCAAGGAGATCACAATCAACGTGGTGGGCGATACCGATGTGGAACCCAATGAAGGCTTCACGGTCACCCTTTCGTCACCAGTGAACGCCATACTTGGCACGACCACGGCTGATGGTCTGATTCAGAATGACGATGGTGGACTTTCGATCTCAGCGACCGACGCAGTGAAAGCCGAGGGAACGGGCGGCACGACTCCGTTTATCTTCACCGTGACTCGCACCGGCGACACCAGTGGTACAGCGAGCGCGACCTACACGGTGACGGGCAGCGGCGGTGATCCTGCCGACGCCGCCGACTTCGCTGACGAGCTCACCGGTACGGTCAATTTCGCCGACGGCGAAGCCAGTAAGGAGATCACGATCAACGTGGTGGGCGATACCGATGTGGAGCCCAATGAAGGCTTCACGGTCACCCTTTCGTCACCAGTGAACGCCATACTTGGCACGACCACTGCTGAAGGCTTGATTGAGAACGATGACGCGAGTTTGTCAATCGTCGCGACGTCGGCCAGCAAGCTCGAAGGCAACGGCGGCACGACTCCCTTCATCTTCACAGTGACTCGCACTGGCGAAACCAGTGGCACAGCGAGCGCGACTTACACGGTGACTGGCAGCGGCGGTGATCCCGCCGACGCAGCCGACTTCGCTGACGAGCTCACCGGTACGGTCAATTTCGCCGATGGCGAAGCCAGCAAGGAGATCACAATCAACGTGGTGGGCGATACCGATGTGGAACCCAATGAAGGCTTCACGGTCACCCTTTCGTCACCGGTGAACGCCATCCTTGGCACGACCACTGCTGATGGCTTGATTGAGAACGATGACGCGAGTTTGTCAATCGTCGCGACGTCGGCCAGCAAGCTCGAAGGCAACGGCGGCACGACTCCCTTCATCTTCACAGTGACTCGCACTGGCGACACCAATGGCACAGCGAGCGCGACTTACACGGTGACTGGCAGCGGCGGTGATCCTGCCGATGCCGCCGACTTCGCTGACGAGCTCACCGGTACCGTCAATTTCGCCGACGGCGAATCCAGCAAGGAGATCACGGTCAATGTGGTGGGTGACACGGATGTGGAGCCCAATGAAGGCTTCACCGTTACCCTTTCTTCGCCTGTGGACGCCATACTTGGCACGACCACGGCTGAAGGTCTGATTCAGAATGATGATGGTGGACTTTCGATCTCAGCGACCGATGCATTGAAAGCCGAGGGAACCGGTGGCACAACTCCCTTCATCTTCACAGTGACTCGCACTGGTGACACCAGTGGTACAGCGAGCGCGACTTACACGGTGACCGGCAGCGGCGGTGATCCCGCCGACGCGGCCGACTTCAATGGGGCGCTCAGCGGTACCGTTTCCTTTGCAGACGGCGAATCCAGCAAAGAGATCACAGTCAATGTGGTGGGTGATACGGATGTGGAGCCCAATGAAGGCTTCACTGTTACCCTTTCGTCACCGGTGAACGCCATCCTTGGCACGACCACGGCTGATGGCGTGATTGAGAACGATGACGGGAGTTTGTCGATCGCCGCCACATCGGCTACCAAGCCAGAAGGAACTGGCGGCACGACTCCGTTTATCTTCACAGTGACTCGCACCGGTGACACCAGTGGCACGGCGAGTGTGATCTACACGGTGTCGGGCAGCGGTGGTAATCCCGCCGATGGCGCTGACTTCGCTGACGAGCTCACCGGTACGGTCAATTTCGCAGACGGCGAATCCAGCAAAGAGATCACAGTCAATGTGGTGGGTGATACGGATGTGGAGCCCAATGAAGGCTTCACTGTTACCCTTTCGTCACCGGTGAACGCCATCCTTGGCACGACCACGGCTGATGGCGTGATTGAGAACGATGACGCGAGTTTGTCGATCGCCGCCACATCGGCCAGCAAGCTCGAAGGCAACGGTGGCACGACTCCATTCATCTTCACGGTAACCCGCACTGGCGACACCAGTGGCACGGCGAGTGCGATTTACACGGTGACCGGCAGCGGCGGTGATCCCGCCGATGCAGCCGACTTCGCTGACGAGCTCACCGGTACGGTCAATTTCGCAGACGGCGAATCCAGCAAGGAGATCACGATCAACGTCGTGGGTGATACCGATGTGGAGCCCAATGAAGGCTTCACGGTCACCCTTTCATCGCCGATTGACGCGTTGCTGGAATTGGCGAGTGCCACCGGCACGATCCTCAACGACGATATTGAAATCTCGATTGAGGCTCTTGATGCCGAACAGTTCGAGGGTGACAGCGGGGACACGCCGTTCAGATTCATTGTGAGACGATCGGGGTACACGGCTGTGATCACGACCGTTGAATACGCTGTCACGGGCGTCAACGCAAACCCAGCTGATGTTGACGATTTCCATTCGGCGACGGTGGGGGATCCAGATCCCGGGGCGGCGTCGGCAATTCAATCGTTTGTTTTGTCGACCGCTGAGGCAGCAGATGCCATGCCCTCGTCGAACTTCACCAATCCAAACATCCGAATGGACGTCACCAATGATGGCGAGGTGTCGGCGCTCGACGTCATTGTGGTGATCAATGATTTGAGCGCAAGTGGTGCGCGCGAGCTCGATCCTACTGTCGAAGAAGTCTCGACGTTCATTGATCCCAGCGGCGATGGTTCCGTCACGGCGCTCGATGCTCTCGTTGTGATCAACTCACTCAGTGCGGCGGCTGCGGCTGTGGATGTCCCAATTTTCACCGGAACGGTGGCGTTTGGGCCAGGCGAGACCGAGAAGGTCATCACTGTGAATGTCAGCGGCGATACCGATGTCGAAGAAAACGAAGACTTCGCCGTGACCTTGTCGAACCCGAGTGGTAGTGCTCAGATCACAAACGATTATGCGGAATCGACGATCCTCAATGATGACACCGATTTCCAAATCAGTCCCCTGCAGAATGACAAGCCAGAGGGAGATGTCGGCGACACGGAGTTCACCTTTACCGTGACACGTAGTGGAGATGTCTCGAATCCAGGCAGCATCGAGTATGCCGTGACTGGCAGCGGGTTGGATCCTGCAGACGCGGCCGACTTTGGGGGCACACTACCTGGTGGGATCATCGAGTTTGACGCGAATCAGAGCTCCACGACGCTCACGATCAGAGTCAGTGGTGACACCGATTTCGAGTCTGATAATGGCTTCACAGTCACGCTCTCGGAGCCAGGCGGCAACGCCGAGATCTCGGTACTGACTGCCAACGGCATGATCCGCAACGATGACGCCGCGCCACCGGTCGAGACTCCTGAGGTCGAAGAGGTTGTGTACTACAACCAAGATGCTGATGCTGAGAAGGACTTTTCGCTAGATTCCACCGGCCAACGCTCGATCATTCGACGAATCCGTGTCACCTTCAGCGGACCGGTCACGGTACCGCTGGGAGCCGTCAGCAACGACAGCTTCGTAGTGGAATCAACGAGCGGGGCGACGCTGGGCGGTACAAGCTGGACTGGAAGTATTGTCATCGGAGAATGTCGGCGGCAAGCAGGTGGTTGTGTTGGATTCACCGGCGACAATTTGATCGAAGACAATTCGGTGAACGTCCGGGGGTCGGCCGATGCTGGAGGACGGCAATTACCAGTTGAGCGTCAATGGGAGGGTTCTGGGGATCGATGCCAATGGTGACAGCGCCCGGCACAAGCCATGTCGATGACTTCTTCCGCTTTTCGGTGACTCCGACGGTGACCGAGATGTAGATGGTTTGGACGCTTTGCATTTCGAAGGTATTTTAGGATGGTATTCTCGACAACCGCTTTGATTGTGATCAGGATACGGTCGTTTCGGACCAAGATGATGATGGCGAATTTTCCAGAGATATGGTCGCGTGTTGCGTTAGCCCACGAACTCTGATTTACCATAAGAGGTAAGGGTTGATGACATATATCCGACGTCGCTGTGCTTGGTGCATGCGTACTGGCCATGAGTATCGGCCCAGGCCGGCATGTTGCGTCTGCAGCCAGCAGAGCCAAACGGTTGACTCTGGGTCCCTTTTCAATTGAGCTCTTCTTCATGCAGCAGACGAGGATGACGAGATAACGAAACGGCGGAGGTCTGGCCACGTCCGGAGCGCAGAATGTTGTCGTCAAATCCAGTCAAGCACCATTGATTTCGGTGGTCGAACGATTGAACCGTTCAATTCAATCCGATTTTTTGTGGCGATACAGTTAGCTACCCGCCGCATAGTCCTTTCCCAACGATCCTCCGCCAGGATCCTCAAAACTGTGGTCGGGTCTATCGAGGCGGTCCCATTGCTCGGCCTCCTTTGTTATGCCTGATGCGAATGGCAGAATTGCGTTAGCGGAGTTTGAGATGACTGTGACGGGGCCGCCCGGAACGAGGGTTGATTTCATTCCTTCGCCTCTTGGTACGCCTGCATCGGCCTTCGAGGGATTTGTTTTGACGAATGGCCAACCTATCGATATCAATGTTTCGACTGAAAGCGGTGTCGTGACCATTGACGGTGTGGTTCCAGAGCCGGGCTCGATACTGATCTGGGCCGGACTGATTGGCGCTCCAATTCTGGTTCGTCGACGCCGACAGCATGCTTCGAAGGTGCTGCCGGTTTAGCTGGACAGCGCCACTTTGATTGCAGTTGATAACCGATGCGTAGGTTTTGAAGTTGCGATTTTGGCTGCCGCAGGAGGATTTTCATAACCCGACGCGTAAGCGAGTCGATGTCAATAGCGGTATTTCCTCGCTTACGCGTCGGGTTATGAAAAGAGCGCAACTTCAAAGTGCGGAAGCGAGGCAATGGGTTGCCGAAAAATTCCTTACTCATGCTTCGGGTTACCATTCCCCACGTAAGCGGCGAAAATATCGCTGGCGGTTTCGAGCGTTTTTGAGACTGGCTTTGCATTGCCGACGCGAGAATCGTAGTGACAGGCGGCTCTCACTGAGGCACGAGGACACAGAGTGAGTCGCTAGCCGACACACCAGTGTCGGACTGCTTTGGCGAACAGTTCGGCGCCTTGCTTCAGCTGATCGAGTTCGATCCATTCGTCGGTGGTGTGTGCTTGGGCGATGTCGCCTGGACCGAAAACCACTCGATTCTGTAGTTCGGTCAGTTCGCCTCCATCGGTGCCATAACAGACCGTTTTTGGTTCACCTCCGGCGATTTCGCAGAAGTCGCGAACGCAAGCCGCGTCGGGTTCAATCCAAAGTGGTGAGCCCCCGTCATATCGCTTGAACTCCAGCCCCAATTCCTCGGCTCGTGCTTCGACCTGTTCGATCAAGTCGTTGCCGTCAATCTCAGGCATCGGTCGGAAGGAGACCCAGGCGACGGATCGCGCAGGGGTGATGTTGATGGCGGTGCAGTCGTCACTGACACCGAAGTTCCAGGAGAGAATTGGCGGATCAAACCGATTGTCTTGCAAGCGAGTAAGCCGCGTGGTTTCTTCGTTGATATCCAGCAGCGTCTGTAGCATCGGGACCATCCTTCGATTGGCATTCACACCGTCCGTTGTGCTACTGTGCGCGGCACGACCCCTGCTTGTGATCCTTATGCCCACGATTCCTTTGTGAGCATGCACGACCCTCAAACGGGTCGGTTCGCCGATCACACTGATCGGCTGATGCTCCACCAGATCTCGGTAAGCTTGCGAGTGTTCGACCAGGTACTTGACGCCTGTGAAGCCGACTTCTTCATCCGCCGTGCAGACGATCCAGAGGGGCGCTGTCTGTTGCTCGGCCGTGATCTCGCTGGCGGCGGTCAGCATCGCAGCCAGGCTTCCCTTCATGTCACACGAACCACGACCATAAAGACGATTGTCGGTGATCATTGGTTGAAACGGATCACCTCCGGGGCCCGTCCAGCCGATCGCAGGGACGACATCAGTATGAGCGAAGTAGGCCAGACCGCCATGACCGAGACCGCCATGACCGGGTGAGGCCGATGCAAGGGGATCGCGACGCCCGACCACGTTGACCTTCTCGATTCCCCTCTCGTCTTGATAGCTGGAAAACTCCACCTGGAAGCCGAGCGTTTCCAAACGACGGGCGACCCAATCCGAGACCGGACGATTGCTTGTGGAGCTGACCGATGGAAAGGCTACGAGTTCCTTGAGGTCGTCAATGGAACGTTGGAGTGATGACATAGATCGATCAGATGAGCAAGTCGCACGGGGTGTGAGTGGATGGCGTTGACGGATGTTGAACCCGCTACGATTCCCCAAACAGATTTTGAATGGTCTCGCCAAGCCGCTCAGGATCGGCGCCTTCCACTTCGCCTTGAATGTCCGTGAGCCACTTCAAGGCTTGGTCACGATAGGCTTCGTTGGCGTTTGGCGAGATCGCCTGATAGACTGCTTTGGCCGCCTCTGTCGTGGGATCATCGGGCATCGAGAAGCTGGCAAGTTTATGTGCCAGGGACCAGGGCAACTCATCGAAGACAAAGGACCGGTTCTTTGCATTGAAGCGAACGACCAACAGGTCTGGTCCCGTTTCAACCACGATCACTCGAAAATCCTCGGTCACTTCAAAGTCATTTCCAATGTTCAGGCCGGCTACCGCTTTCTCAATTCCCCCTCGATAGTACGAGGCAAGATCAGCGACTTCAAACAAAGCCTTTGCTTCGTTCATCTGGTCGGCCGACATGCGTTGTGCCAAGGCGGCCTCGGCTGCCGGTTTCATCTCTTTCCAATTCGCTGATTGAATCAGCTGGCGAACCCGCTCCAGCGATTGATCCGCTTGGGCGATCGAGTCGTCGGTCAAAGGCTTCATGGCTGGCTCAACAGCAGGCTCCATCGCCGGGGAGTCGTCGGAAACCATCGGAGGCACATCGCTCGATGGCAGGCTCGCAGACGTCCTATCCGACATGCCCAATGATTTCATCGGCATCGAGTCATTGGCTTGAGAGTCACCACCAAATTCACTGTCCAGCGAGCTCGTCAAGCCACTGGGTTGTCCCTTCAATCCAGGCGGCAAGGCGCCGGGATCAAGCTTTCCAATGATTGAATCTCTCGGCCTCTGCGCTGGCGTCGGGGCGACTGGTCGAGGTTGGCTCACGATGGTCGAGCCGGAAGCGGATGGCGGTTGAGCAGAGATGGAGATCATCCCCTCTGACTTCGTGATTGCGACCTGGCCGCCGCTGAAGATCAGGAAGTAAACCAATGCTCCAATGGCGCCGAACGTTCCAAAGGCGAAGGTGAAGAAGAGGACGGCGCCCACATTGGACCGCTTGCGCCGTGGTCGTGGCACCTTGGCGACCACTGGCATGGATGGAAGCAGCTCAGGAGAGTCATCGGAATTTGGCGGCGTGCCGAACAGGCCTGGCGGCATCGCATTGAGAGGTGCCTCGACAGCTTCACTTGTCGCGCTGGTTGCTGGTGGGTGCGACCCGTTCGAAGGCTCAGGGTCCTCAGCGGAAACCTCCGTCGGTGCAAGTGGATTGGTTGAAGGCAGCACGGCCGCCAAGGGATCGTTTGCGGACGAAAGGGGATCGGTGGGTGGAAGGAAGGCTGCCAACGCATCTGTAGGAGTTGCCTGGGCAGCCGCGAGAGCATCCCTTGAAATGATGCCAAATCTCGCATCGAGTTTTGCTTTCCTCTCAGGATCCGAGAGCACGTCTTGCGCTCCCTTGACCAGGCGTGCTGCCTTCTTCCAAAGACTGGGGTCGGTCTGCGACTTGGTATCCTTCAATCGAGAAATCGCGGACTGCAACGCTGAGGCAATGACAGCAGAATCCTGTTCTCCATCCTCCAACCCAAGAACTTGATAGGGATGGGGCTGACGGATCCCCGGAGGGATCGGGAGCAAATCGGTGATCTTGGTAGCCGGCATGGGAACGAGAGGTTTCGCGGGCCGAATGGGCGTGCCGTGATTTGGGGGTAGCTGGTGACAGGGCTGAGGAAGCAAATGGCTGGCAGGATCAGGACGACCCGGATGCCGAACCAGAGGGGATTCCTATTGATCTTGGCAAGTCGAGCAGCCCTCGGCAAACCAAATTAGGGACGACGCAGTGATTATGGCGAAGATGGGGCGAAATCGTGGGGCCGTCACCGCCAGTGACGACCACCTGAAGCCGATCGGGGGCCACTTCGACCGCTCGCCGATAGCGATCAATCAATGCGTCAATGGCGGCCGAGACGCCCAGCAGGATTCCGCCGCGAATGGCATCGCCCGTGTTCTTCGCCGGTAGAGACAGATCGCCCGCCTGGTCCCATTGAAGCTGCGGAAGCGCCTCGGTGTCCGTCGCCAGCGATCGAGACTGAAGTCCCAGTCCCGGCAGGATCGCTCCTCCACTGAAGCTGCCGGCCTCGCTGATCCAGTCGACGGTCACAGCCGACCCCGCATCGACGACCACGGCCGGCAGACGAAACCGACGAGAGGCAGCGTAGGCGCTGAGCAATCGGTCGATGCCAAGCCGGTCGGGGTGATCCACATCGGCCTGCATGGGAACATGCTGGTGCGTCACAAACTGAATGGTTGGCTGGGCGGTTCGTTCGCAGATCGCGTCGGACAGCTGATTGGCGGCGGAACGACGGACACTCGCCAAACGCCAGTAGATCGGACTGTCCCCAAACAAGTCCTCGACCCAATCAAGGACCGATTGCTCCCAGCGAGCGGAGCTGTGACGAATCTTGTGGTCGGCAACTTCATCACCGCGGCAGGCGGCGAGCTTGACAGAAGAATTGCCCACATCGACCGCTACCAAATGGCTCGAATCGATCACGTGGATTCCTCGCCGCGGGTCGCATCGACGGAGTCCTCCTGAAAGTCCTTCGCCTGCATCTCGTCCGATAGCGTTGCCGTCGGACCTTTCAAATGGGGCGGAAGCCGCTTTGCCCGCTGCTGGGTTGTAGCGGCGCCCTGCGTTTCACGGCTCGTGGTGACTTCTTCGCCCGAGGCGATCAACTGGGCATGTCGAACCTGGACGCGACTCATGATCTCTTCGCTCAACTCGCCGAGTCCTTCCCCCGTGACCGCGCTGACCACATAAACGTCTCGACCAGACTCACTTTGCAGAGCTTCTCGTACTTCATCTGTGCCTCCGAGTTCACTCTTGGAGATGACCACGATCTCGTCTCGTTCGGCAAGGGACGGATCGTATTCGCGCAGCTCATTGCGAATCGAACGATAGTTTTCGATCGGATCGGTTTGATCCACGGGCTTGGGCTCGACCAAATGGACGAGCAGACCTGCCCGCTCGACATGTCTCAGGAACTCATGCCCCAGGCCGACCCCCTCGCTTGCGCCCTCGATCAGTCCGGGGATGTCCGCGAGGACGAAGGAGCGATCGGCATCGACCTCAACGATCCCCAGGTTTGGATGCTTGGTCGTAAAGGGGTAATCCGCGATCTCGGGTCGAGCGCTGGAGATTCGGCTGAGCAACGTGCTCTTGCCGGCGTTGGGTTTGCCGATCAGGCCGACATCGGCGATCGATTTCAACTCCAGGATGACCAGCCGGGATTCGCCTTCCTCGCCTGGCGAACATTCACGCGGCGTTCGATTGGTGCTGGTCTTGAAGTGGGCATTGCCCCGGCCCCCCTTGCCTCCCCTGGCGACGACAAAGCGTTCGCCAGCCCGTTTTAGATCCTTGATCACGAATTGGTGTTCGGCGTCGATGACGGCAGTGCCTGGTGGAACGAGCAGCAGCTGATCACGGCCCCTGCGTCCATGACGCAGCGATCCCTGGCCGGGCTGGCCTTTGGGGGCTCGATACATCCGCTGATTCGCATAAGCAGCGAGGCTATTCACGCCCACTCTGGCTTCCAGAATGATGCTGGCTCCGTCGCCACCATCTCCACCGTCGGGACCCCCTCGGGGAACGTATTTCTCTCGTCGCAGGCTGGCACAACCATCCCCGCCCTTGCCTGCGCAGCTCAATCAGGACGCGATCAACAAACATACCAGTCACAGCTCTCTAAGGATGGAGGCGGAAGACAGCCAACCGCTGAATCACGTCCGGAAACACTCAACAACAAGAAGCGGCGCTGCCAAGCCTGGGAATGGTTCCCGAAGGAATCGACGACGCTTTGCCGCAGTTCCTCTAAGAGTCGCCTACCCAGGGCTGACATTCAAGGGTTGCCTCCCTTGCGACGCCCTGATCCTGCCAGATCCGTGCCATGCAGATCCGTGCCATGCAGATCCGTGCCATGCAGATCCGTGCCTGAACTTTCAGTCAGGGGGAATCCGATCGAGCGAATTCAGCAGAAACCGCCTTGGAATCCTCGCCAGGGGCTCTCGCTCAAACTCATCGCAACGACACGTCACGTCAACCCGCCGCCAGCGAAGGCCGCGGGCGGGCGACGGTCCGAAACAGGTCGGACCGTCCATGACCATGAAGGCACCCGGACTTCAGGTTCCCCCATGCAGAACGATCATTATAGGAACCGCCAAAGATAATCAAGCCGCTGGTCCAGCCCGAACTGCTGGAGAATGTAGTCCTGTTCCTTTTCGTTTTCAAACGCCGGAATCCCGAAACGAATTTCGTCATCCGTCTGGTTGATCGCGTCGCCAGGTCGATAGAAATTCAACTGCAGTGCCTTGCGGCGATAAGGAGCATCAGGCCCCTCGCCATCCTGTTGGAAGGCGTTGGTCAGTCCAAACACATCGACCGACACAAAGTCTAGATTGGGATCGACGTCAGCCCAAGTCGCCACACCCCACACACCAGGAGCATCCGGGTCGGAACTGTATGGGACTTTGACCCGCGTGATCTCGATCGAGTTATGGAGCGGAGCGAGGATCTGTTCACGGACTTTGATCTTGTCTCTGGCCGTCGGCAGGATCTGGTCGACGTAGCGATTGCCCGAGAGGTGGTCCTTGAGCACGAAGGTGGGAAAGAAGTAGCGGGATTGGTAGTGAATCGACTCCAGTCGCTTGTAGATCTTCACCCCGGCAACGGTATCGGCAGCCGGCCGCAAATCGCCCCCCCGATAACGGACTCGATAGACCATGTACCAAACCAGCTTGCGCTGCATCCTTCCATCTGGACGGGGGATGTCAATGTAGATGTGGCGCAGCGGCTTGAACGAGAACTCCAGGCAGTAGATTTCTCGCCGCAGAATCACCTGCTTGGCCATTTCCACGAGCGTGCGGCTGCGGGGATCGAAGTGAGGTTCGCCGACTGGATGGGAGTCACCACCAAATTGGATCTCCGGATGAGCATCCAACAGCGACTGCAGCGTCAGCGGCCCGTCAAATGTCTCCTCGGGATTCGCGGCTGGCGGAATCACGGTGAGTACGCCTGGCGCAAAAGGAGTATGCTCCAGCGTGAACGGGTCCTTACGCGTGGGTTCCTGGGCGTCGGACGACCAAACGAGTGTCAGGAGTACCAGACCTAGTAGGTTGAAACGGCCGAGGGACATGGCAGGCTATGCTTTTTGATTGGCAAAAATGAAAGAGGGACTGCGACGGTCGATCACCGCAAATCACTCGCTGATTGTACTTCCTCATCGACGACTTCGCCTCGATTTGCTCGGGCAACTTCGTTCGACGCCGACTTTGGCGACGCTTTCGGTGTTGAGACCTGATCGTTGACAACTTGGCGAGGACGAAACCGCAGGGTTCCGGCAAACTGGGTGTCCGCCCCTGCGAACTTGGCGACGTTGTGGCCTTCCAGCGTAAAGGTTCCGAGTAAACGGCGGCCAGAATCGTCAGAAAAGTGGAGCATTACCCACTGAATGGGGACCCCCTCCACGGAACCTTGCGCGACCACTCGGAGCACCCGCAGCCCCGCCGCACTGAGGAACTCCTCGGCTTCAAGCAGGTCGTTCAGTTGCTCGCCGAGCGTTCTCTTGACGTCTTGCTGAAAAGCTTCCAGGGTCCACTGGGCTCCCGGTCTCAGCGTTGGCAAAGGGCGCACGTCACACTGGGCTACGCTGCGATCCGTATCGACCATCCGCATCATGGAGGCGCCCGGTACATCTCGCATCATCCGCCAGCGACGGTCCATGAGGGTGCTGAATCCAAGTGGTTCGCTGGTCAGTTCGATATAGAGACGATCCTCAGGAATCGGGGCGGTAACGTCGATCGGCCTTGCCGGTGAGGACAACGCAATCGGCTGCTCGAGCGGTTCTCGCACCATCTTGACCGTTGCGGCAATGTCGAAACCTGGTTCGGAGATACCAATCTCCCTGGTCTCATGGATCGCGATGGCTAACCAAGTGCAAACACCCCGCTGGCGATCAAAGGTCAACTTTCCAGTGGTACGGAGCACCGTTGGGACGCCATCCAACGAACCGTCCACCTTTCCACGGAACTGAATCCGTGCTTCCTGATCGCTCAGGGCGACGACCTTGGCAATCACGTCGCTCGCTTCTACCGAGGTCAGGTTGAGAACCGAGACCATCGCTGCCTGGTTCGGCTTGTATTCCGACTCGACTTGCACCCGTTCGGTGGGGAGCAGTTGTTCGACAGCCACGCTCGAAACGGGCAATCGAAGCAGTTCCAATTCATCACGCTGAAAATAGTCGTCGGTGGCATAGATGACTTCAGGCAGCATTTCACGCCGGACAACCGTCTCGCGGACTGAATCGCGGAGCGAGCCTACATGCTGGGTTCGGTTCAACTCGCTCGTGCTGGAAGCCTCATGGTAATACCGCTCCGCGGTGGTCACCTCTCCCGAATCTGCACCAGGTGGACGACGGAATCGCTCTTCATAGTCAAGCTTTGCCTGACTTTTGATCGGCAACGACAGGGCACTCTTTCGTGAGACCAACGCGTTCCTGGGAATGTTGACGTTGCCCTCCAGTTCCATTTCGACCCGAACTCGGAACAGGCTCTTCGCGCTAGGGACCAGCAGCACGCCCTGGGGCTCCGCGGCATCGATGGGTGAAAATCCAACAGCTCCAGCAGCAAGACAGGCGGATGCGAGCAGGAATCGCCGGCGTCCGCCGGGGAACGAGACTCGGAAGTCAGTCATCTGGATCACGTTCGGTAGGTGGAGAGAATCCCCGATCAATTCACACCTTCACGGGCTCTCTTCTGGTGATCGACTGATTTCGGCAAATCGATTCAACCCAATCTTGTAACCAGCGCGACCGTTTCAAGTCGCAAAAGTGCCTGACTCAGCAGGCCGCGATGGCTAGCGACCGGACTGCCAAAACGACACAGACCGATCATCCAAAAACGGAGGTTGTCTCATTTATAGACAGGCTGCCTGCAAAATGACTGAAAAAGTTACATCCGATGTGGACGTTTGGGGGCGCGAGGCAATGGCTGCGGGGTTTGATCGTAAGAGGCTAAGTCCTGATACATGAACGCCTTAACACTGTTTGGGCCCACATAATTGATTAATTCCGTAGAAGTTGGCCCAAGATTTTCTACGAAAGATCGTTGGTCAGTTAGCGAAGGGTCACGTGCCTGGGAGAGATGCGAAGTGTTCGACGGGTAGAGAAAATCTTCCGCAGTCGCTTCAAACCCCCCGAAACCCAGGGTTTTCCGTGAACTTCGAGACTTACCGAGGAGTCATGAGTGAAACTTCGCGTTCCGTTTACGCGTAGTAGTAGTAGAGGCTGGCGGCAAGGAGTCGCCAGCGGTTGAGAGGAGCGGGTTTTGCCGTCGGTTAGTCCGACAGCTTTTCGACGGTTCTCAACTTCCCTTGGACGTCGCCCTACGGATAGAGCGATACCCGGGCAACTTTGACACCAAGCTGAGCGACCCGCCGGGGTCGCATGGAAACCAAGTCAGCAACGGTGTTCGCGCTGGGAGAGATGGTGATGCACGAAGATTATCGCGACATAAAAGTAAGGGAACTCCGCGACCAGCTGTCTCGGTTTGCACCCAAGCAGAAGAAGTTGGAGCAGGCGAGCCTGGCGGAAAGACTCTATGGTGAGATCGAGGAAGATCGGTCGTACGCTTTTGATTACGTTTGTTTCCGCATCACCAATTATCGGCCGGAAACGCCAAGTCGTCACAACATTGCCTCCGCCGACTTGAAGCATGACCTCTGCCTGCTAATTGAGGATCTGAGTGATTCGGCCGATGTGGCTGTCACGGAAGTGCCGGAGCAGGTTCATACCGTGGAAGAGCTGAGCCGCATGTTCAGCGTTTCGACCAAGACAATTAGTCGTTGGCGGGATGCGGGCCTGGTGAGCCGCCGAATGCTCTTCGGAGGACGAAAGCGGGTCGGCTTTTTGCATAGCAGTGTTGAGCGATTCGTTTCGAATAACCGGGACAAGATTCGGCGCGGCGAGCGGTTCAGTCAGCTTTCGGATGATGAGAAAAGCGAGATGATCGAGCGCGCACGTCAAATGGTGGAAGGTGGCGCAAGCCTTTCCGAAGTTACTCGACAGCTTGCCGATCAAATGAACCGCAGCCCGGAGACGGTTCGCTATACGTTGAAGAATTTTGACGCTGATAATCAAACCTTGGCGATTTTCCCGAATCACCGGGGAGCGCTGACCGAGGACGACAAGCGGTCGATCTTCAAACTCTTCACTCACGGGGCCACCGTTGCCCAGCTCTGCAAACGCTTCAAGCGAACGCGGACGAGCATCCAGCGAATCCTGCTGGACATGCGAAATGAGCAGATCATGGAACTACCACTCGACTACATCTACAACGAGGACTTCGAGAGCACCTCGCGAGAGGCAGAATACCTGGGACCAGAACCGCAACCAGCAACCGCGCCACGTCAGGTAAGGGTGCCTTCGGGGCTGCCCAGTTACCTGGCGGCGCTGTACGACGTGCCCCTCCTCACTCGCGAACAGGAATACCATCTGTTCCGAAAGATGAATTACCTCAAGCATCGGGCCAACCGTCTGAGGGATAGTTTGGAGTCGGCCAAGGGCAATCGCTCGTCCATCATGGATGAGATCGACGAACTCTATGAAGCCGCGGTTCTGGTCAAGAATCGGATCGTCCAAAGCAACTTGCGATTGGTTGTGTCGATCGCCAAGCGTCACGTAGCAAGTACGGACGATTTCTTCTCGTTGGTCAGCGATGGGAACATGTCGTTGATTCGCGCTGTGGAAAAGTTTGACTACTCACGAGGCAACAAGTTCAGCACCTACGCCTCTTGGGCAATCATGAAGAACTTCGCCCGCACGATCCCCAGCGAGTTCAAGCACCGTGACCGCTTCCGCACGACGGCCGAGGAGCTGTTTGTCGCCAGACAGGATGAGCGGGTTGACCCTTATGCAGCCGAGAGCGTTCAAAGGTCGAGGCAGCGAGAACTTTCCAAGATCCTCAATCGCCTCGATGAGCGCGAGCAGAAGATCATCTCGGCTCGTTTTGGCTTGGGTCGAGGCAAGGAGCCGCTCACTTTGAAGGAAGTGGGTGAAGAGATGGGCGTGACCAAGGAACGGATTCGACAGTTAGAGGCCCGTGCACTTTCCAAGCTTCGCGAGGCTGCCGACGAGGCGAAGATCGACGTCGAACTCGGTTCCTAGTCGATCATCCCTGAACATGAAGGTTCCATGGGGCGACTCCCGAGAGGGATGTCGCCCCATTTTGTTTGGGCGTGCCGCCTGTCGCTCCGCGGTGATCACCAGACGGTGACCAGCTGAGGGGGGATTATCGCGATTTGGCTTTTTTGCGGACGCCGGTTTCCCTCTCACTCGTATGCCGGTCATACTTGCCTCGATGTCCTCGATTTCCACTCCAGCCTCCAATCGCGTCGAATTGCTCGCTCCTGCGGGGGATTGGGAGTGCGTGCATGCGGCTGTGGAAAATGGCGCGGACGCCATTTACTTCGGATTGGACTGCGGTTTCAACGCGCGCCATCGAGCACGGAATTTTGGGGTAGCCGACCTTCCGGAGCTCTCCAAACATTTGCGGCGACGTGGCGTTCGCGGATATGTCACACTCAACACTCTCGTCTTTCCCGAAGAGATGGCTGGTTTGGGCCGTGTCATTGAGCAGGTGGCCGAGTCTGGGATTGACGCGGTTCTCGTTCAGGACTTCGGAGTGGCACGGCTCGCCAAAGCGATTTGTCCTGAGCTCGAGGTGCACGCGTCGACCCAGATGAGTCTGACTAGCGCCGAGACGATCCGAGTTGCCAGCCAGCTTGGCTTGTCGCGTGTCGTCTTGGCTCGGGAGTTGTCGGTCGCAGAGATTGCGGCGATCGCCTCCGTGACCGAGATGCCCTTGGAGGTCTTCATCCATGGTGCCCTGTGCGTTGCCTATTCTGGTCAATGCTTGACCAGTGAGTCATTGGGCGGACGAAGCGCTAATCGCGGTCAGTGGCGCAAGCCTGCCGACTTCCTTACGAACTTCTCTGTGATGGTGTCGATCGGGACCTCGGAGACGTGAAATACCTGCTGAGCCCACAGGACCTGGCCGGGTACGAGTTGATTCCGAATCTTATCAGGGCTGGCATTGCGTCTCTCAAGATCGAGGGACGGCTCAAGACACCGGAATACGTCGCCAACATCACGCAGCAGTATCGACGGGTGATCGACCAGTCCATTGCAGGGGCACCCCTTTCGATCACAGCCAAAGACAAGCAGGAAATGGAGCTGTCCTTCTCGCGTGGCCTGTCGCCTGGCTGGCTCGAGGGAAACGATCACAAACGATTGGTACCCGGTCTTGATTCCGCCAAGCGAGGAATCGAGCTGGGCCGGATCATCGAAGTGAAACGTCAGATGTTGTGCCTGCGTCTGGAGGCCGACGTCGCTTTGGGTGATGGATTGGCCGTTCGAGGTCAGCTGGGTGAGCAAGACCAGGGGGGACGCATCTATTCATTACAGACATCACAAGGCTCGGCGCAAAAAAAGATGTCGGCTGGTAAGATCGCCTGGATCGGATTCGGTCGCGGAGAACTGGACTGGTCCGGAGTCGAGATTGATTCGTTGGTGTTCAAGAACGACGATCCTCAGCTAAACCGCCGGCTTCGACAGTCCTTTCAGGGACGCGATCCTTCGCACCGACAGCCGATCGATATCACCGTGAATGCCGCTGTGGGCGAGGCCCTTCGAGTATCGGGCAGGTTGGACCAAGGTAGCACCGTCGAGGTCACCGGTAGCGAATTGCTTTCCGTTGCAACAAGCCGGCCCATTGAAGAGGCCATGTTGCGTGAGAAGTTATCGAGGCTGGGTGGGACACCTTTCATTCTTCGACACCTGGAGGCGACCATCGAAGGGCACCCGATGGTTCCAATGGCGATGCTGAATCAACTGAGGCGATCCCTGGTCGAGAAGTTGATCAATCGGCTTGAGGAAGTCCCGTCGCGACAAGTCAAACCAGAAGCCGGCAACGAGCTACTCCAACCGATCACGGACCTCTCCAATGGGTCCGAAGGCCAAACGGGCTCCAGACTGGCTGTCCTCTGTCGCAACCTCGAACAGGTGCAAGCGGCCTGTCACGCCCATGCCGACTTGATCTACGCAGACTTTCACGACGTTCGCCGCTACGCCGATGCAGTTTCGATTGCCCGCAGGCATGAGGTCCCGATCGGCTTGGCATCTGTCCGTATCCAAAAACCGTCGGAGATGGGATTGCTGCGAGTGATGCGACGGCACCGACCCGATTGGGTTCTGGCCAGAAATTTGGCCGCGATCGCTTTCTGTCAAGAGAATTCAATTCCGGTGATTGCCGATTTCTCTCTCAACGTTGCCAATCATCGTTCGGCAGAGTGGGTTCGCTCGCTTGGAGCTGAACGGGTCACCGCCTCCTACGATTTGAACCGTGAGCAGATTTCAGGGTTGATCGACTCCCTGCCCCCTTCCTGGTTGGAGGTGGTGCTCCATCAACACATGCCGATGTTCCACATGGAGCACTGCGTGTTTTGTTCCGTGCTCTCTCCGGGAACCAACAAAACCAACTGCGGCCGGCCGTGTGACGTGCATACGGTGAAGTTGCGGGATCGAGTCGGTGCGGAGCACCCGCTCCAGGCCGATGTGGCTTGTCGAAATACGCTCTACAACGCGACGCCGCAGAGTGGTGCCGAATTGGCTGGTGACCTGATTGATCGAGGCGTGCAGTGGTTTCGAATCGAATTGCTTGAGCAGAACACCGATCAGACTTGCCTGACAATGGACATGTATCGACAGTTGCTACAAGGGAAATTGCCTGCCCGCGAGGTGTGGCGTCAGCTTCAGGCCACCAATCGTTTGGGCGTCACGCGTGGAACGCTCGAATCCAAGCGAAACCCCTTGGCCATTTTATGAGATCGGATTGACCCAATTGCTGGTTGGACCCAGATCGAATGCGATCGAAGGGTGTGGTTTGGCTCGCAGAATCCGAATGCCCTCGCTCTGCATGGGATCCTGAATCAACGCCTGAAGTTCGTTCAAACAGATCGGTGGCGAGAAGAGAAACCCTTGCGCCGCATCGCATCCCCATTTTCGCAGCCAATCTACCTGAGTTTCGGATTCGACCCCCTCTGCAATGATTTTGGCATTGAGGTGATGTGCGAGCTGAACAATCGCTTGAGCAATGACGGCGTGACTATGATCTGTGGCAATGGACGCGGTGAAGCTCCGATCAATTTTTACCGCCTCGATCGGATAGGCTTGGAAGCAGGTAAGTGAGGATTGGCCCTTCCCGAAATCGTCGATGTTGATTCCGACGCCCACACCGTGGAGATCGAGCATCGTTTGCAAAGCCTGATCTTCGCCTCTCGTATCGCTCGACTCATTCATTTCCAATTTCAAACGGCGTCGATCGAAGCCGGTGCGATCGAAGATTCCTTCGAGTCGTTCGAAGAAAAAGGGGTCGCTAAGTTGACGCCGAGATACGTTGACTCCCAGGTAGAAGTCCTCGCGACATGGCTGTGCCACGATTCTTAGCAGGCTGAGAAACTCGATCATCGCATTCTCCAGCACCCATTCCCCCACTCGGCCAATCAAGCCAATTTCCTCGATCATGGGAATGAACTGGCTTGGTGGGACCGCTCGGCCATCCAGTGTCCAGCGGATCAGAGCCTCGACGCCGCGAATGGTGCCGTGGCGAAGATCGACGATGGGTTGATAGTTCAAGGTGAACTGCTCTTGTTCCACGGCAGCTCGAAGCTGGTTCTCCAGCTCGAGTCGTACTACCAAATCGTCGTGCATCGTCTGGTCGAACACGGCAACTTGTCCCTTGCCTGAATTCTTGGCGCGGTACATCGCTGTATCTGCATTCCTGAGCGCCTCATGTGCGTCCCGGATCTGAGTATTTAGAAACGCAATCCCAACACTGGTTCCAATCGTCACGAGGCGATCGCAGAGATGGAATGGTTCGGCGATGCGGGCCACGATCCGCTCAGCGATCGACATGGCATCTTGTGTGCATTCCAGTTTCTCCAGCAGCACCACGAACTCGTCGCCCCCTAGACGTACCGTCTCTCCTTCTTCCGCGACGCGACTCGTCGTGTCGTGATGCCGCACACATTCCTTGAGCCGGCCCGCCACTTGATTGAGAAGTGCGTCTCCGGCATCGTGACCAAGGCTGTCGTTGATGATCTTGAAATTATCGAGATCGAGGAATAGGACGGCGTGGTGACCGCAGTTCTCATCGCAAGACCGGTTGACGAGTCGAGTTAGCTTCTCGATCAGATACGGCCGATTGGGTAGTCTGGTCAATGCGTCACGGTGGGCCATGTCGCGCATCGATTCTTCTGCTTTGCGCCGGCGCTCGATTTCCCGGCCAAGGTCGCGGACTTTCTGCTTTTGGATCGTCGCAAGTCGGCCTTTCTCGCTCAATGCCAGCGCGAGTTGCCTCGCCTCATCGGACTCAAAGGGCTTCTTCAAGAGTAGCAAGCGATCATTGTAGCCGAGGCGATTCAGAACATTCTCCCAGATGTGATCGCTATAGGCCGTGCAGATCACAACGTGAAGATCGGGGTCAATCTCCCAAAGCAGTTCTGTGGTTTCCATCCCGTCCAAACCTCGCGGCATTCTCATATCGACGAATGCGACGGCATAGGGACGTTTGCTATGCAACGACGTGCGGACCATGCTGGCGGCAAGCTCACCGGAGCTGGCGTGATCCAGTTCGTACTGCATGTCCCCCTTACGGTGCCTGCCATTCTTGGGAGCATCATCCGCTTCGAGAAAGCGAGACTCGAAGTCGGATAGCGCTTCATCCTCCGGTCGCTCGGCGGAGAAAATGCGCTCGAAGGTATCGTGGATCTCCTGCTGGTCGTCAACGATCAGCAAACGGCGAGGTTCGTTGGGTTTACTCATGTTGTCGTCACGCAGATATTCGTCGAAGCAGACTTCGAGATGTCGCCAATGACTGGAATGGGAGAATCATCCCGAGGAAGTTCAATGACAAACGTCGAACCGAGTTCTGGCCCGTCACTAACCACACGAATCGATCCGCCAAGGCGTTTGAGCGTGAGCGCACAGAAGTGCAAGCCGAGTCCCGTACCACTCTCGCGCGTTGTGAAGTGGGCATCAAATACTCTTTGGGCCGTCTCCTCCGTCATGCCACACCCGTTGTCGCGAAACAGAATACGAACAGCGGCTGCGTGTTGAGTGACGTCGATGGCAAGGATTCGGGAACGATCCTCATTGGCTCGCATCGCGTGACGGGCATTGCCGACAATATTGATCATCGTTTGCAGCAGGAGAGTCCGATCAGAGCGGACAAATGAGCCGAGGGACCCAGCGAGTTCGACGTCGATCATGTCGTCGTCAAGCCGAGCACGACAGCAGGCGATCGCTTCCTCGAGAACTTCCTTGACGCAGATTCGAGTCGACTTGACGTTCGGTTCGGTGTGACGTTGTTGATCACGAATCACATCGTGAATGTGGCAGATGTTGTCATGCAGTGTTGATAAGAGCTCTCGGATCGCGTCTTGATCAGAGTTTAGCGATCCTGCCAGACCCTCCAGGTAGTCTGGAGTCGCGGCCAGGAGCATCTCGTTCCTGCTGTCCTTGCGAAGGCGACGAGCCAGTTTGTCGAGTGGTCCGATGCGTAGCCCATCCACGCCTGCGGTCGCTGCATCCAGCAAACTGTTGACGTTGGTCAACACGTTCCCGACATTGTGGATCACCGTGCTGGCAACCTGGCTGCGTCCGGCGGCTTGCGAGGCCCGAGCAAGTTGCGACTGGGCCTCTCGCAGGTTGTCGACCATCTTGTCGAAAGCGCTGGCCAACTGCCCGATCTCATCGTTGCGTGTGAGGAGCAGGGGTTCCGTGTCAAATCCTTCCTGGGCAACGCGGTTGGAGTGTTCCCGAATCGCCGCCAGTGGCCCGATGACGATCCTTTGCAGCATCACAAGTAGCATGATCAGGGCGGCCACCGAGCCGAAGATGAAAGAGTTTCTCGCCAGCTTGGTTGTCCGACTCGATCGTGCCGTGATATCTCGCGCCACTCGTATCGCAACCGTGGCAACCTTTTCTCCGTTGATGCCCGAGATCGGTACGTCAACCGTGAGCAGGGATTGATCGACTTGCCGCAACAACATCCTTGCAGCGGAGCGTGAGGCCTGTGCAGGCTGGATGGAGAACTCCACCTGCGTTTGCCCGCAAAGATTCGCCAACATCGCGTCATCAACATGCCGCGCGACAATCAAGAAGCGTCGAGCGAGTTCGCCGACGTGCGAGCTGGGTGCGTCCAATGATACGATTGCGAACATGACCAGTGAGTGATCGCTGACTCGGGTCATGCCGCTGTTGATTCGACTTCCCCGTTCGCGGCAGGATTGCACCAGATCGCGAAGGTGCATTCCTGCATCCTCGATCGCTGGCTCGGACAGATTGGTGCCCGATCGAATCCATGTCCAAGTTCCGTCCGACCCGACCTGGGCGGCCCAGTCTGACTTCTCCATCGGCCACGCCGCGGATCCAGTGAAACCGTCGGCGGTATCGGTCAGCAATTCCCACTCACGGATTTGCGCCGCCCAGTGGCTGGCCAACTCACTGAGGTGCTCGACCTCCGAGTTCAGGGCCGCCAAGACTCGATTGGCATCGCGGATCGCACCGGCCTGTTCCAGGGCAACGAACTCTGGTTCGATCACACGTCGACGAACGACCTCGTCAATCATGAGGAACACAAAGAAGATCGCCGCAAGCGATAGAACCAGCTTGCTGCGAAGTGACCCTTGATGGGAGCGCACATCCCCCGCTGGTGGCTTGGGATTCGCCTCCACAGGCCTGCTTGGCGTCTTGTTGCTCAACGTTTTCATGGACCCCTAGCGCTGCAACCGAGGTGGACTGCAGAACTCTAGGCTTCAAGACGCAGCCTCTCGGGTAGCTGAGCACGAGAACGGCTGAAGCGATCGAATGGAGGATCTTATCGGCCGCCTGGAGAGGTCATGCCGGATCCAACGATCCCGAGTGAGCCAAAGTCGTCGCGTCGCTTGCACTGCGCAAACACTTACTCTTCGCTCAGTTAGGGCCAAAAAAACTTGCGGGCGGCTGGGTGGAAAGCCTGCTTACGCCATTCGTTGGCGGCACTGATTGGCAACATGCCTTGGCAAGGTTCCGGCTCCTGGTAAAGCGCTTCGAGAATTGCAGTGACCAGATCTGACTGTGTGTCGTCACGGGCCACCAGAAATGCGGTCGTGCCAACGGTCGGAACATTACGACTAATTTCGCCAGCCGGAAATTCGCTGGTATCGATTTCATTCGGATGTAGAATTCCGGCGTGCTTGCCTGCAATCATATTGTTGTCATGAATCGGAATCAATTTCCAGCGTCCAGACGACATCAGGTCTCCGACCAAGGCGCTTCCGCGACCGAACCAAAGCATCGCTGCTTCAGGAGCATCCGCGTCGCCTAGGTCGTCCCAGTCGTCGATCGGTTCACGAATGATGGTATCACCATCCGTCATTGATTGAAAAACCGATTCCGAAGTTTCTTGAGACCCACTTCCCGGTGGGCCAATCGCGACATGACGGCCACGGAGATCGTCGAGTGTCTCGATATCCGAGTCGCTTCGGGCCAGCAGGTAGAGTAGCTCGGGAAACAGAGGTGCGACGAGGTACAGTCCTTCTTCGTTCACAGTGGTTAGCTGCATCGGCGCGATGTCGACGTGACCTGCAAGCAGGAGATCACGATTCTCAATCGATCCTGCAGTCATCTTGGCGTCGACTTCCACCGGATGTGCCGCCGCGATCCGTCGTTTCAATTCTGAAGCGAGTTGGCTGTATACACCGCCCTCGACACCGCTGGCGATGCACACCGTATCTGGCATCGCCTGCAAGTGCTTCTGCCAGGCGGTGAACAGGCCGGCAGCCACAATCGGCGTGATCAACATCAGCAGGAGCATCGTCGCCTGAAACCGACGATGCAGGTCCGAACTATGGAGCACGCGTCGCCCGGTCAAGGCACCAACCAGCGGGACCCCTTCCATCCAGTGCCAGGCTTTCACCGCGCGGATCGGGGTCGCGCTTGAATCGGACGCCCTTCCAAGTACGCATCCAATTCGTCGGCCAGGCTTGCTGCCGACTCGTAACGTTTGTTGGGATTCTTCTCAAGACACTTGGCGATGATCGTTTCCAGATCAGCGGGGGCATCGCGGCGCATGGAACGAACGGGCGGCGCAGGTTGATGCACCACTTTTACGAGCGTCTGCATGACCGTGTCGGCGACGATGGGCGGCCGTCCCGCCAGGCAGGCAAAAAGTATGGCACCAAGCGAATAGACATCGCTTTGGAGACTGGCTCGATCGCTCAGGCCACCCGCCTGCTCCGGTGCCATGTAATGGGGAGTCCCTACCGCCGCTCCACTCCCTGTGACGCTGCTATCGGCATCGAGGTGCTTCGCCAACCCAAAATCGGTCACGTGGATCTGGTCCTTCTCGTCGATCAAGACGTTGGCCGGTTTGAGGTCTCGATGAAGCACCCCTTTCTCGTGGGCATGATGGATTGCCCGTGCAACATCTCGCACGTAGCGAGCCGCTTCGCGAGGGTCGAGTTCCGATTCATTGATACGTCGCTGCAGGTCGGTCCCTCGGATGTACTCCATCGAAAAAAAATGGTGGCCCGCACGGCGACCGAATTGGTGTACCGAAACGATCCCTGGATGATGGAGTCGGGCGGCTGCTTGTGCTTCGGTATAGAACCTTCTCACTTCGGAGTCATCTGCCAACATCCCACTGCGGATCATCTTGACCGCTACTTCACGATCCAATTCGTGCTGCTTGGCGCGATACACGACCCCCATACCGCCCCGACCAATGACGTCGAGCAACAAGTAGTCACCGAGATCGAACGGAAGTGTCGGGCCAGGATCTCCTTTGGGCCGATGAGCCATGGGAAGCGTTGCCGCAGGTCCCCCCTCTTCATCCCCGTCACTCGCGCTCAATGCGATCGTGTCGGCTCCCGTATCCGCATCGGCCTTTGAGGGGAGCGTGGTCACTTGGCCGATCAAGTCCGCCGCTTCGATCAGCTGCTTCAGCTCATCTGCTAGCTCGGGGAAACGCGAAAGAAACTCTTCTCGGCTGCTGATTTCGCCCGCATCACAAGAACGCAGATAGGCAGCGAAGGCCTCATCCAGCGGGTCATGGTTGGTTGGCGAGTCGGACATGAATTAGACGCTAACCTTGGAGGACACTCCGCCGATCCGGTTTCCGGGCCTCGCGGCGACACGAATTCCCTATTCAGCCAATCCGATTGGACAGTCCACTTGGTGACTCTTGCGAACATCGGTCTAGGCTTCAAGCACACGCAGAGGGGGCGCACCAAACGTCCCACCATTGTGAGCGATTGGGATCGTCAGATCCACGGGCAATCGTCCGTATTGAGGATCGTACGCAGTTTTTGCAGGCCGCGTTTGAGCAATCCGGCGACCGCCGTATCGCTCTTGCCCATGCGTTCGACGATTTCTGCGAGGGGCAGGCCTTCCATATAACGCAGACGAATCGCCTCCGCCTGTGTTTCGGGAAGCTGGTGCAACGCCTCCAGAAGGGCCATCACCGCTTCGTCACGGATCACCACGCCGCTAGGGCTGGTCGTACTGCCAGGCAGCTGCTGGATCCAACCGCCCATCGAATCCTGGCCTGTTCCCCTCGGCGACGCATCGACCTCTCGTTTGACCGATCGCTTCTGAGTCGTCACATGTCGGGTCACAGCCGTTGCAACGTTGTTCTTCAGCATTCCACGCAGCCATCCGGCAAATTCGGCTGGGGTTTCACCGCGGAAAGAGGGAAGGTCGCGTTTGGCCTCCAAGTAGGTCAGCTGCACGATATCTGCGGGGTCAATCCTTCGCCGCAGCCGTTCGGACAAATAGCGATGGGCTAGCATCAAGAGAAAGCCCCGGTACTGCTCGAGCAGCCGTCCCAGTGCCTCGTTGTTGCCTGCTTTCGAGGCGACGACTAGCTGTGTTGTTGACAGATCGCCGTCCACGATTGCCAATTCCCTCTTCGAGGAGTCCTGCCGTACGTGTCCCAGTGACACTTACCCGGTACAATCTAATCGATTCGCCGGTTCACGATCAGGTTGCAATGACGGTCATCGCCAGTTCTGTGGACGTCTTCGCGCGAGAGTCGCTGAATGTAGCCGGTTGAGACATCGTAAAAAGGAGGATGGAACCGATGATTCCGCAAGATAATTTGCTGGCCCCCGCGAGGGAGAACAACGGGAGTCTGATTGGACTCGGACGAGGCCTTGCACTGGTTGTGGCGTTGGTCTCGCTAGGATGTGGGCGGCAGCCAAGCGATAGCGACACGGTGGATCCGCCAGAAAGGATGACCGTGGAGAGTGAAGAGGCGGTGGATCCGAAAGTCCTTGGCGGGCTGGAACTCCCGCCCGGCGAGATCCCCACGGGCCCGGCTGTGGAGGAGCCTGCGTCGGGGGGCGGAATCGAAATGCCCCGCGACCTGGTCCTCCCCGACGATGCCGGTGACGATGCCGGAGCCGCTACCTCACCCAAAATCGAATACGGAACGTGGGAAGAGATTCAATCGCTGGCGAGGTCCACCGGCCGCGTCACCATTGTCGATTTGTGGTCACTGGCGTGCGAACCGTGCTTGAAGGAGTTTCCTGGGCTTGTGCGGCTTCACGAATCCATGGGTTCGAAAGTGCAGTGCATCGCTGTGGACCTTGATTTTGATGGACGCAAGTCGCGTCCACCGGAGTATTACGAAACGCAGGTCGTGGAGTTTCTCAAGAGTGTTGATGCGGAAGGGTTTCCGATGTACATCAGCATCACGCCAAGCGATGACGTGTTCGCAGCGGCTAAGTTGGCCTCCATTCCCGCCGTCTTCGTCTTCGATGCTGATGGCCAGGTAGCGAAAGTGTTTGTGGACGCAGGTGAATCTGCAGGCTTCACCTATGAGAAAGACATCGTTCCGCTGGTGACCAAGCTCGCTGGATCTTAGCTGCCACGCTCTGCCTGCGATCAATCAACGCTACCACTGTCACATGCTTGCAGCAGGTGGTTTTGGATTCGAGTGACGCAACGATCGATATCGTGATGTTCCTCAATCAACAGCTTGGCAGCCTCAACTCGCTGCTCAGCGGCGCTAGGATTCGCAGCGAACTCGAGGATCGCATCGGCGAGTGATTCTGGCGAGCCTGGCTGTGCCCAGAAGATGGTCGGACGTTCTCGCTCGAGCTCAAGGGTGCCGCCAGCTCGCGTTGCAATGACGGGTGTCTCCAGGGCCATCGCCTCGAGTACCACGTTGGGCATCCCTTCGAAGCGCGACGGCAGAACCAATGCGTCGGCCGACTGGATGAAAGGGGCGGGATTCGATTGCCTGCCCAAGAATTCGACCTGGTCCAGAAGGTCGCTCCGTGCGCACTGTTGCTGAAGTTCATGACTCAAAGGGCCATCACCAATCATCCAGAGTCGAACGGCTGGCGCAGTCCGATGGCCATCTCGATTGGGCCATCTCGAGAGCCGACAGCAGGTCGCGATGACCCTTTTCATCTGTCATTCTGCCCACGCAAACCAGTGTCAAACGATCGTCACGCGACACGGAGTCTTGCTGTGCAAGCGCGAGGATTCGTTCGCGGTCGACCGGGTTGCGAATGACGTCGGTAGATCCGCTGGGAAGATGATAGTAACGTTCGGCCGAATCTGCGGCTTGTTGACTCACCGCCAACACACGATGCGATTGCCGGTAGGCACGGGCGAGTCGTCTGCGTTTCAGCCCAACGAATCGGTTCTCAACCATCGGAACGGCCAATTCAGGCGGGCTGACGACCGTGGAGACACGCGGGATGTGGCAGCGTCGCCCTGCCGGTCCCGCGATCATGGTCATGTGAAAGGTGCGATCATAGATGACTTCGATCGCCTCTCCCTGGAGAAGCTGTTTGAGCAGTTGGGTCTGGTGATGGGTCGCTCGGCCAGGGAAATAGAATCCGGATTGCGGCGGTGCGTCGCTGTATGCATGAACCACCACATCGTCGGGGACCTGTTGCAAAAGGTCCCCTGCCCGCTCCGTGAGATAGAGCTGAGGGACGAAGAGCGATCGATCGAGATGCCGCAGTAGCAACAAGGTCTGTTGCTCACTGCCACCACCGCGCATCGAGCTGATCATGAACAGGACACGTCGGGTTCTCGATAACAAAATGATTCTAGCCGCAGGGGATTGTCGAAGTGAGCAGAAAGGTCAAAGCTTGTGAGGCACCCAACTTCGAAAGCATGGGGACGCTTCCCGTTTACTCAATCTTCAGTCTATCACCCATGGTCGATCCCGCGACGGTAGCCACGCCAAAACTTCACCAAGTCCTCGGTGCGCACGTGCTCAACGATGACCGAACCCGTTTCTGCGTTTGGGCTCCTAGCCACGAACACGTTTGGGTCGAGTTGGTCGAACCAGGTCGTCGCATCGAGATGGATCGGCTGGAGCACGGCTTTCACTTTGCCGAAATAGATGGAGTGACGTCCGGCTGTTTGTACCGATATGTGCTCGGCGAGACGGGCACGGACTCGTCGCAAGCGGGACGTCCCGACCCGGCCTCTCGCTACCAACCTCAGGGCGTTCACGGTCCCAGCATGGTGGTGGCAAAGGATCATCACTGGAACGACGCCGATTGGACGGGTGTGCGTCGCGAGGATTTGGTGATCTACGAGCTGCACTTGGGAGCGTTTACGCAGGAAGGGACCTTCTTGTCAGCCATTGATCGTCTCGACGAACTCGTCGAACTTGGAATGACGGCGATCGAGCTGATGCCGATTGCGGATTCGGCCGGCGGTTGGAATTGGGGCTACGACGGGGTCAACCTTTTCGCTCCCAACCGAAACTACGGCACGCCCCGTGATCTTTGTCGGTTGGTCGATGCAGCTCATAACAAAGGATTGGCCGTATTCTTGGACGTGGTCTACAACCATCTCGGTCCAGAGGGCAACTATCTAGGTGAGTATGATTCGTACCTGTCAGAGCATCATACGACCGTCTGGGGTGCGGCCCCCAATTTTGACGACCCGCGATTTGGCCGAGAATTACGTCGATTTTTCATTGCCAATGCCATCCACTGGCTCGACGAGTATCACTTGGACGGTCTGCGGATCGATGCGATTCATTGCATGCGGGACGATAGCGAGACGCATATCGTCTCTGAGTTGAGCCAGTGCGTGCGTGACTGGTCAAGCGAAACCGGCCGCCCGGCCATGTTGATCGCAGAATCCAATGTCTACGATCCCAACATGTTGGCTCCTGCCTCTCAAGATGGAATGGGGTTTGATGCCGAGTGGTGCGACGACTTCCTGCACAGCGTGTTTGCGGTGGCCAGGCCGGGAGAGCAATTGTGTCATCGACCGTACCGGTCTGGTACGGATCTCGAGCAGACGCTTCGTTTCGGATACGTCTATGAAGGCACGCTACGCGATCAGCGTGGACGAGCAACGCCTCAGGAAAGCGTGGATCGGGCCGGCCTGGTGTACTCGATCCAACACCACGATTTCATCGGCAACCATCCCCTGGGGAAGCGACTTCACCAGGTCACCTCTCGTGATTTTCAGCGTGCCTCCGCTGCACTCATGCTGCTGTCGCCCGCGATCCCCATGATGTTCATGGGTGAGGAATTCGCCTGTGAACACCCCTTCCACTTTTTTGTCGACTTCAGCGATGAACCCTTGCGACAGGCAGTGGTTGCAGGACGCCAGCGAGAGTATCCCCAACATGATTGGTCGGGCGGGGCCATGCCAATTGAGCCGGAGGCTTTTTACAGTTCCAAGATTGGTGCGTGCGAAGATGGCGATCTCCGAATGCGTGACTGGTATCGGCAGTTGATTCTTCAGCGAAAGAACTGGATTCGGAGCGGCCTACTTCAGGATAAGAACCTGACGGTTCTGACCGATGTGAAGAAAGGTTGCTACTGCCTGCGCTACGAACGAGGCAGCCTCATCGGAACGGTCGCCGTCCAGCTATCATCGACCTCCGAGGACGAGCGGATCGTCCGGTTGGGCTCCGCGTTTCCCGACGATCGCTTCGGCGAACTGTTGCTCGATTCGCGATCCGAGCCAACCGCAAGCGATGCATTGCATTCGAATCATGCGAAGGTGTTTGTGCTGGAGAGCTGAAATGCAGTTTTCCCCTTCCAGTGCGTTTGACTCACTGGTCGCACGAACCGCCTCAGGCCGTACGTGCCTCGGAAGATGGGTAGTGAATCTGCTTCGTCTCCGATTCAGCCGCCCGCTTCCAGAGTTTCATCACCTCTTCGGTCAGACTGATGGCGGTCGTCTGGTGATACGGTGAATCCTCAGGAAGTCCTTCCGACAATCGACGATGGGCCTCGCCAAGATTGTGATAGGGCAAACTGGGGAACAAATGATGCAATGCGTGATAGCGTGTTCCGATCGGCCCCCAAAGCTCAGTAAACCAAGGCCGATATGGGTAGTTCAGGGTATCGAGTAGTTGCTCCTCGAACGTCATCTCCGATTCATCCTTGTTGGTCCATCGATGGGCTCCCAAGGTGCGCAGTTCGTTCAAGACCAGCACGCCGATGCCGACTGAATAGGCAACCAGCCAAAATGGGTCGAGCCATTGGTCTCGCATGATGCCACCTCGAATCAAGAACCAAACGCACCATAGGAAGACGAAGAATTCCTGAAGCACAACGACTCGCATCAAGGATGGACTCGCGTCGGTTCTCTCGTAAGTAGGATCCACGAGCATTGTCGAGGCATGACGATGAACCCAGCGGCGGGCTCCCGGAATCACCCAGCAAATTGGACTGATGATCAAGAAACGGGCCAATCCCAGAAGCGGAATCACCAACGACTGCAGAATGAAGCCAACGATCATCCATCGACTCTGGTGACTCAGCGGGAGGTATTCGCCATCCCTTTCCGTTCCGTAGTGCTTGCGGCGATGGTGGTCAACGTGTGGATAGTAAAGGAAGGATGGCACAAGAAAGAAAATGCCGCACAAGGCATTCCAAGCGAAGCGAAACCCCTTGAACTTGCCTTTGGGCAAATGAACGAGCTCGTGGATGAACATCAAAGCTCGCATGTAAGCGAGGACCGTCACGATGTAACATACGGCAAGTCCGGCGACTAACCAGGCAGACCATTCATACCATCGAGGTAGAAAAAAGATCAGGTGAAGTGCAACGTGTCCGGTAATGATGGACACCAGGAAATCAATCCAATAAATGATGGGATTCGGTTTGGATAGATCTCCCGATGAAGCTTCCTGGCCTGTGCAAAGGAGAAATTGGTGGTGGGTTTTGCAGCAGAGGACATGACGTCAGCTTCAACTAGTTACCGAATTGCGAGTGCCTTCAGGCGATAGAGTGGAGGTCGGCAACTCCCTAGGGACGCCGGTGCACTCAAGTCAATGTTGCCTTTGGATGCTGCGTCGGCAAGTAAAAAATGGTTGATCATGCGTGATGCATTGGTTTTTCCGGGAAAGGTGACAGGCTCGTGAAAGAGTTACCCTTACGGGTGGCAGTGATCGGGGCCGGTGCGGCTGGGCTGATTGCAGCCGCCGAGGCCGCCAGACGCGGAGCCTCCGTTCTATTGATGGAAAAGAATATCGAAGACCGGTGTCAAGATCCTGATGTCGGGTGGCACGCGGTGCAATTTGACGCACCATGCCGATGCGAAGGGCATTGCAAACGCATTTGGCCACGCGAAACGATTTCTCCAGCCTAGTCTGGGGGCATTTTCACCCGCAGAGGTGGTGCGGATGTTCCATGAGTTGGGTCTGCCCACCAAAGTGGAGTCGACCGGAAAGGTGTTTCCGGCCAGTGATCGCGCCCTGCACGTTCGCGACGCTCTGGTCCGACAAGCGGTGCAGGCTGGCGTGCAAATCCAATCTGGTCAAGCAGTTCGCTCCATCCTCGCCGGCGAGCCGCGTGGTTGGCGCATCATCACGGATGCGGAAGAGATTCCAGCAGATCGTGTGATCGTTACCGCCGGTGGCAAGAGCTGGCCCGGATGCGGCACGACCGGCGATGCTTACGATTGGCTGAGACGCTTGGGCCACACCATCGTCGAACCTCGACCGGCGTTGGTGCCCCTAACCGGTGGTGATTCATGGATGCACGACTCTCTCTGGCGTGACGCTCGGTGATTGCGTCGCAACAGTGGTTCGATCGAACGACAACCGACGCAAGTCGGTAGCCAGGCGTCGGAGCTCATGGCTGTTCACCCACTTTGGATTCTCAGGGCCGGCCGCGATGGACATCAGTGGTGCGTCACCGCGGCGGAGTCGTTTTCGGAGATGCAGGTTTTGCTGGACCTGGTTCCCGACCTCGATGAAGCGGAGCTCCACGCCTTGTTAACCGATCGTCGGCGCGATGGAGGGAGATTGCGTGTCGGCACGCTGGTCGCAAAGTGGCTGCCGAATCGAGTTGCCGCTGCGCTGGTCGCTCAATCGGAAGCCGACTGTTCGATTGCCGAGTTGCCTCGCCGCGTGTGTCAGACGCTCATTGAGAGTCTCAAACGATTGCCGATGAATGTCACGGGAACCGTTGGCTTCAACAAGGCGGAGGTCACCGCAGGAGGGGTCGCCCTCAAGGAAGTCGACCCGAGAACGATGGAGAGTCGACTCGCATCTGGTCTCTACATCGCGGGTGAAGTCTTGGACGTCGATGGTCCCATCGGCGGATACAACTTTCAAGCAGCGTTCAGTACAGGCCGGGCGGCCGGTATCGCTGCGGCAACTCGATAGTCGTCAGGAAGCATTCCAATGGGAACGTGTTCGGTCACAAACCCTTGAGATTCTAGCGTTCACTTTCACGTGATCTGCTAGATTCAAGAAGTTGGACAAGTCCATGTATGCAAGCTCGCGCATCCGAAGCGTGCTTGTCCCAAACCTGAAACCATTGCAAGACAGCGCATGCCGGACCTGATCGCCCAAGGACCCTCGAGTAAAGATCGATGGCGACGCGAACTGCCCGACCCTATGAAAGGGACGGAGATTGTGATTGGCCGGACCGATGCCGATTGGAATGTTCCTTGGGACGCGATGATCTCGCGAAGCCATGTCCGCCTCATTCAATCGAGCGATGGGCATGTTCGGGTGCGTTGCATGGCGAGCGCTCGGAATCCAGTTTTTCATCGTGGCAGCAAGGTTTCCGAGTTTGTCCTGGTTCCTGGTGAGCACTTCGTGATTGGCAACACGACATTCACCCTCGCCAATCGACCCGGAGCCTCCGACTCACCTGTCATCGGCGATGTGACCGAGCATGCGTACGATCACGTCGCTTTGAGACGACGTCGATTTCGCGACGCCGGTTCCCGAATCGAGATGCTCAGTCACCTGCCAGATCTGATCCTGGGCTGTGGCAGCGACGAGGAGTTGCTGGTTCGGGTTGCCAGTGTCTTGTTGCAAGCAACCCCCTCGGCTTCGGCGGTGGCGATTGCGACAACGGCTCCGGATGAGTCATCGCCCATGGAAGGGGTGGAGGGCGAATCCGATGCCATACGTATCCTGCATTATGATTCTCGCTTACCGGAACGCGATGGTCCGCCGGTCAGCGCGCGGCTGGTTCGTACAGCGACGGAGCGTCGCGAGAGCGTGCTCCACCTATGGGCCGGTGGACGTCGCGATGCCAGTGCCTATACGGCTAGCGAGGATGCTGACTGGGCGTTTTGCGTGCCGCTGCGAAGCGAAGCTTGTCCCGGGTGGGCGCTGTATGTGACCGGACAACTGTTTACCGATGAGGTTGCCGATCTGGGACGATCGTTGCAGGCGGCACCGGATGAATTGGAGGACGACGTCAAGTTTGCCGAACTTGTGGGGACCACGATTGCCAACTTGCGTCAGACTTTGAGATTGGAGCGCCGGCAATCCGAGATGCGACACTTCTTCGCTCCAGTCGTCATGGATGCACTGGCTGGGCGAGACACTGACGAGGTATTGTCGCCTCGAGAAGCGAATCTTTCCGTGATGTTCTGTGACTTGCGGGGATTCACGCGACGAAGCGAGAAAGAGGCGGAACATCTTCTGGAATTGCTCGCCAGTGTTAGTGACGCGCTTGGTATCATGACGCGGCACATTCTTGATACGGGAGGCGTGATCGGAGACTTCCACGGCGATGCGGCGATGGGATTCTGGGGCTGGCCCCTGGAGCAAGGACAGACTGCCGTTCGCGCTGCGCTTGCTGCGTCGCGCATTCGTGGTGGGAACCGAGAGGGAGCAGATGCAGGATTTCGTTGCGGTATTGGCATTGCGACCGGCCGAGCGGTGGCCGGACGCATCGGAACGATTGACCAGGTCAAGGTGACCGCGTTCGGTCCAGTTGTGAATCTCGCAAGTCGTCTCGAGGGCTTGACCAAAGCCTTTGGAGTCGAAGTGATCATGGACGAGGCAACCGCGACTTCGATTCGCCAAGACGAAACGGTCGACTTTCGCATTCGCCGCTTGGCGAGGGTTCGTCCCTCCGGCCTGGAGTCAAATCTGGACGTCTTCGAGCTTCTCAGTGAACCATCGCTGACGGACCAACAGATCGTAGAATATGAGGCGAGCCTCGCAGCGATGATCCAGGGCGACTGGGAGGAAGCGTATCGCCGGCTTCACGCCCTCCCCGCCTGGGATCGGCCCAAGGACGTTTTGCTTTCGACGATCTTGCGATACAACCGTGTTCCGCCTGAGAATTGGAGCGGCGTGATCGATTTACCAAAGTATTGACCGGCAAAGTCTCTCATTGACGTGAACCATTCTGAATCCGCCTCCCAGCCGCTCGAGTTCACGCCGATCGTTTGGATCGCTTTGCTTTTGGTAAGCCTGATCGGCTTGAGGCAGCTCCTAGTGAGCCCCGATCAACAACAGTCGCTCGTTTACGTAGAAAGCGGCGACCCACTGATTGTTCGTTCCAGTGATCAGCGGCATCGGTTTCCCATTCTCGGTATCGAGATCGAGATTTCAGATGGTTGGACTTATCTGTCAGTGGCCGATGACCTTCGGGCCGCCGCCCCCACTTTCGTGCACCAGAAATCCGGGTCGATTCTCCGGCTCGAGCCGTTTCGCCTGAGGTCCTGGCCACCCCAAGGAGCGGAGCTTGAGTTGGAGCAGTATGGCGAATTCAGTTGTGAGTGGTCGGAAATCGATCATCGACGTGTGGGGCGGATGCGTGAACCTCCCGTCGACGTTGCCATCCTGGTCATCACTCACCAATCCAAGGCGAAACTGAACCCCGAGGTGCGATCGTTTTGCCGAGGAATCCGCTTGATTCCCTAGCTGGCCCGCTACCCGCAAATGCACCGAGAGCCCGGGGGGTCGGCATGAGATCGGTTTTAACGGTCGTTCGTCCTTGAGCAGAAGGGTTTCAATTTTCCTGGCACGTCCACTCACCCCGGTAAGATGCGGGATTTAGAATGACGGTTTGCCACGTTTCCCGTGGCGAGCAAACCGATGGGCTCAAACGCGTCGTTTTTGAGGCGAAAGCCGCTCCTCCATGCATCGACGGGCTTCATGACGCGACACATTCCGTTTTGCTCCTTCTCCTTTCTCTGGATTCTTCTGGCGTCCGCCGCTTTCGGTCAGGTGACATCCGCAGACCGGGAAAAGCTACGAAAAGAAATCGACTTGGCGACTGGGCAATTGGATCCAGGCCGGTTGCCCCGTCCCGACTTGGCCTCGGCCAAGGTGCGGCAACGGATTGATGAGCTGGGCCCGTTCCTGTCCCGAGTCACCGATTCGGCCAACCGAGATGCCTGGCTCAGGTTTCTCGATCTGAATCCCTTGACCGAGGCGATTGAGTCTGACGCGTCTGCGGCTGACTTGATGAAGGAGTCGATCGCTGTCCGCGAACGACTCATTGGGACCACGCCCGGTTTGGAAATGTCGGCAGTGCTCAAGCTGCGCGACGCGGTCGATGACCTGATCGATTCACTTTTGTTCCGAAACCCGGAGCAGTCGATTCTGATGCTCAAGGCACAGCTCGAGTCGCTTGCCGAGATGGTGGAACAGGTTGACGAAAGCCCTTCGCCAGATCAATTCTCGGCGATCTCCGCGCGGGTAGCTCTGCTAGATTCTTCAAGGCAAACACCAGCACTGGTCCGCCAGTTTCAAGATACCTTCGATCGTCCCAATGCCGCCATTCTGGTGGGGTCGTCAGTTGTTGGGCAGGCGATCAACCGGCACGTCGCCCGCGAACGCCCGGTTCGTGATTGCATTCTGGGGACACGTTTGATCGGAGACGCCTTCCTGCAAGGTGATGTGGCGGCGAGGTTGCTTCCCTCGACAGGAACGGCGCGGATTCAGCTCGATTTTTTCGGAACGGTGCATTCCAACAACCGTGGCTACAACGGGCCTGTGCAACTGACGACCGTCGGAGATGGCGAGGTCAGGGCGACTCAAACCATGACGGTGGATGCCTCTGGCGTTAGCTTTGGGGAAACGTCAAGTCAAGCCACACTCAGCACACGAATTGTCTGCATTCAGCACCGACTTGCCATCGTCCGGGCCATCGCGCGAAAGCAGGCCGCCAAGAAGAAGCCAGCGGCCGATCGCATTGCCTTGGAGAAGTTGCGCAGACAGGTGGCGGACCAATTCGCGTCCGAGTCCACCAAAGTAAGTCCCGTTACACCGACGGAACTGCTCGCGCGAGCCGAACCGATGCTGAATCGGCTGTCGCTAACCAAGCCCACGCAGAACTGGAGCTCAACCGAGCATGCGATCACGATCGACTCGGTCTTCCGTGCCCCAGATCAGCTTGCATCCGTGGTCCCCCGGCCCGACGTGCCCGTCCCCTTCGCATTGGCGATGCAGCTTCATGAGTCGGCGATCGAAAATGCATTCAGCGTCATGCTCGCGGGTCGTTCGCTGAATGAGCGACGGTTGAACGAGTTGCTTGAAAAGGTCGGACAGAACAAGCCGGCAGCTGATGAGCAGGATTCCGACCCACCATTCGAGATCAGTTTTTCCCGTTCGCGACCCGTTATTTTTGAGGCGCGTGAGAAGTCGCTGAAGATCGGTCTGCGGGGCACCCGCTTTGCACAGGGAGAGCGTGCTCCGCTTGTCAAGGCGATGGAGATCACTGCCAACTATCAACCGCTAACAACCGTTGACGGCGGGACTGTCTTACGACGAGTCGGAGACGTGGGAGTCGATTTTCCTCGAGAGCGGTTGACGCTGCGTGAGGTGGGACTCAAGCCGATCATCCAGAAAGCGTTCTCCGGCGTGTTTCCTGAGCAGATCTTGGACCAGCCCATTCGCATCAGCGATGACGCAAAAATTGAGTCGCTTCGCGGCCGCGAGTTTCAGCCCTCTCGCGTCGATATCGCTGACGGTTGGCTCACAATCGCCTTTCAGTGATCGATATCGTTTTCGGTTTCGCAGGCAACCAGCCCACGACCACATACGACGCGCGAAGTCCTTGCCAGCTTTTGGCTGTCAATCGGTCTTCGCCTCGATTGATCGGAGTGCAATCGACCAGTCGCGGGTGTACTGACCGCCAGGAATCAATTTATCGGATCGGGGTGGTTGCACCCTCCGTGCAAACGCAGGTGCTCGTTTGGACGCGTCCGATGGTGGCGGGCAATGCCGCTCACAAACCAATTGCCGTCGATAAAGAACCGCAGCGGTAGGTCGGAGGCACGCGAGATGCCGATGCGAGGGGATGCGACGATTTGGGCTTGAGGCTTCGTCCCCTCGGCAATCCAGATTTCCTCTTGGTTCAACAAGTCCAGCTTATCGAGCGATCGATCTACCTGCAGCGATTGGCAGAGCATGGCGGGGCCTCGTGTCAGCTTGCGGATCGGAGCGATCCCGCGATTCTGTCGCATTCCCTCGATCCCCCAAACCGGCTCAATGGCTCGAATAAGAACGGCGCTTCCCTTCCCCGGGAGATCTGTCACGACGTTCATGCAGTACTTCGCATGGATCGGATAGACGTAGAGTGTGCCTGCACGACCAAACATGGCTGCATTGCTACGCGTCTCCCCTCGAGCACTGTGACTAGCCAAATCGTCAACAGACAAGTAGGCTTCGGTTTCCACGATGAGACCACCGAGCCATTCTCCTGCGATCCTTCTCAACAGGGCTTTGCCCAGTAGATCGCGTGCAACCTGCTCGGTTGACCGCTCGTAGAATGAGCGTCGAAGCCGCGAGTGTTTGGAGGGGATTTTCATGTGCAATCATCGGTCTCGTGTGTTGGCGGCACGCTGGATCGTTCCTGTATTGTCGCCCCCAATCAATGGCGGATGGGTGCGAATTGTAGGCGGACGCATTGCCGAATTCGGTGGTGGTCGCGCGCCTTCGGATGCGGAGGACTGGGGAGACTTCGCGATCCTGCCGCGGCTGGTCAATGCCCACACTCACCTTGAGTTTTCCGCTCTTGAAAGACCGATTGGGGATGCTGGGATCTCGCTAGCTCGCTGGATCGAGCAGGTCGTAGCCTCACGTGCAGAGACAAGCCAGGAGTCGCGTCAAGAGGCGATTGGCCGCGGACTCAAAGAGTTGTGGGGCAGTGGGACGCTGCTTGCGGGAGAGATCACCACGCCCCCCATTTCCTATCCCCGGGGTGCGGAAATTCCTAAGCTGGTCACCTTCGCGGAAGTGTTGGGTTTGACCAAGGATCGGGCCGCAGAGCGGTTGAATGCTGCCGCCGCCCACGTCATCGCTTCGAGCAATGCTGCCTACAGTCCACACGCGCCGTACTCGGTTTCAAAGGAAGCCATTGAGGCAACTGTGCGGTTGGCTCAAACGCATGATCGTATCGTCGCAATGCATGTCGCTGAGTCACCGGAGGAAAGAGAACTCCTCACAGACGGTACAGGACCCCTGGCTGAAACGCTAAAATCTCTCGGTGTTTGGCAAGCAGGAAGATTTCCATGGGGAAACGATCCCTTCTGTCAACTGATCGATCGGCTCGCTCACGTAAGGTCTGCACTGCTGATACATGGTAACGACTTGAATGAGCATGAGTTGCAGTATCTCCGCGGGCGTCAAAACATCACCATCGTTTACTGTCCTCGTACGCATCACTTCTTTCGCTTCAAAACGCATCCAGTTGCCCGACTCCTTGCTGAGGGAATCCGCGTGGCACTGGGAACTGACTCGAGAGCCAGTAATCCGGATCTCAACCTCTGGCGGGAAGTTCAGTTTCTGCTTCAACGGCGCCCCGATGTTGAGCCCGATGATGTTTTTCGAATGGCGACATGCAACGGTGCCGCTGCACTCGGATACACACGAGTCGGAGCCATCGCAACGGACTGGAATGGTGCCCTTGGGTGTGTGAGGACTCAAGCGAACAAGCTGGATCAACTGTATCGCGACCTCGCGGAACACGATTACTTCCTCATTGACGAGGCTGTTTCCTAACCGGAGTTGAGACCAACTTGTAGTCCATCCGAAGCATAAATGCTTCGCCCACCATCCACGGGAAGACAGACGCCCGTGACAAAATCGTTTTCACAGAGGAACTGAACCGCCTTGGCCACGTGTTGCGGCGTCCCTACCTTGCCTACGAGCGTGCTCGCAGCAATTCTCTGGGCATCCTCCGATGACACGTCATCGGCCAGCAAGACCGGCCCCGGAAGCACACAGTTCACACGAATCCTTTGGTTGCGATGCGCCAACTCGACGGCGAGCGATCGCGTCATGACTTCCACCGCGCCCTTACTTGGGAAATAGGCCGCATGATCAAGGTAGGGGCGGCACGTGGCCCAATCCCCGATGTTGACGATGCAGCCACCAGAAGCCTGCTCCACCATGATCAATCCGGCCGCGCGAGCCGTAAGAAAGGAAGCCGCTGCATTGATCTTCAGGTATCGAACGACCTGATCTGGCGTGACTTGTTCCAAAGGAGTCGGATGCCAGATCGCAGCGCTATCGACGAGAATGTCGAGCCGCGAGAAATGTCCCTGAGCCTCCCGTACAAGTCGATCGGGTATATCCGGATCCTCAAGTGACCCCAAGACGACGGCAGCGGACGTCTTGAATCGCTTTTGGATGGAATCGGCGGCTCTCTCCGCCTGCTCAACGCTGTGATTCGCATGCAAGACGATCCGGCAGCCGAGTTGGGCGAAATGTTCGGCAATCGCGCGGCCGACGCGAGGTGCGCCGCTTCCCGTGATCATCGCCACCGGTGCGTCGTCTTGAAATACTTCTTGCAGAGTGGTCATCTTGGAAACCAGTGATGGAGTGGGGGCGGTGATACTAGAGGTATCGACTCAGCGGCTCGCCCCGTGTTGCTCTGGCGTCGACCTTGGCCACAGTTTCGGGGTCCTCAATCAGCGGTGGCGCGTGGTGTGGCTTGATCCGGGCATCAATCACAAGCGATCCTGAACAACCCCAATGTTTGTCCTGTATCGCAGCGCCAATTCCGTCAACGTCACTGGCCGGGTTGCTTCGAGTGAAGGTGACCCAGATCCAATTCTCAAATTTTCGTGCGCAGAACTCGCTGTCGTCAACCAAGGTGATCAATGGAAATCGGTTGATCGGCGACGTCGAAGCGAATGAGTCGACAAATTGCTGCAATTGTGCTCTCTGGTCACCCGACGAATGGGCAGGAGCCTCGATCGTGAGAATCCCTGGTGCGACGGTGCGAGGCTTACCGAAACCAATTGGAAAACTCAAGTCGCTCGGCAATTCCGTAGGAAGCTCTCGCACGGCTGGACCCGTGGCAGCAATGATCACCTTGGATCCTCGATTGAATCCCGATCCACTGTAATCGAGGGTGTCAATGGTTGTCCGTGTTTGAAAGTGGAGATCTCGTGCGCCAGTCTACCCGCTTGAGAATGTGCTGCAGAAACGCATCCACATGGTGCATCGTTAGCGATCCCGAAGGGTCGTCCGTAATCCACAGGTACTTGGCTAACGAAAGCTGGCCGTTACCGAGAATCGCGTTCGCTTGTGTCAGCAATTCCTGCGGTTCACTTCGCTCCAGATAAGGCATGTATCGTTCGCTCCCGATTGCCAACAACAGAGGATGGACACCGGCAGCATCGACGGCATGGACAGCTTTCACGCCAGGAATCACCGTTGGGATGATGGGGTCCGTGATCTCGTGGATGAGCTGTCCGAAGGTGGTGTCCTCTTGAGGCGGCCGGCCGACCACCGTGAATGGCCAAATCGCGCCCTTGCGGTGCCAAACCTTCGAGACGCGCATGACAGGAAACGGGTGTTCCAGACTGTAATAGCCCAGGTGGTCGCCGAATGGACCCTCCGTTTTTGCAGTTTTGGGGTCCACCGAGCCAACGATGGCAAAGTCTGCATCCGAGTACACGGGAGCGTGAGACCCACGGATCATGCGTACCTTGCGACCCGCAAGAGCACCCGCAAATGTCAATTCGGATAGTCCTTCCGGAAGTGGCATGACTGCTGCGAGCGACATTGCAGGTGATCCGCCTACGGTGATGGCGACCTGAAGTGACTCGTTGGCATCCAGCGCGGCTCGATGATGGACACCGATCCCACGATGGATTTGGTAATGCAAACCGACTTCGCTGTTGGGCTCGTAATCATTGCCATTGAGCTGGATGCGATACATCCCCAAATTGGAACGCATCAGGTTACCTGGGGCCTCGGGATGAACCGTACAAACCTGCGGGAGCGTTACGAAGGCTCCGCCATCTCTCGGCCAGCACTTGATCGACGGTAGATCTGCGAGACGAGCTTCGCATTGCTGCACGGGGCCCGAACGCGTGAAACGTGGCAACATGCGGTACGCCGTCCAAGGGGTTCCCGCATATCGCCAGGGCCTCCTGGCTACAGCTGACGGATCGATCTTCGCCTCAATCAGTCGGCGAACAGACTCAAGCGTGTCTCGAAACAGATAGCGTGCCTGATCAAGCGACGCAAAGAGATTCGAAACTGCGGGGAACGGACATCCACTGAGATTCGAAAACAGGATTGCTGGGCCGCCGCTTGCGTAGACTCGCCTTTGAATCTCCGACATCTCAAGATGTGGATCGACTGGATCGGTGATCTCAATCAATCGATCGCCGCGGCGGAGATCCTCCACTACGTCTCGGGTGCAACGATGCTTCACGCCTGGATGGTGCTCTAGTGAGAATGGATGTCGCGAGAACCAGAGGTGGGTAGGATAACCGCGATCGGAGCGCTAGACTAACGGAGGTCCGAGTTCAGGAACCTCGAAAATACGAAGATTGATGCTATGCCGGATCCCCGTCCTGTTGCCTCGCCAACGCTCAAGATCGCTACTGGTACGTCCGTGAATTCAGCTGACGTATTGGTCGTAGGCCTCTCCGAAGATGGTAGTCTGCCGCCCAGTCTGCATCAGCTGGATGCGGACTCCAGCGTTTGGTTCCAACGCTTGATCGATGCCCAAGAGCTTCGAGGAAAGCGCGGGGAGTTGACATTGCTGGCATCTCCCTCGGCTTCTGGACCAATGATGATTTTGGTGGTGGGACTCGGTGGTGAGAATCCTTCTCGCTCGCTTGCCATGGAATCGGCGGCGTCCGCGATTCGGCTTCTTTCGGACCGAACACGCGGAGAGATCGTGCTCGCGCTCGCCGAGAAGTTTCCCGAGGATATGCACGATGCCATCGTGATGGGAGCGCTGACTGCAAGCGAAGGACAGGGGCTTTACCAAACGGAACCGTCCTTGAAAACGCCCGAAAGTCTCGCCTTCGTCGGTTTATCGCAACAAGCGTTGTCGCGTGGGGAAGTCATTGGAAAGTCGATCAATGCGACACGGCACCTGGTCAATGAGCCCCCCGCAACGCTTTACCCAGAGAGCTTTGTCGAGATGGCGGGCAAGGTGGTTGGAGATTCGGGAGTCATCGTCGAGGTTTGGGATGAGCGGAGGTTGGAGGCTGAACGATGCCGGGCCATACTCGCGGTGGGAGGCGGTTCGGTGCGCCCGCCGCGACTTGTGATCATGCACTACAAGGGAGGCGGAGATGAGGCGCCTCTTGCGATTGTGGGAAAAGGGGTGACCTTTGACAGCGGCGGATTGTCCTTGAAACCCAGCGAGTCGATGGTTGACATGAAGTGTGACATGGCCGGTGCGGCTACTGTGGTCGGCGTCATGCACGCGATCGCAGAGTTGGGAGTCCGTCAAAATGTCATTGGGTTGTGTGGTTTGGCCGAGAACATGGTCAGTGGCAGTAGCTACAAACTTGGTGACGTGATCGAGACCAGAAGTGGCAAGACAATCGAGATTCTAAACACAGATGCAGAAGGTCGTGTTGTGCTTGCGGATACCCTTGATGTTACGCGGCAGCACCGGCCTCGGGCGATCATCGATCTCGCTACGCTGACAGGAGCCTGCATGGTCGCACTGGGGAATGAAGTTGCTGGGCTGATGACGAATCATCAGTCACTTTGCGATCAGATCGAGGCTGCTGCCCTCGCTGAGGGCGAGCCCGTTTGGCAATTGCCAATGTTCGATCTGTACAACGACAAGATCAAGAGCAAGGTCGCTGACATCAAGAATATCGGCGAAGGCAGATGGGGAGGCGCAATTACAGCCGCCAAGTTCCTTGAGAGTTTCGTAGGCGATACCCCATGGGTACATATCGACATCGCTGGCCCTGCATTCTCCGACAGCCCGAAGCCTTATCGAGATGCAGGCGCAACGGGTGCGATGGTTCGCACACTATTGCGTTGGATCGAAACGCAGTGAAGTGCCAGATACGAAGAAACGAATTCTTGCTAAGACTTGCGCCCGGCCAGAATTTTTTCCACTTGCTTTCGCTGTTTTTCGCGCCGCCTCGTCTCGCCGAGCGGCTTCGTCTGCCTCACCATGGAGTTTCGTCGCCAGCTCACGAACGGCTTGCGTGATGGCAGCCTTCGGAGCCTGGACGATCAAGGGGACTCCATTGTTTCGCACCTCGACCATTGTTCGATAGTCATTTGGAAGTAGTGCAAAGATCTCGCGTCCCAAGGTCTCCTTCGCCTTCTTGAGACTGATTTGTCCCGAATCCAGTCCAGCTCGATTGACGACGATTTCGACCTTGCTCTGCAGACCTTCGATTTCCTCGAAGCTCATCATCAGGCGAACGACGTTTCGCAAACACGGAAGATCCAATTGCGTCACCAGTATGACTCGGCTCGCACTCTCGATCGCAGCCATGTCGACGGCGCTGTAAGTTTTGGAAAGGTCGATTACCAGGTGAGTGAAGGAGGCCTTCAACAACCCAATTACCTTCCGGATGCTCTCCTCCGTAATTGCTGCCGTGTCACGAAGCTCCACAGGACGAGGAAGGAGATAGAGGCCACTGCTGTGCTTTGTCAAGGACCGCTTCAGCAATTGAATATCGAGCCTCGAGACGTTCTGGACCACATCGGCAAGGGTGTAGTCGGGAATTGAATCGAGAAACACGTCCGCGTCGCCAAGGGCAAGATCAAGGTCAAGAAGCGCCACGCTGTTACGACTGTCCTCCGCCAAGACACATCCGAGATTGACCGCCGTGCTGGTGGTACCGACCCCTCCCGTTGCTCCAGCAATCGCAATCACGTCGCAGCTACGACCACCACCATCGGCTGTCCCGAACTTTTGCTGACTGACGCGTTGCAGCGCGCTAGATAGATCTTCGTCGGAAACTGGAAGCGTGAGGAACTCACGTGCTCCTGCCCTGATGGTTCGCAGGATCAGATGACCGTCGGTGTCTTCACTGGCAGCCAAGATCGCCGTTTCTGGTGCGTCGTGTCCAAGACGCTGAATCAGATCAATCGCCTTGTCTGGGTTGCTGTCGAGTGAAACCACTCCGACATCTGGACCCGTCTGCTCGATCACATCGGGAAAAAACTCATAACGGGAGCAGTCTGCCTCTAGCCAGACTGTATCCATTCCCAAAAGCATCGCTTTTAGGGATTCGCGTGTCCCGTCGTTGGGATCTACTAGTGCGATACGAAGTACGTTGCTCATGAAAATGATGTCCGGTCGATACGAGATGAATCAGTCGGCGGATGCTCTTACACACCTCGCGGTATCATCACTCCGTGGGTGCCGTGACGGTTACTCCTTCGCCAACAACGATTGGATCAGCGGTGGGAATGATCGCACCGGAAGGAATGCCAGGGGCGCCGTAAGTGGTTTCGCCATTGAACTCACCCGATGAAATGCTGTACCCGTCGTTGGTGTAATCGCCGGTATTGCAGTTCATGTCGTTGCCCAAGAGGTTTGGAACTTCGATATGCCCCTTGATGTACAGTTCGGTGTCACACGGTGACATGGAGTTCAGCCCAGGGCCGCCGCGAGGGACTTCGTATGGGTCCATTGCCTCGACAATTTCCGGCGTCACGGTGATAAGCAATTCAATGTCATTGCGTTCTTCGCGGACACGTCGGAACATGATGCCGACCAAAGGAATCTCACCGAAGAACGGGGTGGCTCGTGTTACAGCCTCCGTTCGACTCTGTAGCAAACCCGCGATCGCAAACGTTTGTCCCGCTTGCAACTCGACGGCCGTCTCAACATATCGTGAGCTGAAGGCAGGAACTCGAATTCCGGCAGCAGTGATCGACCTTGAGTCATCCGGTTCGGTTACCTCTGGGCGAACCTCAAGGCGAATTCGGCCGGGTCCAACCACGAAGGGAAGGAAGTCAACAGCGGTTCCATATTCTTCATAGTTGATCGTGACGGCGTTGTTGCCCGTTGGCACGATGTAGGGAACCTTACCGCCAACATTGAATCGGGCGGGACGACCATGGGTCGCAACCACGGTGGGTTCAGCCAAGAACTTCACGAGGTCCTGCTTTCGAAGGGCCGCGATCAGGGCTTCAAAGTCTCCACCGTTCACAAAGAGCCGATTGGTGGCGTTCAAAGCTGCCTCGGCTGACGGTAAACCCCCTCCTATCGTGCTGCCGCCAATGTCAATCAATCCTCCTGGCGCTGAGTAGAAGAATGAATCGGAGGATACAGTTCCCCAGTCAATGCCGAGGTCGCGTAGCTTGGTTCGCGAGACTTCCATGATCCGCGTGTGCAGCAACACTTGCTGGACGCCAACGACCTTAATGTTATTCACAATCGTTGGGTAGAACTGCTCGACGATTGCCACGGCGCGATCGACGTCATCCACACTGGTGACGGTTCCTGAAATGATCGCACTATTGTTGATTGGCATGACCTTCAGAGCGGCGAAGGGCAATTGGGAACTGAGAATTCCCTCCACTTCCCGAGCGTCGGCCAAGACAGTCACATCCACGGTGTACAGCTTCTCGTCTGTATCCCAAAGATTCAGCTGCGTTGTTCCGGGTGCCTTCGCAAAGATCTGGATCTGGTTTTGCGAAACGGGAGTCGCTCCCAAGACCTCTTCGTTGTGGACTTGGAACTTCGGGATCCGCGCCTCGAGTGTCAGGATGCGACTGCTCTTGACAATCATCTCTAGTCGTTCGACCGACTGTGAAATGTTGTGAGAAACAGGCGTTTCTGTTGACGTGAGCCGGACTGTTCCCGTTTGTGCCTCGGCATGAGACGGGCACGTTCCACTCAAGGTGGCGACGAGTAGCAGGGCGGCAGATAGTCTTGCCGTCAGTCGGTTCGTTTCCATCGCGAATGCATCCTTGCGAGACCAGATTCGGATCCTTCCAAATCTTGCCGCCTGCCTCCGATACGATTCGGTGGCCGACTGCAGCGGTCTTTGTGGGTTAAGTAGAAAGGAGAAAACAATGCGCCCCGGCGGCCTGAGCGTCAATGTGCGGTTAGTTGGTAGCAGCGTTCAAGCCGCTGTCGTCGGAGTCCTGAAAGAAAGGGCTTTGCTCACCATTCAGGTACTCAAAATCATCCTCGACTTCCACGCTCGGATTTACCGAGGTGCTGGGATCAATCTTCGTAGAGGCAGTGGGCTCTGCATTGGTTTGACCTGCCTCTCCTCTTAGAACTGGAAGCTTTCCGGGGACGATCCAGTACTCGATCATACGGCCCTCGACCATCTTGATCATCGGGAAACCCTCCTCTTCCTGAGGAGCGGGGGATGCGTCCTGGCTGGAAACGTTTTGGATCGTCGACTTCGCATTCTTAGCCGCGAGCGCCGCTTCCTGCATCTTGCGGTGCTCGTCCAACCAAGCCAGAAACTCCTGCCCTGCTTCGTTGGAGCCATCTTGATTGCTATAGTCGGCATCGCTACCAAGACTTAGGCGAATGTTGCCCAATTCGTTGGCGTACGTCCATGCTTCAGCATCCTTCTCATGAATCAGCAGTTGAATGGTTCTCAGAGTTTTGGGACGGTCTTCACCGATCTTGCGTTCGGTATCGCCATCGAGAGCATAAACCCTCACGCCCATCAGGACGGTCTTCGTCATGCTTCGAGGGATGAGCTCGCTCTTGTTGAAGTAGGCCATCACATCCACGCGATCGCCTGGCTGGACCAAGTTTCCGATGCTGATGTCTGAAGCCTTCATGGCGACGACGCGGTATCCCTTGGGAACTGTCGTCCAGTTCTCCTCCATCAGCTTGACTGGCATGATCGCTTCGCCAACGTAAAAGCGTTGCTTAGCATACTTGTCTTCCAAGGCCGAGAGATCACCGCTCGAGCCCTGCGGCACCTTGTCAGCAGGCCACTGCTCAAGTTGGATCTTTTCAGGCGTGATCTTCTCGCCAATGTCGATCGCGACAGCCGCGACAAAGATTTCGGTAGTACTTCCCGGGCCTTGATTGCTTGCTTGGGCTTTGAGCCATTGGCTAGCAAGAATTGCCGCGACGGTGCCGCAAACGCAGGCCAGTAGCAGGTAGATTGATTTGTTGCGCATGTCAATTCTCGCCCTGAGAAGGCATCCAATGATGTGTGGGCAGGTGCTGGAGCGAATTCAGAACGCGCCAGCCCGACTCAATTGGTGTTTCGGAGTAAGTCATGGTCGAGCTGCAACCTCTACCGGCTTACCGGCACTGGTCAACCTATTCGGAAAAGTTGATGCAGACTGCCATGGTTGCTTAAGTGTTATCGCACGTGACTGATCAGACCTGCCAATCGGCAGATCAGACCAGCATTCCGGCAACGGCAAAGTAGGCCACGGAGCCGATTGCCATTGGGATGCCATAGGGCAGCAAATGCATACTTGGCTTCCGTTCTCTGGCAATCTCCGCCAGTTTTTCAGGGTTACGAATCGTTTTCCATTCATGGAGAATTTGATGCCCCATCGCCAGGTGCTTCTCCCACTGGCCGCTGCGAAGAATCATGATCACGGCCATGATGCCCCCCACAATGGCGGTGGCGGCAAAGGCATAAAGGGTGACGACGGTTCCGAGCCAAGCGCCGACCCCTGCAAGTAGTTTCACGTCACCTGCTCCCATACCACCCACATTTCGCAGGACAAGCAGAAGCATCATTCCAACAAACGTTGCCAACAGGCTCCATCCCAATCCGCTGATGCCGCCCTCGACGGTGCAGTGAATCCATCCGCAAATGATGAAGGGAAACGTCAGCCAATTGGGGACCTTCAGGATTGCACCATCGATCACTGCGGCGACGATGAGCACGATGGTCACGAACCAGACGGTCCAGTTTTCGGTAATGGCATTGAGAAGCGTAGCCATGGTGTTGTTTCCCCGTATTTTGAAAGTGCGTGCGTTGAGGCGCCGCTCGGTACTATCACCGAGCGGGTGAAGCCAGGACCTAGTTAGCGAGGGCCAACCATCCAGCTAAACATCGCGAACAGCAGTGTCACGAGACAGCAGGAGAGCTGCCATGCGTAGGCGGCCGCGTCAGCGGGTAGGAGTGGGTAGTTCATAGCGTGGGACTCCCGCGGCTTGCGGGGATAACGCAAGAGAGTTCGGATAAACGGAATGGATTGGAAAACCTGAATCAAGGTTGCTGCCCGGCGCCACGGTACGGATCTCGCATCGCGTGATCCGCACCGATAGGCGTCGAGAAGCTATTCGATGCCGCTACGAGAACGGCGTTGAACTAGTTAGCTGCGATTGCGGTGCCAACTGCTTCGAACTTGGCGTTTGCATTGGTACCAAGGGTACCGATAGCAGCCAAGCAAACAACAACGATCAGGGCCAACATCACGGCGTACTCGACCGCGGTTGGTCCATCTTCTTCTTTCAGGAAGTTAACGATACTGCCAGCGAAATTCTTCATGTCTCTCTCCTCGCGAGTGAGATGCATGCCCGTCAAGGCATACGACGACGACTTGAATTCGAGCCAAAGTGACTCGAACCCATTAACTTAGGCAGCCTCGTCTCCGACTTTCGTCTGACACGCCTTGGTGATGAGCAACGGGAATGCCCGCAACTCGTTACTTCCCATGGCAGCTCGGCCGTCCGGACGCGTTACGAACAAGTAAACTTGTCGTGCCGCTCTGCGGACCCGTGGCTTTGCGACCCGCCTTTACAAGCGGTTTGCCTTTGTCAAGGGAGCAAGGCTGACCGGCACTTCCCGACCCGTACAACGTGTCGATGGTACCGGCAGCGGACCGAACACCGATCCGCTCACTTCTAACCCAAACCTATGACAGATTCGTAGACAGTCAAAAAACTCTGGTCGAAGAAGCCTTGAGGGTACCGAGAGTTGTCCGTTTGGATCGATCTTAATGCTGAACACGACTGCACTCCCCGAATAGGTGATCCAGAGGAGCAGTCCCGTCAACGCATCTGATTAGAAGACCGCTGATCCAAGTGATCGGAAGTGTGTACGAATCGAAACAATCGTTTCGCTAGGTCCACCGATGTGGAGAAAAGGCCCTGGATGACTTCTTGGTCATAACCTTGGGAAAGGGGGCCACAACAACGAATTCATACTCGATCAAGGGTGCCCTAAGAACGTCCAGCAGTCGAGAACCTGATTCTCGTCTTCAGAGAAGAGACTCATTGGGGACAACTCCAAGCGTTCGGTCGTGTAATGGTGTCTTTCAGGTGGCGATCGTTCCGATCAAGGCCCTCCGCTGGCGACACCTCAGAAACTCACAAGCTTTGCGAATCGTCTGCTCTCGGTTAAGTGGGTTGACCAAACGCGATTTTCGTCTGGGTTCACCGACGTCATGCGAGCGGAACCTTGCAGAAACCTACGGAAGCGATACTTGCGTCGGGTGCCTGAGATACCCGATCAAATCTCGAATCTGTTCCTCTGACAGTGAGTCCAGCAGGCCGTCTGGCATGGGCGACTTTTCCGTGATCTTCCGAGACTGAATCGCCTGTTTGTCAAGCGTTTGCTGCTCGGTGGCAGTCTGGATGGTGAGCGTATGATCGGACTCCTCGATAACCAAACCGCTCAAAATGCGATCGTCGTCAGTCAGCAGCATGCTCATGCGAAAATCCTTGTCCACCACACCACTAGGATCGACGATGTTGCTGAGCAAGTAGTCAAGGTTGCCGCGATTGCCGCCGGTCAAATCAGGACCGACTTTGGCTCCCTCACCGTACAGCCGATGGCAATTCTGACAGAGCTTTGCGAAAAGTAAGCGTCCCTGTTTCTTGTTCGCAGCACTGGAATCCCCCAGCGTCTGCTTCAGCGACTCGATCTGAACTAGCTTCTCGGCCGGCGTATCCCGAACCTCCCCCCATACCTCACTGAGTCGATCACTGAGCTCCTGAACTCCAAAGCTGTGGATCTGACGTACTTGATAGGCCGAGAGATCTTCTCGCGGAATCTTACCATCGCGGATCGCAACAACCAGAGAGTTCGCAAAGGATGGTCGAGAGGCAAGGATGGAGAGGATCTGAGGTCGAAACGGGCCTCGAAACTGCCAGTAGCGATCTACGATCATCTGTCCGATGTCCGGATCGTTGAAGGTCGACAAACCTCGGGCGGCCGCTACGTTGAGATGCTGATCACGTAGTAGGGATTCGCAAATGGATCGCAAATCATCCGGACGACTTTGGATCAGTGTATTCAACGCGGCGAGTCTAGCGGCAGGGTCGACTTCCTTCTGCTTGACGAGTTGCTTGAGTTCCTCCATCGCGCGCCCGTCCCCAAAAACAACGCTCAGTTCGGTGATCGTTGGGAGATTGGCAGGATCGCTCGCCGCGACAAGGCGATCCCAGTTTTGTGGCTTGGGAGCTCGTCGCCAACCCTTTAGCCCTTCACTTACTCCCGTCAGCACGGTTGCAAGAAGATCCTCGTGAGACGTGGCGACCTCAAGAAGCTCATTGAGGGCAGATGGATGGCTCTCGATCTCCTCGGACAAGCATCGTGAGATCAATCGCAGTGTTAATGGGATTTTGCACTCCTCTGCGACCGCGACCAGATCCAAAGGATTCTGGTTGGCGACTGGGATCAAGCCATACCAAATCATCAACGGAATGTTATGGTCGTTCGCATCTTCGGCATGAGAAACCAACGCCTTGGCAAGGATTGGTCGGTTTTCGACGGGAAGTCTTTGCAACGTCGACGCAAGGGTCAACCGTACCAGCGGTGAATCATCGTTCAAAGCCATTCGAACAAATTCAGGCATCAGCACTTCGCAGTCCTGCTGAATTCGCTTGCTTCGAGATTGGGCAAGGAATGCTGGACCCAAGGCATCGTCGATCGTCCAAGTTTCGGTCAGCAATCGAATCGCCCAAACGCGTACGTGTTCGTTTGCATGCCGAAGATGCATCGAAGCGACTGCCCCGTCGGACCCCATGATGCAGTGCAATGACAATAGCGATTGTACGAGCAGACGGGAATCAGAATTCGGATCCTCAAAGATGACCTTCAGCGACTCAATTGCAGGTGTGACATCGATCCCGAGCTGAAGACGCCGCGTCAGTTCAAGTCGAGCCTGTCGCACCAACCAGTTGTTTGGCGACTGATGGGCTTTTGCCAGATCCGTGAGGGTCGAGTCTCGCAGATCGATGGGACGCAAGGGTTCGTGATCTGCTGCGTCATACTGAATCTTGAAGATCCTTCCACTCGTGCGATGAACCCCCGTATGCTCGTGGCATTCGCCGGCGTCGCTCCAGTCCAGGACGAAGACGGCACCATCGGGGCCACTGTCCAGTTCCATCCCTCGAAACCAAGTATCCGCGGCTATGAAAAGATCTTGATCGTGCTTGGCAACATATCCGCTTCCCTCGCGTGCCAACGTCTCCTGGTTGGCACGCCGCCCGTGAAAGTTCAACGTAAATAGTTTTCCACGGTAGGCTTCGGGCCAATTGTCTGCCTGATAAATCATGGCGCCACTGTGGGCGTGTCCTCCACCATAGGAATTCGCTGCTCCATCACGTGAGTCCGTCCAGCTTTGGCCAGTGTCGAAGTGCCAGTGATCGGCATGAAAGTCAATCAGTTCGTAGGTTCGGCGATTGGGATCTAGTGTGAATGGCCGCGTGAAGTGTGCGCCAGGGATCAAATGCCACAGGTGCCCATTCACAGTATTGACGAAGAAACCTTCGCCCACAGAATTCCAATCATTCCCCCAAGGATTCGTCGTGCCCGTGGTCAATACCTCAACGATCCGACGGGTGGGATGATATCGCCACATCCCTCCTTCCAATGCCAACCGCTCGTGGTCTGGGGTACTGGGAATCCCGATGCGCCCGGGGCACGAACCACCGCAGCGACCGTAGAGCCAACCGTCAGGACCAAATCGCAATCCGTTGGCGAAGTTATGGTAGTTCTGCTCGGCAACTGTGAATCCATCGAGCACGACTTCCCCCTCCGAATCTGGGACGTCATCTTGATCTCGATCGGGTATGAAGATCAGCTTTGGCGGACACATCAGCCACACGCCGTCGTGACCAACCTCCAAGCCAGTGAGCATTTGAACGTTGTCGGTAAAGACAGTGCGTTTGCCAAAATGGTCCGCCGAGGTGCTGTCAAAGATGACGACACGATCCCGCAGGTCGAGCTGGAAACGTTGGTCACGCTCTGCGTAGGTGTAGTTCTCGGCAACCCACAGGCGGCCTTGGGAGTCCCAGCTCATCGCGATAGGGTTTTGGACGTCTGGTTCGGAGGCAAAAACCGAAGCCGAAAAGCCCTGCGGAAGCTGGATTTCGGCGGCAGCCTCAGCGGCTGGCATCAAAGTCGAATCGTCAACAGGTTCTGTGTTGAAGACTTCTGGGAAATCCGCGAGGGCAACAACCGTCAACGCCAAGGTTGAGCAAAGCGAGAGAAGAAATCGCAGCATGATGAAGAGCACGACTCATAGGGGTAAGAAAGGTGAAACAAAACGGCCAGTCCATCCTGCTCGCAAACAAGGCATTGACGAATCCTCGCCAAACCGTCTTTCGTAAGGCGACGTAGCCGGGAGGCATGAATCATTCGATGAGCCAAGCAATTGACGATTCGTTCAGCTCGGCGCAGATTCGTGCCGCGCCGCATGGCTAGCGCCAGCGGCAGCAAACGCTTGGGTGATCATCTCTGGCATCTCTGGTTCCCCCAGGATCATCACCGGGTGGGGCGCGCGGAGGGCAAGAAGTGCAGGGAGATCTCCATACTTCACGGCGCCGGGCACGAAATGAGGGTCCTGGTAACTACGGACATCCGCAAAACGGAACCGACTGGAAACAATCGCTGCACGGTCGATCAATGATCCAGCCAGCGCTGCGGCCGGCGCCGCCCAAGATGCGGACTGGCCGGTGGCAAGCAGGCAGACATCCCCATCGACGTCGCCTTCCCCCTTGAGTAGCTCTGAGGAATATGCCACGAGCAGGAGCAGGTCAGCGCACCGCTCGGCAGCAAGCGTGCGGTTGTACCCGAAGGTGAACGCTGAATAGGAGCGTTCATCATCGACGAGCCTTTGCCCCGTGGCCTGCACCGATCCACCCCACTCTCCCTGCCGCATGAGGTCAGCCAATACAACGATGCAACCACGATCTAGGAGTTGCTCAAGAAGTCTCGAAGGTTTGCCTTCCTTGTCAAAGGCGGCGTCCTTGCCAGAATCCGAGGTCCAGATCAAAACCGAACTCGGCGAACCAGATTGGGTTCGGTGCAACGCCAACACAGGCAACTCCGCGCCCCGCGAAGCGCTACGAAGCAGTCCCTTGGAGAGGCGGATTCCATCGTTCGTCTCGTCACGAACCGCCACATACTGTGGGTCTTGCGGAACACCTTGATCGAAAATGACCCGCCATGCCCCACCGAAAAACTCACGAAACGTCTTCAGAGATGCTTCGTCGCTCGGAAGCTTCGTGTCAAGTTTTCGCGCCTGGCGATCAAACCATCGACAAATGGCTCGCTCATGCTCCATGCCAACCTGACTGGGACGAGGGTGTTCTTCACTCCAAACGGCCGTTTCAGATTCAGTCAGTGGCGTGAAATCCTGTTCGATAACTGGATCGTCTAGCCCTAGCCCTAGGTGGCGATTCATCCACTGATACATCGTGGCTCGCGTCACATAGTTGTAGTTGTGTTTGAAATGAAGCATCGGACGGCAGTAAACGTCCTCTTCGTTACCAACCATGGCGTACAGCCATTTGAGTTCTGGGTATCCGTCGGTCATCATGTGCTTGGTCCAATCATCTGCAGCCGTCATCGCTTGGGGGCGGGGCGAACAGAGCGGCCAATTCCACATTTCCCGTATCGATTCGAAGTAGATTGCAGTTTTCGCAGTAACAGCCTCCCTGCATAGACGTGGAAACCATGCCATTTGGGAAGGAGACTTTGATGCGGTCGTCGATGGCACCCAACAATATCGACTGCGTTCCACCACCACTCCCGCCCGTTACCGCAAGACGATCGGGATCAACGTCGGGAAGCGATGCTAGGAAATCCAAGGCTCGAATCGCATTCCACGTTTGCAGGCCCATGATTGATTGGAGCCTCAGGTCGGCGTCCGGGCTGTAGAATAACCAACCGGATTCAGTCGGCTGTGATTCTTCTGGTCGGGCATCCTGATGGCGGTGTGCGATCTCTCTGGAGATTTGGACGGAGTCCGCATAACCAAGCATGTCAAAGATGAAGGTCACGCAGCCCATTCTGGCCAGTTGGACACATCTCGCTAATTTCGGCGTGCGACCCGATTCCCGAAAGTGTTCGGCCCCTTGCGCGAGCTGCGATTCGATCTCCTCATCCGTCAATCTCTGCATTCGGCCACCGTGACCGTGTGGGCAAAGGACGGCTGGCGATCGTTGAGTGGTTGGATCGCTGGGACGGAATAGCAGACCGGTGACATAGTGGCCGGGAAGGCTCTCGAAGTAGACCTTCTCGACCGTGAATCCATCTCGCTGCGATTTCCCATAGATGGTCGGATTGAGAGGTGTCTTCTCCGGCATCGGCCAGAGCCCATTTGCTACCAAGACACGGCGGCGCAGAAACTCGGATCGCTGGTGCCATTGCCCGACGTCACCAGGCACCACAAACGGAAAGTGATCGTCCAAGGTTTTAGGAGGATCGAGCCGAGTATCATTCGCCTGTTGGCCCGACTTTCGAATGTGCGGCGACTCTGCTTGGGCCGCAACCATTGCCAATGCCAGGAGCAGGACAGAAAGACTTGTACGCACGCATCACCTCATGAAGAGAGCCAGGAATTACGCAAATGCCAGCGGAAGTTGATCGTTGGGACTCGCAATGCCGCCTCAGAGCGTCAACAATATGGCCGGATTCCATCACCATGAGTCCACCATTCACGGAGCCAGATCGTTCGACATGTCGCAAAGGGGACCGAGTTCAAGATGCATACAATCTTAACCAGCGACCGCCAGGCAATGGGGCGTTGGGTCGCTGAGCACGCGGCAGCCGACCTGCGCGGTGCGATTCTTGAGCATGGATCGGCGAATCTTGTGGTGGCCACTGGGGCCTCTCAATTTGAGGTCTTGGGAGCGTTGGTGCAGCAGCCAGGCGTCGATTGGACGATGGTCCACGGATTCCACCTCGATGAGTACGTTGGGCTCTCGAGTGATCATGGGGCGTCTTTTTGTCGCTATTTGAAAGAGCGATTTGTCGATCACGTACCGCTGGCGGACTTTCAGTATCTGCGTGGAGATGAAGATCCGGCCGCCACCATCGCCCGGGTCGGAAACATGATTCGGCAGGCCCGCATCGACGTGGCCTTGGTCGGAATTGGAGAGAACGGCCATTTAGCGTTCAACGACCCGCCGGCTGATTTCGACACAGAAGAGCCGTATCTGCTCGTGGAGTTGGATGAACCTTGCCGTATGCAACAAGTTGGCGAGGGATGGTTTGAAACACTGGATGACGTTCCGACACACGCCATGAGCATGTCCGTACGTCAGATCTTGCAGGCCAGACGAATCTACTGCAGTGTGCCTGATCAACGCAAAGCGGAGGCGGTTCGCAATACGTTGGAGGGCCCGATTACGCCGGAGGTCCCTGCCAGTATCCTGCGGACGCACGTGGCGACGACTCTCGTCATTGATGAAGCAGCGGCGGTCGATCTGTCTGATGACGCGCGACGATCACTGGAACGTGTCTGATGGCCGGCTACGTCGATCTTCAAGTCAATGGTTATGCTGGCGTTGATTTCAATGCCGAGCTGTTGTCCGAAGATGAACTGCTTCGAGCCTGTCGACAGGTTCGCGAAGATGGGACGGAACGAATTCTCGCAACGATCATCACGGCACCCGTCGATGCGATGATCACAAAAATTTCTCGGCTTGCCAATTGGTTGGATCAGATCCCGGAGTTGGCGAATGTCGTTACGGGAATCCATGTGGAAGGTCCCTTCATCAATCCACAAGACGGTTTCGTTGGGGCCCATCCTGGTTCAGCTGTTCAGCCAGCCAGCATTGAAATTGCCGCACGTTTACTCGACGCGGGAAGCGGATGGATACGGATGTGGACGCTTGCTCCGGAGTCGGATGCCGATGCAAGTGTCACGCGTTTCCTTTCCGATATCGGAGTGGTTGTCGCGGCCGGGCATAGCGATGCGTCGAGAGTCCAACTTCGTCGCGCGATGGACCAGGGGCTTCGATTGTTTACACATTTAGGGAATGGATGTCCGGGCTCCCTGCCTCGACATGACAACATCATTCAGCGAGTCTTGAGTTTGAGCGACGACTTGATGATCTCATTCATTGCTGATGGACATCATGTACCCATGTTTGCGCTGCGAAACTATCTTCAATGCATTCCGCAGGACAACGTGGTGATCGTAACTGATGCGATCAGCGCGGCAGGTCTTGGTCCGGGAAAATATGAATTGTCGGGCCAGATGGTGGAGGTGGATTCCGATGGCGCGGCATGGGCTCCCTGCCGCACCCACTTTGCCGGATGCGCTACCACGTTGCCCGGAATGATCGATGTCTTGAAGCGAGGTGTGGGTGCCAGTGATCTTGATATTCAACGATGGATGAAGGATAACCCGACTCGTCTGTTAGGTTTGGTGTAAGTCGTCCCCAAAATCAAGGTGTTGAGTCTGTGCCCGTGGAAGAGATTGGATCACTCGATGTGATCACGAGTGTGATTCGCTTGAGGCGGACCATCAAACCGAGTCAGTTTCTCGAGCGGGAGGTAGAGGCGTCGGTCGTTCAGTTGATACTCGAAAATGCAAATTGGGCTCCAACGCACGGACTGACCGAGCCATGGCGATTCGTCGTCTACACCGGTGCAGCGCGGTCCCGGTTGGCATCTTTCCTGGCTGCGACCTACAAGGAAATCACCACGCCCGAGGAGTTCAAGCCAAACAAGTACGAGGGGATGAGTAAGAACGCCATGCTTGCTCCAGTTGTGATTGCAATCGGAATGAAACGTCAAGAGATCGAAAAGATCCCGGAACTCGACGAGATCCAAGCGGTGGCCTGCGCGGTTCAGAATATGCACCTGACCGCGGCTGCTTGTGGTCTCGGTGGTTTCTGGTCGACCAATGTTGCCGCGGTTAGCGAACCGATGTGTCGGTTCATCGGTTTAGGTCCCAAAGACCGAGCCATGGGCCTTTTCTATCTCGGTTATCCATCTGGTGAGTGGCCGAAGGGAACGCGTCATGCAATCGCCGACAAAGTCACCTGGGAACGGACTTGAGATCGGTTGGGATGGCCACATCAGTGGGTCCCGCAAGCTGGATCAGTTCGCCTGCCAGCGGACTGCTCTGGCAAATGGCTTGCCACGTTCGCCGTACCTCGTTTTCCCTCTGATGCAAGGTCAGCCGACCAACTCGCGAACCTGCCAGCATGGCTAGTTGAGGCATTTCCACGAATCGACTGATGTTGAGAATATCCGGTGCATCACGGTTGCTCACCGGAAGGTCGCTCAGGTCGAGTTCATCCACATTTTTGCAAAATAGCGATGCGAGTAGTGCCCAGTTGGAGGCTTCCCCCTTTGCGGCTAATCGCAAGTGCTCGTGCCCGAATTCATTCGACGAGTCGATCAATTGCAGTGCACGCACAACGTCGTACGTTTGCATGCCAGCAAGCGTCTGTCCGAGTTGCATGAAGCGGCGACGAATGTGTGTGCGATCCCTCTCGTTTCGAGACCATTCTGTGGGGCCGACGCCACGAGGCAGTACCATCACCTGAGTCTCCTCCGCGAGCTGTCTCTTCAACGCGTCCCACGATTCCTGGTTTGGTTCGGCCGTCGCGAACTCCGACCCAAACGGGACAGCCAACGCCGCGACGATCGATTCCCAATCTGACTGTGTCAGGATGCGAACTTGCATCTTTTTGGAGTCGCTGTCCTCGGCGGCCAGCACATACATTTGCAGTTGGAAAGGGGATTGGCTCGTGAAATCGATGAGACGGAGCTTGAAGCCCTGGCCGGTGACATCCCTCCTGCGCTCAATGCTGGGCGGCATTTCGTTGGAGGGCCAGCCCCGAAACGACTTCTCCTTCAGCAATTGGGTCCACCGTTGGCCCTGCTCTTGGAGTTCCTGTCGCGAGCCCGGCAGGGGATCGGAAGATACGGCTGGGACGAACGTTTCATGTATCGAAGTGACCCGCTCATCCTCGGGAAGCCTGTCAAAGACCTTCAAGTCCTCTGGCTCGAAGAAAGGAGTCGCGGGTGATCGAAGCAGATCATCACTCTGTTTCAAGAATCGATTGAACCAGCGAAAAGCATGGACCCTCAGTTCCTGTGTATCGCTGTGTGGGCCCTCGGTGATTTGTAGCCCCAGATTCTCGCTAGCGTCGTAAAGCTCGTAGATACGGCGGACTTTCGCATGTACATCGAGCACGCCTTCGAGTGGAAAAATCCGATCCTTGTCGGAATTGGAGATCAGCAGGGGACGTGGCGCCACCAAGGCGGCGACCATGGGGTAGTCCCATCGATAGGTATTGACCATGAACATGCAGTCGCAGTGACCTTCGACACAGCCGTCAACCACGTGATTCTTCAGGCTAGTGATCCCGGCTACCGGTACCGCAACTTGGATGCGATCGTCAATGGCAGCAATCCACCAAGAGTAGGCTCCTCCACCGCTTCGTCCGGTGACTCCAAGCCGTTCACGATCGACCTCGCTGCGAGCTTGGAGATAGTCCAGCGCGCGGACACAGTTCCAAGCTTCGACTCCCGCAGGTGTGTAGCCTCGGTTGTTCCACCACCACATCCCTTCACGATAGGTACCATGGTGGATGCCTTCGATCTCGCCGAGCTGAATCGTATCGATTGTCAAGCAAACGTAGCCGTGCCGCGCGAACCAAGCCCCATGGTGCTGGTAATGGGTTTTGTTTCCGAGACTGACCCCATTCTTTTTGACACCACCGTGACCGCAGACATAGAGAATCGCTGGTAGCGGCTCGTCTTGTTTCGCCGGCCGATAAAGATTGGCGGTGACATATAGGCCGGGAAGTGATTGAAAATGAAGTCTCTCAACGATCAGACCCTCATGCTCCATGCTCCCCGTGATGACTGGGCTGAGCGGCGTGCGAGCCGGAAATGGGTCAAGCCCAAGCATCTCGAGAAGCTGCGTCCGGTACGATTCCCGTTCTGTCTTCCAATCATCAAGCGTCTCGATTTCGTCCAGACACTGCTCCGTTAGCAGTTCGGTTTCCGCTTGAAAGTACTTGTCAAGCATCGCGTCACCACGCGAAGTCTCGGCACCTGGTGCCTCCGACGTGCTGAGGTAGGCTGGAGCGATGATGAAGGCGACGCAGCAAGCGAGGATTTTGGTGGCGCATGAGACTCTTTGTGCAAATGGAAACTGCGTCCTGCACGATCACGGCAAACGGACTGCTTGACGCGATCATCCTATGACTTGGAACTCATAGTTCAAGGAACAGCCGTGAGGGGTCCTCGATCACATCCTTGACGGTCTTCAAGAACCCGACGGCTTCGCGACCGTCAACGATGCGATGGTCATAGGTGAGAGCGACGTACATCATCGGCCGAATCACCACGTTACCATCAACCGCGACCGGCCTTGGCTGAATCGAATGCAAACCCAGGATACCACTTTGTGGAGGGTTCACGATGGGAGTGCTGAGAAGCGAACCATAGATGCCGCCGTTGCTGATGGTAAAGGTTCCGCCAATCAAGTCATCCGCCTGCAGGCGATTCTCGCCGGCCCGTTTGACGAAATCGCTGATTGCTGTTTCGATATCGGCAAAGGACAAACGCTCGACGTTGCGAATGACCGGAACCACAAGGCCCTTCCCGCCTCCGATCGCGACCCCAATGTCTTGGTAGTGACGGTAGACAATGTTTTCGTCTCGGATCTCAGCGTTTACTGCGGGATACCGTCGCAGGGCCTCGACGGCCGCTTTCGCAAAGAAAGACATGAAGCCAAGTTTGACGCCGTGCCGCTCGACAAACCGGTCTTGATACTTTTTGCGAATCGACATGACAGGCTCCATGTCGATCTCGTTGAAGGTGGTGAGCAGTGCGGCAGTTTGTTGGGCCTCCACCAGGCGGGCTGCGATCGTTCGTCGCAGCATGCTCATCGGCTTGACCTCCTCTGCGCGGTGAGCGGGCCCGTCCGAGATGAGGCTCGACGGCGCCGTTCTGCGCTCCGATGCAGCGCTGGAAGATGCAGGGCTTGAAGATGCAGGGCTGGAAATTGCACCGGATGGTTTGGCTGGTACTGCCGGGGCTGGGGGAGGGCTCGGGCGGTTCTTGACAAATGCCAAGACGTCCTCCTTCAGCAGTCGGCCGCCGGGTCCTGTTGCCGGCACCTGTGTCGCGCTCAGGTGGTGCTCATCAAGTAGACGCTGGGCTGCTGGCATCACAAAGGTAGGCGCAGAGGCCGTCTGGGATGCAGAGGCCGTCTGGGATGCAGAGGCCGTCTGGGATGCAGAGGCCTGCGGGGATGCAGAGGCCTGCGGGGCTGTCGTTGCGGCGGAGGACTCTGAAGACGAGCCGGCGCTCGGACTGGAGCCCTGACTTTCGGTTCCCCGAGATCCGCCCTGCGGTTGCTCGGCAAGCTGAATCGACGCGATAACCTCGCCGACCGTCGCAAACTCTTCCGTTTTCCTGAGGATTCCCTGGATGATGCCTGATGCTGGCGCTGGAATCTGCACTGACGCCTTCTCGGTCTCAATCTCTACCAGATCCTCACCCTCAGCGATCCAGTCGCCTTCCTGCTTGAACCATTGACCGATTTGGACTTCGCTAATCGACTCACCGACCGTCGGGACTTCAACGTTGATTAATTCGCTCACGGGATTATCAGCTCGACAAGGACTGGATGGTGTCAAAAGTGGGGACATTGACTGAGGAGGCTTCAGGATACCGAGCTGGCCGCAGAAAGTCAGGAACCGGGCCACGCGAATTGTGGCAGGTTTGGGGTTCGAACCGATGTTTCCCGGGAGGCTCGGTCGGTCGGGAGGCTTCTGCCTGAAAAGTCATCGAGACAAAGTTTGACGGACCTGCTGGTTGAGACTTCCAAAATGGTCACGACTGCAGCGGATGCGAGAAGCGGGTCCATTCCTAGGAGTCCGTTCACGAAGGGATCGCGAAAGATCGATCCTTGAAGATGGTGCAGAATCCTGAATCGTCTCGGAGACGGCTTCGCTGGTCCATCAACTCCCCCAAGCTTCTTTTCCCTAGACCAAAATGTCTGAATCAGATCGCGGCAATCCGATTCAAGCAGCTGTGGTGGTGCTGCTTCTCGTGGGTGGGGGATGGTACTTTCTTCGACACTACGAGATCGAGGGTCTTGATTCGGTATCGATCAGTCAAAAAGGTGAGATGCTCGATGATTCAACATTCGTCACCTATCAGCAGGAAGCAACGGTCCCAGCTTCAATCGCGAGTCCCACTTACGCTTCGGACTCTGCCAAGGCGGAAAATCCATTCTTGCTGACGCGAACGAAATCGCCTCCTCTGCTCACTACGAGCAACTCCGTGCTCCGAGCCCCTGCCAATTTGAAGATTGCGTCCTGGGCACTTGACGGCTTCGGACCGACGAAACTCTCCAATCCACTGGCACGCCAGAATCTAGCTCGCGTGGCGCGAAGGTTTGACATCCTCGCTCTTCAACAGATCGCTTCGATTGAGCGCGATCTGGTGCCAAGACTTGTGGATTTGATCAACGATGGAGAGAGTCGTTATCACTATGTGATCGGAAACTCCACCGGGCCTGACGACCGACCGGAGCAGCTCGCTTTCATCTTCGATGCGACACGGGTTCACGTTGATCATCAGCAGACCTACACGATTACCGACCCACACGACAAAATCACCTTTGATCCTTTCGTCGCTTGGTTTCGAGCCGCGGAGCCGCCAGCGAACCAAGCTTGGACCTTCTCGCTCGTCAACATTCGTATCGACCTTGCCAAGGCACCTGGAGAGGTCGCCCTGCTATCTGAATTGATGGTGGCGATTCGAAAGGATGGTCGCGGTGAGGATGACGTGGTCCTTGCTGGTCTTTTCCAAGCGGATGACGCCTACCTGATTCCAACGCTCGGTGGGGAGAAGATTCAAGCGGCTGTCAGCAGTCGACCCACGGATATCTTTGGCAAGTATCAAACGAGCAACATCCTGGTCGACACGAGAATGACCAGCGAATACGTGGGCCGTGGAGGCGTGCTGGATTACCTTCGTCTTTACAATCTGAACAACGCTCAGGCGGAGTCCGTAAGCAGTCAACTGCCAGTGTTTGCAGAGTTTTCTGTGATCGAAGGCCTTCATCCGACTCGTTGACATGCTGCATCGCGCGGGCGAATTCCATTGTCCCAGCGTGGTCTCGTTCCCAGTAAGGCAACACAGATAATTGCCAAGAGCTAAACGTCTGTACGCCACTCTTGTTACGGGGGGAGCGATATAATGCACTGGTTCTCGTGCTTTGATCGCTTGATGGCCAGGAGTTCCTTGCCTCCATGTCTCCAAGATCGCGAATTGCCTGGACAACGTGTGGAGTCCTTCTTTCGATCGTGTTGCCGATCATCGGTATCTGGATCGCGGTTCGCTTTCCAGGCTGGAAGCTTCCGAACATTCCACTTCACACATCGCTCGAAACGCTCGGCGGGATTCTGGCGATGCTGATCGCGGCCATCTTGGTTGTGGAGCAACACACCAACGGCAGAGAAGACGATTACTTGACTTGGACTGCGACTGGTTTCGCGGCAATGGGAGTCTTGGATGTCCTCCATGCGGCGGCGGGTCCTAGCAACACGACGATCTGGCTCCATTCGATCGCGATCCTGATCGGAGGCTTAGCTTTTTCGCTGGTATGGGCCGATTCCAGCTGGATTCCCAAACACGGCGCATTCAGATTCCCTGTCTCGCGCTGGTCTTGGCGATGTGTCTTGGGATTGGAGCCCACTTGTTGCCCGCGACCGTTCCGCAGGTTTCTCAAAACTTGCAATTCGGTCCATCGGCGATCTGGCTCAATCGAGTGGGCGGTGCGGGCTTCCTCGCCGCGGCCGGATTCTTTGTGATCCGTTTTCATCGCCACTACGACATCACAGATTGGCTGTTGGCGGTTCAGGCCGCCCTGTTTGGTGCCGTGAGTCTACTCGTCTCCTATTCCAGCTATTGGGATCTGACGTGGTGGTGGTGGCACGTCCTTCGTGTCATCGCCTACGTGGCCGCCTTTGTCGTTGCCGCGCGTTCCTATCTCGGCGTCGAGAAAAGGCTCTTGCATGCCAATCGCAAACTCCGTGATGTGAATCAGAGTCTCGATCAAATGGTCGTAAGCCGGACACGCGAATTGGAGGAAACCAATGCGCAGCTGAACCGTGATCGTTTTCTACTGAACACCCTGGTGGATCGGATCCCCGACGCTGTTTTCTTCAAGGACCGCGATGGAAAATTTCTGAAAGTCAATCGAGCCATGGCCCTTGATGCCGGGATCGAAGACCCAGCCGACTTCTTGGGGAAGACAGATGCTGATATCTGGCAGGGCGAATTGCCGCGGGAGGCTGGAGACGACGAACGACAGATCGTTGAGACTGGGGTTCCGATCCTCAATAAGGAAGAGCAGCCCATCAATCGCAATGGGTTGCCCCGATGGGTCCTGGTGACGAAGATGCCTCTACAAGACGATTCTGGCGAAATCGTCGGTACCTTTGGCGTGGCTCGCGAGATCACGCAGCAAAAGCTGGCCGAGATCCAGCTCAGAGAAAGTGAAACCAGGTTTCGCTTGCTCGTTGAGCATTCGCCTGACGCGAGTGTCACGTTGGACGTGGATCAAGGCCGGTTTTGCGATGCAAACCGCCATGCCGAGGCACTCTTCAAAATGAGCCGTGAAGAGATTGTGAAGCATCATCCGGTCGAACTCAGTCCGCCCTTTCAGCCTGGAGGTATTCCTTCGGCCCAGCTTGCCCTAGAGATGATCCAGACGGCGCTCGCTGGACGGCGAATGGTCTTCGACTGGGTCCATCGTGACGCGGAGGGAACCGATATACCCTGCGAGGTACGACTGGTACCGCTTCCATTTGGCGATCGCAAGCTGCTGCAGGCTACGATCTCGGACATCAGTGCACGAAAGCAGGCAGAACAGGAGCTGACCGACGCACGCGACGCCGCACGGGAAGCGAATCGTGAGCTGCGACGCGCACGCGATGTCGCGCAGGAGGCAAGCCGTGCTAAGAACGACTTCCTGGCGAATGTCAGCCATGAGATCCGGACTCCGATGAATGCCATCATCGGCATGACAGAGTTGGTTCTCGACACGGAGTTGAATGCGAATCAACGTGATTACCTCGAAACGGTATCCGAGTCTGCGGAGTCGCTGATGTCGATCATCGATCAACTCCTGGACTTCTCGAAAATCGAATCTGGAAAACTGGAGCTGGAGTCGATTGACTTTGGACTGCGTGATGAGATTGCCGCATGCGTCAAGTCGCTCGCAATTCGCGCCCAGGCGAAGCGAATTGAACTATTTTGGAATGTTGAGTCCTCTGTTCCTGACCGGCTACGAGGGGATTCGGTTCGACTGCGACAGGTCCTGATCAACTTGATCGGGAACGCGATCAAGTTCACCAGCGATGGTGAGGTTGCAGTAAGCGTGCAGTTGCGAGAACTGGCCTCCGGCATCGCCTGTCTACGCTTTGACGTTCGCGATACCGGGGTCGGGATACCCTCGGACAAGCTGGACTCAATCTTCAATGCCTTCGAGCAAGCGGATACATCAACAACACGTGAGTACGGTGGCACAGGACTTGGGTTGGCAATCACCTCGCGGCTTGTTGAAGCGATGCAGGGCGAGCTTTGGGTCGATAGCTTTCCCGGTGAAGGAAGTACCTTTTCTTTCACAGTACGAATGAATCTGAGCCGCGAATCGGCTGAGCCTGAGATCGCTTCCTTATCAGACGTCACGGTCGTGAGGATCGGGGATGACTCAAGCGATCATGGATTCATCTCTGAAGTGCTTTCGTCCGTTCCCGTGCAGCAGAAGGTCTTTACGGAGATTGCCGACGCCTTGCCCTGGCTGCTCGCAGGTGTCGCTCAGAAACATAAGTTGGTTCTGATCCTGGATGTGCAGATGTCCTCGGTCGATGCTTTCGCATGGGTCCGCGAACTCCGCGCAGATTCTGCCCTGATCAAGCTTCCCGTCATCATGCTGACATCGGAAGTCCGCCCAGGTGACGTTCGGCGATGTGAGGAATTGGGAGTCCAAGCCCAGTTGGTCAAGCCTCTCAAGCCATCGGAGTTGATCCGATCGATCGCAAACGCCACGTTGTCCCCACGTAGCGAAAATCCGAATGAACAACTCAACCGTCGTAGCTCCTCTTCGAATCGATTCGTTCCTCCTCTCTCGATTCTCCTCGTCGAGGATGGCAAGGCCAATCAAACGATGGCAGTCGGGCTTCTGACCAAATGGGGGCACCGCGTGGAAGTGGCAGAAGACGGACTGCAGGCTCTCGAGGCGTTCAAGCGAAGCGAATTCGACGTGATCCTGATGGATGTTCAGATGCCAAAGATGGATGGACTCGAGGCGACGCAGCGTCTACGCGAACTAGAGAATGGCACTTCGCGTCGGATTCCAATTGTCGCCATGACAGCCCATGCGATGAAGGGCGATCGAGATCGTTGCCTGGCAGTTGGGATGGACGAATACGTTTCCAAACCCGTCAAGAAGGAAGAACTCTATCGCGTCTTGTCGGCGCTTTGCATCAATCGACCAGAATTGGTTGCGTCGAATAACAATGTGTCATACGAGTCGCCGCCGGTCGAAACCAAGATTATCGACTGGGATGCTGCGGAGAAGATGCTTGGCGTCGATCGTAATCTGATTCAACGCATCGTTCGTGAATCATGGTCTCGAATGAATTTCTTACTCCCCAAGCTGGTTGATGGGATTGAAAGAGGCGAAGTGGAGACCTGCAAACGCATTGGTCGTGCTCTGCAGGAATCGGCGCATGCGATTGTTGCCCAACAAGTTAGCCATGCCGTCGATGAAGTTGAGAAAGCCGTTGGTGAGGGTGATTTCGGTGCAGCGAGTACTGCCCTTGAAACGCTCCAAGACGCCGTCTCCAAACTCGAGAATGCCGTTGTCTGATCCATCGACCATCCCGTTTTCTGTTTCTATTTCCCGTGCCAGTTGCCTAAGAATGTGATCCAAGCAGACGCCAGTACGTCAGAGCGATGGCGGTGAGGGCAATTCCGACGAGGATTTGTTGGAGAGAAACCTGAAACGGGGGTGGGGGTGAGGAGCGATCGCAAAGATCATATCGCGCTCGATGAATCCAACACCAGGATGCAAGCATCATCATCAGCGAAGAAGCAATCGAGATTAGTCCACCCCAAAGCAGGCGGCTAACCGGTGGGAACCAAAACCACCTCAGCGAGAACGCAGCGAGCACACAGACCAATCCCTGACCCCAGGCTGCTGCGCCGGAAACACGACCTGAACGATACAGCCAAAGCATCCTAGCCGCCACGCAAGCTCCAGCAGGAATCGCTGTGACAGCGATGGTCATCGCCAGGCGGCTGCCAGCGACTTCGCTGAACAGTAGGAGAGTCCATAGGATCACGAGAGCGCAGGTGGTGCTCAGGGGAATGCCGATGAGCACAAGGTCAATCCACGACGGTCGGGTCAGCACCAGCAACGCGATCGCCAAGGGTGTCAGTGCGGCAAACGCGTAGGGCCATAGGATCGCTAGCACGAGAAGGTCTGAGGCCTCCGTGCTCTTGGATACCACATCTCTGGCGATCGTGATTGGATGCTGCAGTCGATTGTCACAACCGATAGAGTGGGGCAAGAAGAATCCGGCAACTAGCATCCCAGATGCTGCAAGATTGCTCAAAGCCGTCGGTGACGCAGCCGCCGCTCTCCGACTTGGACGTTTGGTTTCGACGCGGCTTTGAGATTCAATGGACATGGATCACCTTTGGAGACGCACTCCGTTGGTGCCGGTGGTCAACAGGCGAGTAGCGGTATACACCCGATTGCAGAGCGGAGACCAGCTGAAATCCAACCTCGGCTAGCTTACACGATTGACGCGACTCCAAGGAAAATTCTAGCAGAGAGAAGTCCGAGCGACGCACCATTCAAGCCGGGGCACAGGCGTCTCCCGCCTTCCGTCAATGAAGGGCTTCGTATGGCTCCCAAGACATGCGGATTGGAAGATCAGGCAGAATCACATCACCCTCTGCCGACACAACTCTCAAGATGCCTCGCCATCACCCGCTCGTCCGGCGATCTCAGGGAGTGCATGCGAATCCAAGACCATGCGAGAGTCCAGAAGGGAATCTTTCTCGGCTGACCATCGCGACGCAGTTCAGTTGGCTCACGCTCATGATCTAGGGGGGGATCGGCAGACCGCGACAGGAGGCTAATCACTAGGACTGTGATTCACTACTCTCGAAGTACTCTTGATGAATACGAATCGCCTCCTCCTTTCGTCGAAGGAAGGCATCGAGGACACGCGGGTCGAAGTGCTTACCCCGACCTTCGGCTAGAATCTTTAGGCACTTGTCAATCGGGAAGGCCTCTTTGTAGGGTCGAGCCGAACTGAGCGCCATCAAAGACGTCGGCCACCGCGACAATGCGCCCTTCTAGCGGAATCGCCTCTGCTGCCAAACCTTGTGGGTATCCAGATCCATCCCATTTTTCGTGGTGGGAGCCGGCGATCACTGCAGCTAGACGAAGGACAGGCGAATGAGTTGACTCCATGATCTGGAGTCCAATTGACGTGTGCGCCCTGAGTCGAATGGACTCTTCATGAGTCAGAGGATTGATGATGCGACGCCCAATGCCGCAGTGCTGCTGAATGATTTCGTATTCGCGCGGATCGAGCTTTCCCGGCTTATGCAGGATTGCATCCGGAATCCCAATCTTGCCGACATCATGCAATTGGGCTGCTTGTTCGATCAGCTCGACCGATGCTCGTGGAAGATCAAGCTCCGATGCGATCAGACCGGAGTAGCGGCCAACGCGTGTGACGTGGTGCCCCGTGTCATCGTCGCGGTACTCCCCGGCACGCGCAAGGCAATGAATCGCTTCTTGTCGCGATCGCTCAAGCTCTTCTGTGCGAATGCGAACCTGGCGTTCCAATCGCTCCGAATACTCCGCTAAGTGATCCTGGTATGCCTTGACGGCTAAGACATTCTCCACACGTAGCGTCATTTCGCTAGGATCAACTGGTTTGGCCAAGAAGTCAGACGCCCCGAGTCGCAGTGCTTGAAGCTTGATCTTCGGGTCGTTGGCCGCGGTTAAAACCAAGACGGGAATCATATTCAGCGTGGCGTCTCGCCGCATTTCGGCCAAGATTTCAAGCCCGGAAACCTCCGGCATGTTGATGTCGAGGAGGACGATGTCCGGCCTATGTTGCCGCAATGTTTCAACAGCGGTCGGTGAGTGAGTGGTGGAGAGAAAGTTCTCGAATCCCTCCTCCTTGAGGTACGCCTTGACCACCTCAATGTTCAGCCTCTCGTCATCGATGATCATGACGCACGCATCACGAGCCGCCCCATGCCCGGAAAGGGCGGGGCTCGTATGATCTGCGTCGCCGATTGGAAAGATGAAGCCGCCTCCCAAATCCTTCCCCGGAACGGCGATTGGATTGGTGGTTTCGTGCATCGTGGAAGCCTAAAAGAGAGCCATTACTTACGCCATTAGAGGTTAGGTCAGGCGAGCTGCGATCAAGCGAAGGTTGAAGCCACGTCGAATGACTTTTGCAGGAGCCAGTCGGATCTATCGCCTGCAACGATTCTGAGGGTTGCAAACGCCGACGCCCATGAACTCGGTATCAGCTAGGACCGAGATGGGAGACTTGTCGTGGGCCACGCCTTGTCCTGAAAGAATGTCGCCAGGGACAGGTCCTGGCTTACGGATGACCCCAGATTGATGACTAGAATGCTCTAGCGATCCGGCGACATCAGGATATTCGGGGCGACTCGCACTGGCGCGTAGCTGTCGTCGACCGGGAGGCTTGATCGGCCCTCGATAGGAGCCGCTGATAAGGGTGAGGCCAAGGTTGGCTGAAAGTCGTTGGGGGTGGCGTCGTTCATTTCGAGCACCTGCGTTTCAGGAGCGAACATTTCGTGACAGGTCAAACCGCAGCCACCTAACATTTCCAGGGATTGGCTTCCCCCATTGAGTCGTGGTCGCGGGTGATGATTGGGGCAATGAGGGTCTCGGCAATAGCGGACTGCTGGGACCGATTCGGCATAGGGAATCGCATCCAGTTGTTCGTCGGAGATACACGCAGCCTGTTGTTGCCTCGCATCTCCCGGGAAGTAGGGCGAGATCAACTCGGGCTTCAAGAAGACGATCAGCTCGCTCTCGCGAATTTCAGTGTCGTGGCTACGGAAAAGTTTACCAAAATGCTTCAGGTCCATCAGGCCTGGGATCCCCCGAACCGACTCGACGACACTCTTCTGCCTCAGACCACCAAGTACGAACATCTGTCCGTTTCCGACTCGAACAACTGTATCGGCCGTTCGACTATCAATGACGGGGCCGGTGGGCGTGATCTCTGCCACGACGCTGTACTCGGGTTGAACTTGCAGTTCGATGGTCCCGTCTCGACTAATCCGAGGCCTGACCGTTAAGACGACTCCAGCTTCCTCAAACTCGGTTTGCGTGAATACAGCATTGGAATTCTCAATTGGGTTGGCACCAACAATCGGTATGCGGCGGACGATCCTAATGTTGGCCTGCTGTCGGTCACCCACTGTGATCGATGGGTCTGCCAAGAGTTTGGCTTCACTCGTCGCATCGAGTAACTCAAGAAATACGCCCGCACTAAACGTATCCGTGATTGTCCGAATGCCGATTTCGGTCGCACCCGTGGTTGTCATGTCTGAAGTGAAGGCGAACAACTCATGAATGCTAGAGGTCACGCCGGACAACGCTTCAGAGTTTTCGTTGGCGAGCGCTCTCAGGTCTCGTGTCCAATTGATTCCTAGCTGCTCCAGTTCTGCAATGCCCACGTCATAAATCAATGCGGTGATACGAACCTGCTGCCGAGGACGGTCAAGTTGTTCGACTGCCTCGGCGGCAATCCTCAGATCCTCGGCAGTGCCCCTGATCATGATGCGGTTTTCCTCAGGGTAGACCGCGACCACGACGTTATCGCCCAGCGCTGTCTGCAGCGGTACGGCCATTTCCTCGGCTTCCGTAAACTGCGGAGTGAAGTAGGCGATTCCCGACTGGATAGCTGATGTACCAGCGCTAACCGGGACATCGGCTGGAGCATTCGTGACGAGCGACCTGGGTGCCAGATCGGCAATCAGCTGTTCAATGCGTGCGATTCGAGCTTTGGTGTCAACGATCAAGAGGGAACTCTCACCGACCAATCGAACTTGGCCGCGATCCCCTAGCATCAGCTCGGCAGCTTGCAGTACAGAAGGATCCCCCCAAAGCGAATCGGGAAGGCGAATCATCTTGCTCGCGAAGTCGGGAGCGTCGGAACCGATTTCATCCGCTGGCAAGACCACCAAACTATTTCCGCTCTTGCGGTAGCTATAGCCGGTCGCAGCTAACGCCGCCGAAAGCACCTCAGAAAGGGGTGCGTCATGAAAGGTGCCACTTACTTCGCCTGTAACATTCGCGCCAGCCACAATGTTGATATGCCACAGTTCACTCATCAGAAAGACGACTTCAGAGAGAGGCGTTTGCCGAAAGGTGATGCTTCCCTTCGCTTGCAAGGCCTCTTCTACCGTGACAACTGGGGGTCTCTTTGTTGCATTGGCTTTTGATGCGATATCTTTGTTCGACAAGCGATTTGGGCTCGACAAGCGATTTGGGCTCGATACGGCATCTGCGCTGGATGAAGTGTTTGGGTGAATCGCGGCATCCGTTCCGGGAGGGCCCTGTTGGAATGGGTCCAGGCTGTTCTGCCTCGGACTGTCGGCTAGACAGTGCGACATCGAGCTGTCAAGCAGCATCACGCCGATGCAGAGTAGAAACTGCAACGGGCGACGGACTGAATTGGGGAGAATCGGTGTGCCATCCATGGCAAACTAACTTTCTTTCTCGCAATCGCGAATGATCGAACTTGTCGTTAGCGAAGTAGCGCAGAATCAGGCGATTCGGCAAGGTCTCCCTGAGCATCAGGATCTTCCTGCACGAGACCGTACATCACCAGACGCAACTCAAGACTCAAGGGTGATTCTTGAGATTCAGTAGGAACAACAGTTAGAAATCGCGTCGTCATCAACCATCCCTGATTCATGATCTGACCAAGTGTTTCGCGAACCGATTGCAGCGAACCATCTATCTGAAGCTCTACGAGGTGTGTGTGGAGGATAAATCTGGACTCTTCTCCGTAAGTTGGCATCATGTCGTGACGTGGGTCGTCATCCTCCAGGGCCCACGGCCGACTCTCGCTGTCCGCTAGTTCAAGCCTGCGAATTCGGCCCCCTGCCCTGCGAACGATTTCTACAAGTCGGTCTCGAACGGCTTCACGCGTGTTCGGTTCAACGGATCGATCCAGGAGTGACTGAAGCTCCCCATTCAGCTTCCCCTCGATACGATCCAACATGGCTCGTTGATAGGTCGCTTCGGTAAACTCAACTTCTAGATCACCGAGCTCTGACGCATCGTGACGCAGTTGGATGTATTCATCGACCCACGGAATCCCAATGAAGATGATCGCAAGCAAACTTCCGATCGCCACGATTAGCCGGGTCGCCCGATTACTTGGATTATTCATGTTGCATCCTCATCAACGATCGTATTCCGCGGTTTGGAGGTCGTTAAGCGGACCTGAAACCTTGTGCCCCCTGTCGCTGACTCTGGGGCTGTGCCACTGAGGGCTACCTGCTTGACTCCAGGCAGGCCTCGAAGGCTGTTCACTAGCTCGTACACGATCAATTCATCCAGAACGGTGCCATCGAGTAGCACCTGCCCATCCGATTCGACTCGATATTCGTTCAGGCGGCATGAATCCGGCAGACTTTGCGTAATCCGACCAAGCAACAGGTCCCAGTTGGTTTCACGCGACTTCTGTTCAATCTGTGTCAGGTGGCTAAGGAGTTCGCGTTGTTGCGACAAACTCGCAAACTTGGCCTGAGTGGATTCAATCTGCATTTGAATCTCGGCCCGACTTTGTACGCAGCCACTGTTCTGCCGCCGTTGGCCACTCACGAGCCCGAAAGCGGCTGCGAGCATGATTGAGGCGGCAATCGCAGGCCATCCGACACGAATGGCTTTGGAGAACCATGGCAGATCGGGTGCCCGGCGAATCTCGGTGAGGAGGTCCGGAACATCGGCGTGGGAAACACCGGTTAGCAATGGCAATACGGTTGCGACAGCCGGTACACAACTGGAGTGGCAATTCTCCTCGTCAATCTCGTAGAGCTCCGGTAAACGGGGCACCCGCAAGACCTCAGGTTTGACGCCCAGCGACGAACCTAGAATCTCCACCGTTCGATTCGGCTTCTCACCAAAACCACAAATCAAGACGCGGCTGAGCTCGCCCGTCGCCACTCGGCGGTGTCGTTGGCAGAAGCGTTTGAGTCGTGTGATGTGGCCATCCAGGGCGTCTCGAAGGCCGATTTCGTTGGTTGCAGCCGCCGGACGGTAATCCAGGAGAAGTCTCCCTGAACATGCAATGCCGACGTCCCATTGGTGCCCCGTGCCATCGGCAAGCATGATGGGCTGTTCCCCACCGATCTTGGCCTGACCGACCAGGCGGGCCATGCTGACCAGCGAGGGCTCGACCCAGGCGACGCGGACATCCGTCTCACGCAGCGCATCGTAAAGCAGGCGAATCAGTGAGCGATTCGCAACGCCCGTCACGGCATAGTCGACCGACGGCGCGATTGTCTTTCGTGTGCTTCCGGTGACCTTTTCCCCCGGGCCTAACTGAAGGTATCGAGGCACGCGATCGGCGAGCGTGGACAGTTCGCGATCGACTTCGTCTGCAGCACCCATGGTGACTCGCGTCACGCAGAAGTCACCGTCAAGCGAAACGGCTACCAAATGGCGACGCATGTCATGACGATTCTGAAGGGTCTCCAAGGCCTCGACCAGCAGCGGAGTTCCCGCAGCCGTCATCCAGCCGGCGGAGGTGGCACACTGAATGTGGTCGATCTCGAGATCCCACCTGCCGTCGTCTCGGGGAGTCGCAATGGCAAGCTGCAGCAGCCGGCTCTCGATCCGGAGACCAAAGCATCGGACTGGATTTTCAGATGTGGCAAGTTTGGAAGTCAATTGAACCATCGCGAGAGCGTCCCCTGGTGAAACGTTAGCTCACGATTTCATGTGCCGGGCAGGAACTGCCAGTGTCAACCACCGGCAGGTGCCTTGAGGGGGACTCCCGGATGCCTTGGGGTAGCCTGATGCCAAGGAGACTGGTTGTCAGAGAATCTCATGTGTCATGGATCTCGTCCTTCTAGACATTCGATACAGCCGCACCCGTGATGGCGATGCCGATTCTACTCATTGCATCGGAAACGAATCGCCTTGTTGGAAACGCGACAGCGCCGTCGGTCTGAGTTCGACCCAAATGGATCGATCGCTCAACTGCGACGATCGTGTGCCAGGCAGATCACACGATGCGCCATTTTCCAACAGTCCCTTCAACCAGGTTCGCGTAGTACAACGAGCCATCGGGTCCCTGTTGGATATCAACGACATACTGAGCACTCGTGACAAAAATCTGAGCTCCGTACAAGCGACCGTCTGCATCGAGGTTGGCATGTCGGACAATACCGCGATAAAGATCGTTGTAGAAGACATCGCCTTCGTACTGGACGCCTAAGTCACTGTTGTAAACGATATCGCCCAGGACGATCGCATTGGAACCGCCTTGATGTTGAAGCGCGATGGCAGCGGGCACGGCGGATCCCGTTTGGTAGAAGGCTTGCGCTTGTGGCAGGTCGCGGTACCCTGGGGTTGGCGAGTTGAATCCTTGGGCGCCTTCATAGTAAGGCCAACCGAAGTTCGCGCCAGGAGCTCCGGTGTTGATTTCCTCGTAACTGGCTAGTCCGGTCTCACCAATCAGAAGCCGACCACTCTGCGGATCCAAAGTCAGTCGCCAAGGGTTGCGCAGTCCCAATTGATAAATCTTGGATCGATTCGAGTCGGGATCGCCGTCGTAGAAGGGATTGTCAGGCAAGCCCTCTCCGGTAAGCGGATCGATCCTCAGTACTTTGCCCGACAGACTGTTAAGGCTTTGTACTCGCAGTCCTCTCGGGTCGGTCTGGTTGAAGCTTGCTCCGTCGCCAATCGATACAAACAGTTGCCCATCGTTCCCGAAGGCTAGGCTGCCCACCGTGTGACTGCGGCTATCACTATTGATGAAGTCCTGCAAGTAGCCCGTTTGCGAGCTGTAGCCGGCCTGCGGTTCGGAAAGATTCACGGTGCTGTCGACGAACGCGTTGAAGTTGTCCCAGGTACTGTTTTTCCCTAGCAAGATGACTTCGCTTCCCGCGACGACGGTTGTGAAATCCGTCGAAGCATCCGCCGTCACACGCATCAAACGGCCGGCGCGATTGCCTCGCCCGTCGGGGCCAGCATTCGCATTGCCGACGTTGTCAAAGACTTCCGGCGGATCATACGTATACAGCAGGTAGACATAGCCGTTGTTCTGGAAGTCGGGATGAATCGCAAAATCAATCAGCCCGCGGTCCTGAACGTTGTTGACTTGGTCGGAGATGTCCAGAAAGACTGTCGGAGTGGAAGCACCGGAGTGCACGACCTTGATGACACCCCCCTTCTCTCCGATGTACAGATTCTCCCCATCCGGTGACCAGTTCAAAGACAGAGGTTGGTCCAATCCGGTGTAGAGATCTTGCTCAACAATGTCGCCTGTTGGGTTCAATGGTGGATCAGCCACCGGTGCATCCAATGCGAAATTCCAATTGCCCACTCGATGGTAGTTCGGCGTATCATAATTGCCGGCGGAGAAGCCAGCGTAGGCCGATGCGCCCACAATCTGATCCAGTTCGATTTGTGTCTTCAACAACGCAAAACCAGGTTTTTCAGGAGTCGGTGACAAATAGACTGCGAGGATATCACTGTCGCCGTTGTAGTCGACCCACGCGTAGTACTGAGTGCCATTGTTCAGGTCATACAATGCCGGCGCTTCGGCGATTGCGTTGCGAGTGTCGCCGTTGAGCACGACAGCAAGTGTATTTGCTGCGGAGTCCCCACCATTCTGGTAAGTGTCGAACTCAATGGCGAGGCTTTGTAGAACCGCATCGTACCCAAGGTATCCGCCAGCGCGTCCTAAGGCATCAGCGCCGGCCGAGGAGTTTTGCAGGATGAATGTCATACCGTCCGCCCCGACCGTGCCACTGCCTCCGCCGATGATGAACGAGAAGGACGATTGAAACGAAAAGGAACTATCCACAGCGATCGGGGCTTCGAAGAAGGCGCTTCCGGCTTGTCGTGCGCCAGTGCCGGTCAGTTGCAACTGACCGTCGACAAGCGAGGCCGAACCATTCAAGTTCATACCCGGAGCCGATGTGAAGGACGTGTAGCGAGGTAGTCCTGAGTCGTCGTCCAGGATCGTGACCAAGGACGTCCTGGCGCGAGCAGATCGGCGCCGATTGGATTGTCGACACGAACGCTAAACTGCTCACTCGATTCGGCGATGTCGTCATCGACCAGATCGATGGTAAAGGTCTTGCTGACCTCGCCATCGCCAAAGAGTAGCCGTCCGGACTTCTCGACAAAGTCTTCCCCGGAGACAGCGTCGTTACCAGCAGTCAGGTAATCGATCGAAGCGGCTCCCTGGCTTCCACCAACACGGCGAACCTCCAAGGTGATCGATCCCTGCCCTTCCACAGCCGTGATTTGGCTGGTTACCAGTGAGAAACTGCCGGCTGATGCGCCCGAGCTTGGAGCGGCGTCAAGTGAAAGGCTCCAGGAAGAGACACGATGATAGTTGGGTTGGTCGAAATTGCCTGCCGAGAACCCAGCATAGGCAGTATTCCCCAAAATCTGGTCCAGTGCGACTTGGGTCCGCAGGACAGCATCATTCGGCTTCACGGCCGACTCGGAAAGATAGACAGCCAACGTGTTGGTCTCGCCGTCGTAATCAACCCAAGCTGTATATCGAGCTCCACTGTTGAGATCGAAGGGAGCTTCGACCTCGGCAATCGCATTGCGAGTATCGCCGTTGATCACCACTGCGATGGTATTGCCGGCCAGGTCGCCCCCATTCTTATACGTGTCAAACTCAATGGCCAGGCTGTTGGAGATGGTATCATACCCAAGGTAGCCACCGGCCCGTCCAATCGCGTCTGTCCCGTTTGGAGAGTTCTGCAACAAGAAGGTCATCCCGTCGGCGCCGGTCGTGCCGCTGCCTCCACCGATATTGAAGGAGAAGGCCGACTGAAAGGACGTCGAGCTGTTGATGGCAAGAGGGGCCTCAAAGAAGGCACTTCCGGCTTGTCTGACGCCTGTTCCGGTGAGTTGCAATTGACCGTCAACAATCGAGGCCGATCCGTTCAGGTTCAGTCCATTCGAGGATGAGAAAGAGGCGAAGTCGGGTAACCCTAGATCGTCATCGACGATGTTCACCAAGGTCGATTGTGGTGAACGTAATCCGGCATTGATGGGGTTCTCGAGTCGAACGCTGAACTGCTCCAGCGACTCCGGATCGGAATCATCAAGGATGTTCAGTACGATGGTTGCTGTGGTTTGGCCGTCCGCGAAATTCAGTCGACCGGAGTTCTCTTGAAAGTCCTGTCCAGCCACAGCGCGATTGCCGAGGGTGGCAAAATCGATCGAAGCCGCGCCGGTGCTTCCCCCTGAACGTCGAACCTCCATTGCGATCGTTCCTTGATCTTCGCCAATCGTGATTTGGCTACTTGCCAGCGAGAACTCACCAGGACTGTTGCCGGCCGGTGGAGCGTCGGTTGCGAAGCTCCAAAGGAGTACGTGATGATAGTTGGGCTGGTCAAAGTTCCCTGCGGAGAATCCGACAAAGGCCGAGTCACCGACCACTTGGTCCAAGGCGACCTGTGTCTCCAGAATTGCAGCGGCTGGCTTCGAGTCTGTTTGTGATAGATAGACCGATAGCGAATCCGTGCCGCCATCGTAATCGACCCAGGCAAAGTACAGCTGATCATTGTTGAGAACGAGCGGCGATTCCGTTTCGGCGATCGCGTTTCGTGTTTGACCATTCACCACGACGGCGATGCCGTTAGCCGATGCATCACCTGCATTGCGATAGGTATCAAACTCGATGGCCAGGCTCTTTGAGATCGTGTCGTATCCGAGGTACCCACCAGCTCGCCCGAGGGCATCCACACCTTGGGGTGAGCCCTGAATGAGAAACGTCATTCCGTCGGCACCGGCGGCACCGCTTCCGCCACCGATACGAAATGCAAACGAACTTTGAAAGGAGGTCGATTCGTTCACGCTGATCGGGGTCGTGTTGAATGCGGTTCCAGCTTGCCGAGTCTTCGTGCCGGTCAATTGCAACACTTCACCCTCGTAGGCGGCCGACCCATTCAATTGCATTCCGGACAACGAGTCGGTACTCATTCCAGTGGATTGAGCGGGACCCGCATACTGGAAGTATCCGTTTGTATGCAGATACTCGGATTGCAAGTTGCCAGAAGTGATGATTTGCAAGGCGTCAACGTAAACACCATCGGCGAAGACGGAGGGGTCTTCGGTTTGGTAAGTCACACCGTCGACAACAATCCGGTCAACGCGAAGATTGTAATCGATACCGTTCGTTTCATCATAGAAGTCGTTGACGAAGTTGATTCGAATGTCATCGGGGGCGACACCATCCTGATCGTACTGGAAGAGTCGAAACTGATCTGCGTTGGCATCCGTATTGTCCAGCAACCAGGAGGCGACGACTTGGCTGCCGATCTGTAGCTCCATTCTTTCCTGGGCAGTTTGACCCGCGGCCCAGATATCGATCCCGAGGTAGCCCTGATACTGATCCAAATGTTCGCGGCTTAGGACTTGTGCGGACTCGATGTTGCCCACGGCCAACTCCAGTTCCCAATCCCCGCCGAACCGCGCAGATCCGGTCCGGTCGGTGGAGGCGGCGACGTCAACGCCGATACGATCGGCAAGTGTCGAAACGAATCGCACCCCTTTTGATCCGGACGCTACATCGCAACCGTAGATCAAGAAGTCTCCTCCTTCGGCGAAGGCCTTGCCCCAGTTGCGAACCTTTCCTTCGTGTTCTGCGATGGTGGTTTCCGTTAGCTGACTGCCGCCTACCTGCAGGACCCCATCGTTTCCATGGCAGAACAGATGAACGGATTTCAGGCCCGAGTGTTGGCTGAGAATGTGACTGATCTCTTGAATCGGATCACCATCCGATGACAGAATCACCAGCGACGCGTCTTGTGGCACGGCCTCCGCCCAAGCGGATTGGCTGGCGACCGCTGCGTCCAGGATCACCAAATGTTCCGCCGCGAGACTTGTGACGACGGCGGAGTGACTGCTGCAGGTCTCAGGCACCGAAACAGGCGACTGCGGCGTCGCAAGGCATGCTGCCACCGCAGGGCCGGCATCACCAGCGAGCATCATGCGGGCCTCAAGCTCGGAGAGGCTCCAGCGAAGCTGCTTCCGTGAAACTCGAGTACGGTAGGAGCGAAAACGATCTTTGGCCCACTTCATGGGAGTTCTCCGCGGCAGTAGTTGTAACACTCTCCACGCTATTCGGATGCCTTTGCGAATCAAGATTCTGCTCTTGCGTTCTGAGCCCAAATAAGTCGACCGTAGCAGTTGGAACGGTTGCGTCGATTCGTCGTTCTGCGTCAGCAAGTCGCCAATGCAAGGCAAAACGGAGATGATTCGCAGGGCCAGCTAGACCCTTTGTCGAGTCTGCATCGCGCGGCGTGAGGCAGAAGGTCGCGGTGGTTGGCCAGAATCGCTAACAGCGGAATTCCGCAAACATCAGATACGGTGAGTGAATCATGGAACTTCCGGACACGCTTCTTGCTGAAGAACCGTCAATCAACCAACGCTGACTGGCAACCACACGATGCTAGGAGAGAATCGATCATGAGCAGGCTTTCACGAGCGGCAGCTGAGCTATTTGCAGGCCGATTTGGGCGACCTCGCTACTGGCAACGGTCATTCGCACAGGAAGGTGAGGATTTGGTACTCCTGCGGTTGATCAGTGATGCATCCCAACGGACTGGCTTCTTCGTGGATGTCGGTGCGCACCACCCTTCGCGATTTTCCAACACGCGACTGTTTTACGATCTCGGTTGGCGTGGTGTGAGCATTGACCCGCGACCAGGGTTCGCGAAGGAGTTCCTCGAAGAGCGACCGGACGACATTGCGATCGAAGCTGCCGTAGCGCAAACGCCTGGCGAGCTGACCTATTACATGTTCGATGAACCCGCCCTTAACGGTTTTGACCAGCAGCTTTCTACCGACCGCGATACGAAATCGTCTTATCGCATCCTGGAGCACCGCCAGGTTCAAGTCCGCCGTTTGGACTCCCTTCTGAGTGAGACGCTGCCGAAGCAACAGGCCATCGACTTCCTCTCGATCGATGTAGAGGGTCTTGATTTCGACGTGGTCCAATCGAATGACTGGGATCGCTTCCGCCCGCAGTACGTTCTCGTCGAGATCTTTGGCCACGGTCTCGAAGAAGTACTGGAATCAGAATCCGCGAGATACCTCGTCGAGCAGAATTATCGAGCCATCAGTCGGACACGACACACCGTCTTCTTCGAAGATGTCATGGTTGAAGCTAAGAAAAGGGCTGCTTGATCCGCCTCTCGAGGGCGTCAGCAGAAGCTCCCCTTGGGAAGCACGCTTGTTCGGGGATGCCGCATTGCGCAATCCCGATACGTGCGGTTCGGGTTGCGAAATGTCGTCGGTGGTCACGTGCCGTCAGGCGGCGCGTGATTCTAGTCGGGAGGGCTGAATTAGCCCGAGTAAGCGACGAGCCCAACTCGATTGCTTGGCCTTTTCCTTGTTGACGTAATCGTTCTTGACGTACAAGGCGTCTCCCCATGATTCATGGTACGGAAAGCATGCCTGCACGCACGAAAAGTCAAACTGCGCCAGAAATGCGTCGAGCTCTTCGATTTGTGCACAACCGCTATAGAGCTCTTCGCGATTCACTTCGGTCATGACACAGGCTGCCTGACGAAGTAGCTTCGTCGCGCCGTTCAATGCCATCAATTCGGCGCCTTGTATGTCAAGGATCAAGACGTCAAAAGACTCGCGCGTGCTTCAAGCAACTTGTCGATCGTCGTGCATGGAACCTGAACCGTCTTGGTCTCGACGATATCTGGGTAGATCTCAGCGTGTTTCTTCAATGACAACAGGGAACTGCTTTGGTCCGCAGACGTGATGTGCAGTTCCGCTACGCCCTCATGATCGGAAATGGCCACGAGATGGCATTCGCGGTTGGGCAAATTCTGGCAAAGTCGCTCGTAGACTTCCGGATTGGCCTCGACGTACACCGGTGTTGCTTTCAACTTTCGGTAGATGTCGTCTTCCTGGCCTTCGTGCGCTCCCACATGCAAGATGTGCTGAGGTTTGATGCCATATTTTCGCAGTTGCCGGCGGAGATCGATGATCATTCTCTGGTTCCCGTAATCCCTCGTGGTGGCCAATGAGTTGAGTTGGGATACGCGAGCAGCACGTGATGGGTCAATGGCATTGAGTTTGGGTCAACACATTTGGTAGCTAGGAGAGCATTCCGGCAAAGCCTTTCGCGAACGAAGAGATCGCTGGTCCGGACCACAGGATTTGCTGGACTTGACGATCAAGGTAGGACCATGTCTCCATTGCTCTACATTGTCTTCAATCGCCCGGATTTGACTCGACGGAGCTTCGAGCTGGTCCGGAAAGCTCGGCCCAACGTCTTGTACGTGGTAGCTGACGCAGCGCGAGCGGATCGACCGGGCGAGCATCGTTTGGTAGCGGAAGCCAGAGGGATTACGGAAGACATTGACTGGGATTGTGATGTACGGCGTCTCTATGCCGATTCCAATCTAGGATGCGGGCGAAGAATCAGTTCTGGCATCACGGCCGCCTTGCAAGAGTTTGAGTCGGTGATCGTCCTGGAGGATGACTGCCTTCCGGATCCGACGTTCTTTCCGTTCTGCGAACAACTTCTGGATCGATGTCGTGACGACGATCGCGTCATGTCGATCAGTGGCGACAATTTTCAACAGGGCCGGCCCCGGACCACAGCAAGTTACTATTTCTCGAAATACCCACACTGTTGGGGATGGGCAACTTGGCGGAGAGCGTGGCAGCACTTCTCGTTGGATGTGCCTGAGTGGCCCGGCTTCCGCGATTCCGGTGGCTTGCAGGCTTACTGCGATTGCGAACGGGAACTCGAGTATTGGACATCGACCTTCGATCAGGTGTACGAAGGAAAAATGGACTCCTGGGCAATGCCATGGACCCTTTGCTGCTGGCTGCAACACGGATTGACGATATTGCCGTCGGTCAATCTGGTTAGCAATGTCGGCTTCGGTGTAGACGGAACGCACACCCTGCAAAAGGCACCATTTGCCAATTTGCCCACCGAAGCCATCGAGTCGATTCTGCATCCGTCGACGACTTATCGTCACGCCGACGCCGATCGATTCACTGACGAATTGCTCTACTCGGGGCCGTGGCAACGTGCACACAAGAAGAAGCGGCGCTGGTTCTCCGCTCGGTCAAGACGCGCTAACGTTGCCTGAGCCGGCCAACCGCTCTATTTCCCAATTGAAGCTGAGAATTGACTGTCATGAAGCGACAACTGAATTCACTCGCGCGATCCATCACACGAGTGCTGATGCGAAGCAACCTGCTGTGGGAGGGAGTGCGACGTTTGCCGAATCACGACTATTTTTACCGGCAACGGTACTCGGTGGTTCACAAACGGGCACGGCGCATGTCGCCAGTTTCCTCGACCGTCGTGAGGTTCTCGCAGGCCCGTTCTCCGGCATGAAGTATGCCGAGGAGGCGGCCGTTGGTAGTTCGCTGTGGCCCAAGTTGCTGGGCACCTATGAATCCGAGTTGCGGCCCTACTTTGAGGATGTGATCGCTAACGGAGGATACCGAACAATTGTTGACGTCGGTTATGCCGAGGGATTTTACTTGATCGGTCTTGGTCGACTACTTGACCAAGCGGAGTTGATCGGATTCGACAGTGATGCCGAGGCACAGCGGCTTTGCCTGGCAAATGCCGAAACCAATGGAATTGAACCTCAGCGTCTCAAATTGTTCGGCGCATTTGATGCTAAGACGTTTCAACAATCCATTGACGACGACGCACTCGTTGTCGTGGATTGCGAGGGCTTTGAGAACGAGGTCTTGGGAAGTCTTTCCTCCCATGAACGTTGCCGAGCCGACTGGCTGATCGAAACGCATGATCATCTGGTCGAAGGTACGACTTCACGACTCGCTGGGATTTTGCGAGAAACGCATGAGATCGTCGAGGTCAATACCGACGGTGACTTGACGTCCAAATGCAAAATGCTGCCCGAATCCATTTGTCAGACGTGCGACGACTACGTCAAGGAGGCTTTGGTCTCCGAGGGACGTCAAACGTCACAAACTTGGATTCTCGCCAAACGCCGCGCCGCGTGAACGGTCACTCCAGGCGTTGCATTGGAGCGGTTCCCCCATCCCGTTCCAACAATTCCAACGCAACCTCGTTTTTTTGAAGTCGCTGTATCAAAGCTGGACAAGTTTCAGTCAGCCAGCGTGCCCATCCACGAAGAAACATCGAATGATACGAGTTGCCCATTTGTCGGCCTATTGGAAAGCAGGCGCGGTTGCGATGGTTCGTATGCATGACGGCCTTCGAGCGTTGGGCGCTGATTCACGGATTCATTCGGTCTGCCCGGTCGACGATACAGTCGAGAACGCGTTTAGTTTGCCAATCATCAAGCCGACTCGGTGGGGGAAACTTGCCAAGCGTTTTCGTCGTGAGCAAAACGACTGGAAACTGCGCATCTCCGAGGCCGGACGAGGCCAAGCAAGCTTTGAGGCGTTCTCGCCACCGGTCGCACTTTCCCACTATGATTTGAAAGCAGTAACGCGAAATATCGATTTGCTACACCTGCATTGGGTGGGCGGGTACTTCGACTTCAGTGAGTTTTTTTCCACGCTCGATGTCCCCGTCGTCTGGACGTTGCACGACCAGAATCCGTACCTCGGAGGGTTCCATTACCAAGGCGATGTGGATGCGGCGACGACGATGCTGGAGTTGGAATATGAAGCACGCGATATCAAGCGGAAGGTTCTGGCAGGATCTGCGTTGACCGTCATTGGCAACAGTCAATGGAATGCAGATCAGGCGATGTCGACCGACGTATTGCCAGCGACAACCCGCGTCTCACAGATTTATTTGCCGCTACCGGTCGACCAATACTGTCCACTTCCTAAAGCCGAAAGCAAGCGAAGGTACCAGATCGACCCGGGACATTTTGTAGTGGGATTCGCTTGTGCCACGATCGACAACCGACGAAAGGGATTTCTGGATCTGATTGCGGCGATCGAACGGTTGCCGGTTACCATGCGGGCCAGGACAACACTATTGAGCTTTGGTACGCAGCCCAGCAAAGAAGTCCGTCAACGCGTCTCGGTACCTTGGGTGCATCTGGGACGCGTCAGCGGGGGTCAGGAACAGTCCCCGATTTACTCCGCAATGGATGTCTTCGTGATTCCTTCCTTGGAAGAGGCGTTCGGGCAAACGGCCTTGGAGGCCATGGCGTGTGAAACCGCTGTGGTCGGTACCCGTGCCGGCGGGATTCCCGAATTGGTTCAGGACGAAGTCACAGGGCTGTTGGCTCCGCCACGAGCTCCACACCGATTGGCCCGGTGTATCGAGCGACTGTTCCTCGACGCGGATCTCCGCATGGCCTGCGGTTTCCGCGGGCGGCGTCTGGCTGTGGAACGCCATGCCACCGACGTCATTGCCCGAGCCCATCTGGAGCTGTATGAAGAAGTGCTGGATTCGACCTTCAATCGCTCGAATGCGTCATCCTCTTCCAAGGCGGCTTAGAACCTATCCCAAAAGGGGGCTGAGCCTTTGGAGGCGAGTCGTCGATTTCCATGCGTTTTTGTCCTCGCCGGAGAGGCTCGGACCCCCTTTTCGGATAGGTGCGCAGTCCAACGCTGGTTCTTTGTGGTCATCTCAAAATGTGGGTGAACCGACCTCGATGCGAACGCTTTTCACAAGTTCGGGTTAGCAAAGATGGTTTGCCAGAATTGCCAGTTTTGAGTTGGACTGAATTCCCAAATGTGACGATCTACCGATAGGTACCGGATCCACCAATCCGGAGTATTGGGCGATCAATTACTTTTGGTGCGGTTACATCGTGAGCGACAGAAAACTCTTGCCGTTTCTCGATGTCGGCGACACGGCCACAGCCGCTCGATTCCAGCTCGAACAACCGGGGTCCAGGACCCGGAATCATTCCGGCGACGATCGCTTGAATTCTGGAGTGGCCTGGGCTGACCAGACGCCGCGCCTTGATCATTGGCGTGCCGCTTCTCGCGGGTACCTGACCGCCCGACAAGAGATGGCAGGGGGACTGGGCGCTGGCGATGTGATCAGCAAACGATTCCCCGTCGGACCGTCGACGACTTCGTGCAACCTCTTGACTCGGTATTCGTGCCTTTTCGGCGATCGCTGCGGTGATGATCGCTCAGACGTCCTTAGAAAACATTCTCTCAAGAGCTGCAAGCATGGCAACGACATCCACGCAACTCCCAGTGATCGCGATCGTGACTCCGTCCTTCAACCAGGCCTGCTTCCTGGAGCAAACGATTCAAAGTGTGCTCGAGCAGGAAGGTCGCGGCGATGATTTTGAATTGCGATACGCGGTCGTCGACGGTGGTAGTCAGGATGGTTCGCGCGAGATCATCGAGAGGTACGAATCACAACTCGACCATTGGTGTTCCGAAAAGGACCGAGGACAGACGCATGCGATCAACAAGGGTTTTGCTCAGATCAGCGGTGATATCTGCGGCTACATCAACAGCGATGATTTCTACCTACCCGGGGCTTTCCAGTTGGTCGCTAGGGCGTTTCGCGAGAATCCCCAGATTGATTTACTGCACGGAATCTGCCAGAAGGTGGATGCCGAAGGAGTTCCGTTGCGACAGCAGCTTGGCGAGATTCGTAATTTGACCGAAATGGTCGATCTTTGGGAACGCTGGCTTCGGCCAAAGAACAACCTGAACTTCATTCAGCCGGAAGTCTTTTGGTCATGCCGCTTGGCGAAACGATTGGGCCAGTTCAACGAGAAGCTCCATTACACGATGGACTTCGACTACTGGCTGCGAGGTTTCGATCTCGGTATGCAAGTGCATGCCGTCGATGTGGCGCTGGCTGCCTTTCGGATTCATCAATCACAGAAAACGAGCGATCGGAATGCGAGTATTTTGGAGCTCATCGATGGGATCGAGCCCTACTTGCTCGGAAGCGACGAGCGGATTTCGCAAGAGGATCGACAACGTTTGCGAACTCACAGCAAACTGACACGCCGAATGATCGCGGCGTCCGAGGCGGCTCCCGCTAGTCAAGTTCGCACGCTGCTTTCGATTGCAGCGGAGGAGCCAAGTCTTTGGGGATCCAGTCACTTCTGGCGTTACTTGCGGCGATCGGGCCGGCGGATTGTCTTACCACGTCGGGCAGCGTGAATCAAAGCAGGTCACTCGCCGTCGAACAGTGCTTGTTTGATTGCCATGACCATCGCACGTCGGCCCAAAACGTTGGTTGTGACTCGATCGACTTGCAAGCCCATGGAATCGGCAAGACGCATCGCCAAGTCGAGATCACGAACGCCGTGGTATTGATTGGTTGAGGTGCTGCCGACGTAGATCGTTTCATGGTCCGAACGGTAGCCCGACTCAAAAGCATCCGCCAGTTCCTCGATCCACTCCTCGGGGACCCCTTGGTCGCGACACTGCTGAACGCTCCAGATCTCGTCGCCGCGGCATTGGCTTAGCAACGCCAGGGCTCTGTCTCGGGCAATCCGCATGAGTAGGCAATCAAAAGTGAGGATGGGAAGCTTGGCGGGGCAAAATGGGTGACCTGCATTGTCGTCGCGGTGGGCCAGCGGCTTCAAGAACCGCTCCGAGAAACCTAGGCTCTACCGCGAGGCTTGACGCCGTGAATCGGACGACGTGCCGGATCGGGTGTCGTCCCGGATCGGGTGTCGTCATGGAACGGGTGACGTCATGGAACGGGTGACGTCATGGAACGGGTGACGGCATGGAACGGGTGACGGCATGGAACGGGTGACGTCATGGAACGGGTGACGTCATGGAACGGGTGACGGCAGCCTCTCAACCGGCCGCCCGAGTCGGTCTCTTCTTTCGTGGTGGTTTGGCGACCAGTCGAATCACCGGCACGATTCCCTTGCCACCGTGAAAGGTACGCTTCCCGTCGATCGTATGATCGAACACGAAAACCCCGTGGGCCGAGCCTTCGCGCGGCGAGACTCGCAGAATCGCCGGATGGCCACATTCAAGGCAACGCACTCGCAGCGCATGACTGTCGAGGAGTTCGTGAATGGAGACCGCGAGATGTTGATTTTGCTCCAGGCTACCGAGCGAACGCCCCGCCAGCTTTGCCAGCTGGTCCTGGATTGCCAAACGAATGGCCCGCTGGAGCCGGTTGAGTTCCTGCTCCAGTTCCGTCATCGCGAACTTGGCTTCCTGCGAAGTCAGGGGTGGCTCGCTCGTCATTCTGGATGTGCCGTCCCTAGCATGAGGAAGGAAATGGGCGTCACGGGGCAGTGAACCCACAAAACGTGAACCCACAAAACGTGAACCCACAAAACGTGAACCCACAAAACGTGAACCCACAAAACGGTGGAAATCCACAAACCGTGAAACGTTGATCGGGAAGGAGTGCTGCCGAGGCGGAAAAACCGTCTCTCGGCCAGCTCTAGACAAGTTTATACAAATTGTATAAGATGTCCAGGCATGAGGCGATAAGGCAACGCGACGACCATCCAGAACAACCAATACGGTCTGACAACGCCCCGCTGGAATCTCAATTTCCCTCCTAGGTCAACGTGGCGACATTGGGGTCATTTCACTACTGTCGTCCCTATCCCCTGACACTCCCCTCAAGTTTTCAAGACGCCCATGACGGTCAATCAGCAAACGGTTGAGGAGACAAAGGCCCAGATTCGAGGTCTGGTCAACGAAATTGCGCAGCTCGTCAAGAGTGGGGCGACGGCCGAGGAGTTCTATCCGGAGCTGCTCTCGCGTGTGATCACCGCTCTGGCTGCGGCCGGCGGTGCGATTTGGCTCTTGGACGAAGATCGCCAACTGCGACTGCAGTACCAGATCAATGCCGAGCCGACGGTGTTGAATAGTGATCACGAAGACGCATCACGGCACAACCGACTGATACAGCGGGTGGCCAACAGCGGACAGTCCCTGCTCGTGCCCCCTTATTCTGGAACCACCGACGGCGATGCTGAGGGGAATCCCACCCGATATCTACTGGTCCTTGGCGCGTTGAAGCACGATGGCCAGCATGACGGCCTGATTGAAATCTTCCAGCGACCCGATACCGCGCCGGATACTCAACGCGGTTACCTGCGGTTCGTGCAGCAGATGTGCGAGTTGACGGCGGAGTGGTTGCGTGGCAAGAAATTGCGGACCTTGGGTGATCGGCAAACGCTTTGGCAGCAGGCCGACTCTTTCGCGCGGGCGTCGCACGAATCGCTTGATTTGAAAGAAACGGCCTACATCGTCGCCAATGAGGGACGTCGGTTGATCGGATGCGATCGGGTCAGCGTTGCGATCAAGAAGGGAAGCAAGTGCAAAGTCCAGGCGATCAGCGGACAAGACACGATTGAGAATCGCTCCAACATTGTGGCTGCTTTGAACAATCTTGCCACACGGGTCGTGGCTGCCGGTGAACCGCTTTGGCATGACGGATCGACCGAGGACCTGCCACCGCAAATCGAGGAAGCGCTCGAAGATTATGTGGATCAATCGTATGGGCGAAACATCGTCGTGTTGCCTCTTCGCGAGCCCGAACGCCGCCTCGGCATCAGCCAGGATACGGGCGCGGCGGGCGAGATCGATCGCGATCACGCCCATCGAGGCGAAGTAATCGGTGCGTTGATCGTCGAGCAAATCGAAAGTGACATCCCTCACGACCTCTTCAAGGCCCGCTGCGACTTGGTCTATGAGCATGGAACGCGAGCGATTGCCAATGCCAGATCGCACACGAACTTGTTCTTGATGCCGCTTTGGCGAGCCTTGGGCCGCGCATCTTGGGTGCTTCGTGCTCGTACACTGCCCAAGACACTTGGTTTGATTGGCTTGGTTGCAGCGGTGATTCTCGGATTGACCTTCATCAAGAAGGACTTCACGCTCGAAGCCGAAGGGACCCTGCTTCCTCTGGAGCGACGCGAGGTCTTTGCGCCGATCGATGGCGAGGTCGTGGAGGTCCTGGTGGATCACAACGACAAAGTCAAAGTTGGGCAAGAGTTGATCCGCTTGCGCAATCGAGAGTTGGAGATTCAGCTCACGGACGTCGAAGGGCAGATCCTCACAACACTCGCGGAAAAGACGCGTGTACAAGGACAGCTGGGGCTGCGACGCCAACTCGATCCGTCGGAGCGCCGATCGTTGGAAGCAGAGCAGAACAAGCTGGATACCGAATATCAGGTCTTGCTGCGAAAGCGAGACTTGTACCGCAAGCGAGCGGAGGAGCTGATCATCAAGTCACCCATCGATGGACTGGTGGTTTCCTGGGACGTGGAAAAGACACTTCGCAGTCGTCCCATCATGACCGGTCAGGTGTTGTTGGAGGTCGCGGACCTCAATCAGCCCATGTTTCTGGAAGTTGAGCTTCCTGAGAAACGCGAAGGTCATCTGGATGAATACGTGACCCAACAAGGACTCAATGGACCGGATGCGAGTTTGGATGTGACCTACATCCTGGCGACCGATCCAGATGAGCCGCTCGATGCCATCTTGATGCTCGACAGCGTCTCGATGCGGGCTGAAGCTCATGAGGAGCATGGCGCTGTGATCAAGATGAAGGCGATTCCTGACCAAGAGAGCTTGCGAAAGCTGCAGCCGCGGCCAGGTGCCAAGGTGATCTCGAAAATTTACTGTGGTCGACGCAGCAGTGGCTTCGTCTTCTTCCACGAAATCTACGAATGGGTTTGCAAGTTCATCTTCTAGCGTGACCGCTGGTATTGGTGTTCAGCTTTCGGATCTAGTTTCTACCGTTTACGCGTTCCCCTTGGAGTTCATGACATGCGATTCACTCAGCCGACGATGATGTTGGGTTTGATGGTCGCCGCCTCCTGCATGCTTGGTCGGGTCGAGGCCCAGCAAAGCCCATTGAGGCAGAACCCAGCACAACTGGGATCGTCAGGTTCGGCGATTCCAAGTTCACCAGGCGAGGAGATTCATGCTGAGAATTGCATGGTTCAGTACATCAACAAGGTGAACGTGGCGGCCAAAGCCGAGGGCACCTTGATGGAACTCCGTTTTGAGGAGGGCGACACGGTCACCCAAGGGGATGTGTTGGCGGTCATCGACGACACTGCCTCTGCACTCGCCCTCGAATTGAAGATGGCGGAGGAGAAGGAGGCGATTCTGAACGCTGCCAATGAGGTCAATCTCGAAGATGCGAAAAACGCCGAGGAACTGGCCAGCGCCGAGGCTGAGGCCTACAAGGAATTGCGCCGCGAGGGGGCGATCCCTTACTGGGAAATGGAAAAGAAGCGGCTCGAGGCAAAGCGAGCGGAATTGCGGATCGATCTGGCCGAAATGCAGAAGAAGATCGCGGAAGTGCAGATGATCGCCAAGCGAAGTGAACGCAAAATCGCCGAGTTTGAGCTGACTCGCCGCAAGGCGAATGCCCCGGCCACGGGATTCATTGAAGCGCGAATCGCACAGCTTGGCGAGTGGGTTCAGCCCGGTACACCGATTGCCACGTTGATTCAGATGGATCGTCTGCGGGTCGAGGGAGACATTGACGCGTTAACTCACAAGAACCAGGTCATGCAAGGCACGCCGGTTCAGGTCACCATTCATAGCGAATCGGCCAACGACATCACGATCAACGGAAAGCTGGGTTACGTGAGCATGGAAATCGATCTCAACAACCGGCATCGCGTCTGGGTCGAAATTGAAAACTACAAAAATGACCGGAATGATTGGGCGATCAAGCCTGGCATGAAGGCAGAGATCGTGATCCCGAGCGGTCGAGGCGTCCCCGTGGCGGTGGATCGCCAGTAGCGACGGACCGGTTCTCTCTCCCGTTTTCCTGATCCCCATTCTTCAGATTCCACGTTTCTCTTAACGATTTCCAGATGCCAACCCTTGCCGAATCTCTCGTCAGCAGCTCGTCTCGAGCGCTCACGGTGCGCAAACGGCCAGATCTTTCGGCCAATCGCCAGCGTTATCAGGGCACGGGCTACTGGGTCGTCAAGGAGCCGGTTGGTTTGCAGTACTTTCGTTTTCACGACGAAGAGTACTTCATTCTGAACATGCTTGATGGACACGTCAGTTTGCAGCAGATCAAGGATGGGTTTGAGCAGCGGTTTGCGCCACAAAAGATCACCTTTGGCGACCTTCAGCAGTTCATTGGCATGCTGCATCGCAGTGGTCTGGTGATCAGCAACTCTCCGGGCCAAGGCAAGGCACTGCGAGAGCGTGGTCGCAAGAAGAAGAACAAGGAAGTGATGGGGAAGTTTGCCAACGTATTCGCACTGCGATACCGCGGTTTCGACCCGGAAAAGCTTCTCAACTCGCTGCTTCCTTGGTTTGGATGGCTATTCACCATACCCGCGCGTAATCTTTTTCCTGCTCGTGTTTCTTGCCGCCGCTTTGTTGTTGGCGAGTCAGTATGAGACGGTTTACGCTCGGCTTCCCACGTTCCAACAGTTCTTTGCTGCCGATCGATGGCTGATCCTGGCAGCAACCATGGCCATTGTGAAGGTGCTCCATGAATTTGGGCACGGTTTGAGTTGCAAAAAATTTGGAGGCGAGTGTCACGAGATCGGCTTCATGTTGCTGGTCTTCACGCCCTGCTTGTATTGCAACGTTTCCGACTCATGGATGCTTCCCAACAAGTGGAAGCGGGTTTGGATCGGAGCGGCCGGAATCTACGTCGAGATGATCCTGGCATCGATCGCTGCGTTCGTGTGGTGGTTTACCGAGCAGGGCACGACTATCAACGATCTCTGTTTGAACATGATGTTCTTGAACGTCGTCAGTACCGTGTTGGTCAACGGCAATCCGTTGCTGCGGTTTGACGGCTACTACATCCTGATGGACGCTTTGGAGATCCCGAATCTCCGTCAAAAGAGCACCGAAGTATTGAAGCGATGGTTTCAACAAACCTGTTTGGGTTTGGAACTTCAGGACGATCCGTTTCTTCCCACGCGTGGAAAGTTTCTGTTTGGGATGTTCACCCTGGCCAGCGTGATTTACCGCTGGGTTGTCGTGTTCTCCATCTGTTGGTTTGTGATCAAGGTGTTGGAGCCATACGGGCTACAAGTGATTGGTCGGATGGTTGCCTTGGTTGGCTTTGCCGGCCTGGTGGCTCAGCCGTTCATTCAAACCTGGAAGTTCTGTCGTACCCCTGGGAGGTTGTCGAAAGTGAAGCGTACGCCGTTGCTGATCACGCTGGGGATTTTCGCTGCGGTCGTTGCCGGAGTCTGTTACATCCCGCTTCCGCATCACATCGATTGCGCCTTTGAGGTACGTCCCAGTCAGGCTGGTGCCGTCTACGCGGGCTCACCAGGGCGAATTGAATGGGCGGTTGAACCTCGGACATTCGTCAGCACCGGGGCGAAAATCGCAGAGTTGAGGAATCCCGACCTTGAGATTCGCCTTGCCGAGTTGGAAGGGGAGGAAGAAGTTGCCGAAGTCCAGTTGCGGAACCTCAGGTATCGAAGTCGCAATGATGCGGCGCTCAAGTCACAAATTGACACGCAAGAGGAGCTACTGGAGTCGATTCAGTCGATGCTTGCTGAGACCAAAGAAGAAATCGATCGACTGACGGTGAAAGCCAAACGGGACGGCTACGTGATCGAGCCTCCCTATCGGGCTCCCCAAGACTCAAGGGATGGTCGCTTGCCCGGTTGGACTGGTTCGCCGCTGGAAAAAAGAAATCGCGGCGCCTTGCTGACAGCGGATGACGTGATCTGTGAAATTGGAACGCCCGACGCCTTTGAAGCTGTGTTAGTCATTGATCAGGGTGATGTGCAAATGGTTCGCGTTGGGCAGGCGGTTGACTTGAAACTTGACTCGCGCCGCCTGGAGACGTTCAGCGGGATGATCACAGAGAAGTCCAACGAGCCACTTCACGCTGCGTCGATGTCGATGTCGAGTCAAACAGGTGGTGACTTGCAAACGGAGATCGATCCGGCAACTGGCCAGATCAAACCGCGGAACATTTCTTACCAGGCGCGCGTCCCAATACAGGAAACCGACGTCCCGGTGCGACCGGGTTACCGTGGGTCGGCCAAAATTCATGTTGATCCCATGTCGCTGGGAAGTCGCTTGTGGCGCGTGATTGCACAGACTTTCAACTTTGAGCTATGACGCAAATGTAAACTGCGCAGTCTCCGTGAATTAACTAGTTGGTATTCCAATTCCTCGTTTTTGACCCGATCATTGTCGTCTAAAGTTGCAGCCGTTTAACCGATCGATACGATACGGATTCAGCTGCGATCAGGTGTGGTTGCGGGCAGCACCATCGGACGATTGACTTTGCCCCTCTTGGACTTGTCAGAAGAGTCCCTCGCTTTTTCCTTTTTGGGTGATGCCTGTCCTTTGACGCAGGATCGCTCGACAGACACCTCAAACCTTTCGGAGAAACCATCCATGGCAGACACCAAGAGCACCGACGCTGCAAAGCCTGAAGCAGCCGCCGCTCCCGCAGTAGCAGAACAGGCTCAAACGCAGGCTCAGCAACCGGTACAAGTTCAAGTAGTGGACGACGACGCGATGGCGACCTATGCCAACTTTTGCCGCGTCACCGGTTCGCCTGAAGAGTTGATCGTCGATTTCGGTCTCAATCCTCAACCGATTGGCGTGCCGAAGGATCCGATTCAAGTCAAGCAGCGCATCATCGTCAACTTCTTTACTGCCAAGCGACTGTTGGCTGCATTGCAGATGTCGGTGGCTCGCCACGAGTCCGTCTTCGGCGTACTGGAAACCGATATCAACAAGCGAGTTCGTCCAGGCCTGAATCAAGCCGCTCAGGCTCCTGCCAAGAAGAGCTAACGAGATAACGAATCAAATGATTCCACCAAGCCGCGTGGTCCCACTGGGGCGACGCGGCTTTTTCGATTCATCCCCTTCCGCTAGCTCACATTCTCTTCGCCGGACCCACCTTACTTCTGGTTCAACAGTGTTCCGCAAGGCCTTCATGCCCACCGCGGCCGTTGATGCAATCGATCAACATGCGAAGGCGTCCCAGAGCGCGACGATCAAAGTGGAACACCAATCGGGGCATCTCTTTCAGGTCCGGCTCACCTGCCTCCTCGGCGAGGGCGGTTCGCTGCTGGAACTTTCCATCGACAAGAATGTCGGCGAAGTCATCCTGGATGCGGGCCAGTTTCTCATCGGGTAGTTTCGATTTCAGCCGGAGCACCAATCGATCTTTGACATACCGCATGCTGTGGTACACCGAATAGAAGCCGAGCATCTCATCGATGGCTTCGTCGACGGAGTTGGTGATCTTGTAGAGGTGGACATCTTCGGGACTGATCATGCCATTCTTGAGCAGTTGCTTCTCGAAGAACACGCCGAGGTCACTCCAATAGCTGCCGCCTGGGTGATCCATCAGCACCAGCGGCAAGATGGTTTGTTTACCAGTCTGCATCAACGTCAGAGTTTCGAGGGCTTCATCGAGCGTCCCAAAGCCACCTGGCAGGCAAACCACGGCGCTGCACTCTTTGACAAACATCAACTTCCGGGTGAAGAAGTACTTCATCGTGACGAGTTTCGAGTCGCCATCGATGTAGGGGTTTGCGCTCTGTTCGAACGGCAGCATGATGTTCAAGCCCATGGAGGCATCGCGGCCGGCACCCTTGTGACCAGCTTCCATGATGCCACCCCCGGCCCCGGTGACGACCATCCAGCCGTGGTTGGCCATGCGTCGACCAAGTTCGACCGCGCTGAGGTACTCGGGATGATCGGGTGGCGTTCTGGCGGAGCCGAAGATGGTGACCTTGCGTCGTCGCCGATAGGGCCGAAAGACGGTGAAGGCGTAGCGAAGTTCTCGCAAAGTGCGAGAGAGGATTTTCAGGTCGCCCCTTGCCGTCTGATCCTTTTCCAGCCGCTCGATCGTATGCCGCATGACCCGATACAAGTCCTGCGAGTCGACCTCAGATATCGGCTCATCTGCTGGTTGAGGACGTTGGAGTTCGTCCTCGCCGATTGCCTCGATCGGTAGTTCATCGTGATTCATAAGGATTTCCGTACGTGTCTCCAAGGAATGACAGTTGCCTGATCCCTCGAGGGGCCATCCGCCCAAGAAATTTTGCTGACCATCAGACGCCCTGGCGGCAGAAACCCATGTCTTCTGATGACCATGAAAACGGTCGCTCGCTCAGGCCGCCTTTGCTGCTTCTCCATCGGGCGGAGCGGTATGTTTCAGCGGTCGGATGCCAAGTGATTTGCCGATGACGATCGCTAAGGGCGCCGCAGCGAAGCTGAGCAAGGCGCCCATTTTGACCGAATCTTGAACCGCTCCGGGTTGCGGGAATGCTGCGACGGAAACAAACAGAGCGACCGTAAAACCGATCCCGGCAACCATGCCGAGGGTCACCACATGTCGATAGCCCATTCCCGCCGGTTTCTCGAGCTTCAGTCCCTTTTCGGCAAACAGCGTCATCGCCGTGATTCCAACCGGTTTGCCGATCAAGAGTCCAGCCAATACCAGCCAGGTGCCGGTGCCGAGACTGCTGAGCACCACGCCCGCGTTGGCAAGTCCGAACAGACCCAGGAAGCCCTCCACCGGTGTCTTCCAAAAATGCTCGAACTCGTTTAGCGTATCATGTCGGTTGAGCTCTTCCTTCGCGAACATCCCCAGGTCGGTGTGGGCGTGGGGAAGCAAGGGAATGATGGGAACCAAGCCCAGAGCAGCATGAATGTTGGCTTGATAAAAACTGAACCACGAAAGCACACCTGGGCCGAGGATGTAGGCCCAGTGCGACTGGATCTTTGCTTTCCGTAGTCCCCAGGCGAGCAACATGGCACCGACCGTGAGCAGTAGCCAATGCGGCACGACGGGAGCTTGTGGATAGAACACGGCTAGAATCAACAGGCCCGCCGCATCGTCGGCAATCGCCAGCAACAAGAGAAACGCGATCGCTGGATGCCCCATTCCAAAGATGACTCGCGCCACCAAATAGCTGAATGCGATGTCTGTGGCGCAGGGAACGGCCCAGCCATCTCCAAACGTTGCCATCGTACCTGTCAGGGAGCATCCGGCCAGATAGACCAAGGCGGGTCCGACAATCCCACCGAGTGTGGCTAGCAGCGGGGTGGCCGCTTTCCGCGGATTCGCTAAGGCCCCACCGGGAAGCAACGACTCCCAAACTTCCTTGGCGGCGATCGCAAAAAAAGCGCCATGAAAATATCGTTGATGATGAAGTGGAGTGTCAGACCGTGGTGTCCCCCGTGCTCGGCGTCCCCATCCGCGGCATGAGCGCCGTGCTCCGTCTCTCCGATCGCGGAATCGCTTTCGGCAGCGGTCGTTGCTGCGACAGCCCCCGCGGAAAGGTTTTTGGCCGGGGCCTCAATTTGGGGGGCAGCTTCGGAAGGGCTGGGGAGCGCATCGACCTCGCTGAGAACAGCCTCGGAGGACCCTTCGTGGCCCCAGCCCGAAATGACATCAAAATTGATGAAGTCGAGATACTGCTGGGGCGAAAGCCTCAGGCTCTCAGGGATTCCCTTCGCATTGAACGCTCCATTCGCCCAGAGCAGCGCCAGCACTGCTCCTGCGATGAGCAGGAACGAATTGTCGATCAGTGTGCGGACAACGCCGCGTTTGTGTGTGTGCCCAGCCATGTTCCGAGACAGGCTCCCCCCGTTTGCTTGCAAACCATTTGGGTTGGTCCGAATCGATCTCTCGGATCCAACTGCAGGGAATATAGTGGCTCAGGGGGCAGCTGGTGAGGTCACTTCGCAGGTTCTTCTTCAGGAGAAGCGAATCCCTCTCCTCTCAGAAGAGTGGGTTCGCGTCTGGATCCATTGTGAAAACCGCTTTCTCTTAGAGCGCAGCGAGCGGTGCATTGGGCGGAGCGACGAGCGTTTTCATGAACATGATGACTGCCTCGCGATCGGCCAAGGGGAGTGCGAGGAAGCGGTCGCGTGTGCCAGCGGACTCACCATCATGGAGCGTGACGGCTTCGAGCAACGTCGCGGCTCGCCCGTCATGCATGTAGGGAGCAGAATCGCGTACGCCCCACAGCGGCGGTGTCCGCCATTCTTGAGTCGTGTTGGAAGGTTTGAGCTTCCGGTCGAGGCCGATCTCCTCGCGAAACAAGCCGGCGGTGCCCCCAGATGGAGATGCCGTTAACACGACGCGGTCGACTTCGTCCGATGCGAAAACCGTCACATAATCGGAGGTAGCCTGGGACGAACGAGGGCTGACAAACTGGTCTGGGACTACAAGCGACTGTGACGTGCTCGTGACGAGCGAGGGGTTCCCGTAATAAGGCAGCTGCCGAAGCGATCCTTCAACGAGACGATACTCTGACGTGCGCTTCTGGGAAACAACATGCGGTTCGGCTGCATCGTAATCGTAAAGATTCGGACCCATGTCATGGAGCAGCATGTCGCTGTACAGACCGTCGACGTTCTCGAGTTTGGGGAGATGACAAACAGCACAACCCACGGCTTCGAATGCTTTTCGACCGCGGTTGACTTCCGCCAGCCCATCTGGCTCTGTTGGAAATTGCTGAATCGGTCGTGGCAATGCCGAGATAAAGTGGGACATCGCGAGGATTTGGCTGTCGGTGATGTCGATGGCGGGATTTCGGTAATCCGGTCGAGCGGGATCGGTCCCCTGCGGACGCCGCTTGGTTTCGAGGCTCAGTTCATTGGCGCAGGCACGATCTACAAACCGTACCAGGTTGGTTGCATTCCCTCGCCAACCAAAGCGGCCGATCGTTCCATCGCGCAAGTAGGATGCTCGCCCGCTGATCTCTGGATGCTGCCGTTGAATTCTCGCCTGACGTTCAATCGCTTTGTCGCTGATCCCGTCGATTAGCCCGGCGCCAAACAACGAGGTGGTATTGCGTTGAAAGATTTTGGCTTGAACCCGCAGCGAAAGGCCCTTCGACGAGGCGGTGTAGTAGATCGGTGTATTGAGGCTGACCCGCACCTCCGCTGGATCCGAAGGGCCGCCCTCATCACTGAGGGTCGCACCGGAGCCGGCGCGAAAATAAGCACGGTACGAGTCAAGCTCAAAGCTCCCACCGCGATGTGGCAGTGGTGCGGTGTTTCGAATGGATCCATCCGATTGAATGAAGCCGGGATAAAAGCCGCGGAACAACTCCGTCTTGGTGGCATTGCGGCCACGTGTCGACTTACCCGCGAATGAAAGTTGCTCAATGCCGACCGCGAACGCATTGAAGCGAGCGTCCCCACCACCACCGACACCTCCTTGGTGATGACAGGCGACGCATGACTTTGCATTGAACACCGGTCCCAAGCCATCGTTACCGAGGGCTGGACTCTGTGAGGACCACTCTCGCTCGAACAATTCCTTGCCCTGCTGGAGGGCATCCGGCGAGACGCCGAACACGATGGAGCTCATTGCCAGGACGAGGGTGAAGGCGTGTAGGCAAGACGTCGCCGCTGGGCTCAGCAGTATCTTCATGGCAAAGACTCTCAGGGATTAGGAATGGGGGCGACAAGTTATGAGTAACCGGTTGTGATGGGCAATCGAGGGCAGCGAATCTCCAGCATCAAGCCTCAAGGTTGGTTGATGTTCGAATCTGACCTCTTCAATCGCTTGGCAAGTCGCGTTGGCGAATCGGTCTCACAAATCACAAGCGGCCTGTTCTTATTGGGTTCAAGCAGTACATAGCGGGCCAGGGAGGGTTGCTGGATATCAATTGGATCCAATTCGAATTCATGAAGCAACCGAGCAAGTTGTTCAACGTCGACATTGCGAAACGGGAACGTCAGAGCTTTGTCATGGGCGGTACGCCACGGCTGTACCCGCCCCGTGACCACATCGGCGAGCGGCGGCCAAGGAAATCGCTGAGCATGCGCAGGCGGTTGGACCCCCAGGACGATCAAATCTGACTTGCGGTGGAGATTGACCCAATCCCTTAGCGTGACGTCGCAGGCTTCGCCTGTGATCGGCGGGTATCGCCAAACCTGCTCCACCAAGTCTCGCCAGATCAGCGAGAAATCCTCCCCCGAAGTGAGAGCAATCATGGAATCGCACCACGGTTGCCTCGTTTCCAAGTGCTGTTCCAAAAGCACCAAACGGGCGTGATCGCTAGCGTCGCTCAATCCAAAGCGTCTTCGTACATCGGCTAAGTAAGCTGCCTCCAAAGCTTCGCCGATGTACACCAAATCACTCCTGCTCAAGGGCTTCTCCGAGTCGGCATCTTGTTCGTGATCTGAACGCAGCAAATCATCGAGCACACTGACCCACATCCGGTCAAGTCGTTCACGACTCCTTTGAGCGATCGGCGCATTGGCACTGCTCTGTTTGTCGTCGCCCGATCTCAATTGTCGTAGGGTGGCCACTTCCTCGGCGTCCTCGACGATCGAAATCAACTCGTCACCACGGGGCACACCGATGTGCAGGCCGAGCAATCGATACTGCGGATCACAAAGACCGAGCACCGCGCGAGCCGGTAGGTTGCGAGGTTCTCCGCCCGTCAATTCCTTGGGAACTCCTGCAGCGATGCCCTGGATCTTCAATCGATTCTTGAATTCAGGACGCACTTCAACCAATTGTCGGTAGGCACGCTCGAGATGAGGCACGCACCAAAGCTTCGGTGTCGCGGTCACCTCTCCCGTCGCATTCTCCGAGGCAAGCTCCAGATCGGGAGACGCGGTGATGAACGGATCGTCGTTGGTGACCAACAACAACACGGCCAAGTCGGAGGTCCCAGCGGTGGTCGCAGCGGAGGAGAAGGACGCAAAGGGCGCCATCCATGGAACGGCTTCGACGGGTTGAACCTCGTCCGAACTCACGATCATCACGTGAGCGGCGAGCAAGCCAATCGCGAGTAAACCTCGCATGATCCCGTTACCCATGGAGAAAAGAAAAGAACGGTCCTCCTGCCTGCACCTATCGATCGTAAAGGATCAGCGGAGCGGGTGTCAAAGATTCTGAGGAGAAACGAGAATCGCGGGGCTCACACTTGTCGGGCGATTCGCTCAGCTGCCATCCAGGCTAGCGTCATCACCGTCGCGTTGGGATTGCCCAATGTCAAGTTGGGCAGAATCGACGCATCGACGATCCAGAGACGCTTGCCGCCTCGAACGGCAAAATCGTGGTCAATCACCGAATCAGCATCCTCGCCCATGCGGCAGGACCCAACAGGGTGGTAGAGCGTCTGCGCGTAACGCGTGATCGCTCGAGCGATCTCGTCGTTGCCAGATCGTTTCGTCCCCGGAAGTGACTCGCGGCGAATCGAGTCACACAGTGGCGGTCGCTGGGCGATCTCTCGGCAAAGACGAACACCTCGGATCGTTTCCTCCAGATCGGATTCTCTCTCAAGATAGCCAGCTTCGATCAGCCCTTCATCGCAGGGTCGCTTCGAAGTCAATCGAACGCGTCCGGTCGATTCTGGCTGCGTGAGATTGACTCCGATTGTCATCGAGGCAACAGCGTCCTGCATCGGATAAGTCAGGTAATGAGTCGGCGTGACATGAAGTTGCAGGGAGCGATCCTCAAAGAGCCCACCACACTCGGCAAGGTTGGAAGCAATTGGGCCAGTTCCCATCACGTCCCAGCGTGTCAGGTCTCGCATCGTCGACCTGGCAAGGAACGGCTTGCAGGATGCCTCACGTTCGTAGACCACGGGCATGATCAGGTGGTCACGCAAACGTTTTCCCACCGCGGGGCGCTCGACCCGGAGCTCAATCTTGTGGCGCGCCAGTTCATCGCGATCGCCGACGCCGCTGCGCATCAGAATCAATGGCGTGGCGATCGTACCCGCAGCCAGAATCACCCCATGTGAAGCGGGCAACTCAAACGAGCCCTGCTCACCCTGAACGTGAACTCCCGCGGCGTTGTCGCCGTCCCAGATCAGTCGATCGACCACGCCGCGAAGGATCTCGACTCGATCCTTGCCTGTGGGTAGTAACTCCGAAGGGAGCCAGCGACGACCGCGACGATTGAGGCGACGATAGACCATCGGCGTCGCAGCAGGGAAATCCCGGACCGCTTCCACGAATTGGCGTGACGGTTCGCTCAACCACCTCGGTGACTCCGAGCAAACGATTGATTCCAGCGACTGGTAGGCAGATTCCAATTCCGTAATGCTCCAGCGCCCGCCGGAGGCCTCCCGCAACCTCGTTCTGTCGGCGAGCGTTGGAGGAAACCAGATCATGGCGTTGATACGACTGCTGCCCCCCAATCCCCGACCGCGAGGCCAAGTCATCCACCTCCCGGCGAGATGATCATTCGGTTGTGTTTTGTAACTCCAGTCATCACCCGAGCCCAGTTGCTGCAGCCAGCTGGCCGGTCGGGTTCGCTGAATCGCGGGGGCTTCGCTCGATGGAGCTTCCACGAGCGCGACACGGATGCCAAATTCGCGAGCCAAACGGGATGCAACCACACATCCAGCCGAGCCGGCGCCGACGATGACCAATTGAGCACGACTCATGGATGGCTCGGCTGGGACGAACGGATCAAGGGACGATGGTCCAATTTGATTTGGTTGATTACGATCAGGCGTTCGTAGCTTCCCCTCCATGGCCGGCTTGGGCTGAACCGATGCCTGGGCCGCTTTGAACCCCTTGATCGATCTGCCATGACTGCCTCCGCAAGTTCCAAAACGCACCGCTTTGCTGACATCCAGACCGCACCCCCTGACGCAATTCTGGGGCTGACCGAAGCATTTCTGGCGGACAAGAACCCCAACAAAATGAATCTCAGCGTCGGGGTTTACAAGGACGCATCGGGTCAGACCCCCGTGCTCCGCTGTGTCAAACAGGCGGAACGACGACTTCTGGAGACCGAAACGACGAAGGGCTACCTGGCCATCGATGGGCTTCCCGACTATCGCGAAGCGGTCAGGAAGTTGGTTTTCGGTGATCGGGTCGACGCAGCTCGAATCGCGATCTTGCAGTCGCCTGGGGGAACCGGCGCGCTACGAATCGCCGCGGGATTCCTCGCCAGTCAGCTGTCGCCGATCCGAATTTGGGTCCCCACACCAACGTGGGAAAACCACAACGCGGTATTTTCATCGGAGGGTTTGCCGATCGAGTCGTACCGCTACCTCGCCGAGGACCGGACCTCCCTGGACTTCGACGGAATGATTGAGGATCTGCGAACCAAGACCTCCGTCGGGGATGCGATCCTGCTTCACGCCTGTTGCCACAACCCGACCGGTGTCGATCCGAGTTCGGAACAATGGAAAGAAATCTCGGCGGTGCTGGCCGAGCGGCAGCTGCTGCCGGTGATCGACTTCGCCTATCAAGGTTTTGGCAACGGACTCGACGAGGATACCGCTGCGATCACGGCCGTTCTCGGAGCCTGCGAGGAAGCGATCGTCTGCAGTTCCTTCTCCAAAAACTTTGGCTTGTACGGCGAACGTGTGGGAGCGATGTCGCTGATCGCATCCGACGGCGCGACAGCCAAGGCTGCGCAGAGCCAACTCAAACGAGTGGTCCGCTGCAACTACAGCAATCCGCCACGGCATGGCGCAGCGATCGTGGCAACGGTACTAGCCGATCCTGGTTTGACGCAGCAGTGGCACGAAGAGCTGACGGAGATGCGCGATCGGATCAAGCGTCTGCGTCAACAGTTTGTCGAGACGATGAAGACGGCCGGGAGCGGCCATGATTTTGAATTCCTGCTTTCACAGTCCGGCATGTTTTCCTTCAGCGGCCTGAACAAGATGCAGGTGGATCAGCTCAAGGCCGATCACGGGATTTACGTGGTCGGCAGCGGTCGAATCAACGTTGCCGGAATGAGCGAAGACAAAATGGGACAGCTTTGCGAGGCGGTTGCCAAGGTCATCGAGAGCTGACCCCTCTTCCAGCTGCTCAAGCCAGGATCTCGCGGACCACGCGGCTCGGTTCGACGCCCGTGAGCCGTTGATCGAGCCCCTGGAACGGAAACGTGAATCGTTTGTGATCGATTCCCATCAGGTGCAAAATGGTTGCGTTCAGGTCGCGGATATGCACCCCGTCACGAACGATGTTGTAGCTGAACTCATCGGTCTCACCATGCACGACGCCCCCTTGGATACCGCCTCCCGCCATCCAGATGGAGAAGCATTTGGGATGATGATCTCGGCCGTAGTTGGTCTTGGTCAGGTTCCCTTGGCAATAGACGGTGCGTCCAAATTCACCACCCCAAACGACAAGGGTATCGTCAAGCATGCCGCGCTGCTTGAGGTCGGTGAGGAGCCCTGCCGAAGGTTGATCGACGTCGCGGCATTGGTTGGGCAGGTCTTTGGGTAGCGACCCATGTTGGTCCCAACCGCGGTGAAAAATCTGCGTGAAGCGAACGCCCCGTTCCGCCATGCGGCGCGCCATCAGACAGGTATTGGCAAACGTCCCCGGTTTGGTCACGTCGGGACCGTACAGATCGAGCACATGCTGGGGTTCGTCACTGATGTCGGCGAGGTCAGGGACGCTGGTTTGCATCCGGAAAGCCATTTCGTACTGAGCGATGCGAGCCTGAGTCTCCGGGTCGCCAAGATGTTGTGCCGTGGCCTCGTTGAGTGACCCCAATGTATCGAGCATGCGCCGGCGAACCTCCGCATTGATGCCATCCGGATTGGACAGATAGAGCACCTTGTCGCCAACGCTGCGAAGTGCGACCCCTTGGTATTTGCTGGGAAGGAAACCACTGCCCCAGAGTCGGTTGTAGAGCGCTTGAGCTTCTTTTCGCCCCGTCCAGGAAGCGGTCATCACCATGAACGCTGGTAGGTTCTCATTCTCGGTTCCCAGACCGTAGCTGAGCCAGGCGCCGAGGCTTGCTTTGCCCGGTAGCTGATTACCGGTGCAGATGTAGGTGATTGCCGGGTCATGGTTGATCGCTTCGGTGTACATCGACCGAACCAGAGCGATTTCATCAACCTTGGACGCCATGTGGGGAATCAACTCACTGGCCATCGTACCGGCCTCACCATGTGGCGAGAACTGATAAATGCTCGGCGCAATGGGAAACCGCGATTGGCCACTGGTCATCGTGGTCAAACGTTGACCTTGCCGAATGGAGTCGGGTAGATCTTTATCAAACCAATCGGCCATCGTCGGTTTGTGGTCCCACATGTCCATCTGGCTCGGCGCGCCCGACATGAACAGGTAAATCGCCCGCTTTGCCTTGGGTGCGTGGTGAGGCAGGTCGGGGCGACCACCCTTGGCCGCCGCTCGCGCCGCCCTGGACCTCGTTCGCTTGCAACGTCGCCAACGCCGCGGCTCCCAAACCGGCTGAGGTTTGCGAGAAGAAAGCTCGACGCGTCAATTCCGCTCGAAGCGGATCGGTTTGTGGTAACCAGCTCATTTCGAAATCACTTCGTCGAGGTTCAGGATGGTGCTGGCAACAATCGTCCACGCGGCTTCGCCGGCATCGGAGGTGCCGACCAGTTGGGTTGCAAGCGTTGGGTCTTGGTTGTAATAAGCCGTCGTGTCTTCCAGCAGCGACACGAGTTGCCGAAGCTCAGTGTCGCGCGGTAGCCGCGCGGTCACCGTCTGAAAGAGCCATTCAAGTCGCTGCTCTGGCGAAGAGAGTCCTTCGGTATCCAGCGTCCGCTTGGCAAGCTGTCGTGCCGCCTCGATGTACTGCGGTTCGTTCAGCAGCAACAATGCCTGCAGCGGCGTGTTGGTTCGCTCCCAACGCGCGGTGCAAGATTCGCGGCTGGGCGCATCAAATGTGGCCATCTGAGGCGGCGGACTGGTTCGTTTCCAAAAGGTGTAAACGCTGCGACGGTAGACTTTCTCGCCTTCATCGGGGACAAACCGCACCGTGTTGCTTCCCGAGTACCCTACCGCTGCCCAAAGTCCGTCTGGCTGTGGCGGTTTCACACTCGGTCCACCCTGGCGATCGATCAAGAGCCCCGACAGAAACAGCGCCTGGTCACGAAGCACCTCCGCATCGAGTCGATAGCGGGGACCACGAGCGAGCAACCGATTGGTCGGATCGATCCGCTTCATCGAATCGCTGACCTCCGCACTACGGCAGTAGGCGTCGGAGGTGACCATCATGCGCATCAGCCGCTTGACGTCCCAGCCGTTCTCACGAAAGTCGGTGGCCAGCCAATCGAGCAGCTCGGGGTGGCTCGGAGGTTCACCTTGGCTTCCGAAGTCTTCGCTCGTCTTCACGAGACCCACGCCGAAAAGCTGTTGCCAGAATCGGTTGACCGCCACCCGCGCCGTCAAAGGATGTTCGGGCGAAGTCAGCCACTGAGCCAGCCCCAGACGATCGTTTGGCGCATCGGACGGGAAGCTTGGCAAGAAGGCGGGTGTACCGCGATCGACTCTCTCGCCGGGCTGATCATACTGCCCTCGTTTCAACAGGTGAGCTTGCCGAGGCTCGGCGAGCTCTTTCCATACCAAGGTGGTCGCGACTTCGCCTTCGAGCTTTTCCTTCGCCTTTCGCAAGCCTTTCTCTTGGCTGACCATCGCCAGCCAATCGGGATGCAGGCAGTAGACGTTGCGATAGTACTTCTGCAGGGCGGCTTTGACATCGTTGCTGCGGTCTTGCTCAGGGATGCTCACCAATTTGAAAAGCTTGTTGGGAACATCGATCGCCGGCGAACGAAAGGCGTAAGTCAGTTGTGACGGGCCGCTATGATTGACAACCTTGATGTAGAGGTCATTGGCACCTTTCTGGAGCTCAAGTTCGTATTCGCTTGCGAGCGGGTTCAGCTCATGCGGGCCTTTCCTCTTGGTCACCTCTTTCCCATTGAGATAGATCACGTAGCCGTCGTCACTGCCAATCAGCAACGTTGCCTTCTGAGCCGATGGGGCGGTGATGCTCTGGTGCAACACCTCGACCGAAGAGCGGTCTTTGATCACCGGCAGCGAGTTGACATTGACCTGAACAATGTCGGCGCGATGATGCCACCGATAAGGACGCTCGCCATCGAGAAAGACTTCATCGGCGCGAAACTCGCCCTGCTGCGAAGCAAACTTTCGAGTGTACCCGGGGTTGGGGTTCTCGATTGGAAAGGGGCCGACCGCGTGAAGGTCTCCCAGCAGGATTTTTTGATCAGCAGGAACGTCGGGAATCGAATCACTGATTGCCAGGCGAACTCGGCGGAACTGATGGCGACCGTACTTGGACTGGTACTGCAGCGTCACACGGATCTTGGCATCCTCGCCGTCAGCAAGGAGTGACGAGAGGACGAACCAAGCCGTACGGCCTCCGGTTTGTTGATGGCCGGCTACGGCCCAGCCTTCGCTTTCATCGACCTTCGCATCGATCGCGTACGTCACAGCGAAGGGGCCGTCTGACTGTTCGACATCTGCGTAGGCGTGAACGATCGGAATCTTGACCCACTGTCCCGATGAGAGCGAGTCGGTGGTCTCCACTGTGATTTCCGAGAGCACCACGTTGCCATTGTCCGACACACCCACGCGCTGGTCCGGAGCTTCCACGGTTGCCTCGAGCCGAAGCGTTTGCCATTGAATGCCGCTTGGAAGTGCTGCAACGATTGTGGTGGTGTCTTTGCCGGCAGCCTGCCCCACCAATTCGACCGTATTGTCATCGAGTACCTTCATCTCAACATTCGCCGCGGAGGTCACCTCGAGAGGCCGAAGTGGTTGTGCCTGCGGCTTGGATGCCTCGCTCAGGGACCGCTCCCATAGCCGCTGAGCCTGATCGACCGATTCGAGCGGCCCTGCCATTTCCTCCTTGAGCTCTCGCATTGCCTGGTCGTACTCCTCCATCAAGGCGCTTTGCTCTGCGGTCGGCACGGCGATGACCGGAGCTGGATCCTTGATGTTGGCGTCCATTGCCCTGCCATCAAGACTGTTGAAGTAAGCGGACAAAGAGTAATAGTCGCGCATCGAAATCGGATCGAACTTGTGGTCATGGCAAACGGCGCATCCCGTCGTCAATCCGAGGAAGATCGTTCCAAAGGCATCCGTGCGGTCGATCACGTTACGCGTGAAGACTTCCTCGTAGATCGATCCACCTTCATTGGTCGTGACATTCAAGCGATTGAAGCCGCTGGCAATCTTTTCCGCGTCACCAGCACCAGGAAGCAAATCCCCTGCCAACTGCTTCGTGATGAACTCATCAAATGGCATGTTGGCGTTGATCGCGTCGATGACCCAGTCGCGGTAGGCCCACATCTCTCGGTAATTGTCCAGATGAAGTCCATGTGTGTCGGCATAACGCACGAGATCCAACCAGTGCCTGCCGATGTGTTGCCCAAAATGGGGCGATTCAAGCAGTTGGTCGACCAGTCGTTCGTAGGCATCGGGGGACCGATCCTGTAGGAACGATTCCATCTGCTCGCGACTTGGGGGCAGTCCGGTCAAATCCAAGCAAACCCGTCGTAGCAACTCCGAGCGATCGGCACGGGCGTTGCCCTGCAGATCAGCCAATTGGATGCGGCGATTGATGAAGTGATCGATGGGTGACGTCGTTCGCCCATGTGGCTCTGCTTCCCAGTTCCGCTCGGGAGCCACGAACGCCCAGTGTTGTTGGAACTCGGCTCCCGAACGTACCCAACGTCGAAGCACGTCTTGCTGCTGGGGCGAAAGTGGTTTTTGAAAGTCGACCGGAGGCATGATCAAGTCTGGATCACTTGCTTCGATCCGAGCGATCAATTCGCTGCTCTCCACGTCGCCGGCGTCGATCACATCCGCCAGACCGTCCGAGGTATCCAAGCGAAGGTCGGCTTGTCGCTCGCTTGCATCAGGACCGTGACAGGCAAAGCAATGGTCCGAAAGAAGCGGACGAACATCACGGCTAAAGTCAGGCACCTCCGAGTTGGACTCGTTGGAGGGCTCGGAAGCGGCACCACTGGCGACGGCCGCGACCAAGAGAAGTACCGCAAGACACGGTCGAATGGGCATGGATGGTCGAGTATTTGGAGGGAGGAAAAGGCGGGGCTGGCGAGGGACACTCAGACAATCTGGCACTCGCCATCTCCATTTTACCGTCCGCGGCCTGATCCTCAAAACATCTTCCCTTTCGCGGGAAAACAGCAATCGAAAGGGACAGGCAATCGGCGGCAAAGGGGACAGGCAAAATTTGCGATCCCGGTTCCGGTATTTGATGCCTGTCCCCAGTTTTCTCGATTTTCCCCCTCGTTTCACCCCAAAAAAATCCTTCCGGTGCACACCGCTTTCGTCCAAATCTTTGTCAGGTGCCTTCCGATCCCCAGCCCCCGCCTCCTGGGGTTTGAATGATCAAGCGATCGCCGGTCTGGACATCGATGGTAGCCGTGGGGGGCAATTTGGTTTCCTGGCTGCCTCGGATCCAGACGTTGACGCCGCATGCTCCCCCGTCGCCTCCTGCGGCTCCGTAAGGCGGCCGCGTCCTGCGCGAGGTGATCAGAGAAACGACCAGCGGTCGGAGAAACTCAAACTCGCGGATGATTCCGTTGCCACCGCGGTGCCGTCCCCCACCTCCGCTTCCCTGGCGAATCGAAAACCGATGCAGTCTTACGGGGAGCCGAGTTTCGAGGACTTCCGGATCGGTGATCCTGGTATTGGTCATGTGGGTGTGAACCGCGTCGGCCCCGTCATGCTGCCGGGTCGCGCCACTGCCGCCACCGATCGTTTCGTAATAGCCGAAGGTCGAGTCGCCAATCAGCACATTGTTCATGGTGCCCTGCGAAGCCGCCGCGACCTTCAATGCTCCGAGCAAGACATCGACGATCCGCTGACTGGTCTCGACGTTTCCCGCGACAACCGCTGCGCATCGTCTCGGATCGTCGTTGGCCGGAGGATCAAGCAACCCCGGGGGGATGGAGATGTCGACGTTGCGCAGGACGCCATCGCACAGCGGAAGATTTGAGCCGCAAACGCATCGCAACACGTACAACACTGCCGCCGTCACGATGGCGGGAGTCGCATTGAATCCATGCGGGTGTACCGGCCCGGTTTGGAAGTTCAATTGGAGTCGATCGGATACTCGTTGCAATTCAACAGCGATCTTGGTGCCGTCATCGAGCGCGTCTTCAAAGAACATCTTTTCTTGCGGCAGCGTTTGGATCCAACGCTGCATCGCATCCCCGGAGATGTCCAGCAGCCGACCCATCATGCTGTCGATCAATCGAGTCGTGTAGGACGCCGTGAGCTCGTGCAGCGCCCGAACACCGTGGGCGCCGGCAGCCTGTTGCGCGGCAATGTCGGCCAGGTTTTCGTCGACGCATCGCGATGGGTAGGGTCCCGAGGCAAGCAGTTGGCTCAACGCCTCTCGGTGAGAAATGCCCTGGCGAGAAAGAGCAAAATCTCGGATCAGGACTCCCTCCTCGGCCAACGACGTGGCCGCCGGTGGCATGGAGCCGGGCGTGATCCCACCGATCTCCGCATGATGGGCGCGTGAGGCTACAAAAAAATCGGGTCGACCTCGCGTTGCCTCGCCACAGAAAACCGGTGTCACGGCCGTGACATCGGGAAGATGCGATCCACCACGGAACGGGTCGTTGCTGAGATAACAATCGCCCTGCGACATTTCGGGATAGACCGTCATGATTCGGCGGACGGTGTGCCCCATGGCGCCGAGATGAACCGGAACGTGGGGCGCGTTGGCAACCAGGGAGCCATCCCCACGAAAGACGGCACAACTGTAGTCGCGCCGTTCCTTCACGTTCACGCTGATCGACGTTCGCCGCAAGACCTCACCCATGGCGTCGGCGATCCCTTGCAGGCGCCGCGTGATGACCTCCAGCAGGACAGGATCGTGTTCCATCTCCGTAAAGCCATCGGCGGCGGCCACATCGGTTCCAGCACAAGGCTTCGCGGTTGCACTGGAATCCATGCGACTGGAATCCGAAAGAGGCTCCTCCTCAGAACTGGGTGACATCGAGAGGATCCCTTCCTCGATCACGATTGCGGACCATCCAGGTTCGACAACCAGCGTCGAGTGTTCGCTGACAATCATGGCGGGGGCATCAATCCTCTGGCCAGGGCGCAACGTGACTCGATCGATCAAGCTCGCGTCGATCCACTGGGAATCGTGCCAGAGTCGCGTCGACTCGACCGAGAACGGATCTGTCGACGTGCTCTGAGCGAATTTGACGACGGGACTTGGTGACGCCAAGGCGTGCAGCGTGGCTTCGCAGCGAACGACGACCAGCTGGACCTCGCGATCAGGCTGATGGTAGCCAAACGTTTGTTGGTGCGCCTCGTGAAAACGTTCGGCAAGGCCCTGCTTCGGCTCCAGGCTGACCGTCAGCGATGACTCCGTGCCCTGGTAGCGCAGATCGCATTCAAATCGGAAGTCGATCTCACGCGCGCCTTGACCTTCCTGCTGCAGAAGGCCTGCTGCTTCCTCCTTGAGTTGTTCGACGATCGTATCGATCGCTTCGTTAGCGAGGGTCCGAAGCGGCCTGTAGACGCCGTGGCTAACCACGCGACCGACATCGGCGAGTCCCATTCCCAAAGCGCTCAACATGCCCGAATCGGGGTGGTCCAGGATGCGTCGAATCCCGAGGGTGTTGGCGACGCGACAAAGATGTTGTCCGGCGGCACCCCCGAAACCGGCGAGTGCCATTTCACGAACATCCATCCCCTGTGCCGTGCTGACGGTTCGGACGGCTTCGGCCATGTGGGTGACGGCGATGTTCAGAAACCCTTCCGCCAGGGACTCGGGCGAGTCGATCGGATGCACTCCATCGATCCGCGAGCGAACTTCGTCCAAGCGACGGGCTGCGGATGCGTGATCAAGGGGGAAAGGAAAGCGGTTGGCCGGGATTCGCCCCAACAGCAGATTGACGTCCGTGACGGTCAAGGGTCCGCCACGCCCATAGCAGGCGGGGCCCGGGTCGGCGCCTGCGCTCGCTGGCCCAACGATCAACCGACCCTCCGCTGTGACATCACAGATCGAGCCACCTCCTGCAGCGACCGTCTCGATGTCCATCATTGGCGTCATGACCCGAATGCCCGCCACACGCGACTCGTACCGCCGACCCACTTTTCCCTCATACCGGCTGACATCGGTACTGGTCCCTCCCATGTCGAGTCCGATCACCGAACCGACTTGGGCGACTCGTGCGACATGACCCAATGCGACGACACCCCCGGCAGGCCCCGACAGGATGCTGTCACGTCCCCGGAACGCTGCGGGCGCCACCAGGTTCCCGCTGCTGGTCATCAAGCGAAGCCTGCAATCGGGATCGCCGCCAAACTGTTTCCATACGAGGCCGACGTAACCGGCCAGGATTGGATTGAGATAGGCGTCGAGGGTTGTCGTTTCGGCTCGGGACACCAGCTTGATGAGCGGTGCAACCTCGCTCGATCTGGAGATATTGGCCAGCCCCAAGTCTTCGGCCAACGCTTGGGCCTGCAGCTCATGCGCGTCGTTGACGTGTCCATGCAGCAGACAAATTGCCAACGATCGGATGCCGCCCTGGATCGCGACTCGCAACGCATCGCGAAGTCGGTCGGTATCCAGTGGTCTCAGAACATTGCCCTTGGCGTCCATGCGATGCCGAACCTCGATCACCTGTTCGGTCAGCGGCGGGTGTTTCTTGATCGCCAGGGCAAACAGGTCGGGACGATCTTGCTCGCCAATCCGCAGCACATCTCCGAACCCCTCGGTGACAAGCAACGCGGTAGGGGCGCCGCCACGGGTCAGCAAGGCATTGGTGCCACGCGTGGTGCCGAGACGTACGTCGAGTGGCGGCAGCGGTTGCGAGAGGGGCGTTTCGAGCAGGAGTCGTGTTGCCAGCACCGGCGCCTCGATGCCGGCGACCAATTCAACAACGGACGAGGGACGCAGCATTTCCAAGGGAACCGAGATCTCCTCCATGAATTCGAAGCGATGTCCCCGCTGCGAATTCACGCGACCGATGAGCCGACGTTCGCCACCTGACTGCAGGTGGTACATCTCGGCGCCAACCCAAAATTGGTTTGTTTGATGGCCAGGAAATGGGCCGAGCCACAGGGAGCGATGGTCTTCGACGCGATCGACGCTTGCACGAACCAAGCCGCTACTGAGCACTTTCATCTCGCGGCGAGATGACGCGTCATGAACGAAGCAATCGGTGAAGGTTCCACCGACATCGGCCCAGACGGAGATGGTCATGTGTTGAACAACGCCAAGCTTTCTGCGGCAGCGGATTGGTCGATCAATGCGACAACAATGTCGCCCGGTTTCAGAAGATCTTCGGCGCGCGGCACACGAACAAACCCATCGCGCTCGATGGCCGTGATCAAGCATCGACCCGCTAAGGGTAGCTCCGCAAGGCTAGCCTCGGTCACGCGAGTCCCTTCCGATACCTCCAGCTCATAGATACCGATGGCGCCATTGGGCAACCGGCTCTGGCTGATGATCGCCCCTTCATTCAAGAAGCCAAGGATCTGGCGAGCCGCGACATCCCGTTCACTGACTGCCCGGTCGATCCCAAGTTTGCCGACCACGTTGGCGTAGTCCGGCCGACCGACCACACACATCACGCGATTGGCGCCCAATTCACGCGCTTCCACCCCTGCCATGATGTTGCTCTCGTCATTGCCAGTGCAGGCGACAAAGTAATCGACGGTACCCGCCCCTTCGTCTTCCAGAATGCTACCGCGATTGGCATTGGCGTGAATCACGGTGACATTGGGAAGGATCTTGGCGATGTGTTCGCAACGGTCGGGATCACGCTCGAGCAAGACGATTCGATAGTCGCGTCGGGTCAATGCATAGGCCAAGTGGTATCCCGTTTCGCCTCCGCCGGCGATCATGACTCGCTGTTGGGTGCGACGCTGGTTGTCGGCGACAAACATGCTGCGGCTCTTGGCAACCGCCTCCGGGCTGCCGATCAGGCTGACGCGATCACCACCATGCAATTCGTCTTCACCACTGGCAATCCACATACGGCCGTCACGTGCGATCGAACCAATCCGCACCGCGGAGGGGAGCTTCAAGTCGCGCAGCTTGTGTCCCGCCGCCGCCGATTTGGGATGCACCTCCAACTCATAGACCTCCAGCTGTCCGCGAGCGAAGTGTTCGAGTGGAATCGCGTCTGGGTTTCGAATCGCTCTAGCCAGCTCAAACGCCGAGAGTTGCTCCAGGCTCAGCAGGCTGTCGATGTTGAAGTGACGCTGGTAGTCGAAGGTGCTCAAGTCTTGAAACGCAGGGGCATAGATTCGAGCGATGCTACGGCGAGCCCCCAAGGCTTTGGCCATGCTGGCCGCAACGATATTGACCTCGTCGTCTCCGGTGACGGCCAGACACATGTCGGCGGCACAAACATCGGCTTGAAACAGCACGGTGCTCCGCGAGGCACTTCCCACGATCGCCCGCACGTCCAACTCACTATTGATTCGTTGAACGTTTTCGGGGTCGATATCAACGACGGTGACACTGTGCCCCCGCCGACACAACATGTCGGCGACCCAGCGACCAACGGTACCAGCGCCGAGGGTAAGGACTCGCATCTCAGAATCAGGGAATGGAGGAAGTGGTTGGGCCGAAGGAAAGGGTCTCGAGCCCACCAGGGGGCGAGCACACGAATGAGACGATACACGCCTGATCAGGGCATGTCGCCCGGGGGCCCGTATCAAGGGGGCCCATGTGAACCCGACACCACCAATCCTTGAGGAGCGGCTAGACCATCCAGTCCAGGACGCAAATCACCAAAAAGATGATCCCCATGAAACCCGTGATCCAGCGGCCAGTTAACCACGCATGGCGGAGAATCAGCGTGGTGTCTTCGTGGCGCGTGGCCCCAAAGACCAACGCGATCGCGATGATCAGGGGAACGTAATACAGCAGGTAGGTTGGCGAAATGGAAAGCATGTGACTTGGATGGGATGCGGAGGCCGATTGCCCACGACCTCGGGATCGTGGGCTCATGAATCAATTGGATGTTTCGCGTTCTTCGCTCTCTTTGACCTGTTGCTCATCTCGCTTTCGACCACTGATCGGCACCGCGAGCGGACCTCCATAGGCGTCATAGATCACCAGAATATTGAGCAGCCCGGCGATCACCGTGTACCAGGTTCCCATCTCGTAACCAGCGCCGCGGCGGGCGTACCAGGCAGCCACCTCATCGGCCTCACTCTCCATGACCGGCCGAAAGGGTGGGGCCATGAAGCCGCCCCAAAACGGCTCGTAATCCCGATCCGTTTCCCCGGTAAACGGATCGGTATGTCGTTTCATTTCGTAGCCCTGAAGCAACGCGGGCAGCGCGGCGGCGCCCACGCCTGCTTGCAAAAAGTAATGCCAACGTTTGTCGCCCGGCTGCCACGACGCATAGACGACATGGCCTCCGCCGAGGGCAAAGCCGAGGATCCATGTGGAAAGGATGCAGACGAAAAAAAGTCGTGCCTTGGTCCGACGCCCCTGATAAAAGTGTCCCGCACCTGGAACCAGCCAGGCGAGCAAGGCAGCGAGATAGCGATTGCGCAAATCGACAATCTGTCCGTCGACCGCGATCGTGTTGTGTTCTTCCGATGCCATGGGGGCCGATACAAGCGGGATGGGGTTTTCAAGTAAAGAAACTGGAGCGACGGCCATTGTGGAACAAAGCGATTCACCGCGATAGGTGAATCTCACCGCGGATTCTGCCCGGTGATTCGCCCAATCCAGGTTTCTCTTGACGCCAATGGGTCAATTTCGATAAACCGCTGATCGAAGTTCTGTCATCGTTCCCCTTGAGATTGCCCAGGCATACGCATGGATCGCTTCGCCAAGTTGACCGTGATCGCCCTCCTCTGCTGCACCGGTTGTGGACCGAGCACCCAACCGAGCGCCGAGAAAACGTCAGAAAAGCCGGCTTCCATGGCCAATGCCGGTACTCCGACCTCCTCCGCAACCGACATCGTCAGTCAGTTTCTGGACGAGATTCGTCGAGGCGGTCAGGATTCGCACGCCCATCAATTGCTGACTCAAAGGGCGCAATCTGAACTCAAGCGAATCGGGCGAACGGTCGAACCGATCGGTTCCCCCGACGCCCGTTTCGAGGTCACTCGCGCTGAGCCGGTTCCCAATGAGGTCAACTCTGCCCTGGTTCATAGTGTTTGGATCGAGCCGAACGAAGATGGCAGTACCAGCGATTTTCAGGTGGTTTGGGCCGTGGAACAGGAAGCGGGTAGCTGGCGAATTTCTGGGCTGGTGATGGAAGTCGAGCCGGGACAACCGCCAGTGATCATCGATTTTGAGAATGGGGAGATGATGGCGAAGCTCTTCGCAGCGCCCGATTTCGGCCCAGCCTCTGCGGCTCCAGGCGGACCCTCCCCGTCGACAGGACCCTCCGCAGCGACATCGACACCGGGCGCACCGTCGCAGGCGGCAGCTGCCGACCCAAGTCTTTCGCGTTAGAGCCGTCGCCTCGTGCGATCGCCGAAACCCCTCGCATAGAAGACCCCTGACTTGAGGGGGTTGCGGCTCGGAAAGGGGCGAAAATCCGAGAAAAGTGCGGGCTTTCTGAACAGCCGTTTTCTTGCGGATCGTGTGTCACTTTGGCTCCCCAACGGCATCTTGCCCCCAGAATCGGCTCTGAAAAAGTCGGAAATTGCCGCGCAGGCCGATTGACACCCTCACGTTGAGGGTTAGTTTAGCGGCGAAATTACGCGAGCGGAAAATTCTACGCAAATAACCTATTTTGCTTCCCGCTAAGCGTAGACGTCAATCGACGGTCGGTGCGTTGCCAACCGTCGAACAGCGTGGAGCCTCAGGATTCGGGCTCATAACCAGATGTGCGAATTCGGATCGCACCAGACACTCCGAACTCTTGGGAGACTTTTGATGAATCGGACTGTGGTGAGCGGCGTTGCTGCATTCGCACTGACTATTGGTGCAGCACTCGCCATGACGGAAACAACGGCAGAAGCTGGGCATTGTGGCGGCGGCTTGTTCGCACGTCTGCACGCAGCAAAAAGCTGCGGCGGCGGTCACTTGTTCAACAGGGGCTGTGGCGGCGGACTCTTTGCTAAATTGCGAGCAAAGCATGCTGCGAAGCATTGTGCACCTGCACCAACATGCTGTGAGCCAGCTCCAGCACCTTGCTACGTCGCCGAACCAGCTCCTTGTGATTCGGGCTGCGGCGCTGTGAGCGACTGCGGATCGGGCTGCGGCATGGTTAGCGACTGTGATTCGGGCTGCGGCGCTGTGAGCGACTGCGGATCGGGCTGCGGCATGGTCAGCGACTGCGGATCGGGCTGCGGCATGGTCAGTGACTGCGGATCGGGCTGTGGTGGTTCGGTGGTTGTCAGTGGTTGTGCAGGCGGTGGATGTGACGGCACGATGAGTGAAGTCATCATCTCGGAAGAGCCTGTCCATAGCGAGCTTGTGGCACCGGAAAGCAGCAGCGATGCTCCTGCTCCCGCCCCAGCCGAAGAAGCTCCTCCTGCACCGGCACCCGATGCACAAACGGATGCCTAATCTTTGTTTGATCCAAGTCAGCCAAGCGGCTGAAATCAAATGAAACGCATGGCCTCTTCGATCAAGGATCGGAGAGGCCATTTTTCGTTTCTGGCCGGAGCATTTCGATCACATCTGCTCGCAGCCGTCCGATATCGTTGAAATCCTCGCTATCGTCTGGCTTGAGAAAGAGATGTTCACTGAGATCCGCATCTTGCACGTAGAACCAGTCCGCGTTGCTGACGGCGACCCGTGCGCGGTCCGAGTCAATTTCGATGGGCAAGGTCTCCTTCGATGAAACGGACCAAGTGTCGGGAGGGCACAACGAACCGCCTGGGTCGCTGAGCACGCTCAATACGCTCGTGACCTTTGGGCTAGCAGTGAGCTGGGGGACATGCAAAGGCCCGCCGCGGTTAACGATCAGGGGCAACCGAATGTCGGGGCTACGGAGTGGCCCGCTGCGATGCCCGACGTGTCCTCCCTGGCCCAAGCGGAAGCCGCTGGTACCAACCAACATCACCGCCGGGCTCTCGGCCTCGATGGTTTGCAGCAGGATATCGAGCAGCAAATCGACCAGCCGCACTTGAGACCCGTAGGTGTTCATCCAGGCGGTGACCAGGTCGGGGTGACCCTGTTCGCTCAATTCGATTTGCGGAGGCTGAGTGCTCTCGAAGAGACTCAGTGGGGGCATCAGCATCTCGCCATCCATCTCCAGTGCGCTGCTCTCCGTCTTGTTCTCCATGGACTCGTCTTGCCCATCTTGCTCTTGATCGGGGCCCTCGTTGCGGTCCTCCTCGAGCAGGCTCAGATCCCGAGGGGCGTCCCAGCAGCGGGTCAAGAACCGGCTGTGAAGCCAGATGGCTCCCCATGGCCGGTTGATCGCAACACGCTCAAGAGCCGCCGCGATCAACTGCCCGAACTGCGTTTCTACGATGTCCTCCGCCGGTAGCGCGTCGTGGGTCGAGGCGACGGTCGGCAGCGAATGGATTTCATCAAAACAGGTCTCGTGCAGCCCCTCCGGTTGGAGATCGGTGATCAGTTCCACGGGCCCGATGGTCGACCGCAGCTGCCGGGCCCATTCGGCATGCGGGTTCGTCCACTGGGCCAAGACGGCGGATGGACGATCGTTCGTCGCCAACAGTCGGTCCCAAACGCATCCTGTGCTGGCAAGACGGTCGATCGCTGGGGTCTCGTTCCAGGATGACCCATAGCAGCTCAGAGCGGAGGGGGTGAGACCTTCGAGTGAGACGACGATCAGAGGCGAATGCGTCAAGAGTGGTTGCCGTTGATGGTGCGAGTCAAAAGTGAGATAGGCCAAGGGGAGACATCTTAGGGCCGCTGCTTCATTCGCTAAAAGCCGCAGAGCCGGAATGCATCGATCACAGGCTGGACTTCCGCCGATGAAGGGCTCGGTAGGGAGGGCCGTGGCGACCTAACCTTCGGGTAGCAGGACGTCTCTTCATTGGACCACAAGGTGATACGGTAATGCCGCTCTCAGGCAACGACTCGAACTTCGTCATGCCGCCGGCAACGGGCCTGCCCACCGATGCGGTTCCACTGGTCCCTATCTCCAACGAGCATGCTGTCCCCAACGAGCATGCTATCCCCAGAGAGCATGCTATCCCCAGAGAGCATGTTCCCAAGAAGCAGACGGTATCGTCGCCCAAGGTGGAACCCGGCGTTGCCAGGGATTTTCAGGCCGAGTCTCTCGAGCCGGCGGCGAAGTCGATCGTGTGGGGGATTCCATTTGACCGCGTGACGATGCAGCAAAGCATCGACCACATCGGCCGGCTGATTTCTCGAGGAACGCCCGGCTACGTGATCACCGCCAACCTCAATTACGTGATGCTGCATCATCAGCATCCAGAGATCCTGCCGGTGACGGAAGATGCGGCCATGATTCTGGCGGATGGACAACCCATTGTGTGGCGTAGCCGACAAACAAGTACTCCGCTTCCCCAACGGGTGGCGGGTAGCGAAATGATCTATCGGCTCGCCGAACGTGCCCGCGATCAGAACTGGGGGATCTACTTTTTGGGAGGAGCCGAGGGGGTTGCCGCTGCATGCGCAGATCGGCTCGGCGAGCAATTCCCTGGCCTCCGGATTGCCGGGGTCGAATCGCCCCCCTTTCGTCAACTATCGGACCAGGAACAACGGGAGCAGGACGCGCGGATCATCGGATCGGGTGCCGATCTGTTGCTCGTCGCTTTTGGACAACCCAAGGGAGAAATCTGGATCCACCAGAATCATCATCGCCTCGGCGTTCCAGTTTCGATTCAGCTGGGGGCATCATTCGACTTCATCGCAGGGACCGCGAGGCGGGCTCCCCGACTCTGGCAACAATGTGGAATGGAGTGGGCCTATCGGATGCTCAGTGACCCGAAACGACTGGTCCCACGTTACTGGTCCAACGCTCGCTTCTTGGTGAATGCCATTGCCCAAGACACCATGGTGCACGATCGCATTCGCTAACCCACACGTACGATGGACTTCCAAGTCCGTCGACTCTCAGCATTGCTCGCTGACCCGTGACTCTTCTCCCAGCCCGACTCTGCAGCGTCTGCAAACCAGTCCCTGCGGCTCGACGCCTAAGAGCATTTTCAACAATCACGTAGCCAGCTGGAAAAGGGGTCAGGCCCCAATAGCCGCAAGCGGCCCTTCGGGTGCTTCGCACTATTGGGGCCTGACCCCTTTTCCAGCAACCGCCGGTTTCTTCTTGGGCTTGAAGATTTCGGTGGCGGTTCCGAAATGGACTTCGCCAGCGTTCATCAGGGTTTCGCTGAGGGTCGGATGGGGATGGACGGAGTCGGTGATGTCGTGGATCTCACATCCCATCTCGATTGCCAACACCGCCTCGGCAATCAATTCGCCCGCGCCCGTTCCCACGATGCCGCATCCGACGACCCGATCGGTGGTCGGATCGATCAACCATTTGGTCAGACCGTTGGTGACGCCGATCGCTTGAGCACGTCCGCTGGCAGCCCATGGATAGACTTCGACATCCACGTCACGGCCCGCCTCCTTGGCTTCGTTCTCGGTCAGCCCCGCCCAGGCGATCTCTGGGTCGGTAAAGACGACCGCGGGAATGGCGAGCTTGTCGAAAGCGGAAGACTTCCCGGCCAGCACCTCGGCCGCGACGCGTCCCTCGTGTGTTGCCTTGTGGGCCAACATTGGATCGCCTGCCACGTCACCGATCGCCAAAATGTGCGGGTCGGCAGTTCGCTGGCGATCGTCACAGACCACGAAACCCCGTTCGTTGACTTGGACCTTGGTATTTTCCAGTCCCAAGCCTTGAGTCACCGGTCGCCGTCCGATGCTAACGAGGACACGGTCATACTGTTCACGGCCAAATTTCCCGGGGCCCTCGAAGGTGACTTCGATCTTGTCACCGACGTCGGTGAGCGATCCGACCTTGGTATTCAGGAAGATACGTCCTTCGCAAATCGCATCCATCGTCTTGGCCAGTGGCTTGACCAAATCTCGGTCGGCTCCCGGGAGCAACCCGTCCATCAGCTCAACGACGGTGACTTTGGAGCCAAGGCGAGCGTAAACAGTACCCATCTCGAGTCCGATGTAGCCTCCACCGACGACCAGCATCGTTTCCGGGATGTCCTTCAGGGCGAGCGCTCCGGTGCTGTCCATCACACGATCGCTGTCAATCCGAAAGGCGGCTGGCATCGCCGGCACACTGCCGGTGGCCAAAATGCAATGATCGAAAGTGAGGAGTTTGTCGTCGGGAATCGATTCGTGATCCCCTTCGAGCTTGAGGGTCGTTGAATCGATGAACGATCCACGAGCCTGAATCACGGTCACATTTCGCCTCTTGGCGAGCTGGCCGAGACCACCGGTCAGGTTGCTAATCACCTGGTCTTTGCGTGCACGAACCTTGTCGATGTCGATTCGAGGCTTGCCGTCGAAGACAACGCCCCAATCTTTTCTCAACTCATCGACTTCACTGATCACCTTCGCGACGTGAAGCAACGCTTTGCTAGGAATGCAACCTCGCAGCAAGCAAGTGCCACCGAGGCGCGGTTCCGCTTCGACGATGGTGACTTCCAGCCCTTCGTCAGCCGCCAAGAATGCGGCTGCGTAACCACCGGGACCACCGCCAAGGACGACAACAGGAGCGTGCATGGGAAGGAATCAATCGTCAGAAAGGGTTCAGTGCTTCGCTTATCGCGACAGGAATTCGACCACGCTGTTAGCGTCCACAGGAAGGCTGATGTCGCTGGCCCCCGGTACACCCAACACGGTCGCCTTCAAGTTTTCACTGTCAAAGGAGATCCAATCAAGCGCATCCGGCGACGCATTGGCAATCACGCCACGATAGAGGTTCTTCAGGTTCTCGCGACCCCGAACCTCCACGATGTCACCGGGACGGAGCAAGTAGTTGGGCTTGGTGACCTTCACGCCGTTGACGCGGAAGTGACCGTGCGTGATCCCCTGGCGGGCTTGTGGCCGGGTTTTGGTGAATCCGACGCGGCGAACGACATTGTCCAAGCGACGCTCGCACATCAGCAGCAGCAACTCGCCGGTGTTGCCCGTCTTGCGGCCCACCGCATCAAAGTAACGTCGTAGCTGCCGCTCACCCAAACCGTAGTAATGTTTGATCTTCTGCTTCTCAGCCAATGCCGCACCATAGTTGCTGGGCCGGCGACCACGAACGTGCATCCCCGGGGGGTTGGGGCGACGGTCCAAGGCGCGAGCTGCACCTGCAGTTTCGTAAATCAGGGTGCTGAGTCGACGGTTGATACGACCTTTGGGGCCAGTGTAACGGGCCATTGGCAAAACCTTTTCGGCGTCCTTGGTGACGCGGTGAGAGGGTGAGACTGGGGATGAGACCCGCAGCCAGGCGTGATCCACCGCGACAGGGGGCAGCGAGGCCCTCGTCTGGCGTTCGGCGACCCAACACTTAGGTCGCCGCGGTCACGCGACGTTTTCAGGAAGGCATAGAGTGTTGCGTTCCGGTCCGCTTCTTGCAAGAGGAAGCGGCCCAACGCGCGGTGATCCCCCGTCTTTTCTCACCATCGATCGCCGAGACCCGCCAACCATCGACCATGAAAGAAGAAAGCAAGCGCAGAACGGGGGCAGACACCCATCACCGCGGGTGCCGAATTCAGACCGACTAGTCGCTTGGCTGCGGTTGGGATACGGTGTCCGGCTTGCTGTCCCGTTTCAGTACATGTGCTAGCTAAGAGTGGTGAGTCCGATGGGGAAGGTAGACGTTCTCGGTGTGGGAAACGCGTTGGTGGACATCCAGGCTCGCGTGGATGATTCGCTCTTGCCCGAGCTGGGTATCAACAAGGGGATCATGACGCTCGTGGACGACGCCCGACAGGCCGAAGTGCTTGGCAAGCTCGGAGGTCGGCCGTTGCACCGCTGTGCCGGGGGTTCGGCGGCGAACACAATTGTTGCCCTGGCCGATTTCGGGGCCTCCGCCGGCTACGTTGGCAAGGTGGGGGAGGATGAGGTCGGTAGCTTCTTCCTCAAGGAAATGCGTGAGCTCGGGATCACGATGGACGTTCAGCCCGCAGCGGCCCCCACCGGCACCTGCGCCGTGCTGATTACCGAGGACGCCCAGCGAACGATGCTCACCAATCTCGGCGCCTCTGCCACCCTCACCGAAGACGACATCCATGAAGGGCTGATTCAAGAGGCCAAGTACGTCTACATCGAGGGCTACCTTTTGACCGGTCCGACGACCAAGGCGGCCGCTTACAAGGCGATGGACCTGGCGAAGAAGTGTGGCAGCAAGGTGGCGTTGACCGCGTCGGACCCCTTCCTCATCGACTTGATTCGCGACGAGATTTGGGACCTCATCACCGGACCGGTCGATCTTTTCTTTTGCAACGAACTGGAGGCAAAGAGCCTGACAGGGGAAAACGATCCGATCGCTTGCGCCGCGAAGATCCATGAACACGCCGAGAACGTCGCGTTGACCCTTGGCGAGAATGGCTCCATCGTCATGCATGGCGGCGAAGCTTTTCCCATCGAAGGCATGTCGGTGGAGGCCATCGATACGACCGGTGCGGGCGACATGTATGCCGGAGCGCTGCTGTATGGAATCACAAACGGTATGAGCTGGCGACAGGCTGCCCATCTCGCTTCGCACGCCGCAGCAAGGATCGTCACGCAAATGGGCGCTCGGCTGGAGAGGAAATTCACGTCGGCTGAAATCGCCGAATTCTCTCGGATGAGCTAACGTCGCATCCTTTTCTTCAACTCGAGACGATCATGGCTGTGGAAATCAACGTTCGCTACGTGGGTCAACTTCATTGTGAGGCCGTACACGGTCCCAGTGGCGCCTCCCTGGCAACCGATGCCCCGACCGATAACGGCGGCAAAGGAGCTTCCTTTTCGCCAACCGACCTGGTTGCGACGGCGCTTGGCACTTGCGTGTTGACCATTCTCGGTCTCGTCGCCGAGCGACACCAGATCGACTTGCAGGGCACGACGGTGCACGTCACCAAAGAGATGATCACGCAGCCCGTGCGTCGAATCGGCTCGCTACGCACCATCGTCACCATTCCCAAGGGAGCCGTCGACGATCCCTCGATGCGAGAGCGGATGGAGACGGCAGCGCGAAAGTGCCCAGTCCATCAGAGCCTGCACGCCGAGATCGATGCTCCGATCGAATTCGTGTACGAAGCTTGATCAGCGACCAGCTTCCTGATCGGCCCCGAACTTCCGGCTCGGTTTGGTGTTTCCCAGCACCGGTCGGAATCGCACCGGTCGGAATCGCACCGGTCGGAATCGCATCGGTCGGAATGGCGTCCGGCCGAACCAGCCCCGGTCCGGCCTTTTGAAGTTGCGATTTTGGCTGCCGCACAAGGATTTTCATAACCCGACGCGTCAGCGAGTCGATGTCAATATCGAGATTTCCTCGCTTACGCGTCGGGTTATGAAAAAATGCGCAACTTCAAAGGTCCGGCCCGAGGTGCCTCGACGATCGACATCGTTGCTCGCCTCACCCTCTGGCAAGTCTTGACGGTTGCGTGGACCGGATGGACCTGAATCTCTGCCGAATGTGCGAATTGCCCCAACAGTCCAAGCTTGAATCGTTCTGGGACAGGTGAAGTGCCGATTGGCCAGAGAGAAGCTTCTGTCTCATTCTGCGCCATAACGCATGTCGGCTGTACCGATTCAACAAGACGATGGACCCCATCGCGAGCCAAATCTGGTTCGGGACCTCTCGGCGATCGGACTCGTAGCACTGACTCTGATGCTGACAGTCTCCATGGTGACGCGAAATCCCGCCGATCCGATCGAGACCCCGCTGTGGCCAATCAGCCTCTTCTACGTCCCCGACGTGGTGGCCTATCCCACCAACGCAACGGTGACCAATGCATGTGGTTATTGGGGGGCACTTCTCTCGTCCGCTCTGCTGGATGCGGTTGGGCTTGCCTCGGCGATGGTCATCGGCGCGATGGGGGGAATTGCCACCGCTTTGCTGGTGCGCGGACGACTCAACGCGCCGGTCTTGCGATCTCTGGGCGGAACCATCGTGATCATCGGCGCGGCGACCGGAGCTGCTCTCTTGCCGCTGCGGATCGAAGGCATTCCGGTGGTCGGTGGCGGGGGTTACCTCGGTGCGATGACGTCCACCTGGTTGCTCGAGCATTTTGCGCCGGCGGGTGCTTGGATCTTGACGATGACCGTCCTGGCAGTCGGCACCTTGCTGACAACCGATTACGCACTGCTTTACGCCGGCAAGGCGATTGCACAGCGACGGCGCCAGGGTTTCCCGCTCGAGCGTACAGCAGGCTCGTCGCGTGCTCCCTGGTGCGAGGCGAAAGCGACTTCCCTTCACGGATCTCGAGCAACCCATCACGATTGAAGGAGACTCTCAGGAGGCATCCGCCCCAACGGAAGCGGTGGCAACGCAAACCGGACCGACAATCAAGTTTCGTCAGGCCCGCGACCGCCGGTAAGTCGGTCCCCGCCGACGGCGCCGTCAATTCGCCACCGCAGGATAGCCAGTGGGACGAGGAAGACGAGGCGCACGAATACGAGGAGGATTGGGAGGACGAGGACGAAGTCGCCGAGGCGCCGACCCGCCAATTGCAAGTTGAGGAAGAAACGGTTGAGCTTCGCAGCGATGCTTCGCATCCGTTGCCATCCCCAAGGTTCGCGCCCCCAAACGCAAGACCAAGTCCGATCCGCGCCAGGAACTCTTTCAGGACATGGCCGAGGATGCACCCCGAGGGATGGAAGACTATCGTTTGCCGAGCCTGGAGTTGCTCGAACAGAGCGACGACATCTGTTACGAAGAGCAACTGCACGAAGTCCGCCGAAAGGCGCACATTTTGGAAGAGACCTTCCGCGATTTCGGCTTCAACATTCGCGTTGTCGAGATTGAAACGGGACCGGTCATCGCCCAGTATGAAATTGAACTGGAAGCCGGTTTGCGTCTGAGCAAGATCACTGGCTTGGCGGACGACCTGGCGATCGCGCTGCGTGTCCCGAGCGTTCGTATCGTCGCACCGATTCCTGGGAAGAATACCGTTGGGATCGAAGTGCCCAATGAAACACGCCAGGTGGTTCGCCTGCGGGACGTGATCGAGGAATCCGACACACGTGCCGCCAAGATGAACATCCCTGTCTTCCTGGGCAAGGATGTCTCGGGCAATCCGATGGTGGTCGACTTGGCCAAGATGCCTCACCTGTTGATCGCTGGCCGAACGGGCACGGGGAAGAGTGTCTGCTTGAACGCCATCATCACATCGGTGTTGATGTGCTGCCGCCCCGACGAGGTGCGGATGTTGATGATCGATCCCAAGATGGTCGAACTGAGCGGTTACGGTCGTCTGCCCCACTTGATGCACCCCGTGATCACGGACATGAAAAAGGCCGAAGCGATCTTGGCTTGGGCTGTCGAGAAGATGGAGGAGCGTTACTCCTTGTTGGCCAAGGTCGGCGTTCGGCACATCAACAGCTTCAATGACCTGGGGCGTGAAGAGATCATGCGGCGTCTTGAAATCGACGAAGACGTTGACGGTGCGACCGATGTACCCGAGAAGTTGCCGTTTATCGTCATCGTCGCCGACGAGATGGCAGACCTGATGATGACCGCCGGCAAGGATGTCGAGCAGCACATCATTCGACTGGCCCAGAAGAGTCGCGCCGTTGGGATCCATTTGATTCTGGCGACGCAGAAACCAACGGTCGACGTCATCACGGGCTTGATCAAGAGTAACCTGCCCGCGCGCCTCAGCTTCCAAGTTGCCAGCAAGACCGATAGTCGCGTGGTGCTCGATGAGAACGGTGCCGACAAGTTGCTAGGCAATGGCGACATGCTGTTCCTCTGGCCAGGAACCAGCACGTTGATTCGAGGTCAGGGCACGTACCTGTCCGATGATGAAATCGATTCGGTCTGCGATCATTGCAGCATGGGAGAACAGAATTTCGTTGGCGAACTGATGAACTTGAAAGTCGCCAAGGAGGAGGAAGCTGGCGACGGCACGTCGATGGATGCCATCAAGAAACGGGATGAACTGTACGACAGTGCGATCGAAGTGGTGATTCGCGAGGGACGCGGTTCCTGCTCGTTGCTGCAGCGGTGTCTGGGGATCGGATATGGCCGCGCCGCGAAATTGATCGACTTCATGGCCGAAGATGGCATCGTGGGCGAGTACAACGGTAGCAAGGCCCGAGAGGTGGTCATGACGATGGCCCAGTGGCAGGCCATGCAGGGAATCGAGGAAGATGATCAGGACGAAGACGAAGCTTCGGAGCCGCAAGCAACGTCCACGCCGTTGCGGAAGCCAACGCCGGCTGGCGGACGTGCGGTCGCCTCGCAACAAGACGCAGAGGTCGATGACGACGATGACGGCGACGACGGCGACGACGAGTACGAGGACGATCCGGGAGTAGACGAGTATGAAGAGTACGAAGACTACGAAGAGGAAGAAGACGTCGCCTGAGTCACCAACCGAAACATGGAGTGACGTCGCGTTGAGTGACTTACCTGCCCGCAGCGTCGCTGCGATTCTGCCCGCCGCCGGCAGCGGCCAACGCTTCGGCAGCGAACGCAACAAGCTGTTCGCAATGCTTGCTGGAAAGCCTCTCTGGTCCCACGCGGTCGCTCGATTGAAGGCGAGGCCTGAGGTGAGCAGGATCGTGATGGCGATTTCGGAAGCCGACCGAGATCTCTTTGACGGGCGAGATGCCGAACTGGTCGCACAGTACGGCGTGGAGCTTGTCGGTGGGGGTGCCGAGAGAACCGCTAGCGTCCAAGCGGCGCTCCATCTGGTCTCCAGCGACAAGTCGATCCAATGGGTGGCGGTGCATGACGCGGCCCGGCCCCTGGTTGCACAGGAGGATCTGCGAGCCGTTTTTCAGGCGGCGGGAAGCAGCGGAGCTGCGATCCTGGCGACGCCGGTCGCTGGTACGGTCAAACGTGACCTGGGCGAGCAGCGGCGTTGTGAGACGGTCGATCGACGGGACCTGTGGATGGCGCTGACGCCTCAAGTTTTTCGAGTCGGGTTGTTGAATCAGGCCTATCAGAAGCACAATGGCCGCTCCGCGACCGATGACGCTCAGTTGGTGGAACGGCTGGGGCAGGACGTCACGCTCGTCCGCGGCTCGGCGGATAACTTGAAAATCACCTTTCCCGAAGACCTCCTGGTCGCCGAAGCGATTCTGGCCAGGCAATCCAATCATGTCGCAGAACAATCTCCTCGATGAACTCGCTTGGCGCGGACTGATCCACCAATGCACCGATCAAGACGGGCTGGCCAACTTTCTTAACTCGGGTCGTCAAACCGTCTACATCGGTTTCGATCCGACCGCGTCGAGTCTGCACGTGGGCAGCATGATGCAGTTGATGATGCTGCGCCGTTTTCAAAAAGCGGGCCATCGACCCATTGCCTTGGTCGGAGGTGCCACGGGCATGATCGGAGATCCCAGTGGCAAGAGTGAAGAACGAAACCTGCTTTCGCCCGAGCAGTTGCAAGAAAACGTAGAAGGGGTTGCCGCGCAGATGCGGCGGTTCCTCGATTTCGAAGGAGATGGCAGCGGCCATCCTGCTGAACAACTTCGATTGGATGCAGGACTTACTCCTATCTCGATTTCTTGCGCGACGTGGGGAAGAGTTTTCCGGTCGGCGCGATGCTCGGCAAGGAATCCGTCCGCACCCGGCTGGAGAGCGAAGCGGGGCTGAGCTACACCGAGTTCAGCTACATGCTCTTGCAGGCCTACGACTTCGTTCATCTCTGCCGTGCCCATGAATGTCGTATTCAGGCTGGAGGAAGCGACCAGTGGGGCAACATCACCGCAGGGATCGATCTCGGTCGACGGATGCTGGGACAGCACTTGTTCGGAATCACGGCTCCTCTGTTGACGACCAGTGACGGTCGCAAGATGGGGAAAACCGAAAGCGGTGCCGTCTGGCTCGACCCCAAGCGAACGAGTCCGTACCAGTTCTACCAGTACTGGCGCAACGTCGAAGATGCCGACGTGATGCGGTGCATCGCCTACCTGACCGAGATCGACCGCGCGGAATACGACGCGTTGGTCGAGGCGACAGCGCCGATCCGGGACGCCGCGATCGCCCAGAATCGACTGGCCGAATGGATGACCGAGCTCGTCCACGGACGACGATGGATTGAACTCCGCCATCCGGGCGTCCAAGATTTTGTTTGGTGGTGAAATCGGCACCGCAGACCGATGCCAGCCTCGGCGAAATTTTCGCCGACGTCCCGAGCTGCGAAGTCGAACGTGGTCTGTTGAGCGGCGAGGGATATTGGATCGTCGATGCCCTGCAGGCGGCCGGACTTGCTTCCAGCGGTGGCGAAGCTCGCCGCGCGATCAAAGATGGCGGCGTCTATCTGAACAACGTCCGTGTGGGCGATGAGAAACAACGTTTGACCGAAAGCGACCTGGCCAGCGAAACCGTGATGGTCTTACGCAAGGGAAAACGAAACTACGCCCTGCTTGCGCTTTCTCTAGGACCCTGACCTTACCGTAGGCGAGTCTCTCCGAGACTCGTAAAAACGCAGCAAAGCTGCGAATGTCCGCCTCGGAAATGCGGACCTACAGTAAGGCGAACGAAAAACTCGCAGTCTCGGAGAGACTCCGCTAAGGTAACTGAGATCTATCGCAATAGCGTTTGGCGGCAGACGTCGGCGATCACTTCGGCGGACGCGAGATGGAAGGTCGGGATTCTGCGAGGCGATCAGGGGTCCGGCGATCGCCGAGTAGTCGTTGATGTCGTAGGTATTGATCATCACCGCGACGGCACGACCTCGCCGAGACAGGCCGATCAGCGCGGCAATCGACTCGGGCGTGCATTGCTGCAAAATCACCAGCAGCGTCGTCTCGCTGGATAGCTGGGACTCACATTCGACCAACAACTCGGTCAAGGTCAGTCCGTCGGTTCGCTCCAAGCCTGGCCAAGGTGCGATTGATCTCCGCCAAGTGAACGGGACCGCGCGAGGGTGGCAAGCAGCACTGGGCGCAATCGCTCGTTCTCGCTCGCTCATCGACGGCTGCTTCGACTCTGCTTCGCCACGAACGCGATGATCGCCGACCCAGCCCTGCTGGCGAATTCGGTCGGCAGCATCGCGACCGTTGGTGGCCAGGCCCACCGGTTCGTTTGCTTCGTGCAAGCGAGGCTGCGATCGAGGCGGCCGCTGTCACTGCCAGATCACTGCTGGTCGGCTCGTGCTCTTTCGGCGTCGTGCTTTCGTGCAGATCCAACACCAGCGTCGCGCCGATAATCGAGGAAGGTTCGTAGACTTTGCTATGCAGGGAGCCCGTCCGCGCCGTTGCCGCCCAGTGCACGCTTCGCATCGGGTCGCCCGGTTGCCATTGACGGATCCCCCGCAGACGCGTGGGATCGTCCATCACATTCTCACGCATGCGGATCTCGCCGATCGGCCGTCGCGAACCGATCTCGTAAGAAGTCAGCGGAAACACATCTGGGCAGCACCGTGACGTACTGCGGATTCGTTGCCGACTCGATAGCTCCGGTAGAGTCCCATCATGTCGCCCGTTTCCAGGATCGTCGGGCCGATCTGAAAATAGCCGCGGCGATTGCAGCGAGATCGTGTACTCGATTCGCTTGGTCTCGCCGCTCCAAAGCAGAATCACTTGAACGCGCTGGCCGTCGACTTCCAACGCCGGCGGGTCAAAGAAAGTTGCCCAACGAGGCAGCAGGTCTTCCACCAGCAGCCACAGCATGGGGACGCGACTTCGATTGGTGATGCTGACCACGATTGGTACCGTCGATCCAATCTTGACTTCGCAGTCCTCTCCTAGCCGCGGACGCGATCGGGGCCGTGGACCAGGTCTTGGTCAGCCAAGCAGTTCGAGGGCGATCAGCATCGCCGCGGCAATCCCCGCGATGATCCAGAGCGAGGCTCCCGAGATCATCCCTGCCAGCAACAACGCGCAGATCCCGGCCGCGATGGCAAAGCGAGGCGTGCTTCGGACTTCGTCTCGGTCGCTGGCTCAGACGGATCGAAGGTTGGCGGTCAAGACGGGTCGGCGGACAAGCTTCCGGTCGGGAGCCATTCACGGATTGCGGAAAGCGGTTTGAACATGGAGACAACGCGATCGACTCAAGTCGCTTCGATGGTTGGCACCGCGATCTCGCCGACGATCTCATCGATCACTTTCTCCGCCGTGACTTTCCTCAGGCGGCTTTCTGGGCGGACGATCAAGCGATGATTCATCACGGGTGCGATGATTTTCTTGACGTCATCGGGCAGCACGAACGTCGCGGCCGCGAATGGCCGCCATCGCTTGGCGAACAGCGGAACAAAGCGATCGTTGCTCGCGGGCTGGCCCCCAGCGCCAAGTCGTTGTGCTGACGCGTCTCGGAGACGATTTGCAGCAGGTACTGGCGGACCCGGGGATCGACATGCACGGCGCGAATCGCCGCTCTGAGCCTGGACGATCTCATCGGCCGACGCCACCGCCTCGAGCCGATCGACGGGATGAGAATGCTGGAGCAATTCAAGCATCCGCAACTCTTCTTCCATCGACGGATACCCGAGGCGAATCGCATCATGAAGCGGTCGAGTTGGGCTTCGGGAAGGGGAAACGTGCCTTCATGATCAACCGGGTTCTGTGTGGCGATCACGACAAACGGTGGGTCGAGCGCATGGGTCGTGCCGTCGACCGTCACGCGTGATTCCGCCATCGCCTCCAACAGCGATGCCTGGGTTCGCGGCGTGGCCCGGTTGATCTCGTCAGCCAGCAGGATCTGAGTGAAGACCGGGCCAGGGCGAAATTCGAATTGACTCGTTTTCTGGTTGAAGATGGATGTGCCGGTGACGTCGGTCGGCAACAGGTCGGGCGTGCATTGAACGCGTTTGAAGGTGCAGCCCACGCTGCGAGCCAAAGCTCGTGCCAACATCGTTTTGGCCACACCAGGCACGTCCTCCAGCAGCAGGTGTCCGCCGCTGAGCCAGGTCACCAGCGACAAGACCAATTGTTTTCGTTTGCCAACGATTGCCTGTTCGACATTGCCGATGATCCGCTTGGCAAGATTGCCCACCTCCGGCGGAGTCGAAATCGACCGGTTTGGCCGCTTGAGTTCGTTGGGTCGCCGCTCGCCGCTCTCGAGATGATCCCGTTGCTCCGCCTTTGCGTTCACTCGCCGGCGGTTGTCCGGAGGGGCTGGAGGGCGGAGGAGGCATCGATAATCCGCTGTGGGCTAAAGATTCGATGGATGGCATCGGAATTGCAGCTATCATGATAGTCGATGATTGGCCTGCCCCGGTGACAGGATTCTCGAATCGGTTAGCTGGACTTCAAGATGCTTCCGTTGACGGGAAGACGATGTTGGAGATCCCCAATCTGCTGGTGACCGATGATGACTCGGCGTTTCGCCGAGTCGTCTGCGAGGGGCTTTCGCGTCGCGGTTTTCGGGTTACCCAGGCGAGGGACGGCCAGGAAGCGATCGACGTCTTCAGCCGCTCAGGTCCACGTGGCATTGCTCGACTTTCACATGCCCGGGTGTCCGGGCTGGAAGTGATCCGTCATCTGTACGACAGCCCCGAAAGTCCGCCCTGTGTTTTGATGAGCGCGGAGCTGAACGACGAGATCCGTCGCGAAGCGGAACGGATGCGGGCCTATCAAGTCTTGAGCAAGCCGGTTCGGATGAGCCAGTTGACCACATTGTCTGTTCCGCGCTGGCGGCGGTTTACGGGTGGTGTCCCCAGCCGAAACTCGTCGGGCTCCGAGTGACGCCGCTAGTAAACGGTGCTGCCGCTCAGTTGCCTGTTTGCAAGCTCGACAGTGGCCGAGCTTCTCTCGGAGCGTACATCAGCCGCTGCATCGGCTAGAATGTCAGGCTTGCCCTCGCATCTGCTCGATCACTCGTTTCTGCCACAGGTGACCATGATCCGTCGCCTTGTTTCGCTCTGCATTGCTGTTGATGGTCGCCGCGGTCGCTCGGGCCGAACCGCCCAATGTGTTGATCATCATGGCCGACGACTGCACTTTCAACGATCTTCCGATGTACGGGGGTCAGAACGCGTTGACGCCCAATCTGGAGCAGTTGGCCAGCGAGGGACTCGTCTTCAATCGAGCCTACCTGACCGCCGCGATGTGCCAGCCTTGTCGGGCCGAACTTTATACCGGGCCTGTATCCGATGAGCAACGGATGCGCTTGGAATCATTCGGCCAGCTTGCCAGAAACCAAGAGCATGCCGCATCACCTGGGTCAACTCGGCTATCGAGTCGGGCTTGGCGGGTAAGGTTCACGTGTTGCCCAAAGGAGGCTTTCCCGTTCGAACCGGTGGCCGGCTTTGATCGGAGTTGTGTTCGTGAGCCGACCCAAACACATGACTTGTCCGGCGTCACGGAATTCATGGGACGCGAGTGTCGAAGCAGCCGTTTTGCCTGGTGGTCGCGCTGGTCGATCCACACGTTCCCTGGGTGATGGGGGACCCATCGGCCTATCCGCCCGCCGAAGCATCAAGCTTCCCGCCAACATTGCCGATACCAAACTGACGCCGCGAGGCGTTCTCTCGATACCTTGCTGAAATTACCTACATGGATGGTCAGGTCGGCGAGCTGTTGCAATCGCTGGAGGCTTCTGGTCACGCTGGCGACACGCTCGTGCTGTTCACGTCCGAGCAGGGCTCCCAATTTCCGGGCAACAAGTGGACGAGTTGGGACACAGGTGTCCATACCGCACTGATCGCGCGATGGCCGGGTGTCGTTGCGGCGGGAAAAAGGACCGATGCCATGGTCCAATACGCCGACGTCCTACCGACGTTGCTGGAGGCAGCTGGCGAAAACGCCGCGGCAAGCAAGGCCAATGGGATACCTTTCGATGGCACAAGCTTTCTTGGCGTCCTCAACGGGCAGGTCGATGCGCATCGCAAGTATGTCTACGGTGCGCACAACAACGTGCCCGAAGGTCCCCCCTACCCCGTTCGTACGATCAGCGACGGAACGTATCGCTACGTTCGCAACCTCAAGCCAGAGAATCTTTACATCGAGAAACACTTGATGGGAGTTCAGGGAGACGGACGGCTCAATAATCCCTACTGGCAATCCTGGATTGGAGAATCCAATACGCCGCGGACCTACGAGATTGTGCAACGCTACATGCGGCGACCTCCCGAGGCGCTGTATCGAACGGCCTCCGATCCCTACGAGTTGGAGAATCTGGCCGGCCAAGATGGAACCGAGGTGATCATGAGGACGCTCAGCGATGAGCTCGATCGGTGGTTGGCATCGCAAGGAGACCCAGGCGTCGATCAGGATACTCCGCAAACACATCAAGCGGCGAAGCAAGGAAAGCATCGATACCGACCACCGACCAAGTGATCGAATGCGAAGCGTAGGCGAGTCTCTCCGAGACTCGTAAACAACGCAGCCAAGCTGCGCGTGTCTTCCCTGGAAATGCGGACCGACGGCAAGGGCGACCCCAACGCGAAATTGGCACCGTGGTCATTCCTCAGCGCGATTCAAACCGGCAGCACGGTTTTTCAGCAACGGATACAAGACGATTCCTACCAGCAGCGTGAGCACGGCGGCCAGCGCCTGATTTGGGATCGCCGATTCCATAGAGGACAGCAAGGACAAGCGTTGCCAGCACGTAGATCATAGCGGGAATCCCATACGCAGGGATCCAGAGTGCTTCATTCCGTCGGCGCAGGACAAACAACATGCTGACGGTTAACGCTGAACAAAGGGACAAGGTCAGGCCCAAGTAGCCGAGCAGATCCTGCAAGGTTGTCAAGCAGATTGCGATGATTGCCAGAGTCGTTTGAAACCAGATCGCACGAACCGGAGGTGCCCCTTCAAAACAGAAGCGTTGGGGAAAGAACCCATCGTCGGCCATCTTGGCGTAAACTCGCGGACCGGTCATCACCAGCGCAGAGACGGAAGTGAAAAGCGACAGGACGATGACGATGCGCACGAAGGTGGAAAACGGCACTCCACCAATCGCGGTCGCGGCGACCGCAGCGATCTGAGCGATGTTCGCTTCGCTCGTAATGTCGGCAGCCGAGGGCGCAAGTACGAAGATTGTGTTCAGAATCACGTACAACAGCGTAACGAGAATGGTGCCAGCGATCATGGCTCGCGGCACGTTCCGCTTGGCATCGATCACTTCGCCCGAGATGTAGATGGCCGCATTGAATCCCAAGTAGCTAAAGGAAATCCAAACCAACTGATTGGCGAATTCCATCAGATCAAATGGCCTGCCCGCTTCTGCCCCGGCAGGGGTGACCGTGCCGGTTCCCTGCCACGCTCCGATCGAGGCAATCGCAAAAATGATGAAACCTACGATCATCAATAGCTTCAAGATCACGATCGAATCCTGAACGCGAGCTGCGGCTCGGACACCGATGGTGTGAAGTGTCGCAGCCAACACGACGCAGCCAATGGCAATGGATCGCTCCGGCAACGAGAGGCTGGCGATCATGGGGGCAAGGTACTGTTCCAGGCCGAGTGCGGCGATCGCAATCGCACCCGTAAAGCCTGCTAACAGCGAGACCCAGCCCGCCATCAAGCCGGCAACCGGATGCCAGGTACGGGAGAGAAACAGGTATTCGCCTCCCGATTGTGTGAACCGAGCAGCAAGCGAAGCGTAGCCCAACGCGCCACAGATGGCGATCGCTCCACCCACGATCCAGGCCAGGATCACTTGCCATGGGTCCCCCAACGCCGCCAGCGTGTAACCGCTGGTGGTGTAGACACCCACACCAATCATGCTGGCGGCGACCAGCGTCGTCGCGGATGCGAAGTCCAAAGGACGATGTGATTGAGTCAAGTTGGTGTCTCGTGCAAATTCAATCTTGGCATCGGCGAGAATCGCCTACCCTCGACCAGCCTCTCCGAGGCTGATCCGTTCGAAGTAGGTCCGCATTTCCAAGGCGGACACTTGCAGCTTTGCTGCGTTTCCTACGAGTCTCGGAGAGACTCGCCTACGGTGGGCGACGATGGGTCCACTACTTTGCTTTACGAAATTCGAGCAAGTAGTTTTCTTTGAATCCTGGGATGTTTCGCTCGGCAACCAACTCAAATCCTGATTCTTGGATCTCATTGATGAAAGTCTGCTTGTCGGCGCGAACGTGATCGATTGTCCATTCACGCGAAACGCCTGGTATTCGCTCAAAGTCAATCACCACCAATTTGCCTCCGTCTGTCATCGCTCGATGAATGGATCGCATGGTGTCGAGCGGATACTCGAAGTGATGATAGACATCGCAAATGAATGCGGCATCGATGCTTTCCGGCGGCAGGCAGATTGAATCGTCATCACACATCACCGTCGTCACGTTGCTGAGTGATCGTTGGTCGAATTGCTTGGCCAGGTACTCAACGAACTTGGGAGAGATATCGACCGCGTAAACCCAGCCGTCGTCTCCCACCGCTTCGGACATCAGGATGGAATAAAATCCGGTACCGGCACCGACGTCGGCGATTCGCATGCCACTTTCGAGATTCAACTGCCTCATGATTTCATCGCGCGCGTGATAGACTTCACGACTCTCGACTTCGAACCTTTCCACCCATTCGTCGACGTTCAGTTCTGGATCGAGAAAGTTGGCGTTGATTCCAGGTTTGACGCTCTGCTTTTCAGCGGTCGGCAAGGTTGAGCTCTCTTGCGCCCGCAAGCACGCCGAGACTCAAAACGATCAATGTGGTGATGCCGATTCGATACATGAGGATGGTCTTTCCTGGGGAGCTAGAGAAAGGTGTGATGGGTGGGGAAATGGGATCACACGCAAAGGAGGGTCACGCTATTGTCGCGGAAGATTAACGGTAAGTACACTCGCCATCACTTCAATTCGATCAACGTCCACGAATTCGCCTTCGTTTGAGAGGTTGTTCTGGACACTCAATTGAAACCGATTGGCGTTGGCATTCGTGCCGACGTCTGTCGTTCCGTGATTCTTGAACCCTTCGTCGGAAGCGTCGCGAGACGCGATCGAGAATTGATGGTGGACGGGGTCCAGCGTTAGCTTCAATACCATCGGACGGATGATTTCGTTGCTGTTGGAAAGGGTGATCGGACCAATCGATCCCCCGTCGGCGTGGCCATGGAGCACGACCTTGTCTGCGTCTTGACGACCAATCACCATCGTCGCGATGGGACGATTCAACTCAACTCCCTCCGTCGATTGAGGTGTTCGAGCGAATGCAAAACTCAGCCTCTCGTTCTGCTCTTCCCCTGTGAACCTCGCTGAATCGATCTTGATTTCCGCCGACCATCCTGCGGAGCTTGGTGGCAACGGCAGGTGGGTGTTCCAGGATATGGCAGCCGCACCGGAGCGGACGCGAAGGTGGTCACGGCCGTCGGTTTCGAAGCCCGGAATGGATGATGACCACCGTCGTTTTGTCTTGCCGGTACTTGGGACGTCTCGCAGATTCGTGGCGACTGGTTCCGCGAAATCCCACAGCGCAAGACTCTTTGAATGGAGTGGAGCGGGTCGGCCGCCACGTCGATAATCGGCCACCCCCGTTCGCAAGCCTGACTCGGGGTCAACGGCGATCGTGTGTGCGGAACCTTGCATCGCGCGACCTTGTAGGGCATGACCCATGGCCGACAGAGCCTCCACCGCGTCGGCATGCGGTGGCCTGTCGATCTGCTCCAATTCAATTCGGTCCGGAAACCATTGGTGATGCATTCGGACATTGGCGACGGCTTGGGAGGGACTCTGGTTGAAGTCGATGAGATTGAGCAGGATGCAAAGGACGGTGTTGATGATGGTTCGTCCGCCAGGACTTCCGGTGACCAGAACCAGTCGCCCCTCTTTCTCGACAATCACGGGTGACTGCGAACTGAGCATCCGCTTGCCGCCGGCAATTGTATTTGGGGCGGTCCCGATGCGACCCTCGGCGTTGGTCACACCCGGAAACCAATTGAAGTCTCCCATCTCATTGTTCAAGACAAAACCAGCATCCTTGACCACGATGCGTGAACCCCAACTTGCTTCCAACGTGTAGGTGTTGCTGACAGCCATGCCGTCGGCATCCACCACTGAGAAGTGCGTTGTGTCAGGACTCTCGTCTGTCAGTGGGATATCGGGGGCAATCGCCGCGCTGGAGGATGCTCGGGCAGGATCGATGGCGGAAGCGAGTTGCTTCGCGTAGGCCTTGTCGGTCAGTTCAACCGGGACCTCGATGAAATCGGGATCGCCCAAATAGCGAGCCCGGTCCGCAAAAGCTCGACGTGACGCCTCGGCGATCAGATGAATCGTGATGGGGTCGTACCGATCTCGACTGGCGAGGTCAAAGTTCTCGAGAATGTTCAAGGCCTCGACCACGCAGATTCCTCCTGATGACGGGGGTGGGGCGCCGAGAATCGTATAGCCCCGGTACTCACCACGAATGACATCACGAATCTTGGCCCGATAGTGCTCCAGATCACTCATGGAGATCAGCCCGTCTCCCCGTTCCATTTCCGCGACCAAGTCGCGGGCGATCTCCCCGCGGTAGAACGCGGCAGGACCTTGGTCGGCAATCGTGGTCAACGTCTTGGCCAGGTCGGGAAGCAGCATGCGGTCGCCGACTTGCCAGCGATTCCCATCAGGTCGGCCGTAGACCCGACGAAGTTCCTCGCAGCGAGCGTTCGACAAGGTTTGCTCATCACTCAGTACCCAGTTCAGCGAATCGGCGAGCGGACGGTCAATTGGCACGCCGGTGGACGCTAGTCGCGCGGCCGGCATGACGAGATCTCGCCACGGTAATCGGCCGAACCGTTCGTGTGCCAAGGCAAGTCCGGCGATGGTGCCCGGAACACCCACCGCTTTCTGTGAAAAGGTGGTGTCCTCCTTGCCAAAGGAGTGCGCATTCATCTGCCTGGCGCCGTCTCGCGGTAGTCGATGCAGACCGGCTCAAGCCCGTCGGCTGGTCGGACGAGCATGAATCCGCCCCCGCCGATATTGCCAGCGTCGGGCCATGACACAGCCAGGGCCAGCGCCGTGGCCACGGCAGCGTCGACTGCGGATCCTCCACGTCGCAAGATGTCACGTCCAATCCGACTTGCAGGCGCTGAATCGCTGACCACCATGCCCAGATCGGCTTGGTCGACATGAACCCCTGTCCGACGTTCGATCTCCCGGGAGCGTCCGTCTTGGCATCGCGCTGCTGGGATCGGCATCCACGTCACTGCCAGCAGGAGGCCAATCAACCTTCGACTGATGTACCACACCGTTTTCATGTCTCCTGCAACAACGACTCCCAGATCCTCAACACATTGTAGTGCTTGCCGGACAGGATTGAGTCGCGCGCGAATCATTGGGTCCGCTTTTCCAAGGCGGGCGCGAGCGACCTTGCTGTTTTCTTGCGAGTATCTGAGCGCCTGTGAGTGGTCGCTTGGCCCTGCTGTAGGTCCGTATCTTCAAGGCGGACATCGGCAGCTCTGCTGCGTTTTTTACGAGTCTCGGAGAGACTCGCCTACGGTGATGCTGCGTTGGAGTTCGCCAGGCCATTTCATCGCGGTAAATCGACGGTAGACACCCCTACGCCTTCGGACCGTCGGCTTGTTAGGATTTGGACCTGCCTGTTTGACGTCCGCTCGACGATCTCATCTTGCGGCGACGTCGATCAACCGTCATCCGAATCACTTCCACCAGTGACTCCTTTCGCTGCTCGAGGAATAGCGTGAACGCATCTCAATCGAAGATCGTCTACACCCATACCGACGAGGCCCCCGCACTGGCGACGGCGTCGTTGCTACCGATCATCCGAGCCTTCACCGCGCCGGCTGGCATTGAGGTGGAATGGAAGGACATTTCGTTGGCCGGGCGTATTCTAGCCAGCTTCCCGGAGTTTCTGTCGGAATCGCAGCGACAGTCCGACGCGCTTTGCGAGTTGGGTGAATTGGCGAAGACCCCCGAAGCCAACATCATCAAGCTGCCGAACATCAGTGCATCGATTCCCCAGTTGATCGCGGCCATTGAGGAGTTGCAGCAACACGGGTTCGCTGTGCCCGATTATCCGGAAGAGCCCCAAGACGATGAGCAGAAAGCGATCAAGTCCCGCTACGCCAAGGTGCTCGGAAGCGCGGTCAACCCCGTGCTTCGCGAGGGGAATTCCGATCGACGCGTCGCCCAGCCCGTCAAGGAATACGCCAGGAAGCATCCTCATTCGATGGGAGCCTGGGAGTCAGACTCCAAGACGCACGTCGCATCAATGACGCATGGTGACTTTTACGGGAGTGAGCAGTCGGTCGTGATGCCGAAAGCCGATTCGATTCGCATCCAGTTGATTGGCGACGATGGCCAGACGACCGTCTTGAAGGATGCGCTGTCGCTGCAACAAGGCGAAGTCATCGATGCATCCTGCATGAGTCGGCGCGCCCTGTGCGAGTACTTCGAGCGTGAAATCGCAGATGCCAAGGCAAAGGATCTGCTTCTTTCGCTGCATCTCAAGGCGACAATGATGAAGGTTTCCGACCCGCTCATCTTTGGTCATGCCGTCGATGTCTACTATCACGAACTATTCGAAAAGTTTGGTGAGGTCTTGTCAGGGTTGGGTATCGAGACCAGCAACGGTATCGGCGACGTCTACGCCAAGATCGAATCGCTTCCCGGGGAGCAACAAGAGGCCATCAAGGCTGAAATTGAAAAGGTGTATCGAGACCGTCCCAAGTTGGCGATGGTGGACTCGGACAAGGGGATCACCAACCTCCATGTACCGAGCCATGTGATCATCGACGCATCGATGCCCGCGGCGATTCGCGCCTCTGGCTGTATGTGGGGGCCCGACGGAAAGCTGCATGACACCAAGGCGATGATTCCGGATCGATGCTATGCCGGTGTCTACCAGGCGACGATCGACTTCTGCAAAGAACATGGCGCGTTCGACGTGACCACGATGGGCAATGTTGCCAACGTGGGCCTGATGGCGCAGAAGGCCGAAGAGTATGGCTCGCACGACAAAACGTTCGAGATTCCCCGTGCGGGCAAGGTGCAGGTTGTCGACAGCGGCGGTGATGTGTTGATGGAGCACACTGTGGAAGCAGGGGACATCTGGCGAATGTGTCAGACCAAGGACCTGCCGATTCAGGATTGGGTTCGCCTGGCCGTGGCCCGTGCTCGCGCAACCAACGCGGCGACGGTGTTCTGGCTGGACCCCAATCGTGCACATGACGCCAATCTGATCGAAAAGGTCAAGGAGTATTTGCCGCAGCACGACATCTCGGGGCTCGATATTCAAATCATGTCACCGGTTGATGCCACCCGTCACGCTTGCCAGCGAGCACGCGAGGGGAAGGACTCGATTGCGGTGACCGGAAATGTGCTGCGGGACTACCTGACCGATCTGTTTCCGATATTGGAATTGGGGACGAGTGCCAAGATGTTGTCGATTGTCCCCCTGCTAGCCGGCGGCGGCTTATTCGAAACGGGCGCGGGTGGTTCGGCGCCAAAGCACGTCCAGCAGTTTCTCGAGGAAGGCCACCTGCGCTGGGATTCGCTCGGTGAGTTCCTCGCCTTGGCGGTTTCGCTGGAGGATCTCGGAGGCAAGACAAAGAATCCCGAGACCTTGGTGTTGGCCGAAACGCTCAGCCAGGCGACCGGTATGATTCTGAACGAAGACAAGTCGCCAGGTCGTGATGTGCATCAGTTGGACAATCGGGGAAGCCATTTCTATCTGTGCCTTTACTGGGCGCGGGCATTAGCAGCCCAGACGAAGAGTCCCGCGCTACAGAGAAGTTTCGCGCTCTCACGGCGCTGCTCGACAGCCAAGAGTCGAAAATTCTCGACGAATTGAATGCGGCACAAGGGGCACCCTGTGACATCGGCGGCTACTATCAGCCTGACCCTCAGAAGGTGGCCGACGCGATGCGACCCAGCGAGACCTTCAACGCGGCCATCGCATCGGTGACTTGAGTTTTTCCTACCGTAGCCGAGTCTCTCCGAGACTCGTAAGTAACGCAGCAAAGCTGCGTGCGTCCGCCTTGGAAATGCGGACCTACGGCGGGTCCCCGAAAGAATCGCAGCGCCTCACTCGGGCTTGCAAGTTGCCTTCATCACGGTGAAGAGTGAAAGAGGATTTGGCTTGTAGCGAAGATCCAATCTCAAGGGCAATTCGCCGAGGACTTCATCCAGATCCAGATCGGTTCGCCAACCGAGACGCTTGGTCAGATTGCCGGCAGAGTCGACGACTCTCGCGATGAGTGGATTCTCACTGCGAAAGTGATTGACGATCAAGATCCGACCGCCCGGTTTGCAGACCCGCACGATCTCTCGCATCATCGCGTCGGGATGCGACACGACGCTGATGGTATGAAAGGAGGTGACGAAATCGAATGTGGCGTCTTCGAATTCCAACAACTCCGCATTCATTGGCATCACATTGATGTGATTCCAGTTGCGAGCTTCGATCAATTGCTCGGCCTCGGCCAACATCGATTCCGAGAGGTCGACCCCGGTGACCGATGCGTCGCGAGGATAGCTTTCCAGGGAGAGTCCTGTGCCAACGCCGACTTCGAGCACCTTCGCTCCAGCGGGAATGTTGAGCGATCGGATGGCGGCGAAGATTCGTTTTCGGGCGACAGCCGGCCATAACGCTTGATAAGCCGGAACCAGATTGCTGTAGATCGGGCTGGCGTGGGGCTGTGGGTGCTGTTTGCTTGAGACAAGCGTTGGCATGGATGATCTACCTGGAACCTGTGGGGATGGAACCTGTGGGGACACACACCGACCGTTAAGGATTACACCATTATCTTCGCCGTCAACAGCGAGCAACGATACGGGGGAACCGACGTAAGGCGTTGCCAAATCAAGATTTATTGCGGTGCCGACGCCTTCCGCCCCGTTGATTTCATGGCATTTATTACGCCGCCGATACATTCAACGCGTTTTGCGGAAGATGATCCGATTGCGAGTGGTTACGAAGCGGGCGCGGCTTCACTGTGCCGTTTTCGCCAGCGTCGAACCAGGGTCCGGATTGGAGAGGAGAAGGCGTAATAGCAAAAAGCGATTGGCAATGCCAACCAATGCAAAACCAAGGCGCCGATCACCACGAACAGCGCCTGGCCAATTTGGTGAGGCGTGCGGCGACCCCTCAGCCATTGTTGAAAGAGATGGGGATACTGAAATCTCGACACCATCAAATAGGCCAAGGAGAGCGTCAACGCCGCCATGAAGTACTGCGATCCGTCCAGTAGTCGCTGGGCAAACCACTGAACGTTTTCAGGATAGGTGGTCTCGGTGGCATAGACGGCCAGTTCGGGCATGGCGATCGCGAACGCCGCGATGGTGCCCGCGGCAGCCGGGCTGGGCAGTCCATCGAAACCCTCGTGGGTGTCGTCCTCGTCGGTTTCAACGTTGAACCTGGCCAACCGAATCAGGACGCAAAGCGCGAAAAGCACCCCAATCGCCCAGCTGAGTTTCAGGGGAATCGCTTGCCCGTCGGCATATCTCCAGACGATCACAGCGGGGGCGGTTCCAAAGGTGACGGCATCGCAAAGGCTGTCGAGTTCCGCCCCGAACTGGCTTTCCTGGCCGGTCATGCGGGCCGCCGAGCCATCGAGCGCGTCGAACAGCATCCCCGCAAAAATCAGCGTTCCAGCGACGAGCAGTTTGGTTTCGTGATCCCAAGGCAGGTTGACGCTCATGGCGACCGCGATCGCCGCGAGCCCGCATACCCCGTTGCCGAGCGTCAGCAGCGTCGGCAACACCGAGAGGGTCAGACGTCGTCGTTTTCGGCTGTGGCGATGGCGTCCGCGCATGATCCGCCGGCGCCTGGCAACTTTATCACCCGGCGCTCGCTTTGATTCCACGTCATCGACCGTGACGTCGTCGTCATCGACATCTGGTTTGGGGTGCAGTCCCCGCTTCAGTTCGCTCATCAGGCGTTGGTTCGACGCATCAGGTTGGTGTTGTGATTCTGGATTTGGTGTTGTGATTCTGGATCTGGGGCCAGTTCAGAGCGAGCAGTTCAGAGCGAGCAGTTCAGAGCGATCAGTTCAGAGCGAGCACGTCCGGGCGAGCACGTGCATCCGGCACGATACTCCCTGCCCAATACTCCCTGCCCAATACTCCCCCGCCGAACTCCGCTGTCCAGCGGCCCCGAGTGACCAGCGGTCTCGCGTGACCAGACGTTGTAACGGACCAGCGGCCTGGAGCGACCAGTTCCCTCCGCAAGCGAAATTGGATCATTCCGTCCATTTCTCGACTGCTGAGTCAATCGCCAGGACATACCCAGCATACAATCCGCAAAGCAAATTGCCCGGTGATTTGACCGATTCGGACCATTCTTCCTCGTTCGACACTTCCTGCGTCGACCCAGGACATCCCCTGGTCGCACGGCGAAATCGCATCAAACTTCTCGTTTCTCTTGCGAAAGCAGCCTATCCGCTATAAAGGAGAGATGTCGATACGCGGTCGAATGGCGACCCCACGATTTGTCAGAGGCTGGATTTTGACAATTCGGTCCAGACGCCCAGACCACCCAAGGGATCCCGGGCGGTTTCAAACCGCGATCAAAGAATCAGATGCTGACTCCTCGCTACCTACTCTCCTTCGATTCGCGAACGGCTCTCCACCGGTTTACCGACATCCTCATCATTGGGGGAGGCTTAGCAGGGCTACGCGCCGCCAATGCCGTCGAGTCCAACCAGTCGGTGTTGGTGGTCACGAAGGACCGTCTGCCAGAGTCCAACAGCAGCTATGCCCAGGGCGGGATTGCGGGTGTGCTGGATCCCAGCGATTGTTTTGAGTCGCATGTGGCCGACACGTTGGCGGCAGGTGGCAACCTCTGCGACCGCGAAATCGTCAACATGGTGGTGCGTGAAGGGCCGCGGCGGATCGAGGAATTGATGCGCTGGGGGACTCGCTTTGATCATGACGAGGGCGAGCTCTCACTCGGACGCGAAGGGGGGCACAGTCGCGAGCGAATCGTCCATGCCCGTGGTGACGCCACAGGCCAGGAGGTGATGCGGGCTGTGATCTCTCGAACACGCGACATGCCCAACATCGATATCTGGGAGAACGCCTTCACCGTGGACTTGCTGACCTACGAAGGTCGCTGTCGCGGAGCCTTGATCGTCCAAGACCATCACCAGCCCGTCATGGTGTGGGCCAAAGAAACGATTCTTTGTACGGGAGGCGCGGGGCAAGTCTTTCGTGAATCGACCAATCCGCCGGTGGCCACCGGGGACGGTTCGGCGCTGGCCTATCGCGCGGGCGTCCAACTTCGCGACATGGAGTTCATTCAGTTTCACCCCACCGTGCTGTACATCGCCGGTGCTTCTCGCTCGCTGATCACCGAGGCGCTGCGGGGCGAGGGAGCGCGGCTGGTCGATAGCAACGGTTACCGGTTCATGCCCGACTACGACTCCCGCGCCGAGCTGGCCCCACGTGATGTCGTGAGCCAGTCGATCATTCGTCAGATGGAAGCGACCAAACACTCCAACGTTTACCTGGACCTGACCCATCTGGATCCGGACAAAGTCCGGGCGAGGTTTCCCGGCATCGCCCAGGCCTGTGCAAAATTCGGTTTGGATGTGGCTCGGGACCGGATCCCGGTTCGCCCGGGTGCCCATTACATGATCGGGGGTGTCAGCGTCGATCGACAGGGGCGTTCGAGCCTGCCGGGACTATGGGCTGCCGGCGAAGTCACCAGCAGTGGACTGCATGGTGCCAACCGTTTGGCCAGCAATAGCTTGTTGGAAGGATTGGTTTATGGGGCCCACGCGGGAGAGTCGGCGTCGAGAGCGGCGGCCGAGGAATCTCAGCGGATGGTGGCCTTGCCGATTCAACATCCTGTTCACTCGCAGGGCGAATCCTTTGATGTGGCCGACGTGCGGGTTTCACTCAAGAGCTTGATGGGCCGTCTGGTGGGGGTGGAACGAAACGCCGATGGGCTACAGGAGGCGATCGATTCCATTCGTTCGTTGGCGGCTTATGTGATGCCCCACCAGTTCCAGTCGATCGAAGGCTGGGAACTGCAGAATCTCTTGCTGACCGCATCCACCATGGTGGACACCGCGCTGTGTCGCAACGAGTCGCGTGGTGTGCATTTCCGCAGCGATTTTCCCCGGCCAGATGATGATCGATGGCTGCGGCATCTGACTGTCCAAATCGATGTCAACGGAGGGCATCCCAAGCCGGGTGAACTACTTGAATCATCGCCGTCGGTGGAATCGACGTTCACGACAGACTGAGTTAGGTTGACGAGGTGGGTTTGCCTCTGGCGACGTGTTCTGCCCGGTTGGAACGTCGTGAGGAAGAAGGAATTCGAGTGATCAATGGCAAAGCGGAGGCTTCGATGAAACAGTCCGATGATCTTCTTGCGGGGCTTGAAGACCGGGTGGTTCGAGATCCGGGCGAAGTACCCCTTCGCTTGCACTCACGATTGACCGCTCCGATCAGCGAGCTCAGTTTCTTGCAGCGATCCCTGCTGATGTCTGAATTGGCGATGATCGCGTACAACGACCAGGACGAGGCAAGGCGGGCTTTCGAGCTGATCGGCTTGTCCGACGTGACCTTTTTTGATCGTGATGGGTCTCAGGCGTTTCGGGTTCGCAATGAGCACGACTGCGTCATCGCATGTCGAGGTACCGAGCCCAACGAGTGGAATGACATTCGCGCGACGCAAACGCAACCAGCGTCTTGGCGGATACAGCCGGACGCGTTCATCGCGGTTTCAAGACCGAGGTCGACGACCTTTGGCCCATGCTGGAAACCGCGTTGACGGGAAACGATCAGCCGCTTTGGTTTTGTGGTCACTCCCTCGGTGGAGCGATGGCCACCATCTGTGCAGGCCGCTGTTTCCTCTCGCACATCAAGAGCAATCCCAAGGAACTCTACAGCTTCGGTAGTCCCCGTGTTGGGAACAAGCGATACGTGAACTTCGTCCGGCTGACGCACTATCGCTTCGTCAACAATAACGACATCGTGACGCGAGTGCCCCCGTCCTGGATGGGCTATCGACACAATGGCACGGAGATCTACCTCGATCATGCTGGCAAGATTCGGAAACTCGGACGCGTGGGCAAGCGTCGTGATCGCCTGACCGGATTCTTGAAATCGTTGAAACGTTGGAGGATCGATCACTTCGACGATCACTCCATCCACCGGTACATTGCTGCCATCGCGGCCGCACTGGCCGAAGAATCCGCCGGCACACAGCCACCTCGGGGAGCCGACGGACCGCCAGGAGACCGTGCACCAGGAGACCGTGCACCGGGAGAGGCTGGCCCAGCAAAAGCTCGCAGCGATTTGGCTGTCGATTCGCCACCTCCGCTCAGCTCGATCGCCGAGGCTTCCGCGCCGCAGGTGCGGACAGGCCCGCCAAGTGGTGGCTGGGATAGTCCGCCTGTCCCGTCCGAGACTCCAACATCGAACCGGCCCGGATGATGCAACGCAAAACGACCGAATCCGACGCGACCACACCCATGGAAGATCATGTCGAGATCGAAGGGGTGCGGCTCAAACTCTCGCGGCCATACAGCACGCCAGGCCAATGGATCGGACAGCGGGAGGTCCTCATGCAGCTGCTGGCATGTTGGATCACGGTCGACGAACAGGATCTGCCGCTGACGCCACGATTGGTCGGATCCCCAGGCGTGGGCAAGACCCAATTGGCGATCGCGGCTGCCCAGGCGCAGCAGCGTCCCCTCTATATCTATCAGTGCACGGCCGATACGCGGCCGGAAGACTTGCTGGTCACGCCGGTGCTCAGCCAGGGGGGCGAGATTGCCTATCATGCCTCGCCCCTCGTTTCAGCGATGGTTTGTGGCGGCGTCTGTCTGTTGGATGAGGGCAACCGCATGAATGAGAAGTCATGGGCTTCTCTTGCACCGCTATTCGATGGCCGCAGGTTAGTCGAATCGATCGTGGCAGGGATCACCATTCCTGCCGATCGCGGATTTCGGGCGGCCGTCACGATGAATCAGGACGAATCGACCTTCGAAATCCCTGACTACATCCTCAGTCGTCTGCAGCCGACGCTGAAGGTTGGCTTTCCCAACAAGCAGGACGAAATGGCCATCCTGCAATACCATCTCCCCTTTGCCGAGGCCGAGATGCTAGCGATGACCGTCGAATTTCTGCAGCACTCTCACGAGCTGAAACTCGATTTTTCACCGCGCGATGGAATCAACCTGCTTCGCTTCGCTATCAAACGGATGCAGCAGGACAGCACCCATCCGATCAACCAGGACGCGGCTTGGCAGGAAGCACTGGAAAAGTGCTTGGGCGAGGATGCGGTCGATCTCGAGCAGCTGGCTCAGCGTCGTCGCCGGACGTTGGGGGGCGATGCGGTGCCGCTGGGGTTGGCCGACCTGTTTTTCGATCCGGACGACCCCCTGCATCCCGATCGTGATGAGGATGATGACGACGACGACGAGCTGTAATCGCAGGGCGCAGCAAGTGGCCTCCTCAGACAACGCCACTTTGATTGCAGGTGGTAACCCAAGGTGTAAGTTTTGAAGTTGCGATTTTGGCTGCCGCCCGAGGTTTTTCATAACCCGACGCGTCAGCGAGTCGATGTCGAGATCGATATTTCCTCGCTGACGCGTTGGGTTTATGAAATGGAACGCAACTTCAAACAGTGGAAGCGAGGCAAAGGGTTGCGCGGAAACGACCTCGCTCACGGTTCGGCTTACTATTTTCGTCGCGATCGGCGAGAATAGCGCTGACCAGCTAGGAGCTGTTGCCGCACTTCGGGGAAATGTTTGCCGGCTCCAGCGATGGTTTGCCGCCGTGTCAGGCGAGCATGGATTGGGCGACTTCAGGAGGGAGGCGGGATGTGATGCTAGCGTTTGGAAGCCCAGTCCAGGAGACGGGGGGCCGCCAGGGGTCAATGGGTGGGTTCCAGTCGAGGCGTAACGGGAACGGACAGGTCCTTTCGCCCTCCTCTTTTCGGCGAGCTTCGCGGCTCCCTTTTCTGCTCGTCAATTGAGCGTTGATTGGCGGAGCGTGGGAACTTTCGGGCTTCCGAGCCGTCCAAGGATCCACGTCCGAGTGTGGATTGCGCGGTGTCCGGGACCCCCTCCCGAGGTATTTCGCATGTCCGTCGGCGACTGGATCGTCTGCATTGTCGCTACGACCAGTTGTTTTTTATCGAGTAATCGTGCTTGTCCAGGGGAACCGAAGTGGCAAATGTTTGCGGGTTTTTTGGGCCTAACTATACTCGGCGACTGAGTTTCGGTTGTCCCGCCCTGCGCGGACGTTCCGTGACTTCGCTCGTCATGCAAGGCCTTGTTCCCGTCGAACGTGCGCTCGTTCGTTTTGTCTGATTTTCAACTACAACCACCTCACTGTGGCCCCTGCCAATGGACTGCCGGCAGGGGCAACATCGCCCGGAAGGTTCGGTCTATGACCTCGCGTAAGCGAAAAAACTCCTCGACGTTCATCTCCGAAGCCACGCGTCTTGTCCGTTCGAATCGGTTGTCGAAGAAGGCATCCCGGAATAAGAAGCGGCAGAGCTTTCTGGAAACGCTCGAGTCGAGACAGCTGTTGGCTGGCCCTCAGTTGATTGGCATCCAGCCCAACGAGGGTGAGCTGATCGTTCAAGGCACGAACCTTGACACCGCGCCGCGCGTGTTGACGTTTCGTTTTGACGAGAATCAGCAGATTGCCCCGTCGACTTTCGAGGGGATTCAAATCACGCGGAGTGGTTTGGACGGCGTGTTCGACACGACGGACGATGTGAAGATCGTTCCCGGTTCGGTGTCGCTCGGTGAATCTCGGGACAATGAAGTGGTCGTGCGGTTTGCCGAAACCCTTCCCGACGATCGTTATCGAATCGACGTCTACGGGTTCGATGATGCCGGGCGTGGCATCATCGGACTGCGAAACCAAGATGGTGAATTTCTGATCCCCCGCAGCGGCGTGAGCGGAGCTGAGAGGATTGATTTCGAATTGCGGCTCGGAGCGCAAATCGAAGCCTTCGTGCCCCAGCCTGTGGTCAGGGTTGACGGCGTCCTGCAGCAGCGTCGCGATGAGATTCTGATCTACTTCAACGACGACGAGTTGTTTGTCGAGAATGATCCGGCCACTGGCTTGCCCACCGACCGGTCTGCTGAGAACCCACGTTTCTATCAGCTGTTGCTGACCGAAGAGACGGTGCGGACGACCGATGACACACTCTATTTTCCTGAGCGCGTGATTTATGATGCCCCAACCAACACCGCGCGGCTGATCTTCCAGGACGATCTCAATCGCCTGCCGGGGGTTCCTGCCGGCGGCGGCACTTTCCGGCTGCGGGTGGGCACCGCGGTCGACAACGCGACCGATTTGATCATCGAGCCGACCAAGCTTGCGATCGTACCCAGGGTCAGCAGCAACCTGGGGGCCGCAGCCGACCTCGAGGTTGAATTCGTTTCCAAGGTCTTCGGCGAGTCGGTGGGCAATCGTCAGATCCGATTTGTCGACAGCGGCGCGGGCGGATTGTCGGTGGGTGTCGATCCCAATTCGACCGACATCGTCTACGACTTTGGTGGCCAGCAACCGACCGTCCAGCAACTCAAGGACGTGACCGAGGCCGATTCAGATGTCAACGATCTGATCTCAGTGACGTTTGCACAGGGAGGCATTTCGGGCATCGGCGGCAACCTGGTCTTGCCAGCTTCGCTGATTGATTCGACGCCACTGAAGATGTTTGCCGCGGGCGATACGTTGACCACCGCGACCGACGTCGGAGTTTTCGGGCAGGTGGGCAGTGCTCTGCTTTCGAGCCTGGTCATCTCCGAGTCCATCGATCCACGCACCTACAACGTGCAGCTGCCCGGAGCCCTCACCGACCCCGGCCGGGCCGGTATGACGCCCGGTCTTGCTCGCGCGATCAACGATTTGTTCGGTCCGGACGTCACCAATGGCGTGACGGAGATCGAGTACAACTTCCAAGGCATCTTTGCCGGCGGAGCGGGCACCGGCGTGCCCGCACAGTTGAACAACATCACCACCATTCAACAGCGTCGCATTCGCGAAGCGCTCTCGCTGTGGTCGAACTATCTCGGTGTCCAGTTCCGCGAGACGAAGGATTCGGGAATCACCTTTGGGCTCGGTACGTCCAGCGAATTGATGCCGGTCACTGGCACGGAGCTGCATCGGTCAGCGAACTCGATGCCACGCTCAGAATCGATCCGGATTTTGAAGACTCGGCAATGGTCTTCGACCGTCAGGTTTCGTTTGGCGTTCGTTATGGTGAGGATTTCTTCCGCAAGGCGATGGCCGGGATCGGCTTCCTGCTGGGGCTGGAGCAGAACGACGAAGTCAGCGCTCAGACGCTGATGGCGTTGGATCCCGCCTTCTTGAACGGGACCATCAATCCAGATTTGTTCGTGGGGCCGGTCGATCCGTTCATTCCGGTGCAATCCTCCGAGCAGCAGACCATCAATCCGGACATTGACTCGCAGCAGATCCAGGACCCACTTCCCAATTCGTTGGAAGGCCCAGAGCCGATATTCCCAGGCAGCCAGGATATCCTGCACGGCCAATTGCTACATCGACCCGACAGCATCGACGTCGACTTGTATCGCTTTGAGGTCGCGCTGCAACCGGGGCTTGCATTCGGGACGTTGACCGTCGAGTCGTTCGCCGAACGATTGGGCGATTCGAGTCTGTTGAACACCGCCCTGACCCTCTATCAGGACACGTCGGCCTTTGCGAAGACCGATTTCGGCTTGGGAACCGGCGTTTCTGTGAACGTGGCGTCGCAGTTGCCCGGTGACTTGGGCAATCGCTCTCGGATAGAGTTCATTCAGAGTGACCGAGGCGTCGGTGATACCGCGATTCGGGTCAATCGGGTCTTTGCCGACAATGGTGATCTGGTTGCCAATGCAATCCAGGTTGACTTGCCCCGACGTGGTCCAAGCGTCAGTTCGGTCACCGTCGGGCAGGTGATCGACGCCATCAACAATGATGCCTTCGCCAGTACCCTGTTCGAGCTTGAGCAGACCAAGGGAAGTCCCGACGCAGACATCAGTGGCGTCACGCTCAGCAGCTATGCACCGATCCGCTTGTCCGGTGGTGGCACGGTACCGGTTACCCGCAACGACGACTACTTCAGCAGTGACTCGTTGCTGACGGCGCAGCTTTCCAACGGCGTCTATTACATCGGTGTCGCAGCGAGCGGTAACGATCACTACGACCCCTCGTCCACTGACAGCGGGTTTGGTGGTCGATCACAGGGCGACTACGAACTGTTGATCAAGTTCGAGCCACAGGTCAGCAAGACCGACGTGATTCGCGATCGGGATTCCGATCGGACCGGAGTTCCTGGTACGGCGCTCGATGGTGATCTGGATGGCACACCGGGTGGCGTGAAGAACTTCTGGTTCCAGACTCGTCCGCTGGAGCGAATCCTGCAGGTCAACTCAGGTGGCAGCGGGATTGTGGCCGGTCAAACGATGACCGTGACCGGTGCCAATGGCGTCCAACGCACGTTTGAGTTCGTTCCAGTTGGTGGAACGGCCAGGCCCGGTAATATCGCGGTGCTCTATCAATCGGCGAGCCCTCCCTCGGAACTCGCCGGCAATTTGGCGTCCGCGATCAATACCGCTGGGGTCTTGAACGTCACGGCTGAAGTCGAAGTCGACTTCACGACGACGCCGCAGTCGGCGCAAGTGATTCTCTCTGGCGAGCGAGCGCTGCAGTTCAGCAGTAACTTCCAAAGCATCGAAGCGCTGGGGAGAACGCTGTTCGTCGACAAGGTGGCGAGTGTCGTCTCGGACGGTAGCCTGACGCAACCGTTCAACAACATTGACAGCCAAACGCAGGCGAGCGCATTCGATTCGGCATTGCCCGGTGACATCGTTCGAATCGTGGGCAACGGTGGCCAGGATAACGACATCAGCACACCCGCTGACAATTTTGCCTATCGAATTGGTATCGCAGAGGTCGGCGGCGGGGTTCTGCCTGATGGGCGTCACATGGACGTTCCCAAGGGTGTGACCACGATGATTGACGCGGGAGCTGCCTTCAAGCTCCGTTCGTCGGTCATCAGCGTTGGTAGCAACAACTTGCTTTCCGATCGCAGCGAAGGAGCGTTGCAGGTTCTCGGTGTGCCACGGTTGCTGAGAATCACGGACCCCAGTCCCGTTGGCGCGCCGGTGCGCAATGTCGGGATTGAGGATCTGGGCGGATCGGGAAGTGTTGTCTTCACCAGCACGCGTGACCGCAGCGTTGATGCTGCCTCCTCCGGTAACAGTCCGGCAGCTTCCGATGGCAATTGGGGTGGCTTGATCTTCCGCCGTGATTTTGACGATGCCGATGGGCGTTTCAATCTGGAAGACGAAGGCATCTTCTTGCAGACGGTCAATCACGCCGACATTCGCTTCGGTGGCGGTAGCAACATTCTGATCAACTCGGTTCAGCAAACGGTCAACGCCATCCAGATGGTCGATATGCGGCCGACGGTGACCTTCAACACGCTGACCAACAACGCGAGCGCCGCGATGAGCGCCTCGCCCAACGCTTTCTTGGAAACACGCTTCCAGGAACCGAAGTTCCAGCAAGCGGGTGCCTTCACAGCGGATTACCTGCGAGTCGGTCCCGACGTCCGACAGAACATGGTGACGGGCAACAGCATCAACGGGCTGTTCATCCGAACCGAGCGGGGCGCCAACCAGCCGGCACGCCAAATCACAGTCGCCGCGCGCATCGACGATGTCGACATCGTCCATTACATCGCTGAAAACATTGTCATCGCCGGCCAGCCGGGCGGACCCATTCAAGACGGTTTCAAGCCCGACTTGTCGCGCGCCGGTGTTCAAACGGCTGGTGGAGGCTCGCTGCCGATCGGTGACTTCCAGTATCGAATCGCTTTCGTCGATGCGGCTGGATTCGAGTCGTTGGCAAGTGACCCCACACCTGTGGTCACGACGACCGATTCGGCTCGCCAGGTTCAGCTTCTCAATCTGCCGACGATTGCGACCGGCTCCGCCTACGCGACTCGCCGCTTGTATCGACTCGATCCGACCGATGGTCAGTTCAAGTTGATTGCCCAATTGAATCGCTCCGACACGACCTACGCCGATGACGGTTCCGTTACCGGTGGTGCGGTCTTGGATTTGAATCGCGAGGGAATCCGCGGTCGACTCGATGGTTCGTTGGTGATTGATCCGAACTCCGTGGTGAAATTCCGTGGTGCGCGATTGGAGCTCGACCATGGTTCACAGCTGCTCGCCGAAGGAACCGAGGGCAAGCCTGTTGTCTTCACCAGTGCTCTGGACGATCGTTTTGGAGCCGGTGGCTCGTTCGATACCAACGACGATCAGGACACGCCCGGTGGTGGCGCGTTGCCAACGCGTGGCGATTGGGCGGGCATCTACGCCGGCCCGACCTCCAACGTGAGCTTGGATCATTCGCTGGTTGCCTATGGTGGCGGCGTGAGCCTGATCGAAGGTGGTCAGAGCCGCGGCTTCGCTGCACTGGAGCTTCAACAAGCCACCGGACGCGTGACCAACAGCCGATTCGAATTCAACGACAACGGTCAAGACGGATCGGGTCCGGTTGGTCGAAACGGGCGGCTTGCCATCACACCGGCAACCATCTACGCCCGATACACGCAGCCAATTATCGTTGGCAACGAGTTTGTGGATAACCACGGCACGATCCTGGATATCGATTTGGCGTCGATGAACGACGCGATGGTGGTCGATGCGGGTCGCCAGACCGGTGACATCGACCTGGTGGTTGGCCTCGACGACAACATTGGGCCACTCGTGCGTCGCAACACGACCGAGAGCGTTGCTGGTGACGTGGAAGGTGATCGTCAGCTCAATGGCATGCGAATCCGTGGTGGTGAATTGACCTCCGGTAGCGTCTGGGACGATACCGATATCGCTCACGTCTTGTTCGAGTCGGTGATCGTTGGCAATCAGGTTTCCGGTGGTGCCCTGACCCTGAAGAGTCGACCGGACGAGAGTCTGGTTGTGAAGTTCGCAGGACGCGGTACGCCCAACAGCGACACAGCCGGCACTGGGATCACGGTCACGGGGGCGACCGGCGACATCGCGGACCGAATCGGTGGCACCCTGCATGTGCTGGGTCTGCCGGGAGCGCCGGTTGTGCTGACCAGCCTCAAGGATGACTCGGTCGGGGCCGGACGCAAGACCGACGGAACGGCTCAGAACGATACCAATGGTGACAGCTTTGGAAGCCGTCCTTCTAGCAACGATTGGCGCAGCGTCTATCTTGATGGCCTGGCCAATGACCGCAATACCGCGGTCCTGCTCGAGCAGGAATTGCCGACCGTCGCACCTCCTGGACTCAATTCGACTGTCAGCAATGCTCAGGTCCTCGGTGACCTGGCTGAGCGTCTCAATGCCAGCGATGATCTGGTGCGACTCGGCTTCGAAGTTCAAGGATTCATCAGTGCTGCGGGCGACATCGATACCTACGCGTTCACCGCGGCAGCCGGTACGCAGGTTTGGGTCGATCTGGACAGAACGTCGTTGGGCTTGGATGCGGTCATCGAAGTGGTCGATGACGCCGGTCGCGTGATTGCCCGTTCGGACAACAGCTTCGCCGAAGTCGATGATCCTTCGCTCTTGGATGTTTTCGGTTCTCAGGTCACAGCGGGTGCCTTGGGGAATCAGGACAATCCGCTAACCAAGCGATGGGTCAACGGCGAGTACTACGATGTCGGATCGACCAACCTTCGCGATGCGGGTCTGAGAATCATCCTTCCAGGGGTGACCGGGACTCGAAGCGATTACTACGTCCGCGTTCGTGCCGCCTCGACCGATCCGGACGACGTCGCCGGTGGAGCAACCAGCGGAGCTTACACGCTCCAGGTCAGGCTCCAGGAAGCGCAGGAGTTTCCTGGCAGCGTCGTGCGATTTGCCGACATCCGTTTCGCGAACCACGGCATCCATGTCCAAGGCTTGCCCGGAAGCTCGCCACTGCTCGGCGAAGCCCAAGAAAACGAAGCGGCCGATCCTTCCACGCTGCCGGGCTTCCAAACCACGATCCCAGGTGGTTACGCGGACGGTGGGGTCCGTTATCCCACCGACGTCTATGCCAACAACGATGACATCAACGGCGGTTTCTACGCGCCGCTGGGAGTGTTCGGCCGTGAAATCCTGAACAACCGTCCGCAGAACTTGGGTGATTTGATCGATTCCAAGACAGGAACGATCAGCGTCGGCGGTGCATTGTCCAGTGCTTCCGACATCGACTTCTATCAGCTCGATATTGATCGCGATGGTTCGCTCGCGGGACTGCAGCGTTCGACAACTTTCGACATCGACTATGCGGCTGGGTTTGATCGACCCGATACCAACCTCAGCGTCTTCTACTCGCCAACGGCCAATCCCAACAGCGCCAAGTTGATTCTGTTCGGCGAGAGCAGCAATGTCTTGGATGACCTTTCCAATCAAGCTGGGACGCAGCAGATTGGTGAGCTGTTGCTACGCGGATCGATCAGTGAGGCCGACCCATTGATTGGTCCGGTTTCGCTTCCCGCCGGCAGTTACTTCATCGCCGTGACCGAGAGTGGTCGCGTGCCTCAGGAGTTGGTCTCCAATACCCGCGTTCGCCGAACGCCAATCGAGTCGGGAGTGCGGATCTTCGATGACCACATCGAGGTGATCGGCGGTTCGACGGCCGAGGGGCCAGTCAATCGTCAGTTCGTTGGCACGACGACATCAGGCTGGGCGGTGACCACCGATCGCAGCACCGACCCAGGGCACCAGAGGTCTGGTTCGCTTGAAATCCAGTCGTCCCCATTTGGGACCAGTGGGCAACTCGCTGCTGGACAGAACACGACCCAGGCAACACCCCCTGACTTCAGTAATCCATCGGGTTCAGACTTCGGGCAGGATTCGGAGTCGAGAGACGATTCACCCGAGCGTTTTGCCGACAGCAAAGTCATCCTGGAATTCAATCCGGACGTCCTGGAGTTCGCGCGTAACAATGTTCTGCAACAACGTGGTCTGGTCATCGTCAAGGAATTCAATTCCATCGACGCGATTGTGGTCAGCACCCCGCAAGGGACCGATGTTCTGGCGCTGATCGATGAGCTCAATGAGCTGCCAGAGATCGCCTACGCCGAGCCAAACTACGAATACACGTTGGAACGGACACCCAACGATACGCTCTACGGATCGATGTGGGCGCTCAACAACACGGGTCAGACGGGCGGTCGATTCGATGCCGACATCGATGCGCCGGAGGCTTGGGATACCTTCACCGGATCTGACCAGGCGATCATCGCCGTGCTTGATTCTGGTGCCGATCTGACTCATCCCGACTTGGTCGCCAACATCTGGGTCAACCCGGGTGAGATCGCCGGCGATGGCATCGACAATGACAACAATGGCTATGTCGACGACATCAACGGGATTGACCCGTTCGACGGTGACGTCGATCCGACTGACATCGACGGGCACGGTACGCACGTCGCGGGAACGATCGCGGCGGTCGGCGACAACGGAATTGGCATTACCGGTATCAACTGGAATTCCAAGATCATGCCGGTCCGCGTTTGCGGCGTCGTCGTTTGTAGCGGTGCAGCGATCCTTGAGGGGGTCGATTATGTCACGACGATGAAGTCGAACGGCATCAACATCGTGGTCAGCAACAACAGCTACGGCGGCGGTGGGCCAAGTTTTGCGCTGCAGAATGCAATCCAGGCCAACATCAACGCTGGGGTCCCGTTTGTGGCGGCTGCTGGGAACAATGGATCGAACAACGACTTCTTCCCGTTCTACCCCGCCAACTACGATCTCGATGGGATCATCTCGGTCGCGGCGACCGATAGTCGCGACCAGCTCGCTGGTTTCTCCAACTTCGGTGCAGCTGGCGTCGACATCGCAGCACCAGGTGTGGACACCCTCAGCCTTGGGCTCGGTGGCGGTTACGTCTTGAACAGTGGCACGTCGATGGCATCGCCACACGTCGCTGGTGTCGTTGGCCTGCTGGCCGGATTGGCTCCCTCGGCGACGGTCGCCGATCTGAAGTCGGCGGTCATGAATGGTGCGGATGCGCTTGCCAATCTCGCGGGCACTTCGGTTTCGGGCGCCCGGCTCAATGCGGCTGGCGCGATCGAATCCCTGCTCGGCAACAATCCTCAGGGCAACGAGTCGATCCGTTTTGACCGTAGTGAAGAGGTTGGCATTCTGGAGTCCAATCCGTTTGACCTGACCGGGTATTCGGCAGCCGATCTTCCGCGGTTCTATTTCGACTACTTGCTCGATTCGGCTCCCGGAGATTCGGTCGTCGTCCAGGCTCGCAGTAATGAACAGCCCACCGCTGTGCCACTCAACGCCAATCTTCTGACGGCCGCTGGCACGCTCAGCTGGAGACAGGCGATTGTTGCGCTCGACGAGTTCGCCGGCGACTCCGGGATCGTGGTTGAGTTCGTTTACAACACCGATATCGCAAACAGCTCGGGCGAGGGCTTGTACCTCGACAACTTCCTCGTTGGCTTCGCGGAACGGGGTGAGCGGGTGATCGGTGCACAGATTGGTGCCGCCGATTTCACCTTCTCGTTCAGTGGAGCGTCTGGCGAGTACCAGCTGGAAGTTCGGCCCGGAACAGACTACAGCCAGCCGATTGAAGGTGGCGTGGTCGTGGAACGAGCCCTTGAGGCCGATCCGCTATTGTCCGACCCCATCTATCTGAGCTTCCCAGCTGGTCGAGCCATCGTTCGCTATGAGACGTTCACGATTGATGCTCTGAATGTCACAACAGGTCTCGATGAGACGTTGACGTTCCAATTCCAGCCGCAGGAGCAGGCGCTTCAAGATCCGGCGCAAGTCGATCCGAATGCGATTCCCGTCATCTACTCGCGAAACAGCCCGCAAAGCGGTGGAGCCTTCTCGGTAACTGGTGCCGTGGTCGCTGCGATCCGTAGCGTTCCCGATCACGCGATCTTCGATGTTCGCGAAACCAATGTCCAACTGTTCGACTCGTTCGATACCAATGATCGTCACGGTGATCAGCTCACACTGATTGCTCCTTCAGGTGATCAGATCAGCGACGGCGATACCTTCGTCCTTGGCGATGGCAGCCGCTCGGCCCGGTTCGAATTCAGCAGCGATTCGAATGTCACCTTCGGCAACATTCGCATTCCATTCACACCGTCTGACACCGCCGCCCAAGTGGCGCGTCAGATGATTGAGGTCTTCAATTCAGGTGTCGTACAAGGCAGTCTGAATTTGCGAGCCTCGACGGTGTCGGGTGAATTCGATTTCAGCAATCCATCCAATCCTCAGAATCCTCCGACCGACGCTCGTGTCGCGCTCGTTGGAGCGGCGGTTGGTCACTTTGCCGCAGTCGATGGTGTCGCCGATGCTCCGCCGGCTGGAACGGCGCTGCCAGTGGCCGCCGATGGCACGGTGATTTTGTCCGCGATCTACCACGACGGTGTCGGCGATACGAACACGCTGCGTACGCAGGGACAGGTGATCGTGGAGAACAACACGATCAGCGAAGTCCATGCGATCGGTATTTGGAGCGATCCTGGCAAGCGTGGCGTCGATCCAGAGGATGTCTTCACACCCGAGACGGTTGGATTCCCGATCGGTAACGACTTCCTACAGATGCCACCGGTTGGCAACTCGCCGCTGGGAGCCGTATTGAACCTACCGAGGTTGAACAATTCGGTTGAAGGTGGTTTGGCCCCAGGCCTAGTCGCGCAGAACAACATCATTGACCAGGCCGGCTATACCGGGATCAAGGTCGATGGCGAAACGCGTCCATTCATCATCGAGTGGAATGGCAACTCAGCAAACTACGCCAGCGGCAACACGCTGCTCAATTCACGTGGTGACATCCTGGTTCCCGACGGCTACATCATGGCCATCGATGCTGGCGGCACACGTGTGGTCTTCGAATTCGAGGACATCAGCGGTGCACCGGTGCCCCTTGGGGGCAGCGGTGTGGCCGGTGGCGACGGTTGGGTCGATGGCCACGTACCGATTTACTACCGGCTCGGCCAAGGTCCGACCTACAACCCAAGTCTGCCAGCGCCTATTCGTAACGTCGGTTACACGGCCCACGAATTGATGATGGCAATTTACGAATCGATTCAAGGCAGCATCCTGGTCACCAATGGAATGGTGGAGTTGGTGCGTCCGACTCTGGGCCCATCCATTACGAATCCAGTTGGACCCAACTTCCAATCGATCGATCAAGATCCCGTTGGGTTCAAGATTGGTGGCCAGTTCCTTGATTTCGACAACCCGGCGATCTACCTCGAAGGTGTGACGGCCATTTACGCGGCCGTTTCCTTCCAGAAGTCCACACAGTTGCCGCAGTTGAGTCTCGGCTATGCACCCGAGTACAGTTCTTTCCTGCCGATTTCGTACTACGATTTCGTCAGTGGAGAGACCAACAACGGTCCAGCACCGATGGTGCCGATCGCTGAAGCCCCGCAGCCTTTGGCTAAGATTGTCAATAACACAATCCGCGGCGCCGATGGTACCGAGGGCGCTGTCTTGGCCGACGGTTCGTTGTCACGGGCCATTGAAAGTCCCACTGCAGAACCGAATGACACCATTGTCAATGCGGTCGATACCAAGCTTGAGGTCAGCCACCGCGGAGCTTACGAGGCCACGGGCGTGATCGGTGATCACGTCGGCCTGCTGTCGCCCGATCAGGATGTCGATTTCTACAAAGTCGAGTTGTCCGTCGGTGATCGCTTGATTGTGGACATCGATACACAGCTGGGTGCGACGACCTTGGCAACGAATATCGATGACGTCACGACCACCATTACCGTGGCTGATAGCTCTACGTTTCCCGTGACGACTCCTTTCGACATCGATGTCGAGGGCGAGGTGATGACGGTCAACAGCATCAGTGGCAATGACCTGACGGTGACTCGTACCGCTGGGGTCGCTCACAACGCCGGAGCGGTGATCACCGGTCCGGCCCGGCAGCCCGATACCTCGGTTCGGATTCTCGATGCCGTGGGCGCAGCCCAGGTACTAGGCTTTGCTGGCGGTTTGCCGATCACCGTCAATACGGACGGTGTCGCGCCAACCTATCTGGATCGTGCGTCAACCACCGCCAACCCTGTGGCCGACGGCGGCAACGCATTCGATCCTTTCGTCGATTTCACGGCGACCGCGAGCGGCACCTACTATGTCGCGGTAAGCTCGGCAGGCAACGAAACTTACGATCCGAACAACCTCTCTGGCCGCACTACCGGCACGGGTGGAACCGGTTCGTACGACATTGGCATTGAGGTGCTCGCGCCTCGCAACTTCGTCTTGTCACTCGACAGTCATCCATTGACTCCGTTCGGTGCCGAAGTGACCAGTGGCAATATCAACGGGACGACGGCGGATGGAGGTCCCGCTGGTGCCAGAACTCTGGTTGGGACAACGTTCACGATTTCGCAGATTCCGGATTACCTGATTCCGACGCGTCCAGGTGACGCCTATGCCGGCGTCAACGCCGATGGCAACCGTGTCACGTTCGAATACAGCGCGGGCGTCAATGCAATCGTGCTGCCCAATGGCAACATCAACATTCCAATCCTGCAAAATGCGAGCATTGGTATCACGGGCGGCCAACGGGTGCCCGATATCCTGCGGGCCACCGCCCACGCGATCAACGGCTACCTCAACAATCCCGCCCTGCCGAACCACGAGGTGGGGAACGGTCCCGACGGACGCAACGGGCCGGTCACTCGCGTTCGAGCTCAGGCCCTCGGTGGATCCTACGGCGACAACGTGGGGATTGAGAACTTCATCCGCAACGTTGGTTTCCCCGCTTCGATTTTCGGAAGTGTTGACTTCACGACCGGTTTCGGTCACGACCGACGTGAGAGTGGCGGCACGAACGACATCGTGCCAGACGGTACGTTCACCGATTCTCGAGGGACGACCGAACTATACGTGCTGATCGAGAATGCGGCGAAGATCGAATTGAGCCCGGAAGCCCGTGCCGCCGGTCTCAAGCTCGGACCGGACGTTGCCCGCGACGCCAATGGCAATCTTCTCAATGGCGAATACTCGAGCGAGTCCGATCAGGTGCTGATTGAGAATGGCATCCTGATCTCCAGTGGTGCGAGCGCTGCCATTTTGAACAACGTGGTCGTGAATGCCCATCAGAGCATCGTTCAAGAAGAATCAAGCGTCTTTGGTTTCGGTGGTCGAATCGATGATTTGAATCAGGATCTGAGCGTCAAGAAGGGTCAGGTTGTGGCCACCGGCAACGCCTACCAGTATGACGAGGAACGCAACACGCAGATTCGCTCGGATGTCTCTTGGTGGGTCATCCCCGGCATCAACGTGATCAACCGCAACCCGGCTTTGGACGGAAGCCTGTCGACCGACCTGCGAACCGGACCGAGCAATGTTGCCGGTGGTAATTCAGACTTCAATTTTGTCGTTCGCCAGCCCGGAACGCCGGGTCAGTCGCCCGGAAACTTCATCACGTTGGTGGGTGACGACCTGTTGGAGGATGGTGCCGGAGGACGCTTCACGCCGGCCTCCAACGCCGCCATTATCGACAGCGCCGTCGACTCGATCGATCCCAATGTCGATCTTGAAGCGATCTACGATCTGGTCGGCATTCCCTCACCGTCGATTTTCGCACCACGACGAGATCACTCTGGTCAGCTCCGTGCCGACGAACCGAACATGGCGCCTCCTGGAGGTATCGGGGCCAACGTCTTCAAGGATCGTGGTGCCTTGGACCGCGCCGATTTCGTCGGTCCAATCGTGTCGCTGGAATGGCCGCTCGATAATGACTTCGGACGGACGGACAACGACCCCTCGGTGAGCTTCGTCAATCGCAGCTCCGGTGTGTTCTCTGAATTCCGCATCCTTGTGCAAGACTTGGGTGATGATTCCGATCCGTTCGTGGGTTCGGGTATCGATGATTCGACCGTGGTGGTTTCGCCCATCAACGGGCTGCGCACGCCAGGTGCAAATCTCGCCCTGTTCGAGAATGATGTGCTCCTGGAAGAGGGCATCGATTACACGTTCAGCTATGACGAGACCCGCGGTGTGATCACGTTGACACCGCTGGCAGGGATCTGGCGGAGCGATCGCTCTTACCGAATCCAGATGAACAATCGCGACCGTATGGTGGTGATCGCTCCCGATCCAAGCCAAGTCAGCGATGGGGATCAGGTATCGATCATCGACGCGACGGGTGGAACGGTCTTCTTTGAGTTCGAATCGGGATACTCATTGCTGACACCCGAAGTGGTCACGTTGGTCGTTCCGCAACAGGGCACCAATGCAGGTGGCCTTTCTGACGGCGATATCTTCCAGATCAACGATGGCAACAGCCCCATCACCATTTTCGAGTTCAATCGAGGTGATGCGACGCTGCCAGGCACGGTGCCGATCGCTTTGCCGCTGCGTGAGACGCCTACGAATCCAGCCGATCTGGCAGTCTATCTTCAAGAGATTGTCAACAACATGGCGACCGCGATTCAGTCGGTGGTCGATGCTGGCAGGCTTGATGTGGACGTTCGCGTCTTGGCGGATCGAGTGATCATCGGTGCGGAGTCCGGAACTCGCGTCAATTCGATGGCGAGTGGGTTGATCCAACCGGCTCGCACGTTGGCACTGCAGGTGCCCATCACGGCTGCCGGCGTTGGCGGAATCGCTGACGGTGACACCTTCCTGGTCAGCAATGGCCGACGATCGGTCACCTTCGAATTTGACACCGGCAACGGTGTGAACAATCGAAGCAGTCGAGTCGTCTCGTTGGTCGGACTCAATACGGCCGCTGAAATTGCTGTGGCGATTCGCGATTCGGTCGAGGGTGCAGGCTTGGGTCTGACTCCGTCGATTGCCAGCGATAATGTCTCGGTTTACCTCGACTTGCCCGTCGATGGAACCGCGACCGTCGGACAAGGTCAACTGAATGTGATTGGTTTGAGTCGCCCATCAGCCGATGGCGATACGATCGTGATCACGCCGAACGATGGTGACGCTCCGGTCACCCTCGAGATCGATCGCATTGATGGACCCAACCCAGGTGTGATACCCGGTAATTCAGCGATTGAGATCACACGAACGATGACCGCGGATGAGGTCGCCGTCCTGATCTCGAACAACATCAATACGGTGGCCGGCAACATCCCAGGCGGGATCGCTGGTCTGAAGCCAGAGGATTTGGTCGTGATTCCCGGCGGTCTCTTGACCATCGGGGGCGAGAAGGGACTCGGCTTTGATGTGACCAGCTCTTCGCTCGAAGTGATCGGCGAACCATCGGTCACCGAATCCTCGACGATCGAAGTCTTTGGACCGTTGTTGTTGACCCTTCCGTTGGTCGGCGGTGGCGGCATTCGTGACGGCAGTGTGATCGTGTTGACCGACGACAACGGAAACGATGTCATCTTCGAGTTCAACCTGAACAACACCCAGTCGACCGTGACGGGCTCGATTCCGGTTGCCTACGACACCTTCAGTACCGTGGACGTGATCGCCAACAGCCTGGTGACCGCTGTCAACGCAGCCAATACTGGTATTACGGCACAGAACTTGGGGCTCGGTCGCATCTCGTTCGGTCAGATCGATCAGGCTCGCGTCGACATCAACGGGATCCCATCGCAAGGGGTGCCGGGATTGACCGGAGCCACACTGCGACCCGGCATCGTCAGGGATGGCGAGGTGCTAACGATTCGCCAAGGTGCCGTTTCGGTGAGCTACGAGTTCGAGTCTGCCGTCAATGGTGGCGGCATCTCAGCCAACAATGTGCCGGTTGTCTTCCAACCTGGTAGCACCGTTGCCGATGTGGCCGTCGCGCTCGCGGCAGCGATCAACAACAACATGGGCGGACTCGATATTTCGGCCATGGTGTTGTCCGATACCAATGGTCAACCTTCGGCCCGAGTCCAGTTGATGGACAAGCCGGGCACCGTGATTGATGTGACACAGGCTCCGAATCTGAACGTCAGCGGGGTTCCTGGTGGTGCGACGCCCATTCGGATTTCGCCTGCCTTCTCGGCGGTGGAAGTCAAGAAAGCGATGCTGTCGGCCATCAACTCCGTCAGCGGCGATACGAACCTGAGGGCGGAAGATCGAGGTGGCAACACCCTATTCGTCGAGAATGGCGAACTGATTTTTGGCCCCGTCGATTCCTACTACTTGCCGGCCGTCAAGGACGTGCTGGGCAATCCGCTCAAGCCGAATCGAGAAGACGGGACGACTCAATTTACGGTTCTGTTGCCGACCGTTGGGCTCGACTTCTCCGATGCCCCCGATCCTCGTGGCCTGGTCTCCGGTCAGTTCCCGACGTTGCTGGCCAACGACGGGGCTCGACATGTGACCGGTAACGACCTGATGCTGGGTACCCGTGTGGATGCCGAGCCCGATGGGCAGGTGACGCCGCTGGCCGACGGAGACGATTTGATCATCGCCATCTCCTCGGAAGGGCAGTTGTTCAACACGATCGTTGCGGATGGATACGCCCAGATTCAATTGCAACCGGGTGTCGTTCCGACGACGCGTGATGGCGATACCATCACGATCACCTTGGCGGACCGCACCGTGACGCTCGAGTTTGATGTCGACGGCATCTTCCGTGAAGAGAATTATGCCATCGCACCGCTCGATCCAACCTCAACGGAGTCGATTTTCGGAGCGATCCGAGCTGCGGTCAACGAGAGCGGTTTGAATCCGAGCGAAGTGGCGGTCGAGGCCGATCGCGTCTTGGTCTATGCCGATGACGAGGACGGCGTCAGCTTCATCAGTACGATCAACCCCAACGGTAACCTCAGCAAGGGTGTGGTGACTCCAATCACTGTCACCGTTACTGGCTCCGGCGTGCTCGAAGCATGGATCGACTTCAACGCCGATGGTGATTGGAACGACCCAGGTGAGCAGATCATCGACGGAACGCAGGCAAGTGCCGTGTTCACCGATAGCGGGGCGCCGTTCACACGGACCTTCAACATCACCGTTCCGAACTTCGTCACGCCACCCCCCGTGCCGACGACGACCTACGCCCGATTCCGCGTCTCGCGAGATGGTGGCCTGGGACCCAACGGTTTGGCTCTGAGCGGAGAAGTGGAAGACTATCCGGTGCTGATCCAGTCGGGCTTGCCACCGCAGATTGGTTTGCCACAGGCCGTGCGTACCTTCAACGTGCAAGAGGACGTCGCTCTGCTTGTGCTTGATGCGGACGGAAACACGACCCCCAATACCGACGACAACGGGTTGCTGTTCGGTATCACCGATCCGAATGGTGATCAGATCGCGATCTACTCAGAGGATGTTGGGATTCGCACCCTGACGACCACCATCGGAGGAGTGGAAGTGGTTGCCGGTGAACTCGATCTGGCAAGCAACGGAACGTTCACGTTCCTGCCTGCAGCTGACTTCAACGGTTCGGCCACCTTCACCGCTCGCGTCACCGATGTGAAGCCGACTGCACCGGAAACCGAGTTGGTCAATTCAGTTCCGGTTCGTGTCACCATCATGGTTCAACCGGTCAACGATCCACCGGTCGCGGTAACCACGCCGGTTGAGGTCGAAGCTGAAATCAATGAGGATGAACAGACCACCTTCACCAGCGCCTCAACTGATTGCACCGTTCTACGTGCCTGGTCCCGCCAACGAGTCGGACCAGCCACTGGTGATTCAGTCCGTCGGAAGCTCGGGCGGACCGTTCACGACCGAACAAGGTGGCCAGGTCTTCATTTCGGCTGGCGGCGATACGGTGATCTATACGCCACCTGCTGATTTCAGCAGCACGACCGTGAAGGATCGCTTTACTTACACCGTCGCCGATGTTCCCGGTGCTGGACAACAGAGCAAGGTTTCGCCGACGACCGGCGTGGTCGAGATTCTGATCAACTCGGTCAACGATCCGCCAACGGCAGAGACCGACACATACGCGACTCCTGAAAACATGGCGTTGAACATTCCGATCTTCGGGCCCACCGGGATCCTTGCCAACGACACACCAGGACCTCAGGACGAGATTGATCAAGGCCAAACGGTCGTGTTCAGCTCGCACAGCACCACCACAACCGGTGGCGGAACGGTGACGCGACAAGGGGATACGCTGGTTTACACACCCGCCTTCCAGTTCAGCGGCACCGACACGTTCACCTACGAGATTCAGGACAGCCTGGGCGAGTCTGCGACCGGAACGGTTCGGATCCTGGTCGCTGACCAGAACGATCCGCCGACCTTCATCGGCATCAACGGCAATGCTGGTCTCGATGAGCTCATCTACATGGAGAGCAAAGACGATCCACAGGTCTTCACCTACAACCTGACCAGCTGGTTCCGGGATCCTGAGGGTGAGACGATGGAGTTCACGGCGACTAGCAACAGCGGCACCGTCGTCGCGAGTGTGACCGGAAACACGCTACGCTTGGAGTTGCCGTCCTACCAGTTCACTCCGACCGGTGTCCCTGCGGTGCTGACAGTCACCGCAAGAGACGCCACGGGTCTGCAGACGTCACAGCCGATTGATGTGACCGTCAACAACACGCCTGATCCGCCGACGGTGACCGGTTCGTTGGGACCGATCGTTGCCAATGAAGACACGATCATCCTGCGAACGCTGTCCGATGTGTTCTCCGATCGTGACAACGACACGCTGACCTACAGCGTGGCACGATTGGATAACCTGACGAATCCAACGGCTCAGCAAATCGCGACTCATCCGCTGGTACGCTCGATTGAGTTCATCGGCGATCAGATGCGAATCTTGTTGCAGCCCAACAAGTTCACCACCTCAGTTCCAACTGAGATCGAGATCGCTGCGACCGACGGCACCTTCAATGTCAGTGATGCCTTCACCCTGACAGTGAACCCAGTTGCCGATCGTCCAGTGGCTGGTCCCGACAGCTACAGCGTGCAAGTCGGATCGATTTTGCAGGTGCTGGATCCTCAAAGCGGCCTGCTCAAGAACGACATTGATGTCGATGGCGATTCGCTGACCGTCGACGTCGACAACATCGTGGGTCCGAGCAAGGGAACAGTGGAGCGTCAATGCAAATGGGACGTTCGTCTACACGAGCGTCTCGGCGGAAGTCGGTGACCAGGATTCGTTCACCTACCGCGTGCTCGACAGCACCGGTCTGGCAAGTGATCCGGTCACGGTGACGATCAATGTGACACGCCTCCCAATACCAGAACCCTCTGCCCGGAATTGCGAGAAGATGTCAATGCGGATGGTGACATCACAGCGATCGACGCCCTCCGTATTATCAATTTCTTGAGCCGACGACTCGCTGGCTCACGGGGTCTGGCTCGCTTCCTGTCAGTGAGATCGGGTCGCCTCCGCCGGATTACTACGACATGAGCGGCGACGGAAACGTTTCGGCCAAGGATGCCCTTGAGGTTATCAAGGTGTTGAGCGAACAATCTCGCTGCACGTTGACCAATACTAGAGGAGAGTCGTTGTGCAAGTTTGGCGGTGTCCAGCGGATTTGCCTCCGCTAGCCCGGCGGGACTTGCCGTGCAGAAACCTGGAACTGGCTCCGGTTGACACGTTGAACGAAGAAGAGCCGCTCGACCTGATCATGGCGGGTGGCGTGGAGATCACTGGTGCCGTATCCACCGAGGCTGCCGAATGGATTGCGGAAGACCGCGAAGAGGCATCCTGCGCAGAGTGTCGACGAGGCCTTGGCACTCTTGATGGATGAGATCAATTTTGAATGATGGAGCCTTCCAACGCTTCCAACGCGATGGAGCTCGTTTGGATCCTAACTATTATGACGCCAGTCGTTGCCATTCCCGATGGAAGGCAGCGGCTGGTGGTATATTCGAGAATTTCGCTGCCGCGAATCCCTCTGCAGGTGTAAGGCGATTAAATTAATTGATCGCAATCATCCCGCAATCGAAATCAATTTTTTTTAGAAATGCATCGAGGCCGATTGATGTCTAACCGTCGAGTCCATTCCAAAACGCCATCCGCATTACGCCGGCGAACACGCTCGGCCCAGGAGTCGTCTCGGATGCGGCGCAAGCTGCAGTTGGAGTTCTTGGAGGAGCGACAATTGCTCGCCGTGGGGCCGCGATTGGTCGAGATTTTGCCGAATGTGGGCGATCCGATCGAGCAAAACGACGTACTTCATCAAGCGCCCAACGAGCTGAAGCTTGTCTTTGACTCCAGTGACGTCATCGATGCCAACACCTTGGGATCGGGAATCCTGCTGTTTCGTAGTGACGGTGATGGCATTATTCGGAAACGGGAATGACGTGGCGATCACGCCAGCATTCGCGGGTGTCGGTACCGCTCCGAATGAGGTCACTCTGCGGTTCTCCGAAGCACTGCCGGATGACCACTATCGAATTCAGATTCTTGGAACCGGTCCCGAAGCGCTGCGCGACGTCGACGGCGATGCTTTCGGCGACACGACCGATGACATGGTCGACAACGGGAGCTCATTCTCGTTGATTTGAGTTGCAGCTCGGTGCTCAGGTCATCTCGGTCGTGCCGCAGCCGATCACGCGTGACCCAAATAGCGGTGCGCCTGTCGCAGGCCAAGGACCAGATCGACGTTTACTTCAACGAATCCGATTTGGATCCCGCCTCGGCAACCACGCCTGCCTTCTATCGACTTGATCGATACCCGCGATCAATCGTTGTTGTTCCCTGCGTCGGTCGCCTACGATGCGGCCGAAGCAAAGCAACCCTCACGTTCCCGCTCGACCTTTCGACCTCCACGTATCAGTTGCAGATCGGAGCTTCCGAGGAAGCGAACGATTCGATCGGTGATGCCACCGACCTCGGAACGATTTCGCAGCAGTCGGTCGCGGCGGTTTACGACAGTCCGTGATCATTCGGACGTGGATGGCAATGAAGTTCCGCTGAACATTCCCGATGGTGGTTCGGTGATTTCGGCGATTTCGGTCATCGAGTCCTTCTTCATCTCGGACGTCAACGTCGAAGTCGACATCGATCACGAGTGGGGACCCGATCTGCGCGTCTATCTTCGATCGCCGGGTGGCCAACGCGTCGAATTGATTCGCGATCTCGGCTCCCAGGTACGCGGCGGCCAGATTTACGGCGTCAAGTACGATGACCTCAACGGTGACGGCCAGCGTGATGAGGATGAGCCAGGCTTGCCAGGCTGGACGATCTTCATCGACACCAACAACAACGGTGATCTGGATCCGGGTGAGCGCAGCACCGTGACCGATTCCGAAGGCCGGTATTCCTTCGTCAATCTTGATCTGAATCAGACCTACAAGCTCGTCGAGATTCCCCAGGCGTTCTGGCAGCCCGTTGCGCCGGTTGGTGGTGCGCCCTTCGAACTGTACGGCACCGACTTTTCGAATGGTTCGATCGCAAACGTTGACGATCGTCGGGAATGCGACCGATGGAACGTTCCGACTCGGCTTCCTCGGCCGAGCGACGGCACCGATCGAGTTTGCGGGGCCGAATCCTGGTGACGCGGCAACCACGGCCGCGAACATTTCGGAAGCGTTGGATCGGCTTGCTCGACCCGGGTGTGGCGCTGACGGTCACGCCGGTCAATGCCAAGGAGTTTACTTTCGCCTTTACCGATCAATGGCGTTGGGACCGCGATCGACCATCCCGCCCTGCTCGTGGTCGATAACCAGCTTGACGCCGGACAGCTTCAGATCACGAACGTCGGCGATGCCTCGGGTTACACGTCCGATGGTGACAATGACCAATGGCATCTCTCGACGGGTCGGGGCAACCAGCTTGGGCACACGCCGCAGTTCAGTTTCTATTTTGGTGCGAATGAGACGGCAACCGGCGGTGGTTCGTACGCCAACAATGCCGAAGGGACGCTCCGGTCACCTGAAATCGATCTTGACGGATCCGACGATCACGGGTCCGATCACGCTTCGCCTCAATCATTTCCTGAGCACCGAGGCGGGCTTCGACTTAGCCCAAATTCGAGTGGTCTCCGAAGGCCAGACCACCGCGCTGCTTGCCACCACGGCAAGCACGGTTGGTTTCGAAGTCCGTGTCCTTGGACCTGTCGGCGTTTGCAGGAAAGCAAATTCGATTGGAGTTCAATTTCCAGTCGGACTTCATCGTTAACGAGGAAGGCTGGTACGTCGATGACATCCGAGTTGAATACGAGCGCTCCGCTCAAGTGGTGACGCTCTTCGATGCGCCGCAACAGCGGACCGTGAATAATGTCGACTTTGGTAGTACGAAAACGCCCGCGGTCGGGCCCGACCAGTTCGGTTACCAAGCCTACCGTGTTGCCACCGACTTCGAAGACATCACCGGCAATGAGACGGTGCGAAGGATTCTGCAGCAGTTCACCGACACTGGGCAAGCCGTTCAGATTGGCGGTTCGGGAGACGACAGCATCAACGCCATGGCGGTCGACTCGTCGGGTAACGTGTACCTGGCCGGTTCGTTCCAGGGCACCGTCGATTTCGATCTTGGCGACGGTCTCAGCACATTGACCAGTGCAGGTGGCAACGACGCGTTCGTGGCCAAGTACTCGCCGTCCGGTGCGCTGGTTTGGGTTCGTGCCGGTGGCGGCATCAGCAGCGACGTTGCAACCAGCGTGGTCGTCGACGACTCGGACAACGTGATTGTCGGCGGTAGCTTTTCGCAGGCTGCCAACTTCGGCGGGACCGGTTTGACCAGCAATGGGTCGACCGACGCGCTGATCTGGAAGCTTGACAGCGCGGGCAACACGCTCTGGGCGCGTGGAATCGGCGGAACGGCGATCGATGAAACGCGTGGTCTGGACGTCAACAGCACGGGGCAAATTGCGGCCACGGGATTCTTCTCGGCGACCGCCGATTTCGATCCAGGGGCTGGCATTCAGAATCTAACCAGTGCCGGCAGTACCGACATCTTTGTCCTTCGCCTGAGCACGGCGGGCAATCTTGTTTGGGTACGACAGCTTGGCGGCACCGGCGCCGATCGAGGGGAAGGAATCCACATCACGGCAGCTGGAAACGTCACGACGGCTGGTTCGTTCAGTAGCACGGTCGACTTCAATCCTGCCGGTGGCAACAACAACGTCGCCAACTTGACCAGCGCTGGTCAGCGCCGATGGTTTCGTGCAGCAGATGACCGCAACCGGTACGTTTCGCTGGGTGCAAGGGGTTGCGAGCACGGCGTCCGATCGTCGTCAACGATGTTACATCCGACGCGGACAATGACGTTTATGTCACGGGCACTAGACAGGGGGAAGTGTGGGTCCAGCGATTCGATGAGGATGGAGTGAGCCAGTGGTCGTATTTCGGAGGAGGTGCCTCATCGGATAGTGGCGAGTCCATCTTTATTGAGACCGATGGAACGATCTCTGTCGCGGGTTCATTCCGATCCACCGCCAATTTCGGCGGAGCCAATGTGGAATCCGCGGGTGGAAGCGACGCATTTGTTCTGCAGTTAAGTGACCAAGGGAACTATCAATCCGTCAAGACCTACGGCGGTACCCTAGACGATCTTGCCACCAGTGTCGTTGTCGAGGACGCCGACAGCTATCTCTTGGCGGGTAACTTCCGCGGCACCGCGATGTTCGATGTTGGAATCACGAGCGGTGGTGGGTCGATCGAGACCCTGACCAGCAATGGCGGCAGTGACGGCTTTCTGGCTCGCGTGGCCAGAGTACAAGGGGTGGATGACGCCGCGGTCGGGATCGATTCGGCGTCCCTGGATGGATTCGAATTCAACTTCTACGGCAATGACTACGACGGCCTGTTTGTCAGCAGCAACGGCTTGGTGACGTTCGTCAACAGCAACGACAGCAGCCAGAATTCCGACCTGCTGATCACGCCCAATGAGCCAACGATCGCGGCCTTCTGGGAAGACTTGCGCACGGGCGCGGCCGAAGTCGATGCCGTGTTCTGGGATTTGTTGGGCGATCCCGGCGACCGACGACTCATCGTCCAGTGGAACAACGTGCGTGTCGACAATGCCAATTCGGACTTGGTCGGACCGCTGGATTTCCAGGCGATCCTGCGCGAACGCGATGGTTCGATTCAACTCAACTACCGTACCGTCGCCGATCCGCAGGCGGTCCAGGGCGCTGAACTCTCCGTGGGGACGTTTGAGAAGGGCCAGCAAAGAGATTCGAAAGTTGCCGCGGACGCCAACGGCAACTACGTGGTCGTCTGGACGAGTCCAACCCAAGACGATTCTGGAGAAGGAGTTTATGCCCGGCGGTACACGTCCGCAGGTGTTGCAATCGGCAATGAGTTCCTGATCAACCAAACAACTACGGGCAACCAGTTTTCGCCATCGATCGCCATGAACGCGAGCGGTCGGTTCGTCGTTGTCTGGACCGGCAATGGAACCGGCGATACTGACGGTGTCTTTGCCCGCGTTTACGACCCCAACGGTGTGGCGATCACGGATGAGTTGCTCGTTCATCGCGAGGTTGCTGGCAACCAATTTGGTCCCGACGTCGGGATCGAAGCGAACGGTGACTTCGTTGTGACTTGGGCAGGCCAGGGCAATGATGATGCAGATGGTGTTGCGTTGAGACGATTCACCGCGGATGGTCAGCCCATCGGCGAAGTGGATGAGATCCAGCGACTTCGCTTCCTTGGTCCGCCGTCGAACGGTTCGTTGTTCACGCTGATTCACGATGGTGTCGAGACCGGCACAATCGTCTTCACCACGAACGCAAACCAACTGGCAAATCGAATTCGCGACGCGCTGCGTGCCCTCGGCAACACCGGTGACCAGATCCAGGTGTTCGCACAGCCGAATCGCAATGAGGTTCAGTTGCTGTCACTGACCGATAGTCCGGTAATGGTGAACGAACTGCAAACGCTGCGTTTCACCGGGAATCCGACCAGCGGCGACGTGACGCTTGACTTTGGCGGTACTCCCGTCGGACCGATCGTGTTCGCCGGAGCCGGAATCGGCGCGACGACCGCCGCCAACATCGAAGCCGCCTTGATCGCATCAGGTGCCGCCGCTGCGGGAGATGTCTTGGTCTCGCAGGTAGCAGGCAGCGACTTTGATTTCACCGTCGAGTTCACCGGCGCGCTGGCTGGTACCGATGTGGCAGCACTGACCGTGACCCAGAACAATCTGGATCAAGGCACCCTAAGTATCCAGCAAACCGTCCAGGGCACCTCGGGCGGCAGCTTCGTGCTGTCGTTCGAAGGCAACTTGACGGCGCCGATCGTTCTCGCTGGTCCCGCCACGGCGGCAAACATCCAGGCGGAGCTTGAGGCGTTGCCTAACATTGGCGTCGGCAATGTGACAGTCATAGCTGTTGCTGGTAGTGATACGGATTTCCAGGTCACGTTCCAGGGACCACTTGCAGGACTGGATGTCGAGCTCCTTGTCCTGGAGCAGTCCAACCTGGATCAAGGTTCGCTGGACATCACCGAGTCCGTCTATGGAGCGACAAGCGGACAAGACTTCGAAGTCCGATTTGTCGGCCCCGATGGCGGTCGTGATCAACCGCTGTTGACACTTGGCGACAATCAGGGCGGAGTGACACATCTGGACGTGGTCGCCAAGCGAGAGGGTTCCGACGGCCAGCTTCGTGTGAACAACCGGATTGCCGATGCTCAGCAACTCGCCTCCGTCGCAGCCTCGCCTACGGGTGAATTCACCGTCTCATGGACCAGTAACCTTCAGGATGGTAGCGCAAGCGGCGTGTACGCAAAGCGATACGATGCCGACGGTGTCCCGATCGATGAAGAGTTTGACGAGCTTCAGCGGATCGAGCTGCAAGGACCGCTGGGCAACAACACGCAGTTCTCACTTCGAGTCGGTACGGCGACGACGGGGCAAATTGCGTATGCCGGAGCGAACCGCGGTTCGACCACGGCGGCCAACATCGAGGCTGCGCTCAGCGGATTGCCTGGACTGGCAGATGTCACGGTCACCCCGGACCGTGGAACGTCCAACGAGGTTCAGGAAATCGTCTTCACAAACACCCCGAACAATACGCCCAACGGCGGCACCTTCCGGCTTGCTCACCGCGGCTTGATCACCGGTCCGATCACGTATGTCGGCAACCAGGCCGCCAATGCGGCTGGGACGGCGACCAACATCGAGGACGCGTTGCGAGCCCTTGCCAATACGGATGTGTTGCTGACCGTGGTTCCCGCCCAGATCGGCGGCAATGACAATCCATTCCGATTCATCGTGACCTTCCTGGGTACCGACGGTGGCATTGACCATCCGGTCATGGTTCCCACCGATAATCAACTCAACCAAGGCTCGCTCTCGGTGAACACGATTGACGATGGTGGGAAGAGCAACGTCGCGTTCCTGGTCAACTTTGCTGGCGATGCTGGTCGCTTCGACCACCCCGACATCGAATTGGTCAACAATCGCCAAGGCGTGACCTCGATCAATGTCGACGAGTTGATCAAGGGACACAACAGCGAATTCCAGGTCAATGTGGAAACCACGGACGGTCAAAATCGATCGAAAACGGTGCGTCGGGCCGACGGCAGTTTCTTTGTCGTTTGGCAGAGCTTCAATCAAGACGGTGATGTCAACGGAATTTTCGGTAAGCTCTTCGATGCGAACGCGGATGTCTTGCGCGACGAATTCCAGATCAACACCTTCACGCAGGACGAACAAGCCTTCGTCGACGCCGGTGTCGACGCCGCCGGCAACCTCGTCGTCGTGTGGAGCAGTTTCGATCAGGATGGGGACGCGGGCGGAATCTTTGGACGTCGATTTGGCGCCGACGGTTTTGCCATCGGTGATGAGTTCCAGGTTAACACGCTGACCGGTGGCGACCAGGTCCTGCCAGCGATCGCCGTCAACGGTGACGGCAGTTTTGTCGTGACCTTTGGCTCTCAGGCCGACGAAGGCGGCATTCACGCGCAACGATTCGACACCAGCGGGGCCAAGGTTGGCCCCGAATTGCAGGTCAGCCAGTTTGGCTCGCGCAACCAGGATGATCCGGAGATCGCTCGCAGCTCCAACGGCAATTACGTCGTGGTCTGGACGGATGTGGTCCGTGACGCCGATACCAGTTCCGGCATCTACGCCCAGGTTTTCGATGTCAACAACAACGCGATCTCGGGCGAGATTCAGGTGAATCAGATCACGGATCGGTATCAGCTCAATCCGACGGTTGGAATCGACGATTAGGTCGCTTCGTCGTCGTATGGAAGTCGCTTGAACTCGACCAAGACGACAACACGGTCGCGACGATTCGTGGCCGTCACTTCGACGCCGATAGGACAGCCGTTGACGGTCGAGTTTCAGGTCAGCGATGGCCAGGTATTATGCTGGCAGTCTATCGGATGTCCATGTTGAGCCTGGTTCCGGCAGATGGGTTGCCTCTTGGACCGATCAGCTTAGCACCAACCTTCTTTGGCGATCTGAATTGTTCGCGGCAAGTCTTACGATCAAGCTAGCGTCCCGGTGACCGGCGAGTTCGACTGTTCGTAAGCACGAGCGTGGTTGGCATCTTTGAAGACCAGGTGCAGCCGCGCGTGGCGGTTGCGCCGTCAGGTGAGTTCAGTGTCGTCGCGATGAGCGGCTTACTTGGACGGTAACTTCCTCTACGTAACACATATGCCCGCATTCTTCAACCCCGACGGAACTCCGAAGACGGATCCGTTCTTGATTGACGACGGTGAGAACGACGATGAATTTGACGACGTTCAATGCCGACATCGCCAGTCGATTCCAATGGGATCTTACCACATCGTTTGGGATGAGGATGATGTGGACCTGGCGAAGGGGGCCACGATGCTCGGATCATTCGACTCCGATGGCGTGATGCTTTCATCGGGAGTTCTGATCAATGATGGCAAAGAATCGGATCTTCGAATCCACGTTAAATCCACGGATCGACATCGCGGCCGATGACTCCTATCAGGTGACCTGGTCCGACAGCGGCAACATCTTCGTCCAGCGATTCGCGATTGACGGGACGCCGGTCGGTAATAATCTGATCACTTCGGGTCGGCAGACCCCGGTCGTCGCGTCGCAGCAGGCAGTGGATTCTTCACACTGGCCTACCTCGACGGTTCGGAAGTCTATGTCCAATCATTCTCCACCGATCTTGCATCGGTCGGGATCAAGGACGCCGGCGTCCAGAGCGTTGGCGAAAACGTCTTGCAGATCTGGGTCGACGGCTCCCAAACCCAACTCGTCGGACCCGATACCAGTACCCGCATTTCGGTCGTCAAAATTCAGGGTGAACGACTGTTTGCAGTCGACGGTGCCAATAATCTGATTCTGGAACTCGATCCGGCAACCGGTGGTACGCTCAATTCGTTCCCGGCTCCAGGAACCGCCGGAGCAGATGCTGGTTTGGCATTTGCAGGCGGCACCCTCTACTACATCGCCTCCGATGGCAACGAGCTGTTTGAGCTCGATCCCGACAACGGTGGCGTGGTCGACTCGATGGTGCTCTCCAATGCGTCGGTCGACGGACTGGCTGTGCTCAACAGCGAAGTCGTCCTGCTCGATTCCGCTTCCGGAGAATTGGTGTTCGTCGATCCGTTCGCCGATGAAGAACTACGCCGGCTGACTCCCGCGGTTGCAATTCGTGGCGGGCTGACCGGAGGTGGCGATCGCGGCACCCTGTTCGGGATTGACAATCAAAACCAAATCGTCGAGTTCAGCGCCGAAGACGGCAGCGTGGTGGGAATCCTGGACAGCCCCGGGGCGGCCCTGGTTGGGCTTGCGGTGATCAAGGGATTTGTGCTGGCGTCGAACAACAACGGTGTTGTCTACCAATTGGATCCTGATACCAGTGTCCAGATTGGGACGATCAACGTTCCGGCCGGGCTATCGGGATTGGGCGGCGACGGTGCCGGCGGCGTGTTGCAAGCCATCGGCGGCGACTATCAGCCGCTTCTCAACACGATCCTGGATGACGAGGCAGCGATTTCGATTCTCGAAGGGGTCGGTCCCTATACCGGTCGCTATCGGCCGGTCGAGCCGTTGTCGACCTTCGATGCGACCAACGCACGCGGTTCGTGGCGGCTCGAAGTCGAGGACACCGCGACCGGCAATACCGGTGTGCTCAATGGCTGGCGACTGCTGTTCAATGAGCAGCAGGATACGCCGGCGGACGCAACCCACGTCGGCTTCATCGGAGACAATCTTGATGCGTCAGTCGGACGCGCCAACGATGTCGACCTCTACCGCTTTGAATTGCTGACCGGCGGGACGATCACGGTCGATGCGATTCCCGAGCCCGGTCTCGATATCGCGATCCGACTGTTTGATGCTCAAGGCAACGAGCTTCTGGCAGTGGATGGCGCGGGCACCGAGGGTGCGGAGCAGTTGATTCATGCCGTGGGTGTCGCCGGCACCTACTTCATCGGGCTGTCCAGTTCGTCCAACGTGAATTACGCGGCCGATGGCAGCGGGGCGAGCGACGGTAACTCAACCGGCTCCTACCGAGTCGATGTTCGGTTCAGCGAACCGGTGCCGGTCGACGACGATAATTCAAGCTTTGATACGGCGACCCAGATCGGTCCGCTCGGAGTTGGCGGGACGACGGTGCGAGCGGAAATCCGTAGTGAGCCGCTCACGTTCGAGATGCCCGGCTCGATCAAAGAGCCCGGTCATCGTGACATCCCACCAGAATCGCACCTGCTGGGCGGTGGGGCAGCTGGTTTCACCAAAGGCCAACTCCTGCTGAGCTTCGAGGAGGGCGTCACAGAGGAGCGTCGCGCGGAGATTCTGAATCAGAACGGTCTGGAAGTCATGAAGGACTTTGACTTCATCGGCGCCAGTCTTGTGAAGACAAGTTTGGGAGTGGACATCATCGCAAGAGCGATTCAGCTGTCCCAGCTCGATGAGGTTCGTTATGCCGAGCCTGACTATTCGTATCAGACAACCCTGGCGCCGAACAATGCGCAGTATCCCGACATGTGGCACCTGGATAACACCGGGCAGACCGGTGGAACCATCGATGCTGATATCGATATGCCCGAAGCTTGGGATGTCTTCACCGGTTCGGCGCAAACCGTGATCGCGGTGATCGATTCAGGTGCCGACTTGAGTCACCCCGATCTGCAGGCCAATCTGTGGGTCAATCCGGGCGAGATCGCGGGCGACGGAGTTGATAACGACGGCAACGGGTACATCGACGATATCAACGGGATCGATCCATTCGAAGGAGACTCGGTTCCGCAGGACCAATTTGGTCATGGGACACACGTTTCCGGTACGATTGCCGCAGTCGGCGATAACGGCATCGGTGTGACCGGCGTCAACTGGAACGCCAAGATCATGACGCTTCGCGTCGGTGATAATTTCCTTTCTGGTTCGGCGATCATCGAATCGTTGAATTACATCGTCACGATGAAAACGATCTTTGGGATCAACATCGTCGTCAGCAATAACAGTTGGGGTGGTGGTGGCTTCTCGCAAGCGCTCATCGACGCGATCCAGGCGAACATTAACGCGGGTGTTGGCTTTGTCGCCGCCGCGGGCAACGATGGGTCCGACACGGACGCCTCACCGCACTATCCGTCTTCGTACGATCTCGACGGAATCATTTCTGTCTCGGCGACTGATGACGACGATCTACTGGCGGGATTCTCCAACTACGGGCTCACCACGGTTGATGTGGCTGCACCCGGTGCTAACATCCTGAGTACCACGTTAGGGGGTGGTTACGGCCTGAACAGCGGGACGTCGATGGCGTCGCCGCATGTCGCCGGCGTTTACGCGTTGCTGGCTGGATACAACCCAGCGGCCACGGTCGACGATATCAAATCCGCGATCATGCTCGGTGCCGACCCGCTACCAAATTTGACCGGAACCTCACTCACAGGTGCTCGGCTCAATGCGGCGCAGTCGTTGTCGGTCCTCGGGGCAGGTACTGCAGCCTTTGGCTCCGCGACGAAAGTTGCGTTCTATAACTTCCAAGATGTAATCGGGGTGCTCCCCTCGGGTGCACCGGCCCTCAACCTGATCACCGACAACCAGATCGATCGGGCTCGCGAGATCTTCGAGATCTATTCCAACCTCGCCGGAATTCAATTCATCGAAACCGACAATGAAGGGATGACGATCGCGACGGGTGACATGCGGGCACTCGACCCGACGGTTCAAGGTGGACCTGGTGGCGTTGCGGGTCTCGCTGGCGGCGGATTGGCGGGAACCGCCATCATGGACGCTGGTGAGAACTGGGGCGATTCCGAGTACGGAGCCGGTTGGTTCGACGACCGCAATGCACGAAATTGGTCACCTGCTCGGGCTCGGCCACACTTATGATCTTCCCAATCTCACCATCATGGGTGGTTTTGGCGTCGGCGAACCTGTCTTCCCAGGCGATCATGACATCGTGCATGTTCGCTACGTGCATCCCGACGCGACCAAGGACCAGGACCTTTACGAATTCTCGCTCAACGAAGCGGGAACGCTTACCGCCGAAACGATCGCGGAACGAATTCTTCCGAACTCGAGCATGCTCGACACGAGCATCTCGCTGTACCGCGAGACCGCCGACGGAAAACGCCAACTGATCGCCAGCAACGACGACTACTACAGCAACGACTCGTTCCTGCGACTGCACCTGCCGGCCGGCAAGTACTACGTCGGTGTCAACGCCGCCCACAATAACGACATGGATCCGTCGATTTCCGACACCGGCTTCGGTGGTACGTCGTCTGGCGATTACGAGTTGAAACTCAATTTCACTCCGGATGCTGCCAGCACGATCCTTGACGTGGATGGAGTGGCTGTGGACGGGGATGCGAACGGAACGCCTGGCGGCTTGTTCAACTTCTACTTCGAGACCGGTCACACGATTTTCGTCGATAAGCTCGCCGACGTGACGCCGGGTGTCGATGGGGATGGTTCAATCGGTTCGCCGCTGGACAACATTCGCGCGGCCACCGAGCAGGCGCGAGAAACTCTCGTCATGCCGGTCGGCGGTGGCGAGGATCTGACCGATGGCGAGTCGTTCGTGATCAGCGACGGGGTGAATCCTGACGTCCGCTTCGAGTTTGACAACAATGATTTCGTGACTCCCGGTTCATTCGCCGTTCCCTTCACGGCCCTCAGCAGCCGCGACGAGCTCGCGGCCGCTGTCGCTGCCGCCATTGAAGAAGCCGTTGCGGAAACGCCTTCGATTCTCAATGTGACCACCGCGGTCTCCGCCGCAAGCGTCCGCGTCGGTGGTACCGCGAAGATTGACTCCACCGGTTCGCCGTCGTTGTTGGCCACGCCAAGCATCGTTCGTATCATCGGCAACGGCGGATCGGATGGTGATGTCACCACGCTTGCGGACAACCGACCGTATCTACTCGGGTTTGATGGACTGACGGCAGCTGGCCGACGGTGCCGGTCTGGAAGTTCCGCAAGGTGTCACAGTAATGATTGACGCCGGTGCGTTGTTCAAGCTGCAAGAGGCCAATCTTGACGTCGGTAGTTCCGCCGAAGGGATCGACCGCAGCGCCGGTGCCCTGCAGGTCCTGGGGACGCCGACCGAGCAAGTCTCGTTCTACTCCTACCGCAACGACGCGATCGGCGGGGACTCGGATGGGCCCGGACCGGGCGCCAATCCCGGCGACTGGGGTGGCATGGTGTTCCGCGAAGATTCCGACATGGAGGAGCGAGGCATCTTCCTGAACTGGGTCAATAACGCCACGATCGTCTCAGGCGGCGGCAAGCTGCTCGTCGAGTCGGTCGAAGAGACCTTCACTCCGATTCACCTGATCGGTGCTCGGCCCACGATTTCCCAGAACACGATCCGACGAAGTGCCGATGCGGCGATTTCCGCCGATCCACTTAGTTTCGAGGATACAGGAAATCGCATCGGTCCCGATATCCAAGGGAACACGATCATCGAGAACAGTCTCAACGGGCTGTTCATTCGGATTCGCACGGAGCTCGGTGAAGTCCTCGACCGAATCACGCTGCCCTCGCGATTGGGATGATACCGACATCACCCACATCCTGACCGAGAACCTCCTGATCGAAGCGACCCCCGGTGGTCCGCGTAAAGATGCGGCAACGGGAATCATCCAGGCACGCCTAGACGGCAGTCTGAAGATTGATCCAGGCATCATCGTCAAGCTCGAAGGGGCTCGCATCGAGACCTTGATCGGTGGTCAGTTGATCGCCGAAGGGGATGAATCGAATGACGTGGTCTTCACCGCGCTCAACGACGATTCTTACGGTGGCTCGGGATCGTTCGATACCAAGAACGATGGCAACTGCGTCGCTGCCTTTGCCCGGTCAATGGGGCGGTTTGTTCTTCGCAAACCAATCGGAAGGCAGCATTGACCACGCCCTGATCGCCTTCGGCGGCGGTCTGACGCCGATCGAAGGTGGTTTCGACCGATTCAACGCTGTCGAAGTGCATCAAGCCGACGTGCGAATTGCGAACAGTGTGCTTCGCAACAACGCCAACGGTCAGGCAGCAAGTAATCGAAGTGGGCGTGGTGGCAACGCAGCGGCGACCATCTTCGTGCGGGGTGCTCAGCCCATCATCGTGAACAATGTCATCGAGAATAACCTTGGGACGGTCATTCACATCAATGCCAATGCGATGCAAGCGGTGGTCAATCCGGATCCGGGTCGTCAAACCGGGTTGATCGATCGATTCGCCGAGTTCGATAACAACATGGGACCGTTGGTTCGCGGCAACCGATTGCTGAACAACTCCGTCAACGGCATGGAAGTGCGGGCTGCCGTCCTGACCACGGAGTCGGCCTGGGATGACACCGACATCGCGCATGTGCTCCGCGGCGAAATTCAGGTTCTCAATCACCACACCTTCAGTGGCTTGCACCTGATCGGCGGTGACAGTGAGAGTCTGGTGGTCAAATGGCTGGCCCAGATGCTGGCTTCACGGCCAACGGCACGTTGTTGGACATTGATGACCGACAGGGCGGTTCGCTCTACATTGGCGGCAGCGGTGACGGGGTGATCCTGACATCGTTGGCTGACGATACGGCAGCCGCAGGGGTCGATTTCTTCGGCGGCCTCTTGGCGATACGGATAATAACGGCCCAACCACTGGCACTGCCGGCGATTGGCGAAGTGTTCGCCTGGACCGTTACAGCAACGATCGCAACGTGACCCTGGTTCGCGAACCCGAGCCTGCCAGCGGTGCGGCCAGAGCGATCTGAATGGAACGCCGCAGGATGCGACGTTCCTTGGTAATCTTGCTCCCGATGAAAAGAGTGGCGACGTCAATCGCCGACTCGGCTTCGAGATTCATGGAACGATCAGTCTGACCGACAGCAGTGACTTGGACGTCTACAGCTTCTCTGGCGTCGCTGGCACGCGAGGTCGTTCTTCGATCTTGAGAAACCAGTGCTGATTTGGACACCATCCTCGAGTTGGTCGATGCCAACGGAACCGTGGTCGCTCGCTCGGTTGACGATAACATCGCAGAACTTGTCCGGTACCGCGTTGCCGTTGTTGAAAGCGTCCTACTTGCGTGGTGACTATTACACGCATCAGCGAGCGTGATGCTGGCATGCGGGTGATTCTGCCGGGTACGGTCGGAGAGACGAATACCTATTTCATTCGTGTCCGAAGCACTCCAGCCGAGGGTGCGATCGAAGACATCGATGGTGGTCTCGACCGCGGGTACGTATCAGCTGCAGATTCGTTTGCGGCAGCTTGACGAGAAGCCTGGCTCGTTCGTCTCGGCGCCGATATCCGCTTCGCGACCAACGGGATCGAAGTCATCGGCATGCCTGGTCACTCGCCGTTGCTTGGAGAGTCGGTCGAAACACGTGCCACCAACGATGCTTTGGGTTCAGCCCAACCGCTCGGCAACTTGCTGACTTCCGACCGCAATACGATTAGCGTTGGCGGAAACCTGCAGTCGCCGAACGACATCGACTGGTACAGCTTCGAGATTGACTATGAGTTCATTCAGTCGATCGGCGGTCGCAATGATGGCGACAAGACCTGGGCGACGATCTTCGACATCGATTACGCCGACGGTTTGGCTCGTGCTGACACGGTCATTTCGGTGTTCGATGACGCGGGCAATCTCGTGTTGGTCAGCCGAGATTCGCATATCGACGACGATCAGCCGGGTGCCGGACAGGGTGCCGATACGGACGATCTGTCGCGAGGTACCTTCGGTACGCTCGATCCATTCATCGGTAGCGTCCAGATGCCAGCCGGAGCATCACGAACCTATTACGTCGCGATCA